>CAWCQY010000001.1:0-690657 GCA_963797795.1 uncultured Acidobacteriota bacterium
CTCCCGATGCTCGCGCAATTGGCTCGACTCGCGAATAGTTCTGCGATGCCCTTGCTGACCGCTTGAACCTGGTTCCAGCGCACGAATGCGTTGAGACGACGGTCGAGATGGGGTTCGGCCGAGAGCCCTCCGCCAACGCGCAACGAGAAACCAGTTTCCGGTTTTCCGTTCAATGTTCGGGTTATCGCGGTCAGGCCGATATCGTTGATCTCCGGATAGGCGCACCATACGCGGCATCCGGTAATCGAGATCTTGAACTTGCGGGGCAGATTGTAAAAATCGGGATTGCCGGCAAGCATCTGATTCGCGGCGAGCGCGAGAGGCGAGGCATCACAGATCTCGTCGGCATCCACACCCGCGACTGGGCAACCGGTGACATTTCGTGTGACATCGCCGCAGGCTCCCATGGTGTTCAAGCCGCATTGCCAGAGCGCCTCAAGAATCTCCGGAAGCGCTTCGATGGTGATCCAGTGGAGTTGGATGTTTTGCCGCACCGTAAGATCGGCGATTCCGCGAGCATGGCGTTCGGATAATTCTGCGATGGTCCGAAGTTGGGAAGAATTCAGAATGCCGTTGGGGATGCGGATGCGGAGCATGAAGCAGGGAAGTGCCTTGCCTTCGCCGCCTTGTCCACCGACTACGCCTGCCGTCACCCTGCGTGGAAAGGCCCCACCAGCGGAAGTAGGTGCCCAGCCATTCGGGGGGGGTCGAAGCGAAGCCGGATTCGCGAATCGCGGATATCGTCGAGCTGCTCCCAGGATTTTTCTCCCCTCTTCAGGCGTCGACTCGTTGTGCCTTCGTCTCTTTATAGTTCCAGTTTGTGCCATAAAAAGAAAAACCCACCGTCGCTTTCTACTGGCGGTGGGTTCGATAAGTGCTGGAACTAAGAAATCTCTAGGTCAGCAACCTCCCCGCGCCAGAAGACACGGCTGCGCGACAACAAGTACAACAGCACATACAGTCGGAGTTCTTCTGGTACTGGTCAAACATCATGGCGTCGATTCTAGGGCGCGCTCCAGTAACTGTCAAACATGACTTTCTGAATAGATGTGGCAAGCCGATGTGTGGTGCAAGAATCAGAATTTTTAGTCCGAACGCGTGCTAATTTTATTAACACAATCCATGACTGAGCCTCTTGGGCGCCCGGACGAGGCGTCCGGGTCTACGTGGATGTTACTGCAGGAGAATGCATATACTTGATAACATGATACTTATGTACGTGAAGCGCAGCAAATCCAGGCTTGTTGGGGATAGGATTATCTTTAGTTGTGATCTGCCGTGATCTACGAACCAGGCATGTGCAATTTGATAATATTTACAATTAGAGCAGACTGTCCCTTCCTCTCCCCCATTTGTTTCGCGACTTAATCTAAATTGACATCTTAAGATAGGTGCAGGAAACCGAAACATCACGGCCGGGGTTGCAGGAGATCCTGGACAAGCCTATTCGCGAACTGGGTCTGAAAATTGAAGGCTCCCCGCTGGAGCGTTTCGTGCAGCAGTTGTATCGGAACTGGAACAAAAACGGCTGATGAAGTTTCGTCCGCCCTGCTATCTCACCGACGAGTGGGGATGTCCGTCGGGAGAGCCGGTGATCGGAATTCCTTTTTATCTGGCGGACGCCGGACTGGCGCAACTGGAAAAGCAAACCAACGATCTCGAAGACGCGCGCGAGATCATGATGTACCTGCGGCATGAGGCCGGGCACGCTTTTAACTACGCTTACAAGCTTCATCGTACGGCGGAGTGGAAGCAGTTTTCGGGCCGTTCCGCCGGCCTTATCACGACAACTATCGGCCTGTTCCGTTCTCGCGAAATTATGTGCGCTATCTGGCAGGATGGTATGCGCAGAAACATCCCGACGAAGATTTCGCCGAAACTTTTGCAGTGTGGCTGACCCCGCGTTCGGCATGGCGCAAGCGCTATCGCGGTTGGGGCGCGATGGCGAAGTTGCGTTACATGAACCGGATCGCCCGAGAATTGGGCAACACCGATCCGGTTCGCCGCCGCGGCGGACCGACATGACGGTTGACGAGATGGAAATCACCGTCGCCGAATTCTACCGGCGGACCAACGATGAATTCCGCTGGGGGACTGGCGCTGGACACCGACTTGCGGGATATCTTCGACGCGTCGAAGCGGCGCAAAACGGCGACTCCGGCGCGCAATTTCTGCATCAGCAGCGGAAAGCGGTGGTGGACAAAGTCGCCTACTGGACAGGAGCGCAGCGGCCGCTGATCAAGAAGTTGATCGAAGTGATCGAGAAGAGGATCGGGGAGCTGGATTTGTTTGCCGATACCGGCCGGGAGCCGGAGCATTGATTCAGATCACGGTTTATGTGACGGCGTTGGCCATGAATTACATGGCCCGAGGAAAGTTTGTGCATCCATGAGGAGCGACGAAGAACTATGATTTCAGAAGCTGGAGGCCGAAATGACCGGCGCGAAGCTGAAAGTGGCGGTGCTGTACGACGTCTGGGGAGACGAAACGGTGCCGCCGAGGTCGTGGAGCAGAAGACTTCGCGCGCAAGAAGAAACCAAAACGCAAAACAAGAGCAACCGAGAAAGAAGACCGGGAAGAAATCTTCGAAGCTCTCGAGAAACTCGGTCATGAGCCGTTCTATCAAGTGCTGGACGGTCGTCCGCCGTGCCTGACTGCACTGGCCAAGTGCGAGGCGGACTTGGTGTTCAATCTGACCGAATCCTTTGCCGGCGATGACACCAAGGAAATGAACGTCGCGGCCTATATGGACCTACTGGAAATTCCGTACACCGGCGGCGGCCCGCATGCGCATTTCCTGGCGCAGGATAAAGGGACGGCGAAAAAAATGTTTGCCTTCCACGGCATCAAGACGCCATTCTTTGCAACCTCCTACCGCGGCCGGATCGAGCACGCCCATGACATCTCGTTCCCACTGATCGTGAAGCCGGTCTCGGAGGACGGTTCCATCGGCATCAGCGCCGACGCAGTGGTGAGCAGCGTAAAAGAACTGATGGAGCGGGTGGAATACATTCAGAACGAGTTCGACTCGCCGGCGCTGATCGAGGAGTACATTGAAGGCCGCGAGATCTATGCCGCCATTCTGGGCAGCTACGAGCATGCTCAAACGCTGCCGCTGGTCGAACTCGACCTTTCGCGCTTGCCGAAAGGTACTCCAAAGATCGCCAGCTACGACGTGAAATTCGAAAAAGATACGCAGGCCCACAAGCTGACCAAGTCACATCTGGCCACGATCTGGACGAGGAGACCATTACCCGACTGCAAGACACTGGCGCTGGCGGCGTATCACGCGGTCAAGTTGCGGGACTACGGCCGGATCGACATGCGGCTGACGCCAAAAGGCGAAGTGTATGTGATTGAGGCCAACCCCAATCCGTGGCTCTCAAGCAAGCAGGAATTTGCCATGGCCGCCAAGGCCTCCGGCCGTTCCTACACCGAACTGATCGGCGAAATCGTGGACATGGCGATGCAGAGATATGCACCTCGAAGTGGATCTGAAACCATCGCCTGAGAAAACGCTAGGCTATCTTCTTGCGTTTTTGTCTGGTCACCATTTGCACAACCGGCAGCGGAAGCTGCAGCGTCCGAGCCTGCGTTTCTCGCTTGGAAAAAGCCCGGATAGCAATCCGTCCCCAATAGGGAACGGATTGGAAACTGCCTCAAATTCCTGACCATAAATGCGGATCCGTTTGGATCGCGCATAGCCCATACTCTGGAGTTGGTCGCAGACTTCGTGGAGTTCGACGGAATACTGGCTGGATGGTAAAGTATTAATATTCACAATGAATCATTGTATCGGATAAGCGCGGCCGTCATGCACAGGGATCACAGCTCTATGTGACGCGCTAACCGGCTTGTTTCCAACCGCTTAATCCCATC
Source organism: uncultured Acidobacteriota bacterium (assembly GCA_963797795.1). GTDB lineage: Bacteria > Acidobacteriota > Terriglobia > Terriglobales > Acidobacteriaceae > JABDBE01. The sequence goes on from CAWCQY010000001.1 coordinate 3,880, forward strand.
GAAGTCCCAGGCTGATTCGCGAGATCGACGTCGATGCGACCAAAGCGCGCTTCTTCAACAGTTCGGCTATGCGATGTTTGACGTATCCATCCTCGGTGAGATGGGCGGCGGCAGTGTCATCCAACTTCGATAGAACCAACCGATCCATGGGGTCTCGTTTGGTGAAATCCGGGTCAGCCCGATAGCAGAACTGGCAGTCACGGCCAGTCGGCGTGTCCTTACCTTTGCCCTGTAGCTTGCGATGAAAGAGATCCATTCGACCTTTTTCTCCTCGCGCGTTTAGCTGCTATGAATGCGGCACACATATATACCAAACGACTGTTCGGGACGCAAGAGTGATTTGCACGATCGAAGTTGGTTGCGTGAGGATTCGCAATTCGATCGCGGTTTCACAGAGCACGATAGCCCGCCATCCCGACTCCTCGCCCCCCAGAACTCGGAAGCAGGCCCTCATTCCCTAAAATCTCAGAAAATGTGGCGGAATCCCCAGAAGAGCAACCCGGACAGCAGCATCGCCACGGGAAGAGTCAGGACCCACGCCAACAGAAGATTACGCACGGTCGCCCACTGCAGACCGGAGTGGTTCGCGTACATCGTGCCAGCGACGCCCGAGGAAAGGACGTGCGTCGTGCTCACGGGCATGCCGAACCAATCCGCAGCTCCGATCGTGAACATCGCGGTAATTTCGGCAGCGGCGCCCTGAGCGTAGGTCAAATGGTCCTTGCCGATCTTTTCTCCCACCGTGATCACGATTCTCTTCCAGCCAACCATGGTTCCGAGACCGAGTGCCATCGCGACTGCGACTTTGACCCATCCGGGGATGAATCGGGTGGCGGCATCCAGATGTTTCTTGTAGTTGACGAGCACGGCATCATCCGCCGCGGAGATCTGCGGCTGGCCGCTCTTTTTCATTAATCGGAGAGCTTCGCTGACGATGTACATATCGTTCCGGAAGTTGCGAACGCGGTCGGCGGGTACGTTGCGGAGTTCCTTATACAGCGCCATCTCATTGCCAATGTCGGTGACCAATTCCCGCATTGCGAGCATGGTGTTGGGCGTGAAGTTCTTGGTACGAATGTAATCGGTAACTTCGTCGCGGGGGTCGCCAATGACAGCATCGGACGACACATAATGGCTGAGCGCCGTCGCCGATTGTTGGGATACGGCAATAAAGTCCTCGGATTGCCTGGCGGTCACGGCGTGATTCAACGCGTAGGCCGTGGGAACCGTGCCGATCAAAATCAGCATGATCAGTCCCATGCCCTTTTGTCCGTCATTCGATCCGTGGGCAAAGCTTACGCCGGTGCAGGTGAGAACCAGCAGAGCACGAATCCAGAACGGCGGCGGTTCGGTGCCTTCCGGGGCTTCGTACAATTTCTTGTTCTTCAGCAACGCCTTGGAGAGCAACAGGAGCAGTGCAGCCACGCCAAAACCGACCAGCGGAGAAAGCAACAGCGACTTGCCGATATTCGTTGCCTGGCCCCAATCCACGCCACTGGTTCCGGTCTTCGGAGAAAGCAATTGATTGGCGATGCCGACTCCGATAATCGAACCGATCATGGTGTGAGAACTGGATGCGGGCAATCCGAAATACCAGGTTCCGAGATTCCAGATGATCGCGGCCATCAGAAGCGCAAACACCATGGCAAATCCGCCTTTGCTCCCTACTTGCAGGATCAGTTCCACAGGGAGCAGTGACACGATGGCGAATGCCACCGCGCCGCTCGAGGTCAGCACGCCCAGAAAGTTCCAAAATCCCGACCAGACGACCGCAATGTGAGGCTCCAGCGAATGGGTGTAGATCACGGTGGCCACGGCATTGGCAGTATCATGAAAGCCGTTAACGAACTCAAATCCCAAGGCAACCAACAAGGCCAAGATCAATAGCAGATATGGCAAGATTGATGCGCAGTGGAAACCGGAAAGGTCAGAGACTAAGTTGACGGCGGCATAGGAGATACCGATCAGCAGCACTCCTCCAAAAATAGCCATTCCAAGTTTCCCGGGGACTTGTGCAGTTTTGAATCCAGAACCGATGTCGCTGCGGTGGCCATGGGGCTCCTTCAAAGTGCGAGATAAATTGAAAAGGAACACCCTGAAGGTCGCAACTATACCCAAGAATTGTTACGGGAGTGTGAAAATGGTGCCACGGCGGCAAGATTTTGGCAACCTTAGGAAAGGATTCGTCCACGAATTGCTAGTCGAAAACCACGGTCTTATTCCCGTAGAGCAGAACCCGGTTTTCGATGTGCCAGCGCACCGCACGCGAGAGCACAACCTTTTCCAGGTCGCGGCCTTTCTGCAGCAGATCGTCGAGTGAATCACGGTGCGAGATTCGGACCACATCCTGCTCGATGATGGGACCGTCGTCTAGGACTTCGGTGACGTAATGGCTGGTCGCGCCGATCAGCTTCACCCCTCGAGTAAACGCCTGATGATAAGGCTTAGCCCCAACGAAAGCAGGCAAAAACGAGTGATGGATGTTGATGATGCGCTGCGGATAGCGGTTCACGAATTCATTGGAGAGAATCTGCATGTAGCGCGCCAGCACCATGAAATCGGGATTGTGCTCCTGCAACAGGCCCAGGATTTTCTCCTCCGCTTGCCGCTTGCTATCTTTCGGAACCGGAATCGTGATGTAGGGGATTCCGTAGAAGTTCGCGATGGGTTGGTTGTCCGCGTGGTTCGAAATAATCAGCGGGATGTCACACGCCAATTCGCCGCTCTTGTGACGATAAAGCAAATCCACCAGACAATGGTCGTACTTTGAAACCAGAATGATCATCTTCTGGCGATAGTTTGACCGGGCAAGACGCCAGTGCATCTCGAATTTCTCGGCGATAGGAGTGAAATGACGGGAGAAATTTGCGAGATCGATATCAAACTCGGCAGGATCAAATTCCACGCGCATTAAGAACAGGTTGGAACCTTCGTCCGCGTGTTCATCGGCATGCAGGATGTTGCCATTGTGCCGGAAGACAAAATCGGAGATCGTCGCGACAACGCCTTTGCGGTCAGGACAGCTAATCAGAAGTACAGCGGAGTTCTTCATCTGCAGCGCCGCCGTCCCGGCGGCCTTAACCACAAAGGACACAAAGGTACACAAAGAATGCTTTTGCGTTGAGCCTAGTCCAAAGGCGAGGACTATTTTTTCAAATCCTTCAATATCTCCCGCGCCGCATTTGCTCCTGATCCCCCGGTCAACCCTGCCCCCGGATGAGTCCCCGAACCACACAGATACAAATTCTGAATCGGGGTGCGATACCGAGCCCAGTCGAGCAACGGACGCATGGTGAAGAACTGGTCGAGCGCGAGTTCTCCGTGGAAAATGTGCCCGCCCGTGAGTCCGTAAGTATCCTCGAGATCCTGTGGCGTGATGATCTGGTGGGTCAGAATCAACTCCGGAAGTTTCGGCGCATACTGCGCAAGCGTCTTGACCACGGTGTCGCCCAGCGCCACCCGCTGGTTATCCCAATCGCTGCCCTTGAGCTTGTAGGGCGCATATTGCATGTAGATCGACATTACGTGCTTGCCCGCGGGGGCAAGCGATGGATCGGTGATCGAAGGAATCGCAATCTCCAGGTAGGGCTGCTTGGAAAAGTTTCCATACTTCGATTCGTCAAAAGCACGCTCCAAATAGTCAATCTCCGGACCAATGTGGATGCGTCCGGCGAGAACGCTAGTATCGCTCGCGCCCTTCAAAGCGGGGAACTCAGGAAGACCGGAAAGCGCGAGGTTGACCTTCGCCACTGTTCCCGGCATGCGATAGTGCTGCAGCTTCATCACGAAATCAGGCGCGAGGTGAACGGGGTCGACCAGCTTCAACAACGTCCGCTTAGGGTCGGCGTTCGAGATGATCGCCTTAGCGCTAATCTCCTCGCCCGTCGAAAGCACCACGCTGGTGGCAACACCGTCCTTCACGCGAACCTCAATGACCTCGGCCCCACTGCGAATTTCAGCGCCCGCATTTGTGGCGGCTGATGCCATAGCCTCTGCTATGGACCCCATTCCGCCTTGCGCGAAACAAGCCGAGCCCGCGGGATGCGTATCTCCAGCGGCACGAATGAGAAGAACCAGGCTGGTGCCTGCCGACCACGGGCCGAGAAAAGTTCCGAAGATACCGCGAGCCGCCACAGTGGCACGAAGCAATTCAGTCTCGAAGTATTCGGCGACCAGATCCGCCACCGCCATCGGCCCCCAACGTAGCAGCCGATACATGTCTTTCTTACCCAAATTCCGAATAGAGCGTCCGGTCTGTAGAATGCCCCACAAATCGCCGCGGTTCGGATGGTCGATGTTAGGCGGCGCGAGCGCGAGAGCTTCACCGATCACCTTGCTCACCTTAGCGAGCGATGCCTGAAATTCCGGATATTTCGCAGCGTCTTTCTGGGAGAACTTGCCGATCTCCGGCACGGATTTCTTGACATCGTTGTAGAGAATCAGAGCCCGCCCGTCCGGCGACAGCGCGACCACGCCTACATCCGGCGTGATTAGCCTGAGTCCGTGCTTCTCCAATTGCATATCGCGGACAATGTCTGGGCGAAGCGGCCCCGCCGCGTGCGCGAGAATAGAGCAGCGAAAGCCGGGATGAAATTCCTGGGTGATCGCGGCGCCACCCGGTTCGGCACGACGCTCCAGCACTAGTGGCTTGTATCCGGCTTTGGCGAGATAAAACGCGGTGACCAGCCCATTGTGGCCCCCGCCAATGATGACGACATCGCGCTCGCCCGGCATGAGTTAGGCCGCTCCCTTAAAGTCTTTGAGAATTTCGAGCGCGGCCAACCGTCCCGGCCCACCCATAATTCCGCCGCCCGGATGCGTGGCCGATCCACACATGTAAAGGTTTTTGATCGGCGTGCGGAATTGCGCGTATCCCGGCACAGGACGCAAGAAGAAAAGTTGTTCAAGTGAGAGTTCGCCCTGAAAAATGTTGCCCTCTGACAAGCCCCATTCGCGTTCGAGATCAAGCGGCGTCACCACCTGCTTGTACAAAATGATGTCTTTGATGTTAGGCGCGTATTCGGCGATAGTGTTGATCACGTTGTTGCCGAAAGCTTCTTTCTGATCATCCCAGTTGAGGCCGGGCCGTAGCTTGTAGGGCGCATATTGCACGAAGCAGGAGAGGATGTGCTTTCCCGGCGGCGCGACTGAGGGATCAGTCAGCGTGGGAATCACCATGTCAATGTAGGGACGCCGCGAAAAATTGCCATATTTGGCGTCGTCGTATGCCCGCTCCATGTATTCGACGCTGGGCGAGATCGAAATCGCGCCTCGCAAATGAGCGCCCGGTCCGGGCATCGCCTTGAAATTCGGCAGGGCATCGAGCGCGAGATTCACTTTGCCAGACGATCCGCGGAATTTGTAACGATTGATCTCTTCGAGAAAGTCGTCCGGCAGATTGCCTTTTTCGATCATCTTCACAAACGTAAGTCGTGGGTCGACGCTGGAAGAGACAATGTCAGCGTAAATCTCGTCTCCGCTCGCCAGCACCACACCCTTTGCTTTGCCGTTCTTCACGATGATTTGAGCAATCGGTGCCTCGGTGCGGATTTCAACTCCAGCCTCGCGCGCGGCGTCCGCGATGGCACTGGAAATCGCGCCGGTGCCACCGCGAGCAAATCCCCACGACCGGAACGCGCCGTCGATTTCTCCCATGTAGTGATGGAGCAGCACGTAGGCCGTTCCGGGGGAACGAACACCGAGGAAGGTGCCGATAATCCCGGAAGCTGACATGGTTGCTTTCAGCACATCGGTCTCGAACCATTGATCCAGGAAGTCGATTGCACTCATGGTCATCAACTGAACCTGGTTGTATTTGTCCTCGCTGGTGAGGCCCTGAAAGCGGCGGCCGAGGAAGAGCAACTTCATCAATTCCTTGGGATTCAGCGTCGCTGGATCGGGCGGCACCATACTGAGAATGGGCTTCACGAAGCGGCACATGACCTGCATCGCCTTGCCAAATTCGTCATAAGCTTCGGCGTCGGTCTTGGAGTGGCGTGCGATCTCGCGATGGGTTTTTCCGTGGTCATTCACCCGCCACAAGTGATCGCCATTCGGCATCGGAGTGAAAGTGCCGTCGAGCGGCAGGATTTCCAATCCGTGACGGGGTAGGTCGAGGTCGCGAATGATCTCCGGCCGCAGCAGTGAAACCACGTACGAGCACACCGAGAATTTGAAGCCGGGAAAGACCTCTTCGGTGCAAGCAGCTCCGCCGAGCACGTAGCGGCGTTCAAGCACAAGAACCTTTTTCCCCGCGCGCGCCAGATAAGCGGCGTTAACCAGGCCGTTGTGGCCTCCGCCGATCACGATCACGTCGTATTTCGAACTGTTTGAAGTAGTCATAAACTTCTCAAGCTAATCCCCGAGGGACATCCAGCAAGATGCCGACGCTGCGCTTGTTCAGGATTCCTGAGATGAACGCCAGGAAAAGGACTTCACATTCTACCGGGGCGGCGCGTCTCTTGTCTGCACGTTACTCGCGAATCTTTGACTTCGAGTCACACCTGACACCTGTTCGGTTTGCCGCGAGCCTTCGGCGCTGCATATAATCCAGCCTGCGGGGGACGTTGCAAGCAACGTCTCTGCCTGGATAGAAAATCGAGGTAGCCCTGTGCCGGTTGGAACTGCGTTTCACGAAAGAACTTTTCCGCTCTGTCAAAGCCTGAACTACCGCGAGTGGTCGGGATACTACACAGTCAGCGTTTACGAAGTGCATCACGAGCACGAGTACAACGCCATCCGCAACGCGTCAGCGCTGATCGACATCTCGCCGCTGTACAAATATCTGATAACTGGCAAAGACGCGACCAAACTGGTGAACCGCGTGATCACCCGCGACATCAAGAAAGTCTCCGTCGGCCAGGTGATTTATTGCTGTTGGTGCGACGAACAGGGCAAAGTCATCGACGATGGCACTGTCACCCGTCTCGAAGAGAACAAATATCGCTGGACGGCCGCCGACCCCAGCCTGCGCTGGTTTCGCCAGAACGGCACCAACATGGACGTGCAGATCGAAGACATCTCGGAAAAAATTGCCGCACTCGCGTTGCAGGGACCAACTTCCGGCAAGCTGCTGAAGTCGGTGGTGGAAGCGGACATCGCGAATCTGAAATATTTCCGCGTGACTCACGGCAAAATCGCAGGCGTTCCCGTCGACATCTCGCGCACCGGATACACGGGCGACCTCGGCTATGAAGTCTGGGTGCCTTGGAACGAAGCGGTGAAAGTCTGGGACGCAGTCATGGAGACCGGGAAGCGCTTCGACATTCACGCTGCCGGCATGCTGGCGCTTGACGTGGCGCGCGTCGAAGCCGGATTACTGCTGATTGAGGTTGACTACACCAGCAGCAAGAAGGCCCTGATCGCGTCGCAAAAATATTCTCCCTACGAGCTTGGTTTTGCCAAAATGGTGCATCTCAATAAAGAGAATTTCATCGGCAAAGCAGCTCTGGAGCAGGACCAGAAGCAAGGAGTTGCCAGACAGTTTGTGGGACTTGAAATTGATTGGCCAGAGGTGGAAGAGCGCTACGAAAAATTCGGTCTAACTCCTGCCGCGCCCAGCCAGGCCTCGCGCGTCGCGGTTCCGGTCTACTGCGGCGAAAGGCAAGTAGGCAAAGCGACATCAACCACGTGGTCGCCAGTGCTCAAGAAAATGATCGCGCTGGCCAGCATCGAAACTTCGCACTCGAAGCTCGGCACCCGACTGCAGATGGAAATCACCATTGAAGCCATACGGCAAAAGGTAACCGCGAAAATTGTGAAGACGCCATTCTTCAATCCGGCGAGGAAGACAGCGGTGCCAGTGTAGCGGCTGGGGTTTGAGGTCCGGGCTGTACGGCCCCCTGACCAGCGAATCTGGAGGAGTCCTCGTTAACGCGCTCCGCTAAGCCATCTTGAACGTCTCGTGCGAATCTTACGGACACTCAGCAAATTTGAATCCCAAGCAGTTCAACGGCAGAAGTTTCAGACCAACGGGCCGGTATCATCTGTCCCCCATCATAGATTTCCATGCAGTCCTCTTGCATAAAAGAGGGACAAGTGATATAAATGGGTGTCACAATGACAGTCGATCTTTTCAACGCGGAGCTAGAGGCTCAGCGCAGTTTATTGGACCTTTACGAGCAGGCGAAGAAGTGTCAGACGCTGTTTGAGCACGCCCACATAGCGCTTCCAGAGGTTCTTAAACGAGTTCTCGGAATGAACCGCACGGGGGAGAAGGCTACGGCATCTCATGTCTCCGCCCCTCAACGACCGCCTATGCCTCCAGAAGCCGAACAAAACTGGATTTCGATTCGCGACAGGGAAGGGACGCCCACAAGCATTGTGGTGGCTATACTTCGCAGCGCGAAAGGACCAGTGCGGGCTAAGGATCTTAATGACCGTGTTATGAACGTGCTGCCAGACGTCCTTCGCGGATCAATCTCTAACATTGGAAGCAGGCTGGATGACAAGCTAATCCGCAGGACGAAGGAAGGATGGGAACTCGTGAAACCGGAGGCAGCCGGAGTGTTATACAAGGGCTTTCTGTGGGGACCTCCCTCGATATTCGGTAAGAGTGAATTGGCAGCCCAGCGGCGCGAAGCCCTTCTTCATCTGCTCCAATACTTCGAGTCGGGCTTGCAAATCGTCCAGATCGTTGAGCAACTCAAGAGGTGCCCGTGGGTAGTCGCTCCGATCAACAAGGACCTAGTGAAAGAGGATATCGGAGTTCTTTCGCAGCGACAGAAGATTAAAAGGCGTGGTAATTCGAAGAAATGGGAACTCGCGCCGGCTCAAGAAAAGGCCAGTCAATGAATCCTATGAAGAGAGACCGATAGCTTCGTCCATAAGGCACTCACCGTGCACGAGGCCATAACACGAAGGCCCGATTCGCCGTTTCCTTGGCCGGGACGCGAATCGAGCCGTGGCGAGCGTACTCTTGCTTGGCCGCAAAGTGGGCGTCTGACGTCTAGACCCGCCAACTTTCCGGTTAGATGCATTGAGACCAACCCGGTAAGGGGTTGGTCTCGCGCCCTGCTCCCGAAGGAACAGGGGGGATGATGCCGTAAGGTTAGATTAGTGTCGATAGTGACGTGTGTCAAGTCGTCGAAGGTGCCCGTTACCATGTAAGTTACTCATAACAAGATGGCTAATGCTAATGTATATATCGATGGTTTCAATCTCTACTACGGAGCGGTGAGGAACACCCCGTATCGGTGGTTGGACCTGGCAAAACTGTGTCGTCAGATGCTGCCTAACGACACAATTTGCGAGATCAAGTACTTCACCGCTCGAGTAAGCTCTCGTCCACATGATCCTAACGCCCCAACGCGTCAACAAATCTACCTGCGCGCTCTTCACACAATACCCAATCTCAAGATCTACTATGGACATTTTCTAACGCACTCCGCTCATATGGTTCTTACGGGTAGCAATCCAGTGCAGCAGGTGTGGGTGGACAAAACCGAGGAGAAGGGATCAGATGTAAATATCGCGACGTACTTGTTAAGGGATGCATACAATCATACCTTCGACGTGGCAGTACTTGTGACGAATGATTCCGATCTTGTCGAACCTGGCAAGGTCGTTCGGAAGGAACTCGGCCTTCCTGTCGGAATCTTGAATCCACACAGCGGACGCCACAGCCAACAATTGCAACAGTTCGCCACATTCATCAAACGGATAAGGCAATCCGATGTCGCTGCATGTCAATTGGTCAACGCTAACCGATGGGAAAGGAACATTTCACAAGCCACCTACCTGGTAGAATTTCCCCAGAGATTTCTCTTCCTCCCACTCCGTTTCCAGTACAAATACCCAGGCACGCCGATCAGCACAATAGTCGTGCCTGCCAGCGCTTCCCACGGCCGGGTGAAGATCGTATTCAATGTCCAGGCCCCGCTGATGAGCACGTAAATGGCGGGCAGCCACGGATACCCGGTGCAGCGATAGGCGCGGGGAGTATCCGGACGCTTCCAGCGCAGCACGAACAATCCGACGACAGTCAGAGTGTATGACAGCACCATGCCGAACATCACGTAGGTGTAAAGCTGATCGTAGCGGCCGCTGAGGGTGAGGACTCCGGCCCAAACTCCTTGTCCGATCAGGGCAAACGCGGGCGTACGCCATTTGGGGTGAACCTCCGCCATTCGGCGGAAGAAAACGCCATCCACCGCCATGGCGTAATACACGCGCGCACTGCTGAGAATGCAACTGGCCATCGCACCAAAGCAGGAGACGGCAATCATCGCGGAGAGCCACACTGCGGCCGCGGGCGAAAATAGCGCGACGGCAGCAGCGTGGGCGATGGTCTCATGTTTCGCAACTTCAGTGAGCGGCAGCGCATAAACATAGGTCATGTTCATAGCCACGTAGATAACGCCGACAATCACAACTCCGAGCACCATCGCCAGGGGCACATTGCGCCGCGGTTCCTTGACTTCACCCGCCACCCAGGTGATATAGACCCATCCGTCGTAGGCCCAGAATACGGCGATCAAAGCGACGCCGAATGCCGAGAGGAGGTGACCGGCGCTCATGCCCAAAGTCAGACCGTGCAGTGTGCCCCACTCTTGTGTGGTGAAGTGATGCCAATCCCCCTTGCCGATGGCAAATCCAAGAATCACGAAGGCAGCCATCGCACCAAACTTGGCCCAGGTGGCGACGTTCTGCAGCAACGCGCCCCGTCGCAGCCCCACGACGTTGATCCAAGTGACCGCGGCGATCATGATCAAAGCCACGACGTGAGCGCGCGTTACCACGAGTCCGGAGATGGACAGAACGACGTGCTCCTGCGAAATACGTGGGACGATTCCGCCCAGGTACGCGGCCGAGCCTGCCGAAAGCGCGGCGATCGATCCACCATTGGCCACGCTGAAGAGCATCCAGCCGTAAAGAAATGCCGGGAGGTCGCCGTAAGCTTCGCGCAGATAGACATACTGTCCGCCGGAATCGGGGAACATCGTGCCCAGTTCGGCGAAGGCGAAGCAGGCGCACATGGAAATCACGCCGCCGAGCACCCAGACCAAGAGAAAAAGTATCGGGTGAGGCAGGGGCCCGGCGATGTCCTTTGCGGTCAGAAAAATGGATGATCCGATAATCCCGCCGACCAGCAGCAGGACGGAATCGAGCAATGTGAGGCCACGAATCAGAGTTGGCTCAGCGACACCTTTCACAACTGGCGGGGTTGCGACAGGAATTTCCATCGCCTAACCCATCCCCAATTCGTCTGCCGATTCGAGCGGAGTACCACAGCGTCGGCAGATGACCACAGAACAATCGCCGCAGGTCAGCGGATCGGAGACTTCGGCAGCGCACTTGGGGCAATAGAGGAGTTCCGGTTTAGGTTCAGCCGGAGGTTGCGGATTTGAAGCCATTAGGAAGGCAAATGTAGCATATCCTTTGTGCTACTTCGTGTCCTTTGTGGTTGATGCCTTTTAAACCCTTCACCACAGAGAACACGAAGGTCCGCAAAGGAGAACAATTTGGCTGATCAGCACACGACTTCCGAGGAACGTCTTCAGCAGGAATTCAATCGTTGGGCCGAAGCGGGTGAAGGCGAAAAAATGGAGCGCCATCACCTCGACATTACCGGGAAGACCATCCGGCTGATGGATCTGCGTCCTGGAGAACGCGTACTTGATCTGGGGTGCGGCTCCGGGTGGGCAACTCGGCTGCTGGCGCGGTTGGTGACCGACGGGCCCGAGGGTTTTGGGCAGGTAGTAGGAATTGACGTTTCCGACGAAATGATTCGCCAGGCCCGTGCTGCGTCGAAGGACTTCGAGAACATTCTCTACGTCTGGGGATCGGCGCAACAGATTCCGTGGGAAGAGAACTTCTTCGACAAGATGCTGTCGGTCGAGTCGTTTTACTACTATCCCGATCAGGAGCGCGCGTTGGCCGAGTTGTTCCGGGTGATGGCGCCGCATGGGCGCATGTTCATTCTGATCAATCTCTACCAGGACAATCCATACTCGCTGCAATGGGTGGACAAGCTCAAAGTGCCAGTGCACGTTCGCTCGGAGGCGGAATACAGCGAGCTGCTAAAGAAACATGGATTCGAAAATGTCGAAGCCCGGCGAATTCCAGATGACACGCCCACGCCCGATGACTACCAGACGAAGTCCTTTCACAGCCTGGAAGATTTGCGTGCATTTAAGCGGATCGGCGGGTTGCTGCTGATGGCATCGAAGCCGGACGTGCGTACGCCAGCGCCCGGGCACGCAATTTATTGACGGTGGCGCGGAGACGCAGCAATCCGCGTCTCTACAGGATCGCGGACTACCTTACTCGATTCCCAACTGCGTCCTGGCTTCTGGGCTCAGGCGCTCCGGCGTCCACGCAGGAGTCCACACCACGTTCACGGTTGCGGTACGAATCCCCGGCAGTTGTTCCAGCCTGGCTTTCACCTGTTCACCGATCATGACGTGCGACGGGCATCCCGGAGAAGTAAGTGTCAGGTCCACCGACACATCTTGCCGGTCATCCGCGACGGGTTCAAACCGAACCGCGTAGATCAAGCCCAAGTCCACAATGTTCACGGGAATCTCCGGGTCGTAGCACTGCTTTAGAGCGCTCAGAACCTCGTCTTCTGTTACGGCAGGCATCGTCTCTCCTTGAAGCAGGTGTGGACAGAACACCCCACGCTTATGTAAGTTTACCGCATCCAAAGCCGCTTCGGGATGGGTAGAGCTCGAAACATGACTCCGAGGCATCGTCTTTACCGGATTGTCTGGTAAGGTTAACGGTTTATGCCGATCAGCCCTGAACTCAAACAAAGGCTCCAGCAGGTGATGATTGTAGCCATCCTGGTCTCCGGCTGCCGCCTGGCCTACATTTTGTACGAACGGCATGAAACTCGCGTCGAGCTGGCAAAGAACCCGCGCCCGTTGAATCCTGACTACTACGTAAATCCAAAGAAACTTTATCCCTATGATCTGAAGTCCGCCCGTCAACTAATGCAGCAGCCGGTGTGGGTGAAAGTGGGATATGCCTACACTTATTATCCGTACGATGCGGCTCACCGGCATGTGGATTTCTCCCACGAGGCGGGAAAACTCTTGCCGCTTGAAAAGCTGGAAATCAAAGACATCATCACCGCCAGCGCGCCACAATCGACGGGTGAGCGACAGGTAATGGCGGTTTTTGACGAAAATGGCAAGGCATATGCCTTTTCCATCGGGTCGGTCAAGAAGGCCGATTACACTTTTTACTCCGACGATATGCTTTTCATCGAAGATCCCCACGAACTCTACAAACATTGGCCAGCCGAGGTTTGGAGTGCAGTCGAAAAACATAAAGTCAAACCCGGGATGAGCGAACTGCAAACGGATTTTGCCATCGGCCTAGGGATTCCCGGTCCGGGGGATGCGGGGAATCGCACCGTGAACTACCCGAATGGCGGAGATCCGCTCAGCGTGACCTTCCGCAACAATCAGGCGGCGCAGATCAAACCCGGTCCTAAAACTCAAGGCTAGGGTCTTTTCGAGCCCGAGTCCCAACGCCTAAACATCACTTCACCACGGGCGAACTCTCATCGGCAGGTTTCTGATCGTCGGCGTGGATTACGCCATCCTCGTTCGCGTAGAACGAGCGATGATCCGAATCCAGTTGCTTTGGTGTCATCGACAGTTCGTAGCCATCTTTGCGTGAATGGAAACTGACGGTGTAATCTCCCCGATCCGTCTGGGTCATGCGCTTGGTGAAAGAACCGCTGTGAACCAGGTCGGCAAGCGTAGGCGCATACTTGCCGTCTTTCTTGAAATATTGCTGCTGGGCCCGTATGACGGTGCGCATGTAACCCAGCGCGTTGGCTTCCGACTCCGAGTGGGCCGGATCCCCCTTGAACTTTGGCTGGTACGTAGTCTGTGCGATTGAAAACAGCGTCGCCGCGATCAGAAGCGCCGCAATCTGAGCAAGCTTCTTCCGGGAAGGTAATCGGTAAGGTAACGTCATGGGATTCCAGCCTCTTTTCATCAGCGTTTTCTATGTTACTGGCGTAATTGCGAAACCGTCACTGAGCTTTCCATCGGGAGCGATTGCCGATATGCTAGCCCCATCTACCCGAGTAGGAAAGCTATGAAATCTGCGATGGCCACGAAAGCTGCACCTGTTAAAAAAGCGCCGATCCGTATTGCTGTAGTGGAAAGCGATCCACTGCGGTTCGTGGGATTTAGGGCCCTGTTCGACAATGAGTCGGATTTCGAGCTGATCTCCGCCTCGCTTCCCGATATTGGCGGGTTGCAGGGCATCGATCTGATCCTGTTAGGTAATCGCAACGGCCAGAATCTTTTTGATCTAATGGCGTCCATGAAGGCCACGCGCCCAGACCTGCGCATTATTGTGACAGGTTCCGGCATCGATGAAGAGACCATTCTGAAGGCCATTGCCTCAGGCGCCAAGGGCTACGTGGACGAGGCTGCCTCGCCCACCGAGTTCGTGCAGGCCATTCGGGTGGTCAATGAAGGCTCAGTATGGGCGCCCAGGCGGGTGCTTTCCATGTTCATCGAGCGCGTCTCGTCGTCGCCGGGCCGCATCTTTCCGGCTGGCCGGGTGAGTTTTACCGACCGCGAGAAAGAAGTTCTGGAAATGCTGGTAGCGGGCCGCTCCAACAAAGAGATCGGTTCCGCGCTGGGCATCGAAGAGCGCACGGTAAAGGCACACGTCGCCAAGTTGATGCGAAAAGTCGGAGTGCAGAACCGGATTGCGCTTTCCGTGCACGCCATTACGCACAACCTGGTCACGGCCAAATAAGGCGGCCCCTTCAAAGTTACCAAAGGACAATGACCCTCGTAATCTTGTCGGTTTCCCGGCCCTGACGCATACTCGCTTCACCTACCACAGAACCTGGGAGACGGGGTTGGGAGCGGAGATTAGGGTCACCGTTGCCAACCCCGCATTTTTTTGTAAGTGCCCGAATCATCAATAGCCTACCTCGTCTGCCTAGAATTCCAATTTACTAGCACAAGAACCCTTGCGACCTTCGCACCGGCGCGACGATTCGTTTGACGTAGGGTTTCCCCGGTGCTACCGTCACCATTTCCCCCTACATGCGTCAGCGTCTCGAGTACGCCCTTGCCTGGCTGATCATTAAATTCATTGGAGCGCTGCCCCGTCCCTTAGCTCGCGCCGCCGGGATCACTCTCGGGTGGCTGGTATACGTGCTCCATGGTCGGCTTAGGCGGGTGGGCATGCACAATCTGGCGCTGGCATTTCCAGACAAGAGCCGTCACCAGCGCGCCAAGATTCTGCGAGGTGTCTTTACGTCCTTCGGACGGCAGGCGGCGGAAGTGTGCCTTTTCCCTAAGTACACTAGCGAGAACGTGAGCAAGGTTGTCGTTTACGACGGGTTCGAGAACTTCGAACGCGCTCTAGCGCGAGGCAAGGGCGTGCTGTTTCTGACTGCGCACATGGGCGCGTGGGAGCTCTCAGCCTTTACGCATTCGCTTCACGGACACCCTCTGCACGTCGTAATGCGGCCGCTGGACAACGTCTACCTTGACCGCCTGACCCGCCACTATCGCACTATGCACGGTAATTCCATGGTCGACAAAGACGACTTTGTCCGCGGTCTGTTATCTGCCATGAAAGCCGGAGAAACCGTCGGCATTCTTATGGACACGAACATGACGCCGCCGCAGGGCGTGTTCGTGGACTTCTTCGGAATTCCGGCGTGCACGGCCAGCGGCCTGGCGAGAATAGCGCTGCGAACCGATGCCGCGGTCGTCCCCGGCTTCACCATCTGGGATCCCGCCCTCAGGAAGTATCGTCTGCGGTTTGATCCAGCCCTAACTCTCGTTCGCACCGGCGACGATGACGCTGACGCGGTCGACAATACCGCTTTGTTCACGAAAGTGATTGAAGATTACGTGCGGCGGTATCCGGATCAATGGCTATGGGTCCATCGCCGCTGGAAAACCCGACCCGAGGGACAACCACCGCTGTATTAGTCGACCGTAGAAACATTGCTTGCAACGTTTCATGCGGGTAAGAACGTGGCATGTTTCAAAACCAATCGCTTTTATAGGCGATCCACCAACTCGCGTAAACAATTGGGATGGTTGCAGCCAACGCCCACCATAACGGCAAAACAAAATCTGCCACCAATCCCAGCACGGTGAAGCTGATCCAGAAAATCTTGCGCTCCATTCGGTCATTCTAGCCCCGGCTTTCCTTTCCCGCGGCAAACGTATAAAAAGGTGCCATGACTTTGGTCAGGGCGCGATCCGTTAAAGAGGTCGCCAAGTTTGTGCAGGCCCGCGTGCTTGGGGATGAAACGGTGCAACTGACCGGCATTTCCAGCCTTCAATCGGCTGCAGCGGGCGATTTGATCTTTGTGGACGACGAAAAGAATCTCCGCCGCGCCCTGGATTCAAACGCTTCCGCCGTCATCGTCGGCGATTTCGCGGCAAATGAAACCAGCTCTAAGCCGCTACTTCTTGCGCCTCACCCTCGTCTGGCGTTTGCCCGCGCTGCACAACTTCTCTGTCCAAGGCCAGATCGCAAGCCGGGAATCCATCCGAGCGCGATCGTGCATCCGTCGGCGCAAGTGGCAAGCAGCGCGTCGATCGAAGAGCGGGCTGTTATCGGCGAAGGTGCACAAATAGGAGAAAACACTCGCATCGGGTCTGGCAGCGTAATCGGCGCGAAAGTAATCATCGGACGCGATTGCGATTTGTACCCGAACGTGACTCTCTATTCCGACGTCCGAATCGGAGAGCGGGTAATCGTCCATTCCGGCGCCGTACTCGGCAGCGACGGCTTCGGCTACGTTCGCGATGCGGCGACCGGCCGCTATGAAAAATTCCCCCAGGTCGGGAACTTAGAGATCGAAGACGACGTCGAGATCGGTGCCAACACGACCATCGACCGAGGGGCATTGGATGCAACTCGAATCGGCCGGGGCGCGAAAATCGATAACCTGGTTCACATCGGCCACAACTGCCAGATCGGAGAGAACGTCGTGATCGCTGCGCAGACCGGGCTCTCCGGCAGCATCACCATCGAAAAAGATGTCATTCTCGGAGGCCAGGTCGGCATTGGCGAACATGCCCGCATCGAAGAAGGAGTAATGCTCGGAGGGCAGGGTGGCGTCTTGCCAAACAAAGTGCTAAGAGGGAAGGGAATCGCCTTCTGGGGAACCCCGGCAAAGCCGGTGCGGGAATACCTGAAAGAGCTAGCCGTTTTGGCGCGTCTTGCAAAAAAAGAGTAGCAGTTCGTGTGGCGCGGGCGCCCTAGCCCGCGGAATCGGATTCCCATGGCAATCGTCGTGATCGGCGGACACTCGCGCAGCGTAGGCAAAACCAGCGTAGTCGCTGGCCTCATCGCAGCTCTGCCTGCCTACCACTGGACCGCGTTGAAGATCACGCAATACGGACACGGAGTGTGCTCGCTCAACGGCGAATCCTGCCACTGTGCCACCGACGATCACAGTTGGGCAATCTCGGAGGAGAAAGATCGTTCCGGAGATTCCGACACCTCGCGCTTTTTGGTAGCGGGCGCGGTCCACGCCCTCTGGGTGCGCACAGAACAAGGCCGTCTGGCGGAAGCGATTCCAACCATCCGTCGCAAACTGGCAGAATCAGAAAATGCAATTGTGGAATCAAACAGTATCCTGAAGTTCGTCCGTCCGGACCTCTACCTCACGGTTCTAGACCCAGCGATCGCGGATTTCAAACGATCAGCCCAGGAATTCCTGGACCGAGCGAACGCCGTTATCTTGCATGCTCCGAAAGAGACGGTAGGCGGTGACGCGGCTTGGACAGGCATCTCGCTGAAACCAGTTGCAGGCCGGCCCATCTTTGAAATCCGTCCGCCAGAATACGTAACCGCAGAGTTGGTCGATTTTGTCAGAAGCAAAGTAATGGGCCTCAACGTGAAGGCTCACATCTGGACGCTGGGAAGTTAACAACATCATCTACGACATGGACAGAAGATTTGGTGCTTGGTTAGCGACCGCTCTGAGGCCCCCGCTGCTCGCTCTCGGCTGGGTAGCGGGAAGACTCTACAGACTTTTGTTCTCGGGCCAGGATGAAAGACTAGCTAAAGAACATGAGGAGAAGCTTGCGACGGACATTCAGAACGTTCTGCCGTTCCTGTTTGACGAAATGGGGGGACGAATTGTTCCAAATGAAGGGATTGAGTTTCCTCCTCCGTTCGATTACGCAGTTATAACTGTAGACACTCCGCACATACACCTTCGATTTACTAGCGGCGGGACCATCTTGCCGTCCAAATCGCGCCTAAGTTTTCTCCAAATAGCTGGCACGAATTATCCACCGTCCTTAGTGTCCTAGAGGTGCATGGTATACAAAGAGGCTCAATATCGGGGCTTGCGCAAGCCGGCCGGCTGTTGCACCTGCACGTGAGCGAAATCACGGACGCTCTTACAGAAGAACGATACCCTCAATTGAGAGCGCAGCTTCAAGAGATTTACGACCGTGATCGCATCGTGACAAAGCAACTTGAAACCGAAATAAACCGGAGGCTGTATCCCCAAGAATAGATCTCGAAGGTGTACGGCCCGAACCCGGAGCGCGCCTTTGTTAGACTGCTCAGGTGCAGATTCACAAGAGTGCCTGGCTGCTAGTTCTGCTCTCCGCTGTCCTGCAGATTCTGATCTTGCCGCTGCCCAATCTCTACATGCTGAGCTGGGTTGCGATCACGCCGTTGCTAATTGCAATCTTGCGGGCGCGGCCACCGAAAACGCTGCAACTTCAAGCTGCGATCAAGCTCCTTCCAGCCAGCCCGCTGCAAGCTTTTTTGTTGGCGTACGCCTGCGGGATTCTGTGGTACGCCGGCACTTGCTATTGGATTTACAGCGTGATGCATCAATACGGCGGGGTCAATGTTCCGGCTGGAATCGGCATTCTGATTCTGTTCTGCCTCTATCTTGCGATTTATCACGGCCTCTTCGGGCTGTTAGTGAGCCTGCTCGCTGGAGGGAGTCTATTCAATCTGCGAGCCCTGCTGCTCTCGCCTGTGCTCTGGGTCGCCGTCGAACTCGCCCGCACCCGCGTCACCGGATTTCCCTGGGGCCTGCTAGGCACGACTCAGGTAGATAACATTCCTCTCTCCCGTATCGCCTCGGTCACGGGCGTCTACGGATTGTCGTTCGAGATCATGCTGGTCAATGCGGCTTTGGCTGCTGCTTTTCTGGTGGAACGCGAAAAGCGCAAACGACTGTTGCTTGCCACCGTCATCGCCGCGCTGATCTTGCAGGCCGGAAGTTTGGTTCCCGCGCCCCCGATTCCCGCGGACCACAGCGCGGTCCTGGTCCAAGCCAATGTGCCCATTCTCGAAGGTTCCGACTGGACCAAGCAATATTTCAACGACACTCTGCGCGACCTGAGTGAAATCAGCCTCCATTCAAATGGTGGGCCACGCCCCGACTTGATCGTCTGGCCTGAATCCCCGGCGCCGTTCTATACCAGTGATCCACTTTTTCGTGATGCCGTCAGCAACGTTGCGCGCCGGTCAAACGCGTGGCTGCTCACCGGCAGCATCGGGATTCGCAATGCCACCGCGACCCCAGACCAGCCAACTGAAATCTATAACTCCGCCTCGCTCGTGAGCCCGGCCGGCGAATGGACTTCGCGTTATGACAAAATCCATCTTGTCCCATTCGGCGAATACGTCCCGTTCAAGCAGATATTTTCTTTCGCCGGAGGTTTGACCAAAGAAGTAGGAGACTTTTCCCGGGGCACATCCCGAGCGCCCCTCGATGCTGGCGGGGCCAAACTCGGCACGTTCATCTGCTATGAATCGATCTTCCCGGACGACATCCGCCGGTTCGCCAACAACGGAGCACAAGTGCTGGTGAACATTTCAAATGACGGCTGGTATGGCGACAGCGGAGCCTACGCCCAACATCTGAAGCAATCGCGCATGCGTGCCGTAGAAAACAACCGCTGGCTGCTCCTCGATACGAATACCGGACTCACCGCTGTGATCGATCTAAACGGACGAATCGTGGCCAGTGCGCCGCGCAAAACGCGCACCGCGCTACGTGTCCCGTATGCGATCTCGAGCGAGACCACGTTCTACACCCGTCACGGCGACTGGTTCGCCTATCTGTGTGCGATAATTTCAGCAGCGGCACTGTGCATGCGGCTGTTCGTCCGCAAGCAAAAAGAAACGTAGCAAGCACCGTTTCCCGTGCGCGATTGCCAATAGGACAATAAACATAATGGTCGAAGAGTTCGAAAAAGAATACGCCCCGCTGAAAGACAAAGTCCGCGAACTTCGGGAGTATCTTTGACGCGGGCAATCTGCGCCAACGTCTGACCGAGGTCGAAAAGCAAGCCTCCGATCCCAACCTCTGGTCGAATCCACAAAAATCCCAGCAGGTCATGCGCGAGAAAAAGCGTCTGGAAGATATGTTGGGCAACGAAACCAACCTCATCCGCCACAGCGACGACATTTCCGCATACTTCGACTTGGCTCGCGAAGGCGAGAGTGTCGATGCTGACCTGCGCCGCGAAATCGACTCTCTGCGCCAACTGGTCGACCGCCTGGAGACTGAGACCCTGTTGTCGGGCGAGAACGATGCGCGCAACGCCATCGTGACCATTCACCCCGGCGCCGGAGGTACGGAATCGCAGGACTGGGCTGACATGCTGCTGCGAATGTATCTGCGATGGGCCGAGCGCCAGGGTTTTGAGACCGTCCTCTACGACTACCAGCCCGGTGAAGAAGCCGGCCTGAAATCCGCGACCTTCGCCGTCAATGGCGAATATGCCTTCGGCCTGTTGACCAGCGAAATCGGAGTTCATCGACTGGTGCGAATTTCCCCATTCGATCAAGCAAAACGCCGCCACACATCATTCGCCAGCGTCTTCGTCTCGCCGGAAATTGACGACAGCATCGACATCGTCATCAAGCCCGAAGATCTCCGCATCGACACCTACCGCTCCAGCGGCAAAGGCGGACAACATGTCAACACCACCGATTCCGCCGTCCGCATTACCCACATCCCGACGGGCATTGTGGCCGCCTGCCAAAATGAGCGTTCGCAGCACAAAAATAAAGACCGCGCCATGAGCATGCTGCGTTCGAAGCTCTATGAAAACGAACTGGAGAAAAAGCGCGCAGCCACGAAGAAGATTGAAGACTCAAAACTGGACATCGACTTCGGTTCGCAAATTCGTTCGTACATCCTGCAGCCTTATCGGCTGATCAAAGACCATCGCACCAAGATGGAAGTCGGCGACGTCGACCGGGTGATCGACGGAGACCTGCAACCCTTCATCCGCGGCTACCTGCAAATGCGCCGCGGAGAAAAACAAGCGTAAGACAGCGTGGGGACAGCCGCCTGAGCCTGCCCTGAGCGAAGTTGTGGGGCTGTCCATCCGAGGGAAGGCTCGGGGCAGAATTACCGATAAGCTTTCCACATATCATCGATGAATGTGTACTGAGGAAACTCTCCCTGCAGCCAGTATTCAGTCTGCCCTTGGCGCTCCCAGTCCGCGCTGTAGTCAAAGCCGGTCTGCGCTTTGATATCGGCGACCGCCTGCGCATCGTCCTCAGTCATCCATCGATCCACATAGTCGAAAAACGCCGGATTATTCCACACATTCTCGGCGTGCATGAGATGAATCGTGAGTGCTTCGCCCACCCACGAGACCGACGTGCAACACCGGCGATATGCCTCCCCTAACTGTTCGTTGCCGTTGATCAGCGGCCAGTTCACAGGCTGCAGTTGTTCATAGGGACCGTACAGGCCGGCGCTGACGGGCGTTCCATCAGTAGTTACGCCGTAATGTCCGCCATAAATTACGGAAGCTCCTTGCCAGGCTTGCGTGTAACCTCCGGGGATCTTATCGACGTACACCGTTTGCATGTCCTCACCGAACTGGTTCGGGTGCGCTGCCGAAGCATTTTTCATTCCGTCGTCGTTCAGCAGAATTCCGGCAAAGACAATGGGCAGTTTTCTGCCACTGCGATGCCCGCCGAACGCCGGCCATCCGTAACCGGCCTCCAGGCAGCCGTAGAGATCGATACCATACTGCACGAAATAATTTGTGAGATTTACTTTCTGTGATGCCGGAAAATTCAACATCAGCAGCAGAGACGCATACGAGTCTGCGAAGGCAATGTGCTGTCCATAGCTCGGCATGTATTCAGCCGGAGCATCGAACAGAAACGCATTGGTGTCGATCCAGGGCCGGCGATATAACGTTTCGAATTGTGCCAGCGTCGGCGTGCCCGAAGGATTCGGCGGCGCCAGCGCGGGCAAGAGAGATCTCTGCAAAGCCCCAGCATGGTAAAAGGTCTGACTTCGGTCACAGTAAGACGGCCGGAAGGCGTCCGCGGAAGGCGCCGCCGGAAGAACCGTGAGAACCGAGACTGTCGCCACCGGGCTCGCGCTCATGTCAGAAGCGCGCATCACTTCGGGAAGCGAGTGAATCGTCGCCAGGCTGATAGAGGAAACCAGCGAATCTCCAGGCTTCAACGTGATCGGCGGATACGATCGCAGTGATGCATCAAACCACCACGACTCGTCGGTCCCGTCATTGAGCCTTGAATCGAAGCCGCTCTTCCCGTTAGCTGTCGGCAAATTTACCACCGATCCATTTTCGTAAGGCGAAGAAGTGGTTGGGGGAGGGCTGATGGCGGTGATGGTAACCGGACCAACGACATAGTAGTCGCCAGTCACAAACTGTCCCACCGGAACGGGCTTGCTGAAAGTCCAGGTAATGCCATCTTTGGTGATCGAAGATGCATTTCCAGGAGGCGGCGAAGTTGTGACTGTGACCTTCGCTTGGGCCGACTTGGAGCTATCTGCGACGCTTATGGCTGTGACCGTGGCACTGCCGGCGGTGTTCCCGGCGGTGTAGAGCCCGGTCGCGGAAATCGTGCCTCCTCCAGAAGCCGACCAACTGACGGCGGTATTAGAAGTTCCGGTGATGGTGGCTGAGAATTGCTGGGTGCCCCCGGTCGTCACCGACGCAGAGTTCGGGCTAATCGAGACGGCAACGTTCGCAGAGTTGGAACTTGACGCCGAGGAACTGGAGGATACTCCACAACCAACGAGACCCAAAGCCTGGATCAACAAGCAAGCGAAACCGACAGCAATCCAGGAATACCGATGCCATTTGCGCAATCTCGTGTTATTCAAAGCAAGCAAGCCTTGTCGAGTCTCCATAATCCTCGGCTATCAGGATGCGATATTCGAGGTGCTGATCCAAGTATCGAAAGTGCACGTCGATCGAGGCCACTCGACCATGCAGGCTCACACTGGTTTCCCAAGTGTCGCGTTTATCCCTTCCTGCTGATAACATTCCATCCTTGAAGGCGGGAGCCCTTTCCAACTGCTGAACCAAACCATTTCGCACTATCGCATCCTCGAAAAGTTAGGCGGCGGAGGCATGGGCGTCGTCTACAAGGCCGAAGACATCAAGCTCGGCCGCTTTGTGGCTCTCAAGTTCCTGCCCGATGATGTGGCGAAAGATCCCCAAGCCCTAAGCCGCTTCCAGCGCGAAGCCAAAGCCGCGTCGGCCCTGAATCACCCCAACATCTGCACCATTCACGAGATCGATGAGCAGAACGGCCAGACCTTCATCGTGATGGAATTTCTGGACGGCGTGACCCTGAAACACCGCATCTCGGGCCAGCCGCTGGATACTGAAGTCCTGGTGTCACTCGCAATCGAGATCGCGGACGCGCTCGACGCTGCGCACACCGAAGGGATCGTTCATCGCGACATCAAACCAGCCAACCTGTTTGTCACTAAGCGCGGACACGCAAAGATTCTCGATTTTGGCCTGGCGAAACTTACCCCCGTAACGGGCAAACCGTCCGACGCAGGCGCAGCCGAAGCGACCGCCGCCGCGGTCGGCATTGAGTATCTGACCAGCCCCGGAACCGCCGTGGGCACCGTGGCGTACATGTCGCCTGAGCAAGCGAAAGGCAAAGACTTGGACGCTCGCACCGACCTCTTTTCATTCGGCGCGGTCTTGTACGAAATGGCGACTGGCAGCCTTCCATTTCGCGGTGACACTTCAGCGATGGTTTTCGACGCCATTCTGAATCGCATGCCACCCGCACCCGCCCGCCTCAATCCCGACCTCCCGCCACGGTTGGAAGAGATCATCAACAAAGCGCTCGAGAAAGATCGCGATCTCCGATACCAGCACGCCTCCGAAATGCGCGGCGACCTGAAGCGACTACAAAGAGACAGCAGTTCGGGACGGCGCTCCGCGTATCAAACCGTAGATGAAGCTGGGAGCAACCCAACTCAACCCTCAGCCGCACCTCCTCCGAGCGGACAACATCCAACTGATCCCGCACATGTTTCCGCTGCGAGCGCACATGCGCAAGTCGCAGAGAGCCGAGAAAATAGCACCAAGAAACTATTAGCAATCAGTCTAGCGGTTGTTTTGGCTGCGGTTGCAGGTTTCGGCATCTACAAATTCGCAGGCCACACCTCCAAGCCGGCAGCCACACCGTTCCAAAATATCCACCTCACGCGCCTGACCAACACCGGCAAATCGCGTGTGGCCGCCATCTCGCCCGACGGAAAATATGTCGTTCACGTGATCGAAGAGGCCGGAAAACAGAGCCTCTGGGTGCGCCAGGTGACCACCGCAAACAACGTACAGATCGTTCCTCCCGCGGAGGCGGTGTATTTTGGCATGACCTTCTCCGGCGATGGCAACTATGTTTACTACGTCACCGCCGCGAAGAATGAATCCCAAGCATTTCTTTTCCAGGTTCCGGTGCTGGGAGGAACTCCGCGAAAGTTGGTCGAAGACGTAGATGATCCCGTTGCCCTTTCGCCCGACGGCACCCAGATCGCTTTTGCCCGCTTCTACCCGCCGAAAGGCACGGATGATCTTACGCTTGCCAAGGCGGACGGTTCCGATCAGCATGTCGTGGCCAGCCGCAAGCTCCCCACACGCTACGCCTCCTCGTGGTTCGGCAACAGTGCCGGCCCCGGTTGGTCGCCCGACGGCCGCACTATCGCCACCCTTGCCACCGAGGGCATGGGCGCCGCTGAGTGGAGCCTGGTGGGTGTGCCAGTAACCGGCGGAGCTGAAAAAA
This sequence comes from uncultured Acidobacteriota bacterium, assembly GCA_963797795.1. GTDB lineage: Bacteria > Acidobacteriota > Terriglobia > Terriglobales > Acidobacteriaceae > JABDBE01. Next base: position 28,900 of record CAWCQY010000001.1, read on the forward strand.
CAATTTCGCCCACCAAGTGGTCTATCCCCGGCCGTACTGCGTGGCTCGGGGACGGCAGCGGGCTCGTCTTCGACGCGTCCGATCAAAGCTCCAGCCTCGCGCCGCAAATCTGGTACGCTGCTTATCCCAGCGGCGAGACTCGCCGCATCACCAACGACTTGAACAAGTATTTCGGAGTCAGTCTTACTGCCGATTCCAGCGCCCTGGTCACGGTACAGAGCGAGACCTCTTCCTCGATTTGGGCCGCTCCAGCAGGCGACGCCACTACTGCGCGGCGGATCACGTCGGGGAGTGGGAACGGCGAAGGTTTATACGGGGTCGACAGCCTGCCAAACGGGGGTCTGCTCTACACCTCGAATTCAAACGGACATCGTGATATCTGGAGCATGGCGGCGGACGGAAGCAACCCAACCCAATTGACTATGAATGTGGGCAATAACGGCGATCCCGCTGTTTCTGCTGATGGCCAAACCGTTGTTTTTGCCTCCGACCGCAACGGTAGCCGCAATATCTGGAGGATGAATGTTGACGGCAGCAGCCCGAAACAGCTCACCAACGGGAATGCCGACTTCCTCCCGCAGATCACCCGCGACGGAAAGTGGCTGCTCTACCAATCTAATTCCGCTGGAAAACTCCGAATTTGGAAGCAGTCCCTTGACGGTGGTGCGCCCCAGTTGTTCATCGACCGTGTTGCCGGCCATCCCGTAATCTCTCCCGACGGCAAGTGGGTCGCAACTTATGCTTTCGACGAAGCGGCAGGCCGATTTGAGATCGCCTTTGTGCCCATGGATGGCGGCGAGCCAACCAAGCTTTCCTACCAGATAGACAACGCGTTTGGTTGGACTCCCGACAGCAAAGCTGTGGTGTACGTGGACAACAAAAATGGCGTTTCCAACCTGATAAGCCAGCCTCTCGATGGCCGACCGCCTAAGCAGATCACAAACTTTACCGAGGGCACGATCTTCAATTTCGCCTGGTCCGCCGACGGCAAGCAGTTATTCCTGGCGCGCGGTGAAATCAACAGCGACGTCGTCCTCATTAACAACGTGAAGTAGGCGGACCTCCGATGAAACCCAAAAAGCAGAAAGCCACACCGCTTAGCCCACGCTTTGAACGAGCGCTTCTATTTGCGACACAAAAGCATGCGGGACAGCACCGCAAGGGCACGAGCGTTCCTTACGTTGCGCATCCGTTGGGTGTTGCCAGCCTTGTGCTCGAAGCCGGAGGAGACGAAGACGTTGCCATCGCCGCCCTTCTGCACGATGTCGTCGAGGATTGTGGCGGCGCGCCCATGCTGAAAGAAATCCGTCGTCGTTTTGGCAAGCGTGTCGCTCATGTTGTGGACGGCTGTACCGATACCGATGTCGATCCCAAACCACCCTGGCGCGATCGCAAAGAAAACTACCTCAAGCATCTGCGAACGGCCGACGCCGACACTCGTCTGGTTTCCGCTGCCGATAAACTGCACAACGTCCGCTCTATCGTCGCCGCTTATCGCGAGATCGGCGAACGAGTCTGGGAACGCTTTCACGGAAAGCGCGACGGCACGCTCTGGTACTACAGGGCCTTACTGGATGAATTCCAGCGCAAGAAAACGAACCCCCTGATCCGCGAACTGGAAAGAGCCGTCCGCGAACTCGAAGCCATTCTGACTCCGGCCGAGTAATAGCCGTGAACCAACGGTGCCTTTCGTAACGTTACCCGCCACGAAAACGCTGGCAAAGCTGGACCGCCTTGCGTGATCCTGTACTGTCCAGCATTTTCGGAGCTGACCAAAATCTATGCCACGCATGATCGATCTCATTCGCTCCTCGGCAGCCTCTTCGCAAGTGATGCAAACTGCCGCCCGGGGCGCACTCCACGTCCCTCCCGAGGAGATGATCGAAATCCTGGTCTATCTCGCGACCCAGACCAAGATCTTTGCCGAGCGCGCGCGCCTCACCCTGGCGGGATGGGATGAAGCCTCTTCCCGGACGGCGGCAGCCAACCCAAGCACCTCAAAAGAGGTGTTGGCCTACCTGATTACTGCAGGGAACCTTCGGCCCACGCTCCTTCCAGCGTTGCTGGAGAACCCCGCAGTCCCGGAGAAATCATTGGCTGAACTAGCCGCCGCGGCTTCACGTTATATGCTGGAAACCTTGGTCAAGAGTCCGCGGGTCAACCAGTCCCAAGTAATACTGACCTCACTTAGCTCCAATCCGAACTTGAACCCCGCCCAGTCAACCGCCATTGCCGGGAGGCTTGCCGCGTTCCGGCCCGCAATCGAAAGCGAAGCAAAATCCACGCCGGTTTCACCGGAAGCACCGTCGGCCGAAGCCGCGCCGCAGGAAGCGGCGCCCACTGCGTCAGACAGCCCTGAAGCGGACTCGGGCGAGGTTCCCGAGGAAGCGATTGCCGCATACCTGACCGAGCACGCCGCCGAAATTTCTGCCGATGCAGACAAACCATTCCATCCCATCGGAGGTATCGACGAACTTCCGCCCGCTTCCCCTGACGCTCATCCAGAGCCAGCGCCCGTCGAAGCGAAAACTGAGGCCGTCGCATCCAGCGCGTCGCACGGTACGGCCGCGGCCGCTAGGAAGGCTCCCGCGAAAAAGGTTTACCTGAGTGCCGAAGAGCAACGCGGCAGCGCTCTTCAGAAAATCTCCAAGCTCGACATCAAAGGACGCATTCAATTAGCGATGAAAGGCACCAAGGAAGAGCGGTCGTTGCTCATCCGCGACGGAACGAAAGTCGTAGCCATCGCCGTGCTCGAATCACCCAAGATCACCGACAGCGAAGTCGAGAAGTTTGCCAATCAGAAGAATGTGCTCGAAGCCGTTCTCCGCGCCATCACCCTGAAGCGGCGATTCATGAAGCAATACGCCATATTGCGAAACCTCACATTCAATCCTCGAACCCCCATCGACGTTTCGCTCGGCTTGGTCAAGCATCTGCTGACTGCGGACCTGAGAAATCTGGCTGGCAACAAGGAAGTCTCAGACACAGTGCGAAAAATGGCGACGAGAATGTTCCGGCAGAAACTGGAGACCCCTGGGAAAGACTGATGCAGGCCCGGCCGGTCACGCCCGTGTGAGCGAAGCCCGGTCTCCGTACAAGGCGAGGCAATTGGCGTCCTCCAACCGCCCTCGCTACAATACGTTGCTATGTCTTCCTCGCCTCACGCTGATCCCGTCGCTGATCTGCTAAAACGCTCCAAAACCATCGCGGTGGTCGGACTCTCAAACAATCCCCTGCGCCCAAGCCACGGTGTCTCCGCTTACATGCAGACCCACGGCTACCGCATCATTCCGGTAAACCCTAATATTAGGGAATCGCTGGGGGAAAAGGCTTATGCATCCCTCCTAGATGTTCCGGAGAAGATCGATATCGTGAATATCTTTCGCCGCCCCGAGTTCGTGGAGGAGGTTGTCGATCAGGCGATCCAACTCAAGGTTCCTGCCATTTGGATGCAGGAAGAAGTCATCAACGAGAAAGCCGCAGAGAAAGCCCGCCAAGGCGGAATTTTCGTCCTCATGGACTGCTGCATCCTGAAAGAGCACAAGGCGCGCTTCGGATAAGTTCGAGCGTCCACTGCCTTGGCGTTCACTCCCGGCAGGCTCCTGTGCTAACATTCCGCCAATCGAACCCCACCCAGGAGTGACTTATGGCGTCGCCAGGCGTTCCCGATGTTGTTGTTTCTCCCTTGATGGTGAGTGTTTACGACGGAACCCGGAACCCGCTCCCGCAGGGAATCGGCGTTCTCTACCGCATTATTGACGGGAACCAGCAACCGCGTCTGACCCAGCAGTATCCGACGTCGTCGCTCTATGCGACCCTGCCGTTCTTCGACAACCTCGGTGACAACTACACCGTGATCGTTTGGGCCGAAGGCTATCAGCAGGCCGGATTCACCCCGGTGAAGCTCTGTCCAAAGTTATCTACCCGGTTGGACCTCATGCTCATTCCCAAGGACCCTGGTCTGAACTTTGCCATGGCTCCCTGGGACACGATCAAGACGGATCTCCCTTTTCTGGCCAACGGCGTGGACGATGCCGCCGGCCGCCAGCGCTATGAAGATTTGATGGAGAATAAGCCCAAATCTCTGGCTGCCTTGCTGAACATCACCACCGCAATGCGCCAGATTTTTCTGCATGGGTCGGGCACCCCTCTTGATTTCATCAAGCAGATGATCTGGGATGCAAGCTTCGCCCAGGACCGATTTTTCGCCTACTGCGATGCCAAGCTGATCGACCTCGTCCGTCTCGCCGCCGCACAGGGGGAGTTTGCGGTCGAGACCAATGCCGCCTTTTTCCATCCCGGCGCCACCGCGAGCTGGAAGCAGGTGCGATTTGGCGAGGCCAACGTTCAGCTAACCTTTCATGAAGGTGAAAAGAAGACCATCGACGGCGTGAATTGCATTGTGATCGAACCGGACATGGATTACTACAAAGACCTGCTCAACCACGCGTTGCTTGAGGTCATTCCCAACGCCATCACCGGAGGCCTGACCAACCCCGAAATGATCTATGTGCTCCGCTGGATCGCCGGTCGCCGGGCCGGAGTCCCGGATTTCGATCCGCCCTACACAATCGTTGCATAGCGCTCCGCAAGTGCACTCGCTTCCTTCGTGAACCTTCATGTCCTTTGTGGTTCGAGCATTTGAACTTCATTAACCACAAGGGACGCGAAGGTTCCAAAGGAAAAACTACGCCTTCACCAAAATGACAGTAGCGTCGTCGTGCAAACCAGCGCCGTTAGCGAACAGGCGCACATCCTCGAGGATGCTCTCCGCCGACGCGCCCTTCTGACGGAAGTGTCTTTCAAGACGCTCCGCGCCGTACTCTTCGTCTTCCGGATTCGTCGCCTCGGTAATGCCGTCGCTGTAAAACAACAACCGCGAGCCCGGAGCCAACTGGACTTCGGCCTCGGAGTAGTCTCCCGATCCGATTCCCAGCGGCATGCCCCGCTCGGTTTCGACGAAGCGCGCATCCGAGCCCTCGATCAGAAGCGGATGCAAATGCCCCGCGCTCGAGAACCTGACATTACGGTTGGCCGGATCGAGGATCGCGTAAACCATGGTCACGAACCGGCCCGAAGGAAAATCATTGACCAGCAACTGATTCAGCTGCCCCAGCACTTGACTTGGGCAGCACGCGGTCGCCAGCGAGCGCAGCATGCCCCGAGTCGCTGACATGAGCAAAGCCGCAGCCGTTCCTTTTCCCGAAACGTCGGCCAGCACCAGTCCCCAACGGCCATCGTCGAAGGGAATGAAATCGTACCAGTCTCCCCCCACCGCCCCCGCTGGAGTGGAGAGTCCGGAAACTGCGAATCCCGGAATATACGGAGAAGACCGGGGCAGCAAAGCCTCCTGAATCTTGCGCGCCTCATTGGCCTCGCGGGTCATCTCCTCGCGCTCGCTCCGTTCCTGCTGGAAGCGCCGCGCATTGTGAACCGCGACCGCCACATAGCCACACAGCGCCTGCAACAGCCGGATTTGCTCGGGAGGGAACGCATCCAACTCGGGATGCGAAGCCGTAAATACGCCAATCAGCTTTCCATCCACATGCAAGGGAATCGCAACCTCGGACAGGGTGCACTCTTCGCATCCAACGTAGTAAGGATCTTTTCTCACATCGGGCGCATAGCGCATCTGTCCCGTACCCGCAACGTAGCCGACCATGCCTTCTTTTCCGATTTTCAGGCTGTGTCCCGCGCCGCAGACGTCGCAGCCAGCACACCCGTGCGCGCAAGCCAGAACCAATTCCCCACGCTGTTCGTCGTGCAGATAGATATCCGCCTCTACGCAGCCGAACGATAGCGCTACCTCGTTTACGACCTTGTCGATCAGCCGGTCCAGGTCGAGGATCGAGCTGATCTTCTGGGCTGCCTTCTGCAGTTTCAACAGATCTGCCACCTGGCCCGAAGCCAACAGGTGGGCGGTTTGGTGTTCGGCGGTAAGTACTCTCGGAATCGTCGCCACGGCTAACTCTCCTGGAAGGTAAGTGCAAGTAAAAATGACACTTACTTGTTTCTATAAGATGCCCGGGCAAGGACTTAGGATTCAATCTCGAGGCCGGTTCGTGGAGGACGGGCGTCTCGCCCGGCGTGTTTACCTTCGGATAAACCGCCTCAGGCAAGAACGGAGTCCGTGGCGGACCACAGTGGGGAGGATTACCTGATTCGCGGGCCCATCACTTGCCCATCGCCGTATGGACGGCATTGATCAGCGCATCGGGGCTCTCGAAGCGAAGCGTGTTGGGGTCGAGCTGGGAAAAGTTGAAAACCTCTCCATCTTCCAGCCGCACGTGAAAAGCCATATTCATGGAGAACATCAGCGCGTTCTTCTTGATTTCCTTAATCCTGTCGAACGGGAAGTCAAACGTATGCACTCCATGGTTGCCCTGGATGGCCCGGTACCGGACGACGCCGGAGTCAATAATCAACCATCCCACGCAATACTGCTGTGCCGTCGCGCCGTAGTGCCCGACTGCAAAACGTTGCAGGTTGGGGTTGACCACGGCGGAGTTCTGGTATGCCACCGGCGGTGTATACGCGGCAGCAGGATTAGCCGCAGGAAGGCTCGACGAGACCGGTGCCGGCGTGTTCGTAGCGCTTTGCGAACTGGCCGTTGATGTTGTTTGGGCGGTTTGGGCGACGGGGGCTGGCGCAGCGGGGGTCGGCGCAACTGGTTCGCGCGTTTGAGCCGACGCGTTCGTCGCCGGCGAAGCGGGCGGCGGCGCCTCGGTCGACTTGCGGACAACCGTGTGCGCGACCGCGGCCTTTGTAGGCGGGGCTTGGGACGTTTGCGTCTGTGCTTGAGAAGTCTGCGCCGGGGACGTCTCCGTTTGTGCGGCAGGCGACTGCGTCTGGGACGTCTGTGCCGCAGGTGTCTGCGTCTGGGCTTGCGCAGGCGGTGTTGCGGCTTGCGAGACCGTAGCCTGAGTGGGCTGGGATTGCGCCGGCACGGTGGTGGCCACAACTGGCCGGCCCGCCTCCGGGGCCGGCGAGCGGTGCATCCACATGTACAGGCCAAACGCCACTCCTGCCGCTGCCACTAAACCAACCGCGATCAAGCTGCCGTGGTTCTTGACCGGTGCCACCGGCGGTGCCTGAGCGGGCGGTGCAGAACGCGGAGCGGCAGAAGCGGTCCGCGAGGTCTGCTCGGGCGATCCGTCATCCTTGACGTGGCGCTGCAAAGCTTTGACCAGTACTTCGATATCGGAATCCCAGCGGGCGTGAGTGAGTTCGAGCCCGTTGCGGTAGGCAAGCTCACCCAGATCCTCAGGCAGTTGATTCGCCGTTGGCATCCGCGCGCCATGCACCAGGACAGGCACCACCGGAATGTCCCGCTTCAGCGCCGAGGCCGTTTCCAGCCGCACGAAATCCGTGGGATTGTCCAGCCGCCGCTGGCCCGTCTGATCCTTCGCATCCAGCCATCCCGGCCCAATCACAGCCAGCAAAACGCCGCACGAAGCCACATTGTGATCGATGACTTTGCGAAAATCGAGCCCCGGTTCGATCGCGGCCACATCCATGAACACCGAATCGCCCCCGAACCTCCGGCTCAGATCGTCATACAGACGACCAGCTTGGCCCTCGCTGTCGTCTCTTCGGTAGCTGATGAAAATCGCACGCATGAAACTTCTAATCCGGCCTCCGGATGGAGCACCGAATCGAACCAACCGGGGGAAGGTCCACAGGGAATTATTTCAGAGCATAGACCTATACTGCCCAAAATTCAATCCGCGCCGCATTAGTATGCTGGTTCGTCTTACCAAATTCTCTCCACCAGCATCATCCTGAACCCAGCCGTTCTTCAGGTGAAGTGAAAGATCTCAGTTTCCACGCATTGATAGTGCGTTCCAGGACCGCTCCGTTGCACACCCGTCGAGGCCCTGAATCACATCCAAGAGAAAGTGCCCCAGTCTTCCGCCTTTGTTTCGCGAAAGGGCCTGGGGCGCCAAGCGTCGAAGCGAAATTGCCCGCTATTTAAGCGGCAGCGCTAGCGCTGAGCGAGGCAGCCGCCTCGATCACGAACTCAGCAACCTCGTCCGGGTGCGAGAGCATGGGCAAATGGCTGGAGGCTAGGGTCAAAGTCTTCGCGCCCATCCTCTTGGCTGTGCTTATTTCTTGTTCGGGCGCGATGGCGCGATCGTTGGAGGCGATCACAAACCAACTGGGTTTGGAACGCCATGCGGCCTTCTGGATAGGTGTTCCAAGCACGGCGCCTTGTGTCGCCGAATGGGTTGCGAGGATGAGACTGCGTTCGCCTGGCGAGAGGTCTTGCGCAAAATCTTCATTGACGCCCTTGGGGCTCAACATCAGAAAGCCGTCTTCAATGGGACGAAGCTCGCCGAAGATTGGCGTGGCGGGGAACTTCTGTGCCAGCCCGCCCCCGGTCTCACCCTCATCGGGCGCGAAGGCGGCGACATAAACCAGTCCCGCCACTTTCGGATTGTTCCCGGCTTCGGTGATGACCACGCCACCGTAAGAATGCCCAACCAGCAATACAGGCCCGTCCTGCGCGTTGATAAGACGATTAGTTGATGCCACATCATCGGCAAGCGAGTTCAGAGGATTATGCACTGCCACGGCATGTAATCCCTTAGCCTCAAGAAGCGGGATGATTTTGGACCAGCTGGACCCATCGGCCCAAGCCCCATGGACGAGCACTACATTCTTTACACCAGCCATTGATTCCTCCTCAGTACAGTTCTAAAGATAAAGATTAAGGTCTCAATATTATCAGGGCGGCCAGCCCCTCAAAGTCCGCTGATAAGATCCCATGCACATGTAGGGCGGACACTCCCGTCCGACGCCTGTGACTCAGGTTTGGTTTCGCTGACGGGATAACCGCGTCGGTTCCTCTTGAGGGTGGCCCACCCCGCTCTATTTCCTAAGCCAAACGGGCGTGAATGTCAAGACCTTCGGCGGCCTTACGAAGTCGCTGATCTCTTGTCCACAGCAGCGTAGACGGATTGATAAAGACAGACGCTATTAGGTGTGCGTCAGTCAGACCGATGCCCAGGCTGTACAAACCACGAGCCTCAATCGTCAGCCGCACTTCGCCGAGCCGCGCCACTTGCACCTGCGGTAAGAGATCCAGCAGTGCCAGCGTCTTGCTGCGCTGCTTCAGTGATCCAAGGGCGAGTTCAGCAACGATAAATGGATGGATCACAATGTCCCCTTGGTTAAGGCGCTCGCGCATCTCCGCGCTCCCCGAACGGAAATGGTCGATCCATATGGAAGTGTCCGCGAGAATCAATTCGGCCGTCCCCTGCGGCGTGGAATATTCTTCAATCCGGGCATCGTGCCTCCCAGGGACGCCAACCTACGAGCGCTTTCCCTCTCGATAAGGGCTTTGAGAGCTTCACGAATCAACGCAGTTTTCTCCGCCACCCCGGTAAACTCCTGGGCGATGCGTACCAGATCATCATCCAGCGCAACCGTCGTTCTCATAGAACCTCCAAGCACCAATTATAGCATCATATGATGTCAGTATGTGTGCCATGTGCTTGCCCCTATTTAACTTGGTAAAATTCAATTTCCGACAGTCATTTCCATCGCAGCTCTGCGTTTCAGTTGAGCATCGTGTTCGGAAGAGGTTGTCGGTTCGACATTCCCAATTTGGAACTGGGTCTGCAGCCCAATCGCTTTTCTCCTTGACCTTGCGCTTTGACGGCCGATAACATAGAGAGACAGAGGTTATCTACAAGATAATCCGCGATCTTTGACAACCGAACCGTCGGCCCAGCCTCCCGGGTGCTGAAGCCAGACCAAATCGTTCCGAAACGGAACTGGGGCAGTTGAGCATACCGTAACTCCAATGTTTCCAAGATTTTGCCTCTAACTACCTTTAGAACCATAGATCTGCGAGGCAGAAAAAGTTCCGATCGTTTATTTTCTAGATTTTGCGAAAAAGAGAGAGTTTTTTTTAACGTGCCGCCAGTCAGATTTTTCCCGAATCGGGAGGCCCCGGGTTGTCGGCTGGTGACCGGTGCCGTCTAATCTCTTCCATGCGCTCACGAATTCGCTTTTCGCCGCCTTCGTTAGTCGGATGGTAGTAAGTGCGGTCACGCAAATTGTCGGGCAGGCATTGCATGTCGGCGATCTTGCCCTCAACGTCGTGAGCATACTGATAGCCCTGGCCGTATCCGAGGCCTTTCATCAATCCGGTGGGCGCATTGCGCAGGTGCAGCGGGACTGATTCAGCCGCAGTCGCCTCCACATCCTGCTGCACTTCGGCGTAAGCCGTGTACAGCGCATTCGATTTGGGCGCGAGCGCAAGATAAACGACGGCCTGGGCCAGCGCGAGATTGCCTTCGGGCATGCCGAGGAAGTCGACGGCATCGCGTGCGGCCATGCAGAGAGCCAGCGCATTGGGCTCGGCAAGGCCGATGTCTTCGACCGACATTCGCACCACGCGACGAGCGATGTACAGCGGATCTTCGCCGGCTTCGAGCATGCGGCCGAGCCAGTAGAGCGAAGCGTCGGGATCGCTGTTGCGAACGGATTTATGCAGCGCGGAGATGAGATTGTAGTGCTCTTCGCCGGCTTTATCGTAGAGCAGCACGCGCTTCTGCAACGCGTCGGTGACGATGGCATCGCTAATCTCAGCGCCAACTTCGCTGGTGGCACGAGCTAACGTGGCGGCAACTTCGAGAACGTTGTAGGCGCTGCGCGCATCGCCGCTGGAGTATGCGGCAATCTTTGCCAACACGGCGTCGGACGCTCGCAGCTGCATGGCGCCCAAACCGCGCTCTTCATCGGCAAGCGCGCGCTTCAGCAGGAGCACGACTTGCTCCTCGGTCAGCGGCTTGAGCACGTAGACGCGGCTGCGCGACAGCAACGCCGAGATGATTTCGAAAGAAGGGTTCTCGGTGGTCGCGCCAATCAGGCGGATGTTGCCCTTCTCGACATGCGGCAGAAAGGCGTCCTGCTGCGCCTTGTTGAAGCGGTGAATCTCGTCGATGAAGACGATGGTGCGCGTTCCGTACTGCCGCGCGCGTTCGGCATCGGCCATGACCTGCTTGATCTCCTTGATGCCGGTCAGCACCGCGGAGAACTCGATGAACTCGGCCTTGGTCATGCGCGCGATGATCTGCGCGAGGGTGGTCTTGCCGGTGCCAGGAGGTCCCCAGAAGATCAGCGAGCCAATGTCATCGCGCTCAAGCTGGGTGCGCAACGGCTTGCCGGGCGCCACCAGATGCTCCTGCCCAACAAACTCATCCAGCGTCCGCGGTCGCATGCGATCGGCCAGCGGCCGGGTACGATCGCTGGAGTTGTCGCCGCTCGGGATGGTTTGGAAAAGGCTCATCAACCTATTTCACCACAGAGTCACAGAGACACCGAGAAAATTGGAAATTCTTGGCGCTTCGCTCAGAAAATCGGTTAGGGTGTCGCGTTCTCTGTGACTCTGTGGTGAATTACAAAACTCGTCGAATGATGCCTTGCGTCAACGACGGGACGTTGAAATTGATCAGCAAGCCTACCCGCTTGTGAGCTAGTTTCAGGTAGGTCAGAAGCTGGGCTTGATGAATGGGCAGCAGTTTCTCCACTGCCTTCAATTCCAAAATTACTTCGTCTTCCACGAGGAGATCGATCTTATAGCCACAGTCCAGCTTCAGACTTTGTACTCGACAGGCAGGCCAACTTGCCGCAGAAAGCTCAGTCCACGAAGGCGAAGCTCGTGGCACAAGCATTCTTCGTAGGCTGATTCCAAGAGACCAGGGCCAAGATGCCCATGGATCTCAATCGCTGCGCCGAGAATTGGGCTGGCGCAGAATTTGTTAGCGGCCCGAGAAAATCGAGAGGTTGGAAAACCTGCCGTCCCATTACGGCACGGAGGAGCATCAACCGTTGGCTCGAAAAGATCAGTCTATAGATTACTCTGTGACTCTGTGGTGAGCGACTTGGCGGGCTATTTCATAGAGCACGATACTCGCGGCGACTCCTGCGTTCAGCGATTCGACGGTCGGCGAATGCGGGATGGCGACGGTCTCGGTCATCTCCGCGAGCAGATCACGCGGCAGGCCTGCCCCTTCGCTTCCGATGAAGATGGCCAATGGTCCGATCAGCGCGGCTTGGTCGAGCGGTGTGCCCTTGTGCGATGAGGTTGCGATCAGGCGCAGGCCAAGTTCGCGCATCTGGTCGACAGCTCCCGTTAGCTTTACTTGGGCGATAGGGAGCCGGAATACAGACCCGGCCGAGGCGCGGATCACTTTGGAGTTGAAGGGGCTGACCGTGCCTTCCCCAAGCAGCACGCCTCCGGCTCCGAAGGCTTCTGCTGAACGGAGGATCGTGCCGAGATTTCCTGGGTCCTGGACTCCGGCGATGGCCAGCAACGGCCCGGCCTCCGACTTGGCTAAGACGTCTTCCAGTTTGAACGTCTTGCAGCGGACTAATGCCGCGACTCCTTGCGGGGTTTCACTGGGAACGGCGCTGGCGAACAGCTTGTCGGGCAACAGCAGAGTCTCAACGTGAGCGGCGAGTTGGGGCAGTAGGCGTTCGGCGCGGTTTTCGGCGGAAGCGCGGAAGAACACGGCTTTAAACTTCAGTCCACTGCGAATGGCTTCTTCGAGAATGCGCATGCCTTCGATGGCGCAATAGCCCTCGGGCGTGAGTTCAGCATGTGCGAAGGCTGCCCGCAGCTCTTTGACGAGGGAGTTGTGGCGCCCCTCGACGCGTCGCAGGCGGCCCTGGACACCCGAATCGTGACTAGTCGTTTTCTTCAAGGTAGCTCTGGCGAAATCATACGCGTTTATCTCTCCTTGCAGTGCTCGCTCGTGGTATGTTAGCTTTCGCGGATTCAGAGCATAGTTGGGAAGGAAGCGTGTGCGCGCGGAAATTCTCAAGATCAACAGCGAGAAGCCGGAGGCGTCTCTCATCCGGTATGCGGCCGACCAGATTCGGGCCGGCGAAGTACTGGGCATGCCTACGGACACGTTTTACGGGCTGGCTGCCGACCCCTTTAACCTGCGCGCCGTCGACCGCGTGTACGAAATCAAGTCGCGCTCGCGGCATAAGCCACTTTCTCTACTGATCGAGAGCGAAGATCAGGCTGAGGAGTTGGCGCGCCCGCTGCCCGACGAGTTCTACAAGCTGGCGCGCCGTTTCTGGCCGGGGCCGTTGACCATCATTGTTAAAGCGGCGTCGCGGCTTCCGTTGAAAGTTACCGCCAATACGGGCAACGTGGCGCTCCGCATTCCCAGTGCCAAGATTCCGCTGGCCGTGGTGCAGGCTGCAGGCATTCCGATCACCGCGACTTCGGCGAATCTTAGCGGGGAGTCGGAGTGCACGACGGCGGAAGCGGTGCGGGATCAACTGCAGGAGCGCATCTCTATCATCGTCGACGGCGGCACCTCGCCGCGTGAAACCGCTTCGACCATTGTGGATCTTACCGACGAGGAAGCCCGCTGGCGCATCATGCGGGAAGGCGCAATTTCTTCTCAGGATATTTCCGAGTTCTTCGCACGGGGATGAACGAGGCAGCCGCGAAACGGCCTTTGCGACGCCATTGGATGCTGTGGCTGGCGGCGTTGGCCGCGGCCGGCATCCTGATTTGGCTGGCCGCAATTTGTCTGGGAATTGTGCGCGAAGCCTCGCGGCAGGAAATCCATTCTGCTGACGCCATCGTGGTATTCGGCGCTGCGGAATATTCGGGACGCCCGTCCCCGGTGTACCGCGCCCGTCTCGATCATGCCTTCGATTTGTTTCAGCAAGGGGTTGCCCCCGTAGTGATCACCACCGGCGGGGCAGCGGCGGACCCGAGTTACAGCGAGGGCGGGGTGGGCCACGATTACCTGATGCGTCGCGGGATTCCTGACTCCAGCCTGATTGCTGAAACTCAGGGTTCCGATACAGCGCAATCCGCTGAGCGCATTGCCGTCATCATGCGCGCCAATCACATGCACAGTTGCGTGGCGGTTAGCGATGCGTATCATGTCTTTCGCATCCGCAAGCTGCTTGAGCATCAGGGAATTCAGGTATATGTTTCGCCCCGGCCGGACTCGATTCCGCACTCGCTGTGGCAGCGTACGGAGGCAGTGCTGCGCGAGGCAGCTAGTTATGTGGTGTGGCGGTTGCATTTGCCGGTGTAGATGTGTTGAGGTTTCTGGATTGCAGCGAAGGTCGGAACACCTTGAGATGTCTTGCCCCCGTCGTCCTCAACGGGGGTCCTTCGACTGCGTAACCTCTTCGCTGCGCGAAGAGGTTACTTCGCTCAGGATGACAATTATTCGACACGAAAAATATTTACCACCCCATCCTCTTTCTCAACTCCGTGATGTGCGCTACGTGATGTTTGCCGTGCCAGGCATAGAGCGCGAGATTCCTCTCCAGAGGCAGGACGCCTAATTCCGGATGGCGGAAGGTTCGCTTCCAGTCTGCTGGTTTCAGAGTGCGCAAAAGGCGAACCCATCGGTCGTGGAGCGGTTCCAGTAGCGCCAGCGATACTTCCACCGGCGTCGACTGGACTTCTGGTGTGTTTGCCCAACGGTCTTCCAGATACGCCTTGATCGCGGGTTCGTCTTCGGTGAGGGCCAGCTTGAAGCGCACGTAGGCGTTCATGTGGCTCTCGGGAATATGATGGACGACCTGGCGAACCGTCCAGCCTCCGTCGCGATACGGGGTTTCGAGTTGCTCTGGTGAGAGATTCTTGATGGCCGCGCGCAATGCCGCTGGGGCCCGCTCGATGTCATCTATGAACTTGTTTCGTTGCGCTTCGTTGGGTGGGCCGTCGAAGGTGAATTTGCCAATAGGATAACGCGGGTCGCTCATGTTGGCCTCGGGCGTGGATTGCATACACGCATGAGATGAAGGGGGCAGCTACAAGGATTCTGGGACTGATCATTTGGGACTGATCAGTGGTGCTTCTGGCGAGTTCTTAAAAGGACACTAAGGTACACAAGGGAACCCGGGAGGGTCGGACTCAGCGCACCAGAGCCAGGATTCGCACTGGGCCGCTGGCGCCGTTTTCCAGTTTTGTTGGGGCGACCACGACCATTCCGCCGGTCACCGGCGCACGATCCAGGTTGGCGACGTTTTCCAGTTGGTAGACACTGTGGGCGAGGGTGTATTGGCGGACCGGGAAGTCTTGCGACAGGCCCCGGTCTATGCTCAACGTGTCGATGCCGAGGCCAAGCGCGCTGCGTCCTTCAACCAGGAACCTCGCCGCATCCGGGGAATATCCGGGGAAGTGCATCGTGCCGTTTGGGTCGGCGTTGCGATAATCTTTGGCTGAGTTCCAGCGCGAATCCCATCCCGTGCGTGCGATCACCACGGAGCCTAACGGAATCTGGCTGTGGGCGTGCTCCCAGTTGGCAATATCTTCGACCGAAATCTGGTAGTCGGCATGGTTTTCAGTATTCGCGGTCACATCCAGCACGACCAGGGGTGCGATCAACCGCTCCGTCGGGATCTGATCTACCGTCCAGAGCGCGCGGGAAAAATGTGCGGGGGCATCAATGCGAGTTCCGAACTGCTCGGGTGTCGAATGCGATTTCCCCGCAGCTTCGTTAGCGGTCGATTGAATAACGATTGAATGGGTCAGGTCTACGACGGCGTGGAATCCGGTTGGTGACGACGAATCGGGATGGTGCTGTCCAAAAAGGAATAGTGCGAGTGCCAGCACATAACCAACAATGAGTGTCCGCTTCATGAAAATGGGTTGCAGAGCTATCCTCGATTTTCCATGGACAGAATCGAAGCTTCAAGGAACCAGGGGACATGAACTAGTGGGCGCCAGTTTTGCAGGCGATAGCAGTGTTTGAGTTGCGGGACAGAAACCTTGTGAGCAACGTTTCTACCATATCAAACGAGCAGGGTAGCGGCGCATGCTGCGGCTAAGGTGCCGAGGAAATTTACGGCATCGTTGTTCAGGAGTTTCCGGCGTTCCAGCAGTGCGCCCAGATAGCTGTCTGTAATCATTCCAGCAACCGCTCCAGCGGTTGAAATGCCCAACCACTTAAGGGGCACGAGGCCGGTTAAGACGCACACCAAACTGACCGCAATCGCGGCGGCGATGCCGGCCAGAGTTCCAGCCCAACTCACTCCTCCGTCTGTGCCCGCAGGAACTTCCTGCCAAGTGGTAATCAGGCGCGCGTTGGCGCTTCGAGCCTGACCCATTTCGCTCGAAACCGTATCCGCCGCGGCTTCGGACAGAGCGGCTGAAGCGGCGAGCAGGAAGACTGCTTTTCCTCCAGCGAGCGCCGACGCCCCGGCGAAGATCGCCGCTACTGCCAGGTTGGCCAGAACCTGCAAGGCGGTTCTGCCATCTAGTTTCTCCGCTGTTCCCAACTTTTCTTTCCGGCGATAACCGAAGCGAGTGGAAATCCAGGTCAACGCAAACACGGAAACCAAGGCCACAAATGCGCCGGGTCCCGCACCCAGGTACAGCACAAAGCAGACAGCGGCACCCGCGATGGCGCCGGAAAAACTCACCCCCCGGACCCAACGGGCAAGAGCGGCGAATAACAAAGTCACGAGAGCGGCGATCCAAAGTGGGCGCGGGGAGGCGAGCCCTGCGAAAGTCTCGACGGTGGTGGCGAGCTCAGCCAAAGAGGAAGGTTCTCGCTCCGATTTGCCTGGCGAAATGCAGGCACCAAGCTCGATACTACTATGGATTGGGTTGCGCCCGGTCCGGCCCCAGCGTATCGTGCTTTCACTCTGGGATACCGGCGCGAGCTTTGTGCATCAAACCCTTGGATGTAGTTTAAACTCACGGTCGCGAGCTTGTGCAGTGGGCGTGGCTGGTGGTACAGCCCGGGCGTGGATGCCCGCGCCTACATTTCCCAGTACAGGGTGAACCTATGGCAGCCTCGGTCTGGTCTGGTTATCTTACGTTTGGTTTGATTTCGATGCCGGTGAAACTGTTCTCCGGTGCGCGCAGTTCGGGCATCTCGTTCAACATGCTGCATCGCGACGATCTGTCCCGCCTGAAGCAGCAATATGTTTGCCTCGCCGACGGCAAAGTAGTCGAACGCAGCGACATCGTAAAGGGCTACGAGTTTCGCAAGGACGAGTATGTGGTCATTGAGCCTGAGGAAATCAAAAAAATCGAGCCCAAAACCGCCAAGACGATGGAGATTCTGGAATTCGTCAAGACCAGCGAAGTCGACCCGGTGTTCTTCGAATCGTCCTATTACATGGTTCCGGACGAAGCGGGACGGCGTCCCTACGCGTTGCTGACCAAGGCGATGGAGGAGAGCGAGTATGTTGCCATCGCGCAGCTCACCATGCACAACCGCGAGTACACAGTGTTTCTGCGTCCGCACGAAGGCGGAATGATGTTGCACACGATGTACTACGCGGAGGAAGTGCGCAAGCTGGAGGGATTCGGCGCGCCCGACGTCGAACTGAAAGATGCGGAAGTGAAAGTGGCGCATCAGCTGATTGAGGCGCTTGCGGCGGAGTGGGAACCCGAGAAATATCACGACAGCTTTCAAGACAACCTCAAGAACCTGATCCAGACCAAACTCGAAGGCGGCAAGATTGCCGAAGTGGAGAAACCGAAGAAACTGGCTCCGGTTGTCGACTTGATGTCGGCGCTCAAGCAGAGTCTGGCTGAGATGGAGGGCAAGAAGAAGCCCTCGGCGCCAGCCGCCGCTGGCGGGGGAAAGAGATCGCGCGGGAGGGCGTGAATTGGCAATCAGCATTTAGCACTTAGCCTTTTGCTTTCCGATGGCGATCGTCCCGCTTGCGATCTGCCTGATCCTCGCCGCATTCAACCACACGATCCGCAAGCAACCTGGCGGTCCCCTGCCGGCACTAACCTTGAAGAGACTGAGTGCTGATTGCTGCTTGCCAACTGCTGCTTCTCTGGCGCAGATCGCGGCCAGCCGTTAGAATAGAAAACTCTTCCAGATTTTATGCAGACCTTGTGGCTGGGGTATCGATGACTGTTGTACGTGCGGCGGTTGTGCTGCTTCTGATGCTCGTTTGTTTGAGTTGTGGGGAAACGTACCGTCCGGTCGCCACTCCCATTATCCCGAGTTTGCCCAATCCGGGTTTCTCTCACCTGGCGATGGTGATCAGCGGCAATGGTACCAACAACCCTGGCGCCAGCACTTCGATCGACGTTTCTGGTGACACCGCCGTATCCAGATCCACAGTGGGCCTGGTGCCGGTGCATGCGGCGGTGGTGCTGAACGGCACCAGAGTCTACGTAGCGAATCGCCTCGATGACACGGTATCCGCGTTTTCTCCGTCGAGCGCTACCCCGGTATCCACGATCAGTTTGCCCGCCGGTTCGGCCCCCAGTTTCGTGGCGACAACTGAGTTCACCGCGCTTTACGTTGCTAACTCTGGCAACAACACGGTGTCTGCGATCCTCATGAGCAATAACGTGCTGGAGCCACCGATTTACGGAATCCCGGTGGGCGTGAATCCGGTTTCGCTGGCCGAGACACCCAGCCAGGTGAAGCTTTACGTGGCGTGCCGGGGCAACGGAGTGAGTGGCGGTTCGGTGACCAGCATTAATACCAGCGATCGGAGCGTAAACCCGCCCATCTCGAACGCCACCTGGGTTTCTCCGGTGTCGGTCGCGGCGCGATCCGATAGCGATCGGGTTTACGTGCTCGACGAGGGCAGTGGGCTGGTGTCGGCGATTGATACCGGTTCCGATACTTTGGTCAATAGCGTTTCGGTCGGGGTGGGAGCGAATTTCATGCTCTACGATCCAACGCGAAATCGCCTTTATATATCGAACCCCGCCCAGAATACCGTGACCTATCTCGAGGCGTCGAGTGATGCGCTTCCGGCGGTGGTTATTCCTATCGCGAATCCGGTCTCGGTGGCGGCTTTGCCTGATGGCAGCCGGGTCTACATATCCAGCGCCTCGGTGAGCGGCGGAAACGTGAGCTCTCAAGTCACGGTGGTCAATGCTTCCGGCGGAAACGCCAGAACCACGATTCCTTTGACCACGGTTAAACAGGTGTGCGCTTCGAACCCGTCCGAGCTTTCAATGGCGGCGTCGGCGGACAGTTCGAGAGTTTACGTGGGGAACTGCGACGCGGGAAATATTGCGGACATTCAAACCTTGAGCGACACGTTGCTGCTGCAAATGCCGGCTCCTCAGAGCGCTACTTTTTCGGACGGCGCTCCACTTCCGCAGAACCCGGTATTCGTTGTGGCCGGGCCGTAGCCGGTTCCTTCAACAATTCTGCTGGAGCTACTTCCCGACTGCCGCAGCCCGTTCGGTCTGGGGAGAACAGTTGTGTCGCAGAGCGATATTCAGGAATACGTTGCCGATGCAGGTCTCGAAACATATGACGAGCGCCTCGGTGTCTTCGCTGCTTTTCGGCCCGTGCTCGGAGGTGTGCAATACGGGGGGATGCACGCGGAAATGGAATCCCTGGTCGTTGAGCGATGTGACGGCGTTGCCAATTACCTGGTTGGCCAACTCGCAAACGGTTTCGCGCACCAGGTCGTCGGATTCGGGCAATTCGGTTCCGGCAAAGCGACTGGCTACGCGCACGGCGGTATCCGGCTCGAGATCGATGACAATGCGTCCCTCGATGTCGCCGGTCACCCAGATGAGCGCGGCCACACCTCGGCGGCGGTAGGCCTCCTGCTCCATACTGAGGTTGCCGACGGACGTGGGACACTGCAGTCCCTGCGCCAACACGGCGTCGGCCGCGTTGATGAAAGGCTGGATCAACTCCATTTTCATTTCAGGCCCCCGCGCCCGCGGCTTGAGCCGCAGTGCCATCCTCGCCCATCACGTACTTGATCACTTCGTACAAGACCTCCGGCTTTACCGGCTTCTGCACGAAATGACGCGCTCCACGCTGAAGGGCTGCCACGATGTTCTCCTGGTATCCGACGGAGGAGACCATGACTATGCGCGCCTCGGGATGTTGCTGCACGATCTTCTCGGCAGCTTCGATTCCCTCCATCTGGGGCATGGTGATGTCCATCAGCACGATGTCCGGTGTGAGGCGCTGGTATTCGGTTATGGCGGTCATGCCATCTCCGGCTTCGCCCGCGACCTGGCCCCCGAATGTTTCGATCATCCGGGCCAGATTCTTGCGCGCGAAGACGGAATCGTCCACTACCAGGTAGCGAACTGGCTGACCGTCCTTACTGCGTTTGACTGGCACAAACTGCTCCATATACAACCTCCCGCTTCAAATTCCGGCATCGTGTTCTTGCCTGCCGGACAAAATCAGTTCTTGCCGACTCCAGCAGCTTTGCCGCTGTCGTCGGATGCGCTCTTGCTTCCAGGCGTGCGGTCCTGCATGCACTGCGCCTGCAAAGTGTTGGCGAGGGCCTCGAGGGCTACCACTCGCACCGCATAACCGCGCTCGATGGCTGCCTTCGGCATGCCGAAAACTACGCAGGACTCCTCGCTTTGGGCGATGGTCATTCCACCCGCCGCCTTGACCAGACCTAGCCCTTGAGCGCCGTCCTCGCCCATTCCGGTCATCAGGACCGCGATGCTCTTTTCTCCGAACTCTTCTGCCACGCTCTTGAACAGCACATCGACGGAAGGACGATGACCGTTTACGCGCGGTTCATCGTTGAGCACAGCCACATCGCCCAGAGCAAGCCGCTTCACTTTGAGGTGCCGGTTGCCGGGGCAGATCAGGGCTCGCCCCGCTAGCAGAAGATCTCCCGACTGCACTTCCTTGACGGTGATGGCGCAGATTTCCTCCAGTCGCCGGGAAAACATTTCGGTGAATCCTTCAGGCATGTGCTGCACAATCAATATGGTTCCGGGGAAATTCTTGGGCAGCTGCGGCAGCACGTATTGCAGGGCTTGCGGGCCGCCGGTGGAAACTCCAATTGCAATGATTCGCGAGGCCCGCGTCTGAGTTTCGGCAGCGCTCTTCTGAAATGGCGCCGAAGATACGGGGAGCGGGTTGACTGTGACGCGGCGGCTGTGGGCGGCGGCTTTGATCTTTGCAATCAGCTCCCGTGCGATTTCCGGCATGTTGGCCGAGACATCGCTGGGTTTAGCGACGAAATCGAATGCACCCATGGACAGCGCCTGAAGAGTGACCGAGGCGCCGAGGGTGCTGTGGGAGCTTACGACGATGACCGGCAACGGGTGGCGCAACATGATCTCTTTCAACATGTCGAGGCCTCCCATGCCCGGCATGTCGAGATCGAGAGTCACCACCTGGGGCTTCATTTCTTCGATCTTTTTCAGGCCGAAGTTTCCATCCATAGCCGTGCCGACAACCTGAATCGAGCTGTCGCTTTCGAGGATTTGTGGAATCAACTTGCGCATGAGCGCTGAATCGTCGACGACCAATACACGCACCGGAGGTGTCATGGCTGGCCTCCGGATGCGCTATGTGCGCGCTCGCGCTCGGAGTGCGAGAGAAGCAAGCCCACGCTGGTGCCCGTATCCGTATCGGAGCGTGACTTGGCAAAGCGTTCGACTATGGCGGCGAGATTCAGAATGAGCACTACGTGTCCATTGCCCAGAATCGACGCGCCACTGACTAAATCGGTTTCCGCAGTCTGTTCATCCAACGCCTTTATGACCAATTCCTCTTCGCCCTCGATCGCGTTCACCAACAGCCCAAGTTTGCGCTCGCCCATGGCGATGACGAGCACGAAGACTCTTTCCGGCCGACCGTCCGGCCGCTCTTCCGGCGGATGCCCCAAGCGAGCTACCGGCAAAACGCTGTTGCGCAGTTGCAGAACTTCGCAGTTGTCGACCTGATGGATATCCGACTCATGGGCGCGAGCGATCTCCGCCACAGCGTTCAACGGAATGGCGTACAGGCGCTGCTCTACGCGGAACAGCAGAGCTTTGATGATGGCAAGCGTCAAGGGCAACTGCAGCCGGAACGTGGAGCCCTGCCCAGGGCGGCTGACTACGTGTACCGTGCCCTTCAGCCGGTGCAACACGCTTTGCACTACATCGAGGCCCACGCCGCGTCCAGAAATTTCGGTAATCTCGTCTGCTGTGCTGAACCCGGGGCGGAAGATGAAGTCCATGATGTCTGCCTCGCCGAGGCGGCTGGCTTCTTCCCGCTTCAAGAGACCGCGTTCGATGGCTCGGGTCTTGACCTTCTGCGCATCGATGCCGCGCCCGTCGTCACTGATCTCCACGATGACCTGATTGCCCTGGTGGTAAGCCTCAAGGCGGATGGTTCCCTGAGCAGGCTTGCCGGCGCGAGTGCGTTCCTCCGGGTTTTCAATGCCATGCCCAATCGCGTTGCGAACCAGATGGGTCATGGGTTCGGCGATGGCGTCGAGCAGGCTTTTGTCCAAGGCGGTGTCTTGCCCGTTGAGAACCAGGTTGACCTGTTTATCACATTGCTTGGCGACGTCGCGAACCATGCGCGGAAAGCGCCGGAACAGTTGCTCGACCGGCACCATGCGGACCTTCATCACCGACCGCTGCAAGTCGTTCAGCACCCGCGACTGAAAGGCCATGGCATCGGCGAAGCGGCCCCGCATAGGTTCCTTGGGGTAGCGGATTGCGAATTCATTGATCGCCTGCTGCAGCATGGATTTCCCGATGATCAGCTCGCCCACGAGGTTGAGTACGGTGTCGATGCGCTCCGCATCCACGCGCAAGACATTTTCGGAGGCTGCCGCAGCTGATTTGGCTACGGTCTCGCGATCGGGAGAAGACGGAGCGACCATCGTTTCAATTTCCTGAACAGGTTCGGCTGGGCGCTTTGCTTCCGCTTCGCTCTCGGTTTGGACTGCGGCGGGCTCCGGCCCGATGGCGTTCGGCGCAACCTTCTGCAGTGGGGTTCCGATACTATCGATTTTTACTTTCGAAATGATAGTCGGGATACGGCACTTTTCCATCAGGTACTGCGCGACATGGTTACTCGCAACCAGCAACTGGAATTGCATGGCGTTCTTGGTGGCTCCGGGTTCCGGCCGGGTTCCGAGCACTTCGCCGTTTTCCGTGAGCGCCTTGAGTATCAACTGCTGGGCTGCGATCGGCATGGCGCAGTCAGGATCAATTTGCGCGGTGACGTGGTAAACCTGTTTCCCCTGCTTCAGAGCCGCTTGTATGGCGAGCTTTTCGTACTCAGTCCATTCGACTTCAGAACCAGAGGCCGGCCGGGATTTCGAGCTGCGCGGTTTCCGGGTTTTCGGATCGCGCGCCATTTTGCGAATCATCTTCCGCAGCGGTTCGGCCGAAGGCAGCTTTTTTCCGTCGCGGTAGGAAGCCAGCATTGCGTTGAACGTATCCGCAGCCGCGAAAGCTACTTCTGCCAGGGCCGTGGGCGCACCGCCCGTCTCTACGGCTAGTGCGTCTTCCAGTTCGTGCGCCAGTTCGCTGAGTTCGTGATAGCCAACCGCGGCTGAATCACCCTTGAGGGTATGCACGATTCTGCGGATGGTGCGCACGGTTTCCAGATCGCCCGGGCGCTTTTCGAGCTTCAGCGTCTCTTCGTTGAGGGACTGCAGCAGTTCGAGCGCAGTCTCAAAGAAGAGCTGCTTTAATTCCGCGGCGCGTTCATCGGGGACGCGGCTCACGACGTTACCTCGATCTGCTGATACGCGGTACCCGTCTCGCGATAGATCATGTTGAATTTGTCGGTCAGGCCCAACAGGCTTTCCGCATGACCGACGAAGAGGTAGCCGCCCGGATTGAGGCAGCGGTAAAACTTTTCGATCAGGCGTTTCTGCTCGGCTTCGTCGAAGTACATCATTACGTTGCGGCAGAAAATGACGTCGTTCCGCTGTGGCAGGTATTCGGTTTTCAAGTTGTGGAAGTCAAAGTGAACCAGTTCCTTGAGCGCCTTTTTGACGGCGTAGCGGTCCCCAACTTTGTCGAAATGGCGCAGACGGTAGCTGTAATCGACCGAGGCCATCTGGCTTTCCGAGTACGTACCTTCCTGGCCCGCTCGCAGAACCGAATAACTGATGTCACTGGCTAGGATTTCAAGTTTCCATGGTGGAGGGATCAGAGGTTTGGGAAACGGCGTGTCATAGCTCGATGGATTGCGCAGCGCGTGGTAGGAAAGCGCGTCGGCAACTTGCATCGCCATCGTGTAAGCTTCTTGGCCGGTCGAACACCCGGCACTCCACAGGCGCAGTGAAAAATCGTGGTGCTCCTGCTTGCGGCGAAGGATGTTATCGAGAACGTGTCTATGGAACAGGTCGAGTTGCGCCTTGTTGCGAAAAAAGCTGGTCTCGTTCACCGTGAGATTTTCCAGCAGTCTGCTTAATTCTTCTTTGCCTTCCTTGCTGATCAGTAAGCGGTAGTAGCTGTAAAAGGAGTCGAGCTTGCATTCTTTGAGGCGGCGTTGCAGGCGATCCTGGAGGAAGTCGGCACGGCGCGAGTCGAAATGCATGCCGCACTCCTGATAGACCAGCGCCTGCAGGAGTTTCAGTTCGGGTTCGGTGAGTTGCGATTGTACGCCAGCTGTCCCCATGCGTGTTCTGTTACCTGTCCTGAATGCTATTTGCAAAGCCGCTATTTCGAAGCAGCGGCACGTCGTGCGTTCTCCGCGACGGCCGGCGCACCCGCATTCTTAGTCGCCTCGCCTTTCAGCCTCGTTCCGCTGAACTCGAGTACCTTTTCAATATCCAGCAAAACGATCAGCCGACCCTGATACTTGCCCAGCCCGGTCACACAGTTCAGTCCGCCTTCCACAAATTCGGTTGGTGAAGGATCAACGTCAGCCACTGGAATCTTGAGCACGTCGGAGGCGGAGTCTACGATCAGCCCGCAAAGCCGCCCGCGATGTTCGACCACAAGAATTCGATTACGCTTGCTGGGAGCGACCGTAACCTCCCCCAGGCGCTTCCGCAGATCAAGAACCGAGACGATCTTCCCGCGCAGGTTGATCACGCCCTCTACATGTTCCGGGGCATCCGGCACCGACGTAATTTCGGGGACGCGCACAATTTCGCGCAGAGAAGTGATGGGGACGCCGTAGGTCTCGCGCCCCACTCGGAAACCGACAATGTGCAGTTCACGGTTCATGTGGATTCTTGAGATTAATTACGTGACCCTGCTGCGGCTTGGCGAGCGCTGCCTCGGACGCCGGCCTTTTCTTCGATACGCGACGCCACCGAGTCCATCTGTTCCAGCATGAATCGGCCCATCGAGTCCAGCAGATCGCGGGACATCTTGGACATTTGCTCCGCCGAGGCAGCCAGCTCGGTTGAACCCGAAGTGGTGTGCTGCACCAACTCGCGCATCCGCTCCATTGCCTTGACTACGGCGTGTGCGCCTGAAGCTTGCTCTTCCACCGCGGAGTTGATTTCATGGGTGATTTCGTTCAGACGCGTCGTCGCGCGAGCAATCTGCGAAGAACCATGCGACTGTTCGTTAGTGGCCGCGCCGATCTCCTGCGCGAACTTGTAGACTTCCGTGACGACGTTGGAGATCTTGCGCAAGGCCGTATTTAGTTCCTCTCCATGTCCCAGGCCTTCATTCACAATCGAAGTGCTGCGGTTCATGTTCTCGACTGCCTTGCGAGATTCCTTCTGGATGCTTTGGATGAGTTCAGAAATTTCCTTGGTGGATTGCGCCGACTTTTCTGCCAGCTTTCTGACTTCGTCGGCGACCACGGCGAAGCCCAATCCATGCTCTCCAGCCCTAGCTGCTTCAATGGCTGCGTTCAGCGCCAACAGATTGGTTTGCTCCGCCAGATCGTCGATGACTTCAATGATCTTTCCGATGTCATCCGCTCTCTGCCCAAGCACGTCGATGATCTCTCCCGACGATTGGATGGTGGTGTTAATGCGATTCAGGCCATCCGTTGCTTTCTCCATGGTGGCGATGCCGCTATGAACCTCCTCGCGCGAGCGGTTGGAGATGTCCAGCAGCACTTTGGCGGTATCCGCCACGCGCTGGATCGAGGCCACCATCTGATCGATGGAAGCCGAGGTCTCGCTGACGCTGGAAGCCTGCACCTTGGTGCTCTTCACCATGTTCTGCACGTTGACACTCATCTCGTGCATGGTGCTGGTGACCTCGTCGATGGCCGAAGAGGTTTGCAGGCTGATCTTGGCCGATTCGTCGGAAGCGCCCGCCACCTGGTTGGACGCGCTCGCCACTTGCTGGGCGGCATCGCGACCGTTGCGGACCAATTTTCTTAAGCCCTCAATCATGCGGGCGAAGGCTTTGCCCAAGGTGTCATTCTTCGACCGAGGCTGGACGTCAACCCCTAAGTTTCCGCCCGCGATGGCCTCTGAAACGAAAGCCATCTCCCGCAGATAGGTGACCATATTGGCGAAAGTTCGAGCCAGTTCGCCAATTTCATCGCTGCGATGAATGTCGATTTCATGGTCCAAATCGCCGGCATCCGCGATCTGGCGAGCGATCCTCATGAGATCGTTGAGCGAGGTGGTGATGGATCTGGCGGTGGTATAGGCGATGACGACCCCTAGAACGAGCGCCAGCAGAGTGCTGAGCAGAGCGATTGCGAAGGTTGCTGTTCCCGCGGTTTCGTCGGACTTTCTCCGGGCTTCGAGGACCTTGGCGTTTTCGATGTCAGCTGCATCCAGATACTCGCTGGCGTTCTTCACCCAGGAAGAGGCGTCTTTCTGCAAATAAAAGATCTGGAGTTCGGCTACGGTCGCATTGCCGCTGTCTACTTCTTTTCGCTTGTCGATTAGTGGCGCGGCAAATTCGCGGGCCCAGTTCTGCTCGCTGGTTTGCACCTTGCCCAGTGCAGTGCGCTGCTGTTCGGATGTCGTCAGGGACTGGCCGGCTTGCAGTTTTTCCTCGAGCACCCGCATACCATCATTCAGACGATCGACTTCGCGGGTGTCACCACTGAGCAGGTAGTTGCTCAGGGACAGGCGGTTCTGCATCATCTGGAAGCGGATCTTGTCGGTGGTAGCTGCCATTTGCAAAGCCTGGGAAGCGGCGGCCTTGGCGCTATGCTCACGTTCTACGACCGCCAGATTGATCAGGAACAGCACCACGACCATCGCAAGGACGGCTCCGAAGTTTATGTAGAGTTTCTTGCCAATTGTCATTCGCTGTTCCTCCGCTCGTCTCGGTCTTCCCATCCCCGCGCTCAGCGCATGATTGAGTCTGAATCAAAAAGTCGGGGCATTGCTCTCGAGTGAATCCAGTTCCGGTTGAATCCGCTCCTGTCAATCTTGAGGTTGGAACTTGAACTCCACCGTTCCGGTGCTCTCGACATCGGCAGGTTCAAATTTCCACTTCTTTAACGCATCCATGGCGGCGTTAACCAGGAGCGGGTTCCCGCCGACCACTTTCGTGTCTTTCAAGCTTCCGTTGGGCGACACCACGACCATGACTTTGACCGTGCCTACGATGTTCATCCGCCGCGCCAAATCCGGATAAGCCGGAGCTACCTTGGTTTTCGCCTTGCGAGTTAACTCCCCCTGCGCCGCAGCGGGCAAGGGATGGAATATTGCCGTTGCCAATGCCAAGAGGCCAGTGAATACGCACCGCCTCGTCATTTGGAAAGACACTGCTCCTCCTTGTGGCAAATCCTGAATCCTTCACAGCAATGTCCATGCCACGCTTGAGGGGTTCGAGAAGAGGCGGGAATTCTCGACGTAAAACCATGCTAACAATTAACTTAGGGCGGCCTATCCCGGGCACGTCGGCGGCCGTGAAAAGGGTCTTATTTGTCTCACGAAGGCGATCCGCTCTCAGAGTGAGACTGTTGGCGGTTTCTCGCCAAGATTTCCCACTTCGGCACTCCAATCGTTATTCCCTTGACTCAAATTGAGATAACAGACTATTTTCCTGTATATTCAATTACTTGTGGTTTGACATCGCTAGGCGGTGCGTTTCTGACCAAGCAACTCGAAGATTCGACAGTTCTGGAAATCGGCCCTCGCTCGGACGATGCTTTCCAGAAATTGCTCTTGCGGTTCTCCGAAGCGGCTTCGCAGGGAATTCCAGCCCCGGCTCTGATCCGTCTCTTCTGCGAGGCTACGCGCGGATTCTTCCATGTCGATGGCGTGTATTTCTGGCGCTGTGATTCGGCGGAGGAACTGGTGGGCGCAGAAGCGGACGGCTTGATGGCGACTGAATTTCCCGGTCGCCGCCTAAAGGCGCGCGAGAGCGCCGTAGCCATCGAAGCAATACGTCAGCGCAGAACGGTGTACGTGAACGATCCGCTCAAAGGCCGATATCCTGTAGCCGCCGAATTTCATGCCAAGTCGCTGATGGCCGCTCCCCTCGTGGTTTCGAATGAAGTGATCGGAGCCGCGGTCTTCCTGCATGCCTCGGAACGCGAGTATTTCAACGACGATCTGGCTGCAAAAGCGACCATCCTCGCGGGCCAGCTGGGCACCTTGTTGGAAGCCAGCCGTTTGACCCAAGTTTCACGGGAGGAGCATCGTCGCGCTGAAATCCTGGTTGAAGTCGCCCAAGCGATGCATGCTGTTCCCGACTCTTCTACTGTGGCCCAGGCCGTGGCGGATCGGTTGCGGGTTCTGCTGCGCACCCGGCTGGTCTGCATTCTCTTGCGCCAGGGAAAGAGTGTGGGATTGCACGCGGTGGCTGCTGAGTCTCCGCAACTAGCGACTTCGGCGCGCGCCCGCTTTGACCGCAAAGGACTGCAATTTGCCGCTGATCTTGCCGCCCGCGCGATTGTGGCTGGCGAGCCCATTGCGGTTGCCATCGATCCCGCGACGCACGCTCTGGGCGACTTGGTCCCTGCCGGGATGCTGCTGGCTGCTCCTATTCGCACCTCGCGCGCCGAGGGCGCGGTGCTCATTTATCCCCGGCAGGAAGGCGCTTTTAATCGCGAGGAGAAATCATTGCTCTCGGCGGTGGCTGGATTTGGGGCTGTCGCCATCGCCAACGCCGAGCTTTACGGAACTGCCCGCGCACAGGCTCATGAACTGCACCAACTCCTCGACATATTGTCGGAACTAAGCTCGGTGGGGAATCTGGACGAGTTATTGCGGCAATTCGTAGTGCGCGCCGCCGACTTCCTCGGTTTTGGGCGGGCCTTTGTGGGATTGCTCGAAGGGGGAGTCTTTCGGGTGCGCTGGGGAGCGGAAAATGGCCAAGCCGGTCCGGTGGACGAGGCATTTCCAGATGGTGTCGCCAGCCGTGCACTGATGAGTAAGCAACCTTTTTGGGCCAATGACCCGGCCAGCGTCCCGGGGGCTAACCTCGAGATGATTGTCAAGTTCAAGGTTCGTCAACTTCTTGCCGTACCACTGTTGGGGGCCGGGGGAGGGCTGTTGGGCGTGCTCGGAGTGCTCGACCGTTTGGACAACGCGGGAATCTCGCAGGAGAACGTGCGTTCGGCGCAGGCATTGGCGGCTCAGGTTGCTATGACCCTCGAGGCGACGCGCAACCTGCAATTGTCCGAGCAACACCGCCGCCGCGCCGAATCGTTGAAAGGGCTCGCCCTGGAGTTGAATTCCCAGCTCCGGCTTCCTGAGTGCGCCAGGAATTTCGTGACCCGCGCCGCAGATTTGATGGGGGCCGAGGCTGCCGCATTTGCCGTCCAACAAGGCCGGGATCTGGAGACCCTTGTGTTCCACGGGGTTTCGTCTACTGGTCACCAGCTGAACTCGTTGCTGCGCCGTTTTGATCATGCTTTGAGCGACGCTTTGGCAGAGCATCACGAGGAGATGGTTTCTGCGGGAGCCGCTGAACTGTTCGGCTCCGAATTGAGTTCGCTCCTGGGTTGGAGCGACTGTACCCTGATCCGGCTGCTCGGTTCATCGGGCGATCTCGTGGGCGTCTTGTGTCTCGCGAACCGAGGAAAGCTTCTGCAGGAAGAGGACGAACAACTCCTGCAGGCTATCGCGGCCCATGCTTCGGTTGCACTGGAGAATGCGCGGCTGTTCACTCGCATGGACCAGGCGAACCGGCATTGGATTGAGATTTTCGATGCCATCACCGATTTCATCGTCGCTCACGATCAATCCGATCACGTTCTGCGGGTCAACCGTCCCTTGGCCGATTTCATTGGGGTTCAGCCGCACGAACTTATTGGTGTGAACATGGGCGCGCTGTTGGCGATGGGAAACGACGCGCCCCCACATGCCTGTCCGTTCTGCCGATCGACGGCCGACACCGTCACCGACGAATACGTTCTCCCGGTTCTGGACCGAACTTATCTGGTGTCCACTTCGCGGGTTCATGGGGCGAATAGCGAAGGTCTCCAGACCATCCATGTACTCAAAGACATCACCGACCGCCGTGAAGCAGAGCGCCGGTATCGCGAACTCTTCGACAACATTCAAGAAGGAGTTTTCTTCTCAACTCCCGATGGACGTTTCATCGAAGTCAATGATGCGCTGGTTCGGATGCTGGGGTACCGCAACCGGGAGCATCTTCTGCAAGCCGATGTTCGCACGCAGGTTTGTTTTTCCGCCCAACGGTATGAGGAACTCGCCGGGCAGATGCAGCAATACGGTGCGGTGCGGAATCACGAGCAGACTCTGCGCCGGCAGGACGGCTCGCCCGTTCATGTTCTGATCAATGCTTTTGCGGTGCGCGATGCCCAGCAACGTATCGTTCAATACCGGGGCGTAATGTTGGACATCAGCGGATTGAAGACATTTCAATCAGAACTGCAGCGCGAGCGCGATTTCTCCGGCAAGATTCTAAACAATACCCAGAGCTTGATATTGGTAGCGGACACGGCTGGACTCGTGAGTTACGCGAACCGGCGCTGGTATGACATGGGCTATCTACAGGATCAACTGCTCAGCCGGCCTCTGGAAGAGCTCATCATTCCCGCACGGCGCCAGGCGCTGAATGAGGCATTCGCATCAACCTTGGCTGGTCAGCAGGTTGACAATCTTGAAGTGCAGATCGTGCATGGCGAAGGGCGTGTCGGATACTTCTCCATGAATTTGAGCCCTATGCGCGACGAGCGGGGGAATGTCACAAGCATTGTCGTCGTGATGAGTGACATTACCGATGTCGCCACGCTGCAGGCCAAACTGCTGCACGCAGAGAAAATGGCCGCGGTTGGGCACCTCGTTGCGGGTGTGGCTCACGAAGTCAACAACCCACTGACCGCGATTCTCGGATTCACCGACTTGCTGATGGAGAATCCCGAAGTCCCCGAGAGCGCCCGCAAAGACTTACGGGTGATCCTGGAGCAGGCGCAGCGGACCAAGCAGATTGTGCAGAACCTGTTAAGTTCCGCACGCCAGGTGCCGCCGCAACGCAGACCGGTGCAGTTAAATACGATTCTCAGTCGCACGGTGCAATTGCGTGCCTACGACTTCCATAGCCGGGGGGTTCAGGTGGTCGAACTACTCGATCCGGAATTGCCGGAGGTGATCGGAGACTCACACCAGCTGCAACAGGTGTTCCTCAACGTCCTCAACAACGCCTACGACGCAGTGCGCGATACCGGGCGTCCCGCGCGCATCGAAATCAGAACGACCAGGCTGGGCGATTCCGTCGAGGTCTTGTTTCGCGACAACGGCTACGGCATTTCATTCCCGGAGCGTATCTTCGATCCATTTTTTACCACCAAGGAAATTGGGAAGGGAACTGGCCTGGGGTTGAGCATCTGCTATGGGATCGTACGTGAACACGCGGGCGAGATTCTTTGTCACAACAACACAGATGGGGAAGGTGCCACATTCATCGTGCGTTTGCCCGCCGTCTCGGAGACGGCCTCAGCCGGAGCTGCGGCGGGAGTCACTCAGCCATGAACACGTTGCAACCCATCGTGAAACCTTCGGTCTTGCCCGTGCTGCTGATTGAGGATGAACCGGCCGTGATGGCTTACGTCCGTGCCGCTCTCGAGCGCAGTGGCTACGCGGTCGTGTCTACAGAATCCGGAGTCGAGGGTCTGCGGCTGCTCGAGTCGGAGCAGTTTCTGGGCGTGGTTTCGGACATGCGTACACCCGGCGGCGTGGACGGCGCCGACGTGCACGCCTGGTTGAGTCGTCACCGTCCCGATCTAGCCACGCGCATCGTTTTCATTACTGGCGATATCGCGAATGAAGAAACCGCGGCTACGTTGCTCAAAACGGGCGCGCCTTGCGTGGAGAAACCGTTTCGGGTTCAGCAATTCATTGCGGTCATCGAAAAGACGATAGGGAAGGCACCGTGAGTGACGATTTACGTATTCGGCTGTTGATTGTGGACGATGAGCAGAGCATCCGCCGGTTGTGCATGACGGTGGGTGAGGCGCTGGGCTTTACCTGCATGGAGGCCAACAGCGGCGAGACGGCGTTGGCCCTGCTCGAAGAACAGCCCGCGCACATGATTCTCACCGATATGGTCATGCCCAATATGTCCGGGCTTGAGTTCCTGGAGAAAGTGAAGAAGCTGCTTCCTCGCAGCGAAGTCGCCGTCATGACCGGTCACGGCTCCATTGAAACCGCGGTGCAGGCCATGAAGCTTGGCGCCTACGACTACATCGGCAAGCCGTTCTCTCCTCTCGAAGAACTGCGTTTGTTCCTGCGCAGAATGGCCGAAAAAGTTCATTTGGTGGAAGAGAACCAATTCTTGCGGGACCGCGTTGACACTGAATCTGACCTGCACGGCATTGTCGGCTCCTCGGCCAAGATCCAGGACGTGCTGCGTATGATCTCGCGGCTAAAGGACACCCGCACCCCGGTGCTGATCGCGGGCGAGAGCGGTACCGGCAAGGAGTTGGTTGCGCGCGCCATTCACTTCCGCGGTTCCTTCGCGAATCGTCCTTTCGTGGCTGTAGATTGCGGCTCGCTCGTCCCCACCCTCATCGAGAGCGAATTGTTCGGCTACGAAAAAGGCGCCTTCACGGGCGCGCTGAGATCGAAGACCGGATTGTTTCAGTCGGCCAACGGCGGCACCATCTTCCTCGACGAAATCGGGGAGTTGCCGCTCGAGTTGCAAGCCAAGCTGCTTCGGGTTTTGCAGGAGAAGGAAATTCGGCCGGTGGGAAGCAATCAAAAGATAAAGGTAGATGTCCGAGTCGTGGCTGCCACGAACCGGGACCTCGAAGCGGAATACCGCAACGGCACGTTCCGCAAGGATTTGTACTTTCGCCTGAACGTGGTCACTGTTCATTTGCCCTCGCTGCGCGAGCGCCGATCCGACATTCCCATGCTGACGCACTGGTTCCTTGATCGTCACGCGCCCGACAACTCAATGCAAGTGACCAACGCGGCGATGAAATGTCTGCTGCAATATGATTGGCCAGGAAATGTGCGCGAACTGGAAAACTGTGTGGAGCGCGCCGTCGCCCTGGGCGATGGCAAGGTCATCGACCTAAGCGATCTGCCGCCCAGCATCGCGTCGGCCTCTCCGTCCTCGGAACCTGCGACGGGATTGATCACGGGCGCGGTGTCATCGACAGATCTCGAGGACATTGAGCGGGCAACGATTGAGCGCGTATTTGAACAGGTGAAGGGCGACAAAGCAATGGCCGGCAAGATGCTTGGTATCAGCCGCGCCACTTTATATCGAAAGCTCAAGCGCTACAACATCGGCGCTCGCCAGGAGATGGGACCAAGCAGCCAGGCATTGCAATAGCAGATTTATTGCAGAATGGACGTTCCAATATCTGCGCGACTACCCGACCGCGCGCACTGAGTCGACCTCTGAAACGAGAGGAATGCGAGCATCGATCGTGGTGCCACCCGGCTTTGAGGCGATCGAGATGGTCCCGTTCACCAGCCTGATTCGCTCCTGCATGCTGATGAGACCGAGTCCTCGGCCTTTCATGGCCGCGTCGATATCGAAGCCCACGCCGGAATCATTTATTGTGAGATGAACCTCGCCGAGCGTTGCCCATAGCCGGACGGCAAAGCCCGGTGCCCGGCTATGTTTCGCTTCGTTGTTCGCGGCTTCCTGCAGAACGCGGAACAGGCAAAGAGAAACGTCCGGCGGCAACGGACTGGGCAAATCGTGGCTCCTGAAATCGATCTCCAGTTTTTGCTTCTCGCCGAATTCCTGGCAAAAACCTCTCATGGCCGCCACGATACCCAGATACTCCAGCCGGGGAGAATGCAACTCGTGGGACAAGGTTTGGATATCAGTGGCTATCTGTGAAGTATGTTTCCGCAACTCGTCCATGCGCCTGAGGACTTCAGGGCTCGAATCAGGGATTTCCATCTTGAGTCGTTCAAGCTCGATTGCGAGCAATGCCAGACGTTGATTGATGTCGTCGTGAAGATCTCGGGCGATGCGGGTCCGCTCCTGCTCCTGCGCCTCGATCAGCCTGCGGCTCACGCTGGAAAGCGTTTCTTCTGCCAGCTTGCGCTCGGTAACGTCCAGGCACGACCCGATATAACCGGCAAACGATCGATCGGGATTAAATCGAGGAACGCCAATATCAAGAATCCATCGGTATTCTCCATCGTGCCGGCGTAGACGATACTCCATCCTGAAGTCTTCTCGCCGGTCAAAAGCCAGCGTGTAGATATCGAGACACCTCTGCAGGTCCTCGGAGTGGATCCCTTCAGCCCATCCGTTTCCGAGTTCGGCGGACAGTGGCCGTCCGGTGAAGTCGAGCCAAGGCTTGTTGAAGTAGGTGCACAATTTGTCGGTACCCGACATCCAGATCAGCACCGGAGCCGTATTTGCCACCAGGCGGAAGCGCTCTTCGCTTTCCCGCATCGCATTTTCCGCTCGCTTGCGCTCAGTGATGTCCTGAACCGTGCCCCGGAGTTGCACGATCCGACCCGCGCTATCGCGCTTCGCTTCGCCGCGACCAATCAGCCATCGCGTGGCGCCATCCGGGCGGACCATTTCGAGATCGAGTTCGTAGGGTGCTCCTGTGCGCAACGATTCTTCAACCGCCTGCCGCAGCCTTTCCCAACTTTCGGCCGTGTAGAGCTTTGGGTGTTCCTTATAAGTGTAGGCCGGTCGACTGGGATCGACCCCTGCGATCCGATAAAGTTCCTCCGACCAGGTAACCGTGTCAGTTTCCGGATCCCATTGCCAGGCTCCGACTTTCGCCAGTTGCTCAGTTCGCTTCAGTTCCACTTCTTTTTGCCGCCGCGCTTCCTCGGCCTGCTTGCGGTCGGTAACATCTACTCCTATGCCTAGCATGCGTTCGGGTTCGCCGTCGGCTGCGTAGTAGAACTTGCCTCGGGCCGTGACCCAGCGCACAGCTCCGTCCGGCCGAACAACTCGAAACTCCGACGCATACGGCTTATGGTTGTGCATCGCGTCCGTGATCGCTTTCGAGGCCTGCTCCCGGTCCTCTGGATGCACGCGATGATAAAATTCCTGCCCGCTGCCCTTGTAGGTGCCCGATGAGATCCCGAATGTAGTCTCCAAGTCACCGAACCAAATGTTCTCTCCGCTGGCCACGTCCCAGTCCCACCCGGTTGATTTACCGGATTCCATGGCCAAGCGAAGCCGGTCATTGGCCACGCTGAGTTCCCGCTCCGCGAGCTTGCTCTCGGTAATGTCGACAGAGATGCTCGCCAACTCGGTAAGCTGGCCGTTCTCGGTCACGACATTGACAACCACATGGAGCCATACCGCTCGGCCATCGGCAGCAATCATGCGGTACTCGACGTCATGCCCGCGTTTTTCCTCAACGGCTCTTGCGGTGAGAGCGAGCACCCGCTCCCGGTCCTCGGAATGGAGGTGATCTTTCCAGAAAGAGGGATCTTTCAGCCAGCTTTCTGCCGGATAACCGAGGATCGATTCCGCCTGCCTGCTTATGAAAGTGGTCCGAAGCGTAACCGGATCAGCCCGCCACACAATGGCGTGAACCATTTCCACGAGGTCGCCGTAGCGTGCCTCTGCCCTCTTGATTTCGCTGACGTCCTTGTAAGAGAGCACGACTCCACCTTCCGGCGTGCGCAGCGGAGTCGCGGTCATTGCCAGCCAGTGAACGGTCGGCGAATCGCAACGGTATTCGTAGCGGAATCGTGGAACCGATCCGTCCATCACCGATTGAATACCGGCAAGTTGCTTTCGTGCGTCGGGGCCTGCGGCCGGTGAGTCGCAGAGCTCTAAAAAATTGGTCCCCACGCCAGGATTCCCGGGGCGAGTCGAGGATTCTTTAACCCAGGACTGGTTCACATCGATGATGATTCCACTCTTGTTGAGAACAGCGATCTGATTGTGGAGGGAGGAGAGTATGGCGCCTTTCAAATCCTCGCTGGCGACCAGAGCCAGTTCGGACAATCTCTCTTGCAGTTTGCTAATGCGAATGTCAACCACCAGCTCCCGTTTGGCTAGATACTCCTTGAGAAAAGCTGCGACTGCGAGTAACAGAACCGAGACGAGTACGACGAATAGCCGAAATGGCCGCAGACCGATGGTTTCATCAGCGCGGAACAATTCCCAGACGCCAAGGAGCGCAATCGCAATCACGCCCAGCATGGCCAACAGAGAAGCGTATTTGCCGTCGTCGACACCGGGCAAAGTTGGTCTTAATCGAGCCCTCGGCAGCTCTCGGGCGCCCAGAGGCACCCAGGCAAACCAGCACACGGAAGCCGTCTGAATTATTCCAAGGATGCTTCCGTTGTGGTACGTCCCGGCGTCGATGGCAAGGTTCGCCAAGGTGGAACCTATGGTGTAGACGGCCGAGGCGGCCAACAGATGAGCATAGATTTTTCTCCATGGACCTTGGGCCCGGAAGACGGAAATCCCCAGGGCCGCAACCAGAACAATGTTTTCCAACAGATAGAGAGCGTCAAATCGAGGATTGTAGATCGCCGAATTCCAGGACAAGTACTGATACGGAAATAGGATATAAGCGTATAGAAAGATCCAGAAAAATAGCAACAGGAGAAAGTTCAAGGTCACCGGGTACAGTTTTTGCCAGGAACGGTTGAGGTGCGGCCTGATCGCTAAGGCCGCCATAAAGGGCACAACGTGAAGAAACAGCGTGGAGTCCGCAATCGAACTGTCGGGTACATCGGTGTTCAAGCCGACTGTGTAGTACAAATAGAGCCACTCATCCAGCGCCCACAGTCCATACCCTAGTGCCAGGAACACCCAGAATGGGCGGCTACCCTGGGTTTGCTGGACCGCGTTGCGAATGGCCGAGGCACTCGCCAGGGCGAGTAAAAGGAAATAAACCGTGGTGCTAAACGCTGCTAATCCGGGGCTTTGCTTGAGAGTTATGGAAAGAACGGCCTTAACTGCCAGAAGTCCAGCAAATAGCGTCGGCCAGGGGCGAAGCTTGAATTCGATCCTCGGCCACGGCAATGAAACTTCCATAACGGTTTCTCTTGGTAAATGACGGGAGAGTCCGCTAGACAGCGCGGAACCTACGGTTAGCGGCATCGCCAAGCGATGCTTCGTACTTAGGAACTATATCGGAAGCGATGGATGTAGTCACTCCAAATGACGCTGGTGACGTCAAGCTGCTTGTGTAAATAGGTTGAGGGTGCGGGTTTTCCATTCCAGGTTAAAGCGCTGGAAGATGGAGTAGATGATTCGATCCACGCTTTGCACGTTCACAAAGCACACCATGGGACGGGTTCGTCGGCGCACTTCCACGAAGCAGCGCTCGATTACATTGGTGGTGCGCAGCTTCTGCCAGAGACGCCGGGGAAAGGCGAAGACCGACAGCAGTTCCGGCAGATCGCGTTGCAGTCGTCGAACCATGGGCCCATATTGGCGCTGCCAGCGTGCGCGGAAGCGGCGAAACGCGGTCTCTGCGTGGGCCCGGCTTTCGGCCAGGTAAATGGCTTGCGCGCCCGCTTTCACTTCGTCGTAGTCGCGCTTGCGCACTGTTTCCAGAATGTTCCGCATCTTATGCACCCAACAGCGCTGATGCCGCGCTCGCGGATAGACCGTCGGAATTGCCGCTGCCAGCCCGGGACAGCCATCGGTGACGATTAAGCCGAGTTGCTGGCCTTCGAGTCCGCGGCGATAGAGATCGCCGAGCAGGCCTTCCCAGTCCGTCTGGCTCTCGCCCTGGCTGCGCAGAAAAGCCAGCAAGTGGCGGGTGCCGTCGCGGCGCACCCCGTAAGCCACCAGCATGTGCACCCGCTTGCGCCCCGCCGGACGCCGCACCCGCAGGCTCACTCCGTCCAGAAATAAATACGCGTAGTCGTCGCTCAGCCGCGCCTGATGAAACTGTTTCACCGCGTCGTCCAGATCGCGGGTCAGCTTCGAGACCGTCTGCGGACTCACCACTTCGCCGGTCAACGTGGCCACTACCCGTCCCACTTGCCGGGTCGAGATGCCGCGCAGAAAGGCTTCGCGGATCAGCATGGCAATGTCCTCGGCCCGTCGCTGAAACGGTTCCAGAGCGCGGGGCAGAAAACTTTTTCCCCGGGTGCGTGCAATGCGCAGTCGGATCGTGCCCATCCGGGTCACGAAATCCCGCTCGTAGTAGCCGTTACGATAAGGCTGCCGCCGCCGCGCACGCCGCTGGTAGAACTCCCGCGCCGCAAAACGGTCCCGCTCCCATTCCGACTCCGCTTCCAGCGCCCGCTTCCATGCCAGCCGGGTGTGGCCGTACAGGTCGCCCCAAAAACTTTCTTTCATCTCCGCCAAAAAATGTTGGTAATGCTCGGTAATCGGGATTATCTTCGCCATCGGGTGTAGGTCTCCTTTCCAGGAAAGGCTTTAGCTTGTGAGGCCAAAGCCAACTTACACCCTCTTGCTTTTACACAATCGAATTTACGTCACCGCCGCTGGCGTCGTTCGCCGACAAAGGCGCTGGGGGGCAGAAACTAAAGAAGATACAGCTTCACGCAGCCGACGCACTGCCATTCCAAATGCATGGCGAGAAAGAAAATGGATGGAAGCGAGACCAGGATCTGACGTTCGTCCTCGGGCTAACCGAGTCGGGCTGGAGAGTGGAGCAATATCTTGCCGCGGCTTTTGGTTACGATGCCACTTCGTCGCCACCCACTGAAGAGGCGGCTGGCAGTGAACGGTGTGACGCTGGCCGCGCTGGCTAACTCCTCGTTCGTAACATCGAGTTCAATCCCGCCCGAAACTTCTTGGCCGATACTCCGGGCGAGACTCATCAGAACCTGAGCGAGCCTTTGTCGAGCGGTGTGACAGGAGAGAGCCACATGGGAGGCGAGATGCCAGGAAAAGTAATCGGATGCAACTAACAGGGCGTTGTCCATCAACTTTGGATACCGGGCAGCCAGACCTCGGATTGTCGCCCGGTCCCAGACCAACACGGAGCTATCCTTCGCGATTTCTGTGCTGACCAGATATAGAGAAGGTTTCGACAGAAACGCCGCGCCGCCGAATATGTCTCCCGGCGGAAGCCAATGAAGCAGAATCTTTTTTCCGGTGTGCGTGATGAAGAAAAACCTGGCCCAGCCTTTCGTTAGCAGGAACAGCCGCTCGGCAGGGTCTCCCTGGTTCACGACCACGGACTTGGAGAGGAACCGCCGCGGCGTTGCGGCCGCCAGAATCAGATCACGATCGGGCTGTGCCAATCCCTCGAGAAATCGCGATTTCAAGCCTGCACCTGCAGCAGCAACTCCTGTTGCAATCATATTTATTGGCCCTCTCTTGCTGATCACTTCCGGCTTTCAGGTTTCAGACCTTTCGAACGTGACCTCTATTGCACACCGCCCCACATCGACCATACGAACGTTGCCAGTCCGTGCGTACTGGCAAAAATAGTAGGGATTGAAGAATTGTTAGGCGAATCGCTGAATTAGTTAGCCGTCCTCCGCCCGCATGGTTGCGGAGATCGTCGTCGTCGGCCTGCTAATGCTAGGCTGGGCTGTACGGCGGGGTTGAGCTAGAGTCATCCTTTGGATCCGCTCGATCTACTGGCGGGAGCAACCAGGAAGGCCTATTGTTGCGATCGCCCTGGTCGTTCAATTTTCAAGAGGGGTATGCCATGGGAGATCTCAGCCGAATCGGAGTATCGATAGATTCAGAGTTGCTTGCCCGCTTCGACCGTTTTATCGCAGACAAGGGTTATGAAAACCGTTCGGAGGCGTTTCGCGACTTGATTCGCGACCAGCTTGTCGGGTCCGCGGTCGTCGCTCCCAATGCCCTCGTGGTGGGGACGGTAACCTTAATCTACAATCACCACACTCGTTTATTGCCGGAGAAGCTCACCGACCTGCAACACGCGCATCACGGGGTCGTGATCTCTACGCTGCATGCTCATTTGGACGGCGACAGTTGTCTTGAAGTGGTCGTGCTACGCGGCAAATCGAAGGATGTGCAACACCTGGGCGATCTGCTCATCAGCACCAAAGGCGTGCAGCATGGGCGCCTGGTGATGAGTGCGCCGGAGACGAACTCCCGCCGTTCAGCCACACATCTCGGGCATCATCACTAAGGGT
This sequence comes from uncultured Acidobacteriota bacterium, assembly GCA_963797795.1. Lineage (GTDB taxonomy): Bacteria > Acidobacteriota > Terriglobia > Terriglobales > Acidobacteriaceae > JABDBE01. The sequence goes on from CAWCQY010000001.1 coordinate 68,968, forward strand.
TTCTGGAACACCCTCTGTGCCTGGCGGCATTATATACTCCGGTAGCACGAAAGTATGGAACGTATTACGCTTAGATTCCGACCATGGTTCTCGGTAGCACGAAAGCTGAAAACGTAGGAAGTTTCGTCATTCCCAAATCCGTTCGATCGCCGTTCGCGTATTTCATATAGAGGGTTGGAAAACGAGTCCAGCGTGTGTCGAAACCTAGTCCCGGCTCGATATTTGGAGCCGAGACTAGACACGTAAGGGAACGGACAATGCCTAGCAACTCGACGATTCGATCCCGTTTCAACCGATGGATTTGTTGGGTCGGGCTTTTTCTAGTGCTGGTCGGCCCAAATGGAGCCGCGAGCACGGATCCGGGCCGGGTATCAGGAAAAGTCCTCGATCCTCAGGGTGCACCTGTCGCCGGGGCACACGTGAAGCTTCTGAACTCCGCCCGAGCCTTGGTTGGCGAAACGACCAGCGATGAGCATGGGGATTTCACTCTCAAGGGAATCGATCCGGGTGAATACCAATTGACGGCAGAGGATCCGTCTTTTGTTTCCGTCGTTTCCGCTGTTTCCATGGCCAGCGGCCAGCAGAAGCAGATCAACCTACAATTCCAGCAGCTAGTTTCAGTCTTGCAAGCCATTACCGTTATGGCTTCGGCTCCGTCGTCTCTGACCCCCGATCCAGCCCAAACCATTGTCATCCATGACCAGGTGCTAGACGCCAACCCAGGCCGGCCCGGCGCGCCGATTTCCATCCCCGGTCTTCCCATTGAGACCGCGTCCGGTGGAATCAAGGCACCTCAATATTTTGCGCCGGGCGTCGCCGGCGATCACGGCGAACCCATCGCTCAATACTTTCAAATCGGCGACTTTCTGTTCCCTAACAACCTTCCAGCCAACGCTCACGGGAACGGCTACGCCGATCCAAATTTCCTCATTCCACCCACCATTGAAGCCGTCACCGTAAACGGTGGAGCATTTAACGTCAGGCAGGGGAACAACTCCGTAGATCTGGCGGCCAGCTATCTTCCCAGGCAACGTCTCAATAGTTTCATTCAGCTTACGGGAGACTATCGCGACTTCGATCTCATGGGAGGGTGGGGTCCTCGAAATCCTCAGACCGACGGATGGATTGGAATCGAGGCGTCTTTTGGCAACGGGTTTCTTGCTCGACTGGAACACCGGCAGCAATTCAAGGTGAACGGGCTCCGTCAGTTCAATCTCGGCCGTCATCAGTTGACTCTGTTCGGCGTCGGATATTACGGCTTCTCCCACGTCCCAGGCCTGATTCCGATCGATGCGCCTCCTCCCAGCGACACCATCGACAAGCGTCAACTCGACTACACGCACAACTTTCTCGGAATCGTCACCGACAATTGGAAGCTCAGCCAGCAACGGCAGCTATCCTTTTCAGGTTTCTTTCGGAACTATGCTCTGACCCTGCGCTCGAATTTTGGCGATGGTTTAATTCAGCAGAGTGAAACCCGCAATGTATTTGGAGGTGAGACCACCTACATTCAGAGTGTTCGTCCCCGGCTCTCCCTGTTGGCAGGGGTTGACCTTCGCCGCGATGCGCCGCGCGATCTGGATCTGATGCACCTCGACGATCAAGGAGTGTTCCAGCCCGTGACCAGCAACAACTTGACTCTATCCTTTGTGGAACCGTTTGTTTCTCTCGACGGAACCATTGGCAAGTACGTCCATTACGACCTGGGCGTTCGGCAGGAAGAAGTCTGGATGGACAATCTGGACCTCATCAATCCCGCGAATTCCTTCGATAAGCTCGCGGCGTTAACACTGCCCAAGGGGACGCTCACGCTGTTTCCCTCCGCCGAAGGGTATGTCCCAAGCGTGGCTTTCAGTTACGGGGAGGCGTTCCACACGGAAGACCCGCGAATTGGCACCGGTACAGCACAACCAACGTTGCTGGCACCGTCGCGGGCCTATCAGCTAGTGATCTCCAAGGTGATCAAGCAGACGCAACTCTACGTGACCCTGAAACGGGTCTCGAACTCGCAAGAGTTGGCGAAAATCGACCCCGATACCGGCCTGCAGGAGAGTGAAGGGCCTTCCCTGAACAAGGTTCTGTCCGTCTCCCTGCAAAGGAATTTTAGGCACGGCACCATGTATATCTCTTACGCACAAGCGGATGCCAGAGACACTGATACGGGCCTGCCCGTGACGGAAGCGCCGCGCACCATTGTGGATGCTGTCGGGTCGGTGAACCAGCTGCCCTTTCATCTTCAGGCTCGCGGCGAGTTCGAATATGTCAAAGCCAAGCCTCTCGGCGACGGATTCGTGGGCGTTCCGGTCACCGAAGTTCGTGGGGCTTTGCTGAGGCCGTTCCTCGACAATCGCATGTCTATTGCGGCGAACTTCCTGATCGCCAGCGGCTACACCGGCCAGACGACGGAAACAATTCCCTCCCAGCCAGGGCCTTGTCCGATCGAATGCGTCGTTGGCGTTCCTCTGAAGTCCTACGTCAGTCTGAGTTGGACTTACTACTTCAAGAAGTGAATCCGGCACGCGGCTAACATGCTACGTAGCGGGATTGACAGCTGCGATTAGCCCACCCGGCGACCATGCCCAGACGTAATACAAAGCCGCTAGGTTGACGAAGATATAATCAGACGCACGCCCGCTCAACGGGTATCCGGATCGCAATGACACGCTCGTAACTCAACGTGACTCGGCAGCTGAATGACGACCGCGTCTAAACAAGTGCCGTCGGGGGAACGCTTATGATCGGGCCGAATGCTCGACAAGAACCGCGGCGTATCCCCGGTGGCTCGCAAACTACGCCTCACGGGAGCCCGCACCCAGCCTTTTCCTGCTTGTCCGGTTTTCTCTGGTTGGCAATTTTGCTGCTTTCTCCGAGTGCCCGAGCGCAATCCACCGACGAAGTGCATGTGCTTCCGCGCAATGGATCCAACCATACGGCCGACGAGCCAACGCTCGAGCCGCCCGCCCACGACTCCGCCCTGAATGCCCACGCCCGACCGTTGCGCGCCGACGTCGACCTGGTGCTCATACCCGCGATCGTTATCGATGGGAATAATCGTCCGGTCACAGACCTTCAAAAGAAGAACTTCAGCGTCTTCGAGGAAAATACGCAACAGGAGATCCGGAATTTCTCCACCGAAGATGCGCCGATTTCCGTAGGGCTGATCCTGGATGTTAGCAAGAGCATGAGCAACAAGATTGAAACCGAGCGTACAGCAGTGGCTGAATTCTTTAACAGCGCCAACCCGCAGGACGACTACTTTGTGATCACCTTGGGCGATCGGCCCAGGATAATCGCCGATACCACGGAGTCGCTCGACGAGATCGAAGCGAAGCTGGCCAAGGTGATACCGAATGGAAATACGGCGCTGCTGGACGGGATATATCTAGGGATCGACAAACTACGCTCCGCTCGCTACCAGCGACGCGCTCTTCTCATCGTTTCCGACGGCGGTGACAATCACAGCCGTTACAATTCGAAGGAAACCAAGAGCCTGGTTCAGGAAACCGACGTGCTGATTTACGCGATCGGCATTTTCGACAATATGCCGGTCCCGGTTTTCAAGACCATTGAAGAAAAGCTGGGGAAGCGCCTGCTGACCCAGATCACTGAAGCGACCGGAGGACGAACTATCGCCGCGGACGACCGCACCAAGGTTCCAGAAATCGCAGCCGCCGTCAGTCGAGAGCTGCGCGAACAATACGTTCTCGGGTATCGGTCGACCAATACTGTCCATGATGGCAAGTGGCGGAAGATCAAAGTGCAGGTAACCGCGTCCGAAGCCGTCCCGCCTTTGAGGGCCTACTACAAGAAAGGCTACATCGCCCCGGAAAAGTAGAACTCGGGCGACGCGAGCTCCTCGAATACCCTCACTTGCCCGGATAGTCGTGGAACATTTTCTCAATTGCCTTCTCTATTATTTCGAGTGACTTCTCTTGCTGCTCGGGATCAAGGTTGGTCTGCGCAATGCCGCGCCATCTCAGCTTCTTCGGAGCGCGCTCTACGATGTCGATCACGAGCTTTCCCTTATCGATGAAGACGGCGCCACTGCCGCCGCCGATAGCCGCCGGATCGCCCTCGTCCCACCAGGGACCATCCAGACCCGGCATGGCGTAAACGTCAACGTCATACGAGACGTTCAGAGCCCCGTCGAGCGCGCCGTACGCATTCACTAATAGGTCAGCGTTGCTGGTAGCCTTGGTCAAACCCTTTGCCTGGAGCTGTTTATCCACCTCCCCGTCAATGTCCATGACGAGGAACGGATGGCCGGTGGCGCTCTGTTTCATCCATGAGTAGGTCTTGAATCCGGAAAAGTTCTGCTTCTTGTTGTATTCGACTCTGATTTTCTGCGCTTGTACGCCGGCGCAGACGAGACAGAAAGCGACCAGAAACAAAACATTCCGCCACGCCGACCTTGGGTTAGGATTCACGTTTGTGCTCTCCTGTGCCTTCTGCGCCCACCAATCACGCCATAGCTTTCATCCACTATAGGGGGCAGGCCATGGTCGCGCCACTATCAAAACTCGCAGTCAGCGCAGACCTCCGGCCTGGAGCTGCAAGTTTTACTAGTTTCTTCTCGAATCATGCACGTCTAACCTCGTATTGGCTGGGTTGAGATTTCTCGAGTTGAGCCGGGTTCGGACTTGAACGGTCTCCGCCGTTAAGACTTTATGAATGCGCACTTGAAACCCTTTGTGGTGAAGAACGTACTCCTCGTGGACGCAGATGGGGAGATACGCGATCTGCTTTCTGGTGTTTTCAAACCGGGCGAGTGGGCAATCCACCAAGCGCCGAACAATGCGACAGCCCTCGCCATGGCCCGGGTAAGAGCGTTCGATCTTATTTTGACCAGCGAAAAAACGTCGGGCAGAGACGACGTCGAGTTACTTCGAAAACTTCGAGTCGTGCGACCTCACACCCGTCTCATCATCCTGACCAACGAAAGCACACCCGAAGATGTGATCGACGCCATGCGGTCGCGCGCTTTTAGCTATTTCTCACGGCCCTACCAATTGGACGTGCTCGCAGACATGGTGCAAAAGGCGGTTGATGGACCCTGCTGGGACGATGGCATCGAGGTCGTTTCCGCGACACCTGAGTGGATTCGCGTTTTGGTTCGCTGCGACCGTAAGACCGCCGAGCGGGTGCTACAATTCTTCAATGAGATCGCCGACCTGCCCGAGCCCGAAAGTACCGCTGTCGGGATGGCTTTTCGAGAGATGCTGCTCAATGCGATCGAACACGGTGGCGGACTGGATCCGACGAAAAATGTCGAGATCGCGTACGTCCGCGCTCGTCATATGGTGACGTGCCAGATCAACGACCCGGGCCCGGGCTTCACGCTCGATGAGATTCCGCACGCCGCCATCGCGAATCCGGATGACGACCCGGTCCGCCATGTAGAGTACCGAGAGGAACAAGGCATGCGACCCGGTGGATTCGGCGTTATGCTCGCCCAGAAAATGGTTGACCAGTTAATCTACGGGCAAGACGGAAATGAGGTATTGCTGGTCAAGTATCTCGATCCTGACGGGCTTCGCGTAGCATAGCAACCGGGTTTAGCGTTTTCTAGAGAAAAGCGAATGAATAGTAGATGGACTGAGTTAGATTCCGCGATTGCGGACCAGCGTTTGACCAGGAACAAGATTGACGGGCTCCCAGCAGTTTCCCCCCGCCCGGCTGTCGATTTAAATTTCGCGTCCTACCCGAGGAAACCTCTTCTATGATTTTGATCACGATGCGGCAAGTTCATCGCAAATCCTTTTTTGCGTTGTTGGGACTTCTCTGCGCCAGTACTTTGTGGACTGAGCATTTATGGGCTGAACAATGGAAGGTTCTGGGCCCCGACGGTGGCGATGCCCGCAGCCTGGCCTACGATCCGCGCAATCTCGACCATGTCTTTCTCGGCACCGGCACGGGAACCATGTTTGAGTCCGTGGATGGGGGGCAAAATTGGTCACGATTCGCGCATCTGGGCGCCGGCGAAGATTATGTACTCGACCATATCGTGATCGATCCCCAGAATCCGGACCTCATGTTCGTCTCGGCTTGGAGCGTAGAGAACCAGAAAGCCGGCGACTTGTTCCGCTCCCGCGATGGTGGAAAAACCTGGGAAGCGCTGCCGCCCATGCGTGGAAAATCCGTGCGTGCGTTGGCCATTGCTGCCTCGGACCCGAAGGTGCTGACCGCGGGCGCGCTTGACGGCGTCTACCGCACCAAGAATAGCGGTGAAACCTGGGAGCGAATATCTCCCGCCGATAACGCCGAAATCAAAGATGTTGAATCGATCGCGGTCGATCCCAAAGATCCCAATATTGTGTACGCGGGAACCTGGCACCTGGCTTGGAAAACCAATGACGGCGGAGTTAACTGGCATCACATCACAAAGGGCATGATCGAGGACTCCGACGTTTTTTCGATCATTATCGACTCGACCAACCCTTCCGTGGTATACGCCAGCGCGTGTTCCGGAATTTACAGCAGCGACACTGCGGGAGAGTCTTTCCGCAAGGTCCAGGGAATGCCGTTTTCTGCGCGCCGTACGCGAGTATTGAAGCAGGATCCCAGAAATCCGAAAGTCGTTTATGCCGGAACCACCGAGGGTCTATGGAAAACAACCGATGCCGGTAAGACCTGGAAGCGGACGGGTAATCCTGAAACCGTAGTGAACGACGTGCTGGTCGATCCTCGAAACTCAAAAATGGTGCTGCTGGCAACTGATCGCAGCGGCGTGATTGCGAGCGACGACGGCGCGCAGACCTTCCGGCCCGCTAATCATGGCTATGCGCATCGCTATGTCACCGCGATCCTGGCGGACAAAGACGATCCCGACACGTTATTTGTGGGCATTGTGAACGACCGAGAATGGGGCGGCGTGTTCGCCTACCGGTATGGAGGAGAACGCTGGGAGCAGAAGGGAACCGGCCTCGGCGGTCGTGACGTTTTCACCCTGCAGCAATCTGCTCACGGCGCGCTGATTGCTGGTACGAATCGGGGTATTTTCATCCTCGATCATAAAGCCGGCAGCAAGTGGCGGCCCAGCAATACGATCGTCAGCAGTGACCCGCCGGTCGCGAAGGTGAAGAAGGGGACTAAGACGGTCGCAAAGCCTCCGGTCACTGCGGTCCTCGATGCCAGAGTCAATGATATCGAAGTCACGCCTGATCGCTGGTTGGCCGCAACGTCAACGGGGTTATTTACAAGTTCGAACGAGGGCAAGACTTGGAGCGGCGGCCCAGTACTCGGAAAGACCGATTTCGTCTCGGTGCAATCCAGCGGACAACTTGAGGTCGCTGCCACGCGCGGGGAAGTTGTGTTTTCCACGAACGGCGGGTCCACCTGGCAGCAGGCAACTTTACCTGCAAATGTAAGCGTGATTCGTGGTGTGACCGTCACGCCCGATGTACAGATCATGGTCGCATCCCGTGAAGGCGCGTTCCGCAGTACAGATAGTGGAACCACCTGGCAGCGTATGCTGAATGGTTTGCCGGACCGGGATATCAGTTCTATCACATACGATGAGTCGGGCAAGGACCTGCTGGCAACCAGCATGGCGATCACCACAGTTTTCCAAAGCAAAGATGGCGGGCAAAGCTGGAAACGCGGGCCGGATGCGGGTTATCCGCTTCGTCTCATCAACGTGGTGCGCGGGCGCTTCGTAGCGGCGACGCCTTTTGATGGCGTGATTGTTCAACCGTAGGTCTCTTCCAAGCCGGGGGAAACGAAGCGACGACTGGCGAGCGCAAGTTTGGTAGCCCGAACCAGGTCGGGTATCAAACGCAGTTTAGTGACGTAACCCAGCGCTCCAGTCTTCGAGGCGGCCTGCCGGATAAGCGCGTCGTCATTGGCGGTTAGAAAGACGATTTTCGCGCCGGGGTGGCCTTCCCGCAGACGGGCGGCTGCTTTTATCCCATCCAAAACGGGCATCGCAATGTCCAGGACGATGACATCAGGATCCAACTGGTCGGCGGCATCCAGTGCCTCTTGGCCGTTGTGCACGGCTCCGACAACGTCGAAATCAGACGCCAATGTGAAGGCCACTTCATCAAGCATCGCCTGATTGTCGTCGGCTAATAAGACGCGGGCTTTAGACATTCGGAGGCTCTCTCAATTTACCCAAAGAACTAGCCTTCCATCGGGAAGGCTTTCTTGCGCGATGAGAAAGGAATGTCCGGCGATGCGAGTCCGCACCAGGACAATTCCAACTTCCAATCCTTCCCCCTTGGTTCCACTCCCGGCCCGAGAGCGCCGATTTTCACGATGCGCCCACAGTTGATCGCACCGGCAGAATTAGCGCACCTTAAGCGTGCCGAAGCCGGATGCTTCTGTGCCGGGCACGGAGTTCTTTCAGTGTCTTGCTGGCCGCGCGATCGACAGGTAAGAGGCCGACGACAGGTGAAACCGGTTTGTACCAGCTTCGAAATCTAGCATGATCTGATTCGATGATCGAACTGTGATTTCTACTAGTTCGTCTCGATATTTTTGCGTGTATATCACCGGATTGGAGCAGTGTGTCAGACACTCGTGTGTTTGGGCGAGTTGAAGGTCGTGGACTCCGCGACATACCAATCCGGATCGCACCGCCTGCAGTGGCGGGGGACTGCGAGCAGTCCCCCCTTTTGGCTTAGAGAGAAACGGTTAGAAGTTGAATACGACGCCTCCCGAATACCGGAAGTTGCTCTGAGCGCTGGTTGCCGAATTGTTAAAGCGGGTGTAAAGGTAATCGACTTCGCCCGGTCGAACGGCGATTGTACCCGAATGGTTTATCGGAATATCGACGCCGCCGCCAACCGCAAACGCAAAGGTGTTGCCTGTGGGGGCTGTGGACAACACAACGCCTGATACCTTCTCCAGGTTTGCGTACACATTAGAGTGCGCTCCACCCGCCAGGAATTGGCCGAACGGCCGGAATTTCCCAGTGCGGATTCCGATTTGCGGCCCGAATAAGTAGGTGAAGAGGTTGCCCTGAACATTCGCGCTGCAGCCCAGCGGGCAAATGGCGCTTCCCGGAGGTGCGGTAAAGGTTTGCGTGTTGCTGCCGTATCCCTGGAGGTCCATCTTGATACCCAAATACTTGGTGAAGTTGTAATCAACCGAACCGCCCGCTCCGTTGAGGCTGTAGCTCTTGGCGTAGTTGTGCGTGGCGTTGTAACGAGCATAGCTGTAATCCACGGCCACCTCAAATTTCGACGTCTCCTGGGCCATGGCAAAGAGTCCCGACAACATAACAATCCCTATAAGCAGTACCTTCCCTACTTTCATTGTCTTTCTTCTCCGTTCTTAAAGTTGGACAAACCAAACCGCACGGCATCTACTCTTCCGAAGCCGCCAGAAAGGACTCTGGCCAGTTTCGTCCGCGCGCTCACATCTTCTGATAGTTTGAGTTCTGCACCGTGACCGAGAGTTGCTTGAAGAAATCGTTTATGTTCACTGCGGACACCGGCTCGTCCCCTTTGGCTCCTGAACTGGACATTTATGGGGGACCGAATCCTTCGATCCTACCGGCTGATTGTTAGTGTCGTGACTTCATCCAGTTCTAGCCTGCCCAGCGGATCTCCGCGACTGGGAAAATTAACAGTTCGTTCACAAAAAAGTTCGCTAGTAAATCTAGGGCCTCGGGTTATGGCGTCAACCCGAAGAATCCTTGCCCCGCAAAGACTGGCAGAAGTAGTAGGTATGGCGGGAGCCGATTGCGGATAGCATCGCGGGGATGAAGAATGCCGCCGTCATTATTCCGCGGACCCGCAATGACGGTTGGCCTAGCGGGCAAAGTATGGCGATCGAACGTCGCAAGCGAGCTCGGCTGCTGATTGCAGATGATCACATCTTATTGGCTGAGGCCTGCAAGAATCTGCTGGAGCCGGAATTTGAAGTGGTGGGAATCGTGGGCGATGGACGTGCGTTGTTGCAGGTGGCGGCCGAACTCAAGCCGGATGTGGTGATCGTCGATATTGCCATGCCGCAGTTGAATGGATTGGACGCGGGCGAGCAAGTCAAGCAGTTCCTGCCAACCGTCAAGCTGGTATTTCTGACCATGAGCCTGGAGTCGGAAGTGGCGGCGGAAGCGTTTCGGCGAGGAGCCTCGGGATACGTAGTAAAAACTTCGGCCGCGGAGGAGTTGATTTTAGCGGTTCGCAGAGTCTTGAAAGGGGAGTCGTATTTGTCTCCGATGATCACGGAAGATACGGTTAACTTTCTGCTGCGCAGCGGGCAAGTCTACGACGCGGAGAAACGAATCTCGGCGCGGCAGCGGGAGGTGCTGCAGCTGCTGGCGGAGGGCAAGTCGATGAAAGAAATTGCCCACATTTTGAACTTGAAGCCGGGGACGGTGGCCTTTCATAAATACAGCATCATGGAAAGACTCGGGTTGAAAACGAATGCTGAACTGCTGCAGTACGCCATCAAGCGCCACATCATTCCCTCGTGACAACAACCGCGATCCCGGTTGCGTTCTGTCAGTTTTTCCCTAGGCCCCTGTAAGACTTACTAGTTCCTCCCGCGATCACCGTCAGCTAGGTTGAAATCATGCCACGGCGTGCGGGCCGTGGTCTTCCGCAAACGAGCGCAAGCATGCCGCGCAAAGATTCTGCGGGTGACGAAGGGTGGATGCCAACCATGTTATTTGTGCAGTGGCGTAAGTAACGAGTTGGCGAGGCCGCAGTCCATTTTTCAACAGCGTCGGTCACTGCCGAAAAAATAGCAGCAGAGAAGCGGGAGATGATTTGAATCAACCCCGGATCCGAGACAGCTCGACTGGTCAAGTGACTTCTTCTGGCGCAGCCGATGGCGAGCCAAACCGACGCGGCGACAGAACCAGGGCGCGTGCTGCCTTTGCTCTGGTTCATAGCCGCCGCTCAGTTTGGTTGCTTGTTCTTCTCCTGACGTTTCTGATTTTGAATCCTCTTTTGGAGAAGGACCAAACGGGCGAGGCCGTGCTGCTGTTCTCAATGTATGCGACGCTCATTTCTGCGACTCGCGAACTATCCGGAAGAACGCGCGTCCGGTGGCCTGCGGTGTTTCTCGCCGGTTCTTCGATGTTGGTAATGGCCTTGAGCCATTTGTATCCGCTTCGAACTCTTTGGATCGTGAACTGGGCAATTCTGGCGGCGTTCTTTGCATTTGTATCAGTCGGACTTTTCGCCTACCTGGGCCAGCCCGGCGCGGTGACTGACGACCGAATATTTGTTTCGGTAAGCCTGTACCTGTTATTGGCGATGCTCTGGTTTTCCCTGTACAACATGCTCGAGGCCATCCATCCTGGCTCGTTTGCCCCAGGCTCTGGGTCGCAAGCCCAACTTCCTCGTGGAGCATTGCTTTACCTGAGTCTCGCCACGCTCACGACCTTGGGGTATGGCGATATTGTTCCCGTAACCCCCATTTCGCGCATGGTTGCTGCCCTCGAAGCAGTGACCGGCGTGCTATACATTGCAATTACCGTCGCTCGTTTGGTCGCAGCCTATCACAGCACCAAAGAAGAAGCAGGGTAGTGCGACATTCGCATCCCAGAAACTGAAAGAGAAAAATTAAGGGGATAACATGCCGAACAATGAACCGAAGACCTGCAAGCATATGCCGTGCCGCTGCGTCGTTCCGCCACATCAGGACTATTGCGGTGACGTTTGCCGAGACGCGGGAAAAGAAGATGTGGAGATCGCCTGCGAGTGTGGCCATCCCGAATGCCCGCTCACCGTGTAAACATGGAACCAGACAATTCCGCGGTCGTGATCTACGCCGCACGGCGGACTGCCGCTGAGCGAAGTCGTCCAGCAGGTCTGTTCGTCAGACCGCCGAACTAACCCCGGTGGGCGATGCTTCGCGAGAATCATCGCGCCAGTTGACGAGGACAGCGCCCGCTAGTTGCCACCGCCGATGATGATAGCCTCTGCATTTGCCGTTCCGCACATTCCGTAGATGGCGCCCGACACACAGGCTCCCGCAGAATACTTGTAACAGCCCGGCTTCTTCGCCACAACCGAGACGGAACGGTCGGAACCGCCGATGATGGTTCCACCCTGGGCAAACGGGTCACCTGAGCCGAAGTCCACGACGAATCCGGTGTTCTTGGACGTGCTTTGCCAGGTTAGAGTTGTGCCCACGTTTACGCAGAATGTCGCATTGTTTTTCGGATTCGCGATACTCGGGACGGCCGCAGCCGAGTTAGCCGTCCGTTTGACGTCCACCGTACACGGAGTGGAAGCAGATCCGCAGGTGTTGCTGGCGTTGCACAATGCGGCTGGGTTTGGCTCCGAGCACGCATACTTGTTATTTTTCGATTGCGCCTGGGCTGCCACGCAATTGAACAGCAGAAGGAATGGCAACAAAAGGGAACTGGACCAAATCACAAAGCTGCGCTGAATCTTCATAAGGCTCCTCGCTAAATTAGATGTTTAAAGACCCAAAGGTCCGGATACTTCTCTATCGATAAGTGCGCCAGAGGAAGATTCAGCGCCAGCGCCGTTCTTCCCCTGCAACAAGGATTAACGAAAGACCTGCGCCGGGACGCGGTGTTCGACAAGAGCCCCGTCAGCGCAAATCAGAGACCCGCGTCCCTAGTTGACGCCAGCCGTTCCTTTCCAATCGATGATGTCAGCCAGTCTCCAGGGGTTCTTATTCAAATCCCACTGCAATTGGCCCTCTTTGTCGAGAATGAGCTGCGCCGCCGGATACAAGACGCCGGTGCTCTTGCTCTTGTCCTGGTCGTTGATTTCGATGATGCCAGCGGTGAGATCGTAGGACATGGTTTGGCTGTCCGTCCAAGCCTCAGCGAAGCGGATCTGGCGATTGGTCACAAAGATGATCTTCCGTCCAGTCGGTGTTGGAATCATCTTGATATAGGAGCAATCATTGCCAAGTGTGCCAGTGATCTCGACGTGGCCGACCGCCTTCATCCTTTGCAACGCGTTGGCTAGCCCCTGGTTCTGGCCCTTCTCGTACGCTTGAACCAGAACCGCTTTGTCGGCGGGCGTCGAGAACTGATAAATATTCAATGTCACCCCGATATTCGCCCCCATTTGCGTGCCCGTCCCGAAGGCCGTGGCGTCGATGGTCTCATCTTTGTCTCTCGCGAAGCCGGGAACGCTTGCCACCAACAGCAGACCAATCAATAGCGAACCAGCGACGGCGAGCTTGTGAATGTGTGGAGTTGAGTTCTTGATATGTACCATTTCTTTTTCCTTATCCTTTCCTGTAACTGCACGATTGAATCGTGGTGATATTTGCTTTAGTCCTGTTCAGTTCCCACTTCTCAAATCGGTTAACGACAATCAAGCTTGAGGCCGCGAACGAGCGACGCAGATCTACGCCTTCTTCTTGTGGTGGGACTGGAGCGCAAGGTCCTCCGCACCTTTGCGGTCTTCAAGATCCGCCAGGAGCCCTTCATCGGTCAGGTCGAGAGCATGCGAGTTCTCCCAGTCGTAGTGCACGACCTTGTGCAGTCGTTCAATTACCTCATCGTCCCGCACCTCAATCGCCAATTCGCGCCGGCTGTCAAAGCTACCGGGAGCCAGGTTGATCGAGCCGACGATGGCCCGAAGTCCATCGGCGAAAAGCATCTTGGCATGGAGCTTCAGATGTTTAATTTTGTGGACCTTGATTCCGACATCGTCCATAATGCGCAGGCCACCCACGCCCTCGACCAGTTTTTCCTTCTTCAGGGTGTGCGGCGGACGCGCCATCACGTGCACCTTCACACCGCGTTCTTTTGCCCGTACCAGGCGCTCGATGATGATGGCGTCCTGATAGCGCTCGTTCTGAAGAAACAAAGTGTGCTTTGCCCGGTCGATGAATTCCGCGATCTTGTCCCGTCCGTTACCGCAACACCAGATGAGATGCGCGTGTTCGCCGGGATCAAAATTCTTCCGGCTCCAGTCCGCCTCAAAGCAATCGATAATCTCACCCACTTCGTGCGGATGGTCTGTGACCACCGCATAGTCCCGGGTCGAGGTGAGATTCTTGGTCTCCCAGTTCAGCGATTTCACGAACGCCACCAGGTCATCCACGACCATTGATTTTTCATGGGTGACATCGAAGGCAGGGTTGCTGTCGATAACCTCCACCTGGGCTGCGGTGAGGGTCTTGCGAGTTTCATCATTCTCAGCTTCGCCGCTGCGGCGAGCCGGATTCAGCATCACGCGCACCTTGACCCCACGATGTTGGGCATCGATGACGGCCTGCAACAGCCCGGGGTCGGAGAAGATGAACATCTTGATTCGAAGCGACTTGGTCGCCCCATTGACGGCGTCAAGAATCGGTTTGGCAGAGTCGTCTGGAAGAACGACTAGAGAACGGGGCATACTACCTCCGGGGAACAGGCATGCGCTTGCGGTTGTCGGCGATCGATCGCGCAACCACCAAGAATGCCCGGCAATAAGCTGTATTTAAGACGCAACTTGTTCTGATACTCCTTCGACCTGTATGCGATGCAGTTCGGCATAAACTCCGCCTAGGGCTATCAATTCCTCATGGGTGCCTTGTTCCGCGACCACCCCTTCCTTGAGCACAATGATTTTATCGGCATCGCGAATGGTGCTCAGACGATGCGCAATGGTTATGACCGTCCGTCCTTTCATGAGACGCTCCAGGGCCTCGATCACGAGCCGCTCGGATTCGGTGTCGAGAGCGGCCGTCGGCTCGTCGAGAATCAGAATCGGGGTGTCGCGAATGATGGCGCGGGCAATCCCAATTCGCTGCCGTTGTCCTCCGGAAAGGGTAAGGCCCCGCTCTCCTACTGCAGTGTCATAACCGTGGGGCATTCTTGAAATAAACTCGTCGGCGTTCGCGAGTTTCGCTGCTTCCTCGATTTCCTTTTGCGTGGCCCCGGGCCGGCCGTAGGCAATGTTGTCACGTATCGTTCCCCGGAATAATACCGTATCCTGCAGCACGAAACCGATCCGGTCGCGGAGGGGATGCACTTTGTATTCGCGAATGTCGACACCGTCGAGGCGCACGACACCGGAAGTCGGGTCATAGAAGCGAGGAATCAGGCTCACAACGGTGGATTTGCCGCCCCCAGTGGTGCCGACAATTCCGACCAACTCGCCTGGCTTGATGGTGAAGTTAACGTCGCGCAGCACGGGTTCGTCCTGGTTATAACCGAAGGCCACATGGTCAAAAGTGATTTCGCCGCGTGTGACTCCCGGTTCGCGGGCGTCCGGATGCTCGGGAATGATCGTGTCAGTTTCGAGGATCGCCTGAATGCGCTCCACACCCACGGCAGCCTGGGCGATGGCGTTGGTCATCTTGGCGAGATCTTGCACCGGCTTGAAGAATTTGTTGAGGTACGAAAGAAAGACAGTCAGCGCGCCCGCCGTCATGGCTCCGAGCAAAACAAGGGCCGCGCCCTTCCAAAGCACAAACGCGACACACAGAGAAACGGTCACGGTGACTACGGGAGACAGCATCGATTTCACTTTGCGGGCTTTGAGTGCGGCGTCGACGGTCGCGTGGCTTACTTCATCCAGTTCCTGTTGTTCGAGATCCTGTCGGCCGAACGCCTTTACCACGCGCACGGACTCAAGCCCTTGCTGGACCGCTGCAACAATATCGGCCTGACGATGCCTCACCTCGTGGGTCGCCGATTTCACCGCTCGCTTAAACCGCGACACAAAGAGAAGCAAGAACGGAGTCACGCCCACTGCGATGAGAGCAAAGTCCCACTGGAGCCAGAACATCAGACCCAGCATGCCGACGATGGTTAACAGATCAACCAGAATGCCCAGGGTCGCCGAGGAGGCAAAGCTCTGAATCGTCTGGATATCGTCGGTAATGGTGCTGAGCAGTGTGCCCGTTTGATGGCTGTCGTAGTACGCCAGTGAAAGACGCTGTAGGTGGTGGTATGTCCGCATCCGGAGGTCGTGCGCCACCCACTGGCCCACGCTTTCGGTGTAATAGTTGTCGATGTAGGAAGCGAGGGAGCCAATCACGGCAATCACCACCGCAGTGAGCGCGGCTACAGCGGCGATCCGCATTTTCCCGGGACCTAACCCTCCGCTGACTGAAACTACAAAATCATCCAACCATTTCGGAAGGTGATGCGATCCGACCACATTGTCCAGAATTATTTTCAGGGGCCATGGTCCGGCAAGACTCATTAGCGTCTCTACCAACATGGCCAGCAAGATGATTACGAGCGTGCCTCGATAAGGCCGCAAGAGCTCACGGATCAGGCGTGACATGCCGCCATCATTTCTGGCGATTGCCCCGGCCTTTGAACTTGATTTACTTCCCTCGTGGCTCATTTGTTATCGCTCATGTGATACCGAAGCCCGGCCCCGACTTTCATCCGAGACCCGTTGTGGCAAGATTTGGTGCCCTGGCGTATCGCGCGAGGCGAGGGCGAAGTATACCTCAAAGAAAGTCCGCGATGTGTCGTGCCCAGTTGCTCCGTATCACGCGACCAAATGTAGCGCTCCGCGATACGAGATGGCAGCTAGCAAAACTAACAGTTGCGCGATATGCGTGCCGAGGCGCATTGTGACGGTCCCACGGTTACTCAGCGGAAACCGTGGCTCCAAATGAAGGAACGAGTGGCCATGTCGAGCACGGAAATGGCGGAGGCCGAAGCGATCGAGAAGGCGCGAAACGGCGACGTGACCGGCTATGAGTCCTTGTATCGCCTCCACCGCGGCAGAGTTTATTCGTTGTGCCTCAGGTTTACCGGCAACACGTCTGACGCGGAGGATTTAACCCAGGAAGTATTTCTACAGGTGTATCGCAAAATATCCACTTTCCGGGGTGATGCAAAGTTCGGGTCGTGGCTGTACCGTGTTGCAGTGAACCTTGCGCTCATGCGTTTCCGCAGACGGCGTCCCCGCGAAGTTTCTCTCAATAGTCCAAGAACGCTGAAACCAGATCCAATGCAATTAGAATTGGGCGATCACTTCCGGACGGGTTCTTTCCTGATTGAACGTGTGGCTCTGAGACGGGCTCTCGGCAGCCTCTCAAAAGCGAGAAGAAGCGTAGTTCTGCTGCACGATGTCGACGGATTCACTCACTGTGAAGTCGCCCGGCGATTAGGTCTGGCGGCCGGCACCAGCAAATCGCAACTCCACAAGGCGCACATTGAACTGCGCGGCATCCTTGGACGCAGGGATGCCTCAACGAACCTAAGTTCTTGAGCAGTTTTCTTTCAGCGGAACCGCAGCAGACTCCGAAAACTATGCTAGTAAGACGAAAAAGAATTACCTGCGCTTTCTAGCGAAACTAGCATTGTTGGCAGTCGCCGACTAGTAGTTTTAGCAGTAGTGCGGTATGATTTCGGGAATTAAGCTGACGAGTCTGCAAAGACTCTCCCGTAATTGCGCTGGTCTGATCTCAGGTTTGGTGGGGTGGGTCAGGCAGTTGGTTTCGGGCACCAATGCGTCGCAACCCAATTGAACGAAGGAGTAACGTATGAGCCGGCCGCGAATCATGATTGCTGACGACCACGCCTTTGTCGCCGATGCGTGCAAGAAGCTGCTCGAACCAGAATATGACGTGGTAGCTACAGTCGGCGATGGCAGAGCGCTGGTGCGCATTGCTGCGACGCTCAAGCCGCAGGTCATCATCATTGACATCGGCATGCCGCTTCTGAACGGTCTCGACGCAGGACAGCAGATCAAGCGAATATTGCGTTCGGTGAAGCTAGTGTTCTTGACTATGAACACGGATCCGGTTTTGGCCGCCGAGGCATTCCGGCGCGGAGCCTCGGCCTACCTTTTGAAAACCTGTGCCGCGTCCGAGTTGGCGGTTGCGATCCGGGAGGTTCTGAAGGGGATGTCGTATCTCTCTCCCGCGATTGCGAAAGAAACCGTCGACTTCCTGTTGCGTCAGGACAAGGAATTTATTGATGAAGGGCAACGGCTCACCGAGCGGCAACGCGAAGTGCTGCAGTTGCTGACTGAAGGAAAGTCGATGAAGGAAGTCGCATACGCCTTGAATGTGACCACCAACACGGTCGCTTTTCACAAGTACCGGATCATGGAGATATTGAACGCGAAGAGCAATGCTGAACTGGTGCAATACGCGATCCGGAATCACGTTATTGCGGCTTGACACACATTTTCGTGTCGTCGTAATTTTGAGTTGTCGAGCCGGTGATCCGGGCGAGGCTGTTTGGCCCGGAAACGATGTTTTATCAATTTTCCTGCCTCGCTAAATCCCCAGCGGCGATTGCCAGAAGTAGCAGTTGACCGTGCAATCCTTTTCGTCATTCCACTCCCAATTCTGCTAGTTGAGACTATGGTCTCGTCCATTGATACTACAGTCGGCATAGTGCTGGACTTTTCGTAAAGGGAGACGGTCGGATGGGTACTGGAATGGCAGGCACAGAGGAGAATTCGGTAGTTGCCGTCTTCGGCGAACACTCTGGGGCGGAAAACGCAATCAGAGAACTGAAGAAGGCGGGTTTCGATATCAGGCGCTTCTCAATTGTAGGCAGGGACTTCCATACCGAGGACAACGTCGTTGGCTTCTATACCACCGGGGACCGCATGAAATACTGGGGCAAGATGGGCGCCTTCTGGGGCGGCCTTTGGGGTCTGCTAGTGGGAGCCGCATTCCTGATTATTCCCGGGGTTGGTCCCGTGGTTGTTGCGGGTCCGGTAGCGAGCTGGATCATTGGAGCGCTCGAGGGCGCTATCTTTGTCGGTGGGGTCAGTGTGTTAGGAGCCGCGTTGGTCAGTGTCGGCATTCCGAGGGACAGAGCTCTGAAGTATGAAAGCTCAGTGAAGGCGGGGAAATTTCTGTTGATCTCTCACGGAACCCCGGCTGAAGCCGAGAGAGTCCGAAATGTTCTCGATGCCACGGAAGCCGAGATGGTCGATGTCGACCGGGTGCCCTCAACCACGACCCGTGTCGCCTGAACGACGAACTGGCCAGGAAAACACGGACTAACGCCCGGCTCTACGTGTGAGCATTTCGAGAGCCAGGCTGGTCTTAGCCTCCTGCGTACTGTTTAACACGAGTCCCTTTGTGCTTACGAGTTGCTGTAACGCTTTGTAGGTCGAAGGTCCGGCATCTGGTCCAGCCTTGGCGGAGAGTTCGAGAATCCTCCCCGCAGGCGACTCCCACAGCTCCAATGTGAGCTTCTTGAAATTTGGTTGGGCGTTGGTTTGCCAACTGGTCGATTGGATATCCGCGATTCTCTTCACCCGCGTCCAATCGATTGAGATCTGCGCTTGCTTCAGCAGTTCTTCTTGTCCCGCATCGAGCAGCTTCGAGATTTCAGTTCCGGTCTCAGGCAGACGCGTCGCGCTGTACTCCCTCCGTGCAGTATAGGAAGGAACCGTCGCATCCCCGATCAGATCGACTTCACAGCTAAAGGCCTCACCCACGTTCGAGGGGACGCTGAGCTTTTTCCCGCCGGGCGGTCGCAGCTTGACCGTCAGGTCGTTGTCACCGCCTTGCCGCAGCCGGATGATCAATCCATGAGAAAGCAAGTCGAGTGCGGCCGTATCAAAGAAATAAACTTGACCGCCCGTCTCTTTTTTTAGATCGAGCGACGCAATGGCCGCTTGGGCTTCCGTCGGCGATAGCAAGAGCTTGGCTTCAATATTGCACTGCTCTTCTGCCTGCAAAGCCGAGCCGAAGAATAGCAGAACGCACAAACCGAATATTCGTAATGGCATCTTGCGTCGCATCGTGGTCACAGGCCACCACTGTATCTCAGAAACGGCGATTCTACCTCCGCAAACAATCTTGCGCGCCCTCGGGCGAAGAACCTAGCAGATGCTCGGCGACCTCTGCAATGTAACGCTGAAGTGCGCTGTCCAAAGTTATCTTTACCCGCAATCACGGCAGTGGTTTGCTTTACATATGCGAATGTCTTCAATCGTTGGTGGGAAGATGGCATTTCAACTTGTGTTGTTTGCGGGGTTGGCCGGCCTCGCCCAGGCCGCAACCCAAAAAGTCTGCACTGAATCTCAGGTTATGCAGGCGCAAAAAGAAGCTGAGCAACTCAGAGATTGGGACAGCGTCTATCGCTCCTTCAAGCGCTTCGGCCACTGCGACGAGGGAGGCGTCGCCGAGGCCTACAGCGATTCTGTAAGCCGGTTGTTGGCTCGCGACTGGAAGCATCTGGATGCGTTTGTCCGTCTCACCTCAGACCAAAGCTTCGAGCAGTTCGTTATTCGACACGTCGACGAGACCATGTCCGAAGATGAAGCGGCTCAGGTCATAAACAATGCGCGTTTGCATTGTCCTCCCGGAGCAAAAAGGCTGTGCGAGTCAATCGCGGATTACTAGATGCCCGCGAGGCATGTTCACAAGTCCGGCTTCATAAACCAAGTCCACACGTTCTATGCCGCGAAGCGGCGTAAGACGCAAAATCATTCCTCGGTCTAGCTCAGATTAGGGTTGCTGGCCAGGCTGCGATCTTGTCGCCTTACCTTCCATGACAGTGGACCAAGCACCCGTGGGCGTAGGAGTCTCATACCTGAAAGTGTACGCAACCGGGGAAATCACGGTAAGGGTATAGCGTCCGCTGGCAATCACGCCGTTCAGTTGCGCGTCCGAGGTCCAGGTCCAGGTGTTGTCCACAACATGCCCTGTCGCCATAATGTGCTCGCCCAGGCTGTTATACGCGTTGTAGGTATAAACCTTGTCGGCTGGGTTGTATTCCAGTACTCGCACTCCCCGAACATTGCCCAGGACAGAATTCATCGAGGAGTGAGTCTCGAGAAAGAACCCGCCCGATACCCACTCGCCGTGCTCAGTCGATGTAAAAGGTCCGGCCGGAGTATTCGGACTAATCTTCATCGTGCCCTGCAGCATCCAGTCGCCGGCAAAGTAGCCCATCTTTTGATGTTCCGGACTCGGCGTGGGCGTTTGCAGAAAGCCCTGTCCCCAACACGGCGACGCGCAACTAAAACTAAAACCAAAACTGAAGATGATAAGCGCAAGACCGGTGAGCCCGGACTTGAATTGGACGGACATGGACAGGTTCCTTTCTCGTCGCCGTAGTTCGGATCTAGAGCCGACTCCGCTCGGCAACTTCACTCGGTGAAGATTCTATACACACTTAAACCACGGCGACACGGTACACCACTGGCAGAATTAACAGCCGTCACCATACAGGTGGCCTGATTTCCGGTGATTGCTTCGGAGCAACGACGAGTCCCCTTGCCTCCAGTAGATTTGGAGACGGCGGTGTTTTCGGCGCTGCTGCAAGCGGCTGGCTGCAGGCTGGGTATATCGCCGCGTTAGTCGTCCCCCAAAGCGGCGATCCGAACACCGCCGGTTCGAGCGGGCGCAACAGCGATCTCTCTAGTTAGGACTGAATTCCGCACCATTGAAAAAGCTCCGAGTTTTGTTGGCCGATGACAGTGAGCAGATCCTCAGGACTGTCTTCCGGCTTCTGGATGTTGAATTCGATGTGGTCGGATCCGTATTGAACGGCGAGCAGGCCATCGAAGCGACGTTACGGCTGCAACCGGACGTTCTCGTACTCGACATTCTCATGCCTGTGATGGATGGGCTTGAGGCCGCTCGCTGCCTGAAAAAAGTTGGCGCACCGACCAAAATTGTATTCCTGACTGCCCTCGAGGACTCCGTTCTTATGGAAACAGCCATGGAGGCGGGCGGCAGTGGTTTCGTTTTCAAGTCGCAGTTGGTTACGGACCTTCCGCTTGCCATCCATGCCGCAATAGCCGGACGCACATTTCTCTCCACCAGTGCAGGCTCGCAAGGATCAAAGCCTTAGCAGTTCTCAGGGGATCAACGACGCTGGGGAAGCTTCTCCGTCCTCGAACGCAACATCGCCGGAAGCGCCGGCTATCACTTTTGCTAGCCTACCGCAACCTAAGTTCTCCAGGCTTGTTTTTGCGTGACCGAACGTAGTGAAAAAAGTTTGGCGGAAACTCACTGCGCGGCCGGGCAAGTCGTATGTTTGCCGTAGTCCTCTTCCGAAGCATATTTTTCCCATTCATCCGTAGTCAGGCCACGAGGCACACGATCACAGAGTTCCTTTTTGAGGTCTTCCTGCCGCCAGCTATAGACGCTGTAGTGCGACTGGTCGACCACGGCGATCCGGGGCTTCGGTTCAGCGGTCAAGTCAACGTCAAGGACATCGTTCGAACCGTGAAGCTCCGCTTGCTCGTTTCCAGACGCAACTTCCCACAGGCGAATTGTTCTCTTATCCGTATCGAGGGTCGCGATGTAGTCGGAATTCTGACTGAACCAAAAGTTATCAATACAGCCAGGCGCGTTCCACTCTCTCCGCAGTCGACCTTGTGGGAAGTCGACGACTCTGATGATGCTCTGAGGGGGATTTCCCTTGTCTCCGGCTGAATCACCGGGGCAGTACAATGTCGCAATGAACGCGCCGGTGTGGCCATCGATGCCGGAGCCCACAACGCCCTTTTGTCCAGTCCAAAAAAATGAAACCTCCTTGCTATCGGAAATGCCGTATCGATGCAGCCCTACTTTATCCGCTACCACAAAGATCGATTGGCTATCCGGGGAATAATCCCAAAAGAGAGGTTCTCCGGGAGATGGCAGATCCGTCTTCGACGATCCGCCATTACGAAGATTCCAAACCGCAAAGTGTTTTCCGCTCGGGTCGTCTATGAGGCCGGCCAAGTATTGGAGATTCGGGCTGAAGGCAAATGTGCTTTCGTAAATAGCCACCTTCTCATGAGCGCTCTCCCATATCTTCTCGCCCACCTTTCCGTTAGAAAAATCATTTACGACCAGGTCGCCACTCGACTGGAATCCGGCAATTCGTTTTCCATCGGGCGAAATCGTCAGAGGTATGTACGTCCAATAAGTGCCGCTCTGGAAATCAGCGACTTCTTTCCCGCTGCCAACATCGACGATGCTGACTCTGGGGTTCTTGGATGTTGGATCTGGCCGGGTAATCAGGTAATGGCCGTGCGATCTGAGTGAAGCATCGGCCAATGACTCCAAATAATGGCCCAGCTTCCAGAGATGTAAAGAATAATGGCCGGACGAATCTTCCGACACCACCGCCAGACGCTCAGCATGCCGCGATGCAGTGATCGACTTGATGGGCAGACCGAGCCCCAAGGTTTCGACCTCAATGCCGCGGGAACTATCCCAGATCTTGCCGGTACCGTGATTATCGGTCGCGGTGACCCAGGATCCATCTTCGTTGACGGATAGATTAGTCGCGGCGGACGAAAGCTTGAACAATACGCGGCCTTCTGGTGCGCTATATCGGGGCACCTGCGCGTTTGACTTGTTTCCCGGCGCAAAACCTGACTTCTGCTTTTCTCCGAGCGCTTTCCTTTCTCCTTGAAAATAGTGCCAAGATCTCACGGCGCCGTCGGAATCAGCGGTGAGCAGGGTGCTGCTGTTCGAGGGGGCAAACCGAATATTTTTGGGAACAGAGGCCTTGCTGCTCTGCCCAACGCTCGGGCTGTTCTCATAGACAGTTTTCAGAATCCCGATCTCTCTCGGAACCCGAGTTGCGTCACCGAGTTCGAGAACTCTAATGCTCCATCGGTCCGCCGCTTGCGAAACATATGCCAAGCGCTTGCCGTCCGCACTCACTGCCATGGCAAGGACCCTCCCGGCCTGGTCTTTGGAGTTGTCATCTGTGGCCGTTGGCAAGATCCGGCTGTCTTGCTTTGGAGCCGTCCATAAGTAGACGTTTTCGTGGGTGGCATCGCCACACAGCGCGACCACGGTTATGCCATCCTCACTCACCGAGAAGTCTTTCACTGCCGCGGGACAGTTCAACTCCACACGGTAATCGCTGGTGACTCCCCAGATCACAATCTGCGTGTCAATCGCCGCCTTGACCTCAGTCGATCCATTGAAAACGATCTTGCTGACCTTCCCTCCAGGCCGGTCACGAGCCAGCGATTTTTGTTTGGCGCCACTGTCGTCGTAGAGATCGATTCGGTTCTCCCCTCCCACCGCGAGCCACTTACCGTCGGGACTAAACTCGGCGGCATAAACCGCGTCAGCGGTCACGCTTGGTAAAGGCACCGGTAACGCGTCCAGAGAGGCACTCAAGATTGATTGGGCTTTGGTGGTCTGTTTCACCCGAAGTGAGGCCGCCGCCAGCAACGCGCTCACTCGCGAATCCTTGTTTTGGAAAGGCGTCTCCTGTGGCACTGCGAGCGCAGCCATCGCCAGAGCGTTGGCCGACTCCTTCTCGGATCTGACCTTATACACGAGCAGGGCAATGCCCACCGTGACCAGCAGGCCTGCGACGGCAATCGTCGCAGTTCGGCCAAGAAACCGCCGGCGGCGTATTCGTTCCGCATGCTCTCTGCTCTCCCGCAAATACTCCTTGGCCAAGTCGAAACGGGAGGGATAGCGATTCGCCCATGCCTGGTTCGGTTGACGCTGGTTCCACCATTCGACGGAACGCTCCAGCACTGTCCCCTCGAGGTAATCCACGAACCGTTGGTCGGCGCCGGGGCTGGGAACTGCCTTGCCGGATTCAGAGACGGCCGCATCCTGGGCTCGTGCAGCGATACGCAGATAGACTCGACGCGACTCCTCTTCCTCGCGGTTCCAGTTGTGCAGTCGATCCCAACTGTGCAACAAGCATTCGTGGGTAATGTCGATTACTCGGGAAGGCGTGAGCGCTCCGGTCAAAGGAGTGAGGAAGCTGCGACCTTCCTTGCGGAAGGACTCGACCACGTCCCCGATCTGCTCGAGCGGGGTTTCACAGACGTCGGCCAGCTCCTGCATTGGAGTCGGGCGCCTGGTTTCGCGGCCGTACTGGTCCTGATCGCTAAGCCGCTGAAACAGGCGCTGAACGATGGTAGCAACGCTCTCGCCGTGGGCCGATCGCACTTCCTCATAGGCTTCATCGGCGTGCGTGGAAATGGCTTTTTTCATCGTCCCGACGGCTTCGTAGTCGGCGAAATCGAGAGGCTGATCCAGCTGGTTCTTGCTTCGCCAATGACTCCAGGTACGCATCAGGGCATGCTGCATGACAGGCAGCTGACCGGGATCTTCGCCGAGTTCATTGAGGATGCGCTGGACCAGGCGCGGGCTGATTGTGCCGCCCGCCATGCGAATTGGACCTTCAATCGCGGTCCTCCGCTGGTCTCGGGTCATACGTGGGATCAAGTACTGTCCGGCATTGATCGCCTCCGGCAAATCCCTGAAGCGAGCGCAATCGCCGAGAAAATCGGAGCGCATCGTGATTACCACGTAGACCGGGAACTCGCTCTGCTTCGAAACCTCGAGCAGCAATTTCACGAAAGCGGCTTTCTCGTCGCGATCGTCCATGTTGTTGTCACGGTTCGCGTATCGAAACAACTCTTCGAATTGATCCACCAGGATCAATACATTCTCGCCAGCCCGGCTGCGGGCCGTTTGGCGCGCACATCGAATCACCTCGATCAGAGCGAGGGAACTAACTCGTAGCGACTCTGGATCAAGAGGCTGCTCTGACATTTTCGCAAGGTCGAGTGCGGCGGAAAGGCTGTCGATTGCGCGCCCACCGGGGCGCATGTCCACGATTCGCCAATTCGAGCCAGCCGTTACCAAACACCCACTCTCGAGGCAGGGCAGCAAGCCGGCACGCACCAGCGAAGACTTTCCACTGCCAGAAGTGCCGACCACGGCGAGGAACCGCGTCTTCCCCAGCTTGCGCGCCAATTCGTCGCTCTGGCCATCTCGGCCAAAGAAAAGATCACTCTCGTCCTGGGAGAACGACCGCAAACCAGGAAATGGCGTGTCGGACCTTAGGCCTTCTGCGGCCAACATTAGGCTTCCTTTTCGATCAGTTGGATGAACGCATCAAGCTTCGCCGGCTCGAAGTCTTCGCAGTCGCCGAGCACGAGCAGAGGTGGAAAGCCCGTGCCTTCGGGGTAACGGTGGTCGGGGACTCCGAGATAGTCCGCCTTGATTTCATCTTTGGGAGCGCAGAGGTAAAGCGCGCGCGCATAGTCGCGCCCGGTTTGCTTGGTGCTCAGTACTTTCAGAAGGTTCTTCCGCTTGCGCAATACCCATACGTCTTTCGCGGTGCCGTAATAAATCAGAGCTGCGTCCGTGTCGCCGATCAGTTCCTCTTCCATTTCCCGAAGTTCTTCGGGTTCGCCCTGGAATGGCGGCAGTTCAACCGGATGTCCGCGGCTTCGAAGGTATGCCTTGATGTTGGCTAACTGGTTGTGGACGAGATCCGGTTGGTCGCACAACAGATAAACCGCTTTCGCTCTGCCGCTTGCTGAAATCGAGGGCGGCTCCGGTTTGCGCGATACCACATCCATCAGGCCCTCTTTAAAGCTCTCAAAAGATGTTTCGAACACATCGCTCTTATCGGCGCCCCTTTGATCGACGCTGCCGCGCACTTTCGCGAGAAATGTCTGTTGCCGATCCTCAGGATTCTGGAGATCCTGCGGAATCCAGACGAGGTGGTGAAACCCTGCACGCTTACGTTCGGCGAAGGCGAGTTCGTACTGCAACTCTCCGAACGACCTGGTCTCCTGCTCGGGAATAACCCCGTAAGACCGGCCAATTAAGTGAACAGAAATGTCCGCCTTCGCAAGCAGAGCCTCGACCTCTGTTTTCAACTCCGGCCCAGAATCAGGTAAGGGCTCGACCGGCAGCACGGTGTGACCGCGGCTGACGAGCTCGCTGCGAATCGAGACGCGGCGGGACTCCAAATCGCTGGTAGTTCGCGCCAAGAATATGGTTCGACCCTGCACACCCGTCGAAGACGGAGCTTGTTTCATCTTGAGCAGCATCCGCGCAACCGCCTGCGCGAGAATGTCGCAACGCTCCCGAAACTGGTTAAACCGGGGCATCGTCGGCTCCGGGTCAAACTCGCGGAAGACGTCCCTGTTCTGAGGATCTGCTTCATAGAACTCATAACCAAGAGTGGCCGCGAAGTTCGCCGGCTCGGCACCCGCGAGCAACCTGGTTTTTACAACTCGAATCAGGCGCGACTCGGTTTCAACGCGCAGGCCGCCGCTTTTCTCCGCAGCTGAGACGAACCAGTCGAGTTCTTTCCGGCAGGAGGTCGAGGCTACATATCTCGGGGATAACACCGAGATGAATAAGGCTGAACGTGAGACCTTCTCGCGTAGAACATCTTCGAACGCCTCAGTCCCGCCGAGTTTGGGGTCGCGCCACACAACAACATCTTCCGAGCCCAGCAGCTCTTGTAAACGCGTCTGAAGCCGAGTATGGAACTGTGAAACCCAATTTTCCTGGTTGTCGACGTGCCCGTAACTAAGAAACACGTCCACGTCGTAGGTATTCGTGAAGCTCCGCGAGGTGGAGGTGGGGGGCATGGACGTTTTGGCCTCCTGTGCCGGAATGTTACCACCGGCGAGGTGACGGCGACATCAAGACTTTATGTCTTACGCTCAACACGCCGACGGTAGCACACGGGTGAAGCGACATCGGGTCAGAGTTCAACATGTTCCCAGGCCAACGCATTCCTGGCCAGTTAGCCTTCGTCTTCAATAGTGACGCAGAATCGCTCGGCGTTTCCTTTGTCGACGCTGACGACCGGCAGCCTGAGTGAAACCGGAAGAACACTTAAGAAGAGCTCGATCTGGCGCACAAGACGAACCGGCCGCAGCAGCCCTGCCACAAGATCGCAAGAGACAATGCTTCAGTCGGCGAGGAGTTTACGGAGGCGTAATCTCGGTCAACGCCCACTCAATTCGATCCACTTCTTCGCGAATCACCCGGATGGCCTGCTGATTGCTCGGATAGGGGACGGGCTTGATGGCTTCTACCGCGTGACGAATCTTGTAATTGCGATCCCGAATGAAGTTGATTCGCTGGGAGGTCTCCATGCGGTATTGGTAAATCCTCCTAACCAACTTCGTGGTCATCCAGGCGAATGCTAACCCGAACAACATCTCGATTGGAAGACGATCGGTTGCTCCATCGAAATCGCGGAACGCGAATCGATACACGGCTTCACCGAGACCCAGCGACGCGAATATTACCCCCATTCCAATCAAGCCAAGCGTCAAGCGGTCATTGCGGCGAAGCGCCAAGGAAGATTGATCACTGCGACGGTCTTGCGTGAACGCCATTGCCCCCCCAAGAAGCGATGAAAGATGTGCTGAAGTCTTACTATTTTACGCCGAATCGTTTTTTTTGGTTAGCAACTTATGAGCCGAAATTTGCATTGTATTCGGCCTCGCGTCGGAACGGGCTCGGCCCAGTAGCGGTCGGCCAGGCAGTTACTCAGGGCACAGAGTGTAGCGAGAACCACCGGCAAGCGATTGGAAAGGCTGGAGCCGACGACCAGAGTTGAACTGGTGACCTGCCGATTACGAATCGGCTGCTCTACCAACTGAGCTACGTCGGCTCGAATTCGATTCTAAATGGGGGCAGAGTTAGCGTAAAGGGTCGGACGGCAACGAGGCTGACTCTTCCATTCGGGGTTTCTAGTGCGCTGCGGAGCTCTTGCTCCGCCTGGACGGGCGAGGGCGCCTGTCCCCACACGCAGAGTTTCAACACGTTTTCCCGCACTGCGCTCAGGCAGCACTTATGCTGCGCACCTCTTTCTCGTATTCTGCGTCGGACTCAGCGGGTAACAGAACCCAGAGGGTGTAGATTCCGAGGGCGGTGCCGAAGGGTACGTTGAAGAAGAGTGCCGGGAACGCGAGCACTACGGCGACGGTGCGCGCCCAAGGTTCTCTTTGCAAAAGGCCCCAGCCGGCGACGAATCCGGCGAACGCTTTTACCACTACGACAGTCGCGATCAAACCCAGAAGCGGATGCAGGAAAACAGGTCTCTCGGGATGCGACGATTGGTTGAAAACAGTATTGGCGACGACGTATACGGCGATCGCCGACAGGCCATCGAGTGCTGACAGGCCCAGCCAAAGAACTCCAAGAAGACGAACGTGCTCGCGAACCCGATTGCGCCGCGGATATCCCAACATCGGTCCGGCGATTTCTTTTCCGCACCGGCTGCAAAAACGCTGATCCGCCTGTAACATTGCGCCACATTTATCGCAGAACATGATTTTCCTCCTGACTGACCCTGTGCACTGCATCAAGGTACGAACTATAGCGCACAGGCGTTCCAATGAACCAACGCCAATCGATGGGAAGGATTCGTGATGTGCGATACAAGGCGGTGAGTCTGCCGTCCCACACAATCCGCAAGTCGAAAATGAAAAGGCTACCCGGCAACTTGGGCAGCCTTTTCTTTCAAGGGAGAATAGTTCTAACGGAGATCAAACCGTCAAAACTTTCTGGCGAAATCTTATGAGCCGAAAAAGGGGGGTGTCAAGGAATATCTTGTAAATAAACGGCTTTAGTTTCAATGAGTTAGAAAATAGGTTAATAGTCCTTGTGGGTTACTCATTGTGAGACAGAGCAGCATTCAGATGACGTTAAACTGCTTTGATTGATGGGCTTACAGGGTCATTCACGACTTCAGACGACTCTTCCGACAGGTGCAGAGAGATAAATTCCCGGTTCTGCGCCTGCTCAAAGACGCGATCGGGAAACAGGCGTTTCGCCAGGATACGGATGCCTCCAAAGGCGACGCCGGCGACCAGAGCGAATCCGATAATGATGAAGCAGAGAATGATGACGTTCACCAAAAGGTTTGCCAAGTTGTCTCGCCTGGTGAAGTACGTGTTTTCGTTCCAGGTGACGTTGGCGTCATAGTTCACCGATGCCAGCAATGACCTGGCCTCGGCTTGTGAGAGCGGGCCAGCCGCCACCACGACGATCGGGCCGGTGCGTTTGTCGAAAATTTGGCTTTGAATAAAAGGATGCGCATTCGCGGCGGGTCCCGATTGCGGATCCGGTTGACGCGCGGCTTCGATCCGGCGGAGATGATCAGCGGCGATCTGCGGAGTCGGATAAGAGATCAACATCAAGGTGCCTTCGCCGCCCGAGCTGTTGTAATTCCCAACAACTACCTCGGCGCCGGCATTGAAGTCAACCAGCTCGGCTGGAACCGGAGTATCTATGTTGCGGAGCGCCGAGGGCCCAACCACGTATTTGGCCGTGTTCTGTTTGTAAGATTGGTTTGGCAGATACGCGGGTAGTCCGGGCAGGTTGCGCGTGTTGCCCGAGGGCAAAGGAAGTCCTTCCCCGAGCTCGCGCAACTCGGCGGCAGACATTGCGGAGAGCTTTTGAAATACCGCATCCACCAGGATGTTGCCGCGATAGAACAACACGCGCTCGTTCATCGAGGCGGCTCCGTCGCCGATTTTCTCGATCTGCATAGGCGGCGTCTTGTAATAGGTGTACGCGCCATAGGCCCCGCTGGCATCGGCGAAGCTGGCTGCTTTCAGCGTTAGCTTGCGCCCGTCATCGCGCGTGTAGGTCGCGGATTCGAAGTTGGTGAAGCCGTACTCCTTGAGGACGGCCGCGTTTACTGGGTCCGCGACCGCGGGATCGTTGCTGGTTCGTGGCGAGCCCGAGATCTGCCAACCGGCGAACTGAGTGGGGAGAACCGGAGTGGACGGATCGGAGTCTTTTGCCCGGCCCATCCCAGTCGTCGACATCGCAACTACAAGAGCGAGGATCGCATTAGAAAGCTTCATGAAGACAGAAAACCTTGGGAATATCCCTGCTGATTAGACTACTGAGGAGCCGGGAAAGTTTCCAGCGCTGGGTTCTTCTTGACTTACGCCGCTAGGTACCCTCCGTCGACCGGGAAAACCGCGCCGGTTACCCAGGAGGACTCGTCGCTGGCCAGGTAGACTGCGAGTCCGGCAATGTCTTGCGGTTGACCGAGCCGACCGATAGGATGCACAGCGATTCGCTCCGCACGAACCGCATTCGGGTCCGGGGATTGGCTGATGACGGCGGCCGTAAGATCAGTTTCAACGAACGACGGGCAGATGGCATTGACCCGGATCTGTTCATGTCCGTGGTCGATGGCCATGCATTTCGTAAGCAGAACGACCGCGCCCTTGGACGCCGCATAGGAAGCGCGGTTGCGGGCTCCGTTGATTCCGAGGACGGAGGCCATGTTGATAATTGAGCCGCCTCCAGCTTTTCGCATCGCCGGAAGCGCGGCGCGGGAGAGCAACCAAAGGCCACGAACGTTCACATTGAAAGTGTCATCCCACTGTTCTTCCGTGATCTGCTCGGCGGTTCCAATGTGAAGGACTCCGGCGTTATTCAGTAACACGTTGAGGCTGCCGAAATGCGCCAAAGTGAACTCAACGACGCGGGCAACTTCGTCTTTCTGGGAAACATCCGCATCCAGAACGAGAGCCAAGTTGCCTATCTCGCTGGCCGTTTGTTCGAGACGTTCTTTTCGACGGCCGACCAGCACGACCCGGGCTCCTTCGCGCGCCAGCGCGGCCGCACAAGCCCGACCGATGCCGCTGCCGGCGCCGGTAACGACCGCGATTTTGCTCTTGAGCCGGAACCCCATGGGTAGGAACTAGTGTAGACGATCACCAAAGAGATTAGCGCGTACGAGCATCCGCGAAACCTGACTCCTCAGTAGCCTCCGCCCTCGATACGCACCTTGCCGCGAAACATTCGGAAGAGGAAAACGAAGTAACCGAGGGCGAGCACAAATCCGATGCACCACCAGGTAATGCCAACGACTAAACCGTGGTGTCCTGCGGCTGAGTTGTAAATCGTCAGGCTGTAACTGGGGTCGGTGCTGGCCGGCAGCACGACCGGATAAAGGGCGAAAGCGGCGCCGACTAACATGCTGACTATATAAAAACTGGAAGCTACAAACGCAGGTTTCTCCTTGTTCTTCAGCGTAGCCCAAATCATGGCGCCGAGACTCGCGAGCACAGCCAGCGGTATAAGCATCCCGATGGGATGCTCGCGGTAGTTATCCATCACCCGGGGCTTTATCGAATAGGTCGCAATCAAGCTAACGATGGTCAGAAGCGCCTGGATCGGCCACATGATCAATGCCACTCCGCGGGCGCGAAGGTTCAATTCACCCTCCGTCTTGGTCACCAGGTAAAGCGAGCCGTGCGCCGTCAACGTCACCAGGGCGATCACGCCCGTCATTACGGTGTACCAGTCGAGGATGCCCGGATTGCGCGCCCACGCGGAAATTGGTCCAGAGTGGCTCAAAGAAGTAGCCGTCGGGGCCGAGCGGAACTCCACGGATCACGTTGCCCAGGGCTGCTCCGAGGAATATGGCCAGGAGGGAACTCGAGGCGCAGAAACCCACATCGAAGAAGCCTTGCCATACGGGGTTTTCCATGTGCGCCCGGAACTCGATGCCGATGCCACGAAGCATGAGCAGCCAAAGCACCATCATCAAAGGAAGATAAAAACCGCTGAAGCTGGAAGCATAGAGTTGCGGGAAGGCAAAATAGAGTGTGCCGCCGGCAGCGAGCAACCAGACTTCATTGCCGTCCCAGACAGGCCCGATCGCGCGCAGAATCATCCGACGCTCCACGCTGCTCCTGCCAATTAAGAGATAGATGACGCCCGCGCCGAGATCGAAACCATCAAGCACCACGTAAGCCGCCACCATCACTGCAACAATCATGAACCAAAGCGTTTGCATAAATCCCCTAATGACTCGAAGCTGGTTCCGCAGCCGGTCCGCGTTCAATTTCACGATGAACTAAAAACAGGAAAAGAATTTCAAGCACCATGTACATCCCCATGAATCCCAGCAAGGTGAACATGCCATTCCCGGCTGACACTGTCTTGGAATATCCATCCGCCGTGAGCATCAAGCCGTAGACCAACCACGGTTGACGGCCCAGCTCTGCAGTCATCCAACCTGCGGTGTTGGCGATGTAGGGGAAGGGCAGGCTCAGCAGCAGAATCCAAAGCATCCAGCGAGCATCGAAGAGCTTCCTGCGCCACAGCAGAAAGACGGAAACTACCATAATCGCGATGAAGATCGTGCCCAACCCGACCATAATGTGGTAACTGAAATAGAGCAGAGGAATATTTTGAGGCCACAGCTGCTCGGGGAAGGAATCGAGACCCTGCACTTGAGCTTCCCAACGACGGTAGGTCAGGAAGCTGAGTGCTTTGGGAACGAGTACGGGGTTGTCAATCTTTCGCGCCGCGACATCGGGTTGGCCAATGATGACCAGCGGGGCTCCGGGTTGACTGGTGAATAGCGCTTCCATCGCGGCCAGTGTGACGGGCCGCTTGTGCGCGACCATCCGGCCCTGCCCATCGCCGGTAGGAAAGAGCTGCAGCACGCTGAAGACGCAACCTGCCAGGACGCCAGTGCGCAGGAAAATCTGTCCGTGCTCCCGGTGCTTGCCGGAAAGCAAATAGAATGCGCCTACCGAGGCCATTACGAAGGCGCCGGTGATCCCCGCTCCGCTCATGTTGTGCGCGTATTGCCACCAGGCCCACGGGTTGAACACCAGTTCCCAGAAACTGCTGAGCTGGACAGAGCCGTCGGCGGCTCGTTCGTAGCCCACGGGATTCTGCATCCAGGCATCGGTGGCAATGATGAAATATCCGGAAAGCCAAGAGCCGAGAAACACCGCCACCGCCGACCACCAGTGCGCACGCGGGCTCAGCCGTTTCTCTCCGTAGAGGAACAGACCGAGGAAGGCCGATTCCAGGAAGAAGGCGAACATCCCCTCCATAGCCAACGTTTGACCGATGACCCCGCCAGCGAAGCGCGAGAAATGCGACCAGTTGGTGCCGAACTGAAACTCCATGGGAATCCCAGTGACGACGCCGATTACAAAGTTGATGCCAAAAATGCGCGCCCAAAAGCGGGCCGCCTGGTTATAGATTTCGTCATTGCGGCGCAAGGCAATCGTCTTCAGAACCACAATCAGCGGCGCAAGCCCCATCGTGAGTTGTGGAAACAGATAATGAAAAGTAACTGTGAAAGCGAAGTGCAGGCGATGAATCAGCAGGGCGCTATCCATAGAGAGGTCTCATTTGAGTATGAAAAGAAAAGTACCTCAAATCGAAGAGCCGTCGCTGTGACGGGCGTCACAGGTCAGACCCCGCTGCCAAATTATTTCGACCGGCGTTCCCGTTCGCTTCGGCGGAGGTCTCGACGCCGGCCGGCGTCATCGTAACGGCGCTGCTGATCCTCGGTTTCGGGAATGACGGCAGGGACCTGCAGGTGGCGTCCGCCGGAGTCGACGGCCACAAACGTCAAGTATGCCGAACTCACGTGCTTGCAGTCGTCGAGGATGTAGTTTTCCACCCACGCTTTAACTCCCACTTCCATCGAAGTGCGGAACACGCGATTCACCGAGGAGCGGAGGATTACCAGGTCGCCGACGTGCACGGGAACCCAGAAATCCATGTGATCAATCGCCGCGGTGACAACGTAGTTCCGCGAATGGCGATGCGCAGCCATGGCTCCGGCAAGGTCGATCCAGTGCATGAGGCGTCCGCCGAGTAAAGCGCCGAGCGGATTGGCATCGTTGGGTAAAACGATCTCGGCCATCTCGGACTGCGAATCCCGGACCGGCCGTGGCAGCGTGAGATCATTGTTTGCGTTCATAGAGTTGGGCTCGAGGTGAAGCCCGCCGAAGCGGGCTGGATTCTCCGCAGTAAGTACGATTGCAAATAACATTCCGCCATTTTCTGAATGCGCGCATCGGCGTGAGAAGAGATCCATTGACCCAGCGAGAGATCGTATTCCAGCATTCCATGGTCTCCAGGACGATGGCCTGACTCGCAGACGAACCAAAGCTGTAGCTGCGCGCCACGGTCGCGAGCGATCGAAAATCTTACCGCATCGTGAGCACGTTGCTTGGGCAGCCGGGGACAATCCGCAGCGTAACCGAGATTGCAGAGGTCCCGCAGTTCCTGATTCGTTGGTTCCGCGCCTTCATGGCCGGGTGCGGAACAATGCCCGATCCATCCGGCACCAAGAGGCAGCCGCGACGGATGAAGCCATCCGCCATCATCCAGTTTGCTTGTCGGCATGAAGAACGGACACGCCACTTGCTAAAGCTCCTGTTTAAGGATGCGGGCATTGTACTCAGCACTGAAATAGATCGCTAGTGGCGAAGGAAATTCTATCGGTTGAGATTTTTTAGCCCCGGCATCTTGCCCTCGCGGTGAGGGCGAGGACGCCCTACGACAGCCGCCGGGACTGTGGCGCTACAAATCCCAAGCGTCCCGTCTGTAGTAAGCTCGTATCCGAATTGTTTGGCTGAGAGCTGAGAAGCTGAAAGCTGAGAGCTGATTCTATGGACCGACTTGCAATGCTAAACGAAATTCTTTCGCAAAACCCTAACGACGCCTTCGCGCGTTACGGCCTCGCCATGGAGTACTCGAAAGCCGGCGAAGTTGAACGCGCGCTGGAGGAGTTCGGGAAGTTGCTTTCCACCCATCCCGATTACACAGCTGGATACTTCATGGCTGCGCAGACTCTGGCGAGTGCGAATCGAGCTGAAGAGGCGAGGAAAATGCTGGTGGACGGAATCTCGTCGGCGCGGCGCACCGGCAATGCTCATGCCCAGTCTGAGATGACTGCCATGCTGGATGAATTGAAATAGAACGTAAGGCAAGGGCACTTCCCGAAGACCGGTAACGTGCAGAACCGGACGCTACACCCGCTGTCGCGCCATTTTCACCATCGACCATTCCACCAATCCTGGAAACAGTTGATACAGCTTGATCATCGGGTGCATCGTCCAGGGCACAACGACTTCCCGCTTTTGCTTCAAATAGCCTCGAAGCACTGCCTTGGCCACGCGTTCGGCGGTGATCCCTCGGACCCGGCCGGCCGCACTTGTTTTTGTTCTTTGCCTTTGATGGCATTGGCGCCGAAATCCGTTCGCACATAGCCCGGACACACAGTCAGCACGTTGATCCCGGAGCTCTTGAGCTCGATCCGCGCCGCTTTGCCGATCGCGTTCATGGCAAATTTGGTGGCGCTGTAGACCGCATGAAACGGCAGCGGAATATGCCCGGCAACGCTCGAAATATTGATGATCGTGCCTGAGCCTTGCTGCTTCATCACCGGAATCACCGCCTGCATGGCTTCAACCGCGCCAAAGAAATTAGTTTCGAACGTCTCGCGGCATGCGGCCATATCCACGTTAGTGACTGAATCCAATATTCCGTGGCCGGCGTTGTTGATCCAGACATCGATACGCTGGAAATGGTGGAGCGTCAGACCAACGACGCGATCAATTTCTTCGCGATTGCGCACATCGCAGGCAAGCGCCAGCGTGCGCTCGGTGTGGCCGATCCGCCCGCGGGCAGCTTCGGCGCGTTCGGCATCGCGCGAGAGCAGCACCACGCTGGCGCCACCGTCGGCGAAGATCTTGGCAATCGCTTCGCCGATGCCCATGGAGGCGCCAGTGATCACCACAACTTTTCCGGAGAGTTGCATGCTCGATCCCATTTCGAGCTTCTATGCTTCTGGCGGGCTCTCAAGTCAAGCCAGGGAGGGCCAAACTCTAGCGTACAATCCTAGAAATTCGCGCTCGCGAAGGATCTCGGAGGCTGTTCTTGAGCACGCTGCTGCCGCTGTTTCCCCTGGACCTGGTTCTGCTTCCGGGCACGCCCTTGCCGCTGCACATTTTCGAACCGCGCTACCAGGAGATGATCTCCGAGTGCCTGGACCGAAGCCAGCATTTCGGCGTGATCAGGGGCAAAGACAGGAACTGGCCGAGATCGGCTGCACGGCGGAAATCCTCACGGTCACCAAGAAATATCCTGACGGGCGCATGGACATCGTCACCGAAGGGCCGCGCGCGCTTCGAGGTCATACAACTCAACCAGGAACGGTCGTTCTTGCAGGCCGAGGTGCTCTACTTGCAGGACGACCCGGGTGTCGCCTCCCAGGAGGAAATAGCGCAAGCGATGAAACTGCATGGCGAAATTATGACGCTGGCCGGAGCGGAGCCGGAGAAATCCTCGGAAGTTGATGAAGGGCAACTCTCGTTTCACCTGGCGGGCTCGCTGCCTCTTGATCTCGACTTCAAACAAACCTTGCTGGGGATGAAATCGGAGGCGGAGCGCCTGCGAGCCATCATTTCGTTCTTTGAAACCATTCTGCCTGCGATGCGCCGCACCGTGCACGTCCGCCGCAAAGCTGGCGGCAACGGCCACGCCGGATAAGCTTGGACGGGCGTATAATCGGGCCAGAAGCTGTTCTTCCTGGGGGTTTTTCTATCATGAGTCTTCCTCGGACGCTCGGCGAGTTGCGCCACAGTCCATTTTCCGAAGAACAACTGCGAAGCCGGCGCGTGAAGGACGAATTACGCGACAACCTGATGGCGAAACTTCGCCAGGGCGGGCCGATTTTTCCCGGAATTGTCGGCTACGACGATACCGTGGTGCCGCAGATCATCAACGCCATTCTTTCGCGTCATAATTTCATTCTGCTGGGACTTCGCGGCCAGGCCAAGAGCCGCATCCTGCGCGCTCTGACCACCTTGCTGGACGCTCAAATGCCCTACATTGCGGGCTGCGAGATTCACGACAATCCTTATTCGCCCATCTGCCGCCGTTGCCGGGACGAGGTTGCGCAAGCACGGCGACGATACGCCGATCGCGTATCTGACGCAGGAACAGCGCTACGTGGAAAAGCTGGCGACGCCGGACGTGACCATCGCCGACTTGATCGGCGACATCGATCCCATCAAGGCGGCACGGGGCGGCCACGAACTCGGCAGCGAGATGACCGTCCACTACGGGTTGCTGCCGCGCGCCAATCGCGGCATCTTCGCCATCAACGAACTGCCCGACCTGGCGGGAAAAATTCAGGTCGGCCTGTTCAACATCATGCAGGAAGGCGATGTGCAGATTAAGGGTTATCCCATCCGCCTGCCGCTCGATGTCGCGCTCGTGTTCAGCGCCAACCCGGAGGATTACACGGCTCGCGGCAAAATCATTACCCCGCTGAAGGACCGCATCGGCTCGGAAATTCGCACGCACTATCCGGCCTCGATCGAAGAAGGCATCGCGATCACCACGCAAGAAGCCTGGACGAAGCGTAACGGATACAAGCTGCACATTCCGAAATATGTTCAGGAGGTCATCGAGCGAATTGCCTTTGCCGCCCGCGAGGACAAGAAAGTCGACAAGCGCTCGGGAGTGAGCCAGCGTTTGCCCATTTCGTGCATGGAGAACGTGATCTCGAACGCTGAACGCCGCGCCATCCGGCACAACGAGAAGTTGGTGGTGCCACGCATCGGGGATGTCTATGCGGCCATGCCCGCCATCACCGGCAAACTTGAACTGGAGTACGAAGGCGAAATGAAAGGCGCGGACCACGTTGGTCGCGAACTGATCCGAACCGCCATCGCCAAGACTTACGACGGATATTTCAAAGGCACGGACATGAATCAGGTCGTGCAGTGGTTCGACCTGGGCGGCGAAATTCAGTTGGCGGACACCGCCGGCGCAGGCGAGGCGCTGCAAGTCGCTGCGCGGCATTCAGGGCCTGATGGAAAAATTGGTCAAGCTGAACGTGGGCCCGAAGGAGAGCCCCGAGATCGCAGGTGTCGGCGGCGGAGTTTATCCTCGAAGGCCTCTACGCACACAAACGCATCGGGCGAAACGAGGAGCGCCTTTTCAGCGCCGGAGAAAAGCCGCCGAAGGTCGCGGAGAAGCCCTTCGAGCGCGAGGATGCCGCCGTTCCGCGGCAGAGAGGCCGTTTAATTAGTCGTTGGTCTTCGGTCGTTGGTCGTTGGCAAGCCAACTCCGCAGGGCTAACGATTCGTTGGCCAACGACCAAGGACTAACGACCAACGACGGTTTTTATGAAACGCATTCGTTACAGCAAATACGTTCCCGACCCCGCCGGCGAAATGAGCATGGAGGATCTGCTCGGCGCGCTCTCCGACTTACCTCCTGCAGAGCGGATTCCAGAATTACATGTACGACGATTTCGGCGATGGCGAGCAGACGCTGGACGATCTTCGCCGCGCCATCGAGCAGGCGTTGCTGGACAGCGACTTGCTCGACGAGCAAATGCGCCAGCAACTCCAGCAAATGCAGATGGAAGGCACGCTGGATGAACTCATCGAGCAATTGATGAGCGCATGCAGCAGGAAGATTACATCAGCATCGATCAGCCGCATGATCCTTCGCGGCAATCGAGTGTGGGCGGGCAGGTGGGCGAGGCGCAGCAGCAGGTGAAGTTCGAAATCACCGACAAGAGCCTGGATTTTCTGGGCTTCAAGACGCTACGCGATCTGATGGGGTCGCTGGGAAAGTCGAGCTTCGGCCGCCACGACACCCGCGATCTGGCCACCGGAATCGAGGCCAGCGGCGCATCGAGACAATACGAATTCGGCGACACGCTGAATCTCGACATCACCGCGACACTTTCCAGCGCCATTCAGCGCGAAGGCTTGACGCTGCCGCTGAACATCGAATATTCCGATCTGCAGGTGCACCAGTGCGAGTACCAGTCGTCCTGCGCGACCGTGCTCATGCTCGACTGCTCGCACTCCATGATTCTTTACGGGGAAGACCGTTTCACGCCTGCGAAGAAAGTTGCCATGGCGCTCTCGCACCTGATCCGCACCCAGTACCCGGGCGATTCGCTGTCGCTGATTCTGTTCCACGACTCGGCCGAGGAAGTGCCGCTCTCGCAACTGGCGCGGGTGAAAGTCGGTCCGTACTACACCAACACCCGCGAGGGTTTGCGGCTGGCGCAGCGAATTCTGCAACGCCAACGCAAAGACATGAAGCAGATTGTCATGATCACCGACGGTAAGCCGTCTGCACTGACCCTCGAAGACGGCCGCATCTACAAGAACGCCTTTGGCCTCGATCCGCTGGTCGTGAGCCAGACGCTGGAAGAAGTTTCCAAGTGCAAGCGCGCCGGCGTCATGATCAACACTTTCATGCTGGCGTCGGATCACGGCCTGGTGCAGTTCGTGCAGAAGGTCACGGAAATGTGCCGCGGTAAAGCCTACTTCACCACGCCTTACACGCTAGGCCAGTATTTGCTGATGGATTACATGTCGCGGAAGACGAAGACCATCCACTGATTGAGCCGAGTTCAGCTAACGTGGGTTTGAGGGCGCGCTCGGGACGCCGTCCGCATTGTACGCCGTCACTCTGTAACGTGCGCCGAACAGGATCGCGTGTGGATCGGGCCACGGATCATCCGTGTCCGTCGCGCAGCGATCGCAAATGGTTTTCCATTCCTTCGCACCCGCGTCCATGCGCTCCACTGAATAGCGCACCGCGCCTGCCGAACCGCGCCAAGCGATCAGACCTCCCAGAACAACGGACGTGATCACCGGTGCTGGCGGCGTCGCATGTTTTGGCACGGGCGTACCCGACATCACGTAAGCATGCGCGCGAAGCTGCTGCGCCCGCGCGGCCATATCGTCTGCCGAATTCACCAGCGTTTTGATGCCCGGATAATAAAGCGCCCACCACTGTCCGCTTTCGCCGCGTCTCGGCGTAGGCCGAGGTTATTGGTGTCGGCCGGAATTGGCTGAAAGCCAAAATTGTCAAGGTGCGCCTGCAGCGCCCAGAAGCCATCGCCGGAAACGTTTGGATCTTTCGCCAGGGTATCGAGAACGGTCTGTAAATCCTGCTGCGTCGTCCAGTCGGTTCGGTCCCACCCAAATTCGTTGACGATGTAGGCTTTCCCGTGGCTCGGTCACTGCCGCGGCATCGCGCGTAAAACTCGCGGCCGTCGTGTGCTCACCCGTCCCAGAAGCGCGTCCCAGTGAGGGTAATATTCGAATGTGACCAGGTCCGGAGTCTTGTTATCGAGAACTTTCGGATACGCGCGAAAGATTCCGGAAGTATCCAGGTAAAGATGGCGCGAATCCTGCTGTTTGATGTGTTGGCCGATGGTTTCCACCCAATCGGAAAT
Source organism: uncultured Acidobacteriota bacterium (assembly GCA_963797795.1). Taxonomy (GTDB): domain Bacteria; phylum Acidobacteriota; class Terriglobia; order Terriglobales; family Acidobacteriaceae; genus JABDBE01. The sequence continues at coordinate 109,592 of CAWCQY010000001.1, forward strand.
CTGGCCCGAAGCGCGCCATGTCCGCCGCCAGTCAGCAGCGGCGATGAGACCGCACATATTGCAGTTTTCCCACGCGAGAATCGTCGGATCGTCCTTGTAGCGCACGCCGGTCAGCGTATTTACGTGATTCAGCACCGCGTCAATGTGCTTTTCATACGCGGCAATCAGCGCGGCATCGGTAAAGAAATCTTGAAGGATTCCGCTTCCCTCCCCACGCCAGATATTGACCGATGCCCCCGCCGTAGCAGGTCGCGCAATCACCCACCAGCGTAATTATGATCCGAATGCCGTTGCGCTTGGCCGCCACCAGCGCGTAATCCGACGCTTGGAACCCGCTTCATTAAATTGCCTAGTTCGGGTTCAATGCAGAGAGCGCAACCGACAGCATCGCCCATGGTCTGCGCTCGCGCGACCCGGGCGCCCATTTCCGCGGCGGTTGCAAAGGCGTCGTCAATTTCGAAACGGCTCGGGATAGCGAGGCCCCATCGGATCGTGCGGGCCATAGCCTTCGAGACCGAGCCATTCGATGTTTGGGCCGCTATAGCGAAATGGCTCGCCGCTCAGCGTTAGCTTCGTTCCAACGCGTTGCACGAAGTCCCCGTCGTGAACGGCCTGCGCCTCAACCCGCAACGACGGGAGCGAGGCCAACAACAGGAGCGATAAAAGAATCAGTCCCGTTTCTGCTTCGCGGGTCCTTCTCGATTCGCGTTTAGCCATCTGCTTTCTTCACCGCTAACTCCGCACCCTGGAATCCAATCTTGCTATGAGTCCCATCGCAAAACGGCTTGTTGGTTGATCCGCCGCAGCGGCAGAGCGAAAACGCTGGTTTGCCGGTCAGGTCATACGCTGTTCCATTGACGTCGACCAACTCGATCGATCCTTCAGGAGCTTCGACGCGATAGGGACCGTTGGGTCGGATGGTGATTTTGACTGTTGCCATGAGGCCTCCCATGAGATGAGTCTGAGGTATGAAGATAACAGCTTCTTGCCTCTAGCTCCTAGCTGCTGGCTGCTAGCTTTCAGCGAAAAGACTACACATTCCTCGGGAATAAGGCTCCCTCGGAGTGACAAATTTTTGAGTGATGGTCAACGCTAGGGAGAACAACTGAGAGAGCTAGAAGCCAGGAGCTAGAAGCTTTTTCACGCCGCTGCCAACCGCGCACCAATCAAGCTGTGATAGAGCCTGACATACTCGTCGATCATGCGCTTGGCGGTGAAGCATTCGCGTGCCCGTTGATAGGCGCGGGTCGCATAGCCACGACACAGGTCGCGATGCTCATGCAACCGGCGAATCACATCCGCCAGGCTCTCTGCGTCATTGGCTTGAAAGTAGATGGCGGCGTCGCCCCAGATCTCGCGGAAGCATGGAGTGTCATTGGCGACAATGGCGCAGCGGGAGAACGCCGCTTCGAGCGGCGCCATTCCGAAAGCTTCATATCGCGACGTCGCCGCATAAATCGAGGCGCGACTGTACAGCGTGCGGAGTTGGGCTTGCGTCTGCGGTCCTTTGATCGCGATGGATACGCGGTCGAGCGCGACTTTCACGTCAGTGCGAATCGGAATCTCGGGATCAGCAACCGCTGGTTCGGAGCCCACGATGCAGACCGGCAGCGGGTGAGTGTGTTGGGTCAACAGACTGACTTGCTTGCCCGCATCGCACAGGCGGCCTACCGACAGCACGGAATCATCCTTACTCACGTAGGGATTGAAAGACACGGGATTGCGGCCGTTGTAAATCACCGCATCGCGCTTGGGCCGCGTGTAGCAGGCGCGAACCGAATCCAGCATCCATACCGACGGAGCGACCACCGCGCTGGCATGCCACAAACCACGCGTCACCGCCTCACGGTACCAGCGCATCCACCGGCCCTCCTTGGGTTCGTGCCCGTGCACCTCTTTCCACCAGCTGATCAAATCGCCGTGAGCCACGACTACACGTGGAGTGTCGACCGGAAGGTTTCCATAGCACATCTGGTTCAGGTGGAGCAGATCGGGCTTGAGTTCTTTGACCAGCGCGACAAGATATGCGGAAGAGTCTCTCAGATCGTGTTCCGCTTCCTGCATCCAGTCCAGGCGAAATGCAGTGGGGCGGTATTCCAGACCTTGCAGGTCGTCCATCCAGGAAGTTTGCTGGGGCAGCGGAATATCGCCGAGGCTGACCAGGGTGACGCGCACTCCGCGGCTCACCAGACCGGTGACCAGTTCTTGCGTGTAAGTCCACACTCCGCTCAACGTGTCTGTGGTCACAAGAACATGCATCGCTTCTCCAATGCAGGCGCGGACGTCCACGCCTGTCCTCCGCCCGCGGAAACTCGTCTTTAGAAAATGTTTCCCGAACATCCGTCTTCGGGCCGCCCTATTCTATTTCGGAATGACCAGAGATTGAAGCACTTCTTTCGAACCTCGTTCGAGATCGAGAGTGCAAGACTTTGCAACTCGCCCCAAAACAACTGATCCGCAATGGCCCAAGTTACAATGAGCCCATGCTTCGCCTGATGTGCATCACCGCCCATCCCGACGACGAGGCGGGAAGCTTCGGCGGCTCGTTGCGCCTCTGCCACGATCGCAGAATCGAGACCTGCGTAGTCTGCCTTACCCCGGGACAGGCGGCGAGCCATCGCGGCGGCGCCGCCAGCGACCATGAATTAGCGGCTGCGCGGCGGAAGGAATTTGTCGCCGCCTGTGAAATTCTGAAGGTCTCGCAGGGAATCGTGCTGGACTATCCTGACGGCCAACTCCACCGCCAGGATCTTTACAAAGTGGTCTGTGATTTGACGCTCCATATCCGCCGCTTCCGGCCGCAGGTATTGATCACCTTCGGTCCTGATGGTTCGGTGACCGGCCACACGGATCATTCGATGGCTTCAGTTTTTGCCACGCTGGCTTTTCACTGGGCGGGACGCACCAATCGTTTTCCGGACCAAATTGCAGGCGAAATCACAGCGCATCGAACCCAGAAGCTCTACTACGGCACTGCGAACTTTACCTTGCCCGACCGCCAGCCGGTCACGCTGCCGCCAGCGACGGCGATCATCGAAATCGGGGATTACCTTGAGACCAAGATCGCCGCCTTCAAGGCGCACACCAGCCAATCGCCGCTGTGGCCGCTCGTCGAATCCCACATTCGCCAGCGCGGGAGGCAGGAAATGTTCCATCTAGTAGCCAGGGCCACTCCAGGAATGATGGAACAGGAGACAGACTTGTTCGCGGGAGTTAAATACGAGTAGCTGTTTCGGGAACAGCGACTACTCCTGCGCCGACGTTCGATGATTCGCGAGAGGACTAGGGCGTAGAGCGCCAACGGAAGATTTCTAGCAGGGAGAAGTGTGCAAAAGGCGCAGGCCAGAAGGTAAGAATCAGCATGAGGAGCCCGAACACGGCAATCCATCGGCGCACCCCTGTTACCCCCGGCCATTCAGCTACCATCGGGTGCCGCATGCTGGTCAGCCTCAGCACGATCGCCCAAACCAACCAGATGTAACAAAAATAAATCGCCATTGGAATCAAGACAAGAATGGTGAACCACGAAATGTTTCTGTGCGCGCGTGGAGCGAGCGAGAAGATAATATGTCCGCCGTCGAGTTGGCCCCCCGGCAAAAGATTGAGCGCAGTGGCGAACATCCCTACCCATGCCGCGATTGCGGTTGGGTGGAGATAAACGGTTTGCAGGGAAGACCCGCCTTGCGGAAGCATTGCCCAAATGAGATGGAAAATGAGCGGGTATCCCAGTTGAACGTCGGGAGCAACTGCAGACGGCAGCGCCGTCTTGGAGAGCGGCAGGGCAACAAGCAGGAGTACCAGAGCTGTGACAAATCCCGCGATCGGGCCAGCGATCCCGATATCAAACAGTGCTGCCCGAGAGCGGATTTCCGATCGAATCCGAATGAACGCCCCCATGGTTCCGAAGAGCGATGGGAACGGAATGAAAAACGGAAGCGTCGCGTCCACTCCGTAGTAGCGGCAAAAAAGATAGTGCCCCATCTCATGGGCCATCAAGATGAGCATGAGTGTCAAAGAAAAGGGAATGCCAAACAAAATGTGCGACGACTGGAGCGCCCACGTCAGAGGGAACACGGCGGAGAGACCCTCGTCAGCGCTGTAAAACGCCGGCAGGTCGTGCTGGAAATTAAACTCCATCCGCGCGCCCACCACGAGGGTGGTGAAGATCGTGGCCAGGAATAGCACGGCATGCAGCCAGTAGCGCTGCTTGGGAGGCTGTACAACGAAGACTTCGACGGGACGGTAATAATCGGTGGTCGAAGAAACGGGGGGAAGAAATTCAGGCATCTAGGTTCCGCGCTGTCAGGGCCAAGGGCAATTCTAAGCGTGCACGCCCGTATCTCCATCGTACGCGAAAACTGAGCCTCACTCGATGGCCTGCAACTCCTTGCCCGGCTTGAAGCGTACCGCTTTTCCTGGCGGAATGGAAACCTCGGCGCCAGTGCGCGGGTTGCGCCCGATGCCGGTTTTGCGCGGCCTGACATTGAACACGCCAAATCCGCGTAGTTCAATGCGATCGCCCTTGGCGAGCGAACGCTTCATGCTGCCAAAAACGGTTTCCACGGCCAGTTCGGCTTTGGTTTTAGTGATTCCAGTCTTGTTAACCACTTCGTTGATGATGTCAAGCTTGATCACGGGCGGCTCCCCCGAGCGATGGAGTCAGAAACGGTGCACCAAGTGATTGATGCTAAGGGAGATATAAGAGATTGTCAACGGGAGGTTATCTTCCCAGTTAGCGGCGCCATATGAGCGGCCACAGTCCGCAACCACAAAGGGCTGGTTCTAATTAAGTATGCGTTCGTATTCCTAGTCATGGGTTTTGATTCTTCTTCCAGACCCGCCAAAAAGAATCCACGCCGAACCACGTGAACAACGCGGTAAAGCAGACGGCGAGCACCACGCGGCTTGAAGTTGCACGGCCAGCGTGATATTTCGCGTACTCGCGAAAAAAGGCGATGACCCCAATTCCCGCTAATGCCAAGAAAACAAAACCTGTCACCTCAAGCCACAGTTGCCGCAATACGCGTCCGAAGTGGGACGCCGTAGCCCGGGCTGCCTTGGTGAGAGCTCCGAGAGTTCGCGTGCGGCGGGCGTGCTCCGATATTACTCGGCCTGCAATCCGCGCCGCGATACCCAGCTTTCGACTTGTGGACACGCTCGGCATAGTCACGATTTTATCAATGCTTCTCCTCATCATTTATCATAGACTTGGGTTTTGTTTGTCAGGCCGTGGAGGTACAATATCGCGGGCGCCAGCAGTTCGGTCGCGAAACATTGGGACCGGTGAACGCATCTAATCGGTTAGACGGGTTGAGTACATTCTTTTTCGGCCCCAAGAATAAACTCGAAGGTCGTGGTCGGATTCGGCGAGGGGGTTACGTGGACCAGCAATTGAAGCAGTTGATGAAGGAACTGGGCGAAGCGATCAACGAGTCGTTGGCGGACTCCGAGCCCATTGCCGACGTCGTTTCCCGAATCAAAGAGGGCGGCTACGATATCTTCCTGGTGCTCGAAGCCACCATCGGAGTCAGCAAGCCCGGCGAGAAGTCCAACGAAAAGCCTTCGCTGATGACCACTGAATTCAAGATCAGCGATCAGGACCTCAAATTCCTGAAGTCGCTGCGCATCAAGGTCGAAGACGACGCCGCATAGAGATTGCGCTTCTGAATCCAGCTGCATTCCACCCTGCTACATTCCGCAACAACCGAAACTGTAGAAACATAGCTAGCTATGTTTCTACGTGGGCATTGTCGTCGAGTGACACGAGCGCGGACGCTCGCGTCTACACCGGCTGATATTATTGATGAACATGTACCGACCCGTAGCAAAAGTTCCCGATTTCCCTGCCATGGAGCGCGAGATGCTGCGCTTCTGGGAGGAGAACCGCATCTTCGACAAGCTGCGCGCAGCAGAACGCGCGAGTGGCCCGCGCTGGTCTTTCCTCGACGGGCCGATCACGGCGAACAATCCCATGGGCGTGCATCACGCCTGGGGCCGGTCGCTCAAGGACATGTACCAGCGCTACCACGCCATGAACGGCCACGCGCTGCGCTACCAGAACGGGTTTGATTGCCAGGGACTGTGGGTGGAAGTCGAGGTCGAAAAGAGCCTCGGGCTGCAGACCAAGCGCGAGATTCGCGACTACGGCATCGAGAAATTCGTGCGCGCCTGCAAGGAGCGCGTGCTCACTTACGCCGCGCGCCAGACCGAGCAGTCGATCCGCCTGGGCTATTGGTGCGATTGGGACGATCCCGCGGTTTTGCTCGCGTTGCGCGATGCGCTGGCGGACGGCGACGGGTTGTAACCGTGAAGCTCCCCAGCGGACACACCGAAACGGCGCGCGCCAGCGAGATCGTCCGCAAGCTGGGTTCGGCCGAGTACGGCGGCAGCTACTTCACCTTCTCCGACGAGAACAACTACACCATTTGGGGCTTTCTGAAGAAGTGCCACGACGAAGGATTCATCTATCGCGGGCACGACGTGATGCCGTGGTGCGGACGCTGCGGCACAGGGCTATCGCAGATGGAAGTGGCCGAAGGCCGCCGCATCACGACGCACACGTCGGTCTTTGTGCGGTTCCCCGTTAAGGGCCAGGAAAAGACGGCTCTGCTGGTGTGGACGACCACTCCGTGGACGCTGACATCGAACGTCGCGGTCGCCGTGAATCCGGAGATGACCTATCTGAAGGTCCGGCACGGCGATTGGACCTACTACGTGGCCAAGGCGAACTTCGAGCGCGACCGCGTTGCAGGATCTGCAGGTGGAAGGCAAGCACGAGACTCACAAACTGCCTTCCATCCGGACGATCCTCAAAGGCAGCGGCGCAGTCGAGGTGCTTGGCGAGATTGCCGGGACGCGACCTGCTGGGCCTTGACCTACACCGGACCCTTCGACGAGCTTCCGGCGCAGAACGCGCCCGGGCGGCCTGTTCCCTTACGGCGAAACCGGGCGTGGAAAGACCGCCGCCGAATCGCATCGCGTCATCGCGTGGAGTGCGGTGAGCGAGGCGGAAGGAACGGGGCTGGTCCACATCGCTCCCGGTTGCGGCGCGGAGGACCAGGAACTCGGCAAGGAAAACGAGCTGCCATTCATCGCGCCGCTCGATGAGAGCGCGGTTTTTCACGATGGACTTTGGACCGTTCACCGGGCGCAACGCGAATGAGGTGGCCGACGAAGTGGTTGCGGCACTGAAGGCGCAGGGATTCTTAGTCGCGCGCGAGCGCTATCCGCACGTGTATCCGCACTGCTGGCGCTGCAAGTAGGAACTGGTCTTTCCGTCCGGTGGACGAGTGGTTTATCCGCATGGATTGGCGCGACCGCATCCAGCGAACCGTGCCGAACATCAGGTGGATTCCGCCAGAAGGCGAGGCCCGTGAGCTGGACTGGTTGCGCAACATGGGCGACTGGATGATCTCCAAGAAGCGCTTCTGGGGCCTGGCCCTGCCCATCTGGGTGTGCGAACAGTGCGAGCACTTCACGGTGATCGGCAGCCGCGAGGAGCTGAAGACCAGGGCGTCAGAGGGATGGGATAAGTTTCGACGGCAATTCGCCGCACCGGCCGTACATCGACGCCGTCAAGATTCGCTGTGAGAAAGTGCGGCGGCCTGTCTTCTCGCATCGAAGACGTGGGCAATCCCTGGCTGGACGCCGGCATCGTACCTTTCAGCACCATGCGGTACTCAACCGACCGCGCGTATTGGGAGAAGTGGTTCCCGGCCGACCTGGTGCTGGAGAGCTTTCCCGGTCAGTTTCGCAACTGGTTCTACTCCATGCTGGCGATGAGCGCGATGATCGATGGCCGGGCGCCATTCAAGGCTCTTGCTGGGGCATGCTCTGGTCCGCGATGCTCGCGGAGAGGAGATGCACAAGTCGAAGGGCAACTCCATCGCCTTCGATGAAGCGGCCGAGGCGCTGGGTGCCGAGGTGATGCGCTACATCTACGCCGAGCAGAAGACCGCGCAGCACCTCAACTTCCCGGACTTGCACCCCGCCGGCAACACTGGGCAAACCATGGACGCCGATGCGCGGCGCAAAGCTGCTGACGTTCTGGAACTGTTACAGCTTCTTTGTGATGTACGCGACCGCTGACGGATGGAAGCCCGGCGGCCGCGCGTTCCAGTAACGCATGAGCTGGACCGCTGGGTGTTGAGCCGGCTCCAGCGACTGGTGGAAGCCGCGCATAGCGCTTTCAGAATTACGAACATTACCGTTTGATCGAAGCGTTTCAAATTTTCGACGAGGAGTTCTCGAACTGGTATTTGCGCCGCTCGCGCCGCCGCTTCTGGGAGAGCGAGCCTGAGGCTTATCAGACACTCTACACCGTTCTGACCACGGTAACCCGCGTCATGGCGCCGCGCGCTGCCGTTCCTGACCGAGGAGATCTATCAGAATCTGGTGCGCTCGGTGGATCCGTCGGCGCCGGAATCGGTGCATTTAACCTCATATCCGCAGGTGGAAGCTTCGCTCATCGACGAGGACGCTGGAGCAGAGCATCGCTACGGTCATCCGGATCAAGAATCTGGCTTTGAATCTGCGGACGCAGAGCAAGGTCAAGATCCGGCAGCCGTTGGGCACTTTGTACGTGCGGCCCAAAGATGCAGCCGACCGGCGCGTGCTTGAAAACGCTGACTACGTCGCGCAGATCTTAGAGGAAGCCAACCTCAAGAAAGTGGTTCTCATCGACGACGAGAGCGCGCTGGTGAAAGTGCGCCTCAAACCCGATGCCAAGAAGACTTGGTCCGCGCGCCGGAAAGTACCTGAAGGCATTGCGCAGGCGCTGAGTCAGGCCGATCCCGGGAGTCTGGCAGAGGCGGGACGTATCCGGTGCAGGTCGACGGGCAGACCTTTGAACTCGCGGCGGACGAAATCCTCGTCTCCTACGAAGGTCCGGACAACCTGAAGTGTGCTTCGGAACAAGGGACGTTCATGGCGCTCGAGACGACGCTGACGCCGGAACTGTTGCAGGAAGGCTTGCCAGGGACTTCAATCGGCTAGTGCAGGATCAGCGGAAAGCGATGAACCTCGATATTTCTGATCGCATCGCGGTCAGCTATTCCGCCTCGCCGCGCGTCGCGGAAGCCATCGCCGCCCACGAATCCTATCTGCGCAATGAACTGCTGGCTGAGCGGCTGGAACCAAGCGCCACCCAGAACGGCGGAGCCAAGCTGTCATTAAGTGGCGAAGAGATCTTTGTGACGATCACCCGGGCGTGACCGGTAGGGGAGAGCTCGCCAGCCTAGCCATTGGATCTACTCTGAGGTTTAGGTTGGGCCAGCCCCCCAGTCCCCGTACAAGCCACTTCACATGAATGTCGAGGACATGAGAAAATCCAAGCACAGGAGCAAACGCAATGGGAACCGATGCCAGAACCGAGCGTGGCAAGTTTGTTTTTACGGTGAAAGAGTTCGCGGACGGAACACCTTGGATAATGGCAGAGCCAACGCGCGAGGCCATGCCCATCTTGGACGAAGCCTTTATCGGATTTGATTTGCCCGATGGCACAACGTTTGCCCAAGCGAGAAAAGTTGCGGCATTCATGAATGAAAATCTAGCTCGTATCTCCATGACCATCTTCGACACGCATCCAATGTTCAAGAGTTCGCCAGTCCCACCAGAGAGTGACGAGCAGGGTGCCGAGCCGACAGTCAGTAAGTATCGGCTTTCTGCCCGAGAGGTAGTGAGGAATGCAGAACGTCCTAACAGTCGCCAGATGTGAAGAGTTCCTTTCGGTCAGATGTCTGATTGTCCCAAAAAATCAAACGCGCTTACCTGCCAGTTAGACCACCAGCACCAGTGCGCGTATCCGTTTCAAATATGGCAACGCACCTAAGTGGTCAGATTAGCTCTGTTCTGGTGGTTGTCAGCAAACAGTTGAGGGAGAAGAAAAACAAGGAGTCATTTCTCCAATTGCATCTAGCTGACGCTACCGGGCAGGTACAAGCGAACATCTGGCGCAACGTGCTTGCAGCAGGGAAGGCTTTTGAAGCAGGCCACGTACTAGAAGTTGTTGGGTCTCTCGGCAGCTTCCAAGACCGTCTGCAAATCACCATCGAACGCCTCAGAATAGTGCCTCAAGTTGACCTAGGTTCTGCTGATTTGCCACCGGGAACTACCGGAAAGCCAGACGAGTTTTCCTCTGGCAGTAGCACCGATTACCTGGAACCCGGCAAATGGTTGGGCACCGATGACAGCGCACAAATGGCAATGGCGACTCAGCTTAAGGTCGAACAGTTGGTGGGGAAATATGCTCGGGGTTCAACTCCTGAACAGGGATCAAAGCCTGCGAAGACGCCTTACGACAGTGCCGAGATGCGACGCAGGCTTGCGCAGTCGCACGAAAAATCTGAGGAACTGAGAAGAAAATATGGGCCACACCCCACTAAGGAGAACGACTTTTAGCGCACGATGATTTCATCTGTTCAAAGGCGGGGTGACGGCTTTTCCCCGGGGTGGCCCACATGTTCTCCGGGTAGACGCAGACCCCAATCTTAGAACCCAATCCGCAGGCGCGCTTTGTCATTGACGGCATGCCTTAAATAGGATAACTTGGTACAAGATACATTATCTAGAAGATAATCATCGCGATCTTTGACAATCTGATCTAGGCGATGGTGTGGCTCCCGGACCCCGCCTTAGTTCCAAAATGGGCACAAAGCACCGGTGGCACTCGCCCTAACTCCCATGTTCTCTAGATTTTGCCCGTAACTCCTGTAAACTCAAAGATCTAGCACAGAGTCAAAATTTAAGTCGTTTGTTCTCTGGATTTTGCAGCCAAAGGGGGAGGGGGGGGTACCCGGTACTAAACAGTAAACTCCGTCCCAATGTGGAAAATGGCTGAAACCACCAGGCAAGTTTTCCGCTGTGCTAGTATTTAGCGTTTCCCGGTGCGCTGTTGGATTCGAGTTGGCCCCAACAAGATCCACACGGTGCATCTGCAAAACCCCGAACGGCCATCCAAGAGCGGGAGCCCGGTTTCGATGCGATGCCAATGAAAGATACTCTCGGAGTCTTACTAGCGGGCGGAGCGGGCGAACGCCTCTATCCTCTCACCCGCGACCGGGCCAAGCCCGCCGTCACCTTCGGCGGCATTTACCGCATCATCGACATTACTCTCTCGAACTGCCTCAACTCCGACTTGCGCCGGGTTTACATTTTGACTCAGTACAAGGCGCTTTCCCTCAACCGCCATGTCCGCGAGGGCTGGAACATTTTGGGACGCGAAGTAGGCGAGTTCATCGAAGTGTTGCCGCCCATGAAGCGAGTCAGCGAGGAGTGGTACCAGGGCACGGCCGACGCGGTTTACCAGAACATTTATTCCATTGGGTCGGAGCAACCGCAGCACGTCCTTATTCTTTCCGGTGATCACATCTACAAGATGAATTACGGCCGGATGCTGCAGCAGCACAGCGATGCTGGGGCGGATGTCACCCTGGCAACCATTCAGATTGATCCCGCCGAAGTTGCCCGCTTCGGCGTCGTGGATATCGACCGCGACCACCGGGTCAACGGATTTGAGGAGAAGCCAAAGGAAACCGGTTTGCGTTCTCCCCACAACCCGGAGAAGGTTTCGGCCTCGATGGGCATTTATCTGTTCAACACCGATGTGCTCATTCCCGCGCTGCTCAAAGATGCCGAGGATCCGAACTCCAGTCACGACTTTGGCAAAGACATTCTGCCTAAAATGGTGGACGAATATCGCGTCTATGCCTTCGATTTTGTCGACGAGAACAAGAAAGAAGCGCTCTACTGGCGCGACGTCGGAACGCTCGAGGCCTATTACGAAGCCAACATGGACATCGTCTCGGTCTCGCCTGTATTTAACTTGTATGACGGGGAATGGCCCATCCGCACCCACCAGCGGCAGTATCCGCCGGCCAAGTTTGTGTTCGCGGAGACCGGACGCACCGGGACCGCGCTCGATTCCATTGTCTCCGCTGGCTGCATCGTTTCCGGGAGCACGGTGAAGAACAGCGTGCTGTCCCCGAATGTGCGGGTAAATTCCTACAGCGAAGTGGACGACAGTATCCTGTTTTCACATGTGAATATCGGACGGCATTGCCGCATCCGCAAAGCCATCATCGACCGCGACGTACATATCCCCGAAGGCACGACCGTCGGGTACGATCCCGAGGCCGACCGGCAACGCTATTTCGTCACCGAAAGCGGAATCACGGTGGTGACGCGCGACTATTCCTTGTTTGAAAATCCGGTCACGGTGGATTACTTCACCAGCGAGTAACCGTCTAACTATCCTTTACATGTTTCTCCGATGAACATTTGGGAATGAATGCAGGTTCTGCGCCATCCGATTACGTACGTAACTTTAGCCGCCATTACCGGTAAGGAATAATGACTCTGACGGGCCGCCTGGTTTCAGATCGGGATAAAGCACTACGATAATTGGTATCTAACCTCCCCAGCAGGGGCGACCGCGCCCAAAGAAGGAATCGCATGTCCATAGGTGTGCAGAGAGCGACGGACGAGGATAAGCTGGAGTTATCGGAAGCGCTCTCGAAGCTCAACGAAAAAGTGTTGGGAATGATCAGGGCCCAGGCTCCGCTTCCCGGCATCCTCGAAGTCCTGTGTAAACAAATTGAGAAACAGCATCCCGACATGCTCTGCTCCGTCCTTCTTCCCGATGCCGATGGCACGACGCTTCGGCACGGCGCCGCGCCCAGTCTTCCCAGCGCATACTCGGGAGCGGTGGATGGAGTGCAGATTGGCCCTTCTGCTGGGTCTTGCGGGACAGCCGCTTACCGGAAGCAGCCCGTCGTAGTTTCCGACATCGCCACCGACCCGCTCTGGGCAAACTCTCGCCATGTGGCGTTGCCTCACGGTTTGCGCGCTTGCTGGTCAACTCCGATCGCTTCGCGCGATGGCAAAATACTGGGAACGTTTGCCATTTATTATCGTGAACCCCGCACTCCACAGGCTGAACATCTTCAGCTGATCGAAAATGCGACGCATCTGGCGGGCATGGCCATCGAACACGACCGCGCGAAGGCCGAACTTCGCGCCGCCGAAGCCCGATATCGCACCCTGGTCGAGCGTCTCCCTGCGGTGACTTATATCGCGGAACTCGGCGCCGGCGGCCCCTGGCATTACGTGAGCCCGCAGATTGAAACCATGCTGGGTTTCTCGCCTGCGGAATGGCTTTCCGATCCCATGAACTGGATGAACCACATCTATCCTGAAGACCGGGAAATTGCTCTGGCGGCAGAGAAACTTTTTCAGGAAACCCACGAGTTATTTCAGGCCGAATATCGCATGTGCGCCCGTGATGGCAGGCTTTTGTGGTTTCGCGACGAGGGCGTCTTACTGCACGAGACCGACGGCCAGGGATTGCTGATGCAAGGCGTAATGTATGACATTACCGAGCGCAAGCGTTTGGAAGATCAGCTCCGCCACTCCCAGAAAATGGAAGCTGTTGGCCAGTTGGCCGGAGGCGTAGCCCACGACTTCAACAACCTGTTGATGCTGATTCAGGCTCACAATGAAAACCTCCGCGACCGGCTGGCTGCGGATGATCCCGCGCGCAAACATGCCTTGGAAATTGAAAATGCGGTGACTCGCGCAGCCTCCCTGACCAGCCAACTGCTTGCTTTTAGCCGCCGGCAGATCCTCCGGCCCAAGGTGCTTGACCTGAATGCGGTCCTCGCTGACCTCGCCGAGATGCTGCATCGCGTGATCGGGAAAAATATCGAAGTGGAGATTGTGCCTGCTCCTTCTCTGGGGCAGGTCAAGGCTGACCCCGGGCAGATGGAACAGGTGATCCTGAATCTTGCGGTCAACTCGCGCGATGCCATGCCGCAGGGCGGCAAGCTGACCATTACCACCGGCAACTTCGAACTGGAAGAAGGCGATTCCCGAAATCATGAAGGCGCGCCAGCCGGCAAGTACGTAATGTTGGCAGTCCACGATACGGGCGACGGAATGGATGCGGAAACTCAGGCCCGCATGTTTGAGCCGTTCTTCACCACCAAGGCGCCAGGGAAGGGAACTGGTCTGGGGCTTGCGACTGTCTACGGAGTGGTCAAGCACAGTGACGGTTGGATCTGGGTCGACAGTGAACCTGGGCGCGGGACTACGTTCAAGATTCATCTTCCGCGGATTGATGAGGCCCAGCTTCAAGAGTCCTACAGCGAGGCGTCTGGGATTGAGGAATCTGGGATTGAAGAATCGTGGCCGCAACCGGTGCCGAAAGCTCTGCCGTCTGCGGCCTCCGCGCCGAAGGGAACCGAAACGGTTCTGGTGGTGGAAGATCAGGACGGCATTCGCGATATCGTCAGGGAATCTCTGCGACGCAACGGTTACAAGGTGCTGATCGCGGTTGACGGCAACGAGGCGCTGCAAATGGCCAGCGCTTATCCAGATCCAATTCACCTGCTGGTAACCGATCTGGTTATGCCCAACATCGGGGGCCGCGAACTGGCGCAACGCCTGACCCCGCTCCGGCCGGCGATGAAGGTGCTTTTCATGTCGGGTTACTCGGAACACTCTGCATTGGAAAATGAAGATGCGGCAATGTCTACCACCGTCTTGCAGAAGCCTTTTTCGCTGGACGCTCTGGCACGCAACGTCCGCCGCGTGCTGGATGAACCGAAATCTTAGTGCCGCGACGGGTTATACTGGCACGCGCAGTTTTGAATTCAGGTGCGTCATGATCCCACGTGCAGCTTGCCTCCGGTTGATTGTGGTGCTGTTGCTTGCAATTCCTGTCGCCGCTACGCAGAGTGATAGCCAGAGAACGTTGTCACTCGCGATAGATCCGCCTCGTTTAACTCTCAACGTCGGGCAGGAACAAACATTCTCAGTTGAAGTTACGGGTGCGCCGACAGCAACGAAAATAGGCTGGTTGGTTAAGGAACATGGGGCGAGCGTAACCCAAAACGGAGTTTTCACCGCCCAAATCGTGGGGATTTATCACGTGGTTGCGCTTGCCATCATCGATGGACATATCGTTAAGTCGGCAGCCACGAAGGTCACGGTGGACGCGCAATATGACGGCCCGGCCTTCCGGTAAAGGCTTCCAGCGTCGCGCCTTCCCAATAGCATCTTCACTACCTGTCGAGGCGTAGCTTGCTACGTGTCAGCCCCGTTCTTCAACCGTCGTGGAGGGACTGGAAAATCTCCCTCATTGCGCCTAAGATTACTGGCAATAGTTGATGGAGAGACGTATGGGTTCCTCGCGATCTCTGCTTGTTTTGTTCGCTGCCCTGGCCTCAACTGCTTTCGCTCAAACCGCACCGGCGATAGCCGCGTTGCCGGCAGATCCGCTGGAACTGGCAACCGGCGCCACGCTGAAAGTTGCCAGCCCGGAAAATCGCGCTTCAGTTCTGAGTCTGCTGGAACGGGCCCGTCAAAACGGAAGTGAGCTTTACGCTGCCGGTGGTCCCGCCTTTCACCTGAAACTTTCTTTCACATCCAGCGGGCAATCCCGGTATACCGGTTCCGGCGAGATGGAAGAGATTCGCTATGCAAGGCACACCTTCTGGCGATGGACGGCGCGGCTCGGGGATTATTCCCAGGTTCGGGTGTTTCAGGGCGGCGTCCCCTACGACGAGAAGTCGCCCGGCCCGATTCCGCTTCGTCTCCAGATGGTGCGCGGAGCAGTTATTTGGCCGATGGCCAATGTTCGCCCCGGCACGATGATTCGTATGGCGAGCGCGCAATGGCATGGAATGGAAGTCATGTGCGCTTTGCTCTCGGGCGGCGAAGCGATCACCGCCGCACAGGGACGACACTGGGAAGAGCGCGAATACTGCGTGGACACAAAGTCCGCGCTGCTGCGCATTTATTCTGAGGCGCCCGGTATCTACACCGTCTACGATTACGACGATATCCTGCATTTCCACGACCGCGTTCTGGCCCGGCAGATTTCGATCATGGAAAGCGGGGACACTGTGCTCCAGATCCACGTGGACAGCCTCGAAGACGCCGGCGCTCCCAATCCCGCCTTGTTCACGCCCACCAAGGAAATGCTGGCTCGAGGCCCAGGAATCGTTTTGATCCCAGCAGAGCGGTACAGGGCTTTCGCCCAGGTCCCTGCAGGACATACCGGGAAGATTGAGCCAGTCATTATCCACGCGAGCACTGACGATGAGGGTAAAGTGGTGGAGGCCGAAGCACTGCAAAACTCGGACCCTGGACTCAGCAATGCCGCCCTGTCTTTGGTGAAAGCCTCGACCTACCCGCCTCGCATTCGAGCGACGGGGCCAGCGCAGACCGAGGTTTTCATTAACGTGGAATTCGGTGCCCTGCAGTAGAGGCAAGGGTTGAGCCCAACTTCTATAAACCACAAAGGACACGAAGTTACACAAAGAATCTAACCTTCGGGGGATTTCTTCGTGGTACTTAGTGTCGTGTGTGTTTGTTCTCGTTTTGTTCGCTCCACTTTACAGCGCTGTTACAATGCCTAGTCTCATAGAATTCAAGAACTTTTGGGACCATAAACACGTATCTGTTGTGTAGTGTTAAGGCTGCCGTACCAGCCGGGTCAGGAAGCCAGGAGTTCCAGGGAGTGCAAGGTTGGAAGACGCGCAACTCGCCGCCACGCTGGTACGTCGCTGTGTTGCGGGCGACGCAGCTGCGTGGGAGGAGATCGTGCAGCGTTACCACCGGCGCATCTACAACATCTGCTATCGATTTGCGGGCTCCGGCGACGATGCCCAGGACCTCACCCAGGAGGTCTTCATCAAGATGTACCGCACCCTCCAATCTTATGACCTCGAGCGCGGTGCCTTCATGACCTGGGTAACCACCATTACGCGAAATCTGCTGGTCGACCACTTCCGCAAGGGCAAGCAGGACCGCATGACCGACTCGCTTGACTCGGCACCCTCAGAGCACGAGGATGCCATGCCCCTCAGCGAACAGATCCACGACAATGCCCAAACTCCCGATGCGCGGGCGCAGAGCCGCGAAGTTAAGGAAACGGTACACAAGGCGCTACAGAAGCTGTCTCCGGACTTGCGCGAGGCCGTCATCCTGAGAGACCTGCAAGACATGGATTACAAGGAAATTGCCACCGTCCTCAAGGTTCCGGAAGGAACCGTGAAATCGAGAATAAACCGTGGGCGAGCGGAACTTGCGCGCCTGCTACAACGTACATATAAACAGGTGATGTAATGGCGGCTGAAAACAAGAACGGTATGCAGTGCACAGAGTTCGACGTTCTTCTCACCGAGGCGCTCGACCAGCGCCTGAGCGGGGACAAGCTGGAGCGCTTCCAGGCTCACGCCCGGGGATGCCCAACCTGCGGACCGCTGCTGGCGGAAGCCGACGCGGGCCTGCGCTGGCTGCACGAGCTCGTGGAAGTTGATCCTCCGAATAACCTGGTGGACAGCATCCTGGCCGCGACGTCAGGGGTCGACACCGTCCGGTTGCGCGTGGACGCGAGAGCGCAAGCCCAGATTTCCTGGTTCGAGCGGATGCAAGACTGGGCGAGGATGCTGGTCAGCCCGATCCTCGGCGTGGCCAAGCAGCCGCGTTTCGCCATGTCATTCGGCATGGCGTTCTTTTCCCTCTCTATTACGATGAGCCTGGCAGGGGTCAAGCTGGCTGACCTGCGTCATGCCGATTTGCGGCCCAGCGCCATCAGACGGAACTACTACGAGACGTCCGGCAAAGTCGTGAAGTACTACGAAAATATCCGCTTCGTCTATGAAATCGAATCGCGGGTGCGGGAGTTCAAGCGAGCCACCATGCCCGCCGAACCCGCGCCGCAAGAAGAACAGAAAGACAAACGCCAAAGGAACGACAACACCAGTGGACAGCCCGAACCAAGACAGGATCGCAACTACAGCCAAGAGGGGAGCCAAGTGATACTCGCCTCCCTTACCAACGACCCACCTGTAGTGATACTGGCCACGCACAGGAGGTTTTCATGAACTGCGCCAATCATCCAGATATTGCGCCGGTCGCGTACTGCCGCACTTGCGGCAAGCCGCTGTGCGCCAACTGCACCCGTGAGGTGAAGGGTGTGATCTATTGCGAGAACTGCCTGGCCGAGCGGCTGCAGGGTGTCCAGCCTGCAGCAGCGCCGCCCGCGGCCGGTTTCGTTTCGTCCGCACCCGCGCCCATCGTGCCGGGCTCCGGGCCGAACCCCGCCCTTGCGGGCATTTTGGCTGGCTTCTTTCCTTTCGGCGTCGGCGCGGTTTATTGCGGACAGTATGCCAAGGGACTGGCCCACCTGGTGACTTTCACGCTCTTGGTGTGGGGCGAGTCCGTTACCGATAACGCTGGACTGAATACGATTTTAGGCCTGGGGATCGCGTTTTTTTATGTGTGGCAGATTATCGACTCGGTGCGTACGGCCAAGGCCATCCAGATGGGGCAGCCAGCACCCGACCCGTTCGGGTTGGCTCAGGCTTTTGGAGCAGATCCGCAACCCGGACAACCGATGGCAGAAGCTACGGATGCGCCCGGCCGCGCCCGGGTTCCCACGGCAGCCGTGATTCTGATTGGTCTCGGCGTGCTGTTCCTGTTGCAAACCGCGGGCGTCTTCGAGTTCGGATGGGATCGCATCTGGCCCTTCTTTCTGATCGGCCTCGGGGTGTGGATGCTCGCCGTCCGCTGGGGCGTGGTTGGTTCCGGGCACTATTCTTATACCCGCTATAGCCGGAGGCGCACTCTTGTCGGGCCGGTTGTGCTGATCACGCTGGGAAGTCTTTCGCTCCTCGAGCACATGAATGGCCCACGCTGGCACCGTACCTGGCCCATCCTCTTGCTGGCGATTGGCATAACCAAGTTGCTGGAGAGCAAGACGCCACCGCCTCTGCCGCCTCCACCCGGGCCGACGGGCAGCGTGACCAGTGACGTCCAAGTGCCTTCTGGTGAGGTGAGAAATGGCTAGCCCTGTCCAAGTTCCGCCGCCGCGGTACCGGCGCTCGTTCTCGGCTCCGATCATACTCATCGCCATAGGCACAGTGTTTCTACTCGGAACCATGGGAGTGTTGGACTGGCACAACCTTGGCCGCTGGTTCGCCCACTATTGGCCGGTGCTGCTCATCGTCGCGGGCGTGATCAAGCTGATCGAATACCAGCAGGCGCAGAGGCAGGGCACGCGCGCCTCCGGGCTCAGCGCTGGCGGGATTTTCCTGATCATTGTGATCATCATCGCCGGGCTGGTGGCGACTCAGGCTTCCCATGTCAACTGGGGAGAAATCGGCGATCACATCGATATCGATGACGGCGATTTCCCGATGTTCGGATCCAAATACAACTTTGACGACCAACTCACGCAAGCCTTTCCCGCCGGAGCCAGCCTCCGGGTTAACAATTCTCGAGGCGCGGTGAACATCAGCGCCTCCGAGGACGATCAGATACGGGTGGCGGTCCACAAACGCATTAGCGCTGAAAATCAGGCCGACGCGGACAAATGGAACGCGGGCACGAAGCCGCAAATCACCGTCAGCGGAACGGTTGTGACGCTGAACGCCAACAACCAGGGCGCCGGCGACCATTGGGTAGCGGCGGATCTGGATATTTCGCTTCCCCGCAAGGTTGCGGTAGTCGCCGCCACGCACTACGGGGATATCGGCATCATCGGCCGCGAGGGCGACCTCGATATCACCAGTCAAAAAGGCGACGTCTCCACCACTGACATTAACGGCAGAGTCAGCCTCAAACTGGATCACAGTTCAGCGCGGATTTCGCAGATTACTTCCGATGTGTCCATCGGCGGCCGCGCCAGCGACGTTTCGATCGAGGACGTTAAGGGTGCGGTGCATCTCGACGGAGAATTCATGGAAAGCGTGAAGCTGGCTAAGATCAGCCAGGGTGTCACCTTCAAATCGTCCCGCACCGATATGGATCTTTCGCGTCTGGACGGCGACCTCGATCTGGACTCGGGCGACTTGCAGGCCTCCGATGTAATCGGCCCGTTGCGCCTGACCACTCGATCGAAAGACATTCGCTTGACCGGCGTATCTGGCGACGTTCGACTGCAGGATGAAAACGGTTCGGTCGAGCTGCGCATGAACAAGGTTGGAAGCACCCAGATCGACAACCGCAAGGGCGACATCCAGATTTATCTGCCCGACAAGGCTGGCTTCCAGCTCGATGCGCGCGCCCGCAACGGAGAAGTCGAAACCGACTTCGATCAATTGAAAATCGAGAACTCGAACGACCTGGCAGTCGCCACTGGAACCATCGGTGGAGGCGGCCCGCACCTCGTCGTCAACAACGAGCACGGAACCATCGAGATTCGCAAAACCTCATCCTTGGCTGAAGCGCCGGAAGAACCGAATCCCAAGCCACCGAAAACACCTCGCCCGCCAACCCCGAAGACTCCGCAGGTCACGGAAAACTGATTGGCGTTTCGTGTGGTGACGGGCGACTCGCCCGTCTCGCCTGAGCGAAGCTCCGCGGAATCTATTTCTTGACCTGAATCCCCAAGTCTTTCAACTGCGACTCGCTCACCGGCGTCGGCGCATCCACCATCAAATCCACGGCGCGCGCGGTCTTCGGGAATGGGATGACTTCGCGCAGACTCTCGGCTCCCGCCAGGATCATCACAATCCGATCCAATCCCAAAGCGATACCGCCGTGCGGAGGCGTGCCGTATTCCAGCGCTTCGAGAAAGAAGCCGAAGCGGGAGCGCGCCTCGTCTTCTGTCATGCCGAGGGCGTGGAAGATTTTGCTCTGAATATCCTGCCGGTGAATACGGATGGAGCCTGATCCGAGCTCAGTGCCATTGAGCACGACGTCATAGGCCAGCGCCCGCACCGAAGCCGGATCCGACTCAAGCTTGTCCATATCATGCTCGTGCGGCGAAGTGAAGGGATGATGAGCTGCGGCCCAGCGTTTACCCTCCTCGTCCCACTCGAACATGGGGAAATCGGTGACCCAAAGGAAACGAAAATCCTGAGAGGGATCGCCGCTTCTTTTAAACGCCCCATGCCGCTCGGCATACTTCTGCCCCAACGCCAGGCGCAACAAACCCGCCGCAGTGTAAACCGCGTGATCGTGCTGCTTGACCTCAGGTTTCACGCCGCCCTCGGATTTGTGCTCCGCCGGCTTGCCGTCCCCGGCAACCACCACGATCAGGTCGTCCGCTTCGGCGGCGGTTTCCGCGCGAATCTTGGCCGCGGCTTCAGAAAAGTTCTTCTCCAGCCGTTTGAAGTCTTCAAATAACTTCGCTCCGCCCTTAGCAATGAACATCGGCTTGATTTCATCACGCTCTTTGCGGGAGAGTTCGCCAACTTTTGGAATCCGGATGGCGACGATGGGCAGACTCGAATTCACAGCGAGGGTCGAGAGATTCTCCGCCGTGAATGCCGCACGCACATCAGTAAGCGCGGGCAAACGCATATCGGGTTTGTCGCTGCCGTACAGACGAATGGCCTGGTCGTAGCTCATGCGCGGGAATGGCGGCTTGATCTCCTGCCCGGCCGCCTTGAAGGCCGCCGTCAAGAAGCCTTCAACCACCTCCCACACGCTATCCGGCTGCGGATACGACATCTCCAAATCGATCTGGGTGAACTCGGGCTGGCGGTCAGCGCGCAAGTCTTCATCGCGGAAACAGCGCACAATCTGGAAGTAACGGTCGAAGCCCGAGATCATCAGAATTTGTTTGAAGAGTTGCGGGGACTGCGGCAGCGCGTAGAACGACCCCGGTTGTACCCGGCTGGGCACAAGATAATCACGCGCCCCCTCGGGGGTAGACCGAGTCATGAATGGAGTTTCGATTTCGAAGAATCCCTGCCCCGAGAGATAGCTGCGAATCGCAATCGCCACGTTGTGCCGCAGTTCGATATTGCGCTGCATGGCATCGCGGCGCAAATCGATGTAGCGATACTTCAAGCGCATTTCTTCATTGGGCAGAACCGTGTCGCCGGGCAGAAACGGCGGCTGCTTCGCTTCGTTGAGGATGCGCAGTTCTTCCGCAATCAACTCGACTTCGCCGGTAGGAATGTTCTGGTTGAAGGTGTCGGCGGTGCGCTGCTTGACCTTGCCGAGCACGGCAACCACGTACTCGCTGCGAAGCTGGCTGGCCTTTTCATGGACCGCCGGGTCGCGCTCCTTGTTGAAGACAACTTGCGTCACGCCGGAGCGGTCACGGACATCTACAAAAATAAGATTGCCCAGGTCGCGGCGTCGGTTCACCCATCCCATGAGCACAGCCTTCTGGCCGGAGTCGGAAGCGCGCAGAGCGCCACAGCGGTGGGTGCGTTGCAGATCGCCTAAGAAATCGAGCAAGTTATGCCTTTCAGGTAATAGGGAACTCCAAATTATAAATGGTGGGCTTCGATTCTGCCGGTTGCCCGTGTCCGGATCAACTATCGACAGCACAAACCAACCCATCAACCACGAAGGACACAAAGCTACACAAAGGTTTCTGTTGCGTTCCTTTGTGTAACTTCGTGTCCTTTGGGTTAGTGCACTCGGCACTACCCGGCAAGAATCCTCTGCGCCACTTCGGCGCGAGGCACGGACACCTGCTCACCGCTTTCAAGATTCTTGAGCGCAAAGGTATCGGCTTTGGCTTCATTCTCGCCCACAATCAGGATGAAGCGCGCTCCCAACTTGCTCGCCGTCTCAAAAGATTTCTTCAGACGAAAAGTTTCGTCGCCGAGGTCGGCAACGATGTCATGGCGCCGCAGTTCGCGAGCCAGGCGCGCGGCCTCGCGATCCATGCCCGCACCCAACGGCGCAACATAAACATCGGGCTTGCGCTGCACCACGTCCGCCGATTCCTTCAGCGCGAGTATCAGCCGGTCCTCGCCAATGGCAAACCCGATCCCGGGCGCGTGCGGCCCACCAAGCGATTCCGAAAGACCGTCGTAACGTCCGCCGCCAAGGATCGCATTCTGCGCCCCCAAGGCTCCATGCGTGAACTCAAACGCAGTGCGGCTGTAATAATCCAAACCTCGAACCAGGCGGTCGTTGAGTTGAAACGGGACACCGACTGACTTCAGGATCTCTTGCACCTGCTCAAAATGGCGGCGGCAGGGCTCGTCGAGAAACTGGCTGATCCGCGGCAGGGTTTCGATGATCGGCTGATCCGCAGGAACTTTGCAGTCGAAGACGCGCAGGGGATTGGTGACGGCGCGGCGCTGGCAGTCGGAACACATCTGTCCGACGACGGGTTCGAGAGCTTTGCGTAGCGCTTCGTTGTAAGCGGCGCGGTCATTGGGACAACCGACAGAGTTCAATTGCAGCGTCCAGCCTTCGATACCGAGCCGGTCGAGTAATGTCGCCAGCAGTTCCAGAATTTCAGCGTCACGCGCAGGCGACTCACTGCCCGCGCTGGCCGGGCCGATGACTTCTGCTCCGATCTGATAGAACTGCCGATATCGTCCCTTCTGCGGACGCTCGCGGCGGAATTGTGGGCCAATGTAGTAGAGCTTGTTCAATCCACGATCCCAGAGTTTGTGTTCAATGTAAGCGCGAACGACTCCGGCTGTGTTTTCGGGACGCAGGGTTAACGACTGCCCTTTTTCGCTTTCCGCCCGAGCGCGGTCCTCCCAGCTAAACAGTTCTTTTGCGACAATGTCGGTTTCTTCGCCTACGCTACGGGCAAACAACTGCGTCTCTTCGAAAATAGGTGTACGGATCTCATGAAAATTGTAGGCGCGGAACACGTCGCGTACAGCCGCCTCGACAAAATTCCACAGCGCCGTGTCGGGCGGAAGAAGATCGCGCGTTCCTCGGACGGCTTTGATCATGAGCTCCTGGCTTCTAGCTACTGGCTTAAAGCGTGGTCATCCTGAGCGCGGCGAAAGATCCCTTGCAAGTTGATCGACCAACAGCCACGTCACGGGAGTTCTGTCCGGCATTTCCGGGTTTTGAGAGAAATGCCTTGGAGCGCCCTAGACAAACCTAACGTTGCAGGGATCCTTGGACTCCACGTCAAATTTCGCTTTGCGAAAGCTGACGTTCCGCTCAGGATGACAGTTCACCATTCAGACCGCGCAATATGATGTCCGCGTCTGCTGAATGCCGAATGCTACTTTCTCTCCGCCAAGTACGACTCTTTGTATCCCAAATAATTATTCGCGTAGCGCATGATGCTCTCTTGATCTTTGGTTTCCAGCTTGCGCCGGAATTTCCCAGGCGACCCCATCCAAAGCGAGCCGGGTTCGACGATCGTCTTCTCTGAAATCAGCGTGCCGGCTGCAATGATCGACCCTGCGCCTATGCGCGCCCCGTTCAAAATGATCGAGCCCATGCCGATCAGACAACGGTCTTCGATCACGCAACCGTGCAGCGTCACCGAATGTGCTACCGTGACGTATTCGCCGAGGAAAACTCCGTACTGTTCTCTCATGCCGTGAAGCACGCTGCAGTCCTGCACATTCGAGTGCGCGCCTATGCGGATGGAATGCACGTCGCCGCGAAGAACGGCGTTCATCCACACGCTGGCGTGTTCACCCAGAACCACGTCGCCGATGATCTGCGCCGAGTCATCCACATAGCACGAGGCCGGTATGGTTGGCGTGATTCCTTTATAAGAACGGATCATGTTTCAGGCTGTTCCTTGACCAATCACGCTAAGTAAAAAAGAGAAGGAAATTAAACATAACACGGGCCCGGGTTTAGGCGCGACATTCGATCCGCGTTCATCCGCAAGAATCCGCGGCCGCCTTTGCTTTGTCCTGCCTCATCTGCGAAACTTGCCACTAATGGGACGCATCCACGTTCTTTCCGAATCCGTTGCCAATAAGATTGCCGCTGGCGAGGTGGTCGAGCGCCCCGCCTCCGTGGTCAAGGAACTGCTGGAGAACTCCCTCGACGCCGGTTCCACCCGCATCAAGATTCAGGTCGAGGCCGGAGGCAAGAAGTTGATCCAGATCACCGACAACGGATGTGGCATGGTTCGTGACGACGCCCTGCTGGCTTTCGAACGTCACGCCACTTCAAAAATCAAGAATGCCGACGACCTGCTAAGCGTGGCCACTCTGGGATTTCGCGGCGAGGCCTTGCCCTCGATTGCTTCCGTGTCCCGTTTGCATCTGGAGACACGTGCCCCCGACGAAGATTCCGGAACCGTGATCGAAATTAATGGCGGCAAAATCTTCAAGGTGGAAGAAGGCGGGTTGCCGGCGGGAACCTCGATCACTATCCGCGACCTGTTCTTCAACACGCCAGCCCGAAAGAAATTTCTCAAGGCGGAATCTACTGAGCTTTCGCATATCGCGTCGCTGGTCACGCATTACGCGCTGGCGCATCCGGACAAGCACTTCGAGCTGCACTCGGCGACAAACGCCGTGCTGGTTGCGCCGCCAGTCGCCGGATACAGCGAGCGCGTGTACCAGGTGTTTGGCAAAGATGTTCTCGATCAGCTTATTCCGGTGGCCGCGATGCAGCCGTTGGAGCACGTGGGATTGCCACAACCGCCGTCATGGAAAAGGCAGCAAGAGGAAGACAACGAAGATCCGGGGCCGATCGAACCTGGCGATATGCGCGTGCATGGCTTCGTCTCAAAGCCCGAGATTCAGAAACTCAACCGCAGTTCAATTTACGTCTTCGTGAACGGGCGGCTGATCCGCGACCGGCTCATCCAGCATGCGCTTACCGAAGCTTACCGAAACATCCTGCCGCCGACTGTGTATCCGGTGGTGTTGCTGTTCCTTGAGTTACCCAGCGGCGAGGTGGACGTGAATGTGCACCCTTCGAAAACGGAAGTGCGCTTTCGCCAGCAATCGGTGATGCATGACTTTGTGCGCGACTCAGTACGCGCGGCGCTGATGAAAGCCCGCCCGGTACCGCAATTCATGACCGAGATCAACGCTCATCCCACGGCGAGTCCCTCGCTTACTCCCGGTTTTCGTTCTGATGGACCTCGTTCCGGCCTGGCTGATTCGGCGCCGTGGCGCACCCTTTCTGCTCCTGCTGAACCGCAGTCATTCGCACTGCAAGCGCCAGTGCCGGCACCCGTCACCCAGCGATTTCATTTTGGTGTGGATGGAATCGCGGTCGAGGGCAACGCAGCTCTGTCACTGGTGCGCGCCCCACAAGCAGTTCCCGAGGTGATAGAAAACGACAACTGCGCTCCACCGCTGCCCGAAGAGTCAGAGGATTCTGGCCTCCTCACGCCATCGCTGGCGTCGCTCAAGCCAATGGGACAGATTCGCGATTCGTTCATTCTCGCGGTGAATCACGAGGGCCTGTGGATCGTGGACCAGCACGTAGCCCACGAGCGCGTTCTATTTGAAAAGATCCTGAAACAGCGGGCGGCGAAGCGAGTAGAAAGCCAGCGCCTGCTGATGCCGCTGGTGCTCGAACTCACGCCCGCCCAGCAAGCCGTCTTCGCCGAGATCTCCGAAGAACTAAACCAGAACGGCTTCGAGGCTGAACCGTTCGGGGCACGAAGCGTGGCCATCAAAGTCGCTCCGGCGGGGGTTGAGGCCGCGCAGATCGAGCACATGCTGCACGAGTTGCTCGACCAGTTTTCCCGCGAGGAGCAAGCGTTGAACATGGAAAAAGTCCGTGCCCGGATCGCCGCGTCCATCGCCTGCCACGCCGCCATCAAAGTCAACATGCCGCTGCAGCAGAATAAAATGGAGTGGCTGCTGGCCGAGCTAGCCAAAACCGAATGCCCGATGTCATGCCCGCACGGCAGACCGGTGGTTCTGCGATACTCAATGAAGGACATTCAAAAGGCGTTTAAGAGAATTTGAAAACCCCGGCTATTGGCTTTTAGCTCTTAGCCAAAAGCCAACAACTGATAGCCAACGACTGGTCTTTAATGACCGATCAGGAACTTTCTGAGCTTCGACGCGAGAAGTGGCGCCTGGACGCACATCCGGTCCGCACGCTCGACGATGCTCGCTCGTTCCTCGAGTCGATCGGGTTCTGCATGATGTATCCCATGCGGCAGCAGGCGCTGGTGCCCACATTTATTGGCGCGTGGGTTGGGTCAGATCAACAATTGCCCACCTGGCAGCAGGCTTTCGCCGACCCGCGCGCGCAGGAAGCCACCGAGGTGATGGTTCGCCTGCTCCGCGAACGTGCGGCTTACGAGGCGAATCCGTTCGATCCGGACAACGCCTTTCTGGTTGCCGGTTCCATCTTTCCCTATTTTTACGCGTTGGTAGGAGAGCGCAATCCCAAGCAGGCGCCGAGACCGAAGCCGCACTCGGATTATTCCCAGTTGGCTTGCGATGCGTTTGAGTTGATTCGCGGCGAGGGGCCGATCTCGAAGCAAAAGATGCGCGACGTCTTGGGCGGCAGCGTGTCTTTCGTGGCGCTTGATCATGCGCTCGGTGAACTGTGGTCGCGGCTGCGCATCGCCCGGGTGGATTACAACCCGGCCGAAGGAGCGTTCTGGGATGTCCTCTATCGCTGGTCGCCGGACGCGGTACGGGCCGGGATCAACCTTTCAGTGGGAGAGGCCCTATCTGCGTTGATTTCAAAATATCTGGATTGTGTGGTCGCCGCCGATCAGCAGGAACTGGAAGCGTTTTTTGGCAACTTTGTGCCCCGCTCGCGGGTAAAGGAAGCGATTAACGCGTTGCTGGCGGCGCGCGAGTTGAGTTTCATCCGCGTGGGCAACCGGTCGCTGATTCAAATCGCGCCGGTGAAAGCGGCGCCGGTTGCGCACGTTTCGGGACCACGAGAAAAACCTGGACCGCGGAAAACGTCGGCGCCGCGCGCATGATGACATTAAGAATTTGAGCTGTACTAAACACCATTTTCACTTGGAGAAAAATCTCACTTCCCGTTAAGATTGCGGACATTCGTTGACTGTTTCCCAAAAATCCAGTCCAAGGTAAATATGAAGAGCATCTTTGCGTTTTGGATCTGTTTAGTTTCGCTCGTTGTGGTATCGGCGGCTGCCGCTCAGAACAGTTCGGGCACTCGTGTTGCGGAGGATCCAGCCCTGCCGTACATCCCCAGCCTCGACGTTAACGCTATGGACAAATCCATCGACCCCTGTGTGGACCTGTATCACTATTCGTGCGGAGGATGGCAGAAGAAGAACCCCATTCCGCCGGACCAGACTTCGTGGAGCGTATACGGCAAGCTCTACCAGGACAATCTTATATTCTTGCGCGGGATTCTGGAGCAGGCCGGGCCGAGCGCCTCATCCCGGGACGCGGCGACGCAAAAGATCGGCGACTTCTACGCATCGTGCATGGACGAAACGACCGCGGAGAAACGCGGCGTGGCTGCGATCCAGCCGCAATTGGATGCGATTGCCGGCCTGAAATCGGTGCAAGGCATGGCTCCGCTAGTCGCTCGGTTGTCTCTCCCATTTGGCCAGACGATTCTCTTTACCGCTGGCTCAACCCAGGACCCGGACAACTCCGAACAGGAGATCGCAGATCTCGATCAAGGCGGACTGGGATTGCCCGATCGCGATTACTACACGAAAGACGACGCAAAATCGAAAGAGATTCGGGAGCGCTATGTCCAGCATGTGCAGAAAGTGTTTGAGTTGCTCGGCGACAGCGCGCAAGCCGCAAAGCAAAATGCCGAAACCATCCTACGCATGGAAACCGCTCTGGCCAAGGCGTCCTGGACGCAGGTCGAACGCCGCGATCCGTATAAGCTGAAGAACAAGATGAAGCTGGCGGAACTGAGCCAGTTGGCCCCGAATTTCGACTGGCCGACCTACTATCGCGAGATGAAATATCCGCCAATTGAAATCCTCAATGTTGATGCCCCAGCGTTCTATAAACAGTTGAACGCGGAACTCACCGGCGAGCCGCTGGACAACTGGAAGAACTATTTCCGCTTCCATGTGGCCGATCGGTATTCTCCTTTTCTCTCGGCCAGTTTCGTGCAGGAAAATTTCGAGTTTTACCGCAAGTATCTTCGCGGGGCGAAAGAGATGGAGCCGCGATGGAGGCGCTGCGTCCAGTACACCGACTACAACCTGGGTGAGGCGTTGGGACAGGTGTACGTCCTCCAGGTATTTTCGCCGGAGCTGAAGGCGAGCACGCTCGATATGGTGAACCGCATCGAGGCGGCGATGGGACAGCGCATCAATCAGCTGGACTGGATGAGTCCTGAAACCAAGCAGCAGGCATTGACCAAGCTGGCGGGCATTCGCAACAAGATCGGTTATCCCGACAAGTGGCGCGACTACAGTTCGGTGAGGATCGCCCCGGAGGATTTGGCCGGGAACATTCAACGTGCGGCCGAGTTCGAACAGCATCGCCAGATCAACAAGATCGGCCGGCCGGTCGACCACGGCGAGTGGGACATCACGCCGACCACGGTGGACGCGTACTACAATCCGCAGATGAATGACATCAACTTTCCCGCCGGAGTGCTGCAGCCGCCGCTCTATGACGCCAAAATGGATGACGCTCCCAACTATGGCGACACCGGCGGTACCATCGGCCACGAGCTGACCCACGGCTTTGACGATCAGGGCAGCCAGTTCGACGCCAAGGGAAATCTCAAGAACTGGTGGACCAAAGACGACCGGGAAAAGTTCGACGCGCGGACCAAGTGCGTTGCTGATCAATACTCACAATACGTTATGGTCGAGGACGTTCACATTAACGGCGAACTCACCCTGGGCGAAAATGTCGCCGATCTGGGCGGCGAGATTCTGGCTTTCATGGCCTGGAAAGACGCCACCAAGAACAAGACTCTGCATCCCATCGATGGGCTCACTCCCGAGCAGCGTTTCTTCGTCGGCTTTGCGCAGTGGGATTGTGCCAACATGCGTGACGAAGATCTGCGGGTGCGGGCAATGACGGATCCGCATTCACCGGCGCAGTATCGCATCAACGGAGTTGTGGTCAACATGCCGGAGTTTGAGCACGCGTTCTCGTGCAAGGCCGGACAGCCAATGGTGAATCCTCCGGATAAGGTCTGCAAAGTCTGGTGAGACTACCAGCCCTGAATCTGGACGCTCACCTGGTAGGTAAGGTTGTCGGGATTCGAGACCGGAATCGTGAGTGTGAGATGAGTGTTGGCCAGCACGCGGACGGGGAAGGTGACTGCCAGCGGCCCAGCGTTGGTTTGAGTTCCTCCCGCGCCTCCGTAGACCTGCAAGGGTTGAAGCCACGGGCCATAAGTTGAAGCGAGAGTACACTTCTTTGGCGTGCCATTCTCGTTCCAGGGACAGAGCCCATCGCCCAACTGCTCCGGCCCAGCCTCGTCAGTCCAGTTGAAATAGGGGCTGGCTTTATCTTTCACACCAGCGGAAGAAGTGCCGGACATCGAATAATAAATCGTAATCAGGTAGCTGCCGT
This sequence comes from uncultured Acidobacteriota bacterium, assembly GCA_963797795.1. Lineage (GTDB taxonomy): Bacteria > Acidobacteriota > Terriglobia > Terriglobales > Acidobacteriaceae > JABDBE01. Next base: position 139,750 of record CAWCQY010000001.1, read on the forward strand.
CGTTGGCTGGCGGCGTCAGCAGATCAGTCGTGTTGAGGGCCCCGGTGAGGGTATAAGTCTGATTGAAAACTTCATGGATGGTTCCGGCCTGCAGTGGCGCTATGACCAGCATGAGAATTGCGGATAGTGACGCGAATCTGCGAAACATGAAGCTCCTTTTGTGCCTCCAAGATGGATGACTCGGGTCGAAGCTATAACCGGCGGCCCGACCTCACAAGTCCTCTAAAGTAGCGCCCTCCTTGGCAGCCAGAGGCGGTTCTCTATTCTCATCAAAACGGCCCCTGAATCGAAAGAGCTCCGTCACCATCTAAACGTCAACCGAGGCGCTTCGCGCATTGAACCTTTATGAATCTTCTCTACCGATACTCTAGGCAGTACTGGAAACTGGTGGTTGTGGCCCTTCTGCTGGCCGCGACCAATCAGATCTTTTCCCTTCTGGATCCGCTAATTTTTCGGCATGTGATCGACGGCTACGCCACCAAATATCACCAGTACACTCAGGCGCAATTCATTCGTGGGGCGGGTTTGCTGCTGCTGGCGGCGGTTGGAGTGGCGTTTGTCTCTCGCGTGGCCAAGAATTTCCAGGACTATTTTGTGAATGTGATTGTGCAGCGCCTGGGCGCGAAGATGTATTCCGACGGTATCCGCCACTCGCTCGATTTGCCTTATCAGGTCTTTGAGGATCAGCGCAGCGGGGAAACTCTGGGTAAGCTGCAAAAGGTGCGGAGCGACGTGGAGCGGTTCGTAACGGCGGCTGTCAATGTGATTTTCACCTCCGTCGTCGGCATTGTATTTGTGATGATCTATGCCTTCCGGGTTCACTGGTCGATCGCGCCCGCGTTCTTTTTCACGGTTCCGCTGCTGGGGATCATCAGTTCGGTACTGAGCAAGAAGATCAAGAAGATCCAGAAGACGATCGTCGGCGAAACCACAGCTCTCGCGGGCTCAACCACCGAGTCCCTCCGCAATATTGAATTGGTGAAGAGCCTGGGGCTGGCTCATCAGGAAGTCGGGCGGCTCAATGGGATTACGGAGAAGATTCTTAAGCTGGAACTCAAGAAAGTAAAATATCTGCGCAGCCTGAGCTTCATCCAGGGAACCTCGGTCAATGCCCTGCGCACCAGCATTCTCTTCTTGATGCTTTACCTGATCTTCCGTCAGGAAATTACGGTCGGGCAATTCTTCTCGCTCATGATCTATTCGTTTTTCATTTTTACTCCTCTGCAGGAGTTGGGAAACGTCATTAACATTTATCGTGAGACCGAGGTTTCCCTGCAGAATTTCCAGCAGATTCTTGACACTCCGCGCGATCCCAAACCCGCCAGCCCAGAGCCGATCGATGGGCTGATGACATTGCAGTTCGAGGACGTCAGCTTTCAGCATCAAAGCTCTTCGGCGCTGGCGTTGGATGAGATCAGTTTCAGCGGCGCCCGCGGAGATACTATCGCTTTCGTGGGACCGTCCGGGGCGGGGAAGTCGACGTTAGTGAAACTTCTGGTCGGTCTGTACTCACCGAAATCGGGCGAGATCCTTTACAACGGGATTCCCTCGAGCCGGGTCGATCTCGATCTCCTGCGGGAAAAGATCGGATTCGTAACTCAGGACACGCAGCTTTTCTCGGGCACGATTCGCGAGAACCTGCTCTTCGTGAATCCTTCGGCGACGGATGAAGAATGTCTGGAGGTATTGCAGCAAGCCGCCACGCATAGCTTGCTGGCTCGCGCGGACCGCGGATTAGACACGCTGATTGGTGAAGGCGGGGTGAAAGTGTCGGGCGGCGAGAAGCAACGCCTGTCGATTGCCCGGGCGCTATTGCGGCATCCGCAGTTGCTGGTGTTTGACGAAGCAACTTCTTCGCTCGATTCGCTGACTGAGGAAGAAATCAGCCGCACCATCCGCGAAGTCGCAACCAATCAGGAGGCGATTACGATCCTGATCGCGCATCGCCTGTCCACGGTGATGCATTCGGACCGAATCTACGTATTGGAGCGCGGGCGCATCGTCGAGTCAGGCCGCCACGCCGAATTGCTTGACCAGAAGGGTCTGTACTACGCAATGTGGCGGCAACAGGTGGGCGAGCGCGAGGCGGTGCAGGCCCGGTAGTACGGAATGAGCTGCTCCCGCCTCTTGCCTCGCTTAGTTGTCACCGTTAATGGGAACGCTCGGGTCGGGGGTCTCAGTGCTGCTGCCCCACATCGCCGAACTGCCCCACATTGCGCTGAAGGCATCGGTTGTGCTGCTGCCCCACATGGCGGAGCTGCCCCAAAGCGCCGAACTGCCCCACATCGCCGATTGGCTCCCCACGAACTCGTTCGAGCCCCAAACGGATGAACTGCCCCACATTGCCGAACTGCCCCAAAGCGCCGAGGAGTCGTGGACAAAGTACACGTTGTTCGTGGTCGCGTCATAAACCGCCGTAGGCGATTTCGCCGGCAGATCCCGGTAGTCCCAGTGCGGCTCGGAGAAGGCAGCCTGTAAATCGAGGTATCCGGCACCCACAGTGAACACGTCATACTGAATCACGTAGGTGACGCCAGAATCGGTAATGCTTGTGGATTGCGGAAACGTCTTGTAAGCCGTCCGCATCAAGTGCGCTTTGACCTGGTCCGGTGTCAGCCACGGATAGCGTTCGAGCAACAGCGCAGCCGCGGCGCTCACCACCGGAGTCGCCATGCTGGTGCCGCTCAAGGTGAAATAATTGGGCGACGGCCGTTGCCCGTTGCCGTCATAGTAGTAGCCCACCGGCGGGATGTTGCCAGGATATTCCGTCACCAAAGTGCTGCCCTGCGCTTGCAGCGAGATGACCTTGTTTCCCGGGGCGACGATGTCCGGCTTCACGATGTGATCAATCGCGGTTGGCCCCTTGGAGCTGTAGGTGGTCATCACGTCGTCGCTGCGATCGGGCGTGCCCATGGTATTCATGGCTCCGACCGTAATGACATAAGGATCGTTGCCTGGTGCGTTGATGGTTCCGTAGCCATTGTTGTTGAACGAATTGTCGCGGCCGTCGTTGCCCGCGGCAACTACGACAACGATTCCCGCATTCCACGCCGCTTCGACCGCCTGGCAGAGAGGATCCAGGGTGTAGCTTTCATACACCGGACGGCCCACCGACAGGTTGATGACTCGAATATTATGCTGGTCCTTCACCGCGATGGCCTGGTAAATGGCGTTGATCACAGAGGTGTCCGTGCCTTCACCGTTCTGATCGAGCGCATGAAAGTTGAGGATGTGCGCATTTGGCGCAATGCCTTGCAGTTGCGTGTCGCAGTTAGGGCAGGAAGAGGCGGCCGCGTTTCCAGCGATGATCCCGGCTACGTGCGTGCCGTGGCCATACAAATCGTCCGTTCCGCCGCCGATGGTATCGAAGCCGTAGCGTACCCGCGATCTATCTTTGCTCAGGGTCCTCAGATCTTCCACCATGTGGACGCCGCTGTCGATTACTGCAACCCCAATACCATGTCCATCCAGTCCCAGGCCCCAGGGATAGCTGGCCAGCACTGCCGCGGTGGTGTTGTTCAGAGCAGCCTGGATCGGGCGATTGGGCGAAATGTAAGTTACTTCTGAATCTTGGGACAGGTCGTCAAGTTGTGAAGCGGGGATCGACGCCTGCACCGCTTTGATAAACTTCATCTCCTGCTTCACGGTTCCGCCGTGGGCGAGAATCTTCAGCCAGTGCCTGTATTCAGGCGGGGTCATGAACTGGACAATCACGTCGATCTCGGCGCTGTCTGTACGCCCGTGCAATGCCGTCGCTATCTTGGTTGTCTGTGCAAAAGCTGATGTGGCGATCGCCATCAGCGCCAGCCCAAAAAGAAATCGTTTCACGCGAGAAGCCTCCATACCAAATCTGCTGCGTCCCTCGTTAGTGCAGGAGATGGCCCCAAAGTGGCCCCTCGTAAGTGATTGAAAAGAATGGCAACCTAGCCATCTTGAACGGGACATTTGGGGACAAATTGTCCTGCTGGAGAAAGATGGGACAAACTGGCTCGCATTGACAAGCCCCGGCAACGTCGAAACACCTTTCGCTGGGAAATCGGATTTGCATTTTTTTAAGGCGCCTGCAGATTGACAGGGTTTCAGAACCGGTGCCAGAATGTCGGCGATTAAAGAGGTCTGGCCGATGACACAATCCGCCCGCTTCACGTTCTGCTTCGTAATCGCCATGGGCACCTTCGCGGCCGGCCAAGAGGCCGCATCGAAACCTCCCGAGCCGCCCTCGTTTTGCAAACCATGTCTTTGGTATGCCGGCGATTTCAATCCCAAGAACTCGAGGGCCAACGCCGTTTCAAACGAGAAGGACATCACCCTAGACCAGTCTGCTGTCTACGTCCCATTTACAGTCCCCCGGGGAAAAATCTGGACGATCACTGGCGCTTTCGGAATCGTTCTCTCTACGGTCAGCGTCATTGATCCGGCGCAAGCGGACTGGTCAATTTCCAAAGGCGTGAGCAACGGCAACGGAGGAACGCTGATCAAATCCGGGACTTCCCCCGCCACCGCGAAGACGCTCGGCTGTAACGGAGGGATCGACTTAGACTGCCTGGGAATTCTGGTGAAAGGGCTCACGGTAAAGCTCAAAGCGGGTCAATATTGGTTGACCGTTGTGCCTTATTGCACCAATCAGAGCGATAACCAATGCCAATCGGCTCGCTACTTCCTCGCCGACGTGGAAGATAAACCTCCGCTCAATCATTTCGGGCCTAAGGACGTGCTGGACGCGTCCTACTTTGACTCGGCAGGTTATGGCTTCTTTTACGTCCCGACTTGGGGCCCATCAGGAGTTTGCGCAGGACTCGGCTGCGACATGTTCTCGGCAGGACTACTGGGAACATCCCGGCGCGAAGCCGACTAACCCCGACGAACATGTCATCCTGAGTCGAAGGATCCCTACCCGGACACGAGTGCGTGGTGCGGGCGCTCATTTTTCAAGTCTGCGTTCACGAGCGAAGGCCGATAGACCAGCAAAACCCACCCTCAGCGCAGCGTGTACAATTCATAGCTTCGCAATGAACGACCATTCTCAACGCAAACTTATCATCGCCATCGATGGGCCCGCGGGCGTTGGCAAGAGCACCATCGCCGCCCGCCTCGCGCGCAAACTCGGCTACGCCAACCTGGAGAGCGGAGCTATGTACCGTGCCTTGGCGCTGAAAGCCATCGAATGGGATATTTCCTTCGACGACGAAGCCGCCCTGGCGAAACTGGCGCACGATTCACGCATTCAATTGGAGCCGGCATCGAGCGGCACCCGGGTTCTGCTCGACGGACGCGACGTGTCCCAGCGCGTGCGCGAAACGGACGTAACCGCCGGGGCCTCGCGGGTCTCCGTTCATCCCCAGGTGCGCGAGTGGATGGTCGCCCGGCAGCAGGAACTGGGCGCGGGCGGTGGCGTGGTCATGGAAGGTCGCGACATTGGAACCAAAGTCTTTCCTAACGCAGACGTGAAGATTTTTCTCGATGCGGATCCCGTAGTCCGCGAGCAACGGCGTTTGCTGCAACAGAATCTGCGCGGAAGCGCCGCCAAAGCCACCGCCGCGGAGTTGCGCGAACGCGACCGCCGCGACCGCACTCGCGCAGCCTCGCCGCTAACGCCAGCGCCGGATGCAACGATCGTAGATTCCACCAACTTATCCGAGGACGAAGTGCTGCAGCGGGTAGAAGCGCTAGTCCAACAAAAACTGTAGCCGCAAATAACGGAGGACGGGCGTCCCCGCCCGTCAAGCAAAACTTTATTACACTTGTCATTCCGAGCGAAGCGAGGAATCTGCTGTCCCCCCAACTGCTCTACCGTCCTCCCGGAACCGACCTCAATCTTCCTCCAACCTTCAAATTTCCCGACTCGGGAACAATCCCAAAAGAAATATTCACCCGCACAGACAGCCCATCCTCCGCAGTGTTATACAGAAACTGTCTCCCGTCTGGTCTGGACTCACCTTTGTTCTTTCAGGTGACGTCCTATGCCGCGACGTTGGTGTTCGTGTACCCGCCTTCAAGGGCTGTTTCTTGCTTCTCTCTTGCTCCTCGCCATCCCGGCCTCCGCGCAGGACGCTTCTACCGGTGCCATTCGCGGGACCGTGCTCGATTCTTCCGGCCACCCGATTGTCGACGCTTCCGTCGCTCTGGTGGATTCTGCCGAAGGCTTCCGCTACTTCGTGACCACCGATTCCGAAGGACAATTTGTCTTTGAATCGCTGCCACCCGGCGAGTACGCAGCCCGCGCCGTGGCCCCCGACATGTCTCCGCAAATCACGCCTCCGTTGCAGGTGAGCGCCGGAGCCACCACCAAACTCGATTTCAAACTTCAAGTCGGCGGGGCCAAAGAAATGGTCACGGTCGCCGGCGACCCTCCGTTGGTCGAAACCCAAGCCCACGCGGTGTCCTCGCTGATCGACAAACGAGCCATCGAAGAATTACCTCTCGACGGCCGCCGCTTCACCGACCTAGCCTGGATTATTCACGAAGTCTCTAGCCAAGAAAGAAAGGATGCTCTAAAAGGGATGATGAACACTGGGGTTGCAGCCCCTACATTCCATTTCGGAGCATCCATCGCTTGATACAAAGTGTTTTACCACAGCTGACCTTCTCCTTCTACCGCCATCAACCCATCCGCGCCGATTTTTCCGGCGGCCAGATCACCAGCGATGCCGGTCTGCTGCCCCTGCGTGCCTTCGATCAGCGCCATCATCTGACGCGGGACTGGGCCGAAGGCCTCAGCGACCCGCGTCAAACCGCGCGCGTGCAGCACGATTCGCCCGCGCTGCTGCGGCAACGCATCTATCAGATCGTGGCCGGCTACGAAGATGCCAATGATGCCGATCGTCTGCGCCACGATCCCCTGTTGCAGATCGTCGCCGATCAGAAACTAGGAGTCGCGCTCGGCTCCCAGCCCACGCTCAGCCGTTGGGAGAACGCTCCCGCGGGACGCGATCTGGTGCGCTGCAACGACCGGCTGTGCGAGCAGTTCATCCGCCTCTGCGGCGAGCAGGTTCGCCAGCGCGGCGAGATCCTGCTCGATCTCGACTCCACCGACGATCCCACCCACGGCCAACAGCAACTCAGCTTCTTCAACGGCGCCTACGGCCAGCACATGTATCATCCTATGCTGGTCTTCGAGCGCCACACCGGATGTCTGCTGGCGGCGCGCCTGCGGCCGGGAAACGCCTCCAGTCATGCCCGCATCGTGCCCATGCTGTTGCGCCTGGTACCACGTTTGCAGGCCGCCTTCCCCGACGTGAAGATCAAACTGCGTGGCGATGCCGGCTTCGCTTTGCCACTTCTCTACCAGTTCTGCGAGTTCTTCGACATCGAGTATGCCATCGGCATCCCCGCCAACTGCGTCTTTAAACAGCGTGCCGAACCGCGGCAGAAACAGTTGCAGCGCCGCTATCGCCGTACCCAACTCCCGCAGCGCAGTTTCTCCAGCTTCCGCCACCGCGCCCGTTCCTGGCCGCGGCAGCGCCGCATCTGCTACAAGGCCGAGCACACCGCCACCGGAACCAACTTGCGCTTCGTAGTTACTAACTGCGCCGGTCGCGCCGCCGAGGTCTTCGCTTTCTACAATGATCGCGGCGAGTGTGAGAACCGCATCGAGGAGTTCAAGAACGGCTTCCGCGCCGACCGCTTGAGCTGCCACCGCTTCCTGGCTAACGCCTTCCGCCTGCTCCTGCACGCCGCCGCCTACAACCTGGTCAACTTATTCCGTCTGCAGTTGCCCCAGCCTTGGCGCTCAGCCCAGATCGAAACTCTACGCGCCCAGCTTTTCAAAATCGGCGCCCGCGTACGCCAGACCGCCCGTTGTGTTCGCTTTCACCTCGCCAGCGGCTGGCCCTTTCAGAACCAGTTCCGCTCCGTCGTCCTCGCTGTCAACAGCGGTTGACCGAACCACTTGCCTCCGAACTCAGCTTTCCACCGGCAGTCCGTGCGGAGCCGTGCCCAAAAACCTTCCTCAACTTGGTCCCGGCGCAGTTTCGTTCCCGACGACCTCTGACCCACCTGCCCCTTTATCTATCCAAGCTCTTGATCCCACCTCTCCCACACAAATCTCGGGTCTGATGAATTAAGTAGGCTAGCCCTCCTCACCCCAGGAGTCTCGCAAGACCCGCGAGGCCTAACCTCGAGTTCGAACGGTGATCTGGCCTTTGGAGGCATTCGGGGATACCAGACCAGCTATCTGGTCGATGGCGACGACAACAACAACGCTTTCTTCGCGCAGGCTCGCGGCCGCTACCGCGCCCCTTACCAGTTTTCCAACGAAGTGGTGCAGGAGTTCCGCGTCTCCTCAAATACCTACGGCGCTGGACTGGGACGAGCTGGAGGCGCGGTGATCAACGTGGTCACGAAATCGGGAACGAACCAACTCCACGGAACCGACTTCTATTTCATTCGCGACAGCGCCTTCGGAGCGACTCAGCCCTTTCTCAATTTCAAACCGCACGCCCAGCAGCAGCAATTCGGATTCACCCTCGGCGGCCCCATCCATCACAACCGTGCATTTTTCTTCGGCGGACTCGATCAGCACATCTTCCACGTGCCTACGGTCGTTCGCTTCGACAATGGAAGCGCCCAGGTCGTCCCCCAAGCCGGCCAGCAACCCTTGCACGACGGCGACCATGAATCCAGCGATCAGGCGGTGGTATTCGCCGCCGCCGCCCGCCTGTCGACGCTGGCGGGAGAATTCCCCTCCAAGATGGTAGGCAACGCCGGATTCTTCAAGTTGGATTTCATGCTTACGCAACACGAAGCGCTCGCCATGCGTATCAGTACTTCGCGCTACTCCGGACTCAACAACGTCTTCCTCGATCCATCCAGCCCGCTCACTACCAACGCCATCAGCGAAAACGGCCAGGAACAGGTAATGACGGAAACCGCATCAATCTCCCTGACCAGCACCTTTTCCTGGCGGCTCATCAACCACCTGCGCGCCCAGTTCTCGCAAGACCTGCAACAATCCAGTACCAACACTACCGATCCTCTAACCGTAGTTCGCAGCATCACCGACGGCTTCGGACGCTCCAACATCCTCCCCCGCCAAACCCGTGAGCACCGCCTGCAGCTGGCCGATACCATCAGCCTTGAAGGCCGCCGCAATTCCTGGAAGCTCGGCGGCGACGCCTTGCTCACCTGGATATACAACTATTTCCCTGCCCAGGCCGGAGGAGAGTACATCTTCGATCTCATTAAAGTGGATCCCTTCACCTTCGAACCGCAAGAGGCCGGATTGCTGCTGACGCCACTCCGCGCCTACGCCCACGATGTCCCGAAATACTACATCCAAAATTTTGGCTCCCAGTCGAGCCATCCCGATACCAACGAATACGCCGGATTCATTCAGGACACGATCCGCGCCACCAGCCATCTCGCCATAAGCCTCGGTGCCCGCTACGACTTGCAGACATTCACAAAAAAAGGCCTGCTGACTAACCCACTCTGGCCCGACTCCGGCAAGATTCCTTACAACCCCAACAACTACGCGCCCCGCGTCGGTCTGGCCTATGCCTTCGGCAGCGAGCGTCCGCTGGTTGTCCGCGCCGGATACGGCTGGTTCTACACCCGCATCCCGCAGATTTACACATCGACGATTGCCACCGATAACGGATACACCTCCACAAATCTCTTCCTCGAGAATTCCAATTACTACGATCATCAAGTCTTCCCGCAATATCCCAACCCATTGGTAAATTGCCCGCTCGACGCAACTTCTTGCACGTTGCCGCCAAGCCTCGCGCAATACGCTCAAGCCGGCGTCTCCGCCTTCTCCTCAGACTTCAAAACTCCCAAGGTCGAACAGGCCACCCTGAACCTCGAGCAGGAGGTGGCCCACCGTTTAGCCGTGGGCGTCTCGTACATGTACGTCCACGGAGTCGACCTAATCCGCGCCCGCGACGTAAATCTCCCGCCGCCGGTGAACGTCGAATATCCCGTCTACGACAGCACGGGCACCAATTTTCTCGGCACGTTCTATAACGTGGAATCCTTCTCCACCTGGCAGTTGACACCGTCCTTCACCTGCCCATTTCCTCCCTGCATCAACCCGCTCGCCCGCCCCATCCCCCAACTCGGCTCCATCGACGTTTTCGAAAGCGCAGCCTCCAGCGTCTACAACGGAATGACCGTCTCCATCCGCCGCCAGATGACTAACGGCTTCTACTTCCGCCTCGCCTACACTTTCGCCAAAGCCGTCGACGATGGCCAGGACGCACTCGTAGCCGGAGAACCCGCCGTAGTGCAAAACTCCTACAACACCGCTGCTGAAAAAGGCCTGAGCGTCACCGACCAGCGTCACCGTTTCGTTTTCGCCTGGATCGCCGACCCCAAACTTTTTGGCCGCGAGCAGCCAGTCTTGTCCAAGGTATTTAACGACTGGAAGCTGGCCGGAGTGCTTACCTACGGCAGCGGACGCCCCGAAAACGTAATGGTCTCCGGCGACCCCAATCAGGACGACAACGACACTAACGACCGCCTCCCCGGAGCCGGCCGTGATTCGTTTATAGGACCCAACTACTCGACCACGGACGTGCGCCTGACCCGTCGCCTATATGTCCGTGAACGCGTGAAGCTGGATCTGATTCTAGAGTCCTTCAACCTGCTGAACCGCGACAACAAGCGCGTCCTGGTGACGCAAGACGGCCTGGAGGCCGACACCGCCTACTTTGTAAAAATCAGCAACGAACTCGGAGTCAACTATTATCCCGGCCATTTCCAGATTCCGACGAATCCTCTGCAAGCCACCAACGCCTACGCCCCGAGGCAAATTCAACTGGCCTTGAAAATGATTTTCTGAAGCCCGCGCCTTAGTGGCCCACCCTATTCCGTATCGGCGAACTGAAAAGTCGAAAGATCCCTACGCTGATCCGACCTTACAAAAAGCTCAAAAACGCGTTTTGCCCAAAATCTTGTCAAGCCCCCTAAGCCACCCAATTCCCGCCAACTCCATGATTCAATGACGAAAATAAATCCGAAAAGCATGTCATAGTTACCGTCCGAATCCGCTAGTCTAGATATAGAGACAAAATAAGGCGCAAGCTTCCCAAGCTTGCGCCTTTTCTATTGCCACCGGCTTCCACCAGGACGCTGGTCGCCCCAAGTCCCAGAGGGACAACCGCCAGCTGGGTAAGCATCAAAATACAACAAAGTCCCAGAGGGACGACTGCAAGCTTTCGCCCGAAAACTCAGCCCTAGAATCCAATGGCCAAACCAAGGCTCGCTTCACCCAGACGCACCCCAGCGTCCCAGCGAAGCTCTGCCCAAAAAGCCGCCCGAGCCCGCGGCATCGCCATAACTAGAGTAGGAGACCTCGGAGAAGTAGCCTTCGTCCACAAAGCCATGAGCCTCGGCTACGTTGTCGGCAAGCCCTACGGACAAATGCATCGCTACGACCTCATGGTGGAAGGCGGCAACAAACTGTGGCGCGTGCAGGTAAAAACCAGCACCTGCATGCGCGATGGCAGATATCAACTCTGCGTGCAGCGCATCACCCACCGCCGTTGCGTAGCGTACAAAAAATCCGAACTAGATTTCGTAATCGCCTACCTGATGCCCGTAAAAACCTGGTACATCCTGCCCATAAGCCTGGTCGCCGGACGCCGAAGCTTCCTCCTGGCTCCCCCAGGATTCCGCGGCAAGAACCCCCTGGCCCAATACCTGGAAGCCTGGCACCTGCTAGGCAAGCCAAGTGGCCCACCCCTCTAATCAAGACGGACCGCCGCCGATTGCAATTTCTTCGACCAAGCAATTCGTCACTGTGCGATAGAATGAGCAAGCGACTTCGCCATAAGATTCAGTGAATAAGGAATGGTATGAACATCGAAATCCGCGATGCGACATTGCAGGCCAGAATCCAAAAGCAGCTTCAAGTAACCGGCTCCAGCAGTGTCGAAGAAGTGTTGCTGCGTTTGCTCGAAACCAAGGAGGAACAGGATCGCTGGCTTCTGGAGAACCGGAACGCCATCGATGTTAAGATCCGGCGCGGCATGGATCAACTCAATCGGGGCGAGGGAATTCCAGAAGACAAACTCGACGATTGCCTGGCGAACTTGAAAACCAAAGCTGAATGAGAGCGCGCTACATTTTTGCCCCGGAAGCTGCGCTCGACCTCGTCCAAATCTGGCGGCACATCAAGAAACAAACCGGCCTCCCAATGGCCGACCGTGTAGAAGCTGTCATCCGAGACAAGATCGTCTTCTTGGCAGAAAACTCCGGCGCAGGACATTGGCGCAAAAACCTCACGGACGAGGCGGTGAAGTTCTTCCCGGTCTACTCCTACCTGATTGTCTATAAACCGGACACGAGGCCTTTAGAGGTAGTCTCGATTCTTCACGGTCGTCGCGACGTGGAGCAAATCCTGAAGGACCGTTTTTAGTCGCGCTCGCCCCGCCTCCGTTCGTGCGGCGCGGGCGCCCTCGCCCGCGAGCTTTGAAAGGGTATTCGTCCGACCTTTTCGATCGGAAGAGCGTGACAGCGAGGACGAGCGGGGACTCCCGCCTCCGTCGGCACCCAGTTACTAAAGTCCCAAAATGGGAGCTGAAAAATACCCTCCGGCGTTTGACGCTTCTCTCCTTCTGTCTTTACACTCAAGAATGTAGGCCGGTGGCTTTGGGGCGGACCGGATTGGGCACGGGCTCCTGAAACCGCGGGCTGACACCGAAAGGTAAACGTGAGCCCCACTGAAACCAGCAGCAGCACCAAACGGGAGATCCAGGTGGAGATCCCGGCGGCCGATGTTGCCCGCGAAACCGAGACCCTGATCCAGAAGTACCAGAAACTGGCCCGCATCCCCGGATTCCGCACCGGCCATGCCCCCGCCTCCGTGATCAAGCAGCGCTTTGCCGAAGGCATCAAGAGCGATGTAGTGGAGGCGCTGGTGCCCCGATATTTCCGCAAGGAAGCCGACAAACTGGGCCTGACGCCGGTATCGCAGCCGCGTGTGACCGATCTGCACGTCCACGATGGCGAACCGATGCGTTTCAAGGCCAGCTTTGAAGTCATGCCGACCATCCGGGTCGAAGACTATAAAGAGCTGCGTGCCGATAAGCCGGATACTTCTGTGACCGATGAGGAAGTCGAGCAGTCGCTCAAGAGTTTGCAAGAGCAGCGCGCCACGTTCACTACCATCGAAGGCAGCCCGCTGGCGGATGGCGACTTTGCCCAGGTCTCTCTCGATGGAAAGCCGAAGGATGCGGAAGCGGGGTCCGCGCCTGATTCAGCAAAACCTGATTCATCAAAACCCGGTCCTACGGGGACGAACCCTGTCCACATGGACGACATCCTGGTAGAAATCGGCGGCAAAGGCACCATGCCCGAGTTCACCGAGAACTTGCGGGCTGCGTCGGCGGGAGATGAGCGGACCTTTGATGTGCATTATCCGCCGGACTTCTCCGATCAGAGGCTCGCCGGCAAGACGTTCACGTATACCGTGAAAGTAAGAGCCATCAAGCAGAAGACCCTGCCCGAATTAAACGACCAGTTCGCAAAAGATCTGGGAGAGTTTGCCGACCTCGAGGATGTACGAAAACGAATTCGCGAAGGCATGGAAGCCGAGAAGAAACACACCGCCGAACGTGAAGCCAAAGACAAACTGGTGGCCGAACTGGTAAAGCGCAACGACTTCGAAGTGCCCGAAGCGCTGGTCGAACACCAGATCGATATTCGTCTGGACCGCGGATTACGCGCCCTCGCCGCCCAGGGCATGAAGACCGAAGACATGAAGAAGATGGATCTCAACCGCCTGCGGGCAGGGCAACGGGATCAAGCCGTGCAGGAAGTGAAAGCAGCACTGTTGCTGGAAAAAATCGCCGAGGAGGAAAAGATCGAGGTCGTCGATGCGGAAATCGATCGCGAGGTGGAAGCCCTGGCCGAGCAATCGAAACAAACTCCGGAAGCCATCCGCTCCCGTTTGACACGCGATGGAGCGCTGGATAGAATCCGGAATAGAATCCGCAACGAAAAGACCCTCGACTTTCTATATCGTCAGTCCGCATAACGAACTCCCACAGAAAGCCCAAGTGGGGCAGGAGTGTGAAAGGAAAGGTGAACAGTTTGCTCGTGCCGATGGTGATTGAACAGACTGGACGCGGGGAGAGGGCTTATGACATTTACTCGCGCCTTTTGCGGGACAATATTATTTTTATTGGGACGCCGATCGACGACAACATCGCGAATCTGGTGATTGCGCAGATGCTGTTTCTGGCGCAGGAAGATCCGGAGAAGGATATTCAGCTGTACGTGAATTCGCCGGGCGGGTCGATAACCGCGGGCATGGCGATCTACGACACCATGCAGTACGTGAAGAACGACGTAACCACGATTTGCATTGGGCAGGCGGCTTCGATGGCTGCGCTTTTGCTTGCGGCTGGAGAAAGCAAGAAGCGGCTGGCTCTGCCCAATTCGCGGATACTGATCCATCAGCCCTCGATGGGGGGGCTTTCGGGTCAGGCCACGGATATTGACATTCACGCCCGGGAAATTCTGCGTATGCGGGAGATTACAAACCAGTTACTAGCGAAACATACGGGGCAGAAGCTGGAAAAAGTGGAGAAGGACGTGGAGCGCGACTTCATCATGAACGCGCAGCAGGCTAAGGAATATGGAATCATAGACGATATCATCTATAAGACCAGATAAGGGTATGATCGGCATTCGCCGATTGCATTCGGGAGGTCTCGGCGTCAAAAAGATCTCTCCCCGCTTGCCCACGGGCAATGAGCGCTAGGGAACCCGGAGGTAAGGTAATACGAGGTTAGGGAAACAAGGAGTTAAGCCGAGTGAAAAACAGAACAGGCACTGAGGAAATCTTACGCTGTTCGTTCTGCCATAAATCGCAGGACGCGGTGGCCAAGCTGATTTCATCGCCCAGCGACTATCCCCGGGCCTACATTTGCGATGAGTGCGTGGCGGTCTGCAATTCGATCCTGGAAGATGACCGCGCCGCGACGCCTGCCGCCAGCAACACCCAACACTCTTCCCAAGCCGCAAGAAGTGAAGACCTTCCTCGATGAGTACGTAATCGGGCAGGAGCAGACCAAGAAGAAGCTGGCGGTCGCGGTCTACAACCACTACAAGCGGATCTACATGAACCGTCAGCGGACCAGCGACGGGATCGAGCTGACGAAGTCGAACATCATGCTGATCGGCCCGACGGGAACGGGCAAGACGCTGATGGCGCAAACGCTGGCGCGGATGCTGGATGTGCCTTTCGCGATCGTGGACGCGACTACTTTGACCGAGGCAGGGTACGTCGGCGAGGACGTGGAGAACATCATTCTCAAGCTGCTGCAGGCGGCGGATGGCGACGTGGGGCGGGCGCAGACGGGCATCATTTATATCGATGAAGTGGACAAGATCGGGCGGAAGGACGAGAACCCTTCCATTACCCGCGATGTTTCCGGCGAAGGCGTGCAGCAGGCGCTGCTGAAGATTCTCGAAGGGACGATCGCCAATGTTCCGCCGCAGGGTGGACGCAAGCATCCGCATCAGGAATTCACTCCGGTCGATACCACCAACATTTTGTTTATCTGCGGCGGGCGCGTTCGTCGGGTTGGAGAAGATTATCGGGCGGCGGGCGGGCAAGAAATCGCTGGGCTTCAAGGTGGGTGAAGAGAGCTGAGACCGAGGAGCCGGCAGTGGCGCGCAAGCGGAATTTCGAGATGCTCAGCGACGTGCAGCCCGAGGACTTGATCAAGTTTGGGCTGATTCCGGAGTTCGTTGGGCGCCTGCCGGTGGTGGGCGTTTTGGAGGATCTGGACGAGTTTGCCCTGATTGAGATCCTTACCCGGCCGAAGAACGCTATCGTCAAGCAATATCAGCGGTTGTTCGAGTTTGAGAATGTTCGGCTGAAGTTCAGCGAGGACGCGCTGCGGGCGGTCTCGCGGCAGGCCATGGCTCGTAAGGTGGGGGCGCGCGGCTTGCGCATGATTTTGGAAGAATTGATGCTGGATTTGATGTACCATTTGCCGAGTCAGAAGAAGGTAAAGGAATTCGAAGTGACGCAGCAGATGGTGGAGAAGCATAGTGCGTCTTTCGCGATGATGGAGAAGGCAGGGTAAAGAAGCTTCTAGCTGCTAGCTCTTGGCTGCTAGCTTGAACCGGCTTGGGATAACGAGTTTCTAATGTGAGAGTAGGAATGCATAGATCCTTCGCTTTGCTCAGGATGACAGCGTGATAGAGATGTTTAGCAAGAAGCCAGGAGCTAGAAGCCAGAAGCGAATTTGGGAGAACCAGTGACCACATCCAAAGAAAAATTCGAGACTAAGAAGTTGCCCATGATGCCCATTCGGGATGTGGTCATCTTTCCTTACATGATGACGCCGTTCGTGGTGGGACGGGAGTCGAGCGTGCATGCGCTCGAAGAGGCGCTGGCCGCGGACAAGAAGATTTTTCTGGCGACCCAGCACGATGCCAGCATCGACGAACCCAAGCCCAACGAGATTTATCAGGTGGGGACGGTCGTCAACATCGTGCAGAGCCTGAAGCTGCCCGACGGCAATATCAAGGTGCTGGTGGAAGGGCATTGAGCGCGGCAAGATTCTGCAGGTCACCGAAACCGAGGGGTTCATGCAGGCCTCGGTTCGGCTGGCGCGCTATGCGGTCGAGACCAACCCGCAGATTGAAGCCGGAATGCAGCGGGTGACTGGCCTGTTCGAGCAGTATGTGAAGCTTTGCCAGTCGTTGAACTACGAAACCATGATCGCGGCGGTGCGCATGGAAGATCCGGCGAAGCTTACGGATACCATCGCCGCCAATCTGCAGCTTTCCATCGAAGAGAAACAGGAACTACTGGAGATTTTCGATCCCGCGGAGCGGTTGAGCCGGATCGGCGATGTGCTCGACATCGAGATTGAGAAGCTGAATATGGATCGCACCATCCAGTCGCGGGTGAAGCGGCAGATGGAGCGGGCGCAGAAAGAGTACTACCTCAACGAAAAGATCAAAGCCATCCAGAAGGAACTGGGGCGCGGCGAGAAGAGCGAGTTCGACGAACTGAAGAAGAAGATCGACGCTGCCGGCATGCCCAAGGACGTGCGCGACAAGGCGATCCAGGAATTGAAGAAGCTCGAAGCCATGCCGCCGATGTCGGCGGAGTCTACGGTCTCGCGTAATTATCTGGATTGGCTGCTGGCGGTGCCGTGGAAGAAGCGGTCGAAGGAAATCCGCAATATCTCGCGCGCGGAAAAGGTTCTCAACGAAGATCATTATGGGCTGGAGAAGATCAAGGAACGCATTCTTGAATTTCTCGCGGTCCGGCAGTTGGTGAAGAATCCCAAAGGATCGATTCTTTGTTTCGTCGGACCGCCGGGAGTGGGCAAGACTTCGCTGGGGATGTCGATTGCGAAGGCTACCGGACGGAAGTTCGTGCGCATGTCGCTGGGCGGGGTTCGCGATGAGGCCGAGATTCGCGGCCATCGCCGGACCTATATCGGCGCCTTGCCGGGACAGATCATTCAGATGATGAAGAAGGCGGGGACGAAGAATCCCGTCTTCATGCTGGACGAAGTCGACAAAATGTCGATGGATTTCCGCGGCGACCCGTCGGCGGCGCTGCTCGAAGTGCTCGATCCCGAACAGAATTTCATGTTCGTCGATCATTACCTCGACGTCGAGTACGATCTTTCGCAGGTATTCTTCATCGCTACCGCCAACGTCATCCACACCATTCCGCCGGCATTGCAGGACCGCATGGAAGTGCTGCGGCTGCATGGCTACACGGAGCAGGAGAAGGTCGAGATCGCCAAGCAGTTCCTGGTGAAGAAGCAGATGGTGCAGGCCGGGCTCACCGACAAGAACATCAAGTTCTCTGACGAAGCGATCTCCGGGCTGATCCGCTCTTACACGCGCGAGGCGGGGGTGCGCAATCTGGAGCGGGAAATCGGCAACGTCTGCCGCAAGATCGCGCGCAAAGTGGTCAAGGAAGGCGAGGACTACAACATCGCCATCACGCAGGACAACGTGAACGATTACCTGGGCGTGATCAAGTTCCGCGATACGCTGGCGCACGAACGCAGCGAAGTGGGATTGGTTACCGGCTTGGCGTGGACCGAAGTCGGCGGTTCGATTCTCAGCACGGAAGCTACCGTGGTCGATGGCAAGGGCAAGCTTACTTTGACCGGCAAACTGGGCGACGTGATGCAGGAGTCAGCGCAGGCGGCGATGTCTTACGTGCGCTCGCGGGCGCAGCGACTGGGATTGCCGCGCGACTTCTATCGCAATATCGACATTCACGTGCATGTGCCGGAAGGCGCGATTCCTAAGGATGGGCCATCCGCCGGGATCACCATCGCTACCGCAATTTCCAGCGCTTTGAGCAAGATTCCGGTGCGCCGCGATCTGGCGATGACCGGCGAGATCACGCTTCGCGGCAAAGTGTTGCCGATCGGCGGATTGAAGGAAAAGCTTCTGGCGGCGCATCGGGCTGGATTGTTCGAGGTTATTCTGCCGCAGGACAACGAGAAGGATCTCGCCGAAGTGCCGGAAAATCTGCGCAACGCGATGAAGATGCACTTCGTCGATACCATGGATCAGGTGCTGGCGGTGGCTTTGGAGCGTCCGCTGCCCGAGCCGGTGCCTCAAGTGGAGGAGGGTGCGCAGACGATTACGCCTTTGGCGCCTCCGGTGGAAGGGTCGACGGCGCATCAGTAGGGCAGCACGTTCCCCGCGGGCTAAAGCCCGGACTCATTTTGTCTTGCAGCACGACTAGTCGTGCCCTCTCGTTTTCTTATCGTTGTTGGCAAAACCGAGGTCATGTCTAACCGTTCGCCGGGAATTAAAACCCTCATTCATTCGGGGCTCTTATCGCAGCGCTGAAGCGCTGCGCCACCCGAAAGTAAAGTTTTCCGCAAGCTCTGAAGCCTGCCCTTTTCTGATCGTGTTGCGGTTCGCGCGGCCCCGGACGAGGCGTCCGGGGCTACG
This sequence comes from uncultured Acidobacteriota bacterium, assembly GCA_963797795.1. Classification (GTDB taxonomy): domain Bacteria; phylum Acidobacteriota; class Terriglobia; order Terriglobales; family Acidobacteriaceae; genus JABDBE01. Next base: position 158,653 of record CAWCQY010000001.1, read on the forward strand.
CGCGCGTTTGTGAGAATGCGCCGACCCTGAAACCGGAATAGAATGGACGGTGCGGCTGCGCCGCATTTTTCAGAGATCATCAACATTTGGAGCCTTGAACCATGTCCAGTTCCGAGTTGAGGAACGGCGAAGTTGGGTTGTTTCCGGAATTGCCGAGTGCGGGAAACGAGGAACGCACCACGGGCATACTTCCGTCGCAGGCGATTCGGGAGCTGATTGCGAAGGGACGCATTATTGGCAACCGGGCGATCACCGAGGAACAGATTCAGCCGGCGAGCCTTGATCTGCGGCTGGGCGATATTGCGCATCGGGTGCAGGCTAGTTTTCTTCCGGGGCCTGGGGGCAAGGTCGAAGCCAAGGTCAAAGATCTCCGCATGGCGCGGGTTGATCTTACCAGCGCGGCCGTTTTCGAAAAGGGATGCGTTTATATTGTGCCCTTGCTCGAGGAGTTGGATTTGCCGCGGGACATTTCGGGGAAGGCGAATCCGAAGAGCACGACCGGGCGGCTGGACGTTTTCATTCGCCTGATTACCGACGATGGAGTGGAATTCGAGCGGGTGGCGCCGGGCTACAAGGGAAGACTTTACGCGGAGATTGTTTCGCGCACGTTTACGGTTGCGGTGCGGGCGGGGATGCGGCTCAATCAGTTGCGTTTCGTGCGGGGGAATCCGGTGTCTTCCGACAGCCGCATTCGGCGGTTGGATGAAGAGCAACAACTCATTTACATGGACGAGGAGAGCCCGGTCAAGGCTTCGGTGGATCGTGGATTGAGAATCACGGTGAATCTGGAAGGGGCCTCTCCCGACGAGGTGATTGCGTACAAGGCGCGGAAGCACGCTCCCTCGATTGAACTGGACAGGATTAATTATTATGCGCCTGAGGAATTCTGGGAGGCTCGGCATCATGGGTCGCAGCGTTTGATTCTGGAGCCGGGGGATTTTTATATTCTGGCTTCCAAGGAGAGAGTTCGCGTGCCGCCTGAATTTGCGGCGGAGATGGTGCCGTTTGATCCCTCCGTCGGTGAGTTTCGAATTCACTATGCGGGATTTTTTGATCCTGGCTTTGGATATGGAGCGAGCGATATCAAGGGGACGCGGGCGGTGCTGGAGGTGCGGGCGCATGAAGTGCCGTTCCTGATCAAACATGAACAGTTTGTTGGCCGGTTGACTTACATGCCTTTGCTGTCGAAGCCGGAGAAGATTTACGGGTTGCAGATTGGTTCGTCGTATCAGCAGCAGGCGCTTACTTTGAGCAAACAGTTTCGGCGGGGGGCGTAGCGAGCTACGTCTCTACAGGGGTGTTGCGTGGAACCCAATCATCAGCGGAGGGTTTCGTTTAGCGGGGCTACGGGATTGATTGTTTCGGTTTCGGTGGTCGGGATTCTTCTGGTCTCGTTTCCGGCTTACCGGTGGTTTTTCCTGATCAGTCTGGGGATTGGGCTGGTGGTGGCAGGAATTCTTTTTCTGTGGCATAAGGTGAGGCCGATCCGCGAGGAAGATGTCCACAACAAGCGGCCGCTCGGGTTGGGTTAGTTCGCGGACGGTTGCTGCTTGCAACTTTGCCCAGCCAGACTGCACACTGTTTCATGCGCGTGTTGGCACGATTCATGTTGTCGGCGATGGACGCCAGCCACTTTCCAGCAGCCACGCTTCCGGAAGTTGCGTTTCTGGGACGATCGAACGTCGGCAAGTCGAGCGTGATTAATTCGCTGCTGGGGGCGAAGCTGGCCAAGACCAGTTCGACGCCGGGGCGGACGCGAAGCATTAATTTTTTCGAGCTGCGCTGGGCGGGGAAGCCGCAGCCGGAGCTGATTTTCACCGATTTGCCGGGCTATGGGTATGCCAAGATTTCGCGGGAGATTTCCAGCCAGTGGCCCGCTTTATCGAGCCTTATCTGGAAGCGTCGGGCTTCGCTGGCGCTGTGCCTGGTTTTGGTGGATGTGAATGTGCCTCCGCAGGAAAGCGACCGGCAGTTGCTGGAGTTTTTAGTTCGAGCGGGCGGCCGTTCGTGATTGTTGGCACGAAGAGTGACAGGCTGTCGGGGAATCAGCTGCGCAACTCTCTGCAAACCCTCGCCCGGGAATTTCCTGAGGCGAGGATTGTTCCTTTCTCCGCCAGCGGGCGCGGGAGCTGGACAGGAGACGGAGTTATCGGTAAGGAGATCCGGATTTGCGCCGGATGCGAGCAATCATCGCGGGTCGAGGCTTATCCGTTATGATTTAATGTCTATGTCATTATCTGGTTACGGGGATTGCGGGATTTATCGGGTCGGCGTTGGCGCGAGCGATCTTGGCGCAGGGCGACGATGTGCGCGGGGTCGACAATTTTTCCACCGGCAAAGCGAAACAACATCGCTGAGATTGCTCGACCGGATTGATGTGAGGGAGGCGGACTTGCTGGATCTCGATGCGATGAAGTCCGCGTGCCGGGGCGTCGATTACGTTCTGCATGAAGCGGCTATTCCGTCGGTGCCCAGGTCAGTGCTGGATCCTCTGGAGAGCAATCGGGCGAATATCGATGGAACCGTCAACGTTTGGTCGCGGCTCGCGATGCCAAGGTGAAGCGGGTGGTCTATGCGGCTTCGTCTTCGGCATACGGAGATACTCCCACCCTGCCGAAACGCGAAGACATGAGTCCGAATCCGATTTCTCCGTATGCGGTGGCGAAACTGGCGAGCGAGTATTACATGGCGTCTTTTTTCCGATGCTACGGATTGGAAACGGTCGCGCTGCGGTATTTCAATATCTTTGGACCGCGGCAGGATCCGACGTCTCCGTATTCGGGTGTACTTGCGAAATTTATTACGCAGATGCTCAAGGGAGAACAGCCGACGATTCATGGCGATGGCGGCCAGAGCCGCGATTTCACCTACGTGGACAATGTGGTGCATGCGAATTTGCTGGCTTGCAAAGCGCCTGCGAGCGAAGTTGCCGGGCGGGTATTCAACGTGGCGACGGGCACGCGCATTGACCTGAATGAGATGTTTCATGTGCTCAAGAAACTAACCGGATATCCCGGCGAGGTGAAACATGGTCCGGATCGGGCTGGCGATGTGAAGCACTCTCTGGCCGATCTGTCGCGGGCGGAGAAACATCTGGGATATAAACCGCAGGTGAATTTTGAAGAAGGGCTGCGCCGAACCGTGGATTGGTATCGCACTCAGGAAAAGTCGGCGCGGGCGTGAGGGAGCAGGCTTCAGGCTTCAGGCATCGAAATCTTTGTCGCCGGCGAGTGCCGTCCCTGGCGGGACTTAGTGTCTTTTACTTCTGACTTCCCGGCACTGGGTGCAGGCCCTCAAATGCCGCCGCTGAAGCCTGAAGCCTGTTCCTTCATTACCTTCGTTATCTATAGCCGAGTTACGCGCCCGACTACAGTTGCGGTATGACACTTTCATCTATGGTGGTCTCTCGCGATTGGGCTGAAGTCAGTGTGCTGGAGTGCATCCTTGGCAGTTTGCACATTGGTGTCGACGTCGAACCGGAACCGAAGCGCGCACGCGCCAAGCTCGCTAAATCGAAAGTCGACGCCCTGATCGTCGACTGCGACCTGGATGGAACAACCAGTTTCCTGAGCGGGTTGGGGACAGGGCTGAACGCGGTGCCGCTGGTCATTGTCAGCGGCTCGAACGGGCACACTCATCTACGCGACTCGGTCGCCACATTTGTTTTCCAGAAGCCGATCTCAGTCGAGCAGGCCGTGCGCACACTTTCAGCTGCGCGCAACATGATTCTCGACGGCAGGCTGCGCTACAACCGGCACGCGCTCGATCTTCCGGTATCTATTGGCTGCGGCTCGCGAAAGAAGGTCGAGGCTCATCTCATGAACCTCAGCCAGGGAGGGATTGGGATTCGGCTTATCTCGCCCACTCGCCTTTCCCAGTGCGGTGCGAGTCAGCTTTCAGCTCCCGGAGAGCAAAGTTCAAATGAAGGCTCAAGGAGAAGTTGCCTGGACGGATAAGATGGGCAACGCCGGAATTCGCTTCCTCGAGATGAGCCCAGAAGTGAAGCGCGACTTGAAACTTTGGCTGGCGCAGCAGTATTTGACGCAGTAGAACGGCGCTTCAGGAATCAGGCTTCAGGAATTCGTCGTTGCTAGCGGAAGCGTGCCTGATCTTCTTCTTCGCCGTGCATTCCGGTTCCCAACTCGAAGCAGGCCATTCTGGCCAGATGCTCTCCGGGTGTTTTTCTGAACCAGAATACAAACAAGAACCAATATAGAGCCACAAAGACGGCCGCAACCGCGATCGCGAGCGGCAGGGTGACCCACCACGTAGGCAGAACATCGGTCATGGCCATCGCCAGCACAGCGAACAGGAGGACTGCACAGAATAAGATCAGGCCATCGACCATTCTTGAAAGCGCCTTCAACGAAATTGGAACCGGACACCACAGAAGCCGCACGCGCGGCTGAGCTTCGGGACGCGGGAGCGCAATGGGTCTGGCTGGTTGCGGATCGAGCGGAATGGCTGGCCGAGGAGACGCAGAAAACAGCAATTCCGTGGCGCCCTCGGCGCGATCGCCTGCAACCGCAGCCGTCTCGCAGGGAGCAAACAGATAGGCGGCAGAAAGAATCTGGATGAAGACCCACTCCTTCAGCAAGCGCTGGGAACGCTCGGGCAGATCGACGAATTGAACTCCGGCTTGTCCCCAGGCGTCGGTCCAGGCAATGCGGCCCGCGGCTTCGATGCTAAGGCGTGGAGACGGCAAGTCAAAACGAAGATTAACCTGCTGGTCGGGAGACAGGGGAGTTACGGTTTGCATGGCGATCCCGAATTCACTCAGATCGCGCAGAATGGCTCCATTGGCCGCATCCAGATTGACGTGCGCCAGAGTACGAATCTTTTGCCGATAAGGGCGCCGCGAGTTGCGACGGACACCCGCAGGCTCGGTCCCCGCGGATTCGGCGAGATTCGAACGAGATTCCATGACTAAATCTTAGCTCCGACCGGCGGCTGCGCCTGAGTACCCGCGTTGGTTCCAAGCGTTTGCAGTTCGGGGCCTCAGGAAGCAGTACGGTGAATCGTAGGCTCGGTTTCAGGATGAACATCATCCTTATCCTTCCGAGCGCGGTCGCGGGTAATCAAGCGATTGAGATCGTAGCTGTAGGGTCCGTAGGCGCGGAAGGCTTGCTCATCAAACAGGCGCTTGATGCCGCAGCCGAGGCAAACCTGGTACGAATGATCCTGGAATCGAACCGGCCAACTCATTTTGCTGTGCCAGCAACCGCGGAAGATCACCACTCCCGCCGCTCCCAGCCCAGTTGCGACCACACCCAAAGGCCACAGCCAACCCGACTTCTTTTTTTCTTCACTCACCTGCCACAACCTGTAAGTCCTTCCAACGACTAAGGATATGCTCAATTTCAGGGGGCGCAATGGTTTTCGGAAAGCTATGAATCGGAAAGGTTTCCACGTGCTTACCAAAGAGCATGGCGGTGGTCCTTACCTTCGTGCGCGGAAAATATTGCGATTGCTGTCAAACCCCTGTAACTTACGAGTAATGCCACGGCCGAAGGCAAGGGACTCCGCAGAGACCATCCGCGAGAGTTCAAATAGATGAATTGAAAAGCAGTTCCTCCCCTGAGATTGATCGTCGGAGCGTCGGGTCGAAAGTTGACCAGGACGTGACAGATTTTTTCCGCTATTTCCATGAGCGCGAGTCTGAACAATGCGGGGCTGGAGTTGATCAAAGAAGAAGCGGCGTCAACGTTCCCGCAGGCGCAGCCCGAACTCCATCGCCGACCGAAACCTTGGGTCACGAAGCTTTACAGGCGCTCCTCGCGTTCTCTGCCCTGCATCAGCAGATTCGCGCACGCCGCGCGAAACAGATCCGCGACGGCGTGCGTGTGACCACAGAGGATGACTGGCAACTCGAGCAATTCGTCCTGGATGAGGTTCTGCAACTGGTGGCGGAGCGCGCCCTGGCAATTACTGGCGCAGATGGTGTTGCGATCGCATTGGCGGAAGGCGATGCCATCGTTTGCCGCGCTTCGGCGGGGAGCATTGCGCCGGATGCGGGCGTCCGGCTCGATCCGAATTCAGGATTTTCCGGAGAATGTCTGGTGTCGGGGCGCATCGTGCGCTGTGACGATGCCGAGACCGACTCGCGGGTAAATCTGCTGGCATGCCGCCGCCTTGGCGTCCGCTCTATGCTGGCGGTTCCGCTTTCCGCGAAGCAAAGCGTCGTTGGTTTGATGGAGGCTTTCTCGAACGAGCCCTACGGATTTAATGACAGCGATGTTCGTAGTCTTGGGCTGTTGGCTGAGCTGATTCTTTCCGCGATGAGGCCGGAGGAAGAAGACCGGCTGAGCGAGATCTCGCGGCGCGTCGTCCACGCAGTCGAGCCGGAGCCAGTTCCTGTCATTGTGGCTGCTCCTGAAATTGCGACGGTTGCGACACAGCCGGCGGCAGAGAAGACCGGCCACGGGGCTGAACCCCTGAGTTCGGAAACAAGTTCAGAAGATAATCTCGAAAGAATTCAGAATCAGTTTCATTAGGATCAATTTCGCCGGAGAATTTGAAATCCAGCGACCGTCCACTCACCTCAGCGCAAGATGAAAGGACCCGATGGATCCCGGCCCGGCCTTGCGGTGGTAGCTGCGGTCGTCTTGTTCGCCCTAGCGTTGGGAGCCGGCGTTTGGTGGACGCTTGGCCACCGTGGACGCTCGGTGACAGCCAGCGTTAGCCCGGCTACGCAAACAGCGACACCGCAAACCGCCGCACAGGGAGCGCTGATCGCTCAACCGGCCACGACTACGCCTGCGGCGACCACAGAAACGGTTGCGGAAGAAGAGAGCGATGCTCCTCCGACAAGTCCCGAAGAAGCAGGAGTGCTGCCTCAGGTAACTGGCATCCGGCACTGGTCGTCGGGTGACTCCAGCACGGTGGTGATCGATATACAGGATCAAGTGCAGTACGAGGCTCATCGCCTTCCACATCCGGAGCGAATTTATTTCGACTTGCACGACACGACGTTGGGAGCGGGGCTTTCCAATCGGACTATCCCGGTGAATGATGCGCTGCTGCAACGAATTCGCGTAGCTCAACCAGTAGCGGGTGTAACCCGCGTGGTGCTCGAAACCAATGGCGCATCTGATTTCTCGGTTAGCTTGGAGCCGAATCCATATCGTCTGGTGGTGGAAGTGCGGAAACTTGGGACCCCACCACGCGCCCGGACCAAGATCGATCTATTCGCTCCAGTGAACCCGACTCCCGCGGACCAATCGGCAACCAAGCAACCTCCGGCCAGCGCGAATCCCGCGGATCAGATCGCGATGGCTCAGAAGCCTCTGAACCTTCCCATGCCACTTAGTCCCGGCCTGTTGAAGGAGAGTCCGCAACGTGGTCAGGCCACGGCATCATCGAAGCCGATAGACATCGGGGTAGTGCCGACGCCCATCTCCACGCCGAAGCTTCGAATTGTGCTCGATGCCGGCCATGGCGGGTGGGATCTGGGAACGGTCGGGCGTAAGGGTTTGTTGGAAAAGGATCTGGTGCTCGATATCGTGGAACGGCTCGGGCAACTGGTGGAGAGCCGTCTTGGCGCCGACGTCATTTACACGCGAAAAGACGACAGCTATCTCGCGCTCGAAAAACGGGCTGAAATTGCGAACCTGGCTCAGGCCAATCTCTTTGTCTCCGTGCATGCGAACTATAGCGACTTCCCCTCGGCTCGCGGTGTAGAAACTTACTACACGAACACTTACTCGTCGGTGAAGGCGAGAACCGAAGAAGCGGATGAAGCGGCAGCGGCGGGACTGAAGACCATTGATTGGACGAATGTCGATATTCGAGAAAAGGTGCACGAGTCGCGGCGGATCGCCGCCAGCGTGCAACGGGCATTGTACGCGATGCTGGCCGCGAAGAATCCTGGCTTGCCCAATCGCGGCGTCAAAGAGGCTCATTATGTGGTGCTGACCGGGACTTCGATGCCCGCGATCCTGGCTGAGGTTTCGTTCGTCAGCAGCCCGACCGACGAAAACAACTTGCAGAGCTCAACCTACCGCCAGCAGATTGCGGAAGCGCTGTACAGCGGGATCGCTCGCTACCAGGCGTCCAATCGGAATGTGAAGATGGCCAGCACATCACCCAAACCGGCGGCGAAGTAGGAAGTTATCCTCGGTTAAAACTGTTCACAAGGGAAAGTGCCCGGCTTTCGCCGGCTGCGAGCATTCCGCAAACGCCCTTCCGTTTCTCAGAATCCAGCGGAAGGGCATCCCGTTCGCGGTCAGATCTTGGGGGAGATCCCGCTTACTGCTTGTCGTACACTGCTGTGGATTTCATCTTCTTGCCATCCGCAGCCGTTGCGGTCACCGTAACGGTGCGGGCTTTGCCGTCGGGTGACACGACAATTCTGCCAGTGGCCGTAACCTTGCCGTCTTTCTTGTTGGTCAACTCGGTCGTGTGATCGTCAATCTTCTTGTACGATCGTGTGTCTGCATTCGGATCGCCGACAAGGGGATAGTCTTTCCCGTCGAACTTTCCCGTCCACTCGTTGTGTGCAGGCTTGCCCGCGCTGTCCATGCCGTCCACGGTCACTTTCACCATATCGCCCGCAGGCTCGTAGACAACCGTGTTGTTCTTCGGGGCCATCGGGGGAAAGTTCGACTTGGCCTCGTTCAGCTTCCAGGTGCCCATATTCGGGTTGCTGGCGAAGCTCACAGCGACTGCAACGAAGCACACAGCCAGAACTAAAACAATGGTTCTTGTTTTCATATCTCTCCTGTTGAGAAGCAAGTTTTGAACCGATTGAAAGCGGCAGCCATTCTATTAGGGCGCGGCACATTCAGCAATGTGCAATTGAGCTTTCTGCCTCTCCAGGCAATTCATGGAATAGCTGGCGGTGTTAGCGGGCGGGAGCGATCCCGCCGTATTTTTCCAGCCACTTCAACTCTTCCCGCACTTTGATCTTGCCGTGCCAGGGATTCTTGCTCAGAGAGTGATCTTCGCCGGGAAATATCAAGAGCGAACTGGGAACGCCGAGCGTGTGCAGTGCTTGATCGAGCAGATACCCATCCACTGCCGCAACCCTTTGGTCATTCTCAGGCAGGATAATCAGCGTGGGCGTGCGAACTTTGTTCATCTGATAGATGGGCGCTTCGTCTTGATAGCTCCGCGGCGTCTCCCAGGGAAAACCTCCAAGAAAATAGATGTCGTCAAACCCGGTGTCATCGTTGCCCCAGTTGGCAACGTATTCCACCGCGCCCGCGCCCGTCATCGCGGCCTTGAAACGAGTCGTCTGCGTGATCAGCCAGTTCGTCAAGAAGCCGCCGTAGCTGTAGCCGCCAATCGCCAGATGCGCAGGATCAGCAACGCCATCTTTCACCAGCGCATCTACACCCTCGAGAATGTCGTTGCCGGGACGGGAAACGATCTTCGGGATGATGCCCATGAGGAACTTGTCGCCATAGCCCTCCGATCCCCGGTAGTTCGGCTCGAAAACGAGCCAGCCCTGGGTGGCGGCCATGCGGTCCCAGACATACCAGTCGGCCTCGAAATGATTACCGTCGGCGTCATCGGGACCACCATGGATGTCGACGAACATCGGCAGCTTCGTGGCCTCAAACTTTCCCGGAGGATACATCAGCATGCCTTCGATGCTTGTGCCGTCATCGGCGGTCCAGTGGTAGAGCTTGCCCTTGGGCAAATCACGCTCGGTAAAGAGTTTGTTGAACGAAGTAATCGGCCGTGCGTCTTGCAGCTTGTCGATGCTCTCGGCGACATAGACCTCATTCGGTTTTTCCAGCGTCGAGTGCACAAACGCGATGCGAGGCGAGTGCTTCGCAGTGGCGATATGCTCGTAGGTGCCGCTCCAGCCCGCTGCCTGGGTGAACGGCCCAGAAGCTTTCGCCGCCGAATATAGTTGTTGTTCTGTTCCCACACGCCCTGCGGCGACGACTCCGCCAGCGGAAGCAACGGCGGCCTCATAGATGGCCCCGTCGAACTGCCCAGCCCAGCGCTCGGTTGCCCCCGTGTCGGCGTCGACCCAGTACAGCCGGGCCTGGGTATCTCTGTACTTTCCCTCGACCGATCCGTATTGCACCTGGAAGAAAAGATGTTTGCTGTCCTCCGCCCAACGCAGATCCTGTTCTTCGGCTTGGTTGTGGGTGATCTGTTGCGGTGGACGGTTCAGGCTTGCTCTGGCCACGTCAACCGTATAAATCTCGTACTCGTCGATATTTTCCTCGCGCCCGGAGATCGATTCGGTCACAAACGCCAATCTTCGTCCATCCGGCGCAGCCACCAATTCATCAACGCGCCATGGAGTGCTGGCCAAAGCTCGGGAGCCGGGAGTCGCGCCCGACTCCGCATCTGAATTGTCTGGTTCAATCCCGACCGCCGCACGCCGTGCGATTGCGTCTGCAATATCCACACTGAAAATCATGTCTCCGCGTTCGGCGCCGCGGTATTGCAAAACGTCCTTCCATTCTTGCTTGTAGGCGTCTTTCTGAGCTTTGTCCAGGGCGTGCGCGTGGCAAAGTAGAGTGTGCGGGAATCCGGAGACCAGGAAAACGAATGCACTTCCTCATCGCCTTCGGTCACCGGAAATGCTTCGCCGCCCGCCAGCGGAATCAGATAGAGCTGCGCGACCGGCTCTTCCGTGGAGCTGGTGTCTTCGCTCAGACAGAAACGCGATCCAGCGTCCGTCAGGAGACCACTGCGGAGCGCTGATCCCGCCCGGATTGCGTGAGCTGCGACAAAGTCCCTCCGCCTCGGCCATCATCCCGGTAAAGCCAAAGATCGGTGCGATAGATGCTCTGCTCCCAATCGGCGCGGTCGGTGACCATACGATCGAGCGGCCATCGGGAGAAAGCTTGACCGCGTCGAATTCGACCGAATTGAAAAACTCATCGAGCGTGAGCTTGGGTTTATCGGCGGCGCGAGCGAAGGTGAGAGCGAGGAGGGCGATAAAAGAAAAAGAGATGAGCAGGAACCTTCTTTTTGTCATGGGCCGAAACAGAGGTATATCGTGAGCAGGCGGAGCTTGTAAACACGTATCGCAAGCTGTAAAGCGCCGACCGTATGTGTCAACTTCAGGGCGCGGGTTCGGAGTTCTTCAAGGCATCGTCGAGGCCCTGGTTGCTCTTGGGCGCGCTGCCTTCGATGACGCGCCAGCCATCGTCGTATTGGCGGAACCCCACCGTGGATTTGTACTGCACGCCACCGGCATAAAGCGCGGCTCCCACTTCATTCAGCGGAATCCACTTCCAAAGGAAGTCCACGTCGGCGGCATTGCCACTTTTGCTGATCCCGGCTATTGCGGTCAGTTGTCTGCGGGCCACGGGCACGTTGAAGTATTGGGAATCGGCCGCGCCGCTGGGGATCAGATCGTGAAAGGTCTCAACTCCCATTGGAGTGAGCGCAACCTGCCAACATGGAGGAGGAGTAACGTCGGGTGGGCAAGGGAAACTGCGCCGGTGATCCAGCCCCGGCGCTGCAATACCAGATACTCGGGCGAAATGTAATCTTTATTCGAAATGACACCGGTCCGAAACCCGAACTGTTGCGTGCTCTTGAACGTGTCGGAACTGGCGATCAGGTCGGAAGCGAGCCGCCGCGTGAGAAAGTCGCGGGGCGAGCAGGCGGCGGCAAAGAACAGAAATCCCAGAGCGAGCGCAATTCGCAGTTTCCGCATGAAGATAAGCTTTGAGCCTAGCTGAGGATTGTAACTAAACGTGAGCTCTGGCGCGGCAAGAAAGGACGATCGGTAATCTGGCCGTCGAATTTGGGCGCCCAGCGGCCCGGAATCGCCGTGTTGCAGGATGGACACCGGCCATTCGGCCGTCAGGCGGTACTCTTCGACGAAGTAGCTGCGCCGCTTGATCAAAGTATCGCCGCAGTTATGGCAGCTCGTGTTTTCGAGGTCGCCCACCATGCCCGGCAGGTTTCCCGCATAAATATAGCGCAGGCCGGCCTGCTTCCCGATTTCGGCCGCGCGCAGCAGGTCTGCGGGCCGGGTGTCGTCGGGATCGTCCATCTTGTAATCTTTGTGGAATGCGGTTACGTGCCAGGGAATGTCGGGAGAAACGCTCGCCAGAAATTCCGTCAAGCCGCTTCAGCTCGATCGTCGGAATCGTTGAAGCCGGGGATCAGCAACGTGACGATCTCCAGCCACAAACCCATCTGGTGCAGGCTGCGAATGGTTTCGAGAATCGGCCCAATGCGTCCGCCGAGCTCGTGGTAGTGGCGGTCGTCGAAACTCTTCAGATCGACTTTATAGAGATCCACCCACGGACGCAGGTATTCCAGCACTTGCGGCGTGCCGTTGCCGTTCGAGACGAAGCCGGTGACAAGCCTGCGGCTTTGGCCTCCTTGAACACGGCGACCGCCCACTCGCTGGTGATCAGAGGCTCGTTGTAAGTGCTGACCAGAACCTTCGCGCCTTGCCGCAAGGCGTCGCCGAACCAGCGCCTCCGGCGATGCTTCGTAGCGGCGGCGAAACCGCGATGCGGGTCGCGCAGGGCTTGCGAGGTGACCCAGTTCTGGCAATAGGCGCAATGCAGATCGCAGCCCAGCATTCCGAAACTGTAAGCCAGCGCGCCGGGATAGGCGTGAAAGAACGGCTTCTTCTCGATGGGATCGCACTGCACCCCGCCGACATATCCCCAGGGTACGTACAGCGTGCCGCCCTCGGTTGTAGCGAACTTTGCAGACGCCCGGTTGCCCCTCAGGGATTGGGCAGCAATGGCCGCAGGCATAACAGCGCACCCGATTGCGGTCGAGCTTCTCGTAAAGCTCGCCTTCGCGCACCTGCTGGTTGACAATATCGCGTAGAGTGGCCACGGAGAGCCTCTCATTAGTATTCTAAACCCAAGTGTCGTCCGATTCTGACCTTGCCCCGATCAAATGCAGGGCTACCCCTAGTAGTTTTGCTATTTGATTCCTCTTGGGCAATGGACCAGAGTAGACCGTTGTGCCGCATGGGTTGTCGCACGCCGTTATCGCCCGATGGTGCCGCTCAATAGCACGTGGGGGCCATTCCGCAGGCAAGCGAAGCAGCCTAATGTGGGCTTCGACAATGCTCAGGTGATGAAAACATGTCATTGGTTCGCGTTCTCGTCGTGGATGATTTGGAACCTTGGCGTCGTTTCGTCTCCTCGACGCTCCAGAAACAGCCGGACTTGCGGGTCATCTCCGACGTCGCCGACGGCTTGGAAGCGGTTCAGAAGGCCGAGGAACTGCGACCAGACCTGATCGTGCTCGATATCGGGCTCCCGAAGCTAAATGGGATCGAAGCCGCCCGGAGAATCCGCAAGCTTGTCCCCATGTCCAAAATTCTCTTCCTGAGCCAAGAATCTTGCGACGATGTGGTGGACGAGGCTTTCCGCTTGGGCGCGTGGGGCTATGTGGTTAAGACCCAGGCGGGCAGCGAGCTGCTGACCGCTGTGGAAGCGGTTCTTCAGGGCAAACAGTTCGCCAGCAGGGAATTGGCTCGGGGGTTCACCGGCGTTATGGACGCGCCGGAGAGGCTCCGCGACAGCGCTGAAACCTATCACTTGTTCGTGGACGAGAGCTGCGACGGCATCTTTTGCGTGGAGATGGACTCGCCGATGCCCGTGGATCTGCCTGAGGAAGAGCAAATCCAGCGCATTATCTGTGACTCCTATGTGGCGGACTGCAACGATTCCCAGGCCCGGATGTATGGACTGAAATCGGCGCGCGATCTGATCGGCAAGCGCCTGGCGGAGATGGTAACGCCCGATGATCCGCAAAATATTGAACTCACCCGCGCGTTCATCCGCTCTGGCTATCGAGTGTTGCAGAGGAAATCCTACGAATTGGACTCCCACGGAAGCCCCAAGGTCTTTCTGAACAGCATGACTGGAGTAGTGGTTGACGGCAAACTGGTCTTGACCTGGGGCGTACAGTCCGACGTGACCGAACGGGCCTGAGGCTGAGGGCCTGGAGCTGTAAAGGCTAAGCCGCAGCGTCCTTGTCAAGGCGCCGCAGTTCGTTTTTGGGGATCACGAATTCCGCGTATCCGCAATCCAGGCAAACCGTAAGTTTCGGAAATACCCAGACGGCAGGCTTCTCAATACCTTTCAGTCCAGGAAAGTGAATGTTAATTTCCGCGCCAAAATCCGTCTGGTTGACCGAGACGCACGACCTGCAAGCCATAACCGCCCTTACATTGTATGAATTCTGATCTCTTACCCTAAGGCCTCGGACGCCTCATCATCGTTAATTTCAGATGAAAAACAGCACGATGGTCCGGCCGAGTCCCGGTCGTTCTCAACGCTATTTTCGGATTGCAAGGCACCGGCGATAATCCATTTCTGTTACCTAAATGTGCATCGGGTTGCACCTGTGGAAGGTGTCGCTCACGCGGTGATTATGGCTAAGTAACGGTTTTCAAATGGTTTGCGAAAGCCTGCTGCGATGGCGTTCAATCTGCATTTCTCCCCATGCCCGCTGCCTTGGGGCGCAGATCGGGGTCTCAATTGTTAAGCTGGACGCAAGACGCCGTTGTTGCGGTTCCGCGGGCGTTGCCCGAGCCGAAGCCCAAGAGCAAGCATTCTCTGCTGCCCCTTCTCATCGTTCTGTTCCTCGTTTCTTATGGCTTAATGTCCCTGCTGGCGGTCGAGCAAGATCGGACGATTGCTTCGCAGCGTTCCCTAATCACGTCTTTGCTCAACGACAGCACGGAACTCAGCAGTCTTAAAGGTAAGGTCTTTCAAAAGCAATATGCCCAAGCCCAGGCCCAGGCTGGGGCAGGAACTCGCTCCCAGGCGCAATCCCCGTCGTTCCCGGCTCCCATGACCCAGGTACCAATGAACCAGGCCCCAATGACCCAGGACGCAACCGGAGGCGCTGCCCAGAGCAGCCACAATGCAGGCAAAATCAAGAAGCCGGTCCCACCCAGACCGCCTTTGGGAATTGCGGACATTGTGGACGGACGCAGGATCGTGAAAACGATCTGAATTTCAGGGCCAGGCGAAGCGGATGAAAGCCCTGGCAACATTACTACTGGCACTGTTTCTGCCCGGTTCCAAGGTCGCGGCGCCCCAGCGTCCGCTGCTTGATCACCCTGCGGCAACCCACGCCCGCCAGGGCGGGATCTGGTACATGGCAGAAAATGGTCATGCCGTGTTCTGCTATGGTCCAGTCATGTTGCTGAAACAGCCAAATGGCGGCCTGCAGCGTGTTGCGACCTTCTGCCGGGGCGATCAGGCAATGGTTCCGTTGAAAGACTAGAAGCGATCTCATAAGCCGGGCGCTCCTCGCCCGACTATTCTTCGTAGGGTCTCCCGTCCAGATAGGTGGGGCCTTGCTGCAGTTCCTCCACTCGCTTCGTCAACCACCCAGCCTCGGTGTATACCCAGGTCTCGCGATGCTTCACGTTGGTAATCAACTCGTGCGGGCTGCCATCCTTGCGATCCGGCACTGTCCGGACGAAGTGCTGGTCCGTGACCAGAACAGTTTCCTTTCCTTTTAGCTCGAAACACTCGATCCTGATCGTTGTCTGATCGCTCACCGACAAGGTCCAATCGCTGTCGCGTTTCATCCCTTCTTCTATCTGCTTTCGGTCGAGAACGCTTCCATCCACCAGCTTGAGGGTCAAGTCGGGCGCGAAGTAGTGCATTTTCGCAGCCACATCCTTGGCCTCGCCGGCTTCAATGGATTCGTCAATCCTCGACTGTATCTCCTCTCGCACAAGGCGCTCCTGGTCTGTGAGGGGGGCACTGCGAGTGCATGGACTTTGGGCGAATCCAGCCGCGGCACTGAGCAGAACAACAACGCTTGTCCATGTGAACTTCTTCATTTGGTTTCCTCTCCCGTGATAGACAATCGACTCCAACCCCGAGTCGGACATACTGCTAGATACGGGGGCCTTGAACGAGAAGTTCAGCCGAGATCTGACTGAAACCATGTTGACAATTGTCTAAGCAGAAGCGCTAGGTGGGTTCCAGCATCTATGGGCCCAGTTCTAGCAGTCCATCCAGTCGGTAAAGCCCTTGGCCTCTATTGTGTAACTTCGTATCCTTCGTGGTTAGATCGGTCTCGCCGCAGCACGAATCCAGCCACATCCTGTAAATTGTTCTCATGCCCAAGTTTGAGAAACATATCTTCATCTGCGGGAACCAGCGCCCGCCAGGACATCCGCGCGGCTGCTGCGATCCAGCTGCGAAAGCCGAGTTGCAGAAACTCTTCAAGCAAAAGCTGGCGGAGCGAGGACTAAGAGGCAGGGTTCGGGCGAATCAATCCGGATGCCTGGATCAGTGTGAGCATGGTCCGAACATCGTAATCTATCCCGAAGCAGTTTGGTACGGCGGGGTCACGCTGGCGGATGTCGATGAAATCATCGAATCCCACATCGTGGGAGGCAAGCCAGTGGAGCGGCTAATGCTGCGGGACTCCTGTCTGAATACGCCAAGTTGTGAGCATAAACCGCACCCGGCATCGACAAATAAGAACGCCTGATTGGCCAGCCGCGAGGGGTCAGTTCCGCGTCAATTCTCCCTCTTTCTTGCCGGTAATGGTGACGAACCGAATCACTCCCTCGCTGTCCTCGAAAATCAGGCCAGTTCCCTCGGGATTGACGACCGCTGTTACCAGGCGACCATATGATTTGGGAATACCACCGTGGGTCGGCGTCTGGTCATAACGCGCCAGCTCTCCCTCTTTCATGCCGGTAATGCTGACGAACCGAATCACGCCGTCACTACCTTCGAAAATGAGGCCGGTTCCTATCTGGTCCGCAATCGCCGTTACCAGACGGCCATACGATTTTGGCACGGTACCCTGAACCGGTGGCCCGGCATAGGCAACCGTCGCGTTCCTATTTCCAGCCACGTATCCAGCGACAAGCAAAAGCACGCTGCCCAGGACAAACACCATCCTCTTTCGCATCTGTCTTACCCCTCCTAGAATGATCCCCACAACCATTTACTTCGGCAGAACCAGAATCTTGTGCATCATGCCCAGATCCTCGTGCAGCAGGATATGGCAGTGAAACACAAAAGTCCCCGCAATGGTGGGATCACGGAAATCCATGCGCACCTTGATGCTGTGGTAAGGGTGACCCGGCCCTTCCCAAAACGGAATCTCGATGGTGTCGCGCAAGTCCTGATCCTTGACCGGCTTTCCATCCACCTCCATCACGGTGAAGTGGATCTGGTGCATGTGGAAGGCATGAGTCTCCAGGGCACGGTTTTCAATGTACCAGTCTTCGATCGCGCCCACGTGAGTCGTGATCACGGGTTTTTCGTTGGGCTCGAAAACCTTCTGCTTTTGTCCGTCGACCGTGATGTAGAACTGGATGGGGCCGTTGGTGCCGCCAAACTCCTCGGAGAAGTAGAGTTTCCGTTGCGTGGTTGGCTTCAGTTGGCTCAGTCCAGCGAACTTGATGTTGCTCATCGTCATGGCGTGCGCGGGTTCAACAGTTTTTGCTTCTTGCGTCGCGTCCGCCTTTTCATCTTCACCGCCGCTGACATCGATCTTGGCCAGTTGTTGCTCAATATCTGGATTCCCCGTGGGGCCCGTTGAATAACCCAGCGAAATGAAAACTGCCTCGTTGTTCTCAGGAGGAGCCTGCACAATAAACTCCGCCCGTCCGGCCGGAGGCACCAGAATGGTGTCCTGGAATCTGGCCTTGGCAAGAGGATATCCGTCGAGAGCGATTACTTTTAATTTCTGTGGCTTGCCATTAAACCACACCTGCAGCGGCATGAAATCCTGGATCGTAGCGTTTGCCACCCGCCAGAACTGTTTCTCGTTGGGCTTCATTTTGATGATGGGAGAAGGGAAGGTAGGATAGGCCGCCAATTGATAATTAATCGTCAGTTGGTACGGTCCCGGCACCCAGGGAACCAGGTATTGCTGGCGGATCACGAACACGCGCTCTGTCAGCCCAGCTACCTCGGGGTGAAGCTTTTCCATCCCCTCCACAATCAGCGCCCCCGCCGCGCCGCCATTGACCTGGAATTCGGTGAAGCCGTGCACGTGCGGGTGGTACCAATAGAGCCCGGGCGGTTCGTTCTTGGGGATCTGGATATTAAACTTGAAGGCCGGCTTGCCGGGTTGAATTAAAGTGGTTAGCACGTCATCCTGATGGCACTTCGGCGGCACATTCAGACCGTGAAAGTGAACGTTGGTCGAAGACAACATCATTGCGCCGCCGTCGCCGCAGGTCTTGCCCGTGGCGGGCATCTCCATCATCCCGGCTGAGTCATCGACATCGATCCGATCTTTGACGTCGAGAGCGAGAGTGTCGCCCTGGTTGAGGCGCAACGTCGGCGCCTCCACCTCCCCTTTAGCCGAATCGTAGATGTAGCAATAGTGGGTATAGCCAGATTGATCGACCGAGTGCTTCATAGTCAAATCGGCGCTAAGAACGCCATTCGTACTTGTGAGGCTCAGAGCATCCTTGATGGGAACACCCACATCGGGACGCTTGGGACACTGCGCCTCCAGCATCAAGAAAGAAAACCCACACACCAGAATCGCAAGCAAACATCTGCATACAGAGCGCATATCCAACTCCCTCATTTGTCTCAAACCCAAACAGGTAAACGTGCCCTGCCCCAAGTTAGAACGACCGGGGCGGAAAAGTTCCAATCGACAACAACCCCGGACTATTCTTGTCGGCCACGGGCGAACTTGAAGCCTCCGTCAGCGTGCACTTGCCGCCCGACGATGTAACCTGAATCATCCCGATCCAGGACGGTGCGCCGAATTCCGCCACGTACACCGTTCCTCCGGTGCCGGTGCTCTGTTCCAAAGCCAATGCTCCGAGATAGGACCAGTCATTCACGAAGCCTTTGAGGTAGCCAGAGGCGCAGCCCTTGGAAAGTTTCCCCGTATTCTTGTCAAAGAAAGCGGCACTAATTCTGTCCCCTTGAGTGTTGCTTATGTAGAGAAGCGTCTCATCCGGACTGAGCCGGATGTTGCTGGAACTAATTCCGTTTCCCAGATGATAGACCACCGTCGGGGTCAACTTGCCGGAAGAAATATCAGAGACTTCGATCACCGTGGACGTGGCGGTGTCCCCAAAGATGGCATAGTGCCCGTCCTGCGTGATGTCAATGCCGTTGGGGTAGGTATTCCCGCGGCGCGAACCGGTGGAGTTCTGTTCATCGCCATTCGACGCCGGCATGCCCCCGGAAATGTTGAAGGATTCGATCGAGCCGTCCCCGTAGGTGGTGACCATCATGTTTCCATGGAGGACCATTCCGTCAATGAATCCGCCCTGCAGCCCGCCAACATTGATGTCGCCCACAAACTTGAGTGCGCAGCCCGACTTTACCTGAAATGTTCCGATCGTGTTCGAGTCCGTGAAGCTGGCATAAAGATATTGGCTATTGATGGCCATGCCTATCCCGTTCGAACTGCCCGTGTCTTGCTTGGAGCCACTCGCATGGGAAACAACTTTCAGGGTTTTGACGGAGATTTCCACGATCTCGCCGCTCACGGCTTGCGAAGCGTAGACGCACTCTGCATTCCCGTTGTTCAGCACGCTCACCCGGTTGGCCCCAAAATACCCGCCCGCGATGCCGCCTCGGCCGGTCAGCACTTTTGCTTTCATGTGAAGCTGCCCGTTGGTCCCAACCGTGTAGAAGGTGACGCTGGTAGCGAGGGGTGCCGGGGTGTCATCATTGGTAACCAGGTAATGCGGCTTGCCCGCGGCTACCGCCAACCCGCTCGCCACGCAAATGGCAACGAGTACAGCCGTCACCGATGATAACCAAGATCTAAACAATATCTGCATCGTTATTCCTAATTCGTTAACTGACGCCCAATCAAGCTAAACACAGGTCGGTGCGCCGGTTCAACAACAATGAAGTAGTGTTGCGCGTAACCTTCCCGAGGTTGAAAATGTTTGCGGATTAGTGGAAAACAAGATTCCAGTCGGCTTTTGGTCGCAACATTCAGTACTGACTTCGATCACTCCGAAAGTGCCATCCAGCTCGCAGGTCAGCTCTTGCAGCGAAGAACGGTTAGTTCTTGTTTCCTTTAGCTGCAATTCCTCCGCCGAATTGGAGGCCACAGAGTCAGTTCGATCTTGATCGTACCGGCGGCGGCATTGTTTCAAGGAACCGCGCTTTGCGGCCTCTTTTTCGCAGTCGAAAACATGAAAGACCCCTCCAAACTGCGACCGAAGACATTAATCCCTTATCCAAGAAACAGTTGTCAAAGGGGTGTCACCAGCTTGTAAATTCGGTATCCAGCCAAGGGAATAAGCGGAAAACCCGGCAGCCCCCATCTTCTATCATCCCAGTCAGTGTCGAGGAAACAACCGTGACCCAGACACTTCCCAAGCCGTTGGGGCACAATGTACACCGGGAGGCCAATTACTACTCTAATTCGTTTTGCTTTCTGTCCGAGGGTCTCAAGCTTTCACGACAACGGGCACTAAGGTGCAACAAGGAAATCTCCGCCACCCAAAGCCTTTGTGGAACTTTGTGTCCTTTGTGGTTTATGGTTTTATCCGGCATCGCGAAACTGACCCACTGCTCGAACAAGTTGAGGATTGTCATCTCTCCGGCTCCTGTGCTAGGGTAGTGGAAAGTTCACGCCTTCAAAACCCACAATCACAGTCGCGCCGGGTTGTGGCCCGCGTAAAAAAGCGTGTCGAACAGGTGGTGCCATGGTTATGAAAGATGTGGTTGATTCCATGTCGGACGAACGGACGATCGAACCCGAAAGCTTTGCCAACCGGAAGCTGATTCGCCCTTCCCTGAACCGCACCGACCACAACCATTCGTCGGCACCCGTCGGAGAGCGCCGTGATCGTCCCGAGCGCCCTAGCGACCGCGATCGAAATGACCGTAATGGCGGCCGCAGGGCTGCCCCTCCGGAGCAAACCAACGCCGAGAATTTCTATTATCAGAAGCAGATGCAGGCTCGTACTCCGATGGTGATTGTGCTCCGCGATGGGGAAGAAATCCACGGTGTCATCGAGTGGTACGACAAGAGCTGCCTCAAGGTGAACTGCAACGGTTCCCCCAACCTGATGATCTACAAGCCCTCCATCAAGTACATGTACAAAGAGGGCGAAAACGCGCGGAAGTAGTTCCCCGGCGTAAGCTTCCCATATAGGTAACGGCGGCCCGCACCGCAGTAGGCCTGGCTTTCCTTTGTGTACCTTTGTGTCCTTTGTGGTTTAAAGTTCTCGTAATGACCGAGAAAACAAAGTCCGCCATACAGACCGACGCCCGCGTTCCCGTCCACCCGCTCTACACCCCGGCCGATCTCGAAACCTGGGACTACGATCAGCAGGTCGGCTACCCCGGCGATTATCCATTCACTCGCGGCGTGCAGGCCACCATGCACCGCGGACGCCTCTGGACCATGCGCCAGTACGCGGGCATGGGCGACGCGGAGGAATCCAACGAGCGCTACAAGTACCTGCTAGCCAACGGAACCACCGGACTCTCGGTAGCCTTCGATCTTCCCACGCAGATTGGATTGGATTCCGACCACCCGCTAGCCGTAGGCGAAGTCGGCAAGGTCGGCGTCGCGATTGATTCCATCGAAGACATGCAGCGCCTTTTCGATGGCATCGAACTGACCAAGATTTCCACCTCGATGACCATCAATGCCACCGCCTCAATCCTGCTTGCGCTCTATGTCGGCGTCGCCCGCCGCCAGGGTGCGGACATCCGTAAACTCTCGGGCACGATTCAAAACGACGTCCTGAAAGAGTTCATAGCGCGCGGAACCTACATCTACCCGCCCAAGCAGGCGATGCGCATCATCACCGACCTCTTCGCGTGGACCCACGAAAACGTCCCTGAGTGGAATACGATTTCCGTCTCCGGCTATCACTTGCGCGAAGCCGGATCCACCGCGGTGCAGGAAGTCGCATTCACCCTGGGCAATGGCATCGCGTACGTGCAGGCCGCCATCGACGCCGGGCTCGATGTCGACAAATTCGCTCCGCGCATTTCGTTTTTCTTCAACGCGCACAACAACTTTCTCGAAGAAGTCGCCAAGTTCCGCGCCGCTCGCCGCATGTGGGCCCGCATCATGCGCGAGCATTTCAAAGCCAAGAATCCCCGTTCCTGGATGCTGCGCTTTCATACCCAGACCGCCGGCTCCACGCTCACCGCGCAGCAGCCAGAAAACAACATCGCCCGCACCGCGATTCAAGCCTTGGCGGCGGTTCTCGGCGGCACCCAATCCCTGCACACCAATTCCTTCGACGAGGCCCTGGCCCTGCCCACTGAGCAGGCGGCGCGCGTTGCCTTGCGCACCCAGCAAATCGTGGCTTACGAATCCGGAGTGCCGCAGACCGTCGACCCACTCGCCGGCTCTTACTACATTGAAACCCTGACCAACGAGATTGAGCAGCGGGCCTCGGACTATCTGGACAAGATCGAGGCACTCGGAGGCATGCTGAAAGCCATCGAGCGCGGCTACGTGCAACAGGAAATCCAGAATGCTGCCTACGAATTTCAGCAACAGGTAGATCGCGCCGAGGCTGTCGTGGTGGGAGTAAACCGATTCACGGTGGAGGCAGAAAAGCACATCCCCACGCTGCACATCGACGAATCCCTCGAGCGCAAGCAGGTCGAACGACTGCGCGCCCTGCGCGCCCGCCGCGATGCTCAACCTTGGAAGGATTCGCTCAACCGAGTAGAAGATGCCGCCCGCTCCGGCTCAAATCTGATGCCCCAAATCGTAGGCGCGGTGGAAGCGTACGCCACGGTAGGCGAGATAGCCGACACCATGCGCAGAGTGTTTGGTGAATACAAAGAAGCTGTGGTCATATGAAGCGGACGAAACGAAAGAAGCGACGTGGCAAGAGGCTAGTGTTCTTAAGCCACAGCAGTCGTGACACCTGGGTTGCCAAACAGATTGCCCGCGAAATGAGCGCTTGTGGGGCGGAACCTTTTCTCGATGAAGCTCATATTGAAACTGGTGCGGAGTTCGAGGACGCAATCTTGAAATTCCTCTCGAAGGCCCACGAACTAGTGGTGCTTCTTACACCTTGGGCGCTGGATCGGCCCTACATCTGGGCTGAGATTGGGGCGCATGGGGACGCCGCATTCCGATCGTGGCGATCCTGCACGGCATCACTCCTCAGGAGCTGCAGTCCCGGCCTGGAATTCCGGTCTTGATCAAGAAGCGTAATCTCGTCGATCTCAATGAGATCGGTACTTACCTGAAAGAACTCCGGACTCGAGCGGCAAAGGCGTAGAATGAATCTGGGTGCCTATGAACAAGCCAACAGTCTTTATTTCGCACTCGTTCTCTGATGAGGGCTGGACGCGGGAATTCGCCAGCTCGCTTCAGCAGCGCGGCGTCAAAGTTTGGCTCGATTCCAATTCCAATCACCAAGGGCACTCTCTGACGGAAGCGATTGAGAAAGGGTTGCGCCAGAGCAGCGTTATTGCGCTGCTGGTTACGCCCGACACCATAAATCGCCCCAACCTCTTTTTCGAGATCGGCGCGGCCATGGGCATGGGCAAGCCTTTGATCCCGGTTGTTTCGAAGGACATCGATCCCTCCGCGCTCCCGGTTTCTCTCCGCGACCGAAGATATTTGCTCAAGAGGTCGCCGGATGCGACGGCGCAGGAGTTCGTTTCCCAAGCCCTGAACTTCTAGTCGCAAGATCTGTGTCGCGGGCGGTCTTGCCTCTTCACATATAACTCAGCCACCAATCCCTCCGCCGCTGCTTGACCCCCTCATACCACCGGCACGGGAAATAAAGATTGACCACCACCGTGATCCACATCAGGTAGACAAAGGGAAGGTTGTATCCCCAATCGTCCGGAGCGCCGAATATAAACCCGCCGTGCAAGAGCCAATCCACCGGCTGGTGAGATAGAGCTGCCACCAGGACAGCCAGCGAGTGAATAAGATACAGATGCAGAATGTAAAAGAACATCGGCACGCGCCCAAACGTCAACAGCGGCGACAGCGCCGGTGAAATCCTTTGCCCGCCGTTTTGGTCAAGCTTCTTATCAAGCCAAGCCAGCAACAGAAGAGACGGCCCAAGCGTCATCAGCAGAAATTGCAAAGACGGCGGATACTTCTCAACATCCAGGAAAAGAATCACCGTCTTTTCAACCGTAGGCTGGACATGCCACGGTCCTTGAGAGACGCCGCCCAAGCCAACCGGCGGATTTCCATACAGGTTGGTCAAGCGCAGCAACACAAACGCAATGGTCAACCCAAGCCCAATTCGTGCGATGAGTTTCCGTCGCCGTTCTTTCTCCAACAGATAAACCGAGCCAAAGACATAACCCGCCGCCATTACTCCCACCCATGGCACCAGCGGAAACAGAACAAAACTCCGTATGTGCAAGAAAGGCACCCATAATCCGCCTCTGACGTGCAGGATGGTCCACAGCCACGCGAAAGAACCAAACTGCTTCGGCCGAACCGGATCCAGCAGATCGTGCCCGAGAATCAAGACTCCGGAGAACGCCGCGACCCAGCGCAGAGGCATCCAGACAATCGCCGCCATCAGGACCATGCAAGCCCCCAGACACCAGATGACGGCGAAAAATCCCCAGGGAAAAAGGAACGTCCATGCCGTTCCCACCACCGTGAACTCGATGACAATCAACCACAGTCCGCGCGTCCACAAAAAGCGGCTTAACGCCTGCGGTGTTCTACGCCGGCCATAGAAGAACGCTCCGGTCCCTGCCAGAAAGAAAAATAAGGGCGCGCAGAAATGGGTAATCCAGCGCGTGAAGAACAAGGCGTAATACGTTTGGGCAAGATTCTCGGGCTCGAAGCGGAGAATGCTGAAGAAGTCCCGAGTATGGTCGAGCGCCATGATGACCATAACCAGGCCACGCATGATGTCGAGCGAAACGATGCGGCCGGAGACGACACCGGCGAGCGAGGAGGATGGCTGAGTCTGCACAACCGCAACTGTCCGTGACGGCGACGTCGTCGACATGGCCAGTACCTCCCGCGAGAAAATATTACCCCATTATTCTCCCGTGAGACGCAGGACCAGCAGCGAAGGTTAGCGCACGATCCAGAACCCAGCAGCCAAACCCTAAAAGCTGGACCCCGACCCCGACTCCGAAACTTTATAATCGCAAGCTTCGCGGCAGGGCTTGCAATAGTACAGGCCATCTTCGCATAGGCGGATTTCCATCAGCGATTGACAAAGGCAGCAGTATTTCTCGCAGTCACAACGGTCTTCCGTCATTTCGCATTGCATGCAGCGGTATTTCTTCTTGGTCGTGGTGGTAGACATGGGCGAACTGTAGCGCGCCCAGCGAGGAGAGGAAAGTGCCGTTGGTAACCAGACCCGCCGCCGAGCCCCAACGTGCTCGCCCGTAAAAATTGTCATCCCGACCGGAGCTTCTCATCCCCAAAGGGGATGAAAGCAGAGTGGAGGGACCTGCTGTTTCGTTGCCTGTTCCTTTATGCAATGTTTCGAAAGGGTGCGCCTTGAGGGCGGAACCCCAAATTCTTGTCAAGAGGCAAAACCGGCCCGATCCGGCCTATCCTCATGCATCCATTGGGAAAATAAATTCAGAAATCATGTCATAGTTCCTATTTCAATCTGATATAACAAGAATATAGAGATTAACCAAGGCGCGGCCTCCAGGTCGCGCCTTTTTATTGGCCGGAACCCAACCCATCCAGCATTTCCCAGGAAAAACTTCATGACAAATCGAGGAATCGATATCAAGAACCGCAAGCAGCGGGGCGAGTGGGCAGAGATGTGTTTCATGGCGCGAGCCGCCGCGCACGGATTATGCGTCGCCAAGCCCTATGGAGATTCCGCGCGCTATGACTTTGCCATCGAGTATCAGGGCCGTTTCCTGCGCGTGCAGGTCAAATCGACCAAGTACAAGCGCTTCGGCTCCTATATTTGCCACACCACCTCCAACCAACCCTATCGGGCCAACCAGATCGATTTCATCGCCGCCTATGTAATCCCGCTCGACGTCTGGTACATGCTGCCCACCGCCGCATTGCGAGGTAAGGCCATGGTCTGCCTCTCACCCCACCGCAAGACCTCAAAATATGGACGCTACCGCGAAGCCTGGGATCTCCTCCGCGCCAAACCGTCAAAGTCCCGCGCCGCCGCGGCCGGACGCTAACCTTAAACACACATGGCAGCGCAGCCGGTTTTTGGGAAGGGCACGGCTTTCAGCCGTGCCGCTCAGGGCCAGCGAGAATGCGGGCTTCAGCCCCTGAGGGACACGCCAGCCCCGCCCCTTCGGCAGATCCGTGAGATGGCCGCGAAAAAGTCGCTTCACAAGAGCATTGCTTAAAAATTGTCATCCCGACCGGAGCATCTCATCCCAAAAGGGGATGAGATGCGGAATGGAGGGACCTTGGGTTTCGTCCGGGCGCACCGCCTTTAGCCAGAAAGAACAAGAGATTCTGGGTGCCCGTTCCTTGCGTCTTCTGCGAGGGGCGGTTGCATGCGCTGAAAGGAAAACCAAGCCGGAGATGCGACCGCGGACCCTCCCGCCCGTTGCAAAGACGCAATGAGCGGCGCACCCGGCATTCCCTTATTGGAACGCTCGCAAAAGATATGTGCAGTCTGTCAAGGTAACTATGGTAAAAGATGAGCGTTGTCCAGTAACATTACGGAAGGCATCTTGGAACAGCCTAATGCTCAAGCAGAAGATCAGAGGGCGAAAAGTAAAGTTGCACTCCGGCGAAAGTACGCTGGCGAAGTCTTCTGCGAATTGGGAGTCCTGATACTTGTTTTCCTCCCCCTGGAAACCGTGCTCAAGCCATCGCCGTTTTGGTTGGAAATAAGCGCGGTTGCTCTACTTGTCGGCTTTGGGTTGGTAATTTACGGAATCCAACTCAGAATCGAAGATTGAGAGGTTCGTACAAATGAACATCATCGTCCCGTGGATTATGTTTGGCGCAGCAGTCCTCGGCATCGCCGTATATGCCAATTGGGGTAGAAGTAAGAGGGTTCGGGCCAACTATGGCGCCGATGACCAACAAAACCCTCGGAAGGCAGCATAGCGAATAAGGAGCACGAGCCGGAACTGGCTCACCGCTAAGCTGCCGTTTAGTCCGCTCCCTCCGGTTCGTTCATATCTCGTTCACCTTCGTCACTCTCATCCTTGTGATCAGCCATCTATATCCGGAGGAATAAGGGATTCTTGGGTGGCCTGCTCCTTGCGTTTCGGCAAGGGGCGGGTGCACGCGCTGAGAGAAAAACTAAACCGAAGATGCGACTCTCGACCCTCCCGCCCCTTGCAAAAAACGCAAGGAGCAGGGCACCTGGCCAAGAGCTGAATTTCAGACCAGCCCGGTGCCCCAGGTTCGCGTCCGTTTTTTGGACGCTAACCTGGGTTCACTGTATCTCGAATGAAAACGGGCGTAGAGTCTTGTTATGCCCAGCGGCCTGCGACGTTTCCAGCAATCCGGGCAGTCTCATTTCATCACTTTCAGTTGCTACCGCCGACAACCCAAGCTCAGCTTCCCCGAAGCGTCTGACCTGTTCGTTCAATGTTTGGAGGACATGCGCCGCCGCTTCGCCATGTGCATTTACGGATTAGTCGTCATGCCAGAACATGTGCATCTGCTAGTCGACGAACCCGGGCAGGCGACACTGGCCGATGCTATTCACTTTTTGAAGTTGTCTTTTTCCAAACGCCAGCACAGTCGGACACGCGCTACTGTATCGAGTTCGTTCTGGCAGAAACGCTACTACGACCGGAACGTGAGGGATGCGCAAGAGTTCACGGTAAAGTTACGATACCTGCATCGCAATCCAGTGGAGCGTGGGCTGGTCAAAGAACCGGGAGAGTGGAAGTGGAGCAGCTTTCGACACTACACGCTACGCGAGATTGGGATCGTCGAAATCGAGTCCGCATGGACGGCGGCAGATCGCGAAGCAAAAACAGGGGACAGCTCGACGCGAGTGTTCCTTAACCCAGGTTAGCGTCCAAAGTGCGGACGCGAACCTGGGGCACCGGCCACGCGATTACAGTTTCCCCGCGAGATACTTCACTCCCTCTATGCCATTTGGCCCGAACCATAAAGCCGTGGCAACGCCCCACAGCAACACCTTCCTGCGAATCACGCTGTATCGTTGAAGTGCGTAGATAGGTCTCTCCAAAATCGGCCACAGCAAACGATGGCCAAGCATCCACGCGGCCATTGCAAAGAACGCCGAACACATCAGGACATTGACAAAGTTGAGATTCGCAAGCTCCTCGAGCCTGTCAGCAATAAAACCATGCCAGTTGAGGAACCAATCACGCTCCAGGTGTTTTGCAACCCACAGCGGCAAAATGTACAGCGATGAAACGAGTAGAACATTCATAAGTAGGACACCGGTAATTTCATACACCCGTGTCATTGTCGCCGCTTTTCGCAGCATCCAGCGGGTCACGCTTATGTAAACAACATCGGATATAAAACTACACAGGAGCGGGGTGCTATCTGCAAGCTGCAGGAAGACAACCGCTTCTAGTCCCCTAGCTGCGTGCCACCATATCCCGGAAACCAGCCAACCAGAAAGCAGGCCAAGAACCATGGCTGCGGAAAAGCCCGGGGAAACACTCCTGCCCTTCGCGGGGACAAGAAGCAGGAGGCCTACGCTAAGCACAGATGCGCAAAGCGCCTTAAAGAGGAACATGTTGCCAGGGAACACATGTTCACGGGGTACTTAGGATGTGGATGTAACGGGACATCACCATTGCAATGATCGACGACGCGAAAGCCAAACGAAGCGACGTCCTAATCGATCGCCAAGACCACAACCTATCTCCGTACAGAGCGTCGAGAGCGTTACCGACAAACCGCACAAACACGCTCATAAACCGCGCCGCTTTGGACAACGCTCTCTCTCTTGTGTACATCAGTCTGACCCACAATTCCTCCAAGCGGTTTTGGATCGTTCCCTCTTCGTCTTCTCGCACGAATGCTGCTAAGTAGACAAACAGGAAACCGAGCGGCCATCTAATCCACTCCATGAGTCTCACAAAATCGCCCATTTCGTCGCTATTTTACCTCGCCGGCGTCCTTCAATAGAGAAATCCTCCGCGCCCGGTTGAACCCTCCGCTACACCCATGTTAGGGTAATGAGTTTCACCATCCCGGCAGCCCAGCCACTGCTTTGATCGAGGGACCATTGCCCGCTGTTTCAGCGACCACGCCGACCATTCGCAAGACTGCGCTGAACGCCGTCCATCGCCAGATGGGCGCGAAGATGGTCGACTTCAACGGCTGGGATATGCCGGTCGAATATCCGTCGGCGGGCGGGATTATTGCCGAGCACAACGCGGTTCGCACTGGCGTGGGCATCTTCGACGTCTCGCACATGGGCGACATTCGGTTGCACGGGCCGGAGGCGCTTGGCGCGGTGCAGCATATTTCCATGAACGATGCTTCGCGGCTTGCCATCGGACAGGCGCAGTATTCGGCGCTGCTCTATCCGCAGGGAACGTTTGTCGATGACGTGATCGTGCATCGTCTGGGCGAAGACGATTACCTCTTGGTGATTAATGCGGGAACGCGTGAGAAAGATGTCGACTGGGTGCGCGGCAACACAGAGAAATTCAATTGCAAAGTCGAAAATCTCTCTGACAATTTTACCCAGATCGCGATTCAGGGTCCCAAGGGCGTGAATCTGCTGCAAAAGCTCACCGACGCCAATCTCTCTGCGGTGAAATTTTATTGGGTAACGCGCGGGACGGTATGTGGGCTTAAGAACATTCTGATTGCACGTACCGGCTATACCGCCGAAGACGGATTCGAGATCTACGTGCCCGCCGACGAACCGACCAGCGCGATGGTCTGGAACAAAGTATTGGAGGCGGGAAGGGAATTCGGCGTCATCCCCTGTGGCTTGGGCGCGCGCAACACTTTACGCCTCGAAGGCGCTCTCTCGCTCTACGGACACGAAATTTCAGATACGATCAATGTGTGGGAAGCTGGCCTCGACCGCTTCTGCAAGATGGAGAAGCCGGACTTCATCGGCCACGCGGTGCTCAAAGAAGCAAAGGCCGCAGGCCTGAAGCGAACATTGATTGGACTCGAGATGATCGAGCGCGGCATCGCCCGCGATGGTTACAAAGTTTTTGACGATGGCGGACGCGAGATTGGGTACGTGACGAGCGGATCGTATGCGCCGTTTTTGAAGAAGAATATTGCGCTGGCGTACGTGCCTCCGGAGTTTGCTGCTGTGGGATCACATGTAAAGGTGGAGTGCCGTAGCCAGGGCGTCAAAGCGCAGGTCGTGCCAACGCCGTTTTTCAAGCGTCCGAAGAAGATTTAGAGCGCCACAAGCCAGAAGCCAAGAGCTAGGAGCTAGAAGCCAACTCATGCCTTATCCAACCGATTTTAAATACACCAAAGAACACGAGTGGATTAAAGCCGACGGCAAGAACGTAACCATCGGCATTACCGATCATGCGCAAGAGTCGCTCGGCGATATCGTTTTTGTCGAGCTGCCCAAGCTTGGGGCCGAGATCATTGTGGGCAAAACATTTGGCTCGGTCGAATCGGTCAAGGCGGTCTCTGACCTCTACGCTCCGGCGTCCGGCACCGTGACTGAAATCAATGGCGAGCTGGCGACCGCGCCGGAGAAGATCAACAAAGACGCGCACGGATCGTGGATGATCAAGCTGACGTTGAAAGACCCGAACGAGTTGAATGGCCTGCTCTCCGCCGCCGACTACGAAAAGTTCGTGGCGGAAGAAGGCGGGTAGAAGTTTGCCGATTGCTTCTTTTTCAATCACCACAGAGGCAGAGAATGCTTGTGCATTTTTCTCTGTGCCTCTGTGGTGAGATAAATAACAATCGTCAATCGAACGACTGCTGGTTACATCTAATGTAATTCCTATGCGCTATCTGCCGAAATCTCCCGCCGACCGCGAAGCCATGCTGAAAGCCATTGGCGCGCGATCGATCGACGACCTGTTCGCGCCCATCCCGGCCGAGTACCGGCTCAATCGCGATCTCAAGGTTCCACGTCAAATGGCCGAGTCCGAAATCGTGGACTGGTTTCGCGAGCGCTCGCGCGAGAATGGCGATGGCTACGCCAGCTTTCTCGGCGCCGGCGCCTACTATCACTATCGCCCGGTGATTATCGATTCGCTGATTTCGCGCGGAGAATTCCTAACCGCGTACACCCCCTATCAAGCGGAAATTTCCCAGGGGACGCTGCAGTCCATCTTCGAATTCCAGACCATGAACTGCGAGCTGACTGGCATGGAAGTAGCCAACGCTTCGATGTATGACGGCTCGACCGCTGCCGCTGAAGGAGTGATGATGGCGGCGAGGCTGACGGGGCGGCGCTCGGTTGTGATTGCGCGCAGCGTGCATCCGGAGTATCGGGAAGTCTTGGCTACTTATGCACATCACCAGGGCATGCCGCTGGTGACTGTGCCATTTACCGACGATGCGCGTCTGGATTTGAAGCAACTGGAAAAGTCGATCACTCCTGATACGGCGTGCGTTCTGATTCAATCGCCAAACTTCTTTGGGACCCTTGAGGACGTGGCTGCGGTCGCCGACATCGCGCACAAACGCGGGGCGATGCTGGTGGTTTCGATTGCGGAAGCGGTGTCGCTTGGCATCGTCGAGCCGCCGCGGCAAGCCGACGTCATCGCGATGGAGGCGCAATCGTTCGGCGTGCCTCTCGGTTTCGGCGGACCTTATTGCGGCGTGATTGCCACCCGCGAGCAATATGTGCGGCAGATGCCTGGCCGCCTTGTGGGCCAGACTACGGACAGAAACGGCAAGCGCGGATTTGTCCTGACGCTGGCTACGCGTGAACAGCACATCCGGCGAGAGAAGGCGACGTCGAATATCTGCACCAACCAGGCCCTAATTGCTTTGATGGCCAATATATTCATGACGATTTACGGGAGAGTTGGCTTGCGGGAGCTGGCAAAACAGAACCTGGCGAAGGCCGCGTATGCCGCACGGCAGTTCGGCAAACGTGCGAAACTGCTGTTCCCGGGCGCGCCTCGTTTCAATGAGTTTGTGGTCCAGACCAGCGAAGATCCGTATGCGATCAATGGGCGGCTTTTGGAACACAAGATTGTCGGCGGACTTCCGCTCAAGAAGTTTTATCCCGAACTTGGCAATGCCGCGTTGTGGTGTTGCACCGAGATGACTACCCGGGCGGCGATCGATATTGCGGCCGGAACCGTGGCTGAAAGTGAACGCTTGGCGAAATCTGCGAAAGAGCATGCCGATGTGCCGGAGGTGGTGCGATGAAGCACATGACTCGCAAAGCCACGCGGCACATCAATCAGAACGAAGGACTGATCTTCGAGAAGTCCTCGTCAGGCAAAGCCGCATGGAAGCTGCCACCGCTCGATGTACCCGAGGTCGATTCGTCCAAGCTATTGGGATCGAGTGAAAGAAAAGATCTGGGCAACATGCCCGAGGTCAGCGAGATCGAAATCATCCGCCATTTCACGCGGCTTTCGACCTGGAACTACGCCATCGATCTGGGCATGTATCCGCTCGGCTCCTGCACCATGAAGTACAACCCGAGAGTTAATGAAGTGGTTTCGCGTTTGGACGGACTGGCCAACGGCCATCCGTATCAGCCGGAGAAGGTTTCGCAGGGCGCTTTACGGATTCTCCAAACCCTCAGCGAGTGCCTGATCGAAATCACTGGGATGGACGCGATCACGTTGCAACCGGCGGCCGGAGCGCACGGCGAGTTGACCGGGTTGCTGATGGTGCGCGCCTACCATGAATCGAAAGGCGCCCCGCGCAAGAAGATTCTCATCCCTGACTCTGCCCACGGCACCAATCCGGCAACCGCCGCCATGGTTGGCTACGCGGTGGAGAATCTGAAGTCAAATGCGCAGGGTATGGTCGATGTTACCGCGCTTGCCGCGCAGATGAACGAGGAAGTGGCCGCGTTGATGTTGACTAACCCCAACACGCTCGGCATTTTTGAGCAGGAGATTCACAAGATTGCCGACATTATGCACGCCAAGGGTGGCCTACTCTACATGGACGGGGCCAACATGAACGCGCTGGTCGGGAAAGTGCGTCCGGGCGACTTCGGCGTGGATCTGATGCACCTAAACCTGCATAAGACGTTTTCCACGCCCCACGGCGGCGGCGGTCCGGGATCCGGCCCAGTTGCTATCAAGAAAATTCTCGAACCGTTTTTGCCAACGCCCATCGTCATCACAAAGCCCGACGGTACGCTCGGCTTCGAATACAACCGTCCGCAGACGGTCGGCCGGGTGCGGGCTTTTTACGGTAACTTTGGAATGTTCGTCCGCGCGCTGGCCTACACGCTGGCCAACGGGCCCGACGGCTTGCGCCAGACCACGGAAGACGCAGTGTTGAACGCGAACTATATTCGTAAGGGCCTCGAAGGCATCTACGATTTGCCCTATTCCACGCCCACCATGCATGAAGTAGTGTTCAGCGATAAAGTGCAGGCGAAAAGAGGCGTGAAGACGATGGACATCGCCAAGCGCCTGATCGATTACGGCTTTCATCCTTACACGACGGCGTTCCCGCTGATCGTGCCGGGAGCGCTTATGATCGAGCCGACGGAGAGCGAGCCCAAGGAAGAATTGGATTTATTTATCGAGGCTATGAAGTCGATCGCCGAAGAAGTAGAAGAAGATCCACAGATGGTGCTGGCCGCGCCGCATACTACTCGCGTGTCACGGTTGGATGAAACCGCCGCCGCGCGGAAACCTGTTCTGCGCTGGAAACCATAAATTCATTAACCGCAAAGGACACGAAGGTACACAAAGGAAACCTGCGCGTTGGAACCTTCGTGTCCATTGTGGTTTAAGATTGGCTTCACTTCTTCTCGTTGATGCCTATTGAGGCCTGCGTGTTCTCCCAACTCATGTTGAGTGTGCAACTGCTCCCCATGCCATTCAGCGCGATGGTGAAGTTCTCGACCGGCGCTGATGTGGAGGAAACTTTCATGTCCACACGCGCCAGTTCGTCGCCTTCATACTTATAAGGAATGCCCCACTCCCCCGTCTTCTTGTTGATAATCAGCGTCCACTTGTCGGCATTGGGCACGGTGAAGATCGTATAGCTGCCGGCGGGAACATCTTTTCCCCCGACGTTCACGTCAGCATCGGTCACAAACGTCGTGGCTTCGTTGGCGCCGGTGCGCCAGACTTCGCCATAGGGCACGAGCCCGCCGAAGATCTTGCGGCCCTTGGCCCGCGGGCTGGAATACGCAATGTTTACGGTTTTACCGTCCGAGAACTTGCACTGCGCCTGTGCAGGCGGGCTAGGGCGTTTGCCCTTGTCCTGGCAGGCGGCAAGCGTGGCGAATGCGAGCAATAGAGAAGTTAGAAAAACAATTGTTTTCTGCATGAGTCTCTCCTATGTGGCAGTTGGCAATTAGCGGTTAGCGATAGCATTCAGCATTCAGTCAAAACGATGAAAAGCGCGGACTTCGCCCTGCGTGGCGGAAATGCCAATCCGCAATTGCTAAATGCTTTGACGTACCGATAAATGATTTGGACAGCACGCCTCGCAATTATGCCCCATGCCTGGCAGCCGTTACAATCTCACAATGCCCGTATTCGACGAGAAGCAGGAAGAACTGGAACACTACGAAACCATGATGGGCGTCCCGCGCGGGCGTCTGGCCGTCACCATGGACATGATCACGGACGCGATGGCGCTGGTGGGACAACACGGCGTCTATTGCCAGAGCCAGCGTTGGCCCGGCAAGCCGGTGATGGACATCCAGATGGTGATGAAGAATTTGACCGACGCGAAAGAGCTGATTCAGAGCGTGATGGAGAAACTGAAGGCAGCTTGACTTTGTGGCGCGGGCGACCTCGCGCGCGATGCGCGCTATTGCTGTTGGTGGGCTAGATTTTCTCCACGAATCGCTCGATTGATACACCAGCTTGTTTCAGAATGCCGCGCAGTGTACCGGTCGCTAACTCGGAATGCAGCGGAACTACACAGCCTAGCGACGTGGAGCCGTCCGATCGCTTGAGAACAACATGGCTTCCACGCTGCCGGACCTGAGCGAACCCCAACTTTTCCAAGACACGAATTGCCTGCGCGCCGGAGACGCGAGGCAGTCTTGGCAAATCGGGCCTCGAAGACCGTGACGAACGGTCGACCGTGATTAACAGGAGGAAATTCCTCCAAATACAGCTCGGTGGCCTCTTGAAGATTGGCGACGGCTTCTTCGACTGTTTTGCCTTGGCTTACCGTGCCGACCTCAGGGCATTCAGCGACGTAGAGTTCGCCTTCCTTGTGTAATACGGCCGTAAACGTACCTACAGGCATTCGGTTGGTCCTCAGTATGCGATTCTACGCCAGCGTGTATTTCCCGCGCTCAATCACCTTCTGCGCGATGTGCTGTCGCAACTCAATCGTGTTGAAAGGCTCATGCTTCGCCAGCCGGCGTAAAATTGCCAACTGCGTGCGCAGCATGTCGCCGTCGGCGACAGCGGCGATGACTTTCTTTGCGGCCGCTTCGATCTTTTCCATAGCCTGTGAGAGATAAACGCGGGTCATGGCAATTGGCAGGGAAGCGGCGCTCTCTCCACTGCGCTCGACAATTTTCTGCGCGCGAAGCACGGCCGATTCCATCGCGTAAGTTTCGATTACCATGTCGGCAATCGCTCCCATGACCTCCTGCTGGTCTTGGATGGCCTGCATGTATTTCTGCGTGGCCGCGCCTGCAACGAACAAGCCAAGCTTCTTGGCCGACATCACCAGCTTGCGTTCTTCCGCGAGCGGGCCTTCGAGTTCTTCGCCAACTGATGGTCCGGACAAAACTTCATCCATCAACTTCTTGATCGCCGGCATGAGCGGTAACTGGCCCGACGTCGCGCGCTTCAATAAAAATCCAGTGATGATAAGCCGATTGATTTCGTTGGTGCCTTCGAAGATACGGTTGATGCGGGCATCGCGGTAAGCCCGCTCGGCCGGATACTCCTCGACAAAGCCGTAGCCGCCGTAAATTTGGACGGTTTCATCGACGACGTAGTCAACCATCTCCGAGCCCCAGACTTTGAGGATCGAACACTCAACCGCGTACTCCTCGATCGCTTTGCGAGTTTCTTTCGCGGCATCGGAGCTAGACTTATCTACCTCGGAGAGCGCGACGTCCATCATGCCGACGGTGCGATAGACGAGAGCCTCGCCGCTGTAGATGCCCACCGCCATGTTGGCGAGCTTTTCGCGCACCAGGCCGAAGTCCGCGATCACCTTGCCAAACGCCTTGCGCTGCTTCGCGTAGCCAATGGCGTTCTCGAGCGACACACGTGCCCCGCCCACGCACATCGCGCCCAGCTTGAAACGGCCCACGTTCAGGATGTTGAAAGCGATGACGTGCCCCTTGCCAATTTCGCCAAGCAGGTTTTCGGCTGGAACTTTGCAGTCATTCAAAATGATGGGGCAGGTAGACGAACCGCGGATGCCCATCTTGTGCTCTTCCGCGCCGATGGAAAATCCGGGGAAAGACTTCTCGACCAGAAACGCGGTGAACTTTTCCCCGTCGACTTTGGCGAAAACTGTGAACAGATCGGCGAAGCCGGCGTTGGTGATCCACATTTTCTCGCCGTTGAGAATGTAATGCTTGCCATCTTTGGAGAGTTCAGCGCGTGCCCGGCAATTGAGTGCGTCGGAACCGGACGAAGCTTCGGAAAGAGCGTAAGCGCCGACGATCTCGCCGGCCGCCAATCGGGGCAGATATTTCTTCTTTTGTTCGTCAGTGCCAAAGTAGACGATCGGTAACGTGCCAATGCCGGTGTGTCCACCCCAGGTGGTTGCGAAGCCGGCATATTTCGCGATGTGGTCGGCGATGACGGCGGCGGTCACTTTGTCCATCTCAAGCCCGCCGTAAGCTTCCGGAATCTCGGCTGAGCTGAGCCCGAGTTCGCCAGCTTTCTTCAGCAGCTCTCGAGTGATGGAAAAATCTTTATGCTCCATCTTTTCGATGTTGGGAACGATCTCGTTGACGGCGAACTCCTCCGCCGTCTGGCTGATGAGCAGGTGCTGCTCGGTGAAATCCTCGGGCGTGAAAACGTCGCGAGGCTGGCGCTCTTCAAGAAGAAAGCTGCCGCCGGAGATTCGGGTCTGCGGAACTGCGGTAGTTGTCGCCATATTTGATCGAATAGCCTCAACAGAATTTCACCACGGAGACACAGAGAACATCCCTAATTCTATAGGTTGAAACATCAATAAATCTCTGTGACTCTGTGCCTCCGTGGTGAAAAAAAGAGCGTGTCCTTTCGTGCTTCTCGGGCACAGTTTAGGTTAGGTTCTCGAAGATCCCGGCTGCCCCCATGCCCCCGCCTACGCACATGGTGACAAGTCCATAACGAGCGTTGCGCCGCTTCATCTCCCGAATGATCGTAGCGGTGAGCTTCGCACCGGTGCAGCCTAAAGGATGGCCCAGCGCGACCGCGCCGCCGTTAGGATTCACGCGTTCGGGATCAAGGCCCGCCTCTTTGATCACGGCCAGAGATTGTGCCGCAAAGGCTTCGTTCAATTCGATCACATCGATGTCTGCAAGCTTGAGCCCAGCCATCCTAAGCGCCTTCGGGATTGCGAATACCGGCCCCAGCCCCATTTCTTCCGGCTTGTATCCGGCTGTAGCGAAGCTCACGTAGCGCGCCAGTGGCTTGATGCCCAACTGCTTGGCGCGATCCGCGGACATCACCACGGCCGCCGCCGCCCCGTCGGACATCTGCGAAGAATTGCCCGCCGTCACCGTGCCCTTGACGTGGAATGCCGGCTTCAGCGAGAGCAGGGCTTCGAGTGAAGTGTCGGCCCGCGGCCCTTCGTCAACCTTGAAGGTGATTTCTTGCCGCTTCGGTTTCGAGCCGTTGGGCGTGGTGAAGCTCACGGGCACAGGAACGGTTTCGTCTGCAAACTTGCCGGCTTGAATCGCGGCTAAAGCTTTTTGGTGGCTGCGGTACGAAAATTCGTCGGCTGCCTCGCGGGTGATGCCGAAGCGCTGCGCCAGCCTCTCAGCAGTCAGGCCCATGGAAAGATAAGCGTCGGGATAATGATCGACCAGCCAGGGGTTGGGCGAGATTTTGTGGCCGCCCATGGGAATCATCGACATGGATTCGGTTCCACCGGCCACGATGATTTCAGCCCCGCCGCTCATGATGCGCTCTGCCGCCATGGCAATCGCCTGCAGGCCGGAGGAGCAGAAGCGGTTGATGGTGAGCGCCGAGACTTCGACCGGCAAGCCAGCGCGCAGCGATGCAATGCGCGCCACGTTCATGCCCTGCTCAGCCTCGGGCATGGCACAGCCTAGGATGACGTCTTCGATTTCTTTGGCATCGACCTGAGGCACGCGCTCGAGAGCGCCTTTGATTGCAACGGCAGCAAGTTCATCGGGACGGGTAGCGCGCAGCGTTCCTTTGAAGGCGCGCCCTACGGGCGTACGGACAGATGAGGCGATAACGACTTCACGCATAGGAAACTCCTCAACCTATTTTAGATTGTTGATCGATGATTTCCGATCGAATGATTGTAGGGCGCGCGCTAAGCTGCCTTAGCCTACGACTTCGCCCAATCCTGCCACGAGAGACCCTTTACTCGCGAGAACTCGGATACATTCGCCGTAACCAACGTTAGTCCTCGGGCCAGCGCCTGGCCAGCGATGAGGACATCATATGCCCCAATTGGCTTGCCCAGGACTTCCAGCGCCGACCGAATCGAACCCGCGACGCTCGCGTCTTCCTGGCCGAAGGAAAGTACGACAATCGGACCGGCCAGAAAAGTCTCCAGACGCTTGGCATTTAGTTCAGGGCGAGTACTCTTCGCGACCCCATACCACAGCTCGAACGTCACTACCGCGGAAACGCAGACTTGCTCGTCTCCGCCAGTTGCCTTCTGAAAACGGTTGCGCACCAAGCCAGGCGCGCCGTTGATTATGGCGATACAGGCGTTAGTGTCGAGCAGGTAGCTCACTTGAAAACTTCGCGCTTGGGTGCGGCGGGCTGCCGGCGGCGAGCCGGGAACGGCTCGGAGTTCAGTTCGTCGAGCTTACGAAACCAATTCTTGGCGTTTTGAACGAGCGGCTGAAGCAGCACACCCTGAGCAACCCGGCGGATGCGCACCCGGTCCCCCTCGAAACGAAACTCCCGAGGCAGCCGTACCGCTTGGCTGCGGCCGTTCTTGAAAAGCTTCGCAATGTCGGTCTTGGCCATTTGCTTCCTGCTTGGCGATTCCCTTTAAGTATATATCATCGATATATACCCAGCAACAGGACAACGAGACTAACCATCAGGCCCGCCTCAGGTTGGTATTCGTCACGCGGAGCAGCCATTGACAGCGGGGCTCAATGTCTTCCCTGCGCAGTACTCCACTCGTCAGATCAAGTTGCGTTGTCAATAACTCATCAATTCCGCAGCGTCTTCCCCGTCTTCAGCGTGTACTGAATCCGCTCCTGCGTCTTCTTTTCCCCGCACAGCGATTTGAACCCCTCGCGCTCCAGATCGAGAATGTACTGCTCACTGACCGGCGTGCCCGGAGTAACATTTCCGCCGCATAGAACCTCAGCGATCTTGCTGGCCAGCTTCACTTCGTATTCCGTGATGTAGTCGCCTTGCCGCATGAGGTGGACGCCCATCTTGAGCGCGGCGAGGATGTTTTCGCCGGGAGCGGGAATGTCGGTTCGCGGCTGCGGAGGCTCGTATCCAGAGCGGACCATCTCCATTGCACGGGCCTTTGCGTCGCTCAGCACGCGCTCGCGGTTCATGGTGATGTTGTCGGAATCTCTCAGAAAGCCGAGGCCACGCGCTTCGTGCGCCGACGTGGCCACTTTCGCAGTGGCAATGGTCTCGAAGATTTTCTTCATCGCTTCCATCAATTCGACGGATTCGCCTCGACCGCCGGGCCGAATCGACTCAGCACTGTCAACCGCGCGCAGCAGCATTTCTTTGCACCCACCGGCTCCGGGAAGCAGCCCAACGCCGACTTCGACCAGTCCCATGTAAAGCTCAGCATGAGGCTGAAGCGCCGGAGCATGCAGCGAAATCTCCGTGCCTCCGCCGAGAGTCAGACCGAACGGCGCGACCACCACCGGCTTCGGCGAGAACTTGATGGCCTGCGTCATGCCCTGAAAAGTCCGAATGGCGAGATCAACATCGTCCCACTCTTCTTCCTGAATCGACATCAGCAGCAGCATCAGATTGGCGCCGACGGAGAAATTCGTAGCGTCGTTAGTGATCACAAACGCCTCGAATGCGTCGCCCGGTCCACCAGGCTTCAAGGTCTGCGAGATCAGTTGCACGATGTCGGCCCCGATCGTGTTCATCTTGGAATGAAACTCGATGCAGCCCACGCCATTACCAAGATCAACCAGCGAGGCCCCCGAGTTCTTCTTCACAACGCCATTCGATTTCTTTGCAACCTCGACCGACCAGAAGCCATCCGGAACTTCGACCGGTTCATAACCCACCGTGCCGAGTTCGAAATAATCCCGCCCCGAGGCTGCCTTGGGATCGTCCAGGTACCAGGATTTCTTGCCCGCGGCCAGCAACCGCTCCACATTTGCCGCGACCGGCCGATCTTCCTTCTTCATGCGTGCAACGGTAGGTTCAACGCCCGCCGCGTCCCAAAGTTCAAACGGACCCAGTTCCCAATTAAACCCAAGCCGCATAGCCCGATCGATCTCAACGATGGAATCGGAAATTTCCGGAATGCGATTGGCCGAGTAAGTCCACAGGTCGGACAAAGCCGACCAGAGAAACGCACCCGCGCTGTCATTTTTCTGCGGACTGCCGCCATCCAATCCCAGCAACATGCGCACCCGCGCGCCGGTCTGCTCCACGTTCTTAGCCATATCGAGAGCAGGGAATTTGGGCTTCTGCCGCGGACGGTACTCCAGCGTCTTCCAATCCAGCGCCAGTCGTTCGTCCTCTCTTCCACTGCCCTTCACCTTCTTGTAAAAGCCGCCCTTAGTCTTGTCGCCCAACCATTTTCGCTCCAGCATCTGCCGATAAAAGTCCGGCAGCGCATCAGTGTGAGCCCAGTGTGAGGCGGCGCCCTCGCCGACCTGCCTCAGCCATGTTCGCGACCACGTGCCCCAAAATATCCAGCCCTACCAAGTCAATGGTGCGAAATGTCGCAGACCGCGGCCAGCCCACCGCCTGCCCAGTAAGCGCATCCACATCTTCGATGCTCAGATCCATCTCCTGCATCAAGCCGCATGACGTTCAACACGGAAAACGTCCCAATGCGATTGCCAATGAAATTGGGCGTGTCTTTGGCAAGCACAATGCCCTTGCCAAGATGGATGTCACAGAAGTGCGCTACCGCATCGATCAGAGCCCGGTCGGTCTCCGCAGTAGGAATAATTTCAAACAGCCGCATATAACGCGGCGGATTAAAGAAGTGCGTCCCAAACCACGCCCGCCGAAATTCGTCAGAAAATCCCTCGGCAATCTTGCCCACCGGAAGCCCGCTGGTGTTGGTCGTCACGATCGTCCCCGGCTTGCGGATGGCTTCCACCTTACTCAACAAAGCCCGCTTGAGCTCAAGGTTCTCGACCACCGCCTCGATGATCCAGTCCACCTCAGCCAGCCGCTTCAGGTCATCCTCGAAGTTACCGATGGTGATCAGGCGCGCCAGCGACGGTTCCATGAACGCCGCCGGCTTGGATTTCTTCGCCGCCTCAAGCCCTGCAGCAGCAATCTTGTTCCGTGCCGCCCCGTCCGCATCTGGCGGAACAATGTCGAACAGGTAACTGGGGACACCCGCGTTCGCGAACTGCGCAGCGATCCGGGCCCCCATCGTTCCAGCGCCGAGAACGGCGACTTTATGAATATGCTTCATCAATCAAATGCTCCAATCCCCCAAACAAGATGTTTTCCCGTCACGACGTAGCTGTACCGTACAGACATTGCAAGCCAGTCTCCCCATGCCACGCTTCTTCCCAGCGCCTTTTTAAGGCACACCGAAGTGTCCAACAGGGAGAATCTCTGCTTCAAGCAGTGTATCCACCCCGCGATCGTTTTTGCTACCAGCGGAAGTAAAAGGTCCCCAAAAACACCGCAAGGCGCGTGCCGCATCAGATGTGGGGTGAGGATGGCAGCGGCACGCGCCTCAATCAAGTTGCCCCCAAGATAGACTTGGCCTCAGCCCGAGTCAAGGTTGGCCGTCACACTGCGTTGTGATAAGCGACCACCTACGACGCCGACAGTTCCGGGTGTGTTTCCACATAGGCCTGCGCTCGGCGAACCATATCCTTTTCCCCCGAGTAAGCCAGTTTGCGCACCGCGTCTTCCAGAGGAATCCACAGCGCCCGCTTCACCTCGATGCGCATCTCCGGGTCGATTTTGTCGATTTCGCCAGCCTGGTACAGAAACAGATAAAAGCTGACTATCTTGAAAACCCGCTGCCTGCCTCCCCAGGCGCGCACATACGTGTACTTGATATCGCCGAGTTTGGTCACCGGAACCGCCGTCAGGCCGGTCTCTTCCACCACCTCGCGGACTGCAGTTTCCACAGGCTTTTCACCCGGATCAACCAGGCCTTTGGGTAAAGCAAGTAACATTTTTTGTGATTTTTTCTGCCTCACCGTGCTACTTGAAGCGGCGCCGGCGTCCTTCTGGGGCTCAATCACCGCCATCCGCCACCCCTCTGGCGTTTGTCGCACCACCACGCCGCCCGCGGAAACCTCTCGAACCATGCACCTCAAGCTAACAGAAACACAGGAGTTAGTCACGGACCGACCACCAATCCGGTAACTCCAGGTAACCTTGCGGGCGTAATCTGGCGCGGCCCTCCCGACTATGAAACGATAACCTTCGAACTGGCATCTTACTTGCGAGTTCAGGCTAGGATGCGGAGCCCTACGATGGGCCACGCAGCCAGCCGAGTCGCCGGGCACAGCCGGGATGTTGTGAGGTCCCCGTGAAGAGTCTGGACAAGATTATTCGTTCGGTGCAGGCGTTTGGACGAGGCTTTTCCGGGCATCCCTCGGCCTCGAATCGGGCAAACGTTGGAATCGGTCTGGCTCTCGGCGGAGGCTTCGCTCGCGGCATCGCCCACGTCGGCGTCCTCAAAGTCCTCGAAGAAGAAAACATCCCCATCAGCTACATTGCCGGGACTAGCGTCGGCGCACTCATCGGCGCCGCCTACTGCAGCGGAATCTCAGCCGCCGAACTCGAGCAAGTCGCCGCCCGCGTCCGCTTCAAACACATTGCCAGTTGGACACTCTCGCGCTACGGCTTCGCCAGCAACCAGCGCATGATCGGATTTCTCAGTCAGCTCCTGAAGGTCAAGACCTTCGAAGAGTTGCGCATCCCCTTGGCGGTCACGGCCACAGACTTCTCGACCGGCGAAGGAGTGGTATTTCATTCCGGCCCGCTGATCGACCCCGTCCGCGCCAGTTGCGCCTATCCCGGAATGTTCCTGCCCGTCAAGATTCGGGGACGCCTCCTGATCGACGGCATGCTCTCGCACACCGTGCCCACTCGCCCGCTTCGCCAAATGGGAGCCGACCGAGTGTTAGCCGTGCATT
The DNA here is from genome assembly GCA_963797795.1 of uncultured Acidobacteriota bacterium. Classification (GTDB taxonomy): domain Bacteria; phylum Acidobacteriota; class Terriglobia; order Terriglobales; family Acidobacteriaceae; genus JABDBE01. The sequence goes on from CAWCQY010000001.1 coordinate 202,013, forward strand.
TGAAAGGCAGATGGGCAGGCAGCGACGGTCCCCGCCATCTGTTCGATGTGATCGGACAATGCTTCGCCATCGCGCAGGAGATGAACAGCAGCCAATGGAAGCAGGCCGCCGATCTGGTGATCGAACCCGACGTGAACGGCTACAAGTACGACGCCTTCGAGCACAGCGTAGCGTTAGTACGATCCGGAGAGCTAGCCACCCGAGCCGCCCTGCCGGAAATACGGAAGTGGCTGCAGGAACTACCCCACCCCCAGAAACTACCCCGCCCCGCCCAGCCAGCCGCAGCCCACGCCGACTAAGATCTGAATTAACCAATCAAAATTGTCATTCCGAGCGAAGCGAGGAATCTGCTGTCGCCCAGAGCACGAAAAAGCGAATCCTCGCGCCAAAGGACAGCGCTCGGAATGACTATGGTTGTTGCTGCAAAGGGGACTGGCAAGCGCGACAAAAGCTAGAAGCCAGGAGCTAGCAGCTGACAGCTACTTCATCACCCCACGCTGCGCAATCCCAATATTATCCCGCGAAGTATTCTTCACCAGATACATCATCTCATCCGCCTGCCGAATAATATCGTGCGGCGTTTTGGCATCATGAGGATAAGTCGCTACCCCCATCGAAGCCCGCACATTCAGATTCAGTCCTTCTTCTTTACAGAACATGCTGGTCCGCATGCTGTCGCGCAAACGTTTCGCCACCACCAAAGCCGAATCCTTCCCAGTCTGCGGCAACAGCACAACGAACTCATCCCCGCCATACCGGAACGCATAATCAATCAAGCGCAACTGAGCCTTGATCAGATACCCAATTTCAGCCAAGAGCTTGCTCCCCACCAAATGCCCATTGGTATCGTTCACTTGCTTGAAGTGATCCAGATCGATAAACAACACGGTAAATTCGTACCCAAAGCGCGAAGACCGGTAAACCTCGGTTTCCAAAGTCTTATAAAGATGCCGCGCATTGTAGAGCCCGGTGCAATCGTCCGTGATGGTAAGTTCCTGAATTTTCTCCACCGCCCGCGCATTCTCAATCGCGATCGCCGCGTAATCACACAAAGATTGGAGAAAGAAAATCTCCTGGTCCCCAAAGTGATTCATGTCCACATTCACCAGCTGAATCACGCCCAGCACCCGCAACCGTGAACTAACCGGGAAACACACAATCGACCGCGTCTCCCACTTGGTCATCTCATCAATGCGCTTGGCGAACCGCGGGTCAGTCATGACATCGGGAACGATCAACCGCTCGCCATGCTTAGCCACATGGCCGGCAATCCCCTCGCCCACCTTCAACCGGATATTTTTCAAGGCCTCGGAAGCGCTCCCCACCGCGATGGCGAAGTAAAGCTCTTCGCGCTCGGCATCCACCATCAGCAACGACCAGGTATCCGGACGGAAATATTCCGCCATCTTTTCCATGATGGTCTGCAGAATGGAATCGAGATCCAGCGAAGAAGTCAGAGCCTTGGCCACATCGTGAAAAATGGTCAGTTCCTGACTCTGCCGGCTATGATCGGCCTCGCGGGCCTCGGTCATGAACATCAGCCTCGATCTGGAGCGGGATTAAGAAAATTATATGCGGCCCCGGAAGCCAGGGCAAAGAACCAAGGTAACCCGTACCCATAAAGGCACGAGCTCATGTGGCATGACTCACGTAGGGACGGACGCCTCGTGAGCCTGCCTTGAGCGAAGTCGAAGGGTCCAGGCGGAGCAAAGCTAGGCAGGCCTTGGGTGGAGAAGACACAAGAATTCAATCCGTGAAGATCCGTGGCCGCCTTCCGCAACCTCTCCCTAACGAGGATGCGCAACCAGCACCCGCTCTGCGCAAGCCGGAACAAGCCAGCGAAACAGGACGGTCGCCGCCAAAGCTCCCGCCACCTGTGCCCCAATGAACCAAGCCACGTCCGCAGGCCGGATCCCCGCGAAGGTGTCCGACAAAGACCGTGCGATCGTCACCGCCGGATTCGCGAACGAGGTCGACGCCGTGAACCAGTAAGCGGCCGTGATATAGCTCGCAACCGCAAACGGCACCGCTCCCGGACGCAACCGCGAGCATCCCCAGATCACCGACAACAAACCGAAAGTCGCAACAAATTCGCTGAAGACCTGTGCCCACCCGTGGCGAGCGTGTGACGAAAAGGAATACCAATGCAGCCCAAACATCAGATGCACAACGATCGCCCCGGCAACTCCTCCGGCGCATTGGGCAGCGATATACGCGACCGCATCGCTCCAGCCGATCCCGTGCTCGATCGCGTCCGCCAGCGTGACCGCCGGGTTCAGATGCGCGCCAGAAATCGGCCCAAATGTCAGGATGAGAGAAGCCAATGCCGCGCCAGTCGCAATCGTGTTGGCCAGCAAAGCAATAGCGGTATTCCCCCCCCGCCAGCCGCTCACCCATGATGCCGGAGCCGACCACAGCTGCGACGAGGAATGCGGTGCCCATAAACTCCGCCGTCAGCCTGGCTCGCAGATTGAATTTCACAAGCGGCCGATCTTATCGATCTCTTCCTTGATCGCCAGCTTGTCAATGCTGCTGAGTGGAAGGCTGAGAAAAAGCCCGATCCGCCGGTCGAGAGTCACAAAGGCATCCCGATACGCGCGCTCGATCTCCTTTGGCGTGCCGCGAACCGCCGCCGGGTCGGGAACCCCCCAGTGCGCCGTCAGCGGTTGCCCCGGCCAGAAGGGACAAACTTCTTTTGCGGCGTTATCACACACCGTAAACACGAAATCGAGTTTGGGAGCGTCCGGCCACGAGAACTCGTCCCAAGTCTTGCTTCGAAGGCCGCCGGTCGGTAAGTGAGCTCTCTCCAGTTGCCCGATCGCTTCCGCTCGAACCGCACCCGAGGGATGGCTGCCGGCACTGTAAGCAGTGAAGTTTGCCCGCCCTTTGTGGTTCATGATCGCCTCGGCCAGGATCGAGCGAGCCGAGTTTCCGGTGCACAGAAACAACACGTTATAGTGCCCTTGCATTCGAGCTTCCTCACACAGGTTCACCAGATCGGGTGCCCCAGCTCTCGCCTTTCGAGACTTGGGCTCCAGCCACGCCGAGATGCGACAGACGAACCCACACTGTCGCAAATTCGATCCAGAAAACAAGGAATAAGATTTTGGGTGGTGCAGCGCTTTCAGCGCTGCGAAAAAAGCCAAGGCCTCATTCACGCCCCGCAGGGAACCAGCGCTCGCGCTGAATCGCGACCAGCCTGCCCCTGCCTTCACAAAGATCGTGCCACCCGCCCATTAGAAGCTTCCTCACTGGCAGCAGGTCGGCTCACAGCAAGCCTGCGGCTTCACCGCGCGAACGAACGCACTCATGAACTTCCCGTCCACCTGCGGCGCAATTGCATCCACATCGATGTTCTGCCCGGAGAGGAATTCGCGGGCATCTTCCACGCGATAAACTCTGGTTGGCTCGATCTCAATTTTCTCGAAGCCCGCCGAAGCCAGTTTGTTGCGATATTCGTGCTCTTCGAGAGCCCCCGCAACGCAGCCCACCCAAAGCAGCACACTCTGGCGAATCTCGTCGGGCACGTCGCCGCGCGTAACAACATCGGACACTGCAAATCGTCCCCCCGGTTTCAAGACTCGGAGAGCCTCCCGGAACACTCGATCTTTGTCCGCTGAGAGATTGATCACGCAATTGGAAATAACCACGTCCACTGAGTTATCAGGAAGCGGGATGCGCTCAATCTCGCCCTTCAAGAACTCAACGTTCTCTACGCCCGCTTTCCGCCGGTTGTCGTTAGCCAGCGCAAGCATCTCATCCGTCATGTCAAGACCGTAAGCCTTGCCCGAGGGCCCGACGCGCCTCGCAGAAAGCAACACATCAATGCCACCACCCGAGCCTAGGTCCAAAACCGTTTCGCCCGGATTAAGCGCCGCCAGAGCAGTCGGGTTCCCGCAACCCAGCGACGCGAGCAGAGCCTCCTCAGGAATCTGCCCGACTTGCAAAGTGTCATAAAGATTGGAAGTGATGGGGTCGCAACAGCCTCTGCTGGGACTCGCCCCGCAACACGAACTCCCGCCAGTCTTCACTCGAAGCGCGGCCTGCCCGTACTTTTCCTTGACGACTTCCTTTATATCCGTGGCGCTCATGATTCCTCCCTACTTGCAGAGTCGAATGATTTGGTCAGGCTTGACCGCTTTGTTGCGAGTACAGCATTCGGCATACAGGAATTGCAGCACTTCCTGAAGTGCGTCGGTATTCGCCGTGTAACGCAGGAATGTGCTCTGGCGCTGCACCCGTACAAGATCCTCGCCTCTCAATTTTTCCAGGTGGTGCGACAGAGTGGAATTGGGAATGTCCAGCTCTTCCTGAATTTCCGTGACCACCAGCCCATCGGGATGAGCCGCCAGCAACAACTGCATAATCCGCAGCCTCGGCTCCGACCCCATAGCCGAAAGCATGTCCGCCAACTTCGCAACCCGATCCGATGACTTGGCAGTTTCTACGCTGGCCATATTTCTATATTTGCAGAAAGATAGTTAGATGTCAAGACCCCGAGTCTGAGGATTGATCCGTGAAGATCCGCGCAAATCGGTGGCCGCTTTTTCCATGAACTTCACTCCCACGCCCGCATAACATATATTTAGTGTGAACAGGAGAACGTTCGAGTGTCATCGTTCGGAGCCCAACTAAAGCAGGAGCGGGAGAAACAGGGAGTCACCCTCGAGGACATCTCCCTGACCACGAAAATCGGCACCCGCATGTTGCGCGCCCTCGAAGAAGAACACTTCGACCAGCTTCCCGGCGGCATCTTCAACAAGGGCTTTATCCGCGCCTACGCCCGCTGCCTCGGCATGGACGAAGATCAGGCCGTCGCCGACTACCTCGTCGCCACCGGAGTCACTCAGGCAAAGAAATTCGAGATCGACGAAGCGCCTCCGATCCTCGAACCCCCGCCGCGCGAAGAGAATCCCGCCGCCGGCCTTCCCTGGGGCACGTTCGCGGTTGCGCTTCTGGTCGTCGCCCTCGGCTTTGCCGGATGGGGTTTCTACTCCCGCGAATCGCAGAAGACGGAAGACTCGGCACCACCTGCCGCAAACTCCACCGGCACCCCGGCCGCAGAGCCCGCTCCGACCGAACCGAAGCCAGCGGAGTCCACGAATTCTCCGGCTGCGATTCCCAATCCAGGAGAATCGAAACTTGAAACCGCACCAGCAAACCCGTCGGCTGCGTCCGCGCCTGCTGGCACATCTGTTGCTCCCGAGCCCGCCGTCCTGCCCCGTCCCGCAGTCCCGGCCAACGGAGCTTTTGTGGTTTCGATCAAAGCCCGTACGGATTATTCCTGGCTGTCCATTTCCGTCGACGGTGAAATTGTCACCCGAGCCATGCTGACCGCCCCTGCGGAAAAGTCGGTACGCGCCGCAAACGAGATCGTCATCCGGGCCGGCAACGTGGGCGCCCTCGATTTCGAATTCAATGGCACGAAACTGCCCACCCAAGGCGATTACGGCGAGGCCAAAACCCTGATCTTCGATGCCCACGGCCTGCGAACTAGCCTCCCCAAACCAGAATCACCCGCCCCCAAACCAGAGCCACCCACCCAATTGCCGTAGCTAACCTGGGAAACCCGGGAGAGAGCCGCACGTTTTCAGCCGCGAAACGGCGCAAGAATGCAGCCCCACGGCGCAAGCCGTGGGAAAAGTGCAGAAAAGCACAAGTCCCAGCAGGGCGAAAGATACTTCTCACGCAATCCACTTCTCCTGCGATAAACCGTCGAGAATCAATCCAGGATTAGCCGCCTGGACCGACCGCCCACCGTTGAACCCCCGTCCCGGACCCTCTGCCTCACACAGAACTCCGCTCACTGTCGGAACCTGCAACCCGGTCCAAAAACATTGCACCTCTGATCGTTCTCTGGTAGCCTTTTCAGGGACCCCAGAAAGAATCATTTTCGTGGCCGTTGTGTGCTGATCACTCCCCGCCAGACGTAACGCCCATAGCTTTTCAAGGAGAACACGCTTGTCGAAGAATCGCCATTTATTCACCTCTGAATCCGTAACCGAAGGCCATCCCGATAAGATTGCCGACCAGGTTTCCGACGCCATCCTCGATGCTTGCCTCACCGACGATCCCTCCAGCCGCGTAGCCTGCGAGACCTTAACCGCAACCGGCCTGGTAGTAATCGCCGGCGAGATTACCACTAAGGCCTACGTCGATTTCCAGAATCTCGTGCGCGGCACCATCGCCTCCATCGGCTACAACAACGCACTCTACGGCTTCGATTCCAACACCTGTGCCGTAATCTCCAGCATCAACAAACAATCCGGCGACATAGCCATGGGCGTAGACACCGGAGGCGCCGGCGACCAGGGAATGATGTTCGGGTTTGCTTGTAATGAGACTGCGGAGCTCATGCCGGCGCCTATTTCTTTTGCGCACAAGCTCACTATGCGGTTGTCTGAGGTTCGTAAGCATGGGAAGCTTCCTTACCTGCGGCCGGATGGAAAGTCTCAGGTTACGGTTGAATACGATGCGCATCACAAGCCGGTGCGCGTCGATGCGGTGGTGATTTCTACGCAGCACTCGGAGACGGTGGGGAACGACGAGCTTCGCAGCGACATTCTCAAGCATGTGATTCAGGCTACGATTCCGGCTCATCTTCTGGACGAGGATACGAAGTACCACATCAATCCCACCGGAAGATTTGTGATCGGCGGGCCGATGGGCGATACCGGATTGACCGGGCGCAAGATTATCGTCGATACCTACGGCGGCATGGGGCGGCACGGTGGCGGCGCTTTCAGCGGCAAGGATCCGACCAAGGTTGATCGTTCAGCGGCTTACATGGCGCGCCACATTGCGAAGAACATTGTTGCTGCTGGACTGGCGGATCGTTGCGAAGTTCAGCTGGCTTACGCCATCGGAGTGGCTGAACCAGTGAGCGTGCTGGTGGACACATTCGGGACGAGCAAGATCGATCCGACGACTATTTCGGAGCTGGTACGGGCTCATTTCAAGCTGACTCCAAAGGGAATTATTGAGTCGTTGAATCTGCGGCGGCCGATTTACTGCAAGACCGCGGCTTATGGACATTTCGGACGCACGGATCCAGACTTCACGTGGGAATTGACCGACAAGGCTGCGAAGCTGGCCAGCGATGCTGGTCTGCGGCAGCCGGTTGCGGCGCACAAGTAGATTTTCGCTGGTCCTACTTTTTCGAAAAGAACGCAAAAGAGTGGGGCACCCGCGGTTCACAAGGGAAGTTTCCCAAAGATCAGATTTCCAGGGTTTAGAATCGAGATTAATTCAGCGCCACAGGAGAAGCATGTCTACCACACCAACGCAAGTGCATTCTGATATTAAGGGCATAGAGTTTGCCGATCTGGGCAAGAAGCGCATCGAGTGGGCGAACCAGTCGATGAAGGTTCTGCAGATCATTCGCAAGGAGTTCATCAAGAACCAGCCGCTGCAGGGCATACGGATTTCGGCCTGCCTGCACGTTACCGCGGAGACGGCGAATCTGGCCATCACGCTTCGCGATGGTGGCGCCGACGTGGTGTTGTGCGCCTCGAATCCGCTTTCCACGCAGGACGATGTTGCCGCCAGCCTGGTGCGCGACCACGGCATTCTGGTTTATGCCATCAAGGGCGAAGACAACGATACCTACTACAGCCACATCCTGTCGGCCATCGATCACCGGCCGCACATCACTATGGATGACGGCGCTGATCTTGTGACCATCCTGCACACCAAGCGGCAGGACGCGCTCGCCGATGTAATTGGTGGCACGGAAGAGACCACCACCGGCGTAATCCGGCTCAGGGCCATGGCGAAGGAAGGCGTGCTGCGCTTTCCGATTGTTGCGGTCAATGACGCTGACACCAAGCACCTTTTCGACAATCGTTACGGGACGGGACAGTCGACGATTGATGGCATTATCCGTGCCACCAATTTCCTGCTGGCGGGATCGAAATTTGTGGTCGCCGGCTACGGCTGGTGCGGACGAGGGTTGGCCAGCCGCGCTCGCGGCAACGGCGCCGAAGTCATTATCACCGAGGTCGATCCCACGAAAGCTCTGGAAGCGGTGATGGACGGCTTCCGTGTAATGTCGATGACTGAGGCGGCCAAGATTGGCGACGTTTTCTGTACCGTCACTGGCAATAAGAGCGTGCTGACCAAAGACCATTTCGAGTTGATGAAAGACGGGGCCATCATTTCGAACTCGGGACACTTCAATGTCGAGATTGATATCCCGGCGCTGGAGAAGTTGTCCTCCTCGAAGCGCACCACGCGCACTTCGGTCGAAGAGTATTCGTTGAAAGATGGACGCAAGATCAATCTTCTGGGCGAAGGCCGCTTGATCAACCTGGCTGCCGCCGAGGGGCATCCAGCGTCGGTGATGGATATGAGCTTTGCCGATCAGGCGCTCTCGGTCGATTACATGGTGAAGAACCACAAGTCGCTTGAGAAAAAGGTCTATCGTGTGCCCGATGATCTGGACAAACGCGTAGCCAAGTTGAAGCTTGAGTCAATGGGCATCAAGATCGACAAGCTTACGCCGGAGCAGGAAGAGTATCTGGCGGGGTGGAGTGAAGGCACGTAGGAGCGGTCGTTGGTCGTTGGTGTTTGGTCGTTGGCGGGGCGGCGTTTGCCGCCCCGTTTGCTTTGGGACGTACACGCGAGGCACGGGAGTGACGGGGCACTCGTTCGGCGCAGGCAGCAGATTCCTCACCGCTGGCGCGGTTCGGAATGACAAGGGGTGGGGGCGGTTTGGGATGCCCAGGGCGCGCGGCGGGTCGGAATGAGGGAATTATGGAGGCTTGCACAACTTCAATTAATTGTCATTCCGACCGAATGGGAGGAATCTGCTTATGTCCAATCGGCGGCCAAGTCTTCCCATGTGGGATTCAAAGGCTCGATCAATGCGACTTTCTTTTCACGCCGCCACTTTTTGATTTCGGATTCACGGGCGATGGCATTGTTCACGTATTGAAAGGTCTCAAAGTACACAAGCCGGTTGACCTTGTACCGTCGGGTAAAGCCGTCGAGTTCCCCGGTCTTGTGCTGAATTACGCGAGGCATCAGGAAGCCGGTAACGCCTGTATAAAGCACGCGGCTTTTGCTGGCCAGGATGTAGACGTAGTATCGCTTTTCTCGGGGCACGAAGCGGATTCCCCCTTCGGTTGGAATGACAAGGTTTTCAGGATGGCGTCATGGGAGGGTTGTAGTCTGTGACGGATGAACAGGCAGCGCACGGGTCCTCCCATTTTGGGATGCGAGCGATTATTTCTGTTGTAATTTGATTGGTGTGGGGCGAGTTGTGTGGCATAGTTAGAATTGAGTTCCGAAATTGTGCGCGGCCTTTGCGGGCCGCGTTTTTATTTGGGGACGGTTTCTTGGTACGGGAAAGGGTTGGTGGCGCTTAGCGAATATCTTATGAAAAATAACGGAATGAAGATTAAGCACCCCAAGTTGCGGGGTGAATGGGCGGAGATGTGCTTCATGGCGCGGGCGGCGGAGCATGGTTTGTCCGTGACCCGGCCTTGGGGCGAGATGTCACGCTATGACTTTGCGGTGGAATATAAGGGTCATTTCGTGCGGGTGCAGGTGAAGTCGACGATGTTCCTGGATCGGGGAGGGTATGTGGTCTCGGTGCGCGGTTGGCGGGGAAAGTATACCGGCGATCCGTTTGATTTTGTGGCGGCTTATCTGATTCCGCTGGATATCTGGTACATCCTGCCCGGGGAGAGTTTTAAGATGCAGGGGAGTGTGGGGCTTTATCCCAAGCTGAACAAGTCGAAATATGGACGGTATAAGGAGGCTTGGCACTTGCTGCGAGGCGAAACCGAGGCGGTGATTGACATTAAAGCTTGCGCGGGTGCCGAACAGGAGGAAGGCGTGAGCAGTTGTCGCTTGAACGTCCCCGCCCAAGCGGAGTTTGAGCGGGGCACCCTCGGAGGCTAATGCGGGACAGGTGGCTAGACCAGCGTCACCTGGATTGCGGTTTTCCTTAGTGCGGCGAGATCGGGCTTGGGAATTCCGCGGTCGGTGATCACGTGATGCACGGCGGAAAGCGGCGCAATCGAAGACAGGCTGCGCCGCCCGAACTTGCTGGAGTCACATACCGCGACCGCGACACGGGCGACGTCCATCATGGCGCGGTTGACCTTGGCTTCGAGCAGGTTCGGTGTGCTCAGGCCGTAGTGCATATCGAAGCCATCGACTCCCAGAAAAAGAATGTCGGCATTCAAGCGGCGCAGCGTCTCTTCCGCGATGGGTCCGACGAGAGAGAATGAATTTTTCCTCAGCGTTCCTCCGGTCAGAATGACCTCGAGCGGAGAGCCCGAGAGTTCGGCCGCTATATTTACCGCATTGGTAATGATGGTGAGGTTCTCAAACTTGCGCAGGGCGCGCGCGATGGCCGTGGTGGTGGTTCCGGAATCAAGAATCACGACCTGACCTTCCCGGACCATCCGGGCAGCGGCGGCGGCGATCTGTAACTTTTCCTTGCGATGCAGCTTTTCTTTTTCCCGCAAGGTGGGATCTTGCAGCGCGCTTTCCCGCGCCGGCAACGCACCGCCGTGGGTCCGGTGGATACGGCCCTGGCCCTGGAGAATGTCCAGATCCTTTCGAATGGTGACCTGGGAAGTTCGGAAATGTTTGGCCAGGTCGCCGACCAATACACGCCCGTCGTGATTCAGGATCTCGAGAATTAGTCTGCGTCGTTCTTCGTTCAGCACGGGCGCACTCAAAGGTCTCCGTATTTTACACTTGACAGCCGGTCAAAACGAAAGTAAAAGTTCCTAAACGCAAGCATACGAAAGCTAGCGTGTTTTGATCTTCGCGGGAGGCTCTCCATGCGAGTTCCACGTGCCGCGCATTTGCCGATTCACGTTCAACTGATTTCCGCCATCTGCATTCTCCTTCTTCTGCCGTCGACGATGCGAGGACAGGCGAGTTATCAAGCCCAGATTCATGGAGTCGTCTCCGACGCCAGCGGAGCCGTCCTGCCGAACGCCACGGTCACGATGACTGAGGTTGGCACAAACGTTTCGCAGACGGTGAAGACCAGCAGTTCTGGCGACTATATTTTGCGGGCGCTGCGGCCTTCCACTTATATCGCGAAGGCGACAGCCGCAGGATTTCAGACGGTAGAGCAAAAGGACGTGGTTCTGGCGGTCGACCAGGCCGCGACTCTGAATTTCACCCTGCACCCGGCAGGCACATCCACGATGATTCAAGTGACGGAGGCGGCGCCGCTGCTGGATACCGAGAGTTCTGCTCTGGGGACCGATATTACCAATCAGTATGTGAAAGAGATCCCGCTGCTGAACCGCAATTTCTTCGGCTTGGTCTTTCTGAACGCCGGAGTGAGCGAGGCCGCGGGGTCGGGAATTTCAGACAATTATCCCACCGGCACGAATTTCGTTTCCAACGGCCAGCGCAACGCCACAGCGGAGATTCGCATGGACGGCGCGTTGATCAGCGCCCCGGAACAGGGCGAGGGTGGGAACACAAACGTGTATTACGAACCCTCGGTGGAGGCGGTGCAGGAATTCAAAGTTCAGAACAACAGCTTTTCCGCGGAGTTTGGCAGCAACGGCGGCACGGTCGTGAACATGGCTTTGAAAAGCGGAACCAATGCTTTGCACGGCAGCGCCTGGTGGTTTGGGCAAAACGGTGTACTGGATGCCAATGACTTTTTCAGCGTTCAGGCTGGACTGCCGCGTCCCGACCATTCCCGCAATCAGTACGGATTCTCACTGGGTGGGCCCATCCGGAAGAACAAAACTTTCTTTTTCGTCGATATGGAGCGTGTGCTCGAAACCGACCCAGTGAATATCGTGGCCACGGTACCCACCCAGGCGGAGCGAGCCGGAGACTTCTCGCAAGCTTTGATCACCGACCCGGATAGCGGCGACGTGGTTCCGAATCTGATCTTCAATCCTCACCAGGTCAATGCGAATGGCGTGCGCCCCGCGTTTCCCGGCAACGTAATCGATAAATCGATGTGGGATCCAATCGGGGAGCAGATCCTGAATCTTTATCCGATTCCCAATCTGCCGGGAAATCCCGATGGCACCAACAATTACCGTACGAACATAAACTCTTTCATCAAGTCGCTTCAGTTCGACGCCAAGGTCGACCACCAATTTTCTGACCAGATTCACATGGCGGCGCGCTTCAGCCACTCCCATTTCTCCCAGGCCACTCCCACAATTTTTGGCGACGGGGAATTCAACGATGGCATCAATTTCATCGTCAGCGTGGAAAATGGCAGCCTGCAGTACGATCAGACGATCAAGCCCACCCTGCTGCTTACAGCACGCTTTGCCATCGACTACGTTTACGCGCCGGGTTTCAGCGACTATCCTCCCGCGACGTCGGTAGGATTCCCTGCTGAATTGGATAACGCGAACGCAGGCATTGCTCGGATGCCGGCGATCCTCACGGACTCACCCTGGACTTCGCTTTACGACCAATGCTGTGTTGACACCAAGTTTGCCCACACTTTGTATTCGTACTCCTCGGCCTTGAACTGGGTGCACGGCAGACACAACTTCAAATTCGGCGGAGAGCAGCGGCTGTTCTTCAATAATTTCCAGCAGCCGCCTTATCCGACTGGCTACTTCCATTTCTCACAGGACGTTACCGAGCAAGAGGTCGGCGCATTCAATCCGGATCAGGGAAACCCGTTTGCCGACATTCTTGTGGGTTACGGGGACTACGGAGGCATCGCGATTTATCCGGCGGTCGAGGACAAGTCGAAAGAAACGGGATTCTACGCGCAGGACGATTGGAGAGTTACACCCAAGCTGACCCTCAATCTGGGTCTGCGCTATGAATGGAGCACGCCCTACACCGAGCGGAACAACCTGCTCCAGTTTGGTAACTTCACCGGAAACAGCGGCGTGACTGTTCCCGGCCTCCCGCAGAATCCGGGACCGCTTGCGGGCACAACCGTGTTCCCGACTTCGAGTAACCGGCACGTTCCGGTTGATCGCAATAACTGGGCGCCGCGCTTGGGCTTTGCTTACCAGTTCACACCGAACACCGTGGTTCGCGGTGGCGCCGGTATTTATTACGGGATGAACGTCGCCACAAACTTCCAGTATCCGGGCACGGCGTTTCGCAAAGATGGGCAGGTGTATTTCACCCAGGACAACTTTCAAACCCAATACGCGACTTTAGAAAATCCCTTTCCCGCTGGACTTCCAGCGCCCCAAGGCACCAAGTATGGTGCGTTAGCCGATTGGGGGTTTGCCGACCAGAATGATCTTGGAACCACTCAGGCGCAGAATGCAGACATTTATCAATGGAGCCTGGGCGTGCAACGGATGTTGCCGGGACAGATCGTGGTCTCGGCGGATTACTCGGCGAACCACAGCACGCATCTGCCGTGGGGAGGAGCGGGCGGCATCTGCGGCTGCGGAATAAGCACGCGCGATCGTAACTTTATCGCTTCATCCATTCGGAGGCAGTACAACACGCAAGACCTCTACAATCAGCTGCACAACACGGTTGACAATCCGTTCCAACCATTATTCAGCGGGCCGAATGCGATTTTTAACGAGCCTGACTCGTTATACGACAACGACCAGATTCCGCTTATCAATCTGCTGCGGCCGTACCCGCAATTCGATGGGAATTTTGAAGGGCTGCCGCTGCTCGAAGCGGAGTCTTTCTACAACGCGTTGCAAATACGCTTCCAGAAGCGCGCCAGCCACTACATCAGCTTTGAAGGCGGGTACACGTTTTCCAAGGCTACCGATGATTCCTCCTCTGGGCGAAATGCGTGGGTAGGTTCGCTCGCTTCCGATAATCCGCAGGAGCTGGATAATCTGCATGCGGAGCATTCGATCAGCGCCAATAATGCGACCAACCGTCTCGCATTCGCGGTTGTCGCCGATTCACCGATCGGACGGGGCAAGTGGATCGGGACAAACATGAATCGCGTTCTGGATGGTTTTGTCGGCGGCTGGATGCTCTCTGCCATCGTGACCTTGCAGTCGGGTCAGCCGATCGACATCGGCATGTCTCAACCGACCCTCGATGACGGCAACCAGCGGCCCAACGTCACCTGTAATCCAAACAGCGGTGTCAGTTCGACAAAGTCGGCCTTGACCGGCGCAAGCACTTTCAATTCGAACTGCTTTGCCGATCCCGGCTACGAACAGCCCGGAGACGCGCCTAGATATTTTTCGAATCTCACAACCGACGGGATTCACAACATCGACATCTCGCTGGAGAAAACGTTTGTTCCGCATGAGGGAATGACGTTGGAAATTCGCGGCGAGTTCTTCAACTTCTTCAACACGCCGCGATTTGCCCCGCCCGACACGCTGTATGGCGATTCAACGTTCGGACAAATTTCATCGGCTCTTGTAGGGAAGCACGCCTCGCCACGGGCAACTCGGAGTGCGCTTTGAATTCTAGAAAAGATGAAGGCGCGGGCGTCCTCGCCCCAGCGGCCCTGCGATGAAATTGACGGCTGCTCGACGTTTCCGCAGGAAGGCTAAGTTCGAAGGTCGAATGAAGAAAAGCGCATACGGTGCGATGCTTGTTCTCGTTCTGCTCGTTCCGGTTCCACGAGCCGCCCCGGATTCGGCCGAGCAGAACTGGACGAACTATGTCCGCATCGGTGCATACGGCCTGCACAGCGACAATGCCGCCCAGATCGTGCGCAGCGCTCAGGAAGACGACGTGTTCGGCATCGAGGTGGACAACGATATCCCCGGCCGTTACGAAAGCTTTGTACAGCCTGAAGAAAAGCTGAAGGCGATACGTGCCGTGGCCGAGAAGGCGCACGCAGTGGGCAATCGTGCATTCGTGTACATCGCGGGAACGGAATGCATCACGGCCAACGCCGATAAAACTCCTCACACGCTCGCCAAAGAACATCCGGATTGGCTGCAACGGAAGATTACCGGAGAGCCTGCAATTTTCGGGGGGGAACGGCTTTCTGGATCGCCAAGGGCGACGAGGACGTTTGGGTCACGCCATACGCCCCGAGCTGGCGCAAGATCTACATGGAGCGGGTGAGGCAGATCGCGGCTACCGGCATCGATGGAATCTACGTGGACATTCCCTACTGGATGACCCACTTCGACGGTTGGGAAGACACCTGGGCCAGCTTCGACGACTACACCGTCGCGGCGTTTCAAAAGCAAACTGGCTTAGGACGCAAAGAAGGACTTGAAGCTTGGAGATTTTTCCGACCCTAATTTCCGCAAGTGGGTTGAATTCAGAATTCAAACTTTCACCGACTTTATGCAGGAGATCGACCAGAACGCAAAGTCAGTCAATCCCGCCATCAAGACGATTCCCGAGATTTATCCCGGCATCGAGGAAGAAGCGGTTCGCGTGGGCGCGGATGTTTACAGCCTCTATCCGGTCGTGGATGCCATCGCCCATGAATATGAATTTGGTTCTGGGGATCACATGGCGTCATCCAGGACACCGCTGGACTGGTTCAGTTACCAGGTGGGAATGCACTCGTTCCGCGCCTTCGCACAAGGTAAGGCGACTTGGATTCTGAACTACTCCTGGGACGGCGATCAGAAAGTAGACCGGCGCGAGGCGATGATGAATCTGGCAGTCTCTGAAATCATGGCGGGAGCGAATTTCTGGGACGCTCCCGGGCACTCGATGGCCGGATCGAACGACGCGCCGACGCGAAGGAAAATATTCTCCTGGATCAAGGCCAACGAGAAGACCTTCTACTCGCCACGGACACCGATCACGCCGATCGGCGTTTACTTCTCTCCCCAGACTCGCAACTTCTTCGCGAACGAGTTTATCGCTTCGTATCGCGGGATTCTCATCCTGCTCATGCAGAAACACCTGGAGTTTCAAATTGTCACGCCCCGCACGCTCGCCGGTTTCCAGGGAAGCACCCTGATTCTGCCCGACGTAAGGCTGATCAGCGATAGCGAAAAAGCTTTACTGCGTGACGTATGTGGGAGCAAACAAAGTTCTGCTGGTCACGGGAGAAGATGCTACCGGGCTGGGAAACGCAACGAACATGATCCGGTTCAGCCAAGTGCCCCGGAAAGGATTACAGCGCAGCCCTGCAAAAGGACTTCGAGGCCGCAACCCCCGATCAGGAACACGAATTTCTGGACAACCTGAAAGCGGAAGCCGCGGTCCGCGTGGTTGCTTCGCCCTATGCTTGCCACTTCGATTGCGCGAGTTGACGGCAAGCCGCACGTGTTTTTCGCCAACTTCGCCGGGCTGCGCGGCGGGGTGAATCCCGTCCAGACTCCGCAGACTGGCGTGCAAGTCACCATCTCTGGCGCGACCAAGGGCCGTGGATTTTTCTTGCCGTTTCTCGGAGGAGCCTCAGCCATTGGACGGAACTGTCAGCGGTGGCAACGCTATCACTTACACTCTGCCTGCGATTCAGAAGGGCGCGGTATTTTGGTACGAGCCGTGAAGTGAGAACAATGAAGTACGAACAATGATGCTCAAACAATTTCGCTGTGCGAATCTTATCGATCAAGGAGTGACTGAAGGTGAATGCCCTTTCTGAATTGTTGAACCTGCCGGAGAACGAGAGAACCACTCGCGGCTTGGTGCACACTCCTGCAGAAATCGCCCAGCAGCCCGATACCTGGCGGTCTACGTTCGAGCTCTTCCAAAAGCAGACGCGCGGAGATCAAGAACTTTCTGGCGTCGGCGGGTTTAGCAGTCGACCCGCGCATCAGACCGAGGTTTTCCTGGTCGGCGCAGGAACCTCCGACTACATTGGGCAATCTCTCGCTTACCTGTTTCGCAAAACATGGCAGTGCGAAGTCGCCGCGGTCACCGAGTACAGATCTCCTGACGCACATGGATGAGCTCTGTCAGTCCCGAGCCGGAAATATCTATGGATTTCTTTCTCCCGATCGGGCGACAGTCCGGAAGGCGTGGCGGTGTTAGAGAGAGCATGCAAGCGCCGGCCCGACATTTACCATCTGGTGATTTCCTGCAATGCGAACGGGCGAATGATCCGCGCCAATGCCGGCAATCCTCAAGTTCTGAGCGTCTGTCTGGAAGATGCCGTCAACGACCGCGGATTGGCGATGACAAGCTCGTTCTCCAACATGGTGGTTTTTGGTCATTGCCTGGCTCACGCGAACGACTTGGGGAGGTATGAGCAAGTACTGAGGCAACTGGTTCATGCCGGAAAAAACTTCCTGCCGATTGCGGCCGATTGCGCCGCGGCGCTGGCGAAAGAACCTTACACCAAGAGCGTGCTTTGTCGGTTCCGGGCCGCTGCGGCCGGTGGCGAAGGAATCCGCGCTCAAGCTGCTGGAGCTCACGGCAGGCAAGGTCGTGACCATGTCAGAGTCTGCCTTGGGATTGCGCCATGGTCCCATGGCAGCGCTCGACCAGAACACCTTGTTCGTGTGCTTTCTTTCGAGCAACAAACGGATTCAGGAGTATGAACGGAATCTACTCGAGGAGATCGGAGAAAAGCGGCTGGTCACAACTCGGGTAGTTATCATCTGGAAGTGAAGTGCCCGCGATACGATTCCATCGCGGAACACAATCTCGCGCTGGCTACGCCGATCGCGATCGCGGATGACTATCGGGCTGCGGTGGACGTGATCTTTGGGCAAGCACTTGGCTTATTCTTCTCGTTACGATCAAACCTGCGGCCTGATTGTCCCAGTCCCAACGGCGCCATCAGCCGCGTGGTACAAAATGTAAGTATCCATTCCTGAAGCTCCGCAGGTCATCGACCTCATGAGAGGACTCTTCGAATGATTGAGGTCTGCGTCGTCGGCGAGATCAATCTGGATCTCATCCTTTACGGATTGCCGAAAGATCTTGTGCTCGATCGCGAGCATCTTGCCACCAATATGGCGTTCACCTTGGGAAGTTCCTCGGCGATCTTCGCGCACAACTTGCGCACACTTGGAACGCAAGTCGGCTTCATATCGAAGATCGGCACGGATCCTCTGGGAAAGATGGCTGCTGAGCGGCTTTCCGCCGCAGGCGTCGACATCAGCCGGATGAAGCAAGGCGAAGGAAAGACTTCCACCGGACTCACGATCGTGTTGCCGTATCCCACGCAGAGATACATCCTGACCTATCCGGGGACGATGTTTGAGATGAAGTATTCCGACATCGACATGAATTACGTTCGGACCGCTCGTCACTTCCATCTTTCCTCGTACTTTCTACACCGAGCTCTACGGCCGAAAATCCTGGAGCTTTTCCGGCAGGCGAAAGAAGCAGGCCTTAGCACCTCGCTTGATACCAACGATGATCCGGAGAACCAGTGGGCGCAAGACCTGCTCGAAGTATTGAAATACGTCGATGTCTTCTTGCCCAACGATCGTGAGGCCAAGAAGATCGCGCGCACGACTGACCTTTCAGCGGCGCTCAATCTCCTGGCCAAGCTCTGCAAGGTGGTAGTGGTAAAACGCGGTTCGTCCGCCGCGATATGCCGGAAGGGCGATGAACAATGGAGCCTCGCGCCGCCTGCCGTCAAGGTGGTCGATGACATCGGAGCTGGGGACACGTTTGACGCCGGATTCATTCACTTGTATTTACTCGGCGCGAAACTGGAGGACTGTCTCGCCTTCGCCAACATTGCAGCTGCGTTCTCGGTGACGAAGGAAGGCGGGACAGAAGCATTTCGAGACCGCAGTGCGCTGGTCAACTTCATCCGCCAGCAATGGAACTTAGCGGGAAGAGGGGCCTTGCCAGTAAAGGGCTAGTGGGTGCTCTCTTCGCCCCACTCTCGAGGGCGTCGCTCAAACCCTCTCGTTCTTTCGAAATTTGTCGGCTACGAACTGAGGGAAGCTTTCTTCCAAACGGCGCGAGAGCCACTCTTGCAGTTCGGACGCCAGGTCCGGCGAAAGTGAAATGAATCGAAATCCGAGGCAAGCCTCGTGGCTCCAGCACATTGCGGCCTCGACGGTGAACTGGGATTCGTGGCCCGGAAGAGTGAACTGTACCTGCACCTTTGCGCCGGAGCCGAGCGACGCGGGGGTGGAGACTGCGATTCCGCCTTCGCTGATGTTGATTGTCTGCCCTTGAATTTCCGGCGCCGCAGGGCGACAAATCGTCGCGGGAATCTCTAGTGGACAGCGGAAGTAGCGGCGGCGCTCGCGCACGATCAGACCATAAGCAACTTTTAGACTTCGGTCGATCGAAGCGAGAGAAAGCGGTCTTCGCAGCACGAAGTTGGAACCGGCCTTGAAGGAGTTGGCGCTTTCGGCTTCGCTGCCGCTGATGGTGAAGATCACCGCGGTTCGATTCGATGGAGAGAGACGTACTTTTTCCACGATTGCGTTGGCGTGCCCTCCGAGTTGAAGGTCAACCATGACAGCGTCGAATTTCCGATGGTTCAACAAGGCGAGGGCGGCCGGTATCTCCGGACAAATCTCCGGGGACATGGCGAGTTGCTGCATCGATGCGGAGATTTGCTTGATCGTGACCGCGTCATTGGATACAAGCAGCACACCTGCGATGGAAGCAGAAGGTGCAGGTGCGGCTGCATTCGAATTGCTCATTCGAGGTGACCTCTTGTCCGCAGCGGTTCACTTTTGGCTCGGACTCCGCCGTCAGATTCTGGCGACTTATGCAATGCCATTTTCTCTGATTTTCGGAAGAATGCAGCACGTTCTTTTGGTGGTTTGATACTTTCGATTTTTGTCCCAAATCTGGACAGGGTTTACTGGCTAGTACCGGGTACCCCCCTCCCCCTGTCGTCGGCAAAATCTAGAAAAGAAGGGATTTATTTTACGACTAGGGGCTAGATCTTTGAGTTTAGAGGAGTTACACGCAAAATCTAGAGAGCATGGGAGTTACGAGCGGACTCCCAGTCCCCCGTTTCCATTCTGGGACTGCTAGCGACCGGTAAAACGGGCTGGCGGCCACGTCTTGTGGGTCAAAATTGTCAAAGATCAGGCATTATCTGGAAGATAATGCAATATTGCTTATCTTATCTGTTTCTAGAACCTTAGTCAACTCAAGAAAACCGGCGAAGGGGATCGCTGCGTGGGCGGCGGGCTTAAGTTTCCACGAACCTGACTTTGTGCCGGCTCAGATGCAGCGCGAACAGGTCAACGAGCAACCAGTTTCCAGTTGTCAGTTCTCGTTTTGTTCTTCAGAGGGACTTCGCGAGCTATTTGAAAAGTGGCGGTTGCGAGAGCGATGACGATTGAGAGGTCGCTCTCGGGCTTGACAGTTCCGAGTCGATGAGTGACGCGGCCTGATCCCAGACGCGCGGGTCGTTTTCGATTTCGTGGTGCGGCTTGTTGAAGGTCCGGGCAAGCCAGGGATAGTTGGTGCAATTAATGGGATGGCCTTGATAGGTCATCTGGTAGTTTCCAATGATCTTCGTCCGTTCGGGATCGGCGGCGATGATTCTTGAACGTCCGTGAAGCAAGCCCCCTGGCTGGTAAAAATTGACTGCGCTGGCTACGTTGGGGGGGATCGTGGAATCCCTCTGGCCGGGTTTGGCAATACTGTCCACCTGGATGGTGAGCAGAACTGGGATATTCTCTTTCCCTAACTGCCTGGCGAACGCGACGGTCTGCGAAGCACCCCAACTGTGTCCGTAGATGATGATTCGGGCTTGCTGTTTCTCCGCAGCGGTCAGAGCGCCGTCACGATCAGTGTCAAGCAGGCGCAGGACCTGACTCAGAGCTTTTTGGCCTTCGTGATTTGAGAACACTTCCGCGTGGATTCCGGGAGGATAGTGATCGCGAAGGTACGCGGCGAACTGAACTTCAGGATGTTTCGGGTCGTCGCGCCTGACGAAGCCGCCAACAAATCCGATGATGATTGTCTTCCGGATGGTAGGGTCCGCGATCGGGGCGCGCTTGCGGGAGCAGAGCGGCCGGAGTGCATCTTTCAGCGGCGTAGGCGCGGCGACTTGCTCGCATACGTTTGAAGTTGAAGGAGCGGCAGGGTTGACGGAATCGTCTTCTGGTGAGGAGGTCTGGCCGAGTGCGGTTCCAACTGCTACCAGGTAGATTGCGGCCCAGACGAATAACAGCAGAATCACATTGTGTCGACGTTCTCTCACGTGAGTGCGCCGCTTCCCCATTATCCCGCTTTTCCAACTCCGGCGAAAGTACTGGGTGCAAGATTCTTGCCACACTACCAACCAGAGATCGTGCTCATTTCTCAATAAGGCGGGAGGGCAAGAACCTGGGGCGTCTATCGCATAAGACATTGTTAAACAGCGGCTTAGAGGAACGGCTGGATACGCTTGGTGGTTCACTTGCCACGAAAAGCTGAGGCGCCGTTGCCTCGAAATAGGAGAACCAGAATGCGGTTATCGCGCAAGTCGCGGGTAGAAAATGTGAAAGTTTGGGGCCTTACGCATGCGTCAGAATCCGTCTTTCGCCCCGGTTGGGGCTCGTCCGTTTTGCCATTTTTCCCCACGGCTCGCGCCGTGGGCTGCATTCTGCCGCCGCTTCGCGGCTAAACTTTATTCTCGCCCCCCGCGCTGACAGGTACCCGTCTGCCTATTCTTCGGGGGGAGTTTGCAATGCGCTCGCGCTTTGAATTCCGGTGGCGATTTCGGGGATGATTCCGAGCGTCCTGTAGATGGGGCGCACGTGCTCACGTATTGCGCTTAGCTGGGAGGCGAACAACGCGGCGCCGCCAATGCAGATGGTTCCGCTGATCATGACGGTTCGTGGCGCCCCGATGTGGTGGGCCAGTGTGCCCGCCAGCAGGCTCCCGAAGGGCGCCATTCCCAGAAATGCCATGGAATAGAAGCTCATCACGCGCCCGCGTTTGTCATCTTGCACGATGGTTTGCAGAATGGTGTTGCTGGCCGCCATCTGGGTCATCATCGCGCCGCCGACGAACAGCATCAGTATCAATGAGAGCCAGAGGAAGCGGGACAGGCCCAGCGCAATCAGCCCGACTCCAAAAGTGGCGGTTGCGGTTGGAATCACGCGGCCCAGGCCGAGAATGTTTTTTCTGGTCGCCAAAAGCATTGCACCGGCCAACGCTCCCACGCCAGACGCTCCCATGAGGAAACCCAACGTGTGCGCGCCACCGTGCAGCACCTGACCGGCAAAAATCGGCATGAGGACCGTATATTGCATGCCCACCAGGCTGACCACGGCTAACAGAAGAAGAATTGAACGGATGGGCACGAAACTGGTGACGTAGTGCCAACCCTCTTTCAATTCGTGCAAGATCGCTTTTCCCGTGCTTCTCGGTTGGATCGCCGCGAGGGTCATGGTGAGCAGAGAGGCGATGACCGCGAGATAACTGAAACCATCGATCAGGAAGCAGTAGCCCTCGCCAAAGGCGGCGATGACTACTCCGGCGATCGACGGGCCCAGAAGTCGAGCCGCGTTGACCATGGAAGAGTTCAACGCGATGGCATTGCCCAGGTCGGCGCGATCCTCGACCATCTGGATGACGAAAGCCTGGCGGGCGGGCATGTCGAAGGCATTAATGATGCCCTGAGCCAGGCCCAGCCAAATGATTTCGCGAATGGTGATGATTCGGGCCAGCGCCAATCCGGCCAGAGCGAAGGATTGCAGCATGGAGAAAATCTGGGTCACGACCAGGGTGCGGTGGCGGTTCCATCGGTCGACCCAGACCCCAGCGAATGGTCCCAAGACAAAAGTCGGTATCCGCGATGCGAAGCCGACGATGCCGAGAAGCCATGCCGAGCCAGTCAGGCGGTAGACCAGCCAACTGGTGGCGATCTGCGTCATCCAAGTACCGATGAGCGATACCGTTTGGCCGGTGAAGAACAGGCGATAATTCCGGTGGCGGAGAGCGCGGAGAGCGAACTTCCAGTTCGCGCCTGGAGTGCCTGAGGCCGCCTTGGGGAGCGACTTCAATTCCGCGGTTTCTGATTCGCGTTTCGGCATTGATGAAGCTTCAGATCATCTAGCATAGCTGTGAGGATCGTGGTGTGAGAGAATTCAAGTCCCTCGCACTCTGATCGAGTCTAATTGTTTTTTGGCGCGAAACTGATGGCAGCTGAGAATCCAGTTTCCAAAGAGATTAATCCCTGGCTTATCGCCATTGCGGTCATGTCGAGCACCTTCATGGAGGTGCTGGATACGACCGTAGTCAATGTTTCGCTGCCGCACATTGCCGGCAACCTTTCCGCCAGTACCGACGAGGCTACCTGGACACTCACATCGTATCTGGTGGCCAACGCCGTCGTTTTGCCAATGACGGGCTGGCTCGCGACCACGTTCGGACGCAAGCGCCTGCTCATGTTGTCGGTGACCGGTTTCACAACGGCCTCGTTTTTCTGCGGGCTGGCGCCGTCGCTGCCGTTTCTGATTTTCTTCCGCGTGATCCAAGGGGCGTGCGGCGGCGGCCTGCAGCCTCTGTCGCAGGCTATTCTTCTGGAATCGTTTCCTGCAGAGAAGCGCGGCCAGGCCATGGCGTTCTGGGCGCTCGGAATTGTGGTTGCACCTATGTTGGGGCCGGTAGCAGGCGGATGGCTTACGGACAATTACAGTTGGCGATGGGTTTTCTACATCAATGTTCCGATCGGCGTGCTTGCGATGTTCCTCACGCAGGCTTTTATTTTTGATCCGCATTACTTGCGCAAGGAATCGAAGGGCATCGATTACTGGGGGATCGGACTGCTGGTGCTGGGCATCGGTTCGCTTCAGATCATGCTCGACAAGGGCCAGGAAGACGATTGGTTCAGTTCGCATTTCATTATTACCCTTGCCGTGCTCACCGTTGTCGGTATCACGGGTCTGATCATTCGCGAACTGAAGGCGGAGCATCCGATTATTGATCTCAGCATTTTCCGATACCGGTCTTACGCCATCGGCACATTTATTATGACGGTCGTCGGGTTCGTGCTCTACGGCAGCACGGTTTTGTTGCCGCTTCTGATGCAGGAACTCTTAGGCTATACGGCGACTCACGCGGGCGTTACCAATTTGCCTCGGGGAATGGCTTCGTTTCTGTTCATGCCGCTGGCCGGGTATCTCACGGGAAAGGTAGACGCTCGCAAGCTTCTGGCGGCAGGCTTCCTGGCTACGGCTTTTGCCATGTACCGGATTTCGTTGTTCAGCCTGGACGCGGCCTCCTCGAATTTCTGGCTGCCGCTAGCGGTTCAGGGCGCGGGGCTGGGTTTGATTTTTGTGCCTTTGACGACGGTTACCAACGACTCCATACCCAGGGAAAGGATGGGGAATGCAGCCAGCATCTTCAACCTGATGCGCAATATTGGCGCCAGCATCGGCATCGCGATGGTGGAGACCATGCAGGTGCGCAAAACGCAGACCCACGTCAATATTTTAGGCGAACACATCAACCCGGCGAATCCGATGGCGCGGCAAGCCATCGCTGGCATGCAAGGGCTCTTCATGTCGCAGGGCAAGGACGCAGTTACCGCAACCCGGCAGGCCTATGGTGCCGTGTGGGGGATGGTGCAGCAGCAGGCAGCAATGCTGGCTTACAACGATGTCTTCCGTTTTCTGGCATTGATGTTCATTGTGATGTTGCCCTTGCTTTTCCTCCTGCGTAGGCCCAAGAAGGGTGGCGGTGCGGTGATGGCCCATTGAGATACCCGCTCGTTGGACGAAACTGTACTCACGGTACTACTGCATTTATGCGGCGGTCTAGTCGTCCAGCACAAGGGTTAATTCGGGACTCTTCGTGCTGGTACGAACTAGCGACATCGATTCGCATCCGTCCACCAACCAATCGGCGCCTGCGGCTTTGAGTTCCGGCTCCGAAGTCGTGGTTCTGCAGGCGATGACTTGAGCACCGGCAGCTTTGCCCGCGCGGACGCCGGCCGGAGCGTCTTCGACCACGATGCAATCCTTCGCTGGCACCCCTAGTAGCGCCGCACCTTTCAGGTAAGGTTCGGGATTTGGTTTTCCATCCTTTACGTCGTCGCAGGTCACCAACCGCTGGGGAATTGGCAGGCCGGCCGCGCGCAGACGAGCCTCGGCCAGTGGGCGGGTACACGAAGTCACGATGGTCCAACGCCCGGGAGGAAGAACGCTGAGCAGTTCACGCGCTCCTGGCAAGAACACTACGCCGTTCATGTCTGCAAGCTCGCCGCTTTCCACTTCGCGATTCTCGGCTTCATGGTCTGCATGCGGAAGCAAATCGCGTATGGTCGCGATGCTGGGACGCCCGTGCGCTTTGCGAACGATAGTCTCGGGATCGAAACCGTGCCCGATTGCCCACCGGGACCAAACGCGAGCGACGGCGGGGGTTGAGTCGATCAGCACGCCATCCATGTCGAAGAGAAGCGCGCTGCAAGTAATTTGGATCATGTAACACGATAACAAAGAGCCGGGAATCAGAGCGGCTACCGAGTGCACAACCGCGTCGGAAGGGGCAAAATATCGCATGAAAACTCGTCAGCGTCGCGCAATTGAACTTGACACTGGTTCCACTCTCTGCTGTAGTGTCCGCCAGCAGCAGGATGAATTCAAGCCGCAGTTATTCACAGCAATGCGGTCCGGGGATGAAAGACCTCAGGATGAAAGATGCGACGGTCACGATTCGCGACGTGGCGAAGGAGAGTGGTTTCTCATCGACCACGGTCTCGATTGTTCTGAATAACGCTCCACTGGCGCGCTACATTCCATCGGTCACCAAGAAGCGAATCGAGCGAGCCGCCAAGAAGCTGGGTTACCGCCCAAACCTGTTCGCCCGCTCACTGCGCAGCAAGCGCAGCCATACGGTTGGAGTCATGGTGTTCGACATGACCGATCCCTATTGCACGCTGGTGCTGCGCGGTATTGAGAACACTCTGTATCAGTCGTCATATCTTCCTATCCTCACCGACGTTCACAACGAGCGCAGCAGGTTTGAGCGCTATCTGGAGATGTTGCTCGACCGCCGGGTTGAAGCGCTCATCGTGCTGGCCAACTGGCTGTTTGTGGATATCGACGTTCTCGCCGACCTGGAGAAGAGCAGCATTCCGACGGTGATGATTGGGCGCGAGCTGCAAACCGACTCGGTCAGTTCGGTCATTGTCGACAACGAATTCGGAGCACACGCCGCTCTCGAACATCTTCACTCGCTGGGACACCGCAAGGTCGCCTTCATTCGTGGGCCTAAGACTCTGGCGGATAGTGCTCCGCGCTGGAAAGGAATTCGATCGTTTGCCAAGTCCAGCGGAATGGAACTCGATCCCCGGTTGATCCTGGATCTGCCCGAATCACGGGATCCGATTTCAAGTTTTGAAGCGGGCTATCGGCTCACTGAGGATTTACTTAAGCAGAAGCGACCATTTACTGCACTAATGGCCTTCGACGATATGACCGCGTTCGGAGCGATACGTGCGCTGGCGAAAGCTGGACTGCGCGTTCCGGAACACTGTTCGGTTATCGGTTTTGACGACGTGGCCGCGTCCAGCCTGTACACACCGTCTTTGACCACGGTGCGTCAACCCATGGAAGTTATGGGAACGATGGCGGTCAGCATTGTTGTGGACGGGATCAATGCCGTTCAGGAGAAGCGTGAGCTCTCCGCGGTCCATCGCAAGGTAGCGCCGGAACTTGCCGTGCGGGAATCAACCAGAAGCCTCTTGTAAATGTTCAGGTTGGTTGTCGCTTGAGAAGGCGTGCGCCGCGATCATCAGCCCGTGCTAACTGCCGTCTGCAGGCGCTTACGGGAAGAACTCACAGCGCTGAGTGCCTGATCCAAGTCGGCAATCAAGTCGTCCGCGTTCTCGATTCCGACCGACAGCCGGATCAACTGCTCGGTTACGCCCATCTTCTGACGCTGCTCGGCTGAAATCATGGCGTGGGACGTTAGTACGGGAATGCAGACCAGAGAGTCCACACCGCCCAGGCTTGGCGCCAGCGTGAATAAATGCAACGATTCGGACAGGTGGCGTGCGTCGTCGCCCGTGCCGTCCACTTCGAAGCTCACCATGCCGCCGCCGCCGCCCGCCATTTGCTCCATCGCCACCGCCCGCTGCGGATGACCCTCGAGGAACGGGTAGTGCACGCGCCGGACTTTGGAATGTTGTGCCAGAAACTGCGCGATGCGCAGAGCGTTTTCATTCTGACGTTGCACACGAACCGCGAGCGTTTTCATACCACGAAGCAGCAGCCAGGCCGCATGTGGATCCATCACTCCGCCCAACGTGGTACGGGTTTCATGAATTTTACCGATCAGGTCTTTGCGCCCAGCGATGATGCCGGAAATTAAGTCGGAGTGTCCGCCGAAGTACTTTGTGCCTGAGTGCATGACCAGATCAATGCCAAATTCCACCGGGCGTTGATTGATGGGCGTGGCAAAGGTGCTGTCGATCATGGTGATGAGATCATGTTTTTTCGCCAGGGCCGCGGCCTTGTGCAAATCAACGATTCGCACGGTGGGATTGGTCGGAGACTCCAGGTAGAGAAGTCTGGTGTTGGGTCGAATGGCGCGCGCATGCTGATCGTACTCGGTCGTGTCGACAAACGTAGTTTCAATGCCCAGCTTTGGAAGCCACTGGCTGAAAAACTTGGTCGCGCCGCCATAGACGTCACGTTGCGCTACGATGTGGTCGCCGCTTTTCAGCAGGGCAAGAATCGACGTCGTGATGGCCCCCATGCCAGAGGCAAACAGCAAGGCGGCATCGGCGCCTTCGAGTTCTGCGATCGACGACTCAACCACGGTGTTCGTAGGGTTCCCGTAGCGCGTGTAAAACATGTCGGTGTGAGTCGCCCGGAGTTGTTCTTCGTTGTCGGTGACCTCAAAAGTCGAGGTCTGGTAGATAGGAGTCGCCAGGGGACCGTTCTTCTTGTCAAAGTTCTTCCCGCCGCGAACGGCTTCGGTTTCGGGTCGATGTCGATGCGTTTTCATGAGAACTCCAGCCAAATCTCTGAGCAGCGATACTCGATCAAGAGTACCGCTCACTGCCGACGCGGGCAAGGGGAACATCGGGACAGTCCCAGTCAATACAGTCTGGGCAGCCTGCCTTTATAATTCCAACCGATGGATACAGGTCTGAAGAATCGGGTTGCGATTGTGGCCGCTTCCAGCCAGGGAATTGGTCGCGCCACGGCCGAAGCCTTTGCCGCCGAAGGGTGTCGCGTTGCCATATGCGCCCGCAATGCTCAATCGCTGCAGACGGTCGCCGAGCGCCTGCAGAAACAGCATGGCGTAGAAGTCTTCGCCCAGGCTTTGGACGTGGCCGATGCGGAGGCGGTGCATCGGTTCGTGGCTGCGGTGGTTTCGAAGTTTGGCGGCGTCGATATTTGCATCACCAATGCCGGAGGTCCACCAGCGAAGGGATTTCTGGCTGCGACTCTCGAAGAATGGCAACGGGCCGTTGAGCTCAATTTTCTGAGCGTGGTCTATTTTGCCCGCGAAGTGATTCCTCACATGCAGCGCCAACATTGGGGACGAATCATCACCATCACTTCCATCACCACCAAGCAGCCGGTGGCGGATCTGGTGCTTTCCAACGCGGTGCGCGCCGCAGTTATCGGACTGGTGAAGAGTCTCGCGAACGAATTCGGCAAAGATGGCATTCTCGTAAATAACGTTGGGCCCGGCTACACTGCTACCGACCGGCTGAAGGAATTGGCTAAGTCGCGGTCCGCCGCTTCGGGCAAGAGTGAAAAAGAAATCTCAGAGGGATGGAGGGCGGACGCGCCACTGAAGCGTCTCGGAGAACCCCGCGAAGTTGCCGATGCGATCCTATGGCTGGCTTCTGAGCGGGCATCGTACGTCACGGGGCAGACGGTGCTGGTGGATGGCGGCCTCTACAAAGGGTTGTAAAGAATGTCAGCGCAGGCGTCATCGCCCGCGCGGCATGCGCGTGAATGCAGACACGAAGAAGGCCTGGAAAGATAAAATGCGACCACTCGCTTCTCGAATGGCAGTAATGACCGGTGAAGGCGCGCTGTCCGTCTATGCGCGTGCCAAAGAACTGGAGCGTGAAGGCCGGTCCATCATTCATCTCGAGCTCGGCGAACCAGATTTTCACCCTTCCACATTCGTGAACGACGCACTCAAGCGAGCTTTGGACGAAGGCAAGGACCGTTATTGCGCCGTGGCTGGCGTCCTGGCGCTGCGAGAAGCAATCGCTGCTTATCTTCACTACACTCGTGGTTTGAAGGTTGCGGCGGACAATGTGGTCATTGCGCCGGGCTGCAAAATCGCCTTATTCATGGCCATGATGGCGCTCATCGACCCCGGCGATGAAGTGTTGTACCCCGATCCCGGTTTTCCCGGCTATCAGTCGATCACTCTCGGGTTGGGCGGCGTTGCGGTGCCATTCGAACTTTCCGAACGAAACAATTTCCAGCCGGATCCTGACGAGGTCTCCGCGAAGATTACGGCTCGCACGAAAATTCTCATCACGAACTCTCCGGGCAACCCCACCGGTAGCGTTTATACCGATGAAGTGCAGCGGCGGCTGGCGGAACTCGCAGTAAAGCGCGATCTCCTGGTTCTCTCGGATGAAATCTATGCTCGCGTCATTTATGGCGGTCGGTACATCTCGCTGATGAGTTATCCGGGAATGGCGGAGCGAACCCTGATCATCGACGGCTTCTCCAAGAGTTTTTCAATGACGGGTTGGCGGCTGGGATATGCGGTTGCTCCGCCACGTATCGTGCCGGCGTTGCAGATGCTGGCGGTCAACAGCTATACGTGCGTTGCGGAATTCAGCCAGTATGCAGCCATTGAAGCGCTCAAGGATCGGGAAGGTGCAACTCCCCGCATGGTCGGCGAATTCGGCAAGCGGCGTGAGCAGTTTATACGCGATCTGAATCGTGTTCCGGGATTTCGCTGTGCGCCACCGGAAGGCGCCTTCTATGCGTGGGTGAATATTTCAGAGGCGGGAATGAGAGCGGAAGAACTCTGCCGCATCATGCTTGAAGAAGCTGGCGTCGCGGCGATCCCCGGCGCGGCATTCGGGGTGGCTGGGACGGAGTTCATCCGCTTCTCGTTTGCGTCCTCAACCGCTACGTTGCAGGAGGCGGTAGAGCGGATTTTGCGGATCTCAGCCGCTTGGCACGGAACCGTCTTGGTACGGTAGCGAGATTGCCACGAGATACTGCTGAGAAGTCGCGGGACGGAGGCTCATGAGGCAGAGGGCTTGGACTTGTCTGAGTGTAATGACGGTTTGCGGACTGACGGCGCTTGCCGCGGGCCAGGCGCGTCCGTTGCCCGGGCCCGACGTGCAGCAAATCTACCAGCGTCTGCTCCCTCAAATCGAGAAAATCCCTATCTTTGATCATCACGCGCATCCAGGTTTCTCCGACGATCCTGACATCGACGCCATGGCCGCGCCTCCCGGAGTCTATGCACTCCGTTTGCGTGACACGAACCCCGAACTCATTACTGCCGCCAAAGCGCTTTTTGGATACCCCTATGACGATCTCTCGCCTGAGCATGCCAAATGGCTGGTGCAGAAAAAAGCCGAGCTTAAAAAGGAGCGGGGCAACGCCTATTTTTCTGACATTCTCGACAAGCTGAATATTGAGCAGGGAGTCGCGAACCGCGCTGTGATGGCCGACTACCTCGATCCCAAACGGTTTGTGTGGGTATTTTTTGTGGATTCATTCATGTGGCCGTTCGACAATCAGAGGGAGCGCACGCGCAACGCGGATGAGGAGGTTTATATCCCGTTGCAGGAAAAGATGTTGCATCGCTGGATGCAACAGGAGGGCATTAGCAAGTTGCCGGCGGACTTTGGGGAGTACTTAAAATTTGTGAGCCATACTCTCGAAGACGACCAAAGGAGGGGCGGCATCGCCATGAAGTTCGAAGTGGCATATTTCCGGTCGACTCAGTTCAGCGATCCTTCGCGTGAAGATGCGCAAGACATTTATGAGCGGTTCGTTGCCGGTGGAATTCCCAGCAAGGACGAATACCGCACCTTTCAGGATTTTATGTTCCGTTACTTGATTCGCGAAGGCGGGCGGCTTCATCTTGCCGTCCACGTTCACTCGGCGGTCGGCCCCGGAGATTATTTCAATCTCACCGAAAGCAACATCATGAATCTGGAGAACATTCTGCGTGATCCGCGCTATTCGAATGTCACATTTGTGATGACCCACGGCGGATTTCCTTATGACCGCCAGGCCATCTGGCTGGCTGCGACGAAAAACGTGTATCTGGATTCATCGGAAACTGAATTTCTGCTTTACCCCTCGGAATTCAAGAAGGTGCTCAAGCTGTGGCTGGAGACTTTCCCTGAGAAAATTACCTTTGGTACTGATGCATTTCCTTACAACGACGTCCTGGGTGCCGAAGAGAGCTATTGGCTGGGAGTGCAGTCGTCGCGTACGGCTCTGGCTGCGGCTCTGGCGGAAATGATTTCAATGGGCGAAGTCAACGAGACGCAGGCGCTGCAAATGGCCCGCGGATACTTGCATGACAATGCGGTCAGCCTTTATCCGGGAAAGGTGCACTGATGGCGAAGGTGAAGCGGCCAAGCTCAAGAACCAAGAAGGCCCGAAGCACAATAAAGCAACGTGCGGTAAAGGCTGAACTCAAGCATATTCCGTGGAACTCGGTCGAACTTGAAGACCTGAACCCTCTGCTGCAGCGCCATTTCATCGTAGGCCAAAACGTCATGGTGGCGCGGGTCCTGTTGAAGAAGGGCTGCATCGTGCCGGAACACAGCCACCACAACGAGCAGATTACCTATATTCTGGAAGGCGCTTTGAAGTTTTGGATCGATGGCAAAGAGATCGTGGTGAATGCAGGCGAGGTGCTGACCATCCCTCCGCATATGCCGCACAAAGCAGAAGCGGTGGAGGATACCGTGGATCTCGATATATTCAATCCTCCGCGCGCCGACTGGATCAACAAGACCGATCAATATTTGCGCGGTGAGAGATAGGTTGCGCTGCACAATGTTCCGCTCGCGGCGATCCGGATGACCGACCACACTTCACTTGAGTCTAATTCGCTGCAGACATACCAACTGCGGTGCACCGGCTGCGGCGTAGCATGCGAAAAGGCGACGCAGAACTTCCGCTGCGCCAGTTGCGGCGATCTGCTGGATGTTGTTTATCCCGACTGGAACGCGACCGATGCAACACGGCTGGCCCCCGCCGTGCTTCGAGATCTCTGGCGCCAGCGCCGTACCTCCAGAGTTCCGGTCGACGAAAGCGGCGTTTGGCGTTTCCGTGAACTGTTGCCTGCCTTCCACGACCGACAAAATGTCATCACACTGCGCGAAGGAAACACTCCTCTGTATCAGATGCCTGGCTGCGCTCGAATTGCCGGGTTGCAGCAGCTTTACGCTAAGCACCAGGGCATGAATCCCACGGGATCGTTCAAAGACACCGGAATGACAGTAGCTGCATCCGTAGCGCGGCGCGAAGGGTTCCGCTGGGTGGCCTGCGCCTCCACCGGAAACACCTCCGCCTCCATGGCGGCCTACGCCGCGCGCGGTGGAATGCGCAGCCTGGTGCTGATCCCTGAAGGCAAGGTGTCGTGGGGCAAACTTTCCCAGGCGCTCGATTACGGCGCCGTGACCTGCCAGTTGAAAACCGATTTCGACGGCTGCATGCGCGTGCTGAACGAGGTCGTGCAACGGATGCCGGTTTATCTGCTGAACTCGGTCAATCCCTATCGTCTTGAAGGACAGAAAACGGCGGCGATTGAACTGATGGAGCAATTCGATTGGCAGACGCCCGATCACGTCATTGTTCCTGGCGGCAACTTGGGAAATTCCTCGGCGCTCGGAAAAGCGTTCCTCGAGATGAAGCAACTCGGTTTAATCTCATCGTTGCCGAAAATCTCCATCGTTCAGGCCGCGGGAGCGAATCCGTTGGTGCGGGCGATGCGCGAAAACGGCGGCAAGAAATTAATTCCCGTACAAGCTGAAACAGCGGCGAGCGCCATTCGCATCGGCAATCCGGCATCGTGGAAAAAGGCGGTTCGAGTGTTGCAGGCGACTGGCGGCGCTGTGGAGCAGGTCAGCGAAGTTGAGATCGCGCTGGCCAAAGCGGAGATTGGGGCGGATGGCATCGGCTGCGAACCAGCTTCCGCGGTGACCCTCGCCGGGCTCAAGAAACTGGTAAAGCAAGGCTTCGTCAAAGCAGGAGACAGCGTCGTATTGATTTTGACTGGACACCTGCTGAAGGATCCTGAGTTTACGCTGAAGTTTCATCGCGGGGATCTGTTCGCCGGGACGGAGAGCGAAAAAGAAGCTGATATTCTTAAGCCGCAGCAGCGCGCGCCGATCGTATTGGACGCCACTGTGGACGCTGTCATTCAGACTTTGAAATACGCCGATGACCGGATAGAAGCGTAGCGAACTGCGGTTCTACGGGGGAAATAGTTTTCTGCACAGACGTTGCTTTGCAAAGTCTTGTTTCTTCGTCTCATGAGTGATCGCACTGGCAAGAAGAGGATCAAACCGAAGTCCCTGGAGATTGTTCTTCCGGCGACATCCGCGAATCTGGGCCCAGCCTTCGATGCCGCTGCGTTAGCTTTCTCGATGTTCCTCAAAGTCCAGGCTTCGTCGGCAGATGAATTCTCGGTGACGGCGCGCGGTCGCGATCAGGAAATCTGCGGCCAGATCGAAAACCATCTTATTCTCACAACTTATAGCGAGGTGCTGCAGGCGGAGAGAAAACCGGTATTGCCATTCGCGCTCCACATTGAGAACCAGATTCCCATCGGCAAAGGGTGCGGATCATCAGCGGCCGCGCGGTTGGCCGGAATTGCCCTCGCCGTGCATTTCGGGAGGTTGCGGTGGACCGACAGCCGAATCGTAGCCGAAGCATCCCAGCGCGAACATCATCCCGATAATGCTGCGGCATGCTGGATGGGCGGTTTGGCCGTTGCGCGAATCTCAGCGGATGGCGAAATGACGATCGCAAATGCCAAGCCGAAAGGCAACTGGCCGCTGTTGCTCGCGGTTCCCGAAGAGAGCCTTTCCACCGAGGATGCGCGGCGGGTTCTGCCCAATCAGTATTCCCGTGCCGATGCCGTGGCCAACATTCAGAATTCAATGCTGCTGTTGGCGGCGTTTCTTCAGGACCGCAAGGACTTGCTTGCCTCGGCGCTCGAGGATCGCATCCACCAACCGTACCGCGCGTCACTCTGCCCTCTTCTGCCCGCATTGCAGGAGTTGAAGGGAACCCGCGGAATACTGGGCAGTGTCCTGAGTGGGGCTGGACCTTCAGTGCTTGTGTTTCTGGACCCGAGATCGAGCCTGAATCAAGCCAGGATGAGGGTGAGCGACCACCTGCGTGCGCATGGACTCAACCCGGAATTGATCCACATGGAGATTACTGCGCGGGGGGCAAACCAACGGATTCGTTGAAGCTGGCAAGGCTAGCCTGATCAGTTCGGCTATTCCTTTGTGCCGGGCGAATGAGCCCCGGTCACGATGCTGCACAAATGCTGTTGAAAGCTCAAATAGGGTTCGCGGGCGAATCGGTCCGGGTAGGACTTGACCGCTCGAAGAAAGCTTTCTATTTCCCGTTGGACTTCGTCTTCCGGCTGGGCCTCATGCTCCTGTGCGGCGTCGGATGGTGGTAAAACCGGGGCGCGATGCTTTTTGGTCTTCATGTACTTCTCCCTACTATCGGGCTGAACTTGCGTGGCCCGCACACCTGGAATTGCGACGCACACCTCTCCCTTTTGGGGGTTTAGTTCGCTTCGCAAATTTCTGCAACAAAAGGGGAAGCTGAGGGTATTTCCCGTTCTTGGACATGTAAATAGCACTTTCGTGCCATAGGGAATCCCCGATAGCCAGGATGGGAAAAGGACCGGGAGAGCCCCGATCCTTTGGATGCTTTATTTAACGGCTGGCTGGAGGAATGATGGCATTCATCCGCAGGTATTCCACCATCTGCCCGTAGTGATCGAAGCAGTGCCCTACGATCAGGGTGGCCATCCCCAGCCGAGTAACCGTACCCTGGCCAAAAGGGCTCTTGATCGGACTCACCAGGTTCCCATCATTAATGGTGCCCACGGCTTTATGGAAATAGGCGAACGAATCCTTGAGGAATTTGAGGATATCCGCTTTGGTCTTCACCGAATCCGGGCCGTTTTCCCCGCCGGTGTCGACGGGCGGTTTCTCCCCGAGAATGGCTGCCCCAACCAGGTAGTTTACCGCGGCAACGTGCTTCACCTGCTGGGCGAAGGTGCGCACGCCTTTGAATTCACCGTTGGTAGGGGCGAAGGAATATTTATCCTCGGGCATGGCGTCGGCGGCGGGAACGAATTCGCTCTCCACCCCCGCAACCCCTCGATCCAGTACCTGCGCGACAGTGCGAGCTTCCACCGGTTTTGCCTCCTGCCCGACAACAAGAGTGCGGCCGACCAGCAAAAGCATGGTTGCAAACAGCCACTTCATCTTCGTCATTAGAAATCTCCCTGAGATGTTGAAATTGGTGAGCCCAGTGTTGCCTCAGTCCCTGACTACCGACGGCGCATACTGTAGTTCCTGCGATGTTAGCGGATAGCGTCGCACACTTACCAGCCCAGCCACAAGCGCGACTGCGGAATACATAAGAGCAGTCGGGATCCCAACCCAGCTGGCGAGCGCACCCCAAAGGGCGCTGCCGATAGCCATTCCTCCCTGAAGCACCAGCAGATACATAGAAAGCGCCCGCGCCCGCAAGAACGAAGGCGACATGGTCTGCGCCGCGACATTCAGACAAGCCAGGATTCCGATCCACGCAGTCCCGCTGGTGAATAGCACGAGTTCCAGCCAGCCGAATGTTTGGACTCGTCCCGCGGCAAATGTCATGGCTGCAAACACCAAAATGGCGACGGTTACAACGCCGTCGACTGAAAGCGTACTCCGAAGCCGGGGCAGCACCGCAGCGCCTGCCAATGCGCCGAGCCCGAATGACCCAAGCAGCAGGCCGTAGCCGGTAGCTCCATGCGGACGGGCGATGATCGGGAGCAGGGCCAGCAGGGAACTCGCAGCCAGACTGAACGCTCCAGTGCGAATGAGCACACACCGCACGACCGAAGCGTCGCGCCCATAACGTAGGCCGGTGAGAATGGCATCGGTGACTCGCCCGGTTTCCACATTCTCAAAGTGCGGACGCTTCCAGCGATACAGAAAAAAGATCACCCCAAAAAAAGAAGCAGCATTCAACAAGAAAGCAACGCCGGAACCCGCCATTGCGATCACGATCCCGCCAATTGCGGGACCCACGGCGCGAGCCACATTGAAACCAGCCGAGTTCAGAGCCACCGCTGGCGCATGTTGCCCGGGAGAAACTATTTCCGGAGTGATAGCCTGCCATGCCGGATCATTCATTACTGCGCCCAGGCCAAGTACGAACGTGAACAGAAGCAGAATCCACGGTGTCACGGTTCCCAGCAGAGTGAAGATGCCCAACAGCGCCGCAGCAGCCACCATCCAACCCTGCGTGATTAGCAGGAAGCGGCGCCGGTCCACCATGTCCGCAAGCGCACCGGCTGGCAGGATGACGAGAAAAACCGGAAGCGTCGTTGCCGCCTGCACCAGGCCCACCATCAGCGGAGACGTCGTGAGCTGGGTCATCAGCCAGCCCGCGCCCACGTTCTGCATCCAGGTTCCGGTGTAGGAGATCACCGCCGCTACCCAGAGTGAGCGAAAAAGAGGCTCACCCAACGGCGCCCAGGCCGAACCATCCTGCTGTCTGTGCAGGTTTCGGGGGACGGACGTGTTCAACATGTCGGCCATGCTACTTACCCGAGCTCTCCGCTACAGGAACGTGCTCGCCGAACGGCCACTCCCCATGACGCCAGGCACGCAACAGATATATAGCTACACCGCTAATCAGAATCAGGGCAGCGTAACGAATCTGAATTAGCGAGTTGGTGCGCGAGATAAGTACGAATACGAAACCGACTGATGCGGCCAACGCGGGGAGCGGGTAGAGCCACATGCGAAATGGCCGAGGCAGATCGGGACGGCGGATGCGCAGCACAATCAGGCCGATCGCCTGCACCAGAAACTGCAGCGTAATGCGGATCACCACGAGGCCTGCGATTACATCTGCCAACGATAAAAAACAAAACAGTGCCGCGACTGCGGCTAGAGCGAGCAGCGACACATACGGAAACCGTCCTTCCATGTGCACTCGGGCGAAAGCTTTGAAATAATTTCCGTCAAGCGCAGCCGCGTACGGCACGCGCGAGTAGCCCAGCATCAGCGAAAAAACCGAGGCGAATGCCGTCCACATCACCAGTCCGGTCGCGAGATTCGCAGCCCAGGGGCCGTAAATCTTCTGCATGAAAATCGACACAACATAGAGGCCGCGGTTGTCTTGCCCAGCCTGGATCTCCCGCCACGGCACCACGCCGAGAATGCTGATGTTCATTACCACGTATAGACATCCCACCAGAAAAATGGATAGCAGGATCGCCCGTGGGATCGTTTTCACCGGTTCTTTTACTTCGTCGCCCAGAAAGGCGACGTTGTAATATCCCCAGTAATCATAGGTGGCGACCAGCATCGCCGAGCCCAGTCCCAGGAAGAAATTGCGCGAGAGCGTAAACGCGCCCGGCGGAAAACTGAAAGCGAGCGAAGCATTGAAGTGGCTGAGCCCCGCAACGATGATCCAAAACATCGTTCCGATCACGCCCGCCAACAGCAGTTTCGAAATCCATCCAATGCTCGTGATCTTGCGATACAGAAGCACCGTGGCCAGAGCAACCATGCCGATCGCGACAAACGTTGCTCCGGAAACCAGCCAGTGCAGTTGCAACCTGCCCAAGCAGCGGCAGGGGCACGCTCCAATGGCGCGCGACGTATTGCTTTTCCAGTCCGGGCCAAAAGTAGGATGCGTACCCCGCCAGGCCAATCGATCCCGACGCGATCGAGAGCGGCGCACTGAAGGAGAGCTGCCAGACAAAAAGAAACGAAATCAGCCGGCCCAGGCGATTGGGCCCGTAGATCTCGCGCAAATAGCCGTACGAACCGCCCGACTGCGGCATGGCCGCGCCCAGTTCCGCCCAAACCAGGCCATCGCACATGGCAAAGATCGCGCCCAAAATCCAGCCAAGCATGGCCTGTGGCCCACCCATTGCGCTCACGATCAGCGGGATGGTGATGAACGGCCCCACGCCGATCATGTCAATCATGTTGAGCGCAGTCGCGCTTCCCAAGCCCACGCCGCGAATCAGGTGCGGAGAACTCTGACCGGTCTGGGAGGAAGTCTGCATTCGGCGGAACAACTGAGAACCGAGAACTAGAACTGGAAACTATGCTATTACGGCCGCTGCTCTCTCATGTCCCGCACTCAACAAGTTCACATAGAGCCGGATCGCCCCGGGAACTCCCGCCGGCAATTGGCGGAAGAAAGCGTATCCCGTGTAAATATATGTTCCCTTGCCATACTGCGCGCGCAACAAGCCGCCCTTCTGCGGCGACTCTCCGGGATCATGGCAAGCCAGCAGCGGTTTGAAGTTGTTGTCCCACTGATCCATGAAATACAGCCCACGTTCCTGCACCCATCCGTCGAAATCGTGCTCGGTGATCTGGTTGGGAAAGTGAAAGACTCCATCCTCCGGAGCCAGAATCTCGACCGGAGCCTCTTCAACAGAAACACGGGCTCGGCTGAGTTGCGCGGGATAAGGCGTGAATTTTCCTTTGTTGAAATCAGCGACGCCGGTTTCGTATTGTCCGACCAGCGTTCCGCCGTTATAGACAAAATCCAGCAGCTTCTTATTGTTGGCCGCGAGATCTTTTTGCGTGTCGTAAGCGCGGATTCCCAGAACAATCGTCTGGTACTGGCTCAGATCCTCGCTGGCAAGTTTGTCCGCCGGAATCAAAGTAACCTTCATTCCAATCTGCTTGAGCACCGTCGGAATGTCATCGCCCGCGCCCATGATGTAGCCGACCTTCAAATCCTTGGGAACTTTCACATCCACAATGCTGATGCGTTGCAGCGCAGGCTGGTAATAGTAAAAGCTGTCGAGATCCTCCCGGGTGACCAGGCTGTAACCCTCGCTGTAATTTACGCCGCCCGACTCGAGTACCGCGCGGATTTTCGCTCGTCCTTCCTTCAGGCTAGCCGGAGATATTTTGAACTCGAACTCTTGCTTCTCACCGCGCTGGTGAAACTCCATCGGCAATTTCGCGGGCTCGACGCCCCAGCCGGACGGCACTTCCAGGTGAAGTGTTCCATTGACAGCCCCGGATAAATTACTCGAAACCCCAACTTTCACCCGGCATTCGCCATCGCCCTCAGTGGGAATCACCTGCTGCCCGGGTTCCAGCATGACGGAAAAAGCCGGGACCATCGCGAGCGGCTGGTCTCCGCTCCACACCCTTGTCATCCAGGAACGGCACGACCACTGGAGATGAGATCTCTGTCTTCGGCCCGTCCGACCCTCCCAATTTATGCTTCTCCACCGAAGATGGCTCAGGTCGTGTGCCGAGTGATGAGTGTGGTACTGGACCGTCGCATGGAATGGAGGCGGTGGGAAGGGCAGAGTCACGTATCGTTCATCATCGATTGTATTAATGCTTTCGGTTTCCGGATCTGCGCGATGCCAGTAGGGACGCGTGTAAAACTTGGCATCAGCGGCGTCCGCGGGAATCTGCACGACGAAGTTGGCATACTGATCCTGCGCCCGGAGCGACGACCAAGACCGCTTCTTCATCAATCTGCCTGGCCCATCCTTTGCGGAGCATCGAGCCGCACCCGGTCCATGACCAACTTGTACTTCGAGCCATTGTGAAACTTGACCCTCACCAGGAACTTCTGACCAGGAGACACGACGGTCAACGCTTCCTCCTCTTTCGGCAAGCCCGCGCCGTGCCCTGCGGAGGAGCGACCGTCGCTTCCACTGAGACGTCCATGGCCAGGTTGAGGGCTGTCTGCATCTGTTGCTGTTTCTCGCGAAGTATCTCTAATAAGTCCTCCTTATCGGCGAGCTGATTTGGCTGCTGTCCACGTGGCCGGTTAGAGCGAGTCGAGGTTCTGCAAAGCGACAAGCAGCGGCCCGGCTGCGTCGCTCGGTTCTTTTTCGCTTCGTTGGCTTGCATCCTGGATGTGATTTGCAATCTCTACCAGCTCTGGCCGCAGCCACGGCACCTTCGATTCTTCCGCTCCCAATCGCGACGCCAGTCCCGGCAGACTCGTATCAATCCCATCAAAGAAATCCTGCTCATGACCGTCTTTATCGGTCGTGGGCGGCAGAACCGAATCCACCAGCTTGTAGAATGTGTAGCGAGGGCCAGGATCCACCGACCAGCCTCCCGCTCCCTGCGAAAGTTGATGCCGCAATCCCTCCAGGGCAAACTGGATGTACGACATGCCCAGCCTTGGATTTGGTTCTCCGGTATTCAGTTTGACCGTGTAGTTTTCCGCCGGGCAGGTCTGAGCCCCAAATCCACACACGTTCCCAATGTAAAGCTTTTTCGCCTGCCAGGGCAGCAGGCCCTCCTTGATCTGCTCCGGAAATCGATTCGGATCAGCCGCCGCGCGAAACGCCTCGCGCGCAAGAATCGAAGAAGCCTGGTGGTGGCCGTGCCCGTCACGATCGGTGCCGGAAAAGCGAGCAACTAGAACGATCGGGCCGGAAGGTGCGAATCACCCGCACCATGTCTCCGAGAGCGATATCGTGACCTTGCCACTTCTGAAATGTCTCGTCGGCATTTTTGGAAAAGCCAAAGTCCGCGACCCGGGTGAAGCGCTGCTCGACCCCGTAGTAACGGTCCGCTCCAAGCAATTCCAGCGTCCGTAAAACCCCCAGCACGTCGAACAAATTACTGCCAACTTTATTTTGTCCGCCCTCGCCGCGATTCAGCGTCAGCAGCACGACTGTCGCACCCTTCCCACGCGACTCCAGCGTTAGCATGCCGCCGTCTTCGTCATCGGGATGGGCCACGGTTTGCATCAGGCGGGCAGTTGTCCGCAGCCGCAGCAGCATTTCCTGCAGACCGAGGCCGCCCGTATCTTGCGGTAAAGGATCAACAAACCGGGGAGCCGTTGAGCTTGCTGGTTTGGGCGCGGTCTGCCAAATCGAGGCGATAGCCAGCAGAAGATTGGAAAAAGAGCAAGCCAAAACTGCGGAGAGCCGGGCCGAACTCGTGATGCCAGACCCCACGGTCGTCATCTGTCATAGATAAAGGATTGTTTTTCTGGCGGGCGGGAGCCAATATTTTTCCCGATAAAGCGTCTTGATCATCGACTGATTGGGACAAGAAAAGGATAGCCGCAACCCACCAACAATCCTACCTGATTCACTGCCCCTGCGGGTTGCGGACAGCTTTCCTGGCACTCGTGAGCGGCGGTCAGCACGGCATCAAACTCCTTGCTGCTGCGCAGCTTTGCCAGCAAAGGATCGGACAGCAGAGCCGAATAGGAGCAGTAGTTCTGGTCAACCGCGGCTTTGATCATGTGAAGGGCAATGTCAGGCTTTCCGCAGAATGCCATAACCGTTCCCTCGTAATACCAGCGCTCGGGATCGGGCTCTGCCAGCACGGAAGATTCTACCTCGGACGTGATTC
Source organism: uncultured Acidobacteriota bacterium (assembly GCA_963797795.1). GTDB lineage: Bacteria > Acidobacteriota > Terriglobia > Terriglobales > Acidobacteriaceae > JABDBE01. The sequence goes on from CAWCQY010000001.1 coordinate 243,303, forward strand.
GGTCCAACTCGGAAGCCGGCCGCATCCCCAGGCACGCCTCCAGCAGATCCCGATGATAATGCGCTGCTGTCGAAACTTTCTTCACGCTCTCTCTCGCTTCCGCCAGCTTTCCTTCGCGCAACAGAATCGAGGGGGTCGCGAAGGCGGCCCATTCCGAGCCTGCATCGAGGTTGACGAACTCCATGGCGCGCTTGGTTTGGCCCAGCTCCATGAACCCCCACGCGCACGAGCGGAACTGGTAGTTTCCCGGAGATATCGCCAGCGCCAGGTCGCACTCATGCGCCGATTCCTCTTGCATTCCGGCATAGCGGAGAACATAAGCCCGAGTGAAATGAGCCTGGCCACTCTCCGGACGGCTCTTGACCAGAGCCTCGGCCGCCGCGTAGGCCTTGGTTAACTCACCCCTCTCCACGCGGTTTGTGATCAACTGGCTGGCGGCCACGATCCGGTTGGGATCAAGCGCCAACTGCACGTTCCGACGCCTGATTGGAACGCTGGAACATCTTCTCTCCGCCATTGGAATAGTCCGCGTCATAGTAGGAACGCAGCCCGAGTTCCTCCCAGGCGGGAGCATAGTTCGGATCCGTCTTCCACGACATGCTCCAGCACCGCGATCGCATCCTTGTTCGGCCCTGCATCGTGGGGCAGGGCCAGACTATGCAGGTAAAGATCATAGGCTTCCTGGCTCTTCGGCCGGGTGCCGGTATCGAGAAAACTGCCGGCCGCGCCCAGAATGGGCAATAAGCCCTGGCGGACCTGACTGGCAAGCTTCTCCTGCAAGGCGATCAAGTCCTCGCTGGACGCGGTGAAATTCGTCTGCCACAACATCCGGTTGCTCTTCGTTTCCGTGGCTTCCAGCGTTACCAGTAGATGGTCTCCTTGCCGCAAGAAGTGGCCGGTCAGGACGCTGCCCACGCGCAATTCGCGGCCCACCTGCTGTGGGTCGATGTCTGCACTCGACGAATTTCCGCGTCACTCCGGAAGGACGCACATCCAGGGTGCGGCTGTGGGTCAGCACATTGGAAATTTCGTCGGCCAGCGCAAAGCGCAGGTAATCCACGCTGAAGTCGCCATTCAGGTTCTGCAGCGGAAGCACCGCGATGGCACTGCTGCCGACGCTCGCGGCTGCGCCACGATGCTTGAACCACCATGCGCCCACGGCTGCCAGCACCGCAATCAGGAGTCCCGACAATCCCAGTAGCAGATATTTCTGCCACGCGCTGGAAGTCTGGAACGTATTTGTGGCTACGCGCAAAGGCGCTTCCCGAGAATTTGTCTTGACCGATCCTGATTCGCTTTGCTTCTTTAGACGCTGCAGGTCGGCTTTCATCTGGGTCGCGGTTGCGTAGCGTTTGTCGCGGTCCTTTTCCATCGCCTTCCCGATAATGCCCTCGATCTGGGGCGGGAGAGCGGGGTTCAGCGTCCGGGGCGGGGCCGGCTTATGATGCAGCATCGCATCCAGCGTGGTCACCACGTTCGCTCCCTGAAACGGCTTCTTGCCGGTGGCCATTTCGTAGAGCACCACGCCAAAGGAAAACAGATCGCTCCGCGGGTCGAGTTCTTCGCTGCGCGCCTGCTCCGGGGACATGTAAACCGCGGTCCCGGGAACTACCCCGACCGCGGTGAGCGAATCTTCATACGGGGTATCCTCGTTCGCCGCAACTCCCTGGTCGCGTGACAGTTTGGCCAGTCCAAAGTCCAGAATTTTGACCTGCCCGGTATTGGTGATGAAATAGGTTGGCGGGCTTGATGTCGCGGTGAATGATGCCCTTGGCGTGAAACGCCTCCAGCGCCTCCACCACCTGCACCGCAATATCGAGCAAGTCCTCAAACTCCAGCGCTTTCCCATGAATGTGCTGCTTCAGGCTCTCCCCTTCCAACCGCTCCATTACGATGAAGGGGTGGCCGCCGTTATCGTCGATTTCGTGGATGGTGCAGACGTTGGGGTGATTCAGCCGCGAGGCCGCGCGGGCCTCACGCTCGAAGCGATCCAGAGACTTACGGTCGCCCAGCAGGTTGTCGGGAACGAACTTTAAGGCAACGTGGCGCCCGAGGCGCATATCTTCCGCCTCATAGACAACGCCCATACCTCCGCCCCCAATTTTCCCCAGAATACGATAGTGGGAGACTGTCTGGCCGACCATGGGCGAAACCGCCATTCGCGGTTATGTTAGGCCGCTCGGAGGCGCAGGTCAACCACAACGTCAGCGACTGAGAACGGAGAACCAGGAACTGAGAACCAAGAGGTAGAAGCCCAGGGTTAGGAAGCCCGAAGCCTGAAGCCTGAAGCCTGCAACCCGTTACTCCATATAAAACCCAGCCGACGACCCGACCCATTGCATGTTCTTGTTGTGATCCACGCCCATCATCAAACCACGTCCCATGCGGACGATCGTCATAACCGGCAGCAGTTCGTCCAGCCAGATGTACATAATGCGGATCTCCGCCTTGGTCGCGCCCAACGGAGTCTCAATCACGGGCTCAAACTGCATGCGCTCCTGCAGGATGTACTGCGAACGCTTCGATTTGGGGATGTTCGCCAGGTCCTCTTTTGTAGGCTTTAGAATCACACCCAACCCGGCGAAGGAAAACAGCGGCTTCACCACATAGTTCTCAAGATCCTGCGGCAGCGGTTCGACACGGTCGAGAAAAGAAGTCTTAGGCACACACGAGTGCTTCAGGAACGGCAGGGAAAACTTGCTCATGCGGAAATACCAGTTGGGATGTCCCGCCCACTCCACGTCCAGCTCATCCGTGAAGTTAAAGGAAAGCTTCATCTTCTTGCGCACCAGCTCATCCACAATCGCCCGGTTGTAAATACGCCGGATGGGAATGCGCTTGCCGTCACTCTCGTAGAACAGCTCATTGCCTCGCTTCTCAATGTCGGTAATCGAGACGGTTGCAATCCCAAGGAGCTTTTCCGTAAGCAGAAAATCCGGCAGCGTCTTTTGATGCTGCGGATCAATCTCCATCAGAATCACGTTCTGTGGGTCCTGATCGCCCACCACGGCGCGCCGTAACAACTTCTTGTAACCCTCCCAATCCAAGCCGCTCAGCAGATACTTCAAGTTCTCGTCAAGCTCGAAGACTTCCATGTAAACCTGCGACAGCATAGCCTGATAGGCGTACAGAGAAGGGAAGCCCTGCAACTCAACCAGTTTGGGCTGCAGCTTGCCCGCGGCATCGCGCACCAGCCCAAAGTCCACCTGAATGAACATGGGATGCGGCGCTTCACGGGGAACATTGAAATCCGGCGGGATCGCGTCGAACGAGGCTTTGCGGTATTCCAGTCCGCCGAGTTGCTGGATCAGCTCCTTGCCATACTGCGACATCTGGTCCAGCAGCGGCTTGGGAAAGAAACAAGGTGTCTCGGAAATCTGGAACGGCACGGGCGCACCGCAGCGTTCCTCCATCAATCTCAGAAAAGCCTGGTATTTTTCCGGCGTGAAGTTCGAGTTGAACTGCTGTCGCAGGGCAGGAATCATGATTTCTTAAGAGCGCAATCGTTAGAGACGTAGCTTGCTACGTCAGCGCTTTCGCCGCGCCCCAAAACGTCGCAAGCAGCGTTTCTACGGTGCTTTAGGCTTCCAGCAAGAACTTCCCATCCCGCATAATCTGCTCGTCATCCACCCAAATATCAAACTTCCGCCCCACCACGTCGATGTGAGTCGACGAATACCACTCCGCCCCGGTATGCGCGCCATAAGGATTGCCAAAAGCAATGTGCACCCCAGGATATTTCTCGTCCTGCAGAATCTGCCCAATCACATCTTTCAATTCGATGTTCGTGCCAATAGCAAATTCGCCCACGCGATCGCTGTTCTCATCAGTGTGGGTGTAGCTCCAGAAATCGCTCTCCAGATCATGGTTCGCGGAATGAGCCTCAACCACGCGATTTCCCTTCACCCGAATGGTCAGCGGATGCTCCCGCAGACTCCCGAACTTGGCGCAAAGCCAATCGCCCACAACGCCATCAATCACAAACGTCCCATTGACTTCGCCCGGAGTGGTGAAGACTTCTCCACCCGGCAAATTCCCCCACTTATCCGGGCTGATAATTCCGCTGGTCTTCACCCAGCGGTAATTCGGATTCAAATCCGCAACCAGATCGGTTCCCGCCGGTGTCTTGGCCCGGACCTGCTTCGCCCGCCGCACCAGTTCGACTACCTTGATGCTGATGCGATCCACCTTTAGAAAATCCGCCCGCATCCCCTCCAGCATGATCTGCCGGTTAACGTTCACCATGTGGGCGTGACGAATCTTGCGGCGGTTCACCACCTCCGTCATCTGCATGCGCGAACGCAATTCATTCGTCTGCGCCTGCACGGCAAAGATGCTGACCTGGCTGGTCTCCAGATCCTCAACAATCTCCCGCGGAAGGTCACCCAGCGGCCGCGGCGCCAAGTCCTCCAGCACCCACGCGCGGTATGAAGCTCCCACGGCTTCCAATTCGCGGACCATGCTGGCCGCGATTTCCTTGGTGACCTCATCCGTGATAACCGTAACCTTCTCGCCGGGCTGGACGCGCAAACAGACCTTGACCGCGTTGCGGGCGCCGGGAGTCAGTTCGGGATCGAAAGGAATCGTATTGAGGTTGCGGTTGGCAGTACTAACAGGAACGCTCATTACCCTACTTTTCTAGCGGAAGCCGTGGCCGGCGATTCGGTCAATCCCACTTCCGTCTCTTCAATGATGTAATCCACTACCTTTTTCAGGTCACCGGTCTCGTTGAACACCCGCAACTGGCGATCTGCCCCGGTCCCCATTTCCAGGATCTCGTGAATGTAATTCAATTCCTCGCGTGAATCCAGTTCGTCCACCACGTCGTCCACGAAATCCAAATACTCCAGAATCAGATGGCGCGCCGAAACTTCTTGCTGCTTGCCGAAATCAACCAGCTTACCGTCCAGCCCATAACGCGAAGCCCGCCACTTGTTTTCCATGACCAGCGCTCGCCGATAAAGCCGGAACCCCTGATTCGCCGAGTGCAGCTTATAAAGCTTGGCGATCGTTGCCTGGATGAGGGCCGCCAAGGCAATCGTTTCATCCACTCGCATCGGTATATCGCAAATCCGGAACTCCAACGTGTTAAAGAACGGGTGTGGCCGAATATCCCACCAGATCTTCTTCGCGTTGTCGATGCAATTGGTCTTGATCAGCAGCTTGATGAAGTTTTCGTATTCCCCCCAGCTGGGGAAGTAATCCGGAATGTTGGTCCGCGGAAACTTGTCGAAAACCTTGCACCGGTAAGACTTCAATCCAGTATTCATGCCCAGCCAGAAAGGCGAGTTGGTCGAAAGCGCCAGGATGTGCGGCAGAAAGTAGCGCGCATGATTCATCAACTGGATGGCGGTCTCGCGATCCTCAATCCCGATGTGTACATGCAAGCCGAAAATCAGGTTCGCCCGTGCTACCAGCTGCATGTCCTCGACAATGTTCTTGTAACGTTCGTCGGGCGTAATCTCTTGCACGCGCCAATCCGCGAAGGGATGGGTCGCAGCTGACGCCAACCGCAGCCCGTGTTCACGGGCCAGTTTGACCATGTCCCGGCGCAGGGCTTTCACTTCTGCCTTGGCCTCTTTAATACCGGTGCACACCGAAGTCCCGACCTCGACTACGGCCTGGTGCATCTCGGCCTTCACCCGTTCCTGGAGGCGCATCCGCCCCTGCTCCATCATTTCAGTATGGATGTGCGAGCGCAGATCGCGGGTAACCGGATCGACGGTCTGGTACTCCTCTTCAATCCCGATCGTAAAGGTAGGTCGCATCGTCAGAACTCAAATCAAACAAACAGTATAACAATCCGACCCCAAAATTAAGCTCGATGTTTCTACCCGATTTCCTTTGTGAACCTTCGTGTCCTTAGTGGTTGACGCCGTTGACTTTGCTGTTAAGCCCGAATCCGCTTCTTCGCCGCAGTCTTGGCCGAAGGTACAACCACCGGTCCTCCCGCCAAAAACGCCGCCCACCGCAACTCCCGGCCCGGATTCTCATCGCTAAGCGCCTTCTGCACAGCCATTTCCGCCACAGCATTCACCACCCACTCAAAGTTCTCCTGCCCCACCGACGTAGCTTCCGCGTCGGGCGCCGGATTCATAAAGTCAATCGCATAAGGAATCCCATCCTCGACCGCGAACTCAACCGTGTTCAGGTCGTACCCCAGAGCCCGGCAGAGCGTCAGCGAGTCCTGCTCCACGCGTTCCAACAACTTGGCATCAGCCGGAACCGGATTCCGCACGTAGCGTTCATGGAACGGCGCCCGCGGGTCGTAGTACATGATCCGCACCTTTTCCTGTCCGACCACATAGCAACGGAAATATTCCTTGAACTCGACTCCATGCTGCAAAGTCATGCACAAGTCGCCCGTCTGGTTGTAATGATGAAAGAATTCCTCCGGCGAATGCACCTTGTAAACGTGTTTCCAACCTCCGCCCGAATAAGGCTTCAGGAAAGCAGGGAAGCCGACATACTCAAAAATCTCGTCCCAATTCAACGGGAAGATCAAATTCCGCATGGACCGATCAGTAGTGCCTTCAGGATGCTTGTTGTGCGGCAAAATGACGGTCGGCGGAATTGCCACGCCCAGCTTGCTCGCCAGCGCATAATTGAAGAACTTGTCGTCCGCCGTCCACCAGAACGGATTGTTGACCACAATCGTCCCATTTAGCACCGCGTTCTTCAAGTAAGCCCGATAAAAAGGAATATCCTGCGAAATTCGGTCGACGATTACCCGATACCCGCTGGGATCGGCCATTTTCACCCCACCCAGCTTCACAAACTCAGCCGACACGCCGTCAACGCTCATGCTGTTGATCTTCTCCACCAAAGCCGGCGGAAAAGTATTTTCCATCCCAAACAAAACCCCAATCTTCTTCATAACTAATCTCCTGTACAAGAAAGCCATCGACGGACGACGGGCGACTAACGACTACGACCAACGACTAACGACCAACGACCAACGACCCCCGGTCTAAAAGTATTTCGCCGCCATCCTTTGCCACAACGGCCAATCATGCTTCGAATGATCTCCCCAGATATCCAGCCAATTGGGCACACCCTTTTCGTTCAGCATCGCCGACAGCTTCACGTTATGATCCAGGCACATATCCCAATCCGCCGACCCGAGCACAATCTTCATCCGCCGCCAGTGGCTCAGAAACCAGTCGTCGCTCATCTTAGGCACGTAATCCGGCGGACAATTGAAGTAACAATCGTCGTCATAGTACCCATCCAGAAACTGGTGGATGTCATAAGCTCCACTCATCGGGACACAATGCGTCACCACATCCGGATGCTTCAAAGAAAAGTTGACCGCGTGATATCCGCCAAAGCTGCACCCAGTCACCGCCAACGAGGGCGTCTGATTCTTCCACCGAACAAACGGAAGGAATTCATGCAGGATGTACCGTTCATACTGCAGGTGCCGCATCACGCGCACTCGCGGATGAACGCTCTTGTTGTACCAGCTCTCGCCGTCGACCGAGTCCGGACAAAACACTTGCAATTGCCTAGCTTCGAGTTTGGGCGCCAGCGCCCGGATCATCCCCGCGTCCTCGTACTCGAAAAACCTTCCCATGGACGAGGGAAACACAAGCAGGGGCGGCCCACTGTGCCCGAAGACCAGCGCTTCCATATCGCGATGAAGTTCCTGGCTATATCCTCGATGATATTCTCGGTTCATTTGTAAGCAGACTCTCAGCGCCGAAGTATCTTACCTGATTCTGCCTTGTGTGTGGCGGAGTGCAAACCCACTTAGCCCCGAACGCCTCGTCCGGGGAAAGCGAACAAAAACTGTAGGCGCGAGCGTCCGCGCTCGTGCAGACTCCATTCGAAACTGAGCCGAAATCAGAGCTTCCTAGGCCCAAACTTGACCGAACCCAAACCCGAGGGCGTCGGGAAAACCTTTTTCTCCAGCAGCCCAAGTTCCGCCAACCGCTCGACCATCGGCAACAATTCCCACATGGGTTGACCAATCCGTTCCGCGATCTCCAGCAGGCTGAACGATCCATCGGAATAAGCAATGAGATTGGTCATGGCTCGAACATCCCTCCCCGACTTCTTAGTGGACAGGGTTGGATAAAGTCCTCTTTTCCCAAGCTGAGGCTCACACAGAACAGTCATCCTGGGGTAACAATTGCCTTCGATACATTCCACAATGCGCTTATAAGCAACGAAGCCTCCGGCAAGTCCCGTAGGCGTTATCAAAGTCAAATCATCGAGAGAAGTATGGTACTCGGGGTATTCTCCATATTTGGTACGCATCACCGAGGCAACCGGAAGGTCGACGCCAGGGCTGCAATACTGCCGCTCGTCGCTTCCCCGATCTAGGAAAGAATACCTTTTGTAGTCAGGCGCCACGTGGCGAAGGACGTGTGTAGCCGCCAGGTCCGCGAGAGAATTTCCCGTCCGCGAAGGGAGGAACGAATAGGCTCGATCGTCACCAATGCAAGTGACAACGTATCCGGCAATCGTTTTAGATTTCATTTGTTGCAGATGTATGCTCAGATAAGCGATCGATCCAATCGTTTCGGGGATAAAAACAATCCGATACGTGTACTTGCGATTGCCCAGGCTTTTTAGCCACGAAGCGATCGCCGCCGTCACCACTGGGCCCGACAGTTCATTGTTGGCCATCGACGGATGGCAGATATAGGTCGACAGCAACACTTCTTGATCGGTTTCGCCGGCGAGGATCACCTCTCCGTAGTTCAAAACTCCAGGCTTCAATTCGCTCCTGATAACCGCGTGATAGCGGCCCAGCTTCAGCGATTGGCGTTGAGTTTCGCTAATGCAGAACCCCCACCGTCTCGAGTAATAGGAGGTCACATACGGAATGGCATTAGGCTGATCCGGAAGAGAGTGCAGATGGGATTGCAGTTCTTCAAGCTCGAGCCATTTATCCGCAGGCACAGAATATCCCACCACGTGCAGATTGTTGTTCTGAAAATCTACGATTCGATTACCAGCTTCATCTTCGATAAAAGCATTAGTGATCGACCATTCGTCCGGTACGGTCCAGTCAAAACACTCGGTGCCGCTCGGAATGGATCGGATGCAGAGCTCGGGAACCTCGCGCCTGAGGATCTCTAGCGTCTTTCTCACTCCCGGCCCGGTAATACTTCGAGTAATCGGGAAGAGCTCGAAAGCTAACCCATGCATCAGTGAGCCCAGCACCGCTGCAGGCGGCTCAAAGGTAGAAGGGTCGTCACTGAATCTCATACAACAACCCTTTGGCCTTTCCCTGGGCTATGACGCCGGCAACTTCGTCGTAAAGTTTGGAGGAATCGATCACCCGCAGACCGGAACCGTTTCCCGGACGCTCCCCGGAATACAATGCCTTTGCCCAGAGTATTTCGCCCATCGGATCCACCTGGGTTACCACACCTTGATCTATCTTTCGAACGAAAAGCCCATAGGTCCGGTTGCGTGCGTTACCGTCGAAGTCTCTGTATTCGCCCGAGAACTGCTTATGAAACCGATAGTCCACCGACATCGATTCTTCAACATAGTGATAGAAAGTCACGCTGTTCTGATCAGGAAGATCGAGGACCGCAATCTTTCCGCCCGCCTTATGAAGTATGCCAAACGGCGAATCCGCCCCGTACCCGCTGAAGTTGTTGATCCCTCGAAACCGCTCGCGCCCATTTCCCAGGACGGCGAAAGAATAGATGGGATGTCCGGTGCGTACAGCCTCAGCGCGATTCCGCCCGGCCTCGGTCAAAGCTCCCATCTGGCTCGGCGTGCTTCGAATATCAAAGGGAATTCCGCTGGCGAAGTCGAAGTTGAACAGGGGGAGCAGCAAAGTGCCGCTAGAGCCCAGAGCTCCAAGAAAACTGTCCAGAATGGTTTGGATATCGGGAGCGAACCCCAATGTGTTCAACTTGCGCAACGTCCGTCGAGTGCTGCTGTGGAGCAAAAGCATGTCACCATTCTGAACGCCCGATTTCCGCCATTCTTCACTGAGCGCACCCGCCGCGGTCTCATTCGTCACCTTAATGATCCCCTGAAACAATGTAGGCGCGAGCGTCCGCGCACGGGCGGCCTTTTCGAACTCCATGCGAAGTTAACTTTAGCCGTCGAGGAAATGTTCGATCGCCGGAAAGTGTTTTTGAGCGGATTACTTCCCATCATCAAACGGCCGCAGAAACTCCGCCGGCTGAAACTTGAAATAAGCCGGCCCCACGTGAACATTCTTTCCCTTGACCGACAGCACATTGAACGACTTTCCTAGTCCCCTGGCTGCCTTGTTCAGTGGCCCAGACCCAAGCCATGGCCACTTGCCCGTGTCCAAGCGGCCGATCAGCGCCCCGAAGGCAACCACCGTTTCCGCCGGAGTAAACTCGCAGTGCCCCGCACGATGGACAAACAATTGCCGCAGTGATGCGCCGTTCTGCTCTTCATCGATCACGTTCTTATAAGCGCTCTCGTCTTCGACGACGACCAGCCCATCTCCCTTGGTATGCAGGGTCAACACCGGGATATGAATCTGCCCATCGAAAATAATGTTGTGCTTCAAGTAGGTGACCGCTGACTGTTTCGCCTTAATCCGCGCCGCGCTATTCAAAGCCTGAAGATCCTCGTCCAGGCTAAGGCCCGCTGCCGTGTAAAGCGCCTGCACCTCGTCATAGTCGACCGAATTCTCCAGCTGTGCCTCGTAATCAACCCCGTTATTCCACGATGGATTTCCCCCCGCGCGCCCCTCCAGTTCCGCCCGGAAATCGAACGCAAAAGGAAAGTCAATATTCGCCAGCCACAGATACTGGTTCGCTTCCTGAGTGACGTAATCCGTGGAAGACGGTTCAGGCGACAGCGGATCGTACCAACCGGGAGTATCATCAAGCGCCGCCGCCAGTGCAACCCGCGCCTGCCCCTGAGCCGTTCCTTGTGCCGCCTCCAGAATTTCCTCTGCCAGCGTGACATTCTTCAGCGGATCGGTGATATCCACCAATTTCAATCCCGAACCGGCTCCCAGCAGTACATCGAAAGCAAAAGCCGAGTCCAAAGCTTGATTCCACGTGCCCACACCTCCCGCGACCACCCCACACATCGGAAGCGCCGCGTCAAAACGCGTCGGATATCTCTGTACCAGCCCGGCCGTGACCATTCCACCCAGCGAATGTCCCCATGCGATCGATCTGGTTGGCGCGCCGACCAAAGTCTTGAAAGTGTCCAACACCTTGATCTGATCCGGCAACGCCTGTTGGATGGCCCACCCCGTAGTCGCATAAGAAGACCCGCCCAGCGCATAACCGTTCGCCAGAAGATAAGCCCCGGTGATCGGATCCCCAACATCCTCCGCAGGATTCGGACTCCCCGGCTCCACATATCCGTGGCTATAGAGAACCAGCGTCCCATTCCAGTTCGACGGAACCTCGATCAGATAAGTCGCTCCGTCAGGAAATGTGCCCTGGTATTTAGTAACGCTCGCGCGAGCGAACCCAGGCAGCATCGCCAAACATGCTGCCAAAAGAAGTGTTTGCTTGAACGCCCTGCGCATGATGTACCTCCTGGGGCGGGAAAATTGCGGACTCAACAAAACCCTAACCGTGAGTTGCGGTCGAGCGGCCGCAACTCACAGTTCTTCTTCCATCACATCTTGGTCCCAATCGCTTCGCCGGACACCACAATCTCCACCCGCCGGTTCTGCTGCCTTCCTGCCGCAGTGTCGTTGCTCGCCACCGGATCCGCCGGCCCCATCCCCATCGAAGTCACCGAGTCCGGACTCAGCCCCTGCTGGATCAGGAACAGACGCACCGCCCCTGCGCGCTGCTCGGAGAGCTTCAGGTTCATCGCGTCGCTGCCCGTGCTGTCGGTGTAACCCTCGATCCGCAACTTCAACCCCGGATGCGCCAGAATCACGCCCGACAACTTGGCCAGTGCCAGATTCGCAGCCTGCGAAAGTTCGTACTTGCCCGTCGCGAACAGCACGTCCGCCATCGTGGCAACCAGTCCGCGCGGCGTATCCTTGGTTTGCAGCACCGCGTTCAACTGGGCCAGAAGCTGCGCGCGCAGTTGTCTCTGCGCTTCCACCGCCTGGGCAGCCTGTTCCGCCGACTTCCGCGCTGCCTCATCCGCCCGCACCTTGGCCGCTTCCGCCTCCGCCCGCGCCTGAGCTTCTCTGGCCGCCATCGCCTGAGCTTCCGCGCTTCGCTTCGCTTCCGCTTCCTGCTGCGCCTTCGCCTCCGCCTCGCGCTGCGCCGCTGCGGCCATTTTGTCCGCTTCCGCTTGCTTGGCTTGCGCCACTTTCTCCGCCGCTTCCGCCTTCACCGCAATCGAGCGCGCATCTTCCGCCTGCTGAGTCGCACTCCGCGCCGCCGTTAGAATCGGATTCTTCTGCTTCCGCGCCAGATAATCTTCCATCTGCGCTTCCGTCTGCTTCGCCGTGCTCCACGCGCTCGCCGCGTACTTTTCCGCGCCTTGCAGTTGCGCAATCCGCAAAGCATTCCTCGCCTCGTACACCGCCAGCGGAACTTTCGGATCCATCGTCATCGGCTGAAGCTGCCCTTCGTGATAGGTGCTGCGGCTCAATAACTGCGCCACCACCGGCGTGATCTGCCCTTTGGTATCGTTGCTCGGAACCCCCTGCAGCACCACTTCTTCACTCGCATACGAAACCGCAAAATAAGGTTCGGCCGTCACGATCATGGCAAAATTCGGCAGCCGCGTGGTCACGCTAAGCTTGCTCTTATCCCCATTCAGTTGGAACTCGCCCAGATTGCTGGCCCGGCCCTCCGGAGTAATCGCCCACAGCACGTACGTCAGAAACTCCGGCCCCAGCGTGCTCGCCGGAGTCATCTTCTGCAGCTCCGCATCAATGCTAATGATGCCCTTCTTGTTCTCCACCTTGGCCTGCCCTTTGGCATATGGCAGGTAAGGCGTGGGATTGAAATCGATGCGGCTCGTGGTGTTGGTCGGATAACTCACCGCCTGCACCGTCCGCGAAACACTGATGTTGATATTGACCACCGACGACGGCGCTGCGCTCTGGTCTTGCGAAAATGCGAACACGCTGCTCCAGCACAATATGCCTATTACGAACGCTTTGTTCATCCTGTTGATCTCCTTAACCACGCGTCCCGTCGGACACCCGCCCCGCTGCCTTTGACCCGATCGGTGACGCTGACATCCTAACATCCTGTCATCCTGAGCGCAGTCGTTGGCGCGCCAAGCGAGCCAACGACGGAGTCGAAGGACCCCGAGTGTGCTCCCGCCTCCAAGATCGCAGCCAGACATTTCAGCCAAAGTGCCAATCCAGAAACCCTCGGGAACCAGGCCGGCCAAAATCCCAATCTTTCCCAAAATCTTGTCAAGCCCCCCAGCACCCCAAAATCAACCTAAGCCATTCATTACAAACATAAAATAAAGTTCAAAACCATGTCATAGTTACCCTCCCAGTGTGCTGTACTATATCTATAAAGCTGAAAAAAGGCGCAGCCCAATAGCTGCGCCTTTTCTTTTTCCACCCGAAAGGCACCCATAAAATATTGCCGCCCTTGATCATCGAAGCCCGGCGTCCGCCCATCCACCGCAACACCAAGCGCACCGGAGAACTCTCCGAAGCCGCCTTCCTGCTGAAAGCCGAAACCTTAGGCCTCCACCTCGCCAAGCCCTGGGGAGACAGCGAGCGCTACGACTTCGTCCTCGACACCGGCTCCCGCCTCTGGCGCGTCCAACTCAAATGCACGCAAGTCCTTCGCGCCCGCGGCTACGACGTCCAACCCACGTACAGCATTTATGGCAAAGGCAAAATCGCCTACACCGCCGACGACATCGACGTCCTGGCAGCCTACATTCTCCCTCTCGGCATCTGGTACATCCTGCCCGTCGAAGTCTTCACCCCCAACAAAAGCCTGCGCTTCTATCCCGACATCCCCTGCAAGCGCGCCCGCTGGGAACAATACCGCGAAGCCTGGCACCTGCTCACATAGCCGAGGACGCCTCGTCCGGACAATCCCCCAAGATTTTGCCATTCCGAGCGAAGTCGAGGGACCCTGTGTCGGTTACTTCTTCTCCTTCGACGACCGGGTGCCCCATTTCTCGCGTCCTGCGCGAGAAGTGGGATAAGTCGCGACAAGACCGAACACCGCGTAGCGCGGGCGCCCTCGCCCGCGAAGATTCGTGGAAGGGCACGGCTTGAAGCCGTGCCATAAGCCGCCAATTCGACCTAGGCCTCGCAGAGAACCAACGCTCTCACCCCGCCAATCCAGATCCCCTAGACTCCCCGAAATCCCGCGACCGGGTTCCCCATTTCTCGCGTTCTATGCGACAAGTGGGATAGCGTGCGACAAGACTGACTACCGTGTGGCGCGGGCGCCCTCGCCCGCGATTCGTGGAAAGGCACGGCTTCAGCCGCGCCACCAAGCCGAAGCTTCGACGCAGGCCTCGCAGAGGATCAACGCGCTCACCCAGCCAATCCAGATCCCCTAGACTCCCCGAAATCCCGCGACCGGGTGCCCCATTTCTCGCGTTCTGTGCGAGAAGTGGGATGACGTGCGACAAGATCGACTAGCGCGTAGCGCGGGCGCCCTCGCCCGCGAAGATTCGTGGGAAGGGCACGGCTTCAGCCGTGCCACCAAGCCGCCATCCCGACCTAGGCCTCGCAGAGAACCAACGCTCCCACCCAGGACGGATGGCCCACCCCTTAGCAAATGAAAGTTGAATCACAAAAAGAAACCGGGTGCCCCACCCTTGCCGCGTTCTTTGCGGAAGGGTGGGAGGCGAAAAACGCAAGCCCTCGGGCCGCTATTTCGAAGTAACTTCCCCTCCCACGTTGTGAGTAGTATAATAGTAGTATGAAAGAGAAGATATCTATCACACTGTCCGGAGACCTGTTGGCTGCCATCGACCGCATCGCCGGCACCAGGCAGTCCCGATCCGCCTTCATCGAACAGGTGCTTCGGGAGTTCCTGCGGCAACGCGCTCGGGCCGCAATCCAGGCTCGCGACCTTGAACGGATCAATGCCGCCGCCCAGCGCCTCAACGCCGAGGCCTCCGACGCCCTGGAATATCAACCATCCGGCGAAGCCGAATGAAGCGCGGCGAACTCTATCGCGTATACAAGCCCGGACGCGATCCCAAGCAGTACCGCGCCTTCGTAATTGTCAGCCGCCAGATCCTCATCGATTCCCAGTTCTCCACCGTGGTCTGCGCGCCCGTATTCAGCCACGGGGACGGCCTGTCTACCCAGGTGCCGGTCGGGCCTGACGAGGGCCTGAAACACTCCAGTTGGATTATGTGCGACAACCTCGTGAGCCTGCGCAAGACTGACCTGACCCAATTTCTCGGCTCCTTAACGAGACCCAAACTCGCCGAACTGGATGAGGCGCTTAAAATGGCTCTGGACATCCCATAGCCACCGATTAGTACCAATACCTAAATCACACACAAATAAGGGTGCCCCACTCTTTCGCGTTCTTTGCGAAAGGGTGGGAGGCGAGGAAACGGAAGGCTAGATCAAACTCTTCATTGTATTACACAATGTATTGTGTTATAATCCACACATGGCCACCAACCTTGCACTTGATGACAACCTGATCGAGGAAGCCCGCCGCGTCGGACGGCACAAGACTAAGAAAGACGCAGTCACCGCGGCACTCGCCGAATATGTGCAGCGCCGCAAGCAGCTTCGCATCCTCACGGCTTTTGGAACGGTCGACTTCGATCCAAAGTACGACTACAAGGCCGGGCGCCGCCGAAGGCGCTCCTGACCATGCTGGTTCTGGTGGACACGCCCATCTGGTCCTTGGCCTTGCGTCGCAGAGACGCCGACCTGAACTCGCGCGAGCAGCGCCTGACAGGCACATTACGGGAGCTCATCGAAGACGGGCGCGCGCGAATCGTAGGCCCAGTCCGCCAGGAATTGCTTTCCGGCATACGCGAAGAGTCGAGCTTTAAGAAGCTGCGGGATCAGCTACGGGCTTTTGAAGAAGTTTCCCCGGACGTGGAGGATTACGAAGAAGCGGCCCGGTTGAACAATCAATGTCGGAGCCGGGGGATCGCTGGATCAGCGATTGATTTCCTCCTCTGCGCCGTCGCCCTTCGCCATAACTGGCAGATCTTCACCACGGACCGCGATTTTTCTCGTTACGCATTGGTATTCGCTTTGAAGCTCTATCACTTTGGATGATTCGTCAGGGGGAGCACGCGGCAAAGCCAAACTCGGCGGACAGGAGTGCTCCGCCCCACATGGCCCTAGCCTGGATTATTCACGAGGTCTCTAGCCAAAAGAGAAAGGATGCTCTAAAAGGAATGATGAACACTGGGTTTCGCCACCCAGCATTCCCTTTCGGAGCATCCATCGCTTGATACAAAGTGTTTTACCATAGCTGACCTTCTC
Source organism: uncultured Acidobacteriota bacterium (assembly GCA_963797795.1). Lineage (GTDB taxonomy): Bacteria > Acidobacteriota > Terriglobia > Terriglobales > Acidobacteriaceae > JABDBE01. The sequence continues at coordinate 259,639 of CAWCQY010000001.1, forward strand.
CTTCTACCGTCATCAACCCATCCGCGCCGATTTTTCCGGCGGCCAGATCACCAGCGACGCCGGTCTGTTGCCCTTGCGCGCCTTCGATCAGCGCTATCATCTGACTCGGGACTGGGCCGAAGGCCTCAGCGACCCGCGTCAAAAAGAACGCGTGCAGCACGATGCACCGGCGCTGCTGCGGCAACGGATCTATCAGATCGTCGCCGGATACGAAGATGCCAATGACGCCGATCGTCTGCGCCACGATCCCATGTTGCAGATCGTCGCCGATCAGGAGCTAGGCGTTGCGCTCGGCTCCCAGCCCACGCTCAGCCGTTGGGAGAACGCTCCCGCGGGACGCGATCTGGTGCGCTGGAACGACCGACTGTGCGAGCAGTTCATCCGCCTCTGCGGCGAGCAGGTCCGCCAGCGCGGCGAGATCCTGCTCGATCTCGATTCCACCGACGATCCTACCCACGGCCAACAGCAACTCAGCTTCTTCAACGGCGCCTACGGCCAGCACATGTATCATCCGATGCTGGTCTTCGAGCGCCACACCGGATGCCTGCTGGCGGCTCGCCTGCGGCCGGGAAACGCCTCCAGTCATGCCCGCATCGTACCCATGCTGTTGCGCCTGGTGCCGCGTCTGCAGGCCGCGTTCCCCGACGTGAAAATCAAACTGCGTGGCGACGCCGGTTTCGCTCTGCCACTTCTCCATCGGTTCTGTGAGTTCTTCGACATCGAGTATGCCATCGGCATCCCCGCCAACTGCGTCTTTAAACAACGTGCCGAACCGCGGCAGAAACAGTTGCAGCGGCGCTATCGCCGCACCCAACTCCCGCAGCGCAGCTTCTCCAGCTTCCGCCACCGCGCCCGCAGTTGGCCGCGCCAGCGCCGCATCGGCTACAAGGCCGAGCACACCGCCGCCGGCACCAACCTGCGCTTCGTCGTGACGAACTGCCAACCCGCGCCTCTGACCTCTTCGCCTTCTACAACGATCGCGGCGAGTGTGAGAACCGCATCGAGGAGTTCAAGAACGGCTTTCGCGCCGACCGCCTCAGTTGCCACCGCTTTCTGGCCAACGCCTTCCGCCTGCTCCTGCACGCCGCCGCCTACAACCTGGTCAACCTGTTCCGTCTGCAGTTGCCTCAGCCTTGGCGCTCAGCCCAGATTGAAACTCTACGCGCCCAGCTCTTCAAAATCGGCGCCCGCGTCCGCCACACCGCCCGCTGCATCCGCTTCCACCTCGCCAGCGCTTGGCCCTTTCAGAACTTGTTTTGCTCCGCCACGCTCGCCGTTAACAGCAGTTGATCCGCCCCCTGCCCCCAACTCAGACTTTCCACCAGCAGTCCAGCGGAGCCGTCCCCAAAAAACCTTCCCCCACCCGGTCCCGCCCCAGTTTCGTTCCCCACGGCCTCTGACCCGCTCCATCCCTTATCGATCCATGCTCTTGATCCCACCTCCCCCACACAAATCTCAGCTCTGATGAATTAAGCAGGCTAGTGCAGGAAATCTCTCAGTCAGGGTCTTTGGAGATACCCCTCCCGATTGACCTTCCCGCCATTCTGGTAGATATTGTGAACGGATGGACGTTGAACAGACCATCACCGAAATCGAGTGGCTGGAGCGCGTCTACGCGGTACCGGACATCAGACCGCTGAGCGCCAGCGACATCTCGGCCGCGAATCGACGTCACGACGACATGCTGGCGCATAGCCCGTGGTTTCGGCTATGGCAGCAGTATGGGATTTGCTGCCGCTAGCAAACGGGTCACGGCGTATACCATTCAGAAACTGGAACTTCTTCCCAAACAATAGTCCCCTCAACCGCTTACGGCGGGTGGCCCAACCTATTCACCGGCGAAACCAAAATCCACGAAGAATAAATTCCCTCGTCCATGTGGTAGTATAATAGTAGTATGAAAGAGAAGACATCTATCATACTATCTGGGGAGGTGTTGGTAGCCATTGACCGCATCGCTGGGTCCAAACAGTCCCGATCGGCCTTCATCGAGCATGTGCTCCGGGAGTTCCTGCGCGAAAGGGCCCGGGCCGCAGTACAAGCCCGCGACTTCGAACGGATCAACGCCGCTGCCCAGCGTCTGAACGCCGAGGCCTCCGACGTGATGGAATACCAGTCCACCGGCGAAGCCGAATGACTGTCCTTCTGGAGTTGGTGTGAAGCGCGGAGAACTCTATCGTGTTTACAAACCCGGAGGCGATCCCAAGCTGTACCGCACGTTCGCGATTGTGAGCCGCCAGATCCTGATCGACTCCCAGTTCTCGACCGTGGTCTGTGCCCCTGTGTTCACCCACGGGGAAGGCCTGTCCACTCAAGTGGCCGTCGGAGCTGATGAAGGATTGAAACACCCCAGTTGGATCATGTGCGACAACCTGGTAAGCCTGCGCAAAACCGATCTCACCAACTTCCTGGGCTCGCTGGCCAGACCCAGACTCGCCGAACTAGACCAGGCGCTGAAAATGGCCCTCGACCTCGCTTAATATGATATGGTGCATTTTTGCGCCCCAAAAATAAAACCCCGGGCCGCTTTCAGCCCGGGGCGTAACCTGTCCAGATACAAGACCAATTATCGGTAACCGCAGATCGCAAGTTGAGATTACTCGAGGAGTCTGCTTGCCCTCAGACTCGCCGTCAGCTCCCCTGCCAAAGCCAGGGGACGCTGTGAACTCGGCGGGACTCGAACCCGGACCTTGTAGCTGGACAGGCTGATGTGCGCCCAGTACACCACGGGCCCTGTCACATACCTGGCGTCGTCAACAAGGTCGTCCGTCACATCATCCTGCGCAAGTCCCAAGGCAGTCCCCACCTTCGCGCGCCAAAACAGCAAGGAAACCGACACCCAAACCAGAAGCCTAAAGCCTGAAGCCTAAAGCCTGAAGCCCGCTCCTAAACCTTGCCCACGATGATATAATGGCCACTTAAGTGACCACATGAAGATCAGCACAGTTCGAGAATTTCGAGACAGGGCGACTGGGATGTTGCGTTCCAAGGACCCCATCCTTGTAACCCGCCGCGGTCGGCTCGCCGGGGTGTTCTTTCCCTGGCAGAAGGAATCCTTGCCGCTGGAGCTGAAACAGGATCTCTTCGCCATGCTCACGGCCGAAATCGCCCGCCAAGTCCGCCAACGCGGCCTCACGGAAAAACAAGTGCTTTCAGACTTCGAAACCTGGCGAAAGGCGCGTCGTGCGGTTGGCCGCAGACGCTAACGTCCTGCTGGCCGCGATTCTCGGTGGCCGCTCCAGACTCATCCTGGACAGCCCGAAGGTTGAGGAAGTCTTAACCGCTGAGCCCACGCTCGCCGAAGTCCGCGAATACGCCGGTGTGCTCGCCCGCAAGAGGCGGCTGTCTGCGGACCTGCTTCTTGTCGCCATCGCAACCTTGCCCATCACCGTGCTCCCACCCGCAGATTATGTTTCCAGCGTCAACGAAGCCAGGCGACGGATCGGCCGGCGCGATCCCGACGACGTTCCGGTTCTCGCCTTGGCTATCCAGTTTGATATTCCGGTATGGTCGAACGATGAAGACTTTGAGGGATGCAAAGTTCCATGGTTCACGACGGAGGATCTTCTCCGCAAGCTAAACCTATTGGGGAATAAATGAGGACGCCAAATTTATCAATAACTTAGCCCCATTCACTCCTCATTTCCACCACTAAACCCCGATTTTGCCCCTTTCATTGGGTTACGCGTGCCTCACAGCATTGGATTCAATAAGATAGTTCCATCAAGAAATCCAGGGAGAGGTCCATCGAGAGGCACTCTTCTTGTTCCGTAATTAGTCGTAGGTTACCGAGTGAAGGTCAGACAAAGGGTAGGCTCTACAGGTTCAACCGTTTTCAGAGTTGGTTGTGAAGTTTTACCCAGGGAAAAGTGGCAGATGCCTGACTTGCCATAATCCCATGCAGTGGAAAGCGAGAGGACATGCACAAGCCAGTAAAGTACGTGGAGAAAGCAGTGACCGTCGCCGCCCGTGGCGTCTGGGCGGTATTCGAGCGCGCCAATCGGATTAAACAGAATCCGTCTCCCAAGCCCAAGTGGTCCGACAAGCCCCTGCTCAAGTCCTATGAGAAGACCAAGCCGCCGCTGGGCTGGCCTCGTACCACGGACTCGCTGTGCCCGAAGTGTGTCCCCGAAATCCGCCAGCAGATTCTTGATGGCAAGCTGCCGGTCGAAGTCTTGTCGAACGAAAAAGTGGGCGAGATCAAAGCCCAGATCATCGAGCGCGACGGCAAGATCCTGATGATCAAGGATTGCGAAAAACATGGCCACTTTGAAGACGTGATGTCGATTGACACCGACTTCTCGCGCCATCTTGAAGAAGTGTTCCCCGGCCGCGACATTGTTGCCCACAACGACGAAAAGCTGCATCACCACGGCTCTAGCACGGTGAAGTACGGACGCGGCTCGGTTCTCACCATCGACCTCACCAACCGTTGCAACATGATGTGCGACCCCTGTTTCATGGATGCAAATCAGGTCGGCTTTGTCCACGAGTTGAGCTGGGAGGATATTAAGACCATGCTCGACAACGCCATCACCATCAAGCCGAAGCGTCAGATGTCGGTGCAGTTCTCCGGCGGCGAGCCGACGCTTTCGCCCTACTTCCTCGACGCCGTTCGCTACGCCCGCAAAGTTGGATACAACAGCGTGCAAGCCGCAACCAACGGAATTGAATTCGCAAAGAGTTTGGAGTTCGCCCAGCAGGCCGCCGAAGCCGGAATGCGCTACGCCTATCTCCAATTCGACGGCATCGGCAACGCCGCGAATGCGCACCGCAAAGTCGGCAATCTGTTTGATGTGAAGTTGAAGGCCATCGAAAACCTGCACGCCGCCGGAGTAGAAATCGTTCCGGTGGTCACGATCGTAAACGGCATCAACAACGAGCAGGTCGGAAGAATAATCAAGTTCGCCCTGGATAACCCCAAGCGAATCGGATTCCTGAGCTTCCAACCAGTAAGCTTCACCGGTCGCGACGAGGCCGTGACGGATGATCGCCGTGAAGCCCAGCGCTACACGCTCTCGCACTTAGCCCACGACGTAAAAAATCAAACCGGCCTAGGCGAACCAAGCCGCGACTGGTTCCCCATCTCCTTCATGGGAACCTTCTCCGATTGGGCCGATTTGATGCACGTAGAAGATAAAAACAACAACTGGGGCCAGCTCTCCTGCGGCTGCCATCCTAATTGTGGGACGGGGATGGCTGTGATGATTGATAAGGAGACTCGGGAGGCGGTGCCGGTTACGGCTTTTTTGAAGGGCGATCAGCTGGCTCGGGATATTCAGAAAGTTAACGATGCGGCTCGGGGGAAGTTTCTTACGATTGTGGGGATGGCTTTGTGTTTGATGAAGAATTACGATCCGTTCCAGTCGCCGACGCATTTCAAGTTGATGGATCTTCTGAAGAAGTTTGACAAGAACTTTAATGCTACCGGGAAGAATTACGGCAAGGTGGGTCCGGACCGGACAATTGACGACGTGATGAAGCGGCGGCAGGACCGGTGGAATTTCCTGTTTATCGCGGGGATGTGGTTTCAGGATCTGTTCAACTACGATTTCCGGCGGACGGAGCAGTGCATTATTCCTTATGCCACGCAGGAAGGCGAGATTTCCTTCTGCGCCTACAACACTGGGGTGGGCTGGCGGAACATTATCGAGAAGATGCACATGACCGCGACCCTTACCAAGTGGTATGAGGAGCATGGACGGCATGAAATCTTTGCGGGCGGGAAGAACGTGAAGATGGAATCGTCGGCGCATTCGTTGTTGCTCAAAGATGAGCTGGTGACCAACGAAGAGCAGCATGATCTGGATAAGCTGGGCATCGCGAAGAACTCTGGGGAAGAGAAGAAGCGGGCACGCGATGCCAAGGCGGCTGCTGCAGGCGTTGGGCTTCAGGCTTCGAGAAACCAGGCTTCAGGTAACAACGACGCGCGCGGACCGAAGAAAGACGATGCGGCTTACAATGCGCGCATGGCGGCGCTTTATCGGGAAGTCGTGTTGCAGGAGAAGCCGGTGGTCGCGGAGAACGGGTTTATTCCTTTGGGGGCTTTGACTGCGTCCAAGCCTAAGCCGGAGGTGGGAGAGCCGGTGCTTGGCGATTAAGAGCCTTTAATCGCGGAGTTCGCGGAGAAGAGCTTGCAGTTTGTAGAAGGCCGCCATTGTTGGCGGCCTTTCTCGCTGATGACTGCTTTTGCTTATGGACTTAAACTACAAACAGTGCGACGGGGTCGGGATTTAATCGCGCTGGGCGGCGCTTCGTTGAGAGCCGCGTGGAATGTATCTGGTAGTCCGGCGTCGCCATGTGAGCTAAAAACCCCCGCCCTCTCGCAAAGAGCGCGAGAAGGACGGGGCACCCGCTTGTGGTGTTGGGGAAAGGATGGGTCACCTGCCTGTAATCCTGCACACCAGAGGACAAAAAAGATCGACTACTTCAGAAGCTTAAGATACTCGGTTGCGTCTTCTATGTAGTCGTTGTGAGTTTCGCATTTCTCCATCACTATAATGAAGCCACGCTGCGGATGAAGCCAGTAGCAAAAACTCTTCCCGTGAATTTCGTTCCCGCTTTTCCACTTGTCAAGACCGACTACATAGACCATGTCGGTTGCCTGAAACTGGATACGATCCAACTCTGCCTGGGACAACGGTTCCTTGGTAAGTGCAGATGCCCAGTTCTTTTCTCCCGGATCGTATGTGGTAGTTATGTGTCGCCCCTGCTCTCGATCTTTGATCATCTCTTCCCACGCGGAAGTCTCCAATTCTGGCGAGGTGGGGTTGTTCTCGGGAGTAAAAGGTCCAGTAAGTGGAAACGGAGCCGGTCGAATAATCAACTCCTGTATGCTTGTCTCTTCCGCAGCTGGGTAGGATGTGGCATTCTCTTTCCCGAAGTTGGCAGTGGCACGTTTATTTGGCATCCAAGCAGTAGGAACTCGAGGAACCCACGATGCGTTGACGTCTATTGACATATAAGACGATTGCGTGCGGACCTTTTCGTGCTCCTGTCGCCAGGCCCCAAAGACAGATACAACCAACCCGCCCACAATAAATATGGCTATCCACGGTTTGCGTGGAATCTTGAACCCCCAAATTCTGTCGAGAAGTTCTACTCCCAGGGCCAAGAGCCCCCCCGAAATCCAGCCGTGCAGTTGTTCCAGCACGGCGATAATAAAGTCGTACACGTCCTTACCCATTGCGCACACCTTTCCCTAGTCAGGAGTTGCCCCCTGCGTCCTGACCTCGAAAGGCTACGCTTTCGCCGTATTTTTGGGAAGATTTTCACAAGACCCTTTTCCGGCAGGCGGCGTTCGGCGGCACAACGGAATGCATTGCGCCGTACTATCTCCGAGGGGCTGGAGAGAAGCAACCGCCGCCGCGCCACCGAACCAAGACCTTCCAGTACCAAGAAATTCCTAAAATCTAACTTCGGCAGGGCGTATGGTAGCGAATAAGCGATTGGAGCCCCGAACGTGAAAACACCGCCAAAGCCCACCGTCGTATTCAATCTCAACTGCGGGCCTTTGATTGGCTTGCTCCTCGTCATGCTGCCCTGGCTCTCCCTTCTTGCTGATGGCGGAACTGGACCTGCTCTTTTCGTGCTCTGACTCTTCTTGGCATTCCTGTTCCTCTTCTTCCTACCAGCGGTCGAAAAATACGCCGACCGGTTTGGCGCGACTAGCCACCACATCGTGGCTGGGTGAGGGCGGTGGTTCCCTGCGGGGCGTGAGTCGAATCTACGGCGTTTCGGCACGGCTGAAGCCGTGCCCTTCCACGAATCTTCGCGGGCGAGGGCGCCCGCGCCGCACGGCTCTGGGAGTTGGTTAAGATATGGAGATGCTTATCACCTTGGATCAGGTGGAGGAGGCTCGGCGGAATATTGCTTCTGTCGCGGTGCGGACGCCTTTGGTGCGGTGTCATGCGGATTCGGCGGCGGTCGTTTATTTGAAGTTGGAGAATTTGCAGCCGATTGGGTCGTTCAAGATTCGGGGGGCGGCGAATGTGATGGCGCGGACTCCGCGAGAGCAGTTGGAGCGGGGAGTGCTGACGGCGTCGGCGGGCAACATGGCGCAGGGAGTTGCGTTCTGTGCGCGGCGGATGGGGGTGCGGGCGACGATTGTGGCTCCGGAGACGGCTCCGGCTACAAAGGTTAGTGCGGTGGAGCGGATGGGCGGGCGGGTGATCAAGGTTCCGTTTGCGGAGTGGTGGCGGACGTTTGAGACCCGGTCTTATCCGGGAGTGGACGCGACTTTCATTCATGCCTTTGATGATCCGGATGTGATGGCGGGGAATGGCACGATTGCTTTGGAGTTGCTGGAGGATTTGCCGGATCTGGAGGCGGTGGTGATTCCGTGGGGCGGGGGAGGGTTGTCGTGCGGCATCGCCGCAGTGTTGCGGGAGCGGGCGCCGCGGGTGCGGATTTACGCAGCGGAGATTGAGAGTGGGGCACCCTTGACGGCATCGTTGGCTGCGGGCGAGCCGCGCACGGTGGAATATAAGACTTCGTTTGTGGACGGAATTGGCAGCAAGATGGTTTTTCCGAATATGTTTGAGCGGGCGGGGCGGTTGCTGGATGGGTCTCTGGTTGTGACGCTGGCGGAGGCGGCGCAGGCCATGAAACTGGTGGCGGAGCGGAATCGGGTGATTGTTGAAGGCGCGGCGGCGTGCGCGGTGGCTGCGGCATTGTCGGGTCGAGCGGGGTTGGGGAAGGTTGTGGCGATTGTATCTGGGGGAAATATCGATCTGGATAAGTTTGGGCAGATTGTTGGGCAGGTGTGATTGACCGATTTGTCCATTTTATCTAATATGGACATTATGCGAACTGTCTCGGCCACAGACGCCAAACAGCGACTGGCGGCGCTGCTCGACGCGGCCCAGCGCGAACCGGTCATCATCCGCCGCCAGAACCGGGATGTCGCCGTGATTATGTCGGCCGAGGAATACGAAAGAATCCGTGATCTCAATGCCGCGGAGTTCCAGCGCTTTTGTGACCGGGTGGCGGGTCAGGCTAAAGCTCGTGGCATGACTGCGGCGGCCCTGAAGAAGTTATTGAAGGATTGATGCGCGCTCGGGAGCGCATTATCGCCGACACGAACTGCCTGGTGAGCCGCTTGCTGCTGCCATCGTCCGTTCCAGGGGACGCGGTTCGCAAGGCCGTCGATTCCGGGCTTCTGCTGGTGTCGGAAGCGACCATGAACGAACTTGCCGACGTTCTGGCGCGTCCTAAATTCGACCGCTACATCGGTCTTGAGGACCGCCAACAGTTCCTGAGAATGCTTTTGCGAGTGGCCGAGTTCGTGCCGATTGTATACCCGGTCCGCGAGTGCCGCGATCCCAAAGACGACAAGTTTCTGGAAGTTGCTCTGAATGGCAAGGCTAACCTGATCGTCACAGGAGACGCGGATCTGCTGGCCCTGCATCCGTGGCGGGGCATCGCGATTGTTTCTCCGGCGCGATATCTTAAGCGCTGATTGCCGATGTCGCGCTCCATGAGGCTGCGGGTAAACATCCGTTTGGAGGGCTAAAACCCTTGTTTTCTCGGCGGCGGTTAAATCGCAGCGCTCGAAGCGCTGCGCCACCCAAAATCTGAGTTTTTCTGCAGAGTGCTCGAAATAGTCCGGCTTGGATTGTTTTGGGTCCGGACGAGGCGTCCGGGCTACGTGTTTCTTTGGCTATTGTTTACAATGGAGAGTCTTGCACAATCTTGGGAAGACGTTTGGGTTCCTCAGTCCTCGGGGACAACGCAGAATTTGAAACAGTCGAGCCACAATTTCGGCGAGGGTCGGGTTGCGCCGCGGGTTTATTGGCGGATGGAAGGTAGTCTTCTGGAACTGACTACCGTCCGTCCGATCGCGTTCTTTGCCTGGAACGGGCAGACGTTTATCGAGCGCTGGATGCGGCGCGGGTCGGTTCTGATGATGGCGCTGCTGCGTCCTTTTTTATATGCGGCCAACCGGGTGTTCGCGACGCGCGTGGTGCACACCGTGCTGCGCGGAGTCAGCCGGGACCGGTTGGATCTGCTGGGCGAGGAATATTTCCAGTACAAGTTGAAGCCGCAGTTGAAGCCGGAAGGCGTCCTGAGGCTTAAAGGGTTGATCGATTCGGGGGCGGATGTGGTGCTGGTCAGCCAGGGACTGGATCATGTGATGGGTCCGCTGGCGCGGCATCTGGGGGCGAAGTGGATGATCGCAAACCGGCTCGAGTTCCGCGACGGCATTGCAACTGGAAGATTGCTTGATCCGGTGATTCGTCCGCGCGGAGTGTTTGCGAGAATCACCGGCGTCGGACCCGATGGAACGCGGGCTGCGGATCAACTGGTGCGGGATCTGGGCCTGGATGGTTCAGGGCACGGGGTTGAGGCATTGCAGTCCGCGGTGATTCCGGCGGCGCGGCAGTTGCCCGTGCTGGAGCATCCCATCGTTCATTTTGATCAAGGGAGACAGCCCGGAGTGTTTTCAGTTCGAGGGGCGCTGGCGGGGAAGCGGGTCATGCTGATCGGCGTGACTGGGTTTATCGGAAAAGTGTGGCTGGTCAACCTGCTGATGGATCTGCCGGAGATCGGACGAATTTATTTGCTGGTGCGGCGGCAGAAATCGAATGCGGCGCAAGGGCGATTTGAAAAGCTGGTGGAGGAATCGCCGGTCTTCGACCCCTTGTACAAGCGATATGGTGCAGGACTGGCGCGGTTTCTGCGGGAGCGCGTGGAGGTGGTGGAAGGCGATGTGACGCAGCCGGGACTGGGCCTGGCGCCGGAGATGTCCGCGGTATTGCGGAAGGATCTGGACCTCATCGTCAACAGTTCGGGTTTGACGGACTTTAATCCTGATTTGCGGGATGCGCTGCAAACTAACGTTGATGCCGCGGTGAGTATCGTTGAATTTGTTCGTGAGTCAGATCATGCCGGTTTGCTGCATCTGTCGACCTGCTACGTCGCGGGAGCGCGGGATGGGCGGGTGAGCGAGACCCTGCGGCCAAATTACACGCCAGCGGGAGTCGCGAATTTTGATGCGGACGCAGAGTGGCGGAGCCTGCACGATTTGGTGAAGCGGGCCGCGGAGAAGGCGGAGAGCGCCGAGATTACGGAGGAGTTGCGGCGGCAGGCGGTGCAGAAGGAGCACGCGTCGAAGGATCTGAAGGGCGCCGCGCTGGAGAATCAGATTCGCAAGAACCGGGTACGGTGGCTGCGAAGCTATTTGACCGAAGCGGGGAAAAAGCGCGCGAACGAACTGGGCTGGCCGAACACTTACACGCTGACCAAGAGCCTGGCGGAGTCGTTGATTCATAAATATGGAGCGGGCTTGCCGATCGCGATCGTACGGCCATCCATCGTCGAAACCTCGGTGGAGAAGCCTTTTCTGGGGTGGAATGAAGGCATCAATACGTCGGCAGCGCTTTCTTATTTGCTGGGGACGTATTTTCGGCAACTGCCGTCGAACGAACGCAAGCGGCTGGACGTGATTCCGGTGGATGCGGTCTGCAATGGGATGACGTTGATCGCGGCCGCGATTTTGGAGCGGCGGAATGCACAGGTTTATCAGTTGGCAACTTCGGTGACCAATCCCTGCGATATGCGGCGGTCGATTGAGCTGACTTCTTTGGCGCATCGGAAACATTACCGCGCTCTGGAGGGTCTGGAGAGCTGGCTGCGTTTGCGCTTCGATGCGATTCCGGTGTCGAAGCAGCGTTATGAGCGGATGTCGGCGCCGGCGCAGAAGGCGATCATAAAGTCCATTCAGCGGATCATGTCGCCGCTGCCGCTGCGAAAGACGCCACTGGCGCGGGCGGAGCGCAGTCTGGAAAAAGTCGAAAAGCTGATTGAGCTGTTCGAGCCATTTATTTTGCTGAACGAGCATGACTTTGTGGCGGAGAATGTGGAAAAACTCGCGTATGCTTTGGCGCCGGAAGAGCGGGTCGCTTTCGGCTACGATACGCGAAGCATCGACTGGTGGGAGTACTGGATCAATGTGCATATTCCGGCGCTGCGGCGGTGGACTTATCCGCTGATTGAGGGGCGTCCTCTGGAAGCGCGGCCTTCGCGAAGTTTTCATCTGGAAGAGAGCGGCGGCGAGACGGTAAAAACCGGCACAAACGGAGCAACGTGGCGATATTCCTGACCGGGTCCACCGGATACATCGGGGCGCATGTTGCCGCTAATCTCCTGGGCGAGCACGGGGCTTCGTTGAATGTGCTGGTGCGGGCGCGCGATCCGCATGAGGCGGAAGTGCGTTTGTGGCATGCGCTGCAACTGCATCTGGATTTTCCGCGATTCTATGAGTATCTGCAGACACGCATCCGAATCTTTCGCGGGGATCTGACCGGAGCGCAATTTGGATTGGAGCGCGATGATTACGACCGCTTGATTCATACCACGGATTCGGTCATTCACTGCGCGGCCTCGCTGAACCGGAAGTCGGAGAAGAGTTGCCTGAATGTGAATCTGCGGGGGACGCTGGAAGTTCTGCAGCTTGCCATGCGGGTGCACCACTATCACGGGCTGCGGCGGTTTAGCCATGTGAGCACGGTGGCGGTGGCGGGGAAGCGCAAGAACGAGGTGGTGACGGAGGATGGGTCGATCGATTGGGAGCGGTCGGATTACGATCCGTATGCGCGGACGAAAAAGTTTTGTGAACACATGATCCGGCAGCTCTTGCCGGAGGCGCCGATTACAATTTTCCGGCCGAGCATTGTGCTTGGCGATAGCCGGCGCGCGGAGACTACGCAGTTCGACATGGTCAAGGCCTTTGTTTTCCTGGCAGGCTTGCCCGTGCTTCCTTTTCGGCCCTCTGACAAAATCGACATCGTGAATGTGGACTTCGTGGCGGATGCGATTGCGACGCTGCATCAGAAGGGGAGTCCGCAGTATGACACTTATCATCTTTCTTCGGGCAGGGAGTCGCAGACTTTTCGTGAATTGACCACGGCGCTGGCCGCTGCACAACAGAAGCGTGGGCCATTGTTTGTGCCGGTGCTGGAGCGGCCTTTCTCCGGCACGGTGAACACCTTGGCGAATCGCAAGGGTGCGATTGCGCACGGAGCGGCGCTGATGAAGGTGTTCATGCCGTATCTGGTGTGGAATACAGTGTTCGATAACACGCGGGTTACTTCTGAATTAGGCCGCAAGCCGGTGCCATTTTCAAAATACAGCTATTTATTGTTGAAGTTCAGCCGGGAGGGAGATTTTTCTTACAAGTATCAGGAGTGGCCGGCCGAGATTGGAGGGTCGGCGGCATGATGGACTTCGTGCTCGAAGCCTGGGTCAGCGCGCTGATTGAGAAGTCGAAAGCGGGATGGATGCTGGGCAAGGGAAAGCCGTGGCAGGCGGGCGAGAAGTTGAGGCTGTTGTTTGCAGGGTACAACGGGACGCGCAACATGGGCTCGGATGTGCGTGTAGAGGAGATGCTGCGGCAGCTTCGTCACATCCTGGGGGCGGAGCGGGTTGGGTTTAGCGTGATGACGCAGGTTCCGAAGTTTTCGCAGGGTTATTTTGCGGGTACGGCGCAGGTTCATCTGCCGGATATTTTTCCGCCGTTCCTGTCGGATGAAGTGCCCAAGCATCACGGCGTGGTGGCCTGCGAAGGCTCGATGTTCAAGAGCAAGTTTGCCAATGCGCTCACAACGATGATGATTGGATCGTTGGGCATTGCGGCGGCGCAGAACAAACTTTCGGTGGGCTATGGGGCCGAAGCGGGGCACATGGATCCCCTGGTGGCGAAGATGTGTGCACGTTACTGCCAAAACTCGCTGGTGATCACGCGGAACGAGGAATCGCGCACCATTCTGCGCGAGTTGGGTGTGCCTAATGAATTCGGGACGGATACGGCTTGGACCTTTGAGCCGCATCCTGCGGAATTTGGGAGGAAGGTGTTGCGCGAATTTGGGTGGGACGGGAGTACGCCGGTGCTGGTGGTTTGTCCGATCAATCCCTTTGAGTGGCCGGTGAAGGCTTCGGTGGGGAAGTTTGCGCTGCATGGCTTGACGGGAGCTTATAAGGATAGCCATTACCGTTCGGTTTATTTCCATAACTCGGGGCCGGATGCGGATCGGTCTTACGAGCACTATTTAACAGCGATTGCGAATGCGGTGGATGCATTCCGCAAGCAGCGGAAGGTGTTTGTGATCCTGGCGGCGACGGAGCGGTTGGATGCGCGCCCGGCAGGACGAATCTCGAAGAAGCTCGGCGGCGTGCCTGTGTTTGGTTCGGAAGATTACAACATGTATGAGCTGGTGAGCGTGTTGCGGGCTTGCCACATGATGGCTTCGTCGCGCTATCACGGCATTGTTACTTGCATGCCGGCGCTGGTGCCGTCGGCGGGGATCACGATGGACGAGCGTATTCGAAATCTTATGCGCGAGCGGGGGCATGAGGATCTGTTGATGAATGTGGATGACGCGGACCTGGAACCGAAGCTGCTGGCGGCGCTGCTCAAGTTGAGCCAGGACGGCGAGCGGATCGCGGATGGGATTGGGCGAACTGTGGTACGGAATTTGAAAGTGATGGCGCGGATGGGAGTTTATTTCGAGGAGGAAGTGCAGCGGCGGTATCCCGAGTTTCCAACGCGCAGCGGGGAGTGGAGTTGGGAAGATTACTTTCCGCCGATGAGTGCGGGACTTCACGGCTTGGTTGAGGCTTACAGCTGAGGCGTTTTTGCAGATATACAGAGTCACAGAGGGAAGCCAGCCCAGTGAGTTTTCTGGACGACATTTTTGCGCGGCTTGAGACGACTGGGGAGACCGCGGTCTTGCGAGAGTTTTGCGCAGGGGAGACGCAGCAAGCTGCGTCTGTACAGAGCGGGCGCGCTTTGCTGGGGGCGATTGCTGCGGCGCAAGCTTTTATCGGGGCTCGCGGGTTGAAGAAGGGCGATCGGTGTGCACTGCTTGCGCATAATAGTGTTCGCTGGGTCGCGATGGATCTGGCGATCATGGCGGAGGGGTTGATCGTTGTGCCGCTTTATGCGCGGCAGGCTCCGGCGGAACTTGTGGCCATGATGAAGGATTGCTCTCCGGCGTTGATTTGTTGCGGGGATGCGGGGTTGCGGGATGGGATCTTGGAGAACTGGCCGGAAGCGCCGGCGCAGGTATTGTTTGAGGAGGTGTTTGCGGAGAAGAATGTTGCGGAAGGAACGCAGAATCCCCGCCCTGTCGCAAAGAACGCGACAAGGACGGGGCACCCGAGTCGCGAAATTGCTGACTCCGATCCAGTCACAATTATTTATACGTCCGGAACCTCCGGTGAGGCAAAGGGCGTTGTCCTTACCGCGGGGAATGTTGGCCATATGCTGGGTTGTACTTCCGGGCGGCTCGATGCACTGATGCAGAACAGAGGCGGACCAGGATCGCGTATTCCATTATCTTCCGTTTTGTTTTGCCGGCTCCTGGATCATGCTTTTGACCTGTCTTTTGCGCGGCAGTTTGCTTACGCTTAATACGGATTTGAGCAAGATCGCGAGTGAAATGCGTGCCCTTGCTCCCGACTATTTTCTCAATGTCCCGGCGCTTCTCGAAAGGATGCGCAAAGCCGTCGACGAGCAGCTCTGGAAGACCGGCGGCGTGGTTCTGAGTATTTACAGTCGAGCCAAAGGCGCGTGGGTGCGTCGGCAGGAGCGTCAGACGAGTCTCGCAGATTCAGTGTGGCTGGCGTTGGCTAATGCGATCGTGTTTCCGACCATTCGGAAGAAAATGATTGGTTCGCGTTTGAAAGCGCTCATTTGCGGGTCGGCGCCGCTTAGTGTGGAGACGCAGCTTTACTTCATGATGCTGGGGATTCCGGTGCTGCAGGTTTATGGGCTGACTGAGACGACCGCGATCTGCGCCATGGACGATCCCGGGCATGTCGAGCCGGGGCGCGTCGGGCCGGCGATCAAGGACGTCGAAATGAAGTTGGGAGACAATGACGAAATTGTGGTGCGGGGGCCAAATGTTTTTCCGGGATATTGGAATCGTCCGCAGGAGACTGCGAAAGCCTTGCGCGATGGCTGGTTTCATACAGGCGATCAGGGTGAGGTGAACGTAGAAGGGAACTGGCGGATGGTCGGGCGCATCAAGAATTTGATTATTCTGGGTTCGGGTCACAACATTGCTCCCGAGCCGATCGAGGATGAAGTTGCTGCGGCGTTTGCCGGGAGCGCAGCAGGTCGTGCTGGTGGGCAATGGTCGAGGATATCTTTCGGCGGTCGTGACCGGAGCTGTGACGCGCGAGCAGGTGCAGGCTGCGCTGGATGCGGTGAATCCGGGTTTGCCGCATTACAAGCAGGTGCGGGCATTTCATATTTATTCGGAGCCGTTCTCGATTGAGAATGGTTTGCTGACTGCGAATGGGAAGTTGAAGCGGGATTTGATTGCGGCGCGTTTGAAGGACGAGATTGAAGAGATGTATGGGGTGAAGCAGGCGTCGTAGAATTGCTGAAGGAAATTAGGTGCCCGGGAAGACACAGGTAGGGGTATCGGGAGGTGATTTATGCCAGATTTGGGGCCTCTCGTTATGCCGGCGGTGGTCGGCGGAGTTGTATCACTCGCGGTCACGGTCATCGGCAACGCACTGGGCTACCGGGCCAAGGTTGATGAAGGGTTACGGGCTACGCGGCTGGCTTTGTATAGAGTCTTGTGGAAGAAAACTGAACTCTTGCCAAAGTGGCCGCGTCGAACAGACGTGACCTATGAAAAACTTCACGACTTGAGCGAAGAACTAAGGGACTGGTACTTCGGCGATGGGGGAATATTCCTATCCCGTGCGGCCCGTAAGTCTTACGGCAAGCTGCAGGACACTATCGGTAAGGTTCTGGAACCTGCGCCGAAGGGTAAAATAGAGGGCCCCGATTACGATAAGGTAAGACTCGGGTGCAGCGATTTGAGATCAGAGTTGACGGGTGATCTGTTGTCAAGAAGAGGAGCGCGCCGTTGGTTTTAGCTTCGATTCACGAATTTCCGGCAATTCGGTATGTGTTGCGGCTGACTTCTTTTTATGAAGAGTCTTGACGGCCAATCTCTTTCCTGGGAGCTGAAGGGCGGGGTGGTCGAGCTGGCGCTGCATCGCGAGCCTTGCAATGAGATTGGTTCGCTTACGCTCGATGATCTGGAAAAATTCGTCAACGCGCCCTCGAGGGCTTCGAAGACGACGCCCACGCCCTCATCATTTATAGCGAGCTGAAGGCTGGGTTTTGCGCTGGGGCGGATTTGCGGGAGTTGTATCGGCGTTCCCAGGAGTTGGAGCGGAAGGAAGCGGCGCAAGGGCGTTCGCGATTATCTGGAGCGCATTCACCGGGTGCTGAACACGATCGATGCATCGCCGTTGACCACCATCGCGGCGGTGCATGGAGTGACTTTTGGTGGCGGCTTTGAGCTGGCGCTGGTATGCGATCTGATCATCGCCGATAAGATGGCGAGGTTTTGTTTTCCCGAGCTGCGTTTGGGATTGATTCCTGGCTTTGGCGGGATTCCGCGTTTGAAGCGCGATCTGGGGAACGCGGTGGTTCGCGATCTGTTGCTCACCGGGCGGAGTTTCAATGCGACCAAAGTTCAGCAGGTTGGGCTGGTGAGCCAAGTGGTGGCGGAGGGGGAGTCGTTGAGAGTGGCGCGGGCGACTGCGGCTCAGACTTGGGAAGTTTGATCGGCGCACGGCGATTGCGGCGAAGAAGTTTATCAAGCCGATCCCGTACGAAGAGTTGCGGGAAGGAGATCGACATTTTCTGCGAGCTTTTTGCCCAGCCGGCAGTCGAGGCTGGCTTGAGAAAGTTTGTCGAGAGCGAAGATGCGCAGCCATACTTGCCTTAGGCATTTTGGCCGTCCGAAATGCATAGGTCCTCCGCTTCGCTCAGGATGACAGTCTTTAGAATGATAAAGATGGAAGTAGATAATGGCTATACCTAAACAAACACTTGAGGAAGTCTTGACGCTTGCTTCGGCGCACTTCAAAGTGCCGCGCGAGAAGCTCAGTCCCGACGACGACTTCTTTAAGACGCTGGGGATTGACAGCTTGCAGGCGCTTGATCTGCTGACACGGCTGGAAAATCACTTTCGCATCGAACTGCCGGATTACGAGTTGCAGGGCGTGTCGGATTTCCGAACGTTAGCTGACCGGATACAGGCGCGGTTGTGATTCGCCAGATGGTGGAAGACAACTCAGTTTCCAGTTCCTGGTTCTCAGTTCTCAGTGCGCCCATGGTGAACTGATTAACATGCGTTTCTCTGTGAAATAAAGTCCTAATGCTCAATCTCGACCAATACAGCTGTCTGGGCGCTGCTCTACGGGATGCGCTGGACCGCTGGCCGAATGAATTTTGTCTGATCGAGGCGGACCGGGATCGAGAGAAGACGCGGCTTACCTACTCCGATTTCAAAGAGGTTGCTCTGCCGCTGGCGCGCGCGCTCGAGGATGCGGAATTCAATGCGGGCGATCGGGCCGCGATCATCATGACCAATCAGTCGAAGTGGCTGATTTCGGCGTATGCCATTTTTTATCGTGGCGGCGTGCTGGTGCCGCTTGATTACAAGCTGACGGCGGCTGAGCATCTACAACTGCTGGCGCACTGCAAGGCCAAATTTCTGATCGTTGAGTACTATCTGTGGCGCGCGATCACGCAATCGCCGGAGTTCAAGAATCACAAACTCAAGAAGGTTCTGGTCACGGAAGCGCCTCTGGGAGCCGATCTCGCGGGCGCCTATCGCTGGGAAGAGTTCCGCCGCAAAGGCGATCCTGGGTTTGTTCCGCGGGAGCGAGCGGATGTGGCCTGCATTGTCTATTCCTCGGGTACGGGCGGGCGTCCCAAGGGATGCGTCCTCACCCATGAGAATTATCTGGAGCAGTGCAAGTCGCTGACGGCGTGGTATCCATTCTGGCCGGGCGTGCGCTACCTTAGCATTCTGCCGACGAACCATGCGATTGATTTTATGGTCGGCTTCATCGGCCCGTTTGTGTGCGGCGCTTGCGTGGTGCATTTGCGAACCTTGCGGCCGGAGTTCGTGCGCGACGCTTTTGTGCGCTACAAGATCACCTATGTGACTCTGGTTCCCATGATTCTGAAGAACCTGGAGCGCGGGCTGCGGGCCAAGTTCGATGAACTGTCCGCGGGGAAGCGGTTCTTGCTCAACCGGATGATTGCGATGAATAAAGTGTCTTACCGCGGAAGCGCCTAAAGTTGGCCTGAGCCGCAAGCTGTCTGCCGCAGGTTCACAAGGCTTTGGCGGCGAACTGCGGCGCGATGTTTACCGGCGGCGCGTTCATGGAGCCGTCAACTTTGCAGTTCTTCTACGATCTCGGTGTTCCGGTGGCCAACGGGTACGGCCTTACCGAGGCTGGCACCGTCGCTAACGTTGAATGATCTTAAACCGTTTCGTGCGGATACCGTGGGCAAGCCGCTGCCGGGAGTGTCGATGCGTATTTTCAATCCCGATGCTGAGGGGATTGGTGAAGTTGCGGTGAACAGTAAGGGCGTCATGTCGCACTATCTGGATGAACCGGAGTTGACGGCGCAAACGATCGTAGACGGCTGGCTGCTGACGGGCGATCTCGGCCGCTTCGACGGCGACGGACACTTGCAGCTTTTCGGCCGCAAGAAGAACATGATCGTGACCGAAGGCGGCAAGAACATTTATCCCGAAGACATTGAAAATGCTTTCGACGGACTGCCGGTGAAAGAGTACTGCATTTTCGCCGCGAATTATCTTTGGCCGGCGAAGACTCTCGGCCGCGAGATGCTGGTTCTGCTGCTGCGCCTGGAACAGAACCAGGAGTTCACGGATGCGCTGAAAGAGGAGATCATCGCCCGCAACCGGCGGCTGCCCGACTATCAAGCGGGTTGGCGGATACTTGCTGGTGAACAAGGATTTCCCGCGAACCGCATCCATGAAAATCAAGCGTACCGTGCTTGCCGAGGAAGTCCGCGACAATTCTCGGATCGTGCTGCCGTGGTCGAACTGTGACGATACGGGCAGCTTTTCTTGCCGTGGTGAATCCGGCCGCGGGTGGAGGGCGTTGTCGAAAGCTTGTTCCGGAGGCGCTCGATCGTTTGCGAGCCGGCGGGATTAACTTGGAATCGTCGAGACCACCGGCCCGGGCCAGGGCGCATCGCTCGCGCGTGACGGCTACGCGCGCGGATATCGCAAGTTCATCGCGGTGGGCGGCGACGGGACGTCGTATGAGATCGTCAACGGACTTTTTCCACGGCGGGAATCTGACGAGCCTGCCAACTCTGGCGTTTCTCCCGCTTGGGACCGGCAATTCGTTCCTGCGCGAATTCACTGATCGCGGAGTGGAACACGCGATCGAAGCATTGCTGGCGGGGCGATCGCAGCCTTGCGACGTTTTGCGATTGCGACACACGGAGGGAATGCTCTACTACATCAATCTGCTGGCCATGGGTTTTGCCGCGGATGTGGCGACCTTGCGGGCGCGACGTTTCAGCGGGTGGGGAGAGCTGGGCTATCAATCATCCATTTTCATTTCGCTGGCCCGCTTCGCCGGCGGCCTTTTCCTTTGCGCGTTGATGGGGAAGCAGAGATCGACCGCCGTCCTTGCCTGTTCCTGACTTTAGCAACAGTAAGTTCACCGGCGGAACCATGATGATCGCGCCCAAAGGCGGAGGTGAACGATGGGCTTATCGAATACGTGCGTTGGGGGCCGATCGGAAGGTTGGGGCTGATCCGGAATTTGCCGACGCTTTATGACGGCACGCATATTCACCATCCGCTGGCTGAAAGGCGGGCGGCAAGTCGAATCGATTTCCATTTGGATGCGCCCGTGGACGTGATGGTGGATGGCGAGGTTGTGACATTACAATGCCAGACACTCGATGTTCTGCCCTCCGCTTTAAACGTCGTGGTATAAGAATTTATCCCTATGTCACAAGAACGTCGCAAGCGACAAGAGAAGCGGGAAGGGCAAGAGCAACCGAGCCCAGGACGGTCGCGTTACATAATTATTGCCGTGGTTATCGTGGTTGCGTTTGCGGCCGCGTACTATTTCGGATGGCGAAGGCACAACACTCGTTTAGACGCGTTCGCCAAGTGCCTGACAGCGAAGCAAGCCAAAATGTACGGCGCGTATTGGTGCCCGCATTGCGAGGAGCAGAAAGAGATGTTCGGATCGTCCTTCGAGTACGCTCCATACATTGAGTGCGGAATCAAAGGTTCGAAGGGAATCGAAGCGGTTTGCACCGAGGCCGGCATCAAGCGATTTCCTACCTGGATCTTCGCGGACGGAACGCGGGTAGAAGGTGAACACGAGTTGCAGTTCTTGGGCGAGGCGACCGGATGCAGCCTCCCATGACCTCACCTTCGCGGCGGGTTTTTCACTTGATCGCTATTCTGGCAGTGGCTGGCGTGGTGGTCTCTTCCGTCTCGCTGCGTCACCACTACGGCACTTCGCAAACCAACTACTGTGATTTTGGAGCCAGTTTCAATTGCGACATCGTCAACCGCAGCATTTACTCGACGGTGCTCGGAGTTCCGGATGCGCTGATCGGCATCCTCGGTTACGGCGTGCTTCTTGCCCTGGCAACCCTTTATCGGACGAAAGCGGACACTCCTTTGATGCTGTTGATCGCTTCAACTGGTGGGTTGGGCTTCGCTCTTTATCTTACGTATATCGAGAAGTTCGTGCTTGCGACGTGGTGCATTTTGTGTCTTTCGTCGCTTACCCTGATTTTTCTGATTACCGTGCTGTCGTCGTTCCTGGCCGCGAGTGCCATGCGCCGGAGTTGAGGGAACGCAAGCGATTGTTTCCGAGCCGCACGGGCGAGGACGCACGCGACTACATTGGATGATGGAAGAATTGCGGAATGAATCGGTTACTGGGGATCTTCGGCTGCACGAATTTCGCAGCCGGATATTTCGCAACACCCGGATGCTGCGGGTTTGGTTGCCTCCGCGTTACGACGCTCCCGGCAACGACTCGCGGCAGTACCCCGTCCTTTATCTGAATGATGGTCAGAACCTGTTTGACCGTGCGACCGCCTTCGCCGGAGTGGAATGGCAGGTGGACGAGACTGCCGACCGATTGATCCGTCAGGAGACGATTCCGCCGCTGATTATTGTTGGCATTGACAATGCTCAAAATGACCGCATCAAAGAGTTCCTGCCGTATCGCTCATTTAGTCCGCCAGTTTTGCGGCCGCAGGGGAAGCGGTATCCCGATTTTCTGATGAACGAGGTCATGCCGTTTGTTCACGAGCGATACCGCGTGGCAACGGGCTCCGAAAATACCGGTCTGGGTGGATCGTCGCTCGGTGCGTTCATTTCTCTGTATACGGTTATCGAACGGCCTGGAGTATTCGGGCGCTTGTTATTGGAGAGTCCGTCCCTCTTTATTTCCAATCGAAGAATACTGAAGCCCAGCCGCCATTTTCGGCAGTGGCCCGAGAAAGTGTTTATCGCGATGGGCACCCGCGAGGCGGGCCGCGAGGACAAGGACAAACAGGTTGTGGAAGATGTCCGCGAACTCGAACGGAGTTTGCGCGGCGCGGGCCTCGACCATCGCCGCCTGCTGGTGAAAATCGACGAAGGCGCATCCCACAACGAAGGGGAGTGGGCAAAGCGCTTTCCGGACGCGTTGAGTTTTCTGTGGAAGTGCTGACCGCGCTTCCCGTTTTCACGGTAGGATCACTGCGCGCTCGCTGATGGACCTTCATGGTCGCCGAGTCATCGAGGGTACGGGGATAATTTTGGCGGGGATTCATCCGGCTCGAGCAGCCAGACGTCTCGGTCCTTGAAATATTGGACCAGTTCCTCGTTACCGGCACCCATGTCCCAAGCCCAAATCACTTTCGATGAATCGATTTCTGCGGCGTTGTAAACCCAATCGCGATCGAAGTTGTGAGCGGGTCCGTAACGGACGATGACCACATGTTGTCCCGGCGAATGCTCCAGCGTGCGGAGAATAGTTGCCCGAGCAAGATTGCCGCGAGGCCACGGTTGCTCGATCTGGGCATGCGCCAGAAGGGCGCCAACCCGGACCACAATCATCGCACAACCAATAAGCGGGATCGCTCGCGTTAGCGAAATCCCTATTGGCTGGCCACGCCACTGCCAGAATCTCATGTGGCGCATGCATTGCACCACAGTCAAGTACAAGAGACCAGTTGCTGGTGCCAGATAATGTGGGAACGTCCAAATTTCGACCGCGAGGCCCAGCAAGAATACACCGCCGGCAAAAAGTGGAAAGCGCATTTTCCTGTCGCGAGCCACCCGGGGAAATGCGAGCAGGGGTATGGTTAGGGCCGGGCCGAGGAAAACCGCCCACGAGAGCCGTATTTTATAGAGAGCGTGGCGAAGGAAGCCCGAAACCGTCCGTCCTGCTAGATAGAACATGAATTCGTGCTCATACATGTCCCGCATGACCGCCCGCCGGTACGTGGGTTCGGGTTTCGGGCCCTGCCAAATGAAATAGGACGACGGGGCATATTGTTGCCGATTGACCACGTAAGGGAAGGTCAGCGGGCTCCCCGTTACGCGATAATTGTAGTAAGCGACGCTTGCGGCACCGCATGCCAAGATCAGGGTGATCGGAACTATTACCTTCCCCATCGAAACGGACAACGCGGGCCGCCGTCCACCCGTCAGCCAGGCGAGCATACTCACAGCCACAGTCAAGCCAAGAATGAATCCCTCATAAGGCCGGCTGTCAGCGAGAATAACCAGCCCCACGCCCATTGCCACGGCGAAATCAATCCGCGGACTGCGCTTGAGTCGCGGCAACGCACCCAGTACGAGCGCTCCGCCGAAAGCGGCTACCGAGGCGCTCCAATATGTATTCGTCCAATAGCTGAGAATGCCAAGCCGCAACACGATCAACATCCCGCCGAGCAACGCCCAACTGCGTGGCAACCACCCCTGAAGCATCCAGCACAGAGCAGAACACATGGCCGCCGCCATCAGACACTGTCCAATCCAGGGATGACCGAGACGTTGTCCTACCGCTAACACCACACCCTCAGCGGGTTGGTACATCGACATATAGGTTGGACGCTGGATGATTTGAAAACTCTCGAAGTGCTTCCACAGGGGATGGGTGGGATTCGTCAGGCGTCCGTGGGCAAAGGTGTCACCAGCTAACAAATAGCTGAATTCGTCGTGGACAATCGGTTCGGGAATCCCCAACACTGGAATTAATGCCGTGCGAACGCCAAGCATCAGAAGGCCGCAAACCAGCACCGAGAGCGTCTTTCTTCGCGCCAGCTTGGCGAACCATCGTTCCACCGAAGCCAAGATTTCGGGCGTGCGCCGGCGTCGCAATAGAATCATTGCGATCACCACGAGTGTGATAACCAGCTCTATTAGCGACAGCGAGTTCTCTGCCACCTTTCGTTGCCATAGGGGCGGGAGACCCGAAGCAACGGACAATGTGTTGATGGACAACATCGGATTCATGGCAACTTTACAGGAAGTTCGCTCGATTGTAATTCCTCGCTGACCACGATAAGGCCATTTTGCTCGACCGAGGTGAATCGTCTATGCTTTCTCCGAGTGAGCGGGCATCGTACTCTGGTCGGACCAATCCGAGCGCTGCGACCTATGGGTCCGAACCTCTGGCTGGCTCTGATCGTTGCCCTGGCGGCTGCACTCAGGCTTTTTCGGCTGGGAACAAAAAGCTTCTGGCTTGACGAAGCGGCGAGCGTGACACTGGCGCGGCTCGATTGGCGCGTTTTCTGGAGCGCAATCACTCATCGCCAGGCCAATATGGTCTTGTACTACCTGCTGCTGCGCGGCTGGATACGGCTGGGTAGCAGTGAGTTTGCCATTCGCTCTCTTTCCGTGGCGGCCGGAGTTGCCGTGATCCCAGCCATATATCTGCTCGGCACCCGTCTATTTGGACAGAGAGCCGGAAGAGTAGCAGCCCTATTGCTCCTGGTCCATGCATTTCACATCAGATATTCGCAGGAGGCTCGCGCCTACAGTTTGTTTCTGCTGCTGGCGGTCGTGTCTTCTTTATTTTTCTTACGCAGTCTGGAACAGCCTTCGCGCAAGAACTGGGCTGCGTACGTTTTGGTAAGCGCTCTCATGGTGTATGCACAAGTTTTCGGCGGCTGGATGTTGCTGGCGCAATGGGTGTCATTATTTTTTCGAAGGGAAGTTCGCTGGAAACAATTCCTCTTGAGCGCAGCGATGATTTGCCTCCTGACCTCTCCCTTGGCGTATTGCCTGCTTGTTGTTTCAGACCGGTCACAGCTTTACTGGCTGATAAAGCCTGGGCTGCAAGATGTTTATAAGTTGGCTCTCGACATGACGGGAGACGGTGGCCCGTTGCTTCTGTTGGCGTATCTGGCGCTGGTCTCAGCTGGGGTCGTAGCCGGTGTCAGTCGCTTGAAATCCGCATCCGTCGACATTTGGAAGTATTGGTTTCTGCTGATCTGGTTTATCCTGCCGGTAGCGTCGGTTCTGGCGCTCTCTCTGCACTGGCCCATCTTTGAGCCGCGGTTCCTGATTTTTTGTCTTCCTCCACTAATCGTGCTCGTGTCGGACGCCGTAACTCGAATTCGTTCGAAGGTTCTATTTACAGTTACCTTGATAATTCTGCTCGGGCTTTCACTGGGCGGGACGTATTCTTATTATCGCGGCCGCGCGGACGCCGAACACACTGACAATTGGAAAGATGCGTCCCGCTCCATCTTGTCACAGGCAAAAGTGGGTGACGCTGTGCTGTTTAGTTATAGTGAGGAGAGACTTGCGTTCGACGAATATCAGCGGCAGTTTCACATTACGGGGTCTCCAATCCACGAATTTCCCGAGGAGACGGAATTGGAGTTACTGACGCTGCGTCCATCGCGGCCCAGCGCCGAATTGCTGGACAACATTGCTGCCGGCTACAGTCGCGTATGGGTGATCTCCGCTTTTCAGCCTAACCGCGCCAGCCGTCAGGTAGAGGCGGTGCTGAGATCTCGTTTCGCTAAACATGGAGAACAGGACTTTGGCTTTGTCCACGCGGACGTATTTACCGACAGAGTCACTGCTTCTCCCACTGGAGTAAACACTAACGCGAAGACACAATGACAAAATCCATTCGAATCCTGACTTGGCTTAGCTTCGCCATTCTCGGCGCGCTTGCTCTGGGCACAATCGCGCTGCACCGTGGCGAGGAGATCAATGCCATGTGGCTGGTGGTCGCGGCCGTCTGTTCTTATGCATTGGGTTACCGCTTCTACAGCAAGTTTATTTCCGCCAAAGTCCTTGTGCTCGATTCGCAAAGAGCCACTCCGGCCGAACGCCTGGACGACGGCCGCGACTTCGTGCCCACGAATAAGTGGGTGGTCTTTGGGCATCATTTCGCCGCCATCGCTGGGCCGGGACCGCTGGTTGGTCCGGTGCTGGCGGCGCAGTTCGGCTATCTTCCGGGGACGCTCTGGATATTGGCTGGCGCCGTCTTTGGCGGCTGTGTGCAGGACTTCGTCATCCTGCTGTTCTCGGTGCGGCGGGACGGAAAGTCGCTCACTGAAATGGCGCGCGAGGAAATCGGCCGTGTGGGTGGGTTCGTCGCCTACACGGCAGTGATCAGCATCATCGTGATTCTGCTCGCCGTGGGTGCATTGATTGTGGTGAATGCCCTGAAGGCCAGTCCCTGGGGCGTGTTTACCATTGCAATGACGATTCCAATCGCGCTGTTGATGGGTCTATACCTGCGCCGCTTCCGGCCCGGCAAGGTGCTGGAAGTATCGGCGCTCGGATTTGTTCTAGTCATGCTCGCGATCTGGGGTGGGCAATGGGTCTCGCAGACTCCGGTGGTGGCTCCCTGGTTCACTCTGAGCGCACCCGCCCTTGCCATCGTGATCATAATCTATGGATTCGCCGCCTCGGCCTTGCCAGTGTGGATGCTGCTTGCGCCCCGCGACTACTTGAGCACGTTCGTCAAGCTGGGGACGATCGGATTGCTGGCGCTGGGAATCGTCGCGTTGCGTCCTACGCTCCACATGCCGCCTCTGACGCGGTTTATCGATGGATCAGGGCCGATCTTTGCCGGCAAGATTTTCCCCTTCGCCTTCATCACAATTGCCTGTGGCGCCATCAGCGGATTCCATTCTCTGATCTCCAGCGGCACGACACCGAAGCTCATCCGGCGTGAGCTCGAAACTCGCATGGTTGGCTACGGCGCGATGATGGCGGAATCAATGGTTGCGATCATGGCAATGATTGCGGCGTGCGTGCTTCAGCCGGGAACCTTTTTCGCGATTAACAGCCCAGCGGGAGTCGTGGGCCAGACGCCTGATGCCGCAGCCACGACCATCAGTGCTTGGGGATTTCCCGTGACCGCAGCGGGCATGCATGCGCTGGCGCAGGCAGTTGGCGAACAGACTTTATTCAATCGCACGGGCGGTGCGCCGGCTTTTGCTGTGGGGATGGCCCACATTTTCTCCAGCAGCCTGGGCGGGCAGGCAGTGATGGCCATCTGGTACCACTTTGCGATCATGTTTGAAGCGCTGTTTATTCTTACCGTTCTCGATGCGGGCACACGCGTGGGCCGCTTCATGGTGCAGGACGCCCTCGGCCACGTTTGGAAGCCGCTCGGCCGCACCAGTTGGTACCCTTCCATCCTGGCTACTAGCGCATTGATCGTGGCCGCCTGGGGATGTTTCTTATGGCAAGGAGTAAAGGATCCGCTCGGTGGAATCAACTCGCTATGGCCGCTGTTCGGGATATGCAATCAATTGTTGGCGACCGTGGCGCTATGCGTGGCGACGACCATCATCGTCAAGATGGGTAAGGCTCGGTATGCGCCAGTAACTCTGGCGCCCCTCATCTGGCTGGTCGCGGTCACGTTCACGGCGTCATGGCACAAGGTGTTCGATCCCAACCCCCGGATCGGATTTCTGGCGCATGCGCGGCAGACTGCCTCTTCGGCGGCTCCGAGTCACGAGATTTCGCGATTGATCTTCAACGATCGCCTCGACGCGGCCGCGGCGGGAGTCTTAGTCTGCATGGTCGCGGTCATCTTGCTGGAATCAATGTTCTTGTGGACGAACGTCCTCTCCGGCCGCGTGAAAGCAAGAGTAAAGGAATCACCTTTTGTGCCGACGCGATTCGCGGCGGAGGAACAAGGATGACCCAGTTCCGGAGAGTGATTGCGACGATTATTGCGACTCTAAGAGAGATCTTTGATGAGTCTGCCTACGGACGTTTTCTTGCCTACCATAAACTGAGCTCTTGCCCGAGCGCGTACGCGGCGTTCCTGCGCGAGCAAGAGAATATCAAGTCTCGGCGCCCGAAATGCTGTTAGTGGGGAGTAAACAGTATCCATTGCGCCAGATGCTAGACTCTGGGGGATGCGCGTTCTCGGCATTGATTGCGGCACTGAGTTTACCGGCTACGGTGTGGTCGAACTCTGTCACGACGGCAAGTTGATTTGCCTTGCCTGCGGCGCGGTCAAACTTTCTCCTCGCGCGTCGATGTCGGCTCGTCTGTCGACCATCTTCGACCGCCTGGGCGCAATCATTGTCGAGCATCGACCGGATCGGGTTGCGATTGAAGATGTCTTTTATGCGCTGAACGTGAAGTCGGCGCTCAAGCTGGGGCAAGTGCGTGGGGTTGCGATGCTTGCGGCGTCATCAGCGGGTCTGGAAGTCGCCGAGTATTCGCCGCTCTCCATCAAATCCGCGGTGGTCGGCTACGGCAGAGCGGAGAAGCAGCAGGTGCAGCATATGGTCACGCGATTGCTGAATCTGGCCGAGATTCCTGAGCCGCCAGATGCCGCCGACGCTCTCGCGATCGCGATCTGCCATCTGCACACATCAGCCACGCTGGAACGCCAGCGGGCATGAGGCATTCCGCGCGGCAGGCACATTTGGCATAATTCCTTGTACATGTTCCTCAGCCAGTTCCGACCGGAAAGTGTTCCGACGAAGCGACAGTCGCCCATACGTTCGCAATCGTTCGAGCGATTTGAAGTCTATATATCCGCGCTCGTGTGCTTGATCTTGTTCGGTCCGGTTTGTGCGCACGGTCAGCAAGCGGCTACGATCACCTTTACTTGCGATTTTCCCGGTTCTGAACCGGCTCACTACGTTATCTCGGTCTCGAGCGACGGCAACGCTTCGTACGACTCAGTAAGCAAGCTCAGCGAGGCCGCCGCCAGCGAGCCCTTCCATTCGGATTTCACCGTATCCCAGTCCGGACGCGCACGCGTTTTCGACCTCGCCAAACGCGCCCACTATTTCGAAGGCCAGATCGATTCCAAGAACAAGAACTTGGCTTCCACCGGCGTTAAAACCCTGGCCTACAAGGACGCGCAGAAAAGCACGAGCGCCACCTACAACTATTCTCCAATCTCCTCAGTTCAGGATCTGACCAGCTTTTTCCAATCCCTGTCGACAACCCTGGAATTCGGCCACCGGCTCGACTACTATCTTCGCTATCAGAAGCTCGCTTTGGACGAGGAGTTGAAAAAGATGGAAGAAATATCCAATAGCGGCGGCCTCGAAGAAATCTCCGCCGTGGCTCCCGTCCTTCAGAAGATCGCCGACGATCCCGCCGTGATCAAGGTGGTACGCGCCCGAGCGCAGGGCCTGGTACAGCTTGCTGCGACCGGAAAAAAGTAACATGCCGCCGGTCACCGAATATATGTGCTTTTCAGGCAACAAACTAGCCCAAACGGTGTTCTAATAACGTAAGAGGGGCCGTTCCGGAGGGGTTTCATGTCCAAGTTGAGATTCAACCTAATAATAGCCGCGACGGTCGTGTCTTCTCTTGTCCTAACGATTCCCGCCTTTGCCGATTCGCAGGCCCGTGTCGTGCGCCTGAGCGAGGTTCAAGGCGATGTTCAGGTCGACCGCGACACTGGAAAGTATGAGAAGGCATTCCTGAATTTGCCGATCACTCAGGGCGTGAGTTTGCGGACCGGAAGTGATGGCCGTGCGGAAGTGGAATTCGAAGACGGGAGCACGCTGCGAGTTACCCCGAACACGGTGATCGCCTTCCCTAAGCTATCGCTCCGCGACTCCGGGACGAAGGTTTCGACGGTGTATCTGCAGGAAGGCACGGCCTATGTCAACGCAACCGGCGCGAAGGATACCGAGTTCACTCTGACGTTTTCGCAAGAGAAAATTGCGCTCATCCAACCGGCTCATCTTCGCGTTGAGATGGCAGACGCCACCGCCACATTAGCCGTGTTCAGCGGCGACGTACAGGTCGATGGCGATTCCGGGAGACTGGCCGTGAGTAAGAATCACACCGCCACGTTCGATCTCACGGATGACGATCATTCCAACCTGGCGAAGAATCTGGAACCCGATCCCTACGACACCTGGGATAAGCAACAAGACCAATATCACCAGCAGTATGCCAGCAACTCCTATAGCAGCTATTCACCGTACGCGTACGGCACCAGTGACCTGAACTACTACGGCAGCTTCTCGAACGTGCCAGGCTACGGAACGGTGTGGCAACCCTACTTCGCCGGCGCTGGCTGGAGTCCGTTCTTGAACGGCGCATGGGCGTTTGCTCCGGGTTTTGGATACGGCTGGGTTTCTGCGTACCCGTGGGGCTGGACCCCGTACCACTATGGCTCGTGGGTTTACTTGCCTACCAACGCATGGGCGTGGCAACCCGGCGGGTCGTGGGCAGGATGGAGCGCGCCGAGGATCGTTCGTCCCCCGGCGAATTTTGTTGTGCCTCAGCCCCCGTCTTCCGGTCAAAGAATCGTGGCTGTAAACCAAGGCCCGATGCCGACGCAACTCGGAAAATCGGCCGATCGGATGGAAATTCCCAAGAATTCGGCTGGACTCGGAATCCCGCGCGGAGGTATCAAGAACCTGAACGAATTGTCAGGTACGGTTCAGCAGCAAGGATTTGCCACGGCCAGAGTTCACACCGCGCCCATTGGCGCAGGGTATTGGCATGGCGGCGGATATCCGTCGCCGGGTTCGCCGGCAGGAGCATGGCATGGTGGCGCTCCCGGCGCGTCGGCCGGGCATACGAGTGCCGGAGCCGGCCATTCTGGTACTGCTCATCATTAGAATCAAACCCCGCAAGTGATCTGGGCGGCCTTCGGGTCGCCCTTTCTGTTATGGCGTCGATTGTTGGCGGTGCCGGTTGGATGCCAGAACGAACGGCGCGTGGTAAGCTTTCTGTCCGTCCCAGTAATCGAGAACTCAGAGGGTACGCGCATGCGATCATTCTTGGCGCCGGTTTTGCTGATGAGCTGTGTTTCGTTGCCGGCATTCGCTCCACTTGGCCTCGCGCAGACCACGCCTGCGGAAGACTCCGGCAAATCAGTCCAGCTTGATCACTTCGATCCGAAGAAAGTCGATCCATCGGTTGATCCCTGCACCGATTTCTATCAGTACGCGTGCAACCGCTGGATCGCGGATAACCCTGTGCCTCCCGATGAGGTTTTCTGGGATTCCTTTGGCAAGCTTCAACTGTGGAATGAGACTTTCCTGCACCAGACGGTGCTCGAAGTGGCAGCCAAACCGGCTGCCGAGCGCACGCCGGTCGAACAGAAGGTCGGGGATTACTGGTCGGCTTGCACCGATCAGAAACAAAGGAATGCGAACTCCCTCTCTACCCTGCAGCCTCAGTTGGAGCGCATCGAAGCCATGCACAGCAAGACCGAGATCGTTGAGGTCGTTGCCGATATCCATCGTTCGGTTCCCGGTGCCTGGAATCCCGCGGATCCCGAAACCTATGCGGCCCTGTTTGGCTTTGGCGCGCAGCCTGATTTTCACGATACCACCCACGTAATCGGTCAGTTTGATCAAGGCGGAATGGCGATGCCCGGCCGTGAGTTCTATCTCAAGGATGACGCGAAGTCGGTCGAGATCCGGAGCAAATACGTTGCCCACATCGCGCGCATGTTGGAACTCTCGGGTGTGGCCCCCGCCAAAGCCAAGACGGACGCGGACGTCATTCTCCGAATGGAAACATCAATGGCGAAGGCCGCGATGGACATCGTTAAACGGCGGGATCCCAAGAACCTCGACCACGAAATGAGTCTGGACGCGGTTCAGAAGCTGACACCATCCTTTGATTTCAGCCGCTATTTGCAGTTGGTGCATGGTCCGGCGACGGGCACTTTTATCGTGACCTCGCCTGATTTCTTTCGCGGAACCGAGCAACTGATCCAGAGCGAGCCTCTCGATCATTGGAAGGCATATTTCAGATGGCAGTTGCTGAACGGCTTGGCAGGAGCGATGAGCGAGGATTTCGTAAACCAGGATTTCGCGTTCGAGGCTCAAACGCTGTTCGGCGCGAAAGAGATCATGCCTCTTTGGCGCAGATGCATTCAGTCGGAAGACCGGGACATAGGACAGGCCTTGGGGCAGGCCTACGTGGCGCGTGCGTTTCCGCCCGAGAGCAAACAGCGTGTCCAAGAGATGGTGAACGCACTCAAAGTCGCGCTTCGCCAGGAAATCGATTCCATGGAGTGGATGAGTCCGCAAACCAAGAAACAGGCCCAGGTAAAGCTGGCCGCGCAGATTGACAAGATCGGATATCCCGACCACTGGCGCGATTACTCTGCTCTGGAAATTCAGCCTGACAATCATCTGGCCAACGTGGAGCGTGCTGCTGGGTTTGAATTCGACCGCCAGCTCCATAAGATTGGCAAGCGGGTGGACCGGACCGAGTGGGGAATGACTCCGCCAACCGTGAACGCTTATGAGGATCCGCAGACCAACACGATCAATTTCCCGGCCGGGATTCTGCAACCGCCGTTCTTCGACCCTGGCAAAGACGACTCGGTCAACTACGCCGCCGCCGGCGCCGTGATTGGGCACGAGACCATCCACGGGTACGACGACCAGGGGCGCAAATTCGACGAGAACGGCAATCTGAGCGATTGGTGGACCGCGGACGATGCCAAGGCCTACGACAAACGAGGCGACTGCATCGCCGAAGAGTACACGGAGTTCGTCCCAGAAGCCGGGGTGCAGCAAAATGGGCGCTTAACCCAGGGCGAGAACACGGCCGATAACGGAGGAATCCATCTGGCGTTGTCCGCGCTCGATTCGGACCTCAAAAACAAAGGTCAGAGCCTGGATACCAAGGGGGCAGACGGCCTGACGGCTCTGCAACGCTTCTTCTTGTCCTATGCCAACATCTGGTGCGGCAATTTGCGTCCGGAAATGATGCGGACAATCCTGCTCATGAACCCGCATCCACTGGACAAATACCGGGTCAACAATGTGGTGTCCAACATGTCGGAATTCGCCAAGGCTTTCGGCTGCCACAAAGGGCAAGCCATGGTCCGCGAGAATGCGTGCCGGGTGTGGTGAAATGGTTGGCGTAAACCGCCTCGGTCACTTCTTTGCATTCGCGGCTTCGTCCTTCAGGTAGTTAGCGCTCAGTGTTCCTTTCTTCTTGGCCAACTCGATGAGCGTGGGATAAAACTGCACGAACGTCGAGTCCACGGCGGCGTGCTGCTCGTGGCAAGAGTAGCAGGAGGCCTCCTTGGGCACTTGTTTGGATGGGCTGTTGGTTTCAAATCCGAAGAAAGCCCACTTGCCCGGGAAACGCGATTCATCTTTGACGTGCACCTCGCGGCCCATGGTCTCCGAGGTCTGGTAGTGGCCGCTCTTGTTGATCGAGGCCTTACTTCCTGCCACGCGAACCTCGAGCACCAGCATGGTCTTGTCGGGCCAGGTTCCAGTTTGAAGGAATGTCTTATACGCGTCCGGGTTCACGAAAACGTTGTCGAACATGGAGTGGTCCATCCCCATGGCATTTGGGCTGTAGCTCATGTCGATGCCGGAGGTCAGATAAATCCACTCGCGATAGTTTGCCGGAAACAGGAGACGGCCGTCCTCCGTATAGGTTGGCGTCTGCGTGGATGAAGTTTTTTCATCGCCTTGCGAAGGCGTATTCTTCGAGTCATACTGCGCTGGGAACAGGAAAGCCAGGCAAAGCAAAAGCAAAGCCCGCATGTTTGCGTCCTCCGTCCAAAGGATAGACGATCAGTCGAATCCGCGGTTAGCGCTCCAATAGAATGTCGCACCCCAACTGGCGGTATTGTGATAAATCTGTTTGGGTTATGCATGCGCCCCTACGTAATGTTCTCGGCATCGCATTAAATCGCGTATACTGAACACAGCCCTTAACCACGAAGATAATCGCAACCAGCCCTGCGCCTTCGCGATTGAGAAGACTCAAAAGCCGAGGTCCGGCAGGAGATATCTATGTCGTTAATCAATGGAGACAAGTCCCGAGCCCATCGCGAGCGGAAACAGAACATTCAACGCCGCTTACGGACTCAAGCGCTACTCCAGGCCGAGGCTGCCAAAACTAAATCCGCGGGCCCAAGTAAGAAAGTGAAAGCCGCTCTCCATCCCGAGCCGGTCGCTTCATAGTTCGTGGATGTTCCCGAACTGACGATCCTTCGGATGGATCGCAACCCGCAAAATCATCCCTGGAGGTGGGTATGGCTGGTCGAAGTCGTTCAAGCTTCAATAAACGTCAGAAGGAGCGCTCGCGACAGGACAAGCAGCGCGAAAAATTGGAAAAAAGACAGCAGCGAAAGCTGGAAAAACAATCGGGTGTTCCCGGGGAAAACGACGATTTCGGCCAAAACGATTTCAGTCTCGCCGGAGATTACGAAGATCCGGAAGAAGTGACCTCCAACTCAAGCGTCGAGGACTAAGTCCGCGCCCACGTAGACCCGGACGCCCTCGTCCGGGTGGCCGAGCAAAGGTCGGCGGGCTTCGCATCCGGAAAAGATTCTCACTCCTTGCGCAGGAATGCGTGTTTCGCCTCCTTCCCCGAGGCGTGCCATAGTTTGAAAATCTCAAACACAATGACCGTCGCGTAGCTGACCGCAATCCAAAGGCAGACCTCCTCGATCGGCAGCTGCGACCAGGCTCCAATAAACAGCCCAGTCATTTGGGTTGGCTGGAAGCCCCACCATTGATAGGGAACGGCCAGAGTCGCTTCCCAGATCAAGCTCACCAGCACAATGAAGAACAGCGTCAAACTGAAGGCGCGCCAATTGATGAAAGGCCGCGCCGTCGGAAAGAAGCTCATCGCGGGAACGAAGGCGCCCACCACGAGGAACGTGAAGTAACTCGGGAAACCGTCAGGAGACCCGGAGAACATCTTCTTGTAAACCACCGCGATCAGGATCAGCCCAACCCCCACGATTGCGGAGGTCGGATGGAACCGGAACAGGCGAGAAATCCTTCTTGACTCGCCCGCATAGTCGGGAACGTTGTAGGCCGCCAGCCAGAATTCATCCAGCCAGACATAAATCAGCAACACGCAGAGAAAGCCGGTAAAATAGAAGACGTACTCCTCGACCGGAACCGGTGCTCCCAAGGCGGGCGCTTCAATCCCCAAGGTTGCCCCTGAGTTGCGGAAGGTAAAGAACCAATGGGCGAAAAAGAAGTCGAGCCCGAAGCCGAGGGGAACAAGAACGCCGATCGTCCACCAAAAAGCCCGTCGCGGAATCTCCACGCCTTCAGCGGGCAGAAACCAGAAGCCAATCACCACGATCGGAACGATGAACAGCAGCAAGCTCCAGGTGTAGCCATGCGGCGTCGGGTTGGAGTCTGACACCTGAAGCGTTCCGGGAGCGCTCACTGTGAGCAGAGTAAGTGTTGCCGGGACCACGATCATCGCCAGCATGGCAGCAACAATCCAGGCACTCAGGCGGGGGCTGGGATCTTTGCCAAATGCGCGGGCGCACATAAGAACGATCCTCCCGAGGATCGGAGTGAGTTCCGAAGAATTCTACGCCTCGCGAACACGTTGGTTTCGGGCTGCCAATCGCAATTGAGCTGCGCGCCCGATTTCGGCGTTGATCTCTCCTCCAATCAGAAACGCCAATCCAGCTACGTACAGCCAAACCAGCAGAATCATGACCGCCCCAAGCGATCCGTAGGTTGCGTCGTACGTATTGAAGAAGTGCAGATAGACGCGGAAGGTTGCCGAAGCCGCGAACCATAGGAACACACCGAATAACGAGCCGGGAGTGATCCAGTGCCAGTATCGCTCCGGCCGGTTCGGTCCGAAGTAGTAAATCGACGAAAACGAGATAATCACAAAAAGCAGGGCGGTGGGCCACTCCAGCGCCTTCCAGATCCGCGCCATCGGGGATCCCAAATAGATCTGCGCCCCCACCAAATCAAAAAAGCGCCCGCCCGCAAGAACGATTATCAATGCGCACAGGAGAAGAATAGAGATCGCGAGAGTGAGGCCGAGCGCCATTGCTCGAACTCGAATCCAGGAACGCGTTTCGCGAACTCGATAGACTGCGTTCAGAGTCGAAATCATGGACGCCACGCCCCCGGATGCGAACCAGAGGGCAACCAGGATTCCAACAGTGAGTTTCCCTCCGGTCGGGCCGACGGCAAGTTGGTTCGTAGTGGTATTCAGCAGTTCGAATGCCGCCGGCGGAAGTAAATCTGCGAAGTAGTATAGTAGCTGGTTTTCGAGCATCGAACTGCGCGAGGCGAACAGGCCAAAAAGTGCGAGCATAAAGAGGATCAGTGGAAAAAGCGCTAGGAGAAAGTTGAAGGCCAGCCCGGATGCGTGGCCAAGAAGATCGTCTTCATCGATCTGTCGGATTACATTTCTCGTGAGTTGCCAGGGCGTCAGTCCTCCAAGTTTCCACATTGATCTGAAA
Source organism: uncultured Acidobacteriota bacterium (assembly GCA_963797795.1). Taxonomy (GTDB): domain Bacteria; phylum Acidobacteriota; class Terriglobia; order Terriglobales; family Acidobacteriaceae; genus JABDBE01. Next base: position 296,158 of record CAWCQY010000001.1, read on the forward strand.
TGTCGCCGCTCGGCGATCTTGGAAGATGTCGTTGACGCAAAGCTGGCTTTCATCGCACGACCACGCCGGCGTAGCCTACCACCATTTCGCGGTCTCCGGAGACATCTCCCGAGGTGGCGTACTTGACGAGTTCAGCGGAGGTTGCGCCCAGCCGTTTTGCGGCGGTGAGCATCACCACGGCCGGGCCGAATCCGCACATGCTGATTTCCTCGCGTATTACCGTTTCGAACAAGCCATGGGCATCGAGCGCGAGTATTGGTTCGATCGCTTTGTGATCCTTTACCCGTGTGATCGCATCGTTTTCGTAATGGTTCATGTCGCTTGAGGCGACGATCAGGATTTTTTCCTCTTGCGCCTGCAGAACCTCCGCTATTGCCATGCCCAATTGTTCTAAAGGGTCAAATTGTGCCGTGCCAAGCGCGATAGGGACAAAACTGAAATCGCAGCGCAGTGCCTGCAGGAACGGCAGTTCCACTTCGATGGCGTGTTCACTGCGATGCGCGTCCGCGTCTTCGGTCAGGATCGGGAGTCTTTTCTTCAGGGCCTCCGCCAGAGGAGAATCGATCGGAACTTGGCCCAAAGGCGTCTCCCAATCGCCCTTGCTCATGATGGCCAGCGGCCTCCCCTTGCCTGTGTGATTGGGGCAAAGCACGATGACGCGCGCAGGTATTTCGATTGCCGAATAGACGGCTCCAGCAACCGCTCCCGAGTAGATATAACCGGCGTGCGGGGCTACGCAGCCCAGGGCCGGGGTCGGGGTCGCTTGGCTTGCGAGGTAACGTTCGACGTCTTTATAGAGAGTGTCGCGGTCTTTGGGGTAGAACCGTCCGGCTACCGCGGGCTGGCGCACTGTAGCATGCATTTTGTAGCTCCTTGTGGTTGGGAAAGGCTTTAACCACTAAGGACACGAAGGTCCGCAAAGGAAATCAAAAACTCGTTCCGTCTAACAGCGCGCGAAATAGCACCGCGCTTTTGTCCAGCGATAATGCTTCGGCTCGCACGGTTGGTTTTATTCCAGCTTTTTCCAGGGCTGCGCGCAGGGCCGCTGGTTCGTAGTCTGATTTGAGATTGTTCCAGAGCGTCTTCCGCTTCTGGCCGAAAGATTTTCTTAGGAAGTCGATGAAGCCCGCCTCGGGTACATTCAGGTCTTCGATGCGAGAGGCGATGGTAAGCCGGACCACCGCGGAGTGTACTTTCGGAGGCGGTGAAAAGGCACTTGGGGGCAGAGTGAATAGCTTCTCGACATTAGCGTAGAGTTGCGCTGTCGCCGAGAGCAGGCCATACTCGCTGGTCCCGGGACGGGCTGCCAGACGGTCCGCGACTTCGCGCTGCACCATGAGCACAATCGTCTCGAAATATCTGCGGTAGGCGAACAGGCGCAGCAGGATGTCGGAAGTGATGAAGTAGGGTAGATTGCCCACGGCGCGTACCAGTTCCGGTTGGTGATTGATTCCTGGCCGCGTGCTGCCCGGTTTCGGTCCAAACAGCGTGTCGAAATCTATGGCGAGAATGTCGCCTTCGATGATCTCGACGTTCGGGGTCAGAGAGAACTTCATGCGCAGCTGCGCCGCGAGAACGCGATCGATCTCGATGGCGATCAGTCGCCGGGCGCGCCGGGCGAGCAGGGAAGTCAGAGCACCGCGTCCGGCTCCGATTTCGAGCACCGTACTTTGGGACAGATCCCCGAATGATTCGGCGATGCGCAAGGCGGCTGAGGGATCGGCGAGAAAATGCTGACCCAATTTCGGTGTTCTGGGAACCGGACGAGCAGCGGATACTTTCGGCACATTGACCCTCTTTCTTTTGCGCGACTACACTGGAGTTTCATCCCGCGAGTCGTCGTGCGCAGGAATGGCGGGCAGCCGTAGCGCCCTCCTATGATAACTTGCGCCGAAGCCCGCGCCATAATTGGGGGTCGCTTTCATGCATATTGCTTTTGCCGCCTCGGAGTGCGTGCCTTTTTCCAAGACCGGTGGATTGGCCGACGTGGTGGGCGCTTTGCCGCGTGCCTTGGTAGCTGCGGGACACCAGGTAAGCGTTTATGTTCCCCGCTATCGCCAGACCAAACTTTCCGATGCGCAGACGGTGGTCCGCAGCATCACCGTGCCCTTTGACGATCACTATCGTTTCTGTTCGGTGATCACTGGCGGCAGCCACTCGGGCGTGCGCTTTTATTTTGTGGAGTACCCTCCATATTTCGATCGCGAGGCGCTGTACGGAACCTCGGCTGGAGATTATCCCGACAACGCAGAGCGTTTTGCCCTTTTCTCGCGGGCAGTGCTTGAAGCTTCGAAAATTCTGGGTGTTCCCAATGTTTTTCATTGTCATGACTGGCAATCGGCGCTGGTTCCGGTGTTGTTGCGCACGCAGTATGTCGAGGATCCTGCCTTTCGCGACGTAGGCACGGTCTTCACGATTCATAACATGGGCTACCAGGGTTTGTTTCCGCCCGATACTTTGCCGCTCCTTACGCTGCCTTGGGACTTGCTGGCCATCGACAAGATGGAATTCTTTGGGCAAGTGAACTTTCTCAAAGGAGCGCTGGTGTATTCCGATTTTGTCACCACGGTGAGCCGCAAGTACAGCCACGAAATCCAGACCGCGGAGTTCGGCTTTGGACTGGAGGGCGTTCTGCGCGACCGGGCTTCGACGGTAACTGGAATTCTCAATGGCGTGGATTATGAGGAGTGGAGTCCGCAGGTCGACAAGTTTATCGTAGCGAAGTACTCGCCCCAGGATTTGAGCGGCAAAGCCAAGTGTAAACAGGATCTGCTGGCGTCTTTCGGTGTTTCTAACCCTGATCTGCATCTACCCGTGATCGGGATTGTGTCCCGCTTCGCGGCTCAGAAAGGCTTTGACTTGATCGCGCAAATCATGGACCGGTTGGCGCGCGAGGAAATGATTATCGTCGCGCTGGGCAATGGCGACAAGCAATACGAAGACATGTTTGCGCGCATGCAGAAACAATTTCCGCAGAAGATCGCGGTCAAGATCGCCTACGACAACGCCATTGCGCATAAGATCGAAGCCGGCAGCGATATGTTCCTCATGCCTTCGCGATACGAGCCTTGCGGGTTGAACCAGATCTACAGCCTCAAATACGGCACGGTGCCCATTGTGCGCGCCACCGGCGGCCTCGACGACACCATCGATCCCTGGGACGCGCGCACCGGCAAGGGAACTGGCTTCAAGTTCACCGACTACAGCGGTGAGGCGTTATTGCTGACCATCAAGGAAGCTTTGAAAGCTTTCCGCGATCAATCTTCCTGGCAGACGCTGATGCGCAACGGCATGACCAAGGACTTCTCATGGAACGCCTCGGCCAAGGAATATGTTCGCGTGTACGAACGGGCACGGCAGACGCGATCGGCTCCGAACGCGGTGCTGACAGCGGTGTAGGAGCCGACTGCCCTCTTTGTCTGCCTAAAGCCAAAACGGGAATCCAGCTTGTCATCGAGCGTGACAATTAGTCGTCACGAATCTTGACAACCTGATACTGACGCGTTAGTCTCCAAACTGCCGCTGTTCGTGACCTATCTTGCGGCGCTTTCTAACCTTGTGGGTTTCTTTCAGGCGGAGAGAGTAGACGGAACGTCCGCGTCCGCTCCCGCTTCCTGCCACATCTAAATCCCGCGCCTTTCAGAGTGAATGAAATGACGCGGAGTCTGTTCGTGCGGCGTCGCGCAGATCCTTGGGACTGTGCTCTGCCGTTCGGCCTCAAAGGAGACTCCCGGCGCGTGAACGTTCACTTGATCAACCCCAGTAGTGTGTCCTTTGGAACTGCCGTGATCACTCCGCGTTGGCAGTACGTGCTGGCGGCCGCAACTCCGAAAAGTTTTGGCGACCCAATTCTGGCGGACGAAACCCTTTCGCAGGTCCATCCCGATACGATTCAGGCCGGAGACGCGGTGGGAATTGGCATTCATACCGCCAACGCGTTGCGCGGCTATGAGATTGGCAAGATGGCGCGCAGTCGGGGCGCGTACGTAATTTTCGGGGGAATCCACGCCACGCTCTATCCCGAGGAAGCGTTTGAGTTGGGAGGAGCTCATGCCGTTGTGAAAGGTGACGGAGATCTCGCCTGGGCGACGGTTCTTGCCGATTGTTGCAAGGGAATTCCAAAATCTGTCTATACCGGAGGCCAGATCGAAGCCCACGATTTCGTCGCCGCCCGCTGGGACTTGGTCCCGCGCAATCGCTACATGTGGGCGTCGGTGCAGACGGTTCGCGGTTGCCCCAAGCATTGTTCTTTCTGCTCGGTCTGGCGCACCGACGGCCAGCGGCCCCGGCAGCGCGCTTCCGATGTTGTGATCGAGGAGATTGTGCAACTGCGCCGACTGGGATTTCGCTTTATCGCGCTGGCGGACGACAATTTCTATCCCGTCACCTTGACCGATCTTCGGTTGGCGGCTCAGCAAGTGAACAGGGGGCGGCTGAACGAACTCAATTCCATTCGGGCGGAGCGCTTTGAGTTGATGGTCCGTCTCGCCCAGTTGCCGGACGACATGGTTTTCTTTACGCAGATTACGATGGAAGCCGCCGAGGATCTGGAATTTCTCGATGCCATGCGAGCCGCGCGCATTAAGGGCGCCCTGGTCGGAGTGGAATCGGTTACTCCCGAAGGATTGAAGGATGTCTACAAGGATTTCAACTTAGCTGGTGAAAAACTCACCGAGCAGCTTCGGACATTCCGGCGTCACGGTGTGCACGTGCTCGGCTCTTTCATTTTTGGCTTGCCCAGCGACCGTCCCGACACCTTTGCGGCAACCGCCGCTGCCGCCATCAGCGCGGAATGTACTTTCGCGCAATTTGTCATGTTGAGCCCTTATCCCGGCACTGTGGATTTCAATCGCTGGGAAAAGACCTTGGGTAACAACCCGCCAACCGTCGCCGGAATTCCGCTCACTCGGCGGTGGCTCATACCGCAGGCACTTCGTCCCAAGTTGTATTGGGATCATCCAGTGATGTCGGCTGAAGAAATCCGCTTCCGCACTCAGGGAGTATGGGATAGTTTCTACAGCTGGGGTCCGATTTGGAAGCGTTCCAAATTTATCAAATCGAGCAGGGGCCGGTTGGCGTTCGTCTTGATCTCCAGAATCTACCGGATGATGTATGCCGATACCGGTATCGCTACGGACAGCGCGCGTGTCACCTGGTCCGGGCGCTGGGCGCGGTGGCTGGCGAAGCCTTGCCGGCTTCTCTTCGCTGGCCGCCCGATGCCGGATCTCGAAGTGCCCGGCGTGCAGCAACCAAACCTGGAGTCACCATCGCTAGTTCCGTTGTCGTCATAAGTCAATGACTTCCGGCGGTCGCTGAGCCTTGGCTCACAAGAATCTGCCGCTGTCTCACTGATACAATCCCTCCAGGAATCTCCCGCTGTTTTCCTATGTTCGCGCCGGACAAAACGATCTTCCACGTCGACATGGACGCGTTCTTCGTCTCGGTGGAAGAGCTGTTCGATCCTTCCCTTAAAGGCAAAGCTGTAGTCGTGGGAGGTCAGCGCGACGAGCGCGGCGTGGTGTCCGCGGCATCCTATGAAGCGCGCAAGTTCGGTGTGCACTCGGCTATGCCACTGCGAACCGCAGCCAGGCTTTGTCCGCAGGCCATCTTCGTCAATGGCCATCCGGAGCGTTACCGCGAGTGCTCCGAGAAAGTCTATCGTGTACTGACATCCTTCTCGCCGCTCGTCGAAATGGCATCGGTTGACGAAGCCTACCTAGACATGACCGGTACCACGAGGCTGCATGGACCGCCTTTGCGCGCTGCCCATGCTCTTCATCAGAAGATGAAGACAGACACACATCTGAACTGTTCTATCGGCATCGGTATCTCCCGCCTGGTTGCCAAGGTTTCCTCCGCGAAAGCCAAGCCCCATGGAATCCTGTGGGTGATCCCCGGGCAGGAGGCAATGTTTCTAGCGCCGCTGGACGTGCGCGATATTCCTGGCGTGGGCAAAGTTACGGAACAGAATCTGCAAGCTTTGGGCATTCGTCGGGTCGGCGATCTCGCCCGCTTCGACGATGCGTTTCTCCAAGAACACTTCGGCAAATGGGGTCTGGCGCTTGCCGGCAAAGCGCGCGGAGAAGATGCTGGTGGATGGTTTGACACCGAGGTTGGCGCCAATACTGATGCGAAATCCATAAGCCACGAACACACTTATAACGAAGACACTGCCAATATTGAGGTCATCGAGTCCACCTTGATGCGGCTCTCGGAGATGGTGGGCCGCCGCCTGCGGGAAGGCGGATTGCACGCGCGCACTATTCAACTTAAGTTGCGCTACAAAGACTTCACCACGATCACGCGGGCCCACAGCTTGCCGGTTCCCACTCAGCTCGACACCGAAATCTTCGAGCAGGTGCGCGCTTTATTTCGCAAGAACTGGCGTAAGGGGACGCAGGTACGTTTACTGGGAGTGCATGCGTCGTCATTCCAGGGCGAATCGCGACAGGAAGATTTGATCGAGGGGGCTCGGCGCGACCGCTGGCAGCGAGCCCTCTCGGCCGCAGACCGCCTGCGTGATAAATTTGGAGAGTCCAGCGTATCTCTGGCAACTGGCATGAAAGGCGGCTTCAGAGAACGTACCCACGAGAATCCCGCAGGCCTTCCCGGAAAGAGCAAAGCGCAAGACTAGCTCCCCGCGCGCAGAGAAAAGCATCAACCACGTCTCTTCGTCCCCGAGAAACAGATCACGACCGTTGGTAATCTATCGAAAGTAAGCCCCATCCCACATAATCAGAGGAGTAGCAGATGAGTGCCAAAGGAAGTGGAGTTGGTAATGAACGCTTTAGAACAATTCGGGCAAGTCCTGACCGTCGATCAGGCGCGAGAACTGGTCGATTTCGACTCAAGCTCAGGTGTAGAGCCGGCTTCCTCGACCCAACAGTTGTTGGATGAACTGCTTGGCCGTTTGGAAGACGATGATTCCCCGATGTTCCTCGCGCACGCTCTCACATCCGGGTTCTACGCCGATTCTGAAGAGTAGAGTCCCTCCAATCAAAATCAACCAAGATGGAACCGGAGTTATCGTTCCGGCTCGCCGTAGAGGCTGCTTTCGCTAACCGGTTCGGGCGCAGTCTCGCTTCCCGCAACCCCCAGCCTGGTTCGGGCTGAGAACATAGGGCCGCGCGCGAGTTTTGTCGGGGCGAATGCCGACAGTCCCAACGGAATCTTAATATCGTCGTAGATGGCTTCGAAGTCGCGCCAATACTCCAGAGTCGGGCTATCTGAAATATTAGAGCGTATCCTCTCTCAACTGAAGGGCTGGGACCGGCCCGAGACGACGAGCCGGGGTACAATGCGCTTTGCTCGCAAACGCATGCGGGAACCTGGGGTCAAATGGACTGGCTACGATTTATCGATGTCGGCGTATATCTCGCCCTTTCGGTCGTGGCCGGCGTGCACTGGCGCAACGATACGCATCACTGGATCGGCGCCATCATCTCGATGCCCTTTTTCTTTCTGTGGATGCTGGCCCGCTATCAGCTTGGCGCTTCCTTCGCGGTTCGGGTCGAGGCCAGGGAACTGGTGACTCACGGAATTTATTCCAAGATCCGCAATCCCATCTATCTCTTCGGAGGGCTGGCGTTTGTCGGACTATTCGTTGTCCTCGGCCGGTACATCTGGATAGCGATTTTCATCTTGTTTAACTTTGTCCAATACTTCCGTGTCAGGCGCGAGGAGCAGGTGCTGACGGAAGCCTTCGGCGATGAATATCGCGCCTACAAGGCTAGAACCTGGTTCTGAGCGTCCTTTCCGTCGATCGTCCAGAAAAGACGAAGGCCGGAACTCCGGAATTGCTTCCGGTCCCGGCCTGCGCTTCCATCAACTCGTCGAAACTCCTGCCTGAGCAAACAGGCGAGCTTATGCTCCGCCTAGTCGCTCGGTGGGGCATTTGCGGCCGCTGTCGCGTTCGAGGTATTGCCGTCGGTGTTCAGCCGAATCAATCGCGGGAAAAACGGCGTTACTTCGAACGGCATTTTGTCGCGCGCCGAAGTAATCGCTACCGGCGCTGACTTGGTGAGCTCCACGCGATCATTCCAGGCATTGAGTTTCACCCGCCCGCCCATGGGGAGCGCCGCAATCTGGTCCAGTTTGGTCGGATCCAGTGCGGGGCCCGTGGTTTCGAGTGCCGACATCCTTATCAGTTGGCCTTTGTCGGTGGTGAAGCTGTTGCCCAGGTGAGCCGTACAAAGGGCTGAGAGCTGCGGAGCGCTTGCGGAAAGCTCCTTCAGGAACAACGAAGGCGTATCCAGTTTTTGAGCATAGGGAGAGTTCTTGAGCAGTTCGATCGCCTTGGTGTCGGCTGCGGTTTCTTCTTCTGGATTGTGCCGGAAGCCGAAGTTGTTGTAAGTCGATTCATCGGAGAACAGCATGCGGTCATTGAAGGCGAACTTGCTGCCCAGGTTGTGTCCTAGAACGATGTGTGCCAGTTCGTGCGAGAGCACCATCGCCAGGCTGGCCTCGTCGGGAAGCACATCGATCAGGCCGCGGCTCACCACGATGGTGTTGCCGACGCTGAAGGTTTCCAGCGGAGACGTGATCATGACCCGAGTCCTCACCGGACGCGGCAACTCGATGTTGTTGGTGACGATCAGGTTGTTGACCACGGTCTGCAGGACTTTGTCGACTTCGCCTTCCGGAGCGACCAAGCCTGATTCTTGCAGACGCTCGACCACGTTGTCCTCAGCTTGCTGCTGCCACTGGCGCTGAGCCTCCAACGGAGATGCATCTGTCGTCGAAGGTGTGTCGTCTTTTACTGAGTCAACGCGCAATTGCGTAAGTTCATCTTCCTTCGCGCCTTTCTTCAGATCGTAGCCCCAGATGCGGCTCTGTGCCTTGAACGCCATTCTGTCCTTGGCGCCGTAGCTGAAGTCGCCTTCTTCGCTGTAAATGTAGGCCGGAATCCAGTAGCCGGGAATCAGATTCAGGCGCCAGCTATCCATGTGGAAGTAGTAGGCGTTTCTCGGCCGCGGTGCGTACGTGCCGTTCAGCCGGACGATATTGAACTCCTGGTCTTCCACCCAGATGCGGCCCAGGAAGCGGCCTTTGCCTGCATCCTTCGTCGGAGTCACGTCAAACACCAGGCAACGCACGTCGCCCAGAAATTCGCGGCGCACGTACTTGAATCCGTAATGTTTGCGGTCGAAGTCGTCGCGATCGACAAAAATCATCCACGAAAAGCCCATGGGCTGGTACTGAAACTTGAACAGCTTGCTGAATCCGCCCATCAGGTTCTTTTGGAAGCTTTCATCCTGAGAAAGGTAGTCGCGGCGATCCACGCTCTGCCCCAGGTCCAGGCGACCGAGGAAGTAGTGATCCTGACTGGGCACAGCGCCCAGCTTCGCGTCAGGCTTCAGGTTCTGAAGGTAAGTCTCGACCAGCGGCGTCCGGGTCTTCAGCATTTCCAGCAGTGCGTGTTCGCGTTCAATGGCGCGATCCACCACTTGATCCATGGTCGTGGGCGGAGGCGCTGAGGCGCCAGGGCCTGTTGAAGGCGACGGCGCGGCTGCCGCTGGGGCCGGGTTGGCGGCCTGCGATCCAGTGGGCTGAGCCGTCGCTGCCGGCGTGCTCGCGGGTTGCGCCGCGTCAGCATTCGCTGGCGCGGGGCCCGACGACGGTGATTGATCAACTGTCTGCTGCGCCATCGCGCTCAGCGTGATCAGCAGGAAAGCGGTGAGCATCCATTTCCAAGTACGCATGACTCTGGTCCTCTCTAATCTCCTCGAATCGGTCTCCGCAAAACTCTCAATACGCCAACTGGAAAACCACATGCACCACTGCCGTCGAATCTACAGGTGTGCCGAAACGCTGCGCCGGCTTGAACCGCATCTGACTGGCGGCGGTAACGGCCGCTTCATCGAGGCCATGACCCAATCCGCGGACCACGCGATTGACGTGCAGCTGTCCATTCGCGCCAAACAGCACTTCCAGCAACACTTCCCCCTCCAGCTTGAGCTGGCGGGCCTCCTGCGTATAAACCGGGCTGGGTTTCGAGATAATTTCTACTTGCGTGGTCGCCGGGCCGCCATCCGCCTGGGCAACCTTCGCCGCCACGTGGGAAAGTTCCGGTGCGCCGAATCCCGCCGTCTGCACCGACGCGACTCGAGCCCGATTGTCTCCCTGCGCGATCCCATTGCCGAAACCCGCGCTGGCGATCGTACCCTTGATGCCTTTCGCTCCCCCGGCTCCGTTCCCAGTGCCTGCGCCTTCGGGCAGATCAAACGCCCCTAACTTGGTAGCCGTGAGATGGGCACCGTCCTTTCCCGTCCCTTTAAGGCCGTTAGGATCGCCAAATCCTCCGGTCTGCACCTTCTGGATCGGAGCGCTGGTGGTCGCCACGGCTGAACTTCCAAATGCGCCCGTGTAAACGATCTTTTCCGGAAGCGCGCTCGGCGGAGGCGCCAAATCCGGCGACTTGAACTTGGCTTCGAGCTTGGGAGCCTTCTCTTCGTCCTCTTCCTTCTTCTTTTTCGTGCGGATATCTTTGGGCACAAACAGCTTCGCTGTGGGGAACGCGATGGGCGGGGGCAGTTTGGGCGCGATCACGGGTCTCCGGACTTTCACCTTCGGCTTGATCGGTTCCGGCCTCAAGTCAGGCCTTGGAACCAGTTCCGTAACGGTGAATTTCTGCCTCAGCCGCAGCGTGTCGGGAAAAAAGAAACCAGCCCCCAACAGCAACAGAAGAAGCAACACTTCGATGCCGTAACTGGTCGCCAGGGTGCGCCAGTCCATACGGCGCTCCGGGAGAAGACCGAACTCAAGCTTGTCAGGCGTATGCATCCACACACTCCGAAAGGGGAACCCGAGAGCCGAGGGAGAGCGCACGGGTAGAGGTTCTAACTTACGGGAGACGGGGCGATGGGTAAACGTGTCCCCGGCACCTGTACTTAGGTAACGAACCATCCCCAAAAGCGGAAGTGGCGCCAAAATGGGAAGAACTGCTCGGGAGATGGAACTGCTTGAGACCCCTTACTCACCTCCCGATTCAAGAATACCAAAACAGCGGGAAGCCCGTCCCGGAACCAGATCCGAGCCACTGAGCCTCCCATCCTTCGCCGAAAAATCGCTGATCCTACTTGTGCCCTTTGTTCGAGGCTACGGCTGCTTCCTTGATTTCCTTGCTCGCTTGATCGAGCAATTCCTTGGCTTTCGCGGCATGTCCTTCCATATCCCATTCATTCGCCTGCTGCCCGGCTGAGATTTTCTCGTAGGCCTGGTCGCAAAGTCGCTGCGCAGCAGCCAGATTCGGGTGCTTTTTCCCGTTAACAGTTTCGGGCGGCGGATTATTACCCTTTTGTGCGTACGCGAGACTCCCCAACAGCAAACCAATACTCAGCATGCTTCCCCAAAACGCGTTCTTCTTTGGCATCATCTGTACTCTCCTTGAAAGTTGAATTGCTCGCTGATTGAACCCATGAAATCCCACAAAGTTGCCCCGTTGCGCTATTTTACGCAATTCCCCAAGCTGGAGAAAGCACACTGTGTACCTCCGAGGTACCCCGGCAATGTAGGCGCGAGCGTCCGCGCTCGTGCATTAACGAAAAACGCTCCGGAGGCGAAGAACAGCACGCCAATCGATCGATCAAAAACACGCATCCGGAACAATCGATCTGGCATCCAAATTTTGTCAACCGACTGAAGTCGCAAAGAACGGGAGGTCTCTGCGGCTAACCGGCTGGATGGAACCGATGAACGCGATTGCAAGATTGAGAGGAGCAAGAAACTTAGCCGGGCTAACTCTGCTGCTCGCCGCCTGCACGGTTTCCGCTCAACAGTTCCAGCTTCCAACCGCAGCGGAATTGGGATATAAATTTCTGGATTGCCGGCGCCACCGGGGAAGAAAACACGAATTCCTTCACCGAGGCAGGCATTCGGACGGCTGGAGTTCTGATTGGGAAGGTCCTCACCCCCGAAGTCGGCAACGGCTGGCGTCGCGGCACCTGGGAGTACGGATTCGATTTCGTCCCCTTATTTGCCACCGCGAAAAATCAAAAAGTGAAAGGCGCAGGCTTTGAACCCGTTGTCCTCCGATGGAACTCCAGTCACCACGCAGGTCCCGTAGTACCTTACATCGAAATGGCTGGAGGAGGCATATTTTCCACAGCAAACGTGCCAACCGGCAACACTTCGAGCGTGAACTTGACCGCCCGGGGCGGAGGAGGAATTCAAGTAATCGTTCGGAATCGGCAATCCCTCGACCTCGGTTGCTACTGGTCGCATCTCTCCAACGCCAACCTGGGCGTCGACAATCCCGAGTTCAATGGCATCCGGCTCAGCCTGGGCTACCATTGGTTCAAATAGCGTGCCGCGGGATGTTTGGCAGGGTGCGGTCCCCGCGGTCATTGACCCCGCTCCTTAGTTAAGATAACCTGTACAGATTGTACTTATCTGTCGGATAAGTTTCGATCTTTGACAATCTGACCAGCAATTTTCCTGCGATCCCGTAGAGTCTGCATTTCTCGCACTCACGTCTTAGCCGCAAAGCGGCGTAAGAGTGCAGCCCATGGCGCAAGCCCTGGGAAACCGCGAAATCGAAGGCCCAGGGTGTCAAGAATGGGGCGAGTCCAGATTTCCAGTCCCGAAAGCGGACTGCTAGCCTCCAGGCACCAGATATAACTCCTATGTTCTCTATATTTTGCGCGTAACCCCTGCAAACTCAAAGATCTAGCACATAGTCGTAAAATAAATCGTTCGCTTTCAATATTTTGCACAGAAAAGGGGGAGGGGGTACCCAGTACCAAACAGTAAACTCCGTCCCAAAATGGAACGGCGCAACGATCGGGCTCTTAACCGATTCGTCGCCGGGCAAAGGCATAGAAAACCGGTATGCCGGCCAGAATTACCAGGCATCCGAGGGCGGAATTCCGCAGGTTATCGGTAAAGGTGTAGTAAAGAAGCAGGGCGGAAGACAGCACAAACAGCGCCGGGACCACCGGATATCCCCAGACCCGATAGGGCCGGGTAGCCTCGGGCTCGCGTTGGCGGAAGATGAAAACCGTGCTTCCGGCGATCATGTAAAACAGCCATTCCGCGAAAATCGCCAGGGAAAAAAACTGCCGGAAGCTTCCCCCGAAGAGTAGTAAAAAAATCGCAAGCGCCGCCTGCACAACAATCGCAACCGAAGGCGTGTGGAAGCGAGGATGAACCTCCGCCAAAGCAGAAAAGAAATATCGGTCGCGCGCCATCGCGAACGGAACACGGGCACCGCTCATAATGGTGCCATTCAACGTAACCAGCATCGAAATCGCCATGGCCGCCGAAACCACGCTGGCGCCAAGGGTCCCCCACACCAACCCGATTGCGTCAGATGCAGGTCGAGGAGAAGCCGCAATCGCGCCCGCGGGCAGGACGAACTGAACCGCCGCATTCACCAGCATATAGAGCGCGCCCACGGTGGCAACTCCCGCAATCAGTGCGAGGGGAATATTGCGCTCCGGCCGACGAATTTCTCCCGCCACCATGTTGAGATCGTTCCATCCGTCATAAGCCCACAAGGCAGCGACGAGTGCGGCCATGAACCCGGCAATTCCACCTTGCGCTCCGGCAAACTCGCCGGTAAAATGACTCCAACTTCCGCCGCGATAGGTGAATCCAACGACGACGATCCCCAGAATAATCGCCACTTTCAACAAGGTGAAAACGAGTTGAAATTCGCCGGCCTTCTTGATTCCGACGTAGTTGAGAAGGGAAATCAGCGCCGTGGCCGCGATAGCAACCAGCTGTCCGTACGTAATCATGAACGGCCGACTGACGATATGGCTGGAAAAGAAAGCAAGGGCCGGAAAGGTTCCGAGGATTCGAATCAGGCCGGTCGTAATCGTCGCAATCGATGCCGGCTTGGCGATGAGGAACCACGTCCAGGCGTAAAGAAATCCCGGAGAGGACCGTAACCATCTCGCACGTAGATATATTCGCCGCCCGCTTGTGGTTTCATCGCGCCCAGTTCCGCATACGTCAGCGCGCCGAAGAACGACAGCAGCCCGCCGACCAGCCACGCCAGATAGACCAGTTTCGCCGAGCCAACCGCCTGCATCATTTCGGCGGGAACAAGAAAAATTCCGCTGCCGATGATGGTTCCGACGACAATCGCGCTGGCATGGCTGACGCCGAGATCACGCGCAAGTTCAGGGCGGGATTTCATAACGGAGTGGAAAGTATAAGCGATAACCTTAAGACGCAGAGACCGCTGAGAAACGCCGCAGAGAGCGCGGAGAAAATCTCAGTGATCTCTGTGGACGTTCTCCGCGTTCTCTGCGTTTTAAGATTTTGCCTCTGCCTGTTGCATCACCACGCTCGATGCGTATCCCACAGCAAATGTCACCACCGTTCCAATTGCGACGTACCAGGTCCACGGAACGCGTGTTCCAAGCCAGATGTAGAGTTCAGAAGCGAAGCCGCACAACATGCCAATCATCGCCCCGCTCTGATTGGCTCGCCGGGTCAGAACTCCGAGCAGGAATACGCCAAGCAGCGCTCCATAAGCGACAGAGGCGATCTGCAATCCCACCTCGATGACGCGTCCTACTTTGTGCAGCGATAGCACCGCCAGCGCAAACAACACCAGTGCCCAAACGAATGTTGCCACGCGCGAAAGCTGCACTCGGCGGCGTTCGTCCGTCTGGGGATTGCGCTGAAGATAGAAGTCAATGATCGAGGTTGACGAAAGCGAGTTAAGCGCGGCGCTCAAGTTCGACATCGCCGCCGCCAGAATTGCGGCAATCAGCAGGCCGGATATTCCGTGTGGCATCTGGCTGACGATGAATGTGGGATAGATTTGTCAGGTGTTCCAAACGTCGCTGAAGGAACGCGGTAATACGCAAACAGCATTACTCCGACCATCAGGAACAGCGCAGAATTGAAACAGGATGGCAATTCCGCTCGATAGCAAGGCCGTCACAGACTGGCGCTCGCTGCGTGCCGCCAACAAACGTTGCACGATAAGTTGATCGGTTCCGTGGCTCGCAGTCGTCAGGAAGGTTCCGCCCACGACGCCCGCCCAGAATGTGTAGGCTTCCAGAACATCGGGAGTGAAGTCGAAAATCCGCAGCTTGCCCGCACTTTCGGCCACACTGTGAATGGTGGCCCATCCTCCGGGAACCAGGTGAAGGATGGTAAACAGCCCCACCAACGTTCCGCCGACATAGATGATGGTCTGCACGACATCGGTCCAGATCACCGCCGCGAGACCGCCTTCGAAGGTATAGATCAAGGTCAATACGGTGATGATCGCGATCGAGGCAATCTCGCCGGTGCCCAGCGCAATGGCCACCACGATGGAAACCGCATAAACGCGCACGCCTTCTGCTGCGGCTCTGGTCACGAGAAACAGACCTGCGGTCAGGGATCGCAGGCCGCGGCCAAAGCGGCGCTCGATCAGTGCGTAGGCAGTGTAAAGATCGCCGCGAAAGTAATGTGGCAGCAGAACAAAACTGATGATCACCCGTCCCACCAGATATCCGAGAACCACTTGCAGAAAAGTGAAATTCGTATCGTAGGCGAGGCCGGGGATGCTGATGATGGTGAGCGTGCTGGTTTCGCGGCCACGATGGAAAGCGCAATCGCCCACCACGGAATGTTGCGATCTGCCAGAAAGTAATCGCGCAAGGTGCGCTGCCGTTTGCGAAAACGCAAGCCGAAAAGAGTGATCCCCGCGAGATAAAGCCCAATGATGGCGAGGTCGAGTTTGTCCAGGCCCATGCGATTCACACTTCACAGTTCTAGCTTTGCTGCGCTGCGTTGGCCTATCTGCGCGACAAGGTACCTAACTCATAACCCAGTGGGATGGCGGGAAAATCAACGGCAACATCAGCGGACAGAAGTCGCCGCTCTACGCAACTCTGCCCTTGTGATAGAACTACGCTCATGGGCATCTTCCTGGGCATTGACGGCGGCGGCAGCAAGACCTCGTGCCTCATCGGCGACGAGAAGTCGGTGCTGGGCGCGGGGAACTGCTGCCGGCAGCAACGTAGTTCGGGTTGGTGAGCGCCGAGCGCGAAAGTCTCTGGGCGCGGCAATACGCCAAGCCTGCGCGGCCGCCAACACTCGTCCAGAGGAAATCGAAAGAACATGCGTCGGAATCGCCGGCGGAACTCTTCCTGAAATCGCAGCCGTGGTGCATCGGTTGGTATCGGAGTTTGTTTCCGGCGAAATTATAGTTGTGGGTGACATGGTTATAGCTATGCAAGCTGCATTCGGCGCTGGGCCGGGCGTGATCGTCATCGCCGGCACTGGGTCGATCGTCTACGGGAGGAATTCCAAAGGTCAGACGGCGCGGGCTGGTGGTTGGGGATTTGCGATTTCTGACGAAGGCTCCGGGGACTGGATTGGCCGGTCTGCGGTCGCGGCCTGCATGCGGGCTTATGACGAAGAGGGAGATCGAGAACCAGAGCGCCCTGCTCGATAGCATCATGAAATCGTGGGATATAAGCACACGCGAGCAATTGGTCATCACTGCCAACAAGTCTTCCTGACTTCGCGGCTTTGTTCCCGGCAGTGCGGGCTGCAGCGGATGCGGGCGATGAGACTGCTCGTACCATTCTGACTCAGGCGGGAGTGGAGTTGGCAATTTTGGCCAGAATCGTGATTGCTCGACTGTTTCGCAATGCTGAAGCCGTTCCGCTGGCGGTGTCGGGAGGAGTCTTTGGCAATTGCTGCGCGGGTGCGGAAGGCTTTCTACAACAGCTTGCGAGCCTCGCATGCGCAGGTTTCTGCGAAGGCCATCGTGGTTGATCCCGCAAAGGGTGCGTTGGAGCTGGCGCGCAAAGGAATTCGACTGTAGCCCTTTTTCTGGCTTAGCGGGCTCCCTTGGTAACAACGACGTGCACCGCCGCTGCGGAGCGTTGCTCCGCCTGGACGCGCGAGGCGCTCCTCCCCACACGAGTGTCTCCACGTGAGCAAGGTTATTTCGCCGCTGACATGCTTTCTTTTTTCTCTGGTTCGCGGTGATGCAGCAACTCTACCATCGCCTGATTCAGGCGGGCGCGGATTGCAGAGCGCTCCTGGGCACGCGCGATGTAGCGGACGTGGATTTCCACGCCTGCCGAAGTTGGGCGCAAATTTACCGTTGGCGCGGCTGAGACTGAGCTCACTTTGTAGTTGCTGGCGGTGTTCTTCCACTCTTCCTCGGCTGCGCCGGCACTGGTTTCGGTCTCCTTCGCCACGGTCTTCTGAATGGCATCGAGCAGCGGGTACGGATCCTGATTCGGCGGCACCGTAATTTGCAGTTCGTCCCACATCCATTGGCCGCTGGTGGTGAAGTTGAAGAAGTGTCCCTCGATCGCATAATTGTTTACGAAGGCTACTTTGCGGCCAGTGGGATGGCCAGTGTCAGTCCAGTTGCCGGTTTCGAGCAATACCGTGCGCAGCAGATTGATCTCGACGACCTCACCGGCTACGCCGTTTATCTCGACCCAATCGCCGACGCGAAGTCCATTTTTCCCCATCAGCACAAACCAGCCGAAGAAGGCGACGATGAAATCCTTCATCGCTACGGTGAGGCCGGCGCCCGCCAAGCCGAGGATGGTCGGCATCTGGCTGGGAGCGCCGAAGATGACTAGAAGCACCAGCAGCAGTCCGACAGCCTGCACGCACGAACGGATTACCACGCGCAGGGTATGCAGCCGGGTGCGTTCCGAGACCCGCTCGGTGAGGACGTGGTCGATTAAACGGTCGGCCAGATACACCAGCAGAACGATGAGGAGAATCCAGAGCGCCGACTGGATCATGCCATGCAACGCGGCACGCTGGTGTGACTGCACGAGGGCGATCCAGTTGCCGTAGGTCGTTTCCAATTCCTGCTCATCCTGAATGCGCTTGTCCAGGTCGGAGAGATCTTTCTGATCGTCGGAAAGGCGGTGCAAGGATGTGATGGCGCTGTGGGTGCGGCCGTCGAGCTCGATGCGGCTGCGGATGGGTCGGGATTGGGCTGGCCTGCGGCCGGCGGGGGAGTCGCGCGTTTGCTCGCCTTCTCGGCGTTGACTTGTTTCTCCAAAGTGTCATGGGCTTGGTCAGTGCGGCCGCGGCCTGGACGGTTTCGTCGCGGGCCTGCTGCAAAGGCATTGCGCTTCCGCGCAAAGCGCGCCAGCGCAGGAATTGGGCCAGCAAATTCGTGCCTGGAGAAGACGTGTCCGGGGATGACGACGGCCGCAGACGAAGGTTTCGCATCGGTTGCGTGCTCGGTGTCGTCGTGCCTTTTCAGCTGGCGCTGGATGCGGCTAAGCGGATCGGCACCCGACCGCGCCAGGTCTTCTTTGGCGTCATCGAGTTCATCCTGGTCAAGCTCCAGTTGAGCCTGGGCCAGATCGAGTTGCTGCTGCACGCTGTCTTGATGAGCGCCGGTGGCGGCGGCAAGTTGCTTCTTCAGCTGGTCGATGCTGATCCTGGTCGGCTTTGACGTCGGCCTCGCCCTGGGTCACATGCGCGTAGAGTTCTTGCGTCGCAGGCGTGGGCGGGACAGGGTGATTGGCGGCATCACGCAGGGCGTCCTCAAAGGCGAGGTCGACCTCATTGTCAGACAGGCGTAGGGCCTGATCCGCGAAGCGCTGTTCATCCCAACCAGAAGCCAGCTTGGCCACGGTGCGGGCGGTCTGCAGCGGACGTTCGTCCACCAGCGGAGCCCGATGAGAAGACGACGTCTGGGGTTGGGGTGCGCCCAGGTCGCTGGTCAGGATCGATCCGACAACCGCCACCAATACCAGAAGGAGCAATCCGATCGCGATTAACCACTGGCGAGATTTCATCCAGGATTCCATGGTTGCGAAAAGTCATTATACGGCGGGCCACGCGAGGCACAGCTCTGAGAAGGGCAATCGGAAGGCCGAGAACTTCTGCTCGGGAATCATTGAAGGTGCCGCTCACGGCGCCCAGTCGGCGATGAAGATGTTGGTCTCATGCGGCGCTTTGGCATTGCGATTCGACGCCCACACCAGATGCTTGCCATCCGGGCTGAACATGGGGAACCCGTCGAAGCCATCACTGTAGGTAATCCGTTCCAGGTTCTTGCCGTTTACATTGATGACATAAAGTTCGAAGTTGCCCATCCCGCCGGTCGAGCCTACATTCGACGAGAAGATAATCCGTTTGCCGCTGTGCGAAAACGCGGGAGCGAAGCTGGCTGCGCCCAAATGCGTGATCTGGTGTTTGCGTCTTCCGTTCGCTTCCATCATCCAAATCTCAAGCGTGGTGGGACGGACCAGGTTCTGCGCCAGCAATTCTTTGTACTCGGCTATTTCCTTGTCGGTGATGGGATGATAGGCGCGATATACGATTGACTTTCTGTCGGCCGAGAAGACGGGCCCTCCGTCGTATCCCAGTTCGTGCGTGAGTTGTTTTACGTGCCGGCCGTCGGCGTCCATGCTGTAGATGTCGAGATCACCATTGCGCATGGAAGTGAATACGATTCGCTTGCCGTCTTTTGAGACCGTGGCTTCAGCGTCGTAACCCGGAGTGTCGGTGAGTTGCATTAGGCCGGAACCATCGGGATTAGCGGCAAAAATGTCGAATCCTGGATACACCGCCCACGTATACCCCTTGGAAGAGTCCGGACGCGGCGGACACTGCGCGTCGGTTAAATAAGTGGAAGAGTAAAGAATGGTTTTGTCGTTGGGAAAGAAGTAACCGCAGGTGGTCTTGCCTTTGCCATTCGAGACCATGCGAACGTCGGAGCCGTCTGTGTTCACGGTGAATATCTGATCGCATTGCAGATTGTCGCGGGTAGATTGGAAGATGAGCTTCTGGCCATCGCCCGAAAAGTAGGCTTCGGCGTTTTGCCCTCCGAAAGTGAGCTGGCGAACGTTGCGAAGATGTCTCTCTTGCGGAGTGGCGAGGTCTGGAATGGTGACGCTTGGAGTGGTGACGGTTGTAGCAGCCTGGTTTGGACTGGCGACGCTCGGAGTTCCCGAGGTCTGTGCGGCTGCGCACGCCGGCACGAAGCTGCCGCCGACGAGAATCAACAAGATTAGGACGGTTGGTTTCATGGGAGTAAAGCGGTAGTTTAGCAGGAAGATGGCGTCGGTTCGATTGGCCCGACTCTACTTCCGAAAGTGTTCCAATATCGCCTCGGCCTGGGCGCGCGTGACTACGGATGACAGAGCCGCGGCCTCGGCCTGCTTCACCGCCTGCACGCTTCCGAAATGTTCCAGCAAGCGGCGAGTTGTTCGCGCGCCCACGCCGGGAATCTCGAGCAATTCAGTTGACCGATCGCGCATCTGGCGGCGCTTGCGGTGAAAAGTAACTGCAAAGCGGTGAGCTTCGTCACGAATCAACTGAATCAGGTGCAGCACCGGAGAATGGTGATCGAGCACAACCGGTTCGTGTTCCTGTCCATACACGTAGATAATCTCTTCCCGCTTGGCGATCGCGGCCAGCGGCTGATTGATGATCTCCAGCGACGCGAGGGCCTCTGCGGCGGCGTGCAATTGACCGAGTCCGCCGTCGATCAGCACCAGGCTTGGCATCGGCTTCTTTTCTTCCTGCAGACGTTTATAACGGCGCGTCACCACCTCGCGCATGGAGGCAAAGTCATCTACCCCGTCCACGCTTCGGATGATGAACTTGCGGTAGTCGGATTTTTTCATGCGGCCGTCTTCCCAGACCACCATGGAAGCCACCGTCTCCGCGCCCTGAATGTGCGAGATATCGAAGCACTCGATGCGCCGTGGCAACTCGGGGATGCCGAGGGCGTCTTGTAGCGCTTCCTGAATCGCCTTTGTGTTCGGCTTCATTACCCGGAAGCGCTGGTCATAGGACTGTTTGGCATTGTTGCCGGCCAAGTCGAGGAGCGAACGTTTCTCGCCGCGCTGGGGGACGAGTATGTGGATCCGCGCCTGATGGGAAGTGGTCGCTGCGATCTGTTCGGATAACACTTCCTCAAGTGTTTCGCGATCTTCGAAGTCCACGGGGACGTAAATGTTGCGCGGGACATAGGGCTGTCCAATGTAAAGCTGCTTCAGCAGGGCAGAGAAGAATTCACCGGGATGAAAGGGCGCCCCATCCGCCGAGCTTTGCTCGGCGGGGCGCGCGGGGGCGTCCGCCCCTACGTGATCATTGGTGAACTCAGGCAGTTCTTCCCAGAAGAATTCGCGCCGGTCGAGCACGCGCCCGCCGCGCATGTGAAACAGGTTGGCCGCCAGCATGTCGTTTTCGTAGTGATAGCCAAAGACGTCAGCGTCATCGCCTTCGACCGCGGCAATTCGCTGTTTCTCCTGCAACTGCTCGACGGTTGAAATCAAGTCACGATACTTCGCCGCCCGCTCGTACTCTTCGGCCTGGGCCGCTCTCGTCATGCGCTCACGTAATGAATGCGAGAGTTCCGTCGGCCGGCCTTCGAGAAACAGTTTCACATCGCGCACTGCTTCCTGATAGACCTCAGGCGTGGTCAGCCCTTCGACGCAGGGTCCCAGGCAGCGTCCGATGTAGTACTGCAGGCAGGGCCGGGGATGAAATCGCCCCAGATCCACCTTGCACGACGGAATCAGGAAATGGCGGTGAATCAGGTCCACGATGCGATAGGCAAGATTCGCAGGAAAATATGGGCCATAGTAAGCGCTGCCGTCTTTTCTCAGGCGACGTGTGACGTAAACGCGCGGAAATCGCTCGCCCAGCGTCAGCATCACGTACGGATAGGTCTTGTCGTCGCGCAGCAGAATATTGAAGCGCGGCTGTTTCTGCTTGATGAGGTGGTTCTCAAGCGCCAGCGCCTCTTTGTTATTTGCGACCACAATGTAGTCAACATCCACCGCCTCGCGCACCAGAGTGTCGGTTTTCGCGTCCTCAAGACGGCCTTCCCGGAAGTAAGAACTGACCCGGCTGCGCAGGTTGTTGGCTTTGCCAACGTAGATGACCTCACCCTCGGCGTTCTTGTAGAGATACACGCCAGCCGATGTAGGCAGGGTCCGAATTTTCGCGGCCAGGTCCATGTGCAGATGGTGTATCTCTATTTTATTAGACTTTGCTTGTTCTTCAGGCGGAGAGGTTCTAAGAGCCGAGCTGTGTGTCACAATAACGTCAGATGAATCGAACGTTGACAATTCGGCTTACAGACAAGCTCTTCGCTTGGCTAAAGGAAACGTCTAAACGGAGAGGTGTGCCAGTGGGTCGAATGATCCGCGAGCACCTTGAAAATGCCACGTCAGGCGAGGGAAACGAACGAATTCTTCGCCTCGCCGGCAGGATCGATGGGCCAAGGAATTCGTCCTCGCGGAAAGGCTTTTCACTTCCGTGAAGGCTATTGGATACGCGGATTCCGATACTCTTTCCTCCCCGAGGCTGAGGAAATACGCCCGGAACCGCGCGGGCGTGGCCTTTTGCGGCTTGCCGCCGTATAAAAATTTCCTCAGTTCACATTGCTTTTGTTCCTCCGTGTTACCTCGTTTTCCTCTACGAAGTCAATAATCATCAATCGCAGCAATAACTTAGAGCGCCCCACCTTTTCCTTTTCGGGTTGGCACCGCTCGTGCTCAAGTACAATGCGGATGCGGGCGGATTTGCCGCGAGTTTGACGTGAGTCGCATCCAGGCTCTAAACCCAGATTTACCAGGTTCGAACCCGGGATCAAGTAAGCCAAGGTGAAGCAAGCTCGGGATCAATTAGATTCGAGATTCCGGTTGCAAGAGAGAAAAAGGAGCGTCCCTAACATGAATAGCACTTCACTAACCGTTCTACTGGCACTCAGCATGGCGGGCTCGGTCGGATGCGCCAGCAAGAACTACGTTCGTCAAGAGACCACGCCGCTCATCAACAAAACCAACGAACTGGACGACCTTACCGCCAAGAATTCGAAAGACATTAAAGATGTAGACGCGCGCGCCCAGGCCGGAATCCAGCAAGTGCAAGCCAAAGCCGCCGAGGTGGACCAGAAGGCCCAGGCAGCCGGTCAGCAGGCCGACCAGGCTCAGACGCTGGCGACCAACGCCGTCAATCGCGTGGATACTCTGCAGAGCGCGGTCGCCAACCTCGACAATTACAAGGTCGTCACTGAGACCTCGGTGCTTTTTGGATTTAACAAAGACAACTTGACCCCGGACGCCAAGGCAGCGCTGGATCAGCTCGCCACCGATGTGAACAACACCAAGGGTTACATCCTGACCGTCGAAGGGGCAACCGATTCCGTGGGCGATACCGAGTACAACTACGCGCTTAGCCAGCGCCGCGCCGATGCTGTGATCCAGTATCTGGCAGCCGAGCGCAACATTCCGGGGTACAAGATTTATGTGATCGGCCTCGGCAAGGACAAGCCGGTCGACTCCAACAAGACCTCGGCCGGTCGGGCCAAGAACCGCCGCGTCGATGTCCGGCTCATGACGAACACACAGGGGAACACCGCTCCCGCGTCGGCGACGAACCAGCCGTCGGGGCCGTCCCTGTAAAACAAGTTCACCCTCCCCGGAGGACTTCGCCAACCCAGGCCGCTCCATCCCCCGGAGTGGCCTGCTTTTTGTAACACACAGGGTCTGGTTTTTCCTTCGTGTCCTTAAGGTGGTCGACAGCTTTTGTCGCAAGCTTTTTGGGCTCCTAACGCGTTAAAATCTATCCATGCGCAGGTTTGTTTTTATCTCCCTGCTTTGCCTTTTCATGGGAGGATGGGCGATCGCCCAGCAGCAATCGCAACCGGATCAGGACCAGCCCGATCAGAATCAGGCTCCTCCGCGGTCCGCGCCGCAAGGCGAACCGGGCGAGAGTTCCAGCCGCGACACACGGGTGGACTTGAGTCCGCCCAAGGACGACGCCAAGAATCATCCCAACAGCGGCGTGGTTGAAACCAACCCCGAGGACGAGCCTCCCCCAGACACGCAGGA
Organism: uncultured Acidobacteriota bacterium; assembly: GCA_963797795.1. Classification (GTDB taxonomy): domain Bacteria; phylum Acidobacteriota; class Terriglobia; order Terriglobales; family Acidobacteriaceae; genus JABDBE01. The sequence continues at coordinate 319,953 of CAWCQY010000001.1, forward strand.
GATGCATCCCTGGAATCCTTACCGCGCAACGAAAGATGATGAGGTGGGCGAATACTACTTCAAAAAGAAAAACTATCGGGCCGCGCTCGCCCGCTATCAGGATGCTTTGGTCTGGAAAGAGAAAGATGCGGTAGCCAATTTTCGCATGGCGCAGTGCTACGAGAAGCTGGATCAGCCCGATCAGGCAATCCCGCACTATGAGGAATATCTGAAGATTCTGCCCGACGGCCCTTACGCGAAAGAATCACGCAAGGCGCTGCAGAAATTAAAATCCGCGGAAGCAAAGAACGAAACCTCGGAAAAGACCGAGTCCAAGCCCTGATTTTCATCCACGCGGATGATCGCGAAAACTACTTCTCCACCCGGATGAATTCCCCCGTGGTTCCATTCACGTCCACGATCAGTTTGGCGTCGTCGTGGCTGTTTCCGTAAATCACATGCCAAATCAGCTGGTTGGTAGTGTGATTCCAGTCGAGCATGTAGAGAATGGGAGTATCGGGACTCTTCTCCAGCAGTTTGTCGCCGCCATGCTGCTGGGCAATCTCAAAAGCTTTGTCCGAGTCCACCTTCAGAAACCCGATGTCGAAAACCTGAGTGGATGCGTTCGTGGGACTGTAGGTGTCCTCGTTCCCGGGAGAGATTCCGCGCGCGGGCGCATCCTGCGCATCCGTGCCCGACCACACATAGGGCTTCACGCTGCGTCCGGCCGGAGACGCGAAGGACGCCCGCCACACCGCTGACTTGCCGTCCTTACCCTTCGAGTCAGCCGTGGGCTGCGATTCCAGCCGGAACGGTTGAGCATCACGGGCCCAGCCACGGGCTGCGATGTAGAGTTTCTGGAAGGCATAGCGACCGGTTTGCAAATCAGCAGCTTTGGGCTGTGGCTTTTCGGTCTGCGCCGGCTTGGAGGATTCCGATGAACAACCTCCCATCGTCAAAAATGCCAGCGCCAGCACCGCCATCGGCAACTTTTTCATAGCACCATCCATAGCGCGCGAAATTTTGCAACCGTCAATGCCGAAATCGATTCTACTAGAGGAATCGAGGAGTTCGTTCATGGATGCGTACCTAGAAAGGTTACAGGAAGCGATCGCGTCCGCCACCCAGGGTATGACTATCGAAGACCTCCGCCGTCATCCGGAAGGGAAGTGGAGCACCGCCGAAGTGCTGGAACACCTCTACCTCACCTATACCGGAAGCGCGAAAGCCTTCGAGCGCTGTTTGCAGGCAGGCAAGCCGCTTGCCCGGACGCCGATGCTGAAGGACCGCATGAGAACGTTCTTGGTTACCGGACTCAGACACATGCCCCAAGGACGGAAAGCCCCGGAGCGTACTCAACCTCGCGGAATGGCGGCCGACGAAGTCGCACGCGAAATCGGACCGCGGATCTCTGCCATGGACGAACTGATCGCGCAATGCGAAGCCCGCTTTGGCAAGCGCACCCGGGTGCTCGACCATCCCATCCTCGGACCCTTGACCGCCCATCAGTGGCGAAAATTTCACTGGGTCCACGGACGCCATCACCTCAAACAAATTCATAAACTCCGGCAACAGAGCGGCGGATACCTTCAGTCTTTGCCTCACATAAAAACGTGATACACGTATATTGCGGGGTTCGCAGCTAGGCTGACCCGCCACCGCCACCTATGACCAAGCAGAATGTAACAATTAGTCTGGCACGCGAGACAGTTCGCAAAGCCAAAATCCTGGCGGCGCGCTGCGAAACCTCGATAAGCGGTTTACTGGCCACGCAACTCGAGATTCTTGTTGGTGAAGAAGAAGCCTACGAGCGTGCCGAGCGGCAGGCCACAGCATTGCTCGATCGAGGGTTTCATCTCGGCGGAGTAATTCGATCCACCCGAGATGAGTGGCACGAGTGACCAATGTCCGCGACCGCCATCTCGCTTCAACGCGTCGCCCGCCACAACATCCTGGCGTCCGTCGGCGTTGTAATGGTCACAATCTTTGTTGTCTGCGCCCTGTTTGCCCCCTGGATCGCCCCGCAAGACCCGGCTTACATCGATCTGCCGATTCGCCTCGCCGGCCCATCCTCAAGCCACTGGTGCGGAACGGACGAACTCGGACGCGACATCCTCTCCCGCCTGATCTACGGGTCGCGAATCTCTATGCTCGTCGGCAGTTGCGTGGTTGCCGCCTCGCTGGCACTGGGTCTCATCGTGGGATCAATCGCGGGCTACTACGGAGGCCGCATCGACCGCTTCGTCAACGTCGTTGTGATGAACGCATTCTTATCGTTCCCCGGAATTCTGCTGGCCATCGCATTCGTAGCCTTCCGCGGACCGGGAATTTTCAATCTGATCCTGGCGCTCTCGCTAGGAGGCTGGGTCGGCTACGCGCGATTAGTCAGAGCCCAGGTGCTCGCCGCCCGCGAGCGTGAATTCGTCGAAGCCGCCCGCGCCCTCGGAGCCAGCGATCTCCGCGTCATCGTCCGCCACATCCTGCCCAACATCATTCAGCCGATCATCGTGCAAGCCGCCATCGGCATGGCCGGCGCAATCCTCGCCGAAGCCACCATGAGCTTCCTCGGCCTGGGCGTGCCGCCGCCCACCGCAAGCTGGGGCACCATGCTCAACGACGGCCGCTCCCACCTCTTCGACGCGCCCCACCTCGTGATCTTTCCCGCCATGGCAGTGATGCTGGCCGTGCTCTCTTTCAACTTCATCGGCGACGCCCTGCGCGACTTCCTCGATCCACGCTCCCGCATCGAAGCCGGTCTCTAACTCATCCAATTCGCAAAACGGCACCCGAGGAGAAAATCATGATTGCACGCATCTGGCGAGGCGCGACCCGCGAAGCCGACAAAGACACCTACTTCGAATACCTCCAGAGAACGGGCTTGAAAGAATACGCGTCCATTCCCGGCAATCAGGGCGTGTGGGTCTTGCGGCGAGTCCAAGAAGGCAAGTCCGAGTTCACCTTGATCTCCCTCTGGGATTCATGGGATGCCATCAAAGCCTTCGCCGGTCCCGATCCCGAGAAAGCCGTGTTTTATCCCGAAGACGAAAAGTTCTTGCTGGAGCGAGAGCCGCACGTGACCCACTACGAAGTCTTGTCATGCCCACGTCAATGCGTGTAAACGCGATTTAACGACAAGATGGGGATATTTGGTCAATTCCCACGAAGCGAGCTACCATCAACGCATGGGCCGAGCGCGAAAAGAAGAGAACTGGATAAAGAACGTCGATTCATCTCAGCGAAACATACTGTTTTCAGACGCTCTTAGGAACCGCAGTCGATTCTGGCACGGGATTTACCACCAGAAGCTCAATGCTGTTCAATCGGTTGGACTGGGCATTCTGGTTCTCTTTTATGTGGTTGCTTTGGTCGCCACGTTCCGCATGACTTGGCCTGATGGGGAAGCGCCCTTTCTCAAAAAGCTTGCTTACGGCTATGGCACGCAGGTTCTAATCTGCCTTCCGGCTTTTCTTTTGCTTTGGTTCTTACTTAGGAAGATGACTCGAAAATGATAACTGACGCTATCAGACCATAGCGCCCAAAACACCGCGCCGACCACAGGTTACTCGGCAATCGACCACTCCCTGGAAATCTCATCCGGCGGGCAGTTCGCTTTACGCTTCCAACCACCTGTAAACACGTCAAATCCAGTTCTTGACATAAATTACAGATTGCAATATAAATATTGCGATACTTGATATGACACTGGGCGAGAAAATCCGTTACTTACGCGAAGTCGAAGGCTCGCTGCGCGGCTTGGAGCGTCCCATGACCCAACTCGAACTGGTGCGCGCCATTCGCAAACAACTGGGCAAGACCATCAGCCAGTCATACGTGTCGCAAATCGAAAGCGGAACTCGCCCGCACATGACGCAATCCACGCGTAGCTTGCTAGCCAAATTTTTCAAAGTCCACCCGGGATTCCTGGTCGACGATCCAATCGGCTATCACACCGAACTGGTCTCCGACCTGCGCACCATGGAAGGCCAACTCGACGTGTGGCTGTTGCAGGGCTCGGAGCGTTTCGCCAGCGACCCGGAAGTCAGCGAGGTCATGATCAAGGCAGCGCGGGAAAAAGACACGCGGCGATGCCTCATCCTTCTGGGAGCGATCCTCGACACGCCCGGCCTCGCCGACCGCTTGCTAGAGGCGTTGAAACCGCAAGCGGCATGGGCCCAAACCAATCGAGTGAGCGGCGGGAGGTGCGCGCAATGACTTGGGCGAATTTCTATCTCGTTTGTTTTGCCGTCGGCCTCGCTTTCAGCGTGCTTTCGTTCTTCACCGCCGGCATGCGCTGGCATCTGCCGCATGCCCTGCACGGACCCGTCGCACATGGTCCCGTAGCGGGAGGACATGCCGGTTCAGGAAAGGGTGGGGCACACGGCCATGCTGGACAGGTCTCACCTTTCAACCCCGTGACTATCGCTGCATTCCTGGCATGGTTCGGTGGAACCGGCTATCTGCTCACGCGCTTCTGGACGATCTGGTTCGCCATGGGACTCGGAATCGCGCTGCTAAGCGGCCTAACCGGAGGTGGAATTATCTACCTGTTTCTCAGCAAGGTGCTGATGTCGGAAGAAGAAAACCTCGACCCCGCCGACTATGAAATGACCGGAGTGCTGGGACGGACTTCTGTCACCATCCGCCCAGGCGGCACGGGCGAAATCATCTACTCGCAAGCCGGCACCCGCAAGACCTGCGGAGCCCGTGCCGAAGATGGCGCGGCCATCGCGAAGGGAAGCGAAGTAATCGTAACCCGCTACGAAAAAGGAATCGCCTACGTGCGCCTATGGACCGAAATGACGGAAGACCGCTGACAACGAACACTTAGTCCCGGACGCCATCGTCCGGGCTGCGGAGCAGAGCTCCGCAGCTTGTCTAGGGACGGCGATCGCCGACAAAGGTAAACGCGTAGAGCGATGAGGTTAAGCAGATGAACCGCAAAGCATTCCAGATATCGACGTGGCTGATGTGGATGGCATTGCCTCTAACCGCGTTCCGCTTCTGGCTGGTGTGGGATCGCCTCCCGCTTCGCATGGCGACGCACTTCAACGTCAACGGTCAGCCCAACGGCTGGATGCCGCGCGAATCGGCCTTTTACGCGGCTCTGGGCATCACTGCTGTGATGGTCGCAGTCTTCACGGCGATCTCTTATGTCGCCCACAAGACCCACGTTCCAGATGCTTTCTCCTGGTCTCTGCTGGGCTTCTTCTACCTGGTGACGGGCTTCGTCTACGCCGCGAATAGCGGCGTTGTCCGGTACAACCTCGACGGACAGCCTATGCAAATAGATTTTTGGACCGTACTGGTTCCGGTGGCCACCATCGTGCTGGTTGCGATCTTCCTCGGTGCAAAGCGTGGCGCCAGTTTGCCGGTTGCGGGTGTGATCGCGGAAGAGTCCCATGGCTCACGAGCCTGGAGCCTGTTGTTCATCGCCTTGCTCCTGGTGCAGGTCTTCACTGCCAAGGCGATAGCGGCCCCGCCGGTTCGATTCGCATCAGCGCTTTTGTGCCTGCTCTTCGCGCTGATCGCCCTGCATGTGTGGACTGGGTTTCACTACCTGTTCACCAGCGCAGGAGTCGAAATCAGCACCTTGGGCTTCCGCTTGCGGTCTATTCCGCGAGAGCAGATCAAGCAATACGAAGTGGAAAGTTGGAACCCGCTACGCGGTTACGGAATCCGCGGCATCGGCAATCGCCGCGCCTACGTTTGGTGCAACAAGGGGGTTCGCATTAAGACCACGGAAGGCGAGGTTTTCCTGGGACACGACGAACCAGAACGCATCGTCCACGATTTGGATGCAATCATGCACTGATTTCCTTCGTGGACCTTCGTGTCCTTAGTGGTTCAAAGTTTCGATTGAAGAGGAGGCACTATGTTCGGCATGGCAATTGAAGTTTGGGTAATCGTGGGCCTGATGGTTCTAGCCGTCATGCTCTTGACCAGCATGTTGGCAAAACTCTACCGGAAGGCCGGCCCGCACGAAGCCCTCGTGGTATACGGATTCCGCGGCACCCGCGTAGTCAAAGGACACGGCACGATTATCTTTCCCATGATCGAAAACTGCCGCGGCCTTTCGCTGGAGTTAATGTCCTTCGACGTGGCCCCGCAACAGGATCTCTACACCAAACAAGGCGTAGCAGTGACGGTCGAGGCGGTAGCGCAGATCAAAGTGAAGTCCGACACCGAATCGATTCTGACCGCGTCGGAGCAGTTCCTTACGAAAACCGATCAGCAGCGCGAAGGCCTGATCCGCCTGGTAATGGAAGGCCATCTGCGCGGCATCATCGGCCAACTCACGGTCGAAGAGATCGTAAAGCAACCAGAAATGGTCTCCGACCGCATGCGCTCAACCTGCGCGGACGACATGAACAAAATGGGGCTCGAGGTGATTTCGTTCACGATCAAAGAAGTGCGCGACAAGAACGAGTACATCACCAACATGGGCCGTCCCGATGTGGCGCGGATCAAGCGCGACGCCGATGTAGCCGCGGCTGAAGCCGATCGCGACACGGCCATTAAGCGCGCGCTGGCGCAACGAGAATCCGCAGTGGCCAAGGCGCAAGCCGATCAGGAGCGCGTGTTGGCCGAAACGTTGTCGCTCGCCAAGCAGGCCGAATCGCAGCGCGACCTTGAAGTGAAGAAAGCTCAGTATCTCGAAATCACGAAACGCCAACAAGCCCAAGCCGACAAAGCCTACGACATTCAGACCAACATCATGCAGCAGCAGGTTGTGGCTGAGCAGGTGAAGGTGCAGCAAGTCGAGAAAGAGCAGCAGGTCAAAGTGCAAGAGGCAGAAATCAATCGTCGCGAGAAGGAACTGATCGCAACCGTATTGAAGGGCGCGGAGATTGAGCGCCAGCGCATTGAGACCCTCGCAGCCGCCGAGAAGCAGCGCCTCACGGCGGAAGCCGAGGGACACGCCGCATCGATTCGGGCGCAGGGCGAGGCCGAAGCGGAGATCATTTTCAAGAAAGGCGAATCCGAAGCCAAAGCCATGAACGTGAAAGCCGAGGCTTATCAGGAGTACAACCAGGCCGCGGTGATCGACAAACTGTTTACCAGCTTGCCCGACATCGTGAGAGCGTTGGCCAGTCCGCTGGCGAACGTGGACAAGATCACCGTGGTCTCAACCGGCAACGGCGATGCCGCGGGATTGAACAAGATTACAGGCGACATTACCAAGATGGCGGCGCAGGTTCCGGCGTTGTTTGAAACGCTCTCCGGCATGAGCATGACCGACCTGCTGTCGAAAGTCCGAATGATCGGGGACAAGCCAGCGAAGCCCGACGTGCTTCCGCCCGCGCCCAGCCCGGCGAAGTAAGGCAACGATGGAGAACGGGCACGACCGGCAATTAACGACTAACGACTAACGACGAACGACTAACGACCAACGACTGAAACAAAGGAGTTCACCATGGCATTGCTAGAGAGAGTTTCCACACTGGTCCGGGCCAACCTCAACGACCTCATCGACAAGGCCGAGCACCCGGAAAAAATGATCAAGCAAGTCATCCTCGACATGCACAACCAGCTCTTGCAGGTGAAGACGCAGGTGGCGATTGCCATCGCCGATCAGCATCTGCTGGAGAAGCGGCGCAAGGAGAATGAAGACAAAGTCGCCGAGTGGATGCGCAAGGCCGAACTCGCCGTCGACAAGAAGCAGGACGACCTGGCGCGCGTGGCTCTCGAACGTGTCGAAAGCTACCGCGGCCTTACCGACGGATTTGCCCAACAGATCACCGATCAGCGAGCGCAGGTGGAAAACTTGAAAACGGCGCTGCGGCAACTGGAGCAGAAGCTTACCGAAGCCCAGGCCAAGGCCGATCTGCTGATCGCGCAGCATCGCCGGGCGCGGGCCGTGGGCAAGGCCAGCGACGCAAAGATGGCCGCAGGCAACGGAGCGAGCGCCGCTGCCTTCGACCGCATGAAGAATAAGGTGGCCCACAGCGCAGCCCTCAGCCAGGCAAAGTCCGAACTCGCCGCCGACAACATGGAAGAACGCCTGGCCGCACTAGACAAAGAAGATCGGATTGAGCAATTGCTTGTCGAGCTGAAAACGAAGCGAGGAGCATAGATTGTAGGGTTTGGGTGGTGGCTGGGTGGGCAGACACCCTCGTCCGCCGGGCGCTAAGGCGACACTATGACAGAGAAGGCGAATCGAGCGCGAGCTATCGGAATGGTGATTGGCGTTGTCGTTCTTGTGATCGCCTTGCTTTGGAAACGGCTCTTGCGCTGAGCAGAGGTGCCCCAAGCTTATCTGGCCCCTTGCTGCGCTTTACGGCCCGTTGCACCTTTCATCGCTTTGAGATTGTGCTCCTGACGATGCCCGGTTTTCAGGCTCAGAATGATAGCTTCGGCTCGTGCAGCGAAGTTTCGATGTGCCCTGTAGAATCGATGCGACGGTGAGACGCTTCATGGACAAGATCTTTCATTTCGATTCGCCGCCGGAACCCTATGTCGCGGATGCCGCGGTGCTGTGCTGCTTCGATCAACGAATTCGCCTGGCGACTTACAAGTTTCTAAAGCATCAAGGCATTGTCCGGCCAGACATGATCGTCGTCGCGGGCGGGGCGAAGACGTTGGCTTCGCCTCGCAACGACTTCGAGCGCGACTTCATTCTGGAGCAGGTGCGGATGTCCATCCGACTGCATCAGGCCAAGCAAATGTTTCTGATGAGCCACTCCGATTGCGCCACCTACGGCGGTCTGGTGGCTTTCGGCGGCGACCGCAAACGCGAAGCCGATCATCACCAGGGCGAACTGCGGCGTGCGGCTGAGTTGGTGAGCGCCAGCTTCCCAGAACTCAAAGTGAAGTGTTTCTTTCTCACCTTTGACGGTGTGCACGCGGCGGATGCTGGCGCGACCGAGGAAGTTGCGTAGGAGGGCGTGCACTTCCAGCGGGATAGCGCAGCTTCTATTTCTTGGCTTCTTGCGGCCAGTTTACGACCATGGTCAGGCTGGGCGAATTCTGCACCGGCGCTTGCATCATGAGCAGGCGCTTGCCGTCGGCGCTCGCCTCGAAGTTGCCGGGCTGTACCGGAAAGAGAGGTTGTGGCTTACCCAGTTCCACGCTGTCGCCGTGCGGTGTGACCGAGACCGAGGCAATGCGCGAGTGGTCGTCGACGTAAAGTATTTCCTTGCCGTTGCTGCTCCAGACGGGCACCGATCCATCTCCTACAAGAAATCTGCCGCCGGGTTTGGGGAAAGCCACGACGTAGACTTGACTATGCCCGGCCTCGAACGAAGTAAAGGCAACCCACTTTGTGTCCGGCGAAAACACGGGATAACGGACGTTGTACTTTTCCTGCAGAAACGGAAGAGGTTTGCGGTCGCCGAACATCGGCATGACCCACGCATCGAAGTGGCCGCTGGTTATGGTTTCGTAGATGACATATTTTCCGTCCGAGGACCAACTGCTCGGGTACTTGTCTAAGTCGTCGTGATACAGCAACTCTTCCTGGCGAGCGCCGCTCGCCGGACGCGTGTAGAGGTCAATCTTCCCGTTGCGCGCGGAGTCGAAAACAATGGTATTTCCATCGGGAGACCAGACGGGATCGTCGTCTCTGGACTGCGAGAAACTGAATTGCGATTTGGTCCCGCGAGTCAGATCGTAGATGTAAATCTCAAGATGCCCTCCGGCATCGGTCCTCGCCGCCGAAACCTTCTTGCCGTCAGGCGAGATGTGGGCGTCCTGAAATGTCCCGCTATCGATGACGTCGCCCTTCTTTCCGGTCCGGTCGTACCACGCCAGGTCGAGAGCAGTAGCCTGCCCGCCAGCGAAAATCAGTTTGCCCTCATTCGACAAAGAGAACGCAGCCGCGCCCCGGCTTTCGCCACGAATCTGTTCGGCAATCGGAACGGGAGTCCCGGTCAACTGTAGTTTCTTCTCATCGAGGCTCTGGCTCATCAGATTTCCGCCGTGCACGAACAATAAATGTCCGTTGGCATATTGAGCGCGGTAATCCGATGCCACCAGGATTGTGTCCTGCTGCGAATCGAGCGCGCCCAGATGAATGTCCCCGCTTCCTCCTTGAGTGTCGGGCGAGAATTGAAAAAAGATGAAATGCTTTCCGTCAGGCAGGAACACGGGCCAGCGCGGAGAACCGGCACCTGCGGCCACCTTCTCCTTTCCGATCGCTCGCGATGCTGTTCCACCCGCCGCCGGGATGCGGAACATGGCGGATAGCGTATCGGGCGTGTATAAGATGGTGCCATCCGCTCCCCAGGTACCGCCGCGAGGCTGGGGAGCGTCGGCCAGGGTTTGGACGGCTCCGCCGCTGGCATCGATGACCTTGAGTTTTCCTTGCGCAAAGAATCCCAGGCTACGGCTGTCTGGCGACCAGAAGGGGGAAACAGCGTCGTCGGTCCCGGCCAACGGTTGGGCCGCGGTCGAATCCAGTGGGCGCACCCAAAGTTGTGGCAAAGCGCCGCCGCTCGTCGCTACAAATGCCAGCTTGGTGCCATCGGGCGAAAGGGCAATGCTCAGCGGATCAAACTCGTGCTGCTCTGGTGGCAGAATGCTCACTCGCAGTGGCTTGGCAGGCACCGGCGTGCGCAACACGAAGCCAATTGCGAACGTGACGGCGAGGACAGCGGCCACGGCTGCTACGATCCAAGCGACCCGTTGCGAGGTCCGCCGTCTTGCCACCACCGGCGCCGGAATGCCCGCTTGCGACCCGGCCTCGGCGATCCAATCCAATTGCAGCTTGACGTCGTGCGCGCTCTGGATGCGTTCTTCGCGCTCCTTGGCCATGCAGGAGCGAATCAGCCGCTCCAACGCCGGCGGAGTCATGGGCGCGACGCGCGAGAGCGGCGCCGGTTCGGTCGCCAGAATGGACGCAATGACACTGGCTTGAGTCTTGCCTGCAAACGCCCGCTTGCCGGTGGCCATCTCGTAGAGCACGCAGCCCAGCGCGAAAATGTCGGAACGCGTGTCAGCTTCTGCGCCTTCAATCTGCTCCGGTGCCATGTACTGATAGGTGCCGACGATCGTGCCTTCGACGGTAAGCGGCTTGCCTGCGGTCATGGCGGTCAGGACGCTGGCGCTCGCATTGTTTGCCTGCGCCTGTTTGGCCAGACCGAAGTCCAGCACCTTCGCCCCAGCTTTCGTCAACATGATGTTGCCAGGCTTCAGGTCGCGATGGATCACACCCTGCTGGTGGGCTTTATCGAGCGCGTCCGCGATCTGGGCTCCGTTGCGCAGCACTTCTTCGATCGGCAGCGGACCCCGCACTAGACGATCGGCCAGGGTTTCGCCTTCCAGACATTCCATCACCAGGTAGTCGGAGCCATCCTGGGAGCCGACGTCGTACAGGCGGCAGATGTTGGGATGAGAAAGTTGCGAGATGGTGCGCGCTTCGCGGTCGAAGCGTTCCTTCAAGCTCGGAGTGGAGACGAAGTGCCCGGAGAGAACCTTGATGGCAACATCGCGGTCAAGGCGCGTATCACGCGCCCGATACACTTCTCCCATGCCGCCTGCGCCAAGCGGCGAGAGGATTTCGTAGGGTCCAAGCTTCGTGCCAGAGGCGATCGCCATCAGTGCGCGCAATTATAGCCTAAGGGGCTGAGTTGTTCATTCTCAGATCGCGCCGCGGCCTAATCCAGGCTACCCTTGAAATCCCCGCGCACGTAGTGGAAGAAGATCGAGGTGGACGTATGTCCTTCGGGCAGTGGGTCGCGCGAGTGCGGGACTTCGCAGCCGCGGTAGAGCAGGGCATCGCCGATCGCCTGGAAGACTGTAACCTTGCCTGATTGCATGTGCAGATGAAGCGGCCACGGAGTGGCGCAGCGAGGTTCGGGAGCGTAGTCGAGGCACAAAGTTATGCTGAATTCGCACTGTTCGCGGTCGGTGTGTTTTTCCAGGATTGCTCCCGGCTGGTAGGAAGCCAGATAGACGTACGATGGCTTTACCGGCTCGCCGGCGAATGCAGTTACGGCCGCGGTTAGCTGCTGATGAAAGAAGCGGGCGACCGGGTCGTTGTAAGCGATGTATCGCAGGGGGCTTTGACTATCTCCGAGGCGAAGTTGTCCAGTGCGCAGTTGGTGCCGATAATAGCGCCGCAGAGCCGAGATGTGAAAAGGATGAATGAGCCGGCCTACGGGCGCGTAGCCCTGGGCCTGGAATTGTGGCCGGGTCGCGGAAACAATTTCTTCCCACTGCTGGCGGCGATGGCGAGCGTAGTCATCCGCTACCAGCACGCCTGCCATCACCAACGATTGGCGCCCTCGTGTCGAAAGCGCTGGAGCGGGATCGCCGGGTTGCGCGCCGGACAGCACGGCGCTCAGTTCGGGGCCGAGCCAGAAGGGTTGCAGAGCATCGCTTCCCGGATCTCGGATCCAGATGATTTCCGCTGGCGTGGCGAAGCTGGTGCTTGGATCAGCTGCCGCCAATTCTGCGGTTACGGGAAAGCAGCATCCGGGATTAATAAAAAGCGGACGATCAGACAAACCCTCCCAGTTTTCTGGCCGGAGGAGGCGTGCTGGGACCAGATGGTCCGGCTGATCGTCCAGGCGGCAGTGGAAGAGCGATCGGGGAGAGCTCTTCCCCGATCAGCGCTCGCAGGTGCGACCGCGAGCTGTTCAATCCACGCCAGCCAAGCCGCGTCTTTCATCTGTGAATCCATCCGTTGACCGTGAAACGGCTGTCAACGAATTTTCCGGACGGACAATCCACCGGGGTAATTTCATGAGAAAGCCCACTGGCGAACAGGACCAACTGGTTCTGTTCGGGGACAATGGTGCGGTAATTTGCGGTGGGGACGTAACAATCGTTTTCCCGTCGCGAATCGTATATGCGCAGCTCGCCGCCGCTGAACTGTTTCGGCTCGCGATGGAAGAAGTAGACAAAGGTAATTTCCCGGGACGCGACCACCTCCGCCCCGTTGTCGACGTGGCTGCGGAAGAAGTCGCCGTGGTTGCTGGCCGTGGCCTGAGTTTCGATGCGCGAGATGGTGAACGGATCGCGTCCCCATTTCTGCAAGACCCGGGGCAAGCAGGACAGAAGACGTTCGGTAATCATCTTTTCATGCCTGCCCAGTTCCATCAGCACACGGGAGCGGCGGTGTTCGTAGTCAACCGCGCCGCCGGTGACGCCGGGCGAAAGCACTTCGCTGATTTCGAACTGCGTTTCGTGATCGAGAACGTATTGCCTCAGCGTGTTCAGCTCAGTCAAGGTGAGGAACTCGTCGAGGACCAGACACTCGGCAGGTAAATATTCGCTCGTTTCGAGGACAGCGACTCCGCCCGTTCTCGGTTGCAAGGTTGTGGTTGGGAATGAGATCGGCGGCGGAGTTGTGCCCGGCGGGCGCGGTGTCAGTGGCGATGGGCCGGGAGTGGTCGGCGGCGTTCCGGCGCGGATCGGCGGCGGGGTGGTGCCCGGTGGGCGCGGCGTTTGCTTGTCCGGCGGCGGACCGGGGGTAGTTGGCGGCGTTCCGGCCCGGATCACTGGCATACTTCGGTTTGGAAAATTCACCGACGACGGGAGCTGCTGCTGGAGCAGTTGCCGCGTCATGCTTTCCCCCAAGACTCCGAGGGCTCGTTCTGCGATGATTTCTCCAACCGCTCGAGTGATTGCTTCGGCCACCGCGGTTTCCGGGGCATTCACGTTGGTTCTTGTACGTTGCAGCAAATTGGCAAGCAGCTCTCTCTCGGGCACGCTGAGAATGCGCTCATCGCACAACAAGGTGCCGGAGAGACTGTCGATCATCTCTCGTGCGGTCATCGGACTCCTCCCGGCGGACAAGACACGAATGCTAGGGAACCGGGCAGTCCGGTAAGCGAAGGGGACTTCACGCTAGCAAAAAAAAATGGGGAAGGGAAGCGCTATTCGACTGTAAGAACGCGAATGTTGAGGAAAACCGGTTCGAATTGCTACTTTTCCGCCATGGCGCCGACTAGCGATTCGAAGATCTTGAAGCCGTCGGTGCCCCCAAGCTCGGGTTCGCTCGAGCGCTCGGGGTGCGGCATCATTCCAAGCACGTTCCGGCCGGGGCTGCAGATGCCTGCGATATTCTCCAGCGAGCCGTTGGGATTGGCCTCCTGGGTGATCTCGCCTTCAGGGCGTGGAATAGCGGAATATAATCCGCTTGTCGCGCTTCAGTTCGGCCAGGGTGGCCGCGTCACAGAAGTAGTTGCCTTCCATGTGGCCGATCGGAATGGTGAGCACTTCGCCCTGTCGGCAAGCCTTGGTGAACGGAGTGTCGGTGCTCTCGACCCTTACGTCGACTGGTTTGCAAACGTACTTCAAGCCCACGTTGCGCATCAAAGCTCCGGGCAGCAGGCCGGACTCGCAGAGAATCTGAAAGCCGTTGCAAATGCCGAGGACCAGCCCGCCCGCGTCGGCGAACTTCTTCACCGATTCCATGACCGGCGAGAACTTGGCGATGGCGCCGGTGCGCAAGTAGTCGCCGAAGGCGAAGCCCCCGGGAACGATAATGGCGTCACAGTTTTCGAGGTCGTGTGACTCGTGCCAGAGAAATGTGACCGGCTGCTTGGCTACCTGTTGGATGGTCCAAAATGCGTCGTGATCGCAGTTTGATCCGGGGAAAATGATGACGCCGAATTTCATGCGAATTCCTCGCTAAGTAGGCTGTATTCTGAGTTTAACATGGCTATGCAGCCGTTCGAATCAACCCGAAGCAGCAGAGTTAAGCCATGAAAGACAACCCATGAAAGATAAGCCATGAAAGATAACCCATGAATCTGGGCGAACACTTTCGCATCACCGGCGACGCGCTCAAGAACTGGATCATCGCCCAGATTCAGGATTCGATTGCGGTCGGCTTGCTGTGGCTGATCGGGCTTTATGTGCTCAGGGTGCCGTGGGCTCCGCTGTGGGCGTTGCTGGCGGCAACCCTGCAGGTGGTTCCGCACCTGGGTCCGGTGCTTGGTTTGATTGGCCCGGTCCTCGCAGCGACTTTGCGTTGGGGAGACTGGGAACATCCTCTCTACGTGCTGATGCTCTACGCGGTGATCGCGGTCGTGGACGGCTTTCTGTTGCAGCCCTACATCATGAAGCGGGTGGCCAAAGTGCCCATGTGGGCTTCCATCCTGACGCCGATCGTCCTCGGCATTGTGATTCCGTTCTGGGGTGTGCTGCTCGCGCCTCCGTTGCTCGCGGTTGTGTTTGCCTACAAAGCCTGGCACGAAAAGCAAAAGCTGCCGGCTGGCCCAGCCTAACCGTTGGATCTACTTCTTAGTGTGCCCCGCTCAAGCGCACGCTTGGGCGGGCACCCTGAAGAGTTAGTTCAGTGTTGAACTTGGGCCAGCCCCTTGTTGGCAATGTGCTGATTTCGTGCTGAAATTCAGTTTGCCCGCGCGGAGAGACCAATAGGCAGAGACCAATAGGCAACGACGAGTCGGAATCCCTATGGGTGGGCCACACCCCATCGGAACTCAAAACCCCCTCAAAACGTGTAACCGCCGGTTATCGGAAGTTAGGAATGGCTGCTCTGCCGGCGATTCCGGCGTCGCTCCGGACGTCCCATGCTGCTGAAAACGTCGGAGCCTGGCTTCTCATTGTGGGATTATTTCCGGTTTGCGCGTGGCTCGCCCGAAATCGGCAGCAGACTCGAACGGCGCTTTCCACAAGCTGACCTTCGAGATTTCAAAGATCAGTGCTTGCTGGATTCCCGGTACAAAACCCAAGAAGCGAGCAAATCTAACGATGGAACGCGGAATCACTGTGCAACGCCGTGTATTGCGCATCTGTCTTGACGGAGAGTACCTGAATCCTGTTCTTGTCCGGATCAATGTAGCACTTAATTGTAACTAGGCGTCCTTCGCGGCCTTTCAGCACGTCGGGGTTGTTGATGGTCCATTCGGTGTCAATGTCACTGATGAAGCGTCTGCCATCGTCGCTGACTTTGCCCGAGACGGTAAGCGCCTTGGTGGATGCGGCCCAAGTCTGACCGTGGTCTTGGTTGGTACCATCGGGTTTGCTACGCTCCTGAGCCAGCGCCAAGCTCGACGCCAGCACAACAACAGCCAGAGGAATAGCCATCGGCCTTGTCATTGGAACCTCCCTATGAAGAAACCGCACATCGAGGGGCATTCTTATGGAAAACCTATGCTGAATCAAATTCAAAATTCTTATGGAACGCATTCAAAACGGTAGGGGTGACGTTTGCCCGGTTTCTGTATCCAGGAGGACAACGGCGCTAGCAAATTTCGCGTTAGTGGCCCAATCGCGGATTCGTGCAGCGTTCTGAGCGACTCGATCCTGCTCGATTGTGCTTGCACTCCAATGGTGGAAAAAGCTACAAAGTCCCAGTTGAGTATGCGGCGTCGAACTGGCGTGACGATACAGCGTCTCTTCCTTGATTTGTACGCGAGATTTGAACCCTGCACTTGAACGGATAGAACTGTGAGCAAGAACCTGCCGTTGATGCTTCGCCACGCTATGTATAGCCTGCGTGGCGGCTTTTTGATTCGCCCACTCATAATCGCTTTGGCGCTGGGTGGCGCGGGCGCATTCCTGTCGTGGTTGGAAGAGGAGTTTCCGGCTGCCAGCGCTTGGGTGCCCACGGCCTTATTCCCTTCGCACGCCGACCCACAAGTCGCTCAGGTCATTCTGGCGGGCATCGCCGCTTCCACCATGACGGTGGTGTCGATCGTGTTCGCCATCCTGCTGATGACGCTCACCCTGGCATCGATGCAATTCTCCCCGCGTATCATCGTCAGCTTTTCCAGGGACCGCGTGACGCAATGGACCCTCGGTATCTTCCTCGGCACCTTCTCCTACTGCATAGCGGCACTGCCGGCGGCGCGCTCGCTCCCTCATCCCTTCGCGCCAGTGGCCACAGTCCTGGGCGCGATGGTGCTCACGCTGGCCTGCGTCGGTGTGCTGCTCTTTTTCATCCACCACATTTCACAGGCCATCAGTGTTAATCACATCGTCGACAGGATCGCAGCAGAAACGGAAGCGATGATAGATGAGATTATGCCCAGGCCGCGGCGGTTGGACCGCTTGGACGATGCTGAACCACTCAGACCCAATCCGAGCGAAGTGGCCGTCTTGAGCGATGATTCCGGCTACATTCGCTACGTCGATACGCGGCGCCTCGTTGCCCTTGCGAAGTACTACCACGTCAGCATCCGCGTTCTGCGACGGGTCGGCCACTTCGTTCCGGCAGGAATCCCGCTGATGATGGTCTCGAAGGGGAAGCGTCTGTCCCCCGAAGGAACTGCCGAGTTGCTTGCCGCGTTCGACTTCGGGCCGAGCAGAACGTTGCAGCAGGACGTGGAGTTTGGCGTTCTGCAAATCGTCGATGTTGCGTTGAAGGCGATCTCGCCTGCCGTAAACGACCCCACCACCGCCATCAACTGCGTCGATCAGTTGAGCCGTATTCTGATTCGCTTCGCTTCCCGAGAGCCGCCGGACGATCTACTCTACGATCCACCGGGCATCGTTCGCGCCAGCTTTGGATGGATGCACTTTGAGCGCCTGCTGGAGGCAGCCTTTGAGCAGATCCGTATGTATTCGAAGAAGGACGTGGCCGTCAGCTTACGGTTGCTGAGGGCCCTCGGTGACATCGCGGCCTCGACGCCTGATGCGGCGTTCCATCGGATACTCGTCGAGCAGGGAGTGCGGACAGTGGCAGGCTGTGCCGAGAAGATCGGCGAAGAGGAGTTGAGAGAGTTGCGGGCTCGCCAGGCGGCACTCGAGCGCTTCAGCACGATTTCGCAGCCGTAGTCGCTCGACAACTAGGGGATGGCGGGTAGTTGGCGATAGATCGCCATTTCACCCACCATCCAGGGGCGCGTCCCTAGCGCCGCTTCACACCTCGCCAGCCAACGCTGCAATCAGGACGCCAAGATCCTCGACACCAAGCCGCCCGGGCACACCGCGCCGATCTTATCGCTTAGCTGGTCATTCCCATTTCGGGAATGCACCCAATCTTTTTTCATTATTTCCTTGACTTCACTTAAAGATATAATATAGCGTAGCTATATAACGCATCTACCCAGGAGCCTCTAAGTTGTCCTTCCCCTCCACCTGCCCGGCAACTTCTTCCCCTTCGATCCCCCCGCAACTCCTTTGTTTCCAAGATTGTGCCCACAACCCCTTTATTTTCATAGATCTGGCGGGTACCCCTTCCACTCGACCCAATCGAATCATAGATTTACGCGAACCACGCGATTTTTTTTCAGGAGTACTTCATGCCCAATTCGTTACCGCCACATCCCAACGTTCGTAGGTGCACTCACATCAAAGCCGCCGGACAGCGCTGCGGATCGCCCGCCCTGCGCGGCGAGTTCTTTTGCTACTTCCACACCCGCGTGATCAAAGGCGTGCAACAGCGCGTCGATATGCTGCTCCACCCCATGGCCCTGCTCGAAGATCACGAAGCCATTCAGCTTTCCATCATGCACGTAGTGGATGGCCTGGTGAAAGGCACGCTCGATCTGCCCCGCGCCCGGCTCATCATTCAAGCCCTGCGCATCGCCGCCCGAAACGCAAAAGAGGTCCGCTTCGACGACTGCTATTACCGGAACAACGAACAACCCATGGTGCGCGAGGTCCCCGATTACGCCCAACAATACCTGATCGAACATCCCGAATTCGGCCCGGCAATAAGCCAGTGTGGCGCGGACGCCCCCGCCCGCGAAGCTGTATCAAACCCAAACACATGTAGCGCGGACATTCCTGTCCGCGAAGCTGGAGCAAACCCGTGTGGCGCGGACATTCCTGTCCGCGAACCAGAAACCAACGCCGTCGCCCAACAAGAAGCGCAAGCCGAAGCGATAGCCGTGCAACCAAACGCATCCCAGAAAAACCCAACCGCAGAACCAACCGAAGACCCAGCCGCGAAGCGGCGAAATAATGCAGCCCACGGCGCCAGCCGTGGGACCAAAGCAGAACCCGACCCAGCTCCGGAGGAGCGAAAGAAACCCGGCCGTGAGAGGCAGGAAGAAGAGAACGAACTTAAGCGAGTGCAAGCCGCGATCGCGGGCGCCGAACGCGGCAACTGGCGCGACCTGCGCACCGTCTTCCAATTCACCGGCATCGACCCACGAGGCCAAATCGGAGACGACGAGCAGTCCAGAGAATGATGTAATAAGGTGGCCCATCCTTAACGCGGAAGCAGGGCAGAAAAAGACCTAGGCAGATCCGTTGGCGGCGGCGCAGCGAGCCGCTCCCATCAAAGCGGTTTTGTCATTGGTGATGACCTTGACCGGCATGGATTCGAGCACAGGCTGCATGCGGCCCTTGCCGAGAAAGGCCCGCATAAAGAGTGGCCCAGACAATTTGGCGAGCATCTTCGGAGCGATGCCGCCGCCAAGGTACACCCCGCCGGTCGCCATCAGCTTGAGAGCCAGGTTCCCGGCTTCCGCGCCGAAAACCGAGACGAACAGATCCAGCGCATTTTCGCACAGCGGACAGCGGCCACTCAACGCCGCCTTCGAGATGGCGGCCGCCGGATCAGAATGCAGCATCTCGTCCGCCAGCCATTGCGGTTCCGAGCCGCGGCCGGTGTCGCGCAGAAAGTGGAACACGTTGACCAGCCCGGGCCCGGACAACACGCGTTCATAGCTGACATGTCCGAAGCGGCCAGAGAGGTAGCGGAACAAGTCCATCTCCAACTCGTCGCGCGGCGCAAAGTCGGCATGCCCGCCTTCGGAGGCGAAGATGTGGTACTGCGACCCGTCCCAATACATGCCGGCTTCGCCCAGCCCGGTGCCGGCGGAGATCACGGCTTGATTGCCCACCGGATCGCCCTTCACCTGGTTCAGCGTGACCACGTCCTTGGGATCAAGCGCGGCGATGCCCCACGCGTTGGCCTCGAGATCATTGATGAGAACCGCCTTCTTCAGTTTGAGTTCATCGGCAAGGCGTTTGGATTCGATGATCCAGGGAAGGTTGGAAGCCTCAACCCGGCCATTGCGAACCGGGCCCGCCACGCCGAAGCAAGCAGCATCGGGATGGAGGTTGGAACTATCGACGAACTTGGCGACGATCTGATCCAGACCGGCGAATTCGCGGCTGGGGAACACGGACGCGGACACCAGACGGACTTGGCCATCCGCAACATCGAAGAAGGCCAGCCTTGCATTTGTTCCTCCGATGTCGCCGGCCAGGATCATTTCTCGAAGTTCCTCCAGCGGCGGCCGTCGCGCTCGAGCAACTCATCGGATTCTTTCGGCCCCCAGGAGCCGGCGGCATAGTTGGGGAAATTGCGGGGCGGCAGCGCCTTCCAGACATCGAGCAGCGGACTCACGACGCACCAGCCCGCCTCGACCATGTCCGCGCGCTGGAACAGAGTTGGGTCGCCGATCATGCAGTCGTGGAGCAAGCGCTCGTACCCGGTGCTGGGCTGCGAGCCAAAGTAGTCGGCGTATTCGAAATTCATGTCGACCCCGCCCAGTCGCATAGCGGGCCCAGGGACCTTGGCGGCAAAGCGTAACGAGATGCCTTCTTCCGGTTGAATGTGCAGCACCAGTTGATTGGGCATGAGCGTCTCGACCGGCGTGTCGCGGAACAGAACGAATGGCGCGCGCCGAAACTGGATCACCACGTGGGTATTGTGCGCAGCGAGGGCCTTTCCGGTGCGCAGGTAGAAGGGAACGTCAGCCCAGCGCCAGTTGTCGATTTGCAGCTTCATCGCGACGAAGGTTTCCGTCCGTGAGTCCGGAGGCACGTCTTGTTCAGCGCGATAAGCGGGCACGCGCTGTCCATTGACGAAGCCCTCGCCATATTGCCCGCGGACGGTCTTGCTGAGCACCTCCTCCGCGGTGAGTGGCTGAATGGCATGCAGGGTCTTGGCCTGCTCGTCGCGCACGGCGTCGGCGTGGAAGGACACTGGCGGCTCCATCGCGGTGAGGCTGATCAGTTGCATGATGTGATTCGGCACCATATCGCGCAGCGCGCCCGCCTGATCGTAGTAACTGCCGCGCGACTCGACGCCGACAGTTTCGGCCACCGAGATCTGGATGTGATCGATGTAACGGCGGTTCCAGATGGGTTCGAAGATGCCGTTGGCGAAACGCAGGGCCAGGATGTTCTGCACCGTTTCCTTGCCCAGGTAATGATCGATGCGGTAGATCTGATTCTCGCGGGCAACCCGCAGCAGTTGCTGGTTGAGGGCTTTGGCGGATTCAAGGTCGTGGCCGAAAGGCTTTTCCACGATGACCCGGCGCCAGCGCTGATTCTCTTCCATGAGTCCGGCGGCCGCCAGTTGCTCAACGATGGGTGCGAAATAGTTGGCGGCGGTGGCGAGATAGTAGAAGTGGTTGCCGTGGGTGTTGTGGTCTTTGTCAACTTTGTCGAGCAGATCCTTCAATTGCGGATAAATGTTCTTATCGTCAAAGTTGCCTGATAGATAATACAAGCGGCGCACGAACCACTCCCACAAGTCAGGATCGACCGTTTCGGTGGCGAACTGCTTGATGTCCTGGGAGAGTTTGTTGCGGAAGTCCTCGGTGGACATCTTGGCGCGGGCCACGCCCACGATCGCGAACTCGCGCGAGAGCACCTGGCTTTTCGCCAGGTTGTAGAGCGCGGGAATCAGCTTGCGTTGGGTAAGATCGCCGGCTGCGCCGAAGATTACCATCGCACAGGGATCGCCGATCTTCGCGGCTGGCGTTTGTTGCGCGGCGGGGGTCACGTCAATCTGAGCCATTTTGTCCTCGGTTTGTTTTCCTTACGTTGACCTGACGGTTCTTGTGGTTTAGGACATAAGGCATTAACCACAAAGGACACGAAGGTTCACAAAGGAAAGGCCGCACGCAACTCCATTCGCGCTCTTGGCCATAGTAAATCGTTTTTGTAGTTCTGGCGAATCTCGCCGGGTTCCTCGCCGGGGCCAGGGCAGGATGCCCTTGCGACAGCCGGGAAGATGCCGGCGCTGCGGCGGGTTTGATTTATCACTTTGAACTTTTCTCCACGGCTGCGAGCAGTTTGTCGAAGGCTTCGGCGAAAAGACGGACTCCATCATCGGTCAACTTGTCGGTGACTTCTTTCATCGAGATCCCGACCTTGCCGGCCGTCTCCATGGTGTGATTGGCGGATTCAACGTCTTCGGTCAGGCTGGCGCGCGGCTGGCCGTGATCGCGAAAAG
Source organism: uncultured Acidobacteriota bacterium (assembly GCA_963797795.1). GTDB lineage: Bacteria > Acidobacteriota > Terriglobia > Terriglobales > Acidobacteriaceae > JABDBE01. The sequence continues at coordinate 341,989 of CAWCQY010000001.1, forward strand.
CATCCAGGGTTGCCGGCGGAATCGTGTTTACGGTGTCGGGCCCGATCAGCTCTTCCACGTACATCACGTCGCGATACTTGGGATTCTTGGTGCTGGTGCTGGCCCAGAGCACACGTTGCGTTTGCGCGCCTTTGGCCGCTAAGGTGCTCCAGCGATCGCCGCTGAAAATCTGCTGATAGCTGACGTAGGTTTGTTTGCCATTCGCAATCGCGACCTTGCCCAGGATGCTCTTCAGTTGCTCCTGCTCTTGAGGATCTTTGGAGGTTTTGAGGCGCTCGTTGACAAGCGCATCCGTCGCACTGTCAATGCGGCTGATGAAGAAGCTGGCCACGCTGGCGATTTTGCTGACGTCGCCTCCGCTAGCCGCGCAGTTGTTCCAGGCCCGCGATATAGGCTTCCGCGACGCGTTTATAGACTTCCTGCGAGAACAGCAGCGTGACGTTGATGTTGATGCCTTCGCTGATCAGCTGCTGGAAGGCCGGAATGCCCTCGGTGGTGCCGGGAACTTTGATCATCACGTTCTCGCGGGCCACGGTTTTCCAAAGTCTGCGCGCCTCTGCCAGCGTGCCTTGGGTGTCGCGAGCGAGATAGGGCGAGACTTCCAGGCTGACGTATCCGTCGCGGCGTTTCGAATCTGTCATAGACCGGGCGCGAGGAAGTCGGCGGCATCCTGAATGTCGCGGATGGCGAGAGTTTCATACCGGCCTTTGGCATCGAGATCGGTCCTCGATCGCAGAGACTGCAGAATGTCGGAGTACAACGTGCTGTCGGCGATCGCTTTTTCGAAGATGGCCGGATTCGAGGTCATGCCGCGAAGGCCGTCTTCTTCGATCAGGCGCTTGAGTTCGCCGCTGGTGAGCAGGTCGCGGCGGATGTAGTCGAGCCAGACGGATTGGCCGAAGTTCAGGAGATCCTTCAAAGGATTGGTAGCTTTTGCGGTTTCGAGAATTCCAGTTGGTTGCATAGAGCCTCGTCATTCTCTTGCACGATTGAAAAAGGCATTAACTACAGAGGCACTGAGGTTCACAAAGGAAAAGCTTCGTGCCCCGAGTTACTTCGATTGCTGGATTGCTTCTCGTGCTGCCTCGACTACTTTTTCGGTGGTGAACCCGAACTTCTTCAGCAAATCTTTGATTGGAGCGGAGGCTCCGAAGCGGTGCATGCCGATCATCTTGCCAGTTGGGCCGACGTACTGCGACCAGCCGAATGTGGAGGCGGCTTCGACCGACACTCGCGCTTTTACCGTCGGCGGCAGAACTTGTTGTCTTGTAGTCTTCGCTTTGTTTTTCAAAGATATCCCACGACGGCATGCTGACTACGCGAGCCTTGATTCCTTCGGTCTTGAGTTGCTCGTAGGCAGTCACGCACAGAGAAACTTCGCTGCCCGTTCCCATCAGAATGACTTCCGGCTTGCCGTCGGCTGCATCGGCCAGGATGTAAGCGCCTTTGGCCACGCCAGAAGCCGGCGCATACTTCGAGCGGTCGAAGGTCGGGAGGGCTTGCCGGGTCAGCACCAGCGCAGCCGGCTCGTGCTGCAGTTGCATGATAACCTTCCACGCCTCCACGACTTCGTTGGCGTCTGCTGGTCGCAACAGCATCAGATCCGGCATGGCGCGCAGCGCGGCCAATTGCTCGATCGGTTGATGCGTGGGGCCGTCTTCGCCCAGGCCGATGGAATCGTGGGTGTAAACGTAGATCACGGGAATTTCCATGAGCGCGGCCAGCCGGATGGCAGGCTTCATGTAGTCGGTGAAGTTGAAGAACGTGCCGCCGATAGGCCCGGATCTTGGAAACCGCCAAGCCATTCATCGCTCCGGCCATGGCGTGTTCGCGGACCCCGAAGTGGAGATTGCGTCCGGCGTAGCTGCCCGGCTGGAAGTCTCCGGCGCCTTCGAACTTGAGTCGCGTGCGGTCGGAAGTTGCCAGGTCGGCCGAGCCGCCCATCAGCCACGGAACGTTTTCGCGCCAGAACGTTCAGGACTTTGCCGGAGCTGTCGCGCGTGGCCATGCCTTTGGCGTCGGCGGGGAAGGTGGGCAGGTTCTTGTCCCATCCGTCGGGCAGCTCGCGGCGTTGCATGCGGTTGATCTGATCGGCGAGTGCGGGAAATTTCTTGGTGTATTCCGCGAACGATGTCTGCCACTTCTGTTGCAGGTCGTGCCCGCGCTTGCCGATTCCCTGGCGGAAATTGTCCAGCACGCCATCGGGAACGAGGAACTTCGCATCTTCGGGCCAGCCATAGTATTTCTTCGTGAGCCGCACTTCTTCTTCGCCCAACGGTTCGCCGTGAGCTTCACTGGTGTCGTGTTTATGCGGCGATCCGTAGCCGATGTGGCTGTTCACCACGATGAGCGTGGGGCGGTCGTTCGTCTTCAGAAAGTTGTTGTACGCGTTGGCTAGCGCCCAGGTCATTGGCGTCGGTGACGTGAACTACATTCCAGCCGTAGCCTTGGAAACGTTCGCCGACGTCTTCGGTGAATGACCAGTCGGCGGGTCCATCGAGGGTGATGCGGTTGTTGTCGTAAATCCAGCACAGGTTGGGAAGCTTCAAGATGGCCGGCCAACGATGCGGCTTCGCTGCCCACGCCTTCCATCAGATCGCCATCGCCGCAGAAGGCGTACACGTTGTAGTTGAAAATCTCGAAGCCGGGCCGATTGTAATTGCGCTGCCAGCCAATTGCGCGGCAATCGCCATGCCCACGCTGTTTCCGATCCCTTGGCCCAACGGGCCGGTGGTGGTTTCAACGCCCGCGGTGTGGCGGTATTCGGGATGTCCGGGAGTCTTGCTGTCAATCTGGCGGAATCTCTTGATGTCATCTAACGTGACTGCGAAATCGCCTGCTCGATTCGTACTCCGGATTCGACCCGCGAACTTCCGTCAGGTACAGCATGGCGTAAAGCAGCATGGATGCGTGGCCGTTCGAAAGTACGAAGCGATCGCGGTTGGGCCAGGTCGGATTGGCGGGATCGAAGCGCAGGAATTGCTGCCACAGACAATAGGCCACGGGCGCGAGCGCCATGGGTGCGCCGGGGTGTCCGGAGTTTGCCTGCTGCACCGCATCGATGGCCAAGGTGCGAATAGTGTTGATGCTCAGAGTGTCCAGTTGCTTGCTGGTCAGCAACGTTTGCTCGCTCGCCACCATAAAAGCTTCTCCCTTCGGTCGCCGTAACTGTGCTGCACGTGGGCGCAAAGAGATTTCCCCACATCAGGCAGTTTACCAAGCTTTCGAAGGGCGCGTGCAGAGGATGAGGGCAGAAAAACGCAAGCCTGCTTCGACGGGAATGTTCTCTCCATCGGCAGTCTTTTCGGGTATTGAGGAAGCCGCGGGCTGCCCAACGATCCGGCTACATTAGGGCGTAAAGATATCCGTCGGTGCTGCCCACGTAGATCATGTTGCCGATCACGACGGGCGACGAAAGAATCGCGCCCGTGGCTTGCATCTTGCTGACCCCTGCGACCATGTCGTCGTAAAAGTCCTCGGTGAAGGCAACGTCATAATTCGGAGTTCCATCTGGTTTCGTGAGCGTCGGTCCATTTTTTCGGGAGCCGTCAGTCTGAAATTCCCATGCCGGTTTCTGGGTTTTGAGATTGATGGCGATCAGCTTTCCCTCGTGCGTGCCCATGTAAAGCATGTTCGCGGCGATGGCGGGCGATGAGAACATCGGCCACTTAAACTTGAGGGAAAAAACGGGAGCGCCGGACTTGGCATCCAGCGCATAGAACATCGCCGAGTCGGAGGTTGCGAAATAGACTGTGCCATTCTGAACGGCGGGCGAAGTAATGACCCACGACCCCTTGTTATTGAAAACCCATTGTTTCTCGCCGGTGGCGGCATCGAGCGCGTAGAAATTGGAGTCGCGGCAACCAAAGTAGACGATCCCATCCATGACCGCAGCCGAAGATTGAATGCCCACCTGGTTCGAGATCTCATGATCTTCCCCGGTCTTGAAGCGCCATTTTTCTTTTCCCGTGGCGGCGTCGAGGGCGTAAAAAAAACTATCCCAGCTTCCGATGAATAAGGCGCCGTCTGCGATAGCGGGGGAAGCATGGACGACATCACCGGTTTGGAACTTCCACTTCACAGTTCCGGTGCCAGCGTCCAAAGCGTAGATGTCGCCGTCGCCGCTGCCGAAGTACACAGTCCCGTTCCAAACCGCGGGCGAAGACAGATAGAAGTCGAATGGATCGGGCATGGTCTCGGTTGCCGGCTGGGTTCCATGGATGTGTTTGGCTGCGAAGCGGCGTTCGCCAGCGGTCTGGAACTTCCACTTGAATTGGCCACTGACGGCATCAAGGGCGTAGAACTTGCCGTCATAACTGCCGAAGTAGACGACTCCACCACTCACCGCGGGGGACGAAGTGATTCGAACTTTGGTTTCGAACTTCCATTTCTGCACGCCCGATTCGAGATCAACCGCGTAGAGATTCCCATCCGTGCTGCCTGCGTAGACCATTCCGTTCGCCACCGCGGGGGAAGAAATCACGCGCCCGGCGGTGTGAAACTTCCATTTGATTTTGCCGAATGGCGGCACGCCGCTGGCTTCGTAAACTCCCGTGTGTTGAAGGTTGCCGCGGAACATTGCGGCATCCTGGGAAACGGCGGGCAAAGGAATGAGGAGCGCTGCCAGGAGCACGAGATGTTTCATGCTCATGTTAGACGGGCGGATCGAAGAAACGGCACTAAGAGTGGACCACTCGTCTAGCGTTTCATTTGCGCCAGGTAGCCTTGCTGGTTCTGGTAGCTCTTGGTGGTGCTCTCGACGAATTTCAAGAATTGACGCAGGGTTTCGCGCTCGGCGGGTTCGAGATTGTCGAACTTGAGGCGAACTCCAAAGCTGGGATTGCTGCGGGTCACGATTCCATTAAGAATCAAACCTTTGACCCAGATCTTCCCGTTGGCGACCCAGAGCCCGATTTCGAGCTGCACGCCCGTCTTGACCGGAGTCGCAGTCTCTACGAAGCCTCCGCCCATACTGGTGTTTGAGAGGTTGCCCCAGACGGGAACGGGAGAGCCGTCGACGCGCAACTCGACCGCAACAAAACATTTCATCCGAGGGTAGCGCCGCCGATCCTGACCCCAGCAGGGAGTAAAGATGTCCGGCTCGAAGGGTGGCGTCGCCGCTGGCGTGGTGGCGACAGGCGGCTCCGGAGAAGGCGCTGCGGGCTGAACTCTGGGCGCCCGGCTCCTGATCTTGCGCATGGTCTCAAGCAGCACTTTGTCACGCTGGCTGGGCTCGGCGTCGCGATAAGCCTGTAGCAATTCTCCGAGATGACTCACGATTTCGGGGTCGGCGAGCAGCTTGGTCCAGTCTGCTCCGGGCGCAGAAGTCTTGTTTTCGGTCATTCGGTTGGTCGATTCGATTCAGTGGGATTCCGCACAGCATGGTTCTCCACAGACTAGAGTGAAGGAGGATTCCGGCGTAGACAAGATGACCGTGGTGTAACGTTATCGGTAACCACGACTGCTGTTTTGACCAGTTAGACAGGCTTTTTCAGATGCGCGAGTCTCCAGCGCGGGATAAGGCAATCGCCAGCATAGTCAATGCGCTGACCAGTAGCGGGAACCATATTTGGGCGATCCAGGGCACGGGAATAAGAAACAGTATGTCCGGGTCGGTGAGCGAAGCGGGCCATCGCACGGTGGCCCATAGCCCGGCGTAGTAGGTTATATCCCATAGGGAGAAAACCCAGAGAAACGCGGCCCAGCGACCACTTGCGCGAGATGCTGCCAGCAGAGCAACAGCGGTGAGCATGATGATAGTGGCTGCCTCGCGATAGATTTCGATGGTGAGCAGGCTCTGGGGAAACTGGGATAACAATGAGGCCTGCTCATATCCTGGGGAGGAGCGGAGATCGGACCAGCTTCCTGTGAAACCGGGAAGCAGACCGATTGCGGCGCGCAGATAGACTACGACGGCAGCTTCGACGAAGCCGAAGGCGCAAGCGAAAATCGCTAGAGTTACAAGTTGGCGTCGATTGAGGAATGTTCCCTTGCGGCGGAAAGCGATGAAGGTAGCGAAGGGAATCAGGATCAGCAGGTTTACCCACCAGGGTTGCGCCCAGACCTGGAGCTTCTCCATGGAGAGAGATTCTAAACTGACCCAGGCCGGGATGCTGAAAGGCGGACGGGATTCTCTCGAGGCCCGTCCGCAGTTCAGTGTCTCAGTAAGACGTCAAGCGGTGAGGTTGACGCCGGTTTCCAAGGCTGCCGTGATGCCGTTCGCGTCGCTCAAGGTCGGACTGATCCCCGGTGCAGCGGTGCTCAAGTTCACTATGGCGGCTGGCACACCGACCGGGGAAGCGCCCGCACTCGTCACCGGAGGAAAGTTCTTGAAAGTGCTTTCGAGTGCGGCCAGAGCTTGTTGCGCCCCGCTCAAGTCACCGTTTTGAAGCGCACCCCCGATGGCGTTGAAATCCTGGGCTCGATCCGATCGCAGGAAGGGGTTGTTCTTGTCGAGGACCTGTTTGCCCAGCGCGACCAGGTTGTTGTAAGCCTGTTGGGCGCTGGCCAAGTCCCCGGATTGCAGGGCTTCGCCCAATTGGTAGATCTCGGGTCGTCGTTCCTTGAAGTACGCTTGCAGAGGTATCTCCGAACCGTTTTGTGTCGCAGACAACTGAAGATTGGCAATGCTGGTCGCGGACATTATTTTCTCCTTAAGGTTGCAAGATTGATTTGAGGAGCCCGCCGATTCCGTATTTGCTCCCAGAGGCTGAATCGGCAGGACATCCGGTTTGCTTTAGCAATCGTGCGAAACTAATTGTTAGTTCTGTGAAAACCTGACGTATCTGGTGTGTCCTGTAGATATTTGTTCGCCCGCCCGAAGTTCAAGCCGTCAAGTCAACCGGCTGAAACGCGTAGGCCTGGCCGGCGGCGCTGGCGTCGGAACTGGTGGTCGCGTCCGGAAAACCAGACGTGAGTTGGTGCGATGCGCCTCCCCCGTGATGACCGTGGTGATGGTGCGCCGCGGTGGGCGCCGAATTCTGCAGGTTCTGTTGAACCGATGAGTAGGCTTGCTGCGCGCCGGTTAGATTGCCGGATTGCAGAGCCGACCCCAGCTTGCTTAAGTCCTGCGTCAGTTGCACGCTCAGGAGTCCGGAATTCGTGGCGCTGATGGTGAGCGAACTGAACGCTTGCTGCGCGTTGGTCAAATTGCCGGACTGGAGAGCCTGCGTGAGCTGCTGAAACTCGGTTTGCTGTTGCTGATTCGTGTTTAGCGGGTTGCTGGCTTGATTCAGGGTGCTGCTTGGAAGTAGCGCGGATATGTTCATCAGACGCCTCCTCGGATTGCATCGCGACGCTTTCCGGAGGTGCAAGCCGCGTGCCAGAGTTCTTTACGGACCACGCCGCGTGCAGGCTGATGATTTCATTCGAGGTGAAGGCAATGGCACGCAGTTATCTGTCTCAGTGGGATTACATGGAGGCAAGGATTGCCTTGTTCTTCTGGGGCAAAATATGCCGGGAGTTGCTTATTGGAATAATAGCGGCGAAAGCGCAGGCTCGATTCTACTGAGGCAGAAGATGGTGCGCCCGGAGAGATTCGAACTCCCGACCTACAGCTCCGGAGGCTGCCGCTCTATCCAGCTGAGCTACGGGCGCGCACCGAGTGCTCCCAGTGTACATGCGCAGCTTTGCCCTTATCAATATAAGGAGATCGAAACCCGGCGTCATGCGCTGAGCGATAACCCCGCGCCCGACGACTCTGGGATTCGGACGGTCCGGCCAATCTAATAGCGATTCCGTCCGCCCCCGCCGCCTCCGCCGCGGCCGCCGCGATCACGGCCTCCGCCTCCGCCGCGCTCGACCTTGGGACGCGCTTCGTTCACGTTCAAAGTGCGTCCGCCAATCTGGGTGCCGTTCAACGCCGCAATGGCCTTCTCTCCGTCTTCCGCACTCGTCATCTCGACGAAGCCGAAGCCGCGCGAACGCCCCGTGTCCCGGTCGGTCATAATGCTGACCCGGTCGACCTGCCCATGTACCTCGAAGAGCTTGCGCAGTTCGTCTTCTGAAGTGTTGAAGTCGAGATTTCCAACAAAGATGTTCTTCAAGCGAATTGCCTCTGAGTGAGCTATTTGAGCGTGGGCGACTTCGGCGGAACTGGGAGGCTGGTTGGCCAAGCCGAAAGCCAAAGTTGACGAACAATCAAATGCGCAGGAAGTATAGCAGGTCTGGTCGTCGTGGGTTCATTTGTGATTCTGCGCTCCAGATGGCAAACTTCTAACAACTATCGACCTTCCAGTAGCCATCAGGTTGAAAGCCGAGTTGCAGCAACCGGTTCTTGGGATCGTGACGCTTGCCGCACTTGGGACACTTCAAATAACGGCTCCACGCCGTGCCCTGCCGGTCATATTGTTCAGAAACTGCGAAGGTGGTACCGCAACTACAGGGCACGAGGAAAAGCTTCAAGTCATCTGTGGTTGCGCTCGGCTTATGGCCGCGCGCCACTAGCGTTCTTCTTCCGCCATCGCTAAAGTTCTCTTTCGCTTGTTGGCCTGCAGGATTTTCTTGCGCAGGCGCAGTGACTTGGGGGTGACTTCGACGAATTCGTCGTCGGCGATGAATTCAATCGCCTGCTCCAGATTCAAATTGCGAAACGGCACCAGGCGGATGGCTTCGTCGGCGGTGGAGGACCGCATGTTGGTGAGTTTTTTTTCGCGCACCACGTTCACGTCAAGGTCATTGTCTTTGGCGTTCTCGCCGATGATCATGCCTTCGTAGACTTCGACTGCCGGGGCCGACAAAAAGCTCGCCGCGCTCCTGCAAGTCCCCAAAGCGCGTAGGCGTGGTCACTCCCGCGCGGTCGGACGATGAGCGCGCCAGTCAGGCGGTGCGGGATCTCGCCGTGCCATTCGATGTAGCCATCGAACAGGGAGTTCATGACGATGGTGCCGCGCGTATCGGTAAGCAACTGGCTGCGCAGGCCGATCAGGCCGCGGCTGGGCACGCGGAACTCGATGCGCACGCGGCCGTAGCCGTGATTGTGCATGTTGAGGACTTCGCTTTTGCGCGAGCCGAGTTGTTCCATCACCACGCCGACAAATTCTTCAGGCACATCGACGGTGAGGTGTTCGACCGGTTCCATGAGTTTGCCGTCGACGCTTTTGGTGACGATTTCCGGTTTGCCGACCATGAGTTCGTAGCCTTCGCGGCGCATCATTTCGATCAGAATCGAAAGCTGGAGTTCGCCGCGGCCCATGACGATGAAACGTCCGTCGTGCCGGTGTCTTCGACGCGAAGCGAAACATTCGTGAGCAATTCTTTCTGCAGACGCTCGCGCAGATTGCGCGAGGTCACGTAGGTGCCTTCGCGCCCAGCAAACGGCGAAGTGTTCACGGTGAACTGCATGGCGATCGTGGGCTCATCAATCGCGATGTGGGGCAGCGGCGCGGGATTCTCGGCGTCGGTGATGGTCTCGCCGATGGTAATGCCTTCGACTCCGGCGACGGCGATGATGTCGCCAAGGGTGGTCTCGGTGATGTCGGTGCGCTTGAGGCCAGAGAAAGAAAACAGCTTCGTGATTTTCGTTTTGTGCAGCGTGCCGTCGAGCTTGGCGATGGCGACGTCTTCGCCGGTGAACATCGTTCCGTTGAAGACGCGGGCGATGGCGAGGCGGCCGAGGTAGTCGCTGTAATCGAGATTGGCGACCAGGATTTGCAGCGGGCCGGCGGCATCGCCTTTGGGTACGGGGATGGTCTTGACGATCGCCTCGAAGAGCGGGCTGCAGGTTTTCGCCGCCGCCTTTTATATCCCGCGAGGCGGTTCCAGCTTTGGCATTGGTGTACAGCACCGGAAAGTCGAGCTGCTCTTCCTTAGCGTCGAGATCGATGAAAAGATCGTAAACTTCGTTCAACACTTCCTGAGGGCGAGCGTCGGAGCGGTCAATCTTGTTGATGACGAGGATCGGCGGCGAGATTGGCCTCGAGCGCTTTGCTCAGCACGTAGCGGGTTTGCGGCAGCGGGCCTTCACTGGCGTCGACCAGCAGCATGACGCCGTCGACCATTTTCAATGCGCGCTCTACTTCGCCGCCAAAGTCGCTGTGGCCGGGCGTGTCAACGATGTTGATCTTCACGTCGTGATAGAGAATGGCGGTGTTCTTGGCCAGGATGGTGATGCCGCGCTCGCGCTCCAGATCGTTCGAATCCATGACGCGTTCGATAATGTGTTCGTTGGAGCGAAACGTGCCGCTCTGCCGCAGCATGGCGTCGACCAGCGTGGTCTTGCCATGGTCGACGTGGGCAATAATGGCGATGTTGCGAATGCTGGAACTCAAATGAGACTTCCTTCCTGAATGACGGCTGTTATCACTTTACTATGGGTTCGGGGGGTTCACACAGAGACACAGAGTCACATAGGACGAACCACGGGGATTGTCCCTGGGTCTCTTGGTAAAAGATCAGCCAGCCACAGTCTTGGGGTGGGATGCAGGTTTCCCTGCCAAACGGCTCTCGGCCTCTTTCACTGCGCGTCGAGCTGCCACGATGGATTTGCTGCTGGTCGATTCCGGGCCTTCGGAATCAGTATTGGCGAAGAACACGCGGTCCATCGGCTCTCGAACGACGGGCTGCACCTTGGTGTAAAGGCCGGGCGTGGACATATAACAAAGGATGGCCGCGGCGGTAAATGTGAACTTCGACCGGATCCACATTGGATCCGGGGAAGAGCTTCTGAAAATCGTTGAGGACGCTGACAGCTTTTTTTCGCGCACCCGATTCGGTCAGCAGGTAACCGCGGTCGTCTTCGCTCATGGGGGTGTAGCAGGTGAGGATGTTGAACTTCTGCTTATAGCCGGGCTGATTGCGGATGGTCCAATCCGCCACAATGAAATCCGTGAAGGCGTTTCCCGGACACCATGTGTCATAGCTCTTGTTGTATACCGGTTTGTCGAAGATCAGATTCACTACCGCGTAAGGAATGTAGCGGATCTCGTGCATCGCATCGCTCTGTTTTTCGGAGAGCCCCTGCACGATTCGCCGGGTAATGAACTTCGGACTGGCCATGATGACGGCTTTCGCAGCCACCGTCTTCAGTTCCGTGCCTTGCAAATAGGTGACTTGCACTTCCTGGCTGTCAGGGACAACTGCGACCGTGGTGGCGCCGGTTTGCATCCGGTCGGGAAATTTCGGCTGCATGATTTCCGCCAACTTCCTGGTAATCGCGCCCAGGCCGCCAGGCCACGTGTAGAAATCGGGCACGGTGTCCGCCCCGATCTCTTGCATTTCGCCGATGCCGATTGCGGCGGCCGTTTCACTGGTCGTGGCTCCCCAGTTCGAAGGACCGTAGTTATCCCACCACTCTTTTACTTCCGCGGGATACCCTTTCATGAAATCAGAAAAGGGAACGTTAAAAAGTTCGGTCGAGCGCTTCTTCAAGTCGATCGCCAGCATGTCCTTCTTAAACTTCTTGAAGCCTTCGCGGACGGACGCGGGGTAGGGCAACCTATCGAGTCCTTCCGCCCAGGTATTGGGAATCCATTCGCCCTTGATGATGGTGCTGTCGCGATCGTTGATGGGCAGAGGCTCCAGGCCGATTTCTTTCGCGAAGCTGTAGGTGTACTCGCTTTTGGTGAGGAACGCCGAACCGGTGGCGTAGGCGTTTCCCTCGTACTCCATCAAATAAGCGTTGCCGCCCCAGTGCGGTTCTTTTTCCAGCAGGAGGAAATCGCGGCCGCGCAACAGGTAGGCGGCGGCCATTCCGCTCATCCCGCCACCAACGATCACCACATCGTGGCGCGCCGACACGGGCGGCCGGGAGAAGATCTTGCCATCGCGTACCTGGTGGCAAATGCGATTGTCTTCGCCGTCCACTTCGGGCTGTGGTGTCTCAGCCGCTAATAAAGAAAGATCGACCGGACAACCAGCGGCGACCGATCCAGCGACCACGAATTTGATAAAGTTTCTGCGATTTGTAGTCATATGAGGTTTCCCTATGTAGCGCCCATCCCGGAAAGATGCCGGCGCTACATCTTAAGCAGTCTCCACTACCTCGGTTACAACTTCTGATCTTCCTTCTGAACCCATCCGCAGCCGGTACCACATGACGATCGCGATCAGAGAAAAAACAAAAATGATGCTGGAGATCGCGTTGATCTCCGGCGTAATGCCGCGTCTCAGCCGGCCCCAGATTTCCAGCGGCAAAGTATTGTCGCGCCCAATCAGAAAGAAGCTGACCGCGATTTCGTCCATGGAAAGCGTGAAGATCAGTAACGCGGCACCAATAATGGATAGCCGCAGGTTGGGAATCGTAATCCGCCAGAAGGTTTGCCAATAATTTGCCCCGAGATCGAGAGAGGCTTCCTCTTGGGCGCGATCCAGTTTTTGCAAGCCCGCGAACACCTCAGTTGTGGCGACGGAGATCAAAGCTGTCCCATGGCCGAGAACGATCGTCAACAGGCTCAGCTTGACGTCAGCTTCGCGAAACAACATCAGCAGCGAAAGTCCGGTAATGATTCCCGGAAGGATTAGTGGCAGCAGCACGAGTCGTCGAAAAAGAGTTTTTCCAGGGAAGCTGGCGCGATCAAGAGCCAGAGCCGCCGGGATGCCAAACGTCAGTGAAATCGCCATCGCCGCGAAAGCGACGATCAGACTGTTCATGACCGATTCCCAGATAGCATCGTCGGCAAACAGCATGCGGTACCAATCGAGAGTCAGATTGCGCGGAGGAAATTCACCGACCCCGGATCCGTTGAAGGAGTAGACGATGAGGGTTACGATGGGCAGATAAAGAAATCCGAACACAGCGATGGCATGCCATGGCAGCCAGCGGGAAGTGCTGTGGGCAGCGCTCATCGGAAGCTCCATTTCTTCTCCAGTTTCTCGGAGAGAAAGAGCAGGCTGACCACTAGAAGCAACATGCAGAGCGAAATGGCTGCTCCCAAAGGCCAGTTGTAAGCCGCTCCGAATAAGCTGACTACGATGTTCGAGATCATGATGCCGCTTGGGCCGCCTAGCAGCAGCGGCGCGAGAAAATCGCCAAGGCTCAGTACAAAAGCGAAAGTCGCTCCCGCCAGCACCCCGGGAATTGAAAGCGGAAAAATCACCCTCCAAAAGGTTTGCAGCGGAGATGCTCCCAGATCATGCGACGCCTCGACCAGATTGCGCGGAATATGTTCGAGCGCCGCGTAGATCGGCAAAACGGCAAACGGCGTGTAGATGTGAGTGAGCGTGAGCACCACGGCAAACGGACTGTAAAGCAGAAACTCCAGCGGATGTTTCGTAAGGTGGACATACTGCAGCAGAGTGTTGAGCACGCCGTCACTGCCCAGGATCGTCTTCCAAGCGTAGGCGCGAACCAGGTAGCTGACCCAGAGCGGAATGATCACGAGTTGATAGAGGAGATCTTTTCTCTTGCCCGCATGGAACGAAAGATAGTAGGCCAGCGGATATCCCAGCAGCAGGGAAAAAATCATGACGCGGGCCGCGATCCACATGGAGCGAAAAAGGGTCTGCAGGTAAACATTCACGCGCAAGAGTTCGCGGTAGTTATCCAGAGTCCAGGCGTGGACGATGGTCTGCGACGGCGATACCGACCAGAAGCTATAGCAGAAAAGCAGCGCATAGGGGACGAGCAGAAACATAACCACCCAAAGCAGGGGCGGTAACGTGACGGCAGCTCGATATGCGCGGGAAAACATTGTTCTGGCTAGCCTCTGTCCGGGGAATCACGGACCAGCACCGCATCCGCCGGGGAAAATTCCAAATGCACGTCTCCGTGCCGGTCTTCACGAGTAGCAGCTCTCACGGAGAACGCGAGTCCATCATCGCAAACGATCTGAAGCAGCTCTGTGGCGCCATGAAAAGCCTGATGCCGAATCTTGCCGTGGAAGCTGACCGTGTTAACGTCGGAACCTATTCCCGGGTTTATGACTCGAATGTTTTCCGGCCGCAAGGAGAAACAGCGCGGGACCATCCGGCAGCCCAACTTGCCATGAAAGCGAGTTGCAGCGAGCAATTCGGCTCGTATTTCGCCGCGAAGCAGATTGGTGTGGCCGATAAACTGCGCCGTGTAAGCCGTCGCTGGATGGCTGTAGATTTCGCGCGGCGACGCTACTTGTTCCAACTCGCCCATGGCGCAAGAGCGCAATCCGGTCCGACATAACCATGGCTTCTTCCTGGTCATGGGTGACAAACACGAAGGAAATACCGACCTCGCGTTGCAACGACTTCAATTCCACTTGCATTTGCCGGCGGAGGTTGGCATCCAGTGCTGAAAGCGGTTCATCGAGCAGCAGCAAGCGTGGGCGATTTACCAGGGCGCGCGCCAGCGCAATGCGCTGTTGTTGTCCGCCGCTGATCTTGGCTGGCTTTGAGCTGGCGTAACGCCGTCATCTTCACCATCGCCAGCGCTTCGCTAGACGCGAGCCGCGATTTCGTCTTTTGGCAACTTGGCCACGCGCAGCCCGTAGCCAACGTTTTCTTGCACGCTCAGATGTGGAAACAGCGCGTAGTGCTGAAACACCGTGTTGACGCGGCGGCGGTAGGGCGGCAGAACGTCGAGCCGTTCGCCTTCCATCAGGATTTCACCGGAATTGGCATTCTCGAAACCGGCGATAATTCGCAACAAAGTTGTCTTGCCTGAGCCGCTTTCGCCGAGGATGGTCAGGAACTCGCCTTCCGCAATTTGCAGAGAGATGTCGCGAAGGACGGAGTTCTTCCCGAAGGACTTGGCGACGTTGCGAATGTCAAGTAAGGGCTGGGCGCCAGACTTGACGGAACGAAGAACTGCGGGTTCGGTGGTAGTGGCCATGTGCTTGAGTAACCGCCGCCGTTCCGGCGCTACTGGCTGAAACTACTGCGCTGCTTTCACTTCGTTCCAGATCTCAACGTACTTCGCGCGGCGAGGCACGTCCTGCCAGAAATAAATGTGCCTCTGATAATTGTCCACGTCATCGAGATGCAGGCTCTTCACCTGCTCTGCGTCATGAACTGCGCCGCCTGTGGATTTGCCGGCGTGTAGCCGGTTACATCCGCGACTTTCTTTTGGGTTTGCGCCTCGATCATGTATTCGAGGAATTTGTAGGCCAGTTCTTTGTTCTCGCTGCCCGCGGTAACCATTAAGTGGTCGATCCAGCCCGTGGTGTTTTCTTTCGGGATGGTTTCGCCAATGGGAAAGTTGAGCTTGCGAAGCTGGTTGGTCATCAGCGGCCATCCCATGGCGACTACGACTTCGTGATTTTGAAATAGATTTGTCAGCTCGCCGCCGGTCGACCACATCTTCCGGATGTTCGGTTTCAACTCCAGCAACTTCTTCTTGACTGCGTCCAGTTGTTCGTCATTAAGGTTGTAAAGCTGAGTGGGGTCGGGCTTGTCCAAGCCGAGAACCTGCGCCGCCATGTACACGGTTGAGAGTTCGTCCCAGACGGAAACCTTGCCGCGATATTTTGGATCCCAAAACACATTCCAGCTATCCGGCGGTTGAGGAAAGGCGGTGGTGTCATAGAGGATCGGGTTCGGTCCCCACATGAATGGCACACCGAAGACTTGGCTCTTGATGCGAACCAGGGGCAGGGAAGTGAGCTGCGGCGAAAGCTGGCTGTAGCTGGGAAACTTCGAGAGGTCGAGCGGCGCAGCCAATCCCGCCGCCGCGATCGACGTGGCAACGTCGCTCGATGGCGAGATCACATCATAGTTGCCCGCGCTTCCGCCGCGCAGCTTGGCGACCAGTTCGTCGCTCGAACCCATGTACGAGACGGTAACTTTGCAGTGGTATTGCTCTTCGAAACCGCGTACGAACGAAGGGTCGGCGTAGCCTTCCCACACCAGCAAGTTGAGCGTAGGCGTTTTCTTGGCGCACGAGGCAAGTAACAGAATAGATATCGCTAGCAGCGTCACCAGAAAGCGTCGGGTCATCGATGGTCCTCTATAATCCTTGCGCGTTGTGATCCGCGCTGATTCGGCTCTAGAAAGTTGGCGGCGTGTTCACCCACAATACACGGGTCTCGGTACGGCCCGGGTTGAACCAACGATGCGGCGTGGCGCTCTCAAAATAAAAACTGTCGCCCGGCTTGAGCCGATACTCCATTTCCGCTACAGAAATGTGTAACTGCCCCTGCAAGACATGCAAGAACTCTTCGCCTTCGTGAGTGTAGGATTCGCCGCTGCCCGCGCGCGGAGAAATGCGAAACAGATGCGGTTCCATCACCGTGTTTCCCCACGCCAGCAACTCCATGCGCACGCCCGGTCCTGCGACCAGGACTTTGCGTTTAGCCGAGGGCACCAATCGGCTATTCGATTCAGCCGCATCGAAAAAATTCAGGATGTTGGTCTTGTAGAATCGCGCCAACTTGCGTAGAGTGCCTACCGATGCGCTCATGTGGGAACGCTCGAGAGCGCTGAGGAAACCCACGGAGATGCCAACCCGTTTAGCCACTTGAGCCAGCGACAGTCCGCGCCGCAGGCGCATCTGGCGCAGGTGCACGCCGATTGCGCCGCTGATGCCATTTGCCGCCGGACGAACCAGGCCTTCGCGCTTGAGCAATTGTGCAATGGCGGGTGCGTTTAGTCCGCGGACCTTGCGCAGGAATCGCGCACGCTTGAGCAGCTTTACATCGTCGGGTGTATAGAGGCGGTACTTGCTGATGGTGCGATGTGGTTGGGTAAGGCCCACACTCTCCCACGAGCGGATGACCGACGGAGAAACCCCGACCAGGCGGGCTACGTCGCCGATCTTCAAGTAAGGTTTTGGGTTCGCGGGCTTCATTTCTAAAACTGCGCTCCCCATCTCTCTTCCGGGCTCTATTACAGCGCCATTTTTTGCTTGACAGCGTGCGGCGGGTTCTCTAACCTTGCGCAATTATAGCAAGGTTTGGTTTTCACGCAAGCGTTGTTGTTGACAACTTCCAGCGGCAAGTTTGGAGGCTTTCATGCATCCGTCGACGGCGCGTCGTGCGCCAGCCTATTGGCTGGCTGTGGTCGGTTTACTTGGCTTTTTAATCGCTCCCGCGTTCTCCCAGAGCACGGGCGGCAGGATTCTCGGACGTATCGCCGACCCCACGGGCGCCGTTCTGGCCAACGTAAAGGTCACGCTGATAAACGAGGCCACCGGCGCAAGCCGTGATAGCCAGAGCAATGACAGTGGCGACTTCAATTTTGTGGAGGTTGTGCCCGGCAGTTATCGGGTCGAGTTTGCGCTGGCCGGTTTCAAGAAAAATGTCCAGACGGGCGTGGTCGTCGATGTGAACCAGGTCGTGACGCTGAATTCCGTGCTGCAAGTAGGCGCGTCGCAGGAAGTTGTGGAAGTTACATCTGAGGCTCCTCAGGTTGACACTACCAGCACGCAACTCGGAGCGGTCATTAATAATCGCTCGGTGAATGAGTTGCCCCTGAACACGCGCGACACCTATCAGTTCCTGCAGCTGCAGCCCGGTGTGCAAGCCCAGCTCGGAAACGGCAACGGCAGCCTGTTCTACGGATCGCAAGACACCGGTTCGGTATCGGTGAACGGCGGCCGCACGCGCGCCAACAACTTCAGCGTCAACGGCGGCGATGCCAATGATCAGTTCGTGAATCTGCCCACGGTACAGCCGTCTCCGGATAGTGTTGAAGAATTCCGCGTCATTACCAACACTTTCGACGCCGAGTACGGCCGGAATTCAGGTTCGGTGGTCAACGTGATCACCAAGTCAGGAACTAACAACTTTCACGGCGACCTTTTCGAATATTTCCGCAACACAGTCCTGGACGCGCAAGGCTACTTCAACACCGTCAAACCGCAGTGGAATCAAAACCAGTTTGGCGGGACGATCGGCGGTCCCATAAAGAAGGATAGTAGTTTCTTCTTTGTTTCCTATGAGGGTCGTCGCATCCGGCAGGGAGCTCCCGGCGCCGTGCTAAACGTTCCCACGACGGCGCAAAGGGGAGGAGATTTCTCTGGGGTCGGCGGTTTTGCCGACGGCGGAGGCATCACCAACCAGTTCGTAGCTGACGCGCTCAATGGCCGGTCGAATGGGGGCACGAGTTGTCCGAGCGCAATCGCGCAGTTGGGCGGCACCGCGCCGGTGGCGGGTGCAGCGTGGTCCTCGATCTTTCCGACCGGAGTTATTCCGACAGCTTGCCAGGATCCGGTTGCTGTCAATCTGATGCAGCAGTTTGTTCCCACGGCCAACGTCGGAGACGGTCTCAACCAATCTGTGCCCGTAGGTACCGATAACGGAGATCAGTTCACCGTGCGGTTTGATCAGAAGCTCACCAGCCATCAGAATCTGAGCGTCTATTATTACTTCAACGACATTCGGCAACTGCAACCTTACAACGAGTTTGAGGCCGCAGGCGCGACCGTTCCTGGCTTTGGCAACTTTAATGACAATCGTTTTCAGCAATGGAACATAAGCCACACCTGGACCGTCACCAATGCAGTGGTGAATGATTTCCGCTTTACGTACATGCGTCAGGGGCAGCAAGGCTTCCTGAAGCCGCAGACGAACAATCTGGTGACCGATTCGTGCACCGGAGCAGCCTCGACTTACTGCTTCACAGGAGTGTCGGATTCCGCGCCCATCAATAGTCTTCTGGCCAGCTCCGGTATTCCTGCTGGGAAAGGCGGAATCACTCCCGGCTTGCCCGCGGACCTCACCGGAGTGCCGTACGTCAACATCAGTGGCGGCGCGGCGTTTGGTAACAACTTCGAAGGATTTCTTCCCCAGACCGGCAACAGTTTTCAGTGGGCAGACAACTTGACGTGGGTGAAAGGCACCCACACGTTCAAATTTGGCGCAGATATCCGGCGTGCGCGGTTTGATCAATACTATTATTTCGATGTCAACGGCGAATATACCTTCGACAATTCCGGACCGAATGGGATCATTCCCGGGGACGGCGATAACTACGCCGAATTCCTTCTAGGGTTGTCCGACACCTATACCCAGGGATCCGGGCAGCGTGAAGACATTCGTGCCACCGCGGTTTATCCTTTCTTCCAGGATAGCTGGAAGATCAAGTCGAATCTGACTCTCAACTACGGCCTTCGCTGGGAGTTGAACACTCCGCTCACCGATATCACGGGAACCGTCGAAACCTTCCGGCCGGGACAGAATTCGACGGTTTATCCCTGCGCCTTGTCGCCTTTGAGCCAGGCTTATTTCGGGGTCAGCACTTCCGATTGCAACGCAGTCGGTGTGACGCCCACCGGCCTAGTGGTGCCGGGTGATAAGGGTGTTCCGCCCGCAATGACGAGCACCTATTACAAAGCATGGGCCCCGCGCATTGGTATCGCCTACAGCCCAAATCCCAGCAGCGGTTTCCTGAGAAAACTTTTCGGCGCCAATGGCGACACCAGCATTCGCGCCGGTTGGGGGCTGTTCTATAACCCGATGGAAGAACTGGTGCTGGCGCAATTCGGCGCGGAGCCCCCGTTCGGGGGCAGTTCGTCGCTCTACGATACGTTCTTTAACACTCCATTCGTTTACCAGGCCGGAGGAACGCCCGCACCGAACCCCTTCAATGGAGTACTCACACCGACGCCCGGTCAACCGGTGGATTATTCGCTGTTTCGCCCGCTTCTCCTCTACGGTGAGTTCGAACCGCACTTGCGCACGCAGTACACCTCTCAGTACAACCTCACCATTCAGCGGCAACTTACACGGGATCTGATGATGCAGGTCGGATACGTAGGGTCGGAGGGGCATCGTTTGCTGGCTTCCCACGACATAAATCCGTCAAGTCCCCAGACGTGCCTGGACATGTATAACATTTACAACCTGAATCCGAACAATGTCACTTCGTTCGGAACGCCGACGCAGTGTGGTCCCTTCCTGCAGGACACGCAGTGGAGCGTGACAGTTCCGCAGGGCTACCAATTCCATATGCCCAGCGGGCAAATCGTAAATGGCACGGGGCAGACCCTGCAGTTCGTGGGCCTGCGCCCCTACTCCTCGCCGACCTGCAACCCGGTTACGGGAGGGGGGTGTCCCGCGGATGGAGTTCCGGTGTTCAGTTCGATCTTCGCCGAAGACACCATCGCCAATTCCGCTTACAACGCCTTCGAGGCGATGCTCGAAAAGCGCTTCTCTCACGGCTTGCAGTTCCAAGCATCCTACACGTTAAGCAAGTCCATGGACGATGGGTCGACGTTTGAGGAAACCCTCAACCCGTTCAACTATGCTTCCAGCCGCGCCCTCTCGCTGTTCAATTCCCATCAACGCTTCGTGATCAGCTACGACTGGCAACTGCCGATACCAGAGCACCAGGGTGTCGCTGGAAAGTTGTTAAATGACTGGGCTGTCTCCGGCATCACCCAATTTCAGAGCGGCTTCCCGATCCGCCTCGACACCGAGAATGACAACGAGTTGATCGCCAGCATCTTTTTTCTCGGCACCGAGGCGCCGCAGCAGGTAGCGCCATTCCAGAAGCTGGACCCCAAGAAGAATGGCAGCTTTTGGTTCAATCCCAACGACTTCCAGGATCCAACCTTAGGTCAATTCAATATCGGCACCCAGCGCAGCATCTGCTGCGGTCCTGGCTTGATCGACTGGGACTTCGCCGTGCACAAGAAAATCGCGGTCACCGAGGACAAATATTTCCAGTTCCGAGCGGAGATCTTTAACATCTTCAACCATACCAATTTCTACAATCCGGACGGACACTTCTCCGACGGCCCAACGGAGTTTGGTAAGATTACACAAGCCCAGGATCCGCGCCTGGTGCAGTTTGCTTTAAAGTTCTATTTCTAGCCTGAGACCGGGCGGCCGCGGCTGCCCGGCACATTCTAATGGCCGATCAATCGGCTTGAGATTCCTGGAGACCCGGATGTACCCCGAATTGCAAAAGGAGCTCGATACCTTCGAGCGTCGCACGCCCAAGTCCGCCGCATCCCACAAGAAAAACCTGAAACGCATCCCGCTGGGTGTTGCCAGCAACTATCGCGCTTACGATCCCTACCCAATCTTCGTGAAGGAAGGCAGTGGCTCGCATTTCCGCGACCTCGATGGCAACGACTACCTCGATCACAACTTATGTTTCGGCGCCCTGATGGCAGGGCACTGTCATCCGGCGGTGATGAAGGCCGTCGAAGAACGCCTGAGCACCGGAACCATGTTCGGCATGCCTCACGACATGGAGTGGGAACTTGCCGAAGAAATCTGCAATCGTTTTCCAGTTGAGATGGTTCGCTTTGGCAGCAGTGGCACGGAAGCGACGATGCATGCCATCCGCCTCGCTCGCGCCGCAACGGGCCGCGACAAAGTTCTCAAATTCGAAGGCGGATACCACGGCTTGCACGACGCCGCGCTGGTCAGCGTAAAACCCCATGCCCCGGAGTTCGGTGACGTGAATGCCCCCACCTCAGTCCCAGGTGGTTTGGGTGTGCCCAAGGCAAGCATTGCCAACGTTCCCGTCGCCACCTTCAACGATCTCGCCAGCGTCGAGCTTCGCTTCAAGCAGAATCCCGGCGAAATTGCCGCCATTATCCTTGAACCAATCATGATGAATGTCGGACTCTGCATGCCGCAGCCGGGATTCCTCGAAGGCTTACGAGATATCGCGACCAAGAACGGCGCTCTGCTGATCTTCGACGAAGTAAAGACGGGAGCGAAGCTCGGATGGGGCGGAGCCTCCGAATATTTTGGCGTGAAGCCCGACATGATCTGCCTCGCCAAATCGATCGGAGGCGGCTTGCCGCTAGCCGCATTCGGCACGCACAAATCCGTGATGAACCTGATCTCAGAGCACAAAGTTTTTCACGGCGGCACTTACAATACGAACCCGGTCTCGATGGCCGCGGGCCTCGCCACATTCCGCGAGGTGCTCACCCGCGAGAACTACGCGCACGTCGACAAGCTCAGCGACAAACTGGCGGCAGGCTATCGCAAGACCATCGCGAAGGTGGGCTTGCAAGCGTACATCGCGAGCGCAGGGGCGAACGGAGCTCTCATGCTCTATCCCAAAGAGATTCGCAACTACCGCGACTGGACCGCGGTGGACATCGACCTATGGCGCCACTACTGGTTCGCCATGGTGAATCGTGGAGTCATGCCGCAACCGTACTGGTGGGATGAGCAATGGACAATCTCGGTCCAGCACACTGACGCCGACATCGACAAGCATCTCGCAGCCTTCGAAGATGTGGCGCCCGCGCTGGCCAAAGCTCAGCAGGAACGGACAGCCGAAGTAGTGGCGCACTGAGAGAATCTGGCAACAGCGGGGACTCGCGACGCGACAGCCCTGTTTGCGATTTTGTCATTCCGAGCGAAGCGAGGAATCTCCTGTTCCGCTTGCGCACGGCAGGTTCCTCGCCTTGCTCGGGATGACAACGCAGAGAGAAGAGAAGATCAAAGACCGAGGACTGCGCTTTTGTCAGCCAACGCCCAAGACGGCACCCAACCGCACCTGAAGCGCGTCCTCGGCCGTCGGGACTTAGTCCTGCTCTTCGTAGTAGCTGTCTTCAATCTGAACGTCGTCCCCTCGATCGCCGCCAACGGCGGTGTCACGGTCTGGCTCTGGATCATCGCCTTGCTCCTTTTCTTCTGGCCCCAAGGCATCGCCGTTATCGAACTGGCTCACCGCTATCCGGGCGAAGGAGGTGTTTACCTCTGGGCAAAGGAAGTCTTCGGAGACTTCCACGGATTCCTCTCCGGCTGGTGTTATTGGACGAACAATATGCTGTACGTCCCCACGGTGATGCTGTACTTCGTCGGCGTCTCCGTCTTCGCCATGGGTCCCGGCCACGCCGCTCTTGCCGACGATAAGAACTTCGCGATGCTGGCATCCGTCGCTCTCCTGGCGTTTCTCACCGTGCTCAACATCGTCGGACTAAGTGTAGGCAAGTGGCTGAACAACCTGGGGGCGATCGGCACCTTTGTTGCCGCCGCGGTCCTAATTGGATTGGGTATCACTGCTTGGTTGCGCTTTGGAACTCCGGTTACAGCCGCGGATTTCAGAATTCCTGCGGACCCCAAGTTTGTTCTGAACTCATTCGGAGTGATTTGCTTCGGCTTGGTGGGACTGGAACTTGCCTCCGTCATGGGCGATGAAATCCGCGAACCCCAAAAAATCCTTCCCGGAGCCGTGGCATGGGGAGGCATGATCTCCGGCGCTCTCTACGTGGGCGCGACGCTTACCCTCCTGATCGCCATCGGAAAGAACGACATCAACGTACTGCAAGGGATCGTGCAAGCGGTCAGCCATATGGCTGGCAAGGTCGGTGTAGCCTGGATCATCGCGCCCTTCGCGGTCATGCTGAGTTTGTCCATCGCAGGCATTGGTTCTGCCTGGATGGGAGGCTCTGCCCGCATACCCTTCGTTGCTGGCCTCGATTCCTACATGCCCGCGGCGATGGGAAAAGTTCATCCCCGGTACGCGACTCCCTACGTCGCCCTGATCGTGCAGGGCCTGGTCTCGCTCGTCCTGATCATCCTCAACTTCACCCTCTCCGGAGGCGTGCAGGAAGCGTTCCAGAAAATGTTGTCCGCCGCAGTCGTGCTGCAGTTGGTTCCGTTTCTCTATGTTTTTGCAGCCTTGATCAAGTTTGCGGTGCGGGGGTCCCTTCAAGGATGCTACGGCAGGGGAACACTCATGTTTGCGGGTGTGGCTGGATTAGTCACAACGGCGCTAGCGATCGTCGTCGCATTCTTCCCGGCCAAGCAGATCACGTCGCTGTGGAAGTACGAAGTCAGTATGTTTGGCATCACGCTGGGCTTTATCGCGTTGGCAGTGTTTTTCTTCTTCGGATATAGCCGGCTGAAAACTGCGGAACCAGTTCGTGCGGAGACGGGCGACTCGCCCATCGAAGCAAACGGGAGGGCACGACTTTAGTCGTGCCATTGAGTCGATAAATTGGGCCTTCAGGCCCTGAGGGAAAGGCAGGAGGATCGAAATCATGCCAGGTGGAGTAAAAGCTGACGTTCGCACCTATCAGATGTATGTCAACGGCGAATGGGTGGACAGTCAATCTCATAAGACCTTCCCAGTCTACGATCCAGCCACAGAAGACGTGATCGCCCAGGTTCCCGAGGCGAATGCCGATGACGTCAACCGCGCCGTAGCCGCAGCGAAGGCTGCCTTTGAAACTGGACCTTGGGCTTCAACCACCGCGCAGGAACGCGGACGCGTCCTGTTCCGTCTCGCCGACAAAATCCGCCAGAACACGGCCATGCTCGCCGAACTCGAATCCCGCAACACCGGCAAGCCCATCGTCGAAGCCGAATTCGATATTACCGACGTGGCGACTTGCTTCGAATATTACGGCGGCCTAGCCACAAAGATTCTGGGATTCGTGAATCCCGTCCCGGATAATGCCGTGAGCCTCACGCTAAAGGAACCCATCGGCGTAGCAGGTCAAATTATTCCCTGGAACTACCCCCTGCTGATGGCAGCATGGAAACTCGCGCCCGCCTTGGCCGCGGGCTGCACCTGCATATTGAAACCGGCCGAACAAACCCCCATCACCGCGCTCGAAATGGCCAACTGGCTAACCGACGTCGGTTTGCCGCCGGGTGTGGTCAACGTCATCACCGGATTCGGCGAAAGCTGCGGTGCGCCCTTGGTGCAACATCCCGACGTGAACAAGATCGCCTTCACTGGCAGCGCAGCGGTGGGCAAGATTATCGTCAAACAGGCGGCTGATACCGTAAAGCGAGTCACACTTGAACTGGGTGGCAAGTCTCCCAACATCTTTTTCGCCGACGCCGACTTCGAAGCTGCCATCGACGGAGCACTCTTCGGCGTATTCATCAACCAGGGCGAAGTTTGCTCCGCCGGTAGCCGCATCCTGGTGCAAAAGCCCATCTACAAGAAATTTGTTGATGCCATGACCGAGAAAGCGAAAAAGATCAAGCTGGGCGCACCGCTCGATCGCGACACCAAGATGGGCCCCGTCGTCAGCAAGGACCAGTACGACCGGGTCCGCTCGTATCAAGAACTGGGCAAGAAAGAAGCCAAACTGGCCACAGGCGGCGGACGCGCCGAGAAGTTTGCCAAGGGCTTCTACATCGAACCGACGATCTTCTATGACGTGACCAACAACGATCGCATCGCCCGCGAGGAAATTTTCGGTCCGGTCGCCGCCGTAATCCCATTCGAAGACGAAAAAGACGCACTGAAGATTGCCAACGACTCGCCCTACGGTCTCGCGGCCGCCGTGTGGACACGCGACATCTTCAAAGCATTCCGGATCGTGAAGTCGTTGCGCGCCGGAATCGTCTGGGTGAACCACATGCAACCAACTTACGTGGAAGCTCCCTGGGGAGGTTACAAACAATCGGGCTTCGGGCGCGAACTCGGCCCCTGGGGAATCGAAGAATATCTCGAAACCAAACAAGTGCACATAAACTTAAACGAAGCCCCAATCGGATGGTACTGAGAATAGTCGTTGGTCATTAGTCGTTGGTCGTTCGGGCCAACGACCAAAGACAAACGACCAATGACTAACGACCAACGACAAGAACTGAGAATTCAGATGGCAACCATTCAACTAAAGACTCCAATCCCGGGACCGAAATCCAGAGCACTGGCCGAGCGGCGCAGCACCGCGGTTCCGCGCGGGCTGTCGCATGGAACCCCAGTGTACGTCGCCAAAGCCGAAGACGCCTGGCTCGAAGATGTCGACGGAAACCGCTACATCGATTTCGCCGGAGGCATCGGATGCCTCAACATTGGGCATCGTCGTGCCCCGGTGATCGCCGCCATCCGCGAGCAACTCGACGAGTTTCTGCACACCTGCGTGCAAGTGACGCCATATGAGAACTACGTCCGGCTCGCCGAGCGAATGAATCGAATCACCCCCGGCAAATTTCCCAAGAAGACCTTCTTTGTGAATAGCGGCGCCGAAGCCGTGGAGAATGCGGTGAAGATCGCGCGGGCCCACACGGGACGCTCCGGCATTATCGCGTTTGAAGACGCCTTCCACGGCCGCACCATGATGACCCTGGCGCTTACCAGCAAAACTCATCCCTACAAAGCCGGGTTCGCGCCTTTCCCCGGTGATGTGTACCGTATTCCATACGCTTATTGTTATCGCTGCTCCTATTCCCTGAAATATCCATCGTGCGATTTGTTTTGCGCTCGGCACTTGGAAGATACCTTCAAGCGCGTGGTTGCATCCGAAGATGTGGCTGCCGTGATTGCCGAGCCAGTTCTGGGTGAAGGAGGATTTGTCGTTCCCCCGCCCGACTTCTTTCGCATTCTGATCGATATCTGCCGCAAGCACGGCGTGCTGTTTATCGCCGACGAAGTTCAGAGCGGCTTTGGCCGAACCGGCACCATGTTTGCCAGCGAACATTACGGCATCGAGCCCGACATTCTGGTTACAGCCAAGTCGCTGGGCGGCGGCCTGCCGCTGGCTGCGATCACGGGGCGCGCCGAAATCATGGACGCACCCGGACCAGGAGGACTCGGCGGGACATTCGCCGGCAATCCGCTTTCCTGCGCAGCCGCACTGGCTGTGCTGGACATCTTCCACCAGGAAGACCTTCTGGCTCGCGCCAACGAGATCGGAAACAAATTCCAGAACCGCGCCAAAGAATGGCAAAAGCCCTGGCCGATCATCGGCGAGGTCCGTGGCCTGGGCGGAATGCAGGCCATTGAACTCGTCAAGTCGTCCGACAAGCGGGAACCGGCAGCGGACGAAACCAAAGAGATCACGCAATACTGCTACGAACACGGCTTGATTACAATCACGGCAGGTTCATATTCCAACGTGATCCGGGTTCTGGTTCCTCTGGTCGTGACCGACGAGCAAATGGACGAGGCCCTCGACGTGCTGGAGTCTGCGTTGCGAACGGCGTCCGAGAAAAAGGGCCTTGTCGCGACCATGATCACGTAGCGGCGGACGCCCTCGTCCGTCGGACCGAGCAAAACTCGGCAGGCAGCACGAGAATTTCGAAATAGCAGAGGTTTTACTCCATGACCATTGCAGCACCACCGCTAACCAAAGTTCCAAACTATGTCAACGGGCAATGGGTCGAATCCAACGCTGCAGAATGGATCGACGTTATCAATCCCGCGACCGGCGAGACCATTGCGAAGGCTCCACTCTCCGACGCTACTGAAGTCAATGCCGCCGTGGACGCCGCCGCCGCGGCCTATCCCGAGTGGCGCCGCACTCCTCCGGAAGACCGCATTCAACCGCTATTCAAGTTGAAGCAGCTTCTGGAAGATCACATCGACGAACTCAGCCGCATTATCACCCAAGAAAACGGCAAGACTTACACAGAGGCCAAAGCCGAATGGCGCCGCGCCATCGAGAACGTCGAGGTCGCCTGCGGCATTCCGATGATGATGCAAGGCTACAACCTTGAAGACGTCGCGCGCGGCATCGACGAAATGATGATCCGCCAGCCGCTCGGCGTTGTGGCAGCGATCACGCCATTCAATTTCCCCGGCATGGTTCCGTTCTGGTTTCTGCCCTACGCCATCGCCTGCGGCAACACCTTCATCCTCAAACCCTCTGAGCGCGTGCCGCTCACCATCCAGCGCACCTATGAATTGCTCGCTCAAACCGGCTTACCCAAGGGCGTGGTCAGCCTAGTAAACGGCGGAAAGGCAGTCGTCAACGCGCTGCTCGATCATCCCAAGGTGCGCGCCATCAGCTTCGTCGGTTCAACTCCGGTTGCGAAATATGTCTATGAACGCGCGGGGGCCACTGGAAAGCGTGCCCAGTGCCAGGGTGGCGCGAAAAATCATGTGATCGTTCTCCCCGACGCCGACATGAAGATGGCCACTCAGATCATCAGCGACAGCGCCTTCGGCTGCGCCGGCCAGCGTTGTCTCGCGGTTTCGGTCGCGGTCACAATCGGTGAAGCGCAAACAACCTTTCGCGATGCCATCACCGAGTCCGCGGCAAACTTGCGTGTAGGCAATGGCCTCGAAGAAGGCGTCCAGATGGGCCCTGTCATCAGCGAGCAGAGCAAGGCGCGAATTCACTCTCTGATCGCCGCAGGCGAGAAGCAAGGCGCGAAAGTTCTGCTGGACGGCCGCAATCCGAAGATCTCAAAGTATGAAGCAGGAAACTTCGTGAAGCCAACGATTCTCGATGATGTGTCGCCCACCAGCGACGTAGCCGACACAGAAATCTTCGGCCCGGTCTTGAGCCTGATTCATGCTCGCGATCTGGACGAGGCCCTGGCATTTCTCGAACGCAGCAAATATGGCAATCAGGCGTCGTTATTTACTTCGAGTGGCGCGGCGGCGCGACGCTTCCGCTACGAAGCGCCTGCAGGAAATATTGGCATCAACATCGGCGTGGCCGCGCCCATGGCTTATTTTCCATTCAGCGGGTGGAAAGACAGCTTTTTCGGCATCCTGCACGGACAAGGCCGCGACGCCGTCGAGTTCTACACCGAGAAAAAAGTAGTAGTAGAACGCTGGGCAAAAGAACACTCGCGCAAGTTCTGATGCGATCGCTTTCCTTTGTGTACCTTCGTGTCCTTTGTGGTTAACGCCTTTTGAAGAGGCCACCAAGACTTTCCGAGGCTTAGAGAAATTCATGTCCGACACCATTCAAAAATACAAAGACTATGTAATGACCGGCTTCATGAAGCAGGTCGTGCCCATCGTGATCGACAAAGCCAGCGGCGTAACGGTCACCGACGAAAACGGCCGCGAGTATCTAGACTGCTTCGCCGGCATCTCAGTCGTAAACGCCGGACACTGCAATCCCCAAGTCCTTGCCGCCGCCAAAGCCCAGATGGAAAAGCTGGTCCACTGTTCGTCGTACATTTATCACGTGAAGCCGGTAGCCGATCTAGCCGAAAAGATCGCGCAAATCGCCCCCAAAGGTCTGACCAAAACATTCTTCGGGAATGGAGGCGCCGAAGCCATCGAAGGCGCGATGAAGCTGGCTCGTCTCTACACAGGCAAGCACGAATACATCTCGCTCCATGCCAGCTTCCACGGACGAAGCTGGGGCACCCTGAGCATCACGGGCAACCAGGGCCGCAAGAAACGCGGAGGCCCCTACGCCTCCGGCATCGCTTTCGCCCCCGCGCCTTACTCCTACCGTTCGCAATGGCGCAACGACCCCGACGAATGCGGTCGCCAATGCGCCAAAGCCATCGATGACGTGGTCCGCTTCGCCACCTCAGGCGACGTAGCCGCATTCATCGCCGAGCCGGTCATGGGCGAAGGCGGCATCATTTGTCCGCCGCTAAACTATTTCAAAGAGGTAAAGAAAGTCCTCGACCAGCACGGCATCCTCTTCATCGCCGACGAGGTCCAATCCGGCTTCGCCCGCACCGGCAAGATGTTCGCCATCGAGCACTACGGCGTCGTCCCCGACATCCTGGTCACCGCCAAGGGCATCGCCGACGGATTCCCCCTGAGCGCCTTCACCACGCGCCCCGAAATTGCCGCCGCCTTCAAACCCGGCGACCATCTTTCCACCTTCGGAGGCAATCCCATCTCCTGCGCCGCCGCCCTCGCCAACATCAACTTCATGGAGAAAGAAAATCTTCCAGCCCGCGCCACCGAAACCGGCAACTACGCCATGACCAAACTCCGCGCCCTGCAAAAGCAGCACCCAATCATCGGAGACGTCCGCGGCCTCGGCCTGATGATCGGCGTAGAACTGGTGAAAGACGAAAAGCTAACCCCAGCCACCACCGAAGCCGAAGCCATCCGCGACGCCCTGCTACGCAACGGCGTCCTGGTCGGCGTAGGAGGTGTCTACGGCAACGTGATCCGCTTCCAACCCCCGCTAATCATCACCCGCCAGCAGATCGATCAGGCCATCAACGCATTCGCGGCAGCATTGCAGGAAGTGGCGCAGCCAGCGGCGGTGTGAAGCGAAGGGATGCGTTCAGCCGAGGAACCCTACGCCCAATCGGAGCTCGGACGGGGCACCTTGAGGATACTTTAGAGAGTTAGGTTGGTCCAGCCCCCAAGCGGAACATCATCTCGCACAGGTCCACAGAACCATGTCCACTTTCCGAGGAGTCCACTCTGTGGTCGAGAACGCTCGATTCAGTTCCGACGCCTTGCGGCGCATGATTCGGATGAGGATGGCACCTTCGTCGAGCTTCAGGGACTCAGGATTCATGGCTGCAATCAGATCTCTTTCTGGCAATTCTGGAACCTTTACAAGTGCTTTCGCCGCAAACTGGTCAACGGTTCCGAAGTGCGCGGGGAAAAGCACTGCCAGTAAGCCAGATGCCCCGGCAGTCCCGAGTCCTCTGATCGAACTGGCGAGAGCTAGGCATTGCTGAATGTTGCCCTTATCCAACGCGAACAGCCGCTCCTTAATCGCATGGAGGGCAGGTAGCTCGTTGTTCTCCGCATAGCTCCTGAGTATTTTGGTCGTCGAGGCATAGCGGTTCGGGGCAGTGTACTTCCAGCGAAAGTATTTTTCCAGCAAGAACCCGTACCACTCCTGCGGGTTCGTTACCTTGACCGTTTCCGCATCCAATTGCTCCATCTCCTTTTCAAGCGCAAGATTAGAGGGTTTCACGAAGGTCCAATAACGGTTTAGAGCTTTCTGCCAGAGACCAGGATCGTTGCTGTTCCACATCTCATGAGTCCCGTCACCTCGACCTTGCGTGGCGGCGACTACCCTTACTGGTGCCGGGCAGGCATTTGGAGTGGAGTTTCTAACGGTCGCGGCAGGCGATCTTACAAGGTACAAACCACGATGGAGTTTTTCGAAGATAGCTCCATCCGTCTCGGCGCAAGAACATGCACCACGGTTCGTACTGTTCCGACAGTGGTCGGACGGCTGTATGAATTGCGCACTGTTTCCTACGTTTGGAATTTTTCCTATAACCTTGTTGATTTCGGCGGTCGTCATCTTGGTGCCCTTAAGGCCAACCATCGCGTTCAGCAGGGGTTCATGCCACTGTGCGGCAACGTTGCTCCAATCGCCCTGACTTTTCACGCTTCACCTCCTGAGCTGGCGTGTGCCCTGTTCACGTCTCGCTACCTAAGATTACGGTTTGGATTCATCGTCGAAACCGTCGTGCGACGGATGAGAGCCATAGCGCCCCGATTCTCGCGCTGGATACCCGTAGTCCTTAGTCGCGTCAAGATTGTTCCGCCACGACGGAATCTCAGCCTCGATTTTGCCCTTATGTCGTAACGACTCCCGCGACATATTTGCCGAATGCTGGGCAGTCGCCGCGGCGGTGTTTTGCTTTTTCTTCTTCTTCCTTTTCTCTATCCGAACGGGATGCGAACTTCCTGCGACTCTAGCGATAGGCAGTCGGATTCTTCCGTGTTTCTGTCCCTTGATTTCGCGTATTCCATGCGCCAGGAGAAAGTGCCTGCTGAGTTCGTCGGTATTGCCGGTGAAGTCGCACGCTGGGCATTTCATAGGGTTCAGCGTGGATGACGTGGCCGTTCTCTGGGGACACCTCTTGGTCATGTGCGCCCGCAACTTGTCTTCTCGAACCTGGCTGTTACATAGGGGGCAGCTTTGCGTCGAAAACCGGGTCGTCGTTCGGATAAGTTTGCGATGACTTCCGACAGGAAACTCTTTCGTTCGATATCCGCCTTCGACGAAACCTCGTCCGTAACATATGTTGCAGTTCTCGTTCGAGCCGCCGCAAGAACAAGGTCTCTGGTCTGTCATACTCATTTCCTCCGTCAGAGAGAGCATCTGTAGGACGCCAACTTGGAATTACGCGGGGGGGGATACTTCTCCAAAAAGGATTCTACGCTCGTTTTCCACTTTTTCCGCTGCTCCTTATATTTTATTGCTCCTCGTCCCATTCGTACTTGGGGGCTGGCCCTCGGGGGGCTGGCCCATGCTTTCACTACACCCAAAATCGGGTGCCCTGCCCTTCTCGCGTTCTGTGCGAGAGGGCGGGGCTTTTAGCCGACATCGCGGCGGCGAACCACCGGATATAATCCAAGCTGCTCGCGTCGGCGCGCTGTCCAGTGAGATTCGATCTCCACGCCGCATTCTTCCCCGGTAGCATAGTGTCGGGCACTGCTCCACTTCCAATCTTCCGGACGAGCAACCAACCCACGCTGGACCGGGTTTTGATGCATATAATCCAATTTCTCGGTCAGTTTCGATTCACGAAAAACGTTGAAGTCATAGTACCGGCGTTGCCAGAAGGGGTCGTGGCTTCTAAGGGCCCCGCCCTCTCGCACAGAGCGCGAGAAGGGCAGGGCACCCCGGTCTTCTCCGTGGCCATTCAGTTTTTGCGACGCCACTTGCTTGAGCATTTGCAGGGCTACCGCCAAGTTGCCTCGCTCCGGCTCGCTCAGCAACAGATGCACATGCTCGGGCATAACGACAAATCCAGTCAAGTAGAATCCGTACCAACGGCGTACTCTTTCCAATGTGACAACGACTATGTCGCGCGACAGCCCGCACCCCAGCAGAGGCGCACGGCGATAACAGCTGAAGGTAATGAAGTGAATGTCTCCAGTCTGCTGATATCTCTTCAGTCCCCAAGGCATGGGAATGAGATTACTTCCTTGTACGAACTCCCGCTGTGACGGACGAACAACAAGTTTTGCGGTCGCCGGTAGGCCTCTAAAAGCCCCGCCCTCTCGCAAAGAACGCGAGAAGGACAGGGCACCCATTTTTTTGGGGTGGTGCGAAAGCCTGGGCCAGCCCCCCCGTGGAAAGTTCCGCTGTGACGGACGAACACTAAATCTTGCTGGGCGCGGGCTGGCCTCTAAAAGCCCCGCCCTCTCGCAAAGAACGCGAGAAGGACGGGGCACCCCTTTTTTTACGGGGTGAAAGCCTGGGCCAGCCCCCGGACCACGCCAATCCCAACGGGCCTTTACGAACCATGCCAGGGGTCAACGGCATCAAGACCACAATCCTCGAAGTCTACAACATTGCGGGTGGCGAGCTTCGCCCCTCGCACTTGGGCGATGGCGGCGATCTGCGCGTCGGCATGGCTGATCGGCCTGCCGAGGGCACGGCGGTGGGCGGCGATCCTGGAAAAAGCTCGGGCTGCGTCGCTGTCGAACCCGAGGACGCGGCCCGCCAAGTCCTCGGCAAACATAGCCTCCGCCGCTGTCAGCAAGCCTTCGCGGCGCTTGCCTTTGGCGAGCAACTCAAGCCCATAAAAGATTTCTGCCTCGGTGATTGAGGTCGTAAAGAGTTCGGTTGCGGGTTGTTTCGCAACCCAGGCCACAACCCGAGGAGAAGGCATGGGCCTCATGAGTTCCGAGAGCACATTGGTGTCGAGGATGATCATTCGCCAAATTCCGCAGCCGGGCGCATCGGGTCGCGTTGCGGCAACTTAAGTTCGTGTCCCCCAAGGGCGGCAAAGCGCCGGCGGATGGTTTCCGCCAGGTTGCCCTTAGCCGGGGATGCAGCGGTTAGAGCGGAACGAAGGATCTCCCTGGCTTCTTCCTCCATCGAACGTCCGTGATGCGCCGCCCGGACCCGCAGCCGGGTCTTGGTTTTCTCGTCAAGTTGCCGAATAGTTAATGTTGCCATGCTGTCAATGCTATCACTGCTAGCTACGAATGCAATGCGGGTTTTTAGCTGATATCGCGGCGGCGGACCACCGGATACACGCCAAGCTGCTCACGACGACGCGGTGTCCAGCGAGATTCAACCTCGGCCGCGGTGTCTTCCCCGATTTGCATAGTGCTGGGCCGGTGCCTCGCGGCAGAAGTGCAGAGATCCTTCGTTGGCAGGCCTTCGCTTTGCGACGGCCTGCGCTTCCTCAGGATGACAAATTGCGGCGTGGTGTCTAAAGGCCCCGCCCTCTCGCAGAGAACGCGAGAAGGACGGGGCACCCTTTTTTGGGCAGGGCAGAGCGTCGGAATTCCTTGCGGCGCTGCCCGGACGAGGCAGCACGAGCGAAGACGCTCGCGCCTACATTGGCCTCCTTGGCTACTTTCTGCTCTGTAGCCGCCACCAGGCTTCGCGGTATTTCTCGTAGCGGCCGCGGAACTTTTTCGCTTTGGGGGAGAGGCGCAGACTACGCCGGTTCAGACACGCCCTGACTGGAATTATGTACCACAGGTCAAGCGGCACAATATAGATCGCCAGAAAATCGATTTCGTCCTCTGTATACTGGGCTGCACACCCGCGCGCGTTGATGCTGAACCTGCATCTTCCCGCGTGCTGGGATGCGGTTGACTTCACCTGCACCCGCGACAACCGCGACCCGGAACCCACGATCAAGTCATAGCGCTCGCTGTCCCCCCAAGGCTTGGACACGCTCAATCCGAGGCTGGTTGCCTTATTCAAAAAAGTGGCCTCAGCTTGCTCGCCAGCCCACTTCCGCGTGCTATGGGTGTCTACTTCTCCCAGCCAACCCTTGGCTGCAAATATCGTAAGCCCCGACTCTTGCTCGATTTCCATCGTCATCCGAATGTCCCTTCGTCCCATTTTGCGCCAACAACAAAAAAGCGCAGCCCGAAGGCTACGCCGGTTGTTATTCGCGAGGAGTTATCTCCTACCTTCGTAGAGTATCACGAGTGGAAAGATAGAGGCCGGGCAATGGCGCAGATTATTTTCAGTCATGTCCCAATTCGGGAAACATCGACTGAGGCGCCCGTGCTCCACCAGATACAAGCCAACCCTCCCACGACGACGCGCCGACCAACGAGATTTATTCTCGATCGCACTTTTTGCTCCGGAGGCATAGTGCCAGCCGGTGCCCAGGTAGGAGTGCAGAGATCCTCCGTTGGCGGGCCTTCGCTTTGCGAAGGTCTGCGCTGTCTCAGGATGACCAGAGGAAGAAGAGAGCATACTGCAGATCACCGAATTCCCAAGACTCCGTCAGGGTATACTTCTGTGCGGCACGTGGGTCGCACCCACGAGTCTTAATCGATCGAGGTGAGAGCAAGAGATGACTCGCAACCTGGTTTGTAAATTGCTGACCGCCGCAGTCTCCGCATGTATGGCCTTGGCTTCTCCGATGAACCTATTCGCCGCCGACAACGCAAGTGCCCCGGCCAAGCATCACATTCAGACCGTGTTCATCATTCTGATGGAGAATCACAACTGGACCGGCGACGGCAATCTGGATATCAAAGGCAACCCGGCGGCGCCCTACATCAACAAGACCCTGATTCCCATTGCGTCGCACGCCGAACAATACTTCAATCCTCCAAACAACCATCCCAGCTTGCCCAACTATCTGTGGCTGGAGGCCGGAACGAACTTTGGCATCTACAACGATGGCCCACCCAGTCAAAATCATCAGAGCACCAAGGAGCATCTGGTGACTTTGCTGAAGAACGCAAATATCTCGTGGAAGGCGTACCTCGAGAACACAACCGGCAAGATCTGCCCGCTCAGCGACAATGGGGAGTACGCCGTCCGGCACGAACCATTTGCCTACTTTGACGACGTCACCAATCATCTGGACAGTAAATCGAAGTACTGCATTGCTCATCTCCGGCCCTACACGGAACTGGCCACCGATCTGAAGAACGACACCGTGGCGCAATACAATTGGATCACGCCGAATCTTTGCGACGATATGCACGACGACTGCGGCGGGGATCCGATTGCCCACGGCGACACCTGGCTCGCCCACAACGTCCCGGCAATCCTAAAGTCAGCGGCATTCAAGAAGGGTGGCGCACTCTTCATTACCTGGGACGAAGCCGACAGCGGAGACGGCCCCATTCCGACGATCGTGCTGTCGCCGTTCGCCAAGGGTAAAGGCTATTCCAACCAGACTCATTACACTCACGGTTCCATGCTGCGTACCCTGGAAGAGATCTTCGGCGTGAAGCCCCTGCTGCGAGACGCGCCCAAAGAAAAAGATCTGAGCGACATGTTCACTGTGTTCCCGTAGGAATGTCGTCAGTTCGCCGTCGACGGCCTGAAACGATATTAGGATCAGTCTGGCCGCATCGAGAACGGCAAATCCTTGCGTCAACTGCAAACTCTTTCATCTTGACAAGCGCGACTCGCGAAGACAGACTTCTGTCCTCCGTTTAGGAGGCGTTATGAGGACAGTAAGTATTCTGCTCGCAAGCTTGCTTACCCTCGGATGTGGGATGGGCCCGGGAGATCCCCCCAATGGTAAGCACACCGTCGCCGCCCTATTTTCTCCCCCTGCGATAACGACGTTGACGCCGAACAGTGTGCCCGTCAACAGCGTGCCCTTCACCATGACCATCAATGGCAGTAGTTTCGGCACCGACGCCATTGTCTTCTGGAGCAATACGGCGCAATCCACGATCTTCGTGAGCCCGTCGCAACTTATGGTCTCTGTGACCGCGGACGACCTCATGTTTTGGGGATTAATTCCGGTCTACGTTCGCACTGGAGGCATGAACTCCAACACCGTACAGTTCAACCTGACTCCGTAGTAGCCCGCTGGGTAGGATGGCCCATGCTTTTATCCTGCCCGGCTGTGTTGATCGATGGAAAGGATGGGCCAATCTCTGCCTTGCACCGTTTACGCGATGGCATCTCGCCGTCGCCAAGCGACCAATCCCTCATAGCCCCGGGAAAGAACACCCAGGCTCGCAGGCGTCGATGGCACCAGGTGGAAGGACTCTTGGCGCCGGTGTGGAACAAAACGGTGAGGGCGCAGCCGCGAAGAAACGCGAGAATGCGACCTGCGGCGAAACC
The DNA here is from genome assembly GCA_963797795.1 of uncultured Acidobacteriota bacterium. Lineage (GTDB taxonomy): Bacteria > Acidobacteriota > Terriglobia > Terriglobales > Acidobacteriaceae > JABDBE01. Next base: position 378,416 of record CAWCQY010000001.1, read on the forward strand.
GTGGGAAAGCCTGCCGAGGGGATCGCTGCACTTCCGCGTGGAACAAAACTGTCACGAAAAAAATTGAATTGGGGTGGCCCATCGCTTCTGCGCCACCGGAACCGCCACGACGCTCATCCTCGGGATGTAAAGGGTTCTGAGCGTTATGGCTTCTTAGCAACAGCTATCAATTTCCCGACTGTTAGTTTTGCCAGTTACCCGGGCCGCACAACGCCTATACACTGCGCTGGCTTGCACGTGTGCATCTGGTGATCCCCAAAGTGAAAACGATAAAAAGAATATCTTTCGGTCGAGGATTGGCCACTATCATCGCGACGCTTTTCCTTGTCGCGTGCTCGCCGAAGAATGATGCCGTTTCCACTGCTGAGAAAACGGAGAAAGACCGTCCCAGCATCGAAGAAGTCAAAGCAATCGCCCAGGAAGGCTTCGTCTTCGGGCTGCCGATCGTGATGTACTACACCTCCGCCTACGAATTGTTCGTGGATCCAACCTCGTCGCAATACAAGGCGCCCATCGGTACACTCTTCAACGAAGCGCGGGTGTTTACCCCCAAAGACACGGCGGTCATCACGCCCAACAGCGATACGCCGTACTCGATGATGGAGATAGACCTACGTGCCGAACCGACTGTGGTGTCGGTTCCTGCGGTCCCGAAGCCGCGCTACTACTCCGTGCAACTGACCGATGCGAATACCTTCAATTACGGCTACATTGGCAGCCGGACCACCGGCACGGGTCCGGGCGACTACATGATTGTTGGGCCTGATTGGACGGGTGTGACGCCTCCGCGCATCAAGCAAGTCTTTCATTCGACGACGCCCTTCTCGACCTTAATTTTCCGCACCCAACTTTTCAATCCGGCTGACATGCCCAACGTTGTGAAAGTCCAGGCTGGATACAAGGTGCAGCCCCTCTCCGCATACCTCAAGCAGCCCGCGCCTCCGGCGCCGCCCGCAATCAATTACATGAAGGCCAATGCGGACATCGCGAAATCGGAGTTCTTCGAAGTACTCGATTTTGCGCTGCGGTACATTCCGCCCAGCCCCGAAGAGGCGGGGATCCGCGCCAAGCTCGCCAGCATCGGCGTCGGACCCGGCAAAACGTTTGAAATGAAGGATCTCTCCGTCGAACACAAAGCTGCCGTTCTGCTCGGGATGAAGGCTGGCGACGAGGCGGTCGACAAATACATCGCAAGCGGCGGGACGGTAATCGATGGCTGGAACGTGTGCTCGTTCTTCGGCGACCGCGCATTCTACAATGGCGACTGGCTCAAGCGGGCCGCCGCGGCCAAAGGCGGAATTTTCGGCAATAGCGCTGTGGAGGCGATGTATCCGTTGACGCGCGTAACCGCCAATGGAGAGACCCTCGATGGCAGCCAGCACAAATACACGCTGACCTTCGCCAAGAGCAGCCTCCCGCCGGTGAACGCTTTCTGGTCGGTGACGATGTATGACGGCAAGACCCAGTTCCTGATCGAAAACCCAATCAACCGCTATCTGATCAATTCACCGATGCTGCCGGGAATGAAGACCGACCCCGATGGCTCCCTCACGCTCTACATCCAGAAAGACTCACCTGGCAAGGCAAAGGAGGCCAACTGGCTGCCGGCGCCCAACGGCCCAATCTATCTAGTGATGCGTCTTTACTGGCCAAAGGAAACACCGCCGTCGATCCTGCCCCCAGGCCAGGGAACCTGGAAACCACCGGGTGTGATGCAGGTGCAGTAAACCGTTCCGTATACACTGTTCAAACGCGGCATTGAACACGGAATATTGTCGGAATTTCGTGATTCCAGCACTTACGCCGGACGCCAAGCGGTCTTCATTAACCCAACATAGTGCAAAGTGGAGCATAATGCGGGCCACCGACCCGCCCGGATGATTCCGTGGTATAGTCCTAGGCCGCTGGTGCGCATTTGGCTTGTACATCCCTTTCTCCCCTTTGTTGTGAGGTCACGACTATGAGACACACGAAACCTGGGTTAGCCCGGAGAGTCTTCTTGATTCTTGCAATGACTCTTGTGTTTGTGGTCGGTGCCTTGGCTCGTGGTAATGGCAGAGCACAGTCTGACGTCGAAATGGGCGGCGCAGAAAACGGGACCCTGACAGTGCCGTACAACTTTGGCGGCAAACACGGGAACCTGATATACCCTGCTGGTCCGGCGGTGGCACAGGGTCGCGACTCCAACCTTTACAGCACCACAAGTTATGGTGGGACCTTCAATGACGGCGTGGTGTTCAAGATAACGCCTCAGGGAGAACCTACCGTGATGTACGAGCTCAGCAGTTACAACGGTTCCAGTGGCCTAAGCCTGGGAACCGACGGGGATTTCTACGGAGCAACCGTATATGGCGGGAACGCACCTGGCTACGGCACCGTGTTCAAGATCACTCCCCGTGGGAAGATGAGCGTACTGTACGATTTCACGGGCCAAGTCTATGATGCCTATCCCCACGCGCCGCCTGTTCCGGGCGCGGACGGTAACTTCTACGGCACGGCGGCCGGCGACTTTAACGGAGACGGCGGCATCATATACGAGATTACTCCTTCTGGGACCAAGACTACGCTTTTTCAGTTTGATCACAAGGACGGCGGTGCCCCAGTTGCTCCGTTAGTCCAGGGCAAGGACGAAAATTTCTATGGGACCGCGGAGGTTGGCGGTAACAATGATAAGTGCGCTGAGACCGGATGCGGAGTTGTGTTCGAGTTGACCCCGTCCGGGACCCTCACCGTGCTTCACGACTTCAAAGCCAGCGATGGGGCCTACCCGACAGCTCCAGTCGTTGAGGGCAGCGATGGAAACTTCTACGGTACTGTCTATGAAGGCGGCAAAAACTACGACCACGGCGTGGTCTACAAGATAACTCCAGCGGGGGAATTCACGCCCCTTCACATTTTCGAGGGCGGTGCTGACGGAGAGGCCCCACAAACCTCCCTTGTGCAAGCGACAGACGATAACTTCTACGGTGTGACCCTAGGGGGCGGACAGTCGAACATGGGGACTGTCTACAAAATCACCGCAAAGGGGGAATACTCGGTGATTTACAGTTTCGATAGCACCACGGGTGCGTACCCCTCGACCGCTCCAATCCAGCATACCAATGGGAAGTTGTACGGATTCGCCGGTGAAGGTGGCGCCTTTAACTACGGGACGTTCTATAGTCTGGATCTTGGTTTGCGACCGTTTGCTAGTTTGGTGTCCACGTCGGGCGAGGCTGGAAAGTTGGTTGGTATTCTCGGGCAGGGATTCAACGGAACGACGAGCGTTTCTTTTCACGGAACGGCCGCCAGGAAATTTAAAGTTGTTTCTGACACATACTTGACAGCCACGGTTCCCAATGGCGCGACTACGGGGTTTGTGACCGTTACCACACCCGGGGGCAAGCTGAGGAGCAACAAGAAATTCCGTGTGACGGGTACGAAATCCGGCGGCCTGACGGGACGTTCCCCGAGCTCTCTGAGCCCCGGCAATGCAGCCGAGGCCGTTGTTGCTGCGGGATCATCTGTACTAGATTCCCAATTTGGCACTGGGCGCGGTTCTTTGCCCACTTTCTTCTTGACCTTGCTCCTTCACATGCGATAAGCTAATGACCTGTAGATTATCTACAAGATAATACTTGATCTTTGACAACCTGGCCACTAGGCACTGATTCTTCGGTTTGTTAAACAGTCCACTCGCGCAGTTCCAAAACGGAACTGCAGGCAGCCGGACAACCAGATAACTCCAATGTTTAGAATATTTTGCCTGTAACTACCTTAAGAACCATAGATCTGGGAGGCAAGAAAAATTCCGGGTCTTTGTTTTCTAGATTTTGCGCCAAACAGAGCGTTTTTTTTTGACGAAGTCCGGCTTGGGGCGGCCAACGATTTCCTAAAATGGGAAGGCGGCAGTCAATCACGATGAGAGTTCTCAGATCTCGTCGTCGTCATCGTCGTCGCGTTCATGGTCGCCGTGGGATAGATCCGTAGCCGAGCTTAGCGCGTGGCCGTCGTTGGCATGCCGAATTTCGATTCGTCCATTCACGTTGGACACCCGGATGCGCGTTCCGCCTCCGCCCAATTGGCCGCGCAAGTCATGACCGATGAAGCGGTGATTACGGACATGAAAGCCAAATTCGTCATCGATTCCGCCCGACACGGTCGAAGCCTCGAGCTCGGCCTTCGCGTCCGATGGCAGAACTAGCTCAAGGTTGCCGTTCACCGAGGATAGTTCGACGGGCGCGTTTGCGAGGCGCTCAAAGTGCGCTTCCAGCTGTCCATTGATGGTTGCAAGTTTGACCCGGCCTTGCAGGCCTTCGGCGGTCAGGTGTCCGTTGATGCAGGAGGCGCGCACTTCGCCGGCGACTCCATGGATATCGAGCGACCCGTTGATCAGTTTGATTTCGTCGAGCCGGGCCGCGCGCGGGACGGTCAAAGTGTACTCAACCCCGGCAGGATCGTTCCGTCCGCCGTCGAAGGTCTGATCGTGATGGGGGTACTTGGTGCGGATGGAAACGAAGTCGCTGCCCGCCTCGACTTCGATTTTGGCTTGATCCAGCCGCTCTTTGGTGCCAGCGTATTTGACTGCGTCGACCTTGACCTGGTTTTGGTCCCACGCCGTGATGTGCACGGCACCGTTGATATTGTCGAGTTCGATCCGGCCCCCAGCGGCCAGTGGGTAAGTCTGGTGGAACTCCTCGGTATAACGGCCTTTGTCCGAGGCATTTCCTTGAGCTGCGGCCGATAACGGGACGCAAAGCACGCCGAGAATGGCGCCAGCCCAGGCGGCGAGGCGATGTTGGCGGTTCATGGTTCCTCCGTTTAGACACGGATTAGACGCGGCTCACCGGAATTCGTGAGTTCTGACGGAAGAATTAAGACGAAGCCACCCGGATTCGCGGGATTGAACGGTGGGGGGCCAAAGTGACGCCTGTCCCGGCGCTTCTTACTGGAGCGGCTTTCCTGAGTTCAGGCATGAGTCGGCTTTTCCGTCTGCGGAGAAACGAATCACCCCGGACTCGTCGCTGCAAAAGGCGCGCGTTCCTGAACCAGGATCCGCAGGCGCCGCGCTGATGCTGTACTTCGAGGCCGGCGTTCCATCGCACCCGCTCAGCACGAAGACATAGCCGTTCTTTCTGCCGTAGGCCAGGCGCGGATCGATCAACATGGCCTGATGTTCCGTGGGTCCGCCGCCGCTGCCCATGCCGCCCAGATCGGACAGTATGCAGGTAAAGCCATGTGCGGGGTAGGTCGCGGCGTAGCTTACTTCGGCTGTATTGAGCGAGCGAACACCGCCCGCAGCCGCGGATTCATTCGCCGCTGTCATTGCGCTCATCGCGGTCAGCGTGGATTGACCACCGGATGGGACCTCGCTGATGCCGGCGCTGGTTGTTGCTGGTCTCGGGTTCGTCGTTATGGCTTTCAGAAAAGCGGGATCAGTCAGCGATACTCCGACGGTGACTGAAACGCCGTTCAGGCGCCATGTGCCGAGTTCCTGTTTCATGGTGAGGGTAAAGCGAAAGTTGGCCCCCGCAGTTTGTGTTTCTCCGTCTTTCGAGCCATGGAATGAAAGTTCAATTTCATCTTCGTCGCCGCGCAGATCGTCGCGTTCGACGGTGATTTCGAACTTGCCGTGGGTCGTGGGATCCTCGACGAGCACAAGGGTGGGCCCGGCTTCAAAGGTCTGCAATTGCTGACCACGGGCACTGAGCTGGCTGGTGATGGCGGAGAACCCGGTGAGCATGGATGCGCTCGAACCCGAGCCCGCTTTTCGCAGCGCCGCCCGCGTCGCTTGCGGAAGATGCTTCTCGAATGTTCCCGGCGTCTTGCTGAAAAACATCTCCAGCAGGGCCTGCCGCGCAGTTTGAGGCGCAGGCTGAGCGGCGGCGAACAGGGAAGTGACTAGTAAGACGAACAGGCTACCGAAAATTGGGGCGACAAATTTCCTGATGCCGGGCATGGCTGCCTCCATCGGCTGCTGGAGTATGATGGCAGCCCGCCACAGCCCGCGCCAGTTACATCGGTAAGGCGTTGGGGTTCTTCGTGATCAACTGGCCTACGCCCTCAGCCGATGACTTGGGTCATCCCCCGGCTGGTTACCGGTGTTCGTCGATCCCCACGAACGAGCCATTGTTGAAACCCGGCCGGTGGCGCAAGCTGGTAGCAGTCGAGAACAAGTTCAGGGTTGCCAGGGGAGAGAGCACATGACTGAGTTTCTGCGGAGAACACGCGGGACGGGCGTAGTCGCGAACATCGCCGAGTATGTGGTGATGCTGGTCGTTGCCGTGATGACCGGGGTGAGCACGCTGCGATTGCTGGGAATTCTGCCCTAACCGGAAGGCAAGCAGAGCCTTAGATGTTTGTCTATTAACGTACTAGACTTTCGCGGTCGGAATAGATACAATTCCTACTGCATCACCTGAGAGGGCCTGGAACCGTGGATCTCCTCCCGACCAGGCCTTTTTTATTGCTCTCATCGGGCTCGCTCGTCGGGAATGCATTCTGGCGTGAACGAGCTGTGCAGCTTCGCTACGCCGACTTGCGTTTGATGAAGTGGTAGATGGCCAGCAGGATCAGCGCACCCACCACTGACATTATGAAACCGGCAGACTGACCTTCCTGGTACCAGCCCAGAAGCCGCCCCAGCCAACTGGCCAGGAACGAACCAGCGATGCCGAGCAGCATGGTGATCCAGATACCGCCGGGGTCCTTGCCGGGCATGAGGAGCTTGGCTACCGCACCGATAATCAATCCAATAAGCGCGGTCCAGAGCAGACTTAGCATGGGCACTCCTTTCGCAAATGAGTTATCGAGTTATGGTGAGGGAGCCAGGCTGTGCGCTGCTCCCGAGGGTAATGCTGCTGCGCGCTGATTGGCCGCAAAGAAGCGCGCAGCCATCGGCGGTTCGGCTTGAGGATAGTCAGCGTTCGCTGGACTTGCCAACTGGTAGATTTAGCAGTGGCGTCAGCGTCAGATTGAAGGTCATATCTTCCCCTTCTTGACCGCTGTTTTCTTTGGCGGGACATTCGGATTCAGCCGGAAGAAGTTGCCGGGATCGTAGTGCGACTTGACCGCGACGAGCCGGTCCCAGCGTTCGCGATAGGCTTCGGGAACGCGGTCATCCTCGTCGCCGCTCATGAAATTTACGTAAACCCCCGGACTCATGGACGGCCGGAGGTCTTTGAATAGATTGCGAATCCATGCGACGTTAGCGGCGTCATCCGACGCGTCCGACCAGCTTGCCAGCAGGTTGAGGACGAAGGGCGAACTGCGGTCACCGAACGCCGTCTCCGCGGCGCCAACCCGCGCGGCAGCTCCTCCAAGATATGCAAGCTCGATTAAGGTTGTCGCCGATGGAACACTGTCCAGTGCCTGCACCATCTGTTCAATACTGTGGTCATCGAGCGACTTGAAGTAGCCCGATTTGGTGTAGTATCGCCGGCCGTGCGGAAATTCATTGTCGGCCATGGTCTGGAGAGTGAGATAAGGCAGGACTCTCCGGGTCACGGCGACGGGTTTGCACAGGGAGAGGATGTGGTCCAGATAGGACCGTCCGTCGTCGGCATGGCCGACCCATAGCGCGGATTCACTCGCGACGGGACGCCCGCGAACATCCACTGGTACGTTTTCGGCGTCCGGAGCGATGCGCAAATTCAGGCTCCATTTCAGTTGGTCTGGCGCTTCGGGCATGAAATCCCGCCATCGCCGTACGATGCCGGCGACGTCCTGACATAATCCTGCACCAAACTCCACGGTTGTGACTGGATGAAGTCTCACTTCGAACTCGGTGACGACTCCGAAGTTGCCGCCGCCTCCGCGTAAGGCCCAAAATAATTCGGCGTTCTCCTGGGCGCTGGCATGCGCGATAGAGCCGTCTGCTGTCACCAGGGTGCAGCCTTCAACGTTATCGCAGGAGAGCCCGTGCAGCCGGGTGAGCCAACCGAATCCTCCGCCGAGAACCAGTCCGGACGCGCCCGTATGCGACACTACGCCTGCGGGGAAAGCGAGGCCATCTTTCTGAGTTGCGACATCGATCGAGCTGAGCAGGCAGCCGCCGTCAAAACGACCGCGGCGAGCGTTACGGTCGACAGATACCTGTCGCATCCGCGACAGGTCGATCACCAGCCCGCCGTCGCAGGTGCTGAAGCCGGCAAGGCTATGGCCTCCGCAACGCACTGCGGGGAGAACACCGGCGGCCGCGGCGGCTCGGACCGCGGCCTGAACATCGGCAACGTCGGCGCAGCGGGCGATTAGACCGGGCGTGCGGGCTGACATCGCGTTCCAAATCGCCCGGGCAGGAGCGTAATCCTCGTCGTGGGGACGAAGTAAATCTCCACGGAACCGATGCTTCAGCGACGAGAAGATCTCTTCGATGGCTGTGGTCATACTGGCTTGCTAAGCGACATGCGTGCGCAAAAGCTTCTTCGCGGCAAACTGTCCGGTGTAAAAGTAATGGTGCTTACGAGCGCCTTGGAACGTCTAATGATATTCGCAAGCAATCAGGATGCGGAGTCTTTTCAAAATTGGAGTCCGCGATCTTCGGGAGACCAGTGAAACTTCGAAACTCGTTCTGCCTGCTCACACTGTTCGTGGCGACGCTCGCCGCACAGACGCCAAAATCTCTGCCAGCAACCCAACCGGATGAGCGCTTCAAAGTTGACGTTCTGCTCATTGTCGCGCATCCCGACGATGAGACCGGGGTTTCAGCTTATCTGGCTCAGCTTCTGGATCAGCATAAGCGCGTTGCCGCAGTCTATCTAACTCATGGCGAGGCCGGTCACAACAACATGGGGCCGGAACGGGCGGCGTCATTGGGAGCGGTGCGCGAGATGGAACTGCGTCATGCCATGACGAAACTTGGAATCGAAAATGTCTGGTTCCTGGATGGACGCGATACTCCCAGCCAGAATGTTCTGCAATCACTCGGGCAATGGCATCACGGAGCAGCGCTCGAGGAAGTGGTTCGCATGGTGCGCCTCACTCGCCCGGAAGTGATTGTGACCTGGCTACCGGCATTTTTCATCGGCGAAAATCACGGAGATCATCAGGCATCAGGTGTCCTGGCGACGGAAGGGTTTGACATTGCGGGCGACGCGGCGATTTTCCCGGCTCAACTCGCGGCTCCGGTCCGGGTTAATGAATCCTTGCTCGAAGGCCTGCGCCCATGGCAGCCGAAGAAGATTTATTACTACTCGGACGCGCAGGAGCAAGAGCAGTTCAAGAAAACCGGCCCGCAATACCCGATTACAGGGATTTCACCCGTGCGTAAGCTGCCTTACTGGCAAATCGCGATGGAGGCATTCGAACTTCATCTCACGCAATACCGCTCCTATATCGAAGGCCTGCAGAAAATGGACGAGCAACAGCTGGCGAAAGAAGGCTGGAGTGATCCGCTGCAGTTGACGTTCGGCAAGTCGAATGTCGGGGGAAGCGTTACGGGCGATGTTTTCGAGGGAGTAACGCCGGGAGAAGTTGCGTTTGTTCAGCAGGCGGAGGAGCCGTTGAAACCTCAAACGGGCGTCTCCGTGGAACTGGCCGGGCCATGGGGCTTCTATGAAACTTTCCGACGTGCCCATGGCTTGCAGCACTTGCCCCGGGCTGCCGTTCCGGAGATCGCCATTGCGGCGGGCGCGACCTTACAAGTTCCTTTGCTTCTGCGAAACGACACTTCGACCTCGAAAGAAATCACGTTGTCGCTAACTGCGCCCGAGGGATGGGCCACCCAAAGCGGAATTGGCAGCTACACGCTCCGTGCCGGAGATCAGTTGCCCGTGCTGGTCATGGTGGACTCGCCGAAAACGGCTGAAAAGGGGCTAGACGAGATCGCCTGCCGCGCCCAGGCTGACGGGCAGACGATTGGCACCATTAAATTGCATGTCCGACGAAGGTCGGGGGGGCTGCCGCAGGACTAAGAGATGTCGTGCCGGAGCGCACGCTTTCCGCGGCGATTTATCGCAGCGCTGGAAGCGCTGCACCACCCACAATATGAGTTTTCCTGCAACCTCTGATGCCGTGCCCTCCTGAAAACTATTCCTAAAACGTTATTGCTTTTTCTTGCCGCCGCCCAGGATGCCCATGATTTGATTCACTTGGTTCTGCTGTTGTCCAGCGGCGGGCTGGCCTTTTTGTCCACCCAAGAGGGTAGAGGCTGCGCCCAGAGGATTGTCCCCGGAAGGCATCAGGCCCTTCATTTTCATTTGCGCGATTTTCTGGAGATCGGGCGCAAATCTTGGATTCTGGAACGTCCCGGTCACAAGCGCGGGTATCACAAGTTCTCCCTGACTATTGGCGAGCGCGGCATTCATGAAGCTGCCTACGCCCGCCCCTCCGACCTGCTGCGAAAAAGCTTTAGAGAGCACTGCGGTCACTTGCATGTTCAGGGTCTGGCTGGCCAGGTTGGCGGTCCCGACTCCGCCCACGTTGCCGAGGTCGAGCGTAGCTTGAAGATTGTTGGTTTGGGCGATCCCGCTCTTCACCACGATGGCGCCGGTCATTTTCGAAATGTTGGTATAGCCCTTGTCTTTCTGAGCCGCCTGGCCGGAACCGAGCAACGAGGTTAGTTGATGATCGAGATCAACGCCGGAATAACGCATGTTGTTGAAGTTTAGATTGATGGTGCCGTTCAGGGCTTTCACGATCTGGTCTGAACTGATGGATTGCAGCGGACCGGAGGCATGCATATCTAGGGCGAGCGTTCCAGCGCCGCTGATCTTGTCGAGCGAAGTCACGCCATATGCCTTGGCCATCGAGAGCAGATCGGGCAGGGCGGCTTGCGGAGCGCGCACGGTAGCGTCCACGTCGGGCGCATTAGACGTGTAATTCTTCATGGAGAATTGCACCGCAGCCGTGGTTCCGCCGGAGGTGACGTTGAAGGTGTCGGAGCGAATTTCAGTCGGGCTTAGCGCGATGTTCACTGCCTTAACCGCGACCGGCTTCGCGATTTCCTTTCCCGAAACCTGGATGTCGCGGCCTGCCAGAGTCCCGTTCAGAGCGGGCTTGTCGGCCGCGCCTTGTGCCTTGATGTCGGCGCTGATCTGGCCATTCACGGTTGTGCCGGGAGCGAAGGCGATGCCGGCAGCCGCTGCCAGGCGTGCAATTTCCGCGATCGAGACATTGTTGGCTTTCACGTTCATATCGAGTTGCGCTGGCGTGGGTTTGGAGTTCATGGTTCCGGTGAGCGAAAGGGGAGTCGGGCCCAATTTGATCGCGCACTTGCTGATCGTCAACAAGTCATTGGTCAGGTCGTCGCTGATGTTATAGTCCGCGTTGATTGGATATCCCACGTCGATGCCGTGCAGACGCGGCTTATCCAGATTCATCTGTCCATTGGCCGAGAGTTTCCCGTTTTCCGTGGCAATGTCGGTGTGTCCGGAGAGCACGCCATCCGTGTTGACCAGCGCCGGACTCTGCAGGAACTTCTGCAATCCTGCGATTTGGACAGCTTTCAAATCCAGAGTGCCTTTGAACGGAGTGGCCGCGGGATTCGCATGAGAAAGGGGGCCACCCTTTCCTTTTAACGCTACTTCATGGCTTCCCGCGCCTGACAAGTGAACGGACGCGTCGAGATTGAACGGCGAGTCGGGTGTAAAGTCCGTAAGCTTGAGGTTGATGTGGTCGTACACCGTCCGTGGCTTGCGGTCCTGCAGGTCGGTGATGGCGACCTGTCCATCGCTGATTGCCAGTTCGTCCAGCGAGAACTGTTGCGGGCCGGATGAAGAGGAGGCCGTGCCGGGAGTTTTCTGGCCGATCGTGGCGAAGTTCCACATCCCCTGCGCATTCTTGATCAGTTCGACGCTCGGACGTTCCAGGGTCAGCGAGTCTATCTGAACTGATTTGCTCAGCAGCGGAAGTAATTTAACGGAAACACTCAGCTCCTGGGTTTGGATGAAGGCGCGGTTGCTGAACTTGGGGTCATCTGCGATCGAGAGATTGTATACTCGAAAACGCAGGGGGAGCAATCCCAGCTCCATGTTGCCGAGCGCAACTTTCCGATCCAACTGTTGCTCCAGTTTTGACTGGACCGTCGCGCGGTAGTCGTTAGGGTTGAAGGTCGCAACAAATATACCCACGGCCAGGGCAATCACGACGACCACGATTCCGATGACGATTGCGATCTTGCGCATGGAAACCTCCCAAGAACTAAGTCGAGCGGACGCGCCCCACAGCGCTGTGGTGTAAGACTATCAAATCGCAGAGTGCTTCTGCTCAGTGACTGAGAATTCTGGACGATTGTGGCCGCGCAATAACGAAGTGGTGATCTTGCGGAGGCAAATCAAGTTGCGGTGCTTTGCGCCGCTGGGCGGACGCGGGTGTTCGCCCCTACGCGTCTCACGTAGGCCCGGACGCCTAGTCCGGGCCGTTCCCCAAAGAGATGGTCGCGCAGCGTGCCCCTAGTTCAGTCCTGAAATCACATACAACACCGAGAGAGTCTGGTAGTAGCTGTAGGCAAACACGGAGGCGTCAAGGTTGGTGATCACAGGGCCAATTGAAACTACTCCTCCAACATCCGCAGGGACCAAGTCCCGAACCGGTGTCATCTTTCCGGTTGCAATGTCGAGACGCTCGATTTTCAACGGCACTTCACCTTGGCGGAAAACATACACGGCTTTGCTATCAGCGGACCACTGCGCCAACATATAGCCGGGATCCACAGGAATGGGACGCGCCGGATTTCCGTCCAGCGGGAACAGAGCCAGTTTGGAGTTTGCCGTCTCGCCCGCCAGGAATTTCCCGTCGGGCGAAGGCAGAGTCGCGAATGTGCCCTCGGGAGTTACGGGCTCGGGCTCGCCGCCGGAAAGATCGACAATGTAGGTGCGCCCGGGCCGTCCCGGCTCATTTCCGTTGACCGCGATCCGCTTCCCGTCGGGCAGGAAGTGAGTGCCGATTTGCAAACGCTCAAGTCCCGGTAACGGGATCTGTCGAGCCTGGCCAGGGCCAACTGGAAGCAGGGTGACGCGCGCAGGTCCGGTTTGCGAGACCGAGACTGCCCAGGCGCCGTCGGGTGATAGCGTGTCCGCCGTACCGTCTCCCAAACGGATGGGCGCGGAGCCATCAATCTTGCGAATGGCAACCGCATCGTTTGCGCCGGTAGGTTCCCCGGCCTCTTCGAATAACACCGACTGGCCGTCGGGCGAAATGTCTTTCGCAATGCTCCAGTCAAACCAGGAAAGATCCCGCGCCTCTTTGCCTTTGCCGCTCCACGCGAGGGCCAGGCGCTCGACATCAATGGTGGCCAGAATGCGTCCGTCGGGAGCGATGTCCTGCATGGTAAGGCCGCCCGGAACGGTAAGCACCTTACGCCGCTTTCCTGACAGATTGACTGCCCACAGAGAGCGGTTGCTTGATCCGCTTTCCACTGCAGAGAACCATACTTCATCACCCGGTGGAGACCATGCCACACCGCTCACCCAATCCCAATCGGACGAAAGCGTGGTTCTATGGCCTGCCAAGTCGATGACGCAAACCGAACCGTTGTTGTCCCAGCGCTTGGGGTGGTCGAGGAATGCGATCCGGTCGCCATGGGGAGAAAAACGGATGTGGCTGATTGAGCCGCTGGTCTGGTAAAGGATCTTGCCAATGGGGAATTCCAGGTTATCGCGTCCATTTACATGGTGCACGACGGCAAGCTCGCCGTCAGGACTCCAGTCTGCCCAGCTTACATCCTGAAGAACTTCATGGGGCGTGCCACCAAGCATCGGAGAGCGCGCCAGCATCCCACCTTCGAATTCGAGGCGGGAACCGGGCCTGCCGCGCAGTAAAAGAGCCAGTTCAGTGTTGCTTCGTTCGCTGCTGCGCGACACACCGAGAAGATAGGCGGAGGTTAAACCAAGGGGTTGCGCCAGAAGAGAGTCGGGAATTGTCGAATAAACTTGGAGCGGTCGGCCATTCCACGAAGCCCCGTAGATTACGGTGCGTCCGTCCGGAGTAAAGCGGGCGGAATACACCGTGCCGCGTTCGAAGGTGACGCGACGGAAGTCCAGATTGCGAACTGGTATGAACTTTGCTCCGAGTTTTACTACCACAAAGATCGCGACGGCGGTGAGCAATAATGCAGCGGCGATACGGAGAAACCACTTCCGAAATCGCGTTGCTCCGAAGCGAAACGGAGAGACTTGCTGGCTGGTGGTCGCGTCCGACAAAGTGCTGAGCGCAAACGCCAGGTCGCGCGCCGACTGGAAGCGGTTCTCCGGCTCTTTCTCCAAACAATGACGAACGATCTGGTCAAAGGCAACCGGGATGTCGCGGCCGTTCTGAGCTATTTCCGCAGGATCCTCTTTAAGGACCGCGGTCATGGTGTCTACTTGAGTCTCACCGGAAAATGCGCGCTTGCCGGTGAGCATCTCATAGAGAATTGCGCCAAAGCTGAAGATGTCGCTGCGATGATCCACCGGCTTACCGCGCAATTGCTCGGGAGACATGTACGCGACCGTGCCCAACACCGATCCCGTCTTGGTTTGGGTCGTCATGCTCGCAGCCGAGACTTCGGCGCCAGCCTCGGAACCAAACTCGGAATTCAGCAGCTTGGCAATGCCGAAATCGAGGATCTTGATCCGACCATCCTTCGTGATGAACAGGTTTTCCGGCTTGAGATCGCGATGGACAATTCGCTTTTCGTGCGCGGCCACCAGGCCCTGCGCAATCTGCCTGGCGTAATCAATTGCGAGACGCTGCGGAACGGGACCGTTGATCAGGCGCTCGCGGAGGGTTTGTCCTTCCAGCAACTCGGAGACGATGTAGGGCGCGCCATCGTGCATGCCGATGTCGTAAATCGCAACAATGTTGGGGTGACTGAGGGCGGCGGCGGCGCGGGCCTCCTGCTCGAAACGGCGCAGGCGGTCCTGATCATGGGCAATCGAGGGTTTGAGTATCTTGAGGGCTACGTCCCGCCTCAGCCGTTCGTCGCTGGCGCGGTAAACCTCCCCCATCCCCCCAGAGCCTATATTTTCCAGCACCCGATAGTGGCCGAGGATTTTGCCTATCATGCAAAGCTAAAGCGGCGCGTTTCGGAATGTTAGGGCTGGCGGGGAGGGATGTCAACTACGTTTGATGTGTCTCCGAGTTTACCTATTAATAAGCATGAGGCACGTTGTGCTTACCCTATGATAAATGCTACGTATCCCAAAACTCTGCCCGGCTTCGAGAGTCCTGGTAACTGATGTCATCGCTTTGAGCCGCCGAGCAAGTGCGACCGGTCCTTGAAGGCGACGCTCATTCGACGCCCGACAGTCTCGAGTTTACAAAGAATTACATGGCTGAGCCTTCTTCTCTGCGCAACTTCCGGGTAGAATCGTGTTTGATTACAGACAGTTAAGCTCTAGTAGTTTGCTGAAAGACTCCTGTTCTTGAGCTCAGCGCCTGCAGGCGTCGTGGAGACCGTGACGCTTACGGCATGCCCGACGGCGGTTCCCGATATGAATCGCCAGTTTTTCAGCAAACTGCTAAAACAAACTAGGTGCAAAGGTAAGTCGAGCTGCTCCCTGGCCTCGGCGCAGGCACAATTCTGGAGGGAAGTTGGTACTCTTATACTAATGACCATCGAACGCGTCGGCGTCCCCTGCAAAAGAGCAGCGGTCTTCATCTTCCTTAGTCTCTTGGTGATTGTGGCAGCATCTTCTTTTTCGGTGGGCCAGGTCGCGCCCCGGTGGGAGTTCTTTGGCGGGTATTCTTATTTGAGATTTGACTCGCCAAGCGTCGGTTATTCAAGCTGGTCCAACCTGAATGGCTTCAATGGGGAAATCAGTTACAACTTCACCCCTAAATTGAGTCTCACTGTGGACGGCAGCGGTGGCTATGGCAACCAGCTCAGCGTCTACAACTACATGGCGGGGCCGCAATATACCTGGCGAAAGGACAAATCATCGTTCTATGCGCATGGCCTTTTCGGGAAAGCGCAAAACACGGTCAATATCCCGACGGCAACCAGGAATGGATTCGAAAGCGTTGGACACAGCTTCGCGATCGGGGGAGGCTACAACCGGGATCTGACGCCGAAGTTCACCTTTCGTGTGCAGGGCGACTACCTGAACACCAACACGTTCGGAAACACTCAGAACGATATACGCATCTCAACCGGTATAGTTTTTCACCATGGCCATATTGGCCGGCGTCCCAAACTTTGAAGTTAGAATATTGCATTCCGAAGCGGGAAACCTCCGAAGCCATGTTTGATGAATCTGCCGAAAGCTCAACAGGTCGAAACTTTCACTTGTCCCCCGGGGGGTTCGATAATGCCGGGGAAGCAAACATCCCTGATTTTCGTCGCACTGGGATTGGCGGCGCTTGTGGGGTGCGGTTCGTCTCCGTCCTCGTCAACGTCTCCTCCTTCCTTTCCGTCGTCGCATACCGCGTATGTCGCTCTGCCGACATCGAATGCCGTGGGGGGATACAAAATCAACAACACTACCGCGAGCTTTGCCACCATCCTGGGGTCGCCTTATCCAGGAGGAACCTCGCCGTCGTCGGTTGTCGTCCATCCTTCGAACCGCTTTGTCTACGCCGCGAATCAAGAAGGGAATAACATCTCGTTGTTCAATGTGGACAGCACTTTGGGCTCGCTGCTGGAAGTTCTGCCCAGAACCCCCGCCGGACTCACGCCCGCTTTCCTCGCCATGGACAGCGGAGGGAATTTTCTCTATGTGGTCAATCGAGTTTCCAGCAATATCTCGGTTTATTCGATTGACTCGGGAAGCGGAGCTCTTACCGCGGTATCCGGGTCTCCTTTCCCTACCTTTCGCGATCCGATTGCGCTGGCGCTAGCTCCTTCAGGAAAGTTCCTCTACGTGCTCAACGGGAATGTGGGAGCCGTTTTTGCCTATACCGTTGCGTCCGGAGTTTTGCAGGCTGTGGCCGGCCCTCCCGCTCAAGTGGGCAACGGTCCGGTTGCGATTACGGTGGACCCGGCCGAGCCGTTTGTCTACGTCGCAAATGCGGTGGACAGTACGGTTTCAGTACTGTCCATTAATTCGGGCACCGGAGCTTTGTCGCTTGTGGGCACCTACGCCACCGGGACGCAGCCGACCTCGGTTACAGTCCTGGGCCAGTTCTTGTACGTGGCCAACCAGGGATCGAGCAACGTTTCCGTATTCTCGGTTGATCCGACCACGGGGGTTCTGACGCAGATTACGGATTCGCCATTCGCTGCCGGGAGTTCTCCTTTGTTCGAGGTGCTCGATCCCAATAACTTGTTCCTTTACATCGGAAGCCAAGAGACAAGAACGATTACCGCCCTGTCGATTGATGCCACGACCGGAGCTTTGACCAATACTTCGCAGTCCACATCGACGGGTGTTTCACCCGCTTCGATGTCGGTCTCGAAATAAGCGCGGCAGATGATCAACTTCGGAATCATTGGTTTTGGACTCCACGCGGGAAAGCGGCTGATGCCTGGCTTCGCTCTGGCCAAGCACTGCCGGGTTACAGCGCTATCGCGGCGCGACCAGGCAAAAGCAAATGAATCGGCGCAGAAGTACGGTATTCCTCTAGCCTATGATTCAGCCGAAAAACTGTGCCGCTCGCCGCAGGTTGACGCAGTGTTCATCGCCACACCGAATGCCTGCCATTTAGAGGATGTGTTAACAGCGGTCGTTTGTGGTAAGCCGATACTGTGCGAGAAGCCGATGGCCATCAACGCCGCCCAATGCCGGCAGATGGTCGAGGCCGCGCGTGCCGGCAAGGTTCTGCTGGGGGTGGCGCAGGTATTTCGCTTCGAAGAGAGCACGGCATGGTTTCGAGAGCGAGTGGCCGCGGGGAAGATCGGCAAAGCTGTTTTCGCACGGTCCGAATTTTCCTTTCCCGCGGCTCATGGACACGCGCGGACCTGGATCAATGACCCCGCCATAGCCGGCGGAGGCCCGGTCGCTGATGTGGGTGTGCACTGCATCGATGCGCTGCGTTTCATTCTTCAGGATGAAGTGCTGCGGGTGAGCGCTCGCGAAATCGCCGGTGATGCGGGCAACGTCGAAGCCGGCGCAGCGCTCTTGCTGGAGTTCTCCCGGGGAACCCTGGCCACAGTCGCGGTTTCATTCCTCGCCGAATACCGCACACCCATCGAACTGGTTGGTGAAACTGGTGTGCTGCGTGCCGACAATGCATTGACTGTGGAGCGTCCGGTTCATGTCGAGCTGCGTCGCGACGGGGCTGTAGTGGAAACCAAGACCGTCTCGAACCAGCTCGCCTACGCGCTGCAGGTGGATGCCTTCGCGGATGCGGTCGAAGGCAAAGCCGAGTTTCCGGTACCCGGCGAAGAAGGCTGGCAGAATCAGGAGATTCTGGACGCTGCCTACCGGAGTATGAAGAGTGGGCGAACCGAAGATGTGCGTCGGGAAGCGACCGCCCCACCGGGCTAGAATATTTCACTTATGGGGCAACCCGCTGCATGTTGACTCGTGTTCCGAGCTGACGGATAATCTGCGGTTCCGAGGAGGACTACATGAAACGCTCTTCCCGCCCGACCGCTACGCTTTCCAACTCAGTTGATCAACGGCTCAGCGTTTACGCGCTCGCGGCGAGTGCTGCGGGTGTGGGTTTGCTCTCCTGGGCGCAACCCGCGCAGGCCAAAATCGTTTACACTGCCGCGCATATTCCGATCGTGCAGGACGGCGGTCCCGTCGACCTGGATTTGAACCACGATGGCATTAATGATTTTCAATTCTCCAACATCACGACCACCGAAGGTGTGCGCCGCGCGGAAGGATTCCACGAGTCCTCGCTGAACGTCTATCCCATTCAGCAATCAAACCGAGTACGCGCAGTCGACAGCAACGGCCAGTTGGGCGCCGCTGCTCTCCGCAAGGGGAAGAAGGTGGGACCGCACAGCCCCTTTGAGCCGGGCCATTCTGGTCTGAACATGTGGGAATGCGCTGGCGGCACGTCCGGCGGTGGCTGTGGGGGGCCGTGGCTAAAAGTAAAACAGGCGTACCTGGGTTTAAAATTTGTCATCAAGGGAAAAACCCACTTCGGCTGGGCACACATCCGGCAGGCGGGCGAAACTGCCCCAACCATAGTCGGCTACGCCTACGAGACCATCGCCAACAAACCCATCGTCACCGGTACGACCAAAGGACCGGACGACGCCCATGTTGAAGAATCGAAAGCGACGGTTACAGCGCCCTCTCGGGTGCCCGCCACTCTTGGCCTGCTGGCGATGGGGGCGCCCGGACTCTCCATCTGGCGGCGGGAGCTGGCGACTGCGGTGGACTAGAATCCAGACCCGCCAGCGCGAGGGGAAGCTAAGAATGAGTTTGACCCTTGGGCCCCGGCAAGTCATAATGCTGGTCTGGCTACCCCTCCCGGCCAGGCGAGTAAGACAACCAAAGGAGCGAATACATTTTGGAAAACGGCGACGGCATTTTGGCAGCCTATACGGGTGCGGTGGAGGAGTTTCGCAGCTCCGCTACCGAGTTTATGCAACACGTGAATCTTTTGGCGAAGGCTCGGGAGGCTTATCAGCAGGCAATGACGTCCAGCGCGGAACTAAGAGCCGTATTGGATGCCGGCGACGAAAACCTGCGAACCCTTATGACCCAGTTGGAGCAGGCGCTCAACCTTCACATGAGCAAGCCAGTCCTCGACCGGAAGAAGCCCGAACCAGCGCGCGTCGAAGCGATCCGCGAGAGCACGGAACGACCCGCTCCGGTGAGAGCGTTTCCCTAAACTGGGCTTGTTGCGTCCCACCCCTTGTCCCTCCTCTACTGAAGCAGACACATGCTCGTGTCACTGGGCTGTAGGTTGATTTTCCGCGGGAGAAGCCTTCGATTCCGTCGATTGAGGATCTGCAACGGATTGCTTGGAGCCGTCGGGAACCGGGGCCGGAGGAATTCCTTTAGCCTCGACAATTGCCCAGTGCCACTCCTCGCCCTCGTCGAGGGTTGAGTTTAACTTTTCCTGATAGACGGTGGTTGCAAAGGGGGCGGTCGCGCCTTTCAGGTGCAGAAGCACGGTCATGTCCGAGCGTTTCTCTGTGGGGGTGGTCTCTCCGGCCGCGGCGGGCAGCAATTTTGCAGCCCCGTAGTCTGCGACGCTGGGGTCGGCAGGGCGCACGATGGTCAGGCCTACCGTGATTTCCCTTACGTTCCACGAGCTGGCGTTGAATAGCGAGACCTCGAGCGTGTCTCCGTGAATGTTCGCCGGACCGTCCAACTTTGCGAGTTCACCCGGCGGGAGATCCTGCGACACGTAGGGACTGGAGAGCAGCGCGGTGGCGTTCGCATTAAACGAAAGGCTGCAGGTTCCATCGGGCGACGACATACGAAAGTTCTTTGCGGGGCCGTCGAAGGTAAACATTGGCCGGGTCGTAAGCTTCAGGTTTTCGACATCATCCATCACCTGAGAAAGATTGTCATTATCTATGACGGCGGGGGCTGCTGGTTCTTTGAGGTCTTTGTTCTGGCGCAGGGAGCGCGCGAAATCGCCCAGGGATATTGCGCCGTCCGATTGCGCGTTGGCGCAGAGTGGCAGCATTGTCCCCAGGAAAACCAGAAAGACGCCGAGATAACACCGATGCCTCATGAATGCTCCCGCTAAAACCGGGAGTTCTCCCCAAAGACAAATTGTAGTCAGAAACGCGCTTGAGAATCAGCACGGGTGGACGAACGTTGGTCGTAGAACTTTAGGAAAACTCGGATTGAGGCTTAAGAAAAAACGATCACGGGCGTGCGGGACGAAGTAGCCGCGCAACAGGGCGCTGCACGCCCGTGAACTTTACAACAAGCCAGAGGAGCGGAAACGAGTGACCGGATCAACCATCGGCATGGGCTCCCGTTTAAATATCCAGCGGGCCACCGCAAACCCCAACGCCGCGTAACAAAGATGAACGATTTTCATTTCCTCACCCCCAAGAAGATCAGCCACAGCACCTAAGGGGAGGCTCAATGTCGTCAAGGTAGCAAGCAGACACCGATAGTGCAACGCCCAAACGGGCTATAGACGTAGCACAAAGGTTTAGGAGAGTAACCTGCGAAGTAACCAGAAACGTAATCTCAGACCTCGCGACGGTTTGCAACTCTATGAAAAGAACTCACACCTGCAGGACGTCGCCTTCGCGAGCCACCATTTCGTAGAGCACCGGATTGACGAAGAATCCAATGAACAGGCGGGAGACGAGTCCAGCGACGATCACAATCGCAAAGGGCTTTTGGGTGTCCGAGCCAATGCCAGTGGAAAGTGCCGCGGGCAGCAGTCCCAGGCACGCAACCAGGGCAGTCATCATGATTGGCCGCAACCGCAGCAGCGATGCTTCCCGGATAGCGGTTGGTATGTCCATTCCTTCCAGTCGAAGCTTGTTGATGTAGGAGACCAGAATCACCGCTGTCTCGACTGAGACTCCGAGCAACGCCAGCAGCCCCAGGACCGAGGAGACGCTAAACGGGGTATGCGTGAGCTTGAGGGCCACCAGTGCGCCGACCGGTTCGGTCATAATTACGCCGAGAGCGATGGTGACGGGGAACTTGAAGTTTCCGTAAAGCGCGAACAGGATCATGAAAATCAGGACCACCGCGAGCGGGCCGATGAATGCGAGTTGCGCCCTCGCCTCGACCAGTTGGCTGTACTCGCCGCCCCAAGCCAGCCAATAACCCTGCGGCAAAACGACTGCTTTATTGACGGCCTTCTGGCCTTCTTCCACGGCGCGCTCCAAGTCGCGGCCTTCAATGCTGTACTGTACGCCGATGTAGCGCGAGTTGTTTTCCCGATAAATAAACGACGCGCCGCTGCCCTGCGCGATTGTGGCCAACTGGCTCAACGGAATCTGTTGGCCGTCTGGCGTTCCCACTAATAGATTCCCGATATCATGGGCGCTGCTGCGGAACTGCGGCTGCATGCGTACCACCAGATCGAACAGTTTCTCTCCCTGGATGACCTGCGTGACCGCCTGGCCGCCAACCGCAGCGGAGATCACAGCTTCCAAGTCGGCGACGTTGATTCCATAACGCGCGATCTTGTCGCGGTCCACATCGATCAGGAGGCTGGGTTGTCCAAGCTCGCGGACCACGGTCAAGTCGGTAAAGCCGGGAACCTTGGCCAGCACGTTCTTCATCTGCACGGCTTTGTCCTGAAGAACGTTCAGGTCTGCACCGTAGATTTTGACGGCTAGAGAACTCTTCAAGCCGGTGAGAGCTTCGTCGACTGCGTCTTCTGCGGGCTGGGTGAAATTCAAGATGATGCCAGGAAAGGCGCTCAGCTTCTTGTTAAGCGAAGCGATCAACTCTTCCTTATTGCCGCCGCTCCAGCTTTTATCGTTGTACGGCTGCAGGCCAACATAGAACTCGCAGTTGAAAAAGCCGGTGGGATCGGTGCCATCGTCGGGCCGTCCTAACTCCGAGCCAACTACGGTGACTTGGGGGTAGGACATCAGGATGTCGCGAATCTGCGGAGCGATCTTGCTCGCCTCTTCAAAGGAGATGGTGTAGGGCATGGTCGCACGCAGCCAGAGCGCGCCCTCATCGAGGTGGGGCATGAATTCGCCGCCGATGAAAGGAATCAGTAGCAGCGACGCGCCGAAAATCAACGTGGCGATGGCCATCGTAAGTTTGGGGCGAGCCAGCGCCCAGTCCAACTGGGTCGCATACTTGCTCTTCATCCACTCAAACGCGCGGTTTCGCTTCTCTTTCACGCCTTTCTTGAACCAGTACGAAGCCAGTACCGGAATCAAGGTCAAGGTCAGGATCAAAGCGCCGACGAGCGCGAAAGACATGGTTTCGGCCATGGGATGGAACAGCTTTCCTGATGGACCGCTCAGCGCGTAAATCGGCAGATATCCCGCGAGAATCACGGCCACGGAATAAAAGATCGGGCGATCCACATCTTTTGCCGCGGCGAGAATGACCTCGTTGAGGTTATAGGACTGGCCCTCTCGGAGCGCGAGTTCGCGATAGATGTTTTCGATCATTACCACGGTGCCGTCGATCACAATTCCGAAGTCGATGGCCCCGATGGAAAGCAGATTGGCGGCCACGTCGTGAGCGTGCAGTACGATAAATGCAAACAGAAGCGACAGCGGAATCGTAAGTGCGACAATAATCGCGGCCCGAAAGCTGACCAGGAAAAAGATCAGGACGATGATTACCAGAATCATCCCGCGCAACAGGTTGTTCTCAACCGTGTCAGTGGTAAGTTTCACCAGCTCGCTGCGATCGTAGTAGGGGTGAACCTTGACATCGGGGGGGAGGGTTATACGGTTGAGCTCTTCGGTTTTGGCCTCGACGGCTTTCAAGACGGTCTGGGTCTGCTCGCCGCGGAGCATGAGAATCACGCCCTCGACGGCGTCGTCGTTTTTCTCAAAGCCGAATTCGCCGAGGCGCGGCGCGTGGCCGATGGTGACATCGCCGATGTCACGCACTCGAATAGGTACGCCTTTGTTGCTCCCGACAACGATGTTTCCGATGTCATCGGTGTTGCGCACCAGACCGATGCCACGCACATAGTAGAACTGTCCGCCTTGCGAATAAAACCCTCCGCCGGCATTGGCATTGTTTGCGGTCAGCGCCGTCAGGACTTGCGGGATCGCGAGGTGATATCCATAGATGCGGGCAGGATCGAGCAATACCTGATATTGCATTACCGTCCCGCCAAAACCCGAGTCGTCGGCTACGCCGGGGACCGACCGGTAGGCCCGTTCCACCACCCAGGTCTCGATGGTCTTCAGCTCCTGCGGAGTGCGGTCTGGACTCTCCAGGACGTAGCGGTACACCAGACCGCTTGGAC
The DNA here is from genome assembly GCA_963797795.1 of uncultured Acidobacteriota bacterium. GTDB lineage: Bacteria > Acidobacteriota > Terriglobia > Terriglobales > Acidobacteriaceae > JABDBE01. Next base: position 402,092 of record CAWCQY010000001.1, read on the forward strand.
TGAACAATGGCGACAGCGACGGCGTTACTCCGGCGGGGAGGGTAGCTTGCGCCAGCCGCTCGAAAACGATCTGGCGGGCAAAATAGCTGTCCGTGCTCTCCTGGAAAGTCAGGATTACATCGGAGAGCCCGTACAGCGAGATCGAACGCATGATGACCATGTGGGGCACGCCGTTCATCTCTAGTTCGAGCGGAAGCGTGACTAGGCGTTCCACTTCTTCCGCAGCATGGTCGGGCCACTGGGTGATGATTTCGACCTGTGGAGGCGAAAGGTCTGGGTAGGCGTCCACGGGCATGCGCTGGAATGAAAGGATTCCGCCAACCGTGATGAAACCGGTCAGCATCAGAACCAGGAACCGTTGGCGCAGCGCGGCTTGGACGATTCGGTGGATCATTTAGAGTTGGCTGCTTCTCCTTGGGCTAAAACGAAAACCCACGTTAGCGTTGCAGCGAATTCGCGAATTGCAGGAACAGGCTGCCATCGCCGATAAGGCGGTCCCCGGATTGCAAACCGGCGGTGATCTGGGTCTGTCCCTGCATGCTTTCGCCAAGAGTTACGGGGCGTCTCCCGAATTGATTGGGAGATACCTCGGTGTAAACGAACGGCTGATTCTCGCTGTCGCGCAGAACCGCGGAATCCGGAACCGCGATGGCTTTCTCGATTTTTCCTGCCTGCACGGTTGCGGTTACGTACATGTCTTTTTTCAGCTTCTCGTTGGGATTCATAGTCTCAATGCGCGCTTGCAAGGTGCGTGTATTGGGATCGAGTGACGCTGCAACGTAAGAAATGCGACCGTTGAAAACGTCTGGATAGCTATCGGTCTGAATGGAGACGGAATCTCCGACTCGCACGTAGGGCAGATCCTTCTGATAAACATTCACCAGTACCCACACCGTACTGAGGTCGGAAATAGTGAAGCACTGCGTCGTGCCGGGCTGGATGAATTGCCCGGCAGAGACCAACTGTTCGACCACTTCACCGCCAATGGGAGCGAGCACCGGTACTTCAAACGAAGGAGGGCCCTTGACCAGAGCATCAAGATCGGTAATGCCCATGACTTTCAGCGCGGCTTCAGCAGAAGCCAGGTCGCCGCCCGCCTGCACTTCGGCAGATTCCGCCTGCTCCAGATCCTTCACCGCAATCGCGTGATGCTGGTACAAATCCTGTGATCGGGCGTTGGTCTTTTGCGCCAGCGAATAGGCATCCTTGGCCTTAAGGTAATTCGTGCGCAGTTGAGAGTAGTCCGGACTCGACACGTACAACATGGGTTGACCCTTGTGAACTTGTCCGCCCGGAACTACCACGATGCGGCTTACCGGACCGCTCACCTGGGTGATTACGGGTGTAGTACGAAAATTGTTGTACGCGACCGCTCCCGTCAGCCGGAGAGTGCGGGTCAGGGTGGTGGGCTGAACGGTCACCACCTGCACATGCGACATCTGGTTCTGCGGTATGGTGAAGAGCTCGGGATGGTTTGGATCGTTGTGATTATTGGCAGCATCCGATTTCGATCCTTCGCAGCCTGCCAACACCAGGATCACAGATAGGATCGTTAGTGAAGCGGCCAACTGCCAGCCCACGTTGTCGCCCGTCTTCTCGCGCGTTCTCATGGCAAGTTCCTCGTTCCCACTGCTTCCTTCAGTTGTTCGAGCGCGGTCATATAAGAACCCAGGGCCTGGCGGTACGCCAACTGAGCCGCGCGATAGCTGCGCTCGGCGTCAAGGAAATCAAGCAAGCTGGCCGCGCCGCGCTTGTAGGCATACTCGCTGATGTCGCGCGAGTCTTGCGCCTGCTTCAGATACCCGGAGGTGTAAAGCTGGACGATCTCGTCATTGCTTCTGATCGCCTCATAGGCGTTGGCGACGTCCGACAAAACGGTATCGCTCGCGGCCTGCTGCGATTCCTGGGCTTGGGTAAGAGCGTAACCGGTGCGCGCGATCTCGCCTTGATTGCGATTGAAAATCGGCAGTTCGAAATTGGCGAAGACCGACGCGGTGTTCTGTGCGGCAGTATGCGTATAGTCGAAGGTTCCGTTCACATCCACCTTGCCATTGGCTTTGGCCAGCCGAATCTGGCTCTGGGCCGCGGTTACACCCAGAAGGGCAGCCTGGAAATCGGGGCGCTCTTTCAGAGCTTTCGCCTGCAAGTCCTCAAGACTCGCCTTGAGTGGCTGATACGCCAGGTTGCCAATGACATCGTAGTTGGCCGACACAGCGTCATAGCCAATTAATTGCCTGAGGCCGACAAGAGCCTGTGCCTTCGCCAGTCTGGCGGCGGATACGTCGGTTTGAAACTGCAGGAACTGAAGTTTGATCTTGAGATAGTCGCCTTCGCTGATCGCGCCCGCCTTGAACTGCGCTTCTCCGATGTCGACTGTCGTCTGGAAACTCTTCATATCTTGCAGCGCGAATTGCAGAGTCGATTCGGCCAACAGAACGCTGACGAATTGTTGCCCTACATTGAATGCAAGGGTTCGCTCGGCGTCCGTCACCTGGGCGCGGGTAACTGCGGTCTGATCGCGGGCCGCTTGCAGGCGGCTCTGCCGTTTGTGGCCGCGTTCAAACAGATACGAGATGCCGAGGTCGAACTGCTGGGCCAAATCGAGATCTTCACTGGAAAAATCGCTGGGAGTGAAGATGGGGATGAATTGAGCATCGCCTCCGAGCACTGGATTGGGACGGAGATTCGCGGTGGTCTCCTGCGCCTGGTTTTGGAAGATCAGAGTGCGTTGGGCTTTGAGAGCATGGTTATGGGCCAGGGCTAGATCGATGGCCTGATCAAGACCGATAAAAGTCGTGGCTTGCCCTGCACTCGTCTGCGCGGCCACGAGCCAAAAAAACGCGAGCATGGCGAATGTTGGGAGTGCTGACATTTGAGCAACACGATCTCTTCTAACGGGCGGATGCCCGTGAATCGGAAGCGTGCTGGATCGTCTTAAGCTCAAGCGATATCGAATCCTGAATTCAACTTGCCGGGCCGCCAGCGTTTTCAGCGAAACGCGGTCAAGTCTGGCTAGCTATCGGCCCTGACAAAGGCCGCTAGTGGCATGCTAAAAAAATCATTTTTCGGGACTACCGGGACCGGATAGCACAGAAGACGCTAGGAAATGGGCGGAGGACGCACGTACAAGTGGAAGGACTCGAGAAAAGGCCGCGGACTAATCTGCGGGGGTGCGACCCGCACGCGACGGCGGATGACGGAGGAAAACGCGACCGACAGTACGATTGCCGCGACACACTGGGCCATCAGACAAGTCAGGCACAGCGTAGTGTTCGACGAATCAGAGCGCCACTGCGTCCCGTCGCGCAGATCGAGCGACTGGAAACCGCAGAAATGTGCCGCTTGCGCCACGGTGGCGAGCAAAAGCAGGGCGACACAGAGGAATACCATCCATTTCGGCCCAGCTATTTTAGTGAGGGTGTTCAACATTCTCCTGCCGTTAGATGCAGCATAGAGCCTTAGCGTGTTCGCCTCGCAAGTTACGGACGTACCGAGAGATTCTAGCACCCGGATGGGTTGATCGTGAGGTGTTCTTCGGAGTGCAGGGTGCCACCCCGCGGGACAGCTGGAGGCCATCCGTCAAGCCTGCAGAAACTCGGGCGAGGACTGTCCGCGCGGCTGCGATCACCGTGAGTGTAAACTGCATTTTTCGATAGCCAAGGCGATGGGGGGCTGCGATGAGTTGGGCGGGCAAACTGGCAAAACCGTATCGGGTAGAAGACGGCACGAAGTTCCGGCTAATGAATTTTGATCCGGGCGACACTGGGAAAATTCCTTCCAAAGGTCGCGCCCAACAACTTCTGAGGGCGGGCATCGCGTCGCTGGCCGAACTGCAGGACAAGCTTTACGCTCAGGACCGCTGGGGCGTATTGCTCATTTTTCAGGCGATGGACGCCGCCGGCAAAGACGGCGTTATCAAGCACGTGATGTCGGGAGTGAATCCGCAAGGCTGCCAGGTGTATTCTTTCAAAACTCCGTCCTCGGAAGAATTGAATCACGATTACATGTGGCGAACCCTGCAGCGGGTTCCGGAGCGAGGCCGGATCGGCATCTTCAACCGGTCTTACTATGAGGAAGTGCTGGTGGTTCGAGTTCACCCGGATGTGTTGAAGGGCTCAAGAATTCCTGCGTCATTGCTGACCAAGGAGATCTGGACGCAACGTTTTCAGGACATCAACAGTCTGGAGCAATATCTGTGGCGCAACGGAATCGTGACTCGCAAGTTCTTTCTTAATCTTTCGAAGAAGGAGCAGAAGCGGAGATTCCTCGACCGGCTGGATCATCCCGACAAGAACTGGAAGTTCTCAGCCGCCGATGTGCGTGAACGCGAATGGTGGGACGATTACATGAAGGCCTACGAAGACATGATTGTCCATACCGCGAGTCCGCAGGCGCCCTGGTATGTGATCCCGGCCGACAACAAATGGTTCACCCGGCTGGCTGTGGCGGCGGCGATCGTGGAAACGCTGGAGGGTCTGAAGCTGGCTTACCCCAAGATCGATCCTGACAAGCGGAAAGAGTTGCGGGACGCGCGGGCGTTGCTTGAGGGCAAGAAGAAGGGAAGTGGAACGAAGTAAATGTGTCGGGAAGATCGAGCTGCGGACGGGGGGCTTAGTTCTCAGATGCAGGCAGTTGAGCGTTGATTTGAGCAATCGGACGTGCGCACTCAACCGCGATTGCGAAACATGATTGTCTGGTTTTCGCGTCTACCCGAACGACTTTACCTTGACCTGCGAACTGGATCGGGCGGACAATTTGAGCACCTCGAACCGTCACAATGAAACTCACCGGAGTATGCTGCGGAATCAGGGAAGAAGTTTCCAGCAGAAGGCCACCGATACTTATATTCCGGCTCACGGCTTCGAGCTCGACCGTTGAGTGATCGGAGTCGAGCTTCAAGCGAACCGGATATTGCAAACTGAAGCGGCGATGCTTGCGTTTTTGCGCAAGCGATGACCGCGCAATGTGATCGAGTTTTTCCATGGCGTGTGGCGTGCTTCCGCGATTAGTTCCCGATGCTAATAGCAGTTCAGCGCGCGCTAAAAGAGCACGAAAGGACGCTGCCCGAGAGGCCAGGTCCCGCAATCATAACGGCCAGTCCTTTTTGAGGAAATTCGCAGTAACCAGGTACTTCGTTGTGGACCGCTGTAGGTTGTCCAATTGCGATGTTTCGGCCGCGAATTCAGTTGGCCTGCGACGCGGCCCTCGGCTGTTATCTGGCACGTCCTTCCGCGACCTTTCCAATTCTCTGGTCTGCGCTCAGACTACCTTTTTCGCGCAGGGCCAGTTAACGGGGGAGAGGCCACAAGGTCGATCATGATGAAACGGCTTGCGGTTCGATGGAACGGGCTTGTCGCACTTCTCGCCCTTGCGACCTTGCTGGGATGCCAGGGCCTTAGCAGCTCGAGCAAGTCATCTGGGAATCCTCCCCCGAACGACACCAAGCCGGGCGTACTGGCAGTTGCGCCCGTCAGCATCAGTTTCGGCGTGGTAAAAATGGGAAACAACCAAAGCCAGCCGGCGACCATGACGAATACCGGCGGCTCCAGCCTGACCGTGTCTCAGGTCACCCCCACCGGCAAGGGCTTTACGGTTAGCGGATTCAGTTTGCCCGTACAGCTTGCGGCTGGTCAGAGCCAGCCCTTTAACGTTATCTTCACTCCGCAGGCTGTCGGCGTCGTCAACGGAAGCCTGGCGATTGTAAACACTGGTTCAACTGCAACAGTCAACGTGCCTCTTTCCGGAGGTACGCAGACCGCCGGCACTCTTACTCCGAGTCCCGCCAGCCTTAACTTTGGCAGCGTGCAAGTGGGCAATAGCTTAACCCTCCCCGAAACCCTCACTAACTCCGGCGGCTCCAGCCTCACGGTAACGCAAGTGACTCCGACAGGCACAGGCTTTACCGTGAGCGGATTGAGCTTGCCGCTGACTCTGCCCGCCGGATCGAGCCAGCCGTTCAGCGTTATTTTCACTCCGCAGTCTGCGGGCAATGTCGTAGGAAACCTGGCTATCGCCAACACCGGCTCGACTCCAACCGTGAACGTCGCGCTCTCTGGAGGCTCGCAGACCGCCGGCGCTATTACTCCGAATCCCTCGAGCCTTAACTTCGGCAGCGTTCAGGTGGGCAACAACCAGATTCTGTCAGAGACTCTAATCAACTCCGGTGGATCCAGCGTCACCGTCAGTCAGGTAAATGCCACGGGAACCGGCTACACTGTGAGCGGGTTGAGTTTGCCGCTGAATCTGGGGGCAGGCCAGAGCCAAGCCTTCAACGTCGTGTTTACACCAACCTCCGCTGGCAGCAGCAACGGAAACCTGGCGATCATCAGCAACGGTTCGAATTCCACGGTCAACGTTCCGCTATCCGGCAATGGGCTGGCGGCGGGCGCGCTTACTCCGAGCCCGTCGAGCCTTGCCTTTGGAAACGTTCAGGTCGGCAACAATCTGCAACTCTCAGAGACTCTGACTAACTCCGGCGGGGTGAATGTTCATATCACGCAGGCCACGGTTTCGGGTACAGGGTTCACGATGAGCGGCTTGACTCCTCCTGTGACGCTCACGCCCGGACAGCATTACACCTTTACTGTTATTTTCACTCCGCCCTCCCCCGCAAATTACTCTGGAAATGTTTCGATCGTCTCGGATGCATCCAATCCCAACCTGTCCATACCGTTGAGCGGCACAGGCACAGCCGTGCCCCAAGGGCAGTTGGCCGTATCGCCGGTCAGCATGGATTTCGGCAATGTGTTCGTGGGAACGAACGCGCAACTGAACGGGACGCTTAGCGCCACGGGCGAGAGCGTAATTGTTTCGTCTGGCAATGTAACCGGCTCGGCCTTCGCTTTGGGCGGAATCTCGTTCCCGGTTACGATTCCGGCTGGTCAACATGTGCAGTTTACGGTGACGTTTACGCCGTCGGGAACTGGAGGCGCATCTGGCAGCATATCGTTCGCCAGCAACGCTTCGAACTCTCCGGCGATCGAATCTCTGACAGGCACGGGCACGCCGCCTCCTCAGCACAGCGTCAATCTTTCGTGGACTGCGAGCTCGTCGCAAAACATTATCGGCTACAACATCTATCGGAGCCTGACGTCGGGTAAACAGTATTCGAAAATTAACTCGGTTCTGGACGCCAGCACGCTCTACACCGACACTACTGTCTCCGATGGAACGACCTATTACTACGTAACCACCGCGGTCAACTCGAGCAACGAGGAGAGCGCTTATTCGAATGAGACTTCGGCTGTGATTCCTCCTCCGTAATTGCGCCGTTTGGCGGTATGCACATCTTCATAGCGACTCGCGCCGATGACTCCCATCAGGCTCCCATATATCCAGAGCCTCGAATGTTTTTCCTTGCTAAACCTAACCTGTTTCTTTAAGCTTTCTGGGATTTTCACAGAAAGGAAGTGTGTTCAGGGGGCTCGGAATCTGCGTCCGGAGGCTCCGGATGTACTACCGGCACCTTTTCTATTCTTCGATAAACCTCAACAATCGCGCCCATGCAAGTGCTCCGCCTAATGTGTCGATCCCTGCTGTCTCCAGCCGTGATCGCGATGCTTCTCGCGCCGACGCAATTTGCGGGAGCGGTTGACGCAACAGCGAGCAACCCAACCTTGTCTGATGCGAGGACGGGATATCTGATTTTTACGCCCTCGAATCTGCATTTCGGCAGAGTGTCCGTCGGCCGACGAAAGACGCAGACCGTCACCATCACCAACTCGGGGGATTCAGATGTCACATTACTGCAATTCAGCACGGAAGCCAGAGGATTCAGGTTCACCGGATTGGACCTGCCTTTAACTTTGGCGAGAGGAGAGAGCTTCACCTTTGGCGCCGTCTTTGCGCCGCATTCCTCGGGCGCAAGCAGCGGAAGGGCTTCGTTAGTTTCGGATATCGCTAACCCGGTTTTGATGCTCGACATGGCGGGTGTCGGGGCGGATGACGTCGGGCTGAGCGTTAATCCGGCCACGATGAACTTCGGCAACGTGCAAGTGGGTTCGGGAGCCAGTCAAGCCGGATCGCTTATTGCAGGGGATGAACCGGTGACGATCTCTTCCGCCACCAGTAGCAGCGTGGAATTTACCTTGAGCGGACTGTCATTCCCTGTAACGATTCCCGCCGGCGGAAGCCAGGGATTCCTGGTCACGTTTATTCCGCAAGAAAGTGGGGCGGCGTCCGCCACTCTCACCTTTCAGAATGCGTCGAGTTCTCCTCTCGCGGTTGAATCCCTGAACGGTATTGGTGTCGTATCCCAGAACCACAGCGTCGATCTTTCATGGAACGCCAGCACTTCCCAAAATGTCATTGGCTACAACGTCTATCGGGGCGGTCAGTCGGGCGGGCCCTACAGCAAGATCAATTCGGTTCTCGACCCGAGCACGGTTTACACGGACACTTCCGTGATTGACGGGAACACTTACTACTACGTCACGACCGCAGTCAATTCGGACAACCAGGAGAGCGTCTACTCCAACGAGGCGCAGGCTGTAATTCCGTAAGATCACGCTTAGGACAACACTACACCCCACCGAGCGGCAACGTGCCGAGCGGGCCGACGAATCCGTCAGGTTATGACCAAGCAAACTGCGGCGAATCAGCCGGGGTCGGATCCCTACGCGGCCATTTCCCGCTTGCCGGCACCAGATACCTGGCTGGGAGCCAAGGTAAGAGCACGCGCCTCCGAGGCTACACAAATCACAAACAACACGACACTGACTTCAAACAGATTTCGTTTGCTCAGGCTCATGGCCATGAACATCGTTTTGCCGATGTTCAGCTGTACCAATCCTCCAAATAGAAGCGAGATCCAACCGAGATAGTAGGTAATCCTTCCGACCAACTGCAGACGAGCGAAGTGGCCCATGTATTTACCCTCCTAGGTTTGTCGTCTCAGACAGGCCTCCAAAATGTGGCGCCAGCGCTCCCGCCGGCGTGCCACTCGAAATCCCACGCATTCTACACCTCGCGTCGAGTAAACGCGGGATTTTTGCGACGGCAACTCATGGCGGTCCCAGCGCCGTCGGCTTCGTCTGCCCCTGGGCAAGATCTACGGCGAAGGTACATCCGCCCGCACTTCGTTCGAGGTCGTACTTTCCGTTCCTTTGGCGTTAACCGCTTTGATCACATAAAAGTAGGCCTGCCCGGGCTGCACGGTGCTGTCCACGTAGGTGGTTCCGGCTACCGGCTCAAAGTTGAGCTTGATCAGGCCCGATGTGCCTCGACGATACACGTAATAGCCAACCACGGGAGAAGTGCTGGCCTTCCAGGACAGATTAACGCTGTGTTTTGGCCCACTCGGGACGCTTGGTTGGACTTTTTGCGCATCGGGCGGGGTTGATCTCTGTTCAAGGAAGTGCTTGGCTTCAGCCAGGGCCCGGAGTATTCCGGTATGACGGTGGGTGCCAAGCTGAAAGCCAATCCACACGATTGCCAGAACAAGCACTCCCAGAGCAATTCTCAACATGCTCGCAGGTTTGACCCAAGACCTCATTCGTATCGCCCCTGTGCATCCGCCAGCAGTTTACCCCGAGTTCTGGGCGAAGCGCTCGGCCTTCGCTCGGGAACCGCAAGTTCAACGATCCCTCGGAGAAGAGATGCGCTAGGCAAAACGCGATTCTCGTATGCAAGAGTTTGCACACGTTACTTTGCCACCGAATGTCCGCTGATGCCTGCAAAGCGCTGAATTTGAGCCAGTAAACGCTGGCGCGGATCCGTCTCCCATGGGTTGCGGAATTGCCACGTATGGGGGGACAGTTATGCGGAGAAGCTTCCTATCTCGAGTGTCCCTGCGGAGAGCCAAAGGGTTGATTGTCCTGGCACTCCTGAGCAGCGCGGCGCTTGCCCAAGACGCCTCTATGGCAAGGCTTAACGATCCGCCGCTTGACTCTGAAGTGGCCACCTCCAGCTCCGCGAACCCCGGCCCGACCGGTTCCAGCGCGATTACATCTGCTCTGATGACGGCTGCCGCTCTGCCCGAAGCGCCCAGCCATCATAAGTTCTGGGACAACGAGAATCGGGTTCTGTTCGCGAGCGTGGCCGCTCTCAGCGCGGCCGACTTCGCCGTCACCCGGTCGATCCTGCAGGACGGGGGAAAAGAACTGAACCCGATAACCCGCGTTTTCAGCGGTAGCACAGCGGGGCTGGCGGTTAATTTCGCCGGCCAGACTGCGGGAATTATCGGCCTCAGCTATTTGTTCCACAAAACCGGGCACCATCACCTGGAGCGGATTACCCCCATGCTCAACATTGGAGCCTCAGCGTTCGCCGTAGTCTACGACCTGAACCACCGCTAGGATCCCTGCCCGTCCGCACCAGAAATCGCGACAACCAGCTTCATTGGTCTTGGAATGGCGTCCTTTTCCGTGGTAAGATTCCCCCGCTTTGCAGCTGTGCGTTACGGGGCGCGCTCCTAAACTAACACTCCCAAGGAGACCCTCGTATGTTCCGAAAGCATTTCCTTCTGACGTTACTTCTGTGTGTTTCGGCCAGCATCGTGGCTCGAGCTGTGACCAACGATGAGATTATCCCCGCCGGAACGCTTCTGCAGTGCACCTTAGATGAACCCAACTTCTCCTCGAAGACGGCACAGGCGGGTGATCCAGTGCTGTGTTATCTCAGTCACGTAACCGCCTTCGGGCGTTCGGTGTTTCCTCGGGGCGCGGAGCTGAGCGGCCACTTGCAGGACTATCAAAATCCCGGACACTTTGTGGGCAAGGGCTGGATCGAGCTGGATTTCGATCGCATTATCCTTCCCGGCGCGCAGGTCTATCCGCTTTCGGCGAAAGTCGTTTCCGCCCCTCATCTGAAGATTGACGCCGAAGGGAAGGCCCACAGCCACGGTCATCCGAAAAGGGACGCAGCTCTCTGGGCGATTCCCGTCTTCTGGCCGGTTAAGCTCATCACCCTCCCGAACCGCGGGCCGTATCCCTCTTTCAAAGGGGAAGCCCGGCTAACCCTGCGGCTGCTCGAGGACATTGAAGTTCCAGTCCCAGGGGCTGCCGCGAGGGCCTCGGTTCCGATGCCTCCGTGGGTCTCGCCGAGCCGGTACGACGCCTCGTCGTCCGTGCTCTCCGCTCCGTCTGCTGTCGGTATGCGAGGGCAAACTGCGACCCTGCAGCCTGCCAGTTTTGTAACTCGCTCAGTCGAAGTCCAACCCACAGAGCACCAGGAGCTTCAACCTGCAGAGCGCCCATCCACGGTAATCGTTTTAAAGGGTGGTTCCGCGTGGCTGGCTCAGGACTATTGGGTCGAAGCTGGACAACTCCATTGTGTGAGCTCGGACGGCGAACAAAAGCTGGTCGCGCTCGATGCCATGGATCTTTATCAGACCGTTCGTGTAAACCGGGAACGCCAGGTCGATTTCGTACTGCGCTCGAAAGATCGTAAGGATCCTGTCGAGCAGTGACGAGTCCTGGCAATCGCACTCTGCGTTCTCTGAAAGTGAGGAGTCCGCGCTGATGGGCTGGCGACCGCCTCTCGACGTGGACTCCTCTTGTTTCTTCAATTTCGGACGCTAAATCCCACAAACGGACGTCCAGGGCCTGAGTTCTGATTCCTCAGGACGTAATCCGGTTGAAGAACAAGCATTTATTTTCCGTCCGCGTGGCAGGATTCCTGCTTGTGCTTCCGAGGCACAACTCCGCCTCGAAGGAGCCATACTTATGCGTCGCACCGAGCGCATCCGCCAGTCTGCATCCGGCACGCTTACCTGGGATGAAATTCAGAAGCTGCAAAACCAGGGCTGGAAGTTAGTCGCGCTCGAATGGGAGCGGGACGCGCCAGAAGGCGAAGCCGCATCCGGCGAGGATCCTGCCCATGAAGATCCGCCCTTCGGTCTGCGCGTGGCGGAAGACGCTTCCACTCTGGTGGAGGAGCGAAGCGAAACCGAGGCTATGGTCGCGATGATGGAGTTGATCATCCAGGATGGCCCCTATTCCTCGATCGCAGAGGAACTGAACCGGCGAGGATACCGGACGCGCGAAGGGTTGAAATGGAGTCCGGTGTCGGTGTTTGAAATGTTGCCGCGGTTGATCGACATGGGGCCGAGAATTCTCTCGAGTGAAAATTGGCACCGCCGGAAACAGGAACATCATCGGCGGATGCACCCTCCAGTGGTTTGAAGCCGACTCGATTGACTGCGACCTTCTGGAAATTCTTTTTGCTTTGCTACTTCGTATCCGTGCCCGTCAGAGCGATTTCCAGCTCGGAAAAACCGTACTGGCCGATGCCAAGGCTATTGCAAGTGACGTAGTCGGATCCGAATGCTGCCCCGTTGAAGAAACAATGGTTGAGGTCGTTCTTCCATCCACGATGGTTCTTGGGCTTCGCATCTTCGACGTTGGCCACGTAGCCGTAGTTGTCATCAAAGGTCGGCAGCAGGTTTACGTAGTACGTCTTGCCCTTCTTCAGCTTGCAAGGCTTCGAGAGCTTCTTGATGGAGTAAGCCCAGGTCATGTCATCCTGATAGTCCTGGTAAAGCTTGGCCGTGGCATTGCCGCTGGTGCTGCAAACCGTCCTTCCAGCTTGCCCGAGTTTGGTGCCAACCTGGACAGCGAACGGAGTTGGATTGGTCCCGACGCCGAACTCCACCAGGAACTCCACAAAGGTGGCGCCGGTTACGGTGACATCCCGATCCGGCTTCACGCCCACCCAAACCTGACCTTCAAGGCCCGCACCGGTGTCGTCGGCGTTGAAGAGCGCGTTGGCGTCAGAGGTGGTCGAGTCGAAATCGCCCGCATAATACAGACACGTCTTTGGGGGACAAAATGCAGGTTCATAAGACGAACGCTTCTTCGTCACCAGCCCTGCACTCGCCTGGGTAGCGACAATCTGAGCGTTATCCCTCATGGTGACAGGCGGCGGAGTCCGGCTGTCCTGCGGCAAGGCCATGGGAGCTAGCATCGCGAATAGTGCGGTAGTGAAAAGTGTCTTTGTCATCGCGCCCTTCCTGTATCTGCTTACTTCGTTTCCTTACCCGTCAGCGCGATCGAGAGCTCGGAGAAACCGTGAGTGCCGATGCCTTGGCTGTTGCAAGTGACGTAGTCAGCTCCGAATGCCGCACCATTGAAGAAGCAGTGGTTGAGGTCGTTCTTCCATCCATATTGGTTCTTAGGCCTCGTATCTTCGACGTTGAGCACGTAGCCGTAGTTATCCTCAAAAGTTGGTAGCAGGGTCACATAGTACGTCTTACCTTTTTTCAGCTTGCAGGACTTCGAGAGCTTCTTGATGGTGTAGCTGTACTGCTGCGGTCCGCCGTCGACCTCACCGTACGCCGATTCCGTGGCGTTGCCACTGGTGTTGCAAATCGTCTTTCCGGCTTGCCCAGGTCTGGTGCCAACCTGAACAGCGAATGGTGTCGGATTGATTCCGACGCCCGCCTCGACAAAGAATCCATTAAACGTGGCACCGGTCACGGTTACATCCCGATCTGGCTTCACTCCTACCCATACCTGGCCTTCGAGGGGGCCACCCTGGTCGTTTGAGTTGAACAGGCCATCGGCGTTGGAGTCGTTTGAGTTGAAGTCGCCCGCATAGTACAGACAATTCTTCGGGTGGCAAAACGGCAGGCGGTACGTCCCCTTTTTCGTTGCCCTTTCTGTGCCTGGTTGCGCAGAGACAAGTTGAGCGTTCCCCCTCATGGTAACGGCTGGCGGAGTCCTGTCCTGCGACAATGCCGAGGGAACCAGCATCACGAATAGTGCGACGGTGCATAGTGTCTTTGCCATCGTGTTCCTCTAACCGCTTACTTCGTCTCCTTTCCCCTCAGCGCGATCGAGAGCTCGGAGAAACCGTGAGTGCCGATGCCTTGGCTGTTGCAAGTGACGTAGTCGTATCCGTACGTGGGGAAGTTGAAGTAGCAGTGGTTGAGGTCGTTCTTCCAGCCGTGATGGTTCTGGGGCTTCGCGTCTTCGACGTTCACCACGTAGCCATAGCTATCCTCAAAGGTCGGCAGCAGGTTTACATAGTACGTTTTGCCCTTTCTCAGCTTGCAAGGCTTCGAGAGCTTCTTGATGGTGTAGCTCCAGGTACTCAAAGCCTCACCATATTGATATATTGAAGCCGTGGCGTTGCCACTGGTGCCGCAGATCGTCTTACCGGGCTGCCCCACCCTGGTGCCAACCTGAACCGCAAACGGAGTCGGATTGGTCCCGACGCCTGCTTCCACCAGGAACTCAACAAAGGTCGCCCCAGTCACGGTTACATCCCGATCCGGCTTCACGCCGACCCACGCCTGTCCTTCCAGGGAACCTCCTACGTCGTTGGCGTTGAACAGGCCGTTGGCATTGTAATCCGTTGAGTTGAAGTCACCGGCGTAGTACAGACAAGTCCTCGGAGGACAAAATGGAGGTTCGCTCGGCTCTTTGCCCGTCTGGGTAGCGACAATCTGAGCGTTATCCCTCATGGTGACAGGCGGCGGAGTCCGGCTGTCCTGCGGCAATGCCGAGGGAGCAAGCATCACGAATAGTGCGACTGTGCAGAGTGTTTTTGTCATCGTGCCTTCCTCTAACCGCTTACTTCGTTTCCGTGCCCGTCAGCGCGATCGAGAACTCGGAGAAACCGTGCTCGCCGATGCCCTGGCTGTTGCAGGTCACATAGTCAGCTCCGAATGCCGCGCCGTTGAAGAAACAGTGATTGAGGTCGTTCTTCCATCCATAGTGGTTCTTGGGCTTTGCGTCTTCGACGTTGACCGCGTAGCCGTAACTATCCTCAAAGGTTGGTAGCAAGTTCACATAGTACGTCCTGCCTTTCTTCAGCTTGCAGGACTTCGAGAGCTTCTTGATGGTGTAGCTGAAGATCGGGAATTGACTCTCTCCGTATAGCGACTCCGTGGCATTGCCGCTGGTTTCGCAGACCGTCTTGCCGGCCTGCCCAAGCTTGGTGCCGCCCTGGACGACGAACGGCGTCGGATTGGTTCCGACGCCGGACACGACGAAGAATTCATTAAACGTTGCCCCGGTCACGGTTACATCCCTGTCTGGTTTCACCCCAACCCATACTTGGCCGTCCAAGCCAGTGCCCTGGTGGTCGTTAGAGTTGAACAGGCCGTTGGCATTGGAGTCGTCTGAGTTGAAGTCGCCCGCGTAATACAGACAATTCTTGGGGTGACAAAATGGCACGGGGTAGGTCCCGTTTTTCGTTACCCGCTCTGTGCCCGGCTGGGTGGAGACGACCTGAGCGTTTGCTCTAAGGGTGGCAGGTGGCAGGCCATTGCTGTCCTGCGGCACTGCGAATGGAACGAGTGCTGCGATTAACGTGAGGGCGAAAAGCGTCTTCCTCATGGGATCCTCCGTGAGGTTTTTCGGCGGGTACGGCGCGGGTGCCGCACACAGCAGCAAAATACTACACCCTCGCCAGCGAAATTCAAGGGGTTTGGAGCTTCTTGTGCGCCCTATTTTTGTCATTCCGAGGAGCGGAGCGATGAGGAATCTGGGGTTTTGCAATTGACAACAGAAGAGGGTTGTTCGCAAACTACGCGCTGGCTTTGTCGATCAGCGGGAGCATGGGTTCGTCGTTCTTCGCAGCGGCGCTGGCTGAATCCAGATCCAACTGCTCCTGCCCGCTAAGCACGGTCACGCGCCCACGATACGTCTTGAGATGTTTTTGTGCAGTCTCAAAAGCTTCCTGAGCCTTGTTCAGATTCTTGCCGACGTTTTCAAACTGGCTCTGGAAGAAGTCAAACGACTTTTGGGCTTTCGACAATTCAAGGCGGCTCTTCTCGAATCGGCTCGCGACTTCATACCACTTGTGCACGAGGGCGATAGTCTGCAAGGTCATCAGCAAAGAGTTGGGCGAGACCGGGAAGACGTGCTGCAGGTTGAGCCAGTCGGCGAGTTCGCGATTGCGAATCACTTCCATGTAGAGCGTCTCGCTCGGCAAATACATTAGAGCGATATCCGTGGTGCCGTTTTCCGGTTGGATGTAGGCCTTGATGCGTTTTGCCTCCGCCTTCATCACTCGTACCAGAGCGACGCGGGCCTCTTCGATCTCGGCTTCGACGTTGCTCTCAAAGAGCGCCAGCACCGCCTCGCGGGGAAACTTCGCATCGATGGGCAACCGGCGGTCAGGAAACTGAATGATGGCGTCGGCGCGTCCTCCGCCTTCGGGCAGTTGCGCCTGCATTTCGAACATGTGCGCAGGAAGAAAATCGGATAACAAACGTTCCAGGCTGGCTTCTCCAAACCGGCCGCGCAGGTGAGGCAGCTTGAGCAGATTGTTCAAGTCGTTGATGGAATGTCCAAGGGCCCCGACTTCGCGTAGCTGTTCCTCAGCCGCTTTCAAATGCTGCTGCACTTTTTCGAAGTGAGCGAAACCTTCCTTGATGTTCTGATCGAGTTTCTGCTGCACCTGATCGGTGATGGCAAGAAGCCGTGCGTCAACCCGGTCGCGGATTGAATCCAGACTCTGCGCGGTCTTCTGATTCAGGTTGTCGAACTCGGATTTCAGCTGAGCCGTGGTGAGCGCGAGCGACGTGGTCAGCTCGGTGCGGACTTCCGTCAGCCGTCCGGACTGTTCCTGCCGGCCCGCCTTCATCTGTTCTTCGACCGCGGAACGAATGGCCGAGAAGCCATCGCCCAAGCGGTCCGCGACCTGTAGTCCGATGGCGCCTTTGGTTTGCTCAAGACGCATGGCGGTATCGGCCGTAGCCGAGGCGAACTGCGCCGAGAGAGTCTGATGAAGCGCCTTGGCCTGGTCCGCAAGCTGTTTCAATGCTTCAAGTTGCGACGAAGTGCCAAACCTTCTCTGGAAGAGAGAAATTACCAGTATCAAAAGTACTACCTGCAAAGCGACAAGCAGGCCTAGCAGCGGCGCGAGGAAAGTCAATTCGAAGTGTCTCCGTTGTAATCGTGCCTGGTTCGATTCTAGAAGGTATGGTCAAAGAAACAAAGCGGCAAAGTTGGTCCCCCAAACGTGATCCTCCCGGGTCCTGAACGTGGGCAAGGCAAAACATGTTTCGGGTCCCAATAGCATGGCTGGCGGTAGTTTTGCTCGGCGGCGCGGCCCCTGAAAAGGACGCGCAGCAACCGGCTTCCGCGAAAGTGTTGACCGTCGCCTTGGCGCAGCAGCCCTCCCCCAATAATTCATCTCCATACGACGCATCGGCCGAGCGCGAGATGTTTGATCTGGCCAACCAGGCGCGGGCGCAAGCCGGAATCGCGCCCCTGCAAATGGATGAAGGCCTGACCCAGGCCGCGCGGGCACACGCGGCCGCAATGGCTGCACAGCAACAACTCTCGCACCAGTTCGCCGGCGAGCCTCCGCTCGAAGATCGGCTAGCAAGCCGATGTGCGCTCCACCTCGATCAAGCCGGAGAAAATGTTTCCGTCGCCGCCACCGTGGAGCAGTCGCATCAAGGCCTGATGCACTCGCCGCCGCATCGTGAAAACCTGCTGAATCCTGCCTACAACGTTGCCGGATTCGGAGTCGTGCACGCCGGAAATTCGTTATACGTCGCGCAAGACTTCGGACATAGCCTCCCCGCCTACTCGCCCCGTCAAGCGGGAGGCTTGGTCAGCGGAAGCATTGCCCGCATGCGGAGAGATGCCAATCTTCCTCAGTTGCAGTGGAAGGACAGCGACGCCGCCGATAACGCGGCTTGCTCCATGGCCCGGGCAGATTCTTTGAAGACCGTTGCCTCTCACGGGGCCTACATCGTTCGTTACACCACTTCGCAACCGCAGCTTCTGCCCGATGCGGCAGCCAAAGTGATTGAAGACCGCGCCGTGCATACCTTCTCGGTAGGAACCTGCTACGCCCGCACCAGCAGCTATCCCAATGGCGTGTATTGGGTCACGCTGGTCCTGCAGTAAGGTTCTTTCCCTGTGCTAACCTGCAATTCTGTAGCTCCTTTGCCACAGTCCTATGGAAGCACAGCGCGAGATTCGAGTCGGCACCGCCGGTTGGGCATACAAAGATTGGGAGGGAGTCTTTTATCCGCCTGGGATGCAACGCCGCAAACAGCATGCCTTGGAAATTCTCGCGCAGTGCTTCGATGTCGTCGAGATCAACACTTCCTTTTACGGACACATTAAGCCAGAGTTAGCCAAGCTGTGGGTGCGCAAGGTCGCGGGGAATCCGAAGTTTGTGTTTACCGCCAAATTGCACCGTTCGTTTACCCATTCTCCGATTGCAGTGATGGAGCCGACCTCGGCCGCGACCATCAAGCCCAACGATGAAGACGAGCGGCTGGCACGCGAGGGATTAGACGCGCTGGCTTCAACCGGAAAGCTGGGCGCTCTGCTCATCCAGTTTCCGGTATCGTTCAAGAACACATCTCTGAACCGCGAATACTTGGAGTCGCTCCTGCGTCAGTTTATCGAGTTTCCCCGCGTGGTCGAAGTGCGCCACGAAAGCTGGAACAATCCGGAGACGCTCAGTTACTCCGTGGAAAGAAATGTCGCATTCTGCAATATCGACCAGCCGCTGATCGGCCGCTCGCTCGGAGCGACGGAGCACGTGACTTCGCCAGTCGGATACGTTCGCCTGCACGGACGGAATTACGACCAGTGGTTTGAAGCCGAAAAAGGCGCAGACCGCTACAACTATTTTTATAGCGCAGCAGAATTAGCGGGATGGAAAGACAAGATCGCTCGCATCGCAAGTAAAGCCGAAGTTACCTACGTGGTCGCGAATAATCACTTCGAGGCCAAGGCCGGCGTGAACGCGCTGCAGATGAAACACATGCTAAGCGGCCAGCAAGTGAAGGCCACGGAGACGCTGCTGTCGCACTATCCTGAGCTGAAAAACATCGCCGACCCGATTGCGGGAGATAGTGGGGAACTACCTCTGCTGTCGATGCCATCTTGAAGCCTCGGGACAAACTGCGTAGGGAACTTCCCGTTTTGGAACCAGTTCGGCAAAGACTGGTCATCCGTCACAACCGTTGAACGCTGAATTCTGCAAGGATCGTACGGGATCTGTGGTGGGTTCGGCGCACGCAGGTGTGAGCGCACTTTATTCCGACTGTGGAAACAGGTAGTGGCCCCGTAGCTCAGCCGGATAGAGCGCTTAGGTTCGCACCTTAGAGGTCGTGAGTTCGAATCTCACCGGGGCCACCCGAAAGACTGGTTGACGACACCCGGTTACGAAGGTGCATTCGGGCTTGACATCAGATCGAACGAGAGGGAAGCTTAAGTCGTAAGGTGCGAACCTAAGCGCTCTGCTTGGGGAAAGTTTTCAAAGGCGGCCATGAGGCCGCCTTTGTTTATTGGGCGGCTACTGCTTCCCGTGCCGCGTAGTGGCTTTCCACGTACTCATCCAGAATCTTGATGAACTCGGCCACGATGTGGTCGCCCTTTAGCGTGGTGAACAGGCGGCCGTCGACGTAGACCGGGGCTTTCGGTTCTTCAAAGGTGCCGGGTAGGGAGATGCCGAGGCTGGCGTGTTTGGATTCACCGGGGCCGTTGACCACGCATCCCATGACCGCGACTTTCATTTCTTCGACGCCGGTGTAGCGGTCTTTCCAGGCGGGCATTTGCTCGCGCAGGTAGGACTGAATCTGCTCGGCCATTTCCTGGAAGAAGGTGCTGGTGGTGCGGCCGCACCCGGGGCACGCCGTGACCTGTGGGGTGAAGCTGCGGATTCCGAGCGATTGCAGAATCTGCTGCGAGACGCGGACCTCTTCGGTGCGATCGCCGCCGGGCGCGGGCGTGAGCGAAACGCGGATGGTGTCGCCGATGCCTTCCTGCAGCAGAACTCCAAGCGCGGCGCTCGAGGCGACCACGCCTTTTGCCCCCATGCCGGCTTCGGTCAGTCCAAGATGCAGCGGATAATTGCAACGAGCGGCTAGAGAACGGTATACGTCGATTAAGTCCTGCACGCCGCTGACTTTCGCGCTTAGGATAATTTGGTCTGCGCGCAAGCCGCACTTCTCGGCGAGTTGGGCGGAATTCAGCGCGCTCACTACCATCGCTTCCATCGTGACTTCGCGGGCGTCTTTGGGTTCGGCTAGGCGAGAGTTCTCATCCATCATCCGGGTGAGCAAGGCCTGATCGAGCGAACCCCAGTTCACGCCGATGCGAACCGGTTTCTGATTCTCGACAGCGACTTCGATCATGGTGCGGAAGTTGGCGTCGTCTTTTCGGCCGATGCCGACGTTGCCGGGATTGATGCGGTACTTGGCCAGCGCACGGGCGCACTCGGGATATTTCTTAAGCAACTGATGTCCGTTGTAGTGAAAGTCGCCGACTATGGGGACGTTGATGCCCTGCTTGTCGAGTTGGTCGACGATAGGCGCGACGGCGGCTGCAGCGTCTTCGTTGTTGACGGTCACGCGAACCAGTTCAGAGCCCGCCAGGGCCAGCGCCGCGACTTGCTTGACGGTCGAGGGAATGTCTGCCGTGTCCGTGTTCGTCATGGACTGCACAACGACCGGTGCATCACTGCCCACGCGGACGCCGTTGATCGAGCACGTAACGGTTTTTCTGCGTTGAATATTTGCCATGCGGAAGCTTTATTTTAGCATGTGCTGCCTGTCGGATACTCGTTGAAGAGCGTGCCTGTACCGCGGCTGACAAGAGCGGAAACCACAAAGGACACAAAGGCACACAAAAGGAATCGACAGCCGAAAGCCGTGATTCCAAAAGTCCGTCGACTCTGGGATTGTCGCCTAAGGCAGTCTTTGCATCATTCCCGGCAGCGTTTTTGCGAGGTCGTTGTAGATCACCATGACCGCGAACAGTACCAGAAAAACGAATGCCGCCTGGTAGATGCGCTCTTTGATCTGCAAGCTGATGTCGCGGCGCATGAGGCTCTCGACGAGCAGCAGCAGGATCACGCCGCCGTCGAGGATGGGTATCGGCAGCAGGTTGAAGATGCCAAGATTCAAGCTGATCGCTGCGGTTAGCCTCATCAGCGGGGTCCAGCCTTTTTCCGTCGCCGCTTCGCCAGCAGCGCGGCTGATGCCGATCGGTCCCTCGATGGTCCGCATCGAGATCTTGCGTTGAATCATCTTCTGCACAAGTTCCAAGATAAGGAGCGAGCCTTCCTTGTTTTGCTCGATCGATTTGCGGAGCGCATCAGGGAAGGGCAAAGTGCTGACTTTCATCTGCAGACTGCCGATGCCCACGCGATAACGTTTCTCTTGCTGGCCGGGGATGTCGGCCAACACTGGCTGAACGCTGAAAGTTCTCTGCTGGCCATCGCGACGAACCACAATGTCGATAGGCTTGCCCTGGGTACGCTTCAGGGTTTCAATCATGGCCTCGAGAGCCGGGATCGGTTGGCCGTCGACGGTCAGAATTTCATCCCCGATTTGTATTCCCGCCCTCGCAGCAGGCATATCTTTTTCCAGATCGGTAACCGTAACGCTGGGCTCCTTGGGAACCCATCCGGCGAATCCCATCTGATTCACGCCGTAGGCTTCGGGCACGATGGTCTTATCGAAAGACTTCCCGGCGCGCTCAAAAGTGACCTCGAGAGGCTGATTCGGGCTCAGAGCTTCTTTTGGGTCGACTTGCTCCCAGGTAGGATTCTCGATTCCGTCCATGCGAGCGATACGATCGCCAATCTGAATGCCCGCTTTGGCTGCCGGCGTGTCAGGTAACACCCAGCCGATAACCGCAGGCTGGTCCAGCACTGCCGGATATTCGTAGTGCACCATAAAAACGAAGGTGAGCAAGCCAATGGCGAGCAGAATGTTCATGGACGGTCCGGCTATCGCGATGAGAAAGCGATGCCAGCGCGGGTGCGAGAGGAACTCGCCGGGATCGCCGGTGCGTTCATCCATGGGATTCTCGCCGCTCATTTTCACGTAGCCGCCGAGCGGGATGGCGCTGATGCGATAGTCGGTATCGCCACGGCGGAAGCCAAGCAGGCGCTTGCCAAATCCGATGGAGAAGACCTCGACGCGCACGCCCAGCAACTTCGCGACCGCGTAGTGGCCGAATTCATGGATCAGAATCATGAATCCCAACACCACCGCAACCGCGAGGACAGCTATAAAAAATCCCGACATATATTTGATTATTCCCCTCGAAGATTAGAAGAAGCTGATCGCGCTGCCGCCACATAACCTAATTGCTCTACTTTTTCGTGGGCGATACGGCGGGCTTGGACGTCTGCTTCGAGCACCTTACTTATAGATTCCAATTTGCTGGCTTTCGTTTCATCAAGAACCATCTTAATTATTGCAGGAATCTCAGTGAATTGGATACGGCCATCGAGAAATGCAGCCACCGCTACCTCATCTGCGGCATTCAGTGCAACCGTTCTTGCACCTCCTGCTTCGGCTGCCTCATAGGCCAGACCCAGGCAAGGAAATTTTCCCATGTCTGGAGGTTCGAAATCGAGGTGTCGTAAGTCCATGACCGGGAAGCGCATATCCGATGCGATGCGCTCCGGATGGGTCAGAGCGTAAAGGATCGGCAAGCGCATGTCCGTCACGGAGAATTGAGCAAGTATGCTGCCATCCACAAATTCGACCATGGAATGAATCGTGGACTGGGGATGCACGATCACCTCCACTCGGTTAGGAGGTAAATTGAACAAACGGCAGGCCTCGATGACCTCGAAGCCCTTATTCATCAACGTGGCCGAATCGATGGTGATACGACGGCCCATCTTCCAGGTGGGATGGTTCAAGGCCTGTTCGACAGTGATTGAGGAAAATTTTGACTCTGGAGTGTGCAGAAAAGGTCCGCCGGAGGCGGTCAGCCAGATTCGCTGAACTTCCTCCATGCGTCCGCCGCGCAGACACTGATGGATGGCGTTGTGTTCGCTGTCGATGGGAAGCAGGGGCCTGCCTTGACGGCGGGCCTCCGCGGTGATCAGTTCTCCTGCGGCGACTAGACACTCTTTGTTCGCAAGTCCAACCGTCTTGCCCGCGCGTACGGCTTCGTAGGTGGCTTCGAGTCCGGCAACGCCGACGATCGCGCTGACCACGAAGTCTGCTTCCGCGTGGGTGGCGACCTGCACGGTTCCAGCCGAGCCATGGACGACTTGGACCTTATCGAGACCCGCAGCTTTCAAACGAGTGCGAAGACTATTCGCGTCCTGCTCAGCAGCAAGCGAGATCAATCGTGGCTTCCATCGTTGAGCCTGCTCGAAAGCGGCATCGATATTCCGGCCCGCAGCCAGAGCAATAGCTTCGAAACGCTCAGGGTAGGATTCAACCACGCTCAGGGTGCTGCGGCCAATCGAGCCGGTCGAGCCCAGGATGGAAATACGTTTCATCAGAAATCGGTCGTTGGTCGTTCGCCCTTGGTCGTTGGCAGAAATCGGACGTTGCTTGCGTCGAAGCCAACGACGAACGACCAACGACGCTTTCGCTTTTTTATCTATTGCATGACGCGCCAAGCCGCATAGTACCACAGCACCGGAGCCGCGAAGAGCAGGGCGTCGATTCGATCCAGCATGCCTCCGTGGCCCGGCAAAATCGTCCCTGAGTCTTTCACTCCCGCTCCGCGCTTAATCAACGACTCCACCAGATCGCCAAGCTGCGCGGCGATGTTGATGGCCGCCGACAGCAGTAGCGTGGGACCGAGCGGCGGCTTCTGCAGCGCGAAAAAACCGTCGCGCCGTTCGATGAGATGCGCATTCAGCAGAGCTGTGCTGATGGGTAGGGCATAGTTGTAGAGCAACATCCCTACTACCAGGCTTGCCAGCAGCGATGCCAGCGCTCCCTCCCATGTTTTCTTGGGACTGATGCGCGGCGACATGAGATGACGGCCCAGGGAACGTCCCACGAAGTAGGCAAAAATGTCTCCTGCCCACACCAGTAGCAGTAAATAGAGAAGCAAGAACGCCCCTGACCATTGCTCGCGCAACTGTACCAGCAATCCCAGCGGCAAAGCGACATAGACGAACGCAAACGTAGAAACCATCGCGGCCGGGAAAGAACTACTGAGGTCGACCCGACGCATTCCGATTGTAAGGAAAACAAACGGAGCCATGGCAGCTGCGAATCCCGCACTGTAAACAAAGATCGCAGTCGAGAGCAGCGGCTTCTCATTTCCCGGATTGACGGTGAGAAGCAGGAAGAACAGTCCGACAAAAATGTAGGTTGGCCAGCGCAGAGGCCGGATGCCGTACGCCTCAGCCAGCTTCAGCAGTTCCTGCACAGTCAGCAGAGCGACTAAGGCAGCAACCAGGGCCAATACCGGCACGGGCGCGCGCAGCACCAACAGCAGGACAATGGGAATCAAAACCACTGCGGTGAGGATTCTCTTGAGCAGATGCAAGAGCCTCAGCTCCTGCCCGTTTTCACAGTCACGGGAGCATGCGGTGCGGGCACTGTTTTCCGTGCGTGTTCGGAGGTATGAGCTTGCGAACCATCCACCGCAAGACCTCCATAGCGGCGCTCGCGCTTCTGATATTCGGCAATGCCCTCGAGCAGGTGAACGCCGCGGAACTCGGGCCACAAAGTGGGGGTTACGTAGATTTCGGCGTACGCCAATTGCCACAGCAGAAAGTTGCTCAGCCGCATCTCACCGCTGGTGCGAACGACCAGGTCGGGATCGGGCAAATGCCGCGTGTAGAGATGCCGGGAGACCGAGTCCTCGTCGATTTCCAGATGATCCAGCCCTCCGTTGCTCGCGGCCGCATCCACCAGGGAGCGGAAGGCATCCACCAGTTCGGTGCGTGCGCTGTAGTTGAGCGCAAGAGTCAAGACCATGCCTGTGTTGTGCGCCGTGGCTTCGCGCGCCCACTGCATTTTCTCCTGTACCGAGCGCGGCAACTCGTGCTGCCGTCCGATGTATTCCAGGCGAACATTGTTCTTGTTCAGGGTGGGTACTTCCGCTTTCAGATAACGGCAGAGCAGACCCATGAGGAAATCGACTTCGCTCGCAGGGCGTTTCTTCCAATTCTCCTCGGAGAATGCGTAAAGCGTGAGCGCGGGAATACCGATGCAGGCTGCGGTTTCCACTGTCGATCGCACGGAAGACACTCCGGCGCGGTGTCCGGCGATGCGCGGCAGGTGGCGCCGACGCGCCCAACGCCCGTTGCCGTCCATGATGATGGCGATGTGTTTTGGGAGCCGCTTCGGATCTAGCCGCAGATAAACTTCCGCTTCCTTGCGGTCCAGCCCGGCGGGAATTGTTGCTTGCAAGCTAACCTCTGCTGTTTCCAGAAGCTAACACAGGGGAGAAGGTGGTGGCAATGACACCAAAGAGCCCCCGCGCGGCGGGCGCTTCGGGTCAGCACTCGTTCGTTTGCCCACTATCCGGGATAGGGGTAGCCCTTCGCGAGAACCTTCTCCAAGTCGGCGTCGTATCCGTAGATATCGTCGAAGAAGTGAGCATCGTTCTGCTCATCCACGACGGCGGTTCCGTAGAGGATCAATACCGGCACGGGGTTCGTGAGATTGACTTGCACGTTGTCTTTGCCGGTCTGCATGGCGGCGCGGACGCGATCGAGAGGCCAATCCGGATTGTCGCGTAAAACCCAAGCCGCGAGTTCGGCAGGCTTTTCAACGCGGATGCATCCATGGCTGAAGTCGCGTCGAGATTGTGAAAACAGTTGCTGTGACGGCGTGCTGTGTAAGTAGACGTTGTATTCGTTGGGGAATATCAGCTTCACCAGCCCGAGAGCGTTGGTTGGCCCAGGCTTCTGCCGGACCTGCAGCTTTCCCGCGCTGAGCTGCTGGAGAACGTCATCACTGATCGTGCCTGAAGTGACCACCGCGCCCTGGGGCGTAATCACCTCGTAATTTTTCTTGGCAATGTAATCGCGATCCTTCCTGATCGCAGGCACGATTTCAGAACGCTGAATGCTGGGTGGCACGTTCCAATACGGACGGAAGACCACATATTTCATGTCTCTTTCGAAGACCGGAGTTTCGTGCCGATAGGCTTTGCCCACGATCACGTTCATCATGAGGGCGATGGTGCCGCCTTTCTCGTAGGCGCGCAGCCGAAACTCAGGGATGTTCACGACGATTGGTGGCCGGGCGAATGCGTACGGCACCCAGCGCCACCGCTCCAGCGTCAGACGCAACTGCTCGACCCGAAAGCTTAGGGGCACATTCATTTGCTTCAGAGTCTGCTGGCCGAGGCGACCATCCGGAGTGAGGCCATGCCGTCCTTGAAAATGCTTAACCGCAGCAACCAATGAGCCTGCGTAGAGATTTGAGTTTTCAGGCGCCGCGTCAGGAGGCAAATCTCCAAGCAATTGCAGCAAGGCCGTGAGTCGCGGGATTCCGTCGTAAGCGCTACCGGCGTCTATCGGTTTAGGGGGAATTGGCAGTTGTTCTCCGTTGTCTTGTTTCGACAACGCCATGTACCGCTGCAGGGCGAGCAAGGTGCGTTTGTAGCCGGGAAACGGCGGTTCTACCTGATTCAGTTCGGCTTGCACATTCGCCGCGTTGATCACTTTTTCCCGCAAGAACAAGGGCAGGTCATATTTCTTCGGCGCGACGTCGAGATTGAACTTGAAATGCTGCGGATTGACTCTCCCGATGTGCAAATCGGAAATGTAGCGCATGGCACAAACTGTGAGGGCGGCCTCAAAGCGGGCGCGGTCCGCGGGAGATGGAGATTGACGCAGGCGAGCCAGGCGATCCGCCCAGCGCGAACCGTCATAGTCTTCGGCGTTCAGTCCCTTGGCGTCGGCCTGCTTCAGCACGTCGATGACGGCGAGTGCCTGTCGAGTCGGGTCGTTGTCGCGCAGCCACGCGGGGGCATAACCCGACGAGTCGTAAAAATTCGCCACATGGATCTTGTAGTCGGAGAAATCGGGCCAACGAAGATCCGACAAGCGTCCGGCTGCGACGATCTCGCGAAGTGCGGCAATGAATGCGGACGAGGCGTCGGCGGGCGGGGAACTCTGAATGATTGTGGCGGATGGGCCACCCTTAGCGACAACATTCGAATCCGCAGAAACAACGGCTGCCAGTAGCACCACCATGCAGACGCTACACAACAGGAGCGGATGCTTAGATTTCATTGCCAACCAATACTTCATCGAGTGTTACTCCTTTGACCTAAGGGCCTAGGGCTTCTTCTTACAACAGAAGCCGGCATATCATTCTACGCAGCCGATAGGGTTGCGCTGCAAACAGAATGCATAGATCCTTCGCGTTACTCAGGATGAACCCGTCGAAGCTTGGCATTGCTTGGAATGACCGGTTGATTGGAGTGGCTCTAGTCGCGCATCTCTTCCGGCACGACTGGCAATTCGAGCCTCTCCGTCCAGCGCAGCACGGTTAGCACACTGCTCGCTCCCACGCGCGCGTCGGTCAGCAGGCGATGCAGATCGTCCACTCCGGCGACTGGCTTGCCATCGAGAGCAATGATCACATCGCCTTCGCGCAATCCCGCCTTCTGTGCCGGGCTCGGACTCGCGACCGAGGCTACGACCACGCCACTCTCGCGAGGGAGATCGTAGAAGCGCACCACGCGGCGATGGAGAGGCGTCGTCTGCGCCTCGACGCCGATGTAGCTGCGCCGGATTCTGCCATCCCGCAACAGGCGCCCCGCAACAAACTTCGCGGTGTTGATTCCGATGGCGAAGCAGAGTCCCTGCGCCCCCATAATCGTCGCCGTGTTTACGCCAATCACGCGCCCGTCAGAAGTCACGAGCGGACCACCCGAGTTGCCCGGGTTGAGCGACGCGTCGGTCTGGATCACATCTTCGATGAGCCGACCGGAATAGGAACGCAATGACCGCCCCAGGGCGCTGACCACACCCGCGGTGACGGTATATTGAAAGCCATACGGATTGCCGATAGCGATCGCTAACTGCCCAACGCGCAAGCGCTGCGAGTCTCCCAGAGGCGCGGCCACGAGATGCGGAGCGTCGTTGCTGGGCAAGCCGATGCGGATTACGGCGAGATCAGTGGCGGGGTCGTCGCCGATGGTATGAGCAGGGAAGCGCTGTCCATCAGGGAGCGATACATCGATGCGCGTGGCTGCATGCACCACGTGGCTGTTGGTCAACACCAGGCCATCGGGCGTGAACACAAATCCGGAGCCACCACCTTGACGTTCGCGAGGCTCTCCTGAACGACTTCGGCCCGGCTGCGCAACATCGATCTTGACCACCGAGGGGCTAATCGCGTCCGCGGCCGCGACCACCGCATGTGAATACGAATCAAGCAAAACCGCGTCGCTGTGCGTTCTTGCATCCGTGGGCTGGGCGACCGCTTCCGAGTAATCCGCCAAAGGAAAAACAATATCTTGCTGGTTCATAGCTGCTAGATGAGACGGCGGGGGCTCCGGATTCATGGCTCCGCGCGCCTCCGCGCACTCGGTTATGTCGGAGACTCTGCGCGATCCGCACTTGCATTGCATCTTCGCATGGTTTGGAATAAGCTGGCCCCACTCGGGGCTACACACGCAGCAGCGCTTCTAGTTCCCCTAATCTTGAGAGGAGGGTTCGTATGCGATTTCGCATGTCCGTTTTTCTCGCCCTGGGGTTGTGTTTACCATCGATTGCGCAAGACCATTCGGCTCATACTCAGTCCAAGCCGGCAACGCTGATGTCGGGCGTAGGAACCCTTCATCACCCTGTTTCCACCACCAATCCTGAAGCGCAAAAGTTTTTCGATCAGGGACTGTGCCTGATCTACGACTTCAATCACGATGAGGCGGCACGCTCGTTTCAACGAGCGGCGGAACTCGATCCCAAACTTGCTATGGCCTACTGGGGAATTGCCGAAGCCGTCGGGCCGAACTACAACGATCCGGCCAGCGAGGATCGTTTCAAACAGGCTCACGAAGCGATTCAGAACGCGGTCGATCTTTCCGCCAATGCCTCGCCCAGCGAGCAGGCTTACATTCAAGCCATGGCTAAGCGCTTTCCGGCGGACCCGAAGGCGGACCTCAAGAAGGCAGCCGAGGATTACCACGACGCCATGCGCGAAGTCTCGAAGAAGTATCCTGACGACCTGGATGCCGCGACGCTATTTGCGGAGTCGGGCATGAACCTGCATCCCTGGGGCCTGTGGCATGTGGACGGCACGCCGGAGGCGGGGACAGAGGAAATCGTCGTGACCTTGGAATCGGTGATCCGGCGTGATCCCGACCACCTGGGCGCGATTCACTACTACATTCATGCCACCGAGGCTTCGTCGAATCCGGAGCGTGCTTTGGCCGGGGCGAACCGGTTAGCCGCATTGGCTCCCGGAGCGGGCCACATCGTGCACATGCCGTCACACGTTTACATCCGGACCGGCGACTATGACGCGGCCGTGAAGACGAACGAAGAGGCTGCGGCGGTCGACCGCGCGTACATCAAGGCCAGCGGCGCGCAGGGCATTTACCCCATGATGTACTACAGCCATAACCTGCACTTTATCGCCATGTGCGCCAGCATGGATGGCAACTACCCCGAAGCCAAGAAGAACGCAGACCTGCTCGTCGCCAACGTTGCCCCGAGTGTCAAAGATATGCCTCCGCTCGAAGGTTTCATGACTATCCCGATGGCGGTAGATATCCGATTTCACAAATGGAATGACATTCTGGCGATGCCGCAGCCGGATCCCGCGATGAAGATCACCACCGGGTTCTGGCATTTCGCTCGCGGTTTGGCCTTTGCTGGAACTGGCAAGTTGAGCGAAGCGGAAGCGCAGTACAAGATCGTATCGGAGGCAGAGCAAAATACGCCGCCGGATGTCGTATTCGCAGCTCCGATCAACAATAAGGCAAAAGACATCCTGAAAATTTCTGAGGACGTTCTGGGAGCGAAGATTGCGATGGCGAGGAAGGATTACGCGCAGGCCATCTCCCTGCTGACGGCGGCGGTTGCGATTCAGGATACCTTGAAGTATGGGGAACCGCCGGACTGGTTTTTTCCGGTTCGCGAATCCCTGGGGGCTGCGCTTCTGATCAATGGCGATGCCGCGGGTGCGGAGAAGGTCTTCCGAGCGGACCTTGATCGCAATCCGCGGAATCCGCGTTCGCTGTTTGGTTTGCAGCAGGCGCTTAAAGCGCAAAACAAGAACTACGACGCGGGTTTTGTCGAGGCCCAATTCCGCGCTTCGTGGAAGGGTGGGGAAGTAAAAGTGGAAGACTTAGTGTAGGCGCGTTTCTCCGAGGAGCGAATGCGACGAGGGATCTGGGCTTTCCGCCGGCCGGTGGAACCCCAGATCCCTCGCTTTGCTCGGGATTTACAAGTCCCCAGCAATCATTGAGCTTTCTTGCTTGGGATCGTCTTTAGGATCGATGTAGTTGAACTTTAGCGGCGCCATGCCGTGAATCTGCAGGACAGTTTCTCCGCTGCTCATCGCGTAATGGTGCATGCTCGGATCGAGGTAAGCGAAGCTGGTGGCAGGAAAGGTCATCATCTTGCTTTCGTCGAACTTGTCGCCCATCCCCACCTTTAGCGTGCCGGAAATTACCGTAACGTTCTCGCGCTTTGGATGCCAATGGGGCGCAACTTTGTAACCATCGGGTATCTTCAGGCGGACCGTGTAATCGCCGGTCGCTCCCATTGGATTGCCTTCCAGAACCGCAAGCGAGGCGCCGGGTTGGAGGAAGGCGGGCGCAGGTCCGTATTGAATCTGGTCGGGAGTGAACGCGTTCTTGGGAGCCGGCTTAGCGGCGGACTTGGCTGCGCCGTGCGGGGACGCAGGTTTCATATTGTCCTGGGCCACAACAAAACCACACAGCAAGACTGCGGCAACAAAGAACAATTTTTTCATGATCCTTGGGCTCCTCAGAAGTTGGTGAGATGGATTGGAATCCGCGTACCGCTGCATTGTACACGGAGCGAAGCAGCACTTAGCAGTCAGCTACGGATCTCCTGGGCGCCGGCTAAGAATTAGGGTTCAGTGCTAGCCCGGCACGGCCTAACTCTTGGGCCGCAAGCGGGTCGCCGGAGTGGGCATCACGCAGACATCGGACGTGTTCTTCAACGATTCATCCAAGGCCTCCCCTAACGCGGCCAGCTCTTGCGGGCTCATGACTTTCTGTATCCCCTCGAAGAGTTGGCGTTCTTCTTTGCGGATGTGTTGGGATAGCTTCTGGGCGAAGGTCCCGAGGCTTGTCCGGTCGAGAAGGCGGGCAGCGGCGCGCGCGAACAAGTCCCGCAGAACCTCGTGGTCGTGGAGAAGTTCCGCCACGAGTGCTTGTAGCTGGGGAAATTGCGCCGCGGCCGGAAACAGGTCTTTTTCTTCGGCAGCGAAGTGGATGCTAATCTCCTGCTCAAATTGCTGCTGGATTTCTGCCTGCCATGCTTCGTGCTCAATTTCCCCCGCCTGTATTGCACGATCCAAGCGTACACACAACGCCAGTGCATGCTGGTGCTGGCGTGAAAGCGGGATCAGATTTGCGTCGCGCAGCATGTGCCCATGATAAACGATTGGGCAGGGCTGCACGGGCGTGGAGGCCCGCGCCTACACCGGCGCGCTTGCCCGAGTCACAAACCGGAATGCAGCGATCCTTCGCTGCTCAGGATGACATACATTTTCAGGACGACCGTGACTTTCAGAATTTTTCGGGATCCAGTCCTAGCTGACGCCGGTCGCTGGCCAGTCGCTTCCTTCCGAGCGCAGGGTAAGCCAGTCGGTGCGGACCCGGTCCCACTCCTGGATGAGCATTCCTCGGGATTCGAATAGCTGGCGAATGCGCGGTCTGTCCCAGCCCACCACATCCTCCAAAATGGGCGCCAGCACGGCCAGCGCGTTGCTGCTGAGGATGGTCCGTTTCGCCACCTGCGAGACATGTTTGGCTTCGGAGACAGCGATAGTGAAGCCGTCGCGGACATTGACGTGCAGCATCACGTGGAGATCGGAGCTGCCGTCTCCCACGTAGATGATGTGATCCGGTCCAACCTGCTGTTCGGCCTGCAAGCGGTCGAGCATCGCCACCTTGCCGTAGCCGGCGGTGGCGCGAGCGATCGACTCAATCTGACCCGCATCGTTGTAGCGGAATTCCGTCCCATAGATGTGGCTGGGAGGAACGATTCCCTCGAGCGCGGACTGAATCACCTCGACAGGGGCCGCCGACAGGACATAAAAATCGAACTGATAGCCATCAATACCGCTCTTAAGAATTTCATAGAGGAGCGCAATGTTTTCTTTCAGGCGAACTCCCTTGCCAGCCTTGTGAAGGTCCTCTTTACGAACCCGGCTCTGAAACTCAGGGTCATGCAGAAGCAAATACGCCAGCTCGGCGCCCTGCTGCACCAGGTTAAGCTTCGCCATCCCCTTGGCCTTGCGTTCGAACTCCTCGGTCGGAATGCCGACCAGTTCGCTCAGCACGTAGCCAGAGTCATTGAAGGTCAGAGTTTGATCAAAGTCGCTGGCGAAGATGTAGCGTTTTACGGGTTTCTCACTCATGCTGATATTAGATTCGATAGCACGCCAAAAGACCAATTAAAAACATTGATACGGGCTATAACTTGTTGAGATTTAATCGTTTGTTCACAATTGGGCTGCGGTCGGCGTCGTTCCTCAGGGAAACTCTGCTTAAGGTCCGTTCTGGTTCGGCTGGGGAAGGGCACGGCTTCGCGGACCACCCGCGGACCGCCCGAAACAAACAATTGTCGAGGACGTTCCTACTGCTTCCCGGTCAGAGCGATCGATAGCTCGTCAAAGGCACCATAGTTGTTGCAGGGGTCATATTGAGGCCCGTCGTAGGCGAAAGCGTAACAATCGTCGAGATCGTTCTCCCATCCTCGATGGTGCTTCGGCTTGGCATCTTCAACGTTCACCAAGTAGCTATAACCGTTGGCGCCGGTCGGCAGCAGGTTGACGTAAGTAGACGGCGCCTTCTTTGAGGGTTTGGCAATCGTGCACGGCTTCGCCAGCTTCTTTACCGTATAGCTGTACTGAATGAACCCGAAGTCGGATTCCCCATACTGCTTGAGCGTGGCATTGCCGGAGGTGTTGCAGACTAATTTGCCGCCTTTCCCCTGCACGATATTGATCATGGTCTGGAACGGAGTGGGATTACCGCCGACGAAACCCGAGGGAAAGAACTGGTTAAAGGTAACTCCAGTCACAGTGACCGCCCTGGGAGGCTTTACGCCAACCCATACCCATTCCTCAACGCCGCCGTTCGTGTCGTTGCCATTAATTAAACAGGCCGTCGGCATTGGAGTCGGTGGAATCGAAGTCACCGGCGTAGTACAAGCAAGTCCTCGGCGGGCAGAACGGAAGGTTGGTTGAGCTTTCTGTCATCGCCGGTTCCATCGCAGTCTGGATAGAGGCACCCTGTACGTTCTCCCGCGCAGTTAGAGGCGGAGGAACCCTGCTGTCCTGCGCCGCAGCCATAGAAGCGATCGTTGTAATTAAAGTAAGCGCAAAAAGAATCCTGTTCATGTCGTCCTCCGGGAGGGCCGGAATGAGGAACCGCGGGGCCCAACTAACGACAGCGGCACAAACCTACACCCTGTTGTCTAAAAGTCAAGGGGGAGTCTTTCCCCGGATCTCTCATTGACTCGGCTCGCACGTCCAGATAAAATAGGTCCAAGAACATTATCTACTGGATAATGTTGTTCTTTGACAATCCGAGATAGCCGATGGCGCCTGGCTTTGGGTTCCAAAACGGAACCCAGTTCGGGGGAGACCCACGCCTAACTCCCGTGTTCTCTAGATTTTGCCCGTAACTCCTGTAAACTCAAAGATCTAGCCCATAGTCGCAAAATAAATCGTTTGTTCTGAAGATTTTGCACACAAAGAGGGGGAGGGGGGGGCCGGTACTAAACAGTAAACTCGGTCCAAAATGGGCAAGACATGAGGGCACGGACGTGAGCCCGGAAAAACATCGCTGGGTCGTGCCGCTAGGCACGACCGTCGCCAGCGGCGCTGACCAGGATCATCCCACGTCGCTCCAACCAGCCTTTACTAAATCCTTTGCACCGTTGAGAATAGTTGAGTTCGCCCTCAAGTGCCGGTTTTTCCTGAGTGCGGAGCGCATAATACGAGGATCATCGCCCGCTGGCGGGCCACTGGAGAAATCATTATGGGAACTTCCGGAGAACTAATTCGCCTGATCAATTACGTGGACGACATTACGACCACGTTGCGTCGCATCAGCGCTTTCGTCGCGGCCATGGAAAGCGACGAGAGAAAGCGTCTGGCGGAAAGCCTGAAGGCGGCGGGCACGAATCTCGACGCACTCGTGGCCCGGTTGGAAAAGGGTGGGCAGTAGTGGCGCAGGTCCACACCATAGCTGTGATCGGCGCCGGAACTATGGGGCGCGGCATCGCTCACGTGGCGGCGCTTGGGGGCTATCAGACCATCCTGGAAGATTTGCTGCCTAATGCTTTGCGCCGCGCGGAGAATGAGATTCGCGGCAACCTCGACAAGGCTGTCGAAATTGGCAAAGTCTCTGCTGCTGATGCCACGGCCGCGGTCGGCCGGTTGCGATACGCGGGAAGCGTTGAAGAAGCCGCTCGCGAGGCGGATCTGGTGATTGAGGCCGTACCCGAAGAGATGGAGTCGAAGATTGAAATCTTCACCCTGCTCGATAAGATCTGCCGGCCCGGAACCATTCTTGCTTCGAACACCTCTTCACTCAGCATTACCGAGATTGCCAGCGTCAGCTACCGTGCCAAGACGTGCGTGGGTATGCATTTCTTTAATCCCGTCCACAAGATGAAGTTGCTCGAAGTTGTCCGCGGTCTTGAAACCGATGATGACACGCTCGCGACTGCATCTGAAGTGGGCAGGCGGATGGGCAAGGAAGTTGTGGTGATCAAGGAATCGCCGGGATTCATCACCAGCCGCATCAATGCCATGATTGGAAATGAAGCGTTCTACATGCTGCAGGAGGGTGTCGCTTCCGCGCAGGATATCGATAAAGCGCTGAAGCTGGGGTTGAATCATCCCATGGGTCCGTTCGAGTTGGTGGATTTGGTTGGCCTCGATACTCGGCTGCACATCCTCGAATACATGCAGAAAAGCTTAGGGGAAAAGTACAGGCCCGCACCCTTGCTGGTGCAGTACGTGAAAGCGGGACGGTTGGGACGTAAGGCCGGACGCGGAGTTTACGAGTATCCTGAGACGGCTCAGGAGAAAACGCCGGTTGCCAAAGCCGGCGATTAAACGATCGAGCCTCTCACAAACTTTTCATCCCCAAGCGAAGCGAGAAATTGCTCTTGATCCCATAAACCGTGGCAGAAATAGGAGTGCTCGCTTCGCTCACGACAATCTCAATTTCTTATTGCTTGTTGATGTCTTGTTTCGCTTCCAGTTTCTTGACCAGCGGCTCAAAGAAAATCTTTTGATTCTCGGGAGCGCCCGCCAAGGTGATTTTGATTTCCTTGAGGGCGTTGTCATAGTCGCCTTGGGCTGAATAGATCCTGGCGGTGCCATCGTGGACAACCCAATTGTTAGGATCTTTCTTTGCTGCTTGGCGGAAGAGTTCAAAAGCCTGATCTTGTTTGCCTTGGGTTTGAAGCTGGCGTCCGTAGTAGAACAGTTGGGCCGCGGTGGCGCGCTCGAGCGCTTTGTTTTTTGCTACCTCGGCATCGTCCTTGCGTCCCATGGCTTCGAGGATCTGGGACTTGGTCAGGTAGTTGTC
Organism: uncultured Acidobacteriota bacterium; assembly: GCA_963797795.1. Taxonomy (GTDB): domain Bacteria; phylum Acidobacteriota; class Terriglobia; order Terriglobales; family Acidobacteriaceae; genus JABDBE01. The sequence continues at coordinate 437,500 of CAWCQY010000001.1, forward strand.
GAAGCGCGGTTCGGTCTGGATTGACGTTTCTTCATACTGCAGCGCTTCGTCCAGATCGTATTTGTTGGTGAGCAGATAGGTAGCTGCGTCGTCCCAACCTTCCCAAGTGTATTGGGCCAATCCTTGAAGCTGGTTAGGCAGACTGGCCTGCACGATTTCATGTACATTCACGTCGATCTTGAAGGGCACGGCGAGCTTGTCCCAGCGCAGTGTGGCGACGGCCGAATCTGCTTTTACGTCATCGAAGTCGTAGGTCAGCGCTTCATGAGGGTCTGAGGCTTGCGGCTTCACCGTGACTCTAAGCGCGTCGTCGGCTTCCTTGTAGGTGAAGCTGCCCCACGCGCTGTGCACCTTGGAGAGAACGAGGGTCCACTGGTTCTCACCGGGAATCATGAAGAGGCCGTAGACGCCTTTTGGCAATGGCTTTCCTTCGATCGAGACGGCGTCCGTAAAGGTGATGGTTGTGTTCTCGTTTGCTCCCGCGCGCCAGACCTGGTCATAAGGCACAACCTTACCCCAGATGGTGCGGCCTTTCACCAGAGGCCGGTGATAGTTAATGGTCACGTCAGTGATTCCGATACGCTGTGTCACGACGGAGTGCTGGCTATCACGCGGCAAGTCTAAGAGCGCAGATTGCGCACGGCAAAACGGATTCCCCAGCGACAGAGATGCAATCGCAGCCAGGGCGACGACCAAGTGCATGAGCATGGAATAACCCTCCGCTTCTGAATTGTCTTCCGGCAAAGATCCACCGGAATTTCCTTGAAGAAAACGAGCGTTTAGACGAAAGGTCAACAGGGCGGATAGCAAGTTGTAACAAGTTGTAAAAACGCTGGCTGGCTGGGGCGGGAGTGCGTCTAAGTGATTGACCGGCATTTATCGTGGGAACCGAGGATGCCCGTTAATTCGTAGAAAGTAGCGACTCTCAACCCTGGTCATAATGACCGAGGGTAGTTTTTCTGCCAAGAAAAAGGAGAGAGTCGCTATGAAGAAACGATACCAGATCGAGCAGCAACGAGCGGTGCAAGAATTCCGACAGTTGGCCCGCGAAGAGAATCCCAACCTGCAGATGATTTTTCCGATGACCGAGGTGGTTGGTCTGCTGCAAGAAGGAGTAGGCCATCTCATGCGCGAAGCCGGGTTGGGGTTGATGAGCCTGGTGATGGAGGAAGAAGTACGGCACCTGGCCGGGGAGCGGCATGAGCAGCATCCCGCGCGGCGCGCTCACCGCTGGGGAAAAGAAGCCGGTTACTGCGTGGTGGACGGGCAGAAGGTGCCGATCCAGAGAACGCGTCTGCGTAGCCCGGAAAATCGCGAGCAACGGCTGGGCAGTTACGAACTGTTCCAACGCCGTGGACCGATGGAACACGCGGTATGGGACAAGATGATGCGCGGGCTGTCGACGCGCAACGATGGGGCGGTGGTGAAAGACTTTCACCAAGCCTACGGGGTGGAAAAGTCGGCGGTGAGCGACAACTTCATCGCCTCCAGCCGGGAGAAGTTGCAGGAATTGATGGAGCGGCCGCTGGGTGCGTTGCGACTGTGTACGGTGCTGATCGACGGCACGCCGTTCCGGGATCGGCAGATGATCGTGGCCTTGGGCATCAACATCGACGGGGGCAAAACCGTGTTGGGCCTGCGCGAAGGAGCCACCGAGAATGCGGCCGTGGTCAGTGAGCTACTCAGTGATCTGGCGGCGCGCGGGCTGGACTTCAGCGTGCCGCGGTTGTACGTGCTGGACGGAGGCAAGGCGTTGGCGGCGGCGGTGCGGCGTCATGCCGGTGAGGCGGCTTTCCTCCAGCGTTGTCAGGTGCACAAGCGGCGCAACGTGGTGGACCACTTGCCCGAGGAACATAAACCGGCGGTCAAGAAACTGCAGAACGCCTACGCCATGACCGAATACGCGGACGCCAAGCGTGCGCTGGAACGGCTGCATCGCGAACTGATGGAACTGAATCCGAGCGCCGCCCGCAGCCTGGAGGAAGGCCTGGAAGAAACCCTCACGGTGCATCGTCTGCGGGTGCCGGCCCAGTTGCGTCGCACGCTGGCGAGCACGAATGTAATCGAGTCGGCCTTCTCCATCGTGGAGACAGTTTGCCGCAACGTAAAACGCTGGCGTGCCGGCGATCACATCGAGCGCTGGGTCGGCTCCGGCCTGCTGGTGGCCGAGCGCCAGTTTCGCAAGGTTCAAGGCTACCGGGAGATTCCATCGCTGTTGACTGCGCTTGCGAACACGGTTTCGAAGAAGGCTGTTGCCGAGGAAGTGAAGGTTGCGTAGCCTATGACGGTCGAGAGTCGCTAACTTTCAACGGAGTTCCGGGCAACGTCGTGGGAACCGGTTCGGGGTGAGATGCGTATCACTTGTAGGCGCGGGCGTCCTCGCCCGTGCCGCGAGCAGCCACAAAGCAAGTTGGCGCGGGGTGTTCACGACTACATTTATGAGAACGCTAGTTGATATTGTTCGCCAGTCGGTGGCCACTTTGTGGGCGCACAAGCTGCGCTCGTTCCTCACTATGTTCGGGATTGCCTGGGGCGTAGGCTCGTTGCTCTTGCTCGTGGGTTTGGGAGAAGGTTTCCGCAGCGGGCAGACGAAACAGATGGCGAATCTCGGGCAGGACATCATGTTTGTCTTCCCGGGACGAATCCCGGCCGTCGAGGGCAGCTATCAGTCCGGGCAGCCTTATCACTTTACCTACGACGACTACATCGCAATTCGGGGCGAGGCCAAACTGCTGCGCGCGGTTTCGCCTGTGCTCGAGCGCGACGACATTCGCGCGGTAAGCGATTATGGAACCACCAACGGGCAGGTCTTCGGGGTCGCGCCCGAATACAACCAGATCCGCACCATTCCTATCGATCCAGGGCGTTGGTTCAACGACGACGACAACAGTCAGCATCGCCGCGTCGCCGTGGTCGGCTACGAGATGCTGAAGAACATGTTTCCCGGGCAGCCTGCCGTCGGCAGCACGATTCTGCTCAATAGCATGGACTTCAAGATTATCGGGGTCATCCCGAAAATAGGAAAAGAAGGCGAGAACGGCACCAACGCGCGCATCTTCGTTCCTCTCGAAACCATGCGCATGTTGTTTCCAATCACCACCCAGAATTCCGAGAACGCGATCTCCTTCATTAATTACCGGCCGCTGAAAAAGGAGATGCACATCGAAGCTCAGAAGGAAGTTCACTCGGTCATCGCTCGCCGGCATGGTTTTGATCCTAAGTTCGACGACGCTTTCATGGACTGGGACACGATCGACGGAGCGATTCGCGTGGCCAAGATTTTTGACGCGATGGATTGGTTTCTGGGCGTGGTTGGACTAGTCACTCTGGGATTGGGCGCAATTGGCATCATTAACATCATGCTGGTTTCGGTGACCGAGCGAACCCGCGAGATTGGACTGCGCAAGGCCCTGGGCGCGACCCATCGCAATATTCTGACGCAGTTCTTTGTGGAAGGCGCGTTCCTCACTGCACTGAGCGGTGGAATCGGCCTGGCTATTTCCGGCGGGTTCGTAGCTTTGCTGGCCCAACTGCCTTCGCCGGAAGGATTTGATACGCCACGCATTGTGCCGACGTCGGCCGTCATCGCGATTGTGTCGCTCTCAATTGCGGGAATCATCGCAGGTGTTTATCCGGCGCGGAAGGCAGCGTTGCTTCCTCCGGTGGAAGCGCTGCGACAGGAGTAACCATGTTTGGCGATCTGGGATCTCAAGCTTACACCGCGCTAAAGCACAATCGCCGTCGCTCGCTGCTGACCATGCTCGGAATGGCATGGGGCATCGCCACTGTGGTTCTGCTGTTGGCGTATGGTTCGGGGTTCGAGAACGCTCTGATGATTGCCTTCCGCACCTTCGGCGGCAACCTGATCGGCATTTTCCCGGGACGTACTTCGCTGCAGGCTGGGGGCAGCAAGGCGGGAACGCAGATCCGTCTGACGCGTGACGATCTCGACTATCTGCGGGCTGAGATTCCGATGCTTACGCGAATCTCTCCCGAAGTCGACAAGCAGAGCCAGGTCGCATTCGGTACGCGGAGCGGAACCTACGGAATTCATGGAATCTTTTCCAGCTACCAGAAGATCCGCGCTCTGGAAGTCGGCGAGGGCACATTTTTTGGCGAACAGGAAGATTTCACGCACAGCCGGGTAGCTGTCATAGGCTCGACCGTAAAAAAGAAATTGTTCTCCGGTCAGAATGCGCTGGGCGAAAGCGTTCGAATAGACGGCATCTCCTACAAGGTTGTCGGCGTGCTCAAGCACACGATTTCCAACGGCGACGAGGACATGAATTCGCTGGTTTACCTTCCGTACAGCGCGATGGGCGACATCAAGAATACGTATTACCTTGATGGCATCTTCATGGATTACGAGGGTGATCACGAAAAAGTAGCCCGGGCTGTTCGGGCATCCATGGCTTTTCACCACAGCTTCGATCCGAAAGATGAGCGTGCGGTCTTCGTATTTGACGCGAACAAAGACTTGGCTGACCTTACCGTGATTACGGTCGGGATCAAGATTCTTTTAGGTTTTATCGGCATGCTGACCCTCGGCATCGGCGGCGTGGGATTGATGAACATCATGTTGGTCTCTGTGACCCAGCGCACGCGGGAGATCGGCGTGGAAAAAGCTTTAGGGGCGCATCGGTGGCACATTCTGTTTCAGTTCCTGGCGGAGGCGCTGGCCATCACCATGCTGGGCGGCCTGCTGGGCGTCGCCTTGGCCTACCTGGTTTCCTGGTCGGTGGGCTCTCTGACGCTGTGGAGTGCATTCGTCGATGACGCCAGTGAGGGAGACATCCACCTGATAATCGACACCGGCACGCTGATCTGGTCCACGGCGATTCTAAGCTTCGTCGGGATTGTGAGCGGAATGCTCCCCGCGATCAAGGCCGCGCGGCTGGACCCGATTGAGGCGCTGCGCTACGAGTGATACAACAAGGGAAGGTCAAATACGCTTCCGTCCCAACCGAGTTTGTCTTCACTGCCTTTACAATGCATGTGTGACCGACCTTAGCAATCCACGACTGGAACGCGTGTTCGCTCAACTCCGCCTCTACGAGCATCCCTTGCTGGAGTTCGATGCTCGCGCCAAGGGCGATGGCGTCGAGCTGATCATCCAGTTCAGAAATCCACGCGTTCCAGTGCACACTTATTACTTCGATCTACACCCGCGCGATCTGGACAATCCGCAATTCGAATGGAGCTTTCAGCGCCAACTCTACGATTGCCTGCACGATTACCTGGTCGAGATGTTTATCCGAACCCCGCAAGACCGCCTGGAACGTCAACGGGAAGGCTTGTGACGCTGCGCCTCAAAATTGAACAAGAGATACGCGAGCGCGGCCGAATTCCGTTTTCGCGTTATATGGAGCTGTGCTTGTACGACCCCGAGCTGGGTTATTATTCGCGCAACGCCGAGCAGTTTGGCAAAGCCGGTGATTTTTACACGTCCAGCGACGTCCATGCGGTATTTGGGCGCTTAATAGCGCGCCAGTTTGAAGAAATGTGGCGCGTGCTGGGATCGCCCGAGCAGATCGAAATACTGGAACTGGGACCAGGCCGCGGATTGTTTGCCCAGGACGTGCTGGATTGGTCACAGAAGAAGTTTCCTGAATTCTTCGATGCTCTGCATTATTCGCTGGAGGAAAGATCGCCCGCGTTGCGCGACCATCTGCAAGCGACTTTGGGTCGATATTTGGAGGCAGGGAAGACGTCACTAGGTTCAGGGGATGGTCTGAGGATCTCAGACCCAAAAGCGACAGAGCCGCTTTCTCGCCCCGTCATCGTTTTCGCCAATGAGTTCTTCGACGCGTTACCACTCGATGTTCTCGGCCCGCAAGGTGAACTGCGGATTGCGGAAAAAGAAGGACGATTCGTTGAAACCTGGAGCCCGGCATCGCGTGAAGAGCTCGAATTCCTCGACCGCTACAGCGTGCATCCCGAAGCCGAAGAGCGAGTCGAGGTTCCTCTAATTGCGCAACGTTGGATGACTCAGATCGCGGCCACGGTGGAGCGCGGATTCGTCATCGCCATCGATTACGGCTATACCCGCGAGGAGCAACTTGCTGGACAACACCGAGGCACGATTGCTACGTATCGTCAGCATTCCGCGAGTGCGAATCCTTACGAAGCCCCCGGTGAACAGGACATTACCGCGCATGTGAATTTTAGCGCGCTGACCGCCGCAGCCGAGAATTGCGGAATGCAAGTCCAGCCCTTGCTCACCCAATCGCAATTTCTGTTGGGAATCGGGGAAGGCAATCAATTCGCCGACGCCTTTGACGACTGCCAACTACCGCAAGAGCGCGCCAAAGTGGCTCTGCAACTGAAGCACTTGGTCACACCTGCAGGTCTGGGAGAGACCTTTCATGTCTTAGTCGCGTCGAAAGACATCAACACCGAACAAGTGTCAAAGTTGAGCGGGCTGTCGTTTGGGAAGGCGGCCCAGCTATAAGAGGAATTCTTCAAGCCGATCAAAAACTTTTATGAGCTGGGTATAGTTCCTCGCTCGGCAGCGAACATCTATAAATCATTCGCGTCTGAGGGCCGAGAGGAGATCGCTTTGGAAACCGCCGCGCGTCCACCCGCCTGGAAGATCCTCTCAGCATTTGCCATCATTTATTTCGTCTGGGGATCGACGTTCCTGGCAATCCGGGTCGGCGTCAGCGAGGTGCCGCCGTTTCTTTTGGCCGCCATTCGATTCTTTGTTTCTGGAGTCGTGCTTTATTTGTGGATGCGGCTGAAAGGTACGCCATCTCCCAGCCGCCGCGAATGGGCTGGAGCGACCCTGCTTGGAGCGTTGATTTTTCTCGTCGATTATGGATGCTTGTTCTGGGCCGAGCAGCGCGTTCCCTCGGGCATTGCCGCCGTCGTGTTGGCGACCATCCCCGTATTCATCACTCTGCTGGAAATCATCTTCTTGCGCACGCAGCGGCTTACTGTTCGGCTCGGCCTGGCTCTGCTGGTGGGATTGTGCGGCGTCGCGGTCCTAATGGGCCATTCATTCTCTTTTGGGGAAGTGCCCATCAATCGCGCCGGCGCTCTCGCTCTGCTGGTTGCTGCATTTACCTGGTCGGTGGCCACAATTCTTACCCGCCGGCTCCACTTACCGGCATCGAAGCCGATGAGCGCCGCTGCTCAAATGCTAGCAGGGGGAGTTCAACTGTTTTTGCTGGCCGCAGTTTCGGGTGAGTTTGCCGGATTTCATCCGCAGGAGGTGTCGGCAAAGGCCTGGTTTGCGCTGCTGTATCTGATTGTTGCCGGCTCGATCGCGGGATTCACAGCCTACGTCTGGCTGTTACACCATGAATCGCCGACGAAAGTCGGGACCTACGCCTATGTGAATCCCGTAGTTGCGGTTGCGCTCGGACATTTCGTGGGAGGGGAAGCGGTGGGTCCGCGAACGCTGGTGGGGGCTTTGTTTGTCCTGGTAAGCGTGATCACGATCGCCACCACGCCTAAGCCGGAATCGAAACCAGTGTCGGAAGCGTTCGCGGAACTGTCTTCAGCCGATGCAGACTAAGATGTGCAACGGACTAAGGTCGTGTCATCCTCTCCGGCTTCATCAACAGATGGAATTCCTCGCGGGTGAGATAACCGAGTTTCAACGCGGCTTCGAGCAGGCTGGTCTTGTCGACATGGGCGGTGTGGGCGATCTTTGCCGCTTTATCGTATCCAACCTTCGGCGCAAGCGCTGTCACCAGCATGAGCGAATTTTGGACATTCCATTCGACCTTCTCTCGATTAACCTCGATGCCCTTGATCATGTACTCGACGTATCCATGGCAAGCGTCCCTGATCAAAGTGACCGAGTGTAGAAAGTTGTAAATGATCACGGGCTTGAACACATTGAGTTCGAAGTTGCCTTGCGAGCCGGCAAATCCGACCGCAGCCGTGGCGCCGTGAACCTGCACGCACACCATGGTCATGGCTTCACACTGCGTGGGGTTCACCTTGCCGGGCATAATTGACGACCCAGGCTCGTTCTCCGGAATAGACAATTCGCCCAGGCCGCAACGCGGACCGGAAGCCAGCCAGCGGATATCGTTCGAAATTTTCATCAACGAAGCAGCCAGAGTTTCCAGCGCGCCCTGTGCGAACACGATTTCATCGTGCGCCGAAAGCGCGGCAAATTTGTTGCCATGCGAGCGGAAGGGAAGCCCGGTGAGTTCGGCAATCTTCTTTGCGGCTCTCTCCGCGAATTCAGGATGAGCGTTTAGCCCTGTGCCCACCGCGGTTCCACCGATAGCGAGATCGTAAAGGCCACCGAGAACCTGCTTCAGCCGCTCGAGATCCCGCTCCAGCAGACTGGCCCAGCCGCCGAATTCCTGTCCGAAGGTGAGAGGCACGGCATCCTGCAGATGGGTGCGGCCGATCTTGACCACATCGTGAAATTCTTTCGCTTTGGCGGCGATCGCGTCATGAACGCTCTTGATGGCAGGAATCAAAGCATTCTGCACGCGCTCTGCCGCCGCGATATGCATCGCCGCCGGGAACGTGTCGTTGGACGACTGCGACATATTCACGTCGTCATTGGGATGGATCGGCTTCTTCGATCCCATCTCGCCACCCGCAAGCTCGATGGCGCGGTTAGAGATGACCTCGTTGACGTTCATGTTGGTCTGCGTGCCACTGCCGGTCTGCCAGATGCGCAATGGAAACTGGTCGTTGAGTTTGCCGGAGATGACCTCGTCCGCAGCCTGGGCGATGAGCTTGGCTTTGGCAGGCGAAAGCTTGCCCAGATCTTGGTTCACCAGCGCGCATGCCTTCTTGAGAATGCCAAAGGCGCGAATCATCTCCGGCGGCATAACGTCGCGCCCAATGTCGAAGTGGAGAAGCGAGCGCTGCGTCTGGGCGCCCCAGTAAACGTTGGCCGGGACTTCGATTTGTCCCATGCTGTCGGATTCGAGGCGGGTGCGAGTTGCCGATTCGGTGGAAGTTGGCATCGAGTGTTCCTGACCAGTGCCTGACGGATGAAAACAACCTTAAATTATAACGCTTATCGTTGGCCGGGCCGCGCGCGGCAAACACGATGCAGCGTGACGTTTCCCGACCCCGGACAGGAAAACTGCCCCCGACTGCACGTGCTAGAATCGTTAGCTTCAACAAGCCACGGCTTCCGTGATCGCGATGCGTTCTGTGGCGTCTTCTAGGGATCGATCATTTTGCCGACGAAGCAAATCTCCGAAACCGCGTTGCAGGTTCCCGACGCCCTCCCGCAAGCTCTATTGGCGGCACATTCCAACACTCGCGTTGACGTCATCGTGATCGGTGCCGGTCCCACAGGCCTTGCCTGCGCGATTGAGGCGCAACGAGCGGGGTTCAAGGTCATCGCGATTGATAAAGGCTGCGTGGTGAATTCGATCTTCAACTATCCGGCGAATATGACTTTTTTTACCACGCCCGAACTTCTGGAGATTGGCGACATCCCTTTCAGCACGGCCCGTCAAAAGCCTACGCGGGAAGAAGCGCTCGAATATTACCGGAAGGTCGTCGAGCACTATCGTTTGCCCGTGGCGCAGTACCAGTGGGTGAAGACGGTAAATGGCCGCGACGGCGATTTCCAGGTCACGACCACCGACCGGCTGGGGAGAATTTATGACTACCACACCCGCAAGCTGATCGTGGCAACCGGATACTACGACCTCGCGAACATGCTGAACATTCCCGGAGAAGATCTGCCGAAGGTGTTTCACTATTACCGTGAGCCACATCCCTATTTTGACAACGACGTTCTCATCATCGGAGGCAAGAATTCCGCGGCGATTTCGGCGCTGGATCTTTGGCGGCACGGCGCACGCGTGACTCTCGCGCATCGTGGTGCGAAGCTGCATCACCACGTGAAATATTGGATCCTCCCTGACATTGAGAATCGCATTAAGAACGGCGAAATCAAGGCGTACTTCAACAGTTCAGTCGGTGAAATTCTGGCGGATTGCGTCGTAATCTACACGCCCGAAGGTGTGGTTCGTATCAAGAACGATTTCGTTTTCGCACTGACTGGATACCATCCTGATTACGATTTCTTGCGCTCGATGGGGATCGAGCTGTCGACCGAGCAGTGCCGTCCCGTGTGCGATCCGCAGACCCTGGAAAGCAATGTGCCGGGGATTTATGTAGCGGGCGTGATTGTAGCTGGTTCGCGAACCAACGAGATCTTCATTGAAAACGGCCGCTTTCACGGCCAGCAGATCGCGGCGCATTTGAAGCAGAAGATGGGAGCGGCCTAGCCTGGGCATCCTAAGCCAGCGTGACTGTCTCCTCTCCTAATTGTTGATTGATCAAGCGGGAGACTAATGTTTTTAAATCTTCTCCGGTCTTCGACAGCACAAAACACTGATTTGCTTCGGACCAGTCCAGCTTGAAACTCGTGGCCAGAGCCGAAATCCATATCTGGCGAACAGGCGCATTGGGTGAAACGATAAATCTCGAGCCGTCGTCAAAAGAGATGTGCAGCGCTCCCGACTGATCTTCGACTTCAAAGTCGGCTGATTCTTCAGCGGCAATCAGGCTTTGCTTTAGAGTCTCAAGGGCGCTGTCCGCCCGCTTGCGGAAATCGTTTTCATCGAGCATGACAAGATTATAGAAGCTCTCAGCTCTCAGCCGTCAGCAAAGCCAAAAGCATCAGAGCTATTTCAGCAGATAGCTCTTCACAAACACAACCGTGGCATAAAACTGGAAGTCCTGATTCTGCTTCTTGGCGAAGCCATGGCCCTCGTCCTTTGCCATCAGAAACCAGACCGGTGCGCCATTCTGCCGCACGATCGACACCATTTGCTCCGACTCGCTGGCTGGGACCCGCGGGTCATTCTTCCCGGCAATCACAAACAGCGGCTTGGTGATGTTCTTCGCCTTGTTGAAGGGCGCAATGCTTTCCAGGAACTCGTGCATCTTGGGGTCGCGTTCATCCCCGTATTCCACCCGCCGCAGATCCTTGCGATACCCCGAAGTGTGCTCGATAAAGGTGACCAGATTCGAGGGGCCTACGACGTCGACCGAGCAGCAGATGCGGTCGTTGTAATTGGTCGCCACGGCCAGCGTCATAAAACCGCCGTAGCTGCCGCCCGTTACCAGCACTCGGCTGGAATCGAGATCGGGTTGGGTTTGGATCCAATCGAGCAGTGAATTAATGTCCTGATACGATCCCGCGCGTAGAAACCCGTTGTCCAGAGAAAGAAACGTCTTCCCGTACCCCGTGGAACCGCGAACGTTAGGGGCGATCATCGCGATGCCGAGTTCGTTCATGAAGTAGTCCCAACGACCCGGGAAGCTGGGCCGGAATTGGCCCTCGGGACCGCCATGAATATTGATGATCACCGGTCGCTTGCCGGTAAACATCGCGGGAGGTCGGTAGAGGAACCCACTGATGGTGCGTCCGTCCCAGGACTTCCAGTGGATCAGGTCGGCTTCTGGAAAAGTCGTTGTGTTCAAGCCTCCGGTTTCGCTGAAGGTCCAGCGTTCAACCTTGCCGCTTTGCGTGTCCAGAGAGTAGACGTCGGAACTGGATCGAGCCGATGCGAGATTGAAGCCCAGATCGTGGCTGTTCTTGTGCCAATTCACGCCCGAGATAACGCCTTTCGGCAAGCTAGGAACGGATTTTTCTTTGTTGGTTCTGGTATCCAGTAAGTGCAACACCCCGAAGCCGTCTTCATTGGCTACAAACGCGATCGTCTTGCCGTCGTGGGAGAGGTCGAATTCATCCACATCCCAGTGAATTTCGCTACTCAGATAACTGTACTGTTTGGTCGCAAGGTCGATGTATGCCAGACGCTGGAATTCCGAATCTTTGTCCGTCGTAGGATAGATGCCTTTGCCGTCTTTGCTGAACCGGCCAGAGTTGTAGGCAATCTTTACCGCGCCGCCCTTCGGAGTAATCAGTGTTTTTTCTCCGCTCGTGGCATCTACGATCCACAGATAAGTTTCCTCTGCAGAGATTCCTTCCACAACGAGGATCTTCCGCCCGTCGGGGGACCAATCCAAAGCTTGCCAGCCTCCGCCCTCGAGTTGTGAGAGAAGGTGATCGGTCTTCGGATTCGCCGGCTCGACTATGTAAAAATCAACGTCATTTCCGTCGCGCCGCGTCGATCCGTAGACCAGTTTGTCGCCGGAGTAAGACCATACGGGGTCTGTGTTGCGGGACTTGCCGTCAGTAAGCAGCGTGACATCGCCGGTTGGCAGGTCATAGCGATAGAGTTGATAAAACTCGCCGCCGCCTACGTCCTTCAAAAACACAAAAGAATCGTCCTTCGTGGGCGAATAAAGAGCACCCGCCACGCGGTCCGGATAGAAGGTCAGTTGGGTACGCGCGCCGCCCGGCATCTTTACGCGATGCACTTGCGCCGTGTCGGCAAAGCGCGTGGTGATCAACATCTCTCGCGCAGTAGGGCTCCAACTCTGCAGATTGGCCCCACGAAAGTTCGTGTAGCGCTCTCCGGTCTCGACTAAGGAGGCAGGGATCTTGGGAATCCCTTCGACTACGAGATTCTCGTTAGGAGCGATTTCGTCAGTCTGAGGAAAAGCGACAGCAGTCAGCAGCAGTACAACCCACAAGCGTGCAAAAACTTTCATGCGTGCGCTCCCATGATGAAAGAACCTGCACCCGCCCCTTGGGGAAGCGGCGTGTAGGAATAAGAAAAACTCCAGCGCTGCATCTTAGAACCGAAGCAACAACCCAGTCAAAGGAAACTGAAAGATAGCGTGCTTTGCTCCGCTGCTGCCCGAGCAGTTACAGTAGGCCTTCACCGTGGAACCGCAAACCGAGCGCGAAGTAACCTCGATCTCGCTTTCGGCATACTTCCGTCTGCTGCGTGTGAACCGCAACTTCCGGCGGTTGTGGGGCGCACAGATTGTCAGCGAGATTGGCGACTGGTTCTACACCCTCGCGATCTACAGCTTGCTCTTGCAACTTACTGGACGAGCCAGTTCGGTAGCGCTGGCTCTGGTGTTGCAGGTCCTGCCGCAAACTTTCATTGGCCCTGTCGCCGGAGTCGTCAACGACCGAATCCGTCGCAAACGGGTCATGATCGCAGCCGATCTGGGGCGGATGGTTATAGTTTTTGCCATGCTGCTAGTGCGCTCCCGCGCGATAGTTTGGCTGGTGTATCCGCTTTTGCTACTTGAGACTCTGCTGGCGGCATTCTTCGAACCGGCACGCAGTTCCGTGGTGCCCAACATCACGGAGCGAGAAGATGTGATTCTCGCCAACACGCTCTCTTCGGCAACCTGGTCGGTGAACCTTCTGGTAGGAGCGTCCATAGGCGGAGTGGTCGCTGCACTACTCGGGCGCGACGCAGTGTTCATCCTGAACGCGCTTTCTTTCTTGGCCTCCGCGCTGTTGATCCGCGGGATGCATTTCGAAGAGCCCCATGCAAAGACTTCGCCTCCGTTGCGGGCCCGGGACTTGGGGGACCATTCGCCTATCCTCGAAGGTGTGCGTTACGTTCACGGCAATCGCCGGCTGCTTGCGACTATGTTCGCCAAAGCCGGCGAACTAATGATTGGACCAAGCTGGGTGCTGTTCACGGTTATGGGACAAAAATATTTTCCCGTACGATGGCACGGGGTCGATGCGCAGCGCGGCGGCATGCTGGGAATGAGCCTTCTGCTCGGCGCGCGCGGACTAGGGGCGCTGGTCGGCCCGCTGTTTTCCGCGCGCTGGGCGGGCCATTCCGAACGCCGCTTGCGCTTAGGAATCCTGTTTGGATATGTCATTGTGGCAATTGGCTACGGTGCTCTCGGGGGCACTCATAGCGTTTGGGTGGCCGTGCCTCTGGGTGATTCTTGCGCATTGCGGCGGGTCAACGATCTGGGTGTTCTCTACCACCTTGCTGCAACTCAACACCGAGGACCGTTTCCGCGGACGAGTATTTTCTGCCGATCTCGGCTTTTCCATGTTGACCATCGCGATCGGAGCGTATCTATGCGGACTTTTTCTGGATGCGGGAGTCTCGGCAAAAGTGGTGGCGACCACTACGGGCTTGGTGATGTTGGCACCGGCCGCTCTCTGGGCATGGATCGTCCGGCCGTGGCAGCCTACATCGAATTCGTAGAAACATAGCTATGTTTCTACAGCGAGCTGATCAATCTTCGCGGCCATGATGAAATCGCTCTCGGTCAGGCCATCGATCTTGTGGGTCCACAGAGTCACTTCCGCTTTGCCCCAGGCCAGCAGAATGTCGGGGTGATGTCCTTGTGCCTCGGCCACCGCGCCGACCCGATTTACGAAGGCGAGCGCTTGCTTGAAATCAGGAAAAGTGAAAGTACGTGTAATTTGGTGCTCGTTGATGACCTTCCATTGCGCCACTTGCTGGTGAAGCGTTTCGAGTTCTTTTCCTTTTAGCGGAGGCAGGCCCCCGCGGCAGGGAACACAGGTCTTGCTGGCGAGCGAGCACATGGAAAACCTCCCGAATTGTAACGGTTTACCAACCCGGACAGTGAGTTTTGGTAACTAGAGAATTCACTGGAAAATGTTAGAATTGAGTTCTGGATATTGCAACCCAATACTGCTTTAAAAGGGATCCAAGTTGTTGATGAAAAAGGCTTTTTTTCTACTGGCATTGATGTGTGCGCTGTGTGCGCTCCCGCCTTCGGGGGTGAACGCGGCCTCATCTCCCTCTACGGAGTACCGTCTGCGGTTCTACCACACCCACACCAATGAGCGGCTTGATATCGTCTACCGCCGTGGCGACGAATACGTGCCAGAGGCGTTGAACCGCCTCGACCAATATCTGCGCGACTACCGCACGGGCGACGTGCACCACTACGATCCAAGGGTGTTCGATCTGCTGCACGACCTCACGGCTTCACTCGGTCGCCCGTCGGCCGAGATTGACGTGATCTGCGGCTATCGCACTCCGCGCACCAACGAGTTCCTGCGGACCCGCAGCGCCCACACCGGCGTGGCCGAGCACAGCCTGCACATGCAGGCAGAAGCGATTGATATCCGGTTGCCGGGCGTGCCTACTGCCCAATTACGCGACGCCGCCCTCGAACTGCATCGCGGCGGCGTCGGCTACTATCGCTCCTCTGACTTCGTACACGTCGATGTTGGTCGCGTCCGGCGCTGGTAGGGATTGTTTTACAGGTCGAGCGCGGCTGCGCCGACAACCTCAAAACTCAGATTGATTATCGGCCTTCCCTCTCCCCGTTACGTGCTCGATTTGGGCCCCCAAGAACGCAATGCAGAGAAAGAGAATAGACGCAGGGGCGTCAATCGGATTTGTAGGATCTTGGCGGCAGCAGGAGTTGAATCCCAAAATACCCGACGAAATAGGACTGATTGGTGCCGCTAGGCTCAAGGCTGCGTCCGCCCATCAGGAGAAGGATCACAGGGCGGTGAATTTTGTAGCGGGCGCCAACCTCCAAGGTGGGCTGGTTGCCGGAAGGATGAAAGGTGCCTTGGGAATAGAACTCCATGTCCATTTCGAGTTTTGAAGTGAAATCGTGGCCGACGACAAGGCCGGTGAGCCAGCCGTCCGGTCCTTTGTGGACAAACTGATAACCAATTTCGTAATTGACGTCGACGGGGCCAAGTTTCTTGGAAAATTCGAAAGGCAGAAGGAACGCATCGCTCGCGGGAGTGATGCCACGACGAACCGCGTCGTCGGGGTTGTTGAGAAAAAACTGAGGAAAAGTCGAGATGGCGAGGCCACCCTCACCGCCGTCATGGAAACGCCACTTCACCCCGAAGTTGGATTGACCGAGGCCGTATTTAGCCGCTGAGGAGGGATCCTGAACGCGTAACCACGCATTTTCGTAAGTGAGTTGGATACGCTCGCCAACGCCGAAATTGATGTCCACGTCAGGGGTGTGAGATACGGACTGATTGCTATAAAGAAAAGGCATGTAAGCCAGATTGATTTCCCAATTGAGATTGCCGGGGGTGCCCGGATCGTTCGTGTAGTAAGGCGGTCCGCCCTGGGCATGTGCGGTTGTCGCGACGAAGGCGAGCGCGAGAATCAGGCTTCGTGACATAACTACAGGGCCGAAGGTGGAGAACAGAAGGGGCACAGAGGAATCAGGGAGAACGTTCAACTCGCCTCAAACCGCAAAAGGGGCATGGAAGGAATTTATAACACACAGCGAGTTGAAGATTAGGATGGCGAGCCATACCCTACACTGCCGATTCAACCGGCGAGGGTATGGAAGTATCGGAGGTATGGTAGCGATATGAAGGCCTGTTCTGAAGATGGTCACCCAACATTGGCCATGGAATGCGCCGGGAGCGTTTTGACTGTCGCTCTGCGAATGCCTGTTGCCCAAACCTCCAAGGTCAGAAGGGAATATCTTCGTCGCTGATGGGCGTTGAAGCTGCCGCGTGTTGCGGCTCGGGCGCGCTCTGGTCGAAATTGTTTCCGCCTGCGGCCGCGCCGCGGGAGCGTCCACCGGAATCGTCGCCTCCGGCTTCGCGGCCGCCGCCGAGGAGCACTAGATCGTTGGCGATAATCTCGGTCATGAATTTCTTCTGGCCTGATTCTTTGTCATCCCAGGAGCGAGTCTGCAAGCGCCCTTCGATGTAAACCGATCGTCCCTTTTTCAGGTACTCGCCGGCAATCTCGGCCAGTCGCTCCCAGCAAACCACGCGATGCCATTCGGTGTGGTCTTGCCATTCGCCGGAAGTTTTGTCCTTGGTGCGATAGTTGGTGGCGATGCTCAGGGTTGCGACTGCCGTTCCGCTGGGCGTGTATTTGACTTCGGGGTCTTTGCCCAGGTTACCAAGCAAGGTAACTCTATTAACGCTTTTCTGTGCCATGAATGCTGCTCCTTCCGCCCCTTTTCGCAACTCTTGGTTTTCGTCAATAACCGACAAAACCGGGACTTGAACGCCGGACGATAAATCAGGGCTGGAGGCCCAATATATCAGAAACGGGGAAGCCTTTGACCGTAAGAGACAGAAAGAATTCGTGAAGAAGGCGAGCCCAGTCCAAAATGAAACCAATCGCTTTGGACGCGAGCTCGAGCGCTTTCAATGACACGAGGTTTGGGTGCTTTAGCGAGGATGAAAGTCTGCTCACTAAGGTATAATCCGTGCCATGGAAGCTGAAGCAGACTCCCTGAAACCCGCCGGGATGGTGCCCGACGAGCTTAAGTGTGAACCCAAATCCAAGGGGTTATTGACTCCTCGAAAGAAGAAACCAAAGGAGTTGGCGGTTATCACCGAGTGCTGCACCGGATGCGCCGGCTCTCCCGCCTGCGTGGAGTATTGCCCGGTAGAAGATTGCATGTTCTGGGTTCCGGACGAAGACCATCCGCCATTCGGCAGAATTCAGATCGATCCGATTCTCTGCATCGGATGCAAGAAGTGCCTAAGCAAAGGTCCAGACGGTTGTTTCCTCGACGGCTGTCCGTGGGACGCGATCGTGATGGTCGACACGGTCGAAGTGGAAAAAGAAGTCGGCGTGATGCCGATTTAGCTCTTAGCTTCTGGCTCTTAGCTTCTGGCTCACCCAATCCACTCTACTTTTCTCTTTGCCTTATCGCCTGTTCTGTTTCAATCCCTTGCTTGCGCACGTCGTTGGGAATGTCGGGTAACTCCCGTTCGTAGCGCTGGACTGCGGCGAGGTCCTCTGGCTGGCCGATCAGGTAGAGCGCGCGCAACGCTTCCCAGACCTGTTCCGTTCCTGGATCGATGGTTGCGATCTGCACACCGGCCGTTACCGTTTGTCCGGTTGGAGCGGACAGCGTACCCAAACGCCCGGTGATTGGAGAGCGGATTTCTATGGTCTGATCGCCTTGTTGTAGTTTTGCGACGATGCCTCCCTGACGAATCGCCGTGCCTACCGCGCTGGTGTCGATCACTTTTCCTGATTGTGGAGCAGTAACCGTCGCTGGCTGGAGGAGCTCCAGGATCTGCGGTCTTCCGCTTGCATCTCCGAAACGGACTAACGAAAGCGCAGCGTTGCCGCGAACGCTGAGCGAAGCATCGGCAAGCATTTTCTGCAGAGCTTCATGAAAGCCCGCGCCGGATGTGTCTTGTCCCATGACCCACGCGTCGGTGTTGCGAACCTCTTCGACTGGATAAGCCGCCAGGCTGACGACCTGCGGATACCACTTGGTCACGCTCGCGTCGTGTCGAGTCATGCGCTCGCCAATCTGCACCAGGGCATGCTGAATGTGGCGGGGATGCTTGGCGTCTTGCAGGTACTCGGCTAGTTGCTTGTCGGGGAGTTGGCGTCCGAACCAGGTGCTCCACCAGAACAGGAACGGCATTAACACGATCAACCAGCCGGTAAACAGGAACAGTACCCTATTACGCGTCGACATGCGCGGCTTGGGTGGCTTGCTTGCTTCGGGTGAAAGCTGCGGAGTGGTGTTGGGGACGGCAGACATGGATTACAAAAATATAGCAGTTCGTGTCTTACTCAGGAAAATCTAAATCGCAGAGTGCGCGTAGAACGGATCGCTGAGGTCGCTGAGATCGTCAGTTCTCCACTACATCGGCATCGAGCACACGGTCCTGCTCGAGGTAATGAGAAACCGCGTATTGGGCCAAGAGAGGCGTCTGCAGTCGGATTTCAGCGCCGATCCATTCGCCTTTGCCGTGAGCCGCGGTGAGCGGATGGTTACACCGTCCACCACTGCCAAACTGAGGGCCGAAATCCGCGCTCTGGATTTGATCAAACTGCTTCAATTCGCGCCAGGCGTCATCGCCCACCGTGCCCGAAACGTCAATCTTCAGTCTAACAACAGACATAGGAAACCATTTTCACCACAGAGTCACAGAGAAAACTTAGACGGAATTCTCTGTGCCTCTGTGGTAAGGCTTTCTCACGCAGCGAATAAATGATAAAGCATGAAGTAGACAATCACTCCAGTAACCGAGACGTACATCCACAAAGGATAAGTCCAGCGTGCGATGGCGCGGTGGCGGTCGAACCGTTCTCGCAAGGCGCGGCTGAGCGTGATGATGATCATCGGCACAATCACTGCGGCCAGAATCGTATGGGAAATCAGGATGCTGAAGTACACCAGCCGCGACCAGCCTTGTCCTTGAAAACGCACCGAACCGACATGCCAGTGATAATACAAATAGCAAGCTAGAAAGATACTGGAAGAAGCCAGCGCGGCGATCATGAAGGCGCGGTGCGCGGCCATGCGGCCGCGTTTGATGTAGCCACGGCCGATTAACAGCAACACGGCGCTGGTTCCGTTCAAGCTGGCATCGATGACGGGAAACATCGCGTATTGCGGGGGGACTTGCATCATGCAGCGGGCCTTGTCGTGCGGCGGTTGACACGGAAGAAGCAGAGTCCGAACATGAAAAGCGTAAACAGGGCGAGCGCAGCGATTGAGGCGGGCAGCGGTAACACCGTCGGGCTCTCCGGATACAGAAGACCGCGCAGGGCCTCAACGCCGTAGGTCAGTGGATTCAGTCGCATCACCAGCCGCAACCATCCCGAGGCTCCTGACAGCGGGAATAGCGCGCCCGACAGCAGCCAGAGCGGGATTAGAAAAAGATTAATGATGGCATGGAAAGCCTGCGTGGAATCCATAGGCCAGGCGATGGCGAATCCCAGCGACGTGAGGGCGAAGGAAACCAGAAAGACCACAAATACGACCAGCAGAAAATCGATCGGGCCCATATGCACGCCGACGAACGGGGCGAAGGCCAGGAAGATCAAGCCTTGAATCGCAGCCAAAGTTGTTCCGCCGAGAACTTTACCGAGCACAATGGCGGAACGGGGTACGGGTGCGACCATGACGGAAAGAAGAAATCCTTCCTTGCGATCCTCGATCAACGACATCATGGCAAAAATCGAGGTGAACAGAACAATCATGATGAGCGCGCCGGGATAAAAGTAATCCAGGTAATGCTGCTGCCCAGGAGCATTACCCGAGCGGAATGAGGTGCCGAAGCCAGAGCCGATGACCAGCCAGAACAACAGCGGCGAGGCGATTACGCCGACGACACGCGAACGCTGGCGGTAGAAGCGGACAATTTCCCGCCACCAGAGGGTAAAAGCGGGGAGCATTACTCCGCTTGAGATAGGAACCGCGGAGGCTGGCAGAGTTGCGCTTTGAATTACCACGTCACCTCGTTTTCCCCGTCGACGCCGCGGATTTCCTGAGCCTTCCGCGCAGGTCCAAGTACGCATTGAGAAACAGAATGCCGGACAGCGTCAGCAGGATCAGGCTCATGAAGAGACCGTCGACCGTGGTCACACTAGCTCTCAAAACGATCCATGCCACTCCCAAGCAGTGGGACGATTCCAAGTATGACGGAAAGCGCGAGCATCATCAGTTTGCTAGCTCCTTAGTAGCGGCTGGCATCTTGCCCTCAGTTGTGGAGGCGGGGAGGCCCCCACGATAGCCGCCGGGACTGCGCCGCTACTTCGCTTCTTCTCCGCCGTCCGTCCAGAAGCGGTGGCCGGTGCGGTGGATGAAAACGTCTTCCAAAGTTGGCTTGCTTACAGAAATCGCCTCAATCTCGCCCGGGAACGCTTCGACTACGTCTGTGATAAAGCGATGGCCGTTCTCGCGTTCAATGCGGATTTGTTCGTGCAGCACCCGGGCGTCGAGGTGAAAACGTATGCGGATTCTTTCGGCGAGCGAGTCAGGGGCTTTTGCGTCCAGCAGGATTACGTCTCCTCCGATCTCATGCTTGAGTTCGTCCGGCGTGCCCAGTGCCACTACCTTTCCTTCGTTCAAAATAGCGAGGCGATCGCAGCGCTCGGCCTCTTCCATGAGATGAGTTGTGACGATCACCGTCACTCGTTCTTCGTCCCGCAGAATCGCCAGATACTGCCAAAGGTCGCGCCGGGCGCCAGGATCGAGTCCGGTGGTGGGTTCGTCCAGCAAGAGAACCGAGGGGTGATGGAGCAGGCCCTTGGCCAATTCCAAGCGGCGCTGCATTCCTCCGGAGAAAGTTTCTGCCTTTTCGTTGGCGCGGTCCGCCAGCCCGACCCGGCCAAGCATTTCCGTAATGCGCGATTTCAGAGTCGCACCATGTAGGCCGTAGAGATGACCCTGATGCCAGAGGTTCTCGGAGGCGGTTAATTTCACGTCGATGCTTTGGGCCTGAAAGACCACACCAATCTGGCGGCGCAGACCGTTGGGATCACGAGCGACATCGAACCCCATAATTTCGGCATGCCCCCCTACCGGAATCATTAGAGTGGAGAGAATGCGAAAGAGCGTTGTCTTTCCGCTGCCGTTCGGCCCCAGCAGTCCGAACAGTTCGGCGCGTCGGACATCGAAGGAGACGCCATTCAGAGCCGCCCGGTCGCCGTAGCGATGTACCACATCTTGCACCGAGATAACAGCAGGCTCGGTAGGGACATCGGTCTCGGAGCCAGCGATGGCGAATGGGGTTTCGGAGTCCACAGGCTATTCTACGATGAGATGCTGTCCAGTGGGTTACGCGGCTACCGGTTTTCGAGTTGGGTTTGGGACTGGCTCTTCAAACGACACCGGCACTTGCCGCCACACCTGAATGGCAAGAATGACGGCGGTCGCCAGAAGCAGGGCTCCAACCGCGACATGCGCCACCGTCGAGATCACCATGGGCAGTTCCGGCTGCACCGCATCGCGGCCCCACGCTACCCGGGTCACAAAGGCGAGGAAGCCAAGGCAGAGTTGCGCGATCAAGAGCGACACTAAAATAATCGCCGGCCTTCGAACCCCTTCAATCTTCGAAAACTGCGACAGGGCGCGGATCGCAGTCCACGTCAGCACCAAGGCGACGACAGCAGAGTTTGCCACGTGAGGCCACCAACTCATACCGTGATGACGGAACATGGCGCCGAGAATCAATTGAACGTAAAGCACGAAGATCGAGAGCAGAGTGAGCGTGATGAGGCTGGGACGCCGGCTGTCGAATTCAATCTGTGGGACTTCTTCGACCCACTTGCGTCCTGTGAACATAGCGATGGCAACGGCGATGCAGAAAAATGTTTGTCCCACGGCAGCGTGAGCCGACGACACCCACGGCGGCTGGAGTAACAAGACCGTAAGCCCACCGAGGATTGCTTGCGTGATGACCGTACCTAGCGCGGCGATGCCCAGCCACTTCATCCAGCGGCGACGGTCCGCGAACCATGTCCACGTCGCGATGGAAATCGTGAGCACGATGATCGAGCCGGCGATGGCGCGATGGCTCCATTCGTACCGGATCCCTCCACGCAAAGGTGGAACGTTAAACGATCCAAAAGATGTGGGCCAGTCGGGAATCGAAAGGCCAGCGTCGTTGCTGGTGACCAACGCACCGGCGATAATCAGGATAAAAGTGGCACAGGCCGTAAAGACGGCGAAACGATGATGCGCCCGATTGTACGGTGTGGCGAGGGATTTCAGATCTCACTCCTGAGTTGTAGCGCCGACGTCCCGGCGGCTTTCATGGAGGGAAAGTCGGCAAGATGCCGGCGCTGCCAATAACGGCTTCCTACTGCGCTTTAAACGTCTGGTCTACCGTCTTGCTGTCTTTGGCGGCTACGGTGACCTTCTGGGTCTGTTCGCCTAGCTTCTCCTGCACGAAGGCGATGGTGTAGTCGCCCGGCGGCAGGCCCTTGATTTCGTACTTGCCATCCGGCCCGGTGACCGCGTAGAACGGGTTCTTCACCACGTTGATGTACATCCGCATCCACGGATGCTGGTTGCATTTTACCGGCAGCATGATTTCTTCACGAGCGAAGCTCTTTTCCAGCGGAGCGGCTGCGGGCGGTTGCGATTCATTCCATTCACGATTAGCTTGCGGAGTCGGGTGAATGTTGTGTGTTGTCTGGTCGTCGTTCTTGATTTCAATATTCTGGCCGACCATCGCCCCCAAAACGTGAGGATGGTATTGGCATCCCTTCTGGTCGATGGTGACGGAATCTTTGGGAACGTCAAAAGTGCGGTCGCCCAGCCCATCTTTCACGTAGACGAAAACGTTGGCCAGATTGCCACCGTCGACCACGATGGTTTCAGCCGTGTTGGTTCCTTTGCAGGCCGCATCCTGGCTCATATCGATCTTGGCGGCTTTGGGAGCTGCGCCGTCGAGTTTCACGGTGCCGCTGACAGAAGCCACCGTGGCGGGATCGATCGGAGTGGCCGCGGGTTGCGCTGTAGATGAAGGTGTGGAAGCTGGGGCCTCGTTTGTTTCCTCCTTCTTGCTACAGCCTACGAGGAGCCAGAGGCCGAGAAGGCAGAGCATGCCAAACATTGCTATAGATGTTTTCTTATTCATTAGTGTCGCCCTTTCTGAGTTGAATGCGTTTTAGTTCAGGTTGCTTGCTATTTCGAAGTTCTGCCCCGAATGCGCGGGAGATACGCCCTCGCGACAGCCGCCGGGACGGCGGCGCGTTCCAAAACCCTACATTCTACCGCGAACCTCCGCTGCTTGCCCGGTGCGACGGTATGTCAGCCTGATTGGGCCTCGCTGGGGCCTGCTTTGCGGCGCTGGTTCGTCCCATGGACGCTGCCACGCGCTTTTGCTCTTCCGGCGTCAGCTGGAAAATATAATCCACTAATAGTTTCGACTGGTCGCCTTCATAGCCTTGGAACGAGGGCGGAGTTGGTCCAGCGAACACCCAGTGATCGTTCTCGCGCCGGAACAGGCCCGAAGGCATCGACGTGCCTGGGCTGATCGCCTGCGGATCAAGCACCCAACGCTGCGCCCAGTCCGGCTTCAGACGATCTTTAGCCAGCAGGAAGTTCGGCGCGGTCGCGTTCTTGTCATGCGCCGGATCGCCGGTAGCGTGGCACTTCAGGCAAGGCGCGGCCGTGCTTGAGAACAGGCTGCGCGCCATGTCCGTTTCTTTTGTCGTCAGTACCGGAACCAGCTCCGGAATGTACGGCATCGGTTGCTGCGACAGAGCCTGGAAAAAGCGTACCAGCTTGCGCAGTTCGTTGTCCGAGAATGAGAACGTGGGCATACGGACTTTCAAATACGGCCGCACGCCATTGCGATTCGTATCCGTCGTACTCAAGGACGGATTAGACAAGAAGCGACGCAGCCACTCGGGATCAACGCGCGCGCCCTCGGTCAGGAGCTTCGGCGGAAGCTGATCTTTCCAGTCCGGATCCTGATACTTCTTCATTCCCATGAGAATGGTCTGCTGTCCGGGGATGAACTGGTGGCATCCCATGCAGTTGTATTTCTTGACCACCCACCAGCCTTCCTGGATGTCACGACGCGAATCGCCGGGGCGGTATTGATATTGGATGGGCAGGGAATTCTCTTCACTGCCCAGCAAGAACGTGGTCAGGGCCCGAACCTGCTCGGAAGTCAGGTGCATGTTGGGCATGCGCAAGGCTTCGGCCTCGGTCTTTATCTTGCCCTGATCGTAGATGTTAGGCTCGGCAAGTTTGTGCTCGAAGAATCCTTTGTGGTCGTACCAGGCATCTCTGGCGAGGCCTTCGGGCAATCTCGCAAGGTCTTCTGGGTTCTTGATGGGCTCGGCGTTCTTGCCGCCACGCTGGGCCAGTTCGGTGAAGAGAGCGAAATCGAGGCGTTCAATGGGCTTGCTGCCTTCGGAGGTCAACTCGGTTCCGATGCGGCCTTCGTCCTCCATGCCGGAAATTTCATGGCAGCCGGAGCAGCCGTAATGACGAATCCACTTCTTGCCTTCCTCTTTCAACGCGGGATCATCCATGAACGCTGCATCGGCGTAAGAAGACGGCTCCTGCTTCTTCAATGTGATCAGATAAGAAGCGATGTCTTGCGCATCTTCTGGAGCGAGGCGCAGGCTCGGCATTACAGTCATGTTCTGGACTTGCAGTTCGTGACCGTCGTTGGGGCACTGGCTGTGCTGCAAGTCGAAGACGTAAGGCAAACCCTTCTTAGCGTAATCTTCCGGGCCGATATCTTTCTTTTCGTAAGGACAATACGGGCGAGTTCGTTGACGCGCGTTGTGGACCCAGCGGACCAGGTAATCGTAGTTGGCTTTTTCGCCTTCACGCGACAGGTTCGCGGCAAAGGTGCCGCCTTGCAGTTGGTCACCTTCGCCCATGGAATGGCAAGCCATGCAGCCCCGAGTCTCGAAGAGCTCTTTGCCGTGTTCAGCATTCCCAGGATTTTGTTTGGGCAGCGGATCGGTCAATGCTGACTGCCACAGATAAGCGGAAATCGCCTGAATCTGGTGGTCAGTGAGGCGGAAGTTCGGCATCTTCGTTGTGGGACGGAAGTCGGTTGGTTTCTTGAGCCAGACCGGGATCCAGTTCTTGTTCAGCTTGAGCCGGATGTCTTTCAAGTTCGGCCCAATCTTCTTCATATCCTGCATTACGTTGTGCAGCTGAAAATCGAGTTGCTGGATTTGGCCGTCGGCCTTGCTGTTGGCCACCTTGAGGGCGATGGCCTGGTCGTTCAGCCGGTTGGCTTCTTCGTTGCTCTCCGCCGCGTCGGCCTGCTTCATCAGATAAGCAGCTTGTTTGAGGTTGTCCTTTTTCTGCTGCTCCAGTTGCTTCATTTGCTGGCTGAAAGTGTTGAGATCCTCAGGTTCCTTGTCGTAACCCTCGTAGCGATGGCAGCCCATGCAGCCTTTTTGGCGGAACAAATCTTTGCCTTCGCTGATGGTCCATCCCGCTTCGCCGCTGACCAGCACCATGTCGGCAGCGTGGCAGGTCTGGCAGCCTGCTTCGACGTTCTGCTTGGGGAAGAGGGGCCAGAGCCAGTGCTCGTAGTTTCCGTGGGCCTTCTCAATACTGGTGGTCGCACGGCCGTTCCCTTGATGGCAGGGAGAACAACCGAACACGTCAGGATCGTGGATTTTCAGGAGTCCAGGTTCGGGGTGGCTGACGAACGCTTGCGCGTATTCATCGGGCTTCTTCTCGCCCTTCGGAGTCATCGCGGCAGGCGTGATTTTCAGCGGCTCGCGAATGCCCATGTGGCAGGATTCGCAGCGGTCCACAATGTTCGCGTCAGCTACATTAATTTGGACGATCTTGGGATCCCACTCTTTCGTCTTCTTCTGCAGGCCATCGATCTGCGTGGGAGTGAGATCGACCATGTTCTCCGAGAGGTAAGCAGATAACTTGGCTCTGGCCGTGTTCACGGGCTTTAGCACATCGCCCAACTCTGCATTGATCTTGGTACGCTCGTCTTTGAGTTCGTTGTATTTCTCTTCGAGTTGAGGGAAGTTGTACTTTTCTTTGTGACCGTCGGGATACTCCACGGTCCAAAGCTTTTTCTTGTATTCAGCCAGTTCGTTCGCCTTGCTTTGCTTCCCGGCAGCGCTGGTCTCGGTTTCGATCTGATAGTTCAGGGAGTTGGCGTAAGCGCGCTTGTCGGTGAACACGGTCTGCACTGCGAGAATCTTTGCGCTGATGTCCATGATCTGCTTCTGCAGTTCGTCCCGGCGCGGCCTGGCCGCGGCATCGGCCTGTTGAAAGGCTTGCTGCAGTTTCTGATACTCAGGGTTGCTCTCCGCCTCCTTGACCGACTTGTCAGACGCGGGTCTAGCCTTGCTCAGAAAAGCGGTGTAACGTTGCTTCCACTCATTCTGGAAAGTCTTCCAGGGACGCTGCCCGTAGGCCTCATCCCAGAGCGCCCAGAACAGCGTCGCCATGAGCAGCACCATCGAGACGACGTAATACATCGCGTACGATTTCGTGACTACTGGATCTTGCTCGGGGATTGGTTGTTCAGGCACCAGTTTCTCCCTAATAGTCGTTGGTCCTTCGTCGTCAGTCGTTGGCGTAGCTTGGTCTGCTTGAGGTTTCCAAGCCAACGACCAAAGACCACCGACTAACGACCTTTCACACGTTGAACCAGGGCGTTATCCACACGTACTTGATGTTGAAGGCAAGCCGCAACAGCATCTTCAGCGGCAGACCCACCATGGTCAGCCAAAAGAACATCATGATGGAATACTGCAGCAGGCTCATGCGCTGATAATCTTTCGGGTTGTATCGCCGGAACAGCGCGTGCACCAGAAATCCGCCGGCTACGTAATAGCCTCCGACCACGATGGCGCCGAAGATTGCTTTGGCCAAGTTTGAGGTGAGCCCGAATAGATCGGGCAAGTCACGATTCACCTCATAAATAAGTCGATTGTGATCCCACGTTTGCCCCGGCCAGAACCACTGCCAGCCAGGCCCGCGGATGAACGTCCCGATAATGATCATCGCGACCCATAGAATGATGAAGCCGAACATGAACGTGCCGATGGCAAACTTGCGCTGCTTCCAGGTGTAATAGCCGCTGCCCAGCGGGTTGGTATCGATATACGGAATCACCATGAGGCCGACAATAATTAATGTTGGCATCACGACGCCGGCGATCCACGGATCGAAGTACACCAGCATTTCCTGCAGGCCAAGAAAATACCAGGGCGCTTTCGCCGGATTCATGGTCAGGTTGGGATTGGACGGCTCTTCAAGCGGCGCGTTCAGAGTGATGGACCAGACCATCAAAATGATGGTGACGATAATGGCGGCGAGGAACTCTATGCGCAGGAGAAATGGCCAGACGTGGATTTCTTTTTGCCAGCCCGGACGGAACGGCCAGGTCTTGCGATGATGGGTTTTCGCCATCGCAGGATTAGTTTCCAGCTCGCCGATCAGTTCATCGTTGGCCTTGGCCTGTTTCCACGCCAGATAAATATAGAAGATCAGCAGCGGGATCAGGCCGACGATGGGCACATTGTCCGGCGCGGAACAGATCTCCCAAAGTTGTCGCCAATCCATAAAGTCTCCCAAGACCACGTGGGAACGGCCGCCCTCGGCTGTTCAGTCGAGCGAAGCTCGAAAGTCTTGCCGTGCCAACAACTGCGGGAGTCTTGCTCCGCTCGGACCGCCGAGGGCGGCTGTCCCGATGTGATTATCCTCGGCGAGGCTTGTCGGCTTCCGCCGTCAGCATCACTGGCGCCGGGCCGGAGATCCCGCCATCTTTTCTCACCCGCCAGAAATGCACAATCATCAGAACCGAAGCCACAATCGGAATGCCGATGCAATGCCAGATATAAGACCGCAGTAACGCATTCGCATCCACGATCGAACCGCCCAGCAAGCCAAAGCGAACATCGTTATACGGCGTCATGCCCAGCATTTTTCCGAACGGACCTTCGTGGCCGAGCAGCGGCGTTGCCCGCGCCATGTTCGTTCCCACCGTGACGGCCCAGAATCCCAGTTGATCGTCGGGCAGCAGGTAGCCGGTGAACGAGAGCAGCAGCGTGAACACCAGCAGCAGCACGCCGATGTTCCAGTTGAACTCGCGCGGCTTCTTGTACGAGCCGGTGAGAAACACCCGGAACATGTGCAGCCAAACCGCAATCACCATCAAGTGCGCCGCCCAGCGATGCATATTCCGCAAGCAGCTTGCCGAAGGGAACATCGTGCTCGAGATACAAAACGTCGCGGAACGCCTGCACCTTGGTGGGATGGTAATAGAACATCAGCAGCACGCCGGTGAACGTCAGCACAATGAACAGATAAAACGTGATTCCGCCCATGCCCCAGGTGTAGCTGTAGCGCACCGCGTCGCGATTGATTTTCGCCGGATGCAGATGCAGGAACACGTTCGACAGCACGCCCAGCGCCCGGTTGCGCGGCGTGTCATCGTGCTTGTGGCGGAAGATCGAAGTAAAGACCTGGGTCTTGGTCGGATCTTTCAGGCCTTCGATCTGTTCTTTCGCCTTGGCCGGCATGTCGGTCTTAAGCGACTGGACGTCTTCTTTGACGCCCGCCTTGACCCGTTGCAGCAGGCCAACCCGGTTGCCGTTCTTCCCGTTTCTATTCTCTTCCGCCATTGGTTTCCTCTTGTGCTTCTCCACATTCCAAATCCCGTGGGCGATGGCGCTCGCGCCACACGACGGGTCAGAGTCCCGTCTCCACACATACTAATAGCCCGCAAAAACGCTCCGTCATCGTTGAACTGGCTCGGCTGTCCCTTGGGCCACTGATACAGCCGCGAGACATCCACCAGAATCTGCCCATCGGGCGCGATTTCGACTGTGCGCCCGGTCCATCGGCCGCGGCGCCGGTCCTTCAAAGTTCACGCCTTCGCTGTCATATCCGCTGCCATGGCACGGACATTTGAACTTGTTCTCGCTCGGCTTCCAGTCCGGCGTGCAGCCCAGGTGCGTGCAGCGCGCATAGATCACAAAAATGCGGTCCGGCGTGCGGTCCACCCAGATGCGGTACTTCTGCTGAAACTTCGTGTCCACGCCCAGCCCGTACTCCTCGGGATATCCGATCTTGAAGCTGGTCGCAGGCTCGAACAAAGTCCGCGGCAGGAAGAATCGGAAGAAGGCCAGCAACCAGGCCGCCAGAAATGCAGCGACCGTGCTCCACACCAACCGCCGGCGCGCTGATTGACCTCGTTATCTTCGGGGCCGATTGCTGCCACGCCTCCAGCGGCCGCGGCCTTGGAGGTTCCCACCGCCGGAGTGCCTACGTAACTTGTCGACGTCGCCGCTGCGTGCCACAGAGGCGGCCGCGGATGATGCCATCGCTGCGGCTGCTGCGGGTCGGGGAGCGGCTAGCCGCTGCCGCCGCTACAGGAGCCGCTGGCCGCAGGAGCGCGCGCCGCCGGCTCACCCAGCAGAGCAGTGATTTCAGAATCGTTGAGCGCGGGTAGACCTTTGCGTCCCCGTCGCGCCTGTTCTGCGGCGATCGTGGATTTGCTCCACTTCTTTCCCTCGGCGACCCACTTCGCGACTTCCGCGCTGATAGGCCCTGCCGCGGCTGCAGGCGATGCCGCTGCCGCAGCGGCCGGCGCCGTCGCCGCGGGCGCAGCAACCGCGACTTCTTCACCCAACAGAGCGGCGATTTCAACATCATTGAGAGCGGGCAGACCCTTACGTCCGCGGCGCGCCTGTTCGGCGGCGATGGTCGACTTGCTCCACTTTCTTCCTTCAGCAACCCACTTGGCGACGTCTTCACTAAGAACAGCATTCGCTGGCGCCGTTGCCGCCGGAGCTGCGACCGGCTTTGACGGCGGCGCGGGAGTCGCAGCGCAGGTGCAGCGCGCCATCCCCGCTTTCCCACGCCATCGGCTGGCCAGCCTTCAGCGCTTCAATATCTGCATCGGTAAGCAGGGGCAGGCCTTTGCGCTGCCGATAGGCCTGCTCCATCCCAATGACCGAATTATTGAGCGCCTGCCGCGGCAACGGCGGAAGGTGCCCCAGAATGCCTTTGGCGGACTCGTCTGCCATCCGTCCTCACCTTTCATGTGGCATAAGCTTGCTGATACCTCTATTCTAGATTGCTCTACGTTGTACTCGGCGCCCAGCCCATCGGCGGGCGATCCTCGCTCCGCGTCCTGCTAGTCGCAAATCGACTCCAATCGCAGTCACCACCAAGTCCGCCAGCGCCGCAATGAATTTCGGCGAATCGTTCAAGCCCGAGCGTCATCTCAAACTGCTGCGATGCCGAGATCTGCGGCTTCCGTGCGCGCCTCGTGATCGATCTCGCCCAGCGTCTCGACATGATCGGAGACAAACGAAATCGGAACGATGCAGACCTCGCGTTCTTTTTCCGCCGCCAGAGTTCGCGCAAAGCCGTATGCAGCGAGGGCTGCAACCACTTGCTGGCGCCCACTTTGCTCTGATAGCAAAGCCGATGCCGATTGCCCCATCCACCCCGCTGCATCACGAGTTCGACCGTCTCTTCAATCTGCCGCTGATAAGGATCGCCCTTCTCGATCACGGCGACCGGAACGCTGTGCGCGCTGAACACGATCTCGGGTCGCTCGGGATCGGCGAATCGGACCAGCGCTTCGTCGATCTTCTCCACCAGCGCGTCCAAATAAAGAGCGTGACGATAGAAGGTTTCAACGTGATGGACTCGGAATGTCGTCCCGAAACGTGACGGCGCCACTCGTTCAGGCTGCTGCCGGTCGTGGTGCTGGAATATTGCGGATAAAGGGGAAGCAGCACCACTTCATCGCATTGCGCCGCGCGCACCTGGGCGATGGCCTCTGCGGTAAACGGATGCCAGTAGCGCATGGCCACGAAACAATGCGCGTCCAGACCGCATTCCGCCAGTTTCAACTGCAAAGCCCGCGCCTGCTGCTCGGTAAATCGCCGGATGGGCGAAGCATCCGCCGATCGCCGCGTAATGATGCTGAACTTTCCTGCGCGCGTGTGCTGGAGATCAACTTGGCAAGTGGTTTGCGCCCGATGCGGGCGAAAGGGAAGTCAATAATATCGGGATCACAAAACAAATTAAAAAGAAATGGCTCGATGGCCTCCAGCGAGTCGGGTCCGCCAAGCTGGAAGAGAACCACACCTATCCGCCGTGTTGAGTGCGCCATCCCCCGGGATTCCTTAGAACGAGAACAGAGGATGTTACTCAATCGAGGGGGAGTCAACGCGGAACTGAAGGTTTGCAGCCGAGAATATGAACAGAAGGGATCAACAGAACGACGACATTACGCGCGGGAGGATTCCGCTCGGTTTGGGCGCTGGTCCCGGTTTCCATCGCTGTCAATGATCGAAATCGGCGAACTCGGACGTGCCGGCTTTGCCGCCGACATCGCGGGTCAGCTTGTCGCGGTTGCGATAAACATTCTCCAGCGCATTGCGGATCTTGCAGCGCCGCTTCAATTCTCGCCAGATGCCGCAGCATCAGCAGGGCGGAACAGCGAGATCAGCGCAGTGGGATTGGCAATGTTCTTGCCGGCAATGTCCGGCGCCGAACCATGCACGGCTTCGAAGATCGCGCAGTGATCGCCAATATTCGCGCTGGGCACGAATCCCAGCCCGCCGACGAACGCCGCGCACAGGTCAGAAATAATGTCGCCGTAGAGGTTTTCCATCACCAGCATGTCGTACTGATAAGGATTCATCACCAGCTGCATGCAGGTGTTGTCCACAATGTGCTCGCCGTAGGTAATCTCGGGATAGTCTTTGGCCACAT
Organism: uncultured Acidobacteriota bacterium; assembly: GCA_963797795.1. Lineage (GTDB taxonomy): Bacteria > Acidobacteriota > Terriglobia > Terriglobales > Acidobacteriaceae > JABDBE01. Next base: position 469,270 of record CAWCQY010000001.1, read on the forward strand.
CGCGGGCAGCAGCGCAGAAACAAGCCCATCCGACAGCTTCATGATGTTGGCTTTGTGGATGGCGTGAATCTTCTTTCGCTTATTCTTGCGGGCATACTCAAAAGCGAATTGCGCGATACGAGTGGAGGCTTTCTCGGTGATGATCTTCAGGCTCTCCACCACACCCGGCACCACTTCGTGCTCGAGGCCGGAGTACAGGCTCTCCGTATTCTCGCGCACGATGATGAGGTCCACGTCGGGATAGCGAGTGGGAATGTGCGGCAGATTGCGGATGGGGCGGAAGTTGGCGTAGAGCTCGAACTGTTTGCGCAGCGCGACGTTGATGCTGGCAAAGCCGCCGCCGACCGGCGTAGTCACGGGGCCTTTGAGGCCGACGCGCGTGCGCTCGATGGATTCGCGTCAGCTCCTTGGGAATGTATTCGTGATATTTCTCAAAAGCCTCGGCGCCGGCCATGAAGGTTTCCCACTCAAACTTCAGGCCCGTTGCTTCCAGAATGCGCACCGTCGCTTGGGTGACTTCCGGTCCGATGCCGTCGCCAGGAATGAGAGTGATTTTGTAAGCCATATCTCTGAAGACACTAAATCGGCAGAAGCCAGACAAACTGTAAAGACGTTGCTTGCAATGTCTCGGGTTTAGGACCGTGCCACTACGGAAACGTGGCGGAGCTACGTTTCTACAGGCTTTAATTCTTAGCCACGGGCTTCCCGCGAACTTCCGCGCTCCTTCGTCTTGAGCAGGTCTTTCAGTTCCGTCATGAATTCCTGCACATCTTTAAAGTCCAGATATACGGAAGCGAAGCGCACATAAGCCACTTTGTCGTAGCGGCGCAAACGATTCATGATCAGCTCGCCGAGTTCGCTGGTCTTGCGTTCGCGCTCCGCCGATTCGATTACGAAACTCTCCGCCTCATTCACAATCTGTTCCAGTTTGCTGATAGGAACCGGCCGCTTTTCACAGGCCCGTAACAATCCATTCAAGACTTTCTGACGGTCGAATTTCTCGCGCCGGCCATCTTTCTTGACCACCATATAAGGAATTTCGTCGATGCGCTCATAGGTGGTGAAGCGCTTGCCGCACTTCAGGCACTCGCGGCGGCGGCGGATGGAATCGGCTTCCTTACTCTCGCGCGAATCCACCACTTTGTCATTTGCGAACCCGCAGAAAGGACACTTCATGGCGCTTGAACGTTGAAGATTGATTGTAGCAGGGAGCAACACGTCATGCTGTTGGAGGCGCCGGCGAAAGCTCGGCGCGAGCTTCTTCTAATTCGCTTTCTTCCGAGAGCTTGCGTAAAGAAAGCCGTTCCCGGTGGGCCAGCAGCAGGCCCACTGGAACCACCGAGACAAACGTGACCACCCAGAGCAGTATCCCGCAACTCGCCGCCAGTTCATGCGATGCGTTGAAGATATGCTGCAACGCGGAAATCGTCGCTAACTGCGAGCCTCCGCCGACGCCAGGCAACTGGATCAACGAGCCCAACATGCTCGAGCCCATCAGCAGCAAAACTTTGGACACCGTCATGTGTTCGAGCGCGGGACCATAAGCATGAGTCACTTCGCGGTATGCGAGCGCGATAATCCACCACATTAATATGGACACGCCGGACAACTGCAGAAACGACAGGGGACTGTGGATGGTGTCCAGTCCTCCATGGAATTCACGCACCTTCTGCGCCACTCGATGCCCTAAATCTGCGGCCAGGTGTGAAAAGCGAAACTCGATCCAGGCGGCTACGCCTTCTCCAAATTTGGCGATTAAGAGAGCCCCAAGCGCCAGTCCAGCTACCAAGGCGACCAGTAGGAAACCTCCCACGCGAAGCCGCGGGTAGATATCGGGGTTCGGCAGATATCGCAATTCTGTCGGCAGAAAGATGGCGAGTACCATCAACACCGTGAATCCCCCGATATCAAAAATGCGGTCGACGGCCCATGCCGCCATCTGTGAAGAGAAGGTGAGATTGGTTCGACGCGCAATCAGGTAAGGGCGAATCAACTCTCCTGGACGCCCCAGGAGGGCCAACCCAGTGAACCCGATCAGAGTGGGAGGAATCAGCCCGATTACCGAAGCGTCTTTGCGGACAGGCTGCAGAAAGATCTTCCAGCGCAGCGCACGCAGGAAATAGCTTACGTAAATCAGCAAGACTGCGTTAAGAATGTGGAGGGGGCTGAGCTGTTTGCCTTGGCTCCAAAAGGTGGCCCAGTCGAAGTCTTTCCACGTCCGAAACTGCACATAAACCAACGCGGCCAGTATTGCCGCGACGATCGCATACGCTAAATAGTGTTTTTTGCTCATTTACCCGAGACGCTCCCAACCTGAGAGCGACGGACCGCAATGATTCAAAGCCCCACTGCCAAGGTAAATGACAGGAACCTGAGGGTCAACGCAGGCAGCGGCCGGCGTGGTTTTCAGGGGAGTGACGGACGTCTCCACTAGTCCGCCAGAATTCAGTGGGTTGGATCCGGAAGTGCGACTTCTCTGACTGTAGCAGCGTGGCGGGTCGAACTCTTGTCATAACTTGACGTCTTCAATGCTGCTGATTTCCGTTCGGCCAGTTTCTTGCGATTGAAATCACGAATGATGCGTGCGACGTAAGCCTGCGTTTCGTAGTACGGCGGAACGCCGTGGTATTCTTCGACGCGCTGTGGGCCGGCGTTATAGGCGGCAAGAGCTTTGATCAAATCGAAGTTGTAGCGTTCCAGTAATTCTCGCAGGTAACGAGTGCCGCCTTCCACATTGGAGCTCGGATCGAAAGCGTTGGCCACTCCCAATTGAGACGCGGTTTGCGGCATCAGTTGCATCAGGCCCAGCGCTCCTTTGGGAGACACTGCTTTCGGATTGAACCCACTTTCGGCATGGATCACGCTGTTGATGAGATCGGGATCAAGGTGATGACGGCTGCTCACGGCACTAATAACGTCATTCATGTCCTCGGAGCTATGCACCTCTTTTCCCGCAGGGGAAACCGATAAGTCTCTCTCAAAGCGATCGATTTCGATCGTGAGAACATCTACATAGCCATCGCGGTCGGCTCCCAAATAAAGACGGGTTACCGAACCGATCACCTCCCGCCGCTCGTGGCGAATGGAGAATCCATTCCGCAGCACGGCGAGGTCCGCCCCGGCTGCAAACAAAGGCGTCCCCAGAAGGCCAAGCGCAAGAATGAGTTGAGCTAATAACTTCATACGAAGAATGAACGACATTACGGGCTAGACTTGCGTCCTTACACCCCTACGCGCACGCCCAGTACCTGCTCAATCGCTGCCGCGACCCCGTTCTGGTCATTTGTCAGGGTCACTGCCCAGCCCTTTCCGCGCAGCTCTTCCGACGCATTTCCCATGATAAATGGCAGTCCGGCGAAGGCAAGCATTTCGATGTCGTTATAGTTGTCACCAATGGCCATGACCTGTTCGCGGGGGATGCCGCGATAATTGGCCCATCGCTCCAGGGCGTGGCCCTTGGAGCATCCCTGATTCAGCACGTCGACGATCGAGAGATCGCGTTTTGGATATTCCGTCCGCAGTACCGTGATGTCCTTCTCCAGTCCACTCCCCGCAATCACCCCTAGAGCCTGATGCATGCGCTCGATCCGGCCGCAGAACATTGCTTGGACGGGATCGGTGGTGAGAGAGTTTTCCAGGGGAATGACGAAATCGATGTATTGCAGGTTCTTCTCCAGCCAACGCTGAATACTCTCGTTCAAATCGCGCATGTGCTCGATCACGATAGCGCCTTTGCTCTCGATGTCGAAAGTCAGCACCGTGTTCCCGCGAAATTCCGCCATGGTGCCGCAGAGTCTGCGGCAGGTTTCGACCGGGAGCATATCGCGATGAAAAGTCTCTCCCGAGAGAGACCGGGTGATGGCACCGTTCGAGCTGATCAGCCAAAGATCGAAGCCCAGCTGCTGCGCGATGGGCAGGGCAAATTTATGCCGTCGTCCCGTGACGAGTATGACTTCGACTCCCTCCTGGTGGACGCGCCGCAAGGCTGCCAGGTCCACATCGGAGATCTGAAATTCTGGGTTGAGCAAGGTGCCGTCGATGTCGGCGGCCAGAAGACGAATAGGAGGTGTCACCACAGAAGAGTTTATCATTCGCGGCTTGAGTACCGGCGGACGGCGAGCGCGATCGGCAGCCCGATAAAGAACATGTGTACGGCGAAATCGCTGGCGATGGACATACGCGTGTGCTTGAACTTCGGAGCAGCCGAGAGCGGCACGACGATGAAATTCATGAAAAAGTAGATCGCGACACCGTAGAGGAGCCCCCAAGGAACGGCTCGCCGGATCAGGAAGGTGAGTTTCCGGCTGGCCACATAGTAGACAGCCGTCGCTACGAAGGTGATCAGAAACTCCAACCCAATGCCGAGAAGCGCGGTGGGAACGCCTCCCTGAAAGGATTTCACGCCGAGCAAGCCGGTGGCGATTGCTTGCGGAAGCACGATTGGCTTGAGGCCTCGTAACGTAACGAACGCTGTGGCGTAGATCAGGTCCAGCACGCCCGAAATTAGTCCACCCCAGAAGATGGCCGGAACTGGCGCGAACCTTGGCGCTCGAAGCTCGGAGGAAGGCGCACCCATCGAAATTCCCTCTAGTGGTCAGGCCGCGTCTTTACCATGCTATAGTCCGATCAACGCATGGGATCGCTAATTTTCCTATTCTTTCCCTGGGGCTTGATTCTCCAGGCGGTGGCAATTGTTCACTTCATTCGCCGTCGCCCGGACGGCTATTGGCTGTGGATCATTATTTTCTTTGGCGGGCTTGGAGCGCTGATCTACATCGCCGCCGAGGTAATTCCCGATGCCGGTTTGATGCGCCAGTCGTTCAAAGTGTTTCCCCGGCGCAGGAGGATTCACGAACTCGAGGCCGCCATTCTGGATAACCCCTCGGCCGGAAATTATGAGGAGCTTGCCGATCTATACCTGGAAGAAGGGAACTATGCCCGTGCTCGCCAGTGTTACGACAAGGCGATCTCTTCGCGCACCGACTCGCTGGATCCGTTTTATCGCCGGGGCATGGCCGCCACATTTATGGGAGATTTCGCGGTCGCCGTGCCCGATCTTGAACGAGTCGTTTCGCAGGATCCAAAGTACGACTTCCAACGTGCCGCCGCACTTCTGGCCCACGCTTACGCGAACACAGGCCAGCCCGACAAGGCGGAAGCGCTGTTTCGCGAGGTCACTAAAATCTCAACTTCATCCGAGACTTATTACAACTATGCGGGCTTCCTGGCCAACCAGCAACGCAATGCCGAGGCCCGCGAATGGGCACAACGCATTCTGGACAAGAAGCCGACCATGCCCGGATACCTCCGTCGCCGCGAGCGGCCCTGGTTCCGGAAAGCGGCGGGACTCCTGAACCGCTTGCCAAAGCCCATCTAGGCGTGCGCGTCCACGCCCGTGCTAGAGCGGGATAAATTCTGCCTCCTGCACGGATCTGCCGCGTTTCCCTCGTCCAGCACGGGCGGTGACACCCGCGCCTACACTGGCAAGAGATTAATTCGCTGCCAGGTAGTCTTGTAAGGCCCGCTGGGTCTGAAGGTCGAGGGCTTCGCCAAACTGAGTGAGGTCTTGAATTAAGAGACAGGTGTCCATCTGTTGATAATTTTCCTGAGCCAGGCCGAAAACGCAGCGCCGGACCAGGTTGTACTCTTCGACGAGTGCCATCGCCGTGAACCCCTGGGCCTGCCGCAGGCGGCCGTGTTTCTCGGCCGCTTTCATGGAAGCGTCGGCCATCTCGGCCAACGTCAACTTCATCGCCTTCATGGTTTCTTCAATCACCGGCAGGATGGGAGCCGTTCGTTTGCGGGCAGCGAGTTTCACCCGCCTCAGATTGGGATCCGCCTGGCTATGCGCCAGCCATTGCTTCTGAATGCGGCTACGATTTTGTTTCAGGAGAGTGTTGAGCCGCTTGGTCGCGCTTGCACCCGGCGAACGTCTCCTTTCGAGCGCGGGCGAACTGTGCCCCAACTGTCCGTTGATCTCTTCCAATGCCTGCCGCAAGGCCTCTTCGATTTCGCCCGAACGCCGGTCGCCGCGGGCGACGCGGCTGACATAGGAAGGATCTACGCCAAGTTTGTGGGCGATTCTTACATAAAGGCCGCGATACAGGCTCTGCGGAGATTGCGTTCCCAAGCTCAGATTTGTGCTAGAATTGTCACGGTACATGACAACCTTTCATGAAGACCGGCGACAGGGTGCCGCCTAACGCGAGAGTTAGAACATTCTCGTTAACCTGAGTCTAGCAGGCGCGCCATGAGCAATACAAGCGATCCCAAGCTCGATTGGGCGAAACGGATACTCGCTCTTCGCCGCCGCCTCAAAATCAGCCAGTCCGAACTGGGCAAGCAGATGGACGCGTCTGCCATGGCGGTCTCGCGTTGGGAGCGAGGAGTCCAGGAACCCCCAGCCAACGTCTACATTCAACTGGGCAACCTCACCGGCGATCCAGAATGTTGGTATTTCTGGGGACGAGCGGGATTGAGCAATGAAGACTTGATGCGAGTCTTGCCGGCAGTGCGTTCGCGGCTGCGCAGGGATCGCGTGCCCAGCTTGCAGGTGGTCCAGGCCGGAGCCCATGGAACCATCAAGGGACGAGCTGGCTTGGTAGCCATTCCCGTTCTGCCGGTGACGGTTGCGACCCCAGGAGGAAAAGGCGATCCCGCCGACATCCTCGATCAGGTTCGTCCCGAGTCAATGTTAGCCGCGCCCACCGATTGGTGCCCCAACCCGTCGCATACCAGTTGCCTTCGAGTTCAGGGGCGATCCATGATGCCGTTGATTCATGACGGCTACATCGTCGTCATCGACACCTCACAGACCAACCGGCAAAAACTTTACGGTCAGATCGTTGTGGCTGCTCACAGGGAGCAGGGCCTGATCGTATCCCGGTTGCAACGGTTTGATCACACCGAGGTTCTGATCCCGGAAAACCGCGAGTACGAGTCGACTGCGGTTTCGATAAACGGGTGGCGGATCGTTGGAAAGATTCTGTGGTGGATTGGGCGCCCCGCTTAAAGTCGCAAATCCGCTTTATTTCTGCGTGCGAACGAGAAGAGGATCCAGGTTCTCGCAAACCTGAATCCTCGTTCTTCTTCGATCAGCCCTTTGCCTGAGCCCTGTTATTTCTTCGGCTCTGACTTGGGCTCTGACTTAGGCGCTTGTTTGGTCTGCATTTTTTGCTGCTGTTGTGTGTGCTTCTGCTCCATTTGCTGGGTCTGTTGCTGGTGCCGCTGTTCTGTCTGCTGCTTCTTAGCCTCATCCGCGTTCTGTTGCGCTAGACGCTGGTGCTCCTGTTCCTGCTTCTGCGCAAGTTTCTGGTGATCCTGTTGCTGCTTCTGGTATAGCTTTTCCTGCTGTTGCTGGTACTTCTGGTCCTGCTTGGCGTTTCCCGTGTTGGGAGGAGCAGGGCGTTCGTGCGGTTGAAGGTCTTTGGCGTGGGCTGGCACCGGAGGCCGAGGAACGTTGTTTTCAGCGTGGCCTGCCGGCTCATTACCACCCGGCCGCGGAACGTTGTTCTCCGGATGACCCGCTTCCGCTGTATTTCCGGGACGCGGAACATTGCTTTCGGGACGTGCAGCCGGTTCAGGTTTATATTCCCCGCCTGCCTCTCTGGCCGGTACGGCGTCTCGATTGAACTCTCCTGGTCTGGCGGTAGCCGCGATGGGCGGTTTGCCGTGATTCGCGGAGGCCCGCAACTCCGGATTGGCGCGGGCAGCTTCTTCATGTTGAGTTTGAGCTGCTACGGGAGGAACGTGTCTTTCCCGCTCCACAGCCTCTTGTTCCGAAGTTGGACGCGCGTTAATCCCGCCGTTGCCTCCGTTGTAGCTAACTCGGTTCACCGTAGTGTTGTTGATCACGGTGGTGTTGTAAACGTTATGAATGTTGGTGACATTGATGTTGTTAACGGAGCGATTATAGAAAAAGTGTCCGTTATCCCATCGTCCGCCTTCGTAGCCGTTGCCGAAGTAACCGAAGCCGTAGTTAATTCCACCGTAGAACCCGACGTGCGGACCCCAAAAGCCCACGTGAAAAATAAATGCGGAGCCGCCCCATCCCCACCAGCCCGGAGTCCAGAGGAATCCAGGTTGCGGGGCCAGCACCCATGTACCTGGCACCCAGTAATAGCCGTCTGGGCCGTAAGCCCAATAGCCCGGCGTCCAGATATAGCCTTCGGCGGGGCAAGGGGGTTGCTCGTAGACGGGAAGTGCAGGTGGGCCGAAACTGACCGATATGCCGATCTGCGCGGACGATGTTGTGGGTAGCATCATCAGCATCACCACGGCGATAAACAGCGCAGGGAACAGCCGTAAACGGATGCATCGCGTTAGTGTCATATTTCCTCTTGCTCGTTAGATTTCGACCCCACAAAGGTGGGGCACGATTTGAACGTCTCCTTCTTACACAAATGAAAACCCGGAGTCTAGGACTATGTTGCGCTCCGAGGGGTTGCCTCGGTCTACGAATTCATATGCTGTTCTGAAGCGCACAGAACCTTACGGTTTGACTTATTCGCCGTTGATGTTGGAACGCATGGGGCAACAGATTCTTCATAGCCCAACAACCACGAGGATAGAACAGAAGACCGTAAAACCCAATCCGGTCCACTCTGTAGGCACTTCGCTTAGTTGCTGTACGAGCGTCGTTCTTCGGAAACAGCGATCAGGATTCTACGTGCGCCGGCTCAACTACAAGCGGAATCCACGTTGACTTTTGGTCGGGCCGGTTCTATCGTTGCCAACCGAACGGCAGTGAATATCGTCAAGGCAACTCGCCGCTACGAGCAATGGCTTGGCCGCCATACCAACCTGGTTAAGCCTGATCTGCGCCTGAAGCACCAGCACATGTCGGAAGCTGTCTTTCCCTTTCTGCGCGCGACTTTTTATCGCTGGATGCAGATCTGGCCGGAGGTCTGCCCTGACCTGGCAAAAGCTCCACAGGTTCTTGCCGTAGGCGATCTCCACGTGGAGAATTTTGGTACGTGGCTGGACTTCGAAGGGCGTCTAGTTTGGGGGGTGAACGATTTTGACGAAGCCGCCGTACTACCCTACACCGTCGATCTGGTGCGGCTAGCGACGAGCGCGTTGTTTGCCATCGCAGCCGGCCATCTGGCGTTGAAGCCGAAGGAGGCCTGCTCGTCGATCCTGGAAGGCTACGAAGAATCTCTCGGGATTCACGGCCGTCCGTTTGTGCTCGAAGAGGAAAACGTGTGGCTGCGACAGATCGCGACCGGAGTATTGCGAGATCCAGTTCATTTTTGGCAGCGGATGGACAGCTTGCCAAAAATACGTAGCGAACTCGCTGCAAGTGCTAAGGAGGCTCTTGAGCATTTGATGCCAGAACGCGGACTCACTTACAGAACCGTCCGGAGAGTGGCTGGCTTGGGAAGTCTCGGACATGTTCGGGTGGTCGCGATTGCTCTGTGCCATGGCGCCAAGGTCGCCCGCGAAGCCAAGGCACTGGCACCTTCTGCCGTCTATTGGGCGAATGGGACCAAGGGGCCGTCGGAGATTTTGTACCACGCGATCATCAGCCGTGCCGTTCGCTGTTCCGATCCTTTTGTGCAGTTGCGTGGGCATTGGATCATCCGCCGTTTATCGCCACACTGTTCGCGCATCGAACTGAGCGTTCTTCCGACTGATCGTGACGAACTCCGCCTGCTTTCCGCCATGGGATGGGAAACGGCCAACGTTCACCTTGGTACCGTCGACCCGAAAAAATACATTCGTCGCCATCTCGACCATCTCAAACCAGGCTGGCTCTACGCCGCCGCCAAGGAAATGGAGAAAGCGGTCACCGAGGACTGGCACACTTGGAAAAAACATCAGGACACGTGATCAAGTTTCTCGGATGATCTCAGATCTCCCGAGGGAACCCATAGCACATTGCATCCGCCGACTCGAATCGCGTCGAGGCGCCAGCGGTCTCGCGTTCCAGCGCGTTGAGCAATTCATCCAGGATTGCTTGCAGCGAATCGGGATCTTCTCTAAGCGCCCTGCGCACGCTCTCCCGGTCAACCGCTAATTCGCCGATCAGGCGCGCGCCCCGGGTATCGGGCTCTTCCACCGTGGGTAGAATCCAGCCCAGCCGCTGTCTGCGCCTCTCCACCTTTTGCCCGACCGTGGCAATCGGATAGTCGAGACTCCCGGTGGTCATCCAGTGCACAACGAGTTCCTCCGCGTGCCCTCCGCAGCAAACCGCATAGATCCCCCGCCGCTTGGCCAACTCATCCTGCCATTGAAGAACTTGTAGCTTGTCTTCCCAGTGGCTTTCAGCAACCAGGAACCATACCTGCTCCTCTGACCTTTCTTCACCGCAAATTGCGCACTCCTGTATTTTCAGGCTGTTCATGGCGTCCCTTCCTATGCGGATTGCTCTGTTAGGCTGCTCGGGTTGTGGAGCACATCTTGGCCATGCGCCGGGACTACAGGCCTCTTCTTCGCAAGGTCAGGCCGGGGAACCGTGACCACGCCTCGTTCTTTTTCGTACGAAATCGTCAGTGCGAACGCACACGGGTCACAGAGCCAGTAATATTCGATGCGGCGGGAAGCCTGAGCCTTCCCGTTTGCACGCCTCAGTTCCGGCACCGTAAGAGGTTCTGTCTCGACGAGGAAAAGCTCCCCTCGACTCAGCTCGCGAAAGGGGGCGAGGCAAGCCGGATTTGCGCATTTGTGAAGCACACGGACCTCCTGAAGATGCGGTTCTGAACCAGAGCGAGCATGGCGGATGCACGCTGAGGACCGAAGCGTCGTAGCTCTCGAGTCACGTCGAAGCGGTTTGAATCCATAAAGGTGCGGAGCGCCACCTCGTAGCATTCCCAAAGTGAAATGCCCAACCGCAGTCGCAGTGACGAAATCTCGGCTGCGGTCACGTAGCTGAGCCCCACGCTGGAACTGGGCGCGACCAGCCGTTATCATGAAGGCTCATGCCCCGGACTGCACTGATGTGCCGACCCACATTCTTCGATGTCCGTGAACCGAAGAATCCATATATGGGCCTTCCCATCGATCGCGAAAAGGCCCTGCAACAGTGGGAATGCTTGCGGCATGCGCTTGAAGAGTCGGGACTAAGGGTGGAGCTCATCGATCCCGTGAATGAGCTTGACGACATGGTTTTTGCAGCGAACCAGGTTTTTATCGGTTATCACAACCAGACTGGGAACTTCATCGTCCCCAGCCGCATGCGCTACGCTTCCCGGCACAAAGAGGTGAGTTTTTTTGTGGAGTGGTTTCGCCAGCGCGGCTACCGGATCATTGACCTCGATCTCGAGGGAGAGTACCTCGAGGGCCACGGCGACCTGCTCTGGCACCCCGATCGCTCTCGCATATGGGCGGCATACGGTTTCCGATCTACTCGCGGCGGCGTAGAACAATTTGCTGCCGCGATGCAGGAACTAGGCTTCCCCGTGGTCCCACTGCGACTCGTGGACGAGCACTGCTACCACCTCGATACCTGCCTCTGCCCGCTTAACGATGAGGCCGCCCTGATCTATCCGGGGGCGTTTTCGCCAGAGTCTTTGCAGACGGTTCGAGGGGGCTGGAAGCGAATCCACGAACTAAACGGCGACGAAGCGCGGGGATTCATGGGCAATGGGATTGTGGCGAACGGTCGCTTCATCACGCCGCGGCTGAGCCGGAATCTGGAGCAAATCCTTGCTCGGGAAAGCTTGACTCCAGTCGTGGTCGATACTTCGGAATTCGAGAAATCTGGAGGCAGCGTCTTCTGCATGAAGGCATTTATCGACTAGACGCAGAGCTTCGCAGGTGCGAGCGTTCGGCGTCTGCGCTTTAGGATTTTCCGCCAATCCTCTCGACGAATTCCCGAGCAATCCCTATCATGGACTGATCACATCTGTATTGAGGTAAGAAAATGGCTGAACCAACTTATGAAGAATTAAAGGCTCGTCTGGCGGAACTGGAGAAGCAAGGCCCCCGTCGCACTGGCAGCTTGGAATTTCGGGTAAGCGAGAAAGGCGGAGTCAGCGTTTACGGCCTCGGCCGCTTCCCGGTCACGCTCTATTACGAACAGTGGACGCGCCTGCTGGATACCGCCGAAAAGCTTCGCGAATTTCTTGAAGACAACAAGTCCAAACTCAAGCTCAAAGAACAATAGCTTGGACAGTGAGCAGTATCTCTATCTCACCACTCAAGGACGCAAGAGTGGTCTGCCCCGAGAAATCGAGATTTGGTTCACTCATCGCGACGGACGCTTTTACCTGGTCGCCGAATACCCGAACTCAAACTGGGTTCAGAATCTTCGAGCCGATTCCGAGGCCCGGGTAAGAGTTGCCGGACAGAGGTTCGCCGTGCACGCCCGCTTCGTGGCCCCCGACACCGAACCCGAGTTGCACCGTGCGATTGCCGCTCTCTCGCGCGGAAAATACGGCTGGGGAGAGGGAACGATTGTGGAGTTGATTCCCGAGGAAATGGCAAATTCCGATCGCGACTATAAATGATTGATCGGACGCAGACCGAGAATCGAGAGCTGTTTAGAATGACTGAAACAGTACCAATGCCCTCCCAAGATATTCTCGATATCCCGCCACCAGCAGCCGATGCTCGCCTCTCCTACGGTGCAGATCCCAATCAGTTTGGAGACCTTCGCCTGCCCCAGACAAACGGCCCATTCCCGCTCGTGATGAATATCCACGGGGGCTTCTGGCGCTCCAAGTTCGATCTTGCCCACGCCGGACACCTGTGTGCCGCACTTGCTGCCAAAGGCATCGCCACGTGGAACATCGAGTACCGCCGCGTTGGCGACCCGGGCGGAGGCTGGTCCGGCACCTTCGAGGACATACGCGCCGCCTACCGTTACCTGCCCCACATTGCAAAACTCCACAACGTCGACTCAACCAGAGTTTTAATAATGGGCCACTCCGCGGGCGGACAACTCGCGATCTGCCTTGCCGCTCACGAATCCTCGATTACGCGTGTGGTCTCACTCGCAGGTGTGGTAGATGTGCGGCAAGCGTGGGAACAACAGCTCAGTGACAACGCAGTCGCGGCTTTTCTCGGAGGCAGGCCCGAAGAAAAACCCGAACACTATCGCGTAGCCGATCCCATGCAACTCAAAATCAACCACGCGACGACACAAATGCTAATTCATGGCGCCGGAGATGACATCGTCCCGTCTTACTTCAGCCGCCAGTATGTGGAGCAAAAGAAAAATCACGGTGAGGACGTGCAGTACGTGGAAATTTCAAATGCTGGCCATCTCGATCTCATCGACCCAAGCTCAAACGCGTGGCGGATAGTCGAAGGCACCGTCCGACACATGCTAGCATGAAATCCCGAACTAATTATCAGTATCCGCGGGAATCCGCGCAAATCCGTGGCGTTTTTTTCAAGCGCAATTCCTCAACACTAAAGCCGAATTCTTCGAGCCAAACGCAATGCAATTGCACACCGCATGTTCGACTGCCTGCTTCCGCCCGACCTCAGGCACGTAATCCAGATCGCACTCTGGATCAGGCCTTTCGAGATTGATCGTCGGCGGGATCTGCCCGCTTTGCATCGCCACAATCGCTGCCGCAACTCCCGCCGCCCCACAAGCTCCCTGCGGATGCCCAATCTGCGACTTCAACGCGGACATCGGGACCCGCGACGCTTGTTCGCCGAGCGCTAGTTTCAGCGCCCGGGTTTCGATGCGGTCATTCAACTGAGTCGAAGTCCCATGCAGATTGACGTAATCCACGTCCTGCGCCGCAATCCCAGCCTCTTTCATCGCCAGGCCGATAGCCCTCGCGGGCTCCTCGCCGCACTCCTGCAGCCGCACCCGATGAAACGCCTCGCAGGTGGACCCATACCCGCAGACTTCCGCCAGCATCTTCGCCCCCCTCGCCCGCGCATGTTCATATTCCTCCAGCACGAACATCCATGCCCCCTCGGCCAACACGAAGCCGTCGCGGTCCACTGAGAATGGACGCGATCCCCGCTCCGGAGCGTGGTTCCACGAGTCGGTCAAAATCTTCATCAGGATGAATCCCTTGATAATTCCAAGCGCGATGGGCGCATCCGCGCCGCCGCTGAGCACCATGTCCAGCCGTCCCGATTGAATTTGTCTCAACGAATATCCGAACGCGTCAGTCGAGGAAGTGCAACCGGTCGTGATTACGTGGCTCGCGCCTCGGAACCCGAAGCGTACGTTCAGCTCGCTCGAAAGCGCGCCCATCACTCCGGTAGGCACGCAAAACAGGCTCATCTGCTTGTATTGCTGATGGAAGAAAAGCCGGTATTGTTCTTCTGTGAATTCCTGCGAGCCGCCACCCGAACCGATGATCACGCCAAAACGCTGCTTCTGCGCGAGGGGCAGGGAAGTGGGATCGACCCCGGCGTTACTCAAAGCCTCCGTCGCTGCCGCAATCGCCAGTGGCAACACTCGCGAAACATGCTTGCGGTCGCGTTTCTCAACCCAAGCTAATTCATCGAAATCAGGAACCTCGCCTGCGATTTGAACTGGAATTTCCGCCGAATCGAAACGCGAGATCCGGCGCACTCCGCTCCGACCGTGCAAGACACCATCTGAAAAGGCAGCATTTCCCACGCCATTGGGACTCACCACGCCCATGCCCGTAATCACGACTCGTCGTTTCAAGTTGTCACCTCTGTGTTCCCGTAGAAAGAATATATGAAGAACAAGGAAACGGCGTCTCAAAACAGCATGCTGCCAGAATTCCTTTGTGTAACTCTGTGTCCTTTCTGGTTAGACGTTCTTGACCCTCTGCAGTGCTTTATAATCGCGTTTCGCAGCGGGGGAACTCTTGGCTTACGACGACTTGCGTGAGTGGATAGCCGCGCTCGACCGCGCCGGCGAACTAAGAAAGATCCGTACCGAAGTAGACCCAATACTCGAAATCGCCGAAATCACCGACCGTGTCAGCAAGATCACCGCGTGGACACAGTTGCCCTCGGCTGTGCGGCCCGGAGGTCCAGCATTATTGTTTCAGAACATCAAAGGCCACCCCGGCGCCCAGGTCCTTATCAATCAATTCGGCTCCGCCCGCCGCATGAATCTCGCGCTCGAGGTCGACAAACTCGACGAGGTTGCCGACCGTATCCGCCAATTCATGGACGTAAAGTCCCCGCAAGGTTTTCTCGACAAAGTCAAAATGCTGCCCATGCTGGCCGAGATGGGAAAGTTCTTTCCTAAGACCGTTTCGACTGGACCGTGCAAAGAAGTCATTCGCCGCGACAATTTTTCGCTCGACGAATTTCCCATTCTCCAGTGCTGGCCCAAAGATGCCGGCCGCTTCATCACCCTTCCCTGCGTGGTCACGCGCGACCCCAAAACCGGCAAACGCAACGTGGGTATGTACCGCATGCAGGTCTACGACGGCCAGACCACAGGCATGCACTGGCAACGCCAGAAGGTAGGCGCGGAGCACTATCGCGAGCAACTGCGAGCGGCCGCAGCGGGCAAAGATCGCGTGGGGACGGGCGCCCTCGCCCGTCTGGTCGGGCAAGGCCCGACAGCGTCGACGCGTGCGGCGGTCGATATTATGGCGCGCTCGTCGGGTGGTTCAGTGTTACCCGACGACGACCGGCCCACCGGAAAAATGGAAGTAGCCGTTGCCATCGGCACTGATCCGGCAATTACATTTTCCGCTATCGTTCCCGCACCTCCCGACGTCGAGGAATATCTAATCGCGGGGTTTCTGCGCCAGAAACCGGTCGAACTGGTAAAGTGCGAAACCGTCGACCTGGAAGTTCCAGCTTCCGCAGAAATCGTCCTGGAAGGCCATGTAAACCTGGACGAACTAAAAATCGAAGGTCCCTTTGGAGATCACACCGGCTTCTACTCGCTTGAAGATCTTTATCCGGTTTTTCATCTTACTTGCATCACGCATCGCAAGAATCCGATCTACTCGACGACGATCGTCGGCAAGCCGCCGATGGAAGACGGTTGGATGGGTAAGGCGGTCGAGCGTATTTTCCTTCCGCTGATGAAGCTCACCATCCCCGAGATTGTCGATATCAACCTGCCGGTCGAAGGCGTTTTTCATAATCTGATGATCGTTTCCATCAAGAAGTCCTATCCCGGCCAGGCGTGTAAAGTGATGAACGCAGTCTGGTCGTTGGGCCAGGCTATGTTTACTAAGTGCATCATCGTGGTGGATGAAGACGTAAACGTGCAGGACATTGGGGAAGTCACGCTGAAGGTGCTGAACCACATCGACCCGGAACGCGATATTCAGTTCATGCTCGGCCCCGTCGATTCGCTCGACCACGCGTCTCGGCTGCCTAATTACGGATCGAAGATGGGCGTCGACGCTACCCGCAAATGGTCCAGCGAAGGATTCACACGTCCCTGGCCGGATGAAATTCTGATGGACGAAGAGACTAAGGCGCTGGTCGACAAAAAGTGGAAAGAGCTGGGGATCGAATGATCTTTTCGTAGCCGCCACCCCATTGCGGGGTCAAGTGCAAGAGTTGCCAGGATTTTGTGCCCTTCTTCGATTAAGGTACGGGGACTAACAGGGTCTTGCCGATCACGGTCGTCAAGCCGTCCAAAACGTCCAGGAAGCTTGGCGCAAGCAAGGGAATCGGTCGAAGCGCCCAAAGATGTCCAGCATTTTGCCATGCTGACTCCCGAGCCGCGCTGACGTTCCAAGCGGCGATCGTATCCTCCAGTCGAGAAACCGGCGGGAGCGCGCCGCCGAGCAAACGAACATTCAGGGTGCGCTTGGCGGATTCGATAAGGCTATCCAGCGTGGTGTTGAGTGCCGTGTAGTCACCGTAGTGTGTACTGCCGCGATCCGGAGTCGTGCCGGTCGCCTGGCAAGTGGCGACAATCGCTTCGGGCAGATCACGATTTATGTGAGCGTTAATGCCCGCCAGGGCGAACTGAATGCGTGCAGTGGTGTCCTGATTTCGGTCATCAAACAGAACCTGCCAGCAGCCGGGCGCCGCCTGACCAGAGAGCGAGGACTTGAGGGCAGAGAAATACAGACGCGCGAATTGCACGTCTAGCTGTGCCAGCCACGCGGGATCGTTGAATCCGCCGGCATCGACTCGGGTTTCGACCGCTTGCGTCACCTGCAGGTACTCCCAGTTAAACCATTTCAGCCCATCTTCGTCGACACAAGTGGTGTCAATGGTTTGTAGAGTCTGGAGAACGTCCGGGATGGATTGGGGAACAGCCTCAACGGTCGCGAGAAGCGTAGGATCGTAGGGAAACATGGCCGATTGTACACCGCCTGAACGTCGCGGTCGGCGAGTTGTCGTCCAGCGACTGGGACAGCCGGCCACAACGTCCGGGGCCCGCCGTCGCCGTGCGGCGTCTACGGCTTCTGCGTTGGCCGAAGCAAAACCTCGCTGACGAACGATTGCGGTGCTTGCGTCACCAACACTGCGACAACGTGCGCTACATCTTCCGGGCGCAACATCTTCGTGGGATCCTTGCCCGTGTGCGGACTCAATTCGGTGTCCACCGACCCAGGACAAACGACAGAGACGCGGATATTGTGGACACGCAACTCCTCAGCGACCGAATAGCTCAGGCCATTCAGTCCCCATTTAGAGGCAGCGTAAGCCGCGCCATTCGGCAGGGCGTTCTTGCCTGCGAGCGAGGAAATGTTAACGATGTGTCCGGTACGCGCGCGAATCATCATCGGGGCGAAGGCGCGAATGCCGAAATAGACTCCCCGGAGGTTCGTATTCAAGACTTGATCCCAAGACTCAGGCGCTAGCTGGTGCAGGGGACCTCCAAAGCCACCTACGCCGGCATTGTTGACCAGAATGTCGATTCGACCCAGAGTCTGCTCCACATGCGCGGCAGCCGCTTCGACGGAGTGCAGTTTGGTCACGTCGCATTCGAATGATTCGGCTGTCCCGCCAGCTTTCAAAATAGCGCTGGCGGTGGAATCCAGAGGCCCCCGGTTGCGTCCACAAAGCATGACCGTCGCTCCCAGATGGGCAATCTTGGCCGCAATCGCGGCTCCGATGCCCCGGCCTGCCCCTGTAATCACCGCGACCTGGCCGGTCAGACTAGCTTTTTTAGTAGTCTCCTCCATGGAACCTCTACGTTACGATTGTTATGTTGCGACGTGCCCGATTACGAT
Source organism: uncultured Acidobacteriota bacterium (assembly GCA_963797795.1). Taxonomy (GTDB): domain Bacteria; phylum Acidobacteriota; class Terriglobia; order Terriglobales; family Acidobacteriaceae; genus JABDBE01. Next base: position 487,323 of record CAWCQY010000001.1, read on the forward strand.
TGGGCACATGGTCGCATCTTACAAGATTGGCGGAACGTCTGCGAAAGTAAGCTTGCCTTAGTCGAGGTACATACTTATAATCCGGCTCACCGGAAATAGTATCTGGGCCTCGTTGAGGTTACCGGCAAGCGCTGAGTTTCCGGGCCTGTCGCATGAGCGAAGGCTCATGCTCTTGAGCAACCGGGTATTTTGGCTTGGGTACACCCGGGTAAGAGTGCCGTCTGTTTTTCCCGACAATTCAAGGAGCCATTTCAAAATGAAGACGAGTCTAGTGGCGATTGTGATCACGTTTGCTGGAATACTCCCGGGCCAGCAAGCAACAGCGCAACCGCAAACACCATCCGCGGCGCCCGCACAGGCGCAGTCCGCTGCGTCCCAACCGCAACCGAAAAAAGAGATCAAGGATCCGGCAGAGTACAACGCTTACGTCGGGGCGGTACAGCAGACCGATCCAGCCGCAAAGATCAGCGGATTGGAAGCATTCCTGGTTCAATACCCCAACAGCGTCATGAAGGAAGACGCATTGGAATTACTCATGGGAACTTACCAGCAAGCCGGCAACCAGGCTAAGGTGATGGATACCGCGAACCGGTTGCTGGCAGCGAACCCGAATAACGTTCGCGCATTGACGTTGCTGGCGTACAGCGAACGAGCCGCGCAAAAGTGGGCCGACGCAAAGCAGCATGCTGAGCGGGGATTGCAGGCGCTGGACAGCATGTCCAAACCGGACGGAGTCTCGGACGCAGATTTTCAAAAGCAGAAGGCCAATTTTGCTGCGGTGCTTGACAGTGTAGCCGGATTTTCGGCCCTCCAGCTAAAGGACAACGCCACGGCGGAAAAAGACCTGCGGGCAGCCGTGGAAGCCGATCCGAACAACGTCGAAAATGTTTACCCCTTGGCCCTGGCTAGCCTGACTGCCACTCCCGAGGATGATGTGAACGGATTGTTCTTCATCGCTCGCGCCATCAATCTGGTCAAGGATCCAGCCGGCAAAGCCCAGATCACAAAATTCGGCCACGCCAGGTACGTGAAATATCACGGCTCGGAAGAAGGTTGGAACGAACTTCTGGCGCTTACCGCAACTACTCCGCTGCCGCCGCCGGGGTTCACCATCAAACAATATGTTCCTCCGACCCCAGCCGAACAAGCGGCTGACCTGGTAAAGACTAAAGCTCCTAAGGACATGAGCTTCGCCGAGTGGGAACTGGTTCTTTCCAGCGGCGCGCAGGCTGACACGGACAAGGTTTGGTCTGCGATCAAAGGTGTGGCCTTGCAGATGGAAGGTACCGTTATTAAGGCTTCTCCCACCGAGTTGCAAATCGCGGCTAGTCAGGACGACATCGACGCGAAAAGGGCGGATATCGTGATTACAATGGGAGGAACCATTCCTGCCAAGATGATGCCGCAAGAAGGATCTACCTTGGATTTCGAAGGGACGCCCGCATCCTATACCCCGAAACCGTTCGTGATGACGATGGAGAAGGGCGCGTTGTTGACGAAGGCTGCGCCCGCAACAAAGAAACCACCAGTCCATCACCGGCCCACGAATTAGTCACCGGAACTGGAATTGTTGAGGTCGAGAGGGCAGCGCCTGGCGCTGCCCTTACTTTTTGGCTTGGATTTCGAAGAGACTACAGCGGGATGGTCAGCGGACCGCCTTCTTATCGTACGGATTCGGCCTGGCGCTGCGGGGAGGACGCTTAACTCCAGCCCGTAGCTGTCGTATATCGATCTTCAGTTCGGAGATGGTGCGGCTTAAAGTGTTGCGATGCATCCCCAGTTGGCGCGCAGCCCGGCATTGATTTCCGTTGTTTTCCTGCAGCACCGTAAGAATAAACCTCTTCTTGAATTCGCGTACGGCCTCGGAGTAAAGAATATTGCTCTTATACATCTGCAGGATGAGTGCTTCGAGCTGATCCCTCACGGCATCCCTCTTTTCCTTTGAAAAGCCAGCTGCGGCTTTTCTCGATTGCCAGATTCTGTTTTCGTTGCCGCAGGCGTGAGGCTTACTTGTGCTGCTCTTCACGGTGCAGCAAATCAATTCCCTGATAAAACCGACCCCGCAATTCCGACGGAGCCACCCAAATCGCGGCCCGTCCTACAACCAGGAAATACGGCGCCAGCTCCGAACCTTCCAACCACGCCGACGTTGGGGTGAACGCAGCCATGCTCATGAGGATGATTGCCACCATCAAAGCTCCGCGCAGTAGCCCCAGCGCTCCACCCAGGATCCGGTCAAAAAAACTAAGCCCCGCCTCTTTCACGATATGGCGGGTGATCCGCCCCGCGATTCCGGCGAGGATCAGTACCCCCAGGAAAATAATCAGAAAACCCGCGATTTCACCCAACCACTCGGACTTCAGATGAGGCGCAAACTTTGCCGCCAGCCGCTGGTAATTCCATGCTGCCAGCAAATACCCAAAAACCAGGCCAGCTATCCCAAACGCTTCGTGAAAAAAGCCCGAGATTGCCGCCTGAATGACCGACACCACAATCACAGCCACGATGACCCAATCAGCTCCCGTCATCGCGTTCTCCAAATGACTGCTTCGCTAGACATCCAGCTCGTGTCCGGTGAGCTGGTGGAAAGCCTCCAGATATTTATCGCTGGTCTGGCGCGCTACTTCCGCCGGGAGAGCCGGCGCGGGCGGCTGCTTGTTCCAGCGAATTTGTTCCAGGTAATCGCGAACATATTGCTTATCGTATGAATCCTGCGGGCGTCCTGGCTGGTACTTGTCGGCCGGCCAGAAGCGGGACGAGTCTGGAGTGAGCACCTCATCCGCAAGGGTGATGCCCTTCGACGTCATGCCGAATTCAAACTTGGTGTCGGCAATAATAATGCCCTTCTGCAACGCATAGTCCGCTGCCTTGGCATAAGTCTTCAAAGTAAGGTCCCGGAGCTGATTGCTTAGCTCAACCCCCACGATTCTCGTCATCTCCTCGAAGGGGATGTTCTCGTCGTGACCAGTGGTCGCCTTGGTCGCGGGAGTAAAGATGGGCTGCGGCAGTTTACTTGATTCCTTGAGCCCCGCGGGCAGTTCTATTCCACACACCCGTCCGCTTGCCTTGTACTCCTTCCACGCCGATCCGGAGATATATCCTCTTACCACGCACTCAACCGGAATCATCTCTGCGCGCATCACCATCATGGACCGCCCCTGCAGTTGGTCGGCATACTTTTGCGCTGTTGCGGGATATTGCGTTACATCGGCGGTGACCACATGGTTGGCCACGACCTCGCGGAGGAAATCGAACCAGAAAAGAGAAATCTGGGTCAGCACACGCCCCTTATGGGGAATGCCTGTTGCCAGCACATAGTCAAAGGCTGAGATGCGATCGGTCGCGACGAAAAGAAGATGGTCATCGTCGAGATTGTAGACATCCCGCACTTTACCGCTAGCGTGGAGCTTGAGTTCGGGAAAGTCAGTGCGCAGCAGAACGGAGTCGAGAAGCTGGGGGCTCATGTTTGAATTTTACAGTTAGAAAACGTCGCGTATTCTAACCTGCCAGAAATATTTGTCAACGGTTTAAGTTCCGGCCGAAGCTCGAGACCGTGCATTCGCTTGAAAGAAAACGCGTTGACCATCATGAGGAGTCTGAAATAGGGCTCCTAGTGCGGCTTTTCAGCCGATTGAGTTTGTGGAAAAGCTGAGGAAAGCAGAGGATAACTGGGGCACGATAAACAACTCCATTGAGTTGAAGACGCTTAAGCTCCGCGACTCTTCCTCTTTTAGCCAGCCCTAAGCGGTCGCGCCAAAGCGCACCGAAACCAGCTTGGAAACACCGGGTTCCTGCATGGTGACGCCATAAAGCACCGGTGCGATGCTCATCGTCTTTTTGCTGTGAGTGATCAGCACGAACTGCGTTTGTATGCTCATTTCCCGCACGAGTTCAGTGAAGCGCCCGATATTCGCTTCGTCCAGCGGCGCATCGACCTCATCGAGAATGCAGAACGGGCTGGGCTGATACTGGAATATTCCAACGAGCAGCGCCAGCGCTGTCAGAGCTTTCTCGCCGCCTGAGAGCAGCAGTACGTTCTGCAGTTTCTTGCCGGGAGGCGATGCCACAACGTCGATTCCGCTCTCGGCGCTGTTTTCTTCATCCGTCAGGCGCATGAAAGCGTGCCCGCCCCCGAAGAGTTTCCGGAAGGTCGTCTGGAAGTTTTCGTTGATCTTGTGGAATGCCTCTTCGAACTTTTGCCGGGAGAAAATATCGATTTCCTTGATGGTCGCCTGAGTATTCTCGATCGAATCGAGCAAATCTTTTCTTTGCGTGTCCAGGAATGCATGGCGCTCAGCGGTTTCCTTGTATTCCTCAAGAGCCATCATGTTTACCGGGTCCATGGCATCGAGACGGGTGCGCATCTCGCGGTAGGCTTGGTCCTCCGTCGCGAGCTGATCTCCGCTGGTGATCGGAATCGTTGTATCGGCCATCAATTCGTGACGTTGCGAGCCCAATTCGTTCAGGCAGGTTTCCGCCATATACTGCGCATCCGATTGCAACTTAGCTGCAGTCGCTGAAAGCTCACCGCGTCGGTCGCGAGCTTGGTCGAGGACGTGGCGCGCGTCGCGCAAGGCATCCTCTATTTCCAACAGCCGAGCCCGCACTTGATCGGACTCAAATTGCAGCAGTCCATCGCGAGCCTCGGTGGTATTGCGCTCAGCTTCGAGTTCTTCCAGTTGCGCGACCATCTGTTGATTCTCGGTCTCGCGTTGCAGCTTCTCGACGATGGAAGACTCGATCTGCGCCTGAAGGGAAGCGGCTCTCTCGGCCATATCCGCCACCAGAGCTTCAATTTTCTCCAGAACAGCCGTCGCGGACCTATGTCGTTCCTCTAGAGTCGCGACCCGAGCCAGATGATGCGAAGCGTTCTGCGCTGCCGAGTCGCGCCGTTCCCGCGTGCCAGCCAGTTCTTCGTTGGCCGTGGCCGCTTGGGCCTCCAACTCCTCACGTTTCTGGTGCAGGAGAGCCAACTCGGTTTGCCGCGAACTGATCAGTGACTCCTGTTCAGCCCGCTCCGAAGCCAGGCGTTGGATCTCGCGACGGCACATGTCCAGCCGCCCGGTCACCCGTGCCATTTCCGAGTCCAGTTGCTGCAACATATGGCCAGAGGTCATCGCTTGCTTTTCAGCTTCTCGCTTCTCGGTTTCGAGCCAGTCCAGCCGCGATGCCAATTCTTTGATCTCGCGTCCCAGGGTCAGAACGCGGAGTTCGTCATTGCGCAGTGCTGCCTCCAATTCGTTCAAGAGGCGCATTACATCCCGCAGTTCGCGTTTCATGGACAGCGGACCCTCGGCACGCTGTTTGCCGCCAGTGACGGTCACGTTATGAAAGCACTCGCCTGATTGCGAAAGGAAAAACGCGTCGGGATTCGATAGCGCCAGCTCACGCGCGGACGCAGGCTCAGGTACGATGTAGCCGTCGCGCAGCTTGGGAAGGATAACTTCCAGGGATCGCCCAAATCCATTCAACACACGGATCGCGTGCTTTAGCGGGACGATCGATTGGCTGGGCGTCGCCGCACGCGCCACTTCATCCACCGCGAATGAGAATTTGGCCTGGGAGTCCTCAGGATGCACCAGGAAGGTCGCGCGTCCATCCACGTCGGTTCGCAACAGGCGCAAACCTTCGTCGGCCGCATCCCACGATTTCACGACCACGTAATTCAGTTCATCGCGAAGAAAGTCTTCGACCACACCTTCGTAACGCGGCTCGACTTCGAGGAAGTCGGCCAATACGCCAGCCGGAGCCAATCCCCCTTCCATCACTCCTGATTGAAAGAGCCGGCGAACTGACTCGGTTGAGTAGCCGTGCTCGGCGATCACTGCTTCGAGCGATCCCTTCTTTCCGATGGCGGACGCAAATTCGGCGCGCAAGCCGTCCAGACGGCTCTTGGCTTCCGATTCTTCGCGGCGCTTGGATTCGATCAATTGACGAGCCTGGGAAATTTCCTCCGTCAATCCCGCGACGCGCTGAGAAACGGACTCGAATTCCAGGGCAAACTGTCCGCGCTGTCCACCGAAAGCCTCTACCTGGGAACTAGCCGTCGCCATTTCGATCTCCAAACGCTGGCCTTCTCGATCCACGGCGGCTAAACGCTCTTCCGCTTGGGTAAGCAGGTTCCGCAAATTGGAGGCGGAGGCGATGACTTCCATGATGGCGCTCGGGACGTCTCCTGCTGAGCTTCCAACTCGGCCAGTGCGTTCGCGGCGTCTGCGGCTTCTTGCTGGCACTGCGCCAGTTCCTGTTGCGCAACCGCGACATCCGTCGCTGCCGACTCCAATACCTGGCGATTGGAGTCACGCTCCGCGTCGCAGAGCGGTTAGCCGATACTGCGCCTGGGCCAATTCAGCTTCCGAGGCAGCCGAGCGCACCACCAATTCCGCGCAGCGTTCTTCGTTGTGCCGGCGCTGGGCATAGGCACGTTCGCTTTCCAGTTTGATCTGGTTCAGACGCTCGCGGTTCTCGCGGATCTCGGTTTCGATGGCATATCCACGCTGGGTGCGCTCGGCTTGTTCTGCTTCGAGCTGCTGTAACCGTCTCGGTACGGTGGCGCATCTCTTCGGACAGCAAATTGATCTCGCTCGTCGAGTTCAATGCTCTCGCGATCGAGTTGTGCAAACTTACTGGCCAGGACCAGCCGCAGCTTGGCCCGCATCTCATCCCGCAGTTTGGCATAGCGCTCGGCCTTCGACGCCTGCCGCTTCAGCGAATTCATCTGCCGCGTAACTTCTTCAAAAATATCGTTCACCCGCGCCAGAGTTCTGCTTGGCGTCTTCCAGCCGCGCTTCGGCAAGCCGTTTCTTGGTCTTGAACTTGGTGATCCCCGCCGCTTCTTCGATGATCGCGCGCCGATCGGTCGGGCGGCTGCTCAGAATCTGTCCAATACGTCCCTGCTCGATCAGCGCATAAGACTCCGGCCCGAGGCCAGTGCCCATGAACAATTCTTGAATATCCCGCAGCCGGCAAAGCTTGCCGTTCAGCAAGTATTCGCTGTCGCCGGAGCGGAACAGCCGGCGCGTTACCACGATTTCGCCTGCCCGGAACTGCTGCTGAAATTTCCGCCGGCGGATTTTGAGAACGACCACAGGGGCTGCGGTGCTGTTCGATTCGGTGTTAGGTCGGGCGTCCTCGGATGCCCGGCGGAAGGGCCGCCTCTGCATCGGAAACGCCCCGGCTGCGCTTCTTCGGTCAGGCGTTCAACTTCCTCCGCGGCCTTGGCACGTACTTCGGCTTCATCCCAATCGCTGGCATTCTCGAGCAAGTCATTTCGGATATCGATCTCGGTGGGATTGCCCGCGTCAGGTCCATCGTATACTTCCGGATCAATCAACGTGAGCGCAACCTCCGCCATGCCCGTGGGTTTGCGGTCGTTCGTACCCGCGAAGATAACGTCTTCCATCCGCGAGCCGCGGAGAGTCTTGGCCGACTGCTCACCCAAGACCCAGGAGATGGCGTCCGCGATGTTGGACTTGCCGCAGCCGTTAGGACCGATGATGGCCGCAATGCCGTCCCCGTGAAACTTGAGTTCGGTGCGGTCGCAGAATGACTTGAAGCCGAGAATCTGGAGCTTTTTCAGTTTGAGCAACTTCTACTCCTTAGAAGCCGATCTATTACGGCGCCGCATATGGCTGGCTGTTCTGGTTGTGTCCTCGCCAGCACTTCCCGAACGCGCCACCAAGTTGGCGGTTGAAGGCCGACCGCAGCGCGACGAGTTAACCAACTGGGTTCCTCCACCGGTTGCTCCGAAAAAAACCTCCGTGGGCCGGGCAGTCCCGGGCACAGATGGAAGCTACTGTAACGGCGAAATTGCGCCGGGGTCAAGCAAGAAAACACCATATATAGGGTAGCCTTTTGCACAACCACGTTATTTTGCACACACAATGCAGCACTAGGGCACAAAATAACGCGGAGAGAGAAGCAGAGGAAGGGGAATCGCGAGAGCAAACTAAGCCTAGCGTATCCGGAGAGTCGACGCAATTGATAATTTGCGACTCTGCAGGAAGCTCTTGCCCCCCTCAGTTCCCTTACAGGCAGATTGCGTAGGAGTGTTGCGCGTCCAGCTCTGCAGATAGTTCCGCTATCAACTGGAAGTTTCAGTCAACTGCTGTAAAATAAGGCAACCCGCGCCACATGGGGGGCGCATCAGAGTAGTCCGAGATCGCGACTTTCCAGGAACCGCCAAGAGTCTCGATGCCGAGGTCTTTATGCAACGTCCGTTTTCGGGCCTTGTTGCTCTTCTGATTCTTGCTTGCCTTTCACCCGATGTTTTCTGCCAACAGGTGATTGCGACCATCGCGGTCGGGAGTCGGCCGATCTATCTGGCCGTCGACCACGACACAAATCGCATTTACGTTAGCAACCAACTCGACGGAACGGTCTCGGTAATCGATGGCGTCACGAATACCGTGCTGGCGACGGTGAAGGTCGGCCTCTATCCTAACGGCATCGCCGTCAATTCGAGGACAAACCGAATCTACGTAGCCAATCTGAATAGCGGAACACTGTCAATCATCAACGGAGAGACCCTCAAGACCTCTACGTTGCGGTTAGGTCAAAGCCCGGCAAAGGTGGCGGTAAATTCTTCCACCAACAGAGTGTATGTCACGCTCGAGGACCAGGCCGGTTCTTTGGCTGTGGTCGACGGAAAGAAGCGCAAGGTTATCGCCTCAGTGGCCCTGCCTCCGTACCCCCTCAGCGTCGCGGTAGATACCAGTCTGAATCAAATTTACGTGGCGGACTTCCTCTGTGGATGCGGGCAGGTTTCGGTCATTAACGGAGTTACCAACGAGATAATCAACACCATTGCTTTGCCGGGAGCTTATATGGTCGCGGGGGTGGCGCTGGATCCGAAGAATGAATTTGGCTACGCTACCGACGAAAATAGCGGATTTTACGTCATCGATCTGGCCAGCGGAGCGGTGTTGGGTGAGGTCAGCGACCTCAAATCTCCGAACGAAGTTGCGGCCATCCCCGGTACGAGTTACGCAGTGGAACCCGATACCGGAAGTAATCGAGCCGTCTTCCTCGGGGCCAAGAACCTTGTCGTCAAGAAACGCGTGCATGTGGGAAAGTTCCCCACGGGAGTTGCCGTAAACGCGACCACCAAGCGAGTCTACGTCGCGAACCGTTTAAGCAACACGGTCTCCGTGATCCAGTTGCCTGACGGCTGGTGAGCGCAGCTTTCCCCGAGCGGTAGATCCGTTCGCAATTCAACCTACTCGCCGAGCTTCTCGAAGAACAGACAAATCGATTCGATCCCGCGATAGAAGTTTGGAATGTGAAACTTCTCGTTGGGAGCGTGCAGATTGTCGTCAGGCAGGCCAAAGCCCATCATCACACTTGGGATTTTCAGAACATCCTGAAAGTCCGTGACGATGGGAATCGATCCGCCCGAGCGAATGAACACCGTGTCCTTCTTGAAAACTTCGTGCATCGCTTCGGTGGACGCTTTCACGTATTTATTATCAGTGCCCACGACGCAAGCCGGGCCTTTGCTCCACACTTTGATTTTGGTCTCAATACCCTTCGGGGTCAGCTTCTTCACATAGGCGGTGTATCTTTTGAGGATGTCGTCCGGGTCCTGGTTCGGCACCATTCGCATGGAGACCTTTGCTGCCGCTTTCGCGGGGATGACGGTCTTTGCACCAGGAGCGGTAAAGCCGCCGGGCATGCCGTGGACTTCGAGCGTCGGACGAGCCCAGGTACGATAAAGCACCGAGAACCCCGGCTCACCCGTCAGCACCTTCGAACCGACTTCCGTCTTGCGGTAGTGCTCTTCATTGAATGGCAACCGCTTCCATGCCTTTAGTTCGTCTTTGCTCGGAGCTTTCACGTTTTTGTAAAAGCCCGGAATTAGTACCTTGCCCTTCGCATCTTTCAGTTTGCTGATGATTTCAATCAACGCGAAAAAAGGATTCGGTGCCGCGCCGCCGTACATGCCGGAGTGCAGATCGGTCTTCGCCCCAAACGCCTCAATCTCGGTGTACACCAGGCCGCGCAGCCCGACGCACAGGGTCGGAAGGTCGGGGGCAAACAGTTCGGTATCGCAGACCAGGGCGAAATCGGCCTTCAGCTTCGTTTTCTGCTTGCGTACATATTCAGCGATAGACTCGCCGCCAACTTCCTCTTCACCCTCGATGATGAATTTCACATTCAAGGGAAGCTTGCCGGCGTGGCCCTTCATCAGCGCTTCGATGGCCTTGATCTCCATCCACAGCTGGCCTTTGTCGTCCACAGCGCCACGGGCGTAAATGTTGTTGTTTCGTTCGGTGGGCTCGAAGGGCGGACTGATCCACTCGTCGAGCGGGTCGGGCGGTTGCACGTCGTAATGCGCGTAGCAGAGCACGGTTGGCTTGCCGGGAGCATGCAGCCAGTCGGCATAGATCAGCGGATGGCCTTTGGTGGCGATGAGTTCCACGTTCTCCATCCCGATTCGCCGGAGCTCGCTGGCCACGAAATCGGCCGCCTTTTGTACATCGGACTGATGCTCGGGCGCCGTGCTGATGCTGGGGATGCGAAGCAGATCTTTAAGTTCATTCAAGAATCGCTGCTGATTCGAACGAGCGTAATCCACTGCCGGGGAAGCCATAGATGTGCCTTTCTTTCGGATTAGATCTGTTTAGAGTTTGATAGCAATGAAACGGATCAGTATACCTTAAGCCGCGATGCGAGTTTCGTGATGCGCTATCCTGCTAGATGTGATCGAAGCCACAGATGCAAAGGGCGAACAAGGGCGAGTGGGCTTGTGCTTCGAGTGCCTGCACGCCCAACGAATCCAGTCTGATCATGGATCAACCTTCTACCGCTGTAAACTCTCGGACACCGATCCTAGCTTCGCAAAATATCCCCGCCTGCCGGTGGTTCGCTGTGCCGGTTACGCCAGGACAGTCGAGAAGTCCTAAGCTACTGGAACATTCGCCGGTTCAACCATGAAAGAATGCCAAGGTACAATGCTTTCTTCTTTCCTGTGGTCAGGGAGCGGCGTTGTTTCCAGCTTTGAATATGTCTCCTAGCGCGAGAGCGAGCAACGAACGGCCGGACACGAGAAGACAAGTCATCGCACCAGAAGGAGCTAGTGTCCGACAAAGGGTCGAGAGTGCTCTGCGGGCTTCGCCGCAGAAGCGCAATCTTGCTATATGCCTTCTGCTGGCGGTCGTAACGTTCGCGCTCTATAGTCCCGCCATTGGGCATCCGTTCATTTTCAATTACGACGACTCCACTTACGTTATAGATAACTCCCACGTACAGGCGGGCCTGACATGGCAGACCGTCGGCTGGGCTTTGACATCGACCGCCTACTCCAACTGGCACCCGCTGACGTGGCTTTCTCATGCCCTGGATTGTGCACTCTATGGCCTGAATCCTCACGGACATCACGCCACGAATGTGTTGTTCCATGTGCTCAACGTGGTACTGCTGTTCCTGTTGCTGGTGAAGGCAACCGGTGCTCCGGGACGCAGCTTCCTGGTCGCGGCGTTATTTGCAATTCACCCTCTCAACGTAGAGTCGGTAGCTTGGATCGCTGAACGCAAGAACGTTTTGAGCACGTTTTTCTTTCTGCTGACACTCGGCGCCTACGGTTGGTACGCCGTTAAGCCGAGTGTCAAGCGCTATGTTGCGGTCGCCGCACTCTTCGTACTCGGACTCGCTTCGAAACCCATGGTCGTCACTCTGCCTTGCGTGCTCTTGTTGCTGGATTTCTGGCCATTAAGACGCATCCAGGGACTTGATCAGACGGATCCTGAAACGACACTTCCTCAAGCTCCTTTCTCCAGATTGGTTCTCGAAAAGTTGCCACTCTTAGCGCTGTCCGCAGCCGCCAGCGCCGTCACGATTTTCTCGCAGCGTACAGGCGGCTCCATGCGCTTGGTGCTTCCCCTCGGCGTACGCCTGGAAAATGCCATTTACGCTTACGCCCTGTACATCTGGAAAGCGCTCTGGCCCGCGTGGCTGGCCGTGTTTTATCCCCACCCGGGCGCGACACTCACGCTCTGGCAATTAGGGATTGCAGCCTTTTTCTTGCTCTCCGTGAGCGTGCTGGTATGGCGACAACGCGTTACCCGGCCCTACCTCATCACCGGCTGGCTATGGTTCCTCGGCACATTAGTGCCCGTGATTGGCCTCATCCAGGTGGGCGAACAAGCGATCGCCGACCGTTATGCATACGTCCCGCTGATCGGAATTTTCGTGATGGTCGTGTGGGGCGCTGCTGATTTAACCGACGCCCGGCAAGTTAGCGTTGGCTGGCGCACCAAGGCGGCGGCAATCGTGCTCGCCGTCTTTATGCTTTTTACCTGCGACCAGCTTCGATACTGGCGGAGCGCGGTCGACCTCTGGTCGCATACCGTCGACGTGACCAAAGACAATTTCTTCGGCGAGGAGAACCTGGGCGCCGCGCTTCTGGCGACGGAACGTTATCAGGAGGCCTTGCCGCATTTCCAAAAGGCCATCAAACTCAAACCTGCTGACCCGGGCGGCTATTTGAATTTAGCCGGGGATCTCGCCCTAAGTGACCACCCCCGGGATGCGGTGCAGGAGTACGAGACGGCGCTTCCCTTGGTTTCCGATCCCAGCATGCGGCTAGACACCTACGAAACTCTCGGCCGGTTGTACAGCGAGCTCGGAGAGTATTCAAAGGCGCGCGCCAGTTACCAGGAAGTGTTGCGGATCAATCCCCAGCACGCAAATGCGAAGGATGGGCTGGCGAAAATGGAACTCTCCGAAGCTATCAGAAGTGTTGCCGAGTCCCCCTCCGGTGCGACGTACCTTCGCCTTGGTCAAATCCTGCAGCACGAGGGCCGTGCTCCGCAGGCCCAGGCTGCCTATCAGCAGGCGCTTGAGCTCAACCCCAAGCTAACGGAAGCGCAAAAAGCCCTCAAGACGCTGAATGGGCAGAGCCAGAGCCAATGAGCCAGCGCTCTCCACGTCAGTCGTGAAATCGGCGCGCAGAAAACTCTGAGATATCGTGATCGGGCGGCACGCCCGTAATCACTTGCGCCATGACATGAGCCGTCACCGGCGTGAGCAAAATCCCATCGCGGAAATGTCCCGTGGCCACAAAATACCCCGGGATGCTGGTCGCGCCAAGGATGGGCAGATCGTCCGGAGTGCCCGGCCTCAGCCCGGCCCATGCTTCCAGAAACCTTGCTTGTTCTAACGCGGGAACCACGCAAATGGCAGCTTGATGCATGCGGCGAATGGTATCGGGGTCGATCCGCTTGTCGTATCCCGCTTCCTCCAGGGTGGAACCGATCACAATTCGTCCATCGGTGCGTGGCACCAGGTAAACCTCGGGCGCGCGAATCACATGACGTAGGACGTCATGCCGGGCGCAGGCGATGGCAAGCATCTGTCCTTTGACCGGGCGAGTAGGGAAGCGATGCCTTGCGAAAGTCCCTGCCCATGCGCCCGCGCAATTCACCACGCAAGGCGCACTGTAATGGGTTCTCTCGGTGCAAACCCCCGTGACTTGTCCTGCCGAAAGCAGCACATCGGTCACCCTCGTGCCGGAAGAAATGTCGACTCCGCGATGCTTGGCGGCCTTTAACGCAGCTGCGACCAGAGCTCTCGGATCAACGCTGCGTTCTTTCAAATAAACCACTGGAACTTTCGTGTCAGCAAGGGCTGGCTCCAGTTCGGCCAGCGGCGCAGGAAGCGGGTTCTCGGCACAAAACCGGGGCTGTTCAGCAGCATACTCAGGCGGGACAAACAAGAGCGTCCCTTCACCCCGCAGATCAATCTTCATTCCCGATTCGTCCTGCAACTCATGAACAAACTCGGGATACATGCGCGCACTCGCTGTAGCCAATGGTTGCAGCGCCGCTGGAGTCTCCAGCGTGCAATCGGCCAGCATTCCAGCCGCGGCGTAAGAAGCTTCGCGGCCTGGCTCTCCTCGCTCAACTACTAAGACGCGGACGCCCCGTTTACGCAGCGAGATCGAGAGTGTCAGCCCTATGATGCCGCCGCCCACAACGATAACGTCCCAGGTTTTCACACCGTTATTGTAGATCGCGTAGTCCCGGACGCCTCGTCCGGGACACTTGAAAAACGTGTGGCGCCGCATGCAACTGATTTTGCGGCTTGTATGAACGAAATGGCGGACCCGGAGAGACTTGAACTCCCAACCCCTGCGTTCGAAGCGCAGTGCTCTATCCAGTTGAGCTACGGGTCCGCGCTTGAGTAGAAAATAAGCGTATCAGGTCTTGCCCGCCAATGTCGCGCCTGAGATTTCATCTACCAGTGCACATGAGCAGAAGAACTCCATTGACGGCCCGTCGAATCATGCTTCATAGTTCGAGCGTCAAATCCACGAACTGCTCCGGTCGAAAAAGTAAAGTTTGCCGATAACTGCAAGTAGCTGGCGATACGTGCGGCTAGACAAACCAGGTGCCTTCCTGCGATGCTCGGACTCGACCATGTCATACCACGTTGTAGCTTTCACTATGGCGCAAGTGCGCCAAGGAGCGCTCGAATTTCAGCGCCAGCTCGGCGCCGTCCTTCGCGAGGCGCATGGATTAAAAGTGTACTCGGCCAGTCCCTTCGATCTCGACGAACGGCGCCGCGTCAAGGATCGGTTTGGTGGGGATATCGTTTATTTCTTCAACGACGTGGCGTATCAGGAAACACTGCGTCTCGGCCTCCACTTGCAATTCACCGCGGAAATTCCAGACGAGGAACTACCGCACAAACGTACCGTGGTCGTCGGCATGCCGGAGCCGAAAACTAAAGTCTAAGAGCCTCAGACTAAGGCCATTGCAATATTTTGCACTATTTGGTCCTTTGCCATGTATAATGGGTTCAGCTAAGTTTGACTCACACGCAATTGAAAGTCGGTACCGCCAACCAGCGTCACCCCCTCTCACTAGCAGCGAATCTTCTCAGCACAATCCAAAAACAGAAAAAGGTATACAACAATGGCAGAAACAGGAACAGTAAAGTGGTTTAACGACGCCAAGGGCTATGGTTTCATCAGCCGTCAAAATGGCGAAGACGTCTTTGTGCATTTCTCCGCGATTCAGGCGGGCGGATTCCGCAGCCTGCAAGAAGGCCAAGCCGTGCAGTTCGACGTGACCAAGGGCCCCAAGGGCTGGCAAGCTGAGAACGTTCAAGCTGTCTAAGTGGTAAAAGAAGAGGCCCGCGATTCGCAAAGATCGCGGGCATTTTTGTGCTTCATTTAGGCGCGGGCGTTCCCGCCTGTGCGGCCCAGGCATAAGTCTTCTTGATATAGCCCATCGGTGCCATTCCCATTCGTCGACCTGCACGCTATCCTGATGTTGAACAGTTTCTCGGGGGAGGAACCTGTTCGAGCGATTCGTCCCACGACTCAACCGAGTCTGGGACGTTTTGTTTTTGTGGAGTAAGGCGATAAACGGTTCGAAAAGATGGTGCGCCCGGAGAGATTCGAACTCCCGACCCTCTGGTTCGTAGCCAGATGCTCTATCCAGCTGAGCTACGGGCGCAGCATGAAACAGCAGCGGAGATTTTGATTATAGCGGAAACTTCGTCAGCGATGAAGATAGTGTGGACTGCCGACACTCTGGCATACAGTAAACACCTTATGGCTAGCCCTAAGTATTTTCTTTCTCGCAGGTTCGACGAGTCTTTGGCACAACTCATGCAGCTGCCTGCGCGAACGTAAATCTTTCTCTCCGCTGGCAAATCCTACTCAGTACGATCCGTGAGGCCTCTCGTATTTTCAGGCGCTTGGGATTGGCAAATCGGATGCTACACTCATGGCCAGACGAAGTGGCGCGCAACGGGGCGCCCTTGAAGATAAACTTCGGCCAGAGGTTTTCTTGGACGCCCCTTGCATTTTCCTTCAACTCCGGTTTCACCTGGCCGACAGCAGCCCTCCCCAAAGGTTTAGGCTTTCATCTGCGCCAGTACGAGCTTTTCCTGGACGTCCAACCCCGCTTGCCGTAACAGTCCTGCAATCACCGGTTCTTTGAAGCGTGAAGCGTCGAATTCCACGCGCACGATTCGCTCTTTCGGATCAAACCTCATCCGCCGGACGCCATAGACTTCTCGCACGCCGTCGAGAGCGCGCATCTCCGCTTCCCCCGGAGCTGCACCGTAACGGTAGGCGACTTCCAATTGAGTCATGGATTCGTGAACTCCTGCCATTAAGATACATCAGTACGGGCTACCGAAGCTTATGCCTGTAAGAATCGAAGCGCCGGGAGCAAGAATCTAAGAGACAATTCGAAGCGCGAGAACACGTGAGCCGGACGCCTCGTCCGGGCGGTTATATGCCAAGCTTTAGTGAGAACCAGATGAAGAATGACGTGTCCAATTCCGCAACCGCGGTAAAAGATCCAGTTTGCGGCATGAACGTAAACCCCGCCACGGCTAGGCACCGCGCGGAACACGCGGGGAAGTCTCACTACTTCTGTTGCGCCCAGTGCTCTGAGAAATTCAAGGCCGATCCTGAGAAATATCTATTCGCGGCGGTACAGTCTCATTCCTCCAACCTGGCCATCTTGCAAGGCATCGGTTCGGCTAAGCCTCCGGCTGCCGCTCCTTCGGAATACCCGGCAGCCTACGTCTGCCCCATGTGTCCTCAGATCCTTGCGAGCAAGCCCGGCCCCTGTCCCCGTTGCGGCATGGCCCTCGAATCTGATGTGCCGCCAACCGCAACGCGTACCGAGTACACATGCCCGATGCATCCGCAAATTGTTCGGCCGGGCCCGGGATCATGTCCCATCTGCGGCATGGCCCTCGAACCTCGCACCGTCACGGCTGGCGCCGAGGAAAATCCCGAATTGCGCAGCATGACGCGCCGCTTCTGGATCAGTCTCGCTCTCACTGCCCCTCTGCTCGCGATCGCAATGGCGGATATGTTGCCCGGCATGCCGGTTGAGCATGCGCTACCCCACCTCCCTTGGATCGAACTGCTCCTTGCCACGCCCGTCGTCCTCTGGGGAGGCTGGCCTTTTTTTCAGCGAGGCTGGACGTCCATCGTCAATCGCTCCACCAACATGTTCACCCTGATCGCCATGGGCACCGGGGTGGCCTACCTTTTCAGCCTGACTGCCACCGTTTTCCCCGGAGTTTTTCCAGTCTCGTTCCGCGATATGAATGGCACGCCGCCGGTTTATTTCGAAGCCGCCGCTGCGATCGTGACCCTGGTCCTTCTGGGACAAGTGCTGGAACTCCGCGCCCGCAGCCGCACCGGTGCCGCCATTCGGGCCTTGCTCGACCTCAGCCCCAAGACCGCGCGCGTCTTTCGCGATGGCACCGAAAGTGACATTCCGCTCGAGAACGTAAAACCCGGCGATCACCTGCGGGTTCGTCCCGGCGAGAAAATCCCGGTCGATGGCACCGTCCTCGAAGGAACGAGCTCAGTTGACGAATCCATGATCACCGGCGAATTCCTGCCCGTGGCGAAAGAACCAGGCAGCCGGGTCATAGGTGCAACCGTAAACGCCACGGGATCGTTCGTGATGCGCGCCGAGCATATAGGCGGCGAAAGCCTGCTGGCCCGAATCGTCCAGATGGTCAGCCAGGCGCAGCGCAGCCGGGCTCCGATTCAGCGTTTGGCGGACCGCGTCGCCGCTTGGTTTGTCCCCGCCGTGATCGCAGTCGCCGTGCTCACCTTCGCGGTCTGGAGTTTCCTCGGCCCCGAACCGCGGCTCGCCCACGCGCTGGTGAATGCCGTCGCCGTGCTCATCATCGCGTGTCCCTGCGCGCTGGGATTGGCCACGCCGATGGCGGTCATGGTCGGCACGGGACGCGGCGCTCGAGCCGGCGTCCTCATCAAGAACGCCGAAGCACTGGAGATCCTCGAGAAAGTCGACACGCTGGCATTCGACAAAACCGGCACCCTGACCGAAGGCAAGCCCAGCGTTGAATCGGTTGTTACTGTATCCGGAGGCGATGAAACCGAACTGGTTCGCCTGGTCGCAAGCCTGGAGCAGGGAAGCGAGCATCCTCTCGGTTCCGCAATCGTTGCTGCTGCCAAGGGCAACAACATACCTTTGGCCGACGCGTCAGACTTTCAATCTCACACTGGCCTGGGGATCAGCGGCAAGGTGTCCGCAAAAACTGTCTCTGCCGGAAATGAAAAGCTCCTTCAGCAGAGGGGCATATCAATCGACGCACTTACGCAAAGCGCCGAAGACCTGCGCCGCAACGGCCAGACCGTAATTTTCGTCGCGGTAAATGACCGGCCAGCAGGATTGATCGGCATTGCCGATCCCATCAAGCCATCCACTCCGCAAGCGGTGCGTAATCTCAAGGCTGCCGGATTGCGCATCGTCATGATTACCGGCGATAGCCGCAGCACCGCCCAAGCCGTAGCCGCCCAGCTTGGCATCGACGACTTCGAAGCAGAAATCTTGCCTGACAAGAAATCCGAGGTCGTGCGCCGCCTGCAAAAAGAAGGACGCATCGTGGCGATGGCCGGGGACGGCATCAACGACGCGCCCGCGCTGGCGCAAGCTGACGTTGGAATCGCCATGGGCACGGGAACCGACGTGGCCATGGAGAGCGCTGGCGTGACGTTAGTGAAAGGTGATTTGGCGGGCATCGTACGCGCACGGAAGCTTAGCCAGGCCACCATGCGCAACATCCGCCAGAACCTGTTCTTCGCCTTCATCTACAACTTGCTAGGCGTGCCCATCGCCGCCGGCGTACTCTATCCGTTCTTCGGATTGCTCCTGAGCCCAATTTTGGCCGCCGGTGCCATGAGTTTCAGTTCAGTCTCCGTGATCACTAATTCGCTGCGCCTGAGAAGAACAGAACTGTAAGAGCAACGCAACTCATGTGGGGGCGGGGCGCCTCGCCCGTCCAGGCGGAGCAACGCTCCGCGGGCCTTTGGTGGAGAAACGACACGGTCCAAGCGAAAATTCGGTCACGCCGAAGAAGAGTATGGCGAAAATCTACTGCCAAACTGCAACGTCGTGCATGCTCACGCGGCTGGCGTTCCTCGCGTAAATACCCCGTAAATAATTAAATAATAAGCCAGTTATCGTAATGTCGGCGATTACGCAGTCCTGGCATCCCACTTGCTAATGTCCCTGATGTCAATAAACTCTATTACAGCCATAGAGTTTGTGGCATACTGCTGAACATTATGAAGATCTCTCAAAAAGGTTTGTACGCACTGCAGGCCATGATGATGTTGTCACGGCATTACAACCAGGGCGCAATTCGCATCCGTGACATTGCTTACGAAGAAGCGCTGCCAGAAAAGTTCCTGGAACTGATTCTGCTGGAACTCAAGAACGCACGCATGGTCGAAAGCGTGCGCGGCGCCAAGGGCGGATACCAGTTACGGCGCGCACCTTCCGACATCCATCTGAGCGAGATCATCCGCCTGATCGATGGCCCGCTGGCACCGTTCGGCGACGCCGACCAGTTGCGCACCTTGATTAGTCGCGACGACGAGCATCGCGCCCTCTATCAAGTCTTTCTCGCCGTACGCGACGCCGCGGCCAAAATCCTCGAGCACACCACCTTGGCCGACATCATGAACGGCAAGGATGTGGACGCTTCGAAATCCGGCAAGCGGCGCAAGAAAAAGACTGAGCAATCCAGCGTTCTACCCATGGTTGTGCACGGCAATCCAGGACAAAAGTGAACAAAATAATGGTGAACAAACGAATACTGATGACGAGCGGAAGGATCTTAATCGCGCTGGGCGTTCGTCTTGCTGTTTCTCTGCAGTGCCTCGCGCAGGGCACGTCTTTAACTTTACTTAACGTTTCCTACGACCCCACGCGAGAAGTGTGGCGGGACATCAACAGCAACTTCATCCCCCACTATGAGAAGGAAAAGGGGATCAAGGTGACCATCAACCAATCGCACGGCGGGTCCAGCACCCAAGCCCGCGCCGTCATCGACGGGCTTGAGGCCGATGTGGTCACACTCGCCTCTTTTCTGGATACCGACGCTATTTGCAAAAAGGGCCTCATCAAAGAGGGCTGGGTCGATCGCTTTCCCAATCACTCGCTCCCTTACTTTTCCACGATTGTCTTTGTCGTCCGGAAAGGAAATCCCAAAGGAATAAAAGATTGGCCCGATTTGGTGAAGCCGGGCGTCTCGGTTATCACGCCGAATCCGAAAACTTCCGGCAACGGCTATTTGAGCTTTTTCAGCGCATGGGGCTCCGTCGTTCTCCGGGGCGGCTCGCGCCAGGATGCTATCAACTATGTGACCAAGCTCTATCAGCAGGTTCCGGTGCTCGATTCGGGTGCCCGCGGCTCGAGCACGACCTTCGCGCAGAAGGGAATTGGCGACGTTCATCTCTCTTGGGAGAACGAAGCGCGCCTGGAAGTCGCCGAGGCCAAGGGCGATCTGGATCTGGTTTATCCGCCCATTAGCATTCGTGCCGAACCGCAGGTTGCAATAGTCGATGCCACCGTGGACCGCGCACCTGGGCATCGGGAAGCTGCGGAAGCCTATTTGAAATACACCTACACGGATGAAGGCCAGGAAATCTTTGCGAAGCATTTTTATCGGCCCAGCAATAAAGCCATCCTGAAGAAATATGCCTCGACGTTTCCCGACATCCGGCTGTTTGCGATCACGGAAATTGCCAAGGATTGGAGCGACGCTCACAAACAATTCATCGGCGACGGTGGTGTGTTCGACAGCATTTACAAGCCGAAGTAGAGCCTTGTCGCAACGCGATGATGGGCTTTCAAATTAGGAGCAGATGTGGCAAGCGTTAATAGGAAAGTGTTGCCGGGATTTTCGCTGACGTTGGGGTATACCGTCTTTTACCTCAGCGTCCTCGTTCTCCTGCCCATCGCCGCGTGCTTTCTGAAGGCGGGGTCACTTTCTTTGCACGAATTCTGGAGTGCCGTCTGGACGGAACGGGCGCGTGCCGCTTACATGCTAACCTTCGGCGCCGCGTTCATCGCGGCCTTGGTGAATCTGCTTCTCGGATTGCTGCTGGCCTGGGTGCTGGTGCGTTACACATTTCCCGGCAAGAAAATCGTGGATTCACTCGTCGATCTGCCCCTGGCCCTGCCAACCGCTGTAGGCGGATTGGTGTACGCCAGCCTGTATGTGCCAAAAGGCTGGCTGGGGAAGTATCTGGTGCCGTTGGGGATTCACGGCGCCTACACTCGCTTTGGAATCGTTCTGGTGCTGGTCTTTGTCGGCTTGCCCTTCGTAGTTCGAACTGTGCAGCCGATCCTTGAAGACCTTGATCCGGAGTCCGAAGAAGCCGCCGCCTCGCTTGGCGGCACGCGCTGGCAGACATTTTGTAATGTCATCCTGCCCACCCTTTATCCAGCACTCATCACTGGTTTCGCCCTGGCTTTTGCGCGCGGTATCGGCGAGTACGGTTCGGTGGTCTTCATCTCGGGAAACATGCCTTATAAGACCGAGATCGCCCCGATCCTGATCGTCGCGCGCCTTGAGGAATTTGCCTACGGAGAAGCCACGGCAATTGCCGTGGTGCTGCTGCTCATCTCTTTCTCCATGCTGGTGCTCATCAACCTGCTGGAACGCTGGAGTATGCGCTATGAGCACTGAAGCGGTTCTGCAAAGACCGCAGACCATTACCCTGGTTAAGGTTCGCAAGGCCCAGCAGGATCCCGCCTGGGTTCGCTGGGGGCTGACCTTGTTTGCGCTCGTTGTGGTCGGGTTGCTGGTGGTCATTCCTGTGGTCAACATCTTCGCCGAGGCCCTGAGCCAGGGCGTGAAAGTTTACTGGAACAATCTGTTCGGCGATCCGGATACGCGTCAATCCATCATCTTGACACTCACTGTCGTCCCCGTCGCGTTGGTAGCCAATATAGTCTTCGGGCTGGCCGCAGCCTGGTCCATTGCCCGTTTTAATTTTCCCGGACGCACATTGCTGACCGCGCTCATCGATTTGCCCTTCTCGGTGTCGCCCGTAGTCGCCGGGTTGATGTTTGTCCTCATCTTCGGACTGCAGGGATACCTTGGTCCCTTCTTGCGCCGAGATGGCTACTCCGCCTTGCCTTACCTGATTTCGATTCTCGGCGCCGGCTTGTTCCTCTTGCTGTTTTTCCTCTTCCGCCCAACGGATTCTCGTGCGCGCGGCAGCCTATGGAATTACCCCAAATTGGTAGCGCTCGTAGGCAGCCCCGCAGTGTTTGGCGTGCTTTTCTTTCTCCAGCAATATTTTCATGTCTGGCCTCGTAATCAGAGTCTGAAGATTATCTTCGCGACCCCGGGGTTGATCCTCGCGACGGCGTTCGTCACTTTCCCATTCGTGGCTCGGGAGTTGATCCCAGTCATGGAAGCAGTGGGCGCGGATGAAGAACTGGCAGCGGTCAGCCTCGGCGCCAACGGTTGGCAGATGTTTTGGCACGTCACCGTGCCCAACATCAAATGGGGCCTGGTCTACGGAATCATCCTTTGCAACGCCCGCGCCATCGGCGAGTTCGGCGCGGTCTACGTCGTCTCCGGTCACATTGCCGGCAAAACTGACACCATGCCTTTGCGCATCGAGAAGCTGTTTCAGGAATACAACCTCCCCGGATCGTTCGCGGTCGCATCGGTGCTGACTTTATTGGCGATTCTTACTTTGATCGCAAAAACCAAGCTCGAAAGGAAGGTTCCATCCATGGCCACACTTCCCGAGCTGAGTAAACCTGAAGTGCAATCATGAGCATATCGATTAAAGATGTCTCGAAGAAATTCGGAACCTTCACCGTCCTCGACAAGGTCAGTCTGGAGGTGCCTGACGGAACTTTGCTTGCATTGCTCGGCCCCTCGGGTTCAGGAAAGACGACCCTCCTGCGCATCATCGCAGGTCTCGAGGTTGCCGATTCCGGCAGCGTCCTCCACCACGATGAAGACATTACTCAACAGTCCGCTCGCGACCGCAAGGTGGGTTTCGTTTTCCAACATTACGCGCTTTTTCGTCACATGACCGTGGCCGAGAATATCGGCTATGGCCTTAAAGTACGCAAGACGCCCAAAGCCCAAATTCGCGAGCGGGTCGATGAACTCCTGAAACTCATTCGTCTCGACGGCCTGCAGTCACGCTACCCCGGACAGCTTTCCGGTGGTCAACGGCAACGCGTCGCCCTGGCTCGTGCTCTGGCGGCCCAGCCGAGGGTCTTATTGCTCGACGAACCTTTCGGGGCACTCGACGCCAAAGTCCGCCAGGAATTGCGGCAGTGGCTACGCAAACTGCACGAGGAAATCCACGTCACCAGCATCTTTGTCACTCATGACCAGGAAGAAGCCTTTGAGGTTGCGGACCGCGTTGTAGTAATGAACCTGGGCAAGATCGAGCAAGTCGGATCGCCCGACGACGTCTACGACCACCCCGCCACGCCGTTCGTCTACAAGTTCCTCGGCAATGTAAATTTGTTTCATGGCCGAATCGATAACGGCAAAGCGTATATCCACTCGCAGCAGACCGAGCACGTCGTCTACGTTCGGCCGCACTTGCTGGGCATTGATCGCCACGCCAACGGCGGGAATCACTTTCCGGCCAGGATCAAGCACATTAACTCGGCAGGACCGCTGGTCAAAGTCGAAGCCATCACGGAATGGGGCGCGCTGGTTCACGTCGAGTTGTCCCAGGAGCGGTTTCAAACTCTTCATCTGGTGAAGGACGAGTCCGTATTTGTAATCCCCAAAGACGTAAAGGTTTTTCAATCTCGGGAGGCCCCGCCGGCCGAGATCGCGTGAACCGTGTACGGAACGCCGTCGTTGTGCTGATTGTCGCATTCGCGTTTGTCCGTAGGGAACTCTGGGTTAAGGTATCCGACTCCCAGCGAGTCGAGAACAATTAGGAGCGTCTACAAATGAAAGGCAAAGGAAAGTTGCTGTCTATCTCTAGTACTTTAATCATGATCATAAGTATGATCGTGATTATGTTGTTCACCGGGCTCGTATCAGCCCAAACCGATGCCCCGCCGCCAAAAAAGCGCGTCGCCGCCAAACCGGCAAGCACCACGGTCACGGTCAAGGAAGTCCAGGACCTAAAAGAGGCGGTAACAGCTCAACAGCAGCAAATCAGGCAGCAAAACCAGTTGGTTGAGCAGTTAAGAACTCAGCTGCAGCAACTCCTGGATGCCACTCAACAGGCCAACGCCGCCGCCCAAAAAGCGGCCACCGGCGTCGATCAGGCGCAGAACACCGCTGCCCAGGCCCAGCAATCGGCCACTCAGGCGAAAACTGCCGCCGATCAGGCTGCCTCCAACGCCGCGGCCGTCCAGAGCGCCCTCGCGGTCGTGAATACTACGACGCAGGACGAACGCAAACAGCTAAGCGCGCTCGAAGCTTTGGTCGGACGTTTCCGCTTCAGCGGTGACGTCCGGGTCCGCGGTGAATCCTATTTCCAGACTGGAGTTCCCGACGACAATTTGGCGCGCATTCGTGTCCGCTTCGGAATCGACGGCCAGCTTAACGAAGATTTCACCGCGGGTATCGCGCTGGCGTCAGGGGCTCTGGGCAACCCAACTTCGACCAATGAGACCCTTGCCAACGAGTTCGATCGCAAAACCATCGCTCTCGATCGTGGATACATCACCTACAATCCTATCGCACATCATTGGCTCTCGCTCACCGGCGGAAAGTTCGCCTACACTTGGCAGCGGACCTCCCAAACCTTTGATCCCGATCTGAACCCGGAAGGCTTCAACGAAAAAGCCTCCTTCAATTTGTCCGGCCCGCTCAAGAATGTCACCGTTCAAGGCATCGAACTGCTCTACAACCAAGCCAATGGCAAGCCCGGGATTCCGTCCCAGGACTCCTACACTCTAGGCGGGCAGATATCTGCCCGGCTTCAATATGGATTCTGGACGGCGACGCCCTCGTTTACTTCCCTGAAGTGGAACCGTCCGGATGCGATCCTGCAAGCCAGCGCTTTCGCCGTGGGAGCCACCACCACAGGCTTCCAGCCTCCGACGCCTGAGGGTGGCACCAAGCCTGCTCCAATTACCGGCATTCCGGTGCCCGGAGAGGGACAAGGCTGCGCCAAAGGTACGGGTCTTCCCGCCTTCCCGCCCTGTGTTTTCGCCCCCAACGGCATGACCAACGCTACCTTCGTGGATGCCAAAGGCGTGCCTCACTTCTATTCCGGATTCAACTACGCCGATTTCATTATCAACAACCAGTTCCAGACCGGATTCCAGCGCTTGCCGATTAACTTGATGCTCGAGTTCCTGGACAACCTCGATGCGGAAGATCATCCCCTGAGCACCACAGGCAAGGTCCTCACCAACCTGGGCAGTCAAAACAAGGAATACGGGTTTGACGCGAACGTCGGCCAGTTGAAAAACAAGAATGACTTCCAGGTCGGCTACGCGTGGTACCGCGAAGAACAGGACGCCGCGATCGCATCGTTCGTTGAAAGCGATCAGCGCGCGCCCACCAACATTCTGCAGAACCGCATCTACGCTCTGTGGAAGCTGCGTGCCAACACTGTCGCCGGTTTCACCTGGTGGCGTGGACGCACTCTGAACACCTACCTGGAAAACAATGCTGCCTTGTTCAACAACTACAACAGCAGCGTGCCCAGCATCGCTAAGGTCGGACAGCCGGAGCCGTATCTGAACCGCCTCCAGTTCGACCTGATTTACACGTACTAAGCCGCACCTATAATAGGCCCTGGACGGATTGAGCGGTAGGCAAATTGAACTTAGGGCTGGACGCTCCGCCCTGAGACCATCGGCCAGCTAAGACTGCCAAGCCTCGGCTGGCCGACTGGTTTTCCAGAAAATGACCGTGTGGGGGCAGCCAGGCGTCGGGTGCCCCACCCTTTCACGCTCTTTGCGGAGGGCGGGACGGGCGAAAGCCGAAGCCACAAATTAGTGGTGAAAGTTTGGGCCCAGCAGCGAGACATCATCTTCAGCCAGACTGCGGATGAGTTCGGCGCTCAGGTAATCGGTGTTGGCTGCTACCGTGTTGCCGTAGCGCTTCTGGTAGGTTGAACGGCTTTTGTCGATGTCTTCCTTCAGCCGATCGTACAGGTCTTTGTGCTTGCGGCCTTCCGCCACCTTGGCCTGGTTGTACAGTTTGATCTCGTCCATCAGGAGTCGCGCGAAACGCTGCGCCTTGCGGTGGACCTCCGCATCTTCCGAAGACATGTGGGCAAAGGCATCGGTCGCGGGCGCTGCTGCCGCGGCGGCCATCGCCGCTGGCGCGGAGACGACTTCGGCTGTAGCCTCTGCCATCGTCGGCTCTTCGACCGCGACGGGGGCCGCGACCACGTGCTTCGGCGCATGAGCCGCAAATGGATCCGAAAAAGACGAGACGGTTTGTACCGGGGGAGCCTCAAACTTTTCGCCCGTAGCCGGTTCCGCTGCGCCCTCCTTCACCGCCTGTTTCCGCAGCGAAGCTACTTCGAGCCATGCCCCGGTGGCTGAGACCAGCAGTTCGAGCGCGGCGCCATCCATTTTTCCGCCCGCGCCCGTCCCCGCGTCGGCATAGACCAACGCTGCAACTTTATCCTTCAAATGAAGCGGCAGTATCAGCACCTGGTCTTCGGCGGGAGCGCCGAATTGCGAAATGAACCGGGGATCCATCTCCGATACCCCCGCGCTAGCGGCGGCCCGCGATTGCAGCGCCCGGGCCAGCGCCTGGCTGCTTACATCCAGCGAGAAATCCTTCACATCTTCGTTGTTATCGAACCCACGTCCCTGCCACCCCGTAGCCGATCCACCTTTGATAACAAACAGGGCAGCGCGTCCGCTATAGCTCACGGTGTTTTCGAGCAGCGACCGCAAGATCTCCTTTTGCGTCATGCCCGCGTGAATTGCGGACACCGCACGCAAAAGATCGGCAGCCCCACTTCCGGCCGACGCGCTTCCGCTGGCTTCTCCCAAATGTGGTTGGACTTCTTCCAGAACCCGGCGAACCAGGTCCTTACGCAACTCCGGAAGATGCCCTTCCAGAACCTGAGTGACTGCCTTTTCGACAATCTGATCAATCGAACTTTTATGTGCCATTGTTCCCCGAGCGCTTTGGCCGCTGGACACGGGTTCTTCGCCCATTTTTACCCAGCAAGTTTCTGATTATAAGGCCAGTGGGCAGAGTTTCACGGATGACCGAAGTAACCGATTCGACCGAGAGAACACCGCCCTATGGGAACATGCCAGAGATCCGCTAGGCGGCCGAGGAAGCAAAGATGTGCTTGTCTGAGGCTCTTTCAGGCACAGGCAAGTCGCTGGAAACGATCCCGGCTCCAGCCGAGGGTTTCGACGTTTGTTCACCAGCTCCAGAATCCTGCTAAACTGTTCCACTCAGGATTCGTCAAATGAGTTACGCGTGACCGCCTGTTACCAAGTAAAATAACAGTTCCTTATTGCGCGCTACGTGAAAATAGTTGCATCGGATGAATGATGAGTACCATCCAACCCAAAGTAGGTGAACCAGTTTCTGACGAGTTGGCTCTCGTACAAGCCGCCAAGGGCGGCGACGTCCAGGCCTTCGAAGATCTGGTTCGACGGTACGATCGGAACGTATTTCGGATCGCTCAGCACATCACACAGAACCGCGAAGACGCGGAAGATGTGGTGCAAGACGCGTTCCTGAAGGCTTACAGCAATCTGCACCAGTTTCAAGGCCAGTCAAAGTTTTACACCTGGCTTGTGCGCATTGCGGTGAACGAGGCGCTGATGAGGTTGCGCCGCCGTCGCCCTGAGCGCATGGTTTCGCTGGACGAAGAAGTTAAGACCGAAGAAGACTCGCTGCCGCGCGAAGTCGCGGACTGGAGCCCAAATCCTGAGCAGCAATATAACCAGGCGGAGTTGCGGGATATCCTGACCCGCACCATCCAGGGCTTGCCTGCGAGTTTTCGGACGGTATTTGTTCTGCGGGACGTAGAAGGACTTTCGACGGAAGAAACCGCCGAGGCGCTGGACCTCAGCATCCCGGCGGTGAAGTCAAGACTGTTGCGAGCGCGTCTGCAATTGCGCGAGCGACTCAGCCGCTTCTTCCAGCGACGCGAAAACGGCAAAGAGAAACCCGAAACCGGAGAGACCAACCAGTGAAGTGCTCGCAATTTTTGGATGAGTTGACGAACTATCTTGACGGCGTGATTGATGCGCGCACGAAGGCTGAATTGGAGGATCATCTGGCGTGGTGCCACAATTGTTACGTGGTGTGCGACACCACGAAGAAGACCATTGAAATTTATCGCGACTCGCAACTGTATGAGCTGCCGGAAGACCTTCGCACGCGCCTTCGTACCGCTATCGTCTCGAAGTGCCACGCCCGCAAGAAGAATGGCCCGGAGCACGTCTGAATTCTGGACTTTCCGCCTAACCCCCTGTCCCACAAGCCTATTTCCTGTAACGTTCACGCCGGCCTCGTCACTATCTGGAGTTGACGAAACCTTTTCGTGCCGGACCGAATCTAAGTCAACAGCCGTAGAGTGGGGTTTGCTGCGTCCTGGTATTGAAGCGGTTGGCTGTGGAGGTTGAACATGATCACGAAATTGGTCGATGCTTTTTTCGGGTGCTGGCATAATCGTTACAGCTTCCCTATTACTATGCGTTCGGGTCGACGGAACGCGTCTCGTCCTTCCACGGCGGCGGCGCTGACCGGCATGTATGTGGTGTGCCTGGATTGCGGCAAGGAATTGCCATACGACTGGAAGGAGATGAAGGTCATTGGCACGCCATCCGAAGCGCGCCATTACGCGCAGGAATTGGCTACGCGACAGGCTGCGTAATCGCAGATTCGAGATAGATAAAAGCCGCGACTTCGGTCGCGGCTTTTTTGTTCGCGACACCGCTCGCCCTTCTACCAGAGAACGCTGAAAGGATGGGGCAGGCTATTTAATAGGTCTCTCCTCGCTCTCCTGCGTCTCGAAAGTCGCGGGACGCGGGGCACCCACGGAACCCTTCGGTGCCCCTCGGCTCCCCGCCCTGCGATTGCTGAATCATGCCCACAACGGGGCCAGACCCTCAAATGGCCCGGTCTGGCGCCCCTCTCGTTAGACTGCTAGTTCTTCTAGTTGTGCAGGTCCCAGTTATCGACTAAAAGATCAGGAACCAAGAATCATGTGTTCTACCTGGACCATATGGGCTGTGGGAGTGTGTCCAGAGCTAGGGGCACAAACGCGCAAGGCGGCTTTGCTCCGAGCCACCTGCGCCGAACCGATGGAAAGGATGGATAAACTGAATATGATGCGAACATTGAAACTGAAGTCTGGGTATGTCGCCTTACTTTGTTGTTTGCTGGCGGGGATGGCATCTGGTGTGTCCAACGGCGAAAAGGCCAAGGTTAAGGGAGTGATCAATACTCGAACCGGAGAGACTCTGATCGTGAGCGCCGATGGCACCAACGTCACCGTCGTCCTTACCGATGACACCAAGGTGCAACAGCCGAAAGGTCTCGGCCTGCGCAAGAAACAGATGTCAGTCACAGTTCTGGTTCCGGGACTGAGGATCACAGCAGAAGGCGTGGGCGACGCGCAGAGCAGGCTTGTGGCCAAAACCATCACCTTCGACGCAGACGATCTGGAGATGGCGGAAGCGATTCAAGCTGGCTTGACGCCAACCAAGCAGGCGGTGCAGACCAACTCCGCGAATATTGCGGCGAACAAACAGGCTACCCAAGCCAACCAGCAGGCCATTCAAGCCAACTCGCAAGACATCGCGGCCAACCAAGCGGCGACTGCGGCGAATCAGCAGTCGATTGCGGCCAATCAGCAGCAAATCGCGGACACCACCAAGCGTTTCTCAGAACTCTCGGAGTATGACACTAAGGCTGACATCAGCGTCAACTTCGCAGTGGGTAAATCGGTAATCTCGGCGAGCGATAAAGCTGCGCTCGCGAAACTGGCGAAGGATGCAGTCGGTACCACCGGCTACATCATTGACGTGAAGGGTTATGCCGATTCCTCGGGCACTGCCGCCATGAATCAGAAGTTGAGCATGGAGCGCGCCCAGGCGGTGATTGCCTACTTGATCCAGGACTGCAACGTGCCGGTCCGGCACGTGATCGCGCCGGGAGCCATGGGCACAGCTGATCCTGCGGCACCGAACGAGACGGCATCGGGCCGAGCCGAGAACCGTCGCGTGGAAGTTAAGGTGCTGGTGAACAAGGGCCTGGCTGGACAGTAACCTCGATTCGGGGCAACGCCCTCCTCGCCAGCCGATTCGAACTGGTGATTTGTGCAGGACGATGCCAATGAATAAGAGGACCTTACTGGCAGTTTTGGCAGTTGAAATGGAATGTCGGAGTAGGTAGCGTTACTCCCGTTCATCCTTTCGATCCGCACCCACCCTCGCCGGTTTATTGGCGGGGGTGGATGTGTTTTAGGCCCTCATACAAACCCAATGTTTCTAAACCCTACTACTTTTGCCAGTTCCTTAAATATAGAGTTCGATCCAATCTAGACCTCCGCTGTTCCCACCCAAAATTTTTGACAAGACGGATTAATGGAGGATTTTCATGAAGGTCAGCAGCAAGAATCATCAAGGGCTGGTGTTGTGGGCAACAATCTGCGCAATTCTGCTGGGAAGCCTGGCGCACGCGGCTACGGGAAGCATGCATCCGATCACGGCGGGCGCAAAGGCCAAGGTAACGGGCACGATTCAAGCTCGCAATGGCGATCTGATAAAGGTCAAGGAGAAGAAGTCCGGTGACCTGATCGTCATCAACCTTACGGACAACACCAAGATCATTCGCAAGCATGGCAAGGCTGAGTTCTATCGTCACACTGACATGGACGTCACCGCCATGGTGCCGGGTCTGACGGTCGAGGCCGAAGGCGTGGGCAACGCCAAGGGGCAACTCGAGGCTAGCAAGATTACGTTCACTCCTGATGAGTTCGCGGTCGAGGTGGCGGAAGAGCAGCAGATCATGGCCAACAAGGCCGCCGCCAAGAACGCGCAATCAACCGCGAACCAGGGCGTAGCCGCTGCCGGGCAAGCACAGAACTCAGCGAACCAGGCGCAGGCCTCGGCCAATCAAGCTGGCACTACTGCGCAGGCCGCCGGCGAAGTCGCTGTGATGGACGCCGATGCGGTTGCGATGGTGAACCAGCGGGTATCAGACCTGAACGACTACAAGACCGCAGCCGAAGCTGGCATCTATTTTGACACCGATAAATCGGCTTTGGACGATGCCGCGAAGGCGGATCTGAGCAAACTCGCCGATATCGCAATAACGCTCGACGGATACATGATCGAGATTGCGGGCTACGCGTCCAGCACGGGTAGTAAGCAGCTGAATCAAAAACTCAGCGAGGCGCGGGCAGCGGCAGTCACCCAGTATCTGCGTGAAAAGAAGAACATCCCGATGCGCCGCATTCTGGCTCCCGCCGGCTACGGTGCAACTCATCCCGACGCTACCAATACTGACCCCATGGGACGCGCACTAAACCGTCGCGTGGACGTGAAGGTGATTGTGAACAAGGGCTTGAATGAGGGCATGTAGTTTTTCGATATCCATATAAGGAGAAGGAAAATGAAATCCGGAACGAGCGTTAGACGGGCAATCCTAGGAGTGCTAGCCGTCTCATGTTTGGCCATGGCATGCGGTGTGCTCCCGAGCGCAGCTCAAACTGCGCAGAAACCCAACATTGTTGTCATCATGGGCGACGATATCTGCTGGATGCAGCCGAGTATCTACCACCGCGGCCTTATGGTCGGGGAAACCCCCAACATCGACCGCATCGGAAATGAAGGCGCGATCTTCATGGACTACCTCGCCATGCAGAGCTGCACTTCCGGGCGCAATGCCTTCTTCACCGGCATGTATCCTCTACGCACCGGCATGATTCCTCCGCAGCTGCCCGGTAGCCCGTCATATCTGCGGCCTGGCACCCCGGCCATGGCAGTGTTCCTTCGCGATCTTGGCTATACCACGGGCGAGTTCGGCAAGAATCACCTGGGCGATCACACAGCATCTCTACCAACCGCACACGGCTTCCAGGAGTACTGGGATATCTCTACCACCTCGACGCGATGCAGCAAGTGAGCTTTCCCGACATCAATAGCAGCCCGACCGTGCAGGGCATCGCGCCGCCTTGCAAGAACACGCCAGTACCTGGCCTCTCCGATCCTCCCGGCGCCGTCGATCCCAGGACCGCAACCTGCCTGACACCCCCGCGGCCAGTCATCTGGTGCAACTCCTCCGACGGCACTGAGAAGAACCAGACGTGCAAGGACGAGGGCCCGCTGACGCTGGAGCGGTCCAAGACGGTGGACGAGGAAATCTCGGCCAAGGTCGTCGACTTCCTCGACCGCAATGACCCTAAGAAGACGAACAAACCGTTCTTTGTCTGGTACAACCCGGCGCGCATGCACGTCACCACCATGCTCTCGGACAAGTACCTCGCCATGATAGGCACCCAGGGCGGGAAGGACTGGGGCATCAACGAGGCTGGCATGAAGCAGTTGGACGACAACATCGGCGTGGTGCTCGCCAAGCTGGAACAGATGGGCCAACTGGACAACACCATTGTCATGTTCACCACGGATAACGGGGCCGAGACGGTTAGCTTCCCCGATGGCGGCATCACTCCCTTCAAAGGGCAGAAAGGCGAAGCGTGGGAAGGCGGCTATCGCTCTCCCCTGGTTGTCCGCTGGCCGGGTCACATCAAGGCAGGCACGGTCAAGAAAGAAATGTTTGCGGCGCTCGACTGGTTGCCGACGTTGGTTGACATCGCCGGTGGACCCAAAGGAGACGATCTGAACAAGCAGATTCAGGCTGGCAAGTACCCCGGCATCGTTAAAACCATGCTTGACGGCTTCGACCAGCGCGCCTATCTCGAAGGCACGTCGGACCACTCAGCGCGTGATGTCTTCTTCTACTACTCGGGGGCGACACCGTCCGCGGTGCGCTACAAGAATTGGAAGATGTATTACTCGATGGCGCCCGGCGGAGCTCCCGGCTGGTTCCTGCCCTTGGTCAACTACCACTGGACCCTTGTCGGCAACGTTAAGCGTGACCCCTTCGAGCAGACGATAAGCTTCTCGGACTCAAAATCAGCCATGGCCATGGGTGGCGCACTTGCCTCCCCAAGTACCGCCTACCTGTACGACTGGAACATGCTGCCCATCGGCCAGCGCTGTGGATGAAGGAGCTCGGGAGCTTCAGGGAGTTCCCGCCGCTGCAGACGCCCGAGAGCTACAACCTCGATGGCATCCTGAAGCAAATGGAAAACAACAAGGGGGACGACTAGCTTGGGAAGAGTCAATGAAGCTCTTGCGAGCACTTAAGACGTGGACTTGAGAGAGTCCGCAATTGAACGTGAAGGCGAGGAAGGCAACATGGCCTTTCTCGCTTTCCGATTCGTTTTAAGGCGTCCACGTCACCCTCGGAGAGAGAACGAAAGCCGCCGCTAAATGACTATCAACTTGGAGTAAGCAAATGATCCCCCAAGATGCCAGGAAGTTCCTATCAGTGCTGCTCAGCTTTATCCTCGCTGGAGCTTCGTCACAGAACCTCTACGGATATCAAACTGCCCCTCTGGCTCCCGCTACCGACAGCGGAAGCCCAACGGATGCTGCGCCGCAGAGCGCGGCCGAACTGCAAGCATTGGTCGCCCCCATCGCACTCTATCCTGACTCGCTGGTGGCTCAGATTCTCACGGCATCAACCTTCCCGGACCAGATCGCCATTGCCAATTATTGGATGGGAGAAAACAAGAACCTGACCGGCAGCGCCTTGATGCAGGCGGTGAATAAACAATCATGGGATGCCAGCATCAAAGCTTTGACCGAATTTCCCTCCGTGCTCACGAACTTGGCGAATAACCTTACGTGGACATCTTCCTTGGGAGAGGCCTACCACGCTCAGCAAGCGGAGGTCATGACCGCGATCCAGACTTTGCGGGCCCAGGCCAAAGCCAGCGGGAATCTAAAATCCACTCCTCAGGCCACGGTCACGCAGCAATCGCCGCAGGTGATTGTCATTCAACCGGCGAACCCTCAAGTCGTTTATGTTCCGCAGTACAACCCTGCCGTAGTTTATGGCACTCCCTATGTAACTCCTGGGTACAGCGCGGGAGACGTGGCCGCAGCGGGAATCATTGGCTTCGGCGCCGGGATTGCAGTCGGGGCACTGATGAGTGGTGGGTGTTGCGGCTGGGGATACAGCAGTTGGAACTGCGGCTGGCACGGCACTGCGGTGGTCTATCACGGCGGGGCGTATTACGGCAATTCTGCCTGGCACGGCGGGTACTATGGCGGGGCTTACCACGGCGGCTATGGCTACGATAATTCCTATAATCACTACGGAAACAACTACCACAACGCCTATAACCATTCTGGAGACAATTACAGCAACTACCACGGCGGCGGTAACACCTATAACCGCAATGTGAGTGGAAACACGGTGAATGTCAACTCGGCGGGAGCTGACGCCAATCGCGCCTCAGCCTCGAATTCCTGGGCGCACGACAGCGGGGACAGTGGAAGGTCAACTGCCTTTAGCGGCATGAGTGGACACTCCGGTGGCTTTGGCAATTTTGGCGGCTGGTCCTCGAGAGCAGAGAGCAGCCGTGGATGGGGAAGTATGCGTTCCAGCGGCTTCGGTGGCGGCCGGTTCGGCGGCGGAGGATTCGGGGGCGGCGGTTTCCGTCGCTGATGCCCCGAAGGAGATTCATTGCTGGGTAAACCAAATAGCGAGATTGGAGGAATGTCCATGTTGCGCCTGGTTTCAAAGCACAGAACGTCTTCAAGTCTTCCTTTAAGCTTGATGCTGTTCTTATTGATCATTATGCACGTCGCGTGCAACAAGCCGGAGGATAGCGCCACTAAAGAAAAGGCTGCCGCTCAAAAGACTTTCGCTTCTCCAGCGGAAGCAGGCGCGGCTTTCTACGAGGCCGCCAAGGCCGGAGATCAGAACGCACTACTGGCGATCTTTGGTTCTGACGCCAAGGACGTCTTGTTTTCGGGAGACCCGGTAAAAGACAAGAATGCGCTGCAGGATTTCGTCGCGGCGTACGCCCAGATGAATCGCTGGACCAAGATCAAGTCTGGCGGCGAAATTCTCCAGACGGGGGCGGATAATTTTCCTTTCCCCGTTCCCCTGGATCGGAATTCTTCAGGTCAGTGGTATTTCGATACGGCGGCGGGCAAGGACGAGATTTTGGCCCGCCGCATCGGCAAGGGAGAGTTGACCGCAATCGAGGCCTGTGGCGCGATCGCCAACGCCCAGAAGCAATACTTCAGCGAGACCCATGACGGCGACAGCGTAAAACAGTACGCTCAGAAGTTTGTCAGTGATGAAGGCAAACAGAACGGCTTGTACTGGCATGTTGCGGAAGGTCAGACACCCAGCCCACTGGGCCAGCTTGGCGATTTCGCGAAGTCCGCGGGTTACACCAATTCAGGAGACAAGCCACAGCCGTTCAACGGCTACTATTTCCAGATACTGACCAAACAAGGAGACAAGGCGCCGGGCGGCGCGAAGGATTATGTCGTCGACGGAAAGATGACCGGTGGGTTTGCCGTTCTTGCCTATCCCGCGGCCTACCGAGATTCGGGAATCATGACGTTCATCATCGGTAGAGATGGCACCGTTCACCAAAAAGACTTGGGCGAAAAGACCACCGATCTCGCTGTGGCCATAGCTGAATACAATCCTGGCGACGGCTGGAGCGATGTGGTAGGGACCGAAGCAATCAAACAATAACTAGGCGAGAAGAAATTCATGGCATGGCTAAAGTCCCGACTGGTTCTTGCGCTGATTCTTGCGGCGCTGAATTTCTCCTGTTCTTCAAATCCTACTTCTCCGGCTGCAAGTCCGGCTCCTTCGACGACCGCGCCCGCTGCGGAAGCCAGTCCGCTTGCTTCCTGGAACGATGGGCCGGCCAAGCAGGCGATCATCGACTTTGTGAAGACCACGACAGATAAGAGCAATCCTAAATTCGTGCCTCCGGAAGACCGCGTCGCCACCTTCGACCAGGATGGCACGATGTGGGTTGAGCAGCCTATCTATTCTCAGGTGCTGTTCGCCTTCGATCGGGCCGTCGCCCTGGCGCCGCAGCATCCAGAATGGAAAACCAAAGAGCCCTTCAAGGCGGTGATCACCGGCGACAGAGAGGCGATGGCAAAGTTCACCTTGAAGGACATCGAGATGATCGCCCTCGCAACCCACACCGGCATGACCGCAGACGAGTTTCAGCCGATCGTAAGGGACTGGATGGCGGCAGCGAAGCATCCCCACTTCGACCAACCTTATACGCAGATGGTCTATCTCCCAATGTTAGAAGTCATGCGCTACCTGCGCGACAACGGCTACAAGACCTACATCGTGACCGGCGGCGGACAGGACTTCGTACGCACCTACGCGCAGCAGGTCTACGGCATCCCGCCCGAACAGATCATCGGCTCTGCCCTCGCGACCCAATACCAGTACAACCAGGACGGGCAGGGCATCCTGATGCGAGACCCGAAGCTATTGCTGAACAACAATGGAGCGGGCAAAGCAGAGGACATCTATCTCT
This sequence comes from uncultured Acidobacteriota bacterium, assembly GCA_963797795.1. GTDB lineage: Bacteria > Acidobacteriota > Terriglobia > Terriglobales > Acidobacteriaceae > JABDBE01. The sequence continues at coordinate 523,672 of CAWCQY010000001.1, forward strand.
TCATCGGCAAGCGGCCGCATGCGGCATTCGGCAATTCGGACGGGGATCGACAGATGCTGGAGTACACGCAGGGAGGCGGCGGAGCTTCGCTGGAGATGCTGGTGCTGCATGACGACGCCCAACGGGAATTTGCCTACGGTCCCGCACAGGGCCTGCCGGACAGCAAAGTCGGCACGTTTCCTCAGGCCTTGTACGACGAGGCGAAGGCCAAGGGCTGGACTGTGATCAGTATGAAGAACGATTGGAAGCACATCTTTGCCTTCGACAAGTAAACAGACTTTCCGGGCACACAGCGGTTCCTTTTGACGTTCGTCCTTACGGAGAGTGCGTACTGCTTTTTCCTATTGCGAAATACAGCATTCACTGTATTGGCTGCGTTCGATAGATCGGCTAAGTTGATATCGTTCGACGGATACCTTGGGCGGCCATGGGTTAGTGTTCAGCGGCGCTGACGTTAGGACCCTCACGACCGCCCCCCCATTTTTCCACTTCCGCCATATCTTGAAGCTGCGTGTGCGCGATGAGGAATCATCCTCGAGCGGCGGGCGCGGCTGCCTTCTTCGGGAGGATTTCCCCAATGCGGCGAATCTGGGCTCCCACTCCGCGGAGCTTTTCTTCGATGTGTTCGTAGCCTCGGTCGATGTGATAGACGCGATCGATAATGGTTTCTCCGTCCGCGACCAGAGCGGCGAGAACGAGAGATGCCGAGGCGCGCAAATCGGAAGCCAGCACCGCGGCCGCGCTCAGCGGCGTCTTGCCGCGAACGACCGCGCGGCGGCCTTCAATCTTGATGTTCGCACCCATGCGCACCAGTTCCTGAGCGTGCATGAAACGATTCTCGAAGATGTTCTCCGTGATGACCGACGTCCCCTCCGCCTGAGTGGCCAAAGCCATGTACTGGGCCTGCACGTCGGTGGGGAATCCAGGATATTCCTCGGTGACCATGTCGGCGGCTTTCGGTGGATTGTCGCCCATCACACGAACCGAGTCGGCAGTGTGGGTTGTCTTCACGCCGACTTCCTTCAACTTTTCAAGCAAGGCGTCGAGATGATGCGGATCGCAGCCGGCGATGTTGAGGTCTCCGCCAGTCAGCGCGCCAGCGATGATAAACGTGGCAGCTTCGATGCGGTCGGGAATAATCCTGTGCCTGGCGCCATGCAATCTGGCCACGCCCTTCACCCGGATGGTCGAAGTGCCAGCGCCCTCGATGCGAGCTCCCATTTTGTTCAAGAGCTCGGCCAGGTCGGCAACTTCGGGCTCACGAGCGCAGTTCAGCATCACCGTTTCGCCGTCAGCAAGCGTGGCCGCCATCAGCAGATCTTCGGTGCCGGTCACGGTGATCTTGTCGAAAACAATTTCGGCCCCGCGCAGCCTTTTTGCGGAGGCTTCGACGTATCCGTGATCTTGCGTGATGGTCGCACCCAGGGTTTCGAGTCCCTTGATGTGCAGGTCGATGCCGCGAACTCCGATGGCGCAGCCTCCAGGCAGGGAAACGCGGGCGCGGCCGCAACGGGCCACGAGCGGGCCGAGAACGAGCGTCGAGGCGCGCATCGTCTTCACCAGTTCGTAGGAAGCTTCGGGCGAAGTTAGATTGCGACAGGAGATCGTGGTGCGATGCTGGGCGCGGCCGTATCCCAGTTCGACCTCGGCTCCCATGGCGGCTAGCAGCTTGCGCGTGGTCTCGATGTCGCGAACTTGAGGAATATTTTCCAGGATGACCGGTTCTTCTGTTAGAAGGGCCGCGGCCATGGCGGGGAGCGCGGCGTTCTTGGCACCGCTGACGCGAATTGTCCCAAGCAGCGGATTGCCGCCGCGAATTACGAATTTGTCCATAGCAATATCGTACGCTGGTAGACCGTGAGCGAGAGCGAGGCCCATGGGGTCAGTCCAATCTGAGGCGCTGAGATATTGTAAAGGCGAATCGGGTTTGTGGCGCGTGGGAATTGGTTAATCGGAAGGGCACGGCCTGTGGGGGTCGAGCTTTGCTCGACCACCGGGACGCCGGCGCTATAAAGATCGGGCCGTGGCGATGGCTTGTCGGACGTGGCCGTGGGTTCGCGTTAGGGCTTCGGTAGCTTGTTGACGGTTTATGTTGGCTTGCAACATTACTAACGCCACGGGGACGTCGTCTCCTGCCGCTTGCAGGGCGTGCCCGGCGGCTTCGCGGTTGATTCCGGCGGCTTGCTGCAGAATGGTCAGGCCACGTTCGCGCAGCTTGTAGTTCTTTACGTGGACGTTGATCATCAGGTTTCCGTAGACGTAGCCCAGGCGGGTCATGGCGCCACTCGAGAGCATGTTCAAAATCATCTTTTGGGCGGAGCCGGCCTTCATGCGGCTGGATCCGGCGATGACTTCTGGACCGACCTCGGCGACGATGGCGAAGTGCGCCGCTTTTTCCAAGGGAGAATGGGCGTTGCAGGTGACCGCGATAGTCTTGGCGCCGCGACGGCGGGCATACTCAACAGCGGCGACGGTGAAGGGAGTGCGTCCGCTGGCGGCGATTCCAACGACCACGTCGTTCTTGCCCGGCTTTCTCTTCGCCATTTCGCGTTGGCCTAGTTCGGCAGAATCCTCGCTGGCTTCGGTCGCGCTGTGCAGTGCTTTGATTCCGCCAGCGATGATGAACTGCACGGTGTTGTAATCGACGTTGAACGTCGGTGGACACTCGGAGGCGTCGAGTGCGCCAAGGCGGCCGCTGGTTCCAGCGCCAACATAGATCAGGCGACCTCCTTTTTGCAGGGCTTTCGCGATCAGATCGATTGCGCGGGCGATCTGCGGCAGGGCGGCTTTCACGGCGGAAGCGACCTTGGCGTCCTGGGCGTTGATGATGCGCGCGATTTCGAGGGAGGATTTCTGGTCCAGATTTCTGGCGGCGACGTTGGGCTGCTCGGTAGGGAGGTGGCTTAGTTTCGATGACGATTTCTTGGGTATGCGTCTCAATCGTTCGTCTCCGAGCTTTCGGGAATTGACTTCACAAATAATTTTTCCAAGTTTGAGTCCTAGATTAGCAGAGGGATGCGACTCTTTCGGAAGCGATCGGAAGCTGGGCTGGGTTGACTCCAGGTTCACACCAGATAAACACGTTGAAACCATGGTGAGTGTAATGGCAAATGCTTCGCCACATTCGGCCAAGCGCCAGCCGATCCTTGCGCGAACCGATCCGTAACTTCTTGCGAATCCCGTTACTTCGTTTTCCTTGCCCATGCGAGCGATTGCGAGTCTCGGACGGGCAGAACGGGTATATACTTTGCGGGGTTTATGAGGTCGGACGGAGTTCTCGACATGACGCGCAAAGAACTGATGTCCTATCTGGTCAAGACGATCGCGACCGCCACATTGGTTCTGCTGTTGCTAACTTCTGCCTGGGCCACCAGCAAAGAGAAAGTATTGTACCGATTCGCCGGAGGCAGCGACGGGAACTCTCCTGCCGCGGGACTTGTCATGGACGCGGCCGGGAATCTGTACGGCACCACCTATTATGGTGGAGACACCAAGTGCAGTGAGAGCGGCCATGGATGTGGGATCGTCTTCGAGCTATCGCATGGTCACAACGGGAAGTGGAGCGAAACGGTGCTTTACAAGTTCCAAGGTGGTTCCGACGGAGCTTTTCCGTCTGCCTTGGTCATGGATGGGTCTGGCAACCTCTATGGCATGACCGAAGCGGGCGGCAACCTGGCATGCTACTCCGGTTATGGCTGCGGAACGGTATTCAAGGTGTCGCCGGCAGGAGGAGGCTGGACGGAGACCGTGCTTTACACCTTCATGGGCAACGGTGACGGATCTCTCCCCGCTGCGGGTGTGGCCTTTGACCGAGCGGGGAACCTTTATGGCACAACCCAAGTTGGCGGAGGGAGCGACCAGGGCACTGTATTTGAGCTTTCTCCGAGTTCAGACGGCACCTGGACAGAGAACACACTTTACAACTTCAACAACGAAGGGACTGCCTACGCAGGTGTGACCATCGACCGTGCCGGGAATCTGTACGGCACCACCAGTCGCTATGGTGACTCGTCCCAGGTCTACAAACTGATCAAATCGGGTGGCGTCTGGACCGAGAGCAAGATAGGAAGTAGGTTTTCTTTCCTTGCGGGCGTTGTGCTCGACAAAAAGGGCAATCTCTACGGCTCCGACTACTGCAGCGAGCCAGCAGGCGTCGGTTGTGGGTATGGCGCAGTCTTCACGTTGACAAAGTCAGGTAGCAGCTATCACGAGACCTACATTCCGCTTGCCGGTCTGAACGGCGGGGCAAGTCCGGAGGCGAGCGTAGTCCTCGACCCAGCGGGAAATTTTTACGGAACCACGTCTATCGGCGGAGATGGCTGCCCCGCTTACGGTTGCGGTGTCGTGTTCAAGTTCACGCACTCCCAAAAGGGCTGGAAGGAGACGGTGCTGCATAATTTTCATTCTGGACCAGTTGATGGAGCCGAGCCCGCTGCCAACGTGATTCGTGACAAGGCGGGACACCTGTATGGGACAACATCCTACGGCGGCATTGGCTTCGGCGTCGTCTTCGAGGTCAGTCCCTAGTGCAGAAGCCTTCCCTTCCAGGAGTGGTGCGCCTGCGTTGATCAAGCCGCACCGCCGCACCGGCGTGAGCGTGGAGTGTCTTTCTCGCGGCAGTCCTACTGGGAGCCTTCGGCTAAAATCCGTCCCGCACAGCAATTGGTGCAAACCTAATCGTACGAATCCTGCCTTGCCTCGTGGTGGGCTGCCCGAACGAGGCGTCCTACGTGAACGTTGCCGGCGTCATAGACCTACTAACGACTCGATCACCGCATCGTGAAACTTGGGACGGAGTTGCTTGATGGCCTGATTGCTGCAGTCGGGCCAGGTGCGGTTGGTGAGCAATAGGATCGACAGTTGGCGGTCCGGATCGATCCATAGCGAGGTTCCGGTGTAGCCGAGGTGTCCGAAGGAATTAGCCAAGAAATATTTTCCGGATTGCGATGGAGATGACGGAGTGTCCCAGCCCAGGGCGCGCGATGTGCCCGGAGGCGAAGACTCACGCCGCGTGAAGACGGCCAGCGTTTCCGGGCGAAGAATGGGACCTCCGCCGGAGAGCATGGCATGGGCAAAGACGGCGAGATCTTCGGCAGTGGCAAACACGCCGGCGTGGGCTGCGACGCCGCCCATCACGCTGGCATTCTCGTCTTGCACCTCTCCTTGGATGATGCGATGCCGGAAGGATTGATCATTCGCGGTGGGCGGGATGGATGTTCGCCATGCCGATGGAGGATTGAACGCAGTGTGCGTCATGGCCAGAGGCCCGAAGACTTCGTGCTGGCAGAAGCGGTCGAGCGATTCTTCCGCGATACGTTCAAGCGCTAGTCCGAAAATGATAAAGCCGATGTCGCTATATTCGGCCTTCGCGCCGGGATCAGCAGCAAGCGATGTTGCGAAGGCAGCGGAAAGAAGCTCGTCGCGCGTCTTGGCACGGAGAAACAGCTTTTCGTACGCGGGCAATCCGGAGGAGTGGGCCAGCAGCATGCGCATCGTGACGGCATCCCGTCTTGGATCTTCTCCGGCGAACTCTCCCACGACCGCCATGAGGGGCAGCTCCAGATCGAGGAGGCCGCGTTCGTAGAGAATCATCGCCATGCTGGTGGTGGCAACAACTTTTGTGACCGAAGCCAGATCAAAAACGGTGGCGGTGGTTGTTTCAGGAGAATCGGGTTCATAGGTGAATCGGCCAAAGGCCTTCAGTCCGACAAGCTTGCCGCGGTGCGTGATGGCGACTGAAGCCGCGGGGAATGCGCGATCGGCGATGGCCTGATTTATTGCCTCGAAGGCGGCGGCGAACACGGCGTCCTGCTGCTGGTGAGCGGGAGTGGGGAAGCACGCGGGAATTCTGGTCGCAGGCAAAGGGTTCGATGGCTCGATGTTCGGGTTATAACAAAGTTCGGGGGACAGGTAAAGATGACGACCCATGTCCGAGGTCACCCGGATTCTATCGCTGCCTAGCTCAACTCGCCGGTTCGTTGAACCGCACGGTCTACGGCGGCATCTCGCCGGGCAGGGTGGGCGCATCCGTTGTGATGGGTTTTCCATGAGGTAGGACAATACCATCCTGCAGCAGCAGCGCCTCGTAGATCGGGATGTGCCGCCAGTGGCGTGCCAGGCCATACGCAGTCATGTTTGCGATCATCAATGGAAGAATGAGGCCGTAGCTCCCCGTCATCTCGAAAATAATCAGCACCGAAGTCATAGGTGCGCGAACGATTCCCGCAAAAACCGCTCCCATGCCGACCAGAGCAAACGCTCCGATCGAATCCGACGAATGGTGAAAGGCCAGAACGTCCAAATGCCCGACAGCGCCGCCGAGCATTCCGCCGATGAACAACGAGGGCGCGAAAATCCCGCCGCAACCACCGCTGCTGTACGAGCAAACGGTTGCTACAAGTTTGAACGCGCACAGACCAAGTAATACTTTCACAGGGAGTGAACCGGTGAGCGCCAATGCCAGGGTCGAATATCCGCCGCCGGTGATCCCGTCCTGCTTCAGCCACAACAATCCCAACACTGCCAAAGTGCCGGTCAACGCCCCGCCGATCGCGGGATGCACCCATTTAGGCACGGCCGTGAATTGCTTGAACCCCGCGCGAAGGCGAAGAAGAGAGTCGGTAAAAGCCACGGATGCGACGGCTGAAAGCAGGCCAAGCACCGCGTACGACATCAGTGAAGAAGCGTGCCCCAGTGTATATATCCGCTGTATCTCGAATACGGGATGCTGGCCCAGAATCCCGCGCTCCACGGCGGCCGCAATGGCGGCCGCGACGATCACACCCGAGAGCTGGTCTGATCGAGATCGCCGATGATCTCTTCGAGAGTAAAGGTAACGGCGGCAATCGGCGCATTGAATGCGGCGGCGATGCCGGCTGCAACTCCCACGGCCGCCATGCGCCGCTGGCTCTGCCGCGAAAGCGATGACACTCGCGCCAGCAGACTGGAGATTCCCGCGCAGATCTGAACTGTCGGTCCCTCGCGGCCAAGCGAACCGCCGCTTCCGATCTGGACAATCCCAAGGATGAACTTACCCGCAGCATCGCGGAATGGGACGCGTCCCGAGTGCATCGCGTAAGCGAATTTGACCTGCGGCACACCACTGCCCACGGCGCCCGGAACCCAGTAATGCAAAGCCAAGCCGACAATCAGGCCGCCCACAGCCGGGGTAAGAATGCCCCAATAGATCCAGGCGAAGTGCGGAGCTGCCAGCGCGCGGTCGATCAGGAGTTCCTGCGCCTTGTCGATGCCCAGGTGGAAGGAAACAGCAACCAGTCCGCAGAGTGCTCCGCTCACGATCGTAAGCAGCAGCAACCGCTGGCGTTCTGTGGGAGTAATTCGAAGCAGGAGTGTGTGCAGCTTCTGTCGGATGGACTTTGAGGTTTTAGGGACTTGCAGAGACACTCTTGCTCCCGTTGGACAATATCGTTCTCTGTAAGTATAGGAGACGCCGCGTTGAATGTAAGTTGCCCGCGCGGTTGGAAACCCTTTGATTAACCCGTCCGATCGCCTTGGCTCGTGCTGGCTGGCCTGTAACAGAAAAGGCACACCTATTACTTGGGTTTGTTGAGTCAAGTTGCCGGGGTTGTGTACAGTCAGAGCATCCGCATGATCAGATCAACTTGTCGCGGGCTTAGGCTCTTTCGGGGCGAACAAAATAATGAGCTTGCCAATCCGATTGGACCGGCCACGGCGTTTGCCGGATGGGCGTGTGTCGTACTCCTGGCTGCACTTGGTTCTGTGGCAGTTGGCGCCGTGAAACCGACGGCGAATCCGTCTGCGCCCCTAACTGTCGTCGACAACATTGTGCGGTCCGCCATCCGCGATGAGCAGGTACCGGGCGCGGTGGTGCTGGTTGAGCACGATGGCCAGGTGATTTATCGGAAGGCCATCGGCGAGCGCGCGCTTGAACCTCGGCGCGAGCCCATGACCGCAGACACGATTTTCGATCTGGCCTCGCTCACGAAAGTGGTCGCGACGACTACGGCGGTCATGCAACTCGTGCAGAGTGGCGAGATCCGCGTCAACGAGCCGGTGGCGAAATACATTCCGGAGTTCGCCGAGAACGGCAAAGAGGAAATTACGATTCGCGACTTGCTCACGCATTACTCCGGACTGCCCGAAGATCTCGATCTGTCGCAACCGTGGGAGGGACGCGAGACGGCTTTGCGCATGGCCTATGCGGAGAAGCCGATCTACCCGCCGGGATCACGATTCCTTTACAGCGATATTAACTTCATTGTGCTGGGCGCGCTGGTCGAGCGGGTTTCGGGGATGCCGCTAAACCAATATTGCGAGAAGAATATTTTTGCTCCGCTGAAGATGACGCATACTCGCTTTTCTCCTCCCGCGACCTGGTTCCCGAATATCGCACCCACTCAGTACGACGAGCACGACAAGATGCTGCGCGGAACCGTCCACGATCCGACGGCGCGACGGATGGGCGGCGTGGCGGGGCATGCGGGTGTGTTCTCGACGGCAGACGATCTGGCGCTGTTCGCCCAGGCTCTGCTCAATGGCAGCGAGATTCTGTCTCCGTTGATGGTTGAGAAAATGACCACACCACAGCAACCCCCGACATCGCAGGTTCTGCGCGGCTTTGGCTGGGACATCGATTCTCCGTTCTCCAGCAATCGCGGCGATTTGTTGCCGGTCGGATCGTTCGGGCACACCGGGTTCACCGGGACCTCCCTGTGGATTGATCCTACGACTCGGACTTCCATCATCATTCTGACCAATGCGGTTCATCCGCGCGGGAAGGGAAGCGCTGTGGCCTTGCGTTCGAAGATAGCGACAGGGGTGGCTGCGGCCTTGCCACTCACGGTGACCGAAAAGGATGAACTACGTTGGAAAAGCATCACCGGGTATAACGAGGCAGAGACCGCGGCGCGCAGACTGGCATCCCGCAACGGAACCGTGCAGACGGGAATGGACGTACTCGCCGCCCATGGTTTCGAACCGATTCGAGGGACCGCAGCGAAGAAGAAAATCGGGCTGCTGACCAACCAGACCGGAGTCGATTCGCAAGGACGCCGCACCATCGACGTGTTGTTTCAGGCTCCGGGAGTCTCTCTGGACGCAATCTTTAGCCCTGAGCATGGGGTGACGGGCACGCTGGACACGACCGAAGTTGGCAATTCGCGCGACGCAGCCACGGGCGTTCCGGTCTACAGCGTCTACGGCGGAACGGATGCAGCGCGGCGGCCGCCGCTCGAAGTCTTGAAGAGCCTCGATGCAGTAGTCATCGATGTCCAGGACGCGGGCGCGCGCTTTTACACCTACGAGACCACGCTGGGATATTTTCTGGAAGGGGCAGCCAAGGCAGGAATCGAAATTATTGTGCTGGACCGGCCCAACCCTATTACCGGGTCGTTTGTGCAAGGGCCGATTGCTGATCCGGGGCGCGAGACTTTTACCAATTACGGTTTGGTTCCCTTGCGCCACGGCATGACCATGGGTGAACTCGCGAAGTTATTCAACGGCGAGCGCAACATCAATGCTCGGTTGCAAGTCGTCCCGATGGAAGGATGGATGCGGGGCGACTGGTACGATTCGACCGGGTTGGCATGGATCAATCCGTCGCCGAATCTGCGCAGTCTTACCGAGGCGATGTTGTATCCGGGCGTAGCGGTGGTCGAGGGTACCAATGTTTCTGTGGGGCGAGGCACGGATACTCCGTTTGAGTTGCTGGGCGCGCCCTGGATTCATGCCGGGGAACTGGCGCAATATCTGAATGCGCGAGAGATTTCCGGCGTGCGCTTCGTGCCCGTAAGCTTTACTCCGTCGGCGAACCCGTACTCTGGGCAAGCGTGCCAGGGGGTTAACATCATTTTGGTCGATCGCAACGCCTTGGACGCGCCGGAATTAGGAGTTGAACTGGCCTCGGCGTTGCACAAGCTTTATCCCGAGCAGTATCGCTTGGAACGCATGATCGATCTGCTGGTGAACCAGGCGACATACGACGCAGTTGCCAAGGGCGAAGATCCACGCCACATCGAGGAAGACTGGCGTGAGCCGCTGGAGAAGTTTCAGCACCTCCGCCAGAAATACCTGATCTACAAATAGTTCAGCCTACGAAGCTCGTGTCCCACAAAGCAAGTTTCGACCGTAGAGACGTAGCTAGCTGCGTCTCCCGGAGTGCGCTCCGCCCTTATATTGGCTAGAATGGTTGCGCCTTACTTGCGCCCAGCGGCCAGGGGAGGTTCGTACAGTGATGCACGCTGCCAGCTCGCTTCCGATCGCCAACAATTTCTACCGCTGTGCCGGCCCGAACTGCGGCCTGCTCAAGCACTCGACCGACCGCTGGTGGCTTATGTGGACTTCTTTTGGCGAATACAACCGGCCGTTGCTGTACCTGTGTCCGTGGGACGAAGAAATTGCAGCTCGCGAAGGCACTTTGCACGTGTGCGGCGAGCTTTGCGCTCAGAAGCTGCAATCGCAGTACATGGGGAACGTGCGAGAGAACGAGCTCAAGCGGCCGCGGTAGAGCTCCAATATCAATCGGCCGCGACTAACTTTCTACGTCTATCTCGCATCGTACTTTTATCGAGGTAGACCGGGGCGTGGCCTAGATCGGCCAGCCAGGTCCCGTGCCGGACAACATCTTTTTCGAAAGGCATTTCATGCGCGTCCTGCTGTGGGTACTGTTTTTGGCCGGGCTGGCCTTGGGGCAATCCAGTCCTGCAACCAAGCCAGACGGTTCTGCGCCCGCCGCCGCGCCTGCTGCATCTGCTACTGCACCTGCAAACGCCGCCAGCGAGGTGACAATTCCCGCGGGCACCAAGTTTCCGGTTGAATTGAAGCACGCCGTTTCCAGCAAGGGGACGCGCGAGGGCGACGGAGTTTATGCCGAGACCACATTTCCAGTTGTGGTCAATGGTCGAGTTCTGATTCCGGCGGGCACCTACGTGCAGGGCAGAGTCAGCCACATCCAGCGGGGCGGCCGGGTCAAAGGCCGGGCGGAAGTTCTGATGCACTTCACCACCCTTATCTATCCGAGCGGGTACACGGTGCTGCTACCGGGCGCCGTCGAAAATGCGCCGGGAGTGGACAAGACATCAGTCGGGGATCAGGAAGGCACGATCCGCTCCGACAGCCAAACCGGCCAAAAAGTCGGGACGGTGGCCACCGCCGCCGGCACGGGCGCAGTGGTGGGCGGGCTGAGCAACGGCGGCAAAGGCGCGTTGGTCGGCGCGGGCGTTGGCGGCGCGGTTGGCACTGCGATCGCGATGCTGACCCGCGGGAACGATGTGAAGCTGGACGCCGGCACGACTCTCGAGATCGTCATCCAGCGCGACGTGCCACTCGATGCCAGCCGCGTGCCCGCGACCACCCGGGCGTACTCGTCGCAGCAATGAAGCTTCACCAAGTATGCTGAGGATCGATTCCTCGACTACGGACGTCCGGCAATCCGCTGCAGATTCAGCCGGTCGTTACCTTCCTCGATCAGGTAGAACTTGTCGGCATCCACGTTGTGGAAGGTTTGCTGCTGACCGCTCGGCCACTTGATCTCAACCGTGTCCGCTCTCGCCGCTTTTCCCAAGCCAAAATTGGCGCGCAAGTCGCTCTGCGAAAGATAGCTCCCACCGCCTGCGATCTCCCGAATCTGCGAAATACCGCTCGCTACGATCCGGATTCGGGCGCCCATTGCGTCCCGATTGCTCTTCGTGCCCACGAGCTTGAAATTCAGAAAGTGATTCCCGTTGCCGCCGCTGTTGTGCAGTAACAGGGGCGCATCGCCGTTGTTGGCGACCACCACGTCGACGAATCCGTCATTATCAAAGTCTGCAAATGCAACGCCCCGCGCCACATATGGAGTCTCGAACCCATTACCCGCCGCCTTGCTCACGTCGGCAAACTTGCCGTTGTGCTCGTTGTGAAACAGGGAGTTCATCTGCTTATAGTGAGTTCCCGGACTTGCTTGCTCGACCTCAGGATAAACGTGGCCATTCGCGATAAACAGATCGAGCCAGCCGTCGTTGTCGTAGTCGAAAAAGCCCCCGCCAAAACTCAGCACGTCATGGGTGGCGCGGGTAATTCCGGCCTGGTTGCTGACTTCGTCGAAGAAACCGTTGCCGTCATTTTGCCAAAGGTGGTCGGAGGACTTCTGAAAGTCGGAGATGTAAAGGTCAAGCCAGCCGTCGTTATTGAAGTCTCCCAGCGAGATACACATTGCCGCCATGACGCCGCCCTGACTGTTGAAGGCCATACCGCTGGCAGGGCCGATCTCTTTAAAGGTGCCGTCGTGCTGGTTGTGGTAGAGATAGGCGCTTAACCCATCATTAGCGACGAACAGGTCAGGCCAGCCATCGTTGTCATAATCAGCGCTGCCTACTGAAAGATTCTTCCCCTCGGGTTGGTAGATATTGGCTTTCGCGGTGACATTGGTGAAAGTTCCATCGCCATTGTTGTGGTAGAGCGCGTCAGGGCTGCCGCGGTACGCACTGGGAGGGCAGCTGCTTTTTACGCCGCCCAGGTCGCAATACCGTTTGTCCCCCAATTCAACGTAACTGCCGACGTAAAGATCGAGCCGGCCGTCGCGGTCGTAGTCAAAGAAGGTAGCGCCGGAATGAAATGTTCCCGACTCCGTGCCCGCAACGCCCGCCTTGTCGGTCACGTCGCTGAACGTTCCATTTCCGTTGTTGCGATAAAGAACGTTGCGCCCGTACTGCGTAATAAACAGGTCGGGAAATCCATCGTTGTCATAATCGCCCCAAACGCATCCCATGCCGTAACCAGTGCCTGGAACCCCGGCCTTTTCCGTGACGTCTGTGAAGGTTCCGTCGCCATTGTTGCGATACAACGCATTGCGCACGGAGATGCCGCGGTTGTACAGATCGCGTCCGTTCACAAAGTAGATGTCAGGCCAGCCGTCGCCATCAAAGTCGGCGACGCAGACCCCGGGACCAAACTCCTCGCGGTTGATGGAGATGCCGTTGCTGCCTTTGAAGTGAACAAACTTGATGCCCGCCGCCGCCGTGATATTCATAAACTCGACGGAAGTCGGTTGCTGGGCCTGTGCTTGGCCCGGACTAATAAGCGCGATGGGAAGAGCACACACGACCAGTAACAGTGCAGACCTAAGCCTGCCGTGCTGTGCCCGATTCCCCATGAGAACTAGTTCGCTTCAGCATAGCCCATTCTGAAAGATTGTTGTCGTAATTGAAGTGTTCGAAGCGATCAGCTTGCCGGGTGCTTGCTCGCGGCGGCGACTGCGGTTACATCCTGCGCAAATTCGTGCCGACGTTCCGGTCCTCTGCGGTTTTCGAGAACGCGCACTCGGCGGGCGGGCACGTTGGTCGGGTTCAGGCGAACGATGCGTCCGTCATCCACTTCAATGTAAAAGCGGAACCAGTCAGTGCGGAACATGCGGCCCGACGAATAGAACGTTACCGAGGCTGCGATCAGGCCCTGAAAGTCCGGGCCCGTGCACACGACGAGGCGCTTACCGATGTCCTGTGTCCAGGTCATGCCGCCTACCAGCGGATCATTGAGGAAGCAGCGCTCGAAGGGCACCGCGTGCGAGATCTTGCGAATCTGCATGAGTTGAAGCAGAACCGAAATCTTGGCCAGATTGGTCACCACGATGCGCGTCTCGCTGGCCGAGAGTCGTTCCAGCTTGATATGCAGTTCCGGCGACCATTCTCGCTCGAACTCCTCGCGGGCCAGGGCCAAACCCTTGTCGGCAGCCTCGGCATAGCGCAGGGTAGCGCGGGCCAGAATCACGCTAAGAAAACAGGTGACTACCGTTGCCGCGAGCGGGATGTAATTGACCAGGTTGAAAAGAGGGCTACTGTGTGAGTTGATCGACTGCATCTGCATAGAACCGATTGGCTCCTCGCCGTGCAACCGGACTCATGGTGACTGAAGTGTTTGGGGTCGATTCTGCCTGCGATAAACCGCGTCCTGCGTCTCCTATCAGCGAAAGTCTAGAGAGGAAGCCGCAACGGCTCCAGATGCGGATAGTACAGAGGCTAGAACCGCGAAGGCGCTGGGTCTTTGGTAACAACCGCTTTTGCCAACTTTGCTTCTATCAGTTCCCGCAGGGGCGAGGACGCCCGCGCCTACATCCTGAGTGCTAACTGCTAATTGCTATTTCAGCAAGAACATCGCATTCACATGGGCCGATACGGACGTAGTTTGCGGGCTGAACTCCTCGGTAGGCGCTGGCGCCGCAGCCATAGCCGACATTTTCGCCATCGGTTGCATGGGCATCGGACGCACATTCTCGAATGTATCCACCGAAGCGTAAGACAGCTCGCCCAACGTGCGGCCACCGGCACGAGCGACGGCTTCTGCGGACGCGCGGGCGCGGCGGTAAGCGTCCTCTACAGCCTTGGTCTTGGCAGCATCGATATCGTCGAGAATGTAGCTGATGGACTGGTCGCTGGTAATGTCGCTGTCAGACAACTGCTGCACGATGGGCGCGATCTTCGTAAAATCCTTCAGCTTCAGCGACACATTCACATTGACCCGGTAAGCGATCAGCTTGCGCTTCGCGTCCTTGTAATCGTAGACGGGTTCGATCGAAAAGTAGCCGAGTTGAGCCGCCGCAGGCTCAAGACCATTGGAGCGGAGGATCTGTCGTACTTGCTCGGCCGATTTCGAGGCGCGATCATAGGCCGCACGCGCGGTGTTTTCCTGCGCGGAGATATTGAACTGCACCAGGGCCGTGTCGGGATTCGCCTCAAATTTCCCATCGGCGCCGACGAAGACGCTGTTCGGTTGCGCTGTGATCGTGGGACGATCCTGTCCTAAGGCAACAGCGGTGATAAAAAGAAAAACTGCGAGGAACGTGACGGCAGATTTCATGGTGCGCCTCCCGCATGACAGCAAAGATAAAGTTATACAGCAAGACCTCAGCTAATAGAAGAACGTGAAACGCGAGATAACTTGCGGGGTCAGATCTGGGGACGGTTCTTTCTTAAGTGAATCAGATCTGATACGAAAGGGTGGGCGAGACTCGATCCTGATCGTGAAGCCGAGGACAAGGAGAGTTTTTTTACGACGAACTCTTGGCTGCAGAATAAGCGAAGCGGTTGTTTTGAGAGTCGCAGTCCTTGCGAAGACCGGGCCAGATGTCCTCCGGCATCTCGAGGTACACTGCGACTACTTCCGGATCAAACTGTCGTCCTGACCACTGCTTGATTTCTTCCCGGGCCGCTGCCCAGGTCTGCGCGGCTCGGTAAGGCCGGTCGGACGTAATGGCGTCGAGAGTGTCGGCGACCGAAAATATTCGGGCTCCGAGCGGAATTTGCTCGCCTCTCAGCTGGCGGGGATACCCGGTTCCATCGAAATGTTCCTGGTGAGCGTACACAATCTCCGCAGCTTCTTTCAGAAACGGAATCCTCTTCAGTATTTGGTAGCCGTGGTAACAATGCTCCCGCATGACCGCAACTTCGTCGGAATCCAACTTGCCCGGCTTGTTCAGGATAGCGTCGGGAATCGCCATTTTGCCGATATCATGCAGAAACGCGCCCCGCGCAATGACATCAATTTGATCTTTCGACAATCCCATAGCGCGGGCGATTGCTATCGTAAACACGGTAACTCGCCGGGAGTGGCCTTCTGTCTCGGCATCCTTAAGATCCAGCGCACCGCCTAGTGCTTCGAGAGTCATGCCATAAGAGCGCTCCAGATCAGCCATCGCATTCTGCAACTGCTCGGTGCGAGCATCGACCAGGCTTTCGAGTTCGGTCTGGTATTTGCGATTCTCCATCTTCAGCCGGCGATTCTCCAAAGCCCGGCGCACTGTTGCCAGCAGTTGTTCGCGCTCAAAAGGTTTCAGCAGGTAATCGTAAGCGCCGTTGCGAATAGCTGCCAAGGCAACCTGAATATCGTGCACCGCGGTCACCATCACGACGGGTATATCCGGATAGGCCTCCTTGGTACGTTCGAGCAGGCCCATTCCATCCAGGTCGGCCATCATCAAATCGGAAAGCACCAACTCGAACTCCTCACCGGCATCGAGGATGGCAAGCGCCTTCAGGCCAGAAGCAGCCTGCCGAGTCTTATAGTTAGCGGCAGCAAGCATGGAACAAACGATTTCACGGATGGCGTCTTCGTCTTCAACAACCAGGATGCGCTCGGCTGGCATATCATCTCCAGTGTACCTCGAATTGTGTTCCATTTAGGAGCTCCAAAGCTCGGTTCCCAAAGTAATCATCGGCAGGGGGAAACCTCATCGTCAACGGCGATCGCCATGTTATTAAGAAAGGTGCGCCTGGCCCCCTTATCGCGATGATTAGCTCCGTCTTATTTGCCTGTTACTCCGTCGCTGACCTTGCAGTTCCGAGGTTTGTCGCGGTGGAATCAGCTGCGCTGGTCATCCTGGCCGCGGGCCTGCTCGTATTTCGCACTTTTCGTGAGCGCTACCTGCTGATCTGGATCCTCGGATGGCTGGCCTACTTCGTTTCCAACTGGACAGTTCACCACCCCGGCGTTGATTCAAGCTCACGGTATGCGGTCGCAGTTTCCCAATCGCAGTTCGTGCTGGCTTTGTGCTTATTCTCTGCCGCAGTCTTTGTCTACAGCCACGCCCGCAAGGTGCTGCTACCGCTGCTGGCGTTTTCCGTCGCAGTAATCGCCTATGCGGCAGTGCGCGCCTTGTGGTGGCCAGATTCTTTCGCTCTGCGGGTGGTCCTTGAAGTTGCCTACCGGGCAATCACCTTTGGCGCCGCTCTGCAATTGATCCGCTTCCGCTGGGCGCGCTGGGAAATCGGTCCCTGGCTGTTGACGATCAGTTTGCTGGCGATGCACCTTGACTGGGCGCCGCTGAGTGTCCACCTGCCGCCCGGCTTCAGCCTGGCCGTCGATCTGCTCATGGGTCTCAGCATGCTGCTGATCGTCTTTGATGACTCCCGCATGCACACCCGGCGCCTGGGCGTACTCAATGCCCTGACCACGACCATCACCCGCTCGCAGCAGCACGGCCCCATGACCGAAACCGCCCTGGGTGAATTGAAGACTCTGATGGGCGCCAAGGCCGCCTGGTTTCGGCTGCTCGAAGGCGACAGACTCGTGCTCACCACGCAAATCGGGCTTTCCCAGGACTACGTTCGGGATCGCTTTTCAGTCCCTGTAGATGAGGACTTAAAGGGCATGATCGCGGAAACCGTGCCCATGGTGATTGAAACCGCCAGTGCAGCCGACACCAGCCGGCCCCATCTCAAGCGAGAACGCTTTCATCACGTCGTTATGCTGCCCGTTCTTGGCAAGAAGTCGGTGATCGGTACATTGTCTCTGGGCAGCCGCCACGGCTTTTCCTACACCCCCGACGATATGGAGTTCCTCGTCACCAGCGCTCATCAACTGGGACTCGCCGTCGAGAACCTCCGCCTGGTCGAACAGATTCTGCGCTCCCATCGCCAATGGGCAAACACCTTCGATTCCATTCAGGACCTCGTTCTGGTGCACGACGCCGAATTCGTAGTCATGAAAGCGAACATGGCGCTGCTCCAACGGCTCGGCCAAGCCCCCGCCGACGTGATCGGACAACCCTGTGAATTCGTGCTTCCACGCAAAGCGCAGCAATGGACCGGCTGCCCTTACTGCGTCGCCGCCGACGAAGGCATCCAGGAGGCTCAAGATCCCTGCTTCGGCGGCAACTGCATGATTTCCACCTCGTCCTACAGCGAGCACGGAAGCCAGCAGAAGGGCACCATCCACGTGGTGCACGACACCACCGACCGCCACGATGCCGAAGAAAAATACCGCCTGATTTTCGAACAAGCTCAGGAGGGCGTCTTCGTCGCCACTCCCGGGGGCAAGCTGCTCGATTGCAACGATGCCTTCGTGCGCATGCTGGGTTACGACAGCCGTGCCGAACTGATGGCGATGGATCTGGACACCGAGCTCTCCGCCTCCGCCGAGCAGACCGACGCCTTTCATCGCGAGATCGAAACTCACAACTACGTGCGCAATTTCGAAATGACGCTGCGCCGCAAAGACGGCGTCTTGGTGACGGTGCTCGAGAGCAGCTTCGCCACCCGCAATTCTCTCGGCAAGATCGAGCGCTACCAGGGATTCCTGCTCGACATCACCGAGAAGAAACGCGCCGAGGACGAAATCCGCAAACGCAATCGCGAGCTGAATGCGTTGAACGCGATGGCCGTAATCGCGACTCAGTCTTTCGATCTCGACGAAATCCTGAACCTGACCCTGCGCCAGGTCATTTCACTGCTCGGCGCTGAAACCGGATCGATCTACCTCGGCGACGCCGACCAAACCACCTTCCGCCGCCGCGCCGGCTGGGGCCAGCGCAGTGCAGATCGCGCCCGCTTGTCCGAAGTCCACTTCGACGGCGGCTTCGGAGACCTTGTTACCCGCTCCCGAACCGAAGTCATCACCCCGGAATACCTGCCTCATCTTCCTCCGCTCGTCGCCGAGTTCATCCGCGCCGACGGCTTAAGTTCCTGGATCTGGGTGCTGCTGTGGAGCAAGGACAACCCGATTGGCATGATGGGAATCAGCAGCCGCGAGAACCGGGTTTACACCAGCAACGACGAAAACCTTCTAGTCGCTATCGGCCGCCAGTTGGCCACGACGATCGAAAAAGTCCGCCTCTACGAAGAGACGTGCCGCGCCTACGAGGATTTGCGCAAGACTCAGGAACAACTCCTGCAGAGCGAAAAGATGTCAGCCGTCGGACAGCTTATTTCGGGCGTCGCGCACGAACTCAACAATCCCCTGACCGCGATTCTCGGCTACGCGCAACTTCTCGAAAGCGAAGGACTGAGCGACCACGCCGCCGACTTCGTGAGCAAACTCTTCAAACAGGCTCAGCGCACGCATCGTGTCGTGCAGAGCCTCTTGTCCTTCGCCCGTCAGCGCAAGCCGCAGAAAGAGCACGTAAACATTTGCAAGGTGCTGGACGAAACCCTCGCGCTTCGCGACTACGACCTGAAGGTGAATGACATCAAGCTGGAGCGCGAATTCGAAACCACGCCGCCCGCGGTCACCGCCGATCCTCACCAACTGGAGCAGGTGTTTCTCAACATCATCAACAACGCCGTCGATGCCATGCTCGAAGCCGGCCGCGGCGGCACGCTCAAAGTGCGCGTCTATACGAAAGACGGAAATGTCCACACCGAGTTTCACGATTCCGGCCCTGGCATCAAGGAACCGCATCGCATCTTCGAACCCTTCTATACCACCAAGGGTGTGGGCAAAGGCACAGGCCTGGGCCTGAGCATCTGCTACGGCATCGTCCAGGAGCACGGCGGACAGATCCACGCAAAAAATCAGACGAGTGGCGGCGGCACTATCGAAGTTGTGCTGCCTTGTGCAGCGCAGAGTGAAACCACAGAAAAGGCCGCGCCGGCGACACGCCGCGAGGCCGCCCTCGCCGGACGCGTTTTGCTGATCGAGAGCGAAGAAGCCGTGCTCGAGTTCGAGCGCGACGTCCTGACCGGCGCCGGAGCCGAGGTCGTCACCTCAATGAACGTCGAAGAAATGAAATCCCTGTTGCCGCAGCAATCCTTCGACGCCATCATCATCGACGGCAAAGCGCAAGGCAACGGCAGCGCCCGCGAAGTCTACGCCTGGCTCGCGGAAAATTGCTCCGGCATGGAGAAGCATCTGCTGTTCACCTTCTCCAGCGTAGCCGAGCCCGATGTGCGCAGCTTCCTGCAAGAAAAAAGCGTTCCGTGTCTGGTAAAACCCTTCGAAGTAGCCGACCTGATCACCCACGCCCGCCGCCTGATGCAAAAAGCCCAAGCCGCCACCGCAACCTAGAATCACGTGGGGACAACCGCCCTCGGCTGTCCAGTCGAGCAAACCTCGACACGTAGAGCGGACACTCCTGTCCGCTTCCGTTGACCTAAGCCAATGAGGAAGAGGGACAGTGTGGTGGCGGACGATTCGCCCGCCACCAAAAAGTGAAATCGCTGCCAACTATGTGCCGGTGCCGCTGAGCGCCACCGTTTGTCGACTACCGCCTCCGTTGTCATTTACGTCAAGTGTTGCTGTCTTTGGCCCTTTGGACTTTGGCGTAAACGTTACGCTGATGGTGCAGGTTCCTCCCGCCGGCACACTCGTCCCACAAGTGTTGGTCTGGGCGAAGGCTCGCGGACTCTTTCCCCCGAAATGGACGCGGGAAATCTCCACCGCCGTTGTACCGTGGTTGGTGAAGGTAACCACCTGCGGCTGGCTGGTGGTTCCCACTTGCTGGTCGCCGAAGTCCAGATTCGATGGCGCCAGGCTCACCACCGTACCCACTCCAGTCAGCGGAACCGCTTGCGGACTGTCGGGAGCGTTGTCCGTAATCGTGACCGCGCCTGTGAACGTTCCCCGGTGATGCGGCCTGAAGGTCACGTTGATGGTGCACTGCCCGTTTCGCGGCACGCTGGAAGGGCAGTTGTTGGTTTGAGAGAAACTCCCACTAGCGGCAATCTTACTGATGTCAAGCGTCTCGCCGCCGATGTTAGTCAAGGTCACGGGCTGAGGGCTGCTTTTTGTGCCAACCAGTTGCGTCCCAAAACTGAGCCGGGTGGGAAAGAGCACAACCGGGGAGCCCAGCAAGATGGAGACTGTGGCGCCCTTGGCAGTGTAGCTTTCGTTGGCGACCGCCAGGTCCAGCTTGCCGTCCCCGTTGAAGTCGCCCACCACGACTGAGTCGCCACCAACAGAATCCGTAGTCGGAGACGAGGCCAGAGTGAAGTTGCCCGTGCCGTTCCCCAGCAAAATGGAAACTGTGCCGTCGTTCCAGTCGGGGACCGTCAAGTCCAGCTTGCCATCCCCGTTCGCCCACCGCCATTCGGAAGGGCCCAACACCCGTCGCAAGAGAGGAGGCCAGAGTGAAGCTGCCTGTGCCATCCCCTAGCAGGATGGAGACGCTGTTGCTACCCGGATTTGCGCCACTGAGCCTGGAGAATTTGCCAGGGCAGGAGACGAGGCCAAGGTAAAGTTGCCAGTACCGTCCCCCAGAAAAATGGAAAGCGTGTTGTCGTCCGCATTGGCGGTCACCAAGTCCAGCTTGCCATCCCCGACTGCCAGATCCAGCTTGCCGTCCCCGTTGAAGTCACCCGCCGCCACCGACGTGGGAAAGGCGCCCACAGCCGAAGACGAAGCCGGGGTGAAGTTGCCGGCGCCATCTCCAAGCCGAACGGAAACTGTGTTGCTGTCGCAGTTAGAGACCGCCAGATCCAGCTTGCCATCCTCGTTGAAGTCGCCTACGGCGATCCCGGCGGGGCCATGACCCTCCGGCAGAGAAGAGGTCAGCGTGAAATTGCCTGTGCCGTTCCCAAGAAGAATGGAAAGCGTGTCGCTGTTCGCGTTGGCCGTCACCAGATCCAGCTTGCCGTCCCCATTGAAATCACCTACCGCCACCGCCCAAGGATCGGCTCCCACAGCTGGAGACGAGGCCAAGTTGAAGTTGCCCACGCCATCCCCCAATAGGATTGAGACGATGCCCGAGTTGCAAAGTCCATCGCTTCCGCAACTCGCGACGGCCAAGTCCAGCTTGCCGTCCCCGTTGAAGTCGCCCACCGCAATGGATTGGGACCAGAGACCCGTGGCCGGAGACGAGGCTGGGTCGAATCCGACGGAGTTTCCTGTGTTGACGGTGACCGTGAAGAATTCAATGTTCGATGTGCCCCCGCCGGGAGCAGCATTGACCACCGTCACCCAACCCGTGCTCGCCGTGGCAATGTCCGCAGCCGGAACAATCGCCGTAAGCTGCGAACCGCTGACGAACTGAGTCGCCAGTGCGCTGCCATTCCAATTCACCACCGACTTCGAAACAAAGCCCGTGCCATTCACGGTGAGTACGAATTGCGCTCCGCCCGGCGCCGTAGCGTCAGGCATGAGAGGCTGGCTGACGAAAGGTACAGGCGCCTGCGCGTAACTCACCGCCGATACCAAGCCCACCAAAACCGCACAGACAACTATCGCAAGTTTTCTCATTTTTATGTCTCCTTAATTTCCTGCTGGTGGGTGGCAGTGCGGCTTGCCAACAACCGCCGGGTCGTCGAAAGCTACCAACGAACCAGGGGAGTAGCATCAACTTTAGTCAAACCACGCAGGACCCGCAGTGATTGAGGGCACGCTGCAATGTGACTTGTTGGTCGCCCGCTTGCAGAGCGGTCGGCGACCAAGAACTTGCCAACTCCGTAGCCGCGAAGCGGCGTAAGAATGCAGCCCACGGCGCGAGCCGTGGGGAAAAACGAGAAAGAGACGAGCCGCGGCGGGGCGAAAGAGCAGTTCGCACACGCTTACTCCGATGGTCGATTCCCAAAACGGCACCACGCTCCGCATTTTTCTCGCAATTTCCTTGACTTCACTCCAGCTATAGCAGATAACCAATATATAGCTCACGTCCGAAATGCCCTCCCCTAACCATAACCCGCTTGTTTCCAAGATTTTGCCCGTAACTCCTTTTAACTCAAAGATTTCAACCCTAGTCCCCCGCTATCCCCATGATTCCAATAGATCAAGGGGGGAGGGGGTGGAGCATAAATTATGTCCTTTTATCCGAATAGCATTCCCCGTTGCGAACACCTCAAAGTCAACGGCACTCAGTGCGGATCGCCCGCCCTGCGACGCCATCACTTCTGTTTCTTCCATAAACGCTGGCAAGAAACCCGCATCATCCTCAACGCCAATCGCGCCCGCCGCGGCCGCGCCGCCCTCGATCTCCCGGTGCTCGAAGACGCCAACTCCATCCAGGTTTCGCTCATGCAGATCATGCGCCTGATCCTCAGCGGGCAAATCGATCCCAAAACCGCCGGCCTCCTGCTCTACGCCCTGCAGACCGCATCGTCCAACCTGAAACGCATCAACTTCGAACCGGTTATCAAAACCGAGGTCGTCATCGACCCCAAAACGGTCGACCAAACCCCGCTCGGCGAACACCCTTGGGACCGCGAAGATTTCGAGGATGAAGAATTCGAAGAAGACGATCAAAACCAAGCCCCGGAGCAAGTAGAGGCCAAATCCGAAGACTTCGGCAAAGACGAAGAATGGGCCGCCGAAGAAATCATCCCAGACATCGAAGCCCAAGCCGAAAGTGAAGAAGAGATGGTTTCGGTCGCCAAGGCACGCACGTTCTCTTCCACCGCAAAGCGACAGGAAACACCTTCGAGCACCCGCTGCTCATGTCGCCCGGTCTTATCAACCCAAGGGCGTGCTGAAAAGGAGATTACTTGATCGAACCGCCTTGCACATCGAAACCGTAGCTTCGCAACACGTCGGCAATCGCCGCGGTTTTGATGAACGACAAGAATTGTTGCGCGGTGTCCTTACTCTTCGAAGAGCGGATGATGACGCAAGCCTGTTCAATAGGCGGGTAATCGTCGCCGGGAACTTCGGCGTAACGGCCTTTGTCCTTCATGTTCGGAGACAAAGCGAGCGACAAGGCTACGATTCCCGCATCAGCCGAGCCGGAAACAACAAATGACGCGGTCTCGGAAATGTTTTCGCCGAGCACGAACTTGTCTTTCACTCTGTCGTAGATATTTTCTTTCTGCATCGCCGCGACCGCCGCCTGCCCGTATGGCGCGTGCAGCGGATTGGCGACCGCGATCTTCTTTACTGCAGGATCAAGGAGGACCTGCAGGCCGGAACTCAAGTCGAGCTTCGACTCGTTTCGAACCCAGATCACGATCTTGCCCCTGGCGTACTGGTAAAAGCTTCCCGGCTCAGTCAATCCCGCAGCTTCGAGTTTCTTCGCGTAATCGAGATTGGCCGAAAAGAACATATCGAAAGGAGCTCCGTTTTGAACCTGCTGGAAGAAATTTCCCGAGGAACCGTAAATGACCTTCGCCGTTTTCCCGGTTTCCTTCTGGAAACGGGCGGCAATATCCTGCATGGCGAACTGGAGATCTGCGGCCGCTGCCACGGTAATCTCCTGCGCAACACACATCTGGGAAATAAAGCCGACCACCAGAACGGCAATCAGGCGCAGTCTTCGAACATTCATAACTTATCTCCTGGGCTATAATCACCGCATGCCAATCTCAGCCAGAAACAAACTGCGTGGAAAAATCGAGGAAATTCAGTTGGGCGATATCATGGCCCACGTAGTCGTTCGTGTAGGGGACAATCTTATCGAGAGTGCCATCACCCGCCGTAGCGCCGACGAACTCAAACTCAAGAAAGGCGATACCGTCACCGCTGTCGTCAAAGCTACCGAAGTGATGATTCAGAAAGACTGATCCCCTCACTGCACATCCACTATCTTTAGCGTCGTCACCTGCCTCACCCAGCGTGCCATTTTTTTATCGTTGGGTATAACGATGCGGTATGGGCCCTCCTTTTCATCCAGAGGCTTACCATTTTTCAAGAAGGCCAGAAGAACCTGCTTATCCGTAAACGCAGGGTCGAGTTCGGGCAGCGCAAACACGACGCCAGTCGTTTGCCCTTCAGAGTATCCCCAAACCCGACACCGGCCTTTTCCAACACCGCTTCAAGAGCGACCCCCTCAAATGCTGCCGGTGTATCAGATGCTCCGGTCGTCACCTTGATATGCGGCAATGCTTCGATCTCAGATCGCGCCAAGACAACCTGTTTTCCACCCTCGGTTTGAATGGTCAGTTGTTGACACTGCACCAATGTGGTCGGTAGCATCCAGACGAACACAACCGCGGACCACAACAGTCGATGTCTCATGTCAAACTCGCAGCCTCATTCCATCGTAGCTATTAACGCATAGATCGGCACAGTAAAGCGTTCAGTAATCGTATGAAGTATACACTTCGGCTCGAACGAGCCAGGCATGCGCCACCGAAGCATGAACGCGTCTTAGAGATTCGCGCGCAGGTCGCGGGCAAATGTGCGCAAGGCTGCTTCATTCCGCCGGTACCAAACCCACTGACCGAGCTTCTTAGCCTCCACCAGTCCCGCTTTCTTTAGAATGGACATATGATGCGAGATCGTGGGTTGAGAAAGATGGACACGCAGCTCAATATCAGAAGCGCACAGGCCGTCGTCCTTGCCAATCGAGGAAGCGCCACGTTCCTTGAGGGCCTGCAGAATTCGACGGCGCGTCGGGTCGGCGATGGCATGAAGTACCCGATTCAGCGCTTGCTCGGCATCGGTCATGGTGAACACAGAAATAAACTCTGAATCGATGGTTGTCAATATGACGGAGCGAAATGATTGGGCCAACGGGCGAGGATGCCCGTCTTCCATCGAGGTCATCGCTTCAAGATAGGATTGTAACCGTCGCTGACCAGCTTGCCACGCATCAGTTCGGCATCTTTGATGTCAGCGTACGGCCCAACTTGCACGTGGATGAGCTTGTCGGTCGGCGTATTGGTTGAGAACGCAGGATACTGCTTCTTCTTGAGCGCGTCGACCAGCGCAGCCGCGTCTTCTGCCTTGCTGACTGCGGCGACCTGCACGAAGTAACTGTTCGCGGGCGGCGGAGCCGCTTGATCTGTAGAGGTATCTGTGCTGGCAGCAGGCGCGGTCGTATCTAGCGCTGGGGTTGAGGCATCCTTGATTGCTGGCTGGCTGTTTCCGTCCTTGCTCGCAACCGCTTTGTAGAACGTCATGTCAGCGGGAGGAGCGGCGCTGGCGGTTTTGACGGCGGAAGGTCGAACGCCGCCAGTGGTGACCGTGGTTGCGGCTGGGACGTCAGGAGACGCGACCCTTACGGAACTTCTTCCCAGCGAAAACCCCATGCCAAAGAAAACTGCACAGAGTGCGACCAATCCGAAAAACAGGGCGAGCATCTTGCCTGTGCCCAGCGTGATTTCCGTGTCTTGAGATGTAGCAGTTGCCATTTCTCCCTCGTCGTTGTTGTTGCCGATGGAGGCTGCTCAGCTCTTCGCAGCCGCCGGTGGAGCGCCTCCGTCGGGTCTTGCGAATAACTTTGGAATGCTGGAAAAGAAGTCCACCGGAACCGGAAAGACTACAGTGGTGTTCTTCTCCACACCGATTTCCGTCAGGGTCTGCAGATAGCGAAGTTGCACGCTAACCGGTTCAGTAGCCAGCAGCCGGGCTGCATCAACCAAGCGCTGCGCGGCGGAAAACTCGCCTTCCGCGTGAATGATCTTAGAACGCTTTTCACGTTCTGCCTCGGCCTGCTTGGCCATCGCCCGCAGCATGGACTCGGGCATGTCGACCTGCTTGACCTCGACGTTGGCGACTTTCACTCCCCACGGAGCGGTGTGGGTGTCGAGAATACTTTGCAGGCGCAGATTAATTTTGTCGCGATGGGCGAGAAGTTCATCGAGTTCCTGTTCGCCGAGGACGGAACGCAGTGTGGTCTGGGCGAACTGCGAGGTTTGATACACGTAGTTGGAAACTTCCACGACGGCTTTTCTCGGCTCGATCACACGCAGGAAAATAACAGCGTTCACTTTCAGAGTGACGTTGTCGCGCGTGATGATGTCTTGCGGCGGCACTTCCAGGGCTTCCTGACGCAACGAGATGCGAACCATGCGGTCAAGCGGTGCGAAAACGAAGATCAGACCTGGACCCTTGGCTTCCGGAAGCAGACGCCCCAGGCGAAAAATCACGCCGCGCTCGTACTCCGCCAGAATCTTGATCGAACTTAACAGGTATAGAGCGACGATAATAATTACGATGGTTGTGAAACCAAAGCCTAGCTCCATCTCGGCCTCCGCGCCTGATTGTCAGGAATGCCTCTGAGGCGGATTGTATCGCAATTGGGAGCAAGGAGCGGTGACTACTCAGGTTATTCGGGAGATCGGAGAAAGTCAGGGTGCAACGGTGCCCCTGGTGGATTTTAAGGTGCACCCTGTGGTCTTGTGATACTATCTCGCTCCGTCGTGGAAGCGAGGAACAGAATGAACGGCAAAAAACGCGGGATACGGCTCTGGATGGGATGTTTGTTGATTCTTCTGACGGCGGTGGCCGTCTTCGCCCCTACCCGTGCCGCAGCGCAAGTTTACTTTTTCGGCCGTGCTGATTTCCCGGCCAGCCCTAATCCCGCGAGCGCTGTTATCGCGGATTTCAACCACGACGGGCGCCCGGATATGGCGGTTTCGGATTCCCAGCACAACTGGGTTTCCGTCCTGCTCGGTTCCCCAAACGGAGGCTTCGCGGCCGGGGTTACCTACGGCACAGGATCCAATCCGGCCGCAATAGCAGCGGCGGACTTCAATGGCGACAAAAAGATCGACCTCGCCGTTGTCGATGCGTATTCCGGAACGGTTTCCATTCTGCTGGGAAACGGCGATGGCACGTTTCAAGGCCGCATCGACTACCCCGTTGGCCAAAACCCAGCCGGGATTGTTGCGGCCGACTTCAACGGCGATGGCAAAATTGACCTCGCCACGATCAGCACCAATGATAGCGCGGTCGCGATACTGCTGGGCAACGGAGACGGTTCTTTCGAAGTGCAGGCGCTGATTCCAGTGGCTTCCGGACCCGCCTTGTTGGCGGGCGGCGATGTGAATGGAGACGGTAAGATTGACCTGATCACGTCCAGCAGCAACTACGGCGCGGAAATGACGGTCCTGGTGAACCAGGGAGACGGAACCTTTAAACAGGTAGAGTCGCAGGCGCCTTACTATTCGGGGGCCTTGGCCGTGGGCGATTTTAACCGCGATGGCAAGTTAGACGTAACCACATATTCCGAAGGTGCTCTTTACCTTTCCCTTGGCAACGGCGATGGGAGTTTCCAGAATCCCGTTCTCATTACCAACGCCCCGTACTCGTATTCCCAGAGCCTTCTGGTAGGAGATTTTAACCACGATCACAAGCTTGATATTGCGGTAAGCGGAGTTTGGGTCTTACTGGGCAAAGGTGACGGCACCTTCCAAAATGCCATTGCGTCGCCTTCTATAGCTACACCGCTCGCCGCCGTCGATCTCAACGGAGACGGTGAACTCGACATTGCAGCTTATACAAATTCCGGCACAGTTGCTGTGTTGCTGGGCAGGGGGGACGGCGGTTTCATGGATATGCGCACTGTCGAACTCGCCTCCACGCAATATAGCCCTGACGCCGGGGTTGCAGCGGACTTCAATGGAGACGGAAAGCTCGATATGGCGGTCGCAGAGGGAAACTATCCGAACGCACAAGTTTCCGTCGAACTCGGCAAAGGCAATGGTAGGTTCGGGTCGCCGATCGTCTCTGCTTTGGCCACGTCTGCGACGAATCCAAGCCTTATGCTCGCAGCGGACTTCAACGGCGATGGCAAGACCGACCTGGTGGTTCAGGATGACTATAGCAATGGCTTCCAGGTTCTACTGGGCCGGGGCGACGGGCGCTTCGGAACGCCCGTCGACAATCCCCTGAGCTACTCAGTGCTTTCCTTCGTGGCTGGCGACCTTAACCGGGACGGAAAAGCTGATTTGGTCATCGCGAACAACAACAATAGCGGTTCATTTGTAAGTGTCTATCTCAGCAATGGCGACGGGAGTTTCAGTCCGGGAGAGCAGTACGTTGTGTATCCCAACTCCTACTTCACTGCGGCTGACGTTAACGACGACGGCAATCTGGATATCATCGTTGCTGCCTCAAACTACGGATCCGGATCCAATCTCCTAGTGTTTCTCGGGAACGGGGACGGAACTCTCAAGAACCCGATTTTCGGGCCGAGCGATGTGTACACGTCCCAACCAGCAGTCGGTGACTTTAATCATGATGGAAAGCTCGACGTAGTGATTGGCACCGATAACGGGGTCGCCTTTCTTGCCGGCGAAGGCGATGGAACTTTTGCACAGCAAGTCTACTCGAACATGGGCTACCAATTTTCAGGCCCTCTGGTTGCCCTCGATTTTAGTGGCGATCACCAGCTCGATCTAGCTGGGCGCAATAGCTACTATTATTCCGGGACGCTGATCATGCGCGGTAATGGCGACGGCACATTTGGACCCCCAGTTGAATATGACACGAACTCCAATGGATACGGAACCGGGGGCATTATCGCAGGGGACTTCAATTCTGATGACATCAGCGATGTCGGAATTGTGGGCGAGACGCCCTCGAATATACCAGTCGTCTTTTTGTATTTGAGCACGCCTACTCCCACCTTGCGTCCGAGCGCTCTGAATTTCGGCGCCGAGCAAGTGGGCAAGACCAGCGCTCCCAAGAACGTCAGGCTAGCCAACAGCGGCAACTCCAAACTCAAGATTTCCAGCATCACCGTGAGCGGAGATTTCCTGGAGCAGAACAACTGCGGGAAAGGTCTGGTTGTTGGGAAGAGTTGTACGATTCAAATATCCTTTAAGCCCCAGGCCAAGGGAACTCTTAAGGGAGAGGTAACTATCACTGATAACGCGCCGGGCGAAACGCAGAAGATCAGCCTGCAAGGGGTTGGAAAGTGAAGCCAATCCCTGGCGAGACTTGCTGATTAGGCACTGCTCAAGAGGTTTGTTCAAGTGGCGCCGACTGAGTGTTCCGACCGGACGGCGCGGGGTCCACGCGTAGCTGCAATCCTTCGACTCGCCTCACTACGACCGGCTGCCCGGCAGGTAGATTAGCGGACGAGATTGCGTCCCACAGTTCGCCGTGGACGAAGACTTTTCCCTGCGGCGACAGAGCACTCTGGGTCAGGCCGATTTCGCCGATCAGCCCCTGCACGCCGGTGACAACCTTGTTGGCTCGCGCTTTGAGAGCAATGCTCATAAGAAAAACGGTGATCAGGCCCAGCGGAATGCTGACAGCAAGCGCGGTCAGCAGATGGACTCGCATCTCGGGAATGGGTGCGTCCACCAGAAGCAGTCCGCCCAAGGTGAGCGTGACGATTCCTCCGATGGCCAGTACTCCATGGGCAGCGAATTTGGCTTCGAGTGCGAACAGAATAAACGACGCGAAAATCAGAACTACCGCGGCGAAACGGGTAGGCAGCAAGTTCAGGGCGAAGATCGCGAGAAGGATGAAGACAACCCCGACCGTTCCAGGGACGACCGCTCCCGGATGGTTGAACTCAGCATACAGGGCGAGCGCGCCGACAGCGAGCAGGATGAAGGCCACGTTCGGATCCAGAAGATAGGCAAGGATATGCTGCTTCAGGGTCATGTCAAAGGGACGAATGGGCTGACCGGCTAGGTTGAGCGTGATGGTCTGGCCATTGAAGCGCTTCACAGGCTTGCCTTGCAGTTGTTTAAACAGATCGTCTTCGCTGGGTGCTACGTAGTCGATCAGTTTTTGCGAGAGCGCCTCCTGATCGGTGAAAGACTTGGATTGGCGCACTGCGGTTTCGGCAATTTCGACGTTTCGTCCTCGTTTCCCAACGACGGATCGCAAGAGGGCAGCAGAGTCGTTCTCGATTTTTTCCTTCATCGTGTCGTCGATCTTGCCGCCGCCGAGGCTGACGGGATGAGCTGCTCCGGTATTGGTTCCGGGCGCCATGGCCGCCACGTCGGCGCTTTCGAGGATGAAGAATCCGGCGGAGGCGGCGCGGCTCCCGCTGGGGGTGACGTAAATGATTACGGGGACCGGCGAGGCCAGGATTTTTTCGATGATGTCACGGGTGGAGTCGAGCAACCCGCCGGGTGTGTTGATCTCGATTAACAAGGCCTGGTCTTTGTTACGGTCTGCTTCGGCGATGGCGCGGCCGATGTATTCATCGGTGATGGGATGAATCGCATCATTCACCACGATCTTCAAGACTTCCGCGGAAGAGGCAGCAGACAGGGCCAATAACAGCAGCAGTGCGGAACAGACGCGCAAAACGAAAAGCAGTTTCATCGATTGGGCAGTGGCTGCGCTTCCTGCGCGAGCTTGGCTGCGACGGCGCGCTTGAGCGCCAGCGCGGCCGCATTGGAGGGTTCCAACCGTAAAGCTTGATCTATGTTCTCCGCGGCCGCTTCAGTTCTATTGTCTCGCAAATCAAGCTTCGCTAACACTAAAAGCGGCTCGGGGAACTGGCGCAGGCGCAGCGCCTCCTCGGCCTCGGCTCGGGCAGCGCTCGGGTTGTTCCCGGCTTCGAGCGCGCTGGCCAGTCCAGCGTGGGCCTCGGCGTTTGATGGGTTGAGCGCAATCGCCTCGCGAAATTCGGCTTCTGCCTCAGACAGGAAGCCCTGAGCCAGCAGTTGATGTCCACGATCGTTATGGAACTGCGCATGCGTTTTGGGATCGGTTTTGGCCAGGCGCTGTTCGGCGACGGCTTCGACTTTCAAGGCAAGCTGGCGGAATGAACTCTCGTCGTAATTAGATCGGATGCGCTCGACCGGAATCTTTAGATTTGCGGGCACAATCGGCCGCTGCGCTGAGCCACCGGCGTCCGGTGTAATGGCGTCGAGCAGAGATTTGGCTGCGGTATCGCCGCGCCGCAGCGACAGAGTTTCGCGGAGTTGGCGGGCCGCGCCGGCAACATCGCCGGTGCGGTAAAGGTCGATGGCCAGATTGAAGTGATAATCGGGATCGTTCGGATCAGCGTCGATTGCTTTCTGAAAATATTCGGCAGCATTTTTCTTGTCGCGGTGCGAGCTCACCACTCCCAGATTGTTGTAAACCTCGGCGAGAGGCATGCGCGCGGCAACGAAGCGAAATGCCGCCTCGGCGCGCGGGAAGTCTCCCTGGTAATAGGCGGCGAGCCCGAGATAAAAATTCGCCTCCCGCGCGAGGGGATCGTTTTCGGGTACGCGCATCAGTGCGGAGACCGCCTGCCCGTACTGGCGCTCGCGGTAATAAGCCTTCCCTAATTGCAGCAGCGCTTCGGGGTAGGCCGGATTCAGACGAACCGCTTCCCGAAAATACTGGAGCTGTTGCTCGGCAGTGGGTGCCATGATGCCCCGAACATAGTTCTCGAACGCGTCCAAGCGCACCGGAGGCGCGGCGGCAACAAATGCCTGCCGACTGATGGAAATGTCGGGACGAAGGACATGCAGCATATCCCATGCCAGCGTGGTTTGGATGTCGATGAGTTGGGTTAGCGGCCCCGACTCATTCATGTCGGGCAGCAGGCGCTGGCGACGCATGTCCAGCAATTGCGCGGTCGCGGTGAAGGTGCGGCCATCGAAGCGGTACAGGCCAAGCACCACGTAGTCGACGTCCAACTGTTCGGCGATGCGATAGAGAGTGGCTCGCGAAGGATGAAGCTCGACCGGGATGCCCACGCGGTCGTAGGCCCGGATGCGGTCTTCGCGGGGCAGCACAAACAGGGTAGAAGAATTCAGGCGCTCTTGCAGCAGCTCAGGAAAGGAGTCGCCGATCCACTCAAGGCCCGGCGCCTTGGATTGATTGTCAAAGGGAACTACCAAGATATTTTGACCCGCGACGGGCGGTGCCTGAGCAAGAGCGGCAACGGATGAGAGCAAAAGAAAGACGGTGAGCCGGAGAAATTTCAAGGCAAGTAGATTATAACGGCAGTTCCCTCGATTGGCCTTGACGAACAGGCGAACGCAATCGCTGAGGCCAAGAACAGGTAACGAAGAACCAGTGGTCAGTTGCCGGTTCTCGGTTCTCAGTTGTCCTGTAGAGGCTTAGCAAAACGCGTTTAGCTCAAGCGGTCTTTGCTTTCTCGTGGAGGCTAGAGTCCTCCTGTTGCAGTTCGGTCCAGCCGGGCAAGGTTTGATCCCCGGTGATCAGCCGGGCTCCGCGCTCGTAGGTGAAATACGACCACGCCCACTGAATCAGGACGATCAGCCGGTTACGGAATCCGATCAGGAAGATTATGTGGACGAATAGCCAGGAAAGCCAGGCAATGAATCCGGAAATGTGAATCCTGCCAAACTGCGCGATCGCGGCGGCCCGGCCAATGGTTGCGAGACTGCCCTTGTTTACGTAGTGAAAGTCTCGACGTGGTTTCGCTTGCAAGTCGCGCACAATGTTGCGGGCCGTGGCTTTTCCTTCCTGGATCGCGGCGGGAGCCACGCCGGGCACCAACTGGCCGGTTTTATCCTTCAGCGCGGCCAGGTCTCCGATGACGAAGACTTCGCGATGCCCGGGAATACTCAGGTCGGGATTGACCAAAACGCGACCGGCGCGATCGGCAGGCGTGCCCAGTTTCTTGCCCAACGGCGATGCGGCTACTCCGGCGGCCCACAGAGTCACCGCCGCGGATAAACGGGTTTCTCCCATGAGGACGGCAGCCGGTTCGACCCCTGTAACCATCGTGGAAGTGTGTACTTCGACTCCGAGCCCGCGGAGCTGGTCTCCCGCGCTGCGCGAGAGATCCTCCGGATAGGTAGGGAGAATCCGAGGCCCACCTTCGAGCAGTATGATTCGGGTGCGCTTGGGGTCGATGGAGGTAAACTCGTCCGCCAGGGCGAGGCGGGCGATCTCTGACAGCGTTCCTGCCAACTCCACCCCTGTGGGACCGCCGCCGACGATGACGAAATTCAACTGCACTTGCCCACCGCCGCTTTGCGCCTGACGTTCGGCCAGTTCGAAGGCGAGCAATACCCGGCGGCGGATTTCCAGCGCGTCCTCGATTGTCTTAAGGCCCGGGGCCAAGGGTTCCCATTCGTCGTGTCCGAAATAGGCGTGGCTCGCGCCCGCGGCGATTATCAGGTAGTCGTAAGAGAGCTCTCGATCAGGCAGCTTTACCAGGCGGCGTTCGAGATCGAACCCTTCTACCTCTCCGAGCAGGACTTCGATGTTGCGACGGCCGCGAACGATCCAGCGGATAGGAGCGGCAATCTCTCCGGGAGACAATCCCGCGGTTGCGACCTGATAGAGCAGGGGTTGGAAGGTGTGGTGATTCTTGCGGTCAATCAGAGTGATTTGTACGGAATGGCGTGCCAGCTTGAGAGCTGCGTTCAGGCCGCCGAATCCGGCGCCAACAATCACGACTCGTGGTACGGGCTGACTGTTCATCCGACTCCTCGATTGAACTTCGACTGTAGAACTTGCATCTCACTTTAGTAGATTCGCGTCATGGCTGCCGGGTCGAAAAGTTTAATACCTAAAAGTCCGACGGATCGCTGGGTCGTCTCCGTTCAGCGGGACGCTTCTAAGCAAACTCCCGCCGCCGATCTCTCGAGCTGGTTTCAGGTTGGGCTGGTCTTCGCTCTGATCATGGTCGCTGTGTGGACGCCTCCGGGCCGGGTCAACGCGATCAGCAGCCTTCTAGCCGCGTTTTGTGTTGTGTGGTTCAGCGTACGCGGTCGTTATTCAGTTCGTGAACTGGGGCTGGCCCGGCCTGGTTCAGGAGTGGTTGTGATGCTTTTGTCGGGCGCGTTTATGGTGCTGGCAGTTGTTGCGGGTGGTTTGGTAATCCGTAGCTTCGGGCCAGCTCAGCCAGTGCCTTGGGAGAGATTTTGGAAATATGCCATCTGGGCGCTGGAGCAGGAGTTCATTTTGCAGTCGTTCTTCTACGTGCGCCTGGAATCGAGTCTGGGCGGCCGACGAGCGGTATGGGGCGCGGCACTTCTGTTTTGCGCCGCACATTTGCCGAGCCCGGTGCTTACCTTGATGAGTCTCGTCGGCGGCGTTTTGTTTTGCGAAATGTTTCGCCGGTATCGCAATATTTTTCCTCTGGGGTTGGTACACGCTGCACTCGGGCTGACCATCGCGGCGAGCCTTCCGGATAAATTGCTTCATCATATGCGGGTCGGGCTTGGCTACTTGGCGTATCGTCCATGACTGAACACTAAGTCATCCAGTCACAGAACAAAGCTAGAGCAGCGGGCTTCTGCAACCCGTATTCGCAGTAATAACAAGCGAGTGGCTCGCGGCTGCGATTAATCGGGTAACATGCGGTTAGTCGCGAGC
Source organism: uncultured Acidobacteriota bacterium (assembly GCA_963797795.1). Lineage (GTDB taxonomy): Bacteria > Acidobacteriota > Terriglobia > Terriglobales > Acidobacteriaceae > JABDBE01. The sequence continues at coordinate 558,247 of CAWCQY010000001.1, forward strand.
ACACGCATTGCATTTGAAACCTCTGCAAACCCAGGCTCAATCCAATACGGCGACGCCGTCGGGCGGCAGTTCGCGCTGGCTTTATTTCCTGATACCGTCGGTTTCCGATTTGCTGTTTATTGCGCTGCTATTTGGCTTGAGTTGCGGCGCAATGGGACGGATTTTGCTGCGCGATGCGGGCACAGGATGGCACATCCGCAATGGACAATTGATGCTGCAGACGCATTCGATCACACGGGTCGATCCGTTCTCCGCAACCATGAGCGGGCAACCCTGGTATGCCTGGGAATGGCTGTACGACCTGCTGATTGCGGCCAACCACCATGTGTTTGGACTGAACGGCGTGGTGTTCTACTCGGCTGCGATCATGGCAGCGACGTTCGTTTTGGTGTTTCATCTGGCTATGCGGCGAGGTGGCAGTCTCCCGATTACGCTCTTGCTGCTGGTGCTGTCATTAGGGGCGTCAGCTGTACATTTCCTGGCGCGGCCCCATGTTTTGAGCTGGCTGCTTACGGTGATCTGGTTTGAGTTGCTCGACTCTGCGGCAGACGGAGGTGGTCCTGACTCTGGCGCTAAAGCCCGCCGACTTTTTTTCTTGCCGGTGCTGATGCTGCTATGGGTGAATCTGCACGGCGGCTTTCTCGTCGGCTTCGCTTTGCTCGGGGTTTACCTTGTTGGCGGCGGGATCGAGTACTTTACTTCTCCGGAGAAGCGGGAAGCCGTCAGCGGGTGGCTGAAGCGGCTGGGGTCGGTCAGCGTGCTCTCGCTGCTGGCGAGCTTCGTCAACCCATACGGCTACAAGCTGCACGCCCACATTTATCAGTATCTCTCGGACCGGTTTCTGATGGACCACGTCAGCGAGTTCCGCTCGCCTGACTTTCACGGTGTGGCTCAACAATGTTTCGCTGTGATTCTGCTGGTGAGCATCGCGGCGCTGGCCGGCGCGCGGCGTAAGCCTCGGCCCGCGCATATGCTGGTGATTCTTTTGGCAGCTTATAGCGGCCTCTATGCTTCGCGCAGCTTGCCGGTGTCGTCGATGCTGCTTACGTTGATGGTTTCTCCACTGCTCTCGGAGACTGTCGCGGAAGGAGGCGAGAACGCAGAAATCGCGTCGTGGTTGCGCACTCTGCTTTCGCGCGTGCACAAGTTCGGCACGCGGATGGAAAAGCTGGAACTGCGTTTTCAGGGACACCTTTGGCTGGTGCTGGTATTCGTTCTTGGCTTGTGGGCCTGCATGCATGGCGGGAGGGTCGGGTCGGCCCAAGTCTTAAATGCATATTTCGACGACAAGCGCTTTCCGGTTGAGGCCGCCGAGGTGATCGCCCAGCAGGATATCCGAGAGCCGATCTTCTGTCCGGACCAATGGGGCGGGTATCTGATTTACCGGCTTTACCCGCAAACCAAAGTCCTGGTGGATGACCGCCATGATTTGTATGGCGACCGGTTCTTCAAGGATTACTTGAAGGTTGTTTTCGTCCAGCCTGACTGGGAAAAAGTTCTGGATGAAAAGCATGTGAACTGGGTGTTGGTGCAGGAGGATTCGTCGTTAGGGACGATTCTTCGGCAAACTTCGGGGTGGAAGCTCGTCCATGAGGAGGGGACGGCGGTGCTGTTTCAGCGGAGCCCGTAGGCGTGTGGCGCGGGCGCCCTCGCCCACGTGATCGCGGTAAAGCATGACACGAGCATTGGGAAATGATAAGTAAATCTGTCGTCGGCGGAAGATGGCGAACCTTCGCGGGCGAGGGCGCCCACGCTACTTGATTATCTGGTATCGATGTCGAAGCCGAGGAATGCGTTTACTTCTATAGGCTCTTCGCCGCGAAATGCGGGGCGGAATTTCCAGCTGGTTAGAGCTGCCAGAACCTTCGAAGTCATCGCACTGCCGCCGCCTTCCAAGACTCGTAAATCGCGTAGCGTCCCCGAACGATCGAGGATGCACGCAATCACAAGACGCGAGAGCTTCAAGTTGGCCGGTAAGTCGGAGTGCATTGGTTGCGGAGCGACCAAATCCTCGGCATACGGGTGCGCCGCAGACGAAGGGTCCGCGTACTGCATCACCGCCGTGCCCAATATCGTGTCGATGTAGATGGTGTAATTCTTGTCGCCGATGAGCTTGCCGTAGTAGTTGAATGCGCCTCCTGAGCGGGCGCTGCCGACCACCGTAATGCCAGGTCCGCCGTGATCGTTGCCGGCGGACGAGCGTGCGACGATATTCGGACCGGCGCCGTCCGCGCCGAAGCTTGGCAGCGTCACAATATTGTTGCCGCCGTTCACCGAGACGCCGGGCATCGGCGGTTTACCCGACGTTCCGTTGCCAGCGCCGCCGGGGCCGGGGTATGGAGAGATTCCGCCTCGTGCCATTGTGTCGGAGCCATGGCCCGTGCCGTCTTTTGCTGCACCGGAGCCTTCTCCGGATAGGCCGCTGCCCGGCCCAGTGCCACGGCCGATACCCGCGCCGCCTCCGGAACCGCCTAATCCAGGTTTGTCTCCTCCAGACGGGGACATTGCCAGAGAGCCTGCGCCGCCGTTGCCCGGCACACCGATCTTGGATCCGGGTTGGCTTGAAACCACGATGCCTGTTCCTCCTCCGCTTCCACCGTTATTGCTCGGCGGTGCGGCCACCGAACCGGCATCCATCGGACCGCCAAGGCCCGCCCCACGATTCCCGCGACCCAGACCGGAAGGCGAACCTCCGCCAGAAGCGGACGGAGGCGGTGCCACCACGGCAGTACCCCCACCTAGACCGGTCGTCGCGGGACGCTGCAGCGAACCGCCTCCGAGTTGCGCCGGCGGCGGAACGACGTTGGCGTTCCCTAAACCAGCTACTGCGCGAGGCCCAGTCGCAGCTCCGCTCAACTGAACGGGGGGCGGGACCACAGCCGCATTGCCCGCCCCGCTAAATGTACGGTTCGCACTGGAAGCATCCGTCATGGAAGCGGGAGGCGGCACTACTTGGTTTTGCATCGTGCCTGCGCCGAATCCCGGACCTCTGGGATTTATATCGCGTGTAATTTGCGATGGCGGCGGCGCGACCACTGAAGGGGGCGGAAGTGTGAGCTTTGGATTCAAATTCGTGATCTGCTCGGGAGCGGAAACCGGCGGCGGAATCACGGCAACAGCCTGAGAACCCGGCACGCGCACGGGAATAACGTCGCGCTGGGGAGAGCTGGGACTGGGTGGAACTATGGCGGCGTTCATGGTGGGAGCGTGACGCATCTGGTCGCGTTGTGCCTCAGGGGTTGGCGGGATGACGTTCGGGTTCAACACCGGCGTACGCTGCCTCTGATCGCTGCGGACTTCTGGGGCGGGAGCAACTGCGGGGTCGGCGAGCGCGGGAGCCCGGAGCGTAGATCTCAGGCCTTCGGCTGGCGCAGGTCCTGGAATCGAATTGAACGCCAACAGATTGGCGACGGCAGAATCTGATTGCGGCAGCTTCAGCTTTGGAGCGTCTACCACTTCGTCGCGAAGCGAATCGCCGCGCGCCACGCGGATGGTTTGTGTGCGGTGATGGGCCTCGTGCCCGCCCGCTCGTCCGGAGCGGCCAGCCTGGGCTCCGCTGGCATCTTCGGTTCGCGGCAGTTCCTCGCCCGAGAAATAGATCACGTCGTACTTGGGCATCGAGGGCGGCTCGTAAGGCCGCAGCCTGGCGATTGTTTGAGACAGTATGATCGCGAGGGCAAGCAATGCGGCTTCAACAATCCAAGAGGCAAATATCCCTCGGTAGGAAACGAGCCCGGTTCTGGCTTCTCCCGCGAGGGGCTCTGGAGAACGTCGCAGAGCTGGTCGAATGGCAGTGAGGAATTCCTGCCACGGCGACGACCACTCGACCAGAAGTTTGAGTTCGCCGTTCACCCCTGGCTTACCTCGTGAGGCTTACTGCCCAATGCGATCTCGATTTCATCACCGACGGAAGTCCCGCTGCCGTTCAGTGTGTCGCCGGGCAACTCGAGTACCGAGGCTGTGTGCATGCTTACTCGTGCTACGCGCCACGGTTTCAGATTCTGCTCCACGTGGACCACAAATTTGTTCGCGTCCAGATAAAGGACATCGATCGGGAACTTCATAGCGAGGGTGTGAACGCCCCGGGATGGAACGATCCAGAGGCCATCCCCAGCCGGGAACGTTGCGGCGTCCTTCAACATCAGCCCGCGCAAGCGCGACCAATGGGTTTCTGCCACGGACAGATGCGTTGCCAGATAGGCGTTGCGCGTCCGGTTGAACGCATATCCGGTGGCGGCTGGTAACGACATTACAACTCCTGATTCACGACTGCTGGCTTCAATTTCATGATCGTTAAATTGACGATCTCGGATTGATGATCTCTAAATTCTAGACCGACGGCTTTGTCAGTGTCCTACCACGGGCGATAGCGTCCGAATAAGCTCGATGATCGCCGGGCCCAGAGTGACAAAGATGATCGAGGGGAGGACAAATAAAACCAGGGGAATTACCATCTTGATGGTGGTTTTGGCAGCTTGTTCTTCCGCCCGTTGCCGGCGCTCCGTCCGCAGGGAATCCGAGTGTACCCGCAGGGCCTGCGCGATGCTGGTGCCGAAGCGATCGGTTTGTATTAACGTGCCCACCAGCGAACGAAGGTCGTCGACTCCGGTGCGCTCTACCAGGTTGCGCAGGGCTTCGGCTCTGGGTTTACCGGCTCGCATCTCCAAATTCACCAGGTGGAACTCGTCGCTCAGTTCGGGATGGGCGTGATGCAGATCCTGGCCGACGCGCATCATCGCCTGATCGAGGGCCAATCCGGCTTCGACGCAGATCACGGTAAGGTCCAATGCGTCCGGTAAACCCAGCTTGATTCGCTGCTGGCGGCCCTTGATCATGCGTTTAAGCACAAACCGGGGTAGAAAGAATCCAAACGCACCCACGCTAACCATCAAGACCGGGGAGTCGAAGCCACTACTCGCGATGACCAGCGCGAACCCGAAAATCGCGGCTGCCAGACGGCTGCCCACGTACACCGTCATGTGCCGCGATTCGCGATAACCAGCCTGAATCAACCAGCGCCGGGCGCGCGAGACTTCGCTCGGTGACAGAGGTATGGCTCTGCTGAAAGGATCGAGCGCTTGCTCCAGACGCTCTTTGAGTGCTGGCTTCTCCGGAGCCTTGGTCCGTTGCCATCCCAGTGCGCGCAAGCGGGAACCGAGCAGGGAAGACGGCGCGTAGGCCGCCGCCCCAAAGGAAAACACGACCAGGGCGATGGTCAGGAACACGACGAGTGTGAGCGCAAGTGCCATTTCTCAGCTCAAACCTGAATCTGAATAATCTTCCGAATCACAAAATATCCCATGGTCTGCAACACGATGCCAGCGACCACCAGAAAGTGTCCTATGGGGTCGTAGAACAACGGTCGGATAAACGCCGGACTGGTCAGCAACATCGTGACCACGATGACCGGAGGCAATCCCATCAGCAGCATCATGGTGAGACGTCCTTGGGCCGTGTATACGCGCACCTGGCGCATGATTTTGAAGCGTTCCCGGATCACATAGGAAAGGTTATCGAGGATTTCGGCGAGATTGCCACCGGTTTCGCGCTGCAGCATTACGGCCGTAACGAAGAATTTCACATCCACTAGCGGCATTCGATCCGCGAGGTTCATCAAAGCGTCGCGGACAGGCAGGCCAAACTTCTGTTCTTCAAAGAGCTTACGGAATTCTGAGGCAACAGGTTCCGAGAGTTCGTTTGCGATCAACTCCAGTGCGGTTGTGAAGGCGTGGCCGGCACGCACCGCTCTGGCCAGAGTGTCGATGGCTTCGGGAAACAACTCCTCGAATTTTTGGAAACGCTTGGTACGGCGATAGGAGGCGTAAGAGTAGGGAAGGAATCCGCCGAGAACCATACCAACGAGGGCAAAAAGTAGAGCTTGGTTCGCGGGCATAGATCCAGCCGCGAGGAACCCCACTGCGCCCAACGCCAGGGAACTGATCGCGCAAAGGACGAGGATGTTGCCGGCGCGTATTTTCAGGTCCGCCTGTTCAAGGAATGGTTGCAGGTTCGAAATTCGCGAGGAGCGGCGGAGCAGGTTGTCAATCGCCGGAATCTTGCTCAGCATTTCGTCGCGCAGAAGAGCGAGTTCCACGCTGGGCTCGCGGGTGGCCGCTTCCTTTACCGTTGCCAACCGTTCGCGCAGAAGCCGAGCCTGGGCGCTGCGTTGGTCGAATAGAGAGGCCAGAGCAAAAACACCCAACGCGACGACCACGAACACCAGTATGGCGATAATTGCCAGCATGATTTTCCGCTCGCGTTTTCGCGAGACTTAGTTAGACCTCCACTCGAGAGTCAAATAGCGCTGGGCGCAGCCGGCAACCGCCGGTAGCCAGGCGATCGGCAAATCGGGGCCGGATCCCGCTGGCGCGGAAAACGCCCCGGACCTTGCCACTTTCGTCGATTCCGGTCCGCTCGAACACGAAAATGTCCTGCAGGGAAATAACCTCGCCTTCCATGCCGGTGACCTCGGAAATCGAAATTACTTTACGGGTTCCATCGGAGAGACGCGCGATCTGCACAATGGCATGAATGGCGGACGCGATCTGCTGCCGCATGGCCCGCTCCGGAAGATTGAGGTTGGCCATGGACACCATACTTTCCAGTCGGGCGAGGGCGTCGCGGTGCGCATTGGCGTGTACCGTGGTCAGCGAACCCTCGTGGCCGGTGTTCATGGCCTGCAGCATGTCGAACGCTTCTTCACCGCGCACCTCGCCCACCACGATGCGGTCAGGCCGCATACGCAGGCTGTTGATGACCAACTGCCTCTGCCGCACCGCGCCTTTGCCTTCAATGTTGGGCGGGCGGGTTTCAAGCCGCACCACGTGTTTCTGCTTCATTTGCAGTTCGGCCGCATCCTCGATGGTGACCACGCGCTCGGATTCTGGAATGTAGCTTGAGAGTACGTTGAGCAAAGTGGTCTTGCCGGCGCCGGTTCCACCGGAGATCAGGAGGTTGAGCCGCCCCTTGACCATGGCGGAGAGCAGTTCCAGCATGGGCTCGGTCAGGGTCTTATTCTGGATCATGTTACGCGCCGTAACTGGGTCGCGGCCGAAACGCCGGATGGAAAGGCAGGGCCCGTCAATGGCAAGCGGCGGAATAATGGCGTTCACACGGGAGCCGTCCGGTAGACGCGCATCCACCATCGGCGAAGACTCATCCACGCGGCGTCCTACTCGCGAGACAATCCGGTCGATGATCTGCATCAAGTGCGAATCGTCCTTGAAGCTTAGTCCAGTGGGCTCGAGCTTGCCCGCTCGCTCTACGTAAACACGATCGAAACGGTTCACCAGAATGTCGGAGACGGTTGGGTCCTTAAGCAATGGCTCCAGTGGGCCGAGGCCGAAGATTTCGTCCAGAATCTCCCGCGAGAGCCGTTCCCGCTCCGCGAAGCTGAGAGGCACGGCTTCGCTGTTCACCGTGTTGCGGATCAGCGTGAGAACTTCGTCCCTTGCCGCGTCGCTCGGAGTTCGGCCCAGTTTTTCAAGGTCGAGACGATCAAGAATCTTGCGGTGGAGGTCCGCTTTTACCTGCTGGTATTCCGTTCTTTCGAAGGTCTGCAAATTCGCCATGAAGTCTGCCTGAGTGTCCTAATGCCTGAACCGGGCTAAATCTAAACCGTCTTGAATAATGACCAAGCTTTGCGCTTTACATCCAGATCATTTTCCGTCAGCCGAGCCGCCAGACCTGCGAATGCCCGAGCGATTTCGGTGTGATTTTGCACCACCACCGGCACCCCGCGATCAATGGCGGTGGATACTGCAAAATACTGGTTGGGGATCTTCCACAGCAACTTTACCCCGGCGGCGGCTTCGGCGTCGGCCTCGCTGAATCCGGGGATTTTGCGGAAGCGATTCAGCACAAGATTCACTTTTTCACGGCCGCCACCTTCTCCGAGATACCGCTGAACCCGGGCTGCGCTCCACAGAGACGCAACATCGGCGTTCACCACCATCAACACGGTTTGGGACAAACTACAAACCAGTCGGGTCGTCGCATCAATCCGCGTAGAAGCATCAACGACCACATAACGAAACTGACCCATCAGCATATCGAACAATTTGGCGAACTCGGCGGTGGAGGGTTCCACCGCGACCGGTGTACTGGGGCCGGCGAGCAGTTGCAAGCCACCGCCATGCCGGGTCATGAAGCTTTCCAACAGGGAACTGTCGAGACGATGTAGGTTTCGGATCGCGTCCGTCACATTGAACAGCGGCTTCAGGTTCATGTGCAGCGCCGTGTGTCCAAGAGGGGCCAGGTCCACGAGGGCCGTGTTGCCGTGAGCGGACTGCAAAGCCAGGGCAAGATTCACCGCGACCGTAGTGGCGCCTCCTCCTCCTTTTGCGTTCACGACGGTAAAAACCTTGCCGCTGGTTCCTTCCCGATTCACCTTTCGTTGGGCCGCCGTCAGACGGACAAATGCTTCCAGGAGGTCAGTTGTAGTCGTGGGCCTTTCGATAAACTCGCGCGCCCCGGCGCGCATTGCGCCAACAATCACCTGGGGTTGCGAGATGCTGCCGATGGCGAACAGCGCCAAAGTCGGAAGTTCCTGATGGAGCAGTTCAATCGCCCGTAAAGCCTGGATCGCGTTATCCGCGGGGATATCCACCAGGACAACATCAGCTTTTAAGGTTTGGATCCGGTGCACCAGAGGGTCGGTTGCCGCTACCGGAAAACTGGCGTGACTGTGCGCGGCGCGCGCCACGCTGGTACCGTCCACCAAAACCTGCAAAACGGCCCGCTGCTCGTTATCTGCTGCAACAATTACCACCGAAAGTTCGGGCATGACGCTGCCACTTCTCCTACAGATTCCCTATTGCAAAAACGACGGCGCCGAACACCCGCACGACGCCTCGACCATCACCAGAGCTCACTTGCTACCGCCGCCCGATGGCTTCTTTCCATCAAACTTGTCCTTATCAAGGTACGGCTGCGGGTCGCTGGGTCCGGGAGGCGGTTGGCTACTGGGCGACACGCGGTGCACGGTGCATAACACCATCAGTTCCGTATTGCTCTTTTGCAAATTCTTGCTCTTGAACAGATTGCCCAGAATCGGAATGTCGCCGAGCCCCGGAATTTTGTTGCCGATGTTGGTGAGCCGATTGTCGATAAGACCCGCGATCACGAAGCTCTGCCCGTCCTGCAGCTCAAATTCCGTGTCGGCGCGGCGCGTGCTCAACGCTGGGATGTTAAAGCCAGAAATCGTAAGCCCATCGGCAAAGTCCAGTTGACTTACTTCCGGCACCACGCGCAAGTGAATATTTCCGTTGGGCATGATCACCGGAGTGAATCTCAGCCTGACCCCAAATTCTTTAAACGAAATGCTGACTGCAGTGAAACCCTGCCCAGGCTGGACGATGGGGAAGGGAAACTCTCCTCCTGCCAGGAAGCTCGCTTCCTTGCCGTTCACCGCTATCAAGTTCGGTTCTGCAAGGATCTGTAACAGGTTCTTCTGCTGCAAGGCCTGGACCACAACCCCAAAGTTGATGTCAGTCCGGAATAGAAAGAGGTTCAAGGGGTTGGTGACGTTGATGGTAGGAGCTGTGCCCGCGGTAGTGGTCGTAGTCGAGCCATTGGGGGCGGTGGTCGTGGTGGTGGCACTGGTCGAAATCGTGCTTCCTCCGAATTGTCCTGTGCTCAGCGTTCCAGTCGTATGACCGCTTCCGGGCAGAATATAATTAATTCCCAGTTGCAACGCCGCACTACGATCCACCTCGGCGAACTTCACCTCGAGCAGAACTTCCTGCGCGCCAACCGGGCCGAAAGTGAGCACGTTCACAACATTCTTCGAGTAGGCCTCCGCAATCATACCTGCGCGCTTGGCGATGTCCTCGGTGGTTACGTGACCGGAAAGCACAATCGCGGAACGGGAAGGAGTGACGGTGATCTGTTCGTCAGGAAAAACTCGCCTTTCTTCCTCGGCGGTCGCACTGACGTCCACATCCACGCGCAGATCAAAGCTGCGGGAGCGCTCCAGTTCGTCCCAAATCAACAAAGAGACTTCGCCGGCAGACCGTCCATGCACCAGGATTTGCGTTGGCGTTACGACGATGGCGTCCGCCACGCCAGGATCGGTTACCGAGACTCTCTTCAGGCGCTCCGTAGTGTTGATGAGCAGCGACTTCCCAACCATCACGCGCAACGGTGCGGCGCCGTGCGACTCGGCTTCGGTCGGAGTCTGTGCCGAGGCCGCAGGTCCCTGAGGAGCGTCTTGCGACGGGGCAGCCGCAGGCGCTGGTTGCTGTGGCGCGGCCACCTGAGGCGCGGTTTGCGGTTGCACAGGTTGCGGCGACGCAGATTGTTCTTGAGATTGTGTCGCGGCAATCACGCTGAGCACAAGCAGAATGCCAAACGTCATTCCTGCCAGTTTGCCAGCGCGCGCTTCACGGTTCTCCCACTTGCGGGAGCGGATCGACATGGTTTGTAACCTCGCCACCCTGACTTAGCTTAGAATTTTTCCTCTTCCTTCTTGTCTCCCTTGTACACCTCGACCGTATAAGCAGTCGGGATTGAGGGAGGGGCCTGGACTACGTGCCTGGGCCTGCTCGGCGCGGCCGCCGGTGCTGGCTCGGAGCCCTTGTACAGAGAATTGGCTTTCACTGCGGCCACGTCTGTCTGTTCGGTATCGAGCGGATTGCGCAGGGCCAGTTGAATATGGCCTTGAGAGCTAGCCAGTGTAAGTCTCTCAGCATCATCCGGAGACACCAGCAACGTGATCACGGGAACGCTCTGCGCCTCGCCGGCAGAGTTGTGATCCAGCCTCTGGCCAGTTGCAATGACGGCTACGTTTTCCAGCACGGTCGTAGTCTGCTGCTCGTTCGATCCTTGCGGATTTCCCGTCAGCAGTACATCGACGCGCGTTCCAGGCAACACAAACCCCGAAACCGAGGTGGTGTCGTTCACTCGCACCGAGACCGCTCGCATGCCCGGCGGAATCAAAGAAGGAAGACCGGAGCCGGCATTTTCTCCCGCCAGTTTGTTTGGTAAGACAAATTCTCCTCGGGCAATCGGCAGTACGACGCCTCGACCCACAACCTTCGTCTTCTGGTGAAATGTGCCGACAGGCAGGTTGCCACTAGGGAAGTGGACCAAGCGGATGTCTTTGTCCTCTATCTTCGTTCCTACTTGCAGGTCGTCCGAGGCGACCACTACGTCTTCGCCCGGGGGGGCTTTTGAGCCTGCCCTGGACTCCAGATTACGATAAACGACAAGGCTCACAAACGCGCCCAGTGCCAGGGCGATAAACCCGATTAACAAGAGCCGGTTGCGATTCATCACTGCTCCTCAAAAATCGAAATCTCGCGTTGGACGCCCAAGCTTGGCTGGACTGCCAAAACACAACCCGACGGCGAGGCTGTCCTTTCCGCCACGAGAACTCGCGAACCACGCCCGAAACGCAGCCGTCCCGGGATTCCTATTGCCCGATTGAACTGGCAACGGAAGAGAACACATTATTTGCATTGCTGCCGATAAGACGGATCGTGCCCACAACAATAACCAGGATCACCGCCAACATGACCGCATACTCTGCGATATCTTGTGCCTCATCATCCGACCAAAGCCTACGGAAAATCTTCTTCATTCACGACCTCCTTGCCCCAATCCAGAAGGCGGAAACTCCCACCTGATGCTGTGCAATTCTATGCGCACTTGCCCACCCTTGCGCCAGATCGCTTGCTTTTTTCGAATCAAAGGTTTAGAGGGGAAAGAGTTGTCCTCAAATTCCCCCGACCCAATCATACCCTGAGGCTACTTAGTCGAGCGACAATTTGTTGCATCTGTTCGCTGTTGGGTAGTGACCATAGTTTCTCCTGAACAGAGAGGTCGGGGAAGGGCTGATATGGATTTTAGCCTGTGAAAGCACGTGTTTTGTAGGTCAAAGACCGGAACCCAATGGTTTTTCCAGAGTTGTTTACTCCCCGGTCCGAGCCAAGGAGAATCTAGAGTAGAAACCCCTAGCCTGCTTAATTCATCAGAGCTGAGATTTGTGTGGGGGAGGTGGGATCAAGAGCATGGATCGATAAGGGATGGAGCGGGTCAGAGGCCGTGGGGAACGAAACTGGGGCGGGACCGGGTGGGGGAAGGTTTTTGGGGACGGCTCCACTGGACTGCTGGTGGAAAGTCTGAGTTGGGGGCAGGGGGCGGATCAACTGCTGTTAACGGCGAGCGTGGCGGAGCAAAACAAGTTCTGAAAGGGCCAAGCGCTGGCGAGGTGGAAGCGGATGCAGCGGGCGGTGTGGCGGACGCGGGCGCCGATTTTGAAGAGCTGGGCGCGTAGAGTTTCAATCTGGGCTGAGCGCCAAGGCTGAGGCAACTGCAGACGGAACAGGTTGACCAGGTTGTAGGCGGCGGCGTGCAGGAGCAGGCGGAAGGCGTTAGCCAGGAAGCGGTGGCAGCTCAAGCGGTCGGCGCGGAAGCCGTTCTTGAACTCCTCGATGCGGTTCTCACACTCGCCGCGATCATTGTAGAAAGCGAAGACCTCGGCGGCGCGACCGGCGCAGTTAGTAACTACGAAGCGCAAGTTGGTTCCGGTGGCGGTGTGCTCGGCCTTGTAGCAGATGCGGCGCTGCCGCGGCCAGGAACGGGCGCGGTGGCGGAAGCTGGAGAAACTGCGCTGCGGGAGTTGGGTGCGGCGATAGCGCCGCTGCAACTGTTTCTGCCGCGGTTCGGCACGTTGTTTAAAGACGCAGTTGGCGGGGATGCCGATGGCATACTCGATGTCGAAGAACTCACAGAACCGATAGAGAAGTGGCAGAGCGAAACCGGCGTCGCCACGCAGTTTGATTTTCACGTCGGGGAACGCGGCCTGCAGACGCGGCACCAGGCGCAACAGCATGGGTACGATGCGGGCATGACTGGAGGCGTTTCCCGGCCGCAGGCGAGCCGCCAGCAGGCATCCGGTGTGGCGCTCGAAGACCAGCATCGGATGATACATGTGCTGGCCGTAGGCGCCGTTGAAGAAGCTGAGTTGCTGTTGGCCGTGGGTAGGATCGTCGGTGGAATCGAGATCGAGCAGGATCTCGCCGCGCTGGCGGACCTGCTCGCCGCAGAGGCGGATGAACTGCTCGCACAGTCGGTCGTTCCAGCGCACCAGATCGCGTCCCGCGGGAGCGTTCTCCCAACGGCTGAGCGTGGGCTGGGAGCCGAGCGCGACTCCTAGTTTCTGATCGGCGACGATCTGCAACATGGGATCGTGGCGCAGACGATCGGCGTCATTGGCATCTTCGTATCCGGCGACGATCTGATAGATCCGTTGCCGCAGCAGCGCCGGTGCATCGTGCTGCACGCGTTCTTTTTGACGCGGGTCGCTGAGGCCTTCGGCCCAGTCCCGAGTCAGATGATAGCGCTGATCGAAGGCGCGCAAGGGCAACAGACCGGCGTCGCTGGTGATCTGGCCGCCGGAAAAATCGGCGCGGATGGGTTGATGACGGTAGAAGGAGAAGGTCAGCTGTGGTAAAACACTTTGTATCAAGCGATGGATGCTCCGAAAGGGAATGCTGGGTGGCGAAACCCAGTGTTCATCATTCCTTTTAGAGCATCCTTTCTCTTTTGGCTAGAGACCTCGTGAATAATCCAGGCTAGTGGGGTCTCTTGGTCAAGACTACAGCCTGTTTATCGGCATAGATCGTCTCCCAATCAGGCATGGCCCGCAGAGCCGTGACAACAGGAGCGTCCGGCGGAAGAACCACGGTTCGAATTCCCCATTTCTCCAACGGGCTTCGCCACGAATTGCCTTTCAGATAGTAAGCAGTGGCCAAGTCGTCCATGAACGCGTCGCCATAGAGATCTGCGCGACCGTCGATGTAGACCCGGTACTCCGGATAGAGCCTCCATATGAAATATCCGCCCCAGTTGTAGTGATTCAAGATCGGAGCGGGAGGTCGCGTTGCAGCAATAAAGGAAACTGCAGCCGCAGGAAGGTCTTTCGCCTCGGCATCAGGCTGGTGTCGCGTCACATAGCGAACCCGGGCGACTGAGAAAACGAGAAAGGCCGCCAGTAGGATCGCATTGAGCGATACCTTGGCGGGAGACATAGGGGTTTGTTTCCCCTCAAGTCTCTTCGCGACTGGGCGATCCCGCAGCCAGGCCAGCATCAGTGCACTCAGGATAGGAACCGCAACCACAGCAAAAATCGGTATGTGCCTTACCGAACGGAGTGCCGCATAGGTTGTCACCAGCAGGAGCAGGACTTCTCGTGGACGCAAGCGCCGCGGTGAGAGCGCCGGCAAGCCAATTGTCGCCAGGATCAGGACGAGCGCCGGGAGATACCTGTGCTGATGAAAGTCGGGCGAAAGCCATTCGCCGATGTAACTCTGCATGGCTCGCGAACGGAGCGTCTCCAGCGGGTAGGCGTACATTGCCGCGCCATACGGGTTGAGCGGGACCACTGCGATGCAAACCAGAATTGCGAAGGCGAGGGTTCGAAACCGTGCTGTAGGTTGAACGCCGTTCTTGGAACCAAAGGCAGAATCTAACGCGTCGCCAACCAGGAAAAAGACCATTAGCGCGATCCCCAGTGCATATCCGGCATGAAGATTCACCCAAAGCAGCATCAGCAAAGGCGTCCACCACAGAAATTTGGGGCGCTCGTAAGAACGCTCCAGAATCAGGAGAAGGATGCTGGCCAAGAGCAAAGTAAACATTTGGGGACGAACACCCCAACTGGGACTCGATGCAAATGCGCCCAGCAACGTGATCACCCCGGCGAAGTAAGGGCGCCCCGGACATCGAAGGAAAACCACAAGAAAAGAAGCGGCAATCACCGCGCCGAATCCCACGATCAGTCCACCCCATCCCGCCAGCCGATACAAGCCAAAGATCAGAACCTGGGACAACCACTCATGATCAACCCACGGCTGGCCAAACCGCGTGAAGGAATAGGGGTCGGTGTGGAAGACGGCGTGCGTTTGAACGATAAGCTGTCCAGTGCGCAGGTGCCACCAAAGGTCAGGGTCCGTCACACTACGCGCCGCCATGGTGAAAAGACCCAAAGCAAGAATGATTACGAATACGCGACGCGTTTGCAGGAGGTCCATCACCAGTCCGAAGATAATACCTCGCGCGGCATCCCACGGTATAAAATCGCCTCGCCTTTGCTGAGGGCGTTACCTCTTCGGGATAGCTTGTTGAAAAATCTTCGTTTTGTTTTCATCTGGGGCAGCGAAGGACATGGTTCTTAACTCATGCAAGCCTCGAAACTGAAATCGGCTGTTTTCATCTACCTGATCGGCATGGTGCTGATCCACCTGATGGTCTTTTGGGATGTGCGGGACTCGATTCGGAAGGGGGACTCGGACTTCACGATCTACTACTGCGCAGGGACGATGGTGCGACAGGGTCTGGGACACCAACTGTACGACAAGAAGACGGAGTTTAAAGTGCAACGAGAGTTCTCACCCGACGTTGCCATTCGCCTCGATGCACTGCCTTACAACCATCCTGCGTTCGAGGCTGCGTTGTTCACTCCGTTCACCTACGTTTCTTATCCCACTGCGTTTGCGCTGTGGACGCTGGCAAATCTGGCGATGCTGATTTGCCTGCCGTTCATGTTGCGGCCTCATCTGCCTAATCTCCAAGGTCACTCCGTGGCCTTTTTTGTCGTCGCCAGTCTGGGCTTCTTTCCGATTTGTTTCGCCCTGCTTCAGGGGCAGGACGCTATTCTGCTTTTGTTCCTGTACACCCTCGGGTTCATTTGCCTGAAAAGGAATCGTGACATCTTCGCCGGAGGCTGGCTTGCGCTTGGGCTGTTCAAGCCCCACCTCATCCTGCCGTTCATCTTCCTTTTGCTGGTGCAGGGAAGGAAGAAGGTATTGTATGGATTTTTCCTGATCGCAGCCGTGTTAGCCGTAGTCTCCGTTTTCATCGTGGGCAGCGAAGCAACGCTGCAATACCCACGCTACGTGCTGCACCTCGAGGACACGATGGCGCAGGGTGCGATCATGCCTTCAGACATGCCGAACCTGCGTGGGATTTTCTACTTGCTCCTGCATGGCGGTTCCGCCGTCTTCATGGTTGCGTCCGCATCCTCGGTGGGACTGCTCTTGTTCGCGGCATTGCGCTGCCGGGCGGGCGCCAATCTCGTGGACCTGAAGTTCTCGCTGAGCGCGGTTGCGACGGTACTTGTTAGCTATCACGCCCTGGGGTACGACTTGAGCATGCTTATGCTACCCATCTTTTTACTCACGAACGAATTGCTGGGCAAAGGCAAGCTTCGCGGATGGAACGATTTTCTGACTATTGCCGCGATCACGGTATTGTTCTTCTCGCCTCTGCAATTGCTCCTGCTGACGCGGAGCAGTCGGTACGCACTAATGGGTTGGATTCTCCTGCTGTGGCTGTTTGGAATTGCCGGGGGGATTTCATTTCAAACGAAAGAAACGTGCGGTTTGCAAAATGCGGAAGTGAGCGGTTAAGACTCGCGGACTCCATTACCACCACGAAAATGACGGATGGCATCAGATGATCAGAATGCCCTTGCGCCAGCTAGGCTCCCCGAGAGTAGTTAGCCGATCCACGGTGCTGCCGTGGCTCGGACTAGCCGCGTCCCTGCTGGTTGCTTTTGGTGTGTGGCGTTGGGCGGAAACAATTCTTGTCCCCACGCATACGGCGCAGGCGTTGGCCAAAGGAGTACCTGTCGGAAACAATTCGGACCTTTATCCCAGGTGGTTGGGCGCTCGCGAAGCGCTGTTGCACCACCGCGATCCCTATGGAACAGACGTTACCCGCGAAATCCAGATCGGCTTCTATGGACGGCCCCTCAATCCGTCAAATCCGTCAGATCCCGCGTTCCAGGAGAGCTTCGTTTATCCTTTGTACGTAGGATTCTTGCTGGCGCCAACCTTGACGCTGCCTTTTCGAACGGTGCAGGAAGTTTTCCGCTGGCTCCTGCTGTTCGTAACCGGATGCAGTGTTCCTCTGTGGATGTACGCCGTCGGATTCCGTCCCAGGCTTCTGCCAACTATCACAGGAATTGTTCTGGTATTGAGCACTTATCCCGCTGTGCTTGAGTTTCACATGCAAAACCTCGCGGCATTGTGTCTTTTTTTCCTCGCTGGGGGGGCGGCGGCGGCAGTTTGCAATTGGCTGATGCTCAGCGGATTCCTACTGGCGCTCGCGACTTTCAAGCCGGACGTTTCGGGACTGGTCATTCTCTGGTTCTTGCTCTGGGCAGCAGCTCGATGGCACGAACGGAAGCGTTTAATCTACTGCTTTGCTGCGACCATGACGACGTTATTCATCGCCGCAGAAGCGGTCTCGCCGCACTGGATCGTGAGGTTCCTCAGGGCGGTCCGGGAATACCCGGCTTACGGCGCTGACCCCTCGGTTCTCCAGTTATTTCTACCGTCGCTGGTCGCGAAGCTTGCGGCAGTCGGGCTCGTGAGCATCCTGTTCGTGAGCTGCTGGAACTGCAGGAAGGCTTCACCGGGATCGAAGGATTTCGCGTGGGCATTGGCCTGCGTCAGCGCGGTGACGCTTGCCGTTCTGCCCAAACTGGCCGGTTACAATCAGCCGGTGCTGCTTCCGGCTCTGCTCGTGTTGCTGGCTCAGCGACGCGTGATCTGGAGCTCGGGTTTTGTCCCGAGGTCTTTAGTCAAGTTAGCCTTTGGATGTCAATTGTGGCAGTGGATGACGGCAATCGTTCTCTCACTCTGCTCGCTCTTGATGCCGGCAGCGCGACTCAGCGCAGCTGCCCTCGTTCCGGAGTACACCCTGTTTGCTTTTCCCGTCCTCACAGTCGCAGCCGTTATTGCAGCCAGCTGTTCACAATCGCGAGTCACCTACCCAAAGCCGGGATAGCGTTCCTGCCTCCAACGGCGGCGCATCTCCTCATCTCGATATGAATAAGCCCAAAAAGTATGAGGACCGGCAGACTCGCGTACGCATACATCTGTTCGCGCAACAGAAACAGGTCCAGCGGGGGAAGGAAAATGACGGCTAATGACCCGGTCAAGGCAAGATACATCCTAGTCGGGATTGCGGTGGTCGTGCGAATGTAGCTAAAGATTAACGTTAACGGCAGGAGCAGAATAGTCAGATCGTGCGGGCTGAGATGGTAACTCACTAGCGTCCCGGCTATCACCACATTCGCAAAGCCGAGATCCACGCTCCACTTACTTCGACTTCTTGCGGTGATCCATCCGCGAATCGCCAGCGAAAGAACCAAGAGGGATGCGGCCAGGATCAATCCGAGGTCGATCGGAGCCCTCTGAGGGAAGAGTCGCAAGATCAGCCCGCGGAGATTTGCCATTTGCTCGGGGTGAATTCCGGCCAGAGGCAGCTTCTGCGATGCCCAAACGAACCGGGGATACGCGGCGAAAACGTCCCATCCACAGATCCCCACCGATAAAAGTGAAAGGATGATCGCGACCGAGGCAAAACCAGTTAGGAATTTCTTTCCTGTGCTCGGTAGCAATGCAATTGAAACCGGCAGGACCAGGTGGGGTTTGAATAAACCGCATGCCAGGAGACATCCTGCGGCGAACTCCTGCCTGTTTTTGAGGGCCACGAAAGTGGAGGTCAGTACCAAAAGCAATAGCGCGGAATCCTGTCCTTGAAGAAAATTCAAAAGGAGCGGGACAAACAGCAAGAACAGGCACAGCACAACCCTGGAGTCGTACCCCTGAAGCACATGCCGAACGAGCAGCTTTGCAACCGCGAACAGAAGCCCGACGCTCAGTACGTACCACAGCCAGTGGGCATATCGCGGGGAACAGAGGGCAAATGGCAGGTAAAGCAAGGTCTCAAACGGCGGGTGGTTAAAATACGTGCCTTTACCGCTAAAATAGCAGACCTGAAACTCGTCCTGTGCCGCTGCTGTGTAGAGGTCGTGGCCACGCCCGGCGAGGACCATTCTTGCAGCGGCGTAAAATTCGTGGAAGTCGGTGCCCTTCTGCATTTCTGCAGAGTGGTTTGCGACCAGGATGGGTAGCGGGACCAGTGCCAATAGTAGCGATAGATTCTTGGCAAATTCGCGAACCTGTGTATCAGCCATTCCTCTTTAGCTCCTTTGAATGACCAGTAGAAGAACGCCGCCGGGGAGCCGCGATTCTGCGGTCAGGACTTAGGAGGTGGAACCAAGCTTCGGCCATCAGAGTTGTGGAGACGTGGCGTTAGAAACGGCACAGCGCGAGAGCTCAGCAAGTCTCTTGGCCACCGTCATATTAATAACCCCCTGCAACGGGGATCGCCATAGAAGTTGTAACATGAGACGATTGCATCTTTGCCCACTGCTGCAAAGAAATTCCAAACTCGTTCTCCCTTTGGCTCTCCTTGTTGCCGGAAGCATGTGGTTCTACGTGCAGCACATCTTGATTGGTCATCAGCGAGTCGAGGCTGCGCTTCACGGAATTCCGCGTGGAAATCTTTCAGACTTGTATCCTCGCTGGCTTGGGGCCAGAGAATTGCTCTTACACCATCGCGACCCCTACAGTCCTGAAGTTACGCGCGAAATTCAGATCGGCTACTACGGCCGCGCGTTAGACCCTACGCGACCGCTGGATCCGCAAGATCAGCAGGGCTTTGCTTATCCGGTGTATGTTGTGTTTCTTCTCGCGCCGACCGTCGCGCTCCCGTTCCCCGATGTGCAAGCTGGGTTTCGATGGTTTCTGATTGCACTGACTATCGCTAGCGTGCTGCTTTGGTTGCGCACGCTGCGCTGGCGTCCCGCGCTCACGACAGCGGCGATTCTGATTGTGCTGACGCTCGGGAGTTTTCAGGTCTTGCAAGGGATCAAGCTTCAACAGTTGAGCCTGCTCGTCGGCGGGTTGGTCGCGGCTTCCGCCGCCTTGCTTGCCTCGCGACATCTCGCTTTAGCCGGAGTCTTGCTGGCGCTCGCAACCGTCAAGCCACAATTGGTCTTGCCTTTGGTTGCGTGGCTGCTACTGTGGGCATTCAGTGACTGGCATCGCCGCCAAAGTTTCGTGTGGGGATTTGTCTCGACGCTGGCGATTCTTCTGGCTGCGGCCCAGTATGTGTTACCCGGTTGGGTCCCACACTTTCTTGAAGCCGTTGCCGCCTACCGGAAGTATAACGATGGCGCAGGATCGGTGCTCGATTTGCTGATCACACCCGAGTTGGGAAGGCTGCTCGCGGGCCTGACCCTGGCGGCTTTGGCAGTTCTGTGTTGGCGATTTCGGCGTGCGTCGACCGACTCGCAGGCTTTCAATCTGATGCTTGTACTCGTGCTCGCGATCACGGTTCTCGTCATCCCCAAGGCTGCTCCGTATAACCAAATATTCTTGTTGCCCGGAATCTTGTTCGTGGTCGGGAACTGGCGAATTCTTTGGGGAAAGAACCGCCTCAAGCGTATCACCCTCGTGATCTGCGGGTCGGTGATTTTCTGGCCCTGGCTGGCCTCGACCGCTTTGGTAATTGCTTCCTTCGGCCTGCCGGTGGACACAGTACAAAAGGCCTGGGCGTTGCCTTTATGGACGAGCTTGGCTATTCCGCTTGTCGTCGTGTTGTTGCTGGCGTGTGCTTTCGCTGATTTCAACATGCCCGGTGCGCAAATCTTCGATCACGACGCGTAAATCGCCTGAGCTTGCATTCCCTCGCCGCCCGCGTTAGGCTTCTTCGACGCCAGGTGGTGTCCGGAGAATCGAATGACTCTCAAGATTGAAACCCGGCAGGACGACGGAGTTACGATCCTTTCTTGTCATGGCCGTATCGTGTTCGGGGAGGAAGCGGCGGCGCTCCGCGAGAATCTCAAGCGCGTTTTGACTACCACGCGTCAGGTCGTGCTCAACCTTGCGGGGGTGACTTATATCGACAGCGGAGGTCTCGGCATCCTGGTGGGTGTTTACTCCTCCGCGCGCGCGGGTGGCGCGGAAATCAAGTTGAGCGGACTGGGTCAGCGATTGCGCGATGTCCTGCAAATCACAAAATTAGTTACCGTATTCGAGGTCTACGACACCGAGACGGAGGCGATTGCCACGTTCCATCGCGGGGCGGCTTGAAATTGGACGTTCTGAAACGGAGTCATGGTCTGCTGGTGAAACCTTCTTAGCCTCTTCCCATCGGCCTTCGATGCTGTCATTATTCCTGTAACACTTTTAAGGAGCTGTGCAGGCGCTACATGGATTTCCAAACCATAATTGGCCCGTCTTCCGGAACCGGTTCTGGGATCTTCCCGACGCTGGTGTTCGTCCAGGGGAATGAGCAGCGTGTTATCAACCTCGATCACAGTCCTTTCGGCGTGGGCCGAAAGGTCGATAAAGATCTGGTCATTGCCGATCCACGTGTCTCCCGCGACCACGCCCAGATCATTTCGGAGAACGGCGTGTTCAGCGTGGTCGATCTCGGAAGCAAACATGGCACGTTCGTAAACGGCGAACGCGTGGAACGGAAGACCCTGGAGCGCAACGACCGCCTGGAGTTCGGGGTTCGTGAAGTTGCCTACGTAATCTTCAATCCGCAACACGGGACCACCAACTCCGCCCGCGAGTTCCTGAGTCAGATCTCCGGGATGCACATCTCCGACGAGACCACGGACCTGGAAAAGCTGGTTCTGTTTCTGGAAGCGGCCCGCAAGCTGAATACCATCGGTGTGCTCGATGAAATCCTGATGACCCTGCTGGATGTAACTCTTAAGCTGACTCGGGCTGAACGAGCATACGTGTACATGAAGAACGGCGTGGGGGACTTGCGGCTGGCTGCCGGCCGCAACTCCAAGGGTGAACCGCTGCTGGACGACAAGACCATTTCGCACTCAATTCTCGAAGACGCGCTCAAGTCCAACTCCGAATTCGTGTTGACCGATACCAGCCGGTCGGCTGACCTCACCGGCCGCAAAAGCATCGTGGCGTACGATCTTCGTACCGTGATCTGCGTGCCTCTGCGCAAGCCGCAGGTCCAGGCCACTCGGGGTACGGAAGCGCCGGGAGCCGCGATCTCGGCGGAAGTCATGGGCGCTCTTTACGTGGACTCACGCTTTGCCTCACGTGATATTTCCGGTGTGAGCAATGACATCCTGCACGCGATCGCGACAGAAGCCGCGTCGCTCATTGAAAACGCGCGGCTGGTACAGGCCGAGGAGGCCGGTCGCCGATACCAGCAGGAATTGTCGATCGCGGCATCGATTCAGCAACGACTGATGGCGGTTACCATTCCCGAGGTCCCATTCGCCAAGCTGGCTGGAAGAAATCTCTCCTGCAAAGAGATTGGCGGTGACTTCTTCGACGCGGTCAACACTGACCAGGGTTTAACCATAGTGCTGGCCGATGTGAGCGGCAAGGGAGTTTCCGCCGCGTTGCTCGCATCTACCTTGCAAGGGATGATTTATTCGCAGCTCACGGCAGGCATGCCTTTGACCGAGATCGTCACCGCCGTCAACCGCTTTTTCACCGACAAGAATATCGGAGAGAAATACGCCACCGTGATCATCGCCCGCATTCGGGACAACGGCGATCTGGAGTACGTGAATTGCGGTCACGTTCAGCCGCTGGTGGTTTCCAACGGAGAAGTTCAAAGGCCCGCGCACGGAAATCTTCCTGTGGGATTGTTGCCCGATGCCAAGTACGAAAGCGACCACTGCCAGTTAAAACCGGGCGACCGGCTGGTACTGGTGACGGACGGCGTGACCGAGGCCGAAAATGCGCGCGGGGACTTCTTCGAAGATTCGCGCCTCGAACTCGCGGCGAAGACCGGAACGATGGACCAAATCTTTACCGCAATCTCTAATTTCTGCGGCGGCACGCCGCTGAACGATGACTGCACGGTCGTTGAGTTGGTGTACACAGGCAGCTGAAGTACGGAGCCATCCGGCACTTATGTATTCTCGACCACTACGGAAAAGTCTGTGCCTTCCCAACGTGGTTCCTGAAGCCAGTAAAAGGTGAAGACGATCTCACTTCCCGCCGACAATCCGGCGGTAGGGAAGTCCGCGACATGAGTACCCAAGCCAGTTTCGGCGGTGTTGACATCGTGCTGAGTTTGCCAGTTGTCGAAGCTCCAATGCACCATCGCCGGATTCGTCAACACAATCCGTAACTTCTTGCCTTGCGGCATTGTCCGGCATTTATTGTTCGATCGCCAGGCAAAATAGATTGATCTTTTCTTGTCGATTAAGTACCGCTGCACGGTCTGCGGAGGCTGATCAAAAACTTTTCCGTCGCGAAGCGAACGCCGGAGCTTGATGTACTCGGAGTGCGCCCACACCAGCGGACACGCCGATCCCGTAGGTTTCCCGGCAAACAATTCCCGCTCCGGTATGTCGGCGGCATCCCAAGCCTGCTCAGGGATCAGGCGCCCTCCCTCGGTAGAGAACTCCATCACACGCAAAAGCTCTTCGGCGATTTGCGGTCGCCCTGCGATTATTTCGTAGTGCGCTCGCTCACCGGCAAGCAACGGCCATGGTCGGCCGATCCCGGTACCGTCGAAAGGCGATCCATCTTCGTGCTCGCCGTAGCCATCCCCGTTGTAGCGATACCAGCAGGGGCCTTGCGGCAACTTGACCCGCAACAGCGCATCGATCACCTTGATTGTATTCAGCATGCGTGGATCATCTGCCGCACGCAGGCCGAATCGCACCAGCGCGAGCGCATCCGGACTGATTAAGTGAGTCGCGGGCTCGGCGCTCGCTCCTGGTGGCCGGTTCTTGATGGGCACAAATCCGTCCGCGGGAGACGGCGCGCAATCCGTGTCCGGTGGCGCAATTCGAACGTAATAACCCTCTACGCCGACCTGGCGCGCGAGGTCCGTGCCGGTGGCGTACGTCCAGCGTTCAATGTTGTCATTCCAATTGTCAGCCGTCTCACGCAGGTACTCGGCGATGCTCTTCTGTCCAACCGCCTCGGCGATGTCCGCCGCAGCCAGCAGTCCGGAGATCTCTACCGCCAAGGTGAACGGCGAATAACCCGCGTCCTCCTCCCAGCGATCTTGCTGCGTAACCGGGCCGTTGCGGACAAGGAACCCCGCGGCACGACGAACCAGATTCCACCAGCGTTTGAGGCCTCCCAGAACGGACGGACAACCCCGGCGTAGGCAATCGACGAGAAGAATTGGAAAAGCCGCCTCATCCATCTGCAGGCCATTCCAGTACGGACGCCCATCCAGCCACATGTTCTGCGCCCAGTGTCCGTCAGCCTCCTGCGTAGATTCTAGATATCGCAACACACGCACTGCGTCGGTTTCCGCTCCCGCTGCCAAGAATCCGAAGGCGGTTTCCACCAGATCACGCGGCCAGACCAGGTGGTATCCGCCCAAATCCTCATCCCCTTTATTAAATCCCCAAGGAATAGAAAGACTCGCAATCACTCCGCCCAGCAGGTCTTTCGATTCATGGGTGCGCAATACGGCCACGCTGGCGCGATAGAGATCGCGCTCACGCGGGGTCGAATCCAATTTCATCAGAGACTCGTGCCAGGTTTCCCACTGCGCCACATAGCGTTTGCGAAGCTCATCGTAGGGATCCAGCAAGGTCGATCGTACTCGTTGGCCAGCCTCCGACCAGATGCCTCCGAACCCGAGCGCGAGCACAAACTCCCCTTCACATGCGGCCAGGTCAATCTCGCCTGTCATCGCAATGTTGCCGTTCTCGGCACGCGTGTAATCCCACGTCATGTGGAAATTCTTCGAGAGATCCTGCCAGCCGTCGGAGTATCCGACGAAGCCCACGGACATCTTCTTCCAGGCTATCGAACAGCCAAACGCCAGCGCGCAGTCCTCGCGTTGCGCAAACAGCATCGGCACGCTCTTGTAATCTCCCGCCCAGCCCGTGTTTCCAGCCCCACAATTGGCGAGGTGCGGCGAAAGCAGAGCATAAATGCGATAGTCAGACAGCGTGCCCCGGAACGGAACAAAACGAATTTTCTGCAGCACGACATTGCGATACGGATCGGTCAACACCTCCTTCTCGATCCGGTATCGTCCCTGCAGATCGGTGTTGATCAGTTCAAAAGCAGGGACGCCGGGCGCGAAGGGGATGTTTTGAAATTTGCAGTGGCGCTTCTCCTCCGAGAAGAAGCTTTCGCCGTCGGTGACGATCAAACCCATGTCGCGTGTACACGCTTGGTCGACCCGAGGGTAATAAACTTCGTTCAGAATGCCGTGGCTGGTGGTAAACCAGACCCGGCTGTGCTGATTCAGAGCCGTGCCCACGCCGCTCTTCGCACTCGAAGTCCAGCGCGGAGGAATCCCCGGCCAACCCGGAGCATATCGTTCTTTTTCACTCACCGTTTGATCCTCTGAAGTTTCTCAAGCATGGTACTAGAAACGTAATCTACACATGATTCGGACGAGTTGGTTAAGATTGGCGTTATTCTTGTGGCCATGGCTGCGGAAATACAGACGGACGCTTTTGTCGGGCAACGCCGGAACATGGTCGAGTCGCAGTTACGGGCCCGCGGAATCCGGGACGAACGAGTGCTCGCGGCCATGTTCCACGTTCCCCGGCACGAGTTCGTTTCCGGGGAGTATCGGGACCAAGCGTACGAAGATCACCCGATTCCGATCGGCGAGGGCCAGACCATTTCTCAGCCCTACATCGTCGCTATCATGTTGGAAGCGTTGGCGCTGGGTCCAGCGGATGCCGTTCTGGAAGTCGGGACTGGCTCGGGCTACCAAACCGCGTTGCTCTCGGAACTTACTCGGCAGGTCTATTCCGTGGAGCGGCATGCTTCGCTCGCCCGCGCTGCGCAAGTCACGCTCGCCCGACTCGGATACGCCAATGTAGAAGTCTTGCTCGGCGACGGCAGCCAAGGCCTGCCCGAGCGGGCCCCCTTCGACGCCATCGTGGTCTCGGCAGCCGCCCCGCAGATTCCCGCGCCATTGTTTGAACAATTGCGTGAAGGCGGACGGATGGTGATCCCGGTCGGCCCGGCACATGCCCAGGAACTGCAGCTCGTCCGCAAACACAGAGGCGAACCCGTGATCACCAATCTAGAGAGATGCCGATTCGTCCCTCTCATTGGCACTGACGGATACCGCTCAGCATGGTAGCGTCGAGATTCTTTGAGAACTGAGAAACAATAACCAGGAACTGCCTTTACAATTTACCTGTGCCACTTCTCCACAACCTCCGCGTCACGCTCGAAATGATCAAGTGGGAGCACTCCGTTTTCGTGCTTCCATTCGCTCTCTGCGGGGCCATGCTGGCCGCGAATGGCCTGCCCAGCGGACACGCGCTGGCTTGGATCGTAGTTGCCATGGTAACGGCTCGATCGGCGGCAATGGCCTTCAATCGTTTGGCGGACGCCTCGATTGATGCCGCCAACCCGCGAACCCAGACGCGCGCACTTCCCGCTGGCACGCTTACCCCCGGCTTCGTCATCACGTTCGTGCTGGCTTCCTGCGGAGTCTTCGTCTTCGCGGCGTCACAGCTCAATCGGCTGTCATTCATTCTTTCTCCGTTCGCGTTGGCCGTAGTTCTGCTCTACTCCTACACCAAGCGGTTCACTCGTTGGTCGCACCTGGTGTTGGGCTTTGCCATGGGGATCGCTCCGTCCGCCGCCTGGATCGCCGTCCGCGGCTCGCTCGATCCGCGAATCCTGCTGCTAACTGTCGCAGTAGCTTTCTGGGGTGCAGGCTTCGACGTGCTCTACGCCTGCCAGGATTTCGAATTCGACCGGCAGGCCGGACTGCACTCCATCCCACGGCATTTTGGAATCGGCAAATCACTCTGGATCTCACGATGTTTTCATCTGGTCATGATTATCTTGCTGATCAGCCTGGTGGTCGTTTTCGGATTGGGGAAGCTGGCAATTGCAGGAGTCGCAGTCGCGGCGCTGCTGCTCGCTTATGAGCACTCGCTGGTGTCTCCCCATGACCTTTCGAAACTGAATGCCGCGTTCTTCACCATGAACGGCGTGATCTCGGTAGTGTTTTTCTTCTTCGTCGCTGGAGATCTTCTGCTGCACAAATGACGCGCCGCAGTAACCGAAGAGAGTTTGAACGGAATGTCCTAAGCTCATTCACCACAAAGGGCACGAAGTTACATAAAGTTTCCCTCCCAGGATTTCCTTGGAGTAACTCGTGCCCTTTGTGGTTAGGCGTTGCGCCCGCGGAACCAAAGCCTTGACGGCTCGCCTAACCCCCTGTTTGTTGACGTAGAATCGATGATCGCGCCAATTCCGTTTTAAAGAGAGGCTGCACGTTTGCGATGAATTGGCTGGTCTGCGAAGAGGCGTTCAAAGGGAAGAACAAAAAAGTTTTCAACGAGCACTCTGCGGTATGAGAAAAATCTTCTTCAACTCCCGTGGCTTGCGCGCCGGTTGGCGCCTGCTCATTTTCGTGGGCCTTTTCGTGGGACTCGAGTTCCTGGCCGGCTGGATCGTTCCAAAGTTGTTCCATCCCAAGGAGCGGCCAGACTTGAATGCTGTGAGCTTCATCTCTGGCGAACTGCAGACGCTCATCCAGGCGCTGATCGCCACCTGGGTTATGGCGCGCATCGAGCGCCGCCATTTCCGCAATTACGGCATTCCGGTGCGCAACGCCTTTGGGCGCGACTTCTGGGTTGGAATTGCATGGGGTACGGCTTCGACTTCCGCGCTAGTCGGCTTGATTGCGGCCTTCGGCGGCTATCGTATTGTTGGGCTCGCAATCCGTGGCGGCACACTCTGGCACTTTCTAGGCCTCTGGATCGTCGCCAATTTGCTGATCGGATTTACCGAGGAGATCTTGTTCCGCGCCTATCTCCTCACCACGCTGGCCGATGGCATCGGATTCTGGGCGGCATCCATTTTGCTCAGCACCGGATTCGGCGCGCTGCACTATTTCCTGAAGCCGCACGAACGCTGGGAAGACTTCGCATCCACCGCTCTGCTCGGCCTGTTTGGTTGCCTTACCCTGCGCCGAACCGGCTCACTGGCCTTTATGATCGGGTTCCATGCTGCTTTTGATTTCGCAAATCTCTTCGTTTGGTCGGGGCAAAACGCCGGCACCTATGCATTTGGCCATCTTCTCGAAACTCGCTGGCAAGGCCCAGAATGGCTGACCGGCGGCATGCTGGGTCCCGAAGCCAGTTGGATGGTCTTCATGGTAATCGCGGTTATGTTTGGGACATTCAATCGACGTTATCGCGATAAGAAATTTCCGTTCTGAGTTCTTCGAACATGCATCGGGTGAACCTCGGACGGCTGAAATGGATTGTTGTCCGAACATCACCGCCTCACTCATCGACTTGATCGTGATGGTTCCTACTCGGTGATGATGTGGTCGGCCCATTCAATCAGTGACACGAATATGGCCGGGCTGCCAAACTTCGCTCCATAGTTGTTCAGGTCGGCCTCGGTTACGCCCCGAGCCTTGGAGCACGCGCCACAGGCGTAGATTTGAACCCGCTTAGGGACGAGTTTATCAAGCGTTTCGCCAACCGGCGGCCATCCGACCGGCGTGACCGCGTTGGCTAGTGTCTTTCGCATCAGGACAACCGCCTCCCCCAGCAAGTAGATCTGCACCTCGTGTCCGGCTTCCGCGAGCGCTAGTCCATGCGAGAAGGGAAACGCCGCCTTGGTTGGATCGTCAGAGCCCCACGCGCTCTTCATCAGGATCTTGAGCGGCTTGCGCGTGGGCTGTGCCTGCGCCTGCGAAAAACTGCCAGCCATAACGAAAGGTAGAGCGGCCAACTGCGCCAATCGTGACAGGAATATTCGACGTGCCATGAGCTTCTCCTTCGGGAAAGTTTAAAGCTGCGCACTGCGAAGACGAACTACGCCATCCTTGAAGAGCCCAGCCAATCGTGATCGAACTTCTTTCTTTTGCGGAGCGCCTTAGACATCGCTGGAGAATTGGTGTTACTCATTTTCACCTTTTGCCGAACGTCCGGAACAGAAATGTGCTGCGCGCGTCGGGTAGGAGCGGTTTGCCATTGAACGATGCCGCGCCCTTCGAGTAGCCGCCCCCGACGTATTTCCATCCGAAGAAGGTGCTGCCGCTGAGCCGGATGCTGTAAACCTGCCCTGGCGAGACTTCTAAACCGCCATTAGGAAAAACGAACAGAACGTGCCCGCATTCCGCGACCGCCACCGTTTTGGATACGTCCGCCAACAATGCGCCAGTCGAATCCAGCAGCGTCATGCTGACGGTGTCATCGGATTGGCCCGGGTTGGCTACCACGAGTTCCACGTCCACGCCGGTCAGCGTCGGAAGCGACGGAATGAAGGTCTGGCGGACATCGTTGACCAGGTTCGTCCAGCCTTTGTCCCATGGCGCGTTGTTGGCCTGGTCCGGCGTCATGGATTGATGCGGCTTGCCGGAAGACGGTCGAACCTGAATCGTCACCGCAAAATTGGCGCTTGGATTGGTACTGGGGATTTGGATTTGGGCTTCCCCCTCGGCGACCGCTTCGAAAATGTAGACCTCCGTCGGGCCGGCCGGGAGCCACGGTTTCTTGACTGCGACATTCTCGAATCGGATGGCCGGAGAAGAAATCTCCGGCGTGCCGAATTGTGCCGGACCAATGGTCTGCAGAGTTATGTCTACCTGCTGAGCTACGGTCGCAACCACGTGTTGCCCACTATTCGCGACATTCAGCGAGAGCACACGCGGATTGACGCTCGAAGGCGCGGCATTCTTCTGAGCGGCGCCGTTTACGCAAAGCGTGTGTAACAAGGCTAGCGCGATCAGAAATACGGCTGATCGTGAGTGCGTCATGGCCTCACCCTCCCGCGTGAGAATTGTAGCTACATACAATTAGAAGTGCCAGGACCCGATTTCTTGCTTTGATTATTGAGAACAGGGATCTAGCTGGCGCCTTCGGATGGAAGTTTCAGCCAGGCCAGGGCAAAAATCAGCAGCGCGGTAGCCAGAAACGAAAGAGGCAAGATGAAAAAATAACGCAGAGCGACGGCGGTCATTGCGGCCAGCCAGATGGCGTTGATTAGCGCCGCCCGCTTTAAAAGTCCCGTTCGCTCCCGGGCCAGCAGCAGATCGAGCGCACCTAGGGCGAGGACCCCCAGCGTGAAGGAAATACTGAAACCTCGGAGCAGGCCTGACATGGTGCGCATGGATCCCATGAGATCAAACTGGTAGTTGGTCATCAGATCCAGCAACTGCTTTTCGGTGTCGTTCGCCGGAACATTTTGGTGGAACAGAGAGAGTGAGTGCACCAGTCCGAGCACGATCAGTAGTACCGCGCCCGCTTTGAATAAGCGTCTTCCCCATCGGTCAGTCATGCTGTGAAGTTATAACATGAGATCTTGAAACCGCACGAATCCAGCCGAGTTTTAGGTCAGTTGGATCACGACCGCGACATCGAATTTCGAATAATACTTCTGTGCGTCCTTTGCGCCTGGCTCCTACGGCAAGTGGCGGATCAACCAGAACGTTTCTGTACCACTGCGTGTCCGAGCCTTGCACTGGCAGCAGCAGACGGCGGAGCGGCCTTGGTGTTTTGACGATTGCAGAAAAAAGACGATAATTGGAAACGGTGTTTGTCCATCGTCATTGGTTTGTCGTTCTAATTTTAGGCGCGGCAGTTTTCTGCGGTGATCTTTCTGCGCCGGTTCAGGCTGCATTGGCGCAATCGTCAACTCCAGCTCAAACGTCAACCCCGCCTTCAACTCCGTCCGCGACTCAGAAGTCTCCTGCCACAAAAAAGAAAAGCACCGGCACCGCGGTCGCGCACACCAAGCGCAAGCCGGCGTCCCCGCGTCTGCGGCGGATGCACGAGGCATTTGTGGCGTCGGCGAGTTTGAAGCCGATGGCGCAGCAACTGCTTCAGGATCGTACGCCCGCGGCCTACGCCGGGGTGGAGGCGTACGCGCGGCGTCATGCGAAAGAAGATGCGGGAGCATTGGCTTGGTTGGTCGTGGGCTACGCCCACATTCTGGATCGAGGTTACCCCCAGGCGATCGATCCGCTCAATCGAGCCAAGCCGCGGGCGGGGGATCTGGGGGACTACGTTAATTTTTATCTGGGCACGGCTTACTACCAAAGCGGTCGGTTGGCGGAGGCGGTGGCCACGCTCGGAGGATTTGCCAAGGCTTATCCGGATTCGCTGCTGATTCGGGATGCGCATGTAACTTATGCGAACGCTTTAGTGGCCGATGGGCGGCCCTTGGATGCAGTGGAACTCCTCGAGAATGATCGTCAGCCGGTTCGCGCTGATTTGGAACTTGCGTTGGGGCGGGCATACGAAGCGTCGGATCAAGCCGCGAAAGCGCTCGTCATCCTTCGCAACCTGTATTTCACCATGCCGCTCAGTTGGGAAGCATCCCAGGCCGAGATCGAGCTGAAAAAATTGGCGGTGATCCCACAAACTCAACCGCCCACGTTTGCTGAGCGAAAAACGCGCGCCGATTTACTGGCCAAGGGAAAGCAGTACAACGAGGCGGCGAACGAATATCACGCCTTATTGAACGATGCGGGGCCGGAGAATCGTCTTGTGCTGGAGATGGCCATGGCGGAGGCCTTGCGCCACGCGGGACGGGAGAAGGAGGCAAAGAAGGTACTGGATTCGATGCCCGAGACAACTCCCGAGATGAACGCCGAGCGCTTGTTCAACCTGGGCGAGATCGCGCGTAGCGCGAGCGACGACGATAGTTTCTTCCGAATCCTTGAGCAGTTGCGGCAGACGGCTCCGACCAGCACGTGGCTCGAGCAAGCATTGCTTTCGGCAGGAAATATTTATTTGTTGCGGCACGACTATGACCGGGCGATCGACTGTTTCCGGGAGTTGCAACAGCGCTTTCCGAACGGCGGACGGGCGTCGTACGCGCTCTGGAAAGCGACTTGGTTTAGCCTGCGGCAGGGCAGACGCGCCGATGCGGAGAAGGGTTTCGATCAGCTGATTGAGCAGTATCCCACGTCGGGGGAAATTCCGGCAGCAGTTTACTGGCGTGGGCGGCTGGCGGAAGAGGACGGAGAACCGGCGAAGGCGCGGGCCTATTACCAGAAAGTTTCGGAGCGCTTTCGGAATTACTACTACGGCGAGTTGGCGCGGCAGCAACTGAAGAAGCTGAAAATTGAGAGCGACCCGGTGCATTATGCGTTGCTGGACCGCATCCCGCCGATCGATCCCAGCACCAAGGTGACAGCCGACCCGGTGCCTACCGACAACTTGCGGGTGCAGAAGGCGCAACTTCTGGCGAATGGAGCGTTGCTGGATTTTGCGGTGCGGGAACTGAGTGCCGCGGCAGACGAAACAAAAGGGAATTGGCTGGCCCCAGAAACAGCGCATCTTTATACAGAGGCCGGACGCTACGACAGGGCGATTGAAGTTCTGAAGAAGGCTGTGCCCGGTTACTTCGCCGTCGATCTGCCTAGCTTGCCCCGTCCCTATTGGGAGGCTCTATTCCCGAAGCCTTACTGGGTTGATCTAAAGAGATTTTCGTCGGACAACGCTTTGGATCCTTACATGGTCGCGGCACTGATCCGGCAGGAGTCGGAATTTAATCCCGCCGCGGTGTCGCGGGCAAATGCTGTCGGATTGATGCAACTTCTGCCCAAGGTGGGCAAGTCCGTCGCCAAGCAAGAGAAGTTAAAACACTTTTCCAGCAACGAATTGTTTGTGCCGGGAGTGAATCTTCAGCTGGGCACGAAGTATTTTCGCAGCATGGTGGACAAGTTCGGAGCGTTCGAGTATGCGCTGGCGGCGTACAACGCGGGTGCGGAGCGGGTGCAGGAGTGGCTGGGCCAGGGGAAATATCGGGATCCGCAGGAGTTTGTGGAGTCGATCCCGTTTACCGAGACGCGGGAGTATGTGCAGGCCATCTTGCGGAATGCGAATGTTTACCAACAGTTGTACGGTGCGCCGTAAAACCATCAACCACGAGGACCCGAAGGTTCACAAAGCAAAATCAAAGGCTATACATGCCTTCTACGCGGACGTTTCGTGAGCGGGAGACTTGGTGAACAGGATCTCTACGACCAACAGTCCGGCTCCGACGACGATTGCGCTATCGGCTACGTTGAAGGCAGGCCATTGATATTGGCCGATGTAGAAGAGCAGGAAGTCGACGACACGACCGTTGAGCAGGCGGTCCCAGAGATTTCCGACGGCTCCCCCGAGAATCAGCGCCAAACCGATTCCGGTGGTGGTCATGGCATGGCTGTTCCGCCATAGCAAGGCGGAAACGACTACCAAGGCTACGATCGAAAACAAGACCAGCACCGCTATTTTCCAGTGCGCCGGCGAGTCGGCGAACAGGCCAAAGGCTGCCCCGCGATTCTCCACGTGAGTGATCCGGAAGAAGCCGGGTATCACCTGTTTGCCGTCATGCAGCGGGATATTGTGTGCGACAGCCCACTTGGTGAAGCGATCGAGCAACACGACCAGCAAGGCGATGAGGAAGTGGAACCGGCGCATTAGGCAGGGATGGGTCATTGGGGTTGGCAAATTTCTGAACTGTGGAGATCCCGAAATGATGTCTCCGCGGACTGGCCGGTTTGGGGCAGCATAGAGGTGGATTCGAGGTCGACGGGCACTCGGTCATTTACTCCCAAATGGTTGATTTTTTTCATTATAGGGAGCGCTGGGACTAACGTCCATTGGCGCGCCGGTACCTTGGTGGAGGCAGCCCCTAAAGCACTGTAGAAAATGAACCGAAAAAGTGTACAATTTTGTTAGAAGACCATTTCTCGAACTCGAGCATCTAACTGAGTGCCTGGAAGCAAGTGGCTGCTGATGTAAGGTGATCAAGCTGGGGTGAGGGGAGTGCTTTTCTGAAGAGTCCCTCCGAACGAGGAACTCGGCTCAATATGGCAATCGACGAAATTCAGACCCCGCCGAAGGGCGAACCAGAACTAAATCTTCTGCTGTCGAAGACTGTTTTGGAAGAGCCGCTGTGGGAGTCCCTGGTACAGAATCTCAACGACTTCTTCTTCCCGAAGAAGCAGGCGCCTCTGGTGCTGACGTCGAAGCCCATCCCGGTCAGGGATATCTGGGGATTCTACGATTACAAGAAGAACGGCGCGCTCGGTTCAACGATAGTTCACGTGCTGGCGGTAATCGTGATCATCGGTGGAACCCTGCTCGGCCGCCGGGTAGTGCAGCAGATCAACAAGCCACCCGAGGTGGTGACGCTGATCGCGCCTGATGACATTCCGCCGCTGGCGCCTTCGAAGACCCAGGCGGGCGGTGGTGGCGGCGGTGGTGACCGCGATAAATTCCAGGCATCGAAAGGCAGGCTGCCCAAGCTGGCGATGGAGCAGATCACGCCGCCCATGGTCGTGGTGCGAAATGACCATCCGAAATTGGCGGTCGAACCTACCGTTGTAATACCGCCGGAAGTTCATCTGGCAATGAACAACATGCCTAACCTAGGCGATCCGATGTCGCACTTGCCGTCGGGTCCGCCGTCGAATGGTACCGGATCGGGCGGCGGAATCGGCTCGGGAAATGGTGGCGGCGTGGGTTCGGGCGAGGGCCCGGGAGTTGGCCCAGGGCACGGCGGTGGAATCGGCGGCGGAGCGTTCAAAGTGGGTGGCGGCGTCTCCGCACCCAAAGCGATATACGCCCCTGATCCGGAGTACTCCGAGGAAGCGCGCAAGGCGAAGTATCAGGGCACGTGCGTATTGTGGTTGGTGGTTGGCCCGGACGGTCGCGCCCGCGACATTCGGGTAGCGCGTACGCTCGGTCTTGGGCTGGATGAGAAAGCCATGGAAGCGGTGAAGACTTGGAAATTTGAGCCCGCGATGAAGGACGGCAAGCCCGTGGCGGTCCAGATCAACGTAGAAGTAACTTTCCGGTTGTACTGATTCGAGTTTAGTCGTGACGAAAACGGTCGCTAATTGCGGCCGTTTTATTTTGTCAGAGGAGACCGTTCTGCGGAGTTTGGCGCTGGTTCGCGCTGGAGGGCCACGACGTTCAGCATTACGCGTCTCGCGAATCCGAGGCGCTCGTAGACTTGGATGGCACGAGCATTTTCCGGACGGACATGCAGGAAGGGTAGTTCACCTCGGCTGAAAATACGGCCCATCAACGTTCCAATCAGGGCGCTTGCGTAGCCGTGGCCCAAGTGGTCGGGATGAGTGCACACTGCGCTAATCTCGGTATAACCCGGAAGGCGCAGCCGTTCTCCAGCCATCGCCGCCAACGTCCCGGCGCTACGGATGCCAAAATAGTCTCCCAGTTCGCGGGTTCGTACGCCAAATGGACCTGGCTTTGTCAACTTGGTTAATGCGAGCATTTCTGGCACATCAGCGATGGTCAGCGGAATGAAAACCGGCTGTTTTGAAGGCAGCTGGTGAGGAAGGGAAATGTACTTTTCACAAACCATCTGCAGCAACGGGCCGGCGCTGACGATGGTCCACAGAGCGGGTGGGTTAGGCGGTTGCTGTAGAAAAAGGACAACGCGTTCGTCCTCGCGTACTAGAGCACCGAGAGAATCGTAGTTTTCGGGTGTAGGTTCAGCGAAGCCCGCTAGGACACTCACTTCGTGCGGGAACCTTCGGGCGCCGTTGCGGATTTCGGCGAAGTGCGCGTGAGTGCTGATCAGCGCTTGCCAAATCGGATTGTCGAGGGGATGCATGACGCGCAAGGTCAGACTAAATTCGCGAGGGCGATACTGTCTATCTGAGTCTCGCGTTCTAACTCGACCGTTGCGCTGTCGATCTGCGGGGCTCGGACTGAGGCATCACTCGGCTAGGTCGACGTGCCGAACATCGTCAATCGAATGTCCCAGGAACTGCGCGCCGAGGCGACGGAACTTCTCCGCTGAGTCGGTTGCGAAACACCTTAGCCGAGGTAGCTTGCGGCGCTCCGGTTCGGGCGAGGAAGGCAACGGAGTGCGGCGCAGAAGCCTGCCAACGGCGTCGGCGGTGGCGTCGGCGGAATCGACGATCTTCACGTGCCTGGGAGCGACCTTGCGCAACACCGAGTGGATGAGGGGATAGTGCGTGCAGCCGAGCAGGAGCACATCGGCCGACTTGAATTTATCAGCGAAGGCCTCTTTCAGATAAATCTGAGCTACCTCTTCGGTTACAGGATGATCGATCCAGCCCTCCTCTACCAGCGGCACGAACAAAGGGCAGGCCTTTTCCAAAGCCTGGACGCCTCGATCTTCCAGAGCGTGCAAATAAGCATGGCTACTGACTGTAGCTTCCGTGCCAATCACCACAACCTTCTTGTTTACGCTCTCACCAGTAGCTCGCTCTGCTCCAGGCTCAATCACGCCCACAACTGGAACGCGGGCCGCTTGGGTGATCTTGTCCAACGCCAGGGCGGTTGCTGTATTGCAGGCAATGACCAGCGCCTCTGCGCCCTGCTGCTCGAGATAGTGTGAAGCGCCAACGGCGTATCTGGCCACGGTTTCCGCGGACTTCGAGCCATAGGGCAGCCGGGCAGTGTCGCCGAAGTAAAGATAGTCGGCGTTGGGGATCAGTCGCAGCAAGGCTTTGAGGACAGTCAGGCCGCCAAAGCCGGAGTCGAAAACGCCGATGCAGGTTCTGCGAGTGGCCATGAAAAGGTCAGATGTGCCGCTTGGAATTTGCGACCGAGACCCCAGCTAAGTCTGCAGTCCTGCCGCAGCATGGTCCCGGCGGAATCGGCGCGCCGTGGGGGCAGGTGCGAGGGTGGCCGAGGAACGCGCATATCTTGTCGGTCGCTTCGGGCGAGAGGATGTGCTCGAACTTGCAGGCTTGTTGTTCGATCTCGGTCTCGCTGTCCATGGCGAGGCTATCGGTGAAGAGGCGCTCGGCGAGACGATGCCGGCGAATGATATCAGCGGCGCGCCGGCGGCCTCGCGGCGTGAATTCGACGATCATGCTGCCGTCGCCGGTCGAGACGCCGATTGGTTTCAAGGCATCGTGGCAGGGATTGACGAAGGGCTTGTGATCGTGCGGTTCCGGCGGATGTGGAGTCGCAGTGACCAGACCGAGACCGATCATTTTTTCCACCGCGATACTTACCGGGAGCGCACCGTGAACCTCCATACGGCCGACCTCTGCGATCTCGCCATGCTCGGCCAGAGCCCAGAGTTCTTCGAGGACTTCATCAAACTGTTCTTCGTCAGCCATGGCGAAGACTTCCTGAGCGGCAATCTTGCCGTGGTGCAGCTCAATACGCCGGTCAGCGAGGCGGGCGACGACGGGGTCGTGGGTGACCATGACGATGGTCCGGCCCTGTTGATGTAGTTCACGAAGTAGACGCAGGACGATCTCCTCGTTCGCCGCGTCGAGGTTCCCCGTAGGCTCATCGGCGAGCACGATCTTGGGATCGTTGATCAAGGCCCGGGCGATGCAGACACGCTGCTGTTCGCCGCCCGATAGCTGCGAGGGGACATGCTGAGCGCGATCCTTCAACCCCACGCGCTCCAGAGCCTCGAGCGCTTCCTGCTCATCCGTCATGCTGTGGAAGTACTGAGCGAGCATGACGTTTTCGAGCGCTGTGAGATAGGGGATCAGGTGAAACTGCTGAAATACGAAGCCAATCTTCTCGGCTCGCACTCGATTCAGGTGGTTCGGAGAAATATTGGCGACCTCTTCGCCGTCAAGCCAAATCTCTCCAGAAGTTGGACGATCCAAGCAGCCGATCAGGTTCACCAGCGTCGATTTGCCCGAACCGGACGGGCCCATAATGGCGATCCATTCGCCAGGCTCTACGCTCAGGGAGAAATTGTCGAGGGCATGGATGACGCTGCCGCTGGCTTCAGTCTGGGCGGGGTACGCGCGGCTGACATTTTTCAGCTTGATCATCTCACTCCCCTCTCAAGATCATAGCGGGTTGCACGCGCCGCAGCAGAAAAATCGGAAGCACGGCCGAAATCAGGGCCAGAGCGATGCTTCCAGCGAAGATGATCGGCAAGACGCTAAAGCGCGGCACTACCGGCGCATGGAAGTTTGCCCGTCCGATCCATGCGGCGACTCCCACTCCAATGACGAATCCGCCGATTCCTCCCACGGCTCCTAATGCGGCAGCTTCGGCGGCGAAGAACCCGCCGATCAGCCCTTCGGAAGCGCCTAGAGCCTTCATGATTGCAAAGTCGCGGCGGCGGTCAAAGACCCACCCGATCAATGTAGAGAGCACACACAGAGCTGCCGTCACGATGATGAGGACAGCGGCTGCCGCCAAGGTTGCACGAGTTTTCCCGAGTACCCGAGCTTCTCCTTCCGTGATCTGACGGATGGGGCGAACCTCCGCAGCGGGTATGGTCTCCGACACTTGCTGAACCAGGGCACCGACCTCTTCGGGTGAGCCAGAAGAAGCGATCTCAACCGTCGAAGGTTGGACTCCAGTCCAGCTTTCGAAATCCTCCAACGAAAGGTATATGCGGCTGTCTTCCGCGGCGCCTGTCCGCAAGGTTCCTGCGGGGTTAAGGTGAATGATTCGCCCCTGGAAGCTGAGGTCAAAAGGCTTGCCCTGAGGGCTGACTACCGCAGCGGCGCGTGCGCCGACCAAGGCATCTTGCGATGCGCCCGGCCAAGCAGTTACCGACCACCAGTTGTCCAGCTTGCGGACCTGACCGAGATCGGTGCCCGCGACGACAACCGACTGACCGTCGGAAGTACGGGCAACAAGATAGGCGAAGGGCACGGCGAGACCATGCCCGCCCATTGCGGACTCGACTTTATCGAGAGCGTCGGCAGGCAGCGCCTGGCCATTTTTCGCGACGACGACTACATTCGCGCCGTAGTTGCGGAATTCCTTACGCAGCTTGGCTTGTACATCGACGTAAAGATTGAGCATCGCGGTGGCTACGCCGGCGGCAACTACCATGGCCACCAAGGCTGAAGCGGCGCGTCCGCGACGGAGCACAGCGGCGCGCATCAGCATGCGCAGAAACATTGAAGAATGAGGTTTGGCGGCGCGGCGGCTGATTAACTCCGAGCTCCGTTGTGAACTCATGCTTCACCTCGCAGCGCATGGACGGGGTCACACTTTACAGCGCGACGAATCGCCACGGCGCTGCCCGCGAAGGTCACGATCACGGCGATAGCCAGGATCACGGGGAAGAGAACCGGCTCAATGGTGATTTGGGCATCGAAAATGGAACGACCGATCTGACGGGCCAGCAAGGCCCCGCCGGCGAAACCCAGGACGCCGCCGATCAACGCAAGGAGCAGGGCCTCCGCAAAGAACAGAGCTGCAACTGACGCATTGCCTGCGCCCAATGCCTTCATCAGACCGACTTCGTTGCGCCGCTCAAAAATCGTCGTGGCCATGGCAGCCGAGACCGCGAGTGCGGAAGCGAACAGCGCTGCGAGCGTCACTAAAAGCATCAAGCCCTTAATGCGAGACAGTACCGTGCCCTCATTCTGCGCGATCTGCCGAATCTGTTGGGCATGGGAATGCGGAATCGCCTCCTGTAACTGGTAGGCAATCGAAGCTACGTACGGTGAGCAATACCAACGGTCGAACATCTCAGAATTCATCGATTTAGGATCGCGGCGGGAGAGTGCATCCTCGGGCTTGGTGAGCGCGCTCACATACAGTCGCCGCACAGCACCGGGCTTGCCTAGAATCTGCTGGGCCAACGCCAACGGAGCAACGATCTGGTTGTCTTCCGCTCCGCCGGTGGAAAGAACGCCGGAGACGCGGTGTGCTTGACCCTCGATTTCGATTTCATCTCCCGGCTTGCGAGCGAGTCTCGCGGCAAGGCTTTCCCCTAGCAAAACGTCGGACGAGTTGTCGTCAGGCCACGATCCTTGCACTTTCCACCAGGGATGTGTAATGCGCACACCGGTAACAAAATCCTCTTTGCCGAACGTGAGGTGCTTCGAGAAGTAGGTTCCGAGCAAAGTTAGACTCTTTGCATCGGCAGCATTGGTTACGCGGACGTTTACCGGCAGCATGGGAGCGAACCCGACTATATTGTGATGCCAGAACGTACCTCTGATCTTAGGCAGGTCTGCTTCGTTGAGGTAAGCGCCGTCGCTCGGCGGCTTGAGATCCAAGCCGCCAATTTGAAGCTCCAGAGTATCTTCCTGCGGAGTGACGATCAGATTCGCGCCATAGGTACGCAGTTCGCGGCTGATCTTATCGCCAATGTCCGTGGCAACCGCGACCATGGCGGTGGCTACGCCCACACCTAAAGTGATCGCGATTCCGGCCAGGAGCTTTCGCCGTTTTTGCCGGCGGAACGATTCGTAGAGCAGGCGTACGAACATGATTATTGCTGGAACAGACGACTCTTCGCCGCGAGATCCGCTTCCTGGATGATGACCGCGTCGGAAGTGACTTGCGCCTTGAGCGGCACGGGATTGCATCCGCCCGGCATTCCGACCGACTGCGGATTGATGGGCGCTGCGCAGTTCTTACAGACGACTCCGTTTGGTCCTTTGTAAAAGCCTACGGCGCCACAAATCTCGCAAGCATCCAGGACGGTAGCAATCTTGCCATCGGGCTTTTGATACAGCCAAAAGCGGACGGTCGCTCCGCCTTCCTGAGCCGAGAAACGGTGTAGGTCGCCGTCGTAGAGCTGGGTCAGAGGAATGCTGACCTGGCCATTCACAAAAGTAACCTCGGTTGCCGGCGACAACGCGCTCACGCTCTTGGTGTAGATAAACTCGGCGGTAACGAGGAGGATAAAAACGAACGAACTGGCATAGACGGAAGCCATCCACAGGCGCTCGCGTCGTGCGCTCCAGACTGCTTTTCGCCTTTCAGCGGCCGACACCGGCACAGTCCCAGGCTGCCGCCGTTTAACTTCGAACAGCACCATAAGCGCAGCCAGAGCGACAATCGTAATGAAAAAGAACAGATCGTTGCGCACGATCGGACCGATGATCGCCATCTCCGTTTTCGAAGAAGGAATCACGCCGTTTTCCGAAAGCTCGTGCAGACCCGAGACCACCAGTTGCGCAGCCACGAAGAACAGGATCACTGTGGTGACGCGGAAGAACTTCTGCAGATTGATGCGGACACTGCCTTTGACGAACATCACGCCGAACGCGACGGCAGCAATTACGCCGAGAAACGTGCCCATGAAACTGAGCAATGCGGTCGAGTTCAGCGAAACGGCTGAGAGAATCAGAACGGTTTCCACGCCTTCGCGCAAAACCATCAGGAAAACAAAAGCGAAAAGACCGAACCAGGCGTTCCGCCCGGCGAGCAGGCCAACTTTGCCCTCGATCTCGCCCTTGAGCTTGCGGCCCGTCCTCATCATGAAAATGATCATGGTGACGACAAAAAATGCAGCGGCCAGCATGATCCAGCCTTCAAAAATGTCCTGGTTCCAGCGGGTGCGGGAAAGCAAGACGGCGACCCCAAGGCTGCCGACGAAGGCTGAGATCAGAGCCGCATAGACAGATTTGCGCAGCTCCGGGCGCTGGATTTTGGAGAGATAGGCCAGCGTAATGCCGACGATCAGGGCAGCTTCAACCCCTTCTCGCAGGGTTACGATGAATGCTTCCAGCATCTAGAAATCGGCCTCTGGTTTTGGAATTCCGATATTGAAAATGAATTTCAATTTCATTATCTAGGATAGTCTTTCGGCTTCTGCGGCGTCAACGCGCGGAATCACGGGCGATTGTGATCTAAATCATGAAGCCGTTTCGCAAAGCTAAACCGCTGAAGTGCAGACCGGACTACAGATGTTTGAGAAAAGCCTTGGCCTGGTCGAGGTGAGGGAAAAGCTTCTCTTCCGCCTGGAACTCGGTGGAATGCACGCAGCGTCGGCTGCCGCGCAATTTCACTGGATGTTTCAGGTGCAGCATTTCGTGGTAGACAATGTATTCCACGGCGGAGCAGGGAACCCGTGGGTGATCGAAGACGCGACTGACGACGATGGCATTATGCGCGGGATCGTAGTGACCGAGCGGTTCCGAGCTGGTCGCGGCTCCAGGTCATCCGTGGGCGAGCGAGCAAGCCGTAGAAAAATCGTTGGTTCAGCTCTTCAAAAATATTTTCCAGATTGTAGGTTCGGCCTTGAGCACTTTCGATTCGCTTGCGGCCGCGCATCTGACGCACCAAATGTGCTTTGCTGGTGATGTCCTGGCCGGAAACGTAGCGTCGATACCGGGTAGAATACGCCCGCTCGATGGGCTTGCGGTACATCTTGGCCAGAAGAATGTGAGCGATCGCCGAGCACTGTTTCTGGCGCTCCCTCCAGCAAGTCGGAAAGACGGACGAACAGCTTTCCCTCCCGCATGCGGATTGTGTTGTTGATGTTCACGAAAGGAAAGAACTCGACCGCAAGCTCTGGCATGGGCGCCCGGGGGCGTAGTTCACGGTAGATTTCCTGGAAGATGTGGAGAAGCGTGTCTCTCACGCTGGCTAGATTAGCACGGACGAAATCTCACAACGCAGAAGACGCTGGGGAATCGCAAGAGCGCAGCAAGCAGGTCCTACGAGATTCACTTTTTCTTGTGCTTGGCGGCTTCTTCCTGTTCGCTCAGTAACTGCCGGTGATCCTGAACCCCGCCGTCGATCGTGTCCAGCACATTGCTCAGCAGAAAATCATATTGCTTGGATTCGTTCTTGTTGGCGTCGGCCGAACTTTTCAAAGCCCGGAGCCTGGCTTGAAATTCGGTATCGGCTTCGATGACACCCTTTAAAGGTTTGCGCAGATCCGACTTGCGCTCCACAAAAGTATCGATATTGTCGTTCAACTCATCGTAAACATCGAGAAAGTCTTGCAATCGATCATGGGTTTGCTGGCCACGGTCGGTGACTTTGGGGTCGGCGCGCATTTGCTCCAGCGAAGCCAGCCGGGCCCGGGCAAACTGAATGTAGAGTTTAATCCGTTCACTGGGTTCCTGGGCAGCATCCCGTAATTGGTCCTGTTCCAAAGGATTGAGCGGGTCGTGGCGCTGCTGCGCCCACGAAGTCGAAAGCAGAGACAAGGCCAACACCAAGCGCGACAGCTTGCCCGAGGCTAAAATCATTTGCCCTTGCCAAACATATGGGATAGAAGATCGGTGCGCATGTTCTCCAGTTGATCTGCGGCCATTTGTAACGGAGCTTGATCGT
Organism: uncultured Acidobacteriota bacterium; assembly: GCA_963797795.1. Taxonomy (GTDB): domain Bacteria; phylum Acidobacteriota; class Terriglobia; order Terriglobales; family Acidobacteriaceae; genus JABDBE01. Next base: position 601,031 of record CAWCQY010000001.1, read on the forward strand.
CAAAGTTCAGGCTGCGTTTGATGTCTCGCAGCTTGGCGGCCATTTTTCTAAAGTCGATCTCCGTGTTCTTAAGCTTCTTGCCAGACTGGATGGCAGCGTCGTGCGCCTTTTTCGAATAGGTCAGCACATCATTCAAGGCAGCTTGAGCCTCGTCCACCTTACCGGCGGTGTACAACTCGTCGGCAGATTTGAGTTGGCGCTCAGCGATGTCAACGTATAAGGCCGGACGATCGTCGATTCGGGCTGCGTCTGCCCGTGCAATCAGCTCCTGAAGAGTCTCCGTCTTGTAGCCGAATGCCAGTAACGAACTCGCTACCAAGACCACGGCGATTGTTATCGGGCGACGCATAGCGCTTATTTTTTCGGCTCGATCGCGATCAGCCGGTGCCGAGCTTGCCATTCCTGATCAGGATACTCCCCGTTCGCGACCTCCAGAAACTTGTGATAGTTCAGGGCAGCCATTTTATAGTCGCGCAAGTGATCGTAAGCGCTGGCCCGAAGAAAATAACTGACCGGGATCTCGGGTAGAAATTTGGCTCGCGCGTCTGCCGCCTTGATCGCGAGTTCGTAGTTTTTATTCTCGTCGGCGGCCGCTGCCAGATCGCCATACGCGGCACCGAAATCGGGCCTTAGTTTCACTGCAATCAGCAATTCCTGCTGCGCCTCGGCAAACTTCCGTTCCTTCAGAAACACCACACCCAAACCATGATGCAACTCAGCATCATTCGGGTTTGCCGCGAGCAACGAGCGGTATTGCGCCTCTGCCTCATCGTATTTCTTGTTCTGGACATACAAATCCAGCAGATCGCGCTGCACGCTGGAATTTCCGGGATCGAGCTTCAGTGCCGCCTGCAGTTCCGCAATCGCATCGTCGTTCTTCCCGAGCATGACGAGGACGCGGCCGAGTTGGATTCGGGCGGAGACGTTGTCCGGATGCATCGCAATGATCTTACGCAAGATCGGTTCGGCATCCGCCAGGCGCTGCCCGCGCATGTAGATGTTGGCCATACCAATTAGAGCGTCACTGCTATCCGGGTCAATGGTTAGGGCGAGCTTATATTCCTGTTCTGCGTCGGCAAACCGATTTTGTTTCTCCAAGAGCAACCCGGCGGAGAGATGAGGCTCCAGATCCTTGGGCTCGAGGGCAGCAGCCTGCTTATAGGCTTCAATAGCCTCGTCAGGCTTATTGTTCTCAAGCACGCGAGCTAGAGATATCCAGGCCCTTTCATGGCCTTCATCGACATTCGCGGTAGGCTTGAGAGTAGTTGCGGCGCGAAGAAATTGCTCAGCATCGGGTTGACCGGTCTTTGCGAGCATAAGCCCAAGGTTCAAATTGGACTCGAAGACATCTGGCTTGGCAGCCACTGATTTGCGATAAGCGGCAATAGAATCTGGGGTGTTTCCCAGCGCGTTGTAAACGAATCCCAAGTCGAACCACGCCTGAAAGTTGCCCGGATCGGCCGCGACCACCTTATTGAGCAGCGGCTCAGCGGTCGCGTAGTCGCGTTTCTCGATGGCGCTCTCGGCTTGTGTGAGCTCGGGAGGAAAAGACGAATCCTGTTCGACGACTTTGTGATGGCGCACCGTTTGGCCGGTGCTTTGTGCAATGGCAGCCCCGCGGAGACAGGGCCCGAGAACGAGCAGCGCAATCCAGATTGGCCTATTTGCCCCCATTCTGCGATGACCCATTTCCGTTCAATATACTCGCGAGAAACTTTCCCGTGTAAGACTTCGGCAATTTGGCAATCGATTCGGGCGGGCCCGAACCGACAATGTATCCGCCGCGCTCGCCACCCTCGGGACCAAGATCGATCACCCAATCGGCTGTCTTTATCACTTCGAGGTTATGCTCGATCACTAGGATCGAGCCACCCGCATCGATTAGACGGCGGAAAGCGGACAGTAGTTTGCTGATATCGTCAAAATGCAGCCCCGTAGTCGGTTCATCGAAAATATACAGGATGTGCTGGCGTCGGCGAGGCTGGTCGTCGGAGTTTCGCGGGCGGTTGGCCTCTCGCGCCGCGGGCTGCAGGTGAGCAGCGAGTTTCATTCTCTGGGCTTCACCGCCGGAGAGGGTTGTCGCTGACTGCCCCAGGCGCAAATAACCAAGACCCACTTCGTCCAGCACCCTCAGCTTCTCCACAATCTTTGGGACGTTGGCGAAGAACTGGAGAGCCTCCCTCACTGTGAGATTGAGGGCTTCGTGGATATTCTTGCCGCGATAACGAATCTCCAGCACCTGCGGCTTGTAGCGTGCCCCCTTGCACTCCTCGCAGATGAGTTCCACGTCAGCCAGGAACTGCATTTCCACGGTGACAGTGCCGTCGCCCCGGCAAGTCTCGCAGCGGCCGCCCGGAACGTTGAAGGAGAAGTGGCCGGCGGTGAACCCGCGCTTTTTGGCCTCGGGTAGGGAGGCAAAGAGATCGCGGATGCCATCGAAGGCCTTGATGTAAGTTACCGGATTGGACCTCGGGGTGCGTCCGATAGGAGATTGATCGACCAGAACGACATCGTCGATGAACTCCGCGCCTTCCACTCGATCCCAGGAGGAAGCAACGGCGGGGACTCCGTTTGGCTGCCTTTTCGCGGCTGACAGAGCCTGATACAGCACGTCATGCAGGAGTGTGGACTTGCCGGATCCAGAGACGCCGGTGATAGCCACGAGCATCCGGAGCGGAACCTCCAGGTTGATTCCTTTCAAGTTGTGGGCGCGAGCCGCGAAAATCTTGATCTGCTGCGGTCCGGGTTTGCGGCGAACGCTGGGAATCTGGATGTGCAACTCTTCCGATAAATAACGCCCGGTCAGGGATCCCGGCATTTTCTGAATCTGCTCATAGGTCCCAGATGCGATTACCTTACCGCCATTTTCGCCGGCGCCCGGGCCGAGGTCGAGGATCGTGTCGGAAGCCTGCATGACATCACGATCGTGTTCGACCACCAGAATCGTATTGCCGAGATCGCGCAAGTTGTGCAGGATATTGATCAGGCGGTGCGTGTCCCGGCTATGCAGCCCGATGGACGGCTCGTCGAGCACATAAAGTGTTCCCACCAGACGCGAACCGAGCGAAGTGGCCAGTTGAATGCGCTGTGCTTCGCCACCCGACAGCGTGGACGCGAGCCGGTCGAGAGTCAGGTATTCCAGCCCCACTTCATTCAGGAAGCGCAGGCGCTCGCGGATTTCCTGGAGCAACCTTTCAGCGATGCCTGCTTCCTGCTCGGTCAGCGCAAGCGCCTCAAAGAACCTCGACGCGTCTTCGATGGTCATGCAGCAGACGTCGCAGATATTCCTGCCGTTGATCTTCACCTGCCGCGCCTCCATGCGCAGGCGGGCTCCGTTGCAGGTAGAGCAGAGAGAATATCCCCGGTAACGGCTGAGAAATACGCGGACATGCAGCTTATATTTTTTTCGCTCCAAATAACTGAAGAACCCGCGTATTCCCAGAAAGCGCCCTTCGCCCTCAATGACCACGCGTTGCTGCTCTGGGTCGAGCTCGTTCCAGGGCACGTCCATCGGAATGGCGGCCTCACGGGCGAAGCGTCTCAGATCAGTGAACAGGGAGCGGTATTTGGGCTTGGTCCAGGGGTCGATCGCACCTTGATTCAGCGTCAAGGATTTGTCGGGAATCACTAGATCCAGATCGAAATCGATCGTGTTTCCGAATCCCTGGCAGCGCGGACAAGCTCCGTACGGATTGTTGAAGGAGAACAATCGCGGTTCCGGCTCTTCATAGCGAATATTGCACTCTTTGCATTCGAAGCGTTGGGAGAAACGAAGTTGTTCAGAAGCCTGTCCTTCGCGTGGAGCCGTCTCGAAGATGACTTCGCCGGACTCCCGATAGCTGATTTCGACCGCATCCACGATTCGCGCGCGGGAGTCCGCCGATACCACAAGCCGATCCACCAGAAGAAAAACTGGTTCAGCGAAGTTAATATTCAGCAGCGACTCAGGCGTGGAGAACTCAAAGATCTGTCCATTCTGATAAAGGCGGTTGAACCCACGGGTGCGCAGATCAAGCAGACGGGTCTTCAGGTGTTCGGACGGAAGCTTGCTCGCCTCGGCCTTCGCCTTCTTCTTGCCTTTACGCTTGGCAGGGGTGGCGTCTGGCCCAATCGCTTTTTGTAGAGCCACGCTCTGCAACGGGAAGAGCACATTCAAACGGTTGCTCTCGCCTAGCCTGAGAACCGCTTCGGCAACTTCGTCGACAGTGTCTTTCTTAACGTGGTTGCCACAACGAAGGCAGTAAGTGCGGCCGACACGGGCGAAGAGCAGGCGTAGATAATCGTAGATCTCAGTTGCGGTGCCAACCGTGGAACGAGGATTTCGAGTAGTGTTCTTTTGTCGTATCGCGACGGCCGGCGCGATTCCATCTATGACGTCCGCGTCTGGCTTCTCGATCCGTTCGAGGAACTGCCGGGCATAGGCGGAAAGGGATTCCACATACCGTCGCTGGCCTTCGGCATAAATCGTGTCGAAGGCGAGCGACGACTTGCCCGATCCCGACACCCCAGTGACCACCGTCAGCGAATTGTGCGGGATCTCGAAATCGATGTTCTTGAGGTTGTGAACTCGGGCACCGCGAACAATAATGGTTTCTGTGGACATCAGTAATGGGATATCTGTAAGACGCCTCCCGCACCCTCCCGGCAGCCCTGCACACCCGAGTTACACGCCGGTGGGTTCTCTGCCGGTCTCGGAGGGGGTACAGAACCTTCTATTATAAGGCAGCCGAGAGGACCCAGAAGAGTAACCTGACTTTCACTCTGACTTTCGCGTGGCAAACAGAGTAATATCATAGGCTTTCAGTGGTTAGCTGGAAATTTGCTGGAGGGCCCACAACCACACCGGACCATGGTATCGACGCTTACCACTACACTCGCACGAGTAACCTCTCGCAGTTGGTTGGGTCCAGCCGTGGTTGGGCTGCAATCGTCTCTGCTTTTCGCGTTCCAGTTTTCCGAGCACTTTTCCAGTAAGAAGGGCAACGTTTACAACCTCCTCTGGGTGTTGGTCTTTGGCTTCGCAACCCTGAATATTCTGGGCCTGGTCGCGAGACGCTTTGAACCTCGACGTAGCAATCTCAACTTTGGCGAGATCCTCGCGATCACCGTAACCGTTGTTTCAGTCCTTCTCCTGAGTCTGGAAATGCTCTCGCTGTTCCACGTCTTCCCGATCAAAATCCAGCCCCATTGAGTTTCTCGACCAGGCAGCGCGCATTTGCGCTATGATTTCCTCTGTGGCGGAGAAAACTGCGGCTTTCGACGTAACGTGCCCGTGCTGTAGCGCGGTGCTGAAGGTCGATCCCACGGCCAAAGGAGTCATCGCCCATACCGCCGCGGTCAAGCCTAAGATGTTCAACGATTTTGAGGAAGCGGCGAGGGCGATGAAAGAGCAGGACAATCGCCGCGAATCCATCTTCCGCCAATCCGTAGAAGCCCAGAAGCACGCCGGAGATCTTCTCGAAAAGAAGTTTCAGGAGGCGGTCAAGAAGGCCAAGGAATCTCCTGATACCGGCAAACCCATTCGCGATTTCGACCTCGACTAGAGATTTCCGAGCGCACACGTGGTGCAACTTGCACCGGACTTAAGGGCGCAGATAAATTTTCACAGGGTGAGATTTTTGGCTACAGTTCGCCGCATAATCTCGCGTAGAATTACCGCCAATGCCCGATCTTCCCCTGCTTCTCGGTCATCGCGGTGCACGTGCGTCTACTTCGGTTCGAGAGAATACCCAAGCGTCTTTTGATCTTGCTTTGGAACACGGCTGCGACGGTTTTGAGTTCGACGTCCGCTTGACCGCCGGTGGTCGAGGTTTGGTTTGCCATGACCCTAAGGTGGAAGGCATCACCGTCGCCAAGGCAACCGCCGATCAGTTGCCTCATCTCGCAGTTCTCGAGGATGTGATGCAGCGCTATTGCCAGCGGGCGTTTCTGGATATCGAACTCAAAGTTCCAGGCCTGGAATCGAAGGTCCTCAACTCACTACGCGAATACAGAATGGAAGAGGGCTACGTGGTCTCTTCCTTCCTGCCCGAAGTCGTGATGGAACTGAGGACCCGCAGCGCAAATGTTCAGGCCGGGCTCATCTGCGACAAACCAGGGCAACTCGCAGCCTGGCGCGAGTCCACTGTTGAATATGTGATTCCTCACTACTCGTTGGTCACGCGCAAGTTGGTGGACGAGGTGCACAAGGCCGGCAAGAAGCTGTTCACCTGGACGGTGAATGATCCGAAAGCGATGCTGCGATTCGCCGATTGGAAAGTTGACGGAATTATCTCGGACGATACCCAGTTGTTGGTGGGAACGTTCACATGAAACCATCAAATCGGCATCGGTCTGATGCGACACTCTGGACCTGTAAAGCGCACTACTATCGTGGATCGTAGATGCAGCGTCCGCCTGGTGGCGCACACGTTCCCGTGCGATCAATGCGGTTCGGCGCGTAGAGCAATTCCCGTCTGGGACGCTCTCTGCAAGAACCCGGCTCTTTCTATTTCGAATGCTTCCAGTTCCGACGCCGTTTGCTCCTCATTCCAGCCCAAGCCAACGGCAATACCTTTTGCGGCCTCGCGGCTGCACGACGACGACCAGCAAGCGCCCAAGGCCAACGGCACGCGCCGCAGCAATACATCCGCCAGCGTACAAGCGCACTCGTTTCTGATTGCATCCACCGCTTCCGCCACGACATGGGTGGTGTGTGAACACAGTGGAGCCCGCATTTCCGCGTGGCCGCGGGCCTCACGAGCCACGGCTAGCGCGCGCTTGCCATACCATTCCACGATGCCGCGAGCTGTTTCGACAGTAAGCTCGCCTGCTTCCGCGACCTCGACCACCCATTGCTCCAGTATCGGATCGACGATGTCCTCGGAACCTATGGCCACGGTATGTGGAGCGATTCGCACCCCAATCTTCGCCGCACATTCGCGCGCCAGGCTGCCTGCCGTGGTCAGCTTGCCTCCGATCACCGAAATCATTTGCGCAACGCCGTCTACTGCGTGGTCGTGGAGGTAGTGTTTCCGGCTCACCGCCGATGGGTTTTTCTTCGGCGAGAAGGGAAGAGGGCGCACTCCGGCGAACGCGTAGTGAATGTCGTCCACCGATACCCGCAACTGTGGGAATAGATGGATCAAAGACCGCAGCAGGTAGTCGATTTCATCCGCTGACGGCTGCACCCGTCCGGGATCGCTGCTGTCCGGAACCTCGGTTGTCCCGACCAGAACTTGTTCGTTCCACGGGATCACAAAGATCGGCCGCCCATCGACGGCCTCGGTGTAAACCGCAGCTTCAGGCGCGCCGGCGAACTCCGGTAGCACGATGTGCGAACCCCGCACTCCGCCAACCAGAGGATGCTCAGTGTGAATGCTTGAGTTCAGGCAGATGCCATCTGCCCAAGGTCCGGTGGCATTGATGATCCAGGTGGCCTCGACGCGTTCTTCTTTCCCGCTGAACTGATCTCGCAGCGTTGTTCCGGTTGCGCGCCCATTGTGAATCTCCACAGCCAAGACCTGAGTGTGATTGCGCGCAATCGCCCCGGCATCGATTGCCTCGACCAGCCATTCTGCAACCAAACGCTCAGGGAATTCGCACTGGGCGTCGTCAAAGCTGAACACCGAAAAACGCTTTCCCGCATCCAGCAAACGCTCGAGTCTATCTTGCTGTTCGCGGCTTGCATCCGTTCCATGTCCCGCGCCTCCCATCCTCCGATAAAGCCACAACCCTGTTCGAACGGCGAGCGCACTCCGGCGGCTGCCCTCATCTAGAGCCAGCAGAAACTGGAGGGGATGGACCAAATGCGGATGGCGCTGAAGCAACCACTCCCGTTCCCGCAAAGACTCGCGGACCTGCCCGATGTCCCCATGTTCGAGGTAGCGCAAGCCTCCATGAATGATGCGAGTCGAACGGCTGGTCGTGCCGGCTGCGAAATCGTGTTGCTCGACCAAGAGCGTGCGCCGTCCAGCGCGGGCGCATTCGCGAGCTATGGCGACCCCGTTAATCCCGCCGCCAATCACAATTACGTGAAAGCGCTCGTTATCGAGCGACGGCCGCGAGTTCATACGCGGATTCGGAAGCGTACCCATGGCTCGTAGCGGGAAGACTGGACGGCTTTCATTCTCGCCGACATGCATCCCTCATAGAAAGATAACGTTAGTTTCAGTTCGTGGCGATAACTAGAATCGCGAAACCCCGGACGCCTCGTCGGGCTGCAGGATCATCGATAATCCACATCCGAGTTTTTCAAATTCACCAATTACAGCTGGCCCCGGGTGAGGCGTCCGGGGCTACGTGGTTCTCTGTGATATACACCATTGCTCCCGGCCTCATTCCTCATTTACAGTGATTGTCCCATGCCGACTACTGGAGAGCGCTTTGAGCGCGCGGTTTCCATTATGGCGCGCTTGCGCGGTCCGGGAGGATGCCCGTGGGACCGCGAGCAGACTTTCGACTCCATCAAGCCCTACACGCTTGAGGAAACGTATGAGGTCCTCGAGGCGATCGATAACCGCGACTGGGACGAATTGACCAGTGAGCTGGGCGACTTGCTGCTCCAGGTTCTGTTCTATTCCCAGATGGCCGAAGATCAGGGCACATTTTCGATTGACGAAGTTCTGGACCGCCTTTCGAATAAGCTGGTCAATCGCCATCCGCATGTTTTCGGAGACGTGAAGGCTGAGACCTCGTCCCACGTGCTACGCAACTGGGAGGCGCTCAAGGCAGAAGAAAAGAAAAAGCGTCTGGAGGCTAGCGGCGACAAGTCGGCAGTGAATACGGGTGGACCAGAGTCCGTCTTGGCCGGAGTTTCCACCGCGATGCCGGCGCTGCTCGAAGCTCACAAGCTTAGCTCGCGCGCGGCCCACGTCGGATTTGATTGGCCGAACATCCAAGGACTCTTCGCAAAACTTCACGAGGAAACGGGAGAACTGCAGGAGCAGCTCAAGGAGTTCCCCGCTCCCGGTCCCCATCCGCTAAAGCGAGGTGTCGCCGGAGCCGGAGGCCCGCAGATTAGAGAGGATTTGCGCCATCGGCTGGAAGGCGAACTCGGCGATCTTTTTTTCGTGCTGGTGAACATAGCGCGTTATCTTTCGCTCGATTCCGAGTCGGCGCTAAAGAAAACCAATCGCAAGTTCAAGAGGCGCTTTCAATGGATGGAAGACCAGTTGCGTGCTTCTGGGCGCTCCCTTAACCAAACCTCGATGGAGGACCTCGAAGCTTTATGGCAACTGGCCAAACAACAGGAGCAGGACGCCAGGTGAGTGTGGAGTCTATCGTTATTCGCAAATGCCACCTGCTCGACGAAATGCGCGCCTGCGTCGCATTACAGAAGGAAGTCTGGAATTTCTCCGATGCTGATCTGGTGCCGTTGCGGATGTTCGTGGTCGCAGAGAAAGTCGGAGGGCAGGTGATTGGTGCGTTTGCGGGCAACGAAATGGTGGGTTTTGCTCTCTCAGTACCGGGCGCTCGGGGTGGGCATTGTTATTTGCATTCGCACATGCTGGCCGTGCGCAAGCAGCGTCAGAATACGGGCGTTGGGCGGCGGATCAAGCTTTTCCAGCGTGACGATGCCCTTGCCCATGGTTTCGAGCTGATAGAGTGGACCTTCGATCCGCTGGAAATCAAGAACGCGTATCTCAATATCGAAAAGCTGGGCGCCGTCGCGCGTCGTTACAACGTGAACCAATACGGTATTACGTCGTCGCCTCTGCAAGGCGGTCTGCCTACCGACCGCTTGGTCGCCGAGTGGTGGTTGAAGTCGAAGCGGGTTGAAATGCTGCTGCAAGAAGGAAAGAAGGCGCGCGTCGAAGCTGCGACCACCATTTCAGTTCCAGCTCAGATCTACGAGTGGAAGGCCTCGCCACCGACCCGGAGTCTGGCAACAGAAGTGCAGCACCACAATCGAGAGCAATTCCTAAAAGCATTTGGCGACGGATTGACGGTCCTAGGATACGAGCGCGACCAGCAGGGAAGCGGAAAGTTCCTGCTCGGACGCTGGGATGAGAAGTGGATATATCCCGCTGGTTAGACGGATTTGCTCCTATGAAAATTGAGGCCATTACCCTTCGTGAAATTCAAATGCCCCTCGTCCACTTTTTCGAGACGAGCTTCAAACGTACTTTCAGCCGCCAAATAATTCTGCTGACAGTCCACTGTGACGGTATCGACGGATGGGGGGAGTGTGTGGCTGGAGAGGAGCCCTTCTACAGCAGCGAATGGACGGAAAGCGCCTGGCCCGCGATCAAGCATCACCTCGCCCCAGCCGTGTTGGGAAAGACGCTTATGGCAGCGGGGGAGAGCGTGCCGCTTATGGCAAGAGTCCGCGGGAATCACATGGCCAAGGCTGCCGTCGAGAACGCGCTCTGGGACGCGGAAGCCCAAGAGAAGCAGATGCCTCTATGGAAACTGCTCGGCGGCACGCTGCCAGAAATCTCTTGTGGCGTTTCCATCGGCATTCAGGATTCCATCGAGCAACTACTGGAGAAGATCCAGACCGAACTGGCCGCCGGATATCGCCGCATCAAGGTAAAAGTAAAACCCGGCTGGGATATTAACGTGCTGGAGCGTATCCGCTCGCGCTGGCCTGAGATCGTGCTCAGTTGCGACGCCAATTCCGCCTACACTCTGGATGAACTCGAACACCTCCGCAAATTCGACCAGTTCAATCTGCTGATGATCGAGCAGCCGCTATGGCATGATGACATCTATTACCACTCGCGACTGCAACAAGAACTGCGTACCGCGATATGTCTAGACGAATCCATTCATCATGCCCGCGACGCGGCCAAAGCCCTGGATATAAATGCCTGCCGCATCATCAATATCAAGGTTGGCCGAGTGGGCGGATTCACAGAGGCTAAAAAAATCCACGATGTCTGCGCATCGCGCAACATTCCGGTTTGGTGCGGAGGCATGCTTGAGTCGGGAGTGGGACGCTCGCACAATATCGCGCTTTCCACCCTGCATAACTTTCGCCTGCCGGGAGATGTTTCCGCCTCCAAACGCTACTGGAAGGAGGACATCATCGAGCCAGAAGTCGAGGTTACGCCGCAAGGAACGATTCGTATCGGCGATGATCCTGGCGCAGGTTACAGAGTGCGTCAGGATTTGATTGAGAAATTCACGGTTCGCAAGGAAACAATGCGCGCCGGAGGGTAGAGACGTTGTTCTGCAATGTCTCGCGGTTCTACTTGGATTTATCCGTTCCGGGCTGCTGGTCTTCCGCCAATTCTCCTTCCTCCTTCTTCAGCAGCTTTACTCCCTCAGCAAAGCTTAGATTCGAGGGCGCTGCACGAAAATTGCTGAATACATCATCCGACTTGATGGTAAGACTTTTGAACAGAAGAACCTTGCCGGTAAAGGTGAGGCTCATGCTGGTCATCTCCCAGTCTCCTTTGATCACTTCCGCCTGCTCTACCAGGAAATGTCCACCCCGATCCAGATGGCCCAGGAATCCCCACCCGAACGCGACTTCCTTGCTGAGAGTCCCGTTGATTTTGGCGATACGATGCTGGTCTGCGTCGATCAGCATGAAGCCCTGCATGGCCGTAAGCACCTGTTCCACGTGGCTGGGCGGAACGTAGTTCGGATTGGGACTAAACTTCAACCGAACTAATTTCGCCCCTGCCTCGCCTATTTCCTGATTTCCAGTTTGCGTACCGTCGGGCTCGTAAAGGAAAGCACCCGGTAGCGCCTTCATGATTCTTGTGACACGCTCCGCGTCGTCCTTCTCCGCCCGTTGCTTTCTCTTTAATTGGTCAGGGTTGCTCGCTAACCCCGCCAGGCGAGCCTCTTCGGCCCGGCGCTGCTCCCGTGTCAGCGGGTTGTCGTTGACCGCAACCAACATTCCCGCCATTCCATCTCGAGTTTCGACCATCCGCTTGGTCTGCGAGCCGTGTGCCGTTGTCTTACGATCCGTGAACATGAGTTTCGTGTTGGCATTGCTTCCCGCGATCTCGTTCTGGACCGTCTGCCGCACAAGGTCAACTGGAGACGCGACCGGCTGTTGCGCGGAGGCCACCGCCGACACGCTCACGAGCGTAAGCAACACGATGATATTGTGAGCAAGTTTCGTCTGGAAGTCGGTCACCTTATGAATCCTTAGCCTTAGCTTAAACGAAACAGCACCCGCGTAATCGCGGGAAGGGGAGAAATCTGCCCTCTGGAAGCAGGAGGCCCTGTCACTCGACAGGGCCTTTGTAAAGCAACTCAACAACCAGGCAGGGATATCTAATTCACTTTATTCCGAACGGCATTGTACACGGGCTTGGCCGTTAGGATTAAGGTGAGCCCCAGCATCTTCGAAGGCAAAACGTGGTCCCCGAAAGAATTTCTTAGCCGGATATCAGACCTCTGCCCCCAGAATCCTCCAAATGGTTTAGAATCCGTTATTCCCGCTTGTATCCTGCGGTTGCGCGTTCAAAAGGAGAACAGTGGTATGGACCTGCCAAAGACCGGAGAGTTTGCACATATTGGTAAATCTGTTGTCATCAAAGGAGAACTTTCCGGCAGTGAAGACTTATACGTCGACGGCACTGTTGAGGGGACCATCCAACTGCAGGGGAACAATCTGGTGGTTGGACCGAACGGCCACGTGCACGCTGAGGTAAACGCCAAAGTCGTGGTAATCCAGGGCAAGCTGGAGGGCAATATTCGGGCCAGCGACCGGGCTGAGTTGCGTAAGTCTGCCGTCATTGTGGGCGATATTGTTACGCAGCGTATTGCGATGGAGGAAGGTGCTTACCTGAAGGGCAAAGTGGAAATCCAGAGAGAAGCCGCCAAGCCGAACTCGCCGCCGGTAAGCAAGCCCGAATCTCCGGTCGAAGCGAGGAGCGTGGCGACGACGAGTACCCCAGTAACCAAGCAATAGAACTTTTCGCCGGTTCAACGGTGCAGACCGCGTTATATTTATGGTGCGGAACTCTGTTGAGTCGGACGCCGAGAATTTGCCGATGGCATCCGTTACGCATAGCTTCATGAAACTTTTTCGTAGTTCATCGACCGTCCCCGACCAGGGGATCAGATCTGTGTCCGCAGCGCAGCGGCTCACGCGCCGCTCTAGCGGACTGGGCGAGGTTTCGCGCACCTTGCAATCGCAGGAGCCCATTTGTGTTCTGGACATCGGTTCCACATCTGCTGCCAATATCCGCTATCTGACCGAGCGGGGACACAAGATCTACAGCGAAGATTTACTTGAGGCCGCGACCGATCCCGCTTTGATCACCAAGGACGAACAAGGACAGACGGTTCTGGATAGCAGGCGTTTTCTCGCCGACAACCTCGTCTACCCAGCGGCCCAATTCGACATCGTTCTGTGCTGGAATTTGGCCGACTACATGCCTGAGAGCCTGGTCAAGCCGGTGGTTGCGCGCCTCTGGTCCACGATTAAACCCGGAGGCATGCTGCTCGCGTTCTTTCACACGCGCGAAGCTGGACCAGACGCGCCCTGCTACCGCTATCACATTGTAGATAACGACACGCTCGAAATGCAGCACGTGGAAGCGCGAAGGGATTTGCGTAAAGGTCCTACCGGCGCGCTTCATACCACGATCGAGAAGAGCTTCCGCCTGCAGCGGGTCTTCAACAACCGTCACGTCGAGAACCTCTTCCGCGACTTCGGTTCAATTAAGTTCTTCCTGACCCGCGACAACATCCGCGAAGTCCTGGTCGTACGTTAGCAGTCTCGCGACTCTCCCGCATTCGTTGCAACCCGACCCGTGTATCCTTTAGCCGTGGAAGACCTCAAAGGAAGAGTGGCTCTGGTTACGGGTTCGAGCCGGGGAATTGGCCGCGCCATCGCATTGGCACTCGCCGAGGCCGGAGCCGATGTAGTGGTCAATTTCCTGCAGCGCTCTGCGGAAGCGCAGGCCGTGGAGTTGCAGATTCGCCAGTTAGAACGGCGATCTGTCTGCATCCAAGCCGACGTATCGTCCGGCAACGAGGTTGAACGCCTCGTCAAGACTAGCGAAAATCAGCTCGGATCCATCGATATTCTCGTGAACAACGCAGGCATTTCCCGTCCTCAGTCAATCGAAGAAGTGGCCGAGCGCGATTGGGACGAAGTGCTGACCGCGAACCTGAAATCCTGTTTTCTGGTGACCCAGGCCGTCCTGCCCCGCATGCGAGCGCGCCAGTGGGGCCGCATTGTGAATTTGTCCTCGGTAGCAGCACAAACCGGAGGCGTCGTCGGACCGCATTACGCCGCTTCGAAAGCGGGCATTATTGGACTGACCCACTTCTACGCTCAGCGTTTAGCGAAGGAGGGCATCACTGTAAACGCCCATAGCTCCGGCGCTCATCGAGACTGAGATGGTGACCGCTAATCCTAACGCCAGCCCGGACCGCATTCCGGTCGGCCGATACGGATTGCCGCATGAGGTCGCGCAGGTCGCGGTAATGCTCGCCAGGAACGGCTACATCACCGGACAGACCATCAACGTCAACGGCGGCTGGTTCATGAACTGACCGCGGATCGAACCCGCCGCATTTGTGCGAGCCGCGAAACGGCGTAAGAATGCAGCCCAATGCGTAAAGAGGGCAGCGAAAAAACACATCTTTGCTGCTTCAAGGTTTAAAACCCTTATCCATTCGAGCCGGTTACCGCAGCGCTTGGAAGCTCTGCGCCACCCAATTTTCCGCAGCCGGTAAGCCGTGCAGGAAAGCTACCTCGTCTTACTCACCAAGTATCGTGTGATCGCGGGAGCCCGCTCCAGCAAGCGGAGAATCGGCTTCCGAGCGGTCTGCGGCAAACCCAGCAGCCGCCGGATCATTGAAGATGTGCGGAACACAGGCGCGAGTCGTTTTTCATACGCCGTCCGATAGCTGCGTGCCGCCTCGGCCAGCAAAATCCTTCCCGCGAAAAACGGGGTCAGACACTCACCCGCCAGCCTCCCGCTACGCAAAGCCAGAGAAATGCCGTCCCCGACGAAGGGATCGACAAACCCGGCAGCATCGCCAACCATCAGAACCCCGGCTCGCTCGGGCTGGGGTTCACGAAAGAGAATCGGCGAAGTGCTCACCGGTTCGCTAAGGGGCGTCCATCCGCGACTGCGTTCTTGTAACACGGGATGGCAAGCGAATACCTCTGCCAAGGTACTGGCCACATCGCCTCGCACCATGGCGCAGACGTTGACCCTTTTCGAACCTGCAACGTCATCTCGGAGGTCCACCCGCTGCACTCCGCAGTAACCGCCTTCAAAAAAATAAAGGTCAACGGAAGGCGGCGGAGAAGACTCAGCGAAATGTCCTTTGACGCCAAGCCACTTCACAGCTGAGTCCATGGCTACAGGGTTCAGGGTCGACCAGCGCCCTGAAGCGTTAATCAGGGCACGGCCTTCAAATTCTCCCAGCGAAGTCTTGACCAGAAAGGGACCGCTCCCTGAAACAGTCTGCCCAACGACTTGCTGCCGAGCGTCGACTCCGCATTGTTTTGCCGAATCCCAAAGAGCAGAGTCGAGGTCAAGGCGGGAGATGCTGACTGCGGGCGGATCAACCTGTGTCTGGATAGTGTGGCCATCGAGAAAAGCGCGGACGTCAGGAATGCGAACAGCTCCAGAAAGCAACTGCGCATGTTGCGGAGCGAGCAAGTCGGCCAGCAGCTCAAGCGATTCCGAGGAGACGAATTCGCCGCAGACTCTGGGGCGCGGGAAACGCCCGCGTTCGAGCAACAGCACCCGCGCGCCATCACGGGCGCAAGTAATGGCCGCGGAAGTTCCCGCCGGTCCGCCGCCGATCACGATCAAGTCGTGCATCATCTTTTCCACACGATCGCCCCCATCCGGAACATGGGATGGCGCTCAATGTCCACATGCCCGGCCGTGGTATTCCGCAACATTTGCTGCATTTCTTCCAGAGTGTATGCGCGTCGCACCGAGGCTGGCGCATCATGATGGGTTAGACGGCTGCGATAGAGTGGCAAGCTCAGATAAGCCAGAGCCAGGTGAATCGGGTCGCGGATTAAGTCGTTGATAATTACTGCGGACCGACACACCCGCAAGCCCTCTCTCACAAACTGCGCCACTTCCGGGGGTTCCAAATGGTGAGCGAAGAGGCAGCAGCTTACCAAATCAAAACTTGCGTTCGAGAAGGGAAGCGTCAGCGCATCCCCTGCCACTGCCGACGTCTCGACTCCAGAGCCATTTCTTAGGTGAGAAAAGGCGCGATCGAGCAGTGTGATCCGGAGCTTAACTCCCGATTTGAGCAGGCGTGCGCCAGCCGCTCGAGGCACATACCCTGCGCCCGCAGCCACCTCCAACAGCGACAGCGCACCGACGCCATGTTCCCGCGCCACCCGCGCAATCATCGACTGCGTGGCAGAGACTCCCCCGAACCATTCATTGATGTGGCGCAGATCGGAGAGTTCGCTAGCGATCTCGGCGGGCGTGCCGGAATCGGTGTCCAGCAATTCGGGAATGACTACGCGCTTCATCGTCGGAAAAATAAAGAGGGAATTCTCAACTGGCAATCGAAAATCCGCTTACACTTCCGCCAGTTCTTCCTCGAGCAATTGCTTGTTGTACAGATCGGTATAGTAGCCGTCCTTGGCTACCAATTCGTCATGCGTGTCCAGCTCCACAATTCGCCCAGCGTGGAGCACGGCGATCCGGTCAGCGTTGCGCACGGTGGAAACGCGGTGGGATATAAAAATCGTAGTGCGGCCCTGCATAATTTCGCGTAGATGATTGAGAATTTTGTCTTCCGTGTGAGTATCGACGCTGGAGAGTGCATCATCGAGAATGAGAATGCGGGGATTGCGAATGATGGCTCGCGCAATCGCAGTACGCTGCTTCTGCCCGCCGGATAAAGTAATACCGCGCTCACCCACTAGCGTGCGATATTGCTCAGGAAACGCCTCGATCTCCTCGGCAATGCTGGCCGCCAGCGCTGCCGAGCGAACGTCCTCGTCTGTAGCGTCCTCTTTTCCGAAGGCAATATTCTCGCGCACCGTCTCGCTGAACAGGAAAGTCTCCTGTGGCACAAAACCAAGGTTGCGGCGCAAGTCAGCGATCGGATAATCGCGGATCGGAATGCCGTCGATCAAAACGCTACCCGGTTCGGCATCGTAAATGCGAGGTATCAGGCTGACCAGCGTGGTCTTGCCGGAGCCCGTCGGCCCGACAATCGCCAGACTGGTGCCAGCGGGAATGCGCAGATTGATGTCATGCAGGACTGGGGTGGAGTTGTAGGAGAAGTTCAGGTGTCGGAACTCGATCTCGCCCCGCATCTGTGTGGGAACGGACGACTCGCCTTTTGCGCCGGCAGTCCTGATTGCTTCACTGTCTTCAATCTCAGGCTTTTCCATCAGAATCTCGTTGATGCGTCTCATGGATGCTGTGCCGCGCTGAAAAATATTGATAACCCAGCCCAACGCAATGATGGGCCAGGTAAGCTGCACCATGTAAGTGGTAAAGGCGACAAAACCGCCCACCGTGATTCGACCGGAAATCACCTCCCGGCCGCCCAGCCACAAGACCAGGACAATGGCTAGTCCCAGCATGGTTTCTAGAGTGGGCCATAGCATGCCCATCAAACGAACCAGCTTCAGGCTGCGCTTGATATATTCCTGATTCGCGGCCTCGAACGCTTCAATTTCGGCCTCTTCCTGCACGTACGCGCGGATGACCCGAGCCCCGGAGAAATTTTCCTGAGCCCTGGCTGAGATATCGGAAAACATCGCTTGAATTCGCTCGAAGCGCTCGTGAATCTTGCGACCAAAGTACTGGATCGTGATGCTCACAATCGGAAGCGGCAAGAAGGCGTAGAGAGTTAGCCGGGGACTGATCGAAAGCATGAAGGCGAGCGCCCCCGCGGTAAACACGATCGTGTTTGCCGAATACATGATCGCCGGCCCCAGCAGCATGCGAACTGCATTCAGGTCGTTGGTGGCGCGAGCCATAATGTCGCCGGTCCGGGTTCGCTGATAGTAGGAGTACGAGAGGCCCTCGAGGTGCCGGAAGAGGTCATTACGGAGATCGAATTCGATTTCGCGGGAAACTCCGATCACGATCCAACGGGTAAGAAACTGGAAGATTCCTTTGGTGGCAGCCACCGCCAACAAGTAGAGGGCGTACTTGCCTAGCTTGTGTTCCGTGACGCCGTGACGCAGATCATCGACCGCCCAGCGGAGTACCAGCGGAAAAAGAATCCAGATGCCGTTGGTCAGGAAAACACAAACCGTCCCTACCGCATAGCTGCGGCGGTACTTCTTAAAATAAGGGATCAGGGGACGCAGGCTTTTCGGCAGCATCGGCTCGTTAGATGTGATTCTACCAGCACGAGCTTCAGTTTCGCCGCAAGATCCCCAGCAGCGGCGAGATGCGAGGCCACGACCAATCAGCGAATGCAACTGCGCCGGCGGTCAACAGTGCTACCACCCAGCTCCCGAGAAAGAACCAGGTGGAATCGATCAGGTAGGAATAAACAAGATCAACATCCATGGTCAAACCTCTCCCAGAACCATCAATTCAGCAGACCTTCTCCAGCAAATCTTTTGCAGCAGCAACTCGACCCTGCAGTTGTACTTTACCGGTTACATGTTTGTAATCGTCAACAATGCCACGGACGGCATTGAGCCGGCCGAGCGACGTCAGATGCGGATCCGTGAGCGCTTGCTCAATCTGCGCCATCCAGCACTCAACGGCGCGATCCACTCCAAGCGCCATCTCGTTGGCGATAACATCGACAATATCCGTTGAAACAGCTGTGGTAGCCAAGAACGTACCCGCCTCTCCTAAAGTCTGTGGTACGAAGCGTCACTCCAGGGGAGGGATCTCCACAATCCCTCCCCTCCCCCTCAAATCGAACTACTGATTAGGTTCGTCTTCCGAGTGCGCTCCCTGCTCGTGTTCCTGCATGTGTTGATCGAAACGCTGCTCCCGCTTCGCCATGAACTGAGCCAGCTTGGCTTTCTGTTCCGCGGTGAGGACCTGGAAAGCCTCCGAAGCGACGCGAGCGTGCTGCACCTCAAGTTGCGCGTGAATCTGCGCACTTTGGGTTGCGATGGCCTGCGCCTTGGCCTCGTCAAAGGTGCCGCTCTGGATGAGTTGCATCATTTGCTTGTGGCTGTCTATCTCCTGTTTGAACAGAGGTTCCATCGCCGGTTTCTCTTTCGAGAAGATCTGTTTGATCTGCGCCCGTTGTGCGTCGCTGAGATCCAGGTAATCAAACATGGGTCCGCCAAAGAAATCGCCGCCGCCGTGTGGCCCACCGTGGGGCTGTGCTATGGCAATTCCCGCCACCAGCACGACGGCCAGTGCTACAACCGAAATCTTGCTAACGCTAAATTTCATAATCTCTCCTATGAGCATTCCCCGTTCGACCGGAAAACCTCAGATTGCTTTCAATCATAGGAACACTTTTCGCGCGCTTTGGTGGTAAAGAGTCGGTCAACCGGAGTAAAGTTTTGTAAAGTAGGATAACCGCTTGATTGACAATTCTTTACCACGTTCATCGACGCGCCTAACTAAAATGAGAAAAGTGGATCGAATACTGGTCATCGACGACGATGTAGAGCTCTGCAGCCTTGTAAGCGAGTACCTCGAACCGGAGGGCTTTCAGATTGAAGCCGTCCACGACGGCAATCGCGGATTGGATCGTGCGTTGAACGGAGACCATGCCCTCGTGGTGTTGGATGTGATGTTGCCCGGCATGAACGGCTTCGACGTGTTGCGGCGCATACGAACCACATCGCGGATTCCGGTTCTGCTGCTTACGGCGCGGGGCGAAGACGTGGACCGGATTGTCGGCCTGGAGATCGGAGCCGACGACTATCTCCCCAAGCCTTTCAATCCTCGGGAACTCGTCGCTCGCATCCGAGCCATTTTGCGTCGGACCCAAACCGGAGAGAAGGACTCAGAAAGGGCAGGCGAGGATCAAATTCCCGAGGTGGTAAGGGTTGGTGATATTGAACTGGACCCCGCCACTCGAGTGGTTCGCCAGAACGGCAAGCCGGTAGAGTTGACCTCGGTCGAATTCAACTTGCTGCATGTGCTGCTGCGTGAAGCCGGACGCGTCGTAACCCGCGAGCATCTGGTGGATGCCGTTCTCAGCCGCAAGTTTTCTCCCTTCGACCGCAGCATCGATATGCACGTCAGCAAAGTTCGCAAGAAGCTGGGCGATTCCGACAACGGCGGCGACCATATCAAGACGGTTCGAGGCGTGGGATACATCTTCGCGCATCCTCGAGACCAGGCCAGAAGTGAAGGAAGCAGGAGTGAAGAAGCATGAGAAGCCTGTTCGTCCGAATCTTTCTGTCTTACTGGATCGCGCAGGCGCTTTTTGTGGTGTTGGCAATCCTTGTCACGTTGGCCATCCGTCCCTCCGGCGAGATTGCCAGCGTGCAGGCGCAACAAGGGAGGCTTCTTAACGAGGCGGTGCAGGCGTACAAAGCCGGAGGAGAAGAAGGCGCACGAAATTACCTTAGATCGGTCCGCGACTCCCAGCACGTTCGGCCCTTCCTTTTTGACGAAAAGACTCGCGACTTGACCGGGCGCACCCCTCCAGAATGGATCTTGCGTGTAGCTCGCGGAAAAACTGCGACCGCCGATAGCCTTTGGGGACGATTTGGACCCGGGCGGTTTCTCCGGCAGTCAACGACATCCTCCGATGGGCACTCGTACACCATGGTCATCGAGTTTCCTCCGGAAGAGCATGGTTGGTTCGGCCCGCACGGCGTCCCCCACTTGGGCATTCTCATTGCCATTATTTCCTCTGGGTTGGTGTGCTACATCCTCGCCCGATATTTGACCTCGCCCATCGTCCGACTTCGCAGTGCGACCCAGAAACTGGCTTCCGGCGATTTGACTGCACGCGCAGGCATGCCCGGATCTCGGCGGCACGACGAGATGGCTGAATTGATGCGGGATTTCGATCGCATGGCGGAACGCCTTGAGAACTTGGTGAATGCCCAGAGCCGGTTGCTGACTGACATTTCCCACGAACTGAGATCTCCGCTGGCGCGCTTGAATGTCGCGCTGGAGTTAGCCCGCCAACGCAGCGGATCCGAGGCTGGCAGCGCACTCGATCGTATTGATCGCGAAGCCAGCCGCCTCAATGAACTGATTCAGAAGCTGTTGACTATTGCCCGCCTCGAAACCGCAAATGAATCCATCGAGAAGGTTCCGGTCCACTTGGAACAGATCATTCATGAAATTGCCAAGGATGCCGCCTTCGAAGCGCAAACCCGCCGCTGCGAAGTCGAAGCTACGGTTGTGGATGACTGCGTGGTCGTGGGCAGCCCGAGCTTGTTGCACAGCGCGATTGAAAATGTTGTGCGCAACGCCGTCCGCTACACTCAGGAAGGCACCAGCGTGCAGGTACGCCTGGAGCAGGGCATAGGAGTAGAGAACGATAACTTACGCGGACCGGAGGCGATTGTGCGAGTCACCGACTCTGGCCCCGGCGTGCCCGAGGAGGCGCTAGATAAGCTATTCCGGCCGTTTTATCGCATTGACGATGCCCGCGGCCGCCAGACTGGCGGCGTGGGGTTGGGGTTGGCGATCACGGATCGCGCCGTCCGTCTCCATGGCGGAACGATACGAGTGTCGAACCGGCCGCAAGGCGGGTTGATGGTTGAGATTCGTCTCCCACTCTTCTCTACCGATGTAAGCTGCGTGACCGATCAGCGAAGCTTCACGAGCCTTTCGCAGTAAGTTTGGTTCGAAAGTGGGCGCGGATGTTCATCCTGTGTGCGTTGCCAACTCAGATTCACTTGTTTAGCCGAGAAATACAAAATTTCGGTTTACATCGTTGCAGGTCCGAAATGATCGATTCGTACCGTGTCTAAGCTGTTTGTTTGCAACGCCGAGAAGAATACCAAACCACTGTTGGGTTCGGGCGTATGCTGGAATCATGGCTTACCTCTCGGAACACCTCTCTAGCCTTCGTGACGAAATCACCGGCCTTCGGAACCTGAACGTTCTGTATTTGCAACAGAGCCAGCACAGCTCGATTGAGCGGACAGCTTCCGATGTGCGTGAAAGCCGTCTGTTGCAGATCAAACAGGAATTGTCGAAGATGCGCAACCGTCCGGATGACACCGGCGTATGGTGGGGAAAATCGCGCAAGGCGAGCCCGATAGCTTAGCCCCATCGTCTACCTGGGCAGAGGTTGGGTTTCGTCCCGGAGCCGGCCTCAGCATCTGAGCCCAAGGTGTATGATTTTCTGGCTTTGAATCTAGCTCTCACAACTGTCCGCATAGTATTACTGTGCGTCGCGCTGACATTGTGGATTCTCTACTTCCACGAGGTCCTGTTCCGGTCGAGGCGGATTCGGATGCATTCCCTGAAAAGGGGATTGGCCGACCTGCTCGTCGTTTTGTCCATCGCGCTTGTCACGCTCTTGATCTTCTCCCTCGCAAGCGGGATTCATCCGATTCAGCATCATTCGCGTTAAATTCCGGGATAAGGTTTGGTGGGGTAAGCAAATTACCTACCCAAGCTTTGAAATTGAGTTTCAGGATCGGGCCTTGATCTTGCTTGCATGTACCTATGTACCGCGGTAATATACTCACATGGTCCACGATAAAGAACCTTCCTTGCTTGTTGAAGTCGAGCGCGTACAAACCGGCGTACGAATTGAAAAGCGGATGTTGAAAGTGTTGAAAGCTGTAGCCGAACTCAAAGACATGTCTCTGGGCGACCTGTTGGAGGGAGTCGTGCTGCACGCCTTCGAAGGCAAAGCTCCCTTTTCTGCAGAAACGCTTAAGGAAATCGAGCAATTCAAGAAGATCTACGGTATGACGTTAAAGGCATCCGACAGCCATCAGCTAAGAGAGCGAAAGCGATGAAGACGGCGCCGGTGATTGCAATCGCAGTCGGAGCGATGACGGCGCTGGGGTGGCTCGTTCGGTCCCATTCCCGTAACCCATCTGGGCCGCCGGTTCATGTTCGCAATCAGTTCGAGTTCACAGTTCACGCTTCTTACCGCGTTGCGGCTCCTCTGTTTGGACCGGAGGGGGAACGCGCCTGGGCGGCTCACTGGGATCCGCACTTCTTGTATCCGCAACCCGGGCAGGACATTCGGGGGTGCGGTCTTCACTGTCCGACGCAGCCACCATCAAGCATATTGGATCAACACGTCCTTCGACGTGGACGCCCGGCACTTCCAGTACGTTTACTTGATCCCGGAGGTGATGATCGTGCTCATCGATGTTCGCTTTTCTGACCTCGACCCGGGGAATACGGAGGTGAGTGTTGCGTATGAGCGAACCGCTTTAAATCCCGAGGCCAACGAACATGTAAAGGAGTTAGGCAACTCGGACCGTGAGAGCAAAAAAGAATGGGGCACCGCAATTAACGACTATCTGGCAAAGCGGAAGGTTGGGATCGACTGAGGCAGCGTGCGGGCACCAGAGCGTCCTCGGCCGCCCCCAGCCCGAATGACGAGCTGGGGAGGCGAGGCGTAGAAAGGTTACTTGGTTGTGGCTTTGAAGCCGACGTTGCCGCCCGAGGAAGGCGTGTAACGTCCTACGATTTCCAGTTTGTCGTTGAGTCCATCGGCGCGGCTCAGGGTCGGGCCGTTGGGATCGTCGACATCGTAGTACTTGCCGCCATGAAGCAGCCAGCCATGGGTGTTGCCGCTGGAGTCATAATAGGTGCCGTCGATGTCGCCCTTATTGTTCGGGGTGTGGACAACGGTACCGGTTGTGCCCTTTGCGTTCGGGTCATTGATATTCTTGAAGGTCTTGCCGGTCTTGAGGAAAGCATCGAAATCGCCAGCTGAATTGACGGCGTACACGGTAATCTGGCCTTTGTTGTTGATTCCCCAGGCTGCCGCGGTGGTCTCGTTCTTTACGTCAATGCTCGCGTACTTCTTGCCAATCTTCGAGAAGCCATGCTGGGCGCCGTTGCTGTCCAGGTACAGCCCCACGATGTCTCCCGTGTCATTGATTCCGGTAGCCTGCGTTCCCAAAGATTTCGGGAAGTTGATCGCAGTGAATTTCCCAGCAGCCCAACTAAACGAAACGTCCACGCCGGTCTTGGTGTTAATGCACCAGCCAACTGCCGTACCGGCGCTGTTGATGCCATAGAAGGAAATCGAACCGGTGGCGCCGCCGGTCGTTTGGCAAGCCTTATCGTTGATCGTGGTCAGCTTCTTTCCGGCGAGAATCATGCCGTGCTGAACGCCCTTCGCATCCACATAGTCTCCAGCGATGGCTCCGGCATTGTTCACGCCGTAAGAGTCGGTTTCCGTCGCTGTTTTGTTAGCGTGGACATCTGAAAAGGTGAAAGTTAACGACGGTGCCGCCGCCATACCTACGGCGACAAACGTTAGAACTAGGACTACACCAAGCAAGGATCTTTTCACTGGTTTCTCCTCCTAGAGAAAGTTATTTGTGACTCCTTCCTGCCGCCGATGAGACCGGGACAGGAAGCAGACTCGAAGGGGTCGCACGCCGGGAAAATCATCGTTCGTATATCCCCTGACACCCCACATAAACGTTTTCTGCAACAGCAAACAAGCGGCACCACAAGTGTATGGAGCCCCCTCGAAACTGAGTTTCGCGCGACGGCAACAGCTTGCGCGAAGACCGTGCCCTCACCCGCTACAGTGGCGGAGATTCGCTTACGCGGGTGAGGCCGCTAATTATCGTCGGGCTTGGGGTTGCGGTCAAGATGAAAGGTTTTGCACTCTCCACCAGCAGGGCCTCGGCGATGGTGAAAGCGCTGAACGGCAAGGGGGATCAGGTTGGTAAGAGAAGCCGAGAAAGGCCCAATTGGCCTCTGGCTGCGTCCTTGGCGTTATTTTCTTTTCAATTGCACCCGCAAATCCTGGCCGGTCATGTCTTTCGGTTGGTCGATTCCCAACATTCCTAAAATCGTAGGCGAAATGTCACGGAGCGAGCCTCCCGGCTTGAGCGTGAACCCCTTGCTGTTTTCTGACATCATGATCAGGGGCACGGGATTGGTGGTGTGAGCGGTATGAGGACCGCCGGTTGCGGGATCGATCATCATTTCAGCGTTGCCATGGTCAGCGGTGATGAGCATTGCGCCGCCCTTGGCCCGAACTGCGGGCTCGATCCGCCCGAGGCAGGCGTCGACGGTTTCCACAGCTTTGACCGTGGGTTCGATCTTGCCCGAATGTCCAACCATGTCGGCGTTGGCAAAGTTCACGATAATCACGTCGAAGGTTCCGTCTTCCACCGCTTTCACCACGGCGTCGGCGATGCCGGCAGCGCTCATTTCCGGCTTCAGATCGTAGGTGGCAACTTTGGGCGAGGGCACTAGCAGGCGATCTTCGCCGGGAAACGGTTGCTCCACGCCTCCGTTGAAGAAGTAGGTGACGTGGGCATATTTTTCAGTCTCTGCGACGCGCAGGTTGCGGAGATTCATCTGCCCCATCACGTTGGCGAGGATGTTGTTCATCGACTCTGGCGGGATGACGACGGGCAGGCTGAACTGTTTGTCGTACCGGGTCATACAGACGTAGTGCAGATTGTTGGGCACGCGGTCGCGCGGGATCGCAGCGTCGAGATCGTCGGCGCCAGGTAAATCGCGGCCGCCTTTTTCGTTAAGCCCGCTGTTGCGAGTCAGGGCGCGGGTGATCTGGCGGACACGGTCGGCGCGGAAGTTGAAGCAGATGCAGGAGTCCTCGTCGCGAATGGTGGCGAGGGGTTCGCCTTTATTATCGACACAGACGAAGGGGACAATGAATTCGTCCGTGACTCCTTTGTTGTAAGACTCTTTCACGCCCTGCACCGCGTCGACGTACTTCGCCGCCGTCGCCGTTGCCGAGGACCATGGCGTTGAAGGCTTTGGCGATGCGCTCCCAGCGGCGGTCGCGGTCCATGGCGTAGTACCGGCCGTTTACGGTCGCGATCTTGCCGGTATTGTATTCACGCATCTTCTGCTGCAGTTGTTCGAGGTAGCCGGCCCCGTTGGTGGGTAAAGTATCGCGGCCGTCCATGAAGGCGTGCACGAAGACGCGATCCACACCATTCTGTTTGGCCATGCGGAGCAGAGCGTACAGATGCGTCTGGTAGGAATGCACGCCGCCATCGGAGAGCAAGCCGAACAGGTGAAGGCGGCGGCCGCCTGTGCGCGCGTTCTTCATCGCCGCGAGCAGCACCGGGTGAGAGAAAAACTCGCCATTCTGGATCATCAACTCGATACGCGTGCTGTCCATGTGCACGATGCGTCCGGCGCCGATGTTGAGGTGGCCGACTTCACTGTTGCCCATTTGGCCGTCGGGCAGGCCCACGAACGGGCCGCTGGTTTGAATCAGCGTGTTGGGATACTCGCGCAAAAGGCGATCATAGGTGGGCTTGCGGGCGAGGGCGATGGCGTTGGCTTTGGTTTCGGCCCGGTAGCCCCAGCCGTCGAGGATGATGAGAACGAGAGGTTTGGGACGCATCTAGCTGCTGACTCCTAGCTTCTAGCTAAACCCGAAAAATCGCCACGGATTCCCGCGGATGAACGCGGACCTGAATTGTCTCTCGAATACTAATTCTTTTGCTGGGGCGGTGGGGTTGCTGGCGCGCTTTTCGGTTTCTCTTGATCTTCTTTTACGATTTGCTCGGCCCGTTGCATCATCGCATCCATTTGCTTCTGCATTCTCGCGTACGAAGCTTGCATCGATTCGGTGGTGAGGGCCGGCATCTCCTGCATCATCTTTTGGCCCGTTGCAGAAACGTAAAAAGTTGTCATGTCCTCGATGTTGGCCTTTGAGAAGTGCCTTTGATAGATGGGAATCATGTCGTCCAGCATCGCGTCCATGGGCATGTCTTTCATGGTTTCTGCGATCAATTGGTCGGCGCGTGCGATCCGGTCCGCGGAAGTCTGCGGGTAGCGCTTTTTTAGCGTCTCGTGGATCATGGCGCTCTGCTGTTTCATCATCGCGTCCATGACTTGACGCATTTGCTGATGAATCTGCATAACCTCGAAGAGCTTCTGGACTTCCTCCTTGGAGGCAGGGGCATCGCTCGGCGCGGGTGCCGACTCTTGCGCGAAGACCGCGGAGGTTACGAAAAGTATAAATACGAGCAAAAGAAAACGATGTTTCATCAAGCCTCTCCAAAACAAACTACCAGATTAACTCGATCGGATAGCGTTCAAAATGTGGGTCGGAAGTGACCAGGGGAAGTTTCTCCTCGATACTTTGCGCAATCAGGACGCGGTCGAAGGGTCGCGGTGATGTTCTTCCAGTGATTCGATCCTTAGGACATGGTCCAGTTTAATTGGCAGGACTTCGATCCGGTTCTCGCTGCCTTCCTGACTAGGTACGGGCCGGAAGGCTCGGGCAAGGGAAGCTTGCCGGTTTTTACTTTAATCAGCATCTCCCAGAAGCTCGCTACACTCAGCCAGAGATCATTGGGACCGGTAAATATCTTTTGAGCCCGGCGGGAGAGCCTTTTATCGTCCGCAATCGCCCATAGGAATGCGTGCGTATCGAGCAGGGCTCTCATTTTTATACGGCCCTCATTTATAGAAGAGATCCTCGATCTCCTTGGGCAGAGGATCGTTGAAATCGTCCGGAACTGTAAACTCGCCCTTGGCCGAGCCGAGGATTCGATTTTTGGGCCGTTTGCTTAGGGGCACGAGCTTCGCCACCGGCTTTCCCGCCTTGGCGATGATGACCTCCTCACCCATGGCGACGCGTTCGAGGAGGCGGGACAAGTGGGTCTTAGCCTCGTGGATATTGACTTCCATGATGTGATTATAGCTAAGTCATGGACTAAGTCAATCCTGCCAGCGGCTCAGCGGCGAGATCGGACTGGCGGACAGGCACGTCAACCTCATACCGACGAAGCACCTTCTTCACGAGCTCCAAGAACCACGGCTTGCCGGTCGGAGATACAAAGATATTCTCGGCCAACTCGGCTAAACCAACGGGTTTCCAGACGGTGGACTCCGGCGCCGGCTGGTACTCATGCCCTGAAGCAACTCCCGGCCCCGCTTCAGCGACTCTATGCAGCGCGCTCCACACAGCCCTCAACTCCCGCTCATGTTCAAAGGACTTGCGCTTATATGTCAGGGGCCAGAAGACGTTTCCTGGCGGAATTTTGTCCAGCTCGTACGAAATGTAGGTGATCACTCCTATGTAAACATCTTCGCTAAGAACGGTTCGCAATCGCGCGTAGGTTGTTTGAAGGCACACTGATTCCTTTGCGCTCGAATAGATCTTCCACATCGCCGCAGATTCGTATTCGTTCATATGCCAGCAATTCACGAAGGTCCAGCCCTTTGTGAGACGAAGATTCCCGGCATGCTGTTCCGGATCCTGACGTCGCTCTCCAGAAAGTCCCAGAGGGGCCGCGACATTGTTCCCTCAAACTTATCGTCGAGTAAGTCTGCGCGTGTGAAGAGCAGGCCTCTCTCTTCCAACATACTCACAAATTGCGTTAGGTCCATGTACCGCCAGATCTTAATGTTAAGCTCTGTGGGCGGACTGAACGCGGGATGGCGGCCCTTACGCAGTAACGCGGATTGGTCCATCGCTGACACCTGCCCGAGTCTTGTGAACTCTACCTTTCGTAATTCAGCGCCTTCAACCCTAGGAATCTTGCCGCCCCGCCCAACTCCTCTTCGATCCTCAGCAACTGGTTGTACTTTGCGATGCGGTCGGTTCTCGACGCAGAGCCGGTTTTGATCTGTCCCGCCCCCGTCGCGACCGCCAGATCGGCGATAAAGGTGTCTTCGCTTTCGCCGGAACGATGCGAGATCACCGAGGTGTATCCGTTGCGGCGGGCCAGGTCGATAGCGTCTAGAGTCTCACTGACCGTGCCGATCTGGTTCAGCTTGATCAGAATGGAATTGGCAATTCCTTTCTCAATGCCTTCCCCGAAAATCTGGATATTGGTCACAAAAATGTCGTCGCCTACAAGCTGAATCTTTCCACCCAGCTCTTTCGTGAGACTCTGCCAACCGTCCCAGTCTTCCTCGGACAAACCGTCTTCGAGAGAAACGATGGGATAGTCGTTCACCCATTTCGCCCAGTAGCGGACCATTTCATCAGAACTCTTCTCCGACTTGTCGGACTTCTTGAAAACATACTTGCCGTCTTTGTAGAACTCGCTGGCGGCGGGATCGAGCGCGATGGCGATCTCTTCGCCGGGCTTGTATCCGGCTTGCTGGATGGCTTCGAGTACGACCTCAATCGCCTCGACATTCGATTTGACGGACGGCGCGAACCCGCCCTCGTCGCCCACTGCTGTGTTGTAGCCCCGCTTCTTGAGCACACCTTTGAGGGTGTGAAAAACTTCGACGCCCCAGCGCAGCGCTTCAGAAAACGACTCCGCTCCAACTGGCATAACCATGAATTCCTGGAAGTCAACGTTGTTGTCCGCATGCGCGCCGCCGTTGAGGATGTTCATCATTGGCACGGGCAGCGTGTTAGCCGCGGCGCCGCCAAGATATCGATATAAGGGTTGGCCAAACGCAGTCGCGGATGCGCGGGCTGCGGCCATCGAAACGGCAAGAATCGCGTTCGCGCCCAGCCGTCCCTTGTTCTCCGTTCCGTCAAGTTCAATCATTGTTTGGTCGAGAGCGCGCTGATCGGAAGCGTCGAAATTGGCGAGCGCTTCGGCGATTTCGCTATTCACGTTTTGGACCGCCTTAAGCACGCCTTTGCCCAGGAACCGCTGGTTGTCGTCGTCGCGCAGTTCAACCGCTTCGTGCTCGCCGGTCGAGGCCCCGCTGGGAACGATCGCGCGTCCCCGGCTTCCGTCGGCCAGCGTGATCTCGGCCTCGACCGTTGGATTACCGCGCGAATCGAGAACCTCACGGGCATGGATGTCGGCAATATTCATGATGGGCATGAGTGTTTCCTTTGTGGATTAACGAGACTGGCGATTATAAATCGAAAATGCCGACTGCGCCCTAGCCGTTACTTTTCTACGCCTTAGCGCCGCAACGACTTACGAGGCCGAGTTATTCCGAGTATTCCCGAGGGGTCCCGGGCGATACCCCGTTTAGCCCCCTTTAAGCCCCTAGAATCCGCTTTCGGTCTGGCACGTTCCCGACTCAGAGCGGGTGTGTACGTGTCCCACGGGTGGGCGAGTGTGCGGACAAGCTCCACGCTTGGCCGCTATTCATCTGCGATAAGAGCCGCATGCGCTAAGGAGCGCTCGTGCGGATCCGTGCGGGGGGCGATCAGCGATGGTCGTCCCTACCGCGACCGCCACCCTAGGGATTTCCCTAGTTGTAAGGTCGCCGAGCATCTCCTTTGAATAGCTGTGTGAGGTAGTTTTAACTCGCTTTTTCGGGTGGGAACCTTCTCATTACCAACGCTAACCTTGGAGCGACTTCGATGAAGAAGCACGTTGGTTTCTTGACTGTCAGTTTCTTGGTTATGTCTTCCCTAAGTAGTGCTCAAGACAGGTGCCCGGAAGGATTTCGTTATGCAGGAGCCTTATCGGGGATCAAGCACGGAAACGTTTGATAAAACGGTTTTTCTTAAGCTCCCTGAGTGTGCAACGCTCGATGAATCCTTTCAGCAAACCGCAGTCCGGGCTACGAACGGAAAAAAGAAAGCCAAATCGAATCTGCGCCCGCAAGACATACCAAAAGGCATTTACATCACCCCATCCGGGTCGAATGATCTTGAAAAGATCTGGGCTGTAAGCGAACCGCAGCTAATCAAACAAAGATCAGATAATGGGGCCTCCCCTCGATATGCCTTTGGGATGCACCTTTTCTGTGCGGTGCAAGGTTCTCCTTATAGCCAAACAGGAGGGTGCTTGCAATGTAGAGGTAGATGTCTGCTATAAGCCAAAGCCAAGGAACTGAGTGCCGCTCAGCGCGATAATGTTGTAACCAGGTCAGCATGACCGGACTCCGGTCACAACGAAGCATGAAAAGAGGCTCTACGCCAACCCCCTATTTGCATTGAGTTAGGGCTCTTTTCAAGGGAGGCCATTACACTCAAAACCCATCTCCCCACTTGCCAATCCGTCCGGTGCCGAGCCGCGAGTCTCGCCGTCCGACGGCGACGTCCGGCCTGCGGCCGGGGATCCACGACTGCGCGCCGCACGCTTGGCACCGTAGCTGCGCGTTTCCGGGGAGTTCCTGAAGCCGCGCGTAGCCGCACGCCTCGCAAGGGCCGTGCTCCGGGGCCGTTGCTACGGCGGCGGGAACTCGGGCGGGGGCGAAGTTCGCGCGGGTTTCGGGTCGAGAATCGACTGCTGCCCGCCGGTCTTTAACCAGTCGAGCAGGCCCAAAGTGTCCGACGGGCCTTCGCAAAACGGGTTAAAGGCCCAGACGAGAGCGTCCATGCGGTTAGGCGAGGCCTGCCGTCCTTGCTCCCAAAGCTCCGGGTCGAACGCGGCCAGCTCGTCTTCGAGCTCGGCTAGTACGCCGACGTGGTGGGCGCGGCGCTGATGGTACCAGAGGCTTACCGGTTCGGCGCGAATCGCCTTGCCGCGCGTAGCGTGGACGATTTCGACGGGCACGTTCGGGTCGACGTTGGCGATGACCGAGGCGACGAAGTCGCCGCCGTTGTTCCCTCGGCGACGATCTTGTCCGCCTTCGAAGCTCGTGATAAAGGTTGACCGCGATGCGCGCCCAGCGCTCCGGCTGGTGCCGGCCGCTACGGTCGCGCAGCACGTAGGCGTGCCCGTCCTCGCCTTGCCCGACGGCGACGATGCCGGTTTCGTCCGAGTCCTCGTGCGAGGTGACGGCGGGGTCGACGCCGACGAAGCAGCGGCGCAGCGGCGGGGCGTAGTCGACGCGCAGCGCGCTAAAATTCTCCAGCGTCCAGCCGTCCAGCGCGCCGGGGTTATCCTCCAAGTAGCTCGCCGAACACCTCTTGCCGTTCGCTGGCGTGTGCCTTATACCGCGCCAACACGGCGTCGTAGGCCGCCGAGAGCGCCCGGTTCTCGCGCGAGGAGCCCTGATAAATAAAAATCCCGGGCATGGCGCGCAGCTTCTTCATCATTTTCGTCGGCGCCGGGGTAGTCGTAACTAGAAACTTCGCCATGCCGCGCCGCAGCCCGAACATCGCGTTGTCGAACACCAGCTCGGCGTCGCGGTAAACGCCCAGCTCGTCCATCCACAAAAAATCGCACTCCGGCCCGCGCAACCGTTGCGGAGTCTCGGCGGAGAACAGCAGCGTGCGCCCGCCGTTCGACCAGACGAGCACCGAGTCGCCCGCGTTATATTTCGGCTGAAGTTCCGGGGGGCGCACGGACAGGAAACCGCTAGGCCCGGAGAGTGATTACCTTAGTAAGGTCGCCGTGCGTAGGCGCGACGACGTGCGAGATAAAGCCGGGGCGGGCCGCGTGGAGCCCGTAAAGAGTCTCCACGCCCAATAGGGTTTTTCCCCAGCCGCGTCCGCACTGATAAAGGTAGCCGGGGCAATTCGCTCGGTCGAGCGGGACGAGCTGCTCGCGCCGGGCGCGGCGGGGCCAATCGTAGAGCAGCAGCGTACGCTCCTCGTCCGAGAGCGACCGTAGCCAGGCCTCTAGCCGCGTCACTGCGCGGCCTCGATCGTCGTCGTCCCGGCACCTAGCCGCCGCGCTTCTTGCTCGACGTGCTCCGCGTACTGCCGCCGAAGCTCCGCGAGGCGCTCCTCGGAGACCGCGCCGAACACGTTTACCTGAAGCACGCGCGCGGCCTCGGTAAACTCGAACAGCGCGCTAGCCGCCGCTACGTCGCCCTGCCCCGCCTCCCACAGCAACGCCTCGACCACGACCCTAGCGCCGGACGTGCCCGGGGGCAGCCGTACCAGCTTACAAAGATCGTCCGGCGCGGGCTCCGACAGTCGTTCCGCCGTAATGACGGAGAGACGTTGCCGAACTTTTATAAACGGTTTACGCGGGCCGTCGAGGCGGCGCGGGTCGGGGCCGGGCAGGAACGGACGACCCCGCCCCTTTTTCTTTTCCTTCTTTAATCCGGGCCTTCCCATCGTGCCTACTTTCCCGCCGCCGCCCGGGCTAGGTCGTCGGCCTCGACTATCAACTCGCGGCTGCGCCGTACGAGCTCGTCGCGCTCGGCGATGAGTTTCGCGATGTCGCGGTCGTAGCGCGCCAGCGCCGCGTCCGCGTCCGCCCGGTCCTCCCGGTTACGGTCGAGCGAGCGCGCGTCGGAGCGCGGCGCGGGCCGGGTAGTAGCGCCTCGGGTTAACTCGCCGGGTTGTAAGATGTCGGTCATCGCAAAAATAACGGGGGGCTGCGGGGGGAAATGAAACGCGCAGTCACAAGTCTGCGCGGAGGCGGGCCCCCGCAGCCCTTTCTGGAGCGTACCCCGCCCCAATCTCGTTACTTCGCCGTCCAAACCGATATCGACTCGCCCGACGCCGGGTCCGTACCGCGCGACGTGCAAACGTAAAGCACGTGGACGCTGTCGGGTCCGTCCGTGCGCAGAAAGAGCGAGCCCACGCCCGCCGCCACTACGTCTACGGCCGGGTTCGCGTTCGGGTCGCCCTCGCCGGTAAACACGTAAGTTCCGTTGCCCAATAGAATCCCGCTCGGACTAATTACCTGCGGCATAGTTCCGCCTTCCTATTGCGAAATTTCGTCCACCACGCCCTTAGCCAGTCACCCACAAACCCCAGCGGCTCGGGGTCGATTAACCGGCGAAAGAGTTCCCCGCCCGTCACAGTCCCTCCCGTACCACGCAGCGCAGCGTCTCCGCCGTGCGGGAGCAGGCGCCTCCGGCGAACGCGATTACGTCCTCCAGGCTGTCGCCTTCGACCACGCGCCGCTTCAGGAAAGTGCGAAGCGCCGAGCGGCGCCGCCCTTCGGCGTCGTCGAGGAGGCGCGCCGCTTTCGTTAGGGACCGGTAGGATTCCCCGAGCGCGGGTTCCGATAGCAAAGCCGCTACGCTCGGCACGCCCCCGCTGCGCAGATCCTCCGCGCCGAAAAGAGCTTCGAGGAAATCCGAGGTCAGCGGCTCCGGGTCGTCGTCCTCGTACTGCGACTTAATCTGCGGCAGCGGCGCGCCGTTCGGCATAAACACCTGCCCGGGGCGCGTTACGTGCCGGGCCGCGCTACGCCGCGCGTCGTGTTCTAGCTCAGCGAAGGGGTCCGGGGCGGAGTCGGCGTCGAGGCGCCGAATGCGTTCCTGCTGCCCGCGCCGGGTTTCGCCTTCCCAGTCGTAGTCGAACCTGGGTTCCGGCTCCGGCAGCGCGAACAGGCCCGCGTCCTCGGGGATATTGTTCGGGGGTTTCGAAGGGTCGAAGTTCACTGAACGGCTCCTTTCGTGGCGGCGGGCTCGGGGAAACGCAGCTCCCAGGACGACGCACGCCGCGCCGCCGCGAGACGTTCCCGCATTCGAGCTAGAACCTGCGTGAGATGGGCGATCTCCTCCGCGCCTTCCGCGATCGCCCGAGCGTCGCGCTCCGGGCCGAGAACCGCTAGCCGCGCCATCTGCGCGTCGTGGGCCTCGGAAAGTTTCCTCGTCCACGAATCCAGCTCAAGCAGAACTTCGTCAACCTCGGTCATCGGTCGTTCTGCCTCCGAGTTAGCGCGAACTACGCTGGGTTCGGAAACCGTTTGCGGGGGAGGACTCAATCCTCGTCGCCGGGCTTTATTAAAGAGCAGCCCGCTCTCTGCCGTGCCGTCGAAGCTATCCATGTCGTCCTTTCCCTACTCTCCGCCCGACCGGGCGCGGAGACCTACGTGCTACAAGAACAACGGCGTTAACTAAACGCCGGTCCCGCCGCGCCGCCGCGTAAACAAAGGCCGCAAACGCAACGGGGGCTAAAAGGCGGCTGTTCGCGAAGCGCTTTCAACTTACCGCTAAGCTCTCTAAACATTCCCCATCCTTTTACCGCGAACCTCTCGGCGCCGCCGCGCCGGGGCCGGGCGCCTATTAGGCTAAAGTAGTGCAAAAAGCGAACACGTAAGGTTTAAGTATAGCTCGAAGAGGCGCGCAAAAGGGGGGAAAATCTACGCGCGTCGTCCGCGTCGCCGCGTCGTAAATTCGCCTATCTTCTATATAGAGAGATTAAATGTTTGCTTCTAAGAAAAAGATACGCTAAATCGCGACGCGCCGACGCGGGGCGACGCGCGGCGAAATCGCGACGCGGGCGACGCGCCTTCGCCCGTAAAAGTAATTAATTATTTGCTTTTGTTAAAGCTATACGGAAACTTGTTCCCTTTACTCCGCAGGGCCGCCGCGTTATAATAGGTTCGCTGTCGAAGCGGCTTCGCACCCGCCCGATAGTTCTTTCCTGTAACCGCTGCCGCCCCCGCGTAGTGCCGAACGCCTCGGGCTACGCGGGAAGCAGCATACGGGAAAGAGCGAAGTAGAAGTGCGGATGAGGTTGGCTCCGGGAAAGAGGCGTAAGGTGCGAGACCGAAACACGAAGGTTTTCCTCGACTGGCGAAGAACATAGCGAGTAGGCAGCTTAGTTCGCCGGGTTTCCCACGCTGTAAGAGAGCCGCAAGCACCTTCAACTCCGCACGCAGGCGGAATGCCCCAGCAGCTCGGTACAGGAACCGGTTTTGATTAGACGGGACCGGTTGACGCCGCCCTCGGTTGATCGTTCGGTAGGCCGAGGACCTAGCGGTACTTTTCGCGAGCCGCGACCGGGGTATTCCTTTGTCTGCGAAAAGTTCTACGTCGGTCCCGACCGACCGCTCCCCGCAATTTAGAACTCGCTACCGCGCCGCCAAAATAATCGACTCGTCTCCGCAGCTTCTCGACAAACTAATTCGGCAAGGCAAGCTGCGCGGCTACCGCGTCGGCCGGAAGGTGCTCGTCCGCGAGGACGAACTATTAGCGCTGGTAGCGGAGGGCGAGATTCGATGACGAAAAAGAAGAAGCTCGCCCCGCCCAGCCTCGCGCGGCTCGTCGCGGCGAAACTGGCCGAGAGCGGCATTACGAGCGAGGACGCGCGGCGACTAGCGTCTGCGGCCCATCTCGGCGCGCGAAATTTGCGAGAAACCCAACGCGCCCAAGCCGCCGCACAATCGCAGGTTTGCTAATCCCCTACTACGATCTAAAGGGTGAGCCCCTCTTCGTCCCCGACTGCGAGACCGACAAGAAGGTACTTATGTGGCGGGTCCGTTACCTCCCGGCGCTGGAAGCAGCAGCAACGGCTTCGCCGCCGCAGTCGGCGCCCGGGCGAAGGAGATACGGTATATCCAGCCTAAAAACATTGGTTGTCCGTTTTTTCTGCCGCGGCTCGTCGATTGGGCGGAGGTGGCCGCCGATCCGAAGAAGCGAAACGTGGATTACCGAGGGGGAGCTTAAGGCAGCGGCGGGGACGAAAGCCGGGCAGCCCACCGATGGGGCTAGGAGGGGTTTGGAATTTTAAGGGCAAAAAGACGAGCGTCCCCTATGCGCCCAGTTCTACGAGTTCCAATTCGGAGAGTCGCCGCGTCGTAATCGTCTCGGACTCCGACTGGGCTACGAACGCCGACGTGCGTTATGCCCGCGATAGTTTGGCGCGCGAACTCGCGAACCTGGGCGCGGAGATTTCGACACTCAATCTTCCGTCGCTGCCCGGACGTTGTCAAAGGTCGGGTTAGACGACTATCTACAGAACGCCGCTAGCTCTCCCAAGCGCGCTCTAGAGCAGCTGCGCGAGTTGATCGTACCGTGGCAGGACGGGACTATGAACGACACCGCCAACGTAGCGTGTTTTGTCCATCTCCACGGGCCGCGTTTTTTCTATTGCCGCCAGGAGCAACAGTGGCGCGGGAACGAAGACGGTAAGCTCTGGGAACCGAACCGTACGCTGGAGGCCTTGGCGCGGACGAAGGACGTAAGCGCCCAGCTACAACACGAAGCCTCGACGCTTCACGACGAGGACGCGCGTAAAAAAGCCTTACGCTGGGCGCTGCTAAGCGGGAACGAAGGGAAGCGGAACGCGATACTGAAGCTAGCGGCGGCGGAGTTAGTTCGCAACGTCGATTGCCTAGACGCGTACCCGGAACTTTTTAATTTGCAAAACGGCACTCTTCGGCTTAGAGATTTCCAGCTGCTTCCCCACGATCCCCAGCTATTCCAAGGGCGTATTAGCCCGGTCTCCTACGACCCGGCGCACGTTGCCCCGAGTTCGAAAAGTTTCTGTTAAGGATTATACCCAGCCCGCCGATACGCGAATTCCTCCGCCGCGTTGCGGGATACGCTTTGACGGGTCTGACGAAGGAACACTGCTTCTTTATTTTTCACGGTTCCGGGCGGAACGGTAAATCGACGCTGGTCGAAACGTTGATGTACGTAGCGGGCGACTATGCCCGAGCCGCTAACGCGGACACGTTTCTAGCCGGACGTCGGGCGGGTACGGTGCGGGACGATTCTATGCCCTGCGCGGCGCGCGGCTAGTAAAGGCGACGGAGACGGGGAAGGGAGCTTCCCTCGACGAGCCCACAATTAAGGAGCACACCGGCGGCGACACGGTGAACAATCGCGCTCTTTACGGTAGCCAGACGAATTGGCAGCCGACCTACAAATTGATACTAGTAACGCAAGAAAAGCCGCACATCCGAAGGGACCGACGAGGGTATTTGGTCGCGTATAAAGTTCGTACCCTTCCACGTATTTATCCCGGAAAACGAACGGATCGCGGATTATTTCGCAAGCCGACTGAAGTCCGAAGCTGCCGGAATTTTGAACTGGGCGCTACAAGGTCTTCGCCAATACTGGCAGCGAGGCTTAGAGCCCCCGGCAGAAGTTCGCGCCGCGACGCAGGAATATCGTAAGGACGAGAACGTCGTCGAGCAGTTTCTGGAAGCTAAGTGCCGCACGGACCTGAAAGCGATGGAGTCGCCGGACGGACCCACGGAGTGGATAACTCCCGACGGCCTGCAATCGCTATTTAAAACATGGAGCGAAGACCAAGGACGCCGATATAGGTACACAAACCTAAGGGCGCACCTGGAACAGCTAGGCTATCGGCAGGCGCGGGGACATAAGGGGCGGTATTGGCTCGGAATACGAAAGAAGACGCTGAACGACGACTACGACCAAAACGGTTTAAAGGCGGCGAATTTAAAGCACACCGAAGTCTGAGAAACCGCTTTGCGAGAATATGACTTTAAGCTATAATCAGCTAACCGGTAAGTTGCTGGCCGGAATACCCGAAGGAGGAAACGCGTATGACGAAACGAGAACTTGCCCGGGCGTTGAGCGAGCTGGGGCGATTGGGGGGACGGGCTTCGGCTCGGAAGCTCTCCCGCGACGAGCGTACCGAGCGCGCCCGCAAGGCGGGCCGGGCTCGGCAGGCGAAAGCGAAGAAGGGGGGCCGCCGATGAGCGAGACGAAACTTCGACGTGCGCGCGGGCAGGGCAGCGTTTTCCAGAAACCCGGCAGCCGCACGTGGACGATCCAATACTACCGCGAGGGTTTTAAGGAGACGCCGACGGGAAGCTGCTGCTCGACGCCGTAGGCCGACCCGTACGAGCGCGAATTCGGGTGCGCGAAGCTACGGGCTTAACCAACCGCCGCCGGGCGCAGGACCTGCTTACCCAGCGCATGGGCGAAGCGGGCCGGAGCGAGTGGAAGCCGGTCGAGAAGCACCCCGTAACCGTGCTAGAAGTGCTCGACGCGCTACGCCTTCACAACACGGTACACAAACCTAGCATGTTCGCAACGATCGCAAAAGCTGCGCCCACCTCGTGCCCGCGCTCGGGGTTCTAGGAGCGGCGCAACTAACCGCCGACCACTTAACCGCCTACGCCGCCCAGCGCCAGAAGAAGGGAGCGAAGAACGCGACGATAAACCGCGAACTCGCAACGCTGCGCCACGCCTTTCGGATGGCCGTGAAACACGGAAAGCTGAAGACCTGGCCGTACGTAACGATGCTGCCCGAGGACAACGCGCGCACCGGCTTCGTCGAGGACCCGGCGTTCGCCCGGCTCGCGGCCGAGGCCGGGGAACTCTGGCTACGCGCGTTCCTAGAGCTGGCGTACACGTACGGCTGGCGCAAAGGGGAGTTGCTCTCGCTGCGCGTGCGGCAGGTAGATCTGCGGTTGCGTACCGTCCGCCTCGACCCCGGCACGACGAAGAACCGCAAGGGCCGGGAGGTGACGATGACGGCCCGGGTCGCGGAGCTTTTGCGGCTGGCGATCGCCGGGAAAAAGCCGGACGACTTCGTGCTTACGCGCGAAATAGAACGAGGGGGGCGAACAATCCAGCGTCCGGTCAGAAGCGTCCGCGCGGCGTGGCAAAATCTCTGCGTACGCGCCGGAGAGGGCCAGTTCGTTTGCCAGAAATGCAAACGCCCGGCGACGAAACGGAAACGGTGCGAGTGCGGCGCGTGGGCGAAAAAGTATCGCGGCCTAATCCCGCACGACCTGCGGCGCTCGGCGGCGAAAGCGATGCGGCGCGCGGGAGTGCCGGAGAGCGTAGCGATGAAGATCGGCGGCTGGATAACGCCGTCCGTCTTCGGCCGGTACGCAATCGTAAACGATAGCGACAACCGCGACGCCGCCGAGAAAATAGAAAAATCCCGCGCGGCGGCGCAGAACAGCCCCCGTTTAGCCCCTATTTCGCCAGAAACCCCGCCGCCCCCGACGGGCCGGGTGCAATAACTACGGCAACGGCTAGGGTTACGTCGCCCGGGGGTGGCCCACCTGCAAGTGGACCGGCGTTTATAAATCACCAGAGTCGCGCAGCTCTGTGACGGATTCAGAGTTGCTGATCAGCGGCCGAGTCACAGAATCAAACGGGCGTTTCGGTCCGAGCATGACTTCGAGGACAGAATCGTCGGTACCACACTGAAAACCCC
Organism: uncultured Acidobacteriota bacterium; assembly: GCA_963797795.1. Taxonomy (GTDB): domain Bacteria; phylum Acidobacteriota; class Terriglobia; order Terriglobales; family Acidobacteriaceae; genus JABDBE01. The sequence goes on from CAWCQY010000001.1 coordinate 640,631, forward strand.
GTGTCTCCGCTGGTTCGTTTGTTGCATCCGCTCTTGTTCTGCTATCGCAGGTGCCTTAGAGTCAATTCGAGATGCAGAATCGCACGGAAACACTGGGGATCGGATCGCGAGCGCCAGAATTTTCACTTACGGCAGCCAAGCGTGAAGGCATTTTTTCCCTTTCGAGTCTGCACGCACGCGGGCCGGTCGTTGTGGAGTTCTTGCGCGGCACTTGGTGACCGAACTGCGTCAAACGCATGGCCCAGTTTGAGCCAGTGAAAACCGAACTCGAACTGGCTAGCATACAAGTGGTTTTTATCGCAGCCGAGAAACGCGAGGGAATGTTTAAACCGGCGAAGTTTCTGGAGAAGCATCCGGTATCGTTTCCGTTCCTGCTGGATGAAGACCGCACCGTGACCAAGGCCTATGGGCTTTATAACCGCTTGGCAAAGGACGCAATCAATATCGCGCATCCGGCCACGCTGGTCATCGATGGTGGCGGGACGGTGCGTTACATCTATCGCGGCGACAGCCAGATTGATCGAGCGCCGATGGAAAAGGTTCTGGAGGCAGTCCGGAAATTAGTGCCTTCCAGCTGAGTTTTCAGCACGAGAAGAGAAAGAAAGCAAGAGTTCGAAAATCTGCGACCGATTCAGGAGGCGAAATGAAAAAACTTGCATTACTCACCTTAGTGCTGCTGGCCGTGTCTGCGGTGGCACAAAACAATATCTCATTGCCCGCGGGCACAATGCTGAAGGTAAAACTTTTGCAGACATTGACAACGTCCAGCAAAAGCGGAGATAACTTTTCGGGCAGAGTCACAGACCCAGTAATGATCGACGGAAAGCCTGTTGTCCCGGTCGGCGCAACCGTGCAGGGACGCGTAATCAACGCGAGCGAGCCCCGCCGGGTTTCAGGCAAGCCTACGATCACCATCTTCCCCGATACCCTCGTCATGCCGAATGGCGACTTCTTTACACTCAATGCCACGCTGGAGAATACCGACCTCTTTAACGGCACGAGCGTCAACAGCGAAGGCCAGTTCAAGGGCAAGGGCTACGACAACAAAGATCTGATCGAGATGGGCGCGGGAACCGGCGGCGGCATGCTCGTGGGCGGCCTGATCGGCGGAGGCAAAGGCGTTCTGATTGGCGGAGCAGTGGGCGCGACCGCGACCGTGAGCCACTGGTTGATCAAGAAAAACTCAGCCACGTTACCGTCTGGCACTGAGCTAACGATGGAAATAAGCCGTCCGCTATCCCTGACTCCGATGCCAGCCCCAGCAGGAAACTAGTTTCGATTCCCAATGGCCGGAAGCCTCTGGCTTCCGGCCATTATTCTGATGGCGGCTCGCAAGTCTTCAGGAAGTGTGCCAGCTTCGCGCGGTCTTCCTCTGACATCTCTCTAAACTCGATACCGTTCCCAAATTGTGGATGGTGAGTTACAACCACCGCTTTCGTTGCCAACCGTGCGTCTTCAACCCAGAGAACAAGGTCCAACTTGCTACCCACTGGCAGCGTGAAGCTCATCTCGACATAGCATCCGTTGAGGCTAAGATCGGCGGTTTCGGCGTGGCTGGCTACGGCTGCACCTTCCGGTTTGAACTCAATCGGAATCGCAACCTTGGCCCGCGGATACTTTCTTCGTTCCGACTGCGGCGTTTCACGAGGCGGCTCGGTCACGGCGGTTCTCCTTTCCCAACCAGCAGGCCTCTGCATGCAATGGTGCCCTTTATTGGCGGGAAAGGAAAGAACGATCAGCGATAAAACTCGATCTGGGTGTTTATTGTCTTTGCTCTCGACTCCGGTCTTTTCGAGTGGTTCGGAAAGTCGCGCATGGTCGCAACCATCTAGAGCGCCGACGCTATCAGGTCTTCTTCACTCAGCAGATGCAGCTCAATCCATCCCTCAAGTGGCAACGCGTCGACTGGCAAACGATTTTGCCAAACGCTGAAACGCAGACGCAGCAGCGTGGTCACTGGGGTCGTCGCTTTTGCTGCACCGCGGACAGTGGCCGAGGACACCGGTCTTGCCAGCAGCCACTCCAGCGGCAGTTGGAACTCGAAGTCTCGCAGCAAAGCTACTTTCACATCTTCAGACGGGCGGTCGGACGCCGCCAGGGGCTTTTCTTCATCTGGAGCGCTCACCTTCCAGGATTGTGTTTTCCCCGCTTCGACGCGCACGTCGACTCGCAACGCGCGCCGCGGCCGCTGCGCCTCCGCCGCCCAGGATTCAAGATTGACCACCAGGTCGAAATCCATCTCCGGAGGCTTGCCGGTAAAATCAAGACGGCCGTAGACGTAGTTCTCATCGATTCCGGCACGAACCGAATCAACCAGAAACTGCTTGCCGTGCATGGCGCCGGCTCGTTGATCGGCGGTATAGACGGCGGCACCCATCCACTCGAAGTAGCGAACCATGTCGCCAGTGATGCGGGGATGGATGTAGTGAGTTTGAGACGTGAACTCGGGCCTTTTCCCCGCGCCGCTGATCGGTTGAGCCAGATAGTCGGGCGGAGTCGCGCCCAGCGCCTGATATACGTTCGAGAGGTGCTTGCGGTAAAGTTCGTCGAATTCTCGATCATTCGCCGAATGGTGTTCCGGACCGTACCACCAGTTCCAGTCGCTACCTTCCGCGATCAACAGTTCTTCGAAAGCCAATTGGCGTTGGGCTTCGCTGGCTCTCGGTGCGGCCTCCGCGTAGAAGTTGCGGGCGTGATAGAGATAGTCCCACGAGCTGTTATCCTCGGGCGCGCCGATCCACACGTTGAAGTTGGCGTTGATCCAGGAGCCGGGAACCAGCGAGGTCAGCTTGCCGAAGTCGTGGTGGCGTTCGATCGCCTCGGAAACGGTGACCGCTTCCACGGCGGGCTCGCGTTGCAACGCGTCATAGAACCGACGCAGAAATTCGCGGCCCGACTGGGGATAATATTCCCAGGCGTTTTCGCCGTCGAGAATAACTGACAAGACGGCGTCTCGCCCTTGGCTGATAACGGGTTGCGCGGCCTGCTTAATGTTGTGGATGAGATGATTGGCAGAGTCCTGTGCGGGCATTCCCGAGTACACGAATCCGACCAGGTCCGAAACAGTGTGGTCGCGGAAGATCAGATGCATCTTCGTCAACCCGCTTTCGAAGCGATGGATGGTATACAGTTTTTCTGCGTTCTGTGTCGGCAGCCGGCCCTCGCCGTCGCGTGCGAAGTTGATTCCCAAGCTTCGTCCCAGAACGCCTTCGTCCGTGGCCATCCACTTCACCCCCAGGCTCTGGGCGATGGTCAAAACCTCTTCCGAAACACTACCCTCGGAAGGCCACACGCCGACCGGCCGAACACCGAAAACTTGCTCGTGCAAATCCATCCCGCGAAGCAACTGTTCGCGAGCGTCTTCCGGGTGGCGAAAACGGTTCTGCGGCAAGGGAAGTCCCGGCGTCGAAGTCGCACCTACGTTGGTGTCGCAAACCAGCGGCAATATGGGATGATAGAAAGCCGAGGTCGAGATTTCGATTCTCCCCTTCTGCGCTGCGTCGGCATGCGCGGGAAGCACTCGGCCCATTAACTCCCGCTGGTGAGCGACCACATACGCCTGATCCTCGAGTGAATAGCCGCGGCCCTTCTTGATGAGCGCAGCTATATTCGGGTCTTCGAGAAAGAACTCATCGAACCATGCGATCTGGGAGAGCACCTGCAAATCGGTCAAGTCTTGTGCCTGGAAATATTTTTCCGCCCGCTCCGCAGAATCGCCGGCGCCGCGGAATCGCTCGAAAAGTTCGTGGTAGCGGGGATAACGCCCAATCAGGTTCACCGGGTTCGCCTGGAACAGGTATTGCAAGGCGAACCGCCGCTCGGCCGCAGTGAGATCTTTCGCCGGCTTGGCCGCTACTTCCAAAAACGGGTCATGCGCCGTTCCGGCCACATAGTCCTGAATTTGCGTGATCAGCGAGGGGACAAGGTTGAAAGTCTGATGAACGTCGGGAAATTCATCCAGCAGCTTGACCATCCCGTAATAGTCTTTAAGGGCGTGCAGGCGAACCCACGGAAGACGATATTCACCCGTAACCAGATCTTTGTAGAAAGGCTGATGCTGGTGCCAAAGAATGATGACTCGGAGAGATGCCATTGAACGTGACGGCCCCCAAGCAGAACAAAGGCCGTGCTTGAAAGTCTAGCACGCGGTTATCCATCAGGAGCCCAGGGCTTGTTTCTCAGTTGGCTTCATCTCGAGTCCCGTGTTCTTCGGCGGGGGCGGGAGATCGGGGGCCGCGGCCGCGGAGAAAAAATCCGGTACACTATCAGGGGTCAGCGAAACCAATTTCAATGACGAAAAGCACTCCAGCGATGCCTCCGAGTTCCCGCGCGGAGATCGGCCTTCTGACTGATCAGGACCTATACCTTTTCAACGAAGGGCGCAATTACCGTACCTATGAAAAGCTGGGTTCTCATCTCACTTCGGTCGGCGGGGAACCCGGCACGTCTTTCAGCGTGTGGGCTCCGAACGCGCGCGATGTGACCGTCATCGGGAGCTTCAACGGCTGGAATCCAGGCTCACACCCGTTGCGCTCTCGTGGAAATTCAGGAATCTGGGAAGGTTTTGTGCCCGGAGTGACCAAGGGCGCGATCTACAAATTTCACATCATTTCGCAACATCACGGACACGTCGTCGACAAAGCCGACCCATTCGGCGTGCTCCATGAAAAACCGCCGCGCACTGCCTCCGTGGTTTGGGATCTCGAATACCAGTGGAGCGATCACGACTGGATGAAGAATCGGCAGGGAAAGAATTCCCTGCAAGCGCCGATTTCGATCTATGAAGTCCATCTCGGCTCGTGGATGCGAGTCCCGGAAGAACACAATCGCCCGCTCTCCTATCGCGAGATGGCGCCGCGCCTGGCCGACTACGCTCGGCACATGCATTTCACGCACGTCCAACTACTGCCCGTGATGGAGCACCCGTTCTACGGCTCATGGGGATATCAAACCACTGGGTACTTTGCCCCGACTGCGCGCTACGGAACGCCGCAGGATTTCATGTACCTGGTGGACTATCTGCATCAGCGTGGCATCGGGGTGATTCTCGACTGGGTGCCCTCGCACTTTCCTTCCGATGAACATGGGCTGGCTTACTTCGACGGTACTCATTTGTTCGAGCACTCGGATTCTCGCCAGGGTTTTCATCCGGATTGGAAGACTCTGATCTTCAACTACGGGCGCAATGAAGTCCGGAGTTTTCTCCTCTCCAGCGCGATGTTCTGGCTGGATAAGTATCACGCGGACGGGCTGCGCGTGGATGCCGTAGCCTCCATGCTTTACCTCGATTACTCCCGCAAAGAAAACGAGTGGCTTCCCAATCAATACGGTGGGCGCGAGAATCTGGAAGCCATCGACTTTCTGCGTCAGATGAATCAGGAAGTTTACAAGGAATATCCCGGTATTCAGACGATCGCCGAAGAGTCGACATCGTGGCCCATGGTTTCACGGCCCATCTATCTCGGGGGTCTAGGCTTCGGTTTGAAGTGGGACATGGGCTGGATGCATGACACCCTGAAGTATTTTGCGCTCGACCCCATCCATCGGAAATATCATCACAACCAGCTCACGTTTCGCATGCTTTACGGCTTCACTGAGAATTTTGTCCTCCCGCTGTCGCACGACGAAGTTGTCTATGGCAAGGGGTCGCTCATCCAGAAAATGGCAGGGGACGAATGGCAGAAGTTTGCCAACCTGCGACTGCTCTTCGGCTATATGTTCGCGCAGCCGGGGAAGAAGCTGCTGTTTATGGGGGACGAGTTCGCACAAGTGCGCGAGTGGGCGCATGACGGCGGTCTGGATTGGCACCTGCTGCAGTATCCCTTTCACCGCGGATTGCAAGTCTGGCTGGAGCAGTTGAATCAGCTTTATGCCAGCGAGCCTGCCTTGCACGAACTCGACACCGATCCCAGAGGATTCGAGTGGATCGATTGCAACGACAATGCTGCAAGTACTCTGTCATTGGTGCGCAAGGGCAAATCGTCCGGGCAAAACGTTGCCGTGGCGTGCAACTTTACCCCCGTTCCCCGGATCGGTTATCGGCTGGGCGTTCCCCAGGGAGGCTTTTGGCGGGAACTCTTGAACAGCGATGCCAAAGAGTATGGAGGCGGCGGGATGGGGAATTTCGGTGGTGTCCTGGCTGAAAAACTGCCGGTCCACGGACGTCCGTATTCTCTGAACCTGACCTTGCCGCCATTAGCCGCGCTCTTCCTCAAAGCCGATTAGTCGGCATTTTGCCGAACCGTCGGCACCGTGGGCGTCTGCACAACCGTACAGGATGGTGTCATTGAACGTGACACAGCAGAGGTATTCGACCTCTCAGGCGGCAAGCAGAACCTGCAGCCGGTCCAAAATGTTCCGTAACGGAACTCCTTTTCCCAATGCGGCATCGACGAACGGAGTCATTTCCTCGAGGTCGGGGTGGGAGCCCGAGACCATGATTACGGGCAGCGTCGGATGCCGTTGCTTAAGCCACGTCGCCAGCTCCAAACCATTCATTCCCGGCATTTCATAATCCAGAATGACCGCATCAATCTCGTTTTCTTTCAACTCAAACACGTGAAGTGCGTGCCGGCCATTGTTGGCGGCGATGACTTCGTAACCGTTTTGGCCGAGCAGAGCCCCGTAGAGTTCCCGGATCCCCGCGTCATCGTCCACGCACATCACGGTCAGAGATTTCATAGGGGAGAGCTACCCTTTCTTCCTCGCCTATGAGGGGTTTAGGACGAGGCCATTGGAGGATTCAATAGCACGTGAATGGCCACGAGAGTGGATGCCCATGCGCAGCTCGATACATCCGGCGCCGGGCCTTCTGCACCCATGCTAGACTCGATCTAGCCCCCGGCCATGCGGATCCTCACCCGCTACATCCTCCGCGAAGTCACGGCTCATGCCTTGATCGGCGTGGCAGTCTTCACTTTCGTTCTCTTCACTCGCGACCTGGGACAGATCCTCGAACTGGTAGTCCGCAACAGCGCTCCCTTACCGAGCGTTGCCGAAGTCTTCTTCTTCATCGTTCCCGTAACTCTCACCATCAGCATTCCCGCAGGCGTCTTGGTTGGGATTCTGATCGGCCTAAGCCGCCTGGCCGCCGACAGTGAAATCACCGCCATGCGGGCCAGCGGCATCGGGGTGTGGAGCTTTCTCCGCATCGTTTCGATTTTCGCGGTGGCCGCGTGGATTCTCGCCCTGGCCAACGGAGTCTATCTCGCTCCCCAGTCCCAGGCGGCCATGGTTCACTTGCAGGACCGTCTCAAGTCTTCCCAAGTATCGTTCGAAGTGCAGCCGCGAGTGTTCTACGAAGGCTTTCCCGGACTTGTGCTCTACGTGCAAAACGTGAAGGCAGCCCAGGGCGCTGCCATCTGGAAAGGCGTTTTCATCGCCGATACCAGCACGCCTGCGGCCCCGCGAATCACCTTGGCACAGCAGGGAATTCTGGTCAGTGAGGGGCCAGAGACTCTGCACCTGCACCTGACCGACGGCTCGACCCATGAGATCGATCCCAAAGTTTCTGACCACTATCAGATTTCTACCTTCGAGCAAACCGACATTCCGATTCCCGTACCTCAGGCTGACAGCACGAAGGAGCAGGAACTCGTACCGGTTTCTCAAATGGGAACCTGGGCCCTGTGGCGCCAAGCCAGCGCCCAGAAAGATCCGGCGCTGGCCCGCTGGTATCTGATCGAGTTCCATCGCCGCTTCGCGCTGCCGACGTCGTGCCTGGTGTTGGCGCTGGTCGGAATCCCCCTCGGCCTGTCGTCGAAGAAAGGCGGCAAGTCCACCGGATTCGTGCTCACTATTCTTCTGGTATTTGCCTATTACTCCCTATCGCTGGTCGGAGTCTCGCTGGCGCGGCAGGGAAGGTTGTCACCCGGCTTCGGAGTCTGGCTGGCTGACCTAGTGTTCTTCCTGGGCGGCGCTTTTCTGCTGTGGCGCGCTGAGCACCGGCCGTTTGAAATTTCTTCTCTGCGGAGACTATGGCGTCCCTTCGGAGGAGGATTGCCGGAAGGGACTCCGTTCCGCAACCACCGGGCGGAAGATGTTTTCCAGCGAGCGGCCAATCGGCGTCGCGTCTTCAGCGCCCGCTTCCCCATGATCCTCGACGACTACGTTCTGCGCGACTTCGGCGTGAACCTGGCGATGGTAGTGGCTGCATTCCTCATGCTGCTGTTGGTCTTCACCTTGTTTGAGTTGCTGGGAGACATTCTCCGCAACCAGATCTCGCCGCTCGTGGTCGGAGCGTACTTGCTAAACGTCTCGCCTTACTTCGTCTACAACATCACTCCTCTGAGCATGCTCTTGGCCGTTCTGATTACTCTCGGCGTCATGCAGCGTGCCAACGAGATCACCGCGATCAAGACCACGGGAATCAGCATCTACCGCATCATCGCCCCGCTGCTGGTAACCTCGGCCTTACTGGCGATCGGCCTTTTCTTCGCCGACCAGGTTTACTTGCCGCACGCCAACAAACGCCAGGACGCGCTTCGCAACATGATTAAAGGTAAGCCCGCCCAAACCTACCTGAACCCCGACCGCAAGTGGATCTTCGGCCAGCACTCCGATATCTACTATTACGAGTTATTCGATCCCGACCGCGATCAGTTCGGCCGGCTTGCTGTCTTCCAATTCGATCCGGTCACGTTCCAACTGACCAAACGAATTTACGCCGACCGGGCGCATTGGGAAGACAGCCTGCAGCGCTGGGTTTGCACCCAGGGATGGGAGCGCGATCTGCGGGGCTCCGCGATCGAAAACTATCGCACCTTTGATGTCGCTACATTTCCTTCGGTCAGCGAACCTCCCACCTACTTCAAGAAAGAAGTGAAACAGTCTTCTGAAATGAACTACCAGGAACTGCGCCGCTACATTCACGACCTGCAGCAAAGCGGCTTCGACGTGGTCAGGCTAAGGGTTCAGTTGCAAAAGAAATTAGCCTTCCCGATCATCACCCTGGTCATGGCGGTGCTTGCCATTCCGTTTTCTCTGTCCGCCGGGCGCCGTGGCGCAATCACCGGGGTTGCCGTGGCCGTAGGGATCGCGGTGGTGTATTGGACCGTGGCCGGGCTGTTCGAAGCCATGGGCAACATCAGCCAACTGCCCCCGGTATTGGCGGCTTGGTCGCCTGACCTGATCTTCGCGCTGGTGGGTGGGTATCTTGTCCTGAAAGTGCCGACGTGAGAAGGCCGTGTTCGAGGACTACGACTTAGGTGGATTCGGACTTTGGGTGGCGCGGTGCTTCCATCGCTGCGGTAACCGATCCCCGCGGACGCCTCTATCAACTCTCCCAAACCTCATTTCACAACGATGGCTGAAGTCTGCCCGTCGGTGACGAACGGCATCCCGGAAACCTCCAGCAGCCCGGTGGTGGTAGCAAGTGTGTAAATCGAAACCGAGCTTGCCCCGTTGTTCGCCACGTAGACATAATCCGTGGGATTGGTGGTTGTGTTCCCTATATCCGTTCCCGTCGCTCCGGTCCGAACCGCAACCGATACCGGAGTCAAACCAGTGGAGATGGTTCCTGGAGAAAGCGGCGTCAGAACTCCGCTTCCGGCTCCGTACGAATATTGAGAAATCGTGTTCGACCCTTTATCCACCACGTAGGCAAAGTTGAAATTCAGATCAAACGCGATGGCAACTGGACCGAGGCCAGCCGGAAATGGGGAACCCGCTACCGGCGACAGCGTGCCGTCCGGGCTATTCGGGTTGCTGCAACTGTTTACCACCGCGTCGCAAATGAAGAAGGCGGAGACGTTATTCGAGGTAGCACCGGCATTGGTCACATACAGAAACCCTCCGTTAGGACTAATGCCGAGTCCTGAAGGCGAATCTCCCGTCGCATAAAAGGGAACTCCAGACTGTGTGAGCGCACCCGACGCCCCCACCTTGAAGACGGAGACGAAATTCGCCAACTGGTTCGCAACGTACAAGAAATTTCCCGAGTTGCTCACCGCGACTGCAACCGGCAGGGTGCCGTTCGGATACAAAAGACCGATTGGAACCGTGGTAAATGGCGACCCGGGCACGGCTGTAAGCGCAGCGCCATTGATTGCAAACACGGAGATGTTGCTCGATCCCTGGTTGGCCACAAACAAAAACTTGCCCGCCGGATCGATGGCCAGCCCCATGGGAGTGGTTCCCGCCGGCGTAGTTCCCCCGGCAGGCGTGAGCGTGTCCGAACTGAAGGTGTAACTCGAAATGTTATTCGACGCGCTATTCGCTACAAACATCGCGTCCAGGGCAGGAGTGACCGCAATGGCCGAAGGCGCCGCGCCGGTAGTGACTGTGGACGAGGCCGCGCTCAGCGTACCGTTAGAGAGATCCACCCCGTAAATCGAAACCGATGAGTTGCCCTGCGCGGCCACGAAGAGAAGGCCTTCGCCTCCATTGAAAAGCGTCGAATTGCTGCTGCAAGCCGTCAGGCATAAAAGCAAAACCGGAAGTACCACGTGCCGCAGGAAACGGAACTTCATCCTTATTCTTTCTCCCATCTGTCGGTTCCAGACCTCGCGGTTCCGGACAGTAAACCGCCCCGGCACACCTTTGTGAGATCAAGGATTACCCTCATTTGTGTATCAGGATTATAAGGCAAGCGCAAACTTCTCACTCGTGATTGGAACCGCACCGCAGGGCGAAAGTTGCTTTGTGATGTATGAAGTTACCTGCATTCCACTCGCCGGTGGACGTCTCAAGCCCAGCTCCGCTAAAAGCCCCGCCGGTCGTAAAGAACGCAAACGTGCGCCCCTCCTGCCGCAATGCCCACTTGTGGGCTCGTCGGCGCGGCGGCAGAGTGATGGCGACTGGCGACCACCGTCATTCTTCCCAGATCGTAAAGCCCGTAAATGATGTTGGCGCGCCAGATGTCGCTGCGGAAGGTCAGGATCTGATCTCGCACGTAACGAAAAACCCGGTTGCGTGCCCGGAACTCTTTGCTTGGGGGCTGCGTTGTCGTCCCGAACTCTGAACTGCAATCCTTCAGCCGCACCACCGCCAGCTCTCCATCCGTGCGCATTTCTTCTCCAGTCGCATTCAGTTCCTGGGAAGGCACATCCGGACGCGGCGCCAACACCACCGACTCCACACAGCCAGCCAGCCTCAGGTCGCGAATCACCTTGGCCCGCTCCTGGTCGATATCCGGGTCAATGTGGTGCACAAACTTGTGCTGCCGCAGGGAAAGCGAAGCCCCTACGTCATGCGTGGCCGCAGCCAGCCAGACTGGTTCTCCGGCGTAGCTCTCCTCGCGCTTCCAGACCCGCACGTGATCACGCTTGGAATAACTGTTCAGGCTCTTCTGAAAAGTCATTTCCGGCAGCTTGTCATCGACCAGCATGGGCATCATGGGAGCGCGAACGTAGCTCGAGTCATTCAGTACCGCGTTAAATTGGAGAACGAAAGACCGTTTCGAGAAAGAATCGCTGCCCACCCAGTTCGCTCTCTGAAAAGCGGCTTCGACTTGTTCTTGCGTTCCGAGCAATGCCAGGTTGATCACGTCAGCCACTTTATGCTCGCGCGTATAAGTTCGCTCCGGCTCGGACAACGTGATCTCATCCAGCGCGAGAACATCTTCCGGAGAAAAGTCCTCATGGTTTACCGCAGATTGATCCGCCATCAAGGGCCGACTCAGCGCCGATGCCAATTCCAGCTTCAGCTCCGTTCCCGGAGCATAATAAATCTCAGGCTCGGGAAAAATCGGGAACGTCGCCTTAAACACAATCAAAACCGTATCGGAATAAGGATTCCACGCAGGCAGGTGTTTCAGTCGGCTGTTAATCCGCCCCTGGGGAGTGTCGGTCGCCCGAATTCCTCGGATCACTCCGTTCTTGACGCTCTCGCGGGCGTTGTCCACCTCCGCCACCCGCGCGGTCATCGCGACCGCATCGTCCCCGTTCGGCAACACGCGATCAAAGTGCAGGTCAAGAGCCGCCGTCTCATGCCGGATCCCCCAGCCCACCTTCTGCACTCGCCGTACTTCTCCTTCGACACGAGTTCCCAGAGGGAAGAGCACTTCGCCATCACACTCCACGTCTTGCTCCAGCAGGGCCTGCACGCGCATCCCGGGCTTCGCGTCATCGGAGGAAACGTGCGACACCAGTTGCACCCAGAGCGTAGTCCCCGCCGGAACCTCATCGCATGCCGTGGCCGGCAAGGCGACAGCGAAAACGCCGGCCGTAAGCAGGCACAACCACGCGCCCCCAAGGCTCAATCGCCGCCCCCAGGGACGCGCACCACCGCGCCTGCTTAGGCCGCCAGAAAATCTGCTCTCGCTCAATACAAATCGCATTTAGGAGGTAGTCTAAAGATTTTACCAGCCCAACCAAACACCAGCCTCCCAAAAACGATGACTTGAGTAATAAAGCTGATACGGCGTCCAGAGATCGTGTGGCGCGGACATTCCTGTCCGCGTGCCGACACCAGCGAGACTCACGTGGGACAACCACCCCAGGCTCGTTAATCCAACATAATAATTTGTAATCCCGAGCGCAGCCGAGGGATCTGCAGTTCTCACCTGCCGATCAAGTTAGACCCGACCGGGAATACCCGTGCGGCGTAGGGGAAAAGATCTAAACCGGTTCTCCCTCACCATCCAGCAGCCACCAAGCCTCCCGATATTTCTCATACTGCCCAAGCGAACCTTCGCACTCCGGATAAAACCGCAAACACGTGCTCGGCGCAAAAGCCTTGACCGGGATGATGTACCACAAATCCAACGGCACAATGTAAACCACCAGAAAATCAATCTCGTCTTCCGTATACGCCGCCGTGCAGCCCCGCGCCGTAATGCTATACCGCCGCTCTCCCATATATCGCGTAGACTTCACCTGCACCAACGACAAACGCCGGCCCGAGCGAACGATAAAATCATAGCGCTCACTATCGCCCCAAGGCCTCGCCACACTCAAGCCAAGCCCCGCAGCCTTGTGTAAGAAAGCTGCCTCCGCCTCTTCGCCCAAACGCTTCCGCGTGCAAACCGAAGCAAAGATTTCCGCCACCCACCAGCCCCCATCCCAAGCCGCAAATATCGAAATCCCCGACCCTTCTTCAATCGCCATGGTCATCTCAATCCCATCCTCCATGATCCCGCCCCGTCATCCTGACAAACCGCATTGTCACCCGGAACAGCGCGCTGTCATCCTGAGCAAAGCGGAGGATCCATGCATTTTCCTTCGTAAGTCGCAACACCCACCGAGCGCGCAACAAAAAAGCGCAGCCCGAAGGCTACGCGCGTATTATTATCAGCTAGCTATCTACTATACTAACATTATATCACACCTGACAGGGAACTATGACACGTTTCCCAACTTTATTTTCCGATTCCAATCAGCAACATACAAGAAAACCGACCCAAAGGGGGCTTGACAAGGTTTTTCGCAAACATCGGTAGCGCGGGCGCCCGCCCCCGTACCGATGCCTATACTGTCTACCCGAGCAAAGCCCCGCAGCGAGCCTTCATCGCAGCCCCAACAAGACCCCCAGATACGCCCGTACTTTAGCCAGCAGCGCAGGAGGAGCTTTAGAGTGAAACGCGGCCTTTCGCGCCGTCCAGTCCATACTCTTAAGGTGATCGACTAACACCGCGCCCTCGACCTTGTCGACCACAGCCGGTAGAGCGAACGGATAAGGTTTTCGGCGACTAGTTAGCGGGCAGACGATTACCAGGCCACTGACGCGGTTATAACTCTGTTCGGTAACCACCAGCGCCGGACGTCTTTTGGCTTGCTCGCGTCCCGCTTGCGGATCAAAGTCAATCCAAATAATGTCTCCTGCCACCGGAACATAGCGACTTACCATTCAACGGATTCCTTTCCCCGCGCCCGCCCGCTGGGAATCTCCTCGTAGCGATTCTCCGGAGTAATCTGGGCGACCAACTCCCTCAAACTTGGAATACGCTGTTTACGACGAACCTGGATATGTCCTTCATCCGCCTCAATTACGATCGCATCGCCCTCGCGTACTCCCGCAGCCTCCGCCACTGGCTTCGGAATCCGCACCGCTAAACTGTTACCCCATTTCACAATCTGAGCCTCTGCCATGAACGCCTCCGTACCGTATATAAAGTATACACGTAAGTATCTACGACGTATATACCAGCGAGATACTCACGTGGGGACAGCTACCCCCGACTGTCCGGCCAAGCAAAGCTCGGCAGATGTAGGCGCGAGCGTCCGCGCTCGTGCAAACCCGAGAATCTGTCTGCGAAAGAAGACTTTGTCATCCCGAGCGCAGCGAGGGACCTGCAGTTGATCCAGACCACGAGGGACGCCACCCTCACCAAGAAAAAGGTTGCCCCATCGCTCCGCGTTCTATGCGGAAAGGTGGGAAACGAGAATCTCGACGACCGCAAGGGATTCGGTTCTGTGACAAGATGGGGCCGCGCGATTCTCCAAATTGAAGTGCCCCCCATGGAAAAAGCCCAAGAGTGGGCAAGCCCCAATGGTTTTCGCGTCTCACATTTCAGAGCGGAAGGGCGGGCCAGCCACACCGCCATTCCGCGCACGAAAACCCTCCTAACCGCCCAGTTTTTCGAGTATTCGAACTTTCCGCTATCGTTTTTCTAATTCAAGAGTAAGATGCCACCTACCGGGCGCTGTGCCAGGGGACTCCAGGTTCGTACCTCGCCAGAAATTCGGACATCCCCGGGTGCCGCAAATACTGGTACCGCGCGCAACGGCGGCTGTGTCTACGGAGACTCGCGACTTAGTGCTAGAGGAGTGGTGCTTATGAGAATTAGGTTAGCGTGCGTCTTCGGGATGGTTTTGTTCTTTGCGGCGGGCGCATGGGCCGCAACCGAAACCGTGCTGTGGAATTTCAACCCCCAGCAGGGTGATGCCGGCTTCCCCTCCGATAACACGCTGATTGCCGATGGTACAGGGAATTTCTATGGTGCGACGGCGGTGGACGGAGCCAACAGCACAGGCGCATTCTTCAAGCTTTCTCCGAACGGGAGCGGAGGCTGGAATGAAGCCGTGCTTCACAGCTTTGGCCCGCTTGGTGGCACTGCCGACGGGAATAACCCCTTTGGCCATATCGTTCGTGACAAGAACGGCAATCTCTACGGCACGACGGAGACGGGCGGCACAAATGGTACTGGTACTGTCTACGAGCTGTCGCCGACCTCCGGCGGCGGTTGGACAGAAGCCGTGATCTATAACTTCGGCACGTACAACAGCGGCGACGCGACCTATCCGCTTGCCGGTCTGGCCATCGATCGCGGCGGCACCCTCTACGGCACGACCGCGAACGGCGGCGGCTCCGCCAATTGCGTCTATGGCTGTGGTACCGTGTATGAGCTGTCGTCCACTTCTGAAGGCGGCTGGACGGAAACTATCCTGCATAGCTTCAGCGGCAACCCTGACGGCAGCGATATTAGGAGTGGAGTGATCCTGGATAAAGCGGGCAATCTCTATGGCACGGGTATAAGCGGTGGCTCCCACGGCTATGGCACCGCGTACATGATAAGGAACACCAAAAAAGGGCTGGGTGCTCAAGGTGCTGTTTGCCTTTCGAGCCAACAAAGGTGCGAATCCGGGATACGGCGATTTGATCATGGATAAAGTCGGCAATCTCTACGGAACCGCATACGCCGGCGGCTCCCACAACACGGGTGCGGTCTGGGAACTCGTGTACTCAGCAAGCAAGGAGAATTACTCAGAGAAGGTGCTTTACAGTTTTGGCCCGAAGGGCGGTGGGGATGGGATAACGCCTCTCGCCGGTGTCACGATGGGTAAGCACGGCAATCTGTATGGCACGACCACTTGGGGCGGCACCTATACGTACGGAACCTTCTTTGAGTTGGCCCGACTAAAGAACGGTCAGTGGAAAGAAACGATTGTGCACGACTTCACGGCTGGCGCCGATGGCGGCGATCCCACGAGCGATCTGATTAAAGACCCCGCTGGCAATCTGTACGGGCTGGCCGGAATTGGTGGCGCGCACGCCGCCGGTGCGGTTTTTGAATTCACCCCGTAGCCTGCCCGCGGCCGGACAGCCGAGGGCGCGCCTGTCCTCACGTGGGCACCGCCACTATTGCAAGCAACAAAAAAACCGCTCTCGCGAGCGGGGAAAACCTGGGGACAGACGGGACGTACCCCAATTTCAGGATGAACCGACAAAAAACAAAGCCCCGCTCTCGCGAGCGGGGCCTTTGACTTCCTGACGGCTGAAAGCCGATAGCTGATAGCTTCTCCTATTTCGAGTGAACAGATGCCTTGGGCGCAGCCGCGCCACGTAGCAATCCTTCCGTGCTTAAATCTTCGTCCGGGTCGGGCCAGTGAATCCCGTAGCCGCCGCCAGCGATCTCAATTCTTGCGCTGAGCAGGGGTAGCGTTAAGCAGGCGCGGATACCAGACAAGAGGCACGGCGATGACGCGGCCATCGCGCAGACTCACGCTGAGCATGTCGTCCGTGGATTGTACGTCCAGCACTCGCTCATCTGCCGCCGATGCCGAAAAACTCATTTCGCCTCCTCCAGCAACCCTCAATATACGCGATTCGCAGCCTATCTAGGCTTCCGCTTATCCCTAGCGCTGCGCGGCAGATTTCGCTAAACTCATGCCATGGCCAACGGTTCCATCGACGAGAAGCAGCACGCGCATGAACTGATCGACCGCATGGCTCCCGGCCAGGTCTCCGCCGTGGTCGGCCTCCTGGAGATCATTCTCGATCCGCTTGCCCGAACGCTTGCCAGCGCGCCATATGACGACGAACCGGTGAGTAAGGAAGAGGCACGCGAAGTGGAGGCGTCCAAGGCGGCACTCGCCCGCGGCGAAGGAATCCCTCACGAAAAGCTTCTTTCCGAATTCGGCCTAAGTTCTGAAGACTTCGACCGCATGGGCCGCGCATCGCCCAAACCGCCTGGCTCGGACCGTTAACCCATGTCGAAGAAGATCGTTTGGAGCGACCGCGCCAAGGCCAATCTCCGCGCAATCGATCAAGTCACGGCTCTGCGCATTCTCCACGCGTTCGCTCGACTGCTCGCCACCGGCGAGGGCGACGTAAAACGACTCCAAGACATCGAACCCCCAGAGTTTCGTCTTAGGGTTGGCGACTACCGACTCCGTTTCCGTGATGTCGATAACTCCATCGAAATCCTCTCCGTAAAACACCGGCGGGAAGCTTATCGTTAGCTGAATGTGCCGGGCCATCAAGCTCAGCCCAGGCGGAGGTCCCCACTCGCTACAAACAAAAGCCCCGCTCTCGCGAGCGGGGCCTTTGACTTTGCCAACGACTAAGGACCAACGACGAACGACGGTTCTTAGTACATCCCTTCCATGCCGCCGCCGTGTCCGCCGCCGCCCATCGGAGCACCCTTTTTCTCCTCGGGGATTTCAGCGATCAGCGCTTCGGTGGTCAGCATCAACGACGCAATCGAGCCGGCATTCTGCAGCGCGGTCCGCACAACCTTGGTCGGATCGAGCACGCCCGCCTTGACCAGATCTTCGTACTCGCCGGTCAGGGCGTTGTAGCCGTAGTTGTTGTCCTTCGAGTCGTTGACTTTGCCCAGAACGATGGCGCCTTCTTCGCCGGCGTTCTCGGCGATCTGGCGCAACGGTTCCTGGATGGCGCGGCGCACGATGTTCACGCCGATCTGCTCATCGCCCTCGAGCTTCAACTTGTCGAGTGCGGGTACGCAGCGAGCCAGAGCCACTCCGCCGCCGGGGACAATGCCTTCCTCGACTGCAGCGCGGGTTGCGTGCATGGCATCTTCAACGCGAGCCTTCTTCTCTTTCATTTCGGTCTCGGTCGCAGCGCCAACCTTGATCACAGCCACGCCACCAACCAGCTTCGCCAACCGCTCCTGCAACTTCTCGCGGTCGTAGTCGCTAGTGGTCTTTTCGATCTGGCCACGGATTTCCTTTACCCGGCCCTGAATGTCTCCGGGCTTGCCTTTGCCTTCGACGATGGTGGTGTTGTCCTTGTCGATGGTGATCTTCTTGGCCTGGCCGAGATCGCTGATCTGCACGTTCTCGAGCTTAATGCCGAGATCCTCAGTGATGGCCTTGCCACCCGTGAGTTTCGCGATGTCATCCAGCATAGCCTTGCGGCGATCGCCGAAGCCGGGCGCCTTGACGGCGGCGACTTGCAACGTGCCACGCAGCTTGTTCACGACGAGGGTTGCAAGCGCTTCGCCTTCAACATCCTCGGCGATGATCAGCAACGGACGGCTGCTCTTCGCAATCTGCTCGAGCAACGGGAGAAGATCCTTCATCGAGCTGATCTTCTTTTCGTGAATCAGGATGTAGGCGTTCTCAAGCGCGGCTTCCATGCGCTCGGGATCGGTCACGAAGTAAGGAGACAGATAGCCGCGGTCGAACTGCATGCCTTCGACCACTTCGAGTTGCGTCTCAAGAGTCTTGGCTTCTTCCACGGTGATCACGCCATCTTTGCCAACCTTCTTCATGGCCTCGGCAATAATCTTGCCGATGGTCTCGTCGTTGTTGGCGCTGATGGTGCCGACCTGTCCGATCATGTCGCCGGTCACGGGCTTGGAGAACTTGTCGAGCTCGCCCTTGATCCGGTTGCCTTCCTTATCGAGGCTGCCGCAAATAGCAACGACGGCCTTTTCGATACCGCGCTTCATCGCCATCGGATTGGCGCCGGCCGCAACCGTCTTAACGCCTTCGCGATAGATGGCCTGGGCCAGAACGGTCGCCGTGGTGGTGCCGTCGCCCGCGATGTCCGAGGTCTTCGACGCCACTTCACGCACCATCTGCGCGCCCATGTTTTCCTGCGCGTCCTTCAGTTCGATTTCCTTCGCAACGGTGACGCCGTCCTTGGTAATGGTCGGCGAACCGAATTTCTTCTCAATCACAACGTTGCGGCCCTTGGGGCCAAGAGTCACTTTCACCGCATCGGCGAGAATATTCACGCCGCGAAGAATCGCCTGCCGCGACTCTTCTCCATGAACGATTTGCTTTGCCATAATTTCTTCTCTCCTTAAAGATTTTGAATTATGTTGTCATCCTGAGGCGACAGCTTTATCGTCGCCGAAGGATCTGAGTTCGTCACCGCGCGCAATCGCGTCAAGCGATTGCAATAAAGCGCGAGACGAACATCCTTATTGCTGTTACTTGCGCGAGCCAGCCAATTCCTTCTTAGCCGCGCCCGTCACCACGCCAAGAACTTCTTCCTCGCGCATGATGATGAAATCTTCTCCGTCCAACTTGATCTCCGTCCCGGAGTACTTGCCGAACAAAATGTGATCGCCCTCTTTGACAACCAAGGGGAACACTTTGCCTTCATCGTTGCTCTTGCCACGTCCCACGGAGATCACTTCGCCCTCCGAAGGCTTATCCTTAGCGCTATCCGGAATAATGATGCCGCCTCGGGTGGTGCCTACTTCTTCTATGCGGCGGACCAGGATGCGGTCGTGCAGTGGAGTAAATTTTGTAGCCATGCGTATAGCTCCTTTCATTCGTATTCAGTTAGGATTTAGAGTAGATTGCTCAAGAGGTACACAGTCGTCAACCGGTTCGAATGTATTGTTAGCACTCATTGTTGGCGAGTGCTAAGTATAGGGTACGGAATGACGGCGTGTCAAGCGGCCCGAGCGGCTGTTCGTTGTAAGTATCTTATACACAGCGAGTTGCAGGCTAGTATTTACGTTGGCTTGGATGTGAGGCGGTGTGCCATGAACAAACTTTCTTTGGCGTTGGCGATCTTACTGGGCTTGGGGCTGGCGGGAACGTCCGCACCAGGGGTTAATGCCGGCGATAAGAAGTCCCAATACGATGAGCCGGTTTCTTCGCTGAGCTTCGTTGTCCTGAAGGACGACAACGGAAAACCGGTGCGTAACGCGGGCGTGGTGATGCATTCGGTGGGCAAGAACAACAAGCAGGATCGCGGCGGCATGGAACTCAAAACCGACGCGGAAGGCAAGGCCAGCTTTGACGGCGTCCCCTACGGCAAGCTGCGGATTCAGGTGCTCGCGCACGGATTTCAAACCTTCGGGGAAGATTACGACGTGAACCAGCCGACGATGGAGATCACTATCAAACTGAAGCGTCCGGAAAACCAATATTCGATTTACGAAGATCAGCAGAACGACAAGAAACCAACGACTCCGCCCGACCCGAATGCCAAGCCGCAGCAGTGAAGTGGAGACTGTGCGCATGAAACCGAGCTCCGCGGAGTTCGCGGAGAAGCCTGGCGGCTAAAATTTCCCAAGCCGTGTTTATTTCGTAGAATGAAATTGTGTGCTGAGGGCAGTCTACTGCAGGATTCCTCGCTTCGCTCGGAATGACGCGGGCCAAATATTCTTGCGCACATAAGGACAACCCATGGACTATTTATTGAAGACTGAACCGACGGTCTATTCCTTCGCCGATCTCGAACGTGAACAAAACACAATTTGGGACGGCGTCACCAACCCCGCAGCGGTGAAACATCTGCGCGAAATGAAACCCGGAGACCGCCTGGTGATTTACGAAACCGGCGACCACAAAAGCGCAGTCGGGACCGCAACTGTGGTTTCAGTCGATGCCAGCGATCCTAAGGTTCCGCAGGTGAAAATCAAAGCAGGGAAGCCGCTAGCCAAGCCGGTAAGTCTCGCAGAAGTAAAATCCCAAAAGCTGTTCGCCGACTCGCCGCTGGTCCGGCAGGGAAGACTCAGCGTGGTGCCGCTGACTAAAGAGCAACACAAATTTCTAACCCTCACGTAGCCCCGGACGCCTCGTCCGGGCGGGCAAGCCGAAGCTCGGGTGGGACCCGCGTCCGAAGCAACGTCGCAGCGGGCAATGCGATTCGCATCAGGGCGTCCATTCACACGCTGCTGAAAACTCTGATTTTGGGTGGCGCAGCGCTTCAGTGTCTGCGTGAGAACCAATCTTTCGCCCCGCCGGGGCTCGTCTGTTTCTCGCTTTTACCCACGGCTTGCGCCGTGGGCTGCACTCTTACGCCGCTTCGCGGCTAAAACATGAAACATTGTTCGACCGCGTCGCCGAGATTCTAGTTCTCACGCATACGCTTCAGCGCTGAGTAACCGACCTCGAACGAATGAGGGTTCTTACCCTCGACTTTCAGATCCTGCGATAACAAACGTAACAACGCGCCAGCTTCCTCAGGCATGCAGATCGCGGCGAATGAGCGCCGAGTCGACGAAGAATCCAAGCCCAACGCTAAGCGGGATGATGCCAAAGGCCGCTGCTAGCCACGCATCCGATTCAACTTTTCCGATGAGCGCAAAGGTAATCATGTAGCCGAGCGCGCCGGTAACCAGCAGAATGCCGGATCGGCGCGAACGCGCTGCCTCGGAAAGTTCGGGCTGCATGGGCACATTCACTCCCCGGGCCAGAGCCGCCAGCCGCTCCTCGCTGCGCAGCTTGCGCACGTGATAAAAGGTGTACATCGCGGCCATCGGAATCCCGAAGATCATGATCACAGCAACCAGACCAACCAAATTTCCATCCATGGTGAGCTCCTTAGTCCAGCGGCCAACGCCGCTGTCAATTTAAAGTACGGAGGCAAAGCCAGGAAAGTTCCGCAAACAAATCATATGGGGACAGCCGCCCCGGCTGTCCGGCCGAGCAAAGCTCGGCAGCGAACGAACTCACTTCGACGCAGAACGCGCGGGTGGCCCAGCCTTTCGCGCTCTTTGCGAAGGCTGGGGCAAGTGGTGTAGCCACAGAGTTTTTACTGAGGGGCGGGCTAAGAGAAACAGCTCATCTCCTCTGCATCGTCCGCAACGGCAGAGCCAGTGCCTTTGCTTTGGCCAACTCTGACGGCAGATTCGGGATTCGGTTGTGTCGATGCTCTAAGGTCCCAGTCAGTTGTTGTAACGTCGCCATAGCACGCTTGACCCCCGCGCCGGGGGTTTTGAGTGTAACCGCCTGGTTTCGTCAGTTGAGATTGCACAGCTCGTTCGGTCTCGAGACTTGCTTTACGTGATTGCCGCATCCGCGAACATCGTCCGCATGATTGCGGCAGGAGTAAGATAGCTGGCGGTTCTTTGGGTGTGAACGATCATGAACTCAGCGCACCATCGAGGCTGGTTTTCCCGGCTAGGTATGCAAACTGTCGCTTGCATGCTGGTGTTTGTCGTGGTTGCGACTCAGGCGGCGCAAGCGCAGACATTCAAAACGCTCTACAGATTCGACGGCACACACGGGGAAAGTCCTTACTTCGGAAGTGTGATGCAAGATGCAGCAGGTAACCTCTATGGTACTACCGAGAGCGGCGGCGCTTATGGTTTTGGCAATGTATTCAAACTAAGCACGGCCGGAAAAGTGACCGTTTTGTACAGTTTCACTGGGGGCAGCGATGGAGCAAATCCCTACGGTGGCGTGACGATGGACAGCAAGGGCGCCCTTTATGGTACGACGGCGTTGGGCGGTGACCTGGGTTGCCTTAATGGCGGCTACGGCTGCGGAGCCGTCTTCAAACTGGACGCTGGAAAAGAGACGGTGCTGCACAAGTTTGCGGGAGGAACCGATGGAGAATATCCGTACGCCGGTTTGCTACAGGACGCGGAGGGCAACCTGTACGGCACTACCGAGGACGGAGGCTCTGGTTATGGAACTGTGTTCACGGTGGACGCGATAGGTAAGTACACGGTGTTGCACAGGTTCTCGGGGCAGAATGACGGGGAATATCCCGGATTCGGAAGTCTGGTCCGGGATACAAACGGAAACCTTTATGGCACGACATACCAGGGTGGCAGGTCTGGCGCCGGGACAATATTTGAAGTGAGTAAGAACGGCAAGGAGACAGTGCTCTATAACTTCCGGCTCACCGGGACTAAGGGTTCACAACCTCTCGCAGGATTGTTCCGGGACGAAGAGCACAACCTATACGGGACTACTACTGTAGGCGGCGCTTCCAACATGGGAACCGTGTTCAGGCTCGACGCAAAGGGCAAGTACACGGTGTTGCACAGCTTCACCGGCGGAGCGGACGGGGCGACCCCTGACGCAGGTGTGTTCGTAGACAGGATGGGAGTTCTCTATGGCACCGCCACGTTGGGGGGCGATGGCAACTGCAATGCTCCCTGGGGATGTGGAACCGTGTTCAAGTTGGATGCGTTCGGCAAAGTGACCGTACTTCACACGTTCACAGGGAATGATGGTGGGTTACCCATGGCAGATTTGATAAGGGACGCAGCGGGAAACCTCTACGGCACGACCAACCTTGGCGGGTATATCAACTGCGACGGAGATGGCTGCGGCGTGGTGTTCAAGGTCACACCCTAAACGTAACCAGCGATCTGGAAATCGGTGGTTACATTGGTTGGTATAACTCGTGATTCCATTCATTGAGGGGTTTTGAGTGCTATGGCCTGTTAACGTCACTTGAGAAACAGCGCGTTGACTCTCGATCCGAGGAGATGGATAATGCTTCTTTGCCGTCAGCGGACAATTCGCCAACAAGAGGGACCGGCTCTCAGTTCTTAATTTCAGGGACCGCAAAGTCCCCTGTTGCTATGTTCTCCTGATAGAGCAGGTGGTCGGCGTTCGGTACTGATCTAGATAGGGCCCACTTGGTCGAGGTCATCAACAGTCTTTCTTGCTGCCGCGATTGTTCGTAGATAAGTCTGATCTCGCTTACCCCGTTGTCTCGCGAGATCAGCTCGAAAAGAACCCATCCGCTTGCATCGGATGGAACGCCCTTCGTAGTGCTCATCCAGCCGCGTGTGTTGGTCCAATGTTTGTCTTTAACCCGTTTTTGCAAATTCTCAAAGACCACCGCCATTGCATTGGATTTGACACGAATGTTATCGGCCGCAGTCGTATCCATAACCCACGGACGCGCGACGAACGCTGCCGCTAACTTCGCCTCCCCCTCTGGATGATCGTTTGTCTGGGAATATGCGCACAGACTTGCCGCAACCAAGGCCAAGGTGAGGAAATGCTTCATACAGGGCCTCCTGAAGACCCTTATTGTAGCACGGGATAACCGGGGCGACCATCGATTGATCCGGAGGCGCTGTTGCGGATCCTGCTGCCGTGTGCCGCAGACTGGATTCCGAACTCCCGATTAGTCGGAAGCTCGGAAGCTATGAGGCCACGGTCAATTGGTGAAACATCGCGGTTACACTCATTGGCCGGCTGGGCGGGAATCACGACCCCAACGGCAACCTGTACGGTACGGCGTACAACGTGGTGTACGAGATTATGCCGTAGCGGCGGCCGCAGGGACCAGCCCAAACCGAAAGTCCCTGCCGCAGTCCTGGGCTGGAAAACAGTCCGGAAACTGCTACGGCAGGGCACAGATTGGGTTTACTCGTCGTCGGGGTCTTTCGCGAGACCGGGATAGTGGATGAAGTAGGCTGGGTGGCATCTACTTGCGCCCGTCTCTGCGCGCGCTTCCGAACCGGCTTCAATTCCCGTAAGACATGTAGAACACATGTTGCAAATTGCCGATGGCAAATCCGGCCATGCCGCTGTTGTCATCGGCTTGCCCCGCTCCGCCGGTCAGATCGTCGATCGCCCAGGCTGTTCCGTTGAAATAGACTTGGTAAACCTCAGTGCTGGGCGCGTAGTAGATGTGGTACTGGTTGTTGGGCGTGGTGGCGAAGGCGACGATCCCGCCAAATTGGCCATCGGTCGGCGCGCCGATGCTCGATGTCAAGTCCCGGTCGATCCACTGCGCGGGCTTTACCACGTGATAGTAGCGGTTGAAGTGTGTGTCATCGGTGACGCTGTACACTTCGAACTGGTTAGCTTTCGGGACCTTAAAGGCGGCGACCCCACTCCCCAGGTTCATCGGCGTCTCCGACCCGCCGGCTTTGAAGGTTACGTCTTCATAAACCCAAGTGTAGTTGTTGTAGTGGATGTGGAGCATGTCCAGATTGCCCGTGTATTGTCCAAATCCTGGGCAAAATACGTGCTGCGTGTTGTTCACCGCAAATCCGGCAAGCCAACTGGAGTAACACACGGCCCCGGTGCTGGCAGTGAGGTCCGAGTCACTCCACGCGCTGCCGTTGAAGTAAATCTGGTGAAGGTCCAGGTTCTGGTCCTGGTAGTAAACGTGCGCTTCCAGGTTTGGCTTCGTGTCGAAAGCAAGTACCGGTCCAAAACCCGCCGCCGGACCGCCGCTCAGGTTGGTCAGGTCCTGGTCGGTCCAGTCGTAGTTGTTGTAATAGGTTTCGTGGACATGGTTGTCCGTCCCGATGTAGAAGACGTATTGCAGATTGTCGACGGCGAAGCCGCTCACTCCGTACGGGCTGGCCGTGGGACCGCCAGTATACGAGGTCAAGTCTTCATCCGCCCAAATTCCGCCCTTGTGGGAGAGCTGGTGTAGATGCTGAGCGTTGTTATCGACGTAGTACACGTGCAGCTGTTTGTTTGGAGTGGTGTAGAAGGCTGCGATCGCGCCATAGGGCGTTGCGATGCCGCCCTTCGTCCGCGCGGTGAGGTCCACATCCTGCCAGTTCGAGTTGTTGTACCAGAGGTGGTGAATGTGGTCCGCGTGCGCCGGCAGATGCGCGAGCAACAGGAACATTAAGCAGGTTGCCAGAACTCTGACGGTTGGGATTGGAGCTGAGCGGGCAACAGCCGGCTTGGCCGCCGCAAATGTGTTGTGAGACATAGCGTCCTTTTTCAATGTGGTGGTGTCGTGGTTCCGGGTGGCTCTCAACCGGCGCAGGCAGACGACGCGAAGGTTCATGCGCGAGTATCTCCTTCGGGAAATCGAACTTTGGTTCCAGATAAGGCCGGACGCTTATGTAAGAAAGCGGATCGTTCCTAAAAGGTCGGGGAATTATCCTACGGCGCTCGTGGCCTCGTCAATCTGCAATAGGTACGTTGGAGTGCTAGCTTTCTCCCGACGATGAAGGAAAGAGTTTGTAAGCAACTCGGGGCGCGCTCGACCCGTAAGTTATTCAGTGCAGTTCCCAATGAATTTCAGATTCGGCTTCGCGCCAATCGTCGACATCGTGGCCGGGAACTCTTCGGCGACGCTCAAAGATTTCATAGGCACGGGCAGCAATTTTCTTCTTCAAGTCCGCGCTATGCTCCGGGTCCTCGCGGGTAATTGGCACCCATTTGACCTTTGCATTCTGGTTTACGTTTCTCATCGTGAACCTCCCACAACTGGCCGCTCTGGGACAACGCAACGAATCAGCAATGGGCGTCAGGCAGCTTTGATCTTTTGCTCCACGCGAGAGATCACCAATTGCGACTGGGCAGACCGAATCACGTCCCGCATGTAAACGATCGCCTCGTCGATTCGCTGTTGAGCACCGGGATCAAACAGAGTCGGGTTTGCGGACACCTCGTCTCGCATCTTTTGCAGAACGGCCAACACGTACGCCGCTTCATCCAACGTGCGTTCCATGATGCGAGTATGGGCCAGACTCCGCAGGGGCCGCAGTGACTGGTGTCACTTTCAGCCGTGACGCTCTTTTAACCGAATGCCTTCGGTCCCGACCGACCCCGCGCTAGTTGGCGCAAAATCTCGACTACGCTCAAAACCCCATCAAAACGTGTAATCGCCTGGTTGCAACAATCATCGCCTAGAGCGGTTTGCGTGGATTACTGGGCGGAATGGGAATTGCGGTTTCATCCCAGTGAATTTCATTCATCGTTTTGTCGCTAAAATCACTGACGAATAGTCTGCGGTGCATGAGGCCCGCCTTATGAAGGGCGGTCTCCAGCTTGCCCGCTTCGGCGAAAGATGCCCTGACAGTCGATTATTATGAGTTGTGGGATTTATTGCACGGGCTGCGCGTCGGGAAACTTCCATTTGCCGTTCAGGATTTCAGCACGCGGACGGTATAACCGAACCATGAAATTCCACCCATCCATGATCGGGAGGCAGTTGGGAATCTTGCCGTCACATCCGCCGAACTGTATAGAGACTGAACCATCGGCATCCTTCTTAGCGGTCATGTTGTTGAGCGAATATGCGTTGTATGGATTTTGCTCGTAGTATCCCTTTTGGTTATAGAGACTGATGGACCAGAAGCCATCGACGGGCACATCTTTAACGTGAAGGCGATAGATTGTCTTGCCATCGTTCTTTGGCGGTACGACGTTGAGATACAGGGCGTCCTTTTCGGGATTGCCACCCCACGCCGAAGCCGACCCGATGAGATATTTCACTGGATCTACCTGCTGTTTGGAGCCGAACATGCCTTTGGTGTCCGGCAGGCCTTCAGCCAGAACCAGCAGCGCTTCGCGCACCTTCTTCTGGCTGACAGGGTCCCACTTCGGCGCTTCAAACTTGCCTGGATCTTTCTGCGTTACCTTGATCGCATCCTGCAGAGCATGCACCTCCTGCACATCCTGCGGATTCTCCGGATCGACGAGGGTACGAATGGCTACGATAACGTACCGTGTGCCGACCTTCTCCTTTGTAAGGGTATAGACGCCCTTGCCGTAGAAAACCATCGGCGTGTACTCGTCTTCGTTGATCGCCTGCAATGACATAAAGCGCTTCCCTGTGTCGGGAAGAGTAATCGTCACCGATCCGGCATCCAGATCAAAAACGGCTCCAGAGTACAGAGTGTCCCGGTTGAGCCGTATGACGGTCTGTTTGTCGATGGCCATGGCTGTACGATTGTGCTCGAACTTGCCGAAACCGCCCTTTTTGATCGCGGCGTCGAAGTACAGATCGGACTCGGCACGAGGGAAGGTCTCCACAGTTACCGGAGTGCAGTCGTGGCATGCCGGAGGCTCTGGGGTGGGCGCCGCAGATTTCTCCGCTGGAACAGAGGCCGCTGGGGCAGGCGTTTCGGTACTCTTGCAGCCTGCGAACAGAACGAGTGTCGCCGTGAGTGTCAAAGCAGCCAACGCTGAATATCTGAGATCCGTCACGCTTCTTCTCCTGCCACTATGAACTGAGTGATTTCAGTTGGTCTTCTCCAGATCCGGTAGCACCCACGTCTTGTCGAAGAGCGCTTTTTCCGGCCCATCGAAGCGAAAGAGAACCTCGAATTTCCCATTGGCACGCGTTGGAATCCAGTTCGACTCTTTCCCTGAAGGAGCTTGCGGTCCAAAGTAAATGTCCACAGAGCCATCGGAGTTCTTTTGAAGGCCAGCCGTCTGAGAGGAGCGACTGGACCACCCGTATTGCGAATGAGAGCGTGCGTGTCGCCATCGTAGGCGACGGCGGACCAGTAGAGCTTGACGGGTGCATTCGCGGGAACGTTCAGACGATAAGTTTGCGCACCATCGAGAAGCTTGCCTTGGTTGTCTTTTATCGTCAGCAGGTAGTACTGCCCAGCGCCGATATGCTTGGCGCTGAAGAAGGCGAAGAAGTATGTCAGCCCCCGGGCGTCGGTGGGATAACTGTCGGGGTCGGCATAATCAGTCTGTACTCCCTTCGCGAATTCCAGTGAAGCCGGAAAGGCCCAGCGCTTGCCGTCGTTGAAAGGTGTCGAGAGCATCTTTTCATATTGGGGTTGGAACCAGGCGTGAGCTTCGATAACGGACTGCTTAAGGATGTCCTGGGTTCCGGCGTCAGGCGAGAAGGGCTTTCCTTTCTCGATGCCGATGGACTTCAGCTGGTCGATCATCGCCTTGTCGCGAGTCAACCACGGCTCCATCTGCACGATCCGATTGAGCGATTCGTAGAAGCGCATGTCATAGGGAATGGTGGCGTCGAAGACCACGTCGTTGGCGTCGATAAATTGTGTCTCCGGAGGATGAGCCGCTTGCGAGAACGGGTAGACCCTGATCCGCTTGCCGTAGGCGACTGCTTTGGCGATCTCGGCGTCGGTCGCGCTCTGAAAATTGGAGCGCAGGAGAGCATAGCTTTCGAAAGTCTCTGACTGCATCGGAATGTAGCCAAGCGGAATCTTGTCTTTATAGCCGGGGGGAAGGATCAGATACTTGCCACCCTTTCCCTTGTCGATACCGGCCGGGCCTACGTCCTCGATGGCGGTTTGCCATGCGTCGTCCACTGAGCCGGTGATCGAGCCAGTATCAGCAGGCGGAATCTCCAGCACCACCGGCCCCACATCTTTGGTATTGAAAAAGGGCATCAGGTAGATGGTGTCGGGGTTGGGTGTGAGGGTCTGGTTTTTCCAGCTTAGGGGACGAGACCAGAAGACGACTTTATTGCTGCCTTCGCCGCCGTTAGCGTCATGCACCATGGCCTGATACATCCGGTCGAAGTTGACCGCAGGAATACCCCAGATGACCGCTTCCACGGCGCGACGCTGGATGGTGCTGCTGGCTAGGTCCGCGGCGGAGAAAGTCTGCACCGTGGCCGAGGGTCTCGCGGTCTCTGTCGGCTGATTCTGGCAGCCCGCCAAAACAATGAGCAGTATCACTAAAACAGCAAGTATGGTTGTGGCGGGTGTATGAACGATTTTGTTCACGTGCAATCCTCCTGCACCTACGATCCCAGCGGAACTGCTCCGTAAACTGGCAAACCAATATCGCAGAAGGGAATACCCAATGCAAACCATCGGCGAGTGAGGGGTTCGTTTCTCGATTGTTGCAAAATCGCGCTTACACTCATTGCCCGGCCGGGCGGGAATCTACTTACCGCAAACGTGTGACTTGCTGTCCCAGATGTGTCTCAGATGAGTCTGCCTTAGATTGCCCAGAGTGAGCACTATGAAACAGTTTCCTGGCTCCATGATCCATAAGCTGGGGGAGGAGATAAAACCATGTCTTTATCCGAAGATGTTCGCCCCCTGCTCGCGGCTCGCGCCGCTACCGATCCTGACGCTGCAAGGCTGCTGGAGATATTCACAAGAGCCGATGAGATTTTGAGCGAGCGTTCGCTCGAGGGATCGGGGATCTCGAAATGCCCCGCACCTTCATTTCAGACTGGCCGCAACCGAGGTGTCGTCATAGCAAATACGGTATAGCGCAAGGAAATCGGTGGTAAAGGCATTGACGTTCGCGACTGCTATGTCTGGACGGAGGTCTATTACCAGCTGTTTTCATCCTGTTCTCTTACCCAGTTCTGCGGTAGAGGTGATCCCCCATGCACCCTGTTCGCGTAATTCTTTGGACGGTAGCGATGGCATACACCGGATTCCTTCTGACCGGCCAGGGGCTGGGGACTTTCAACAGCCTCTCAATTACGGAAGCATTCCTCGGAGCTCTAACCGGATGTTTACTCGCTATCATGTTCAATCTCCGAGAGAAGCGGCGACAAAGACCTGCCTTAGTCGCGTATTCCATTGAACAAATCTTCCCGAACTGGGGCATATCCCGTGAAAACCGCGGCTCACATGCGAAACCAAAGCAATGATCGAACCGGACAGGCTGAGTTCGGGCTGCTCATGCTTAAGCGGGTCCGCGCGAACCAAATTCTCAGTTGACGTTATATCGGTTACGCGCATTGAGGATTTTGAGCTTGGCTGTTTTTGGTCAGTTGCTTTCCGTTGGCTTTCTCAACGCCGTCACATAGCACTGTGATGCGCACCATAGCAGGTTTAGCCGAAACGGATTACCGTTGCTTTAGGTCGCAGAACCTGACCCTGGATAAAGATACAGCGGAAAGCAGAACAGGTCATGGACCAGCAACTCACTACCGCGACAGCTCACGAAGGCAACCTTGATTGCGGACGACTAAACAATCCCGCGACCGGTCGTGGAATATTGTTGTACGGGTTACCCTGTGCAAGATGCAAAGCTTATTACGCCGCAGAGCTGACGGCCTGCCCAGTCTGCAGATCCACGGAAAGGGTCTCTGCCAAACAGAGACAGACCGTGGCATGCGTGCCGAGGCGGTTGTCGAAGAAGACTGTGATGTAGCTTGTCAGCGCGTCCTCTTGTAAACCCCGTTTGGTGAAAATCAACACCGTCAGGAGCCCGGCTTTTCAGCGTAAGTGGGACCTGCGACGCATTCTCAATTTATCGCCCTTGTCTCTCCTAAGAATCTGAGGGACAAGGGCGAAACGCACTGAAGAACCGGACAGGAACGAATGGCCAGTTCCTCGGCTAGTTGGGCGGATTTGTCGTTGCAGATCCTGCACCACCGTTGGCTGGCGTACATGGGGACGACGCGTGGCCCAACGAGGCCGTCGCGGGCACGACACGAGGGGTGCGGTTCGGTGTCCGTGTGGAAGACATACCGCTTTGTGGGTTCATGGTTCGCGGTTGGGGCATGGTGTTTCGGGCCTGCAGGTTCGCAGGTGTGGCTCGCGACCCTGCCGGGCCGGGAGTGGGCGCTGCAGTTGTGGCGGACGGTGTCGCGGGCCCGGGCGTGGGCGCTGCAGTGCCAGGAACGGGCGCTGCGGTTCCCCCTATATTCGTGGACGCTGCTTGTCCCGACGTAGAAGTTTGTTTAGTCGGCGCTGCACTGTTTGGGTTGGATCCAACCGGGCAAGGGGTCGCGGTCTGGCTTGCGGCCAGACTTGCGGAGATCAGCAACAACCACATCGTGTTCACAATCAACTTCATGTAACCTCCAAATGGAAAGCTGTCGGCTTCGCTTGGACGAAACCAGTCAACGGTCTCAATGTGGACAAAACGCAGCTTCAAATCCACACTGTGCCACTTGTTTGCCCCGTGCCAATTCGCGTTGTCCCAGGGCGAAAACAACCTTCCTGGAAGCGAAGAAGAGCCCCACAAACAGACGGCTAGGATTTCCTTATCAGCAACTGGCTTGCCATAAGCGAACTCTGTTTAGTTTGGCGAGATGAGCCGCACGACTCCGGACGCAGTGAAATTTATACCCGGCTCGCCGGCAACTTTGACCTCAGGTGTTCACCCGATGTCTGCTTCAGGAGAGACGAAGGGACTTGGAGGCACCCGGACTGGAGTCTGCTTCTTTCCCCTTAGATCCGATTCCTCGCTAGGATGCGGCGGCTCAAGAACAAAATCCTAGCCGATGACCATTGAATCGGCTGCCCTGCACATCCGTGATGGGTGGCCCATTCTTTCGTGCTTTGCGAAGGCCGGGGCGGTTTGCTCGGGGAAGCCCCCCGCTACTTAGCGGCGGCCTTCTTCTTTCGCCCTCGCTCGCTGGCTGAATCGCTCGCATGCGCAGTTTTCCGGCCAGGCTTCGTCCGCCATTTTGCTGGAAGTTCATCGCCTTCCACTGGGGGATTTCCTTTCCCCGCGCGTTCCAGAATCCGGAGGGTTTCGGCCGGGTTCGAACGACGAGCCCTCTCGCGGAAGTATACCTCGGTACGCAAAGCGGAAACCTTTTCCGCCACTGCAACGTTGATGAGTTGGTTGAGAGCTACGCCCTCCGCTTCGGCAGCCTTGCGCAACTCGTCAAGCAAAGACGGCTGTAGCCGCAATGCGAAATTACTTCGTCTCATGGCTTCGAACTCCTGATTCGTTGTAACGCGGCTAGCGGCGAAATTACCGCGCAGCGAAAGCCGATTGTTCCTGAAACAAAATCACGCTGGTTGAAGGTCACGATTGCGCCAGCGCTTCCGTTTATTGCCGTCTCCAAAACCATGTCGTCGTCGGGGTCGGATAGCCTTGGCCGCCACCGGAAGGCAAGGCGAACCGGCCTCGCGACCGCGGCCAGGTCATCCAGGACGCGCCCGACTTCTGAACTGCTCAATCCACATGCTGCCAGATGGTGCGGGCGAGTCAGGACCGCTTCGTACTCAAGGATGAGCGGAACCGAGAGCAGCAACTCAAACCGCTGGTCCAGAGCCGCCAGCAAAAGCTGGCGGGAAGCGCCCCGGTCACTGCGCAACGCCGCAACCATCACGTCCGTGTCGACAACGAAAGAAGTCGCCACGATTTAATGATATTGCCGGCAATATCATATGTCAAGCAGCGTGAAAGACCGAAAAACTCAGATTCGCCGGCCGGTATGACTGGATCGGTCCCTCAACCCGAAGGGAAGGCCTTGCGCAATTCTCTCCGCAGAATTTTTCCGGACGGCGTTCTGGGCAACGTCTCCACAAAATGAATCTGGCGTGGCTGCTTATAGGATGTGAGACGTTCGCTCACAAATCCACAAAGATCCTGTTCCAACTTTTTGGACGCAACGGCGCCTTCGCGAAGCACGATAAACGCCACGGGAATCTCGCCAGCTACCACATCCGCGCGTCCGACCACTCCGCAATCGCGGACCGCGGGATGTTCGAGCAGCAGAGCTTCAACCTCGGCCGGGGCGACTGGAAAACCTTTGTACTTGATCATCTCCTTGAGGCGATCGACGACGTAAAAAAAGTTATCCTCATCACGCGTCACAATATCGCCCGACCAGAACCATCCATCGCGAATGACAGCGGCAGTGGCTTGCGGATCTTTCCAGTAGCCCATCATGAATTGCGGGCCGCGCATCACCAGTTCGCCGCACTTGCCGGGAGCAACTTCGCTTCCGCTTCCGCCGACGTCCATCGCATTCACCACGCGGCATTCGGTCTGCGCCAGCGGCTGCCCGATCGACTCAGGCTTATACAACTCGGGATCAAGGTACCCCACATGCGTGACCGGCGAGGCCTCGGTCATGCCATAGCCCTGGCACACCAGAACTCCAGTCAGATCGGTGAAGCGGCGGCTGAGTTCGGGCGCGAGCGGCGCCGCTCCCGACTTCACCCAGCGCAGCCGATGGACCGCTGGAAACTGTCCCGCCTCAGCCGCATGGCACAGCGCGTTCAATGCCGGCGGCACGGTTGGCATCATCGTGACGCCTTCTTCGACGAGCAGCGTCAGCAACTGGGGGGCGTTGAAGCGCGCCATCAGCAGCAGCGTTCCTCCCAGCGTGAGCACCGGATTCAGGATCACGTTGAGGCCATAGATGTGATACAGCGGAAGAAAGCAGAGCACCACATCGTTGGTCGACATTTCGCTGGCATGAGGCGCAATGAACTGAAAAACATTCGCGATCAGGTTGAAGTGCGAGAGCATCACTCCTTTGGGAAGCCCGGTCGTGCCACTCGAGTAGGGAAGCGCCGCGAGAATTTGATCGGAAGGTTCGTCTGGCGTGTGCAGCGCAGCCGTGACCAGGCTCAACAGGTTGGCAAATGGTTCTGCCCCGGCCGCAGGTTGTCGGGTGGTGTAGACGCGGCGCAGGTTGGGAAGGCCAGAGAGATTGATTCCGTCGAGCAAGGGGCCATCCGTGATGAGCACACAAGCGCCTGAGTTCTCCAACTGGTGACGCACTTCGCGGTCACGATAGCTTGGATTCAGCAACGTGGGCGCGGTGCCAGCGAGAGTCGCGGCATGATAGACCGCGCAGAACTCCCAGCCGTTGGGCAGGTAAATCGCGATCACTTCACCCGGCATGAGGCCGGCGGCGACGAGGCCGCGGGCAAGCTTCTCGACCAGCTCTGCGTACTCAGAGTAGGTGATGCGGCGTCCGCACGAGGTGTCGATGATGGCAGTCTTGTGGGGGAAGCGGGCGCACGATTCGAGGATGACGTTGTGGACGAAGCGGCCTTGTGGGTCGGCGTAGAGCTGGGTGCGAAGCATCGCAAGCGATTCTAGCGCGAAGCCGCGAAGTGTTCCACATGGAACACTTCGTACTAACAAATATATACGGGCAGTTACGTAAACACTCAACCGGGGGTTTTATTTCGCGGAGACCTTCAGGACAACCGTGTTTCGCTCGTCGCTGGCGATGGTCCGGTAAAACGTTTTGAGATCGGCTGCGCTACTGACGGGCACGCTTAACTCCTTTATCTCAAATGTGCGAGTGTAACGGATGGCGTTTCCTTTGGCCTCGGTTTTGGAGTGATAACTGGCGAAGCTGTAGTCCGCGTCGACCGGTGGCGGGAGGTCGTCCACTTCGTAGCCAACAGGCAGGGCAATCTCGAACATATCCGTATCGTGCACCGGAGCCTCGAACTCGACGGGGAACTTCCTTGGCTCTTTCGTTTCCAGAAGGGCCTCAGATTTGACTCCCAGCACGCGTGGACGCACCAGGAGTAAGCTGCCGGCATTCTTGGCATAGTTCTCAGACTCAAAGGAGTAATCGAAACCGAAGGGCTGGTCCATCAGTTGGAGATTGACGATGCTGGCTTTGGTGATCCGAAAGGTGGAGAGCGAACGAGCGAGGAGCTCTTCGATGGGTTTGATGCGATCGGCGCTCTGGGTTGTGGCACGTAACCGCCAGCGCTCGGAGGATGCACGGTCGCCAAGCCGGACCTCGCTGACATCGCCCTGCAATTTGCCAGAGGAGTCCAAAGTCAGCTTGGCAGTGCGCTGGATACTGTTAGTCCTCGCCGCTTGCTGGGGTAGTTCGACGAGTTCGCTGCCATCGGGACTCACCAGCAGGCCGTAGTTAGACTGCAGATAGCCTCCGATTTGACCGAAAGGGGTGAGTTCGTTGGTGGGATCAAAGAACAGAAGCCTGCCTAGTTTCGGGTGCTGAATGGTCGCCATCAACGAAGGATCGGTTAGTCCGTCAGGCAATTTAATGGCAAGGATGGCGTGGTTAAATCCGCCAACCGTCGCAGGGGAGTTGGCTACGACCGACCCGCGCCTGGAATTGATGACGACATAGTAAGACTCCACACCGATCTCATTCAGCATGGCTGCCGTGAGGATTGCTTTGTCCTTGCAGTCTCCGTAGCGGTGAGAGAAAACATCCGGCGCGGCATGGGGCTGCCAGCCGCCTATGCCCAACTCGATTGCGACGTAACGAATGTCGTGCTGGACGAAGTGTGCGATAGCCTGCATTTTTTCGAGGGGTGTGTGTAGCGAGGCCGTAAGGGCGCCCACCTGCTGTTTGATCTCAACGGAGGCATCGCGCCTTCCGTTGGTCAAGTTGAGGTACCAGATACCCATGCCTTGCCAGGTGGTAAATTCGTTCAGCACCGCAGCACCGGGAGGGAAGAAGGAAACGACCATATGAGCGGCAACCCCCTGTAGCGGCGGCATGTCGTATTCTCTTCGGATTCCTTCCACGTCGTTGACGGTCCACTCCCACTGATTGCTTGTGGCCTGCGTCGGTTTTACCTCGGGATGGTTGAGCCAAGCTGCCTTGTACTCCCATCCAGGGGGGAGTTGTACCGAATAGCGAGTTTCCCGGGTGGGTGCAAGCTGCTGGAAAAACCAGGTTTCCTGCAAAACGAAAGGTTGCGCCTCGACCTCAAATTCGTAGCCGATGATGTTGCCGGGATCGGGGGCAGGGATATTGAGAACTTTAGCCTTAACGTCGTTGATCAACTCACTGCCGGCGATATTGGGGAGCGAGACTTCCGCAGCGTCTTTGTCCTTGAGTTCGAAGTCCTTGCCCTGAGCCGGGATGCACCAGCCGTGGAGGCTCGTAACCTTCTGGTGGGAATTGAAGTCGACGTAAACGGTTCCGTAATGGCGTCCCTCGGGCCGCAGAATCTTGTAGGCCTCGCGGACGTGGGTTCTAATCTTGTCGACTGACAAGACGGAGACGTTGGTCTCCGAGTACAAACGGACCGCGTCGGTCTTCTCATCGTAGTTGGGCAGCGGTGCGTTGACCAATGCGTGTATCCATTGCGGCGCATCGCCCGCGCGAGCCTGTGTCCCGCACGCCAGGATGACGACGGCCCCAAGCACAAGCAGCGACGCTTGCCGGCTAGTTGCTCGCGGTCGCTGAACCGGGTTGCAAAACAATTTGTTCGTCATCTGCGGTCCTTACCGCTTGGAAAAAGCTTCGAAGAGTCCCGTAGTATTTCGTATCCAAGAGGAGAAAGTCGACGTTCAACTTCCGGGTCACATGGACCGCGCCTTTGTCGTTCTCGGTCTTCAAGGTGTACGAAACAATATGGCCGTCCTGATTCATGGCGGGAGGCAAACTGGCCACCTGCCAGCCAAGAGGGAGTTCGATGGACACATCATCCAGTTTTTCGAAGGGGTATTCGAAGTAGATTGGCTGAATGCGATTTGCGTGCTCAAAGATGCGCTTCTCGGCGGCGGTGAACAGCCCGACGGGCATGACTGCCCGCTTTCCGGCCCCTGACAGCCAGCCGGGCGCTTTCAGGTGAAATTCCGCGATCAGGGGAGTTTCCGCGTTGCTCCAGTCGGGCTTATTCGTCAGTTCCACCTCAATCGCGGCCGGGACCTGTTCCTTCAATTGGTCCTCAAGGAAAGTCTTTCGCGCCACTTCGTCCGCGTTCCGGAGATTGAGCCGTCGATACATGGCTTCCAGTCCTGTGTAAGTAATCGTGAGCGAGCCTTCCAAGTCGCCAGTTTCGGAAAGCTTGAGCTTCGCATTGTGTTCGACGCAAGATTCTGAACTGAGGGGAAGCGTGGTCGTGATCCATGATCCGCCATCTCTATCCAGCCGTAATCCGGGAGTACCCGTCTCCGACCAGGTGAGCAAACCAAAAGGTGTGAACGCCGCCCCAGGGTCAAAATAAAGATCCTTTCCGTTAAGCTTCACTAGGACTACGTTGGCGTTCAGCTTCTCGCTTTGCATGGTCTTGGGGCTGAAGAAGTATTCTCCGCGGTTGGAGACCCAAACCCCGTAGGCAT
This sequence comes from uncultured Acidobacteriota bacterium, assembly GCA_963797795.1. Taxonomy (GTDB): domain Bacteria; phylum Acidobacteriota; class Terriglobia; order Terriglobales; family Acidobacteriaceae; genus JABDBE01. The sequence goes on from CAWCQY010000001.1 coordinate 677,890, forward strand.
CAAATCCCGCAGCCCGAACCAGAGCGAGGTAGAGCCAAGTCAATTGCACACCGCTGCCGTAGCCCCGTTTCCAGATGTCCTCGACGTTCTCCGCTGCCTTTTCCTTGTCGCGTTTCTCCTCCTGTTCCGTTTTCCGCAACTCGTAGCTGGTGTTACGAACCTGCTGCACACGGTCATAGATTTTTCTGAGTTTCACTTCCGGCGGATCACTCGGGGAAACGATTTGAGCAACAGCCGCGTCCATGGCCTTGCGCTTTCCAATAAAACTTTCCAATTGATCGTTCCGCTTTTTGCCTACTTTTTTCCAGAAGCTGTTGGCATCGTTCTCAACGGCATCCTGGGTGTAGATGAAGTCCACGCGAGCCTTCAGTTCGTTGGCGGGCGGCATAAAGTCTTCCGTCTGAAAGGCAGGAAGGTTGGTTGCCTCCATCCGGATGACACCGTCGGCACCTTCCTTGACCGCGGCGCCGGGCGGCAGGCCCTGCCAAGCCCAGTGAAGGTAGAAGGGGAGATAAGTGCTCTTAAACGGCTTCAGCGAGAACACCGCCTTTTTGGTAAATAGTTCATCGCTGAGGATCCAGTGCGAGTCGTAGACGAAATGCTCCTTCAAGTCGAAGGTGTAGGAGTATTCGATGATGCTACCCACTTGAACGTCGGGGAGGGTAAAGGCTTTCACCAGGTACTTCGCACCCCTTGCCCTGGCCACAGACTTCTCGAACACCTTCCCGTCAAAGTCGGCCACAGAGCCATCCGGCCTTATGGTCCGAGCTCGGATATGGACAATGTCTTCGCTGGCCTTGAAAAATGGAATTTGCACGTCGGCATATTTGCGGCCTTCTTCGGTGAGGATCTTAATTCTCCGGTAATTGTCTTCGTGAGATGTGCGACCGTTGTCGTCGCGATCGACCTGACGGTACAAGATGATGGCGTGCGCTCCGGGCGCGAGCGGTTCGCTGATCATCTTCAATTCTTCAGGAGTGGCTGGCTGGAAACCCTGGGCGCTGGCCGCAGCGGGACGGTAGGCGAACGCGCTCAGAACCACAATCAATGAGAGCGCGGAACCTGCAAAAGAACCCCGAACAGACATAGTGGACCTCCTCAGCAATCGTTACGAAAGCTAAAGCCACTTGCCTCGGGGAATGAGGCGAGGTACTGACTTACGGCTAATTGTTTGCGGCATTGGCGACCGCGAAAGCTTGTAGCACGGCGACAATAAAGGGGAGGATTCAGGTTGTCAAGAGCGAAATGAGTGTCAGAAATTCGAGCGTAACTGGCTCTCGAAGTGGTGTCTCCATCAGCTGGCTAGTTTGCGGAGGAAGTCGGATTCTTCCATGTGGTATTTGAAGGCTTTGCGGCCGTCGATAAAGACCACCGGGACCTCGTCGGTGAACTGGCGGCGGAGTTGTTCGTCGCTGTCGACGTCTACGTCCTGCCAGGTGAATCCGCCGCGGCGGTGAAGTTTGGTGAGAGTTTCTTTGACGATTTCGCAGAGGTGGCAGCCTTTGCGAGAGTAGACCACGACTTGGCGGAGTTCGGGCATTGCGGTGAGTCTAGCAAGGGTGGGTGGTTTTATTCCAGTGGAAGACGGCGGGCGCGTTTGCGGCGTCAAGCGGCAAAACCCTTATTCGTTCGAGGATCATTTTCGCAGCGTTGGAAGCGTGTGCGTGAGAACTCGTCTTTCGCCCCGCTGGGGCTTTCTGTTTGGCTTTTTCCTTTCCCACGGCTTGCGCCGTGGGCTGCGTTCTTGCGCCGCCTCGCGGCTAACAAACATGGGGGCTTTGTTCCAGAGTGACTGCAAGCTTCGCTTGCTGGACAGCCGGGAGCGGCTGTCCCCGTGTGATTTGTAGGCACGATACAATGCCCATCTATGCTTACAGCAACTGAGAAGCCGTTGGCGGGGAAGAGCGTTCTTATCACGGGTGGGGCACGCCGATTGGGGCGGGCGTCGGCATTGGCTTTTGCGGCGGCGGGTGCGGATGTGGCTATTACTTTTTTGCGGTCGGCGCGCGAGGCTCAGCATGCGGTGATCGATCTGAGCAGTTTTGGGGTGCGCGCGGTCGCGCTGCGCTGCGATATTACCGACGAGAAAAGCGTGAGGGCTGCGATCAAAGACACGGGAAGGGAATTGGGTGGGCTGGACATTCTGGTTAACAACGCGGCGAATTATGAGACGGTCGAGTTCGACAAGCTGAGCTTGAAGCAGTGGGACGCGATTTTTGCTTCGAATACCCGGGGGACGTTTCTGGTTTCGCGGGAGGCTTTGAAGCTGCTTCGCGAACGGCGGGGAAAGATTATCAACATGGGATCGCTGGGCGGATTGCGGCCCTGGGCGGATCATGCGCATTATTGTTCGTCGAAGGCGGCGGTGCACATGTTGACCAAGGTGATGGCGAAGGCGCTGGCTCCGGCAATTGCGGTGAACTGCGTGGCGCCGGGGATGATTGATCTGGGGGAGAAAGCGGCGGCGGCATTCATGCGGCGGATGGCGAAGCAGACGCCGATGCGGCGCAACGGGAGTGGGGAAGAGATTGCGGCGGCGGTGTTATTCTTTGCTACCGCGCCTCATTTCATTACCGGGCAGATTATGGCTGTGGATGGTGGATTGGGTTTGTAGCTGGCTCCCCGGACGAGGCGTCCGGGGCTACGTTAGTGATCCTCCTATGGACAGGCGTTTCATTGCAATCTTGCTGATGTTTTTCAGCTCCGTTGTGTGGGCGCAGACGCGGCCGGAAGATGGCGGACGCGAAATCCAGGTATGGACGGGCGGAGGATATTCGGTGCCGGGCGGCACATCCGACACCGGAGTGTGGAATGTGGGCTTGCGCTATGGGTGGATCCTGACCCAGCCGCATGGTCCAAGTTTTCTCAACGGGAGATTCGAATACGTAGTGGACGCGGTGCCGGTTTTCATGGTCTTCCAGCGCTACAACACGGCTTATGGCGGAGGCTTCAGTCCGCTGGGGTTGAAGTGGGACTTCGCGGCGCGGGGACAGATTGAGCCTTATCTTGAATTGAACGGCGGGACACTGTTTACCAACCATCAAGTGCCGATCGGAACTTCGGCGGTGAACTTCACCGATGCGGCGGCGCTGGGTATGCATATCCTGGGCGACAAGCACGCTTTTAGCGTGGAGGTCCGATACATGCATATTTCGAATGCGGGATTGAGTTCGCCGAACCCAGGGGTCAATACGGTGCAGGTGCGGTTGGGGATTGGGAAGTTTTTCGGGAAGTGAAGTCGAAGTCAAGAGCTTTAACCACTAAGGACACGAAGGTACACAAAGGAAATCGGTACAGGTAGCCGCCGTTTGAATAAACTTGTATGTCGAAGAGGCGGGAGCGGCGTGAAATTCGGAAAGCGGTTTGCACGAATTGGTTTTCTTGTCGGTTTTATCGGCCCGATCTTGTTTTACCCGCTCCACTACCAGGCCCAAGTTCTTTGTCCGTTGTGCCCGTACATTTTCGTGCCTCCGCGCGCGTTGATTTGGTTGCAAATTGGGTTGGTCTTTGGACTGATCCAGGGCCTCACATTTGCTCTCCTCGCCTTTGCAATTGGCTACTCAATCTCTAAGGTCAAATCGTCAACCTAAGTCTTTACGGCGGCCCGAAAGGTTGCAGGTTTGTGACCGTGCCAGATATTCTTCTCGCTTATGTCTACGCTAGTGGAATGTGTCCCGAATTTCTCGGAAGGTCGCGATAAGGCTAAGGTCGACGCGATTGTTGCGGCTATGAAGATGGATGGTGTGTACCTGCTCGATCGCGAAATGGATGCTGATCACAATCGCTGCGTGATCACGCTGGTGGGCGAACGCGAGGCGATTCAGGAGGCGGCGATTCGTGGCGTGGGCAAAGCGGCTGAACTGATTGATCTCAACCATCATCAGGGAGCGCATCCGAGGATGGGGGCGGCGGATGTGGTGCCGTTCATCCCGATCGATGGGGTAACGATTGAAGACTGTGTGGCCATGGCGCGGCATGTGGGCGCGGAGATATGGAAGCGATACCAGATTCCGGTTTATCTGTACGAGGCGGCTGCGGCTACGCCGGAGCGACAGAATCTGGAGAATATTCGGCGAGGACAGTTCGAGGGGATACGAGCGGACATTGCGACCAATCCGGCGCGCAAGCCGGATTTTGGCGAGGCTAGGGTCCATCCGACGGCGGGGGCGACGGTGGTCGGGGCGCGCAAATTCCTGATCGCTTACAACGTTTTTCTGAACACGACAGATGTAGAGATTGCAAAGAAGATTGCCAAGGCGGTGCGCTTCTCGAGCGGCGGATTGCGTTTTGTAAAAGGGGCGGGATTTCTGGTTCGCGGATTGGCGCAGGTCTCGATGAATCTCACCGATTTCGAGCAGACTCCGGTTCATCGCGCATTTGAGTTGGTAAAGCGCGAGGCCGAGCGGTACGGCGTCACGGCTTTGAGCAGCGAGATTGTGGGATTGATTCCGAAGAAGGCTTTGGAGTCGGCGGCGGAGTGGTTTTTGCAGGTGGAGAATTTCGATTCCTCTTTGATTCTGGAAAACCGGCTGAGCGCTGTGATGGGCGGGAAGGTCGCGATCGGAGGATTGCGGGCTGGGGTTGAGCCTTTTGTCGAACAACTGGCGGCACCTACGGCTACGCCGGGCGGCGGGAGCGCGGCGGCTGCCAGCGGCGCCATGGCGGCGGGGCTGGCTTCGATGGTGGCTTCGATGTCGCGAGGCAAGAAGGCTTATGTGCAATATGAGCGCGAGTTGAGCGAGGCCATTGCGCGGCTTTCGCAGTTACGCGAAGAATTGAAGGCGGCGATTGACGCGGATGCGGAGTCTTACAACTCGGTGATGAAGGCCTACAAGCAGGCAAAAGAATCGGCGAATGCGGATGGCATTATTGATGACGCTTTGAAGCAGGCCACCAGCGTTCCTTTGAGCGTGGCGGAGCGGGCCAGGGAAGTGGCGGGAATCGCGGAGAAGCTGAGGCCCATTACCAATCCGAATATGAAATCGGATCTGACTACGGCAGTGGCACTGGCGCGGGCTGCGATTGAGGGAGCGCTGGCGAATGTGGAGATTAATCTGGCGTCGTTGAAGGATGCGGGCTTTACGGCGGAAGTGCGGAAGAAGGTGGCGGCGCTGTCAGCCTGCTAGGCATTTTCAGGATTGCTGTAGCCGCACGAAACAGCAGGTCCCTCCACTCCGCTTCCCATCTTCTTCGGGAATGGAGAGCTCCGGTCGGCATGACAAATCCTTAAAGGGCTGGACCAATGCGGAAACGCCACAGGATTCAGCCGCAACCTGGTGGCTGCACGATCAGGTACGCGCTTGTACTTTCGTTTCCTATCTTATTGGTGCTATTGGCTTACAATAGAGATTCGATGCAAGTTTGCGGATTTGGTGCGTTCTGCATCTAAGTATCAATATAGCTAGAGGCCCTTTACCTATGAAGCGATTGCAAGGCGTTTTGTGGATTCTTCTATTTTCAACGGCGGCAGCCTGGGCAGTTGCAATAGGCAGCTCGGCGCGGAATGTGATTCCGTCGGAGGTTCAACAGGTCATCACCGTGGATTACCGGACGCTCAAGAATTCGAGCACCGCGATGGCGCTGAAGGACCAGGTGCTCCCGCCGAGCCTGAAAGAGTTCGAAACATCGCTCAAGGGGGTTGGAATCGATCCGGAGAAGGACGTCGATCAACTCACCTTCGCTTCTTACCGGAACGGCAAGGAAGGCGTGAAGGTCGTGGGGATCGCCCAGGGTTCGTTTTCGAGCAAGACGTTTCTCAAGAAGGCGAAGCTGAATAAGACGAAGCCGATCAAGTACAGGGATACGGATATTTATCCGATGTCGGCGGGCATGCAGATGACCTTTCTGGACGATAACTCGTTGCTGTTTGGCGATAGCCTGGCGGTGAAGGGTGCGCTGGATGCGCGGGACGGTTACAGGCCGGCACTCGACTCGAACAGCCAGGTTACGGATATGATCGGCTCGGTCGAGTCGGGCACGGTGTGGAGCGTGCTGGACCAGCAGGGAACACAGAACATGCTGCTCTCGGCGCTGGGCGATGCGGGAAAGCTGGCGGACTTCGATACCGTCAAGAAGCATGTGGTGGGCTCGCGCTACACCATGAACTTTAACAGCGGTGTGAACTTCGATCTGGATGTAGTGACTTCGGATTCGGTGACTGCGGCTACGCTATCGTCGCTGGTGAAGGCCGGGGTGCTGTATCGAAAGATGACGGCGACTCCGATTGAGAAAGTGGCGCTGGAGAATGTTTCGATTAACTCAGACAGCTCGAATTTGCAGATGCACTTCAAGGCGGATGACAAGCAGTTTCAGTCGTTGATGCATTCGGATCTGTTTGCGGCGGTTTCGAAGTAGCGCGCAAAGACAGTCTCGGCTCGATTCATGTAAAATCGATTGCGGCGAGTATGGATTCCCAGCCCTAGAAACTACTCCCGAATTTTTATTCAGGATTGATATTTTGTGCAGGCCGGTGGCCTGAGGGAAATTTTTGTCAGGAGATAAAGAATGGCCAAGATTGCAAAGACTGCAGATCGTAAGAAAGTGATGGACACGTCCAAGAGCACGGATTGTCCGAAGTGCGGCAAGCCGACGCGCATTGTGAAGCGAGTGAAAGACCGCGAACGCGGAGTTCCGGGCGGAGTGTTTATTTCGTGCTCGGCGTGCGAATTTTTTGAGAAGTTGTAGGGAAGACGCTTCTAGCTTTTAGCTTCTGGCTCCTAGCTTGGAGCTTTCGGGATCGCCGCGATGGGTGAGAATTGATCACCGGTCGCGGCTTTTTCTTTGCGTTTTCAGAAGCTGATTTGGCCCAGGATGGCTCGAGCTTCGCCCGCCGGATCGGCTGCGCCCGTGATCGGGCGTCCCACCACAATGTGAGTTGCACCAGCCGCAATCGCTTCCGCTGGCGTGACGACCCTGGCCTGATCGGCCGGGTCCGCGCCCAGCAGACGGATCCCCGGAGTAACGATGGCAAAGTCACCTTCGAGTTCGCTGCGCAACGCGGAGGCTTCGCGGGCTGACGCGACTACGCCGTGGCATCCGCTGGCGAGAGCGAGCGCGGCCAGGCGCAGCACCTGATCCTGTACCCGGCCGTGTACGCCTAATTTGTCGAGATCGTTGTCATCGAGGCTGGTCAGGACCGTAACCGCCAGAACCATGAGGGCGGCATTCAGGTTGCGGGCGGCGTCGGTGGCGGCGCGCATCATTTTGCTGCCGCCAGAGGCGTGTATGGTCAGCATGCTCACCCCGAGGCCCGCGGCTTCGCGGACGGCGGCAGCGACGGTGGTCGGGATGTCGTGATACTTCAGGTCAAGAAAAACTCTGCGTCCGGAGGCCACCAGATCGCGAACTATGGGTGGACCTTCCGCCGTGTAGAGCTGCATCCCGACTTTATAACAGGAGGCGGAGTCGCCCACGGCCGCCACGATCTTTTGGGCGGCGGCCGCGGACGATACATCCAATGCGACGATCAGACGATGGCGGGAATCGTACATCCTTTAGGAGTGTAAAACGAATCAGGCTAATTCGCTACTGGCTGGAGCATTGCGAGCTGCTCGGGTTGGCCGTCTCTGGGCGAGACGACTTCGAGGCGTACGCGCTGGAGGCCCTGGTTTTGGAAACGGAGCACCTGGGCGGCGCCGTAGGAGAGATCGATGATCCGGCCTGGGGTGATTGGTCCCCGGTCGTTGATGCGGACGTAAACCACTCGTCCATTGTGGAGGTTGGTCACGCGCACCCAGCTGCCGAGAGGCAGGGTCGGGTGGGCTGCGGTGAGTTCGCGCATCTTGAAAGGTTCACCGCTGGCGGTGGCGCGGCCTTCAAAGGATTCTCCATACCACGAAGCGGTTCCTAGTTGATACGGATGATGAGGGGTTGTTTTGGCTGGAGACCCTGATTTGGGTCCGGTCGCGTCAGTTGTGGGCTTGGTAGCTTGTGTGTCTTTCGACTGTGAGTTGGTTGGCCCCTGAGCCGCTCCCAGGCTGACGACCAAAACCACGCTCGCCAGTCCATGAGCTATTTGATTTCGCATTCAGTGTCACCTCGTCTCTAGAGTCTTTTCATCCTGAAGTCGTCCTCCAACGACCCGTTCCGTAATGATCTGACGATGCTATAGGCGGGGCTCTGACTCTGTCAATCCGAATTAGCTGGTATTAATCGAGCCAGATAGTTATGGATGTCTTACGTAACCTGCTGCGCGACTTGAGCAAAAGCAGTTACGTTGCTGCAATTATAGCAACTTACGTATTTGCATAATAGTAAATAACTGGATTTGAAGTGAGTGTGAAATATTTGCCCTGGTATTGTTTTCATAGAGTTAGAGTCTCCTCTGCTTTGAGGTCATGATTTCAGTTACTTATGGCGTATGCAGTCGGCGGCTGAGCCTCGGGCATCTCGAAACGAATTTGCAAAGCATGAGGTTTCCGATACATTCTCGACTATGGCTGTAACACCTCCCGTCGTGCTGACGATCGCCGGATTTGACCCCTCGTGTGGAGCCGGGGTCACGGCTGATATTAAGACTATTGCAGCCCATGGCTGCTACGGGGTGGCTTGCATCACTGCCCTGACGGTGCAATCGACAGCGCGAGTGCAACGAGTTGAGGCGGTCGACGCTGGACTGGTCTCCGAAACTCTCGCTGAGCTGGCGTCCGATGTCGAAATTGCGGCGGTGCACATCGGAATGCTCGGATCGGGGGCGGTTGTACGGGCGGTTGGGGGCTTCCTAGCGGCGCAGAAACTGCCGAATGTGGTGCTGGATCCGATTCTCAAAAGCTCTTCGGGAGTTGACTTGCTGGATACCGACGGGGCTCGCTTGCTGACCAGGAACTTGCTCCCACTCGCGACGGTCGTGACCCCAAACATTGACGAAGCTTCGTCTTTGACTGGAATGGCCGTCTCCGATCCTCAGCAGATGAGGGCCGCGGCCAGGAAACTCCACGAGATGGGCGCCTCGGCGGTGATCGTAACCGGGGGGCATCTCGACAAAGCCATCGATTTGTTGAGCTTTACCGGAGGCCGCGGTGTCGAACAGGAAGTATTCAAGTCGGCCCGGCTGCGGTCAAACTCCACTCATGGTACGGGCTGTGCGTTTTCTACGTCGGTGGCTTGTCATCTGGCGATGGGGCGGGGATTGCCCGAGGCAGTTTTGCTGGCTAAGGCTTACGTTGCGGCGGCGATCAGCAATGCCCATCCGCTGGGGCATGGGATCGGGCCAGTTCATCATCTTTATCGCATGCAGCAACAGCGACGGGTGATCATTGGGGATGCGGAGCCGGCGTAGGCTTCGGGCCTCAGGCCTCAGGCTTTAGGATCGGGACTTTCGGGCGTCAAGAGGACGCTTTTGAAGGAGAGAATCCGGGGGAGGGATTTCGAGGCCGGCTGTTTGGTGCGGCGGCTGAAGCTACTTTTTCACTGCACCCGCATTCTTCAACAGTATGCTGGCGACGAAGGCCACCAAGGCTGCGAGCAGCCACTGGATACGCCATGATTGAATGGCCTGAAAGTCGGCCAAGTTCTGAACCGAGTAAATGAGGCCCACTGCGATCGCTGCCAGAAGGCATCCCAAGCCTGCGAAGAAGGCGACGAGTGAAGCCACGGAAAGGCCGAGCCACTCCTTTACGTTCTGGAATTCCAAGACTCTCAGAAACTTCAAGGCATGGGACCAATTTCGTCCGGTGGACGGGTCGGTTCTTGGTTGACGCACGGCCCCGCAATCATGACAAAACCTGGCGCCGACCATGAATTCCGTCTCACAGCGATCGCAAACTTCAACCATGGTTGGGAGGGCGGCGTCGGACTGGGTGACCGGAGGACGCCAAAACTCCTGCGGTGCGTTGTCGATAACCTCAGACATGTGGATCTCCCCGTTGACCAATCCAATCGCAAGCCAGTGACCAAAGCTGGAATCCGTTAAGTCATTGCAAATGCAATAATCTTCAGAGACTCTTACGTCTCCTCTTGGACCGGGCTGGGCAAGAATTACCCCGTTCCAGGCAAAGATAGCCGCTTTCGGGAATTATGCGGGCTGTAGGGGTTCTTTCTAACAACCAAGATCGTATGAGTGAATTGATACTCTTGGTTCCGGAGCCGCTGCCACAATCTTGCCGCTGCGGGAAGAGCGATAGCGAGGCTATCTTCAGTCCGTTCGCAACGCCCGCATCGGATCAAGGGTTGCCGCGCGGCGAGCAGGCACGACCGAGGCTATCAAGGCCGCGACGCTGAGAACCGCAGTCGTCAAGAGCAGAATGTTCGGGTCGTAGGGCTTTACTCCAAAGAGTTGGGTCGCCATCGCCCGTCCACCCAGGATGGTCGCTGGAATGCCAATTGCCAGCCCGATTCCGACCTGCAGGAACGCTCCCCGCAGAACCAGCTTCAAGACATTGAGCCGGTCGGCGCCTAGTGCCATACGGATTCCGATTTCACTGGTACGGCGCTCGACGGAATAGGCGGTCACGCCATAAAGCCCCACCGAGGCCAGCACCAGCGCGAGTAATCCGAACAGCGAGGTTAGTTTCGCGATCATCGCTTGCTGGGTAAAGTTCCCTTTGACTTGCTCCGCGAAGCTCACGAAGTCGATTACGGCGAGGTCAGGATTTACCTGTGCCAATGCGCGTCGCACCCGCGGCTCCATTCTCGGCACCGCGCCCGTAGTTTTGAACTCAATGGCGTTCAGGTAGTGTGTTCGATCTTCGAAGGTGATGAAGCGAGGATCGTCATAGCTCATGCTTTGCGAAGCGGCCAGAAAAAACATGGGCGGAACCTTGTGCGTCGGTCGCTGGTACTGAGCGTCCTCGGTTACGCCGACGATTTCGAAGGCTCCCGCGTACTTCTGGTCCAAGTCGCCGAAGTGCTTTCCGATTGGGCTTTCGTCCTTGAAGAACTTCTTGCCAAACGTCTGGTTTACCACCGCTACGCGTTGCGAGGCTGGCGTGTCCTGATCGGTAATGGCGCGTCCTTGCACAACTTTGGTGCCGACGGTGTCAAAATAGTTCGCGCTTACGCGTACCCACGACGCGTTGTTTTGATCGGTGTCCGGTGGCGGAGGAGCCTGGCCCTCGATGTAAACGGTTTCACTCCAGTTATCGCCTTCCATCGGGCTGTACATGGAGAAGCTCACGCCGCTGACGCCGGGAATCGACGCCAGGGTATCGTGAAGTTGGCGGTAGAAGGCGATGCAGTTGAGCCGGCTTGTATCCAGCCATTTGCGGATCGATGTGCAGAATGTAGCGGTTCGTGAGTCTCGATACCGAACTGCTGATTCTGCATGTTTCTCAGGCTCTGCGTGAGCAATCCCGCCGCACAGAGCAGCACCAGGGACAACGCCGCCTGAGCCACGACCAAGGACTTTTGCGTCCAGTTGACGCTCTGTCCGGTGGAACGATTGGCCCCGCGCAATGCGTCGGCGGGATCGGCGTTCGCCGTCATCCACGCTGGAGCAACGCCGAAAAGCACTCCGGTCAGCAGGGCAACGCCAAAGGTGAAAGCCAGCACTGGCAAAGAAGGCGAAGCGTGAATGGCGACGTTGTTCTTTTGAAAGGCGAGGTGCAGGATGAGCCGTGTTCCGGCGAAAGCAAGTCCGATTCCGGCGACCCCGCCGAGCAAGGCGAGCACGGTGCTCTCCGTCAGCACCAGATTGATCTGTTGTGATCGGGGTGCGCCAAGGGCGGCGCGGATTGAGGTCTGTTGTTTGCGGGTGGTCGCGCGCACCAGCATCAGGTTGGCCACGTTGGCGCATGCGATCATCAGGACGAAGCCGGAAACCCACATCAGCAGGTGCAGACCCGACTGATACTCATCGCGCATCATCTGCACACCCGCGCCACCCGGCGAAAGATGCAGGGTCTGCTTGGCTACGAGCGCACGTTCTCCGGGTTCAAGCTTGGCCACAGGGCTCAACAACCATTGTTGCAGCTCGAGCTGCATGTGGGCTTCGATGCTTTTTGCATCGGCACCTGGCGCGATGCGGCCGATCACGTCCAGCCAGTCTTGTTGCGGCAAATCAAGGATGCTGCTCGAGGCCGTCTATCATTGGCTCGTTGGCCAGTGGAATCCAGAACGCGGGTGTGCTCTCCATACGGTCGCCGAAGAAACCGGGCGGCGCTATTCCGACAACCGTGAATGGCTGTCCATTAAGGGTGAAGCTTGCCCCGACCACGGACGGATCCTGTCCATACTTCTGCTGCCAGGTGCGATAGCTCATGACCGCGACTGGCTCGCGCCTTTTCGATCATCCTGCGGCGTCAGGACGCGGCCGGCGTAGGGACCGATACCAAACATGGAAAAGTAATTCCCCGAAACGTACTCGCTGCGTTGCGACTCGGCGGGCTGATTGCTTCCGGTGCGACGTGCGCCGACCAGGTCTCCGCCCGCTTGGAAAGCTGCGAGTTCGAGAAAGCCCGGCGTTCCATCGCGGAAAGTCCTGTACTTGTCGTAAGAGAAAAGCGACCAGTTATCTTGCAGGCCACCGTTCACGCAGCAATTCTCGACGTCGCCAATCCGATAGAGTTCGCTCGGCTTGGCTACGGGCAAGGACTTCAGCAACACCGCATGCACAAGAGTGAAGATGGCCGTCGTGGCTCCAATTCCCAGGGCGAGGGTCAATACAGCTGTGGTCGTAAATCCCGGCGAGTGGGCGAACTGCCTCAGTGCATATCGAACGTCTTCCCTAAGCCGCATGACTTTTCCATCCTTCGGGTGAACAGGCTTTGCTTTTCATTACGAATAACTTCTACCCTTGGTTCATAATTCAGCGACGCGAACGGCTGCCTGGGA
>CAWCQY010000002.1:0-91430 GCA_963797795.1 uncultured Acidobacteriota bacterium
CATCCCCCGATTTGGCCGATTGACTTTGCGGGAAGACCGAGAAACATTGCCAATCTTGCATGCCACTGGTCCAGCAATTGTTGACGATGCACCAAGATCAATGTGTTCACCTTCCGTGACGCAATCAACCATGCTGCGACTGCCGTCTTGCCAAAAGCTGTGGGAGCGCAGAGAATCCCCTCATCGTGCTGCGCGAACGCGTCAACGGCATCCTGCTGTAACGGGCGCAGTCGACCGGAGAACTCTACTTCGATCGGGCGGCCAACGGACCGTTCGTCCCTAACCATGGGCTTGATGCGGTGCGATTTCAATAGCTCGATGACCTCTGCCAGACAACCACGTGGCAGGGCAATGTGGTCGGCACGCTCCTTGCCACAGGCGATGACTCGCGGCTTGTTGAAAGTGGGAAGCCGCATTGCTTGCGCTTTGTAGAATTCGGGGTTCTGGAATGCCCCAAGGCGAAGCAACCGGTTCAGCATCGCGGAAGCAAGATCCTTCTTTTCGATATACAAGAGGTTGCCGCGAACAACTTGGACCTGCATCGGGAAGGGGCCGGGTATTGGACGCTCTGCTCGGTTTCGGGATGGTGGCAACGTCCAAGGATCTTGTCCCTCATCTTCTGCAGAGCTGATTCTCACTCCGACAAGGTCTCCACTTCGTTGGGCTTCCAGAACGACGGCCTCGGCAGCAGCAATAGGCATCCGCTTCACGTTCGCCAGAAAGGCCCATTGGTCACCGTACGGACGAAACTCCGCATCTATAAAGACGCCGTTTCCGTCTGCGCGAGGAAGTTTTTGCAGAGGCAGCGCGATTAAGTTGCCAAGCCCTCCCTTTGGCATCGTGTCCTGGTTGGGGAAAAAGCGATCGTACGAATCCAGTCCAAGTTGGTGACGGGACTCCATAGCACGAGTCAGGATTGCACAGCCGAGTTTTCGTGCGGTGGTTGCGGGGATCGCTTGGTCGAAGAAGATCCACACGTGGCCACCGTTTCCTGAGCGTGAACGCTCTAGCGCCGCTGGCACATTCAGTTCGCAGCATACGGCCAGAAACACAGTGGCATCCCTTTGCCATGTTTTCTTGTCGAAATCGACCGCGAGGAACCAGCAGGTCTCATCCTGCAGCAGCGGATAAATGCCGATGGTGTGATCTCCGACGAGGTGCCCACGTACTACCTCGTCAGTCACCGGTCTGAACTTCCGAGTCTGGCGGTCAACTTTCTTGCGGTCTTCGCCTTTGGCGCGAAGATAGGCCTTCCAGTCACGATCTGCCTTGGGCATGTACCCAGATCGCCCGTCGGCGTTCTCCCAGCGAACTGCATAAACGTCGTCGCGCCCGTGGAAGAGACTCCGGAAGAGGACAATGCGTTGTTCAGCTTTCAAGACAAGGGTGTGCGGACTTGGTAGGGAGCTCGTTGTGACGGGAATACCGTTCGGAGACTGCACCGCCGGAAGCTGTATGCCGTGGTCCTGCAAAATACGCCGCAACCGAACGTTTTCTTCCCGTAGGCGCTGCGTCTCAGCAAGAGCAGATTGCAGATCCAAAAGTTTGGGATCAGGGTCGTTCACGTAAAGCCCATCATCACCTTTACTGCCAGAACTCGATCAAAGAATAATCTCACACCTTGCGGACGTCCCTGTGTGTCGGCGAACGAAGCGAGAAAGCAGTCCACACACCGCGCCTTTCAGGGGATTGTCAGTTCTTTTTCGCAGTGGGTGTATCTAAGGGCCGGGTGCAAGTTCGCGGGTTTTCCGCAGGGGTTTAAGCTATGCGAAGGTAGCGTCGTTCTTTCCACTGAGACTCGGATCGAGTGTTTCGGTGCAGCGTTCTGGAAGTTTCGCTTGTAGTGGAGTGCGGTCGGCCCTTTTTCCGGTCTCATGCGCAACGCGATTCTCAGGCAATTGAGGACCGGCACGGCTTAACTGCGTCACACCAGCGTCACAACGGGACACGGTGTTCTGTAAATGATTGAAAATAATAGCTTGTGGCAGCCAGACCTATAAGCCGAATTCTGTCTGCGGGATTGCTCCTGCAGGACGGTCATTCCTCTGGGCCGCGCATTACTGCGAGGCTCAAGCGACCTACCCGGAGGTTGTGACGCGCCGAGCCGGCACGTTCTCCCAGGCGAAGCTTTCACCTCACCCAAGTCCCTCCCTATTTGGTCTTGCTCCGTGTGGGGTTTGCCCTGCCCGCTGCATTACTGCCGCGGCGGTGCGCTCTTACCGCACCTTTTCACCCTTACCCCGTTGCCGGGGCGGTATGTTTTCTGTGGCACTAGCCGTCAACCGGGCTTGAACCCGGTTTCCCGGACGTTATCCGGCACACTGCTCTGCGGAGTTCGGACTTTCCTCCCTCGCCGCCGAAGCGCCGAGAGCGACCGTCCGGTCCAGCTGCCTACAGAATGATTATATGCGATGTGGAAGCCTAACCCCCTCTCGAAGAAGAAGCCGTTATTCTGAGACCCTTTTTTCGCAAGCGCGTCAAACCTCGATGTGGGGGTTTGCTCAAAAAGCAACTTCAGGACGAACTCATTTCTTCACGCACTATTTGCATCCGCAAGTGACGAATAGGGCAATCAAGAAGCAAATCGGCAGACTCTTTCATCTTGACAAATCCCTCGGTGAGACGAGAATTGCAAGCGCACGTACGGCAAGCCAAAAAGGAGGCGGAAATGACATCCAAACTGGTTCGCTTAGCTGTACTGAATCTGTGCAGCGTTATGCTGGGCACCTTTCTCTGGGTACAGCCCATGCAAGCTGCTGCTTGCTCGAATGCCAGTCTGACCGGGAACTACGGATTCGCAATCAACGGCACCGCCAATGGCAATCCGATCACCGCTGTGGGTCAGTTCGCGACGAACGGTAATGGAACCCTGGACGGAATCGAAACGATTAGCGACAACGGCGCATTAGGCAATCGTCTTGAAGTGTTGGGCACGTACGCCATCAAAACCAACTGCACTGGCACTTTGACGATCCAGGCACAGGGCCGCTCGAAGCAGAATTTCAACGTAACCGTTATCGCTGGCAGCAAGCAGATCAAAATGGTCCAAATTGACGACGGCACCACCAACCTGGGAACCGCCCAAGCCCAAGTTTCAAAGTCCTGCTCCCTTGCCGGGGTAAAGGGTGTTTACGGTTTGCAGGGCGGAGGTACGGAGATTGGAGTCGGGCCTCTGGCCTTAGGCGGGCAAATTGATTTGCGTGGGGATGGAACTCTTAGCGGGACCCAGATCGCGAGCGTCAACGGTTCGATCTCTACGAAACAAAAGATTTCGGGTGCGTACAAGGTTGGCCGTGGATGCCAGGGCGCTGCCGTACTTGAGGTCGGTAACCAGGGGCCGATCCACCTGAATCTGGTGGTCGTGAACGGCGAACGCGGAATCCTTTTTGTTCAGGCAGACGCGAACACCCTCGTATCAGGCTCCCTGGAGCGGTAGTTCGCGTCCCTTGGTAAACTGAAATTCGACTGCGGCGTGGAACGATAGCTGAACCTGGCAGCCCGAGGCTCGACTCATGACGATTCTCGAAGGCATCCGCATCGCCCTGCAATCGCTGTGGGCGAACAAGCTGCGCTCCGCTCTGACCCTGCTTGGGGTCGTGATCGGCGTCGCCGCGGTTATTGCCGTGGTCACATTCGTGAATGGCATCAACGGCTACGTCGCGGAGAAAATTTTCAACCTCGGCGCGGACGTCTTCATCATCAGCAAGGTCACGCCGGTAATCACCAACATAGACCAGTTCCTCGAGGGCCAGAAGCGGAAGGATCTCACCCTGGACGACTACGAAGCCGTGCTCGATGCTTGCCGGCATTGCACGATGGTGGGGGCTTCCATCACAAATACAAGTGGCCATGTGAAATATGGTGAGCAGTCCCTTAGCGACTCATGGATTCGCGGTATGACGCCGTCGATGGCACCCATTTTCGATCTCGATCTAACTTCCGGTCGAATGCTCAATCGCAACGACGAGAGCAATCGTTCCAACGTGGCGGTCATTGGGACTGACATTGCGGAGAATCTTTTTTCGGGTATCGACCCGCTGGGCAAAGAAATTCGGATTGAGGGCCAGCTCTATACCGTAATCGGAGTCGGGAAGAAGCAGGGCAAAACGCTCGGTCAGAGCCGGGACAATTACGCGGCGATTCCGATCACCACCTATCTGAAGCAGTTCGGAGCGCATACCAGCGTGCGCATTTCAGGGAAGGCCAATGGCGTGGGGAGCCAGTTGGATGCGGCGATTGATGAGGCTCGCGTGGTTCTCCGGTCCCGGCGTCACGATGCTCCGGGCAAAGCCGATAGCTTCGCCGCCGAGACCAACCAGAGTTTCCTGAGCATCTGGTCGAATCTGAGTGGCACGTTTTTTATCGCCATGGTCGCGATCGCGGCCATCTCGTTGGTTGTGGGCGGTATTGTCATTATGAATATCATGCTGGTTTCGGTGACCGAGCGGACTCGCGAGATTGGCATCCGCAAGGCTCTCGGGGCGCGCAGTCAGGACGTGCTGCTGCAATTTCTGATCGAATCCGGGACCATGGCGCTGGTTGGGGGAGTTGCTGGAGTACTGTTTGGCATTGCTTTTGCCAAAGGCATTACCGCGCTGATCGGAATGCCGTCCGCGATCAAATTGTGGGCAGTGGCGGCGGGTCTGATTGTTTCAACCAGTGTCGGTGTGTTTTTCGGAGTTTATCCGGCAAAACGAGCGGCGCGGCTGGATCCAATCGCCGCGCTGAGATTCGAACTGTGAGCAGCATTGAGAAACTTAATAATTGAGTAATTCGAAGGTACCGCCGGGTCCTAAATTACTCAATTCCCAATTACAAAATTACTGAATTCCTATGATGCGCAAGGGCGATTACGGCGAAATTGTTCGGATGGCGCTGAACACCATTCGCAGTAACAAGCTGCGCTCGGCGCTCACGGTGCTCGGGATTGTGATTGGCGTGGCCGTCGTCATCGGTATTTCTTCGGTCGTCCGAGGACTGAATGACAATGTTACTCAGTCCATCACCAGCCTGGGTTCCAACATCATTTTCGCTTTTCATATTGAACCTTTTAACTTCGGACGTCCGACCGAGGAGATGCGCAAACGTAGGGAACTGACCTACGACGATGCCATGGCGATGAAAGACCTGCCGCACGCGAAAGGTGTGACGGCAACCCTCCAATACATTCAGATGGAGTTTGGGGAAGGCACTTACGTCGTGAAGTACGGCGATCACCGGGCCAAGAACACCATTCTCGAAGGCGATAGCGGTTCTTTAAAAGACGTCTACGACCTGGCCCTATCCTCGGGACGTTGGTTCAACGATACCGACGACGAGCATCACTCTCCCGTTATCCTTCTAGGGTCGGATACGGCCGAAGAATTGTTTCCCGCTGGAGACCCGCTGGGCAAGGAAATCAATATCGAAGGCCAGATGTTTACCGTAATCGGGGTCGCGGCGCCGGTGAAAGGCGTGTTTTCCGGGGGCAAGAATCCGAATAACAATATCGTGTACTTCCCGCTCAGTACATTCCGCAAGCTGCATCCGGAGCTGAAGCAGTTCTGGATTACGATCAAAGCCACTTCCCACGAAGACATGCCGAAAGCGATGGACGAGATGCGGGAAGTGCTCCGTCGTCGCAGAAAAGTACCGCCCGACAAGCCCGACAACTTCGCCATCCTGACCCAGGATTCGCTTTCCGACGTCTGGAACCAGATCACAGGTGCCGTCTTTATATTCATGTTCGCTGTCTCGAGCGTGGGACTGGTCGTGGGCGGCGTTGGAGTGATGAACATCATGCTGGTTTCGGTGACGGAGCGAACCCGAGAGATCGGCGTCCGCAAGGCGATCGGCGCGCGCAAACGCGATATCCTGCTGCAGTTCACTCTTGAGGCGATTACCTTAACCGCGATGGGAGGAATTCTCGGAGTGCTTCTCGGAGCGATGATCACCTGGACGATTCCCGCCGTCTGGAATTCGTTGCCGGCTCGGATGTCGGTGTTCTGGGCTAGTTTTGGCTTCGGCGCCGCAGCGGTCGAGGGCTTGCTCTTCGGGATTTATCCAGCATGGAAAGCAGCGAATCTGGATCCCATTGAGTCTTTGCGGTACGAGTAGGAAAAGTTTAGCGACGATGCCTCGATGGCGGACCGGCATCCTCGCCCGTTCGGGAGGAGCTGCACAGGCCCGAGTGAAACCGGTTCAAGCCATTCATGGTTCATCTAGCCGCTAAGATCATTGAAGTATTCGCTGTGGCTGGTACGGTCGCCAGCATTACTTACTACGCGGTCTGCCTGTGGAGCGCGGCCGCGTTTCTGCGAGGGCGAAAGGCGGACGAGGGCACCCGCCCCACATTCGCTCCGCCCGTATCTATCCTGAAACCCCTTCGGGGCACTGATCCCGAAATGTACGAATGCTTCCGCAGTCATTGTCTGCAAGACTACCCGGAATACGAGATCGTCTTTGGCGTGAGCGACGCGAACGATCCCGCGATCGACCTGGTGGAGCAGTTGAAGAGAGAGTTCCACCAACGCGCGATCCGCCTGATGGTCTGCCACGAGAACCTCGGCGTCAACACCAAGGTGAGCAATCTTGCCCAGATGGTGCGCGAAGCGAGTCACCAATATCTTGTTGTGAGCGACAGTGACATTCTGGTCGAGCCTGATTACCTCTATCGTGTCCTCGCCCCCCTAAATGATCCCAAGGTTGGCTTGGTCACTTGCCTCTACCGGGGTATCGCCAATTCGACTATGGGCTCGCGCCTTGAATCGCTCGGCATCAGCACTGACTTTGCTGCCGGCGTACTGGTCGCGCAGAATATCGAGAACGGAATCCGCTTCGGATTGGGTTCAACTCTCGCGTTTCGCCGCCGCGATCTGCAAGCGATCGGCGGATTCGAATCCATTGTCAGCTATCTGGCCGACGACTATCAGCTTGGGAGCCGCATCGCTGCGCAGGGGTTGAACGTAAAATTATCGGCTGTAGTGGTCGAGACCTTCCTGCCTTGCTACACGCTTCGCGGTTTCGCCGAGCACCAGTTGCGTTGGGCTCGAACCGTTCGCGACTCCCGTTTTTGGGGATACGTCGGGCTTGGAGTGACTTTCGGCTTGCCGTGGGCGGCGCTGGCTTTGCTGATTGCTCGGGGCGCAAGCTGGGCGTGGGCGTTATTGGCATGCACTGCGGCGATGCGCATCGCCGTAGCCGTCGTGGTTGGCAATTCTGCGCTGCGCGACCGGCAGGTTTTGCGCTGGCTGGCCTTGATTCCGGTGCGCGATCTACTCGCGCTCGGGATATGGATCCTCAGCTTTGCCGGTCACGAGGTGTCGTGGCGCGGAGATCGCTTCAGATTGGAGAACGGCAAACTTACGAAGGTCAGAAGCTGAAGCGTCTCATCCGCGAGAAGATGTCGGCAAAGCGGCCAGTTCATCCGCTGTCAAAACCTCACGAACTTTTCTCGCGAGGGTCTTCAGGGAAAAAGGCTTCCGCAGAAAGCGCGTAGTGACGTCGATCTTTCCGTGCTGGAGAACAGTGTTCTCGGCATAGCCGGAGACGAAAACGACCTTCATGGCCGGCCGCTCATCGGCCAACGTTTCCGCCAGCCTCGGGCCACCCATTCTCGGCATCACCACATCTGTGATCATCAGCTGAATCGGCCCGTGATGTTCACGCGAAATCCGCAGCGCGTCTTCACCGTCTTTTGCTCCCAGCACGGTGTAGCCACATTGAGCGAGAAATTGAAGTGATGCTTGGCGCACTGAGGTTTCATCTTCCACGAGCAGCAGAGTCTCGCATCCGCGAGGAGAACTCTCCACCAGCTTTGCGATCGGGGCTTCGCCATCCAGTGACTGTACCCGGGGCAAGTAGATTTTGAATGTGGTCCCAAGCCCGGGTTCGCTGTACACCCAGACAAACCCACCGTTCTGCTTCACAATGCCATAAACGGTGGCCAGACCCAGCCCAGTCCCTTTACCCGCTTGTTTCGTAGTGTAGAAGGGCTCGAAGATGTGTGCCAGATGTTCCGTGGCGATGCCCTGGCCTGAGTCCGTGACTGCCAGCAGTACGTAATCGCCGGGAGGCACTATCGAATGTCGCTGGACATAGGATGCATCGACTTGCACGGTGGCGGTTTCGATGGTGAGTGTGCCACCGCCGGGCATGGCATCACGCGCGTTCGCTGCCAGGTTCATGACCACCTGCTCGATTTGCGTGGGATCAGCTTTCACTTTGCCCAGCTCTTGCTCGGGAGCGAAAACAAGTTCAATATCTTCACCAATCAGGCGCGGCAACATGGTGGCGATCTCTCCAATCACCGTATTCAGGTCGAGGACTCGCAACGATTGCATCTGTTTGCGGCTGAACGCCAGCAACTGGCGAGTGAGATCCGCCGCCCGCCGGGACGCGGCCATGATTTCAGCTACGTTTCTTCGCAGAGGATGCCCGTCGGCAAGCGAGTCAAGCATGAGTTCGGCGTAGGCACTGATGACTAAAAGCAAATTATTGAAGTCGTGGGCCACTCCCCCGGCCAGTCTCCCAATCGCATCCATCTTCTGCGACTGCTGCAGTTCCGACTCCAGCTTGCGTCGATCGGTGATGTCCCTGCCAGTGGAAATGAAGTGCGTGATCTCTCCGCTCCCGTCGCGCAGCGGCGTGAGAGCCTTCTCAATAATCAGGGTTTCCCCACTCTTCGTCCGGTTCATCACGATTCCGCGAAAGACGTTGCCGGAAAGAACCGTTTCCCACATCTCATCGTAGATTTTGCGTGGCTGTTCTTCCGACTGGAGTATTCCTAGCGTTTGGCCAATCGCCTCCTGCCTTGAGTATCCTGTGAGTGCTTCAAATGCCGGATTCACGTACTCCATGGCGCCGGATCGATTCAGGATGATTAACGTGTCCGCCATTTGTTCGACCGAGCGCCAGAGCTTGCGCAAGGTCTCCTCGGAAGCCAGGTGCTGCCGTTCGGCGGGGAGCACATCAAAGGCACCCAGACCGTGGGGGACCGGGCCCACCTCCGCAGAATGGTTCTGGGCGTCACGTTGACGGGCCGCCGCCTGAATCGCAACCTCGAGCAAGCCTTTGGATGTGGGCTCACTTAGAAAAATGAGCGGAACGCCAGAATAATGTTGGCGCACCTGGCGTAACAACTGAAACGCAGAGTTATCAGTCGATTTGCTACTACAGAGTAGAAGGTCATAGCTTCCTTTCTCAAACCGATTGAGTACGTCCTCGGGCGACGCTGCCTGCTCTAGATGTAGCTTCCCGTCGTTCGTCCCTGCTAGCAGCCGCCGCAGATCAACGAACTCTTGCGCTGTGCCTGCGACCAGGAGAACTTTCAATTGCCGCTTGCCAGCGTCGGAGATTCTTGGCTTTGTCATTCCCGGCACATTCCGTTAGCTGTTACATCGGACGCTGACCTCTGGAGCATCTCTTCCCAAGGCCCAGCCGCGAAAGGATGAGTGAACCAAAAGTTCCAATTCGGGAAGGACCAAACAAATGAAACAAATGTGATGCCACAACCGTACTATTCCGAGTCGCGCAACCCTGAACGAGAACCGAGCCAACGATATCCACGTAGGCCCGGGCGCCCCGTCCTGGCGGCCGAGCAAAGTTCCGCAGGATTGAATCCAGAGTGCAGTTTTACAACTCAGGCGTGCAGAAAAAACTTAGGGAGACTCATGTTCCAACGATTGACTTCATCCGTCGTCGGTATAGCTCTGCTTACGCTCACCCCAGCGCTAGCGCAGGAAAACAAATTCACCGAGCGCTTGCTTCAAAACCGTTACCAACTCGGCTTTCAGGAGGGGCAATTGTCGGGCATAGGGCTGCCAGTCTTGAAAAACGCGCTCGCGAATGCGCAGTTCGTGCTCATCGGTGAAGATCACGGCATCTCGCAGATTCCCGAGTTCGCAGGCGCAGTCTGTAATCTCATAGGTCCGCAAGGTTTCCACACCATGGCCATTGAAACCGGGCCCCTTGCGGCCAGCGAACTTCAGCAGTGGGTGACTCGCGATTCTGGTCGTGCGGACCTAGTCAACTTCGAAAAGAAATTCCCTGAATCTATCGCCTTTTACAACTTTCAAGAGGAATATGATCTGCTCTCCCGCTGTGCCGGCTCCGCAGAGGGCGGCAAGTTCCAGTTATGGGGACTTGATCAGGAGTTGATGGGCTCGTCCGGCCTAATCCTGACCCGCATTCTCGAAACCCATCCCGGCAAACAAGCAGCCGACGCAACTCAACGCCTTTTGCAGAAAAACGACGAGGCACACGCCGCCGCCGTGAAGAGTGGCAGTCCCGGCGACATTTTCATGATGACCGTCTCCGACGACGAACTGAACAGTCTGAGGGATCTGCTCCGCAAGGACGGAAATCCAACCAGTTTGGCCCTGATCGATGCCCTCATTAAAAGCCGGGACATCTACCAGAAGAACATGAGCGGCTCGGGCTACGAATCGAATCGTGAGCGGGCACTGTTGATGAAATCGAACTTCGTGAATGACTACGAGCAAGCCACGCAGGCCGACGGCGTGCCGCCCAAAGTGTTGCTCAAGGCCGGAGCCTGGCATATGTACAAGGGCATCAATCCGCTCCGTAACAACGATATGGGAAACTTCGTTACCGAATTGGCGGATGGGCAGGGCACAATGTCTCTTCACATCATGATTCTGGGGGTGAAAGGTTCTCAACTTCGTTTCGCCGGGATTGGACGCCGATATCAAGCGGGAGACTTTAACCTGGCCGAAGACAAAGACTCCGATTTCCTCTTTCTAAAACCCATGTTCGACAACCTCGAATCGGGCGGTTGGACCATGTTTGATTTGCGCGGCCTGCGCAAGGGATTTCGATCTCTCGAACCGGTGGACAAAGAAATGGAACGGCTCATCTTCGGATACGACCTGCTGGTCCTGATTCCGAACGCCACTCCTTCGAAGCAAATCCAGTAGGGCGAGCCTGGTTTCGAGGGCACGACTTTCCACAACCTGCCCAGTTGGAGGACAATAGAGGGATCAGCTTTAGGTGAGGTGGCTTATGCGGCATGGTTTTTGTGAACTCCTCTGTGTTGTCCTCTTAACTGTTTCTACGTCGGCTCTCGGTCAGCAGATTCGCGGCGACTACATCGAAACTCGTAGCGCCGACGTCTACACCGGACAATGTTTCGCCAATGGCGAAGTAAATCTCGTCGGGGACGAAGCCATCCTCGCATGGCACGTCCAGAGCGGAAGCTGGGACGGTGTTCCACTGGATGGCTTGACGGTAGCTGCCGCCATTCACGCCAATGCAACTCTGGGTGACCCGTACGCGAATCCCTATCCAGCACAGGCCGTTCTTCTCGTGGACGACCAGGCGACCTCGCAGCAGAGTGCGGCTTTGATCGCCTTTGCCCGCCAAATGGGAGGTGAACTGCTACGTCACGCGCAGCAAGTAATTTCTGCACCCATGGAATTGGTCGTCAATCCTGAACATCACGGGGTTGCGGTGCTGCGAGCCGGACATTTTGCCACTGTGAAGACCCGCCCTGTCAACGACCAAGACCATCTCTGCGGGAACGAAGTGACGTTTTATCCGCCGCTCACGCAATTGGCCCACTCCATGCCAGCGGTCGCCCTCACCGATTCCTATCGCGGACCGGGCCTTGACGTAGATTGGGAATCGCACGGCAGGCGCAGCGCGTTCGTAGGCACTTTCGCGCGCTAATCGGCGTTTGCCGTCACGCGCGGCCCCGGCTCCTTAGACTAGTCACTCTTGAGCAGATGAGACGCGAGCTAGTTCATGCCGTGGAGAATCCGTCCCGCGGAGTGCGCATCGTGGAAGTGCCCGAAATACGCCGTTCTGCCAGGTTTTCAGCCGCAGACTTAGATCAACCTGTCACTAATTGACGCCCGCCAACACTCTTCTCGTACCAAAGTAATGGTGAATTACCAAAGCGCATGCACGTGGGACATCTGTTAGTCCCTGGTCGCGGGTGAGATGTTGAAGTTGTACTTTTTCTCGATCGAGGAAGTCAGGCGGCCCATGGAAAAAAGTGATTTTCTGGACGAGGTTCATGTTCGAATCCTGCGGGTGACCGAAGACCTGCGGGCCATTCAGCAAACGTTGAACTGCGCAGCCATGCAGGCCCCGGGAGATCCCGAACTGATGGAAGCGCTCTGCCAGTTGCCCGAGATCGAGTCACTCCACGTGCTGAAATCAGCCCTCGACCAGATGCGGCACTTTCTCTGGTTCTACGTGCAGGTGATGACTAACGAATCCGAGGATGGCGACAGACTGCGGCAGAGCATTGGCCAGAAGCCTGTCGAGCAAGGCATGGTCAGCCCCAGAGTAGCGGCCGCGGAAAAATTCAAACGCGCTGCCGACACCGCGTTGCTCCAGTACCTTTCCGACGGCAAGGTTCGCAAGCCGAACTAGATCCCTTCGGCGCCGTCGCCTCTACAAATTCCCGCTCTCGCCTTCGCAGTAAGGCTCGAAGAATGTCCTCGATGCGATACAAATCTTTACAAAACTCTGCATCTCCGCCTAATTAGACAAATCCAATAGAATACTGGTGATTCCGGTGTTGGCCCGGCTGGACTCGCTGTGAGCCATTGCCGCAGCGCCGGGCACCTCGCGTCATTACTATCTTTTTGGACCCGTCTCTTAGTTAAAAGCAAGAATCAGGGTGTCGCGCACTGATTACGGTTGCTAGATTGATCGCGGGGCGAAGCGGCTTTACGGCCTGAGGAAACTATGTGGATTGTCCGACTAGCACTGCGACGGCCTTACACCTTTGTGGTCGTCTCTTTGCTGCTTTTGATCTTAGGTCCCATCGTCATTCTTCGAACGCCCACGGATATCTTTCCGAATATAGATATTCCCGTGGTCAGCATCCTCTGGAACTATCAGGGCCTCAATCCCGACGATATGTCGAATCGCATCGTGTTCCAGACGGAAAGGGCTCTGACGACGCTGGTCGACGACATCTCGCACATCGAGTCACAGTCGCTGAATGGGATCGCGGTAGTGAAAGTGTTTTTCCAGCCTCATGCGGACATTACCAAGGCGATCGCGCAAGTGACGGCAATCTCGCAGACCCAACTCAGGCAATTACCGCCGGGGACGACGCCGCCGCTCGTCATTACCTACAGTGCATCCAGCGTGCCCATTATTCAACTGGCACTTTCGGGGCAAGAGCTCTCGGAACAGCAACTGTTTGACTACGGCGTGAATTTCATTCGGACGCGTTTGATCACGGTTCCGGGGTGCGCCATTCCCTATCCCTACGGTGGGAAGCAGCGCCAGGTGCAGATTGACTTGGACACCAACGCGCTGCAATCGAAGGGGCTTTCGCCGGTGGACGTGGTGAATGCAATCAGCGCGCAAAATATCATTCTTCCATCCGGCACTTCGAAGATTGGGACGTTTGAATATGCGGTCGATACGAACAGCAGTCCAACGACGGTTGCGGAACTGAATCAATTGCCGATCAAGACGGTCGGCAGCACGACGATTTACATACACGATGTTGCGTACGTCCGCGACGGATTTCCGCCGCAGACCAATATCGTGCGGGTGAACGGACAGCGTTCGGTTCTGCTCACGGTTCTGAAGAGCGGGCAAACTTCGACACTCGATATCATCGCCGGTGTCAAATCGCTTCTACCGCAGATTGCGGCCGGTTTGCCGCCCGAGTTACACATACACCCTCTAGCCGACCAGTCGCTTTTCGTTCGCGCGTCTATTGACGGAGTAATAAAGGAAGCGACCATTGCTGCCTGCCTCACCGGCCTGATGATTCTGATCTTTCTGGGCAACTGGCGCAGCACGGTGATCATTGCGGTTTCCATTCCACTGTCGATTCTGACTTCGATCATCGTGTTGAGCGCGCTGGGCGAGACTATCAACATCATGACGCTCGGCGGATTGGCGCTGGCGGTGGGCATTCTGGTCGACGACGCCACGGTCGAGATCGAGAACATCAACCGGAATTTGGCGCAAGGGAAAGAGGTCGAGCACGCCATTCTGGACGGCGCGCAGCAGATTGCGGTTCCTGCATTTGTTTCGACGCTCGCCATCTGCATCGTCTTCGTGCCCATGTTTTTCCTCACTGGGGTGGCACGTTTTCTATTCGTGCCGCTGGCAGAAGCGGTGGTGTTTGCCATGCTGGCTTCCTACCTGTTGTCGCGGACACTGGTGCCCACCATGGCCAAATATTTATTGCGCGGTCATGAAGCAGAGACGCTGGCAGCAAGTCAAAGCCGAAATCCTCTGGTCGCCATGCAGATCAAGTTTGAATCGGCCTTTGAGCGTTTTCGGGAGGGCTATCACGGATTGTTGGAGCGTTGCCTTCATCACAAGCGCGCTTTCCTATTTATTTTTTTGGGCACGTGTGTGATCTCGGTCGTGTGTCTAGTTCCATGGTTGGGCCAGGATTTCTTTCCGGCAGTGGATGCGGGCCAGTTCAAATTGCACATGCGCGCACCTACGGGAACGCGCATTGAGGAAACCGCGCGGCTCTCCGATCTGGTGGAACAGTCGATTCGCGAGCAGATTCCGCCGAAAGAGATCGACAGCATCATTGACACCATCGGTCTGCCCTACAGCAGCATCAATCTTTCGTACAGCAACTCAGCGCCGATTGGGCCGGGAGATGTCGATATTCTCGTCAGCTTGTCGAAGGGGCACCGGCCAACGGCACAATACGTCCACGATCTCCGCTTGAGACTCCCAGAGGAGTTTCCCGGCGTAACCTTTTCGTTTCTGCCGGCCGATATTGTCAGCCAGATTTTGAACTTCGGTCTGCCCGCTCCGATTGACATTCAGATTGTGGGCTATGGCGTGCAAGCAAACCGGGCATTCGCCGACAAACTGCTGGAGCGGGTCCGGAGAGTTCCGGGAACCGTCGATTTGCGCATTCAGCAGCCTTTTGATCAGCCGTATTTGCACGTTAACGTCGACCGGACGAAGGCTCAACAAGTAGGCTACACCCAGCGAGACGTTGCCAATAACCTGCTGGTTTCGCTGAGCGGAAGTTTTCAGACAACTCCTGAGTTTTGGGTTGATCCTAAGACCGGGGTGAGCTATTCCATCGCCACCCAGACTCCGCAGTACCGCATCGATTCTCTGCAGGACCTGGAGAACATTCCGGTGACTGGATCGAGCGGTGCCCGGCCGCAGATTCTAGCTAGCCTGGCCTCGATTCGCCGGGGCGCTGGTCTGGCCGTGGTCTCGCACTACGACATCCAACCCCTGGTCGATATTTACGGTTCGGTGCAAGGCCGAGATTTGGGCGGAGTGGCGCGCGACATCAATAAAATCGTGGAGGACAGCAAGAAGGATCTGCCACGCGGGTCCCAACTGATCGTTCGCGGACAGATTCAGACCATGCGCTCGTCGTATGCAGGACTACTTGGCGGCCTCGTGTTCTCGATCGTTCTGGTATACCTGCTGATCGTGGTAAATTTCCAGTCCTGGCTTGATCCCTTCATCATTATTTCTGCCTTGCCCGCAGCCCTTGCCGGGATCGTTTGGTTTCTGTTCGTTACCCACACGACTCTGAGCGTACCCGCCCTTACCGGATCGATCATGTGCGTAGGGGTGGCCACGGCTAACAGCATCCTGGTGGTGAGCTTCGCCAAGGAGCAATTGGCCGAAGGGAAAGACGCGATTGCGGCTGCACTGAATTCGGGGTTCACTCGGTTCCGCCCGGTGCTGATGACGGCTTTGGCCATGATCATCGGGATGGTGCCCATGGCGATAGGATTAGGCGAGGGCGGGGAACAGAATGCTCCACTCGGTCGCGCTGTTATCGGCGGTTTGTTATTCGCGACCGTGGCGACGCTCTTTTTTGTGCCGGTGTTCTTCAGCCTTCTGCATGGACGCAGGCAACGACTGGCGCGGGCCGATGCAAAACATTGATCTGGTTCATAATGGTGTTGCTCATAGGTCACACGGAGTCTTTTGATGAAGGTTGAATCGCGGAACGAAATTGAAAGGCCACGGATGATGGAGGAACCGAGGATGGGGGGTCCTCAGCAGGGCAAACCGGCGCGCCGCTGGTGGATTGCCGTCCTCGCTCTTGTGATCCTAGTGGCGATTGTGATCTCGGGAATTCTGCCCCGAATCCATGCGCGCGCGGCTTTGGACAAAGAGACCGCCGAGATGGCGATTCCCACAGTCTCAGTGGTGCGTCCCAAGCGCGGCGCGCCGGCGCAGGAGATTGTTCTCCCCGCAAACGTGCAAGCTTATATCGACGCCCCCATCTACGCCCGCACCAACGGATACTTGAAGCGCTGGTACGCGGACATCGGCGCGCACGTCAAAGCCGGGCAACTGTTAGCCGATATCGAAACCCCGGAAGTCGATCAGCAACTGCGGCAGGCGCGAGCTGATCTGGCTACCGCACAAGCCAACCTGAATCTTTCGCAGATTACGGCGAACCGCTACGAAGACTTGTTGAAAACCGACTCCGTGTCCAAGCAAGAAACCGACAACGCTGCCGGAGATTTCGCGGCCAAGCAGGCGACTGTGCAGTCCGCGCAAGCCAACGTGCGGCGTTTGGAAGAATTGCAAGCCTTCGAGAAAATCTACGCTCCGTTCGACGGAGTGATTACAGCCCGAAACACCGATATCGGTGCGTTGATTGACTCGGGGAGCAGTGGAGGATCGAGGACAGAGCTCTTTCATATTGCGCAGCCGGACAAGTTGCGGGTCTACGTCAATGTGCCGGAAGCTTACTCGCAGGCGGCCAAGCCTGGGCTAACTGCCGATCTGGCGCTTTCGGAATTTCCCGGACGACTCTTTCAGGGAACACTGGTCCGAACCGCCGAAGCCATTGATCAGTCCACGCGAACCCTGTTGGTGGAGATTCGAGTGAATAATCCGACAGGTACGCTGCTCAGCGGAGCTTATGCTGAGGTCCATCTGAAGCTGCCAGCCGCGACGTCGGCCTACATCCTACCTGTGAACACGCTACTGTTCCGTTCGGAAGGGCTTCGCGTTGCCGCGATCACGGATGGCAAGCACGCTGACCTTAAGCCGATCACGCTTGGCCATGATTTTGGCTCTGAGGTCGAGGTCGTCGCCGGACTTACCGGGGAAGAGTCCATCATTGTGAATCCGCCGGATTCGATCGTATCGGGAGAAGAGGTCCGCATCGCCACGCCAGGGGCTTCGGGAGCGTCTCAACGGTGATCGGCTTGCGCCACATGCGTCCTGCTCGTGGAAGGGTGATGCCATCACTTCTGGGTGGGGCACTCTTAGCGGGACAAATGGTTCTGATCGGGTGTGCCGTGGGCCCGCGCTATTCGAGGCCTTCCGCGCCCACGCCCACAGATTACAAAGAAACTCCCCCGAACTGGAAAACTGCGCAGCCAGCCGATCAGACGCTGAAAGGAAAATGGTGGGAGATTTATCAGGACCCCCAGCTCAACGCGCTCGAAGAGAAGATCAATATCTCGAACCAGAGCCTGAAGGCTGCGCAGGCTCAGTTTGCGCAGGCGCGCGCCACGGTTCGCTACAATCGTGCCGACTACTATCCCACGATCACAGCGGGAGTTTCGGCTGCACGAGAACGCTATTCTGAGAATCGTCCGCTGGCGGTTGGCGGTGTTACCACTACGAATGACCTTATTATTCCGGTGGACATGTCGTGGGAGCCGGATGTGTGGGGCAGAGTGCGGAATACGGTTGCCGCTTCCCGCGCCAATGCTCAGGCCACTTTGGCTGACCTCGAGTCGGTGAGTCTGAGCGTGCATGCCGAATTGGCGGTCGATTACTTTTCAGCGCGGGAGTTGGACGCTGAAGGGCAACTGCTCGATTCCACCGTCGCCAGTTACGTGAAGCAGTTGGAACTCACGGAGAATCGTTTTAAAGGTGGCGTCGCGTCGCAGGTAGATGTGGCACAGGCGCAAACCCAGCTGGAGCAGGCGCGCGCGCAGGCCATTGACGTGCGAGAGCAGCGGACGCAGTTTGAGCATGCTATTGCGGTTCTTATCGGGGAACCTGCTTCCAATTTTACCCTGCCAGTCGCCGCGCTGAATGCGACCCCTCCCGTAATCCCGCCAGGATTGCCGTCTGAACTCCTTGAGCGGCGGCCCGACATCGCCGCCAATGAGCGCCTGATGGCCGCGGCGAACGCGCAGATCGGAATCGCGAAAGCTGCCTATTTCCCCACGTTCAGTCTGTCGCCGAGTGCCGGATTCGAAAGCATCTCAATTGCGAATTGGCTTTCGAGTCCCAGCGCGTTTGCCATCGTTGGGGCTTCCGCGGTCGTAACCGCCTTCGACGCCGGACGGCGGCGAGCTGTCAGCGATCAGGCTCGCGCCGGTTACGATCAAACCGTGGCCAATTACCGTCAGGACGTGCTCACCGCCTACCAGGAAGTGGAAGATAATCTTGCGGCCTTGCGCCTGCTCGAAGATGAATCCAACACCCAAACCGCCGCCGTTGCAGCGGCGGAGCATTCGCTGGCGCTTTCAAACAATCGCTACCGAGGTGGCGTGACCACCTACCTGGAGGTCATCACCGCCCAAACTACAGCGCTTGGCAATGAGCGCACCGCCGTGCAGATTTCAGGGCGCCGGATGGTGGACAGCGTGCTCCTCGTTAAAGCTTTGGGCGGCGGATGGAGTGCGGCGAGCCTAACGACGGTGAAGATGGAATCGCGTACGCCGATTCCCCCTGGTCAGTAAGATCTTCGCGGCAGATCACGCTCCGGCCTTTGACTGCCCTGCCTTTTTCTTCCTCAAGCTTCGACGTCGGAGAGCCTTTGCACGCCTGTCCAACTCTTCTTCTGAGTACATGCTTCCGCGACAATTGCTGGCACCACAGAAGCATGATGATGGATCGTCCAGATCGCCGTCATACAAGTTGTAGTCGTAGGTCAATTCTTCGCCGGGCTGAATGTCCCGCGCCGCGATAATCCACACCCGGCCCTTGACCTCATCGGCCTCGCAATTGGGGTCGCAGGAGTGATTGATAAAGGCCGCCACGCCTTCACCATCGATGACGTGTTTGCCATCTGTGAGGCCGAACAAATAGGTCCGGGGATGGTCATCATAGAGTGCGTCGGCTTCCTTGATGGTGATGCGCGGGCCGGTGTACTCCACAATAACGGCGCCTTTCTTAATGGCCGCTGTCGTGTGGCAACCGTCTGAGTCGATCTTTGAGCGGCTGACGACCAAGTGAGGCGGGCCGGTGGGTTTCCTTCTCGCGTCGCGGTCGAACTTGCGGGGCGTCGGTTGAGGCATGGGTATCAGTGTGGAGAGCAGCGGCTGTGTTTTGGAATTAACGAACAGAATAGCGTCTAACTTAAAATCGTGGCAAGCGTTGGTTCAAAGAGGGTGTTGACGAGAATTTACACGTTATTCATCTTGCGGTCACCTCAACGTAACAAAGTACCGCCTAAACTACGACACCGGCCCGGATAGGTTGTCGAGTGTTGGGCGGGGGTCCGCCTCGCGTCGCATTATCAATTTCAGACTGGTTTGCGGCGGTGCGCATGTCCGCGCGACTTTCGGAATTCCGGTTGTCGATCTTCCTTCTCAATACGGGTCTTGACTGGGGACACGTTAATGAAGCAGCTCATTTTTGTGGTGGAAGATGAGACCGAGGTTCGTGAACTGGCGCGGCAGTGCCTTGAGGAGGCCGGCTATGTCGTGCGGACGTTTGCGACCACCAATGTGATTGAGGAGGCTGCGGACGAGCATCCTTCTTTAATGCTGATCACTATGATGATGCCGGACGGCAACGGACTCGACCTCTGCCGGCGCATTCGTGAGAATCCCATGCTGGCGAGAATACCGTTGGTTTCTCTTATCCCGGAGGTTGCCGAGGGGCACCGGGCTTTGGCGCTGGAGTCCGGCGCGGACGACTGCATCGCTAAGCCGTTCAGCCCGCGTGAGCTGGTGGCCCGAGTGCATGCGGTGCTGCGTCGCTTCGCGCCCGCGAACGGGCGAACTCGAACGGAGCCGGCCGACTTGGTCATCGATAGCTTGGCCATGAAACTTTCGGTGCGCGGAAGCGAAGTGCCGACCACAAGTTTGGAGTTTCGGCTCATCGAATACCTGGCGCACCATCGGGGACAGGTATTCACGCGCGATCTACTTCTGGATGCGGTGTGGGGAGACATGCAATTCGTTACGCCGCGTAGTGTCGACGCCTGCATCCGCCGAATCCGAGAGAAAATCGAACCGGACAGGACGAGTCCAACCTACCTGAAAACGATTCGCGGCGTTGGTTACCGCCTGGATGCGGTCGCCGCCTGGCAACTCGCGTCCAATGACGGTTGTAACTGCCTTGCGTGTACCACGCCCATGCCGCCGTCAAGGGTGATTCATCCGCGCGAACGCCGCAGAAGAAATTCCTTACGAGGTTGAGTCCGGAAACAGGACCCAGAACTTGTATGGCACCCGTGCCCTCGAGCTGCAGTACCTACGCCAGACTCCGGGCCTGATTCATGCCTGAGGGCCTGGGTAGATTTGTCATCATGACTCTGGGTCGCTAACAAATGCCGATTGGCATCGTCTAAGTCTGTCCGCGTGAAAAACCCTCGATCCGCGTCCGAAGCCGTTTGCCGAATGTGTTTGGTCAGCCACGTCCTCAATCCCGGGAGGGTCACGAGGCGGCGCAAGAGCATCCAGATAATACGTTTATGAGCTGGGAATTGCCGGTGGCGCAGTTCTCCTAAAGACTGAAGTTGAACTCGGATGCGGCGGATTGCGTACAGTAAAACGGACGTGTTGTGATGGGTGCCTCCGAATCGAAACTCTGACCTTCCAGGATCACCTGCGATTTTGGTGCCCGAACGCTGCCGCTCCGACTTGGCTTCTAGGAGCCAGTGCAGAACCTACTATGAGGAAACGATGAAACAAATTTCCTGGCTGTTTACTTGTGTTTTGTTATTAATCTCAGTGGCTGGGGCACAGCGGTTGCCGCAGGATGCCATTCCCGAAAACTACAAGCTGACCTTCACGCCCGACCTCAACCGAGGCCATTTTGCAGGCGATGAAACAATTCGGGTAAAGCTGTTGAAGCCAACGTCGCAGATCGTGCTGAATTCAGCCGATATTGACTTTAACGAAGCGTCGATTACCAGCGCGGGCTCGACCCAGACGGCTGCAGTAACCTTCGATAAAGAGAAGGAAATGATCACGCTGGCCGTGCAAAACCCTCTTGCGGCCGGTGTCGCCATTGTTCATATCCAGTACAGCGGAATCTTGAACAGCGAGATGCGTGGCTTTTATATGGGGAAAGATGACCAGGGACGAGAGTACGCCGCCACACAGTTCGAGTCGACCGATGCGCGCCGCGCTTTTCCATCGTTTGACGAGCCGGCTTACAAGGCCACTTTCGACATCACGGTCATCGCCGATAAAGCGCACACCGTGATCTCGAACACCCAGGTGGTTTCAGACACGCCCGGGCCGGGCGACAACAAGCATACCGTGCGTTTCTCGACATCGTCCAAGATGTCGTCCTATCTTGCCGCGATCGCAGTCGGGCAGTTCGAATATATCGAAGGCTCGGCTGACGGCATTCCCATCCGCATTTATAGCACTCCGGGCAAGAAGCAACTCGATACTTTTGCCCTGGAAGCCACCGAGAACTTCCTGCGTTATTTCGACCAGTATTTCGGGATCAAGTACCCCTACGAAAAACTTGATCTCATCGGGCTGCCGGATTTTTCAGCGGGCGCGATGGAGAATGTTGCTCTCATTACGTCGCGAGAGGCGCTTTTGCAACTCGATAACGAGCACGCCTCGCTGGCCTTGCGGAAGGCAGTCGCGGTAACCATTTCGCACGAAATCGCCCACCAGTGGTTTGGCGACCTCGTGACCATGCAATGGTGGGACGACATCTGGCTCAACGAAGGGTTCGCCACCTGGATGGAAGGCAAGGCAGTCGACGCCTGGAAGCCCGACTGGAACACGGGCCTGGATGAGGTGAGCGGCGGCAGCATACTCACGACGCTGGGCGCTCTCAATGTAGATTCCCTGGCCACCACGCGGGCAATCCAACAACCGGCTGAAACTCCGGATCAGATCCAGGAACTGTTTGATGGCATCGCATACGGAAAGACCGCCGCCGTGTTGCGCATGCTCGAAGCTTATCTCGGGCCGGAAACCTTCCGTGCAGGGGTGAGCGAATACTTGAAGCAGCACGCCTATGGCAACTCCACAGCCGACGATTTTTGGAGCACCCTGGCCAGCGTCTCGAAGAAGCCAGTGGATACAATCATGCCGACATTTGTGAAGCAGCCCGGCGTGCCCATGCTTAGCGTCCACGCGCAATGCGCCGGCAATTCCACCACAGTCTCAGTGACGCAGCAGCGATACTTCTTTGATCGAGCTGCGTTCAATGCCGGCGGCGACCAATTGTGGCAGATTCCGGTTTGCATGAGGACACCAAAGGAGGGCGGCGGTAAGGGGGAAACGTGCGAATTGCTGACCAAGAAGGAAGACACCTTTACGCTTCCGGGCTGTCCATCGTGGGTGCTGGCGAACGCAGGCGGAAACGGATACTACCGCAGCGGTTATCGCCCGGCTGCCGTACGCGGGCTCGCGCAGGACGCGGAAACTGAATTGACGCCCCTGGAACGCATCATCCTGCTCACCGACACATGGGCGGCAGTGCGCGTAGGACGACAGCCGGTCGGGGATTACCTTACTCTAGCCGAAGGCCTGCAATCCGACCGCAACGACGCTGTCCTGGGACTTCTGTTCAACCAGTTGAACTTCATTGGCAAATATCTGGTCAATGAAAGTGACAGCCAGAGTTACCAGGCGTGGGTGCGCAGTCTGCTTGCCCCCATCGCCACAGAAGTGGGCTGGGAGCCGAAGCCCGGTGAAAGCGAGAGCCAGAAGAATCTACGGGGAAGCCTCCTGCAAGTCCTGGGTGGTACAGGACGTGATCCCGAGGCGCTGGCTGAAGCGCGCAAGCTGACAGAACTGGCGCTTGAGAATCCAAGCTCGGTTGAAAGCGGCCTGGCCACCGCGGCTTTCGGTCTTGCGGCGGCGAACGGAGACTCAGCGTTCTACGACAGATTAATGGCGGGAACGAAGAACGCCAAAACTCCCGAGCAGTATTATCTCTACTTGTATACCCTGGCGGCCTTCGGCAATCCTCAGTTGCTGCAGCAGACTTTGAACTACGCGATCTCGCCCGAGGTTCGCTCGCAGGACAGCCTGGGCCTGATCGGCGCTGTCATGTCGAATTCCGCGGGACAAGAACTGGCGTGGAATTTCGTGCGGTCGCACTGGACGGAGGTCGATCGAGCCGGCGGTCCCTTCGCCAGTGCACAGGTCGTCACCAGTGCCGGTGCATTCTGTGATGCCGCGCTCCGGGATCAGGTAAAGGATTTCTTCTCGGCCCACAGAGTCGCTGCCGCTGACCGCAGTTTCGGGCAGTCCATTGAGCGCATCAATAACTGTGTGGATTTGAAATCACAGCAATCCAGCCAGCTGGCGTCCTGGCTGGGGAGCCAAAGCGGAGGTACGGCTGCTGGAAGCGGCGTCCGCTAACGGCGGTTTGGTCAACCGGCGAGGGACTCGATCGCCCGCACCGCGTCCGGCGATAACGTCAATGCGACGCTGGCCAAATCCTGCTTCATGTGCTCAGAGTCAGAGGTGCCGGTCAGTGGCAGAATCCCGACCTCACGCGAGAAGGCGAATACAACCTGTGCCGGAGTTGCGTTAGCCCGCTCGGCGAGGCCGATGACCAGAGGATGTTGCAGCACTTCCGGGTTCGCAGTGAGAAGCGAGAAGCCCTGATAAACGATTTTTCGTTCCCGGCAGAACAGTCTTACATCGCGGTCCCAACCGAAACGGGCGTAACAACGATTCTGAACAAACGCTGGACCTTCGGCGTGTGCCTGGGCCATTTGCTCAAGATGGCGCAGGGAGACGTTGCTCACGCCGAGGAGACGGGTGCGGCCGGCGTCGCGCCCCTTCGTCATCGCCTCCCAAACTTCAACGTCGGCATCGGTCCAACCGTAGCCGGAAGCGGGTCCGTGCAGCACATAACTGTCGACGTAGTCGGTCCCGAGATGTTCCAGTGAACTCGCCATTGATTGAGCGACCTGAACGGCCAGCGGGGCGGTCGGATCGTAAGGCAGACGGTGGTCCTGACCGGGCCGGTAGGTGAATTTCGTTTGCAGGAAAAGATCGGCTCGCGCTACCACCCTGGCGCGATAGGCGGCGGCCAGCCCCTGGCCAACTCCGGCTTCGAAGTAATGTCGTCGCTGGTTGGCCGTGTCAATCCCACGAAAGCCCATTCGGAGCGCAAGTTCCGTGAGCGCCGGCGTGCGGTCTTCCTTCCATGCGGTGCCGTAGAGGAAATCGGGAAGACTTGACGGTGGCTTGGTTGGCATCGCGTTATTCTCCCACGATCAGAGACCATTGTCCGATTGAAAGGAAGTGGCAGAGGTTTTCCCCCCGCCCGTTCTGCATGGCTTATGGAGCCGACATCAATCGTGTGTACATGTCCCAAATTCGTATGGCAAGTGACCTGATGTCCCGTTGCCGGGAGGCCGTATCCGGCGAAAATGGATCGTGGCAATCTTTCGCTTGGGCACAAAATCCTCCAGACCAGCCGCGTTCCTTTTGGCCGCGCTGCTCCCGCTATTGGCGGGCTGCAGCGGATACTCATCAAAACGGCCGGGCACCGGCGGCGGGTCCAGCGGGGGATCCGGAGAAGGATCAGGCGGAGGAAACGGCGGCCAGAGCAACGCTTGCACCGCGATCTCCACGGGCCAGGGAGCAAGCTTGAACGGCTTCCTTCCGTTTCCGGCCGACAATGCCTGGAATCAGGATATTTCCAGCGCAGCCGTCGATCCCAACTCCGACGCGATTATCAGCTTCATTGGTCCAAGCATTGGCCTGCATCCTGACTTCGGCTCCGGACTCTATGCGGGATCAAGCATGGGCATCCCTTATAGCGTGGTCGGTTCATCGCAGAGCTCTGTGACCGTCAACTTTACGGCGTACGGTGACGAGAGCGATCCCGGCCCAATGCCGATTCCCGCGAATGCGCAGATCGAGGGTTATCCCAATCCCGGCAACGGCGACCGGCATGTGCTGGTGATCGATAACAGCAACTGTTTTCTGTACGAGCTTTACAGCGCCTCGGCAAACAACGACGGTAGTTGGAACGCGGGCTCCGCCGCGATTTGGGATCTGGCAAGTGACGAGCAGCGCCCTTGGACCTGGACTTCCGCCGATGCCGCCGGACTACCGATCTTCCCCGGGCTGGTTCGCTACGACGAAGTGGCCAGCGGCAAAATCCAGCACGCCATCCGTTTCACCCTTCCGCAGAGTCGGGCTGCGATGGTGCCGCCGGCATCGCACTGGGCAGCCACATCCTCGAACCCGATCGCCCCGCCCATGGGAATGAAGCTGCGGCTCAAGGCTGACTACGACATCTCGCAATTCTCGACAAACGTTCAGGTCATTCTGACCGCGCTGAAGAAGTACGGCCTGATCATGGCGGACAACGGCAGCGCGATGTACCTGAGCGGTGCGCCCGACGACCGCTGGGACAACGACGATCTGCACAACCTTTCCGAGGTTCCAGCGTCCGCGTTTGAAGTTGTCAAAATGAATCCGATCTATACCGCGTCCAACGTGCCCCAGGGAGCAGTTCCAAGCATCGCCAGTTTCACTGCGAGCCCGATGAGCGCGAGTTCCGGCACGCAGGTGACGCTCAGTTGGCAAGTCAGCGGCGCGTCTTACGATATCGTCTCGCCGCAGGTCGGAGCAGTGCGCGGCACCAGTGCAACCGTAAAGCCGACCCAGACAACGACCTACACCCTCTATGCGACCAACCAATACGGCCGCGCCCAGGCTTCGGTTACGGTCACGGTGCAGTAGGGAACACTCGTTAGGGCGAATGGCAAAAGGTGTAAAGCGGCGTAAATCACAGCGAGTCTTTTCCACTAAGGCGTGATCTTGAAGACTACTCCGTACCCGTACGCGCCCCCGTATTCAGCGGTGCCATACAAATTCCCAGCATGATCGAGAGTCAAACTTCCCACCGGCGAGCTGCCGTCATCCCCGCCGCTGAAGCGGTGTAGTATGGTCTCCTTGCCGCTGCTGTCGAGTTTATACAGCGTGCCATAGTCCGTCACGCCATAGAGGTTGCCGTGGGAGTCTCGAACCACTCCCCCCTCGGGCACCCCCTCGTTCTTGCTCATCCGAAAGCGGTACAGAACATTTTCTCGGCCGCTCACATTCACCTTGAAGACGGTCCCACAACCCGACCCGAAAATATTGCACCCCTGCCGTCCGCCGCCACCTGTTGTACCGTAAAAATTCCCATCCGAGTCGGGAATAACTCCCGCGAACGGAGCTGCCCCATCCGGCAAGTCAATGAACCGGTAGATGATTGTCTCCTTGCCAGTCTTGCTCAACTTGAAAACGGTTCCACAACCTTCGGCGTAGTAGCATGCTCCAGCGCCGCCCGACCAGGTCGTGCCGTAAAGATTGCCCGCTTTATCTCTGAACAGGCCGCCGTTGGCATAGGCTCCATCGGGTAAACTTTGGAAGTGATAGAGATCCGTTTCCTTGCCTTTCTGATCCACTTTGAATACCGTACCGACGCCATGGCCGCCCCATTGAGTAGTGCCATAGAGATTGCCGGATGGATCCAGCGCCAAGCCGCCGTTCAGATTCGGATAGTCGGTGAAACTGTAAATCACGCTGAGAACGCCCTTAACATCGAGCTTGAAAACCGTCCCGCTGCTGCCGCTGCCTCCGCCCGCGGTGCCGTATAGATTACCCACCTTGTCGCGCGCCAGAGGGCCGCCAAGGAGGCCTTTTCCGTCTGCTCCGCCGGTGAAGCTATAAAGCACGGTCTCTTTTCCAGTCGCGTCAACCTTGAATATCGCGCCGTAGCCATTCTCGCCACCACCGGCCGTGCCATAGAGATTCCCCGATTCATCCAGAATCAAATTCCCCAAAGGGTAGGCCGCATCGGTCCCACCTTGAAAGGCGTAAAGCACGCTGAACGTCTGTGCTTGGACTGGGTTCGCCGCGATGAACATCATCACAAACAGGACCGCAAACGCGGCGACCACCGTTCGCCGAACCGAAATCCACTGGCGCTGCTTTATTCTTGTCACAAGCGTCCTACTTTCCGATCGCCAGCACACCTAGCGTGGAGCCGCTCTTGGTCTGCCCCGCAATGATCGGCCTGTTCGCGATGGTCTCGTAGGCGTAGCCGGTCAGTGTGGCGTTCACCTGGTCGTTCACAATCGCAACGTTGAGCCGCGCCCACCCGTAATGGATCTTGCCCCTGATGAGAAACCTCAAACCAAGGTATCCCTTTCGAACGTTCTTCCATGGACCGCCGCTGATGGTACCGGTGCCCCCACGGAAACTCCAGAAAGCCATGTCATCGCGGCCTCCCTGGAAGCGTTTAAGATTTGACGGCGCCCCAATCCGGACGCCTGCTGGTAGAGCGACTGCGTAATTATTAAAGCCGCGGCTCGTTCTTTGCGCCCAGACTCCGTTGCCCGAGTTCAGCGCCGAGGCGGCCAGGAAGTCTCCAGTCGGGGTGGTGCTGTTGTGAGTAATGTTGGTGAGGCCAAAATCGTGAATCCCGTCGCGATTGAGGTCGATGGGTATTGTGTAATTGAGCGGAACCGTCTTGTCGGCTGGCGTATAGATAATTCTGCCCTCAGCCGGCTGCGACAAGGCTAGAACGCCTACTCCAGCAGCGGTCGCACCCAAAGCATACAAATTTAGTTGGTGAAGAACTGCCTCGGAGAGAGCGGCGGTGTTAGATAACCGGGGAGATCGCTTCATTGCTGTCCCCTTTGAGGGTGTCAATTATGTGCCCACTTCCGTCGCCCGTCAACGGGAGAGACAGGGTCTCTTGCCACGTCTTAGAAAATTATCCTTGTTCCGCTTGAGCCCATACCCCATGATTTTTCGCTTTTATTATTAGGGGCGGTATTGCCCCGATTCCGCCAGGACGAAAGCCATGACAAACCCGAAGCTCACAACCCCAATTCTGCTGGTATTCGCCCTTGCTTTCGCAAGCCTAGCCAGTCCGGCAATCGCACAACAACCTCCAGCCAAACCTCCCATCAACTTGGTAGCCGGGGTTGGCGGTCCCGTGTCGAGCTCCAACCAATGGGAAACTACTCGGCGCTCGACCTGATTGCCGGCGCGTTCATCTTTCCGGCGGTCGCTCAAGTCAAGACAACGGTTTTGTACATTGGCTTCACGGGGGGAACCGAGGCAGACATCGGAAATATGGTCCTTTACACTACCAATCGGGGGAACTCTAAAATCAAAGCGGTTACCCCGGTGAAGCTGAAAGGTGTCTCCAATCCGATCATTTCGCTCACCAACAAAAAGACCTGTCCCACTCAACCGCTAAGCGTCAGCAATCCCTGCGTCATTCGCCTGGATCCGATAAACCTGACGCCGTCAACCCTGTCGGACTATTACTTCGTTGTGTATTTCGCGAACAACCAGAACAATGAGAGCGTCGGTGCCGCGAATTCTCAATATCCAATCACCAGCCTTACCG
Organism: uncultured Acidobacteriota bacterium; assembly: GCA_963797795.1. Lineage (GTDB taxonomy): Bacteria > Acidobacteriota > Terriglobia > Terriglobales > Acidobacteriaceae > JABDBE01. Next base: position 28,483 of record CAWCQY010000002.1, read on the forward strand.
GATGGTTCTTGGGTGGCGACCAAACCCAACTAACTGCCGGCAGCACCATTCCGTCCGGCTACACCGGGAACCATCCATATTTCTTGCTGTACGTCATGAGCAACTGAGGAGAGCAAGGGAGCGAACCGGTACTCAACGTGCGATTCTGATTCGCTCCCTCGTTCCAGAAGTAGCAACAGACTCCAAACTACCTCACCGCGAGATAGTAGACGTAGGAGTCATCGCTCCCGCGGGAGATCGCCGTCCCATCGGCCGAAATTTGCATGGAATGGCAGGAACTTTCCTGGTGCCCGCTTCGTAAATATTGTCATGAGCGATACAGCGATAGTGGCTGCACAAGATAGACTCGTCGGGAAGAACGCGATGACCTGGGTGGGTCTTTGCGTGTCTTTGTTTTCCATGCTGGTGATCCGGCAAGTGTTTCGTGCCATCAACCCTGAACCCGGCACGGCCTTGACGCTGGCTCGCGAGGCCTGCATGTTCGCTGCCGCTGGGGTGCTGGTCTGGCTGATTCGTCGCGGCGAGGGATTGCCCCTGCACTCGATCGGGATTGGCACTTCTCCGTTGTGGAAGTCGCTGGCTTGGGGCCTGGTGATTGCGGTTGCATGTTTCGTGCCGGCCGCTGGGATCGCGGCGCTGACTGGATACGGCCACGGAGCGGCATCACAGGCGTTTGCCAAACTTCCTGTGTGGGTTCTTTTTATCGTGGTCGTGCGCGCCGGCGTGGTGGAAGAGCTATTTTATCGGGGCTACGCCATCGAGCGACTGCAGGCGCTTGGACTCGGGCGCGTTGCCTCGTCGGTGATTCCTCTGGCGATTTTCGCCGTGGCACACTGGACTGGCGGCGCGGCTAACATTCTGATCGCGCTTGTTCTCGGCGGAATTCTCACCGTCTTTTATCTGTGGCGCCGGGATCTGGTGTCCAATATGTTTGGCCACTTTTTAGTGGACTTTGTGGCGAACGTATTGCCGGCGCTGTTTGCGCTTCATCCTCGCCCTTGAGTTCCCGGACAGCGGATGCAGGACACATGTAGATTCATGATTATCCGAATATGCGGCACTCGGTCTATACTCTCTTTTTTGATCACCGGAGAGGAACACCGATGAAGACACGCTTGGTTGCTTTATCGTGCGGCATCACGATGGCTGCGATGCTAGCGTTTGCGCAAGGCGCGGACGAGGGCTATCAAACGGCCAGAGTTGTCGCCTTCGAAAGAGTCGCCGCCGATTCCCAGCATATGGCTGAGGGGGATCGCCACAAGATTTCCATGCGTCTGGCGGATACCGTCTACGCTTGCCGCGCCAGCGCCCCCGCTGCCGTTTTTATTGACTGGACCATCGGAAAAGAATTTCCAGCCAAAGTAAACGGCAAGGTGTTGCAGGTCAAAAACCCAAATGGACAAATCGTGGAATTGACCATCGTCGGCAAGAAGACACCAAAATAGAATAGTAGCCACAAAGGGTGGCCAGCCTTTCAGCAAGACAGCTTACTTGACCGCTTCGCGCGTGCGGTTCAGCGTGAAGACTAGCGATTCTCTCGGTATGCTGGTGATGAAAGGACGAATCAGCCAGCCGAGACCTTCGGGAATATCGCGGGTGAGGGAGATGGCTTCCAGCTGAACGAAAACGCCGCCATCGTGCTCCCAGAAGCGCCAATACGAGTTCAGACGCCATAGATAGCCGTTGTCGTGTCCCACCGGCTTCTCATCCTCATCCCGCTGCCCCACCTTTTCCACCTCTGCCACGCGAGTGCTGTAGGAATTGCTGTAAGCTCGCGCCGGGTCGAGGCGGACGTAGTGCACGTCGTATTCGGTATCCAGAACCACGGTTATGATGTTTTTGTCGCGCAGGCGAAGAAAGACTTTGAAATCATCGCCGTCGTGTTGAATCAGTTTGGAGCGGAGCACGCGAGGGGCATAGATTCGCGAATGCTCGTCGTAGTTCTGCAAGAGGGCAAGAGTCTGCTTAAGACTGGCTCCAGGAATGAAGACAACGCCCAGCCAATGATGGACGAGGCCGCCGGGAACTGGTATGGCCGCGCCGCCGTCGAGCGTCTCCAGCTTCTGGGTCACGACTTCTCCTCGCTTCAGACGCTCGTAGACTTCCTGACGCTGCTGGGCTGGCAGCCCATCCACCCATAAGAATGTTCCAGAGCTCAGGTCACTCTGCATGCGCTCTTCGCTCAGCTGCACATAATGCTTGAACGCGGCATCAGTGGCGGGCTTCAGATCAGCAGCCCGTCCGGAGATACCGGCGAGCAAAACCGCAGCGACGCTCAGGAGTGGATGACGTAGCAATTGAGTCCAGTCCCTGGCGGGACTCGGGATTTTTCCAATTCTCTCTTCCCGGCACTCCCGTGCCGGACTTTCATGTACCGCCGCTTTGCGGCTGAAGCGGAGTTTGCCCCGCCAGATGTGACGAACGCGAGTTGTGATTGAGGCAGGTCCGCCACGTCGCATTGCCCTGTCCCTCATGAAAGTTTTTCCTCGCGATATAGCGTTGCTGTGTGCTGAACCGACGAGATGACGAGCATCAGGGCCATCCCTGCGATTCCGATAGCGCCTCCGATATCTAACAAAGGCAATTGCGTGCCCATTATCTTCACAGTCGGCCAGCGGAGCAGTGCCAGGTTGCCAACCGCCAACAGCAGGCGTATTTCCGTGGGACCGAACCTCCAGTACGAGAGTTGGAACTGGCCGAGGGTGTAGGTGGCGAGATAAGCCTCGATCGAGAGCATGAGGAAGGCGATGAGCATTCCGAAAGCGATCGCCGGGTGAATGTATCCCGAGAGCGCAAGTCCTCCCATCAAGAAGAAGGCGGCGAAAGTATCCACGATGTGATCTACGTAGAAGCCATAACGCGGACGCTGGCAATTTCGCACGCGCGCCAGAGTGCCGTCCAAACTGTCGCCCAGCCAGTTGAGTGCGAGGAAGACAATGCCGAGCAACAGCATGTAACGGTTCCAGCGCGCCAGGGCGTAGCAGACTCCTGCCAGGCACTGCGCAGCAAATCCCATTAGAGTGAGATGGTCGGAGTTGATCCAGCGGGGCGTGCGTTGGGCCAGCCATACCAGGGTTCGCTTTTCCGCGGCCGAGACGAAGCTTTGCTGCAGTCTGGTGGCAGCGATAAAGGTCAGTTCTTTCGGACTTGCTTGCGGTTGCTCGGCCATTCGATCTCGCCTCCAACTCAGATTGTGCGACACCAGTCTGCTACGACGACGCGAGTTAGATCAATGCAGGGCGCCTCAAATCGCCGTCAAAGAAAGATCACCAGCCAAAACTGTTCCGCCCGCAAGGCTTCTCAGGAGCCCTCTTTTCTCTACACGGATGCGCAAGGCCGCTCCCGGGTAGGAGAGTCACCCAGAAATCCGCTGCCTCAGAATGACAGATCCGAATGCCGCGCCGCTATTTGCTGGGAGGGGCGGCGGGCTTTACGGCATCGGCTGATTTCTTGAGGTCGTCGACTGTCTTGGAGTCGAGTTGGTAGAGCGTCGGATCATTTTCTCGTTTGGCCACGTAGTTGTCTGCGGCTTTTGAGATTGTCACTTTCTCGATCCGCTTGCCATCGTTCGACGTAACCGTAATGTCGATGAGGGGCGCCGTGAAACCGGAATCGACGAACTTGGCAGCCGCAAGATCGCGGATCTTTTCGATGAGGTCGTCGACGGTGCTGGCGTCCATCTTCTTTGCGCTACCTGACCACCAATCTTCAGCGCTCCGGGTCAGGAAATACGTCTTTGATCCGTCGCGAATCTCGATTTTGGTGGGATCGCCGGAGCTGAGGTCGAACAGCTTCTTGTTGCGAAAATCCTCGAGGTTCTTGTCGACCGCCTGACCGAGCGTGCTCGGGACTTTATAGACGCCTTCCACCACGCTCGACTTGGCATAGTAGTCATCCTTATTTTTTCGGACCTGTAGTTCCTGCGCCCCGGACTCAGCCGTTACCTTTGCAGTCGCGACTGGAGCGGCTGCGGCGAAGAGTGAAGCATTCTTTTTCTGATCGTCCGAAGGACTGAGCTCCATTCTGGCGTCGGCGAGAGCGCGTACGAGGTCGTCCACCGCGCTGTTATCGGCGGGAAGCGGTTTCGGTTTGACGATCTGCCATTCATCTTTGTTGCGGCCGAACGCCATCTCCTGCTTCTTCGCGACCAGATCAACCTGGCTGACCTTTTCCGAATCAACCGTCAGCAGGCGTTTGTCGCGCAGGTCATTTGCGCTCTTATCGATGCTGGTCTGGTCGTGCTTGGGAATGGTGAAAACGCGCGGGTCGCCGTCGAGCTTGGCGTAGAGTCCATTGCCCGCGGGCGTGTCGTCGCCGATCAACAGCTTTTGTGTCTTGTTTCCTTTTTCGGTCAAGTCAACTTCGAGTTTAGGCGCATCCAGACCGTAGGGCGCGAGACTGCCGACTTTGTCTTCGACCACACGTTCGGAGTTGAGGGACGAAAAAGTGCCGAGCAGGTTTGACACAGCACTCTGATCGGCAGCGAGAGGTGCTGGCGACGTAATGTGCCACAGGCCCGCGCTGGTGCGTTCGGCGGCGACTTGCTCTTCGCCGTTTTTCTTCAGGTCGAATTTGGAAATGTCCGCTTCGTTAACCGCAAGAATCTTTGGCGGCACGTCGGCGGACGCTTCAGTGGCGTCTGCGGGCTTGTGATGATTGGACCAGTAAAGGGCCCCAGTGAGTCCCGCTAAGATGACGGCGGCGATGATCAGACCACGCAGTTTCATTACCGCCTCCGCCACCACACCGAGACGCCCGCGAAAACCACAACTAGCGGCAGCAGGAACTGGCTTGTGATCCGAACCAAGTTCAACTGGGCACGAGTCATCGTGATGTGGCGGTCTTCCTCTGCCTTGGGACGAATCGAAATCAGATCTTCATCAGACGAAAGCCAGTCGATTGTGTTCAAAGCCAGGTCGCTGTTGCCGTTGAATTTGAGAAAGGAGTTGGCTGCCCACGATGAGCTGCCAATTACTACGAACCGTCCCTGCGAGCCTTGTTTGCCGGTATCGTAGGTCCCCGCGGCGGCAATCGTCAGAGGTCCCTTTTTGTTCTTGGGATCGTTTGGATCGATTGCCGGAGAGTTCAAGTTGAAAGTCGCCAAGCTGCTGTCCGATGAATCAAAGAGTTTTTGCACCGAAGTCTTGTCGCCATTCTTGACTTCGATCGAACGCACCAGCGGGAAGCCGGTTGCCGTACCCTTCAATCCGTTGACAATAGCTTGCGATTCGTAGCTTCTTACAAGGGCGACTTGCGGCCCTACTCCGAGCAACTGCCCAATGGGGTTCAAGTCGAGAATCAGGTCTTTGTTCAGGGTTACGCCCCAGATCTGCAACAGGCTGGTGAGAGCATCGTTATCGGCGGTCACGGAACGGCCCATCTTGAGCGGCGGATCAAGCATGAAAAGAGCGCGACCGCCGTCTTCCACATATTTCTTGATGGCATCAACTTCCGGCTGTTGATAGTCGCGTGTGGGACCGCCGATTATGAGCGCCGTACAATCACCCGGGACCTCGGCCTTCTGAAGCAAGTCAATCGACTTCGCTTGATAGTTGTCTTTTCCGACCAGTTCCTTTAATTGGGAATAGCCGTTGTGGTCGGAGTCGTCGATCTGATGTTCTCCACCTCCGGTTACGAAACAAACTGTGCGTGTGGTATTTTTCAGAACGCGAATGAACGCGCCGGTGATGCCCTCTTCTGTCAGGCTCTTGGCTTCTTCCTGCTTGGCTCCAATTTGCACCATCGCCGTACCGTAATTCTTAATCCCTGCCTGACGAGCTTCCTGCGGCTTTTTGTCGGGATCCACATAGTCGACGTGAACCTTGGTCGAAAGGTTTGCGTATTGGCCAAGCAGGTCTTTGGCATGCGCAAACCGTGTGCCCTGGTCGAAGTAGGTGATGGTCGCGTCCTGATTCAGGCCCTTCACGATCTTCGCCGTCTGGTCGGAGAGGCTGTAGCGTTTGTTCGCCGTGGCGTCGTAAGACTTGTTATAGCGGTTCGCCAGCACGTTCACGATAGCTATGGCGGCGATGACCACGAGAATATAGATTGTGGCGTAAGCCGCGTACTTCGTCTGCCTTGCTTTGAGTAACTGTGTATTCACCTACGACCTCCAGCGCAGAGATTCCATGGACCGGGCGGTAAAAAACAGCCCGAGGAATATCAGCGTCACGTAAAAGACTGCGTCCTTGGCGTCAAGTACACCTTTGGCGAACGACTCCTCGAAGTGGGTGAGCACCGACATGTAAGAAAGTACCTGGGCCCAGGTCGAAGTTTCGAATTCGCCGACCGACGAAATGATCCATAGCACCAGGCAGATTCCAAAAGTAACGGCGCCAGCGATAATCTGATTCTTGGTCAGGCTGGAAATGAACGTCCCAATCGCGAGCATTGCCCCCGCCTGGAGCAACAGGCCGAGATACCCAATCGCCAGCGGCTTCCAATCCGGGTTGCCGTACTTGAAAAGGAATGCGAAGTTCAACGCGGTGAACAACAGCATGCAGGCATAGAGAGTCAGCGCTGCAAGCCACTTTCCGAGGATCACTTCCCAATCACGGATAGGCGAGGTCGCGAGCAATTCGATCGTGCCGCTGCGCTTTTCTTCGGCAAACAGACGCATCGTGATCAAAGGGATGAAGAACAGTCCGATCACGCCCGCATTCGCCAGCAACGGCCGGATAACCTGTTCGTTGAGATTCATGGGAAACGCCTGGCCGCGCATCTGCATTTCCATTCCGTATTCGACGAAGCCTCGAAGGTAGAGCCAGAAAAAAAATGCCGAGACTACGGCAAACATTGTGAGTAGAAAGTACGCAATCGGAGAGACGAAATAGCTGCGCAGTTCTTTTTGCCAGACAACCCAGGTATTTCGCATTATTGTGACTCCTTGGGCGGGAGTTGTTCTTTGTCGTCTACCTGGGCTCCAGTGAGTTGCAGGAAGACTTCTTCCAGACTCATCGCGGCGGAACGAAGTTCGTTCAGGTCCCAACCGGATTCGACGACAGCGCGCGCCAGATCACCGCGGACAAAACCTTTCCGGCTTTCGACTTCAAAGGTGTTGCGATTGTCATTCCGTTGCTTGGCCACGACCCGGCTCACGCCCGAAACTTGTTCGAGGCGCCTTTGCACGGCTTCGAAATCGAGGCTGCCATTGCGCCCGCTGACTTCGACCAGCACTGATTCGGCGCCGCGAGCGCGATTTTGCAGATTTTGTACTGAGTCGGTCGCGACCAACTTACCTTTGTTGATGATCAGAACCTGCTCACAGGTCTGCTCGACTTCCGGCAAAATGTGCGTGCTGAGAATGATGGTGTGATCGCCGCCGAGGCTCTTGATCAGATCGCGAGTTTCGTTGATCTGCTTGGGATCGAGACCAGCCGTGGGTTCGTCGAGAATCAGGACGTCGGGATTGTGAATGATCGCCTGCGCCAGACCTACCCGCTGGCGATAGCCTTTCGAAAGCTTGCCCAGCAGCTTGTTCTTCACATCTGCGACGGCACACCGATTACAAACGTAGTCGACTCGCTTTCGGAGTTCCGTGCCCGAGAGCCCCTTGAGCTTGCCAACAAAGGCCAAGTATTCGCCCGTCTCCATTTCCGGATACAGCGGCGGAGTCTCGGGGAGATAGCCAATGCGCTTCTTGACTTCGAGCGGTTGCTCCAGGACATCGAAGCCGGCGACGGTTGCGCTGCCCGACGTGGGCGTCAAAAAACACGTCAGCATTCGCATGGTCGTGGTCTTTCCGGCCCCATTCGGACCGAGAAAACCTACGATCTGACCCTTCGCGACCTCGAATGAGATGTGGTCGACGGCAGTATTGCGAGCGTATCTCTTGGTAAGCTCTTTAACTGTAATCATAGAGGTTATTACAAGAAATTAGGGTGTGTAGCGTTCGAACCGCCCCAATCTTGAACAGCTCGACGCTAGACATATATGTTAAAAATCAAGGGGCGGCAATGTCAAATTTCAATGGCGGGAATTTTCATCTCCCGTGGGAGCAACCATGAAATACCGCAGGCTCGGTCGAACCGGTTTCGAGGTAAGTGATATTGCGCATGGACTTTGGGGAATGAGCGGCTGGAGCGGGTCGGACGACCGCCAATCGCTCGAGGCCTTGCAGTTGGCGGTCGACCGGGGCTGCAACTTCTTCGACACGGCGTGGGCTTATGGGGAAGGCAAGAGCGACGCATTGCTGGGAGCGATCTTGTCCGCGAACCGTGGCAAGCGTTTGTATGCAGCCTCCAAGATTCCACCCCTTAACGGCAAGTGGCCGGCTTCCCCGAAAGACAGGTATCGCGACGTCTTCCCGTCGGAGCATGTTTTCAAATACGCCAAATTGATTCGAGAGAAGCTCGGGACCGACTCGATTGACCTTCTGCAATTTCACGTCTGGGACGATAGCTGGACCGAAGAAGCGGAATTTCGCGACACGGTTGAAAAGCTGAAAGGTGAGGGATGGATCCGTTTCTTCGGGCTGAGTCTCAATCGCTGGCAGCCGGAAAACGGTATCAAGGCCCTTCGAACCGGGCTGGTAGATGTTGTGCAGGTGATCTACAACATTTTCGATCAGTCGCCCGAGGACAAACTTTTTCCCGTCTGTCGCGAGTTGAATATTGGCGTGATCGCGAGAGTCCCTTTCGACGAAGGTAGCCTAGGCGGTAAGATGACCGCGGAAACAAAATTCCCCACTAGCGACTGGCGTTCAAAGTACTTCAGCCCGGACAATCTCAAGCAAACGCTGGCGCGTGTAGAGAAACTGAAGCCCGCTGTTCCCACGAACATGAGTCTGCCGGAAATGGCATTGCGATTTATCCTGTCGGACCCCACCGTGAGCACTACGATCGCAGGAATGAGGAAGCCGGATCACGTCCGGCAAAACATTGCTGTAAGTGATGCTGGCCCACTCGATGCAGATGTGCTTAAGACCATCAAGGGGCATCGCTGGGATCGCACGCCGCAACCCTGGTCAGACTAGCTAGCTGTTCAGAACGCCCTCAGTCGTGATTCGGCTGGCTTTGCAGATTTCTTCCGCGACCTTGACGACAGCGTCACTGCCGCGGACCGGTCCCTCTTCCTCTGCCATCACCGAACTGGCAGCCAGGGTGAACAAAAGAGCGTCCTCCTGTTTGTCGAAGTAGAGAACCACCTGATTCGCTGCCATGCGTACCTCCCACTGATTCTTAGGACTGACCCTTCTTAAGAATGATAGGCCGATACCGGGTGAGAATGAGGTTATCTCTTTTGGTGCGCCCTACTCGGAAGGGCAAATGTCCGGTTTTTGGAAAGTTTCGGCAAGCGGAACGCGAACTTGAATCCTGTTCGGCTACCGGCACAGCCTCGGCTCGAAAATGCTACATTGGAAGTTCCCATGTCCGCTCCTGAATCCCGATTCGTCAAGGCCTGCAAGCGGCAACCGGTTGACCGAACCCCGGTCTGGTTTATGCGTCAGGCCGGCCGTTACATGCCGGAATATCGTGCCATCCGCAAACAATATTCGCTGATTGAAATTTGCAAGAGGCCGCAAGTCGCGGCCGAGGTAACCATTACTGCGGCCGAGGCCCTGGGCGTGGACGCGGCGATCATCTTCGCTGATCTGCTGCTGCCGCTGGAAGTCATGGGACTGCCTTTCCATTTTTCAGCTGGTGAAGGTCCGGTAATTGAGAAGCCGGTGCGTCAGGCGGAAGACATAGCTCGCCTGCGCACTGATCGCGCGGCCGATCTGGGCTACGTTTCTGAGGCCGTTCGCCTGGTGTGCAAGCATTTCGGCGAGCGTCTGCCGGTGATCGGCTTTTGCGGCGCGCCGTTCACCCTTGCCAGTTACATGATCGAAGGCGGGGGCTCGCGCAATTACGTTCACACCAAGAAGATGATGTATTCGTCCCCTACCGTATGGGACGAACTGATGCGGAAACTGGTGGCAGTCGTCTCCGCTTATGCCGCTGAGCAAGTCGGTGCCGGCGCCGACGTCATCCAGATTTTCGACAGCTGGGTCGGCTGCCTTAGCGTCGAAGACTATCGCCGATACGTGCTGCCGCGCACTACCGAACTGGTGGGAGCACTGCAGAAGACCGGGGTTCCCATAATTTATTTCGGGACGGACAGCGCCACGCTATTGCCTTCGATGCGAGAAACTGGGGCGGAAGTGATTGGGCTCGACTGGCGCATCCCTCTCGATGAGGGCTGGCGAAGCCTCGGCTTCGAATGTGCGGTGCAGGGCAATCTTGACCCGGTTTTGCTTTTTGCGGATTGGAAAGAACTGAAGTCGCGCGCCGAAGATATTCTGCGCCGGGCGGGCGGACGCCCCGGACACATTTTCAATCTTGGCCACGGCATTTTGCCGGAAACTCCGGTCGAGAATGTGAAGGCGCTGGCCGAATTTGTGCAGGAGCATTCAACGAAAACCATCCCGGCCTCGCGCTGAGGGAGTCAAGATTGAACCATCCAAAGAAAACTGCCGTCGTGCTGCTGGCCCACGGCAGCCCCGACTCGGTTGACGAAGTGCCGGAATTCTTGCTCCGAGTGACTGGTGGGAGACCGCTTCCGCCGTCGGTCATCGAGGAAGTAAAAAACCGCTATGGTCTGATCGGGCGGTCTCCGCTCACCGAATTGACTCTAAAGCAGGGAGAACTTCTGGGCCGCGAATTGGGATTACCTGTGTATGTCGGCATGCGAAACTGGAAACCGTTTATCGCCGACGCGGTGCAGGCGATGACCTTAGATGGCATCGAGCACGCCATCGCCATCTGTCTGGCGCCGCAGAATTCACGAACCAGCGTCGGCCTCTACCGCTCCACTCTCGCCAGCAACCAGAGAACTCCCTTCAGCGTCGACTTCGTCGAATCTTGGCACGATCATCCGTTGTTGATCAAAGCCTTTGCAGAAAAGCTGCGGATTGGATGGGATCGCGCTTGCCGCGAGATGGCGCAAAAAGTCCCGATCATTTTTACCGCGCACAGCGTCCCCGAACGCACCATTGCTGAGGGCGATCCCTATGAAAGCCAGGCCAAGGAAACCGCGTCGTTAGTGGCGCAGGAGGCCGGATTGAGGCCTGAAGACTGGACGTTTGCATTTCAGAGTCAGGGCATGTCAGGCGGTGCGTGGCTGGGACCACGGGTAGAAGATACGATCCTCGGTTTGAAAGAAAAAGGTCACCGCGGTGTTTTCCTTCAACCCATAGGATTTCTCTGTGACCACGTCGAGGTACTCTATGACATCGATATCGCTTTCAAACAGTTCGCGGAGACCGCCGGCATGCGCCTGTGGCGCGCCGAGTCGCTGAATGATTCGTGGTTGCTGGCGGCGGCGCTGGCGGATGTTGCCAAATCGCGACTGGTCACCGCGGCATGAAACGCATTGCGATTATCGGCGGCGGAGTCTCAGGGCTGTCCGCTGCTTTCACGCTTGAAAAACAGCGGCTCGCTGGCGCTTCGCTGGAGTACGTTCTGTTCGAATCCAGCCCGCGTCTCGGCGGAGTGTTGGTCACCGAGCGCGTGGATGGCTGCCTGCTTGAAGCCGGCCCTGATTCGTTTCTGACGGAAAAGCCCTGGGCCAGCGAACTGTGCCGTGAAGTTAACCTCGGCGATCAACTCGTCGGGTCTAATGATGGCGATCGCAAAACCTACATCGTGGTGAAAGGTAAATTGGTAGTGATCCCCGACGGCCTGATGTTCATGGTCCCCACAAAGATCACGCCGACGATGCTGTCGCCACTATTTTCCCCGCGCGCCAAACTGCGGATGGCGGGCGAGTGGTTTCATCCTCCACGAAAAGCTGATACCGACGAGACCGTCGCAGCATTTGTGGAGCGCCACTACGGCCCGGAAATGGTGGAGCGTCTTGCCGACCCGCTGCTATCCGGCGTGTATGGCGGGCTGGCCAGCGAACTCAGTGTACGTGCCGTCCTTCCGCGATTTGCCGAGATGGAAGCCAAACATGGCAGCCTTGGCCGCGCAATGCTGGCCGCTCGCAAGAAAATGACATACGGTCCTAAAACACCTGCCAAGCCACTGTTCACTTCGCTGAAAGACGGAATGCAGCAGTTGGTGGACGCGCTGATTCCCCGGCTGCTAGCGTCCGCGCTTCAAACCAATAGTCCGGCACAGCGTATTCAAAGGCAAAACGGCGGCTGGGTCGTCTCCGCGGGCTACGCGTCGGATAGATTCGACGCCGTGGTAATCGCCACGCCGGCAAATGTAGCTGCGGAACTGGTGGGGATGGCCAGCGCGGAGCTTGCCACTGAACTTCGGGGCATACGGTACACCTCGTCCGTCACAGTAAACCTCGGCTTTGACCAGGGCGTGCGCGCGTCTCTGCCCCCGGGCTTCGGTTTTCTCGTGCCTCGCAGCGAGGGCAAACGCATGCTCGCGGCCACGTTTGTGCATAACAAGTTCCCTCACCGCGCTCCTGAAGACCGCGCAATTCTTCGCTGCTTCATGGGTGGCGCGCCGGACGAACAGGTTCTTCAGGCTTCCGATGAAGAAATTCTAGGCATTGTTCGCGAGGAGCTTCGTCAAATCGTCAAGCTGACAGGCGATCCGCTTTTCGCCCGCGTATACAGGTGGAAGGCCGCAATGGCGCTATACGGTGTCGGCCATTTGGAACGGTTGCAGCGCATCGACAGCCTGCTGCAAGAGCTTCCCGGCCTGGCGCTGGCGGGCAACGGATACCGCGGAATCGGAGTGCCCGATTGCATCCGCTCAGGAAGTGATGCGGCGAATAAAGTTTTGCTCAAGGTCGGTCTTGCGGATGAAAAGTCACACGGCATTGCTTCCTGAGGGAAGGCCCGCCCTTCGAGAAAAATTACTCCCGTAACCATCAGTAACCCTCTTTTGTTGCAGAAACCATTCCTCTGGTTCAGGGTTAGTACATCGTGGGAGAACTAGCATGAGGACACCGATTCTGGCCGCTGCCGCGCTCGCAGTATTCGCTTCAGCTCCGCTCTGGGGACAACAACCGGGAGCCCAGAGTGATACGCCCAATATGAGTGCTTCGGAAATGCATGATATGCCGGGGATGGGCAACGAGGGCAGTGCGCACGCCATGCACTCCATGGAAGGCCGTCACATGGACATGGGCCCGCACATGAAGATGACAACAATGCGCGAGATCAAGCCGGGCGATCAGGAAAAGGCCGATCAGGTGGTCGACGCCGCCCGCATAGTCGCGGAGAAATACCGGGATTACAGAGTGGCCCTGGCCAATGGCTACAAAATTTTCCTGCCCAACCTGCCGCAGAAGCAATACCACTTCACAAATTACTGGTACGGCTTCGAAGCGAGTACGCACTTCAATCCTGACCACCCCACTTCGCTGCTGTATGAGAAACAGGGCGATGGCTACAAGCTCATCGGTGTGATGTATACGGCGCCCAAGAACGCCAGCGAAGATGAACTCGACTCACGCGTTCCGCTCAGCATTGCCCAGTGGCACGCGCACGTGAATCTCTGCGTGCCACCCGCTGACCGGAGGAAGGAAATGTGGGGTCCGGAACCGCAATTTGGCCTGCAAGGCACGATCACCACCAAGGAAGCCTGCGACGCTGCCGGAGGCAAGTTCACGCCCCAGATCTTTGGCTGGATGGTGCACGTTTATCCGTTCGAACAAAGACCAGAAGATATCTGGTCGGTTGAACGGCAGGCCCACAACCACATGGATTAATGGAGAACAGGCGTCTCACCCGTTCGGCATCGCGCCGCTAAACGGGCGAGACCCCGTTCTCCATCGGGCACGTCAGGGAATAGATTCCTGAATCGCCTCCCTCAACTGCTCCACAGCCCAGTCTGTTTGATCCGCGGTGATCACAGCCGGAGGCGCGATCAGCAGATGATCGCCCGCAACTCCGTCCACGCAGCCCTGCATGGGATAAACCAGCAGTCCTCGCTTCACTGCTGCCTGAGCCACGCGACCAGCGAAATTCAGGTCTGGTGCGAATGGCTGCTTAGTGGCCTTATCGGCAACGAACTCCACACCCCAAAGCAATCCAATGCCGCGGACATCGCCGACCGCCTTTGCGTCGCGCAACGCTTCGAGTTTCGATCTTAGCGTCGCCGCCGCAGAACCCTCACGCTCAGAATCGGCCGTGCGCACGAAATCTCGGTCTTGCATAAATCTGAGCACAGCTCTGCCCGCAGCCAGCGAAATGGGGTGCGAGTTGTAAGTGAAGCCATGCAGGAAAGCTCCGGACCCATCGGCAATCGCGTGGGCCACTCGCTTCGAAACCAGGAGTGCGCCCAGCGGCGCATAGCCACTCGATAATCCTTTGGCGGTGACCAAAATGTCTGGCGCGATGTCCCAATGGTCGACCGCGAAATTTCTTCCGGTGCGCCCCATGCCCGTCATCACTTCATCGGCGATCAGGAGAACGCCGTGCCGTCGGCAGATCGCAGCCACACTTTGCAAATAGCCGGGCGGCGGCACGACCGCGCCAAGGGTTGCGCCGCTGACCGGCTCGACGATGAATGCCGCAGCCTCGCCGTTTGCGGCCTCGATGGCCTTCTCGAGTTCAGCGGCGTATTCCTGCCCGCAGTTGCGGCAACCGTCGGTACAGTCGAACGAGCAGCGATAACAATAGGGAAACGAAACATGAGCGAACTCGCGCACCATCGGAAGATAAATTTCGCGCCGTCGCTTGTTTCCCGAGACCGATAGCGCTCCCAGTGTCGACCCGTGATAACTTTGCCCACGGCTGATCACCTGATGACGTTTGCTCTGCCCGATCTCCACTTGGTACTGCCGCGCCAGCTTCAGCGCGGTTTCGACCGACTCCGAACCGCCGCAGGTAAAGTAGACACAGCCGCCCTCAAAGTTCTTGCCAGCGAACTCAAGCAACTCCGCCGCGTACTCTTCGGCTACTGGAGTCGTGAACTGGCTGCTATGCACGAACTCCAGTTGTTTCGCCTGCGCAGCCATCGCGGCTGCGATGTCCGACACTCCATGCCCAATGAAATTCACCGCGGCTGATCCGGAGAAATCGAAATATGGTTTGCCGCGTGCGTCCCACAAGTAAACGCCTTCACCGCGCACAGCGGGAGGAAAAGTCTTGCGGAACGAGCGCCGCAGAATGGCGGAGTAAGAACCGACAGCAGTTAAATCTGGCACGCCTCGGATTATCCGGCGGCCTGTGTGCAGGTGTCAAAGTATCCCGAGACGAACCACGAGGCCTAATAAGAGGGCGGCAGCAGCCGTGTAGAATCGGCCTTGGATGGCAACTCCGGGAAATGGCCCTCGCAAACCGATGAGTGTCCCAGCCCGCTGGCTGCGCCTGTTCCAGCCATCCCACCAACACACCGCGTTTTCCGCAACGGTGTTGTTGATGACCGCGATGGTACTCTCTCGTGTCGTCGGATATCTTCGTGAGGCCTATACAGCCTGGGCATTTGGCGCCGGTCCAACCACTGACGCGTACATTGCCGCCTTCCAGATCCCCGATTTTCTAGCCTACCTAGTTGCGGGCGGCACCATTTCCATCACCTTCGTCTCCATCTACACGCGCTTCCTGGCGGAAAAGCGAGAGGAAGACGCGCAAAAGACTTTTTCCGTAATCATCACGGTAATGACGCTGGTTTTGGGCATTGGCGTTCTTCTGGCGGAAATCTTCGCCCCGCAGATCACGCGCCTCATGTTCCACCACTTCAAGCCGGAGCAAATTGATCTCTGCGTGCATCTGACCCGAATCCTGCTGCCGGCCCAGATTCTGTTCTACGTCGGTGGAGTCGTTTCTGCCGTCTTGTCTTCACGCCGGCTTTTTCTGTTTCCCGCGTTGGGGCCCTTGATCTATAACGCGTTCATTATTCTTGGCGGCGTGGCGCTTTCTCATAGGTTTGGAATCGCTTCACTGGCCTACGGGGCTCTAGCCGGCACTTTCGTCGGACCATTCCTGATCAACGCAATCGGAGCCGCCCGGGTGGGCACCGGTTACAGCGTCTCATTCGACGTGCGCAATTCGGCATTTCGCGAATGGGTTCGAATGTCGATTCCTCTGATGATTGGGGTCTCGCTGGTCAGCGCCGACGACTGGATCCTGCGTTACTTCGCTTCTGATTCAACTGGCGCAATCAGCCATATCAACTACGCCAAACGTCTGTTGGCCGTACCCATCGCAATTCTGGGGCAAGCAGTCGGCCAAGCCTCGCTGCCATTCTTTGCCCGCCTGTTTGGCGAAAAAACGCATGCGGGAGTTTGCGGATACTGTAAACGGGTCGGTCTACCGCACCTCGGCTGCTGCGCTTCTCGTCACCAGTTTGATGATGGCCTCCGCCCTCCCGCTGATCGACTTGGTATACCGCCTGCCGCACGGACATTTCGTATTCTCGGACTCGCAGGTGACTGCGACCTATTTCTTTTGGTTCTCGCTTTCGCTCGTGTTTTGGGCGGCGCAAGGACTTTATGCGCGGGCTTTTTACGCAGCCGGAAACACGCTCACCCCCATGGTAGCGAGCAGTCTACTCACGGTGGCTTCGATTCCAATGTACCGGGCACTCTACCAGGCCTTCGCGTCGGTCGGACTCGCACTGGCTTCCGACTTGGGGATTGCAGCCAACTGCCTGGCCATGGCGATTCTGCTACACCAAAGGAAGCTGGTTGCGTGGGATGAATTGGAATGGGGAGAACTGGGGAAAGCCACCATAACTGCGGCCGCGGCGGGATTGCTGAGTTACCGGGTCGCTCGCGCCATCGTGGTTACCGGCAGTCGCGTTGCCGACATCGAAGCACTGGCTTTAATCAGTATCACGTGGGCTGGCGCCGTTGCAGCTGGAATGTGGTTGACGAAATCTCAGTTGCCCGGCGATCTGCGCCGCCGCAAAGGAACCGTTCTCCCACGAGTAGCCGAGAGGCAAGCCGAAGAACTAACGAAGGGAATTCAGCCGTAAGCAGGTTCCAGGTCTCAGGCGCCAAATCGAGCCGCCCAAGACCTGCCCTGCGAGGTCTGCCTACGCCCGCGCTGCGACCGCTTCGGCCGAAGCGGTCGGCGTCTTTACTTCTTCGCCATTCGGCTTCGTGCCGCCTTTGCGGATGTCGATGCCGCCTTTGAAGAACGCGCCATCTTCAATGGAAATGCGCGCCGCGACCACGTCGCCCGTAAGCGAGCCGTCGCTACGGATGTCTACCCGATCACTGGCGGTCAGGTTGCCGCGCACTTTGCCCAGCACCACGATTTCGCGGGCGTTGATATTGGCCGCGACTACGCCATTGCGACCGACCGTGACCCGGTTTCCAGCGAGGTTGATGGAACCCTCGACTCGCCCGTCAATATACAGAGACTCTGAACCGGTCACCTCGCCTTTGATCACCAGCGACTTCCCGATCGTCGCCTGATCCGCCGTGCTGGCCGCGACTGCGGGACGAGGCACACCCGCGGGCTCACTTGGCACAGAGGTGACCGGAGTAGAAACCACGGGACGCTCCGGCTCACCTGGCCGGGTTGGTGTCGTAGAAGGCTGATTAGTGGGTTTCCACATGTCAAAAAATTCCTTTCCTCACGAGTAGATTAAGGGTCGAACCCGCATTTCGGTGACCAAACGAATTCTACTCCCGCTGCCAGCCTCAAGTCTTGTGGAAATTCTGTGCTGTCTACACTTTTCAACCCTTTCGTAACCTTCTTAGGCAACGGGTACCGAAGCCGACGCCGATGTAATTCCTCCCC
Organism: uncultured Acidobacteriota bacterium; assembly: GCA_963797795.1. Classification (GTDB taxonomy): domain Bacteria; phylum Acidobacteriota; class Terriglobia; order Terriglobales; family Acidobacteriaceae; genus JABDBE01. The sequence continues at coordinate 46,124 of CAWCQY010000002.1, forward strand.
TTGAAGAGCAGTTCTTATACCGTCGCAACCGATAATGGCCATTTCTGGCAGAGCGTCGAGGCGAGCGGCATCGGAGTATTATGATCTGAGTCGCACACAATCCACGATCTTGGATAGACTCTCCGATTCCGCCATCCTGAAGAAGATCGAACGCCAGCCCAAAGGCACCGCCGGCTTCAAACAACTGGTGCGTGAATTGGGGCTGCATGGCGGCGCGCGCCAACAACTCGCCGAGTGCTTGGAACGTCTGGTGAGCAGTGGCCAGTTGATGAGGTCGATTCGGACCGCTACGCGATTCCGAAGGCCGCCGTGAGCAAGAATGCTTTAGTCGGACGGTTGAGCATGCATCGCGACGGCTACGGTTTTGTCACTCCCGACGCTGCCACGCTCGATGCGCGGCTCAAGGCACAGCTTTCGGGAGACATTTTCATTCCGCCGCTTGCGGTGGGCTCTGCGATGCACGGTGACCGCGTGCTGGTAGAGATCGGCACAATCCGTCCCGACGGCCGCGCCGAAGGACGCATCGTTCGCCCGGTCGTGCGCGCACACAGCACGGTGGTCGGAATCTTTCATCACGGCAGTCAAGGGAACTACGTGACACCGATTGACCAGAAGATCTCGCAGGAGATCGTGATCCCGCCAGGCAAGGAGTACCCGGAGGAACACAGTAGCGCCGTCCCGCAGGCTGTCGCGAGGTCCGTCTCGAGGCCCAGGTCGAAGAAATCCGTCGATCGCGTTCTGGGCGAGCAAGCCGCCCGCCGCACCGAATGGGACGACCTCGAAGGCGTAGTCGTCGATGTCGAAATCACTGACTGGCCGTCGGCCACCCAGAATCCGCGCGGAAGAGTGGTTGAGATTCTCGGCTACGAAGACGATTTCGGCGTCGATGTCGAAGTCATCATTCGCAAGTTTCACCTGCCGCATCGTTTCCCGCCCGAAGTACTCGACCAGGCGCAAAACATCGAACCGATCATTCCGGCGCCCGAGGTCGCAGAGACGGCGCGACTTCCGCGATCTCCCGATCGTCACTATCGACGGCGAGACCGCGCGCGACTTCGACGACGCCGTCACCGTCCGGCATGCTCGAGACGGCAACTACGAACTTCAGGTCCACATCGCCGACGTCGCCCACTACGTCACGCCCGGCTCGGCCCTCGATCAGGAGGCGCGACTGCGCGGCACCAGCGTCTATTTTCCCGACCGCGCCGTGCCCATGCTGCCGCTCGAGCTTTCGACCGACATCTGCAGCCTGCGCCCGCAAGTGGACCGGCTGGTGCTGTCCTGCGTCATGGAGATCGACCACCGCGGCGAGATTCTCGGCTACGAGTTGTGCGAAGGCGTCATCCGCTCGGCCGAGCGCATGACCTACACCGACGTGAATGCGGTTCTCGAAGGCGATGCCGCGCATGCGAGAACGTTATGCCCGCCTGGTGAGCACCTTTGAGATGATGCGCGATCTGGCGCTGATTCTGAATCGCAAGCGCGAGCGCCGCGGCTCCATCGATTTCGACTTGCCCGAGCCCGTGATCGAATTCGACGAATTCGGCCTGATGAAGAGCATCACCCGCTCCGAGCGCAACATCGCGCATCGCCTGATCGAAGAGTTCATGCTCTCCGCCAACGAATGCGTGGCCGGATACCTGGAGAACAAAACGCGTCGCTTCGCTCTACCGCATTCACGAGAAGCCCGATGCCAAGCGGGTCTACGATTTCGAAGTCATCGCCGCGGCCTTCGGATATTCGCTCGGCGTCGGCGCCCTGCCCATTCAGCGCGTGCAGATTCAAATCCGACCGCCGCGCCAGCTCACGGCACCGGCAAGCGCCCGCGCGAGATCGAAATCCCGAAAGAGGTCCACATCACCCCGCGCATGTACCAGAAGTTGACCGAGAAGATCGCAGGCAAGCCGGAGGAACGAATTCTCTCTTACCTGATGTTGCGCTCGTTGAAGCAGGCGCGCTATTCGGAAGAGAACCTGGGACACTTCGCCCTGGCAGCGCCGACGCTACACGCACTTCACCTCGCCCATCCGCCGCTATCCCGACTTGATCGTCCACCGCATCCTGAAAGAGGTATTGCAGCGCCGCTCCCAATAAGCGAGGAGCGCGATCGATGCGGCGCGAGCAGCCGCGCCATCGCGCAATCGACGCCGCGCCGCCAAGACGGACACTCCCTCCCCCTGGTCCAAACGTCGCGACCACACGGCCCATCGCGAGGCGCTCGCACCCGTCTCCGGCCCGATCTCCGCTCGAAGAGCTTCACGACATCGCCGAGGAATCCAGCCATTCCGAGCGCCGCGCCGACGAAGCCGAACGCGACCTGATGGAATGGAAGAAGGTCAAGTTCATGGAGGACCGGGTCGGCGAAGACTTCGACGGCCTGATCATCAGCGTGACCAAGTTCGGATTCTTCGTCGAACTCACCGACCTGTTCATTGAAGGCCTGGTCCCGCTGGATTCGTTAACCGACGATCGTTACACCTATCACGAAAACACTCGTGAGATCATCGGCGCAGCGCAACCGCAAGATTTACAGCTTGGGGCAGAAGATACGGGTTCTCGTGGACCGCATCGATCCTGTCGAAAAGAAGATCCAGTGCGCCGTCGTCGAAGAGAAACCGTCGCGACCCGCAAAGCGAAAACGCTGGTAGGCTGGCCAAGAGCCCGGCCACATCCACGGCCCGGAGCGAAGATTCGCGTTCACGTCAGCGAAAAGCAACGCCGGCCACACGAAACTGCACCCACTGGTGTAAAATTCTTAAGTCAACCCCATCCGCTGCGGCTGGAAAGAAGCAGCGGGTCTCCTGCCCGTCGGGACGTGGCTCAGCCTGGTAGAGCACTCGCTTGGGGTGCGAGGGGTCGGCAGTTCAAATCTGCCCGTCCCGACCAATTCACCGCATTGGACTTACGCACGACTAACTCCGTGGTCGGAGTGTAAGGCGAGTGCGCTGGGGACGCAAGCCATTTCCTTGCCAGCCCTGCTCTGGGTGCGGTTCTTGTGTTCAGGCTGATGCACCAGTCATAGGTGTCCGGCAGACCGCAAACCGCTCACCGCACGCCGGACACTCCATGCGTTCGAAGTCGGTGCGTCGGACTTCAGCGGGTGAAATCTTCTTTCCACATTTCGGACAGACGGCATCGAGCGATGCCTGCACCTTTGCTAGATTGATCTTTCTGGCCACCACTTATTTGGACGCCTTCTTTGCGTCGTCCTTGGCTTGACCTTTGGGAATGGGCACTAGGTTGCCGTGTCCGTCAGACACTAGCATGCAGGGGTCATTCGTTCCATCGAGGCACTCTTCGCCCAGTATCTCCAGCCCTGTTCTCCGAACGTACGTGTAAGGGTCGGCGGTGCAATTCTTCTTTATTTCATCCATGGTTGACTGCGGAATCGACTGTTCGGGTTTAGCCCACGGAGCGTCCTCCGGAGGAGGCCACTGAGCCACGCCGAAGTAGATCATCTTTATGTTTCTAGCGTTGCAGGTTGGTATTTCAGCCGCCCACTTCTTGTTGAACTCGACGAGTGCTCTCTTGTCTCGTGCATCTCGGTACGTTGTCCAGCCCCAGAACCCGCCCAGACCGAGCAAGGCTAGGACAATAACGATCCCCAGACCCATGGTGAAGCGACGCCACAGATTGTGCTTGTCGATGAAGTACATCACTGCGACGACGATGATGGCGACTCCGATAGTCATGGCGTTCCTTACTCTGCTTCTTTACGTTTCAATCGCTCAGTTGCGTACAGTATCCGAACTTCCTCCGGCAGCATATTCTTCCAATTCTCCAACCTTTCTTTAACATCCTGATAGCCACGTTCGAGAGCATCGTTCATTTCCTGATTCATTTGCCTTTGCTCTTCGGCGGCCTTCCTAAGTTGCTCGGACAAATGCAGCACGTCTGCGGTCATCTTGTCAGCATGCTCCCGCATCTCCGCATACGCCTTTGTGATTGAGGGTGCTGTATCAGACTTCAAGGCCGCGATTTCAGCGTCCTTGATTTTGATGACCGCTTCCAACGCAGCAATCGCTGTGTCCTTGCTCTTGAGTTGCTGGGTGACGATGTTCCTGAGCCAGAGACCATAGGCGAAGAGCACTACGGCAACGACTGCGTTGAGAATGATGTTCCACGCTTGGATTGTCATGAATTTATTCACTTTGCGTGCCATGGGTTCTACTCTTCTTTGCTGACGTACAAATAGACCTTGCGGCCATCTGCGTCTTTGCAGAGCAAATCGCTTTGTGGCAGCGGAGCCTTCAACACGTCATCTCTGCCCACGGCGCATTCGTACGTTCTAAGTGGACGCAAGGCGCAACTCGCATTAGGGTCGAGTTTGTCCAATGTGCTAAGGCCGCAGGTTGCGTGAATCTTGTGGCCGTTGTGGGTCAGGACGAAGCCCACCTCATCGTGATCGGACGCTTCGCTCAACGGGTCTACCGGACGGCCCTGCTTGTCGAGATATTTATCTGCACGCTCGACGACCCTGTACTTGTTCTGATTGCAGGCCGTGAACGATACAGCCAGCAAGAGGACGCCCGCTGCGGTGCAGACTCTACGCATTGGCTTGGAACGTCATCGAAAGTGTTGATTCCAAGAACACGTTCGCAAAACTCAGGCCGTTCGGCTGCTGCTCGACCTTGAAGGTGCAGTTTATGAAAGTGACGTTGTCGAGAACGAGTGGTCCACCCTTGTAAACGATCACCGCATCTCGAAAGATCACCCTTCGGATGTACAGCGAGTCGAGAAGATAGGTCGCATCGGCCAGAACAAGGAACGATGGACCCATGGGGACCTTGGTATTCCGGTCAGGTTTGTCTATGAAATGAACACTAGCCGCTCGATCCTGCGGGATTGGTGGCGGCACTGTGTATGCGTGTCCGAGAGGCCCAATCGTCAGAATGTCATAGTTCGTGTGGTAGAGAACCTCAGACTCGGGCAGCGGTGCGGGCGTGGCAGGCAACGTCGCGGTGTTCTGGAATGAATGGTAGTCAAGGAAGGATAGAGCCGCGTTCCATGCGTTCGCGTTGGTCTGCGCAGCCTGAACGAACTTCGCGCCCGTGGTCTGCACCACATCGGACGGAATCTTTAACTTCTTTTTCTTCGCAGTCTCCAACACCTGCTGTGCATCCGCAACGTTCTGTGGGTTCGATGGGTCAGTGGCGTTTTGCTGAAGACGAAGACCAGCGATGAAGCCAGCATTGTCGTGAAGTTCGCCTTCTATGCTCGACACTCGGACGAGCAGATGGATGACGGCTCCACCTGTCGCAAGCACCGCAGCCACGATCAGTGGCGCAACAACGTGCGTCAACAGCCAAGGTTTTTCAGTAGGGGTGGCCGCGCGTCCTTTGACCTGCGCAATGTCTTGAGCGAGGTGGAAGACCCGCTTATCAATCGTCTCCAGCCGTTCGTTCGTTTTCTGCTGCTCCGCTTGGATGTTCTGGAGCATCACTATGTCGATTGATTTTTCTGCCATCGTGCGACCGTGCGGCAGCAAGGATAACACGAGTCCGCCCGGTCGCACGCACGATCCGCGCGGGCTCTCACAGGTGGATATCAACGCAGAACTTTGGCCGTGGCGTAGAGCCTACTCCGACGTGGCGATGGAAATCCAGTCCCAACAATAGCGCTTAACGACCCGCCACCATTGGGCTATTTCCACCTTCGAAAGTTGAGCGTAACCTTCTCCGGTTGACGAAGGGAGGCACTCCATGCGGTTCTGCCTCGTGATGCTACTGCTGCTGTCTACCGAGTTCGCAAACCCACAGCAACAGAAAGAAGAACACACGTTCCCAACCAAAGACCAGATAGAACTCCTTTTCACCCAGTCGGAACGGGCCTTCGACACCTACGAGCAAACGGTGGCGCAGGAGGCGGCAGCGGGAGGCGATTTTGGGAAATCCGCGCTCAGAGACAAGGAACTGTTAGTCTCCTTCCGCGAACTTCTTGCTCGTCTAAAGAAATCTCCTGAACTCTTCAACAGTCCGGGCGGATTCCTTTTGGTGGGCAACTTGGACGACGCCAGTCGCAACATGTCAGTGTGCATGGGGCAAGCAGGGCTGGAGGCGGGGACGGAAGAGACAGCCGGGAACTATCAAGGGGGTGAGCAATACCTGCGTCTACTGAAGGATTGCTTGGATGACCTTGCCCATTTGCATTGGGGGCTTGGGCTTGGCTACCTGGAGACATCACAGCATGAGGCCGCCATTGTGGAGCTGCGAGCCGCAGTTGAACATTCTCAGGATGAAGCTCCAAGGTCTTCTTGCACTGTTCAACCATCTCATTGTAGCGGCGAGCGCACCAGTAAACATACCCCAGGTTTGTGTTGGCAGCACGCGAAAGCGGATCGAGGCCAACCGCATGCTTGGCCTCTTCGATGGCCTCCTCAAAACGCCCCATAGCCGCCAGATCGATAGCGAGCCAATAGTGAGCGGGTTCGTAAAGTGGATCGAGTTCAATGCAACGCCGGAATTCTCTTTCAGCACCCAAGAGATCATAGTCGTAGTGTTGGACGGCCCACGCCAAGGAGGCATGCGCCTCCGCAAGGCTGGGGTCCATTTCGAGTGCTCTCAAAGCTAACCGCTTCGCTCTCCCGCATCCTTCCTCAGGAGAGACAAAAGCAAACCAGCCGAAGAGAGAAAGGCAGTCGGCCATGCCTGCGTACGCAGCCACATAAGTGGGGTCCCTTGTAATCGCCAACTGGAAGGCTTGTATACCCTTCTGCAGCATGTCCCCGCCCCGCTTATTAAAGTAATACCGACCGCGGAGATAGTTCTCGTACGCTTCGGGATCGACGGGGTGTACCTTCTGGAAATGCGCCTTGTCATTGGGTGTCAGCTTGATCTGAATTTCTCTTGCAATGGCCTGGGCTAGTTCAGACTGCAGGCCTAAAATATCTCGCAAGTCGCGATCATAACTTTCGGCCCAGAGGTGGGCCTCATTAGGTGCGTCAATGAGCTGTGCTGTGATCCGCACCCGGTCTCCGACGCGCCACACCGTCCCTTCCACAACCGTGTCCACGTCCAGTTCCCGCGCAATCTCCCGCACAGGCTTGCGAACTCCCTTGTACTGCATCGCCGAAGTGCGTGGGACCACCCGCAGCGCCCCGATTTTGGCGAGGATGGTGATCAGCGCCTCGGTAAGTCCCTCGGCGAAATATTCCTGTTCTGGGTCGCGGGACAGATTTTCCAGGGGTAATACGGCGAGGGATTTGATCCGTCCTGCGCCGCTTCCAATTGTTCCGATGAACCGATACCCGCGTCCGGGCACGGTCTCGATGAAGCGGGGTGTGTCCGCCGAGTCGCCCACGGCCTCCCGCAGTCGTTTAATCGCACTGTGCAGGCCTTGCTCGAAATCTACAAAGGTGTCGGGAGGCCAGATGGCCTTCTGCAGTTGCTCACGGGTGATGACTTCGCCTGGATGCTCCAGCAGCATTTGCAGGATCTGGAAGGGCTGCTTCTGTAGTTTGATCTTGACGCCCGCCTTGCGCAGTTCTCCGGCGTGCAGATCAGCCTCGAACACGCCGAAGCGAACCGCTCCTCGCGCTAAATGAAACTGTTCCATGGAGGCTCCGCATGTATTTACTTATTAGTTAATAAGGTAACTAGAAAGGTAGGTGGGTGTTGTTTTCTTCCCCTATCCATACTACCCCCCAACCTCATTGACGGGAGGAGGGAAGTAGACAGGCTTAGAGCGCCCCCCTTGGTGTTGTTGAAATGATCGTTGACCACGCTGGCACATCGCGTCATAATGCGTGAGCCATTTGAGGAACACCATGCCGCAGTCTCTACGCCGCCGTAAAGCGACTACACTTCCGGTTTCCTTGCATAAACGTCTTGGTCAGTATGCGATAGCTGCGAGCGCGGCAGGGGTTGGAGCTTTGGCACTGGCGGTCCCTGCTGAAGGCAAGATCATCTACACTCGCATCCACAAAACAATCGCTACCGACGAGCTCTATCTTCTCGACCTCAACCATGATGGAGTTCCGGACTTCATCGTGTCAAACGTACTCTCGACCCCTTTTGGGGCTTTGGGTGTCTGCCCCAATCGTCCGATAGGCAATTGCTTGTCGCAGTCGCAGACTCAGGCAAACGAGATCTGGGGCAACCTCAAACATTCGAATTACGCCTCTGCTCTGGCCAGAAGCTTCAAGGTAGGGCCAAACGCAAAGCGCTTTGTGCCTCGTAACTACTTTATGGCAGGTTTTTCTTGTAATACTACCGGATGCCCTTCAGATAGGGGACCATGGAAAGGAAATGTGCGTGGCAAATACCTGGGCTTGAAGTTTCTCATTAAGGGCAAAGTTCACTACGGGTGGGCGCGCTTGAATGTGTCATATGTGCCTAACCAACACGGGGACCTCAGCGCCACGTTGACCGGCTATGCGTACGAAACCATCCCAAACAAACTCATTGTTACGGGCCAGAGCCACGGGCGCGACATCGCAGTTAAACACTCTACGCTCGGGCACCTTGCGGTAGGTACATCGACCTGCGTTCGGCGCTATTGAAAGGCCGCAACCCTCGAACGCCGTACCGAAAGCTCAGGCCTCCATACGATCCGCAGTACTCCGTTAGCCGTTTAGGGTCGCCCACTTGACCCATGTCAGTCCATCGAGGTTCAACGAGTCGCCGCCTCTTACCCGGTAAGTGCGTGGAAGCACTTCCGTCACCAACGGAAGTCAGTTCCGTCGTCACCATCACCTACTCGTGGCGGGCAGAGACAATTCAAGTGGCTAACAGGAGGTACCCCGACTCGCTGCTGCGTAGATTGTGTTCCGGCGAGGATGGGTGCGATCTTGGCGCTCCTGATAATTGGGTAATTGGCTCGGATTAGTCACCTACCATGATTTTGTTCGGCTTTTGGAACAAGACCCAAGTTTCCAGTCCACGTAGGGGTAATCGTGGTAAGTGTTTGCATTTAATTGTTGTTCAGTTTCTTCGGGGAACATCACTTCGCGTAGTCGAGATTTTTGACTTTTGCCGCTGCATTCATCCCTGTAAGTGGGGGTTCGCATTGTGGATTGGCGAGTTTCCAAACTACGTCGGTCAATCGAGCAGCACCACGGAGCTGTTTGCTGGATTCACACATGCGAGCTACTTAATGCCGACATTTCTCCTGCTTACGCGGCCAGACTTTTTGCGCGTCAGACGGGCTACGGTCTGAGGGATTTCAGGAAGAGGAAACGCTTGATGCGGGCTATCGAGCAGTTAATCGGGACGACGTTACCCATAAAAGTAATAGCAGCCGAACTCGGGTATCGAGTGCCTTTTGACTTTACCCGTGTTTTTCGGAAGGAGTACGGCCTAACGCCGACGAAATTTCGTAACATCTGGCACCCTTATCCGCCCCACCGGGAGATAGACCCCAGCTCCCAAGTCCAAGATCTGCCTGAACAAGATAGCTTGAATCTAACTGCTCGGTCCTACTGTCTATTGGCGTCGCCGAAGAGGGAATTGGTGCGTGAACTATCAGGGGCGAAGCTCGAATGCTGTACCGCAACCCAGGCCCTGGCATCCCGTTCCCCCCAACACGGTCACGCCGTACAGATGGCCCCACTTGCCCCAGGCCAAGCCGCCCGTGCATCCCGCACCTTCGGGAGCGATAAATTTGTGGAGCGTAATTTCGGTCCAAACAGTGGCTTCTCCTGATGGCGGGCTAAGCCGAAAGGCAGCGCCAGCGTAACCATTCACTCCACTTTGCTGGGTTGCGCCGTAGAGATTTCCGCTGCTGTCAAACACCATGTAGCCTCCCGGCACAGCGCCATCATTCCCAGCTTGGAAGGCGTACAGGCTGGTGAAGCTCCAGCCTTTACCCTTCTGAGTCAGCGGCGAAAGCTCGAACACCACGCCGCAGCCGAAGCCGCCAGCACAGTTGAGGTCACCACCATACGGTGTGGTCCCATACATGTTGCCAGCGCTATCAAAGGTTACGGGACCCTCTGGCCTGATGATGCCATTATTGTTCGGATCGAAAGAGTAAAGCACGTTCTCCTTCCAGCCTTGTCCTTTCTTCGTCGGCGGCTTCAGACGGTAGACTGCACCCCAGTCATTGATTCCTCCTCCATTCGTTGTCCCATACAGATCTCCATCCTGACCAAACGTTATTCCGGCCCAAGGTTCATCTCCATCGGGCTTTCCCGTAAATGTGTAAAGGACGCGAAAACGCCACTTGCCGCCTTTCTGCGCTGGCCGCTTCAATTCAAAAACCGTGCCACAGCCACCGTGCCCACACCCGGAGTTCCCGCCTAGCTCAGTTGCGCCATAAATGTCTCCATCTACGCCAAAAACCAGACCTTGAATTGCGCTGCCATCGCTGTTTCCATTAAGCGTGTAAAGCGGGACGTACCTCCAGGCACCGCCCCTCAAAACTGGCGCCTTCAATTCAAAAATGGTGAGGGTAGAGTTGACACCATACAGGTTTCCGTCTGAACCGAGGATCACTGACGTGGGATATTGCTGTCCATTACCTGGAAACTCGTACAGTACAGACTCCTTCCACACTCCGCCTCTAGTTTGAGGCGCGGTCAGCTTGAACACTGTTCCGGCATTGGAACTACCGCCATAACCACTGACCCCATAGAGGTCCCCGTTGTTCGCCACCGCTGGTACACCGATTAACTCCCACCCGTCTGCTCCCCGGAATTTATGGATGGTTCGGAACGTGGTATCGCGGCCTAGGGCGGTACTGCCGAGTATCGCGACGCCAACAAGCGTCTGAAAGATGAAGGATAGTAATGGTGAATTCCTGCCGGTGGTCATCTGAGTTCCCCGCCTACGACGAAGGCGCGACTAGCGTGGAATGCACTATACCACATGCAGAGCTGATACGCGCTCACAAACAGCAGGAGCGCTCATCAGGTTTTCCAAAAATCCCATTCTCTGGAAAATCCAGCCCAGCCTGTATCCCAGAGATCCGTCGCTTGCACGAGCCGCCAAATCAAGAGCAGGAAATGCTGCTTAATTGTGGATGACAAGAACTAAGCGCATGTGCATTATTAACGACACCACTCAAGACGTTGAGCGAGTTCCTAAGAATATCGGTGAAGTACTCGTTTACGCTGAGAGGACATTGGGCGGGTCAGGAGGACAAAATGATAACCGGAAAAGTGCAAAGGTGGTTGTGGCTTTTGGCGGGCCCGATAGTCCTTGCCTGCTGCCTGTCGAACCAAGTGATTGCGCAGACTGCTGGCGACAACGCGGTATGCAATTCAATGGCAGCCTGTTCGAACCAGAAGGCCTCGCCCGCTTCCATCGATGCCAGTGTGTTTTCGGGAGGAAGCGACGTTTGTGCTCAAATCCGCAACGCGTTAAGCCGTCTTCCGGCTACAGGCGGAGTCATTGACGCCCGAGGCGTCACGCCCCTCACCGGACATATATTTAGCTGTGCCACCGGGACTCCGTGGTTTGACGGCAGTATCTACACTTCCATTCCGTCCGAAATCCTCCTGCCTGCGGGGCAGATCAACATGACCGAGCCTTGGGTTCTTCCCAGCTCGACCCGCCTCTTTGGGATAGGTGTGTTTGGCGACGGATCCAACAGCCCTGGTACCACTCTTAGTGCATGCACCATTGGCGGATCATGCCCAATCCGTGCGGGTGGGGCTATGGTGCAATTCGGGGGTACGGATATACATGGCCATAACTTCTGCACGACCTGCAGTGGAATTTCCGTAGAACACCTAATTTTGAATGGCGCGGATTCGATGTCCAATCCGCAGAATTTTGTCGGAATTCTGAATAAGAACGCTCAAAACGGGTCTTACGTTAACCAAGTGACCATCGAAAACATCGCAGTAGCATCTGGCTCCTCCGCCATCGGCCTGCAGATCGGCGCTCCCGGCGCTCCCGGGGCTAGCGGCGCCATAAATTCAGGACCTTACACGAATATTTATTTCAACGGCAGCAGCAGCCAGAACACATTCCCAGGAACTACAAAATGCGTCGAGATCTACCAGTCAGCAACCCTTGGTTTGCATGGAATAACTTGCACAGGAGGAAGCGTTGCAACGCCAACTGCAGCGATATACCTTGACGCATCGAATACAACTGTTGAGGACGCACATATTGAGAATTTTACTGATGGTATTCAGGTAGGAGCAAACCAAGCAGCGCAGGCCGATGTTCTGGAAGATAGAACCGAACGCCGTGAACTCTGGGCCCTATGAGGACATTACGTTTTCTGGCGAACAGAGCCAGGCACCTGCTGAACAAGGTCCAGCTTGTGTCAGCCCAGGATAGCGCCCGGATGGCGGCATTGCCGCATCCCACTCGGTAGGTCTTCGAGCCTGTGTGGGCCACCGGCGCATGGAACCAATCCACCGTCTTTGTTAGAAACGATCATTGAGGGAGTAGTCAGATTCTCTGCGACCCCCGTAGTTCCCCGGCCACGCACGTACACGTTTCAAGATCGAACTGTTGACTGGTCCGCCGGAGGATATATTAGCCAGAACAAAACGCTCTGACTGCGAACCTCGTCCGAGAAACCTGAGGGGGTCGTGATGCTCGAATATCTAACATGGTAAGGCGGCAAAGAAGAAGAGATAGCAATAGTGAGCCCTGAGGAACATGAAGTCACTCCACGAAGTGGCCCGTTAATGGCGATCGAGTCTCGAAATGGTATCGCCCCCGCCCGCACATACGAGCGACACCGCCCGCAACTGATTTGAACCCACCCGCCACAGCACACAACCCCCAGTCTATACGCAGTTTCGTCAGCATCCACGTGGGTTCAGTTACACTTTCGTTTTGTTTCGGGGGGCGCTCTGGGACCCCTTCCTTCCCTCTTCCCCCAACCTCATTGACTTGCCGGTTTACGCCACGTAAGATTCGCCACGCAAACGATCAGCTGTACTGAGTCAATTCAAATGTGAGGAGGCGTGATGCAGTTGCGCCTGGAAAGCCGCCCGGTTGGCGATGTGTTGGTTATTGAGTGTCACGGACGGATCGTCGCTGGGAGTGAAGTCTTTACGCTGCACTCTTACGTGGGAGACTCCTTCATCAAGTACAGCGACGTGGTGCTGCAACTCGACGGGGTAGAGTTCATCGACAGCAGTGGGTTGGGAGCGCTGGTGCGCCTGATGCAAGCCGCACGAGCGAAGGGAGGAGATCTCAAACTCAGCGGGGTGCCACCGAGGATCCGCAAGACGCTTGAGATGACCAGCCTGCTGGCGCAGTTTGAAACTTACGATTCAGTCGAAGAAGCGATCACGGCAGCCTATTTGGGCTCGCGCTATTCGCGGGGAAAGACCGGTGACGCAAGGCCGCGAATGCTTTGCGTCTACGAATCAACGGATATGCGCACATTCCTGCGAGAGGTGTTGTGCAGCGCCGGGTACAATGCCATGACAACGGCGACCATCGACGACGCCAGAATCCTGCTCAAGGCAACGCGGGCGAAACTGGTTGTTATTCCGGCGCGCCTGCAGTCCGTACACGGAAAGCCGACGCGCAGGATGTTGGAGGAAATCGATCCGGCGGTCTCTCTCCTGGTTTTGGACGACAACTTCGCCAGCCAGGATCCTGGAGAGGCCGCGGAGAAACTGTTGAGCGGCGTTGGCAGCCAGTTGTCGGCTCCTAGTTAACGAACGTGGAGCCAGCCGGCTTTTATAGCTTGGCGTATTCCGACTTGGCTTGTTTCAGAATCGGAATGTCGGGGTCGGCGTCCTTCCAGAGGGCGAAGAAGTCCTGATAGGCGGCGCGGCTCTTCGCGGTGTCGCCGGAGAGCGCGTAGGCACGGCCGAGTCCAAGTTGGGCCATCGACATCAGGGGATCGGTGGGAGAAAAATTGTGCAACAGCAATATTTTCTGAAACTCTTGCTCCGCTTCGGGTCCCTGTCCCGCCTTCAAATAGGCCAACCCTCGAAGGTATAGGCTCGGTGCATTTCCCTTATCGTAGGGCAATGCTGACTTCAAAAGGTCCAGAGCGTTCTTTGCGTTGCCACTGTTCAGTGCCACCGCGGCTTGCACGAACGGAACGTAGAGCAACTGGAGCAGAGTGTCGTTGGGGCGTTCTTTCGCAACGGCGGAGGCTATTTCAAGCGCCTTCTTGTCGTCGCCCCCGAATGCCATCGCGCTCGCCGCGAACATCCGGACAACGTAGTCTTGCGAAATCGCTAAAGCGGCCTTGGCAGCTTCCGCAGATTGTTTGGGATAGCCGAAGATTGCGAGCATCCACGCCTGTGCGTTCAGAGATCCCGCTTCCGAATCCTTGAGCTGCAAACGACGGGCGACCTGCTCGTTCTTCTCATAGAAGTCGCGTGCCTGTTGAGTCTGTCCCCGGGAGGCGGCGATGTCTCCGTGGCGGTTATTGACGTTCAATGCCAGGTCCGGCTGATCGCGAAGAAGGGCTTCTTCCTTCTCCATAGTCGCTATGTCGCCCTGCGCGTAGGCTATGTTGGCAAGGTTGTCGTGCAGACCGATAAAAGTCGGATTCCGCTGCAGCCCGGCATTCAAGACCGCCTTGGCTTCGTCCACGCGGTTCAGGCCCAGGTATGCGCCTGCTGACAAGTAATAGCCCCGGTATTCGTCCGGATCTACCCGGATGGCCTCCTGCGCGTCGGCCAGCGCCTTTTCAAACTCTCCGAGAGAGAACAGATAGGTGGCCGCCAGGTTCACATACGGAGTCACGTCGCGAGGATAGGTTTGCTTGTACAGTTCGTAAGCCGCAATCCCTTTTTCCAGTTCCCCATTGTCGGAATAATAGTGGGACGTGATGTACAACCTCTCGCGCTCGCTGGTTCGGTCTTTCAGTTCGAAAGCCTTATTCCGATATTGCTCGGAAGTATCCATTTGGCCGAAATTGCTGTACACGGTGCCCAAGCGGGCATAGGCCATGGCGAAATTCGGGTCGAGTTCAGCGGCGCGCTTGTAAAGAGGAATAGCCTCCAGATCGTAGCCGGAGGAGTGCTTCACATCTCCCAGGGAGAAACTCTTCAACGCCTCCAGTGAGGAGGTCGTGGCTTCTTCCAGCGGCTTGTCGAACTTCTGAATCGAAGCCAGGGACTCGCCCAGTTTTTCGCGCAACTGGGTAGTGATGGTGTCCAGAGTTTTCAGTACTTGTTCTTTGCTGTCGGCCCGGCCTTGCACTTGCGCCAGAGTGTCGCCGCTGGAGGCATTGATGGCGTCGAGCGTCACCACATACTGATTGCCCAGACTGGCAATCGAGCCCGCCACCAGAGCTTTAACACCATTCCGCTGGCAGATTTCACGCGCGGTTTCGAGGGTGACCCGCTCGCTGGCCGGCTTCCCCATCAGGGCCAGCGTTTGCCTGGCCTTGGCCTCGGAAAATACGTTCAGGTACGGAGATTGCTCGAGGTCTACCGCCAAGGCTTTTTTGAGGGTGCCGTCAAACACCTGGTCGTTGGTGGTGTTGACGAAGTCCGCGATAAAGATCGAGTCCTTTTCGGTGATCGCGTGGGTTTTGTACGAGCGCAGAAAGAAGATGCCACCGGCGATTAGCACCGCCGACACGAGTGCAGCGAAGACGAGGATCCTCCACCGGTTTGATCCGGCCACTGGCACAGCGGTCGACCCGCTCGCCGGGACGACAGGCACAACCGCGGAACTTGTTCTCTGCGGAACTTCGACTTGAGCCGACGCAGATGAAGGCTCGACCACGGGACTCGAAGGTGCTTCCGCAGCCGGACTGGCCACCACGGCGCGTCCGGAGTCGGTATCGCGCTTCAGGCGCTGCAGATCGGCTTTGAGGTCGGCGGCGTGCTGGTATCGAAGGTTCCGGTCTTTCTCTAAGGCTTTGTTGATAGTTCGTTCGAGGTCGGCTGGTATTTCGCGATTCAGCCGCACCGGCGCGACCGGAGCTTTATGAAGAATGCCGTCAAAAATGGCGCCCGATGTCCCTCCGTGGAATGGCAACCCGCCGGTTGCCATCTCGTACAGGACGACTCCGAAAGAGAACAGGTCGGTACGGGCGTCGAGTTCCTTCCCTAGAACCTGTTCCGGCGACATATACGCCACCGTGCCCAGCGCGGTTCCGGGGCTGGTGAGGTGCTCAATGCTGGCTCCCGCCGTGGCTTCGGACCCAATCTCTGCCGCTTCCGGCGTGCGCCCTGCGGTCGTCACCTTGGCCAATCCGAAGTCAAGAATTTTAGCGTGCCCGCGCTTGGTGACGAAGATATTGGCGGGCTTGATATCGCGATGCACGATGCCCTCGGCGTGGGCAGCGTCGAGTGCGTCCGCGATCTCGATGGCCAGGGAAAGCAGGACTTCGGTTTCGAGCGGCCGCCCACCGATGCGATGCTTCAAAGTCAACCCATCCAAAAACTCCATGGCAATGAATGGATGCCCCTCGTACTCCCCGATGTCATGAATCGTGCAGATGTTCGGGTGATTTAAAGCGGACGCTGCCTGCGCCTCGCGCTGGAAGCGGGCCAGTGCGGAAGAATCTTTCGCTACTTCATCGGGCAGAAATTTCAGAGCTACGAAGCGATGCAGCCGGGTATCCTCGGCCTTATAAACGACGCCCATACCGCCGCCGCCGAGCTTCTCGATGACGCGATAGTGCGAGATGGTTTGGCCGATCATAGCGCGATCATACTATGGGCCACGGAGCGGCAAGTCAATTGTCCAGAATTGCTCTTTCTCCAACCCGCGACTACTCGAACTGCTTTTGGAAGCCAGCGAACTGTTGTTTCAGGTCGGCTATTTGTTTTCTAAGATCAGACAGTTCATTTTCCAGCCGTGCGAACCGGTCGGCTTCGGCTGAGGTGCTCGCGGCAAACACAGGCGAGGGTGCACGCACCGCATTTGGATCGTCCTCCACATCGCCTGCGAGCAAGTGCTTGTAGCGGGCTTCCTTGGTTCCGGGTTGTCTGGGGAGAACTCTTACCAACGGAGGTTCGCGCTGCATCAAGCGTTGCAAGGTGGATTGCACTTCAGTGAGGTCTTCGAAGGGGTGCATCCGCTCGCTGCGGCCACGGAGTTCGCCGGGCGTTTGCGCGCCTCGTAGCAACAACACGCAGACGATGGCGGTCTCGCCGCGAGTGAAGTTGAAAGCTTCCTGAAGGCGATGCTCATACTTGGTGACGCGCCTGTCGGCGCTGCTGGTCGGACCGGCGAGACGTTTCTCCTGGAGCGTGGTCAAGGCCTGGCGCACCGCATCTTCGTCGAGATTCATTACCGGATCGCGGTTGTTTTTCTGGTTGCAGGCGTTGACCAACGCGTTCAGCGATAGAGGATAGTAATCGGGAGTGGTGACATCTTTTTCCAAGAGGGAGCCAAGCACCCGGATTTCGACCTCGTTCAAGATCATTTCCATTGGACGACTCCCTTGAGACTGTCAGAGTCTTAGCGATTGTACAGAAGCTCCGGGCATTTGATTTATGAGGTGCGAAAAGGCGAGTCGAGCTCCGCTCGACTTGGCGGACGAGGGCGTCCGCCGCTGCGGGAGCTGATCAGTCGGATAGATTCCTTTAATCTGTCCCATAAGCTTTTTTGATTGGCAGCGGGTGGTTCCCCGCGATACCCTACCAAGTTCCGATCATCCCCCGAAACACATCTGAGTTGGTTACGAAACTTATAAGGAGATGCATGCCGACCGAACTGCGAAATTTCCTGGCCATCCCGTACGACGAACTGGAAGAGATGAATTTGAGTGCGAAAGAGCAACGCCTGAATCGGGTTGCTACGCACAAGATTCAGGAGGAGCGCCTCAAGTACTTAACCGGCGAAAAACGGATCAAGGCCGTGACCGTGCTGTTCAGCGACCTGGAAGGCCGTCTGCATATGCTCGATTACGACAAGAAGTTCCTGATCAAGAGCTGGGACAATCTCACTTTTGACGGGTCGTCCATTCGCGGATTCACGGCTCAGCGCGAGAGTGATCTTCGCCTCGGCATTGACTGGAGTGCGTTCTACTGGGGTCCGGCCGATGTATTTGGACCGGGCAAAGTGCTGGTGTTCGGCGATGTCATCGATAAAGGCGGTACGCCTTACAGTGCGGACATCCGCGGCATTCTCAAGACCTACGCGGAAGGACTGTACCAGAAGAATGGCTACACCCTCAACGCCGCCAATGAAATCGAGGGCTTCCTGTTTCAAGGGCCTGATGCGGAGCGCCGCTATCACGAAACCCACAAATTCGACTACGTCAACACCGGGGGCTATTACCATTCGCTGCCCGGCGATGTGTTACGCACGTTCATCGACACGACGGCGGAAGTGCAGCGCGCGATGGGCTTCCAGAACGAAAAGGATCACCCGGAAGTCGCGCCTTCGCAGTTTGAAATCAACTACGGCTATGGAGAAGTCGTGGCTGCGGCTGACCAGATTCAACTCTACAAGCTGATTTGCCGCCAGGTCGCGACCAAGATGGGTTGCACCGCGTCGTTTCTGCCCAAGCCAGTGGTGGGCGTGAACGGCAGCGGAATGCACACCAACGTCTCGATCAACAAAGGCGGCAAGAACCTGTTCTGGGACGCCAAAGGCGAAGAGAAGCTAAGCAAGGTGGGATGGGAGTTCGTTGATCGCATCCTGACCCACGGCAATGATCTTTGTCTGCTGCTGAATCCCAGTGTTAACGCGTATCGCCGCCTGGATCCGCACTTTGAGGCCCCTAACCAGATAAAGGCCTCTCCCACGGATCGTGGCTCGATGATTCGCATTCCGATTGGCAACGAGAAGAGCATGCGCGTGGAAGTTCGTTCGGTTGCTCCGGACGCGAATCCTTATCTGGTGATGCACTCGATTTTCAAGACCGGCCTCGATGGGGACACGGCGAAGATCAAGAACCTGCGCCAAGCACAGCGCTACTTGCCGGACAATATCTATGACGCGCTGGCGAATTTCCGCAATGCGGAGTGGACGACGAAACTGCTAGGCGAAGACGTGAAAGCCCGCTACGCAGACTTAAAGCAGGCTTCGGCGGATCGCTGTCCGCGGTTGCTGGGGACGTTTGTGAAAGCTCCCGAAGTCCAGTATCACCACGACGTGTACAACCAGTTCTTGTGGAATCTGTTCTAGTCCAGTCAAGGAATTGGGACTCTGGTTGTGCGGCAGCGCGGCACGTGAGACAATAGCTAGGTAAGAAAGGCCGGACTGAGCAATCAGTCCGGCCTCTTCTTTTGTTCGCGAAAACGAGTGTTCGCGAAAACGAGGCTCGCGCTCAACGGCGTGAGCCATTTCTTTTGGAGGATGAAAATGTCGACATTTCAAGGCAAACGCGTCGCTCACGAATACACCCAAAACAATGTGGCTCCGCCGGAGAGAGTCTTCCCCCTGCTATGCCCGGTGCGGGAGGCGGAATGGGTTCCGGGATGGCAGTATCGTTTGATTTATTCGGAGTCCGGCCGGGCCGAATACGGTTGTGTTTTCATCACGCCGAACGAAGACGGCACGGAGACCACCTGGATAGTCACGGACTACGATCCTGCATCGTTCCACATTGCATTTGCATGGATGAATCCCGGACTGGTGGCAGCTCAGATCAAGATCAGTCTTTCGAGCGCGGATACGCCTGGGCACACCAGGGCACTCGTCCAGTACACTTACACCGGGCTGTCGACGGAGGGGAATCAGGAGGTCGAACGTTATGACCAGGAATGGTTCCGGCACAAAATGCAGAGTTGGGAGGCGGCGATTAATCACTATCTGCAGGCAGGAAAGAAGATCGATGCGGCACAGTGGGAGTGAGGGCTGTGGCAAGATCGCCCAGGCCGCGCAAGCGATTCATCAGAATAGGATCGTCATAGTACCTCCGTGCGCACATTTCATTGAATGCCGGAGCGAGCGGCTGTCATAATCAACTGTTGACGGAGCGTGTTTCCTGGCGACAACCTCACTGACTACGGATTTTGAAGAGCGCTGGCTGCCCGCCTCCGTTCTTTGCCTGCGCGATTACAGCCTGAACAAATTCTCGCATGACCTCATCGCGGGCGTGACGGTAGGACTCGTCGCCCTACCGCTGGCGATGGCGTTTGCCATTGCGTCGGGCCTCACGCCACAGGCGGGAATCTATTGTGCGGTGGTGACCGGATTTCTGATTTCGGCTCTGGGAGGATCGAAGACGCAGATTGGTGGACCGACGGGGGCGTTCGTCGTCGTCGTCGCTGGAATTGTCGCGGTGCACGGTGTGGATGGACTATTCATGTGCACGGTGATGGCCGGAGTTCTGCTCATCATTCTCGGAGTTACGGGCATGGGCACGGCGGTGAAGTTTATTCCGCGGCCGGTTGTGACTGGCTTCACCAACGGAATCGCAGTCCTCATCGCTAGCACGCAGCTCAAAGATTTTTTCGGATTGAAGATCGACAAGATTCCAGGAGTTTTCTGGCTGCGCATGGAAACGATCGCAGCCAACTTCCATACGCTGTCGTACACCGCGACGATGCTCGCTGTTGGCACTGTAACCATCATGCTGGTCTGCCGAGTGGTATCAGGTCGCATTCCAGGACCGATCGTGGCCATGCTGTCCGCCACGGTCGCGGTGGCGGTGCTCAAGCTGCCTGTTGAAACCATCGGCACGCGCTTCGGAGGAATCCCGAGCGGGCTGCCCCCCTTCGCGATTCCGCACTTTCGCTCCGATCTCATTCATGGGTTGCTCGGTCCGGCGTTTACCATCGCGATGCTGGGCGCGATCGAGTCCCTGATGTCAGCGGTGGTGGCGGATCGGATGAGCAATGACCATCACAATCCGAACGTCGAACTGATGGCGCAGGGCGTGGCAAACATCATTTCGCCCATGGTCGGAGGGCTACCGGCCACGGGAGCGATTGCACGTACCGCGACCAATATCCGCTCCGGCGCGAAGACGCCGGTGGCTGGAATAATTCACGCCCTGACCCTAGTCTGCGTCTTGCTGTTTGCCGCACCCTTAACCAGTTACATTCCGATGGCTGCGCTGGCGGGGATTTTAATGGTCGTCGCCTACAACATGGGCGAGTGGCGGGAGATTCCGCAACTACTGAAGCTGACCAAGACCGACATCAGCATCTGGTTGGTCACGTTCGCGCTCACCGTATTTGCCGATCTAACGGTCGCGGTCGAAGCCGGAATGATTCTGGCGGCGCTGCTATTTATTGGCCGGGTAGCAAACACCACGACCGTATCTCAGGTCACCGACGATTACGTCGAAGATGGGCGTGTGCATATTCTGCAAGATAAAGATATTCCTTACTACGCCACGATCTTCCGTATTCACGGGCCATTTCTGTTTGGAGCGACGGATAAAGTTTCGGCGATTTTGGAGAGGATCCACGAGTTGCCGCCGGTGGTGATTCTGCGCTTGCGCAACATGACTGCGATCGACGCCACCGGTCTATACGCGCTGGAGGAAGTGGCTCGGGAACTGCATGCATCCAGTCGGACGCTGATTCTTTGTGGCGCCCGAGAGCAGCCGGCCCAACTCATTCGGAAGGCTGAGTTTGAAGACGTGATCGGACACGAGAACATTTGCGACAACGTGCAGGAAGCTTTGCGGCGGGCGGAAGACGTTTTTGAGCGGATGGAGAACAAGGCCGCGGCGGGCGCCCATTGAGATCGGTTCTCCCCCGAGGCCGACCCCATCCGCATTGATCGGCGCCCGCCAAGACCCTTTTGCTGCGGATCTGTTTCTATTTCTTGCTTGCAGCGACAGCCGGCGGCGGTGCCTGCGTGATCCCCAGGTAGCTGTTCACCGTTTCAGTCGTCAGGGCTGTGTTAAAAGCGATCTCTGAGACCGTCTGGCCCTGTGTTTTCAGGAGCCGAACTTGCACGCCATCCGAAAGCTTTACCGTATCTTGTGTTGGTTCAATTTTGGTCGCTCGCTGAGCAGGTGCGGTTGGTTGGGGCGCAGTCACTTGCGCCGCTGCACCAAAGTCGAAAGCGGTTCCCCCGCTGATCGGAGTTGCCATGGTCGTGTCCTCCTTCAACCTACCGTTATCCAAGGTTATCGGCAATCCCGCAGAGAACTTTAGTCCGTACCAAACTGGACCGCGAAAACGCGCCTATCAGGCGTGTTTTCAGGAAGGACTGGGCCGACGCCAGGGACCTGCGGCTTGCATGCTACGGTCGGCCGCTTTATAGTCTGTTTGCAGTCGAGAGGATCTTTCCATGCTCCGAATGCTCTTGCACTGGGTAGTCACGGCGCTGGCGGTCTGGATCACCTCGCGCGTGGTGCCAGGCTTTTATGTGGATGGCGCCGCTGCCGCGCTCATCGCCGCGGTCGTCATCGGATTGGTCAATGCGACGGTGGGCCTGTTCTTAAAGATCATCACCTTCCCGCTAACTATCCTGACCTTGGGCGTGTTCTGGTTTGTGATCAACGCCATCATGCTGGAACTGGCCTCGGCCTTCGTACCGGGCTTTCACATACATAGTTTCGGAGCGGCGTTCGTCGGCGGGATCGTGCTCACCCTGGTGAACATGCTGCTGAAGTGGCTGGTGATGCCATCGCGGCGGGGATGAAACGCGAGTATTGACGCGTCTTTCGAACGTCATTCACTGGCTTGCTTTGGGCGCCTTGCGCGGCTTGAGAGATTTCCAATCGTCTTCAGTCAATAATCTTCCCAACGCGCTGAACTCGCCTGCGCCTTGCAGTTGTTCGCCGCCGTCCATCACAACCACCTCGCCGTTGATGTAGCCCGAACCGTCGCTGACTAGGAATGCGGCCAGATTTGCCAACTCCTCGACCGTGCCGAACCGGCGCATGGGATTCTGCTCACGGGCAAACTTTTCAAGCTCCGGTCGCGGAAGCAAACGGGAGAAAGCTCCTTCAGTGGGAATTGGTCCGGGAGCGATTGCGTTCATGCGGACGCCACGGTCTCCCCACTCCACCGCAAGACTGCGGGTCAAGGCGACCACTCCAGCTTTGGCCATGGCCGACGGAACCACGTACGCGGAACCGCTTGATACATAGGTGGCGGCAATGTTCAGGACGATTCCAGGATGCTTGGCTTGCAGCCAACGGCGTCCGCAGGCCATGGTGGCGTTGATGGTGCCCATCAGGACAATGCCAAGAACGGCTTCAAATGCGCCGGGAGAGAGTTCCTCCGTACGGGCGAGAAAATTTCCGGCGGCGTTGTTGACCAGGATGTCGAGCGGGCCATGTTTCCAAATGGACTCGATCATCTCTTCGACGCGTGCCAGATCACGAACATCGCAGGGTAGAGACCGAATCTTGTTAGGCGCCGCCCGACTCAATTCGGCTTCCGCGTCGGAAAGAACGTGCTGGCGGCGTCCGCAGATGTAGACCTCAGCGCCCAACTCGAGAAAACGGTGGGCCATCCCCTTACCCAAACCCGTGCCGCCGCCGGTGATGAGAATGCGTTTCTGGTGCAGCAGGTCGCTTTGGAACATACGGACTCCCGGGCGTGACTGGATAGACTGCGAGAGATTGTAAATCCCGGAAGGTTGAACCGCAGAACCGGCTTTCGGCGGGAAGGCTACTGTTTCTTCTTGCTCAGCTTGCGGCGGATGTCGGGCCAGAATTCCTTGATGACGAGTGTCATGGTGTCGTAGCCCATCTGCGTTCCCCAGACTTTCATGGTGTTTGAGGCGGTTTTATCGGCGGTCGGATGATAGCTATAGGTAGAGATGGCCGCGCCAGCTCCGCTCCCTAGCACCTCCGAGAAGTTGAACATTTGGTGCCCGGAATCGCTCCGCGTAACCACGATGCGACTGACTGCATATCCAGTGCGATGCCAAAATCCTCCGGCGCTTTCCTGAAAGAAACGAGGGTCTTGGCTCAGGATGGACGGGAAAATGGCCTGGACCATAAAGTTTTCGATGATGCCATCGGCCGCCGCTGATCCGAAACGCTTGAAGTAGCCCTCAGCACCCTGACCATAGCCAGGTTCGCTGTTTTGCGCCTGGCTTATGCCCGCCAAAGCCGCGTACCAGGGGATTTGGATATAGTCGAAGGCCGACCGGCTCACCACTTTGAATTTTTGCCCGGTCGAGAGCGGTGGAACGTTGACGCCATTCTCCACGGTGAGAAAATTCGGTAGGGCAAAGAAAAGCCGGTCCTTCGAGGTCCCTGACGGGTTCTCGGTCTTTTCTGGCGTCTTGCGGTCTTGAGGGTCCTTGGCCTGATCCGTGGTCGGGGGGTTCTGGGATGCGGGCTGGTCGGATGGCGGAGTCGGGGTTTGCTGCGCCGCGGCAGCGATTACGAACAGGTTTATAAGGGCTAGCACAACCAAAGAGCGGGTTACAAAAGTCTTCAAAAGAATAGGTCTCCTGTAATTCAGGCTTCAATCTTGATGGAAGCCGGGATCCACTCAGTGCAACGGCGACACAAAGGTGCTCCCAGATCGCATGAACGGGTTCTGTCTAGAGTAACAAAAGGACCAGCAGGAGCGGAAAAAACCGGATGCGATGAATGCCGGCGAATCCGTTCGGATCGTTCACCTTTGCCTACAAAGGTAACCCGCTGGGGCGAAATCCACTCGGCTTTTACATTACTTTACAGAACGAAAGTTTGGGGCACTGCCTCACCACTGCCTTAACGAATCCGAACCCTAGTGAAGTCGCCACGCTACTTGCATATGAAGAATTGGTCGGGGAGAGAGGATTTGAACCTCCGACCCCCTGGTCCCGAACTCGGTGGCCGAAAGAAGCCTCAATGACACCGAGCGATCCGCTGCAGCATGGAAGTCCAGTGTTCATGCGGGCCCGACGCATCGTCGCTGCCCTTCACGTGTACCCGAGCGACAGGGAGCGAAACCTCCCGAGACGGGTAGGGATGGGAGGGTTACGACACAAACCACGACACAAAATTCCAGGAGTAAGTCAACGGGCGGGCCGCTCCCCGTGATCCCCCAGGGACCGCGCTGAGTTGTCCGGCGGGGAGCCCACCCCAG
This sequence comes from uncultured Acidobacteriota bacterium, assembly GCA_963797795.1. GTDB lineage: Bacteria > Acidobacteriota > Terriglobia > Terriglobales > Acidobacteriaceae > JABDBE01. Next base: position 70,905 of record CAWCQY010000002.1, read on the forward strand.
TCGCGTAGGCGTCCCTTGGCCTCGTCGGCTACCTACAAAAAATACAAAAAAAAATAACAGTCGTCATTCACCGGCCCGACCCGTCCCGAATTCCGAGAAAACCAACGATATTGTGACGAGGCGCGGCGGGGTTTTGAGTGTAATGGCCTGTGGGTGTTGAAAAAGTCACTGTGATTAGCGATCGGAATGGCGGCGGAAGCATGGTAAATAAGAAGGAGGAATGCTTGCCATGCTGTGGATCGCCATTCTCGGAGGCCTGCTGATCATGATGGGGCAACACGACCGTTCTGAAGCGCTGTTCTACTACTTCCGCCTGGAAGATCAGGTTCCCGAGCGTCATCTGCTGCGGCTCATCGAGAAGCACATCAGTTTTGAGTTTGTGCGGCAGCAACTGAAGGACAGCTACAGTGAGACCGGTCGACCGTCGATTGATCCTGAGTTGCTGCTGCGCATTCTGTTGATCGGTTATCTCTACGGCATTAGCAGCGAGCGCAAACTGGTAGAAGAACTGCGCATGCACTTGGCCTGGCGCTGGTTCACTGGATTAGGGTTCGATCAGGAGATTCCCCATCACTCGACGTTTTCGAAGAACCGGCATGGCCGCTTTCAGGAGTCGAACCTGTTTCAGGAGTTGTTTGAGCGCATCGTAGAGCAGTGCATCGGGGCGGGTCTGGTAGAGGGCGAGCAGATGTCGGTCGATGGCAGCTTCGTCATGGCGAATGCGAGCCATCACAGTCGTATTCCCCGCGAACAGTTCACGGAGGCAGCACAGGTGAACTATGGGGCGCGGAAGTACCTGGAAGAACTAGAGCAGGAGAACGGCGATGGCGAGCCCCTCCATCAGCAAGACAAGGTGTCGACTACCGACCCGGATTCGACGTACCTGACCAAGGGAAATCGGGCTGCCGAACTGGGTTACTTCGATAACTATCTGATCGACAATGAAAGCTGTGTGATCGTGGGGGTGCAAGCGACGGCCGCCCGCTTGAGTCAGGAGAGTGCGGCGGCCCGCGCTATGATCGATCGCTACTGCGCACGATATGGTCGGCGGCCCAAGGGGGTGGCAGCCGATAACACCTACGGCAACGGGGAAATGCTGCAATGGCTCGACGAGCGTGGGATTACACCTTACATTCGCGTGAAGGAAGGTCCGAACTCGCCCCCTGATCTATACGGGGTCGAGCGATTCACTTACGTGCCGGAAGAAAACTGCTATCTCTGCCCCGCAGGCAAGCCCCTGAACTACGTGGGGATTAACAAACGGAACCGTGCGCACCGGTACTACTCAACGGTTAAGCGCTGTCGAGGATGTGAGCAGAAGCCGCAGTGCACGCGCGGCCAGTTCCGTACGATCGCGATCCACACTTGCGAAGCGGCCAGACAGAAGGCCGATGAGGTAGCCAAGACCCCGGAGTTCGCCGTGGCGCTACGCAAGCGACGGAAAGTGGAGGCTCTGTTCTCGGAACTAAAGAACCTGATTGGATTGCGGCGCTTGCGCCTACGCAGAATCAAGTTCGTGCGTGAGCAGTTCTACCTGGCTGCTGTGGCACAGAACCTGAAACGACTGGTGCGATTCCTCAACCTGAGAGCGCAACCCGTGATGGCAACCGCGTAAGAAACAGACTACCGCAAGAAAAACACGAACAAGAAGAAACTCCCCTGAGGTAAAACGCATCTTCGAACCGAGTTTTTCAACACCAACGGGATTTATCAACAGTAACCTTGAATTTACTTCGTGTCTCCGCCATCGCCGCACATCCCAGTGTGACCCCTCTCACTGACAAGACCGTCTAATCCGCTTCGAATGAAAGATAACTGAATTCTGGCCTGCGAATCGGAGGAGACATTCGGAAGGAGAAGAAATGAAAAGAATGCTGAGCAAGAGATTTTTGATCGTATTGTTCGCTTGCGCAGGAATCTTCGGACTCCAAAGCACACGCGTTTGGGCAGGCAGCCCTGAACAAGTCTTGCACGCTTTTAACTACTTCGATGGGTCACAACCGTTTGCCGGCAGTTTGGTCTTTGACTCGAGCGGGAATTTATACGGAACGACCGCCTTTGGTCATAACCCTTCATGTACGGCAGGCTGTGGTACCGTTTTCGAGCTTGTACCTGGTTCCAACGGTAAGTGGACTCACACAGTGCTGTATGGTTTTGAGGGCGGCCGCGATGGCTTTCAGCCCAATGGCACGTTGATCTTTGACGCGGCAGGGAACCTGTATGGCATAACGTCCCACGGTGGCAATGAGGTGTGCCCTACCGGTTGCGGTACTGTATACAAGCTCGCGCCGAGCGTCGGCGGGAAATGGACTAAAACCATACTTCATTTCTTTAGCGGCAAGGACGGTGCATACCCTCTTGGCGGCCTGACCTTGGATTCAGCAGGGAATTTGTATGGCACAACCTGGCAGGGTGGTAAGTATCAAAGTTGCCCTCAGAATGGTTGTGGTGTCGTCTTTAAGTTGACACGTGGAAGACAAGGTCAATGGACCGAGACTGTGCTGCACGCGTTTAACGGCGGTGATGGATCTCAGCCCAATGGCACGTTGACCTTTGATGCGTCAGGGAACCTCTATGGAATAACCTCGCAGGGTGGAAACTACAAGGCTTGCCTCAACATCGGTTGCGGCGTTATTTTCAAGCTGGCACTCGGCGCAAAAGGCCATTGGACCGAGACTGTATTGCACGCGTTCAGCGGCAATGACGGCGTTTCCCCAACAGGCACGTTGGTGTTCGATACGGCGGGAAACCTGTACGGCGCGACTAGTTACATCGGAAAGCATTACGGGATGGTGTTCAGACTCTCCCCCGGTGCTGCGGGGAAGTGGACGCTCACGATACTGCATGTCTTTTCCGGCAAGACGGCTGAATATCCTACAGGAGTAACACTCGACGCAGCGGGGAATGTATTTGGCACGACGGCTATATCCATTACCGGGTCTGGCATCGTCTATGAACTCACTGCCACTTCCGGTGGAAAATCGAACTTCAAAATATTACATAACTTCGACGGCAACGACGGCAATTCACCGCAAGCTGCCCCAATTCTAGATGGGGCCGGTAATTTGTACGGGACGACGTTTTGGGGCGGAAACTTGAAAAATTGCGCCAACGGTTGTGGCGTGGTTTTTAAGATCACGCGGTAGCGATTCGTTGTGGGCACGCCGGAACAGTCTGAGCAGGTGACTCGTCCATCTTCCCAACATCGCGTCGGCAAGTCCTCCTCAGGCCGGTTTGTTACGCTTGCCCAAGAAAACGCTCAAGGCAATGTGCTTTTTCGCGTGACGAAGTGATGCTCTAGGCAGTTGGAAACGAAACCTAACCTGATCTGCAAGTGGGCGGTTGTTTACGTTTCACGCTTGACCATGCCTTTCGGGGATAACGGTTGTCAACAAGCCATAGCGCTCAGAACCCAGCGAATGGGTACTATCGCGATTTTGCGACAGCTAGCCTGCTTAATTCATCAGAGCTGAGATTTGTGTGGGAGAGGTGGGATCAAGAGCTTGGATAGATAAAGGGGCAGGTGGGTCAGAGGTCGTCGGGAACGAAACTGCGCCGGGACCAAGTTGAGGAAGGTTTTTGGGCACGGCTCCGCACGGACTGCCGGTGGAAAGCTGAGTTCGGAGGCAAGTGGTTCGGTCAACCGCTGTTGACAGCGAGGACGACGGAGCGGAACTGGTTCTGAAAGGGCCAGCCGCTGGCGAGGTGAAAGCGAACACAACGGGCGGTCTGGCGTACGCGGGCGCCGATTTTGAAAAGCTGGGCGCGTAGAGTTTCGATCTGGGCTGAGCGCCAAGCTGGGGCAACTGCAGACGGAATAAGTTGACCAGGTTGTAGGCGGCGGCGTGCAGGAGCAGGCGGAAGGCGTTAGCCAGGAAGCGGTGGCAGCTCAAGCGGTCGGCGCGGAAGCCGTTCTTGAACTCCTCGATGCGGTTCTCACACTCGCCGCGATCATTGTAGAAAGCGAAGACCTCGGCGGCGCGACCGGCGCAGTTAGTAACTACGAAGCGCAAGTTGGTTCCGGTGGCGGTGTGCTCGGCCTTGTAGCAGATGCGGCGCTGCCGCGGCCAGGAACGGGCGCGGTGGCGGAAGCTGGAGAAACTGCGCTGCGGGAGTTGGGTACGGCGATAGCGGCGCTGCAACTGTTTCTGCCGCGGTTCGGCACGCTGTTTAAAGACGCAGTTGGCGGGGATGCCGATGGCATACTCGATGTCGAAGAACTCGCAGAACTGGTAGAGAAGTGGCAAAGCGAAGCCGGCATCGCCACGCAGTTTGATCTTCACGTCGGGGAAGGCGGCCTGCAAACGTGGTACCAGGCGCAACAGCATGGGCACGATGCGGGCATGACTGGAGGCGTTTCCCGGCCGCAGGCGCGCCGCCAGCAGACATCCGGTGTGGCGCTCGAAGACCAGCATAGGATGATACATGTGCTGGCCGTAGGCGCCGTTGAAGAAGCTGAGTTGCTGTTGGCCGTGGGTGGGATCGTCGGTGGAGTCGAGATCGAGCAGGATCTCGCCGCGCTGGCGAACCTGCTCGCCGCAGAGGCGGATGAACTGCTCGCACAGCCGGTCGTTGCAGCGCACCAGATCGCGTCCCGCGGGAGCGTTCTCCCAACGGCTGAGCGTGGGCTGGGAGCCGAGCGCGACTCCTAGTTTCTGATCGGCGACGATCTGCAACAGGGGATCGTGGCGCAGACGATCGGCATCATTGGCATCTTCGTAGCCGGCCACGATCTGATAGATGCGTTGCCGCAGCAGCGCGGGCGAATCGTGCTGCACGCGCGCGGTTTGACGCGGGTCGCTGAGGCCTTCGGCCCAGTCCCGCGTCAGATGATGGCGCTGATCGAAGGCACGCAGGGGCAGCAGACCGGCATCGCTGGTGATCTGGCCGCCGGAAAAATCGGCGCGGATGGGTTGATGGCGGTAGAAGGAGAAGGTCAGCTGTGGTAAAACACTTTGTATCAAGCGATGGATGCTCCGAAATGGAATGTAGGGGCTGCAACCCCAGTGTTCATCATCCCTTTTAGAGCATCCTTTCTTTCTTGGCTAGAGACTTCGTGAATAATCCAGGCTAGGTCCTGCAATGAGCGCCATCACAGGTTGGTGTGATGAAAGTTTGTGCTCGTCAATGGCGGCTTGGGTCGAGCACGAGTCTAAGCATTGAAACGCCTTTCGTGGAACCTGGCCTGCTTCATTGGTTCTGGACCCAGATGGGCTTGGCGCCAATGGGCACTTCGCCATTCGTGATCTTAATTCTGCTCCCATCGAGCGTGAGGTAACTGATGTATTCGGATGAGACGTTGTATTTCCGGGTGCTGCAAGTGCCGTCGTTGTTGCAAGTCTCCGAGGTATCCCATAAAGCCTCGGCAAGATATCCATCCGTACCGGTGAATTGGCATGTCCATGTGCTGCCTGATACCCCGCAGCTGCCAGTCATAGTCCTTCCAACCATCCAGTTGTAAACCTGCTCGTAAGCCACACCTGCTTTATGCAGAGTTCCGGGATCGTTGGGATGGAGGGGATCCGGAGTCCACAGCGTCCCCCATATCTGGTTGTTGTACATGTACCAGAAAGCCCGCTCGACCCCAGCTGACCATTGCAGCATGAACGATTGCGCCAGGTACGCGGCCTGCAGGTCTTCATTGTAAAAACAAGTTTGCGCTAATCTTCCCCAGCTGGTTTCCGTATCCCACACCGGCTTGCCAGACTGTCCGTAGATCGACATAACCATCCGAATGGAGGTTGTCAACAGCAACTCGTCGGAAGCTTGCGGATAGCCAATGCAGCCAACCTGATAGATGTACCCGTGGTAGGCGATGATGTCCGCATAGTTAGGGCCACCGGCGGCAAAGTAGAGCAGTTGCCACGGACTGCGGCTGGACGGTGTCAACATCAGCGCATGCGGATCAATGCTCAGAATGACTTCGCGAGCATCCTTGGCCATGCGTACCATCTGAGGCACTGTGCCATGCCAGGCGTAAGCATTCTTGGGCTCATTCCAGATCTCCCAGTACTTGATGCGACCCGCGGAGCGGCCTGCGATCGCGGCAACAAAATCTTTCCAGATCTGATTGGGGCCACTGCCATCCGGATTCAGATCCTTAGGGGGGTCACACTCACCAGGGCCCGAGTGACAGATGGGATCGTCGGGATGGGATGATGCCCACTGTGGTGTCGTCCCGAACGTATAGATCACATCTTGAATATTGAATGACTGCACATCCTGCAACCACTGATCGAGAAGGTGCCAGTTATAGACGCCCTGGGCGGGGTTGATCTGCGCCCAAGCCACGCCCGCGTCCCACAGTCGCAGGCTCCCGATCGGCACCACCGGCCACGGGTTGGACCACGGCGGGGGCGGCTGTCGAGCGACTCGTGCACTGAGGTCCATTCCAAAATATGCAGCGGGCACCGCTTCTTGGCAATAAGCCCAAGGGCCGGATGCCAACAGAGTTATTACAATGACGATCATCACTGCACCGGTCGCGTCTGCCAGGCATTTCTTAGAAGTCATAACGTTGTCCTCCCAATCTTTCCGCTCGCATGGCCTTCGGATTTAAGAATGATCTCGGCGGCATACGAGCGGAATCGCTCCCCAAGGGTCTTCCTGCCATATCTCATGTCTCATCAGGATTCCTTAACTCTTTGGGTTTCGCGGCGGCCCGGAGAGCGCTGATCAGTGCGGTGACAAGGTCGAGGGAAATCCGATATTCTCCGAGTCGCCTCGATTTGAGGCAGACTCGGAGCCTCACATACAAGCTACGACGGTTGGGCTGCGCTTGCCGTGACGGGCATCACCGTTTCATGTGATGGCATTGGGGAAGCGAAGGGAAGGTCAACTGATGAGAACAGGCGATAGCACTCAAATGCAGATCAGGCTGCGTCGCCTCTGAGAAACTGAGCGAAAGAACGGATTGATTTCATCTTCTCTTCCGGCAATCCGCGCAGACCTTCCTCGCCGAGCCGTTTTTCGTACAGGAGTCTCCCCAACACATCTGTAAGTCGCGAACCGCGAGAGTCGTATTTTCGATCAATCTCTTTACGACGCTGGGTCAGGTAACTTTCCAAGTCCCACAGATCCGACGACTGCTTGATCTCGTTGGCCATCTTCTTTGCTTGCTGAATCACTTCGTGAAGCTCCTGGCCCAGAGCAGCGTCGAAAGCTTTGCGGGCGATGGCCTTTTCTGATCTCGTCCAAATCGGTTCGTTCTGGTACGGATAGGTGTGTTGAGTCGCAGACCGGCTGGTCATGGTTCGATCCTCCGTGCCAGCATTCTATCCCCGGCCGGGATGCCATTTCTACTGGATCGGAGGTTTTCGCTCGGGCAGATTCATCATCGTTTTCATGCGGCCTGCCGTCCTTTGCGAGGTCAAAAAGATCGTTGACCGGGTGTCCGAGATTCTGCTTGCAGCCGAGATAACGTTCGGTCGTCTGCACGGATGCATGCCCCAGCAAGAATTGAATCTGCTCCAGCTCGCCACCGCTCGTGTGGCACAACTTCGCGCAGGTCCGCCGTAGGTCGTGCGGTGCAATGTGCTCCAACCCTGCTCTCTCGCAGCAGGTTCTGACCACGTACCAGACAACGTTCTGCGAGAGGCCGCTGCCCCACACCTTACCTCGTCCGGCGACCGCTCGAAAGATTTTGCCCTCATAAACCCCGGCGGCTCGTGTCCATTGATCGAGAGCGGCTTTCACCCAATTCGGAATGGGCACGGTGCGAATGTGACCACCCTTTCCGATCAGATCCACCGCTGCCCAGTGGCCCTGACGCATCTGGATCTCATCCAATTCCAAGCCGACCAACTCGGATCTGCGAAGACCACAACCGAACAGCATGGCCAGCATCGCGTAGTCGCGCTTGGCTCGCATGCTGTCGCCACAAGAATGTTGCAGCACTGCTGAACTCTGCTCTGCACTCAACCAATTCCCGGAGCGAAACCCGAGCTGCTTGACTCCCTTCACTCCGCTGATGCCCGCAGCCAACTCGGGACTCAGCAAGCCTGAGTCGGCGGCTTCGTGAGCCAACCGACGCACGGCTGCAAGCTGCTGGTTGATGGTGTTGGCGGCCAGATGCCGCGATTCCAGATATAGGCGATAGCGTACAACGACGATGCGGTTGAAGGCCAGGCGAGGTTCGGAGCAATACCAAGCAATGAACTGATCGATGGCGTACTCGTAAACACGGCGCGAAGCTGGTGATCCGAGGCTATTGAGCACTGCTAATTTGCAATGATCCAGATCGGGCAAGCGAAGCACTCGGCGACGGTAATTCGGTTTAATTCTCTGTTTGCCCATGATGACGGCCTCCTATGCCGCAGGATTGGAACTACGGCACAGACCATATGGGCATTGCAAGCAGGGCATTAGGTAGGCTTAGAGAGGGATTTGAGCGCTATGGCCTGTTTACAGAACCTATCTTTTCAAATGTCAGACCGCCTCAAATGTCAGCGACCGCCCCTGACGGCGTTAAGACCAGCTCGGACAACTTGAGACTACGGTCGGCATCTTCCGAGGATGGTTCGTTCGGAAGGTGTCGTTGCGACGCTCCTGACCCAATCTTTCACTTCAGGCCGAAGGCGTAGACGTTGTCGCCCTCGGAGCTGACATAAACCACCCCATTCGCCACTGCGGGCGAGGAATCCACGTAGCTCCCTGTGGTGTAGCTCCACTTCAAGCTGAGGTTCCCAACATTGTGGACGTTGAGCACCGCCTCACACGGATTCCAGCGGTGCATGTTCTTCTTGTGGAACTGAGCCCACGAGGTCGGGCACTTGCAGGTTAGCGGCTGGCCCCATGCCCCTGGGCAGCAAGCACCCACACAGAATCAAGACCACGATGCTGATTCGTTTCATGATTGAATCTCCAGAGCGGACCGTCTTATTGGGGAAACGGGAACGCGGACAGCTATGTTGTTCGCTTTCTGTTGCTTTGTCAATTGTGCAAAGGGTTGCAATATTGGGTCAAACGCGATTTTATGCTTGACATTCAGCACTCGGTCATTCGGCCAGTGGTCGCTGTGGAAGCGGATCCGTTCTGAGCCAGTTTTTACGCCGGAACGATAGCTTCGCGCTGGGAAGAAAGTAAGCAACGCGACGCTGGAAGGATACAGCTAGGCTTATCCCCGTAGTTAACTGGCGATAAATCGAGTGGCTTCCAAGGAACTGCCGGGTGCTGAGCAGAAATTACCCGGCCAATTCTATGGATGATGACGAACTGTACGACGATGACGATCTAAATGAAGCGAAAAAGGAACCGACAGCCGATTGGGTCCATCTGCCAGCTGGTATTGACCTGTATAGCCTTTGGGATACGCTTCACGATGCTGGTCATCTCCTCTGGCCGATGTTGAATACGATTCGCTAAGCGCGCATATGTTGACTTCGTGCGGAATTCCACAATCTGCCGGAGGAGACGCAGTTCATCATAGTGCTCGACGGTGTGGAATCTTTGCGTGACAGCGTAGAAGTACGTGAAGCACTGCTGGCTCGCGGTCCTAACAATGTGACATTGCATCTTGTTTTATCACTGTCTACAGGTCAGGAAACTGAGGCATATGTTCACTGTCGCAGAACCGATCTTGACTGGATCACCCGCCGAGGTCGCCATCACGATCACAGTTGGGAAGTCTGGGACGTTCGATGGCGCGGTGTAGAGACCATCAGCAGTAATTATGCCGCACTCCGACCCCGCGCAACCATCACCAGAAACGCTCCATGTCAGGCTTGGGTTTGAAACTCCCGGCACCTCGGCGGAGAATTGTTTTTGCGACCCGACGACTAGCCAACTGAAGACTGGCGACACAACGATTGCAGAAAACTGAGTGGGATTTGATGCTAGGGGGTTGGCATCAAGGCGGAACGAGACCTCTACATTGATCTGTACTGCGACTGGTTGACCATTTTCCTGGGCCGGTTCGAATCTCCACCCTTTTACGGTTTCGACTGCCTTCTTGTCTAAACCGTGTCCTAAACCCCGAACAACTTTTATGTTGTGGACGTTTCCATCGGCTCCCAGGACCACCCACAGAACACAAGTACCCTGGTAGTGTGCGTCTCTGGCTTCCTTGGAATACTCTGGGTCCGGTGTAAAGACAGGATGCGGCTGCGTGGCGCAGGGTGCCGGTTGCTGGTGTTGCTGATCGCTGCACACGTTTAACACCTTGACTGGAGCAGAAGAGGGCGCTCCGGCTGCCGGAGGCTCCTGTTTCTGTTCAGTCGACGAAGGTTTGCTTTGTGCGAACAGAAAAGCACTGCAAATCAGACAGGTCATAATTCCAAAGCGCAAGGGATATTTCATAAAACTTTGCCTCCGGCGAATCTCAATTACGCAGCATTCTACGCCGAGCACGGGCTCGGGATGTGCGAAGGCCCAGATTGCTATTAAAAATCGCGATTACGCTCAAAACCCCTCAATGAGCGAAATGGCCTGTTTTCGTCAACGACAGCAAATGTAGTAACATCTGGGCCGACCAAGGGGTCGGGGCCTCGACTCCATAGCCCAGACCCCTCGAATCGAGCACCGACTTGTTCAAGGAGAGCTTAATGTGGAATCGACGAGCGACACTCATCCTCACAATGTTGACTATTGCTTCCACGTTGGCCAGCGCTCAATTCGCCGGAGCTCGCTTTTCAAGTTTGCCAATCGAGGCTCAAACAAGTATCTTTTCGGCGCTTGGACGTGAGGTCCCTGGACTCTCTTGGAATCAGCTGGCCAAGCTCAATTCCTCCGATGGTCAGCTCGGCGATAAGTTCGGATTCTCTGTAGGTGTGAGCGGAAACACGGTCGTGATCGGGCTATATCTCGGCTACCCGGGTCACAATGCGGCGTACGTATTTGTTAAACCGCCGAGTGGATGGGCCGACATGACTCAGACTGCAGAACTAAGTCCATCTGACGGACAACAATTGGACTTCTTCGGATACGCAGTCAGCATCAGCGGTAGGACAATTGTAGTTGCCTCACCCGATGCGCAAATAGACGGCCAAACTCAAGGGGCCGCATATGTGTTTGTCGAGCCGCGCGCAGGTTGGCGGAACATGACCGAAACAGCGAAGTTGAGTGCAAGTGGTTCTGCAGGCCTCTTTGAGTTGGCATTAAGCGGGAATACTCTGGTGACAAGTTCAGCATACAACGCTGGCAATTCTTATGTTTTCGTCAAGCCACGACGAGGTTGGAAATCGACGACCCAGGCCAGTGCGACTTTGACAAATCCGGCTGTTTACGGTACCGGCTTCTGTGGCTTCTGCGTCGGGGTGAGCGGCAGCACCATTGCAGTAGGAGTACCTGCTAATTTCGGAAGCCAAGGTACGGTCTATGTATTTACCGAGCCAAGTGGAGGATGGAAGGGGAATTTGAATCCGACAGCAACCTTAGTCGCTTCTGGCGGCTCCTTTAACAATCAGCTTGGAATTTCTGTTGCGGTGAGCGGCGACACTGTCGTCGCAGGAGCCAATGGTGCTGGCTTTTATCGAGGTGCCCTTTACGTCTTCGTAAAACCGGCGGGGGGTTGGAAGGACATGTTGCAAACTGCCGAACTTAAAGCTCCGGATAGTCTCGATCTGGGGTGGTCGGTAGCCATTAGTGGAAATACGATATTAGGCGGTGCGTACCTCACTACTGTCGGAACCAATCAGTATCAGGGGGCGGCCTATGTGTACGTCCGGCCAACGAGCGGTTGGAAGACAACTGCCAAATTTAGTGCGGAGTTAACCGCCTCGGACGGCATGCCGAATGATCAGTTTGGCACTGCTGTAGCTATCAGTGGGAACACCGCTGTAGCCGGTGCCCCCTCTGCGACCATTGGGTCAAATATTGGTCAGGGAGCTGCGTACGTGTTCGGTAGGTAAAACCCTGACCGACAAACGGCGGATTGCTGACGTAAAATCGCGATTACGCTCAAAACCCCAGCTGACAGGCGAACAGACAGCGCAAGCTTGTGCTATGGCCTGGATTCGACAGTTGACATAGATTTCGGGTTGCCCGTTCACTTGGAAAGCCTAGCCGGAGTCAGTGCGTTTGCGGCGATGCAACTGTCAGCTCGATTGTTTTATGATCGTGTTCCGAAAGGCTGACGCTTTTCGGATCGGAAGGGACGGCGTCTTCTTGGTCTGGACCGGAAGCTTTCGCTACGACGTGGTATTGACCAGGAGCAATGCCAACAAAGGAGAAGCGACCACTCTGATCCGTATTCGCAGTGCGCGTTCGCAGGCGATTGTAGCGAGTCTCTGGATCGGGAGTAATACGAACCCGCGCTCCGATCATCGGTTTGTCATCCTGGGTAACCAATCCGCCCAGTTCTGAACCACCGTTGCTGACCACGACTTGGATTGTACCCCCGCCCTCTCCCTTTTTTTCGACTTCCAACCCATTCGCCAAGAGGTCGGTGGTGCCTAGACGCACTGATTTCACGTACCAGCCCTCGTCCAATCCGTTCATAGAAAACGAGAAGGTGCCGTCAGCAACATCCATCAATCGGAATGTGCCATCTTTCTTGACTCGTGCCCACGCACCCGCAGTTTGGTCTCCGTGAGAAATCAAAGCAATAGACATCCGCTCGAATCGTATGGTGCCTGGCCCTGAGACATCGAGTCGGCCGAGAAAATTGACGCCTCTTCCCAAGGCAAGCATGATGGAATCGATGTTGTCGCTACCGACCTCGATCTTTTGACTCGCATGATAGTACGCCTCTTCAGACGAATGCTGCTGCGCAAGCAGCACATAGCTGCCCGCAGCCACACCCTTCACTTTGAACTCGCCCTTCGAATCGGTCTCAATGTTCTGAGCGAAGCCGTAGTCGCCCGCTGGCACTTCCTCTAACCAGATGGACACATCAGTCGCGGGTTTCCCATCTGCGCCAATCACGCGGCCGGAGATTTGCACGGTTTTTATGCGCCGCAGGACAAGGTCAACTTGAGCTTCTTCTCCTGGGCTTATGACCAGAAGTTTCGCCTGGCCAATCTGCGTCACGCCGGGATAGTACACCGGGGCGTACTGGCTGCCGAGTGCTTGGCGCACCTCCCATTCGCTGCCAAAACTCACGTGGCCCATTGGTTCGTAATCGTCTACTGCCTTGATGTAGTACTCTCCGGCTTTGAGTCCAAAAATGCGGTATTGTCCCCGATCGTCGGTCTGTGCGATCCCAGCGGGAAGCAATTCCTGCCCTGTCGATCGCGAATCGCCCCGGTCTTCCGTCTCTTCATCAGTTGGCCTGCGCAAAGCAACCACTTGTATCAAGGCCATCGGCTCGCCATCCTCGTCGTTTACGCGCCCCGTGAAGACGGCGGCCAACGTCATCCGAAAGAGTACATCTTTCACTTCCTGTCCGGCCTGGAGTGCAAGGATCGCGCCTGTGTCGCCGCCAGTGGATTGATAGTGTTGATCCACATAGCCCGTGTGGGTGGCAAGGAATCGATAACGGCCTGCTGGAACGTCGCTGATCTTGAATTGACCGCTGCTGTCCGATATGGCCGCGTACACCTGCGACTCTCGCCGTTCGTGCTCCGGTATGAGCGCCACTCGCGAGGACGCTACCGGAGTTCCTTCAGCAGCAGTTACTATGCGTCCCGACACAGTACACGGAGGAGGGGCCTTGTCCGCCGGCTTGGAAGCTGAAGCGGGACTTTGCACGAGCAGGAGAACTGTGGCTGCGTGGGCAACGAGCGCGGACAGCATCATGACCAATCTCACAGGCGTATTTCGGACTAAGTCTGCTCCTGTTTCGCCTAACTCGCAAGGGTCGCGTGTGCCGGGCTACCCTGATTTGGCGGTATCCCGAGAGGGTTGTTGACGTAACATCGCGTTACGTTCAAACCCCCCTCAAAACGTGTAATGGCCTGATTTCGTCAGTTTTCGCGATTTGACACCTGAAGGTTGAGGTCTGGGGAAAGAGTCTTCGGGTTCGGGCGTTTGGAGGATGCGCGTGTCTGCCTCGCGCCAAGTTTCGGACTGAAGGCGTACACGTTGCCGTCGTCAGAGCCCACATAAACCACGCCATTCGCCACGGTCGGTGAGGAAGCCACATCATTGCCGGTAGCGTAGCTCCACAGGAAAGCGCCTGTGCGGGCGTGCAGTGCATACAGCCTGCCGTCCGGCGAGCCCACATACACTACCCCATTGGCCGCGGCAGGTACCGAAGAAACACAACAGCCCCCGGTTTGATAGTTCCACAGCAGGGCACCGGTTTGGGCATCTAGCGCGTCGATGCCGCTGCCAGAGCCGAGATAAACTATCCCGTCCGCCACTGCGGGCGAGGAAAACGCTGGCTCACCAGTAGAATAGCTCCACAGGTTAGCCCCGGTGAGGGCGTTCAGTGCGTACACGTTGTAGTCCTTATAGTAGTCTGTCGCTGAGATGTAAACGATTCCGTGGTACACAGAGGGCGACGAACCCAATTCGTTGTTGGTTTGGAAACTCCATAGCTTAGCGCCAGTGCCGGCGTTTAGAGCGTATACATTGCCGCCCGCCGCGCCAAAATAAACTACACCATTCGCTACAGCAGGTGAGGAGAACAACAAATCGTCGGTTTGGTAACTCCACAGCAGGGCACCGGTTCGGCCGTTTAGTGCGTACAGCTTGCCGTCAGCAGAGCCAACATAAACCACACCATTTGCCACCGCAGGTGAGGAGTATACCGCGTTGAGTCGGCGGCTCCACACCTTGGCGCCGGAGTGCGCGTTCAGTCCATACAGATTGTAGTCCCAAGATCCGATATAGATCATCCCATTCGCCACAGCGGGTGAGGTCCCCACAAGGCCGGTGGCGTAGCTCCACACCTTTTCGCCGGACCGAGCATCCAGGGCATACACGCCGCTCGATCCGAAATAAACCAGCCCGTCCACGACCGCTGGTGACGAAAGCACACCGTCGCTGTCGGCCGCGAAACTCCACTTCAGGCCGAGCTTTCCTACATTGCTCGGGTTGAGCACGTTTTCGTACGGATTTCGACGCGTGCCGTCAGCATCGAAATGGAACTGACTCCAATCTGTTTGCACCAAGAATGGCTCTTGAGCGCCTTTGTCGTTGTTTCGCTCCAGAGCCGTGACCCAATGCTCGCCGGGATGGGCGCTGCGGGGCGCGTGAATTCTCGCATCGTGGAACTCTCCCTTTCCGTTGGTGACTACGAGCGCCTTGTCCTTCGTATCGAAGAAGATATCCACTCCCACGTGCGACTTGAATCCACGTCCCGAGACGAGAATCTTGCTTGTGGGCGGTCCAGATTTCTTTGAAAGAGTGACGGAAGGTGCGGCGCTGGCTAACCCGCAGAGCAGCAGATACACAAAGAACAGAAAGGCAAAAAACGTAATTGGCTCAGAGTGTTCCCGAGGGTCGGACATTAATCCCTCCTCGTTCAAGCCGCGATTGGGTTGCGGAAACAGCGTACTTGAAACGCGCGGACGATCTTGTTCCCTTTCCGCTGGTTTGTCAATTGTCGAAAAATCGCGATTACGCTCAAAACCCCCTCAATGAGCGAAATGGCCTGGTTGCGTAAACGAATCCAAACTCCTCTTCCTGGCTTGGATTTTCCGTTGGGGGTTTAATTTGTGGTTTACCCGTCATCCGGGCGCAACGGCGAGAGACACGCCTACCGGAAGTTATTGACCAGCATGAGGACGCTGCCAGATTCGTCAGACTGCGGGTAAAGAATCGTCCGGCCGTCGGGGGAAACTGCGATGTGGGTATTCACGGGACCCTGAATGGTCAGGACTTTTCTGATCTGGCCGCTAGCGAATTCGTAGAAGCAGATGTCACTGTGTCCCATTTTGTCGGGAGGTCTGAAGAAGTAAATCCCCTCTTTACCAACAGCCCATTGGCCTTCGCTGTGGACGGAATCGAGAACTTTTGCTTCTCGATTTCCATCCACTGAGGCTCTCCAGACGCTCACGGCGTCCGGCCATCCCTTCATGTAATAGAGAAATTTGCCGTCTGCCGACTCTTGCGGGATGTCGCCGGAATTTCGCGTGATCTGAACCGCCTCCCCACCGCTGGAAGGCATCTTCCAGATCTCCTCCCGGCCACTGCGGGTTGAGCTGAAATAAATCCACTTTCCATCATGCGACCAGTACGGCCACTTGTCTTCCGCGGCATCTGTCGTCATGCGTCGGGGAACACCCCCGTTCACGCTGACGACATAGACGTCCTCTTTCATTCCTTTCTGTGCAACCGTGAGAGCGACTTTCTGGCTGTCCGGAGACCAACTCGGGCCGTAGATCGCCGCCCCGCCAAACGATGTTAACTGCAGGGTCTTGGATCCGTCACTGTCGCAGATCCAGATTTCCTCCGTTCCCGATCGCTCTGACATAAAGGCGATCCGCCGTCCGTCCGGCGAATAAGCTGGGTATTGTTCAATCTGCGTGGAAGAAATGAAAGGGAGGGGCTGGCTTTGTTCCTTGCCGGGCCCCTTCAAGGCGACGCGCCAGATGTTCATGTCATACTGAAACACTTCAAAGGCCAAGCGATTTCCGAGCCGCGAAATCGTCGGCCGGGCGCCGGCGATTCCAAGATCGAGCCTCCTGGGAACCGCGCCCTTGGATACCGCAAGCCGCCAGAGCCCGAAGTTGGTTCCGGTCCCGGAGGTAAATACGAACTCACGGCCATTGGGCAACCAAGCCGCGCCAAAGTTTGTCATACCGGGCGACTGAATCTGTTCCTCTATGCCCCGCGGCTTGTAGCCTTCTCCAAGATGCAACATCCACAGACTCAAATTGGAGAAATCGGGTGAAACCCGCGAGAAGATCAAGGTCCGGCCGTCTGGAGAGACTGCCGGCGCCACATCGCCGACTTCGCTACTTGGCGGGTTCGTCAACTCGATCTGCTCTCCTGTTTCTGTCGAGAATAAATGCAAGGCCCAGACCCGCTCGCCGCTTTTCGGTGTTGGGCAAACAATCCACTTCGAATCCGGAGTCCAGGACAAGTACGGCCCGTAGAGCAAAGCCTGCTGCATTGATCCCTTGATCTCGCTCAAAATTCGCTCCGGTCCTCCTCGCTGGGGTACGATCACGATAACCGTCTGGTCGTGTGACAACTCCCGCAAGAAAGCGATGAAGCCTCCATCCGGCGACCAGGCAGGGCTGTAGTTCATGGCCGGATCGCTGGTCAAGCGGAAAGGCGGCTCTACGCCGATTTGCTTGACGTAGATATCGGACTTGTTTTGCTTTTCCCCGTCCCAGTCAAACGCGACTTGCGTACCATCCGGGGAAAGGGACGCGTCCTGCTCACCGCCTGCGTAACTGGTCAGCGGAACTGCCACCAACGGCGCCTCCGGAGAGCCCCCCGTCAGTCGAAACCACAACCCCGCCGCCACTATTAGTATTAGCAATCCCGCCGTTACGCTGAGAACCCAGGTGAGCCGATAACCAGGCTTCGTCTCTGCCACAACAGCGGTTCCCAGCACCCCGGAATCGGACTCCTCTTTCATTTCCTCCAGCACGATCTTGAGGTCGTCCATGTGCTGGAAGCGCTGATTGAGCTCCTTCCGTAGACAGCGGGAGATCAGCTTCTCAACTTCTCTGGGAAGGCCATCGACGAGTTGACTGGCCGACCGCGGATTGTCCTTGAGAATGGCTGCTAGCGTCGAGGCTTTGGTATCGCCGTGGAACGCTTGTCTTCCCGTCACCATCTCGTACAACACCGATCCGAAACTGAAGATGTCCGAACGGGCATCGACCTTCTTGCCCTCCGCCTGCTCGGGAGACATGTACGCAACAGTTCCGACGATCTTGCCCTCTTCTGTCGTGGGTCGCATAGTGCGCGTGGACTCGTCCTCGCTAGCAAGAGCAGGTTCGGTGAGCTTGGCCAGTCCGAAGTCGAGAACTTTCACGAGCCCATGCTCGTTCACCATAATGTTCCCGGGCTTGAGATCTCGATGGACGATGCCAGCGGCGTGCGCCCGAGCGAGCGCATCGGCAATCTGGACGGCGCACTTCAGAGCATCATTCAGCCGCATTCCATGCCGGGGAATCAGCCGGTCGAGCGCTTTACCGGAGACCAACTCCATCGAAATAAAATCAACGCCCTCGGCCTGGCCTATGTCGTAAATGGTGATGATGTTGGGGTGATTCAGCGACGATGCCGACTTCGCTTCCTGCACGAAGCGCTCCTTTCGTTCGGGGTCGGCGACTTTCTCTGCGGGCAGGACTTTGATAGCCACTTGACGACCGAGGGTGGTCTGGATGGCACGGTATACTTCACCCATCCCTCCAGACCCTAAAGGCGACTGGATTTCGTAGGGCCCGAGTTTTGTACCAGAGATTAGGGCCATGCTGCGCGCAATTATAGCCTGCGCAGGCAGGCACGAGTTGTGGGGCGCGTGGTCGGCCAACCACAAAATAGCGAAGCTCCACCCGGTTAGGGCATCGTCACAAGTGGTGAAAAATCGCCGTTACACTCATCGACGTGGACTGCCGATATTAGTGTTCTCGGCGTGGAGGAACTGAAAATGCCAAGCGACGAGTGGATTAGAACACTTGAAGATGGCAGGAGATTGAAATTCACCTACCAAGATCTGCCGGACGAGGGGGCGTTCATCACCGCTCAGGTTGAAGGCAACAAAGTCGTCTATTCGATCGTATTGACCAACGCAAAAGACCCGCTCACTCGTGGAGAAGTTGAAAGTCATTTCGAGGGCGAGCTTCTAAAGAAGTAGCGGTCCAGCCGGGACACCACCTAAGGGTCGGGTTCGTCGATCCAACTCGCGCACCGTGACATTTGACAATCGTAAGGCGCAAGCCTAGCCTTGGGATTGAGCAAGCTACCTCTTCTTACTCTTTCAGGTCCCCTGAACTAAGTCAGCCCATCTGAAGTTTTTCCTCTTAGCTTCCCTCTGAAGGAGGAATCACGTTATGACAATATTGACCCGTTGGGATCCTGCCCGCGAGCACTCCACCCTGCAAGACCGCATGAACCGTCTTTTCCGCGAGTCGTATAGCCCTGAAGGCCCGGAAGAGGCGTTGACGACGACTGGTTTCGCGCCACCCGTGGACATCTACGAAGACGAGCACACCATACTCTGAAGCTTGAAGTCCCGGGCATCGATGAAAAAGACATTGATGTCCGAATCGAGAACAACACCCTCACCGTTCACGGCGAGCGCAAAATCGAGAAGGAAGAGAAAGAGGAGAACTTCCGTCGCGTCGAGCGGCAATATGGAAGCTTTACCCGCTCGTTTACCCTGCCCAGCTCCGTGGACCCGGGACAAGTAAGCGCCGACTATGCCAAGGGCGTGCTGAACATCAAGCTCGCCAAGAAGGCCGAAGCCAAGCCCAAGCAGATCAAGGTCAATGTTGTCGGCGAGAAGATCCTCGAAGCCAAGGCTGCCGGCAAGGCCGCGTAAAACCAGCAGCGAATGAGAAAAATGGGAGGCGGCTTACGTCGCGTCCCCCATCGTAGTTTGGACGGTACTTGTCCAGGAGTGGTCATGAACACTGGCACAATAGGATCACCGTACAAGAGAGTTCGGGCGCAATTTTACAAGGCTGCGATCTTTGAGTTGAACGCAACAAAGTTTCAGACCGAATTGCTGAAGCGGAAACAGCACTTGTGACACGTGCGCGCGAACTGTTTCACTCGGCAGGAACAATATCGAAGAAGAGCAGGCTGTAGATGACGCCATGAATGCCTTGCACGCCCTGCGAAGCGCACTGTGCATGTACAAAGTACTACGAGCACAGCGTTGAAGTGCAGGCCAAAGGCGAAAATGCCTCCCAAGGCCTGGCGGCTTGAAACAACTGGAGGTCAGGCAGATGATGGATGCGAATTACATTTCGGAACGTCTCGGCAGCATGAGACAAGAAATAAGCGATCTAAGAGTCACCACTGCGCGCTATTGGAGCAAGGACCAGCACACCGCGCTGGAGAGATCCGCTTTCGCCTTACGAAAGGGACGTTTGTTGGAGATCAAACGGGAAGTATCGGACATGATGAAACGCTGTGCTTGAATCCCGGTTGGCTTCCGGAGTTATAACGTCAGATCAATCATGCGGGTATGGAAGGTCTGAGCGGTCGAAGAATGTCACCCGCTCGAATACCCTGAAAGAAGTAGCCACTATGGTCCGTGACCCCCGGAAAACATGGCAGTACTTCGCTCAAGCCGTCATTCAGGAAGAGGACCCAGCAAAAGCTCACCTACCTGATGCAACAACTTTACCGCGTCCTGAAAGATAGTGAGGAACAGCCCCCTCAACCTTCTGAGGGTCAAGAGTGCGGCGGCGGAAACGAGGGAGTTTGGCTCATCCTCTCCAATTGGCGATGGAGGAGGGATCGTGATTACTCACGACCCCTGCCTCGGACCCGGACGAGCGCTCATTAGCGCATCCGGTTCTTATCTCAGATGGATGGCGGCAAAGCGGGCATCGGAAAGGGATGAAGCGTGCGCGGTCAGGAACCCAGCGCTGAGCCAAGGCAAGAGGACGCCTTCCACGAGATCCGGTGTTTCTGGCTCCGGCGGCGGAGAGTACGCCACCATAGCGCAAGCACCCGGTCACGGAACGCCCCCAGGCTCGCGAGGTTTCCTGGTACCGCGTAGTAATTGAA
>CAWCQY010000003.1:0-287233 GCA_963797795.1 uncultured Acidobacteriota bacterium
AGTAATAGATGCCCGAAACCTTGTACACCAGGTCGCGGATTTGCCGGTAAACCGGGTCAACTAGCTCGGCAACTCTGGCCGGGGCTGGCGGCGGAGCAGCGGTTTGAGTGACGATCGTCATTTTGCGGGACGCTCCAAAGTGGCATAACTTTTCAACTCAACACCGATTCGAGAACCGCGGCCCTGCAGCACGCGGCGAGTGATCTCTGCCGCCAACTGATCGAGAGGATAGGCGGCATCGTCCAGTCCGGACGCATGCACCAACCCCGGCATTCCCCAAACCACGGAGGAAGCCTCATCCTGAATGATGACGTCTCCTCCGGCGTTGCGAATCTCTTGCGCGCCGAGCACACCATCCGAGCCCATGCCGGTCATTACTACTCCAAGAACGTTGGGCCCATAGGCCTGTGCGACCGAGCGAAATAGCACGTCGACCGCGGGGCGGCATGAATTCTCCGGAAGGCCCTGATTCAAACTCAGGCGCCGGCGCAAGCCTGCCCGGACCACGCTCATATGGAAATTCCCCGGCGCGATCCAGGCGCGACCCGGAGTGAGGTCGACTCCCGCACTGCCCTCCTCGACGGGAATCGCCGAGCGGCTGGCCAGCCGCTCCGCCAGCAGCCGGGTAAAAATGGGCGGCATATGCTGGACCACGACAATCGGCACCGGAAAATCGGGCGCGATTCGAGGCAAGACCTCCGCCAACGCGTTAGGACCGCCGGTCGAAGTGCCGATCGCCACAACTTCGAGGCGCGCATTAGACCGCGCCCGACGCCGCGATGCGGGACGGGACAATGGTAGCGGCAAGAGTTTCAAGGGGGCTACGCCGCACAGGGCCTTGATCTTGGGAATGAGTTCGACGCGAATGCGTTCGATCGCAACCGCCGGGCTGCCGGTGTTGGTGGGTTTTGTGGCATAATCCGAAGCTCCCAGCGAAAGTGCATCCAAAGTCGCGGCCGCCCCATGCTCGGTGAGCGTACTGAACATAATCACCGGCAGCTTGGGATACAACTTTCGGACCGCCGCCAGAGTCTCGAGGCCATTCATGACCGGCATTTCGATGTCGAGCGTAATCAGGTCGGGTTTGAGCAGCGGAATCTTGGCCAGCGCAATTCGTCCGTCGCTGGCCGTGGCAACCACTTCCAGCGCACGGTCTCCCGACAACGTGTCCGACAGCAGTTTGCGGATCACTATCGAATCATCCACCACCAGGATGCGAATGGGGCTCATAGTAAGTCGTCACAGTTCGCTGGGTCGTCAAAGCAAACGGCCACCGGACAACCGCCGAAAGCATTGAGGCGCACAGCGCCTAACTGGCCAGATAGTCCAGACCGGAGCTCATGAGCCGGCATGGGCCGCTCTGCCATGCTCAGCTTCGCGGGACGTGGCTGCTGCTTCGTTGTCGCCAACACTAAGCCTGAACTGCTCAACCAGGCGGCGAAGTTGAGCAGACGTCTCCACCAGTTGCTTCGACGCTTTCTGGGTGTCGCTGGCTCCGCGCGTGGTGCTCTGCGCCGCTTCGGCCACTCCGGCAATGTTGCTCGTGATCTCGCCGCTGCCCTGCGCCGCTTCGCTCACGTTCCGCGCCATCTCGTTCGTCGTCGCGTTCTGCTCTTCCACCGCCGTCGCAATCGTGCCCGAGATCTCGTTGATCTGATTGATCACTCCGCTGATCGATGCAATCGCCTCCACCGCCGCTTTGGTGTCCGTCTGAATGGCTTCGATCTTCCGGCTGATGTCTTCCGTCGCCCGCGCTGTTTCCTTCGCCAGTTCCTTCACTTCATTGGCCACCACGGCAAACCCCTTGCCCGCTTCGCCTGCCCTTGCGGCCTCGATGGTCGCGTTCAAAGCCAGCAGATTCGTCTGCTGCGCAATCGAAGTGATCACTTTTATCACCTGTCCAATCTCGGTGGAGGAATCTCCCAGCTTCGACACGGTCGTGGTGGCGGTTTCGGCAACTTTTACGGCGGAGGTTGCGACCTTCGCAGCCTCGGTGGCATTCTTGGCGATCTCCTTGATGCTGGCGCCCATCTCTTCCGCTCCGGTGGCGACGGTCTGGAGGTTCTGGCTGACCGCCTGCGCCGCCTTTGAGACCACGTCGGCCTGGGCCGAAGTTTCTTCAGAGTTGGCGGTGATCTGCTGGCTGGTGCTATTCAGTTCTTCGCTCGCGCCGGCGACCTGAACCGCATTCTGCGCGATGGCCAGAATCATGCGTTTTAGGCTGCCGCTCATTTTATTGATCGCAGTGGTAAGGTCGCCAAGTTCGTCCCGGCTGCGGACCTTCAGGTCGTTACGAGTTAAGTCACCCGCCGCGATAGCCTCCGCCTGCTCCAGTACTGATTGGGTTGCGCCAGCAATGTTACGGCTCAGAAAAACTGCCACGGAAATTCCACTGCCCAGTGCCAGGAATGTGGCTAGCCCCATCACCAGATTGAGTGAGCGGTTCTCGGCATGTAAGTCTTCCTTGTTCTGGGCCAAGAGCGCAATGAAAGAATCCGCCATGTCACCAACGGCCCCCTTGATAGCCTCGTTGGCCGTGGTGGCCTGGTCGGCGAATTCATTTCCGGCTTTAGTGACGGCATCGCGCTCGCCGCTTGTCGCGTGATTCATGGCAGACTCTGAGCTACCCGGAGCACGGGAAGGTGCTGCTTCACCGCAGCCAACCGGTCGCGATTCTCTTGCAGGGACCACTTGGGTGCAAACTCGTCCAACTGGGCCACATCTTTTTCGACCTCGCCCCAGTTTTCACCGAACACCTTCCGCGCTTGGTCTCTTCTATCCGGCTCGGTTGCCTCGAGAATTACCTGCCGGCCCTTGCTCTGCGTCTGATTCAGATCTCGCTGCAATCTCCTACAGATTTCGAGCGTGGGGTAGCGCAGTTCAAACGTGACGTCCTGGCTCCGGTTGATGTTCGCTGACTTCAGGTAACTCATCGTGGAGGTGAAGACCATCAACGCGAGAATCGCGCCGAACCCTAAACCCAGTTTCTTCCCAAGTGTGAGTCTCATTCCCCTTGTCTCCCCATCCTTCCCAGCTCAGAGGCGCTGCCAACCGGTACCCCGGCTATCGCCCTGCCGCTGCGGTCTCGGCGACCTCTGTCATCTGGCAAGCCTTTTCGATGTCCAAAACATGCATCAGCCGGTCGTTCAGTTTGTGGACTCCGACGATCATGCTCCGGACTGAGCCGCGCAGGGTTTCTGGAGGCGGCTCGAAAGTACTCTCTTCGACCTCAACCACATCGCCAATCTCATCCACCAGCAGGCTGACCGCGCCATCCTCGGAACGCACGACCACGTTCATGGTTAGCATGCCCGGCGGACTCGGCTCCAGTTCAAGTCGCCGCCGAAGATCGACCGCAGTGACAATCTGGCCGCGCAGGTTGATCAGGCCGCTCACGACTTCCGGCGCCAGCGGCACCTTGGTCATCTCTAGCGAGCGGATGACTTCCTGAACCCCCTTCAATTCCACCCCGAACAGGAGCTTGTCCAGATAAAAAGTGCAAAACTGTGAAGTGTGGGCCATGATTTAGTTTGCAACCTCTGTCGATCTCATTGCTGGACCGCGCCGCGTCGCGGGCACGTCCGCGCGGCGCAGAATGGCCGGGATATCGAGCAATTCCGTGACCGTTCGCCGATCACGACGGAATAGAGAACCGCCGCCCGGGTCGCCACCGACCTCACCTCCGCCCGGTCTTCGATGATGTCCAGAATCCGTTCCACCACCAGGCCGAATGAGCGTCCTTCGTGATGCAGCACCAGCACCTGAATCGGTCCCGAGCCCGGCGCAGGCGGAGCCTGCAGGGCGCGCAGCTTATTGCGGCGCTCTTCCAGCACCACATTGAGCCGAATCAAGGGTAGGATCTGCCCGCGATACTGCGTAACCCATTGGCGGCCGGACATTTCCACTTGCGCCACGGGAAATTCTTCCAGCCGCGCCAGAGTACTGAGCGGTATGGCCATCCGCGAATCGCCGGGCCCCGCGAATAACAGGAAGGTTTGTTTCTCTGCCGTGCTCCCCACCGACTCAGTCGACTTTTCACTCAGGACGCGGTCCCTGGTTTCCCTGACCACGCTAGCGCGCTGCGCCAAGCCGAGCACGTCCAGGATAAGAGCCACTTTTCCATCCCCCATGATGCTCGAGCCCGCAAATGTTCTAACTGTCTTGAGTTGCTTGCGCAGCGGCTTCACTACGATTTCTTCTGTATCGTTGATTTGATCGACGACCAGTCCGAACTGCCGCTCATCGGCTTGTACCACCACGATGTTGATGGCGCCGTCGCTCCCCGAAGGAAAACGGCTATCGGCACCCAGGTTCAGTTCGCGGCTGAGATAGACCAACGGCAAGAGACGTCCCCGCAGCCGGTGGACGGGTGCGCCATGAACCAGTTCGATGCCCTTGCTGAGCTGGTCGGCCTTGAGCCGTACCAGTTCGAGCAAGCTCACCTGGGGAATGGCGTAGCGCTCGCCGCCGCAAGTCACCACTAGCGCCGGAATGATGGCGAGGGTCAAAGGAATCTTCACCCGCACCGTCGTCCCCCGTCCCAGGGTGGACTGAACGTCCACAGTGCCGCCGATCTTTTCGACATTCGTTTTCACCACATCCATGCCCACGCCGCGGCCGGATACGTTCGTCACCTTTTCCGCGGTTGAGAATCCGGGCAGGAAGATGAGATTGAAGATTTCCCGCTCCGTCATGCGCGTGGCTTGCTCGGGAGAGATCAACGCGCGTTCGACCGCCTTTTTGCGAATACGCTCGACGTTCAACCCCGCGCCATCGTCGCTGATCTCGATATTGACCTGCCCTCCCTCGTGAAAAGCGCGCAGAATCAAGCGCCCCGCTCGGTCTTTGCCAAGCTTCACCCGGTTCTCGGGAAGTTCAATGCCATGGTCTACAGAATTGCGCACCAGGTGCGTGAGCGGATCCTTGATCGCTTCGATAATGGTCTTATCCAGTTCAGTTTCTTTGCCCTCCATCTCGATGCCCACCTCCTTGCCGCAACCGACCGCGACATCGCGCACGGTGCGCGGGAACTGGCCCCAAATGTTCCCGATGGGCTGCATGCGGGTCTTCATTACGCCCTCTTGCAGTTCGGTGGTGATCAGGTTCAAACGCTGGGAGGCGGCGAGAAAGCTGGTGTCCTTCATGCGGCGGGCGAATTGCAGCACCTGGTTGCGCGCCAGCACCAGTTCCCCCACCAGATTCATTACCTTATCCAGTAAGCCAACATCGACGCGGATGCTGCTGTCTGCAGCCGCGTGCGCCCGCGACGACTGCTGGATGCGCAGTGCATCCACGATATCGGCCGGCCGGACCGCGCCTTGTTCAACCAGAATCTCGCCCAGACGACGTGGGTCGCCCTCGCTCTGCTTCTCAGTTGCAAGCTGAATCTCGGCCGAGGTCACACCCGCCGTTTGCATCAGAATGTCGCCGATCGACGACGGCGACGCGGCCGCTTCTGAAGTGTTCTCCGAAATTGGAGTCGCGGCCTTCGCCGGCGCCTGGGTCGGCTGCTGCAGGCGGGTCAGCGTAGCAATCAGGTCGGCGTCGTCGCGCTCCCCTTCTGACCCGCTGGCTTCGATGCTGCCCAGCATTTGCCGGACCGCATCCACCGTGCCCAAGAGCGCGGTAGTCACTTCACGGTTGAGCTTGAGCTGCCCATCCCGAAGGCGAGTCAGCAGATTCTCTCCGGCATGGGCCATCTTTTCCAGCTTATTGAAGCCCAAGAATCCGCAGGTGCCCTTGATCGTATGGATAGTGCGAAACACGCTGCCCAGTGCGTCGCGATCCTCAGGATTTTTTTCCAAACCAACCAGCTCACGGTCCAACCGGTCCAGGTTTTCGTAACTCTCGATCAGAAAATCCTGTACGATGTCGCTGTCGTTGCTCATTGCTGCGTTCCTCTCCGCGGCTGGAGTACCGATCGTTCGCCTCGTGGAGCGGGCCTTCCTCGGCGAAGTTCCCGGAGTATAGGAAACGCCCTCGATTCGATCTTCTCTAGCTACCTATCGTCACTTCCTCAATTTTCATTAGGCCGCCCAGTAGGTGCGCAGGTGTCGCCGACCAAGCGGTCCCGGGATGCGGAAATAAGGGCAAGATGTCCGGACCTGGACTGACCTTCGTTGCCATTGTGAGCGATGCGCAGACTGGGTAGACTGACGGTTATGAACTGCGTGCCAGTCGAAGCTACTCGGCATCATGCAGTGGCATTCGCAGGAAACCGTTCCAGGGCGCGTGGTTGCGCCGCGGTTCCCGGCCCAGAACTTTCTGCGGCTCAGAGGGCCTTGGACCGGCCTGAAAATGGGCAGACAGCAGGACCAACTCAGAGTACCTTGGCCGAGGTTCGAATTACGACCGCCTTTTTGCTATGCTCGGCAAGGCGAGAACTGTTCGAACTACGCTCGCAATTGAGGTATCCGAATCACGAAGCTAGACGACGAACGCCAGATCGCCCTCCTATTTATTACTGCGGGGACCATTGGTTCGGAACGGCGCGGGGCTCATCGAGTCCGTCGGCAGCGTTCTTCGTCCTCTGCGCACGAGGGACCGGATGATGTCTAGCATCAGCTATGTGGTCCTTGGCATCGCTGCCATCCCGTTCATCTATTACTTGATTGCGCTATACAGTTCGTGGCAATTCTTTCGCTTCGCCTCGCGTCGAAGCGCAGCTGGTCATAACTTCACTCCGCCGGTGAGTAATCTAAAACCGATTCGCGGGCTTGATCCCGATGCTTACGAGAACTTCGCTAGTTTCTGCAGGCAAGACTACCCAGACTACGAACTGCTCTTTTGTGTTGGCGAGGAGGATGACCCGGTAGTGCCTATCCTGCAGAAACTAGCCCGTGATTTTCCGGAGCGGCGCATTCGGGTGTTGTTCGGCTCGGGCGGACGAGGATCGAACGACAAGGTGGTCAAGTTGGCACGCCTGGTCAGCGAGGCTCAGCACGAAGTCGTCGTAATCAGCGACAGTGACGTGCGGGCCCGGCCTGACTACCTCCGCACCGTAGTTGCGCCTTTGGCCGATTCCAAGGTGGGAGCTGTGACCTGCTTTTACGTGCCCATCGAAGACAAAACACTAACCGAGAGCCTGCAGACGATTGGAATGTTTTCCGACTTCTACGCAGGAATTCTGGTTGCGCGCCAGCTTGATGGAGTGAAGTTTGCGTTGGGGCCGACCATCGCGACCACGCGCACGCGACTGGCCGGATTCGGTGGCTATGGAGCGATTCAAGACCGTCCCGCCGACGATCTGCTGGTGGGCCGCCTCATCGCCGAACAAGGCTACGAAGTTGAACTCTTGTCCTACACTATCTTGACCGTTGCCGACTATGGGTCTCTGCGCGACCTGCTCCACAAACGCCTGCGCTGGGTCGTAGTCATGCGGCACATGCGGCCCTGGGGACATCTCGGCCTGCTTCTTACTCAGGGATTGCCCTGGTCTTTGGCGGCGATTGCAGTCCACCCCTCCGCTGGAGTTGCGTTCGGTTATCTCGGCACATACCTCATCCTGCGGTTTGCGATGACCTGGATGGTTGGTGTTTGGGGGCTAAAACAAGATTCGCTGTGGAAGAAGCTGGGGCTGATCCCGGTATGGGATGCCATGGCTTTCATTATTTGGCTGACGAGTTTCGCTCGCAACAGCATTCGCTGGCGGGATGGCCAATACTACATCCGCGACGGCAGGCTTGTACCCGTGACTCCGACCGGTGCTGAGCCCGCAGGTTGAGGCTCAGCCCGCCGTCAGCGTCCCACCTTGGTATTCAACTCGGCGCGCGCTCTCTTCCCACCGCGAGGGTTTCCGTTGGTCTTTCCGGCAGACCCGCCCACGATTTCGAGCGAAGCTTCGACCACCGGCACCGGCTCTCGACTGGTCTGCACTCGCCGCTCGTTACGGGGTTGGCGCCAGTTAATCTGCGGCAGCATCACCGCCGGATCGATCCGGTCGCGATATTTCAACGCCACATTCATCAGCGAGTCCAACAGTGAGTCGGAAAGCAGATGCGGTTCCAAGCCAAGTTCGATCAATTTCGAGTGTTTCGCATTGTAATAGTGCTGCTCTGCCTCCACTCGGGGATCGGGCAGGTGATCGACTTCGACCGTCAGGCCCAGCTTTTCGCCGGCCGTTTGTACCATTCGCGCCAGGTCCAAAACCGAAAACTGTTCGGTAAACTGGTTGAAGACCCGGCACTCCCCTTGAGCCGCCGGATTCAAACAGGCAATCTCGACGCAACGTACGGTGTCGCGAATATCCAGGAACCCGCGGGTTTGCCCTCCTTTGCCGTACACCGTGAGCGGGTGTCCGATGGCCGCCTGCACGCAGAAGCGATTGAGCACTGTGCCAAAAACTTCATCGTAGTCAAAGCGATTGATGAGAGCTTCACTCAGCGCTACTTCGTCGGTCATGGTTCCGTAGACCACCCCCTGATTGAGGTCCGTGGCGCGCAGTCCCCATGCCTTGCAGGTAAACATGATGTTGTGGCTGTCGTGCACCTTCGAGAGATGGTAAAAGGAGCCCGGCTGCTTGGGATACGGCACTGTATCTTTCCGCCCATTGTGCTCGATCGTGATGTAGCCCTCTTCAATATCAATATTGGGCGTGCCGTATTCACCCATCGTGCCCAGCTTGATGAGGTGACAATCGGGCTGGAACTCGCGCAGGGCGAATAGCAGATTGAGCGTTCCCACGACATTGTTAACCTGGGTGAAAACCGCGTGTTTGCGGTCAATCATGGAATAGGGAGCGGCCCGTTGCTCGGCAAAATGAACCACCGCTTCCGGTTCGAAATCTTTGACGACTTCGGAGAGAAAGTCGTACTCCGTCACATCGCCGACAAAGAGCTCGATGGTATTGCCGCTCAGCTCCTGCCAAACCCTCAGTCGATCCGAAAGCGGAAGGATCGGCGTCAGTGTTTGTACGCCAAGCTCGTGATCCCATTGCCGGCGTGCAAAGTTGTCGGCAATGGCAACGGTATGCCCCTTGCTCGACAAATATAAGGCAGTTGCCCAACCACAGTAGCCGTCTCCTCCGAGCACCGCGACCTTCATTTGGCCCCCTTGCTGTACATTTTCTGAAGCATGATTACCGGAACTCCACACGGCGTTACCGGATGACGCACTTCGTCGGATAACCGTCGAACAGTTCGTCTCAAGCTTCCCACTTTTCGAGTAACAACCATTCTAAAACATGGCGACCGCTTTTGTCGGTTCGGCCCGAGAAATATCAATCGGATGATTGGTCAGAACCACTTTTCCGCCGCTCGCTGCAACCACGTTAAGGTCTGCAGCTCCTACCAGGGCTTCGAGCTGAGGAACCACATTCTGCTTCGCCACGATGTACGAACGTTCGGGCTTGAGCCACAGACTCTTGAATTGCCAATCATCGATAAACACATCGGGTGCGCCGGGAGCATAGGCTCCGTATTCCAGATTGAAGAAGCGACCGTTGCGAAGCAGCGCGGTGCGGTTCATATAGAAAAAGATGGAAGAAAATGTGTAATAGTGGTGATCCACGATCAGCGTTCCTTCCGGCGATTTCAAGAGCGCCTCCGCCAGCGGCCGCGAAGACATAAACGGATCGAATACAGCCATGGCGAGCCGAGCAGCATGGAAGAACAGTATCATCATCAGCGCCGCGGCCAGAAATGCACGCTGGCCGGCGAATATCCAGATCGCCAATGCTCCCATGCAGAAGGCGATTGCAGCCACGAAAAGCGGCGTCCGGAGATAGGCGAAGGACGCGAGAGTGAGATCCTGCATGTGCCCCAAAGAGAGTTTGTAGGCGCCCGGATGCTGGCTCAGTGCCTGCGAAATATCTCCCGGTGCGGGAAGGTTGCGGGTGAGAACAAACAGAGCCAATGTTACGATCCCGGCGCATGCCGCAATGATCGCCAATGCACGCGTGCCGCGCCTGATCCAATCGCCTCCCATCGCCATCGCTGAACCTAACAGGAGCGCAAGCGCAGGATAGCAAGGCATCGAATAATATTCCTGCGTGGTGGAGAACGTAAAGAAGATGAGCACAAAGGCAGCCCAGCAAAGCGCCAGAAGTCGAGTTCGTCCGGCCCGATCCGTCGGTCTGTAGGAGAGTTTGGCAATCGCGGGAAAATACACGCTCCAGGGAAACAGCCACACCAGGTGCAGCAACCAAAAGTAAAGGCGAGGCACGGTGTTGTAGTCTCGCGGATAGCGCAGATTCAGAAAGCGGAGCAATTGCTCATTGATGAAGAAGAACCAAAAGAAACCATGATATTGTCCCGGCCCCCCGTGAAGAGTGAAGGCAAAGTAAGGCGGATTGCGCAAGGTAGCAAGAATATGCCAGGGCGCAGCAATGAGCAGGACGATCAGGGATCCGCTGAGGGGATGCAGCCTTCGCCATGTGGCCGCGGAAAACAGCTGGTGGGTAATCCCAAGATAGATCACCCCGGCCGCAAGTGGAAACAGGACTCCGATCAAACTCTTTAGCAGGAGACCAACCCCGAGGTTCGCGGCCAGCACGACGGCCCAAAACCGCGGATGAGCTTCCTCTTCGTCCAAGGCGCGAAGAAAGGCCCACATGCCTAAAGCGACGGTGAAGGTGAGCATCACATCGGGAATCAGGACCCGAGTGAACAAGAACAGCCCAATGCACGTGGCAATGCAGAGACCCGCATAAAATCCTGCTCGCTTGCCAAAGGCCCACACGCCGAAGGCGGCAGTCAACCAACAAAGCGCAATGGCTGACAAGGCAATCGGAATGCGCGCGACCCAGTCGTGCACCCCAAAGATCGCGTAGCCAGCCGCCATAGCCCAGTACACCAGAGGAGCTTTCTCGAGATACACCACGCCGTCGAGCCGCGCCGTGACCCAATCGCCAGAGGTCAGCATGTTGCGCGCGATCTGCGCCTGCACCGCGTCTACATCATCCATGAGGGAGGGCGGAGAAACGATGCATCCCAGGTAGATGGCTCCGGCAACGAGTACAACGCCTAGGTATAGGTACCAGTTTTTTCCGGTATCCACACGCTCGTTCTTTCGGACTCCGCGGCCTGGATCCCCCATTTTTTCATCCACAGAAACAGCACCATCAAACCCCATAAGTGATATCCAACATTGATTCGTCTCTCCAGGTGATTTTGGATCTGTTTCTCAATCACGTTTCGACGGAAGAGTCCCGCGTGATCTGATGCACCTTCCATCAAGACTTCCATCATCAGCGGGCGGAGACAGCCTCTAAGCCAATCGTGTGCCGGGATGTCAAAGCCGACCTTTTTCCGTTGAAGAACCGAGGGTGGTAGCTTGTCCCGCATCAATTCCTTCAGAAGAACCTTTTGCCGCGAACCCCGAATTTTGAGCGATGCCGGCAGGGTGGCGGCGAATTCGACGATCCGGTGATCGAGAAACGGCGGCCGCACTTCCAGCGAATGCGCCATGCTCATGCGATCCGCCTTGTTCAGAATGTCGTCGGGAAGAAAGTATCTTTGATCGAACTCCAGATATGGCGCCAGGTCATCGCCGGCCGGAGAGCGCTGGCGCAGTTCGCCAAGAATGCGGTCGAGAGCGGGCGGAAGTTGTGTGCGCAACAGAGCGGGTTTCTCCGCTTCGGAGAAGGTTCCGTTCCAGTAAACATGCGCCCACTCGGGAGTCATCAAGGAGCCTTCGAGAAATCGTTTCAGTTGGTATTCGAGACTGATCTTCTCATCGGAAACCGGCCATGCACGTAGCGCCCCGAGTGCGAGTTGGAGAGCCTTTCGTGGCAGTCGGCGTGCGAGGGCAGCGAGGCGGTTCGCCCGATGTGTGAGATAGCCGCCAAACAGTTCGTCCGCACCTTCGCCACTGAGGCTAACCGTGGTTTTGGTCTTGCTCAGCTTGGAAAGGAACCAGACGGGAAGGGCTCCGGCGTCCGCCGACGGCTCATCCGAGTAATATGCGAATTCTTCGATCGCAGTCCGCAGGTCGGCGTCCGGATTGAGGTCCAGTTCCTCATGGTCGGTCTGGTATCGCTGCGCGACCTCGCGAATGTATGGAGTTTCGTCGAAACTGCGTCCCTGGAATGAAAGCGAGAAGGTCTTGAGCGGCGCGTTGGACTCGGTTGCCGCGTAGTGCAAAATCGTAGACGAATCAATCCCTCCGCTGAGCCACATGCCCAGCGGCACATCGGAGATCATGTGCTCACGAATCGATTGCCTTAGAAGAGTGTCTAATTCCTCGCATGCAGCTTCGAGAGTCCAATCACGAACAGCCCCGTTCGGTAAACGCCAGTAGGATTCGGAAGAAACCTTGCCGTCCCGCCACTCCAGCCATTGCCCAGGAGGAATTTTCTCTATGCCTTCTACCAGCGTCCATGGACACGGCACATAATTCAATGACAGATAGCAGTCAAGACCGTCCAAACTCAATCGCCGCTCAATTTCGGGATGGATCAGAATTGCCTTTAATTCCGACCCGAAGAACAGGTCCTCTCCGCGCCGCGCGAAATAGAGCGGCTTGATTCCCATCCGATCGCGCGCCAGCACCAGCCGCTTGGTCGATTTCGTCCACAGAGCGATGGCGAACATGCCTCGCAAACGCGCGAAGCAATCTGTATCCCACTCGATGAAGGCGTGAAGAACTGTCTCGGTGTCGCAGTGCGAGTAAAAACGATGGCCTAACTCTTCTAGCTCCCGTCGCAGCTCCTGGTGGTTGTAGATTTCGCCGTTGAACACAACGACTACGTCGCCGTTTTCGGACAAGATCGGTTGGTCGCCGGAACCCAGGTCGATGATCTTGAGCCGCGTCGCCCCCATCGAACAGAGGTTCGACTGGAACACACCTTGCTGGTCCGGCCCGCGATGAATCAGCGTAGCGGCGGCGCCCCGAATGCGTTCGGAATCAGGTACCCAATGTTTGTGGGTGAAACCGACGATTCCACACAAATGCCTGCACCTCTTCTATTTTCTTGAAATCAGCTGGCAACTATCCCATGGATTGCCTTCCGAGGCTGTCCCCCCGAACCACGGCAATGCTAGCTGTCTAGGCTGAAAAGCAATCGTAACGGTCTTTTTGACGATGCACAATCAAAAGATCGTGCCCTTCAGTCAGAACCTGCTTGGATCACCGCCGGCCCACGATTACCAGAGCAACACCGATACAAACCAGGAGCACACCCGCCCACCTTCTACGAGTGACTTGTTCTCCGAGAAAGAATTTCCCTCCAAGTGCGCCCCCCGCGTAGCTCAGCGCTGTGACCGGGACTACCAAGCTGACATTTTCCACCGATAGCACGGCCAGCAACGCGAAGAATGCCGTCGCCATCAACCCGAGACCGACCCACATCCACGGAACCCGCAACGCGCGTGAGGCGACGCCCAAGAGGGCAGCCGGGCGAAAATCTTTGACCTCGCCCACAACCTTCATGGCGCGGCTGACGCAGAGCTCACCACCAGTCCCAGCGCCAATAATTAACAGATAGAAGATAAGTTCGCGCACTTACGTGGGCTCCGTAGTACGCGGCGGCGTGTGCCCAACCACCAGAACGCCGAGACAGATGATCACCACTCCCAGCCAGCGCAAAGGCGTAACCACTTCGCGCAGCATGAAGTGCGCCAGCAGCGCAACCATGGCGTAAGCCACCGACGAGGCCGGTTGAACGTAGCTGTAGTCCGCCCATGAGAGCACCAGCATGTAGGCTGCAAAGAAGGTCATGAGAGACCCAATGCCGAGCCAAATCGTGCCCGACGTCAGCACCCGGGAAAGGAGATCAAGGACCTCCCCTGGAGATCCGATGCTCGCCGCCCCAATCCGTTTCATACCCTTGCCGAGCAGAACATTGCCCAGGGGACCAAAAATCACCATCAACAGAATCAACAGATAGGTTTTGAAGTGCAGAGCGGAAGAGGACTTCATGCGTAAGAAACACCCTCCGCCCGGTTGAGACAAATCACTTTCACCTGCTCGAGGCGGCCCGGCAATCGAATAAATAAGAAATTTCTCTGGAGAATCATACATTCATGTTACTTGATTTTTCAGGAAGGCCCAAGCACCAGCGTGGTTCGGGGCCCAATCGAAACAGTTGCCGCCGAAGGCCGTCCATACCAAGCGAAAACAAGCCAGTCAGGTGTACAATCCTTTGCATCTTCAATCTTGAAAAGGAAATCCCAGCTTATCCAATTTAGTCTCGGCCCGTCCCGCTGCGACGAACGCTAACATCTCCAAAACGCTTCCATCGAAGGAGGGCAAAATGACCACGGCACTTAACAAACAGATCTTGTCGATGCTCCTGTGTGTCATGCTGGTTGCGGTCACCATGCCGCTCGAAATCGAGGGGCAGAGCACTCCAGCGCCCGGGTATGCCGGACAAGGTGCGCCGCTGACCCCCGAGGAGCTGCAAGGGTTGGTTGCGCCGATCGCGCTGTATCCAGACGCGTTGGTAGCCCAGATTCTTGCGGCTGCGACCTTTCCCGACCAGGTCGGGGTGGCCGACTACTGGCTCCAGCAGAATCAGAACCTGACCGGCAGCGCGCTGATGCAGGCCGTCGACACCCAATCCTGGGATCCGAGCATTAAGGCGCTGGTGCAGTTCCCTTCCGTGCTCGACAACCTGGCAAAGAATCTCAGCTGGACTTCGGCGCTCGGTGAGGCATACCACAACCAGTCCGCCGACGTCATGACTGCGATTCAAACCCTGCGCGCCAAAGCCAAGGCGGCTGGAAATCTGAAGTCCAGTTCTCAAATCACGGTCGTGCAGCAGTCACCGCAAGTCATAGTCATTCAATCCCCTAGTCCACAAATTGTGTATGTTCCGCAGTACAACCCGGCGGTCGTGTACGGCTATCCCTATGTGACGCCGGGATACAGCACAGCCGCCCTGGTCACAACCGGCATTCTTGCGTTCGGCGCCGGAATCGCCGTCGGTGCGATGATGAGCGGTGGATGTTGCGCCTGGGGGTACAGCAGTTGGAACTGCGGCTGGCACGGCACGGCAGTGGTGTATCACGGCGGGGCGTATTACGGAAACGCTGCCTGGCACGGCGGCTATTACGGCACGTCCACGTCCGCTTACGGCGCTTACGGCTCAGCTCATTACAGCCAAGGCTATAACCCGTCGACTGGAACCTATGCACGCGGCGCCTCCACGAGCACCGCCTATGGCACACAAAAGGTGGGCCAGGCTTATAACCCAAGCACTGGAGCCTATGGCGCTACCCATCAAGGTTCGAACGCGTATTCGAGCTGGGGAAGCTCGACCGTTTCCAAGAATGGGCAGTCCGCTTATTCGCAGCATTATTCGGACGCGCAAGGGTCCGTCGGATCTGTCCAGACCTCGAATGGAGGAAAGGCAGTCGGTGGTACCGGCGCCTACAACAGCGGTGCGGCGGCCGAGACCGCAAATGGCAACAAGTACGCCACCGCCAATGGGAATCAGTACAAGAATACAGGGAGCGGCTGGCAGAAAAACGACGACGGAAGCTGGAACAATGTCAGCAAACCCAGCGGATCGAGCTATCAGAACGAGCCACACGGTTACGGGCAGCAGGACCATAGCGGCGGATCATCGGCGTTCAGCGGATCAGGCGGCGGGGGCTGGGGCGCGA
This sequence comes from uncultured Acidobacteriota bacterium, assembly GCA_963797795.1. Taxonomy (GTDB): domain Bacteria; phylum Acidobacteriota; class Terriglobia; order Terriglobales; family Acidobacteriaceae; genus JABDBE01. Next base: position 15,546 of record CAWCQY010000003.1, read on the forward strand.
GATCAGCGAGCGCTCAGGGTTGGCAGAGTCGTGGCGGCGGCGGCGGCTGGGGTGGCCGCAGATGATTTGCGTGGTTATCAACAGGAAACCTCAATTGTAGTCACTGATGGTTAAAAGCCGGCAATAAGTGTTTCGGAGGATGTGTATGTTGCAGCTGGTACGACACCGCAAGGCCAATCTTTCAGGCGCCCACATTCTTTTCATTCTCGCACTGACCATCCTGCCGACCTCGTGCAGTAAACCTGAACCTCCAGCTCCAGCGGGGCCCCAGACATTCGCCTCCCCGGATGAAGCCGGCAAGGCGCTCCTGGCAGCGGCCAAATCGGGCAATCAGGACACGATCCTGGCGATCTTCGGCCCACAGTCGAAAGAAATCATCGACTCCGGCGATGCCACACAGAACAAGGAAACCGTTCAAGCTTTTATCGCGGCGTATGAAACCATGAACCGCTGGCGAAAAATGGATGACAAATCCGAAATTCTGGTTCTTGGCGTCGATAACTTTCCCTTCCCCATTCCGCTGAAGCAGAACGGATCTGGGCAGTGGTACTTTGACGCTGCGGCCGGAAAAGACGAAATTCTCTCCCGCAGGATTGGCCGCAACGAATTGGCCGCGATAAGAATCTGCGGCGCGCTAACCGATGCTCAAGCCGAGTACCACTCTCAACCTCACGATGGCGCGAAGCAATACGCCCAGAAATTCATCAGTGATGAGGGAAAACAGAACGGCCTCTACTGGCCAGCCCCCGAGGGACAGCCCAAGAGCCCCCTCGGACCGCTGGCGGCGTTCGCGACCGCCGAGGGATACACGGTGCAACCGAACGCACATCAATCCTTCCACGGATATTATTTTCGTATCCTAAGCAAACAAGGGGATAAAGCAAAAGGAGGCGCGCAGGACTATGTGGTCAACGGGAAAATGACGGGCGGATTTGCATTCGTCGCCTACCCCGCTGAATACGGGAATTCGGGAATCATGACGTTTATCGTCGACCGGGAGGGCATCGTCTATCAAAAAGACTTGGGCGCAAAAACCGCCGATGTGGCCGCGTCAATCACGGAGTACAACCCGGGCGATGGATGGAACAGCGTGGTCGACATGCAAGCAGCCAAGTAATTCTCGACGCGGCGGATCAAACTCCGCCACGAGTTGATTGAGCCCTCAGTGGTCCTATTGGGTTGGGTCGGAGATGCGCCCTGGAAATCTATTTAGTCGACGGCACATACGAGTTGTTCCGGCACTACTACGCGCTTCCCTCCGCGCGGGATTCGGACGGCCGGGAGGTCGCCGCCGTGCGCGGCGTCCTCGCATCAGTGCTGGGCATGATGAAGGAAGGTGCCACGCACCTCGCGGTCGCAACCGATCACGTGATCGAGTCCTTCCGCAACCAGCTGTGGGCAGACTACAAAACCAGTGAAGGCATTGAACCCGACCTGTCAGCACAATTCCCCTTACTTGAAGACGTCCTCTCAGCGGCCGGCATTGTTGTCTGGCCTATGGTGGAATTCGAGGCCGACGACGCGCTCGCTGCCGCCGCCTTCAAGGGGGCTGATGACCCCCGGGTGGAGCGTGTGATCATCTGCACGCCCGACAAGGATCTCGCACAATGCGTCCGCGGTACGCGCATTGTGCAGCTGAACCGGAGGACGCGCGTCATTTTGGATGAAACAGGCGTGATTCAGAAATTCGGCGTGCCACCCGCGTCGATCCCCGATTATTTGGCGCTGGTGGGCGATGCGGCTGACGGCTATCCGGGACTGAAAGGCTGGGGTGCGAAATCGTCGGCTGCGGTGCTTGCCAAGTTCGTCCATCTCGAATCCATACCATTGGACTATCGCGAGTGGCACGTGAACGCCACGAACGCGAGCGCTCTCGCAGACACGCTCTCCCGCAAACGAGAGCGAGCACTGCTTTTTCGGACTCTCGCAACGCTTCGGACTGACATCCCGCTCTTCGATAATGTGGACCAACTGCGCTGGAAGGGCCCGACGCCCGGTTTCGCCGATCTCGCCGCTCGATTGGATTCGGCGCGCACTGAACCCCGGAAATCAGTGGCCCGTCGTTCCAGTTTTCAGGGGAGACACTAATCATGACCTCTTCACCCAACAAGAAACATGCAGGCCCTGGGCCAACCGGCGATCAGCCTTCGGTCCCCGAGCCCACGTTCGGTGAGCGTGCGCGTACCCTGATCTATCTGGGCCGCGTGGGCAGCCTCTCGAGCCTCTCGCGGAAACAGCCCGGGTTTCCCTTCGGATCAGTGATGCCCTACGGGTTGGACGATCACGGGCGTCCCATATTTCTGATCAGCACGATGGCCATGCATACCCAAAATTTGCAGGCCGACTCCCGCGCCAGCTTGCTTGTCACCCAGGAGGAAGCCAGCGGCGATCCGCTCGGAGCATCGAGGGTGACGCTGGTCGGGAATGTGATGCCTATACCAGAGCCGGCGGTGGCGGAGGCTCGCGAGCTCTATCTGGCACGCTATGCCAATAGTAAATACTGGGTAGACTTTGAAGACTTTTCTTTTTACCGCATGGACGTGGTCGACGTTTATTACGTGGGCGGCTTCGGTGTGATGGGCTGGGTATCTGCCTCCGAATACGAACACAGCCGACCCGACCCTCTCGCCGACTCAATGGCCGACATCATTCAGCACATGAACGCCGACCACCACGATGCGCTCATCCTGCTGGTCCAGAGATTTGCTCGCATCGAGTCACAGGAAGCAGCCATGACGGCAGTCGATCGCCTCGGCTTCCATGTGCGTTTGAAGACGCATGATGGCGTGCGTGGCGCCCGCATCGCATTTCTCCGAGAGGTACGCAGTCCCGCAGAAGCTCGAAAGGTCCTGGTAGACATGGTGCAACAGGCGCGTTCCCATGCCGATTGAAATTGTCAGTCTGGAACACAACTGGCAATGCGTGTAAGGAAGGCCGCGGCGCCGGCATTTATTGTTTGCTTCGCAGTATGGCAGGCATCAATTACGGTGCCGATCCACTACGAGTTCGGGATGTTCCCGGCGAAACGTGTGGGCGATGTGGCAGTTCCAGCAAACGGGCCAGTGCGTCCCCAAGGCTTCTTGCAGCTTTTCGGCCGGGATCTGGTTCCACTCTACGCTGTTACCCTCGTAATCGAGCAGGGCAGGAGGATGATCGTGCCAGTGGATTTCTCCGAACGGCTTGTTGCAGTACACGCAGTGCTGTCCCTGATACCACCGGTTAATGATCGTCCAAACCAGGCACGCCTTCGGCGCCTCTTGGATTTGCTCTAGACAATCTTGCCCGCAGCCCTCCTTTTCAGGCCAACGAGAGCATTCACTCAACCTCAGCTGCTCGTTCCCGACTGTTGCTTTTAACGCTGCTTTCCCTGCTCCAATGCGCACTGCCGCAGGCTGGTGCGTTTCCGGACATGAGACCAGCCTCTTTCCACGAAACTTCAGATACGTCCGCAGAGCGCGACGGAGCCCTGCGATCACAAGGACCGCGGCCGCGATTACCAAGATGAGAAGGATGTATTTCATGGGTCACTCCTTTGCGACGCTTGGCTCCAAGACGACGAAGTGCGCGGCGTGACGCGCGATCACTCACCTCTGCGGAAGAGGCTGTGTCGCGAAGTCACCTACCATACCCTCCAGAGCTCCGCGGGTCGCTACCAGATGGGCTTGCCGTCTTTGTCACGGAAGACGAAGGTTTCAGTGCCACGGGTAACTTCTCGGGCAAAGATCGTTTCCACACCTTCGAACTCCACTTTCGTGCCAACCACGGTGACCATATCGCCTTTGTTGAAGACCAGATCGTAGGTTTTTACGAACTTCGTGCTCGCGAGGTGGACCTCAATCGTGCTGCTGGGGGACAGTCTCAAGATCAAGTGTGAGCCCATACCACCGCTCATGGGGCATTGACGGTCCCTTACCTCTTCGACCGTTCCTTTGAATGTAGTTTCGACCTTCGGGTCGTACTTCGGAACTGTGACGCCCGGTTCGGACTTTTGGCCCGCAGCGATCGGGGTTATGGCCAGGACCAGCACGACAACCGTGAGAATCATGATGATGACGCGCAAGGCTTTCATAAGCCACCTCCTGTTAAAACATCCACCTTCTGATTAAAGTGTGGCCCTATTTCACCCATCGCGCTGTGACGACGATCACCGGACGCTGTGAGTAACACAGCCGGCGGATTGGCCGGGCGATGCGTGATCCCGCTCGCACCCGCCAGTGACCTATGTCACAGCCACCGGGCCCCGCATCGCGGAGAATCTTCCCGTAAGGCATGCCGTGAGGAGACATGTTCAAAATCCAGCACGCTGAGTTTTTGGCGCCCGGCATCAAGCGGTTTGTGATCGAGGCGCCACGCATTGCACGTAAGCAACAACCCGGACAATTCGTAATCCTGCGTCTGTACGAGCAGGGCGAACGCATCCCCATCACCATCGAACACTCCGATCCCGAACGCGGCACCATTCGCATTGTGGTGCAGTCCGCCGGCAAAACCACCCACCTGCTCAACTCGCTGAATACTGGCGATCAGATCCTGAATGTGGTTGGGCCGCTGGGGAAACCGTCGGAGATCAAGCAGTTCGGCACCGTGGTGGTGATGGGTGGCGGAGTAGGTACAGCAATGGCTTATCCGACGGCGCTGGCCCTGAAGGGCGCGGGCAATCGTGTGATCACCATCGTCGGTGCTCGCAATAAAGAGCTGGTCATTCTGGAGCGCGAGCTACGCGAGGTAAGCGACGCTCTGATGATCACGACCGATGACGGAAGCTACGCGGATAAGGGCTTCGTCACCGACAAGCTTCGGCAGTTGATCGAGAACGGCACACGTATCGATCTGGTGCTCGCCATCGGTCCCATCCCGATGATGAGAGCGGTGGCCGAAATGACGCGCAAAGAGCACATCCGCACCATCGTAAGTTTGAATCCGATCATGATCGATGGCACCGGCATGTGTGGCGGCTGCCGCGTGCTGATCGACGGAAAGAGCGAGTTCGCCTGCGTGGATGGTCCTGAGTTCGACGCGCATCGCGTGGATTTCGCCATTCTGGTGCAGCGCAATTCGATGTACCGGACGGCCGAGCAGAAGTCGATGGAAAACTTCCAGCGCGAGACTACCGGATCCAAAACAGTGCATGCGCGTTGCAAGGAGTTGGACGATGACACAACCTACGAAGCAGTCCTCGTTGAATGTCTTGCCCCTGAAAGCACGGATGAAAATTCCCCGGCAGCACATGCTGGAGCAGCCTCCGCTGTTGCGAGCCGCGAATTTCACCGAAGTGAACCTGGGCTATTCCGAGGAATTGGCACGGGAGGAAGCATCGCGCTGCCTGGAATGTGCCAAGCCAGCTTGCACGACCGACTGTCCGGTGGGCGTCAAGGTGAAAGACTTCGTGCAGTTGATCGTGGCCGGCGACTTCATGGGGGCGGCCGCCAAAATCCGCGAAGACAACGTGCTGCCAGCGATCACCGGGCGAGTGTGCCCGCAGGAAGACCACTGCGAAGGCGGCTGCTTGATGGGCAAGAAGGTTCAGCCGTTGGGCATTGGATATCTGGAGCGCTTCGTCGCTGACTATGAGCAGCGCCACCTGGATATCAGCAACCTGCCGAAGGCGCCACCTACGGGGAAGAAAGTCGCCATCGTGGGCAGCGGTCCTTCCGGCCTGACTGCGGCGGGCGATCTCGTGCAGAAGGGACACCAGGTCCATGTGTTCGAGGCGCTGCACACACCGGGGGGCGTGCTGGTGTATGGCATTCCCGAATTCCGGCTGCCCAAGCAGATCATCCGCGAGCAGATTGACTACATGCGCGCCATGGGCGTGGAGTTTGAAACCGATGTTGTGGTCGGAAAAACTGTGACCCTCGACGAACTGCTCGAAGAAGAGGGTTACGACGCTGTGTTCATTGGGACGGGCGCGGGATTGCCTCAGTTCATGAATATTCCCGGGGAACATCTGAACGGCGTCTATTCAGCGAACGAGTTTTTGACTCGCATCAACCTGATGCACGCTTATGAGTTCCCCAGATACGACGAGCCCATGCTCGACCTCCACGGCAAGAACGTAGCCGTGATTGGCGGCGGCAACACCGCGCTGGACGCCATCCGCTCAGCTCTGCGCCTGGGCGCAGGCAAGGCCTATGTGCTTTATCGCCGCAGTGAAGCGGAGATGCCGGCGCGCAAGGAAGAAGTGAAACACGCGCAGCAGGAAGGCATCGAGTTTCGCGTGCTGACCAATCCGATCGAGTTCCTCTCCGACGGCAAGGGCTGGCTGAACGCGGTGCGCTGCCTGCAAATGGAACTCGGCGAAGCAGACGCGTCGGGGCGCAGGCGTCCGGTGCCGGTCGAGGGCTCGGAGTTCGACATCCCCTTGTCGGTTGCCGTCATCGCGATTGGCACGGGAGCGAATCCTCTCATCCAGAGCACCACGCCGGGTCTGAATACCAACAAGCGGAATTACATCGAAGCTGACGTTATGACTCAGAGGACGTCTCGAAAAGGCGTCTTCGCGGGTGGCGATATCGTTACTGGAAGCGCCACGGTGATTCTGGCCATGGGCGCCGGACGGCGCGCTGCCAAGTCGATCCATGAATATCTGACCACCTCGGGCACGTGGTAGGGTGCGCTGTGACCTGCCTCACGATAACCAGTGCTCAAAATCACCGCCTTGGAGTCGAATAAGCCTTTTAATCGAATCTGACCGGATGCGCGGCGGCCACAGTGACAGCAATTTCGCGCTGGGAGTACGTCATGAATGACCAGGATCTTCTAAGGTGTCCATTACTCCAGGGGCTCGACCCGATGCGCCGGGCCGAACTCATCGGCCTGCTGAACGACAGCGGTGTCCGCGAAAAGCTGGAGAAGTGCTTGTCGGAACACAGCAGCGCGATGGGTCCGTCCAAGGAACCAGTGGCTTCATGTGCCCAAAGGCAGCCCGGGGACTTTGAAAGGGAAGTTCATAACTGGAACCCGCAGCGCTCCCCTTGGAACAGAAGTCCGAAAGAGTAAGGCGAGGCAGCAAGAAGACTCGGGGCTCCGTTGAACTTTCTGCGGATCCCTGCGTCTAGCGAAATGCAGGCGATGCCAGCCTTCTTGGAGGGCTACTGCATTTACTAGCATTCAGTCCGTTTGGAGTGCCGATTCTTTCCGCCGCCATAGATGGACTCCGATCGTCCGCCATACCTTTGGTCTGGCCGGCTTTGATCGGCTTGCCGGGACTGGTTTCATGGGCGTAGCCGGTGAGAGTGGCTTCGATTCCTCCAAAAACCAGTCCACTTGGCCCAGAGCTTTTGAAACTACGGAAAGCGATTAGTCTGACTGCGCGACCGACTTCGTGATCGCCGGTATCGCCGCAGCTAGCTCGGTTTCACGCGCGTCCACGACCGCGATGGCGACCACGTTCACGATCTCCTCCACTTCGGCGCCCCGTGGCAGCAAATGTACGGGCCGAGTCATACCCATGAGGATGGGGCCAAGCGTCTCGGCGCCTCCAATCGTCGTCAGGAGCTTGCAGGCAATGTTGGCGGAGGCGAGGTCGGGGAACACCAGCACGTTGGCACCGCCTTTGAGCGAACTGAACGGATAGGTCTGCTCCAGAATTTCAGGAGAGACGGCGGCATCCGCCATGATCTCTCCATCCACAATCAAGGTCGGGTCGGCCTTGTGCAGCAGCTCGACTGCTTTCCGGACCTTGTCGCACGAACGGGTGCTTAGTGCTGCCAAAACTGGAGAAGGAAAGCATGGCAACTCGCGGCACTACGTCAAACCGCCGAGCCTCTTGAGCGGCGCACAAGGCGATTTCGACCAGGTCTTCCGCGGAGGGATCGATATTGACGCTGGTGTCGGCCAAGAACAATAGGTCTCCCTTGCGAGTAATCATGGGGTAGCATCCAGCAACCTTGTGCAGGCCTTCGCGCATGCGGACGATCTGTAGCGCCGGGCGAATGGTGTCGGGGAAGCGCTGGGTGACGCCGGAGACCAAAGCATCGGCATCTCCCATATGCACCATCATCGACGCGAAAATGTTGCGATCGTCGATAAGGGTTCGCGCCTCAGTGAGCGTGACACCGTTTCGCTGGCGCAGGCGGAACAGTTCCTGGATGTAGCCCTCGCGAAGCGGCGATGCAGACTGGATCGACAATCTGCGCATTTTCGAGATCCAATCCGAGCTCAAGCGTTTTGGCATGAATGGTTTGCAGCGTTGCCGAGCAGGATGGGCGTGGCTATCTTTTCTTCCAAAATCGAGTGGCAGGCTCGCAGGATTTTCTCGTTGTCTCCCTCGGGAAAGACGACCTGCTTGGGTTTGGCCTGCGCCTTGTGAATCATCATGCGCGAGATCTCGTGAGCCTTGCCCAGATGACGCTCGAGGCGCTCGCGGTATTCGGCAATGTTAACCGGTTCCTGGGCCACTCCGGTTTCCATCGCGGCTTGGGCGACGGCCGAGGACTCCCACACCAGCACGCGCGGATCAAACGGCTTGGGGATCAGGTAGTCGGGGCCGAACTTCAGGCGCGCGACTCCGTAGGCGCGGCAAACGGAGTCAGGCACATCTTCCTTCGCCAGGCTTGCCAGAGCGCGGGTGGCTGCAAGCTTCATCTCTTCATTAATCACGGTGGCACGAACGTCCAGGGCGCCACGGAAGATGAAGGGGAATCCAAGCACGTTGTTCACCTGGTTGGGATAGTCCGAACGCCCGGTGGCCATGATAACGTCATCGCGGCTTGCCTTGGCCTCTTCGTAGGTAATTTCGGGATCTGGGTTGGCCATGGCAAAGACAATAGGGCGAGGGGCCATCGAACGCACCATCTCCGGCGTAATTGCGCCTTTCACGGACAGGCCGAGAAACACATCGGCGTTCTGCATGGCCTCCGCCAAAGTGCGGAGGCTGGTATGGGCCGCGAAGCGCTCTTTGTAGGGATTCATACCTGCGGTGCGGCCCTCGTAAGATCACTCCCTTGGTGTCGCACAAAATGACGTTTTCGCGGCTCACGCCCAGACGGACGTAGTGCTCAGCGCATGCAACGCCCGCGGCCCCCGCGCCGTTCACCACCACGCGGATCTTACTGATGTCCTTCCCAACAACTTCCAGGCCGTTAAGCAACGCGGCGCCCGAAATTATTGCGGTGCCGTGCTGGTCATCGTGAAAGACCGGGATCTTCATCGTTTTCTTCAAAGTCTCTTCGATGTAGAAGCATTCCGGCGCCTTGATGTCTTCCAGGTTGATGGCACCGAAGGTGGGCTCAAGCAACTGGCAGACCTTGATGACTTCGTCGGGATCGTGACTGTTGATTTCAATGTCGAAGACATCCACGTCGGCAAAACGTTTGAAGAGGACAGCCTTGCCTTCCATGACGGGTTTACCAGCAAGCGCACCAATGTCGCCCAGACCGAGGACGGCGGTCCCGTTGCTCACGACGGCGACCAGATTGCCGCGGGCAGTGTACTTGAAAGCATCGTGCGGGTTCCTTTGGATTTCCAGGCACGGATCGGCCACGCCGGGGGTGTAGGCCAGGCTTAGATCACGTTGAGTACGGCAGGGCTTGGTGGGAGTGACTTCAATTTTTCCTGGGCGCGTGCCGAAGTGGTAGTCGAGCGCTTGTTGTTTAGTAACCATATGATCCTCCCTGATTGTCTGCCCACATTTCGCGGCTCGAGACGCTGCACGACTCCGCTCGCCGGCCCGAGGTTCTACCCACTTAGACTATGTCCCCATACTGCTGTGATGCTCTCAGCTGTGTGGCGCTAGAGCGAATTCTATTCTCCGCTAGATTCTCCAAGCCTCGCGGCCGGTGACCATTACATGCTGCACACCCTTGACCGCCTTCATGTACTGCGCACGCTCGAAAGCGGAAGGATTCGGACAGCGAATCTGGCTCATGCTGCCCTTCATCTGCTGAACCGATTCGTATTCGTGTTTTTCCATCCACTCCAGCAAACCATGCTTCGACGTAGCGAAGGTGGTTGATGCCATTCCGGAGCAGCGTGGAGCAGAGCATGGTGACGTCGGCACCGACCATCAGCAGCTTAATGACGTCCTCCGGGCCATGCACGCCGCTGGTCGCCGCCAGGTTGGCGCGGATGCGACCGTAAAGGATACCGATCCAGGTCAGCGGAAGCCGTAGCGCTTGAGGCGTGCTGAGCAACACGTTGGGCTGGATTTCCAACTCATCGAGATTGATGTCTGGTTGATAGAAGCGATTAAACAAAACGAGCGCGTTCGCGCCAGCTTCGTCGAGCCGCTTCGCCATATTGGCCATGTTGCTAAAGAAAGGGCTGAGTTTGACGGCCACCGGAATGTGAACAGAGATCTTTACTGCGCGGAGAATATCAATATATGTCTTCTCGACCGCAGGGCCTGAAATGTCCGGGATCGGTCGGAATGAAGTAGATGTTGCACTCGATGGCATCGGCTCCAGCTTGCTCGATTTGCTGGGCATACTTGGTCCAACCGCCCAGGGTGGCGCCGTTGAGGCTGGCGATAATCGGAATGCCATACTGCTTCCTTGGCCTTGCGAATGTGATTCAGATAGCCCTCGGGGCCTAAGTGGAATTCAGCTGGCTGGGGGAAAAACGAAGCTGCCTCCGCAAAACTGTCTGTTCCAGCAGCCAGATGGTGTTCAAGCTCAAAGCTCTCCTGTCGTAGCTGTTCTTCGAACAATGAATACAACACAACCGCGGAGGCGCCGGCATCTTCGAGATGGCGGATGCCGTCGATCTCTTGTGATAGCGGCGATGCTGAAGCTACCAAAGGTGTACGAAGCTTTAAACCCAGGTAATTAGTGCTGAGGTCGATCATAATTTCTCCTCGCGGGAGAGGTTGCAAGCAACGTCTCTACCGCCGTCTCACGTCTTCTGTAGAGACGCAGCTTGCGGCGTCTCCGTCGGCCTGGCAACGCTGGACGTGGCCTTGGCCGGTTCTTTGTCGCCCTTTCGCTGCGCCAGATATTCATAAAGACGAAAGCGGGTTTCGGCATCATGCTGTGCCTCACGCCAGAGGCACTTTCGCCTCTTCCGGACTACTCTTGGTAAGCATCTTGAAACGCGTTTCCATCTGCAGATAATCTGCAACCTTGCGAGTTGGTGTTCGTGAATCGAGAATCAGCGGATTCTCACCCTGTGCGACCCGTTCGGGGTTGTAGCGATAGAGCAGCCACTGTCCGGAATCGACTGCCGCTTTCTGATTCGACATCGCCGTGGTCATGTTGATGCCGTGCGCGATGCAGTGCGAATACGCGATGATGAGGCTGGGTCCGTTGTAAGCCTCGGCTTCCAGGAACGCCTTCAGCGTGTGTTCGTCTTTGCGCGCCCATGGCTACGCTGGCGACATAAATGTTGCCGTAGCTCATGGCGATGAGCCCCAGATCTTTCTTGGGACCGGGCTTGCCGCCAGCCGCGAATTTTGCCACTGCGGCGCGCGGTGTGGACTTCGATGCCTGACCTCCAGTGTTGGAGTAAACCTCGGTATCGAGCACGAGCACGTTGACGTTGCGCCCGCTGGCTAATACGTGATCGAGGCCGCCGTAGCCGATGTCATAGGCCCAACCGTCCCCGCCAACGATCCAAATACTCTTCTTGACCAGCAGATCGGCAACGGCCAGCAGTTGCCTGGTGTCCATGGAATTCACGCCCTGGAGTTTTTCCTTGAGCAGGTCCACGCGCTGGCGCTGTTCATAGATATCGGCTTCGTCCTTCTGTGGTGCGGTGAGGATCGCGGTAGCGAGTTCTTCGCCAAGCGCTCCCGACACGCGCCGGACCAGTTCCTGCGCAAACTCGGTTTGCTTGTCGATGGAGAGCCGGAAGCCCAGGCCGAACTCCGCATTGTCTTCGAAAAGAGAATTCGACCATGCGGGTCCACGGCCGGCTGCGTTTTTCGTCCAGGGCGTAGTGGGCAGATTGCCGCCGTAGATTGACGAGCATCCAGTGGCATTGGCGATGATTGCCCGGTCGCCAAACAATTGCGACATCAGCTTGAGATATGGAGTTTCCCCGCAGCCCGAGCAGGCGCCAGAAAACTCGAAAAGCGGCTCCTGAATTTGCTGCTGGCGGATGTTGGTGACCTTGATGTTGCGCCGATCCATTTCCGGAATCTTGAGGAAGAAATCCCAGTTTTCGCGCTCGGGCATGCGCAGCGGAGGCTGCGGCACCATGTTAATCGCCTTAAGCCGGGTTTCGGCCTTGTTCTTCACCGGACAAACTTCGACGCAGATGCCGCAACCGGTGCAGTCTTCCGGCGCCACTTGAATCGTGTATTTGAGGCCCTGCCACTCTTTGTCGCGAGTCTCCGTGGATTTGAAAGTTGCCGGAGCGCCTTGCAATTCTTTGGTGTCATACACCTTGATGCGGATGACCGAATGCGGGCAAACCATGGCGCACTTTCCGCACTGGATACAAATCTTCGAATCCCAGGCGGGGATCTCGAGCGCCAGGTTGCGCTTCTCCCATTTCGCGGTCCCGGTAGGAAAAGTGCCGTCGACTGGAAAAGCACTGACCGGCAATTCGTCGCCGCGTCCCGCATAGATCGTGCCCAGCACATCACGCTCGAACTCCGGCGCGGAAGGAGAAAAGGGCGGCGGCATCTCAATCGTGCTGGTGAGTTCAGCGGGTACTCTCACCTCGAACAAGTGCGCCAGGGTTTCGTCTACGGCTTTCATGTTCTTCTGGACGATCTCTTCGCCCTTGCGGCCGTAGGTGTCACGAATCGATTTGCGGATCGCCTGAATCGCTTGTTCCCCCGGTAAAACGGCGGAGATGGCGAAGAAACAAACCTGCAAAATTGTGTTCATGCGGCTGCCCATGCCGGTGTCGCGCGCCACTTGATAGGCGTCGATCACGTAAAATTTCGCCCGCTTCGAAATGATCTGCTCTTGAACCGGGCGGGGGAGATGCTCCCAAACCTCATCCTTACTGAACGGGCTGTTGAGCAGGAATGTGCCGCCGGGAACCAGAGCGCTCAGCATGTCGTAGCGCTCGAGGAATATCCACTGGTGGCAAGCGACGAAATTCGCTTTTGAGACGAGATAGCTGGAGCGAATGGGCCGCGGTCCGAAGCGGAGATGCGAAATGGTTACCGCGCCTGACTTCTTCGAGTCGTAGACAAAGTAGCCCTGTGCGTAGTTATCCGTGTTCTCCCCAATGATCTTGATCGAATTCTTGTTCGCTCCAACTGTGCCGTCCGCGCCCAAGCCATAGAACATGGCCCGGACAACATCGTCAGGCTCGGTGGAAATTTCGGGGTTATAGGACAAACTGGTATGGCTGACGTCGTCGTGAATGCCGATGGTGAAGTGATCTTTAGGTTGGTCGCCCTTCAGGTTGTCGTAAACCGCCTTAACCATAGCGGGTGTGAACTCTTTGGAGGAGAGCCCGTAGCGTCCGCCCACGACCGCGGGCGGAGTTTGCCGGGGACTGTAACCGGCTTTCACGCCTTCGTGCAGCGCGTTCACGACATCAAGATAAAGGGGTTCGCCAATCGCTCCTGATTCCTTGGTGCGATCGAGGACGGCGATTTTGCGCACGCTGGCAGGCAAGGCTGCAAGGAACGCCTGCACTGGAAAGGGACGGTACAAATGCACTTTCAGCAGTCCAAGCTTTTCGCCTCGCGCGTTGAGAGACTCGACGGCCTCGTGAGCGACTTCGGCTCCGGAGCCCATCATCACGATCACGCGATCAGCATCCGGCGCACCAACGTAGTCAACCAGATGATAGGAGCGGCCCACTGCCTCAGAGAACTTGTCCATCACAGATTGAACGATCTCTGGGCAAGCCTCGTAGTAAGAGTTTGCCCGTTCGCGCATCTGGAAGAACACGTCGGGATTCTGTGCCGTACCGCGCAAAACGGGATGATCGGGCGAGAGCGCGCGCTGGCGGTGCTCGATGATGCGATCCATGTTGATAAGCGCGCGCATGTCGTCTTCCGTAAGCATCTCGATCTTGTTCACTTCGTGCGAAGTACGGAAGCCGTCAAAGAAATGCAAGAAGGGGATGCGCGACTCAAGCGCAGCGGCGTGCGCGATTAGCGCCATGTCCATGGCTTCTTGCACAGAATTCGAGCACAGCATGGCGAACCCGGTGGTGCGGCAGGACATGACATCCGAATGGTCGCCGAAAATCGAGAGTGCATGGGTGGCCAGCGTGCGTGCCGACACATGGAATGTTGTGGGCGTGAGCTCTCCCGCAATCTTGTTCATGTTCGGAATCATGAGCAGCAGTCCCTGCGAGGCCGTAAATGTAGTGGCGAGCGAGCCGGTCTGCAGCGCGCCGTGGACGGCTCCAACAGCTCCGCCTTCGCTCTGCATCTCCATGACATGGGGCACTGTTCCCCAGATGTTCTGGATTCCCTGCGACGACCACTCGTCTGCCCATTCGCCCATGTTGGAAGAAGGAGTAATCGGATAGATGGCAATCACTTCGTTAACCCGGTAGGCGACGTAAGCCACCGCCTCGTTTGCATCCATGGTCTTGAACTTGCGCTTCATAGTTATCAGCCTGCCCTGGTATACGAAATTGGGTGTGTCCGATTTTCTCTTCCTACTTTGACTGCATAAGCATGGACGATCCAGGACATGGACGCAGCAAGGCAGGTCACAGAGGCTTGTGATCCGCGTCACACGAGGCTGTGGAGAAAGGTTTGTGAGGCAGATCACACTGGCGTGTGCCTTGCAGCACAGCGAATCGTTTCATCCGGACCGACACTGACGTCAGACGAGACTGGCTCAGTTAGTTGCCGGTTGCGCGAGATGCGACCTGACAAAGTGAGCTTGGTCGGCGGGCTTAAATAGGTGTCACAGGAGGCTCGTTCATGCTCTCACCATACGGAATGGAAATTGTCGAAAGCTGCCTTACATGCAAGCTGCGCGCTGATCGTATCTTCTGCGATCTGCCCGCCAGCGCGCTGCAGACCTTTGAAAACATCAAATATGCGACCGCGTACCCCCAAGGGGCTGTGCTATTTGTCGAGGGGCAAATGCCCCGCGGCATCTTTGTACTCTGCAAAGGCACGGTAAAGCTTTCTATTAACTCCCCCAGCGGCAGAACGATGATTGTGAAGCTGGCCGAACCCGGGGAGGTGTTGGGATTAAGCGCCACCGTCTCCGGCAAACCCTACGAAGTGACGGCGGAGACGATCGATCCCTGCCAGGTTAATTTCGTCAAGCGCGAGGACTTCCTTCGCTTCCTGAAGGACGACGTGGAGGCCTGCTTCAAAGTTGCAGAACAGCTGAGCGAGAAATATCACAACGCTTGCAATGAGGTGCGCTCGCTGGGATTGTCGCACTCTGCCGCCGAGAAACTGGCCAAGCTGCTTCTGGAATGGACTTCCAAGAACGGAGAGGCCTCCAAAGCCGAACCTCGATTGAAGCTTAGACTCACCCACGAGGAAATTGCACAGATGATCGGAACCTCGCGAGAGACCGTGACCCGGCTGTTTGCCGACATGAAGAAACATCAGATCGTACAGTCGAAAGGCTCGACTCTGGTGATTCGCAACACCGCAGCGCTGCGCGAGATCGCAAACCACAACTAGCAGCGCCGCAATGCTCACGTAGCCCGGACGGCCTCGTCCGGGCGGCCGGGCAAAGCTCGGCTCGAGGACTACGGAATCCACCACAGGAAATCCCTTTGCCCCCGACGAGGCGTTTTTGGCCGTGGGCGTTGCCAAGAACCAGCAACGAAAGGGTTTATGCGTGGTGACCTGGATCACAATTCCCGGTGATGACAATCACCGCCGAGGCATTTCCCCTCTTCTATCGTTACCCCTGAGGATGGAGGATCGTAATATGGCATCGGCAAACGGTAACAGGCAGAATCCAAGTCAAGTAAACCTGAACAAACCAAGACTGGTTTTCTGGGAGTTGACTAAAGGATGCAATCTCCGCTGCATTCATTGCCGGGCCAGCGCTACCGAGCTGAGTTCCCCCTCCGACCTCTCCACCCAAGCCGCGTGCGACATCATCGATCAAATTGCCGCAGTATCCACTCCCATCTTAGTGTTGAGTGGGGGCGAACCGCTCTTTCGCTCGGATATTTTCCAGTTGGCGCGGTATGGCACGGACAAGGGTTTGCGCGTAGCTCTGGCCACGAACGGCACCCTGGTCACGAAACAAGTCGCGCAAATGATCGTCGATAGTGGAGTGCGGCGCGTAGCCATCAGTCTGGACGGCGCGGATGCCATTACTCACGACAGTTTCCGCGGCATTCCCGGCGCATTCGATGCGGCGATTGCCGGCTTCCGCAATCTGAAGAATCTGGGAATGTCTGTGCAAATCAACACCACCGTCGCCCGTCACAATGCCCATCAGCTTCCACAAGTGCTCGAGTTGGCGAAATCACTGGGCGCAGATGCGCTGCACACCTTCCTGCTGGTGCCGGTGGGCTGCGGCGTGGACATCGCGGCCGAACAGATGGTTCCACCGGAAGAGTATGAGCGGATGTTGAACTGGTTCTATGATCGCTCTCTGGAAGGCGGCATCGAGATGAAGGCGACCTGCGCACCCCATTACTTCCGCGTGGTTCGCCAACGACGGGTTGCGGAACGCCACTCTCAGACGGCCGCTCAGGCGGCACATTCAATGCCCGAACCGCCGCAGGCTCCGCCGGGCATCGGTCCAACCGAGATGGCGATGCCCGGTTCAACTGGAATCGAGCTGAAGCCTCACGGGATCGGACACGCAGTAGGACATCCGGGAACCCATCCTTCCGATATGAATGCCATGACCAAGGGATGCCTGGCCGGAACCGCGGTGTGTTTCATCTCGCATCAGGGTGAGGTCTATCCCTGTGGATACTTGCCGGCATTGGCTGGGGATCTCAAGAAGCAATCGTTCGCCGACATCTGGGAGAACTCGGTAGTGTTCAATCAACTGCGCGATGTCAATAATCTTAAAGGAAAGTGTGGCTGCTGCGAATTCCGCAATGTTTGCATGGGATGCCGCGCGCGTGCCTATGCCGCCACCGGCAACTATCTCGACGAGGAGCCGTTCTGTGTCTACCAGCCGCACACCACCAGCTTGAAGGAGAAAGACACCACGCCCGTAGAAGTCGCACCCTGAGCCCGACTCTCAGAACGGAAAACAGACGTACCGAGAAACCGTTTGGAACTGCTTGGGTGCAAGCTGAACCCCATGAGCTGTGTTTGCAGCGACTTTCTCTGCGTCTTGTGTACTCTGTGGTCTCTGTGGTGAAACACCTCAGGGGCGAAAAGACGCCGCCCAGCGTGATATCCCGCAATGCACCCACACAAATCCCCATTTCCCTTCGGGCCGTAACTACCTTAAGTCAATGAAAACACACACGGATTATTCTTGCGACACTAGACTCCCCTTTGGCATGGAGCATGCTTTTCGTAGGCAGTGGTATTGGAGATGAAGTCTTGGAACCCACCTTAATGGTCGTTGGCCTGAACTATCGCACCGCCCCGGTGGCAGTGCGGGAACGCTTCTGGATCGCCGAGAACCGGCGTTACGAAGCTTTGGTGCAGCTGTCAAGGGCGGAAGGTATCGAAGAAGTCATTGTGATGGCCACCTGTAACCGCACTGAGTTTTGGCTGTGGGCCAACGACGTTACCCTGGCCGCCAACTCGGTGATGCGGCTGCTCGGCGCTGAATACGGGCTCAGGCTGTGCGAGTGGAAACACTTCTACCGTTTACTCGATGAAGCATCCCTCCTCCATATTTTCCGAGTCGCATCCAGCCTCGACTCCATGGTAGTCGGCGAACCTCAGGTCGTCTCCCACGTGAAACAGGCTTGGCAGCAAGCGCAGAAGTTGGGGGCAACGGGCCGATTTCTCGATGCTGTATTGCAAAAGGCACTCACCGTCTCCAAGCGCGTGCGCGGCGAGACGGCCATCGGTAACGCAGCAGTTTCGATTCCTTACGCCGCAGTGGAACTCGCCCGCCAGATCTTCGGCACTCTCGAAGACAAAAAGGTGCTCTTGCTCGGCGCGGGCAAGATGAGCGAACTCTCGGCCCGTGGCTTGCTCAACCACGGTGCCAGCTCTGTCCGGGTAATCAACCGCACACTTGAGCACGCGGCTGAACTAGCCGCTAAACTCGGCGGCCTTGCGATTCCGTTTGAGGAGCGCTGGCAGCACATGGCAGATGCCGACATCATCATCAGCTCGACCTCCTGCCCCCACACGATCCTCAGCCGCGAAGAAGCCGAGCTTATGGTTCGGGGACGCAAGGGTAAGGACCAGCCTCTGGTGATCGTGGATATCGCAATGCCCCGCGATATCGATTCAGCCGTGCGCGCCGTCGAAGGCGTTTTCCTTTATGACCTCGACGACCTGGAAAACGTCGTCGACCACAATGCGGGCGAGCGCGAAGCAGCAGCAGCCCAGGGACAGAAGATTCTGCAAGCCGAGGCGCAAGGTTTCCGCCGCAAGCTGATGGCGGAGCGCGTGGTACCGACCATCGTGGCGCTGCGCATGCGGCTGGACGAGATTTGCCGGCAAGAACTGGATTCCTTTCGCCAGGAGAACGGACCGTTCTCCAGAGACCAGGACGAAATGTTAAATGCAGTCATGTCCCGGATGACGCAGAGGATCGCGGGGTCCCTGGCCCGCGAGCTCAAGGAACTTCCAGAAAAGCTGGAGCAGGAACAGATGACCACTGCCTTGCAGCGGCTCTTTCACCTCCAGACGCCCGACACGGCGCTTGCCGGCACCAGATCCTGAAAGCAGCAGCGAAACTCATGGCACCGGTTACGGATTGGCACCGTAACCAGCTGCTCGCAAGCGTGCAACGTGCAGTCGTTGCGACGCGTGCCGAAGCACACATAAGCGTGTGCGCCCGGTCACATACAGCGGGCATGGAATTGACCATGATGGCGTCTACATTTTGAGCGGAGGCCGTTTTCGGCTCCGCTGGACGAACAATCGAAGAATCCAAGGGGAAAAAGTGAAGTGGTGCGCCCGCTACGAACTAGACGGACGTTTGGCAATTTAATGCAAATTCATTCGGACTTCACAGGACTGTACGCACTCGAACTAACCGTGAACTCCTAGGAGAAAACTATGGCGAAAACAATGAAAGCGGCTTTCGTCGATAAATTCGGCGAGGCATTGAAGATTCGGGAAGTTCCGGTTCCAGACCCAGGGCCGGGACAGGCGCTGGTCGAGATAGTTGCGAGCGGTGTCTGCCACACCGACGTGCACGCGGCAGACGGCGATTGGCCGATCAAACCAACTTTGCCCTTTACCCCCGGGCATGAAGGCGCGGGGATTGTAGCGAAGCTGGGCGCGGGCGTGACCCATTTGAAGGAAGGCGACCGGGTCGGAATCGCCTGGCTGCACAGCGCCTGCGGGCATTGTGAATTCTGCCTTACCGGTTGGGAAACGCTTTGTCCGGAACAGCAGATGTCAGGTTATACCGTAAACGGCACATTTGCTGAGTATGCTTTGGGTCAAGCGGATTACCTGGGCCGGATCCCGGACAAACTATCGTTTATCGATGCGGCACCGATTCTCTGCGCCGGCGTGACCACCTACAAGGGTTTGAAACAAACACAAGCCCGGCCCGGCGAGTGGGTTGTGATTTCAGGCATCGGAGGGCTCGGCCACGTGGCTGTCCAGTATGCCAAGGCTATGGGCCTGCATGTTGCGGCCATCGACATTGGGCCAGAGAAGCTGCAGTTGGCCCGCAAGCTTGGCGCCGAAGTGACGGTGGACGCGAAGGAAGAAGATGCGGTACAGGCGATTCAAAAGAAAATCGGAGGCGCTCACGGCGTACTGGTAACGGCCGTGTCTCTTCCAGCGTTCAAACAAGCACTCGGAACGCTGCGCCGTGGCGGAACCTGTGTTCTGAATGGCCTGCCTCCCGGAGAATTCCCCGTCTCCATTTTCGATCTGGTGCTGAATGGCCAGACCGTGCGGGGTTCGATCGTGGGCACACGCAAAGATCTCGAGGAGGCGCTGCAGTTTGCCGCCGAAGGCAAAGTGAAGGCAACTATCGAGGAGCAACCGCTGGGATCGATCAACGATATTTTTGACCGGCTCAAGAAGGGGAAGGTCAACGGCCGGATCGTACTCGATATCGCCGCGGAGTCGGGTGCCAAGAAATCAGCCGGTGCTAAGGCAGCTAAGAGTCACGCGGCTGCTTGAGTTCCTGGGTCCTGAATTCCTCGGTCACCTGAATTCTTGGAACGTTTGGTTCTGTGCTGCAGCAAACTAAGAAAGAGGTGGAACTCGGTGGACGCCGTACGAGGCGAACACTGAGTTCCGCCTCTATCCATTTTTGAGCGGTTGGGCCAGCATCACTGAGAGATGTGACGCGGCTCACCGACGCTCGCGACCTCTAACGCTATCTTCACCAGAGACCGGGGACCATAGTTTCTGAACATTTCATAAAAGGAGACATCGTCATGGCAGTTGCAGATCTCGTCAAACAAACATCCGTCCAGCAAGCGGTCGACACGCTTCGCAAGGGCGGCGTCAAATCCAAATATGAGAACTTCATCGGCGGCAGATGGGTCGCGCCTGTGAAGGGAAAGTATTTTACCGATTACAGCCCGATCAACGGTGAGCCGATCTGTGAGATCGCCCGTTCCTCGGCCGAAGATGTCGAGAAGGCGCTCGACGCAGCTCATGCAGTCAAGGATCTTTGGGGCCGCACTGCTCCGGCGCTCCGCTCGTCAATCCTCCTGAAGATCGCGGACAAGATGGAGGAAAATCTCGAGCTTCTGGCCCTCGCCGAGACTCTGGACAACGGCAAACCGATTCGCGAGAGTCGCGCCGCCGACGTTCCGCTCTCGATCGATCACTTCCGCTACTTCGCCGGCTGCATCCGCGCCGAAGAAGGCACAGTGGGCGAAATTGACAATGACACAATCGCCTATCACTTCAAGGAACCTCTCGGTGTTGTCGGGCAGATTATTCCCTGGAATTTCCCTCTACTGATGGCTGCCTGGAAACTGGCGCCTGCCATCGTCGCCGGAAATTGCGTGGTGATCAAACCAGCATCCAACACTCCGCTCAGCCTTTTGGTGCTGATGGGCCTGATTGGGGATTTGCTGCCACCCGGCGTCCTTAACGTAGTCACCGGCCCCGGAGGCGAGATTGGAAAAGCCCTGGCCAGCAATCCGCGCATTGCGAAAATCGGATTCACCGGCGAAACCACTACCGGCCGTCTGATTATGCAGTACGCCTCTGAACCGATTATTCCGCAGACTCTGGAGTTGGGCGGCAAGTCTCCCAACATCTTCTTCGCTGACGTGATGGACGCCGACGATGAATACTTCGACAAAGCGCTGGAAGGCTTTGCCCTGTTCGCCTTCAACAAAGGCGAAGTGTGCACCTGCCCGTCCCGCGCTCTAATTCAGGAGTCCATCTTCGACAAGTTCCTCGAACGTGCCGTCGCTCGCGTAGGCAAGATCAAGGTAGGGAATCCGCTTGATCCGAATACGATGATGGGTGCACAAGCCTCGCGCGATCAGCTCGAGAAGATTTTGGGATACATCAAAATCGGCAGGGGCGAGGGAGCGCGTTGCGAAATCGGCGGCGAACCAGCTCACCTCGGCAACGATCTGGAAAACGGCTACTACGTGAAACCGACCGTCTTTACCGGGCACAACAAGATGCGCATTTTCCAGGAAGAGATCTTTGGTCCCGTACTTTCCGTGACCAAGTTCAAGAACCTCGAAGACGCCATCACGATCGGCAACGACACCGTCTACGGATTGGGCGCCGGTGTTTGGTCGCGCAACGCCACCAACGCTTATCGGGTGGGCCGCGAAATTAAGGCTGGCCGCGTTTGGACCAACTGCTATCACCTGTATCCGGCACACGCCGCATTCGGAGGATATAAGCAGTCGGGCTTCGGCCGCGAGACCCACAAGATGATTCTCGACCACTACCAACAGACCAAGAACCTGCTCGTGAGCTACAGCCCGAAGGCGTTGGGATTCTTTTAGACGGCCCGGAGGCGGACGTTGCAGGGCGGGTGTATACCACTCGCCCTGTATTTTTTTTTGGCCGTGTCGGACGCAACTTGTGGCGTTCGTATCTCGAAAACCGCGCCGGTTTCAAACCCCGTCATGTAATAGTTTTGTAACTTGTATCAAAGGTCACTGCGAAGAATTGTGTCGAGGGTTACGCTCGAAACACAAATCACATGGAAACTCATCCAAAGGGCAGTAACGCTCGTATTTTACTGAGTTCAGTCTTTGGGCCTTACGCACAAGACGACGAATTTGGCAGCCGCTCCATCAATCCCATGGAGCTTTACCATAACCAGGTCACGCGTGCGCAAGGCAGCTTCTCTCTGCGTATGTTCCATCGTTCGTGGGGCATCATGCTGATCCAGGAAAATATTTCCGCACCCTGCAGCGTGCTTGATTTCCCTACGCGCGAAGCCTTTGCTCGTGAATTAACCACGAACCACTACGACGTCGTTGGTATCTCTTCGATCATCGTGAACGTTTTGAAGGTGCGAGAGATGTGCCGCATTGTGAGAGAACTGTCGCCAAGTTCGGTGATCGTGGTGGGCGGACATGTAGCTGCCATTCCCGGCCTGGACGCAATGATCGACGCGGACCACATCGTGCGCGGTGAAGGCATCGCGTGGATGCGTCGGTACCTTGGTGAAGACGAACACGCGCCCGTCCGCCATCCCGCCATTGTGTCTGGTCTACAAACACGCATCATGGGCGTACGCCTGCCGCAACGGAAGGGCGGGACGGCGGCAACCATCATTCCGTCGGTCGGGTGCCCCATGGAATGCAACTTCTGTACTACGTCTGCTTTCTTTGGTGGGAAAGGGAAGTTTGTCAACTTTTATCAGACCGGGGACGAACTGTTTGACGTGATGTGCAAGATCGAGTCCGAACTCAAAGTACATTCCTTCTTTGTGATGGACGAGAACTTCCTGCTTCAACGCACGCGCGCCATGCGCTTGCTGGAACGCATGAAGCAGGCAGGTAAAAGCTGGGAGTTCGCCATCTTTGCTTCCGTCAATGCGATTCGCAAATACACCATGCTGGAACTGGTCGAACTAGGCATTTCCTGGGTGTGGATGGGTTTGGAATCGCCCAGGTCCAGTTATAACAAGCTGCAAGGTTCGGACGTAGGGCAACTCACACGCGAGCTTCGCGAACATGGCATACGAGTGCAGGGCTCGACCATCATCGGGCTCGAGCATCACACGGCGGACAACATCGTGGGAGAAATCGAATCGGCGGTTGACTACCAGACCGACTTCCACCAGTTCATGCTCTACACGCCGGTTCCGGGCACGCCCCTTTACCAGGAAATGTCTAATCAGGGTCGAATGCTGACGGATGTTAATTTCGCCGATGCACACGGGCAGTACAAATTCAACTTCCGCCACCACGCAATCTCGCGCGAGGACTCAAAGAGGTTTCTGGACTGGGCGTTCTGGCGTGATTTCGAGCGCAATGGGCCGAGTCTTTATCGCATGTGCCAGACCATGCTGCTCGGCTGGCGACGCTACAGAGACTACCCGGATACGCGCGTCCGTGAGCGCTTCGCACGAGAAGCGAAGAAGCTCAGCACTGCTTATAATGCGGCACTTTGGGCCATGGAGCGGGAATTCAAGAAGGTCAATCGTAGCGTGAGCGAGCAGATTCACAAACTACGCCGCGAAGTCGAGAAGGAATTTCCGGTCATCGCCCGCCTCACCGCTGCATCGTTGGGTCCCATCTTGTTGTGGTCCACACGCCGGGAGGAGAATCGGCTTGCGTCCGGACGCACCTATGAACCTCCAACTTTTGTCGAACGTCGCAATTGGGTTTCGGGTTCGTAGTCATGCCGTGGGGCAATGGTTTCAATTACGGACTGCTCGCAGCGGTTCTCACTGATCCTCGGCTACGGTGGTTTGGGAGGTTTCTTCGTCTCCGCGAATCAGGCCGAACTTCTTTAGCTTGTAGCGAAGGGCGTCACGGCTGATGTCGAGCAGTTTGGCGGCGTGGGTTTGATTGCCGTTGGCTTGGCGCATGGCCAGTTCCACCATGGCATGCTCGACCTCTTCCAAGGACGTGCCGCCTTCCGGGATATACAGGCGCGGAAGGGTGCGGCCGTTAGGCAAGGATTGTCCGCCGTCAGCGGGCGAAGTTCGTTCGAAGACGGTGCGGCCTCCCGATTCACCTACGGAAAACGGCAGATACACTGGCCGCAGGAATGGCTCGTCTTCCAGAATCATGCCGCGCTCGATGGTGTTCTTCAGCTCGCGAACATTTCCCGGCCAGTTATGACTGAGAATCAGGCGGCGGGTGTCATCGGTGACACCGCGAATCGACTTCTTGAATCTGCGGTTGTAGCGGTCGATGAAGAAGTCCACCAAAGGAAGGATGTCTTCTTTGCGGTCGCGCAGCGGTGGGATGAAGATCGCAATAATCGCCAGCCGATAATACAGATCCTGCCGAAACTGGCCTTCGCGCACCGCCTTTTCGAGATCGCGGTTGGAGGCCGCGATCACCCGCACGTCCACTTGCATATCCTTGATGCCGCCTACGCGGCGAATGACCTGGTCCTCGAGCACGCGCAGCAGCTTGGCTTGCAGCAGGGGAGAGAGCTCGCCGATTTCGTCGAGGAACAGTGTGCCTCCGTCGGCGGCCTCGAACAGGCCTTTCTTCATCTGCTTGGCATCGGTGAACGCGCCCTTTTCGTGGCCGAAGAGTTCGGCCTCCATCAGCGTTTCCGGGATGGCCGAGCAGTTGATGGCGACAAAAGGCTTTTCATGACGAGAGCTTTCGTAGTGGATGGCTTTTGCGATGAGGTCCTTGCCAGTGCCGCTTTCGCCTTGAATCAGGATGGTGGTGGCCTCGCTGGACGCAACCTTGCGCACGAAGTTCATGAGCTCGGTCATCTTTGGCGAGACGCTGACCACGCTGTTATAGCCAGCGTCGCGGCGCACTTCACCGCGCAGTGTCTGGACTTCGGCGCGCAGGCTGGTGGCCTCGAGCGCGTTCTTGATGGTTACATGAAGCTCATCGAAATCGACTGGCTTGCCTACGAAGTCGTAAGCCCCGAGCTTGAGCGCGGCTTTGACATCGTCAAGTTGCGGATCGGCCGTGATCATGATGACGGCGCGCGCGTCGCCAGTTTTCTTGAGTTGATCCAAAACTTCGATGCCGCTGAGGTCGGGCATGCGCACGTCGAGGAGTACCAGGTCGGGTGATTCACGTTGCGCCAGTTTAAGCGCAGGTTCCCCGGCATCGGCCTCGATCACATGGTAGCCCCACTCCTCGCACTTCTGGCGAAGCGACCAGCGCACCAGGCGCTCGTCGTCCACGATCATGATTTTTTCTGCAGGCATCGGTGTTTAATTTACTACGAAATGGAAGGAGTTTGCTTTCGTGGCTTCCCGTGCTCAGGGTCACTGAACTGCCCGGACGAGGCGTCAGGGGCTACGTGGGCCTTGGTTGATGGAACGCTCTATGAGGCGGCGACCTGGGCAGTGGGCATATGAAATGGCAGCAGTACCTCAAACTTGCTTCCTTTCCCAACCACGCTGCTTACTTCAATGCGGCCATGATGATCTTCCACGATGCGGTGGGCAAGAGACAGACCTAGGCCGGTGCCATCGCCTTTGGTGGTGTAGAAAGGCCGGAAGATGTTGGGCAGGTTCTGGGGAGAGATGCCCCGACCGGTGTCGCTCACCACCACGCTGGCGTAACCTTCTCGCGAGCCAATATCGACCCGCACGATGCCCTCCCTCTCGATAGCCTGCACAGCGTTCAGGAGCAGATTCAGGAGCACCTGATGAACCTGGTCGCTGTCGTGTTCGACTTCAGGTATATCGGGCGCCTGCTGCAGTTCGATCTTGATTGGTCTCGAGAGTACCTGCTGGCGGGCCAGCATCACGGCGTGTTCCACGGTAGTGTTGAGATTGCTCCGGCGAACTTCCGGACGGCGAGGCCGGGCGGTTTCCAGAAGGTCGGTCAGGGTGCGACTGATGCGTCCAATCTCCAAGCGAACATCTTTCACCACTGCCCGCGCCGGACTGGTTGCGGGCAGATCGCGACCAACGATCTCGATCACTCCGGCGATTCCGGCAAGCGGGTTGCGAATCTCGTGGGCCAGGCCTGTGGCCAACTCGCCGAGGGTTGCCAGGTGCTCGGCGCGGGACATTTGCGTACGATGCAGCCGCTCAATCTCCTGCCGGCTCTCGCGCAACTGTTGCATCATGTGGTTGAAGTTGCGACCGAGGTCCCCGATCTCGTCGTTGCGCTGGGAGAAGCTGACTGCGACGTTCAGATTGCCTTCGCTGACCTGCCCTATTTTCTCCTGCAATTCGACCATGGGCCGCTGAATCAAGTAGGCCAGCACAACGATTATCACGGCACAGATGGCGACCGCTCCCGCCCCCGCCACGATCAGGACTGCGTGGCGTTCTGGGTCCCGCAAAGATACGGTCGCTAAAATGAAGAGCAGCAGCCCCGCCAGCAGTACGAAACCTACCGGCAAGATTGCCTTAAGTTGCCAGTTGACGCGCACTGAACTCACTTGGAAGTCCTCCTGCGAAGAAGCTGCGGGCATTGGGGGTTCGTTAACCTCCGGCCAGCGGGGAGAAGGGCGGGCCGCAGCGGTGGTGCGGACTCTCTCCATTGGTGGCGGAGTTGGCTTCCCCGCGAACTGATTGCGGCTAAGCATAAGCGTGCATTCCGGGCAGCAAGTACGTCACCCCGAAGAAGGTGAACATCACCACCGCAAAGCCCAGGATGGCAAAGTAAGCAGCGCGACGGCCGCGCCATCCGCGCGTGATACGCATGTGCAAATATCCGGCGTACACCAACCACGTAATCGCTGCCCAGGTTTCTTTGGGATCCCAGCTCCAATACGAGCCCCAGGTGCGATTGGCCCAATAGGCTCCGGCCGCGATCATGAGGGTAAGTAAGGGAAATGCGATGGCGATGGTCTTGTAGGTGATGCGGTCGAGTTCCTCGGCGCTGGGCAACATCCGCTCCAGATCCTGGCGCCGCCAGAGCAGCAACAGGTACAGCAGTGAAACGAAGACCCCGCCGACCAGGCCGGAGAGAATGAACGGGCTAGCCGACAGACTAGTGGAGAACAAACCGTCGGCATCGAGCGAACCGTAACGGCCATCGCGGGCCCGTAGCAGGAAGAACACCACTGCCATGGTTTGCAGCAGAATGCTCACAAATACCGCGCGGTTTGCGATTCCGATGAAGGTTTCATTGCCCGTCTTGCGCCAGACCAGATACAGAGCGAGTGGCGCAGCGACCGCCGCAAGCACCAACAGCATGAGCCATCCAAGATCGGGGATCACAACAAACAAGCGCACCCCTTTGGCCAGAAACACTTCTGATTTTTCTTCCGGATTCCAGGCCACCACGCTCAGACCGCCCCATTTCTCGAAGCGAGTCAGCACGCCGAGGTAGGTAGCGATGCCGAACAGGCTGGTCGCAGCCAGGAAGGTCTCGGTCTTCATCTTGTCCTGGATGAGGAACATCATGGCCAGCGCGAAGCTCAGCGCACACGCCGCGTACGCCAGCATGGCGAGCGTGACATGGACGTGCAGCCAGGTCGATTGCAACGCAGGCACGAGCGGGTGCACTTCGGTCCGCAGCAACTGCATCAGCACAACGCCTACGATCGCGACGGGCATAGTTACGGTGCCGATGACCTTCACACCATATTTTTTCTCGGCAATCAACGTCAGCACGGCGAGAGTCCATACGAAGCTAAGCAGCATTTCGTAGATGCTGGCAAATGGCGGGTGTCCCGCTTCGTACCAGCGATGGGCAATGGCGCCCGTATTGGCAAGCAGGCCAGCCCACGTTGCCAGCGAGGCGAAGCGGACATAGGAAGGAATGCCGGTGATCCCGAATCCCAGATAAAGCGTTCCCGCGCCCGAATAGAAAATCAACGCGGCGTACAGCAGGTTGGATTCGTTCAGCAGATTGCCGCTCTTGACTACGTTTAGAAATGCCATAAACAGCAGAAAGGCAACTCCCAATCCCACCATAACGACCAGCGTCGTACCGGTTGCGGCGGGTTGCTGTTCGATTCTTGCGGTTCGTGCCATAGATGCATCCTCCATTACCGGATCTCACCTTCCGGCAAGCGCAGTGACCGGCGCCTCGGCGCCTGGCTGCGATGAGACTTTGAGTTCTGATTCGACCTGTTCAACCAGCTTGCGAAAACGTTGCTCAAACACATCTTTGTTTTTGTTGGCTGTTCCACCAATCCAAAGCATCAGCCGGCCGCGGGCATCGCGCACCGGCACGGCCCACACTCGCACGTGGACGAAATAAAACACGACAGCCAGTCCCAGCCCCATGAGCAGAACTCCCGCCCAAACCGACCACTGCCCGGGCTCATGCGAAACTTCCAGGCCAGTGAAGTAGGCCATCTGCACGTCCTTGCCTTCGAAGGTGTACGGAGAAGATGCGTTCTGCTCCAAGCCCGGGATCGGGGGAAGCCAGACATTCACAGACTGACCTGATTTCCCGCCATTAGCGGATTCCACCACCAGGTGGGCCGCCGGATTTTCCAGGGAATTGGAACGGGCGTACACCTGTCCATCGCGCAACGCATAGTCGGGAATGAACTCAGCGAGGCGGACCGTTGTATCAGGATCCAGCGGAAGAGTTTCGTCCGCACCAATCGCGATGTCCCGGGCCGGTTTGCCATCCCGCGGAGTGGCGGTGAGCAGAAGTTTGTCGATCTTTCCGGTCTTGCCGTAGCTCGCTTGATAAAAGCGCACGCCACGATATACCAGCGGATCGTTGACCACGATCTGCTTGCGCACGATAGCTTGCCCATTCTCCAGAACCGTCAAGTCCGACCACCAGCGTTTGGGAGTGCCGTCCACATAATTCTCCTGGCCGGCGCCGTCACAGCGAATCGCAAACGGCAGGTTGCGTTGGCTGCCGCTCTGCGTCTCAACCTGGCTCGACTCTTGTCCGCGGGTCAGGGTGACGAATGCCCGCCAGCCGTATAGCGCATCGACGATGCCTCCAAGAAAGATAAGAAGCAAACTCGCGTGCACGATATAAACGGCCAATTCGGAAATGCGATTGCGCTCACCGAATAAGGAGAAGCTGTTTTCGCGTACAATCCGCTCCGGCCTGAAACCCGCCTTTTGGAAAACCCGCTCTGCTACGCTCAATGCTGCTTCTTCGTCCCGTATCGGAATCAGGGTATGGTTTGGCACCGCCTTGCGGAAAGTCTCATCAGGACTCTTATAGGGACGCGAGAAAAACCTCCATGCATTAGGGAATCGCTGGACGGAGGCGGCAATGATACTGAGGCTCACCAGGGCCAGCAGCAATACAAACCACCAGGCATGGAAAACGTCGGTCAGTCCCAATCCGTCGAAGAGCCGCAGCATTTGTGGCGAATAGGCCCTCTGCATCTCGTCCGCTTCCGTCGCGGGACGCTGCAGAATCATCGTTCCCGCCGCCGAGACGATGACGACCAGAATGAGCAGAACGACGCCGGTCTTAATCGCGCCTAGGGTTTGCCAGGTCTTCCGAGCGACAGAATGGATGGTTGCAGCCATGCTTCCTCTTCCCCGTTGACAGAAAAGCACGTATTACGCCATTGCGACAAAATTCAGTGAAGTTGCTGAAATCCCGACAATTAGCTCAGGGTGGCACGAAGGCTCGAAAGGGGCGGCTTGAGCCATATCACACAGCGGATTGGACTTCTATTGGAATTTGGCGCAGGCTGATGGTAAAGGCAGAGGATAGGCTCTGCGATGTCCGGGACGACAAATGCATCACGTGCGGAAGTCGACTTGGCGATATCCACGGCACGGGGAGCAAGCCACTTGCGTCATTTCGACCATTCGACTGGGGGAGAAGCCGCATGGTGATGAAACTTTCAACAATTCCGACGCGCCATGTCGCGAAGCTCGATCTCCAACTGTCGTGGTTGCAATTTATTATGAGGATTCTTTAAGAATCGACCGGGCTCGAGAATTAAGGCGAGATGCGTGCACCAGCGGCTTTGAGGAGGCAGAGGTGCGAGTGGCGTCAGAATCATTCAAATCGAGTCACAGGATGACTCGCGGGCTAAGCGCGCTAGCATGTTTGATTGTGGTATTCATCCTTGCTGGCAGCGCCACCGCCGCGAAGCATCCGGTCCCCCTTGACCCAAAGGCGGACACCTCTACCTGCATTGCCTGCCATGAAGATAAAACCAAGGGCAAGTTTGTCCACTCAGCCATGGGCATGGGCTGCACTGCGTGCCATGAGATCCGTACCACCAAAGATGTCACTCGTGTGAAGCTGATCACAACGACTCCATACGCTCTCTGTCTGACTTGCCATGCAGATAAAAATGCCGCCGACCTGAAAGGTAAAGTCCACCCTCCGGCGGTGCGCGATTGCGTGAAGTGCCATGATCCACATTCCTCGGACTATAAGAATCAGTTATTGAAGGCCACTGCCGGAGACGAAAAGGAAAACCTCTGCCTGAGCTGCCACACCACCGGCATGAATGTGCCTGCAAAAGGCAGCCGCCATGCCGCCCTCGATATGGGCTGTGAAACCTGCCACATCACGCACAAGACCGGGGAGATCGGCAAGGCTGAATTTGACTTCCATCTCACCAAGGCGGCACCGGCGCTCTGCTTGGATTGCCATGACCCAAAGAGTGCGGACCTGCAGAAAGCGCACCAGAATCAGCCGTTCGACAAAGCCGATTGCTTAAGCTGTCACGATCCGCACCAGTCCGCCGCGCCCAAACTGATGGCCAAATTCATGCATCCGCCTTTTGCTGACAAACAGTGTGAGGTTTGCCATGCTCCAGCAAAGGACGGCAAAGTCGTTTTGACGCAGGCCGACGCCAAAGCACTGTGCATAACTTGCCACGACGATAAAGCCAAGCTGATCGAAACTGCCAAAGTTCCGCATCCGGGGGCGGCGGGCGATTGCACCGACTGCCACAGCCCTCACGCCAGCCGGCAGCCGGGACTTCCCAAGACCAATTCGGTGGAAATCTGCTTGGGCTGCCACAGCGACATTGCCGATCTCGGCAAGAAGCCCGTGCACCACCAGCCTGCGTTCGGGCAGGGATGCGCCACTTGCCACCAGCCGCACGGCGGGGACAACGATCATCTGCTGCGGGCAAAGGGGAATGCGCTTTGCCTGGAGTGCCACGGACCGGACGCGGTCCCGCGGAAGTTGGAAGCCGAGCATATGCTGACCATTTTCAACGGCCAGGTAAAGCTGCCGGACGACTATTACCAGAAGAATAAAGTCGCGATTCTGCCGCTGAGGTTCGGGCTGGGCCATCCGGTACAGGGCCACCCCGTCTCAGACGTGATGAATCCAGCGGATATAACCAAGGTCAAGACCCATCTGACTTGCCTGAGCTGCCATCAGCCGCACTCTTCGGCGCAACCCGGGCTGCTCGTGAAAGACCAGCAGAACAATATGGCATTCTGCGACAACTGCCACAAGAGCAGGATTGACATGCGGCAGACTACAACAGGAGATTAGAAATGTTCGCGCTTCCTTCCAAATCGAATCACAACAGCAGGACGCTGGCGGCGTTGGTGATCCTGCTGGTTCTGGGGCTGGCTTCGCCGGTCTCCGTGTACGGCGGCAAGAAAAAGAAAGCCGACGCCCCTGCGCAACCGGCACCCGCCCCAAATGCAGGGATTGATACTTCCAAGCTGGTATGGCCCAATCCTCCTAACATCGCGCGGGTGCGCTATCTGAACTACTACGCCGGCATGAAGATTGATTACACACCGGTTGCGGAAACTAAGAAGAAGCAGAGCTGGATGGACCGCGTGGCCGGAACCAAGCAAGAGGATAACATCGATAAGCTCAAGACCTTCCCCTTTCAGTTACTGGGACCCTACGGCATCGCAATCGATTCCAAGGGGCTGGTGTATGTGGCGGATCAGAAAGTCGGTGCGATCTTCATCTTCAACACTGACACCCGCGACACCACGCTCATTCGCAACGGCTACGAGGCGCATTTTGGCTGGATCAACGGCTTGGCCATCGACGACAGTGACCGCCTCTTCGTCTCCGACGGCAAGATGCATCGAGTTCTTATTTTCAACCCCAAACACGAGGTCGAAGGCCAGATCAGCGAGGGATTGGTGGATCCGGTAGGAGTGGCGATCGACAACGAGAATCGGCTCCTCTACGTCGTCGATGAGCAGCAGGATCAAGTCATCGTGTATGACGCGGACACTCTGAAACTGCTGCGCCGCATTGGAACCACCGGCAAGGAACACACTCTCACGACGCCGGGCGATTTCGGTGGGGCCACGAATGTGGCCGTCGATTCGGAAGGCAACGTGTACGTCACTGACACGATGAATAACCGCGTGGAAATCTTCGATGCGGAAGGCAAGTTCATCAGTGAGTTCGGCAAGCACGGCGATGGTCCGGGATACTTTGCCCGGCCCAAGGGCATCGCGGTGGATTGCGATGGGCATATCTGGGTGGCCGATCAGTATCAGGACCGGGTTCAGGTGTTCAATCGCGAAGGGCAATTGCTGACCTATGTTGGGGACGGACACGGACACTATCCTGGCCAGTTCGACGCGTTGGTCGGTATTGCCATCGACAAGCAGAATCGTGTGTTTACCAGCGAACAATACCCTGGCCGCATGCAAATGTTCCGCTATGTGACCGACGCCGAGGCGGCAGCCGAAAAAGCGCGCCGTGAGCAGGAACTGCAGAAGGCTGCGGATGCGCGGAAGCAATCGTCATCTGCCGACCCGCAGAAGGCGGCGGACGCACCCGCGCAGAAAGCTGCCGAGTCACCCGCGAGCAAAGACGCGGCATCACCCAATCCCCAGGCCTCGGCAGCACACTAGCCAAGCGTCTGTGGAATTTCTTAGCAAGAAACTGCGGTTCCAAGTAGGGCAGATTTCCGGACGCCCGGCCTCTCAGCGACCCGCCAAGATCGCCTCTTCGGGATCCCCTGCCAAGACACTCGTAGATGCCCTCACAAACTGTTGAAAAACGCTACACCCATCGGCTTGGTTGCTTGGGTTATTTCACCAATCCCACTGTGGGAGAAACCCCATTTCTGCCGGGTTTCTTCCCCTGACAGCTTGGCTCGTGGCCACACCTTCAGTGCAAGCATAGCCAATGCAATCACTTACAGCTGCTTATGGAGAATCGCCACACCGCACGGCGACGGAGGCCCTCGTGCAAGGTATTTGCTGGAGGTTCAGAGATGAATCTCGAGAGTTCAGTAAACCGAGAACTTAGGCGGTAATCGATAACGCATTGCAATACATAATTTAGGAGGTTTATCGTGAAAAAGCACTTGTTAGTCCTGCTCATGGTTCTGGCAGTGGCGGGGTTTGCCGCAGCCCAGATCCAACCGCCGACGTCTGACGTCCTCGGCGCTCACCTCAACTACGGCCGTGGCTGCGCAGCCTGCCACGCACCACACAGCGGCGCATGGGGCAACGGCGCCAATAAATCCGGCGATACCACTTCTGGCAACATGATCCTGTGGGGCCAAGATGTAGGTAATCTCTACGGGAAAACCATCACCACCGGCCAAACCCCGTTCGGAAACTACGTCGAGACGCTGCCGGCGAGCATGAACAGCACCGCCCCCGATGTTACCGGGCTTCTGACCTGCCTGAGCTGCCATGACGGCAACTGGGCGCAGGGCGCCATGATGAAGAACCAGGTCTATGAAACGCTGCCACCCAGCTACGGTACCTTCAACGTGATTCCGACCTTGCTTGGCAAGGACGGCAACGCTGCCGGCGACTATCTCAATGACCATCCGGTAGGATTGAATGCCACTGTTTCCTGCGGCGGTCAGTACAATTGGGATTGCACCGAAACCAACGGCACAATCTCCATGACCGGACCGAATTCCTCTCAGTTCGTGAAGAATTATGGCTTCTTCGTGTCCCTCAGCGCATACAACAACACCGCTGTCGTTACTTGCACGAGCTGCCACAACCAGCACGTCATGAATGTGGTCAGCGTCACGAACGGCCCGAAGAGCGGGCTGCCGACTGGCTACTACGCGACCATGTTCTTCATTCGCGCCCCTTACAACCCAGCGAGTGGCACTGCCGGATCGAACCAGACCGCGCAGTTCTGCCGCCAATGCCATGGTGGAGAAGCCAACGAGTCCAATGGCAGCTACACGATCCCGACGACTTTCTAAGCTGTCGGATTACGACCACGAGGGGAGAGAGAAAAACCTCTCCCCTATTTTTGTGAGTGAGGATGCATTATGAGATACCAACTGTCAGTCAGGGTCCTGCTTCTGGTGGCGCTCTCGCCAATGACGACGGCGCAACAACTCGCAGTCTCTCACACGCCGAGTGCGGCGGTGACGCAGCAACCGCCGAACGTAATGCTTCAACCCACGGGTAAGCCCGTTGCGCGGGTAAACGGAGCGGTTTTGACTGATCGCGACCTGCTGCGCGAAATGTACACGTTGTTTCCTTATGCGCGTCAACATAACGGTCAGGTGCCTCCGGAATTAGAACCCCAGATCCGTCAAGGCGCCTTGCAGATGATTGTCTTTGAGGAACTGTTGTACCAGGAGGCGGTGCGCCGCCAGATGACCATATCGCCAGCAAAGCTGAAGGCGGCAGAGGCTGACTTCCATAGTCAATTCAGCGGTCAGGATGAATATAAGCAGTTTCTGAATTCAGAGTTTCACGGCTCCCAAAAAGCACTAGACGAGAAGATCCGGCGCTCGTTACTGATTGACGCCATGCTGAAAACCGAAGTGAAGAGCAAGGCGACCGTCTCTCTGGCCGAGACCAGAGCGTACTATGATAAGAACCCGGCACGCTTTCAGTATCCGGAGGCCTTTGCCATTCAAACAATTTCCTTTCTGCCGCCGCCGAAGCCTACCGCGGCCAACTTAAAAGAGCAGCGCAAGCGCGCTGAGGATGCGCTGAAGCAGGCCAAAACGACCACAAACTACGAGCAATTCGGAATGCTGGCGGAAAAGATCTCCGAGGACGACTATCGAGTAATGATGGGGGACCATAAGGCGGTCGACCGCTCGAAACTGGCGCCACAAGTGGTGCAAGCGCTTCTGGCCATGAAGGCCGGTGAAGTGACCGGAATCATCCAGGTCGACCAGGCATTTACCATCATCCGGCTGAACCAGCACATTCTGGCAGGGAAAATGAAGTTCGCGGATGTGAAGGACTCGCTGCAGAAAGAACTGGAAAAGCAAAAGCTCGAGGAAGTGCGAGCAGCCTTGGACAAGCGCCTGAGAAAGAATGCGAAGGTGGAAGAGCTGTAGAACCCGCGCTTGCGTGGAGGCGGCCTTCCCAAAACGGGCCAGAGGCGGTCCGCCAACGTCTAGTTCATCACGCCGTCCGGCGCGGACTCCCGTCGGTGCACTTCATGCGCCAAATGCCTTGTCATCTTGGTTTTAGCTGAGTGATATGGCCCAGATCGGGCCCTCCTGACCGCCCGCAACTCCCCTTATCTCCTTGCCGAGCAGGCGCTTAGCAATATTCCCATTCTGGCCGCGAACGTGCTTTTGATACAGCAGAGGGAAGAAACGGGTTCGCAATCTTGGACTTGGCCCCGTACCAGGGAAGCCGGAGCCAAGACCAACGAACCGAAGCCGCAGTGCTGTGGGGAACCAGGGGAAGTGAAACTGCTGTCGAGACAGCAGGAGGTTGGTGCCAGGTGACTGGTGTTCTTCGAAATTCGGGGTTTGTGCTGGCAGAACTTCTTCTGCTGATGCTGCCAGTTGCGGCGCAGGTCACGGTTGGGGACAACCTCAACATGAACCTGAACGGCACCGTCTCCGCAGGATATACGGGAGATTTTGGAAATCTGATCCCCTCCGATCACAGCCTCACTCTCGGCGGCGCGGGCACGCTATCCGGCTTTTACTACAATCCAAACTTTCTGTCCTTCACGGTTTCGCCCTACCTCAACCAGGCGCGGGATAACTCAGCCTTTCAATCTATCTCCAACGCCAGCGGAGTCAACCTTGGCAGCTCGATTTTTGCGGGCAGCCATTTTCCGGGATCGATCAGCTATGCCAAGGCCTACAACAGTGAAGGCAACTTCTCGATCCCGGGGTTGGCAGATTACACGACTCACGGCAACAGCGACACCTTCGGGGTCAGTTGGGCGGAACTCTTGCCGGGCATGCCCAGCCTGTCAGTCAACTTTCAAACGGGAAGCAACCAGTATTCTATCTACGGTTCGAATCAGAGTGGGAATACCAGCTCTCATTCGTTTGGTATCCGTTCGGGATACACGCTGGAGGGTTTCAATCTGAGCGCTTACTACGCCGATGGGAGTTCGCACTCGGAGATACCCCAATTACTTGAGAACTCGCCGGAGGAGATTGCGACTTCGAGCAACAGTGGCTACGGGTTTTCCGTGGGCCACGCGCTTCCCCTCCACGGAGCATTTTCCGCGACCTATAACAATTCAGATGTCAATTCGGACTTTGACGGGAACAACTACAACGGCAACATCAATACTTACACCGCAACCGCAGGTTTTCAACCGACTAACAAATTCCACTTTGCGGTTAGCACCGACTATTCCGATAATCTTGAAGGGGTGCTGTACGAGTCGATCGCCGGTGCGGGTGGCGTGGCACCGCCACCAAATCTGGGGCAGGGATCGCACTCGTTCGACTTGTTGGGCAATGCCACCTATTCGGTTTTGCCAAACTTGCAGCTGCTGGCCCTGGCTGACCATCGCGAACAATACTTCCTGGGCGAGAACTTCACAGCCAACTCATACGGTGGCGGCATGACCTACGGGCGGACCTTGTTCGGCGGCAACCTGAACAGTGCCCTTACCGTCACCGACAACACGGTTAGCAATTCGAACCTGAATGCGCTCGGGTTGAGTGCCACGGTCAATTACAACCGTCGATTCGGGAAATGGGTGACAGGAGGATCTTTCAGCTATGCGCAGAACGTGCAAACGCTGTTGGTAACCTACATGGCCTCGTTCTACAGCTACTCGGCGAACGTGAGGCGGCGCTTTGGACAGTTCTCATGGAGCGCGGGCGCGAGCTTCAGCAAGACAGGTTTGACCGAGCAAGTGGGGACGACGAGCAGCAGCGACAGTTACAACTCCGCTCTTTCCTATTCACGCTGGATCAGCCTGACTGGCTCGTACTCGAAGTCGAGTGGAAATGCAATCCAGACCGGAACCGGGCTAATTCCAAACCCAATACCGCAGCCCATCGTGCCTCCCGGGGATCTTATTCTTTATGGCGGGAAAAGCTATGCCTTTGGCCTGGGAAGCAATCCGCTACGCAGGTTGACCATCTCGGCGAGCTACGGCAAAGCAAACAGCGATACCAGCCAAGGCGGGATCACATCCTGGAACAACACGGAGCAGATCAATACGCTTTTTCAGTATCAATTCCGTAAGATGTATCTAACGGGTGGGTACAGCAGACTGGTACAGGGCTTCAGCGCGTCAGGCGCCCCACCCGAGAATGTGTCGGCGTTCTATATTGGGGTATCGCGATGGTTCAACTTCTTCTAGCCCGGGCCAACCGTAGGATGCGAACATAAATGCGAGGCGTCCTCAAGCTGACTTCCCTACTCGTTCTGCTGGTGCTACTCCCGATTCCGGGCCAGGCCTCGCGGCACACCGAGAAGCCCATAGAACCAGGCCCTCCCGACCTCTTGCTGGAGGGAGGCCGCAAACTGACGTACGAACGCAGCTTCGGCTCCGAACGCGAAGTGAAACCGAAACGCGGCTTTTGGAACCGGGTGGTGGACTTCGTAGCCGGTGAGCCCGAGTTCCGCAACCTCGTCCGACCCTACAGCATAGCCACTGATTCCCGCGGCCGGATTATCGTCACGGACCCGGGCGCCGGCGGGGTTCACATTTTCGATTTCGCCCAGCAGAAGTACAAGTTTATCCAGCGCTGGGATAAAGGAAAGGACCCCATGGTGTCGCCGCAATGCGTCGCGGTCGATGCCCAGGACAACATCTACGTGACGGATTCGGAGTCCGGCAAGATCTTCGTATTCAACTCCAGCGGAAAGTATGAGCGGGTCATCGGCAGCTTGAAGGGCGGCGAAGGCTATTTCAAGCGTCCCACGGGAATCGCCGTGGACTCTGCGGCGCAACGAATCTACGTGACCGACACCCTGCGCAACAAAGTGTTCATGATGGACATGCAGGGAAGCGTTCTGCAGACGATCGGAAAAAATGGCGAAGGTGACGCCGAATTCAATTTCCCGACCGAGTTACGACTGGACGGCCAGAACCTGATCGTGGTGGATGCGATGAACTTCCGCGTACAGGTACTGGATCGCTCTGGTCCCTTCCGCTATGCCATCGGAAAGATCGGCGACAGCAGCGGAAACATGTTCCGACCGAAGGGGATTGGGGTTGACTCTGAGGACGATTTGTACGTGGTGGACGGCTTGTGGGGGGTGGTGCAGGTATTCAATGGCCAAGGCGATCTTCTTTATTACTTCGGAAAAAGAGGTACGAACCCGGGAGAGTTCCAGTTGCCGACCGGGCTGTTCATCGACCGTGACGACCGGATTTTCGTGGTGGATTCCTTTAACCGCCGCGATTCAGGTTTTTCATTATTTTGGCTTGAAGAAGCCAGCCAAGGAAGGAATGTAGTGAGGCTCAAGGTTCTGTCCGTCGGCCTTACGATTCTGCTCACTGGGGGAACGCTGCTGGCCCAGTTCTCAGGCGACGTAATCGGCTCGCACGATTTGGGTCCGGGAAGCAAGTCTCCCATCACCGGCGCTCGCCCCGATTTCTGCATGTATTGCCACGAGCCTCACTCC
This sequence comes from uncultured Acidobacteriota bacterium, assembly GCA_963797795.1. Lineage (GTDB taxonomy): Bacteria > Acidobacteriota > Terriglobia > Terriglobales > Acidobacteriaceae > JABDBE01. The sequence continues at coordinate 54,230 of CAWCQY010000003.1, forward strand.
GGCCTCGGAGGCAAAGAGCCGCTGTGGAACCAGAAGCTTACGACCCAGAGCTACAGTTTGTATACCAGTGACACGGAGAAAAACCGGGGCGCGCAGCCGATGACTCGGAGCCGATAGCAATCTCTGCCTCTCCTGTCACGACGGGACCGTGGCGCCAGGAACGACCGTGGTCTATGGCCAGGTCACAATGTTTGGATCGATGTACGAATACGACGTGTTCGGCAACAACCTGCAACCCTCGCACCCGTTCGCCTTGGCCCTGCCACTGAAAGACAACATCGATCTGATTGCGTCGCTGGCGGCGAAAGGCACAACCGGAGATCCAACCGGGGCTGTGAAGCTCGTGCGTGGCAACATTGAGTGCACATCGTGCCACGAGCCGCATGTGCAGGATAAAGACCCGATCTCCCTAAATTTTCTGGTGCGGGACAGTTCAAGCGGGCAGATGTGCCTGGCCTGCCACGACCCAACCCGGCAAATGAGCGGCAAAGTAAACCCACTTGCGGATTGGGCCACCAGCGCCCACGCCCTGGTGCAGAACAAGATTTCTCCCCAAGCGAATCTGGGAAGTTACCCAACCGTGGCGAGGGATGCATGCATTGGCTGCCACGCCCCGCACAATGCTCAGGGACCGGCGCGGTTGCTTCGCGGACAAAATGAGCAGGACTGCATCGGCTGTCATAATGGCGGCACGAATATCTCGCCTGTGCCGCCCAGCGTCTTCGCCGAGTACACCGCTCCCAAGGTGGGGCATCCATTCCCCACGACGACGAATCCGCATGATGCCGCCGAGAACCCGTTGCTGAACAACAACCGGCATTCTACCTGCGTAGATTGCCACAACGGACATTCGTCAAGACAAGTCGGAGTCTTTCCTGCTCCGCCCTTGATCCGCATTTCCCAGAAGGACGTTGCCGGAATCAGCGCCACCGACGGAATGTCTGTGCTTGACCCCGCCGTCAATCAATATGAGAACTGCTTCCGGTGTCATGGGAGCAGCGCCGGAAAAGCGATTAGGCCGATTTACGGGTACCTTCCCGTGCGCGCGGCCTCGGGAGGTGATCCGTTGAACATCATTCCGCAATTCAGCGCAACCTCGGCCTCGAGCCATCCCGTTACCCATGTGAGCAACAGTTCCCTGCCGCAGCCGAGCCTGCTGACTAATATGCGGAATCTCGATGGTATTTCACCGGGACGAGCCATGGGAACGCAGATTTTCTGCACCGACTGCCACAACAGCGACGACAATCGCGAGTTCGGAGGCACCGGCCCGAACGGTCCGCACGGATCGAAGTGGACTCACATTCTGGAACGACGGTACGAATTCAGCCAGACGGTGGGGCCCGGCCAATTGATCACGAATCTATTCCCGAACCCCGATCTCAGCGTGAACGGGCCTTACGCCATGTGCGGCAAATGCCACAATCTGAGTAACATCATGACGAATGCCAGCTTCGCCCAGTCACCAGAGCCATATCAACGCCGGTTTCACCTGTTCGGTATGTCACACCGCACACGGCTTGGGAGGCGCCAACCCGAATATCAGCGGCCAGCGACTGGTGAATTTTGACGTCAACGTGGTCGCCCAAAACGGCGGCTGCCCCCATCTCCTACAACCGCGCGACCAATACTTGCGTGCTGGCGTGCCACGAGACCGCGCATAACCAAAACGGCTCGGTCGCCGCGTTCAGTTCGCGCCCGGGTGGACACGCAACAAAAAAGTGAGGATGTGAAGATGGCGACGGCAACCGCAGTCGAGACCGGCATCGAAAAACCCGCCGCCATTCTCTCCAAACTGGTCTATCCGGTAGCTCTGCTGGGATCGTTGTCGATCTGGCTCCTCGCCCTGCGAGCCCCTCTCTGGTTAGACGAAACACTCGCCTACTGGCAGGTCAGCGGCGGCTTCTGGAAGATATGGAGCCGCTCGCAGCTCATGCCTTCGTCGATCGGATATCTCTACACCCTCTGGGCTGCCAAGTCGATTCTGGGCAGCACAGGAAATGGCGCTGAAGATTCCGTCCGTACTGGCGATGCTGGGCGCTGTCTACTTTCTGTTCTGGAGCGCACGCCAACTTTTCGACCAGGAGATTGCATTTATCACCTGTGTCTTTTTCTGCCTGGAACCCAACGTCGTGTTTGCCGCGACCGATGCGCGTCCGTACGCGTTTGCCTTGCTGGCAACCAACTTCGCGATTCTTGCTTTCATTTTGTGGATGACACAACGGCAGATGCATCAAGCGGTCCTGTTCGGCGCCGCGGCCTCCGCGATTCTCTACTTTCATTACCTCTTCGGCGCTATTCTGCCCGCCTTTGCGATTTATTATCTGGTGGTGCGGCGCCGCTCGATCAGGGCAGATGCCCGGCAACTTGCGGTCGCGCTGGCCTCGTTTACGCTCCTTGCCCTTCCCCTGATTTTCCGTGTGGTGAGTTTGTATCACACGAGGGACACGCACGTAGTCCAGGAATTGCCCGCGAAGTGGATTGCGCTGAACACGCTCGTACCCATGCAGACGCTGATCGGCTTTGTGGCGACGGTCTTTCTCGCGGCTCTGGTTCGGAAAGTAAAGCTCCCGGGACGCGAGTGCTTCCCGGCAATCCTGCTCTGCCCTCTGCTCGCCCTGGTACCGGCTGGCATTCTGCTCGCCGTCAGTGCAGTCACTCCCTTGCATCTGGTTATCCCGCGCTATTTCCTGGTGGTCGCGCCGGGCAGCGCGTTGACTTGGGGCCTGCTGACGAGTCGCGTCGACTCCCGCCTGCTGAGGCAAATCTTCTGCGTGGGCCTCGTGGCAGTTACCGTGTTCGAATGTTTCAGCTCACCCAATGCTCGCCGGCACGAACTGAGCTTTAAGCAAGCGCATGAGTTCGTCAATACAAGTGTCGCGAAAGACAAAGCGACCGTCCTGACTTGCAGTGCATTTATAGAATCGAACTTCGAGCCTTTGCCGACCGACCTCCACAGTGAAAATGCGCTGGTTTCGCAACTCAGCTATTACCCGCTCAACGCCCCGGTAGTTCTGCTTCCCTTCTCGCTGAACGATGAAGCCATGCGGATCGGCAGCCAAGCCGTTCGGCCGCCGCACAGCAACGGCAGAGGTTCCTGGCTGTCGCAACTCCCGAGTGCTACCCGACTGTCGAGTGGCTCGCCAGTTCCTCACGTGGCGCGTTTACGGCGCAACCCATCGGAGACTTCGACGGAATTGTGGTGGTCGAATACCGGCCTGTTGCAGGAAGCGACTAACGCCGCACGAACACCACCGCGAGACGGTCTTCGTAGATCTTCTGGAAGCGTTGATCCCCGCTCAGGACTGTGGCAAGTGGTTTTTGCCTTCTGCAGCAGGACCACTCCTGACTCATTCAGGTAAGGATCGTTGATGTAGGAATCGGCGCCTCTTTCCGAATCGAAAAAGCGCATATCAAGTTCATCCCCGTAAAGATCGGTACGCCCATCAATCGCAACCGGATAGTCGGGCATATACCAGGCGAGAAATCCGCCCCAGTCGAAGGTGTTGTAGAGCGGGCCGGGCTGAGGGTTTTGGCGAAGAAAATTGACAGCCTTTACTGGAAACACGCTGCTCATGGCATCGTCCAGACCGCGAGTGTCGAAACCGGTGTTGCGGGCGATGAGGAACAAGAGCAGAATCAACACCGTCGCCAGTGCCGCTTTCTCTGGAACCGCTCGCTCGGTTCCGGATCAACTTCCTCGCCCCAAGAGTCCGCAATACAGCCGGCTGCAGTGATGCAGAGGAACCACGAATCGCGCATGGTGCGGAAGGCGACAACACTGGCAATCGTCAGCAGTGCCAGTTTAAGAAGATCGACGCGCTTCTGCCGTCCCAGAGTGAAGAAAGCGGCACCGGCGAGCAGTAGTTCCACATAATGGCTGTAGGCACGAAAGTTGAGAGCTTGGAATTCGCGAATAAAGGTATAAGGGAATTTCGAACCCGCGTAGGCAAGAACCACGGGGTATAGGTGATACCAGTTGGGTCCAAGGCAAGTAGCTAGGACGCATGCAACGAAGACGAGAAGCAGTTTGCGGGCGGGCAGACGTGAAGACAGGGCAAGATCTGCAGCGATACCAAGATGCGTAGCCAGTTGCTGTAGCAAGTGCACGCCCGTAAATAATCCAACTACGAAAATGCCGTAAACAAACTGAATGTGGCAGTTCGCCCATACTAGAAATACCAACGGCAGCCAGTAGAGAAGCTCGGCGCGGCCGGAGCGTTGTGCCTCGAGAATCAGGGTGAGCGTCACCGCGAACAGGATCATCGACAGAAAAACTGGACGCGGCATCAGGCTGAACAAAAAAGCCGAGCAGGTCACCGTGCCGAGAATGCACGCTACCCAGAATCTTCCGGAAAGACGGCGGACCATCCAGTACACGGCATAGGCAACAGCCAACGTCACCAGCGTGCCAACCATTCCGACGCCGACCAGGCCGAACCACGCATAGGCGCGGGACAGCAGCACCTCATAACCCCAGCTGTAGGCCACCCAAGGCCGATCGACTGCGGTACGCGAAAGAATGCCAGTGTGAGGAACCGCATGGTGCGCGACAATCCAGTCGCCCACTTTCAGATGCCACCAGACGTCCAGATCGAGAACGGAGAACTTTAGGAGCAGGGCACGCGCCGCCACGGTGGTGAGCAACCCGGCCAGGGCGAGCATCTGGATTGGTCTTCGCCGTAACAGTCCGCGCAACTCCTGCGCGACGCTCACGCTCCGGCCCCTGTCACCGTCATTGCACGTTCAAGCCTACAGTAGTGATGGTTACCGGGTTGGGCTGAGCTGACGTCGTTCCTTGAACCTGGACGTTGTAGGTGCCAAGCTCTGGGTTCGTGGGACCCGAATTCGATCCTCCTCCGCCGCCGCAGCCATTCAGCAAAATCAGAAGAATGCACAGCAATGCCAGCCACAGCCAACGGCGCCGTTTACTTCGACCTCCGGTGCCGGCAAACAAAATGCCGGCCAGCGGCACGAACGCGAAGTAGAGTTGCAACCGCACTCCATTTGGTCTCTCCAGGAACGCAGAGCCCGAGGGCACGGAGATGGTCAGCGTAAATGGCACTGCCAAAGGCCCCGGCGTAATCGTAGAAGATGAAAAGCTGCAGGTAGCGCCTACCGGAATCGAGCTTGCTAAACACGCAAGCTTGATTGCGTACCTCGGATCGCCGGTATTTGCATTCAACAGCAGAGAATACTTCGCCGCGCTTCCGGGAGATGTGGTTTGCGGTTGAGGCTCAGCCGCGGAGGGTACGGTGACAATCAGGACTGAGGCAGTCCCGAAAGCAGTCGAGTCGGCCTGTGAGATTGCCTTGACCACGACCGTTGCCGGCGATGGCACCGCAGTTGGCGCGGAGTACAAGCCCGAAGTGGAGACGGTTCCAAACGTCCCGTTGCCGCCGGTCACTCCGTTCACTTGCCAGGTCACTGCGCTGTTGCTGGTCCCGGTTACGCTCGCGTTGAAGGCTTGCGTAGTGCCGGTATAAACTTCGGCGACGGCGGGATTGGAGCTTACGACAACTTTCACGGCACCGCCGGCTGTGACAATCGTTGCCTGGGCCGATCCTGAGGTCGTGCCATCAGCATTCGCAATTGCGGTCACCGTGACCGTAGATGGCGTTGGGATCGTCGCCGGCGCCTGAAATAATCCGGCGGTCGAGATCGTCCCCACTGTGGAATTACCGCCCACCACTCCATCCACCTGCCAGGTCACCGATGTATTACTGTTTCCGGTTACCGCGGCTGTGAACTGCTGCTGGCTATTGACTGCCACGTTGACTGGATTCGGTGTAACGCTGACAAAGATCGTTGGAACCAGTTTGCGGATGCGTGAATTGTCCGTGTCCGCAATAAACAGGTCGCCGGCACCGTCGCCAAACAATCCTGAGGGTGAGTTTAGTTGCGCGACGGTTGATTGGCCGCCGTCGCCGGAGAAACCAGCACCCGCCGCATTGTTTCCAGCTACGGTTTGAATGTTGCCCGTGGCCGCGACGACCTCGCGAATCACGGCGTTATCCGTATCTGCGATAAAAATATCTCCCGCGGTGTCAACGAACAGGCCGTAAGGAGTGTCGAGCAGAGCGCTTGTGGCTGCGGCGCCGTCGCCCGCGTAGCCGCGTCCACCCGTCCCCGCTACAGTGGCAATAATACCGTTCGAGGCTGTGACCTCGCGAATGCGGAAATCAAGTGTATCGGCGATGAGGATGTCTTCCGACACGTCGACGAATACGCCACTTGGGAAGCTGAGCTGTGCGCTGGTCGCGACTCCGCCGTCGCCGCACGTCGAGGTGGGCGGATCACAAACCGTGCCATTACCGGCCACGGTGCTAATCAGGCCGCTCGACGCTGCTACCTCGCGAATCACGGAATTGCCTGTGTCCGCGATGTAAATGTTCTCGGCGCTGTCCACGAACACGCCGAAGGGACCACTGAGTTCCGCACTGGTCGCGGCCCCGCCATCGCCGGTGTAGCCCGCCGTGCCGTTGCCGGCCACGGTGAGAATGTTGCCGCTCGAAGCCACCACCTCGCGAATCACGGAATTATTTGTGTCCGCGATGAAAATGTTTCCCGCGCTGTCCACGAAAACGCCCTCAGGACTGTTAAGTTCTGCGCTCGTGGCCGCGCCGCCATCGCCGGTGTAACCGGCTGTACCGCTCCCTGCTACGGTTTGAATGTCCCCAGTGGCCGTTACCACTTCGCGAACTACCGAGTTGATCGAGTCGGCGATGAAAATGTCGCCCGCGTCGTCCACTGAAACGCCTCCGGGAGTGTCCAATTCCGAATTCGTAGCGGAACCCCCGTCTCCGGAATAAGCCAGCGTGTGATTCCCGATGTTGGTCTGAATATTGCCGTCCGCCAGCACTTCGCGAATCACAAAGTTGTCGGTGTCCGCAATAAAGATGTCTCCTGAACCATCGACGAAGATGTTATTGGGGTAGTTCAGCTGCGCACTGGTTGCTGGGCCGCCATCGCCGGAGTAACCGGCGCCTAGCGCGTTGTTTCCCGCTATGGTTTCAATGTTTCCACTGGCTGCGACGACTTCGCGAATCACCAAATTTTCCGTGTCCGGAATAAAAATGTTCCCCGCGCTATCCACGAATACTCCAGCTGGCAGACAGAGATATGCACTGGTAGCCAAGCCACCGTCCCCGGAATAGTTACAAACGTCGTTCGCTGCAAAGTCATAGTAGATGCCAGCTACGGTCTGAATGTTACCGTTGGCGCTTGTCACTTCGCGGATTACCGAGTTATCAGTGTCCGCGATAAAGATGTTTCCCGAGGCATCGGCAAAGACACCTTCCGGTTCGTCGAGCTGCGCGCTCGTGGCCGGCCCGCCGTCTCCAGCGTAGCCGCAGGGGACGGACAGCGTCGAGTTGCCGGCGAAAGTCGAGATGTTGCCGCTGCTCACCTTCCGGATTAGGCAGTTATCCGTGTCCGCGATGAAAATGTTCCCAGTGCCATCTACAAAAACGCCGTAAGGATCGTAGAGTTGAGCGCTGGTCGCTGCCCCACCATCGCCGGAGTAGCCCGCAATGCCGTTACCGGCAACCGTAATAATGTTGCCGTTCGACGCGGTGACCTCACGAATCACAGAATTATCTGTGTCCGCAATGAAGATGTTTCCCCCAGCATCCACGAACACGCCCTCGGGATGGTTGAGCGCTGCGTTAGTTGCCGGTCCATTGTCACCGGCGTAGCCGACAGTGCCATTGCCGGCCAACACGGTAAGGTTGTTGGCTGTGACTTTGAAGATATGACTTGAGTAGGCATCGGCAATATAGGCGTTACCCGTCGCGTCGAACGCGATACCACCCGGATACCCGATGCTGGCGCTAAGGGCTGTCAGATTATTCGGCCCGCCGCCGGCAACCGTACTGATGGCATATTGGGCTAACAAAACCTGGGGCGCGAACAAGACAAGTGCCAGAACAACAGAAACCAGCGCACGCAAATTGTGGGGACGCATGGTCACTTCGCCTCTCGGCCAGAAATCCGATCCAGTCGGACCACTGCAGTGCTCTTGGCGCTGCCAGCGGCAGCCATTTCCAGGACAAGTCTCGGCCGCTGCCCGCTTCGCCACGACTCGTAGTCCGGCCGACGCATGGTGAATTCCTGAGTGGTCTCTGCGGACGCGTGCGCGTGGAGCATGAGCGCACAAGCTTGCGATCCGCCCTTCTCAGGGTGGGAGAAATCCCAAAGACTCATCCTCCGAATGGCGAGGTTATTGGGCCCGTGGTTCACCAGGTGGATGCGCATTCGAATCTGTGTTTCAGAACCGAGATCCCTGTTTTGGACTATCTCGTAGGAGCCAGACACCAGGGGAGTATTGCTCGCTACTACAAACTGGCCAATGATAAGTAGCGCAGCGACCACAATCGGCGACTTACATCTACACAGAAATTGGTAGCTCATCTGAACCCCACCGTCCTCGCTCCAGTTCCACTTCTGCCTCGGGCCCGCTCGATGAGCAGGCTACTGCAACGCTTTCGCCGGCGTGCCCGGTTTGACGCCGGCATGCTTTTTCGCTTGTGCCATCAGTTCCAGGACCTTGTCTTTGCCTTCATAGTTCGGATTCGTGTCCAACAACGTCTGCCATGTCGCCAAAGCTTTGTTGATGTCCATCTTGCCCTGCCATTCGACGACTCCTAGGTTGAACAACGTGTTGGCTTTGTTCGGCTCGTAAGAGAGCGACTTCTGGAACTCTGCGATCGCGGTATCGGCGTCCCCCGTATACCAGTAGGCCGTCGCCATGTCCGTGCGGACGCCGGCGTTTGCTGGCTGTACCTTCAGCGCACGCTGGTAGTAATCGATCGCGGTGGGAAACTGCTGTGCGTCGTAATATACATTCCCGATGCTTTCCATTATCCCTGCGTTGGTTGGGTCGGCTTTGAGCTTCTCGATCAGCGGTCCCGCTTGCGTGTCAGCCATTTTCTCCATCTGAGCCGGAGTTGGAGATTGGGTGCCTGTAGTCCCAACCGCCGGGGCGGATGCGCTCGCTGTTGCAGTTGGGACTCCAGCACTCTCGGATCCGCGGATGAACCAACCGCCGGCGATTCCTACCAGCAGGCAGATGACTGCCAACACGTAGGCCTGCACGCTGGTCCATTGCTCGACAGAAGTTGCTCGATTTGTGTTTGTCATTTCTCAGTGCTCCTTCAAATCCCGTTTTGCTTGCCCGCGGAAATCACCGTGAGCTGCATTTCTTCCAGCTAGGGCGCTAGCTCTTGCCCTGTGCCTGAACGTCGGCCATCAGTTTCTGCACCGCGGCTTTGCGGTCTGCACTCAACTGTGGGTTCGATTTCAGCAACTGCTGCCAAGCAGCCAGAGCTCCCTTGCCGTCCTGTTTTCCTTGCCACTTAATCATCCCGAGGTTGAACAGCGAGTTGGCATCCTTGGGGTCGTATTGCAGCGACTGCTGAAGCTGGCTGATCGCCCCGTCGATATCGCCGTTGTAGTACAGACACGAGGCCATCTCAGTTCGAATGGCAACGTTCTTGGGATCGACCTGTAATGCTTTGTCGTAGTAGCCGGCCGCTTCCTTGAACTGGTGCGTGGCCTTGTAAATGTTTCCGACCTGGATGAGAAGATCGCTGTTGTTCGGATCGCCTTTCAGCTTTTCGAGCAGCGGTGCTGCCTTCTTGTCGGCCATCTGTCTCATCTGATCGAGGCTGGGCATGTGCCCACCCATCGCACCTGCCATAGCGGCGGGTTGGGCGCCGCTTGCTTCCGGTACGGGTGGCGCCGGAGACTTGGACCCGCGGAAAAGGTATCCGATCGCCAGACCTAATAGCAGGCAAACAGCCGCCATCGCGTACACCTGTTTCGCTTGCCAAACGGATCTGCCCGTTGCCCTCTCGCCTGCTTCATTCGGCATTCGTCGTACTCCTTCGAGCTGCGTCTTCCTTGTTCAGAGCCGCAGAAATACCACTAATGGGCACCCCACCTGCCAAATTGTAGTCCTCGAAAATCATTCCTGTTTCCAATATGTTGTCGGCGACGCACTCCTTGGGCTGCCTCGAATGCCATCGGGTGTTCGTGTCTTTCTGCTCAGGCATCGCGGAGTTTGGCCCACCGCCGTGTTCGTGCAAACGCATCCTCACCTGCATAACTTAAAGGAGTGGGGAGCGGAGGACAGCACGCGCCGTCACAGGCAGTTGTGACGTGGATCACACGGCGGAAGCGGGCCGAATTTTATTATCACCAGTGGTTGCGGTCTGGAAAAACACCAGCAGGAAACGTCATGGTCCACCATTCGGAATACAGGTTTACAAGAGGCAAGGTCCTCATTCTCGCAATGGCTTTTGGTTCTTGTCTCGGGTTGTTCGGCCAATCGACCGCCCCCAGAGAATTTATCTCCTTCCAAGAGGCGCAGCCTGCGCTTCAAGGAATGAGCGATGCCCTGCCGTCAGATCTCAAGGCGGCAGGCCCACTTGACGCTGATCGATGGTCCAAGTGGGTTCAGGCTCAGGATCTTATTATCCGAGAACGGCTCGACCGCGGAACTGAAGACACACTCACCAATCTCTTGCGCTTCGGGGTTACGTTCACCAAGGAATATCGGATCGAGGATGAGTACCTGGTCCGCTACGGACAGAGTTCCCTGGTCAACTCTTTCGCCGAAACCCGGGCCAACGACCTGATCGCGGCGCTGGCGGACCCAAACGCTCCAGAAGGTATTGCTGACATGCGCCGCTTTGTAGAGAACAAGGGATTCTCGCTCAAGACGCCCCAGGAGCGCGCCAGGCTGAAAAGATATTTGCTCCAGAATCTCGCCCGTTTAAGAGATGAGTTTCTGAAATATCGTGCTCAACCAAAGGACGATACCCGTTTCCAGCTCTTTCAAGACCGGGGCATTTCTCTGGACACAAACCTGTGGCCCGACTACGCGCTTGATTTGCAATTCCGGAATATGGTCGAGAAACGATTGCTAAAGCCCGGTAGCGTGCGCCGCATCGCTATCGTCGGTCCGGGATTAGACTTTGCCAATAAAGAAGCGGGTAACGACTTTTATCCGCCTCAGACCATTCAGCCCTTCGCCGTGCTTGATTCCCTCTTTCGCCTCGGCGTAGCAGATCCGGCGACAGTAGAGCTTTACACGCTGGACATCAGCCAGGAAGTGAATGCCCACATCCAGCGAGCCAAGCAGAAAGCAATTCAGGGACGCTCCTATACGGTGCAACTCCCGTGGAATACGGAACGGCTAATGAGCGATGAATATCGAGCGAGCTTCATTGCTTATTGGCAGGCGTTAGGAGGAAAAATCGGTGAGCCAGTTACGCCGATTCCGGTGCCGAGTGCAGCCGCCGCGACCAAGACCAGAGCATTGAAGATTCAACCGGAGATTGTGTCCAAGGTCACAGCTCTGGACATGAACGTCGTTTATCAGCGCTTGGATCTATCCTCCGAACAAGCCTTCGACCTCGTGATCGGCACAAATATTTTTGTGTACTACGGAGAATTTGAACAGTTGCTCACACGTGCCAATGTGGCAGCGATGCTGAAGCCAGGAGGCTATCTGCTCTCCAATGACAAGCTGGCGGACAAGATCCATTCGGGTCTGGATGAGGTGCTGGAAACACCGGTCACAAGCTCGGTGCAGCCGCTAGTGCGAGACATAATGTTCTGTTATCAGCGTCGCAAGTAGTTAATCTGCAGTGGGCCGGTCTCTTGGTATCGAAGGGCCACGATGCCTTGCCCACCGGGACGTGAGGATCTCAAAGGACACGCGACGTCGCAGATCGCGACCGGGGACTCGCCACGATATTTTGATGCAATGAACGCAAATTATGCATTGGACTGTTCCCCGCGAAGCCGTTATTTTGAAATCATGGCCGGGTCATCACGACCACCCGGCATCATCGAGAGGAGCCGTGTGTGAAAACCGTACGACGTTTCTTCCCGCGTTCGGCTCAGCCCCCCCACCGCCGCGCTGCTGGAGGCGGTAACCGCAGCCTGCTTGAATCCAAAAGCGTGGCCCGCACTCCGGCTGTCGTCACCATGATCGATCAAACGCGCGGACAACCCGAAAACGCAGACGCCTTCCCCAATCCGGCTGGGGACGCCAGCGGGAAGCGTGCCAGGAAACAAATGCCTGCAGCCATAGATCTGGGGAAATTGTTGCACTTCTCCCAGCAGTTGTATGCACACGCTCTCACCTTGCAGGAAGTGATTCGCAATGAAGGGGAAGTAAAGTACGAGGTGTTAAGACCCAAGTGCGACCGACAGGCCGCACAGCAATTTGAAATTTTCTATCACCTAAGCAGCCCCGAAAAATAGCAGGGTAACAAATTCTTGAAAATGTACCCCGGCACGTTGGCCCCGCGGTCCCGGATCATTGTTCGTCCAATCAACGTGTGTTCCTCCTACCTGGCGGTCAACGCCTCGACGAAGTGCTCGCACAGCGCGGTCTCGAGGTTGTAGCTGATCACTACAACTGGTGTGGCCAGAAATGGCTTCACGATGTCAAGAACTTTGGGATACCACTCTTTCTCATAGCGCTCGGCATCCTGCTTGGTTGTCCACAGGCTGATGGTGAGCAGCTTTTCCTCTCTCATCTTCTCCGGGAAGAAAGGCAGAATCTCCAGGAAGCCGCTCTGCTTCTTGAGGATGGGCAGGACTTGGTTCTTCATGACCTTCACGAACTCTTGCTTCTTTTCCATTTTCACTTAGAAATCAAGAATACGTGCAAACATGGGAGTACTCCTTTTCGTTGTGGGATAAAAGCAGGTTTCAGGCCGGGGCCCTCGGTCCAAACAGGTTCACTGTTGTTCCGAACCTCGGAGCTCAGGCCGAGAAGAACCTTACCATCACCGGTTTAGTAATGCAGTGATGGATGACTGCCATTGCAGTGCACCGGCCCACATGGCGAAGCGACCATCGCACTTCGGGACGAGACTCCGTTTCATCGAGCTAGGTAAGGCAGAAACTGGCAGTTAGGAGCACACCGAAAGCCAGGGCATGGGCCAGTTCTGTCCAGCCCAGCCGGCGGACCACAATCGGCTGAGGCCTTTTCGCAAACCAAATGAAGCCCCGAAACAAGAGGGGAGCAAACGCAATTGGCGTCAATTTCGGCAACCATCTGAAATAGGAGGCAAGGGCCAGCATCCCGGCCAGGAGAAGCTGCCCCGCCAAGAAACTCCAACCCACCGAGAGCTTCTCGCTCACGCCCGCGGCTCGCGCTCCCCGGATTCTGAGCCAGACGAAGTGAATCTGATCGGCAGCGAACAGCCAGTTGACCAGCCACAGAGTCCACGCCGTCGCCTCAAGCCTTCCCATGGCAGCACAGTATGCGGCTGGCGCAGTCAAGGTCAGTGCCAAGGCGCCAACGACTTCGGACGCCATTTTGGTCGTTCGCCCGATTTTTCTCAAAAGCAGCTGCGCCGCAAACACCGCGCCGGCAATCATTCCCAGCCATATCAGCTGACGGTTCTTTCCTTGCCCGAAGAGCGCGATCAGACTGATTCCGGCTATCGTGGCAAGCGGCAGAGTGACGCTGCGTACAAGCTTGCGCTCCTCTAGGGTCTGTGCTCGCACGGCGCTGGTACCGAGCCAACTTTCGACTGGCGTTCTCAACCAAAACAGCGCCAACACTGCCGTCGTCAGCAGCAGAACCGGGATAACGTGCCCTCCAGCCAGAATGCCGACGACCGCACCCGTCGCCAAAGGAACCAGCAACATTCCCCATGCGCCGTGCTCACGAGGCACGATAAGTGCGCGCCGTCGTTCTTGTTGCGGAATCGTGAGCTCGTGTGTTCTTTCGGCCACATCACAACCGAATGCCGAAACGGAGGCCGTTTTCTACTGGCGGTCGGACCGTCAGAGTTTTTCGCAAACATCTTGAATCTATCCTAGTGAAGGGCAAGCTCTTCCGAGGAACGGAAAGGTGAGCTGATCGAGAGAGCCTGGGAACGGGCACTACGACTTCGCTTCGGAGCTGCCGGTCTGTGTTGAAAGGTAGCGTTCGTAGCCCATTTCCTTGATCAGGTGAAGCTGGGCCTCGAGCCAGTCCACGTGATCCTCTTCGTCTTTGAGAAGCTTAACCAGTAAATCCCGGCTACCGTTGTCTTTCTCCTGGGTCGCAAGCTGCACGGCCGCGTTGTACTGCTTGACGGCAGAAGTCTCGAGCGCCAGGTCGTTCTCCATCATCTGCCGCACCGTTCCACCAACGTTCAACTGCAAGGGCAGCATGGAAGGTGTCCCATCGAGGAAGAGCACCCTCTCGATCAGTGATTCGGCATGTTTCATTTCATCAATGGATTGCTTCTTGATGTAGTCGGCGAGGTTCTTGTAGCCCCAGTTCTCGCACATTTCCGCATGCAGGAAATACTGGTTAATCGCCGTCAACTCTTCCCGCAGAGCATCATTCAATTCTTTGATTACTTTTGGATTACCCTTCATCCGCGATCTCCTTGTTGAACGGTAGCTATTGTATACGTGTTTCGCCTGCTCTCAGCGTTGTACAACGATCTTTCGTGCGAAGCGCCCGAATTGGTACTTGATCCGTACGCAGCATGCGGCCGTGGAGATTATTCGTTGATTCAGATATGCTCGATTGTCACGTTCTGTGCCTTTACAGTCAAGCCGTTCCAACATAGATTCAAAACCGACCGTTCACACGACGGAGTTGTTAATGTCGCCACCTTCCTCCGATCACGATAACCAGCCCGCTTTAATCTCGGCCAAAACCATGGTGGAAGTCCTCCTTTCACCAAATCTCCTGGAGACCCTTCCGGATGCCATCATCGCAGTCGATCGCGATGGAATTATTGTTCAAGTCAATTCGCTGGCACAGAAGCTGTTCGGATACGACCGCGACGAATTGATGGGTCGGAAAGTCGAAATGCTCGTCCCTGAGAGTTATCGCCAACAGCACCATCATCATCGCCAGGATTTCGCGGCAGCCCCGAAGACGCGACGGATGGGAGCCGATCTAGATCTCTACGGAAGACGCAGCAATGGCTCGGAATTCCCTGTGGAAATTAGTTTAAGCCCTGTCTCCACCGAGGATGGAACGTTCGTGTTGAGCGCGATCCGCGACATCAGCGATCGCAAGAGAATCGCAGAAGAACTGCGTCGAGCAAATGAAGAACTGCATCGGAGATCGGCCGAGCAACTTGGCGAATACCGGACGAAGCTGGCCTCGATCATTGATTCCTCCGAAGACGCGATCCTCAGCAAGGACTTGAACGGCATCATCACCAGTTGGAACCGGGGAGCCGAACACATGTACGGCTATGCGCCAGAAGAGGTCATCGGAAGGCACATTTCCCTCTTAATCCCCGGGGATCGGCCCGACGAGATCTCGGAGATCCTTCAGAAAATTGCACGAGGTGAGAGCACCGAGCACTATGAATCGGTGCGGGTAACCAAGGACGGAAGCCGCTTGAATGTCTCCATTTCCGTGTCTCCGTTGCGCGGGGTGAGGGGTGAGATTGTGGGCGCGTCGGCGATCGTGCGCGACATCACTGCCCAGAAACGGACTGAAGGCCAGCTGCGTCAAGCCCAGAAGATGGAAGCGGTCGGGCGGCTCGCTGGAGGAGTCGCGCACGACTTTAACAACATCCTCGGCATCATCAATGCGTGCACCGAGTTTCTTCGCGACCGCATTGATCCCTCCGCCGAACCCTGGCTTTACGTCGAGAACATCAAGAAGGCCACCGACCGGGGCCGGTCCCTGACCAAACAACTACTCGCCTTCAGCCGGACGTCTGCAATCCAGCCCTGTGTCCTCGATCTGAACGAGCGCCTAAAGGACATCAGCAAGCTCCTGCGTCCGCTGTTGGGAGACGATGTCGAGATTCTCATCGTCCCCAAATTGCACTCGGCGGTCGTCGAGGCCGATCCTGGCCAGCTCGACCAGATCGTTGTAAACCTAGCGGTGAACGCGCGGGACGCTATGCCCCGGGGCGGCAAGTTTATTCTCGAAACCGGCGCCGTGAAACTTGATGAGGCCTTCGCCGAGCAACATCAGGCCATGGCAGCAGGCAAATACATTCTGCTGACGGTCAGCGATACCGGCTCCGGTATGGATGAAGCCACCATATCGCGCATCTTCGAGCCTTTCTTCACTACCAAAGAGCTGGGCAAAGGTACGGGTTTGGGCTTGGCCACGGTATACGGCATTGTCAAGCAAAACGCAGGACACATCCTCGTCTACAGCGAACCGGGACACGGAACAACGTTCAAGATCTATCTGCCCAGCGCGGATCACAAGATCGGGGTCGCATCAAGCGCTGAAGTCGAGACGGTCAGTCCGAGAAGACAGGGGGCGACAATTCTGCTGGTGGAAGACGACGAAATCATGCGCGGCTTGACGCGCCAACTCCTCCAGGAAAACGGCTACACGGTAGTCGAAGCGAGCGACGGGAAAGCCGCACTGGAATGGGTGGAGTCTCATCCGGGTCAAATTGATCTGTTGCTGACCGACGTGATCATGCGCCGCATGAGCGGTCCGGAACTAGTTGAACACCTCAACGCGTCTCACGCGAATCTAAAAGTCGTCTACATGTCGGGGTACACAGGTGAACTGATAGCGGAGCGCGAAGTGTTAAAGCGGGGCGTGACCCTGCTCGAAAAGCCTTTCACCCGAACCGCTCTGCTGAATACGATTCATAAGACGCTAGGGTGAAGGTCCAGCGGCGCATACCTCGACCGAGACGCCTGGTCCGGGTAGCCATACGAATCGCACCAGCGCTACATGGCGTACGCTTTTTAAGAACCATGTGAGCCGCAAGCCCCACCGCGACTGCCGACCGTTCTACGCGTGCATGTGACCAATCAACCGGTGATGGGGATCACACAGAACTGTGTGAAAGCACGCAGGCCTGGTGCACCTTGGGCAGGCAATGGGCATAAGTAAAACTAGTAAAATCATATCGAAGCCATTTGTTTTGTTTAACTTATAAGCTATTTTACTACTCCCTTTCCCGCTTGCGAAGTGTGGCGAGGCACTTGCCAAAGTATGAGTGAGCGGAGGCAATACAAATGGCCACACATATCGTAAATAATACCCAGAAACTTTCGCCAGCAGCCAAGACTGCCTGCGATTTTCCTCCATCATTAGCCGCTGCCCTTGAGCAAGAGGCGATCACCACTACCTATCCGACGGGAGCGGTTTTATTCGCCGAGGGCCAAGCCCCGCGAGGAGTGTTCATCGTTCGTCGTGGCCGGGTAAAGCTCTCCATTTGCGGCAGCGACGGCAGAACGCTGATTCTGCGTATTGTCGACGCCGGTTCTCCGTTAGGCGTTGCCGCCGTAGTTTCTGGACGTCAGTATGAAGCAACCGCCGAGACCCAGGAGCCGTGCGAGATAAGCTTCCTGCGACAATGCGATTTGTTGCGCCTTATGCGCCTTCACGGCGAGCTTGCCCTGTGGGTGACCCAGCACATCAGCCAGGATTACGCCGGCACCTGCCGCGAAATCCGTGACCTGATCCTTTCCGATTCCGCCAGCGAAAAGTTAGCTCGACTGATGGTGGGATGGCTCGACCAGAACACTGCAGCCACAAACCCCACCCAAGTGAAGCTGGCCCTGACTCATGAAGAGATTGGGCAGATGATTGGCACATCGCGCGAAACCGTCAGCCGGCTTTTTGCAGGCTTCAAGAAGCAGCATCTCATCCAGCAGAATGGTTGCACGCTCGTGATCCCTAACCGCGTTGCTTTGGAATCTTTGATCACAGCGTAGAGGAATTCCAGACTGATGGCGTAAGGCCAGTTGTCCGATCGGCTGAAGTTATTTGCTGATCGCTATACCTAAGGGGGCGAAGAATTCTCCATCGCCGTTTCCGTAGGACCCAAACTGGCTCTCGTACGATCCGTCGCTGCCAAACTTCTGCACACGGTTGTTGCCGACATCAGTTACGTAAATCTTTCCACCGGCACCGAACGCGATGCCGACTGGCCCATCAAATTGTCCGTTGCCCGAGCCGAAAGATCCGAACTGACCCACGTAGACTCCGTCTTTGTTAAACTCCTCGATCCGATTATTGTCGCTATCTGCGACGTAAATGTTGCCGCTCGGGTCTACGGCGATGCCCTCGGGATTCTTGAATTGCCCGTCGCCAGAGCCTGCTGATCCTATGGTGCTGATATATTTTCCGCGGCTGTCGAACTTGACAACATTGTAGCCACCCTGGGGATAAACATTAGTCACATAGATATTTCCGTTGGCGTCAACTGCGATTCCGAACGGCTGCACGTAAAAAGTGGTAGCTGGCGGACAATTCTGCACCTCCGATCCCATGCACACGATCCGTAGAAACTTGCCGGAGCCGTCGAATTCCTGAATGTAGTAAAAATCGGGGCTGGCGACCCACACATTACCAGCAGCAGTGGTTGCGACGCCGCCCGTATTATCGAAAACTCTGCGCCCAATGCCGTGGTGGCTGCAGTGGCCAAATTGCAGGACATACTTGCCTTCGCGATCGAACATGTCCGCCCGACAATGTTGATTGCCGTCTTTCACGAATAGATTGCTGGCGCTGTCCAGCGCGATGCAAGTCGGCAGATCAAAGGCGTGCCGGAACTGGCTTCGGTAGGCGCCTTTATCGTTGAATGTCTGGACACGGTGGTTGTCGGTATCGAGTACGTAGATGATTTCACCGGAAGAGCCTGAACCCGGTATCTGGAGCTCAGAGCCACTGCCATTCTGAGCTTCGCCGCCCTTCGGGGCGAGCCCGAGCGTACTCAACGCAATGACCAGCACGGCAGCGAGAGCCAGCATGGTGTAGCGAAAGCCTTCGATGCGTATCGTCATGCGTTTTTTCCCGAGATAAGAGTGGTCCATTCTTCTCCACACTCAACCAAACGTTAATGGCCGCCTTAATGAGATGGCGCGAAAAGGAACAATTCCGCGGCCATCCTAACAGCCGAGGTCTCTCTACAAAGCCATATTTGGCATCGGCGATCGGAAGCTCGTTTGCATCAGGACGACCCGAGCGACGTTCACTGAGCGACAACTCTTAGAAATGCACCCGGACCGCTTGCTAGCGAGGCCACAGCCAGCCAAAGGTGCCGGCGGTCAGCAAGCCGTAGATGAGCCCATCGATGACCTCCTTGATGGTCATGCCCCAGGGCTGGCCTTTCCAGATTCCGTTGCTCAGTTGTCCCAAACCATAGCCGAGGAAAGCCGCCGTGCCAGCGACGCGAAACACGACCAGATAATTCGCGCCGGGAGCAACCGTGTGTCCGGTGAGATAGGCCACGAAAAAGCCGATAATCAAGCAATAGACAAACCACATCCCCAGGAACTTCGGCATGGCTGGCGGGCCGCTCGGGAAGACAGTCATGAAACCGACCGGCCCTTGCTTGAACTTCTCCATCACAGCGGGCGACTTCATTTCCTTATGGGTGCAAAAAGGAAAATGGTAGTAGCCCCGCTTCAAGCCCGCGGCTCGCAGCGCGGCGAGGAGCTTGTCCTCATCCGGGAGCTGCTTGCAGTCGCTTTGGTGGTAGGTCAGCAGTGCGTGCATGATCGAGCTGGCGACAAAGACGATGACGGCCGCCAGTAGGATTGGAAGCCAAAGAGCGGTGAGAGGAACCATGCGCAGTCTCCTTCGGTTCCACGCGAGGCTACGCCTGTTGGCAGCCGCGGTCAAGCAGGCCCCACGAAGATCCCATCCGAAAAACTACGTTTTAAGGTGCTTACGAAGCGGGCTAATTCACGAGTGATGGACGGCTGCTTACACTGTCGGCGGGCCCTTGCTCGTCTTCGTCATCAGCCGACTCCGGGGGCGGCTCGACCAAGCGGGCCCGTTCCAGCGGGCGCAGATACTCTGGCCGGGAATGGCGGTAGTGATCCGCGGAGGCTTAGCCGTTGAGCCAGGCCGTATCCATCGGGTACACGGGCGCGTCGAAGATCACCCGGTGCGACCTCATTGCATATAAGCGACAGGCGGAAAAAAGACGCGTGAAGACTCAGGTGTACATCGGACTTGAGGCCCAAAACTCGTGATCCAGGTCACAGACTTGGCTTTATCTTCTTGCTATTCTTCCCAAGTATGGTGAGCCACCCTTCGCGATTGACGCGATCGTGGTGAATTCTCGACGATACAGCGAGGAAGATAAAATCTTGGAAAGACCACGACCCACAATCATGATTGCGGACGACCACACTTTTGTGGCGGATGCGTGTAAGAAACTGCTCGAACCAGAATTCGACGTTGTAGCCACGGTGGGCGACGGGCGCGCGCTGGTGCGCCTTGCGGCTACTCTAAGGCCGCAGGTCATCCTCGTAGACATCGCCATGCCGCTGCTAAACGGTCTCGACGCCGGCTATCAGGTGAAGCAAGTGCTGGATTCGGTGAAACTTGTGTTCCTCACTATGAATACAGATCCCGCTTTGGCAGCCGAGGCATTCCGCCGCGGCGCCTCGGGGTATCTGCTGAAGACTTCCTCCGCGTCGGAACTAATTGTTGCCATTCGCGAGGTTCTGAAGGGCAGGTCCTATCTCTCGCCCGCGATCGCCAAAGAAGCAGTCGACTTCTTGTTGCACCACGACAAGGACTCTATTGAGGAAGAAGACCAACTCACCGAACGCCAGCGTGAAGTGCTGCAGTTGCTGACGGAAGGCAAATCGATGAAGCAAGTCGCATGTGTCTTAAACGTGTCAACCTCCACGGTTGCCTTTCATAAGATCCGGATCAAAGAAATATTGCATGCCAGGAATGATGTCGAGTTGGTGCAACACGCCATCAAAACTCATTTAATTGCCGTCTAAGCGCCGGCCGCGCTTTCTCGTTGACCGCGTTTTCCGGAATGCGGTTCCCTAAGGCCGCTCTTTAAGCTACAAGGTAGGTTGTCTTGTCACACCGATGGAGGGTCGCCCGCACTGTCAGCGGGCCCTTGCTCATCTTCGTGATCAGCCGACTTCGGGGCCGGCTCAACCAGGTGGGCCCGTTCCAGCGCGCGCAGATATTCCGGCCGGGAATGGCGGTAGTGATCTGCTGGGACTTTGCCGTTGAGCCAGGCCGTATCCATCGGGTACACGAGCGGATCGAAAATCACCATGTAGAAATGCCAGAGCAGGATGGAGAAAGTCGCGAGCAGCGCTTCGTAATAATGTACGGCGGTAGCGGCGTCCGTCACCCACTTGGGGAAATGCCGCAGCGTAAAATTGTTGAACCAGAGCAGGAAGCCGGAGACCGTCATCACGACCGTGCCCCACATGAACGCCCAGTATTCCACCTTCTCCGCGTAGTTGAATTTCGCGAAGCGCGGTTCGATTTTCGTCAGTCCCAGATTATAGGAGAACACCTGCACCAGATCAGTCGCGTCTTTCAAATCGGGCAACATCGCCTTCAGGAACAGGCGCGTCTCGCCGGTTTACCGACAGGTGAATCACGTGATAGATCGTGGAAGCGATCAGCACAATCGCGGCGCGCGATGCACCAACCCGCGAAACGCGAAGTGCCCCTCCCAGAGCAATAGTGGACGCGCCCACCATGCCTCCGGATACTTCAACGCGAACCCGGTGAACACCAGTGTCGGGAAGCTGAGGATCACGCCCCAGTGGGCGATGCGGAAGTTCAGATTCATCCGCGACACTTGCCCGCCGGTTTCGTGCCGTGGCTGCCGCCGGATGAGCTTCGCCAAGAAAGTCCAGCAGGTTGTGCGCGATCATGAAGCCAAGCGTCAGGGGGATCAGCAGCCAATACGTCCAACGGATCCACTTTACGACCGGATGCGCCGGACCGGTCGCGGTCTGCACATGCACCGGCCCGATGACGAAATGGTCGCCCGCGCCGGCGTGGCAATTTCCGCAGGTTTTTGGAAGGTTCGCCGCATTCACCGTCGACCGCGGGTCGTCGGAGCGAAAGATGTTGTGCACGCCGTGGCAGGAAGCACAGTTGGCAACACTCTGGGATCCGCCTCGCTGGCAAGCCCGTGGTAGCTGTCGGCGTAGGAAGGAACCCGGTCGGCGGGCAGGTTGTAGCGCAATGCCAGGCGTTCATCGCTGTGGCATCGCCCGCAAGTGGCCATGGAGACGCGGGAAGCGTTCACCAGCGATCCCTGCTCTTTCGGCCCCAGGATCAGGTGCTCCCCATGGCAATCGCTGCACACCGGGGCGCCGGACACGCCGGCCTTCATGGCTTGTCCATGCACACTCTCAAGATAAGTCTTGGCTGATGTCGGTGTGGCACTGTCCACAGGTTGCCGGCGATATTCCAGTGGTTGATTTTGGAACGCGCATCTTGCGGGGGAAAGATTCCATGGCTCCCGTGACAATCCGAGCAGGTTGCGGCGGCCCCGTCTCCATCCGCCACCGCTCGCCCATGCACGCTTTGTCGATAGAGTTCCACAGGATGCGCGAATGGAATCTTGTGCCGGGAGAGAAACTGCTGGTTGCTGTGACAGGTTGCGCAAGTGTCAGGCAGATTTTTCTTGGCTACCGGAGAGGCTGCATCGCTCGAGGCCTGGATCTGATGCGCGGGCCCGTGGCAGGACATGCAGTTCGGTGCATCCGGGTCGCCTGCCTGCAGCCGCTTGTCCGTGTATGCTCTTCCCGAAAATCCTTCACTTCATCGGCATGGCATTGCGCGCACTTTGCTGGCGCCGTCTGGGCCGCACGGCCACCTCGTGAGGATCGCCGTGGCAGGATTGGCAAGCTCCGTTCGCCGAGCGCGCCATGAATGCTGTTCGCCACATGGGAAGCCTCGTCAGCGTGGCAAGTCGAGCATCTGAACCTTCGCCGCTTTAGCGGGATGCGGAAAATCCTTGATGGCCGTGTGGCAGTCGGTGCAGCCCAAAGTGCCGTGGACGCTGGCCGCATGCTTGACCGGATCAATCGAGATGCTTTTGCCGCTGGCTGAGGTCATTCCCGCCTGGCCGTGGCAGGCGAGGCAGGTTTCATCCTGCTTCAGGGGCTGGGGCGCTTTTGGTTGGGCGACTAACGCGAGTAGATGTCAGGACGCAAACGGAAAGAAGAATGAATGCAAAAAGCACAGACATGGAAGACTAAGCTCAATCGTCCGACTAGATCTGCTTCGCGTCGCATCCTTTTCGGCAAGCTCGACTCCCGCGGTTTGCTCCTATTTCATTCCCAGGTCCGTCAGGATCTTGGGCTTTTCCTCACCCGCCGCCAGAACTTCATGGCATGCGGAACAATCATTGGTGATGGTCTGGCCATCGGCACTGGTATGACTGCCGTCGTGGCAGCGGAAGCAGCCCGGCGAATCATTGTGCCCAAGATTATTCGGATGGGTACCCCAGGTCACACGCATGTCTGGGAAAATGTTGCGAAGGTAGATCGCTGCCACTTCCTCGCCCGCCTGCTGCACCAGTGCGCGCCGCGTCTGATAGATCTCCGGGTAGTTCGTGCGATAGAAATTGTTGAGTTCGTCCGTAATGCGTTGCTTGGCCACGTCGCGCGCCGGATAATCCACCTTGAGAACCTCGACCGCTTTTTTCCTGATGTAGGGCAGGTCCGGGCTTATGCGGCCGAGCGACATTTGCTTATCTACGGCATTGTCGGGCAAGTCGAAGGCATGCGTTGGCCGGTTGTGGCAATCGACGCAGTCCATCACGCGATGTTCTCCCTTGTCCAATTGTTGCTGGGTCGGCTTCGCATCGGTGGAAATGAATTCGGTCGTCTTTCCTCTATCGTCGGTGTAGTACACGACTGGAATGGTCTGCCGCTCGGCAGTCGGTCGAAATGTAGTGTATGCGCGTCGCGTCGGCGAGGTGCCGCCCATGGATTCCGACCGAACCCTGCCATGTGCGCCCGCCTACTTTCAGCAGCAACACATCCGTCTGTGGCGTGTTCTTTTCGTCGTCCTTGTAGCTGGTGTTCACCAGCAACTTGTCGCCGGTAAAGCGCTGCGGCCAGTGACACTGCTCGCAGGTCTCACGCGCCGGGCGCAGGTACTTTACCGGCGAAGGAATGGGCCTCGAATAGGTGTGGAACGTGACCGCGAAGACCTGACGCAGCCCGGAAAGCTTCGATCGCACGAACCACCCAGCTCCGGGCCCAATGTGGCATTCGACGCACTCGACCCGCGAGTGTGGAGAATTTTGATAAGCCGAATACTCGGGTGCCATTACGGTGTGGCAAGTCGTTCCGCAGAAATTCGCCGAATCCATGTACTCGACGCCGCGATACGAGGCGGTCCCGATAATGAGAACATTGAGCACGGTTGCGAAGGTCACCCACTCCAAGGTGCGCCGCACCACGGGCAGACCCAGATCGATGGCGGGATAAATCCCCGGCAGAGTCCCGCTCTCCGCGCAGACGTCGTCTTCTGAGCCAGATACCGATCGGAATCAGCAGCAGGCCAAGTACAAAAATCCCGGGGAGAATCAGGAATACCAGAAGACCAATATAAGGATGCGGTGGTCCGGGCAAGAAAAAGTCATAGAACCAGAAGGCGATCGTAGTAAGTGCCGTGCTCGTCGTGATCACGGCGCCGGTAAGTGTGATGGGATTCTGCCCCAGAAAATAGATCGGCTTCGTCCAGTCTCGAGTACGTTCTCGCAGATTCATTTGTGGCCTTTGCTTTACTTCCTCTATGCGCAGCAGCGTGGACACACACCATGCGTGGTCGCGGATATTCCGCCGCGCTGGAGAATCTCCTTAACGTCGTTGGCAGACCGCGGGGGCTATTTCTTCAGTGTACGGATGTAAGCCACCAGCCCCTTAATCTCTTCCGGCTTCAGAGAACCATACTTGGGCATCTTGTTCTTGCCGTTGGTGATGATATCGGAGAGCTCCGCGTCCGACATTTTCTGGACGTCGGCACTGGTGAAATCATGGGCGCCCATTTTCTTCCCCATTGCCGAACCGGTTCCGTCAGCACCATGGCAGGCCGCACATTTTGATTTGTAGAGGGTCTCTGATGCGTCCTGCGCATGCATCGACAAGGGAACGCTGAGAACAACAGCCAAAGCTGTTGCGAAAGTAAGCGCTTGCACGTCAATTCTCTTCATCTTCAAGCTCCATTCGAGTTTTCTTAGCCTTGCAACGAATACATCCGTATGTTGCAATATTGAACTCTCCTGCAGTGGACATTCTGTGACTGCGGTCACACGTGCCTGTGAATTCTTACGTTTTCGGAAGACTACAGGACAAGGTGGGTGCAAGTCGACCAACTTCTTCGGGAGTTGTCCTTAATCGTGACAATCAGAGGCTGAAAGTGGCGGATCCCGGTAGCTCTCGCGCGCACTCCCGCCTGTGAATAACCGCGTGATGGCCCTCACCGCCAATTGTGATGCCCGTCACGGCGTTGCTTTGGGTCAGGGGTCCAAACTGGTAGCAGGGTGAGCCATATGCCAAAGGACGATCGGAATCTGCTGGATGTATTGAAATTCGAATTGGAGTTTCTCGAGCAAGGTGGTTACGGGCGATTGCCGCGCGAAGCCTGGCGGCCACGGTTTGTTTTTGAGGATTCCCCCACTTGCATGAACTTTAATTCGAAAGACCGCGAACCGTGTGACGAATGCCTGCTGATGCAATTTGTCCCAGAGAATGCGCGCACCGAACAAACTCCGTGCATTCATATCCCGTTGTCGCCGACCGGGGACACAATTGCGTCTTTGTACCGCACGGGGACGCACCAAGAACTCGAGGAAGCGCTCGGTACCTGGCTCCGGGCGACGATCCGTCGGCTCGAAGCGAAAAAAGCGAAACAAACGACAACCGCCAATTCGGGAGGCTAACCGGTCGTTCAGTCCTCGATTTTGAAGGCTTTTCTTTTTTTTAAACGCTGCACTGCCATCGAGGAGAATGTCATGACCGTGACCACCGAAAAAACCGTGCGTGAATTGGCTCTGGAAAACTCTGCCGTAACCCGGGTCTTTGAGAAACTGGGGATCGACTATTGCTGCGGTGGCCGCAAGTCCCTGGAGGAAGCCTGCCGCGACGCCAACCTCCCGATGGACCAAGTACTGAATTCACTGGCCGCGGCTCAACCACCAACACGAGCAGTTCAGACAGACCGGGATTGGCAAGTTAAGCCTCTGTCTGACCTGATTGCACACATCAGCAGCACCCACCACGCTTACACACGCACGGAGATTGCGCGCCTCGGCCTTCTGTTCGACAAGGTCTGCTCCGTCCACGGCAAGAACCATCCCGAACTGCTGCAAGTCCAAGCCAGCTTTCGGGGTTTGGCCCAGGAACTGACCATGCACATGATGAAAGAAGAGATGGTGCTCTTTCCTTACGTGGTGCGAATGGAGAAAGCTGTCATTCAGAGGGAGCCTGTTTTGCCGCCCCCGTTCGGGAGTGTAAAGAATCCGGTTTCGATGATGGAACACGAGCACGACTCTGCAGGCAAGGCATTGCGCGCCATGCGCCATGCCAGCAACGGCTACGCTCCGCCACCCGATGCCTGCGTCAGCTATGACACCCTGTATAAAGCCTTGGCGGATTTTGAAGCTGACCTCCACCAGCACATCCATCTGGAGAACAACATCCTGTTTCCGCGCGCCATAGCGATGGAAGCAGCTCACTAACTTAACAAACAACCAGGTCCGCAATTTATTCGACACTTTGTGCAATATCGCTTCAACAAGTTGTAATATATCGTTACACGATATACATCACTGAATGATTTGCCAGAAGGTCGCAGAAAAGGTGCTCACATGCCTTACAAGAAACTGTGGATCGCCCTCGGGTTTGTTTTAGTCATTTCCTTCGCGGTTCTGGGAGGGGTTGGGATCAAGGTCCTCAAGAGCGCCCCGCCAATCCCCTCGCAAGTGGTCACAACTGATGGCCACGTGTTGTTCGACGGCAGCACGATCCAGGACGGACAGGGAGCCTGGCAGTCGATCGGCGGCCAGGAAGTGGGCACGGTTTGGGGGCACGGCGCCTACGTCGCTCCCGACTGGAGCGCCGATTGGCTGCACCGCGAATGTGTGTTCATTCTTGACCGCTGGGCGAAGCAGTCCGGCGCTGCCGATTACGCTGCCTTAGGTCTCGAGCAGCGGGCTGCACTGCAAGCACGCCTCCAGCAAATCATGCGGCACAACACTTATGATCCAGCCACAGGCCAGATCACGCTGGATCCGGTCCGCGGCGAAGCATTCGAGGAACTCTATCGTTATTACTCGGACGTATTCAGCCGCGGGCGCGATGACTATGCGATCCAGCCCAATGCTCTCAGCGATCCCGACAAGCTCCGCCAAATGAGCGCGTTCTTCTGGTGGACGTCGTGGGCCGCCTCGACGAACCGGCCGGGCACTGACGTGACCTATACCCAGAACTGGCCGCATGAACCGCTGATCGGGAATCAGCCGACGGGCGGCGCAATCGTGTGGAGCGTGGTCAGCTTTGTTCTGCTGCTGGCCGGAGTGGGCGGCATGGTCTGGTACTTCGCCTCACAGCCCCGGACGGTCGCGGAAGAATTCCTGCCCGGAGGCGATCCGCTGCTCGGGCTCAGGCCCACGCCTTCGCAACGCGCCACGGTGAAATATTTCTTCGTCGTCGCCGCCTTGTGGGTGGTTCAGGTGGGGCTCGGCGCCCTGACCGCGCACTACGGCGTGGAAGGCTCCGGCTTCTACGGCATCCCACTGGACCGCTGGCTTCCCTACAGCGTGACGCGCACCTGGCATCTGCAGATCGGCCTGTTCTGGATTGCCACTTCATGGCTCGCCACCGGGCTGTACGTCGCACCCGCGGTGAGCGGAGTGGAACCGAAAGGCCAGCGACTGGGCGTGAACGTTCTGTTCGGAGCGCTGATTTTCGTCGTGGTCGGTTCGCTCGCAGGCGAGTGGATGAGCATTGAACACAAGCTCGGCAACCTGTGGTTCTGGTTCGGCACGCAGGGTTACGAGTACGTGGACCTGGGCCGAGTTCTGGCAGATTCTGCTGTTCGGCGGACTTACTTTTTGGTTGTGGCTGATGTGGCGCGCGCTGAAGCCGGCGCTCGTGAAAAAGGACGAGAACCACTCGCTGCTGTTGATGTTCCTGCTTTCGAGTGTCGCGATCCCGCTCTTCTACGCGGCCGGCCTGATGTACGGCGAACGCAGCAATCTGGTCACGGCGGAGTACTGGCGATGGTGGGTGGTGCATCTCTGGGTAGAAGGCTTCTTCGAAGTTTTCGCCACCGTGGTCATCGCGTTCCTCCTCACCCGCTTGAAGCTGCTTTCGGTACCCACCGCGACGCGTGCCGTCATGTTCTCCACGGCCGTGTTTCTCTCCGGCGGAATCATTGGAACCTTCCATCACCTTTATTTCGCGGGAACGCCGAACATCGTGCTCGGCTTGGGCGCGGTCTTCAGCGCCTTGGAGGTTGTTCCGCTGGTGCTGATTGGCTTCGAAGCCTGGGAAAACATCCGTCTGGCGCGGCTCGCGCAACAGCACATCTGGGTCGCCGCCTACAAGTGGCCGATCTATTTCTTCGTCGCGGTTGCGTTCTGGAATTTCGTGGGCGCGGGGCTGTTCGGGTTTCTCATCAATCCGCCCATCGCGCTCTACTACATGCAGGGTTTGAACACGACTCCGGTGCACGGACACACGGCGCTGTTCGGCGTCTACGGCATGCTGGGCCTGGGCTTGATGCTGTTTTGCCTGCGCGCCCTGCGTCCGGGAATGGCGTGGAAAAACGGTCCGTTGTGGTTTTCCTTCTGGGCGATCAACATCGGACTCGCCCTGATGGTCTTGCTCAGCATGCTGCCCATCGGCCTGATGCAGGTCTGGGCCTCGGTGGAATACGGCACCTGGTACGCACGCTCGGCGGAATTTCTCCACTCCGGCGGGATGAACCAACTGCGCTGGATGCGAATGATCGGCGACAGCATCTTCGCCATCGGCGCGCTGGTGCTGGGATGGTTCGTACTCGGCCTGCTCACCGGCCATTCCTACGACAAGCGCGGGTACGTAGTCGAAGGCGAATGGGAAGTCCGACAGCAGGAGCAACCGGTTCTCCATCGCTAAAAGCTGCTGGTTGGACTTGGGGACAGGCTGATCACGGGGGATTTCACTCGCCGTTCAAGTTGAGAGAGGTAAGGTGAACTCCGGTCTCGTCCGCAGGCTCAACGCGAAAGCTCAGCTTTTCGATAAGGCCGCGCATTTCGACATTCTCCCGAAGCATGTAGGCCTGCACTGAATCTAATTGTTCGTCGCGAGCCACCTGGATCAACCGCCGGAGTAACTCGATTCCCAAGCCGCGACGCTGATACTGGTCACGCACGAGCAGCGCCACCTCGGCGATGCTTCTGCCATGAATTTTGCTTAGCCGCCCAATGGCGAGAATTTCGTGCTCGCCCGTGCCCGGCACGGCGTGATCGGCGACAAGAGCAATCTCTCGATCGTAGTCGAGAAAACAGATTCGTCTCAACCGGTCGTGAGCCACGCGCTGGCTGAGCTTGGACAACTGAAAATAGCGAAGAAACACGCTGCGTTCAGAAAGTGCCTCGTGGAATTTCACCATGAGTGGCTCATCCTCAGGCTGGATGGGCCTTAAGGTGACAAGCGTGCCGTCCTTCATCGTCCAAGGCGAAACGTATTGCGCCGGGTATGGCCGGATGGCGGGCTTAGGAAGCTGGCTGTTGGTGACGCTCTTGCTGTGTAAGACGAAACGGGCATCGAGGGCGACGATCTGATCGGCGGAAGCGACCAGAGGATTGATGTCCGCCTCCTTGATGGCAGGATTGTCAACGATGAGGCGGCTGAACCGCACCAACAAAGCCTCAAGCGCAGCAATATCCACTGGCTTGCGCCCGCGAACTCCGGCTAGAGCCTTGAAAATCCGAGTCTGCTCCAGTAAGCGATGCGCCAGGGTCGTGTTGAGCGGCGGCAATGCCAGCGCCCGGTCACGATAAACCTCCACCAGTTCCCCGCCAGAACCAAACACTACGACCGGACCGAATTGCGCGTCCGTGGAACTGCCGACAATCAACTCATAGCCTCCCATCCTTAACATGGGTTGCACAGTCACACCCTGAAAGCATTCGCGGCCCGCACGGGCTGCGACTGAAGTTTCAACTGCGCGGTATGCCTGGCGCACGGCCCCCGTATCGGAAAGATTCAGCTTCACGCCGCCAACGTCGGTCTTGTGTGTAATGGTCTCGGAATGCAATTTGACGACGACCGGGAACCCGATTGCAGCCGCTGCCGCCACCGCTTCGTCCTCGTTGTGGGCGATGCGGGCTTCCACCACCGGAATTCCACACAGCGTGAGTACCTGTTTTGATTCGTACTCCGTCAGCAACGTTCGTCCGCGGCTGCGGGCTTCCTCGATGATCGCGCGTAGCTTTCGTCGCGCCCCACTCTCCTCTTCTGGACCCTCAGCGAGCACTGGCGTTTCATAAATACCGCGCAGGTTGTACGCATAGCGCCACATCAGGGTAAAGATTCGGGCGGCGGTGTCGGGATAAGCGAAGGTTGGAATTCCTGCCGTATTCAGAATGACTTTGCCGCCGGCAACACTGGCTCCGCCCATCCAACTTGCGAGCAGCGGTTTGCCGTGAGCGTGCGCGTGGGCGCCTAGTCGTTGCGCAACGTCGGCGGGGTTCGTCATCCCCTGCGGAGCGAGGATGACCAGCAGGCCGTCACTATTGGGGTCCGTGAGCGCAATTTCGGCTGCACGCTGATAGCACTCGGGATCGGCGTCGCCGAGTATGTCAATCGGATTGCCATGGCTCCAATGCGCGGGTAGAAATTGGTTGAGTGTGTCGAACGAGTCCGGGGAAAGCGCCGCGAGTTCGCCGCCGACGGCAATCAGCGCGTCCGTGGCTAACACGGCCGGGCCGCCCGCATTGGTTAGGATCGTCAGTTTCGGCCCGTGCGGACGCGGTTGTTTGCTCAGAACCTCCGCCATGTAGAACAGATCCGAGATGCTGCTGACACGCAGGACGCCGGCACGACGAAATGCTGCCTCGAGAACGTCATCGCTGCCGGTGAGCGCGCCGGTGTGAGAAGCCGCTGCTTTCGACGCTGCTTCTGACCGCCCGGCTTTCAGAACGATGATCGGCTTGGTGAGCGTGACTTCCCGCGCCGCTGACAAGAAGGCACGCGCATCGCCAATAGACTCCATATAAATAAGAATGCTTTGAGTCGCAGGATCATCGCCGAAGTAATCAATCAGGTCGCCCCAGCCGATATCGAGCATCGAGCCCGTGGATACAAATGCGCTAAAGCCCACCTGTTCTCGCAGGCTCCAATCCAGGATCGCCGTCAGCAGCGCGCCACTCTGACTCAGGAACGCGACGTTGCCTGACCGCGCGATGGTTTGGGCAAAGGTTGCATTCAGGCCAAACCGCGGGTTCATGACCCCGAGGCAGTTGGGACCGAGCAGCCGCATGGTGCCGCGTGCCAACTCTTGGGCGATTTGTCGTTCCAGCGCCTGCCCTTCAGCACCGCGCTCGCGAAATCCCGCAGAGATGACGATCCCCGACTTCACGCCCGCAGCCACGCATTCCCGGACAATCGCAGGAACAGTAGCCGCCGGAGTTGCGATAACCGCGAGATCAACGGCCTCAGGAATCTCCCCGATGGAGGGAGACGCCGTCAGGCCAAGAATGTCTGTATGTTGCGGGTTAACCGGATAAACCTTGCCTCGAAAGTCGGGGATACGCAGATTGGAGACGACCGCGCGACCGACGCTCCCCGCGCGTTCCGTTGCGCCTATGATGGCGATGCTACCCGGCTTGAAAAGCACGTCGAGGGGGGGGCGGTCGGAATGCAAGACGTCGTGTGATGGCTCTTGTATTTGTGGTGCCTGCCCAACCAGGTTCTCCGTCACAAGACGTCCCCCAAGCGGCAGGCCCTCGCGAGCCCTGCTCAATTTGATTGTACGGATGCGTTTGTTGGCAGTCCAGATTGCATGGAGACTTTCTAACTCTATTCTCCCTCCGGCTTCCGCCGTCCGACGCGGGCCAGAATGCGACGGACTTTTTTCGGTGACACGGAAAGGCGTGCCGCCACACGCGAGACCTTGCGACCTTCGCGTTCCCATACTTTGGGAATGATCAGTTCGGCAAATTCTTCGCTGATCTGCTGGAAAGTCTTATCGCCAACAGAGCCTTGCGACCAGGCGCGCAAGGTGGGATTCACGTGGCCGCCGCGTAGAACCTTGGATTTCAGCGTTTGCAAGTCTTCCCAGGCGCTGTCGGCGTGGCCGCCTTTAGTAAGGGTGACGGCCTGGTCGTAGCAGCGCCGTGCTGCATCCGGGTCGTCAAAGAAGCGGTTGCAGTATGTCAGGCCCTGCCAAACGTAGGTATGGGCGAGTAAACGCCGGTTCTGGGTGTGCTTTGCCAGTTCGACGGCTTCGTGAGCGCAATCCTGTGCCAGGCGGGCGTGGTGCCCGGGCTCGGTGCTCTCGCCAATCCCCTCCTCCACGCGAGCGTTTTCGACCATGCAAAGCAGCAGCCGCGCTCTCGCCATCAAGATGTGATCGCGTTTTTCTTCACCCAGTTGAAAAGCGGTGTTGGCCGCCGCGTCCGCATGCTCGAGGTCTCCATTATCCAAATGAAGATAAGCGTAGTTCAACTTCACGCTGCCCAAGCCGTGATGGTTTTCATACTGCTCGTAGATGGCGGCAGCTTCGGCAAGTTCGGCCAGCGCCTCCTGCCGGAGTTGCTCAAAGCGACCGCGATACTGCAGCTTGACTTGCCCGTTGGCGGCGCGGCCACGGGCGGCGGCCTTGCGACGGCGGGCCGCATCGGCATCAATCTTACGCCGCATTTGCAGGGCGATGAGGCGCTTGACGTAGGCCATGTTGTTCAACGAGCGGGCCACATTGCGATGTAGCGGATCTCGTTTCTTGTACTGTGCAATCGCCTTGGCGAAACTGTCGATGGCGTGCTGGTAACGTCCCTGGCGACGCGCAATCCGGCCATAGGAAGAATGAATGTTGCCCAGGGTGAGAAAGTCATCGGTCATGCTGAGTATCGCGTCAGCCTCTTGCAGGATGTCAATAGCCCGCTTCGCGTCTCCTTTCTGAAAGAAGAGCCAGCTCTCCAGCACGCGCATGACGGCAGCCATGGGCTGGTGGCCAAGATGTAAGGCCAGTTCCCTGCCCGTAACCGCAAACGCCAGCGCCTGGTCGTACTCTCCTTTCATACGCAGGCAGCGTCCTTTCCAGAAATTGGCGATGGCAAGAAGTTCGCTGTCCTCGGTTTCTGCATCGAGGGTCAGGACAAAATCGAAGTGTCGGAGGGCTTCTTCTTTTGACTCTTCGGCCATCGCCAGCATGCCTTCGGCCATACGCAAATGCAGGTAATCATGCAGAGGCAAGCGGGCACGCGCGGACTTGGAAAAACGCGTGACAAGTTCCTTGACCAGACCCGGACGCTGAAAGCCGACATCGACCCACTGCGCCAGATAGCCGACGAAGACCGCTGCGTTTCTTTGCTCCGGATCAAACGAGGTCAGCAGATGGCGGTGTTCTTCAAGACGCGCCATGCCGCGCCCCACGCGGCGGCGCACCAGGTCTTCCTTGAGCTGCGCTAGAAACTCATCCGAGATCTCGGTGGAGGTGGGGCTCATCTTCCGCATAAGCGTCGGGCACGCAGGCGCCCTGCCTAGTCGATGTAATCATAAGCCACCAGAGTGAGGAATTCCGCGAAATCTGGGCTGGTCATCATGTGATCGTAGATTCCGGCGGCTTCCGCCATGCGGCCGCCCTTCAACTTGCTCTTCTGTTCCGCGATGGCTTGGCGGATTATTTCTTGCGTCACCGGACGGCCGTCGCTGAGTTTGGCGCGGTGGTGCACCCATTGCCACACCTGAGCGCGGCAGATCTCGGCAGTAGCAGCGTCTTCCATGAGGTTATATATGGGAACGCAACCGGAGCCGCGCAGCCACGACTCCAAATACTGCAAGCCCACGTCAATGTTCCAGCGCAGGCCTTCTTCGGTGATCTGGCCTTCAGGGACGGCGAGCAGGTCCTTGGCAGTCACGTGCACGTCCTCGCGCCGGCGGCCAATCTGGTTCGCCTCCTTCATGTGGACGTCGAAGATTTCCTTTGCAATCGGTACCAGGCCGGGATGGGCCACCCAGGTGCCATCGTGCCCGGCAAGCACTTCGCGCCGCTTGTCCTGACGCACTTTTTCGAGGGCTTTCTCGTTGGCCTCGGGATCGTTTTTAATGGGAATCTGCGCCGCCATCCCGCCCATGGCGTGAATGCCGCGTCGATGGCAGGTCTGGATCAACAGGTCCACATAAGACTTAAGGAAATGCTTGTCCATCGTCACGGTCGAACGGTCAGGCAGGACGAACTCCGCATGGTTCCGGAATTTTTTGATGAAGCTGAAAATGTAGTCCCAACGGCCGCAGTTCAGGCCGGAAGAGTGTTGCCGGAGTTCGTAGAGGATTTCGTCCATCTCGAAGGCGGCGAGGATGGTTTCGATCAGAACAGTGGCGCGGATCGTGCCCCGGGGAATGTCGAGTTCATCCTGCGCGTAGCAGAAGACATCGTTCCACAAGCGGGCTTCGAGATGACTCTCCATCTTAGGGAGGTAGAAATAGGGGCCGGTTCCTTTGTCAATCAGTTGCCGCGCGTTGTGAAAGAAATACAGTCCGAAATCAAACAGCGAAGCGGAGATGGGCTGGCCATCCACCTGGAAATGCTTTTCGATCAAATGCCAACCGCGAGGCCGCACCAGCAACGTTGCCACCTTCGAATTGAGTTCGTAGCGCTTGCCCTCGGGGCTGGCGAAGGTGATGGTATCCGCGACTGCGTCCCGCAGATTGACCTGGCCTTCGAGATTGTTCTGCCAGGTGGGCGAGTTCGAGTCCTCAAAATCCGCCATGAAGACGTTGGCGCCGGAGTTCAGCGCATTAATGATCATCTTGCGTTCCACCGGGCCCGTGATCTCGACACGACGGTCGAGCAGGTCGTGCGGAATGGGCGCGACCGTCCATTGCGCCTCGCGGATATGGGCGGTTTCGGGGAGAAACTCGGGGACCTGGCCAGCGTCGATCTGTTGCTGCCGGACGCGGCGGCGGGCCAGAAGCTGCTGCCGGCGTGCTTCAAACTTGCGGGCCAGTTTTGTCAGGAAAGCGCTGGCTTCCGGAGTAAGAATTTGCGTTTCAACTTCATTGCGGACCGCCGTGCTGGTTGTCATATCCTTCATTGTAAGGGTTGCTCAAGGAAGCTTCCTACACCTAGGTCAAAACGGACGACATGTCCAATATGGATGACTGTGTTTGGAATCCGCCGGCAAGTGGGTTCTACTGCAAACAGCCGGCATGCCGGACAGGATAAATGCAGTCATGCAAAATCTCAGCACCGCGGAACTGACCAAGCAGTGGCACACCAACAGCCGTTGGAAAGGAACAAAGCGCCCTTATACCAGCCAGCAAGTGGAGCAGTTGCGCGGCTCGTTCCAGGTCGAGCACACGCTGGCGCGCCTGGGCGCGGAGCGCCTTTGGTTCCTGCTGCACCACGAAGAGTATGTTCCCGCGCTCGGCGCCCTGACCGGCAATCAGGCGGTGCAGCAGGTGCAAGCTGGGCTAAAGGCGATTTATCTCAGTGGCTGGCAGGTCGCCGCTGACGCTAATAATTCGGGCCAGATGTATCCTGATCAGAGCCTGTATCCGGCGGACAGCGTTCCGAACGTGATCCGGCGCATCAACAACGCGCTGATGCGCGCCGACCAGATCCATCACATGGACGGCAAGAATGGCATGCACTGGATGGCCCCCATCGTGGCCGATGCCGAAGCCGGGTTCGGCGGCACCCTGAATGCCTTCGAGTTGATGAAAGCCATGATCGAGGCCGGCGCCGCCTGCGTGCATTTTGAAGATCAGCTCTCTTCCGCAAAGAAGTGCGGCCACCTCGGCGGAAAAGTCCTGGTGCCAACCTCGGAAGCTATCCAGAAACTGGTCGCGGCTCGACTGGCCGCGGATGTGCTCGGCGTGCCGACTCTTATCATGGCGCGCACCGATGCCAACAGCGCCCACTTGCTCACCAGCGATATCGACCCGCGGGACCGCGAATTCCTCACCGGGGGGAGAACATCGGAGGGCTTCTTCCACATTCGCGGAGGCTTGGACTCTGCCATTGCACGCGGCCTCGCGTACGCACCGTACGCGGACTTGATCTGGTGTGAAACCTCGGAGCCGAACGTGGAGGAGGCGCGCCGTTTCGCGGAAGCGATTCATGCCCAATATCCCGGTAAACTTCTGGCTTACAACTGCTCGCCCTCGTTCAACTGGAAGAAGAAATTAAACGATGAAACCATCGCGAACTTCCAGCCGCAACTGGCGAAGATGGGATACAAGTTCCAGTTTGTCACGCTGGCCGGATTCCACGCCCTGAACCTCAGCATGTTCGAACTGGCGCGCGGATACAGAGATAGCGGCATGACCGCGTACTCCCGTCTGCAGGAAAAAGAATTCAGCCGGGAAGCGGAGTACGGATACCAGGCGGTGAAACACCAGCGCTTCGTGGGCACCGGATACTTCGACGCGCTCACGCAAGTGATTGCCGGTGGCGCAGCTTCAACTACGGCACTAAGCGGCTCCACCGAGCAGGAACAGTTCGCCGAGACGGAGGCTAAGGGCAAGCCCCTCACGCACACCAAACATGGTCCCAACGCGGCTTGCCAGCCGATTCTCGGCGAGTGTCCGTCCACGAGCCTCATGCATGAGATCATGCCGGCCGAGGAGTCGCTGCTGCCCTCTGGAGACTAAGGACCCGGCGAAGCCGGGTCCTGGTTGCACAGGCGTCTTGCGAAACCGTGCCCGGGAGAAAACCTGCGCACAAGCAGAACTCATTGGGATGCCCCCTCTAACCCTGTCGGCGTCTCAACGGGAAACCGATCGCCAACTGTTATCTCGGTTCATCTCGCCCCCACAGAAACACTCGTTCTTTTCTACTCGCTGACCTGCGCCACAAATCCGATTTGCGTTGCTGCGCGTACCACTCATGTATGCGGGTCGACCGTAAACGCTCCGGAAAGCGTCGGGCCCTGGGGCCAGTTTTGCGATACAGGGCGTTAACCAAGACAAATCCCCTATTTGCAACGCAATGAGGCTGGAATGTCCAAGCGGCCAATCGTTCTTCTGATCCTTTGTGCCGCATCGGCATGGCCTCAAACCGCGCAAGTTGAGTCCGTGAAGTCGAACGGCCTCAACCCTGCGTCGGAGACGGACAAACGGATTCGGACATTGCAAGATCAGGTAAAGAAAGCGCCGGACGATTACGCAGGATACGACGGGTTAGGATCCGCCTTCTTTCAGAAGGCCAGAGAAACTGGCGACGTTACTTTTTACGATCTGGCCGAGCAAACGCTCCGGAAAGCACTCGCTCTAGCACCACAAGACTTCCGGGCCTCAGATCCTCTGGTTCACATGGCCTTGGTGTATATGGGCGAGCATCGCTTCGAGGATGCCCTCGCCTCTGCACAAAAGGCGATCGGCACAGGTTCCGGAAACCTGGCAGCGTTCGCCGTCGAGGGGGACGCTTACACCGATATAGGCGATTACGACGAGGCAGACACGGCCTATAACACGGTGCAGTCGCTTGGGCGGGCGTTCTCATCTCCATTAGCGCTCGCCTACATGAACAACAGTCGCGTGGCATATCTTCGATACTTACGTGGCGACTCTGCCGAAGCCATCCGGCTGATGAAGAGTGCCGTCGCGGCGGCGCTTCAGATCAGTGTTCCACGAGAGAATCTCGCATGGCTCTATTTCGAACTAGGCGAGCGCTACTTTCAAACCGGCGACTTGGAGAACGCTGGTTTGTCTTATCAGTCTGGCATCACGGCCGATCCCAATCACTATCGCTGTCTGGCCGGCCTGGCGAAGGTTCGGGCCGCGCAAGGCCGACTTGAAGAATCCGTTCATCTCTATCAACGTTCGATTGCCATTATTCCTTTCCCTGTGTACGTCGCGGAGTTGGGTGACGTTTACAAGAAAATGGGACGGGCACAGGATGCCCAGCAGCAGTATGACCTGGTCGAGTACATCGGGCACCTCAGCAAGTTAAATCAGGTGTTGGCCAATCGGGAACTGGCCCTCTTCTATGCGGATCACGGGATCAAGTTGCCGGAGGCGCTAGAACTGGCGCGGAAGGAACTTGCAGTCCGGCACGACATTTACACATGGGACACCCTGGCGTGGGTCCTCTACAGGAATGGCCGATGCGAGGAAGCGGCGGACGCGATCAACAAAGCTCTTATTTTGCACACTAACGATTCGCTCCTGCTGTTTCATACCGGCATGATCTACCACAGCTTGGCCAAGGATTCTGATGCGGAAGACTTTCTGAGTCGCGCGTTGAAAATAAACCCGCACTTCCAGATGTTTCAAGCTGAAGTTGCAGCACTCACGTTAGAAGATATCGTCCAATCGCATAAGCGAAATTTGAGGTCAAGTAATGCGCAGAGATAACAATACGCCGATAAGAGCGATCATCGCCAACCGGAATCGTTTTGTTACTGATTTATCTTGATTTTGAGCTGCCGCGACCCCTTCGCCCATCCCATGGGAAATTTCAGCGTCAATCATTATTCGAAAATCAAGATCGGCCAAGGATCGATTGAGATCCGGTATCTGATCGATATGGCTGAAATTCCTACTTTTCAGGAGATTCGGCAGTTCGACATTGCTCCCACGGCTGACGCCCCCAGCGATCCCCTACCTCGACAGGCAGGAGCAACTCTTGAAGGAAGGAATCTCCTTGGAGAGCGATGGCCAATCTGTCCGGTTAGATACGATATCTCGCCAGGCCGGCATTCGCCGACGGCGCCGGCGGTCTGCCAACGATGAAAATCGGGTTCGTGTTCCGGGGCAAGCTTGATGCCATGGCGGGCGCTCACAAACTCTCCTACTTCGATAACAACTTTCCAGGGCGAGCAGGTTGGAAGGAAATCGTGGTTCTCGGCGACGGAGTTGCGATTCTGGACAGTTCCGCTCCCGCCACCGATCGCAGCCAGGAACTGACCAACTACTCGAGCGATGCGTTGAACAGCCCGCCACAACAACTATCAGCTTTGGTCGGCTTCAGGACTTCACCCTCTGAACGGAGAGGAGTGCGTCAGCGGCTGTAGATCGGCACATCTTCCAGCCGGACGATCGAGGGAACAAACACGGCACGCAGGCACCGGCACTTCAAAGACAGCTCCGTCGTCAGTGCAATCGCTCCGCCCGACCTGAACGAGCCGCAAGATCCCCGCCAGCGGCGTCGTGGCATCCACCGTTGCTCCGCTGTCACTCGCGGCTCACGCGCAGAATACGCCGCGCAGTCGTTTTACCGAGCTAATCTCGACGCAGGGTCAAGTTGAGCTTCTGGGTATTGCTCTCGGCTGCTCTGATCGCTGCAGGTCTAGGCGCGCTTCATGCCCTCGAACCGGGACACGGCAAGACCATCGTCGCCGCTTACCTGGTAGGTTCACGCGGTACGGCAAGACATGCGGTATTGCTGGGAATCGTCGTAACCGCTGCGCATACGGCGGGCGTATACCTGTTAGGAGCCGCGACCCTCTATGCGTCACGGTACATAGTTCCCGAGCAGCTTTATCCATGGCTTGGAGCGATTTCCGGTCTGAGCGTTGCCGGACTCGGCATTTTCATTTTCCTCAGACACTGGACCGGAGAAACCGGAGAGCATTCACATGCCCCGGGAGAGCAGCATTCGCACTGGTTTCTTTCCATCTTCAAGCGTCGGCAGACTGAACGCGAACCGCACGCGATCTCTGCCAATTCAAAACCAATCGAGCGTGCACTGTCATTGCGTGAGCTCTGCATGCTTGGCATCACCGGAGGAATCGTGCCTTGTCCGGCGGCGCTGGTGGTGCTGCTGAGCGCTTTCTCGCTTCACCGGATAGGGTTCGGATTATTCTTGATCACCGCATTTAGTCTTGGATTGGCGGCTGTGCTGGTGATCGTCGGCCTAACGATGGTCTATGCCAAACGAGCGATGTCTTCCCGTGTGCTGGCGGGCAACACTGCCCTCCGCTATCTTCCCTTTTTGTCATCCGCATTCATGGTGATGCTGGGTGTGGGAATAACGGCATCTGCTGTCGCATCGGTTCACATCTGGCATGGCCTTCTCTCCACAGACAAACTGGTTCCTTTCGTGACCGTGATTCTGCTGGGATTGTTTCTGGGGATGCGTCATTCCACGGACCCCGACCACGTCGTGGCAGTATCCACCATCGTGAGCCGCCAAAGATCCATCAGAAGCTCGGCGACGATTGGGTTGCTCTGGGGATTGGGACACACACTGACGATTTTTCTGGTCGGATCCGCGATCATTATTTTCGGCGTCGTGATCCCGCCTCGTCTCGGGCTGTCCATGGAGTTTTGCGTTGCCTTAATGCTTATCCTGCTGGGGGTACTGAACCTGACCGGTGTCATGCGTTGGATTACGGAGCGACTTACTCCGCGGAAAGATGTATCCGCAAGATCGCGACCAGCTCATTCCATGGATCGTGACCCAGAGCACCCTGGAGAGGCAGACGCAGGGATCAAGCCGCATCGAGCTCTTCTTTGACAGGACTATCGGAAAACTCGGCCTCTATCAGACCATTCGACCGTTAGTGGTCGGCCTCGTTCACGGTCTGGCCGGTTCGGCCGCGGTCGCCCTATTAGTCCTTTCCACCATCAAGAGTCCACTCTGGTCAACGGCTTACCTGCTGGTTTTTGGTTTCGGCACAATGCGTAGGAATGATGCTTATGACCGCCGCAATCTCAATGCCTCTGGTTTACACAGGAAAGAAATTCTTCCACATCAATCGGTACCTGATCGCGATTTCTGGTTTCGCCAGCATGGCTTTCGGCATCTTTCTCGTTTACCACATCGGCTTTGTCGATGGGCTATTTCACTTCGCAGGCGCACTGGATCCCGCAATGAATCAGCACGAGCGCCGGGATATCGCCATTCGCGAAATCCGTTTGCCGCAGTGACAACGTACCTCCGATACGTAGGCTAGCCCAGACAACTGCACAAGGGTTTCCCCACGAGCAGTTAGATCAACGGCGATGTCAACGAATTCTGTAGAGAGGCATTTCAATGAAAAAGCTGAACTCAATCGTGGCCTTTGCCATGGCGGCGTTCATACTGGTTCCGGCCAGCCTGTTCGCATCCAGCCATCGCGAAGCTCCCATCTCCGCGCTCGACCACTCCGCGGACGTGGCGGACTGGTACGCCTTCGTCAGCTACGACCACCCGGACCGCGTAACCATGATTCTCAACGTCGACGGGTTCCTGGAGCCCTCCAACGGGCCCAACTACTTTCCCTTCGATCCTAACGTCCTCTACGAGATGCACGTCGACAATAACCGAGACGGAATTCCGGATATCACTTTCCAATTCCGCTTCAAGACCGAAATTCGGATGCCGAGCGTTTTCACCGGCTTTGTCGGTGGCATCGCCGGCATTCCTCCGATTACGTCGTTGACGGGTAAGGGCTCCGAAGGCTTGAGTCTGCGTCAGACCTATTCAGTCGTGATGATCAAGAATGGCGTGCGCACCGTACTGAGCGAGGGGAAGACCCTGTATGCCGTACCTTCCAACGTCGGTCCGCAAACCATGCCGCAGTACAACGAATTGTTCAAACAGGGGATTTTCGATCTGGGCAATGGTGTGCGCACATTTGCCGGAACGGTGGACGATCCGTTCTACATCGACCTGGGTGCAACTTTCGATTCTCTCAACTTCCGCATGGGCGTGGGCGGCGTGCTCTCTCCGACCGAAGATGCCGACGACACGCACAACTATGCGCCGGACGCAGTTGCCGGCTTCAACGTGAACTCCATTGTGCTGGAAGTGCCAATCACGATGCTCACGGTGGACGGCAAAATACATAACGCAAACGACAAAGATGCGCTCATCGGGACTTACGGAGCTACCTACCGTCAGCGGATGACCGTACGCCGAGCGGCAGAAGCTGACGATGAAAACAACAACCAGTGGCGGCAGG
Organism: uncultured Acidobacteriota bacterium; assembly: GCA_963797795.1. Classification (GTDB taxonomy): domain Bacteria; phylum Acidobacteriota; class Terriglobia; order Terriglobales; family Acidobacteriaceae; genus JABDBE01. The sequence goes on from CAWCQY010000003.1 coordinate 96,043, forward strand.
TAAACCGTGAAGGCAACCCACTGATCAACGAAGTAATCATTGGAACCGGCTCCAAGGACAAGTTCAGCACGGACCGTCCGGCAAATGACAAGCAGTTTGGCACTTTCGTGCTCGATCCTCTGCTGGCTCAACTGTTCGCTTCGCTGGGGATTCCTGTGCCGCCACCGCCGCGTAACGACCTGCTCTTGTTGGTTCAATACGAGCCTCCAATCTGCCCAGGTTGCGGTACGGGCGATACCGGGCCGATCGCGGACCTGCTTCGCTTGAATACCGGTATCGCACCAACCCAGGTGGGCAGCCAGAAGCGCCTCGGTTTCCTGGCAGGCGACTTGGCTGGATTCCCTGACGGCAGGCGACCGATTGACGATGTGGTCGATATCGCCGCTCGCGCCGTAGGTGGAATTCTCGTCGACCCGGTAAAGTACGGCACACGCATTGGGGACGGCGTTCAACTCAACGATGACGGGTACGGTGCTACGTTCCCGTGGGTGAAACCGGCCCACAGCGGGCGTGACAGCCATCACATTGGACCTGGGCAGAGAGGTTGCACGGGCCAACCCAATCACGTTTGTCCTGTAAATTAACGCTCCTTCGTGGCCGCCGATAAACCGCGGCGGTCACGAAATCTTCCCTAAGAATGAGGCATGCCATGAAACAAATGATCTCGGTGTTCTGCCTGACGATTGCCGCGTTCGCTGCCGCGCAAAGCGTTACCGGTCCGGCGAGTACGAATCTTTCGGCCGCTGCACAAAACATAGCCGATGCCAATAAAGTGATCGCTGACAACCCGACGAAATATGAGGCGTACAACCTTCTCGCCACGGCGTTGCTGCGCCGCGCACAAGAGACCTCCGATGTGAGCCTCTACGCGCAAGCCGAAGAAGCGGTAAAGAAATCATTGGAGATCGCTCCGCACAATTTCGACACTGAGAAGATCCAGGTTGCGATCCTTTTAGCTGAACATGAATATCCTCTCGCGCTGGAAACCGCTAAGACCCTGAACAAAAGGGTGCCCGATGATGTGACAGTCTACAGCTTCTTGACCGATGTGAACGTGAAGCTAGGCAATTATAAGGACGCGGAGATTGCAGCCCAGTGGATGCTCGATCTTCGCCACGGCAATTTGCCCGCCCTACCTCGGGCGGGCCATTTGCGTGAGCTGTTCGGGGATACGGAAGGCGCATGTGAACTAATGGATCTCGCTTATCAGTCGACGCCGCCGAACGAAACTGCAGAACGTGCATGGATCCTCACGCAGATGGGCCACCTCCGGTTCGCAACCGGCGCCACCGATACGGCCGAGAAACTCCTGTTACAAGCGCTGACAACTTTTCCAGGTTATCCCTCGGCCCTGGAAGACCTGGCGCAGGTTCGCATCACACAGAAGCGGTACGCGGATGCGGTCGTCCTCTTACAACAGCTCTACCAGGCCGTACCGCGTGCCGGGAATCTGTATGCGTTGGCTGAATCGCTCCAATTGGCAGGACGCAACGCTGAAGCCAAGCGGGCACTTGCTGCTTTTGAAAACAAGGCGCTGCTCGAAACGAACCGCAAAGACAACGCCAATCGCCAACTAATTTTCTACTACTCCGACCATGCGCAGCAGCCAGCGAAGGCTCTGGAAGTGGCACAGCGTGAGTCTGCCTGGCGTCACGACCTATATACGCTGGATGCCTACGCCTGGGCGCTGCACGTCAACGGTGAGGACGCGGAAGCGCGCAAACAGATCGAGAGCGCATTGGCGGTCGGGATCCGCGACTCCGAGATCTTCACCCACGCTGGCGAGATCGCACTGAAAATGGGTGACCGGGCTGCGGCACAGAATTACTTAAAGGAAGCGGTGTCTCTGCACGCGATGGGGTCGGAACGTGCGCAGCTCGTTCTGGCCCAGCTCTCCGGGCCAACTGGGCAGCGTTAACAGAGGGGCAACGTCAAGGCAAGAATGCTCTCAAGACAACCCGAGGCAACTGCGTTGCCCTCTATTTGACCCTCTTCTTTTTGCGGTTATGCAAAACGGGGGGATGAAGCACCGCGCTCACCTCATGCTCTGCTTTCCCGGGATCCTGATCATAATCAGGATCGAACATCGCGATCACGGCGACTGCGCGAGTGGTATAGCGTCTCGCCCACTCACTTTGGATGAGCGCGCCTTGCACCGCTTTCCAGTGCTCGCCTTCTGTTTCCGGATTGCTCCCAGCGTTTCCTGAATCGTGATAGCCCGGGTCGTTGATAACGCCGAGAAACTGAGTGAATTCCTCAAGATTCACTCCCATCTGGAACACAAGTTGGCTAAGTGCCATCTGCTGGGACGCAGTTAGCAGATCGAACTCACGGCAGTAAGCCCTCGCATTGTGGACGGCCAGTACAATCGAGATCTCTAATAATCTCGCAGCCTCTTCTTCGGTCAGTTCCGATGGCAGCTGATGGTTCCTGACCTTTCTGCGAAATTTCTTCTTGTTCCATGCCTTCAGATCGCGATCAAATTGGTCAAGTATGATCTGCAGCCGTTCTGGACTAAGCCCCGCCGCCTGCCACAGTTGAGCACTGGACGGCTCCATGAATGTATGCGGATTCAGAGGGTCCGTTTGCAGGTGCTCCGTCGCCCTCACATCGAGATTGAATCCCGCGCCAATGAGAGGCCGGCTGGTCTGGGGATCCGGATACGCCGCTAAGACCCAGCTTTCGTGCCTGCTGTCACGAAGGATGTCCATCAAGGTCTCTAACTTGAACTTGATATCGGAATCCATCGGGTGAAAGAACGCAGGGAAAGGGGTCGGGGGACCACCCACGAGAAATGTTGAATCCAGATTCTCCAGAAGTTGATCCTCCAATGACAGATCTTGCAGGGCAAAGAAAGCAGACGAGGTTGGGGTCGCTTGCACTTCCGCGGATCGCTGCCGCGTCGCAGATTGCGCTGTTTGCCCCATTGCTTCCCGAACGGAAACTGCCATCGCGAATGCAAGCGTCGCAGCCCGAATGCGTTGTCCTATAAGCGTCATTTCCCAGGAGCGGCAGCCTTACCGAACTATTGGAGATTGTTCCTCCGGTGCGGAGGTTTGACTACTGCTATTTTTGCAGTCGTTGAAAACTACGATTCCGGGCGTCTGAGAAAGATGGCCGAAGCACAGTGGCGTGCCATGACCCAACCGCGACCGTTGCGACAAGTGATTGTGGCGGCAATCAGGTTGAAGGGCAGATTTAGAGTCTTTCTCAGCCAAGGATGAGAGGACATTCGTCCGCTCATCCAACTTCCATTATCCACATCTAAGGCTGCACAGGCTCGCCGGCCACCACGCCGGTTAGCTTGTGTTGGGACATGGTGCTGTTGAAAGCCGCGGCGTCCGTTTGCAGAAACTGATTGAATTTCTGGATTGCGGATTCGTACTCGGGCTGGATTAGTTGCTTCTGCTCCAGGACGGCGGGCCTGGGAGCAAAGTCCGAGCCTTCCAAAAGACCGTCCAGCGCGATGAGACGCTCGCGGACCTTGTCAGGCATCCGCACCGTCGATTCTGCAGCCCGCGCGTTGCTAGTGATCTGCGATTGCACCGTCTTCATTTGCTTTTCAAGAGTTTCGACGGCGGTCTTGACCGCCTGCTCGTCGGGCGCGCCTTTCGCAACCAGTTGCAATGCTTTCAATTGCGCCTCAATGGCGTCCATGCGATTCAGCGCAACATCGAGTTGCGACAACTGGTGGAGCACCGACTGCGTGGTTTGATAGAGCTCCTCCATTCCTGCCTGGTCGGCATGGGAATGTGGGTCGTTGACTACCAGAATTTTTTGCGAGGCGGTCTGGCCGTCAACCGTCATCGTCGCGGTGTACTCGCCGGGAGGCACGAGAGCGCCGGATTTTGGTCCTTTGTTGAAGTCCCTGGCACTCTCCCAGCGCACCGGACCGTCAGCGCGCAGATCCCAATACATTCGCTGCAACCCCGCCTTGGTCGGGACCCACGGAAGTTTCTTCGGCTCTCCCGGTTCAGATTCCTCCTCTTCGGAAGTCTTTGCCGGAGTGAGCTGCTGCTGGGTCTGCGAAGGCGTGGCGGGCTGTGCCGGTTTCACTTCCTGCTGTTCGGGTCGCGACTTTCCTTCGGTGGGCGGCTGCATTTCCATCGCCGGAGGGAGATCTTCATCCTCGGGCGGATGTTCGCCCGCGCCCAGCTCGTACATTCCCTTCATGGTGCGCACAACGTGGTCTTGCGAGTCAGCAATCACGAGCTGTCCCGGCTCTTTGCCTTCACGAGCAAGAAAATATGTGAGCTGGGCGCCGTAGGCGGGATTCTTTCCGTAAAATTCGCTGTCTCCCAAAGGTTCCACTTGCGACCAGGGCCAGAAACGCAACGCCGAAGGCGGCGGGAACAGATGCACGAATCCCTGTCCGATTTGCGGAGTGAACTGCTGGAATGGAGTCAGATCATCGAGGATCCATACCGAGCGTCCATGAGTCGCGACCACCAGGTCGTTGTCCCTCTCCTGCAACGCCATGTCGTAAACCGATGCGTTGGGCAATCCGAGCCCGAAGAGGTACCAATGCGCCCCCTCGTCCCACGAAACGTACAGCCCGTTTTCCAGACCTGCATAGTACATCCGCGGATTGCGCTGATCGCGTTTCGCCATGTGCGCGTAAACCTGCGGCAGGTCCCCGCTGATCGATTGCCAGCTGGCACCGTAGTCCGAAGTCCGATAGAGATAGGGCTTGAAGTCGCCGTTGAAGTGGCGATCCACGGCGATGAGAGCCTCAGCAGGATTTTCCGGCGACAGGTCGATCGATTCCACGCGTCCCCAGGGGGGAAGGCCGGGAATATGCGCGGTAACGTTTGTCCAGCTGGCGCCGCCATCGCGCGTAAGCTGCACCTGACCATCGTCGGTGCCAACCCAAACCACATTCGGATCTTTTTCCGATGGTGTGATTCGAATAATCGCGTCGTAAACCTCCGCGCCCGAGTTGTCCTTCAATACGGGTCCGCCTGAAGACTGCTGCTTGGCCTTGTCATTCAGTGTGAGATCCGGGCTGACCGGCTTCCAGGTGCGGCCGCGATCTTCGCTCTTGAACACCACGTTCCCGCCGGCATAGAGAACCTGAGGATTCTGTGGCGAAACCGCAAACCCTGCATTCCAGGCGAAGCGGTAAGGAAGATCGGCAACGCCGCCGCCGTTGAAGTCCCGCGGGTAGGGCTCGATATCACGCGCCTGCTCGGCCGCTCGATCGAAGATCATGAACGCACCGTTCTGGGTGTTGTTGTAAATGAGGTTTGGATTGTCTGCCGCGGGAATTGCGTACATGCCGTCCCCGCCGTTCAGATCGAACCAGTGACGATCGAGTATGCCCGATGCATCCTTGCTCCGACCGGGTCCGCACCACGCGCTGTTGTCCTGCAGACCACCGCAAACCAGGTAAGGCCGCTCGTCATTGGCACTCACGTGATAGAACTGCGCGATTGCAATGTTGTGCAGAAAGGCCCAGTGGTCGCCGTTGTCGCGGGACAGAGCTACGCCGCCGTCGTTGCCCTCAATGATGCGCCCGCTGCCCGCTGGATCAATCCAAACGGTGTGATGGTCCACATGCACCTGTTTCGCGATGATGCTGAAGTTCTGCCCTCCATCCTTTGACTCCATGAAATTGTTAGACAACGCCAGGATGTGGTCCGGATTTCGCGGATCTACAGCTACGTGAGAGAAATAGAATGGGCGGGCGTCTGCCTCTTCGTCTTTGCTGATCCGGCTCCAGTGATCGCCGGAGTCGTCCGAGCGCCACAATACGCCTTCGTTGGAGCCCATGACTGCGTAGACCACGTTAGGCGAACTCGGGGCGATGGAAAGACCAATGCGGCCCACGGGTTCCTTGGGAAGTCCGTGACCACTGAGCCGCTTCCAGGTATCGCCCTGATCGACGGACTTATAAATCGCATCCTCCGGACCTCCATCGGAGTAGCTCCACGGCGTGCGGCGAAAGCGATACGCGGCGGCAAACAGTATCTGTGGGTTCTGCGGATCCATGGCCAGATCGGCGAAGCCAACGCTGGGCCCGGCGTAGAGCACCTTCTGCCAAGTTGCGCCGCCATCGGTCGTACGATACACGCCGCGCTCCTCGTTGTCAGCCCAGGGACTGCCCATCGCGGCAACGAGCACGTCATCGGGACGTTGCGGATCAATCACGATCCGTGAGATCTGGAAGCTGGCCTCCAGTCCCATGCGTTTCCAGTGCGCGCCTCCGTCGGTTGATTTATAAATGCCGTCACCAAAGGAAACATTGTTGCGAACGTTGGCTTCGCCGGTTCCCGCCCAAACAATTTCCGGGTTTACGGGATCGACAGCAAGCGCGCCGATGGAAGCCACGCTCTCGTGCTGGAAGAGCGCTTTCCACGTCATGCCGCCGTCATTGGTGCGAAACACCCCGCCGTCGGCTGCGCCCACATAGTAGATTTCGCTGTTGCCGGATACGCCAGCCACGGCACTCACGCGTCCGCCGGAAATCGCCGGTCCGATCTCACGGAAGCTGACGCTCTTGCGCACTTCCATAGGCAGCCGAGTGCGGCCTTCGTCATTTGCTTTTTGCGGACCCGCTTGGTTGGCTATCCCTGTGTCCGAGGCGGCTTCGGCCGCGCCCTTGGTTGACTTATCCTTTCTGGCAATCGGCTCTCGGGCAGCCGGCATACGAGCTTCACCTGAACGCTGCGCGACCGGAGCGTTCTGTTGTGCCGAAGAGTTTGCCGTTGTGAGGATCAGGCAGATGGCCACTGCGGACCACAGGCGATAGCGAAAATCCATGATGTTCTCCGGAACAAATTCAAAACGAATCCAGTAGGCTAGCATGCAGTCCTGAGAATGGGAAAGGACGAGTGGGAGGCCGTGAGGTTCGGTTCGGCTGTGTTGTTGTAGAATCATCGCGGTCTTTGAAGTCAAGCAGGAGAACCTCGGATGCATTCTCCGCTCGAACCAGAACTGATTTCGTGGGATCGACGAGCGTACGTCGCCGCCGGTTATTCTTAACCCCCGGCGACCGGAAGTGCTCCTGCGTTCCAAGGATACTATCGCCTTCCCGATTCAAGAGGAGCTCTCATGCCGTTGCCTGACACGAAGCTGATAAACCCAACCGACAAGGACACGATTGACTCGATCATCGCTCAAATCAAAAGCGAACCGAAACCCCTAATTCTCGTGCTGGGCGAGTATGACGCATCTCTCGATCCCGTAGTCAAATCTTTGTGCTGCCGCGCCATAGTTCCAGGCGCGGTAAGTTCCGGCGCAACAATCATTGATGATGGCGCAAACTCAGGGTGTTCCGCGCTGATAGGGCAAGCAAGCCAGGACGAGGAACATGGGCCCACGTTGATCGGAATCGCACCTCGCAGTCCGGAAGCGCCAGAACCGAATCACACGGTAATTGTTCGTCTGCCGCCCGAGTGGCCCGATCCTGTGAAGGTGTTGTTCCAAATTGTCGCCGAATTGGCGAAGGACCAAACCACAGGAGACAGGCCGGTGTTAGCCGTGCTCTTTGGCGGGAGCCAGAAAGAAACGGGGGCGCTGGTTCGTTGCGCGAGGCGTGGATGGCCGGTCCTTCTGATGCAGGGGAGCGGAGGCATCGCTGACCAGATCCTCAGCGCTCTTGAGCCCGCCCCTGATGGGAAACCCCCAGCCACCGTTGCCGATCCGGGTTTGCGTGAAGTAATCGAAACCGCCGATATCTATCGATTCTCAATTTCAGGAAATGTAGACGACCTCAACCGGATTTTATTGGCCCGAATTGATTTGCGCGTAGACACCCTCATCGACGCATGGACCCGATACGACGGCCTTGATGAAACAGCGATAAGAAAGCAGGCGTTGTTCACGAAGCTGCAACTGGTCATTCTTAGCCTCGGCGTCATTGCGACCGTGCTCGCAATCTCCCAGTCGGGCAGCGCACTACCGGACTGGCTTAAGCAGTTGCTTCCCGCGTCCCTCGCGGCATATGGGCCAGCATTTCAACGTTTGACTCACGTCTTGATGGTTCTAACCCCGATCACAATTTCCGTGCTGGTGGCAATCAGCAGCCGATTCCGGGAAGGCAACAAATGGATACTTCTGCGCGCATCGGCGGAGGGAATCAAGCGCGAGATTTTCCGCTACCGTATGCGGGCCGGAGCATACAGCGACGAGCAATGCCTCCAGACCTCCCGCGAATCAAAGCTCGCTGCCAAATTAAGAGAGATCAGTTCCGCCTTGTCCCAAAGCGAAGTTAACCGAACCAGCCTGCTCGCCGTCGTAAAGAATGATCCGGCGCGCCTGACGTTCCTTCGCCCAGACGATTATCTTAAGGCCAGAATCGACGATCAGATAAGCTACTTTGTCACCAAGACTGACTGTTTCTACAGACGCCTCAAAGCAACTCAGATATGGATTTATGTCATCGGCGGCACCGGCACGCTGCTGGCGGCATTCCGGGGCGATGTGTGGGTCGCATTGACGACCGCCATTGCGACAGCTCTGACGACACGTCTAGAAATGAATCAGGTCGAGAACACGCTGGTCCAATACAATCAGGCGCTCACTGGATTGCGAAACATCGCGTCCTGGTGGAAAGCGCTCTCGCAGTGGGAGAAAGGGCGCCGCAAGAATGTCGACTTATTGGTTGAGCAGACCGAGAAGACACTTGAGGGCGAACTGGCCGGCTGGGTGCAACAAGTGCAAACGGCGTTGGATAAATTAACCGAGAAGGAACAATCCGCGACCGAAAAGGACAACGTGGCTCCGGCGAAATCGTAGAAAGTCTCAAGGCAAAACTTGTGACCAGAACGACCTTCAATAGTTCCGACGCAGCCGGACAACTCGCAGTCATCGCCTTCGCCGGTCGGCGCGTCGATGCCCCGGATGCCCAGCAGGTTCGTTTTCCTCTGCAGAACGTCCGCATAGTGGAAGATCGGATTCGACAGTGCCTTCGAGACGCGGTCTGCGTGTTGGTGTGTTCTGCGGCCTGCGGGTCGGACTTGCTTGCACTTGGGGTTGCGGGTGAACTGGGGATACGCCGCCGAGTCGTGCTGCCTTTCGAGCGCGCGCGTTTTCGCGAGACCTCGGTAGCGGACCGACCCGGGGATTGGGTCGAACGGTATGACAGGGCGCTCGACGAAATCGAACGTCATCGAGACTTGATCGTTTTGGGGTACGAACAAACCGACCCTGATGTGTACGCCCGGACAAACGCGGCAATCGTTGACGAGGCACTCAGGATTTCCCGGCAGGAGAAGAAGATCGCGCAGGCGTTGATCGTATGGGACGGGAAGAGTCGAGGTGCGGAGGATGTTACAGCTCATTTCTTGGAGGAGGCGCGAGCAAAGGGGATGCCGGTTCTTGAAGTCCTGACGTCGACCGCCTGAGTGGGAATTCAAAGGGCACAGCCGTCTTCGGTCCACTTCGACATCTATTCTGATTCGCGCTCGGCGTCCCTTCCTTCGCCCGCGCTTTGCAATTATTTCGAAATTGCTCCGATGTAAACCGCATATGGCTCCAAGGACAAATGTGAAAGCGAGCCTGCTTTCGTACCGGCCGCGATGGTGGTCAACAGGGTGCTCGCATTCTTTGCCGGGAAGCCCTGAGCTGCCAGATCGAACTTCACCTCCTGCGCTGGAGGACATATTCAGCACGACCAGCACCGCCTCATTCTTGTAGCTCCTAAGGTAAGAGAGCACATTGGCATCGTTCTCATTGAGCGCGACATAGTCGCCATCCAAAGAGCTCGATGGTGATGACGCAGCGCAAGCAAGCTGCTGTAAAGTTGAAGGATCGAAGATGGATCTTTGAGTTCGCTGGCCACGTTCTGCGTCGTGTAGCTCAGCGGAACGGGCAACCACGGCGTGCCGCGTGTGAAGCCCGCATTGGGATTGTCGTTCCACTGCATGGGCGTGCGTTCGCCGTCCCGTCCTTTCTCCTGGGGCCAGCCGCGGCGGCCGATCGGATCTTTGACATCGTCTTTGCTAATGGATCGTTGTTCTCCATGCCGATCTCTTCGCCGTAGTACATGATCGGCAGTTCCACGCAGCGTGAGGTAGAGGACCGGCCATGAGTTTGGCGATCTCGTCGTTGTGCTGACCATCGCCGTAGCGGTATAGGAGCGCACGATGTCGTGATTGCTGAGCACGTAGACGGGCCAGCCGCCCGAGCGATTCGACGCCCGCGATCTGCTGGCGGAACTCGGCGGGCGAGAGCTCGTCGACCTTGGTGAAGAGGAAGTCCATCGGCATCTGCAACTCGTCGTTGTGATCGCCGTAGTATTCCTTCAGCTCCTCGACATTCTTCGTCCAGGTTTCGCCGATGAGCACGGCGTTGGTGTTCGTCGGCCACCTTGCGCAGGCTCTTGAGAACGTATCGTGCATCTCGGGCAGCTTCTTGTTGTACTTGTCCTCGGTCTGCGGATCGCCGTATTTGTTGGTGCCGGGAAGCACCGGGTTGTCGCGCAGCGTCGGGATCTTCGAACAGAGTGTCGACGGCATCGAGCCGAAATCCGGCGACGCCGCGTCTGTACCACCAGCGGGTCACATCGAACATCGCCTTTTCGACCGCGGGGTTGCGCCAATTCAGGTCGGGCTGCTCGGCATAGAAGTAGTGGTAGTAATACTGGCTGGTCTTGGGATCGAATTTCCACGCCGAACCGCCAAAGGTTGAGATCCAATTGTTGGGTGGCTTGCCGGGGCCTTTGGCCGTCACGCCAGATGTACCAGTCGCGGTGGTTTGCGGTCTTCGAAGAACTTGGAATCGACGAACCAGTGATGCTGGTCGACTGGTGTGATTGATCGACAAAATCGATGATGATGCTGAATGCTGTGTTTTTTCGCGTCTTGTCTCCAGGCGATCAAAATCGGCAAGCGTGCCGTACATGGGATCGATGTTCTCGTAATCAGAGACGTCATAACCGAAATCGACCTGTGGCGAGGGTAAGCAGGGCGTGATCCAGATGGCATCGACGCCGAGATCTTCAGATAGTCCAGCTTCGAGGTAATGCCCTTCAGGTCGCCAATGCCGTCATTATTGCTGTCGACGAAACTTCGCGGGTAGATCTCGTAGAAGACAGCGTGCTGCCACCACTCATGGCCTTCCGAGTCCACCGACTGGGTTTGAGAGCAAATTGGAAAACAGAAACCGGCCATGAACAGAACTAAGACGGCAAATTTGCGGAGCATGGGCACTTCCTCCTCGAGAGGATCTTCGTCAATCAGTTGAGGTTACAGTGAGAAGTCTAGCTCAGCTCACGGTCCGTAGCTAGTAAAACCGAAGGTCATTCGCCGAGCCTTTGGCACTCCTGGTTACCGGGTCAGCGACTTTCCCTTCCCGGTGTCTGATTGCTGCGCTCCGCCGTGAAATGGACTACAAACTTTCCGTAAACATAGGAGGAAGAATCTCCTCCAGGCAGCTCGAAACGGATGCGCGCATCGCCGTTTTCTTCTTTGATCAGCTTGGCTCCTTCCAGGCTCGCAACCTGTCTCGAATTCCACACCGCGAGATCGTATGGCCTGCCTGCGATGCCAGACACGTTCACAGTCAGGCTTTCGTTATCGGGCCCCCAAGACTCGGAAACGACTCTCAATCCCTGACTTGGTTCTCCCAACGACGGGAGCATCGAGGAAACGCTGTAAGCGAAGTCGCTCCGCAGACGAATGTGGAGCGTGCTCGGGCCAGCGTAAACCGGGAAGCGCACCACGACGTGTTGATCCACGTTGTTGCGTTCCACCCGCAGCGAAACGGGACGACCGTTGATTTCCGCGACAGCTACTTCCGCACGCGGGCTGAGGGCGGGTGAGAATTCCATGGCGCACTCGCCGGTGCCCGTACGCCGAATCTCTAGTGTGATGTCGTCTTCGGTGCGGCGATATCTAAGATTAAGTGTGGCGTCGGCCACACGAATATTGTCGACCCCGAAAGATTTCCAATCAGCCGGTACGTGGGGAGCGAAGCGCAGTTGATGCGATGTCGCATCGATCTCCAGTCCGAGCAGTCCTCGCAGCAGTGGACTGACCACCATGGCCGCCGACCATATCTGGTGAGGCGAACTGGTAGCGAGAGGCTGATAATAATCGCCGGAAAGAACTTCCGTGACATGCCCCAGCGCTCCGTCGAGGGCAAGCAGCGCGTTCGAGCGCAAGTTAGAGTAAGCCGGCAGGGCACGATGGTAGCGATACTCACCCACCGCGGCCCATCCCGTGAACAGGGGCCATACCGAACCGAAGTGATAGCCGCCGGGATTGTACAGAGGATTCTGCGACGAAATGATCCGCATGCCCCAGTCGGTCTGGTGATCTGAATCGGCAAGCTGGTTAATCATGGGCTGTACGCGGTCCTCGTCCAGCAGTCCGAACCAAAGAGGAACGGTCGCCAGTACGCTCCCTACGTCGATGCGGTGGCCGTTCCGGTCCAAGGCGTAGGCGTAAAGCTTCTTCTCCGAGGACCAGAATGCCTGATCCACCAACTGTTTCTGGCGGGCAAATTCCTGGGCTAGTTTCTGGCTCAAGTCGTCCTTGCCATTCAGATGAGCGAGATTCGAGAGCGCCCGCAGAGTCTCAGCGCCGAGCGCGCTTTGGTATAACTCGGTCTGTACTGGCAACAATGGGCCACCCTCGACCCATCCGTGGCCAAAGCCGAAGTTTTGCGGCAGCCCTTGCGCGCCATACGTCGATTTTAGAAACTCGTAGGCCTTCCACAAGCTCTCCCATTTCTCCCGTGCAAAGCCGACATCGCCGCTTTCCCGGACGTAATCATCCATGGCCACGACGTACAAAGGAGTGGCGTCAGCCGAGGCATAAGGGTAAGGATAGTCGGTGAACCACGGGACCAAGGTCGCCGACTGCGACATTTCATGCGGAATCTTGCCGTCGGCGCGCTGGTAGTGACTCAGGAAATCCAGTGCCGTGCGAGTGTCGGCGAAGTCGCCCTCAGCGTTCAACGCGAGCGAGGTCCAGAGCGCGTCACGGCCAAAAAACCAGGCATAGCCCGGCCGTGCGCTGTCGCCGGAAGTTCCATAGCCCGCGATCAGGCCTATGCCAAGGTAGGGATTACTCACCATGCCCTGAATCATGCTGACGCGAGCCCAGTCGTAGGCTTGTTGCAGTTGCGCGTCGGGCAACATCAAATTTACGGTGCGATTCAAGTATTGCTTGTAATAGTCGGAGGACGTCCGTCGCAGTTCGGGATAGGTGCTGGCGAGTCGACGATAAGAGTCTTGCGCTTCCTTGGCTCCACCCACCGAACCGGCGATCACTATCACCTTGGTATCTTTTCCTTTTGCGGTCGGGCCCAGCAGGAAAGAGTTCTGCGACGACGAAGAGTAGTTCGTGGCATACTCTTCGCCGGAAAGCACAGCCGTGGGCGATCCTACCAGCGCGGCGAATTTCTTTTGCTCTTCTCCCAGCGCAAACGCGCGAAGGTTCGGATCCCAGTTGAGATACGTTCCACCAATAGCTGCGGGCCATTCCAACTGAAAATCGCGCTGAAACACGGCCTCAACCTCGAGTGGCTGCGCGGTTTCGACTTCGATCAGGATTACGGCGCCGGGTTCGTGCACCGGCGCAAAAAAGGTTTCGCGGACCTGAAACGTGTTGCCTGCATAAAGGATGGAGCATGCTTCCGGCTGGACAGAAACCGTGCGTGCCAGCGAGTCCGCGGGCGAGCGCGCGACCGTCAACATGAAATACGAGATGGAAATCGCGCAGGATTTTGAGCGGGTAGACCCAGGCTTCAAATGTTCCGGATTCGTTCCCGAACATGCCGGCTCGCGTTCCGACAGCCGAAAGAAATTTCCAGGAGCGCACAGGGCGCGACAGAGACAGGTTGCCTTCTTGAGCGAACGCAGAGATCGAAAGAATAGCCAGCAGCACGACGCACAGCCGCCAGACTCTTTCACGTCGGCTGCGGAGAGCGCCGCCAGTGCTGGAATAGGCCGTCGGAAACTCCGTCGCGGTCAGCCCGCGCAGGTGTACGCTTGCAAATCGGGCTCTTGTCCTACAGAATTAAGGGCGAATTCTAGCATGAGCTAAGGGCATACAGGTACTTCCTTTTGCAGTTCTCACGCCGCAAGTTCCTCCGATCGCTGAGCCGGTCTGCGCTGGTGCTTTCTCTTGAAAATGTGCTCGCTTTGGCCATTCCGTTTCGCCTCCATGCTTTATCTGCCGCTCCGGAAAAAGATGAGAAGCCGGATATTGACTTGGGCGTCAGCTTTGTAAACGTCGGCACCGAAGCCGGTCTGAACGTGGAAACCATCTTTGGCGGCGAACACAAAAATAAGTATCTGCTCGAAACCACCGGCTGTGGCGTGGCTTTCTACGACTATGACAACGACGGCTGGCTTGATATTTTTCTGGTGAACGGATGGCGGTTGGAGGGGTTTCCTGCGGGACATGAACCGGCATCACATCTGTTCAAGAATAATCGCGATGGCACATTTACCGACGTCACCGCCAAAGCTGGACTGAGCCATAGCGGATGGGGGCAAGGCGTTTGCATCGGCGACTACGACAACGATGGCTTCGAAGATTTGTTCGTGACCTACTTTGGCAAGAACGTTCTCTACCATAACAACGGGGACGGAACTTTTACCGATGTAAGCGAAAAGGCCGGAGTCGCCGGGAAAAAGACTCGCTGGGGAACGGGTTGCGCGTTTGTCGACTATGACCGGGACGGCCGCCTCGATCTGTTCGTGGCCAACTACATTGATCTCGATCTGGCCACGGCGCCGGTGCCGGAATCCGGACCTTGTTTATATAAAAGCGTCATGGTTGCCTGCGGGCCGCCGGGCTTGAATGGCGGGAAGAACATTCTCTATCACAACAACGGAGACGGGACCTTCACGGACGTTTCCGAGTCTGCCGGAATCACGCGGGCCAATGGCACTTACGGTCTTGGCGTGCTGGTCGCCGATTTCGATAATGACGGATGGCCAGACATTTATGTGGCCAACGATTCGACTGCCAGCGCGCTTTACCAGAACAAGAAGAACGGCAAGTTTGAAGATATCGCTATCGAAGCGGGCTGCGCCCTGAGCGCGGACGGCAAGCCGCAAGCGGGGATGGGCGTGTCCGCGGCCGACTATGACTTGGATGGCAATCTGGATATCGTCAAGACGAACTTCGCGGGGGACACGCCATCGCTCTACCACAATCGTGGCGGTGCTAATTTCGACGATGCCACATTCACCGGTGGATTGGGCATGCACACGCAGTTTCTGGGCTGGGGCTGCGGCTTTTTCGACTTCGACAACGACGGATGGCCTGACATTCTGATTTGCAATGGTCACGTTTATCCCGAGGTCGAACAGTTGCGGACCGAAGCCGGCTACGCTCAGCGGAAGCTGTTGTATCGCAACCAGCGTAATGGGCATTTTGAGGATGTCTCGCTGAATGCCGGGGCTGGCATCTCCACGCCCAGCGCCTCGCGCGGTTGTGGGTTTGGCGACTTCGATAACGACGGGGATATCGATGTCGTGGTCAATACCATCAACGGCCCGCCGCAGCTTCTGCGCTGCGACTCTCGTTTAAACCACAACTGGATCAAAGTCCGCACGATTGGAACCAAGTCGAACCGTAGCGGCATTGGAGCTCGTCTGAAGTGCGTCACGCACCCGCCGGATGAGACCAAACCTCATCAGCAGATCGATGAAGTGCGCAGCGGCGGCAGTTACATTTCGCAGAACGATCTTCGCATCCATTTTGGCCTGGGCAAAGCTGAAAAGGTGGATTTGCTGGAGATTCACTGGCCCAGCGGCCAAGTAGACACGATGAAGGACATCAAACCCAATCAGTTGGTCTATGTGAAGGAGGGCGAGGGGATCGTGCGCACCGTGGAATTCGACCGCGCTAAAGGAAAGGTAACGAAATAAGCTAAAACAGGTGACGGACTCCGCTTTCCCATTTTAGGATGGAGTTTACTGTTTAGTACTGGGTACCCCCCCCTTTTCTCTGCAAAATCCAGAAAACAAGCAACTTATTTTGCGACTATGTGCCAGATCTTTGAGTTTTAAGGACTTATACGCAAAATCTAGAGAGCATGGGAGTTATGGCGACGTGATGCGGAGCTTGCGTCCCATTTTGGAACCAGAGCTGGAACGGGTCCGGCGGCCACACCTTCGTCTTAATCAGATTGTCAAAGACCGGCTTTTATCTTGTAGATAATATACCCAGTAGTAGATTATCTGAATTTGATCATGCAGTCAAGGATAAAGCCGGGCGGAGACGAGCCGCCATAGAAACCAGAGCCCGATGGAACGTTCGCTAATTTCTTGCTCAAGATTGGTTTCCTAGCCGCTAGGTCGTTTGTGGTAGAATGGTAGCGTCGTAAGGTAGAATATCTACCATATATGAGCCTGAACATCAAAAACAAAGATGCCCACAAGTTCGCTCAACAGCTAGCCCAACTTACCGGAGAGAGCTTAACCGAAGCTGTCACGGAAGCGGTCCGCGAGCGGCTTAAAAGGATGCAGGAAAAACATGATGCCAAACTTTCCGACCGGTTGCTCGAAATCGGCCGGGACTGTGCGACGCGTCTAAAGGAACCCTTTCGCTCGGCCGATCATGGCGACCTTCTCTACGATGAGAAAGGGCTGCCGAAATGATTCTAGACAGTTCCGCCCTGATCGCCATTCTCCGCTTTGAAGCGGAAGCGCCCGAGTTCGCCAGAATCATTGAGAGTGCCACGGAAAGCGCCGCGCAGCCTCGTATGTCGGCCGTGAGCTATGTAGAAGCCGGGGCGGTGATTGATGGCAGCAAAGATCCGATTGCCAGCCGCCGTTTTGATGAATTGATCGAAGAGGCACAAATCACGATTGAGCCGGTCACCGAAGCGCAAGCGCGCATAGCGCGCCAGGCTTATCGGGACTTCGGGAAATCCAGTGGCCATCCCGCCAAGTTGAACTTTGGAGATTGCTTCTCCTACGCGCTGGCGAAATCCAAAGGAGAGCCGCTTTTGTTTAAAGGGCAAGACTTCTCACGGACGGATGTGAAGACGGAGCGGGCGTGAGTTGGTCGCGGGACAAGTGAGGGAACGTGGCTGGTCCGCCCGGCCTGCGAACATCCGCACTCAAGCCAAAGTGCGGCCTGAGTGGGCCACCCGCCAGCCCTCACTGCTTCATCAGGCAGGCCGCTTCAAATCCTTTGCCAACCAGACGGAAACGCCGATTAGGTAGCTCCAAAACAAATAGGGTTTTTCACCCGGAAAGCTTTCAGCCCCTCCCGTGAAGGTCGTCACTACGCAGAGGGCCGCTACGACGATGGCGGATGAGAAAGCGCGCGCTTTAGGACTGATGCGTTTAAATGTTATCTGAAGAATCCAGTTCACAGCTTTGTTTGCAGCGTAGGTCAGGAGGAGTACACCCGCTAGGGTACCCGCAAAAGTCGCGATCTCGATGTCTATCCTCACAACTGCACGGAAGAACTGCCACACGGTTTTCGGCCCGCCGGCTGACACACTGAGCACACCGGTGTTCCGGCTAGATCATAGCCCCACATGAAGAACGCCGCCTCCAGCGCTCGTAATGGCTGCGTATCGGCATGAAACTTCGCGTCTTTTGAGGAATCTAGTGCACTGGAGAGAATCCAACTCCCGCGAAGATTCCAACGAACGTGCTGGGCTAGACTGTTATTTACCCTCGGGAAGCTGAAATGAGTACAGCTGGGATTCCGTAACTTGTGGGCGTTTCCCCCCTCTTTGGCGGGCGGACATCGCACTTGAAGCAAGGGGGGACGGGCGATTTGCTAGTCTCTCGACACCACAATGCAACATGCCACGCCAGTGTGGCGGCAACGCGACTGTCGTAAATAATGAAGTTATCTGCGAGCAAGGAATATACCTTCGACATCCCCGCATTAAATCGCTCAACGCGGTGCCGACGCGATTTCAGGTCATCATCGTTAAGAGAGAGCAGGTCCCGCGTGTCCGCTAGGCGCTTCGCCAAACCGTTGCTGTTTTCGTCAAGCCACCCCGCGTTTCTGCTCGCAAGACCGCCCCATTTCAGAATGGCCTTGGCCCAATCACCTGCGTCAGCATCTGCCTTCTCCGGGGGTACCACGGTCAATGCGCTCGTCAGGCCCTTTCTCAGTATGGTCAGCGCCTCATCGTTCTTCGCGTAACTCGACCCCTCGGTGACACGCCTCGTGCCCGGTACGGTGAACGAGAACGACCACTCATACTTATTACGGGCATCCCACAGCCCGTCAAACGTTACGCGAGATTTGTCAGGCTTAGAATATTGATGTTTCGGCGTGCTTTTAGTGAGCTGTTTGGAAAGCCAACTGACGAAGTCCCGAACGTCTGGTTCGCCTAAATACGCTTCTCGTAGCATTCCTTTGCTCCCGCCCTACTTTTGCAGCACCTCAACGCCCCAAGTGTCTCACAAGGGGCAAATTTCGGGCTGAGGCCAGACGTAAAAACAGGGCTTGCGGTGTCCCGTTTTCCGGGCATGAAATGTAGGAAATCCGCGGAAGGACGGGATATTTCCCAACTTTCGCTCCGTTATCTCGCGTGAGCGGCGCGGCGTTTCGGCTTTTCGTTTTCCTTGGCAGCAACAATCTCCCCGAACCCGCCGATCGCAATCGGCTCCTGATCTGGAAATTGGGCTACAAGCATCAGGCTTCCTCCTACTGCTTCCACAAAATTCCGCAGGGTGGAAAGCAGCAAGTCACTTCGCTTCTCCAGACGCGAGACTCCCTCCTGCCCCATGTTGAGCGTGCGGGCCACGGTCTTTTGGGTTTTGTTGACGGCGTGCCTGAGTTCGCGTAGAGACATTTCGCGCGCGACCAGCTCGCGGGTGCGAGCCTTAATCTTTGCCTGCCGCTTTGGACTGATCTCCTCAAGTTTTTGCTCTAAAGTCTTCATTGCTGCTTGGGCCCCTTCCTGGATGCTTCTAGGGACGCAAGGTGCCTGTGAAACCTCGCGTCCGCTACTTTGATTAGTTGCCGGTAAAACCGCTTTTCGCTGCCGCCCGATTTGTCTCCTCCGACGAGCAATATGGCTTTTTGTTCGGGATCGAAGGCAAACGCTATGCGCCAAACTCCGCCTGCCGCTTTGAAACGCAACTCCTTCATGTTGTCGTGCTTCGATCCATGAAGAGTATCGGCTGTCGGGCGCTTAAGTTGTGGTCCGAATACTTTTAGTAAGTTTGCGTGCGCCAGAAGTTCGTCTTGGACCTCCTGTGGAAACGCATCGAACTCCGGCTCGAATTCCGCGTGGAAATATACTTGCCACGGCACAGTAATAGTATGTCTCCAGACACATATGTTGTCAAGAGCATATAAGTGAGGGGATCTGTAGGCATTCTTGTGTAAGCGAAGACCTGGGTTTTTCCCTAAATGGCGATGAGCGTCACGGCCGTGGTCGGCGTGGCACCATGCCAGCGCTTCTCGCCAGGCGAGAACCAGACCACATCCTCGGGCCGAATCTCCTCGATGGGGCACTTGTGATTATTGTTTCTTCGGATCAGGTCCTGGGGCAATCCCAGAGCCCTCTTTCAAGGTATGGATGGCGTCCACTGACAGGCCCTCGAAAGTCTCCAACCGTCCATTGGGCCAGCGGACTGTGACCGAATCGATTTTAGTGGCAGCGCCCAGGCCGAAGTGCACGCGCATGTCGTTGTTGGAGATGTAGCTTGAGCCGCTGCGGACTTCGTCGACCAGGATTCGCTTCCCTTCCCGGACCGTGATCCGTGCGCCAATCCCATCGCGGTTGGAGGTGGTTCCGACCGTCTTGAATGCGATCCAGTGGTTTGGATAGCGGACCTGATTCAGCAGCAGGCTGGGTTGGGCGTTCATGTTGCTCACGACGACGGAAATGCGGCCATCGTTCCAGAGATCGCCGACGGCGAGGCCTCGGGACGACGAGGCGGTGGTGATGCCTGCGCCCGCTGACTCTGAAATATCGGTGAACGTTCCGTTGCCGTTGTTGTGATACAGGATTCGAGGCTCTTCGTAACTGCTGCCGAGGTGATATTTGTCTACCTCGGGATAGACGTGTCCGTTGGCCAGAATCAGATCGGGCCAGCCATCGTTATCGAAGTCGAAGAACATCGTGCCCCAGCCCAGATACTTGGTGTGCAATCCCAGACCAGCGCTGAAGGTCGCATCGGTGAAAGTGCCGTCGCCATCGTTGCGGTACAGGGTCGAGGTGTCGTCGGAAAAGTTCGTCTTGAAGATATCCAGCCAGCCATCGCCATTGTAGTCAGCTACGGTTGTGCCCATGCCTGCCTGCTCGCGGCCATCTTCGTTGAAAGCCGCCCCGGCTGTAACCGCTACGTCGGTGAAAGTGCCGTCGCGATTGTTGTGATACAGGATGCTCGGAGTGCTGTCGCACGCGACGTAAATGTCGGGCCATCCGTCGTCGTCGTAGTCGAGAGTGGAGACGCTGAAGGCATAGTGGCCATTGGTCTGGTCGATGTGGGCTTTGGTGGTGACATCTTCAAACACGCCGTTGCCACGGTTGTGGTAGAGAATATTCTTCGCGCCGGGCAGGCCTCGCGGGCCGCACATGACCGGCGTGCCTTTCCAAATACAAGAAGATCGCTCTCCGGGGGCGGGCGTCGTCGACAGATCGAAATCCACATAGTTGGCTACGATCAAATCTAAGAGCCCGTCGCGGTCGTAATCTACAAAAGCGCAGCCTGAGCCCCACGCTTTGCCCGATCCTGCGACTCCGGCCTTCTCTGCGATCTCGGTGAATACTCCATGCTGGTTGTGATACAGGCGGTTCTTGCCGTAAGCGGTGACGTAGAGGTCTTCCCATCCGTCGTTGTCGTAGTCGCCGACGCAGACTCCCTGGCCCCATCCTGTGGCGGTCAGGCCTGCCTGCGCGGTTACGTCGCTGAAGGTTCCATCATGATTGTTGCGATAAAGATGGTTGGTCGGGGCTTTTCCTGTGGGAAAGCCCTCGAGAGTGGTTCCATTAACGAAGAAGATGTCCGGCCATCCGTCATTGTCGTAATCGAAGATGGCAACGCCAGTCCCCGTGGTTTCGATAATGTATTTTTTGCTTTGCAGGCCGCCGAAGACGTTCGCCATGGTCAGGCCGGCCTTTTCGGCGATGTCGGAAAAATTAGCCAGCGGCTGGGGTGAAGCTGGCGGGGGGGGTGATTGCTGGGCTGGGGACACTACAGTCAGCAAAGTCATCATCCATGCGAGCAGCGCGGTGGAACCTTGTAATGAGAGAGGTTTGCTCAAGCGAAGAGTTTGACCTCTTCGGATCGTAGGGGTACAGGTCGGCGCAGGTCAAGCGTGGCCGCCGTCACCGTGAGCGGAGAGTGTCAGAAGGAGCCCACAGGGACTCCTTCCGTCAGCAACTCTGAAAATCGATCAGAATATTAACTTCAAAGCAAACTCGAGCTGGCGCATGCCTGTGGCCGAACCGGGCGACGCATCGTGCTCGATGTCGGTGATGTTTCCGTTGCCCGCGCAGTCGATACATTGACCACTACCGCCCTGATTATTGTTGAAGCCAAGAACTGGGTGGTTGAAGACGTTGAAAGCGTCCATCCGGAATTGGATCGTCACCCGTTCCGTGACTCCGAAGTTTTTCAAAAGCGTCGCGTCGGCGTAGAAGACTCGCGGTCCGCGGTAGCTGAAGACGCCGATGTTGCCCAGATTGCCAAACCCCGGATCGGCAAAGGGACCGCCGGGATTAGTGACGATGTCGGGCACCGGAGTGAAGAACGGTACGATGTGAGTGACCGGATTAAACGACCCCGCTCCGGTGTGGAAGGATCCTGTCCCCTTATTGGGACGGCAGAGTCCTACATCCTCCTCGCTTCCGCATTCGTTGAAGCTCGGGGTCCATGGCAAACCGCTGCCCCACGTGGTCGTACCGCTGATCTGCCAGCCTCCGATGATCAAGTTCTCAGCCCGTCCCACTCCGCCTCCGAAGGGCTGACCTCGACCGAAAGGCAGTGCATATACGACATTGTTTACCCAAACCTGGTTGCGGACCTGGTCGTCGGGGCCATAGGCGAGCCCCGGCGAATCGGCGTAGTAGTTACTGTCATACTTGTAGGCGTGGGCAAAGGTGTAGTGAGAAAGAAACTGAAGACCATGAGAAAACCGCTTCTCAACTTTGATTTGCAAAGCGTTGTAATTACTGCTGGCGTCGTTCCCCAAGTAGTTGTTCTGATCGGTGGAGCAGCACATCAAGACCCCGCCCGTGGTTGGATCGGTGTAACCGGGGTAGCTGAATTTGTTGTAAAGCGGTCGACGTTGTACTTGGGGAACACCGGCTGCATAGCCAACGATCGAAGGATTGTTGGCATTGTAGGTCGGTCCATCCCCGGCAAACACGTGCGTGCCTTTATTCCCGATATAGGCAACTTCCAAGGTCATCGTATTTGTCAGCTGATGTTGCAGGGTGGCGTTCCAGGCATCCAGCTCGGGAAGCCGCTGGAAGGTCGGACGGGTATGCGGCTGTACGCAGAGCTGCGTGTTTTGGCCTCCAACGAAGTAGGCGCTCTGGTAACAGTTCGGGCCGGCTACGGGAAGCGCTCCGCTGGCCGGGATGGCTGGGAAAGTAAAAATCGGCGGCCCCTGCGCCAGAGTAAACGCAGAGACATTTTGAGTAGGCCCGACAGCTAGTTGGGCCGCCAGGACCGGCAAGGTTTGGGTAACCGTGTGCCCAAAGTTGGAGCCGAAAACGCCCATGTCGTAACTGCGGCCGTAGCCCATACGGAGAACCGTTTTTTCCCGCAGTTGATAAGCGAAGCCGACGCGCGGCGCGAAATAGTGCCAGTCGTTGGCGATGTTGCCGTTCAGACCGTAAGGTCCATAGCCAGCTACTCGATCGATACCCTGCACGAAATTGGCAAATCCACCATTGCCTTTCCCGTTCACATACTCCGGGAAATAAACTTCCCAGCGCAGACCATAGTTAATAGTCAACTTGGACGTGGCGCGCCACGTATCCTGACCGTAGTAGAACATGCGCCATTGTCGCTCCGCCGCATCGAGGCTGCTGCTGACATAACGGCTCATCTGCGTGACATCGCCCAGCATGAACGTGGCCCAATCGAGACCACCGGTACCAGCGTCCGATGTGCTTCGGAAGTCAAATGTGTAATCGCCAGTGCGGTTGGCGTCGCTTGGCACTCGCAGGTTCTGGGCGTAGCGTACGTCCGCGCCAAACTTGAATTGGTGGTTGCCGTGTATCTTTGTCCAATTGGTGACCCATTGGAATTGCTGCTCACTTTCCGTAAGCGGACAGTTGCAGCGACCTACTCCTAATCCGTCCCCCCAACTTACGGTAGGACTCCCATTGATGCCTCCGTTTGCCGAAGAACTCGACGGCGTTTGGTTGAGCAGGAATCCGCCGAGACCTGAGGTTGCTGCCGCCTGGGTTCCGGTCAGGTTCGCGTTGGGAATGCCGAAGCCAGTCATCGGAGTGGTACCGGCGTCGGGCTTGGAAGCCTGAGGATTGTACTTGAAATATCCGAATCGGAAGTCGGCCAGCAAAGTCGAACTCAGGGTCTTCGTCACTCCCGTCGCCAAACTGTAGTTGTGCGTGATCGAGCTTCCTGACAGACCGCCAGGTCCAAAACCAACTCCTCCCAACGCACCGTAGGATCCCTGTCCAGACACGTTGAAATAGTCGAGGCTGAACCGCCCGAAGACCTGTACGGTCGCCGACGGATTGTAGTCAATGCGCGTATCGAAGCTGTTCTGGCTGAAGTTGCCAGAACCCGCTGCTACATAGTTGTTGAACACGCTGCTGTTACTCGGGCCCGGGAAAAGGGCGAGAATGGCGGCGGCTTGCGGAGAAATCTGGCCAATCGGTATTTGGTTGTTTGGGTACGCGGTGCGGTTCGCTCCGGTCGCGTCGCCCGTGGTTGGGTTGTAGGCCTGGCCCCCGCCTTGCAGTCCGGCCGTCAGATACTGGCTCAGGTCGCAGAAGCCCGGAGTCGCACTGCCGGCATTTGTCGAGGGATTGCACGAACTGGCCATCTGCGTCGTCGGGACCGTTAACAGGTTCGTGGCCCCGCTGGTCTCCCGTGTGCCTTGATAGTCCCCGAAGAAAAACAATTTGTTCTTGATGATTGGTCCGCCAATGGTGCCGCCGAACTGTTGCCATTTGTCGGACGGAATAAACTTCCCGGTCAGCGGATTGGGAGCGAATTGGGTGAACGGGTCGCGGGCTGCGGTGGCGTCGGTTCGGCGGAAATAGAAACCGCTCCCGTGAAGCTCATTGCTTCCCGACTTGGTTTGCACGGTCACAACGCCAGCGACGGCCTTTCCGAATTCGGCATCGTAGTTCTGTAACGAGACTTTCGCCTCCTGAATGGCGTCAAGATTCGGATTGACAACGATGATGCCTAAGATCGGATCTTGGTTGTCGGTTCCATCCAACTCGAAAGCCGTTCCGCTGAAATGCTGCCCGTTCACGAAGATCTGCTGGCTACCTTGGGGATTTTCGGTTGCAGCGTGACTCCAGCCCACCATCTTCTGCGTGCCCGGCGACAACAACTCGAAGCTGGTGAAATTCCGGTTCATGATAGGCAGGTCTGACACGTATCTCTGATTAAATTCGACGGCTACGTCCGCCCGATCCGTTTTTAGCTGGGGCGCCTCGCCGGTCACTTCAACCTGTTCGGTGGCGGACCCGACTTGGAGTTGTCCATCGACGCGGGCCGAGGCGTCAGCCGAAACCACAACATCCTTTTGCTCGATCATTTTGAAGCCCGCACTCTCAATGCGAACGGTGTAGGTATCCGGAATGAGGTGGGTTACGGAATAGTTGCCGCTTTCGTTGGTCGTAGCCTGGTCAGTAGTGCCTTTGCGCAGATTGAGGACGGTGACGTTCGCGTTCGCGACAGCAGCACCGGTGGAGTCAGTGACGGTGCCGAAAATGCTTCCGAACACAGCTTGGCCCACAGCTGACGAAACCCAAGCCATAACAAGAACCAAGAGCACCGCCGCAAGACTCGAAACGGAAGACTTTCTCATCGTTTCCTCCACCCAACTGGCAATCTCGACTCTATTCCCCTTCACCTGTGGACACGCCGCACACAAGAACCCGCGTAGTCAACGACCCGCGAAGTGAGTTGGACGTCTGCCCCAAAAAGACACGAACCCCAAAGGTTCGTAAAGTTTTGTGCCATAGTACAAAACCACTAGTGGCCCACGCGGCAGAAGTTTCAAGAGGTCTGATACCGTGACACAAAGGATAAATTCTGGACTTGCAGGCACATAGACACCCTTGTTACGCTTACGTTACATGGCTGTAACTCGGGTCCATCTGGCGGAAAGGGACCAATACCTGGAGCAGATAGACAGGTTAGTGAACAGCCATATCCTGCACAGCTCAGAGTCTCTTTGTAAACTTCTTCGTTACCTGGCGGTGCACGCGCTGACTCATCCCGGCGTGTCTCTGAAGGAATACGAGATTGCCACCGAGGTCTTCCACCGCCCATCCGACTTCGATCCCCAGTTGGATTCGACGATCCGAGTGCAGGCGGGACGGCTTCGTTTGAAGCTGGCCGAGTATTACGGCTCGGAAGGAGCGGAAGATCCGATCCTGGTGGACTTGCCAAAGGGCGGATACGTTCTGTCGTTTCATCATCGCGCTTCTGCATCCCCCAAGGGAATTTCGGTTACTCCGCTGAGTAACGGGAAGCCTGCATCGACGCCGACTCGCAATTGGCCGACTACGGTGGTCGTGCTGCTCATTCTGCTGGCGGCTGCCGTCGCGGTGATCGTAACCCTGGTCGCCAGCCGAACCAATGCGGAAGCAATCGCAACCACCCAGAATGAACCGGTTCCAGTTGCGTTTCGAACGTTCTGGGGTAGTTTCATCGCCGGGCCGGAGGAGCCGTGGGTGATCTTCAGCAATGCCGCCTTTGTCGGGCGACCTGAAACCGGGATGCGCTACTTTGATGCAGTCCGCGATTCCCGGGAGGTGATTCTGGATCACTACACTGGTGTCGGCGAAGTGCTGGCGGTGCACGAACTTGATCACGTGTTCACGTTGCTTGGGCGGCCAATCCTGGTGAAACGCGGGAGTTTGCTTTCGCTCGACGATGCCAAGAGCAACAACTTGATTTTCCTCGGATCTCCGGCGGAGAATCTCACGCTGCGGGAGATCCCGAGCACGCAGGAATTTGTTTTTCAACAACTCGCAACCGGTCCGCGCAAGGGCGACTTGGCAATCGTCAACAAGCATCCTCAAGCGGGCGAGCCGAATGCATTTTTGGCAAGCCCATCCAACTCACCTCTGACGGAAGAGTATTCAGTCATCGCGCGGGTGCGAGAGGGGAACCCGTCCCAGTCGGTCATGATTCTTGCCGGAACGACAACCATCGGGACGCAGGCTGCGGCTGAGTACGTCTGCGGAGCGCAGTCCCTGGAGGATTTGCTGAAGCGACTCGGCGTTTCGAAGGCCGCTGAATTGAAACCCTTCGAGGCAGTGTTGCGAGTAAGAGTCACGCGGGGAGTGCCAGTAGCGACGGAGCTAGTCGCGTTACGCAAAACGACGATGTAGGTTTTTACTCTGGTGGCGGTTTGAAGCGGGAGTCTAATTCTTCGGCCTTCTGAAACTCTGCTGCCGCGGCCGCCTTGTCGCCCTTCCTCTGCAGCGCCAGGGCTAGCTGATAATGGGCCGGAGCATAAGCCGGCTGAGAATTGATCGCGGAACGGAATTGGGAGACGGCGCCTTCCAGATCTCCGGCCTCAAGCAGTCGTCTTCCAGAGTTTGTGGTGAAGGTTGCGGCTTGGATGCTGGTCTTCTGCTGGCTGATCTCGGCGCCAGTGCGGCTCTCGGCGGCTGCGCCTTGCGTATCGCCAAGTTGGCGCAGAACTGCAGCCAACGTCGTATGCGCTCCGGCGAAATCAGGCTGCAGGCGGATCGCCTCCCGGAGTGCGTTGGCCGCCTCCGGCAGCTTGTCCATTTGCTTGAGCACGGTACCCAGCGTGTAGTAGGCCTCGGCGTAGTCCGGCTTCACGCGGATGGCATTTTGCAATTGCTCAACCGCCGCCGGAAAATCACCCGTTTGCCACAATGTGACTCCGTACGTGTAATAAGCATCCGCCAAGCCGGGGTCGAGTCGGATTGCTTCCTTTAATTCCGCGATCGCCCCAGGTAAATTGTCCTTGAGCTTCAACGCCACGGCCAGATCGTAATGGAGGTGAGCTTGGTCGGGCGAGGTGTTTAATGCCTCGCGCAGTTCGCGTGAGGCTGCATCAAAATCAGACTTCTGCAGATACGCAAGCCCGAGATTCCCTCGGATGCCCGTATCGTCCGGACGCAGTTTGAGTGCGATCTGGAATTCCTTGATCGCGGCATCGCCTTGCCCGTATTGCATAAGGGCAAGACCCAGATTGTTGTGCGCCTCGGGATCATTCGGAGTCAGTTCAACTACCTTTGAGAACGCAGTCGCGGCCTTCTCGGGATCACCTGAACGCTGCAGCAATAAGCCCAAGCGAGTCTGTGCGTCAGCCAGATTCGGAGTCAGTTCCGCCGCTTGCTCGTAGGCCCGTAGGGCTCCATCGGCGTTGCCTTGCGCTTCGAGTACGGTGCCCAGGTAATACTGTGCGGTCCCGTCTTTGGGATCCAGTTGAACGGCTTGCTGCAGCGCCGATTGAGCCTCATCGAGTTGGCCCCCTTTCAGCAGCGCTACTCCAAGATGAAGCTGGGCGGATTCGTACTTTTGATCTAACTGCAGCGCTGCGCGGAACTCTTTTTCGGCGTCCTGCAGTTGCAGTTGCTGAGCCAGCAGCACGCCGAGGTCATCGTGCAACTCCGGTCGCGCGGGCTGCAATGCCACGGCCTTCTTCATCTCTGCGATAGCATCCTCTGTTTTCTGCTGTTGGCTGAGCACGCGGGCCAGGGCACGATGCGCGTCGGCTTGCTTGGGGGCCAAACGCACCGCAATACGCAGCTCTCGAGCGGCTTCCTCGAGCAATCCTTCGCTCGAAAGCGCTTCAGCGAGGTAAGCGTGCGCAATCGCCAATCCTGGCCTTAGCTGCGTAACGGCGCGAAAGTGAGTGATAGCCCCATTCACATCGCCCTGCTGAAGCAACAACTGCCCCATGGCATTCTGCGCGTCTGCATTACGAGGATCGAGTTTGATCGCCTGTTCAAAGGCCGAGCGGGCGGCCGTAATGTCACCGTTTTGAACAGCGGTCTGGCCCCGTTGATAAGAGGCTGCGCTCTTGGACGCTGGCGTCGTCTGGGTTTGCGGCCACGCTAATATGCTTACCTGCAGCACGACCAGAACCAGGGAGAATGCAGCCCTGCCGCGCTTTCCGGTGAATGGGAGTGGCACAGTGAGGATAGGTTACGTGTTATGCTGCTTTCCTTCAATATCGTGAGAGCGGCAGCCGGCGATCAAGCACGTTCTCACATTGCTGCTTGTGAATTGATGCCCGAGCTTTTCTGGAGGTCGGATTTGTCGGCGCTCATCCGGATTTCGATTCTTCTTCTGACGATTTCATTGACCCGGAGTTACCTTGCACTCGCACAGTCCGAGCCTGGGCCACCGCCGACGCATGCATCGGAAGAGGCACAATCTTCCTCGTCCCAAACTCCGGCCTCCACGTTTGAGGCCGCTCGCAGGCTGATGCAGCAAGGCAAGTACGATGACGCCCTTGCGCAACTGCAAAAGCTCTCCGCCGAGAATCCCAAGCCGCCCGGGCTGGCGCATGAGATGGGGGCGGCTTATTACAAGAAGGGCGATTATCTGAAGGCCACGGATTATTTGAAACAGGCCCTTGACGAAAACGCAAAGGACAGTGAAGCGGTGCAACTGCTGGGCCTCTCCTACTACCTTTCCGGGCACCCAAACGAGGCAATTCCGTTCCTCGAAAAGGTTCAGACCTGGTATCCATTCGCGAACGTAGATGCCGCTTATATTTTGGGAGTCAGTTATATCCAGGTTAAGAACTATCCACAAGCTCGCAATGCCTTCGCGCGGATGTTTGACGTACCGGCAGATTCCGCTGCCAGTTATTTGTTCACCGCCCGCATGCTTCTGCGGCAGGAATTTGATCCAATCGCCGAGGAGTACGCTCAAAAGGCAGTCGCACTGGACCCCAAACTTCCTCTGGCCCATTTCCTGCTCGGCGAACTTTATCTATATAAGTCTCGCATCCCCGAAGCCATCACTGAATTCGAAAAGGAGGAAGCGATCAACCCTGCGCACGCACCTACTTATTACAAGCTGGCCGACGCATATTCCCGCATTCAGAAGTTCGACGAAGCCGAACGGCTTCTGCAGCGCTCCATCTGGCTCGATGCGACGTCCACTGGCCCGTATATCCTGATGGGGAAGGTACTGGAGAAAAAAGGTGAATTCGACCTGGCCGTGCGTGCGCTGCAGCGTGCGGTCGCGATGGACCCGAATAACTCGATTACTCATCACCTGTTGGGCCAAACCTACCGCGACCTGGGTCGAAGTGAAGAAGCTGAGAGAGAACTGAAATTAGCCGAGCAACTACAGGAGCGGGAGAGCGGTAAGCAATAGAAACTGGCAGCTGCCAGATCGCATAATTACTGGTGAACGGACGGCAGAGCGGCATCCTGTTCCCGAGCCAATCGCTCGATCATTCCCTTGGGCAGTTCCTGCAACTGTTCGAGGAAAACCCCGTTCGTCCATCCGAAGCCGACCACATTAGCTTGATACCCCGCGCTCACATGCGCCTCTGAAGACCGCGTCACCACGTCGTACTTCTCCCGGATGGTTCCCTCGCGGCGGAAGTTCTCCGCCACAGTGGAAAGAAATTTATATGAAATTCGGTCGGCGTCGGCCGTATAGCCGTAGCGGCGCAACCCCTCGACCGCGAGCGATTGAAGGGGGGCCCATCCATACGGATAGTCCCACTGCATGCCTGTGTCGTTCGGGCTCGTGGCCAGTCCTCCCGGTTGTTCGAAGATCTTCAAGTTTCGAGCTACAGCTTGAGCTTGCTGTCCGGTGGCCAGTCCAGCCCACAGCGGATAAAACGTGGTCACATATTCGTAGGTTGATCTCGCTCCGCTGCGGAGGTCGTAGTCAAGAAACAATCCCCGCTGATCGTCCCAAAGATACTTGTTAATTTGTTCCTTGCGCTGTTCAGCCCGCTGTTTCCATTGCCCGGCTTCGCCCGTCTTGCCAAGCAACTGACTGATTTCTTCCAGATCCGTCTCCGTCTTATAGAGCAGGCTATTCAGGCAGACCGGAGCAAAGTGATGCGTCGCGGCACCATAGGGTCCGAAACGAAAAGAAATATCAAAGGCCGACTCGCGCATGCTGCGATCCCCTTTGTAGTAGTCGGCACTTAACTGAACCGTCCCTGCGGCATCGCATCCCGGGCGCGCCATGGTCTTGGCGACATCGCAGACTTGCACAGTGAAATCAGGTCCAGCGGCCTCCTGCGGTGGCTGGTTGCTGTCCTTCACGACCACATAGGTTTGGGCTATCTCAGGATGAAGGAGAAAGTAGCCGGCAACTTTGCGACGAAGTCCGGTTTCGTCCTGGAGACTCTCGGAAGCCGGCCCAGAACCGAAATCGTAGTAGCGCGAAAGGCCAGTTGAGCCCGCCAGATGGGGCTCGCGCGTCCACATCTCATAGTCGCGAGCGGCGAATCCGTAGGCACGGGCAAGCCACTCTTTGTCGTCATGCCCCGCTGCCTTCTCCGCGTCGTGGACTGCCATGATCATGGAACTGAGAAATGGAGGCTGGGAGCGGGTCAGATAATAAGTGCGGTTGGCGTTCAATACCGTTCCGTAATGTTCGATCTCAAAGAAAAAATTCTCCACCATTCCGCGGGCCAGGTCGATTCGTCGATCACGCACCAGCCCGAGAATAATGAAATAACTGTCCCAGCCGTACATCTCGTTAAAACGGCCGCCGGGTACGACATAACTATTTGGCAAGAACAGCAACCCATGCGGCGAGATTGTTCCCACTTCGGCCTGCCCGGGATGCTGGATCACCATGGGCAGGTGTTCAACGCGAACCTTACAGGTTTGTTCGAGCTGCTTCACTGAATCGGGCTCTGAGAAACCCGCCGGCAAATAGAGCAGTGCAGCTTCCGGCAATTTCGGATCCAAGATGCTATCGCAACGTGTCATGGAGCGTGTCAGCACATCCCAGTCCGATGCGATGTACTGCAGGATGGGGGCGAGGCCCCTGTCAGTCTGTTCCGAGTATGCTGGTCCGGCGTGGCTTTCGAGGGCGACCAGACAAATCGAGAGGACTATGGAGACACAGACCAACCTCGCTAGACGCGTGCGAACCATAATCGCCGAACCCTCTGGTCGTTAAGCCTACATCGCTGAAGTTCTGCTGGGAAGAGGGAATAACCGCAAAGTGTTTCAACCCCCAGGTTTCGCCCAAAGTAGCAAGACTGCTTCTGGGTTCAAGGCAACAGCATCGCAAGAAACGCGGCCAATCAATCCTTGCACTTGGGGGGAGTACCGTTCAGACGCTGTAGCAGCTCTTTCGCTTCCGTCAGATCGGGGTTGAATTCCAACACGCGCAGAACATAATCGCGTGCATTACTGGGCTGCCCGGTATCACAGTAGACCCGAGCGATATTCATCCCAATGCGGCTTTGGCCCGGGGCGCGCTGGAATGCATCCTCCCAGAGCTTGATGGCTTCACGCACGTGTCCCCGGTTGGCCTCGATTGCGCCCAGATTTGTGGCCGCATCGATCAATGTTGGATCAATGGCAAGAGCTTTCTCGTACAACTCGCGAGCGCGATCGACGTGGCCCTTGCTCTGTTCGGAGTATCCCAAAGTGGAAAGCAGAGCAGGATCGTTGGGCGATTGTTCAACAGCGGAACGAAGGAAGCGCTCAGTCTCTTGAGCAGCCGCGGTCATCCCGCTATTCACTAACGATTCCCACGCGAGTGCGAGATCCCGCAGGTCGTCGCCGGTTTTCTGCGAATCAGGAAAACGAACCAGGCGCGGCAGGGAGGGCTGAGTATTTCCATCCTGCAGAAGTTGAGGGGAAATCGGCGGACGCCGCAGAATTCGATGGTCGGTCACTTCAGTATGAGCCACGTCCGCGCTCAAGGAAGAAGGCATGTGGCAGGCGGTGCAGTCGGGCTGGTCCGTGCGATGCGTAGTTCCCAACTTGGCGCCGTGACATGCCAGGCATTTCTGCCTGTAATACGAAGCTCGCTCGGCGGCAGATGATTCGTAGTGCGGGTCATGGCAACTGGTGCAGGACATGGCATCACCGGTCTTCTGTTTGCAGACGCTTTGCGCCAGAGCCTCGAACTGACTGACGGCTCCAAGCCCGGGACTTTGCTGATCCGCAAACACAAAATACCGGATGTAATCCGATAGTTGCTGGCCAGGCTGAAAGTCATAGATGTGCCGCCCCGGTCGTTCAATCGCTGCTTTCCCTTCGAGATGGCATTGCATGCAAACGGCGTCACGCTTGGTTGCATCGAGTTTGGCTGGATTGACGATGGCGCCACCTTTCGTGTGCGCTGCTCCGGGTCCATGGCATCGTTCGCAAGTGACGCCGACGTAGGTAAAAGGCGGCGTCGGATAACGATTTTCAGTTCCCTGCACCGGAGGCTGCATTCCGCTGAAATGGCAATTCAGGCAACTGGTGAAAGCCGGCAGGTTCATTGGGATTTCGCTGGCATTGCCATAAGCGGGGGCCATGTCCCATACGTGCCGGTCGGTGTACCAGTTCACGGGAGACTCAAACAGAAAGCCATCCACGGCGAACAGATAACTTCGCCCGCGGCGTCCGGAGCCTATGTAATAGAGCAACTCGCGCCTGCCCCGTACCGCCGGATCGTTCGGCCGCTCAAAGCTGAGCCAAGCCTTGCCATCGTCCGCGTAAATGCGGAAGCGAACGCCGGATTTTTTGTGCTCGAAATCAGTGGGAATGAGGTTGTCCATCGCGGAGCCGCTGGCCCGCGCCATCGAAGTCTTCGCGTATGAACTAAGCACCGACGAATGGCAGGCTGCGCAGGCTTGATCGCCTACGTATCCGTTGGACCCGGCACTTGCAACTCGGGTCAAAGTCTGAGCAAATGAAGCAACGGACACCCAGAGAAGCGCAACCAGTAAGCGTCGAAAAAAATCGCACATCCGGGACGTCCTCTGATTCGGCCTGCATTTGCCAGACCCGCCCTGCCCGGCGTGATGCGGGAGAAAGAGCAGGCGCTCTGGCATTGTAAGACATTCATCTGGCAGCGCTCCCGAGGGTAGAGAAAAATTCGCTTCGACCCGGATCAAAGCTTACAATGTGGGTGCAAAACGAGACGTGGTCCCATGTTGTTTTTTCTGCATCTCCCACAAATGGTGACGGGCTGCTGTTTTCGCATACGCCAGAAATCGGTGGACCGATTCCTTCCGGCGTTGCTATTTGTAGCGCTCTCTTCGGCATTTTGCATGGCGCAGCACACAGCGCTGGACCTTAACGGGAAAAGTGTGGATCCGCTTAAGTCGAATACTGGCCAACCCGTCGTACTGGTTTTCGTGCGGGAAGACTGTCCAATCTCCGGACGCTACGCTCCGACCCTTCAGCGAATCAGCGACGACCATCAAAAGGATGTCCGGTTCTATCTCATTTTCCCCGATAAGTCTGAGTCGCCGTCAGACATTCGCAAGTATCTGCGCGATTTCCGATACTCCATTCCCGCCTTGCGCGATCCTGAGCACGCACTCGTTAGCCAGGCGCATGCACAGGTCACACCCGAGGCGGCCGTGTTCGATGCTAAAGGCGCTCTTGTCTATCACGGCCGCGTTGACAACCTCTACGAGGCTTTCGGACGCCCGCGCTCTGCGCCAACAACACATGAGTTAGAAGACGCGATTCAGGCCGCCCTAACGGGTCGAGCACTCTCGAATAAAGAGGTCGCGAGCGTAGGCTGTTACATTTCGGACCTGCAATGAAGCGGCCGCTGGCACTCGCAGGAATTG
Source organism: uncultured Acidobacteriota bacterium (assembly GCA_963797795.1). Taxonomy (GTDB): domain Bacteria; phylum Acidobacteriota; class Terriglobia; order Terriglobales; family Acidobacteriaceae; genus JABDBE01. Next base: position 129,876 of record CAWCQY010000003.1, read on the forward strand.
GTTTCGTGATTGCAATGACGCTTCGTCCCGGCACTGGCGTCCGCGCACAGTCAGAGCCGAACCGAAAGGACGACAGGCAAGTCACATTCAACCGCGACGTCGCTCCCATCGTGTTCCAATCCTGCGCCCGCTGTCATCGTCCCGGAGAATCGGGCCCTTTCCCTCTTCGCACCTACGACGACGTAAAAAAACACGCGCGGCAGATTGAAATTGTCACTCGCACGCGCTTCATGCCACCGTGGCTGCCAGAGCCGCAAGGTCTAGCTTTCGCCGACGAATCGCGCCTTTCAGAGGAGCAGATCTCAACCATAAAGAAATGGGTCCACGAAGGAGCACCGGAAGGAGATCCGGCGGACCTGCCTGCCCAACCGAAGCTCGCGGAAACCTGGCAGCTCGGTCAGCCCGATCTGGTGCTCAAGGCCGCAAAGCCTTATCTGTTGCCTGCCAGCGGCTCTGACATGTACTGGAATTTCATTTTTCCCGTCCCGATTGACCGAACCCGCTGGGTCAAGGCGGTGGAAATTCGTCCCGGCGATAAGCGCTTCGTCCACCACGCGAATATTCTGGTCGACCGCCAGCAGAACTCCCGCCAACGGCAAAAAGAACCGGGCGCGGGTTTTGAAGGCATGGAGATCAAAATCGAATCGGAAGTGTTTGATCCCGACAGCCACTTTTTGTTCTGGAAACCCGGCACGGTTCCTTATGTCGAGCCGGAAGGAATGGCGCTGCGTTTGGACAAAGGAACTGATCTGGTGCTCAATGTCCACCTGCAGCCATCGGGCAAGCCGGAGACGATTCAGCCGACCATCGGCGTTTACTTCACCGACCAGCCGGCCACGAAATTCCCGATGCTCCTGCAGTTACAGAACGACGCCAAGCTTGATATTCCAGCGGGAGAACAACACTTCGTCGTGAGCGATGAACTTACTCTTCCCATCGATGTGGATCTGCTGGCCATCTACCCGCATGCACATTATCTGGGGAAAGATCTGCAAGCAATCGCAAGGTTACCCGATGGCAGCACGAGCACGTTAATCCACATTCCGCAATGGGACTTGAATTGGCAGGCCGTGTATCGTTACGCTGAGCCGGTGTTTCTGCCCCAGGGAACCACAGTCAGCATGCGCTACGTCTACGACAATTCCGAGCAAAATGCATTGAACCCCAATCATCCTCCGGAGCGCGTGCGGGGCGGCAATCGATCAAAGGACGAAATGGCGCATCTCTGGCTCCAGGTGCTGCCGCGCAACTTTGATCCGAAAGCAGGCGACCCGCGAAGGCTGCTGCAAGAGGCGCTGGCACGACATAACATCCGGAACAATCCTGCCGACTTTGAGGCGCACTACAATCTTGCAGCCATGTTGCAAGTCCGCGGCGATGCGGTCGATGCGATTGCTGAATACCAAGCGGCATTGCTTATTCGTCCTCAGGATGCTACCGCGAATAATGCGCTCGGGGCCGCCCTGATCGCCTCCGGGCAACCCGATCGCGCGTTGGCCTATCTCCAGAGCGCGGCGCGGACTTCGCCCGAATATTTTGACGCGCATTACAATCTGGGAAATGCGTTGGCTTCTGCGGGAGACTTTTCCGGAGCCGCAGAACAATTCGCAACTGCCGTCCGCCTCAGGCCAGACGATGCCGACGCACATGCAAACCTCGGCACCGCACTTGCGGAATTAGGGCGCGTCCCCGAGGCCGAGGCTCAGCTCGAACGAGCGCTTGAGATCAATCCAGCGCATGCTCTCGCACGGGAGAACCTTCAGCAGTTGCGGAGCGCGATGGGCAGCCACTAATGGATTTTTTATTTCATAATACGGATCCGCGCTATATTTATGGTCCACATTTCAACAGGCGATCCTTGGGATAATAATTTGTAGGGCGACGCGATCAGTTCACAACGACCGCCCGAGGGAAGATTTTCTGATGTTTGAACTTCCGTCATCGAAGAAGCGCCGGTAGGCGCTCTGGCTCCGGCTGATGTGGAAAAATCTTCGGGGGTTCCATTACACTGGCGCGCTGTCGAAATGTGAGGAAAACGCAATGGAAACGGCTGCTGCTGGTTCCAGTCTTGCCGCTTTAGCAAATGGCCGGAAGCCGATCTTGGTTGCGGGTCCTGCGGGAACCAAGCATCCCGAAACTAAACATATCAGTGTGTGCGTTTGCTCTTATAAGCGACCGCAGCTCCTAAAACGTCTGCTGGCTTGTCTCGACGGTCAGGAGACGGGCGGCCGGTTCACCTACTCAATCGTGGTCGCCGATAACGATCACTTGAAATCATCCAGATCTGTTGTTTCCGAGTTCTCATCAGCTTCGACTGTTCCCGTCAAGTACTGCATCGAGCCGCAGCAGAACATTTCCCTGGCGAGAAACAAAGCCGTGGAGAACGCGGACGGCGAGTTCATTGCCTTCATCGATGATGATGAGCTCCCGGTGAAAAACTGGCTGCTCACTTTGTTCGACACATGCAATCAGTACAAAGTGGATGGCGTACTGGGCCCGGTCAGGCGGCACTTCGACGAGCAGCCACCCAGATGGCTCGCGAAGAGCGATCTTTACCAACGCAGAATCAATCCGACCGGAACCGCGGTGCACTGGCTGGAAGCGCGCACCGGTAACGTCCTGGTGAAAAAGGAAGTCTTTGCGGCCGGCGAATCGCCCTTTCGACCGGAGTTTCGGGCGCGGGAGGATGAGGATTTCTTCCGGAGAAAGATCGAGCAAGGGCGAAATTTTATCTGGTCCGCCGACGCCGTGGCCTACGAGGTGGTTCCGCCGGCGCGTTGGAAACGCACCTACATGTTGCGCAAAGCTTTACTTTGGGGGCAGTCAGCCCGTCTCCAGCCCAGCTGCGGACCGCTGAGTATCGCAAAGTCATGCATCGCCGTTCCGGTCTACACGGCCGCTCTTCCCCTGGCGTTGGTGTTGGGGCACCATCGGTTCATGACTCTGTTAATCAAGCTTTTTCATCATTTAGGCAAGCTCCTCGCCCTCCTCGGAATTAATCCCATCCGAGAGCCTTATGTTATTGGGTAGTTGTACGGTCGGCGATTCCGACCAGGAAACTCTGATCAGCTTAGTAGTGGTTCGGGTGTTGAAGGCGTCCTCACGAAGCAGCGTTGTAGTCCATTAGCCAAGAGTGTCTAACGGAACCCCCGGCGGATTGTTTCTCGCTTGAGACCCGCCCGAAGAGGTAAGTTGATCGGGAAGTTCGACTCCCCAGACTGTTTTCTCGAACGCCACCGACTCGATGCCTGCCTGAGTCTCGCCGGGGCCGAGCTGCTTGGTCCAGACCACGCGAAACCGAGACTTGGTTTGGCCGCGCTCTAGCATGATGGTCTGACCGGGAAGCAGGGAAACGCGTAATCCTCCCAGCCGTCCACCGATGGGGCTGATGTCCACCGTATGGGCCAGTTGAGGCCCAAGGCTCTGACTGTTCTCATCGTCCGGCCAAAACCGCAACGGCAGCACCATCTTAATGCGCTTATAACGCTGCATTCCTGGAGGCATTAAGTACAGACTGCGATCTTGAAGACGCGAAATCAAGTTACCGAGGTTACCGGCGATCATGCAGGAACTGGTAGGGTCTTTCCGGCTGCTCAGGCTTTTGATAGGAGCTTATACCGACCCACGTACCGACCCCGATCACGAGGGCCAACACCGCCCACGCCACTGTGACCTTGAGACCGCGCCTCCCGCTCCGTATGTAGCGCTGAAAGGCGTCCTTGACAAGCCAGAGCAACGTTGTGAAGAACAACAGCTTCAGACCGACGGATTGCACTGCTTGGTTAAAGAACGTACCGCCAACGATCATTACAATCTCAAACCAGAACAGCGCAGCGAAGATTTTGCTCGCAAAGTGGCCGGTGAGTCCTTCTGGGATAGCCGCCTGAACCAGCCACCAAAGCACAGCGCCGGCACGAATGAGGATTCCGCCGGCAGCCTCGGTCTCCTTCCCTAGACTCTGCAGAATGCCACCCATAATGCGAACGGAACGGGTGACCGATTCCAATGTCGTGCGGCGATCGGGCTCGCGCTTTGGCGGTTCCTTGCTGAGATACTCGCGAATTTTTTCGTGGGTGAGAAACCCTTCAACCGCCTCTGCAAAATTTTGATCGTGCAAGGCGGCGATTGCGGCTCTTACACAGTCGTGGATCGCGAGGACCTTCGCACTCTCCATTTCCTCAAAGATCGCCTTTCCGTCTTCCATGGCAGCCCGTTTAGCCTTCCGCGCGCGAGAGGCAGCTCGCCATTTCGCAAAAAATCCGCTCGGTGCAGCCGGCAGCGGATCGAGAGACTTGGCAATCTGGTAAATCAAGCCCGCCAACTCTTCCTGCCGATCGCGCAAGAAGTCCTGGATAATAATCCGCTGGGATTCGCGAATCAGATGCATTGCCAGATCCTTCTTCTTGTCCGTTCCTAGCAGTGCTCGAATAATGCGTTCCGCGCCGTCAAGGCGTCCCCAGAGGATGTCATTGGTACGGAACGAGCGATCGAGGAACGCGCCGAAGTGAGCCAGACTAGCGCCTGCCAGTTTCTGGGTGCTGCCGGGTGTCGATTGATCATAGAGGGCAGTGGCGTCCTCCGCGCTGACCCGAATGATGCTGATGGGCTCCGGCGTAGCTACGTCCGTGTCGTAGAGAAGGGGGAACAGAGCGGTGTCGAACTGTGCGAAGTTGTTGTTGAAGAAGTCGACGATATCGAAGGCTTTCTTGAGCCCGCGCTTAGCCGCGTCCTCCAGCAAAGGAACTTTGGGCTGAGCCGTGCGCGCAATTTCTAATCCCGCGGCCAAGTCCTCTCGCGCCTTTTCACTTGCCTTCAGTAATACTGCGGAGATTGCTGAAGCCGCCTCTTGCACTGCCTCGCCCAAGTCAGGATTGTCCTTAAGAACATCTTTGGCGCGCGCTGTGTAGTTGTCGTCCTGATCAGCCTCTACCGAGGCGTATTTCCGCTTCGGATCCTGTGGCCGGACCCCCAGTACGTAGTCGACAATCCTTCGACCGGCTTTTTGGTGGAAAATCTGCGCCTTTTGCTCAAGATTATCGAACGAGTCGACCAGACGAACGGTCGCTTCATCCTTCGAGTCAGCCTTGGACCCCGGCCGGATCCGGCGTTGAGCATCGCCAATCGTGCCCGAGGCGTCATTAAAAAGCTTCTTTAGCTCACCGAGCTTCTCCTGAAATGCTTTACGAAACGCGGCGTCTTTAAGATCTTCGGGGGCGATTCTAAATCCGCTCTTGAGTCGCTCTTGTGCCTGTTCGTCGAAGCAATAGAGAAGATTGATCTGTTGACGAATGAATCGGTACTTCCTCTTTTCGTATTCGATATCGTAAGCTTCCAGGAAATCCCGGTAGGTCCTAGCCACAGCTTCTCTTTGAGACGGCTGCTTCACTTCGTATTGGGTGTCACGCCAGGCTCGCACCAGACATCGAACCGCGTAGTAAAAGCTGGAAGACTTGGCAAATTTGAACCATTCCGACAGCACTCTCGACAGCTCGTCGGTGGTCGAGTACACCCGCAAAACGAGATAGCCAAAGTCGCCGACATCTGTGACAGGCAAATCTTTGATGGTTGCATCGGGAGGAACATCAGCTTTCTCCACAATGGTGGATGTAATCGCGTTCGACAGCTCCGTCACCTTGCGCACCAGTCGGTTTCTCTCGATCACCCGCTGCAAGTCATCATGAATCGGCTGGTATCCCGGCAACTTAACAAGCGCGTCGTAGGAATTCACCAGCGCATTGGGAACATTCTGGTTCTTTGCGGCAGCGGTGTCGTCTTTCCCCGTATCCTCTTCCGGATGGTCCGGAGTCGGCTCCACATAGACAAGCTTGCGTTCCGTGGGAAAACTGGAGCTGTGCCGGCCGAGCATATCGACGACGAACGAGAAAGGCTTGTTGTTGAGATAGCCGCCGTCGCCGAACGCCCGGTTACGATTACTCCCGGTTGGGATCTGTTCGGTGTTGTCAAAGAACTTCGTCTCCCACTCGGCTATCGTCACCTCACTAACCTTCGGCACTCCAGGCCATGCCTCCGTGTTCTGGAGTTCGAGCACTTTCAAGAGCTGCATGGGCTCGAAGGCAAAGGGAAAGGAAGAAGTACATCGGGCGACAAATGCGATAAACGGATCGTTTTGGGCTGCGAGGTCGTTGCGATCCCGATTATGGTTGTAACGGAAGTGGAAATCCTCCTTGTACTTCCGTTCCCAGACCAGAATGTCAGCCAAGCGAAGAGGGACCACCCGGCCGGTGATGTCCGTGGTAGTTACGAACAAGTCGACTTCGTCACAGAGTGGCTTCCCCGAGTCGGACGAGGTCTTCATTTGACGAAGGGCATCGAGAAGCTTGATATACATGCGATCGCTACAGAGCAGCGACCTGGGTGATTCCTGCCGCGGCAGGCCAGTGGCTTTAGTAGTCTGATCGTCATTTAGAAGCTTCTCGAGCGCTCCCTCATCAATCCACATCTTCTGCAGAACGTCGAAGTTGAGAGAGTCGTCGGTCAGGGCCTTCGCCAGAAAAATGCCGTTGATTCCGCCTGCGGAAGTGCCTGAGATCACGTCGACGATGAAACGTACATCATCGGCATCCGGGTCATTCAGTGCCCGGGCAACCTCACGATAAACTGTCTCCGTACTTCGCAGAGGGATTGAGGTTGGGGGCGTAGCACTGGGGGTAGACGGATCGGAAAACCGAAATTGATCGTCGGACTCTGTGCGAGCCGTGGACCGCACAAGATGCAACAACTCCTGCGTCACGCCATTCATATAAATGGCCAGCGACACACCACCGTACATGACGACGCTGAAACGGTATTCTTTGGCGACGGAGGCGTTTGATAACTCCATAATTGGCTCCCCCATTTTTAATCGTCTTGCCGATCACTCCCGGGAATCACTGAACTATCCAACGCGGTCTATCCCAGGGGAGCGCGGACAAATATGTCCAATATCGTTCCCCAGCGGTCCGCAGTGGCAGTCTCACCCAACGCCGATTCGGGTCCGGCACAAATGAACCCTATTTAAACCGGCGGCCCACTTAGAAACACTTTGGTGACTTGCTGGTTTCCCACCATCGATTTGAGTGTTAAAGAAGAAAGCCGGGCCTCCGCGGCTGGCGTTTGTGACCTGACCAACTGGTCGAGGATCGCAAAAACACCATTAACGCTCTCGTCAAAGCCGTCGATCGCCCCGAGCGCGTCTCCGACTCCAGCAAGATTTCGTTCGAATTGCGATGGGGCGATTTCATTTTGATGGATCATGGAATCCAGAGCTGCGATGCCGTTCACGAAATCGTCCTCAATTGAAAAGAGAGTGCCGAGAATAACGATTTGCGGCGGTTGAAGAGATACATTTGACGGTGCCGGAAACTGATCGAATGGCGACTCTTGTATTGGCGAGTACTGCTGTGCGACTGTCTGATGGGTAAACGCCGATTGCCCCGCACTCCACAGATCGTAGATGCCTTGAGTCCAATAGCACCAGCCCAAGCCGGTCAATCCGGACTCCCGAAGGTAACTGGCTAGAACGATCGTCCGTAATATCCGACGAATCTTAGCCATATCGAAAGGTGCCGCGAAAAGTCTTCGCAGGCCTTCATCGGTGTATCGCACTTCGTAATCGGCTTGGATCGGCCCGTAGTCATCTTTTTTGGGATCTGGGAGCGGCAAAAGGGGAAGCAAGTTCTGCAGAGTGGCCCCCTGAGATGCCAGCCCAAAGCTATCGGCAAAACTCAAATAGTATTGAACCTGTTTCCGCGATGTCACCTGGTCGCTAAAGCTCAGAGTATAAGCTGCAGACTCAGCAGTAATCGCATCGATCAAGTATTCCTGGTTAGCGGGGTCGAATTTTAACACCCGGTGCGATTCCCCTATGAAGCGGAAAAGCAGGTTTGTCATGGTTTTCTGATCCTGCGTCTGCCGAACGCGGTCCTTGTTGAGCGTAACGGTGCTGTACACGGAAAGCCCGCCGTTTTTCCCAGTGATAATCTGCTGATCGGTCTCAGTGATGACGCTGTCCATCCCCTGGTAGTGCCAGCCGGCATGCCATCCAAGGACATTGACCGCGAGCGCACTCGATCGGGTGATCTTGTGCGTAAGTGTTCCCTGGTTGAGATGCACAATGTCCGGCTGGAAGGAAGCCAGCACATCTTGAAAGTCGCCCCGCCCAGCCGCCTGCAGCAGAGACTTTCCAAGCGGAGTGCTGATGTTAATTTCCACATCGATCAGCGCGTCGGAGTCTCTTGCCCGGTTGTATTCGGCATGCAGGTTGAAGGTGAGCGATTGTTGCACTGCATCCTTGAACTTAGCGTAGACGCTGGTTTCAAACGAACTGATCGCCGCAAGCGCCTGATGAAGACGATTGAACGACTTGCCTAGTTCGCTGTTCTTGAGTTGATCGATGGTCGTTCCGAGAAGCCGTTCAAGGAAGGCCTCTGCCTTTTCGTCGGCCAGACCTTTCAGCTTTGCCATACTATCGATCTGGGACAACTGCTGAATAAAGCCATCCAGCGGGAACTTGGACTTTGCGAGCGCAATCACCTTACGAATTTCGTCGTGCGCGTCGCTCTCGATCAGGTCCAATGTCTGTTGTACGCGCGCCTGTAGCTCTGGCAGACTTGGCACCGGTGTCAGGTTTCCGCTACTGTCTTTCTTTTCAATTTTTCCAAGAATCCATCCCAAAGGATCGCCTCCGGTCAGTTGCTGCACCACTTGCCAGAGCTCTCCGTCGACCGGGCCTTTCACTTCGTTCCAGGAAGTCAGCGCAGCCAGTTTGTTCAACTGAGTAGTGAGAATGTCGAGCTTGCTGAAGTAACGGTCAAAAAGAGTGATCGCGGAGTTGTCGAGATTCTGGTAACTGTCGACAACCTTTTGCACCTGGCTGAGAAAGTCCGCGAATTCCGTCTGCGACAACGCATCAAACGCCTTGCCAATCCATTCCTCGACAAACTGTTTGCCCAGATCGTCCAACTCGGCTTTAAGCGCATCGAGGTCGCTCAGCTCCCGAATCTTCGCAATCATATTGAGCCAATTCTTGACCCGCGTGCCGAGGAGGGCACCGAGAAACTCGTCCGCCGAGTCCGGGAGGCCTTGCAAATCGGAGGTCGCCGTTACCCCGGCGTCGGCAGCGATTTGGAAACTACTGTTGCGCTTCTTCTGCACGATGACCCGGATCCAGTTCGGCTTGGGTAGTTGATGGTCGTCGACCGCAGCTCGCGCCTCAACCGAGAATTGGCCGGCGATTTGGGCATTGATACCCAGCGTGCCCGCGACGCTGTACTGATAGTGTTCAGACAGTTGTAGTTGACCGATCGAAAAATCGGGCGCTCCCATCATTTCGTAGCCGACCGACAGGGAGGCGCCAAATTTCAAATACCCGCCAAAATCAAACGCGATGACTTCGCCAACCGGTAAGTCGCTTGAAAGATTCGCCGGCAGGCGGATACTTCCAATAAAATCGGTGAACAATTTGTCGGCGGGCGTGTTTGCGGGATACGGATGCAAGTAGGCATAGCCCACACTTCCTCCTGCGTCCAGACTCATGTTGGCTGTCAGCGCGGAGTAGCGGAAAGAACCGGCAATGTTTGTAGCTGCATTGGCATCGAGTCCGAAGACCAGTACAAGCTGGTCCCGGTGAGTCGCGAAGAAATCAGACAATCCATGATCGGCCAGAACGCTCGCTCGGTCCGGGCTGCTCGCTGGCCAGAGCGCATACAGGTGGCTACTGGCTCCCGCCTGAATTCCCAGCGTGATGCCGTCGGGTACGCCGAAGGTGAAGCTCTGATTGCCTTGCGCACCAAAATCGATGCTCAAGACGTCGCTGTCGGAAAAGGGCAGCGGTTCAGTGACGCTTGGGACGTTCGCATGGATGGTCAGATTACCGTCTCCACCGAGCAAGAACGGAAGATTCGCTTTTGCCAGATTGATGTCAGTCATGTGATCCCAACCTTCCCAATGCTGGTCTAGTGACGTTGCGCCGTACGCTAGTCAGAATGACTCCCGATACTGTACCAATCCCAATGAGAGTTCTGGTCAAGTTTTTTGTTGTCTTCACCGGAGGGAGGTTTGGACCGCGGAACGACGCTTGAGTTCCATGCTCCGGCAGCTCTGCACTGGCATTCCCGGAGCGCGCTCTTCGTGGCGTCCTCAAATGCTGGCACCGCCACCACGCAGCGTTTCTGGGCAGAGGACGCAAACCGCTAGTGTAAAATTCGCAACCCCGGAGCTGTCGCGACAGTCGAGTCGTTGAGAAATCGCGAACAATCCACCGTTTGCTACTTCAGTGATGCCATATCGATGACGAAGCGGTACTTCACATCGCTTCTCAGCAAGCGTTCGTAGGCTTCGTTGATCTGCTGAATCCGGATCATCTCAATATCGGCTGCAATGCCATGCTCAGCGCAGAAGTCCAGCATCTCCTGCGTCTCCCGGATTCCTCCGATAATGGAGCCCGCGAGTTGCCGCCGCCGGAACAGCAGGCTGCCTACTGCCACTGGCAAAGGAGTCGGAGATGCTCCCACCAGCGTCAGCGTCCCGTCGAGCTTGAGCAGGTCAAGGTAAGCATTCACGTTGTGTTCGGCGGAAACCGTGTCGAGGATGAAGTCGAAGCTGCCCAGATGCTTCTGCATCTCCGCTTCATTCTTCGATACCACGACTTCATCAGCGCCCAGACGCAACGCGTCTGCGGTCTTGTTCGCCGAGGTCGTAAACAGCACGACGTGGGTGCCGAACGCATGGGCGAACTTCACGCCCATGTGACCCAGGCCGCCCAGCCCCACAACGCCTACCTTCTGCCCTTTCCGCACATTCCAGTGACGCAGCGGGGAATACGTCGTAATGCCAGCACAAAGCAGCGGCGCCGTCGCGGCCGGATCGAGCTTATCGGGCACACGAAGTACAAATGCTTCGTCGACCACGATGCTGTCCGAATATCCGCCGAAGGTCACTCCACCCAAGTGCTTATCTTCCGCGTTGTAGGTAAAGGTTGGCATGCTATCGCAAAATTGTTCATTGCCGGCACGGCAGTTTGGGCAGATGCGGTCCGAATCAACCATGCAGCCCACTGCGGCCAAGTCGCCCTCTTTGAATTTCTTTACCGCACTGCCGGCCTTTACCACGCGACCCACGATTTCATGGCCCGGCGCGCAGGGATAAACCGTAGGCATCAAGTTTTCCCATTCATTACGCACTTGGTGGAGATCGGAATGGCAGACCCCGCAATACAGAATCTCGATCTGCACGTCCTGCGGGCGCGGCGTGCGGCGCTGAATGGCAGCAGGCGCAAGCCCGGAAGCCGCACTCTGCGCGGCATACGCTCTTGCGGGATAAGCTTTTCGCGTCTCCGTCTGGCTTTTCTCTTCGGGCGTGATCGTAGAAGTCATCTCACTCATGGCAGGCAGCTCTCCTTTTTCTGCTTTAGATGATCTATGCCACCCTCGGTTTCATAAATAAGCCGAGGCAGTCCATGATGGACGCACCGGTTGGCGACAGCCTGAAGGAACGCCCCACGTCGCGTTGACTTGCGTATGATGAGGGCCTACCATCTTATCCCTGCACGAGGGCGTGCCGATCTCATTCCGGGCCGCAGACTGTCAAACAAGGGGCCGCAAATAGCATGGCAGTTGTATCTCCTATTGTCGGACGGACGCTCGGGCACTTCCGAGTTATTGAACAGGTCGGAGCGGGGGGCATGGGCGTGGTTTACCGGGCACATGATCAGCGATTGGATAGAGACGTCGCGCTCAAGGTACTCCCACCTGGTACCTTGGCAGATGATGCGGCTCGCAAGCGTTTCCGGAAGGAAGCGCTCACTCTCTCGCGCCTCAGCCACACTAACGTCGCCCACATCTACGATTTTGACACTGAGGATGGCATTGATTTCCTGGTTATGGAATTCGTCCCCGGCGTCACCCTCGAACAAAAGCTGACAGAGGGCCGCTTTCCCGAAGCACAAGTTGTTCGCCTGGGTGCACAGATCGCAAAAACCCTGGAAGAGGTCTCGGAGTTCGGCATTGTCCATCGTGATCTCAAACCAGCAAACATCATTCTTAGCCCCAAGGGCGATGCAAAACTCCTCGACTTTGGGTTGGCGAAGCTCCTGCGCATCAAAGAGACCGAGGTTACCCAGAGCTTGGGTAATGTCAGAGAGCTAGCCGGAACATTGCGGTACATGACTCCGGAGCAATTGAGGGGCGAAGCGTCTGATTTCCGGAGCGACATCTACTCGCTGGGAGTCGTCCTGTACGAAGTGGCTACCGGAAGGCAGGCCTTCGATACAGCTATTCCGTCAGCTCTGATCGACGATATCGTCCGCCGATCGCCGACTCCACCGCGTCAGCTGAATCCCGATCTTTCTCTCGGCTTGGAACGAATTATTCTGCGATGCCTAGCCAAGGATCCGGCTCGTCGTTACCAAAGCGCGTCCGAACTCTCCGCTGCCCTGAAGGCCCTTGAATCAGGTTCTAACGTTGTTCCGCCCAGCCCAAAGGCGCATATACTGCGCCAACTCGGCGCGGCCGCCTTGGTGCTCGTCATAGGTATAAGCATTTTCCTGGCTTGGACAAGACGTACTCACCTCCCCCAGCCCCCAGCCGGCGTTGCCCGGGTAAACGAGTTAGCAATTCTGCCTTTGGGCGCATCGAGCACCGATAGCGAGACTGTGGCTTTTGGAAACGGACTGATCCACACATTGACAGCGCGTCTGGCGCAGCTCACGGGAACTCATTCTTTCCAGGTGGTCCCAGCGAGTGAAATGCGGGCCAAAGGTGTTTCCAATCTCCGCGAAGCAAGCCAGGAGTTCGGAGCAAACCTGGGATTGGAGCTCAGCATCGAACGCTCCGGAGAAATGCTTCGCGTTAACTACGCACTTATCGACGCCACGTTGCACCGGCAATTACAGGGTGACACAATCACCGCCTCGATGTCAGACCCTTTCGCGATTGAGGACAGAGTAGCGGATAGTGTCGTTAAAGCGTTGCAGATCGAATTGCAGCCCGAGGAGCAAAAGGCCCAGGCAGAGCACGGAACCAATCACCCAGTCGCGTACGACTACTATCTGCAAGGTCGAGGGTATCTGCAGGATTACACCAAACCGGAAAATATTGAGAACGCTATCGTGGAGTTCAATCACGCGCTCCGATACGATCCGAACTATTCGCTGGCATTTTCCGGCCTCGGCGAAGCTTACTGGCAACAATACGAACACACGAAGCAAATCGATTGGGTACGGCAGGCTAAATCCGCTTGCGAGCGCGCCGTACGCCTCCGCCCCAACCAGGCTGCCGGGCACCTCTGCTTGGGATTGGTGAATGCGGGTACGGGTGAATACCAGAAGTCTGTCAAAGAGTACGAGGTGGCTGCTCAACTCGATCCTACTAACGACAGCGCGTATAGTGGCCTAGCGAGCGCATACGAACAACTCGGCGAACCCAGGGAAGCCGAGGAGACCTACCGTAAGGCAATCAGTCTCCGTCCCAGCTATTGGGCCGGTTACAACAGGCTTGGCGCGTTCTACCTCAGGAGCGGGCGTTATGCCGAAGCCTCGGATATGTTTGCGCAGGTGATCGCACTTGCCCCCGACAGCTTCGTCGGTTACAGCAATCTGGGCATAAGCTACTTGCTCCGCGGGAACTACTCCGAGGCCAGTCCCGCGCTTGAGCATTCGCTTGAGATTCGGCCTACTGCGGAAGCCAGCTCGAATCTGGGCACGGCTTATTTTCAACTCCGGCGATATTCGGACGCCGCTCGCATCTATGAAAAGGCAGTCGCGCTGGACAGTAACAATTACGAGGTCTGGGGAAATCTCGCGGATGCTTATTACTGGGCTCCAGGAGAGCGTGCGAAGGCAAAGGATGCTTATCAGACGGCTCTCGAGCTGGCGCTCAAATCGGTTGCCGTAAATCCTCGGGATCCCAGCTTATTAGGATTCATTGCGGATTACTATGCCATGTTAGGCAAGCGCGAATCAGCCCTGACCTATATCAGGAAGGCGCTTCGGATCGCTCCTAAGAGTGCAGACCTCCTTTCGACCGCGGCCCTGGTGTTTAACCAGTGCGGGGACACTGACGAAGCTTTGAGTTCCTTGGAGAGGGCCGTGGCAGCGGGCTATTCCAAGACTTCGTTGCGCGACACACCGAATTTTGATAACCTTCACGACCAGCCCAGGTTGCAGCGATTACTTGACCTCAATTGATCTTCCACATCCGGGAGGAGCGATGAGCAATCGATCTTGGAGACCTGTCAGCGGATTCGTGGTCCTTGTACTCGTCAGCTGCGCCATCTATGGCTGCGAAGCACGCGAAAAAAAATTCGCTTTCGACTGTAGCGGTCCTTCCAAGCTCGTTGTGATTCCGTTCTCGACAAACCCATATCCGGCTCCAAATACTGGCACACTTGTGTGTAGCGGCGATACGCTCAAGTGGCAAAGCGATGTACCCTCCGTGAGTTTCACGATTGCGTTTGAGACTGCGGATTGCTTCGACGTGCAGTCCTATCCGTCTAGTGGCGGCGTAACAACTCCGACTGTAGGGATCAGAAATCCAGGAACCCCTGGGATCGGCGAATGCAAGTACTCAATTATTGACGCGGGTGGGCACACTCATGATCCGCACGTTATCATCATGAAATAAGGGTGTGGCAGGCACGTGCGCTCCGACCACTCGAAGCCTGCATTACGAGGGTAAGATAATCCAATCGTTCTTGGAGAGTCGAGGACGATACCCAATATCAGATCTCCGAGGATGCGGTGAAGAAAACAGGGGATCTGGTCGTCTTGGTCGTAGGCTCGCTTGACCTTCAGTGTTCACTGGGATCTTCGAGAGACCGTCAATGCGCTCGTCGTCCTGCTGGCGGCGGTCTGGCTCGAGCGACGGCAACTCAATGCGATTTCGACGCTGCGGATGCCGAAGACTGTACTGGTTGGTCTGAGTTTTCTTTGGATGGAGCGGCGGTCGGCATTTGCTTGCCAGGTGGAATCTCGGTCCCGGCTGGATAGATAAGAACCTGCACTGTGCCCCAGCCACCATCCGAATTCGCGTTCGTCTGCTTTCCCACTCCCAGAGTTTTTAGCTGGCTATCGTCGAAGCCGAAGTTCTCAACCAGGTATTCGCGCACCACCATGGCCCGGGCTTCGGTCAGCTCCAAATCTTTCTGGGAATCGCCTTCCATGCCAGCGGACGCGACCACTACGGCAAAGCCGAACTGGTTGTTAGCCAGGAACTCGCCGCTATCTTTCAGGGATTTCTGATTTTTCAGCTTAGCCGTATCTTGCTTGTCGAATAACTGCTTCGCTGGATACGTGAACTCCTTTATCGGTGCTCCTTGTGGCAGCCGTTCGATCTCATCTTTGGCTAGCTCGTTGGAATCTTCGTAGCCGCGGCTCTTGAAATACCCACGCAAAAAGAAGTTGTGCTTCATGGCTTCCATATTTTCCTGGAAGTCGGTCACACCGGCTTTCGCCTGGACCATCGTGTCGCGCATGGCGCTCGATGTCTGCTCGAGGTTGTCATAGAGCTGTTTGTTGTTAACCAGCGCTCCCGCGGTCCCGTCGCCATGATCGATCTTGGCGCTGATCGAGTCCAGGTTCGCCGTGGCTCGAGTGGCGTTCTGGACGGCTTGCTGGCTGCTATCGAGAATCCCGCTCGTCTTTTTGAGCAGGTCTGACATTTCAAGCGGCGGCTGGCTGGCGATCGTATCGCCATCCCGCACATCGGCGGTACCAGGAGACCCGAAGGAAATCGCCATGTACTGGTTGCCTAACAGTCCCTCGGTCTCAATTGTGGCTACTGAGTCCTGTTTGATAATTTCGTGCGTTGCCTTGGCCAGATCCATAACCACAGTAACCTTTTCGCCGGGTTTGTGCGGCAGCACGATATTGTGTACCGTTCCGCGATGAACCCCGCCCAACCGAACATCTGCTCCGTCATCCAGGCCTACCACGTTGTCGAACTGCGCCTTCAGTTGGTACGTGGAGTTGAACAGATACTGCTTGCTCCCGATAATGAAGATACCGACCGCTAGAATTGCCAGTGTCGCAATGATGAAAGCTCCCAACCGCGCCGCCCTCGACATAGGTCCTCCTACGAATGCTTTAAGAATTCCCTTACAAATTCGTCGTCACTTTTCTGCAGTTCTTCAAAGCTGCCTTTGATCACCACGTTTCCGTCATTGAGCAGGGCCAGGCGGTCCGCAATAGCCTTCGCGCTGTGCAGATCGTGAGTCACCACAATGGATGCCATTTGGTGTTCTTCCTGAAGCTTGAGGACCAGGTCATCGATCTCTCCGGAACTGATCGGATCGAGACCAGCGGTGGGCTCGTCGAGCAGCAAAATATCAGGCTCCAAAGCTAACGCACGCGCCAGACCGACTCGTTTCTGCATGCCACCAGAAAGGTCGGAGGGCATCTTCTCCAGGTCGCCTTCCATGCCCACTTCCGTCAACAATTCCTTGACCCGGTCGTCCTGTTCGGACTTTGACATCTCTTTCTTATGGTGCTGCAACGGAAATGCCACGTTCTGCGCAACGGTCAGCGAGTCGTAAAGCGCGGCATGCTGAAACAGAAAGCCCATCTTCTTTCTGATTTCTCCGAGTTGGTCGAGGTCGAGCCCAGTGATGTCTTGGCCCTGAACGTGTACCGAGCCTGAATCAGGCTTCTGCAGGCCGATGATGAGCCGCAGCAAGACGCTCTTGCCAGTGCCGCTGCGTCCCAGCACGGCCAGGGTCTCGCCGCGGCTTACGGTTAAACTGACCCCGTCTAAAACCTTTTGACTTCCGAACGACTTGTGCAAGTCCTCCACCGCGATGGCCGGCGCGTTACCGTCTTCTTCAGATTCGTTTCGCTTCATCGCAATTTGATCGATTGTGTGCATACCTGCTTCGCGAGCTATCTGATCCGTGCTCATGGGAAAAATATGATGATGAATTTCACCAGCACCACATCGGCCAGGATCACGAACAGCGAGGACAACACGACCGAACTTGTGGCCGCTCGGCCCACACCCTCGGCTCCTCCTCGCGTCCGCATTCCCTGAAAACACGCCACCAACCCAATGATCAGGCCGAATACAGCGGTCTTGAATGTGGGCGGAAGGAAATCGTTGAAATCGGCGCCCTTGAAACCACTATTGATGAACTGATGCAAGGAGATTGGCTCAGACAAAGCCTGGGTAACCCAGCCCATAACCACACCGCATGCGTCGGCGGCCAAAGTCAAGAGAGGCAGCATCAGGATGCAAGCCAGGATGCGGGTTGCCGCCAGCAGACGATAAGGGTTTACCGCGGATGCCTCGATGGCGTCGATCTGCTCGGTCACCTTCATCGACGCCAACTCGGCGCCAATGCCCGCGCCGACCCGGCCGCTCACTACCAGGCCGGTAATGATCGGGCCGGTCTCGTGGATCACGGAGAACACGATCGCGGCGGGAAGCAGCGATTTCGCTCCAAATCGCGTCAGGCTGTACCGGGCTTGTAAAGAGAGTACAACTCCGGTGGCCGCTCCGGCCAAAGCGACCAACGGCAGGGACTTTGATCCGATCTCGTCGAGTTGGCGAAACAATTCGCCGAACTCAAACGGCGGGGTCACCGCGGCCCGCGCAACCTGCCAGAAAAATATCCCGAGATCGCCAAACCGCTCGAGAAACTGGTTGATCGCGCTCCAGAACGAACTCCGAGCGGAATACAAAGGCAAAGTTCGCAGCCCCGGATCCATGCCTGCAACCGCCTTGGAGCTCCGGTCCATCAAGGATTTGACCCCGTAGTTGGGACGGGCTGCGCATTGCTCAGGTGCATACGGGAAAGCAGGGAGTGAGACCCGTGAGTGAGGAACTCCTGGGCAATGTTGCCGCCGATGTATCCCAGCAGGCTGTAGTTGCCAATGCGAAAACCATCTTTGTAGTTGTAGCGGTCCGGATACCACGCATAGACCGCAGTCATGGAGCCGGCGTAGGGAGCGATGAGATCAGGAATAGAGAAGACGCGATGGCCGTCTTCACCGCGGCGGGCAGTAAAGGTCGAAATCACGGCATGACTCAGCCGCGGGAAGAAGCCCGTGCACTCGCAGCGGTAATACAGCGTGTCTTCTTTAAAGGCTTCTGACAGCGCATAACGTGTCGTGGTGCTGACCGCTGCTATGCCGAAGTCGGATGCGAATCGCTTGGCGTAACCCTCGGCCCCTTGTTTCCATTCCGGCGGCGCATTGTCCGCCTGGTTAATGCCAGCTGCGAGCGCCGCGCCGACGATCGGATAAGGACCCACGGTGTCGAAAACGTAGTTCCGGAGTTTCATTTTCTGGGTCGGGGGCCTGTACGTGAGATCTGGCAGCTCGTGTGTCGAACTGGCAGACGCTACCGTGCCGGGGGAGTCTTCCAAACCGACCAATGTTTGCGCCTTCGTCAACGGTAAAGCTGCGAAGCCCGCGATTGCTAACAACAAAACCACCATTCGGCGCGTGTTCATTTCGGAAGTCTCCTGGGCCAATCTGACATGCCACCTACACACTACGGGTTACCTACTGTTCGTCATGTGGTTAGCGGGCAAGATCCGTGGTCACACTGACACGCAATCTCAACCTCAGTAGATCCTGCCTCCTTACAGGCTTGACCGCAGTATTTGTCGCCACTCTGCACCAGGCACCGGCAGGGCAGGTGCCCACATTTGTTTGTCTCGCTGGTCGTCATCGTCTTTCTCCTTTGCGATATTTCTACTTGCTGTTTTCTTTATGTCTTACTGAGAGACTGGTTTTTGATCGGCCGGAATCGCCTTAGCTTCCGCGGGCGTTAGGCGAGAACGATCGCAATAACCGTAGCCCTTCAGACAGGCCGTGTAGTTACGTTGCTGCTCGGAGTCGGCCAGCATCTTGGCTTCGGGCACCGTCAGTTTTGAGTAGTCGCAGGTTTCCTGGCCGCCCTTACACTCAGTGATGTTCCGCTGGTGTTCAGCTGCGACGGTTTGACTGGCTTCCAACGGAGACAGTTTGGAGGGGTCGCACTCGTTCCAGCCATTCTCACAATTCTGCGCGTTGCGCTGGTGTTCCGAGGCAGCCACGGCACTTGCTTCCGGAACGGTCAGCTTGGAGTGATCGCAGAGCCCGGTGCCGTTCTTGCAGTCGGACACGTTGAGCTCGTGCCGGGCCACATTCACTTCCCCCGCTTCCGCCGGAGTAAGTTTGGAGTGATCGCAGTCGCCAACTGCATCCTTGCAATCTGTGACGTTGCGCTGATGCGCCGCAACCGACGATTCACGAGCCTCGGACTGAGTTAGTCGCGAAGGATCGCAGGAAGCGATGCCATCTCTGCAGTCGGAAACATTACGCTGGTGATCGGCTACGGCCAACGCAGTGGCTTGCGGTTCCGTGAGTTCCGAACGGTCACAAGAGTCGAAGCCGTTTCTGCAATCCGAAACGTTGCGCCCGCGGTTGGTCACGTCCAGTTCGGCCGCTTGCGACTGGCTCAACTTGCTGCGGTCACAGGACTCTCGTCCAGCCTGACAGGCCGCCAGGTTTTGCGCGAGGTCAGACGACTGTGCAAGTGAGAGAGCAGGCCACAGAATCAGACAGGCTAGTTGCGCCCAAAGGTACCTACGTAGATTGATTGACATTGTGTCCCCACTTTTCAGGAGCTTTGTGAAGCTGACCGAAACCGCGTCACGGCTCCGGTCAGTCTGAAATGAACATTCTTCACAAGCTCGAACCCGCTTATTTCTTGTCTTCCTTGGCTTCGGCGATGCGCGCCTGCTGGCCCGCGTCGGAAACGGCCTTCATGAAGGCTTCGACGCTTTTCGGGATTGGCCCCTTACCCGAAAGGATGGTTCGAAACTCCATATGCTTTCCGTAAATGGCGCGAGTCGAGTCGTTGTCCTGTTCCACGACCGCACCTTCTAGGGTTAAGCCCGCGAATACGCCTTTCGAACGCGAATAAGTCAGCACTTCCGTGTTCATCTTCCAGTCGGTTCCGGCGGATGCATGACGGCCCACTGGGCCTGCGGCACCCGATGCTTCACCGGTAAGTTCGAACTTACTTGACAGCAGATGCTGGAAGCCCTGCTCATTCATCACCAGCATGACCAGATCGACGCCTTCAACGCCGATCTGCAATCCCCAGCTACCACCGCCAACGGACGCGAAGGCGGGCGCGCTCCAGCCGGTCGAGGTACGGCACGAGGCCACTCCACGGCCGTGCTTCGCTCCAAAAATGAAACCACCTTTAATCAGGTTCGGCACCACAAGGATGCACTTGGCGCTGCTTAGCACTTCTTCGGGAATACCTTTGTCCGGAGTTGACATAATCTCGCTGATAACGTCCACCGACTTTTGCATGCGCTCGACCGTGTCTTCACGATTCGAGTCTGCCCACGCGAAAGTGCCAACCAAGCCCATAAAGCTCATCAACAGCAGTGAAATTGTCTTTTTCATGAATTCATTCCTTTGGGGTCTGCCAACTAAGAGAAGAAGGCTTCAGATGGCTGACTTAGCTCAGAGAACCTGAAAGAGATAAGAAGAAGTGCTCGTCTCTGGACATCATAATCGCCCAGACCCGCGCGAATAGCTGGTCTGAATTGCTCACTTTGGTTGTGCGGTCAAAACCTGGGTCGGCTGACTGTCGCTGTGCGGACCGGCAGTCCTCGTGTAAGTTGAGCAATCTTGCACAGAATCGCTGCCGTCGATGTGTCATCGTGGGCCTGTCGAAGAGAGAGAGTGGGCCCAGTCTTGCATCCTTTTCTTGTTCATCTTCGTACGTTGCGCACCTTCCTTGCTGAATCACTGGGGAGGCTCTTGGCGACAAAAACATCCCGTGGCGAAGTCGGATCCTCAAGGATGTGCCCGTTCTGCGGGCTAATCACTCCACGATCCAAGCCATTTTGCTTGGAGTGTGGGAAGTCGTTCAAAGGAGTTCGACTGGCGCGAAGAGACGCCAGGCAAGGATAACGATAAGCAATTCGACAAATGAATGGAGGACGTAAACATGCTTTGGACAATTTTCGTTGTGCTTCTGATTCTGTGGCTTCTAGGTTTCAGCCTTCACGTGGCCGGCGGCCTGATCCACCTGTTGCTGGTAGTGGCGCTGGTGGTCTTAGTTATCAACCTGGTGAGCGGCCGACGTGTAGCGTAAGAGTTGCGTCCGAAGAGTGCTTCGAAGTTGCGCTTATGGCTTTTCCGTGTGCGGCCCTTTACTTATGTTGGAAAAGGACACGAAGGCCACGGTTGGTAGCTGACTTCAGGATTCGTAAGGCCGCATGGCCAGAACTCTCAGGGCGGGAAACCTTGGCGGCAGCCAACTCCCGGTTGAGATGCGTCTTGTTCGACGGATGTCCAGTGCTCAGCGTGCACTTCTCTTTCGGTTTAGCCCCGCACATAGGGCAACGCACGGACAATATGTGCTTCAACGTGAGTGTCTCGGGCTTCACAGCAATATTATTCAACATCGCAGGTTTGAAAAATGGGTCGATCTTGCTTTTTGGGATTGCAACGAACCAAAACGGGAATGTAACTGAGACTACTGTCTCCCCGAGCGCTCGAGCAGATCAGGGCATGTCAGGCACACGGCACACGGCTTATTCACTAATAATTTGAGCGCGCGGATTTCAAAGGGCGCCACGACTGCCAAGCTTGGTTGACACCAACGTCCGCACATGCAATGAGGCCGCATGCTGATTTATCAGCGCAGCCGCTTGGGTGCGACGGTTTCCGTTCAGGATGTCGAAATCGAGGGTGGTGACGCTATGTTCGCAGAAGGTACATGTGAATGTGATCCCGCCGTTCATCGGTTTGGTGGTGTAATATCTCACATCTTCATTGTAGTCCTTCTCATGGTCCGGGGTCTGGGCAAGAGGTGTGCAACCTTAGAGCGAACAACAATTGAAGGCCCGGCCTTTAGTTAATCGACATGCCTGGACTCGCGCTGGGACGTACGACGAACTATTCGGTCTTTTTGCTCCTCGTGCTCTTGCCTCTTGGGTGATCTGTGCAAACATGCAATGTGAACTCTCTGTCGCGCTGCAACTCAAAGTTCTGCATCATTTCATCGAAGGACTTGCCAGCGAGAGCACCAGAAGACTCAAAGATCCATGCGCATTCGGAACACCCAAAGCCCCGAAAACGCTCGCGTTCAATCCATATCAGCTTCCGATTCATGGCCCACTCTTTCGCTGCGCTTAGGGTTGCGTGACAGCATGCCCGGTACACGCCTGCCTTCGAAGAACACAGCGTTCTCCTTTCGCGTGGCGTACTGCCTGACTGCGGTGGAAACCCGTCATCCCGTCTGGGCGTGGCGGAAGATGCGTAAGAGACGCATTTTACATGCGCCAAGCCGGGTGGTCTGTCGCGCATCCTACGCACATTTGAGGATTTTCTCTTCACACGCCCGATTTTCAGGGCGTCGCTTGAGGGGCAACGCCACTTAAGCGCGGTGCAGGTTTCGTGCGTTTTGAAGCGGTCAGTATTGCTCAGTATCAGGGGCATGTCCGGGATAGTGTTGATAGGTCTGCGAGAGGTTTCGCCATACCTCCGAGAATCCTACCCTTGTTTCGCAGCATGACGCGCGAGTTGATCCTCGCGTCTGCGAGGGGTTCGGTTCTGATCCTTGGCTGCAATAAGGACGGTTCATGGAAAACAAAGGTCTCCAAGTCGTGCAGTCTGGCGAGCGCACGAATACCGATGGAAAACCAGTCAGCAACCTGATCCTGCTCTCCGCCTCCGATAGCGACTACAGCTTACTTCGTCCTCATCTCGAATACGTCAGTTTGCCCAACCATCTGGTCCTTCATCAGGGGAGTGGAAAAGTGGAGTTCGCGTATTTCCTGAATCGAGGTTTGATTTCTCTGGTAGTCGTAATGAAAGATGGAAAGACCGCTGAAGCCGGCATAGTCGGCAATGAGGGCTTCATCGGAACGCCCGCAGCCGTTGGCCTGAGCAGGAGCCCGCTTCAAGCAGTGGTACAAATCACGGGGGATGGGTTTCGGGTAGAGGTCGCCACTTTGCAGAACACCTTGGAATCAACTCCGCATCTGCGATTGATGCTGAGCCGCTATGCCGTAGTTCAGGGTATGCAGGTTGCGCAAACCGCCGCGTGTAATCGGTTGCACGATACTCTGCAGCGCCTTGCACGATGGTTACTGATGACCCAGGACAGACTAGATTCGGACTCGCTGCCCATCACCCACGATTTTCTCGCAACCATGCTAGGAACGGACAGGCCCAGCGTGACCGTGGCCGCTGGTGTTTTGCAGAAGAAGAAGATTATCGAATACACCCGTGGCGCGGTCAAAATCGTGAACCGCAAGAAACTTGAAGCCTCCGCGTGCGAATGCTACGAAATTAACCAACAGTACAATGGCGAGCTGGGCTTGAAATAACTCTGCTAGTACCGCGACCGCGTGATTGTGTAGCCAAAGATGTTTCGGGCCTTTTTACGAGTAAACTTCCACTGGATCGGAACTCGATGTCGGTTCATGCGACGGCTCCAAGCCTGAGTTTCCTTTCGCAGAGAAGCTCGATCTGCGATACGGCGCCGGCCCAGGCATTGTCGCGAAAACAGGCTGATCGCGATTTCGGCCTGGTTGAGCCAACTGCCATGCTTCGGGGTGTAGTGCACGGTGAACCGGTCCCACAGCCAGCCACCCGCTGTCTCGCCAAAACGTTCCACCAAAGCCTTGCGTGTATGCGAGCTCAGATTGTCCATCACCAAGTGGATGACGTCCGCCCGCGGGTAACGAACCGCGACCTCCAGCAGGTAATCGGCAAACTCGGGGGAGGAACGGGTGGCCGTCACTTTAGGGAAGTGCCGTCCCGCTTTCGGCTCGACCCCGCAAAACACGTTGGCCGTGCCACAACGTTGGTATTCGCCATCGCGCCGCGCCACGCATCCCGGCCTCATGGCCAGCGGAGGACGAATCTCTTGGTGAAGGACCACCGGTTTCTCGTCCACACAAACCACCGGTTCCTGCTCGGAGAACGGCTTTTCATACACGGCCAGCACCTCCTCCATGCGCGCGATGTATTCCTCATCCAGCTCCGCCACGCACCACATTTTTTTCCCGCCACGGCTTCAGGTCGTGGCTTTCCAGCAAGACCCGGATCGTTTCCCTTCCTACCCGCGGCACCAGCTTGCGTTTCACCGCCTCTTCCGTTAGCAAACGCACCGTCCAGCGCGCTCGGCCCTCCGGCGGTGGACCGCACACCAGAGCCACGATGCGTTGCCGCTGCTGCGCGTCCAGCAACAGCGCCTTCCCCGGCCGTGGCCGCTCGTACAAAGCCCGCTCCAGTCCCGCTTGCTGATAGCGCTGGCTGGTCAGCCACACCGTCTTTGGCGTCAACCCAACATTGGTCGCCACCGCGCGGATGGAATGCCCCTCGGCCAGTTGCCGCAGCGCCAAGGCCCGCAACACGGTTCGCACCGGCTGCAACCCGCTACCCAACAATCGCCGCAACTCCTGCCGGTCTTGCTTGGACAACCGCACCCCAGAGCGCTCGTTCATGTCCAAGCTATAAGCTCGGACACACTGTCTGCCAAGTACCTTACCGTATTACTCTCTATGCAGTCATAGTACTAGTGAAGGCACCGACCAGTAAACTCTATGTTTAGCCCATGGCTCCGAGGAGTCATGGCGCACCGCTTCTGGTCACGACTCGTGCCAGACTAGATTGCGATTCTTTTGGAAACTGTGCAATTTTGAACAGTCGCTCTGTTTTGGACAACGTACCATTCTGCATGTTCGATCGAGCAGTCATGGGTTAGTGCCGGATTAACAGTGGCGACATTCGGACCCTCACGACTGCTCTACTTTCTGTACCCAAATATGCACGTGTTCAAGCCGGACTTCCTTAGTCCGGCCTTTTTCTTACCCAACCTTCCCGAAAACGAAATCCTGAATTAGTGAATGTGATCAATACAGCGCAGACGGTGATCCAGGCGCTTGTATAGAGTTCCGAGTGAAAGTTGCACACGCAGAAACGAAGAGAGGAAGGAAACAATCTATGAAACTGCTTACGATTTCTTTGCTGGCTCTGTCGTTGTCGGGAATGGGCGCTTATGCCCAAACTGATACCGGCACAGTGAAAATCAATCTTGGGACGGCGGACAAATTTGCGTTGCTGGGGGGCTCCGGTATCACCAACGTCAGCGCCCACACCTTCATAATCGGCGACGTTGGCAGCTCTCCGACGGCCACGGTTAAGGGAATCAAGCCGGCCCAGGTGAAGGGCCACTTGTTCCTCAAGTCCAGCCCAGTGACCGCGAAGGCCCAGAGAGGTCTGACAACGGCATACAATCAAGCCTCGGCCGCGCAGTGTGGAACCATACTCACCGGCCAGGATTTGGGCGGAATGAAACTCATTCCGGGAGTCTACTGCTTTGCGTCGGCGGCGCAATTGACCGGCACGCTGACACTAAACGCTCAAGGGAATCCCAACTCTCAGTGGATCTTCCAGGTCGGCACCACTCTGACTACTGCCAAGAATTCCAAGGTAATCCTGAACCTCGGCGGCAAGGGCGGACGAGGGTGCAATGTGTACTGGCAGGTAGGTTCGTCGGCGACGGTCGGGAAGGGCAGTATTTTCGTCGGAAAGATGATGGCGCTTACAAGCATCACGCTGAACGGCGGCGTCTTTCGGGGCAAGGCTCTGGCCCGCAACGGGGCGATCACGGTTTCTGCCCAGGAAACGGTTGACGGTCCCCAATGTGTTAACGCTGGCGCCGCGGATAGCGACGATATAGCTTCGTCTCAAGACTAAGGCGATTGATCATCGCCTCGGTCTGTCGTGCTGGTGAAATCTTTGGAGGTGAGGTGCCAGTCAGAATTGGATGATCTCATTCCTGATGCTTCTCCACACTCTGAGGGAAAAGGTGTGTTCGCCTCGTCAATTGCCGGTTGAGGAGCGCTTGGCTGACCATCCCCCAGTGCTCCTACTACGAGCAAGCCGGCAAAATAGCCGATATTTTCACAAGTGGCTCCGTCACAGGTTGGAAAGACGCGCTTTGGATGCGAAGGTAGGAGTCGCTACGCCGCTGACTTCTGCATGGCTTTCATGTAGCTATCCATTGACTGCGTCAATTGGGCGTCCACCTCGTCCGCGATCGTCATGACGTCAGGTAACACCAGGCTGAAGTCCAGAGATTCCAGATTGATCTGCAATGTCCCGAAGATCGTCACCTGGAGTATTCGCGATTCATGCACCAGCATCGCAGGAGTGTACCCTTGCAGATAGCGCAGCCTTCCATGAGCTACAGCCGCGGCGGAAAAAACCGCATCACTGTCCTTGGCAGTCGCCCGAGGCTTGCTCAGGCGGAGAGCCAGATCTTCAACCAGTTTAGGAAGATGGCCAGTGCGATCTTCATCGCTAAGCGAAATGCGGTTTAGTTCACTGCTCTGTCTTGCCCGCGTCAACCATGCGTTTACGATATCGGTACTGCATCGCAGAAGGATCGCGCCCACGCTCTCCTTACTTACTCGTTTCGTAGGTTTGCGACTGACCACCTTTTCCCGGACCAGATCGATGAAGCGCCCGATCTCGAATGGTTTTACGACAATTTCATCCGCCTCTAAAAGGATGGCTGCCATCGCGCTTTGTACGTCGGGGTAGCCGCTGACCAGCATAGTCAACGCATTCGGTTGGGAGTGGCGCATGGCTGAGACTACGGTAAAACCGTCGCCCGGGTTAGGCATGTGGAGGTCCGTAATGAGAACGTCAAAGCTCTCCGTGGCGATTCGTCCCAGGGCTTCTGTCACGCTGGAAGCGGCAACTACTTCAAACCCTTTGCGTTCAAGTCCCTGGCTCATCATCGCCAGAACCGCGCTATCGTCGTCTACCAGCAAAACTCTGTGCACAGTGCCTGCTTGGGTCGAAGTCATAGAGCACCGCCTCTAGTCACGGATAGTGCCAGTCTAGACGCCCTTTTTTTTCAAAACTGTGCACTTTTGAACAGTCGTTCTATTTTGGGCAACGTACTCTTCCGCATGTTCGATCGAGCAGTCATGAGTTGGTGTCGGATTGAACGTGCCGACGTTCCGAACCTAACGACTGCTCTGCCTTCCCGTACCGCAACACGCACGTTATGGGCCGGACTTACAGAGTTCGGACCCTTTTACTCCCTTGTCGCCACTGACAAGTTGGCTGGCTGGAGCGACATGGGACAAGGGTGAGCCATTCTCGCGCAGTTTCGCCAGTAGATGGGGAGAAGCTCAGTTTGGTTTCGTCAAAATCGGAACTGGGACCGAAAGGACGCTCCGGTGGACAGTGACTACACAACCACGGGTACGGATGCTCTACCTTCAAACTTAGTCGGGCGAGCGCAACGCGGGGATTCGGATGCGTTTGCCGCTCTATTCCACGCGCACAAGACGCGCATCTATTCCGTATGTTTGCGCATGACCAACAATGCCGCGGACGCGGAAGATCTCACCCAAGACGCGTTCTTACAGGTATTTCGCAAGATCGACACCTTTCGTGGAGCCTCAGAGTTTTCGACATGGCTGCACCGCATTGCAATCAACACGGTATTGATGCGTTTGCGCAAGAAATCTCTGCTCAAGTTTCTCTGGACGAACCCTACGGCGGCGCCGACGGCGCGACAATGCACCGCGAATACGGGGCGAAGGATGATCGCCTGGCGGGCTGTGTCGACCGCGTGGCATTGGCCTCTGCAATCAAAGGGCTTCCCCAGGGATGCAGGACGATGTTCTTGTTGCACGAAGTCGAAGGCTATGAGCACCAGGAAATCGCAGACATGCTAGGTTGCTCTGTGGGAAACTCGAAGTCACAACTGCACAAGGCCAAGCGGCGAATTCGTGAGTTGTTGGCCCATTCGTCAAGCGCTCGGTCCATGCCAGGCCGAGTTGAGGAGTCGAGCAGCAAACACGCGGAGCCTCTACTCGATGCAGGGCATTTGCCAATCAGTCAGGATGTAGTAAGGCAGAAAGTGTCGAATCTGCCTCAACTGATACCTGGCAGTGCGTGAGTGCTGTTTCATTGAAGCAAGGTAGTTCATGATGGCGCGCAGCCCCATCGTCGTCCACTAACCAGAACGCGGCGCATAATCACTGGTTGCGTCGCATTTGTTTAACAGCGTCCCTCGTCACCAATCCTGCCAGTGTAGACGCAGTTTTTTTCAAAAGTGTGCAATTTTGAACAGTCGTCCCATTTTGGGCAAAGTACCATTCGGCATGTTCGATCGAGCAGTCATGGGTTAGCGTCGATTGACAGTGGCGACATTCGGACCCTCACGACTGCTCTACTTTCTATACCCTCAACCCACGTTGCCAGGCCGGACCTCCCCCGGGGCCCGGCTTTTTATGCACACAACGCGACCCACCTCGCATGCGGCGCCCAAAACTCCGCCTGTCGAGAGCCGATTTTGCTCACCCGAACGATGCGAGGACTAGTCGTGGAGAACGACGTTGAGCAGCGAACTGTGGACCTGCAATCCGCCGTTGTAATGGATGAAACCCAGCTTCCTGAACCGGTTCATGAAAAAGCTGACTCGCGAGCGCGTGGTGCCGATCATCTCGGCCAGGGTTTCCTGACTGATCTTGGGAACGACGGTTTCGGGAGTACCCTCCTTGCCAAAATGAGCCAACAATAGAAGGACCCGGGCTAATCGCTTTTCGCTGGAATTAAACAGTTGGTCGACTAACTCTTCCTCATAGCGGATATTCCGCGCCAGCAAATACGCCACGAACATATCGGAAAACGCGTGTTCGCGGTGAAGTGCCTCCATCATCGCCTTCTTGTTCACGCGCAGCAACTCGCAATCTGTCATCGCGGCCGCGGATCCCATGCGAACCATCTGACCTGCCAGCGCGCCTTCCCCAAAGAACTCCCCTTCATTCAATATGCCAATGGTCGCTTCCTTGCCTGTGTTGGATACGACGGTGAGCCTCACTTTGCCGGCTTGGATATAAAAGACAGCGTCCGCTGCATCTCCTTGGGAGAAGATGTTTCGCTTTTTCGCGATCGCCAGGATCTTCCTGCCTTCGCCAATCGTCGCCAGGAAAGTGTTAGGGTCGAATTCGCGTTTCATTTTTTCAGTTCAACGGGGGTCGTGGTTGGGTGCCCCCCTCAAGAGAGCTCCAGGACGAACGCGCTGCAGCATCGGTTGCCTCCTGAGCGTCTCGGAGCACCCATACCGCCTACGATCCTAACGCGGACCCAATCGTACGGGTGAACTCTTATCAAGTCTTAGTGCAATGGAGGCCATGCAACTGATTGATAAAGCGTATCTTAATGCATGCAATCCTCATCGGATCGTTGCCCTGCGCAGGGTTCGCGTAGATTCTTAGTTGCAGGATACGATTTGTTGCCGTACGATTTCTGGCGTAGCGATACGGTACGATGAAGGGAGGCACAGCGATGGGACGTAACGGGAACGGTAACAACACTCACTATGCTTCGTTGAATCGGTCCGACGTTCCGCAGGGCCGGAAGGGAAAACATCGGAAGGCGGTCGCGAATATCCTAGCCGACCTTTCGAAGCTGAACACTAGGCAGGCGGTTAAGGTTCCGCTAAGCAGCCTGAACGGCGAGAAAATGCAGAATCTTCGCTCCGCGTTGAACCGCGTAACCCGAGAGAGAAAAATCCCCGTGGAGACCTCGAGCGACGAGAAATACCTGTACATTTGGCGCGCCGATCTGCCCGTGAATACGGGAGCGAACGAATAAAAGGGCTAGCCCACCACAACAGTAGCAACTCGCACCGGGGTCATGTTCAATCGTGTAGAACGACGTTGAGCAGCGAACTGTGGACTTGCAATCCGCCTTCTATCCCCCCAGCGTAGTGAATAAAACCCAGTTTTCTGAACCGATTCATGAAAAAACTCACTCGTGAGCGAGTGGTTCCCACCATCTCCGCCAGCGTTTCCTGACTTATTTTCGGCACGACGCTTTCAGGCACTCCTTCCTTGCCAAAATGAGCAAGCAATAGAAGGACGCGGGCCAGTCGCTTTTCACTGGAATTAAATAGTTGGTCTACCAGATCCTCTTCATAACGAATGTTCCGAGCCAGCAGATACGCGACGAATACATCCGAAAACGCGTGTTCGCGATGCAGCGCTTCCATCATCGCCTTTTTGTCGATGCGCAGAAGCTCGCAATCCGTCATTGCCGCCGCAGAACCCATGCGCAGAGACTGGCCTGCCAAAGCACCCTCACCAAAAAAATTCCCCTCGCTCAACATGCCGATGGTCGCTTCTCTGCCGGTCTTGGATACGACGGTGAGTTTCACTTTCCCTGATTGAATATAGAAGACCGCGTCGGCGTTATCCCCCTGGGCGAAGATTCCTTCCTTTTTGTCAACCGTCACGTTCTTCCTACCCTCGCCGATGGTTGCCAGGAAGGTGTTGGGATCAAACTCGCGTCTCTTCTTGTTAGCTGGGGCCCGAGAAGTCATCAACAGCTATTTTAGTGCATCGAAGTGGTTAATTGGCATAAATCGTGACTATTGGGTAGAAGGCCGTTTTTCTTGGGTCGCGGTTCCAAAGTGAGCCTTTCTGCACAGTATTCCCCAGACGGATGAAGGAACCTTAAGCGGCAGGCGGAGGCTTACATGGCACACGAAGTTCAAGTCGGCACGATTCTCATTAGGGAGAATCCGGTTATGGCGCAGGCGATTGGGCTCCAGAGTGAGCCTTACTCGGCCCCCTGGGATTGGTCACAGCCCTCGATGGGTTGGCTATGGATCGCAAGATCCATGCCGCAGGATGGAACTTTTTCTTCATGGCGGCAGAAGTGAAGGTGATGTTCTTCGGCGCGATCGGGACGAACCTCCAGAACGCATTGCGGCGAATGTTGAAAAAATTGAGGCCGCTGAACTTCAATTGCCTGGAGGTCACTGGAATCGTTGCCAAACGATTTCTGGGAGTGCCGTACACGGTCGTTTCGGCACACTCGCGCCATATCCAACAAAGTTACCAACTCGATGCCACCGAGAGGCGGCGGACGTCGCAGCGGGATGCCGAGCAGGCCAGAGGTTGAGCGCGCTCTGCGCTCCACGCGTCCCCGCATGAAACTTGACGGGGAACCGAGAGTGTCGACCGACTCCTTGAACGCGCGTCATAGTGAGGTGGCGGACGGGCCAGTTTACTTTTCGGCACCGGCTAAGCGACGATCTCTATGCGGATCTGTGCGGGGTTGGCCAGTGCTAAGTTCACACTTTTCTCCTGGCTTAGCGCCGCACGTAGGACAACGAACCGCCAGGGCCTGTTTCCGTTTGGCTGTCATGGCTACATAATGCGGCGTCGCTCAGCAACAAGCTGTTCAATTTTGACCAATTCATACACATCAGGCCCCCCGCCATTCCCTCGTCTTATGAAAACGCCACTTCTGGTAGCTGCGGGCGCGGCATCTCCGCAACCCCCGCATCTTCCGCTTCCTAATTTTGCGCAAATTCTCGGGCTTTCACAAAAACCACGCATTTGCGCACGCGGTACAGGGAGCCGAATGCCTGGGTTTGGACAAGGAGAGCACTCGGCGCATCGGCGCTTACTCTCCAGCAGCCCGTTCAACGCGGCCAATCCAGTTTTGAACTTTGCCCGCGATCTTCTCGCCTTTCCCTTCGCCTTCCAATCCGGGGTCGTTCGTAACCTTCCCGATTTCCTCCTTGATTTTCCCTTTCACTTCGTGGATCTTGCCTTCGGTCTCATCTTGCGTGCTTGGTTTCATCTTTGTTCTCCTGTGTTCTTATTAGTTCCGGCCATTTAAGCCACTGCTTTGCTTTCAAGAGGCGTTTGCACCTGCACCAGTTCCTCGAACAGGGAACGGTAGTAAATCATCGCCGACCTGAGATCTTCCGTACTTGCCTCTCCTCTGCCCAACCGCAGTGCGATCGCATTGGCGGAGCGGTAATTCTCTACAACTTTAGGATGGTCGACAGAAATGTCCGCGGCACGCTGATCGAAATCGCCCACCGGATAGCCGCGAGCCTGCATTAACGAAGACACCAGTTCGGCCGCTTCCGTGACCGCTCCTTTCGGATAATCGACAAAACGAGACTGCAAAGAGACCCACTGGGCGGAAAAGCGTTCGCGTTCCGCGGGATCGAGCTCGCGAATCTTCAGCAACCCAACCCGCTTCTCACGATCCGCCAACTTCGCTTCCGCTCGGCGTTCGGAACCGTGCGTTCGTACCGCCCGCTCATACTCGGGCCCAAAGCGCCGGCGTAACTCTGCACTGCCAGTTCTGCGTTTTCGGACATACAGCCAGGCCAGCCCGGCGATGACCAAAATCACCACCGCAACCGGCACAATGACTTTCGGATCCATCAGACTTTGATTCATTAAGACCTCACGCATCAGAAATATTTTCCACTCAAGATTTGGTTTAGTGACATTTGGTTAGCGGAGTTCGGTCTGTTTTGTGCAGAGCGTTCCGCGTCGCCCATTATCCAAGTTACGAATTCTGAAAACTGATCAGAATTGACCGCCCCGTAAACGGTGCGGTCGGTGCCGCGCTAGAGGTGAGCGCCTGCCGGGCTCGAACTGAGCGTTATTGACCAGACTTAAACGTTCTGAGATGAGAAGGTGATAGCAGAACTATTTGCGAGCGAGACCAGGGCAGCAACCGGTTTCGTCCGGAAATCGTGCCTTTCCATCCACGCAACCCGCAGCAGCAGAGCAGCACCGGGCAAGCCAAGGATGATCAGGCAAAAGGAAACACAATGCGGGTCATCCCATCCATTCGTTCTTTTTTGTTGGCGCTCGTAATGCTGGCCGTGTCGGCTGCAGCGTTCGCGCAGTTCGGAGTCTCCATTACCATCGCCCCACCAGCGCTGCCCGTGTACGAGCAGCCACCCCTCCCTGCCCAAGGTTATATGTGGACACCGGGTTACTGGGCGTACAGCCAGGGCGATTATTACTGGGTGCCAGGTACTTGGGTGATGGCCCCGCAAGTCGGTTTCCTCTGGACTCCAGGCTATTGGGGTTGGGGCAACGGCGGATATGCTTTCAATCAGGGCTACTGGGGTCCGCACGTAGGTTTCTACGGCGGAATCAATTATGGATACGGCTACACCGGTGAAGGGTACCAGGGCGGCCGCTGGGACAACGGACAGTTTGCCTATAACCGCGCCGTAAACAACGTGAACGTCACCAACATCCACAACACATATAACACCACTGTGATCAACAATACGACGGTGAACCGCGTCAGTTACAACGGCGGCAACGGTGGAGTCACTGCCCGCCCGAACGCTGAACAGGAGGCTGCAGCGCATGAGAAGCACATAGCGCCGGTGGCCGTTCAAACCCAACATGCACAGGCTGCCTTGGCTAACCCGAAGCAACGAGCCTCCGTAAACCAGGGCAAGCCGGCAATCGCAGCCACTCCCAAGCCGGGAGCGTTTAATGACCGTGCTGCTGTTCCAGCAAAAGAGGCGGGCGCACCGTACAAGCCAGTAGTAAAGAGCGCAGCAAACGAGCCAACGGCCAAGCCGTCAGCTGCTAAGCCCGCGAACAACGTTCCTCGGCCCGGCACCGCGCAGGCTAACACTCCGGCAGCGCACAATAACGCGCCGCGTCCAGCGAACACTTCGGAGAAAGCAAGCGCGCCGCGTCCAGAGAATACGCCGCGTCCGGAGACTGCCCGCGCCGCCGCGCCTCAACCAGAGAAGGCAGCGCATCCACAGGAGCCCAAGCAAGCAACACCTCGCCCGGAGACACCGCGTCCCGTCGCACAGGCTCGGCCCGAGAATGAGTCCCACGCTCAAAGCCAGGCTCGTCCGGAGTCCGCTCCTCGACCACAGACTGAAGCCCGTCCGGAGAACGCCCCTAAGCCAGAAAAAGAGGCCGCTCCACGACAGGCTCAAGCCCGCCCGGAGAGCGTCCCTAAGCCAGAGAAAGAGGCTGCTCCAGAAGAACGCCGACAACAGCAGTAAACCCGCGACGGCTTCCACGAGACGGCTCGCAGCCCATGCTGCGAGCCGCTCTTTTTTGCGTTTCCGGAGAGCGGAGATTACCTCTAAGGTGCGATTCCCGATTATCGCAAAGCCAAGCGCATCGCTTTTCCCTGGCGCTCAAAGTTGATCTGCAAGATTGCCGGATGGTCTTTGCTGAAACTCCCCAACACCGACGCTGACTGCTCGTATTTTTCGGGCGTGGAACGAACCCGAACAAGGATGCGATGTTTACCTGCTGGTAGCTGGA
This sequence comes from uncultured Acidobacteriota bacterium, assembly GCA_963797795.1. Lineage (GTDB taxonomy): Bacteria > Acidobacteriota > Terriglobia > Terriglobales > Acidobacteriaceae > JABDBE01. Next base: position 163,986 of record CAWCQY010000003.1, read on the forward strand.
CGGTTTGAGTTTCCCGTACATCCATTCGGAATGGGTTCCAGTGCTTCTTGACCTGACCGCGCAACGGACGATCGTAAGCTAACTTGTCATCGACCCACAGCGAAAGCTCTGCCGCTGAGAAACGATGTTCAATGCGTATGTTCAGCGTGGAGTCTGCAATGGCTTTCGAGGCTTCCTTGGCATCGGACCCCTTTCCCGCGGCGCGATCGACGGCGGTTGGCTCACTCGCAACCGGAGCCGGTGCTCCACTCGCATCGACGGTTGCTGATGGACTGGTCTGAAATGCACTTCGCGACGGCAGACTTTTGCGATAGGCAAAGAGGCTGAGAATGATCGTCACCACCAAGAACACGAGCCCTAAACGTAGGGCTGGTCGTCGCCACCAGGACAAGACTTGCAACCGGATGAGTGCGGGTGCTTGTATCACCGCGTGCCCGAACATTCGGAAAAGACCAACCGGTGCAAGTGAAGGAACGTGATTCGTGACTTCGCCGACTGGCCGCGCGAGGACTTCTCTCGCTCCCGGAAGCCGCGACGCACCGTCGGCACTCTTGGAGATTGCCTGGCGCCGACCGCGAAGCTCGCGCAGGTCGAGAGCAAACTCCAATCCACGCTGGTAACGTTGCGCGGGATCTTTTGCCATGGCACGGGCGATTACGGAGTCCAATTCAGGGGGAAGGTCGGGGTCAAACGCGGTTGCCCGGAGGGGCTCGCGGTTGGCGACCTTGAAGCAAACGGTGGTAGCACTGTTACCTTGGAAAGGGCCGTAGCCGGTAACCATGTGGTAGAGAATCGCACCTAACGAAAATAAGTCGGAGCGTTGATCCACCGGCTCACCCTCCAACTGTTCTGGCGACATGTAGGCCGGTGTGCCCATCACGCGGCCGGGAATCGTGAGGTTCGCCAGGTTCACTTTCGCAATACCGAAATCCGCGATCTTGGCATGGACATCGGGCGTAACCAGGATGTTGGCAGGTTTCATGTCACGGTGGATTACGCCTTGGCCGTGAGCGTGATCCAGCGCTTCCGCCAGTTCCTCCGACAACCGAAGAGCCGTATCGATCGGCAGCTTCTCGGTTTTGTCTGAAAGCAGTCGGTCAAGCGATTGGCCCGCGATGAACTCCATAACAATGAAGGCAACGTGGCTCTCTGGGTCCTCGCCGGTGTCAAAAATAGTGACGATGCCAGGATGTAACAAACGGCCGGCTGCCTGAGCCTCGTGAAAGAACCGCTCCCGGTATTCGCGCTCCTCCTCTGGATTCTGGCCGGAGAGCGAGATCGTTTTGACAGCGACAAACCGGTCGATTTTGGGATCACGAGCCTTGTACACCACTCCCATAGCGCCGCGGCCAACCTCGGCTACGACCTCGTATCGTCCGAAACGTTTACCCCAGCGAGTTTCCATTTGGATCGCAGACTTGTGGTCTGCCAGAACACACCCGACTCTAGTTTAGGGTTTCGTCCCCGAGAAAGAGTGTTCGTCACAATACCAACATGATTACGGCGGTAATCGTTTCTTGAACCGATGGTAATTGCGGAACCTCCAGAGCACCCGGATCCCCTCACTCGAGGATATGTGGTCAATTTTGACCAGTCCGCAGCTCCACTTTCGATGAATACTGAGGGAGGCCAACTCTACAGATTGACGAAACCAGGCGCGGGTCACCGATGACCTCCGACCAAATCGGATGGTGCGTCGTTTACCGGAACTCTGACCTCGTCTTAGCAACCGTTTTCGGCAAACCAGGAGCTAATGTCGCTACCAAACACAGCGCTTCCAAAGGGGAAACTAGAAGTCGTCGGCCAGCACCCACTGGGGCGCGTGAGAATCTCATCCGCCCGACCGCGATCGCAATCGAAGCCATCGCTGCCTAGCCGGATTGCGGTAATCGGAAACTATCTGCCCCGGCAGTGTGGAATCGCGACCTTTACCACCGACCTGTGCGCCGCCATATCCGCCGAATACGGCACCGCTCTATTGCTGGCGCTCCCCGTAAACGACACCGAACAAGGATACGACTATCCTGCGCGCGTCAGATGGTCGCTCGCCCAGGACGACTTGCGATCGTATCAAGAGGCCGCCGAGTTCTTGAACTTCAACAATATCGACATGGTCTGCCTGCAGCACGAGTATGGAATTTTCGGCGGACCCGCCGGGAGCCATGTCCTGCAGTTGTTGCGCGGCCTGAAGATGCCCGTTGTGACCACTCTGCATACCGTCCTGCGCGAGCCGAATCCTGACCAGCTCATGGTGATGGAAGAGATCGCGGAGCTCTCGGATCGCCTCATTGTCATGAGCCAGCTCTCATCCCAGTTCCTGCAGGAAATTTTCAAGGTGCCTGGTAGCAAAATCGACATGGTTCCTCACGGCGTTCCGGACCTGCCATTCCTTGATCCCAATTTCTACAAGGACCGCTTCGGAGTGGAAGGAAAGGCGGTACTGCTCACATTCGGCCTGCTCTCGCCGAATAAGGGAATCGAAAACGTCATTCAGGCACTGCCGCAGATTTTGTCCAGGCACAAGAATGTTGTCTACATGATCGCGGGCGCAACCCACCCTCACATTCTCCGTCGCGAGGGCGATCAGTATCGAGCGCACTTGCAAGCGTTGGCGAGGGAAGTAGGAGTGGAGTCGAACGTGATCTTCCACAACCGCTTCGTCAGCCCGGAGGAGATGGTCGAGTTCATCGGCTCCGCAGACATTTACATCACTCCCTACCGTCACGAAGCGCAAGTAGTTTCGGGAACGCTTGCTTATGCGTTGGGAGCGGGCAAGGCAATTATCTCAACCCCTTACTGGCATGCGATCGAGTTGCTGGACGACCGCCGCGGCGCGCTGGTTCCATTCCAGGATCCGGATGCTATCGCAAGAAAGACAGTCGAGCTTTTGGATACTCCGGCAATACGCCACGCCATGCGTAAACGTGCATATTTGTTCGCGCGCGAGATGATCTGGAAGAGAGTAGCGCAGGGCTATATGGAGAGTTTTGCGCGGGTTCGCAGCGACCGCATGGAAAGTCCGCAAGTGCAGTTCTCCGCCCGCGTTGCACAAAAAACATTGAATCAGTTGCCGGGGCTGAACCTGAAGCACTTCAACAGGCTCACCGATGACACGGGAATGCTGCAGCACGCGATCTTCACCATCCCTAACTACTCAGAGGGGTACACAACCGACGACAATGCTCGCGCTCTTCTTTTCACGGTGCAATTGGAGCAACTGGGAAAGGGCGAGCCCGGTCAGGCCACTTCTGGTACGCCAGATTCTTCATCCCGGTATTTGGCGTTTTTGCAGCACGCGTTCAATCCAGAGAAGGGCCGGTTCAGAAACTTTCTCGGTTACGATCGCCGTTGGAACGAAGCAACGGGCTCTGAAGATTGTCATGGGCGCGCTCTGTGGGGGCTTGGAACGGTTCTGGGCCGCTCTAAAGATCAGGGATTGAGGTGTGCTGCCGGGCGTTTGTTGGAGCTGTCCCTTCCCGCAGTCATGGAATTCAGTAGTCCTCGCGCCTGGGCCTACACTCTGCTCGGGATTCAGGAATACCTAGATTCCTATCCGGGAGACCGTGACGCTCAAAAAATAAGATCTGTCCTCAGCCGGCGATTGCTTGAGATGTATGAGTCGATCCGAACCCCGGGTTGGAAGTGGTTCGAGGACGTTCTAGCCTACGGAAACGCCAGATTGCCCCAAGCTATGCTGCTAGTGGGCTCAGCCTGCTCGGATGATCGTATGGTTTCCGTCGGTCTCGAAGCACTCGACTGGCTGCTGAAGACGCAGCAGTGCGAAATCAACCGGCACTTTGTACCGATCGGATCGCAGGGCTTCTATCGCCGGGGCGGTGAAAAAGCGCGCTTCGATCAACAGCCGCTGGAGGCCGCAGGAGCGGTTTCCGCCTGCTTGCAAGCCCACCGCGTAACCGGCGATAGCCGTTGGCGCAGCCAGACTTGGTCGGCTTTCAACTGGTTCCTCGGCGATAACGATCTGCAGCTTCCTCTGTATGATTCCGTCACCGGCGGTTGCCGCGATGGCCTGCATCCCGACCGTGCCAACGAGAACCAGGGAGCGGAATCGACGCTTTCGTTCTTAATGGCGCTGCTGGAAATGACCGCACTGCCGGAACCTGATGGTTTGGGCACAAGCGGCGAGCTCTTTGTTGCTTCTACCAAGTGAACACCTATGAGCGTTGCCACAACAATTCGCCACGAGCCGCTGCTTCTTCGACATCCGGCCAACCCGATTTTGACGGCCAAGGATTGGCCTTACTCCATTAATAGCGTGTTCAATGCGGGCGCGACCCTGCTAGCGGACGGTTCAACCCTACTGCTGTGCCGCGTCGAAGATCGACGGGGCTTGTCCCATTTGTGCGCAGCTCGCTCGCGCAACGGAGTGGACAATTGGCAAATTGATAACGAACCGACCCTGATGCCAAACCCCGCGGAGTATCCCGAGGAAATCTGGGGCATCGAGGATCCTCGCATCACTTTCGTGCCCGAGTTGCAGCAATACGTAGTCACTTATACCTCCTATTCGCGCGGTGGCCCCGGGGTGTCCCTGGCTCTGACAAAAGACTTCCGCAATTTCGAGCGCTATGGAGTCATCATGCCACCGGATGACAAAGACGCGGCGCTCTTGCCTCGGAGAATCGATGGATGCTGGGCGCTTATTCATCGTCCAATGACGCCGCTGGGGTCGCACATGTGGATTTCCTACTCTCCCGACCTGCGTTATTGGGGCAGGCACAGGCTCATGCTCGACGCGCGCCGCGGCGCCTGGTGGGACGCGAACAAAATTGGTTTGTCACCGCCGCCCATCGAGACTTCCAGAGGATGGCTCGTGTTCTATCACGGAGTACGGCACACGCCTTCGGGGTGCCTGTATCGACTGGGCCTGGCCCTGTTTGACCTCGAGAACCCGGCCACGTGTTTGCTGCGTGGAGATTCGTGGATCTTTGGGCCCGAGGCCGAATACGAGCGCCACGGCGACGTCGACGATGTTGTGTTTCCCTGCGGATACACGATGGACGCCGACGGCGACAGCCTCAATCTTTACTACGGGGCTGCTGATTGCTCGATTGCCCTGGCTCGGGCCAGCGTACGCTCTCTACTCGATTGGTTGGATGCCCATGGAAGTTGTGATCGGCGACGAGCGCAGGACGTATGAACTCAGCAGCGATGCGGATCTTCCAATTCGCGTTCGGGTGCCATCACGGTCAAATGAGTCGCGTGTTCACCATCAAGAAACGGACCTACCGGATTTGCTTTCAATGCGGGCAAGAATTCGAGTATTCCTGGGCATCGATGCAACCACTGCGTTCGACTGCTTCGGCCAACGGTTACGCGCCGCCAGATCACCTGGGACGAGCCGAGGTCCGGGCGATTTGAGCCCATGGGCGCGCAGGCCTCGCAATCCTAATTCCTGACATGTGAGCAATCTAGCTCAGACGCGGAAGGTTGCACCTGTCATTCTTTATTCTGCTGAGTGTGTCAGGAGTGCGACGGCCGCCAATTCGTAGCTCTCATTTTTAGGTCGCGGTGGGCGAGGTCCCCTTAACTCACATCCAAGCGACCACATCCAGCCGATTGGCATTCATCGTCCGTGGGTATGCCGTGGAGCCTCCGGCGAACACGATTCGACCCTACAAAGCTTTCGAAATATGAAGACTTAGGCAACACCTCGGCGGGGATGCGAGGCGTTAGCCCGCGAAACAAGAAAGGTCAAAGATTATGCCGTTAATTCAACTCCTGGAAGTTCTCATCGTGGTGGGTGTTCTGTTGTGGCTAGTCAACCGCTTCATTCCGATGCAGTCATCCATCAAGTCAATCTTGAATGGTGTCGTCGTCATTGCCGTGGTGCTATGGCTGCTGAATGTATTTGGACTGTTTCACTCTCTTTCCGCGATCCGTATTGGAAAAGGGTAACCACATGGCTGCTTGGGAACACTTTGTGATCAAAACAAAGTCGAACCCCGGAGACACAAAAGCTTGCAACAATGCACGAATGTCAAAAGCTGTAAGGGAGGCAATACCCATGAAACTAGCAGGAATTATCGGCACAGCAGTTCTGTCTTTGAGCTTGGGAGCCGCCGCTCCCCTCTACGCGCAGGAGGAACACGCGCAGCAAGAAGAACACGCCCAACAAGAGGATAAGAAGGTGCAGCAGGACAAGCCTGCTCAACAAGAGGAGAAAAAGACGCAAGCGGACAAGCCTGCCCAGCAAGAGGAGAAGAAGACGCAAGCGAACAAGCCTGCCCAGCAAGAGGAGAAAACAACACAGCAGGAGAAGAACGTCCAACATGATCAGCAGGTCCAGCACGCCGATGCCAACCACGGACGCATTCCTGACGACCGTTTCCGCGCCAATTTCGGTCGCGAGCACGTGTTCGTCATCAATCGTCCTGTGATCGTCGAAGGGCATCCGCGCTTCCAGTACGGTGGCTATTGGTTCGGATTCAATCAGCCGTGGCCAACAGGCTGGCTGTACACCGACAACGTTTACGTTGACTACGTCGATGGCGGGTACTATTTATACAACCCGTTCCATCCAGGCATCCGTCTTGTAATCGTTGTCATCTGATCTTCGCGTCTTTTAGAAACGTATTGAAGATTCCTGTCGGGAATACAGGACAAAGGAGCAAAACAATGCTTGGAACTATTTTGATCGTGATTCTGGTCTTAGCGCTCTTTGGTGCGTTGCCACGATGGTCACACAGCCGGGACTGGGGTTATGCCCCGACCGGTGGCGTGGGACTGGTCCTTTTCATCGTGATCATCCTCCTGGTTCTTGGTCGCATTTAGGCCATGGGCCAGCTGTCAACATCGTCAGGCGCCAAGCCTAAAGGATGGCGCCTGTTTTCGGTCCGCGTGGTGGCATCGCTTCTCGTGGTGCTGATGTGTAGTGGCGGCTCGGCGGCATACTCCGTTCTGACCCACGAGGAAATCGTCGATCTGTTATGGACGGTTGAAATTCGTCCCCTGCTGCTCGAGCGATATCCAGATTTGTCGGAGGACCAGATCAAAGAGGCACACGCCTACGCCTACGGAGGCGCCGTCATCCAGGATCTGGGGTACTACCCGTTCGGCAGTACGGAATTCAGCAACCTGGTGCATTACGTTCGCAGTGGAGATTTTGTTCGCGAACTGCTGCTCGAAAGCCAGGATGTGAACGAGTATGCCTTCGCGCTGGGCGCGCTGGCACATTACGCATCCGACATTGCCGGCCATCCCGCGGTCAATCAGGCAGTCGCGATCGAGTACCCCAAGCTGCGAGCGAAGTATGGCAAGTCGGTGAAGTACGCACAGAATAAGACGGCACATTTGAAGACCGAGTTCGGCTTCGACATGGTGCAGGTCGCGAAGAATCGCTACGCATCGCAGCAGTACCACGACTTCATTGGGTTCGAAGTGTCCAAATCTCTGCTGGAGTGCGTCTTCCCCATCGTGTATGGAGTGGAGTTGAAGGACGTGCTGGCCCACGAAGATCTTGCGATCGGTTCGTATCGTTACTCCGTCAGTCGGATGATCCCAGAGATGACCCAGGTTGCGCTGCAGACCCACAAGAAAGATATGATGCGCGAGCAGCCCGACTTCGCGAAACAGAAATTTCTCTATCGTCTTTCCCGCTCTGACTATGAGAAGAACTGGGGAAAGGACTACAGGAAACCCGGATTTGGTACACGGGTCCTGTCAACCCTGCTGCGATACATGCCCAAGGTCGGCCCGTTTAAAGCTCTCGCTTTTAATAACCCGACTCCCCAAACCGAAGACCTGTATTTCAAAAGCATCAATACAACCATCGATCAATATCGAGCCTTTCTCGAAGAAGTGCACACGAACTCGCTGGTGCTTCCCAATTGTGACCTCGATAGCGGCAAGTTGACCAAGGCAGCAGAATACTCGTTAACCGACAACACTTACGCAAAGTTACTGTCCCAATTGTCAGCCAAGAAATTCGATTCGACGACGCCGGAACTGCGCGCTAACATTCTCGACTTTTATTCTGATCCGTCGGCTCCAATCGAGACAAAAAAAGACCCCGCCCAATGGCAGAGCGTGCTGACATCGCTCGACCAACTAAAGTTGACGGCTCCGGCTCCGGTTGTCGCAAGCACGCCTGCATTTTGACCGTACGCTGAAGATCGTTTCCAGCAGAAATTGCCCGGTCGAAATCGTCAAAGGAACCTGGTGTTTTACCGCGAGGTCAGAATTGCCCCATTCATATGCTTTCTCGTGAAGAGTTGAGTTCGGCATCCGCCCGCCCAATCCACTAAACTGTATTTGCAAAGACTTGATCTGATGATGAATAGAGTTCGTGTAGGTATAGCGGGCTTCGGCACGGTCGGGCGGGCGACGGCCGAGATTATTTCCGCGCACGCCGACCTGATCGAGCAGCGTAGCGGAGTTCGGCTTGAGGTTACTGCTGTGTGCCGACGCTCGGGCGTGAAGACAGAAGACATCCCCGCGCGTGCTCGGGCGGTTTCCGATTGGAATCAACTTGTCGCGGCTGCCGATGTCGATGTGACCGTTGAAACCATCGGCGGTACCGATGAAGCCCGGCAACTCGTGCTGGCCAGCCTGAAAAAGGGAAAACCAGTCGTGACAGCTAACAAGAATCTTGTGGCCACGCACGGTGACGAGCTTTTTGCGCTCGCCGCCTCTCAGAATTTACCTATCGGTTTTGAGGCGAGCGTGGCAGGCGGCATCCCTATTTTACGAGTGATTCACGAATCCACCGCAGGCGATCGATTACGCGCGGTGCACGGAATTCTGAACGGCACGTCGAACTATATCCTTACGCAAATGGAGAGTCGCGGAATCGAGTTTGGCGTTGCATTGGAGGAGGCGCAAAAAGCGGGTTACGCTGAAGCCGATCCTACCTTCGATATTGACGGGCTGGACGCGCGAGACAAGCTTTGCATTCTCGCTCGAATGGCGTTTGGCGGGCGCCTGAATGTGTCAAGGATTCCGACTTACGGTATCCGGCAGGTTCGAGCGATTGATGTCCATTCGGCAAATCGCCTCGACAGCACGATCCGCCTCGTTGGTTCAGCCGAGAACACGGAAAACGGCATCGAAGTGTCGGTCCGGCCATGGATGGTCAGTCGCCGGTCGATGCTGGCTAAGGTGGAAGGCGTGAACAATGCCGTCTTCCTGGTCGGCGATAAGATCGGAACGCAAATGTTTTATGGGCGCGGCGCTGGCGGCGATGCCACCGGAGCCGCCGTAGTTTCTGATCTCATCGAAATTGCGCGGGACCTGGCGGCTGGGCACGTAAGCGCCAAGAAAATCTCGGGATTCCTGGATTCGCACGACCTTGAAATCTCGGATAATCCTCGACCCGTCAGCTGGTACTTGCGCCTGACCGTGAAAGACCAGCGCGGTATCGTAGCTCGGGTCGCCGAAGTCATTGCCCGCCACGACATCAATATTGACTCCCTGGAGCAGGAACCTCATTTGCCCAAGGACCGCGTGTCGTTTGTTATCACCGTCGAGCCGGTTTCTGAGCCTACGATTCGCCGGGCGGTTGACGGCATCAATTCCTTTGAGTTCATGGTTGAACCGGTCCTGCTGCTGCGCATTGAGTAGTCCCACGCTCGAACAATTTTCTTCAAGAATTCTAAGACGTAGCATTGAGGACCGTTCTGGCGAATTCCGGCGCGCCCGAGATCGGACGGCGTAAGGAGGCGGAGAACGAAGAAGCCGGAGCGCCCGGCTCCGGCTTCTTGGCTTGCTTTTGGCGCCGTTCAGTAAAGGGCAACCATGACCTGTTCCGCAGAGTTCGATTGGCCTGCGGCGAGCCGCAGTTCCTTCTTCAGTTCCTCTTCGTGCTTGGAGGTCGGGACGACCATGGCTCCGGCGCCCGTGTTCCTCCAAACCTCGGTCAGGAAATATTGGTTACCGACGCGATCGAATACCAGCTTGCTTTCGGTAATACGCCGATCCTCGGGCCTGGCGATCGACAGCGCGGACGCTTTGGTCTCGTGATTCGCGATCATGATTTCGTCCAGGCCAGGGCCAAAGGTTCTGATTTCGTAAGTTCCCGCTGGCAGTTGCTTCGAGCCAACGTTGAAGGCGAACGGCACATCGGCCCGCACGTAGGACTGAGCATAGGCTCCAGTTGTGTTGAGCATCAGCGACATCACCACCAGCGATAGGATACCGATAAGGTTGCGTTTCATGACATCCTCCTTGGGGGCTCCTTGCAGCGGAACCCAAACTGAATTTGTCACCCAAGCTCTTCTGCGTTATCTCTGGGCTTGCTGTGACGCATTGGGATATTGCATGCGTCGTGCCAGAACCTGACCGATCACAATTCCGATCCATTCCGCTGGCTTTCCAACAACATAAGCTCACCGGAATTCTCGGCAAGCGGGCGGGCGGTAGTTGAACGGTTACCCGCGGGTAGCCTTTTGGTTCCCCGGCAGCAGGAGTGATTGGTCGCTGTATCTGCGGTTCTTTCGACTACACTGAACAAGCGGGAGAGTGATGTGATCAACCCGAGACTGCTGGCAATTTTCGGTGCCCCCAAGGAAGCCATTCGAGTGGCGAAAAATGGCCCGTTGATTCTGGGAAGGGATCCCTCCAACGATGTGGAGGTGGGCGACCCTGCGGTTTCACGCAAGCATTGCTCGGTGAGCGAGGTTTCTAGCGGCGTTTTTGAAATCGCCGACCTCGACAGCCACAATGGAACCTTCGTCAACGAAGCCCAAGTCAGCTCGCAAGACGATCCAGCACGGAGACCGGATTCGGATCGGCAACAGCGAGTTTGTATTCCTTACCGGCCCCGAGGACGACGCTACCCTGCTGACATCGCGTGCCCGCAACCAAACCGTGAGCGCCGAGTGGAAGACGATGTCCCTGGATCGCTCCGGCTTGCCCACCGATGACTCATGGGTGGGCCGAATGGCGCGTGATCTGACTGCTTTTTTCAAGATTGCGGATGTCATCAATTCCATCCGTAACGCGCAAGAGCTGCAGGGCGAGTTGCTGGCCCTGATCTGCGAAGTGATCCCAGCCACACAAGCTGCAATTGTGCTTCAGCCGGACGCGAATGAGGGACCCGGTCCACTCTGCGCGTGGAATAGAAGCGGCGTCGCAGCGCAGGAGATGCTTATCCGGGATGGAGTTGGTGCAGCAGGCGACTTGGGAACGATGTGCCGTCGTCACAGCGGCTTCCACTGACACCGCTTCCGACGAACATGTATTGTGCATGCCGCTGGTGGCGATTGAGAAAATCCTCGGTGTAATTTATCTGAGCTCACCCGCCTCTTCAGCGGCTTTCGGAGAGGACCATGCCTATTTCCTCAGCGCAGTTTCCCGCATCGCCGCGGTCACGCTGGAGAATCTGTCGAAGCTGGATTCCCTGAGGGCCGAGAATCAGCGCCTTCGTGCGCAAGTAAAAGCCGACAACACGCTCGTCGGGGAAAGCAGGCCGATGCGGCGCGTGAACGAGTTCATCGGGCGAGTGGCTGCGGGCGATTCGACAGTTCTCATTCGCGGCGAGAGTGGAACCGGCAAGGAACTCGTGGCCCGCGCCATTCACGCCAACGGCTCGCGGCCTGACAAGCCATTCATCGCCATCAATTGCGCTGCGATACCGGAGGCCTTGCTGGAGAGCGAACTGTTCGGTCACGAAAAGGGAGCTTTCACCGGCGCAATTGGCACCAAGAAAGGCAAGCTCGAGGCGGCTGAGGACGGGATGCTGTTTCTCGATGAGATCGGGGAGATGGCTCCTCTATTACAGGCCAAGCTCTTGCGGGTCCTGCAGCAGCGTGAATTCGAACGCGTTGGAGGAAACCGTTTGCTGCCATTTAATGCGCGCGTCATTGCGGCAACCAACAAGAACTTGGAGCAGGCAATCAAAACGGGTGAGTTCCGCCAGGATTTGTATTACCGGCTGAACGTGGTTTCCGTCGCTTTGCCTCCACTGCGCGAGCATCGCGAGGACATTCCGTTGCTGGCTCTTTATTTCGCGAACAAACATGCAGGTAAGTGCAAGCGCGCCTTCAAGGGCATCGCTGCCGAGGCCCGTTCTTTGCTCATGCAATACAGTTGGCCGGGTAACATTCGCGAATTAGAGAACGCCATCGAACATGCGATCGTGCTGGGCCTGACGGATGAGATTCTCCTCGAAGACCTGCCGAACGCTCTGCTGGAAGAACAGTCGTCGGGACTGGGCACCGCGCGCTATCACGACACTCTGAACCAGACGAAGAAACAGCTTGTTCTCGCGGCGTTGGACGAAACCAACGGCAGCTATGTCGAAGCTGCCCGTCTCCTCGGAATTCACCCCAAGTACCTGCACCGTTTGATCCGGAATCTCAATTTAAAATCCGACGTAAAGAGACTGGCGTAAAGGATGCGGCGGGTGGGATGCAATTGGTTGACCTGGGCTTCGAATTGCCGGATGGCGGCCATCTGCCGGTACATCCGCAGCCACAGATCGACTTTTTCTAAAGCTTCTCTTGACTGTATCGCGGTCGTCATTTTTACACACCTGCCATGCGCGCCAGAACGTTAAACATGGCGGCAAAGTCTACTGGATCCAAACTGTCTTGATATTGACGAACTCCCGGATTCCCTGCACCGCCAGTTCTCGTCCATGTCCTGGATACTTGACGCCGCCGAATGGCAACCGCGGATCGGAAGCGACCATCTTGTTCAGGAAAACCATTCCGGCATCGAGTTCATTGATAAACCTCTCAGTTTCCACAGGATCATTGGTCCAAGCGCTGGCGCCTAGACCGAAACGGCTGTCGTTGGCGATCTGAATGGCTTGGTCCACATCCTTCACCCGAAAAATTGACGCCACGGGGCCAAAGAATTCCTCGTTGTAAGCCGGAGAATCTTTCGGTACATCGGCCAGAACCGTAGGCGCATAGAAATTGCCGGGACGCTGCAGGGGATGGCCGCCGGTAAGCACCCGCGCCCCCGCAGCCACACTCTTTTTCACATCGGCATCGAGAGAAGTAACCGCGTCCTCACTGGCCAAGGGGCCGAGTTGCGTGGTCTCTTCAAATGGATCACCCACACGAAGGTCCTGCATGCGTTTGACGAACTTGCGTTCGAACTCGTCGGCAATCTTTTCTGAAACAATAAAGCGCTTGGCCGCGATGCACGACTGCCCGTTGTTCTGAATCCGCGCGTCGACTGCGGTTGTGACCGCAGCATCTATGTCGGCGCTGGGCATCACGATGAAAGGATCACTGCCGCCCAACTCGAGCACGACCTTCTTGATTCGCTTGGCTGCGGAAACCCCAACTTGAATGCCGGCCTGCTCGCTGCCGGTCAGAGTAGCGGCGACAACGCGAGGGTCGTTCAGGATTCCATCGACCGGCCCCGAGCCGATCAGCAAGGTTTGGAACACGCCTTCGTCGAAGCCGGCACGGCGAAGAATGTCCTCAATCTTCAGCGCGCACTGCGGCACGTTCGAGGCATGTTTCAGCAGCCCAACATTGCCGGCCATGATCGCCGGCGCGGCGAAACGAAAGACTTGCCAGAAGGGAAAGTTCCACGGCATGACAGCCAGGATGGGGCCAATCGGCAGATAACGGATGAAGCTGCGCTTGGCCCCGGTTTCCACAATTTCGTCCGCCAGGAATTTCTCGGCATTCTCCGCATAGTAGCGGCATCCCGTTGCGCACTTCAGCGCCTCGGCCACCGCCGCCTTAAAAGGCTTGCCCATTTCGAGCGTCATCAGATGGGCGCATTCGTCTTTCTCCTTTTCCAGAATCTCAGCCGCACGCGTCATCTTACTTCCACGGTCCGCGAACGTAGTCCGGCGATGTTTCCGAAACGCAGACACCCCCAACTGCAGCTTTCGCTCAATTTGAGCTTCGTCAAGTGGTTCGAACCTTCTGACGACTTCGCCGGTCGCGGGATTTATGGTCGCGATTGCCATGTTTACGGTGTCCTCCGCTTGGTAGGCTACGCCCCAACCGCATTTCGACTCAAGCAGCGTGCAAATGATTCGGGAGCAATTCCGCCACCCTCCGATTATTTCCGTGCGGACTGCCAGTTTTACCAGTTGCCAGGGTGACACGGTGCTATAGACTGCGCCCGTCTCCAAAAGTGTCTATTGGACTTGCCGTCCGAATGCCGAGTGCAGGGCGTGAGATCGCGGCTTGCAGGATGGAACTGATTTAGGGTGATGGAGTTCTTGGAGGATACAATGCCGGTCGATGAGTTGTTGAAGACCGAAATGGAGATAAGATGAATAGCATTTCTGCCACCCGCCCGTCGCCGACATGGTTGAAAGTGCTGCGCGCGATTGGAATCGCAATCATGTGGCTCATTCTTGCAGTGCTTACTCTGTGGGCAGTAGCAGCTCTTTACGTCGATCTTCGGATCCCCGCATTACGCGTTCCGGTTACTTTGATCTACTTCGTTGGGATTATTGTAATTTTATTCAAGTCGAAAGGATCCCGTTGGGCTGCAGCCTTGTGTCTTCTGGGTTTTTGTAGCGTGCTCGCATGGTGGCTCACCCTCAAGCCTTCGAACGAAGGCAATTGGCAACCCGACAGTGATCGAACCGCCTCGGCTGAAATCAAGGGAGATCAGGTCACAATTCATAATTTGCGCAACTGCGACTATCGCACCGAAACCGACTACTCGAATTGCTGGAGCGACCGGACAGTTTATCTTTCACAGATCCGAGCTGCCGACTTCTTCCTGACGAACTGGGGAATACCTTTCGCGAGCCATCCGATTGTCAGCTTTCAATTTGGAGACAACGAGCATGTCGCATTTTCCATTGAGGCACGCTACAAAGCTGGGCAGGCATACTCGACGATTTTTGGATTTTTTCGTCAGTACGGCCTGATCTTTATAGTTGCGGATGAGCGCGACGTTATTCGATTGCGCACCAACTACCGCACAGATAATGAGGAAGTGTACATGTACCGCGTGCACGTATCGCCGGAGGTAGCACGGGCTATGTTTCTAACCTATGTCACCTACCTGAATAAATTGAGCGATCATCCCGAGTGGTACAACGAGCTGACAAGAAATTGCACGACTACCCTCCAAGAACCGCTTGCTGCCGATGTGAACAACCCACAGCCCTGGAACTATCAATTTTTGCTGAATGGGACGTTGGACGAGTTGCTATACGAGCGGGGACGATTGGTCACTGGGGGGCTTCCATTTCCGGAGTTGAAGCAGCGCGAGCATATCAACGCCGCAGCCCAAAAGGCCGGCAACTCTCCCGATTTCTCCGCCTTGATTCGAGCGGGGCGAATCGGATTCTGATTAGTAGGCATTCGGCGGTTCTTGCGCTCGTATTCGTGGAGGAAGCGTCGAACACAGAACCTCCGCGCACGGTCACGGCCGCCTCTTACGTGGCTTTCGGAGTAGTAGCCGGTGTCTGTTCCAGGAACACTTCAAGAAACACCGTCCCAAGAAACCTCGTTGCCCTTTCACGCAGGCTACCCTGGCGGCGCGGACTTCTACGGCGTCACCCGGAAATTCACGTTGCTGGTCAGCGTGCGATGGGGTGTAATCACCTTCACCTTACCGGTAGTCGCGCCCGTGGGAACAGTGGTTGTGATTTCTGAACTCGAAACCACGTGAAACGTCGCTGTAGTCCCGTTAAAGGTGACGCTGGTCGCACCAGTCAGACTGGTTCCCAGAATCTTCACGGCTGTTCCTACTTTGCCGGAGGTCGGTTGTGTTTCCGCGAACGGGTGCAAACCAACTGACAGGCTGAAGACCGTCCCGCAGCCACTGGGGCAAACACTTTGAAATTCCCCGCCATACTCAGTTACCCCGTAGAGTTTCCCATTGGTGGCCTGGACCAGCCCTGCGAAGCCGGGGTTGGAGCCGTTCGTACCGAATCTGTACAGCGTCGTCAGCGTGCCGCTCGGGTGATTTCGAAGACCGTGCCTCCGGTGTTGGCGCCACCACCGTCCGTTGATCCGTACAAGCTCCCATTGGTGGCCTGGATCAGCCCCGCAACGGGAGAGGCGCCGTCCGTGCAACCGCTTTGCGAGCAAAAGTTGTAGAGCGTGGTCAACGTACCACTCGGCGTGATTTTGAAGGCCGTCCCATAGTCGTTGGCCCCGCCAACGGACGCTGTCCCGTAGAAGTTCCCGTTGCTGGCCTGGACCAGACCTCCCTCGGGGCGTTGACCGTCCGTACAATAGCCGAACTGATTCACGACTTGGCAAAAATTGTACAGCGTCGTTAGCGTGCCGGCAGAGGTAATCTTGAAGACTGTTCCAAGGCCGAAGGCTCCGCCGTACTCGGTTATCCTTATCATGCCGAGGCTGAGAGCGATGAGGTTGCTCGATCTTCTCAACCTTGGGTAGCCCGCGACAGACTGGCCGATGCCGGGAAGGTGCGCCGAAACCCAGCGCTCTGCTGCGAGTAGTTCCTGCCGACTTTTTCCGACCCGCTCCGGAAACGATGTCGCCAACTTACCCTGTTGTCCGCGATGACAGGCGCACCTTGAACGGAGTAGACTTTTGCCACATGTTGGGGGACACGAAATACTAGGTTCTCAAAATATTGCGCCCGTTACGAGCGGGTTGAAAGGCCGGGAGATCGAATCGGAAGGTTTGGCAGCGTTCTGCTTCGGCCAGTTTGATCCGGTTCCCGCCACCAACGCGGGGGCCCTTATCATTCCGGGTTTCGTTCCAACCGCGACGAGCATCTGAAGCTGCTGCGCTTCGTGCTCTCAGCGAGAGTTCGGTTATCCGCTTTGACCATGAAAAGACGATTTGTCATGAAAGACCTGATTCTAAATCTCGCACTGCTGGGGGTCTTACTCCCTCTTTTTCATTCACTCCCCGTCGCTGCTCAATTGATGGTCGACAGTGCCGCCGGTTTCGATGAAATTCCATCCGCTCAATCCAGCATTCGTAAGGCCGTCAATGACGCCCGGATTTCCTCACTTTCGTCTGGAGACCCAGTCAAAGCCAGCATGCTTGACCCCGACTAAACCTTTCCGGACGACGTTGCCGGCGCCGCAACCGCGCATTCCGAGCTTTACATGCAACCCGAAGCCAGTCAGCCAGCCGATATCAAATTCCACTGGAGGTTCGCTATTCGGGAATCTCTTCTCTTCACCGGCGTCCAGCACGCCTTCAACGTCACTACCGAAGCCGGCACACGCGACGCGCTGAACGGTCCGTGGTTCAAAGACTATACGCGTTCGGTAAGTGAGCTTCGCGGATGGAGCGATAGCGACCGGTTCATGGCCCCTTATGTCGGCCACACCATCGAAGGATCCGTGTTTGGCTACATCGAGAGGCAGAACGATCCCAAGTACAAAAATGTGCAGTGGGGCGACGGCCGCGATTACTTCATTAGCCTTTTGCGCTCCTTGGTGTTTTCCGCCGTCTGGCACACACAATGGAAGATCGGGCCGATCAGCGAGGCTTCCATCGGCAACGTAATGTTGCACGCCTCCCCGGGCTTCATCACCCTGACCGACACCCCCACGCTGGGCACGGTAGAAATGATCGGAGAAGACGCGGCGGATCGTTATCTGCTCATGGGCCTCGAGAACCGGACCGCGAATCGCGCGCTTATCATCCTTGCCCGCAGCTTTCTGAACCCCGGCCGCACTTGGGCCAACGTCATGGCATTTCAGGTTCCGTGGCACCGGGAAACACGCCCCGGCGTGTTTGGAAATAACTTCCTTCTGCGCAAGGAACTTCTGGAGGACTACAGGAGAACCGGCGAGAAGCCTCTCGAATTCGCGCCTCGCCTCTCACCTGAAGGTGCTGCAAATCCCACGCGCTTGTATCCCCGCGAGGCCGCGATCGAGCTTACCGCTTTCCCTTACTACCAGAGCCTCCTCGGAGGCGGGAGCTGTGTCGGCGGCGGCGGTTCCGGCGCAGCACGAGTTAACCCCAAGTGGCAGGTGGTCGCGGAGTTGAGCGGATGCCTCCTCATGCACATGCCCGCAGCCAACCAGAGCGGCGACTCCTTATTCTATGGCGGCGGAGCGCGTTGGACTCCGCTGGCCTCCCATCGCATCTCGCCCTACGCCCAGATATTGGTGGGCGGGGCAAAAGTCAGCCACGAAACCGACAACCTGACACTCAAGAAACAGTTGCTCAACGAGTGGAACGACGGCAACGGCACTCTGGGACATTATCCGAAGCGCAGTGACTGGTCGGTCGAGATTTCCAATAACGGACCCAGTATCGCCACCGGTGGTGGCGTAGATTTCGTGGTCACACGCCCTTTCGCATGGCGAATCCTCGAACTAGAGTACACCCACGCCTGGATGTCCGACGTCGCAACCACTCGTCCCCAGAATGGCCTCCGCATTGCCACGTGCGCGGTCCTCCGCATCGGTACTTGGTAGCAATGAGAACGGTCCAGTATTTTCTTGAATTTCAGTGCGGGAGCCTGGCTTCATCCCACCTTAGTTTGACGTACTCAGTTTTGGCTTCTTGCAGGATAACAACGTCGGGGTCGGGGTCGGGGTCGGCGTCTTTCGACGGCGTAAGGAAGGTTTGGTAGTCGGCCAGCGCTCCGGCGCGAACTCCCTCGGCATCCGCTCCGTCTGAGGTCCTCGCCTCCAAGGCATTGGCGGCGGCAAAGGTCCAAGGTAACCTTCACAGAACACGGCCCGTTGGATGTCAAGAAAAAAGACTTCTTTCCGCCCTCGGAGAGAAGCCGCCCAGGCACTCCGTGCGGCATTCCTGTACTTTCGGCTCACTCAAATTTTTGTAGCGCACTTCAGTTGTGTTCGTTACGACGGCGGCCCTTTAGTGCTTAGGGGGGCGTAGGAAGCCGTGAGACGCGCTGTTCTTGTCGACGTAATTATCCATCGATGGCCCGCTCCCGAAGCGGCGATTACAGGATAGTTCACTGATAGGAACAACAATAGGGTCCCGTGTCGCACCCCTGTGGAGATCATCCTAGTTCGATACCTCAACCTCAGCTGCTTTCCGTAGTTGCTCGGCAGAAATAGAAATGTGAGTTGCCGTTGAATTCGTACGCTCAATTTTATAAGTCCATGAAGACAGGGTAGATATTGGCTTCGTTTCGCAATAACACCCCGGCCGGCGCTGTCTAGTATCTCTCACACCATTCCAAAGGTGTCTTATTATATCTTTTAGATATACAAGCCGCTGACGTATATCTTTGAATCCGGCAGAGCAATAGCAATCTTTACTTAGAGGCAAAAGCTTGTAGTGTCACCCTTCAAACTTCCGAGCTTGTCGAAAAATATGTCGACGTGCATGAAGCGACAGCGTTTTCATGGCTCCTCGGTTTTCTTCAGGCCAACGCGGCGCACGAGGTGGGCGAAACGCGGATCGAAACGCAGGCTTTCGAATAAGGGTTCTATTTTTACGTCCCTCAGCCTGACGTCGTGCTGCTCATAAGCTTTCTCCAAGCAGGCGAACACCTGATCGTTGTCTCCGAGGCCCGCGTAGATAAAGGCAAGACCTCAGCTTCTTTCGACTTGCGCGGAGTACTTACGGATCGCCCTGTCTCGGTCACACCCTTACGTGAGCTTCGTCACCGCCGCAATTCTTCATTGAGATTAGGCTTAAGTGTTCTCCCAACGATACCGAAGGAGAGCATTTATGGAGAAAGCCAGGAACACAATTATTGTCGAAACCCTTGCCGGGGCTGCGACCATCGCCATTACGATCTTGACCATAGTTTTCTTTTATAGGCTGGTTGATCTGTAAGCTTCGCTGGCCTGGTGTCCGATCAATGGCGATGAAGGAACTCACCTGGTGCTTAGGACCGATGCGGGAATTCTGCAGGTGCTCGTAGCGCCTCGCCGTTTTCTTCACAGCAACGGCGTGAGCTTCAGCAAGGGAGACCAAATTGCGGTTGTCGGATCAACGGTGACTACGAAGGTCATGCTGCGATGATCGCTCGCAAGATTACCTGCGGCGATCAGACTGACGCTTTTCGCCAGCCGGATGGCAAGCCATTGTGGCTAGAGAGCATGCGCACGGAGGTGCGGCAGTGGGCTAGCCATCTAGAACCTGACCCGTCAGTCCGGCGCAATATCGCCATTGAACCGACAAGAAGAACGAGGTGGACAATATGAAAATTCTACTCGCGATCGATTCTTCTCACGCATCGCAGCACGTCGTAGATGCGGCGGCAGTCCGTCCATGGTCCGCCGGGGCGGTGTTTTGTGTGATGAGTGTCGTGGATATAGCCCGCTGGGAGGGACTGCCTGCGCTCGTCGAAGATGCAAAGCATGAGGCACAATCGCTGGTGAAGCGTGCGACGGACAAACTGACCCAATCCGGATGCGAAGTTTTCTCGGAGATCCAATTGGGCTCTCCCAAAAAAGCAGTGCCGGAGTTTGCGAAGCAATGGGGCGCCGATCTCGTAATGGTGGGCTCGCACGGCCAGAGCGCGCTCACACGATTTTTCCTGGGCAGTGTTGCCCAGGCCGTCCTCCGCATGTCCCCCTGTACGGTTGAGATCATACGACCCGATCTCGACTCTACAGCGCCTTCGCATGGGATGAAGATCCTCGTTGCGACTGACGGCTCCGAGTGTTCTGCGAAAGCTGTTTATTCGGTCGCGAATCGCCCCTGGCCTGCGAATGGTCAGATCAGAATTCTTAGCGTGGTACAGCTTCTCACGATAGAGAATCAGATGACTGCGTCGCCATTATCTGCAGAGTACCCCACCAGCCTTCTTGAGCAAGTGTGGAAGGACGCACGCACACGGGCCGAAGAAGCCGTTTCCGATGCTCGAAAGACGCTAATTGCCGCGGGATTGAATGTGTGCGACTGCAAGGCAACACCGGTAGGCGACCCTCGTACGCTCATTCTTGATGAGGCAAAAGCGTGGGGAGCGAATCTAATTGTTCTGGGCTCTCATGGTAGACACGGATTGGATCGCCTGCTGATGGGAAGCGTTGCTGAATCGGTTGCCCTTTATGCACACTGTTCTGTTGAAGTCGTTCGGCGATAGTCGGGAGAAACTTCGCGTTGATTCGGATGCTTCCGAGCACAGTTGGAGAAGGTAGCTGCCGCTCTCAAGAAACTTAAGCTCATCCCTCAAAACCTGAATTCTATCCTTCGCAGTGGAGTGGACCCCAATTTTGAGACAACCAGTTAAGCCCTAAAATGCAGCGAAAGGGGAAACTGGATGGGATCTCGAAGGAAGTTCACCAGGGAGTTCAAGCTGGATGCGGTACAACGAATGCGGGCGGGAGAGCCGGCGGGCTTAGTGGCGCGCAGTCTGGAAGTGAACCGCCAGGAACTGTACCGCTGGAGCCGCGATGTCGATAAGTTTGGGGAGCGGGCGTTTCCCGGCGTGGGGCAGCAACGGGCGGAAGAGACGCGGATCGCGGAGTTGGAACGTAAGATCGGGCAGCAGGTCCTGGAGATCGATTTTTTGAAGCGAGCCTTGCAGCATGTAGAACAACAGCGCCAGCTGCGGGCCGCCAGTGGCGGCGCACCGTTTACCAACAAATCGAGCGCGAAATGAAAGCGGGGACGCCCTTAACCATCCGCCGGATGTGTGCGCTGACCAGAGTCAGTCGAGCTGGTTTCTATCGGCGCGGAGTGATCTCGCAGGCCGCGTCCGTGGAACTGCGTGATCAGGTGCAGCGCGTGGCGCTGGAGTGGCCGACCTATGGCAGCCGGCGGATCACGGCGGAGTTGCGTCGTGGCGGCCTGTCCGTCAATCGCAAACGGGTGCAGCGGCTGATGCGGGAAGACAACCTGCTGTGTTTGCGGAAGCGCAAGTTTGTGACCACGACCGACTCCGCCCACGGGTTGCCAGTGTATCCGAACCTGGCGGCGGCGCTGGTGGTGAGCGGAATCAACCAGCTCTGGCGGGCCGACATCACGTACATCCGGCTGCTGGAAGAGTTCGTGTACTTGGCAGTGGTGCTGGACGCGTTTTCGCGGCGGGCGATTGGCTGGGCGCTGGAATCCACGCTGGAAGCCCGGTTGGCCGTGGCGGCGCTGGAGATGGCATTGGCGCGGCGGCGGCCCGCGCCCGGATTGGTGCACCATTCCGATCAGGGTGTGCAGTATGCCAGCCACGACTATGTCGCACGGTTAGAGACGCACCAAGTCCGGATCAGCATGTCGCGCCGCGGCAATCCCTGGGACAACGCGACCTGTGAGTCGTTCATGAAAACCCTGAAGTGCGAAGAAGTCTATCGCAGCGAGTATCGCAACCTGACCGAAGCGCGGGCTCGCATCGGCGAGTTTCTGGAACAGGTCTACAACCAAAAACGCCTGCACTCGTCTCTCGGCTATTGTCCGCCCGCCGAGTTCGAACGTCGACCGCCGTCGCCCGTGCTGGCGGTGGTCGTGGCGCAGGAGGTCGTATGAGTTTTCTGAGGCATGGGGAAATCTATCCATGCGATGAGGGCACGATCTCGCGACCGTGCCCCCGCTCATCGCCCTGGATGAGTCTCCAGCTGGCTATTCCTGGCAGGTTGCCCTCCGGCAGAGCCCGCTTCCGCTTCACCAGCCGGAGCTATACTGCCAATCATCAACCGCGCCCGACAATGCTTCGGCAGCGAACGGCAAAATGTCGCTTAACTGATTGTCTCAGCCCAGGGGTCCAGTCCACAGCATCTGTGTACAGTCGCAACAAAAGTGTATCTCCTCGCCCTGCCACGCTTCTATGCCAGCCCAGACAGGTGTCATTCGAGGGCCACAATTGCTAGGTACAATCCCCCAAACGCGACCACTGAAAGGATAACTATCCCCACAAGACGAACCAGTTGCGCACTGGCTGAAGGACGTCCGCCCTCGGTTCTTTCGATTTGTTCATCCAAACTGTTAAACATAGCTCTCGATTCCATTGCTTCCTGTAATTTTGAAGCAAGCTTGTGTCCGCCTAGCTCACTTTCCTTCCACCAGACAATATTGGCCAACTTTGTCGCCAACCTTCGAATCATTTGTGGTTTGATACAAGTCAACGTTGGCACAATCGTAAACCCCATAGTTCTTGGGAAGCCTGACCATCGAGTAGTTGCCAGGCTCCGGAACGGTGCAACCAGGCAGATTCTGGTTGCACTGCAGCTCAAAGGAGTTCTTCCCTTCCCGAGCGGCAAGAATTACGACCCCGTTGTTCACCTCACTGCTTCTTACTGTGATCGTCGTTACCTCATGCTGTTCTTGTGCCCACGTCTGCACCACGGCAGCAAAGGAAAAACACAGAAGAAGCGCAACGAGCAGAATGATTGTTTTCTTCATAGCTCACCTCCCCATACCTGGAGGAGCTGTCGAGACGGGTTTATTTGTAAGAGCCCGGAGCTTCGCTTCTGACTTGAATGGATCCTCCGTTCTCATGTTCGCGCATCGGATCCCATTTGTCAGTGATCATGATCACGGACTTCCAACGACACGAGCGGAGTATTGCTCTCAGCGCCCTGCCGGGGAAAGAGCCTAATGACGTAGAGGCTCCGCAATGTGTGATGCTCGTCACATTCGCCGGTCAGAGACGTTACAGCAGGCATCCTGGAGGGGGAGCGTCAGGGGAGTAGCGAGATTTGAGGTTCGCTCGCTTCACAAGTTACAAAACCAGACGACACGAAGCGAGAGCGCGATGGATCGAAATAAGCAGACGCCAGCGGAATAAATGATGCTGGACCAGCGGAAACCATGGTATATTTTCGAGCTTTCTATTTGAGATCGTCGATCCTCTTTCTCGCGAAACCAATTCCAGCAGTGAGCGCCTCATCCGCAGTTGAATAGTTTGCTCCTTGGGTATCGAACGGATCCACAAGTGGAAGGTCATTTAGAACTTTCGGGTTTCTGATGGCGTGTCTAATAAATCCGTGCGTGTCGAAAGTTCCGTCTTCTAAAGACCGGGCGAACACTTCAATCGCGTAGCATCCTAAGTAGCATTCGTTGCGGGATTCTGATATCTGCATAATTAGGCCAGTGGACGTGTCTCAGTTTCCAACCTTCGCACCCCGGATTCTTGAAGCTCAGGCGCTTCGCGCGATCTGCTCTTCATCACCTTCCAGGACGCGGTAAAGCTGTCGCATCAGATCGGTTAGCTTCGCGGGGTCTTCTTCCTGAATGACGGCTTGAGCGAAATACCGCCATGTTTTCCGTGGATCTCGAAGCATAGTCGCTCCTTGCTTTCCGGGGTATTCAGGGTTGAGGGTGGACAACTGTTCACCGCCGCTCAATCCGCCATATCACCTACCCGCCCGAGTAATTTTGACATTACCGCGGACCAACCGAGATTCAAGCACAGCGCTTCATCAGATCCGACAGTTCCCGCTTGATCTCCAACAAACGTCCCTTCCGTAGGTCGAAAGCGGACTTGTCCAGTGCGGTAAGCTGGCTTTTGCTCCAATACCGTGCGGTCGTGACTCTCAGATCGCTTATTTCTTGTCTCATACTACCGAGACGTTGTGAGACGTAATTCGTATCCATCATTTGTGACCTCCATTCAATTTCAAGCGGCCGCTTCTTTAGAGGCGAGGTTCGCGTTCGGCCTGCATTTCAGCAAGTTCCCATGATGCTCGCAGGCAGGATCTAAACGGATCAAATATTCTCGCTACCACTGATTTATCCTTCGGAGGGAAGCTAAGAGGGAAAACTTCAGATGGGCTGACTTAGTTCAAGGAACCTGAAAGAGCAAGAAGGCGTAGCTTGCTCTAATGCAATGCTAGGCCTGCGGCACACGATTGTCAAAGATCCAGAGAACGGTCCATCTGGTCCACGCCTTCAATGAGCCGATTATGCGGCATTCGGCTCCAGCTACGCGGACAAACAACCCTTGCTGCAGCGAGTGAAAACGCAGACGCCTTCCCGGATTCAATGGCGCGCAGAAAATGGTTGACCGCTTCGTTGTAAGGCAATCTACACAACAAACATGGCTACGCCGGCGGCAAACATTGCCACGGTGGTGATCGCCACGACGGTCCATCCCAAGCGGGAACTCGGTTGGCCCTGCATCAGTTTCTTGTCCGAAGCGACGATCAGGATTGCGACGAGAAGGAAGGGCGCTAACAATCCGTTGATGACGGCTGTCCAGTAGAGTGCCTTCACAGGGTTAATGGCTGCGAAGTTCAGGCCGACTCCAACTCCGGTCGAGAGCAGAATAAGAGCATAAAACCAGCGTGCCTGTTTCAATTTCTTGTCCAGGCCCTGCCGCCAGCCCAGCGTTTCCGCGAAAGCGTATGCCGTTGATCCCGCCAGCGTCGGGATGGCAAGAAATCCGACCCCGACAATGCCCACGGTAAACAGGGTCGCAGCGAACTTGCCGGCCAAAGGGCCGAAGTGCTTCAGCGGCCTGGCGGGTGGTCTCGATGTGAGTGATGCCGTGGCGGTTGAGAGTGATGGCGGTTGTCAGGATGATAAAGAACATGACCATATTCGAGAAAAAAGCACCAACGCCCACATCGAAGTTCCTCAGCTCAAGTTCCTTCAGCGTGGCTCCTCTTCTCTTAGCCAGCGTATTCTGACCTGCCGCCTTTTCCTCTTCAACTTCTTCACTCGCCTGCCAGAAAAACAAATAAGGGCTGATCGTGGTGCCGAGAATCGCCACAAGCATCGACCATTCATCTCTGGTATGCGGCATCGACGGCACCAGGGTGTCGCGGAGCACTCGGCTCCAATCAGCCCCCGCCACAAACGCGGTTATCGGGTAGGCGAAGAGCACCAGCACCAGCCACTTGAGCGCGTTTGCTATCTGGTGATAATGGAGCCGGACCGTTGCCCACGAAATCAAGAGTGCGAAGACCACTACAAACAAGTGCGAATTGACCCCCGACAGCATTTCAGCTGCATCCGCCATTCCGGCGAGGTCCGCCGCGATGTTAATCGTATTGGCCGCAAGCAGGGCCAGGATGAAGACGCGCAATAACCAACTTGGAAAACGCTGCTTGAAATTGCCGGCCAGCCCTTGCCCCGTCACTTTGCCGATTCGGGCGCACATCATTTGAACCGCCGCCATCAGTGGCCACGTCAGAAGCGCAGTCCAGAGCAGTTTGGTTCCAACCTG
This sequence comes from uncultured Acidobacteriota bacterium, assembly GCA_963797795.1. Lineage (GTDB taxonomy): Bacteria > Acidobacteriota > Terriglobia > Terriglobales > Acidobacteriaceae > JABDBE01. Next base: position 189,906 of record CAWCQY010000003.1, read on the forward strand.
CGCGCCCGCAATGGAATATGTGGCAATGCCTGATGGGTCGTCGTCGGCAGCTCCCGTGATCACGCCTGGACCGAGCGACTTCAAAAGCAATCGCATCCACCGGGTTGGGGCTGATGTTGGCACGAAAGAAATTTCTATGAGTCAGCGCCTGAATCCGCTCACAATCCTACACGGGGTGCCATATGAAGAGAGCGCTCAAGTCGTCCAACTGGTCTCGGTGACATTTTCAACACCCATGCCAGATCGCAACCGGTTGGCGTACTTGTACGGAGTCGAATTCATGATTGACCAGCCGGAAGGTCGGCAACAAATCACTCGGCTAAACCACATCATCGGCTCAACAACTGATTTACGGTCCCGATAGTCCCTAGCAGCAACTCGTTGCCACCTCGCCTGCCTGCCTACGTTCCTGGAATGCGGCAGGACGTGATCGCCCCACACGGCAGGACAATCTGCACACGCATTTCTTGCATATCCGAAACCACCAGAGCGATGATGCGTCGGCTGCAGAGGTATTAGCGGATGTAAACGTAAATACCGTTCATGAAAAAAGGGGGCCAATTCGCCCCCTCTAGATCAGGCTGACTTCTGAAGTTGTGAGCTTTTCGGTTGTTCGTAACTCGGCTCTGGTTAGGCCGCGAGCTTCTGTCCCAGAAACTCCTTCGCTTTTGTCGCCTCAGCATCCCATTTCGTGAGTTGTTCAGGCGTCAGGAAGCCGACCAGCCGCTGCCGAATCGTCGCCCGGTTGTCGGCCACTTTCTTGATCAGATCCTCCTTTGTGACACCGGGGTTCTGTTGCTTGTATTCCTGCACTTTGTCGTAGGCCTCCGAGAGAAAGCCGTGTAGCTTCTGCTTTTGGTCTTCGGAGAGATTCAGGTCGGTTGCAAACCTCTTCAGTTCGCCGGCGACCATCTCGCGTTGTTCCGGAGTAATAGGCATAATTCGCTCCTTTGCGATAAGGTTGGAATCGCGTTAAGGGTTTCGCATCCAGATGAATCTTCTTTGGAACTCATCCGGATCCGGTGATCGGTTTGCGAAATCGCAGCACGCCACAACATACGGACCGCTGCGTTGAGTGCCCGAAGTGGGAACACAAGTCTACAATCGGCCTAGCAAGGAGAAACCTGCCAGTTTTGCTAGTTTGTCACGGAAAATCTTCAGCCTGAGATTGTCAGCGGTTGAGGATTGACGGGACGAGGTGTGCATTTTCAGCCGGGCTCGATTCATGCGGGATCAAGGAGCCCGCCATGGGATTTATTGGCATGGATTGTGGCCGGACTGATCACAGGTTGGCTTGCTGGTCAGGTGATAAAGGGTGGCGGCCTACGACTGTGATTGCCAGAACACCTCGACCATCGCCGTGAGCGGATCCCAATATCGTTCGGCCCGCGCGACTTGCTTCTGCCACCGCAGCAGGCGTGCCCACTACGCCTTCAGTGGGCCACCTTTATGGGCAGGATTGCAAAGTGTAGCTAATTTCCCTCTCGGGAGATGCAAGACTGCCGCCAGCCAAAATGCAGCTATTGTCGAGGTTCGGCGTAACGGCGAGGGGACGGAAGAGTCAACGATCCGCTGACCGCGATCGAAAATGTCTTCTCCAGGGATATGCCATCAAGGCCTTTAGCGCTGAAGCGCACTGTGTAATTTCCGGCGGCGGTATAGGCATGAGTAAGGATTGCGCCCTCCGCGACCACTCCATCGCCGAAACCCCAATGGCTGGCAAGGACTGGGACTCCGTCTTTAGACGTTATGCTGGAGAGTTCAACCTCTTCCCCAATTCTTGCCTGAGACAGTACTTGGAAGGTAACCGAAGGTGCGGCCGGCGCGATCGAAGTGTCAATGATCTTAATCAGCTTGACTGTGTGTGCCGGTTGATTGTCCAGGCGGAGTGTTTCGTGGTCCATCACCAACGACTGATCTTGCGCGAACACGTCAAATGATTTGTACGAATGATCGGCGGGGAGTTTCAGATCGGAAAGAGTGAAAGTGTGAGAACTCGGCCGCTCGGTCCAGTTAAAGACTGCCAACATGGACTGGCGCTGGTCTTCGTGCAGCAGAAAAACACTCGGTTGCTCATCCTTATCTGCATAACTCAGGAGATCTAGAGGCACAGCAGCGCGTCCGAGTTTCGCCATTGCAAGCAAATCGGGATTCTTGACCAATGCCACGCGGTCCGGGTCACTCCCGAGGGTTGGGAGGTCGTCGCCAATTTCGAACATTCCTCCAGAAACTGCCGACAGGGCGATTGAGACCTGAGCGTCATTCAATGTAAGTGGCGCTTGAATGGTGCGTTCCTCAATGAGCTGTCGGGAAACTGTGAACGCGTCCGGGTCGGAGACGAAAAAGTTCCGATGCATGTAATAACGCGCCGCGATGCCCGGCTCAGCCTCCTTACTGCGGAGAAATGCATGACCGGTATCCTGGGATATACGGCCGTCATCAACCAGGCCAACTGGGTTCAGCATCGGACTCCCATCTTTGTCGAGGAGCACGTCTTCGCCGACTGCCTGGCGGATAATCTCAAGTCCGATTCGCTGGGCTTCGAGGGCCGTTGTATTCGGGCGATGGTAATAGGCCTCGATTGCAGTATTGTCCATGAAGTCGAGCTTGATGTAGCGCACGCCCCATTCCCGGACCAGTGTGCGATAGGTCTGCCGGAGATATTCCTGAGCGTCCGGATGGGTGGCGTCCAAGACGAATAGGTGTTCGCCCTCCATCTCTTCGGCTGTTCCAATCGAAATCGGATCGCCATGTGCGTTATGCAGCAGCCAATCTTTATGGTGCTCGTAAATCCATGCCCGCTCGGCCACTTCAAAGGGGGCCGTCCAAATTCCCACCTTCAATCCCAATCGGCAAATGCGGTGAGTAAGCTCCCCCAGGCCACCAGGGAATTGAGAGGCATTGGGCGTGGCGTATTCGCCGCGAGCGTATCCGTAACCCAGGTCAAAATGAAAATAGTCGTAACCCAGATCCTTCAGATTCTCGGCCAGCCATTGCGCGTTCGTGAGCGCAGCGCCTTCGGTGATCTTTGTGTAATAGGCCGTCCAACTCCACCATCCAAGCATATTGTCCGGGCTGATGCGGCTGTGATGCAGCTCTCGAATGGCGGCGCCGTAGTTGTCGAGTTGCGAATGATAGTCTTTTCCGGCAGCAAACATCACGCGTTCTGAGGCTATCGATTCGCCTGCGGGAAGGAAAACGTTTAGTTCAATCAGGTTTTGGGCCGGCCCTTCTCGCAGGCCGGATTCATCATCGGTTGCTTGTATCTCAGTAGTTCCAGTTGAATCGATCGTGTATGAACCGATGCTCGGGCCCCCCGGTGATGAAGATTGCGTTTGCAAATGAATGATGGTGAGGAAGCGATTGGAAGTCAGAGCCCCCACAAACAGGCTCTCCGCGCTCTCCCGGTTATAGATGAGCTGGCTACCTACGGCCCGGTGCATACCCTTGAGAGCTTTTCCTAAGTCGTAAATTTGCAAGGGCGGCCAATCCTCGCTGAAACTGTCCGAGAGAACTCGGTCGCTCTTCTCGGCGCCGCTGAGATCGATAATTTTGCTGCCGACCCCCTCGACGCTTCGGATACTTTGGATCGTTAGCGGCTTGCCTGTGTGGTTTTGTACCTCAGTCTCGATGACACCGAAAGGTCTCCCGTCATAGATTTGCAACGTATAGGCGAGATCCGGCAGATTCGAAAGTCCCGACGAAGTGACTGTTATTTTCCTGCCGTGCCCAAGAGCATCCTCAAAATTCGATTGTGATATATCGTGTTTCGGATAATCCGTCGATTTAACCCACTTGTGATCGATCTGCGCAGCTACTCTTGCGTGAATGATGCTGTGTCCTGCGACCCCCGTTTGCAGTTCATATGTGCCATCGCTCGGCCGCACGACCACAGATAGGCTCTCGGTGCGAACAACGACCTCAGAGGCCTGAGTCGGGTTGGCAGACCCCAGACAGGCTTCAACCAGGATCAGGATGCAGGCTATCGCTATGAAGAGGGTTGCACTCCCGACCCGGCGGATTTGTCCGACCAATCGCAGGCGGAACCGAAGACCGCGAAAAGCATCTCCAATCATGACTTGCTCCTGTTTATAACGGATCTTGATAGGGCCCTCACGCGGAATCCTGGCTCGGGTTGAACGGCCATGTAGCTTTCCATTTCGCCCATATGAAAAAAACCAGAACGCCGGTGAGAAGCGTCAATAAACCGATCTTGATGTAGAGCCAGCCCGAAGTCAGAAAAACGTAGGCCCACCCGAAGAAAGCAATGACCATGGGAACGGGATAAAACCACATCTTGTACGGCCGCGCGCTATCCGGAAACTTTCGTCGCAAGAGCGGAATGGCAAATAGCTGCCCCAGAAACTGAACCAAAATTCTGGTGGTGATCAATGCACTGACAAGCTGATCCAGCTTAAGGAATGCGGCGGCAATCGATACACCGCCCAGAACCAGAAGTGAAACCTGAGGATAGTTTTTCGTAGGATGCAGTCGCGCAAACGGGCGGAAAAAATAGCCATCGATCGCAGCCGCATAAGGAACTCGCGAATAGCCCAGAAGAAGCGCGAACACAGCGCCGAAAGCCGACCAGAGAACAAAAATTGTTACCACGATCGCGGCGCCCCTGCCGTACAGGTGTTCCATGAAATCAGAAACAATGAAGGCCGAACGAATTCCTTCCCGCCACGGTACCACTCCCATCAACGCGAGATGCAACGCCACATATCCTACGCAGCAGACTGCGAGCGAATACAGAATCGAGCGTGGCACTACGTAGGAAGGATCCTGCACTTCGTCGCCGATGTAGCAGACATCGTAATATCCAAGATAGTTGTACACCGCGATCAGAGTAGCACTGCCAAGACCGAGCACGAAGCCACGATTAAAGGCCATCGCCCCGGGAGGAAAATCGAACGCCATATGAGCATTGAAGTGGAAAAAACCGGTGACGATGACGGTTACCATCGCAAGCACCGTACCAACCCACAGGGTGACGGTGACCTTTTTCAGGAATGTGATTTGCCGGCACAAGAGAAACAAGGCAGCGAGGCCCACGGCTACCGCAACGTATTGCTGCCCTCGAGCCGATAATCCCGGCCAAAGATAGGAAGAATAGTTTCCGAATCCGATCATGCCGGAGGCGATTTCCAAAGGCCCGCTCAGAACGAATTGCCAGATAAAAAGAAAAGCCATCAGGCGGCCCCAACTTTGGTGGCCGTACGCCTCGCGAAGAAAATGGTAGCTACCACCGGAGCCCGGCAAAGCCGCCCCCAGTTCGCTCCATATCAGACCGTCAGAAATTACGATGAGCGCACCGGTCAGCCAGCCCAACATAGATTGCGGGCCGCCCATGGAAGCCATCAATAGCGGGATGGTAATGAAAGGCCCTATCCCCACCATGTTGGAGATGTTCAGGGCGGTGGCATGAAGTAAACCGAAGGCGCGCGTCAGGTGGGGGGGCGATTCGGTCTTCTTTGCCATAGGCGATGAACATATTAGAACAAGTAGATGACAATCGCTCACTTGGGAGATAATTTGGGTCCACCTTAATTTAGGGGTGACGTGAGGGCGCTGTGAGCGATTGCGGCAAGAAGATTCGTCTGAATCGTGTGCTGGGAGGCGCGAAACATCGGGCCTTGGTGGTAGCGTTCGACCATGCATTGGTACTGGGGCCGATTCCTGGAACTGAAGATCCCCTAGGAAAGATTCGCCAATTTGCTCAGGCCAATGTCGATGCATTGCTGCTGAATCTTGGACTCATTCGTCAATTAGCGAGCTCGACAACACCCGGTCCAATCCCGGCTCTGATTGCCCGCCTGGACTGGACTACGGTTTGGTCCGCGGTTGGGCAAAATGGAAGCGGCGCACTGCACAGTTCGCTTCTCGCACGCCCCGAGGAAGCGCTGCGACACGGCGCAGACGCCGTTCTGACCTATCTCGTCGTAGGTACCGGCGATGCCGAGTTCGAGATGAAGGAGATCACTCGTAACGCCGAAGTCGCCCGCGAATGTGAACGAGTTGGAATCCCGCTGATTGTTGAATCTCTGGCACGGGGTAAGGATGTGCAGAATCCGGGTGATCCCAAGTGGCTGAACCTCCACACTCGTATGGCCACCGAGCTAGGTGCAGATGCTGTTAAAACCGATTACAGCGGGGATACGGCCTCAATGCGTTCAGTGGTGGAAGAATGTACGATACCGATTCTGGTGCTCGGCGGAAGCCGTCATGCCACGGACAAACGCGCCCTCGATGTGGTCCGCGACGTTGCCGCCGCCGGAGCAGCTGGTGTCTTCTTTGGACGCAATGTTTTCCAAGCCGACAACATCGGCGCATTTCTGGAACAGGCACGCGCTGCGCTTGACGGAGAGGCAGAATTTCGAGCGATCACGAGATGACGACATCGGGTTCCCAAGCGCTGGCGGTCTCGCGCAGCAAGAATGTGATGGACGGTCGTCCCGGATTCCGCCTGCGAGCGGATTGGGGATATGCTTCCGTTCTTGAAGGCGGAGGACATATCTGCGAGTTGAATCTGAATGCGTGTGCCGGGGTGAACCCGCTCTGGCGGCCGCAATGGGCGACGATCGATCCACTCAAGTACACCGCTGCGAAACATGCTCGTAAGTACGGACCTCCGCCGGATGGCAGGTTATTGTCCGGAATTGCAGGGCACAGCCTTAGCTTCGATCACTTCGGGCCGCCTTCGCCGGAAGAAACGGCGGCCGGCCTCACTACCCACGGCGAAGCGCCTGCGTTGAAGTGGGGCGCTCAGCATCAAGCACAGTCACCGAGGCCACAGTTGCAATACGGTTTGACCCTTCCCCAAGCTCGAATCAGCTTCAGCCGAACCCTGACACTTGACCGTCTAAATCCGGTGATCTATTGCAAAGAAGAGGCGGTCAACCTCAGCAGTTACGACCGACCCATTTCGTGGAACGAACACGTAACCTTCGGGCCACCGTTTCTGGAAGCGGGTACCACCTGGTTCGACATGCCGGCCACGCGGGCAAAGGTTTGTCCGGCTAGTTACAGCCCTCGATTTTCTCTTAAGCCGGATGCCGAGTTTACGTGGCCCAACGCACCTGCAAAAAATGGCGAGCGGATGAACTTACGCTTTACCCCGGCGCAGCGGTTTGGACACTATACATCGCAACTGCTGAATCCAGAACTTGAGATTGGTTTCATCGCAGCATGCAACCCTCACTTGAAGCTCCTCGTCGTGTACGCATTTCGGCGGGTAGATTTCCCTTGGGTTGGCAATTGGGAAGAACGATACAACCGAACTCCAGCGCCGTGGAAAGGAAGAACGTTTTGTCGGGGGCTGGAGTTCAGCACAACTCCCTTCCCTGTTCCGCGGCGCGAAACCATCGAGCAAGGTGCGTTGTTCGGAGAACCAACGTATCGCTGGCTTCCGGCCAAATCCAAGGCTGAAGTCCGGTTTCTGATTTTGTTGTTTGAAGTGCCAGAGACATTTCGTGGCGTAGCAAGTGTTTCCCTTGCCAAGAGCAAGAGAACAATTACTGTCGTTGAGTCCGGACCGCGTGGCCGGAAGCTTTCAATCGCGGCAGACGAATTCCTATGAATAAGTGGTAATCGTTGATAGGTATACCGCACCTCGGCAATCGAAAACCGCCATGAGTTTGCTTGCTATTGATATCGGTTCAAGTAGATGCAAAGCGGTGGTGTTTGCGTTAAACGGTGAGATCATTGCCCAGCACGCCTTCGGGTACACGCCTGAGTTTCCCGCCCCTTCGCACGCGGAGATAAATCCCGAGCGCTTTTGGCAGGCGGTGTGCCATTGTTCGCAAGCGGTATCTAGGAATCTTTCTGATCCCGTCCGAGCTCTGTGCCTGAACTCACACGGTGAAACTTTTGTGCCGGTAAATGGACGCGACGAGGCAATCGCTCCGGCCATTCTCAACCAGGACAATCGCGCCACGGCAGAAACGGCGTGTCTCGAAAGAAAAATCGGAAGAAGGCGGCTTTTCGAAATCACCGGCCAGGTCGCTCATCCCATGTATCCGGTACCGAAATTTCTTTGGCTGCGCAAACACAGACCGGACATTTTTGTTCCGTCGGTTCGTTTCCTTAGCGTGATTGGTTATGTTCTTTCGCGGTTAGGACTACCTCCATATATCGATTATTCCTTGGCCTCGCGCTATCTGGCGTTCGATATACGGCAACGCCGCTGGTCCGAAGAAATTCTCGCTGCTACAGAATTAAACGCCGACTGCCTGCCCGTTCCTGTACCGGCTGGAACAATTGCCGGAAAGCTGGACGGACCGGCGGCCAGTCAACTCGGCGTCGAAGCGGGAACATTAGTTGTGATCGGAGGGCATGATCAACCCTGCGGTGCTTTGGGAGTTGGTGCCATCGTTTCGGGTCGTGTGGTCGACTCGATCGGTACTTACGAATGTCTGGTTGCGGCTTCCGATCAGCCCTGCTCAACGGATGCAGCGCTTGAGGCTTCCCTCAACTCGTATTGCCACGTGGTTCCAGACAAGTTCGTGACTCTCGCGTATTTTCCATCGGGAATCATGATCAAGTGGTTCCACGATCTGTTGTACGGGGAAGGCGAACGCGACGAGGACGCGGATCCGTTTTACGCGGAGTCTCTCCACTATGTGACACTGGAACGAGAAGCGCCAGCAGGCCCGACGGGCCTTTGCATTACTCCTAATCTAATCGGCACCTGCAATCCTGACTTCAACCCACATGCACGCGGTATTATCTTTGGCCTGTGTCCGAACACAACGCGCGGACAGATTTACAAAGGCATCCTCGAAGGGATTGCCTGTGAACTTTTAGAGATGACCGACATTCTGGCAAGTGCAGTGGGAGAGTTTCGGGATGTGTACGTCACGGGCGGAGGCTCGCGATCAGCGTTGGGTCTTCAGTTGCGAGCCGCTTTATCGGGCCGGTGGTTGCATCGAATGGAGTGTCCGGAGGCAGTGTGCCTCGGCGGAGCCATACTGGCCGGGGTCGCATGCGGCGAATACGGAAGCTTGCGGGAGGCTGTTGAACTCGTGGTCCGCGATGTTTCGCTGGTATCGCCCGATCCTGCGATTGCCGCAGCTTACGCACAACAAGTCAAACAATATCGCCGTCTGCGTTCAGCGATGACGGCAATCACAGGCACTGAAAGTACGGGAAGCCAATAGGAGGAACGGGTGATACAAGCCACGATCGGATTCATCGTTTTTGGAGTTCACAAAGACGGTCTAAGAGACCCAACGGGCTCTCCATTCATTGATGACGCATTGGTTCAGCGCGCCAAGAGTGCATTAGTTGCGGCTGGGTTGAAAGTCATCGAGCATGACATTGTTGTCGCCAGCAAAGAAGAAGCTCGGGCCGCCTTCAAAAAAATGAAATGCGACGATACCATCGATGCGGTCGTCCTATTTTCCGGGACTTGGGTTTGGGCGGCGCACATGGTCGGCGCCATTCGCGATTACTGCGCAGGCGGCAAAGGGTTGCTTCTGTGGACACACCCCGGTTCTCAAGGCTGGCGGCCGGTTGGCGGATTGGTGCTGCATGGAGGTTTGCTCGAAATCGGTGTCCAGCACAAATTTGTTTATGGAAGCCTGGAGGAACGAGACACCGTAATCAAGATCGTCAGCTATGCTCGCGCTTCACATCTGAAAAAGTTCTTGAACATGTCCACCATCGGCACATTTGGCGGTCGCGGGATGGGGCAAACCTGCGGCGCCGCTGATCCCTCCCAATGGATGAGAATGTTTGGAATCGATATCGATTCCCGCGATACGGCGGAGTTGAAGCAAACCGCAGAAGCAATCTCCACAGAGAGAACTGAATGACCTTCAGCCAAGGCTGAAACAGCTGTTTGGCAAGGAACCCGAGCAAAATGCGGTGACTGAACGATCGATACGTCTGTATCTCGCTCTAAGGAAAGTGGTAGCGAAGGAAAAGTTCGATTTCTACACCATTCAATCTTTTCCTGGTTTTGCCGGCGATTACTCTGCCACTTGTTTTGCGCAGAGCATGATGCTTGAGGATGGAGTTGGCACTTCTACGCTGGGCGATTTCAATACTGCGTTGACCGTTCTCCTGCTCACCAAATTGAGCAAAGAGAGAGTGTATTACGGCGATTTGCAGCACATCGACAAGAAAACAAGAGAAATCAAGATCATCGGGGATGGCGCTTGTCCACCTTCATTGGCCAGCAAGTTAGGGCCGGCTGGCTTTTCTGAACACGGTATCCCTACGGAAGGCGAAGCGGGCGGCCTTTCTGTAAGGTTGATCTGTAAAGTGGGAGAGGGAGTGTTGGCAAGACTCGGGAGGGTGAACGGTGAATTCCAAATGGTCATTGCTCGAGCCAGCATTTTCGAGCCCGCGGCCGATCAGATAGAAGATCGACTCAACGAATGTGGCATTCCGTTCTGGCCCCACGGCTTCGTGACCGCGCATTGTGACATCGATGTTTTGCTCCAGCATTGGACCAATGAATACGCATGCCTTGGCTACGGTGAAGAACTATATCCGGCATTAGTCGATTTTTGTGAGATCACCGGAATAAGGGCAATCCTTCCCTGAGGTCATCCGCCGTTGCCACGCGCTTGGGACACCGATGAGTTCTCACTTGCCTCGTTTGTTGGACGACCTACGGCGGTTATCCAGCGATACATGCCGCTCGCCGGCATGAACCTGTGTGATCTCGATACCAGCCTTACGCAACTGATCGATATCGTTCTTAGGAGCAGACCGGTCAGTGATAACCCGGTGAACCGCCGACGGAGGTGCGATGAGAGAAAGGCTCCGACGACCGAACTTGCTGGAATCGCAAACCACCACGACGGTTCGTGCAACATCCATCATGACGCGATTGACTTTTGCTTCCAAGAGATTCGGCGTACTTAGGCCATAGTGAACATCGAAGCCATCGACTCCCAGGAAAAAAATGTCGGCATTCAAGCGACGCAGTGTTTCTTCCGCAATCGGCCCAACCAAAGAAAAAGAATTCTTCCGCAGAGTTCCTCCCGTCAGAATGACCTCTAGAGACGAGCCGGCTAGTTCCGCTGCGATATTCACTGCGTTGGTGATGATCGTCAGGTTGTGATGATGGCGGAGCGCTCTCGCGATGGCGGTAGTGGTTGTTCCAGAGTCCAGAATCACCACCTGCCCTTCTTCCACCATTTGCGCCGCCGCAGTTGCAATCTGAATCTTTTCCTCGCGATGCAGCTTCTCCTTTTGACGCAGAGTGGGATCTTCCAGTGCTCCCTCGTGAGCCGGCAGGGCGCCGCCATGAGTACGATGAATCTTTCCGGTGGAGTGAAGGATCTCAAGGTCCTTGCGAATCGTCACTTGCGAACTGCGAAAGCGCTTCCCAAGTTCCGCGACCAGTACGCGGCCCTCCATGCGCAAAACTTCAAGAATCGCCCTTCGACGTTCTTCAATCAGCATTGGGTTTGAGTGAAGACTACGAGTCACATAAATTGCGAGTATTCCTTTCTAACGTTACGAGTTTCGTTTGTCCGTGTAAACAAGCCGAGGGACAGACGACCAGCCCCAACCTGCGAAGGCATACCGTAGAAGGCTTATCTGCAGAAAACAAGCCAGTTGAGCCTCCCCCCTTTTTTTTGCCCTTGACTTCTATTTAGAATCGTAAGTAAATGTATATATACGTAACAAAACGAAAGCTGGCCGAAACCGTCTTCCGCCCTTCACCGACGGAAGGTTGGCAGCTCAGAGACCGGATTTCGGCGGAGTTTTACCGAGGAGTCTGCGGCGTGGATGCTCTTGCTAAACTTCTTGATCTTCCGCGAGAAGAGAAGATCGAACGCGGCCTGCAATACACTCCCGCGGAAATTGCACAGCAGCCTGCCACCTGGGAGTCGACGTTCTCTATCTTTCAAGAACATCGCTCGAGGCTTGCGGAGTTCCTTGGGGAAGCCGGGTTCGACAATCTGGTGTCTCCGAAACCGACCGTTTTTCTGATTGGCGCTGGCACTTCCGACTACGTGGGCAGAAGTCTGGTGCATGTGCTTCGGCGGCTCTGGAAATGTGAAGTCATTGCCATTCCCAGCACCAGCCTCCTGACCCACGGGGAGGAGTGGCTGATTCCAGGTCAGAAGTACGTTTGGATTTCGTTCTCCCGATCCGGCGATAGCCCGGAAGGTGTGTCTGCTATAGAAAAAGCTCTGGTGAGTCATCCGGATATTCATCACATTGTCGTGTCGTGTAACGCGGAAGGGGGCATGATTCGTTGCGCCGCTGGCAAACGACAAGCGTTCACGGTCGCGCTGGACGATGCGGTTAACGACCGGGGACTGGCCATGACCAGTTCATTCTCTAATATGGTCGTGTTCGGCCAGTGCATGGCTCATGTTCATAATTTTGGGCAATACGAGGCGATACTCCGCCGGCTGGTAGAGGCGGGAAGGACTTTCCTTCCACGTGCTGCCGATGCTGCGGCGGCGATTGCCGCAGAACCTTATGAAAGGGTCTGTTTTATCGGATCGGGCGCTCTCGAGGGGGTAGCCGTTGAATCAGGGTTGAAGGTACTAGAACTGACGGCCGGCAGAATCGTGACGATCTCGGGATCGGCGCTGGGACTGCGACACGGTCCTATGGCAGCTCTCGATAGAAACACGCTGCTGGTTGCTTTTCTTTCGAGCGATGAGAAGGTTGCCGGCTACGAAAGAGATCTGTTGCAGGAACTCATGCGGAAGCGACTGGTGAAAACTCAGGTCGCAGTGGGTGGGCATTCCAAGCTGCCGTTCGATGGTTTCGCCGAGCGCTATCTTTCGCCGGACACTAGTACAACGGTGCCGGACGATTGTCGGCCGCCAGTGGACGTCTTGTTCGGTCAGTTGCTGGGGCTGTTTTTCTCCTTGCGGTGTAACTTGATGCCTGACCGGCCCAGCCCCGACGGCGTCATAAGCCGGGTTGTCCAAAATGTGAGAATTTATGCCTGAGTATCACGTTTTTTGTTTCGGTCGCGGAGAGTAGCGACGGTCCAAAAGGTGGCTCATCAGAACGCAGTAAACGATAGACCAAGAGTTGACGCAAGCATACTTGGCGGTCAGGGACGGTAGAACAATGAAGAGAAAATTTCGCAGCCCTTTGCCAGCGCATTGGTTCATTTGCTTCTCCCTCGGACTCATTCTGGTTTTCGGAGCAACGATGCCGGCGTGGGGCCAGTTCACGACTGCTCGACTTAGTGGGGTTATCAGTGATCCCTCGGATGCAGTCGTCGCGGGAGCGACCGTAGTCGTTCAGGATCTCGGGACGGGGTATACCAAGACCACAAAGAGCGAGCCTACCGGAGAGTACCTATTTCCCAGCCTGCCGGTAGGCACTTATCAGATCACGGTTTCAGTGACCGGGTATACCCGTTATGTCCAGAAAGGAATTGTGCTCTCCGTCGGTCAGGCGGCCACCCAAGATGTTCGCCTTCAAGTGGGCATGGTTGAACAACAGGTTGTTGTGACCGCAAATTCGTCGCTGGTCACCACTGACTCTGCCACGGTCGGCCAACTGATCGATCAAAAGGAGATCACCGGATTGCCACTGAACGGCCGAGACATACAGCAGTTGGTGTTTCTAGCGCCGGGGACCACCAATGTCACCGCCAACTATTGCGCCGCCAACTGCGAGGGCGGTGTCTTTCCCAGCGAGCAGTACGCTAAAGTGAACGGAGGTGGCACTAACGGGGTGAATTACCTGTTAGATGGGGTCGATGCCAACGACACCTACATCAATACCAACGTGCCCTTTCCCAACCCTGACGCCATCCAGGAGTTCAACCTGGTCACAGGCAACATGAGCGCCAATTACGGAAACGCGGTCGGTGGTGTGGTCAACGTCGTCACAAAATCGGGAACTGACCAGGTTCACGGAGATGTGTTCGAATTTCTGCAGAACTCCGCGCTGAATGCCAGCGATTACTTTTCCGGAGGATTAGTTAATCCGCTTAAGCAGAATCAATTCGGGGGGAGCATTGGCGGGCCTATTATCAAGAACCGTTTATTTTATTTCGGGAGCTACCAGGGGACACGATTCCGCACCGCCAACAACGGCCAGATTGCCGTTGTTCCGAATGCTGCGGAACGAACCGGAGATTTTTCGGACCTGCTTCCGGGTACTCAGTTGGTGAATCCAAACACGGGGGCGCCATATCCAAATAATCAAATTCCTGTAAGCCCCGTTGCCACGTACATCCTGAACCATATTCCGCTTCCGAATGGGCCCGATGATGAGCTGAACTTTAACGGTGGGCCAGAGTCACAGAACACCGACGAATATTTGGTCAAGGTGGACTTCAACTTCGGGAAGCATCATCTGAGCGGTCATTACTTTCAGATGATTTATACGAACCCGATCTTCATTCCGCCTTCTTCCAACCTTCTGCAACTCCGAGGCGATGCCGAACATCTGGTTCTCAAAAACATCGGCATTGTCGATATCTATAGCATCTCCCCCACTTTCCTATTGAGCAGCTACTTCGGATATAACAGCGTGAATGGCACAACCCTTTCCTCGGCCCCCTTCAGCATGGCAGATGCTGGCGTGAACATCGCTGTGCCGCCAAACCTCGGAGGCGGAAATGCCGCCGTACTAGATGTGACGGTAGGTGGCGACTTTACCCTAGCGGGTACGCCCTATGGGGTATGGAATCGCGGTGATCAATCGCTGCGTGAAGTCGCGACCTGGATGAAGGGAAAGCACGAGGTGCAGTTCGGCGGCGAATTTGTACGGATTCGTCTGCCCATGGGAAATCAATACCAGGAGAGCGGAGTTTTCGACTTTGAGAGTCTCACCGGCAATCCCCTGTCAGACTTCGAGTTGGGGGCTGTGTCTGCGTTTACGCAAGGCGGGGGACTTTACCTGAATTTTACTGGATATAGGGAAAGCCTGTTCGTGCAGGACAACTGGAAAGCCACGCCCCGGCTGCTGCTAAGCGCGGGACTTCGCTGGGATCCTTTCTTCCCCTACACCGATAGCGAAGGGCGAGTGGCCTGCTTTGTTCCGGGAGCGCAGTCTCAGCGTTTCCCGAATGCTCCCGTAGGCATGCTGTTCGGCGGATCGAATCACGACCCAGGATGCCCAGCCTCGTCCATTTACAACAACCCGAAAAACTTCGCACCGCGCCTGGGCTTCGCATATCGAGTTACAGAAGATGGCAACACGAGTCTTCGCGGCGGGGCCGGGTATTATTACGAGGCTCCAAACACGGTCGCATTCGAGGACGTAGTGGGTATTCCTCCGTTTGCTCCTATTATTAACCTGGGCTCCAGTCCGGGCGCTCCTTGGGTAACCGTGGCCGATCCGTATGGAAGCGGGGGAGTCACGAACCCGTTTCCCGGCCAGTTTGGTCCTCTCAATCCAGGACCGAACGCGACCTTCCCTACCGGCGGTATCTCTTTCAATCAGATCTTTGACCGCCACTTCCGCTTACCCATGGTGCTGGCCTGGAACCTGACGGCGGAACACGGATTCAAGCGGGACTGGATGTTGCGCCTCGCCTATGTGGGCAACACCGGACGTTATCTTAGTGGCACCGGAGATCAAGAAAGCGGCCTACTCCAGTTGAACCCCGCTCATTGGGATCCGACTCTTCAGCAGGAAGTACCCACTTACCCCGGCTATGGATCCATTGCTTCCATCAACTCCGGAGTCAACAGCAACTACAATGCCGCCCAGATCACGCTCGAAAAGCGCATGACCCATGGCTTCTCTTTTCTGACCAACTTTACCTGGTCCAAGGAGTTGAACGACTTCGCCCCGATCGGGGGATCGCCTTACTTAACCAATAGCTGCAGTTGCGGTCGCTCTTTCGATTATGGCCCGTCGGATGACGATCTATCGAAAGTTTTCAAAATCAGCGGCGATTATACGGTTCCGCGCGCCCGCCTACCCAAGGGAATCGACCAAATTGTGAATGGCTGGGGGCTATCTGGAACCTTGACCTGGCAGTCGGGATCTCCGTTTTCCATCTTCAGCGGCGTCGACAACTCGTTGAGCGGCATGTTAGGGGATCGTGCCGACCTCGCCGTGTCCAGTGTCCAGCAGGCCATCCTGGGCGGTGGCCGTTCCCATGCAGCGGAAGTGCAGGAGTGGTTTAACACAGGCGCATTCGTGGAGAATCAAATAGGCACGTTTGGCGATACAGGAAAGAATATTCTTCGCGGACCGAGATATTTCGATGTCGATCTGGCTGCTACTAAGGAAGCCAAGATCACCGAGCGGCTCGCGCTAGAATTCAGAGCCGAGTTCTTCAACGCGTTCAACAACGTCAATTTCGGCAACCCGGACGGTAACCTCCAAGACGCTACCTTCGGACAGATTACCGGATTGGCGGGGGCGTCGTCTTCCAACACCTACGGAACGGCCCAGCCCCGAATTATTCAATTCGCAATGAAGTTGTCATTCTGAGTTTCGGAATGACGGCTCACGGAGAGTAGCCCAGTGCAACCCTGTGTTGGAGGGCGATTCCCTATGCCGCCCCACCGTAGGGCAAACTTTGCTGGCGCGTGCCGCAACCACCAGGACCTTGCCATCGCATAGAAAATCGCTGAGGAGCGGGCGCACTCGGTCGGCGTCACCGGCGACGGGGCTGCGGCGCTCGAACAACTGCGTGCGCTGCCGATGATATCTTTCGCCTCTTTCCTGCCGGGATTTGAAGGTTCGTTCGTGCTAATCTCGATTGCTTTGTTCAAGACCGGGTTGTCAGGTAAAGGCCCCTCCCTACTGGCGCACCAGCAACTGAAGTCGAGGAAAAGTAAACCGTCCCGCCGCGTCATCCACCACATTCACTTGGCAGGTGTAAAAGCCGGGTTTGAATTGTGTCAACGGCACATCAAGTTGGAATACGGCAGCCCCTCGGTCTCGCGCATTTAGCTCTTTGACTTCCTGCAATGGGCTCTCGTACGCCTTAACCTTACCTTGGAAGAACGCTATATTGGTCAAGAGTCGAATGCCCGATTCGTTACTGCCTTTGGCCTTGTCGTTTCCTTTGCTCTCGCGTCCCGGATCGTAGACCTCGTAATAAAGATAGAGGTGCTGTCCAGTAGTGAAGACGTGAGTCACGCTCGGAATGATTTCCGAGCCATCCCGGACTAAAGGATTGCTATTGTTGCGGGTACTTTTTGACGGTTGGATCTGATTGGCCAGCACAACTGAGCTCATTTTCAGCGGCTGGGTTTTCAGGTCGGGGATTTCTACGTCGGTTTCAAATGAGCCCATGCGACCGGTCTGGTTTTCACGCACCACAAATCTGAGGTGGTATTTGCCGGCGATCAAAACAAATCCGCTGTCGTACTGGACATTCTTCCGCCGCACCTCCGCTGACGTGTTCACGGCAAGCTTCACCGTATCGCGCATATCACCAACTTGCCGCTTATTGCTGTCGAGTGCCATCCCGATGACGTCCAGCGTGCATATTCCCCGACTTCACCACGCCGCGAATGATTCGCCGTGTAACAGATGGCTCAGCCGCCTGCCCCTGGGATAGATGCAGGTGAAACATGGCAATCTGAAGCCACAGGAGAAGCAGAAAAACAAACTTAGGGCGCAGCCTCCCCTTGATTGCCTGAATTGGAAGACTCGAACTTCTCATAGTGTCGCAGACGTCCGATGCCCTTTGCTCGGATCATACCGCTCCGCCCCGCTCTGAACTGTAAAGTTTTGTGGCGTTTTCAATGATCTGAGGTCGAAAAAGAGACTGTGGCTGTCAGCGCGGAAGTCTGGGGGACGTTTGCTCGATTCCGGCTTTGCAAACTGGCGAGCGTTTTGTCGACGCGGAGCTGGCGATCTGTTTTAGGTCCAAGATCGGAGCCAGCTTTGTAAAGTTGTGCAAAGAATTGTCGGCATCCCTCTTTTTGCGCAACTTCCGATTCATAATTCCATTCATAGATGTAGACAGATCGTTTTGAAAAGGAGATCCATCCCATGCTCAAGCAATGCCTGCTCGTTCTTGTCGCGGCCGGACTCATTTCGATGACCGCGCCGGTCGCGACCGCTCAGGATAGCCCGTCCAATGATCAACAATCCCCGCCCTCGCATGAGAACGGTCGCGGGCACCACGGGCCGCCCGATCCCGCCCAGCGCACCCAGGAACTGACCAAACAACTTAAGCTCACCTCCGATCAGCAAACCAAAGTGCAGGACGTACTTCAATCGGAGCACTCCCAGATGGAGAGCCTGCGCCAGGATACTTCTAACTCCCAGCAGGATCGCCACACCAAAATGATGGAGATCCACAAAACCAGCGACTCGCAGATCCGCGCGCTCCTCGACTCTACTCAGCAAAAGAAGTGGGACGAAATGCAGGCCAAGCGTCAACAATGGATGCAGGATCGTCACCCGGGCGCCGGTGCCGGTTCTGACCGGCAGGACACACCACCCCAGCAATAACTATTCAGAGGCGAAAGCCGGTCGGTTCTCAGGTAAATGACCGGTCGGAGATGCAGATCGCCGAGCCCAATGGTTTTGAGCGCTCGTATACGTTGGAAGGATCTCTTGGGCAGCACGAGCCGGAGGTGGTTCGGGTTATTGTGGGGAGGATGGTGCCGACGAGTGGCTCTTGTTAAGCCGATTTCTTAATCGGTGAAGCGAACTCGATAATCTTCCCACGCTGCTCAGGGGAAACCCATTTCACTCTTTTTCGGAAGTTGGTCGGTATGTAGAACTCGATTATTTTTGCCATCCTCATCCCTGCCTTTCTCTTCTAAGCCGCTTTCGGTCGCACGTACTATTTGAGTAACGCACGTCGAATTGGGATGCGACGTAGTTGTCTCGAAATTGTCAAACGATTGTTTGCCAACTTAGCCTTGGGCACATGATCTGCCTGGAACCTCGCAACCCGTGTGCTGAAGCAGTCAAGTGCTCCCGTAGGAAGTTGTCTATTTCACGCTGTACAAGAGCCAGATACCGGTGGTTGAGGAGGCAATCGAGACCGCAGCTTCGATGTTAGTGACGGACAAATCGCGCGGCTACTGTCTGGAGATGATCTGTGCGGATTTCTTGGCAGGAGCGAATCTGGAGAATAAACAACTCTGAGATTCTCGTTGTGGCGCTGTGCGCCATGCAGAACTCATCTCATCTGTCATCCAGCTTGTTACTCTGACGCGCGGCGACGCGGCACAAGGAAAAACTGCTGACAACTCTTCGTGGCGAAAAGTAGCAGATTGATTTGGAAAAAAGCAACCCCGGAAGCATTTGCCCCGGGGTTGGCATTATGTCTCGTCCCATCAACGTTCGTCGGGTCAGGCGGTCATGGTCTCGACGAAGTGCTCGCACAGTGTAGTCTCGAGGCTGTAGTAGTTCGTCACCACCGGCGCGGTCAGAAATGGCTTCAGAATGTCAAACACTTTGGGATACAAATCTCTCTCGTAGCGCTGAGCATCCTGCTTGCTTGTCCACAGGCTGATGTTAAACCACTTGTCCTCTTTCATCTGTTCCGGGAAAAAGGGCAGAATCTCCAGGAAGCCGGTCTGCTTCTTGAGGATGGGCAGCACTTGGTTCTTCATGACCTTCACGAACTCTTCTTTCTTTTCCGATTTCACTTCGAAATTGAGGATACGTGCAAACATGGTAGTACTCCTTTCCCTTGTGAAATAAAACGGGTGCGAAGCGGGGGCCTCGGCCCAGAGAGGCTACGTGTCTTCGAAATGCCGGGAGCTCACGCCGAGCGCAATCCTACCTCAATGGCTCTGTTTATGCAGTGACAAATGACCGCCATCGCTGTGCACTACGACACAGAGCCAAGTGACCGTCACACCTTCGCGACGAGGCTTCATTGGATGGAGTTACGGTACGAAGCAAAAACTCGCTGGTGAGGAGCAAATTGACAGCAAACAGCCAGTTGAGCAGCCACAGCGGCCATGCTCTCGCATCAAGCCGGCCCGTGGCCGCGCAGTACGAGGTTGGCGCGGTCTATTCGCACGACCTACATCACATAAAGCACCAAGATTTCCGGGGCTCTCAGCCGTAGCTGTTGAAAAAATCGTGATTTCACTGATTGACTAACGGTGATGAAGATCACTGACAGCAGAGGTGGAAAAAGCTTGTAATAGAAAGGGAGGAATCAAAACTGAATACCTCTGAATTGGGCCCGGTCCCGCTAAGATGCGGTCGCATTGTTGAGCCGCCGCTCGGCGGCTAGGGGCCGGGCTTCTAGTTCTCAAGCGAGTTCCTCCGAACCCCAAGGAAGCGGAAAGCCGCCTGCACTTGGGTTTGAATCAGGCCGAAGGTGGCTTATGACGCTGACTGTCGTGGCGGTGATCTTCGGAGTTTTCGCAATTGGTCTGATCGTCCTCCTGATCTATAAGAGCACACTCACCATGCACAGGGATGACCAGCTTTTTCTGGATGACGCGAGTTCGCACATGCACGAAGAGCAGACGGAGCTGTTGGCGAAGGTCAACCGGCTTACCATCCCGCTGCGCGTGTTTAGCATCGGGTCTGGGGTTTTTCTGCTGGTGCTCGTGGCGATGTTGCTCTACCAGAGGCTGAGCGCAGTACAGTAGCATCAAGAGCGGGGGATTTGCGTCATCCGACCGGGTTTGGCGTCAACTCTGGGAGAACAACCATGGCCGACGAGAACACTGACGACCTCTGCAAGGACTGCGGCCCCACGCTTACAGCCTTCCTGGAAGGGATGGGCGAACACAACAAAGAACAGATGGAACCAAACGCCAAGGTCACCTGCCCAACTTGCGGTAAGGTCCATGAATACACATTTCCGTTTGCTCCGAAAGCGACAGTCCCACCCGGCTCTGCTCCAGTGACGAGCTATCGTGACTGCAAATGTCCTTGCCACAGAGGAGCCGTGCTGGTGCATCCTGTTCCGTGCTGCGATGGCATAGGTAGTCTGTTTCAGCCAACAAAGCAGTCCGCCCCGGCCAAACGTTCCGTCCAGAAGCGAGGGGTCCATAAACCGAAGAAGTAGCCCGCGCTAGATTTCGAGGTGATCCAAATCACGGACAACACCGACTACACTTCTGTAAAAAGAGATTGAACTTGTGAATGACGGAACCTCATGTTGCAGGAGAGCCGAACTGCTAGGTTCGGCCCTTTTGTTTTTGCCCCACTGTTGAGTGTGGCCGTTCGTTCCTGACTGTTGAAATAGATATCGCTCATCGACCAGCGGTCAAAATGTGTAATCTGCCAACAACAGTTGAGAGGCCAGCCTGTTCACCTTGGCGCGACTATCGCAGCTTCGCGTACTTCGCCTTCGTTAAGGATGGGGATGTCGTGGTCGGCACCTTCACCAGAGGATGAAGAAGTCTTTGTATGGGGCAAGCGCCCGGACGCCGTCGGTATCGGCTCCCTGCGAAGTTCTCCCTTACCAACGGCCCAGACGGCAAAACCGTCCGGTCTGTTTTTTTCGCTATCTTCAGAAAGGAAAAAGCCCCGGCCGTTGAGCGACCGAGGCCTGTGTGAGTTAGTCGAGCTAATTTCCCGCGGGTGTTTGCGGCTGGTGTTCACATGTGTTGCCGCAGCAACCCATGGCGGTCTTGTCACCCTTGGCTCCCCCACAACTCTTGCCATCCTTGCAGCAGCCGGTCTTCTTGCACTGTTTCATATCGGCTTTCATGTCCTTGCCGGCGCAACAAGAGTTGCCGTCCTTCGCTTCACATTTGTTATTGTCGTTTCCGCAACAGGACATGGCGTCCTTGGCGTCGGCCGCAGCATGATGGCAGCATCCTTTGGCGTCTTTCGTGTCGGCCTTATTGTGATGACAGCAGCCTGCGGAATTCGGGGCTGGAGTCGAGTTCGGCGTGGTTGAAGTTGCGGGTGTCTCTTGTGCCCAGCCCAATAGCGACAGGGATAGGATCAACGCAAATACTCTGAGTTTCATAGAAGCTCCTTATCAAAGTTACGAGAACGCGTTTGCAACGGGCGGCTGACTAGAGGCCGCGGAAAGAACGCAGGGAGAGTAGGAGTCTAGACGCGGAGAATCATGCCAAACATTTCTGGTGGAGAACCAGGAGTGAGTTTTGTTTCGACGGAAATGTGCGCGTCCGCGAGCGCCGGTGTCAGTTCGGAAATCTTTTCCAGGGAAATATCTTGCGTAAATTTCTGGCCCGTCTCTACCGGAGCAGGCAGGTTTTGTGGCCCCTGCAGGATGCAGCACCGATGCTCATCCTGACAGGGCAAGCTGCCGGCAGCGAACTCAATCGGAGCCGCATTTTCGTTCTTGCGGATCTGGGGACAGCAGGGGTGTCCGGCGGGCATGGCGCGATGGTGCGCTGTCATATGCGCATCGATTTCATGCGCTGGATGTATATGCCGGATCTGCATAGCCAGCATCGTGCACATGGCCATCTCAGCCCAGGCCATCAGAACCACGACCAGCGCCGCCGAGATGTACTTCTTCAACATCGGTTTGAGTGTGGCAGACTCCGCCAGGATCATGATGTGACGGCGGTCACACATGATTGATCACAACAAACGAAAGTGCTTGTCAATCCAGATTTTCCAGCGCAGTCTGCAACTCACGAAAATCGGAAGGTATACCCGCTGGACTGACGTTTTCCCGAGTTCTATGTCCTGGCTAGTAATAACTCTTCTGCCGGAATCCGCGCAGAAGGAACTTGCGGGTGCTCGAAACCAGAGGGTGGCGCCGACTTTCCGTCGCCACATCCTGCCCATCAATGAAGATAAGCAGGTTGATGGATACCAGAGTGTCAGTTGGCGAAAAATCGCGGCAATTTTGCTGATTGACGGGAGTTCAGAGCGCCATCGCCTTACGACAAATCAAGTAAAATTCGGAACCGTGCCAAGTTCTCGCTGAGAACCGCCGGCTCGTCTTGGGACTCGGTCAACCGCCTGCGCAAGGCAAGAACGATCGTGCCGGTGCTACTATTTGTGGCTAAGGTTCTGCAAGGATTGCGTAAAGTCGACGGAAGCTGAATATGGCAAGCACACCTATTCCAAAAGACAGAGGGTCGGCTCGTATCGCAGTTGTCGAGCGGCACGTTCGACTTGAAAACGAACATGACCTTGAAGGTGTTCTCCTCACATTCGGCGATAGTGCACGGTACGATGATGAACCGTGGGACGAGCATTATAAGGGACAGAACGGAGTCCGCCTGTTCTACGAGCAGCTCATGAAGGCATTGCCCGACTTAGAAATTGAGGTGCAGCACCGACATGTCACGGACGACGCCATTCTCCTTGAAGTCATGATTCGCGGTACGCACCTCGGCCCGTGGCGAGGCCTTCCGGCGACAGGGCGACGAGTCGAGTTCCCGCTATGCGGTGTGTACACGTTCGACGCCGATGACCGTCTGGCCGGAGAAAGAATCTATTACGACCGGGGAACGGTGCTGAGACAACTCGGCGTTTTCCACGAGCCGCAAAGCACCTTGGGAAAACTCTCCATTTTGGCGACTCATCCCACCACGATTGCGCGTGTTCTGGCGAGGATGTTCCTGCGCAAGTGAACGTCCATTTGAAACGCCCCTCATCACGAAGTACGTTTTTCCCTTCGCGGCAGAAAGGGGAATCTCATAAGACCGGACGGATTTGCCCTCCTCATTAGACTGTGCACGCGCCGCAGACACCCATGCCGCAACCGTACTTGGTGCCGGTCAGACTCAGCAGATCACGCAACCCAGAGCAGCGGCATCTGTGGATCGGCAGCTATGCGATGCTGCTCACCATTCACTGTCAGTGTGAAACTTGGCATCAGGCCACTGTCTGTTTGATGTTCTCTTGGAAACCGAACTTCTTACTGGCGGTCTTGGCCGTGCGATTGGGCGAACCGTTTGCCAATGTGCCGGTCCGCGACTATGCCTGGCCACTCCGAACCTCACCATCTGCGGCTGGGCGGCGACGCGTGCCCTCACGGACATGATCTAGGTTGCGGCCGCCAACTCCTGCCATAGCCCTTTCCCTGGGCTATTCATCGGGAGGATGGAGCCGTTTCGCTGTGGCAAGCAGACTCCCGAACCACGGGAGAAAATGATTCGCTTGTGCGGCTAATATGCAACCTGATCTGATCTAGCGGTTGCCATCAGGCTCAGTCTGTGGTTTTACGGGATGTTTCTGTGGCCCCGTATTCTCCGCGAGTTCTTCCGATTCAAAAGAAGCTGTTCTTGAACGCTTGATGCCGCTGTTGAGCCATGTTCAACAGCGTGGCGAAATCGGGCTCATTTCGCAATCCATCCAAGAGCGGGTCGGTTGTGAAATACGGGTAACAGAAAAATCCATTCTCAATACTCAGCCGTAAGGTCCGCATTGCTGATGCCTTGTCACCGAGGACAGCATAAGCCTGCGCAATTTTGTACATCGCCTCAGGATCGCCGACTCCGCGCTCCTCGATCTTCCCCTCTAGACTGCGCAGGATTTCCAGTCCTTCCGAATCGCGATGTGCGATCGAATCACTCAGGGCCTTGCCGATTTGCGCATACAACGAAGGATCAAGCATGAAGGCGCGATCAAAATCCTTGGCAGCCTGTTCCCAATTCCTCTCGTAGTACTCTCCGAAGCCGCGATAGAAAACAACAAAAGCCGAGTCGTTAAGATCGGGCAAGCTGCGGAGAAACTTGTCGTACTGTCCAAGATACAGATAGGCATTAAGCGCCGAGCCGTTGGCCTTGACCAGTGGATCAAGTTGGCGCGCGCGTTCGCACTCTACGACCGACTCCTCCAGCATGCCAGCAAAGCGGTCCGCGTATCCCAGTTCCCAATGAGCCTCGGCATGATTTGGGTTGGTTTTCAACGCCTCTCGCAACAGAGGAACGGCCTGCTCAACCTTGCCGGTATCGATAAGAAGGTTCGCCAGGAAGATTTTCGCTTCCAGTTGTCCGGGCTGGAGGGAAAGGGCTCGTTCGTAGGCAGCGCGGGCCTTGCCATACTGGTCGCGTCCTCCAAACTCAAACGCCGCATCGGACGTGTAGGCTGCTCCGAGATACGCCCAGGCGGGGGCGTATTTCGGATCGATGGCGGTCGCCTTTTCCAGCATCTTGATCGCTGGCGGAAAGTCATGACGTGAATAGAGGTCCACTCCCCGCAGATAATTTTCATAGGCGAGCGGGACGACGGGTTCTCCAGGTCCGAGGCTCTGAGCCTCTGAAGGTGACAGTTTTATCTCAAGCTCCTTGATGATTTGCTGAGCTACATTGTCCTGGACGCTCAGGAGCTTGTCATACTTAAGATCGATTGTGCCTCGACCAAGAATCTTATCTGTCTTGGCATCAATCAGTTGATACGTGATTCTCAGATCGTTGCCATCGCGAATGAAGTTGCCGGTCAGCAATGTATTTACGTCCAGGTCGGCGGTGACCTTTCGAATGTCAATTACCTGGTCGCGATACTTCTGAATCGCGCTGGATGGCCGGACGGTCAGCGAACTCACATAGTCGAGCTTGGTAATGACTGCGTCGGCCAGCGAAAAGCCAAGGAAGTCGCTGTCTGGATCTGGCCGTAGATTCTGAAAAGGAAGAATGGCCAAGCTTCGCGGCGCCGCTACCGGCCATCGGGCGATTGGCTGCTTCCGATACTTCACGTAGCCGGCCAAAAGGGCAATCACGAGCGCCGCGAAGACGGCGATCGCAATGCGTACCCGAGGCTTTGTCCCAGGTTGATTTTGCAGCGAAGCTGATTTTTGCGCCTCCGCGGGACTAGTCAATTGAAGTAAATCCGTGTCAGGGGACAATCCGGTCGGGGAGTGCGATTCCATGCGGAGCACTTTCTCGGATCTGGTCACCGCATTCGATGGACGATCTCCTGCCCTCCCATTTTCTTCGACCCTTCCCGCCAGTCCGGGCTGGAGACGGCCGACGCCTGCTGGCGGCTTTTCCTGCGACCAGGCTTTCACCTGAGCTGCAAAACGATATCCCCTTCCGGGTACGGTTACGATGTAGCGGTCTTCCCCTGGACTCTCTCCCAAAGCCTTACGAATCATCGACACTTGCTGGGTGAGATTCGATTCTTCCACGAAGCTCTCTGGCCACAGAGCCCCCATCAGTTCGTCCTTGGAAAGCATTCGGCCACTGTTACGAACCAGGACCAGCAATGCGTCATAGGTTTTGGGAGTGAGCGTCACAGGCTCCTGACCCTTCAGTAGGAGGTGCTGAACGGTGTCGAGAATAAATGGCCCGAACTCGTAGAAGTGGTTTTCTGGCATTCGGGCTTCCGCAAATCCTTTGACGGCTTTCATAGGCCTGCAGGGACGTACTCCCAGCTGGGCGTAGACCTACCCAGTCAGGGGCGGCCCTCCGTTGGACCGTGGGCAGCCTGAGGGTCTGTCCTTCTCGAATGAGTCAAGCTGAGTTGAGCACGTCCGATGGGCAGTGATACCAATTCTACGACAACTACAACTGGCAGAATGGCGGAAAATTGTGATCGCGCGCAACCTCGGCTCTCCGCTAAGAGGTTATTTTTCCTAGACATGAACGTTTCCTGGTTTTTTTAGGACTTCTTCAGACAACTTTTAGAAGCGGCTGAGGACGTTCCCAGTTGGTCTGCTGCACGCTGCATTGCGTGGCGCGATCCGGGCCGGACGGTTTGCTTGTAATGAGACTTCGTCGGCCTGAACGAAGTGATCCGTTCCGCACAAACAAAACCATATCCAAGTTAAAAGGAGCACGGCAATGAATCTAGCAGGTAAAGCCACTGAAAACGCCAAGCGGCTCATTCTAATGGGAGCCTTCGCCTTTGTCGCCTGGACGGTTGCAATACAGCCGATGTCGGCGCAGAGCAAGAAAATCGAGTTTGACCTTCAGCCCAATCCCGGTGTGGAAGCTTGCCTGGGCACCAAGAACGGAGCCACGCCAACCGCCCATGTGACTATAACCCGGGGTCCTCTGAACGATACCCTCGTCATTCAAGGAAAGAATATCAAGCCCCACCTCGCCTTCGATATGTTCACCGTCCAGCGCAGCTTGCTGCTGCCTGATGGCAGCGTCGACCCCAACTTCACCAACTTCGGCCTCGCGTGGTATCAGTCTGACCTGCAGGCCGACCAGTACGGTCAGTTCACAGCGACCATCAAAACCATTCTGCTGGACCAGATCTTTGGTTTTGATCCGGACGTTGCCCTGTCTCCGCTCAACACCTTCCATGTGGGCTTCTGGTTCAACAATCCCAAATCGGCGAAGAACTGCGGCTTCGACCCGACCAAGCCCACTCCGTTCAACGGAGAACACAAAGCGGGTCCCGTGGCAATGATCAGCGTGCCCGATGCCAATACCAACCTCGGTCCGTTGTGCACCAACCCCAACAGCGACGGCACCTGCAATCCCTAGCCATGAACTGAAGGGGATTCACGGAGGCAGGAGACGGACTCGGAGGAGACCGTCTCTTGCCGCCGAAAGCCAGACAAATAGCTAATCGATGAAGGAGTCATTGTGGGACTTAAGGAAGTGTGGGGGTTCGATCCCGATGAAGTAGCTAAAGCCCAGGCGCTGTCTCGCGGTATGGCACAGAAAGACCAGTCTTTGCATTGCATCGACGATGAACGGGCAGCGCGAATTCCGGGTAATGCCGCGTCACAAATCATCGAGCTTCGCAGAATCGTTCGGTTGTAGGAACGGTAACCAACGGTGCACGACCCAAAAACGGACTTCCCAGAGTTTCACCGCAAGAACGAACAAAGTCTGCGGAGTTGAGGCAGCGGATGTCCGGCTTCCCGAAAACACGACTTGCGCAATGGGCACTGAGCGGCGACGCACCCACAAAGATCCAGCACTTGAACATGTTTGATATGCGTTGATTAATCCTTCGCTCGTGAGGTACAGTGCGGCACAACCAGCCACGCCAATGGTTCATTGGTTCTCGACCCAGATCGGTTTGGCGCCGATCGGAACCCGGCCCCCGGTGATCGCAATTTTGCTCCCATCCAGAGTCAAATAGTCCGTGTATTCTGGCCCCACCGCGTATTTGATTGTGCCGCAGACACCTTTATTGCAAGTTTGAGAGGTATCCCAGATGGCTTCGGCAAGGTAGCCTCCTTGACGGTTAAAGTTACACGTCCACGTGGTGCCCGACACCACGCACTGACCGCTCATGCTCGCCCCCACCATCCATTTGTAAACTTCCTCGTAAGAAACGCCAGGTTTGCGCAGAGTTCCCGGGTAGTTGCGATGGTGGGGATCAGGATTTTGAATCCAGAGCGTGCCATTCTGCTGGTTGTTATACATGTACCAGAAGACTCGCTGAATACCGGCAGACCGATGCAGCATCAGGATTTGTGCAAGGAATGCCGACTGCAGGTCCGGGCCATAAAAACAGGTCGCCGCAGTGACTCCCCAACTCACTTCTGTGTCCCACAGCGGCTTGCCGGATTGGCCGTAGGTCGCCATCACAGATCGCACATTGCTGATCATCTTCAATTCATCGGAAGCTTTCGGATAGACACCGCAGATCGCTTTATAAACATATCCGTGGTAAGTAATGACATCGGCGTACTGAGCACCACCAGCGGCAAAGTAGAGCGCCTGCCAGGAACCATAAATAGGGGGCGTCAACATGACGGCGTGTGGATCAACGCTGAGAATAACGCTGCGAGCATCCTTGGCCATGCGCACCAACTGAGCCACGGTGCCGTTCCAGTAATAGGCATTATGGGGTTCGTTCCAGATTTCCCAGTACTTGATCCGGCCAGCAGAGTGCGTCGCGATGGCCGCGACCCAGTTCTTCCAAATCTGGTCTGTCCCGCTGCCATCTGGATTCAGGTCTCTAGGGGGATCACATTCGCCAGGCCCCCAGCCAGGAGGATTACACGTCGCATCATTGGGATTCGAGGAAGCCCATTGAGGGGTCATACCGAAGGTATACATCACTGCTCCAACGTGAAATTGTTTGGCATCGTCCAGCCATTCGTCCAGGAGAGTCCAGTCGTAGACTCCATCAGCGGTGTTGATTTCAGCCCAACCTACGCCTGAATCCCAGAGCCTCATGCTGCCGAATGGCACCACCGGCCAAGGGTTCGACCACCATTGCGGCGGCTGTAGCGCAACTCCCGAATTGGACTGCATGCCAAAATAGTTGGCGGGCACCTGGGCATTGGCGGATGGAACAATCTCGATCAAAAAAACAATGAACGTCAGCAGCGCAGCGGCATGGTTAGAATTACAGGGGGACCTTCTTGACATGTAAACTCCTCGCAACGGAGGCAACCCTGATCGACCTTCGCGCCAAAGTCTAAATGCAGCGTTCCATGGCCACTAGGTCTCGGAAGGACATGAGTTAATTCATAGGCCGTGAGTCGCCATCAATCGCGGTGATGTCACGACTTTCTAGCCCCGCGCTCTGGTCATCAACCATGAAGATTAGATTCTGCCAGTGGTCGGGTTGTTATCGCACTACGAAAAGGGCGGCTTTTGGAGGAGGTTCTGAGCGTTCGGAATCACGACCTACGAAAGGAGCACAACAATCAACAGGATGCAAGACTTTGTATCGTGACACGATATTTTAATCCGCCCCCAGACAACCCTGAACCTTCGCAGGATCGTCGAACAAGTAGAGGTCGAGCTCGTTGGACGTCTGTCGGGAGGTCTCTATCGTGGCCCATGCACAACAGCTGCCGGACGAAAGTAAGGCGATGCGGCTAATATGCTACCTGATCTGCGCGCTCGCGGTTGCCATCTGGCTCGGTCTGTGGTTTTACGCGATGTTTCTGTGACAGATTTGCGTCCCTTGGATGCAGGTAGTGAATCGTCAGCCGCGGGTCGGGGGCAAGTTGGACAAGGCGTGATGCTATATATCGTGTTACGATATAATATGCATCTTGAACAAATGTCTTGGCATCTCTTTTAGTAGGCAGCAAGGAGGCTGGCAAATGTTGGCGCTAAAACTCGTGCGCCTGATCGAAGAACACTCCGACGAATTAGCGATGGGGTTGACTGACAAACTACGGCATTCGGAGAGGACTTGCGACTTCTGCAGCGTTTCACCCGATGGACTGTGCCTGGCAGCGGCCGAGATTTACCACAACCTGGGAGAGTGGTTACTGCAGAAGACAGAAACCGATATCGCGGAACGTTTCATAAGGCTCGGCGGGCGCCGGGCTGCAGAAGGAGTCAGCCTGCATCAATTTGTCTGGGCCCTGGTGATCAGCCGCAACCATCTCTGGCAGTTCCTTCAACGAGAGGCTTTCGCTGATAACATCATTCAACTTTCCGGCAAGCTCGAGCTGCAGAACTGCTAAATCAGTTCTACGATCGGGCATTGTATTACGGAGTACTGGGGTACACCGAAGCGAAGGACAAAGAAAAGGACGCCAAAGAAATTGACGCGTATATGGAAGAAGTCAGAAGAGTACCCGTAGTGGTTCGGACTCTTGGAGAGAAGCGACAAAAGCATTAATGCTTTGAATATCCCCTGGTTTTCGCGACTCCCCACCAGTTTGAGTCACGTGGAATGCGTGCAAACATGTTGAATGCGGTTACCGCCTCGTAGGAATGTAGGGAGGTGCATTATGAGCGTAACGGCCGTTACGCTGACACTCAGCGATGAGGAGAGAGAACTGTTGTTCGAGATCCTTCAGGAGCGTCATGACGCGCTGCTTCGGGAAATCTGGCATACCGATCATCGCGACTTCAAGCTTTCCTTGCAGAAACAAATAGTAAAACAGCGCTTCGGAACCATCCTGTTGCCCCATCATGACTAGCAAACCTCCGAGACTGACAATCCAGAGCATGCCAGCATTCCTCCTTCTTATTACGGAATTGCGGTCCCACATGCGAGGCAGATGGTGTAAACTGGCCGCCGTTGTTTGAAGTGGGAAAGGTAATTCTGAGTGCTCCCCTCACCAGGTTCGCCCCATGGGAATTCTGTGTCCTGCAAAGCGCTTACCCATGAACGGTGACACTCGGTTACACGACTGCCAAACAAATTTAAGGAGCAAATAAAAAAAATGAGAGTTCCCTTAGCAGCTTCCCTGTTCGCCGGAATCGCACTATCCCTCGGCGCTTCTGTTTCCCTGTGTTCCGCTCAGATCAACGGATCAACCATCAACGGGCATCGGATCATTGTTCCGGACTCCAGCATTCCGCGTCCGGGCCGGATCCACACCAACTACTTCATTGTTGATTCCGGTGTCCGCAACAATGATGCGCCTCCGCCGGATGCGGAAACCCCCGCATCGCTAGCCTGTGTATACAAACTGGTGAAGGGGATAAAGGGCTGCCCAATCGCCACCAGCAAGAATGTGCCGACCGGCGGCGTGGGCGCGATTGCCATCGTGGATGCTGGAGACTACCCGACTGCAAAGCAAGACTTGCATGTGTTTTCGAGCCAATTTGGCATCCCGGATGGAGACTTCCACGTAGTCTACGCCGACGGCCACAAGCCTCCGGTCTATCAGGATTGGATAGTCGAGGAAGCGTTGGATATCGAGTGGGCCCATGCTATGGCGCCCAAGGCCAAACTGTTTTTGGTGGAGTCCAAACTGTGCGTGTCCGACAAGTGCAACACGGATCCGACCTGGCAGGCGGTGAAGGTGGCAGGTGAGTTAGTAGCCAAGAATGGCGGAGGCGTGATCAGCATGAGTTTCGGAGACGCTGAGTGGGCCCAGGAGCGGCAATTCGACCACTACATGACCACGCCGGGAGTGGTGTACTTCGCCGCGAGCGGGGATGGCGGTATCGGGTTTACCATCCATCCGGGAGCCTCTCCGAATGTGGTGGCGGTCGGTGGCACTTACTTCAATCGGGACGGCAACGGGAATTTCATCAATGAACAGTACTACACCGGCGGCGGGGGCGGAGGCATCAGTCTTTATGAGCCCAGGCCCAGCTATCAGGACGTGATCGAGAAAATCGTCGGAAGCAAACGAGGAATCCCCGACGTTGCGTCTGACTTCTGTTGCGGGGCTATTTACCTTCAGGGTTGGGGCGAGGTCGGTGGTACCAGTTGGTCCTCCCCGACATTTGCCGGAATCGTGAACTCCGCCGGCCAGTTACAGAAGTCGAGCAAAGATGAACTCACCATGATTTACAAAGAGTATGCCAACAAGAAGCAGCATAAAGCTTATTTCAACGACATCACCACGGGCGACTCGCGTTGCACGGTCGGCTGGGACGTGTGTGCCGGAGTAGGCTCTCCGAAAACGTACAAGGGAAAGTAGACTCAGTTCGTTGCTGTGCTTGTTTCCAAAGCCCCGTCCAACGGACGGGGCTTTTTGTTGTCTGGCGCTCAGGCTTCCGCCCTGTGCATAACTTCCCGCATTTTTTGCTCCATGGTGTGCTCGAAAAGGGCTTGACACCGCCGACATTTTCAAAGAGGCGATTTTTCGTCAACGGTTGATCTTGCGCAATTGGTATGACCCTATATATTGCGTACTCGGGTTCAGTTTCCTTTCGGGCAGGAATGATGAAACGGCATGAAGGAACAATCTACGGCTTGGATTCTTGTAAGAGTACGACGTCGGAGTCGGTGTGGCCGCGCAGGATACCGAGATTCTTGCCATCCGGCGACCAGTGAAACGAAAAGATTTGCTCGGAATTAAAGTGGGTAATCTGCCGCCCGGGGCCGCCGTCGATGGGCTGAATCCAGACGTTGTCTACCCCGTTGTCGGCGACGGGGTAAGCGACGGCCTTTCCATCCGGGGTGAATTGTACGCCCCTGGAAATCCGCGGATTGGCTTCCAGGAAATGGGGAGAACTGAGAGTTGCCACATCCAACAGGGCAATTTTGTGAGTGCCCGTCGCGTCGCCTGGATTTACAATTTCGATTCCATACACCAGGGTTTTTCCATCGGGCGAAATGCCCATTCCCCGCCCGGTCAGAAATCCACTGGCAACACTGCTTCCTGGAACCGGTTCGACTTTACCAGAGCCATCCAGGGAAACTCGCCAAAGCTGTTTGGCGTCGTTGAAGTAGTAAACCCAGTTGTGATTGGTCGCGCACACTGGAAACCCGTCAAACTTGATGTCCGCCAGCTTCGCAGGATGGGAACCGTCCGCATTGACACGCCAGATGCTGAACGTATTGTTGTCGTGAAATGCCCATGGAAAAACTATGTAGTCACCGCACTGCCACAAACTGAGAATGGTTGCCGCCGGGTCGCTCAGCAGTTGGGTGGGATTGCTTCCATTGGCGTCCGTCCGCACAAGTTGCGATGGGTCGGATGTGAGCAAGCTACCATCCGCCGCCCAAGTAAAAAACTGGATGTGCTCCCCACCGGAAGTTATAGGGCTGATGTCGGCAGATGCGCTGCCTTCGCCGGGCAAAACATAAAAGTTGCTTACCAATTTTCGTTGAACCGTGGCCAAAGACTTGCCATCGGCTGAGAGACTCAACGTCGCATAGCTATTGGTGTCGCGCGAAATTGGACGCAGCTGGCCGTCAGACAGGCCGACGAAGCCAATCTGCCGACGGTTGAAATTGGGACCTTTTTGTTGGTAGTTGACGAAGAGGCCATCGCCGGCGGACGACCAGTTCATTTCAAAAATCGCTTTATCAGCAAAGGCAAGGGTTCGTATTTTTCCTGTCTGCACATCGAGCAGATTGATTCCACCAAGCGCATCCCCCGGCTGGAACACGGGATAGGCGATCGTCTTGCCGTCGGGAGACCACGCCATCGAACGCGCCAGCCCGCTCTGCATCGGCTCAATGAGCAGTATTTTTTCATCACCGCCGTCCAGGTTGGCACTGAGCACGCGATACTTCCCCGGTTCCGGATTGTTGGCCCGGATATAGGCCAGTCGCTGGCCATCGGGTGAAAAGGTGAAAGCACTATCGACGTCGTGGACCACAGCCTTTGGCGTACCGCCCAGAACCGGGGTGCGATAGATATTGAAATCGCTGGCGATAGCGTTCTCGGCTTTGCGGAAATAAATGTAGTTTCCGTCCGGAGAGAATGCGACGCTGGGGATGTTGGCAGAAGGAGGCACCACTTGGGTGTCGCTTCCCGTCGCCACGTTGCGAAGCCAGAGGCTGTTCAGCCCCTTGTCGTTCATCACCGTGAGCACGTATTTTGCATCGGGAGATATGGCGGCGACGACGGCCCGGCTGGAGTTGGTAACCTGGGTGATGGTGAAGTTCTGGAAAGGCGCGGCTACGCTGCGGTGGAGGATGGAATAAACGCCAAATACAGCCGCGCCCAGAACTACCAGCGCGGCAATCGCGCCCGCGGTCACTGCCAATTTATGTTTTTTGGCGGCCGCAATCGCTGAACTGCTCGTCGTTTGTCCGGAGGTGGGTGGAACCTGCATCGGCATCGCCGCCATAGACCCGGACGATGATGGCCCCGAGACAGACTGTTGCGCGGTGGGTTGGGAGCCGCTCTCCGGTGCGACCGCGACCGATCCCGAACTCGCTGCGCGGAAGCGTGATTCGGTTTCTCGTTTCAGCCGCTTCAGGTCGGCTCGCATCTCCGCCGCACCCTGATACCGCAGCTCCCGGTCTTTCTCCAATGCCTTGCTAATGATGCGTTCCAGTTCGGCGGGCACGTCGGGATTCAGCCGCACCGCGGACGTCGGTTCTGCATCCAGAATGGCTTTGAAAATCACTCCCGAGGTTTCCCCACGAAAGGGCTGCATGCCTGTAGCCGCCTCGTAGAGCACGACGCCAAAGGAAAACAAGTCCGTGCGTGCGTCCAGTGGCTTGGCCCGCACTTGCTCCGGCGACATGTAGGCGACTGTGCCCAGTGCGCTGCCGGGACTGGTCAGATGATTTTCGGACTCAAGGGTGGGAGCGCTCATGGCGACGCTCTCCGGCTTCAGCGTAACCTTGGCCAGCCCGAAATCCAGAATCTTGGCGCGCCCGCGCTCGCTAACAAAAATATTCGCGGGCTTGATGTCGCGATGAACAATTCCTTTGGAGTGGGCAGCGTCCAGGGCATCGGCGATCTCAATCGCCAGGCCGAGTAAAACATCGGTCTCGACAGGCTTTCCGGCGATGCGGTGCTTCAGCGTCATTCCGTCCAGAAACTCCATGGCGATGAAAGTTTGTCCGCTCTCGTCATCAATCTCGTAAATGGTGCAGATGTTCGGATGGTTCAGGGCGGACGCAGCCTGCGCTTCTCGTTGGAAACGAGCTAGAGCTTGCGCATCCTTGGCAATCTGGTCAGGCAGGAATTTCAAAGCCACAAAGCGGTGCAGCTTTACATCCTCCGCCTTGTACACCACACCCATTCCGCCGCCACCTAGCTTTTCGACGATCCGGTAGTGCGAGATGTTCTGTCCGATCATGTGCAAACATGCTATGGCGGAAGGGTAGGCAAGTCAATGAAAGGTGTGGAGTTGTCAGCGGCTCAAAGGTTGTTGACGTCATGAAGTCGCCGGATCGGCGGCGGAAGGTCGTCAGCGATTGAATGTCCTTGGTGATGTCAAGCGTGGGCCTGCTCCTTGAGTCGCGAAACTCTTTGGAATATCTTCCTTGCGTTTCCTGTGGAAGGCTTTCCTGACTCTGATGCGACGGATACGAGTGCAAGACTCCCCTGGGTCAAACTCACGATTATCGACCCAAAAGGAAAAGCGCACCGTGAGGTGCGCCTTGCTGATTCTCTTCAACCGGGTTGATTGCGTCTCTGTGACTTACTCGACTCTTTCTTTGTCGGAAGTACAAACTTGCGGTGTGGCCCTGATCAGCAACACTTTCACCGGGCGACCTCGGCGACGGCGCGCAGCCCGTTCGCAGCCAACAACTTTAAAGTCTCAATGTTGTAGTACTGCGGGTTGTCCCAGTCCTTGAACTTGTCCATGTGCTCAATCAGATTCCTGACGATCGATTTGACATCGTGATTGGGATGGAAACTGAGTACATTTTCCGCCTTCTGGATGCTCACCTTGTAGTTGCGGAAATCCTTCTTGTGATTGATGGTCAGATGCACCCGGATTCCAAGCTGCTCTTCGATCGCCATCTTCACCAGGTCTCCCACTTCACCAACCGTATAGTTTCCCGAAGCGATATTGAAGATACCCGAGATCCTGTCACTCGCTTCAATCGCGCGGATATAAGCGTTCGTCGCATCCTCGATACTAATGATCGGCCTCCATATCGATGGGTTGTTCACCGTGATTTCGCGGTTGCGCACGCCGTTCTTGAACATCGTGTTCACGATCAGGTCCAGACGCATCCGCGGGCTGTAGCCGGACACCGTCCCCTTACGCAGCGAGATAACCGAGAAGTCGTCGCCCTGCAGATTCATCACCGCCTGCTCGCCCTGCAGTTTGGAAATCCCGTAGGGGTAGGAGGATGAAACCGGGCGTGCCTCATCGAATAATTCGTTGTCGGTGTAACCGTAAACCGAACAGGAGCAGGCGTACACATAACGCTTCACGTTCGCTTTCTTGGCGATGTAGGCGAGATAAGCCGGAGCCGCCGCATTGAAAATAAAGTTCTCGCTCGGCGAATACTCGGCCATCGGGTCATTCGATAACCCGGCAAGAAATACGACCTGCTGGTAGGGTTCCAAGTCTTGCTCGTTGATCTCGAAAATGTCCTTCTTGATAATTCCGGCTTCCGGAGGAAGGTGGTTACCGAACCAAAACAAATCGACGACATCTACCTCGTAGCCACGGTCGAGAAGCTTTGGAACCAGGACTGCGCCGAGATAACCTGCGCCACCAGCAATCAATATTTTCACGAAACTTACCTCCCCACCATGGTCTGATTTTCTGTGTACCTGAAATTTCCCGATTCTGGCGACGCTAACCACTCCTTCAAAGTCCGGGCCTTGCGATCCTTTTCCGACAACTGAACCTCCGTAATGGGCCAGCGTATGCCGATCTCTGGATCGTCCCAGCGGATGCCAGACTCGCCCTTGCTGTTATAGATACCGGTGCACTTGTACTGAATCTCGGCAAAGTCTGATAGCGTGCAGAAGCCACGCGCAAATCCCGCGGGTGCCCAGATCTGCTTGCGGCTTTCCGCCGAGACTTCTGCGCCGAACCACTTCCCTAGCGTCGGCGATCCTTTGCGAATGTCGACCGCCACCAGGAACGCTGTTCCGCGCGTCACTCGCATCAGCTTTCCCATCGGAGGCTCCCACTGAAAGTGCAGCCCCCGAAGAACTCCACGCACGGAGCCGGAGTGGTTGTCCTGGACGAACTCCGTCGGCAAACCCATCGCTTTGAATTGGTCCGCCCTGAAAACCTCGGTAAAAAACCCGCGATCATCCTCAAAAACCTGCGGGACCAGAACGCAAACATCACCTAACTGCCGTGATTCGATTCGTATGTCCATGATTTCATTATGCCCGCGAACAGGGTTGCTAGGGAGCCATTATAAACCAAAGGCGAGTGCAACTCTGGCCTAGAACGCCTATTCTCCCAAGCGAACGGAGAAAGACGTTTCTGGACTGCGTCAACGAGAACGTATCGTGAATTGGATCGCGGCAAGGCGGCCTCCCGTGCGGGTTGAGCTGACGGTATTGCACACCTTTGACGGGAAAGACGGGAAAGACCTCTACAGCGGGCTGGTCCAGGGCACCGATGGGATGTTCTACGGAACGACTTACTTTGGCGGGGCCGACAACGATGGCACGATCTTCCGCCTGGCCGTGGGGCTGGGCCCGTTCGTGGAAACACAACCTACATCCGGGAAGGTGGGAGCATCCGTGATCATCCTGGGAACCAATCTGACAGGCGCGAGTAGCGTCACCTTTGATGGCACACCGGCGACGTTTAAGGTCGTATCGAAGTCCGAGATCAAGACCGCCGTACCCAAGGGCGCGAAGACGGGCAAGGTCGAGGTGACGACGCCAGGAAAGGTGCTCGAGAGCAACTTGGCCTTCCGGGTGATACCGTAGATTACTACCTAACGCCCAACGAGCTCTGTGGGAACCGTTCGTAACTGTCACTTTAAATACGCACGAGTATTTCCGAATCCGTTAGATTCAGGCCGCTCAAGCCTACTTGATTTCGCGCAAGCGGCCGTTGCTCACGTCGTAGACAAATCCCCGCACCGAGACCTCTTTGGGAATCCAAGGATGGGTATGCAGTTTCTGTAGCTGGTGACGCACGTTCTCTTCGATATTCTGAAAGGCAAAAAAGAATGCGGGGGCGATGGCTGCGGTCCCGGTACGGTTCTGGATAAGCGTGCGCAAGTCCTGCTCGCTAGTGTGCATCAAGCCGCAATCGGTGTGGTTGATGACCATGATTTCCTGGGTATCGAGCAGGTAGTGCGATACTAGCAGCGAGCGCAGACTATCGTCGGTCACAATGCCGCCCGCGTTGCGGATGATGTGCGCGTCCCCGGTCGTCAGCCCCAAGGTGCGGATGGAAAGCCGGGTGTCCATGCAAGTGAGGATGGCAAGCTGCCGCGCCGGGCGCGGAGTGAGACGGCGCAACTCGTGAGTACGCGAGTAAATTTCGTTGGCTTCGAGAACTTCGTCGATGACGCCCATGGCCAGCCCAGTCTACCGAAGCCTGAGAAGCCTCGAACTCACCACTAAATTCGTGATTGCTGTCGTAATATTCGCGATTACACTCACCCCCCTGGTCTGCCAGTCGGATGTGCTCCGAGGTCGTGAGCGCCGGATAGTACGTATCCGCTCGTCTTGACGATCCTTCCGCTAATCCCGCTGTGCTCCTTCTGCAGAAAGCCGGTCGAGATTGAAACCGCCAAGAGGGACGAGAACGGCAAAGCCATCCATGAGCGCTGCTACTTCCTGAATATGTTGGGTGCGACTCCGCCAGGCGCACAAGGGGTGAAGTAAGGAGTCGGCGATGAAAGACGCACACTCGGGATTAGATCTGGCCGCTTCGGACGAGCGTGTCGTGGCGTCGAGATGCAAAGCAAATGCTAACGAAGAATTGGCAGTTTGTGCAGTTGTCTCGGGCTGTCGGACTCAGTAGCCTTGCGTATCCAAAGTCATCCTATTTCCTTTTTAGTTCATGGTCCTGTGCCATCTGGGCGGGCATTGGCGGTCGAACTACCCTCGTCGTCAAAGACCGGATAACAGTTGATCCGCGCGCCCTAAGTGAATGCGGGTCTCCAGCAAGTAGAGGTTTATCAATGGTCCCCCGACGCGGTAGTTCCGTACAGTGCTTCCGGATATTCGGTCTGCTCGCGGTGCTCGCCGGTGGAGTCGGATTAACATCCTGCGCTGGGATTTCAGACGCTTCTAACGCTCCGCTCAACCAACAGGTGCCGCCCAACCCCGATTCGATTGCTGCCTTTCGGCCAACGTGAGCAGTTCCTTCATCAGCTGAACTTGCGATGACAGTTGCTGACGAGCGTTGGA
Source organism: uncultured Acidobacteriota bacterium (assembly GCA_963797795.1). GTDB lineage: Bacteria > Acidobacteriota > Terriglobia > Terriglobales > Acidobacteriaceae > JABDBE01. The sequence continues at coordinate 229,009 of CAWCQY010000003.1, forward strand.
ATCCCACAACCAAAGTCTGCTGCTTTCTCGTTCCGCCTGGGCCACGCGATTACGCAGGGATTCGAGCGCGGCTCGGTCCTGGTCCACCTGTTCCAGTGGGATAACACGAAATTCCGCGCGGCGCCACATGCGAGAGCTGTCGTCGTTAAGCGGAACGGCCGGGATATCCGGGCGGGATGGAACGATAACCGGTGCAGCAGTCGTGGGTTGTTGGGAAGATACGGCGGCGCCAAAGGCGACTACTGCGGCCAGACATAGTGCAAACAGAAAAGCCGGGAGACGCATAGAACACCCCCTTCTGTTCCTCGCGTGCACCTCTGAGCACTATTCTTTATCAGTTCTCAGGTGCGCGCGTAAGGACTCGGCGTACAGTCGCTTCTGACGCGTTGGCGAGCGTCCGTCCCCAATTGTCTCAAGCCGCGTGCTCGGGGACCCGTATGAGTTACCAGGGCATGTGGCTCCGGTACTCACCGCAGCGTGGCCACGAACAGCAACACAACCAGCATCGCCAGGACGAAGCCTGCGATCAACGAGAATGCCGACTGAAACGGATGGCCCTGGAAGTGGCCGCCTTCGTGGGTGCGGAAATGCAGTAGCGTTTTCATAAGCTCCCTCCGCCGCTTGAGTGCGCTAACGCCGATACCCTAGTTCTAGTTAGCACTATTCCGTCCAGGTTGTCAGTGACACGCCGCACTTGCACGGTACGTGGATCAGGCGCCGTGCAGGGCTGCCGAACCAACTCAATAGAGCCGAAAAGTGATTTCAATGTTCACGTATACGACCACCGCAACTCCATTTCTCCGGGCGGGTTCAAACTTCCACGTGCTAACGGTAGCAATTGCCTTTTCATCCAGGCCCATACCTAAAGAGCGACGAACGTGGATGTCGTGGGTAGAACCATCGGGCCCGACAATGACCCACAATACGACCGTCCCTTGATACTTGGCCTTATGAGCTTCGTCAGAGTACTCCGAAGTCTGGCAAATATATAGGACGCGGCACATTCACTGCTCCGCCCACTGAACAAGCCTCCGGGGCGTGGACGTAAGCAGGCATGTTGACCACAGCCCTGGTCTGGATGCCCGCGTCTTTGGCTGTTGTCGCCCAGGTCTGGAAACGCCGGGAGATCGGATGTCAGAAAACCTCTTCTCTGGAGAAGTGACTCTGCAATCAGCAGAGCCATTTGAGTATCGTCGGTATATTCACCCTTTCTCCAAAGACCTGAATCGATCATGTCCCGGAGAGCTTGCGAACCTAGTGACGACCCAGAAATACGAGAGGTGCGCCGAAGCGCGTCACCCGCCGCAAGCCCCACAAAGCAACCAGCGATCTGGGGCGCTTTGCCGGAAGAGAACCAACGTTTGGATCGTTAATCGACATTCGTTCGCCGCCTAAAAGGTGCTCCGGACACCACGGCTTATGACTGAACCCCACAATTCGCGGCTGCGATCTGTTCAGCTGTCTAATGGAGACTGCAGTATCCGAGGCATGCCAGCTGACAACGTAGCGCCACCGGACGCGGCGAGTCGAACGGCCTCCGTGCCATGGGTGAGAAATGCTCACCGGCAGGCCCGACGACGAGTCCAGAATCAGCTGTGCTCGCTAGCGGAGGACGGTCTTAGGTCATGGGTACCGCACTGTCCCAAAATCGTCACGGAGGATTCTGGCACTCCTGCGTTATCTACCTCACTTTGGATAAACTTCGTCTCGGCCAAGGCGGGGCTTCCGCCATCGCCTCCTTACTTCATCTGCTCCCGCTTCCAGACTTCCTACTCAGTCCCTAATCCCCCGCGGCAGCAAGCGGAGCGCGCTTTTCTAGCGGCAGGAACTCGCGCACATCATGTCCCGTGTAGATCTGCCGTGGACGCGCGATCTTCTGCTCTGGATCGCCAAGCATCTCCTGCCATTGCGCCAGCCAACCGGCTGTTCGCGGGATGGCAAACAACACCGTAAACATCTCCGGTCTAAAGCCCATGGCCTGGTAGATAATCCCCGAGTAAAAATCCACATTGGGATACAGCTTACGCTTAATGAAGTAGTCGTCTTCCAGCGCAATCCGCTCCAACTCTAGGGCGATGTCCAGCTTTGGATTGCGTCCCGTTACCTCGAACACCTGCTCGGCCGTCCACTTGATGATCTTGGCACGCGGATCGTAGTTCTTGTAAACCCGATGCCCGAAGCCCATCAGTTTGCCATGTCCGTCCTTGACCTTCTTCACGTAGGCAGGCACGTTGGCCTTCGAGCCAATCTCGTCCAGCATTTTCAGAACTTCTTCGTTTGCCCCACCGTGCAGTGGCCCCGACAGCGCCGCAGCCGCGGCGGCGGTGGTCAGGTAAGGATCAGCATGCGAGCTGCCCACCGAGCGCATCACGTTCGCGCTGCAGTTCTGCTCGTGATCAGCGTGCAGAATAAACAGAATGTCAAGGGCGCGTGCAAGTACTGGATTGGCCACGTATTTCGGCTCGACCATCTTCCAGAGCATGTTCATGAAGTTCTCGCTATAGTTCAGCTCATTGTCCGGGTACACGTAGGGGAATCCTAGGCTGTGCCGGTAGGACATTGCGGCGATTGACGGCATTTTCCCAATCAGCCGCTGGAACTGAAGAAGGCGGTTGTTAGGGTCGTGAATGTCTCTGGCTTCCGGGTAGACGGTGGACAATGCCGCCACTGTGCTCACAAGCATCGCCATCGGGTAGGCATCGTGGCGGAAACCCTCCATGAACTTCTTGGTGGTCTCGTGCAACATGGTGTGGTGCGTGATCTCGTTCACCCAGTTCTTTAGTTCAACCTCGGTCGGCAGATCTCCGAAGAGAATCAGGTAGGCCACTTCGAGGAAGGTGCAGTGGTCGGCCAGCACTTCAATAGGGTAGCCGCGATAGCGCAAAATACCACATTCGCCATCGATGAACGTGACGCTGCTGCGGCAAGAAGCAGTGTTCGTGAAAGCCGGATCATAGGTCATAAGTCCGAAGTCTTCCGGGCCGGTCTTGATCTGACGGAAGGCTATTGCCTGGATTGTCTCGTTCTCAATGGGAACGGTGTAAGTCTTGTTCGTGCGATTGTCAGTAATGGTGAGGGTGTTTTGTGCCATGACAAATATCTCCTTTTAAGTCGCAGGGCCTAAGGCTGACAGCGGATCTAACTATGGCTCGCGTTCAGAAAACAATCGCTGGCACGCACCGGCCCGACTAACGCGTCAAAATGCCAGCAATGCAGAGTGACACACTAACTCATCCTTACATGTCGCGTAGACCCCCGGCTACGACCAACGTCACTATTCCGTGTGATCCCGCGATGCCTGCGCTCCGAATCGCTCCCGGAGTCGTGCCTCAGCGAGCGCCTCGCTGCGACTTGAAAAATGGCGTTGCAAGTTTCCCTCCCTTGGCTAGCCATGGACTTAAGAAACCAAACAGCTTTCAGTGATCTAGCGCACATCCGGAAGTGACTGGAGCAGATTCTGCCAGACGCGTCCGAACTCCATACCACTAAGGCAGACTTCCCTTATTCCCGGACGACCCTCACCGGGTGGTTTACGTCAATGGTTAGGACGTGGAAATCAGCTTCCCTGCGCTGTTCGATGGTAATCAGGCTGCCTGTTCGACGACTCCCTTCGAACTACTCAACTGTGGGCGAAGGATTTATGGTCAGGCGTCATTCGTGCGAATCGCTCGGCCTTCCATGAAGTTACCGAACCGAGAACCCTTGTGCGCTGATGCGTCTTACATTGCAGGTGCGATCAGTTTGCCACTCAATCCGCCGATGATTGCACCAATGACGACGCTTGTCAGGAGTGTGTAAACCATCTCAATTCGCAGCACATCTCCGGGAATTCCAGTCCAGCCTGGGAGAATCCAACCGGCTGCCGCGACCGCGGCCCAGAGAAAAATCGAGGTAATGATGCCCTCCCACATCCCTCTCCGTCCACGACACGCAAGGAGCCACGCCACGCCGTAGGCAAACAGGACGCAAACTGCCACGCTAAGCAGATGTGGACTCCACCACCGCACCATCTGCCGCAACTCGGGTTGAGTCAGTCCGAACGCATCCATCCAGACGGGCCGAAACAGGTACTGCGCGTGCCAAACCGCTCCGAATACCCAAGCCGCAAACGCGGCGAACCGCCGCTTGGTAGCGTAGTGACTCGCCCGCCTTCAACCCTTCAGGAAGGGGGCACTATGGCCTTGAAGAACGTGGAAATCCTCGCGCAACACACGAGAGCAATCAAGGTAGGACCTTTCGTTCTACCCTCGCCCACGCACGACGGTCTGCAAATCCTAACCTGCGGCTGATGGCTTGGTATCGTCCGTAACGGGAGCCTTGCGCGCTTGGGCGCACAAGCCAGATTAGCTGTTAAGCAATAAGATAGGCTTCTGGAATTTTTCGGTCTAGAGTCGCAAGAACCAATCCGTTTGCGCTCGCAAGCTTTACCAAGTGGCCGTCCGTCGTCTGCTTTGGAGTTTTTACCCAGGTTGGAAGATGAGAGACATCGTGATCATCCGAGATAAATGTGAATTGTGATTTATCGGTTTCTTTCAGCCGAAGCAACAGGGTTCGCGCTTGCGCAATGGTGAATCCGTAAGCCGGGGCTTGCGCCAGGACTCTTATGAACCCCAGTTCGGTGATCGAACAGGTTGCTAGGGGCGGAAACTGTTGCGACCTCAACCAAGTGGCGACCCGGTCGTGGAATTCATGCTGAGCGAACCCCAACGCAACAAGAGTGTTCACATCGAGCAGATATCTCATGGAAAGTTTGTCAAGATCTCTTCGACCTCTGCATTGGTCAACACCGGAGCATCAAAACCCGCACTAAGAACAGGGAATCCTGTAATGGGGTCGGTCACAATCTTGGCCGGCTGGCGACGTTTCTTGCGAGGTGTTAACACGATGCGCCCAGCCTCAATGTTGGCGTCGAGCGGATCCCCGGCACGAATGCCAAGCCGGCGGCGGAGAGGACCCGGAAGGACGACCTGCCCTTTGGTCGAAACCTTGGTCTGCATGGTAAGACAATCTTACCTTGGGGGCCGTTCAATTACAAGTCCTGTACTCGTTCGCATGATTGGTGACTCAGGGTCCTGCTCAACTGCGATGCGCTGCTGTGTGGCAAGCCGTTCTACACCTCGATCACGTTCTCCTCCGAATCTTCGCGCTGAGTGGCTCCCAAAACCTTTATCGTGAACTCAAGGTTTGGACATTGCACGGGAGAACTTGGACTTGCCCCCAAAAATGAGACAACCGGTTAAGAGACAAAATCCATGGAATGGAGAAAATGAGTCATGGGATTGTCTCGCAGGCGGTTCACACGGGAGTTCAAGTTGGCCGCGATCCAGCGGCTGGAACAGGGGATTTCCATCGCAGAAGTAGCGCGGGGGTTGGAAGTCAACCCCAACCTGCTGCATCGCTGGCGCAGTGAGTTCCGGCAAGGGCCGGGGAACGCGTTTCCCGGCCACGGGCAGCGCCGCTGGTCGGAAGGACGCATCGCCGAGTTGGAACGTAAGATCGGGCAGCAAACCCTGGAGATCGATTTTTTGAAGGGGTGCTTGCAGCGCATCGAAGAGCAGCGGATGCTGCAGGCATCGAATGGAAATCCGCAGTCTACCGTAAGGTCCGGGAAGAAATGAAGGCCGACGGTGGACTGACCATGCGACGCAGGTTGGAGCTGGGCCGGGTGAGTCGGTCCAGTTTCTACCGCTTCGATCCGGACCGCAAGGCCGGTGCTGGCGACATGGAGTTGCGGGATGCGATCCAACGCATCGCGCTGGAGTGGCCGTGCTACGGACGGCCACGCATCACCGCCGAGTTGCGGCGCCAGGGATGGGACGGTGAATCCCAAGCGGGTGTATCGACGGATGCGCGAAGACAATTTGCTGTGCGTGCGCAAACGCAAGTTCGTTGTCACCACCGATTCCAACCACGGTCGCATGATTTATCCGAACCGGGCGCGAGACCTGGTGCTGACGGGCATAAACCAGCTGTGGATCGCGGATTTGACCTACATCCGACTGGCGGAAGAGTTCGTATTTCTGGCGGCGATCCTCGACGCTTTTTCCCGTCGGGTGATCGGCTGGGCCCTGGACCGCAGGCTCGCTGACGAGCTGACGTTAACCGCGCTGCGCATGGCACTCCAGCGCCGCATCGTAACTCAAGGACTGGTGCATCACTCGGATCGCGGTGTGCAGTACGCTTCCGCCGACTATACGGACTTGCTGAAACAGAACGGCATCGCCATCAGCATGAGTCGGCGCGGCAATCCCTACGACAACGCCGCCTGCGAGTCGTTCATGAAAACGCTGAAGTACGAGGAAGTGTACCGCAACGAGTATCGCGATCTGGCCGAGGCGCGTGCCGCGATCGGCGAGTTCCTGGAAAAGGTCTATAACCGGAAACGCCTGCACTCGGCGCTGGGCTACGTACCGCCCAGCGAGTTCGAGGCCCAACGGACAGCGCAAAACTTGGAGGCCGCTGCGCGGCAGCTTTCCTGGTGAGTTTTCTAAGGCATGGGAAATCTATCGATCCGATGTCTGGGTGGGAAAACGCCGGGAGCAGGTGTTCGAGCCTGCCCCTGGCGCTCATCGGCCTCGACGAGTTTCAGTTGGCTATTCCTTGGCGGGGTGGTCTCCACCACAGCCCGCCTCCGCTTCACCAACCGGGGCCAGTGTGCGGTAACTCGGTTCGCTGGTCGAGCATTTTTCAGCGAACGGCAAAATATCTCTTAACTGGTTGTCTCACTCCAGGGGGCAGGTGCAACTGCCATCTCCAACCATCGCGGGGGAGGATCTGGTTAAGGAAAGCGTCTTACTGGTCCGGTTCGCTCACTGAATCCGGTCGGGTGTGAATTGGTCACGCCCGGCCCAATAGGGGCACTTGTATTTGGGCGGTTACCAAGAATCGGAAACTCGCAGCTAGGAAGCCGACCTCTCAGGGTCCCTGCCCGTTATTCAGTACAGCGGTTTGCAAGATTTCCCATTAAAACTGGCAAAACTGATTGGTTCCCGATTGGCCGGCGAGCTCCCCGCCGGATTTTGGGCGAACCCACTGACTCGCGAAACCCAGGATCAGTGCGAATTTCCAGTATCTAGGAAATGAGGACGCTCACGTTGGCGTCCAATTCGCACCAAGGAGTTAAATGATGTTTAATTTCGCTAGCAACTACCTCACCAGCAGGGTCGAAAATCCGCCCCGGGCCTCATGCTGGATTGAGTTGAACAGTCAGCGGTTCGACCCGATAGCCGAGGCTTCGGAGCTGCCGAATCATTCTGGCAGTGCGTACTCGCTTCGACCTTTCGTGCACGTCCCGGCCCCGTTCCTCGTAGCGGATCCCTTGGTGCAAAATCATCCAGATCAGCCGACAAAGCCGATGGGCAATCGCCCCGATGGTCTGATTGTGTCCCAAGCGTGGTGCGAGGCGGCGATACACGATCTCGAAGATGCTTCCTTTCACCCTGACCGCAGCGTTGGCACATTGATTGAGAACGCGTCGCATGTGGCGGTTGCCTTTGGGGGAGCGGTGGTTCTTGGATACTCCCGCGCTCTCTTCATCTCCGGGGCATGCTCCCACCCACGAGGATAGCTGCTTGTCGGAGGGAAAGGTCGCTGCCGTGGCGCCGACTTCGGCGATAATTTGCTGCGCCGAATCCACTCCCAGACCGGGCACTTCCGCCAGACGCTGCACTGCCTCCTGGTGCTGGCTGAGTAGGCTCGCCATCTCCTGCTCCAGTTTGACGATCTGCTGCTCGTGGAATTGCAACTCCTCCAGTACCATCTTCAGGAGCCGGCGGTAAACGGGGTTGAGCTCCGTGCAGGCGGCCAGCGCGTCGCACAACTGGGCCTGCGTGGCGCGCAACTTCTTATCGGCCAAAGCGGCCAGAGCCGTGGGGTTGGTTTCCCCGTCGGCGAGCGCCGTCAGCATACGCCGTGCACTCGCACCCAGCAGATCCGAGACCAAACTGGACAACTTAATATGGGTCTCTTCCAGCAGACTCTCCAGTCGGTTCTGTAACTGTACCCGGTCGCGCGTCAGTTGATACTTTCTGCGCATCACGGTTCGCCATAGTCGCTGTTCCGCATCGGGCACAAAGCTCAAGATCAGCTCTTGGGCCACGAGCCGCTTCACCAGTCGTTCCGCATCCGGGAAATCCTTCTTCCGTCCCCGCGGCCCGCGATTCGACTGCGCCTGTGCCAGATGCAGCGCTCCGGACATCGAGCCTGCCCCTTCCCGCTTCCGGCAGCTCGGCTTCCAGTACCGTTCCAGTCCTCCCCAGACCGGTTTCCAATATTGCGCGGTCGACTCCATCACTACTTCCTCGACCTGCTGTTCGATCAGCCATTCGGACAGCAATCGCAGATGGGCGGGGTTGCTACCATAGCGCCGTCGCTCAAATTGGTACTCGCCTTCGCCTTCGACGTCGGCCACCACCACGGCCAACATCCTTTTATGAACGTCAATTCCCGCTATTCTGTAAGCCATCAGCTTCCTCCTGCCAGGAGTGGAGAGCGTGCCGCAACTTACATTAACCAGGGTCGCGGGCTGTCACTGCTCCTTGAGAGGAAGACAACGACGCCCAATTATTCGCTCAATCACGCACGCTCCGGATCAGACAAAGAAACGGCCTCGACTTATCCATTGCTGATTCGACCTCGCCCCTCCCAGCTGTTGCCATGTTACCCGGAATAATTTTCATAAGGTTTCGCGGGCCGCAGGCCCCAAAATGACAAAGAAGTATATTGGGTTGGCATTGCCGTCGGGGCAAAGGCTTACATGTACCCGCTCTTCTGTCTTAATCATTCCGAAGCGCTACAGGCAGCCCTGACTGAGCATCGGAGCGCAGGGCTCCCGCTGCCCGCGGGCACCCACTGCTACGTCGATGGTCCCTGTCACGACCTTGCCTGTGACTGCGGCGGCAAGACTCGCGTAATGAAGTTCACCATCCTATCGACGGCTAGCGGAGATTCCAACCCAGCCGCCGCCTAAAACCCTCGACTTCAAGGTCGGATCCATGGGTTCGCCCGTCCACTTTTGCTGGTCATTGCCTAAACGGCGTCGGCCAGGGGAACGCGAGTCCCCCTGGCCAACGCCGACTAGACGTAGAAGACGTGGCTCATCGGGGGAGCTTCTTCGGCAGGAAACGTCTTTGAGAATCTCTTTGTCGGAATGGACATTGAGGCCTCCCAGAGTTCTGTTTTCAATATTTTCCTACAACTCTTCCTCGGGAATTTGGTACAGCATGTGGGTCGTGCCGTGGCTGTCTGTTTTCGTTCCCAGTAAGCCATCGCAGTATTTCATTCATAACAACCAGTTCACGCCAACAGGATCATATTCTGGGGGAGTTTATCTCTGGAACGATCCAACCAACCCTTGGATTCGAGCGACGGTCTACGACAACACAATCGAGCCACAGAGTACTCTGTGGGATGGTATCGGCGCTTACAACACCAAAGGCGCCGCCATCTGGAACAACACAATCACCGGCAGTGGAGCCGACGCCATCGGCCTGTGGGGCACGACTTCAAAAGTTCGGCGTGTGGAAGGGTATCGAAGTAGCTGCTGCGATCTGCGTCTACGATTTCTCCATGGCCGTGGTTGATCAGCTTATGGACGTGTTGCACGGCGTCCAATGCGCTGCGGTCTTGCCGATAGGCGTACTGTTCCGACGGCAGATCAGCCATAGGCCGCGATGTCCTCGAACGTTTGGCTATCTACTCCTGCCGCTCCACCATTAGCTTTGCAGCATTCGTAGGCGAAGGCCAGAACGTCTTTTCGGTACACCTTGTCATACAGTGCATGGAAACGAAAGTCGGGCGATCCCTTCGCTTTGTCGTGCAACGCCGTCTGCAACTTCTGAACACTGGCTGGGGTTGTTAGGTTCGACACCAATCCCTCCGTCTTCGTCGCTTCTTGCGTTTCCTTTCAACTGAGGCCCCTTCCCTCCACCGGCATTACCCGGTTTCGTCAGTACTGCGAGCCTCTCCGTCACCCCATACGGCCCGGCCTGTCTCTCACGAGTTGCCAGTTGATCGCGACTGCGATCACCGCTGGGGCTTCCCGTGTTGCGTCTGATCCTCTGTGTCTGCATGCTGTCGCCACTACCCCGGCAGGTCCGAGAGACTAAATCGCTCATGACTAATCCCTCGACCTCGGCCTTCCCCAAATTTCGGATGGGTCGGCTCCTGCATTATCGTTTTCGGGGCCTGCTCAGCGTTCACTCGCGTTACGGCCTGCAGACTCGCCAAGTCGCCTACGCGACCCTCTACACCGGAGGCCTCGGCGGCTTTGTTACCTCCACCGCCGCTCCGATTGCTACCGGGTGGAGCGATCCAGTTCCCGGGCGGGCCCCGCAGATTTTGCTATGTAATTTTCGAGTTTCGACGTGGCATTCCGAACATCCGAAGCGGCGGTCTTTAATGTAGTACGTCGCCGTGGTGCTTACGTTCGCGTATCTTACAGGATTCGCTGAATCGCTATCTCCGTCACTCGTAGGCGGTAGAGATAGCTTCAGGCCGCGACGTGCCACGTGCCAGCCATGCCACTCTGGGAAACGTTGCGTTGTAACTTGCATTTTGGATGAGATCCCGCGTTCGGTTCCAATTATCAACAGGGGTGGACTTGACACCCCTTGTATCATCGACGGAACGAACCGAACGGAACGGCGACCCTGGTTATTTATTGCCGAATTCCACCTACCGAACCACGGTTCTCGTCAGCCTTTAGGAGTGTCCCGATGCAACCGCCGGTCGTCCCGCCGCAGCCTTTGCCCGTGACGCCGATCGCACCTGCTTTCGGTGCGATTCCCAATACGTTCGACGAGCCGACACTGGCGGCCATGTTGGCTACGCGAATCGCAGGCACGCCCGCCAACGGGAGCCGTAGCGCGTTGTTGGCGCAATTGTCGCCAAGCGCGGCCGGCGCCGCGCCGGCCCCAGTGATGTGGGTCGATGGCGGCGACGAAGTTCTCGTTCATCTCGAAAGCGTGCAGGTAAAGATGCTCGACGGAGGCGTGCTGATCGTGGCGGTCGATCTTGAGTCCGATCAAACGGGTCGCACGCCGCTGGTGATGCGGCTCGCGCTCGCAAATTCGGGACAAGCCGCAGGTTTGGTGGCGACAACGGACGCATTTCCGACCGGCAACGGATTGCTCGCAGCGCGATGGGGAACGGTGCTGCAAAACGCGGTGTGGGCCGCGCTGCTGGGGCTCGCAAAGGATCACGCGTCGCAAACCGGAGTGGCGCCACGCGGTATCGGCGTGACCGCCGGGCAATTGTCGCTGCAGCCCGGCGCGCCGCTTGCGGCTACTGACGGACCGGGAGCGTCATCATGATCTCCGGGGCCGATCTCAATCCGCAACTGGCCGATCTGGGAAAGGCGATCGGACTCATCGGCACCGACGGCAACGTCGACACCAACTGGTTCAGCGATCCGCTTTCGAACATCACAACGGTCCTAAGCGATCCAGGTCAGCGGCAGGCGTTTCAGCAGCTCCTCACCGATATCTTTCCGCCTGACACGACGATTCCCGATCTGGCGAACGGCGAGAAGTGGCATCCGATGCTCGGTAAGCAGCCTCTCGGAAACCTGTACTTGACGGAAATGCCCGCGCCGAATGGAGGTGCGATCTTCGGTGTCGCGGGACAAATCCACGCGAGCGATTCGCCGCCCCGCGCGAGCTTGACACTCAGCCTGCCGATTTTCGAAGCGCAAAACGACACGGCCCCGATCATTCAGTTTGGCCAAGCAGCATCTCCTCTCAAGTTGAGCGCCACGGTGCGTCTCAACGATCTGATCGATACCCCGGAAATTGCCCTGGATGCGGTACGCATCGCGGCGATTGTGTCGCTTGAGCCGTCCGTGGCGGAAGCGGTGACGGTGACGCTGGAAGGATTGTCGATCGACGGGGGAGCGGCGGCGGATGTAACGCTCGACGGCTCGAATTTGCAAGCTGAGGCAACGCATCTGGTTCTGGCGCTGATTCAGGCTGCGATTCACGAGCTGTCGTCGAATTCCGGCGGCATGCTGGCAGGCGAAGCTTCGACGATCGCGCAATTCTTGTTGCCGCTTCTCGGCATGAGCGGCGACCTGCCGGCCTTTCCGTTCACCACGCTAGGCTCGGATCCGCAGGCGATCCAGAAATGGTTTGCGACACTGGTACAAGGCGAAGCGCCACAGATCGGAACGTGGCTGCAGAATTTGGTGGGCTTGCTCGGTGTCGAGGGCGCGACCGTGACCTCGGTCGGAACGCCGCCGTCGCAATGGATCGTGCCGATCTTTCCGATTGGTTCGGCGACGAACTCGAACCTGGCGATTGTTGTGGGATTGCAGTCGGCGACGAACTCGACAGGAATGCAGATCGGGTTGCAGGCGACGATCGTGCCGTCCGACGAGAATCCGCCGTTGAGCATCGAGGCACAAGCTATCTTCGCGAGTATTCCCCTGGCGGGCTCCACACCCGCGGCATTGCTGCCGTCGGCGGGGGTGACGGTCATCGCGCCGGGAGATCCGGCGAAGACGCTGAGCAGCGGCGCCGTAGCTGTGCAATCGATGCGCGCGGGATTTGTCTGGGCGAACTCGAAGCTGCAGCCGATCGTGGAACTCGATGGTGTGACCTTCGCGGGCACGACGTATCCGCACCTGGATTTGACGAACGCGGAAACGGTGGAAGCGGCAATCGGAAACGCGGTGGCAGCCGCTTTGGGCGACGGAATCGGCGCGCATCTGGCCGCGCTGGCGGGATTGATCCCGCCGCCGAACGCCTCGGCGGGCTGGCCCGTGCTCGATCCAAAACTGTTGGTGAGCAATCCACCACGAGCGATCGCGCAATATCACCGCGCAGTGTTGTTGAACGGACAATGGCCGATTTTGCTGAACGAGTTGGCGCAGCTTGTCGGATTGGCGATGCCGGCGCAAGCGGCGACTTCGGGCACGCAAGCCAATCCCTGGCGCGTGCCGCTCGCGGCGGCCGCGGATAACGCGATTGCGTTGGAACTGATCGCCTGGAACGCGCAAACGAGCGGCAACGCGAATGATCCGCAGCAACTGCGCATCGGGCTCCGCGCGCTCGCGGAACGTATGCCCGCCTCGCTGCAATGGGTGTCGGAATTGCTCGGTTTCGATCTTCCGGCGAATGGAACGGCGGGCAACGTCACCTTCTTCGCCGGACAACATATTTATCTCATGTTGTCGCCGATCCCCTCGGTGCCGCAAATCGCGGGATTCACCATCAAAGCCGACGGATTGCAGGCGGAAATGGATTGGGTGCCAGAGACGGGCATGACATGGAGCGCCGGCGTCAACAATTTCTCGGTGATGTCCGGCTCGACGGTCGTAGCGCTACCGAAACTGCAGTTCCCGCCGGCGACGGGATTCGATTTCGCACACCCGGACACGACGGCAGCAGGATTGGGAATTCCTCTCGAAGATTTCGAGATGTTAATCCGGTTGATGGTCGCGCGCGCGTCGTTCAGTTGGGGTGGAATCGCCGGGCTGTCACTGACGGGACTGCTGGGAATTCACGACGGTCTCGAAGGATTACCGGTGGATTGGCCGACGCTGGAAGGGGCGACGCCGGGAGCGCTATTCACCGATCCGGTTACATCGCTGCGAAATTGGATCAACGCCGTCGCGCTCAATGTGTCGAAGGAAGGCATGCCGTTCCTGATGCCTGCGCTCGGCTGGCTGAATGCGTTGCTCGGCGACGCGCTGCCTTCGGACACGATGACGACGCCCCCTACATTTGATTTGCCGTTGACGGGATCCGGAACTTATGACAATCCGTGGGCGTTGCCGATGATTGCTGGATCGCCACCGGCCGCAGAGGCATTGGTATGGCTCGACTCATCGGCGGGAGTCACGACGACGCCGACAGCGTGGGCGTCGGCTTTACTTGCGCGGGCTGGAGCTGTGACGGACTATTCGTCGTTGCTCAATGCGGTGGGTGCGATTTCTGCGTTCTATCCGGGGTTGGATTCGGCTTTGAAGGGACTCGATCCGGATGGATTGGCGACTTCGCTCGGGACACTCCAAGCATTTTTAAACGCGAGCGATGGCGTTGTTACGTCGAATTCAGCGGTGCCGAGCGGCGGTAGTTGGATCGCGCCCGCGCCTGGAGCGCCCGCGATTACTTCGGCGCATCCTTCCCTGCCGCAGGATCCGGCCGCGATCACACAGATTCTTTCGCAGATCGATACGTGGGCGGGTGGAGCGGCGGGTGCCCGCACGGTGTTGTTGTTGAGTCCGAAGTTTGGCGGTCCGGCGGATTGGCAGAGTTTGCTAACCAGCGCAAGCTTGCACGGGACGACCGATCCCGGTGCGACATTCAATCTAAATGTCGCGGGAGCCAATCCTGAGACGATCGATCTGAGCGATGTCACCGCGTCGGTGGACTATTACACTGCAACGCTGCAGGACGACGGCAGTGGCAACGTTGTATCGCTGCAAAATCAGATCGGCCACATTGTCGATCAGCTGAATGCGATTCGCGGCAATGCAGCGGTGACGATTGTGGCGCACTCGACTGCTGGCATTCCAGCGCGGACGTATACGGCGGCGAATGCGACGAAAGTACAAGGGTTGATCACACTGGGAACGCCGCACGGCGGAGCGCCACTCTCGTTCCTGAGCGATGCCGACCAAGGCAACGCGCTGCGGCTGATTCAGCAGCTGGTGCCTTCGCCCGCCCCGAACGACCAGCTCACCGTAGCGCTCGCGCACATGCTGACGGCCATCGACGCGTATACACCGACGTCGACGGCTGGCGGACTTCCGGTGGCGGCGACGTATCCCGCGGCCGATTTCAACTACACGAGCGGCACAAACCTCGACACCGGCGGCCGGCCGGCGCTGGCTCTTGGCGGAACACTGACGGGTGCCTTGCAGGATTTGCTTGCGTCGTGGCTCACGGCGCTGGGAAATTTGGCGGCGAGCCCGGGGGGTACGCCGGCGCCGCCGCCGACTCACCTCTGTTTCGGCCTGCGAACGCATTTCGATACGCCGATCACGACCGCCGGAGATGTTTTCGTCGATACATCGGTACGACTCGACGCGCTCCGCATGAAATTGTCGACGGACGCGGCAGAGCCTGCGCGTGCGGCGCAAGGCGTGCGCATCCGCTCGCAAATCAGCCGGCCCGGCGGGTGGCTGGTTGGAGCATCGAGCGCATTTTCGGGGGTGAATTTGCCCCTCTTCGACGTGCGCGTGCGCTGGGCGGAAGTTGGAGTCGATCTCCAGTTCGGCGCGACCGTATCGACGGCGACGCCCCAGGTTCTGCTGCACGATGCGTCGTTCCACGGGCCGGTCACGGATCTGATTTCGTTCGGCGACGGGCACGCGCAGCCTTTGCTCGGCGCGGTGCTGCAAACGATCACGGCGACAGCACCGGCACCAAGTTCGGGGCTCGGACAATGGCTGGCGTGGATGCAGTCGCTGAAAGTAGTCGTACCCGATACGCACGGAGGATTTGGTGTTTCGGCCGATGCTTGGAATGCAATCACGGCGGACGCCTCGTCGTATTTTGCAGCGCAGCTTCCGTCTGCACTCAGCAGCGGCACCTTCGCCGGATTCACCGGACCCGGGACAGGGCCGTGGTCCACGACGGTTCCGGGAATGCCGTTCGAGCTCTACGTCTCAAATTCGCCCTGGACGATCGGATTGCGGACGCAATCAGGAGCGAGCGGAGCACTTACGCTGGCGGCGAACGCCTCCCTGACGTTCGATGGACACATCGTGGTCGGGCCATTCTCGGCGGGACTCGACACGACACTCTCGGTAGGCGGATTTTCAGCCACGTATAGCACGAACAACGCTCAGCTCACGATCCAGGCGCTGCCATGGCTCGCGCCTCTGCCGCTTGTGCCCTTCAACAGCGCTCAATTTGTCGCAGCTTTGAACGACGCGCTACCACGGTTGCTTTTTTCAGGCGCGGCATCGGCGATCCTCGAATCGATTGTTGGCACGGGTTTGCCCCTCGGCCCGCTCGACAGCTTTTTCGCGGCGCCATCGGCAGCGATCAACAATGCGAACGGGCTCGGAGCGTCGGGCGGCGGACTGGATCCGGCGACGCTCACGATGTTGCTGCAAACCATCAACGCGGTTGCTGGCAGCGGCTCGGGCAACGCGTGGGTGTTACCGGGAGGTTTGCAACTCAGCAGTTCGGGGAACAACACGGCAGCGCAACCGACGACACTGACATTAGCGACGACCTCGCGGTTTGGCGGCGTGCTCGATCTCTCGCTCACCACTGCGTTTGATCAGAACTTGCACGTCACGCTGGTCGGCGGGATTACGCTCACGATTTCGCCGCTGCCAGGCGGGGTGTGGACCGGCGTCGTCGTGAATTTCGGCGTTTCGCCAAGCGGCGTTACGCTGAGTGTCACGCCGCAGCCCGGCTCAACAGTTCAATTGCTGCCGACCGTGAGCGGCCTGAGCTCGCTGGCCGCGGGCGCGACCGCGCTGCTGCCTGCAGTTCTCGATGCTCTTCTTCCCGCCGACGGGATAGCTTCCACCCTGCTTTCTGCGGTGCTCGACGTCGCTGAGGCGTTTCAGCTTTACGACGGCACTGGAAAATTCTCGGCGCATACCTCTCAGTTCCAGGCGCTGCTGCAAAGCAATTGGACCAGCGCTGCCGGGCTCAGCTCGACGATGCAATCGGCGATCGCGACCGCGGTGAAGAATCTGTTCAGCAGCCTGACCGGCAGTTTCCCGCTGACGGTGACGTCGAGCGGCGCTACAGTGACGTGGGGTTTCCAGATCCCCGATACGGACTCCGCCACTTTGGCCTTAACGGCGGGCTGGGATTCCTCGTCGGGACCTACGGTGGGCGTTGCGCTGGCGGATTTCAAGCTGTCGACGGGAACGCTCGCAGGCGCGCTCGAAGGCAGCGCGAGCGTCACCATCAGCCCATCGAACGCGAGCAATCCTGTCCAACTCGCCATGAGCCTCGCGCTTGATCTCCAGTCGGCGATTCCGGCGGTTCCTATCACGCCGGAACTCTCAATTTCTTATCAGGCATCGGGACTGACGGTGCAAGTCTTGCCGCTTGCGATGGGGAGCGACAAAGGGTCGCTGACCATCAACATCGCGCCGACGCCCAGCGTGACGACTACGCCCGCGCTCGCAACCGATCTCGCGTTCAAGTTGATTCTGCCGCTCGCGGGCACGTTGATCACCGAAGCGTGCAAGGACTTGCTGGATGATCCGTTGTGGCCGAGCGCGACCGTGACCACCACGCAGATGCTGAAGGGGGCAGGGCTGCTCAGCGACGCAGGTGTGTTCACGATGCCGGCCCTGTGGGTCGGTGGCGTGACCAACATGATCATCGGAGCGCTCGGGCCCTTGCTCGACGCAATCAGCTTCACGCTGCCAGGCGGACTGAAACTTTCCGGCGCGCCACCGGTGACAAGTTCCACCGGAGCGACACTCGCCGGCGTCGCGCTCAGCGGCACGCTGCCGATTCCGCTCGACTCCATGACGATCGACATCCGCTTCGGTGCTCCGGCCGCCTGGGGCAAGGCGATGACCCCCTCCTCCGATACCGGCCCGCCGCTCTATCCTACCGATACCGGACTGGCGCTCTATCTTCTGCAAACGAGTCCGACCACTGCCTTCCATCCACGCATCGATTTCATCGGCGTCGGCCTCGGCCTCGAAGGCGCCAACGATCAGCCTTTGGTAAAAACCGACGACTTCCGGATGAATGGGGCTGACCTGTACCTCTTTCTTTCCTGGGACATCGGCGCGAACGAAACGGTTAACGGTTTCGGCGCCGGCCTCGAACTCGATCAAGTCGGCTTGCCTCTGGGCTCACTCACCGGCGGGGGCGTCGGCGGCAATCCAGTCGCATCGAGCCTGGTCAGCTCCGACTCTGGTGGCAGCGGCGGCGACACGCAGCCGGTCAATCCCGGCGCGGACATCAGTGCGTGGTACATCGAATCGCCGCTCGGCGACGCACAGTTCCACCCGCTGTTCAGCGGCAGCCTCGGCCCGCTGTGGATTCCGATTCAAACTTCGTTCGGACCGATCTACATCGATCAGCTCGGCGTCGAGATCACGTCCGATCCGGGCCTCGCGATGCTGATCGATGGCAGTGTGCAAGTCGCGGGCTTCACCGCGCAGGCCGACGAACTTGGCGTCACGATTCCGTTCGCCTCGCTGAACAATCCCGGCCGGTGGAGTCTCGATCTGAAGGGCCTTGGTGTTGGCTACTCCTCGCCAGGCGTGACCATCGCCGGAGCGCTGCTCAAGAACACCGTGGGCGGCACAATCGAATACGACGGCATGCTGCTGATGCAAATCAGCGAGTACGGTTTCGTCGCTGTGGGCGCATATTCGACTCCCACCGATGGAACGGACAAGTACACATCGCTGTTCGTTTTCCTCGGCGCCTTTATTACCATCACGATTCCGCCATGCATCATCCTCGAAGGCTTCGGGCTCGGCGTCGGCTACAACCGCGAAATTCTTCCGCCGACTGACATGAACAAAATCCCCGACTTCGTGCTGGTTGCGGCACTGGATGACGGCGGCGCGCTCGCCAATAATCCTATGGGGACGCTGCAGCAATTCTCGACCGCCTTTCCTCCGCAGCGGGGCAGCTTCTGGCTCGCTGCGGGATTGCACGCATCGATCGCGGACCTCGTGCAAGTCACAGCGGTGCTCTACATCGCGCTCGATCGCGGGTTCGAGATCGGCATTCTGGGCGTTGCGCGGCTGGCGTTGCCGCCCGACGATGACGACGCGCTCGTCAATGTCGAACTTGCGTTGAAGGCGCGCTTCAGCACGGCCGAAGGTATCCTCTCGATTCAAGCGCAGCTTACCGACAATTCCTACTTGATCAGTCGCGACTGTCAGCTCACCGGCGGCTTTGCCTATTTCATGTGGTTCCCACAGTCGCAATTCGTGCTGACGATTGGCGGTTACAACAACCAGTTCACCAAGCCTGCGGAATTTCCGGACGTGCCGCGAGTCGGCTATCACTGGTCCCTGTTCGGATTTCTCAGCCTTCAGGGCGGATGTTATTTCGCGCTGACCAATTCCTGCATCATGACCGGGACGCTGTTCGATGTGAGCTACGGTCCCGATTGGCTGCAACTCTGGTTTAAGGCATACGCGGATTTTCTGGCGTCGTGGGATCCATTTTTCTTCGAGGCCGATATCGGCATTTCCGTCGGTGCGACGTTTAAGATTCAGGTCGATTTGTGGTTCACCACAATCAGCGTTGATATCAGCGTGTCGATCGGCGCGACCCTCACGGTGAAAGGTCCCCCCCTGCATGGCGAACTGAGCGTGGATCTCGAAATCGCTTCCGTAACCGTCGCATTCGGTCCGGACTCGGCTCCCAACAAAGCTCCGCTGACGGACTGGACGGTTTTTCGCCAGAAGTATCTTTACGGCGGCGACCCGAACGGCTATGGTGTCGCGGCGCACGCGTTGACCGGTGTTCTGACGCCGACGCCAGCGGGCGCGCAGCCCGCGGCCGGCGCCGCGGACTCGCCGTGGCAGCTCGCAACAGAATTCTCGTTCAAGTCCGAATCGCGCATGCCCGCGGGAAGTTACACGGACATTTTCGGCATCAGCACGACGCCGGGCGGCTTGAATCAGGTCGATCTTGCGCCAATGGCGATCGAAGCGGTCAGCAGCACGCACGTAATAACGCTGGAGTATGAGTCCGCGCCCGGCACATGGACGAATGTTGCAGGGACGGACCGCATCGTGCCTTCGTGCTTTGCCATCACGCCGGTCATTACACAAGTTGCTGAAGCGACCTGGCATTACACCGATCCTGCCCACACACCAGCTGCAGCAAACACGCTTAGTCTTCTGACCGGCTTGCAAATCGTTGCGACGGCGCAGGCGCAGAATCCAACTTCGATGATTCCGATCGGCACGCTGGTCGATGGGGAAAATCCTCGGCCACTTCCGTTCGCCCAAATTGTGAATTTGCCGCAGTTGCAGGCATGGGGAGAGGATGCCGACACGTTGTCACTCTCGGCCGCAGGGGCGAGCAGCGTGCAAGTCTTGAACGTCGCAAGCCTGATGTTGTCGGGCAGCGGATTTTTCGCCGAGGCACGGCAAGCTTCCGGGCTTCCGTCCGCCGGCTTGTCGCCTTCAGGAAGACAATCCCTACTGCGGAGCCGGTCGGCCCCGCCGCGGCTTGCACCCATCACGACAGGACTCACCATGAAGCCTGTCGGACTGGCGAATCCGCCCGCGATCACTATCCCGCCGTCTGTTCCGCCCATTGTGCTGACGCAGCCACGTTTGCGCGCCGTGTTGCAAGGAAATGTCGCCAAGACCGGCGACGCACCGCCGCCGCAGCGTACGACCGTGTCGAACGCCGCGGCTGGCGTGATGCGTGTGGCGGCGCCGACCGCGACATCGATTGCCGGCGCTTCGTTACTGCGCGTAAACGCTGCGACTGCTCCGCGCTCGACGTTGCTCGGCCGCGCTGGACGAGAAGTCCGCAGCGCGGATTTCGGCGTGACGCCGACTGCCGCGCAACTCAGCGAACTGACTCAAGCCGCAACGGATCTGGTGGGGCAAGGTTGCACGGTTCCGGCGGGAGCGCTGCATCTATGGGACATCCCGCGAGCCAATGAGTCTACCATCGCGATCAAGGGCGACGCGGCGCGCGTCGCGTGCCTGACGCGCGGTGGAACGGTTTTGAGCGATCAGGAATTTGATGCCGGCAATGGCGTCACCATCGCGCTGCCAGCGGGGACGGCAATGGTTGCCGTCACCTGCCTCGGCAAACCGCCCGCCGCGCAAACGCAGCCGACGCCAGTTCCGTCGCCCGTACCATTGCCCACGCCGATACCCGCGCCGCCAATCAGGCCGGCCTCTCCGATTGCGCCGATCGCAAATCCGAGAGCAGTCTTCATCGGTCCTCGGCTGACCTTCGGCGGCATCTCCGCCGCCGTCTCCACGCAAAACAGCATGGCGATTGTCGGCTGGCAAAGCGGCAACCTCGTTGCGCAAATCACATCAACTCTGCTGCTTGGCCGCGGTTGTTGCTTGCGCCTGGCACAACACAACGTGGTCGGCCGCGCCAACAAACAAACCAGTCAGGCGATGGTGAAACTCGGCGCCGTGATGCTCGATCAAGCTGGAATCGAAACGTATCTGCCCACGTCGGTCACAGTTGTGATGTTCCTGCTTGATCGACAGGATCCCACCGCGACCGCCGACGGCGATCTGCAAATTGCCACGACGGGAATCACGCTGGCAACGCCCCCGCTGCGTGTCGAAGGTGGGGCGCGGCGCGCTCTGATTTACACCGTACAGAATCCAGATCCGAATGCCGCGTATGCGACCGTTGCCGCCGCAAGCGTTGCAGGATGGCGGATCTCCGGCGTGCTCGGTCTTCCCGGCACTGCTCAGGAATGGGCGGTTCGCATGAACGGCGGCATCCCTGAGCACCTCGTTCCGGATGGGCCGTTCACTCCTGACGGACAGATCGTCGTGCAGTTGACAAACGCCGGAGGCCAGCCGTGAGAGAGACCCGTAGCAAGAGAGGGAACCAATGAGCTCGACCAATCCGCTTCCCGGGCAAATGTTCATGTTCGACTCCATGCAGCCGCCGCTCGTGGACGATTCCTATCGCCTGCGCGTCAACACGAACGCGAATAACGGCGCGGAACCATTGCCGATCCCGGAGTCCGACTCCTATTTCAACGTGGTAGGTCCCCGATTCCGCTTGAGTGCGGCCGACGTTGCCGGTTCATTCCCTCCCCGAAATGGTCATGGCGATTTTTCGCTATCGCTGCCCCACATCGCACTCTACGATCGCACGCTGCCGTGGGAGCGTTTGTTCGATCCGACGGTGACCTCTCCGGCCGGCGCTGCGCCGCCGCCAATCAACGGAGCGACAAAGCAACCTGGAGGCCGGCTGCCCTGGGTGGCGCTGCTGCTTCTGCAGGAGGGCGAATACTCGATGCTGCAAAATGCGGCGCTTGAAACCGTTGTACCCGGTGCTACGTTGACCGCCATGGAGTTGCCGAACCCTTCGGGAATCACTTGCGACGCTATTCAGGTCGACCTCAGTTTCTTGCAAAGCATTCTGCCCGCGATGAACGAACTCGCGCTGCTGACACACGTCCGGCAGGTCAATGTCGATGACCGCGAACTCGCGGCAGGCTCATCGAACGGCTGGTTTTCTGTGGTGATGTCGAATCGCCTGCCAGCACAGGATCAAAAATATCGCGCTTGCCTCGTTTCCCTGGAAGGGCGGAAGGACCTGTGGGACCCCATCGGGTTTGGTCGCGGGCCGGTGATTCTCGATCCCGTGATTCTCGAACAGGTCGACGTTGCGCGTCGCGTGGACAGTCCAGAGTCGGGTTCACCCAAGACCAAGACCGCGACATCCGATGCCGGCAAGATTGCAGCGGCTGGTGAGGCTGGGGCAGGCATCGCGCCGATCGTTCGACCGATCACGCCGATTTCACCGATTGCACCGATCTTACCGATCAAACACCCGGTCGAACCACCGATCGACTTCAATCCGCCCATTATCATCACGCCGCTTCCGGTCACGCACCCACTTCCGATCGAGATACCTATTATCGACACCAAATTCAACACCGGCATCGTCGCGACGCAAGGTCCCGGCCTGAGTACCATCGTTCAGCCAATTCGCATGCCGATTCGTTTCAATGCCAGCGCGACTCTCGTATTGCTGTATAGCTGGCAATTCGAGTGCACCGGCACCGGCACGTTTTTTGAACTCGCGCAAAATCTCGGGGTCGCCATGGTCGGCGCCACCGTCGAGCAGGGCCATCCTCCGGTCACCGACACCGGCCACATCGCCATGCAGGTTGGCGATCGCTCCGGTGCGACAGAAACCGCGTGGTATCGCGGTCCTCTTTGTCCGCTGCAGCTCACGCGGGACCTGCTCGGCCCGTATCATTCTGCCGATCAGGCGCGCATCGCCACGCCCGAAACCGGCGGCGAAGATGTCTCCTACGCCGCCGCGTTCGAAGCCGGCCGCTTACTTGCCGCCGCCGACGCCCGCCTCGCGCAAGATCTCATGCGGTGGCGCCGCAATTCCTACAGTGCATCCACGCACTCCGACTCGCTAACGGCCGTTCAAGCAAAACTGCCCACACTGCAAGCCCTCGACATTCACGCCCCGGTCACGCCCCTGCTCACGCAAAGCGCGGCGACGAAAGTCGTAGGCTCCGCGGGTACGCTCGTCGACACCTATCGCATGAAGTTGGCCACGCTCGCCCCCGGCATGAATCCAACGCTTCTGACGGAAGCGTTCAACCTCGCCGACGCCACCGAAGCTGTCAACCTGATGGGTGGAGAATCCGGTGTGCTCGGCAGCGCCGTCACCCCGCAATCACAAACTGTGCGCGTCAACGCAACACTCGAAGACGCCGCCGCGGATTCCGCCGGTCTTCAGCAGTTGACTAACGCGCGAGCGCGCATCATCAACAACGTAAACGTCAAAACAGGGATCACGTCATGAGAACGCCGCTGATCGACACCGTTACCGCGCTGCGCGAGCGCATGGCCACGCCGCAGCAAGTTGCTCCCGGATCGACCGAATCCGGTATGCCACCCTATATGGAATCGTTTCTCGCACACCTGCGGCTGCTGGTCGGTGTGCCGTTCACCTATCTTGTGCCCGACTCACGCATGCTGCCAACCGAATCGGTCCGCTTCTTCTACCTCGATCGTTCGTGGACCGATCGCCTCGTTGACGGTGCGCTCGCCGTCGGAAAGATGGGCACGCGTGAGCAAGCGCATCATCAGGCGCAAGAGCCCGCCCTCCGCCAGCAACTGGACCAAACCGAGCGTATCGTTCGCCAGCTTCAGCGTGGCGCGTCGTTCATGAATATTCGTCCGACCGACACGGCCAACATGCAACCCGCGGACGTCGTCACCGGCTTCCTCCTCCGCTCCTATCTCGTCTCCGGCTGGCCACAAATGGAAGTCCGCGCCTACAACCAAGTTATCCAGGAGCCGTTCGACCATAACGCGCCTGACGTCCTAGCCGCGAAATTACCAACACTTCGCCTCGAGCGCCTCTCGCCCTCGATCATGATCGCGATGTTTTCCGGAATTCCGCAGATGGTTACGCTCGAAGAGCCGCACCACGGCGTGCAATTCGGCGTGAAAATGAATCAAGAGCAGCAATTCATCCTCACGCCTCGCGACTCCGGGGGGCAGGAAATCGCGGACGCCGCTCCCATTCCGGTTCCAATGCGCGCCGGAACGACCCGCGTGATTGACATCGCGTCCCTGTGGGCCACGCTCACTCAGCAAGCCAGTCCGCCGCTCGCGCCGCTGACTGGCGGAGGGAGCTTCGCGCTCGAAGCATTGAGCCCTCCATTCCGCCAACATTTTCAGGGCACGGTTGATCACGCGGGCGAGCAAAGCTCTGGTTCGATCGTCTTCAATCCGAAATTTTCGATTGCCGGCCGGGTCGCGCAAGCCGCTACCAAGACCCAATTTCTGAATCTGGTGCAAATGAATGGCAACCCTACTTAACGACGACGCTATTTCGATTGCCGCTGCCCACGGTATCACCGAGCGCACGATCGCCACGTGGAACCCGCGTCTGCCGCGCACTCCTCGCGTGATGGTGCCGATCGAAGTGGACGCGCTCGTCGTACGCCCCAATCAACCCGCCGCAGTCTGGGCCGATTGCACCTATCGTGTCCCGGCTCCCAACGCGCCGATCAGCAGCCGCCGCGACAACCTGCCTCCACCATTCCAAAACCTCGCGGCGCCACGTCCGCCCGGCGTCTATTTGCATTGGGCGTTGCCATCGGCACTCACGCGTGGCAGCGACGTGAGCCCCAATACAGACACAAGCTCCAACTCGGTGTCGTCTGGCTCTGGAGCCAATTCAGGGGCGTCCACGAGTTCCGCGTTGACCGCCAGCGCCGCAACTTTCCCGGCCATCCCCGACCGCTGGCTGGTGGTCCGCGTCTTTGCCTCATCGATACCCGGACGCCGCGCCATCCGCGGCTGGGTTCTGCGCGCTTGGGATCCCCCACAAAATCAAGGCGCTGCCAACGGCAACCAACCGCCCGCCGTCATCGATCTCGATAGCTGGACCGAAACCGGCAACGCCAATGTCGGCCCGAATCCCGTCACTGCCGCCGGTCCCGGCGACGTCACCTGGTCTGCCTACTACGACAACGTCGTGAACCGCCTCGGTTTTTACGACGGAGATCTCGTCAATGTGACCGGCCCGCTCGCGTACATGGTCTGCGGATGGTATTCCGATGCGACCACGGATCCGCTCGGGAGCGCGCAACTCGCCTCGCTACAGGACTTCGAAAGCAAGCTTGCCGATCTGGGCTGGTCTCTCAAAGACGGCGAATTCGAAGTCATCAAGCGCATGTATCTGGAATATTCGAAGGCCGCAAGCATGATGGGCCTGCAGACTCTCGAAGCGGTCCCTAGCGGTACATACAAGATTCCGATCGCAAGCACAAATCCGCCGCCATTCGGCACGCATCTCGACG
The DNA here is from genome assembly GCA_963797795.1 of uncultured Acidobacteriota bacterium. Lineage (GTDB taxonomy): Bacteria > Acidobacteriota > Terriglobia > Terriglobales > Acidobacteriaceae > JABDBE01. The sequence continues at coordinate 254,470 of CAWCQY010000003.1, forward strand.
CAATCGCCGCAACTGGGACCATCGACTCGCGCTTCGTCGTTGCCTCCCCGGCCGCCAGCATCGGCGTGACCGGTGCTCCACTAAACAACACGGGCGGTCCGCTCACAACCGCCTACACCTCTGACGGCAGTTGGTGGCCGCAAAATACATTGCTCCACGGCGATGTCGTCGCGCTCGGTTGGCCCGGCGTCGACTTCCCTGGTTTTCCCGCCGGCCTCCTCGGCGCGCAAGCGCCTGGCGGTCCGCCCGACCCCACGAAAATCAACGTTGTGCTCGCGAATACGCTCACTGACGGTCTGGGAACGCTTGTCGCGCAAGACGACAACTCTCCCGATGACGGCAATCTCTTCGAAGCGTTTTCGCTCGGCGCTCTCGCAGAATTCGAACAACCCGACGGTCGCGCGCGTCTCGATGACGCTCTCCACGGCACTGAATTCAGCACAATCGATGGCGGCTACACCATTGAAACTGTGACGACCCAATCGATGCCGCCGATGAATCCGCCAGTCGGCGCGCCGGTGACACCCGATCCCGGAATCTTCGCCTCATCGACGCCAGCGGCCACCGGGTCCTCATCCTCATCGCCCGGAGCAAAATCAGCTCCGTTGCACTCTGCTCGCACGATTGGCGTCGGCCCCGGAAAATTTCAAAGCGCCGGACAATTCGTCCAAGCCCAACAATTTCTCTCCCCGGAAGTCAGCGCCGAATCCAATATCATCCAGGGACACCTTGGCGCTGCTATCTCCGGCCTCAACTCAGGAGCCAACGCACCTCCGCCAACTCCGCAAACCCCCGCGCATCCTGTCGATGTTAAACGTCCGCTCCCCCGCTGGGTTCTTCCCGTAGATCCCGTCTTCCTGCTCGAAGGCGCGGGACGCTCGCTCAAATACGGCGCCGATGGCCGCTTCACGACCGACGGCACGCTCGCCTGCCGCCTCTCTGGCTTTTGCGTCACCGAGCTCAGCTTCGCCGCCATGGACGCGGCAGGCGCCACTATCCCCGGCATTCGCACCGGCGTCACCGGAGATGATCTGCTTACGCGCAACGTCGAGAACGGAAGCGTCCCGATCGAGTGCGAAGACCTTCTCCGCGAACTGGTTCTTCTCGACCCTGGCAGCGCCACTCCTGCCGCGCAATCCCTCGCTATTCCCAGCATAGACCCCGCTCAAGTCGCCACCCGCCTCGGCGTGGAGCAAACCGCGTGGTGGGCCGCATGGGATCCGCGTTTCGACCCCGGCCCTCTGCTCGCGATGAGCGGAATCGCTGGAACGCTGCCTTCGCCAATCGGAATTTCACCGCCCGATACTCCATGGTTCCCGGTCCATCTCGATTGGGAAGTCGAGTTCATCCCGTCCGCCAAGCCGCTACAAGAGTGGGCTCTTGACGAGATCGACTACTTGCCGCAGACTCCACCGCCTTCTGGCGACGCGAATGAAAGCACAAACGACCAGAACCCAAACCCCAACGCGCCCACTCCAATCACACTAACCGGGCGGGCCCACCTCACGGGCGGCGCCGCCAAAGTTGCCGCGCAAACCATCCGCACTGCGCTTGATCAGGCCGCTCGTGCCGGCGGCTCCGCGTCGCTCGCCCCCGCCGCCCACATCCAATTTCACTCCGACCTGTCGCGCTTGCTGGTCAGCGCGTATAGCAATCTCACCATCGCAACCGCAAAGACGCAGGCCGCCGCAGCCACCGCCGCGGGCTCGGTCGATCCGGTCGACCGCTCCACGCTCGGCGACATCGCCTCCACGCTCGAAAGCATGGATGTTCTGGTCGGTGCGCTCGATGCCTTCAACAACAACCTTCGCGGCGGCTATCCCAAGGCCGGCGTACAAGGTCCGTCCGATGGCTCGATTCCTAGTCTCTTCTTCGCCTTCCGTGCCGGTTATTTGAAGGTCAACCGCCTGCGCATCGTGGACAGCTTCGGCCAATTCGTCGATCTCGCCGGCTCCAGCGACACCTCGCCCGTCGACCCTGCAAAACTCCTACTCTCGCAAACGCTGTCCACCGTTCCCGCAACGCCAGGCCTCGCGGGGCTTCCTCCGCGCTTCACTTCACAGGCCCGAGTCCGCCTGCGCTACACGGCGGCGGACGGCTCCGACTCCGACGCCAACGATCAGGTCGGCCCTGTCTGCGGCTATCTCATGCCCAATCATCTCGATGGCGCGCTCGAATTTTTCGCCGACGATGGCTCCAACCTCGGGTTCCTCCGCCCCGATCCGAACGCTGGTGTTGTCTGGGAAGACGCACCCGGCACTTCATCGACCGTCGGACAGACACCGCAACGAGCCATTCCGCAAAACGCGTCGCTCGCCGGGATCGCGCAAGGCCTTCTCGCTTGGGCCGGCCCCGACAGCTCCCTGCAAGATGACCGCGAAGCCGCACTCAGCGCTCTCCTCCGCACCATCGATTCTTCGCTTTGGGCGGTCGATCCTTTCGGTCACATCGGCGACGAGCACATGTGCCTCCTCGTCGGGCACCCAGTGGTCGTCATGCGCGCCGAGGTCACGCTCGACGTCATCGAACTCATCGCTCCGCAAGAAATCCAATCCCTCCGCATCCCCGTTCGCCTCGGCTCGCTGCCCCATTGGCAGGACGGTCTGCTCGGCTACTTTGTCAACGACAACTACCAGACACTCTATTGCTGCGATGCCGTAGCCGCGGGGTTCGCCCGTGAAGTCGGTCCCAACCGCGGGTTCCTCCAGCAAATCAATCTCGTTCCAGACTTTTACGCAAACTTCGCCTCCGATATCGCGAATGGTCAGCAGACCGGGCAGTCCGCCGTTACTCATCCATACATCGACATCAAAGACTCAGGCACCATCTACATCCAACCCAATCAAACCGTGAAGCTCACCCTGCTGGTCGAGCCGCTCACACAGGTCTACGCGACCGCGGGTTTGCAGCCGCGCACCTCCATCGCGATGCGCCGCCAATGGGTCAACGATGCTCTGGCAAAATTGTCTCCGACGTTCCGCTTCGGACCTGTCCTTGTGCAACCGAAGCAGATCCGCATGCCCGTCGCCAAAGAATTGCAAGGCACCTGGAGCTGGGACCATCGCTCCGACGTGACAACGTGGGCCGAAGACGCCGTGTCGAACGCGACCGCCGACGCGCTCCTCCCTCCCGACCCGGCCTATGGCAGCGAAGGGTGGCTCCGTCTGACTCCGCCTGACCCGAACTCCGCCAGCACGAGCTCGTCCGGCAGTACTGACTCAGGCGCCACAAGCAAAACCGGAACATCGACCAGCACAACATCGGGAGGTTCGACGTGAGCAAAACGGGGCGAGCCTCGGTTGTTACAATTTCAGACGCGACATAATCAACCAGTAGCAAAAGGAAATTTGCCCAGAAGTACAACTTGTTATCGAACCGATCACGCGAAACGTAAGGAGCACAACGAAACATGTTCAAACCGCTACAACCCCCACGCCGCTCCCGACTGTTTCCGGACCTGCATAGATCCAAGAACCTCTACGAGCCGGGCATCATCGAAATCAAACTCAAAGACAATGTGCGGCCCCAAATCCTCAATCACGGTGGCGCCGCCCGACCCCGCCTTCTCAGCTTGAACGGGGTCAACCTCGACGACTTGCACCGCACCCTCGACCGTGTGCGCGCCCACAAAGTCGAACAAGCCGTTCCAATTTCTTACGAACAGGCCGACCATCTCGTCGCGCAGGCCCGTCAAAAAGGACTGAAGTCCGACCATCTCGCCCACCTCTTTCGCATTCATCTCCCGCTCAATGCTCCGGTCGAAACAATCGCGCGGGAATTCGCCAAGCTTTCAAACGTCGAACGCGCCAGGCCACTGCCGCGACGGAAAACCTGCGCGAATCCCAACGATCCTCTCCTCGGTGTCGACGACTCCGTCAAGAGCGACAACAACGGCATGGAAGACCAGTGGTATATCTTCCGCTGTAACGCCAATCAAGCTTGGGACAAATCCATCACGGGCAAGAACGTGGCCGTCGTCATCGTCGATCAGGGATTTCTCGCCACGCACGAGGATCTGCAGCCTCATGTGAAAACGACCTTCAATGTCATGGTTACGCCGACCGCTGCCGTGCCCCACCCGCCGATTGACGGCAGCAATTTCGCCACCCTGGATCACGGTACCGGGACGGCAGGCTTGGCGGCGGCCGCGGGTAACAATGGGATCGGCATTTCCGGCTTCGCCTTCGACGCCGACCTTTGGCTTATTCAGGTTTCCCGCAAAGGCGCCGCCGGTCAGCAAGACACTTGGAACGCCAACGGTGGCATCAATTGGGTCACCGCTCAACCTTCTCCCGGCGTTCGCCGAGTCATGAGCCTTTCCATCGGAAACAGTACTTCGGGCGCCGACGCCACCTTCGATACCAACCAAGACGACGCCAAATCCATCAACGACGCCGTCGATCAGAACATCCCGGTCTGTCTCGCCGCTGCGAACGATTCAGCCGGGCGGCGCGGCCGTGACGTCTCCACCGACGGCGACGATAAGGTTCAGCCCGGCTCGAAAGCCATCATCGTGGGAGCCACGCGATACGATGATTCAAAGAATGTCCGCGCGGACTTTAGCAATTGGGGACCTCGCGTTACTCTCTGCGCTCCGGGTGACATCGATCACGATATGACATGCGCCGCTCCCTCTTCTCCCACCGGCCCCAAGTATGTCAACGGTTTCGGCGGCACCTCCGGCGCTACGCCGAAGGTTGCAGGTGCCGTCGCGCTCATGCTGCAAGCCAATCCCAATCTCACTCCCGATCAAATCAAAGCTATCCTCAACGGCAGTGGCCGCGATCGCACCACCGGTGATGAAGACTTTGCCAAGCCCGTCGGTCCGCTGCTCGACGCCGTTTCCGCCGTCATTCATTCTCAAAGCACTCCTGGCCCACGTCTCGCCGCCAACCGCTTCCTCAATTTTGGATCTCTCGGCAAGGGCGACACGGGAAAGCTCACCGTATCGTTATTCAACCTCGGCCAAGCGCCTCTGAATGTGCAAGCCCCGGCACAAACCGTCGGGAGCACAGATTTCACCGTTTCCAATGCACCGACGTTTCCTCCTCAGATCAAGCCTGGCGATCCGGTGCAAACGCTCGAGTTGTCGTTTACGCCTACGTCCCGCGGGGACCAAATCGCAAAATTCGAGTTGAAGAGTGACGATCCCGACTCTCCTTTTACGATCGTCTGCACCGGAACAACTCCATCGTTACTCTGGCTCTGGATTCTCCTAGGAATTGCAATTGCCGGAGCGGCCGCAGTGGGCGTCTACGCCCTACTCAAGGCCACCCACACCGTCTGACGGACGCGGTGTGTTTTCCCAGATGAGTACGCCGACGGCTCCGCGTGGCAGCTCAACGTACACGGACATTCACGACTTTCTGGCGGCACCTCCCCAAGGTGAGCGATAAGCAAAGCGGAGGGAAAGTTCATTGCGGCCAAAAGCCACCGTCTGCGGTTTGGCCACGGAAGAGGGCTAAGGTTTTTTCGATTCGCGAGTACTTCGTGTTGCCGATGCACTTGCCCGGCTGGTGGCAGACAGGATTGCAGTCATCGAACGACTCCGGCACGATTTGCTTGTCGCAGTCGGTGGAGAAGCCCCTTTCATTCAGAATCAACCAGACGCTCGGCAACCGAATCGGATGTGGACAACATGGTTCACCCAGAGGAGGGGGATTTGAACCTCCGACTCCCCGATCCCGAAGCAACAACCAATAACCCATATTGATGATTCGCTTAGATTGGTTCTGCGTCTCAGACCACGGCTTTACCCGGTTTTCGGCAGTGAATGGACCCAAATTGGACCCAAGTCTCTCGCGTCGCCGAAGCAGAGGATCCAAGAATGCGGGGCCCCCGGCTCAAGCTCGCAGGGCACTGCCACGCTGAAGTTATTTCAGTCTGGAACCCGATCGCCCCGGCGGAGTCGGCTTCAGCCGCTGATATGAGTTGTCCTAGAGTCGTGACCGGAGTCTGATTTCAAAGGGGTTTCTTTTCACCGTAGTTTCTCCTCTCCTGGGTTGGGAGAAACTTTCATTCTAGGCGGTCCATTCGGGGGCTCGGTCGGTTTCCTTTTCTCCTCACGCAATCAGCACGGCAGGATATGATGGGCGTCGCCAATGAGAGGCTGGCGCTATGGCGAACCGTGAACATCTCGCAAAAACCTTAGAAGGTGTGAGAGCTTGGAACAGCTGGAGAAAGGCGAACACCGAATTAGTCCCGGATCTCCGAGGAGCCGATTTCCACGGGGCGAACCTCAGCGGGGCGAACATTTCCAAGGCGGACTTCTCCCGCGCGGACCTCGGCGGGGCGGACCTCCCCAGAACGGAACTTCGCATGGCGGAGTTCTACGAAGCGCGCCTCAGCGGGGCGAACCTCAACCTGGCGAACCTCAACCTGGCGAACCTCAGCGCGGCGAACCTCACTCGGGCCGACCTCAGCGGAGCACACTTCATCGACGCGAACCTCAGCGGGGCAGACCTCACCGGGGCCCATCTCATCGCGGCGAACCTCAAACGGGCCGACTTCAGCGGGGCATCCATTGGCGCTACGACTTTCGGAGACAACGACCTGAGCGGCGTGAAAGGCCTTGAGACTGTCAGGCACAAAGGCCCGTCAACCATCGGCATCGACACCATCTACCGCTCCCATGGCAAGATCCCCCTCGCCTTCTTGCGCGGGGCCGGTGTCCCCGACAACTTCATCGAGTACATGGCATCCCTCACCGGGAAGGCCCTCGAGTTCTACTCCTGCTTCATCAGCTATTCCACCGTAGATCAGGACTTCGCCGACCGCTTGCACGCCGACTTACAGAACAAAGGCGTTCGCTGCTGGTTCGCACGGCACGACATACAAGCCGGGAAGAAGATCTATGAACAGATCGACGAAGCAATCAGAAGATACGAGCGGCTGCTTCTGATCCTGTCGAGCAACAGTATGAGGAGCCCGTGGGTACAAACTGAAATCCGCAAAGCACGTAAGCGAGAGATCGAGGAGAAAAGACGCGTACTATTCCCCGTCACCATCGCGCCCTTCACCGACTTGAGGACGTGGGAGTCTTTCTACGCGGACGAAGGAATCGACTTGGCCGAAGAAATTCGCGAATACTACATCCCCAATTTCAGCGACTGGAAAAACCACGACTCCTACGCGAACGCGTTTCAGAACTTGCTCCGTGATCTGAAGGCAGAAAGTGCGAAGGTAACTGGACCCAAATCGGACCGGTTCCAGACACAAGATATTGAGAACAGGATACAGACCGTTGGTCCCGAAGCAACAACCAATAACCTATATTGTTGACTCGCTTGACAGAAGCTAAATGCAGTACAGTGGCGTCGAAAGCGGGGACTTTGCGTCATCCGGCCGACATCCTCGCGCAGTGCAAGGCTAGGCGGAACCTAGCTCGCCGTTGGCGAAACGACGCCTCTCTGACAATGACGGTGTGTGAAGCACTTTTTGAGCACACTGCCGCCCAGACTCAAAGAAGAGCGCCATTCCGGCAGCCGCATAGTTCAGGCTCATGGAATCGGAAACAAAAAGGCCAAGGCCCTGGCTTCTGAAAGTCATTTCGGCCTGTGACTACTGTCCCTAGGGTTTAGCAAGGATAGACCAAGCAGGTCGAAAAGGAGATTCGTGATGAAAAACCGAAGATTGATGGTGTGCGTATCCGTGCTGGTGTTCACAGTCTCTGCGGCTAGCGCAGCCAATGCGCCAAAACTAACTTTCAAGTTCACAACCGTCAATGTTAAAGGCTCGCAGGAAACCGACATTTATGCGATTAACAATAAAGGTGTGATCGTCGGAGATTACATCGACAGCAGCGGGATTATGCACGGGTTGAAACTCATTGGAGGAAAGGTTACCGAAATCGACGATCCGAACGGCACTGGGGGCACTGTCTGCTATGACATCAATTCTAGTGGCGCGATCGTGGGCTACTATGTGAACTCAAGCAACAGTGACCGGGGTTTCTTGTACCAGGACGGAAAGTTTACCGACATCTCCGGGCCTGCCGGGGCCTATTATTCTGAAGCTAACGGGATTAATGACAAAGGAGAGATTGTTGGCCAGTACGGCGATTCCAGCGGCGTTACTGTGGGGTTTCTGTGGAATGGAAAGTCGTACAAGACTCTGGATGTTTCCGGGTCCACTCTCACGCTAGCCTATGGCATCAACAACGGCGGTTTGATCACCATCCAATGGGATGATTCGATTGGTAACACTGAAGGCGCTCTCTACAACGGCAAGAAGTACCTTCCAATCAACGTGCCGGGAGCGGGAAGCAGTCACCCGCACCAGATCGACACGGCAGGCGACATCGTCTATTCCTGGACGGATTCCAGTGGCAATTCCCACGGGGCACTGTGCACAAACTGTACGTCTAAGAGTCCTAGGTACTACAAGTTTGACGATCCCAAGGGGCCTGACAATACTCGCGCCGATGGCATTAATGACCATCGCACTATCGTCGGGCGGTTCCTACCTGATGGAAAGAGCACCTACGAAAGTTTCAAGGCGATCTACTAGCCGGGTCGTCGGCCGCCCCTCTCGCCAGAAACCCTGCCTGGCACCTGGACACAGGTCAGCACAACGCATCCCATCTGTTCACAGCAGTTGACTTCCGGTTTGCCCGTCAGCACTAGCGTGATTCGGGAAAGGGGACTCAAGACACTCCGATCCCTTGCCCAAACCTGGTTCACTGGCTCGCGAACCGTTGGTTAGCTGGATCGCGCTCATGCACTGAGCGCGGTCGGCGTTACACGACTCGGCTTGATGTTTTGGTTCATGCTGTGCCGTTAGGGTTGAGCCCGGATCACGGGCACTTTCTCTTCTAAGAAATAAGGCAAGATTCCGGCGGCTGACCGGCATCTTGCCTTGTAGTTGTTCCGGTTGTGCCGGGAACTAGGCCAACTTATTGATGTCATCGTTGACCGACGGTTCTAGGCTATTGGCTGGCTCGGCAGATTCAGAATCACTCTTCGACGGCCTCGGCGTGTAAGTTCGTCCGCTCGCCCCAATGTTCTTGGAATACTTCCGTTTACCTTCAGCTGTGGCACCATCCGAAACGGTGCTGACCGCAGGCTGAGTGGTCAACGGGCTTTGCGAGTGAAGTTTACCCAACAGCTCCAGATTCTTGAGTTGGGCGCGCTGGCTGCCGCTGAGGTAACGCTGTAGAAGAGCCATGCCACCCTGGTTCGAGAAATGAATGTCGCCCTCGTGATGGAACTTCACTTCTAGGCGCAGGCCCTGGCCTTGCCGCCAGTGCTCCGTCGCGATCGCATCGCAGAGTAACTGGATACGTATGTCGTCGCTTCCATATTGTTCTTGCAGAGTCTCCAGCAGTTTGCGCAAGTCTTCATCAAACAACTTGCCTTGGGAAGAGACCATAAGGCGCTTGGCGCAGAGGCCGTGCTTCAAGGCGTTGAAGCGGCTGTTCGCCTTACCGCGCGCGGTCTTGGGACCGGTGGACTTTTTTGCATTCTCACGATTGGATTCCCGCTTGCGGGCGAAGACGATTGGGGGACGGTTGCCCTCGATGTTCTGCGCCGCACCATTTGGCGATGTGTGGGTTTTTTTCACACGTAACCTTTCTTAGTGCATGAGATAACCGAAGGCATTTCTCGAGTTGAAGATGGCCCTACCTGGATTGACTTTCTATCCCGGCACATTCGGACTAACCCTCTAAGAGCACTTGCCTGTGGGTTCCAACGATTAGATGCAACTATTACAGTAACAGTTACATAAACAATTGTATGTCGTTGATATATAAACTAGATACATTGTTATCGTAATTGCGGTCTGATTGCTTGGGAGACCTTGCTTGGCCGCCCCCGCCGTGATTGCTCTAGGCACCAACAACAACCGGGTCCGAATGGTGAACACGTCTGGCACGATTAACACCGTGGCGGGTTATAAAGGAATCTGCGGTTACACTGGGGATGGCGGACCCGCCACCTCGGCTGAGATCTGCACTCCGTTAGGCGTTCAGGTCGATTCCAGTGGGAACCTCTACATCGCGGACTGGCGGAATGCTGTGTTCCGGGAGGTCAACTCGAGCGGCATTATTTCGACCTTCGCTGGCACGGGGAAAAGCGGTTACAACAACGACGGCGAACTCGCAATCCATGCCAATATCGACGGACCGGCAGCGATTGCGATTAAACCCACGGTGAATGTACCGTACCTGGTCGATGATCAGCAGTTCCGCGTCAGATATGTGAAGTAGATCTGGCGTGAGCAGCGTTAAGGAAGCATTCTAACTGCCCGGGCCGTGCCCCAAGCAAAGGGTCGGCTCGGGTTTTTTCTTGGCCTGACGGACTCTGAGGGCGGCTGCGGCAGATCTGACTTCCTTAGTCGAGACGATGCAGCGACCGCCCGATCCGTAATGTTGTCCCACAGTAACCATGCGGACGAACTGTACAGCACCGCGATATAAGAGAACGAAGCCTCATATGTTTCAATATTCGCCTCGCGTCCGCAAACGACGTTATGGGAAGGGTCGCTATACGGGCTCGTAGCCGGCGTAAATCGCCCAATCGCTGATTCGGCCCTCCGACTGCGGTTCACCAGCTATTTCACGATTTGCATTCCTGTAGATAACGGTGTGTCGCGCTCCGATCCGCCCACCCAAACCTGATACTCGCCGGGAACCAATTCCCACGCATCTTTTTCTGCATCAACAATCGACATGGACCGCGGCTCCAGTGTGAGCGTAACAGCTCTCCTCTCTCCCGGACCTAGTTGAACTTTCTGCCAGGCAGCGAGTCGTCGTGGCGGCTCTCCGGCGATCGCCGGCAGTCCGAGATAGACCTGCACCGTCTCAACTCCCGCGCGTGCGCCCGTATTTTTCACCACAAAGCTCACATCAACTTGCTTTCCGGCCGTGGTCTTGAGCTGTGAATAGGAAAACGTTGTGAATGAAAGTCCGAAGCCAAAAGGGAAAAGCGGCTCTTTGTGCTCGGCATCGTACCACCGATACCCAACCTTTAGCCCCTCGCTGTAATCGACTTCGCTGAAAACCGGTGGCGGAACTAACTCGCCGTCCCAGGGCGCCTTACTTGGTGGCGCAGGCGGAATGGTCAGGCGCGGCAAGTCCGCTTCGCTCTTGGGAAACGAAATTGGCAATTTACCTGAAGGATTCACATCGCCGAACAGAATGTTGGCGATGGCCTCACCGCCTCGTTGTCCCGGATACCATGCCTCAAGAACCGCACTCACGTTGTTTAGCCAAGGCATCAACAAAGCGTCGCCATTTTCCAGCACTACGACAGTATGCGGATTCGCTCGGGCCACGTCCGTGATCAGCACATCTTGATTGTCGGGCAAGCTGAGATTCGGCAGGTCCGCGCCTTCGTGCGTGTGCTGATTGACAAAGACGATGGCGACGTCGGAAGCTGCGGCTAAGTGTGCGGCTGCCGCGACGTTCGTGCCGTCGTTGTATTCGACTTTCGCATTTCGCGTCTTAGCACGAATCGCCCGAAGCGGCGACGAGGGATCCCACACCGGCACGGCAAGAAAGCCGTCGATGCCAGGAGGAATTTCTTTAGGAGGCACAGCGTTTCCGCCAACGGGATCGACTTGCGCAGATCCGCCGCCCGAGAGCACGCCCGCGTCAGCGTGTGACCCAATTACAGCCAGTGAGTGGAGTTGATCGGCGTTCAGCGGAAGTTGATTGCCTTCGTTCCGCAAGAGGACCGCGCCTTGTTCAGCAACACGCTGCGCCACAGCACCGTCGACCGCAAAGTCACTAAGCTTGACAACGGGGGGATGGTCAATCACGCCGACCGCGAACATCGTGCGCAGAATTCGACGCACCATGTCGTCCACGCGCTGGGCTGGAACCTGTCCGTTTTTTACCGCCTGCTTAAGAGAAGCTGAAAAGTACTTGTTCTCAAAAAACTCCTGGTCCAGGCCTGCTGTTGCCGCCTTAACCGTGCTGTGCGTACCGCCCCAATCGGACATTACCCAGCCTTTGAACCCCCAATCATGCTTGAGCACTTGCTTCAGAAGATAGTCATTCTCGCAGGAGTACACGTCGTTGACCCGGTTGTAGGCACACATGACAGTTCCAACGCCCGATTCCCGAACGCCAATCTCGAAAGCCAACAAATCAAGTTCGCGCATCGCGCGTTTGTCGATATTCGAACTCACCCCCATGCGGTTGGTTTCCTGGCAATTCACCGCGTAATGTTTAATGTCGGCAATCACTCCCTGGTCCTGGATGGCTTTCAATTCCGGGCCAATGATCTTCCCCGCGAGAAGAGGATCTTCACCGTGATACTCGAAATTTCGGCCGTTCCGTGGTTCGCGCATAATGTCGTTGCCGCCGCCCAACGAGACGTTGAACCCCTGGTCGCGCGTCTCTCGCCCGATCACAGCTCCAAATTCGTACGCCAGCTTAGGGTCCCAGGTTGCGGTCTCGGCAAGTGAGGAAGGCAACGCCGTGGCCTGCCCCATCGCCCGCTTTCCAAGGTTCGTAACACCAACGCCCGCTCCAATCAGATTGAGATCAGGAATACCAAGGCGCGGAATCCCAGGAACGAACCCGTCCCCGCCTAGCGCGTTCGGCACCTTCTGGCCCAACATAGCCATACTTCCGTGAAGCAACTGGATCTTCTCGTCGATTGTCATCTGTTTCAACAAAAGGTCCGCGCGCTCATCGGCGGACAACTTCGTGTTCATCCAGGACTGCGAAGAGACTTGAGCGTGCGTTTGAGGATTGAATGAATACACGATGACCAGAATCAGATTGAGCGCCGTTGCCCACGTTTTGAGGTTCGACATTCTTCCCTCGGGTCTTCATTCTAACTTAGAGTTCGGTCAAGGCCTCTTTCTGGGAATCAGGATCACAGTTGGCAGTTCGGTGCAAATTTTATGGGAAGCCGAACCTTGATGGCGAGAAACTGGGGCTTCGGCGCGGCTTTTCCATTGGCCTCATTGGAGAGTACACCCAAGGGGATGACGTCGATGCTATCGCCGGCACTGTGCTGCACACGAATACGGCGAACACATTGTTGTCTTCGATCGCACCGCCATAAAGCACCCGGTCCGCCACCGCGCTGGAAAATGCGTCTTCGCGAACCGAGTTTTTCAACACCAACTGGCCATTTCACTCATTGAGGGTTGTGAGCGCTAAGGTGCTGCCCATGGAGTGACGTCAGTCACACCCCGATGTGACGGGAGCCACGGCAGCGCAGCGCGTTTCGCGTCACACTGAATTTGCTCGGAAGTGCGGTGTGCCGCAGGGAAAGTCGGACGAGAGGCTTACCGCCTGCGAGGTGAAGTATGAGCGGAACGCTTTGGATCGCCGTCGCCATTCTGGGGATCGCGGCGGCCCTGTTCATATCCCGCACTATCCTAGGTGTGCAGGCTTATTTTGGATACCGAGGCAAGCGCCTTGTCACCTGCCCTGAGACCCACAAAGCTGAAGCTGTTGACATAGCGGCCGGCAAGGCTGCTGCAAACGCTTTTCTATCCGAACCCACTCTGCGCTTGAAGCAATGCTCGCGGTGGCCAGAGCGGCAGGACTGTGGCCAGGAATGCCTACAGCAGATCGAAGCAGATCCGGAGAACTGCCTGGTCTGGAATATTGTTTCGCAGTGGTATGAAGGAAAGAAGTGCGTGATTTGTCGCAAGACTTTCGGAAAGCTCCACCACCTGGATCACGCGCCAGGGCTACTTGGTCCAGACCACCAGACGGTTGAGTGGAGAGAATTGCGGCCTGAGCAGCTTCCTGAGGTGTTTGCCACCCACCACCCAGTTTGCTGGGATTGCCATGTGGCCGAGATGTTTCGACGCCTCTATCCCGAACTGGTAGTGGACCGGGAACCGGAACCAAAACGTATCCGGTAAATCACCCGAACATTCTCAACTGGGCAGCGTCCTTATGGTTCTTGGTCCGGCCCCTCGAATTGAACACTCTCGGAGTTTTCGGGAACCTCAGCACTAACTTCGGCAAATTAAATGGCCGGCTTGCAGGATCGATAAGTGTAGCTCGCTGGCTTGGCAGCATCCCACCCAACAAACGAGAGATGTTGAACAGGGATCGGCTTCCGCAAACCAGACAATGATCATGCGGGCTGTCGCTGACGACATCGCAGTCAGCGCATAAAACAGCATTCTGCAAGGAAATCGAATTTTAAGGGTCGAAGTTCTTCGCTACGCGTATTCACCACAGAACCTTTCATACTCACCCCAGAGAACTCAAGAATCAATTGTACTGAGTCCGCAATCCCACACAAAAAAAACAAGTTCGGCACAATCACCCTTATGAAACGCAACCCCTCCATCGAACAGGTTCTCCGCAGTATTTTGCGGCCATATCCGCAGCCTGTTACCAACCGCTAAAATCGCACCTCCAGAAGCGTAGCGAAACGTGCATTCAAATTTGGAAGGGTTCCGTCGGATCGGGCTCTTGCACCGGAACATCGGGGTTTTCAGGACCGTCCGGCGGTTCCTTTATCCCGTCACCGGTCGGTTGGTTACGTGAAAGCGGCTAGTTTGCGTTTGCCATCTTGCGCAGCGCTGCAGCGTTACGAATCACGAGAGTGGAGCCCTTCAACTCCACGATTTGACGTCTCTTCATCTCAGCAAGCAGCCGGGTAACCGTTTCTCGCGAGGTGCCAATCATATTCGCAATTTCCTCATGAGTGTGTCGAAGCTTCAACCGGGTTTCCGGTTTGGCGGCATCGCCTTTGGAACTCCATTCCAGAAGCAAGTTAGCCAGTTTCTCGTGGGCGGAGTGTGATAACCCCAGCGAGCGCACCTCATGGCAAGCATCGTGGTACCTTTCGCTGAGCTGCTCAGCCACTTTGAAGCAGGCCTGCACATCATCCTTCAGGAAGCGAAGGAAGTCATCGCGCTTTACGAAATTGACTTGGCACGGATCGATCGTCTCCGCCGTCACTTCGTGGGGTTTGCCGGAGATCGTGGCACTCAATCCCAGCACCTCCCCAGGTTCGGCAAGTTCCACAATCATCCTTCTGCTGCCAGGGGAATTAATGGAAAGCCTTACAATGCCTTTGCAGAGCACAAAGATGCCACGCGGCATCTGTCCTTCGACAAACAGCACAGCCCCCGGGGGATACCCGGCCGCGTACTTGATTTTTCAAAGATCTGCAGTGCGGAAGCAGGCAGATCACAGAAGATGCGATCAGCGCGGAGTTTGCATGTAAGACAGCTTTCTACAATCTCCATTCCATATGGTGAGAGCATGAACTGGCCTCCTATGACACCTTGGTAGGACGCCCTCCAGCCAGGCTCACTCGGCTGGGTTGCATCTTGCGCTGTCCACACAAGCTGCGCGGGTCTCAGCTAAGCTCATGTCCGCCGGGATTAAACCGAAACACTACCCGCAAGGCGGTCCAAGGAAATACTCGATGACTCTTCCACGTTGTCCTCGTCGTCAATCGGCACGCAAACTAGGCCGAGACAGGCTGCACACGTTAGGCCATCCACAAAAACATCTTC
Organism: uncultured Acidobacteriota bacterium; assembly: GCA_963797795.1. Lineage (GTDB taxonomy): Bacteria > Acidobacteriota > Terriglobia > Terriglobales > Acidobacteriaceae > JABDBE01. The sequence continues at coordinate 269,920 of CAWCQY010000003.1, forward strand.
TTCGTCGCATTGCGAGCATCTGCCGTAACCGAAGATATCCATGACCAACTCCTAGTTCAGGATCGGTTCCGAAATCGGAGCCGTCCCAATGACTCCCGGCTTGACTTGTCCTCAACAGTCGCCACACGATTCCTGCTTTGTCCGAACGAGTCCCACTACTGTGGCAGCTGAGATAACTGAGATAAGCGGGAGGTAATCAGATGGAGCAAGTCTGCCACACTCATCCCAGAATTGAGCATCTCGATCATTTCTTCGATGCTGAAGCCCGCTTGTTCACCTGCTCTGGCAAGCTTCCCTACAGTTCTTACGTAGCGGGCTTGCTCCAGCCCCTTCGAACACTCACAAAATGGTGCCATAGTCCGAAGCTCGCGCCTTCACTAGGGGGAGCTTACGGGCCGTCGATGCGAAAGTATGTGATCGATGTCACACGTCCGTCGTACTTTAAAGGTTCAGCTTTGGAGGACTCTTGGACCGGGCACCACCGCACCCTTCAAGTATCTTGCCATCCACATGGATGAGCCGGCCCGGCAACGCGCACGCGAGTTGGTCAACACGCCAGAGTTCGCGAATAGAAGTCGAAGTCAAGCTCAAGGAGAAAGGCCACCAAACCCGCATTTGGTTTCTCTTCAGAAACGTTCTTGACTCAAACCCTTCAAACGGAAGTCCGACACATGCCCTGGTGATGCTGGTCACTGTGCTCGGGGAATGCCGCCGGCGACAATTAAAGTGTCAGAGTGTTCTTTCACCATCAATGATGCTCGCCCTTGCCTGTGCCAGTCGCGACAAAGCTGAGCGATGCTCCTTCACCGCCGCATCCGAAGGAGGATGTTATGAAATCCCAAAAGAAACCGCAGCAGTCTCACGCTCCCACCACACTGTTAAGTCCGCAAACCGAAGAGGATCTCCGTGGGGAGATTCAACAGGTGCAACTAATGATCGCGCGCCATGCCTATGCCTTGTTTGAGGCGCGTGGCTGTAAACATGGCCACGACCAGGAAGACTGGTACCGGGCGGAAGCAGAGCTGTTGCGTCCGATCTCCGTTTCCATGTCTGAGTCAGACGACCGAATCAGTGTTCGCGTTAATGTTCCCGACCTTGAAGAAAGTGAGGTCAAGGTCAGCATCGAGCCACGTCGCATCACGATCCTAGGCAAAAAGAAGATGAGCGCGATGGAATCGGAAGGACGAAAAGTCGAGCACATCGACTGGTCCCCCGACCGGATCTTCAGACTCATCGACCTTGCAGCGGAAATAGTGCCAGAGAGATCAGTGGCCGAACTGCAGACCGGGAAGCTCAAGCTCGAACTCCCCAAAGTTGCCAAGCGTAAGGTCGAAGCTGCGGTGGCTGCGGCTTAAGCGACCCACATATATTAATTGCTGTGCGTGCGTGGCTGTAACGTGGCAAGATTACAGAGAGGAAGCGCAGGTCGGTTCCACGAAGCGGAATCTCGGGAGCCGAAAGGAGTATACATTCTCGTACTACAAATACTCCAAACATCTCATTAAGTCCGATCACACCCTGTTCAACCAGACTTTTGAGCAAAATCAGCAAATTTCGAATAAAACTCCTGAGAATCTACAAAATGCAGAAGGAGAAACACGACATCGGCATCGGGGCGAAATAATTCGTTCATATCGTCAAGGCATCCGACGCCAACGACTCGAGCTGTAATGTCTTCGGCTGCTCTTCACCTCTGAGCACGCGGAACACGCCGTCAGAGAGCGATTGCAGTTCATCCTCGCCTGGGTAGACTCTGATGGGTGCGATCCATTCCAGATATTCGCTCAGCAGCGATACGATTCTCTTCGAGTGTGCCATTCCGCCAGTGAGCAGCACGGCATCCACTTTCCCCCGCAGAACTACCGCCATGGCTCCGGCTTCTTTGGCTATCTGATAAACCATTGCTCCAAAAACCACGGTGGCTTGCTCGTCACCTGCATCAATGCGGCGTTCCACCTCGATCAAGTCTTTTGTGCCTAAGTAAGACGAGAGGCCTCCATCCCCAAACACCAACTGAATGAGCTGGTTCCGCGTGTAGACGCCGCTGAAGCAGACCTTGATCAGCTGTTGTACCGGAAGCGATCCAGACCGATCGATGCCAAAGGGGCCTTCTTCGCCGGTATTGCTGTCGATCATTTTTCCGTCTTGGTGCGCCGAAACAGAAATCCCGCTGCCCATGTGTACAACGATCATCCGCAGCTCTCTGTAGTCGCGATGTTGTTCCCGCGCAAAACGTCTAGCCACAGCCTTGGTGTTCAGCGCATGACACAGACACGAACGCTGCAGCAGGGCGGACCCGGAAACCCGCGCGCACTCCTGCCACTCGTCCACACTTACCGGGTCGACCACGTACGATTTCACCCCTGCCCCCTGGGCGAACAAGTGCGCCAGCACAGCCCCCAGGTTCGACGCGTGCTCTCCCCTTCGTGCGAGCCGAAGTTCTTCCAGCATCACGTCATCCACGAGGTACGTTCCGCTTGCTACCTGCGGCAGCAATCCACCTCGCCCGACAACTGCATCAAACGCGCCAGCACCATACCCCGCTTTTTGTAATTCGGTTTTGATCTGCCCTGCTCGATAGTCCAGCTGATCCAGCACCGGGCGCCCGCGGAACTGCGCCAGGTCTTCATCCCCATGACGAACTGTGTGCACGAGCTCGGGGCCATCCTTCGTGTAAACCCCAAACTTTGTAGATGTTGAACCTGGATTGATCACCAGAATACGGCCGCTACCGTGTGGCATAGATCACCCCGAGCGCGATTGCATTAACTTTGTCTTCCGCACTTTCCACACGTGACGGAATCAGAATCGGCACCTTTGCTCCCACCAACACGTGCGCACATTGCGATCCGCCGAAATACTTCACCGCCTTCCCTAGCAAATTTCCGGCCTCAATGTTTGGCACGACCATGCAGTCCGCATATCCGGCGGCCTCATGCTTGATCCCCTTGGCATCTGCCGCAGATCGCAACAGCGCGCAATCGAGTGCTACCGGACCAAATACCTCAACAGTTCCGAACTCCCCAGCAGCACACATATCAACCAGAGCCTGGGCATCGATGGTGGACGGCAAGGCGGTCGAAACCACTTCGCTTGCGCTCATGATCGCCATCTTCGGACACTCCAGTCCCATGGTGCGCATGACTTCGACCGCGTTCTGCAGGATTTGTTTCTTCTTTTCAAGATCCGGCAAAACATTCAACCCACCGTCGGTAACGCCAACCAATCTGCGCCGGCCCGACAAAGCGTCTTCGTAAAGAAGCACATCGCTGAGCAGATGTCCTGTGCGTAGGCCATTTTCCTTGTGCAGAACGGCGTTCAACAATTCATCGGTTCGAAGATGTCCTTTAAGCAAAACATCCACTTTCCCATCGCGTGCCATCTGCACCCCTGTCCCAATGGGATCCTCGGCTGTAACGAACTTCGCCTCCGCGATTAATGCGCTAAGCTTTAGCTGCTCGGCCTTCTCCCGGATATTGCGCACGTTGCCAATCAACACGGGCTGAGCAATGCCGAGATTCAAAGCCTCCTCGGCGGCCGTCAATGCAACCTCGTCGTCTGCGACTACCACCGCCACGCACTTCGGTCCTGCCGATTGTGCACGCTGGCGCAGTTCAATAAAGCTGCCGATTATCTGTGACTCCAACGAGCTCTGTGAATTAGCTTTTCCATTGCTCATTTTGCCCAGCACTCCTAGCCGTGAGCTGCCACGGGCTCAGTTTCAGCGTTATAACGATAACCCTTCGGCTGGCAAGTATGACGGTCATCGGCACGTCTTTGTAGCTCACTTCGAATTCGCGATGTTGGTGCCGTCACAGGCACCGCAGATGGTGATCACTGCGCTGGATCGATTTCGCTGCTGCATCTTATGAGTCACGCCCAAGGCGATCTGGCGCGACGTGAAGGCGGCCGCGCAGCACATCGGCATCTGATTTGCGCCGCAGCTGTGCACCGTATACCATTTGGCTGGCGGCGAGCAACTTCCGGTTGCCCGTCATCCGCCCGCAATCACCGGCATGCTTCAAAAGCAGCTTCCAACTTCCTACAACTGAACTGTTAGAAAAATCGATTTCTGAGCTTGAAAGAAGAATTTTTCCAGTGATGCGTGCCACCGCTGGCATGCGCGTGACGAAGGACCCTCGGACCATCTCGCGGTTACCGAGAAATCGGCTGAAGATCAGAGCACTGAAAGAAATTCCTTCCACGGCGTTGCGATGACGTTTCCGTCGTCGAATGCCCAAAGGCACGGATGATCATTGCAGCCTTCTCAATCTGCTTTGGATCATCTGCCTGAACGAAGTCTACGACATCGAAACTTGCCGTGATCGATCTCCTGCTGCGCGGTTCGCCGCCGCTTCAGCAGTTCCTGCCGTCGGGGCTCGAACCTAGCCTCCAGCTTCAACAAGAATGCTTGGGCTTCCGAGGTAAGAATGCCAGCCTGCGTCTGGCTCTCAACAACATTGTTCTCAAGGACAGTAGTGGCCTTCATAGGACAACGTCATAATGCCGTTCCCGGGCACAGATCGTGCGCACTAGCCTGGATTATTCACGAAGTCTCTAGCCAAGAAAGAAAGGATGCTCTAAAAGGGATGATGAACACTGGGGTTGCAGCCCCTACATTCCATTTCGGAGCATCCATCGCTTGATACAAAGTGTTTTACCACAGCTGACCTTCTCCTTCTACCGCCATCAACCCATCCGCGCCGATTTTTCCGGCGGCCAGATCACCAGCGATGCCGGTCTGCTGCCCCTGCGTGCCTTCGATCAGCGCCATCATCTGACGCGGGACTGGGCCGAAGGCCTCAGCGACCCGCGTCAAACCGCGCGCGTGCAGCACGATTCGCCCGCGCTGCTGCGGCAACGCATCTATCAGATCGTGGCCGGCTACGAAGATGCCAATGATGCCGATCGTCTGCGCCACGATCCCCTGTTGCAGATCGTCGCCGATCAGAAACTAGGAGTCGCGCTCGGCTCCCAGCCCACGCTCAGCCGTTGGGAGAACGCTCCCGCGGGACGCGATCTGGTGCGCTGCAACGACCGGCTGTGCGAGCAGTTCATCCGCCTCTGCGGCGAGCAGGTTCGCCAGCGCGGCGAGATCCTGCTCGATCTCGACTCCACCGACGATCCCACCCACGGCCAACAGCAACTCAGCTTCTTCAACGGCGCCTACGGCCAGCACATGTATCATCCTATGCTGGTCTTCGAGCGCCACACCGGATGTCTGCTGGCGGCGCGCCTGCGGCCGGGAAACGCCTCCAGTCATGCCCGCATCGTGCCCATGCTGTTGCGCCTGGTACCACGTTTGCAGGCCGCCTTCCCCGACGTGAAGATCAAACTGCGTGGCGATGCCGGCTTCGCTTTGCCACTTCTCTACCAGTTCTGCGAGTTCTTCGACATCGAGTATGCCATCGGCATCCCCGCCAACTGCGTCTTTAAACAGCGTGCCGAACCGCGGCAGAAACAGTTGCAGCGCCGCTATCGCCGTACCCAACTCCCGCAGCGCAGTTTCTCCAGCTTCCGCCACCGCGCCCGTTCCTGGCCGCGGCAGCGCCGCATCTGCTACAAGGCCGAGCACACCGCCACCGGAACCAACTTGCGCTTCGTAGTTACTAACTGCGCCGGTCGCGCCGCCGAGGTCTTCGCTTTCTACAATGATCGCGGCGAGTGTGAGAACCGCATCGAGGAGTTCAAGAACGGCTTCCGCGCCGACCGCTTGAGCTGCCACCGCTTCCTGGCTAACGCCTTCCGCCTGCTCCTGCACGCCGCCGCCTACAACCTGGTCAACTTATTCCGTCTGCAGTTGCCCCAGCCTTGGCGCTCAGCCCAGATCGAAACTCTACGCGCCCAGCTTTTCAAAATCGGCGCCCGCGTACGCCAGACCGCCCGTTGTGTTCGCTTTCACCTCGCCAGCGGCTGGCCCTTTCAGAACCAGTTCCGCTCCGTCGTCCTCGCTGTCAACAGCGGTTGACCGAACCACTTGCCTCCGAACTCAGCTTTCCACCGGCAGTCCGTGCGGAGCCGTGCCCAAAAACCTTCCTCAACTTGGTCCCGGCGCAGTTTCGTTCCCGACGACCTCTGACCCACCTGCCCCTTTATCTATCCAAGCTCTTGATCCCACCTCTCCCACACAAATCTCGGGTCTGATGAATTAAGTAGGCTAGGTCATTTCGGACCAGTGGGTCCGAGCGAACAGCGCGGTTTGCCTGGGCAAGCAATCCGGAGTCTACTACATCTGAAGGCAAACTCACGGACGCAACTTTTTGAGTGGGGATAAATAGATGACGACTTCGACTTCCAACCGGCGCACCAGCAACACCGACGACACAATCGACAACACAATCGTGGAGGCGGGACACAGCCACAGCTTTATCACCTCTGCGGCTCTGTACTATCCGTCGTTGAAAAGTAGTTGCTGGGACGACGACCTGCTGCCTTCGGGAGATTAGTAGCGGAATGCGCCGATCTTTTGGGATTGGTGCCACCCTTCAGACAACAAACCAGCAACTGGCTGACCCGCCCTCGGTGGCGCGGCATCCGGCGCCCGTGAACCCAACATTATCGCGCGGCGGATGCGCTGGTTACCGCACCGGCAGACATGATCAGCCAGATCCGCGTCGATATCCTCGTCGCTCGGGCTCGGCTTCCGACGGGTCAAGGCGACCGCCTGCATGGTCATGCCTGCTTGGCAGTAACCACATTTTTTCTCTTCGTGGCAGAAAGGGGAATCTGACAAGACCGGACGGATTTGCCATCCTCATTGACTGTGCACGCACCGCAGACACCCAGGCCGCAACCGTACTTGGTGCCGGTCAGACTCAGCAGATTGGAGTCAGTCTTTCGCAGGGTGGGTCGCAAACATACTTTGCAATGTGGAAATTTTACTGTTGGGGAGATGGGACCTCGGAAACTGCTTCAGACAATACGGCATGGAGCGCAGTTTTTGGAAACGGACAGGATGTAACGTTTCCAGCCGGCGAAAGCACCTACAACACCTACCTAATCACCGATTCGGTCCAGAACGTTGCTGCCCGGATGGATGACTTGTTAAAAATGGGGGTGAAATAGGTACTGACCTGTACGACTCGCGAGAATCGACAGATGACTTGCGTGCAGGGACGCGCAGGGTGGAGATGCCAATCGTGCGGCGCGATGTCGAATCTCGGGGTTCATCACGGTAGATTGTGATTGAGCAGAGTTCGGGGGAGGGCTGTTCAACCTGACGCTCCATGGCTCATAGAGTCTCGGGCGTTTCGTTTTGGATTCGGGACTGAAGATATAATGCAGATTCATGGACGGAGGCATCAGGGAACGAGTGGACGCACTCAGGCGGGAGATTGCTGAAATCCAAAAGCTGAATCTAGCGTACTTGCAAATGCCCAGACCCGACTTCAGTGCAATGAACGATCACGCGAGACGCAATCAGAGGCTGAGGGAAATTATGGATGAGTTAAAGTCCATGACTGAGTGGAAAAAACTCTGACACGAAAGCCGCGCTGCCGTGCCTCACGATACCATCACGATCTTACCGGGTTCGCGCTTTCGAGCCGCCATGATGCTGGCCATCATTGCGGATGCACTTCAGATCGTCGTTTTCCCCCTATTTGTCGAAGGCGCTTTATCCCCCGCTGACGACGTACTCGATTTCGGTATTGCAGCCGTGTTGGTTCACCTTCTTGGCTGGCACTGGGAATTTCTGCCATCGTTTCTTGCCAAACTCGTACCGGGAGTGGACTTAGTTCCTTTCTGGACGATGGCGGTCGCGAACGTGTATCGGAAATCGAAGCGGATCGCGGTGAACGCAGAAGAGAGTCGTGAGGAGCACCCGAAAAACAAGCTCGGATCAACTTCCCCAGTTCATCAACGTGATTGAAGAGAGGGAGATGCCATTGCGCAGGCAGACAAAAGGATACATTCAAGACGCCGGCAGCTTGCTTCATTGTTTTACCTTCCGTCAACAGCTGCAATACTTCGCGCTGCCGCTCGGTGAGCCGGTCTTCTTCCGCGATAAATTCTTTGTCCTTGTGCAGCAGGAAATCGACTGCTTCTTTGGCGATTGTCGGAGAGAGATAGGACCTGCCCTGGAGAACCTCCCGGACGGCAGTTATCAATTCCGCAGCTGCCCCAGTTTTCAGGAGATAGCCGGAAGCTCCACGCCGAAATGCCTCGGCGGCCAGAGTGGGATCCGTATTCATGGTCAGGAACACCAACTTTACCGAACTCAGCAGTTCCTTGAATTCCACCGAGCAGGAGTGGCCAGCGTCGAGATCACATCAGCTTGGCATCGAAGCCACCGAGTAGGGCCGCATCCCGCAGTTTTTGATCAGCCGCCAGAAAAACGCGCCCCTGAGAAGCGTATTCGCACCACTCCATGGCTGCCGCCAGCTGTAACGAGTCGGCGGTTCGTAAGTCGTAACGACCTACAAGCTGTATGGCCGTCGTCCGCAAAGCGTCCGACGGCTGAATCACAGACCAGGAACCGGCAAGGCTTTGGGCCAGTTTGCTGGCCTTTGCCCACTCGCGGGAGTCGAGTTGCCTCATCCGCAGCAGTCGGGCCAACGCGCTGGCAATCTCGACTGGCGTTGCCCACCAGACGACGGTGTCATAGGTCTTATACAGGGCAATCGCTCGAGTCGTCGCGCTCTGCCCCACGCAGAGAGGAACCAGAGCGCTCGCGTCCCAGAAAGCTGAGATCCGTGTTAGCGGCCTTCCCGTTCTTCCCGCCATACTTGCTCCATGACCTTGGCGGGAACTCTCCCGGGCGGCTTCGGCCAGGATACCGTCGCAGGCCGTTTGTGCAAGGGTGGGGTGAGAACACCGCGGGCAATCAGTCGCTGCTCCTGGTCGGAATGGCCTGCCAGATGGCAGGGAACAATCCGCGCCACGGGCCGGTTGCGGTCATACACCAGCACCTCTTCGCCATCACGAACCAATTGAATATGGGCACTGAGCTGAGCTTTCAGATCGCTGATATTGACGCTTCTCATGCTGCCATTATATCCGATGTGACTATGTTGGTCATATCGAAAAGTAGGACGCTACTTACCGTGCCATGGTCAGATCTTGCGGAGCTGTCCGTAGAGGTCTGGGCAGTTGCGCGCTCTAGCGCAAGCTCCCCACTCGACCTGCGCTACTCAAACATTCCATACGACCGACAGTAGCTTTCATTGGAGAGTCGCTCCGGTGGAGAAAGCTATGTGGATGAGGTCATGCGCGATCTGTAAGGCCCTAATACTACTGTGTTATAAAGTCGATACCTTAGACTGAGAAACCACCCCGGACTGCATCCTTTAATGTTAAGTTGCTGGTCATGAGCGCCCATGCTGTTGCGCCAGGCGCCCAGCAAAAACGCTTCGCGGCCTATATGAATCGCCTGGCGCAAGCCGCGGGGCACCTGGATCGCGTGGTCCCTCTGAAGTCCTATTGCACCGGTTTGCTGCTTCCCGGGGAACGCAAAAGCGTGGAACCGATGGCGGCTCGTCTCTGCCCCGACAACGTGCGCCAAACCCATCAGTCGTTGCACCATGTCGTGGCCCATGCGCCCTGGAGGGATGAAGACATTCTGGAAGCGGTGCGTCGGTATGCGCTGCCCGCCATGCAGAAGCCAGGACCGATCGAAGCCTGGATCGTCGATGACACGGGATTGGTGAAGAAGGGGAGGCATTCGGTAGGAGTCACGCGACAGTACTGTGGACAAGTGGGCAAGCAAGAGAACTGCCGGGTGGCGGTGAGTTTGTCGATCAGCACTGCGGAGGTGAGTTTGCCGATCGCCTGGCGTCTCTACTTACCGGAAGTATGGACCCAAGATAAGAGGCGGAGAAAGGCCACGGGCATACCGCCGGAAATCAGTTTTCAAACCAAGCCGGAAATTGCTTTGCAACAAATTCGCACCGCCCTGGACCGAGAGATCCCCACCGCTCCGGTACTGGCTGACGCGGCCTATGGCAACGACACCGGGTTTCGCGACGGCATCACCGAATTAGGTTTGCGGTACGTAGTGGGTATCCAGTCGTCGGTGAGTGTGTGGAAACCAGGCCAGGCACCGTTACCCAAACGGAAGTGGAAAGGAATCGGACGTCCCACCAAGCTGTTACGCCGTGATGACAAGCATGCTCCGGTTGCAGTGCGCGAATTGGCGATGAGCTTGCCTTCCTCCCACTGGAAGACGGTGCGCTGGCGGGAAGGAACTCGTAAACCCCTCCGTTCCCGTTTTGCGGCTGTGCGCGTGCGTGCGGCCCATCGCGATTACTGGAGCAGCGAGCCTCGGCCCGAGGAGTGGCTGCTGATCGAGTGGCCGAAGCAAGAAGCCGAACCGACCAAGTACTGGTTATCTACGTTGCCCGCCTCCACGAACCTTTCCGATCTGGTGCGTGTGGCTAAGCAGCGCTGGATCATCGAGCGTGACTACCAAGAACTGAAGCAAGAACTTGGACTGGGCCACTATGAAGGACGAGGCTGGCGCGGCTTTCATCATCACGCGACTCTCTGTATTGCGGCCTATGGGTTCCTGGTGGCCGAGCGGAGCCGTTTTTCCCCCTCCGCTCGCGTCGGTCAAGTGGACTTACCCGTCCCGGAAATGCCGCTCAGGTTCCGCCCTCGGGGTTCGCCCGGTACGCGTGGAGCGGCATAACCCCTGGTCCATTGCTACCCTTCGACAAACCATCGCACGGGTTCTGCTCCGACAACTCTCGGGTTGTCCCTTTTGTGGATCGCCCTTTTTATAACATAGTAGTATTAGCAGGCTGCTGAAAAACTACTCCAAATCCACAGCCTTGTGTGATACCAGAAGGCATGCGCGGAGACGATCAGCAGCAGAGTCATATGTTCAGTTACTTGTCGCCGGAGGCGCGGGTGCGGAAGGATCATCCGCTGCGCGCCATCCGAGCCATGGTGGACGAAGTACTCACGCAACTTTCCCGGCGGTTCGACGCCATGTACGCCCGCGTGGGCCGTCCGTCGATTGCGCCAGAGAAGTTGTTGCGAGCGCAGCTGCTGCAGATGCTGTATTCGATCCGCAGCGAGCGTTTGTTGATGGAAGAGATGGATTACAACCTGCTGTTCCGCTGGTTTGTGGGGCTGAACGCGGACGATGCCATCTGGGACGCGACCGTGTTCACCAAGAATCGCGACCGTTTGCTGGAGGCGGATGTGGCCCAGGAGTTTCTGGTGCGGGTGGTCGAGCAAGCGCGAGCGAAGGGTCTGACCTCGGACGAGCATTTCACGGTGGACGGCACGCTGCTGGAAGCCTGGGCGGGTGCGAAGAGTTTTCAAGTGAAGGACAAGCCGCCCACGCCTCCGCCGGACGATTCCGGTAATCCCACCGTGAACTTTCGCGGGGAGCGGAGGTCGAATGAGACCCATGCATCGAAAACCGATCCCGAGGCGCTGCTGGCGCGCAAAGGCGAGGGCAAAGAGTCGAAGTTGAGTTACTGCGGGAACCTGCTGGTGGAGAATCGCAACGGACTGATCGTGGACGCGGAAGTGTTTCAGGCCAACGGGACGGCGGAACGCGATGCCGCGTTGGTGATGTTGGAGAAGCTTCCCGGCATACAAGCAGTGACCGTGGGCGGCGACAAAGGGTTTGACACGCGGGATTTCGTAAAAGAGTGCCGGAATCTGCGGGTGACGCCGCATGTGGCGCAGAACCTGGGACGGCGGGGCGGCAGCGCGATTGATGGCCGCACGACGCGGCACTCGGGTTACGCCCTCAGCCAGAAGAAGAGGAAGCGGATCGAAGAATGCTTCGGCTGGTTGAAGACAATTGCCCTCATGCGCAAGTTGCGGCATCGTGGAGTGTGTACGGTAGATTGGATTTTCACCTTCGCCTGTGCGGCCTACAATCTGGTGCGCATGCGCAATCTGGCCGCAGTTCCTGTGGTATAAGTCGGGGTCGACGTGTGTCTGGCGCAGCACAGAGTTAGAACCAGACGCCGCAAAAAAGCCGGAAATCGCATTCTTCGACATCATTAACGATGAACCACAGAAACAAAAACACGCTGCCAATCAATTTTTCCGCAGCCTGTTAGTACTACTGTGTTATAAAAAGGGCGATCCACAAAAGGGACAACCCGAGAGTTGTCGGAGCAGAACCCGTGCGATGGTTTGTCGAAGGGTAGCAATGGACCAGGGGTTATGCCGCTCCACGCGTACCGGGCGAACCCCGAGGGCGGAACTTGAGCGGCATTTCCGGGACGGGTAAGTCCACTTGACCGACGCGAGCGGAGGGGGAAAAACGGCTCCGCTCGGCCACCAGGAACCCATAGGCCGCAATACAGAGAGTCGCGTGATGATGAAAGCCGCGCCAGCCTCGTCCACAGGGCGGAAGCCAGCATGGTCGCCGCGAGGTCCTCGGCATAATCTCCCGCAATCTCCGCCGTCTGGCCGAAGGTGTGGTGCTCCGAAAGATACCCGTACTGCTTCCGGTCTTTGGGCATGGCCAAACCTATGGAGGCGGAGATCAGCCGGTTGGGCTCGTCGGTTTCGTTGCGGGCCATCACGCAATAAACAATCTCTCCCGGTTCCAGATGCCGGAGCCCTTCGCTTCGTGGAACGATCTTGCACAGGGGCGGCAGGATGCTGGAGACATACACCAGATTGAACTGCTCGATGCCGGCGTTGCGCAAGGCCAGCTCAAACGACGAGAGCCTGTTCTTGTCCACGCCTACGCCTTTGGTCAGAAACATCATCTTGGGACCATGGATTCCCCCTGTGTTCAGCCAGGAGGAACGCGGTCGCATCAGCCGCCGTTCCTCATCCGCCGGAGCGGCGACGCGTTTCCGCGAGTCTCCCGGAGCGCCAGCATCGTATAGCAGAGCTGCGCCGCGCCATATTCGGTCAGCACATCGAAGGGACGCGGCGCGACTTCGACCACGTCGGCGCCGATCACGTTCTTGCGCCTGAAAAGCTCCCGGAGCAGGTCCAGCGCGTAGTACCACTCCAAGCCGCCCTGAACCGGCGTTCCCGTGGCCGGCATGCACGCCGGATCGAGGCCATCAACGTCCACGGTCAAGTAAACCCGATCCGTTGAGATCGCCTCGACAATGACGGCCGGGTCCGGGGCCGGCCCCTTGCCCCATTCGAATACCGCATGCCCATTCCGGCGGGCAAAATCCATCTCTTCTTTTGCATAGGCCCGGACGCCCACGTGGACGCACTTGAAACCGAGCTCATGCGCTCTCCTCATCGGAGTGCTGTGCGCGTAGATGCCGTGCGGAGCGTCACTGTAATCCGAATCGTCGTGCCGCAAATCAAAATGCGCGTCAATCTGACAGACGGTGATTTCCCGCGCGTCATGACGCGAAGCCCATGCCTGAAATGCGCCGGTCGAGACGGAGTGCTCTCCCCCGAGCATCAAAACGAACGCGCCATGATCAATATGCTTTTCGTACTCCCGCTTGACGCGCGCCACCATGACGGCCGGCGAACACCGGTTGAGGTTGCGCCAATTCGCGCAGGGCGACTTTGCGCGAGGGCGACGGCATGGACTCCGCCACTCGATCGTACGTCTCCATCTGATATTTGAGGCTCGACACAATGGCCGCCGGGCCTTTGACGGCGCCCTTGCGAAACGAAGCGGTGCGGTCGTAAGGAGCGCACAGCAGCACAACATTTGCCGCCGATGGATCGCTGCAATTGATTTTCAGTCCGGTCGGCATCGGTCTCCCGGATGACGGGTCGTTCATCAGCACCGTGATCCCGCTTTCCGAGATTCTACTCTCGCCCGAAGGAAACAGCAATGAGATTCGTTCCGCCCGTGAGGGACTGATATTCCCGAACGGGGAAGGGGGAAATTGGGCTGTTGGGTAGGGCTTGCTTCTCCCGACTCTCCCGATTTTTCGGTTTCCATTAATCGTTTTGCCTCCCTCATCCATTTTAACTTCACGGAGAGAACGAATGAGCGACGAGCAGGAAATCGAGCCGAAGGACGACGATAGGTTGATCAAGCATCTGCGGGCGCTCGGGCGGCCGCCCATGATGGTCCCGCAGAGCGTGGATGATGCGATGTTGGCCGCCGCGTGGTCGCGCCTGACGCGGGAGCGCGTCTCGGGTCCGCTGCCGGCTGGGGCAGTCGCCGCGGCGGTCGTTCTGGCGGCGGACCTGGCGGTACTGCTGCCGATCGTGTTGCGGAGGCCCATGCGCCGGCCGGGACTCCTGCGATGACCATGGATGTGAATGGCGACGGCCGGGTGGATATCCTGGATGCCCTGGCGCTGCAGCGGAAGATTGACGGCCACGAGCGGTTAAGCCTGAAATGGGACATCAACGGGGACGGTCGGGTGAACGAGAGGGACGTGTGGGCCATTGCGATGTACGTCGTCCAGCCGCTCGCAGCGGCGCTGCCCTCGGGCGGCGCGGCCCCTGGAACGGCTGCGCCGGGGGCGACAGGACGTTACTGGACGATGGACGTCATCGTGGATGCGGATGGCCAGCGGCTGGTGGCGTATGAATTGGAGATGACGGACCTGTCGGGCCGGTCGCGGATTGTCGGGATTGAGGGCGGCGAGCACGCGGCGTACAGGGAGCCGCCATGCAATGACCTGGTGGCGATGGCGCAGGAGGGCCGGGTGATCCTGGCGGCGTTCAGCACGAACAGGGAACTGCCGTCGGGGAAGATACGCGTGGCGCGCGTGCACGTCCAGACCGCCGGCGAGGCCGCGCCGGAGTTCCAGACGAGCCTTGTGGTCGCCGCTACGTCCGATGGCCGGAAGATCCCGGCGCGGGTCAATACCGTCGTATCATGGAAGGGGTCCAGTGAACCGGAATTGCCGATGGGATCCCATTTGAGCGACAGGGGGATTGCCTATCTTGGCCCCTAACCTGGCTCGCAAGAGAACCCGCCGCAGTGATCGCGGTGGTAGCGGCGGTCGTGATTATGGCCCTTCTCATGAGATGATGGTGTCGGGATTCTGACGACTGAGGTCGCTATCCACCAAGCAATTCTTCGCCGGTCTGACAGCCTTGAACAGCTCTCCGAGGCGCTGAGCGCAGCTGAAACGGGGCCGAATCGCGGTACTGCTTGCCGGACTCTGCCACGAGCGGCTGACAACCGCAAGACCCTTTCCGATAATGTGACCTCGACCGGTGATCTGCTCGATTTCTTCCGTATATCCGTGCACGTCGAGCCGGATGAATTAGGGGATATCAAAATTGGCCCCACACCGACCTCATGCGTTCAGAAGATGAACTTGCCCTTGACAAACGAAGGGGGACACCGTCAATATGTTTGTTCGTTCATAAACTGAACATGGCTCCGGCGGGCAACACCGCAGAAAAAGGAGAAGGCGGCATACCCCCATGTTTGGCTGCACCAAGTCCGCGGGCCCGTGGCAGGCCGCGGGGTCATCCGCTTGGTGCGCTATCTCTTGCGGGACTGCCCAAGCCCGCTCATGCCGTTTTGGGACGCGCTGCGCGCACACTGGTCGCGCCGCACGCGAACAGCCCTCCGGCGCCTCCGAAGCCCGCCGGAGCCTACACCGCTTGCCTCCCTATGCCCCGGAAATGAACCCTGTGGAAGGCGTCTACGCGTACCTGAAGGGGCATTTCCCGCCCGGCTGCCGCCTGCCCGATTTGCCCGCATTGCAGGGAATCCTCCGCCGACCCGTCCGCCAAGTACAATGCCGCCCGCGACGGATTCGTTGCTTCTTTCACCGAACGCCTCTCTCTTTTTGACCGGCCGTCAACCTATTTGTGCAGGTCTCTCTAGTGCTTACTTGCGGAAATAGGCGTCCTATTTCCGCAAGTAAGCATGGCCGCGATAAGACGTGTCGTTATATTGGGTTATGCGTGCCGTTGGACCGTGTTTAGTTGCGTAAATTGGTACGCCAATTTACGCAACTAAACACTAGTTATTCGCCTCTTGCCGGAGCGGACGACTCGGGCAGTTCTTCGCAGGCCGGACCATCTCACGGCCCTGTTCCGAGTCAAGGAGCAAACGGTGTCGTATCCCCAGTTTGTCCCGGAACCAAAACCGGTGTGAGCGGATGTCATGTTTCCTTTCTACTTGATCTCGTATAGATGCACATCCCACTGGTTGAAATGATCGGAGAACGTGCCGGCCGCCGCGGTGACGATGCGGTCCTCGCCGAGCACTTCGACCTGCGTGCCGGGGCTAAGACCGGCAAGCATGAACGTGACGTTCGTGACGCCGGGCTGCGTCGCGACGGCAAAGACATAGGTCGTGCCCTGGCACTTTTTCACCATCGTCGCCACGGGCACGGCCGCATTCGAGGATTTCACCGTGAGCGCGTTGGGGACCGTGGGGCTGTTCAGCACCGGCGCCAGCTCCTTAATCTGCTGGTTAATCGCCGTGACGGCGGCCAGGTTCACCGGATCGTCCAGCAGCGCATGCTCGTCGAACGTGGGCAGGAACTGATGGACGAAATAAATGAGCCCCCGGCTCCCATTGACGAGGGACATCCAGACTTCCGCCCGGATCTCCTGAGGCGTGGCCTTGCCGGTCCCATTGATGTTCGTGCACTCGATGCAGTCCCAGACGGGCTTCGATCCGCCGGAGAACGTGACCAGCCGCGCGACGCCCTGGCCGACGAGATCCAGTTGGCCGTTGATCGCAGGGTCGCTGTCCGCCACCGGGTAGATGTCGAACGTGGCGATATCGCATCCCTCGCAGTACAGCGGATAGTCCTCGGGATGTCCGGTGCGCGTGCCGCGGCCATACCAGCCGTCCCAGGCCACCCCTTGGCCGAGGTTGAGTAACACCGGCCGGGTGGGGTCCGCCGCGCGGAGTTGCTGGTATTCGGCGACGATCACGGACGGCAGGATGGGTGGTCCGTAGCCGCTTCCGTCCGGCAGCGACTGCGCGTTGTCCGGCTCATCGGGTTCGATCATCCAGCCGATGATGGTCTTATCCTTCAGATGGGCCAGCCCGACGTCGTTCTGGTCGCAGATGACCGGCATTCCGTATTGGGCCAGTTGAGCGAGCTGGGCGTCGGTCGGTCCTTGCCACAGGCCGACGTAAAGATTGATCCCCGCCTGCTCGTACCGGCCCGCTAGGCTGGGATCCTGCAGCCAGACGGCGATGGGGAAGAAAGATTCGCCCTTCGGCGGCCCGTTCATCCACTGCGCATATGGGTCGAGTTCAGCCCGATCACCGCCGCCGACCGCAAATGTGCCGGCCAGTAACAAAGCTCCC
Source organism: uncultured Acidobacteriota bacterium (assembly GCA_963797795.1). GTDB lineage: Bacteria > Acidobacteriota > Terriglobia > Terriglobales > Acidobacteriaceae > JABDBE01. The sequence goes on from CAWCQY010000003.1 coordinate 287,066, forward strand.
GCTGCGAGAACTCTCGGCCATGTCATCGCCGCTCCTCCTCTTCAAACGAAACGACCCGCTGCGGCAACCGATTTCCCAATGCAGCATTGTACAGTCGCTGCGGTCGCTGTCAAGCTTGTCGCTTGAGGGGTTTCCCAACACGAACCGAAATCCCGATGCATTACCAAG
>CAWCQY010000004.1:0-56932 GCA_963797795.1 uncultured Acidobacteriota bacterium
GTTTCCCGGTACCACCAGCTTTTCTGCGAACATGCTGTTTGCGTTGAAGGGCCAGCTGTTTCATCACGCTGTTCGCGATGGTGTCGCTTTCCACGATGCGGATCTGGGTCTCCAGTTTGGTGGTGAGATCGATGCCGATCGGCATGACCGTCTGTTCGAGGCCGAGATCGCTGGGGCCTTCGAGATCGAGCAAAATGCGACCTGAGGCGTCGTAACGTTTGGGTAGAAGCAGAGAGACGATGGTAACCGTCAGAACAATCGCTGCGAGGGTGTGAGAATGAGCCAGCGGCGCTTTTGCATCACTCGCCAGAACTGAACGATCGAGATCTGATCGTCCGGAGCGTCGATTACCGCGGCGTGGAACTCGGAAAAATCGAATTTGTCCAAGTTCTTCTTGTTGCTGACTACCAGATTGTCGGTCATAAATGCTTAAAGGGCCACGGCGGCGCAATCGCGCCGGCAATGGCCCATTCGGCAAAACAGGTTCAGGTACGAGCGCTTTCATCCAGAAGTCACTGTAGGCAGCGATCGCCTCGTCCGTGTTTGCGTAAGGCGTATTGTCGATGGCCAGCACCTGTTGCAGGCCCTGATGAGCGGCAACTGAAGCGGCCAGACCCAGGGTTGCAACGCCAGGCTCGAGGTCCCGGATCAGTCCCTTCGATACGCACCTCGACAAATATTCGCGGACCGGATCGAAAAGTGGGACGAGATGCTTGCGCAATATTCGTTCTGCGCCGTTCTCCAGTTCGAACAGGCTCAGGTAGAGCAGTCGGAGCATTTCGGGCTGATGTTGAACGGTCTCGACCAGCAGCGCAACAATGCCTGGAATAGCGGTTCGCGGGTTCTCATCACTCTCGAGCCGTCCTCGCAGTTCCTTGCTGATGCGGAGGCGAAGCAGGCGAGATTCGGTCGCGGCCCAGAACAAATCGCGTTTTCGGGGAAAATGCCGAAAGACGGTAACTTCGCTGACGCCTGCCAGCCGGGCGATCTCATGTGTGCTGCTGGCGGCGAAACCCTGGCGCGAGAATAGCTGCACGGCCGCTTCCACGATGCGGTTTGCGGTGCCGTTTGGATTCAGGGCTTTTGAGACAGACATTGGTTGCGAGGAATCGAGTGATTAAGTTTGACGGGACGAAAATTGTTGGCGAGTTTAGAGGGGTTCCACCGCGTCTGCATCCAGTTCTACTGCCACACTTTGCTGAATCAGGTTGACCGTGATTACGACCCGCATCCCGTTGGCGTTTCGAACCAGCGTGCCTTCGAGCCCCTGCAGCGCTCCTGCGTTGATCCGCACCTTCTGGCCGATCGCGAGACCACGATACGGCTCAACTCTCTGGTTATGCAAACCGGAACGCAGAGTCTCGATCTCAAAATCGGATAGCTGCGCGGGTTCGCTCTTGGGGCCTACAAACGAGAGAACTCCGGGCACATCCAGCACGCGAACGCGTTCACTTCGCGGGATGTTCACGAACACATAGCCGGGAAAAAGCGGAAGCTCGACTTGGGCCTTGCACCCATTCTTCCAGCGGTGAATGCTCCGGAACAGCGGAAGAAAGCATTCCACCTGGCGGTATCCCATGTGCTCGCTCACTCGCTTCTCATGTCTCGGACTGGTGTAGACGGCGTACCAATGGGGAGGGCGCTCGGCGGTTTGAAGTGACGGAGGCAACAAGTGGTGCGCGGTCGTCGCTGAAGTGCTGGAGTTGGTCACTTGAGACAAGGCTTCGCCCCCGTCGCTTAGAAAGCGTTTGTTTGATCTGAAAAAGTTTGTTGGTGCTCGCGGCCGATGCTGGACCGCTTATTTCAACTGCGAGTTCGCATTGCTGCGGTGTAAGTAGGCAACTACACTCTTCGCCTCGCACTGCTGCATGCATGACGGATGCCAATTCGGTACATTCGCTAACTCGCTTGTTCTTTGACGCTTAGCAGTTCCAATTCAGGAACTGTCGGGCGGCCAGCGTCTCAAAACGAGAGCAGAGCAAGAGTAGAACTGGTCTCATCCCCAAAAGATCACCTGGACCGAGGGCAGCGGGAATTTCAGGCGGAGGTGGACTCGGATTCAGCGAGCATGAGGATCCGGGCCACTGGCGGGTTCAAGTCGAGATCGGATACCGGCGCATTGATCGACTGTTAGAGTACGCAGCATTCTCTTGGCGATTGTCTCAAAGCGAGAGAAAATCTGCCGATATTCATCCACCCGTCTCATTCGAGACAAGCGAATGACATCGAACGTAGTCTTGCGAATCAATATTCAGTCATCGATAAAGTTCTCATCGCGATGCGACGCCGGGGGAGAAATGACGTGTAAATGCCAAACGCTGAGCGTTTTATCTCCCAATATCTCCGAGTTGAAATGTAATCCAAAGTGCTAGTTCCACGGCTACTAGTGTCACGTGGCAGCTTCAAGTTAGTCTCGGTCATTAAAGTGCTCTAATGCAGCGGGGCTCCGCCTGATCGGCCTGCCCGGTGTTTTTCTTGAGCGATGAAAATTGGCCGTTCGTGAAATTGAGGCTTAAGCATCAGGAGGCAAGGGTGCGTAACCGTTATATAAGGTCTTATGTCTGCATCGCTTTTGTGCTGGTGTCGGCGCTTTCACTGCTGGCGCAGTCCGATCGCAATGAGGTTCAACAGCGGGACGACCTTCAACAACAGGTCGCCGATGGTAGCCAGGCTCGGCTGACGCGATGGCTAATCTCCGTGAATCCGAACTGCCTGACGCACCCAGTTCCGCAAAAGCTGACGCGCCGGCCGCAACGCCAGCACCAGCCGCGACGCCAGCCGCTGCCCCGGCTGTCAAGAGCGGGTTTCGCGGGGCGCCACCGGCTGGGCTGGGTGGCCCACTCGAGGCCGATAGCAGCGTTGCGGACCGTAACTATCTGATGCTTACTGGCGGGATGTTCGGCGCAAGCATTGCAAACGCGGAGTTAACCATTCGGTGCTTGCAGGTGCACGCTTCGTGTAACGATGTGCCGTCTTCTCTGAACAGCCGCCTTGCCTTGTATGGAATCGGAATTCCCGCCGACATCGGGGTTGCGTATCTGAGCTACTACATGAAGAAGAAGCACAGCCACATCTGGTACGTCCCGAGCGCGGTTGTAACCGGCGCCAACCTGATTCTTGGCGTGCGTGCTTACCGCTGGACAAACGATAAATAGGGCTGCTTGGCAAAATCCGTGATCGCGTGATCACTCTTAGAGGCTAAGTCCGCATTCCGCTATCCCAAGAGAGTCGCCTAATGCGAGGCGATCACATCGTACGGCCGCATCATTTCATTGTCCTCGTGCTCGAGGATATGACAATGCCAGACATAGCGGCCGACAAAGCCTTCGAAGCGAACGATGATCCGCGTGACCATCCCTGGATCAGCGCGCACCGTGTCCTTCCATCCTGCTTCATTCGGATCGGGCGGCACCGGCGCACCGGTGTACTTCAGCGTGCCCTGGGCTCTGTAAAAAAAAGGTTCGAAGCGAACCCGGTCGAGGATCTGGAATCGAACCAGATGAAGATGAATTGGGTGCGCGTCGTCCGTCAGGTTAATCAGGTTCCAGATTTCCACTGAGTCAAGCACCGGATTCTCCGTAACCGGCATATTCCAATGAGCGCCGTTCAGCAGCATGGTAACTGGGTTCTGGACCCGGTCATCGATTTCGATGAGCGGCAGCATGCGGGTTTTCGTGGCTGCGGATTCGGGAGATCCTGGGCACTGGCCGCAATGTCGGCGGCAATGAACTCGTATCTCTAATCTTGTTCTGCGAGACGCGGAATTGCATGAGCGTGAAGGCATCGTTTTTGAGGACAATCTGTTCGCCCGCATGATCGGTGAAATCCACGACCAAGTCCGCGCGTTCGCTGGGCGCGAGCAGCAGACGATCCAGCGGGACCGGCGCGGGCAGTAATCCCTGATCGGTGCCGATCTGATGAAAGAGCTGTCCGTTCGACAGCGACAGGTGGAAGAATCTGCCGTTGGCCCCGTTCAGCACGCGAAAGCGATATTTGCGCGGCTCGACTTCCAGATACGGAAGCAATTTGCCGTTCACCAGAATGGCGTCACCGAAGAATTCGGGGACCCATGGCGCATTTGGGACGGGCGAGACCGGGTAGTAGAGTTGGCTTTGCTCGTCGAACATGCGATCGTAGATGATCAGGGGAATCTCATACTTGCCGCTTGGAAGATTGAGAGAATCCTCAACCGGGTCACGGATCAGGAACGCGCCCAGTAATCCCGCAACCACATTGAGCCGGTTAATTCCCAGGGCGTGGTCGTGATACCAAAGCAGGGCCGCGTCCTGATTGTTCGGATAGTGATACATTGCGGATTTCCCCGGCACGTACCAGTTCTCCGGATACCCGTCACTGTCGGGAGCAGCCTTCGCGCCGTGCAGGTGAATCACCGCGCGAACGTCGGGTTTGTCGGCTTCGGCGCCGTGAATGTTGTGGTCAATGGGCAGGAAATGCTGGCGGGGAGCTCATTGGCCCATTCCACCAGGAGTCCCTGGCCACTCCGCGTTTCCAGGGTCGGACCGGGCGAGCTCGAGCCAAAGCCCCAGAGCCGCGTGGGCTTCATGTCGCGATGCACTTTGCTTTCGATCTGCCGCATGGCGAAGCGATAGTAGGGAAGCTTGGACGATGGGTCCGCCGGGTTTGGGCGATACTCGACAGTCCGCGCGACTTCGGGAATTGGAAGAGGATCCACAAATGGGGCCAGCGAGTTGGGATTAAGTAGTGGCCGTACGGGGGGCATGTGCCGGCTGCGATTGGCCTGCGGCAAGATCAGCCCCGCGCTTATCATCCCACTCTGCTGCAGGAACCTTCTTCGCGTGATGGACACTCGTGATGCCTCCGTCGGAAAATCTGCTTAACAGAATAAAAACAGGCATGCGAAGAATAAATCTCGCATGCCTGTTTCTGCTTTAGCTAATCCAATCTAACAAACTGGAGACCGTTGCTGCCAACGGTGTTATCGAACCGGTTCGCCGGTGTTCGGATCAAGGAACAGGCGGCCGTCGCTTTGTTGATGGGTGAAGTCGAACATTTGGCTGATTGAGCTCGCGATCCCATCAAACGATCCCTGGCCGATGCGCTGTCCGCCGAGCCAGTTATCCTCGATGAAACGGATGATCGAACTCTGATCAGTTACGGTGTGGTCGACGAAATTTTCTTTCGCCCACGGCGAAATGACCAGCAAGGGCAGTCGCGGGCCATAGCCGCAACGGCCCAGCGCGTGCGGCATTGCGCGGTCGATGCCGGGCAGTGAATTGGTCGCCGTGCCGCAGGCACCGGACCGGTCAGAGCGTCGGCCGGGCCGGTCGATTGATTCACGATCGGGCCCATCTGGTGGTCGTACCAGCCGTCGGAGTCGTCGTACATGATAACTACCGCGGTGCTCTCCAGTTCGGCTGCTGTTCCAGGAAGTTGACGAGTCTGACGACGAAGTGTCTGCTCATCCAGCGGATCGGAGTAGCCGGCGTGGCCGTCCTGATAGGCCGGCGCCTTCAGGAAACTGACGGCCGGGAAGTTGCCCTGCGTTGACCGCGTCGAAGAAATCCTGGATATCGTACTGGTGGTTGGCGGGACCGGCATTGCCGATCTCGGAGATTGATTTCGGCCGGCGTGGCGTCGGGTTGGCAGTGGAGGCGTAGTACTCGAAGAATGAGTGGTGCGGAATGTAATCCGTTTCGTTCTACGCCAGTGATCGTCGATGTTGTGCTGCGGGAGCACCCGGTTGTGCCGTTGGGATTCATGATATTCAGGTTGAAACCGCCCATGAAGCGCCCCAGGTCACGCCGGCGGCGGTCAGCAGGTCGCCGATGTTCTTGCCGCCCATCTGCCCTTGCGCTCGGGTAGACGTGGAGCAAACATCATTGAGCGGGTCGGCATCGCCGATCACGGTCAGAGAGCCGTCGCTGCCACCGTCGACTTCGTCGCCAGTTCCGTTCAAGGTCTGGATGACGCCGTTGGTCTGGCCCGAAACCAGATTGAGCACGCCCGGAGTGGACGGACCGAAAGTCGTGCCGTAGGAGTTATCGCTCATGGCGAAGTGCTGAGCGTAGTTCCACAGCGCGGTCACGGTATTGCCATCGAAGTAGCCCATGGTCAAACCGGTTGTGTCGACGATGCCTCCGCCGCCGGCGGCGGTCCGGCTGTTCCTACGGAAAGCGGGAACAAATCCATCAGGCCGGCATCGAATGCCAATTGCTCCGCTGTGTAGTCATGGTCCTGGTCGTTCGTGAAGGCCTGGGAACGATCGAGGCGGAAAGGGTTTGTCGCGCCGGTGCTGTTCGCCGGATTCAAGTTCGGATTGTTGTTCAACAGCGCATTGGTGAATCCGTTCACCGTCGGCGTTCCAGGTCTGGCGTGGAACTTGGGTTCTCCCGCGGGATTGGGCGCTGTTGGGTAGGTTCCGAAATAATGGTCAAACGAAATATTCTCGTTGAAGATCACCACGATGTGCTGGATCGGATTTTTCTGCCAAGGCTGTCGCGAAGCGGCAAATGCGGGCGAAACACTCGGTCCCAGGGCGGTGGTCAATGCCGTCAACAACGCCAGCATTTTCCTGGGGGTGGCTGATGCTCTAATTCGGTCGAACATTTTCGCTTCCTCCGTCCTTCGGCCAACCATTCCGCTACCTTGAGAGGATCGTTGCCGAGGAATTAAAAAGGCTAGATCATTCGTATTTCGAAAGCGTGACGCGATTGTTAAAGCTATGTGAATTTGAAATCGTAAGCAACGTGACGGACGCTTCCGCCGTTCCTGACCTGCTCGTGCCTTCTTAGCGTAGATACTTCGTTGCACCGACTTGCCTTCAGTGCCCAGTGGCGCGAGTTCTTCAACGGCCGCGATCGGAATGGTCCAAAAGCCCAGACCGCACCTTGTTCCGTTTTTGTAACAGCAACGCGAACTAGAGTGCAATTCACGCTCCATGTGGTAACAAGAGATGGTCGAGAGCGCATCGCGTCGCGAATCTGGGACGACGCCATGTTGAACTGTGGAAAATCGTACGATAAGAATGCGCGAGGAGGCACGACGTGGGCACGGTCGCAACCGGTTCTGCTTCAAGAGCAATACCAGTTTTCCCCCGAGGAACCAGGGTGCACAGAGAAAGAGTGTTGATTGTTCAAGAGGAGAAAGAGCCTTACGGAGTTCTGCGCAACTATCTCGAGAACAAAGGGTACGAAGTCGCGACGGCCGGTACTTGCGCCGTCACCGAACAGATCTGGCGTACAACCCAGCCCGATATCGCTCTCATCGACTACAGTCTGTCCGACGGGAATGCGCTTGCGCTCATACCTCGCCTCAAGGCCATTGATGCTTCAATTCCCATCATCATCCTGACCGGATATGGTTCGATTGATCTGGCGGTTGAAGCGGTTAAACTAGGAGCGGAGTTCTTCTTGCCTCGACCGGCGGAACTTGTCCACACTCTACGTCCTGATCCAACGCGGTTTGGAGAATCGGCGAAACCAACGTCAGCAGTTGGCGGAAAAAACCAGGAGCAGTCGCGGAGCTGTGGATCCTTTCCTGGGTAAAAGCGACAACATGCGTAGACTTGCGGATCTTGCCCGCAAAGTGGCGTTGAGTGATCTCCCCGTCTTAATCCGTGGAGAATCTGGTACGGGCAAGGGAACCCTGGCGCGCTGGCTGCATCGCAACGGGCCCAGGGCCTCCGAACCTTTCGTGGATCTGAATCGTGGCCAATTGTCAGACGAGCTCCTGGAGAATGAGCTTGTTCGGAGTCGAGCGCGACGCTCTTGCCGGAGCGTTGCAGAGCAAACCCGGACTGCTGGAGATCGCGCACAAGGGGACGCTTTTTCTCGATGAAATCGAGAATGTGGATTTCCACATCCAGCCAAAGCTGGTGAAGGCCGTGGATGAGAAACAGTTTCGCAGGGCCGGGGAAGTTTGTGATCGAAGAGTGGACATTCGTTTGATTGCAGCCACCCAGCAGGTAGCGGCAAGGCCTGCACTGCACAAGCAATTTCGGGGAGACCTGCACTATCGGGTTAGCTGGATTCCTCTTTCCGTTCCACCCCTGCGCGATCGAGTCGAAGACATACCCATTCTTACTGCCCATATCCTCAAAGAGCTGACTGCCGACCTGGGAAGGGACGAATTCGAACTCGGCGCGGTTGCACTGCGAGCGTTACAAGGTTATTCCTGGCCGGGAAATATCCGGGAACTCAGGAACGTGTTGGAACGTGTTTTGCTCGTCACTGGAAAAGATGTTACGGCGGATCAGGACTTTCGTCTTGATGTGCAGATCGAGCAATACCTGTCAGGAATTGGTCAGTTCAGAACTTTAGAGGAGATGGAGCGAAATTACATTCAGCAGGTGCTTCTCAAGGAACGTGGGCGAGTTCAATCAGCCGCCAGGAAGCTCGGCATTCCGCGCAGTTCTCTCTACCACAAACTAAAACAGTACAAAACGGATCAGCCCGGCGCGCAATCGGTTTCCTGATGTCGGACGACGGGAGAACGGCGGCTGCAGTCTGAAGCAACGCTCCTGTGCAGTCGACTCGCGGCAAGCACTCAGCCCGTAACTTCCGCATCCAATTACTGCCCGATCGAGCTCGCGACCGACGAGAAAACATTGTTCGAGCTGCTGCCGATGAGCCGTATCGTTCCGACCACCAGAACCAGAATCACCGCCAGCATCACGGCATACTCAGCGATATCCTGGCCCTCATCCTCAGACCAGAGCCTTCCCATCAACTTAGCCATAAATCCCTCCGCTTTTAGTGTTGTAGTGCGATTTATCATGCCGGGACGCGACGTGCTTGTCAATTCAAAGTTGTATCCCTGCTGCGAATTTATCTCGCTCGCGCCAGTGTTTGTCGCGCAAGCCATTTAGAATAAACGGCGATGCGCTTTGTACTCGAGTTCGACAACATTACGAAAGAGTATCGCAGCTTTGCCAGTAAGCGTCGCCTTCGCGCTCTTGACGCTTTCAGCCTGACCGTTGAGGCTGGAGAGATCTTCGGTTTCCTGGGACCAAACGGTGCGGGAAAGAGCACCGCGATTCACCTGGCCATGGGCTTTATGCGGCCCACGAGTGGCAGCGGTCGTTTGCTCGGAGAGCGGTTCGGTCATGCCGGCACGCGCCGCCGTGTCGGCTTTCTCGCCGAAAACGTCGCGCTCTACCACCGCCGCGCCGAGCGGTTGGTCCGCTTTTACGGCGCGCTTAACGGGATGGGAGGAACTCATCTTGAGAACCGGGCTCGACAGGTGCTGGAAATCGTCGGGCTGCAAGATGACGCAAATCGCAATGCGGGCAAGTTCTCCCGCGGCATGTTGCAGCGCGTGGGATTGGCCCAGGCGCTGGTCAACGATCCCGAATTGCTGATTCTCGACGAACCCACCTCTGCCCTGGATCCGTTGGCGCGAGTCATGGTTCGCGAGTTGCTGCTGGGGGCACGCAACGCCGGCAAAACTATTTTCTTGAGTTCCCATTTGCTTTCTGAAGTGGAGTTGGTGTGTGACCGCGTCGCGGTGCTGCATCGGGGCAGACTGGCTCGCATGGGAAGAACTGCCGATCTTCTCCAAGCAGGTGAGCAAACCGAAATTGTGGCTCGCGCCATCGGCGTAGCCCAGTTCGAAGGTGCGGTGGCCCGGGATGGAGTGGTGAGTTTCTCCGTTCCCGCTCGCATGCAACGCGCAGCATTGGAAAAGGTCTGGAGCCTGGGAGGCGAAGTCGTAAGCGTGAATCCGCTACGGCGCTCACTGGAAGAGATTTTCCTGGAAGTAACGGCCGACCCGCATGCCGCCGCGTCGAAAGGCGTTCAGTGAAGCCCGTACTTCTGATTGCGATCAATTTCGCGCGCGAGCAGCGCTGGCCCATTCTAACTTTACTGCTCTGGGTCCTGCTGCTCGCGTTTCTCGGGCTGGTTACCGATATTCACCGCCAAAAGGACGACCTGCTCTTCGTCTTCAAGCAGGATGCCATTTACGTGCTGGCGTTCAGCGTGTTCTTCGGCGGCTCGGCCATCTACAACGAGCGCCGGTCCCGCCGAATTCTCGGGGTGCTTTCTAAGGCGGTGGGACGCCAGCAATATCTTTCGGGGCTTGTGCTGGGCGTAACTCTCGCTTGCGCGGTCTATTGCTTCGCTCTCGGGATGACCGGAAGCTGGACACTAGGGGAGGCGGGATTTCCTATCCCGCAAGTCTGGTTTCTGATGCTTTGCCTGGTTGCTGCCTGTGCGTTAGCCGGTACCGTGGCCCTGATGTTTTCCACGTTTCTGAACCCGTTTTTCGCTGCTGGCGCTACAGCCATGGTCCTGGGCCTTCCCGCTCTCGCCGGTCAATTCCTGGGGCCGCAATGGGGGTACGTGATTCCGGTCTGGGAACTCGGAGCGACGGTGGTCAATTCTTCTTTTGATTCTCCGGGAACCGCTCACTGGTTTCCGGTCGCTTTGGCGGGGGTGGAGACACTGGCATTCTGGTTGTTGTCAGCTCGTATTTTTGCGTACGTGGATATCGCGGTTGCGGTGGAGTGAATGATTAGACTGATGCGCAGATTACGCAGTACATTGCTAAGAGTGGGAGGGCATGGCTTCAGCCATGCCGCATGAGCCTCATAAACTCTCGCCTTCACCCGCTGAGGGATGCACTTCACCAATTTGAACTCCTCTAGCGAGCCCACTCGGCGGCGGTGCGAGCCGCATAGTCGAGCACTCGTCCGGGGAGCACGCCCAAGTAGATTGTCGCCGCCAAACTGATCGCCAGGGCTGCTCCCAGTCCGAGCGGAATCGGCGATACAGGCACTTCTTCTCGCGCTTCCCGCATATACATCACGACGATCAGTCGCAAGTAATAATAGGAAGCGACCGCGCTGTTGAGCACGCCGATAATCACCAGCCCAACCAGATTGGCCTGCAGCGCCGCGCTGAACACGTAGAACTTGGCGAAAAACCCGCCCGTAATCGGAATGCCGATCAAGGACAGAAGAAAAATCGTCAGTATCGCCGCCAGCAACGGACTGCGCCGTCCCAGTCCCTCGTAATCTTCCAGCGTGACATAGCGTTCGTCCTCGCCGCCGATGTGGCTGATCACAGCAAAAGCCCCAACGTTCATCGCAGCATACGAGGCCGTATAAAACATCGCAGCCGGAATCCCATTGTTCGGCAGCGCGGCAAAGGCAACCAGCAAGTATCCGGCGTGAGCGATCGAAGAGTACGCCAGCAACCGCTTCACGTTGTCCTGCACCAGCGCACCGAGGTTGCCCACGGTCATCGAAAGCGCGGCCACTACCCAAATCAACCACAGGCGCCCGGGAGCGTCAGCCTCAAACATGATCCGCAGCAGCACGGCGAACACCGCTGCCTTCGGAGCCGTGGACATGAATCCAACAACCGGCGCGGGTGCGCCTTCATACACGTCCGGCGTCCAGACATGAAACGGAGCCGCCGCCACTTTGAAGCCCAGGCCCACGAACATGAACGCGACTCCGACGTAGGCCAGGACTGGGATGTCGCCCGAGCGAAGCGCATCGCCGATTACGGTGATGCTCGTGGAGCCCGTGGCTCCGAACATCAGCGCGACTCCATAAAGAAAGAATGCAGTCGCAAACGAACCCAGCAGGAAGTATTTGACCGAAGATTCGCTGCTGATCGCGGCGCGCCGGCGAAATCCCGCCAGAATGTAGGTGGAGATCGACGAGATTTCCAGCGCAATAAAGATCAGCACCAGTTCCACCGCCGAGGACATCAAGCTCATGCCGACAGCGCCAAACAAGACCAGCGCGTAGTATTCGCCAGCGCGAATCTTCTGCACTTCCATGTACTCGAAAGAACTCAGGATTACAACTGCAGTCACCGCCGCAGACCAGGAAATGGAAGAACACGCTGAAGCTGTCAACCCGCACCATGTTCCAGAATCCCAGGCCCGGATACTGCGCCTGGAACAAAGTTGCGGCCAGTGCCGCCAGCGATCCAACCAGCGCGATAGCGCCCAGGGTTCTGTTGACTGCGACGCTCGTCCATCAGGGGATCGAGCACCATCACGATCATGCCAAAAATCGCCAGCACGATTTCCGGCAAGATGCGGACGTAGTCAGCCGCCTGGGGAATCATTTGCGTCAAATCGTTAGCGCTGTTCACCGTCCTACCACCTTGCTGGCAAGTTGGGCGAACGGCGCCAATGCAGTTCGTACCGCGGGATCAATCGCGTTCAGCCAGAGCAGCGGCGCCACGCCCATCACCAGAGCAACGGCTGCCGCGGGCCACAGCGCAGCACGTTCACGTCCGCTCAGATCGGGCAACGACAGATTGACCGGGTGTGTGACTTTGCCGTAGAAGACCCGCTGATACATCCAGAGCAAATAACACGCGCTCCAGATCACGCCGGTCGCTCCCAGGATTCCATAGACCGCGCGATCGCGGAAAGCGCCGCTCAGCACCAGGAACTCGCCAATGAAGCCGTTGAGCAATGGCAATCCCACGGATGCCAGCACGATGAACAGAAAGAACGTCGCGTAAATCGGCATCGGAGTGGCGAGACCGCCGAATTCGGCGATTTCGTAAGTGTGCCGGCGTTCGTAAAGAATCCCCGCCAGCATGAACAGTGCGCCCGTGGAAACTCCATGCGCCAGCATGACGAAGGTCGCGCCATCCAGACCCGCCTGGGTGAAGCTGAAAATCCCCAGCACCACGAAGCCAAGGTGACTGATCGAAGAATACGCGATCAGCTTCTTCATATTCGGCTGCACCATCGCGACCAGCGCGCCGTAGACGATGCCGATCAGCGCCAGCACCATGATCCACGGGGCATTGCTTCGAGACTGCTCGGGAAACAGGCCGAGATTGAAGCGAAACATTCCGTATGTTCCCATCTTCAGCAGAACGCCAGCCAGCAGAACCGAACCCGCCGTAGGCGCTTCCACGTGGGCATCAGGCAGCCAGGTGTGGAATGGGAAGACTGGAACCTTTACGGCAAACGCAATGAAGAATCCCAGAAAAAGCCAGAGGCGCCGCGCCGGAAAAGTTCTCGACTTGGCCGCTGCGGATCGCAGCCTGAATGCTGACGAAATCAAACGTGCCCGTCTTGGCGTAAAGCCACAGGATCGCCGCCAGCATGAACATCGACGCAACCATGGTGTACAAGAAGAACTTCACCGCGGCATACACGCGCCGTCCGTGCCCATAAATGCCGATCAGCAAAGCCATCGGGATCAACGTGGCTTCCCAGAAGAAGTAAAAGAGGAACAGATCAAGCGCGACGAAAACACCGATCAGCGCCGTCTGCAGAACCAGTAGCAGAATGAAGAACTCTTTCACCCGCTCATGAATCGATTTCCAGGAGATGAGAACGCACAGCGGCGTCAGGAACGTGGTCAGCACCACCAGCCACATGGAAACACCGTCCACGCCCATGTGGTAATGGATATTGGGATTCGAGATCCACTGATTGTTAACCTCGTACTGGAAACCCGCCTGCCCTCGCTGAAAATGCACTGGCAAGTGCAGAGAGAGAACAAAATCGAGCAGCGAGACCACCAGAGCGAACTGACGAATATCGCGGTCACGCCTCGGAAACAGCAGCAGCAAAAGCGCACCGGCCAGCGGAATAAACGTGACCAGCGTAAGCATCGAGCTGTCTAGCACGCTGATCATCGCGTTCCCATCCAGATCATGTAACGATCACCACGGCCGCTCCCGCCGCGATCCATCCCGCGTAAGAGCGAAGATTGCCGGACTGCATGTGCCGAACGGCGTCGGAAACCTCTCGTGCGCCCTCGGCACTGTTGTCCAGCGTCGCGTCGATCACGTCCTGATCAATGCCATGCCACAGAATCCGCGTCGAGCCGTCGATCAGAGGCTTCACGAAGACAGCTGCATAGATCTCATCCACGTAATATTTGTGGACTACGGCTTCGTAGAAAGCACCCAATGCGTGCGCAATCTCCTGCGGCAACTGCGGCCGGCGCTGGTACAAGAGCCACGCGAGAAATAAACCTGAAATCGCAGCAAGAACTGAAACACCCTCAAGAAGCGTCTCCAAACCGCGATGCTCGTTCTCTTCCGAAGCCGGAGTGGCAGCACTGCCTTCCTCAGTGGAATGCGCGGTTACGCCAGCGTGGAGCGCCGGCGCAAGAAACTTGTCGAATCGCTCACCACCCGCCCAGCCGCCGCAAATGGAAAGCACCGCCAAAATCACCAGCGGTATGAGCATGATCTTTGGGCTCTCGTGAATCCGCCGTGCGCGTGTGGCGCGGGCGCCCCCGCCCGCGAACCGCTGACACCGTGAAGGTGATCGTCGCCATGACCACCCGCCGTTTCGCCGCGATACTCACCAAAGAACGTCAGGAACCAGAGCCGGAACATATAAAAGGAAGTCAAGAAAGCCGTGAACACGCCGATCGCCCAGAATACCCAGCTTCCGTGCTCGCCCGAGAATGCTTTCCACAAAATCGCGTCCTTGCTGAAGAAGCCCGCGAACGGAGGAAATCCGGCAATAGCAAAAGTAGCCGCGGTCATGGTCCAGAACGTCCAAGGAATATGGTGCCGCAACCCGCCCATGCGGCGCATATCCTGCTCGCCGCCAATTGCGTGGATCACCGAACCGGCCGCCAGAAACAGCAGCCCTTTGAAAAATGCATGGGTCATCAGGTGAAAGATTCCCGCAGAATACGCGGCCACGCCACAAGCCATAAACATGTAGCCCAGCTGCGAAATCGTGGAGTAGGCAAGAACTTTCTTGATGTCAGTCTGGCAAACTCCAATCGTCGCGGCGAACAAAGCAGTCAGTGTTCCGACGATTGCAACCACCATCAAGGCCTGCGGCGCCTGGTCGAAAATCACATGCGACCGCGCCACCATGTAAACCCCTGCGGTCACCATAGTCGCCGCGTGGATCAATGCGGAAACCGGTGTCGGGCCTTCCATCGCGTCCGGCAACCAGACATAAAGCGGAAGTTGGGCTGACTTTCCAGCGGCTCCCACCATCAGCAAGAGGCCGATTGAAGTCAGCAAACCCGCGCCGGCGATTTCTGTCGGCATCCCGGATACGCTCTGGAATACCTGCTCGAAATTCAGCGACCCGAAATGCTTGATCATTAAAAACAGCGCGATCAGGAATCCGAAGTCGCCGATGCGATTCACGATGAACGCCTTCTTACCGGCAGAGGCCGCAGAATCCTTCGTGAACCAGAATCCGATCAGCAGGTAAGACGCCAGACCCACACCTTCCCATCCGATAAACATCAGCAGGTAATTACTGGCCAGCACAAGCGTGAGCATGAAAGAACATGAACAGGTTGAGGTATGCGAAAAAGCGGTAGAACCCGCCCTCTTCCCACATGTAGCCAACGGAATAAATATGAATGAGGAAGCCGACGCCGGTGACGACCAGCAGCATCACCAACGAAAGTTGATCGAGGTAGAACGCGAAGTCGACCTGAAAATCGCCAGAGCGAATCCACGGCGCCAGGTTCTCAACATGAGGCAGAGTCAAAGAAGAGAATTGGGCCGCGATCCAGAGCGCCTGACAAATGCCGCGCCGCTAAACCCAAGTGCAATTGCCGACACGGTCTGCCGGGAAAAGCGTTTCCCGAACAGACCATTGATGGCGGCGCCGATCAGCGGCAGCACCGGAATCAGCCAGAGATAAAGGTTCGGCGTCATAGTTTGAGCAGGTTTACCCGATCCACATTGAGAGTCTCTCGCGTCCGGTATACCGCGATGATGATGGCCAGTCCCACAGCCGCTTCCGCCGCCGCGACCACCATCACGAAGAACACAAATACCTGTCCGCTGAGCGCATGCCACTGCGCCGCGAATGCGACGAATGACAGATTCACTCCATTGAGCATCAGCTCAATCGACATGAAGATGGTGATGATGTTGCGCTTGATCAAAAACCCGGTCACGCCGCAGGCAAACAGAATGCCGCTCAGCACCAGGTAATACGAAAGCGGTACCATCAGCCCTCCCTCTTGTCGGGCTGTTTCGATCCGGGATGGCTCGCCAAAACTACTGCGCCCATGATCGCAATCAGCACCAAAACCGATGTCACTTCAAACGGCAACAGGAAATCGTGAAACAGCAGCCACCCAATCACTTTCGGAGGTCCGGGAAGCGCGCCGACCGCCACGTTTCCGGTGCCTGAGCGCTCGAGCAGAACCCAGGCCACGAGCACACTGCCAATCAGCATGCCGGGAATCCCAAACAGCATCGCCACCCGGCTGCCTTTGGTACGCTCTTCTTCGCCAGCGTTCAACAGCATGATGACGAAAACGAACAGAACCATGATTGCTCCCGCATAGACAATCACTTGCACCGCCGCCACAAACTCCGCGCCCAAAAGCAGATATTCGACCGCGAGCGAACCCATAACGACGACCAGGGACAGCGCGCTGTTAATCGGGTGCCGCTGCACCAGCAGATTGACCGCGCCAGCGACGCACACCAACCCAAACACCGAAAATACGATCAGATGAAGCATTTTGTCTCTGCGCTAAGCTCTTAAAGCCACAATCAAGGCCGTGATCACCAGATTCGCGATAGCCAGCGGCAACAAGAAATTTCCACCCGAACGCCATCAGCTGGTCATAGCGAAAGCGCGGCAACGTCCCGCGCACCCATATATAAAGGAACAAAAACGCGAATATCTTAGCCACAAACCAGAACACGGGCAGGATCGCCTGCAGAATCGGCGGTCCGAAGCGATGCGGCCCATGCCATCCGCCTAGAAACAGCAACGTCGCCAGACACGCCACCGTGATCATATTTGCGTACTCGGCCATGAAGAACATGGCGAACTTCATGGCGCTGTACTCGGTGTGGTATCCGGCGACCAGTTCGGTTTCCGCCTCGGGCAAATCAAACGGAATGCGATTGGTTTCCGCGTACGCCGCCATCAGATAAATGAAGAACGCCACGAACTGTCCCTGGAAAATGTTCCAGCGCGGAATAAATCCCCAGAACGTTCCCGCCTGCGCGTCGACGATATCCCGCAGGCTGAAACTACCCGCCATAATCAGTACGCCAACCAGCGAAAGCCCGAGCGAGATTTCATAACTCACCATCTGCGCGCTGGCGCGCAATCCACCCAGAAGCGAATATTTGCTGTTCGAAGACCACCCAGCCAGTGCAACGCCGTACACACCCAAAGAAGTGATGCCCAACACAATCAGCAGGCCGATGTTGACATCGACGATCTCGAGCGGCGTGTGGATTCCGAACACGGTAATCCAGTTGCCGACGGGAATGAGCGAGATCGAGGTCAGCGCGAAAATCAACGCAATCATCGGCGCCGCGATATACAGGGGCTTGTACACGTGCGGCGGAATCAAATCCTCTTTGAAGATGAACTTCGCCCCGTCCGCCAGAGGTTGCAGCAGGCCAAACGGCCCCACCCGCGTGGGTCCCCAGCGGTTTTGGATGTGGCCAACAACCTTGCGCTCCAACCACACGGTATACGCGACCGCCGTAAGCAACACGCCGAGTGCGATCACGATCTTAATGACGGAAACGAGAATGAATACGCCTAGGCTCAACGAGGTAGTCTTTCTGAATTATTTGTAAAACTGTAGCGCAGTTCAACAAAGATCTAGTCGGCGGCGACTTCCGCCTCCGCTGGTTTTTGACGGTTCTCAATTACCGAATTCAAAGTGCGGGAATAACGGCCCAACGTGCCCGAACTGAAAAGATTGTCTTGCGCGGGTACGATCAATTCACGATCATGCAACGCTCCAGGCCCGCTTTCAGACAAAGTCGTATGCTGATCGTTGCCGGCGAGGATATTCATCCGCGAGACATCGTAGCCGGGCACCAGTCGCTGGATCTCGTCCAGAATCGCCATGGGATCGAACGGGCTCATTTTGGGTTCAAGTCCTTGAGCCTCGAGCCATACGCCGTGCCGGTCCGCTTCACCGGATTGCGCGCCGCGCGATTGTCCCATGTCCGTGCCGACTCCACGCCCAAACGGCACCAACTGTTGAACGTCGAATCCCATCGCGCCCGCAATGCGAACCATCATTTCGAAATCTGACTTTGTGCCCGTTACCTCGCCCGCTTTTTTCACAAGCTGGAGATCGCCACAGGTATTAGTGAACGTCCCGGATTTTTCGTACGCGTTCGCGGCAGGCAGCACCACATCTGCAATCACGGCCGTCTCGGTCAGGAACATGTCCTGCACGACGACAAAGCTATTCGAGAAGGCAAACGGATCAATGCCGAAACGCCCAATCGGGTTCGCATCCCACCACGTAAAACGCCTTCAGGCTGCCGGACTTCGCGCTCTCCACCATCTCAGGCAGCGTCAGACCTGCGGCGTTGGGCATGCCTCCCCACTCTTCGTGAAATTTGCCCACATCCGCAACCCGCTGGTAGCCGGGAAGCAGATCGGGATACAGCCCCATATCCGCGGCTCCACGCGAATTGGCGTAGTCGCTCAGGCAGGCAAACTTTGCGCCCTGGAATACTGGAACCGAATTTCACGATCGAAGCGATGTCCTTGCCCCGAATTTCCGATCCAAAAATAATGACGAGATTCGTTTCTCCACGCAGTTTTTCGCGCAAAGCGATCCAGGAATCGCGGTTTGTATCTTCGCTGGCGATTGCCTCGACAGCAGGCGTCCTTGCCCGCGAGAAATGCGGCCGACTTGTCCTTCAGATCCTGCTGGAATCTGGACAAAACTGGCCGCCTGCCGCCGCAACTTGATGGGCTGAGAATTGATCACGTACAGCCGCGCCCGATGCAGCCGGACGTTATTTCGAATCTGCCAGGCCAAGCAGCGGATGCTGCTCCGTGGGGTCGTTGCCGATCAGCAGAATCGCGGGCGCATTAAATACATCTCGCATGCTGGCGGTTGCATCCGGTTTTCCCGTCAAAGCTGCCGCCAGGGCAGGGAAGTCTGCCGTGCGATGGTGGTCGATGTTGTTCGTTCCCAAAACTACGCGAGCGAACTTTTGCAGTAGATAATTTTCTTCGTTGGTGGTGCGAGTCGAACCGACCACCCCAATTGCTTGCCCACCAACCTGATCGCAAATCTCCGTGAAACGCTTTCCGATCAGTTCAAATGCTTCCTCCCAGGTCGAAGGCGTCAGCCGCCCGTTCTTGCGGATCAACGGCTGGGTCAGACGATCTTCGTGATGCGCGAAATCAAAAGCGTAGCGCCCCTTAATGCAAAGGAAATCGCCATTGATACCGCTCTTGTCGCGATTGTCGCCGCGCACAATCTCCATGCCGGTGTCGGATCGGCGCACGCCCAGCGTCGTCTTGCAGCCGTCGGCGCAGTGGGTGCAAGTCGTGCCTACATGCTTCATCTCCCAGGGACGCGTCTTGTAGCGATACGCGCCAGAAGTGAGCGCACCCACAGGGCATATGTCGATGCACATGCCGCACTCTTCGCATTCCAGATGATCGCCCTGATTGGGTGCGATGATGGAACTCACGCCGCGGTTCTGCACTCCCAGAGCCGAAACATCCATGGCCTCGCCACACACCCGCACGCAGCGATAGCAAAGAATGCAGCGCGGGCGGTCGAAGAAAACCACCGGCGACCATTGCTGCTCTTCCTTATGATTCTTGGCGTCGATATATTTGGATTCGGCGGCGCCGTAGGAAAAAGTCATGTCCTGCAGTTCGCACTCGCCGCCTGCATCGCACACCGGGCAGTCGAGCGGGTGATTTCCGAGCAGCATCTCGACCATGCTCTTGCGCGCCTGCCGAATCTCGTCGCTGTCGGTCGTGACCGCCATACCCTCGCCAATCACCGTCGTGCACGCGGTCTGCAGTTTGGGCATCTTCTCCACTTTGACCAGACACATCCGGCAAGCGCCCTGCAACGACAGACTCGGATAGTAACAAAATGAGGGCACCTCGATGCCGACGCTCTTGCAGGCTTCGATCAGAAGCGTCCCAGCCGGAGCTGTGACTTTCTTCCCGTCTACCGTAATGTTTACGTCAGCCATAAATGTCGTTGGTCATTCGTCGTTGGTCGTTGTCAAAAACACTTGACGCCGGGGTCTCGGCCAACGACCAATGACCAACGACCGTGTTCTTAAGCCATAACCGCTACGCGCTCGACCGCCTTTTCAAACGGGCAAGGCTTGCCCTCCAAATGATCTTCAAATTCCTTGCGGAATTTCTTGACGATGGAAATCGTCGGCATTGCCGCCGCGTCGCCCAGCGGACAGAACGTTCGTCCCAGCATGTTTTCCGAGAGATACTGGATGTTGTCGATGTCCTTCTTTACTCCGCCGCCGTGGTGAAATCGCGTCAACGTTTTCTTCAGCCAATCCGTGCCTTCGCGGCAGGGGATGCACCATCCGCAACTCTCATGCTGATAAAACTTCATGATCCGCAACGCGAACTTCACCATGCAGGTAGTGTCATCCACGACCACCACGCCGCCGGAACCGAGCATCGATCCCGCTTTCATCATCGAATCAAAATCCATGGAGACGTCGATTTCATCAGAGGTCAAGAGCGGACAGCTCGATCCGCCTGGAACCACGGCTTTCAACTTACGCCCATTGGGGATGCCGCCACCGACGTCATAAATCATCTTCTTCAGGTTGTAGCCCATGGGCAACTCATAAACCCCGGGACGATTCAGGTGGCCGCTTAAACAGAATAAGCGGGTGCCACCATTCTTAGGCGGACCGAGCTTGGCAAACCATTCCGCGCCCCCCAGAAGGATATGAGGCACACTGGCCAGCGTCTCCGCATTATTGATGACCGTGGGACCTCCCCAGAGTCCGACAACAGCCGGGAACGGAGGCCGGATTCGAGGAATGCCGCGCTTGCCTTCGAGTGATTCCATCAGTGCCGACTCTTCACCTACTTCATATGCGCCCGCGCCGCCATGCCAGTAGACTTCGAAGTCGTAGCCGCTACCGAAAATGTTCTTGCCTAGAAATCCCCGCGCATAGGCGTCCTTAATCGCCTTTTGCATGATCTCAAGCAAATACCGGTACTCGCCACGAATGTAGATGTATCCGGCATGAGCGCCCGTCGCGATTCCAGCAATGACCACTCCTTCAATCACCGCGTGCGGATCGTGTTCGAAAATCAGGCGGTCTTTGCAGGTGCCCGGCTCGCTCTCATCGCCGTTGCATAAAATATATTTCGGCTTCGGCGACTGCTTGGGAACGAATGACCACTTCATCCCGGTGTTGAATCCGGCGCCGCCGCGTCCGCGCAGGCCGGAATCCTTCACCAGATTGACGATTGCATCCGGCTGCATCTCCAGAGCTTTCCGAACAGCCTTGTAACCGTCCAGTTCAAGGTAGCGATCAATGTCGGTCGCACCTTTGCCAAAGCGCTTGGAGACAACTTTTACTTCGTCGGGATGGGAGACCAAGTCGGCCATTTTTTAATTGGGTAATTGAGTAATCGGGCAATTTTAGTTGCTGAATTACCCGATTACCCAATTGCTCAATTCTTCCGGTATCCGTCCAGAACTTTATCCATCTTTTCCAAGGTCAGGTTCTCATGGAAGTCATAGTTGACTTGTACCGCTGGAGCCCAGCTGCACCCCCCGATGCATTCCACTTCCTCCAGCGAGAACATTCCGTCGGGCGTGGTGCCTTTGTGGCCAATGCCCAACTTCTTTTCACAGTGATCGAGAAGCTCTTCGCCCCCGCGCAGCATGCAAGCAATGTTGGTGCAGACCTGCACATTGAATTTGCCCCGAGGCTTGGTCGTGAGCATGGAGTAATAGCTGATCACGTTGCTCACCTCGAGGTCGGTTAAATCCAGTCGCTGCGCAATCTCATGAATGACGTCATGACTCAAATATCCGACCTCATCCTGGGCATAAAGAAGCGTCGGCACGAGCACCGAGCGCTTAGTCGGATAATGCGTCAGCATCTCCGAGAAGCGTGCTTCGAATTGATCCGAGAATTTCATCTAGCCATTGAGTAATCGGACAATTTAGTAATTGTGTAATTGAACCTAGTTAGAGCCCCGGGCCGTCTTTTGCGATGCAGTAAAGATTGCCGTTAATTCGTGAGCTTCTGCCAACAGTTCTTTAGCTTTCTCCCGCGACAGAATGCCTGACTGAGCTGCTCGGGCTGAGTACTCACTGCAAACCTCAGAATTCAATTACCCGATTACCCAATTCCCAAATTACTCACTCCCTACCGGTCAATTTCCCCCAACACAATATCGATGCTGCCAATCGCGGCCACCACGTCCGCCAGCAAGTTTCCTTCACACATCTTGGGCAGCAACTGCAGGTTCGCCAGGCAAGCCGCTCGCATATGCACCCGATACGGCTTAGCCGTTCCGTCGCTGACGATGTAATATCCCATCTCCCCGCGCGGCGACTCTACCGCCTGATAAACCTCACCCGCCGGAACCGCAAAGCCTTCAGTAATGATCTTGAAGTGATAGATGAGCGCTTCCATCTGCGTCTTCATCTTTTCGCGGTCGGGCAAAACAACTTTCGGCGCGTCCGCTTTGATCGGACCCTCGGGCATACCGTCGAGCGCCTGCTGGACGATTCCAATCGATTCACGCAGTTCTTGAACTCGGCAAACATATCGCGCAAACACATCGCCTTCCTGCGCCACCGGCACTTTGAACTTGAAGTTCTCATAACCCGAGTAAGGCATATCCCGGCGCAGATCAAAGTCGACGCCGCTGCCTCGCAGAGTAGGTCCACTCGCGCCCAGCGCGATGGCATCTTCGGCCGTAATTCGCGCCACGCCTTTCGTCCGCATCGTCCAGATAGGATTTCCCGTCAGCAGATTCTCGTACTCATCCACTTTCGAAGGGAAGCGGTTGGCAAAATCCCGCACCCGGTCGAAAAATCCGAGCGGCGGTTCCAGCGCGACGCCACCGATGCGGAAATACGAAGTCATCATGCGCTGGCCGCTGACCGCCTCGAACAACCGCAGAACATCCTCACGTTCGCGGAAGCAGTAAAGAAAAACCGTAAGCGCACCAATGTCCATGGCGTGCGTGCCCAGCCATACCAGGTGCGAGTTGATGCGCGTCAACTCATTCATCATCACGCGCAGCCATTGCGCCTTGGGAGGGATCTCCAACCCGAGCAGTTTTTCGACCGCCAACACATAACAGAGATTGTTGGTCATCGGGCAGAGGTAATCGATGCGGTCGGTAAGCGGAACGACCTGCTGGTAGAACTTCGCTTCGCAGGTCTTCTCGATTCCGGTGTGCAGATACCCAATGTCGGGCATGAGCCGCACAACGGTTTCGCCATCGATCTCAAGAATCAGCCGCAGCACGCCGTGCGTGGACGGATGCTGCGGGCCCATATTCAGGATCATGGTCCGATCCTGGCCGGGTTCGAGCACGGGCGTGGAAGTCATGTGGGCCATAACGAACTCTAGCGATAGCCCTCCACCGGATAGTCTTTGCGCAGCGGGTGGCCTTCCCAATCCTCCGGCATTTGAATACGCCGTAAATAAGGATGTCCGGTGAATCGGATCCCGAACAGATCGAAAACTTCCCGCTCGAAGTAATTCGCCGAAGGCCAGACGGAAGTCACCGATTCGACCGCAGGGCTGTCGGCTATCAAGCCGCACCTTCAGCCGCACTCGTTCCTTCTTCGGAATTGAAAGCAACTCGTAAACCACTTCGAAGCGCGGCTCCGACGGATACCAATCCACGCAAGTCACATCCGAAAGATAATTAAAGGGACAAGTCGGATCGTCCCGCAGAATGACGCAAGCCTCGCGGATGCAAGACCGCTCGATGTAAATGCGTCATCTCTTCGCGGTCGAACTTCGCTCCTTCGACCGCCGCCGAGTTCCAGGAGCGCAACCGCGCCACCGCTGGGTGGTCCTTCAGCGCCTCAAGATCGGTAATGGCGGGGGTCGAGGGGCATCAGACCTCGCCTCTCCGCGTCGACGGAGTGCCCCAGTCCAGCACGCCCTTCTTCCAGATGTAGAAGAAGCCCACCAGAACGATGCCGATATAGACCAGCATCTCCCAGAAACCAAACATCTTAAGCTGGCGCAGGATGACCGCCCAGGGATACAGGAAAATGGCTTCCACATCGAACAAAATAAAGAGCATGGCCACCATGTAGAACTTCACCGAGAAACGCTCGCGGGCGTCGCCGACCGGCGTCATCCCGCATTCGTAAGGAGACATTTTGGCCCGCGTAGGCCTGCGGTAGCCAATAAACCAGGAAAGCCCCACAATGGCAGAAGCCAAAGCACCTGCTACGATGAGATGAATCAACAGAGGCAGGTAGCGGGCGAAGTAATTGTCGGGCATAGGGGAGCTATATATAATTCGCAGCCAAGGATTACCTAAACATTCTAGAGTAGATTTCGCGGTATGGGAGTGTCAAGCGACCGGGCCACTTTGTGACGAGCTTTTAACATGCGGGCGCGTTTCTGCCGATGGTCGAGCAGGTAGTTAAGACCGCATGATTTTTGGCTTCAATACCGACGTGAAGCACGAGGACACGGTTTACCACGTGCAAAGCGAAGCGCGCGAGAACGAACTGCTACTGCAGACCCAGGTCTTCGTCCGCGGACGTTGCATCGGCAAGCGGGCCACCTCCTACGCGGACAAGGCCGCCGAGTCCGGCTTTACCGACCAGCAGAAAGAGCAGATCCTGCGCGACCAGCATCGCATGGTGCTCGATGCTATCCGCGACGGCCGGGTGGACGGGGTTCTCGACAAAAGTGTCACCCCGGAAACGCTGGCGGCAATCAAAGAACTCGACGTGCAATGGCTGAACGCCGGCTCCGTCCACTCGGATCGCAATCTGACCCTCCGCCTGCGCGTCACCGAGGGCGGCGCCGCGTCGAGGGAGCGCGGCTTACTGTTCGTTTTGCCCGTCCCGGTGCTGCTCCGTTCTACACCCAGGTGGTCACTGGATCCGACGGCGATGCCGAGATGAAGATCGATGTGGACGAATCCTCACTGCCGGATTCCGCCGTGCTGGTGCAGGCCAACTACTCCGGCCGCACCGCAACCCGCAAATTCCAACTGCGCAAAGTCGAAGCCTAGGTCGCGGGCACTCGCTTGTCGGTCGAGCAAGTCGACATTTTCGAGCTGCGAAAATCCAGGGAGATGAAGCTGCAGATCAATGGCGAACCTCGCGATTTCAACCCTCCGCTCACGCTCGCCGGCCTTGCTCGAGCAATTGGGCATGAAAGCTGACCGCGTCGCCGTTGAACTGAACCGCAGCATCGTTCCCCGCGAGCAATGGGCACAAACCAGCCTGGCGACGGCGACTGGCTGGAGATCGTTCAGTTCGTCGGCGGCGGGCTAACCGCTGTTAGGCGCCAGGGAACTCCTCTAGTCACCCCCTCTATCCACTGAATATTCACAGTTGACACCTGCCAGTCCTGCGCCTAAAATGTTTCAAACATTTGGCCTTATGATTGTTTGAAACATTTTCGGTCTTGGAAATGCAGCAACCATTCACATCTCGCGACGTGGTTCGCTCACCGGGATCACGCCCCGCCAATTGCAATGGTGGGACGAGCGCCGCATTGTGGTTCCAGCACGGGAAGGGCGCCGCCGGCTGTATTCGATGGAAGACCTCGCCGAGGTCGCCGTGATCTGCGAGTTGCGGCGCCGGGGATTCTCCCTGCAACGCGTCCGCAAGGTCATGCGCTTTCTGCAGCGTGAGTTCGGCAAACGCCTGGCGGAAACTGTCAGCGGCGCCTCTGAATATCACTTGCTCACCGATGGCAAGACTCTTGTATCTCGAAACTTCGCCCCGGCAGATTGTGGACATCTTGAAAAATGCGCGCCAGCCCATGCTGACGATTTGTCTGAGCGACACGGTACGCCAGGTGCGCGCCGAAATTCGCGCCAAAAAAAATAATGGCAGTATCACGAATCGCTCATTGCGCAAAGTAAGGCAGGCTTCATAAGCAGGGAAGTTTGGTTCCACAAGACGGCCCCACATTGTTACTGAACAAGGAGGCGAACATGGTTGGAGAACTGGACGTCCTGAGCCAATGGATCCCCGAACAGATGCTGCCCGGCACGATCTTCGTGCTGGAGAATGCCGGCCGCGTCGGCGAGAAAGACGATCCCTACTGGGCGGTGCTCTCCTGTCCCGAATGCGGCACCCTGGGCCTGATCACGCGCAAACAGCTCGCCGGACTGCTGCCGGTAATCTGCGGCTCCAATCAGTGCCCCGCGCAGTTCTTCATCAACGATAGCCAGGTGGTAAGCCGAAAACCGTTCTGACGCCGCCAGAATCGGGGATGGCTGGCGGCTCCTTGCTCTCGTGCATCGTCCATGTCCTTCGACGGCTTACTTCGCAGACTGCACCTATTCTGGTGCAGGATTTCTCTCAAAAAAATCACTCGATTCCGCCCAAAATCTAGAAAACAAAGGATCGGATTTTTTCTTGCCTTGTAGATCTATGGTTCTTAAGGTAGTTACAGGCAAAATATTCTAAACATTGGGGTTAGCTTGTCTGTCGGGCCGGTTGCGCGTACCGTTCTGGAACAACAGCAAAGCGCCGGACGAAGGTTTTCGCCTTCGTCGTGTTGGTCGGACTCAGCGGTTGGCGATGGCCAGGAGCTGCGTCCTTGTCAGGTTGTCAAAGAACGCGGTTATCTTGTAGATAACCTGTGTTGTTCTATTATATCGGTGGCGAGGGAATGAGATCAAGGGAAAAGTGGATGGGCGCTGAAGACGATTCCCGAAATGGGAAACGTAAAGTGTGCGAACTGTGTGGGCCTGATGGCGCAAGACGATCTATGCGGGCTGTCTCTTCGGAATATGGCGAAAGCCCAGGTTAGCGCCCGAAGAACGGGTGTTACGAGCCTGAATATACAAGGAACAGGCACGAACCTAGGGGCACTGCGAATTAGAACTTTGGGGTACGTCCCGTCCTGTCCCCAGGTTTCCCCGTGCGAGGTCAGGTGGGGATTTTCCGGGTGTCCGCGAATCCCCTCCCCCGGAGGGGCGACAACCGTCCGTCTATGTCGTCGCAGGCGCCGCCCCGACGTTCTTTCCCTTGGTAAAGGCTTGGAGCAGTCCTTCCAGGAAGGAGAAAAACACATCCACTGCATACCCAACCAAGAAGGCGATCGCCAGCGGAGAGATCGAAGCGCCATCTGTAATATTGAAATTGCCAAACAGACCAACAACGGTTCCCCCGATGACAGCGACCAGAAAGTGTGCCGATGTGGCCCTGGACGACGGCGTGAACGTCTTGTGCCTGACATCCTCCTCAAAGCTGCGCAGAAGATAGGCGCAGGTTCCCAGCAGAGCATAAAGAACCGGGAGTAGACAGGTGGTAAAGGCCCCGTAGGAAACCGAGACACGATCGAGGATGTCTTGGGCGAATGAGCGAACATCCAGATACGTATCGGTGAGCTTGTCGAGGTCCTTGGGCATATTGGGCAATCCAACTGTCAGCTGAAACCTTTCTCTTAGCTCCTCCTGATGAATCTGGTTTAGCAATAGGTCCTGGTTTTGGGAAAGCTGCGTCGGCTGGGTCGCCCAGGCAGCCTCTGTTGAAGCTGCTTGAACCGCGGCTCGTCCTCAACCCCAAGACTTGGATTTGCCTGCCACCGGTACCGAGCAAAGGGATCCCACTCGGCCTTGAACACAAACCAGTTCAATTGCCGCGCTCTAGCGTCGATCGCGCGGATGGTTGAGGCGTACTGCTGAAGATCGGTAATGACTTCCCCTTCGTTGAGTCCCGCCGGAAGCAGCTTGCCTGGGCTCCCGCCCTTGGGTGCGTCTTTGGTTCCGAGCTCCGACCTAAGCTTTACAGCCAGCTCGTTGGCGGTCTTGATGTCCGTGCGGATGGTGCTCGATAAGGAGGAAGACACGAAAGCGATCGCCGAAAAGAGAATAATCAGAACCGCCAGGACCCAGGTCCACACGCGTAAACGCCCGATCGTGGGTTTCGTCTGACTATCGCACGATGCCCGCAGGCTCTCCGCCGTGACCGGATGCATGTCGGCGGCGAGTGTAGTGAGTGCCGCAAGCAGGTTAGCTTTTATCGTATCGTCGGCTCCTGTGCTGGTCGCGCCTTTGGCGCGTAAAACGCTCGTTCGGGTGGTTTCATCAACCTTCTTGCCGATTTCCGCCGCATACATGAGCAGGCACATGGCGTCGTTCACTGCGCCATCAAAATTGGGGGTTGGGTCAGGAACTGGCGCCGTAGCAATGAGTCGGACTCGCGCCGGAGGCTGGGTGCCAGCTTCTTCGGCGTCCGAGTCGGTTTTCGGGTGAAGCCAATTCGATAGGCCCATATCTTCGCCCTCCTTGGGAAGTTGTCAGTAGTTCACACAGAAATAGTGACATTTCCGCTAGAAACGATTCATTGAGCCCGGTGTGAGGTTCCCGCCCGGTTTCTTGGGTGGTAAGCTGAGGGCCGCGTCGGTATGTGCTGACCCAGGTTAGCGTCAAAAACCGACGCGAAGCAGGGGCGCCAGGCTCAAGCTTGGTCTTGGAGGCTGGCCAACCCCGGAAACTCCTAAAAAATCACGGTTCCGGCTTCAGAAACATAGGTCCAGCGGTCTCGTCGTCAAGATCGTCCTCATCCCCATAGCCTGACGAAACTGATAGCCGCATCATGGCACGTGCTGTCGAGCCGTCAGTGACATCGAGCTTCTTCCAGCCCGGCACTTTACCCCTGACGATTGCGCCAGCGTCAATCATGTCGGTCCTAAGTTCTTTAGCGACTATCAAGGAACCATTTTGAGCGTCGTGGAACCCCTGTGTGTAGATTTGCAGCGGCCCAAGATAAAAGCTTCGCCTAACTACGACCTGTGCGCCAATATCGATCTTCGACTTCACTCCCCGGTACTCAACGTTCAGTTGTTTTCCTAATTCAACCTTATGGACTCCGGGTTCGTGAGGAATCTGCTCTTTGTTCCATTTTCGGTGCATGATCTTAACTGGAGTGCCAAGCAGTGTCCCATCATCGGAGAACATCGGCATCATTTCCAATTCTTTCGTCGCAGAGGGAAGCAACATGCGACCGATGCCGGACACAGTCAGGGAGTACCGTTCGATAGAAGTGTCTTCGATGAGCACTGGAATGGCAACGTAGGTTTTCCAGTCAACGCCTTTCGAGTCGATCAAGCACAGCGTGTCTATGCCTTTGTTTTTGGCGACGGTGATTGCAGTGGAAGTGAAACCATTGCTTGAGACCATTACGCCTTTGTTCGCTCTAACGTCCTCGTAGAGACCCGCGAACTCTTCCACGGTTTTTACATCAACAGGCTCAGCATAATCTTTGCAATCAATAACGACGAGAATGGGGAACTGTGCGACTTGCTGCTTGATACTGATGTCAATTTCCCGTTCGACCTTGGAATCCACACCCATGATGTAGTCCTTGTGGGCGACGGTTGCAGTTGTGCCAGCGAGGCTCTTTTGAATCTCGTAAACAAGTTTCTCAAACCGCTTCCACTTTGCTTCCTGACCATTGGATGGATCAACTTCGGCCATGTGAAAATTCTACCGGAAATTGGGGGCTGGCCCGCCTTTACGTTCCGTGTAAAGGTGGGAACGATGAGGTCGGCGGTCACGGGTGGAAAATCGGGACGCAGGCTGCGTTAGTCCTCCGCCTTTGCAAAAACCACAATAGGTGGGCCGGCCACGGTCACAAGCCAAAAAGGGGAAGGTCAAAATCCCCACCCTAACGTCGCAAAACCAGAGTGAGGTTGCGGTGGGGGTATTTCGGCG
Source organism: uncultured Acidobacteriota bacterium (assembly GCA_963797795.1). Lineage (GTDB taxonomy): Bacteria > Acidobacteriota > Terriglobia > Terriglobales > Acidobacteriaceae > JABDBE01. The sequence continues at coordinate 29,599 of CAWCQY010000004.1, forward strand.
ATGTTAGGATGGGGCACCCAGGGCCGCCGCCGTCCGATGCACACATTAAACGCAAGGTCCCCCTCGGCTTCGCTCGGGGCAGGCTCTCCACTCCACAGATCAGCGCTTTGCGATGATCTGTTCCGGTCGGGATGAACACCTGAGCCGGGATGACAGAGTTGGGGAGAGCTGAAATGGGTGCGATACATCCAACGGTCGAAAGTCAACATCCCCACCCCAAGGTCGCAAAACAAGAGTGAGGTTGGGTCGGACTATTTCCGCGACGTTAGGATAGGGTACTCGGCGAGCCACCGGAGTTACTGGACTGTCAGTGCGCCCATCGGTTGGGTGCCGGCGTCGACCCATTTGTCATTTTCTCCAAAGTAGCCAAGGCCCATTGCCGCGTCGGAAGTGTTCCAGGCCAGCCAGGAGTTCGCGGGCGACTGCATCAGGACCCAGTAGTTCTTGCCCTTCGTAAGCTTGGCGACGCACTTGAACGAGACCACGGTCGTCCCTGTGGTGCCGAAAGTGGGCATGTTTTTCACCGTTCCATGACACAGTTGCTTGCTCTTGGGCAGGCCGTCGGGATTGGTGCATGGCTTATTGTTGCAATCTTTGGTGAGTTCAATGAGGGTGGTGTTCGTGCCCTGAATAAAGCCTAGGCCCACGGTAATCTTTTTTGTGGTGCCTGACTTCGAAGACTTGAATTGGTTGGCCGGTGACCATTCGAAGTTGACTGGGCTGCCGTCGGAAACGGTCCAGCCAATTTTTGCGACATAGCCGTGGCCGCAGATGTTGTCCTGGAAGCCGACGCAACGCTCCGGATTCAGGCCGTGGGGCGGTTCGATTGTCCCCATATACACCGAAGTTTTTCCGCCGTTGATGGTAATGGTTCTGGAGCCGCTGTCTTCGCCCGTCGCGCTCAAGCTAGCGACCACCAGCAGGGCCAGGGAAATTAGCAGAATTCTTTTCACTGTGTGTCCTCCGTTTCGGAATAACCGAGGTGGTATGGGGTCGGGTTAACTTTGAACGAGGATTTGACGCGGCAGTCAAGTGTCTGTCGGCTAAGGTTAGAGGGGGAAAATCCATTGTTCCTACCCCACGTTGCCATTGGGCTCGTGGCTATCCGCGACCGGGTCGGTTCAGCGCCAAGCCGACAGCCGGATGCGCCGCGCAATTCAGCAGCGGGCATTGTCGTCCGAGGCGTTTCCTGCTGTCAAGTTGCAGGGTCGGGGCTGGTCCACTTTTCAACATCGAGGATTTGAGGCCGGGTTGCCGGGGCCTCAAAGTTGGCGTCGCAACTCTTCAACGCTGCGTCTTCACTTTGTCGAGCAGCACCGGCACCTGCTCGACGATCTCGATGTCGAATCCTTCGAGCGCCGGAACTTTTCGGGGATGGTTGGTCAGCAGGCGAATGCGGCGCAGATTTAGATCCGAGAGAATTTGCGCTCCGATGCCGATTTCGCGCTGGGTTTTGCGCTCGCTCTCGGGTAGCGACGGGAGGCGCTTGTCGCGATGGAAGGTGAGCATCTTGCGCTCTCCGATGCTCTCGACCGAAAAGCCCTTTGACGTTTGATGCAGATAGATCAGCGCGCCCCGGCCTTCGCGTGCGATGGCCTGCATCGAGCCTTCAATGGTCGCGTGGCAATCGCAGGCGGTCGATCCGAAAACGTCGCCCATGACGCAGTGCGAGTGCATGCGGACCAGCACCGGCTCATCGCCACTCTCGTTATCTGACCTATGTCCCCACGCACCAAGGCAACGTGAGATTCGCCGCCGTCGACTTCGCTCTCATAAGCGATCAGGCGGAATTCTCCGTAGACGGGTGCCAATCAACGCTTCGCCGACGCGATGCACGTAGCGCTCGTGCTGCATGCGGTAGCGGATGAGTTCGGCGACGGTCAGCATCTTCATGCTGTGGGTCTTGCAGAACTCGATGAGGTCGGGAACCCGCGCCATGGTTCCGTCGTCGCGCATGATCTCGCAGATCACGCCCGCGGGAATCAGTCCGGCCATGCGGGCCAGATCGACCGAGGCTTCGGTTTGGCCGGCGCGGACCAGCACGCCGCCTTTGCGAGCTTGCAGCGGGAAAACGTGTCCGGGACGCGCCAGATCGGAAGGCCGAGTGGCGGGATCGATTGCGACCTTGATGGTGCGGGCGCGATCATAGGCTGAAATTCCGGTGGTCACGCCGTCGCGTGCATCAATGGCTTCGCAAAACGCGGTGCCGTAGTTCGACGTGTTCTCGGCGCTCATCGGACCGATATGCAGATGGTCGAGCCGCTCCTCGGTCATGGCCAGGCAAACCAGGCCGCGCCCGTACTTGGCCATGAAGTTGATCAGTTCGGGAGTGACTTTCTCGGCGGCGAGGGTGAGATCGCCTTCGTTCTCGCGATCCTCGTCGTCGACCACCACGACCATGCGGCCGGAGCGGATTTCTTCGATGGCGGTGGGAACGTCGGTAAATGCCGATTGCGGCACCATAACAGTTCGATTGTAGCAAAGGCGGTTCCAGGGAATTGTCAGAGAATTGTCAACTTCGAGAAGAGACACGACCCGGTGCTACTTCGCCAATTGGTGTTCGGCCCCCCGGAAAAGTGCTTTAAGGGAGCGCACGACCCAGCGGGTCAGCACCACAATCACAGCGAGCAACACAGCGACAATGGCTATTGCACCATAAGGATGCTGGGTGGCAAACCAGGTCAGGAAGACGGCGAGCCCGTCTTCTCCCAGGCTGAGTGTGATGTTTGACAGGGGTTCGGGCGAGGGCGTTACCGCGGCCCGGGCGGCCATCTTGCCTCCGTGGGCGGCGAAGGCGATGGCTCCGCCGGCGATCGTTGCCGTCAGTTGCTCCCAGGGAGAAAGTGTTGCGGTGGCGCCGTAGGCAAGCAGAGCGGCGACAGGGATTCGGATGAAGGTATGCAGCGCATTCCAGATCAAATCGAAAGCCGGAATCTTGTCGGCAAAAAATTCGATGCCGAACATCACACCACTCACCCCGATGACGTACCAGTTCGAGAGCAGCTGCAAAGCGGGCGGCAGGGGGAGCAATCCCGCGTGGGCGAGTAATCCGAGCGTGGCCACGGTCGCGTAGACGTTCAATCCAGCGGCGAAGCTGGTGGCAATCAGAAGAGCCACGAGTTCACTTGGGGGAATGTTCGTGATGGTCAGAGGAGATGCCACGAAGCCTCTATCGATCGGTGCGCCCGGGGAAAAACAAAGGGTCGCCGCTCGGGCGACCCTCAAGTTGTTATTTCATGTCTCGTTAGAGCGTGGATTCGATCTCGAATCCCCAGGCCTCAAGCAACGGCTCCGGGATGTACTTCGAATTCTTGTTGCGCCGAGCCCACTCCCGCAGCCGGGTGGAACGCAGGTACTGGTCCGGCGAAAGCTTGTATTCGCGGACCACTTGTTCGAACTCGGTGATGGTGGGAGTGATGGGCCCGATAGGCTCAGGCTTACCCCAGTTAGGATTTCCGCGTCGCTTTGCCATAACTATAATGCCTCGTGCGTGAGATAAACTTACACCGGTAGAAAGTTAGATTCATTCCGCGCTGGGAGGGATTCACCCCGCCCACGACCGGCCATAGCACGAAAGGGCATGCTACAGACCCATTTGGCTAACCGGAAGGCTTTGATTCTATGGGTGTTTAGCGCAAAAGTCAAGAAAAATCGAACAATCTCCCAAAAACTATATGCTGATTGCAATTATCCGTAGAAATGGAGATTACGCAAAGATCATGGCGGCGTTAGCGCGAATCTCAACGACGCACGTGATTCTGTAAATACAAGAAAACACTAAGTGCAGATTCCGCCGCCAATATCGCACTACTGAATGCCAGCCGTAGCCACGGCCACCAGCGAGTCCGCACAACCATAATAAAGGAACCACTGATTGTGAAAGTACACCAACCCTTCGGCAAAGGTCGTTCCCGCGGCATACTGGCCGGTTTTTTCGTAGGGCATAACAGGTTTCAGGACGGGGTGTTCTGTCTGTTGCAAAAGACGGGAGGGCGCGCTCGCGTCGAAGAGCGCTTCCCCGGCTGCATAAGCATTGGGGCCTAAGTCTGGATCTCCATCTTTGATGGCGTTCTTGCCGTTGTAAAGGACCACGATTCCGGCCGAAGTCAGAACCGGAGGTGGTCCAGCCTCCGGAAATGTGCTGTCAAAGTGACCGGACCGCGGACGCAACACTTCAGTGGGTGTGCCCTTCGCATCCTCCACGGGAGTCCAATGGAGCAGGTCGCTCGAAGTGGCTAGATGGATGGCGCCTTCGCCCCAATACATCCAATATTTGCCTCCGGTTTTGGCTGCGATAAGGCGGCCTTTATCGAGATGAGTGACGATTCCCGCCGATTTATACTTCAGTTCCGCGTACTTGCCGCCGGCGGCGTCTGCAAAAGCCGTGCCATGCTTGGTCCAGTGCGTGAGATCCGGCGAGGTCGCGATTCCGACCGAGAAGGTCTTGCGGTTCCACTGCGTGTAGGTCAGAACATAGGTGCCATCTTCGGCCTCGACAATGCGAGGGTCTTCGACGCCGCCCGGCCTTTCGCGAGACCGCTGGGCATCGTCAGCCGGGTAGAAAACGGGGTCGGCGCGGCGCGTGAAGGAAATACCATCGGCGCTCTCGGCCAGGCCGAGCCGCGAAGTGTGGCCGCCGATCTCCATAGCCCCGGAATCGTCCTCTGCCCGATAAAGCACGTAAACTTTTCCGTCCCGAACAATCGCCGCCGGATTGAAGGTGTGCAGCGCTTCCCAATGCACTGGGGTCTTAAGTATTGGATCGATGAAGGTTGATTCGGGACGTGGAGCGATCACCGGATTGCCGCTTGTAGGCCGGATGAAAGGTCCGATCTCCCAATTCACCGCTTCTTGCGCCTGCAAAGCGGTTGAACAGAGCAATGCCGCGACAAGCCAGAGTTTTAGTTGGAGCTTCATGCGCACAGTATATTCGCTCGTTCCGGCTGGCGGTCGCGAAGGCGAGCCCAACCGGTTCAATGACGATGTTCTGTCCGGACGCCGACCAAGCGGCTTCCTCAATATAGGACCGCCGTACCCGGCCCAGATTACTCCCGTAACCTGGCAGGGAGCCCGGCTCATTGACCGCCCAACCATCCCAACCTACATTGCATTAAGGAGGCAGTATCGTGAAGGATATCTATGAAGTACTCCGAAAGAAGCAAGCCGAGCAGGCTCAATTAGGCAAGCAGATTGAAGCCCTGCAGACCGCAGCGGAACAGCTTCGCAGCGTGGCCCATTTACTAAACGAAGAAGAAGCCCACGGGGAAGGAGCCGCCATCGGCGGCTGAACGTGGTTAACGGAGTTCGTTGGCGATGAGTTTGCAAGCGTTGGTTCTGTGTTCTGACGACAAGATCATCCGGGTGCTGAGGCGCGTCCTCAGTGACCTGGAAATTGGCGTCGAACTGTGCACTGACGCAGATTCGGCGGTCCGGAAGCTGACCCGCGGAAGATTTGAAGCTGTCGTGGTTGACTGCAACGACGAGGACATGGCGGCGAGAGTGCTGAAGAGTGTCCGTTCCGCTCCGTGTAACAAACGATCGATTGCGGTTGCGATGATCGACGGTCAAAAGGCGGTGCGCAGCGCTTTCGCGCTGGGCGCGCATTTTGTTCTCTACAAACCCATCTCCGCGGAACGTGCTCGTACCAGTTTTCGTGCGGCTCGAGCCTTGATGAGGTGCGAGCGTCGCCGCAATACGCGCGTCGCCGTGCACATTCCTGTGTTCTTGTTTGGCGAGAATGGGGCAGGGCGGAGGAAGGCGGTTACCTCGGACATCAGTCAAGGCGGTATGTCCCTCAAACTCTCGAGGCGCGCTACGGACTCCGGTCCGATGCGGATCAAATTCACTCTGCCCGGAATCGATGACAGTATCGAATGTGCGGCAGAAGTAGCCTGGGAAGGCGGCGGGCCGCAAGCGGGCATTCGCTTTGTGAATTTGGCTTCCGAACAGCGTGACGTGCTCCGGTCGTGGCTAATTCGGCATTCGCCAGAGATGGAGCCCAATGATCCACCGGCTCCCTGCAAGCTTACCGACCTCAGCTCGGGTGGCTGCTACCTGGAGATGGCTGCACCACTTCCCCTGAATACAAGAGTCATTCTGACCATGCGGGTGGCAAGACTCGAAAACCGGGCGGAAGGCGTGGTGCGCGTGATGCATCCCGAGATCGGCATGGGAGTTGAATTCACGCGGACCACCACCGAGCAGCGAAAGCATTTGGAAAACTTCATCGATAGCTCTTAAGAATAACAATGGGTCTCACCCCGAGCTGGTGGTCGAACCTGAAGGCATGAATGACGCTGAACCAGTCGGTGCCGAGCCACTGGTTTCGGATGAGATCGACGATCCCTTGCTCGAACTGTTTCAGAGTAACACCGACATCACGCCCGAAAGTTTCCTTAGAGAACTGCGCAAGCAAAGAAATTCTTCTCCTGTTGCAGCCCGAGCTGCTGCTTCCGTCTAGACCGCTTTCCCGCATCTCCATTCGCGGCGCCACAATCACGCACATTGCACTCGACATTGAACCTCTCTCGCGACAGCCCCTCAATTGACAAAAGCGTGACCGAACTTTTACCGGTCGATGACATCCGGGAGCCCTTTCCTTTTTATCTTGAAATTGTCACTGCAACGGCATAGTTGGCTTGCGCTGTTGCGCCCGACGTCGAAGCTTACGCTCAGCATCGACTAGGGAACCGTGCGCCACCCAATCGAGGAGAAGGACATGCGAATTGCGGCAGTGAAACGGGTTGGCGTGCGGTTGTTTCTTGGAGCAGCGCTGCTTGCGGCCGTCCAGCCAGCGCATGCTATTCCCGCTTTCGCCCGCAAGTACGGTCTTCCGTGTTCCGCGTGTCATGAAGCATGGCCCATGCTAAACAACTTCGGCCAGACCTTCAAAGACAACGGATATCAGCTGGGCAACGACCGCGATGCTCCCATCTATCAGCAGCCGGCCTACTGGCCAATCATGTTTCGGGTGACGCCGGAATGGCATCGCGAGAGCAACAATCGCGTCCCCGTGGATATGATCCCGGGCAACGCCAGCAGCGGCTTGGTGGAGTCCACAGTCACAGCATCGGGATTCGATGTTGGTGGCATTGACATAGTTACAGCAGGAACGCTATCCAAGAACATCTCGTTCTTTGCGCAGCCGTTCATCGGAAACTCAAGCGCCGGTGTAGCACAAGCGTGGGTGCGTCTCGACAATCTCTTCAAATCGCGTTGGCTAAACCTCAAGATGGGCAAGTTCGAACTGGATCAGCCAATTTCACAAGAGCGCAGTCTGACCCTCAATAACACGGGGGGTTTTTACTACAACTACTTTTTTACGCCTCCCGGGGACAACAATTTTTTTACGGGCATTGGCAACGATCAGCTTGGGGCGGAAGTATCGGGGCACTCCGAGAACGACTACACGCGCTACTCCGTTGCGGTGGTCAACAATAGTAACGGAGCGACTGGGCTGCCGGCGGGCCAAACCTATAACGTTTACACAAATTTCAACCAAGGCTTCGAAGTACCCGGATTGGGATTGCAGAGGGTCGGAGTCTACAGTTATGTCGGCAAATCTCCCACGTTTTTCCAAACTACTCAAGGCCGGCCCATCCCCGGGACGGGCACTGGAAACGCTGGCTTTTATCGCGCTGGAGCGTACGGGCAGTGGTATTTAGGAAAGTTCGATTTTCAAACCTTCTATGAGCACGGACACGACAACGTTTTTCTAGGCAATGCGGTTCCGGCAAATCAGCCCTTGAAATTGCCGGCTGGAGCAGTCGGCCCATCCTGGAATGGTGGGTTCGTCGAAGCCCATTATCTCTACAATCCTCGACTCATCGTGATCGGAAGATACGAACTGGTCCGAATGTCACAGCAGGCGAATCCTGGCATTCCGAGCAACACAGGCAATGCCGATATCTGGACGGTCGGCTACCGCTGGTATCCGATCATGAATCCTCGGGCTGGCCTTGCCTGGGTGCAAGAGTATTCGCGTTTCGTTAATACCACGGCAACGCTCTCCGGCAAAGACGATATTAACAACAGCTATTTGATGGGATTCGATTTTGACTTTTGACGAAAAGGGAGAGCACTTTTCATGCGCTTGAGAGACGGCTTCGCGGTGACTTTCGCTTTCCTCTTACTTGGTCTGAGCGCTCTGGCGCAAGAAAGCCACGTTGGAAACCTGGTCGGGAATACCAAGAACGGCAAGGCGCTCTATCAGCGCTACTGCATTTTCTGTCATGGCCAGTATGGTGATGGAAGTGGAGAGAGCGCACCGTATCTCGATCCCAAACCTCGTGACTTCACGAAAGCCACATTCAAATGCAGGTCGACGCCGAGCGGTAGCCTGCCCACCGACACCGACCTTTATGACACCATCAGTCGCGGCATCCATGCCAGCGGCATGCCTTCCTGGAAACCCCTGACGCGCCAGGCGCGCGTCGACCTGGTTGCCTACGTCAAAAGTTTTTCTCCTCGATTTCAGGAGGAGAAGCCAGTCGCTCCGATGCTGATACCACCCGAGACACCCATGTCTCCAGACAGCGTAAAGCGCGGCGCCGAACTCTTCCAAAGCATGAACTGCTGGCTTTGCCACGGCAAGGAAGGGCGGGGAAACGGTCCTTCGGCCTCTTCGCTTACCGACAGCAAGGGTTATCCGATCACGCCTTTCGACTTCACCAGCGGAACTCACTTCAAGTGCGGAGAATCAGATGACGGAATATTCCGCGATTTAATGACCGGCCTCGATGGCACGCCGATGCCTTCCTTTGCCGATGCCTTGAAACCGGATCAGGCATGGGACATCGTGCACTACATCCACACACTTCGGCGACGCGAAAGGCAAGCCCAGCGAGGCGAAGGTCGAGCCTAAAGCGGAGTAAGAGAGGTTCAATCTTGTGACACCTTCCGGAAAAAAGGAGGGTTTGAATGCTTCCAAGCAAACGAAAGCGAGGTTACATGAGAACGAAATATGTCTTGATCGACATTCATGGCAGCGTTAGTGTTTGTTCTTGCCTACCACATCACTGCGGGAGCCGCAGGTCCCGCCGATGCGGCAGCGGGCGCGTCTATGAAAGGCACAGCGAAGTTTGAAGGTGCAGCACTGAAACCGGCTCGCATAGACATGTCGTCCGATCCCAATTGTGCGAAGGCGCATTCCACACCCGCCACAACCGAGGACCTAATGATCGGCGCGAACGGCGGTCTGGAAAACGTCGTGGTCTACATATCCGACGGGTTGGGAGACCGAACTTTCGAACCGCCGCAACAGCCCGCCGTGATCGAGCAGAAGGGTTGCCAATACAAGCCGCACGTGGTCGCGCTGCAAACCAACCAGAAGCTTGATGTGGTCAACAGCGATGCGACAACCCACAATATTCATCCCATGCCCACCAACAATAGGGAATGGAACAAGACCCAGCCCCACGGAATGCCCGTCGAAGAAACGTTCACGCGCGAGGAGATCGCGATCCCGGTGAAATGCAACGTACATCCGTGGATGCGAGGCTACATCGCTGTGTTCAAACATCCGTATTTCGTCGTGACGGACAAAGACGGCAACTTCGATCTGAAGGATCTTCCGCCCGGCACCTACACGATCAAGGCGTGGCACGAGAAGCTCGGAACCCAGAGCCAAAAGATTACGATCGGGGCGAACGAAACCAAGACGCTTGAATTCGTGTTCAAGTCGGGATCGCTAGGCCCGTCTCATTCCTCGTGGCGCGGAATGTGCAGTGAACAGACGCATCGCTGGCAGACCGGGTTGGTCGCAACATCGAGGTTTGCCCGAAACTTCAGCGCTTCCGGAGCATTCACGATCTCGTGCAAGGTTTGATTGTGAACATTCCCGAACGATGGATGGAAGAAGCAGGGCCGGACTTCGCCCGATGCTTCAATCACAGCGGAAACCCAAGGCGCATTGCAGCGGGGTGAAAGATGCGGTCTCTGGCCGAGGTGGGCCCGGAAATGGGCCGATGCGGCGAAGTTTGCTCGCTGATTCAACCACAAACCCCGATTCCAATTCGACAGCATGTTCCGTGATCAGCCGCTCGATCTCCGCGTCCAGAGCCTCGACTTCATCGACATTCAACGCGACTCTCTCCTGGTCGTTCCGGACTCCACCCTTGCGGCCGATTAAAGGCATCCGACGTAAGGTCTGCGGCGAGAAAAGAAATAGAATTCAAGCCGAGTTTCTTTGCCGATTGAACCACATCGCAAAGCGAGCGGTGATTTGCTTTCTGGACCGTGCAGCGTCCTCTCACCTCTATGTCCGGCCGGAACTTCCGCAATGCCAGCGATTCCGGCTGTCATTCGTTCAAACGCATCGGGAACCCGTCGAATGTGGTTGTGTACCGCAGTTGGCCCATCCAGGGAGACGATTACATCGTCGATGGTCGCAGCGATGGATTCGGCGTGCGATTCCAACAGCAGTCCTGCGGTAAGCAGGGTGACGCGGATTCCCTCGGCGCGCACCATTCGCGCCAAGGAACTCAACTGGCTATTCATCTGCGGCTCGCCGCCGGTAAACACCACCCAACGGACACCCAAGTTCACGGAATGAAGCCAGTTGCCGTTCGAGATCCGTGAAGGCGTGATTTCTTTTGGCTCACGAATCCGCCAGATGTCGCACATCACACAACGGCAGTTGCATTGATTGTGCGGAGAAATCACCACGACCGGCATAGTGCGAATCTGATGCGTGGCAAGGTCAGCGTTGCCAGGCAAATCAGAAGGCGTCGTAATGGATACGAGAGCGCTCATCAGCCGGTCACTTGACCATGTGCATCTTCACGCCGGAATTCCAGCAGAACATGATCGGCAAGAAAATAGATCCCTGGGCAGCGTCCCAAAAGTGAATCAGTCCGCACAGTCAAATCGAATAAGCCAGGAAACCGATTCGCCCAAGGTTCGAGGTAGCTCGGAGGCACCGCAACGCCTACCCCCTTAACAGATTTGATCCGAAATTCAGGTGCGAAAGTGCGAGCGAGTTCCCTCACCGACGGATAACGCACGCGGATGCTCGCTCCCGGTGCCAGCCGCGCGGTCACACCTTCGCGATGCAAGCGCCGGAAAGCTTTGCTCGGTTTTCCCTGAGCCAGGTACCATGCAATCTCCCACAGGCAGTACCGGCCCATCCAACACAACAAAGCTGTCGCCCCGGGCTTGAGCAGCAGCGCCAAGTCTCTGGCGAATTGCCCGAGATCCTCAACGCAATTGAGCGCCCCGAAGTTCGAGAAGGCTCCGTCGAAGGAGCCACCGTTTTGTAAGCTGGCGATGTCTTCTGCTGCCAGCAAGCGCGGGCGCACCGCGCCGTCTTTTCCGTTTTCGCTAACTCTGCGAATCGCCAAATTGATCATTTGAGGCGAGCTGTCGCAGGCGACAACCTTTACGCCATGGTCGGCCAGGAAACACGCATCGACTCCCGTCCCACATCCAATCTCAAGCACGCGGTGCCCAGGACGAAATGCCCTCTCCAGTTCTTTCCACACTGACGCGCGCTGAGCTTGACCGAATCTTGACGTGGTAAAAGTCTCGTCGTAGCGCTCGGCGACAGCGTCGAACGGGGCTGCATAGATTTGCGCTTGGAGCAACGGCCATAGATTTCACGCCTCCACCTCGTGGGCAGTTGCGGTCAGTCCAGCGCGGAAATCAGAGACTTTTGATTGCAAATCCGCAATCGCGGATCCGTCAGCAATACTCCCGTTCCGCAAGCGCTCCAGTTCAACTTCGCTGCGCAGCAACTGATCGGCAAAGCCGTAAAACCGGCGCGAATGGCGGCCGCGAATGCGGGCCTCCCTGTCAGAACCCACACTCCATGGTTTGGGATTCTCAACGCGGCTCTGCAACTTCTGAGAAATAGGGCGTGCCTTTGATCGGATATGCAACCGTCGTGAAGAAGATATCGGGATCGGTTTTCTTCACGTGTTCAATGGTCGCTTCGACGTCGTCGAGTTCCTCGCCTTCATATCCCCACATCAGAAACATTCCGGTCTGGATTCCATGGGACTTGCACAGAGCCACCGCGGTCTGAACTTGTTCAACGGTGACGCCCCGCTCCATGGCATCGAGGATCCGCTGCGAGCCGCTCTCGGAGCCGATCCAGACGCGGAAACAGCCCATTTCGGCGAGCGTTTCGACAACTTGAGGATTCAAGCCGATCGGCGCGCGAAATGCACTCGAAAGGCAATTTCAGTCCTGCGCCGCTTGAGTTCGGCGGCGTACTGAAAAAGCCAGCCGTGGTGAATGGTGAAGACATCGTCGGCCATCCACGCCATGTCGGGTTGGTAGCGATTCGATCAACCATTCCAGTTCGTCGGCGACCGAAGCTGGCTTTCGGCGCCGGTGCGTTTTGCCAAATACTTCGTGGCTGCACCACCGGCAATGATAGGGGCAACCGCGCGCCGTGATCAGCGACACCGAACCCTTGCCGTGGTGCTCGCGCCAGACCGCGAGATATCGCGTTAAATCGATCGATTCGCGAGCTGGCCACGGCTGCGCATCGATGTCTCGGATTTGATCTCGCGGCGCGCGTGCGGACGATGGTTCCGTCCGATAGCCCGAAAAGCGATGCCATTGACCTGTGCAGCGCTTCGGTGGAATCGCGAATGCAGGACCGGTACCAACTCCTCCAGCGTGAGTTCGCCCTCGCCGATGACGACGACGTCCGCGCCGGCATCGAGGTATTCATCGACATAGGCGCCCGGCTCCGGTCCGCCGACAACCGTCTGCCAGCCCGCCTCCTTTGCGACCCGCAGAATCTCGACGACATTGGGCCGGGTCATCAGATTCGCATAGATGCCAAGCACCGACGGGCGGGCCCTGCCGGAGCAGGTCAAATAGCTGCTGCCGCGACGAAAAAGTAGAATCAAATACCTCGACGCTCAAGCCCTTGCTTCGCAGATGCGCACAGATATAAAGGATCCCCAGCGGCGGATAGGGCTTCATGATCTGAAGCTCCTTGGGATCCTCGTAAAGGAAGTAACCGTGAGTGAGAAGAATGTCCATGCTGTTCGATTCGGCCGGTCGGAATCTAGTCGTCGCCGCAGGTCATGCCAGGAGTTGCTCTGCAACTGCACCAGTTGCTGGCCTGCAAAACTCGGCAGAACGGTGGGGCGAGGGTTCCGGCAGGTCTTCTCCAGTCGCAGCGACTTGCTTCCACAGTTCGTCTGGGCTGAGGATTGCGAAGGTGTTCATTTCGCGGTGATCCTGCGTCGTGACCGAATTCCAGGAATCAACTTGCGCATGCAAAGCATCGTGCAAGGCGCGATAGAACTCATCTGTGTACGCGCCCTGGAACATCATGGCAAGGTCTTCGCTATCCGACCAGTTGGTCTTCTCGCCCAGTTGCGCCTGCACTCGCTCGAAGAATTTGGTTCCCGGCAGCGGGTAGGAAACCGAGACTCCGATGTCGTCGGGCCGGGTATCGTGCACCAGTTTCACGGTCTTCTGAATGTCGTCCCAGGTCTCGCCCGGGTATCCGAACTGCAGGAAGTAGCACGCCCGGATGCCCTCGCTGCCGCAGGTTCTCCCGCGCCTTCGCGATCTGGTCCACCCGCGTGCCCTTGTCCATCGCGTCCAGAATCTTCTGCGATCCCGACTCGGCCCCCATCCAGACTTCCGCGCAACCGGCCCGGCGCAAAGCGCGTACGGTGTCGACCAGTCATCAGATCGACCCGGGACTGCATCTTGAAAGGTACGGCCGCGTCCAACTTCTCCACTTCCACCGCAAGTTCGCGGACCCATTTTGCCCGGAGGCCAAAAATGTCATCGGCGAACCACAGGTGCTCAGCGCCGAAGTCGTATTTCAGCCGCCGCATCTCTTCGGCAACGCTCCATGCCGACCGCACGGCAAACGAGTCGCCATAAATGGGCTTGGCGCACCAATTACAACGGTAGGGGCAACCGCGGCTGGCGACGATATTCATAGAGAAATAGCCGTGAGCCGTTTTCCAGGCGGCGCGGTATTGATCGGTATCGATCAGATCGCGAGCGGGAAATGGCAAGAGGTCGAGATCGCGCATGAGGGGGCGATGGGCGGTCCGGACGAGTTCTCCGGTTTCCTCATCCAAGATATGCGAGCCCGGGAATCTGCTGTGATTCCTGGCCGGCCCCTTCAAGAGATGCTGAACCACTTCCAACAACGTCCATTCTGCCTCGCCCAGCAAGACACAGCGGAAGCCCTTCCGCAGATAATCCAGAGCATGGTCGGAAGCATCGGAGCCATTCACCAGAACCGTGGCGCCCGCCTTCTGCGAGACATCAAGAATGTGATAGGCGACTTCCCGCATGCGGGTCAGGCACATCTTCGTAAGGAAGTTGAAGTTGTCCTCGTAAACCACCACGACCCGCGGCTGGTGCTCATCGAGAGCCGCCTGAAATCCTTGCTCCGGATCGTTGAGCATGGTGTCGAACAGCGCGACGGAGAGACCCGCGCTTCGCAGCAGAGCCGCGGCATACAGCGTGCCGAGCGGAGGATAAGGCTGCATCTTCCGCGTCTGCTTGCGGTCGTAGTAAAGATGGTAGGAATGGGTCAGCAGAACGTCAGCCACGCTACTCGCCCCTCATTGATGCAAGAGTAATGGCCAAATCTAGGACGATGGAGTGGAGCAATTGTCAGCAGATTGTCAAATTTGTGTCACTTCTTGCTGCCACGAGCGACAGAAAAACGCGATTATTGGCAGTCAAGGGCATTTTGCAGAATGTTGACAAATTAGAGACAAGTCGCTGGCTTCGGATTTGTACAGTATCTGCCTGGGCTGCAAAGTCGTACTGGGATGCGAGCCGTGGCGAACTGCGACTCTGAAACTGGATGGGGCTGGAGATAGGTCTGAGATTCAGAGGATGATCCTCTTCTATAACCCGAGGGCAACCAAACCTCGCAACCGCCGCCTCCCGCTGTCGATATTGGCAATTGCGGCAGTTCTCGAGGGCAAAGAGGAATACGCCATTGTCGATGGCAACATCGATCCCCACCCAACCGAATCCCTAATCGCGCTGATCGAGGAGCGTTCACGTGGAACTCCTGGCGGTTACGGTCATGCCCGGACCGCAGACGGTGGGCGCGGTCGCAAGTTGCCGGGAGATTCGAGCGCGCTTCCCGCACCTGCCGATTGTATGGGGAGGATACTTCGCGACCAACTACACGGCGGCAACTCTTAACGCTGGTTACGTGGACTACGCCATCCGCGGCCAGGGCGAGCAGACTTTCCTCGACTTGCTGGAAGCGATTCGAGGACATCGCGACCTCAAGAGTATTAACGGACTCTCTTACAAGGATGCCGACGGAGCCCTTCGTCACAATCCTGAGCGGCCCATGCGGAGTCTCGATGATTTTCCCTGGTACCCGTATCATCGCCTCCCGGTAGAAGAGTATTTTCTGCCTACGTTTCTGGGCCGCCGCACTGCGGTTCACCAGGCCAGCATCGGGTGTCCCTATCGCTGCAACTTCTGCGGCGTGGTCAACTTTTCCGGCAGCCGCGAAAAGATGGAATCGCCGGCTCGGACCGAAGGCATTCTGCGCCACCTCGCCACGAACTACGGCGTCGATGCCATTCAGTTTTACGACAACAACTTTTTCTTGCGCGAAGACCACACTCGTGAACTGGCGGATCGAATGGCCCCCCTTAAGATGCGATGGTGGTGCGAGGGGCGCGCCGACATCATGATGAAATACTCGGACGCGACGTTCGAGGCCATCCGCCGCGCCGGCTGTACCATGATCTTTTTCGGCGCCGAATCGGGATCGAACGAAAACCTGAAGGAGATGAACAAGGACCTCTGTGCCGAAGACACGTTAGCGCTAGCCTCGCGTATCCGCCGTTTCGACATCATTCCAGAGTTCTCCATCATCTTTGGGAATCCAAAGGATCCGGAAGGCGACACCCGGGAGTGCATCAAATTCATCCGGCAACTGAAGCGCCTGAACCCAGATGCCGAGATCATCGTCGAACACTACACTCCGGTTCCGCAGCGTGCGCGTATGTATGGAGATATCAAGGAAACATTTCAATTTCCCACCACTCCGGATGAGTGGGCAACGGACTCTTGGCAGCGCTTCGCAACCCAGAAGGATCCCCAAACCCCCTGGCTGCGGCCTCGCACCAAGCAGTTGATCGACAACTTTGAATTAGTGGTCTCCTCCAGATGGCCGACGGTTCAGGACATCCGGCTACCCAACTGGGGACGAGTCGCGCTCAAAGCGTCTAAGCAGTTGGCGCTATCGACTAGGTGTTTATACCGCGCCACTGGAACTGAAATGGACGCAACAGTTTATCGACTTGCGGAAGCCGAAAGCTGAGAGCCTGTGAATCAATATCTCCACTACGCGGAATCTCGCATACAGGATCGCCGAATCACATGCGCGGTTTCTTCGGCGGCTCCTGCACATGTTTCCGTCGAGGAAGGCTATGAGCGTTGGGCGTCCAACCTATGACCACGCTCCCAATCCGTTACTGAATCTCGAAGAACGCCAACTTGCGGCGCTGCTTCCCGAACTTGACTGGCAAACACTTTCTTGACCTCGGCGTGCGGGACCGGCCGCTGGCTCCAGAAGCTTTCGGCTCAGGGTGCGGGTCTGGGAGTAGGAGTTGATTTCTCTATGGCCATGCTTCGGGTCGCACGGGAGAAAGGCGGCAATTCGTGGACGGATCGCGAGAGCCGACTGCCTGCGCCTTCCGTTTCACGCTTCCGTTTTCAGTCTCGTCATCTGTTCATTTGCTCTCGGCCACATCCGTGACCTCGGAGCGATGCTGCGCGAATTGGCACGTGTAGCCATGGCTGGAGCGGATGTTTTTGTCACTGATCTCCACCCCGAGGCATACGCGCGAGGATGGCGAACTGGCTTTCGCGATTCGCGCAGCGCCGATCCAAATCGAAATGTCGCCTCGCACGCGCTGAGGAGATTGTCCGAGCTTTTTATTCTGCAGGATTCGAGTGTCTTACGCACGTCCCGCTATGTCTTGGAGAACCGGAAAAAGCGATCTTCGCCCAGGCCGGGAAAATCCGTTTATTCGCCCCGGCCTGCCAGGTGCCGGCGGTGCTCGTCTGTCACTTTAGGCGGAACTCCGCCGAGGCCAGGCGGCGAGACGAGCGGTGAAGGCTTTGGTCGATTTCGCGATGGTGTCCAGTCAGAACTACGCGCTTCAGCAGCAAGGGTCGCGGGTTCCGTTGAGGTCTTCCGTCAGGCCGAAAAGCGTTTTTCCCGTTCCATCTGCGGTCGAAGACTCAGTCGAGGGGCGCACGTGAGGAGAAGGCTGGCTGATGCGATCGTCAATTTCCTGAGCTTTTCGGGACAGACGAGCGACCCTCTCGACCAACTGAGGGAATTCCACCGCCGAGAGTGGGAGCACGCGGTTCCATGGCTGCACGATTCTGGCCTGGCCCTTTATCTATTACAAAAGCTCAAGGATGGAAACGCCACCGACGTTCTGCCGAACTCGATATTGTGTTGTCTCGAGGAGAATCTGGCTGCTAATCGGCGACGTGTCGCCTACATGGCGCGTCAGTTTGATTTTCTCAACCAGAAATTCGACGACGCCGGCGTGAGATATGCAGTCGTGAAGGGGTTCTCTCTTGTCAGGCAGTTCTGTCCCGATCTGTCCCTACGACACCAGAGCGACTTCGACTACCTGGTCGACAATCAATCGCTGCCAGCGGCGCGAAGTGTACTTGAGAGCGCTGGATACGTTCTGAAAAGATACACAACGAACGAGTTCGTATTCTCGATGCCATCAGCAGAGGTGCCACCCCCGGCCGAAGAGCAGTACGAAGCACATGCCCCGCACGCGGTCGAATTGCATCTGGGTTTCTGGGACAGCGAGTCCCACGGCGTATCCTTGACGGAACCGGAGTTTTCCGTGGAAAACACGAGAATTCAGCGATGGCAGGAATTGGCTTTTCACACGTTGCCCGAGGACGATGCATTCCTGCTTCAAGTCATTCACGCGTTCAACCACATTTTGAATGGCTGGCTTCGACTGTCTGGATTGTATGAGATTGGTTACTTCCTCAATCAGCGGCCGACAGACACGTTGCTGTGGGAACGCATCGAGCGCCGTATCGGAGTCGACCCGCGGTTGCGGGAGATGGCTGTCATAATTACAGAGCTTTCCGCCCATTTTTTTGGAGCGCCTCTTCCGTCAACGTCCAGAATTTGGGGATGTGAGTTTCGTACGGCAGTGCACATCTGGATTCAAAACTATGCGCGCCTGTGGGTATTTGCGAGAAATCGAGCTGACCAATTCAGCTTGTTCTCAGCGGCCAAGGTTGTTCTCTTTCTTCATCAGCAATATTTTTCTGACGCAAGAGCCAGGAGACACCTGATCCGGATTCGGCTATTGCCTGTCGAGCCGTTCTTTCGCAAGGCCCGCTCGATCACAACCAGGTCTTCGACAAACTCCAGGGCACGCGAGCGGCAACTTAAGCTCGTGCTCATCCGACTGCTTTTCCATTTGACTGGAGGATTACGATACGTCTGGGAAATCCCTCGTTGGCACTGGCTGAACCGAACGACCGCACATTCGGTCTTCTCAGCCAAGCGCGGTTCGGAAGTGACCGGTCTCGTTGACACCACTCGCAGTTCAGGATAGACCATTGAGCTGCGGACGATCTGCGAGAACAATCCTGATTCTGCGGCTTAACGCCGGCAGCAGGTCCGCCGGTCGACAGCACGACATCAGCAGACTTCCTGCATGCGATCACTTAGTTTCTGGCCTGTGAGCAGCGATCTCCTGGTTGTGACTCGTTCGACAGCGCGGGAAACCCAAAGTTCCCAAGGGAATGAGTACCGGTTTTTGTTGATCCGCCAGCGGATAGGCATGCCCAGAGCCCGGCGAAAACCCTGCCGCAACCAGGCGCTCTTCCTGGTCGCTTTGCGGATTTGGTTGTTCAGCAGGAAATACTCGAGGCTGCGTCGCAGCCGGCGCAGCTCTTCCCCCTGTAACCACGGAAGCACATTAGTTCCTAACGCCAAAGTTTCCCATTCTTCCAGTGACTGCGGCTCCGGCAGTCCCATTTCCTTCAGTTGCGGCCATATTGGAATCCCTGGGTAAGGCGTGAAAATGTTCGGTGAGAAGCTGACGTTCCAGTACTCTCTGGCGATCTCGCTCATGATGCGGAAGGTCTGCTGGCGATCCGCCTCAGTCTCGCCCGGGTAACCGAGAATCACGTTGAAGGTAACGTGAATTCCTGCAAGTTCTGCCTTTCGTGCGGTATCGACCATGTCTTCTATGCGCTCGTGCTTCTTGTTCATCAAAGCAAGCACGTCTTTCGAAGCCGATTCGGTCCCAAAGCCCATGTGATTCACGCCACTCGCACCCAGCAAGCGAACGTCGTCTTCGCTCATTCTCGCCACGAAATCAGTGGAAGCCTGAAAATCCCAGTGGAATTTGACTCCGCTGGCAACGATCCCTCGAGCGATGGCGACTGCCCGTTTGATATCAACTAAGAAATTGGAATCGAGCAGCGCGACTTCCTCAATGCCATAACGCGGAACCAGCTCAGCCAGGTCATTGACTACCCGGTCGGCACGATACGCATTGAAGCGCCGTTTGTAAAAGACCATGTCCGTGCAGTAATTGCAGGCGTAGGGGCAGCCAACGCTGCTGGCATACGCGAGTTGCCGTACGCCGGAGGCAGACGCATAAACATCGACGTCTGCGAGATGATACGCCGGCGCCGGCAAGTCATTGATGTTGGCCACTGGTCTTTCCGGCTCGTGATGCATGCCTTGATCATCTCTGAATGATAGGCCGAGTACCCCGTTTAATTCCTGACCATCCACCAATCGTTGAGCCAGTTCGACTAAGGTCAACTCGCCTTGCCCTCGCACGATAGCATCCACAAGGTCGGACTTTAGCGTTTGTTCCGGTACCAGCGTGGGATGCCAGCCACCGAAAACAATGGGAAGGTCCGGGCAATTCCGCCTTACCTTTTTCGCCATTCTTATCGCCGAGCCGATCATCGGGCCGGTGAGGATCGAAATGCCCAGGCAAAGGGCGTTCTCTGTTTCGCGCAGGATCACGTTCTCGAAGTCAGGCGAAGTCAGGTTATCCACAAGTGTGACTTCGAATCCGGCTTCGAGCAAAGGGGATGCTAGTGCGAGCAGGCACAGCGGCGCCCCCAGCGGGGGTCCGTCGTAAGGCGGATAAAACAGTACGACTTTCTTTTTCCGGGGCATTTGGCTTAATGCAATCGCACGCGCTGGATTAAACCAAAGCTAGGTTTCTGGCGAACGAGACTTGTCACGCAATTGTCAAAAAGCTGTCATTTTCTTTGTGGCTTCGCAAGATGCACATCAAACCCCGCGAGAGTCACAGGGATTTTGCAGAACGTTGACAATTTAGAGACAACCGTCACGAGGCCCGTTGGTACCGTTTGACTACTCGAGTCTCAGGCCTTTATGCCCCGAATTCCGTACTTTGCGCGGGCAATGCCTGGATTTCTCGTCAAGATGAAATGTCGAAAGGTGCTCGCGTGAAATCATCGAAAAAGATCGTGTTTTTTGTCGCTTCTTTTTCAAGTATTGAGGCGACGGCGCCTCTGGGCATTCTTGCCATCTCCACACCTCTGCTTGAACGCGGGGTACGACGTTCGCATCATCGACTCGACGATCACACCCGACTACAAGAAGCGGATCATGGAAGAGGTAAAGGACGCGCTCTGCCTGGGCATTTCGGTGGTGACCGGGCCTATGATTCGCGAGACCGTCGACGTCGCTAAGGCAATCAAGAAATGGAACCCGGACTTCCCGATAATTCTGGGAGGATGGCACCCTTCTTTGCTGCCTGGCCAGACGCTCGAGGCGCCGTACGTGGACATCATCGTTCGGGCACAAGGCGAGGACAGCATGCTCGAGATCGCAGACCGCCTTCGCGATGACGCTCCCCTGGACGACGTCCTCGGCATCGGGTTCAAGCGCGATGGCAAACTCCACATCACGCCGGAGCGTCCTTGAAGACGCTCGACAAAATGCCTGCCAAGGCGTACCACCTGGCAGACTTCGACGCTTATGAAAAAGTCTGCGGCCGGCGCTGGGCCATGTATGTTTCCAGCCTCGCCTGTCCCTTCAATTGTTTCTATTGCACCAATGCCGGAGTTTACGGTCGCAAGTGGAATGCGCTGCCCGTCGAACAGGTGGTGGAGGAAACCATCGAACTCACGCGGCGTTACCGGCTCGACCTGCTGTGGATGGCTGATGACAATTTTCTGGTCGACCTCGACCGCTCGCTGAAGATTGCGGAAGGCTTGGTCCGTGCGGGCGGCACTTTCAAGTGGAGCGTTCAAGCCACCACCAACCTGACCGCGCGTCTTAGCATCGACGAGTTGACCTTGCTGCGCCGCTCCGGGACTGCACCAGATCTGCCAAGGCATCGAAACCGCCTCGCCGACGGTCATGAAGCTGATGAACAAGGATTTCCAAGATCCTGGGCGACATTTACCAATCGACGGAGCGCTGCATAAAAGCCGGAGTGATCCCGTCCTTCAATATCATTTTCGGTTTCCCGGGTGAGGGTCCAAAAGAACGACGCGAGACCGTCAACTTCATGATGGACATCTGCCAAAAATTTCCCGGCGCAGAATTCTGGACCAACATTTTCACGCCGTACCCCGGTTCGCCAATTTTTCACCAGGCAGCAAAGCTTGGCATCGAAGTTCCAAAGTCGCTGGAAGGGTGGGTGGACTACTTTCCCGCGCTATACGGTTCTGCCCTGGCTCAAAGGCAAAGATCACCAACGGGTTCAAACCATGCGAGATTACCTGCGCATCGCCTTTGATCGTGCTCCCATCGCGACGACCGGCCATGGGCGCTTTGCGAAGGCCATTCAACATCTAACGGCCTATCCAGCTCGGGTGCGTTTGAATCACGATTTTTATAACTTTCCGGTTGAACTGTGGATCAACCGCCAGCTGAAGAACATCGTGAAACTCCCGAAGCCGAGCGTGGATGCGAAAAGGATGCAGCCGGAGACCGCGCCGAGTTGCACATAACAACGCAGGTTCCTGTTGCAGACCACCGGACGCCCGGCTCAAGAAACGTCCCATGAGTCGAATCAACGAACTGGATGGGCTTCGGGCGGTCGCGATTCTAGGCGTATTTCTGGCTCATTTCACGCCAGCTCACTGTCGTGTTTCTGACCTGTTATACCTCGGCTGGGCCGGAGTGGATCTCTTCTTTGCCATATCCGGGTTCCTGATCACCACCATTCTGATCGGTTTGCGGGAGCATGAGACTCCCTTCAAGACGTTCTACTGGCGGCGCACCCTTCGAATCCTCCCACCTTATTATCTAGCGTTGACACTTATCCTCTTATTGATTTTTCTACACCGAGAAAACGTCCTTCACGGAACGATTGTTCGCTGCTGGCTGTTTTTATCCTCGGTCAAGCTCGGCTCGATCAAACTAGCGGTTAGCAGGCTTCTTTTTGACAGCAGGGAGATTTTTTCGGAGCATCATCGTGTGACGCAGTATTACATCCTCGATTTTAGAGACTGCTTTGGAGCTTACTGGTCGCTTTCAGTCGAAGAGCTGTTCTATCTGATCTGGGCGCCACTTATCCTGAAGGGAACACCTCGCATGATTGTGATCTGTTCGGTTGCGCCCCTTTTGGTTTGTCCGATACTGCGCGGACTTGCCCACACGCAGGATTTCGACGAGTTGGTTGGATTTGTATTTCGTTTCGATTCCCTCGCAGCGGGAGGATGTGTCGCTCTTCTGTTTTTCGCTGCCGCGAAAGGCTACTTGGAGCAACGGTTGTTGGATCGTGGATTGGTCCTCACGATCCTCTTTTCGTCACTTGCTTTACTCCTTCTGGCCAGGTATTGCGGCGTCTTTCGAGGCGTGGACGTGCGCAGCACGTTGATCTTCAGCACGTTCGGATTTACCTTGCTGGCGATCCTGTTCGCCACCGTGGTCGGAGCCTGCGTGCGGTGGAGTGGCAGCCCAAGGATTGTTCCTCGGTTCCTTCGATCGAAGTCAGGGGTGTACCTGGGCACCGTCAGCTATACGATGTACTTGATTCATTTGCCAATTTACGTCCTCATTCAGCTCATGATCCTGAAGTATTTTGAGAACGGGAGGGTGTTCGAGGCAAATAGCTGGTTGGCTGCCCTCTGGGGCATCCTTGCCGTGGTTTGCACAATCGTTGTGGCGGGCATGTCCTGGACGTATTTTGAGGCCCCGATCCTGCGAATGAAGGACAGGCGGTTTCCGAGTCTTGCTCACGGCCAAGCATCGCTGTCAGAAGCGACGGACACCACATCATAAGCCTCCCCTGCGCCAGGCTCCGCAGTGAGCTGTCCTGGTTGCGGTTCTCTATTCCTTAATCTAAGGTGTTGAGAACTCCTGGTCGCCTCCGGCTAGAGCTAAGGGTCGACTATTCGTTACTGGTTTCGCTCCCAAATCTGATCTCCATTCGAGAACACTACCGCCACATGATAATGTTCGCGAAGGTAACTACGTATTGGGCCCAGGTGATCGCCGGCGGGATTGAGGACTGCCTCAGCCTCGTGATCCAAACCGCTGTACCAACTCACGAATCTTACTTGGTGTTCTTCCAACCCTTGAACGACATCTTGCACCTCCTCTGGCCTCGTGTAGTCGGTGGGTCGAAGGAATGGAACGCGACCGGCATTGCGTAGTCGAAGCGTAAAGGCGACAAGATGATCGCCGAAGAAGTAGTCCGAAGGGTGGGTTCGTTCGGAGACCCATTTACATTTTTCATACAACACTGGTTCGAAAAAAGCAGTCTCGCCCGTGGGAAGCGTCAAAAGTGCTTTCCAACGGGTTTGTGCGACGATTGGCCTCGCGATCGCCAGGGTCAGAACGGTCACCCAAACTAGACGCAACAGAACTTTCTCAGTCTTGAATGCGGGTGTCAGAAACCAGACGAACAGCACTAGTGCGGGCAGCGAGACTACGTACAATCTGCTGTACGCGGGTGCGAGCGCCACGCCGGCGAGCATAGATAGCCCGGTGATGTTGACCAGCATCAGTCGATCCCAAGGTTTGTCTTGCTGCTTCCGCTCTCGCCACCAACGCACGAAGAACAGGATGTAAATCAACGGGATGAGACCATGAATAAAGCCAAACGTTATTAAGTCCGGCCAGTTCGCCCAAGAGTGAATCGACGGCCACCCAGTCAGATAGACGCTAAAGTTATTGAAATAATCGGCGGGGTAATACTTGACGACGAATACTACCGTGAAATAGAGAAACCGCTTCAGACCGACCTTCCAAATGAAATAGGCATTGAACGCCACGACGGGGGCGAGGAAGCCGGCAAACAGGAAGGCCTCCTTCTTCAGGAAAGCGCTCCATCTTTCCGTACGATGGGACTGCTCCCACGCCAAGAACAAAGCCGAACCTAGCGTGCTCAATGTTAATGACTGAGTAAAACACGCTCCAAGCCCCCAGAAAAATCCCGCCCACAACACCCGTCCCGCGGTTCGCCGTTCCATCAGGACTGCGAGAGCCGCCGTTGCCGCGAGAGTGCTGTACCAGTGGTGGGTTGCGTCGAGGTAGCTGGAAAAAGAAAGGGTGAGAAAGAGCAAGCCGGGCAAAAATGTCGCGAGACCTAGAATCACCCGCTTGGAAATCCCAAGGCTTAGCCATGCAACAAGTACCCCGACGACGATCAACATCGCCTGCGGAACCCATGCTCGGACACCAAACAGCTTGAAGAGTGCGGCATAGAGGACATCCGTGCCGGGAGTCGTGAAATGATCGTAATCCCGGTAGATCAGTTCGCCTTCAAGCATTCGGGTGGCGTGATGCAGATAAATCGCCTGATCTCCGGCTGCGACGTGGGGTATGTCGGGAACAAGAAACACCTGCAGATACAGGAAGGCACAACAGGTCAGCAAGAAAACCGGAGTCAGCCACTTTTTAGTGAGCGCTGTCGATGCTTCCGCTGAAAGAGCATCGCGGTCCACGGTTCCGGCGGTCCGTCTGTTTAACAACTCTAGCATTGCCTGTCCTTGACGCGGTTAGTGAAACACCGCCAGCTTCGATAGCGCGGTTATTCCGAGTCCCCGGCCACAGTCGGTTGCGTAAATGAGATCTTTGGAATTTGGCGTCCACGCGGGACTCTCGGCATTGCACTCATTAGCCGTAAGCTGGAGCTGTTGCGCAGTATGAAGTTTCATGACGTGGAGTTGCCAATAGCCGGTGTGTTCGCAACTGAAAGCCATCCATTGTCCATCAGGCGAGACAGTCGGGTAACGGGCCGAGCAAGTCACCGCTACGAAGGCTGCAATGTCCCCGCTTTGAGGATCAACTGTATAAAGTCTGAACCGTCTGTCTCGCAGGGAGCTGAAGATTATTCGATGGTCAAGGAAGAATGCAACATCGCGCACGTCATATTGCTCCCCGGCAAGTTGACGCTCAGAACTGAGTTCATCCCCGGGATAGGCCTTTCCGACTTTACGAACCCACAAGCTTCCTCGGCCGTACGACTCGCGAATATAAGCTAGTAAATCACCGTCAGACGAAACCACGGGTTGCTGCGCATCGTCGGCCTCGACCCTGGTCTGGGTGGCCACGGTGACTGCGCGATCAGATTCGAAACGCACAATGTGCGAACCTTTGCTGTTCGCTACCTCTGCCCAGCTGTCGCCTTCATTCGTGACAGCAGGATGGAACCAGTCGCCGCCTGTGTACGAGGTAATGGAATCCCCCTTTAGTTTGTGCACTGCATACGAATCGCCGGACGAAGCACTAAACCTCGGGACCAGCGCAGTAAAAAACAAACTGTCCGAGCTCAACGAAGGATCCGTAGCGATCGCTGAACCGGAAACTGTCGCCATTCTTGTCGCATAATTGTCGACCGATCCTCTCAAGTGCCGCAGATTCGAAATGAAACCGGCCGCGATCAAGATGGCGAGCGCCAACGCACCCCACAAAAACGATTGAGATTGTCGTCGGGCATTGAATGATTCGCTCGAACCTGAAATCAGAATCCAGAACAATAGCGCGCCAAGCAGGATCATTACCGAGAGGCGCGGAAAGGAAAGCAGGCTTCTCCAACCGCTCAGGTTCATTCCGTACCAGCGATCGTAGGGCATGCAAATCAGCGCATAGAGTGCCACGACGACACCCGCGAGAGAAAACTGCTCGCGTGCGCCAAGATAATCAACAACCAGGGCGATGATTAAAATTAATGCCACAAAATGGAAGGGGAGAGGCAAAGGGGACAACAGCAACAGCAGGAACAGAAAGCATGCCCATTCCAGTCTCTTTCTTTCTTGATTTGATTTCGAAGTTAGCGCCCACATAAACGCAGCGAAGATGAATCCGTGAATAAATGGATGCAGCAGAGCGTATAGCGAAGGCCAGTGTGCGAGGGGAGAGGGGTTCAGTTCCGGTTCAGCGATGAACAGGTGGTGCAGTAAGGCACTGATCGAATCCCATCTGACGTCATAAGGATCTGTAATTTCTCCCCGAAGAGCCCAGGGCAATACCTCGCGGAGGTAGATCCAGCAAGCGTTTCCACCGAAAAGCGATGCCGAAAGGAGCACGGCGCCCGCGCTCCCGAGCAGTAGGCCTAAGGCTGCACGCCACTCCCTCTTGAAGATGAAGAGGACCAAAAACCCGGCAGGATATATTTTCATCGCCGCTGCAGCTGCAAGAACCACGCCAGACAGAAAGGGTCGATCCCTTAGATATAACCATGCGGCGAGGGCGAGCAGGAACAACAGGATTACGTGCTCTTGTCCAAGAATGAAATTGCTGCGGAGCGGACCAATCGCCAGGAATATTAGAACTCCGATGCGTCGCAAAGATAATTGGGTCGTCAGCTTCAGAAGGGCAGCTGTGAACGATAGGAAAGCGAGATTCAGCATCAACCAATAGCGACTTGCCTGCAAAGGGGGCATCGAAGACAGGGGCATGACGGCCATTGCCGAGACCAGCGTCGACGGTATGAAACTGACCAGGGCCCGATCGATTCCTGCGTGATCTTTTTGCCTCTGGAACCAAGTCCACTCGTATGCCCGCTCGACTGGGTATCCCTTACGATAGAGCCGTGCAACCAGGTAGTAGTTAGAGAAATCCGGGCCGAGGTGAGTCCACGCCGGAATGAGTCCGGTTACTATGAACACTAAGACCAGAGCCGCCAGTAGCGAGTGTTCGGCCAATGCGGTGATGCTAAAACCCGGCCCGCGTACCTGGGACCCCGCCGATGGTGACACCAGGGATTCTGATATCTGCATATGTCCAAAACAGAGACGCCGCCGGTGGTAATGGCCGAGAGGTCACCCGGCTGACACTATCTAACGCGTACAAAGCGACTGATCGGTCTATGGCCCACACATAAGCGGTTCGTGGCATGTCAGTAAATCGCGAAAG
>CAWCQY010000005.1:0-129599 GCA_963797795.1 uncultured Acidobacteriota bacterium
CGGAGCTTGCAACCTGCGCTTGCTGCAACATCAACAAAGTGTGCATAGAAAGGGCGACACCGAGGGCGCTGGTCGCGCCACCGGCTTGACGGTGTGAGCGGCTAACCCCCGGGCCAGAAGCCGGGGCGCCGTCGCCAAGACCGAAGAACCAAAGACCGAAGAACGAAGACAAAGTCGCACAAAGTCGCGCCGGTTAAGGGTCAAGGCTGTGGAGTCTCCTAGCCGATCCAAACAGAATACTAAAAATCATGTCATTCGATACTTCTGATGGCGTGAGTGGGCACGCCGCCGTTCCAGCGTGGGCGAGCAAAGGGATTCCATGGCTGCATTAGAAACGAAGCAAAGGAAACGTGTCACGGTATCGTCGCTTCGAGAATCGCTAACCACAATTTCGCTTCTGACAATCGATCGCACGGCTCCTGGATCACGGGCACGCGGGAAGTCATGATAACGAGCGAGTGTGCGGCCGTCTTGAGCGTGGAAAGTTGGCGGGAGGGACGGGACTCGAACCCGCGGCCTCCTGCGTGACAGCAACCAGGTAAACTACGCCCGCAAACCTGAACCAGCAACGGACAGCTGAAAACGTTCGGATTAGTACGCGGAAGTCGGCCAATGAGAAGTGATCGCGGTTGCCCCGGTGGACGGGCTGACCGGCAGTAAACCGCCCTAGGCAAAGGAACGAAGACTGACAGCCTGAGAATTTACTGGTCAGGCGTCGCCGAAGTCGGACTGGCTGCGGATTAAATCTGTCAATCGTGTGTTTGCTCTGACACTTACTCTTGAATGTCTCTCGAATCTTAAGGCTTACCTTGTTCCATCATTTTTACTAGTGCCGTGAACTCTCCGCTTTGTCGTTAGGGAAGTTTCGGGTTGGCTGACTAGCGGTCACTAGAAATTTGCGTTTTACTGAGATTTCCGACATGTCTGTGCCAAATGTCACAAGTTCAAACTACGGCGCCGGCCTTGCCGAGAGAGTTACCACCGCATAGTGCTGGATCCGGTCCAGGGTGAAGTCGCCGACGCTCCCGTGCAAAGAGAGGCCAGCTAACTGAGGCTGGGCCGCGTCCGGCGAAAGGACTTTCACCTCCCAGCCGCTCAAGTCCTGGACCAGCCCGCTCAGGTCCAGGCCAACTTTCACGTTCTCAGCCGGTGCTTGGTGATCGTAGTTGAGCAAGTGGAGAATGAAAGTCCAACCGTCGGGTTTCCGAGTCAACTGGCCCAGCACGTAACCGCGCGGCTCTAAGCTGAGGCGAGGCCCTCCGGCCGTGGCTTGGGCGCGTTCCGCAATTCCCGGCTCCGCCTTTCCGGCCCTGATGATGACACCCCCGCCGGCGGTGAACGTATCGAATCGGGCCCTTTGCTCGGCGCTGAGCTTGGGCAGGTCAGCCGGCATGACCAGCACCTTGAACCGGTCCAGGGGGACTCCCTTGTCCAGGTGCGCGAGCACTTTGGTCTCGAAGAAGACGCTCTGCTTGAGGAATTCGTCGGCCAGCGGGTTCTGCGGCTCCGCGGAGATCAGGGCGACCCGCGCCAGCGGCGCCGCCTGGTGATACAATTCCTGATGCTCGACGAGGAAATGGTTATATTGAGCGATGGCCGTCCAGGCCTCACGGGCCTCCGGCTCGCCCTTGATCAGCGCTGAGAGGAATCGGCCTTCGATGTTGCGCGAAGTGGCTGCGCCGAACGCATAGGCCTCGGCGATGGAAAGCTTCTGCTCGGCCGGGCTGGGGATGCAGCGCTCGCGCGGGCCACAGTGATAAAGGTCGTTCTCATACTTCAGGGACTGCCAAAGCTGCTTCTCGCCGTTCAGGATTTGATCTTGCGCGCGTTGTCCACCTGCCATTTACCGCCCCAAACGCCCGGGGTGTCCTTGCCGTCCTCCTCCCAGATCACCTCATTGATGTCGTTCATCCCAAAGCGGTCCGGCGAGATATGGATATTCGCTTCAACCATGACCTTGGGCCGGCCGGTCTCGCGCGCCTTCCTCTCCGCCATGCGCTGGGTGTCATCGAGCAACTGGGCTAGGCCGTCGTTGTAACCAATCATGTTGTCCCAGACGATCGCGTCCACTCCCGCGTCCACCGCCAGCTCCGCCTTGTTCAAGACATATGCCCGCCATCCGGGCTCGCGCGCGTCGGCCAGCCGGCGCTCCCAGGAGATGTGCAGATCGGTCTTGGTCGGTCCGGCGTAGAACATGGGGATGCCGTACATCCACAGGCCGTATTTCTTCGTTTCCGGATCGTCGCGATAGGCGCTCTTGCGGAACATATTCGAAGCAGACAGGTAGGCCGAGACGTATATGCCGTTTTCATGGCAGCGGGCGATTACCTTTTTCAGGTTCTCCCGGTTCTCGTCCTCATCCTTAAGCGACCAGCCGCTGCTCCAGGTGACCCAGATCCAGTTGAACTCCGCCTGCTTGAGTAAGCCGAGCATTTGCTCGAAATCGCGGTCATAGATGTGGGTCAGCACGTCCTTCTCTTCGGCGCTGAACTTCTTGCCCCACCAGGTCCGCTTGGCCTTCCAGCTCTCGATTTGTCCGCCGTCGATCCGGATGAAACGAAAATTCCCCTGCTCCGCCCAGGGCGGCACGTCCTCCGGCTTGGCGCGATACAGTTTCGGCGCCGGCTCAAAAGACTGGGCGGTGCCGAGCAGCAGGGATGCGGCGACCAAACCGATAACTCCAAGCCCTCTTACAATTCGGACACGCTGCATGGTTTTGTTCCCACAAAAGGCTCATGAACAGATGCCGATGTGAAAGCCGTTCTCGATCTTAATAAGAAAGGGCGTTCTTTCGATGCAGTCCCGCTTTCACAGCGCCGGAGCAACACTTGTATGTTTCGCATCGATGTACCTCATGTATCCAACGATCTACGACCCAATCTCGATATGCACTACCGCGTCGAGGTCCAATGCCAATGTGCATACAGTTCAACTACGACACCTCTCTGAGGCTAGAACTCGAAGTGCAATCGCGTGCCGAAAACAGAGACCGGGCCGCGATCATTATTAAAGGCGGGATTGGCAAAAAACTGGTAATCCAGCGCGCCACGGAGATGCTTAGTCATTTTGTAATCGTAGTACATTTCCACAACCTTCTCTTTGGCGTACTTCAAGGCGCCGTCGCCGTCCAAGATGCCCGTACCGCTTGCGGCCAGATATTGCTGGTTGGCGTGCGGAGATGCCGCTTACGACGCCGGCCACGCCGATCGTATCGTCGGGGCGGTGCCAGCGCTCACCCTTGATACTGATACCCAGCGAGCCTGTGTGATTTGCGTCAGTAAACATCCATGCTTCGTTGCGTCCGTCATTCCAGCCGAGACGTGAAAACACTCCGATATTCTTAGTGATTTCCTGTTCGACATTGAGCCCAAAGCCGTATTCATGCCGAAGGGCGTGTGTCAGGTCGATATCGATTCCCGGAGCGGAAAGTGCAGCTTTGTAGCTGCCCATCTTCGCCTGGTTGACGTAGCTCAGAATGCGAATGGCACCGGGGTGAGCGTTGATGCTGTGACGGTGCTCATTTTCTACTACCATTTCCCAAGCGTGCCAGACTCGGCCATCGCCTGCGGAGTCGATGCCCGGCCACGTGAGATATTGGCTTTCGGCAGTGAACCCATTCCTCTCATTTGGTATTTGGAAAAACCCGTAACGCAGGGCCCATTTCGGCTGATTCAATTCAACGGCCACGCCCGTGGTATAGCCCAAGCTGTCTGCGGAATAATCCCAGGCGGCGTTTGCCATTAATGCCCAGTTCATGAATTGTGTGCGCGGGTCATTGGCGTAGGCATTGTTGTCAAAAATATCCTTGACACTGAACCGGCCGATGGTAAAGGTGAGCCGTGCGACGTCGTACCTGCCAGCCAACGTTAGCTGATCGTCGAGCAAATTCTCTTTCTCGCCGCCTAGTCCAACGGTTTGGCGAATGAAGAAGCGCGCAATAGCAGCGTGCGGAGGGTACGTCCCGACTTTATAGGCTTCTCCATTAGGGAAGTCGTCGATGCCAAGGGTGCCGTGGAACCCAAAGCCCTGCCATGTGAGGACATCAAGATGTAGCTCCGCGCCGGACCATAGCTGGAATCCGCTGTATATATCCGTTGACAGTGTTTCCTTCCACTGGCCCCCTTGTGGGCAGGCTATTGGGCCCCGAATACTTCGCGGAGATCGAGGGATAGCCTTGCAGAATAAAAGTACTTTGCATGTGCCAATTCCAAGGCTGCGCTTGAGGGGTCCCCTCGATGGCGGGAGTTAATGGGAAATCGTTGTGCGCTGAACCATCTCTTCCCGTGGCCGAAACCTCCGTAGCATCCGCGCTCGGATTTTTGTCTGGCACATCCATCTGTGCCGAGGCAAACGTGCAGAAGAGACATACCACTGTAATGAGCACCGATACAGCGGACACGCATGCCTCCTCCGGTCCGGCACAGCTAGCGCTGCTCTCCGCGCACTCCTATCTGTGCACGTGAAGGGCAAATGCGGAGCAATGCCGCGATGTTCATGCCAAAAGGTTTAGGA
This sequence comes from uncultured Acidobacteriota bacterium, assembly GCA_963797795.1. GTDB lineage: Bacteria > Acidobacteriota > Terriglobia > Terriglobales > Acidobacteriaceae > JABDBE01. The sequence goes on from CAWCQY010000005.1 coordinate 4,513, forward strand.
ACGGGGTCGTACCGCCCGTCGTGACCTTTCGAGGGCAGTGCCCACCTCTCGGCAGGCTGCGGCAAACGTACTCAGCTTCATACGCTTCTCGGGGTGATCCGAGGGCAATCTGCCGGGCATGCCTGGACGTAGTTTTAAGCACACACTGCGCACGCAGGATTCGTCAAAAGCTGGCAAAGGAACGGTTCTGTGAGGTGTCGACAGTCGGCCTGATCTATCCGACATCCGTATCGCTCGACCTGCAGGTAAGGAAGGTTTCTCAGTTGGACAATCTGCTGACTGCCGTATTCTCAATGGCCAAAGTTTCAGGAACATGGCAGACCGAAGTCAATGCCCTCATTCCAGTCATGCTGTATAGAGAATTCGGTTCGCCTACCTGGCTCCATGAAGGCCGAACCTACGGGCGCGAAATAGCCTTTCCCCGCTTCGCATACCACAAACGCCAAAACGCATTGCTTTGCAATTAGATGCATAAACAAAGTATCTTCTTGCTGGCTGGTCTCCGGTTGCGGACAGGTCAGACGTCGTAAAGTCGGGTGAGGTTAAGAATCTCCTGACATTTGTATGCACTAAACCCCCTATTAAAGGGTGTTTTGTGCAATAAACATGTTGATCTAGGCCTGCAAAACTGCTATTCTATACATCACAACCCCCTCTTTCAGGGGGTTTAGTGAAGGAGAATGACATGGAGCTTGCCACCCGGTCTCTATCACAGCAGGAAAGCCGGGTTGTTCTGGCCCTTAACGAAAGCGGCCAGCGGGAGGCAACGCGGGAGAAGATTATCGAACTTCTCGGCGGCGGCCCCAAGGCCGCTGATCATGTAATCGAGTCGCTACGCCGCAAGGGCTGGCTCGAACGGGCGAGCTGGGGGAAATATCTTCTCATCCCCCCGGAGCAAGGACCGGACGTTTTGGGCGATAGCAATCTCCTGGCCCTCGCCAGCCATATCGCCACTCCTTATTACATCGGCTACGGCACGGCCGCTGCCCATTACGGTCTGACGACACAGCACCGCAACGTGATTGTTTTTGTGACGCCGGCGCATGTGCGGGAGCGCCGGGTCGGGGACTCCCGGGTCCGGATTGTCAATCCAGCGCCGAAAAAATTCTTCGGTTTCGAGTCCGTGGACGTGCTCGGTCATAACGTCATGATGTCCGACCGTGAAAAGACCGCCATCGATTGTGTCGATCGTCCGGCGCTGGCCGGTGGGGCAGGCGAGGCCGCTGCCATCCTGGCGACGGCCAGCCGCCGGTTTGACTGGAACAAGGCGGCCGATTATCTCGAACGAATCGGGTCAGTCGCCCTTCTGCGGCGGTTTGGCTGGCTCGTCGATCACGTCAAGGCCGAACTTCCGCCGGACGTGCGCGAGCGTCTGCTGCGCCTCGCTGGCCGCAGCCGGAAAGCATGGCTCGGTCCCGCTCCCGAGCGGGAGGTTCCGGGCGCGATCGGTTATGACAAGGCGTGGCATTTGTTCGTTAATGTCCCGCGGCAAGAATTGCACGACAGCGCCGGGCTCGGTCGGCGCAAAACAATCAGGAAGGAAAAGTAAGAATGCTCACGCGGGCGCAGGTGCAACGTTACTCCAATGAATCCGGCCTGCGTGACATCATGATCGCGGAGAAGGAAGTGGTGCTGACATTCCTGCTTCAGCTTTTATCCGAGCGTGGCATTCTGGACAGGCTAGCGTTCAAGGGTGGCACATGCCTGCGGAAAATGTTCGTCGGCAGCCAGGGACGCTTCTCGACCGATCTGGATTTCACAGGCACCCAGGAGCACGATCACGAGGAAATCATCCTCGATATGATGGAGGCGTTTGAGCAGGTCTATCACAGCATCCAATTCGCTATTCCCGATGATAGCTACTACGAAACGCAAGATGGTCTTTCCTGGGGCATCAACCCGACCTATTCCCATGACTGGAACGCGAGCGGCGATAGCGAAATCAAGCTCCAGATCAGTCGGCGCGAAACGCCGACGCTGCCGACAGAGCGCCGGGCGCAGATCGAGCAGAGTTATTTCAGGTCCCTATCTTTCGCGCCTGCCGAGATCACATGTCTTGCGCTGAATGAGATCCTTGCCGAGAAAATCCGCGCCTGCTATCAGCGTAACAAGGCGCGCGACATCTACGATCTCAGCGTGTTCGCGAGACGGCCGCTCGACCAGGCGCTCATCCGCCGCCTCGTGGTGCTAAAGCTCTGGCAGGCGCATGACAGTTTCGATCCCGCACGCCTGATGCAGAAATTCGAGGATGGCCGGGACTTCGACTGGGATGACCTCGGCCAGCTGCTCAACCGCGCGGTCGTCATTGATCGTGACAGGATCACCGCCGATTGCGTCAGGGGGTTCGGATTTCTCGCGGACCTGACAGACGATGAGCGCGTGCTGGCCCGCGACCAGCATCAGCGCGAGAACGCGGTAGCGGAAAGACTACGCGCCGCACCGGCGCGGGGCTGACGGCGTGCCGCAGGCGATCAGGATATTCGCGGCCTTGAGGTGAACGGCTTTGTCATCGTCCTGCACCGCGACCGTGGTTGGGTCGGCAAACGTGGCGGTGCCTTGGTAAACAGTAACTCTATTGCGCCTGAGCTGTGCCCTGATGACTTCCGTATCGCGGGCCACGATGTCCATCACTCGCTGCGAGACGTCCTGGATGGAAATGTCGCCGTACGATGATTTGCCGTTGCCAAAACGCGTCTTCACCATCGAACCGGTGAGCTGAAAAATCGCCTCAAGGATGGTCTTACTCGGGATCGTTCCGGTATGGACGCAGACACCGCCAATCATGGTAGTGCGGTCTACGACCGCGACGCGTTTGCCCAGCTTGGCTGCTGCGATGGCGCCCTTCTGGCCCGCGGGGCCGCTGCCAATGACCACGAGATCGTATTCGGGTACGCTCACCATGTGTGTCTCCCGCGAATGGACATTGCTTCAATCGCTACGTTTGTCCGATCGTTCCGGAGGGTACAGCCCGACCAGCCGCGCTATGAGAACGCGGCGACATACAGTTTTGCTTTGGCTGGTTCGGCTAACGTTACTCATGCCCCTCCCACAACTGCTGCGGGATGAAAGGGTAGCTCGCAATCGCCCAATGGTCAAAATAGCCGTTCATTGCATCAGCTCGATGCGCCATATCTCAGGACTGGACGCGTACGGCTGCATCATCCAGGTAGCGCGCAACGGCAATCTCCAGATTGAAATGCATTCCTTCACGTCCCAGCAACTGCCCCAGCGGTGATCGTTGTACGATGGCCAAAACTCTGGGAGTCATGCCAATCAGCCACAGTTGAACGCCATGCTGCCTTTGCCTCTTCGCGAGCTGTGCGAACATTTTCACCGCGGTGTACTCCATGTCGAGGACTCCGCTAGCGTCGACGACGACGATCTTCGGTTGCGTTTCCCTGACCAGCGGCTCAATCTTGTGTGCAATCTGCGCCGCATTAGCAAAGAAAATTGGACCTTCCGGCCTGAGCAGTAAGAGGCCAGGAAAACTCTCGTCGTCGGGATGTTCCGGCGATTGTGGCCGGAACACGTTGGTTCCTGGCTTGCGGCGCAGGACATACACTGGAGGATCGGCTACCTGGTATGCCAGTGTGACCAGGGAAACGATTATCGCGACGATGATTCCCTTTAACGTGCCGACGACCACGACACCTGCGAAAGCCACGATCGCCCAGGAAAATTCGGTCCTGCGAATACGGAGAATGTCATGAAATTCGATCGGCTTGATAAGTCCGAAGGAATAAACAATCACCAGCGCTGCCAATGCAGATTGCGGCAACATCGCGACGAGTGGAGCGAGAAAGAACATCGTCACTAGCGTCATCGCCGCAGTTACCATCTCTGCTAATTGCGTGCGAGCTCCCGCGCTGACGTTGACTGCCGTTTGCGTCGTGCCGCCGCCGCCCGGCATCGCACCGAGAAGTGCGCCTCCGATATTGGCGAGTCCTGTGGCAAGCAGCTCTGTGTTTGCTCGCGGCGCGGGCTCGTCCTTTCGCGCGAAGGCTTGGCCGGCCGCAACCGTCTCCGTGAAACTCATCAGAGCAATCCCGAGTGCCCCGGGCCACAGCACGCTTATCAACGAAAGGTCTGGCCTCATCAGCGAAGGGAGTCCTTGCGGTATGTGACCCACCAGTTCGACACCCCGATGCTGCAAGTTCAACAAGTACACGCCCGCGATCGCAGCAGCTGCAGCCAGCGGCGGCGCTGGGACCTTCGGCAGGAACCGTTCCATTCCCAGCAGAAACACGATTATCGTGAGCCCGACGGCCAGCGTTGCTAACGACGTTTTTGGAAGGGTGTGAACTATTGAGAGGACGTTCTGAACGAAAGTGCCTCTTGTGAAGTGGATGCCAAGGATCTTCGGGATCTGGTCTACCACTATGACCAGCCCGATGCCGGCTTTGAAACCAACGAGTACGGGCTCGGAGATAAAGTTCGCCACGATTCCCAGGCGCAGCAGGCACGCCAGCAAAAGCGCGGCTCCCACCAGCAGCGTCAACGTCGCTGAGGCTCTCAGTAGGGCTGCGGGGTTGCCGTTGGGCACGACCTGCCCTAACTGAGCGGCGGTCAGGATCGCTAACGTTGTGGTCGTGCTGACGCTGAGCACGCGCGAGGTCCCGAGCACCGCGTATATCACCATGGGCACCAGGGCGGTATACAGGCCTACCTGGACCGGCAGCCCGGCCATCATGGCATACGCCATCGCCTTGGGAATGATTACCGCACCGGTGGTCAGCCCCGCGACGATGTCGGGCCGCAGCCAATCCGTACGGCATGAGACCAGCCACTCAGGTAAGGGACGGAACCACCGACGCTCTGACATGCTGCAGCCCTACCTGACCTGCGGGACGGTTCGATGCTTCTGCTTCGGCTCTACGTACCCTTTCGGCTTTTGCCTTGGCGGAAGCTTGGGAGGTGTATAAGGAATCTCCTCGTACGGGATGCTGCTGAGGATGTGCGCAATGCAGTTCAGGCGGGCATGCTTTTTGTCGTCTGACGGAACGATGTACCAGGGCGACGCTGCCGTATCCGTGGCTGCAAGCATGGCATCCCGGGCGCGTGAGTAGTCGTACCAACGGCGGTGCGATTCCAAGTCCATAGGACTAAGCTTCCAGCGCTTGGAAGAATCTTCAATTCGCGCGAGGAAGCGCTTGTGCTGTTCCTTTTCCGATACTTCGAGCCAGTACTTCAGAAGGATGATGCCCTGGCTGACCAGAAAGCCCTCGAAGATGGGACAGTCCCTGAGAAATTGCCTGTGCTCTTCATCGGTACAGAAACCCATCACGTACTCAACACCGGCGCGGTTATACCAGCTCCGGTCGAAGATGACGATTTCACCTCCGGCGGGAAGTCGTTCAACGTAGCGCTGGGCAGGGAGCTGCGTCTTCTGCCTCTCGGTCGGCGCGGGGAGGGCTACCACGCGAAAGATGCGCGGGCTGACACGCTCCATAATGCGCTTGATCATCCCACCTTTGCCGGCAGCGTCTCGTCCTTCGAAAATGATCACAATGCGTGCGTTGGTCGCCTTGACCCAGTCCTGGAGCTTGACCAGCTCAACTTGTAGCTTGAAAATCTCGGCTTCGTACTCCTTTTTGCCGATCTTCGGTTGGCCGTTGACGCCGGAGTGTTTAGTGTCGCTGTCCGGCGTTGATTGTGATTTCTTGTCGTTCTTGGATTTTTTGCTCATCGTTTTTTCTAGTTTCCTAGGTGTCGGGGCCGCCTGTTTAGAGGCCGGCCTGTATTCCTGCGGGCTGAAGTACGACCGCGTCACCAGCGTTAGTGGTCCTGCGTCTTCAGGAGGCAATATGTGGGCCACTCTGCACGCCTGCGAACACAACAACTTAGACGGAATGACACTGATTCCCGCGCCCAAATACGGGCAGACACTGCTTTGATCATGGGCGCGAAAACATCTCAGCGATCACCTTGTTGAAGAATGGTGGTGCCCGAATACTCTGGGTTACATAAGTCTGAGTGAGGGATTGCTTCAGGAGGGGAGCAATTTGGAGAGCAGGTAGTCAGTTCAAAACTCAACGGAACAGTCTCTGCCGGGCCAGTCCGGTCGGGCGGCTACCAGACTCGTTCCGAGCCGTTCCCCGCCGCAGAGGCTGCTTTGGCTGCTTTCGCCCGCGCCGGGCGATTCCTTTCTAACACCCGAAGCCACGTTCAGAAGTACGTGTGGAAAACTAGACGTTCATCCGATGCCAATCCGGCATACTAATGTTTACTAGAAGGTAATACCCGTGCATCGGCCCGCGCCAAGTCAAATTGCCGGGTCAAAAGTTTACTAGAAAGACAACTTACGGCACTAGAATTGACGCCAAAGTGTCACTTATTGCGCTTTGCAGCCCGGTTTCTTCATCATGATTGACACCGCGCAAACTTGTAAACCATTAAGAAGATAGCTACTTCACGCCTGGGTACTGTGATTTCCAAGAATTTTCAATTTCGCTTGTGTGTGTGTTTGCCCGGCGTGCGCTCCGTGAAAAGAGGGGAAAATCAAAAATGATACCCCTATCCCCTTTGTTTTCAACGCACTGACGACGACCCCCATCGAATGCACTATCTTATTGAGTTCATTAGACTTACTATGATAGCGAAACAATAGCGAACGCCCATAATGATAACTAGAATGTAACACACACGCCCAGCAGATAGGGTGCAACGTTGAGATGCTGCCATATAATCGCCACTGTACAGCAGCCGCTGCATATAGGCTCACTTCTTTGTGTGTACCACGTGCAGCGCCCATGTGTGACTGTGTGTACTGTAGCTTTTCTCTACCTTTTTTCTTTTTCGGCGGGTTTCTCTGTGTCCGTTTTCCGCACACCTCGTCCTGTGCTCATAATAAGTATGCCAACTGTTCTGGCAAAAGCGAAAACGTGCTGGAGCCGGCGAACAACAAGGCATAGATCGCAGCGGCAACAGATGCCTAATTGGGTTGGCTCCGCAGAACTATGCCGACGTGGATCGCGATGGCGCTTTCGTTGTTTCCGCTGATTGAGCGTTTTTGCTCGGGCTCGGCTCATCCAGTCGATTTCTGTTGGCTCCATCCAAGGTTCAAGCCAGATTGTCATCCTGGGGGTATCGGAGTCGAATCTCTGGACGCGATTCCCAAGCCTGACGCACACGGCGGCGCCGCACGATTCTGAAACGGCGTTCTGGGCCTCAATCCTGCGAGAGCTCACAGCGCCACGTCCAATGCTGGGGGCCGAGGAACACGCCCTCATCACAATGTTAATCTCCACAATTTCTTGCGGTAGAGGCCGTTGATGTCATCGTCGTTCTCGTGTGATTCGATTGAACTCATAGGAAGAGTGAGCCCGATTTTGCACCGGTAAAGGAAGCTACGACATCAACTAACTGGACCCTCACGTTGTGCGTCTGAAAGGATAAATTGCCTCCGATTTTGATGTTCGATACTTGAAGTTCATAGTCTTCGGTGCTCTGGCCGACCAGCGTGACTGTTCGTAATCTGTATTGCGTGACCGGCACGAGCACAACGCCTGACATCGAACTCGACCTGCTTGACGTGGGTGACGTAGCTAAGCGTCTGAACGTCAGCCCGGGTTGGGTTAGGGATCACGCGGTCGGCCGACGATTACCGTGTATACCGTGCGTGCGGTTAGGATGTCTTATCAGATTCAGGCCTGCTGACGTGCACACCTTCATCGCGGAACAGTCTCACGGCCGACCTTGGCGCAAACGTCGTGGCTGATGTATCATCCTACGCGGAATGCGAACGCACCAGAACGGCTGGGTCACAGCGGAAGGTGAGCGTCGTCGCAAGTGGGTCGGTCGCTACCGCGTTTATCGTCCTGACGGGTCAGTCAGCATTCCAAAGCTTTTTCTCGGGTGGCAATCAGAACTCACAAAGTCTGCAGCATCCATCAAACTTGAGAAGTTCCTGCGTGCAGGCGGTGACGTTCATTCGCCGAACAGTCCGCTGAACTTCAGCGATTACTGGCACAGCGTTTACGTACCCCGCCATCGTGTCGCTTGGAGCGCTCCGACTGCCAGTGGCTACGAGTCCTATTTCCGCGCCTATCTATGCCCTGTGTTTGGCTCGACTCATCTGGTGGACATAGAAGAGCGTCAGATTGCAGATTGGTTCGAGAAGATGCGCCACAACCGCACTCGCTCAGTCGTAACGAAGTGCTGGGTAATCCTGAAGTCGGTTCTCGAAGATGCTGTGGACGACGATATTCTCATCAAGTCGCCCATGCGAAAAGTTCGTCACCCTAAGACACGAATTCCGAACAGGCCGACACTCGATAAGGAACTTGCCAGTCGTGTGTTGGCCGAAGTGAAAGACAATGCTAAGAACTCGGCCATTCTCCATGTCGGTGTGTTCTGCGCTGTTCGCCCTGCTGAGATCTTCGGTTTGCGCTGGCGTTCGTTCTTGGATGATGTACTGCTCGTGCGAGACTCCGCATGGAACGGTCAGTTGCTGGAAGACGCAACTAAGACCGGGGAACGGCGCATCGTGGTGCCGCCAATGACCCGGGAGGCAATATTGCGGTGGCGCGGCGAGTGTCCTGACACGTCGCCCTACGCGCTGATGTTTGCCAGCGCTAAGGGCACTCCGATCAGTTCGCATAATTTCAGGAACCGCGTGCTGGTTCCATTGCAAGAGAAGCTGGAATTGACGGTGCCGCTGACGTTTCAAGTTCTACGGCGGAGCCACGCGACTCGTAATCAACTCCGGCTGAAAGACGTGCAGAGCCACCTGGGACACAAGTCAATCACAACGACCGCGAATGTCTATGCTCAAGCGGTTCCGGCTAGTGTGCGAGAGATGGTGGCGACTGACGAAGCCGATGTGCTGGGGATAAAATCTACTGCTACCCGCCCTGCTACCCGAGCTCGCAAGAGGATATCGCCAGAACCTGCATAAATATTGGTGAGCGCGGATGGACTCGAACCATCGACCCATGCCTTAAAAGGGCATTGCTCTGCCAACTGAGCTACGCGCCCACTTTGTTAACAATCTATCACAAAGGAAAGCGCTTGTTTCATCAGCCGAACTGTTAGCTAAAACAGCTATCGCTCGAGGCTGAGGGCGCAGGCGGTACGTAACAACACTGCACTCGGTCAATCTCTTCTCTCTAAGTTTCCCCTTGACACCCGGCTTCAACTGCGTACTATATATGAATAGTTATGCATCATTCTGCATAATTATTCACCATGAATAAATCCTTGAGGCAACGAGCCATCCTCGATCTGCTCAAGCATGGCTCCGTCGCCAGTCAAGGAGACCTACAGCGGGCTCTGCGCAAACGTGGACTCAAAGTGGGTCAGGCAACGCTTTCCCGGGATATTCGCGATCTGCGTTTAGCCAAGACGGCGGACGGTTACTCTCTGGCTCAAGGTGACGGTTTGTCGGCGCCCGCGTTGCCGCCAGTCTCGCGGCTGGTTCGGGAATTCGTACTGGAGGTGCGCCCAGCTCAGAACCTGCTGGTAATCAAAACCAGCGTTGGCAGTGCGCAGCCGGTGGCCGCTGCGCTGGACGAGGAGGGGTGGGCTGAAGCGGTGGGCACGATTGCCGGAGATGACACCATCCTGATTGTCTGTCCGGACAAAGAGGATGCGAAGAAGTTGGCTACCCGGATCGAAGAGATGCTTAGCTGATGCGAGCCAAATTGAAAACTGCGGTGTTGGGCGCGACTGGATATTCCGGTCTGGAGCTTACGCGGCTGTTGCTGCGTCATCCTCGGCTGGAACAACCCGCCCTGCTCAGACGCCCGACTGACGCACAGGACGCGTCCAACCTGGCTGAGATATTTCCTTCTCTTTCGGGTAATGGAAGCTATCCCCTACAGCCGCTCTCGTGGCCGGCGCTTAAGCAACAGCAGGTCGAGCTGCTTTTTCTGGCTACGCCGCACGAAGCATCCCGCGCGCTCGTGCCCGAAGCCATCGCGCAAGGCCTTCGCGTCATTGATTTGAGCGGGGCGTGGCGGCTCAAGCAGGCACAACATCGCGCAGTGTATGGCTTTAAGGACGCGGATTCACTGAGCGCAGCCGAACTCACCGAGAAAGCGGTCTACGGACTGCCGGAGTTGAGCCGCGATCAGATGCCGGATGCGGCCTTGGTGGCGAATCCAGGTTGTTATGCAACTTCGGTAATCCTGGCTCTGGCTCCGCTGCTCAAGGCTGATTTCGTGGATCGCGAGCGTGGAATCATTTCTGATTCGAAGTCCGGCGTGTCCGGTGCGGGCAAAGAACCAAATTCGCGCACTCACTTTGTTTCGGTTGCCGACAACCTTTCCGCTTACTCGGTCTTCGGTCACCGGCATGTGGGAGAGATGCTTGAGCAATTGAAGCTGGATGCGGGTGAACTAATTTTCACTCCGCATCTGCTGCCGATTCCGCGGGGAATTCTTTCGACCATCTATGTGCATTTGAACCGTGAGATGAAACCAGTCGAAGTCGAGTCGTGTTTCCGCGACTTCTATGCTGGCAGCCCCTGGGTGCGGATTTTTGCGACCCCCAGGCTGCCGCAAATCCAGTTTTCTCTGCACACGAACTACTGCGATCTCGGCTTCTGTCTTGCAGACGACGGCCGGCGCCTGGTCTTAGTTTCCTGTGTGGACAACCTGCTCAAAGGCGCTGCCGGACAAGCGGTACAGAACATGAATTTGATGTACGGATGGAAGGAAGAGGAAGGATTGCAGTGAAAATCGTGGTCAAAGTTGGAGGGGCGGCGCTCGAAGATAAATCCAGACTGCGCAAGTGCGCACGCGCGATCGTCGAGTTGGCGCAGGATGGTCACCACGTCGCGGTAGTGCACGGCGGAGGAAGCGCCCTTACTCGGACGCTCAAACTCTTGGGCAAGCAGAGTGACTTTATAAACGGCTTGCGCGTCACCGACGCCGAGACTCGTGACGTCGCCCTCATGGTGCTATCTGGGATTGTGAACAAGAGCCTCGTGGCTGCGATTGTGGCAGCGGGGAGCGCGGCGGTCGGTCTGTGCGGCGCCGATGGCATGGCCTTCAGGGCACGAAAGAAGCAAAACCAAGGCTGCGACCTGGGCTTTGTAGGAGAAATCTGCTATGCCGATCCGCGCTGGATCGAAGCCATCTGGAATGCAGGCGGAATTCCGGTTCTGTCTTCCGTGGCGCTCGGCTCCGACGGCGAATATTACAACATCAACGCGGACCAAATGGCGTCTGCATGTGCTGTTGCCTGCCATGCCGACTCTCTGATTTTTCTGACCGATGTGGACGGTGTAAAGAACGCCCAGGGTGTGGTAATCCCCTGGTTGAACACCAAAGAGGTTGCCGCCTTGATTGCCGCTTCCGTAATCGGTGGCGGCATGCTGCCCAAGCTCGAAGCTTGCAGTCAGGCGCTCCATAAGGGTGTGGGGCGAGTGCGAATTCTGCCTGCCGCGCAAGTCGAGAATCTGCCTCAGTTTTACTTCGTGAAGATGGAGTGTGGCACGGAGGTGATCGGCGCATGAATCTTGCCGCCGTGGTTCGTTCCGAAGAAAAGTTATTGCTCCCGACCTACGATCGGCACAGAGTCCTGTTCGAGAAGGGCCGCGGCGTGTATCTGTGGGATTCGCGCGGGAACCGGTATCTCGATTTCCTGAGTGGGATCGGGGTGAATGCTCTGGGACACGCGCATCCTGCGATTCAGGCCATCTTGAAGCGTCAGGCGGGCCGGCTGATTCACGTTTCCAATCTATTTTTCCACGAGTACCAGGCGGAACTTGCCAAGCGCTTGACCAGGATTTCGGGCCTAGACCGGGCGTTCTTCTGCAACAGCGGAACCGAGGCGTGGGAGGGAGCGCTGAAACTCGCTCGCATCTATGCGCGGACCAAAAATACGAACGGCCACAGGCCCAAGTGGCGCATCCTCGCTCTCGATAATTCGTTTCACGGGCGCACCTTTGGTTCGCTGGCGACCACGGGCCAGGCGAAGTACCGCGATCCGTTCGTGCCGCTCCTGCCTGGAGTTGGCTTCGTTCGTTTCAATGATGTCGAAGACTTGAAACACCAGTTCGACGCTGGCGTGTGTGCGATCTGCGTGGAGACGATTCAGGGGGAAGGTGGAGTCTGTCCGGTCAGCCCCGAGTTTCTGCAGATGGCACGAAAGCTGACGGAGAGTAGCGGTGCTTTGCTCATTCTCGATGAGATTCAATGTGGCCTGGGTCGAACCGGACGCTACTTCGCCTACCAGCACTACGGCGTGCAACCTGACATCGTGACCGTTGCCAAGCCCCTAGCTGCTGGGTTGCCACTGGGAGCGATTCTCACGACCAATCGTGTGGCCATCAGCATGCAGCGGGGGATGCACGGCACGACATTTGGAGGTGGACCGTTGGCCTGCGCGGTCGCGATCGAGTTTCTACGCGTTCTGGACGAGTTGCTGGATCACGTGGGCCAAGTCGGAAGCTATTTTCATGAGCGACTCGAAGGCTTGAAAGCCAAACACGATTGTATCCGCGAGGTTCGGGGGATGGGTCTCATGCTGGGCCTTGAGTTGGACTCCGCCGACACAGCCAAAAAGATGGTTTCGGTCCTGCTGCAGAACGGAATTCTAATCGCCCCCGCAAGGGTTCCCCATACTTTCTGGGGGCCTGACCTGGTTTCGACCCGTGATCTCGGCCCGAGCGGAGTCGAGGCCGTGATTCACCTTGCTGGGATTATGAAAATGCGTCCCGCGGATTTTCGCAGTGCGCTCGCCGGCAAACAGATGGTGATGTTCTTCGAGAAACCCTCTTTACGCACCCGGCTGACGTTCGAAGCAGGCATGTCGAGCCTGGGGGGCGCCACGTTCTTCGTGGACCAGACGCAGGGGCGACTTGATGCGCGCGAAAAACTGAGTGACATCGCACATAACCTCGAGCGTTGGGTAGACGCCATCGTGCTGCGCACTTTCGCCCAGAAAACAATCGAAGGAATGGCCGAGTGCGCCTCTATTCCAGTCATTAACGCTCTCAGCGATCTGGAGCACCCTTGCCAAGCGTTGGCTGACTATTTCACTCTGCAAGAGCGTTTTGGCGATCTCAAGAATATTTGTCTGGCCTACGTTGGCGACGGTAACAACGTGGCGCATTCGCTGCTGCTCACATGCGCTTGTCTGGGGTCGACGATCCGCGTCGCCACGCCTATGGGCTACGGACCCGACCCGCAAATCCTCGCCGACGCGCAAGAACTGGCAGAACAGACTGGCGCCGTCATTAAAATACTTACCGATCCGCATGCGGCCGTTGAAGGAGCCGACGCAGTTTACACCGACGCGTGGGCCAGCATGGGCCAGGAACACGAAGCCGGAGAGCGTGCCAGGATATTCCCGCCTTATCAGGTGAACGAGGAACTCGTGGAGGGAGCAGCCCCCCACGCCGTCTTCATGCACTGCCTGCCCGCTCACCGTGGAGAAGAAATCACCGACGCGGTAATCGACTCTGAACGATCGGTCGTCTTCGATCAAGCCGAGAGTCGCCTGCACGTGCAGAAAGCCATTTTGTATTTATTGCTTGGTGGCGAAACCCGCCTGCCAGCGAGGAGCGCTCATGCCTGACAAAATTGTGCTTGCCTATTCCGGAGGATTGGACACCTCAATAATTATTCCGTGGCTGAAAGAGAATTACGCCTACGACGTGATTGCGATGGTGGGCGATGTTGGCCAGGGAGACGACATTGAAGCCGTAGTCGCCAAGGCGTATGCCACCGGCGCTTCCCGGGTTGTCGTCGAAGACCTCCGCGAAGAATTTCTCACCGCGTACGTGTTTCCCGCGCTGAAGGCAGGAGCGGTATACGAACATAAATACCTGTTAGGCACGTCGTTGGCGCGGCCGGTGATCGCTAAACACCAGGTGGAAGTCGCTTTGCGCGAGGGCGCTACTGCCCTTGCTCACGGATGCACCGGCAAAGGCAACGATCAGGTGCGATTCGAATTGGCTTATCAGGCGCTTGCACCCGAGTTGCGTGTGATTGCGCCCTGGCGCGAGTGGTCGCTTAAGTCGCGAGAAGACTGTCTCGACTATGCCGAACAACATGGAATCCCCGTCGCAGCCAGCCGCGAAAAGATTCACAGTCGCGATCGGAATCTTTGGCACATCAGCCACGAAGGCGGGGAGTTGGAGGATGCGGCCAATGCGCCGCTGGCAACGACTTGGCAACTCACCCGTTCGCCCCAAGAAGCGCCGGATCGCGAGGAACACGTAACCATTGGATTCGAAGCCGGAGTTCCAGTCTCGGTCAACGACTTGGAACTCGATCCGGTGTCGCTGGTGGAATTATTGAATGAAATCGGGGCTCGCAACGCCATCGGACGTGTTGACCTGGTGGAGAACCGGTTTGTGGGGATCAAGTCACGCGGTTGCTATGAAACTCCGGGCGGCACTTTGCTGATCACGTCGCACCGCGAGCTCGAAGCCCTGTGCCTGGAGCGCGATGTCACCCATTTCAAGCAACACATCGGGCTGAAATACGCGGAACTGGTGTACTTCGGCCTCTGGTTCGCACCGCTCCGAGAAGCGCTCGATGCCTTTGTCGAAAACACGCAGAAAGACGTGACCGGATCGGTCACTCTTTCCTTATACAAGGGCAACGTCTCCGTGGTGAGCCGCCACTCCGAGCACTCGCTCTACCGCACCGACCTATCCTCGTTCACCATGGGCGACAGTTACGACCAGAAAGACGCGGCCGGCTTTATTCGGATTCTCGGGCTTCCCTCCCGCTCGCGCGCTCAGGCGCGCAAACAAGTCGTGAGATCGGAGGTCGCGCAATGAAGATGTGGTCCGGCCGTTTCCGGCAGCCTCTGGATCCAGCGTTTGAACGTTGGCAACGGTCGTTTGATTTCGACCGGCGACTACTAACTCACGAACTTGCAGCCAGCAGCGCTCACGCGCGTGCCTTGAAGAGCGCGGGCGTCTTGAATTCCACCGAACTGATCGCCATTTTGCAAGGTCTGGAACGAATCGGCGAGCAGGCATCATCGTCACCTGCGTTTCTCGAGGACGACGAGGCAGAGGACGTGCATCATTTTGTCGAGAAGCAACTGGTTTCGCTGATTGGCGACACCGGATACAAGCTGCACAGCGGACGCAGCAGAAATGAGCAAATCGCAACCGATCTTCGTTTGTATGTCCGTGCGGCGCTTGATCAGATTCGGAGTGATCTCGCCGGTTGGTGTAGCGCTTTACTGGAACGTGCGCAACAGGCAGGGGGGGCTGCCATGCCAGCTTACACGCATCTGCAACCCGCCGAACCGGTGCTGGTATCGCACTGGCTGTTGGCTTACGTCGAAATGTTTCTGCGCGACGCGGGGAGGCTGGCGGATTGCCGGAAGCGATTGAACGTCTGCCCCCTCGGTTCGGGCGCTGTCGCGGGAGCCACGCTGCCTCTGGATCGTCGCACGATGGCTGCTGATCTTGAATTCGACAGTCCGACCGCCAACAGTATCGACGCAACCTGCGACCGCGATTTCGCCCTTGAGTTTGTGAACACGCTTTCGCTGCTCGCTCTCCACTTGAGCCGATGGGCGGAGGAGATGATTCTGTTTTCATCCCAGGAGTACGGCCTCCTGCAGTTGCCCGAGGCATATTCCACGGGAAGCAGTGCCATGCCTCAGAAGAAAAATCCCGATCTGCTCGAACTCACACGCGGGAAGTGCGCTCGCGTCGTCGGAGATGCCACCACGCTACAGATATGTTTGAAGAGCTTACCCCTCGCCTATAACAAAGACTTGCAGGAGACTCAAGAACCTCTTTTTGACGCTTCCGACACTGTGCTGTCGCTACTGCCGCTCGTAACCGGCTGGATAAAAGCTGTGGGGTTCAACTACGAGGCAATGCAGCGGGCGGCACAATCAGGATTCATGAACGCGTGGGCGGCAGCTACTTACCTGGTACAACGTGGAGTCCCGTTCCGCATGGCGCATGAGCAAGTCGGAAGAGCTGTGCAGATGTGCCTCGCGAAGCAATGCGAACTTCAAGATTTGTCTTTGGAGGAGCTGCATTCAGTGAATCCCGAATTCCGCCAGGATTTCTATGCCTGTCTGAAGCTTGAGTTGGTGCTCGGCATCCACGATGTTCCCGGTGGTACAGCTCCGGCGCGGGTGCGGCATGCGATGGCTGATGCTAGACAGAGAATCGCGTGCATCCGGGAGGACGTCCATGCGCACGCGTAAAGCCATCCTGCCCGATGCTCCACGAATACACGCCCTAATCTCTGCCTATGCTAGCGACGGCACTCTTCTGCCGCGAACCCTGGCCGAAATCTGCGAGAACGTTCGCGATTTCGTGGTCCTGGAAGACGGCGGTCTTATTATCGGCTGCGGCGCACTTCATCTTTACGGCACGCATCTGGCGGAGATCCGCTCCATCACCGTCGCGCCTTCGGAGCAAGGCAAAGGCGGCGGTGGACATCTAGTGAACGCTTTGCTCGCCGAGGCAAGAAAACACCGCGTGACCTGCACCTGCCTGTTCACGCGAGCTCCGGACTTCTTCGCCCGCCTGGGTTTTGCGACCGCGCAGCGCGAGGATCTTCCCGACAAGATTTACAAAGACTGCCACGTTTGCCCGCGATTTCATGCTTGTGACGAAGTAGCCATGGTGCGTGGCGAACTGCCAAAATTTGCGATTCTGCCGGAACCCTCGAATTGGCTGGTCAAACTTCAGGTATGAACTGGGCGGGTTGGTCTCCGGACACGAATTTTGCAAGCCCGCCCATTCGCGATATCTTATTGTCATGCAACTTCGCGGATGCGGTACAGCTCTCATAACTCCCTTCCGTCAGGATGGATCCATCGACGAGCCGGCGCTGCGCAACCTGGTGGCCTGGCAGGTGGAGTCTGGGATCGATTTTCTGGTTCCCTGCGGCACCACCGGCGAAACTCCGACCTTGTCGCACGACGAGTGGTTGCGGGTCATTGATATCACCATCGAAGTGGTGGCGGGACGCGTGCTCATCATGGCTGGCGCCACCTCCAACGCGACGCAGGACGCAATAGAGAAGGCAAAGGAAGTCGCGACGCGGCCGGGCGTGGATGCGATTCTTACGGCGTCGCCGTACTACAACAAACCGACGCAAGAGGGCCAGTACAGGCATTTTCGTGCGATCGCCGAAGCTGTGGACAAGCCCATCATTCTATACAACGTGCCGGGGCGCACCGGCGCGAACCTTGAACCAGCGACGCTAGTGCGGCTGGCGGAGATTCCGAATATCGTCGGGGTGAAGGAAGCCAGTGGCAATATCGGGCAGATTGCGGAGGTCTGCGCAGTGGTACCGGAGAATTTTCTCGTATTCTCGGGCGACGATGCAATCACCCTGGCGGTGATTGGACTGGGCGGCGTGGGCATTGTTTCCGTCGCTTCTAATGAGATTCCCCGCGAGATGGCGGACATGACGCGGGCTGCGCTGGCGAACGATTGGGGTACGGCGCAGCGCATCCAGCGCAAATACCTGGGGCTGATGCAGGCCAACTTTATCGAGTCCAGTCCGATGCCGGTAAAGGCGGTCCTCGCGATGATGGGGAGAATCGAAGAGGTCTATCGGCTGCCTCTTGTGCCGATGCGACGTGAGACCCGGTCCAAATTGCAAAAGATCGCTACCGAAGCCGGATTGATTGCCAAACCAACCAGCGTTCCTCCTGACGCCGTCAATTTCTACATCTACGAAAACTGGCTGGCGGGGCCGCACAAGATCGTTCTGCACCGTTCCAGTTGCGGACAGTGCAACCACGGCAAGGGACGGCCCGCCGGGCACGATGCCAACCACGCGCGCTGGCACGGCCCTTACGCCACGCTTACGGAAGCCAAGGAAACTTCCCAAGGCATGGCTGGCGTGCTGATCCGTAGCGAGTGCAAGTGCATTTGACCATTCCCGATTGCCATTCTTCGCGCTCTCTGCGGCGGTTCTCTGCGCTCTCTGCGTTTTAAGGTTTTGACGGGACTTCGGCAAAACCCAAAGTCTTAGAACGCGGGGAGCGCAGAAAAGAGCCGCAGAGTGCGCGGAGAAATCCAGCCGCGAGCAAAACCGAGACGTTTACTGTGAATTGGTAATGGCAAGCTGAAAATCCCGTATACTTTTCCCGCATGGAATCCATTAGATCCGCTATCGAACGCCTCGCATCTCTCGAAGTTGAAAGCAACCCGGATGCTCGTCAAATCTTCATGGACTTTCGCGACCAGCTCACCCAGGGCAAGATTCGCGCCGCGGAAAAGATTGATGGGCAATGGGTCGTGAATATCTGGGTGAAGCAGGGCATTCTGTTGGGGTTTCGCCTCGGCGAACTCAGCCAGATGGGCGAAGACGTAAGCCTCTCCTTCGTCGATAAAGACACTTTCCCTGCCCGGCGGTTTACCGTCGCGGATCGCGTCCGCATCGTACCCGGGGGATCTTCTGTCCGCGTCGGCTCCTACGTTGCGCCCAGCGTGATTTGCATGCCTCCCATGTTCATCAACGTCGGCGCTTACATCGACGAAGGGACAATGGTGGATTCGCATGCGCTCGTCGGCTCCTGCGCTCAGATTGGCAAACGCGTGCACTTCAGCGCGGCAGCCCAGATCGGTGGGGTTCTGGAACCGATCAATGCGCCCCAGTAATCGTCGAAGACGATGTGCTGGTGGGTGGCAATTGCGGCGTCTATGAAGGCACGCTGGTGCGGGCGCGAGCGGTGTTCGGAGCGGGAACGATTCTGACGCGCTCCACTCCGCTGTATGACCTTGTTCGCGGGCAAGTCTACAGGGCGGCCGAGGACAAGCCGCTCGAAGTGCCGGAAAATGCGGTGGTCGTGCCCGGGTCACGGGCGGTGGCCAGAGGCAGGCTGCGGAGTGGAATCTATCGCTGTACACGCCGGTCATTGTGAAATACCGCGACGAGAAGACCGACCAGACGAATCGAACTGGAGGAATTGCTCCGCTAATTTAACGATCGCGATGAACTGACAGGCAAAGGCGAAGTGGTGCTCGGCTACGATTCTCCGGTGGCGAATCTCCAAATGCTTCTCCCGGAAATGCTTTCGCGCCCGCTCCCCCCAAGCCCGCACAAAGTAGTAGTTCAGCCCAGCGCCAATCGCCGAACTGGCCATCGGAATCAGCCGCCCTGACCACTTCTCCACGGCCTCCTGCTGGCCTGCGCCGCAATGCGCTGGATCACCCGCGGCACAAAGCGATTGACCACTTCCTTTTCCAGCAGCTCACGGCTGATGTCCACTCCGGCAGCGCTGGCGGCGGCAATCCACAGCTCCGCCATCTCCTCGTCGGTGTTGTATTCAAATCCGTAGATCAGGCTGAGCTTCTGAATCGTTCGCAGCGTAATCCCGGCCAGAATGCTGAGATCCGGGCACAATGGTCACGAATCCCACCCAGACCCAAGCCCGGCGCCCTCGACTCGCGGCCAGCTTCATTCCGCCTGCAATGATGCTGCCCGGCAACATCATCTAGCAGGACCAATGTCCACCGAATAGATGCCCTTGGAAACTGCTGATCGGCAAACCGTAGGCCGCACGAAGTTGCAGGAGAAATTTCCGGGATCGACCTTTGACTGTGTCGTACGCGCGCTCGAAACCGCGCCGCAGAGCATCTTCGACCTGGCGCCTGCAACCACGATTTGCGTTGCTGAACAGCCATCTGACCTTGCAAGTTACGCCAAGGGCGAGAGAAAAACCAGTTCCCGGTAATCGGTTCCCGGTTCGCAGTTGTGGTTATCAGCTACCACGCCTACGCCCCGATTCGCTTCACCTCCTGTGCTAGCATCAATGGATCCCTAATGCCAACTGGAAAACTGCATATTGTGCCCCTCGGCGGCCTGGGCGAGTTCGGAATGAACTGCATGGCCGTGCGCTGGGGTGACGACATCATCGTCATCGATGCCGGCCTGATGTTCCCGGAAGCCGAATTGCTGGGCGTGGATATCGTCGTTCCCGACATTTCCTATCTGATCGAGAACCGGCAGCGCGTGCGCGCCATCATTCTTACCCACGGCCACGAAGATCACATCGGCGCGCTGCCCTGGATTCTTTCCGAACTCAATGTGCCGGTCTGGGGCACGGAGTTCACTCTGGCCTACGTCGAAGACAAACTCGACGAGCACGGACTTGCTCGAAGACGCCGACCTGCGCGAGATTCGGCCTGGAGAGCGTTTCAAGATCGGCCCGTTCACCATTCACCCCATTCACGTCACGCACAGCCTGGTGGATTGCGTGGCCCTGGCCATTCATACGCCGCTCGGCGTGATCATTCACACCGGCGATTTCAAGGTCGACCCCACCCCTACCGACAACTCGCTTGTTCGACCTTCACGCCTTCGCCGAATATGGCAAAGAAGGCGTGCTGGCGCTGTTTCAGGACTCGACCAACGTCGAGCGCAAGGGCTACACCCCAGCGAGCGCGCCGTGCGCCGCAAGTTTGACGAAGTTTTTGCCCACACCGAGCGGCGGCTGTTCATCTCCTGTTTTTCTTCGTCGATCCATCGCATCAAGCTCGCGGTGGAGATGGCATGGCAGCACGGCCGCAAAGTGGCTTTTCGTCGGGCGCTCGATGAACAGCTCGGCGGAGATCGCCGAAGATCTCGGCTACATCGAAATTCCCGAGGGCCTGCTCGATCCATCCCGGCGAGATGAAGAATTTCCCGCCGGAAAAGGTTTGCGTGCTGATCAGCGGCACGCAGGGCGAGCCCATGTCGGCCCTTTCGCGCGCCGCGGTGGACAATCACAAGCACGCCAAAATCGAGAAGGGCGACACGGTCGTGCTGTCGTCGCGCATCATTCCGGGCAATGAGAAGGCGATCTACCGCATGATCGACCATCTTTTCCGCCGCCAGGCGCACGTGATTTACGACGACGGATCGTCTCCGCCCATCCACGTCAGCGGCCACGCCAGCCAGGAAGAACTCAAGCTCATCATCAACCTGGTGAAGCCGAAGTATTTCATTCCGATTCACGGCGAGTACCGGCAGTTGAAGCTGCACGCCGAAATGGCGCCGCGATGCACGGCTCCGTCGGCAACGTCATGCTGATCGAAAGCGGCGACGTTCTGGAGTTCGACGAACTGGGCGCGCGCAAGGCGGGCCGGGTAAACGTAGGCCGGGTCTGCATCGATTCCGGCTCGCGCACCGACGTGGTCGAGGACCTCATCATCAAAGACCGCCGCCACCTGAGCGAAGACGGCATCGTGCTGCCCATCATCGCCATCAATAAACTGACGGGACGGGTCGAGACTTCGCCGGAAATCGTGACCCGCGGCTTCGCCCCGGGCGAAGACGGCTTCATCGACGGCGCGCGGCAATTGGTGATGCAGACGCTCGAAGTCTCAAGCGACGAGGAAAAGGCCGACTACGGCGTGATCAAAGAAAAGATTCGCGCCGATCTGAAGCGCTACATCTCCAAGCAAACGCAGAAGCGGCCGCTGATCATGCCGGTAATACTGGAGATCTAAAAGCGCACGGAAACTGGCCACGGATTTTCGCGGATCAACGCGGATAAGTCGCAAACGGCGAGGTTAGACCTATCGTCACTCTGGAAGATATTCGCGAGGCGCAAGCTCGCCTCTTCGGTGTGACCGTTCGCACAGGTCTCATCGAAGTGCCGTTGGATCAGGCGCCGTTGAATAAAACTGCTGGCGGCCTCGACGGACGCAAGCTGTTTCTCAAGCCCGAAAACCTGCAGCCCATAGGCGCCTTCAAACTGCGCGGAGCTTACAACAAGATCGCATCTCTCTCTCCTGAAGAACGCCGCCGCGGCGTAATCACATATTCCAGCGGCAATCATGGCCAGGGCGTTGCCTACGCGGCCCGGGCGTTGGGCGTAAAGGCTGTCATCGTGATGCCGAATGATGCGCCCGCCATCAAACGCGAAGCCACGTCCATGGGGGGTGAAATCGTGTTAGTGGGCCCGGGCAGCCTGGAACGCCAGACCAGAGCGGAGGAACTCGCCGCCAAGCATGGTTATGTTATCGTGCCTCCATTCAACGACGAGAAGATCATCGCCGGGCAGGGCACGATCGGCCTCGAGATTCTGGAAGATCTCCCTGAGGTCGAGACTGTACTGGTCCCGGTTGGCGGAGGAGGGATGATCAGCGGCGTCGCAGCGGCCATCAAGCTAAGCAAGCCGAGCCGAAGGTCATCGGCGTCGAACCCGAACTCGCTGCGGACGCGCAGGCCAGCTTGCGGTCGGGAAAAATTGTTCAGTCCCTGCCGAGCAAACGTCCCGCACCATCGCCGACGGCTTGCGGACCCAGAGTATAGGAGCCATCAACTTTGAACACATCCGGCGATACGTGGACGACATTTTGACGGTCAGCGAAGATGAGATCCGCGAAGCTACGCGGTGGCTGGCAACGAGTCCGAAGACTATCGCCGAACCCAGCGGCGCAGTCGCCGTGGCTGGATTCTTGTTCCATGAGAATCAGCTCCCACGAACTACTATGAATGTGGCAATCATCAGCGGCGGAAACATTGATCCGCAACTGTTGCATGAAATCGAGCGGGCTTAGACATAGCGAGCAACGTCCGGGCAGAGTTCGCCGTCATATTGGAGAAACGTAGCTCGCTACGTTTCGGCGAGCACATCCTGCGGTGAAGTAGGACTATGCGGCTGAGATTAACGATCGTTGTGGCAAGCTTGCTCTGCTTTGCAGCTGGGGCGGAGACGATTCGAGGCACGCCCATACGGGTTTCCTCGATATATCTATCGCCCGATACGAGTTCGCACAAGCTTGCTGAAATCGATCGCGGACGCGAGGTCGTCATTCTCGAGTCCAACCGGGACTGGCTGCATGTCGAGGCGGCCCTGACGGAAGAGAAATTAGTCACAGGCTGGATGATGAACAAGGGCGTGGTCCAGGGTTCGACGCCGAATGGCGACAAGATCGTCTTTGGAGAAGCGGTCGACTCCGAAGACCAAGCCAGCCAGAGGCATGGGCGCCGCGGCGCCGCGCAGGATGCCATGCGGCTCTATTACCGGACAGCCGAATACTTTCCCAACTCGCCTCTCGCGGGCGAAGCCATGTACCGGTCGGCGGATATTCGCTGGCAGATCGATAAGGCGGAAGTGATGTCTCGTCCTTCCGCGAAAGAGAAGGAAGCGTATCTTCGGGAAGGCATGGATGAACAATTCATGAAGGAAGTTATCAAGAAATTTCCGGGGACAAAGTGGGCGGATCTGGCGGCCTTTCACCTGATTGAAAATAAACTCTGCGGCGACTGGCAGGGTTCTACCAAGTGCCCTGATAAGGAAGCTGAAATGTATGAAAAGTACGCCAGAGATCACCCACAATCCCCGGCATTGGTGGAAGCTCTATATGACGCGGCCTGGCGCAGGTCGGCGCTGATTGAAATGTACAAAACCGAAGACCAGGCCAAGAAATCGGATGAATCGCGAGGCAAGGCAATTGCTCTTGCACAGAGGGCCATAGCGCAAGGCCCGCAGAGCGACTGGGGAGCACGCGCCCAACTGCTGTTGTTCATGATCGAGCAAAATATTCCAACCTACGGGAACGGGGTAGACTAACTTGCCAATTTATCAAGTCGTGGTTCTTGCCATCATTCAGGGGCTGGCGGAATTCATTCCGGTTTCGAGTTCAGGGCACCTGATTATCGTACGTCGACTGCTTGGGTGGAACGAACTCTCGCCTGCGCACGAACTCGCCTTCGACGTGGCACTGCATTTTGGCACGTTGCTCTCCGTCCTTTTCTATTTTCGACGAACCTGGTTCCAGATTATCCGGGCGGCCCTGGGCGGCAAGGTTGTGCGTTTTTCCGAGGCGGGCGGTGGCGACCAGAATCTTACACATGAAGAACAGCGCGAAGAGCGTTCGCTCCTCTGGTTCTTGGCAATCGCGACTATTCCCGGCGCGATTGCTGGGAAGCTGTTGGAACACTCCGCCGAGGACTACTTTCGCGAGCACATCTTCCTGATCGCCGGGGCATTGATCGTGGTAGCCCTGTTGATGTGGTGGGGAGAGAAAGTCAGCGAACTCAGGAAGCCGCTCACAGGCATCACCTTTGCTGACGCCGTGCTTGTGGGCTGTGCACAGGCCACCGCTCTGATTCCGGGTGTTTCGCGGTCTGGTTCGACGATTACAGCCGGGTTGTTCCGCAATATGACGCGAGAAGCCGCGGTGCGATTTAGTTTTCTGCTGTCAACACCCCTAATCGCCGGAGCCGCGTTGCTGAAAGCGCACGAATTGAGAAAAGAAGGTTTGCCCGAGGGTATGCACATGCCCTTTCTCGTAGGGGTGCTCATTTCGGCGATCGTAGGATATGCAGCGATTGCGTGGCTGATTCGATATCTTCAGTCCAACAGCCTGAAAGTCTTCATTATTTACCGCATCGCAGTGGGAGTAGTTGTGATTGCTCTGGCTTTGCTTTGGCATCTCCAGTAGGCGTAACGGCTGCGGTGTCGCCACTGGTACTTGGCGTCTGTTTCACCCCGCGCCCATGGGTGGTGTTTGTCACTCTGGATACTGCTGGCAAATCCTGAGTTGTACGCTTCTCTCATTCTTGTCATAATCGAAGGGCTCTGGCATAGATCTGGCACCACGGTTGGGAGTGTCGCTCCTGCGTGGTACAAATGCGCCTATGAAGTATCTCTCACAGATCTTTGCTCCGACCAGCAATCGTCGGCTTAATGAGTTGGTTGGCTTTCTTTTGTGCATCTCCGCGCTCCTTCTCTTCCTCGCATTGGCCTCGTACTCGCCATTGGACCCGTCGTTGAACAGCGCCTCTGTCCTCACCGGCTCGCGAGCGGCTCGCAACTGGATCGGCGTGGTGGGCGCGCTTATTTCCGATCTGGTCCTACAAGGCTTCGGAATTGGAGCATTTCTGTTACCCGTGTTCTCGGCCATGCTTGGCGTCCGCTGGTTCCGGTCGCGCAAAGTCGCTTCGCCCATCGCCAAGGTTCTCGGCGGACTCTGGATGCTGATTTTCGTCCCTGCTCTGCTGGCGCTTTCACCCGGCCACTTGCGCTGGATGAATGCAATTCCGATTGAAGGCCTGTTTGGCAGGATGGTCGGGGATTTTCTCATCCATTACTTCAACCTGGCGGGAGCTTATATCGTTTGTGCCAGCATCCTAGCGGTCGCCCTCTATCTCACGACGGCATTCTCGTTCGCTGCCCTGCAGGTTTGGGCGCCAACCCGGTTCGCTTTCGCAATCGCCCTCTGGGATCGCTGGAAAGATTGGCGTGCCACGCGGGCCAAGAAGCGCATGCAGAAGGAACTGGAGAAACGCCGCGCCGCGCCGAAGCCCGTCATTACGACGCAAATGGTTCCTGCTCGACCTGCTCCGCCACCTCAATCTGCAGTACGTACTCCAGAGCCCGCTCGAACCGGTATTGATAGAACGTTTGAGGAAGAGAGCGGAGGCGAGCCTCCGTCGGCGGTGGAATCGCGGCCTGAGCCGCATGCGATTTCCCCCGAAGTCACAGAACGGGCCGACAGTGCGCAGAAACCCAAGACGACGCTGCCGCGCATCGCCGGTGGTTTCAAGCTGCCTCCCAGTTCCCTGCTGCATCGGCCAGATGAGCAACAAGCCATCGATGCCGACGAGTTGAAGCTGCTCGCGCAAGTGCTGACAGGAAAATATGCTGAATTCGACGTGCACGGGCAAATCACTCAGATCAACCCTGGACCTGTAGTCACGACGTTTGAATTCAAGCCCGAGGCAGGCATCAAGTACAGCCGCATCACCAACCTCACGGACGATCTGTGCCTGGCGTTGAAAGCGGAGAGCATCCTGATCGAGCGTATGGCGGGCAAGTCTACCGTGGGCATTCAGGTTCCGAACCGCGACCGCGAAATCATCTGGCTGCGAGAGAACATTGAATCCACCGAGTTCATCGGATCGAAATCAAAGCTCACGCTGGCGCTAGGCAAAGACATCAACGGCCGCATCGTTACCGCCGATTTGAATGGCATGCCGCACCTGCTGATCGCTGGTTCCACAGGCGCGGGCAAGAGCGTCGCCATCAACGCCATGATTATGTCGATCCTGTATAAGGCGACCCCTGATCAAGTGCGCTTGATTCTGGTGGATCCGAAGCGGCTGGAGCTGGGCAATTACGAAGGCGTGCCGCACCTCTACACGCCCATCATTACTGAACCAAAACTGGCGGCGAATGCGCTGCGCAATGCCGTGCGTGAAATGGAGCGGCGGCTTAAACTTCTGGCCGAAAAGGGCGTACGCAATATCGATCAGTACAACAAGCTCTTCGACGAGAACGGAACGCCCAGCCTGTTTGGCGATGCCGCGGAGGAGCGTCCGCTGCCCTACATCGTGATCATCATCGACGAATTAGCGGACCTGATGATGCTGGATTCGAGCAACGTGGAAGAATCTATTACCCGGCTGGCGCAGATGGCCCGCGCGGTCGGCATTCACTTGGTCTTGGCCACGCAACGGCCGTCTGTTGATGTGATCACAGGTCTGATCAAGGCGAATTTCCCGGCGCGCATGTCGTTCCGCGTGGCCACCAAGGTGGACTCTCGCACAATTCTGGATGCGAACGGCGCCGAGGCTTTGTTGGGACGCGGTGACATGCTTTACCTGCCTTCAGGGTCAGCCCGCGTACACCGTTTGCACGCTCCTTTCGTTACGGAAAAGGAAATTGCGGCGGTCGTCGAGTTCTGGCGAGCTCAGGGCCTCGCCGAGTATGAAGAGAAATTCCTGCAGGCTCCCAAAGAAGAACGCGAAGAAGGTGGGCCGGGAGCAAGCGGCGATGAAGATGAAGAAGCGGCGAACGACCCGCTGTACGAAGATGCCGTGAAACTTGTGGTCGAATTCGGCAAGGCTTCCACTTCCCTGCTGCAGCGTCGTTTGCGCATCGGCTATGGGCGTGCCGCTCATCTCATCGACTTAATGGAGCGGGACGGCATCGTGGGCGCCGCGGATGGTCCCAAACCACGCGAAGTATTGAAGCGCCCCGACTGGCTTTCCGAAGTCGAAGAGTCTCTTCGGTAGGGCTCGGGATTAAGAAGTCTCGGCTTTGCGCCACGCCCTGAGGTTGGCGACATAAAGCACGATACAAAACAAGTTTGCCGGAATGAAACCCCACTGCGACGTCCGCAGTCCGATCAAGCAAATAATCGCGCTGTTTACGCCAGCCAGAACCCAACCTTCCCAGTGTCTCCGTCCGACCAGAATTGTTGAAAGAATCGTAAACACACAAGACAGATAATCGAGCCTCAACTCCACTGAAACGCACCTCCGCAATTATTATGCGGCAGAGGCGCCGGATTTCTCTGTGACCCTCAAGCTCTCGTAACGTAACGTTGGTACGTGCACCAACGAAGAAGAGAACCGTCCCGCAACGGAACGTAGTAGTGTCCGGAGATCAGCACCAGAGGCTCTTCAAACCAAGAAAAGTGAGGGCGATCCCGTAAGAGATCGCCCCCGTTTCGTCAACCTGCCGCTGGTCAGAAAGTGATCTTGCCTACCACCTGAACCAACCGGCCAGTCACCCCCGAACTCTGGAAAGCGCCGTAGATGCTGGTAGGCGTCGGCGCGGTCGCGTAGAGCTGTCCGAATGGAGCAATTCCTCCGGTCAGATTATTCTCTGGCGCGGCGAAATGTGGATGATTCAGGAGGTTGAAGAAATTGGCTCCAAGAGAGAACCTGAATCGTTCGGTGATGGAGAAATTCTTCATCAACCCTGCATCCATGTCAAAGTAACCGGGACCACGGAATTGATTCCGCCCGGACCCGAAAGTGGTCTCTTCGCCAGATGGAACAAACATGCTCGTGGTCAAGCACTGATGAGCTTCTCCAGCGGCGATATTGCCAGGACTGCTGCAGCCCGGAAGATTCTGTCCCGGATTCAGGAGGTCACCGTAGACTCCCCACACGGAAGGAAGACCGCCCACTGCCGGCGGAATATTAGTGATCGGTGCGCCACTATCGATCACCGAGTACGGCAGCCCACTGCGAGCAAATATCGTGCCCGAGAGCGACCAGCCCCCAGCCGCTGCCTCAACCCATCGACTCTGGAACTTGAACGGCTCCTCCCAAACAAAGGTGGCCACGAAGTTGTTGCGAATGTCCAAATCCGAATTGCCGTAGTTTAACCGCAGGTTATTCGGATCCAGTTGGTAGGGTACGGTCGAAAAAAGCGCAACCGGCGTGTTAAACAGACCAGTGGTTTCGTCCAGAGCGTGGCTCCATGTGTAACTCGCGTTGCCGCTAAAGCCATAGGAGGCCCGCCGCGTTATGGAAGCAACCAGCCCGGCATAGTTCGACACTCCGCCACTGTATATCTGAGTGACCGGCCCAAAGCGTGCGTCGGGAGCCGTGATGGGGATCGGGAGCGCGCCGTTTGGCGAGTAAGCATTGACGGCTGCACTTTCGATCAGCTCATCGTAGCCGTGCGTGCCTACATAGTTCAGATCGAAAGACGTCTTGGATCCAAGAGCCTGCTGGACTTCCAGGTTCCATTTCACGTAGGTTGGATTGCTGATTTGGCCGCTCGAGAAATAGGCGGGCGGCGCAAAACCTGGCACTGCCGCTTGCAACTGGGCGAGCGTGGCTCCCGATGCGAACCCCGAATTGAAAGCGGTGTTCGAATTGATCGCCGTGGTTTGCACGTCATTGACGCCGTTGATGGTGCCCCCCGGGGCGACGGGAATTCCGGGCGCGGCCGGGTTTCCGGTCAGTGAACTGCCGGTGAGAGCCAGAGCATTCAGAGTCAGCGCGTTAGCTTCAATGTTTGTCACGATCACGCCCTGGTAGAGATCGGTAAACATGCCGATGCCGGTGCGTATCACTGTGTTTCTGCCGAACGGACTCCAACTCAGACCAACTCGGGGTTGGAAGGCGATCGCCTGCAAGTCGCCGAAGGCTTGATGCTGGTTGGACAGAATCGCCTGGTTGTAGGGAATGTTTGGATCGTGATCCAACGATGTAAAGGGCTCAGCCAATCGCGAAAAACAGTTCGTCTGGCAAACCGCGTTCGAGTTTCGATCGGCGCGAAGGGCTGCGGTCAACTTCAGGTTAGATTTGATCGACCATTCATCCTGAAAGTAGAGTCCCAGGCTGTAGATGGCCAGGGGATTTCTCGGGAACTGAGTAAAGTTTTGCCCGTACTGGCTACCGGATGTCGGGGTCAGCAGTCCATTCGCGAAGTCGGTGAGACCGGCGAATGCTACGGTTCCGTAGGCGTTGAATTCGTTCCCATAATCGCTAATGTCATTGCGCCGGAAGTTTACTCCAACTTTGAAGGTGTGATTTCCGTGGTTGATGGAAAGATCATCCAGAATCTGGTACTGGGTGACGTTGCGTCCTTGCGGAAAGCTGGTATTCGCGGCTTGGGTGCCTCCCAGGTTCGAGAGTACGCCGTTCAAGGTGACGCTGTTATAAGGCAACGCGCTGAGGCGGTTCCCGACTGGAGTAGCTTCGGTGAAGACTGCGCTATACCACATGCCTGAAGCGACCAACTGGTTAACCACGTTAGGACTAAAAACGTGGGTCTCATTGAGTTGACCATCATCTGTGGGTTGAACACTCAGAGTATTGAAAAGGGCCGGGTCGATGAGGTCGGTGCCTGTCGGCTGCGATCCCCGATCGATGTGCACCCGGCCGAACAGCTTGTCGTTATTGCCGATGTTCTGATCGACACGAACTGCCAGCAACCACTCCTTGTTGTGATTGGTGCCTGAGGCGTGGTCGAACAAGGCGCAAGGCTGGCCGCCCGCTCCAAAGCCCGGGAAAGTCGTAAGGTCGGCGCATCCCTGTGTGGGATCGGCCGCCGCGCTCACCGGACTGTAATTCGCGTGTCCGGGAGCATTGTTGTAGAGAGAAAACATTTGGTTGTAAAACGGAATCTCGGCACTCCGGCCATTCGCGGTCAAATTGTTGAGGACTGCCGTCTCGAATGCCGCAGTAGGAAGAAAAATGTTCTGCGTAGAAGGCAGCGTGTAGCGCAAGCCTTCGGTGTCCACGAAAAAGAAAGTCTTGTTTTTAATGATGGGCCCGCCGAAAGAAGCGGACCACTGGTTGTTGACCGCGAAGGGCCGCGGCGTGTTGGTCGCGGGATTGAACCAGTCGTTAGCGTTCAGCACCGTACCGTTGTAAAAGTAATTCGCGTTACCATGGAACTGATTGCTGCCCGACTTGGTCACTGAATCCATTTGCACTCCGGCCATGCGACCGTATTGAGCGGTGTAGCCATTTGTTACTACAGCAACTTCCTGCATCTCGTTTGCGCCCAGAGTCAGATTGCTTGATCCGCTGTTATTGAGGTTCAGGAATGGGTCGTTGTTATCGTTACCGTTTACGGTGAACAAGTTTGATGTCGGAGGCAAACCAAATGCAGCGAAATTTCCGTAGCCGCCGAATGTGCCTCCCACATTCATGACGACTCCGGGCGCTGTCTGCGCATAAAAGGTCGTATCGTTCCCTGGATTCGGCTGCAGAGAAATTTGCTTCTGATCAATGGTCGTGGTGAGGTTGGGATTTTCAGTCTGGAGCAGCGGCGCCTCCGCCGTTACCTCAATCGTCTGATTTTGTCCATGAGGGTTGAGGCTCAACATCACACTGCTGATCTGTCCAAGTTGAACGTCTACCGACCGCCTGGTCTCAGCCATGTTCGGAGCCGTCGCCGACACGATGTAGTTTCCGGGTTTCAACAAGGAGAAGTGATAGCTCCCGTTTTGATTTGTCGCTGTCGTTTGGCTGGTTCCCTCGGAAGTGCTTTTCAGAGTAACGATCGCTCGCGGGATGACGGCGCCGCTGGTATCGGTTACCGTACCCGTTAGATCACCTGAGGTAACTGATTGTGCGAAGCTATACAGTCCAGAAAACAGGACCAAGGCTAACGTCAGCGAAGTTCTTATCTTTACAAAACTCATGCTTTCCTCCTGCGATTGGTAGTTCTCGCCCCACACACTGGCGATGTTTCAGTGCAACAACCTCGCAGCGTTCAATGCATGCTGCGCACCAAAACAATTGGTCCGCGCACTCCGGTGATGGATCGTGCTTGTCGTGGGACGAAACTGAATCGAACGTGGACGAACGATGAAACTCTTTACGTTTTGCCAACAGCGGTTTGCGCGCTATCACCCGTCGACTTTATGAATCTTTAAATTTCGGCCGCTGGTTATACAAAAATTGGTAAAAAGAGGCGAGTTCCCGCTCGCAACACAACCAGTTGTGACTCAGAAGACAACCGCACAATGTTTGCTCGCGATGTTCGGTGGTCCGCTGTGTTGAGGTCTCTGTTCGGTGTTTGTTAGGCCCTGTTCTAATTCTCAGGTTGGATGATGCAAAGTATGGTGCAAACCGTGCGCGGAAAGACGCCAATCCACAGAACTTCGTGACCAACCATTTCGTACTTTCGAACGTCATAAGGTTTATGGGATGGTCTCCACAAATCGAAAGCCGTCTGCGTGAAATTCGCATGATGATCCCCGAAATCCGCATCGTGGTTGCCGATGATGAGTCCGTTGTGCGTGAGCAACTGCGGCTCTTGCTGGCTGCGGAAACTGGAGTCGAGATCGTCGCCGAGTGCAGCGATGCGATTCAAACCATTGCCGCAGTTAAGACTCACCATCCCGATTTGCTGGTGCTGGATATCGAATTGCAAGATAACGATGGTTTTCAGGTTTTGGATTGCATCTCTCCGGCGGAAATGCCGCTCGTAATCTTCGCTAGCGCCAACGATCACTGCGCTGTCCGGGCTTTCGAAGCGCATGCCTTCGACTTTTTGCTCAAGCCCTTTGATCAGCGGCGGCTTCGCGCAGCGATTGAGCGAACCCGCGCCGAGCTCATGAAAACGCACGACCGCCATTTGACCCATCGCATTCTCGATTTGCTGGCCGAGGCCCGGACTGAGTCCCATACTGACCGGCGACTCGTAGTCAGGACGGCTGGACGGGTCATATTCGTGGAGCTCGACGAGATCGATTGGGTTGAAGCCGCCGGGAACTATGTTGAGTTGAAGACAAGCAGCCGGTGTTATTTGTTGCGGGAGGGGATTGGCCGACTTGCCGAAAGGCTCGATCCGGGGCAGTTTGTTCGCATCCATCGCTCCATCATTGTGAATGCGCGAAAGATCAAGGAACTGCTCCCGTGCAACCGGGGCGAGTACATGGTAGTCCTAAAGGATGGCAAGCAACTGTCGTGCAGCCGCGGCTACCGAGCCAAGCTACAAGAGCTAATCGCCGTCCAGTGAGGCAGCGTTCTTCGCCAGCGAGCTAATGAAAAGCTATTGCTGGAAATTGTCAACTCTCGCGCTCGAGTCGCTCGACAAGGCGACAAATTGTGACGTCGAGACCAAGTACAGAATCTCCACCGTGTTCCCGTTTTGCGTCACGACGACTCGACCGGTAATTGGCGCCACGGAAGTGGTAGCGGCGTTTTGAGTCTGGCTCAGTCCGTCCTCATTGCTGACGTCTGCAGTGACATTGAGCGTATTGGACCCCGCCACTGCGATGCTCACAACATTGCTGACGCTCGGATTAACGGGCGCAAGTGATCCTCCCGCGTACGTCCCCGAGAGTGAAGCGTCCGAAAATCCTGACGGCGGCGGGCTCTGCGGTGTCATGAATCCGAAACTGACAGCTGTATCCGTTCCGATGACGAATGCCTGATTACTCGTCACCAGATAAAGAACAGGCGGCGAGTTTTGAAAACCTGATCCAGTCACAGTCACGCGTCCGTTCGAGGCGACGCTGTAGTTCCCCGTCCCTGTTGGGCTAGTCAGTGCACCGCCACTGTTCTGGTCAGACGTCAGGTTGTAGGCTCCATTACCGCCGCCTGTAAACAGCCCAACCTGACTCTGAGGCGTGGTCGCATCCAGCCCGGTTATTTCGAACACGCTGGCAGCGTTGAGATCGGTGTCAGTGAACGATCCATTGCTCGACTGCTGGAGAATCGTGCCGCTTACCAGGGGGAAGCCTCGAGTAGAAAACGTATCCGTCTCAACCACGAGCAGTTCACTTGAACTCACAACGTAGAAGCTGTAGCCGGTAGTTCCTTGCGCGGTGACGATGTTCGCCGTCCCGCGGCCGTTGGAGGCAACCGTGTATCCGCCGCTGATGAAGGGGACACTGCCGGAGGCGCCCGACGCAGCGTCGTCGGAATCCAGCGAGCCACTGGTGAAGTTCCCTTTCCCGTCGGCTTGAAACTCGCCCGCCATGCCAAACCGATTTTGCAGCGAGTCAATACCCAAAAACCCGAATGCGTAGCTGCCGCTGATCGAGGACTCGGAAAAGGCGGAAGTCGTTTGTTTGAGGAGGACGCCAGAATTCCGCGTGCC
Organism: uncultured Acidobacteriota bacterium; assembly: GCA_963797795.1. GTDB lineage: Bacteria > Acidobacteriota > Terriglobia > Terriglobales > Acidobacteriaceae > JABDBE01. The sequence continues at coordinate 37,708 of CAWCQY010000005.1, forward strand.
TCCGCCAGTGCTGTCGTCGAACTCAATGATGTTCGCATTCCCGTTGGCCATCATAGACAGTGCGAACGTTCGACTACCTCCCCCGGTCATATTGAAAGTCATGAATCCGAGCCCAACCTGGTCGATGGAATAAGTGCCGATGAAGCTTTGATTGAGCAGCGAAGCAGTGGTTGTATTTTCATCCGTAATGCCGCTGGAAATATTTCCCTTGCCATCCGCCACGAAACTGCCTGCGGCGACGAAAAGCGGAAGTTGCGGCCCATTGGCGTCGAAGCCACGGACCGAGAAGGCATAGTTTCCATTGAGCCTCGCGTCGTTGGTGATCCCGGGGTTGATGGTAATGCTTAGACTCGCCGTGGCGGTCTGGGGCGAGGGAGTAGACGAGTCAACCACCTGAACCGTGAAATTGGAGGTTCCGGTTGCGATCGGCGTCCCGGAAATCACGCCATTATTTGCCAGAGACAGACCCACTGGCAAGGTGCCGGTTATAACGCTCCAGTTGTAAGGCGGAACTCCGCTATTTGCCTGCAGGGTCTGGCTGTACGGCGTATTGACAGTACCAGCGGGCAATGATCCGGTCGCGACCGACAGCGGGGGCGGCCGACTGACGGTGATGCTCAGAGCCTGAGTTACGGTCGTGCCTGAGGAGTCCGCGACCTGGACGGTGAAATTGGAAGTACCCAAGAGCGTCGGCGTACCTATTATCTCAGCCGAGGTGCTGGTGCTTGTCGTCAAGAATGTCAAGCCAGCGGGGAGGCTGCCTGAGATCACAGTCCAAGTGAAAGGTGTCGGCGCGCCCGCGGCGTTGACAAATGCGTTATAGGGAACACCCAGAGTTGCTGCGGGAAGCGAAGTCGTGGTAATGGTCAACACCGCGTTCAGCGTAATTGATTCGGTCGCGGTTATGCTGCTTTGGGCGATCGAGGTCGCCGTGATGGTTGCGGTCGTAGTCACCGAGAGGTCGGAAGGCGCCGTGTACACGACCGTGGTTGTCGTATTGCCGCTCAGAGAACCGGGACCGGAGAGAGTCCAGGTCACGCCTCCGTTGGTCTTGTCATTGGTGACTGTGGCGGTAATGGTCACCGTTTCACCGGGATTCAGCGACTGTCCCGAAGCAGGTGCCAGCGCAATCGTGAGGGTGTTGCTGCCCGAGCAACCTGCGAAAACCACTGTCCACACAAGGATACCCAACGCAAACAATGAAAACACTTTCACTTTTCTCACGATTTCTCCACTGAAAGTTGTAACAAGATCTCTGCGAAACAGCAAGCCGCTAGAACGAGAATAAAGCCTGCAGATCAATCCTCCGGGTCGCGGAACCGAATGAGTACGCGCCTCCGGCGAGCGAGTTCGATTCGCCGAACAACGGCGAATTAAGATTGCCAACCGGTGGCGCCAGATTTACCCGATTGAGAATATTCCGCGCGGAAACGCTGAAAGTTAAACTGTAGCGCCGGCTGCTTGCGGGCGGCGCGCCGAACGCACCGCCCGGTCCACCGCCGAGTCCGCGGCCGCCTAAACCGCCCCCGGGAGGGCCCCCTCGTCCACCACCACCGCCGCCACCCTGTCCACCCCGCGCAGCTTGCGCCGCGCCCACCTCTCTTCCAAATCCGAAAGTCTTGCTCAACCGCAAATTCAGACTGAACAACGTTGTAGCAGTACCAACATTGATGGGAATGGTGGGCTCGCCAGGAACAGGTTCAGCGTTGAACGTACCCCACGGAGTGATTCTTACATTGCCCGGTGGCGTCGAGGCCGTAACCAAACCGGGTCTGTCATTGAAAATGGAATCGCCGTTGACGTCTTGTCCTACGGTGACATTAAACGGCTGACCTGAACTTACGATGATAAAGGGGTTTAGGCGAAATGCATAGGGCATCGAGATCGTCCCGCCCAGAACGCCTCGGCTCCGCACGTCGAATTGCGACCGGCCGTAATCCGCCATGGGATCGTACTGATGCGAAATAAAGCTTACCGTGCTGCCGCCACCTCCCGAACCCAGGTCACTGTTTGCATAGTTAAGGGTATAAAAACCAAAAAGCGAAAGCTTGGTTCCAATATTGGTTCGAACGTTGGCAATCAACTGGTTCTGCCTGAATATCCCTTCGGAATCGTATTGATAGATGTTGTCGGTGCCTCCGAACGGTCGTACCGGGTCCACTGGGTACGTTCCCGGGAAGGGCGCATTGGCGTTCCGGAGGAAAAGCTGGTGCTCGCCGTAGGAGTTTATGTAGGTGACAGCTAAAGTCGTGCTCTTCGCAAGTTGCCGCTCGACGCCGACCGCGGTTTGCATGGTCGAAGGCGCCCTCAGCCCCGAAGCGAATTGATAGCTAGTGGGAGAAGTTTGCCCCATAGAGGAATTCGCTGCCACAATCGTCTGTTGTTGGGTAAACCCATTTAGACGCTCCGTCTGGAGCACAAGGTTGTAAGGGACGCGATCGTAGAAGATACCAAATCCGGCTCGCAATACGGTCTTGGGCGCTGCCTTCTTCCCGCCACCACCGAGACCCCACGCAAAACTGAGCCGGGGAGCAAAATCGCTATGATCATGGATATCCGACTGGGTTTCAAAGCGCAGGCCATAGCTGAGCGTCATATTGGGACGGATTCGCCAATCATCCAGCGCATAGAGTCCAGCATCAACCATCGTGACTTCAGAGAGCGGCTGTCCCGTGGTGATCGAGAACTGGCTGGCACCGCACTGCCCCAATGCGGCTGGCGTGGGCACGGTGGGCAAGGCCGCGATCAGAAGCGATAAGCAGGAAGGTCCGGGCTGCACATTAACATCGTATGCAGCCACTGAAGAGAAGGTGAATGCGCCGTTGAAGTTCGACATCGACACGTTGGAGTCCGTCAGCACACGCAGCCGTCCACCAAACTTTATTAAGTGTTTGCCGTGAACGATGGAGGTGTAATTCTGCAGTTCGTAATGGTTCTCTACGTCGGAGCCATTTCCAATCTGATTGTTTCCGCAGGTGAATGCTCCCAGCACAGATACGGTTGCCTGGTAATGGAACTGCGCACACGTGTCCCCGGCGGAGAAAATAGGCATCAGGGTCTGATTACTGCTGTCATGCAAGTATTGGAAGCGAGTTTCGTTCACCACGTTCGCGCTCACGACCTGAGTATCGCTGATCTGCACGGTGTGTTCGTTCGAGGTCGTGTTGTAAGCCTGTGTAGGAAGCGAAAACACTCCGATTCCGTTGTTGTCCTGGGTATCCCGGAAGTACTGGTACCGGGCGGTCAAAGTGTTGCTCGGAGTGAGCTGAAAATCGAATCGAGGGCCGAGATTGATTCGAGTCTGGGGAGTCGGAACTGCCTGGGTAAAATTGGCGTCCGTTGGGTTGGGATCGGATGGGTTGGGCACGACCGCGTTCACGATATTGGAGTCGTTGATGTCCCTGATTTGGGCAGTAAAGAAAAACGAAGCCTTCTTGCTTAGGGGACCGCTGATGCTGCCATTGAACAACTCCGAGTGGAAAGGCGGTTGGTCCGGTGCGAACGGACTGAGCGCGTCAAAGGCAGAGGAGTTGCCATCCACCATGAACTGGCCGTGAAACTGGTCTGTGCCGGGCTTGGTAAGAATCTCAATCCTGCCATAGCCCAGTTTGTCGTACTCTGCGGAAAACGGATTCTGATTGATACGGATCTCGCGGATTGAAGACTTCGGCGGAAGCTGCCCCGCAGTAAATCCATCAATGTAGATTTGTCCCCCATTCGGTCCCGCAGACGGGCCAGCGAGCGCCTCGAGCTCCTGCTGCAACTCGTCGGGATCATCGGAAAGTGCGTCGAGGTCTTTGCCTTTGATGACGATGGAGCTGGCATTCTCTGTCGGGCTAACGCCCACGCTTGTGCTTTCTTCCTGGACTTCAACCTTTTCCTGCTGCACCTGGATCTCAAGGGCAATATCGAACTGCTGCACCTGATCTGCGGAAATGGCAAAGTTCTGCTCCGTCGAGACTGCGAAACCTTTTGCCGCAGTCGTGATTGTGTAGCTTCCCGGAGACAGCCCCTTGAGTTCGTAGTTGCCCTGGTTGTTGGTGACGGCGCTCGTCGTCTGGCCCTTGGGCCCGGTGGCGGTAACGGTTGCTTGCGGGATTAGTGCGCCGGTAGGATCTGTGACTCGGCCGCGAAGGGTGCCCGAAGGAGTTTGCGCGAGCAAGGAACCTGTTAGCATCGGCACTAGGAAAAGCGTGACAAATATGAATGCAATACTTCTGGACCGGCCAGACTTCATCAATTCTCCTGAAGCGACACTTTCGTTGCTACTGGGTTGCGCCCCCCGCGGCATCGCCACCACCGCCTCCGAGATTCCACGGCGAGAGAAGCATCGCCGCCTGATTACCGGTGGGGGACGCCGATAGAATGGGTTCTACGCCGCCCAGCAATGTGATGGCGGTAGGCTGGGTCGTGGCCGTACCTTGCGTCGTCACAACCATAACGGCATCGCCCTTCTGCAGATCGGCGAGCGTCACGGCGGGCATTCGCTTCAACATTTGCTGAAAATCGGGTGCGCCGCCCGGGCGCGAACCTCCAGTACCCCCGCTCAGCGCGGTTTGGCCTGCCTTGGCCGACGCACCTCCGTCGGACGCAGATGAACCGGCCGTCCCGTCACGAGACCCACCCCGCAATCGCACGGCGATCCGCTGAGCAACCGTGGGAGGCAATTTTCGGAGCTGCGAGTCTGCCGTGATCCTCACGGTCACGGGCTTCTTCGTCGCCAGATCCATCACCGTGATCGTGTTGTTCCCCGCGTCGCTAGAAGCGACGGTGCCTGCGATGTTGCGGAAAGTTCCAGAAACCACCTCGTCCGCGGCGAGTTCGGTACCGTCCGTACTGCGATCTCCACGCGCGCGCAGTTGGTCTCCGGCGTTGATCTGATCAAGCGTGCCCGGCTTTGCATCGTCAAACTTGACCGAATCGGGAGAGTACCGACGAATAATTGTGTTCTTGGAAATGTGAATCGTAACTGACTTGGTCTCGGATAACACCGGCGCGGAAAGCGCAACGGTTCCGTTGCCAGCGTCGACCTTGCTCACCAATCCGCCCACTCCCCGCTTCTGCCAATCCTCGCGCTCACGCTCCTGCTTCGCCGTCACATCGGACTCCTTCATGAGCACAACGGAAGAAGCCGCCACGGACTTGCCATCATCGGAGGCACTCCCTCGGGCCAATATCCGGTCTCCAACCTGCACCTCCTGCAACTGGATGGGCGTTGCATCCTTCAGATCTTTCTGCCCGGGGGCGATGCGAACCAGGCGAGTGGTGTCTTGAATGAGAATGTTGACGTCTGCTCCGGCGTCTGTAATCAGAGTAATGTTGTTTCCTGAAACGGTCTTTACCTTTCCTACAGGCTTCGCCGTCGTGCTCGCCGTTGTAGACTGCTGAGCCGCCGGGGCTTGATCCGAAGCGGTGCAACTCAGCGGAACAAACGCCAAGCACACCAGGCTCAGAATCATCGAGCCAGCAAGGGCTAACGCCGCGGTTGTCGTCCTTCTCATTCTTTCTGATAACCTCCAACTCATACCCGGCTACACCAATACCCGCGAAGAAGCGAGCAAAAATCCCGCTTCTCCCGGTTGCGACCGTCGCTTGGAGTTCGCCATATATATTCCAACACAGGCCACCATGGGATGGACGTAAAGAATCGTCAAACAACTGTAAATTTCTGTGGCATCAGTACTTGCGCGGACAACCCTTGGCGACGGGCTAGAGAGTTGGCCGAAATTACGCTCGGACGGAGAACCGCCTTGTGGACCGAAACTCCAGTTTTCAGCCCGCGCGAGGACTAGCGAGGGTGAAAGGCAACAACTAAGAAGTGCGATCACGTATCAGGAGGGCTCTAAGTCCAGTGTTATTAACTGGTTGACTTTCGCTCAAGACCGGGGTATCTTTCATCGCCCCACGGCTTGTGGCCGCGGAGTAGGGGGAAACGGTGGGGCCGGCTGCTTCCAATAAGGTCACACAACTTCTCGCGGACTGGCGCCAGGGAGATGACGAAGCCCTTAGCGAATTAATCCCGCTGGTTTACGACGAACTTCGCCGCCTCGCGCACAATCATCTGAACCGGGAGCGTTCCGGACACACCCTGCAAAGTACAGCCCTGGTAAACGAGGCATACATCCGCCTGGTGCGCCAAGATCTTGAGATCAACGGCCGAGCTCATTTCTTTGCCGTCTCCTCACACTTGATGCGTCAGATTCTCGTGGACTACGCCCGTCAGCACCGCGCCGCTAAGCGCGGCGATGGTTTGGAAAAGTTGACCTTGGATGAAGCCGCTGCCCTGCTTCCCGAAAAATGCAACTTTGACCTGTTGGCGCTGGATGAAGCCCTGAACGAGCTCGGGCGGTTAGACCCGCGGCAGACCCAGATAGTTGAGCTACGATTTTTCGGTGGCCTTTCGGTTGAGGAAACTGCGGATTTCGTAGGCGTCTCTCGGGCGACCGTAAAGCGAGAATGGGCAACGGCCAGGGCGTGGCTGCATCGCGAACTCAGCCGAAAGACCGGGTGGGGACCGCACGGGTGCAACTCATAAGGAAGAATCAGGGGACGATGATTCCAGAGCGTTGGAACGAGATCAAGGAAAAACTCCACATCGCTCTGGAGCTCGGACACGCAGAGCGATCATCCTATCTCGCCGAAATCGGCACCGGGGACCCTGACCTGCAACAGGAACTGGAGTCCCTCATCGCCTCTCATGAACAAGCTGGAACTGAGTTCATGAGCCCTCTCGCACCGGAAAGCGTAGTTCTTCCAGAAATTCCGATTCAACGCCAATCCTTGATCGGCCGGCGACTGGGGCAATATCAGATTCTGGAGCTGATCGGCTCTGGCGGGATGGGAGAAGTGTATCGGGCCACCCGCATCGACGAACAGTACCACAAGCAAGTCGCGATCAAGCTGGTTCGCGCAGGTCAAGACACAGATTTCATCGTCAGCCGGTTCAGGAACGAAAGGCAGATTCTCGCCAGCCTGGATCATCCCAACATCGCACGCCTCCTCGATGGCGGCACAACCGAAGAGGGCGTCCCATATTTTGTCATGGAGCTGATTGAAGGCCAGCCCATTACAGATTATTGTGATTCTCGCGACCTGCCGATTGCTGAGCGTCTGAAACTCTTCTCCGCGGTGTGCTCGGCCGTGCAGTTTGCCCATCAGCGGTTAATCGTGCATCGCGACCTGAAGCCCAACAACATCCTTGTAACCTCGGAGGGAACGCCGAAACTTCTGGACTTCGGCATTGCGAAGATTCTCGATACGGATTCCGGAACCGGCCAGCCGGAACCGACTCTGACGATATTTCGCGCGCTCACTCCCGGCTACGCGAGCCCGGAGCAGGTAAAAGGCGAGCCCATCACAACTTCCAGTGACGTTTACTCACTGGGAGTGGTGCTCTACGAATTGCTCACCGGACACCACCCTTACTCTGCACCCGGGTACACCCCGCAACAGATCGCAAAAGCGGTTTGCGAAGCCGAGCCGGAAAAACCCAGCACAGTGGTCCGGCGGACCGAAGGATCGCGTTCCGAAGACAGCCAAACGCGGGTTCGCTCAGCCGCGACCCCCGTGGCCGAGCACGCCGGGTTGAGCAAACGACTCAGTGGAGACCTCGACAATATTGTGCTCATGGCCCTGCGCAAGGAACCGGAGCGGCGCTACCCGTCGGTTGATAAATTCGCCGAGGACCTGCGACGCCATCTCGAGAACCTCCCTGTTTTCGCTCGCAGGGACACCACCCGATATCGGATTTCGAAATTCGTGGCTCGGCATAAGGCCGGGGTCGCTGCAACCGCAGCGGCGCTTGTCATCCTTGTGATTGGAATCGTTGCCACTCTTCGCCAAGCGCACATTGCCCGAGAGCAAGCCTTGATTGCCCGTTCCGAACGCGCCCGCGCTGAAGCTCGCTTCAACGACGTGCGCAAACTGGCGAACTCTTTGATGTTCGAGATCCATGATTCGATCAAAGATCTTCCGGGATCGACGCCGGCACGAAAGCTCCTAGTGACCCGGGCTTTGGAATATCTGGACAGCTTATCGCGGGAGGCGAGTACAGATGTTTCCTTGCAGCGTGAGCTGGCGTCGGCGTACGAAAGGGTGGGCGATGTCCAGGGCTACTTTTATCGGTCCAATCTGGGGGACACGGCCGGAGCCCTGCGGAGCTATCAGAAGGCAGTCGCAATTCGCGAAGTCTTGGCCAAGAATGCTCGGAACGATCTGGGAGCGCAGGGCGATTTGGCCGACAGCTACGCGAAGATCGCCACGGTAGCTCGCACGATCGGAGAAATCAACCAGTCAGTCGAGAAATACCGCCAATCGTTGGTCATTCGGGAGATGATTGCAAAAGCAGAACCGCTCTCCCAAGATGCTCGCTTCAATCTGGCCAGTGTCCACGACCTTATCGGCGACACGCTGGCGGATTTCCCCGATTGGAAAGGCGCGCTCGAGGAATATCAGAAAGGGCTCGCCGGATTCGAATCTTCGTCCGCAATCAATCTGCAAAACGTTCGATATCGTCGAATGACCGCGCTGACCAAAATGAAGATCGGATTTGTTTACGAGAGTACGGGAGGGACTGCGGAAGCCCTGAAGGAATACGGGGAAGGCCTGTCCATTCTAAAGATTCTGGTTGCGGAAAATCCGTCCAATGCTCTGGTACAGCACAACCTTGCACTTGCTCATCTCGACGTCGGCGACATTCTGGCTAAGGAGGGGAGTTTGGTGCCGCGAGGAAAGAATATCTCGAAGCAGTTTCCATTAGTCAGTCGCTATCGCAGGCGGACCCTGCGGACATGCGGCTCGCCCGCAATTTCGCGATGACCTACGCGCATATGGGTGACAATGAATTGAGAGCGGGCCGAATCGAACCCGCTCTGCGAGAATACCGCAAAGCCTTGGCCATAGCCCAGACCCGATCTGCCGCCGACCCGAAAGACGGCGAGGCGCATGCGACTTTGGCTGAGTATTATCGCCGGTTTGGAGAGCTGTATCAGACGCAGGCAAATCGCCCGGGTATTTCAATCAGCGAGCGCCGAGCATACTGGCAAAACGCTCGGTCCTGGTTTGAGGAGGGTCTGAAGAACTGGGCGGAAATACGAGAACATTTCGCCATGTCCGACGTCGACAAGCAGAAACTTGAACAAGCACGGAAGAACGTTCAAGCGTGTGATACAGCATTATCCCAGCTGCGCGGCGCGGACTCGGATCAGATCAGGAGCCGATGAAGAATGGAGCGGGAGACCGGGATCGAACCGGCGACATCCAGCTTGGGAAGCTGGCGTTCTACCGCTGAACTACTCCCGCTCACTCGGTCAAAACCGAATCATAACACGGCCTAACCAGCGCATTTCAATTCGCTTTCGCCACGGTGGCATCGAGCGTCTGCAAAGCAGCACCAATCACCCGCCCCTGACCCGGTTCCTGCACGAATGCGATCAGCCTCAGGTTGTGCCAATCAGAGCCGGGGTCCAGCTTCAATTGAACGTCCTTCGCGAAGGCTTGCCCTTGCCGGAGTGTTCCGACCTTTACCAGGCTTCTCACCACCGCCACGTGTTCCAATGTGCGCCCCGCATTTTCGCCGTGAGAGACGTGCGACTCAGCACGGTTAAGAGCGACGGCGATGTAGATCTCTGCCTCACGTACACCGAAAGAAGCGGCCAACGCGCCCGTCTCTATGTGACCTTGCAGGACATTCGGCCCACCCGAGGAGATATTCGACAATCGGACAGCGAGTTTCGGCTTGCCCAACGCTTTGACGAAGGCCTTGTCCGCCAGCGCCGCATCACTCCCAGAGAACTCGCTGCTTCCGTCCACGATCATTTGCGGAGTGTATACGCTGTTCAGGTCGAAACGCCGTCCATATGCACTTTGTCGATCGCTGTAAAAATGCGCAGAATAGGGATCCTTCCAGCCGACGCTATTCCAGTAGTCGACGTGTTCACTAAGCACGATCATCTCTGCGCCAGCCACGGGTTGCGCATCTAGTTTCCGCAGGAATGCGTCTGCCGGAGGACAACTTGAGCAGCCTTCGGAAGTGAACAATTCTACAAGGACCGGGATGCGCCCACCCGGACTGGATTGCGATTCAGATCCTCGCATCCACGCAGCGGTTGTAACCGAAAGAATGGCTACGATAGATCCGATCAGCATCCTCATGGCGTCACCTTAGATTCTATGCCACCTTAATCTCTAAGGATGCGCGACCCGGAGAAAAGTTGCGGCAACCCATGCGCGCCGAACTCGGTAATCTCCGTAACTTTCGCTCGTTTCATGACTCTAATGAGCTAAGACCCGGAAGATCCGCGAACCGGGTCTGGAGGAATTTGTTATGAGTATTTTCTCACGCGTCTTTGCCGCGCTTTTGCTGGTAACCTTCGCCGGCGTGGTGGCTTGCAACGCGAACGACAAGGCCGCTGCTGTCCCGAACCCTGCGGTCGACACGCCAATCGCCACCAGCAAAGCGCAGCAAACCGGTGTCGTGGCGGGGGGATGTTTCTGGGGCATTCAGGCCGTCTTCCAACACGTCAAGGGCGTAATCAATGCGACTTCGGGATACTCCGGAGGAGCCGCCAACACCGCTGAATACGAACTAGTAAGCACGGGCGACACTGGCCACGCTGAATCGGTTAAGATCACTTATGATCCCTCTCAGATCACTTACGGCGAACTGCTGCGCGTTTTTTTCTCCGTGGCACACGATCCTACTCAGCTAAACCGCCAAGGTCCCGACTCAGGCACTCAGTATCGATCCGTTATTTTCTACAACAGCGACGAGCAAAAGCGGATTGCTGAGGCGTACATTGCGCAAATCGACAAAGCGAAGGTATTCCCGAGTCCGATCGTGACTCAGGTGGTTCCGTTGAAGGCCTTTTATGCGGCTGAAGCGTACCACCAGAACTACGCCGCGCAACATCCAAGCAATCCCTACATCGTCTACAACGACGCGCCGAAGGTGGCCCATCTTCGCCAACAGTTTCCCGATCTTTACACAGGCAAGTAACCTAGCAGGAGTCGCACATGTTTGAGTCCGAAACTGAAAAGATGAAGGTCAGTCCGGTTGAAGCGAAGGCCTTCCTGTACACAAGGTCTAGGTCCAACGAAACCAACGCAAGGCCAGCACGAAAGAAATCCCTCCCCAGAGCAGAAGTATAAGCAGGCGCCCGGCCTGCGCAGTGAGCGGAGTTCCATCAAGAATGATGGCGCGCAGCGCATCATTGAGCGCGGTCAGCGGCAGCGCCTTTATGAAGGGATGGATCGCCGCCGGAAAACGCTCATAGGAAAAGAAGACTCCCGAGAAGATCCACATCGGCATCATGATCAGATTGATGAGCCCACTGACGCTTTCAATCTTTTGTGCGCGGCTGGCCGTTAGCAGGCCCAATCCGGCGAAAGCCACAGCGCCGATCGCGCTTAGCAGCAGGATCGAGAACAACGACCCGAGCACGCGAATATGGAACACCAGCGCGCCAAAACCCAGCAGCAGCCCAACTTCGGTGACCATGAGCACCAGCCTGCCACTGGCCAGGGCCAGCAGGAAATCGCTTCTCCGCATGGGCGTGCCCACAAAACGCTTGAGCAACTTGCGCTGGCGCATATCCACCAGGGCAAATCCGACGCTCCACATGCCTGAGTTCATCAAGTTCATCCCGATCAACCCGGGGATGAGAAAGTCGATATAGCGCGATCCGGGCTCGTTCGAGACGACTGAGGAAGTAGGCAGCGGATTCCTTCGACCGGCTGCGACTTGAAGAGCGTCATCGACTTCAGCCCGCGCTAGCACGCTCTCGGGACGTGCCGGATCGTAAAGATACTGAACGCCTCCTTTGCCGTCGGATTCGACCACGAGATCGTACTTGCCGATGCGAAATCCTGTTAGCGCTGCCGACTTATCGAGCAGATCGGCACGGATCAAGGCTTTTTGAGGCGAGCGCTCGATCAGGGCTAACACATGCTGCGCTCCGGGGCCATCGACGACCGCAATAGAGGTCACGTCGGCCGGTTTGTTGCGGAACGCAATCCCAAGTCCCAAGGCCAGCAGCAGCGGAAAGCCATACACCCAGAAGACGACTTCCGGCTCGCGCTTGAGCTCTTTCATTCGCACCATCACCAGGTGCGTGAAGGCCGACCAGCGACTATTGCGGAGCGGGGTTTGCGGCGTGCTCATTGACAAGGCTCCAGCGGCCGGGTCGAGCGGCCCCGGCCGCCGACCTCCAGTCGGGTTGGACGGGTCAAAGACATGTCCCTAAACAGACTCGGTGCGCCCATCACTGTTCCCTCAGATGACGACCGGTTAGGTTGACAAACACGTCTTCGAGGCTGGCTTGTCGCGTGGTTAAATGCAAGAGCTGCGAGCCCTGCTTTTCCACTGCATCCAGCAACGCGGGAATAGTGAGATGAGGTTCGCGCACCGTGAGGCTGACCAAGCCATCGTCATGGCGAACCGACTCCACGCCGGGCAGAGCGCGCCAGACTTCGAACTCGGCTTCGTCGGAGTTGCCGCTGGCTTCAAACTCCACGACGTTATGCCCGCCGAGGCGTTCGATCAGGTCGGGAGGTGTGCCTTCGGCGATGACCTGGCCGTGATCGATGATCGCCAGACGGTCGCAAAGACGCTCGGCCTCGTCCATGTAATGCGTGGTCAGCAGCACCGTACCTCCAGCCTGCTGAAAATTGCGGATGATGTCCCAGAGTTGGCGACGGCTCTGCGGATCGAGTCCCGTGGTGGGTTCGTCCAGAAACAGAATTTTGGGATTCCCTACGAGTGCCGTAGCAACAGCCAGACGCTGGCGCTGTCCACCGGAGAGCTTTCCTACAAAAGCATCAGCCTTCTCGCCGAGCTGCAGGTCATCAAGCACTTCTTCGGAGGAACGCGGCTCGCGATAGAAGCTGGCGAACAATTCAATGGTTTCGCGGACGGTCAGTTTCTCCGAGAGCCGCGTCTCCTGCAGCGAAATGCCCAGCCACTCGCGCACTTCGCGGGAATTCTTCTGCCAGGTGCGGCCGAGAATCTGACCTCTCCGGAGGTAGGAGCGAGCAGCCCTTCAAGGATTTCGATCGTGGTGGTCTTCCCTGCCCCATTCGGCCCCAACAGGCCGAAACACTCTCCCGCCTGAATTTCCAGGCTCAGCCCGCGGACAGCTTCAACTTTGCCGTCATAGGTCTTACGCAAGTCGTGGCACTCGATGGCAGCAGGCACAGGGGAAATTTTAGCGTAAGAGTGTTACGTATTTGTTAACTTTGCAACGCGGCAAACAGATCCTTTGCCTCTCGTTTAGAATATAAGCCTGCCTGCGGGGCAAAGGATTCCTCTGATGCGACCGTCACAACGCGGCTTCACTTGACGCTCCCACTCCTAAACGCCCGTGTGTCGTTTCCCACTCGACGGTCTCAATTACGAAAGGAACCTGTCCGATGCTTAGAAATATCTTGCTACCTGCGGCTTTGTCCCTATTTGCGTTTGCCACGATTGCCACGGCGCAGGAGACGCGCCACTTCACATTTCACTATGGCTTCACCGTAAAGGATATTCCTGCCGGCGAGAAAGTCCGGATCTGGATTCCGCAGGCGCACTCGGATGCATTCCAGGCGGTAAAAGTCATCTCCGCAACCGGCGATCTTCCGTTGAAGAAGACGCATGAATCGAAATACGGCAACGAAATGTATTACGCCGAGGCTTCGAAAGCCAAGCAACCGGAGTTGCACTTCGAGGTCGTTTACGACGTCGTCCGCCATGAGCGGCTTACGCTGGGCATCTATTCTCCGCACCTTGAGGCTGTGAAGCTTAGCACCCGGGAGAGAAAAGAATATCTCGCGCCGGATGCGCTGGTGCCCACGACCGGATTGCCGGCGGAGCTGGCCGTGAAGGTCACAGAGGGCAAGACCACGCCGCTCGACAAGGCACGCGCCATCTACGACTACGTGTTCACCACCATGCGTTACGACAAAACTGGCACCGGCTGGGGGCGTGGCGACGTGCTCTACGCCTGCGATGCCAAGAAGGGCAACTGCACCGACTTTCATTCGCTGTTCATCGCCATGGCGCGCTCGCAGGGCATTCCGGCGCGATTTGAAATAGGATTTCCCTTGCCGCCCGACAAGCACTCCGCGGAGATCGCCGGATACCACTGCTGGGCCGATTTCTTCGATCCGCAGCACGGATGGATTCCCGTGGACATCTCCGAAGCGTGGAAGCATCCAGGAGAAAAAAGATTACTTCTTCGGCGCCCACGACGCCAATCGCGTGGAGTTCACGATGGGACGCGATCTGGAATTGAGTCCGAAGCAGGAGGGCAAGCCGCTGAACTATTTTGTGTATCCCTACGTGGAGGTGGGAGGGAAAGAGTATCCCAACGTCTCGACGGCATTTTCGTTTGCCGATGTGGACGGCGGAGTGCGGCCCAGCGCTGACGTGGCGACCAGCCGCATGCGCATCCGCACATCTGGATGCATCGCTCACGCCCGGTGGAGTCGTCAAGGCCGTAAAGTGCGGAGTCAGTCGTCGGCTTGGGGTTGCGGAATACCGTGTGCTGCGCCGCCGGCATCGGCGTATTTCCTTTGCGATCGCGCCACAGAATCGCATTGAGCACCGCCGGATTCGCCGCATCCGGACGGGAAAAATCCATCTTGGCCGATTCCTTCGCTCCTTGACCCTTGGCCGGGTTCATCTGATAGATCAAGCCGTTATCGCGATTGCTCCAGTCGGCGGTGAATGGCGCCTGATTGCCTGCACCTGAAAACAGCGGCGCCATCACCGGCGCATAGGCATCGTTCTGATTCATGGGCGGCAAACCCAGCAACGTCTCAATCGTGTGGATCATGTTCACCGTGGTGTAGAAATGGTGGTCCACAAAAGGATGGTCCGCTGACCCGGGCGAATATTTGCTGATCACGAAAGCGATGGAACGGTGCGCGTCCACGTGATCGGCGCCATCCTGGGCGTCATCTTCGAGAATGAAGATGGCCGTGTCATCCCAATAGGGACTGTGCGAGACCGCCTCCACCACTCGCCCGACCGCGAGATCGTTGTCGGCCACACTTGCGGCTGGGCGCGGCTTTCCGGCGGTAGTGCCGTGGGTGTGGTCGTCGGGAAGATAAAGCAGAACGAACGCCGGCAGCTCGGTTCCCTTGCCTTCCTTGCGAGCGCGCACAAAGCCGTCGAACTCATTGAGAAATTCGTCGGCGCGGAGTTGGTCGGGATACTCGGTGTTGAAGTCGGGAAATAGGGGATCAAAGTGGTCTCGCAGCACCGCCTTGGTCGGCTTTGTGCTTTTCAACATCGGTATGGCCCACGGCCAGGGACTGGGTGAGCCATGTGGCTGGCCGACATTCGGCGGCAACGGGTCTCCTTTATTTACCGCGTTCGTTGGACACGACGAGCTCGGCGCCGGCGTCCCTTCGTGAACCGTCATCTTGGTTTCCGTGGGTTCGCACCACATCGCCGCCGATGAATTCGCCGTAGTCGCGATAGCTGAGGCCATGACTGGCCACGTTGTCCCAAATGTAACCGGTGGCGGCTCGTTCACGTCTGGCTCGTTTTGGTCCAGCGGGTATTCGTCGGCCACGGTGCCCTGAAAATCGTAGGTGCGTTCCTTGCCGCGGTACCCGATCTGCCAGGTTTGCTCGTTGTAGTCGGTGGTGATAGCGGCGGTCGACCAATCGTGTCCGTCGCCCGAAACTTCCCCGCTGTCGTAGAAATTGTCGAGCACCCCGAACTGCAGCGCCAGCTTGTGCTCGTTAGGCGTTACATCCGCGCCGTACATGGTCAGCGAGGGATCGCCGTTGCCAATCTTTAAATCACCGAGTATCTGATCGTAAGTGCGATTCTCTTTGATGATGTAGATCACATGGCGGATCGGGTTGGAGTTCTGTGCGAATTGGATTTTCCCGGGACTGGCATGCAGAAGATTGCTTTCCTCAACCCGGCGCGTGAGCTCCGGAAGTTGCTTTTCAATTTCTTGGATATTTATGCGGGCAAGCGAGCCGTAGAGCAACGTTGGGATGTAAGGGTGCTCGCGATGCCTCCCTTCGTTTCGGCAGACTGCTAATCCCGTTGTTGGGGCTGGTTCCCTGGCCTTTTGATGTAGCGATCAGTAGTTCGTCACCGACCGTCGCCAGGGCGCTGGGATACCAGTCGGTGGGGATGAAGCCGGACGCGCGTGTCATGTTCAACAGATCTGGTGCAGCGGCGCCAACGCTTAAGTGTGAGGTGTCGAAAACGGCAACCGCATTGATCGACGCGCAAGCGGCGAACAGTCGTTTGCCGTCTTCCGAGAGTGCGAGTGCGACGGGATAGGTTCCGGGACTTTTCTGCGCGTTGGGCAAAGTCGCCAAAGTCCACTTGAGCAAGCCGGATGCGGTTTCGATCACTCCCACACTGTCGGCATTGGACAATGCCACATAGAGCAGCTTTTCGTCCGGGCTCAGCAGCATCGCGGTGGGATGGGAGCCGGCGCGAGGTTGGCTCCTTGGGCTCAAGCAGGGAAATCCAGCGTGCGACTGTTCCCTTCTCCAAGTCGAGTTCCGCCACGCGGGACGCATTCCACAGACTGCACCAGGCGCGGCGCCCATCGCGCGATGCCACGACGGTGTAAGGAAATGAAGACGGAACCATATCACGGGTGCTCAGGTCGAATTGTTCAAGCACGCGGCCACTGGCTGAGTCGATCAAGACCACGTTATCGGAAAGATTATTGGCCACGAGCAGCCTGTCGGGGCCGCCCCGGCCCGCGATCACCGCCAGCCCGGCAGGATACGAGATGGCTGTTCCTTCCGCGGTCTTGCGCACACCGATCGCCACTTTCTTGCCTGCGGCAATCTTTTGCGGCGACATCCTTATAAAGCGATCCCACACGACCTTTCCGTTGTGAAAACTGTAAACCGCGATTCCGTTTCCGGTGTCGCCTGCTTTTTCGCCGACGGGGTCGGTAATGGAACCGATGGAAGCATAAAGATGATTCCCATCCGAGCTGAACGCAAGGCCCATGAAGTAGCTCTGGTGAGCTGATTCGGGCAGACGATCTTCGGGGAAGTCGGTGAGATTGTTTGTGCTCAGATCGAGCATTGCGATCGATTGGTGCGCCTGGTTTCGCTGGGTGCCGTAACCATCGTTGAGAATCGCAGCGTATCGCCGGTCAGGGCTCACTGTCATCGCGGCCGCGAAGCCGTTCAGCGATCCCAGAACGCCCGGTGAAGGGATGGTCAGGGACTTGCCTGTGGGCAGCGAAATCTGCCGCATCTCTTTCTCGTGCTGCGCCACGACCAAGCCCAGGGTGGCAGCGAAAAACAGCAACGTGAAGGGATACAAGATTCTGCGCAAGCATTGCCCCCTTGGCGGAAGAATGTTTTAGCGTATCACCAAAAAAGCAAAACCGGTCAGGCAGGCTGACCGGTCTTGGACCAACTACCAATCATATCCAAGTAGCGCTTTAATGAGTATCCGTACTCGCCTGATGCACCGGCGTTTCCGGTGCCACATTGTGACGGACATCTGCACCGCGCACCCAGAAAATTACGTCTTCCGCGATATTGGTAGCGTGATCGGCAACGCGCTCCAGATTGCGGGCGACTAGCAGAGCATCCAGCGCCTGCCGGGTTACCTCGGGCCGCTCATTCATGGTCTTGACCAGCGTGATGAACGCTTCGTCTTTCATGCGATCGACGACGTTGTCCATCTCAAGCACAGCTTGCGCAAGCTCAGCCTTGCCTTCGATAAACGATTCCAGCGACCGTCGCACCATGGCCGAAACTGCAGCCGCCATGCGCGGAATATCGACCGGCAGATCCACTTTGGGAAGTTCCACCAGATCCATCGCCCGCTCCGCGATGTTGACCGCCTGGTCGCCGACTCGTTCCAGATCCGAGTTGATCTTGGTTACGGCGAGAATGAAACGTAGATCCACGGCGATTGGCTGCTGCAACGCGAGCAGATCGAATGCCAGTTCGTCGATTTCCCGCTCGGCCACGTTAATTTGGAATTCGCCTTCAAGCACCATATGGCAGCGCGCCAGGTCGCGGTCAATATACGCTTGGCAGGCGCGATCCACGGCCTGCTCGGCCAATCCGCCCATGCGAAGCAAACGGGCCCGAAGATCGTCTAGTCCTTGCTGAAAACGGGTTCGCATTATCCAAACCTGCCTGTAATGTAATCCTCCGTACGCTTGTCGGACGGGGTCGTGAAAATCTTTTCAGTCTTGTCGAGTTCGATCAGCTTGCCTAGAAGGAAGAAGCCGGTAAACTCGGCAACGCGAGATGCCTGCTGCATGTTGTGCGTCACGATCACAATGGTGAACTTTTCCTTAAGCTGAAAGATCAGCTCTTCGATCTTGCCAGTGGAAATAGGATCTAGAGCCGAGCAAGGCTCGTCCATGAGCAGCACCTGTGGTTCAACCGCCAACGCACGAGCGATGCAGAGACGTTGCTGCTGTCCGCCCGACAAGCTGGCGCCGGACTTCTTCCGCAGGGAATCTTTCACCTCGTCCCAGAGAGCTGAGAGTTTCAGCGAGCGCTCGACAATCTCATCCAGCCGCACATGATCGTGGAAGCCATTGAGCTTTAATCCGGCAGCGACGTTGTCGTAAATCGACATCGTGGGAAATGGATTGGGCTTCTGAAACACCATGCCAATGCGCCTGCGAATTTGCACTGCGGATGTGCCGTTGTACACGTCAAGCTCGCCGATTTGAACTCTGCCCGTGGCGCGGGCGTCTGGGACAGTCTCGTGCATGCGATTGAGGCACCGCACAAAGGTGGATTTGCCACATCCCGAAGGACCAATAACGGCCGTCGCGTGGTTGGCTGGCGCCTCCATCGTAATGTCATAGAGGGCCTGGGTTTTGCCGAACCAGGCGTTCAGCTTGTTTACTTTGATCCCCACTCCCATGGTTCAGTTCGCTCCTCGGAGCATTCCACGGCCGGCAACGATGCGAACTGCGCTGACGGCGAACACTATAAGCACGATCAAGATCAACGCTCCCGCCCAGGCTTGGCGATGCCACTCATCGAACGGTGAAATCGCGTAGGTAAAAATCTGCAACGACAACGCGGCCGTCGGCTGATTGATCTTCCAGTTCCAGTACTGATTGCCGAATGCCGTGAACAGAAGCGGTGCGGTCTCACCCGCGACGCGCGCAAAAGCCAGCATAACACCGGTGATCACGCCCGACGTGGCCGTGCGCAAAGTAATCGACAGCGTAGTACGCCAGCGCGAGACCCCCAAACCGTAAGCCGCTTCCCGCACCGTGTTCGGCACCAGTAAGAGCATCTCTTCCGTGGTGCGAGCGATGGTCGGAATCATCATGATTGCGAGTGCGACTCCGCCAGCCAGGGCCGAGAAATGCCCCTGCGACAGCACTACGATCCCGTAAGCCACGATGCCAACCACGATCGACGGCACGCCATTCAGTACGTCTGCAGTGAACCGGATCAAATCTCCGAACCGATTGCGGCCATACTCCGCGAGATAAATACCAGCGCCAATTCCGATCGGTACACCCATCGCACTCGCTATTAAGAGAATCCAGGCTGAGCCAGCGATCGCGTTCGCCATACCGCCGCCGGCTTCCCCAACGGGTTTCGGCGTTTGCGTTAGGAAGGCCCAGTTGATCGAGCCAATGCCCTTGTAAACGAGGTAGCCGAAAACCGCGCCCAGCGGGAGCAAAACTAGGACTACAGCGCCCGCGGCAGCGAAGGTCGCAAACGAATTCACTCCACGCCGCCAGAGACTGATCGGCGCAGCAGCAAAATCGGAGGTGGCCGTAACAGTTTCAGGCATGGCTTCTCGCCGGGGTGCCGCGCGTAACTGTCCAGACCAGAAATTGGGCCAGAATGTTTACGATGATGGTAACGATGAACAGAGCCAATCCGATTTCAATGAGAGCGCTTAGATAGGTATTTCCTGTAGCTTCACTGAACTCGTTGGCGATAACGCTCGCCATGGTGTAGCCGGGAGCAAACAGCGACCGTGCAATCTCCGGCCGGTTTCCGATGACCATGGTGACCGCCATGGTTTCGCCAAGGGCGCGGCCCAAGCCCAGGATCACGCCGCCCAGAATCCCAGCGCGGGCATTTCGCAGTACACCGGTCCGGATCATTTCCCACCGTGTCGCTCCCAGCGCCAGCACAGCTTCTCGCTGCTGCTGAGGCACGGCGGTCATCACTTCCCGCGTGATCGAAGAGACTATCGGCACGACCATAATTGCTAGAATAATTCCGGCTGCGAGCATTCCGATGCCGTAGGGAGGACCTTCGAACATTCCCGTCCAACCGAGATAACGCGCGCAGAAAGGCTCTCCGTACAAGCGCAGAAGCGGCACTAACACGAAGATCGCCCAGAGTCCGTAAATGACGCTGGGAATCGCAGCCAGCAATTCGGTCGTGAAAGCCAGCGGCCCCTTCAACCAGGGAGGACACATTTCTGTGATGAACACGGCGACCCCGATCGCGAGGGGAACCGCTAAGAGGAGCGCCAGGAAGGAAGACACAAGAGTGCCATAAACAAAAGGCAACGCGCCGAACTGCTCGTTGACCGGATCCCATTCGCTTCGGAAGAAGAATTTCAATCCGAAGGCGTGCCAAGACAGCTTCGACCCGCTAATCAGTTCGTAAATAATCACGCCGACAAGCGCGAGCACACATAACCCGCAGGCCAGCATGGCAACGTGGAAGATGGCGTCGGCAATGTGACTGCTGCCGGCCTTGAGGAGAGGCTCGCCTTGGACGTCGGAACCGGCAGCAACCTCTGGCTTTACAATGGGTTGCGGTCCTGTCAAACGTGGCGCTCCTAGAGCTTGGTTGGCCATCCAGAGGCAGGCTAGCAGAATCGTGTTACAGCAGTGTTAAAATACCGCTTGCTGTGCCGTGGGTGAGTCTTACTTGACCGTGGTTCCAGAAGAATAAATCGGTCAGCATTCCTCGATTGCATTTTGGTGGATTCCCCTGTAGTTTTTCGTTCTCTCAGTATCTCAGTGCCGGATATGCCCATTGACTTAAAACGTGGTCGGCTTGCTTTTCAGAGATTGGGCCGCGAGTTGTCCAAGGTGTCGAAGCGTCCGGCTCCGGAAAGCGTGCACAAGTTTCGTACCAACAGCCGTCGAGTGGAAGCTCTCCTGAGTGAAGTAGCTCCGGACCTGAACCGCAACGACAGGAAGCTGATCAAGCTGCTGTCGCGACTGCGCAAGAAGGCTGGCCGGGTGCGGGATCTGGATGTGGAGATCGCGTCATTGCGGAGCTTGAAAGTTCCCGAGGGCAACGGACACAAATCGCAACTGGTAGACGCCCTCATGCAGGAGCGTGCCAAGCGGGAACAGAAACTGGTCAAGGCTTTCAGCCGCGAGACGGCGGACGAGGTACGAAAACGCCTGAAGCGTGCCGCTGGTGAGATTGCCATCCCGAAGAACACCGAACCACTGATCCTGACGTTAGGCAAACTCACCAAGCTCGGACGAGATCATGTTCCTCTGACTGAAAAGACTCTCCATCAGTATCGAATCATCGGCAAGAGAGCGCGTTACATCGCTGAGCTGGCTGACCACGATGCGGAGGCCAAACGCATTATCGACCAACTCAAACATATGCAGGATGTGATCGGCGACTGGCATGAATGGCTGAAATTGACCCAGCGGGCAGAGGCAATCTTCGGTGGAGTTCGAGACTCGGCCCTGGTCGCGATGCTGCGCAACGTGACGCAGGCAAAGTTCCGTCAAAGTGTGGATGCTGTGGCCGAAACCCGAGCGGCTTTCTCTGGCAAGAAATCTGAGTCGGGTTCTGCCGCTGTAGCAGCAGATCGCAAGCCCCCCACAAGATCCTCCTCCCCAAGGGCTGCCGTCGCCTGAGGTCCATCGGCAACTAGCAATTCCGTTGTCAGATGGTAGCCTTCAGTTGTCGAGACTGTGTTCTATTTGACCGGTCGGGCGTCTATTCCTTCCACGAGGTGACAGGTGGCTTATTGGCAAATGCGAGACGCGAGGGCTCGCTTTGGCGAACTGTTGGATGCCACGGTCAAGGAAGGCCCGCAAGTCGTAACTCGGCGCGGGATTGAGACTGCGGTGCTCGTGCCCGTCGATGAATGGCGCCGTCTACGACAGTCAAGCCGAGCCAGTCTTAAGACCTGCTCCTCGCTGCCAGTCCGCGATTTGAGAACTTGATCCCCGAACGCCGTAGCTCTCGCCGTCGTCATTTTCAACAACCTCCTCGCTCGTAGGTTGTACACTGTTGCCCTTCCGCCATGCCGACATTCGCCGCCGTTGATATCGGATCGAACTCTGTCCGCCTGAAGATTGCTCGCCTCACCCGGCATCGGCTGATCGAAATTCAAGAAGACCGCGAAGTCACGCGCTTGGGCGAGTCCGTGTTCCGCAGCAGTTTTCTTTCTCCCGAGGCGATAGCCACCACGGTGAAAGTGCTGCGGCGGTTTCACCGTGCGGTGCAGAATGCTGGCGCGGATTCCGTGCGGGTCGTCGCTACCAGCGCTCTACGCGATGCGCGCAATGCCCGGGCCTTCCTGGAGTGGGTGCGTTCGACCACCGGTTGGGATGTGGAAATTATCTCCGGATTGGAAGAAGCCCGGCTGATCCATCTGGGGTTAGTCTCGACTCTGCGAGTGAATTCGTCCCCCGTGCTCATGGCGGATCTGGGTGGAGGAAGTTGCGAGCTGACCATTTCCAGCGAAGGTCACATCCGCAACACGGTCAGCTTGCCGCTCGGCGCAGTTCGTCTAACCAACGAATTCTTGCGTCACGATCCACCCCGCAAATCCGAGATGCGCCAACTCCGCGGGTTCATCTCGCGCGAGATCGAGCGGACCGCTGACCGGATCAAGCGCGCCCGCCCGAAGGTGGTGATCGCCACATCTGGAACCGCGGAATCATTGGCTGCGATCTGTCATGGCATGTACAAAACCAAAGGCTCGCGCGCGACGACAGTATCCAAAACACAGATGAGAGGGATCGCGAAGCTACTGGCGCGATTGCCTCTGGGAGAACGCAGGACGCTTTCTGGAGTCGGGCCGCGACGCGCCGAGATTATCGTGCCGGGTGCGGCGGTTTACCTTGGACTCCTGGAGCGCTGCCAGCTACAAGGGTTTCGTTATTCCCCACTGGGATTACGCGACGGTTTGCTGGCTCAGATGGCGGCCGAATACGACCGCACCACCCGATCGGGCAAGCAACTGGAATCCGAACGGTGGGATTCGATCCGGGCCGCGGTGGCGCATTATCGGGTGGACATGAAACACGCTCTCCTGGTGCGTGCCGCCGCAATGCAGCTGTTTGCTGCACTAAAATCTGTACACGGTTTGCCCCAGGAGTACCAGGAGTGGCTTTCCGCGGCCGCCATGCTCTACGAAGTGGGAGACTACGTGAACCGTAACGGCCGGCATCGGCATACCCACTACATCATTTCGCACTCGGAAATTCTGGGATACACGCCGGAGCAGAGACGAATCATTGCCGCCATTGCGCGCTATCTGGGAAAGTCGCGCCCGGTGCCCGGCGATGCTGCCATCAAAGTCCTGCCCAGCGCGGACCAGGAACGTGTACTCAAGGCCTCGCTGCTCCTCCGGCTCGCCCGTGCGTTGAACCTTAGCCGTACCGCGGCGGTCCGGGCTGCGCGCGTTCGAGTGCACGAAGGCGAAGTGAAATTAACTCTCTTTGCCAAGCAACGAAGCAGCGTCGACCTGGAACTCTGGGCAGTGGAGAAGGAGCAGGGTTATTTTCGGGAAGTTTTCGGCCGCGAGCTTTCTGCCGCAGCGGCGTAGATCGAGCGAAGAATCTTTGGAGTCAAACACCACTGAAGGACCGCGGAGTTGCGCCCCATTTCAATTTTTGCCACGGCGCCTTTTTTTAACTCGGTTCCGGCCTCGCATCCCGTCTCACTGATGCTGCGCCCCAGAAATTCACTCAGGTTTGGATTGTGGCCTACGACCATGATCGCTTCCTGTTTCGAATATTTGTCGAGTAATCTGCGGAAGTCCGTAAAGGAAGCGCCGGGGCGGAGCGCGTCTTCCAGCTGAAGCTTGCCTTCATAGCTCAGCTCATTACCCACTAGTGATGCCGTCTGAGCAGCACGTTTCAACGGGCTGGAAATAATCATGTCCACTTGGACGTCCAATGCTGCCAAAGCACGCCCGACCAATCCGCATTGCCCGATGCCATCTTTGTCGAGGGCGCGTTTTTCATCCTTCTTCGGGTCAGATACCGGCTCGCCCGCATTAGCGTGCCGCAGGAAGTAAACAATCATGCCGTGTTACCGATCCTTTCCAATCGCTGCTCTTCTGCTCCGGGGACTGGGAGCGGCCGGAATCGATTCCAGCGCTTGCTTGCCTTCGGCCAGGCCGATCAGGAAATCTTGGGCGCTGAATCCCGCCTTTCCCGCTGGTGGTCTTCGCTTGCCTTGTGCCTGCCAGGCGCGAACGTAGGTCCCGTCCTTCTGCAGAAGGCGTGACTTCAGGTTGTCAGCCAGGTAGGATTCCAGAATCTCCTGCCGCACCCGCTCGCGCAATAGCTCATCCTTCACCGGGAAGATTACCTCCACCCGCTCGTATAGATTGCGCGGCATCCAGTCGGCGCTGCCCAGATACACTTCCTCCTGGCCGCCGTTCGCGAAAAAGTATATGCGGCTATGTTCCAGGAAACGGCCGACGATACTGCGCACGCGAATGTGGTCACTTACGCCGCGAACTCCTGGTCGCAGAGCGCAAATCCCGCGCACAATCAGGTCAATCTTCACTCCTGCCTGCGAAGCCCGGTACAGAGCAGTGATAATGTTCTTATCCAGCAGCGCATTCATCTTGGCAATAATGTGTGCGGGCCGGCCGTGACGCGCATGTTCAGCCTCGCGGGCGATGAGCGCCAGACAATGTTCCGCCAGATCAAGCGGCGCAACCATGAGCGGGCCGTAGTTGGCATGCTCAGCGTAGGCGGTCAGAAAACTGAAAACATCGTGAACCGCCCCGGTAATTTCCGGGTCGGCAGTTAACAGGCTTAGATCGGTGTAAATCCGAGCCGTGGTGGCATTGTAGTTGCCCGTGCCGAGATGCGCATATCGGCGCATCACGCCATCGGGATCATGCCGAACCAGCAGCGACAATTTGCAATGTGTTTTCAGCCCCACTAGTCCATGAAAGACCTGTACTCCAGCATCCTCCAGATCGCGCGCCCAGCGGATGTTGGAGGCTTCGTCAAAGCGCGCCTTCAATTCCACAACTGCCGTGACTTCTTTCTTGGCGGCTGCTGACATCAACGAGGGCACGATCAACGACTGTTCGTTGGTGCGGTATAGCGTTTGCTTCATCGAGAGCACGAGCGGATCCTCTGCCGCCGCCTCGATGAAAGAAACCACCGCATCGTAGGAATCGAAGGGATGGTGAAGCACAATATCGTGGCGGCGAAGCTCTTCGAAGAGATCTTGTGATTTAGCCGTAAGGCGAAGCTCACGGGGAAGAAAAGGCTTGAACTTGAGTTCAGGGTGCTCCGTCTGCTCATAAATGTTGAACAGGCGTGAAAGATTTACCGGTCCGTTGACGGAAAAGACCTGCCACGATTCCAGCTCGAAGTTGGTGCGCAAACGTTCGATAATTTCCGGATCCGCTTCGGACTCAATCTCCAGCCGCACCGCGTCGCCCTTGCGCCGGTTATGCAACTCGGTACGCACCGATTCGAGAAGATTGCGAGACTCTTCCTCCGCCAGATAGAGATTGCTGTTACGGGTAACCCGAAACGCCGCCGAAGATACGATGTCATAGCCGTGATACATCAGGGAAGCATGGTAGGCCACCAGATCGGCGAGGAAAATGAAATCGTCGGTGCCTTCCGAAGGCAAACGGATCAGCCGTGGCAGAGCTCGCGGCACCGTCACTACGCCGGTATAGGTCATCGACGAACGCCGCCTGCGGCGCAGCAGAAATGCCAGACACAAAGCCTTGTTGATCACCCGCGGAAAGGGATGCGCAGGATCCACCGTAACCGGGGTCAGCAGCAGGTCGAGTTCCCGCTCGCAGTAGTCGGCGACAAAAGCCCATGCCTTGGCGTCTAGTTCATGCAAACCGAGCACGCGAATGCCGCTCTCAGCCAGCACGGGGCGCAGCTTTTCATTCCAAAAAAGGTACTGGTCGTCCACGAACGCATGGGTCTCCCGCGACACTACGTCGCGCTCTTGCAGAAGGGTAAGTCCGTCCGGCCCCGCTTCCGTGTACCCATCTTCAATCTGCTGCACCAGACCGGCGACCCGCACTTCGAAAAATTCGTCCAGGTTGCTGGCAGAGATCGAAAGGAATTTGAGCCGCTCCAGAACCGGATTGCTGTCGTCCTGCGCTTCCTCGAGCACTCGCCGATTGAAAGCCAGCCAGGAGGCTTCGCGGTTAATGTAGTACGCCGAATTATCGAGCGAGGTACGAATCATAACGTACAATGGCGAAACGGAACGGACGACCGAACTGCACCTGCGGTCATTTCTTCGGAGAAGGCGAATCTGGAGTCTTCGGCGCAGGCGCCACGGCAACGCGCTTCGTAATGACGAATTGTAACTCTGAGCCAGCGGGACGCGTGAGAAACATATAATGCTTCTCCAGCCGGAGCCGGACTTCAGTCTGGGGCACATTCCACTCGTCAGGCAAAGTGTCGCCGGCGTGTCGCGGATTATAGTCGCCAACGTAAATCGTATCTTTTACCTGCACGGAAACTTCGTAATACGGCTCGTCTCTGGTTATGGGAGTGTTCACTTGATAGTAGAGGACACGAGTATTGGTTTTCTGCTGCACATCAATGATTTTGCCGGTCATGTACAGCTTTTCGGCAGCATATAAGGCAGGTACCAAAACCACCGCCAGAAGTAGGATAAAGCCGTATCTCATGAATGCAGTATAAGGCATCGCCGACGGCGACGCCCATTTTACGCAAAAAGGCTCCTGCAATTGAGCTGGAGCCTTTGATTTTGGTTCGAAGTGCAACCGATTCGAGCGACAATACCCCGAATCTAGCGAACCTGCTTGATCTCGTCTTTTACCTTTGCTGCCACGCTCGCAGGCAACGGCGCATAGGTTAGATCCGCGGTCATTTTCTGTCCATCATCCACCATCCAGTTCAGAAAATCGGCGATGATCTTACCCTTCGCGGCATCCTTGGATTGGGCAGGGATTAGCAGCCAGGTAAAGCTCGAAATGGGATAAGCATCTTTTCCCGGCGCGTTCGTAATGGAGACACGGAAGTCCGCCGGCATGCTCTTGACCGACGCCGCAGCCGCGGTGACGCTGTCCAGGCTGGCTTTCACAAAACTCCCGGCTGCGTTTTTCACCGTTCCGTAAGTGATCTTGTTCTGGACAGCGTAAATCAGTTCGATGTAGCCAATCGAACCTTGCATCTGCCGGATCAACCCGGCAACACCCTCATTGCCTTTGCCGCCGAGGCCCACCGGCCATTTGACCGAGGTTCCTTTGCCGGCCTGCCCCTGCCAATCAGAACTTACCTTGGAGAGATAATCGGTGAAAATGAACGTGGTCCCGCTGCCATCGGAGCGATGAATCACGACGATGGGCTCGTCCTTGGGGAAGTTAACACCGGGGTTCGCACTGGCCAGCGCCTTGTCATTCCAGTTCGTGATCTTTCCCAGGAAAATGCCAGCCAGCACTTCGGGAGTGAACTTGATTTCTCCGCTGACGCCGGTAACGTTGTAGGCTGGAACCACCGCACCCAACACCGTCGGAACATGCAGAATCTTGGTCTTGGATTGAGCTAGCTGCTCGTCGCTCATGGGGCCGTCGCTGGCGCCAAAATCGACAGTCCCGGCCAGTACCTGACGAATACCGCCGCCGCTGCCGATCGATTGGTAGTTGAACTGAATATCGGGATGAGCGTCGTGGTACTTGCTAAACCACTTCGAATACATGGGATAAGGGAAGGTTGCGCCAGCCCCATTCAATGTAGTCTGTGAAAACGCGGGGACTGACAGGGCGAGACACAAAAGCGCGATGCGACGAATCACGCGGTGATTCCTCCTGGAGAATTTAATCATCCCTAGGCTCTCTGTTGATTGTTACAGGACGGTTACAAAATTGTAAATTTCTCGTAAATCGCCAAGTAGCGCTAGGACTTACGGTCTTTTCTGGGGCACCGCTTGAGTACCCAGATGTGCGGTTTCCAGAGCAAAGAGAGGGTTCTGCGGAAGCTCATTGCGCAGCGATATCAGCAGTTATCGAGCGCTACTCCACTTGAAATAGTATCGACCTCCCGTTTCATATCTTTAAGTTTGGCACGTCTAATGTGACTTCAAGATGCCTGCGAACAAATCGTGCGCGTTTGACTCGCAAAAAGATTCTAAAAATGACGTCAGCCGCATTTCCCCAAGTCACGGCTCCGCCGAACTTACCCAACGGCCTCACGGCCTCAGCGATTCAAGATTTGTATCTTTGCAATCGTCGCCAACCCGTTTGACGCCTCGCCAGCCCTTTGTTAGGTTGAAGGGTTTCCTCTACCTTGACATACCGCGCCTGTTTACGGCCCGAAGCAGAAAGAGAATCTCATGGCACTAAAGTTCCGCGGAGTGGACTTCATCGGCTTCGACGCATTGCTCAGCGACGACGAGCGGCTCGTCCGCGACACGTCCCGCAAGTTCATCGAAGACAACCTTATTCCCATCATCGAGGAGTGTAATCGTGGCGGCCGATTCCCTCGCGAACTGGTTAAGCCTATGGCTGACCTCGGCTTCTACGGAGCCAGTCTTAAAGGCTACGGTTGCGCCGGAATGTCCAACGTCGAATACGGCCTGGTCATGCAGGAGTTAGAACGCGGAGACTCGGGCGTGCGTTCGTTCGTAAGCGTGCAGTCGGCGCTGGTTATGTATCCGATCTATGCATTTGGGAGCGACGAACAGAAGCAAACATGGCTGCCTCCCATGCAAAAGGGTGAAAAACTCGGCTGCTTCGGACTCACCGAGCCCGATTTCGGTTCGAATCCCAGCGGCATGCGCACCCGCGCCCGCAAAGTTGGAAAGGAATACGTCCTCAACGGCGAAAAGATGTGGATCACCTCCGGCTCCATCGCCGACGTCGCCGTGATCTGGGCCAAGGTGGAGGATGAAGACAACAAGATCCGGGGATTTCTGGTCGAGACCGACCGCCCCGGCTTCCGCGCCGAAGACATCCATGGGAAGTGGTCGCTGCGCGCTTCGGTGACTTCAGGCTTATCCATGCAGGACGTTCACATCCCCGAGTCCAACCTCCTGCCAAAAAGTGGCGGCCTCAAGTCCCCTCTCATGTGCCTCAATCAGGCCCGCTACGGGATTGCATGGGGAGGTATTGGCGCAGCCATGGCATGCTACGACTGTGCTCTGCAGTACGCGCAGTTGCGCAAGCAGTTCCACGACAAGCCCATCGCCTCGCATCAACTGGTTCAGGAAAAGCTCACCTGGATGATCAACGAAATCACCAAGGGCCAATTGCTAGTCTTGCAGGTAGGCCGCCTCAAAGACCAGGACAAAGCCGGAGCGCAACACATCTCAATGGCAAAACGGAACAACGTTTGGATGGCGCTGGAGTGCGCCCGCATGTCCCGCGACATTCTAGGCGCCAACGGCGTCGCGGACGAATACCCGCTCATGCGTCACATGATGAACCTGGAATCGGTGAAGACCTATGAGGGGACGCACGACATCCACACCTTGATTATTGGGCAGAGCGTGACCGGGATTGATGCGTTCTGAAGATGTTGACCCCGGAAATTGTGTCAGATCCAGATGACTTCAAGCGCATTGGAGTATTCGCATTCTGCGACGCGTCCGATGCGGATGTGTCGAAGCTGGAGGTTGTTTTGAAGTATCTCCTGTAACTCTTGAAAGTGCCCGTTACTGTTCCTGAGGCCGGCGATGACTCCTGTTATCAGCGTCGGGGGTATGTCAAAAGAAAAACGTCATCACCGAGACGCATAGAACTCTCCGCGAGAGGTCGGATTATGCGCCATTCTCCTTCGTATTCCCACTTTTTGGCCTTAGTGTAGAACACCTCGGTCGCCTTTAGTTCAGCTAGATTAGGCGAGGAGGGCTGGTCAGAGTAGCTTATCCTTCGCAGATTCCCGCAGTCGTCTCCCATTGGCCTTTGTTCCCGAAACCACGGATGCCTGTCGTCAAATTCGAAAACAAATCCGATGTGATTCGCGCCGTAATGGGCCCACATCAAGAGGTCAGTTGGGTTCTCGGTGAGGGAAAGTATCCCGAGAGCATTCAGTCGTTGACGGATGTCTTCTCTTCTGCTCCGATCGCTTGCGACATCAGCCTCGGCCAGAGCCGTTTCCCGCAGCGACGCGAGATATCCAGGACGCCTTCTCTCCACTTCATTTGCCCACTGCTGACCGAACTGGTTCACTATCTTCTCGGCAAACTGCCGATCCCACTCCTCACGCAATGGCTCAGACAGCGCCTGGCGCGCAACCTCAGGGCTTCGAAAGCGACCTACCGGTGGACGAAGCTCGAACAAGTCGTTCTGAGCCTCGGGCTGAGTAAAACGAATACGCAGAGTACGAAGGACGTCAAGTCTTTCCGGAGTGACGTATTTATAGAGGCTCATGTTCTCTCGCCCCATGCCGTCGTATAAGTATTAAGCAAATACAAATAGCGTAATTCTCCCCGCTCGATGATACTCATCACAGTGGGCACCGATAACCAATGACTGCAGAAATTGATTACTTATACGCGACCCTCCTCTTCAAGACCCTACCTGCGGTCATCCATAGCGAGAAGGAGAACGAGCACTACACGGCCCTGCTCGAAGAGCTTGACCAGAGAACGGAAAAGCTGACCCCTGCTGAGCAGCGTTTGGCTGAACTTCTGGTCCTATTGATCGAAGATTTTGAGGAAAGGCACTATGCCTTGAAGCCCGCCTCTGGCATTGAAGCACTCGAAGAGCTGATGCAATCGAATGGCCTAAAGCAAAAAGATCTGGTCAACATCTTCGGTACGCCCAGCATTATTTCCGAGGTTCTAAACGGCAAACGCAAACTTACGACTGAACACATCCGCAAACTCAGCCGGAGATTTCGCGTCTCGCCCGAGTTATTCTTCTAGGAACCGCGGCGGAACCGCGCCGAACCTAGACTCCATTCGCCCGATTGCGAATCAGAGAAAGAAATTCGGTCCGGGTTTCCTGCTCATCGCGGAAACAGCCCAGCATGGACGACGTGACCGCCGCCGAGTGTTGCTTTTCCACGCCGCGCATCATCATGCAGAGATGGCGTGCCTCGATCACCACTCCCACGCCTTGCGGCTCGATGGCTTTTTGAATTGTCTCGGCAATTTGGGTAGTAAGCCGTTCCTGTATCTGCAGACGTCGAGAAAAGATTTCGATCAGCCGGGGAATCTTGCTGAGTCCAATCACTTTCCCGTTCGGAATATAAGCCACGTGCACCTTGCCAAAAAACGGAAGAATGTGATGTTCGCACAGACTGAACATCTCCACGTCTTTGACGATGACCATCTCGTCATAGTTCACCGTGAATAAGGCCTTCTTCAGCATAGCCTCGGCATCTTCGTTGTAGCCCTTGGTCAGATACTCATAGGCGCGGTGCACACGATTGGGGGTGCGCAGCAACCCCTCTCGCTGGGGATCTTCCCCCAGGCGAACAATAATTTCGCGCACCAGATCTTCAAAGCTGGCTCCGGTAAGGTCGAGGTTTCGACAGATGGCGTCATGTTCTCCTGCTTTTCTTTTCTCTAATGGAACCCGATTACTTCAAGAGTCCTCCCGGCATATTCGAATGAATTCATCATGGTTTCTTCGAATCGCACCTTTTCAAGATGAGCGATGCGGAAGCCGCGCTGCAAAATATCGTAGACGGCAACGCATAGGTTCTCCGTAGTCGGGATCGTTCCCGCAAACTCGACCAGCGTATTCAGGTTCTGATGATCAAGGCGTTCCAGAATTTCGCGATGCAAAACTATCCAGATCCACCAGATTGCAAACCATGCCAGTGCTCTCATCGACTGGACCGCTAACCATGACCTCAAGCGAGTAGTTATGACCGTGTCCGTAAGGATTGTTGCATTTGCCATAGGTAGCGGCATTTTCCGCATCCGACATGGATCACTGTGCAGCCGGTGCGAAGCGGAGAACATGTACCGCCTCGTCAGATACGCCTTCATGCTTCCCCGTAGAAATCAACGAAGAGGTCGGGCGTCTCGTAAACCCGCACCTTGTGCAGGCGTGCACCCTTAAATTTCGGCGCCAAGCGTTGCCAGATCGCGATGGCCAGATTCTCCGTGGTCGGAATCTTGGCTGAAGAACTCCGGCACTTCTTTGTTCAAGAAACGGTGGTCGAGGGCCTCGAGCACTTCTTTGCTCATCGTCTCTTTCAGCTGCTTGAGGTCGACAACAAAGCCGGAGCGGGGATCCACGTTCCCTTTCACCGTGACCTCGAGCGTGTAATTATGGCCGTGTCCGTTGCGGGTTATTGCACTTGCCGAAAATGCGCTGGTTCTCCTCCGGAGTAAACTCCGGATTGTGATAATAGTGTGAAGCGGAGAATTCGGCCTTGCGCGTTAGATAAACCATGTTTGACCTTAAGATGCACTGGCGCGACTTGCGGTAGCACGGGCATCCGACTGGCTGTCGTGAGAGCGCTGCGCCTGCATTTCGTCGGCCGCGACAGAGTCACGATCGATAGACCCTGCGTAGCGCCGCCCTTTCCAAGCGACGATTCCCTTGCGATAGGCGATTCTCGATCGCAGTAGAAGGTACGAAAAGAGAGGCAGCCCAATCAGAGACAACAGATTTGCATCCCAGGGAAAATGCGCCTGCCTGATTCTCTTCAGAAGAAAGCCATATAAAAACACGGTGACCATCGCGGCGATAACAGCCGGATTCCATTTCCCGCGCATCCCCGTCACAATTGCAATAACCCCGCTACTCACGATCAGCACAAATTCCATCAACCGCATCACCGCCAATCTCACTGGGGATCGAAAGAGCAGAACCAGATTCTTGGTCCAGCCCTCCCTCAGTTGCGAGAAGCTGCGATACATCCGTGTTCGAACGGCGTCCCCACCGTAGCGAAAGAAAACCCTGCGCCTGGACGCCTTCACCGCCCGAGCCAGCGCTACGTCTTCAAGCAAACTAGTGGCAACCGCCGCATGTCCTCCAACCGCGTCGTACGCTTCTTGTGAAATCAGGATGTACTGGCCATTGGCTGCTGCAGCAGACGACGCTGAATCGCTTACTTCCGACGGACGGAACGTCGAAGCCAACTCGGCGAAGATCACCGTCATCACTGCTTTCTCCCACAACCCGTGGACTTCCTGTTCGGGAGAATATGAAAGCAACGCCGCCTTCTGCCGTCGCACTTCCGCGACGCTACGCGACAACGATCCCGTCCGATGAACCGTATCCGCGTCGGTAAACAACAACCACTGTCCCCGAGCCTCTTTCGCGCCCGCCACAAGAGCATTGTTCTTACCGGTCCAATTGGTAGGCAAAGGTCCGGGTGCAATGACCTTCACGCCAGAAAAAGATCGTGCAATCTCACCCGTGCGGTCCGTCGATCCGTCATCGATGACGATGATTTCGAAGCTCACGCCAGTCTGGGCGACCAGCGACTCCAGGCAAGCCCAGAGGGATGCCTCTTCGTCGCGTGCCGGCACTATCACGGACACCATCGGCCGTCCCGTTACTGTATCTCGCGTCCCCATAGCCCGAATTCTGTATTATAGCTTTGTGCGACGCGTCTCCTTTCTCCTAGCGACCCTTACAGTTCTGCTTGTAGGCTGCTATCGCGGCTCCCGGCCACCTCGCATCGGCACGGCCGCGCCCGCCTTTACCGTACAGGACTCCGACGGAAAGCTTGCGCTCAGTGATTTCCATGGAAAGGTCGTGGTCCTGAACTTCTGGGCCTCGTGGTGCGCGCCTTGCGTTGAGGAGATGCCTTCTCTTGTACAGTTACAGCAACGCTTTAAGGACAAGGGCGTAACTGTCGTCGGAGTGAGCATCGATGTCGATGGCGATGCCTACCATAAGTTCTTGAAGGACTATAAGATAGACTTTCCGACAGTGCGTGATCCGGACCAGAAAACCAGTTCCCTTTACGGATCCTTCAAGTGGCCAGAAACCTACATCATCGACCGCAACGGCATTGTGCGTCGCAAGTTCATTGGCGCGGTCGAATGGAGCCAGCCGGAGATCGTGGACTTCTTGAACAAGCTATAGTCCAGACCCAATTCCGAACCTTAGCCCTTTCGTGTACTGCTTCGGCCCTTTCGTGTAATTGCGTGGAACGCGTGCGCTCGGTGTAGAATGCCCTCTGCCGCGGGGGGACGCGGGCGGGATATGGCTGCAACCCAACAGATCAGCATCGCAGAGAAGGCTCTTGCCAGCCCACAAGAGTCGACGCCTGACCTTGACTCAAAGGGGGCCTTCGACGAGATCACTCGCAGCGCCCAGCACCTGACGGGAGCGAGCGGAGCGGCCCTTGTGCTTTCGGATGGAAAAATCATGTCGTGCCGGGCATGCTCCGGCGATATAGCTCCGCCTGTCGGCACACGCCTGAATACAGAAACCGGGTTTACGGCGACCTGTGTGCGGACTGCTGAGGTCGTGCGCTGCGATGACACGCAAACCGACTCCCGGGTGGATGGTTCGAGTTGCGCCGAGCTCGGCATACGCTCGATTCTGGCCGTGCCCATCTTCGATGGTCAATTCGACGGTCGAAAGGTAGCTGGCGTTCTTGAAGTGCTTTCTAATGAGCCCGGCAGGTTCACGAACCAGCATGTCACGGCGTTGACGCTACTGGGACGATTGGTTGAGACCCTGGTCAACAATTCTTCCCGCAACGACGGTTCTCTCGACGCCGCAACGATTGATGCCAGACCCCTATCGAACAGTTCTTCCAAGGCGACCGCCGCTGAGCCGAGGGTTCTATGCCTTTCCTGTGGGCATTCGAATCCTCAAGACAGCCAATTCTGTAACCGCTGTGGAGTCATCGTACTAACTTCCCCAGTCCCCCAGGAGACGATCCCAGACTTCAGCCGACGACCGAGCCTCGAAGAGAATACCGACGAGGGCCTTCGCGACATCTACAAACTCATCGCTGGAAGCGCCGGTCTGGCGACGTGGAACGAGATCTATGCGAAGCTTCTGGCAAACATGCAGAGCACTCCCGCGCCTGAAAAGCCGCACGCAGCCGCTCCAGAAAAAACCGCCACAAGAGAAGATAATGTGACGGGATTCGGGAGAGCCCAAGGGGCAAGTGAGCCTAAGTCAGTCCGAGGAGTCCCAGTCCGTCGCAGCCTGTGGTTGTGACTTCAACTTTAACCAACAGACCACCGAAGTTACAGAAGAACCAGTGAGTTTGACCGTTTCGAGCCCGCAAGCTCATAATGCCTGATCTGGTCCGCCACTGACGCCGCACAACGAAGTGACACGAGCCAAAGGAGCGAGAGCAATGTTGGATAAAGGCGACAGCATCATGGGAACGTACGTAGACGCAGTAGAAGGCTTCCGCAAATCCGCCACCGCTTTTATGCAACACGTGGATCTTTTGGCTCAGGCTCGCGAAGCATATCAGCAGGCGATGACAGCCAGCGCAGACCTGCGAACAGTGCTGGACGCCGGCGACGAGAACCTGCGAACGCTGATGACCCAGTTGGAGCAAGCCCTTAATCTACACATGTCCCGGCCGGTCCTCGATCGGAAGAAGCCGGAACCGGTGAAAGTCGAGGCCATTAAACCAAACGGCGAAAGCTCCGGCGGCGTGAGAGCATTTCCGTGAGAAACGCCGATCCAGGCTTTCATGAACCGCGCTAGGTTGTGATGTAAACGCTCGAAGATTTGGCTGCCCCCCAGGGATTCGAACCCCGATAACCTGCTCCAGAGGCAGGTGTCCTACCATTGAACGAGGGGGCAGAACGTACTTAAGACGCGGAAGAAACCGTCAGTCTGATTCTATGGGGCCCCGC
Organism: uncultured Acidobacteriota bacterium; assembly: GCA_963797795.1. Classification (GTDB taxonomy): domain Bacteria; phylum Acidobacteriota; class Terriglobia; order Terriglobales; family Acidobacteriaceae; genus JABDBE01. The sequence goes on from CAWCQY010000005.1 coordinate 73,624, forward strand.
GCGTTGTGGTCAACAACTGCCACGCAGTTTCGCCGGACCAGCCCCAGCCAATTCTGGTTGCTCTTCCCAACCCTGTTCTTAACCAACGTCCGGGTTTAAGATTCACTCAGGAGAGGTTTCATGGTTACCGCCCTTGGCAATGTCACTACGCCCGCCAGCGACTATAGCGAGATCGCCCGCCAGCCTCTGGAAGCCGATCGCTGTGCACTCATCGTTGTCGATATCCAGGAAAAACTTCTGCCTCCAATTTTTCAGAAAGAGCAGCTCGTCAAGAACTCCCAATTGCTTATTCGGCTCGCCGGCATTCTGAAGCTTCCTGCTCTGATGACCACTCAGTACGCCAAGGGGTTGGGCAGCACCATACCGGAGATTAGCTTCTCTGCTGCCCGAAACCCAGGCCATCGACAAGCAAATGTTCTCCTGCTTCGGTAGCGATGTTTTCTGCTCCCTGCTGAAGCGGCTGCCCGGAAATCGCAACACGGTTCTTCTGTGTGGAATCGAAAGTCACATTTGCGTGACCCAGACGGCGCTCGGGGCACTGCGCGAAGGCTACATCGTTCACGTGGCTTCGGACGCCGTGAGTTCGCGAACGGAGTGGAACTGGAAGATCGGTCTGGAACGGATGCGCGCGGCTGGCGCCGTCATCTCGTCGACCGAGATGATCATCTACGAGTTGCTGCGCTCTTCGGGCGCACCCGCATTCAAGGAGTTGCTACCTTATCTGAAGGGATAAGGCGATCTTCAATTGCGCGTTCGTGTTGTCCCGGTTTCAATCGGCAATCGTCAATCTTTCTGCTTCACCTTCACCACGGTGATCTTCGAAAATCCTTCCTCAAACGTGGGTTGCTTCAGTTTTCCAGCCATGCGCCGCATCGCGTCTTCCGGAACCTTGCGTTCGCGCCGCTGGTTGCGCGCCAGGCAAACCTCCACCGGCACATCGAAGAACACGGCCTGCACTTCATAGCCATAATCTTTGGCCAGCTTGATCCACCCGCTGCGCTCGTGAGGCGACAGGTTGGTGGCATCCACGTAATTCATGGGACGCCGCGCGATCAACCGCGCCTTCAGCATGGAACGCAGATTGGAAAAAATCAGATCCTGGAAGCGCTGTTCCGTGGGATCGTCAAACAGAAGCGCGCGCAACAGATCGCTGGAAAGCGGGCGTGATGTTGTGGCGTTTGAACCACGAACTCTTGCCTGATCCGGGCAGCCCAATCGCCAGCACGACCACACCTTTAGAAGGACGCGGCGCCTCAACCTGTGGCGCAGCTGACGCGGCTCTAGTTACCGGACGGCCTTGCGAGGCCGGAGTGCTCGATTCCGCACCCTCCTTCGGAGCGGCCTGCATCGGCCCCGGCTCGCTGCCCACTGTTGCCGATTCCGCAGGAGGAGCGCCGTTGCGACCGCGGCCGCGGCCGCCTCTGCCCCGTCGCCGCCGGCGCTTAGCCACGTCGCCGTTTCCGGCGTGTCGAGGCGGGGCCGGCTGTGGACTCAGCCGACGGCATGTCGCTGTGCAGACTCTGGCTGCAACGCGGCAGGTTGCCGCCTGGCTCACTTCGGCTGCCGGGTGTGAGTGCGGCGGTTCTGTATCGTAAAATGCCGGCTGCAGCGGAGCCTGAGCGGCTTCAGCCACCGCCTTCTCCGGCTCCTTCTTGCGGCGCTTCAAGCGCTCGCTCATCCATTTGCGCATCTCTGGCTTGTAACACACCCAGAGCCTCGCGGGCAACGTATGCCGTCACAAACGTACCAAGCCTGACAGCGCACTTTCCCACTGCGGACGCCGGGTGCTGTATGTCAGATGCGGGAAAATTCGAGCTTCTTGGCATTGCGAAAAGCACAACAAACCGCACATGCTCTTTTTGGTCCCGGACCTCCGGTCGATTCGGCTGCCGTACAATGTCTCCCATGGCCATCCCTCGAGAGATTCAAAGGCCAGAAATACATCAGCCTGACCACCTTCCGCAAGAGCGGTGCCGCTGTACCTACGCCGGTCTGGTTCGGAGAACAGAACGAAAAGCTCTATGTGATGACTCGCAGTGACTCCGGGAAATACAAGCGCATCCGGAATAATTCCCACGTGCGAATCGCTCCTTGCACCATCCGAGGCAAGATCACCGGTCCGGAGTTCGCCGCCAGGCGCGCATACTTCCTCCCGAAGACTGGCCTCGCGCTCACGAGACAATTAAGAAGAAGTATTGGCTGGCGCGAATTACCCTTTTCTGGAGCAAGAAGAACGTCTTCGTTGAGATCGACAGCTTCGCTTCGCGTCCTTAATCCTTGAATCGGGGCGTCGCCGGGCCGTGGCTCCTCGCGACGCCGCATTTGCTGCCCTTCTCTTTCCCTGTTAACATTTTTGTGTTCCCGGCCCCGCATTCTTTTCAGTCGTATCTTCATCGACATTACGGAGGCAAGATGGCTATTAAAGTAGGTATTAACGGCTTCGGACGCATCGGCCGCAACGTGTTGCGCGCCTCACTCAACGACCCCAACATCGAATTCGTCGCCGTCAACGATCTCACCGATCCCAAGACGCTCGCCCACCTGCTGAAGTACGACTCCATTCTCGGCAACCTGCACAACCAGATCTCCGCCGGCGCCGACAGCATCTCGGTAGACGGTAAAACCTTCAAGGTCTTCGCGGAAAAAGACCCGGCCAAGCTGCCGTGGGAATCCGTCGGCGCCCAGATCGTGCTTGAATCCACCGGCCGTTTCACCGACGCCAACGACGCCAAGAAGCATCTCCGGGGGCCGGTCAAGAAGGTCATCATTTCCGCCCCCGCCAAGAATGAAGATGTCACCCTCGTGCTCGGCGTCAACGAGCAGGTTTACGACGCGGCCAAGCATCACATCATCTCAAACGCCTCGTGCACTACCAACTGCCTGGCGCCTATCGTGAAAGTCATCCATGACAATTTCAAGATTATCTTCGGCACCATGACGACCATTCACTCCTATACCAACGACCAGGTGATTCTCGATTTTCCTCACAAAGATTTGCGCCGCGCCCGGGCCGCGGCGCTCTCCATGATTCCGACCTCGACCGGCGCAGCCAAGGCGCTGAAACTTGTAATTCCCGAGATGGCTGGCAAACTCGACGGTTTCGCCATGCGCGTTCCCACGCCCAATGTTTCGGTTGTCGATCTGGTCGCCCTGGTGGAGAAGAAGACTTCCAAAGAGGAAGTCAACGCCGCCCTGAAAAAAGCATCGCAAGACGGCCCTTTGAAGGGCTACCTCGGATACGAAGAGAACGAACTGGTCTCGGCCGATTTTCGCGGCGACTCGCGCTCCTCGATCGTGGATGCGCCCATGACTCTGGTGGTCGGAGGAACTCTGGTCAAGGTGATTTCCTGGTACGACAACGAGTGGGGCTACTCGTGCCGCGTCCGGGACCTGATCAACTACATCGGGAAGAAAGGTCTGTGAGGTTTTGTAGCGCCGGCATCTTGCCGGCTGTCGCGAGGGCATCCCGTTACCCTGCGCGAAGCCCGGATGCCGGATGGCTGCGCTACCTTAAGGATCCAAATAATGTCGAAGCTTTCCATCCGCGATCTTGCCATAAACGATCACCGCATCCTCATGCGCGTCGACTTCAACGTGCCCATGGAAGACGGCCGGGTCATGGACGATACCCGCATCCGCGAAACTCTCCCGACCATCGAGTACGCGCTGCGGCACGGCGCGCGGCTCATTCTGGCTTCCCATCTCGGCCGTCCCAAGGGCAAACCCAATCCCAAGATGAGTCTCAAACCGGTAGCCGAGCGCCTGCGCATGCTTCTCGACAAGGAACTGGCTCGGGGCGAGAACGTGGGATTCTCTCCCGATTGCGTCGGCGAGGAAGCCGAAGAAATCGCCGGCAAACTGGAAAAAGGACAAACCCTGCTTCTGGAAAACCTCCGCTTTCACGCCGAGGAGGAAGCGAACGACGAAAAGTTTTCCAAGCAACTTGCCAGCCTCGCCGATTTCTACGTTAATGATGCGTTTGGGACCGCCCATCGGGCGCACGCATCCACTGTCGGCGTCACCAAGTTCGTGAAGAAGTCTGCCGCCGGACTGCTTATGGAGAAGGAGCTCCGCTATCTGGGCAAAGCGCTGCAACATCCCGAGGAGCCTTTCGTCGCAATCCTGGGCGGCGCCAAAGTGAGCGACAAGATCGCGGTCATTCAGAATCTGATGAGCAAAGTGGACACCCTCCTCATCGGCGGCGCCATGGCTTATACATTCCTGAAAGCTCAGGGCGCAGCAGGTCGGCAAATCACGGGTGGAAGAGGACAAACTCGACCTCGCCCGCCAGCTTCTGCAGGAAGCCAAGACATCACAAACTGAAGTTCCTGTTGCCGGTCGATCACGTCGTCGCAGACAGAATCGATGTCAACGCCGTGGTCCACACCGTGAACAGTGGACAACCCATCCCGCCCAACATGATGGGCCTCGATATCGGACCCCAAACCATCGAATTGTTTTCGGAAGAGGTCTCCCGCGCCCGCACCATCATCTGGAATGGTCCCATGGGCGTGTTCGAGGTTTCTCCGTTCAGCAAGGGGACCTTCAAGATCGCTCACGCAATCGCCGAAAACGTGGGCGCGATTTCGATTGTGGGCGGCGGCGACTCGGTATCCGCTGTAAACGCGGCCGGAGTCGCCGACAAGATGACCCACATCTCCACCGGCGGCGGCGCCTCACTTGAATTCCTGGAAGGGAAGAAACTTCCCGGCGTGGAAGCGCTGACTGAGAAGAAGTGACCGCGGAGGCAGCGTGGCCGATTTCACAATTCGGATTTTGCTGGGTGATCGAAAACGGTTGAGTTCCATGGACCGGCGGACATCACAAAAGAGATAACTCACGCCATCGTGAATGCCGCGAATTCATCCCTTCTGGGCGGAGGCGGAGTCGATGGCGCCATTCATCGACGCGGGCGGACCGTCGATACTTGCCGGATGCAGGCGAATCGTGAGCCAGATCGGAACCTTGCCGCCGGGAGAGGCGGTGATCACGACGGGAGGCCGCTCAGCCGCAAAGTACGTGATTCACACCGTTGGACCGGTCTATCGCGGCGGGGGGCAAGGAGAAGGGAGAAACTGGAAAGTTGCCATCGCGAGTCCATCCGGTTGGCGGACGAGCACCTGTCAAGTCTTTATCTTTTCCGGCGATCTCGACTGGCGCTTACGGTTACCCGGTGACGGCAGCGGCGAAAGTTGCTGTGGCCGCCGCGCCGAGGCTTTGGCTCTGACGAAGCATCTAAACAGAGGTTCGATTCGTTCTCTTTGACATTTCGACGTTGCGAGCGTACACGCGGGCTGCCGAAAAACTGCGCGAACCTAAGGATGGTTCGCCATACACAATCGAAAGAAGCTCGCCCTGAAGAAGCTGACCCTTTTCTCCGAAAGGATTCCATGGCCCGAAAGAAATTAATCGCCGCTAACTGGAAAATGTATAAGACGCCCGACCAGGCGCTCGACTTCTTTCGCGACTTTCTTCCGCTGGTTGCGAATCACGATCGCGATGAGATCGTCGTCTGCCCGCCTTACATTGATCTCTGCGCCGCCGTGGATGCTGTCAAGGGGATCGAACGTCGCGATCGGCGCGCAGAATCTGCACTGGGAAAAAGAGGGCGCCTACACCGGCGAAGTCTGCCCTAGCATGCTGCTTGCCGTGGGCTGCACGCACGCCATCATTGGCCATTCCGAGCGCCGGCAGTATTTCGGCGAGACTGATGACATGGTAAATTTCAAGCTCAAAGCTGCTCTCGAAGCTGGACTCACCCCATCGTCTGCGTTGGCGAAGTTCTGGAAGAACGCGAAGCAGGGCTTACCGAAGACGTACTCCGCCGCCAATGCCTGCGGGCATTTCACGCTGTGTCCGGCAAGAAGGCCGGCAAATTGGTGGTCGCCTACGAGCCAGTCTGGGCTATTGGAACTGGCAAAACAGCTACGCCGCAGATGGCCGCCGAATCCCACGGCCTTATTCGCGGCGAAGCCACCAAGGCTTTCGGCCAGCCGATTGCGGAAAACCTTCGCATCCTCTACGGTGGGTCGGTGAAACCTGAGAACGCAAAGGCCCTTATGGCGGAAGAAGAAATCGACGGCGCGCTGGTCGGCGGCGCCAGCCTCGATCCAAAATCGTTCGCTGCAATCGTAAAGTATTAATCATAATTTCACCACAGAGACACAGAGTCACAAAGAAACCGGACTTTCAAAGAAAAGACCAGGTTCATTTCCGAGATTCTATTTTCTCTGTGACTCTGTGTTTCTGTGGTGAATGGAGTTTACTATTTCGCGGAAAGTTGTCTGACGGTAGCGATGAACGTGGTCGTGGGACGGGTGTGGGTTCGATCCCGGCGATAGGCCAGTCCCAGTTCTCGCCACAACTCCACGCCTTGGAGAGGAATCAGCTTGACTCGTTCCGCCAGCACCTGGTCGCGGGCAAAGCTCGAACTGATCAGCGAGACGCCAAGCCCAGCGGCGACAAAGCTCTTGATCATCCCAACGCTGGGCAATTCCATTCTGACCTGCAAGTCAGCGCGATAAGGCCGGAACAGTTTGTCCATGACCCGGCGGCTGTAGCCGGTTCTTGGCAACAGGAGCGGTTGGGTCACGATGTCGGCGACGGATACATGTTTGATGCTTGGCCAGCGGGTTCTGCGGATTGACCATCAGCATAAGCTGGTCGCGAAAAATGGAGTGAACTTTCAGGCTGGGGGATTTGATCGGCAAGGTGACGATGCCGACGTCAATGGAGCCGTTCTCCAGCTTCTCGATGATTTTGTAGCTGAAGTTGCGGTAGATGCTGATTTGGACATCAGGATAGAGCCGGCAATATTCGGCGAACACTTCCGGCAAGACGTACAGACAGGTGGCTTCGTTGGCGCCGATCAAGAGCGTGCCGCGGGGCGTGGCGCCCTGGTCCGCTACTGCGAGCAGTGACTCATCGCGTAACCTCAAGAGCCGCTCTGTGTAGGCAAACAGAACTCTGCCGGCCGGCGTGAGCCTTACCGATTTTCCTGAGCGATCGAGAAGTTTGTCTCCGTATTCCTGTTCGAGCAGGCGAATCTGGCTGCTGACCGCCGATTGTGAACGAAAAACTTTTTCTCCCGCGCGCGAGAAACTGCCTAGCTTGGCGACCTGCAGAAACGTAACTAGCTGGTCAAAATCCATAGTTAGTGCGTGATTATAGCGGAGAAGGAGGGAAGCTTTACCCGAAAACGTTATCGATTCCCCCGGAGCGCCCGTTGTCTTCGATAGGGATGTAAGCTATCGAGCGCAATGGCCCGCGAGACCTCGAAAATCGGGGCTTTGTGAATCGGAAACGGGTCAGGATTGGTCTCCCACGTCTCCGCGATCGAACAAGGCAAGGAGAGAGGTTCGATGCGACTGAACGGCAGTGGCTGGTCACTGCGCAACAACTTTGCAGCCTGCGGACTTCCGGTGAGACGTTCGTGGCGGCGGAGAACGCGGCGAAGCCACAGTTCCTCTTTGAGTTCAAGGGGAACGATTCTTACGGATTGATCGTTATGCACATGTGGGCCGATGGAATCGCGTAGCAAATAAGCCAGCCCGCCCGGTCATTCCAGCGCCCAGGTTAATTCCGGCGGGCCCGAGAATGATGGCGACACCTGCCGTCATGTACTCGCACGCATGTTGGCCGACGCCTTCGACCACGGCCAGCGCGCCGCTATTGCGTACGGCAAATCGCTCCCCCGCTTGGCCTGCGATATACAATTCGCCGCTGGTGGCGCCATAAAGCACGGTGTTGCCGGCTAATACATCTCCTCGCCGCAAGCTTCTTCGCCCGCCGTGATCGCGATATTGCCGCCCGATAGGCCCTTGCCAACATAATCATTGGCTTCCCCGAACAGCCGCAGATTGATCCCGGGAATTAAGAACGCACCAAAACTTTGCCCGGCGGTGCCGGTGAAAGCGTAATCGACTGGCTCTCCGATTTCCGAATGTTGCCGCAGAAGTTCGCCTGACAAATGAGCTCCGACGGCGCGGTCAGCGTTGGTGATACAGAAGGTATGGGAACGGTTCGTGTCCCGCTCCTCGACGGTTCGGCTCAAAGCCAACTGAAGAAAGTCGGCGGGCTCGCGTCTGCAATTTGTTTGCGGTGGCGCCGCGATTGGCTCAAGCAGTTCTGCCAAATCTTTCCCCGCCTTCGAGCTTCGGGGTCGAAGCCGATCCACGGCGCCAACGATTGCATCGATGGAGCAGGCTCCCATAGTCGCGAGTAATTCTCGAACCTCGCCAGCCAACGCGCGAAAGTAACTCTCCACCATTTCTGGCTTGCCGGCAAATCGCATTCTCAGCTTTTCGTCCTGGGTCGCAATTCCGACAGGACAAGTGTTCAGATGACATTGGCGGGCCATGACACAACCGAGCGCCAGCAAAGCGGCCGTGCCGAAACCGAATTCGTCAGCCCCCAATAACGCCCCGAGGATTACATCCCGCCCAGACTTGAATCCGCCATCCACACGCAAACGCACCCGGCGACGCAAGCCCGCGCGCATCAGAGAGCGATGCGCATCGCATAGTCCGATTTCCCAAGGCATGCCCGTATTTTTGATGGAAGTCAGAGGAGACGCACCAGTCCCGCCGTCGTGGCCGCTGATGGTGATAACGTCCGCTCCGGCTTTGGCGACACCAGTGGCAACGATCCCCACGCCGGTGCTTGAAACCAGTTTGACTCCAATGCGTGCGTGCGGATTCACAGCTCGCAGATCGTAGATCAGTTGTTCCAGGTCTTCGATGCTGTAAATGTCATGATGCGGCGGCGGGGAGATCAGCGTCGTGTTCGGCACCGAATGTCTCAGCCGCGCAATATAAGCCGTAACCTTTCCTGCGGGGAGTTGACCGCCTTCGCCGGGCTTTGCGCCCTGCGCGATCTTGATTTCCAATTCATCGGCATGGACAAGATACTCCGTGGTAACACCAAAACGCGCCGAAGCGACTTGCTTGACCCGGTTGTTGGCCTCCGGTTGGTGGCTGATAAATTTCCGGATCCTCGCCACCTTCACCCGTGTTACTGCGCGCCCCAAGGCGGTTCATAGCGATAGCCAGCGTTCGATGGGTCTCGGGAGAGATCGCTCCTAACGACATTGCTTGCGTGCTGAAACGGCTAAGTATGGAAGCTTCCGACTCAACCTGTTGCAGCGATACCGGGCTGGCAGGCGCGATGTCAAGCAGGTCGCGAATGGCGATCGGGCTCTCTTTTTCCGCAAGTTCGGTGAATGCCTGGTAGTTTTGGTGGCTTGGAGACTTGATGTAGCGGTGCATTCGCCGCACTAACTCGGGCGATGTGCCGTGGTGTTCACCGTCTTGGCGAAAGCGGTACAGACCGAGATCTCGCAGCTCGGAATTTTCAGTTTTGAATGCGGTCGCATGTCGCTCAATGCAATCTTCGTGGAGATCGTCGAGTCCCTTGCCACCGAGAGCGCCGCCGGCATCTTCGAAGAACGGGCTCGTAAGTCTTCATCGAGACCGATCGTTTCAAAAAGCTGGCTGTTGCGGTAGCTGGCAATGGTCGAAATGCCCATGCGCGCCATTACTTTCCGCAATCCTTTTTCCACTGCGAGACGATAAGCGGCAACACCGTCGGGACGCAATTTCGCAGCTTGCTCCAAAGCAGCATAGGGCAACACTGCGCTGGCTCCGGCCGCAATCAGCAAAGCAAGATGATGCGTGTCGACGACTTGCCCGGTCTCGATGATCAGAGGCACACTCCAGCGCCCCGCCTTCACCATCGACTTCCAGACCGCAGCTAAAGCCAGCAACGCGGGCAGAGGAGCATTATTCGCATTGACGCCACGATCACTCAGCAGAACAATTCGCGGGTTAACGTCTTCCTCCAATTGCCGCTTCTTCAAGATGTCTCAAGACCGACTTTGCTCCCGTCGATTCCATCGGCGACCCGAAAAGTGAAATCAAAATGTTCGACAGGCTGCAGCTTCTTCTTGAATCAACTCCAGTTGGCCGGAGTCCAGCAGGGGCGAAGGAAGCAGCAGGGCATCGTTCAGAGAACATCCAGCGACATCACGTGGGCTTCGCGCAGGGGATCGATTGGCGGATTCGTAACTTGCGCGAAGCGCTGCTTGCAATGCTCCCAAAGCGGACGTCGCATGCTGGAGAAGAATGCGGAGGGAGCGTCGTCGCCCATGCTCCATACCGCTTCCTGTCCATTTTGAACGAGCGGTTGAAATAGCAATCGAAACTGATCTTCGCTCCATCCCAGCGCTGCCAAAACATTTTCCGGCTCGAATGCCGGGGCGGTAGAAACTCGGTTCGACGGAGCTGATCCGCACCCGCTGCAGCGCGGGAAACAAATTGGTGCCATTTGCCAAGCTCGGGAATTTCTCCGGGCCGGTAAAATCTGCCCTTTGCAGGATCGACCACCAGCATTTCGCCTGGTCCCAGTCGTCGGCGCTCAATCACCTTCTTGTCGCGCAAGTCGGCAATCCCTACTTCCGAGCCGGCGACGAGCAATCCATCCGAGGTCAGCGTGTAGCGCAGCGGCCGCAAGCCATTGCGGTCGAGTTTGGCGCCTACGGTGAAGCCGTCGGTAAAGATCAGTGCGGCAGGACCATCCCACGGCTCCTGCTCGCGCGCATGCGCCGCAAGAAAAGACTCGAAATCCGAATTGATGTCGCGATCGCTCTCCTGCGCGGGAGGAACCATGCACCACATTGCGGCGACCGGGCTGTAGCCTTTGCGCAGAAAGATTTCCAGCCCGTTATCGAAGCTCGCGGAATCACTCACGTTCTGCTCAAGCAACCGCACCGTTGGCGGAAGACCGAGAGCATTGCGCAAAGAGACTTCCTTCGCTCGAAGCCATCGGCGGTTCGCGCTGATTGTGTTGATCTCGCCGTTGTGGGCAACGAAACGGAACGGTTGCGCCAGCGACCAACCGGGGCTGGTGTTAGTCGAGTAGCGCTGATGAAAGATTGCGAAAGGGCTGGCAAACTCGGGATCCGCGAGATCCGGATAGAACGCGGGCAATTGTTCCGGCGTCAGCAACCCTTTGTAGACCACCGTTCGGGAAGAGAGCGAACAAAAATAAGTTCCGTTTGGCGCCCTGGATTCGACTTCTTTGCGTAGCCCAAAGAGAGTCGATTCCAGATCTGCAGATTCTTCAGCGGGAGCGAAAAAGCATTGCTGGATGATTGGGAGAGTCTCGAGCGCACGGGGGCCGACAATCGAAGAATCGGTTGGCACGGCACGCCATCCCAACAATCGTAGCCCGTGACTCTCCGCAATGTTAGCGATCAAGTAGCGCGCGGCATCCTCTTGCCCGTTGGGCAAAAAGACCATACCTAAGGCATATAAATGGGGCAGTTCGATTCCGGCTTCGCGTGCGCAATTTCGGACAAACCTATCCGGAATAGCCGTCAGCAGGCCCGCTCCGTCACCGCTTCTGCCATCGGCGTCCAGGCCGCCGCGGTGGTCAAGGCGGCATAGCGCTTCCAGCGCCCGCTCAACTACCTCGCGCGAGCTTGGACCGCCAAGGTGCGCTACGAATCCCACACCACAGGCGTCGTGATCGACGGGAGCAAAACTGCGTGACATCCTACATTGTGTACCTTCTTGAAGGCAGGTAAGTACAATCAAGAATTTCGATGACAGCGATGGATTTTTCGGGGAGGGGCGACACTGCACTTCGCGCGGGGCGGAACAGCGTTACTTCACGAATTCGAGGGCTTCAATAGAGGGCCGAGTGCTTTCGTCAGCCCGCTCTACAATGCTTGCATCAGCGCAGCCTCCACCTGTTTCAGATGGTCGCGCGTCAGTTTCTTACGGTTCGCGGTGAGATAGAAAACATCGATCGCCATTTGCCCTTCGGTGTCGATGAGGGCAATTTCGATGTTGCACTTGTGATGGGAGAAGCAGGAAGCTACTGTGTACAACAGGCCCGGCCGATCCTGCGTGACCACTTGCACCAGAGTGCTGCTGGAAGAGCACTGGTCGTCAAACTCAGTCGAGGTTTTGATCTTTATCTTGGGCGCGCCTTTTTTTTCCTCGGCTTGCATCCGGCTCTTCAGCATGCGGTCGAGATCCGTTTCTCCCATCAGGACATCGTTGATGCCGCGCTTGAAGCGCTCCCATTCCGAGAGATTCAGTTCAAGGGTTCGGAAGCGGTCGGTGAAATAGAACGTGTCGACGACTGTCCCGGCCTGGTTCGAGAACGCCGTTGCCTTCACAATATTCATCCCCCAAGCGGCCAGGGTTCCAGCCACTCTGCCAAATAAGAAGGGACGGTCATCCGTGACCAGCGTCAGTTCGAACCAGTGTCGGCCGCGCTTTAGATCAAGCTGGATGGGGTGCTTCGCGAGGTTGTCCGCCATTTCCAGATGATGAAGCACCTCATTTGGCGGATAGGTTCTCAAGTAGCGCTGCGGTAATCCCTCTAGAAAAGCCTTCACTTTCTTACTTGCAGCAGGCGCCAGCGTGCGCAGTTGGGTAATTTTCTCATCGTCGAGATCGGCGTCCGGATGTAGTCGCTGGTCCAGGTTGCGATTCAGTTGATTCGCGGCTGCAATGTAGAGCTGCCAGACGTTCTCGGCTTTCCAGGGAGTCAGCGCGTCGGGGTTGACCGCCTTGATATCCGCGTAGGTGAACAGGCAGAGCATCTTCAGCCGCTCGGGGGTGCCCACTTTGTCGGCGAATGCAGCGACGGTTGCCGAATCGAAGATGTCGCGCCGCAGCGCAAATGACATTTCCAGGTGATTGCCAATAAGAAACAGCACCGTGTCACGCTCCGATGATTCCAGATCCAAACGCTCCAGGCATCGTTCCGCTATAGCGAGACTGCCCTCGACGTGATTCTCGGAAGGCACGCCTTTGCCGGTGTCGTGTAACAGGAGAGACAAGTAGAGCAGTTCCGGTTGTTCGAGTTCATCCAGGATTTGGGCATATTGCTTTTCCCATTCCGAGCCCGACTGCCGCAGCCGGTGAAGACTCTCGATCGCAAGGAAAGAATGCTCGTCGACCGTGAAGCGATGATAGAAATCGCGCACCACCAATGAGTCGATCGTCTTCAATTCCGGCAGGAGCAGCGTGAGCAGCCGAAGGGAATGCATGGCGCGTAAGGCGTGGGCTGCATGCGGCTGACCCAGGATCTCCCCCAAATAAAGCCAGAGCTCCGCTCCCCTTGGGGGTGTAGCTGCCAGCGACGGCAGAACTTGTTCAATCTTATATTCCGTGGTCGTGCTCAGCCGCACGTCATGATGTGCCACGAAATGGAAAAGACGGAGCAGTACTTCGGGATCTTGCAAAGCGGAGGCCTGGCGCAGGAAAACCAGGCCATCGACCACGGAAAAGTCGGCATCGGAGACGCGAGATCGCAAGTTATGGAAGTGTCGGGAAAGTGAGGACCAGGCAGCCGGGATTTCTTCCAGCAACTGCGTTGCAGTGCGATGAATCGAGCGGGCATGGCTGAAATAAATTCGCATCCAATCCGCCGCGGAGAGCTCGCGAGCTTCATCGACTCCGATTCCCCGTTGGGCAGCTTCTTCCTGCGCCTCCCAGGAAAGCATGTTGTCGTCTCGGCCATAACGCAGATGAAGGAAGCACCGGACTGACATCAGAAAATCAAGCGCGGGCTCGAACTGTTTTCGCACCGAACTGGACAGCAGCGTTTTGGCGTCAGGCCACTCGTGCAGCTTATCCATCGAGGACAACAGGCTGAGCCAAAGCGCCAGATTGCAGTCCCGAAGACCGCCGGGGGTGTCCTTCACGTTTGGTTCGAGATGGAAGATTGTGTTGCCGAACTTCTCATGGCGAGTGCGAGTAACTTCAGCCAGACTCTGCACCAGGGACTGCGTCTCTCGCGCAATCAACTTTGGAATCACCTTGTCGTGCAAACGGGCGAAGAGATCGCGATCACCTGCGAGGTAGCGGCAGTCGAGCAGTGAAATAGCAAACTCGACATTGGCCGGATCAAAGCGGTCGCACTCTTGCAGGATGCGGGTAGCCGGACTGACTTTCAGGCGCAGATCCCACAGACCCTGCGAAAAACTTCGAACCTGATCTTTGAGGCCCTGCTCGCCTTCGCGGTCGGCGTGAAGAAAAAGCAGATCGATATCAGAATGGGGAAACAGCCAACTGCGCCCGAATCCGCCCAGAGCGACCAGGGAGAAATTCCGTGGTCCTCGTTCGTCCGGAAAGATGATTTCGCTCGAGAGATGGAGGACAATCTTTTCGACCAATGCAGTCCGCTGAGCGATGGCGGCACAGCCATTGCCGGTGGACGCGAACTCCTGGCCGATTCGCGCCGATTCTACAGTGTAGAGATCCCGTAATTCGCTGCTCAATGAGCCTGCCGTCGTCATACCGTTTGATCCGGGCCGAACCTCACGCACTTGGCAGCGTTTTTGTGGCTGGGGGATATTGAGTCGATCTACGCTTCTCGCGCCCGCTCCTGCGATTTCACAGAGCATCTTCTCCCCGCTCGTCGTTGCGGATTCGAATCACCTCATCCACGCGAGAGAGAAATATCTTTCCGTCGCCGATTTTTCCGGTACGGGCCGCGGCCGAAATTGCCTGCACGACTTTCTCAACCACGACGTCGGCAATCACCAGTTCGAGCTTAATCTTGGGGATAAGGTCGACGGTGTATTCCCGGCCGCGGTAAAACTCCGTGTGCCCCTTTTGTCTGCCATGGCCACGGGCCTCAAGAACCGTCATGCCCTCGATTCCAATTTCATGCAGCGCACTTTTTACGCTCTCCAGCTTAGAGACTTGGATAATGGCTTCGACTTTGGTCATCGGGATTCGTGTCAATCGTACTTCAAATCTCGCAACCCGGCAGCAGCTTAGTAATTCGCGTTCTCCCGCAGTATCACGGACTCGAGTTTGATCGCTCTCGGCGGCCGGCTCTCTGACTCGTCTGCCAGGCCTACGGGCGTTCCCACGGATGAAATGACGTATTCTGGATACGCGGAAATCCCGTGCTCATGCAAGTCTAGACCATAGAGTTCGCCCTCGCGCGACACTCGCAGTGTTCCGGTCAAATTCACTGCTTGCATGACGGCGTAAGCAACTGCGAAAGTGGCCGTTGTGATGATCACGCTGCCCAGCGCCTGCGCAAACAGCAACTGCGTGCCGCCACCGTAAAACAGTCCCTTCAGCGCTCCCGAGTTATCGGGCGTAACCGGGCCTGTGGATCCATACTTGCCGCAGGCAAACAGGCCCAGCGAGAGCGTTCCCCAAATCCCGCACATCCCGTGTACGGGAACCGCGCCGATGGGATCGTCAATACGCAGCCATTCCAGCAATTCAACACCTGCCACCACGAGAACTCCAGCCACGCCGCCCAGAAGAATCGATCCCGTGGGGCTGACCCAGTAGCACGGACAAGTGATGGCCACCAACCCAGCGAGAAATCCGTTAATAGTGAAACTCACATCCCACTTTTTATTCGGAATGTATGCGTAACGCATCGCGGTCAACCCGGCGGCACAGGCGGCCAGCGTGGTGTTCGTCGCAACTCTGCCGATTCCCTCGAAATCCATCGCGGAGAGCGTGCTCCCAGGATTGAAGCCGTACCAGCCAAACCATAGCAGCAGGCCCCCGGTGGCGGCGATGGTTAAATCATGAGGCAACATCGGTCCGCCACCGTCGCGCTTGAATTTGCGTCCCAGCCGCGGACCCAGAACGATGGAACCGGCCAGCGCGATGAATCCTCCGATCGTATGTACAACCGTTGACCCGGCAAAGTCGTGAAAGCCTGTTCCCAGGGAAGGAAAGAAATGGCCGTCGCTGCCCATCAAAGCCAGAAAGCCATCGGGACCCCACGCCCAGTGACCGATGATCGGATAGATGAAACCGGAAACAGCAACGCTGTACAGCAGATCGCCGACAAATCCGGTTCGTCCGATCATCGCACCTGAAGTGATGGTTGAGCAGGTATCGGCAAAGGCAAACTGGAAAAGCCAGAAAGCCAGAAACGACACTCCAGTACTTTCGTAGGTTACGGGCACGTCTTTCAGGAAGAACCAGTGGTATCCGATGAAGCCATTGCCGTGGCTAAACATGAACGAGAAGCCAAAGGCATAGAAGAGGAGACCGCACAAACAGGTGTCGACGATGCATTCCATCAGAACGTTGACTGTCTCGCGGGAGCGGCAAAAACCGGCCTCCAACATGGTGAATCCGACCTGCATGCCGAACACCAGGAACGCCGCAATCAGCGTCCACACAGTGTTAATCGGATTGACGATGTCTGCGGCTTTGACCTCCGCATCAGCGGCGTAGACCCGCCCGAAAAACAAACCCGAGACTAATGTGATGAGGAGCAGAACCACGCCAACGCCGAGAGCCTTCCCGATGAGCAAAAGCTTCCCGTAACGTTGCCACTCTGGATCTCGCAGCCGAACGGCCACACGGGAGAATCTCTTCGCGAACGACAAGGTCCTCCGTTGCTGCGGAAAGGCAGACATCTGATCTCCTTAATAGGTCTGTTGGGAGAACTTCCACATCACAAGCACGGCTCGCTTGTGGCCAACCCATGCCACAGTAAAAGACAAATCCTGCCACGGTCCAATGCATAGTTCTTATCACAGGCATCAGAAATTTCTCTGCAATTTAAATTTATGGCGCGCATAACTGAGATTTATTCGCGTTTGTCCGCAGCTCTGGGAAACGCTGGCCGTGATAAGATTGATCTCGGTTGGAGGTGTAAAACCCTAACCTGCGGAAGTGGTGGAACTGGCAGACACACCATCTTGAGGGGGTGGCGCCGAAAGGCGTGGGGGTTCAAATCCCCCCTTCCGCACCAGATTTGCTTCTGTTGAATAAGCCTGCCCATCCGTCGCTGACTTGGATTTCAGCTTTGGGTTTCGCCTCAAGCAGACGCTCAATCACCTCATCCATTCGCCGCCGGGCAAGAAGTAGTCTTCGCTTTGCTATAGTCCGGCTGATTCCGAGAATCACGGCCGCTTCGGAAACGCTGTGTCGTTGAATATCGCACAGCAGAAACACCTCCCGGCAACTCGGTCGGAGCTGCAAGGCATGCATCAGCACTGCCTGCATCACTCCCGACGGAATATTCGGCTGCTCAACCGAGCGACGCTGCTGAATACCCTTTACCTGGGGTGGTTCCGTCATAATCGATATCGACACCGCATCACCTGCCGATGAGTTTAGCGACGAACAATCGGCGAACCCGCATCCCTGTTGCATTCGTGAGCCAATGTCCCGAATGACGCCGAAGCCGTCATAAAAACGGCTCCGGCGAAGCTGGAGAACGGCGCCTCTCCCCCCGGCGGCAACGTCCTCCATCGGGATGCCGGTACCGGCGAAGCGGTTTGCTTCGCGGGTGGACCCGCGAACAAGAAACCGGGTATCCACAAGTTCATGGTGTGCCCAGTTCGATGCTCAACGGAATGGTGCATCGAGAACGAATTTCGTTTCATGCAAAACAAATTTGGCAAACCACTCCCTTCGACATGAACAGCAATTGCTATCCCTGTTCTGCCGGGCTGCGGGTGTAGAATAGCTGGCACTTGGGCGTACTCTGAGGCAAGCGTCTTGCAATTCCACAAGTTCGACGAATCCTATCTAGAACGGCTATGTTCGGGCGATTTCCGGACAGAGAGCCATTTTGTTGCCTATTTCACCGAACTCATTCAATTGAAGCTGCGTTCCAGGGTAAATTCTCCTCACGCCATCGAAGACTTGCGACAAGAAACCTTTGCGCGAGTCTTTGTCGCGTTGCGTAGTGAAGGGAGATTAAGACAACCGGAACGGTTAGGAGCTTTTGTGAACTCCGTTTGCAACAATGTATTGCTTGAGCACTATCGCTCCTCTTCCCGGGAGAATCCGGTCGAAGACGAAGAAAGCGCGAATATTCCGGATCCATCCCTCGACGTGGTGGCAATCCTCTCGCATAAGGAGATGGAGCAAAAGGTTCGTCAGGTCCTGGAGGAGTTGTCGGAGAGGGATCGCCGGCTGTTGCGGGAGATATTCCTCGAAGAGCGCAACAAGGACACGGTGTGTCGAGACTTTGGCGTAGACCGGGACTACCTTAGAGTTTTGCTTCATCGGGCTAAGCAGGCGTTTAAAGCCGTCTATTTGAAGGACATGCCCGGAGGCATGACCGGCACGGCTGCCGACTGACACGATGAAACGATTTATGGTGTTTTTTCACCATCCATACGAGGGGTATTTACGGACATGGATCATACCGAATCAATCCGGCTGATGGCGGCCGAGAGATACCTGCTCGGCGAGCTTACACCTGAAGCGCGCGAACAGTTCGAGGAGCACTTTTTCGACTGCCAGGAATGTGCTCTCGATGTTCGGGCAAGTGCTGCGTTGGTGGAACACAGTAAAGTCGTGTTATCAGCGCCGGTTGCCGTATCACCGGTAAGGGTGCCAGTCGCAATTCCCGCAAAGGCGGGCTGGTTCGCGCGGTTGCGTCCCGCCTTTGCCGTACCGGTTCTGGCTGCACTCCTAGCCGTGGTTGGGTATCAAAATCTGGTGACTTATCCGCGACTGAAGCAACTGGCCAGCAGTCCGCAGATTTTGCCGTGGGCTTCGATCAACGTCAGCACCCGTGGGGCGAGTACAATCCAGATCTCGCCCCGGGTTGGAGAGGGCTTCCACCTGTTGGTGAACATTCCTCCGGAGAACGGCTACACTTCCTACACTTTCGGCTTGTCAAGCCCGTCCGGAAGATTAGAATGGTCACGCACGATTCCAGCGGCCTCATCCGACGAGGCCCGGTCGATTTACGTTCCCGGAGCGAATCAAGAGCAAGGCACCTACACGCTGGCGGTTCGCGGCAGTACCGCCAACGGCGAGAGTTCAGACCTAGGCCGTTATTCGATTGAAGTGCAGATCCAGAAGTAGATCAAGCGAACGGAGGGAACAAAATGGTTACACAAATGAAACCACCGCTGCCTCAGCCGGGTGAGGAGACATTCCACGACTACTACGCCCAGGCAGAAGTTCTTAGCGCGGATTTCGAAGAGCCTCTGCGCGAGAACATAAAGGCGCGGGCGTATGTGAAGTTGCCGAAGGACGGCCACTACCAATTCAAGCACGCGGACCCCTTCCGGCTGGACGGACTGATTTCCTACCGGTCTGGCTACACCCAGGTCGCTGGGCACAGGAGCACCAAGCATGCGCACGGATTCACCACGCTCGTGACTTCCGTGGTCGAGGATCTCAATGTTCTCGACGTGATCACCGCCGATCGCGTGGTAGGACAGATTTCCACGGTCCATCCGGTTTTTGACGATGGTCCAGTACCGAACGTCACGTTCTTGGGCACTCGCTTCGACAATCTGAGAATTGGCGGACACAAGGTCGAAGTAGAACGGCACGTGGATATTCTTGGGCACAAGCGTGGCGCTCGCGAATGCTACTTCGAAGACAAAGGCGTCCTCGGCCGCATTTCCGAGCAATACGGCAACATAAACCGCTCGGAAGATCTTCCCCCGTGGGCAAAAGAACAATATCGCTGGGATGAAGCCGCGGTCCGGCAGCAGGGGAACGTGAGCTGCTCACTGGTGAACCGCGTGAACGGGGCTCCCGGGATATCGTTCGGACACGTAATCGACGTGCCCCACTTCGGAAGGATATTCCTGGCCGAGCTGTCGCTGGATCGCAAACGAGCCGAGGATCCGGACAAACATGACGCCTACAGTTTCCATTTGACGATGATCCGGCTGGAGCTAGGATGCCTAGCGCACGGCAAGGCCAAGATCGTATCCATGGATTCAAACGGCCAAGGCAGCGGCGGCGGACACTCGACCGGTAAGTAGGCTGTACCCATGCATCAAGCAATGCGAGGCAGGGTGTGGTCCACAGAGTGTCTGATCCTCGCGTGTGCCAGATTGATAGTGCGGGTCCACTTCTGTTGGCTAGATTGATCTGGTAATGCTGGATTACTCCGGCCTCGTAGTCTACACGCTCATCTTCCAAGCCCAGATTGGCAGGCATTCTACAGAAAATTTCCCGGTTTTCAAGCTAAAATCTAGCGGCGACTGAATCCGCCATGCCTCCATCACTCCAGCATCGGAACAGCGGCCGGCAGGGATGGCGCGTGTGCAGCCGAGCATTGGGGCTGGGCGTCATATCGCTGATCTTCGGGATCGCCTGGCTGCCGGGCTGCTCGCGGCGACGCGACCCCCAAGCTGTTTTCGATCACGCGAGGCAGACCCTGCGCAAGGGAGACACAGTGGCTGCGGCCCTGGAAGCGGAGAGAGGCTACAAGGATTTCCACGCTGCGGGTCCCGAGTGGGCATGGAAATTCACGATCCTCAGGGCGAGGGCGCTGCATTTGCGTGGCATGAATGAGGAAGCGCTAAAGCTCCTTACCTCCGAACCCGTCCCGCCCCCCACAGTGGAATTGGCTGTCCAAGAACTGATGTGGAAGGGCCTCGCGTATGTTTCCCTGCATAAGTTCCCTGAAGCGGAGCAGAATCTGGGAGAGGCGGAACACCTCTGCGCTGCCTCTGACAATCCTGATTGCGCGGATGTACTCAATGCTCAGGGCGCCCTTCAAATGGAGCGCGGCCACTACGCTCAAGCGCAGGGCCTTTTCGAACGTGTTCTGGCTTCGGCCCGCGCGAGTGGTGACCCATTGTGGGAGGCCAACGCATTGCTGGACTTAAGTTGGTCCGCAGTTGAGCAGACCCATTTTGATGAGGCGCTCGACTGGGCCGACGCCGCCCGCCAAATTTCGGTACCTCGGAACTTTGGGAACGTCGCGCAAAAAGCGCTCGGAAACATGGGCTGGGCCTACTACAAGCTTGGGGATTCGGAGAAAGCTGAGGGAATGTTCATCGAGGCCAAGAACCAAGCCGAAAAACTCGGCGAGGTGGCCAGCCATGTCGGCTGGCTCACCGACGCCGCATATATTGATCTTGAGGCTAAGAGGTTCGCGATTGCCGAACAGTGCTTCCATCGGGCTCTTGAGCTCTCGCGTCAAGTTAACAGCAGAGAAGACATCATCAACTCGCTGATCGCGTTGGCGTTTGTCTCAGAGCAAACCGGGGAACTGGATCAGGCGAAGCGCTACGCGGATGAAGCGCTTTCTATGGCGCGGGCCGACGGAAACGGGCGTGATCAGGTCTACCCGCTGCTGGTCGAGGGGCGGGTTGCCATACAACAGCATGACCCTTCCGGTGCGGAAAACGCGTTTCGCCAGGTCGAGGAATCCGAGGATAGCCCCGTGTTTCTGAAGTGGGAGGCGGAGCGTTCACTCGCCCGGCTCTACGAAGACAAGAACCAGCCAGACTCCGCCGAGCGGGAATACCGGACTGCGCTCAGCACCTTTGAGACAGCCCGCTCCGGCCTCCAGCACGAAGATTCCCGGTTGCCGTTTCTCAGCAACGCTTCCCACATTTACGACGATTACATTCGTTTTCTCATATCTCGGGGAAAGACCACCCAGGCTCTGCAAGTTGCGGACTACAGTCGCGCCCGAACCCTCGGCGAAGGGTTGGGTTTGTTGCGCAAAGGAACATCATTTGCTCCCGATCCGCTGAACGCACAACAAGCGGCAAGACGAGTCAACGGCACGGTCCTTTTCTATTGGCTGGGCGAGAAGCAGTCTTATCTGTGGGCGATCACACCCCAGAAAACTTTCTTGTTCACGCTTCCCGCGGCGGCGAACATCGATGCGGTGGTGCAGCGATATCGAAAAGCCCTGGTTGGGCCGCAGGATGTGCTCGAAACTGCGAATCCTGATGGAATCGCGCTCTACAGAATGCTCATCTCTCCTGCGCAATCCCTTCTCACGAAGGACCCTCAAATCTTCATCATCCCGGACGGCAGCCTGAACGGCCTCAATTTCGAGACTTTACTAGCGCCCGAACCCAAGCTGCACTATTGGATTGAAGACGCGATCATCGCTGACGCCAACTCACTTCGGCTGCTGGCGGCGTCGCATGACCCGGCGCATAACTCAAAGACCGGTGCGGGTAAACTCTTGCTTATCGGCGATGCCGTGTCCCCCAACTCCGATTATTCCGAGTTGCCTAAGGCTGCGGTGGAAATCGACAATATCGAGAAACACTTTGCTCCGGAGGGGCGCGAAGTTCTTACCCGATCTCAGGCAACTGCGCCAGCCTATTTGGGAAGCTCTCCGGAACAGTTCGCGTATATCCATTTTGTGGCACACGGTACAGCCAGCCGCCTGAGTCCGTTGGACTCCGCCGTCATATTGTCAAAAGCTTCCACCGAGGGAGATTCCTTCAAGCTGTACGCACGGGAAATCATTCACCACCCTTTGCACGCGGATCTAGTGACTATTTCGACCTGCTACGGCGCCAGCGGTCGTTCCTACACTGGGGAGGGGTTAGTGGGACTCTCGTGGGCGTTTCTGCGCGCGGGTGCTCACAACGTCATCGGCGCTCTTTGGGAAGTCAGCGATGCCTCGACGCCCCGCCTTATGGACCAACTCTACGAGGAACTCCAGCAAGGTCGAAGCCCGGAGGCGGCTCTTCGTTCCGCGAAACTCTCCTTACTCCACTCCGGCGATTTCCGCAGGCCATTCTACTGGGCGCCGTTTCAGCTTTACACCGGCACCTAGAAGTGCACCCCTACGGCAACACTTCATAGCTGACGAATGCGAACTTCCTGGAATCGGGAGACCACGAGTTGACATTGATAGTCCCCTGGCCGCCAAAAATCTGCGCCAGGCTTTGAATGGATCCGGCTGCGCCTTGGCCCTGAGCGGCGTTAGGCATGGGGATCAGACGAAGCTGCACGTTGGTTTTGACGTTGTGTCCTGGAGTGCCCTTAGGAAAGGATAAAAAGACCAGCCATTTTCCGTCGGGCGACGGATGCGGAAACCAATCCTCCAGTTCATCGCTAGTGATCCGCTCGGCCTTGGCATCGCCCGGTCCAGCGCCATCGGGAGGGAATCGCCAGATGTCCCAACCACCGGATCGGTTGGAATTGATGTAGATCCACTTGCCGTCCGGCGAGTAGTCGGGACCATCGTCAGACACCGGACTCGATGTGAGCCGCTGTTCCGCACCGCCGCCCACCGGAACGCGGAAGATATTGAAGTAGTCGCCACGCTTGCCCACGAAGGCCAGCCACTTTCCGTCGGGCGACCAGCCGTGAAAATAACTCGGACTGTTCAGGGTGAGCAACCGCGGCTTCGCACCGTCGGACGACGCGACGAATACTTGCGATTCCGCAGCAGAAGCATATTTCGCGGAAAACGCCAGCAGTTCGCCGTCGCGCGTGATGCCGTGGTCGTTGTTACACTCATACGCGGCGTCGAGCGCCAGCTTCTCTGGCTGCGCTTTTCCATTGACATCCAGAGCGAACCGGTAGAGCGCGCCACCCGAGTTGGCCAGTAGATACTTGCCGTCGGGAGACCAGTTCGGTGCCTCCCAGAGCTTGTCCGCCAAATAAACTACGCGAATGCTCTTGGCATCCAGATCATAGATAGAGATTTTGCTGCGAACGTTGCTGGGGTTTTGGTCTTGTATCGCAGGTGTGTGGTTTGATTGCGATAGGGCCTGCGAAAATGCGCCCAAATAGAGAATTAGGTTAGCGAGCACGAGGGCAAAGAAGTGGAACCCGGATAACTTGAAGTTCATGGGTTGTGCGCACCAGGACGTGACATTTGCGCCATAGCATACTCGCAAATGCCGGTGACAGTCCATATCAGCAGAACTGAATTGCCGGCACGAACTCGTATAAAATGCGGTCGATTCAACAAAGCGAGACGGCCGAACCAATTCTGGGAGACCCTGCGGAAATGCGCGGAGCGAAATCGAAGCGGAATTCTGACTTAGTCCATGATGTCAGGGGGTGTTCGGCGTCCGACAGTCATTTCCGTCGGCCCATGCTCGTCACCGAACTAGTCATAGTGATCGCTCTTGCTTTCTCGGCAGCATCCTACGCAGAGGATGGGACGCTGGCACCGACGCCGCCGATGGGATGGAATAGCTGGAACAAGTTCGGGTGTGACGTCACCGAAGAACTGATCCGGCAAACTGGCGACGCCATGGTGAAATCGGGAATGAAGGATGCCGGCTACCAGTACGTGGTCATCGATGATTGCTGGCAGGTGGCACGCGACCAAGACGGCAAAATCGTTGCGGACCCGCAGCGCTTCCCTTCCGGGATAAAGGCCTTGACGGACTACATTCATTCTCTGGGCCTGAAGTTCGGGATTTATTCGGACGCAGGAAGCAAAACTTGCGCCGGGCGACCGGGCAGCCTCGGTCATGAGTTTCAGGACGCTCGCCAGTATGCTGCCTGGAATGTGGACTATTTGAAATATGACTGGTGCAACACGACCACTCAAGATGCACCCGCAAGTTATGCCCTGATGCGCCAGGCACTCGATGCTTCCGGACGCCCCATTGTGTTGAGTATCTGCGAGTGGGGGACTCACAAACCCTGGCTTTGGGGCAAAGACGCGGGGGGTAACCTGTGGCGCACAACTGGTGACATCACAGATAGGTGGCAAGGCCGCATTAAATGGCCAAACGGGGATTGCTGCGCGAACGGCGTGGTCGACATTCTGGATATGCAAGAAGGCCTGTCCAGCTTTGCCGCTCCAGGCCATTGGAACGATCCGGACATGCTTGAAGTCGGCAATGGCGGTATGACCGACACCGAATATCGCTCTCACTTCAGCCTGTGGGCCATCCTTGCGGCCCCGCTAATTGCAGGCAATGATTTGCGAAGCATGCGCCCGGAAATTCGCGACATGCTGACGAACAAGGAAGTGACCGCAGTCGATCAGGACCCGCTCGGCAGCCAAGGCGGGCGTGTGCAGAAGAACGGCGACCTGGAAGTTTGGGCCAAGCAAATGAAGGATGGCAGTCGCGCCGTTGTTCTGTTCAATCGCGGGAGTGCGGATCATGAGATCAGCGTGAATTGGGAGGATCTCGGTTATCCCGATCACTTACCAGCGGCGATCCGCGATCTGTGGCTTAAGAAGGATGTCGGCACATTTACCGGCAAGTTTTCCGCACCGGTTCAATCCCACGGAGTCGTGATGGTCATAGTCAAGCCCTGAACTCGACTACTGGTTGCTCGGAGCGCCCACCGAAAGAGCGGTCGAAGCACTCTCCGCTGTGAATCGATTGGGTTGCGGACGATATCCATTCCTGGTCCGGATGTGGTACTTCTTCAGATGCTCACCCACCAGTTTCACCGTAATACCGCGCCATCCCCGGTTGGGATTTATCTGCGGGTAGTAGCTGAGGGAATAGAGATGCGCCAGATCATCCCGGATCGAGGCAAAGGCTCGCTGTTCATCTCGCCAGCTCTTTGCAAAATAGGCCTTTCCTCCAGTGGCAGCGGTCATGCGTTCAAAGACCGCCGTGGAAACCGGCTCCAATTTAGCCAACTGCGTGCTGATCATGTAGATCGCCGTGCCCGTCGATTGGGCCAGCTCGGCCACGTCCTCGGGAGGCACCATGCTGGAGTTGTCGGGCCCGTTCGAGAAGACAACGACGACCTTTCTTCCGGTGTAGTGGGCTGCATCTTTTATGGTCAGCAGCAGGCAGTTATAGAGCGCGGCGTCGTCTCCCGCAACGGTTGCGCGCACACCTCGTAAAACCTGCGGCGCGGTCGGCGGTCAGAGGAGCGGGTCGGGACAGGTCGCGGCTGTAAGAGTAAAAAGCGACTTTATCCGCGCTTTCCAGCGACCGCACGAAATCGGCGATAGCATCCTGCGCAAAGACAAAGCCGCGGTACATGTAATTGCTGGTGTCAAAGAGAAGAAAAACATTGGCGCCCAGCCATCATCGATCCTAAACTCTGAGACCCGTCGTCCGCGGATAGCTTTTGATCCGCTTGGTTCGGTTGCCCGGCAGCCTGGACCGAGGTTTTTCCGTCCATACTGTCCCCTACTCGGTAGGCAGGTTCGTTTCCTTCTCCAAACGTCGCGAGTTTCTGCGGAATGTTGTCCTCGACGATAGCGAAGTCTGAAGGATGGAGGCCGGTGACGTAGTTGCCTTTGTTATCCGTGACCGCTACGTTCAACTGCACCATGTCGACAACCACGCGAATGTTCGGTTCGCTTTCCTGCGCGGCCATCCGAACACCGGGCCCCGAAAAGAGGATCAGCACTAATACAAGAGATAGAAGGTAATTCTTTGTCATAACTCCTGCTTTGCCGCCGGCCTCATCGATTCCGGCGAGTCCACAAGCCAAGACGCACCCCGTTTTTCAAGACAACACTTCAAGGCACCGTCACAGTGCCACTCATTGATAATGAAGCAATCTTACCCTGCCGAAATTCTTCGCCGGTTTCTCGCATGGCGCGAAGCATAGCCGGCCAATCCTCGAAGTCGCTGGCGAAAATCTTTTCGACCATGCGATGCGTCAGTTGAGGCACTAACCGATTGAGCATCACCGGCTGAGTACCCCTGTTCATCCGCCAACCGTGCCCAGTACAAATTGTTGGAATCCCAAGTCTCGGCCAGCAAGCGGCTGGAATAACCTTCGAAGGCTGGAAACGGTTTCAGATTCAGGAGTTCGCGGGAGTAGCTGTCTGCCAAGATGGGATGAGGTACGCCGAAGTCTTGCGACAGACGTTCCCAACTGACGTCTGTCGGATTCCCACGATTCAACCCCTCCAATTCCTGACCAGCCGGTCCCCAGGAAACGGGCTCCGCAGAAAATCTTCGACGAAACTCGACCGCCAAGCAAAACGTGTCCGCGGGGGTGACTTGAGGAGCCGCATCTGCCAGACGTCCTGTAGCCATCGCCTGCTCGACCCGGGCCACAACGTTCGGATCCATGCGATCGGAGAGGATATTCATCACTTTGCCGCGCAGTTGCTGGTTCCCCACCGAAGCCGTCAAAAGCTCCTCTCCAGATCGCTGGTAAAGTGTGATGGCATGAAGTTCACTCTGGCTCACGCCCCACCATCGAGGCAGAGTCGCGTTTATCAGAAGGCCGGGCACCAGTTCCCGCCAGATCAGAGCCTGGACGTTTTCTGGCGCGATGAAATCCTGTTCGACCTGCGCCAGCACGTAAGGCAGATCGGCGAGCGAGCCGACCAAATGGGCTCCGCCCCCCGCCGGAGAGCCCTCGCCAAATAGCTGAGGAGCTTGCCAGACGTATTCCAGGCCCGCGACCGTATCTCCCGAGAAATCATGGGAGCGGACGAAAAGCGGGTTGTTGTGCAGAATTTGCGCGCCCGGTGGTTCGTAATAGGCATAGTTCAAACCCACAAGCGTATCCCTGAGGAACGGACAGAGTTGGCCGCGCGCTTCCGCTAATTGCTCCCGAGAACCCGGCGCCTTGATCACTTTCGTCAAATCCGTGCGCATCTGCAAATCGGTGTGACGATTGTTGTAGACTCCAGTCGCCCATTGAGTTCTCTCGCCGCTGCTGAAGATCGGACGCGGCATCTCGAATTCCCGAAGCTCTCCAGCTAACGGAATCAAACTGTCGCCCACTGCCGCTCCTTTTGCCATCGCCTCCAAACCGGCACCCAGAGCCAGGATCGTATCCAGAGAAACCAGGCGTTGGCCGTCCAACACCGATCGAATTCCGTTGGCCATCTCCTGGTGCATCCGTTGGCCGTCTGGACTCACCTGTCTGGGTCCCGCAAGCAAATCGATGATTTCATCCTGCGAACCGTTCCGTTGTCCGGTCGCCGCCAGCAACACACCTCCCAATGAGTCGCGCCCGGCGTCGAAGAGCTGAGGAGATGAGGCGATCTTGCTAAAGGGCTTAATCAAGCTCTGCCATGAATCGTTCAGCGCTGTGCTCTTGATTTGTCCCTGGCGCGCCAGGATCTGCCAAATCCCCACGTTGGCCTCGAAGATTCCCATCGCGTTGCCCCTCAGCGTGTGGTTGGAAATCTTACCGAGGCTCTCCGCCACATTCAGAAAGAGCGTAATGGATGAGTCGTTCAACTCTGGAAACTCAGAGAAGATCAAATACTGATTGCTGAACGCCGTGAACTTGCTGGCGAGCAAGAGAACAGTTTGCGGACTCAGGCGATTTTGCGGAGACCGCCTACTGTCCAGTTCCCTCAACATCAGATAGATTTGCAGCGGTCCGCTCTCGGTCTCCACCCGGCAAAGCGCAAACATCGTTTCCGCCAACTGCTCCGGGTGATTCAAGTGGCCGGCGTGCTTGCCCTGGTCGCGGATAATTTTCGAATCGTTCTTCTGGCGAAGGATCTCTTTCCAAACTTCCAGATTTCCCGGGACGTAAGGTTCGCCGTTAGCATCCCACTGCAGCCGGGTCACCAAAAGCAAGAGCGCAGGAGCGGGACGGAATGACGGTCTTGCTGCGTCGGGAGAGATCGTCTGCCCCCGAAAAGATTCGTAGAAACGCCGCAGGCGGGTTTCGGTGAAGTGTGCCTGTTGAGTCTGGCTGGCCCGCGACAGAGCGTCAAAATAAGCTGCCAGCCAGCCGTTATCTTTCGCCAACAACGGCACAACGAAGTCTTTCGGCGACTCTGGGCTCGCCCCCACTAAATTCCTCCACGCAGAATCCGCGCCCACGCCGCCAGGCACGATCACGCGTCCGGAGCGAACGCAGATATGGCTCCCGTAAAAATCAAGGACGGCGGCGAGCGGAAGTAGCCTTCCTAACCCAACAGACTGCCGCAGAACAGCTCTGGTTTCGGCATCACTCCGAGACAACGCCCAGTAAAGACGTGCCTCAACTGGATCACGCAAGAGAGTTTCAACCAGGTCTCGCGTACTTTTTTTGTTCTCATTGCTCAGCGCAGTCCAATCGCTTTCGGAAAAAAGCACTGGAACTCGAGAGGCGGGGAAGGTGTAAACGAAGGGCTTGCCTCCCTGGAGCGTCTCTTCAAGTTCGGGAAGAGGAAAACCGGAGTCGATCGTAAGAAAAGCTCTTTCCGGATCGGCAGTCACCAGGGAAGTTGTGCTCCGTCCACAGTCTTGGCGGACCCGGTATCCAAGTACGTGCAACAGGGGCATTGCCTCTTCGCAATTCGAAACACGAATAATCCCGCCGGGAGCCAGAGCAGACAGTTCTTTCGCCTGATGGACATACCGGCTCAACAGAATCAGAAATTCGGTTGGCCGGCCCCCGTCTCGCGAGCCCTCATAACCTTGTGCGAACACGTTGTGAGCCAGCAGCGGCAGGACTTCTTCGGGCGAGACCTTCTGGCTGATGCCGGCCATCCGCAGGAAAGAACGCAAAGGGCCGGGAATAATAACTGTTGCCGGCTCGGAAGGCTTCGCGTCCTCTGACCCAGGAAAGCCGGGCGCGCTCCACGCGTTAGGAGGAAAACCGCAAGTGCAAAGACATATTGCCGTTAGAAGGGTAGGCAGACAACGAGGAGAATTCATGGCTGGAATACCTCTCCGAACCTTCGCAACTTCCTGCAACCAGATCTTTACGATAGCAAGGAAGATCATTGCCTCTCCCGAGTAGTTCGGCTGACCTATCCGCTGCCATACTTTCGTGTCGGCCACGATAAACCATCCGTCGACGTAATCCAAGGTCTTTTCTCGGCGTCGGAACGAATGAGTTTGTTTTACTAGTAATTTCTTTAGGGCTGATCTTCTCCCTTACTAGCGTCCCTAGGCACGCCGCGGTCGCTCGCTGAGCGAATCGGTTGGTCAGTCTTGAAAGTGGAAAGTTCCGCAATGCTACGCCGGAGGCGATGGATGGCCTACCGAGTCAAGATTAGCTAAGGGTCTGCGGGAAGCAGTGATGCAGCACGTCACTCAAGAATGGAGACGAGGAAGAGTTGCTAAGATCGACCGTAATCCCTCATCAGTACAGTCGTACGAGATTGTTGGCCACAAAAGCACCCTCGACTGCGACCATGGTCCGCGTGGCGATGCGCTCGGCTTTGTAATGGTGGGTCCGATGCAACAAGTACGCCGTTCCAACGCCAAACCCGAAACCAAGAGCAGACGCTGCTGCTTCACCCGCCACGCCCCTGGTCACCAAAGGACGCAGCACGGGGTTGGTTTCCCGGAAGCCATTGCTTAAGCCCTGCTGGGTCGTGATCGCATCGACGGTGATCTGTCCCGCGAGAATCGAGAAATCAATCTTGTTCTCCAGATTCCAGAACTTCTGCGTGCTCGGAGCACTTGGTAAGGGATTGGTTGTCAGAAAGTTCTGTTGCGCCTGAGCTGCACCGACGAGCAGTAAGACCGTGAAGAATGCTGATTTCATGCTGCCTCCAATGCGATTAGGAAAACCTGCCCTGAAAGAACTCAGAACCAGGCGGTGCAACCTCTAAAGCAAGACTAGCGAATGGGCTCCCGACAGTACATGGCCTAAAAGTGGCCCCGCGGCTCGCTTTAGTAATCTCAGGGTAACGTCAAAACAGGTTACCTGACGGCACGGAGGTATATGGTTTGGCAGCTCGTCGTAGTATTACGGCCTAATGTGCAGGAGTGGTTCTCGCCGCAGTCGATTCGCGCGCCGACAGGACCGCGCCAACCAACTCGCGAGCGTACTGTGAGATTTTCGCCAGGTTCCCTTCTCGCAGTGCCTCTGTATTCACTAACTCCGCGCCAATCCCAAGGGCAAAGGCTCCGGCCGCAATAAACTCGGCCGCGTTCGATGCATTGACTCCTCCTGTCGGAATCAGGGCCACCTCCGGAAAAGGACCTTTCAGCGACTTTAAATACTTAGGTCCGCCAACATTGCCGCAGGGAAAAATCTTAACCAGCCTGGCACCGTTTTGCTGAGCGTTCATCAGTTCGGTCGGTGTCAGCGCTCCCGGAATCGCCAGCTTTCCGCAAGAATGTGCCGCCGAGAGGACCGGGAACGACAAACCCGGACTCACGATGAACTCTGCGCCGGCAGCAATACACATCTCGGCCTGAGCGGCTGTCGTGACCGTCCCTGCTCCAATCAGAACGTCGGTTCCGTACTGACGGGCAACATGGCGAATGACCGCGATCGCATCGGGAACGGTCATGGTGATTTCGACAACCGGAATGCCGCCCGCGCAGATCGCTTCCACAGCACGGGTTGCCTGATCGACGCTGGCAGCTCGCACCACGGGCACGATCCCAATCTCTCCGATCCTGCGAATCACGTCATCAATAGTCATGTTGATACCGGCACTTTGTCGGATTTCCTCAGCGCTCAATCCGCGCCGTCTGCGCTTTCATCGCCTGCAGGACTTCCGCCAGGGTTGCCATGGATGTATCGCCGGGCGTTGTCATTGCGAGCGCGCCATGCGCCGCCCCGCATTCGACGGCCCACTGTGGGTCTTTCCCTGATAAGAAGCCGTAAACCAATCCCGAAGCAAAAGAATCGCCCCCGCCGACGCGATCGAAGATTTCCAGGTTTTCCCTGACTGGCGCCCGGTAGAAACGGCGGTCGTAGTAACACACGGCTCCCCAGTCGTTCACGGTCGCGGTCTTTGCATTTCGCAGAGTTGTTGCAATGACCGCAAGCTTGGGGAATTGCTGAACGACCTTTTCAATCATTCGTTCGAAGTTCGCCGGATCGAGGTTCGAGTGGTCGGCGTCCAAACCAGCAACTTCGAAACCCAGCGCCGCGGTAAAATCCTCTTCATTTCCGAACATGACATCGACGAGCGGCGCGAGGCTGCGATTGATCTCTTGAGCTTTCGTCTTTCCCTCCTATTGCCTTCCACAGCGACGGGCGATAGTTGAGATCGTAAGAAACAATCGTGCCCGCACGCTTCGCCGCTTCCATGGCTTCGCGGGCAACCAGTGGAGTGGTCTCTGAAAGCGCGCAGAAAATTCCGCCGGTATGAAACCAGCGTGCTCGATCCTCGGAGAAGATTTTCTTCCAGTCGACATCTCCGGTTTTCATTTGCGAGATGGCGGTATGCCCGCGGTCTGAGCATCCGAACGCTGCGCGGACACCAAACCCGCGTTCTGTAAAATTCAGCCCGTTGCGCACGCTTCTTCCAACTCCGTCATAAGGCACCCAGCGTACGTATTTCTGGCTCACCCCTCCTTGCAGCATCAGGTCTTCAACCAGACGCCCCACAGGGTTGTCCGCGAGTGCTGTCACGACCGCTGTGTCCATGCCAAAACAGCGCCTGAGTCCACGAGCGACGTTGTATTCGCCTCCACCCTCCCAGGCTCGAAAATGACGGGTTGTTGATACGCGATCATCTCCCGGATCGAGCCGCAGCATGACTTCGCCAAGGCTTACCAGGTCCCACATGCACTCGCGCTTCGCTCGGATATTCAATTTCGCCATGGTTTCACCGACTCGCACAAAAGCGCATCGCGAATTTTGATTGGTAATTGTTGGTCGCCCGACGTTGTGGTACTTTCGCGGTCACGAAGTTAGTCCTCAACCTGGAAAACTTATGACCAGAGCTGCTTACTTTGTCGGAGTTGCAAGTTGTTTGGCGCTCGCGCTGGTTCTTCCAGCTGATGCGCAACTCGGCCTTTTTTCCCAGGAGCAACGGATCGAGTTCACGCCGGAATGGCATGGCGACCGGTTTCCGGACGGACGCCCGAACGTTTCGGATTCGGTGCTGGCGCGCCTGAAAGAGGTTACCGCGGACGAGGCCTGGGACGTGCTGCAAGACGCTGGCTATCGCAACCAGTTCGAAGGTGGATGGAAGGTGATCAACCCCGGACCGCGACTGGTCGGCCGCGTCGTGACCGCCGTCTTCATGCCGCAACGGCCCGACGTAGACTCGGTGATTCGCTCCAACGGAAAAAAAGAGAACCGCATTGGCGATGAGAATTCGTGGATCATCGACATTCTGAAGCCGGGCGACATTCTGGTCGTCGATTTGTTCGGAAAGATCCGTTACAGCACGATCGTGGGCGACAACCTTTCGACTGCCATCTACGCCAAGAGCCACAACGGCCTGATCGTGAACGGCGCCATCCGGGACGTCACCGGGATTCAGAAAATTCCCGGATTCCAATGCTACGTTCGCGGGGTCGATCCTTCCGCTCTGGAGAACGTTATGCTGACGGGAATCAACGTTCCCATTCGAATCGGAGAAGTAACCGTGATGCCAGGTGACATCGCGATCGGCGACCCGGAAGGAATCACTTTCGTGCCTCCTCAACTGGCAGAGAAATTGGCCGACGACACGGAAATGGATCACATGGTCGACGAATGGGGCCACACAATGCTCCGCGAAGGCAAGTACACACCCGGGCAAATCGATGCCAAATGGACGAAGCAGATGGTCGACGAATTCAACGCCTGGCTGGAGAAAAAAGGATCTAAGCTCCGCATGCCTGTGCCGTAAATGAATGGATCGGGATTTGTGAGCGCGGCAATTCATCGGATGCAATCTTCTCCGAAATCCATC
Organism: uncultured Acidobacteriota bacterium; assembly: GCA_963797795.1. GTDB lineage: Bacteria > Acidobacteriota > Terriglobia > Terriglobales > Acidobacteriaceae > JABDBE01. Next base: position 106,819 of record CAWCQY010000005.1, read on the forward strand.
GGCTAAGCCGAATGCTCGCGCAAAATGCGCGAGAGTTGAGCGGCAACCACCTGGTCTTCGCCCGGCTGCAACATAAACGAATTCATTGCCAGGCCCGGCTTCTCTTCCCCGGCTGACATCACGATCGAAGGCTTCGAGTTCCTCAACAGTTGTGAAACCTGCTGCGGCGTCAATGGGATTCTTGAATCCCAGATGATCTGCATGTGCGGAACGTGATTGGCAATGGCAGGAGTGAAGAACTTCGTGCTTACGCCGGGAACTTTGGTGATCTCGCGAGAAACCAGTTCCAGGCGATCCTGCCATTCCTTGTCCAGAGCGTCATAATCCTCTTTAAGATGGAGTTCGAGCGCCTTGATCATTCCGATGATTTCCTCTTTCCCAACTTTTTGGCCGCGCCCCAGCGTGTCCTCATAAGGACTGTTGTTCAGCAACGCATATCGGACGAGGTCTTTGCGGCCAATCAGCAACCCCGCGCACTGCGGCCCCCGAATCGCCTTCCCGCCGCTGAATGACACGAGATCGTAGCCCATGTTGGTGTAGTCCCAAAGATGCGAAACGGGCGGTGTGTCAGCCGCCGCGTCGTTAAAGCACGGCAGCTTGTATTCCTTCGCGAGCCTGACCCATTCATCCACTTTGATCTGTCCGGCGTCATTGGCGAAGTTGGTGAAGTGCATCATGGCTGTTCGGTCGTTCACAGCGGCACGCAACTGGTCGCGGGTTTCGATCTCAATCAGTTTTATTCCGGTGCCCCGGAGCTGATGGTCGAACGGATTACGGTGCGATTTCTGGATGATGACCTCAGACTTCATCCCGGCAAGGTCTGGGAGTTGCTTAATCAATGCCTCGTTGTCTCCGGTGAGAATGCCCGCCAGCCCAGACTGGATGGCCGCAGCCGCGCCCGAGGTAACCAGTGCGCTGTATCCCTCGGGCAAGTTGAGCATCTGCGCGATTCGCTTCCCCGCCGCCTCTTCAAGCCCAGGCATGCTGACGAAGTGCCGCGAAGCCTGGGCCATGATCACTTCGACTTCCGGACGGATCAGCGAACCGCCAAGCGTCGTCATAGTTCCTTCCGCGTTGATGACCGTCGTCACTCCCAGTTCCTCATAGGGATTGCCGGACTCTCCGAAGCCGGTCAGACCCGTGTCCTTCTTACCAGGCCCATTCCATCCGAATGATCGGAGCGGCATTGCCAACAGACCGGCGACGGCTCCCAAGCCACCCAAGAATCCCCGGCGATTCCACCTTGAACTGAGATGCATGGTGCTGCTCCTTCCCTTACGTCCGTTAAAATCTTTTCTCGATCCTCACACTACGGCAACGCGAAGCTGAAAATATCGCTTCCCGCAGCGATCGCCGCATACTGCTTGCCTCCGATTGCGTAGCTCATCGGAGACGCGCTCATCTCCTGCCCGGTATTGAAATGCCACAAGGCCTTTCCTGTTTGCGCATCCACGGCTTCAAAGGATTCGGCATCGTCCCCAAAGAACACCAGGCCGCCCGCCGTCGTCATCGTCCCGCCCGAAGAGCGTCCTCGGCCTACTTGTGGATACTTCCACGCAAACGTGCCTGTATCCAGGTTGTATGCCACCAGAACCTTCTGAGACTTTTCTTCGGCGATGTGCTTCACTCCGGTGGAATAGTACATTTCGCCTTCCTTAAAGCGCTGTGGTGGATCCTTCGAGAAATAGGTTTCGCATTCCTCCAAAGCCATGAAATAGACCAAATGGGTGGACTCGCTGTAAGAAGGCGAATACCAGTTGGTCGCGCCCGCATATCCCGGACACACTTGCGTTCCATCCGGGGTAGGCTTGATTCCCGACCGGATGGGCTTGCCTTGCGCATCGATTCCTTTCGCCCAGTTGAGCTTTTCGACGAATGGCGTCGCGGAAAGGAACTTTCCGTCCGTGCGATCGAGCACGTACACGTAACCGTTGCGATTGGCTTCGACCAGCAACCTGTGCGCTGACCCCTGGTAAACAGCATTGACAAGGATCGGCGTTTCTACAGCGTCGTAGTCGAATAGATCGTGAGGGGTGAATTGGAAATACCATTTCAGCCTCCCGGTATCGGCGTCCAGGGCGAGCAGGCAGTCTGTGTAAAGGTTGTCTCCGGGACGCGTCGCGCCTTCAAAATCTGGCGCCGGATTGCTCGTGCCCCAGAATATGGTGTCGAGCTCGGGGTCGTAAGTTCCGGGCATCCAGGTAGTGCCGCCGCCATGCAAATACGCGGTGCCAGGCCAACTATCGGAACCAGATTCCCCGGGAGCCGGTATCGTCCAAAGTCTCCACGCCAGTTTTCCCGTCGCGGCGTCATAAGCGGCCAGAAAGCCTCTTACGCCGTCATCGCCGCCTGAAGTGCCTACCAGCACTTTATCTTTAACCACCAGCGGCGCACTGGTGGCGCCGTAGTTCTTGTTCCAGTCCGCATATGCCACATCCCAGATCAAATTGCCCGACCGCGCATCCAGGCAGAGGAGGTGGGCATTGTCCGTTTCCATGTAGACGCGGCTTTTCCACACCCCAACGCCGCGGTTGATATGCCCCGACGCGTCGTCGATCAATCCTTCCGAGATAGGTTGCGAATGGTGCCACAAGACCCGTCCCGTGCTGGCATCAAGAGCAAAAGCGTCATTAGAGGCGGTCACGAGCATAATTCCATTCACCACCACGGGAGTAACCTCGAGATGGCTGGAGTTGCGCGCATGAAACACCCATGCGGCTTGCAAACGTCCGACGTTTTTGGAATTGATTTCAGAAAGGCTGCTGTAACGGCGGCCGGAATAATCGCCGTTATAGGAAATCCAGTTAGCCGCGGGCGGCTGCACCAGCAGGTCCTCGGACCGCACATCGATCACTGCAGATATAGGAGCTGTCAAGTTCTCATTCGCGAGAGCCAGCAGACAACTCATCACAACACAGATATTCAGCGCCGCCCGCATGCCTGGGTCATCTCCCGTTTCGTAATCTCGGTCTCAGCTACCCTGCGGCGGCCCTTGGGACTCCCAAAGAGTCAACGAGGCCCGCCCCTAAGCTCGGTTGGCAACTCGCGCCTCCACGACTTCCTTTCGCAATGGCAACTGGCTGACCCCTTTGCCGTTTTTCGGATATCCCAACTCCAGGGAGATCCGAAGTCCGGCGCCTTGAACCAAAGGGGCGAGTTGCCGCAATCGGCTGACCGGCATTCGCACCATCGGCGCAGTAAGGCTCAGGCTTGCGGACACGCCTCCGGTGTGATCCCAGATCGGCGCGGCGATGCATCGAATGTGGAGTTCGTGCTCCTCCATATCGCAGGCATATCCGTTCTTGCGGACGCGATACAGCTCTGTCTGCAACTCTTGCAGGCTGCCAACCGTGTTCGGCGTCAACCGCTTTAGTTCAAGTTGGCGAAGCACTGTCTCCTGCTCGTCTTCCGGCATATAAGCCAGCATGATTTTGCCGACGGCGGTGCAATAGAGAGGAACACCTGCCCCGATCCGCGAGTGGATTCGCAATTGCTCCGGCGAATCGAGCTTCTCGACATAAACTGCGGCCAGGCCATGCCGCACCGTCAAGTGAATGGTTTCACGGGTCTGATGATTCAGTTCCTGAAGATACGGCAGACTGAGGCGGCGAATATCAAGTTGTCCAAGAGCAGCTTGCCCGATGGCAAAACACGCAATTCCGAGGTGATAAACGCCATCTCCGCCACAGTTCAGAAATCCTGAGCGGACCAGATTTACTAGAAAGCGGTGCACCGTGCTGACCGGCAGGCGGGAAAGACTCGCGACCTCTTTCGCAGTCAGTCCGCGTGGCGATTCGCTGAACAGATGGAGGAGACGCAAGCCTCGTTGTAATGCCGTGATGTTGTAGCGCCGGCCTGGGAGATCGGGCATATTTTCTTCCCGAACAAAAATGAAAGTCGGAATTATCTGATGAAAACCGATTTTCTGCAATAGCCGCGTCCCGCGTCACAGCCTGCCGGACTTCTTCACCGCCTCCTCGATTGATTTCATCTGCTCAATCTGGGGATACATCGAGTGCTCCTTGAAATCGAGCTGCTGAGCGAGTTTTAGCACTTCCTGGCCTTTGTCGGCGGGAACCACCACGACCCCATCGGTGTCGGCCGCGACGATGTCTCCCGGATTGACGGTGACGCCATCGCAAGTGACGGGAATCTGCGATCCCGCGAAACGGTAGTGGTGGACAGAAGTCGACGGCACAATGCCGGTGGCAAACACGGGAAATTCGATCTTGCGCAGATAAGCCACGTCCCGCACGCCGCCGTCGATTACAGCTCCCGCGTAACCTCGCGCTGCCATGGCTGTCCCCATCAACCCACCCATGCCCGCGATGTCGGCCCCGTCTTCGACGGCCATGACATAAACCGAATCCGCAGAGCCCTGATCGATGGCCGCGAGCATTCCGTTCAACGCGGTCGGATCGTTGTTGCCTTCGTCCTTCTTGAGTTGAACCGTGCGGGCAAAGCCAGCAAACTTCGCAGTAAATATCGGCCGCATGCGATGACTCATATACATCCGCTTGCCGGTGAGTTGCTCAAGAGCATCCGAGACAGACGCGACTTCAACCCGCCGATAATCAGCAATCAGCGCACTGCTGCTTTCAGGTGTGATCGCGGTTCCAGCCGACTGCGCCCGAATCAACCGCGCCCGGCCCGAGAGTGCACAGAGAACGAATAGCGCGACGACCCAAAACAAAATTCTGCGCGATTTCGCAAACCGATTGAGTTTGTCCATTCCATCCCCCTGTTATATATATTTGCGCGGACTCTAACACTGTTTTTCATCACAGGGAAGAGCCAATCCATCTACGTTGAAAAGAGGACACGATGACCACTCAGAAGGAAATTGCGCGGCTTTCCATCCTGGCGATTGGGATCGGCTTGACAATCTTGCCCAACCAGTTCGGCAACGCTCAGGAACGGCAGGCGGTGAATTTGTCGAATGCGAAGGGCCTGCCCTTCAGCGATGGAATCGTCGCCGGGAATACTCTCTACGTCGCCGGGCAAGAGGGCTCCGATGATTCCGGCAAGCTGGTCGTGGGCGGCATTGCCGCCGAGACCAAGGCGGCTCTTGAAAACGTCCAGAAAGTGCTCAAAGCTGCTGGCTTCGATTTGAAGGACATCGTCTCCGTTAACGTCTACCTGGCCGATATTCACGAATTTGGAGACATGAACAAGGTTTACAGGGGCTTTCTGCCCGATCCAAAGCCAGCCCGCGCAACCATTCAGGCCGCGGCCCTGGTCAACGATGCGCGCATTGAAATTTCCGCAATCGCTGTAAAGCAGAAATAGTCGATGTTCGGAGGATCAACATTGTATGCTTTCGATTACGGCCCTACCGCGGAAGGCCCGAGTTATCGGCTTGTAAAACGTTTTAATATAGTGCAAGTAGTTATTGACATTGGTACCGCATTTGAGATAAACCGTCGTGTCAGATACTCAGATAACAGAAATGTTTTCAGAACTTGAACAGCCATTTCACCAGATGAGGAAGTTGACTCTGGCATCGCTTTCGTCTGGCAGGAGGTCGGGCATGCGTAATCATCAGCGCTCTAGCGTCCCACTGCTTCTATTCCTGGGTTTGGCAATCGGCATCACCTGGGCCAGCATCGCCGGCAGCATCTCCGGACTCGTGACCGATCCCAGCGGCGCTGTGGTTTCGGGGGCCACGGTCGTTGCAACCGATACACAGACCGGGGTCAAAACGACAGTCACCACCGATGCGAAAGGCTTTTACAGTCTACCTGCCCTTCCGGTCGGCACGTACGACTTGCAGGTGAATCAAATTGGATTCAAGACCTTCACCCAGACCGGGCTGGTGATCAACGCCAACTCTGCCCTCCGCGTTGACGCGACCCTTTCGGTGGGCACCATCAGCGAAAAAGTCGAGGTCAGAACCGACGCCGTTCATGTGGAAACCGAAAGCACCCAGATGGGCGAAGTGATCACCGGCAAAACGATGACCGCGGTTCCCCTGAATGGCAGATCCTACACCGACCTGCTGGCGTTGCAGCCCGGCGTTTCTCCGTACAACGCGGTCGACACTGGAACGGGAGGAATCAGCGATCGCGCCGTCGACGGCACCCTGAACGCCGGCAATCAGTCAGTCAACGGCCAGCGCGAGACCGCCAACGGCTTCATGGTGAACGGATCGAACGTCGAGGAAGGCAAGAACAACGGAGCCGCAATTATTCCGAACCTGGACTCGATTTCAGAATTCCGGATTATTACCAACAACTTCGACGCCGAGTATGGAAACTACAGTGGTGGACAGATCAACGTCGTCACCAAATCAGGAACCAACCAGTTCCACGGAAGTGGATTTGAATTCCTTCGCAACACGGTACTCGATGCCAAGAATTACTACTCTCTGCCCACGGACAAGACTCCGGTCTTTCAACAGAACCAGTTTGGAGGCACCTTCGGAGGTCCGATCAAGAAAGACAAGACTTTTTTCTTCGTCGATTATCAGGGCACGCGCCAGAATCAGGCGCCCACGATAAATGTCCAGATGCCTTCGTCCGCAAACTTTACCGGCAACTTCTCAGATTCGGCGGATTCGCTCACCGGCGTCGTACAGAGCGACTCCCCCTCCCCCACTAGCCCCAACCCCTGGTCCTCGATCCTTTCGCAACGACTGGGCTACGCGGTGGCGCCGAACGAACCCTATTATTTTCCCGGATGCACCAGCAACAATCCCAACGGCGGCTGCGTGTTTCCTAATGCTGTCATCCCGCAGAGTGGGTGGTCGCCCGTGGCGGTGAACATGCTGAAACTGGGCCTCATTCCACAGCCGAATGCGCCCGACAACTTCTACGAGACCTCCTCTTACGCTCAGAAACTGAGCGACGACAAGGGTGGAATTCGCATCGATCAAAATACCCGCTTCGGCAATCTGTTTGTCTATTACTTCATTGACAACTATCTGCTGAACTCGCCAATTCCCAACGGCGGCGCAAACGTTCCGGCCTCCAGTTTCGCCTATTATGCCAGCACTGGCGGGCGCGCCCAGTTGGTGAATTTGGGCGATACCAAGAATTTCGGCGCTTACGCGGTAAATGAATTCCGCTTCAGTTATGTGCGGAATACGATTGCCTTGGGACAGCCTTCGGGCGGAGTCGGACCGGCTTACAGCCTGGCTAACTTAGGTTTCGTCACACCTTGGAACGCTACCACCGGCGGAATCAGTCCCATCGCGCCGAGCATCGAAGGCGTGCCCTACTTCGTCTTCAATAACTTCCAGGTCGGAGTTCCGCAGGTCAGCACGAGGCAATACAACAACTCTTTTCAATGGCTGGACAACTTCACCCGCGTGATGGGCACGCACTCGCTGAAATTCGGTGGCCAGTTCCACTACGACCAAATTAACGAGAGGAATTTCGCTGCAGAAAACGGCCAATACGGTTTCTCGGGTACCGAGACAGGAATCGATTTCGCCGACTTTCTGATTGGTGCGCCTGATAGCTTGACCCAGGCCAGCCCGCAAATCCTCGATTCCCGCAGCAAGTACTACGCTCTTTATGGACAGGACAGCTGGCGCGCGACTCCCAACCTGGTTTTGAACTATGGCCTGCGCTGGGAAGCGAGCATGCCGTGGTACGACACGCAGAACAAGATCGAAACGATTATCCCGGGCCAGCAGTCAGTAAAGTTCCCGGGCGCGCCTCCGGGTTATGTGGTTGCCGGCGATCCCGGTGTTCCTCGAACCCTGGCGCCCACACAGTGGCACAACTTCTCGCCTCGCCTCGGCTTCGCCTATTCTCCCGACGCTAAAACCAGCATTCGAGCCGGCTTTGGCCTGTATTACAGCTCGGTGGAAGATCTCTCACAATTCCTCGAAGTCGGCGATCCGCCCTACGGCCTCTACTACGGTAGCGCCGCCCCGCCGATTCTCGAGTCCCCTTACCTAACCCGTTCGAGCGGTGCCAGTGTTGGGCAGCGCTTTCCATTTCCATATCCTCCCACCAACGTTTCACCGTCGAACCCCGATACGACTTTCCCCTGGGCGCAAGTCGAACCCCTCTCTTACGATTTCTCTTTCGATCACCAGAACAAGCTCCCTTATTCCGAGAACTACGAACTCTCTATCCAACGCCAGTTTGGGGCGAATACTGTGCTGACCGCCAGCTATGTGGGAAACGAAGGTCACCGGCTGGTTACATCCATCGAGGCCAACCCCGCCAACCCAGCCGAGTGCTTGTTCTTGAACAATGCGGCTAATCTCGCACCGAACAGCGCCGGCCCATGTGGCCCCTTCAGCGAAACTCCGCCCTTCCAGGTAACGGTCGGACCGAACGGCGAGAGTATTGGAACCAGCACACCCTGGGTTACCGCCTCGAACCAGACGATTCCAGCCGTTCGACCGCTCGGTCCACTTTTTGACACCAATCCCTTCGTCTCCACTGTAGCCAATTCTCATTACAACTCGCTGCAACTCAGTTTCAGCCACACCAGCGGTTCGCTGAGCTTTCTCGCCGGCTACACTTACAGCAAGTGTATGGACAACGCCTCCGGCCTGCAGGACTCCACCAATCCGTTTAACCCAGCACTCAGTATTTCCCTTTGCAACTTCGACGTGATGCACAACTTCGTCTTCAGCTACAACTGGGCTCTGCCCTTCGACAAGTACGTCAGCGCGGGCTGGGCTAAAAGGGTTGTCGGCGGATGGAGTTTGTCGGGAGTCACGAATTTCGCTACTGGCCTGCCCATCACTCTGACCGAGAATGACGACAATTCTCTCATCGGCGCCAACGCCATCCCGGTCGACGTTCCGAATTTTGCCGGCGGACACGTCTTGGCCACTACGAATCCGCGCAAGGGCGGCTCCTATTTCGACACGTCTCTCTTCAGCAATGAAGCGCTTGGGCAATTCGGAAACTCTTCCCGTCGTTTCTTTCATGGTCCCGGTCTCAATAACTGGAATATGGCGTTGCTGAAATCAACCAGGATCACCGAATCCAAAGAACTTCAAGTGCGCTTTGAGGCATTCAACCTTTTCAACCATGCTCAGTTCTTGAATCCTCCGGGCGAGATCAACTCTTCGCAGTTCGGAATCGTGAGCACCGCGCGCGAGCCGCGAATCATGCAGATAGGAGCAAAGTTCTTTTTCTAGGTTTGGGCGAAGGTCGGTCGCAATCTACGGAAGCCGGGTTCTTCCGCAGGGCATCTCAAAAGAGGAGCAGGCATATTCACAAGCGACTCTCTCTGTTCCTTTCAGGGACTTCGGCTCTAGCCGCTGCCTGCTTCGTTCTGGGCTTGCAATCCTCCGCGCAGCGGGAGAAACCGCAAATTAAGCGAGCCAATCCCGAAGGACAGAGAATTTTTGCGGCAACCTGCGCCGGTTGTCACGGGTTGGATGGCAAAGGCGGAGAACGCGCTCCAAGCATTGTGCAGCGCGAGGCACAGCGCCTCTCCGACGCTGATCTAGTCGACATCGTTCAGGAAGGTATTCCAGGAGCTGGAATGCCAGCCTTCCATTCGCTTGCAAGCGCCGACGTCAAAGCCGTGATCGCCTATCTGCGCATTCTGCAAGGAGCAACCACAACCGCGGCGCTGCCCGGCAATCCGGCTCACGGAAAAGCGCTTTTCTACGGACAGGCCGGCTGTTCCGGATGCCACATGGTCGCGGGCAGCGGAGGATTTATTGCCTCCGATTTGTCGGGCTACGGGCGCACCCATTCGGTTCAAGACATTCGAACCGCGATCACGCAACCTAATCAAAGCGACCAGCAGGCCCGCAGCGTTCTTGTCGTAACTCGCGCGGGCCAACAATATACGGGCAGGATACGCAACCAGGATAATTTTTCGCTGCAGTTACAGTCGCTCGACGGAACCTTCCACCTTTTTCTCAAGTCGGATATTGAGCGCATGGAGTTCAGTTCGCAAGCGCTCATGCCTTCTGACTATGGCTCGACCCTCAGCCCTGGAGACTTGGACGACCTAGTGAGTTTCCTAATCAACTCAGCCAAGACGAGCGAAGCAAAAATTGCGGGGAAAGTCGATGAGTAGCGTCCAGAGTTATTCCCGGTGAATAAGAGATTAACCATCCCATGTGCCTGCGTCCTGGCTTTTCTCCTTTTTGCGTTCGAGACTCGAACTTTCGTTCAGGCCGCTCACCCCTCGCAAGAATTTCAACTGCAGGCCCAATCGCCACGTTTCTGGGATCTCGTGGATCACGATGCCAAGTTAAGTGCTGTGGCCACGGGCTTCGGATTTACCGAAGGGCCGGTTTGGGATTCACAGGGATTCGTGTATGTGAGCGATGAAACTCTGAACAAAATCTTCCGAGTTTATCCCGACGGCAAGAAGGAAGTAGTGATCGCGCTGGGCGATCCCGATGGAAACACTTTCGACCGCCAACATCGCTTGATCGACTGCGCCAGCGTCTTGCGCGCCATTATCGCAGTGACGCCCGACGGGAAATACAAGATTCTGGCCGACCGCTATCAAAACAAAAAACTCAATAGCCCAAACGACGTAGTCACCGGCCCGGATGGGGCACTCTATTTCACCGACCCGACCATGGACCTGGTTGCGGGTGAGAAGCAGGAGATCCCGTTCCAGGGTGTCTATCGTCTCGGCGTAAATGGCGACGTAAGTTTGCTCACAAAGGATCTGGCTCAGCCGAACGGTCTCGCCTTTTCTCCCGACGGCAAACATTTCTATGTCGACGACAGCGAGAAGCGGAATATTCGCGTCTACGACGTTGCCGCCGACGGTGCTCTTAAAAACGGACGCATTTTCGGCGAGGAACCCGGCCAAAAAGACGACGGCGTGCCGGACGGCATGAAAGTCGACAAGAACGGGAACGTGTTCGTCACCGGCCCAAAGGGCATTTGGGTTTGGGATGCAAACGGCAATCACCTGGGCACCATCGCAATGCCTGAACAGCCCGCCAACTTGGCCTGGGGCGATGATGATTACGGCACGCTCTACATAACCGCGACCACTTCCCTATATCGCCTGCGGACCAAGACGCGCGGCTAAATCCCCTACCTGCAAACACCCTAAACGGCGGGATTACCAAAGTAGCGGCCGGAGTCTGCCGTGGGGTCAGGGCTTAGGGGCCTCTAGACGGACAGCGAGACCTGTTCAGATAATTGCGGAGTGAACAACAGATCCACGCCGCGCCGGTTTCGCCTTCTAGGCTGCCTTTTGGTAGTGCCTGCGATGGTCGTGCTTATCGGCTGTCAGGGTGTTAGCTCGGCCTCGAAACAACAACCTCCCGGCGGCGGTACGGGCGCGGGACAGCTGGCCGTTTCTCCGACCACCATGAGCTTCGGGAACGTGGCTGTAGGCAGCAACTCGGTCAAACAGGGCGCGCTAACGGCAGGCAGTTCCGACATAACGGTCTCCTCCGCAGCCTGGAATGGCCAGGGATACTCGCTCAGCGGCATCACATTCCCGGTCACTGTGCCCGCCGGGCAGAACGTCCCGTTCACGGTCACTTTCGCTCCGCAGGCCGCCGGAAGCGCACCGGGAAGCGTCGTATTTGACAGCAACGCCACCAACTCCCCTGACACAGAAACCTTCACGGGGACGGGCACGCAACAGTCCCAGCACAGCGTTGCGCTTTCTTGGGATCCTAGCAGCTCACAAGTGATCGGCTACAACATCTATCGCCGAATCGGCTCAAGCGGCTCTTATGCGAAGCTTAACTCGTCGGTAAATGCGACGACCAGCTATACCGACACGTCAGTCCAAAGCGGGCAAACTTACGATTACGTGACCACCGCGGTCGACTCGAGCAACATGGAGAGCCCATACTCCAACGAGGCGACAGCCGCGATTCCGTAGCGCAATTTCATAAATGATCCTTTGAAGGGGCCCGGCTTCAGCCGGGCCACGACCTTTTGGTCAGAAAACTCTTTCCTTCAGCAATTGCAGCAAATACGCGCCATAACGATTGTTCTTCATGGAAGATGCCGTGGCCTCAAGTTGCTCCGCGCCGATGTATCCCAAACGATACGCAATTTCCTCCGGACACGAAACCATCAGCCCCTGGCGGGTTTCGATGGTCTGAATAAACAAAGACGCCTCCAGCATCGACTCATGCGTCCCCGTATCGAGCCACGCCATCCCCCGTCCCATCACCACAACATCCAACTGCTTCTGTCTCATGTATTGCTTGTTGACGTCGGTGATTTCCAGTTCGCCGCGGGCCGAAGGCTTCAGCGACTTTGCGATGTCTACCACCTGACTGTCATAAAAATAAAGTCCGGTTACAGCGTAGCGAGATTTCGGAGCCTTCGGCTTTTCCTCCAGGCTCAGCGCTTTCCCCTCCGAGTCGAACTCAACCACCCCATACCGTTCGGGATCCTGCACCGGATAAGCAAATACCCGCGCCCCCTGGGTCTTTGAGCCAGCCTCCTGCACGCACTTCACCAGATCATGCCCATAAAAAATGTTGTCCCCAAGAACCAGCGCACAACAGGAAGAACCGATGAACTCTTTGCCTACGAGAAATGCTTGCGCAATGCCTTCTGGCCGCGGCTGAACGACATATTGAAAGTTCAAGCCGAAGCGCGATCCATCCCCCAGAAACTGCGCAAACCGCGGCAGGTCCTCCGGCGTCGAGATGAGCAAAATATCGCGTATCCCAGCCAGCATCAGCGTGGACAGCGGATAGTAAATCATGGGCTTGTCATAAATCGGCAGCAGGCTCTTGCAAACCGCGTGGGTCACGGGATAAAGCCGCGTGCCCGATCCGCCCGCCAGAATGATGCCCTTGTATTGAGACTTTCGCGTGGAATCGTGAGTTGGCATTCGTCGTCGCTATGCACTATTTAGAAGGTTTAGGAAAAGCTTCGATTTTGTGTGGCACGGCGCTTCCAGCGGTAAGCCCGCGAATCACTAAAGGCTTTAGCCGCTGAGGTAACAGGATTGATCCTTTCATCAGATGCCAGCACCTAAGACTGAAATATCACACTGAATATTGCGTCGCAATCCACTCCCGATAATGCCCGCTCGTCACTTCCCGAATCCACACTTCGTTGGCCAGATACCACTCAACCGTCTTACGAATCCCGCTTTCAAAAGTCTCCCGCGGTTGCCACTTCAACTCGCGCTCAATCTTCCGCGTATCCATCGCATAGCGCCGGTCGTGCCCGGGCCGATCTTGGACGTAGGTAATCAACTTGCTGTGGGGTACCACCGGATCAGCCGGTCGCAGCTCGTCCAGAATCGAGCAGATCGAGTGCACGATCTCAAGATTCCGCTTCTCATTTCGCCCGCCCACGTTGTAAGTTTCGCCGACCCGCCCGCACGCAAGAACAGTGCGAATCGCATCGCAGTGATCCGCCACATACAACCAGTCGCGCACATTCTTCCCATCGCCATAGACAGGAATCGCCTTCCCATTCATCGCATTCAGGATGGTCAACGGAATCAGCTTCTCAGGAAACTGATACGGCCCATAGTTGTTCGAGCAATTGGTAGTAAGGACGGGCATTCCGTAAGTGTGATGGTAGGCGCGCACTAAATGGTCAGAAGCCGCCTTGGTGGCCGAATACGGGCTATTGGGAGAATAAGGAGTCGTCTCCGAAAACGCCGCATCCTTCGGCCCCAGCGATCCGTAAACCTCATCCGTCGACACATGCAGAAAGCGAAACGCCGCCTTTTCGTCTGAACCTAACTCCGTCCAATAAGCTCGCGCTTCCTCCAGCAGGCTGAATGTGCCGTTCACATTGGTGCGCACGAAATCATCCGGCCCATGAATCGAGCGATCCACATGGCTCTCGGCCGCGAAGTGCACAATGGCGCGCGGACGGCAGCGTCCCAGAAGTTCGCTGACCAGCTTTCGGTCCACGATATCTCCATGCACGAAGCTGTATCGAGGATCGTTAGAAATCTTTATCAGGTTGCCGAGATTCCCGGCGTAGGTAAGTTTGTCCAGATTAACAACCGGAGAGCCTTCGGCCGCAAGCCATTGCAAGACAAAATTGGAGCCGATAAAACCGGCTCCTCCGGTCACCAGAATGGGTCGGTTTATTTCCAGGATCGAAAGCCTCTAACCAGCAACCTCTTCCAGCAATTTCTCGTCGATATCGAAGTTCGAATGCACGTTCTGCACATCGTCGTGCTCTTCAAACGCTTCCATCAGCCGGATCATGGTGCTCGCCGCCGGCCCTTCCAGCTTGATGTAGTTCTGCGGAATCATAGTTACGCTCGAAGAGGTCGGCTCGATGCCAGCCTTCTTGACGGCTTCCAGAACCACCTCATAGGCTGAAGGCGCGCACAGCACTTCCCAGTTGTCGCCATCGTCACGCAAGTCCTCGGCGCCGGCATCGAGCACAATTGCCATCAGGTCGTCCTCTTTCACGGCTGACTTCGGGATCACGATATCGCCCTTCTTGTGAAACATATAAGACACTGCACCGGCGTCCGCCATGTTGCCGCCGTTCTTGCCAAACACATGACGAATCTCGCTGACCGTGCGATTCCGATTATCCGTATTGATGTCGAGCAGAATCGCCACCCCACCCGGGCCATAGCCCTCGAGCGCGAACTCTTCGTAGGTCGCGCCCGGCAATTCGCCCGTACCCCGCTGAATTGCCCGCTTGATGTTGTCCTGCGGCATGTTCTCGGCCTTGGCCGCGAGAATGGCGCCACGCAACCGCGGGTTGGCGTCAGGATCACCGCCGCCGTTCTTGGCGGCAATCGAAATTTCCTTGATCAGGCGGGTAAAAATCTTGCCGCGCTTGGCATCGAGCGCGCCCTTCTTATGCTTGATTGTGGCCCATTTAGAGTGCCCGGACATGGCTATACCTCGTGTTCAGTAAACTTGAATTGAGCTGATCTTGATTCCGCTGGTTTAACCGTAAAAGACGCGCCCGTAGAGGAGATCACTGAATTACCCTCGGGATTGCCTCGAAACCAACCGCAGGCGACTAAAAAGTATACCACGAGGCCCCCGAGATACCGCTGCTCCAGGTCTCGCGCCGTTCGAGACCCAGGTTCTCCAAATCACCTCGCTCGCGCCTCAGCCTCGGCCAGCCATCCGCGGCGTAGCTTTTCTTGCGGGACGCCAGAGAGGTAGGGCTTGATATCGAGAATCGCCGTCCCATCCAGCATATCTACGCCCCGAACGTGCAGCTCGACTCCTTCGCGGCGGAGCAGCTCCACGTTGGTCAGGCCAATCGGGTTCGGACGCCGCGGAGACCGGGTCGCAAACACACCGTGCGGCCGATTGTCGGAAGGCGGCGTGCCAAGCAACTCGAATCCATGAGAGCGATCAAACTCCCAGATCACAACGAGATGCGAAAAGCCTTCGATGTCGGTAAGCCCCGCCTCAAACTCGGGCAGAATCTTAAGCACTCCATCGGCCGCATGCTTCGCGCCAAGACCCCTCGGGACTTCCCCCGCGTTCTTATAGGGACTGCTAACAAATCCAATCGGCCGCGAAGTGAACATAAATATCTCCATCATTAATAAAACCAGACAGAACCGATAGCCCCAGGTCTCGCCCCCGAGGGCCGTTACAAACTCGTGCCGCCCGCTAAGCAAAAGCCCTTGGCCTACCCCGCCGTTGCCGTCCATGAACCCGTGTCCCCATTCGTGCATCCGCCAGCCGTTGCAGTATAGGTGCCCGACATCGCGGTATACGCGGAATTGACGGTTCCCGTCAGAGAAAGCACTTGATCGCCTTCCGTGATCTGAAAAAAGACGTTCGGGCCGCTGCTCCCGCCTGCAAGCAGACCACTCGTCGCGCATGGGTTGTTGCTAAAGGCCACCGTCCCGGTAATTCCGGTTCCGCTTGGCCCGAGCGTAGTGCTGCCGGTAAAGCTAACACCGGGAGAAGCCGACGATGTCAGTGTGAACTGCCACGGCCCGATAAGGGTCTTCGGGGGCGAACTCCCACACGCCAATATAAAAGCCAGCGTGAACCCAAGTCCCAGGCGCTGCGCATATTTCATGCTTTCCATCTCCCCTTGTATCTTCTGGTCTCCCGCCCATCGCTGCCAGATGACGCGCGTACGCGTCGCCCCAAGGGTGCATCGCCCGTTCCCATAAGCATACCCGACAACAGATTGACTGCTCCACCGCAGAGGACAAGATTTCGGGTAGCGCAGCGCTTCGGGGAAGCTCGGGGACAGGAATTGCGGTTTGGGTTAGGCCGGCACGTGTTTTCGTTCAGAAAGATTAGTGACACTCGGATTAGAGTGTCGATATGCAAGTTCGCAAAGGGAAACCGCCCGGTACGAGCCGACTGGCTCGAATCGGAGTGGAGCTCAGCCGGGAAGCCCGGGTTCGGTTAGCCTGGATGGACTTCTATCACCACCACCGCAATGTGGCCCATACCTACCGTCACTTTGGCATCAGCCGCCAGACGTTCTATCGTTGGCAACGACGTTTCGATGCTTATCTATAACACCGTTCGTCCCCATCAGGCTCTGGGCTACTTAACTCCTCAGCAGTTCCTGCACCAGAACTCATCTCAAAGAAAGGAATGAAAACTGTCACCTATCTACTGGACGAGTACAAACTTTTGACAATCCCACAACCCCGGGAGGATAATTTCACGGCACGCCTAGTACTACTGTGTTATAAAGTCGATACCTTAGACTGAGAAACCACCCCGGACTGCATCCTTTAATGTTAAGTTGCTGGTCATGAGCGCCCATGCTGTTGCGCCAGGCGCCCAGCAAAAACGCTTCGCGGCCTATATGAATCGCCTGGCGCAAGCCGCGGGGCACCTGGATCGCGTGGTCCCTCTGAAGTCCTATTGCACCGGTTTGCTGCTTCCCGGGGAACGCAAAAGCGTGGAACCGATGGCGGCTCGTCTCTGCCCCGACAACGTGCGCCAAACCCATCAGTCGTTGCACCATGTCGTGGCCCATGCGCCCTGGAGGGATGAAGACATTCTGGAAGCGGTGCGTCGGTATGCGCTGCCCGCCATGCAGAAGCCAGGACCGATCGAAGCCTGGATCGTCGATGACACGGGATTGGTGAAGAAGGGGAGGCATTCGGTAGGAGTCACGCGACAGTACTGTGGACAAGTGGGCAAGCAAGAGAACTGCCGGGTGGCGGTGAGTTTGTCGATCAGCACTGCGGAGGTGAGTTTGCCGATCGCCTGGCGTCTCTACTTACCGGAAGTATGGACCCAAGATAAGAGGCGGAGAAAGGCCACGGGCATACCGCCGGAAATCAGTTTTCAAACCAAGCCGGAAATTGCTTTGCAACAAATTCGCACCGCCCTGGACCGAGAGATCCCCACCGCTCCGGTACTGGCTGACGCGGCCTATGGCAACGACACCGGGTTTCGCGACGGCATCACCGAATTAGGTTTGCGGTACGCAGTGGGTATCCAGTCGTCGGTGAGTGTGTGGAAACCAGGCCAGGCACCGTTACCCAAACGGAAGTGGAAAGGAATCGGACGTCCCACCAAGCTGTTACGCCGTGATGACAAGCATGCTCCGGTTGCAGTGCGCGAATTGGCGATGAGCTTGCCTTCCTCCCACTGGAAGACGGTGCGCTGGCGGGAAGGAACTCGTAAACCCCTCCGTTCCCGTTTTGCGGCTGTGCGCGTGCGTGCGGCCCATCGCGATTACTGGAGCAGCGAGCCTCGGCCCGAGGAGTGGCTGCTGATCGAGTGGCCGAAGCAAGAAGCCGAACCGACCAAGTACTGGTTATCTACGTTGCCCGCCTCCACGAACCTTTCCGATCTGGTGCGTGTGGCTAAGCAGCGCTGGATCATCGAGCGTGACTACCAAGAACTGAAGCAAGAACTTGGACTGGGCCACTATGAAGGACGAGGCTGGCGCGGCTTTCATCATCACGCGACTCTCTGTATTGCGGCCTATGGGTTCCTGGTGGCCGAGCGGAGCCGTTTTTCCCCCTCCGCTCGCGTCGGTCAAGTGGACTTACCCGTCCCGGAAATGCCGCTCAAGTTCCGCCCTCGGGGTTCGCCCGGTACGCGTGGAGCGGCATAACCCCTGGTCCATTGCTACCCTTCGACAAACCATCGCACGGGTTCTGCTCCGACAACTCTCGGGTTGTCCCTTTTGTGGATCGCCCTTTTTATAACACAGTAGTACTAGGAGGACGTATGAAACGACTTTCCGGGCCCCGCAAGACTGCCAACCTTTCCGATTCAGTTCGTCACCGGCTCAACATGTATGCTCTCGCAGCAGGAGCTGCCGGAGTAGGAGTGCTTGCTTTAGCCCAACCCGCCGAGTCCAAGATTGTGTACACGTCTGCGCACCGGAACCTTCCGCTTGACAAAACCTTCTACCTTGATCTCAACCACGACGGCAAGAATGATTTCGAGTTCTTGCTTCGTTCCATAGTGTCGACCTCTGAACCGTTTTGGCGCAACACTTTGAAGGTCGAGGGATTGCAACGGAATCAAGTTTTGTCCTTTGCGTCGAACAGCTTCCGCTATGCGTGCGCATCTGCCTTGCCTAAGGGGATGAGAGTCGGGCCAAAGCAACCGTTTAGACCAGGTTCTCTCTACATGTTCTTTGCGAGTTCATCCTTCACCGGATACGGGCGGTTTTGTCCGTGGCTGAATGTAAAGACGAATGCCTACCTCGGGGTGAAATTTTCCATCAACGGCAAGGTCCATTTCGGCTGGGCGCGATTTGGAAAGATTAGCCCGCTTACCTTTCCGCCCACGGCTGAGCTAACCGGCTACGCCTATGAGACCATCGCGAACAAACCCATCGTCACCGGAAGGAAGAAGGGCGCGGCGGACGATCCAACCAACGAGGTCGGCCCCGGTGCTTACCTGACCAATCCCATTCCAGATACTCCCCAGCCCGCCACGCTAGGCGCACTCGCGATGGGAGCACCTGGACTTGCCATCTGGCGGCGGGACGAGTTAGCAGTCGAGGGCGACTGATTCTGCCGTTTTACGTCCGGTACCATATCAGCAACGCAGCCTTGGTCGCACTCGATAATCCCGTGACCACGAAGTCCCGCCACAGGGTCGAGGTCTGGTCTAGCAGATCTGCATGATCTCAAACGGTTCGGTGGCAACGGGCGTAACGATAGGTATGGTCAGCAGGACCGTGGAGGATTGCGGGTCCCTAACGACAATGGGCCTGCTGCGATAGCGGTACCGCTAGCGGCAGGAAGCACGAGGATGCGCGTAGGCTTGATGCCATGCGAGCCGATCCCAGCAAGCGTGCAGCCGCTAGTGCCTCGCCAGTTCGTGCTTGCGCCGGTCGAGGTGTCGGTATCTAGCCAGACGGGGGAGACGTTGAAGGAGTTGGACATGAGTGTTGTTCGCTTTCGGGGATAGGGATTGGGGTTGGACTAGAGCAGCACATTGACTGGCTCTCTGCGCAGCATCATAATGTCTCGCCCGGTTGGAGGAATTATGAAACGGCCTGCCAGGGTTCCCTCACAACTTCCCGAGTCCCTACATCGGCGGCTCAATGCGTATGCTCTTGCTGCGAGCGCGGCGGGAGTGGGAATGCTAGCCTTGGCGCAGCCTGCTGAGGCGAGGATTGTTTACACGGGGAGACGGCCATCAGGCCAACCAGTCCGAGTTGAATCATCCGGCTGGATTGGCAATTGACTCTGCCGGAAACATCTACATTGCCGACACTTTTAACAACGTGATCCGGATGGTCGATGCTTCCGGCATTATCCACACCGTAGCTGGCGACCGGCATGCTTGCTCCCCCCAACCGGCAAGTGCGGCGATGGCGGGCCTGCCACGGAGGCTGAGTTGAATCATCCCTCCAGCGTGGCGTTTGATGCTGCAGGAGACATGTACATCGCCGATACCAAAGACAACCGCATACGCAAAGTGAACCAGAAAGGCATCATCTCGACTTTTCTGGGCACCGGGCACCCGTAAGACAAGGCGTTCACGAATCGATCGATAATTGTCCTTCGAGAATTCGCGGCAACCGCAGTCGATCTTGATAACAGCCGACCGCTTAGCGAAAGCTGCCCGGGCTGAGGGCGCTAGAGTGTGGGAGTATACGAGCGAACCTGGCACAAGGCCACGAGGGTGCCCCGTCGGATGCTTATGTTTCGTCCGATGGAATCCTACCGGCGCGACATCTATGCCCACTACCGTGACTCGTTGCACCTGCTGCGCGAGCCTGACGGGCTAGTCATCGGCTGAAGTCTGTGTAGGGCGGACACTTCTATCCGGCGCCTGAAGTTGTGAGCCTAATGCCAGGACTCACGCGTCAATCCGTGTCGCACCCAATGAAGCGAATCTTCAAAAGCAAGTAGCTCCGTCCAAGCGACAAGCTATCCGGAAGCTAACTGGAGTGGACCCCAATTTTGAGACAACCAGTTAAGCCCTAAAATGCAGCGAAAGGGGAAACTGGATGGGATCTCGAAGGAAGTTCACCAAGGAGTTCAAACTGGATGCGGTACAACGATTGCGGGCGGGAGAGCCAGCGGGCTTGGTGGCGCGCAGTCTGGAAGTGAGCCGGCAGGAGTTGTACCGCTGGAGCCGCGATGTGGACAAGTTTGGGGAGCGAGCGTTTCCCGGCGTGGGACAGCAACGGGCGGAGGAGACGCGGATCGCGGAGTTGGAACGTAAGATCGGGCAGCAGGTCCGTAAGCGTCCGCTAGAGGCCGTCTGGACAGAGGCGTAATTGGAAGTCATGCTCTCGATGTGGACCCGAGCGATAGTGTGCACTTGGAGCAATGATGGACACTTCCAGTCAACCCGTCATACCGAAGCGGCAGCAACGGACGTTGGAGGAGAAGCGGCGGATTGTCGAGGAGACGTTGGGCGAAGGAGCGTCGGTGGCGAGAGTGGCGCGGGCGCATGGAGTTAACGCGAACCAGGTTTTCAAGTGGCGCAAGCTGTATCTGGCAGGGCGACTGGGGGGCAGCGGAGCGATCAAGCTCTTGCCGGTTCGCGTAAACGAGAGTTCGCCGTCGCTGGCGACGGCACCGAGGAGTGAGGGTTCCTGCTCGACTTCTTTGTTGGGCACGATTCACATCGAGCTTCGCCACGCGCAAGTGCATATCGCGGGAAGCGCCGATCCGGTTTTGTTGCGGGTGTTGCTGGAGTGCCTGCGGGGATGATGGGGCCGCCGACGAACACGCGGGTTTGGATTGCTGCGGGCGTGACTGATCTGCGGCGGGGTTTCACCGGGCTGAGCGCGCTGGTGCAAACCAAGTTAGAGCAAAGTCCTTTCTCCGGTCAGGTGTTCGTGTTTCGCGGACGGCGCGGCGATCTGATCAAAGTTTTGTGGTTCGATGGCGATGGGCTTTGTCTATTTTCGAAGCGTTTAGAGCGCGGGCGTTTCGTGTGGCCGCAGGCGGCGAGCGGGACGGTTTCGTTGACACGAGCACAGTTATCCATGCTGCTCGAAGGCATTGACTGGCGGCGGCCGGAGCGGACGTGGGATCCGCAACTGGAGGTGTAACGCGTGAGGTTCTTTTGCACAACTTTTTTGCGCGGAGAAGATCGTAGCGCGAAGATTCATGCGATACTCCGCGCATGTCAAGCACGATGCTTCCGGATCTGAACCTGCTCCCGGCGGAGGCATTGAAAGCGCTGGTCCTGGCGCAGCACGAGCAACTGCTGTGGCGCGAAAGCGAGATTGAGCATCTGAAGCTGCTGATCGCCAAGCTGCAGCGGATGCAGTTTGGACGGAAGTCGGAGAAGCTGGCGCGGCAGATCGAACAACTTGAGTTGCGGCTGGAAGATCTGCAATCGAAACCAGCGGAGAGCGCAAGCCAGCCGGAAAGTAAGTCTGCAGCCACGGCATCTCCCCTCCTTATTAATATTAATGCAGCTGCGAAACCGGTCCGTCGGCCGTTGCCCGAGCATCTGCCCCGTCAAACGCAAACCCATACGCCGAAGGAATCGGTTTGTCCGGATTGCGGCGGTGGGTTGAGTATGCTGGGCGAAGACGTCAGCGAGATGCTGGAGTATTTGCCGGCCAGCTTCTTCGTGGTCCGTCACGTGCGGCCGAAGTTGAGCTGCACCAAGTGTGACCACATCGTGCAAGCGGCCGCTCCGACGCGACCCATCGAACGCGGTGTAGCCGGGCCTGGACTGTTAGCCCACGTGCTGGTGTCAAAGTATGCGGATCACTTGCCGTTATATCGCCAGTCGGAGATTTACGCGCGACAGGGCGTCGAGTTGGAGCGCTCGACTCTGGCGGACTGGGTGGGTGGAAGCAGCCAGTTGCTAGAACCACTGATCGAGGTGCTGCGCCGCTATGTGATGGCGGCGAGTAAGTTGCACGCCGATGACACTCCCGTGCCCGTGCTGGCTCCGGGGAATGGCAAGACCAAGACCGGGCGCTTGTGGACGTACGTGCGCGATGATCGTCCCGCGGGTGACAGGGCGGCGCCAGCCGTGTGGTTTGCGTATTCACCCGATCGCAAGGGGGAACATCCGGAGCAACATCTGCGCAGGTTTCGCGGCGCACTGCAGGCCGACGCCTACGCTGGATTCAATCAGCTCTATAAAGAGGATGGCCGCATTCAGGAAGTCGCCTGCTGGGCGCACGTGCGGCGTAAGTTCTACGACTTACAACAAGCGCATGCATCGCCCATCGCCAGTGAGGCTCTGGAACGAATCGCAGCTCTGTATGCCATTGAGAAAGAGATTCGCGGGCGTCCACCGGACGAACGGCAACAGGTTCGCACCACCCAGGCGCGTCTTTTGCTCCAGTCCTTGCACGAATGGTTCGAGGTTTCGCTGACCATGCTTTCTCGCAAGTCAGATACGACGGCCGCCATCCGCTATGCGCTTGGATTGTGGGAGGCGCTGACGCGTTACTGCGACGACGGCCGCTTGGAAATCGACAACAACGCAGCCGAACGAGCGCTGCGCGTGGTCGCGTTGGGCC
>CAWCQY010000006.1:0-1091701 GCA_963797795.1 uncultured Acidobacteriota bacterium
GAACACATACACAGCGAAAAAACTTGGCCTCAAGACTACTGGCAACGCTTCTCGCGGATTGGCGGGAACACCGGAATCGGCCCGGGAAATTATTTCCTGCAGCCGGGTGCAAAGACGCCACAGCAGATCATCTCGGAGATTAAAGACGGTCTTTACGTAACGGAGTTTCTCGGACACGGAGCCAATCTGGTGACCGGAGACTATTCGCGCGGCGCTCGGGCTTATGGATTTCCGGTGGGGAACTCGCTTATCCCGTGGAGGAGATCACGGTAGCCGGAAATTTGAAGGAGATGTTCTTCAATATCTCAGACATCGGAAACGACCTCGAGTTCCGCGGCGCTGTGGCTTGCCCGACGATAAGAGTCGACGGGCTTACGGTCGGGGGCGAGTAGGAAGTCGTCGAGATCGTCGATGTACAATCTGAATGAATGGGCGGCCTCATCGAGCCATCTCCGCTGACGGAAAAAGAACGCGACTCAAATTTGCTCCCGATCCTGTTGGGTGTGGCGCTGGTCGTGGTAGTGGTCGGCGTCATCGCCCTGCTTACCCGCGGCGGTCCTAAAAGCGCAACTGCCGCCTCATCCCTACGCGTCCAACCTCAAACTCTCCGATCTGAAGATGAGCGCGGCAGAGAATTTCGTGGGCGCCAGTGTCACCTACATCGACGGAACCGTCACCAACACTGGCGATAAAACCGTTACGCACGCAGCCATCCACGTTGGGTTCAAGAACTCTCTGGGAGAAGTCGCACAAGCCGAGGACGTTCCGCTGCATGTGCTGCAGACCAGCGGGCCATACCCTGATGCTGTCGACCTTAACTTGTCGCCGCTCGCGCCCGGCCAGGGCAAACCCTTCCGTCTCACCTTCGAGCACATCAGCAGCGACTGGAATCAAGCCTATCCCGACCTACAAGTGACCGACGTCTCGGTGAAGTAGTCAGAGTAGCCACGGATCCGCACGGATTTCCCCATGGATATGAAGCTCTTCCTTGTGTTACTTCGTATCCTTCGTGGTTATTGCTCTTGTTCAGAGTGGCAAGTCTGCAATTCCTTTAGAATGCCGTCATGTCTGATGCTACGCCGATTCGCCTAACCGAAACTGTCAAAGCCGGTGGTTGTGCATCCAAGCTGAGTCCTGCCATTCTCGACAAGGTCCTGGGCAAGCTGCCTCGACAGGCCGATCCCAATGTTCTGGTCGGCTTCGATCATGCCGACGATGCCGGAGTTTACTCGATTGGGCCTGGCACGGCGTTGGTGCAAACCGTGGATTTCTTCACGCCCATGGTGGACGATCCTTACACCTTTGGCCAGATCGCTGCTACCAACGCGCTCAGCGATGTTTACGCGATGGGCGGCCGTCCTCTAACTTCGCTTGCCTTGGTATGTTTCCCTGAGAAGGCCGATCTGGCGATCCTGGAACGCATTCTCGCCGGCGGACTTTCCAAAATGATCGAAGCCAGCTGCTCTGTAATTGGTGGGCACAGCGTTCGCGACGAGGAAATGAAGTTTGGATATTCTGTCACCGGCTTGATCGATCCCGCCAGAGTGCTTACCAACGGCGGCGCAAAAGCGGGAGATCGTCTGCTATTCACCAAAGCGTTGGGGACAGGCGTAATCTCGACGGCGATCAAGAAAAAAGCAGCAAAGCAACACTGGATTGACACCGCAATCGCCTCCATGACAACTCTGAACAAGAAGGCGTCTGAGGTGATTTCAGGAGGTGCGGGAACGGAACTTCGACCGGGTCAGGCAGAGCGAAGCACAGCCAACGACCAACGGCCGATGACCAACGACGTGTTCACCGTTCACGCCATGACCGACGTCACCGGCTTCGGCCTGATCGGACACGCCCGCGAAATCGCACTCGCTTCCGGCGTTTCACTTCGATTCCACGCGAATCGCATTCCGTTGCTCGATGGCGCTTTGGATTGTGTTCGGGCCGGCCACATTCCCGGAGGGTTGAAAGCGAATCGCGAATTCGCCGAGTGTGTCGTTGGGTATGAAGACGGAATCAGCGAGGAAATGAAAACGATTATGTTCGATCCGCAGACCGCGGGAGGATTGCTCATTTCGGTCGCGTCCGAGGATGCAACCAAACTCGTGCGAGCTCTGAATGACGCTGGGGTTCCTGGAGTGGAGATCGGCGAAGTGCTGCCTTCGGCCAAGCCTCTGATCGCGATTGTGCCCTGATTTTCTGAGCGAGCGTCTACCCTAGTGCACCTGTAAGAGCTCCCAAATCCGGGCCAGATGATGATCGTCATGCTCCGCGACGAAGTACAAATGGTCGACTAACCGGAAAGGCTTCTTGAGCCGCGGATGCGGGATCGAGCGAGCGAACAGCTCACGCTCAAGCCCTCCGATCCGATCCACCAGTTGCAAGCGTGCCTTCCGGAAGTCGGAAACAATCTCTTCGACACGATGCTCGTTATGCCTCGCTTCGTGAGTCTTCCGATTGCTCAAATCGGCGGTGGTGAGTTCAACGGCCTCCGCGAGGTAATCGTCGACTCGCGCCATCCATAGAGGCTCGAGGTCGAGCAAATGTCCGGCATGCTCCTGCGCCGACCACTTTTCCTCCGCTCTCCGCACCAACTGCTTTTGAGAATACGCGTGGACAATCTCTTCCAGCCTTGCAGGCGTGCCTCGCAAGCGGACGCAGAGATTCGGATATAACTCCACCGGAAACGAAAATTCGAACTTCCGGTCAAACCAGTTGGGGACTTGACTCATCGTCGCACCTCGATTCAGAAACATGAGAGCATAAATGCGTGATGCCTGCTCATTGGAACGCGCATCTACAGCTAGTGAAACAGATAGTTGTTTCTCGCTCCACGCTTCTAATTTTCTTGCGGGAGGCATTTATGGAAACTCGTCAACTCGGACGGAGCGGTCTCACACTTTCCGCTATGGGCCTCGGCTGCATGGGTATGTCGGAGTTCTACGGCGGACGTGATGACGACGAATCCCTGGCCACGATTGACCGCGCTCTGGAACTCGGCATCACTTTTCTGGATACGGCCGATGTCTATGGACCGTTCCTCAACGAGGAACTCGTGGGGAAGGCTGTTCGCGGGCGCCGCGAACGGTTCGTGGTGGCAACTAAGTTCGGCATCGTTCGCGATCCAAAGAATCCCAACGTTCGCGGTGTCAATGGCAAGCCGGAGTACGTCCGCCAGTCTTGCGAGAACAGTCTGCGCCGACTGGGCGTGGACACGATTGACCTTTACTATCAACACCGCGTGGATCCGAACACCCCAATCGAAGACACTGTGGGCGCGATGGCGCAATTGGTGAAGGCGGGCAAAGTCCGCAACTTGGGGCTTTCGGAAGCGAGTCCGCAGACACTGCGCCGGGCGGTGAAAGTTCATCCTATTGCCGCGTTGCAGACCGAATACTCGCTCTGGACGCGCGATCCCGAGGACGAAATCCTGTCCACTTGTCGCGAACTTGGAATCGGTTTTGTCGCCTACAGCCCGCTGGGACGCGGTTTCCTGACTGGCCAGTTCAGGAATTTCGAGGACTTTTCCTCCGATGACTACCGCCGCTTCTCTCCGCGTTTCCAGGGGGAGAACTTCCAGAAGAATCTTGACCTGGTACGCCGGGTTGAGGACATCGCGAAAAAGAAGGGGTGCAAATCTTCGCAGTTGGCGCTGGCTTGGGTGCTCTCGCAGGGGAAGGACATCGTGCCGATTCCTGGCACCAAGCGTCGCAAGTATCTTGAAGAAAATGGTGACGCTCTGAAGGTGCACCTCACCCCAGAGGAGCTACGCCAAATCGATGAGGTTTTTCCGCGCAATGCGATCGCTGGGGCACGCTATCCAGAGCACATGATGAACCTGGTGAACGGTTGAAAGAGAGCTGGGAAACAACTCGGGGCAGCCGTTTCGGGCCGCCCCACACTATTTGCGTTCTCAGGGCTGACGGAAACCGCAGGTCCTTTCGCTCCGCTTCTCATCCCTTCGGGAAGAGAAGCTCTAGTTGGGATGACAATTCGTAAAGGTCAGGCCCTAGCGGGGCTCTCTCCGCCCTTGGCAATCCCGGGTCGTCCCGGTTCCGGCTTCAGCACCTGCTGTACGCCATCGTCGGACTTAGGCGGAGGCGTCAGCTTGGGCAGTTCCTTGCCCTCGATGATCATCTTGATCTCGTTGGCGTCTAGCACTTCACGCTCCAGCAACGCCAGCGCGATTCTAACCAGCGCGCCGTTATCCTGCGCCAGAACACCTTTCGCGGTGTTGTAACCCTGGCCAACGATGCGGCGAACTTCATCGTCGATCTTGATCGCGGTGGCCTCGCTGTAGTCGCGGTGCTGCGCAATTTCACGGCCGAGGAAGATCTGCTCTTCCTTCTTGCCGAAGGTCAGCGGACCCAGATCGCTCATGCCAAACTCGCAGACCATCTTGCGTGCCAACTCCGTCGCCCGCTCAATGTCATTGCCCGCACCCGTGCTCATCTGGTTGAGGAACATCTCCTCGGCAATTCGTCCGCCCATCATGATGGCGATTTCCGTCTCCAGATATTCCTTGGTGTAATTGTGCTTGTCATCGATCGGCAACTGCATGGTGACGCCGAGAGCCATGCCGCGCGGGATGATCGTGACTTTATGCAGCGGATCAGAATTGGGCAGCTTGGATGCGACCAATGCGTGACCAGCCTCGTGATACGCCGTTACCTTCTTCTCTTCTTCGGTGAGAATCAGGGATTTGCGCTCCACGCCCATCAAAACTTTATCTTTCGCCAGTTCGAAGTCGTACATGAGCACGGCCTTGCGATTTTGACGCGCAGCGCTCAATGCGGCTTCGTTCACCATGTTAGCCAGATCGGCTCCCGAGAAGCCCGGTGTGCCGCGGGCCAGGACGGAAAGATCAACATCATCGGCCAAAGGAATCTTGCGGGTATGCACTCGCAGGATCTCTTCGCGTCCGCGAACATCCGGGCGATGAACAACCACCCGGCGGTCGAAACGGCCCGGCCGCAGCAGGGCGGGATCTAGCACGTCAGGACGGTTGGTTGCCGCCATTAGAATGACGCCTTCGTTCGATTCGAAGCCGTCCATCTCAACCAGCAACTGATTCAAAGTCTGCTCACGCTCGTCGTGGCCGCCGCCGAGGCCGGCGCCGCGATGACGTCCAACGGCATCAATTTCATCGATGAAGATAATGCACGGGGCATTCTTCTTGCCTTGCTCAAACAGATCGCGCACCCGGCTCGCACCCACGCCGACGAACATTTCTACGAAGTCCGAACCGGAAATGGAGAAGAACGGAACATTGGCTTCGCCTGCAACTGCTCTTGCCAGCAGGGTCTTACCTGTTCCCGGAGGTCCAACCAGCAACACGCCCTTGGGAATTCTTCCGCCGAGTTTCTGGAACTTCTGCGCCTCGCGCAGGAATTCGATGATTTCCTTCAGCTCCTCTTTGGCTTCTTCCACTCCGGCCACGTCCTTGAACGTGACTTTTTTCTGCTGCATGGAGAGCAGCCGCGCCCGACTCTTGCCGAATGAGAGAGCCTTGTTACCACCAGTCTGCATCTGCCGGATCATGAAGAACCACAGGGCGGCCAGCAGAATCAGCGGCGCCAGGTTCAGCAGCCAGCTCGGCCAACTCCCGCTGCTGGCGTCCCGGACGGTAATATTCACGCCCTTGTCGCTCAGCTTCTTGATCATTTCCGGGTAATTCGTGGGAACCGTGGTGTGGAAGGTCGCGCCATCGGTCGCCAGCTTGCCATGCACTTCCTGCAAGTTGATGGTGACCTCTTTGACGTTCCCCTGGTCCACCTCGGTCATGAATTGCGAGAAGTTCAGATCCTTCTCTTTTTGACTCGGCCCGCCCGCTTTTACCACCTGCCAAAGCAGGAACGCCGAGAGCACGATCACCAGCCAGAAAACCACGGTCTTAACTGTTGAATTCACCTAAAACTCCTGAGAAGGTTGCGCCCTATCTCCAAATACGCAACTGGGGCTCCGCCTGAATCATTAGATGCCAGTCGCAGGGATTGGATAGAGGAAATTGCCAACCCCATCATTCTAACGCTTCTTGTGGAAAAAAGGATGGAGTTCTTGCCGTGACTTAAGTCACAGAGAATCTCAGCTCGCAGAGGCCACGTAGGGCAGATTGCGTTGGGTCTGTTCGAGTGATCCCAAACCGTACCCAACCAGAAAGGCTTCATCCACCAGAAAGCCGAAGTAGTCCGGCTGCAATTGCACTCTCCGGGCGGCTTGCCGGTCCAGCAACGTGGCCAGTTTGACTGATGCCGCCCCCCGGCTTCGCAGGTCATTCATCAGGAATTCGCTGGTCACGCCGGAATGTACCAGCCCCTCGATCAGCAATACGTGCTGGCCGACGATTGCCAGTTCGTGGCTGAAAAAGATTTCCATAAAGCCGGCAGCGGTGTTCTCTGCTTCCCTGCGATACCTCGGCTTGATGAACTGGCAAATGACCGGCACTTCCAGAACCCGGACCAGGTCGGCTATGAAGATGAAGCCATTTTCCAGCAGAGCCAGCGCATGAATGGTCTTGCCCTGATAGTCGTCCGAGATCTGGCGAGCCATCTCGCGCACACGTTTCTGAATCTGCTCGGTAGGAATCACGGTGCGCAACGGCCCGAGTTTTGGGCTAGCGTTCATAGTCGGTCAGTGCGGTAGCAGGCCACTTGCCCGCCCGCGTCGAACCCAGATGTTCTTACAGCCTTACCTCCCGAATTAACACCGCTTTGT
This sequence comes from uncultured Acidobacteriota bacterium, assembly GCA_963797795.1. Lineage (GTDB taxonomy): Bacteria > Acidobacteriota > Terriglobia > Terriglobales > Acidobacteriaceae > JABDBE01. Next base: position 6,709 of record CAWCQY010000006.1, read on the forward strand.
CGTTTCGCGGCTGCAATCGCATTGGCGCAGGAAAGCCGCGAACCCAAACCACATCCGTCCCGCTCACGACCACCGGCCACAGTTTCCGTTCCCGCCCCGTTACCTGCCGTTCCTGCAGCAACTCCTTAATCTTCTTGGCGGCCTTGGTGTGCGCCGGCCAGAAGCGATCTCCTGGACGCCAGCTCCTGACTTTCAATTCTGCCACCAGTAATGTCCCGTCTAACAAATCTTCGGGATTATAACCTTCGGCAGCGTTTCCGGAAACCGATACTGCCTCGAATCGCGATTGCGTCTCCCGAACCGCGACCGATCCCGGCACAGGAAGGAGGTACTCGTAGTCCTCGGCCGTCTTCGCGTCGGACTCGAATCGTAACTCGTCCTTTGTTCTTGAAACCACCCACCCGTGCGGCAAGACAGTGGATTTAGGAGTTCCGCCGCCTTTTGCCGTCAGGGCGAGTATTTGTTCAACGTGCTGGAAATCGAGCTGCATTCCTAAAGACTCGCCGGCCGCTCGCACCGCCCGCCGTCGCAACGCCAGAGGCAAGTCCCTCAAAACCGAGAGGCGTAGCCCCCCTCGCAGCGGCAGCACTCGCGAAACCGCCCGTTCCCAATATTCTTCCTCGGCGCGCGCAATTTCGGCGGTCTCCGCCAGAGCCTCCCGCACCGCCGGGTTCAGATAACGTTCCAGGCGTGGCAAGATTCCATGCCGTGCTCGATTGCGCATGTGGCGCAAGTCGCGATTACTCCGGTCCTCTCGCCAGCCCTGTCCTAGATCAAGCAGATAAGGTTCAAGCTCCCGTCGCCGGGTTCCGAGCAACGGGCGAATGATTGACGACTCTGAGAACTGAGAACCAGGAACCGACAACCGGGGATAAACCCCCGCCAGCCCGCGGCTCCCGGCCCCGCGAACAATCTTCAGCAGCACCGTCTCCGCTTGATCGTCCAAAGTATGCCCGGTAGCGATCCGGTTCAGCGTGCCTTCCCGCAGTAAGCGCCGAAAGTGCTGGTAGCGCATTTCGCGCGCCGCCGTTTCCAGGCTCCGATGTTTTTCCGCGGCATAAGCGGCTACTTCTCCGCTTTCACACCGTAGCTCAAGTTTGTGCTGCCGAGCTAACTGCGCCACGAAGCGCTGATCCTCTTCGGATTCAGCCCCGCGCAGCTTGTGATTGAAATGAACCACCGAAAGGACGACGCCAATTTCCTTGCGCAGTTCCAGCATGAGGAGGAGCAAAGCAACCGAGTCGGCGCCGCCAGAAACAGCAATCCCAACGCGATCCCCGGCCCGTAGAAGCTCATGCTTCCGAATGTATGCCAGTACACTCTGGGGCAACGTCTGCACGGCAACATACTACAACCAAGGCCCATGTGGTGACGGGCGACTCGCGTCCCAAGCCTCGCTATGCGGTGGAGTCGGCAGGCTGTCATTCTGAGCGAAGCGAAGAACCTATGCAACTTGTTACGCCGACGAACTTACTTCCGCCCTTTCATCTTCTCCAGAAACCGTCCCACACTCACAACCGCCCGTCCCACCGTCCCGAGCCCAATCTCCTGGACATCATCCCACGCAGTGACGCGCACCGAATAAAACCTGCCATCAAACGACTCCAGCACTCCCTCCGCCCGTATCCGCGCCCCAATCCCGCTTGCCGCACGATGTTCCACGTGGATCGCCGTGCCGACCGTGATTTCATCGCCTTCGCAATAAGGATGCAGCGCATGGAAGGCCGCCGTCTCCATCAACCGGATCATGTCAGGAGTCGAATACACCGGGGGCAGTTCGGGATGATGCGAAGTCAAAGTGTGCTTGAACTCGACGGTCTCTTCAGCCGTGCCGCGAGCGCCGATTGGCATTGCTTTCGCCATAAGAATCTCCCGCAAAATAAAGGAGCCAATGATTCTAACGAATCACCAGCTCCATCTGATGCCTTGAAATCGTTTGCTAGGCCGCGATCTTCTTCATCCTCCGCGCCTCGATTCCATCCAGCGCATGCCACAAGGTCTTCGCAGCATTTTCGCCGGCCGCCAGCGCCTTTTCTGCCATCTCCGGATTCGCCTCCAAGCGGTTCGCTAACTGCTGACGCCAGACCTGCGAGTGGTAGACATCCGCCGTCGAGTGTAGGGTGAAGTATGCGGTTACGCGCTCCTCAGCGCCATACATCTGCCGCAGTCCGCGCGCCTTCTCCTTCGCGACCCGGGGTACTTGCGACTCATAAGCGTAGAAAGCTGCTAGCGCTTCTTCCGGCGTGCCCTCACTTGCTACCCCATGGAAGAACCCGGTTAGTTCGGTAATTTCGTGCACTGGTCGATGCCCACGCATGTCGCGGCCTGCGCCCATCCCTTCGGCAAAGTCCAGCCACATCTCGGAATGCGGCGTCGACTCCTCGCCGGACCCGTCCGCCATACCTTTCTCGTCCGCCATATTCGCCAGCACCGCCCGCCGGAGTTCACTTTCGTCAAGGCGGATACCCAACTCCGCCAGATAGATTGGAAAAGCCTCAACATGATGGTAATAATCCCGAGCATACTCGCGCATATCCTCGCGCGTTAGCTCACCCGCACTCCACGCCTGGTAAAAAGGATGGCAAAGCAAATCGTATTTCGCGATCCGCGTATCCAGTTGTTCGAAGAATTGCTCAGTGGTCATGATTAAGCCTCCGGAACACTCCAATATACGGGGCCCCGGGGGCGCGTGCAACTGACCGTACGGGCGCGGGCGTTCGCCCCTGTCCAGACCAATAAGGGAATTCATCCCGGCGACAATGCAGTTTCAGACCAACCGAGACCAAGTTCCGTCAGATAATGTAGGCGCGGGCGTCCGCGCCCGTGCTGTCCCGGACAACGGCGTGAACATCGTGAAACGAACTTCGGTCGGAAGGCTCATTCATGGATCGCTAATCTTTTTCCTCTCGGGAGCTGCAGTCGCGGAGACCGGCCGCCCGGAAATTCTACGAATCTCTCCCACCAGAGGCCCAGAAGGCTCGCGAGTAGAAATAATCGGCGAGAATCTACAGGAAACCTCAGCTGTCTTTATTGGCACGATTGGCTCCGCCTTCAAACTCATCTCCTCTGAAAAACTCATCACGCTGATTCCACACAAAAGTGTCACCTCTGCCATCACTGTAGTTACACCTCGAGGTCGCGCTTCAAGTCCGACTGCCTTTGCAATCGTGAACGATTCTCGTATCCCCGAAGAAGTCAGTTACAAAGCCGGATACGTGAACCCAGTCCCGCCTCCACCTGACTTCAAGTCCGCTCTGCTCTGGGGAATCGCCATCGCCGACACCCGCGTCCCCGGCCACGAATCGGCCCAGGTAGAGATTGCTTCGACGCAGCTCACGTGCCGAGTCAACGGCAACGATGTGACGCTCAACGACGATGCCGGCGACGTTCGTGGAGGACTCTACCGCCGCGACCCCTGGTTCGGCACCGATCAGCACGAACCCATGCGTCTAACCGACGACGCGACGAACCACGCGGTCGTGCTTCCTGTCGGCCAGCGCCCCGACCGCGTCTGGCACTTTTGGAGTCCCTCGCCTCGCGCCGCCCTGCCATCCGGCCACCTCGAAGGCTGCACCGTCAAAGCCCGCGTCCGGATCTCCCAGGGAGCATTGCTCCAGATAGGGATGGACTACTGGCGCAATCAAACCATCGCCTACGGTCCCGGCGGAAACAACCACGAAGCCGGAGCCAGCAACTGGTATTTCCCCTCCGAGCAGTGGCAAGAAGCGAGTTTTACTGACATCGGAGGCCCGAAATTGGCGGGCGACGGCAGTCAGGATCACGCACGATCGTGGCCGTGGTGAGCCCAACATTTCCCGCCAGTTGCTAGAATAGAAACTCACCCATGGCGGGATTCACCGAACACTTCGACGTAGTTGTAGTCGGCGCCGGTCACGCCGGATGCGAAGCCGCAATGGCGGCCGCCCGCATGGGCCTGAAGACTGCCCTCTACACGCTGAACGTCGATCTGATCGCGCAGATGTCCTGCAACCCCGCAATCGGCGGAATCGCCAAAGGACACCTGGTGCGCGAGGTCGATGCGCTCGGCGGGATTATGGGCGAAATCACAGACGCGGTAGGCATTCAATTCCGTCTGTTAAACACATCGCGTGGACCCGCCGTCTGGTCTCCCCGAGCCCAGTGCGACAAGCAAGCCTATCGCCTGAAAATGCGCGAGGTCCTTGAATCCGAGCCCAATCTAAAGATCAAGCAAGCCGAAGTGGCGGATCTGATATTGGAAGAGTCGTTGGTCGTTGGTCGTTCGTCGTTAGCCAGTTCTTCGAACGTAAGCGGGTTTGCCAACGACCAACGACTAACGACCAACGACTGCCCCACTCGCGTGTGCCGCGGCATCAAACTTCGAGACGGCCGCACCGTCGGCGCGACCGCAATCATTATCACGACGGGCACGTTCCTCAACGGCCTAATCCACTGCGGCGAGCAACAATATCCTGCAGGACGCTCCGGAGAGCCCGCCGCTGTTCTTCTCGGCGAATCGCTAAAGCAACTGGGCCTGCGCGGATGCCGCCTTAAGACCGGCACGCCTCCCCGCCTCGACGGCCGCACCATCGACTGGTCGCAGTTCCAGCTTCAGCCTGGCGACACCGATCCCACGCCCTTCAGCTTCCGCACCAAGCGGGTCGCTCATCACGATTCGCAAGTGCCATGCTACATCGCATGGACCACGCCGGAAACGCAGCGCATCATCCGCGAAAACGTGCATCGTTCCCCGATGTACAGCGGTCAGATTCAATCCATCGGCCCGCGATATTGTCCGTCGATCGAAGACAAGATCGTAAAGTTCCCCGACAAAACCACGCATCAACTCTTCCTCGAACCCGAGGGACTGAACACGCATGAAATCTACGTCAACGGCATGAGCACTTCGCTGCCGGTCGAGGTCCAGCTGGCGATCCTCAAGTCGATCCCGGGCCTAGAGACTGCGGAAATGCTACGCCCCGGCTATGCCATCGAGTACGACTCAATCGATCCCACGGAGCTGGAGCGCACGCTAGAAGCCAAGCAGATCGCTGGCCTATTCCTGGCCGGCCAGATCAACGGCACCAGCGGATACGAAGAAGCCGCCTGCCAGGGCCTGATGGCCGGGATCAACGCTGCCCTTAAAGTGAAGAGCGAGGAGCCGTTGATCCTCGATCGCACCGAAGCCTATACCGCGATTCTCATCGACGACCTGATCTCGAAAGGCACCAACGAACCCTACCGGATGTTCACCTCGCGCGCCGAATTCCGCCTGCACCTGCGAATCGACAACGCCGACCACCGCCTGACCCCACACGGCCGTAGAATCGGACTCATCAACGACGCAGCGTGGGCTGACTTCGTCGCAAAGCAAGAGCGCCTGGCATCAATGAAACAACTACTGGAGAGAACCAGACTGACAAGTGTAATGCTGGACAAGATCAGTGCTCACGTAGGGGCGGACGCCCTCGTCCGCCCGGCCGAGCAAAGCCCGGCAGCTTTCGGCATGTCTACGGCCGCCGGCCAGACCTGCGCCCAATTGCTAAAGAGGCCAGAAATAACAATCGAGATCCTAGCCCCCGCGCTCCGCGACCTGGCTCCCGAGTTTTTCAATAGAGAAGATATCCGTGAAAATCCGCGCGAATCCGTGGCCGCTCTTTCGTCCGAAGTCCGCAACGAACTCAAATCAGTCGAAACCGAAATAAAATACGAAGGCTACCTGCTACAACAACAGCGCGCCATCGACCGCCTGAAAAAGGCTGAGCAACGCGCGATCCCCGACTGGTTCGATTACCACTCGGTCAGTGGCCTCTCCCGCGAAATGCAAGAGAAGCTGCTGAAGATAAGACCACGCACCTTGGCGCATGCTTCCCGCATTCCCGGCGTAACCCCAGCTGCGGTCTCGCTTGTCCACGTGTACCTCGAGATTCAAGCCAAGCGCCGCGAACACGCCACCGTGTTGTAATCGCAAAACTTGCGTGGGAACAGCCGCCCCCGGTTGTTCGGCCGAGCGACGCTCGGCTGCCACAACGTCCGAAAACGGCCAGCCTTTGGTCCTCCGATGATCTATTCTGTTGGGAGCAAATGACCCGATGCTTCACCCAGATCGAAAGCCCACTCGGACCGCTGCTCTTGGCTGCAGACGAAGCTGGCCTGCGCGAGATCCGTTTCGTGAACGGACGCCACCCGGCCCAACCAGAATCCTTTTGGAAAGAAGACCGCGCCCCGCACAGGGAGACCATTGGCCAGCTCCAAGCTTACTTCGCCGGAGAACTGGAAAACTTCGATCTGCAACTCGCGCCCGAAGGCACGAAGTTTCAACGCGAAGTCTGGCGCCGTCTTTGCGAGATCCCCTACGGCGAGACAATTTCTTACGGCGAGCTAGCGGGCCGAATCGGAAATCCGAAAGCCTCGCGAGCGGTAGGCCTGGCCAATGGCTCCAACCCAATCCCCATCGTGATCCCCTGCCATCGTGTAATCGGCAGCAACGGCAAGCTCACCGGATACGGCGGCGGCCTGCCCATCAAGGAAAAACTGCTGGCTCTGGAGCGTCGTCAGCTCCGCCTGCTTTGAGACCGCGAACTTTTTCAGACGACCTTGAACTACAGATGTTGGCCCTCCCCACAAGCCAACTTAGAGTAAAATGTAGTTCGTTTTCAAACTCAGCGAGGATTCCAGCGGAATGCGGTTTGTCTTGTTTCTAGTGGCCCTGCTCGGCTTCATAGCATCCAGTCTCGCGCTCCGGGAGCACTACCGGACAAACTCTTCGCCTTGCAGCATCAACGAACGCTGGGACTGTGGGATCGTCAACCACAGCCCGTTCGCGATGCTTGCCGGGATTCCGGTAGCGGCCATCGGTATGGCGGGATATGTGCTTTTGGCTGCCCTTGCTCTAAAGCGCTTCTATCGTCTCTTTCTCGTCGCGGCCGCGGTGGGCCTGTCGTTCTCACTTTATTTGGCGCACGTTGAGGCTCATATTCTGGGAGTGTGGTGTGTCTATTGCGTTGCCTCGCTGGTTGCGATTTCTTTGATGACTTTATTGAGCTTGGTGGCCATTGTGGTTTCGCGCACCAGGAACACAGGTGCGATAAGCTAACAAGATCGGCGTTAATTCTTTTATGAAAAGAACTTTGGTTGGATTTGTTTTCTCCGTCGTCCTATTCCTTTCCCTGGCTCGTGCGCAGGATTCCGTGAACCCGGCCTTGCGTCCTCCAAAGGGCTCACAGATCGCCATCGTGGTCTTCGAGGATCTGCAATGTCCGCAATGCCGGCGTGAAGCTCCCCTAGTCGCGCAAGCAGGCAAGACTTACAAAATTCCCGTAGTTCGCCATGACTTTCCCCTGCCCATGCACAACTGGTCGTATGAGGCGGCGGTCATCGCGCATTACTTCGACAGCCGCTCCCGGCAACTTGGATTGGACTTCCGCGACTATATCTTCGAGCACCAGCCCGAAATCTTTCCTACCAATCTGCGCCAATTCTCGGAGAAATTTGCCGCCGACCATAAAGTGGATCTGCCCTTCGTGATCGATCCGCAAGGCAAGTTCGCAGCCGAAGTCAATGCCGATCGCGACTTGGGGAAAGCGCTCCAACTACAGCACACTCCAACGATTTACGTGGTCAGCAGCAAACCCAAGGGACATCCATTTGTTGAAGTCAATCAGCCCAGCGACCAGCTTTTTCAGACGATCGATGCCATGAAGGCGGAGTAGTGGTGCGTCTTCTAGGCTAAATTCATTGAGGACCGGAGCAATCTCATGGCGCTAAGCTTTGCCAAAGACATTCGTCCGTTGTTCCGCGACACTCCCGACGTGGATACGATGAAGGATTTTGGCCTCGACCTCTCGTCGTTCGCCGACGTCAAGGCCCAAGCCGAAGAGATTTATGCGCGCGTTCTCGACGGCAGCATGCCCTGCGACGATCCCTGGCCAAAAGACCAGATCGCCCTATTCAAACGATGGATGGAAGAAGGCATGGCGCCGTAAACCAAGACTTCATCCTCTTTCAAAGGCATGCTTCTTTTCCAACTCTTCAAGCGCGGCCCGCATGTCACCTTCGAACTTAGGCGCCTGCGCCATCAATGAAGGATTCGCCGTCGCCTGCTCTCCTTCAAGATCGATCAGTCCTTGCGCTTCCAATTTTCTGGCAACATCTAGAAGACGTTCCTCAGAAGTCTCGACGTACAGCGCCTCCGTCGGATCACCGATCCAAACCGTCCCGCCCACCAACCGAGTCTGCCAGTAAGCCTTTCGTGACAGCAGCAATGCCATTTCCTCGTCACTGGCTTTGCCGAACATCCATTTATTGCGTTTGAAATCGTAGTGACGGCTGGAAAACTGCACGGGCACCAGCTTGCCTGACTTCACGAACTCCAACTGCCGGCGGTCCACTTCTTTGCGCAACGCATTGATCACCGGCCCTTCGACATCTTTCGCCTCAAGCGACGGCAGCACCTCGCGAACGGTGGCCGACAGGTTCACCGCCACCGGTGCGTGCAACCCCGCCGAGCCCTCCAGCCGGATGTCCGCATGGAGAAAGAAAAAATCCGCTCCAGAGGTAGACTTGCGAAAAGGCCATTCCAGATGAAAGGAAAGCGGCAGCCCGCTCAGGGTCACATAGATCTTCGTTTGCCCGCCCCCGTTGTCCGCTGTTCGATCGCTCATCACCATCTCCCACCAACTCGCGATATTCTACCGCGAGCAAGCCCGGGTTGTTTCCGGACGTCTTGTGTGTCTTCAGCCCGACAGGCCGAGCAAACCTCGGCAGCGGTGAACTCGAGTTTCCACTTAAGAGTCGTCTCGGCACCTCATTTCTTAGCAAAATCGAGTCGGAGGACCACACAGATCAACCTTCCCATCCCACTCTTACTATCTTGATTCTTATCGAACGAGATGCCCCGGAAATAAGAAAGGCGGCCCGAAAGCCGCCCTCGACTGAGAACCGAGAACTGAGAACTGACAACTGCGAACCGAAGCTTAATTACTTGCCCGCGGCCGCTCCTTTGGCCATCCCATGCGAAGCGATCTCGCCGGTTGCCATCAAGGAAGCGATCTTCGCTACCACATCGGCCATGCTCCGCCCGGTATCGATATTCGCGTCCACCGCCGGATGCCCTTCCCCGTCGGTGTGCATGACCAAAACGCGGGTGGCCGCCTGTGCCTTTTTAATTACGTAAGGCAGGTGATGCCGATCGTTCCTGGTCAACGTAGGGCCCAGAATGACCAGGTCGAATCCACCCCGCCGCATCGCCTCGTCGACGCCCTTGCGGCCCACCGCCGTTTCTACTTGATGGCCAGCCTTCTGGATGGAAAGTGCCTGAGATGCAACTACTTCCGCGTCACCCTCACCGTAGAGAATCTTGAGCTGAAATGATGGTTTCTCGCCTTTTGCCATATTGTGATGAGCCCCAGCCTTTCTTCCCGCTGGCTTATCACGGTAGCAACGCAGGGACGATAAGAGAACGTCACCGAAGACCAAGCCCGAATACGGGCCCTTCGGCGATCGTCACGTCGCCCCGGGCGCCTCGTCCCGGCCGGGAGGCGAACCATGCGCGCATTTTAGCTACGCAAAAATGAACCGCAGCCCCGAAGCAGCCCGTCCGCCGCAGATTTTCACCTGCATTTGCGTCGTTGCCGAAGTACAATGAACCCGCAATGGCTGTCCGACGTTAAAAAGTCTAGTCCGCGGAGGAACACTTCATGCGTGTGCTAGCCGTCTGCTTCGTCTTGATCACTCAGTCCTTTCTGGCCGCCGCCGCTCAACAGGCGGACGGTGATGACTCAACCGCAACCGCCACCTGTGATTTCGCCGACGGAAAAGAAATCACCGTGCAATACAACAGCTCCGCCATGAGCGACAAGGACCAGCCGCGCAACGGCAAAGTATGGCTGCCCGCTGGTTCTCCCATGACCCTATTCACCCAGGTTCCGCTAACGCTGAACCACCAGGATCTCGCCGTGGGCGCCTACAGTATGTACGTGATCCCGAACCGGAAAGAGTGGACTCTGATTGTGAGCAAGAATGTCACCGACCCCAAAACCTACGACCAGAAACAAGACTTGGTTCGCGCTCCCATGGAACTTGGAGCGGTCGAGTCGCCGCCCAAACAACTGCACCTTTCCTTTGCCCACGTCGCACCCAGGCAGTGCAGCATTCGGCTGTATTACGAAACGACCGGAGCTTTCGTTGAGTTCAACGAGAAGTAATTCTGTGGACTATTTAAGAATTGTCATTCCGGGGAGCGAAGCGACGAGGAATCTGCTTACGCTCGCATCCGGACGATTGCGCCATTCATCAGCGCAGGGTCTTCGATAACTGCCGCACAAGGTTCGCATCGGTCATCGGATAACGGTCTTCCGGAGGATATAAAACGCCGCCGAACGTAATCGTCGGCCGTGCCTGTATCGATGTGTCGGATACCGTTTTCCATGCAGTCAGATGGACTTGCTGACAGCCTGTGCGCTCGACGATTTCTTTTACGTTCCAAAGCTGAATTCCGCCGCCCGGAAGAATCTCAATCCGATCGCCTGCCCGCTCGATTAGCTTCTTGATCAGCTCCGCTCCCTCCGGCACAATGTCTTTCTGTCCGCTGGTGAGAACACGCGCTATTCCCAGATCGACAAGTTGTTCCAGAGCTTCGAACGGATCAGGAGTGACATCGAACGCCCGATGAAACACCGCCGCGCGTTGGCCGATCAACCCACGAAGTTTCTTGCATCGGGGAATATCAATTCTTCCGTCAGGCTGAAGAATGCCAAACACAATGCCGCTAGCACCGTTTTCAATGGACGCTTGGGTGTCGCGTTCCATGCTCGCCAGTTCAGCTTCGGAGTACGCGAACCCTCCGGCGCGCGGACGAACCATCACCATGATCGGAATCTTCAACCGCCGCTTGGCTTCCTGAATCGTCCCCAGCGAAGGCGTCAGTCCGCCAAGAAAAAGTGCGGAGCAAAGTTCAACTCGATCCGCTCCTCCGGCTTCCGCCTCAATCGCGTCATCAATCGACCCGCAACAAATCTCAAGCAGTACATGCGCCATCAGGTTCCTTCTACATTCGAAATGTTGAGTCAATTATGCAAGCCAACGCATAACTCTGGCACAATCATCGCATGCGGATTCACTTCCTCGTGCTGTTGCTCGCCGCCTCCGCCGCCCAGAACCCGACCACCCAGAAATCCAACACCACCGAAAACCTTCGGGGAATCAGCGTGCTCTCGAACGCAGTCGCCTGGGCCAGCGGCACTCATGGAACTTATCTTCGCACCACCGACGGCGGAATTTCCTGGCAATCCGCGCAAGTCCCCGGCGCGGAAGCCCTCGATTTCCGCGATGTCGAAGCGTTCAGCGCCGATCTCGCCTACCTGTTGAGCGCCGGACCTGGCGAGCAGTCACGAGTCTACAAAACCACCGACGCCGGCCACAACTGGACTCTGCAATTCACCAACAAGAATCCCAAGGGCTTCTTCGATTGCATGGCTTTCTGGGATCGCGATCACGGCATTGCCGTCGGCGATCCCGTCGCCGGCAGCTCTGGCAACCTCGAATTTGAATTGATCTCAACCGAAGACGGCGGAAAGAACTGGACGCCGATTCCGCCCGACTCGCTCCCGCCAGCCATCGAAGGCGAAGGCGCATTCGCCGCCAGCGGAACCTGCATCAGCGTGCAAGGCGATACCAACGTCTGGTTCGCCACCGGCGGAAGGGTCGCTCGCGTATTCCGTTCCGGCAACGCCGGAAAAACCTGGACCGTCGCCGACACGCCGATAACCCACGGTCCCGATTCCGCAGGTATTTTCTCCATTGCCTTCCGCGATTCCACCCACGGAGTGATCGCCGGCGGAGACTATAAACATCCCGAGCAGGACGGCCCCAACCTGGCCTTTACCAATGATGGCGGCCTGACCTGGAAGCTCTCTCCTATCTCACCGCAAAGGTATTTTTCGGCCGTTGCATTTGCCAAGCCGCGCTCAGAAAGTTCGGCCATTCTAATTGTGGGCTCGTCACAATCTGCATTCGAAGACGACATCGCGAAAACATCAGGACAGAAAACGTCGTCGCGTGAGGGATGGAACTTGAATCTGAACGCGGTCAGCGTCAGTCCAACCGGCGAAGCCATCGCCGTCGGCCCCAACGGCCTGATAGTCCACATTCCCCCCGCCCGCTAAATGCCGGATTGGATCAGTAGGTCGCCGAAAAGCCGCGCAGCACGCCGCTCTTGGTGGTGTACGCACCAACAATCGTGTTGTGATCGTTAATCCCGTACCCGAAAGTCCGATCACCCTCCGGAACGTGAAACTTATAGAACTTGCCACCGTGCCGCAGAGCGCCACCGTACTCGTCCGCAGCGTCTTCCCACGAATAGACAATGTCGCCCAGATTGTTGATGGCGGAGGCGTCCGATTCTTCTTCCTTCGGCACATTGATCGTTTTGTAGGTCTTGCCGTTGTAGAGCGAGGATTCTGAATTGAAGCTTGAATCCAGCCATACCTCGGTCATCAGGCCGGCGTTATTGATCCCTCCGCCTAGCGTGTAGGCGGCGCCGGGCACGTCGAGCGTAGTGTACGTGCCACCCTTGAGCAGGAACCCATGCGAGCCCTTCGAGTCTCCGAAATTGCCGTTAATATCCCCGTGGTCGGTGATCCCGAGAGCTTGCGAGCCGGTCGAACCGGCCGGGCCAATGTCCGTGAACGTCCCTTTCTGATACAAGAAAGCCTGCGCGTTGTGGTCGGCCGTGGCGTAGTAGCCGACGATCGCGCCGGCTTTGTTGATGGCGAAACAATACGTATCGGTGCCATTGGGATCGTCGATTTTTTTCACTTTCCCGCCCGAGAGCCTGAAGCCGTGTACCACTCCCGTCTTGTCGACGTAACTTCCGACCATCGCGCCCGCGTTGTTGATGCCGTAGATAGCCGTACTTTGTGCGCCCGGCACCGTGATGGTTGTGAATTGGAAGGTTAACTTCGGCGTCTCGGCAGCCGCAACTGCAGACAGCAGTGCCAACAGGAATACGAAGCGCCCCAGACTTGAATAGCCTTGTGTCATCGATTTCTCCGTACTACAGGAATGGTTGACCGCTGCCATCTTCACTATCAATAAGCCGCTTTGAAGCCTTCTGCGACGCTGCCGCCGGACGTGTGGTAAACCCCAACAACTTGGTGATTGTCGTTGATACCGTCCCCGTAAGTTCCGTCGGTCCCTTTGGGATCATCGAACTTGTAATACTTTCCACCCGTGCGCAGTGCGCCGTGGAAGAGGCCGCTCGAATCTGTCCAGGAAAAGACCACATCGCCGGCCGAATCGATACTGTGCGGGTAACTGCCAGTTGCACCGGGCACATTGATCGTCGTGTACTTTTTCCCGTTGTAGATGGCTCCTTCGGTGGCGCCATTCGAGTCGGTCCATTGCACGGTCACCGATCCCACGTTATTGATTCCCCAAGCCAGGGTTGACAAGGCTTTGGGCGCATCCAGTTGCTTATACTTTTTCCCGTTCCACACAAATCCGTGGGTAACGCCGTTTGTATCCACGAAATAGCCGGCGATATTCCCTTTATCGTTGATGCTGAAGGCCTCGGAGCTGGTCGATCCGGTTGGACCAATGTCGCTGAACTTTCCGGCGTGATGCAAAAATGCTTGGGCAGCGCCGCTGGAGTTCAAGTAAAACCCCACGACGTCGCCTGCCTGATTAATGCCGAGGCAATTGGTGCCCGTACCTTTGGAATCGTCGAGCGTTTTCACCTTCCCGCTCTTGAGCGCGAAGCCGTGGTCGACGCCGCCACTATCGACATACGCGCCCACTATAACGCCCGCGTTATTGGTTCCGAAAACGCGGGTATCCTCAGCGCCCTTGATTTGGACGGTTGTGAACTTAAACGTAAGCTTCGGAGCGTCGGCCGCGGTGGCGGCGAAAACGAAGGTTAGAATCAGCATCGGCACACTGAGTCTTGATGTGCAACTTTTCATGTCTGCTCCTCACTGAAAGAGCCGAGTCGGAAGCCCCCTTTGAAAGTCTCAGAAATGATGGTCAGAATTCGGCGTACGAAACTATATGCGATCCGAAGCCTGTGTCAATAGAGCCTAACTTCCCTAGCCTAAACCACCGAGCAGCAGGATATGCGCTTTCTCTCCCACCACCCGTGGATTTCCTGCCGCAACGCAGGCATTCTTCCAGGTTAAAGGTCACTCCCGTCCCACGATTAACGATCTTGATTCGTATTGATCAAGATGCTCCAACGGCGACGAATATTTTCAAACTGTGCACTTTTGAACACTGCCTGTCGGCCACAAGAGAGTAATATCCGGCGTGCAAGACAGTCCTCCCCCAAGGGCGGCCATGGGTGAGTGTTCGGCAGTATCGACCTTTGACCCTCACGACCGCCCGCTTCGCCGGCGTTAGGGTTCGAGGCATTTATTCTGCGGTTGCCAGGATCCGCAGCATGGTTGGATTGCAAACTGCAATTGGACGACTAAGTTCCCAGCGTGATTTTCAGTTTTCGTGACTTCTCTTCCACGCTGTTGGCCAGCGTTTCTTTGAGGCCTTCGAGTTTCCGGGCCAGAGACTCGCTGGAAAGGGCGAGGATTTGGATGGCGAGAATTCCCGCGTTCGTAGCCCCGGGTTTCCCGATAGCCACGGTAGCGACCGGGATGCCTGAGGGCATCTGCACAGTCGCGAGCAGAGAATCCATTCCGTTTAGCGACGTGGATGGAATAGGAACGCCAATTACCGGCAGAGTAGTATGCGCGGCGATCACTCCGGCCAGATGTGCCGCGCCCCCAGCTCCGGCGATAATCACGCGAATCCCGCGGCCGGCGGCTTTGCGTGCGTAGTCCGCTGTACGATCCGGAGAGCGGTGCGCCGAGGTCACATCAATCTCATAGGCAACCCCAAAATCGTCGAGCGCCTTTGCTGCCTCGCGCATGATGTCGAGGTCGGAATCACTGCCCATCACGATCGATACCAGTGGCTTGCTCATAAATATCTCTCTGATCTTAAGCTATCATCCTGAGCAACGCGAAGAATCCGTGTACTTCCGCACAATGCACCCATTCTTCGATTCTCAAGAATGGCAGCTATTTTTTCAGCGCCCGCGCCGCAATGTCTTTGCGATAGTAAGCGCCCCCAAAATTGATTCTCCCCACCGCTTGGTAAGCGCGCGCCACGGCCGTCTCAAGACTAGCCGCTCTGGCGGTCACACCCAGCACTCGCCCGCCGGCAGTGAAGAATGCATCATCATGCTTCGTCGTGCCCGCGTGGAAAACCTTCACTCCTGCAATTTTCTCGGCATCTTCGAGCCCGCTGATTTTCTTGCCAGCTTCGAACGTGCCCGGATACCCTCCCGAAGCCATCACGACGCAAGCCGAAGCATCAGGCGACCAGCGGAAGTCGCCCTCGCTTACGCGGCCGTCAATCGAGGCTTCCAGTGCCTCCACCAGATCGCTTTCCAGGCGCATCAGGATAGGCTGCGTTTCGGGATCGCCGAAACGGCAGTTGAACTCGAGTACCATCGGCCCGCGAGCCGTCATCATCAGGCCGCAGTAGAGGACGCCTTTATAGTCTGCGCCCTCCGCCTTCATTCCAGCCACTACGGGACGAACGATGTGCTGCAGCAGCCAGTTCTGCATTTGCGCGTCCACCATCGCCGCAGTGGAATAAGCGCCCATGCCGCCCGTGTTCGCGCCCGTGTCGCCCTCGCCCACTCGCTTATGGTCCTGCGCCGCGGCCAGCGGAGCCACGCGTTCGCCGTCGCTGAGCGCCAGGAAGGAAAGCTCTTCGCCTTTCAAACATTCCTCAATCACGACGCGAGCGCCGGCCTCGCCCAGCATCTTCCCGCTCAGCATCTCGGCCGCCACCGCCGAAGCTTCCTCTTTGCTCTTGCAGATCACCACGCCTTTGCCGGCAGCCAATCCGTCCGCTTTCACCACCACTGGCATGTGGAAATGAGGCAAGGCGTCGGCAACATCTTTCGGGTTGTCGCAGATGGCGTAGTGCGCTGTCGGGATGTGATGGCGCTGCATGAATTCCTTCGCGAAACTCTTGCTGGATTCAAGCCGCGCCGCAGCCTGAGTAGGTCCAAAGATCCGATATCCGCGTCGAACAAACTCGTCCACCACACCCAACTGCAGCGGCAACTCCGGGCCGACGATCGTAAGGTCGGGCTTAACCTGTGCCGCCACCGCCAACAGAGACGCGAGATTCTTCGCGTCTGCGGCCAGACATTCGGCCTCGGACGCAATCCCGGCATTTCCCGGCGCGCAATAGACCTGCGAAACACGCGGGGACTGGCGCAGCTTCCAAACCAGCGCATGCTCGCGTCCGCCGCTTCCGATAACGAGAACTTTCATAGCTCAGGATAAACAAGGTTAGGGAACGGTGAAGATGATGTCAAACGAGGAAATTGTGATTTCTGCGTTTCAGTCCGGAAATCGGCAATCTCCATCCAGTCTCCAGTTAACTATACTTAAGCCGTATAATCTTCCCAAATGATTACCGTCTCCAAGGAGGACTACCTCAAGGCAATCCTCGAAGCTGAGAGCGAGGGCGAGACCGTCATCTCGGCCACGCTGGCCCACTGGCTGTCAGTGTCACCGCCCGCTGTGACCATGGCTCTGCGCCGCTTGAAGAAAGATGGCTTGGTGCGAGTGCAGAGCAACGGCCACGTCGGGCTCACTTCTGCGGGACGCAAGATCGCACGCAAGCTCACGCTTCGCCATCATCTGATCGAGCGCATGCTCTCCGAGATTTTCGGGATGGAGTGGTACCGCGTGCACGACGAAGCCGAGCGTTTGGAACATGCCGTGTCGCCGGATTTTGAAGCCCGGCTGCTGGCCAAATTAGGCCGCGGCGGCGCCTGCCCGCACGGCAACCTCAGCGAACTTGAAAGTCCTGGCAGCCGCCGCAGCCGGGGCCTCGTGCTTCTCGCCCAAGCCGAAGCCGGGAAGAATTACGTTGTGAGCGGGATCTACGAGCGCGACCGCCACTTGCTGGAATTTCTGGAAGGGCGAGGCGTCCGCCCGGGAGCGCGAGTACACATCGCAGGACGTAACTACGATCAGACTTTAACCCTGGCCACAGATGCCGGAACCGTTGCTCTCGGCCGCTCGGCCGCCGAACGGGTCTGGGTCACCGGGGATTCCGGCAAATCGCGGCGTGTCTCTTCACGTTCTTCTTCTTAAATACCGTCGTTCCCTCATCTGGATTAACCGTAGTTTACCTGTTGATGTATACTTACGCTAACTAACTCGACCATGAGCGTAGGTTCCCAACCACCACTGACGAAGCGAGCCGCAGGCGAAGACGAAGTCATCGTCATCACGCACGAAGATGTTGACCGGGCGCATGATCGCGTTCGGGTTTCGGCGGCACGGGCGAAGGGCGGGTTTTTTTCTGGAGCGCGGCTGCTGTGGCTGCTGGTCGGTCCTGGCGTTCTGGTTATGCTGGGAGAAAACGACGGGCCCAGCATGCTCTCCTACGCGGCCACGGGAGCGAAGTTCGGCATCGGATTCTTCATTCCTTTCGTGGTCCTCACATTCTGCATGGCTATCGTCGTTCAGGAGATGACCGTGCGGCTCGGCGCCGCTACACATCGCGGACACGCCGAACTGATCTTCGTGCGCTTCGGCCCATTTTGGGGATGGTTTTCGATGATCGACTTAGCCATCGGAAACTTCCTCACGCTCATTACCGAATTCATTGCCATTCGAGCTGGGCTGGGTTTTTTTGGCGTGCCTCCGTGGATGGCTGTCCTCATCGCGCTCGTCATTCTTTACGGAGCCCTGGTCAGTCACCGCTATTGGACCTGGGAACGGATTACGCTTGCGGCCGCTGTCTTCAATCTCGTGTTCATTCCCGTGGCGCTCATGACTCACCCGCACTGGCACGCGGTGAGCCACGCGTTGATCACCTGGCAGCCGCTTCCCGGCTTCAACAAGGACACACTGCTGATCGTGCTGGCCGACATCGGCGCTACGGTCACTCCCTGGATGCTTTTCTTTCAGCAGAGCGCGACCGTCGACAAGGGGCTTACCACCAAAGACATCCGCTTCGGCCGTATCGATACTGTGCTGGGAGCGGCGTTGGCGACTGCTGCCGCGGTGGCTACGATCCTGGCAACGGCACCGTTGTTTGCTCATCAGATGAGCGCCGACAATTTCCAGGCAGCCGAGTTTGCGCAAGCTCTCCAGCCGATCATAGGCCGATTTGGCGCTGCGCTGTTTGCTCTCGGCATGGTTGAGGCTGGGATCGTCGCTTCCATCACCATTTCAACTTCTTCGGCGTATGCCTTCGGAGAGGTAACCCACAAACCCCACAGCCTTAATCTTCCGATGGGGCAAGGCAAGTCCTTTTACTCGGTGTTGACTCTGTGCGCTGTGGCCGCTGCAGCCATCGTCCTCATACCTGGGCTGCCACTGGTGTACGTGGTTCTGGTGGTAAACGTGGTCGCGGTTCTGGCCATGCCACCGGCGCTGGTGTTCCTGTTCATGCTGGTGAATGACAAGGAGATCATGGGCGAACTGGTCAGTCCGGTGTGGGCCAACGTGTTGTCCAGTGGCGTAGTGTTTATCCTGACCGCCGCAGGTGTTCTCTTCGGGATCAGTGTGATTGCGCCAAATATCTTTGCTGCGTTGGGTGGAAAGTAAGAGCTTCATGGCGAAAAAAGAGGAACCACAGCTGTTCTCAAGTTTCGATCAAAACCTGGTTCTGTCGTCGCTCGAACACGATCAGCTGGTTCGGGCAAAAAAACACGCGATCCCGCGACGGCACCTCAAAGGTGGCGAACTCGTCGTCCTCTGGGCGCTTCGAATCTATCTCTTGTTCATGATGGCTGTTGTGGTTTATCAGGTTTGGATTGCCGCGCACTGAGGGCTCAGCACCTCGAAGCGCTCACCAGGAATGAAAGTGGTGAGGGCCAAGCTTACTTTTGATCCGCGTGACCCCCAGCAGAACCAGCGCAATCCCCGCCAGTACCGCTAACCCGAAGTAAATGTCAATGTAGGACAGCAGCTTGCTTTGGGTAATCACATTGGCCTGAAAGATTTGCAGCGCTCCAAGTTCGGGATTGCTCCCCCCGCCACCATTGCGGCGAATCAGGTTGGCGTATTGCGTCAGGGTAGAGCGAACGATCGGATCGATTCGATTGGCCACATCCAGCAGGTGCGAGGAATGCAGCGTCATGCGGTGATCGAACACGACGGTTGCTGCGGTCACTCCAAAAGTGTTTCCCAGTTGCCGCACGAAGAAGTAGGTGGTCGAGATGTCATTGAGATCGGGCAGCGGAGCATTCGATGTTGCAATGTTGGACGCGCCGATGAGAATTGGCGCCAGGGCGAACCCCTGAAGGAAAATCGCCGGCGCAAGAATTATGGTCGGCGTGGTCGGCGTCCATGCGTACACGAGCAATGTACAAGTTGCGATCAATAAAAGTAGGCCGAGAGTAATCGTGCGTGGACCCCCGATCCGTGGCGTGAGCACCTGCAAGGTGAGCACGAGTCCCAAAGAGAGGCCGGACGTGTACATCGAAATAAAGCCGCCCGTCTGGGTTGCACTGTAATCCTGAACGGTGCGAAGGTATTGCGGCACTACAAAGAGTCCGGCGCCAAGGATTGCTCCGACGATCAGAATCACCGAAAAAGAAGTGCGCAACGAGGCTTGCCGAAAGATCATGCGCAAATGAAATACAGGCGAGGTGTTTTCGGGACGGCTATCGCACCACAGAAATGCTGCAAAGCAGATCCCAGCCGCCAGCAACGCCGCGACAATCCACGACGATTCAAACCACAGATCCCGTTCGCCGCGGCTGGTGGCAGTCTGCAGGCATACCAGCGAGATGATCAGGAGGATCGCGCCGCGCAAGTCAATCTTGTTGTCGGTCTTGCGCCGCCACAGGTATCCCGGAGGGATGAACTTCCAGATCATGAACGCGCCGATGGCGAGGAACGGGAAAATCAATCAGAAATGCATAGTTCCAGTGAAAGGTATCGGTGATCCATCCCATGGCGACCGGATAGGCAATCTGGAAACAACACAAGAGAGCGTAGAGCCAGGTGACGGCCGCGAGACGCGCATTGCCGGGAAACATCAATCCTGCGAGGATGACCGTACGCACCAGGAACGCTCCCCCGCCGAATCCCATAATCAAGCGTGAAACCAGCAGAAGGCGCAGACTATGCGCGCTCAGAAAACAGCCGATCGCTCCAGTGGAATAAAGAGCGATGCTGTACAACAGGTGGCGTCTTGCTCCGATGACCCGCGTCATCCAGGTGGCCAGAGCCAGGGAACAGAGAAAGCCAAGATTGTAGAGAGTGATCACCCAGCTGATTTCGATCCGAAGTTGCAGCGACGTTGCCCTGCATGTCCGGAAGCAGCACGTTGACGGAAATGCGGTTGGAGATTTCGATAGCTGTGACCAAACCAACGCTCAGACAGAATGGTCATCTTACGGCGCTGGGTCAGGCCGGCCAGCGACTCGCTGATGTAGCGTCCTTCCTCCTTCTCCCACGCCTCGAGAGTTCCCTGGGGAATTGCCGCCAAGAAAGCTCATACGGTTCCATCCAAAAATCAGCGGGTATAGATCGTGGCTTCGACGTTCATGCCGGGGCGCAACACCAGATTCGGATTGCTTTAGGGTTTGACCAGAATCTTCACCGGGATGCGCTGCACCACTTTGATGAAATTTCCCGTTGCGTTTTGCGGCGGGAGCAAGGCCTGCCGGGAGCCGGTCGCTCCCGCGATGGAATCGACCGACGCCCTCGAATTCCTGGCGATAGGTGTCCACATGAAAGCGGACTTTCTGGCCGGGCGCGACGTTGGCCAGCTGGGTCTCCTTGAAATTTGCCGTCACGTAGACCTGATTGAGAGGAACAATGGTGAAAAGTAATTGCCCCGGCGAAACGTACTGTCCCAGATCCACCGACTTCTGCGTGACTTGTCCGGTGATTGGCGCGGTGATCTGCGTGTAAGCAAGATTGAGTTCAGCTTGCTGCAGGACCGCCTTGGCGCGCTCAACCGCAGCCAGCGACGACTTGTAGGTGGCTTCGGTGATGGGCACCTGCTGTTCGCGAGCTTTAGTCTCCAGGAATTGAGATTGCGAGCGCACGACCCGAGCTTGGGCCGAGCGCGCATTCGCCCGGGCAATCAGCACGGCCTGCTGTGCTGCGGCGCGTTGCTGCTCGGCGGCATCCAGTTCGCTTTTCGCCACCCGTGCTGCCGCATCAACAGAATCGAATTGAAATTTCGAAACATCGTCGGTGGCAACCAGCGGCTTGTATCGAGCGAGGTCACTTTGGGCGCGTTCATTCGTAGCCCGCTTGGCAGCCACATTGGCCTCGGCGAGTTGCAGGTTGGCAGTCGCGGATCTGTTCTAACTGGGCTTGAGAACTTGCATAATCCGCAGCATCCGATTCCTTTTGCGCAGTTGCGCCGCTGGTGCTGTTGGTGGTGGTTTCGCGGGTTAACCCAATCTGGAGTTTCGCGGAATTTGCCTGAGCCTCAGCGACATCGAGGCTGGCCTTGGCCTGTGCAACCTCAGCTTCATAGGTTCGTGGATCGATCTGCACCATCACCTCGCCTTCTTTGACGGGCGTATTGTCATTGATG
This sequence comes from uncultured Acidobacteriota bacterium, assembly GCA_963797795.1. Lineage (GTDB taxonomy): Bacteria > Acidobacteriota > Terriglobia > Terriglobales > Acidobacteriaceae > JABDBE01. The sequence continues at coordinate 28,279 of CAWCQY010000006.1, forward strand.
AAAAGCTTGACCACGTAGCCCGGAACCTGCGGCGCGACGGCGGTGATATGGCAATCGACCTGCGCGTCGTCCGTGGTTACCCGGCCGGAGAACACGTACCACACCTCAGCGATCACGACCAGAACGACCACGAAAGCCACTTTTACCAGAGGGGGCAGATTTCGAAGCCGTTGAGAGACGGATTCGCGCGGAGCGGGCGGGGCGGCAGCGTCCGCGGCGCTGCCGGGTTGCGGTGGAGGCGTTAAAGGCGTGGAGCTCATGATCCAGTTTTACCTTTCACTTGGTGTACATCGCCTCGATCTCTCCGGTAGCTCGCGCCAGATTCGCGCGCGAGAGATTGAATCGAAACAAAGCGCTGATCTGGTTATCGCTGGCGCGAGCTAAAGCATCCTGAGCGGTGATCACTTCAACGTTGGTGGTGACTCCAGCGGCAAAACGGCGCTGCGCCTGAGCTACTTCTTCCTCGGCCAATTTGTATCCCAACGTGGCAACGTCCACCGCGTTGCGTGCGGCATTCAATTCGTCGAGAGCCGTCTTCACCTCTTTGACGATGCGCGCTTCCAGCAGACGGCGATTCTCCGCTACGCGCTCTTCTTCCACCTTGGCGCGTGCCCTCTCAGCCCGGATTCGCCCGCCGGTGAAAACAGGGAACTCCAGCGATATCGCATAAGTGTAAGCCGGGATTCCATCATTGAAATGTTGCCCCTGATAAAACCAGAAGCCCGAGAATTGCAGCTGTGGAAGCGGTTCCTCGCGCGCCGAGTCCAGCGACAATTGAGCGATGCGCTTCTGCGAGTTCAACGAACGGATCTCCGGGCGGGAGGTTAGCGCCTGATTGAGCAACGCCTGCTGTTCGAGTGCGGGGAGCTGATAGAAGTCGAGCCGGTCAGTCACTTCGAGATCCTGATCGCGAGGCAGATCAAGCAGTTCGGCCAAGCCGTACCTGGTGGTCCGCGTCTGTGTTTCCGCGTCAATCAGATTTTGTCGCTCATTCTGCAGTTCGACGTTGGCTCGCACGGTATCGATATTCAAACCGACCCCGGTCTTTTGCAGTTCATTAGCCTGGTCGTACAGTCGTTGTGCAAGTGCGACTCGTGCCGCCGCGGCATCGCGCGTCGCCAGTGCCTGAAGCACTTCCAGATATTGCCCGACCACAGCAGCCACTACATTTTCGCGCGTCGTTTGTTCGTCCGCTCGCGCCTCGCGGGTTCCTTCCTTGCCGATCTGGTATCCGCGAATCAATGGAAGATTCAGAACGGTCTGCGAAAAAGTCGGACCTGCTTCGATATATTGAAACGGACCTGCCGCTCGTCGCGTAGTCGATTCGACGCTTTGAAAATTGTACTGGCTAAGTGCTGCGTTGGCGGCGACGCTCGCCTGGGGAAGCAGCACGGACCGGGCGATCTGACTATTGCGGTCACTCTCGGAAACCAGCAACTGGGCGATGATCCGCTGCGGGTTCTGCTTCAGGGCTAATTGCACGGCTTCTTTCAGAGTGACGTGCAGTGCTGCAGGCGCGCCCGTCGGGGCCTGCTGCGCGGAAACCGGAAATGACGTCTGCAGAACCAATAGCAGAACGGATATCCGCCCGAAACTCGCAACCATGGAGGACCTCCAAAGCATAAAAAAGTAAAGCCCGCGGAGACTACGCATTATAGGGGGAAACGACAGGCTCGCGGCAACGGGGCATCCCACGTCTGCAATGGCGTCTGATATGTTGGAAGACTAACCGGCCGGCGCGCGGCACGCGAAGGAATTTGGCGATGCAGCAAAGCAATTCAGTCTCTCAAACCATGGTAGTCCGTTGCTGCATTGCGGGCGGAGGCCCAGCCGGCATGGTGCTCGGTTTTCTGCTCGCCCGGGCAGGAGTCGAAGTAGCCGTGCTCGAAAAGCATGCGGATTTTCTACGTGATTTTCGCGGGGACACAGTTCACCCCTCGACCCTCGAACTGATTTACGAGCTTGGCATCCTCGATGACTTCCTGCGCCGTCCGCATCAGGAACTCCCCGAAATAGGAGCGCTCATCGACGACTTTGCGGTCACGGTTGCGGACTTTTCTCATCTGCCAACCCACTGCAAATTCGTCGCCTTGATGCCGCAGTGGGATTTCCTCAACTTCATCGCCGAAAAAGCCAGGGCTTATCCGCAATTCCATTTACTCATGGAGTCCGAGGTCACCGACCTCATCGTAGAAGCAGAAAACGACCGTGTGGCGGGAGTCCGCGCGAAAACGCCGCAGGGCGCGCTGGAAGTGCGCGCGGACTTAACTGTAGGCGCCGATGGCCGCCATTCCACGGTCCGTGAAAAAGCCGGATTGGAAGTAATTGACCTCGGCGCTCCCATCGATGTCCTCTGGATGCGAATCGCCCGTCAGCCCACCGATCCGGATCAGACTCTGGGCCGATTCCACGCGGGAAAGATTCTGGTAACCCTGAACCGGGGCGATTATTGGCAGTGCGCGTACGTGATCCCCAAAGGAGGACTCGACCTCATCCGGCAGAAAGGCTTGCCCGCGTTTCGCGAAGACATCGAGAGTGTCGCGCCTTTCCTGCGCGGACGCACCAGCGAATTGCGAGAGTGGGACGAGGTCAAACTGTTGACGGTTGCCGGTCGACCGCTTGCATCAGTGGTCGCGGACCGGGCTTCTATGCATTGGCGACTGCGCCCACGCCATGTCTCCAATTGGAGGTGTCGGCATCAATCTGGCCATCCAGGATGCGGTCGCCGCTGCAAATATTCTGGCTCAGCCGCTGTTGCGGGGCTCCGTAGCCGATGCACTGCTTCATGATGTCCAAAAACGCCGGGAATTTCCCACGCGCATGACCCAGGGATTCCAGGTTTTCGCGCACCGGCGCTTTATTACGCCGGCCATGAGCAACCGTGCACCGATCCGAACTCTTCCTCTGCCGCTCAAGCTTTTACAGCAATTTCCCATCTTGCGCCGAATTCCCGCCCGAGCGCTAGGCCTGGGATTTCGCCCGGAACATGTCCACACGCCAAACGCAAAGCTGAATTCAGGCAGAAAGCCATAATCGGATTCGCTCCCGCATGGGTATAATGGGGCGGTTTCGCGGAGCCGCACCGGAGGCCCATTGCGCCTTTCGCTTGATACTCGTGAAGTCGGACGTGTCACCATCGTGCGCTGCAACGGTCGCATTGTTGCCGGCAACGAGAGCGACTCCTTGCGCGCGCACGTTACCTGGCTCTTGCGCGACCGCCGCGCCATTGTTCTGCACCTGGGCGAAGTCGGGTTCATCGACAGCAGCGGCCTCGGCACCATCGTTCGCAGCCTCACCAGCACTCGCCAGGTTCAGGGAGAGATGAAGCTCTGCAACGTGCCCGAGCACGTCCGCAAAGTTCTCGAGCTCTCACAACTGACGAAGTTGTTCGATACCCACGAATCGGAAGAGAGAGCGGTCGCCGCCTTTTACCGTCCCGGAATCCGCACCGATGCGCCTGCCCCCACCGGCCGCAACGTCTTGTGCCTCGATTGCAATGCCGACGTGCTCGCCTATTTGCGTGAACTGCTGCGCCACTCCGGACACCACGTCCACACCAGCAGCCGCGCCAGCGACGCCCTCATCCTGATGCGAGTCACCCGTTTTGACCTCCTGCTGGTCGGCCCTGATCTGACCTCATTCGCCGCACAGCACACCTTCCAGGCAGCCTGCGCCAGCCTCCCAGTGATCGAGCTCGGCGTCGATTTTTCTACCCGCTGCGCCGGCGAAGCCGGTGCCGGATTGCTCGAAATGATCGAGGCCCGGCTCAATCCGAAGACCGCATGAATCGGGAGCCGTTCCCGGACGACCTCTCATTCGCAACGCGGATACGATATGGAGTGATTGATGAAAACGCGATCTTGCCGCGGAGCTGGTTTTATCGCAATTATCTGGCTGTGTCTCGGATTTGTGATGTTTGGACAGACACTGCCCTCATCTGGAAAGCCGGATCCACGCCCGCTTCCAAATACAGTCCAAAAAGGCGAGCCCATGGCGACACACGCGAGTGGAATGTTTGAAGTGAAGTTGAATCCTCAGCCGCCGGACGACAAAGTCGGCGATCCAACCGTGGGCAGAATGTCCATCGAGAAACAGTTTCACGGCGATCTCGAGGCGACCAGTAAGGGCCAGATGTTGACTGCCATGACGGACGTCAAGGGCTCAGCCGGCTACGTCGCGATCGAGCGAGTCGCGGGAACTCTGCACGGTCGAAGCGGCACCTTCGCGCTGCAGCACACGGGCACTATGACCCGCGGGGCTCCGCAACTGAATGTGACGGTCGTACCGGATTCCGGCACGGGTCAGCTGGTTGGTCTCGCGGGCAAGATGGAGATAAAGATTACGGACGGGAAGCACTCTTACGAATTCGAGTACACGCTGCCTCAATAACTGGGCAACACGAAACCCGTAGGGGCGGGCGCCCTAACCCGCCCAGCGGAGCGAAGCTCACACATAGCGCTGCTCACCCGTCCGGAAGCGTCCGGGCTAAGTGGTTCTTGCCGCTCGGGCTACGCAATCCCTCCCGGAACGACTAAACTAGTTAGTTGGTGAGCGTCGCCGCTCCGTCTTGGTTCTCATTGCTCCGGTGCCGCATCTATTTCTTCAGGAAGGCAATCTTCTATGAACAGCTTTGGCAGCCGTTCCACTCTCCGCGTTGCTGGCCACGATTACGAGATCTACCGCATCGACGCGCTCGACAAGCAGGGCATTTCGACCAGGCATCTTCCTTTCTCGCTGCGCATTCTTCTGGAGAATTTGCTGCGCACCGAAGACGGCCGCAGCGTGACCAAGGAAGATATTCGCGCGCTTGCGGCATGGAACAGCAAATCGAAGCCAGACAAGGAAATCGCATTCACCCCGAGTCGCGTCTTGATGCAGGACTTCACTGGAGTGCCCGCAGTGGTCGATCTGGCCGCGATGCGCGACGCCATGAAGGTCCTCGCTGGCGATCCTGCGTTGATTAACCCTTTGCAGCCTGCCGAACTGGTCATTGACCACTCGGTACAGGTGGACGAGTTCGGCACGCCGCAAGCCTTCCAGCTGAACGCCGAGCTCGAGTTCCTGCGCAACAAAGAACGCTACGGATTTCTACGCTGGGGGCAAACCGCCTTCCGCAATCTCGCCATTGTTCCTCCTGATACGGGCATCGTGCATCAAGTCAACCTCGAGTTCCTGGCCCGCGTGGTTTACATTCACGATTCGCACGGCAAGCGCATGGCGTATCCCGATACTCTGGTCGGCACCGATTCTCATACCACCATGATTAATGGTCTGGGCGTGCTGGGCTGGGGCGTGGGCGGAATTGAGGCCGAGGCCGCGATGCTGGGGCAAGCAGTTTCCATGCTTATTCCGCAAGTGGTGGGAGTGAGGATGACCGGCCGGCTGCGCGAAGGCGCTACCGCCACCGATCTAGTTCTCACCGTTACCGAGATGCTGCGCAAACATGGCGTGGTTGGGAAGTTCGTCGAGTATTTTGGGCCTGGGTTGCAGGAACTCCCGCTGGCCGACCGCGCCACCATCGCAAACATGTCTCCCGAATATGGCGCGACCTGCGGCATCTTTCCCGTCGATAAAGAAACTCTCGCGTACTTGGGGTTGACTGGGCGCTCAGAGGAGCAAATCGCGTTAGTGGAGACCTATTGCCGGGAGCAAGGATTGTTTCACGACGAGAAGACGCCCGAGGCGCAATACTCCGAATTGCTCGCACTTGACTTGGGCACCGTGGAGTCTAGCCTGGCGGGCCCAAAGCGTCCTCAAGATCGTGTGCTGCTTGCGCAAGCGCGCGAGTCGTTTCAAACGTCGCTGCCATCCTTGTTGAAACCAAGATCCAGCGCAGCCGTTTCCGCCGGAAGCGGTGATTCCGCGAAAAAGGTCGCGGGTTGGGAACAAGAAGGCGGCAGCCCCGCTGCCGTGGGAGTGGGGGATCATCGAGTTGAAGAACACGTTCCTCCGTCCGCCGGTGCGGCGTTGCGCCACGGCAGCGTCGTCATCGCTGCTATCACTAGCTGCACCAACACCTCCAACCCCTCGGTGATGGTGGCTGCGGGCCTGGTTGCGAAAAAGGCGGTCGAGCGCGGCCTGCACGTTCCTTCGTGGGTGAAGACTTCGCTGGCCCCGGGCTCAAAGGTCGTGCGCGATTATCTGGAGCGAGCGGGGTTGACGCCGTATTTGGAAAAGTTAAAGTTTCACATTGTCGGCTATGGCTGCACCACCTGCATTGGGAACTCCGGGCCGCTGCCAGAAGAGATTTCGAAGGCAATTGACGAGAAGAATCTGGTGGTTGCCTCCGTGCTCTCTGGCAATCGCAACTTCGAAGGCCGAATCAATCCTGAAGTTCGCGCCAACTATCTGATGTCGCCCCCACTGGTCGTCGCTTTCGCGCTTGCCGGCCGCATTGACCTCGACTTGCGAAAGGATGCAATTGCCAACGACAAACATGGCAAGCCGGTTTATTTGGTGGACATTTGGCCGTCGCGCAGCGAAGTGGATGAGGCCATCAAGAAGTCGATTTCGTCGGACATGTTCCGGCGAAGCTATGGCGAGGTTTATCACGGGGACGAGCGCTGGCGCTCCCTGCCCGTGCCCAAGGGCGAGACCTATCTATGGGACAAAGATTCGACCTACATCCGTCGCGCTCCGTACTTCGATGGCATGACGTTGAAGCCTGCGGCGGTTGAAGATATCAAGAACGCTCGCGTGTTGGCGGTGCTGGGCGACAGCGTTACTACGGATCACATCTCGCCCGCGGGTTCGATCAAGAAAGACAGCCCGGCGGGAAAGTATCTGATCGAGCACGGGGTCAAGCCTGCAGACTTCAATTCCTACGGTTCACGCCGCGGCAATCACGAAGTCATGGTGCGCGGGACGTTTGCCAATGTTCGCCTGCGCAACAAGATGGTTCCCAACCTCGAAGGCGGATTCACCCGTCACCTGCCCGATGGCGCGGAGATGAGTATCTTCGAAGCTTCAGAGAAATATATTGCCGAAAGTGTTCCGCTCGTGATCCTCGCGGGCAAAGAATACGGTTCGGGTTCCTCGCGTGACTGGGCTGCCAAGGGCCCGCTCCTGCTCGGCGTCCGCGCCGTCATCGCTGACAGCTACGAGCGTATCCATCGCTCCAACCTGGTTGGAATGGGCATTCTCGCCTTGCAATTTCTTGAGGGTCAGACCGCGCAGTCGTTGAGCTTGACCGGCGAGGAGGTCTTTGAGATCACCGGCATTCGCGACCTGATCGGAAGCTTCGAGTCTGGCCGACAGGTGAAGGTCCGCGCCAGCGCGAACGGGAAGGCAACCGAGTTCAAGGCGCTGGTGCGAATCGATACTCCGCAGGAAGCGCAGTACTACGCGAATGGCGGAATTCTGCAATTCGTGTTGCGGCAATTGCTGCAGAGCAAGCCAGCGACCGTGCACGCATAACACTCAAGAATCACGTGGCGACGGCCGCTACCGGCCGTCCAGGCCGAGTGCAAACTCGGCAGCGACCGTGAGCGAGGAAACTCGACCAACGGCACGATGAAGCTCCCCCTGGGAGGCCAGAATTGAGCGACCATCTCTCGAAACGGGCCCAACTCCTCACCGAGGTTCTGCGTTACATCAACGACGGAAACTACGAAAGAGCGGGAGAAGCCTGGTCATTCGGGGCGGGCCGCGGCTACTCTCGTGGTCAGGCAAGTCAAGACGAAGCCGTTTTCCAGAAAATGCGCCGCTTGGTATACGACCACGTTGCGCGCACCGTCGCCATCCAACGAACCTCTCTCGCAAGTCCACCTACGGTAGATTCGCTGGCCGGCGAGTTCAAGAAACTCATGGAGGAACTGACACCTGAAACACGCGAAGCCTTAGGCCATGCGTTTGTTCCGCTTGCGACTGGACAGGAATCGCCGGTTCCCGAAGCCGCTCTGAGAGCCGGTGGCCAGGTCGACGCCCTCGATCGTTACTACTCAAAAGAGATTCTGGAAAGGCTGGACGGAATTGTCTCCCGCGCTTCGGCGCTGGACCGCATGGGCCTCGAAATCCTGCCTAACCGGAGAGTCCAGTTTCTCTTCGATGAGGCGCATCGCTGTTATCTTTACGGTTTTCATTTGGCCTGTGCCGTATTTTGCCGCGCCATTGTGGAGGGCGCACTCAAGGAGGTCGTCGATCCGGAGAGTGAGACTAATCGATCCATCCATGACATGATCGCAGTCGCGATAGAGAAGACCATGCTGACAGATGAGCGTCCGCGTTGCGCCCGGGAAGTGGCTAAGGCCGGGAATCGCGCGATCCACGATCCCGAAATGTTCAACCGGGACTATTCCGCGCAAAAAGTCGAAGAAATCCTGACCGACACAAGGAAAGTGCTCGAAGAATTGTACCGTCTGCCATCTTGAACACCACAGAGACACAGAGTCACACAGAAATCAGTGAAGGCCTCTGTTCTGGCGGCAAAGCCTTGCTGATGCACCACCGCTATTTCCTCTGTGTCCCTGTGACTCTGTGGTGAAAAACTAAAAGGTCTTGGTAGAGTCCAGCAGAATTGTTACTGGACCGTCGTTCACCAGCTCCACTTGCATCATTTCCTGGAAGCGTCCGGTTTGGCAGGGAAGGCCAACGGCTCGAATGCGGTCCACGAAGTGTTCGTAGAGTTGGAGAGCGCGCTCCGGCGAGGCTGCGGCGTCAAACGACGGGCGCTTGCCGCGGCGAACATCGCCGTAAAGCGTGAACTGTGAGACTACCAGAATCCCTCCCCGCACTACTGCGGTATCCAGGTTCATCTTTCCGTTTTCGTCTTCGAAGATCCGCAATCCAACGATCTTGTCGGCGAGATAGTCGGCATCCGCCTCCGTATCTGCATGAGTGACGCCGAGCAAAACCAACAAACCGCGGTCGATCTCGCCCACGATCTCTCCGTCCACTGCGACCTGGGCACGGCTGACACGTTGTACGACGGCGCGCATGGGATTTTCTCGATCTTTACTATTTTAGGATGCTCCCACTCAAGAGCGTCTAACAGACTCCTCCAGCAGCTAAAAAGCCGCCCTCTGGAAGGCGGCTTGGTACTCGCATTGCTGCATTCAACAATTGTCCGCAGCCGGAGAGAACGAATGAACCCGCATCAAGGCCCGCTGACCGTGACGTTGAACCCTCCGCCATTATCGGAAGTAACTATATCGTTGATGCCCAGGAAAAGCGTCCCCGCCTCACTCACGGGGAAAGTTTTGCCCGTGCCGATAAAGAAAAGTTTGTTGGGTATAATGCCAACCCGCGTCGCGTCCTTGGTGCCATCAATCGCCGTGAAGCCCGTGCGATTAACGGTGGTTGCGGGAACAAAGACACCGATCAGAGCGTCCTCGTTGTATACCGTCCCGCCCGCAACGCCCCTGGCTTCTTGAAGCGGCCATTGTTGGCCATGGGTACGGAACCTCACGCCATTCGGGCCAGTGTTTATACCACAACAGTCGGTCACCGTGCCGCTAACGTAGGTGACAGTAATCGTGCCCGGCCCGGTAACCGCGAGGGCCGCCACAAATGGAACGGCATTGTCTTGAGGATTGCCAAAATATCCTGAGGCAGTCCCCGGTACAAAGACAGGCATCTGCGCAGCCGTGTTTGTGGCCGCGACGACTAGAACCAACAGCGTGAGCATCAGCGCCGCGCTGGGACACAATCCCGTCACGCGGCGAAAGAACGCGCATTTTGCAGCTTTCATATTTCCTCCTCGCCACCGGTCGTGGCCTGTGGATTCTTCTGCTTTGGTTCCTCCAGGGGCCGCAGAACTTATGAGTTGTGGCGGATTCGGGGGAACCGGAAGGTTTCCGAGTTGCCTTCATTTGGAACGAACCGGGGCCCGCTTGCGAATGAGGAAGGACTCTGGAGCTCAAGCTGATGTTAGATTGCGATAGCTGCGCCCGGCGATGACCGGCATCACAGTTCCATGTGATGGCATGGCGGAACCCGATTTTGGCAGTCTGGCAGGACCCGCCTTTACAGCGATTCGTGCTGGCCATTACACTAAGCATTCCCTTTACTCATTCTTCGGGAGGTGGATTGCTATGGCCGCTGGAGACAAAGTGTCGCAGAGCAGTGAAAAAGTTAAGCAGATTGTCAGCGAACAGTTGGGAGTTGACGAAGCCGAGGTCACGCCCAGCGCTTCGTTTGTGGACGACTTGGGCGCTGATTCGCTCGATCAGGTCGAACTAGTGATGGCCCTCGAAGAAGCATTCGATCTGGAGATTCCCGATGAGGATGCGGAGAAGATCCGCTCCGTTCAGGACGCCATCGACTATATCGATAAGCACGCCAAAGTAGCGAAGTAAGTTGCGCCTGTTCGATGGAGGCCGGGCGTTTCCGCCCGGCTGGGCGAGCGAGAGACGCGTCCTCCATCGTGGCAACTGAATCAGCAAGGAGAACTCATGGCAGCCGTTGACGAAAAAGTGAAGCAAATTATCGTGGAACAACTGGGCGTGGATGAAGGCGAAGTAACCCAGAACGCCTCATTCGTGGACGATTTGGGAGCCGACTCTCTGGACACCGTGGAACTGGTGATGGCTTTTGAAGAGGCCTTTGAGATCGAGATTCCCGATGAAGATGCCGAGAAGATCCGGACGGTGCAGGATGCGGTCGACTACATCGGGAAACACGCGAAAGGCGGGAAGTAGTTGGCGAGACGGGTCGTAGTCACTGGCATTGGCCTGATCTGCGGAGTGGGCAATAACACCGAGGAGATTTGGCAGAACCTGCTTGCGGGCAAGAGCGGCGTGGCCCGCATTACTCACTTTGACGCCGCCCAGTTCGCTTGCCAGATCGCGGCCGAAGTCAAGAACTTCGATCCGCTGAATTTCGTCGAGAAAAAAGAACTGAAGAAGATGGGCCGCTTCATCTACCTGGCCCTGGCTGCGGCGGATGAGGCCATGAAAGGGTCTGGCCTCCAGGTCACTGAAGACATCTCGACTCGCGCCGGAGTACACATCGGATCGGGCATCGGCGGGTTCGACGTGATCGAGCGCGAGCATATAAATCTGCTCAATGGCGGCCCGCGCAAAATCTCCCCGTTTTTCATTCCTGCGTCGATCGTCAATTTGGCTGCGGGGCACGTAAGCATCCGTTACAACGCCAAGGGTCCAAACGAAGCCACGTGCACGGCTTGCACCTCGAGCGCGCACTCCATTGGAGATGCTTACAAGATCATCGCGCGTTGCGACGCCGACGTCATGATCGCGGGCGGGACTGAAGCGGCGATCACTCCCATGGGCGTCGGCGGTTTCGCCGCCATGCGTGCCCTCTCGACGCGAAACGATGCGCCCGAAAAAGCCAGCCGTCCCTGGGATTCGGGACGCGACGGATTCGTGATCGGCGAGGGCGCTGGAATTCTTATTCTTGAAGAGCTGGAATTTGCCCGCCGTCGCGGGGCTAAGATTCTGGCGGAAATCGTCGGTTACGGCATGAGCGGCGACGCCCATCACATTACCCAGCCCGCCGAGAACGGTGACGGCGCTTATCGCGTGATGCTGAACACGCTGAACGACGCGAAAGTCCAGCCGGAAGATGTGGGCTACATCAACGCCCACGGCACCTCGACGGATATCGGTGACAAGCTGGAAACCATCGCCATCAAGCGCGCTTTCGGTGATCACGCCCGCAAACTGGCGGTAAGTTCAACCAAATCGATGACCGGACATCTGCTGGGTGGCGCCGGCGGGCTTGAAGCCGGCATCACCGTGCTCGCGCTCCGCGACCAGATTCTGCCTCCCACCGCCAACCTGGATAATCCCGATCCAGAGTGTGATCTCGACTACGTCCCCAACCACCCCAGAAAAGCGGCCTTGGAATACGCGATGTCCAATTCCTTTGGCTTCGGTGGAACCAACGGAGCGCTGCTCTTCCGCCGCTGGGCAGAATAACTCGACTAGCGTAGCGGTCCTGAAGAAGCCCTCAAGATATCGCAGTTGTAGCGCCTGGGCTGCAGTCAAAGGCTGCGGGCAGGAGTGTCCGCGCTGCACTGCATTGCACATCCCGTTTGGCAAGGAACTTTGGGACTCCTCCGTCTGCCTGTGGTAATGACACCTTGGTACCTAGGGATTGGCCTTCTTCGCCTTTGCCAATGCCGATAGTGCAATACAGAATAGGTTTGCAACGCACGAATACCCCGTCTATGGACAAAGCCTTTGGAACCGCTGTCATGCCCACGCTTAGCACCAGGAAGGCCTCGGCTCGGGTAGCTTTAATCGACATGAAAGAGCCCGCCAAGGCTACTCTTTCGGAGTGCTTTCGGCAGTTTGGGATCGAGAGCGTCTCTCTGAATGGAAACGCGGCCGAACGGCTCACGAAAGAGAAATTTGAGGCCTGCGTAATCAAGCTGGGCCCGGAAGCCCAAGGCATAATGGAGTCCGCGCGGACCTCGCCCTCGAATAACCGGATCGTTCTCTATGCCGTCGGGGGCAGTGCCCAGGATGCGATGCGTTACTCGAAGTACGGGATCAATGCCATCTTCCACGAGCCCCTGGAGCGTCCAGCTGTTCTGAAGTTAGTGCGGGCGACGCAAATGCTCGTGCTGCACGAGATGCGGCGGTACGTGCGGATTCCAGTGATTACAGAGATTTCGCTGGTGATGGGCGATGGCCGCAAGGTGACAGCAACTAGCATTGAGGTAAGTTCCGGGGGCATGTCTCTGCGCAGCGCCGAGGATATCGCGGTCGGCCAGTCCGGAGAGGTTTCGTTTGCCTTGCTGACACTGCCGCGGATATGGGTTCGGTGTGCCGTCACCTGGCGCAACGTGGCTGGTAAATCTTTCGGCATCCGCTTCGACAACCAGGATGAGCGCCGGTTTCGGATCAAGGAGTGGATTGACGTTTATCTGGAAGGCTAGCGGGCTGCGTTGAAGAAGCTGTTGGTCTTTGTGATCTCGTACCCAAGCGCATTCTTTCTTCCTGCTCAGGACTTGCCACTCACAGGTTGACTCCGAGCAGAATTTCCTCCCCGCCGGGCTGTGATTCGGGCACAATCGTTAGGTGTCGATCGACCACCATACACTCGCGGCCGTGAGCATCGCGGGGACGTTTCTGGATGTGTTGGGCAGCCTTTATCTGGCCTACGATTTGTTGGGCGGACAACACGGTCCGTTGCGGCTGCTTACGCGTGCGGTGACGTACTCAGTGGTCTTCGGCCTCGGCTACGGTCTCGGCTTAGGTCTTTTTTTTGGACTGGCTGCAGGTATTGCGACCGGCATCACGATCTCGATTGAACTCAATCGAGCTGCTCGAGGTATGAAACATTATTCATTGCCTTGGGAGGGGTTGTTCAGCGCCATCCGCGGACTGGCATTCGGTGCTGGACTGTACAGAATTCTAGGCCTCGAATACGCAATCGTATTTGGCACGCTGATCACAGCCGGCCAAACATTCGCTTACTCTCGCGGCATGCGTCCGGCTCTCGATTATGTAGCATCTCGACGTCCGCGACTCACCCGTCGCCAGTTTCGGGGAACGGTCATACGGACATTTGGCTACATTGCTACGGCGCTTGTTTGTAGTGCTCTGGTGCATCGGTTCGAACACGCTTGGCCCTTTGCGCTACGGGTCGGGCTCGTGACCGGCCTCGTCACTGGCATTGGGGTGACGGTGAATCCCTACATTGAGTACTACGCCGACAATCTTCCGGAGCGGCGGCTTGGCGCTTTCGGCATTGGGCTCATCTTTTGCGGATTTACTTTGCAATCGCTGCAATATTGGCTGGCTCTATTCGACGTACGGCTGACGTAGAGCCCTTTTCACCACAGAGACATAGAGAATACTTCAATCCCCTGTGTCTCCTTGGTGAAAAGGTATTCATGTAAAATCGAAAGAGTAGATGGCAGGTGCTTCCCAATTCGTCCAGATCGATCTTGCGCCTCCGGTCCGGCAGCCCAAGCCGGAATGGCTTCGGGCGAAGGCTCCGGTCGGCGAAAACTTCCATAATCTTAAGAAGTTGGCGCGTGGGTTGGGGTTGCATACGGTGTGCGAGTCGGCGCAATGCCCCAACATTGGCGAGTGCTGGAATCACCGCACGGCCACATTCATGCTTTTAGGCGACATCTGCACCCGGCGTTGCGGTTTCTGTGCGGTTCCCAAGGGCAAGCCTGCGGCGATTGATTGGGACGAGCCCAGGCGCGTCGCCGAAGCGGTGGCGACGCTCGGGTTAAAGCACGCGGTCGTGACCAGCGTGAACCGCGACGACGACAATCTCGGCGGAGCGCGAGTTTTTGCCGAGACCATTCGGGAGATTCGAGAGTTGTCTCCGGAATGCCGAGTCGAAGTCCTGATTCCTGATTTCCAGGGGCTCGACGAGGCGTTGCGGATTGTTCTTGATGCCAAGCCTGACGTCTTGAATCACAATACGGAGACCGTGCCACGGCTTTATCGTGTAGTCCGGTCCGGGGCTCGTTATGAGCGTACGCTGCGGCTTCTGGAGAATGCCAAGAGGTTCTCGCCGGGGATGGTGACCAAGTCCGGGGTCATGGTTGGGCTTGGGGAAACGGTCTCTGAACTGATCGACGTGTTTCGCGACTTGGGCTCGCGTGGCGTAGACATTCTGACCGTCGGCCAGTATTTGCGGCCGTCGCGCGACCACCTGCCCATCGCTCTCTTCTATACGCCTGATGAATTTCGATATCTGAAAGACGAGGCCCTGCGATTTGGATTCCGGCACGTGGAATCAGGTCCGATGGTGCGCTCGAGCTATCACGCGCACGAGCAGGCTGAGTCTACTGCCCCGCATTTGACTCCCGTTATTTAGGTATTTGGTCCAACCAGGTACTCTCCCCCTCCGGTCTGAGTCTTGTCAACCCCCCCGGACGAGGCGTCCGGGGCAACGTGGGCCTGAAGGGTTAGAATAACTTCAGATAGATGGTCAGGTACTTTTTGGGATTTTGCCGTATGGCTTTTATCAGGTCCCGAGTTTCTACCAGCAACTGGTTAGTATTGTTGTAAACGTCGGGATCCTGCAGCAGTTTTCCGATTGTGCCCTGGCCGGAGTCCAGGCGATCGGTTAGATCCGAGACCTTGTTCATGGTGTTGTGCAATTTGTCGGCGAACTCCTGGTTCTTGGCCAGGAGGCCTAGAGCGCCTTTCCCGGCGTTCACGTCGTCAGTTAATTTCTTGACGTTGGCAATGGTTTCATTGGCTGTGTTGTACAGAGCCGGATCTTTGAGGAACTTGCCAGCAGTGCCTTTGCCCGCGTTCAGTTCGTCGATAATTCCGTTTAACTTATCAATCGTGGCGTTTGCGTTCTTATAAAGCTGATCGTCTACGAGCAGCTTGCCCAAGCTGCCTTTGCCAGAAGTGACGTCGTTCACCAGGCCCTGAAACTGGCCAACCGTGGCGTTAAGCCGATTGTAGAGGCTGGGATCGTAGATCACCTTGCCGATGGAGCCCTGGCCGCTTTCGATATAGGCCAGGATCCGATCGACGCGTTTCTCCAGCGCGTCCAGATTTTGCAGCGTGCTTTGGCTGGCGCGCACGACGTCCTGAATATCGGGGGTATCCCGGGTGGGCAACACATCTCCCGCTTGTGCCTCTGGCCCATGGGCTTGGGAGCTGTCGATATCGATGTAGGTTTCGCCCAATACGCCGGCCGTCGAAAGTGTAGTGAGCGAGTCCTTGCGCAAGTTGGATTGATAGTTGGTGTTGACCTTCAGAATAATTTGGACGGGTGTGAGCCGCCGGTTGGAATCGGACACCACCCGGATTCCGGCGACATTGCCGATGTCCACGCCTTGCAACCGCACCGGCGCTCCTTCCCGCAGCCCGCCGGCGTTGTCGAAATACGATATGAGGGTGATCTTGCGGGTAAAGATGCCGCCCGTTCCACTCATGAGCAGGATCAAAATGCCCAGGGTAATGCTAGAAGCCAGAACGGTGAGCCCGACCTTCAGTTCAGACCACTTCAACTGTTTTTGGCTAGGCACTGATTCTCCCTGCGAACGTCATATCAACATTCTCCGAGGCGGCCCGAAATGCAAAAACGAATGCCAGCATAATAGCAGACCGTTGATCTCGTCTTCACATCAGACCCGACGCGGCTGCAGGGTTCCGGAGAGCAGAATGGCCATCAAGTACGCTCCAGCCCCGCAGGCCAGAGTGACATTCAATCCGAACTGAATGGCAATAACCATCGCCAGGACGGAGCCCAATACACTGGAGCCCGCGTTCATAGCCCATGCCCATTCCACTGCGTTCCCCTGGAATGCACTTTTATTTGCGGAAGGAAACTCAGGCACAGGGATGCTGGCCAATGCCTGCAAACCAGTCGGAAACGGCATTCCCATGGCGAACCCTAACGGAACCAGCAGGACCGCGCTCACCAGCAGTTTTGCCGTAAAAGGAAGGCCCATCAACGCGTTCAGGAGTCCCGGCAAGACGAAAACGTACAGCAGGAGGGCGGCCGTAATGAAGGCCAGAGGAAGCCATACGCGCTGGGTGCTAGTTATCCATTTGCGCGACGCCAGACTGCCAGCGCCGCTCGAAAGTAGCAGCAGGAACACGACTACCGTGAGGGCGTAGGTGGGGTGGCCGAGAAACAGAACGAAGCGTTGGATGAATGCGATCTCCACCAGGATATATCCCAAACCTACCGCGACAAAATACAAGATCTGAACCGCGTTTTTCTGGTCGCGCCCGCCGCGCACCGCCAAAGGAATCACCAGAAACGCGAGCACAGCGAGGCAAGAAATCAGAAGTACCATGGCCAATACCACGACACCCAGGTTGACCTTCCAGTCGATGCCCTGGCTCACCTCTTCCCGGTGGAGTACCTGATCGAGTTTCAGGGTGAAAAAGAAGAAGGGTGCGTTGTCGTTTACTGGGGCCACGTTATATGGATACGCCTGAGCAAAAGCGTAAGGATCATTGCCCGCGATCAAGGCAGAAAACGGATTTTCCTTGGGATCGGAGGGCAGATATAGCGCCACCAACGCGGGATTGCTGCTCAAGTGGGCTCGGACCTCTTCCTCTTCCTCGGTGGTGAAGGCGCTTTTCTTTGCCAGCACAACGACGGGAATTCCGTCCTCGTCCAGCTCTCCTTCAGAGACTACGATGAAGTTTCTAGCTGGACTTTGCACTCCAAGCTCGTGCAGCGCTTGCATGGCGACCGAAACTACGCGCAAGGCTTCGCGCGGCTGACGGAACTCCCAGCGAGTGATGGCGACCATGCCGTCGGGTTTGAGGTGCTCGAAGTATTCGCGGAATGCCTCGACGGTATAAAGACTGTTCTCACTGAGAGCGAAAGCGCCTGCCGCGGTCGAAGCCCAGGTGTCGACGAGCGTCATTTGGACAACATCGAAATTCTGCTTCGCATTGCGAATATACGATCGCCCGTCGGTGACATGTATATGCACCTCAGGCCGCTCGTAAAGATGGTAGGAATAATCCGCATAGCGTCCGCGCATCACGGTGTTAGCGATGATTGGATTGATCTCAATGCCGGTGACGCTGGGGCTGCCATTGGCCAAGGCGCGAAGTACGTCGACTCCCCCGCCAGGTCCAATAATGGCGTACTCGCCATGCGGCCGAAGAATGTTAGCCAGCGCCGGAGGCGCGGACATCAAGTCCTTTTGCCATTTCGAGCCCTGCCAGTCCTTGGGGTCGGCGTTCATAATGTAGGTGGATGCGTCCGCATCAATCACTACCGCCTTGGCCTCATCCTGGCGATCTACTTCCACCCGGGAGATAGCATTCCAGCGGGCGAATTCGACCCACGCTTTGTCACGAAACATGCCTTTCGCGTAGACGACGTCGATCAGCCTTCCTGAATAGTTCGAGGCGATCACCAGCAGGAGGGCTGCGGCCAAGCCGATTGTAATTTTCCGCTGATTCGGGTTGGTGGCCCAGGCGGCTCCCCCGACGGCAGCCATCACTGCGGCGAACAGAACCGTGTTGGGACCGCCCAGCCAGTTGAGTAGAGGAACAACTCCCAAGCAGGCCAGCGCGCCGCCCAGCAGGTCTGCTCCGTAAAGCCGCGAGATGCGTCGCGATTCCCGGGCAAAGAGGATCGAGAACTCGAGTCCAGTGATGAAGAATGGCACTGCGGAAGCCAGATAGATCGCCGTGAGCCGGAGAAAATTGGCTCGCGACAAACTCAGGGAGACAGGAACGTGCAGCACGATGGCCAGAACGAGAGGAACGGCCGCAGCATTGCGACACAGAGCCATGAGAGCAAGTTGCCGGTCGGGAAACGGCCCAACCAGCTCTTCCCCAAATACGCGAATACTCCGCCGGAACCGAGGCCGAGCAATGCGATTGAGATTGCCAGGAAGGCAAAGTGGTAAAACAGCACGACGGAAAATAATCGGGTGAGCGCCAATTCCAGCAACAGTGCGGCGAAGCTACTGATGGCGATGCCGGCCAGCAAGGACCGCTCACGGGTTGTTTCTGCCGCACTGGTTCGACCGATCGGCGCAGTTTCGGTGGTCACGGCCATTCAAAGGTTCGCTCTGGATGCGACAGTCTAACAGAAGCACTCAGCATTCAGCCGTCAGCACTCGGTCGAACCAGAAGATCGTCCATACGGCTTCAAGCTTTCCAGGATGACTTGGGCGATGGCGTACTCTTTGGTGTGGGAAAGCGAAAGCGCAATATGGACCGCGCCGAGCTTGGCCGCGAACTCTGCAGCCTTGCCGTGGAATGCGATGGTGGGACGGCCTCCGGGCTGGCGGCACACTTCACAGTCACGCCAGGTGACCCCATGATTCCAGCCGGTGCCGATAGCCTTCATGGCGGCTTCCTTAGCGGCGAAGCGGGCGGCATAGCGTTCGATACGGTTGGCCTTGGATTCGCAGTAGCGGATTTCGGCCTCGGTGAAAATCCTCCGCAGAAAGCGATCACCGAAGCGCGCGATGGACGCTTCAATGCGCGGAACCTCCGCGATATCGATGCCGGTGCCGACAATCATGCAGACAGTTTACTGATTGGGTGATCTCGGACGAATGCGTTCTCGTTTTTTCCTACACTGTCGAAACTCTTCAAACCCGCCAATAATCTGGCCGCCAATTCTTGATCGCCTTCTTGATGTCAGCGGGTGTAATATTTGCGGAGAGAGTTCGTTCGACCAGTGCGGGTATCTCGGCGTCCGATGCAAATCGTAGCGCAATGAACTGACCTTCGCTGAGCTTCGCGATTTGCGGGCGCAAGGACTCGGGCAGCAGAGCTGCCAGCCGCAATCTCTCTTCAAGCCTTATGACCCGATCCTGTACTTTCAGGGCGTATTGCCGGAACTGATGACCGCGACAATCAGCGCGGTGTTAAAGATCGCGATCCAGATGTGAAGGAAGCCCGGATGCCGCACCGCAAAGACGACACTCATGATCCACGAGATGGCAAGAACCGGTAACACGAAGTAGTGAAATGGAGGATCAAGCCTTACATGATTGGCAAGAGTCTGCGGAGAACGTTCGGCCATAGTCACCTCATTCTTATCGTAAATGAAAAGTATAAATCAGGAGTGCAGAAAGCGCTTGGCCGAGATATCAGTCAGAGCAGCCTGTCGCCGCGATAAATGACCTGGCCATCAATCACCCGCGCTTCGCCATAAGCTCATGCTTTCTTGCCGGCCCGGTTCCGTCAATGTGGAAAACCTCGTGTCCGTGGGCCACAAGCCAGTCGGAAACCAGCATGCGATGGCAGTGGAAATAAACTCGCTCGGCGCACATGTAAGCCGTGCGCGATTGCTCGGCAAGTTGGATCAGTTCCGCAATGCCGCGTTGGAAATTCTCGCGTGAGCATGTAATCCGCATAGTTGCGGAAGCTGTCATTGCGTAGCGCGACGTTGGGCGAGTCATCGCGGATCTTCTTGCGGCGTCCGCCAAGCTCTTTGAGCCAGAGGTAGCGGATTCCGGCCTCGGGCATAGATCTTTCTCCAGCGATTCGCGATTGAAATGGGGCAAGCGGCGCGACATGGGAAAGCGAGCGAATATCTACGAAGGTTTGAATGGAGTGGGTTCGCAGGGCTGTGATGAATTCATCCAGCGGGCGAGCGGAATGGCCAATGGTGTAGAGGGTTGCCACTACGTTATTTCACCACAGGGGCACAGAGAGATCGTTGAGCGCGGCGATGCGTCGAACGGTCAGAGGATTCTAGTCGCGGACGCCATAGTCGAGGTATGGCCGGGAAATGGTGGTTATCTTGTCTGCCGGCATCTCGGTAAATCCTTCCTCTAAGTCTCCCACGGGAGCAAACACAACATCGACCTTGATATACGGACATCGTTTGTACACATAGGTCCGCTCGGTCCGGGTTGAAAGTCCACCTTCTTCCGTGAAAACCGTGAGCAGGTCTTTCCGGGTCGCTCCGGGTTTAATGGTGAAGATCGAACGCATGACGCTCTCGACCCATTTGGTGCGCTCCAGGTCTATCTCGGATCTTTGTGGCGCAGGCCGAACGCTCTCCTGCCCAAGCGCCATTGAAGCGGCCAGCCAAAGCAAAACGATCGAGCCAATTTTTCGCATGGTCAATTTCCATTTCTTGATATGGTTTGCAGCGCCAACGCCGCAATTTCGTCCTGATCCGGAAACACCGTTCTCAGATCGAGCAGCACGCGTCCTTCCTCGACCCGCGCAATGATTGGTGGATCGTTGGCGCGCAGGCGTGAGCAGAGTTTGTCGGCACTGATGCCTTTTAACGTGATCGCCAGCAATCGCGTGGGCAGGACGGCGGACGGCGCAGCCCCGCCACCAATTACCGATTCGCCATCCAGCACTTCAATAGACAACCTGGAGGATCGAACGCCTTGCGCCACCGCTTCTGCGCGTCTTCCAATCTCTTCTTTCGATAGGCGCATCATGCGGAGCGCAGGGATCGCGTCGTGATCACCTTTTACGTAGGCAAGCAACGTCGCTTCGAGCGCTGCATAGGTCAATTTGTCCGCACGAAGCGCACGGAACAACGAATTTGAACGCATGCGAGCGATCAGGTCACTGCGGCCGCTTAGCACTCCCGCCTGGGGACCACCCAGCAGTTTGTCCCCACTGTAAGTGACCACATCGACGCCTTGGTGAAGGCTGTCAAGCACGCTTGGTTCTCCGTTTATGCCAATGGAGCGAAGATCGAACAGAGCGCCGCTACCTAGATCCTCCACCAGAGGGATGTTGCGCTTGCGAGCCAGGGCGACCAGTTCTTCGATTGGCGGTTGCTCGGTGAATCCGGTGATTTGGAAGTTGGAGCGATGCACTCGCAGCAGCAGGCGAGTTGTTTCGTTGATCGCCTTTTCGTAATCGCCTACGCGCGTGCGGTTAGTTGTGCCCACTTCTCGCAGGATGGCATTCGATTTCGACATTACATCCGGAATGCGGAAGGAGCCTCCGATCTCGACCAACTCTCCGCGGGAGACGATTACCTCGCCATTTTCCGCGAGCGTGTTGAGCGCCAGGAGGACCGCGGCAGCATTGTTGTTCACCACGATGGTCGAGTGCGCTGGCGCGGCCACTGGCGAGCCTTGCTCGCCCGGACTGCCGAGGGCGGCTGTTCCCATGTGCCCGTCGAACAACGACCTGAACAAGCGATCTACGTGGATATCGCGCTTGCCGCGTTCTCCTGTTTCGAGGTCTAACTCAAGATTGGAATATCCGGCGGCGATTTGGCGAATATGTTCGAGCGAGGAAACCGGGAGCGGGGCACGACCCAGATTGGTGTGCAGGATGACTCCGGTGGCATTGATGACGGTTCGCAGCGAATATTTCAACGCTTGCCGAATCCGCCGCGCTATTGCGTCATCGAGGCCAGAAAGAGCCAAATTGACTCCGCTCTCGTCGAGACGCCTAGCTGCAATCTCTTCCCGCAGCGACGACAGCACCGTGCGGACAGCATCGGTGACTGCGACTTGACCTTCCGTCGAAAGCAGCGCCGCTAATCCGGGACTGCGCAAGGCCTCGTCCACCGAGGGTAGTTTGCGATACAGGTCGGCGTTGGCTTGCAGTTTCACCGCTGAATTATCCCATGTCGCCCTATAGAATTCCGAGCCTTGCCCGGCGAGACGGGTGTCGCCCGTTTCCACGCGTGCGACTAGCCCACTTCCACCAATCCGTAGCTCTTATGCCAGCGGGTGCGCATGTGCCGCAGGGCTGCGTCTATTTCCGCTTCGGTAATTTCTGAATTTGGGCCTGCCAGGACCGCGGCGGCTTCACGCTTGGCAGCTTCGAGCAACTGGCGGTCCCGGATCAAATTGGCCACCTGAAAGCTGGGCATGCCAGCCTGCCGCGTGCCGAAGAATTCACCGGGGCCACGCAGCTCTAGATCCAACTCTGCAATCTGGAACCCGTCGTTGGTGCGGACCATGGCGTCGAGACGCCGTTCTCCGTCTTCGGACACCTTGCCGCCAGTCATAAGGACGCAGTAAGACTTGGCAGCGCCGCGGCCGATGCGTCCGCGAAGCTGATGGAGTTGGGCCAAGCCAAAACGTTCGGCATGTTCGATGACCATCATGGTCGCGTTGGCGACGTCAACGCCAACCTCAATCACGGTTGTGGCTACGAGAATGTCCAGTTCGCCCTTCTGGAACAGGCGCATGACCTGTTCTTTCAGATCGGGCTCCATGCGGCCGTGCAGCACGGCAACCCGCAAGTCCGGGAAGATACGATCGCTCAGCTCTTTGTACATCTTCATCGCAGCTTTGAGTTCAGTCTCTTCGTTTTCTTCGATCACCGGATAAACGACGTAAGTCTGATGTCCGGCAGCAGCTTGCTTGCGTACGAAATCCCAGACTTCAGGGGAGCGGTCATCGGATATGCACCGCGTAATGATGGGTGTGCGTCCGGGTGGCATTTCATCGATTACGCTTACGTCGAGGTCGCCGTAGAGCGTTAACGCAAGCGTGCGCGGAATTGGGGTTGCGGTCATGACTAATACATCGGGCTCCGGGGCTGCCGAGCTTTGCTCTGCCTGGACGGGTCGAAGACCTGTTCCCACATGGTCTTCGTTTGACTTCTTCATCAGCTTGAAGCGCTGCAGGACTCCGAAGCGGTGTTGCTCATCCACGATCACCATGCCCAGTTTGGCGAACTCCACTTTTTGCTCGATTAAAGCATGGGTTCCAATTACCAGTTGGGCATTGCCTTGCGCAATATGGCGGCGAGTTTCGCGTTTGCGATCGTCTTCCATCGAGCCAGTGAGGAGCACGACCCGATAGCCCGCGCTTTCGAGGATGCGACGAGCGGAGAAATAATGCTGCTGCGCGAGGATCTCCGTCGGCGCCATCAGTGCTGCTTGGTATCCATTCTCCATGGCGATAATCGCGGCCTCGAAGGCGACGATGGTTTTGCCGGAGCCCACATCGCCCTGTAACAGGCGGCGCATCGGGAACGGCTTTTCCATGTCGGAAGCGATTTCCTTCAGGACCCGTTTCTGCGCGGCAGTGGGATGGAACGGAAGGATCTTCTTGATGGCGGCGCGGGCTCGGTCATCCAACCGGAAAGCAATGCCGGTTTGCGCCTTCTGTTCGCGGCGTTTCAACTCAAGTCCCAGCTCGACGAAGAACAACTCCTCGAAGATGAGACGAATGTGAGCGGGAGTCCGCGAAGACAGCAGGTCCTCAATGCTTTCGCCGGGATCGGGCCAGTGAACTTTCTGCAAGGCTTCGCGCGGTGAAATCAGGCTCAGATGGCGGCGCACAACGGCAGGGATTGGATCGGGCAAGTCAGGGGGAAGATTTTCGAGCGCCGTATGGATGACACGCCGAAACCAGCGGGAGGTCAGACGACCCTGCCCAGCGGACTCGTAGATGGGCACGATGCGCCCGATTTCGAGCGAGGCCGCCAACTTCTGCTCAGCTGAATCCGAGGCGCTCTCAGCTTCTCCGATGATTTCGAATTGAGGTTGGGTGAGTTGGAGTTCGCCGCCCCGGTAGTCCTCCTCGACCTTGCCGTAGAGGGCGACGATCTGGCCGGGCTTGAACTTGTCCTTAAGATAAGAGGCGTTGAACCAGATACACTTCAGGCGCGTCCTACCCTGCCCGGCGGTCATCTGAAAGATGGGCATGCGACGGGTGCGGAAAAGACCCGAGGTCCGGACTTCGGCAATCACGGTCGCCATCTCTCCCGCCCGCAGTTCGGCAATGCCTTTGGGATTAAGCCGGTCTTCATAACGAAACGGCAGGTAGTGCAGCAAGTCGTCGAGGGACTGAATGCCTTTGGCTGCCAGTACCTCGGCAAGCTTTGGACCGATACCCTTGACGTATTGCACGGAGGTGCTCGGTTGCAGCATCTGAAGGGATGTTAGCAGGAGCAGCGACGCACCCGCAGCCGGGGCGGCTCTCTTGCCATTTTTGTGACGCCGGCATCTTGCCCTCGCCGTGGGGCGTCCCGCCCCCACGACAGCTGCCGGGACGGCGGCGCTGCGGTCAATGAAAGCCATGTCCAAATCAGCGGCCAATTTCGTTCACGCTCTGCTTGCTGTTCTGGTGGGGAACGCTGCCTATTTTCTATTGGCAAGGTATCTGCCGCCAGGAGCGCGCCACGTGCCCTTCCAAATCGATCTCGGGCTGGTGGTGGACTTCTGGTTCTGTCTTGTGATTTTCGGCCTGATCAAGACGATCGCCGCCTGGACGCATGGTTCAAAGAGGCCAAGAGGTTAGAACTTTTTCCACCACAGACAGTGACCTCCGCAGTCTGAATTTTGGACAAAAGTGTCTGAGACCTTCATCCACAATCAGGTTACTTTCGGAACCTCCGTAACCTGGGATAGGACAGCTAGAATCGGGCCAGCATCCAATGCAAAAGATTTCCATCCTGTACGACGCGAGTCAGGCAGTGCTGTCCACGTTTGAGCTGGATGAAGTGCTGCAGCAAATCCTGACCATCGCGCGCGACTATTTCCACCTGCAGAACGTCGCCATTCTCTTGCGGGACAAGGATGAGTTGTACGTGCGCTGCCAAGTGGGTTGGGATGACGGTCACGACCAGGTCCGGCTGCCGATCGGAACTGGACTCACTGGGGTAGCAGCTCAACAGAAACGCCCCATCTATGCCGCTGACGTCAGCAGGGACGACCGCTACATCTTGTCGGCAAAGAACACACGCTCCGAGCTGGCGGTCCCGCTCATGGTGCGAGACCATGTGGTGGGCGTGCTGGACTGCCAGAGTGAAAACCTCAACCACTTTGCTCCAGAGACGATTGATCTGCTGACGCTGTTCTCAACCCAGGCGTCAATGGCTCTGCAGAATGCCCGCCTGTACTCGCTGGAGCGACACCGTGCTTCGCAACTGGAAGCGATTAACGCGATCGCACAGCAGATGACTGCCGTGCTGGATCTGAAAGAATTGCTCTCGAAAGTATGTATGCGGATTCAGCAGGCTTTCGAGGTTTCTCACGTGTCGGTGCTTTTGAAGGATGAGGAAGACCTGGTGTTGCAGGCAAGCCACGGAAACCTCACCGGGCGTACTCCCGAGGGAGCACATTTGCCCCCCGGCGCAGGACTCTGGGAACGAGCCCTGGCAGCCGGAAAGACCTTGATCGAGAATAATGTGAAAGCGGGTTCCGACACTGGCTTATACGTCGAAACTGGATCTAGCATGTGCATTCCGCTGGTTTCTTTTGGGCAGACGCTTGGCGTTCTAGTGCTGGACACAAGCGTGACAGGAGCGTTTAACGTTAACGATACGCAACCATTGGAGTCGGTGGCAGACATCTGCGCCACTGCGATCCAGAACGCTCATTATGTCGAGCGGGTAAAGCAGTTGGCGTATCTGGATGGACTCACCGGGATTTTCAATCGCAGGTTTTTCGAATTGCGGATTGCGGAGGAGATCGAACGGGCGCAGCGATTCGGCACGGGAATGGCCGTTGTCATGGTGGATATTGATCAGTTCAAGCGTCTGAACGACGAATTCGGCCACTTGCTGGGAGACGAAGTGCTGCGGCAGGTGTCTTCGATCTTCCACCAGCAACTGCGAAAAATCGATGTGCTGTGCCGCTATGGAGGAGAAGAGTTTGCCATCCTGCTCTCGCAGACCAATGCAGTGCATGCGTTGGGAGTCGCAGAGAAGCTACGCAAGACGGTGGAAGCCTGGCAGTTTCCGGGCGTTCCCCGGCCAGTCACTATTAGCGCCGGAACCGCGAACTATTCCGAGCACGGCAGCACGCGCGACGAATTGGTGAAGGCGGCGGACGCAGGCTTGTACGCCGCAAAACAGGCAGGCCGGAATCGAGTTTGCCTTGCCCCGGCTCCGAAGCGCGGTTTGGCTCAAGGCTCCGGCAAGTAGACCAACCGCATTACATTGTCATTCCGAGCAACGGGAGGAATCTCCGTGCTCGCCTGGGGATGACGCTGGCTTAAGACTTAATCAGAACTCGCTGCTGTCCCCTTCGAGGCCCTGCCTTATCTCTCTCTCGATTTCACGCCGGTGGTCCCGCAGCTCGCGTTGCATATCGCGCATCTCGCGCTTGAACTGTTCGGCGCGTTTTTGGGCCTCCCTAGTCTGCCGCTCGATCTCCGGTTTGGCCTGCTTAAGTTGGCGATTGATGGCCTCTTCCATTTCCGGCTTGAGGTGGGCCATTTGGGATTGCAGTTGGCTCAATTCATCGCGGGTTTCAGCGTCGATCTCCGGCATTTCCAAATCCAGGCTCTCGCGGAAAAGGTCCGATTGCTTGCGCTCCGGCAGAGTGATGGTAATGGTCTGTTCTTTCTTGTCGCGAATCACACTGACGCTGGCGGTATTGTCCTTGCGCGAACGCAAGGCGTGGCTGAAGTCGCCGCTGTCGTGAATTGGCTCACCGTTGATCTTGACGATCACGTCTCCGGCGCGAAAGCCAGCTTTGTCCGCGCCACTGCCCTTCTCTACCGAACGCACCAGGACGCCCTGGCCATCCTTGGCCCCGAAGAACTCCCCGAGCTGTGGCGTGAGGTTCTCCACCATCAATCCGCTGCGCGCCGAAGAGTGCACAACCACGATCGACACTGGGATGTCGATGTCGGGCATGGCCGGCAGGGCGGGCATCGCCGGCATTGTCGGCATGTTGAACTTGAATTGTTTGCCGTCGGGGCCGAAGTTGTAAGAGTAGTTTTTCTTGCGATCGGCGAGTTCGACCTTGATGGTCACGGGTTGGCCATTACGACTGATACCCAGCGTCACCACTCGTCCCGGCGGAGTTTCGCGAATCATCCGCCGCAACTGTTCGACGCTTTGCACATCAGTTCCATTCAAGGTGAGGATCACGTCCTGCTCTTTAAGTCCAGACTTACCGGCGGGAGCATCCTGATCGACCATGGTCACTTCCACGCCGCGCTCGTCTTTCAAATGGAGAGTCGCCAGGCGATCGGGAGTGATGTCGCGCGTATCCACGCCGAGATAAGAACCGCTTCCCCAATCCTCAATGGAGAAACCATAAGCGTCACCCGGCGAAGCAAACGAAAAATTGTCGCCAGCACAAGCCGCCACTGCCAGCAGCAGCAGCGCAAGCATCGTCATCAAAATTGAGTTTCGCATGTTCTACCTCCTAAATCCCCAAAAACCGCCGCTAGTGGCTCGCTCGGCGGAAAGAGATGTCCCCGGTCGTGGTACGCACTTTGAGCACCGGACCGCCGCCGTTCAGACTTCCTTCCGCAGTGACCGTCTTCGGGCCATAGTCGCCGCCTTCGGTGGTAACCCGGATATCGGGAAAATCTGAGCGAATGTTATGGCCATTGGCGACTTCGATCGATGCGCGAACGCTGATGTTCACGTTGGGTGCGAGGTAAACGGTGATATCGCCAGCCGAAGTTTCAAGCACGGAGTCATTGTGCTCGCCGTTCGACGCGACGAACTTCGCCACGATCCCCCCAGCTCCCGTCTCCGCCCGCGCTGAAGGTACGCCGTTTAATTCAATGGTGCCCCCGCCGGTGTCCGCGCGGACGTGGCCCTTGGCGGAGCTAAGCCGTATGCTGCCACCGCCAGTCTCCATTTCTGCCGGACCGCCAATATCGCCCAGATCGATACTTCCGCCGCCGGTACTCGCCTTTACGCGTCCGGCGCAACGTTCGACCTGAATGCTTCCACCGCCGGTCTCGAGCACCGCGCCCTGCAAGCCTGAGACGATGGTTACGCTTCCACCACCGCTCTCGGCTTCGATTTTGCCTTTCGCGGAATTCACCTTAATGGAACCACCACCCGTATGCAGGCTGACGTCAGAAGCCACGTTGCCCACGTCAATGCTACCGCCACCGGTTTCGGCGTTGATGACTCCGCCTATATCGTCAACCCGAATATTGCCACCGCCGCTCTCCGCATCCACCCGGCCTGTGATTCCGCTGCTGCTGACGTTGCCGCCCTCAGTCTCAATCTTGACTTCATCCATTTCGCGCGGGACATTGACTACAAAGTCGCCGGAAAATTTGTGCGGCCTGCCTCCCTGCCAATCGCCCACGATCCACGCCGTGTCACCGCGTACGTAAGCGCTGATCTTGTAGTTATCAAATTCACGGCGGGCCTTGTCTTCCGAACCGCTGTAGGAATGAGTGCGAACGACGTAGTTGACGCCTTGCTGCGAGCCGCCCTCGACGCGTACCGATCCGATATCGACCTTGACCCTCAGATTCTTGACCATCGCAAGAGATCCGGTGATCTCCTGCGTCCAGTTTCCGCCGTCGCCATACACGCGGGTCTGCTGCGCGCTTGCCAGCGGCAAGATCAACAACAGCACCGCAACGAATTTAGAGAGCTGCTTCAACATTCACCTTCCCGTTCTCATCCTGTTTGCCAACCGCTATCCGGCCTGATCAACCTACTCTTCCACCCGGCATCCTCAATCAAATTCCGGAAGCTGGGCCAACATAATGCGAGCCTGCGAGCGAATGTATTGGTTCTGATCGCTCTGCGCGAGCTTTTGCAAAACTAACCGCACGCTGCCGTCGGCTCTCACCGGCTGGAGCAGCCGCAGCGCATCGGTTCGGACCCCCGGATTGGAATCCTGCACCAGGGCCTCGAGCAGCGCATCCCGCACTCGCGGATCGCTTTTCACGTACGCGCCCAGGCCATCCAGCGACTTCAGCCGAACTCCGGGATTCGAGTCGTAGCGCAGGGCATAGATGAGCGCTTCGCGGACATGAGTGTTATCCGGTTCCTGGGTCAGCAGGTCGACAGAATCCATGCGCACGCCCGAGTTGTAGTTATTGCGTGCCGCAAAGAGCAACAACTGCTGGATGCGCTGATCGTTGAGCGAACCTTGTGCTTCCTGGGTGGAAACC
The DNA here is from genome assembly GCA_963797795.1 of uncultured Acidobacteriota bacterium. Classification (GTDB taxonomy): domain Bacteria; phylum Acidobacteriota; class Terriglobia; order Terriglobales; family Acidobacteriaceae; genus JABDBE01. Next base: position 57,437 of record CAWCQY010000006.1, read on the forward strand.
GTGTTGTACTTGATGCTGATGTGGTTCGATCCTGGATCCTGAGAGATCGATTGAATGCCAGTAATTGAGGATTCGGCAGGCGCGATGGCCGGACCTGAACTAATCGCAGCCCCGTTGCCGTTTACAACCTTGTAGGTAGTTCCGATGCCGCCGGCAAAACCAACGATGAAGATAGCCGCAGCCAGCGCCGGAGCGAAACGAATCTGCCGAAGCCAGGCAGCGGGATCGAAGATCAGGCGATGCCAGAACCTGCCCTGCTCAACGGTTTCAAGCCCTTCCTGCAGCCGCATGCGGGAAGCCGCAACCAGATTCGGCGAAGGCTCTTCGACCGGCAACTCGGAGAGCATGGCGTGAAACTTGCGCGTCGTCTTGAGCTCGGCGGTACAGTCCGCGCAGCGCGCCAGATGCTGCTCCAATTCGTAACGCGCGTCATCGGCCAGCTCGTTGTAGACGTACAGCAGAACGTTTTCTTTAACCCACTCGCATTTCATAATTGCACCCCCTCAGGGGAAATTTCCTTTTTTGCCCTTGCTTGTGTGGTGGCGGGTCTTTGACCCGCCACCTCCGAGCTTAGCTCGGCCTGCCCGGGCGAAACGCCCGCGCCCACATTCTCATCTCATATCCGCCAGCGCGCCCCGTAGTTTCTGGGTTGCGCGAAACAGCGTGTTCTTGGCCGTTTCTTCGGTCGTATTCAGCACCTCGCCGACGGTCCGCAACTTGAGGCCGTGATAGTGCTTCAACTCGAAAACCATGCGCTCGCGGGGAGTTAACTTCTCCAGCGCGTGGCCAATGCGTTTGCCCAGCTCCCGACGCATCAAGTCCCGCTCCGGATTCGCTCCCGACCTGCCGTCCGGAACCTGATCAAGTACATCGTATTGCTCCCCGGACGCGTCCGTCGCAACCGGAGCGTCTTCCTTGCGCACCTGCCTTTTCCGCAGATGATCGAGGCAGAGGTTAGTCACAATGCGGTAGATCCAGGTATAGAAAGAGCACTCAAAGCGGAAATTGCCGATGCTCTTGTATGCCTTCAGGAAAGCTTCCTGATACACATCCTGCGCTTCGTGATCCGATCCGGTGAGATGAAGCGCCAGCCTGAGCACGGCCTGGTCGTAGTTCCGCACCAGCTCCTCGAAGGCTGCACGATTGCCGCGCTGCGCCTCGCGGACCAGTAAGGTGTCATCGATACGGCCTGAAGCTTGCCCCGCCATATGGCCCCACGAGTGGGGGTTCTGGCTCCTGCTAGCCTTTTCCCGTGCTACTTCCCGATCGCCAACTGCAAATGGTACAGCCCACGCATCGGCCGGCATATTCTATTTTTGTCCTCGACGTGCACCGGGACGCCATAGCCGTTCTTCCCGGTTGCATAGCTATGGACGGGCTAAGAGTTCAACCGTGAGCAGGAATTATAGGAGTTTGGATGGATTTTTGCTGACAAAGAACAGATGTAAAAAGTTGGAAGCACGAAGGTTGCGCGTGAGCAATCTCGCTGGAAATCTGAGGTCCGGGAAGGGCGCACGTTGGAGCGCGCCCCACTCACGGTTGCTACTCTGCCGCTTCCTTCTCGATAACCACCTTCAGGTGCGCGGTTACATCCTTATGCAGCTTGATCGGGATCATGAACTCGCCCAGGGTCCTGAGCGCTTCATGGAGTTGGACTTTGCGCCGATCCACATTGAAGCCCTTTTTCTCCAGCGCATCCCCGATGTCACTGGACGTGACTGAACCGAAGAGCTGATCGTGCTCCCCGGAACGCCGGTGGAAAGAAACCGAGAGGCCATCGAACTGCTTGGCCAGCTCTTCCGCCTGCATTTTTTCCTTAGCCGAACGGCGCACCGACGCGGCTTTCATCTGCGCAATCACGGCCTTGTTGCCGGCCGAGGCTTCAATGGCAAGCTTTCGTGGCAGCAGGTAGTTTCGACCGAAGCCTTCGGCAACCTTCACCACATCGCCGCGTGAACCGAGCTTCGCTACATCTTCTTTAAGAATGACTTCCATAAATAGCTCCCGTTCTAAGATGTCTTTCGGCGACAGATTCACGGATCTAGATCAACAAAGTAATCCGTGAGAATCTGTGCTTATCCGTGGCCGATTTTCAAGCAGCCCGGCCGGCGAACGGCAGCAGGGCAATATTGCGCGCCTGCTTGATCGCCAAAGACAGCCGCCGCTGGTGCGGAGTGCACACGCCGGTCAGCCGTCGAGGCACGATCCTCCCGCTTTCCGCTACGAACTGCGCCAGCAGGCGAATGTCCTTGTAGTTGATAGCCTCAATCTTTTCCACGCAGAACTTGCAGACTTTCTTGCGCCGGAAATACTTGCGTCCGCCAGCGCCGCCTTCGCGTCCTCCGCCCGGTCCGCCCGGACGAGAAGAGGGACGGCGTTCGCCACGATCGGGCCGGTCGCCGCCAGAGGATGATTCAGATGATCTAGTTTCGTCAGCCATGATGCTCCTTAAATCAGTCGTTGGTCATTGATCATTGGTCGTCAGCGTTGTTGTCGTCGGTTGGTGTTGGCCAACGACTATTGACCAACGACTAACGACAGCTTTTCTATGCCGTTGCCGCGGGAGCTTCCCCAGCGGGTTCAACCGGTGGCGCGGGCGCTGCGGCTTTGCGCTTTGCGTCCTTGATCGCCTTAATCTTGTCGAGACGCTTCTGCTCTTCGTCGATGCGCACCGTCAGGAACTTGATCACCGGCTCGGTCACTCGCAGACGGCGCTCCAGTTCATGAATCAGGCCACCACCGCCTTCGACGGTCAGCAGCACGTAAATGCCGTCATGAAATTTCCGGACGGTGTAGGCCAGCCGACGCTTGCCCATGCGTTCCACGCTCTTCACTTGCCCGGCGGAGGAGGCCACCACAGTCTCCAGCGTAGAAATAAGTTTGTCCTGGTCCTCTTCCGCCATATCCGGCCGGACGATGAACATCAATTCATAAGTACGATTCATTCATAGTCTCCATCTGTCACGAAATCCTCAGACCCGCGTTCATCCGTGCAAATCCGTGGCCAATCTTATTCTTCCGGCTTGCGATTGAAGCGGTTCATCGCCGCAGCCTCGCCTTCGGTCAAAACTGCCTTCACCGCCTCAGCCCCGACCTCAATCATCTCGTCGACGACCTTGAGCTGTGCTCTACGAAACGGCGCCAGCAAGTAACTCATGCCGTCTTCAATCTTGTGATCCGGAGCAACGCCCATCCGGATCCGCAAAAAATCATTCGTGCCCAGCGCACTGATAATGGACTCGATTCCGTTGTGCCCCGCCGAACTCCGCCGCCGTTGCAGGCGAATTGTGCCCAGCGGAAAATCCAGCTCATCCTGAATGACGATCAGGTCTTCTTCCACCCTGACGTCATGCTTGCTGACCAACTCTCGTACCGAGACGCCGCTCAGGTTCATGAAAGTCTCAGGCTTGGCCAGCAGAAGCGTCTCCGAACCAGCCACAACTCTTGCCGTCAGCGCCCGGCACTGACGATTTCTGACCTCGACTCCGTACTCGTTCGCAATCCGGTCGATCGTAAGAAAGCCCAAATTGTGCGGCGTGAACTGATACTCCACTCCCGGATTGCCCAGCCCCACAATAAGTTTCACGTGTTCACCACAGAGGCACAGAGTCACAGAGAAAATCTAAGCCCATCTTTTCATCCGCAATCCAAGCCTTCTCTGTGTCTCTGTGACTCTGTGGTGAAATATCCTACTTCTTCTCTTTCTTCTCGGGCTTCTCCGCCTTCTCGGCGGCAGGCTCCGCACCTTCTTCGCCAACTTCCTGCTTGCCCTTCTTGATGACCTCAGGCTCCGCAGGCGTAGCCCCAGCCTCGGCAGCAACTGCCTCCGGCGTAGCCACGACTTCTTCCTTCACCGAGATGACCGTAGCCACCGACTGATTCGGATCGGTCAGGAACTTGAGTTTTTCATTGTGCGGCAGATCGGATACACGCAACACTTTTCCGAAGACTAACTCGCTAACATCTGCGTCAATGGACGCCGGAATGTCGCTCGGCAGGCACTCAATCTCCACCTCGCGGAGAATCTGCTCAAGAATTCCACCCTGCTGCTTCACGCCTGCCGCTTCGCCCTTCAGCACGATCGGCACATTCACGGTCAAAGTCTTGTCCATCGCGATCCGCTTCAGATCGATGTGCAGCAACGCCCCTTTGATCGGCTCGTACTGCCAGTCCACAATCATCGCCTTGGTGCGTTCGCCCCCGTCGAGAGCCAGATCAAAAATAGTGTTGTAGCCGGTCTGCGAATGCAGAATGCGCGAGACTTGGCGCGGATCAAGGCTCACCGAGAGCGCTTCTTTCCCGGCGCCATACAAGACCGCGGGAACTTTGCCGCTAACCCGGACCCGGCGCGCATCATTCTTGGTACCAGCCACGCGCGGTTGCGCTTCGAGTACATTGCCTTCAGTTGCAGTTGCCATAATTTGATTCCTGTTCTACAGAAATAATTTGCTGACCGACGTTTCTTCGTGAATCGATTGGATCGCGCGTCCGATCAATCCCGCGATCGACAGCACCCTGATCTTCGACTCTTTTCGTGCCGCCTCACTAAGCGGGATCGTGTTGGTGACCACGACCTCGGTGATGCGAGACTGCGAAATGTTTTCTACCGCCGGTCCGGAAAGCACCGGATGCGAAGCGCATGCATAAACCGCTGTCGCGCCGTTCTCCATCAGGGCGCTCGCAGTCTTTACCAGCGTACCGGCCGTATCAATCAGGTCGTCAATCACCAGGCAAGTGCGGCCGTTCACATCGCCGATCACGTGCATGACTTCGGCGACATTCATCTCGACACGGCGTTTGTCGACGATGGCCAGCGCCGAGTCCATTTTCTTGGCGAAGAACCGGGCCCGCTCCACGCCACCGGCATCCGGCGAAACCACCGTCAGATTCGGCAGGTTCAGCTTCCTGAAATGATCCACCAGTACCGGCGACGCGAACAGATGGTCGACCGGAATGTTAAAGAATCCCTGAATCTGCGGCGCGTGCGGATCAATAATCAACGCCCGATCCGCCCCCGCGGTAGTCAACAAATCCGCCACAACCTTGGCCGAAATCGGCGCCCGCGGCTTATCCTTGCGGTCCTGCCGCGAATAACCGTAATAGGGCACCACGGCAGTAATGCGCCGCGCCGACGCCCGTTTCAGCGCGTCGATCATCAGGAGCAGCTCCATCAAATGCTCGTCGACCGGACGGCACGTCGGCTGCATCACAAAGACGTCCGCGCCGCGCACATTCTCCTGAATCTGCGTGTAGGCTTCGCCGTCGCTAAAGCGCGTTACCTGAGCCTGCCCACGAGTCATGCCCAGAAACGCGCAGACCTCATCCGCAAGCGCCTCATTGGCGGTGCCAGAGAAAATCTTGAACTTATCGTCGACGCGTCCGCGTTGAGGCTTGCGCTCCGACTTGTCCTCGGCGCCCACCTGAGCCTTCTTCTCCGTCACTGTCGCAAGAGTGGCCATAAGAGCTTCTCGCTCCCAGCTTCTAGCGTTTCTTGATCCTAGCTAGCAGCCAGGAGCTAGAAGCGGTTTTCTTGGCTGGGCCGCTAGGATTCGAACCTAGACAAAGTGCTCCAAAGGCACTTGACCTACCATTAGTCGACGGCCCAGTTTCCCTGAAAACAGATTTCAATTGTCTTTTGACGACTGGCTGGCTCTTCTAGTGTAACTCGCCGCCCAGAATCGGCAATCGGAAATTGTCAATCGAAAATCTTCTTCCAGTACTGCGGGCGCGTCAGCGTGGTCGTAGCCGTTGCCGGAATGCCGCCCTTGCGCAATCGAGCCGCAGCTTTCTCAGCCGCCTCGCGGGACACAAACAACCCATAAGTCGCGGAACCCGAGCCGGATAGCGAGGCATAAACCGCCCCTGCTCGCTCCAACACACTCTTGACCTCGCGCAATTCGGGATATTTAGGAAAGACGACTCGTTCAAAGTCGTTTTCGATCCCGGTACGGACGAGGCCGAGAAGCGGAGTCTCGGCCCGGCCCCTGCCTTTGCTCACAGGGACACCGGATGAAGCCCTCCCAGTCTTACGCTTGCCCTGGGACTGACCGCTCAGCCACGCCGAAAGCACGCGACCGAACTCAACCATTCTATCGGACGAAGCAGGAAGCGTCAATTTACCAAGGCCCGCGTGGGGACGGTCGACCTCGGCCGTCCGGGCCGAGCAAAGCTCGGCAGCATTCGCGACCAACAAATCCCAATCCGCAAAAGCCTTCGGAGTCGAAACTCCAATCTCGGGAGTCGCCACCACACAAGGAGTCGCCGCCAAATCCGGCAACGGAAAGACTTCCTCACCTCGCCCAACCCCCAACACCGTCCCGCCAACCAAGAACAAAGGCAAATCCGATCCAACCTCAGCCGCAATCCGCAATCGTTCAGGCCCAGAAAGCTGTTTCATCAAAGCCCGCTCAAGCCCCAAGAGCGCAGCCACAGCATTCCCCGAGGCCCCACCCAGCCCGCCCTGCACCGGCAACCGCTTCTCAATCTCAATCACCACCCGCCCACGCGCCTTGAGCGCGACCATCGCAAGCTCGACAATCCGATAGCAAGTGTTCGAATCATCTTTCGGAACGCGCGAATCGTCACAACGAATCTCAATCCCCGACCCACGCTCAACCGACACACGAATGACATCATGCAAAGCAATAGTCTGATAAACGGTCCGCAGCTCATGAAAACCATCAGCCCGAAGCGCACCGATCCCCAACCCGAGATTAATCTTGGCGAAGGAACGAACGGTCACAGGCATGGAGGGATGATTCTAACTAGAGACGATGGCAACCGCGGGGAAAACTTTTCACCGCTTTCTTGCTGAATAATATGTGATAGCCAAGACTTGACCTCGCAGGCCATCCTGTCGAATGGGGTTCGCTCCCGTCAGACAGACCCTTAGGACCGATGTTCAGCGCAGAGGGCGAAGAAGCGGCGCAAGTTTGTACTCAGGCCTGTTAGCAGGAATTGAGCATCAGCTAGTAAAAGTAACAGTTGCGGCGCGCGCCGGGGAGAGCCTAATTTCCTTTGCACTGCCCTAAGGAAGACTCGAATGCACCAGCGATCGAATTTGCTAATTGTGATTCTTGTTCTCGCAGCATCCCTTAATGGCTGCTCACCAAAGAAGAAAGAGGAGAGTTCGGTGCAGTCAGCACAAGGTGCGCCAGGCGACGTCAACAACCGTGTCCTTCATAGCCGAGCCGTCGAAGCCGTCATCTGGGGAATGCCAGCCGTCAATTACGACTTGATGCTGCAACAGATGCTGACCAAAACGAACGGTAAGGTCGGCCAGGTCATCTACTGGGGTCGCCCGCTCGACTCGAAGAACCAGACGCTCACCCCCAATCCCGATGCCCTGTACTTCATGGTCTTTTTCAACCTCAAGGACGGTCCAGTCGTGCTCGATCTCCCCTCGGGCGACGAGAACGGTTCTTTCAATGGCAACATCGTTACCCTTTGGCAGATGCCTCTCGAAGACGCAGGCCTGCTTGGGTACGATCACGGCAAAGGCGGGAAGTATTTGCTCCTTCCTCCGGGGTATAAAGACAAGCCGCCTGCGGGCTACATTCCGCTTCAATCAGACACCCTCGGCGGCTACATGCTGTTTCGATCGAATCTGAAGAGCCACTCCGACGCGGACGTTGCGGCTTCTATCGCGTATGGCAAGCGCATGAAGGTCTATCCACTCGCCCTGGCCGCGCACCCGGTGGAAACCGTCTTCACCGACGTCAAGGATGTCGACTTCGACTCCACCATTCGCTACGACGCGAGCTTCTTCGACAACCTCAACCGGATTGTGCAGAGCGAAACCTGGCTCGATCGCGATCGCGTCATGATCGACCAACTGGCATCGCTGGGAATCGAGAAGGGCAAGCCCTACCAGCCGAGCGATGCGACCAAGTCGATCCTGGCCTCATCGGCTCAAGATGCTCATTCGTGGCTGGCAGCGCGGTACGACGAGGGGTTCCCGCCATTTTTTTCCGCCACCAGTCGCTGGATGTACCCGACCTACCTGGCGCTGGTGCAGGCTACACAGGCGTCGTACGGCGAGGTCAATGCTTATCCCGTCGACGACCGTGGCGTCGCCTACAGCTATGCGTTCATAGGGCTCAAGCGCTTGGGCGCGGGGCAGATGTATCTGATCTCCATCAAGGACAAGGATGGCAATGCTTTCGACCGGGGAAAGACTTATAAGCTCAATGTGCCGCCGAATGCTCCGGTCCAGCAGTACTGGTCGGTGACCGCGTATGACCGCGATTTACACACGTTAATCCGCAATATGCCAAGGGCAAGCCGCTCCTCGCAAATCCCCGAATTGCAAAAGAACGCGGACGGCTCCGTCGACCTGTATTTCGGACCCAAAGCGCCCGAGGGGAAAGAGTCCAACTGGATTCCCACCGACCCCAACCGCAAATTCGAGCTGATGTTCCGCGCCTACGCACCCACTGAGGCGCTCTTCAAGAAGCAATGGGTGTTGTCCGACGTGGAGAAGGCTCAGTAAAGAAATTACCGCTAACAGGTGATTGGTGAGGGCAGGCCGAGCCTTGCGTCCGATTATTTACGTAACATCGCCATAGTGCTCAAAATCGTCACATCGGATACCGAGCTGTGCCGATAGGTAGAAACTCGCCAAGGCTGTCCGTATCGTCGAGTCAAGCTATTACAAATAATTTGAGGTAAGTCCGTGCGAATCCGCGTAAATCCGCGGCTAAGCTTTTAGCTTCTCCGCTTGTAGTAAATCGCGAACTCAAACCCCGGATTCGCCGGAAAAATCTCCGCCACTTTCCGCAACCGCTCTGCCATCTGCGCCGGAGCCAGCAGCGGATAATCCCGCTCCCGCAGATCGTAATAATCCACGTCAATAAACAAAGACAGCAAGTAGATGGAAATCGCGTCCGAAAAAGTCGCCATCAGATATTCGTTCTTATGCTTCTCCGCATCCGGCACATGCGAAGTCGCCGCCTTGCGCGACTCCCACGCATCCAGCGAAGTCTCGCCCCGCGCCCCGGCCTCAACCTGCTTCCACACCAGATCGGCAAACTCCTGAGAAACGCCCGCCTTCTCAACCACGGCGTGTCCCACGTTGATGTAGAACTCAAACGCGACCGAGAACTTGTCATCCATCAGCCGGGTAGAGATGAACACGCACTGCGAATCCCCAAGATCAATGTTGCGATGACAAACCGCGTCATCGCTGAGCGCAACATCGTAGCGATCGGCGATCACGGTGCCGTCACCCTGATTCACCGTGAGCGGCACAAAGTAATAAGCCTTGCGCTGCAAAGCTGCGGCAGCGCCGTCGGGAACGGCAGCAACCATTCGGTCCAGGTCGGACGCGGCGACCGTCACCTCGCCAACGATGGCATAGCAGATGCCGTTGGGCGCCTGTGAGACCGGGCTCTGGCGAACCACCTCATCCGGAGAGCGCGTAATTGCGGGTGCAGCTTGCGACATAGGAAGTATTCTAGCGCACTACCGGAACAAGGCTCGCTGGACTTTCGGTAAACACCACCGCATCACGGGCAGCGGCCTTACAATCAACAGGAATGCTGCCTCGAAAAAATGCGAGTAAGCCGGACTGGTTCTTCATCCCCGTCCGCGTTTTGCTTGTGACTTTCCTGCTGACTCTGCTTTCTTTTGCCGTCAGCTTGCTGCTCGGCATCCTCGCACTCGTGATCATAGCTCGCTTGCAAGGTCTTCATCCGAATATGACGACCGCATATCGCGATGTCGCGCTGCCGATCGCTGCCGCTACTGGCGCCCTTGTCTTGGTCGCAGCCAGCGCACTCGAAGTCCGCCGCTACCGCCAGACCAAAGCCCTGGCAGAGATTGAACGGATAAGTCGCTAGCCGACTTCCTTTGTGAACCTTAGTGTCCTTTGTGGTTAAACGCGCTCAGTAAGCCTTCACGAAGAAATAAACCGTCATCCCCGTCCCCACCAGGATGACGAACCAACGCACCCACAGTTGCGGCAGCTTCAGCGAATAGTGCGCCCCGAAATACCCGCCAACCACTGCACCCGCGATCATCACAACCGCCTGCGGCCAGTAAACCGCGCCCTTCAATACGAACACCAGCACCGCGATCCCATTAATCGCCATCCCCAGCACGCTCTTCAGCGCGTTCATGGCATGGATATCAGTCATCCCGACTGCCGCCAGCATCGCGAGGTTTACGATTCCCACGCCGCCTCCGAAATAGCCGCCGTACACCGCGACAAACAATTCAAAGACCGACGCACCCACAATCGCAGCCGTCGTTGCGTCATGCCCGACGCTCGAGGCGCGCCCTCGAGCCAGCTGTTTGCCGAATACGAACAGCAGGGTCGCCCCCAGCATCAGCCACGGGATCACGCGCATAAAGGTGTGCGCCGGCGTCTTCAGCAGCAAAAATGCGCCAACCAGCCCGCCGATGAAACTGGTCACCAGCAGTGGAACCATCACGCGCCTCGGCACGTCGAGCCGGTTGCGATAGGCGCCGCCGCTGGCCGTCACCCCGGTCCACAGTGCAACGGTGTTGGTCGCATTCGCAGCTATGGGAGGAACACCGGTAAATAGCAGCGCGGGAAAGGCGACGAAACTGCCTCCGCCGGCCACCGCGTTCAGGGCGCCGCCGAGCGCGCCCGCGACAAAAAGAAAGATAATTGTTTCGAAGCTCAAGGATTAAGGTTTATCACAATCTGCCCGAGAATTAGCCGATGATGCCGCGCTCTCACCCTTAACCCGTTACCGATTTGTCATCCCGACTGGAGCTTCTGATCCCGAAGGGATGAGAAGCGGGTGGAGGGACCTGCCGTTTCGTCCGGCGCACATGATCTGCTGGATGGTCGCTTCGAGCGATTTACTTCAACCCTTCGACCAAATAAAGATCAGCCAGCATGCGGTGGTAACCGAATACGCATGTCTTGGCATCCGGCGTCATAAGAATGGGCCCGATCGTTTCCACGCCCGCGGGATCCGACGGCATGAGTTGCTTCCACAGGGTGCGCTTTCCGCTTTGCAGATCGAGGCGATTCACCAGCGCGGGCAGCTCCCCAGGCTGGTAAACGTATAATGATTGGCTGTCGGAACTGAACGTGATCGGCTGCTCTCCGGGATTCAGTCCCGGAATTACTTTCGGCTCGCCGCCGGCAACCGGATAGAGATATCCCTTCTGATCCGGACCAATCCCGGCCACCCACTGCGAGTCCGGAGAAATCACAAACGAAGTCCCATTCACGCCTTCCTGCGTGATGGGGTCGCTTTTTCCCGAAGCAATGTCGCGCACATAAAGTCTTACACCCTTGCCCGGCTCATTCCCCGAAAACAGAATGCGCTTACCATCGGGAAACCAGTGTGCCCACGAATGGTTAATCTGGTCTTTAGTAAGATCCTTGGCCTCACCGGCACCCGTAGTCAGCAGCTTGAGCTGAGACGGCGAATCCTGAGTCTGCGCAATAACAGATTTCCCGTCAGGCGACAAAGCCACCGCCCCGCCTTCCCCCAGCAAAACCGCAGGCGCGCCGTCGGTTTTTCGAATATAGACCGCGTAAGATAAACCGCCGGACTTCGAATAATCCAACGATCCGCCGCCGCCTTCTTCATCGAACAGCAAAGTTTTTCCATCGCCCGACAGATCCGCGGGATAGGTGTAATCCAGCCAGGACAGATCGTGTTGCTTGGCATCGTCGGCAACCATGCCAATCAATTCCCGCCGCCAACTAGCCCGCATCAACAAAACCCGCCCATCCTTAAAGATGTCGAAAATCATGACCGCCCCGGGAAGCCTTAGCACCATTCGCTCTTTCCCGTCCATCGAGACGGCGTATAGCGTGCGGTCTACTCCTGACTTGCTGGCGGTGAACCAAATCTCTTTTCCATCTGGCGACCACGCCAGTCCCTGAATTGTGAACCACTCTCCCGACAAAGACCGCTTGTGTCCCGCCAGATCGACCAGCGCCAGCGAACCGCTGTCATCGCCTTGGACGGGATGATCGATAAATGCGATCTGATCTCCTTTCGGAGAAACTCGCGGATGTCCGATCCATCCACCCGTTTCGTACAAAGGTTTTCCAATGGGAAATTCGAGGCGGTTGCGTCCGCCAAGATCGCGCACTACGGCTAGATTCGTTCCGTCCGCCGACCAGTCGGCCCATTGCACTTGCTCCAGGACTTCGCGCGGAGCTCCGCCAACCAGCGGCGCGCGCGCCAGCGTGCCCATATTCACCCACGTGCCGATGGCTTTGCTGTTGAGCAGGACCGCCATCTCCGACGCCGAAGATACCGACGCAAGCTGTGTTCTCGTCAAGCCCATCGACCGCGCTTCGGGCGCCTCAGGGCGCGCTGTGAACACATCCACCGGACTGCCTTGCCACGCGGCGCTATACAGAATCGTCTGCCCGTCCGGAGCAAAGCGCGCCGACCGAATGCTGCCCCGCCGGAAAGTGAGCTGCCGATAAGTCGGAGGCGGCGCGGGCGGCGTGGTGAAAAGCAACTTGCCGGTATAAACTCCCGCCGCTAAAGCAAGCAGTGTGCAGACCGCCAGCAATATCGCTATCGGACGCCGCTTCGGCTGCGCCGTCGCAGTTTGCGTCACTGCACTGACTGCCGACCCCGACGAACCACTTGTCTCCGAGACCGTCGACGTGCGCGATGAATCGAGCGAGCGCTTCAGCCGCTTCAGATCAGCGCGCATCTCGGCCGCGGTCTGGCAGCGCATGTCGCGGTCTTTCTCCATCGCCTTGCTGATAATCTCTTCCAGCTTCACCGGAACTTCAGCATTGATCTTGGTTGGAGGGGTCGGCGCACGATTGAGAATTGCCTCAGTAATGACTGCGGAAGTCTCTCCGCGAAATGGCAAAACGCCGGTAGCGATTTCGTAAAGCACTACGCCGAACGAAAAAAGATCGGTTCTGCCGTCAAGCTCTTTGCCGCGCAACTGCTCAGGCGACATATATGCCACGGTGCCGACTGCGGTTCCGGGGCTGGTCAAGTCGAGCCCGCTCGCATCTGCGCGAGTTTGCGATTCGCCGCTGGTAGGTTTGGCCGCGCGAGCGATTTTGGCCAAGCCAAAGTCGAGAATCTTGGCGTGTCCGCGATCGGTCACGAAAATGTTTGCTGGCTTGATGTCCCGATGGACAATGCCCTTGGCATGCGCGGCATCGAGCGCGTCGGCCACCTCGATGCCAATGTTCAACAGCCGCTCCAGTTCGAACGGGCTGCCTTGAATCATGTGCTTTAGGGTGGTGCCAGTAAGGCACTCCATCACAATAAAGAGATGCCCTTCGTGCTCACCAATTTCGTGGACGGTACAAATATTGGGATGGTTGAGCGCTGACGCCGCGCGAGCTTCGCGGCGGAAACGTTCCAGAGCCTGGGGATCTTCCGAGGCTTCGTCCGGCAAAAACTTCAATGCGACGAAGCGGCCGAGCGCCGTGTCTTCCGCTTTGTACACTACTCCCATGCCACCACCGCCCAGCAATTCCACCACGCGGTAGTGGGAAATCGTCTTCCCGATCATCGTTGGATAATGGCCTGTACTCGCGTCTTAGGGGGAACACGAGCGAAGCCATCTTAGGCGGGATTTCGCGCGTCGTCAACGTGGGAAAGTGTGTCGAGGGCGCCGCGTGTAGGACGACCATCACACTCATCGCAGCAAATCCCACGCCTCCCTGTAGCAAGCGTGCTTCGAAAGCGAGTTGTGAGGCGACAGGGATATCGTCTTGGTACGTTTGGGGGCCTCTCCGACGGGAACGAAGTACCAAGTGTCCAGCGGAATCACGTAGATCGCGAAGAAATCAATGTCATCGCTAGTATAGCATTTTTGCCCGAACCTTACCATGCTACAAATGTAGGACTTACTTTTCCGAAAGTTGCTGGATTTCACTTGCACTCGCAGGAAGCGCCCGCCGGCCTCCACCACGAAGTCATACCGGCTGCTGTCTCCCCAAGGTTTCATCACGCGCAAACCGTGCTCGGCCGCACGCGTCATAAAAAGAAGTTCTACCCACTCGCCGCGCAGCTTGAACTGCCGGCGATCGCTCCCGCCTTCTCCAAACATTGAATTGTCTCCGGAAATAGAAAACGCGGCCAGAACGGCCGCGTCTGAGAATTACTCTCTATTTCAATGCTAGCACTTTTGAGGGGAACCTATGACATGATTTCCAACTTTATATTGCGCCTGTTCTCATCGACTTAACCCCGATCGTGTAATTTTGCCATATTGACAAGCCTTTTCCCGATTTAGGAATAACCCGCAGCTAATCGTGCAGGGCGGACGCCCGTTTTGACCTCGCCCCTCACGAATTGTCATCCCGACCGGAGCTTCTCATTCCCGAAGGGAATGAGAAGCGCAGTGGAGGGACCTGCTGTTTTGTGGACGCCACGGCGATCCCGAAAAAGCCTTAGCCTCCGACGGACGCGTCCCACACCATAAATTCCCGGTCATCCTGAGGAAGCGCAGGTCCTTCGCAAAGCGAAGGACCTGCCAATGAAGGATCTCTGCACTCGGTTTGCAGCGCCGAACCCAAGAACGAAGTCTTTAGGCAGCGACAGGGGCCGTCCTCAGCAGCTCCCACCGGATTGCTTCTTCGATTTGCCGCGGATTGAGGCCATATTCGGAAGCGAGATCGTCTATGGATTCGCGGGCATTGAACCGGGAACGGCTTGAGGATTGTGAAGGCTGGGCCTTGAAAGAGCCTTTCTCCCTCTTACGAAGGTCACATCTCACCGTCCCGTTTCCGTAACGATGATGACAGGTCAGCGTCTTCGGGGCTGATTCTCCTTGACAATTCGCAAGTATAATAGGATCTTTCTCGCGTATGTGAGTACAGTGCCAAATCCACGCCGAGGGGGAACCGGCGACCAACGCAGCGTTGGCTCTGAGCATCTTATCCGGTTACGAATTATTGATGCGATTGACGCGAATTTGCGTCTATTTATTAAGTACGGGTTTCTGGCTGTTGTGGCTGCTTTCTCTTATGAGAGCATTGCGGTACTGGCGGGGAAGTACACGTTTGCCGACATCGGCGTGAAGTTCCTGTCAGACATAAGAATAGCCAATTCGGTGGGGTATGTGGTTGGCGCGGCCGGAGTAGCATACGGACGACGCCAGAAGAAGTTAAAGGAGGATACCATCCAGCAGTTGGCTCCCCGTATCAAGCAGCTAGAAACGGCGATAGATCCAAACAGAAGCTCCAGTGGCTTGACGCATCGGGGGCGCACTAGGCCCGAGGACGAAATATGAACCACTCCAGCGAAATTGCCGCCGCTCTTTATACGGGGGCTGGCCTCACGGCCCTCTGGTTCACACTCGGCTGTTATCGCAGCGCTACAACAGACAAGTTTCGACAGGACCTGTTTGCGCTGAGAGCTGAGCTGTTCGATTACGCGAGAGAAGGCGCAGTCCCCTTCGACAATCGTTCATACGTCCGGCTCAGAAACCTGCTGAACAGCATGATTCGCTTCGCCCACGAGGTTTCCTTTGTACGGCTGGCTGTAGCGATAGTGTGGGAAAACATCAATCCAGTCCTTCGCTGCATTCCGGGTTTTGCTGCGCAAGTGGAGCACGATAGCGAACTTTCGGAGGAAGCGCGGAGGAAGCTGTCGGACATTCACGAGAGGATGTTCAGACTTACCTTTGTCCAAATCTTAAGCACGTCGGTAGCGGCTCTGCCGGTTCTGGTCGTGTACGTGGCATGCAGAGTTCTTCGGGACGGAATTTCGGTGTGGAAGCACCCTCCCGACAGGATTCTGGACGATCATCGCCTCAACGACCACATACAGCTCATCGAACAGCAAGCAGTCGAAACGCGGGATGAGCAAATGCGGGAGAGCCTCGCGACGGTCGGAGTCTAGCACGCGAAAGGCCGGCCACCTTCGTCAGCCAAGCCGACGGCGAACCAGCCTCGGTTTCTCTCTTGCGAACCTAAGATTGCGTCGTACGCCTGCCGTACAGGTAGCTGAGGAATCCTCGAACGGTTCTCGAGTCGCAAACCCGAACGAGCCTGTCTTAGACCACGTTCTACACCGACAGGGGCAACCAAACCTTCGGGGTCTTCAGCAGAACTGGGTCTGACACGCCTGCGATCTCGCTGTTCTTCACAGCCTCCTCGTAAGTTGAGCCTACTGCAACGATTTTGCTTTCGTCCTCGGACAACGCGATCCACTTATCGAGTGGTGCTGAACGCAAGGCCTCAAGGCGTAGGTCGGTTTGGCTAGCCATCATTCCTTCGAAAAGCCTACTGTGAGCGCCCCCGTGCGTCAACGTGACTTAGGACCCTCGCCGGTGTGCCTTCGGTAGCAACGAGTTAGCAGTTCAACTCGCGCTGTCCGAGACTAAGTCGAGCTTTGCTCAACTGGACAGCCGAGGGCGGCTGTCCCCTCGTGACTACTGAATCAGCGTGCCTCCGTTGGTCGGCTCTTCTTCTGGCGGGATCACCACCGCTGCGGCCACTCTGTCTCCGGCTTCGATGTTCAGCAGGCGGACGCCTTGGGCTGAGCGGCCCGATTCGCGGATGAATTTCGATTCGATACGGATGATTTTGCCGTACTGGCTGATCAGCATGACCTCGGCGTTTTCGGTTACCTGGGCGATGCCTACGACTTTGCCGTTGCGCTCGGTCGTCTTCACGTTGATCACGCCTTTGCCGCCGCGGTTGGTGAGGCGGTATTCGTCGGCGGCGGTGCGCTTACCGTATCCGTTTTCGGTGACGGAGAGGATTAGCGAACCTTTCTTGCCGACGTCTTCGACTTCGAGAGCCGCGTCTGCGGGGTCTTTCGCGGGGGCGGGTGGCAGCACAGCATCCGGCTTGACCGTGGTGGCCATGCCAACGATGTAATCTTTTTCTCCGAGATTCATGCCGCGCACTCCGGTAGCGTTGCGGCCCATGGAGCGGACGTCGGTCTCTTCGAAGCGGATGGCCTGGCCGTCGTGCGAGGCCAGGAAGACGATCTGCACGCCGTCCGTCAAACGGGCGGCTACCAGTTCGTCGCCCTTCTCGATGTTGATGGCGATGATGCCTCCGGCGCGGACGTGGGAGAAATCCTTCAGGTCGGTCTTTTTGACTGTGCCGTTGCGGGTGGCGAAGAAGACGTACTTGTTTTCTTCTTCGAGATTGCGGACCGCCAACATGGTGCGAACCGTCTCGCCGGGTTGCAGCGAGACCAGGCTGCCGACGTGCTTGCCTTTGCCGGCTGCACCCACGTCGGGGATTTCGTAGACCTTCAGCCAGTAGACGCGTCCGGTGTTGGTGAAGATGAGAATGTAGGCGTGCGTCGAGGCGATGAAGAGATGCTCGACGAAATCCTCGTCGCGCGTCTTCATCCCCATGCGCCCCTGGCCTCCGCGGCGCTGGTTGCGATACGTCGAGATCGCCGTGCGCTTCATGTAGCCGGAGTGGCTTACGGTGACCGCCATTTGCTCGTCGGCGATTAAGTCTTCGAGATGGATTTCGGCCGCTTCGTCTTCAATGACCGTGCGGCGTTCGTCGCCGTAGAGCTTTTTGACCTCTTCGAGCTCTTTGATGATTACGCCGCGGAGTTTCTTTTCGGAGCCTAAGATCGATTCGTACTCGGCGATGTTGCCGCGGGTAAGATTCAACTCCTTGTTGATTTCGTCGATGGAGAGCCGGGTCAAGCGATGCAACTGCAATTCGAGAATGGCATCGGCCTGAATGCCGGTAAACGGCTTTTCGGGATCGAGCTTGGGCGCCCGTCCGGTCGTATTGATGTCGATTTTCTTGCCGCCGAAGTAGGCGATCAGGTTTTCGCGCGCGTCGGCCCGGTTGGCGCTGGCGCGAATGATCGTGATCACGTTGTCGAGGTGATCGAGCGCGGTGAGGTAGCCTTCGAGAATGTGCTCCCGGTCTTTCGCTTTGGCCAGCAAGTAAGCAGTGCGCCGCCGAACCACATCCACCCGGTGATCGATGAAGAGCTGGATGGCTTGGATCAAGCCAAGTTCCTTCGGCTGTCCATTCACGACGGCGAGGAAGATCATGGAAAAACCTTCCTGCATCGAGGTGTGCTTGAAAAGCTGATTGAGCACGATTTGCGGTTCGCCGCCGCGCTTCAGTTCGACCACAATGCGCATACCGTCGCGATCACTCTCATCGCGGATGTCGCTTATGTCGTCGATGATCTTGTCGTTTACTAGCTGGGCCATTCTTTCGATCAGGCGGGCTTTGTTTACCTGATAGGGGATCTCGGTGACGATGATGGCCTGGCGGTCTTTGTTGAAGGTTTCGATGGCGGCTTTGGCGCGCATCATGAAGCGGCCGCGGCCGTGTTTGTAGGCTTCGAGGATTCCGCTCTTGCCGTGAATAATCCCGGCGGTGGGGAAGTCGGGGCCTTTGACGATTTGCAGAATCTCGGCCAGTTGGGTCGCGGGATTGTTCACCAGCGTGATGGCCGCATCAACGATTTCGGTCAGGTTGTGCGGGGGAATTTTTGTGGCCATGCCGACAGCGATTCCGTCGGAGCCGTTGACCAAAAGATTCGGGATGCGCGTTGGTAAAACATCCGGTTCGATTTCGTTGCCGTCGTAGTTGGGGCGGAAGTCGACGGTTTCTTTATCGAGATCTTCGAGCAACGCGGACGCAACGCGCGTCAGTCGGGCTTCCGTGTAACGGTCGGCTGCTGGCGGATCTCCATCGACCGAGCCGAAGTTTCCTTGTCCATCGACGAGTGGGTAACGCATCGCGAATGGTTGGGCCAAACGCACCAAGGCGTCGTAGACCGCGAGGTTGCCGTGCGGATGGTATTTGCCCATGACCTCGCCGACGATTCGGGCGCACTTGCGCGTCGAGCGATTGGGCTGAAGGCCCATCTGCTGCATGGTGTACAGAATGCGGCGGTGCACGGGCTTCAATCCGTCGCGGACGTCAGGCAGTGCCCGCCCAATAATGACGGACATCGAGTAGTCGAGATACGAACGCCGCATCTCTTCTTCGATATTGACGGGTTGAATGTTCAGCGCGCCGGGATTGCCGCCTTCGCCTGGGGGCGGAGGAGTTAGCGGAAGTTCAGGATTTTGATCGTCGGGCATAAAGAAGCTCTTGGCTCCTAGCTCTGGGCTCTCAGCTTTCAGCTCTCACGTGGTCTGCTCTCTCAAACATTCGCTACCGGCCGACCTGCAACCGCTCGCTTTTCGCCGTAAACGGTTGTATTTACAGGAGCTTAGTGGGTAATCGGATAATCTGAATTATACCACACGGGGAGCATCTTTCCGAGCCCGCGGAGGTTGCCGTTTCAGGTCCGTGGCGGCTTGGATTAGCCACCAGGCTTGAGCTGCACTTGCTACGGAAAGTCCGGCGCAGATCGACATCACTAACCGAAAAGCGTGAACGAATGCGTCGTTTACCGAAGCCTTGATTTCAGCGAAAGCGGTTGAGTCGACCGGTACGTCAAGGGCAGCAAGTTTGATGCTGTTCGATTCGAGGCGCTTCACCACCTCGGCCGATATCGGAAGGCGAGTCAACCTGCCAGTGAGGTTGGTTTTGAATGAGTTGACCATCACCATCCCCAGGACTGCGATTGCAAGCAAGCCCGCGACGCGCGCGACCGCGTTGTTGATTCCTGAGGCGGTGCCAGCGCGGTCCTGGTCGACGGCGCTCATGACGACGGTCGTCAGGGGAGAAATGCTGATTGCCATGCCTATGCCCAGCACGATAAAAAATGCCCATCGCCAGGAAGCATGTTCGATCAGCCAGCCGCCGAGGACGGGGCCAAATGCCGTGGTGATCGCAGTGAAGCCGGACCAGGTGCCAATCGCCCGGCCGCGATCCTTCTCGGCAAAGGACGCGCTGATGATGGCGAGGCTTCCGGGAACGAGGAAAGCCGCGCCTACTCCCTGGATGGCGCGGGCGATCACCAATTGATGAATGTTAGAGGCCAGGCCGCACCACCCGGAAGCCACGGCGAACACCGCGACGCCAGCCAGGAAGACCCGGCGGCGTCCCCACAAGTCGCCAACGGAACCGCCCACCAAAATGAGCGCTCCGAGGAACAGGCTGTAGGACTCAATCACCCATTGCGCGTCAATCACAGTTGCACTAAGGCTGGATTGGAGAGCGGGCAGCGCGACATTCACCACTGTGCTGTCGATGAACGTCATGCTCGACGCCAGAATCGTGGCGGTAAGAATCCAGGGCGCTGCCTCGGGCTGGCAACAGGCAACGGCCGGCCGGGAACGAATTACGGCTTCGTCGCAGGGCTGTTTCATGGCCGCTATGGATGATCAGGCTTTCCCGGAAGGTTCGCAACCGTCGATTCGAGGGCGCGGTCAGGGCCCGAGAACGACTTCATTCGGGGCGGAGGGCAACATGAACTTAACGCCGTTATCGTGGTTCGCTTTCTCGGTCGCGGGAATGTTGAGAGCAGAGAGTTGGATGTCTTTCGTCCAATGGCCGGTTTGCCAGTAGTCGCCGCTGGCGTAAAGCGTCCGGCCCACGATCGCGTACTCGGATACTTGTTCGCGCTGACCGTCGCGAAAGATCAGCACGGTCGGCGGGATTTCTGGTAGGGCTTGCGGTCGAAGGCGCGATGAGTTGGCCGCATCGGCTTCGGCGTAGTCGGGAGCCGCATTCACGCCGCGTTCCTGAGATTGCTGCCCTCCTCCGAAGCGAACATACCGGTTGCCCTGCAGCTCAATCATCAGCGGCTCGGACTTGGGTTCCGGCGGGGTGTCGGCAGCAGTGGATGGCTGCACGATGACAAATTGAGGCGGGAGCGCCAGTGGCGCGACGGGATAATCCGCGTAAAACGGGTCGCCGACGAAAATAGCGCCGGGGCCGAAAGCGCGGGACTGCGGCCGTCCGGTAAATGAAACATTGACGCCTCGCCCGAAGCCAGAAGACGAAACGGCACCTGCCCTGCTTAAACCGCGCATCTGGGCGATTGAGACTGGCGCGAAAACCGCTCCGAGCAGCGCGATGATCGGAGCCTTGCGCATACGCTAGTTCGCTTCGGCCGCAGCGGGAAGCTGGAAGTCGATGCCGCGATCGCCGTTCTCCTTCGCCGTGGCAGTCAGGTCCAGATCGGCGAGAGAAATTTTCTGGTGATGTCCGCCGGTCAAATCGTAAAGTGTGCTGCCAACGATTGCGTAGTTCGCGACTTCGACTTGGTGTCCGTCTTTGAAGACGAGGATGGTCTGGGGCTGATCCGAGGCCGGCGCGCCTTCCGCTTGATCAGCCGGGTCAGAGGCTGGGTTGGGTTGACGGCTATTGTTATAGGACGCTCGACTCGGAGTTGGCGCTTGCCCTGGACCCCTGCGATCAAAAATTGTGGGGCCACCGTTGTACTGCTCGTCGGGTGAGGAATCGGCTACCTGGTCTCCGGAATCGTAATACCCGTAATATGGAACTGCATAAACCGCGCCTCCCCACGCACTGGATGAAGCGTTGTGGCGATGGGGATGAAAGTTCTGCGCCGGATTCGGGTTCGCCGTCGAGGTGCCCCTGAAGCAGCACGTCGGGACGGCCGGAGTATAGCCGCGCGGTCCGAGCGAGGTTACGCTCGGGGCCACTCCGTTGACTTGGCGGCCGCCAAATCCAGGTGATGTGACGGATGCTGGCATACCGTTGACCTGGGCTACGGCGGTAGCGGCCAGCACTAGCGCAAGCGCAAACAGGACCACCGCAAAACCCGCACCGGTAGCTCGATTCATCGGTTGCACGGGCAAATCATACTCCAGTTTTCGACGCATGGCGCACTACCCCCATAAATATTAAAACATAGGAGCCCGCTCGAAGTTGCGTACCTAAAGAGAATTACTTTCGTGCTATCCTTCGAGCCCGACGCCTAAGAGCTAAGTAGTTTAAAATCAGCGGCATGCACCGCTTTCCCCGGAACCTGCATACGTCCAAACGGAATGCACGGATATCGGTGCGTGCCGCGGAAAATTCAATGTGCAGCTTGAATTCTCTGGGGAAGGAAATCGGTTTGCCACTGATTCGCGGCAGACAGTAGTTGATTGAACTCTCGTGTGCCGCGGAGGGGCGCAAAATAGCGATGCACTCCCTCATCATCGGCGCATACGCGCCATCGCCAAGGTTCCGAAATATATGGCGCGATTGCGCCGTTACGCTCAGAACCCCGGCTCGATGAGCGCTATAGGTGTGCTCGAAAAGGGCTTGACGCCGCCGACATTGTCAGAGAGGCGATGTTACGTCAACTGAGGCGAGCCTCCTTCGAGCTCTAAGGACTCCTGATCCTCCCACGAGCTACTGATGTTTGCGGCTGCCAAACAACAAGTACAGAATCGCCCCAAACAATCCACCCTCAACTATCACTACGGGCATGAACCAAATCATGCGCCATTGGGGGTAAGCGCGTAGGATGGCGACGAATGCCAGCGAGTGCACGACCAGCAGACCGCCAATTGCCAACCAATAGCCGACACGCCGCCAATGTTCTCTCGTCTGTCTGATCGTCACCCAGAAAAGAAGACCCGTATAGCCCACTAGCCCAAACCATCCGCCCGATATGTGCCCGCCGCCGCCCTTAGTGAAGACAATAAGTGCGGTAAAGACTGCCAGAACTGCGAGCGCAATCCCCACATAAAGAAAAAATCGCCGTATGATCTTTCTCAGAGTGAAATCGCTAGATTGCATTTTCTACGTTATACGCCGTCGGGCTTGTCCGGTCGAATTACTCAACTGACGAGAACAGCGACTACACGTTTTGACCAATGGTCAACGAGTTCTCTGGCAATTTTGCGACAACTGACAGATTGCTTCTGCTCTGCCGACGGTCGGGACCGCTATTTGGTCGGACCCTGTTACTCACCCGACGCCGTAGAGAGATCGACCCCAAGTGTGACTACCAGCCTATACAATAAGCCCACAAGGTAATCCTGATGCCAAGCAAGACCTTCTTCCAGGTGGCCGCTATGGCGCTCATCGGCGGCGGCGCGCTGACGGTGCTTATCAACGTGGTTCTTACCCCGGCGCTACCCCAGAATGTTTCCTTCGCGACAACCGCCGCTTCGATAGTCTTCCTATGGCGGCAGAGCGCGTCAGCTTTGGCCGCAGTCCTGTTGTTGATTGGCTGCGTCGGACTTTACCTGCGGCAAGCGGAACGCGCGGGGCACTTCGGAGTGTTTGCCTTCACGCTCGTTCTGGTGGGCACGGCATTGGCTCTCGGGGTCGAATGGAAGGAGGTCTTTGACGTGCACGACTTCGCTCGCCGCGCGCCCGGTGCGCTGAATGCGCTCGATGCGGAGAAAGGGCTCTCGCTCTCCAATATAGGGGCCATTATCGCCATATCGACGCTCATGCTGGGTTGGATCCTGCTAGCCATTGCAACGTTGCGCACTCGCGCCGCCAATCGCATTGCCGCATGGATGGTGATTGCAGGTTTCCTGGCCACGCCCTTGTTGCGTCCCCTTCTGCCGGGTCTCTGGGGAGCGGCCGTCGGCAACGCGATTCTTGGCTCAGGGCTCGCGTGGCTTGGCTATGACATTTTCCCAGAGGTCGGGGCAGCGAAGAAATAGCTTCAACGCCGACTTCTGTTATCAGGCGGCTTACACTCATTCAGAATTGTGGAATCCCTTTTGCGAACGGAGGGCGGGTGCAGCAAAATCGTATCAGGTCGTGGTACCCCGTCAATGAATGCCGGGGTTGGCAAGTCGAACTCCCCACCTTGATTTATAAGAGGGATAGTATGCTCTCTCCCAGTTTGTCGGCCAACCGGAAGCGGTGTTCAAGTCCAAACAGGTTCGAAGTGATTGCTCTCCATATCCTCACGGCGCCATAGCCGGCCGGCCCATCCGCGCCAGTTCCGTCAAATTCCAGAGCGCATTTGCCAGCAATAGTCCCCAAACGCATGCCAGCACCAGATCGTGGTGTCGAGTCTCAAGCAGGTCGGCGGCGATCCCTGCGACGAACACAAACAGGAAGGGCACCGCCATCAGTTGAAATCCGAAGCCGGGATAGTGCGGCGTAGCGAGGGATAAGAAAAGGAACAAGGCTGCGATCATCAGGGGCGCGGTGTTGCCGAAATACCTGAGCCTCCGCCAAACGAAATACGAGATTAATGCGACCGGGATCGCCAGCAGCAACACTGGTCCGCTCTGCAGGATATGCGCGAGAATCCGCACGTAGGCTGCGGGCATGAGGAAGGCTTGCCACGTGATTCCGGAAAAGCTGGCGTGGCGGAGGCCCTGCCAAAAGACGCTGGGACGGAACAGATAGGAAGCCAACAGCAGCAGAAATGCCACGCCGCAGGCTGCCGCCCAAATCGCGACCGCGGCTCTCTGCCGGGTCGGAGCCAGATACAGCATGAACCCGAGTCCGATGGGGAGCAGGATGATCAGCGAAAACTGAGAGCCGATAGCCAATGCCAGTGAGAGCCCGAGCAACAGAATGCGCCGCCAGTTCCAGACTACAACTTCGCGGGGAGCATATAAGGTGTGAGCCACTGCGATGGCAGTGAAGATGGCGCCAAACGCGCCCCACGCCGCGCCCATCTCCGGTTGCGCGGCATATAAAATGCTGCTGCGGAGGACGATGGGCGAAAAGCAATAGAGAGCCAGCGCGATGTAGCCGCCAGCGTTTCCGTAGAGCCTGCGGGCTACGTACCACAGGGATGCGCCCAGGAGCAGACCAAAGACCAAGTAGGGGGCTCGCGCCAGCCATCCCCAGTAGTTAAAAGATCCTGGGTCGGCGGTACCGGCCCAGCCTAGCAGTGGAGCTGAGGCCAACAGATACCACAGCGGCGAGTGATTGGGATCGTAGCCCTGGTTGTGATCGACTTCGGGCGGAGTCGGGGTTCCGGCGTTGATGCGCTCCACCGAAGGTGTTCCTGCGACCGATTGCCCGCTCCATTCCTGCAGTCCTTCGACCGCGCGGAACAGTTGGGACTCGTCCATCTGGCTGGGCTGCGTGCCCCTGACCAGCAACCATGAACACTGGGCGAGGAATGCCAGCAGGAGAAATCCTGCGAGAACTTGTGGCCGGCCGAAACGTTCGCGGCTGAGAAATTTACTCATGAAGGGACGGCGAGTGTTTTACCATGTCCGGGGACAATTGGGAAACTTCCGCGATGGATGACGTAAAAGAAGGCTCGGCGTCTGCGAATATCGAACCACGACTCGCTCCATCTGATCCTACGCCAGTCCCACTGCAGCACTCGCCATTGCTTGAGCCGATGCACACGATGTTTATCGGGCCTCACGGCCTGCGGGCGGGCTGGCGGTTTCTGCTTTACGTTGGAATGTGGAGAGTGTTCCTTGTTCTGATCCGTGCCCTGGCGGCATATGTGCATCCGCACGAGTTTCGCGGGATTTGGCAAGCGTTGGTTGCAGAATCGGAGTCTCTGGTATCGGCGGTGCTGCCGGCGTTGGTGATGGCCGCGATCGAGAGACGTCCTTTCGGCGACTACGGCCTTCCGCCGCGGTATGCCTTCGGAAAATCCTTTTGGGTGGGCATGGCTTGGGGCATGGTTGCCATCACGCTGCTGCTGCTCGCCATCGGCGGTGTTGGCGATTTCTCTGTCATTGGCCTGGCACTGCATGGCGGGCGAATTTTTAAGTTCGCGGCTTTCTGGGGAACGTTTTTTGTCATCGTCGGCTTGTTCGAAGAGTTCTTGTTGCGCGGCTACGCTCAGTACACGCTGACCGATGGCATCGGTTTTTGGCCGGCGGCGTTGCTGCTTTCGACGTTTTTCGCGGCTTTGCACGTCGGGAATCCGGGCGAGACCTGGGTCGGTCTGCTCGCGGTCGCGGCCATCGGGCTCTTTTTCTGCCTGACTCTTCGCCGTACTGGGAACTTATGGTTTGCTGTCGGATTTCACGCGGCGTGGGATTGGGGCGAAAGCTATTTGTACTCGGTGCCGGATAGTGGCGGCATGTCTCCGGGGCATCTGTTGCGTTCCTCCTTCCACGGCTCGCGCTGGCTCACGGGCGGCTCGGTCGGGCCGGAGGGTAGCGTGCTGGTGTTTGTCGTCCTGGCGGTGACATGGGTCGCGTTTGATCGGGTTTATCCGGTGGCGAAATACGGAGCTCAAGTCGCTCATGTACCGCAGGCTGTCTTGTCCGCGTGAAAGCGCGCACGAATCCAACGTAAAGACTTCGGCTTTACCTGCAAATCCTATACCAAGCGCATCTTTGGACGTGCAATGTTGGTTTGCAATGTGGAGGCGATCGCATCAGCGAAACGATCCGTAGCCGCGGGATGGGAAGTCAGGAATAGCGCGGGCTCGATCAACTCGAGTTCCATGATGCGGAACTGATCTTGGTTGGAAGCCCGGTCGACGACTCCGTCCACTCGCGCGTATAACGAAGGCCCCGCCGCTTGCACTGTCCCGACCCCGCATTCGAGCACGAATGCAGGCGGATTGGCGGCGCGGAATTTGCCTCCGAAATCGCTCTGTACCCGAAAGTCTCCCGGCTTTGAGGTCTTCAGGACGGCGTGACTGAACTGCCCGCCGAAAAACATCAGGGACCACTCGCCTTCGCTGAGGATGCCGTCCATGAATTCCTGGACCATGACTCCGGGGCCCGCCTTGAGCTCTTCGAACAATGCTTGGCCCGCCTCGGCGTTCGTCGCCTCGACCAGTTGGGTGCGATGGGCGGTGGCCGAGATTCTGGGCTTGACTACGGCTCGGGCCCAACCCCTGCTACGTAACGCTTCGGACAGACTCCGAGCTTCTCCTGGTTCACACCACAGGGTCGGAACGATGGAAACGCCTTTAGCCTCGAGCGAGCGCAGGTAAGACTTGTCGGTGTTCCAACGGATCATCGTCGGAGGATTCCAGACGGCGCATCCGGTCGATTCGAGAAAGGCGATCCAGCGCAGAAACTCTTCGATGCGGAGGTGGTAGTCCCAGCAGGAGCGAATCACGACCGCGTCGCAGTCTTGCCAGGGATAGGTGGGATCGCTCCAGACAGCTGGTTCGGCTTTGAGGCCGCGGTCCGCGAGTGGACGCAGCAGGGTTCGATCGTCGGGCGTCAGCTCGGGCCAGTCTTTGGAAGTGGCAAGGGCAATTCGCATAGAATCCGCGGACATCCTGCCAGTATCATCTCCGGCGTTTCATTCTGGCGCGGATCCATTCTGCCAGAGCTTTTTCGGTAAGATTCCCGGCGGCCAACTCTAGGATGGTTTTAACAGCGTCAGCCTCGTCGACATCGAAGTCAAATCCGTTCAATTCGAGAAAGAGCCCGATAGCGAGAAACCCGGCCCGTTTGTTTCCGTCGCTAAACGGATGACCACGAACGATTCCAAATCCGTAGGCCGCAGCCAAACCCGCGGCGTCTGCACTGGGTTTGTAGGCATGGACGTTCCTGGGGCGCGCCAGCGCTGACTGCAATGCCGCTTCGTCGCGCAAACCCCACAGTCCACCGTGTTCAGCGAGGCTCTCGGCATGCAGCAGCACGAGGGCACGCTGGTCTAACCAACGCGGTTTCCTCACTTGGCCAGCGCGCGGAAAACGCTGCGGTACTTACTCATGAATCCCCGGCCAAGGTCGAGTTGCTTCTCAACCTCGGGATCGTAGGGAGTGAGTAAATATCCGGCTGGCGTTTCGATCGCGAAGAGCGTGTCGTCCTTCTTAGCGCGCAACCGAACCAGCATTTCTTTGGGCAGTACCAGACCTGTGGATGTGCCCACGGACCTAAGTTTTAGTTTCACAGAGTACCTTAGATATCAATAAACATTATAATACAGAGGCGAGAACGTACCTGTCCGGATGGGAAATTCAGCGAATTTGAGCGCAGTGAAAGATGGCTGGATTCTCGCCGGCGTCCCGAAGCAACGAGAAAACCACAGCTTCGGCCTGCGCCGCCTCAATATCAGACTCCAAACGTTGTTTGAAACGCACCAGGTGTGCGTGTCGGTCGCTACGGTCGAGGAAGTCCCAATACGATTCCACGACGCCGTTGATCGAAATTCCGCCCACTGTATTCTGCCGCTCCGGCAACTACCGAGCTTGGCTCGGCCGGACGGGCGAGACGCGCGTCCCTCCACCATCCTCTAAATATCCAGATTCTTTACATCGAGTGCGTTGTCTTCGATGAACTTGCGGCGGGCCTCTACGTCTTCGCCCATGAGCGTGGTGAAGATGGTTTCGCACTCGGCGATGTCTTCGAGCTTGACCGATAGCAGGGTGCGGCGCTCGGGGTCCATGGTGGTTTCCCAGAGTTGCTGGGAGGTCATTTCGCCGAGACCTTTGTAGCGTTGCACGATGTAATCCTTGCGGCCTTCGGCTAGAACGTAGTCGAAGAGATCGCGCGCCGTGGCTTTTTCGACGAGTTGCGGTTCGGCCTTCTTCTTCACGACAGCCTTTGCGGGGGCTTCTGGCGCCGCTTTTTTCTGCGTTTTCTCGCCCTCTTCAGGCTCCCCGTCTGCTTCTTCGGCAGCGCTATTCGCGGCAGAGCCCTTGGCGACGGTCTCGACCACAAAGGGCGGTTCCATGTAGGGCTCGATCTGTTTGAACTTCGAGAGCAGCTGGCGGTACTCGGCGGTGGAAGCCAGTTCCCAGTTGATCAGGTGTTCGGCACCCTGCGAGTTTACGTAGCGGACTTCCCACAGGTTGTGTTCTTCGTCGAAGCGGCTTTCCACTTCCTTGAAGCTGCGCTCTTTTTGCAGCTTCTTCAGTTCTTTCTCCAGCTTCTCGATTTTCCTGGACGCGGTTTTCTTGTCGCCTTCGAAATCGACGCGCTTGGAGAGATCGAGTTTGGGCAGAAGGTCGGTTACGCGTTCGTCGCGCAAACGCTTGTCGACTTTGTCGAAGAGCTTCAGGTATTCGTCGAGAACGTTCATGAAGCGCGACAGATTCGTGCCTTCGAGTTTCGCGGCGCCCTCACCATAGCGCACGACCAGCCCGTCGGAGGCGCGCTTGACCAGAACTTTTACGTATTCGCGGTCGTCCTTGATGTACTGCTGCGACTTGCCTTTCTTGATCGAATACAGCGGCGGCTGCGCGATGAACACATTGCCGCGCTTGATTAGTTCCTGCATGTGCCGGAAGAAAAACGTGAGCAGCAGGGTGCGGATGTGGCTTCCGTCCACGTCGGCATCGGTCATCAAAATGATCTTGCCGTAGCGCAGCTTGCTGGCGTCGAAATCTTCTTTCGAAATGCCGGTGCCCAGCGCCGTGATCATGGCCCGAATCTCTTCGTGCGCGAGCATCTTGTCGTAGCGGGCTTTTTCGACGTTGAGGATTTTACCTTTCAACGGCAGGATGGCTTGAAATCGCCGGTCGCGTCCTTGCTTTGCAGTGCCGCCGGCGGATTCGCCTTCGACCAGAAACAGTTCGCAACGTTCGGGCTGCTTCTCTGAGCAGTCGGCAAGTTTGCCGGGCAGACCGCCGCCGTCGAGTGCGCCTTTACGGCGGGTTAAGTCTCGCGCTTTTCTCGCGGCTTCGCGGGCGCGGGCAGCGTCGATCGCTTTGTTAATAATCTTTCGTCCGACGGTCGGGTTCTGCTCGAGGTATGCGCCCAAACGTTCATTAACGAAGGCCTGCACGACGCCCGCGATATCAGAATTCAGCTTGCCTTTGGTCTGGCCTTCGAACTGGGGTTGCGGCAGCTTCACGCTGATCACAGCGACCAGGCCTTCGCGCACGTCATCTCCAGTCAGATTCTCTTTGACGTCCTTGAAGAGGCCCATCTGCTGGCCCGCGTAGTTGATGGTGCGGGTCAAAGACGTGCGGAAGCCGGAGAGATGCGTGCCGCCATCGACGGTGTTGATGTTGTTGGCGAAGCTGAAAACGGTTTCGGAGTACGCGTCGTTGTACTGAAGCCCAATCTCCATCTCTACACCATCGCGCGTGGCTTCCATGTAGATCGGCTTGTCGTGCAGGGTCTGCTTGCCGCGATTGAGATGTTTGATGAACTCGGCGATGCCGCCGTTATATTTGAATTCTGTGGTCTTGGGCTCGCCAGTTTTCGGATCCGTGGTGCGCTCATCGGTGAGCGTGATCAGCAGTCCCTTGTTCAGAAATGCGAGTTCGCGAAGCCGCTGCGACAGCGTATCGAAGTTGTATTCGGTTACGGTGAGAATGGTCTTGTCGGGCAGGAAATGAACTTTGGTTCCGCGCTTCTTGGTCGCGCCCGCTTTTTTCAGCTTGCTGGTGGGCTCACCTTTCGAATAGGTCTGCTCCCAGGTAAAGCCATCGCGCCAGATTTCGAGATCAAGTTCTTCACTGAGCGCGTTCACGCAGGAAACGCCGACGCCGTGCAATCCGCCGGAAACCTTGTACGAAGACGCATCGAACTTTCCGCCGGCGTGCAGCGTGGTCATCACCACCTGCGCGGCAGGAATCTTCTCGTCATCGATGTCCATCGAATCGACGGGAATGCCACGGCCGTTGTCAGTCACAGTGATGGAGTTGTCGAGGTGAATCGCGACGTCGATTTTGTCGGCGTATCCCGCTAGCGCCTCGTCAACGGAGTTGTCGACAACTTCGTAGACGAGATGATGAAGCCCAATCTCGCCGGTCGAGCCGATGTACATTGCAGGACGTTTGCGGACGGCTTCCATGCCGCCCAACACTTTGATGGAATCGGCGGTGTAATCGCCGTTGCCGTTGACGGGGTTGGGGCCTCCGGCTCGATTCTTCGTGTCGATCTTCGTATCAACGATGGCCGTGGTATCGATTTCTTTCGTTGCCATTCAGCTCCGTGGAGAATGCCGGATTCGAGCTCGGGCCGACGCATTTCCTGTGCCCTAAAAATGAGGTCAAATGACTGAAATTATTAACACTTACGGCATCAGGATTTATGAGAAATTATAGCACAGTCCAGCTGCTTTTCAGACCCGGAATCGAGCCGGTAAACCTTGATTCTTGTGTCATTTAGGGACAATGCCAGAAGGGCAGACCAAGACCCGATTCAGGCAATCAATCACTTGCGTGGAGCAGGGGCTTCTTTCTGGTTAAGGGTTAGGCTTTCAATCAAACCATCCACTTCGTCGACGCTGCCCCCGATGAAAGTGAATGAGACGAAGTAACCCTTTTGCTTCATGATCAGCGTGCTTTGGTGCAGGGTAAGATTGCCGAGTGGTTTGCTGAAATCGCCGCGAACCAGTTGCATCGCGCCCAGCGGGAAATCGTAAGGCTCGTTCACAATTTTCAAATCTTTGGACTTGGCCAACTCGGTCACCAAATCGAAATACTGTGCTTCATTTCGCAGTTGGGGGTAAGAAGATGCCCCTTCCGCTGCCACCACGACTGCCGAGTTGATCGAGTCGCCGGGCGCAACAGGAGGTCTCTCGAAGACCGCCAGCAGCAGGATTGACTTCTTTGGATCGGTCGAATCGCCGTTCGAATCCTCCCCCATTTCCTGGGTACGATCTACCCATCCGTAAGCGATTTTGTAGCTGAATCCGAATGTGGTGTTGCGGTAGACGCCGTTGCTAATGGCGCCGGGATCTGGGGCTGGGGCCGAATGTTGCGGCGGGGATTTTGGCTTCTGCTGGGCCTGCGAGCTGCAAGCGACGATAACCGCCACTAGTAGAGTCGAGACTGTCCGGAAGAAACTGCCCATCTCTTGCAATGTTACAGGAGACGGGCCGAGAACCGTTGCGAGCAACAGTTCTAGAGAGCTTTATGCAGCACGGCCGAATGGAACCGGCTGGGCACAGTGTGCGCATCTCTTCGCATCGATCGGAATCTCGCTCAGACATTCCGGACACTTCTTGGTCGTCGGATCGGCGGGAGCTGGCGCCTTGCGCATACGGGAAACGAGCGCGTTGATCGGCGTTACTACGAAGAAGTAGACGGCAGCCGCGATCAGCAGGAACGAAACCACAGTGTTGATGAAGTCACCGACGGGAAACACGGTGCTGCCCACGGTAAAGCTGATCGACGAAAAATCCGGCTTGCCCACGAGCGCCGCGATTAATGGCGTCAGCAGGTCTTTGGTTAGGGCGGTGACCACGCCACCGAAGGCTGCGCCGATAACTACGCCGACTGCCATATCGATTACGTTGCCGCGAAGAATGAACTGCTTGAATCCGCTGAGCATGAAGGGTTCCCTCCTATAGAACGGATGGCGGCAACTTTACGGCGGATGAGCAGCTACGTCAAGCTTACGCAGCCTTGCGGGACGGGCGAGGACGCCCGTTCCTCAATCATCAAATCCGCATCGGCATTACGATGTAGCGGTACTTGTACTCTTCGCCTTCGGCGGGGCGCATCTGGCCGGCAGACTGCGAATCTTTGAATTCGAGTTTCACATCCCCGCTGCCGGTCGCTTTGAGGAAATCCAGAAGATATTGCGCGTTGAAGCCGATCTGGATCATGTCGCCGTTGTAGTCGATTTCGAGCGAGTCTTCCGATTCGCCGGTTTCGGTCGAGGAAGCGGAGAGCTTCAGTTCGCCTTTTTCCAGGCGCATTTTTACGGCACGCGAACGCTCGTCGGCAAATTGGGCTACGCGCGAGATCGCCGCCGAGAGATCTTCTCCGTGGACCGTGATGCTCTTGTTATTGTCCTTCGGCAGCACGGCTTCGAAGTTAGGGAACTGGCCGGTCAGCTGGCGTGAGGTCAGAAGCCTCTGGCCGATGCGGAAAAATAGTGTGGAGTCGTCTTTCGCGAACTCAATTTCCTCGGCGTCAGTCGAATCGAGCAACGACTTCAACTCGTCCATTGCTTTTTTGGGGACAAGAGTTTTCTGCTCGCCGGAAATACCTTCAAACTTCCCGCCACTACGTTCGATGTGTGACAAGCGGTGTCCATCGGTCGCGACCATGGTGATCGACTCCGGCTTCAGCACCATTAACGCGCCGTTCAGGGTGTAGCGGGATTCTTCGCTGGCAATGGCGAACCCAGTCTTGGCAATCATCGACCGCAGAACCTGAGATGGGATTTTCCCCACGCCCGCGGTCGGGAATGTCGGCAGGCTGGGAAAGTTTGACCGCGCCATGCCAACCATTTTCGTGTTCGATCGTCCGCAGCGGATGCTGACCCAGTGATTTTCCAGCAGCTTAATGGTGATATCGGCGTCGGGCAGCAGCTTTACGTAGTCGTGCAGCTTGCGCGCGGGAATCGTGCAGGCGCCTTCTTTCTTAACCTTGGCAACACACGATGTGCGCAGGCTAAGATCCAGATCCGTGGCGGTGAGCGAAAGCTTGTCGCCGGCAGCCTCAAATAAATAATTCGACAGGATGGGGATGGTGGTCTTGCGTTCGACCACGCCTTGGGTCGCCGTGAGCTCTCGTAAGAGTTCGAACTTGCTGACTGTAATCTCCATGGTGGTGGTTCCCGCCGCGGACGCGATAGCTTCTACCGGCATAACCTGAGTCCCCCGCCAAATGGCGCTACTTTGAATACATCCCTTATATCAAAACAAAAACCTATAAAACCAGCGCTAACAGCGGGAATTAGGGAAAACCTGCATCTGGTTCCCAATCCGGCGATTCATCCCCCCAACTGCTCGGTCAGTTTGTTAAGCAGCCGGTTCAAATCCTTGTCCGTTTTCCGTACGCCGTCGATTTTCTCAACCGAATGCAACACGGTCGTGTGATGCTTGCCGCCGAACTGGCGTCCGATTTCCGGCAGCGATGCTTCGGTAAGATGCTTGGCCAGGTACATGGCAATCTGCCGGGGATAGACGATCGCGCGCGAGTTATTCTTCGCCTTGATTTCCACCAACCGCAGTCCAAACTGCTCCGCAACGGATTTCTGAATCGATTCAATGGTGACTTTCCGCGCCTGGGAGTCTATGAA
This sequence comes from uncultured Acidobacteriota bacterium, assembly GCA_963797795.1. Taxonomy (GTDB): domain Bacteria; phylum Acidobacteriota; class Terriglobia; order Terriglobales; family Acidobacteriaceae; genus JABDBE01. The sequence continues at coordinate 91,067 of CAWCQY010000006.1, forward strand.
ATTCTTAAGGACCTGTTGCGTGTAAGGAAGCGTGATCTCGGCGCCAATGAGCGACGAGTGCGCCACCAGCCGGATGAGGGCTCCTTCCAACTCGCGGACGTTCGAGCGAATGTTAGAAGCAATGTATAGCGCTACGTCGGTAGGAAGGGTAACTTTTTCCTGCTCCGACTTTTTCTGCAGGATGGCGACCTTGGTTTCTAGATCCGGCGGTTGAATATCGGCGATCAAGCCCCATTCGAAACGGCTGCGCAGCCGGTCTTCGATCTCGGCAAGTTCCTTCGGTGAGCGGTCGCTGGCAATCACGATCTGCTTCATCGACTCGTGCAGCGCGTTGAAGGTGTGGAAGAATTCTTCCTGTGTCCGTTCTTTCTGAGCCAGGAACTGGATATCGTCCACCAATAGCACATCGACGTTGCGGAACTTGTCGCGGAAGCTGGTCATCTTGTCGTAGCGCAGCGAATTGATCATCTCGTTGGTGAACTTCTCGCTGGATACGTAGCAGATGGTCAGCTGCGGCTGCCGCTTGCTCACCTCGTGGCCAATCGCCTGCATGAGGTGAGTTTTGCCCATGCCGACGCCGCCGTAGAGGAAGAGCGGGTTGTACGCCTTCGAGGGGCGTTCCGCAACCGCCTGACAGGCCGCGTGGGCAAACTGATTTCCGCTGCCAATGACGAACGCGTCGAAAGTGTATCGCGGGTTGAGTTGCGCCGCTCCATCCCAATCGAAGCGGGACTGCGATGGGTGAGTTGCTGGTGCGGAGTAGGCAGAAAGGCCGCCGTCGTGACGGACGGGAGTCGCGGCGGGATCGTCCCCGGGTGGAACGAACTTTACCTCCTGATACTCGAGGCCGAGATTGTCGAGAGCCTCCTGGATCAGATCGGCATACTTGTCGCCCACCTGGCAGAACTCCGCTTTAGGCACCCAAACAAAAAGCGTGCCTCCGCTCGAGTGACTGTAGCGCGTAGGCTTGAGCCAGGTGTCGTAGGAATGCCGGTTGATCTTTTTTTCCAGCGCGTCAAGGATGCGCAACCACGGATTGGGAGCAAGAGTTGGACTTGATACTGACATAAGAAATTCTTGGTGGCGCTACGTAAATCAGCGGCCTGAAATTATGATTGCAGTAAGAAAGCGCTCATTTTCCAGCGCAGCAAGCTCCTCACTGCGGGGCGGTTTCGCTGGAGAAAGAAAAATTTTCAATGAGCAGGAACGGTCCGCATACTAGCACAAAAAAAATGTCTTGGTGGAAATCTTCCGCAAAGATTTTTCTGACCACCACGATTCAAAACGCGAAGAAAAACTTCTGTCAAGTAGCGACTTTGTAACTGCTGCAAGCATGGTGCAGGAATCGACGAACTAAATTTTCCGGCGACTCGCACATCCGCGAACTTCTGCTCGCGAACTGACGCTTCGCGGCTGAGTATCAGGGACGCCGGTTTGCCCCTGCGCCCTCGGTCATTTATACTTCTCATTCGCCCTATAGCCATTATTGCACCGACTAACTGAATCAGGAGCAGCTAAGTTTCATGCCCAAGCGCACATTCCAACCTAACCGACGTCACCGCTCGAAGACGCACGGATTTCGAACCCGGATGAAGACCAAGAGCGGCCAAGCGGTGATCTCGCGCCGGCGCGCCAAGGGACGCAAGCGAGTGTCGGTGAAGCCCGGCTTCCGTGAGTAGCCGATTTCCTTTTCCGGAATTGACGGCAATTCCGCAACCTGAGTCTGGATCGTGAATTGTGGGCGGGCTCGCTCCGAACGGCGGTCGCAACCTGCCCGGTCCCGGCAAGCGGGCCAGGTTTACCGGCAGCATGCGACTGCTCCGGCATGCTGACTTCGAGCGTGTATACAAGAAGGGCCGTCGTCATTTCGCCGCTCACATGACCGTGTTTTATCTGCTGCGGGAAAGCGGTGAAGGGCTGCGCGTCGGGTTTACCGTCGGCAGGGTGCTGGGCGGAGCGGTCGAGCGCAACCGCATCAAGCGACGCTTGCGAGAGTCGGTTCGTTTGCGTTGGCCGGGAGTTCAGATTCCGATGGATGTTGTGGTCAACCCCAAGAAGTCAGTGCTCAAACTTGAGTTCGCCGAACTGGGAAGCGAGATCAACCGGGCTTTTGAAGTAATTCAGAAGTCGCTGGAAAAGAGAACATAGGAACGCGTGGGGACAGCCGCCCTCGGCAGGTCTCGACAACGCTGACAGTTGCGAAAAAGAGATGAATCAGATTCCGAAAACCGTCTTATTGCTCGTACTTCGAGGATACAAGTGGGCAATTTCCCCTATGTTTTTGCCAGCCTGTCGTTACGTTCCATCGTGCTCCGAGTACGCCATGGAAGCGATCGATCGCTATGGAGTCGCTCGCGGGAGTTTGATGGCAGCCTGGCGAGTGCTGCGATGTAATCCGTTGGCTAAGGGGGGATTTGATCCCGCGGTGAAGGCGAAGAGCGTTAGGCCAGGAAGTTCCAAGCTGCCGGTTCAGATTGAAACTGAGCTTTGCAGTCATTGAGAAAGTAAATTTGGCACAATTCCAAAATCCTCAGCAGGAACCAGGCATGGAGCGAAGGCTCCTTCTCGTCTTCGCCCTGACCTTTCTAGTCATCGTGTTGTTCCAGCCGATACTCAAGAAGTATCTTCCTCAGGCGCCGACCACTGCACAGCAAGCTCCGAGCCAACCGATCCCGCAGGCTGCCGCCGTCAATCAAGCCCAGCCAGCGCCAGCCGCGACTCCGGCGCTAAATGCCGGTGCGACCAAGCAAGCTGCTTCTGAATCAGAAACTGTGGTTGAGAACGATTTATACCGCGTCACCTTCACCAACCGCGGCGCCCAGGTTAAGTCTTGGATCCTAAAGAAATTCACCGACGACAAAGACCGGCCTCTGGATTTGGTCAACGGCCTCGCCGCGGAGAAATTCGGCTACCCGCTCTCCTTGTGGACATATGACGAAAGCCAACGCAACAAGCTGAATTCAGCACTTTACATTCTGACGTCCGATCAGGGAATGGACCGCAGCCATCTTGGCTCGGTCCGGGTGGAGGCGCCGGCCACAATTACGTTTGAATACGCCGACGGCGATGTAGCCGTTCGCAAGAGCTTCGGTTTCGACCACACCTACGTGGTGCACGTCGAAACCTCTGTAGCGTCCAGGGGAAGTGAGGTCACAGCCTATCCAGCGTGGCCTGCCGGCTTCGGAGACGAATCCACGCTATCCTCTTACCACGCCAGTCAAGTTGAATACCAGTACAACAACACCACCGAACGGCTTGCTATCAAGAAAGTCAGCGGCAGCAACACTCTCCACATGCCCTTCAACTGGGCGGGCGTGACCGACCAGTACTTTGCTGCCGTTTTCCTCCCGGACGATTCGCAGAATTCCGCTCTGGTTACCCTCCGTAACTCGCTGAACGTCCCTAAGAATCCGAAAAACCCTAATCCGCAAGATACCGCTCCTGTGGAGGTGCTGGGAGCGGCAGTCGGTAATCCCAGAGGCCCGACGGTTGCCCGGATGTATGTCGGGCCGAAGGCGCTGAAGACTTTGGAGTCTGTGGCCGTGCCAACCATCGTCGGTGCGGACCCCGACCTGCGAGGGCTTATCAACTTTGGTTTCTGGGGCGTCATTGCGCGGCCACTTTTCCTGTGGCTCCGGTGGATCGAAGGCATCATCGGGAACTGGGGTTGGGCGATTTGCATACAGACCTTGATCATTAATTTGGCGCTGATGCCGCTTCGCATCTCCAGCATGAAATCGGCGCTGAAGATGCAGAAGATTCAGCCGCACATGAATTCGATCAAGGAAAAATACAAGAAGTACGGGATGCGCGATCCGCGGCGTCAGGAGATGAACACTGAGATCGGCGAACTCATGAAGAAAGAGGGAGTCAGCCCGGTCGGCGGCTGTTTGCCGCTGGTCATCCAGATGCCGTTTCTGTTCGCGTATTACGGCATGTTGGGCTCCGCTCTCGATCTTCGCCATGCATCCTGGTTGTGGATACACGATCTATCGTCGCCGGATCCTTGGCACATACTGCCAATCGGCATATTCATAACCATGCTGTTTATGCAGCGCATGACGCCCCAGGCTGGGATGGATCCGTCCCAACAGAAGATGATGAATATAATGATGCCGGTGATGATGGGGTTCCTCAGTTGGAATTTTGCTTCTGGCTTGTGTCTCTACTGGTCAGAAGGAAACTTCATCGCCATCGCGCAACAGGCCGTCATGAACCGAACCAGCCTCGGGCGCGAAATGCGCGAGATGGCGGCCAAGAGAGCGAGGAAGAAAGAGAAATAGCTTCTGGCCCCTAGCTTCTGGCTTAGGTCTAACGCCAGAAGTTAAAGGTTGAAGCTGAGCAGCTAGGAGCCAGAAGCTCGTGCCTATTCCTGACAAAATCGCAGCCGCAAAGAAAATCGACGCGCTCCTGCGCGGTGTTGTTACCCATGGCGGTCTTCACCTCAAATACCGCATCACCGTGGATCCTCCCCTTCAGGAGGAGCGCGATTGGGAACGGCCTGAGATTCTGGTCGAGCTTTCTGGCCCCGATTCTCCTCTGGTTCTGGAGCGCGGCGGCGAATTGCTCCGCGCCATTGAAACCCTGGCGATCGAGATGCTTCGCCTGCCCGGCAACGAGCACGAGAAGATCAGTTTCGACTGCATGAATCAGCGTGCCATGCGGATCGAAGAACTGCGCTTGGCTGCCGGCGTAGCTGCGGAAAAGGTCCGCAAGACGAATATGCCGTACGAATTCGCTCCCATGTCTTCGCGCGAGCGGCGCATCGTGCATCTGGCGTTGCGCGATCACGCCGACCTGCACACGGAGAGCCAGGGCGAAGGCGGCCGGCGTTGTTTGGTTGTCTATCCCAAGGACTACAAGCCCGCAAGCAAGCCTGCGCCGCGGACTCTGCCATAAAGCTGCCGAGTAGCAGTTCTGCAGAATAAAACCGCTGCAATCTTGCCGTGAACCTGGACGACACCATCGTCGCCATCGCCACGCCTTCCGGACGAGGAGGCATCGGCGTAGTTCGTCTCGCCGGCGCAGACGCAAAGAAAATTGCCTTGCCAATGCTGAGGCTGAAAAACGACCTCGAACCGGGGTGCGTCGTCTTAGGAGAACTGGTCGAACCCGATGAATACGCGGGGACAGCCGCTCTCGGCTGTCCGGCCGAGCAAAGCTCGGCAGCGCGCATCGATGAAGTCGTCGTCACCTACTTCGCCAAGCCTCACTCTTATACGACGGATGACATCGTTGAAATCTCGGCCCACGGATCTCCTGTGGTCCTGCGGCACGTCCTCGAACTTGCCATGGCTCGCGGCGCCCGGCTCGCCGAACCCGGCGAGTTCACTATGCGAGCCTTCCTCAACGGACGAATCGATCTCACCCAGGCGGAAGCGGTTCGCGATCTCATCGAATCGCAGACTCTATACCAGGCCAAGATTGCGGCCCAGCAGCTCGAAGGCGCACTCTCCCGCCGACTGCAGCCGATCAAACAAAAGCTGGTTGAGCTGATTGCAACCCTCGAAGCCGGGATCGATTTCGCGGAAGATGACATCTCGGTTCTGCCCGCCGCGCAAATTCTCGAGCGCGTCGCCGTGGTCCGCGCCCCGCTTGAAGAACTTGCCGCGACATTTGCCTACGGAAAGATCGTTCACGAAGGTCTGACGCTCGCCATCGTGGGCCGGCCGAACGTCGGCAAATCGAGTCTGTTTAACCGCCTGGTCGAACGCGAGCGTGCCATCGTCACGGCGACTCCTGGCACGACTCGTGACTTAGTCAGCGAAACTGTGGCCATTGGCGGAGTTCCAGTCAAGCTCGTCGACACGGCCGGCATTCGCCGCGCCCTCGACGAGGCGGAGAGCATCGGTATTCGAAAGTCCATGGAAGCTCTCGCCGACGCAGACCTCGTTCTGGTCGTGGTCGATGCCTCTCAACCCCTCGCGGATGAGGACGAGCAACTGCTAAGCCGAGCAACGATCGCGGTAGAGAACAAGTGTGACCTCGACAAAAATCACGTGGGGACAGCCGCCCTCGGCTATCGAACCGCGCAAAGCTCGGCTGAGGGTGGTCCCATGAACAAGCCACCGCGAGTACGAACGTCCGCGACGACTGGGGAAGGAATCCCCGAGCTGAGAGATGAAATCCTGCGCCACATCGGCGGCGAGGGCGGAGCCCCGTCTGAAACCGGGTTCCTCACCAACCTGCGCCATCAAGAACGAGTTCGGGAATCGCTCGCAGCACTGGAAGCCGCGAGAGTCGCGGTGGAGAACAGAGTCCCCCATGAAATGCTGCTTCTCGATCTCTACAACGCCCTCCGTCCGCTCGATGAGATTACTGGAGCGACGACCACGGACGACATCCTCAACCTCATCTTCAGCACGTTCTGCATTGGAAAATAATTCCACTGCGCTCCAGAAAATACTTGTTGCTTAGACCGCGGCGCGTCCACTTAGAAGGTTGATTACAAGTACCACCAGCGCGAGTACCAGCAAAATGTGAATAAAGCCTCCCAGTGTGTACGAGCTCACCAAGCCCAGCAGCCACAAGATCAGCAGGACCGCGAATATTGTCCAAAGCATGTTAAGACTCCTTTTCCGCGCCGCGATTCTTACACCGCCGCTTCGCGAGCAGAATATACGTCGCCCCGGATTGTTCACGCCATCAGGTAAACGCGGTAAGCGCTCATCGTTCTCGCGGTACCAGAGTCTCTTCCTTTTGTGCTAAACCGAATCCCTAAGAGCTGAATACATTTCCGGTACTGGCATTCCTTGCGCCCGCTAAGGCCCCAACTCGATTGGCACGCTCGATCGCGCGAATTATGGTTCAGGAGACGCAACGGTTGGCGGCTCGGTGCGATCAGCATCGATCAATCAATCGCTGAACAATTCACTAAACTCTGTCGGCCAAGTCCGATCCAAGGAGTAATTCAATGAGCCTCAAAAGCGGTATAAGGACCCTTCTACTCATAAGCTCGCTGTTAGGCAGCGCCTGGATTGTGGCCCAGGACTCAAGCAGTCAACCTGCTCCAGCGGACAACACCAAAATCAATCAGCGCGATCAGAACGCAAACGAGCCCACCGCGGATCAACAGAAGGACACCCGGTCAGATCGAGATATAACGCAGCAGATCCGAAAGGCCATCGTGAACGACAAGTCTTTGTCCACCTACGCCCATAACGTGAAAATCATTACGCAGAACGGTCAAGTAACCCTGAAAGGACCGGTGCGCTCCGATGACGAGAAGCAAGCTGTCGAAGCCAAGGCAACTGAAATTGCAGGCGCAGGCAAAGTAACCAGCGAGTTGGACGTTAAAGCCAAGAACTAAGCATTCAAATCAAGACATACAAGGAGGATTCACAATGTCAGGAAAAAATACAGCAGTCTTCGGAATCTACCCGAGCTACACCAGCGTCGAAATAGGAGTCGACCAGCTCAAGGCAGCAGGCTTCAGCAATCGGGATATTTCCGTGCTGTTCCCTCAGAGCGCAGGATCAAGAGACTTCGCCCACGAGAAAGGCACCAAAGCGCCGGAAGGAGCCACGGCGGGCGCCGGAACCGGAATTGTGCTCGGCGGCGCCATGGGATGGTTGGTGGGCGTGGGCGCACTGGCAATCCCTGGCCTGGGCCCCTTTATCGCGGCTGGTCCAATCATGGCGGCACTCGCGGGCGCGGGTGTCGGGGGCGCGGTCGGCGGCGTCACTGGAGCGCTGATTGGAATGGGGATTCCAGAATATCAAGCCAAGCGATATGAAGGCCGCGTCAAAGACGGTGGCATCCTGCTTTCCGTTCACTGCGACAGTTCGGAGTGGACAAAGCGGGCAAAGGAAGTCCTGGAACACACCGGCGCCGAGGATGTCTCGTCAACCAGCGAGGCTAGCTCGGACGATGCCCCAGACAGAACGCATCTGCCCCGCGCTGTCTAAGCCAGGAACGCGACCAACGAAGAAACTCTGCCGTCGGCAGCCCCACCTGCCGGCGGTATTTTCTTGGTTAAGCATAGGTGCGCTGTGCCATGACGAAATTGGGGCTGACCGGAGCGAATCGGAATCTTCCCGGCATGGTGTGAAGTCTTTTTGTTGCAGAGTTACCCGATCTACCTGATCGAATCTGAAAGACAGCCGTCGTAACCTCAGATCAGTAACGAAGTAACGACTTGCCTCGCGTCAGCGCCAACTACGATGCGCGAGGTCTGGGACTCAATCATAAACGCATAAGGAGAAAATCAAATGAACTCGGACCAACTGCAGGGCAAATGGAAGCAGGTCAAGGGGTCGGTAAAAGAACGGTGGGGCAAGTTGACTGACGATGACCTTGACGTCATCAATGGAAAGCACGATCAATTAGTCGGAAAGATTCAAGAGAAGTATGGCATCGCGCGCGAGGCGGCTCAAAAGCAGGTCGATGAGTGGAACGCGGTTGAGTACGATCGATCCGACTTCGAGAAACGTAAAGCCAGCTAGCGGGATTCCATCTTGGTAACGACGGGGAGCCTTCGCGGGCTCCCTTATTTTTGGAACTTAGATCGCTGTTGTTGCGACATGTGAGGCCGCAGCCTTCTGCGCTGACGCACCGCTCCACCGGCATTCACGGGTGCGGCTCTTGAATACTAGGCCGCCGAACCTTCCGTCGGACTCTGAAGGTGGGTCGGCACTTGCACCTGGATGATGTTGTTCTTCACCGCATAAACAACCAGATCCCGGATCGAGTGAAAACCGAGTTTCCTCATAATGTTGCTGCGATGAGTTTCAGCGGTTTTCGTACTCAAGTTGAGCACGCAAGCTACTTCCTTTGAACTCTTCCCTTCGGCGAGCAACTGGGTGACTTCCCGCTCCCGCGCGGTCAGCTTCGGCAACCGCGGAGGTTCGCTACTGGATGCGTTATGCCCTTTGTCCAGGAAACCCGCAAGCACCATATCGTTCACCCGGGGAGTAAAGAACATCCGGTTGCGCTGCAGCGCCTCGACAGCAGAAACCAGGTCTCGGGCGGCATCGGATTTCAGGACAAAGCCGCGAGCGCCCGCATCCAGGGCCTCGCGAATTACCTGGTCTGAATCCGTGATCGTCAATACGATGACTTTGCAATGCGGATCGCGTTGGGTCAACTGCCGGGTGGCCGCCAAACCATTGAGGTTTGGCATCCCGACGTCAAGGATGATCACGTCCGGCTTCAACTGCGCAGCTTTTTCGAGGGCTTCGCGCCCGTCCTTGGCCTCGGCGCAAATCTCCCAGCCTTCATGTGCCTGCAGAAGCGCACACAACCCGCGTCGTACAACTTCGTGATCGTCAGCTATCAGGATTCGCAGCTTCATGGGTCACCTCCGTCATTACTCAACGTTTCGAAATGGCGAGCAAAGTGTGTTCTTTCGAGCCCTGTAGAAACCTAGCTAACTACATCTCTACAAATAGATTCAGGAATCAGCGGACTGGCCATTCAGAGCCGTAAAAGGCAAATGCCGGCTTACCGCTTCCACTGCTGCCAACAAATCGCGAGACGCGTTGGACTTCACAACATAACCTCGAGCGCCGGCCTCCAATGCCTCACGCAGCATGTGCGGAGAATCGTGTTGCGTGACAATCAGGACTTCGGACTCCGGCGCTCTTTTGCGGATAAGCCTGCACGCCTCCAGTCCACTCATATTTGGCATCGTAATGTCGAGCACTACCACGTCGGGTTTCAAGCGATCAGCCTTGGCGACGGCTTCAACTCCGTCGGCCGCTTCATCAACGATTTCCCACTCGGGATGCCCTCCCAGCAAAGTCCTCAGCCCATGCCTCACAACCGGGTGGTCGTCCACAACCAAAATGCGAACCGTCATAAAATTTGTTTCCTAGTCCCCGGGGGAGGGCTGAAAACGTACATCCGGAATGTCTCGATCCTGTTCTTCCTCCACGACATCGTCAGACTCTTAGCCCAACTTCTTTGCCACTACTGACTACGAGTCCATCCGGGGCTGGGGGACGCAATCGGGAGGGACCGGTATCGTTATTCGTACCGATGTACCCGCGCCGCTCGATTCAATGTGAACCTTTCCTCCCAGTTCACGCGCCCGCTCATGAATGCTCATCAGCCCGACGCCGGTCCCCGTTCCCGCCTCGCGAAAGCGATCGAGCACTTCCTGCTCCATTCCGCGGCCGTTATCCCTCACTTCCAAAGTTACCTCTCCGGGCTTTCGCCGGATCAGAATGTCTGCCGCCGACGCACCGGAATGGCGATGTACGTTGGTCAAAGTTTCTTGCAGGACGCGGAAAAGCGCGAGTTCGATCGGGTCGGGCAAACGGACCGGATCATCCGGAGCATCCAAGGTAAGCTTGAGTCCGCTCCGAAGACCAAAGCCCTCGACATACCATCGAGCCGCAGAAGCTATCCCCACCGCGTCCATAGTAGGTGGGTGCAGGAGATAGGAAAGAGTCCGAACCTCGGCGATGCATCGTTCCATCAGCTCTTCCGATTGCGACCATAATTCGCCCCGCGCCGGAGATCGTCGGAGCAGGTCCACGTTGAGCTTCAATGCCACCAGATATTGCCCCAGACTGTCGTGCAACTCACGTGCAATTCGGCGACGTTCCGAGTCCTGCAGACTGAGCAGCCTTGACGAAAGCTGACGCAATGCGGCAGTGCGCTGTTCCACCACCGATTCCAGTTCAGCCTGGTTGCGCCGGAGCTTCTCTTCAACCTGCTTGCGCTCCGCGATCTCGGTTTCGAGCGCCTGGGCCTTTTGCTGCAACCGAGCGATGCTGCGAAGACGCTGGTCCTGACTGGCCAGCCCCGTGAAACTCTCGCCGGGAATTACATCGGAATGCTCGGCACAGATCTTAAGAAGCAGGTCACCGTGTTCCTCACGGTAGAAACTGGACATCGGGTAGGCGCAGCGAAGAGAGAAGGAGTGGCTTTTGGCCAAATCATTCCACAGTTGCTCGACACGGACGGCCGCGTCGGGCTTTCCTTCCGCCCACAGCAAGGCGACCATTTCACCAAACGCAACAATATGGCGAGGCTCGACATTAGTTGCGGCATTGACGTTTGCGATCACTCCGCCCACCACCTCGGCGAAACGTGCCGAATCCGGCCATCCGTCCTGCATGATCTTTGCCAGGGTTGCGGATGCGTCCAGCACGACATACCGTCCCTGAGCAACCGCCTTGGCCGTGTCCAAGCCCCAGGTCTTCAACCGTTGCGCCAGCCCCCCCTGGTGTTCTTTGGTCGCGATGACGACGGCGGCTTCCCCTGCCCCAAGAGCGGTACCGATAAAGCGGCTCAACTCGTCGAGGAGGAATCCGTCTTCTCCGTAGAATTGGACGACGTGCGCGGGGTGTTTATGGTCGCCCCAAGGCGCGACTGCCGCAGAATCCAAGCTCGGAGCGTTGACGGTACCCATCTTTTAATATCCTTTTCCGCCTAGAGCGGCATCGACTTCCAATGGGACGCGGTGAAAATGACACTATCTGCGAGAACAGAGATGATTCTAGTCGTGCCTATCCAGTCGGCGATATACAGGGAACCCTGTAGCTTCTTCCCGAAATGCCTGCATCCTGAAAAAGACCGTTGGTGTCGATAATCCCGGCGTGAAACCCACCTGAACTGGGCTGGCGGTGCTATTTCGCGGCCTTCCAAATGTAAAAATTGTCATCGTCCGACAAAGTTTCGATTCCCAAGCCTCTCGAGGCTGAAGCGCGATGCACAGCCGATCGCAAGTTCGCCAGTGTAATTCCATCTACCTTGGTCAGAGGGATTTTGATCGCCGAGCCGCTCGGCAGCGTTTCTAAATCCTGGAAAACTCCCTCGATCAGGTCGTGGTGTTTGCCGCGTCGATTCCTCCTTAGACTGGCGAGGACCACACGATCATAGTTCAAAGGAGGCTTCTGATTCTTTAAGGATTCTTTAGTCATACGTTTCCATTATCCACTGAGAACGTTAACACCAGCTTATAAAATTCTCGGTTGCACTTGTCAAGTATTTTTTCGTTGCTTCGCATATTTTTTTATCATATACGGTAACTCATCACGGATATTCCGGTGGCGCATTCGTCTCTGCTCTCCTTCCTTAATTATGGCGGATGAAGTATTTCCACCCTTTTTTAGTGGGGCCTGTATGCTCCACAAAGACGGCAAGGGGAGAAACGATGACAGCGAATTTCTCGTGGCGGGAGTTATACCAGGCGGCTCTGGTGGAGGTACAACCTGACGAATTGCGGAGGAGAATCGACGCTGCGGAGGACGCTATCTGTCGACGAAACGAAGAGCTAAAGCTGGCCGGTTCGCAGACTAGCGCGGAGCAGCAGGCAATCGCCGACGCGTTGCGAACGCTAGGAATCCTGGCCCGAACCGAGTGCCCATCCCACCTTTCACTCGAGACGGGCGTACCTGAAAGCGACGTGGCATCGTGAATCGCTCCCCTGATTTTCGAATCAGAAAATGCCGCAACTTGCTCTCGCCATCACGGGTTAGAAGACAGAAAATGGCGGAAAACCTTGATAAACTTTGGTGCGAACTACGCACGTACTGCACCATTGAGAGAGATCCGCAGAAGCTCTCTCAGATCGCAACCGAACTGGAGAAACGCAAACGGTCGGTAGCAACCCTTCACAAACGCGATGAAGTTTGAAATCGAGATCAGGGAGTGCGACCCTCGCCAGAGCAGATGATGTCACCACGGAAAAAAGCGCAGGCCGCATTCGCATCCGCTGTAATCCTCCTTTTTCTTAGCGGACTGGCTACCTATCTCACCATCGAGCGCCTTCTGCAAAGCGAAAAATGGGTGGTCCATTCTCACGAAGTTCAGTCCGCCTTGGGGGATGTAGATTCAGCGGTGATCAATTCCGGACGGGCCCGCTCTGGCTACGCAATTACCGGGAACGCCGAGTTCTTGAGTAGCTTTGAGGTTGCGGGTCCGAAGGTTCAAGAGGCCCTTCAGCATCTGCAAGAACTGACCAGGGATAATTCACGACAACAGGAACTCGGAATACGTCTGCAGGAAATAACAGCGCGGAGGTTGGCGCTCTTCCAGGAGTCCGTTGACCTGAAAAAGGCTGACCCTCAGAACCAGCAGGGGCAAGACGATATCTCCCGTCGAAGTGTGCCCTTTGTTTCCGAAATGACGTCCACAATGCAGCAAATGCGTGATGAAGAACAACGGCTGCTGGAGATACGTGCGAAAGCCTCCGAGCGCTTGTTCATTCTCGCGGTGGTTGTCCTGATGGTCACATTTATTCTGGCGCTTATGATGTTTTCCGTACATTACCGGCTTCTCACTGAGGAATTGAACGCCCGTGAACAGGCGGAACGTGCGGTTCGCGAAAGTGAAAAATCGCTTCGCAGTCTTACCGGTCGCCTGCTGCAGTTGCAAGATGAGGAACGCCGCAGGTTCTCCCGCGAGCTTCACGATAGTCTGGGGCAGTACCTGGCGGCCGTAAAAATGAACCTGGACATGTTCTCCAATTCTCGGCCGGCCGATAAGCTTTTGTCGGATGCAATCAATCTCCTGGATCAGTCCATTGCTGAAACTCGGACCATCTCCCATTTACTTCACCCCCCCTTCTGGACGAGGCCGGGTTTTCGTCGGCGGCCAGATGGTATCTAGACGGATTCGCACAGCGCAGTGGGATTGTGGTGAAGACAGATTTGCCCGACGATGTAGGACGCCTCCCCAAATCAATCGAGCTCGGGCTTTTCCGCGTCCTGCAGGAGAGCCTGACCAACATCCACCGCCATTCCGGCAGTTCGAAAGCTGAGATTGCCCTTAAGCTTTTTCCCGACAAGGTTGTTCTCGATGTAAGGGATTTCGGAAGGGGAATTTCGCAAGAATTGCTCGATAATTTTCTTGCCAAAGGGACGAATTCTGGCGTAGGGCTTGCGGGGATGAGGGAACGCTTGCGCGAACTCGGCGGCAAGATTGATATCCGTTCAGGGCAGGGCACGCTGATTTCGGTGACCCTGCCACTTCCGAGCGCAGGCAAAACCGCCAATGCCCCGGCTGCCGATTGATGCTCAGTTCGGGAAGTAGGTCTCCTCACGAAGCAACGCAACCACCCCATCGATAACCGAGCTGATGTCCGTCTTCGCACAAGCGCCCCGGATCCCGACCTTCTTGGCTTCTTCACTCAGCTGTTTGGAGAGGTGTATTGTGACCATCAAAATGGGAGTTTTTGGCGACAGGTGGCCGATGAGGCGAGCAGCGTCTAAGCCATTCATCTCGGGCATCTGGAAATCGAGTACGATGAGGTCAGGCTTGGTGCGCTGAAACCGCTCGACCGCTTCCTTGCCATTGCTCGCTTCATCACACACCAGCCAACCGTCGTGATCTTCTAGTAACCCGCGAAGGCAGCGCCGTATCGCTGGATTATCGTCCGCTACCAGAATCCGAACCAACGACATTCTCCCATTCCGACGCGGATGAGGCCTGGTTTTCCTACGCCTTCTGCAAACGTACTGTTCGCGTGGCCGGTACGCAATACACTGGACACCTTACGGTGCAAGAAACTTGCGGACTTCGCTATGAGATCGGGGCGAGCTCAATGCCCTTTACTGTGACCCTTGGCTTTGTGTTGCTTTAGTACGGTTCGAGCCGCCACTTCTTTTGCTCGGCTGCCATAACGACCTGAACGTTCGGCGCTCTCTTTGATGTGCTCGTACTCGCGTTGCTCCTTTGCACTCACGCCGCGCAGATGTTTTTTCCCAGGCATGTCTTCCTCCTTATGAAATAGCATGACTGTTCAAGAGTAGGTTTTGAGATCCAGCCTCGCAATCCCGGCAACACCTTATCTGAAAGAAAGAATGGCGGTAGGCGCAGATAAGGCTTCGAGGTCTTGAAAGGCGGGAAGGCGATTGAATCTATCGAGAATGTTGCGCAGAAGCTGCACTTACCGGACAATCCAATCGTTTAATAGGCCGGGTGCCATCGGCCTCGCTTCTTCGGGCGTAAGTGTCCGGCCAGGGAACTCCAACCGGGAAGGAGCGCGTGACTCGCCTGACAGCCGTTCCGCTTCGGTCGAGTCCAAGACAGGGAAACGACAAAAACCTGCGCCGCTCTCTCTCTACTCCCGGCTGGAACTCGACGAGCGTAACGCAAAACTGAAATTGGCACCATCAGTTTTTTTCCGCAGGAAGTCTCCAAGGAAGTCCTTAAGGGAATGACGATTCTCGTCTTGTCTCCGGTTGGTCGCCGTCGGAATCCGAACTCCAGCAGCCGAGGTCTATTTATCCAGAAAGCCGATCACAAATACAGAATTTACTGTATTCACAATTTTGCGACCTTCTACAAATATGGCTCTTAGTTTGCGGTTTCAAGGAGAAATGAGGATGGAAGCTAGGAAACATTCGTCTCCGTCCAGCGGAGAGTGGAAAGAGTTTTACAAGGCTGCAATTTTCGAGGATGACAGAGCCAAAATCCCGCAACGCATCGCTGAGGCGGAAAGAGCCCTGGCGGCGCGGGCGGCCGAACCATTTGGTGCGGCGGAAAATCAGGTTCGCGAGCAGCAAGCTATGGAAAACGCCTTGGATTTCTTACGGTTGCTGCGAAAGATAGAGGGCAGCCCGAACATTACCGTGTGAAACACTGCAACAGGTTCGCGGATCCACTCACCGAGCAACGTGAATGGGCGTGAAGCGCTTTTTATTTCCGAGGAAGGCAAAATTTACATACCCCGCTCTCACCTCTCCCCATTTGCAATGAATGACTTAATCTTCTGGCACGCCAGTTGCTTTCGAGTAGTCGCGTTTCACACCAAGGATCAGGGGAGCGTGGAGAGTGACTGAGAGCAATCGAAGTAACTGGCGCGAACTCTGCGCTGCCGCCGCTACGGAACCTGACTCTCAAAAGTTAGCCGATCTCGTCGACAAGATTATCAAGGCCCTGGACGAACGTGAAAATAGCGTCACATCGTCGAAGCATTTCGGCGAGTGCAGCCCGTCGTAACCCAAAAGCGAAGAATAGAAAAAGCTCCCTCCGCTTTCACGATAGAGAGCCCACCGCGCTCAGATTCGCCCCATCAGCACCAGAATAAGCACAATGACGACCACCAGACCCAGGCCACCGCTCGGGTAATAACCCCAGCCGGTGCTGTACGGCCACGTGGGTAATGCGCCGAGCACCAGCAGCACCAAGACGATCAGCAGAATAGTTGACATGGACTCGCTCCGTAAGCAAAAGTCACCTGGCACGCGAAAGCCGGTGCGACACTTGGGTTCCCGGTTCAGATACAGAGAGTTCGCGTCTACCGGGAGTGACGGCCGGACCGCCCATTCGTCCGCCACCGGATCCAACTTACAGCCTTCAAACATGGTGTTAAATCGGGTTAACCGCGTACCTCGGGGCGTTTCATGCCGTACCGTCGAGCTTGCGGCGGCGGAAGTGTCATCTCGCGACCAAATAAAAACATATCCTCGCGACTAAGAAATAAAATGCGGCCAAGCCATATGCCTGGCCGCGATTTTGAATGAGGCCTCGAACTACTTGGCCTGAGCGCTCGCCGAAACACTGTTGGTATGCGCCGGTGTCGTTACTTCGCTCTGTTCGCGCGCCTGGACAGAGTACTTCTTTACTGCTGCCAAGAATGGTGCGCTTCCCTGAGGGGCAAGAACTTTTCCGCTCAGAATGTCTTGAAAGGGAACCATCTTGCCAAAGAGCAGACTAGTATCGTCCTTGTCTTGCGAGATGGCTGCACCAGTCAGATCAATGCCGGCAAAGATACCTCGGGCGCGGGAATAGGTTAGTACTTCCGCTCTCATCTTCACGTCAGTATCCGCAGTTGCATCGCGGCCAACCGGGCCCGCCGCAGCCGATGCATCCGTGCCAAGCTTGAAATGGCTTGAGAGAAGGTGCTGCATTCCTTGGTCATTCGTAACCACCATGACGAGATCAACCGCTTGGCCGCCGATTTGCAAACCCCAGCTTCCACCAGTAATAGTGATCGGCGCAGGAGCGCTCCATCCCTTGGCCGTTCTACAGGTAGCTACACCCTTGCCGTGTTGTCCGCCGAAAGCAAACGCGACCTTCAGCATCGATGGCACCACAGCGATGCACTTCGCGCTGTCCATGATCTTGTCGGGAATCGCTTTGTCAGGTGTTGCCATAATTTCGTTAAGGACCTCGGCTGACTTCGTTATACGTTTGCTGATATCGGTCTGGTCCTTGTCGCTGTCGTCCGCGGCCCAGCTCATGCAGGCCAGAGTCAAAACCATGCTGCCGAGCACCAGGAGATACTTCGCTGCTACCCTATTTCGTACTCTCATCTCAAACCTCTTCTGTACCCAATGCGGGCACGCAGGATTTTCTTTCCTTTCACACTCTATCGGCGCGAAGAGCCTTGTTCTATCGGGTCTGCGCCGTATGTGCGCTCAAGACATCCCTTAGCGCGATTCAGTTCACACAGCAGGCCCTGCCAATTGCGGCATGTTTGCAGCCGACGGCATCGCTGGACCTGGCATGATCGACAGGCCCCACTTTTCAAATGGAGGTCTTACTGGCGTGGTGCGCGGCGCTGCTACTCGGCTGGTTGAACGATGCACTTCCGGCGAATGCGCCAGCAGTTCGCGAATCCGCAACTTGGCTTTGTGCAATTGCGACTTCGAGTTTCCTACGGAGCAACCAAGCATTTCTGCGATTTCCTGGTGCTCGTAGCCCTCGACTTCGTGCAACAGGAAAATTGTCCTATACCCGTGCGGAAGCTCTTTGATTGCGCAGGCTAAAGCGACACGGTCGACGCAACCTGCCAGGCGATGATCTCTTGTGCCGTACTCGCGGCGTACTTTGGCGCCCTCGGCGTTTCTGTACGGCTCGTCGAGCGACACCTGGCGCAGCGCCTTCTTGCGAAAATGCATTAACACCGTATTGACTGCGATACGGTGAAGCCAGGTCGAAAATGCCGAATCTCCCCGGAAAGTCGCGATCTTGCGGAAGACCTGCAGGAAGGCGTCCTGGGTAAGGTCTTCCGCTTCCGCGGCATTGTTAGTCATACGCAAGCACACGGAATAAATCCGCGCCTTGTGTGCATGAAACAAAGACGCAAACGCGTCGGCATCGCCTTGTTGTGCTCTCTTAACTACATCCGAATCCAGAGGAACCGTGCTCGTGGTGGCAGAGTCGCTGTTCACCGGAGTCTCCTTTCAAGTCTCAAGTCCTGCTCCTGAGCGACGAAACGAAGCTGAGTTTTCGTCGCGTTCACACATCGGAGAGTAGAGTCGAAAGCAAAAATGGTCTATCCAGTGCAGCCTGTAGGCGTTTCCAGTTGTTGCTGTATCGGATCGGGGTGATCGTTCGGAATGACGGTCGATTTTGTACACACTCGCTTCACGCATATCGCAGGATTGTTGTCCGGCTATAAGTAACGGCAATTGCTACAGAGAATTCTTACGAGGAGTACAGAGTTGGCGGGATTGCCCCTGCCCGCACGTCAACCTATGCTGCGCGCATGGATTATTTCCTCAACGTGCCTACCTATCGAGCAGGAGCTGATCGAACAGTTTCGGCTCCTGCTTCTCGCCTCTCGTGGTTGAAGACGCGCGGAGAGGTTGCCATATAGATCGGATCGAGGGTTTGTCCTAAAGTTCTACCCATCTTAGTGTTCATGGAGGCACCACAATGAAAGCAGAATCCTTGCACGACTTGTATGTGGAACAACTCAGGGATTTGTACGACGCGGAACATCAACTCATCAAGGCACTCCCCAAAATGGCGAAAGCAGCTTCCTCAGCAGAATTGCGCGGTGCATTTGAAGAGCATCTGGGAAAAACCAAGGAACATGCTCGCCGCATTGAAACCATCTTCGAAAAGATGGGGCAGAATGCCAAGGGTCAAAAATGCAAGGCTATGGAGGGCCTGGTTAAGGAAGGCGGCGAGGTTATTGAAGAGGACATGGAAGACGGTGTGAAGGACGCCGCTCTGATCGCCGCTGCCCAGCGGGTTGAACATTACGAAATGGCGGGTTACGGCTGCGTGCGAACGTACGCAGACCTCCTCGGAGCTAGTGAGGCTACTGCTCTTCTCGAAAAGACGCTGCAGGAGGAAAAGGAAGCGGACCAGGTGCTCGGTGGTATTGCTGAGCAAATCAATGTGGCAATTCCTCGAGGAGGAACTAAGAATTCAAAAGGCGCGGTCAACTCGTCGGGTCGAAGGTCGAAGAACGCAGCCTGAATCCGAGAAAGTTTGCGGGCAGTATTCGGTGAATGAGGTAGGGCGAATCATCAAGAATTACGCAAGATTTCGACGGAGGATCTTATGATCTATTGGGCATTGATGTTCTTGCTGGTAGCGATGATTGCCGCGGTTCTCGGCTTCACTGGCGTGGCGCTTGCCGCAGCCGGGATAGCGAAGATTCTATTCTTTATTTTCCTGGTGTTGTTCGTGATCACATTGGCTTCCCACCTCGGACGCGGCAGCGCTGGGATTTAGGAGTTCCTCGTATAAAGATGACCCGGGTTGGGGGCAAATCACTCGATCACAATCCGGGTCCAAATCTTTTACCGTCTGATCAGCTACCGTCTGATCAGCCTGCAGCTATGCGGCTTTCTTCTGCTGCTTCACTTTGGCCCACCTCGCCCGCTGAAACGCCGCGATCTTTCTGCGAGCTGCCGCCGACATCGTGCGCTTAGGTCTCACCCCATCTGCAAAGTCGTTTGCCGGTCTCTTGGCCCAGCGTGCTTTCTGGGCCAGGCTGATTTTCTTTCGGGCAGCCGCCGAAAGAGTTCGCCTCGGTTTCGTATAGGAACTTCCTCCACTTAACTTACCTAACACGGACAAAGCCGCGTCCACATGTTTGAGTTGACTAACCAGGTTTGATCGCTCGACTCTCAATTCCGACACCAGAGACACTAATCCCTTCAGATTTGCCATTATTCCCCCTCAGTCGGGATTCTAATCTATTTCTTCTCGTGTGCTGAAGCGCGCCCGAGGGCGTCGAGTATGGGACGAGAAGCGGAATCGCTCTGGCGATTTCTTGTGCTTCTCGCTGCTTCCCGCAGGCACCATGTAAACTGCTTCATCTGCACTCTCTTTGGCTGGGGCACTCAGGCTGACCGACAACTGCTTTGTGTTTGTTGGTATGCGTCATCATTCGACCATTAAAATGTTGGATAAACGGAAAGGCGGAGAATGAGGCAACACAGATTTTGCGGGATCGGGCTCGTATCGTTTTTTTTAATTTCCTTGTCATCGGTTCTGTCGGCAGCCGACGGAGCAGCTGCAGAACGCGTGCTCTATAACGGCAAGGTGTTCACCGGAGAGCCCGACCATCCCTACGCCGAGGCGGTTGCTCTCCGCGGCGACAAGATTGTCGCAGTCGGCACAAAAGCCGAAGCCACAGCCGCGGTAGGCCACGACGCCGAGCAGATAGACCTGCGCGGACACTGTCTGCTCCCGGGCCTGATCGACAGCCACGAGCATTCGATTGATGGCGGCGTCTCTCTCATTACCGCCGAAGTCGACGATCCGGCGATCTCCCTGAACGATCTGATGACCTTCGCCGCCGAATCAAAGAAGAATGGCAAGGGCACGCGCGGCGACATTCTTTACATCACCGGCCTGAGCTCAGGACACTGGCTCAACACCGACGAGCTGAACGCCCGCTTTAATACCGGGCCCTACTCGATCCAGCCCTTGTTGCTGGCTGGCTCAGATGGTCACACCGGCTGGGCCAATCGAGCTATGTTGCAGCGTGCCGGAATCACCAAGAATTTCCTGGTTCACCTGTCAGCCACGGATCGCAGTTTCTACGGCTTCGACGGCAACCTGGAACCGAACGGTTTTGTAGTGGATGCGGGACTCGACAAAGCATCGGACAAATTGCCCGACTTGAGCCCGGAACAATATCTGGAAGCTGGCCGTGCTGCGGTTCAGTACAACAACCGGTTGGGAATCACCGCGTGGCTTGATCCGCGGACGAGCGCCACGGACTTGCAAACCTATCGGCGCCTCGCGGAACTTGGTGAACTTAAGGCGCACGTTGCAGCTTTTCCGGAGGTGCTTCCGCGCAGCGAAACCGACCCGCTGGGACGGATCCAGTCCATTCGCAAGGAATACGGAAACGTTCCCGACCTCACCGTCCCCGGTTTCAAAATCTTCGCAGATGGTGTGGTAGAAATTCCGGCGCAAACTGCGGCCATGTCGAAGCCCTACACGAACACCGGCTTATCAGGAGAGCTGCTCTTCGATCCTGTTCCATTTGCAGCGCTGGTAACGGCCGCTGACAAACAGGGTCTCATCGTACACGTTCACGCCATCGGTGACCGGGCGGTGCATGAAGTCCTCAACGCCTTTGAAGCGGCGCGCAAAGCGAACGGGGATAGCGGGTTGCCGCATACCATTACGCACGTGCAGTTCGCGAGTCCCACTGACATTCCGCGCTTCGCACAACTGGGGATCATCGCGGCCCTGCAACTCCTCTGGGCGACAGCCGAGGAAGACTCGATCAAACTGGTCAAGCCTTATATCGATCCCACGATTTATGACTGGATGTATCCGGCGCGTTCCTTGCTCGACGTAGGCACGGTGATCTCGGGCGCGAGCGACTGGCCAGTGTCTACGGCGAATGTGTTTGAGGCCATTTACCAGGCAGAAACGCGCAAGGGACCGGAAGGAGTGTTGATCCTGTCGGAGCGGATGCCTCGGGAAGCCATGCTGTTCGCCTACACGCGGAACTCGGCTCGGGCCATGAACCAACTGAGCAGCATTGGCACGATCGCGCCGGGTAAGCAGGCCGATCTGGTGCTGGTTGATCGCGATGTGCTGACCGTCTCATCGGAGGAACTGAAAGAGACCAAAGTTCTGTGGACGATGTTCGGGGGCAAGATTGTGTACCGTGCAGGACAGTGACGAATACAGAATCAACCTTATGACTCTTCAGCGTTCTGTTTCCTCTTGTACCCGGGAAGAACAGTCAGGAAGGTCAAGCTGCCCTTCTTGCCAAAAGAATCTCTCACTCCCTGGGCTACCCCGAAGTCCGTTCCAGCAACTAACGCCTGAACGCCGCACAAATCTGCAGGGCTGTGCCGCGATCAAGAGCCTATATATAGGAGAAATCATGGGAAACGAAACCGAGAAGAATTTCCAGCAGCAGCCACCCAATCCAAGTGGAACGGTGGATCCGTCCAAGAAAAATCCTTCGCATGAAGGCGGACAAAGCCCGAACCAGCAGGATCCGTCAAAAAAGAACCCTTCCCAGGGTGACGATTCTCGCCAGCGCGATCGGGAAGGTTCCGAGCAGGGTGAAAAGCGTCGAGCGTCGTAGTTCTTGCCAGGCTTTATGAAACTGAGCCCCCGAAAAACCTGCCGGGGGCTTTTTTGTTTGCCCACTACTCGCCCGCCCAACGTGTTGAATGCAAAGTCGTCATCCCCAGCCATTAATTTCTGCTGCCGTTTTTACAGCAACCACCCATGGGTCCTACAGGAAACACCCTAGAGCGATTGCAGTAAGGTTCGTGATAAGAAATCCTGCAAGGCCGAAGTTCCATGAATTTTTCTTGCAACTGACATGGGATAGCGCGGGAAAGAAGACCCGGTCGGCTCTGCCAAGGACCAGCATGGTTCCGGGATCTGAAACGGCAGCATGAAATCCAGATTCCAAGAATAAAGATCTTCCCGTTCATTTAAGAGACGAACATGAAGAGAAATGACCGCAATGCAGCGACCGCAACTCTGGACGGCGCGACCAAACCGAGCACCAAGAACAACGGGCATTCGAATCTAACCGGCGAACCTGCGTCTGCCGATTTCACAGTGATACTGGCCAGCCTCCAAACCATGCGCGACGGAGACTTTTCCGTGCGGCTTCCGGGCTCATGGACAGGGCTTGCTGGAAAAATTGCCGACACGTTCAACGAGATTGTTGCCGCCAATCAGCAAATGGCGCAGGAGCTCAAGCGCGTAGGGCAGGTCGTAGGCAAAGAGGGAAGAACCCGGGAGCGTACTCGGTTCCACGAGTCGCGGGGCTCGTGGGGTGAGATGGAAGTTTCAGTCAACACGCTTGTGGAAGATCTGCTTCGCCCAACTACGGAAGTTACCCGCGCTATTGCGGCCGTTGCCCAAGGCAACTTGACACAGACCGTGCGGCTGGATGTCGACGGACGGCCACTCGAAGGGGAGTTCCTGCGTTCAGCCAACATCGTCAACACCATGATTCAGCAACTCGGCGTGTTCACGGCTGAGGTTACCCGCGTTGCTCGCGAGGTGGGTACCGACGGAAAGCTGGGCGGCCAGGCGCAGGTGCCCGGAGTAGCCGGAACATGGAAAGACCTCACCGACTCTGTCAATTCGATGGCCAGTAACCTGACTGGACAGGTTCGTAACATTGCCGAGGTTGCGACTGCGGTGGCGAGCGGCGATCTCTCTCGCAAAATTACCGTGGACGTGCGCGGCGAAATTCTCCAGCTCAAAGAAGCCATCAACACGATGGTGGACCAGTTACGGTCGTTTGCATCGGAAGTGACGCGCGTGGCCCGCGAAGTGGGCACCGACGGCAAACTCGGTGGCCAGGCGGTCGTGCCCGGCGTGGCAGGCACGTGGAAAGATCTCACCGACTCCGTCAACGCAATGGCTGGAAATCTCACGGCGCAGGTGCGCAACATCGCCGAGGTAACTACAGCCGTGGCCCGCGGCGACCTTTCACGCAAAATCACGGTCGATGTAAAAGGAGAAATTCTCGAACTCAAAGACACCATTAACACCATGGTCGATCAGCTTAACGCCTTCGCCGGAGAAGTGACCCGCGTCGCGCGCGAAGTGGGAACCGAAGGCAAGCTCGGCGGTCAGGCCCAGGTGCCCGGAGTGGGCGGTACCTGGAAAGATCTTACTGACAACGTGAATTTCATGGCCAGCAACCTCACTGGGCAAGTGCGCAACATCGCAGAAGTGGCGACAGCTATCGCGAGTGGAGATCTTTCCCGAAAGATCACCGTCGATGTGCGTGGTGAGATTCTGCAACTCAAGGAAACGCTGAACACGATGGTCGATCAGCTCAACCGCTTTGCGGGTGAAGTTACACGTGTTGCACGCGAGGTGGGCACCGAAGGCCGATTGGGAGGGCAAGCCAATGTGCCGGGCGTGGCCGGAACCTGGAAAGACCTTACTGACTCTGTCAACTCCATGGCCGGAAACCTCACGGGGCAAGTACGCAACATCGCGGAAGTGACGACGGCTGTGGCGCGCGGCGATTTGTCGCGCAAGATCACGGTCGACGTGAAAGGCGAAATTCTCGAACTGAAGAACACGATTAACACGATGGTGGATCAGTTAAACGCGTTCGCGGGAGAAGTAACTCGTGTTGCCCGCGAAGTTGGCACCGAAGGCAAGCTCGGTGGTCAGGCGCAAGTACCGGGTGTAGCCGGCACTTGGAAGGATCTCACGGACAACGTGAATTTCATGGCCAGCAACCTGACCGGCCAAGTGCGCAACATTGCCGAAGTGGCAACCGCTGTGGCTCGCGGCGATTTGTCACGCAAGATCACCGTCGATGTGAAAGGCGAAATCCTCGAACTCAAAGACACCATTAACACGATGGTGGACCAATTGCGGTCATTCGCTTCCGAAGTAACGCGCGTGGCTCGCGAAGTCGGCACCGACGGCAGGTTGGGAGGCCAGGCGCAGGTGCCGGGCGTCGCGGGAACGTGGAAAGATCTCACTGACTCCGTCAACTCGATGGCCAGCAACTTGACCGGGCAGGTGCGCAACATCGCGGAAGTCGCTACGGCGATTGCGAGCGGCAACCTCTCGAAGAAAATTACCGTAAACGTCAGCGGAGAAATCCTGCTGCTCAAGGAAACCATCAACACGATGGTGGACCAACTCAATGCCTTCGCCGGGGAAGTGACACGCGTCGCGCGTGAGGTGGGCACGGAAGGCCGATTGGGCGGTCAAGCCAACGTGCCGGGCGTCGCTGGCACATGGAAGGATCTTACCGACTCTGTCAACTCAATGGCCGGAAACCTTACCGGGCAGGTGCGCAACATTGCCGAAGTAACGACCGCCGTGGCTCGCGGCGATTTGTCACGCAAGATCACAGTCGACGTAAAAGGCGAAATTCTCGAACTGAAGAACACCATCAACACAATGGTGGATCAACTAAACGCCTTCGCGGGCGAGGTAACTCGCGTGGCTCGCGAAGTCGGCACCGACGGCAAGCTCGGTGGCCAGGCGCAGGTACCGGGTGTGGCTGGCACGTGGAAGGATCTCACCGACAACGTAAATTTCATGGCCAGCAACTTAACCGGGCAAGTTCGCAACATCGCCGAGGTAGCGACGGCCATTGCCACGGGCGATCTGTCCAAGAAGATCACCGTGGACGTGCGCGGCGAGATTCTGCAGCTCAAAGAAACGCTCAACACCATGGTTGAGCAGTTGCGCTCGTTCGCGGCGGAAGTCACGCGCGTGGCACGTGAAGTCGGCAGCGAAGGCAGGTTGGGTGGACAAGCAAACGTGCCGGGTGTGGCAGGCACGTGGAAAGATCTCACCGATTCCGTGAATGCAATGGCGGGAAACTTGACGGCGCAGGTGCGCAACATCGCCGAAGTCACGACGGCAGTGGCGCGCGGCGATTTGTCGCGCAAGATCACCGTCGACGTAAAAGGCGAAATCCTCGAACTGAAAAACACCATCAACACGATGGTCGACCAACTCAACGCTTTCGCAGCCGAGGTAACGCGCGTAGCTCGCGAGGTCGGCACCGAAGGCAAGCTGGGAGGGCAGGCGCAAGTGCCCGGCGTCGCCGGTACATGGAAAGACCTTACGGATAACGTCAATGTGATGGCTGCGAACCTCACCGAGCAGGTCCGCGGTATCGTGAAAGTCGTGACCGCCGTCGCGGACGGCGAGCTCACGCAGAAGCTGACCGTGAACGCCAAGGGCGAAGTAGCGGCTCTCGCGGAAACCATCAACAACATGACCGGCACCCTGGCCACCTTTGCCGACCAGGTCACGACGGTGGCGCGCGAAGTCGGTGTGGAAGGACGTCTCGGAGGCCAAGCCAACGTGCCCGGCGCGGCCGGCACCTGGAAGGATCTGACCGGCAACGTAAACCTGCTTGCCGACAACCTCACCAACCAGGTGCGTGCGATCGCGGAAGTCGCGACCGCCGTCACCAAGGGTGACCTGACCCGTTCGATTCAGGTCGAAGCCAGCGGAGAAGTTGCCGAACTAAAAGACAACATCAACACCATGATCGACAATTTGCGGCTCACCACGGATCGCAACACCGAGCAAGACTGGCTTAAGACGAATCTGGCGCGCTTCACCAGCATGTTGCAAGGCCAGCGCGATCTGGCCACCGTGGGGCGAAAACTCCTCTCAGAATTGGCGCCATTGGTGAGCGCGCAACAAGGTGTGATCTACCAGATGGAGACCGAGGAATCAGCCGGCATGGTGCTGCTCTCAGCGTTCGCTGCAGACGGACAAGATGGGCATCTCCGGCGCGTGAAGTTAGGCGAGGGTCTTGTCGGACAATGCGCAGCGGAAAAGAAGCGCATGTTGATTACCGACCTGCCCGGAAACACGGTTCCCATCCGTTCAGGTCTATTCGAAGCGGTTCCGCGAAATGTGATTGTGCTTCCGGTGCTCTTTGAGGACCACGTGAAGGCGGTCATCGAACTCGCTTCACTGAGCAGCTTCACAGCCTCACACTTAGCTTTTCTTGAACAACTGACGGCCAGCATCGGGATCGTGCTGAACAGTATTGAGGCCACGATGCAGACCGAGGGGCTGTTGAAGCAATCGCAACAGCTGGCCACCGAACTACAAACGCAGCAAAGGGAATTGCAGCAGACCAATGAGCAGCTGGCCCAAAAAGCCCAGCAACTCGCTGAGCAGAACGTGGAGGTCGAACGCAAGAATCAGGAAATCGAACAGGCCCGCGGGGCGTTGGAAGAGAAGGCCAAAGAACTCGCCCTGACCTCCAAATACAAATCCGAGTTCCTGGCCAACATGTCTCACGAGTTGCGCACACCGTTGAACAGCATCCTGGTGCTCGGCCAGCAGCTCACGGACAATCCCGACGGCAACTTGACTGCGAAACAGGTCGAGTTCGCCCGGACCATTCACGGCGCGGGAACTGATCTGCTAAACCTGATCAGCGACATTCTCGATCTGTCGAAGATCGAATCCGGAACCGTATCAGTAGAGGCCGAGGAAGTTTTCTTCGCCAGCCTGCTTGATATGGTCGGCCGCCCGTTCCGTCACGAAGCGGAGAATCGGCGGCTCGCGTTCGAAGTTAGGTCCGATCCGCACTTGACGCGCAGCCTGGTCACGGACGCAAAGCGCTTACAGCAGGTACTCAAGAACCTGTTGTCCAACGCATTCAAATTTACTGAACAGGGAGGCGTACATCTGGCAGTGTCGGTTGCCGCAGGGGGATGGAGCGAAGACCATCCTATCCTGAATGCGGCAGCCTCCGTCGTGGCCTTTGAAGTTGCCGATACCGGGATAGGCATTCCGTCGGAAAAACAGCGCATCATCTTTGAGGCGTTTCAGCAGGCGGACGCCGGCACCAGCCGCAAGTACGGCGGAACTGGCTTGGGATTGGCAATCAGCCGAGAGCTGGCCAGCCTGCTGGGAGGTGAGATTCGATTGCGCAGCATTCCAGGTCAGGGGAGCACTTTCACTCTGTACTTGCCGCAAACCTACGTGGGGCCATCAGCCGCCAGTTCGACACCGGCGGACCGTAAAGCGCGGTCATCCTCCGCACCCCTTCAACTCTCGGCTGTGCGCGCAACCGAGTCCGCAGTTGAGCAGATTGCCGACGATCGCGAGAATCTCCAGCCAGACGATGCGGTCTTACTGATTGTCGAAGACGATCCACATTATGCCCGCGTGTTGTGCGATCTTTCGCACGACACAGGATTCAAGGTGCTGGTGGCGATGAAGGGAGCAGAAGCCTTGGCGCTGGCCCGCGAGTTCCATCCTACAGCGGTGTCTCTGGATGTCTTCTTGCCGGACATGCTGGGCTGGACCGTGCTCAACCATCTGAAACAGGATCCATCAACCCGCCACATCCCGGTCCAGATGTTAACGCTCGACGAAGATCGTCATCACGGCCTGGCCCGCGGAGCCTTCGCTTTCGTGACCAAGCCCACGACGCCCGAGGGGCTGGGAGCGGCATTGACCCGCATCAAGGAATACTCTACGCCCCGACGCAAGCGGTTGCTGGTCGTCGAAGACAACCCGGCTGAGCAGCTTAGCATTCGCGAGCTGCTGGGTTATGACGACATCGACGTGTCAGTCGCAGCCAGCGGCAGCGAGGCTCTCAGCGCACTTAGCGAACAGCCTTTCGACTGCGCCGTTCTCGACCTGCGCCTTCCAGATATGTCGGGCTTCGACGTATTGGAGCGCGTGCGCGACTTGCCCGAGCTCAGCGATTTGCCGGTTGTCGTGTTCACCGGGAAGGAGCTGTCATCGGAAGAAGATGCCCGCCTCCATACCTTGGCCCGAAGTGTAGTTGTGAAAGGTGTCGAGTCGCCGGAACGACTGCTCGACGAGACTGCGCTGTTCCTCCATCGCGTCGTTGCCGATCTTCCAGCCGAGAAGCAAAAGATGCTCGACCGGCTGCATCGTTCCGACGACGCCCTGGTCGGAAAGAAGGTGCTGGTGGTGGATGACGATGTGCGCAACATCTTCGCCCTCAGCAGCGTGCTTGAACGCCGCGGCATGGCCGTACTTACCGCGGGCACGGGGCGCGAGGCGATCGCAACCCTCGAGTCGACGCCCGACATGGCGATCGTGCTGATGGACATCATGATGCCCGAGATGGATGGATACGAAACGATGCAAGTGATCCGGCAGAATGCGTTGTTCCGTCGCCTGCCCATCATCGCACTCACTGCGAAAGCTATGAAAGGCGATCGCGAGAAGTGTCTCGAAGCCGGCGCGTCCGAGTACCTGGCAAAACCGGTGAATACCGAACAACTACTTTCTGCGCTTCGGATGTGGCTTCACAGATAACTCTTGCTTACGGTCTGTAGTGGTTTCACCAAGACGGCGTTGGGAGGCACGACAGCAACATGACCACAAATGAAAAGGTCAACATTCTCATGGTGGATGACCAGCCCGCCAAGCTGCTCAGCTATGAGGTAATACTCGCCGAACTTGGGGAGAATCTCATCAAGGCAGCCTCGGGAAAAGAGGCTCTGGAACATCTGCTGAAAACCGACATCGCCGTCGTACTGATGGACGTAAGCATGCCGGATCTTGACGGTTTTGAATTGGCGGACCTGATTCGCCAGCACCCACGATTTCAGAGGACGGCGATCATCTTTATCTCCGCCGTCTATCTTACCGACCTGGATCGGCTAAAGGGATATGAACGTGGGGCGATGGACTATATTTCCGTTCCGGTTATTCCGGAACTGCTGCGGGCGAAGGTCAGTATATTCGCTGAACTGCATCGCAAGGCACACCAGTTGGAAAGCCTCAATCGTGAACTGGAGGCGCGTGTCGCCGAGCGAACCGATGAATTGGAAAGAAGGGCGGAAGCCCTGCAGCAACTTAACCGCGAACTCGCACGAAAGAACCAGGAGCTCGATGCCATCGTGCGCACCGCTCCCGACATTATCTTTAGCCGGCAGGCAGATGGTTTCAGAGACTACATCAGCGATCGATTCTACGAGTACACCGGTGCTGCCTTGGGTTCCGCGAATGGCTTTGGTTGGCTTGACTTTGTGCACCCTGAGGACAAGGACCGAAGCATGTCCCACTGGATGCACTGTGTCCAATCGGGTGACAACTACGAATCAGAATACCGGCTGCGCGGGAAGGACGGACAATACCGCTGGTTCCGGGCTCGCGCCGTTCCGATCCGCGATTCCCATGGGGAGATCGTCAAATGGTATGGCACCTGTTCTGACATTCACGACAGCAAGCTCCTCGAACAGTCGATTCGCGACAGCGCAGTCGAATTAGAGAGGATGGTCGACGATCGTACCGCTGCCCTCCGGCGTCTTTCCGGCCGTCTGATCACCATGCAAGATGACGAGAGGCGACGTATCGCCCGGGAGTTGCACGATGGTTTGGGACAGGAGCTCGCCGCGGCAAAGATGATGATGGACGGCATCCTCGCGACCAGGTCCGCTCAGTTGAACGAGCGGGCCGCCGCAGATGCCAGTGAAACCGTGAATCGAGCCATCCAGCAAGTCCGTAATCTGTCTCATCTTCTGCATCCGCCATTGCTGGATGAAGTCGGCCTGCTCTCGGCGGTTCAGTGGTACCTGGACGGGCTGACCAAGCGCAGCGGTATTGAAACCTCACTCGAGGTCCAACCACCCGACTTTCCCCGCCTTGCCGTAGAGCTGGAGACCGCGATCTTCCGCATCATTCAAGAGGGTCTCACCAACGTCTATCGCCATTCGGGGGCACAGAAAGCATGGGTCACCCTCACGCAACGGGAGAACCAGGTGGTGGTTATGATACGGGACGACGGCAAAGGGATCGCAGATCCGATTGCGGAGCTGCGCCCGGGAAGCATCGGCATCGGCATCGGAGGAATGAGCCAGCGCGCGAAAGAGTTTGGCGGGGAATTGCGGCTCACGAACGTTGATCCCGGTACGCTTGTCGAGGTCGCTGTTCCTGTCGTCGCCCCGGCGTCTCAGCCAACGCACGCGATGGTTTGATGGCCTCAGTCTTTCGTTAACCCCCAACGTCGGTCGCGACCCAGCTATCGCTTCTCCAATGACTTGGCGTCTTGCCACCACCCTCCTCGTCTGGCTTTTCCGGAGAGTTCAGCACGTTCTGCATTGGTAAATAGCGTCAGCATCTCAAATAGGTACACTGGCCAAAGACCAAGGTGGGGGCATCGCAGAATGCCATTGGGGCGTCCAGACCGGGGGCGTTAAGAACTGTACGGACCAAAAGATGAGAGCCCTTCCAAAGCTTCTTGCGACCCTTCTCTTCTTGGGTGCGTTCGCTCGCGCCCAGGTGTCGCCGTACGCAGATGGCGGAATCGGTGTCAACGGCCTGAGCTTTCAGTCGCCATACTATTTTGGCGACGTTGGCGTCGATTGGGGAAACCTCCGTCCCATATTCTATGAAGCCGAAGCCGGCGCCGATACGGCAAACCCCACCCCTCTCAATAATGGCGTCACCGTTCGTGCCCATGGAGTAGTCCTGTTTCGTGCGACGACGCACTGGCGCCTTGGAGGCGGCGTGCATTTCAGCGAGTTACTCACATCCCAATATGACAATCACTCGGTTTGGCCCACTGTTGGCGCCATGTTCCAGCAGGATTGGTTTCGCCTCAATGCGCAGTATCTGATACCCACCAGCACCGACTACAGCCTCACAGGCCCGCTGTTCGACATGCGGATGCATTTGAAACAAAGGTTTTACTTCCGCGAGCGGGTTGGAATTTATGTCTACCGCAACCCCAACCAGGAAAGCCCGTCTCATCACGTAAGCGCGGTCGCAGACTTCGGCGTCCTTTACGTGTTCCACTGACGATGAACACGTAGTCCCGGACGCCTCGTTCCGGGAAAAAAACGAGGGCCAGCTGCGGCGCTGCGTTCCGCTGAACGGCTCAAAGACCGTCCCGACACGTACTCTAGTTCGCCAGTGTTTTTTCGATCGCGCCGCGCAGGTCGTCGTATTGCATCAATCCCGGATGATATAACGCGACGTGGCCTTTGCGATCGACCAGAACCAGGGTCGGCGTAGTACTGGCGCCGTAGTTCGTGAAGTTGGCTTTGCCGAGGGGAACGGGAACGCTTTGCAGTCCGGGATAGTAGTGCTGCCAGACCTGACCGATGTACGCGATCTCCTCCTTGGGTTTCACATCCTCTCCCTTGGCCGCGTATCCGTAGAGCTGAGTGGGGGCAAGAATCGTCAGACCCTTGGTGGCGAACTCCGAACTGAGGCGAGCGATGATCGGGCCTTCGTACTTGCAGTCTCCGCACCAGTGCGCCCAGAAGAATAAAAGCACCGGTGAGCCTTTGAGTTGGCTCAGCGGAACCGGGCGTGAACCAAGATACTCCGAGGTGCTGAGCGCCGGAGCGGGCTGCGTGGTCAAGCTAAGCAGGTTGAGGTTCTTGTGCAGGCGCGGGCTGATCGAAGTATTCCCGTAGGACGCCAGTGCGCGCCGCAGCAGGGCGACCGCCTGGGCATTTTGGCCACGCGCGGCCAGCACCTCGGCTTGGACTTCGAGGGCTGCGCCGAGCGCGATCGGCAGGTGCGGTTCGGCATCGAGAGATCGCTTTTTAAGTAACTGAAGAGCGAGCGTCTCGGTCTGCTTGGCCGCCGCCTCAGCCCGGTCGAGTTGGTTCGCGGCCAAGGCTTCGCGCGCCGTCCACGATAGAGCCTCGAGATACTCGGCATCGACGCCATGTTGACTGCGGTAAGTTTGCAGGGCAGTATCGGCTGCGTTGAAATTCTTCTGAGCGAGCGCGGTACGCACGTCTTCGACGATGTCGGCGAACGCGAGCGATGAAACCAGGAGCACGACTGCAAAACAGCGGAGACGCATGTCTCCATGATGCAGCGAAGTCAGGAAAGTTTCCAGTGGGGAAAGCCCATTCTCGAACCAGGCACACGGGCGTCAACGCCGCCCATGCCGTAATCAGTTTCCCGAGGCCCCAAGGCGATGTTCGCCAAGACCCTTTGGCCTCATTTCCGTCCAGCTAGCAATTCCTCCTCATGAAGAAGCTGTTCTGCGTGTAGCAAATCCTCGCTGCGAAAGACCTCCTCGTAGGCGTGCTCGCCGTGGATGGATTCATCCAGCCCAATTTCTTCTGTCATCTCGCTGACTTTCACCGGGGTGAACATATCGATGATTCGTAACATCCCGTAGGTAAACCCGAACGCCCAGACCGACGAGAACGTAACGGCAACGACCTGTTTTAAGAGGAAAATCGGGTCGCCGTTGAGCAAGCCATCCGCACCCGCGGGGTTGTAGGCGCGACTGGCGAAAATTCCCAACATCACAATGCCGAGAAAACCACCGACGCCGTGAACTCCCCAAACATCCAGCGCGTCATCCCAGTGCAATTTGTTTTTCATCTCAACCGCGTAGTAGCAAACCACGCCAGAAACACAGCCGATGATGACGGCAGTGGTGGGAGAAACATATCCGGCTGCGGGAGTAACGGTCGCCAGTCCGGCGACGGCGCCGGTCAGCAGGCCTAGCAACTTAGGCTTCTTTTCGTTGATCCACGCTACCAGCAACCAAGTGACGGCTGCGAACGAGGCTGCCAAATCGGTATTGAGGAATGCGGTAGCGGTCACCGAATCTACCCGCATTTCACTTCCAGCGTTAAAACCATACCATCCAAACCACAGCAGGCCAGTTCCCAGCGCAACCAGCGGAATGCTGTGCGGACCGGGATCCGCCGTGCGCCGCTTGCCCACGTAGAGCACGGAAGCCAGAGCGGCAATGCCTGCGATGTTGTGCACCACAATACCGCCCGCAAAATCCAGCACGCCCCATTTCTGCAGCATGCCTCCACCCCAGACCATATGGACAAAAGGAAAATAAACGAAGGTCAGCCAGCCGGTCAGGAAGAGCATGTAGGCTTTGAAGGTGACCCGATTGGTGAACGCGCCCGAGATCAGCGCGGGCGTGATGATGGCAAACATCATCTGATACGCAATAAACACAAACGCCGGGATGGTGATATTCGGCGACGGAGTACTAAGATCGATCCCCCGCAGAAAGGCGTTGTGGAAGTTGCCGATGACCCCGTGCCAGTCTCCGCTAAAACAGACAGAGTAGCCGTAGATATACCAGATCACCGTCGTCCAGCCCATCGAGACAAAACTCTGAATCATGATGGCGAGCACGTTCTTGCGCCCTACCAGACCGCCATAAAAAAATGCGAGACCGGGCGTCATCAGCATGACCAGGCTGGTGCATAAAATCATGAAACCTGTGTTACCAGTATCGAGATGCAGCATTGAAGGTTCTCCAGGCGAAAAGTTTCGAAGACACAGAATTCTTTGATAGCCGCCTGAAAGCCGCGAGGGAACCCGCGTGTATTGCCGGCTGCAAGTAACGAAAACGCCGGCGCTTTCCGGCAAGGCCATCAGCACTACTAGCCTTAAGAAGGGCCTCTAACCCTCCTTACCTGTAGGAGCGTGCGCTTGAACGCGCATCAACGCCGTGAGGCAGGTCACATCTGGTGGTGACGCAAAGCGCTGTGCTCCGAGCGAGCTGATGCTGGGTTTTGACCGACGGGACTATCGTAATGTATTGATACAGCTGCACTTATACTGCTACTGGTGAAATGTCTTGGCAATTTCGAGGATATGTGCGGTACAATCCTGCTGCGTTTGATCTTTGCAAGTTTTCAGCAACTCCCGCGACAGCAGCGTGACCTGCCGAAGCCTTCTGCGATTGACACAGCGCATATCCAATAAAAAGGAATCGAGCAACACCATGGAAACAGGAACAGTAAAGTGGTTTAACGACGCCAAGGGCTATGGTTTCATCAGCCGTCAGAGCGGCGAGGACGTGTTTGTGCACTTCTCGGCGATTCAGGCGGGCGGATTCCGCAGCCTACAAGAAGGCCAGCAAGTACAGTTCGATGTGGTAAAGGGCCCCAAGGGGTGGCAAGCCGAGAATGTGAAACCGGCATAAACCACTTACAAATCTTCCTAGACAGGGCGGCTAACCCAGCCGCCCTTCGTTTTGACAGGACTTTCTTCTATAGCAAGACGACACCATTGACAGGGCAGTCCGTCTGTAATACGTTCTGAGTCGATTCGGCGTGCGTGCGCGTTGCCCTCCCCCTTTTCCAACGCTCTGCCCGTTTAGCTCTCGAGGTGTGCCTCGAGTTCAACCAGTGTGTCCCGGCTGCGAGATAAGTCCATCGGCAACAAACCGGGGCATGAGATATCCGCACCTGCATAGCCGGGAAGCGGAGAATCGAGAACGTGCCGAGTGGGGGGAATATGAAAACCTTACTAAAACCTTTGTGGGTAGTTTCGCTGGGGTGCATCATTGCATTGTCGACTGGCAACGCGCGCGCTCAACAGTATGTTTTCACCAACGACAATGTCGCCAACAGCGGCAACAGCACAACCGCCCTACGCGTGAGCGGCAAGGGTGCGGTGAAGCTGATCAAGACCTACCCGACGGGCGGCAAGAGTGCGGGCAGGGGTTACTTTGCGCTCTCTCCGATAACCTCTGCAAGAACCAGGTTGGGGACCTGCCTCTTCGTTTCGAATGGCGGAGACAGCACCATCGCCGCGTTTCAGATGAATCTGTTCGACGGAACTTTGGCGGCTGTTCATGGCTCTCCTTTCTCGGATGGGGTCAGTGGCGCCCAGCCCCAGGGCGTGGGCCTTGCGGCGGGCGGCCATTTTCTTTTCGCCGGTAACACCAATAACAACAGCATCTCGGTATTGAAAGTGAGCAACGATTGCTCGCTCAAACTTGTAAAGACGGTTAGCGTTCCCGGTTCGCCGGCCGGAATGAAGGTCGTGCCCGGCGGGGACTACGTCATTGCCGCTTACATCGGGCAAGTCGATTCTTTCAAGATCGATCCCAGCACCGGCGATCTCACCGAGCTTGGTCCCTTCGCAACCAAGGGCTCTGCCGCGGGCGTCGATATCAGTTGTGATGGCAAGACTGCGTACTTCGGCGATGCCGCGTCGAACACTCAGGTTGAGGCGTTCAGCATCGACTCAAGCGGAGACCTCAAGGAGTTGAACAACTTCACTAACAAAAACGGCGTGAGTTCCAACAACATAATCCTCAGTGTCGATGGGAAGTATCTGTACGTGAGCAACACCATGTCAAACCAGATCACAACTCTTGCTGTAGGGTCCGATGGATCTTTGACCTATGAGAACACGGTGAAGATGAATAAGCCCGGCACGTATACGTTGGGATTGGCCACGTCGACTAGCGGAGCTAATCTTTTCGTGTCCGAGCAGAACAACCCGGAGGCAATTGGAGTTCTCGGGATAAGCGGTGACAACTTGAAGGAAGTTGCCGGCTCCCCATTTTCCGTGGTGAAGAACGGCTCCGCTCCGGCGGGGCTGACCGCGGTACCGAGGTCTTGCAACTTAGGGATACAGGAAATGTTCCATTAGAGTTTTCCTTTGTGAAACTTCGTGTCCTCTGTGGTTAGATCCAAAAGCTGAAACCACAAAGGACAGAAGCTTAGGGTTGCGCATCGCGAATGAGCACGACGTCAGAATCAGTATGTCCCCGTATTACGCCCACCTTGCTGCCGTCGAAAGACCAATGAAAGTCGATGATGTGTTCTGACTTGAAATCCGTGAGTTGTTTTCCGGTAGAGCCATCGAGAGGTTGCGACCAAAGATCATCGACCCCGGCGTGGCGGAACGGGTAAACGACCGCCTTGCCGTCGTGGGAAAAGCGCACCGGACCACTGCGCGGGCGTTCGAATTCCAGATTCTTCAAAACTTGATTGGAATCCAGCGCCAGCAGCGCCAGCGTCTCTACATGTTCGCCGAGATGTCCAAACGTCGCAACAGCGACGGTCTTTGAATCAGGGGAGATATCGAAGCCAGCCGCGAGTGCGTCCGAAATCCTTTCCGGTTTCCCCCCGTCCATGGGCACTTTCATCAGCCGCCCGCCATTTATCGCTTCCTGATAGACCACCCAGCGCCCGTCGGGAGAACACATCGGAGTTTGATCCACCTTGCCGTCCGAAAGCCGCTTGAGGTTTCCTCCCGACGCATCGGTACGCCAAATGTTCAGCACCGTATCTCCCGCGCCGAATATGCCGGAGAACACAACCTAGCGGCCATCGGCGCATGCCGAAGGGGAGTCACCGCGAGCCCCCGCCTGCGCGACCAGTGGCGTCTTCTTGCCTGATTCGGGATCGAGCAGCCCTAGGCCGGAATCCGAGTCGATGACCATCTGAGAGTCGTGCGTCCAGCTGAAACTGGAAATGGGTGCGCCCGTGGTGACCTGGCGGCCCGGGCCACTCTTTATCGATTCCGCCGGCATCATGAACAGGTCGAAGTGGGGTTGGCTCAGAACGCTGACCAGCGTTCGCCCGTCCGCCGCCACGCTGGGTTCGGAATAGTTATTGGTATCGCGGGTTACGTTATGAAGCTTTCCATCGGGATACGAAACGAAAACAACCTGCCGGTGCCCCAGCGTGGACAAGGCAAGCAGGCCACTCTGATCCGGCATCCAGACCGGGCGCTGCACGATGTCCGACGCCGAGCTGTAGAACACTTTCTGCTTCACGCTGGCCACATCGAGCGCCGTCAGGCCGCTCAGCGCATCTCCCGGTTGCAGCACCATGCACACGATCGTCTTGCCGTCGGGAGCCCACGCAGGATCTTGTAACCCGCCATTAACCGCACCGCTATACAGAATCTTTTCTTCGCCACCTTCCGACGGGAGCAGCAGAAGCCGCTCTTTGCCGGCCTCCGGATTGTTAAAGCGAAAATACGCGATCTGGCGGCCGTCGGGCGAAAAGGTCACGTTCGAATCAATGTCAGTGACCAGCTTCTGCGGAGTTCCTCCGAGCACCGGCGCGCGATACAGGTATTTCAACTCTTCGCTGCCCGGCTCGCTGCGCGCAAAATAGATGTAGTTGCCATCGGGAGAGAAGCGCAGCGAAGCGTATCTCACCTCGACCGGCGGAATCACCTGCGTGTCGCTGTTCGTGGGAAGATTCCGCAGCCACAAGCTTTCCTGGCCCGCGTCCCGCACCACATTGAGGATGTATTTGCCGTCGGGAGAAATTGCCACCAGTGCAGCCTTGCCGGTTTCCGTAACTTTGGTGATAGAGATGTTCTCAAAAAGAACGGGACGGCTTCGATTGAACAGAGCGTAAATGCCATAGCCTGCTGCGGCGACAAGAACGACGGCAATCAGCGCCGCTACACCGGCTCCCAGCTTGTTCTGGCGGGCGGCCGCTACCACCGCCGAGCCGCTCGATGATGGCCGCGAAGAAGTCTCTGGTAAAGCCACTGGAGGCGGAACTGCAGCCGGAAGAGATGGCGTAGAAATCGGTTGTGTTCCCGGCCGCCCAGATTCCGTGCTACGCTTCAGCCGTCTTAGATCGCCGCGCAAATCGGCAGCAGATTGGTATCGCAGTTCGCGGTCTTTCTCCAATAGTTTGTCGATCAGTTCCTGAAGCTTAACCGGCAGCTGAGGATTCAATTGCACCGCTGGAACGGGATCGCGTTCCAGGATGGCATTGAAGACCACCGCCGAGGTGTTGCCCGAAAAAGGCAAGCGTCCGGTCGCCATCTGATAAATCACCGTCCCGACAGAGAAAAGATCGCTGCGGGCATCAAGTGTTTCTCCGCGAGCCTGCTCCGGAGACATGTACGCGATCGTGCCCACCGTGCTGCCCGGACTCGTAAGGTGCGCCGGGCCGGGATCATCCTGCGTCATGCCAATCGTTTCTGCGGCCATCCCTGCTACCCGCGTGAGCTTCGCCAGGCCGAAGTCCAAAAC
Organism: uncultured Acidobacteriota bacterium; assembly: GCA_963797795.1. Taxonomy (GTDB): domain Bacteria; phylum Acidobacteriota; class Terriglobia; order Terriglobales; family Acidobacteriaceae; genus JABDBE01. The sequence goes on from CAWCQY010000006.1 coordinate 129,396, forward strand.
CTTGACCTGGCCCCGCTGCGTGATGAAGATGTTTGCCGGCTTGATGTCGCGATGAATGATCCCTTTGGCATGAGCCGCATCAAGCGCGTCCGCCAGTTGAATGCTGAAGTCAACCAGGCGGTCAATCGGCAGAGGACCGCCATGCAGTTTGCTGTCGAGACCCTGCCCCTCGATCAACTCCATCGAAATAAAAGATTGCTCCGCATCACTTTCGACCGCATAAACTGTGCAGATGTTGGGATGATTCAACGCCGAGGCGGCGCGCGCTTCCAGCAGAAATCGATCCAGAGATGACGTCTCACGGGCAAGCTCCGGCGGCAGGAATTTCAGAGCCACGCGGCGCCCAAGCGTCAGATCCTGAGCTTCGTAGACCACCCCCATCCCGCCGCTGCCCAGCCTGCCGGTAATACGATAGTGCGAAATGGTTTGCCCGATCATGAGATGTTGCCCCACGCAAGCGATCCCGAATCATCCATAAAATCCCACATGATATGACCGTCTAGATTTCGATTCTACAGCGAATAGAAATCGGCAAGTTTGGGAAATTGTGAAGATAGAAAATATCGAGCAGAGCAGAGAAAATCGTTTGCATGGAATCCTGACGCGATCTTTCTGCGCGGTCTTCTCGCAAGTGAGTTGTTTCAACAGCTACCGGCCATAGCAACTCACAACCCCTCCCCAGTAGTCAGTGAGTGCAATGGTGATTTTGCGACAATAATCAACAGGGGTCCAGTATCATATCTTCATGCTAGGGCTGCTCGGTTGGGTTCTGGTCGCGGGCTTCTTTCTCGTCCTAGGGTTGGTCGTAGTCCTGTTCACACCGATTTTCGACTGGAAGCTGTGGCCCATCATTCGCCGTGCGAGACGGGAGGTGATGAAGGTCGCTCGCCAGCGTGTTCCGAATGCTGGGACCTTCAGCATTCAGGGCGCGACGGCGACCAGCCCGCGATATGTCAATTTCTGGATTACGACTGCCACCGACATGGAGCGTGACCTTCTCCGTCAAGCCCCCGACACTTACCAGCAGTTTTGCGATGCGCTCTTGAGAGCTGGCTATCCACAAGACGCAGTTCCCGGTGTGCATTTTCGTATCGAGTCACAGGAAACGGTAGATCGCGACTACGGAGGAAGCTGGTCCGAGGCGAGTCAGATGCCGTGAGAACTTCGGCATATTAGCAAGAATCAAAGCCCCTCTTGGCGCTGCGTAAGTGTCGCTAACAGCCGTTACACTCAAAACCCGCTAGAGGCCTTCAACCGCATCTCAAGACCCGCCGATCACCGAATATCCCCCCCAAACAAAAATCTCCAACCCCGCTTCCACTCGCCAGCGAGGTTGGAGCAAATCCCAAAAAGCCGCGCCCGTCCTACCGCGGCGCTCTCGGATCGTTTGAAGCAGCCCGCCGAGAATGCTTTGCCTTCTTGGCGTCAAACGAACTATTGATCAGAGTCGCTGTGATCGAAGCGTTATTGACGAAGGTGTTGGCATCGCCGGCGTTGCTGTAGCACGCCAACTGAATCACGTCTCCGGCGCTGACCGACCACACATCAGCAATGCTGGCCTGTTGGTAATTCCCAACCGCGCTCGACCCGCCGTAGAGGCCGTCAGGATTAAGCCCGTTGCTTCCCGTAGTCACGTAGCAGTAGGCAGCGTAGTCCGAGGCGTCAATACTGAGAAGCGCAGTTGCGTTCACATAGTAGACGCCCGAGGTCTTGATCGCAGCCGTCTGCGCGACTACCGTTTCCGAACCCAACGACGTACCTCCGGTATTAACCGCGGAGTTGCCAACGGAAACTCCCGCTGGTCCTTGTGGTCCAGTCGCGCCTTGTGGTCCCTGCGGTCCTTGCGGGCCGGTGGCTCCCTGCGCTCCCTGAGGACCAGTCGCTCCCTGCGGGCCTTGCGGACCCTGCGCGCCCTGGGGGCCGGTGGCTCCCTTGGGGCCCTGCGGTCCAGTTGGTCCCTGCGGACCGGTGGCGCCTTTTGGGCCGGTAGCTCCCTTCGGGCCCACCTGGTTCCAGTTAATCTTGTGCTCCCCCGACTTGCACACCGTGTTCTTGCTCACAATCCGGATGTCGCCAGTTGAATTGTTGACGCAGCCGTAAAAAATCGTTCCCGCCGGCGGCAGGACCGCGTTACCCGATGCTTCCCCTTGCTGAGCCACCACCGGAAGAACGCAGCCAGCCAGTAGAATGCCCACACACAAACCAGTATTGATGCGAAACATAGATTCTCCTTATTTTGATTTTCTAGCTTTTGATTTTTCCCACTTCGTATCTCGGGGAGAGACCATTGGCGATGCGGCGCCCACCGGCAGAAAACTGCTCGTTCGAGTTAGTTATTAACTGTCAGGTGTGGGTGAACCACGGCATGAATCTTTCGTGCCCTCACCGCTTTCGAGTAGATAGTGTCGCGTGCCCCAACTTCGTTTCACTCCGCGCGTTGCGCCGCGATAGCTTCCGGTTTGTGTGCCGCCCAATCCACTGGACGAGTACAAGACGAGTACAATTTCTATGTAAAGAAGAATTGAAGAGGCACCGTGGAAACCAATCCAACAATTCGCCGACCCGGCCGAAAGATTTACCCGCTGCTCACCGCAACCATTCTCCTGACCGCGCTCGGCAGCCTGAATGTTTGCGAGGCCCGTGCAAACTCCCAAACCCAGGCCCAGGCGCAACCCGCATCCTCCCAGCCCCTCGTGATACAAGGCCGTATCACTGAAATAGCGGGCGCCATCGTGACCGTGAAGACGCCCGACGGTTTCCCCGGCGGCCCGGGAATTCACGCCCAGTTCGTGATCGCAGGACCAACCTTTAAGGTTGACGTCTCTCGTGCCCGCGTCTTGTTGCCGGATGGAAGGCAGGAGGATAGGCAGCCGCTAGCCGTCGGCGATCGCGTCCTGATGATTCTGAACCAACCCGACTCCGGCTCGACCGCCCCCCCCAACTCCCGCAACGCCCCCCAGACCTATTCAGCATCCACGGTAGAAAGAATCGTGCAAGGCGACCGCGTCGTTACCCACTAGTTTCGCGCTGTCCCAAAAACCGCAATGTCATCCTGAGGAAGGGCAGACCTTCGCAAAGCGAAGGCCTGCCGACGAAGGATCTCTGCACCTTCGCGCGGGACAAACTACATGCCTTACAGCCGCAAAGCGGCGCAACAATGCAGCCCACGGCGCAAAGCTGCGGGAAAAAACAATTCACGCAGGCTTCGGCAAGGGCATTTGGGAAGGGCCCGACTTCAGTCGGGCCGCTAAGTCGCTGAACTTGTGTCGGCGCTTTAGCGCCTGAGGTGAGCTTTTCTTGTCCTCAGCAACTTTTTCCACAGCCTCGCCAGCCGTGGGAAAGGGGCAAGAGCTGCTGAAGCCTCGCAGTGTGTGCGCAAGAACTAGGATCTCGACGCATGGTGAACCAAAACTGCGAGCCTATAGCCGCGAAGCGGCGCAAGAATGCAGCCCACGGCGCAAGCCGTGGGAAAACCGCAAAAGCTGCTGAAGCCAGCGGGGCGAAAGAGTTCTCGCGCGTTGCGGCAAAACAAGGGATCAATTTCCCAGGTGGGTTTTCGTCGCAAAAAAAGAGGCCCCATCCAAACAGGGCCTCTTCAAAAAAACATCAAACTTTACTTCCCCAAATGACCGCGCGGGCTTCCGATGCCGGTGCACTCGTCATAACCGGTACCAGCGGCGTGTCCGTTCGATCCCGTCGTGACGTCGTACCAGTTCGTGGGGTATGCGGTCTTCGCGTAGAGTTGATCATAGATATAGTCATTCTCGTGGGCCTCGTAATATCCGCCGCCCGGAGGAGCCTGCCCAAACCGGTTGTTCGAGGCGTTGACGATCCCCGCCAATGCCGGCGACGACACGCTGGTGCCGCCGACTATGTACCACGAGCCGCCTTCATCCGTATCGTAAACATAAACGCCGCTCGCAGGATCGGCGTTAAACGAGATGTCCGGAGTTACTCGAACCCCCTCCCCGAACAGTTCATACTGGTAGGGGGTCCAGGGTCCCAGCCCGTTTGCGATACTCGGCGGGTTTTGCCAGGCTTCAACCGCACTGGGGCCGCCGCCCGAGTCAGACCAGCAGCTCTCGCTCAGGAAATTCCCGCTCGAATCTCGATTGATGGTAGTACCGCCTGCCGAGACTACCCACGGCGAAGCGCTGGGATAGAGAACTTCCGCTCCCGAGTCGCCAGCCGACGCAAAATAAGTGATGTCCTGCCAGTAATACCGGAAGAGGTAATTGTCGTCCTGGACTTCCGTCAAGGTTCCGCCGCCGCAACTGGGGACTCCAACGCAGCTCTCTGGGTATCCCCAGCTGTTGGAAATGTCGCCGCCACCGTAGCCACTCACTTCTATCCCGGCCACTTCCTCGGCAAACAGCAACTGCGGCAGAGACTGATCGCAAGCCTCTACCAGAATGATGTGCGCCGCGGGTGCCATCGCGTGGGACCACTCGATGTCCAGAGACTCCTCGAGGTCCCAGCCGTAATCGTTTGCCGGCGCCGGCGTGCCACTGCAGTCCGCGGTCAGCCCGTTAAGGGTGCCGAAGCTTGAGTTGGCATAGACCACCGTGAAGTTTGCCGCCGGCAAACCCCAGTAACTGTCGAAAGCCGCCAGGTCAGACGCCGCGTTCGGGTCGTCATAGGCGTCAACCAACGCGATCGCCCCCCAACCGCCAGTGGCGTGGTTGTTGCCGCCTTTGTTCGGATTGCATCCCGTGTTGTTGGGGCCGCTTGCGCCCACCTTGTAAACGCAGCCCATCGACGCCGGTGTCTCGGCAAACGTGTAATCCGGGACCGGCGAGGATATTTGGTGGCCTTCAGGAACAAAAATCTTGTAGTTCGTGTGGCCTCCCTTGGCAGCGGTCGAAACGCTGCTGGCCGGGGTGATCACCTTGCCTTGCGGCCTGAAAATTCCAGTCGGAACCGGCGCTGGTTTCTGTGGGGCCGCCGGTTGTTCCGGAGTCATTTCGTCCTGCGCGACTGCCAGTCCCGAAAGTCCGATTGCGAACGACATAAGCACAGCAAATACAGACAACTTCGTTCTTAACATGACTTTACTTCTCCTCTCTGAATTTGAGGTGTGATTTGAAAAGGGGAGTCAACTCTGCCTCGTCCTGATAGTGATTCTTTCGCCCAAACGTTACAGCCGATCACGTGCGAGTACCAAAGACCACGTGGGGACAGCCGCCCCCGGCTGTCCGGTCGAGCAAAGCTTGACAGCGTGGCAAACGAATAATCCGGGGAACAAAACCTCGACTCCGTAGCCGCGAAGCGGCGTAAGAATGCAGCCCACGGCGTTAGCCGTGGGTAGTAAAAGTCGGAAGCCGATGAGCCCCGGCGGGGCGAAAGACGAGTTCTCACGCACATACTTCGGCCCTGGGGTAACCGCCGTCGGAAGAACAAAAGGCTCTAGGTTCCAAGAAACAAGTACAATCGCATCCCACATGAACCCCACCCGCATAGCCGAGCTACTCCAACCCTTCCTCGGGCCAACCGACGACCAACGACTAACGGCCAACGACCTGCTTAGTATATCGACGTACATCGATATACTCGTCCGCTGGAACGCCCGCATCAACCTCACCGCCATCCGCCAACCGGAAGAAATCGTAACCCGTCACTTCGGCGAATCCCTGTTCGCCGCCCGCCACTTATTTCCCCGCCGCCGCGACGCCGAAACTCTGATCGACATCGGCTCGGGCGCCGGATTCCCCGGCCTCCCCATAAAAATCTGGGCCCCCGACGTCCGGATAACTCTGATCGAATCCAACCACAAGAAAGCAACCTTCCTGCGCGAGGCAGCCCGAACCATTACATTGACAGATATCAATGTATTCGCCGGCCGCGCCGAAGACTACAAAGCCACCCCCGCGAACGTAGTAACTCTCCGCGCCGTAGAACACTTCGAAAAAACCATCCCCATAGCCGCCCGCCTAGTAGCCCCCGCCGGCCGCCTGGCTCTTCTAATAAGCGAAGCCCAACTCGAACGCGCCCACAAACTCACCCCCGGATTCACTTGGCAAGCCCCCCTCCCCATCCCCATGTCGTCAAGCCGCATCCTCGCCGTAGGCGTCCGCTAACGGATAGCCGACCAGCACCAAGACAGATAACAGACGGACGATCACCCTGCACCAAAACAAGTACAAGTGGGACATGGATTTCAAGAAGCGGTTAGATTTTATTCAACGAGAATACAATTGTGGCAATTAGGGCACTCCATGTGGGAGTTTAGTTCGAAGACCGCATGCGATTCACGTTACAAGATCTGACGACGAGGAATGTTCCACGTGGAACACTTCTTCAATTTTTCTTCAGAGTGTTCCACGTGGAACACCCAGTGACTTATTTTGCATCCGGGGAAATGTTCCACGTGGAACATTCCTGTGGAAAGATGGCTCGCGGGCACGCCCAACTTGTTCACGCTCAAACAGAATGCCCTCATGTGTGCGCTGCACCGAAATCTGTCATTGCAAATGCACAACGATTCGGCCTATTCTGCAAGCGGCTCTCCGGCTCTCCGAAAACAAAATGGGACGCGTCATCGCGGTTGCCAATCAGAAGGGCGGCGTGGGCAAGACTACGACTGCCATCAATCTGGCCTCGTCCATTGCTGCAGCAGAAGTGGACACGCTGCTGGTCGATTGCGATCCGCAATCGAATGCCACCAGCGGACTGGGCCTGGTCAAAAATCCTGACCGAATCAGCACCTATCATCTACTCATGGGCGAGGCCAGCGCGCAGGATGCGCTGCAGAAGACTGAGCTCGACCAGTTGTGGCTCATTCCTGCGCACAAGAACATGATTGGCGCGAACCTGGAACTGGTCGAGGGTGAGCGCCGCGAATTTCGTTTGCGGGATGCGCTTGCGCCTTTGCGCGATCGATTCAAGTACATCGTGCTGGACTGTCCGCCGGCGTTGGATCTTCTTACCCTCAATGCGCTGGTCGCAGCGGACTCGATTCTGATTCCGATGCAGGCTGAGTACTTCGCTCTTGAGGGCGTGTCAGAGCTGCTCGATACGATTGAGCGCATTCGCGCATCATTGAATCCTGACCTGACGATCGAAGGCGTTGTGCTGACCATGTTTGATGATCGTACGAACCTGGCTCAGCAGGTGACTGCGGAATTGAATCGATACTTCGGCGAGAAGCTTTGCAAGACGACGATCCCGCGCAACGTGCGACTGGCGGAGGCTCCGAGCCATGGTAAGCCTGCGCTGCTTTACGACGTGCGTTCGCGAGGGGCGGAGAGCTACATTCAACTCGCGAAGGAGATCATTGAGCATAGTCTGCCGGTCGAGATGCCTTTGCCTAGTGAGCATCCGGCTGAGGAGAAGCAAGTGGTGAATGCTCCGCGGTGGAAGCGGTGGATCAAGGAGCGGAATAAATTGACGACGATCAATATATTAGATCGATGAGCATCGATGTACCGGCGGGCGAAACGCAAACGCAAACGCAAGGTCCCTCGACTGCGAGTCCCTGTTCGCTTTGCGAACAGGGACTCTCCGCTCGGGATGACAGAAAATTGGGATGACACGGACAAGAGGGGATGACCAAACAAATGACGACTACAGCGATGACCAGTGCGGATAAGGCTGTGGACAAGGTGGTGGAGAAGCGGCGGGCTTTGGGGCGGGGGTTGGATTCTTTGTTGCCTTCGGGGCCGCGGGTGGTGGAGTCGTCGCCGCAACCTGGAGTTTTGCCTGAGATTCAGGCGCAGGCGGCGCGGGGGGATTCGGTGGTCGAGATCGCGCTTGATTTGATCGATGAGAATCCTTATCAGACGCGGTATTTCGCCAAAGACCAGCCGGTTTCTGAGGATTTTGTTGCGACCACGCTGGACGAACTGGCGGCCTCGATTCGGGCGAACGGGGTGATCCAGCCGATCTCGGTCCGGCCGGGCGCGGAGGGCCGGTACGTTCTCATTCTCGGGGAACGGCGGTGCCGGGCTTCGAAGATCGCGGGCCGGACTACGATTCCGGCGATGGTGCGCAAAGTCTCCGATCAGCAAGCGGCGGAGATGACCGTCGTGGAGAACCTGCAGCGGCAGGATTTGAATTGCATGGAACAGGCGGCGGCGTTTTCCAAGTTGAGCCAGGATTTCAAGCTGACGCAAGAGCAGATCGGGCAACGGGTGGGGATTTCACGGGAGTCGGTTTCAAATTACATGCGGTTGCTGCGGCTGCCGCCTTCGGTGACCCAATATCTGCAGGAGGGGCGGCTGGGATTCAGCGAGGCTCGGGTGTTGCTGACTTTGCTTGATCCGAACCTGATTCCGAAGATTGCCGATGAAGCGGTGCGGAAACATTTGTCGGTGGAGCAGTTGGAAGACCTGGTATTCAACACGAATGTGCCCTTGCAGAAAGAGAAGCAGCCGGGAACGGCGCGCTGGGTGGATCCGAATGTGCGGCATGTGCAGACGGAGTTGGAGCGGACCTTGGGAGTGCGGGTGCGGATTCGCGATCGCAAGGGGAAGGGGAAGATTGAGATTGAGTATGCGACGCTCGAGGATTTTGATCGGGTGGTGGGGATGTTGAAGGGTGGTCGTTAGTCGTTGGTCGTTCGTCGTTGGTCAAGGCGGCTTTGGCCCCTTTTTTCTTGTTGGCTTTCGTCCGATTGGGGACTCGGGTTGATACGAACCTGAATAGTTAACTGTGGGATGGAGCGGCTTGAATTTGCCGTTGGGGTTCGAGCATTACGACTTGGGACTGCATTTTCGCGGCTTAAGTGGGATTAGTTCAGTTCGCGGTTCCCTTGTTCTCGGTTCTCGTTGGGTGCGAGCGATTCCACCCTGGCGGGGCCTGAATTCCTTATCGACTCTACCCAGGGCTTACGCCCTGGGCTGTACTCTTCCGCCCTTTCAGGGCTGGTCTCTAGCGGTGGGTGAATCTGCATTAATACGAATCTGATTGGTAATTGGTAGGACAACGGGCGTTGAATTGGCTGGGCTTGATGGGGTTGGCTGCGGTGCTTGCTGATTGTTTACTGTCGGAAGTGGGAGATTGGTTTAGTTCCGGTTCACAGTTTCTTGGTTCTCAGTTCCTTCAAAAGGCTGCCCGGACGAGGCGTCCGGGCTATGTGAGTTCTTACAGCTTAAGGGTTTTTAAATACTCTCGCAGCTGGGCGCCGAGGTCTGGGCGTTTCAGGGCGAATTCGATTGTGGCTTTCAGGAAACCCAGTTTGTCTCCGGTGTCGTGACGCTTGCCTTCGAATACGTATCCGTACATCTTTTCTTTTTTCAGCAGGGCGCGCATACCGTCGGTGAGCTGGAGTTCGCCACCTACTCCGGCTTTGGTTTCGGAGAGGGTTTCGAAGACGGTTGGGGTCAGGATGTAGCGGCCGATTACGGCCAGGTCGGAAGGCGCGTCTTCGAGCTTTGGTTTCTCTACCATGTTGCGGATTTCGAAGAGGCGTCCATCGAAGCTGCCGTCGGCGGGTTTTACGTCGAGCACGCCGTAGGCGGAAATGGCTCGGCCCTGGATAATCTGGATGGCAATCACCGAAGACTGAGTTTCGTTGAAGACGTTAATCATCTGCTTGAGGCATGGGGTTTCGGCGTCGATGATGTCGTCGGCCAGCAGGACGGCGAAGGGTTCATTGCCCACCAGTTCACGCGCCATGAGCACGGCATGACCGAGGCCGAGCGCTTCTTTCTGGCGAACGTAGGAAACGTGGATCATGTCGGAGATGGAGCGCACGATCTTCAGCAGATCGGTCTTCTTGCGCTCCTCGAGCATTTTTTCCAGTTCGTAACTTACGTCGAAATGATCTTCGATGGCTTGTTTGCCGCGGCCGGTGATGATGATGATCTGGTCACAGCCGGAGGCGAGCGCTTCTTCGACGCCGTATTGAATGATGGGCTTGTCGACCAAGGGCAACATTTCTTTGGGTTGGGCCTTGGTAGCGGGCAGGAAGCGCGTGCCTAATCCCGCGGCGGGGAATACTGCTTTGCGAACTTTCATGGCCATGGATAATCCGTTGTTCGCGGACAGCGATCAGCGCCGCGGTGAACTTAGATTGTAACGGATTGCGATGGTTGTCCGATAAGCTTGTAGAAAACGGGTAGTGGTGCAGTTTGAATTTCCACAGGCTAGCAATCAGGTCCGGCCTGTGGGAAACTGACGGCATGGCAAAAGAACTAGTATTCGCTAAAGATAGCAAGTTTGTAGGCTGGGCCTGCAAGAACTGCGGCTGGGTAAAGCCGCTTGGTCGTTTCGTTGCAGATGGCGTCCCGATTCCCGCAGATGTGCAGGCAGATTTCGACGCGCATGATTGCGCTACGTATCCGAGCAGGCGCTACGAGGATGCCAGCCAAGCCGCTGCTCGGATCGTGCGAGAAGCGACAGAGGGTCACTAGACGCTCACGTCTTCGAACGTGATCCCGTAAATGGGCTGGCAGTAGTAGGTGATTTGATTCATCTCAACATGTTGAACAATACCGGCCACTTCTAGTTTTTTCAGGTCAGATCGCGCAGTCGGATATGTCACGCCAAATAGCTTCTTGTATTGATTGACGCTGATTACAGGACTCGAAAATAAATGATCAACCAACTTCGATAGCCGAACACTCCCGCCTTTCAGTCGATGATGAAAGTCTTTGTGTAACGCGAGAAGTTTGTCACAGCGATTTTCTGCGTCAACAGATTGCGCAACGACACCCTCTAAGCAAAATCCAATCCAAGGGCCCCATGCTCCCTGAGTGCTAACGTTGAGCATTAAATCCATGTATTCCTTCTTCCGTCTCTCAAAAAAGGCGCTCATGTAGAGCCATTGATTTGAGAGTTCACACCATTCCGCAATAACCCACGAGAGAAGAAGTCTGCCCACTCTCCCGTTACCGTCTCGAAAAGGGTGTATCGCCTCAAACTGATAATGCGCCAAAAACGCCTTGACCAGAGGGTCGTAGACATAGTCCGTCGAGTGCAGGTATTTCTCAAGCGCATCTAGCGTTGCCAAGAGTTGATCTGGCGGTGGTGGGACGAAGCGTGCAGGGTATCCAATTTGGTTTTGGATGGTTCTAAACTCTCCCGGCTGCTGTTCTGAACCTCTTACCCCCCTCATTAAGATTTCATGCAACTGTCGAATTAGGCGTAGTGACAGCGGTAATGGATTTTGCGCGTCCAATCGTAATCTCAATGCATGGCGGTAGTTGTACACTTCGCGAAAGGCGTTATTCGGATCGTTTGCCGAGACCGGATAACTCGGCTCCGCCTGGAAAAGAATTTGCTTCTGCGGGTCTGTAAACGTTCCCTCCAACTGGGAGGACAATTGGGCTTCCCTACTTTGTAGGGGCTGCAACAAAATCTCTGGGTTCGGGAGATGCTTGCCAGTTCCGTCCAGACTTGAGAGCGACCTGCGTGCGTCCATGAGTAGACGCCATAACTCGCTGGGCCATGCCCATGCCGGAGGAAGTGGATTAGGCACAAAGGCATACTTCGCGTCTGGCGGTCCATTTGGAACGGGAGCCAACGTGCCTGTCATTTTCTCGGTGAATATTGATGGGTCCATGTGTCAGTTTATACAAGATATCATTTAAAAAATCAACTCAAAATTTTACTGTTTTCTTGACTATTAAAATGCGTTGACCCATAATGGGTTGCATGAATCGCCTCGCCATTGATAAGCCCATAGCGGTTATCGCGGCCTTGGTCGAAGGCACTTCGATCAACGCAACCTGTCGAATGACGGGCGTGGCGAAGCACACCGTTCTGAAACTTCTCAAGGACATGGGCTGCGCTGCCGCTGCTTACCACAATACCCACGTTCGCAGTCTGCGCGTGCGGCGCGTTCAGGCCGACGAAATCTGGGCATTCGTGTATGGCAAGGACAAGAACCTCACGATGGAACAGGTTCAAGCTGGCGCGGGAAGCGTTTGGACGTGGACCGCTCTTGATGCCGACACCAAACTAATAATTTCGTACACGCTCGGAGATCGCGGCGCAGAGACAGCCGAGTACTTCATGAAGGATGTTGCTTCGCGTATCAGCAACCGAATCCAGTTAACGACCGACGGCCATCGAGTGTACGCAGAAGCCGTCGAAGATGCGTTCGGTGCTGATATTGACTATGCAATGCTGGTCAAGATTTACGGCGCATCGAGCGAAAATCCAGAATCACGCTACAGCCCCGCAACCTGCATCGGATGCCGCACTGGAGTTCTCGCAGGAACTCCCGATCCGGACCACATCTCCACATCATTCGTGGAGCGCAGCAATCTTTCGATGCGAATGGGAATGCGCCGATTTACTCGGCTCACGAACGGTTTCAGCAAGAAAATAGAGAACCACGGCCACATGGTTGCGCTGTACTTCATGCACTACAACTTTTGCAGAGTTCACAAGACGCTTCGCGTGACACCAGCAATGGAAGCAGGGATTACGGATCATGTCTGGTCTTGCGAAGAGCTAATCGCCCTGCTTGATGTAAAGCAACCTCAATACGCCTAACGAAAGGGAAAAGCATTATGGCGTTTTCAGAGGAAACAAAAAATGCGGCATTCAGACGCGCTGGTGGTCAGTGCGAATGCAGCCGCATCTCATGCAATGTACATGCCACTCTCCGCTGCACCACTCGTCTCACTGCTGGGCGCTGGCACGCCCATCATCGGACTGCGGTCTCGGCTGGTGGTTCGGACTCCCTGAGCAACTGTGAGGCTCTATGCATCCCATGCCATGAGCGAACAGCCAGCTACGGAGTGTCTTAACGTAACGCTTCCTTTAGGGCGGAGACTACTATACCAGTTGCCTCCGCCTTGAAGCTCAATTTCGCCATCGGCGAATCTGCCGAGGTAGCTTCTACGGTCAACGTCGCATCTTCATCTGCTTTGTTCTTCAGCGTTGGACCGACCTTCTGAAAAACAAATTCGCACATTGTGCGCCAATCCCCACACGCAAAATATACGTACCCGTTCCTTGTGCCAGGATCACCTTGGCAACTCTGCAAAGTCTCCAGGCCGTCAACACTATTGAGAATAGAGACGATCTCCGCCACCCCGGCATCGACCGGGGCATTAACCTTTACCCAGACTTGCTCATGCGTCGCCATTGGACTCACTTTAAGTTGAATGCAATCAGACTGCCAATTACCATCGTGAATACCCTGTAGTTCCGTCAAACTGCACCACTACCAGAAAACGGGTTGGGGTCGAGCTTTCGAAAGTGACAAGGTTTTTACATCTTAAGCTTGTCGGGCAAGTTGTTCTTGGGGTAGTCTGAACAGGTTTATGCATCGTTTCGTCGCCAGATTGTTGCTGGTTTTGCTGCTGGTGGGCACTCTCGTCCCGGTGGCTCTGGCGATCTCCGCACCGTCGGTGCACGCTTGTTGCATGCGGAAGCCGATGCACGATCGTGCTTCCCACGACTCTGAGTTCCATGCTCCTCCAGGATGCTGCCAGCACGATTGCTGCCGTACGCTGACGGTTTCGCAGTGGGCGCATGTGAGTCTTGGGGTGGGCACGCAGGTCGCGCCCGCGTCCGCGAGTGCGCGATCGGAGCAGCGAGCGATTCGTTCCTCTATTGACGTCAGCCGGGCACATTCGGGCCGGGCTCCTCCGCAGTTCTCCATTGCCTGATTTCAAAACAGCTAAATCGTAGCGGCAGGACCGTCTGCTGAAAAACACCGGGTTCGGCCTGAGGGCCTAGAGGCGCCATTGAAAAAGATGGCGTTTACGGCACGCCTAAACAGGCTCTGAAAAAACTCACGGCGTTAGAGTTTTGAAAGGGCACGGCTTCAGCCGTGCCGTAAGCCCTTGGAAATGACGTGCGGCGCGGCTTGAAGCCGCGCCCCTTCAAGGCTCCATTGGGAGAGCTTATGCGGTTTATTCGAGTTTTGTGGGCCGGGGTATTGCTTTTAATGGCTGTCGCCGTTAGTGCCACGATCTTCGGATCGGTGCGCGGGATCATTCATGATCCGCAGCATCGCCCGGTTCAGGGTGCGATGGTGATGTTGAAAGCAAAGTCATCCGACTGGGCGAAGAGCACCAATACCGATGCCAACGGCGAGTTCAGACTCAATGGAGTGCCGTTGGGCGAGTACTCGATCACGGTAGCCAATCCGGGTTTTGTGCAGGCGGCGCAGGAGGTTGAAGTTGCGTCGGGAACCGAACCGGTGGTGCATCTTCAGTTGAACGTGGCCGTGGCCAACGAGACGGTCAACGTTTCGGCGCAGCCTCCGATCGCGGCGACGGACTCGATGACACCTACGACAACGGTAGACCGGGCACAGATCCAAAAAACGCCAGGGGCGGTGCGCACGAACAGTCTGGCGATGATTACGGATTACACTCCGGGGGCCTATGTCACGCACGACCAATTGCACATTCGCGGAGGCCACCAGACCAGTTGGCTGATCGACGGCGTGCCCGTGCCCAACACGAATATTGCGTCCAACCTGGGAGCGCAGTTCGATCCCAAGGACATTGATTACCTCGAAATCCAGCGCGGCAGTTACAGCGCGGCTTACGGAGACCGCACCTACGGAGTGTTTAACATTGCTCCACGCACCGGGTTTGAGCGGAACAACGAAGGCGAGTTGATCCTCAGCCTGGGCAGCTTTTATCAGACCAACGATCAGTTGAATTTCGGCAGCCACACCCAGCGCTTCGCCTATTACGCCAGCATAAATGGGAATCGGAGTAATCTCGGCATTCAAACGCCGGTTCCGCAGGTGGTTCACGATGCGGAAAACGGCTATGGAGGATTCGGGTCGTTGATATTCAATGTGGATCCGTCGAACCAGTTGCGCTTTGTGACCAATTTGCGCAAGGACTATTACCAGATTCCTTACGACCCTTATCCGGACGATATTGAGAATAATCCGGTGGATGGGCAGTATCCGACGATTGGCCTTCGCGATGGCGATCACGAATCGGATGTGCTGGCGAATTTTTCGTGGGTGCACACTTTCAATTCGCAAATGCTGCTGACGGTGTCGCCTTTTTTCCATTACAACCGTGCCGATTATTCGAGCTCGCTGTCGGATTATCCAGTGGCGACGACGCAGAATCGCGGCTCAACCTATGGCGGGGGGCAAGTTAGTTTTGCGGCGAATGTGGCGAAGAATAATCTGCAGGTGGGTTTGTATAGCTTCTACCAGCAGGACGACACACTTTTTGGGGCGGTGTTTAACGATGGAAGCGCAGCACCTTTTACCGATACTGAGCATCCATCAGGCCACCTGGAAGCTTTCTTTATCGATGACAAGTTCAAACCGTTTTCGTGGCTGACGCTGAGTGCGGGCATGCGTCCGACGTGGTTCTCGGGAGGGGTTTCGGAAAGTGCCATCAGCCCGCGTTTTGGAGTTGCGGCGGTGGTTCCGCATCTGCATTGGGTTTTTCGGGCTTTTTACGGACACTATTATCAGGCGCCGCCGCTGATTACGGCTTCGGGGCCGCTGCTGGAATTTGTCAATGCAAACAATCTGGGGTTCATTCCGCTGCACGGCGAGCGGGATGAGGAGCATCAGTTCGGAGTCACGATTCCATTTCGCGGGTGGACGCTCGATGCCGACACCTTCCAGACCAACGTGGTGAATTTCTTCGATCACAATAATATTGGGGAATCGAATCTATTCTTTCCGATTACGATTGCGCAGGGGTTGATCCGGGGATGGGAGCTCACGCTGAGTTCGCCGCGGATTTTTAATCGGGGACAGATTCATTTGGCGTACTCGAATCAAATCGCAGAGGGCGGCGGCGCGATCACTGGCGGGTTGACGGATTTTTCATTTCCCGCGGGCCTGTCTCCGCTGGATCACGACCAGCGCAACACTTTGAGTATTGTGGGGGAAGTCACTTTACCCTGGCGGAGCTATGCTTCGACCAGCGTTTACTACGGGTCGGGCTTTAGCAACGCGTTTCCGGGGCAGCCTTATCCGGGCGATTACTTGCAGCCACATACTACGTTTGATCTGGCGCTGGGCAAGGAGTTTGGAGAGCGGTTCTCGGTTTCACTGACGGCGTTGAATGTCGCCAACCGGCGAGTGGAGTTGGATAACAGCGTGACCTTCGGTGGGTTTCACTGGAACGATCCGCGGGAGATTTTTGCCGAGTTTCGCTACCGATTCCACTATTGACGCGAATTTACATTCGTAAGGAAAGAAGAATGGTCTCGATTTTCAACGCCGTAGACGGAATGCGCGCGTGCCTGCAATAAACCCGCAGCTTTGGCCGCTTTAGATGGCGGCGATCGAGACTATTGCAGGGCCTTCAACGCGGCCAGCAATTCTTCATCGTCCGGTTTCTGGTCGAGAGCGTAGACCTTGGCGAATGCGATCCTTCCGCTTTTGTCCACGATGAAAACGGCTCTCTCGCTGATCCCCGGGAGCGGCGGGCCTTCGCGCAAAATGCCGAACGCGCGCGTGACCTCGGCATGAGGATAGAAATCCGAACATATGGGGAAGTGCATGGCGCCGATGGAATGCTTCTGCCAGGCGAGATGGCTGTAAACCGAGTCAATGCTGATGTCGAGGATTTGGGCGTTCAGCGCGGCGAATTTCTCGCGATCGGCGTCAAGAGCCGGAAGTTGCTCGGCGCAAGTCGGGGTCCAATCCAGCGGATGAAACGACACCACTACATTCTTCTTCCCGCGAAACTCGCTGAGCTTGATGGTTAGCCGCTCATCCCCTTCGACTGCCGGCAGCTCAAAGTCTGGTGCCAGATCGCCAACTTTCAATGCCATGGTGCCCGCTCCTCGTCCTCGATGTCGCGTCTAGCATTATGTAACACCGGAAGACCACGCGTCATCTGCGGCGGAGAGAAATCAGGGATAGGTCGGTCTGCAGAATTTACATTCCTTTAACAATTGGTCTGCCCTCCAGCCCTAATATCTTGGAAATGCCTTCCGAGCCCCTTGTCATTGAGGATATTCCCGGCCCCAAGGCTGGACAACGAATCCTGCGGCTGAGCGGGCCGTTGGTTATCGCGACGCTGTTTGATTTCCAGGCCAAGGTGCGAGCGGACAATTCCCGACTGCTCATCATCGATTTCACCAACGTGCCGTATGCAGATTCAGCTGGCATCGGCGCTCTGGTGGGAGCCTACGTAACTCATCAGAAGGACGGACGGGGTCTCGCCCTGGTCGGCGTTAGCGATCGGTTGCACAATGCGCTGCAGGTCACGCGCGTGGATCACTTCTTCCGGTTCTTCAACACGGTGGCCGAAGCTGCGACCTGGCCATAGTTCTGATGGACTTGAGACTATTGGTTCGGTGCAAGCCCTAAGCAAACGACGAGCATCCTCGGCGGTCCCGGCCCGCGACCGCCTCCATTCCGGCTCTGGTTCCTTGACTTCATTCCGGGCTACTCGCATAATCTGAATGCCCGGGGTGGTTCATCCGGTCTATGCCTCGACCGGGTCTGCCAGGCCGGGCAGGCAACCATTGCCGGAGTCGGCGAATCGCACTGGAAGGGGAGGTATCTATGCGAATCGTAGGATTCTTTCTTGGTTCCTCTTCCTCACCTCAACCGTTCCAGGCTATCGTGTCATCGCTCAAGTGACCCCGCAGCCAACGGGTTCTGCAACGTCTCAGACCAATGCTGCGACCAACCAGACGCAGGGCCGACGTACAAGAGCCAACCGGCTCAAAGAACGAAAAGGCCGACAACGGCGCTAGCGACGGACACAAGCTTCATTTGCGGCTGGGAACGATCTCGCTGGGTGGCGGCTACTCCCACTTCTCCGGAGCTGCATACTATCCGTACGGCGCTTACCCTATTCCCTTTCTTGGATGGGGGTATTCAGCCTTCTGGTTTCCGTACTGGGGGCCGTACTCCTTCTTCGCACCGGGCTATTTCGCCTACGGATCAGCCAAAGGGGAAGTGAAGTTGGCAGCTGAACCAAAAACCGCGGAGGTCTATTTGGATCGCGCTTATGCCGGCACGGCGAACCACCTGCAGAGTATGTGGTTGGACCCTGGAGCCTATGATCTATCTCTGGCAGCGACCGGTCGCGAGGATTTTCACCAACGTATCTACGTCCTGAGCGGTAAATCGCTGAAGATCTCAGCAACGCTTGCCGCGGAGCCAAAGCCTGGTGAAGCAAAGGACAAGCCATGACCTGGAAGCTTTGTGTAGCAATTATCTTGGCTTCCGTGACGTTCGTGGTGGCCCAGGAACCGAACGGAACCGAGCCACGACGGGCGGCGGCTCGATACCCAGCACACTCCGAGGTGGATGGCGTTGCGGTCGGGGCCTCGCTCCTAACTGCCCATCAAGCCCGACGTACGTTCGTTTCAGACGTCAACCGTTGCTGTCTGGTCATCGAGGTTGCATTCTATCCGCCGAAGGGGACGCCGCTAAACATTTCACTGAACGACTTCGTGCTGAGGATCAAGGATACGGACGTCGCGGCGAAACCCTCCAGCGCCAAGGTTATCGCAGCCAGCCTACAGAAGAAGGCCGGCTCAGACCGCGACGTGACCGTGTCGCCCAGTTATGGTGTGGCTTATCAAGCTGGTCGCATCTACGACCCGGTCACCCGCACCACGCAGGGCAGCGGAGTAACCCAGACCACCGGCGTGGACGTCGGCATTGGCAATCCCGGACCGAACCCCGCCTCGACGGATAAAGACCGCAGCGCAATGGAAGCTGAACTCGGCGACAAAGGCCTGCCCGAGGGCACAACCTCCACACCCCTTGCCGGCTACCTGTATTTCCCCATCTCCTCCAAGAAAAAAAATGCCATCCACCAACTCGAATACAAGCTGGGTGAGAACAAGGTTGTGCTGTCACTGCCCTAGCTAGGGATCGGGGTTGCCACCACGAACCGTGACGCGCCAAGGCGTTCGTAGTTGGCATAACATCGCCATAGCACTCACTGACCGGGTTTTGAGCGTTACGGCTGGGTTACGGCAATGATCAGTGTGGCTCGTCGTCTGACAAGGCTATCCGACAGGTGCTTACATTCCGCTTTTCCCCTGGAGCACGCGTCATCGGTGGCGCGCTTTGCCTGCCCTCTACTCAGAAATTTAGGCCGAGCGATAGAACCTCGGTCGGCGTGGTCCAGCCGAAGTTGAAGACGTTGGTGGTGAAGTTCATTCTTTTATAGGTGAATCCCACCAATACGCCACGTTGCATGTCGAGGCTGGTATGGTAGACCCGGGTTCGTTGCGATACCAGGCCGATCTGGAGCCAAGTCAGCGGCGAGTAGGTGATTTGGTTCCAATTGTAGAAAAAGTCGCCGTGACGATTCTGGGTATCGAATACATATTCGCCGCTGCTGGAAATCTGAGTCCGCTTATAGGTGAGTGAGGTCAGGTAGCCGGGGGCGACGCCGTTCAGATTACCGAAGACGACGCCGAAGATCGGGGTCAAATCCAGGACCAGTTTCTTTCCGGCGCTGAAGTTGTAGCCGGCCCAGAGCGACCCGGTGTGAATCGCCTCGTTGTTGTAGCGAGCTTCCAGATGGAGCCATCCGCGGTCAGCGGAGAAGTCCGGAGAAACGTAGGACTGGTTGCCGGGCACGATGTAGCCGCTGGTGGTAAGGGAGAACGACCACGGATTCGGAGTGGGGTTCGAGGAAGCGGCTGGCGGGTTGGCGGTCTTTTCCTGAGCGGGATCGGTGTCGCATTCATTCGCAAGATTGAAGGGAATCGGAGAGCTGCTCTGGGAGTTGGCGAGTGTCGCAAGCATCAGCGTGCCTATGAGCAGCTGGCATTTCATCGGGGGAATCGCTCTCCTGCCAACTGCCGGAATTGTACTGCGCTCACAATGACAGTTGACCTCTTTGCGAGCGGTAGTGTGAAGCACAGATACGAATGGTGCATTAGTGCTTGCTTCGGAGTTCGCGGGCCCGCTGGATGATGCCGAAGAGGAAGGCGGTGGTCAGGCCGAATAGCAGCATGCCGTCTAAAGCCTCCAAGGCTCCCATGAGCCGCCACCGCTTCTCCAAGATCAGATCGGTATGTCCGTAACTCGTCATGGCACCGAGCGAGTACAGGACGGCATCGCGGTAATCGGGCAGCGCGCCGACAATCCGGTAGGCGGCGGCCCACATGGCGCCTTCGATGCCGTGCAGGAGGGCGGCCAACATCGACGTGGCACCGATGATGACCATGAACACGACCGCGTAGCCGTAATGCTCGACGACGTTGCGCTGAATGCTGGCAATTCTCTTATCGATGAGCAGAAGTCCAAAGACATGCACGATCACGGTGACTGCGATCAAGGGCAGACCCCAGAGCCAATCGGCGATCCAAGGCATGGGAGCGATCACGAGGAGGCTCACGGCGGTGCAGGCAAAGTTCATCGAGGGTTCCGTCAAAGGTTTAAGCGGCCTGACTCAGCTTTCCTGATGAGGTGTGGGCCACGCAAGGCATGTTAAAGCAAGTTGCGGGATTGCTGGGGCAAAATCGCTATGAACACGCAGAGCACGATTGGGTGGCGATGGCTCAGACGGACGAGGACGCCCGTCCTCCGTCTCGGAGGGTAACCGCGTAGGGCTTGGACTGCGATGGCTGAAGGGCACAATTGGAGTTGTCCTTCTGGTATCTCAGGGAAGCGTGGGATGGCTGCTAAACTCGCGACTTATGGCGGTAATTAGCGAAGAAACGCCGGCGGTGGGCGCGGATAAGGTTCATGCGCTGGTGCAGTTGTTGCGGACCCGGTCTTATGAGGAGATTCGGCAGCGGATGTATGACAATCCGCCAGGGAGTCCGTGGTGGTCGGCTTGCAAGATCGAACTGGATATTCGCAATGGTGAGCAGATCGCGGCGGCGCTGTCGGCGACCTCGCATGTACTGGAAAAATTGAGAGGGTCGACGCAGCACTTTGAGCAGCTGGCCGAGACTTTGCATGAGAGCACCAAAGAAGTGATTGAGATGCTGGCAGGAACCAAAGAGGCGGGGCGGCGGCTGGAAATTGCGGTTTATGTCACGATTGGGATTACGCTGGTGCAGCTTTTCAATTTGATTTTTGAGGTTTTCCGGAAGCGGTAAGCGCGGATGGCCGTGGCGCTGATTGAGAGTTGGTCAATCTGGGTCAACGAGTGTAACCGCGGTATTTCGCCAGTTACCCATTTGGACAGCCGCCATCAAGGTTTCAAAGCGATAAGCGTAGAAGCTGGCACTTCCCCACGGATGAAGGGCGCAGCCATCTTTTCCAATTCCGATTGCTGCTCCTGACTGAAGTCTTTGTCGCTCCAACCATACAAGACCGCCTCAATTCGATAAGCCCCCGGTTTTAAACCACCGAAAAGGGTCGTGTCCATTCTTACAGTTCCTTCGAGCCGCTGCCCGGGCTTAAGCAGCACTGCCTCTTTCTCCATTCGTGCGGTAAGTGTCTGAGTCGAGGGCGAACACGAACCAGCATATCCCGGAACAAAATGCTTCCCGGAATTGCTTTCAAACCATGCCCACACATGAGGGTTTGCTGGGCACTTCGCCTCCCATTCCCGCGGCACATATAACACCGCATTGCTGATGTTCAGGATTTCGTATTTCAAGTAAATCTGTTCCCCGGCCGTGTACGTGCGTCGCTCCGTTGTAAGCGTGAACGAAACGTCATTTGCCGGAACAAACGTCTCTTTCTGACCGAGGGCCACGATTGCAAGCATCAACGCACTTGTGGAGACGCTCAGAAAGGTTGATTTCATTACCGTGCCTCATGAGCATTGTCGCATGGGACTTCCGAGAATCACGGTTGATTTACGTAACCACGCCGTTACACTCAAAACCGGTTTGATGGCGTTCTCACTTGGCTAGGGCGGCTAGAGTGTTCCTGAACATTGCTTCGAACGTGCCCTCGTTGCCGTTCTTGGCGATTGAGGCCATCGCTCGTTCTGCGGCGGGGCGTTGATAGCCTAGATTCACCAGGGCGGAGAGTACGTCTTCTTCCGTCGCGGTCATTGCCGGGGCCGCCGGAGCTTCGCCTACTCCTGCGGGCGGGAGCTTATCGCGGAGTTCGAGCACCATGCGCTCGGCGGTTTTCTTGCCTATGCCGGGAATGCGGGTTAGGCGGGCCATGTCGTTGCCGCGGATGGCTCCGACCATTTCATCAGCGGGCATGCCGCTTAGGATCGTGATGGCCAGCTTCGGGCCGATGCCGCTTACGGTGATCAGTTTTTCGAAGAGCTGCTTCTCGGCGGGTCTCAGGAATCCGTAGAGAGCGATCTGATCTTCGCGGACGTGGGTGTGAATGTGCAGCGCGACTTCGCTGCCGACGCCGGGCAAGTCCGAAAATGTTGGGATGCTGATGGTGACGTCGTAGCCTACGCCGCTGGCTTCGACAACGGCCTGGTTGGGATGTTTGGTGAGCAATCGACCGCGGAGATGGGCAATCATGCTGCGGACATTGTAGCTGGAGGAAGTTGCGGGCGGATAGGAATGGTTCTTTCGCGGCCGCACGGGCGCGGACGCCCGCGCCTACACTGGCTAGAACAGCGAGCTTTGCTTTCGGTTGGGAGTGATTCCGAAGTGTTCGTAGGCGAGTTGAGTTGCGACCCGTCCGCGGGGAGTTCGGTTCAGGAAGCCGATCTGGATCAGGAACGGTTCGTAGATTTCTTCGATGGCGTCGGGCTCTTCTGCGAGGGCTGCGGCAAGTGTGTTCAGTCCGACCGGGCCGCCTTGATATTTCTCGATGATGATCAAAAGCAACTTGCGATCCACCTCGTCGAAGCCGTAGCGATCAACTTCGAGCATCTGCAGGGCGGCCTGAGCCGTGGGCAGATCGATCTTGCCCGCGCTTCGCACCTGGGCGTAATCGCGAACTCGGCGGAGCAGGCGATTTGCAATTCTTGGCGTGCCGCGCGAACGGCTGGCGATTTCGAGGGCTCCGGGCTTGTCGATTTCCACGCCCAGAATCTCCGCCGAGCGTTCGACGATGATGCGCAGATCCTCGTGGCTGTAAAACTCGAGGCGCAGCACGATGCCGAATCGAGACCGCAGGGGCGATGAGAGCAAGCCGGCCCGTGTGGTTGCGCCAATGAAAGTAAACGGCTGCACATCCATGGTGTGGGTGCGCGCAGCCGGGCCTTGTCCGATGATGATGTCGAGTTTGTAGTCTTCCAGTGCGGAATAGAGAAGTTCCTCGAGCGTAGGCTGCAGGCGGTGAACTTCATCGATGAACAGGACTTGCTTCGCACGGACGTTGGTGAGGATTGCGGTCAGATCACCTTTAATTTGCAGCGTCGGACCCGAGGTCTGCTGAAAAGGCACGCCGAGTTCGTTGGCAATGATTGTTGCCAGAGTTGTTTTGCCGAGTCCAGGAGGACCGTAGAGCAGGACGTGGTCGAGGGCTTCGCCGCGCGAGCGCGTGGCTTCGATAGCTACGGCGAGATTCTCTTTGACTTTGGCTTGGCCGATGAACTCGTTTAGCCGCTGCGGACGTAGCTTCAGCTCGAAAGAAGAGTCGTCCTCGACCGGAGCGGCAGAGACGATGCGCTCGCGGTCTTGCGGAAGCTTGGGGATGTTCTTGAGAGTCGCCACTGGCGCGATATTAGCACGATCCGCATGGGCGGACGTGCTCATCTGTCGAGTAGGGCTGGGTCTATAATTAGACAATGCGTAAACGACCTACGAATGCGAGAGTGAAGGGCGAAGACGCCGCCCGGTCCCAATTGGACCAGGTCAAAGACATCCTGCGACGGGTGGACGCCATGCCGCTTCTTGATACGCGATCCAAGGACGACATCCTAGGATACGGCGGGCAGGCGGAGGGAACCATTATTCCAAAGGTCTAACGAACGGGCCGTACCCACGAAATGAAAAGCGGTCCGCTATCTTTTCCCCTTACATCTCCTGTGCCGCGCAACGCCTAACTCTCCGGATACCAGTTCAGCACACGGACTTCGATGCCGGTGCCTTCCAAGGCTTTTTCAAACACCTTGAGATCGGATCCGCGGTAGTGATAGGGAATGACGATCTTGGGGTGAAAGGCTTTGACGGCGTCCGCGGCTTCCTCGGGAGGCATCGTGTACGGCAGGTTCATGCACACGAATGCCACGTCGATGTTCTTAAGGGCGCGCATCTCGGGAACGCCCTCGGTGTCGCCGGAGAAGTAGAAGCGCTTGTCCCCGTAGGTTAGGACATAGCCATTGCCGCGTCCCTTGTCGTGATAGAGCTTGCCCGGTTCGGGGCCGCGCTTCAGGTTATATGCGGGAATGGCTTCGATGGTCCAAGCGCCCCAAGTGTCGGTTTGCCCATTGGCAATGGGTTTGGCGGCGGTTACGGTCAGGACCACAGCCGGTGGCGCCATAATTTCCGTCCCCGTCTTGCTGACCTCCTTGATCGAATCCGGATCCATGTGGTCGCCGTGAATGTCGGTGATCAGAATTAGGTCTGCTTTCGGGAGGCCGGAGAATTTCACCGGCTTGGCGGGATCGAGGTAAATGGTCTTTCCTCCCGCTTCGATCAACGTGCTGGCGTGATTCAGGGGAGTGATCTTTACCGGGCCGGCGGACGTGGAAAAGGTTTGCGTGTCAGTCGCCGAGTACGCAAGCGCTGACAGAGCGATCAGACAGCAGATAAGAATCAGAATTATTTTCATGCTGACCTCGTTGGGATTCTAGCTAAGTTGGACATTGTGACACATAATGTGTCACAATGTCACCATGCCTTCTGTAAATTTGCGCCAGCTCCGCGATACCCGCCGCCTAAAAGCTTGGCTGCGCGCGGGCAATACCGTCGAGCTCCGGGAGCGCGATCGCATCATCGCCTGCATTGTCCCGGAAAAAGCAAAAGAAAAACCGGCGAACTGGCCGGATTTCGAGGCTCGTGCTAAGAAAATATTTGGCGACCGAGTTCTGCCCATAGTCGACGATTTGATCAGGGATCGCGGCCGATATTGAGCGCCACGTCGATTCCAACTTATGCCTCCTCGCCCTGCGTCAAATCACTCTAGGGTCTCTGACGAGCTGCCGGCATCCCGCGAGCAAACTTTGCTCCCTTCAGGCTTCAAAGGCGAGAGCTGTTGACATGTGTCACAATATGTGACACATTTAGTCATGCCGTCGGTTAACATTCGACAACTTCGCGATACCAAGCGGTTGAAGAGCTGGCTCCGCGCAGGCAAGATCGTAGAACTTCGAGAACGAGACAAAGTGATTGCGCGTATCGTTCCCCAGCCAGCACCCGTAGCGCAAGGGAACTGGCCGGACTTCGAAGCTCTGGCCAACGAAATTATTGGTGATCGCGTGCTCTCCGGATCTGATCTCCTGATTGAGGAGCGCGGGCGCTATTGAGCGTTTACGTCGACTCAAGCTTTCTGGTTTCGTTGTATTTGAGTGACCGTCACTCGTATGCCGCCCGCCAGCGCATTCGGTCCACTCCCCCTCTGTGGTTTACGCCTCTCCATAATTCTGAGTGGGCGCACGCCGTTGGCCAGCACATCTTCCGTGGGGAGTTATCGCTTTCTGAAGCGCAACGCATGAATGCACGAAGGGAAGAACATGTATCAGCAGGACGCTGGATTTCACTGCCGATGCCCGAGAACGCCTTCGAGCTTTGCACCGACCTTGCCCGCCGCTATGGGCCGAAACTCGGTACAAGAACACTGGACAGCTTACACGTCGCCTGCGCCCTCGAACTCAAAGCGGAACGATTCTGGACTTTCGACGAGCGCCAGGCAAAATTGGCCAAAGCGGTAGGCTTGAAAATTTCATAGGCGTGCATCCATGCTTCGCCCATGTTTAAGTCGCCTTACTCTTCTTCTTCCTTCACATCCCCGCGCGCTGCCTTGGCCTTCTCTATAATCTTTTCCTGCAACAACCCCGGTACGGCGTCGTAGTGATGCATTTCCATGTTGAAGCTGCCGCGACCCTGCGTCATGGAAGTCAGATCGACGCCGTAGGTCAGCATTTCGGCCATGGGGACTTCGGCCTTCACTACCGTGTTGCCGCCTTTGTTGTCCATGCCCTGGATGCGGCCGCGACGGCTGTTCAGGTCGCCCATGATGCTGCCTGCAAACTCGTCTGGAATAGTGATCTCGGCTGACATGACCGGTTCGAGCAGCGTAGGCTTGGCCTGTTCCATGGCTTTCTTGAAGGCGATGCGGCCCGCCATCTGGAACGACATGTCGTTCGAATCCACGTCGTGATAGGAACCGTCGTAGAGGATTACTCTGAAATCGACCACGGGAAATCCGGCGAGGTATCCGCGGGCAGCGGCATCTTTGATTCCTTTTTCGATGGCGGGAATGTAGTTCTTGGGGATTGCGCCGCCGAAAATGTCATTAACAAACTCGAACTCTCCGCCTCGTGGTAGCGGTTCCATCTTGATTTTGCAATCGCCGTACTGGCCGTGGCCACCGGTTTGTTTCTTGTGGCGGCCCTGCACGTCGGCTTTGCCGCGGATGGTCTCGCGGTACGGCACCTTGGGCGCCTTCAGAATGACTTCCGTGTGGTAGCGCTTCTTCATCTTTGAAACGACCACTTCGATATGCTGCTGGCCGGTTCCCGCAATCAGGAATTCTTTGGTCTGGGGATCGCGGAAGAAGCGCAGCATGGCATCTTCCTCCATGAGCTTGTGGATGCCGGGGCCAAGCTTGTCTTCGTCGGCCCGGCTCTTAGGTTCGATGGCAAAAGTGATTGCCGGCTCGGGCAGATGCACTTTCGGATACTGAATGGGCGCACTCTTGTCGCCCAGCGTGTCGCCGGTGAGCGTGTCTTTCAGTTTGGATACGGCGCCGATATCTCCTGCATGCAGTTCGGTTACAGGCACGGCGGTTTTACCTTGCATGATGGAGATGTGCGCCAGTTTTTCCGCAGAGCCACGCGAGAAATTCTGTACCGTGGCATCGTTCTTCAGGACGCCGGAAAATACTTTGAAGTAGGAAATACGCCCTGCGAAGGCGTCTGAAATCGTTTTGAAGACGTATAGCGAAACCGGCTCGTTGTCGGTCTCATGACGCTTCGGAGGTTCGCCGTTTCCTGAGGCCGCAGGTTCTCCCTGCACCCATTCGTGCTCGGACGGGGCGGGCGTGTAATCCACGATGAAGTCCATCACCCGGTCGGCGCCCACGTTGCCCAAACCGGAGCCGAAAATCACCGGGAAAATCTTGTCTTCGCGAATGGCGTTGTGCAGAGCAGGAATCAGATCCTCGACTGGGATGGTTCCCTTCTCGAAGAATTCTTCCATCAGCTTGTCGTCGCCTTCGGCAATTAATTCGACCAACTTCTCATGCGCTTCCTGAGCCTGATCTTTGAGGTTCGCGGGGATCTCGGTTTCCTTGCCTTTGCCGTTTCCGCCCAGTTCGTAGGTGTAGGCTTTCATCTGGACCAGATCGACCACGCCGTTAAAATTCTTTTCCTTGCCGATCGGTAGTTCCAATGGAATGACCGCGCGCCCGAAGGCGTTGGTGAGCGATTCGAGCACGCGCTCGGCATCGGCGCGCTCACGATCCATGCGGCTGGCAACGATCAGCCGGGGTGTCTTGTATTCTTCGCAATAGTTCCAAACCCGCTGGGTAACGACTTCGACTCCGGCCACACCGTCCACCACGACGACCGCTGCGTCGACCACGGGCAGCACCATCTTGGCCTCGTGGACGAACATGTTGAATCCGGGGGTGTCCACAATATTGATCTTGGTTTTGCCCCATTCGAGGTAAGCCAGGCCAGCCGAGATCGACATCTTGCGGGCGATCTCTTCGTCGTCCCAGTCGGTGGTCGCGGAGCCGTCGTCGACCCGGCCGAGGCGAGGGGTTGCGCCGGAAGTGTAGAGCATGGCCGAGACCAACGAAGTTTTTCCCGCATGTCCGTGCCCCACTACAGCGACATTGCGGATATTTGCGCCTTCGTAAACTTTCACGGGTTCACTCCTTCAAGTAGGTCACGTGGGGCAGCCGCCTCCGGCTGTCCGGCCGAGCAAAGCTCGGCTCTGTTCGCGACTAGAGATCTTACCTGCGGCGGGCCCCTAAAGAACAATTCAAGAAGACAGTCTATAGGCCAACGTCGAACAGCCTGCCAAAACTAAGGATGCTAACACGCCGAGACTGGGCCTCTCAACCCGGCATCGTGCCTACCATTTCCCGGTTCGACGCGTGTATCATCAAACCGCCATGCTGGGCGGTCGCACTAACGAACAATGGATCGCGCAATATGCCGGCAGCCATCAAAACCCGGTAAACCGGATCTGCCACGCCCTGGGGATACCGGCCATTCTGGTTTCGATCGGACTGTTTATCCTTAGTATTTTCGTTCACCGCCTGTGGCTTTATGCGCTTGCGCTTTTCTTGCTTGGATGGACGCTTCAGTTCATCGGCCACGCCTTCGAGCACAAGGAGCCTGAGTTCTTTCACGACTGGCGTTTCTTGTTTGTGGGCGTGCGCTGGTGGTGGGCCAAGATTCACGGCAAGGCCTGACGGTCTCGGTTGGTTCGAGCAACTTCCATCCCTGAAAACTGTCCGGATGCGTTGTGGCAGCCCGTCTGCGTGTTAGAATTTTGGTAGTATTCCCATGCCTGCAGCCCAGTTGATTGAGCTAGCGCCGTCGATCTTGTCGGCTGACTTTGCCCGCCTGGCGGAGCAGGTTGAGGCCGCTGCTGAAGGTGGAGGCAGTGTCATCCATGTGGATGTCATGGACGGGCATTTTGTCCCGAACATCACTCTGGGTCCGCCGGTCGTGAAATCTTTGCGCAAGGCCACCGACCTGCCGCTGGATTGCCACCTGATGATCGAGAATCCGGATCAATACATTCCGGAGTTCGTGGAGGCGGGGGCGGATTGGATTTCAGTGCATCAGGAGGCCTGCCGGCACCTTGACCGGACGTTGCACCTGATCCGGGATCACAGCGCGCGGGCAGGTGTTGTGATCAATCCGGCGACGCCCGTCGAAACCTTGAGCGAGGTTCTCGGAATCGTTGACTATGTGCTGGTCATGTCGGTGAATCCAGGTTTCGGAGGGCAGAAGTTTATTCCTGGTGCTGTCCATAAGATCCGCAAATTGGCCGAACTGCGCGGGCAGCGGGGACTCAGTTATCGGATTGAAGTGGATGGCGGCATCGCTCTCGAAACCGTGGCCGAAGTGGTACGGGCGGGGGCCGAAATTCTGGTTGCAGGCAACGCCGTGTTCGGCAAAGGCGATCCAAAGGATAATGCTGCGAAACTGTTGAAAGCGGCGACCGAAGCTACGTTGCAAAGAGTGTAGCGGTTGCGCTCGGTAGCGTTTTTCTTGTGTGGATGCGGGTCTTTGACCGCCGGACCGAGATTGCATTTTAACTGTTGCCCTTCGCGACAGGACCGGATCGAAGACGCGATCTCACGTAAGCCTTGGGCCCTGTAAGGTCCTGGCACCACAGTTCTGTTTTTGAGGATTTCTATGTCACGTCGTATTCCGGTGATGCTTCTTTTGTTGGTGCTGGCCGTTACCGTGGCCTGCTCCAATAAGAAGGTCAACAATCCGATCGCCAATGTCGATTCGAAGCAGCCTGACAAGGTCCTGTTCGACCGTGCCATGGACGCGATGAAGCACAACCACTTCGATGTGGCGCGTCTTTCGCTCCAGACCCTGATCAACACTTATCCGGATTCGGAGTACATTGCGCGAGCCAAACTGGCAGTGGCCGATTCGTGGTACGCGGAAGGTGGTTCGGCCTCGCTGGCCCAGGCAGAAATCGAGTACAAGGATTTTGAGACCTTTTTCCCCAACATGCCGGAGGCGGCTGAAGCGCAACTAAAGCTCGCCAACATTCACTTTCAGCAGATGGAGAAGTCGGACCGTGATCCCACCCACGCGTTGCGCGCTGAGGAAGAATACCGGCAACTCATCATGCAGTATCCCGACAGCAAGCTGGTTCCGGAGGCCAAACAACGTCTGCTGGAAGTGCAGGAAGTGATCGCCCAAGGGCAGTTCAACGTGGGGCGCTTCTACTACATGCGGCAATCGTATCCGGCGGCCATCGCCCGCCTGCAGTCTTTGGTCGACCGCTATCCTCTCTACAGCAAAGCCGACGAAGCTCTCTTCTTACTCGGGCAATCGTATGAAGCCGAGATTGCCATGATCCGCGCCCGCCCGTTGAACGAAGCCGTCAAGGCTCGCATGATTGCGGATTTCACCAAGGATGCTGCCGCCGCTTACGATCACATCCTTACGCGCTATCCAATGATGGATCGGGCCGACGATGCCAAGGCACGGCTCATCGCCTTGCACCAGCCCGTGCCCAGACCGACCAAGGCCGCCGTTGCGGAAAACAAAGCGGAAGAAGCCAGCCGGCACCAGCCCAGTGAGTTCTCGAAGGTCATGGGCACTTTCGAGAAACATCCGAGCACGGCCGAGGCTACGAAAGTTGGCGAGCCCACTCTGGTCGATCCCACGCCGATGAGCGCAAGCTCGGTGGTGCAGCAGGCCACTCGAGTCGCAATGGGAACCGGAACTGGCTCAGGTAGCCAGTCAGCAACTGTCGAGACCGTAAAAAGCGGAGCGCCGGGACCGGATCAACCCGCTCCCCGTTCGGATGCTGCAGTATCCGTCGATCCGGCGGCTGCGCCTGCAGATAATTCCGCGCCGGCCGACAATTCTTCGCCGGCTGCAGCAACTCAGCCTGACCCGAATGAGTTGAAACCCGACACCGGCCCAGCGGATCCAAACGAACTGAAGCCCAACGTTACCGAGGATACTGGCCAGGCTTTGCCACCGCCGCAGCAGGTCAATGAAATTCAGACCGGCGCGGGAGCCCAGCCGGCCGCCAGTGGAACGAGCGCTGCCCCCGCAAGTACCGCCAAGAGCGGCGATGCCTCAGCATCGTCGGCATCATCCGCGGCAGATCAGAGCGACGACAGCGATACGACCGCTTCCAGCAAGCATAAGAAAAAAAAGGGCATTCATAAAATCGTGCCGTTTTGAGGACTGGCTCCTTGGCCCGGTTCGCCAGCCGGGTCTGAGCGAAGCTCGGCTTGCGCCAGTAGTTACTGGCCCGTCGTAACCTGTTTAATCTCGTATCCTCATTGACTTAGAGTCCGGGACAAGTTAACTTCGCGCTATCTCCCCTTTCAGATATAGAGTTTAAGGACATCGCTTGGCGCGGAAAATACTGCTCGCCGATGACAGTGTGACAGCCCAGAACATGGGCCGAAGAATCCTTAGCGACGCCGGCTACGACGTCACTACGGTGAACAACGGGTCGGCTGCGCTTAAGAAAATCGCAGAGTCGAAGCCTGATCTCATCGTGCTCGATGTTTACATGCCGGGTTACGGCGGGCTCGAAGTTTGCCAGCGCCTGCGGGAAGCCCCGGAAACCGCGCGTATCCCAGTGTTGCTCACCGTGGGCAAACTGGAGCCCTTCAAGGCAGACGAAGCGCGCCGTGTGCGTGCCGATGCTTTCATCGTCAAACCTTTTGAAGCCAGCGAACTTCTCACTGCGCTTACCAAACTCGAAGACAAGATCGTTCCGCAGCAGAGTCAGCCCTCAAGGCAAAGCCGCTTTGCCAAGGCGCTGGCTGGGGTCGAGGAACTTAATCCATCCAAGGAATTCGGCGACAGCGAAACGGGATGGAAGAACCGCCTGTCGATTCCGCCTCCGCACTCCAAGCATCGTGAACCTGCACCCGAGGAACCTTCGGAGACGGTGGCAAGCCTTCGCGAGGCGGTCCGGACCGAAGAGCCCAAGCCCGCGGAAATGAAATCGGGAATAGAAGAAGCCCTGCTCTCCTCGATGCCGCAAGATGTCACGGCTGAGGAGATTGCCGCCATCAGAGCCGCCGCCGCGGCGTTCAGTCCTCCGGGGAACGAATCCAGCTTCAGACAGGATCGCGATCAGGCGGAAGCTCCGAACCAGGAGCCAGTTGCTAAAGCGGAAGAGTTCTCGTCGGAGGCTGTTGTCAGCGAAAGCATTTCAGTCGTTGCACAAACGAATTCCTCAGCCGCAGCGGAGGCAGCCAGCAAAGACGAAGCGGTATCTTCAGTCGATGTTTCCAACGAGGAGGTGCCCAACCAAACGGCGCCGCCTGCAGCGATTGTCGCCGAGTTATCCGCCAGCACCATGTCCCAGAGTGCGGTCGCAGATAGCGGCACGCTAGCCGACGACGAGGTCACGGCCGCATTAGCTTCGCTCGCACCTGCGAACGGCCAGCGGGACTCGACCACAGAAGAGAAAGATGGCGACAAGTGGGAGCTTGCGTCAAGGGAGCAGGTTCCTGTGACCATGGCGGTCGCGGGTGCGACGGAGTTCAACGGTCCGCGATGGATTGCCGAAGCGGTCGCGGTGATGGACGATGAGGCTTCGCTCGCTCTCGACCACGAGATGGAAAAGGCATATGCGGCGTTCGCTGCGGCTGACGCGGCTCGGGTAAGTTTCGAGAATTTGCCCGCGGAGTCCAATCCATCTACGCCGGTCGCGGACTCTCCGGCGGCTAACTCATACGCTGCTTCCCCTACGGTCGAGTCGTTTTCAAGCTCTGATAGCTCTGAATCAACATCGCTGGAACCCGCAGTCCAGGCAATCAACGAAGAATCTGCAGCGCCGGGAGCTGAACCGAGCAACCAGGCCGCTTCTCCGGTCACAGATGTGGTTAGCGAAACTGTGCCGGAGGCGATGGAGAGTGCGGCTTACGCGGCTGCCGCTTCGGCCGGCGCCAGCAGCGCCGAAGCGTCGACGGATGCAACCACGATGTCCCAGCCCAGCGCCGTTGCAGAGTTTCCAGAGAGTGTTGCCGCCTCGCCCGAGCCTGGCGCACCACAAGGCGAATCGGAGCTCGCCGCGGCATGGGCGAACTGGAAGCAGATACGGGAGTCCGTCGTCGGCTCACAACTCAGCTCCCAGATCGCAGACACAGTCGCGGAACTCCAAGCGACGAGCAGCGAGGCACAACCAAAGCCTCACGAAGAAGCTGCGGCCGCCTCTGGAGAGGAAACCAGCGACATCGCGAACATCGTCGACAGCGTCCTGGCTGACTTAAAACCCAAGTTAATGGCCGAGATTGCCAGGAAGATGGGCAAAGAGAAGAAAAAGTAGGTCGTGTCAGCGTTGCGTGACAGTCCTTGCCCCACTGCAACGCAAGCGATCCCAAGCCTCACTTGCACATATTCTGGTGCACAATTTCACCCAAAAAAATCGCTCGATTCCGCCCAAAATCTAGAAAACAAAGGACCGGATTTTTTCTTGCCTCGTAGATCTATGGTTCTTAAGGTAGTTACAGGCAAAATATTCTAAACATTGGGTTTATCTGTGCGCCCCGGCCGCTTGCACTCATTCTGGAACGACAGCTAAGACCGAACGAAGGTTTCTCGCCTTCGCCATTGATGGTCGGACTCAGCAGTTGGCATGGCCCGGAGCTGCGCCGTTGTCAGGTTGTCAAAGAACGTAGATTATCTCTAAGATAAGCACAGCACGACTATAATATCGTAAACCAAGGGATAAGATCAAGAGCTTGAACACCGTTCCGTAGCCGGAAGCTCCCCCTTCGGCTGTGGTGCCATAGAGGTTCCCCTTCGTGTCCATGAGCACACCTGCGTACGGAAGCGCCCCGTCTGCCCCGTTAAAGCTGTGGAGCACCTTCTCCTTCCCTGTCCTACTCAGCCTGAACACCGTTCCGTAGTCGGAGGCGCCTCCGCGATAGGTGGTGCCATAGAGGTTCCTCTTCGTGTCCATGAAAAGACCCGCATAGGGAACCGCTCCGTCCTTTGGGTACCCAGTGAAGTTGTGGAGTACGGTCTCCTTCCCGGCCTTACTCAGCCTGAACGCCACTCCGTAGCCGGAAGTGCCGCCGCCGGAGGTCGCACCGTAGAGATTACCTACCGCGTCCCGGATTAAGCCTCCGTAGGGGTTTTCTCCGTCCAACCCGGTGAAGGTGTACAGCACGATCTCTTTCCCAGCGTTAGTCAGCTTGAACACCGTGCCGTAGCCGGAAGTGCCTCCAAGAACGGTGGTGCCATAGAGGTTCCCCTTCGTGTCCATGAAAAGACCTGCGTAGGGGTCTTCCCCGTCCGCTCCCCCAGTAAAGGTGTGCAGCAAGGTTTCCGTGCCGTTGGCGTTCAAAACGAACACAGTTCCGCAGTAGCAGGAAGCGCCTCCGTTTGACGTGGTGCCATAGAAGTTGCCCTTGGTGTCCTGAATCACTCCCGCTTCCGGATTCGCCCCGTCGATCCCACCAGCGAAGCTGTAGAGCACGGTCTCCGTGAAAGTCTGCCCTTGCGCCGATTGGGTCGTAACCAGACCTACCACGAGCACGACCGCTAACGCCAACGCGGCACTTGCCGCTCTCAGGTGCGTCGAGATCCAGTTCCGATGTTGTGCTGAGTTCATGATCGCCCTCCCTGTTACACACCATCCATCCTAGCCCCCGGCGCAGGATGTCAGAAAAAGACTTTCGGCCTGCTTTCAGGGACGGGGATCAGATAACTGTTGCAAAGAAACAGATCGCAAGTGGGAAGAAGGCGACGATATCAGCGTGTTGGAGTTCAAAGCCACCGAATACGGGAGAGCAAAGAAAGTTGTCGCTACTGAAGACGTGAAGAACGATATAAAGAAAATTGGCATCAAGAAATGCGCCCGCGAAAGTGGCTTCACACGATTTTTTGTCCGGAAATTGCTTCGCGGAAGGACCGTGAGGCGTAGGTCTTACGACGAGTTGGTTCGTTGGCTTCAAAGCTACAAGTCGCAAATGGAGACAAATAGGCCGGAAAGTCAATGAGTGTAATGGGGATTTTACGACAACTATGAGCCATCGTGACCTCTGCCGGGGTTACAATGGATCGTTTTTTTGGGAGGAACGCCATGAACAAGATCCACCTCCTCGCGCTGATCGCGACGCTTGCTCCATTGGCATTGCCGCAGGACAGGACTCCGCCACCCGTCACGATGAGGGCGAACGCTCAGGCGGTCTCGACTCATCTGGGCGAGCCGGTGATGAGGAAGCGTTCGTCGTACGAACCTCCATTTTGTCCCCCGAGGACTTGTTTGTATTACGCCGGCGATTTCGACTCGACCAACTCTGACTCCAACGCGCTCTTCAACGCCGACGACACTGGTGGTGGCCTTGAAGGTCAGGTTTGGGTGGGGGTGAAGCCAGATCGGGATGTAACCGTGACCGGCGCCACGTTCGTTGAGATTCTAGAGGAGTCCGGCGTCGGCGGGACCAATCCAACTCCGTTCGCTGTTCAAGTTGGTACCAAGTTGGGGCAGGCCGGGAAGACGATCTGCAGCACCAGCGGCACTGCAACCGCCAACGTGTACCAGGGATTTGACTGGGGCCAGGATGTTGCTTACACGATCAAGAAGCTATCGAAGCCTTGCAGCCTGAAGAAAGGTAGGACGTACTATGTAAACTTGCTGCCTACTTTTGAGGATCAGTACGCCTTCGTGGTCAACGTTGAAGATGCGAGGCCCAAGAACCATCGTGGATGGAAGAACGACCTGAACCACTGCTTCTTCAACGGCGCGGCATTCGGAGACAACTATGTTACCTGCAACAGCCAGGGCATCGGCACTCACGGTTTCTCTGAATTCTCGATCGCACTGACTGGTAAGGAAACGATGTAAGTTGACGAAATCAGGCTCGCGATTACACTCAACGACCCGCACAGCCAATTTCTCAAAAGTGTAATGGCCTAGTTACATCACTTATCAATCTCCTGCTCCGGCAAGCCCACCCTAAGTCGCTTAATTTCATAAGGCGACGCCGAGACATAGCACCTCGTAACCACCTGACCCGGAAGTGGCGCCCTTGTGACCTCGTGAGCCTTGTTGTCACGGTTTTACATTCTTAGAAATAGTTTCTGACCTCTGAGCCTTTTGTCGTGGTTTTTCCGCTATTAGAAATAGCAGGTAATTTTCTCTTGGAACACAGCTTGGGGACTCGCCACGGAGATGTCCACATGACCAGAAGCGCAGACCCAGATAGAACTCACCTCGGATGGGGCTGACGCCCTTGAAAAGATGAACAAGAATTGGACTGCTGTTCTGACACGAAGTCGGGGTACCCGAGCCCACGTGCACGAAAACTGGTCAGTTAGTAAGTAAACCAAGGTTAAGGAGAGAATCTATGTTCCGTATCAGCTTATGTGTGTGCGCTTTTCTTCCGCTTGCTTACGGCGTTTTGCCTTTGGCGGCTCAATCGGCAGCAGCCTCAGCTAACGCAGTTTCCCCCCCGCCGCAACTTATTATGGCTGCGTCAACAATACGTCGGGTGCGATCCGTATCGTAAGTCAAAACACGGTGTGCAAGGGCACTGAACACAAAATCCACTGGAATCAGGTAGGACCGAAAGGCCCACAAGGACCGCAAGGAAAGCAAGGACCGCAGGGAGCACAGGGAGCACAAGGACCACAGGGAGCACAGGGAGCACAAGGACCACAGGGAGCACAGGGAGCACAAGGACCGCAGGGACCACAAGGGCCACAGGGACCACAAGGACCACAAGGGCCTCCGGGATTGGCCGACGGCAGCTTCGAATTACTCCAGGCGGGAACTAATCCAACCCTCACTAGTAGTGCTGTCGTTTACTGGATCACCAATACCGCTCAGACGGATGGCTGGTACTTCCTATCGCTATCCACGCTGCTATTTGTAGACGGCGGCGATGGAGGCGCCTTTTGTTACGACAGCCTCCACAGTACCGGTACGCCCAGCCAGTACGGCGGATCTTCTCTGCCTGGCGGATATCAACAGGTATCTATCACCGATGCCGTTTTCATGACCGCCGGTGACTACGCCCAGGTGTCGTGTTATAGCTGGAACGGCGACGGTAAGAGCTTCATCTACAACGGGGGATTCACGGCCACTTTGATCAACAGCTTTTTCGATGGCAAGCCGGCCAGAGATCCCCACAAGGGGAAAAATCTCGCGAAACCGCCCAAGTAGTCTCGGATCTGCTCCTTATGGAGTGGATGTAGCCAATATTTCGGGAGAGGTGAAAACGCAAGTGGACACCACTCGACGCCTACGTTGATGGCGGCGAGTAGGCGCATTGAGTCATCCCGCACAGAATTGCCGCTCGATGTCTGGGCGGCTTTTCTTTCGCCTCAGCCGAAGGTGGTTGCGCTCAAGGTGTTGGAAACCTTTACGTAACCAGGCGATTACACGTTTTGAGGGGGTTTTGAGTGTAACCGCGATTTTTCACCAAAGTACGCTGATGGGCCGTCTTGCAAACGAGAGACAGGATCTTACAGGGCCGCCGATCCCTATTCAAATGTGATAACGACCTTCGCCCGGGCGTGTCCCTCTTCAGCGTAGGCCATGGCGTCGGCCGTTCCGCTCAGCGGGTAGCGTCGATCGATCACCGGGGTCACTTTTCCAGCCGTGATCAGTTCTCCAAACGTCGTCAGGTCGTCTCGATTGATATTCGCAATGAGGAATTGGAAGTTCTGTCGTAACAACAATGAACGTGCAAATATTTTGAACAACCAGGTAAACACTGCCGACATTTTCTTTGGCGCTCCGGCGATCACACACTTACCATTCGGACGCAGGACACACTTCATCGCCGACAATTTGCGGTTTCCCACGTTATCGAGAAGCAGGTCGTAGCGTTCGCCGTCTTCAGTGAAATCCTCGCATGTGTAGTCGATGACACGATCCGCCCCGAGCGAGCGCACCAATTCGACATTCTTCGTGCTGCAAACGCCGGTGACATGAGCGCCGAACGACTTCGCGATCTGCACGGCAAACGTGCCGATCCCTCCGGCTGCGCCGTTAATCAACACCTTCTGCCCCGCCTGAAGGTGTGCTGCGTCCCGAAGCGC
Organism: uncultured Acidobacteriota bacterium; assembly: GCA_963797795.1. Taxonomy (GTDB): domain Bacteria; phylum Acidobacteriota; class Terriglobia; order Terriglobales; family Acidobacteriaceae; genus JABDBE01. The sequence goes on from CAWCQY010000006.1 coordinate 166,994, forward strand.
CTGCAAGGCGGTCATCCCCGCGATCGGCACAGCCGCCGCTTGCTCGAAGCTCACGCCTTCGGGTTTTGGAGCCAACTTGGATTCGCGGGCACAAGCGTATTCAGCAAACGCGCCTTTGCCGCCGCCGAACACGGCATCTCCGGGCTTGAACTGCGTTACGTTCTTGCCCACTGCTATGATCTCGCCGGCGACGTCCACGCCGGGCCGTTCGGTCTTCATGCGCCAGTCCAGCGGATTCACCGAAGCCGCGCGAACCCGCAGGAGCGCTTCATTGTTCTTCGGAAGCGGTTGATCGAGGTCCCTGATTTCGAGGACCCTTCCCGCTTCAGCCTTGCTATAGACGGCGGCTTTCATGTGGGCTGAAATGTTAGTCCATCGGGGCGACCCGATGTGACGAAGATCACAGAAAAGGTTGAGTATTCTCGCCTTCAGAGTGTCGTGACCAGGCCATAGCGCTCAAAACCCCGGTCAATAAGTGTAATCGCGATGTTACGCCAGCATTCGACAATATCTCAGCGTCAAACAGCTTCCGTTTCTCATTTTCGACAGAATGAGAGCTCCTAAGAAAAACGACTCAAGGGACAAATTCAAATACCGAGCCCCAGGTCTGTTTGCCGTCTCCTTCGGTCGTCGCGTAGAGGTTTCCCCCCTGATCGATAAGCAGGCTGGACAAAGGATAGGATCCAGGATGGTCTTTGAATGAGTGTACGACGCTAAGCTTCCATTCGCCATTCATGGCCAGCTTCAACTGGAAAACGGTGCCGTAGTCATTCGCAGAGCACGACGTTTTCCCCTCCGCCGACTCATGCGTGAGTCCCGAGTGTCTCAACATGCGATTGAGAGATTCCTTGATGGTGAACGCGTGCACCCGGCCACGCGCGTGAGGATTGCGAGGGCAGTGGAAAAGTTGGAGCGGGAAGACCGCGACCGCACCTAAATGGGCCAACAAATAAACGGACCTGAGATCAATGAGTGTAAACGCGATTTTACGTCAGCAATCCGCCGTTTGTCGGTCAGGGTTTTACCTACCGAACACGTACGCAGCTCCCTGACCAATATTTGACCCAATGGTCGCAGAGGGGGCACCGGCTACAGCGGTGTTCCCACTGATAGCTACAGCAGTGCCAAACTGATCATTCGGCATGCCGTCCGAGGCGGTTAACTCCGCACTAAATTTGGCAGTTGTCTTCCAACCGCTCGTTGGCCGGACGTACACATAGGCCGCCCCCTGATACTGATTGGTTCCGACAGTAGTGAGGTACGCACCGCCTAATATCGTATTTCCACTAATGGCTACCGACCACCCCAGATCGAGACTATCCGGAGCTTTAAGTTCGGCAGTTTGCAACATGTCCTTCCAACCCCCCGCCGGTTTTACGAAGACGTAAAGGGCACCTCGATAAAAGCCAGCACCATTGGCTCCTGCGACGACAGTGTCGCCGCTCACCGCAACAGAAATTCCAAGCTGATTGTTAAAGGAGCCGCCAGAAGCGACTAAGGTTGCTGTCGGATTCAAATTCCCCTTCCATCCTCCACTTGGCTCGGTAAATACATAGACCGTACCTTGGCTTCCGAAATTAGCAGGTACTCCTACTGCAATGGTGCTGCCGCTCACCCCGACGCAGAAGCCACAGAAGCCGGTACCGTAAACAGCCGGATTTGTCAAAGTCGCACTGGCCTGGGTCGTCGATTTCCAACCTCGTCGTGGCTTGACGAAAACATAAGAATTGCCAGCGTTGTATGCTGAACTTGTCACCAGAGTATTCCCGCTTAATGCCAACTCAAAGAGGCCTGCAGAACCACTTGCACTCAACTTCGCTGTTTCGGTCATGTTCCGCCAACCTGCGCGCGGCTCGACAAACACATATGCGGCCCCTTGAGTTTGGCCGTCTATTTGCGCATCGGGTGAGGCAACTACAATTGTCCTACCGCTGATGCTGACTGCGTATCCGAAGAAGTCCAATTGTTGTCCGTCAGATGGACTTAGTTCTGCAGTCTGAGTCATGTCGGCCCATCCACTCGGCGGTTTAACAAATACGTACGCCGCATTGTGACCCGGGTAGCCGAGATATAGCCCGATCACGACCGTGTTTCCGCTCACACCTACAGAGAATCCGAACTTATCGCCGAGCTGACCATCGGAGGAATTGAGCTTGGCCAGCTGATTCCAAGAGAGTCCAGGAACCTCACGTCCAAGCGCCGAAAAGATACTTGTTTGAGCCTCGATTGGCAAACTTGAAAAGCGAGCTCCGGCGAATTGAGCGCTGGCCAACGTGGAAGCAATAGTCAACATTGTGAGGATGAGTGTCGCTCGTCGATTCCACATTAAGCTCTCCTTGAACAAGTCGGTGCTCGATTCGAGGGGTCTGGGCTATGGAGTCGAGGCCCCGACCCCTTGGTCGGCCCAGATGTTACTACATTTGCTGTCGTTGACGAAAACAGGCCATTTCGCTCATTGAGGCGGTTTTGAGCGTAATCGCGATTTTTCATCAACGGACGTTGTATTCGTCGAGTTAGTGAATCCGTGGGCCCGACTAGCTGCCTCATTCCAAACTACTTCCTAATGCCTTGTCAGAATGCTCAGAATAGTCCTGCAAGACTTCTTTGCTTGCGTTCGTAATTGTGGTAAATAGGTTGTGATCGGAGTGCATTATGGCGCGGAATGTAATCCTCACAACCGTGTTTGCTTTTGCGCTCAGTGGTCTACTGTTAGCCCAAGAGCAACCCCAAAGAAAAAAAGATGTAGCCGCGCGATGGTCATTCGCTTATGCGCGAACTGCAACGCAACTGGTGACACTCGTTCGACAGGATGGACTTTCCCTGTCCCACGCCCGGGAGCTTACTTGGGCCGTTTGTCCGAGGAACGTAACTCCGGTTCGATTCGCTACCGACACTCCTGAGAGCGGTGAGTACAGTTACATTGCAACTGAAGGTGTTTTGCTGGGAAGTCATTGCCTTCTCATCGACTCGACTAGTCACGATGCAATGTTCTATTGGCTTCAGGGAGCTGAACCCGAGACAGTAAAGCGATCCTGCGTGCTCGGCTTTCCTCAAGCGGCGGAGGCATTAACAGGCCGTAAGGTGGACTCGTGCTATTACATTGGCGGCTACGGCACAGGTTCCGTGGAGCTAATCGAATTCACGCACCAGTCGCCAAAGGATATGTTGGCTGCGCTTCTGATCGACAATGCGCGAACTCCGCCAGATGATCCCCAGTACTGGATTGCCAAGTTGCCTGTCGGCGAGATGGGCTGGGCGATCAGCGAGGGGGACTTTCATCCTGAGCAATTCCAACACCTGTTCACGATCATCGACGACAGTCCGAACGAGCCATCGACAAACGTACTCTTCATTGCAATCGAGTGGGATGGCCCGGAAGGGGCTCAATTGATCCTGTACAGTCCGATGGGAAATCAGTTGATACCTGTGATGGTGAGTCACCATTTGGTAACCGCACAAGCGATGGCCCACAAGTAGTCCTCAGACTTACACTTTCTCGAAGTCTCGCAGGCGCTGGAAAGAGCATGTAACTGTCGTTAGCAGGCCATTTCGCTCATTGAGGGGTTTTGAGCGTAATCGGGATTTTGCGACAGTTACGCACCGCCTCAAGGGCCAGCAGCGCCCAAAGTGGGTAATGAGTTAGCGACCGCCTGCAAATTGTTTCATGTTGACGAGCAGCCATTGGAGGCAGGAGACTTGGGATCGTGCCGCTTGGTAAACGGACGATGATGCTGGGGGTTTGTTTGAGATCGATGCGGCTGGGCTTGAGGTTGGGTTTACTGGTGCTTCTGGGCGCGAGCGTCGCAGCACAAACTGCCCGGCCAATTCGCGGAGATGCGCCTACGGGGGCGTGGAAGCAGTTGGCCAAGCTGACGGAGGCCAACGGGGTTGGGTATGATTTGGTGGGCTGGTCGGTCGCCATCAGCAGGGACGGCAACACGGTGGTGGTTGGAGCGGCTGGCTGGTGCCGGAAGCACGGATTCGAAGGGTGTGGGCGGGGCGCTGTCTTTGTGTTTGTAAAGCCCGCAGGCGGCTGGGCCGACATGACCGAGACGGCGCAGTTGTCCGCCTCCGACGGACAGCCGGGCGAGTACCTCGGCGAATCGGTTGCCATCAGCGATGACGGCAGCATTATCGTCGCCGGTGCACCTCTTTGGCCGGCGAACGGAAATGGGAACGGCGCGGTCTACGTTTTTGTGAGGCCGCAGGGCGGCTGGAACAATGCGACGCAGACGGCGGAATTGACCTCGACCGACGGCCCCATCGTGAACCTTGGCCAGTCGGTCTCCGTTAGTGGCAGCACGATAGCTGCGGGCGGCAATAGCTTCAACTCGGATCAAGGCGCAGCATACGTGTTCGTAGAGCCAGCCTCCGGGTGGATGGACATAACGCAGACGGCAAGGCTAACGCCGTCCGACGGCAAGGATGCCGACTTGGGCTGGTCGGTGGCGATCAACGGCAACACGGTCGTGTGTGGTGCCCCTAATACTGGAACCGGTAGCGAGGGCAACGGCGCATACCTGTTCGTCAAGCCGAAGAACGGTTGGAAGGACATGACGGAAACAGCAAAGTTGACCGCGTCGAGGGGGACTGGCTTCAAACTGGGTTACTCTGTATCCATCAGTGGCGACACAATCGCGGTTGGAGGACCAGGGCGAAGTAATAGTAATGGCGGTGTCTACGTGTACCTGAAGCCAGCGTCGGGCTGGCGAGCCATGACCGAAACCGCAAGACTTACCGTACCTCCGAAATTCAATGTTCTGGGCTTTTCGGTCTCCGCAGACAGCGACGGAAAGAACGTTGTCGCTGGCGCGCCAGGATGGCAGGATGGCGCCGGACAGGGCGCTATCGATTTCTTCGTCAAGCCCGCCTCAGGCTGGAAGACTACACCGAAATTTAAGGCAAGACTCACGGCAGCGGACGGCAAAAACCAAGATGACCTTGGGTATTCGGTCTCCGCTGTTGCGAATGTCATTGTGTCAGGAGCGCCGTACGCCACGATTGGCGCCGATCCCAAGGAAGGCGCGGCCTACGTGTTCGTGCATTAAGGTCTTGGAACCGAGACCGTCGACCAGGGAAAAATTCTCGCTGGCATTATCCGCGCCCTCCTCGAATCGAGGGTCAACGCGTGGTTTCTCAAGTGATGTAACCAGGTCAGCATGACCGATATCTCGGTCACAACGAAGCATGAAAATTGTGGCGAGCGAGCGCACAATGGGATTCGCCACTGTGCGATCAAGCTCGGATAATGGCAATGGTGTGGTTGGTTGAACCCGCAAACCAGGTTGAGCTGGACGCCGTAGGAACCGCAAAGTGATACCTCCATCCGGAGAGTTCGCAAGGGAGATTCTTCCAGTGCAGGCGTCTTCGCTGGTGGCAGAGGAGGATCGCCATGCGAGTGCATCGCAACTGTTGCGGCCTGGACGTACACAAACAGACCATCGCCGCGTGTCTGATCAGCGAGAGTGAAGACGGAACCAGCAGCCAGCAGAAACGCATCTTTGGGACCATGACGCAGCAACTGCGAGAGCTGGCGCAGTGGCTGGCAGAGGCCAAGGTCACAGCGGTGGCCATGGAAGCGACCGGAATTTACTGGGTGCCGGTTTGGAATGTGCTCGAACCCCATGGGTTCGAGTTGCTACTCATCAACCCGGAGCACTATAAGGCGGTGCGCGGCAAGAAGACGGACCTCAAAGATGGAACGCGGATCGCCGAGCTCCTGCAAGATGGACGACTGGCAGGCAGTTATGTACCTCCGGTGGCGATCCGCGTCTTGCGCGATCTAACCCGATACCGCACCAAGCTGGTGCAGTACCAATCCTCGATCGCGAACCGCATTCAACGCCTGTTGGAACAGTGCAACGTCAAGTTGGCTTCGGTAGCCAGTGATGTACTGGGTGTCAGTGGCCAGGCCATGTTGCGTGCCTTAGCTGCCGGGGAAACGAATCCCCAGCGGATGGCCGACTTGGCCAAGAGGCAACTGCGGAAGAAGATCCCGGCGCTGCAACTGGCGCTAGAGGGATGTCTGCTGCCGCACCATCGCTTCCTGCTCGCCGACATGCTGGAGGAACTGGATCACATCGGCAGCAAGATCGCACGCCTAGAGCAGGCGATTGAGGAGCAGATGCGGCCCTATCAGAAAGCGGTCGATGCCTGGATGACGGTTCCGGGTGTCAAGCAACGACTGGCGTGGAATCTTGTGGCTGAGGTCGGTCCTACAGTCGATGCCTTTCCTTCCGCCGCGGATCTGGTGAGTTGGGCCGGTATCTGTCCTGGGAATAATGAAACGGCGGGCAAGCGCAAGAGCGGCACGACCCGCAACGGGAATCGCTGGGCGCGCAAGGCTCTGTGCGAGGCGGCATGGGCTGCTTCAAAGACCAAAGCGACTTACCTGCAAGCCCAGTTTCGACGACTAGCCGCGATTCGTGGCAGCAAACGCGCCATCATTGCGGTGGCAAGCACCATCCTGACTATCGGCTACCATATGCTGAAGGAAGGAACCACGTACCGAGAACTGGGCGGCAACTACTTCGACAAACGCAACCTCCTGCGAACTACCCGACGACTGGTAAAGCGTCTGCAGGCTCTCGGCCACAGAGTGATTCTCGCGCCAACACAGTCTCCATTCCAGTCGAGCGACTGACTGCAGGTATTTTCAAGGGAGGCCATTACACGTTTTGACCGCCAGGTCATGAGTGATAGCGATATTACGTCAACCACGCGCCACGAGGGGTACTGCTGCTGCAAGCAGGAAAATCAGCACCTGCACAACGCGGGAAGTTTGGATGCGCCTTATTCCCGAGAATATATGGCACAACCAGATTGCCTCAGTTCTTCCCAGAAGGACTTGCGGGCGTACGCCTCTTTGCAAACTTTGATTGTCGTTTTGCTGAGCTCGGTCCACTGGTCCCACTGCCGATAGTAGCCCTGCTTCAAATTGATGGCTCGTTCTGTGGTCACGCCGCCATAACTGAAGTACGCCTTCACCTTGCCATTGCCATGATCGTCAACCCAATCAGTCTGGAGTGGAAAGCGGGTCCACGCGATCAGGCCGTCATCATCAGCGTTCCCGACCCGAAACAAACGCTCAGTTTGCACGATGCGCAATCTCCTCGGTGCTACCCCAACCAAATCTCCAGTTGTCCTGATGAGTACGTAATCGCCACTCAAGTCGGGCCCCGTTGGGGAACCTTCCTGAGGCAAGCCACGGGTCGATGTCAGCAATAACAATGCGGCGCAGACAGTCACCTGCCACATGAGGGTATGCTACTGCTTGATCCTGATTGGCAGCGGGATAATTTAATTTCCGTCAGCGTACGTATGCGCTTTTTATTCGCCGCTACGTAATTCAACTGGCGAAAGCAGGCCTTAGCACAAGCTTGCGCCGTTTGTTCGCCGGGCAACCGGAGTAAATAGAGTGCTTCGATTGAACAGTGAACGTGGTCATTTTGCAATCCCGAAGTGTTTCTCGACAAGGTGCTGGAATTCGTCGTTCGTTTTGCAGAAGATTTTGTCTTGACCAGGCGGAGTAATCTCGCAGTCCATTACGTCTTTGCCTATCTGGATGAACGACGCATACTCCCGTCCTTCAAAAGCGTCGTAAACGGCGTGAGAAATGTTCGTTGACTTTTCTGCCATAGTAACCACCCACGTCATGATGTAGCAGACATTCGTGCGAGCTTCATAGTGGCTGGTATACTGCCACGTCAGGGCGTGTTCCGGCTTGGTAGGGTTGTCTTCGTGAAAAATCTTCTTCGCCTGCTCCGCACACATCTTCTGTTGAGGTAAGGACGCTTGTCGCGGTTTCGCTTGCCCAAGCATCACAGCAGTTAGTGACGAAAAAATCACACCGAACAAGTAAATACATCTCATTCGTCTTGCCCTCGATCATGAAGCTCAGCGGCCTACAATGGCCAATTCAAACTACCATGCTCAGGATCGTCATTCTCGGAGGCTTGCTAGTGAGGCGTCACTCCGAGTAGCCATCATCGCTTTCATCCTCATCCTCGTCTTCATCTTCTTTCCTTCCGCCCTCGTCTTCATCTCCATCGTTTTCATCTTCGTCCTGATCTGGCTCTTGTCGCGGGTGAACATCGACAGCGACCAACGGGTTAGGAAGGTCTGAATCGGCACATTGTAGACGTATTTCGCGCACGCCCTATCGTACGCCCCGTTGCCAAAATAAGGGGACACGCGCCGATGGGGTGTAGCTGAATTTTTCCCGAAGTGTACTACCCCCCTCCTCGTTTGACCACGTTTTCGACCCGCCTGTAAGATCAAAGATCAGCTCTCAGCTCTCAGCACTCAGCCCTAGAATCTCTCTTGCATCCCTGCAATAGATGCTGTTTTTTGGCTGAATGCTGATGCTGAATGCTAAATCTAATCATGGCCCACGATCTTCCTAAAGCGTACGAGCCGGGCGCGATTGAAACGCGCTGGGCCGACTACTGGGTCAAGGAAAAACTCTTTTCTGTTTCTGCACCTCCGCCGGGAGAGACGCGTCCGGTATTCACCCTGCTGTTGCCGCCTCCAAATGTCACCGGGCGGCTGCACATGGGACACATGCTCAACCACACGCAGATGGACATCATCGTGCGCTGGCATCGGATGCGCGGTTTTCTGACGTTGTGGCTTCCTGGAACTGATCACGCCGGCATTGCAACCCAGATGATGGTTGAGCGCCAGCTTGCGAGCGAAGGCAAGAAACGCCGTGATATGGGGCGCGAGGCTTTTGTTGAGCGCGTCTGGGAGTGGAAGAAGCACTACGGCGGCGCAATTCTCGACCAGATGAAGCGGCTCGGGGACTCGGTGGATTGGGATCGCGAGTATTTCACCATGGACGAGAATCTTTCGCGCGCGGTGCGCGAGGTTTTTGTCCGGCTGTACGAAGAAGGGTTGATCTATCGCGGTAAGTACATCGTGAATTGGTGTCCGCGTTGCGGAACTGCGATTTCCGATCTCGAAGTCAAGCACGAGGAGATTTCGGGCAAGCTGTACGAAATTCGCTATCCGGTGGTTGGCGCCGACGACTTCATTACGGTTGCGACCACCCGGCCGGAGACCATGCTCGGCGACACGGCGGTTGCGGTAAATGCGGGCGACGAGCGCTACAAACATCTGCACGGGAAGAAAGTTTTTTTGCCGCTGATGAATCGCGAGATCCCGATCATCACCGATAATCTGGCTCAGCCGGAATTCGGGACCGGCGCGGTGAAGGTTACTCCGGCGCACGATCCCAACGACTTCGAGGCCGGGCTTCGCCACAACCTGCCGCAGATCGAGGTGATCGATGAGCAGGCCCGCATGAACGAAAATGCGGGAGCGTATGCGGGCCTGGATCGCTACGAGGCGCGCAAGCGTGTGCTCGAAGACCTGCGCCAGCAGGGCCTTCTGGTGGGGGAAAAGGATTACACCATCGCGATCGGAAAGTGTGATCGCTGCGGCACGGTGGTTGAACCACGACTTTCGACGCAGTGGTTTATAAAAATCGCGCCGCTTGCCGAGCGCGCAACCGCGGCTGTGGAGCAGGGTGAGATCACGATTGTTCCGGAGAACTACAAGCAGATTTATCTGAACTGGATGCATAACATCCACGACTGGTGCATCTCGCGGCAACTGTGGTGGGGGCACCGGATTCCGGCGTGGCATTGCAGCGTGTGGCGAAATCATCGTGGCTCGTGAGGCTCCGGAGAAGTGCACAAAATGCGGCGGGTCGGAACTTAAACAAGATACCGACGTGCTGGATACGTGGTTTTCGTCGGGCCTGTTGCCGTTTACGACTCTGGGCTGGCCGGAGAAGACGCGCGATCTGGAGGTTTTCTATCCGACGACGCTGCTGATCACGGCGTACGAGATTTTGTTTTTCTGGGTTGCGCGCATGATCATGTTCGGATGCCATTTCATGCCGGGACATCGGCAGGATCCGCAGCTGAAGCAAGCCAGCGGTTGGGGCGACAAGAGGGACGACAGCGTGCCCTTCCGCCAGGTTTACATTCACGCGCTGGTGCGCGACGCCGAGCGGCAGAAGATGTCGAAGACCAAAGGCAACGTGGTTGATCCGCTTGATGTCATTCAGCGCTTTGGAACGGATGCCACGCGTTTCACGCTGGCGGCTATGGCTGCGCCGGGGACCGACATCGCCTTCAGTGAAGGCCGGACTGAGGGCTACCGCAATTTCGCCAACAAGATTTGGAATGCGGCGCGGTTCATGTTCATGAACATTGATCGCATCGAGCCGGGCCTTCGGCCCAGGACCGGGTCTGAGACCCCGTCCCACACGGGCTTTGAGGCCGTTGTTCTCGATGACCGATGGATTCTTTCGCGCTTCAATCGAGTTGCCAAAGGGGTGAACGAGGCGCTCGAAACTTATCGATTCCACGAAGCTGCTAATCAGATTTATGACTTTTTCTGGGGCGAATTCTGCGATTGGTACATCGAGTTGATCAAGCCACGGCTGTTGGACGGGGCGGATCAGCCAGCGGCTCGCATCGCGTGTGCTAATTTGCTCGGCATCTTTGAGGCTGCGCTGCGTTTGCTGCATCCGGTGATGCCGTTTATCACGGAGGAAATCTGGTACGCGATTTATGATGGGAAACCGCCGTTAAAGTCGATTGCTTTGGCGCCGTATCCGCAAGTCGATGAGAAGCAACTGGACTTGGCTGCGGAGACGGAGATGGCAATCCTGCAGGATCTGATCGTCAGCGTACGGAATTTGCGGGCGGAGTTGAAAGTCGACCAGAAACAACGGGTGCCGGTCCAGGTGTTCGTATCCGAGCCGGAAATTCACAGGCTGATTGAAGAGAATCTGGGCTCGGTGGAGCGGCTGGCCAACATTGAGAAGATCGAGTTTGTCGAGAATTCGCTGGCCAAGTTGTCCGGGGCGCGTCACACGGCGCGTTTCGACGTGCATGTGATTTATGAGAGAAAGATCGACGTCGCCGCGGAACGCGAACGGCTGAAAAAGGAACTGGAGCAGATCGAGAAAGAGACCGCAAACGGTCGGCGCCAGTTGGGGAACGAGCAATTTCTGGCAAAGGCTCCGGCGAAGGTTGTCGAGGGAATTCGAAAGCGGGCGCAAGAGCTGGAAATCCTGCGCGAGAAAGTTAAGAGTAAGCTGAATGAGTTGGGATAGTCGAGCTTTGCTCGATCGGACAGTTGGGGGCGGCTGTCCCCACGCAGGCAACGACTGACCTATGGATTGGAATAGCCGACGCATTACTGCTGTCATTGAGAACGCGCTGCAGGAGGACCATGCCACGCGCGATGCGACCAGCTATGCCTGCATTGATCCCAACCAGCGGGCGTCGGCCACAATTCTCGCTAAGCAGGACTGCATTCTCGCGGGCGTTGGCTGTGTTTCGCGCATCCTTGACGTGTACGCCGCTTTGGACGGCGCTGTCACCTCGCACTACGAGGTCACGACGCATCCCGAAATATTCGATGGCATTCGGCTGCACAACGGGCAGTCAGTCGCGGTGATCCGGCACAACGCGCGCGTGATTCTTTCCTGCGAGCGGGTGATCTTGAATTTCCTGCAGCGGTTGAGTGGGATTGCCACGCTGACGCGGCAGTTCGTCGATACCGTTTCCGGTACCAAGGCGCGAATCCTGGACACGCGCAAGACAGTGCCGGGGCTGCGCATGCTCGATAAATATGCGGTGCGTTGCGGAGGCGGACAAAACCATCGCCTCGATCTGTCGGACGGCGTTCTGATCAAGAACAATCACATTGCTCTGGCCGGCGGGATCGTGCCCGCACTCGAACGCGCTCACAAGAACCGGCGCGGCGCGCAAATCATCGAGATCGAGGTACGCTCCCTGGACGAGTTGGAGCAAGCCCTGGAACATGGTGGCGAGGCCATTCTGCTGGACAACATGTCGGTCGAGGAGGTGAAGCGCGCCGTCGCGCGTTGCTCGCATCTGGAACGCCGTATTCCATTGGAGGTTTCGGGAGGGATCACTCTGGAAAATGTCCGCGCGTACGCCGAGACCGGGGTGAATTTCATCTCCGTAGGGGCGCTCACCCACTCGGCCAAAGCAATGGACATGAGCATGCGCATTAGCCCCGGCCTAGGGCCGGCAGTCTGACTTCTAAGTGACTACCTGTCCGTTCGACCGAGCTCTAAGTCCAGCCGAGGCCCCCTGTAGGATTGCACTTCCGAGTAATCACTTACGCCCCTCCAAGCGATAGTATTCTGGAGACCGGAGGCCCTCCCCCCATGACTTACCCGATCCGGCGTACGGCTATCGCAATTTTCGTCGCACTGCTTTTCTCGAATAGCTCTTCTGGCAGCGGCAGGGGTTCGCTCCCGAAGCCAGTGAGTGGAGATGTCGCTCGTCCTGAGGCCGCTTCTCATTCGCCGGCACAATCGCCGGCACAATCGGTCAACGTCACCGTAGACGTTCTCGAGCAACCGGCATCCGATCAGTCCTTACGTGTATGGCGGAAGCTATCCCAAGGATGCGGCCACGATTACCGACAGCGGCCTCACCGTGGTTCGCTGGGGCGGCAACGCGACCTCGCGCTATAACTGGAAGACTTTCACGAACAATGCGGCGGCCGACTGGTATTTCGAGGATTTTGGCTATACCGAGATCGGTGACGGCGATTCGATCAAGTACATCAACGACGTAAAAGCGGCGGGAAGCAATCCGCTAATGACGATGGTCATGCTGCCATGGGTGGCGAAGACGTCGGGTTGGAGTTTTTCGGTCGCCAAGTACGGTCCTCAATGCGCCGCGGATCCCTACAACTCTGACGCTGGCGACGGAGTCATGCCCGACTGCCAGACCGATATAACCGGAAATGATCCGACCGACGCCAATGTTGAACTGAAAGACTCGCCGCAAAACGGAGATCCTCAGGGAACGGTCTATCGCGATCAATGGGCGGCGGCGCTGGCTGCGGCATTTGGCAGCGCCCCCCATTTCTACAACATGGACAATGAGATCGATATCTGGAGCGGTACGCATCGCGATGTCCATCCCAATCCGTCGGCTTACGACGAAATGCGCGATACCTATTTTGCGGAGGCGGGCGCCTTAAAAGGCTGGGACCCAAGCGCGATCCGCTTCGGGCCGGTGAGTTGCTGCTGGTGGTTCTACTGGAACGGCGCGAACAATAACGACAAGGGCGCCCACGCCGGTGTGGATTTTCTGCCCTGGTGGCTGAACGAAGTGTATTGGCAGGATCAACTGGCAGGAACGAGGTCGGTTGACGTATTTGATATTCATGCATATCCCGACGCGCCGGACACTTCTCAATACACCCAGGCGCAGAAACAGGCGCTCACGTTGCGTATTTATCGCGACTATTGGGACCCGACGTATACCAGCGAATCCGGCTCGATCAATCAAAAGTGGGCCACCTTTATCCAGCCGAAGAAGCGGATTCCGTTTCGGATTCCCCGCATGCGGCCGCTGGTCAACATGATCTATCCGGGCACCCCGCTGAGCTTTACGGAGTGGAGCGCGGCATTCGCGGGCGAATCGGATTTCTCGACCGCGCTGGCCGACGCCGACGCTTATGGCATTCTGGGGCGCGAGCGCTTGTATCTGGCCTCTCGCTGGGTGGCGCCCGATCCGGCGAATCCCAACTATCAGGCGTTGAAGTTGTTCCGTAATTACGACGGACAGCATCACACCTTTGCGACGACATCGGTCTTGGCCACAAATGACGGCAATCCGAACTTGTTCAGCAGTTACGCGCGCGCTGGATCCGACGGGCAAGACCTTGACCTTGATGGTCATCAACAAGAGTCCGAAGGTTGCAGTTCAAACCCAGTTCGTGATGAACGGATTCACGCCGAAGCAAGTTACGACTTACACGCTCTCGGCGAAGTCGCCCACGAAAATTGTGGCCTCATCTCCAAAGGCGTGGACATCCAGCAGGAAATTCGCGCCTTACAGCGCTACGCTGCTGGTGGTTACCGGATCCATGGCTGCTACCCCGAGTGCAGAGTGGGATCTGAATCCGGATACGATCATGGTTCCGGCGCGCGGAAAAACCACGCTTCAGCCGAAGATTATTTCCGGGTCGGGGACGGTGACTCTCGGCACTCCGCAGTCGGACAGCGGAATTACGGTCGTGGTCACTCAGCCGAATCTCACGCCCAGTCAGAACGGGAGTATTAGCGTAACTGCCGGCAGCGCTCCGGGCTTCTATCACTTCACGGTTCCGAGTATCGACAATGCGGGCGTTGCCCAGAACCAGAGCGGATGGATCGTTGTGGGCAATCCACCCGCGTCCTTCACTAAGACCGGGGACCATCAGAAAGGAGCCCCGGGTAGCCAACTGAATCTGTCGGTCACACTCGATGCGGGCAAGTCAGGCGGAAGCGCGGCTGGCGCTACGGTACTGTTTACGACCGACAGCTGGTACTCTGTCGAACCGCCTGGTCACTACCGACTCATCGGGCAATGCTCCCGTGGTCCTTACTTTGCCATCACACTCTGGCACCGTCCACGTTACAGCTGAGGGCCAGTTTGGACTCGGTCACCCGGTGGGAAAATTCACCGAGACAGTCGCAATGAACGGGCACGACCGGTAGACCGCGATTGCTGTTTTGCGGTCTATCCTTCATAATTCCCGCATCGCGCAATCAGCCAAAAACCGGCCTTCGCAGGCAGGAGCACCTGCGCCACAAAAGCTCGCGCCGCAAACCGACGCCCGGCTGGGGCGCATTGTGCGTCTGCTGATCGCCCACGCGACCGTCGTCGTGAGCGGAACCAAGATCGCGGCGGAGATCGGCACCAGCCGTTCGGAAGTGTGGCGACTGGTTCAGCAACTGCGCGATCTCGGAGTCGATATTGCCGGACATCCGTCAACCGGCTATAGCCTGAAGTCCATGCCCGACCTGCTGCTGCCGGATATGCTTGCCCCACAATTGCACGGCTCGATTTTCGGCAAGCACATGCATCACTATTACAAGATAGGCTCGACCAACTCAGCGGCCATGGAAGCGGCCGCGGCTGGCGCTCCCGAGGGCAGCGTTTTTCTGGCTGAGCAACAGAACGCGGGACGCGGTCGGGGCGCAAACCAGTGGCACTCCGCGCGGTCGGTCGGGATTTACTGCTCGGCGCTTCTGCGCCCGGCCCTGCCGCCGTCTGACGTGCTCATTCTCTCGCTCGCTGCCGGATTGGCCGTCCACTCCGCGGTTCAGGAGATCGACTCGCGAGTGACTCCCGATTTGAAGTGGCCCAACGATGTCTTGATCGATGGGAAGAAATTCTGCGGCATCCTGACCGAGATGAACGCCGAGGTCACGCGCGTGCGCTATGTCGTAGTGGGAGTCGGGATCAATGTGAATCAGTCGAGTTTTCCCGCCGATTTGCAGGCCGTAGCAACATCTCTGCGTTTGGCCACGGGCACCGAGTGGTCGCGCGTGGAATTGTGCGCGGCTTTGCTAAAATCGCTCGACCGGGAATATCGCAACCTGCTGGAGAATGCTGAAGCCCCCAGTTCGATATTGCGCCGTTTTCAGGAGCGATCGTCGTTCGGCTCGGGGACGACAGGTTGAAGTCGAAGAGAACGGCGGTTTCGAGGGCGTGACAGATGGCCTGGATGCCCGCGGGTTCCTGCAAGGTTCGAACAGCAAAAGGCGTGCGCACAGTGCTGAGTGGGACGGTCAGACCATCCTGAAAACTATAGCAAAGCGTATGCTTCTCGTTCTCGATGTCGGCAACACTAACACGGTGCTCGGTGTCTTTGCTAAGGAAGCCAAGGCTAAGGAAGCCGAGGCTAGCCGAGCTGGAAGCCAGGCTAAGAAGGCAATGCGGCAGCAGCCGAGTCGCGGCGCTATGAGCGACTGCTGGCCAATTGGCGAGTGGCAACCATCGCGACCCAGACGGTGGACGAGTACGGCGTGCTCTTCCGCAATCTGTTTGCCATGGACAACCTCGAAGCCAAAGGAATTCACGGCATCGTGATTTCATCGGTTGTGCCGCCTCTCGATTCCACCCTGCGCCAAGTGTGTGAGCGGTACTTCAACACCAAGCCGCTTTTCATCGAGCCAGGCGTGAAGACGGGCATGCCGGTGCACTACGAGAACCCGGCCGAGGTGGGCGCGGACCGCATTGTGAATTCCGTCGCGGCATTCGAAAAATATGGCGGTCCGTGCGTGGTGGTGGATTTCGGCACCGCGACCACATTCGATTGCGTGTCCTCCAAGGGAGAATATCAGGGCGGAGTGATTTGCCCGGGCATTGGGATTTCCGCTGACGCGCTGTTCGAGCGCACCGCGCGCCTGCCGCGCGTGGACATCCGCAAGCCCGCGCAAATCATTGGCACCAACACCGTCGGCAGCCTGCAGTCCGGCCTCTACTATGGCTATCTGGGTTTGGTGGACGGAATCCTGGAGTTGCTGGTCAGGAACTGGGGAAGGAAACCAAAGTGATTGCGACCGGCGGGCTGGCTTCGCTATTCGGCACGGGCTCGAAATACATCAAGCAGGTGGACGAATTCCTGACCCTGGAAGGTCTGCGCATCATCTGGGAGCGCAACGCTGCCCGCCAAACCTGCCGGGAAGCCTGCACCGGCGCCCCAAGCCTCTTCCGGCAGCAAGCCGCGCTCCCGCTAGAGCTGTCGTGGAAAACTACTTCAACTATTTCACCGAAATCGAGGAACATTTTCAGCGGCGCCGCGGGAGCGCTCTGCTGCTGTCCCCGCTGGACTGGGCGCTGATCGAGACCTGGAAGGATGCGGGCATTCCGCTCGAGGCGGTCTTGCGCGGCATTGATGCGGCGTTTGACAAGTACGAGCAGCGGCCGTCGAAATCGCAGAAGGTCAACAGCCTGGCTTATTGCGCGCAGGCAGTGCTGGTGGCGGCCGAGGAGATGAAAGAAGCGGCGGTGGGAGCCGCCAGTCCGGGCCAGGAGCGACAAGCGGGTTTCAGACAGCCGAAATCGCCGCTTTTCTCCGGCGCAACGCGGAGCAACTGGACGCTGCGAAGTTTCCCGAGGCAAAAGGGATTGCCGCAACACCGCTGGCTAGAGAGACCGCGAGCACACTGCGCGACATCGCCGCCGATCTGGAGGCCGCGAAAACTCTGCCGCGACTGGAAGATCTGGAGCGCCGGCTCACGGTCGCAGAAGAGAAACTATTTGCTGTTTTGCTGGCGGCGACGCCTGACGAGCAGATTGTCGCCGTGCGGGCCGAAGCTGATCGGGAACTGGCGCCCTATCGCCGCAAAATGCCGGCCGCGCAAATCGAGCAACTGCTGAAGCAGTACGTGCACAAGCGGCTGCTGGAAAAATATCGGGTTGCCGAGGCTGAGTTTGTTTTACATGTGAAATGCTGTGCAATTCTTTTACCTGTTCGTTCGTCGTTCCGGTAGAATCCTCGCTTGCAACTCACAATCGAAAAACTCGTCTATGGCGGCGACGGCCTGGCGCGGCTGCCTGCCGATGAACACGGCCGCGGCAAAGCTGTGTTCGTGCCCTTTGTGCTTGAAGGCGAAAGAGTCGAAGCTTCGCTGCTGCGAACAGAAGCGCGGCTTTGCACGGGGCCATGCGGAGACCATTCTGCAAGCTTCTTCGCAGCGAATCGAGCCGCACTGTCCTTATTTTCTTGGCTGCGGCGGCTGCCACTATCAGCACGCCAGCTACGAGCATCAGCTGGAAATCAAAGCCGCAATCCTGAAAGAAAATCTTCGGCGTATTGCCAAGCTGGAACTGGAAGCATCGATAACAATCCATCCTTCGCCGCCCTGGAACTATCGCAACCGTACCCGGCTCAAGGTCCGAACAACTCCCGGGTTCGCGATGGGCTATTACAAAATCAGCTCGCACGAACTGCTTCCGGTCGAAGAGTGTCCGGTCAGTTCACCGCTGATCAATCGCGCGATTGCCTCCTTCTGGCAATTGGGACGCGGATCCACGGTGCCGGACAGAATTCGCGAGATTGAGTTTTTCGTCAATGCCGAGGACACGCAACTCCTGATCGAGGCGTCCTGTGAACCCGAAACTCCGAGTACTCCAGTCAGAGAATGGGCCGCCACTTTGTCGAATGCCTTGCCTGAAATCGTCGGCATCGTGGTATTCAAGTCAAGGTCGCCAGACGCGGGCGTGAATGCGCCCGCGAAACAGATGGCAGCGTCTGGAGCGAGAGAAATCAATTATCGGACTGACGCGGCGACCTACCGCGTGAGCGCCGGAGCCTTTTTCCAAATTAACCGCCATTTAATCAATGAGTTGGCGAAGATCGCCACGGAGGGGTTTTCGGGTGACACAGCCCTCGATCTGTATGCCGGTGTCGGGCTCTTTTCCACAATCTTATGCCGAAGATTTGCACAGGTAATCGCAGTTGAATCGTCACAGACGGCCCACGCCGACCTGGTCCACAATTCACCAGCAAACGTGAAGGCTGTCCGGGCAACTACCGCCGATTTCTTGCGGAGCCCGGGTGGCAAGTTGCAGCCTGATCTCGTGGTGGTGGACCCGCCACGGAGCAGTCTGGGGGAAACTGTGGTCCAGAGCCTCGTCGGATTGGGAGCGCATCGGATGACCTACATCTCCTGCGATCCGGCGACGGTCTCTCGTGATCTGGCTGGCCTGCTCAGCGCCGGATACCGCATCGAGCAGGTGCACCTGGTCGATCTGTTCCCCCAGACCTACCACTTGGAGAGCGTGTTTCATCTTACCCGGTAGGCATGTGCAATTCGATGCCAAGTAGTGGTCTTCGCTTCTGAAGGTCGACGACGCCCAATGACCGAGCACTTCCGCCAAAATCGTACGATCCTGTTCCCAGCAGGGCAGTGAATCCGCAATCGACTGCGCCAAATGTCTCCCAGCGGCCGCTCTCACGGCAACCCATGCTCTGGGCAGCGTTGGCGTACGCCGGCGGAATCGTTACCGGCTTCTACCTCTGGCGGCCACCGCTGTGGTGGCTCGTGGCAGCGATTGCGTTCTCCGCGTCTGGAGCTTATTTCCTCCGCCGGCGCCCCAAGCCGGCCTTTAGCCTTGCTTTATCAGCCCTCTTGGTGACGGGGGCATTGATGATGCAAGTGCGTGCCCCAGAGAATCAGTGCAGCACGGGCGCTCTCGCATTTGCGGATGGACGCGACGTGGTTGTTACGGCTCACATAACCAAGGAAGGAAATCTACTGGGTAAGGGTGTCGGTGATGATCAACAGAGGGTCGACCTGGAGACGGAACAAATTGGGACTGAGAACGAAACCTTTGGCGTTCGCTCCGGCCTTCGCGTCAGCATCTACGGCCGCGACGCAAAGAAGGAATCCGAAGCCGTGGCCCCGCCCACGCGCCCATTCCGCTACGGAGATCGTTTGCGCTTCCCCGCCAAACTGTATCCGCCGCGCAATTTTCGAAATCCAGGCGCGTTCGATTACACGGGGTACTTGGCGGAAAACGGAATCGTCGCACTCGGGTCAACCAAAACGGAAGCGGTCGAACTGCTGCCGGGCTTCGCGGGCAACCGTGCTGAACTCTGGCGGACGTGTCTGCGTAGAAACCTGCTGGAGAAAATTCATCAACTCTGGACGCCTGACGAGGCTCTGCTGCTCGACGCCATGCTCATTGGCGAGAATTCGTTCCTTGGCCGCGAAACCCTCACCGACTTCCAACGCACCGGCACTTACCACGTGCTGGTGATCTCTGGACTGAAAATCGCCGTTCTCGCACTGGTAATATTTTGGCTGTTGCGCCGAATGCGGATGAGTGATCTTGTGGCGAGCACGACCACAATTCTGCTGATGGTTGGGTACGCCCTCCTGACCGACGTTGGTGCTCCAGTGTGGCGGGCCACATTGATGCTGGCGTTGTACTTGGGTGCAAGGCTGCTTTACCGGCGAAAATCAATTCTCAACACCATCGGAGCAGCCGCGCTCGCGCTACTGGTTGTCGATCCGGCGGCGCTGCTGGGAGCCAGCTTTCAGCTCAGCTTCCTTTGCGTTTTGGTGATCGCTGGAATCGCAACTCCGTTCCTGGAGCGCACCACGAAACCTTTGTCTCGTGCTTTAAAGAGCATCGATGCGACCGGCTACGATGCCGCGCTATCCCCCCCGCTCGCCCAGATCCGGCTCGATATGCGGATGGTTACTGGCAGGCTCCAACGCTTCCTGGGAAAGCGCTTTCCCCTGATCTTGCTCCCGGGGATTGCTCGCGTGCTGCTTGTGAGCTGCGAGTTTCTCGTGGTTTCCATCGTGCTTCAGGCTGGATTTGCGCTGCCCATGGCTTACTACTTTCATCGCTCAACGCTGGTGTCACTACCGGCGAACGCACTGGCGGTGCCTCTCACCGAAATCATCATGATCACCGCCATTGCAGCCCTGACGACAAGTTACATCTCGCTCACGCTGGCGAAGTTCCCCGCATTTATTGCGGGAGTGGCACTTCAGGGAATGAATGGGTCGGTGCGATGGTTGGGTGCTTTGCGGATCGCTGACACTCGCGTGCCGACGCCGCAAATCGCTGTGATTCTGTTGAGCGCCGCCGCCCTGGTGCTGGCGATGGTTTTGAGTCGCCGCCGCTGGGTGCTCGTCGCCGCCGGATGGCTGGCCTTAGCCGTCAGCGCTTTCTGGATCTCCGACGTTCCCCCGCATCCGGAGCTCCGGCCCGGAGCGCTCGAACTCACTGCCATCGATGTTGGCCAGGGCGATTCGATCCTCCTGGTCTCGCCACAGGGCCGCACCGTCCTGATCGATGCCGGAGGAATACCGTTCTGGATGCACTCGGAACTGGATATTGGCGAGGACGTAGTGTCGCCCTACCTTTGGTCGCGGGGGTTTCAGCGGCTCGACATCGTGGCGCTCACGCACGCCCACGCCGACCACATGGGTGGACTGGGCGCGGTGCTGGCTAACTTTCATCCGCGGGAATTGTGGTTGGGAGTGGATTCGCCGAGTCCGGAGCTGCAGACGCTTCTACGTGAAGCAAAGGCGCTGAAGATCCCGATCATTTTTCACAAGGCGGGAGACAATCTTGAAATCGGTGGAGCGAATGTCGCAGTACTGGCCCCGCCACGCGATGCCGAGGCGCACCCTTCCCGACCGAACGACGAGTCCCTGGTGTTGAAGATCAGTTATGGCTCAACCTCCGCTTTGCTTGAGGGAGACGCGGAAAAGAAAACAGAGAAGCAAGTTGCCCTGGAGAACCCGCAAGCCGACGTTCTCAAAGTAGCTCATCACGGTAGTGCGACCTCGACCATCCCGGAATTGCTGGCGGCAGTGCATCCACATTTCGCGGTCATTTCAGTGGGCACGCGCAATGTTTATGGGCATCCGAGACGGGAGGTTCTTGATCGGCTGGCTGAGGGCCACGTTGTTACGTACCGGACAGACATGGATGGAGCAGTCACTTTCTATTTGGACGGCAAAACCGTTAGCTCTCAGTTGGCGGCTCTTCATTGAGAGCATATTCCGCAGTTTCAAGTTCGTCTGGCGTTTGCCGGTATTCCTCAATCATTTTCCGCGCCTTGGCGGCATCTTCCTCGCGCACCAAAATCACAGTCCCACCGACACCGGGCAGAATATCCTGTTGCGCGTCGAGAGAAGTGAGATCAGAGTCAATGCCGGCGGACTCGAGTAAGCCGTGCACCACCATCGCTTCCGATTCCTGTTCGGTGTCAAAGACCCGTACTAGTTTCTCATTTGGATTCGGATGCTGTTCTTTCGACGCGGAAGTCGAGTCTGCCATCTTTCCCTCCCAATCAGGATGATCTCCTGAACCAATCAGCCGCGCTTTGTCGCGGCCGCGCATCTTCGATTCTAACTCGCCGAGGTGATGTTGGGGGCACATTCGGTGAGGACGATCATTTAGCGTCGACACGAATCGAAACGCTCGTTGTTTAAAGGTGACTGAAGGTCTACGCCCAGGAGGCCATTGCGCTGCGGCCGCCTTGCCACGAGAATAACCTAGAAGAACGGGCGCAACGCGCTCCCGTCGAGGAACATCTAACCGTTAAATCGCGTTGGAGGCATCATGGGCATGGAACGACGGGGACAACCGGCCAGCATGAGCGAAAGAGAACATGAGGCGCGAAATATCCGGCGGCTGCAAATCATGATCAGCATGGTGATGTCGGTGATTGGCCAGGACCCGAACCTCACCGTCGAAGAAGCCTCCGAACTGGCGGCCGGCGCCAAGCGTGCCGCCCTGGCGATGTTTCCGGACAAAGAGTTCGCCTACGATATTCTTTACAAACCTCGCCTTCAGCGATTGATGAACGAACGTTTCCGACTCCAATAACGGCCGAGGCAAGCTTTCTGCCCGTAGGTTGGCACTTGCAAATCGGTCGACCAATGCGTCCGTTTGACCCTCTCACGTGCAGCGGATAGACTCCCTATTTAGCGGAGTGTTTCATGAAGCGAGTTGCTCTGACCCTCATATTCGTCCTCCTGCTTACCTTTGAAGCGCTGGCCGATGAAGGCCATCACCACGAAGATCTGACCACGGATCAGCTCGGAATGGTGCATTTTCCGGTTTCGTGCGCCGCGACGGTGCAGAAACCGTTCGAACGCGGCGTCGCCCTGCTGCACTCATTCTGGTATGAAGAAGCTGAGAAAGAATTTGAACAGATAGCGAAAGACGATCCGCAGTGCGCGATGGCGCATTGGGGAATTGCCATGAGCATCTGGCATCAGCTCTGGAACCAACCGGACGCGGCAACCATCAAGCGAGGCCAGGCAGAGGTTAAGAACGCGAAATCGCTCCATCCGAAGACTGGACGCGAGCGTGACTATATCGTCGCGGTGGACGCGTTCTACCGCGGCAAGAAGCGCGACTATCAGGATCGAGCCAACGCCTATTGCCAGGCCATGGAAACGACCTATCACAGTTATCCCGACGATCTCGAAGCAGCTGCCTTCTATGCGCTATCCCTTCTGGCCTCTGAACCTGACAATGACACGACCTTCGCCAATCGGAAGCAGGCAGCGGCGGTCCTGGAAAAACTGTTCGCGGTCGAGCCCGATCATCCTGGTGTCGCGCATTACTTGATTCATAGCTACGACAAGCCGCAGTTGGCAGAGCTTGGACTCCCAGCGGCGCGACGTTACGCAAAGATTGCTCCGGCGGCTCCTCATGCGCTGCATATGCCGTCGCACATCTTCGCCCGCTTGGGTTTGTGGCAGGACGATATCGACTCCAACCTGGCTTCGATTGCGGCCACACGCAAGACCGAAGCCATGCATATGGGCGGCGCAGGCCACCAGTTCCATGCCATGGATTTTCTCGTCTACGCTTATTTGCAATCGGGACATGAAGCCGATGCGCAACGAGTGATCGAAGAAGTGAAGGCGATGCCGGCGAAGAAGGACGACATGTATGGGATGGACTTCGACCCGCGGACGGATGCGCTGGTAACTTTTTCCGCCAGGTATGTGCTCGAGATGCATCACTGGAACGATGCCGCTTCTCTGGCGCTGGTTCCCGGGGCGGAAACCGGAGACAATTCGATTACCTACTGGGCTCGGGCAATTGGCGCCGCCCGCACCGGGAATGTGGCCGAGGCGCGAAAAAATGTGGCCGCGATCGAAAACATTCACAGTACGCTTTTGAAGCAGAAGAAAACGAGCTTTGCCGCTGCGGTTGAGCAGGATCGTCAGGAAGCGGCAGCTTGGGTGGCTCACGCGGAAGGCAACAACGATGAAGCGATCAAGACGTTGCGCGCCATAGCAGAAAAAGAAGAGGCGGAGGGCGACGAACCTTTGGCGATCCCCGCGCGCGAAATGCTGGCCGACATGATGCTGGATATGAATCGTCCGGAGCAAGCCTTGACTGAGTACGAGGCGGACCTCAAGTTTCATCCGAATCGCTTCAACGGGTTGTACGGCGCGGCGCGAGCTTCCGAAATGGCGGGCAACAGTCAAAAGTCGAACAGTTACTACGCTCAACTCGTGAAGGTATGCGACGGATCCAATTCGGATCGTCCAGAACTCGGCCGGGCCAAGGCGCTACTGGCGCAGAAGTAGTTGCGGGCAGAAATCCGTCACTGCTTTTCTATTGTCTGCAAGCGGAACAGCAGAGTTCCCCACCCTAGTTTCGACCGCATCTGCACCGGAGTGTGGTTGGCATCATCGGTGAACCATGCCCATACCGTGCCCTTACCCTGCAAAGCGCCGGATATCGCCTCCGCGCGAACCCGCACTGTCTGAAATGTGCCGGCAGGCACTTTGACCTGCTCCCGTCCTTCGACCCGCGCCGTGACCTCGGTCGTCTTGTTTCCATCGTTAATTGGGAAAGTGTAGGTATTGCCGGACTGGAGAGGCAATGACGCGAGGTAATAGAATCCGCTAACCACATCGGAAACGCACGCGGGAAGGTCGTTTTCCACGTGTTTCTGCTCCCCGGTTTTCAGATTTTTTTCATCGAGCACACTCTTGTTTCGCGAGTAATCAAAACGCAGTTCGGTCTGGCGCGCATGAGCACCTTCTTCTGAATGCTTCGAAACCCGCAGCGAGCAGAATGTGTGCGGATCGAAGAATGCTTCGAAACGATCCTGCACTTTGTACAACGCATTTACCACGCCGGCGGAGTTCGCTACTGCGGTAACGTGTTCCTGGCCGCCTTCAAGCCCCAGCGCGACTCTGGCCGTTCCAGCATTGAAAAGATGCCATTCGACGCCATACACATACGTCTGCCCGTTTGGAAAAGCATAATTCGGAGGGGGAGGAATTACCCGTGCGGCGGGGGCCGCGCTTATGGTGGAAACCGGCGATTGGATCGACGGCGTCGAGGGAGTAGCCTGACCCGCGGACAAAGATGCCGAGAGCACTGCCAACAAACACCACGCCGGATTGAGGTTCAGGTAAGTGCGCATATGGTTTAGACGCAGGATTCCATATCTGGGAATGAGGCTCGCGATCCCTTTACCGGGGAACCCTGAGCAGTTTAACCGCCAATGCCGCCATTATCGCCGCTGAACCTAGTGTCGCATTGTACTCGCGATGCTTCCAATACAAGTCCCACGAAAACGTTCCGCCGCCTCGGCCAAACGGACTCAGCCGAGGCAACAGGCGAGGGACCCGGCGTGCGTACTCCGCGAATTCTGGAAAATGCGTCGCTAAGAATGCCTCTTCTCCTCGAATCACGGGAAGGTAGATCGAGAGAAAAATCAAAATTAGCCCTGCCCCAACCCACCAATTTCGGGCACTAATAGCAAAGCCTACGGCCAGAATCAGGGAACCGAGATAAAGTGGATTGCGGGTATAGGCGTAAGGCCCGGTAGTCGTGAGTTGTTGGTTTTTCTGCACGTGCCCGGATGCCAGCGCACGAATCGCGAGTCCGGGAATGACGAGCGCGGCCCCGATCAGCATGGATATACCTGTGGGACTGGCGAGCCATAAATACAGCGCGGTGAAAGCGGAACCCAAAGGCACGCGGATGCGACGCGCGATTTTCCTCCAGGTGAAGTTAGCCACGGCCGCTCCTCAACAGTTTTCGCGCAGCGGCAACCACTTCATCAGAGCTGATCTCCAGCATTCCGGGATCGGGTTGCGTGCGACGGGAGTGAGTGGTCGGACTGGTTGGGCTGCGCAATACGATGCTGCGAGTCCCGAACGGGCCATTGCGCGCCGGATTGGTGGGTCCGAAAATCGCAACTACCGGAATCCCCAACGCTGCAGCCATGTGCATTGGGCCCGTATCCCCGCCGATGAACAGGCGCGCGCGGCGCGTGAGCGCAATTAACTCTGTAAGTGAACAGGCAATGCCTTCCGCCGTGCCCTCGCTAGCTGACTCACAAGCTCGCATCAGTGATTCTTCGCCCGGACCGAAATTGATCAGCGCTTTGACACCATCTTCCGCCAATCGCCTGGCCACATATCCATATCGTTCCGCCGGCCACTGCTTTGCGCCCCAGCCCGCGCCCGGATTGAGCAGAACGAAATCGCCAATCTGCCGCAAGCGGTCTTCCCATTGTTTTTCGACAGACTCGTCACGGGGAAATTCTATCTTGGGCATCTCCAATGGACGTCGGGCAACGGCTTCCGCCAGAGAAAGGTTCTGCTCGACGATGTGGCCGCCCCGGGCAATTACCTGCCGGGTATAGAACATGCTGGCAATATTTTCGCGAGGTTGCGCGACCCCGTATAGCGTGGGCGCTCCCGACCAACGCGCCAGCACGGCCGATCGGAGCGCTCCCTGGAAATCCACAGCCATTTCGTATCGTTGCGCACGCAGTTCGCTGAGCCCCGCCGCAATTTGCTCCCAAGTCTGCGTGGATAGCAGCGACCTGCGCCACGTCTTCGTATTTACAGTGTGGATCCTGTCAATCAGCGGCCTTCGTGGCGAACGCGGCCCAGAGCGAGGCTCAGCCAACGTGCACAGCAGCTCCGCCCAGTGCTCCTCAACCAACCAACCCATGGTTGCCTCCGGGAATGCGCTTCGTAACGCAGTCGTGGCAGGGAGCGTATGAATGATGTCGCCCATCGAGCCCAGACGCACGATCAGCAACCTCCGGGGGTTGAACAACGCAGCATTCTCGGAGGAGCCTGTGACCGGCGCGTGCATGCTCAGGAACGTCGCGGTCCGATCCGCGACCGGATAATCTCAGTGGCTGAGTGGTCCTTGGGATCGCCCACGATCTCTACCCGGCCACCGGACTCCACGACGGCATCGCGCTCGGGCACGGTGTCGGCGGTGTAGTCAGTGCCTTTGGCGTGGACGTCCGGGCGAACTTCTCGGATCAAGGCCCGTACGTCACGCTCAGGGAAAACAACCACTGCGTCCACGTCAGCCAATGCCGAAAGAATCTCGGCGCGTTCCCCGGCCGGCATGAGCGGACGGCCTTCTCCTTTCAGCGCGCGGACAGAGTCATCGGAGTTAATAGCGACGATCAAGCGTCCGCCAAGCTGTTTAGCGGCGTGCAGGTAGCGCACATGGCCGACATGCAGGAGGTCGAAGCAGCCATTGGCGAGCGTAACCGAGTCGCCCGCCTGACGCCATGCGGCAACGCGCTGCTTCAGCCCTTCACGGTTTACGATTTTCTGCGTGGACATTCAGTGGGCTCTTGTCGCCGGTGGCGATTGTTCCAGCGCGTCGAGTAGCTCGTGCCGCGACACGGTTGCGGTTCCGCGCTTCATCACTACGATTCCACCCGCATAATTCGCCAGGTACGCGGCTTCTTCGGTGCTGGCGCCGGCCGCAAACGCGGCAGCGAAAGTGGCGATCACCGTGTCGCCCGCTCCGGTCACATCCGCGACTTGATCCGATCCAAATATTGGGATGTCCACTGGCTTATGTTTGCCGGAGAAGGCCGCCATGCCGTCGCGTCCACGAGTAATCACCAGCGATTGCAGTTTCATCTGCGACATCACCTGGTCACCAGCCGAGCACAACCGCGGCCAATCGTTGCCGATGCGCACACACAAAGCAGCTTCGACCTCCGGTTCATTGGGTGTGGCCGCGACCACGCCGGAATATTGCAAGATGCGGTAACGTGAATCCAGGACGACCGGAACTCCATCGAGACGCCCTCGTTCGCGGATTGCATTGAGGATCGCCGGACTCGCCGCGCCATAGCCGTAATCGGAGATGAGCAGCGCATCCGAGGCGCGCACGTACTCCCGCGCCGCCAGCACGAGTTCGCGTTTTAGATGACGGTTGGGCTCGGTTTCTGGCTCGCGATCAACTCGGACCACCTGCTGCCGGGCAGTGTGCGTCATGCCCGCGAGGATGCGGGTCTTGGTCACCGTTGTATAGCCCTTGTCTTTCAAGACTCCGCTTACCGGAATATGTTTGTGGCGAAAAGCTTTCAACAACAAGCGTCCAGCTTCATCGTCTCCAACCAGGCCGACCGGCAGGACGTTGACTCCCAGATCGGCGAGATTATTGATCGCATTGGCGCCACCTCCCGGCACGATCGTGCGCTCCCGATGTTTCAAAATCAGCACGGGAGCTTCCCGCGAGACGCGCGAGATTTCACCAAAAACGAATTCATCGGCCACCAGATCGCCAACCACAGTGATTGTGACGTTAGAGAATGACTCGACGATCTTTCTTAGCCGCTCCGTCTCTTTGGGGTGTTTCGTCATTCAGATATCAACTTCCGCTGTGCTCAGGCACCGATTTTCTCACGCCGTGCCGTTCGATCAGCAATGATCCTCAACATGGTATCGACTGCGTTAGCCGCGTCCAGAAGTTCCATCTTGACCTGAATCACCGCCACAGGTTTTAGTGCGTCGAGATACCCGCCCAGGTTGATCGCATCTTTCTCGGTGGTGATAAAGCCGTCGGCCTCGCTCTGCTGGCGTAGTTTCAACAAGTCCTGCACATCGCGTTCGGAGTAGGCGTGGTGATCACGGTACAGCGCTTGCGCCATAGGTTCAACGCCTGCGGTCCGAAGCTGCAGAAGGAAATTCTGCGGCCGGGCAATCCCGCAGAAAACGACCGGGCGAGCGGGAACATCCGTCAGCGAAATACCCCGCCGCACGCGCCATACGAGCTTGCCATTCAGCGGAAACGATGTGGGCGATGCACCGCTGCTCAGAACAACGGCATCTGCACGCCCCAATGAAGCGATCGGTTCGCGCAGCCGCCCAGAGGGTAGAAACCGGTCGCGTGCGTCCTCGGGCGTAACCAGCACGATGTCGAAATCACGGGCTAGGGCGCGATGCTGAAAGCCGTCATCCAGGAGATGAAGCTGCGGGCCAAAGCTTTTCTCGGCGAAGAGGCCAGCTTCGTAGCGATCCTCGCCAACGATCACCTGGACCCCCAGGCGCCGAGCTAATAGCAGAGGCTCATCACCAAAATCCCGGGCCGAACCTCCCGGATCCACGACTGCCAGACCGCGTTTCTGGCGACCATAGCCGCGAGACAGAATGTCAAACGGCACCTCACGCGCCTTCAGCAATTCTCCCAAAAGCAGGACGAACGGCGTTTTGCCCGAGCCTCCAACCGACAAGTTGCCGACGCTGACAACGGGCCCTTGTAATTTTTGCGAGCGTACGATGCCGCGGTCGTAGAGCGCGTTGCGCGCCCGCACACCTGCTCCGAAGATGGAGGACAAGAAGTTCATTCACCGCACTCACGACACGGCTTTCCACTGGCCGCAACCGTTCCTTCGCCTTTCCTCAAGACATGCCACGACCCGTCCCTACCCGAACATCAGAGGGTGTTAACAGCTTTTCCAGCGCTTGAACGGTTCTCTGCGTGGCCCCTGTTTGGGCATGCAAAGTCTCCGCTGCCCGACGGCCCAGAGCCTGGCGTTCGCTCGGGTTCGAGATGAGTTCCATCAGTACCAGCGGAAGCTCGGCCGGGCCGACCACGCGCACGGCGTCGCGACTTTGAAACAAGGTCACGATGTCCCGAAAATTCTCCGTATGGTTGCCCACGACAATGGGAACCCCGTGCAGCGCAGGTTCGATGATATTATGTCCGCCGCGAGGGACAAGGCTGCCGCCGACGAACGCTATGTCCGCTAGCGCGTATAGGGCTGCGAGTTCGCCAATTGTATCGATCAACAGAACCCCGCCGACAACCGGATCGCCGCTCCACAAGGAACGCCTCCAGAATCGAATCCTGAGTGCATCGAGCAATTCGGCCACTTCGCCAAACCGTTCGGGACGGCGCGGCGCCAGAATCATCACGGTACGAGGATGACTGGCGAGAATGTTCTGAAAAGCTTGCAGCAGCAGCGGCTCTTCGTCATCGACCGTGCTGCCGCAAACGATCACCGGGCCAGCGTCAGTATCTCGAAAAGCCGCTTGCAGGCTGGCCACGATGGGCGGCGCATCTGGTGCAGGAACATCAAACTTCAGGTTGCCGGTGATTTGGAGCCGCTCTTTGGATGCGCCGATTTCTTCAAGTCGACGAGCGTCTTCTTCTGTCTGGGTTAAGAATAAATCTACGTGCTGCAAGATTCGGGTCAGCAAACGCCGCATGCGCCGGTATCCCGGCCGGGAGCGGTCCGAAATACGGGCGTTCACGATCGCAATCCGAGCCCCGCTGGCGTGGCCAAGCCGCAGGAAGTTCGGCCAGAATTCAGTTTCTGCGATCACAATCAGCCTGGGCCGTAACAAGAGCAGGTACGGGCGGATGGCAAAGGCGAAGTCGAGCGGGAAGTAAAAGACATTCTCCACGCCGAAGCGCGACCGAGCCAGCTTCTGACCGGTATCCGTCGTAGTGGAAATGACGACTCGATATTGCGAAAACTGCTTCGCGAGTTCTGCCGCCAAGCCACTGACTGCCAAAACCTCGCCAACAGACACTGC
This sequence comes from uncultured Acidobacteriota bacterium, assembly GCA_963797795.1. GTDB lineage: Bacteria > Acidobacteriota > Terriglobia > Terriglobales > Acidobacteriaceae > JABDBE01. Next base: position 197,157 of record CAWCQY010000006.1, read on the forward strand.
ATGAATCCATATCGCGGGCCGCGCGGGCTGAACCACCAGCCGCCGCGGAATCTGTCCTAAGCGCTCGCCTAAACCGGCGCGGTACTTGCCGTGGCGCAACCCTTGCAGTAGCCAATAGGGCAGGCTCACCAGCAGCCCCGCCGCCAGCACCGCACTGTAGATCAAATACATGTGAGAAGGGACATTCTACCTGCATATCGGACGGCCGAGGCACCACCGTTTAGCGAGGTTGCATCCTATAATCACCGATATGGCATGCACCTGTAGGGGTTCTGAGCGGTTGCGAGCGCTGATCGCAGTTTCGGTTCTGTTGCTGTCTTCGATCGTATGCCTCGCGGGAAAGCACTTCGTGATGCCAGCCGCACAGCCAGCAAAGACCTATCCCGCGCATGATGAGCACCCCACTGAAGCTGTAACGTTGGGGCTCGATCCGTACGATATGGCGGACAAGGCGAACATCTTTTCAATTCGCTACAGTGACATCGGCCTCATGCCCATATTCGTAGTGATCACTAACGATGGCAATCAACCGGTCGCGCTGGCGGGAATGAATGCGCAACTAGTCACTGTGAACCGGACCAAAATTCCGGCCGCGACGGAAGATGATATTTACCGGCGCGTTTCCAGGCCCACGGGGAACGTTTCTCCGAATCCCTTGCCTTGGCCCAAGAAGGCGAAGGGCAGTATGAGCAAGGACGAGATGGAGGAGATTCAGAACTCCCAGTTTGCCGCCAAGGCGGTCGAACCCCACGGCACCCAGGCCGGCTTCATGTTCTTTGACGTATCGGGAATTTCTAACCCGCTTGCGGGCGCACGCTTCTATCTGACCGGCGTGCGCGACGCCAAAGGGAATGAATTGATGTATTTCGAAGTCCCGCTGGAGAAATATCTAAGTGCGCCGTCGAAACCATAGCCTCACATTTCGTCAGGAGCAATTTCCAAAAGGGATTGAACATCACGAGCGGCGTGCAGCACGCGGAGTATCTGCAGTGGTTTGGTTTCGGGACGATACACGATCAGGTAGGAATACACTAAAAGGAACCGGTGCTGGCGGTCTGCCAAGTCTTCCCGCAAGTGGCCGATGCTAGGTTCGCGAGACAATCTCCGCATTGCCTTCTGCAAGGCTCGTAGAACACGGTCCGCGGCCGTGAGATTGGTCTCGGCGAGGTAGTCCCATATTCCGATGAGGTCGCGTGCAGCGGCGGGGGTTAAAACAAACCCTGTCACTTCCTGGCACGCTTTCGCTGACCACTCCTTCTCCGGATCTGTGCAAAGACTCGATCGCCGTTCACCAGGTCACCTCGGTCAGCTTGTTTGGCTCCCACAGCGATTTGTTTGCGCAACTCAGTCAATCGAAGGCGCTTTTCTTCTTCCCTTTCTTTCAGCAAACGCAACCCCTCACGTAAGATCTCGCTTTGGGACTGGTACAAGCCGGAGTTAAGCATCTCGGATACGAACTCATCGAAGACTGGACCAAGGTTCACGTTCATTAGTAAAATCTATGTCCATTAACAATAGATGTCAACAGTTGACAACAGCTCTCTGCACTTGATCTCTTATAATTTACTCAACATGGTAATCACCGCGGAAACGTCGCATGCAGCCCACGCTAGATACGAGCCCGTGATCGGGCTGGAGGTGCACGTCCAACTCCTGACTGTGACCAAGATTTTCTGCTCGTGCTCTACACGCTTTGGCGATCCGCCTAATACCAATGTGTGTCCGGTTTGCCTGGGGCTTCCCGGCGCTCTCCCGGTACTGAATCGGAAAGCGGTCGATTTCGCGGTGCTTGCGGCGATGGCGCTGGGTTGCCGCATCAATGAGACTTCCGTTTTCGCGCGCAAGAACTACTTCTATCCCGATCTGCCCAAGGGCTATCAGATTTCGCAGTACGACAAACCTCTGGCCGAGTTCGGTGGAATCGAAATACCGACTGCCGCGGGGAGTAAAAAGATCGGTATCACCCGTCTGCACCTCGAAGAAGACGCAGGAAAGAGCCTGCACGAAGGCTTCACCGACTCCGCGGAGACTACAGCCATCGACCTGAATCGCAGCGGAGTTCCGTTGATCGAAATCGTCAGCGAGCCGGATATCGCTTCGCCATCGGAGGCACACGAATACTTGATCCGGCTCAAAGAAATCATCCTGCACACCGGGGTCAGCGATTGCAATATGGAAGAAGGTTCGTTGCGTTGCGACGCTAACATCAGCGTACGGCCGCGTGGCCAGGAGCAGTTCGGTACCAAAACTGAAATCAAAAATGTGAATTCGTTCCGGTTTATTCGCGAGGCGCTCGAGTACGAAATTGATCGCCAGATCGGGATCGTTGAATCCGGCGGCAAGATCACGCAGGAAACCCGGCTATACAACCCTGCGGAAGGCAAAACCTATGGCATGCGCTCGAAAGAACAAGCGCACGACTACCGCTATTTTCCCGAGCCTGACCTTTTGCCGCTTGTAGTAAATGAGAAATGGCAAGCCGAAATTCGCAGTACTCTGCCCGAACTGCCCGAAGCACGACGCAAGCGCATGGTCGCTGACTACGGCATCACCGAGTACGACGCACTGGTGCTGACGGCCACGAAGTCCTTTGCCGACCAATTCGAGACGGCCGCCAAAGCCGCGAAGAATCCGAAGCGCGTGGCGAACTTGGTGCAGGGCGAGCTGATGGGACGTCTGAAAGCCAAGGGCCTCGAAATTGAGCGGTCGCCGATCTCGATGAAGGGCGTGGCGCTGTCGGCGGATCTGGTCGAGAGCGGTGCGATCTCGGGCAAGATGCTCAAAGATTTGTATGACCTGAGCTTCGAGCGCAACCAGGACTTCGCCGTTGTTTATGAAAAGGAAAAGCCACAGCAGATAACAGATTCTTCCGCCATCGAAAAGATCATCGACGAAATCATCGGCGCCAACCCAAAGCAGGCCGAGCAATATCGCGCGGGCAAGAAAACGGTGATCGGCTTTTTCGTCGGACAAGTGATGAAAGCTTCAAAGGGACAAGCCAATCCGCAGGTGGTAAACGATTTGCTGGCAAGAAAACTGGAGAGCTGACCTGGCATGTTCAAGAAGATTCTAATTGCCAACCGGGGAGAGATCGCGGTGCGGGTGATCCGCGCCTGCCGGGAATTGGGGATCCCGTCGGTTGCGGTTTATTCCGACGTCGACCGTGCTTCTCTGCATGTCCGCAAAGCTGATGAGGCCTACCATATCGGGCCTCCGGCTGCCGCAGAGTCCTACTTGAACATCGCCAAAATCCTGGACGTTGCGAAACGAAGCGGCGCGGATGCGATCCATCCTGGGTATGGCTTTCTCTCCGAGAATGCAAAGTTTGCCCAGGCGTGCGCCGATGCGTCCGTGAAGTTTATCGGTCCGAGTCCGGCCTCGATGGAAATGATGGGGTCGAAGACGCGGGCGCGGCAAGAAATGAAAAGAGTTGGGGTTCCGTTTGTGCCGGGGACTTCGAAAGGGCTGGAGTCCGCTGAGCAGGCCGGGCAGGTGGCCGCGAAGATTGGCTATCCTGTGATGCTGAAGGCGGCGGCGGGCGGCGGCGGAAAAGGCATGCGTCTGGTGCAATCGCCGGGAGAGCTGAAACCCGCACTGGAAGCGGCGCAGAGCGAAGCTGAACGGGCGTTTGGCGACCGTGAGGTTTACATCGAGAAGGCCATCATCAATCCGCGTCACATCGAAATGCAGGTGCTGGCGGACGAGCACGGTGGCACGGTCTATCTAGGCGAACGCGAGTGTTCGATCCAGCGTCGACACCAGAAGGTGCTAGAGGAGTCGCCATCTCCGATTGTTGACCCGGAGATGCGGCGGCGCATGGGCGAGGTCGCCGTCCGAGTCGCGAGGGCGGCAGGCTACGCCAATGCGGGCACGGTAGAATTCCTCGTCGATCAGGACCGGAATTTCTATTTTCTCGAGATGAACACGCGCTTGCAGGTAGAGCATCCCGTGACCGAATTGATCACTGGGCTGGATCTGGTGCATCTGCAGATTCGGATCGCCGCGGGCGAAAAGCTGCCCTTTGGACAACAGGACGTTCAGATCCGCGGGCACGCGATTGAGTGTCGCATCTACGCGGAGGATCCCGACAACAATTATTTCCCGAGCCCGGGCAAGATCACTTTGCTGCTTTCGCCTTCGGGACCGGGAATCCGACGGGATAGCGGCATGTACGAAGGCTGGACCGTGCCCGTCGATTATGATCCCCTGTTGGCCAAGCTGATCGGTTACGGTACTGACCGGACGCAGGCCATCTCGCGGCTCACTCGCGCCTTGCACGAGTATTTCGTGGGCGGCATCAAGACCAACATCTCGCTGTTCCGCCGCATTCTGACCGATGCAGATTTTCAGGCTGGGAAATTGGACACCGGTTATCTGGATCGGTTGCTGAAATCGAAGGCTCCCGAAGTACCCAGTGAGGATGCCGACGTCGCCGCCGTTGCAGCCGGGATATTCGCAATCCTGGATTCGGCGTCGGCTGTTGCTGGTAACGGAAACTCATCTCCAACGTCCGGGAACAGAAATGCCAATGGAGTTGCCGCGTCAGGTTGGAAGAGGGCGGCAAGGGCAGAAGGGTTGGGTTAGCGAAAACGGCCGCGGCCGGTCGCTTCCTGCCGTGCTAATAACGCATAGCATCCGTGCAATAACTTTCTTATGATCTACGACGTAACAATCGACGGCAAGGATCACCGGCTCGAACTCGAGCGCACTGACGCTGGTTGGCGATGCCGGTTGGATGGTCGCGAGGTCCAGATGGACGCAGTGCAGGCCCGACGCGACGTGCTTTCGATCTTGATCGGTGGGAAGGCCCACGAGATTAAGCGGGAGTGTACCGCAACGGACATGCATTTGTGGGTCGGCAACGTTCGCTACGCCGTGGAATTGCGCGATCCAAGATCACTGCGTAGCCGCAAAAGTGCCGCCACGGACGGAAAGGGTCCGAGAAAACTGCTCGCACCCATGCCCGGTAAAGTGGTACGCGTGCTGGTCGCCGAGCAGCAGGCGGTTGAGGGTGGGCAAAGTATCCTGGTCGTGGAAGCGATGAAGATGCAGAACGAGATCAAATCGCCAAAGAAAGGAACAGTGAAACAAATCGTAACCGCCGAAGGTGCGAACGTGAATGCGGGCGATGTGTTGGCGATTGTGGAGTAGAGCAGCTCTTAGCTTCTAGCTCCTGCTTCCTAACCTGCTGAGTGCTGTACTCCATTCAGTTCGCAGTCGCGCTGCCTTCCAACACTTTCTCTGCGAAATAATTTTCCACTTTAGCCTGATCACGCAGAACTTCGTAGTACGCCGCCTTCAGAAGCTGCTCCCGCCGGTCGCGAAGTTGAGAGCGGATCGCCTCCTGCACCCGAGGGTCTGACAATTCGCGTTGGCCCGCGCTTTCCTTGGCAATCAGTCTAACGATGCGGAAGCCAACCAACTGTTTGGTCATCGGATTAACGACCGTGATGACCTTGCTATATTGGCCGGGCTTCAGTTCAATGACGCCGTCGCGAGTAACCGGATCGGTGTTCTTCAACGACGATTCCGGGGTAAAGCCCAGGTCTCCGCCGTTTCCCGAAGTCTCTGCGTCCTCGGAATAGTTCATGGCAAGCGTCCCAAAATCGTCACCGCTGTCGAGGCGATTCACGATCATTTGAATTTTCTTGCGCGCATCGGGTTCGTTTTGCGCCTTGTCGTTCTTTAGGTTGTGAACCTGCGGATTGGGCGTCGTGGTTACGAAGATCTGAGCCAGGTGATATTGGGGCTCGACCAGATTGAACTCCGCCTTATGTGCATTGTAGTAATTCGTGATGTCCTGATCGGAGACATTGATCTTCGACGTGACCTCTTTGTTCAAGACCTTGTCCACCGTGAGCGATCGGCGCAGGTCACGCTTGAAGTCATCGATCGTAAGTTTCTTTTCCTTCAGGCGCGCGTCGAATTCCTCTTTTGTGTAGGGCGACTTGATCTCGTTCAGTTTGCGATCGACTTCGTCGTCGGTGGCGAGGAGCCCGAGCTTTTCAGCACGCCGCATGAGGATTTCATTGTCAACCAGTTCGCGGAGAATGCTGAGGCGCAGGCTGGTGGCTTGTTCTCCCACGGGCTGCTGCTGTTGGGAGCCCGATGTCTGATTTTCGTAGTACTTTTCGACATCGGCACGATAGATCTTTTTGCCGTCGACCGTGGCTGCAACATCGTCCCCAGCCAGTTTGGTCCCACAGCCTATACAAATCGCAAGCAGTGAAGCGGCAGGCAGGATTACCAGGACGAGACGAAATAGCGAGTTAATTTTCAATTGATCCTCTCGGCACTATTTGCTGGGCGATTGAGATCCGCTTGCAGCGGAGGCTTGGGGATGAGCGGGCGCGGGCACCCCAGCCTGCTGCAAAGCCAAATCCAGGGCGGCCCGCAATTCGTTGATGGGAAGCGCTCCATCCATTTCCTGCCCGTTCACGAACAGGGTGGGGGTGGCATTCACACCCATGCCCTCGGCTTCGCGCATTGAAGCCTTAATCCCGTCTTCATTCTGGGCCTTTACGCAGGCCTGAAGCTTGGTCTGGTCGAGGTTATGTTTCTGCCCCTGCTCGAGGGTCATGCGGTCCAGCGCAGCGAACTGGGCCTCGCGCCCCTTTTCTGAACTCACTTCATGCTGGTTGGCGTGAATATGGTCGGCGAAATCCCAGTAGGCGTCATTGTTTTGCGCGGCCAAGCAGTTCGCATCCACCGCAGCATGGGTTGCCCACGGGTGAATCTCCGACAATGGATAATCCTTGTAAACGAATTCCACCCGATCCCCGTACTCCTTCAGCAGTTCAGGAAACAGGGTCTGGTGCATGCGGGAGCAGAATGGACATTGGAAGTCATCGAAGTTGACCACCACCACTTTGGCATCCTTGTTGCCCCGCGAGGGACGCCCGCTCAAGTCCATCTTCTTCATGACCTCGGCATAGGGATCCTTGGTCAGGTCCATTTTAGTCAGCCGAGCCAAAGTCTTGCCATCCTTGGAAACAAGAAAGTCATAAGTCCGCTTCTTGTCTTCGCCATCCATGGTGACGGTCACGGTGTCATAACTTGCAAACTCACTGGGCCGAAGCGGGCTTACGGTAATCTTCACAGTCGCAGGAACGCTATATGTAGCGCGCACTTGCCGCTCGATTTTCTGGGTCAAGTCGGGAGGAGCGGACTGAGCGGAACAGCCAAGGCAAACCAGCACAAGCACAAGGATCGAACGTCGCAATGCCATCAGTAGAAACCGCCTGTACATTGGGAATAAGTAAGATTATCTCACACGAAGCACACCGGAGGGGCTAGTCATGCGGGTTCTGAGAGCATTCTGCCGTAAAGAGGCGTCCGCCGATCAAGCCCTGCGGGAGAGTTGTTCGGGCGGCAGCAGAGAGTTCATCGAGCCGGAACGGAAGCCCTCGAGGTCCAGCGTCACGAACTTAAAACCAAGGGCTTTGAAAATGCGCGCGAATTCCGCCGCCATCCCAGAGTTGAGAGCGCGACCCAGTTCGTTCGGGGAAATTTCGATCCGAACAATGTCACCGTGATGACGCACGCGGAACTGGCGGAAACCCAGAGCGCGGATCGCATCTTCGCCCTGCTCGACCGTGCTGAGCGTTTCCCGAGTAACCGGGCGTCCATACTCGATACGCGAGGATAGGCAAGCCGAAGCCGGCTTGTCCCAGACCCTCAAGTTGACGCTATGCGCAAGTTCTCTAATCTCTAGCTTAGTCAGTCCAGCGTCAAGCAAAGGAGCGGCGACGTGATGCTCTTTGGCCGCTCTTTGTCCGGGGCGAAAGTCGCCCTGATCGTCCGCATTGACGCCGTACGCGATCGAATCGAACCCATGTCCAGTGCGAAACGCTTCCATCGCAGTGAACAATTCATCCTTGCAATGAAAACAGCGAGAACCGTCGTTTCGGACGTATTCAGCGCGTTCGAGCTCGCTGGTAGCGATGACTTCGAGCGGGATGCCGTGCTCGTGAGCAAAAGCTGTTGCCTCGGCGAGGTGAGTCCGCGCCAGGCTGGGCGAATCGGCGATCACCGCCAACATGTCCGCGCCCAGCAGCTGGAAGGTAGTCCAAGCGAGGAACGCGGAATCTACGCCCCCGGAATAAGCGACCAGGGTGCGACCCAAGCTCCGGATTATGGCGTCGAGCGCGGCACGCTTCGACGCAAGACCGGCGGGGACAGGCATGCCCATATCCTAATACAGGCGGCCCACTGGCGACGTCGCGGCTAAGAAAATGGGCGACAGAACCGGCTCTCAGTTATTCTCCTGAGAGATTGGAAAATCGATGAGTGACCCGCAAACCCAGACCCACGAGCTCAAAGTACAACCGGGATGGGGCCATGCTTGCGAGCGTTGGTTCGAGAGTCACTCCAATCGGCTGGCACTGCTGACGCTTGCCGTGGGCTTGCTGGTTCGCCTCTGGGTTGCCTGGGGGACATTTCTCAATCCCGATGAAGCTCTACATTACCTGATCGCGAACCAAGACACGTGGAGGGCGGTTTATCAGGCCAGCCTCACGACTGCTCATCCTCCTCTGTTAATTTTTCTACTTTATTTTTGGCGCACGCTTGGCACCTCGGAATTTGTCCTCCGCCTTCCGTCGGTCCTCGCGGGGACCGCCTTCTGCTGGGTGTATTTCAAATGGCTGACCAGTGTCTTCGGGCGCATCGCTGGCTGGATCGGTTTTGTTCTCGTAACTTTCCTTCCTCCGATGATCTCGCTGTCGGCTGAGGTGCGGCAGTATATGTTGATGCTCTTTTTTGTCGGGAGCGCGGCCTATCTGCTTGAGCGCGCCCTGGCGAAGAATTCCGCGAGCCTCATGCTGTTGTCCTCGGCCTGCCTTTATCTCGGCCTCCTATTCCACTATTCGGGATTCCTCTTCGCCGCTGCGCTTGGCGCTTATGGATTGCTCCGGTTGCTGGGCGGACGATTTTCCGTCAAAGTGATTACCGCCTGGGCGGCGAGCCAGATTGGCGCTTTGGGAATTGCCGCCTTCCTGTACGCGACCCATATTTCACAGCAGAAAAACAGCGCCCAGGCTCTGCAGGCGATGGAGGAATGGCTTCGGAGGTCTTATTATCGCCCTGGGCACGACAGCTTGGTCTTATTCGTGCTGGGCCGAAGCTTCGGGGCATTTCAGTTTATGTTCGGCCAACTCGCTGTCGGAGACGTTGCGGCTTTATGTTTCTTCACTGCCGTGATTCTTCTCTTAAGAGGAAGAAACGGGAAATCGCAGAACTCCGCAGCGCCCTGGCAACTTGGTGTGTTTCTCTTGCTGCCTTTTGTGCTCAACTGTGCGGCGGCAATTGCGCGAGTTTATCCCTATGGAGGGACCCGGCATGGCGTGTTCCTCGTCCTTTTCGGCGTCGCTGGAGTGAGTTTCTTAATGGCCGAATGGGTGCGCCAAAAGGCCGCGCGCGGCGTCGGCGTGGCCATCCTGGTAGTGGCCGTGTGCAATCTGTTCGGAGTTCCTCATCGGCCTTTCATGCTGCGCCGGGATCAAAGCAGCCAGCAGATGAATCGGGCCATGAATGCGGTAAGGCTAGCCGTTTCGCCCCAAGACCTGGTTTTCGTGGATTACGAGACCAGCCTCCTGCTCAACCACTATCTTTGCCCGCAGAGAGCCATGGTTTTCGATAGCTCAATCACCAGTCTGCAGGCCTTCCAGTGCGCTGGATATCGCGTCATTTCGGCCGATCCGCATACCTGGAGATTTGACGCCCAAACCTTCCTGATCAAATGGGATGAGCTGCTGCGCACTTATGATCCGAAGCCAGGGGAGAGAGTTTGGGTGATTCAGGAAGGATGGGACATCAAACTCGCCGCCGAGTTGCAGAGCCAATTCCGTGAGTTCGGGAGTCTCAATCCGGTATCTTTTGGGAAGAACATCACAATGTTCGAACTCACGATAGGGCAGGCCATGCCGCTAGTCACGGCGCCATCGGTCATTGTCGAGTAGGTTGAGTTCAGAACAATCTCTCGGTCCGCCGCAGGTTTCCCAGCGATCCGAGATTCGCCAGCGCGAACGTGAAGCGGTATTGGTTCTCATTCCGCACCGAACCCAGGTTGAAGCGACGGAACTCGAGACTTACTCCGCAGCAATCCCAGTTGTAGGTGGCTTGCGCTGCGGCGTACTGAAGAAAATCCAGTTTCGCATCGAAACCGATATTGGTCGCGGCACTGAAACCTTGTTTGCCGGGATGACCGTAACCCAACAAAAGCCGGAACTGGTTAAAAAGCTGCGGCCAAAAAATAATATTGGGATCCGTAGTCGTGCTGTAGTTGCACGTGCTAACCGCGCATTCCCCCGGCACTTGCAGATACGCGTCGCCGCCGCCCACGGTAAACGGGCCGGCGCGATAATTGGCCAAAACCGTGCTCTCGGTGACGCCGCCCCGCTGGAAATCGTAGTCGACATCCCACTCGAAATCAGTTCGCGCACTGGTCTGAACGCGGAGACGCGAGATGAGCGGTGAAAGATGGGCAGGCGCGGTCAAGAACGTAATACCCGTCAGATCTACGGTAGTGGTAAACACATTGCTTTGCCCGGAAACCAGCGCACCTCCGAACGTTGGATCGACAAAGTATTTTTGTGCGAGTTCCCATGTCACGATCTCCCGCACTTCCGGACCGTTGTTGCAAGGCGCTTCGGCGATTTCGCTCTTCCGTTCCCAGGGGATGGGGTTGGGCGCGGGTGCTCCGCCGATAAAGAGAGACGGCATTCCAGGCTTACCGCAGTCTTCCGGTTGCCCGGACTTGCGCTTGGCGTAAAGGCGATTCACCACGCCGTATTCGACTTCATTCGTATTGGTGAGAATGTCGCGTTCGTCAAAACGCAGAATGCTGGGGAAGTTATTTATCCCTGTTGCATAGCTGTAAACCACGCGAGGTTCGATCACGTGCTTCCACCTGCGTCCCATGAACTCACGAGCGAAGACGCGGCTAAGAGCGGGCGGACGCACTTCGACCGTGCCTTCCAGAGCCTTGCGGTTGATGGGATCTGACTGCGCCACTTTGACCCCGTTGGAAGTTGCAAGTTGCTCCGTGTAGCCGGTATCGCGAAGCGAAAACTCGGGACGAATCGACCATCCCCCGAGCTTCAGGGGCAAAGATATGCTTGGTTCCAGGTCGAGGCGACCGACCAACGGACCGGTGCTAAACCCGGGTTCGCTGCGGGATAGTCCTTCCGCGGCGGCCTCATACGTCCAGTAAAACGGCGTGGGGCCCAGTTGGCGGTCGACGCTGGACACCTCGAAGCTCGGGGCATGGAGGATGGTGACAACGTCGCCGGCAGTCGTGCTTTCGAAGTCCTGATAGCGCTGCATCGACGCGTTGTAGAAGAAGCCGTCCGTCGTGTTGGAGAGAAAGGCCTTGGATTTCACTTCGGAGTTCACGGCTTGCGCGAAAACATCGTTGAAAGCGAGCCGAAAGACGTAGGAGCTGAGGTAATCGATGTTGGCGACCCCGCGGAAGTTGTGGCCAAAGGCGCCTTCACCATTCAAACGCACCTCTTCGCCACCCTGACTCACCGGCGGGTTGCCGATTCCACGGTCAAGCACACTGAAAAAATTAAGATCAATGAAAGAAGTATCACTCGGCCGAGCCCGAAATTCGCCCTGCGGCGCCCATCCTCGAAGGGAGAAATACTCCGCCCCGATATGGGCATCCATGCTCCGATTGATGGCCCAGAACAAAGATTCGCCCAGGATCGTTCCTTTTTCGGAGGAGGTGCCAACGTTGGGGATGAGGAACCCGGATTGTCGCGGGAGGCGTTCGGCGGGCAATGTGGCGAAGGGAAAGTACAGAATCGGAATGCCCTTTATGCCGAAGAAGCTGTGGTAGATCTTGGCCGTGCCGCCAACGTCGACCACAACCTTCTTCGCATTGAACTGCCATTTGGGGCGGGGCAATTCACAAGTCGTCACGGTTCCGTCATAAACGATGTAGTGATCGGGGCCGGGCTTCTCCACAACTTTTCCGGTGAAAAAAAAGGGATTTGAGGACGTAAGCATCAGCCGGCTTCCCCGCACGCGCACGCCAATAGTGCCGGTTACGTTCTCAAAGCGTCCGCTTTCCGCGCGGACGTTGTAGGTTCCATGGCTGGCCTGGATATGTTCGTCATTAAGCCCGCCCTCGAGCGTCACATGACCATCCGCCGTGGAGTCGCCCGTGTCTGCGTTGTAAGTAACTTCATCGCCCCGCAAAATATAGATGCCGTAGTGAATTTCGGCCTTGCCGTGCAACTTGTAGACTGAGCCGATCCTTTTCCTGCGTAAGTGCTGTTATCGTCACATCTTCCTGCTTCAACACCGACGGCGTGTTCGGCAGGTTTTGGGGCGGACTGGACGCATGAGCGGGAGAAAGCAACTGGCTGGTAACTAGGGAAGGCGCGAGTAGGAGATGACAAACGAACGCCGCCGTGATAAGGAATCGTGTGCGGGAAGTCATCGGAAAGCGCACGAACTCCCCGAGTGTGAAGTCCACGCTGGGGTATCGTGAAGTTAGCACGGCGCTGGCCCGAGAGGCAAAGTGATTGGCATTCCGATGCTCCCGGACCTTTTTTGGAAAGCTCTGGCACTCGTTGTTGATCTTGCTGGTTAACATAGGACTATCGGTCTATCTGCTGCCCGCGCCGCGATGTTGCATGTCGCTGCGTCTGGAGATCCGTCCAGCCCAGGACCTCTAACCATGAAATCCAGATTTCAACCCGATGTCGATTCCAGTGTGGCGCTGCCTCCGCCCGTTCGCCTCATCGATCCTGAAGCATACGATGCCAGCGAGCAGCGCTTTGCCGCCAGCGTCGAAGAAAAGCCTCCATCTCGGCGCTTTGTGGTGGATGTCGCGAAAGAACCGGCAAACAACTCGCCGGAGGGAAGCGGGTCGTCCCAAGCTAAGGCGAACGAAGACACGGGAACCCAGAGAACAATGGACCCAGGCGCGGACGCGACCCTGGAAGCTGTCGTGCCGGCCCCTTCGCTTCAGACGGAACTTCCCGGATCTCAAGACCACGATGCTTGGCGCTCCGAGGTGGCAGATCGAGTGAACAACTACCGGGCACGCAGACGTCCGCGTGCGCCGCGTTACCCATCGCTGCAGCTCAAGTTCGACCCGCCCGAGACTTCGTGGACCACTCAATCCGCCGCCAGCCATCTTGAGGCGCCTGCAACATCCAGCCGGCTCGCGGTTGCGAAGACTCTCGCTGTCCAAGAAGAGCAACTGTTTCAGCCAGAAAATGAAGCCGTAGACGTTTTGGAGCAGGCAGAAGGCGGCGCAAGGATTCTTGAGTTCCCGCGCTCCGCAACCTTGCCTCCGCCAGTTTTCGACGAACTCGCCGAACCCGTCGTGGACCGGCCGCGTATCCTCGAAGTGCCCGACCTCTTGCTTCCTCCACCCGCGCTCGGCGGTATCCTGATGGAGCCCGTGCAAGCACCGGAGATGGAACGGCGCCCGGGATTCGAACTCCCTCTGCAAGCCGCCCCTATGTCCAGGCGGCTGTTGGCGGGCGCTCTCGACAGTCTGCTCGTACTTTCGGCCTTTGCGGTTTTCGCCTACGTCTTTTTCCGGATTACGTCGTTCGTGCCGTCGCCAGCGCAAGCGTTTGGCATTTCCATGGGCCTGATAGCTTTATTCTGGATCACCTATCAATACCTCCTGCTGGTCTACACAGGAACGACTCCCGGGCTGAAGCTGGCGCGTTTGCAACTGAACCGCTTCGATGGCACCGCAGTGCCAAGAAAAACCCGGCAGTGGCGCGCACTGGCTTCCATGCTATCCGGGTTGTCGCTGGCTCTCGGCTACGCTTGGTGCTTCCTCGATGAGGATCGCCTATGCTGGCACGACCGCATCACTCGAACTTATATGGCGCCTTCTAATCGATTGGAGACGAATAGTGTGGGGACGGACCTCTGACCCGTCCGCCGGGCGCAGTCCGGGAATCGCCTAACCGCCTTTAACAAGATACACATTCCCCAGATCACAGATTGCTTCCCCTACTGTGCTAAATTCGTAGACTTACGTTTTCCGGCTTTAAATGTCCTCATCCATTCCAAGCATCCGGCGTCCGGCTGTAAAGGTCTTCGTCGCCACCACGGTGATGCTGACCTTCATCTCGTTCTGGCGAGCGTCCGCCATCGTTCTGGCCGATCTTGCTTCTTCGGCTTATTACGCCGGCGGTGACGCCGAGAAGGTCATCGGCAAGAGCGCGCCCTGGTTCATTCTCGCGGTCATGTTGTTCAGCTACTGCGTGCGGGCTCTTTATATCGAGTCCAGCAGCATGTTTGTCCGCGGCGGCGTGTACCGTGTGGTCAAGGAAGCCATGGGCGGTACGCTGGCCAAGTTTTCGGTTTCGGCGTTGCTCTTCGATTACGTGCTCACCGGCCCGATCAGCGCTGTCTCAGCCGGGCAGTATCTGGCAGGCTTTATCGAAGATATCGGCAGATACGTCCATCATCCCCTGGTTTTTTCTGAGGACCATTTTTCGGCGGGCGTCGCCATTGTGATCGTGCTGTATTTCTGGTGGAAGAACATTCAGGGCATGCACGAATCGAGCGAGAAGGCCCTCCAGATCATGATCGTGACCACGGTGATGGTTGTGATCCTGATTATCTGGTGCACCATCACCGTTTTCAGCGCGCCGATTCATTTGCCGCCGAACCCGCTTACTTCCGGGGTGGTGAAGATCAACAAAGAATCTCTGGGTTGGCTCTACGGGACGTGGATCAGCCGTTTCACCTGGATCATTATGTTCGTCGGATTCGGGCATTCGGTGCTGGCCATGAGCGGCGAGGAAACGCTGGCCCAGGTCAACCGCGAGATCGAGCATCCCAAGCTAAAGAACCTGGAAAAGACCGGCCTGGTCATCTTCATCTACAGCCTGCTGTTCACCTCGCTGGTTTCCTTTTACGCCGTAATGATTATTCCGGATGGGGTTCGGCACGACTACTTCGCCAACCTTATCGGCGGCATCGCCATGTACCTTGTCGGCCCGACCATGCTGAAGCTGATCTTCCATGCTTTCGTGGTGCTGGTGGGCGTGCTGATTCTGGCGGGGGCACAAAATACTTCGATCGTCGGCGCCAATGGCGTCTTGAACCGGGTGGCCGAAGACGGCGTACTCACCGACTGGTTCCAGAAACCGCAAAGAAGATATGGCACCAGCTATCGCATCATCAATTTGATCGTTGGATTGCAGCTCTTGACGATCATTCTCAGCCGGGGCAATGTTTATGTTCTGGCCGGCCTCTACGCCTTCGGCGTGATTTGGAGCTTTGCCCTGAAGTCGCTGGCGGTTCTGGTACTGCGTTTCACGGAGCCCGAGAACCGCCAATGGAAAGTGCCGGGCAACATTCACATCGGCGGCACTGAGGTGCCGCTGGGACTGATCGCGATCTCCGCGGTGCTGTTGATTACCGCGTTGGTAAACTTCTTCACCAAGTCCGAAGCCACTATCGCCGGAGTCACTTTCAGCGCCGTCTTCTTTGCGCTTTTCACATATTCGGAACACAGGGTCACCAAAGAACGCCACGGCAAGCCGGAGAATCTCGATCAATTCCGGGTCTACGGGAACCAGGAGCTGGGATCGGGCGCTCTGGGAGTGAGGCCGGGGAACATTCTGGTTGCCGTCCGCGACCCCAGAAATCTTTACTATTTGCGCGACATTCTCCGAACTACCGACACGAATCGCCAGGATGTGGTCGTGATGACAGCCCGGCTCTATCAGCGCGAGCATTCCTTCAGCGGCAGCGCCGTGGTTGAGGCTACACAAGTCTTCGATCACTACGAGCAGGAGTTGTTCACCGCCGCCGTCGCGGTCGCGGAGAAGGAAGGCAAGCCGGTTTCACTGCTGGTCGTCCCCGCAACTGATGTCTTCGAGGCAATCGTCGTAACTGCACAACGGCTGGATTCGAGCCGAATCGTTTGTGGCCTCTCCAATAAGCTTACCGCCGACGAGCAGGCCAAGGTCACTGGCGACGCGTGGGAACGTCTGCCCGAACCCAGACCGCGGTTGACCGTGGAGATCCATGAGCCCAACGGGAAAGTTCACGAATACCCTCTCGGGCCACACGCCCCGCGCATGCGCCCCCAGGATCTGGAGCTCATGCACAAGGTTTGGCTCGATATCACTTCCGATCCCAAGTACTGTGGCGCCCACCACTACCACATCGTCGCTCTGGCTCTGGAAGAATTGCGGCGGGAGCTGAACAGCGACCAGCGCGCCGAGGTTCTGGCAAAGCTGCTGGACGAAATGCACCGGGACGAGCCGCCGAAGGGCGAGAGTAAGCCTCCAGACTGCTGACAACTTGTTGCCATCCCGAGCGAAGGGGGGCTAGGTTTCTTCCGCGGCTCGGAAAACCCTCAGATTCCTCGTCGCTTGCGTTCCTCGGAATGACAGAGGATGGGTTTTCTAACCGCAGGTGATGCGCTTCCCGCTCTCCTGTTAACATCATTTTGTGAACCCCAATTCCCCCGTCCGCGTGCGTTTCGCGCCTTCCCCGACCGGCCATCTGCATGTCGGTAACGCCCGCACCGCCCTGTTCAACTGGCTTTTTGCCCGGCAACAGCGCGGCACGATGGTCTTGCGCATCGAGGATACCGACGTCGAGCGCAGTGAAGCCCGCTTCGAAGATCAACTCATCGCCGACCTCAAGTGGCTGGGCCTGGACTGGGATGAGGGCCCGGACGTTGGAGGCCCGTACGTCCCCTATCGTCAATCCGACCGGCTTGATATTTACCGCGAACACGCCGAGCGCCTTCTCAGCGAACGCAAAGCGTATCTCTGTTTCTGCAGCGAAGAAGACCTGCAGAAAGTACGCGACAAGAATGTAACCGAGGGCGGCCAGCCGATTTATTCGGGTAAGTGTCGCATGATTGATTCCGATGAGGCCAAGCGTCGGCGCGCGGCGGGCGAAGCCTGCGCTATCAGGCTGCGGATTCCCGAACATCCGATTCGATTTCACGACATCGTTCACGGCGACGTCGAATTCTCTAACGAGGTCGTCAGCGATCCAATTATTCTGCGTTCGAACGGCATGCCCGTCTACAACTATGTGGTGGTGATCGACGACGCCCTGATGAAAATCACCCACGTAATTCGAGGCGACGATCATCTTTCCAACACGCCGAAACAGGTGGCGCTCTATGAAGCTCTAGGCTGGCCGGTGCCGGAGTTTGCGCACTTATCGACCATCCTGGGCGCGGACCGCGAGCGCCTTTCGAAACGACACGGCGCGACCTCGATCGCCAATTTCCGCGACATGGGCGTGCTTCCCGAGGCGCTGGTGAATTATCTGGCTCTCCTGGGATGGGCCCCGAGCGGAGGCAATCGGGAAATTTTTAGCCTCAAAGAACTGGTGAAAGAGTTTTCTCTGGAGAGAATCACACCGTCCGCAGCCGTCTTCGATATGGAGAAGCTTTACTGGCTCAACCGGCAATACATCAAGACCTGGCCGTTGGACCAGCTCAGCGCGATTGGGGTGTGGTTTTTCGCCAAAGCGGGATTAATCGAATCCAGTGACGCCGCATGGCTGAGTTCCCACAGAGTTCCCATCGTCCAGGTGAGCAACGATTTGCGGGATTGGCTGGGGCATATAGTTGGACTGCTGTCGCCATATGTGGATCGTCTCGACCAGCTACCCGAACGCGCCTTGTCAATTTTCAACTACGATGCAAAGGCCGCATTGGCCGCTCCGGATAACGCCGAAGTCCTCGCCTGGCCAGACACGAACGCCGTCTTTGCGAGATTCGCATGCAAGATTCTGGAAGACGAATCGGCGCGTGGCGGCACAACTCACTCCAGAGCAGTTCAAGAAAATCGTGAATGAAGTGAAAGCCGAAACCGGAGCGAAAGGCAAAGAATTATTTCATCCCATCCGGATCGTAATCACGGGCTCGCACTCCGGCCCGGATTTCGACCGGCTGATCCCCATCCTCGAAGACGGCAGCCATCTGAACCTGCCGAAGCATGTGCTCAACGTCCACCAGCGGGTGGAAGAATTTGCCAAGGTACGAGCGGAATAGAAAAATCAGCCACGGATTTCCACCGATCAACGCGGATTTCAAAGTTCCGGATCACAAGAAATATCCCTGTTGATCTACGCAAATCCGTTGCCGCTTTGTTATTTCTTCAAAATCTGTTCCAGCGCCTGTCTCAGATCCGGCTGCTTGAACACATAACCGCTGGCCAGCAGCTTTGCTGGCTCTACTCGCTGGCTCGCCAGCAAGAGTTCGTCCGCCATTTGTCCAAACACGAGGCGCGCAGCAAAAGCAGGCATCGGGAAAATTGCCGGCCGCGATAGCACCGAAGCCAGCGTCCTGGTGAATTCCGCGTTCGTCACCGGATTGGGCGCCACCAGGTTGACCGGGCCTTGCAGAGAGTCGGTTTTCAAAATGTGCTGAATCGCACCGACCACATCCTCCACATCAACCCAACTCGACCACTGGCGGCCGTTGCCCATATTGCCGCCCAAGCCCAAGCGAAACGGCGGCAGCATCTTTGTAAGCGCACCACCTGCCGCGCTCAGGACGACTCCAATGCGCATCTGAACGGTGCGGATTCCCGCGGCTGCGGCTGCCTGAGTCGCACCTTCCCACTGGCGGCAGAGTTCTGAAGCAGAAAACCATTTCCCGACGGACTGTCTTCCCGCAAAATCTCGTCGCCGCGATCGCCGTAGTATCCGATGGCCGAGGCCGAAATCAGCGATCGCGGGCGCTGCGGCGCACGCGCCAGAGCCTCAGCCAGATTGCGCGTACCTTGCACCCGGCTTTCCACGATGCGCCGCTTCTTGGCTTCCGTCCAACGACCGACAATGGACTCTCCGGCGAGATGAACGACCCCGTCAAACCCGGAGACCAGTTCGGGCGCGAAAGGCTGCGCCGGATCCCACACAATCCGGCCCTCGGCCCGATTCCGCCGCGCACCAGGCGCACAACTTCGTACCCGCTCGACTTCAATGCAGGCAGCAGCGCCGCGCCGACCGGACCGGAGGAGCCGCTGACTAGCACCTTTGCGTACACATGACAACTAAACTCTATCAGTTCGTCAGTGCCCGGCAGACGAAGACTGTAGCAAGCTACGTCTCTAGCGCGCAGTACAGACGTTGCTTGCAACGTCTCTTTCCCCGGTATAATCCATT
The DNA here is from genome assembly GCA_963797795.1 of uncultured Acidobacteriota bacterium. Taxonomy (GTDB): domain Bacteria; phylum Acidobacteriota; class Terriglobia; order Terriglobales; family Acidobacteriaceae; genus JABDBE01. The sequence continues at coordinate 216,288 of CAWCQY010000006.1, forward strand.
ATGGCGACTCTGCGCCAACAGATCGCGACCAACGTCCTCACGGTCACCAAGTTCCGCGAGCTGATGCGCACGATGCGGGACAACCGCCCCGCCGACGATCTGGAACTGGTCCGCAAAGCCTACGAGTTCTCCCAGAAACATCATGCCGGTCAGACCCGCGCCTCCGGCGAGCCCTACTTGGTCCATCCCCTCGGAGTCGCGCTGGTTCTGGCCGAAATGAAGATGGACCCGGTGGCGATCGCCGCCGGCCTGCTGCACGACTCCGTCGAGGACACCTCGGTCACCATCGTCGACATTCGCAAGGAGTTCGGCGAGCAGGTCGCCCACATCGTCGAAGGCGTCACCAAGATCAGCCAGATTGACTTCGCCACGCGCGAGGAGCAACAGGCCGAGAACCTCCGCAAGATGATGCTGGCCATGGTGGACGACATCCGCGTCGTCCTGATCAAACTGGCCGACCGCCTGCACAACATGCGCACCCTGGAGCACCTCCCGCCGGACCGCCAGCAGAAAATCGCGAAAGAGACCCTCGAGATCTACGGCCCCATCGCCCACCGCCTGGGCATGGGCAAGATTCGCGGCGAACTCGAAGACCTGGGATTCCGCTATCTCGATCCCATCGCCTACCAGCAAGTGCACGACGCCGTCGAAGCGCGCCGCAAGAAGGGCGAGCAATTTCTGGCGCGGGTCGAACAAACGTCTGCGCGACAAACTCAAAGAGGCGGGCATCACGGCCGAAGTGGAAAGCCGCATCAAGCGCCTGTACAGCATCCATAAGAAACTGGTGCGCCAGCAAATCAGCGTCGACCAGGTCTACGACCTGTACGCCATGCGCGTGATCACCAAGTCGGTGCAGGATTGCTATGCGGTGCTCGGCATCGTGCACAACGTGTGGCGTCCGGTGCCCGGGCGGATCAAGGATTTCATCGCCATGCCCCGGCCGAATTTTTATCAGTCGCTGCATACCTCGGTGATCACCGAGGACGGCACGCCCTTCGAAATGCAGATCCGCACCGAAGAAATGCACAAGATGGCGGAGGAAGGCATCGCCGCCCACTGGAAATACAAAGACGGCCCGGTCTCGGCGCAGGACGAGCAGCGCCTGGCATGGCTGCGGCAGGTGGTCGAGTGGCAGCGCGATGTCTCCGATCCCAACGAATTCCTCTCCACGCTGAAGATCGATCTCTATCCCGAAGAGGTCTACACCTTCACTCCCAAGGGAAAGGTCGTGGTGCTGCCGCGGGAGTCCACGCCCGATTGACTTTGCCTACTCCATTCACACCGAAGTCGGCCACAGTTGCGTGGGCGCCAAAGTGAACGGGCGCATGGTGCCGCTGCGCCACAAGCTGCATAGCGGCGACATCGTCGAGATCATGACCCAGCCCGGCCACAAGCCCAGCCGCGACTGGCTGGCCGTCGTCAAGTCGTCGCGCGCCCGCAACAAGATCAAACACTGGCTCAATATTCATCAGCGCGAGCGCGCCATCGAAATCGGCCGCAAGCTGATCGAGAAAGAGGCCCGCAAGTACCGCGTGGCACTCAAAGAGATCAAGGACGAGGAACTGCGAAAGATCGCCTCCGACTACGGCCTGGGCCAGCCCCGACGATCTGATGGCCGGAATCGGATACGGCAAATATTCGGCCCGTCAGGTGCTCGGCGCGTCTGGCTCCCGGCCGCCGCCGCGCCGATCGCCGACAGTGACGGAGGAAGGCCGGCGGCATCAGCCAGCGTGGTGCGGCGCGTCTTTGGCGGAGACAACAACAACAACGCTATCCGCGTAAAAGGCCACGGCGATCTGCTGGTGTATCGCGCCCGCTGTTGCAATCCGATCCGCGGCGAAGCCATCGTTGGCTATGTGACGCGCGGCAAGGGCGTCGCGGTCCACGCCGTCAATTGTCCCAACGTTGTGAACCTGATGTACGAGCCGGAACGCCGCATCGATGTGGAATGGGCCCAGCGACGAGGCGACGCCGGCTTCCTATCCGGTCAAGCTCACCGTCTTCTGCGACGACCGCTTCGGCATGCTGAAGCAGATCACCGCCGTGATCGGCGACGCCAAAACCAATATCCGCAACATCGAGGCCCGCACCGCTAACGGCCAGGCCAACGTCGACATCGTCCTCGACATCGCCGACCTGAAGCATCTCGAAAACATCATCGGCGGGCGTGCGCAAAATTCCCGGCGTGCACGACGTGCAAAGATTGCAGAAGATCTAGCGGCTCAGGCTCTAGATGACTCCTGTGGAACCGTCTGACGATTCAACTGGCTTGCTAGTAACGTTCCTTCAGCCATTGACTTCATCAGCGTTCATCTGCGTTAATCAGCGGCGAGCACTGTTCATCTGGAGGACTGGATTCATGCGCGAAGTGATCGCCACCAAAGATGGCCCGCAGGCCATCGGCCCGTATTCGCAGGCGATCCGGGCCAACGGATTCGTATTCGTCTCCGGCCAAATGGCGATTGATCCAGCCACCAGCAGGTGATCAGCGGAGACGTGGCCGCGCAAACCGAGCGCGTTCTGCAGAATCTGTCCGGCATTCTCAAAGCCGCAGGCAGCGGGCTCGAGAAAGTCGTGCGCTCGACCGTGTTCCTGAAAAACATGGGCGACTTCGCCGCCATGAACGAAGTCTACGGGCAGCTATTTCACATTCAGCGCCGCCGGCCAGATCGACGGTCGAGGTCGCGCGTCTGCCCAAAGATGTGCTGGTGGAGATTGATGTGATCGCGCTTGGCATAGAAGCGGCGCCAATTTAGAATTCCAAGTTCCGTCTTAATTGACAAATCAACTATCAGGAGAAGAATCTAATGCTGAAGAGTGTGTGTCTGATTGCAATCGTCGCATTCGCTAGCCGACGGCGCGATTTCGCGCAGGCGCAGCAAGAAGCCAGACACACAGCGCGCCCACAAAGGTCACCGGGGACGGCACCACGACCGCCGATGGCCTGCAATATTGGGACATCAAGGTCGGTACCGGCCCTACCGCTACAGCTGGCCACACAGCCAAGGTTCATTACACCGGATGGCTGACCAACGGCAAGAAGTTCGACAGCTCCGTGGACCGCAATGAGCCGTTCATAGTGGAGCCCCTGGGCAGCGCGCCGGTGATCCAGGGTTGGAATGAAGGCGTGATCGGGATGAAGGTGGGAGGCAAGCGCCAGTTGCGAATACCTCCGCAACTCGGTTATGGAGATCGCGGAACCCCCGGCGGCCCCATTCCACCCAACGCGACCTTGATCTTCGATATCGAACTGCTGGGCGTGCGCTAAAGCTATTAACGGACACGAAGGCCACAAAGGAAATCCAAGCTGTAGGTTCCCTTTGTGAACCTTCGTGTCCTTTGTGGTTATTTGGTTCTCAGGCTTTGACGACTTTGCCGCTGCGCAGGCAGGAGGTGCAGACGCGCATACGCTTGGCGCCGCCCTTTACTTTGGCGCGAACGGGACGCAGGTTGACGTTCCAGCGTCGCCGCGACACGTTATGCGCGTGGCTGATGGTATTTCCAAATTGCGGGCCTTTCCCGCAGATATCACAAACTTGTGCCATGACGACTCCAGACAAGATTAGAACTTACTGTGCAAAACATAGATTTTACCGGAGTTGAGGCACTTTCAGCAACTCGGGAATGGCTTGGGTCCGGTCCTCCATCAAACCCGAACCGCTCAGTGTTCCAGAATCCATTTGCCAACCAAGTCCAGGATCTCCGGCGTCTCCGGATCCCATAGCGTGGTATGAGGTACGTCGGGATAGATCTTGAATGACTTGTCCGGCGAAGCTGACAGCCGATCGAACGCGACACATTCCCTATGGCTCACCACCCGATCTTTGCCGCCTTTTATCAGGAGCGTAGGAGCATGCACCCGGGGTGCGATTTTCCACCTCCAGCCGAAGACTATGCGGAGCACGTCGAGCAAGTATCCGAAGCTGACGTTCTTGTAGGCCAGCGGGTCGATGCGACGGCGAGCGATGAATTCCGGGTCGCGGGAACTCTGTTCAAGCCGCTTGCCCACCAGACTGATCACGGGCTCCCGGTGGGCGAGCACGGAGTAGGGCATCAGGCTCAGGCTTTCGAAGCTGAGGAACTGGCTAAGGTCTAGATTCAGCGCCAAGGCCAGGAGAATCAGGCCGGCCAACTCGCGGCTATTTCGCTTGGCGTAGTTCAGGGCGAGATCGGCCCCCATACTGTCGCCCAGCAGAAAAATCTTCGCCCTAGGCCGCTGCTGCTGGACGAAGCGGATCATATACTCGACATCCGCTCCCACTTCAGCCTGCGTGCCGACGAATCCGCGACGCCCCTGCGACAACCCGTGGCCTCGGGCGTCCAACCCGTAGACCTCCGTGCCTGATGGATTCAACGCGTCGGCGATGACCCTGTAAGGCGCGCTGTGATATCCAATGCCGTGCAGCACGACAACCACGCGGCCATTCCACGCACCCTGGGCGGGCCAGTAGCGGTAGAAGAGCTGGGTCTGGTCGGCGGAAGTGACGAATCCGTGCCGGTCGGCGATCTGGCCGGTAAGATGAGCTACATCGTCGGCAGAGCGGACCTCGGGCGGCATCGGCGCCTCTATCTGAGCAGGATCAAGCATTCAGGATTATGAGCGGAGGCGAACCGCGCGCTTCCGGGACTTTATTTCAGGTGCCGCCAAGGTCATTATATTGGTAACACACGAATAGCGCGTCGGCTATTGCTTCCGCCCGATTCGCTCCTCCGCGCGATCCGGCAAACCGTCGCGGGTCCTACTGATGAGTGGCTGTGCCGCTTTGCACTGACCCTCCACTGACGGCCTCGATGAGCTGAAACCCTTTGCCCACGTTATCTATGGCGAAGACATAGGTAACGGAACCCATCTTGGGCTTCAAAGTAAACGAGCCGCTGCCATCGGAGTTGACGGAATAGGTTCCGCTCGCCTTTATGATTGTCACGTTCCCCGCTACGTTCTCGGTGATAGAAGCCTTGATCTTGCCTGCTCCATCAAATGTAAAAATCCCCAGGTCATTCTGGGCATTCAAGTCCTTAGGAGTTGGCCACGTGGTAATGAGAACCTCGTAGGCCCCCTTCAAGCTGGCATTGCTGAAGGACGATCCTCCGGTGGCGACCGCCGTGGCACTTAACACGTTCGGGTCACCGTCACAGTTGGTGCACATCATCTGAAAGCCCTGGCCTTTCGCGTTGATCACGATGCCGAAGATACCGGAAGCGCCGTTGCTAAGGGTGATGTTCATCGAGCCGGAGCCATTCGCCTTCACCGAATAAGTTCCACTGCCAGTGCCCGTGCTGACGGTCCCGACCTTGTTGTCGGTGAAAGAGGTAATCGAAACCTTTCCAGCGCCGTCAAAATTGAAGACAGCAACCAGGTCCTCTGTTCTGCTGGGATCGGATGTCCAGTTAATCATTAGAACGCTGTAGGAGCCCTTCAGGCTGCCGTTGCTGAACGCAGGCGGAGCGGAAGCGCCCAGCACACCGGGTAGGGCAACCAGCAAGATTGTAAGAAGCGCGACGGCGCGCACGCGGAATTTAAGTGATCTGATTGTTTTCATGTTGGGTCTCCATTTCTTGGCTTCGAATGGTGGGAAGCCACCGATAGTGCGGCCGCTAAGTTAGTTCAGAGCGACGACAGTCGTGCATGCGCGGGAATGTGATCCCGAGGGGAAGACCGCCATCTTCGGTTAGAGTCTCTAGGAAGTCAAGGACATTAGACTCACTTACGATTCGGCTTGACTGCAGTGCTGGGCTGTGCAGGTTGAGGCTTTTTTTTTAAACCATTGCAACCACAGGCTTTTGGGGAGCGGACATCTTGCGACAAATCGCCGGTGCAGGGGGGCTGGGCGCCATCATCTATGCGATACTGAATTTATGGCAGGATTGGCGGACCCGAAGTCGGTGAAGGTGAACCTGAGCACCGGAACGGGTCTCGATATCGAGTGGAAGGACGGCCACCGGTCGCACTATTCCTTTCCCTTCCTGCGCGATGCCTGTCCCTGCGCACTGTGCGACGACGAGCGGGGCAAGACGCACCGGCAGCCGGGACAGCTTCCGAAACTGGCGGCAGGGGCGCTGCCCATGTTCAAACCTGCAGTCAAAGCGGTTTCGGCGGAAGGCGTGGGCAAGTACGCGATCAAGTTTCATTTCAACGACGATCATGAGCTGGGGATCTATTCGTGGCAGTTCTTGCGCGATTGGTGTCCGTGCGAGGAGTGCAAAGCGGCAAGGGCGGGGTAGAAATGCAATGGCCCCGATTTCTCGGGGCCAAATTCCTGGGTACTTACAGCACCCTGCGACTCTCTCACTATAGACCGGGACAATTCTCAGTCAAGTTACTTTTGTAGGGAAGCTATCCTTGCGTTTGCTCCCCACAGAACCCGCGCTCAGAATACCGAGCGTGGACCCGGCGGGATTCGAACCCGCATCTGCTACCGTCGCAGGGTGCTGTATTCCCGTTACACCACAGGCCCGGTGAGTTTACCTGCCCTCGACAGTAAACATCACGGTTGGACGTCACAATCGAACTGTGCGTGTCCCTAATCGGAACGCCGAGGGCGAATCCCTGTAAAATCTAAGTGGCCCACATTGTCTTTCCTCGACCAACTCAATCCGCAGCAGCGTGAAGCTGTTGAAACTACCGACGGCCCCGTACTCATCCTGGCCGGCGCCGGGAGCGGGAAGACTCGCGTTATCACCTACCGCATCGCCCATTTGATCGAGAACCTCGGCGTCATGCCGGAGTCGATTCTGGCGATGACGTTCACCAACAAAGCAGCCTCCGAGATGGTGGAGCGCGTAGACAAGTTGGTGGGCGGGTTGTCGATTGCCAAGCCGGTGATTTCTACGTTTCATTCTTTCTGCGTGCGGGTGTTACGGCGCGATATCGAAGCGCTTCGCATTCCCTCTGCTGTTCCGGGTGCGCCGCCGATCGGGCATACCAAGAGCTTTGTGATTTATGACGAGAACGATCAGCAGCAACTGGTGAAGTCAGTCATGCGGCGGCTGGGGATTGACGATAAGCAGACTACGCCGCGCTCGGTGCTGGCGCATATTTCGTGGGCGAAGAATCACATGCTCGATCCGCAGGAAGTCTACTTGCAGTCGGCTGATCCGAAGACCGAGCGGGTGGCGCAGATTTATGCTGAGTACAAGAAAGAACTGGCTAAGGCAAACGCGCTGGATTTCGACGACCTGCTGCTCGAAACCGTACGACTGCTGAGGGCTGCTTCTCAGGTGCGCGAATACTATAACCGGCGGTTTCAATACATTCTGGTGGATGAGTATCAGGACACGAATCGTCCGCAGTACGAATTGATGCGATTGCTGGCGGGCACGCGGCATAACATCTGCGCAGTCGGCGATGAAGATCAGTCGATTTACTCCTGGCGCGGGGCGGACATTCGCAACATTCTTGAGTTTGAAAAAGATTTTCCCGAAGCAAAGATCATTCGCCTCGAACAGAATTATCGTTCGACGCAGAACATTCTGCAGGCGGCGTCGGCGGTGGTCGCGAACAACCTCAAGCGCAAGGGCAAAAACCTGTGGACGTCGAGGCAGGGTGGCACCAAGCTGGGTTACTACGAGGCGCCCGATGGCGAGAATGAGGCGCTATTCGCCGCGGACTACATTGCGAAGTATCTGCGGGAAGCTGTGGACCAGGGCGAGAATGCGCGGGCCGCCGTGCTCTACCGCACGAATTCACAGTCGCGGCTGTTTGAAGAGGCCATGCGACGCTACCAGTTGAAGTATCACGTCGTGGGCGGGTTTTCGTTCTACGAGCGCGCCGAGATCAAGGACATGATTTCGTATTTGAAAGTCATCCACAATGTGGATGATTCGATCTCGCTGTTGCGCGTGATTAATACTCCGGTGCGCGGGATTGGCAAGACCACGATCGAAGTTTTGGAGCGGGTTGCGCTGGAGACTGGCGTTTCGTTGTGGGGCGCGATCAGGGAAGCGATCAAGCGACAGCTCTTGCCGCAGCGGGCACTCGGAGCGTTGCAGAGCTTTCGCCGCCTGATTGAAGATGGCCGGGCGATGTTGGCTGGAACTTATGTGGAGCGGTTGGAAGAGACGGCGCGTGATGCGGATGCGCCGCTGGATCCACCTGCAGCCGAAGCCGACGTCTCTTTCGATCCTGGCGAGGACGAGAATATTTCATTCGACTTTGGAGCTGTTGATTTTGATATCCCGGTTGAGAATGTTGTGGCGGCTGAAGCGGGCGAGGGCGCCCCCTCTACACCAACTCCAGAGAATTCGGGCTTTCGCACTCCCGGCGAGGCGGCTAATACGGCCGAGATTTTGAAATTCCTCATCGATCGCACCGGCTACATCACGCAACTTGAAAAAGAAGACACGCCGGAGGCTTATTCGCGGATTGAAAACTTGCGCGAGTTGGTAAATGCGGCTATGGATTCGCGCGACCGGGGTGAGACGTTGGATCAGTTTCTCGATCACGCCGCATTGGTCAGCGATGCCGACGCTTACGACGAGCAAGCCCAGATCACTCTGATGACATTGCATGCGGCAAAAGGCCTGGAATTTTCGCTGGTCTTTCTCTGCGGCCTCGAAGAGGGATTGTTTCCGCATTCGCGCACTTTCTTGCAGCCGGACGATATCGAAGAAGAACGGCGGTTGTGCTACGTCGGCATGACGCGGGCGATGGATACTTTGGTCTTGACCCGGGCAGTTTATCGCCGGCGATATGGAACGGATTTGCCCGAGGCCAGCGTGCCTTCGCGGTTTCTGGAGGAAGTCCCCTCGGAGTTGGTGGAAGAACTGGGAGGTTCGCGGCGAAAGCGGGAGTCTTCGCGGACAAGAGTGTCCGCGCCACACGAGCCTGAGCAGCAGGCCCATTACGCCTACGAGGACGAAGATCAGAGCAGCGCGAACTGGGCAGCGCGCAATCCGCAGCGGGCTCCAGCGTATTCCGGGCGCAGCTACAATTCGATCGACAACATTGCCGAGTTCTTCGCCTCGCGGGGGAAGAAATTCAGCATCCCGAAGACACTGGTCGAAGAGCCCAAAGGCAAGAAGGGATTCCGGCCGGGGCAGAAGGTGCGGCATCCCAAATATGGCGAAGGGACGGTTTACCAGCGAGAAGGTGAGGGTGAAGAGGCCAAGATTACGGTACAATTCCCTCGCTTCGGTTTAAAGAAGCTGGTCGAGAAGTACGCCCAGTTGGAACGGGCATAAAGCACGCGTGAGCAACGCTCGGCAGCCGATCGCGACTCATTTAAGGAGAAATAAACAGCACTCATGGCAAACACAAAAAAACTGACCAAAGAAGAACGCAAAAAGTCGAAGCGCACAGCCCGCAAGAAAGTGAAAGCAGAAAAACCGCTGAAGCCGCGGGAGTATGCCCGTGGCTCGAAGAAGCGCAAAGTGAAGAAGATGGTGCGCGGCGCGGCGAAGCGGTAAAGGCAGCACTGGCATTTGGCACTTGGCCCTCGGGGCCGAGTGCTGAATGCTGGTTGCTAACTGCCAATTCCTAACTGCTGCAGTTGAGGGAGACAACGCCTCTTGGCACAAACACCAACCACCACCAATCAAGGCAGCCCCCGGACCTCGGACAACCAGCTTTTCTGTTGCAAGTCGATTGACAAGCTGATCTCGGACTCGGAAGAGCCCGATCGAAAATTAAAGAAGACGCTGGGCCCGGTTTCGCTCACTGCCCTCGGCATTGGAGCGGTGATTGGGTCGGGCATTTTTACGGTCATCGGAACCGCTATCGGGGGGCAGAGTTTCGATACTTCCTCCATTCTCAACGCTCCTCTGCTCGATTTTCTTATCACTCACCATGCCTCCCTGGGACGGCCGGGAGCAGGTCCAGCTCTCGCGCTGTCGCTAGTTCTAGTCGCTATCGTCTGCGCTTTCACGGGACTCTGCTACGCCGAGCTGGCGTCGATGATTCCGATCGCAGGCAGCGCGTACACCTATACCTACGCGACCATGGGCGAGTTGATTGCCTGGATCATTGGCTGGGACCTGATTCTGGAATACGCCGTCAGCAATATGGCGGTGAGCGTCGGATTCTCGGCGCACCTGGTGGGCATGTTCGACTGGTTCGGGGTTCATCCCGCTTTGCGCTGGATCTCTCCCGCGTATCTGCCGGGAGGTCTTACCGACCTCAAGGGCAACGTGCTTTACACCCCTGGCCTGCACTTCGGTTTCAACTTCCCTGCGTTTCTCGTGGTCATGATTCTGACCGTTATCCTGGTGCGCGGCATTCGCGAGTCCGCCGAAGCCAACAACGTCATGGTCATTCTCAAGATCGCGGCCATCCTCGCATTCGTCATTGTCGGCTCGGAGTATGTGCATCCCAGCAACTGGCATCCTTTCGCTCCCATGGGATGGTCGGGCATCCTGACTGGCGGCTCGATTATTTTCTTCACCTACATTGGATTCGATTCGGTCTCAACCGCCGCCGAAGAGGCTCGCAATCCGCAACGCGACTTGCCGATTGGAATTATTGCTACGCTTGTGGTCTGCACCATTTTGTACATTGGCGTCGCGGTTGTGCTGACCGGGATCGTGCCCTGGGCGTCCGTTCGCGACGACGCAGCTCCCGTGGTCAACGCCATGAAGTTGCTGACCGTGCAAACCGGTTCGCGCACCCTGAGCTGGATTCATCTGGGAGTGCTCTTCGGCGCAATGATGGGAATGATTTCATCGCTGCTGGTGTTTCAGCTTGGACAGGCCCGAGTCTGGTTTTCCATGTCTCGCGATGGTCTGTTGCCACGACTGTTCGGGCGGGTCCATCCGCGGTTTCGCACGCCAGCAACGGCTACCTGGATTGCAGGTTTCCTGGTTGGCATCCCGGCGGGCTTTCTCGACATCGGCACGCTTTCTGATCTTTCCAATATCGGAACCCTCTTCGCTTTTGTGCTGGTTTCGATTGGCGTAATTATTTTGCGTTATCGCGATCCGGGGAGGCATCGCGGCTTCCGCGCCCCCGGCGGAATCGCGGCGCCGGTGCTGAGCGTGTTCTTTTGCGTTCTGCTGATGTCCGGCTTGCCGATTCTGACTTGGTTGCGATTCTTCGCCTGGCTGGCAATCGGCTTGACTGTCTACTACCTCTATAGCCGCCATCACAGCGAATTCTGCAAGAAGACATAAACCGGCACGGTTCGCAAACGAATCCCCCCAAGCGTTGTCATCCCGAGCGGAGTAGCTGATTCGCAAAGCGAATCAGCTGCAGCAGTCGAGGGACATTGCGTCCGCTTGTGGCACCAAGAATGCTCCTAGGCATTCCCACCACGCACCCGGACGAGCAATTACGCAACGACAAAGGCCCGTTTTGAGAGAAATGAGGCGATATCTCCTCCGGCTATTTGATTTCTTGGTTGACTTAAACGCGTCAAACCGGATAACCTGAGTGGTATTCTATTATCCGGAAGATAATAAAGCGATCTTTGAAAATTTAGCCCCGGTAAACCTACTCGCGATCCAGCCCCGTCCCGAATCGGAACTCCCGTCTGCTAGCGTCCTCCGCCTAACTCTCATGCCCTCTAGATTTTGCGCGTAACTCCCCTAAACTCAAAGATCTAGCACATAGTGAAAATGCAAGTCTCTTGTTTCCTAGATTTTGCATAAGACAGGGGGAGGGGGGTGCCCGGTACTAGAGAGTAAACTCCGTCCCAATGTGGGAAAAGCGGGGCTCGCGCACCGCTTCCGCGTGTACCCACAAAGCGCTATACATGCCACGAGCAGATGAGTTGTAGAATCGGTTCATGGCGTCTACTGCGCCGAGCCCCTTCATCGTTTCGCTTCCCAAAGCTGAGCTGCACCTCCATCTCGAAGGTTCGATCGATCCTCCTACGTTGCTTGAGTTGAAGCGGTATCACGAAAAAAAAGGCACGCTAGCCGAAGTCGAGCAGCTTTACCGCTATCAGAACTTCACTGGGTTCCTGATGGCGTTCAAGACCGTGACCGAAGAGTTGCAGACCGCAGAGGACTATGAGCTCATCACTTATCGACTAATGGAGAAGCTCAAAGCGGACAACGTGCTGCACGCGGAAGTGTACGTTTCGGTGGGAGTTTGTCTGTGGCGCAAGCAGGCCTTTGATTCGATCTTCACTGGATTGGAACGCGGCCGGGAACGCGGAGAACGCGACTTCGGCGTTTCGCTGCTCTGGATCTTTGATGCGGTGCGGCAGTTCGGGACGGACAAGGCGCAACAGGTTGCCGACCTGGCTGTTCGCTACAAAGGCCCGAGCGTGGTTGGATTCGGCATTGGCGGGGACGAGCGACAAGCGGCGCCTGAATTGTTTCGCGATGTCTACGCTTATGCCGCGGCCAATGGCCTACGGCTTACTGCGCACGCTGGCGAAACTGCTGGGCCGGGTTCGGTGTGGGGCGCGCTCAATCTACCGGCCGAGCGGATCGGCCACGGGTTCACTGCTTCGCAAGATCCTGAACTGGTGGAGACGCTTTCCACGCGGCAGGTTCCGGTGGAGATTTGCATTACCAGCAACCTGAAGACCGGTGTCTGTCCGACGATAGCCGAGCATCCGGTACGCAATTATTTTGATCAAGGCATGATGGTCACGCTCAACACCGATGATCCCGCGATGTTCGGGACTTCGCTGAGCCGGGAGTATCAGTTGGCTCAGGATACTTTCGGTTTTACCGACGAGCATTTGCGCGAGCTGGCGCGCAATTCGTTCGAGGCTTCGTTCTTGCCCGCGGAAAAGAAGCTCGACTTTTTGAACCTGTTTGACGCTGCCGCAGCCAGGTCTTAGGTCTTGGCTTTGATAAAGGACTCATGAGCGGACGCGCTTTACGATTCTCGCGGATACCAGGGAAGCTCGCGGTGTGCCGTTTGTCCGCGGGCGCGAAAATTCCCGCCTGGGCCTGGAGTGGCAGCTTTAGCTCAGTCACCCGAACCGAAGACGAGCTTTCCATCGTTTGTGCAGCGGAGAGCGTTCCCGTAGAACACCAGCCGAAGAGTCCATGGGTGTGCTTTAAGGTCGAGGGGCCATTCTCTTTTTCCGAGGTCGGGATCCTGGCTTCGGTAATCGATCCTCTGGCGGAGAAGAAAGTTCCAATCTTCGCAATCTCGACATTCGATACCGATTACGTTCTGGTCGGAGAGGAACACGCCGAAATCGCTTTGCAGGCTCTGCGCGACGCGGGCCACGAGTTTCTACCTTAGAGTGAAGCTTGCTGCTCGGGAACGGGCGAGACGCTCGTCCTCCATTGTCTGCTTGGATGTTTGCCGTTCGACCTCTAAAAACGTCCGATCGATGGTAGACCAGCGAAGGTGACGGCTTCGTGTGATCTAATAGGATCATCACAAAGTTCATGTCTGCCCGCCTTACAACTCTGCGTCGCCGTATGCTCGCGCTCCACCGCAATCTACGCGGAGCGAACATGATGGCGCGTGCGTTCATCTCGACCGATCACCCGTTGCTGGCGCATATTATTCCCATCCGCCGCTGCAATCTGGCTTGCGAATACTGCAACGAGTACGACGACTTCTCCAAGCCCGTTCCGACGGACACGATGTTTGTGCGCGTGGACAAGCTGGCCGAACTGGGAACGTCGGTGATCACGATCAGCGGTGGAGAACCGTTGCTGCATCCAGAGTTGGACGAGATCATCCGGCGCATCCGCAAACGCGGAATGATCGCGGGCCTGATTACCAACGGCTATCTTCTGGTCGCAGAGCGCATTCAGCGGCTGAATCGCGCGGGACTGGAATGGCTGCAGATCTCGATTGATAACGTTACGCCGGACGATGTGTCCAAGAAAAGCCTCAAGGTTCTGGACAAGAAACTGGAATTGCTGGCCGAACATGCCGATTTCCACGTGAACATCAACTCCGTAGTGGGCGGCGGTGTTTGCAATCCGCAGGATGCGCTGACCATCGGCAGAAGGGCGCTGGACCTTGGTTTCAGCTCGACCATTGGCATTATTCATGACGGCAGCGGACAGTTGCAGCCCCTGGCGGAGGAAGAGAAGCGCGTCTACCACGAGATGAAGGCGATGGAGAAGAGCAGCTTCACCCGCATCAATGGCTTTCAGGATAATATCGCGCAGGGACGGCCGAACCAGTGGCGTTGCCGGGCTGGGGCGCGTTACCTATATATCTGCGAGGATGGTTTAGTGCACTACTGCTCGCAGCAGCGCGGCTACCCTGGAGTTCCACTGGAGAAGTACTCCCTTCACGACATCCGGCGCGAGTATGTGACTGAAAAATCCTGTGCTCCGCATTGCACCGTTTCTTGCGTGCATCAGGTGTCGATCTTCGATTCCTGGCGGGCTCCGCAACATGCGGTGCCAGACACGCGTGCGTTCGTGCAGATCCAGTAGCCGGGCCTCAAAGGCTTCCGCAAACAAGACTTGATCAGTTGCCCCGGACGAGGCGTCCGGAACTACGTGGGTTTTGCGCTTGGTAGAGACATAGCTAGCTATGTCTCTACGGTGTTATTTCTTGGGCTCGGCTGTCGGTGGCAGAATGCCGTTCAGTCGGAGGTACATCGCGGCCTCGCTGTAATGATCGGCCCAGCCGTTGGTCAGCGCGATGAGGGCGTACGCAACCGATGTCTGTTTTCCGCCAAAGATCTCGACGGTGTTGCCGAGTTTTGAATCGTCCACTTTGTTGAGGGCGGATTCGCAAAACAGGAACGACCGGCTCAAGGCCGCCTGCAGCCTGTCCTTATCGGTTTCAGGGCCAGGTTTCATTGGGGGTGGAGGCATGCTGGCGGCTTTGCTGCACAGTTCGATGTTGGACATGGCCGCGTGCAGAACCAGATGGCCGAAGGACATCTGCGCGGGAGTGGGACTGTAGCCGAACTTATCAGCGGGCATTGCATTGATGGCCGCAGTCAGATTCTTCTGCTGGCGCGCGAAAATTTCCCTTACCGCGTCGCTTACCGGATTCTTCCCGGGGTCGGTTTTGGTTTGCGCAGGTTTGCGCGGTTCGGTTTTGTCTTGCTCAGGTTTGTCCTGCACAGGTTTCTCCTGGCCAAAGAGAAAGGCAGTCGACGCAAACAGCACCAGCAAAGCAAGCGTTCGTTTCATTGACACCTCCGGTGTGGACCTCAAGGATACCTCTGAGCAGGCTGGTTTAGCCAGAAGTGGCTGGATGCTCCTGGAATCCCGCGGCTTGATGTTTGCGCTACGAGAATGCGGCAGCCATTCCCGCACCGATCAGCTTGTAAAGCAAATACCACCCGGCGACGATGGCGATCGCCGTCGAGCGCTTCACCTTGCTGTTGCAGGCAAAGCCAATGCCGATGAGCACAATGTTCCAGAGGATGAAAACATCCAGGGCCGACGCCATGCCGTAAAGAAACTTGTTGCCGGTCGGATCCATAAAGTGAGCAGGATTTGTAGCGACGGGATTCTGCGCGTTGAAGCCTGCCGGGTCAACCCCGGCGAACATGGAGATAATCCCCAGAAGCGCGCCAATGATTCCCGGCAGGCTGCCATAGGCCACAATCGCCAGTGAAGTCTTGAACGGCACATCCGCCCCAGCACCGAAGTTAAAGGTGGCCATCAGGACGGCTGCGATTACCACGAGGCCGATCAATTGGATGATGGGGACACCGTAGGAGACGTAACGGCTAATGGAGGTCGTCAGCTGCAGCTGCTTGGCCTGCTGCTCGGGAGGAAGTTTTTCGAACTGATCAGCACGCGATGACTGGGCGATTGAGTTCTTGCTGATCTGCTCGAACCCGATCTGGTTACCCATGACGAAAACGAAGACCAGCGAGACCGCGGAGATCAGCAGCCACGGCACCCACCAACTGGAGTTGCGGCGCAAATCGGTGAAGGTCTTGCTGGGTGCGATGAAGGTGTCGACGATGCGTGCGCCTTCGGAAAGCGGCGCGGCATCGGGAACGATGCAGGGACCAGGAGTCGGCGGAACGGGCGCGGCAGCAATGGAAGACCTCCGAGGAGCGGATTGTAGCTCCGGTCACGGGAAAGGCACAAGCGGTACCACGCTTTTGCTGGGCAGGTGTCCCCGTCCCCCGTTAAGTCACGCGGTTATTTCTGGGGTTGCTTCCAGCAGGCTGCGGGTGTAGGCGTGATTCGGCCGTTCTGTGATCTGTTCGGTTGTGCCTACCTCGACGATCTTGCCGCGATACATCACGGCAATTCGGGTTGCGAGATAGCGCACCACGGGCATGGAGTGCGAAATGAACAGGTAGGTCAATCCGAATTCGCGCTGCAGTTGGGACATGAGATTCACGATCTGGGCTCCGACGCTGACGTCGAGTGCCGACACCGGCTCATCCGCCACGATGAATTTCGGACGCAGCGCCAGCGCCCGGGCAATTCCGATTCGCTGGCGCTGGCCTCCGCTGAATTCGTGCGGGAACCGCCGCATGGCGGACTGGTCGAGACCAACCGCACCCAGCAACTCGGCAACCCGGCTGCGCCGTGCGGAAGGCTTCATGGGTTCGTGAATAATCAGCGGCTCACTGATGACATCCTCCACCCGCATGCGAGGATCGAGCGACCCAAAGGGGTCCTGAAAGATGATCTGCATGTCGCGACGCGCGCGCCGCATTTCACCGCGAGTGGCCCGAAGCAGGTCACGACCTTCAAATGTGATGTTGCCCGAGGTCGGCTCAATCAGACGCAGCGCTAAACGGCCGAGGGTGCTCTTGCCTGATCCCGACTCGCCCACCAGGCCTAGCGTTTCGCCAGATTGAATATCCAGGGATACATCGTCAACGGCGCGGACTTCTCTGCTTGAGCCTCCGCCAAAGATGGATTCTCCCAAAGGGAAAACCTTGGTTAAGTTGCGGATTTCGAGCAGGGGCATGGGGAATGGTAACAGGTAGAGCTGGCCACAGATTTTCGCGGATTTTCACGGATCTTCAAAAAACAAAATCAGTGTAGATCCGTGCAAGTCCGTGGCCGATCTTTGCTCATCGCCAGGCGATCATCGGTACCGCTAACAACGCCGCAGCCATGCCCAGGGCTTTCCAGCGGGTGAAGTGTTCTTTGAGGATGAGTCGCGCCAGCAGTACGGTAATCGCAGGATAGAGTGAGCTGAGCACGACAGCGGCGTCAAGGCGGCCGGTTTGGCTGGCGCGGATGAATAACACGCTGCCGATGATGTCGAGGCAGCCCGCCAGTATGCCGAGAGCAACCCCACGCTGGTCAATCTGGCGAACGCTGCGCCCAATCAGAACGATGATGCCGGTCAGAGTGAACGACGCGACCTTCGAAGTGGCGGCTGTCCAAAAGGCTGAGCCGTCGCCGGCCTGTTTGATGCAAAGATAGAATCCCGCGAAACCCACGCCCGCGAGGGCGGCCATTCCGATTCCTTCGGGAGGGCTGTCGTCTTCGGTTCGCGAGATGAGCCAGATCCCCACCGCAGCCAAGACGAAACCAGTGACCTGGGCCGGCTGGGGCAGGCCTTCGCGGAATATTCCGAATACGGTTGGGATGGCGGCGCCCAACACGGCTGCGACCGGGGCGGTCAGGCCCATTCTTCCCGTGGCCAGTGCGCGATAGAAGATGGCGAGCGCGCCGCCGCCGGACAATCCGGCCAGCAGCGACCAGGCGATTGCGGTTCGTGATGGAAAAGGCGAATGAGTTGCCAGTGCCACTCCTGCCATAAGCGCCAGGCCGCTGATATGCGCGACTGCTGTGAGCACGAATGCATTCGCGCGGCGTGAACCGTACCCACCCACAAAATCGCTCGTACCCCACGAGAAGACAGCGGCCAGGCTGAAAGCAGTGGGCGGTGATAGCGATGGCAGCGTCATTCGTCGTTTACTGGCGGAGTAAATGAGACTAGCACGCCATAAGACCTTCGGGCATACGATCCCTCCGTGAGTCTTTGTTGCTCAGGGTTTCGGTTAGGTGCGAATGGCGGCGGCCGAAACGACGCAGGCTGAATTCAAGTTCTAGATTGCGTTCAAGACCTTTTCGATGGTGTACAAAAGGGGCTCATCCGTCGTCAGCAACAAGCCTTTTTCCACGAAGGCTGCGGCCCCCTCCTGCATCAGCTTTTCTTCATTCTTCTCGGAAAGGGCGGTGACCATGACCACCGGAATTCGCGCGGTCACTGGGTCGGCTTTCAGGGTTCGCAGCACCGAGGTTCCGTCTAATCTGGGCAACATCAGGTCCAAGAGGATCAAGTCGGGGTGGCTTTCGTAGGCGAGTATCAGAGCCTCGACGCCGTCCACGGCAGTGAGGACGAGATATCCGGCCTGCTTGAGAATGTGCTCCCGGTTGACTCGCAACAACTTGCTGTCTTCCACGAGCAACACGGTTCGCATGGCGTGGCCGTTCTTTGCAGGACGCCCATGCACTCTATCGGCAGAAACCAGCGAGACTTAACCCTTGGAAAAGGCAAATATCCTAACTGACTTTTTCTGAGGTGGGAGCTGCCTCGGGAATTTCGGCAGCCAATTTTTCCAGCAAGGATTCAAGATGGTCGAGTACATCCTCGGCCGCGGTTGCTTTCAGCGGAAATCTCAGCATCCCGTCAGGAGTGAATGCCGCGCCACGCTGCGAGGAGACGAATCGTGCCAGCTTGCTGGGATCGACTCCGGCATTCTGACGGAACTTGATGGTCACCAAGTCTCGCTTGCGCTCGATCGCGTTCACGCCTACGCGCACCGCCAGCAGCTTGAGGGAGGCGTAGTCGAGGAGATTGCGAACCGCAGCAGGAGGTTCGCCGTAGCGGTCTTCGAGTTCGGCGCCGACGTCACTCAGTTGCGACTCGGTTTCGATTCCAGCAACCCGCTTGTACATTCGCAGGCGTTGGTTCTCTTCTGGGATGTAGTTTACGGGGATCCGAATGTTAAGACCGAGGTTGAGCTGTGTTTCAGCTTCATCGGGCCCGGCCTCGCCCTTCATTTCGCGGACGGCGCGGTCGAGCATTTGAGTGTAGAGTTCGAAGCCGATAGCCTCGATGTGGCCGCTCTGTTCCCCGCCCAGCAGATTGCCGGCGCCACGCAGTTCTAAATCGAGGGCTGCGATTTTGAAGCCGGCGCCGAGATCGGAAAATTCTTTCAAGGCCGCCAGGCGCCTGCGCGCAATCGGCGTGAGCTCGATATCAGCGGGAATCAGCAAGTAGGCATAGGCTCGGCGATTCGACCGCCCCACGCGTCCGCGCAGCTGATAGAGCTCGGACAGCCCAAAACGATCGGCACGATTGATGATGATCGTATTGCAGAGCGGGATGTCGAGGCCATTCTCGATGATGGTCGTGGCCACCAGAATGTCAGCCTCGTGATGCATGAACTTCAGCATCACTTTTTCCAGTTCGCCTTCCGACATTTGTCCGTGTCCCACGATGATGCGCGCGCGTGGGACTAATTCTTGCAGCTTTGCAGCAATTTCCCAGATGCTTTCCACGCGATTGTGCACGAAATATACCTGCCCGCCGCGGTCGAGTTCCTGCTCAAGCGAAGACTGAATCAGCTTCTCGTCCCAGCTTGCGACTACGGTTTGGATCGCGATACGGTCCTTCGGCGGGGTCTCGATCACGCTCATATCGCGCATTCCGACTAAAGACATATGCAAGGTGCGCGGAATGGGAGTGGCGGACATGGTTAGAACGTCGACCTCTTTCCGCATCTGCTTCAGCCGTTCTTTGTGGCGAACTCCGAAGCGCTGCTCTTCATCCACGATCAGCAGGCCGAGGTCGGTGAACTTGATGTCTTTCGAGAGCAGGCGGTGGGTGCCGATCAGAACATCGACTTTCCCGGCTTCGACCTTTTGCAAGATTTCTTTCTGCTGCTTCGTGGTGCGGAAGCGGCTGATCATTTCAATCTTGACGGGAAACGCCGCGAAACGTTGTTTGAAGGTTTCGGAGTGCTGGAACGCAAGCACCGTGGTGGGCGCGAGCACCGCGACTTGTTTGTTGTCGTTGACCGCCTTGAAAGCGGCTCGCATGGCAATCTCTGTTTTGCCGTATCCGACGTCGCCGCACAGCAGCCGGTCCATGGGTTGCGACGATTCCATATCGCGCTTTACGTCGGTGATGGCGAGATCTTGATCTTCTGTCTCGGTGAACTCGAATGCATCTTCGAACTCGCGCATCCATTGATTGTCCGCGGAGAATGCGAAACCTTTGGCCGCTCGGCGTTCAGCGTAGAGTTTAAGCAGTTCGTCGGCCATGTCCTTCATGGCCTTGCGGACGCGAGCTTTGGTTTTGGCCCAGGCAGCCGTTCCCAGATGGCTCAGCGGCGGCCTTGCGCCTTCCGATGACCGATATTTCTGAATCAGGTCCAGGCGCGTAAGCGGAACATAGAGTCTCGCGCCTTCCGCATATTCGAGCAGCATGAACTCGGCGTTGCCGTCGCCCTGGTTGATTTCTTTCAGGCCCTGATATTGCCCGATGCCATGCTCGACGTGGACTACGTAATCCCCCACTTGCAGGTCGCGGAAGTCGGAAAGGAATGCTGAAACCTTGGACTTGGTGCGCTGCGGACGCGACACCACGGAATCGGATTCATCGAACAAATCTCGCGCGCCAAGAATCGCAAGGTGGGCGTCGGGCAAAATAACGCCGTCCGGCACGTAGGCCTTGGCTAGCGTGCTGGTGAGAATCTCGCCTGCGAAGTAGGCGGTTTCATCGGCGTAACTTTCTCCTCCACGAGTGCGGCTGCCTAAACGGAAAGAAAGGCCGTACTCGCTGCAGACGTCGGCCAGGCGCTCGACTTCACCGATATTCGGAACAGCGATCAGCACGCGGTTCTGTTCCGCAATCTGCTTTTTGACGTCCTCCAACATTGCTGGAACCGCGCCATGAAAGCGCTGCGCCGGCTGCGAATGGAAGGTAACTGCCTCGGCTTCGTCGGGACGGGCAATGTCGAGATGTTCGATCGAGGCTCCCGGAAGGCTGGCCAGCTTCCGCCACAGGTCGTCAGGCGACAGATACAGATCGGTTGGCCGCACCAGGTTTCCGATCTCGCTTCGTTCGTGGGCCTCTTCGATTCGCGACCAGGTATGATCGAATTCTTTCTTTAGACTGTCCGGTTCATCAGTGAGGATAACAGCTTGGGGAAGCAGATCGAACAGAGTGCGGTCCGCCCCCGCGACTGGAGCGTAGAACTCCCAGCCGGGAAACACGCTGACTCCGCCTGCGCGGACAGCTTGCTCAACCACTTCCTCAGAGCCGCTGATGCGCTTTCCCGACAAGCGGACATGAATCGCGCCCAGCAGATCATCGCTGATCGGAGTCTCGGTAAGCGGAAGCAACAGCGCTTCGTCGACCGGCGTGGATGACCGCTGGGTCGCGGGATCGAACTTGCGGATGGACTCGACTTCATCGCCGAAGAACTCGATCCGCAGCGGACGATCAGCCTCGGGCGAATACACATCGAGGATGCCGCCCCGTATGGCGTACTCACCGGGCATTTCTACTACATCCGTCGCCGCGTAGCCGACGGTGTTGAGATGGCGGAGCAACGGCTCGGTGTCGAGCGTTTCGCCTCGGCGAACCATCCGCGCCAGATCGGCGTAGTATTCTGCGGAACGCAGGCGCAGAGCTGTTGCGGCGATTGGCGAAACCACGATCGAGACGGCGCCGGTAGCAATTTTCCAGAGCGCGACCGCGCGTTCCTCCTGAATCTCCGGATGCGGCGAGAGATTCTGGAAGGGCAACACATCTCGGGTGGGCAAAGAGAACACGGAGTCCGGATCATTCCCGCCCATCAACTCATGGAAGGCCTGCAGCACCGGGACGAACTCTTCGGTAGCGCGGTTGTCGGGAACCACCACGATGAATGGGCGTCCGGTAATCTTCTGCAATAGAACCAGAAGCAGGGCTTTCGCGGTGGGAGTGAGTCCGGAGACACGTATCCGCCCCGCGCCCTCTCTGAGGTGGGAGGATACACGTAAAAAGGCGGGCAATTTTTCCACGTCCGCGAACAGATCGCGGACGAAAGGCAAGACCATTGCCTTTTGATTCTAACAGGCGGCACACGTTGCGTTGCCCGGACGCCTCCGTCCGGGCGGGACCGGCGAGTCGCCCGTCACCACATAAGAATTGTTATGCTCGCAGCAGCGGCCTCGTCAGGCAGGTTGGACCGCCACTGCCGTTGATGCACAGTTCGGACCCGGGAAAGGTTCGGACATCGAAACCTGCCAAGCGAAGTTTCTCATTCGTCTTTACGTTTTCTTCCAAGGCCAGCAGACGCTTGTCGCCCAACGAAAGTACGTTGCAAGCAAGCGTTTCCCGCTCGGAATACTCGATCTCAACGAAGCGATAGCCGCGCCCTTTAAATAACTCCAGGGTTTCAACGGCCAGCCAGGGCAGGTCCATAAGTGCGGTTTTCTCGTCCAGCAGGCTGATCAGCGACATCAAGTGCAAGCAGGCCGAAGGTCCGGTGCAGTGAGGCAGCGGCGCGGAAAGAACCTCCACACCCTTGGGTGCAAGCAGTGCGCGCAGTTGCCGGATGCCTTGCGAATTCGTCCGATATCCGCGGCCAACCAGCAAAGTTTTTGCGTCCAGCCACACCATGTCTCCGGCTTCGGTTGTAGCCGGAGCCGTAATCTTAGCCAGCATCGGAATGCCAAGGATCTGGCAGAAAGATCCGTGATGCTTGCCTTCCGGCACGCGATTCGCCTTGCCGGGGCGCATCAGGATCAAACCGAAATCTGTCGGCAACGACGCATCGTGGGCATAGACCGCATCGAGAGAAAGTTCCATCGCCGGGGGAATATCCTCAACCTCAGCGCCGCACGCTTCCAATTCGCGACACAAAGCATCGTGCTGCGCCTGCGCCGTGTCGAAATCCGGCGGACGAGCGAATCCGAGTTCCCGCCAGCGGGCGGCCCGCTCGGGTTGATGCCAGCAAGCCGTACGCGGTGAACACACGAGTACGCGTTTCAGCGCTCCGACCATGGAATGGCCGTTGAAACGGGTTTCCGTCGCCGTTGGGGTGATCGTATCCGCAACCAATTTTTCGAAGCCGCCGGTCATAGAAGGAATCTAAACTGGCACTATGGCAAAAGCAATATGGGAAGGCGCGGTTCTCGCGGAATCGAATCAAACCGTGGAAGTAGAAGGCAACCAATACTTTCCGCCTGACACCATCAAGCAGGAATATTTCAAGCCCAGCCCGGCTCACACCGAGTGTCCCTGGAAGGGCACAGCCAGCTATTACGACCTTGAAGTAAACGGCAAACGGAATCAGGGCGCGGCGTGGTATTACCCTGAGCCGAAACCGGCGGCCAAGCAGATCAAGGGATACGTCGCGTTCTGGAAGGGCGTCAAGGTGGAGAAGTAGGGTCGACTGGCCTGTCTCGACGGGCGAAGCACCCGTCTCCACACCAGCCTTTAAAACTCTATGTGGAAGCGGAATCCCGCCACTAGTACCGGGCCGCGGTCGCGGTTGTATCCCGGGTTGTTAATGTGTTGCAGGTCCGGGCCCACAAAGATTCCTCGCCACACGTGCGCGGTATAGTAGGTTTCAAAGATCGTTTCCCGTCCGTAGTTCAGGGCTCCATCGCCGAGCAGAAAGCCTTCGCCGCCCAGTGCCAGATAATGCTGGTGATCCGCGGAGATTCCGTTGGAAACGAAGACCGCGCCGAATTTATCAACCGGACGATGCCACGCGTTTCCGGTGAGATCCGCCCCAACCTGCTCAGTTTCGTCAACCTCCGTGTAGGCAAAAGACTCGTGCTGTCCCTCGTTCCATCCCCAGCGGGCATAACTCCGCAAATGATACGGCAGGTCCTGCTGTAGGTTGACGCCGAATCCGTATTTCACCGTGGATTGCTGGGGATGTGCCGTGATCTCGGGCACCTGCGTTTTCCCGTCCAGGAAATTGTTGACTGCGTCCCGATAAATGCCCATGTTGGCGTGATTCACGAAAGACAACAACCGCACTGCGGTGTTGCGTTCTTTCCAAAGCTTGGGATATAGCGCCAGTTCGTAGTTCTCCGCTCGCGCCTCGTGAAGATTCCATACCAGGTCGATGCCGTTGGCGACCTTCGGCATGAGGGCCTCAGCGAACTGGAATCCCCAGTTGCGGTCGTCGTACGCCAGGATGATGCCGTAAGTGTAGCCCCGTGTATCGGCGGCGTAGTCGTACGCGCCGTTGTTGTCCACGGTCCAGTTCATAAACTGGAAATGACTGTCACTGCCCACGGCATTTGTATCGAAAAAGTCCGCCATGCCGAACTTTCCCGCGCGTAGCTCGAACCGGCGCACCGGCAGTTGGGTTGCCAATTCGAACGGTCCGCGTTCGGCCTCCACCATTTCCTTGCTGAGAGGAATGATCTGGCGAAACATGACACGAGCGATATAGGGCGCTTTCGAAAGCAGCGGATTCCGCACCACGTCGAGATTCACAAAGCCCGCGAGGCCAAGCCCGTCGCTGAGCCCGCCGCCGCTCGCTTCCTCCACATCGAGGTAAACTTCCGTTGTTCGAAAAAGCTGGTAACCGAGAAACAGCGTGGAGACATTCGAGGTCGCATCGTTGGCGGGGGGAGTAAAACTGTGCGGCCCGTTGTACTTCGCGTAGAAGGATGGATGATATTGGTAGATGATGTTGTCCTGCCCGGAGATCCACCAACGGGCGGTTTGCGAATGGGGAAACATGGTGATGATTGGATCGTCGGCGGGTTGAGTGGAAGTGTTTTGATCGGCATTCCCGGCGCTGTCGGACGTCTGGGGAACATCTGAAGCTTGAGCATGTGCAGAAGCCGCCCAGGAGGCAGCCAAGGCCATCCAGGAGGCGAGGAGCAGCCCGCGTGCAACACATCTCGCGAATTGAGGGTGCTGCTTTCTCATCGTTCCGAGTCACCGAGCCTACTCTGGCTCGGTTAATAGAATGTTAAAAAGACTGGGCGCAGGCAGTTCTCCTGCCGGAGCAATCTGCGTTTCATAGTTAATGCACGTGTAGTGTAAATAGTAAACTATGGTTAATACAAGATGTTAGCGAATCAAGTCCGACCAACCGTTTCGTTATCGCGCCGCGACTCCTATAGGCCGACTCTAAGCTCTTGACTTCTTGTATCATACCCCCCTATAGTATAGTCAAGTAGAATGACACATACTATTCGAGAGAAAGAAAAGTTGGTTTTACGGGTGCGCCGCATCCGCGGTCAGATCGAGGCAGTGGAGCGAGCCCTTACTTCGGATCAGGACTGCTCTGACGTCCTGCAACTCATTACGGCCGCTCGGGGGGCGATGAACAGTCTCATGGCGGAGTTAGTCGAAGACCATGTTCGCTTCCATGTGCTCGACCCGACCAAAAAGCCCAGTTCGGAGCAGGCTCTGGCAGCCGACGAGCTGGTCGATATCATCCGTTCGTACTTGAAATAGCCGCGAAACAATACGGGAGCGGCCGGTGCATGCAGGAAGAAAAAAATCAGGACAGCTCGGAGCCCCCCGAAGCTGTCCTTAGAACCCTCCCGGTTAGAAGGGCGTGTACTGAATGAAGAGTACCCGGATCGTGTTGCAGGACTGTTGCGAGAGTGTAAATATCCGGTAAATTCATTGTCTTTCTTGAGACCACACGCGGAGCCTCTCGCGGCTGCGCCCGCCCCTCGCTGTTACCATAGATGACCAGTTCCCTCTCGGAGAGCCCATGGCCCGAAAAACGGAGATGTCCCGCAAGCTGCAGCAGCGCGCCGAGCAGATGATTCCCGGCGGCGTTAATTCGCCAGTGCGTGCTTTTCGTTCCGTGGGCGGCGACGCGCCCTTCATCGTGCGGGGGCAGGGTTCGCACATCTTCGACGCCGATGGCAACGAGTACATCGATTACGTCGGATCGTGGGGCCCGCTCATTCTTGGACACGCACCGTCGAAAGTGATCGAAGCCATAATGGACGCCGCTTGCAACGGCACCAGCTTCGGCGCTTCCACTCCTGCGGAAGCCGACCTTGCTGAAATTGTTCTTTCCGCGTTTCCCCATATGCAGAAAGTTCGGTTCGTCAATTCGGGCACGGAAGCAACTATGTCGGCCATCCGGCTGGCTCGCGCCTACACCAAGCGCAAGTACATCGTGAAATTCGAGGGTTGCTATCACGGACACGCCGACGCTCTCCTGGTAAAAGCTGGTTCGGGCGTTGCCACGCTCGGGATCCCGGGCTCGGCGGGCGTTCCGGAAGAATTCATTCAGTTCACTCTTGCTTTGCCTTTCAATGACACCGATGCGCTCGAACACGCCTTCAAAAAGTTCAAGCACGAAATCGCATGCGTGATCGTCGAACCGGTCGTTGGGAATATGGGCTGCGTTCCGGCTCCCGGCGGATATCTCGCAGCTCTGCGTTTGATCACCCAGCGCGAAAAGAGTGTGCTCATTTTCGACGAAGTCATGACCGGATTCCGCTTGGCTTTCGGCGGCGCACAGGAACTTTACGGAGTAACGCCTGACTTGACCACGATGGGCAAGATTATCGGCGGAGGTCTTCCGGTCGGCGCCTACGGCGGCCCCTCCGAGATCATGAACCTGGTTGCGCCACTCGGTCCCATGTATCAGGCGGGGACTCTCTCGGGAAATCCGCTGGCCATGGCTGCGGGATTGGCAACGCTGCGGCATCTGCGAGACAATAAACAAGAAATCTATCCACGGCTGGACAAGCTAGGGGGCGAACTGGTGGATGGAGTGGCGGCTGCAGCTAAAGAAGCGGGCGTGACGGTCTGCCACAACCGCGTCGGTTCCATGTTCACGTGGTTCTTCACTCCCGGCCCGGTTACCGACTGGGATTCAGCCGCGAAATCCGATACCGAAGCCTTCGGCCGCTTCTTACGCGCCATGCTGGATAACGGCGTCTATCTGCCGCCGTCGCAGTTCGAGGCCGCGTTCCTAAGCACAGCTCACACCGAAGAAGACATCCAGCGCACAATTACCGTGGCCAAACAAGCGTTCATGTCCGTGCACGCCTAGCTGTCGAGCTTTGCTCGACCGGACGGCCGAGGGCGGCCGTCCCCACGTGATTCTAGCTGAGAACTGCCGGCTGAGAACTGACAACCGCCTTTCCCATCATCGCGGGGACGGTCACGAATTCGTACCCTTCCGACTTGTAGCGCGCAACCAGACGATCGGTCGCAATCACGCTTTGTGAGCGGTCCGCTCCAAATGCCACATGGCTGCCATCGTGCAACAAAATCACGCCGCCACCACGGATCTGCTCACCGACCCTCTGCTCGACGTACTCTGCCGGTTTGCCTTTCCAGTCCCAGCCGGTGACACTCCACATCACCGGCTCCAAACCCAGCGCTCGCGCAATGCGCAGCGTACTCGGCAGGCGCCCGCCAAAGGGCGGACGGAACAACCGGGAATGCTGTCCTACCGCATCAGTCAAGGCCTGCTCGCAATCCCGCAATTGGGCTTCGGTCTGCCCCGCGGAAGCGAAGATCAGATTTGGGTGGCTGAAAGTATGATTGCCGATGACGTGCCCGGCCTGCTCCAATTCACGCACGATATCCGGCCGCTGTTTCACAAAACGGCCAATGAGAAAGAATGTCGCCTTCACGTTGTGTCTGGCGAGAACATCCAGCAGACGAAGGGTATGCGGATCGTTTGGACCATCGTCGAAAGTCAATGCCAGTTGCTTTGTACCAGGCGAGAGCCCGGTAAAAGTCCGCCCAAACAACTGCCCGGTCGGCGACATGGTTTGATAGCCCGCCGCGGAAGCCGCGACAGCGCCGCAAACGCCGGAAACGAGGTAACCCCACATGCTGCGCCGATTGTAACCGCGGCATGCCGTTTTCACCACAGAGTCACAGAGACACAGAGAAAAGAGTCTAGCTTATTTTCCTTGGCGTAATATGTGGGATTATCAAGTGTAACGTTCCTAAAGATTTCTCTGTGACTCTGTGTCTCTGTGGTGAAAACAGGGGTTACTTTTCCCGCAATTGCGTATGAAGCGCAACCAAGATATCCTGCCATTCGAGCCCGAGCCCGGTTACCCATGGCCAATCTCTTCGAACTGCCCCGCTACATCGCTGTGGAAGGTCCGATACGCGTCGGAAAGAGCACCCTGACGCGCGTTCTGGCGGAACGCCTCAACGCCCAGCGAGTCATGGAAGCAGAGGACAACCCCTTTCTGCGCGCCTTTTACGAGGGCGAGCGCGGCGCTGGATTCCAGGCGCAGTTCGCTTTTCTAATCCGCCGCTTCGAACAGCTCCGCGCGCTCGACCTAGGACCACGCTCGCAGAAATCCGTGGTCACCGACTTTGTCTTTGAAAAAGACAAGCTCTTCGCCTGCTTAAACCTGACCGATCAGGAACTCGAAACTTACAATCGCTATTACAACTATTTTCGCGAACAGCTCCCTACGCCCGACCTGGTGATCTATTTACAAGCCACGCCCGAGGTCCTGAAGAAGCGCCTGAAGAAAAAGAATGCGCCCGGAGAGAAAGCGATCAACGAAGAATATCTCGAAGAAGTGATCAAGGCCTACGAACACTTCTTTTTTCACTACTCGTCGTCCGACCTGCTGATTGTGAACACTTCGGAAATTGATTTCGTCGAGCGCAACGAAGATTTGCAGGAGCTACTGCGAAAGGTATCGGCCCCGATCAAGGGAACGCAATATTTTCTCCCACTGGGAAATCAGGACGCAGCCAGCGCGTAAATCAATGCTTGCGCCGACGCACAATCTTGCGGAACATCCGCGGATCGTACTCGAGCCGCCCCGTTTTATTCACTGCGATGAGCTTGAACTCGTGATGCCGGGGATTGATCAGCACGTTGTTCTCGCTCACTGCCAGCGCAGAAGGCACGAACAGCAAACACTGCTCCGCCTTCTTCGCGAACTCATCGCCAATCTGGGTCAACTCAGGCGGGGCGGGAACGTCCCGCCAATCGGACGGGAGCGCGCTGGTTTCCACGCGCTCACGAGACAGGCTCTCCGGAACCTCCGCCGTGGCCAAGACCAAGTCATCGGGCGGATCGGCCGGATCCAGGTGAACAAAATACTCCAGCATCGCGAGAGACTGGTGTTCAGAGGTGTACGCAAGGCGCGTTCCCGGACTCGACCAACGCCCGCCGAACCGGTAAGCTCCCTCGCCATCGAACGGCGCCCGCCCATACGCCGCGCGCAGCACCCGAAAAACTCGCATCAGCTGATGCCGCCGTACGCTATGCGGCCCAGCAGATTTTCCACCTGGCGAGCTCCCAGTTCGGTGTCAATCGCAGCAATCGGCGCCACCCCACCCAGAGCATGATTGGCGCGCTTGAGCCATCGGCTGGCGTGCGCAGCGTCCCCAAGGTTTTCGCGGGCTAGGGCAAGCAACCGGGCAAGCCGGTACAGCCTGTCCGATTCAAACCGGGCCAGCCGCCCATGGCGTCGGCGCTGCAAGCTGCGCGATGAGAGGTCCAGCGCATCTGCCAGCTCCTTGAGAGTCAAGCCCGACGCCCGCATCAACTCCTCCAGCACCGCGTGCGGAAAGCCGTCGCGGATCGCTTCTCGCAAATCCCGATCGTTCGTCATCGAGCGTCCCAAGGTGCGCTCTCCGCCCAGCTCGCGTATCACCGATCGAAGTTCGTCTGCCATTTGTCGTCTATTATAGCGACAATTGTCGCATATAATCAAGTGCCAATTCCCATCGACGAACCGCCGGCTCCGGGTCTACAATAGCCCCAGCAGTACCCAAGATGAGTACGGGCTCTATCCGCCAAGGCGGAGGGGCACTGGAGGACATCGTGAGTCTGATACCGGTCGGCGAACCTCGCCAGAAGATTACTGTCGCTTCCCTTCGAGAAAAGAAACTTCAACATCAACCCATCACCTGTCTGACTGCCTACGACTATGCCACCGCGCGCCTGGTCGATGAGGCCGCCATCGACATTGTGTTAGTCGGCGACTCTCTGGCCATGACTATGCTCGGGTACCCGGACACGCTCTCGGTTACGGTGGAAGAAATGCTTCACCACACCCGGGCTGTCCGACGCGGCGTGAAACACGCTCTGCTTGTGGCCGACATGCCCTACGGCTCTTACCACGTTGGCGCGGATGACGCGGTGCGCAATGCGGCCCGCTTCATGAAAGAAGCTGGCGCCGAGGTGGTGAAGATTGAGGGCGGCGAGAAACGCGCCGACCTGATTCGCCGCGTGATCGACGCCGAGATTCCCGTGGCTGGCCATATCGGACTGACTCCTCAGTCGGTGAACGTGATGGGCGGCTACAGGGTTCAGGGCAAGTCGCTGACGGAGATTGAACAGCTCATGCGCGATGCTGTCGCGCTGGATCAAGCGGGCGTGGCCTTCCTGGTTCTCGAAGGCATTCCTCGAGAAGTGGCAGCCATGATTACGGCGGAAGTTACGGCTCCGACCATCGGCATCGGCGCAGGCCCCGATTGCGGTGGCCAGGTGCTTGTCTTCCACGATATTCTGAATTTGACCTTTGCTCCGCCGGCCAAGTTCGTTCGTCGCTATGGCGATGCGGCCGCGCTCATCACTGATGCCATGCACGCATTCCGCGAGGATGTGGTCTCGCATCAGTATCCGGCGGATCGCGAATCGTACCATTTGTCCAAGGAAACGCAGCAGGCTCTGGAAACCGTACTCGAACGCAAACGGGGGATGCACCGATAGAGACCAACGGAATGAAATACCCGTTTCTATGCGCCTGGGCGATGAGCCTTGCCCTCCTAGGCTCGTGCTCCAAGCCACCCCGGGCACCGGAGGAATCAGCGGCAGCGACCAGCCCGGAAGTCCGAATCCAACAAATCCCGCCCGCGGATCCGCAAAAATACGCGGGCATGCGGGATATGAAAGCTTGGCGAAATCCTTACCTGGTCATCAAAGTCGACAGCGTTGGACTCCTCGACGTCAGCAACAACGAACAGCAGATCGTCGACCCGGACAAACTGTCGGAAGCGCTTGCCAAGTTGCCCGCCTCGGCGTGGCCATACGGCCGCGTGGTTGCGATTCAAGAGATCAGTGCATCGAGTTCCGAGCAAGACAAGGCTAAGCTCCGAAAAAACCGCGCGTTGGTCGCCGGTACGTTGGAAAGCATGCAGGTGCTCATCGACTGGGTTCCTTCTGCCTGAAAAACCGAGAGTTCACCTGTGCGATGAAAATCTGTAAAACGATCGACGAAATGCACGCCGCCTCATGCGCGGCGCGGCATTCAGGAAAGCGTTTGGGCTTCGTTCCCACCATGGGGGCGTTGCACGAAGGCCATCTCTCGCTAATGCGCGCTGCCAAGGCAAAATGCTGCTTGGTCGCAGTCTCCCTCTTCGTGAACCCCCTCCAATTCGGGCCCAATGAGGATCTGGCGAAATATCCGCGCAGCTTCGAGCGTGATGTTGAACTGCTCGAAAAAGAAGCCGTGGATATTCTCTTCGCGCCCACGCCGGAAGAAATGTACCCCGAGCGAGCCGTCACTTATGTCACAGTCGAAGGCCTCAGCGGAAAGCTGTGTGGCAGGTCGCGTCCGGGCCACTTCCGTGGCGTGACCACGGTTGTCGCCAAGCTTTTCCACATCGTGGAGCCGGACCTTGCCTTCTTCGGACAGAAAGATGCGGCTCAGACCACGATCATCCGCCGCATGGTGCGAGACTTGAATCTGCCGGTCGAGATCGTCGTCTGCCCCATCGTGCGCGAGCCGGATGGCCTGGCCATGAGCTCGCGCAATGCTTACCTCAGCCCGCAGCAACGCAAGTCTGCGCTTGCCCTGCATCGTTCCTTGAGCCAGGTGAAGAACCTCTTCGATCAAGGTGAACGTCAGGCAGCCGTCTTGATCGAAGCCGGCAAACAAGTGCTGGTGAAGGAACCCTCCATTCGCTTGGACTATTTCGAGATTGTCAACCCCGCTACCCTCGATCCGATGGAAAAGCTCACGAGTAGTGCGCTCGTCGCCGTGGCAGGCTTTGTGGGAAACACGCGGCTGATTGATAACACGGTGCTCGAAACGTGATCAGAGGGCTTGACCGCTGGTCGAGCTTCCTCGTTGCACAGTGACAATCCGGAGCGGGGGGAAAGTGCGTAAAAGGTCCATCCCGCTCACCGTAGTCTCCGCCCCGGCGGACCTGAACGTCTTCACGTAATTGGCTGTATGAACGAAATCGGAAATAATCGCCTTACCTCCGGGCTTGAGGACACGAACAATCTCGCGGCAGGCCTGGTCGCGTCCATCTTTGGTCGGGATGTTGTGAATGCACAAATTGGAAAGGATCACATCGAAGCTGCCGTCAGGAAACTTCATCGCTGTCGCGTCGCCACTCTGTACGTCAACCCGGCCGCGCACGCCTTCGAGCTCGGCATTACGGAGGGTCTCTTCCATCGAGTTTCCCGACAGATCTTTCTTGCTCCAAATGTCGATGCCCACTGCTTTTCCCGATGTCAATTTCTTGGCGGCCCCAATCATCAGCAGGCCGCGTCCGGTGCCTACATCAAGAACCGTTTCGTTGCCCTTCCAGTCAACCATCTCCAGCATGCGGTCGCGGTGACGAAACTTGCCGGACTTGGAGTAGAGAATCATCAGGAATGCTCCAAACAGGCACGAGATCGCTGTTGGCAGCGCCGCAGGACGAACAATAATAATCAATGGCCCAAGGCGCAAAACCGGTACGAGCCAGCCTAGTAAGGGAAGGGAGACGGCAGCCACAATCAGGTTACGGATGACTCCTGGGGCATCGATTCCGTAATCGGGTTTTTGGGGATTCGGGTCCATTGGAAGAGGCCTGAAGAGCATAAACCACAAAAGGCACAAGGTGCACGAAGGATTGCAAGCCGGGGGTCGGTCACTTCGCTACAGCGAGACGTTTCGGCCCGGAGACAAATTCATTTCCCGCGATCAAGTATCGCAACGGGCTCTCGGCCGCTTTGGTGATGCCAATTCGGGGAGTAGCGAAAATACGACGAACCCGGTATCCATCGTCCGCAATGAAGAGGTCGGAGCGAGCGCTGGTCAGATCCTTCCCGTTGTCGCGCTCCCGCGTGATCCCAAACGCCTCGGCCAACCGCCCCGGTCCGCTGGTTAACTTCCTCAGATCGCGAGGTGAGCCGATAGACACGCCTCGTGACCGAGCCATTTGCTTAACTCCAGCCAGCGGTTCGACCGCGCGAAACAGAATCCCGCCAGCGACCCCATCGGGCAGACACGATACATTGAGGCAGTAGTGATTGCCGTAGATGAAATAAACATAAGCGTGGCCGGGCGGCCCAAACAGAACCGCATTCCGCAGCGTGCGGCCAGCAAACGAATGCGATGCAGGATCGTTTTCGCCCAGGTAAGCTTCGACTTCGACGATGCGGGCGCTCCGAAGCTGCCTTCCTTCTTTCCGTACCAATACCTTGCCCAGTAATTCCCGGCTAACCCGTCGCGGATCGCGATCATAGAACTCGCGCGCTAACGGACTTCGAAGCTGGTTGTTAGGAGTGGTCAAAGTCCAAGCGTCCATCAATCGCCCCCGGCCATCAAGGGGCAATCTTGAACACGGTTCCACGATTGGAAGCGCCGCCGGCGGACGCGGTACCGTAGAGGTTGCCAGCTGAATCGCGGGCCAGGCGCGCGGTGGGGTATCCACCGTCATTCGAGTAGTCGAAGCTGTGCAGCACAGTCAGCTTGCCGGTCGGGTCCAGCTTGAACACCACTCCAGCATTGAATGCGCCCCCGTAGTAGGTGGTGCCGAACAAGTTGCCCTTCGGATCGCGCAGCACGCGCGCCATCGGATTTCCGCCGTCCGCTCCGCCCGTGAAGCTGTAGAGAACAGTTTCCTTGCCCGTCTTGCTCACCCTGAACACCGTGCCCTGCCCGGACGCGCCGCCCATGTAGGTCGTGCCATAAATGTTGCCTTTCTTGCCGACGAACAATCCCGCGTAGGGATACCCACCGTCGGCGCCTCCAGTGAAGTTGTAGAGAATGGTTTCTTTCCCCGTGGTGTCCAGTTTGAACACGATGCCCTGGTCGAAGGCGCCACCCGCCAGGGTCGTGCCGTAGAAATTCCCCTCAGAATCTTGGACCAGTTTGCCGTAGGAGTAGGGAAATCTGCCGTCCGTTCCGCCGGTGAAGCTGTGCAGTACAGTCAGCTTGCCGCCCGGATTGAACTCGAAGACAGTTCCGAGATCGGCAGTTCCGCCCTTGATAGTCGCGCCGTAAAGATTGCCCAGCGAGTCGCGGAACAAACCCGCGTCAGGATAACTCCCGTCTTCTGTCTTGAAGTTGTGCAGCACGCTCAGAGTGCCGGTCGTACTCAGTTTGAAAATGGTTCCCTGATTGGAAGCGCCGCCTTCGACGGCAACACCGAACAGGTTTCCGTTCACGCCACGGATCAGACCGGCGACCGGGATCGCCCCATCCGCTCCCCCGGTAAAGCTGTAGAGTACAGTTTCCTTGCCGGTCGCATCCACCTTGAACACCGTCCCATCGCCGGCGGTGCCGCCGGCGAAAGTCGTGCCATAGAGGTTGCCCGCCGCGTCTCGGATCAGGTCCGAGTAGGGAGTGCTGCCGTCGGTCCCGGTGCCAAACGCGTAGAGCACAGTGAAAGTCTGCGCCTGCGTCCGTTGAGTTGCGAGGACCAATGGCACAAGCATGATGGCCCACGCCAACGCGGCACCAACGAAACGCGAACGTGGCCGCCGAATCTGGCTTCCAGTTTGGAATGTCGTGCTCATCGGGACCCTTTCCTCATCGACGATTACCAGATCCTTGTCATCGCGAACGCCCGCACTCCTCAAGCTGCACCCTTCGCTGCATCCTTCAGATAAGCCAGCACCTCTTCGGCGTGGCCTTCAGGTTTCACTTTGGAAAAGATGTGCTTGATCTTGCCGTCCGGGCCGATGATGAACGTGGTTCGGGCGACGCCCATGACCTTCTTGCCATACATATTCTTTTCTTGGATTACGCCGTACGCATTGCAAACTTTCTTGTCGGCATCGCCCAGGAGGGTGAATGGAAGGCCGAACTTTTCTTCGAACTTCTTCAATGCCTTTGGTTCATCCGGCGAAACGCCCAGAACCACCGCGCCTAGCTTCTCACTTCGCTTGAATGAATCGCGGAACTCGCAGGCTTCGATGGTGCATCCGGGAGTGTCGGCCCTGGGATAAAAATAGAGCACAACGTACTTCCCGCGAAAGTCCTTTAGGGAAACCGGGTCGCCATTCTGGTCGGGCAAAGTGAACTCGGGGGCTTTATCATTGATATCCATGGCTTCTGCCTCTCTTTCTCGGTCAGGTTCTCGATCAAAGTTATACCGCACCAAGCGGTGGCGCGTCATCTCTGGCGTTTGTGTTTTGGGCATTGCTCTGCAAACTGCGCTTCCACCAAACGCATCTGGCCAGGCCGGGCATGCTGCGAAGACGCGCAAAGGACCGCGAGCGCTGGGTCTGCTTGAACTGTCGCCGAACGGGAAAGCGACTCTGATTCCGATCACGATTCTGGTCGATGGAAAATACTACGATGCCAGTGCTTACAAAGCCGCCCCCGTGCCCATGGCGCTGTGGAGCGACACGGTTTATGAAGGGATACAAACCGGGGTTTCGCGGGGACTTTTTACGGTGACGGGCGCGCTGCAGAGGAAAGCGGCGAACGATGCAACCGAGTGGATGGCTGAAGGCCGATGGCAGTCCGCAAGCTCCCTTAAGGCGATGGCGGTAAAGAAGCCGGTGCGGTCGGAGCCTCGCGGTATGAACGAGGACGAGGGTCCGCCGGTGCTGCGGCGCGGGGGCAGCGAAAAGCCTAAGGCGGCAGAGCCACCCGCTGTGGCTCCAGCGTCGCCGGCAGCGACGGTCAGTTCACCGGGCGCTACACCAGTTTCAACTTCGCAAGCAGCGAACGTGTCGACGCCTTCGCCTACTCCATCCCATCCAGAGCCAGCACAAGGGGACAAGGCTCCCGAGGACAAAGACCGACCAGTCTTGAAACGGGGCCAGGCGGGTGCCGTGTCGGCGGAAGAAGCTCAGAAGAAGGCAGCGGCCTCAACGGCATCTGGGCATACTGCAACCGTCCCTCCGACAAATACAGTGGCGGCCGGGGTTGCATCTGGAGTCCAGTCTGGTGCCCCGCCGGCGAACCAGATCCAGTTGATTCCCGCAATCTCAGACGCGAACGGGCCTGATCTGATTCCCTACGCTTTCAACCTGCAACCGGGGGAGGAGCAACAATTCCGCAAGCAGATGCTGGCCCTCGCGGCGGACGAAGTGCGAGCACACTCGGGGCAAGCTGGTTCGCCGAGTTCGCCCGCTTCGAAGCCGGTCCCTTCGCAGCGGGGCAAAGCTGCCGCGAGCAAGCTGGTGCAGCCCGATTTTGAAGATGTGCAGCTTCGGGTTTTTGACTTGGGGAACACCAACGAGCCCGAGCTGGTGCTGATGGCGAAAGCGCGCATGCCCCAACGCTCACATGGAAAACAGAATGCGAGTCCTGATCAGCAGAGCAAAGATCAACAGAGCACCGCCCCGCAATACATGGTCACGCTCGTAGCTCGCGAAGACGTGAACGGCGAATTTCACAAGGCGCTCGCGAATGTGACCGATGCGCAGCACCTCGATGTCGTTCCCAGGCTGGAATTGATCGATGCGGTCGATGTCGATGGAGACGGGCGGGGTGAGCTTCTTTTCCGAGCGGTTTCTGAGGCAGGCAGCGCGTTCGTGGTGTATCGCGTGATTGGGGACCGCTTGTACCCGCTGTTCCAGGGTACGCCGGGAGAATAAGTCGGCCACGGATCTGCAAGGATTCCCACGGATCCGCTCGTCCATCTTCACACAATTTTTACTTTTGCGTGGCTACCAGTTGGCCGTTTTCGACCTTGATGTTGCCGACGTCATCTGGGAGCTTCAGGCGGTCGCGCTGTTCAGTCAGCTTCTTCTGGAGAGCGCCGCTGACCAGCGACAACGGAACGTTCAAATCGCCGACCTTGAATTCGGTGGGATCGAAGGTGGCGTAGCCGTCCTTGGAGCCGAGGTGTCCGGCGAGGGTTACGTAAACATCCTTGCCGCCAATCTGGGTGACAAACTGCCCGCGAGCGACGTCGCCATCGAAATTGACTTTGTAGTCCTTGACCTCAGGTTCGCCTTCTCCGATTGCTGCATCGGGAGAAGAAGGAAGTGAAGTGGGCAGGCCGGGGCTGTTGTGGGCTGCCGAGGCGGCTCCGGTAGCCGTAGCGGCTGACTCTGGGATAGTCGCGGGCAGCGCTGCGGCTGCCTGCGCCAGAGCAGCGGTGATTTCGTCAGAACTGAAGTGAACCTGGGCAGGAGCCTGGCCGGGCTCTTTGGGCTGTTCCAGTTGCTCCAGTTTGTTCTCGAGAGACTGAACATTCGCGGCTGCGGCTGCGGGCGACTGAGCGGGCGCGACCGGCTGCGGTTTCTTCAATACAAGGAAGATGGCTATCAAAGAGGCAGCCAGAGTGGCCACGCTGATAATGCGGTCAAGCTTCCATTTCATGAGCTTACCTCCCAAGGCAACTCCAAAGCCTATGTTACCGGGAAGGGATAGGCCGATCACGTGACGGAAGGCACTGGTCCCGGGTGACTTCGGCAAGATGCTGGAGGTCGACAACCTAGTGCCTAGTTGGAGCTTTCGGAGGACTTGACGATCGCGACGGAGGCTGGCGTCCAGAAATAATGTCCCTTGCACCGGAAACACTGGGCATCCAGTTGATCGTCTTTAGTATTGAACTGGAGGGATACATCGTTCTCTTTTTCGTTGGTCACCATCAGATTCAGGTTCTCGCAACGAGTACAGCGGACGAAAGCAGACTCGCCCGGATTGAGAGTCAAAATGTACATAGGAACGCAGCTTTATGGATGAGGAATCTCGCAACTTAGTTGCTCCTCATGCCGCTAATCGACAGTCAACGGGATGAACGGGACGTGAAACGCAATGGACGCAATTGAGCTCCAAAGCCAGACTAAATGGGCAGCAAGCAGTAAATCAAATCGAAGCAAGAATCCATTCCCGTGCAGAGGATCTCGGTTTGCGGGCGACGGGCGATCCGGAAAAACATCAGCTCAAGCCGGAATGGATTCGAGAGCGCTTACGACCTGGCTGAAGCCACATCGTGAGACGAAGCATGTGGTTACGCCGATACTACTTTGGGTGACCTTGTCTGGGCTGATTTTACTTCGGTTGATCCATCGTGATGCCCTGGGCTCCGGGCTGTTTTTCCGCTTTGGCCTTCTTTGTAGCCATGGTCTTGTCGACCCATTCATCGGCGGTTTTGAGATCCGCCGCCCGGGCCGCGAGATCGTCGCATTCCACATCCGCCTTCTCGCGATACATCAGATTCATGTAGGCCATGGCATCGTCATAGTCAGGTCGCAGCTCCAGCGCCTTCTTAAGAGCGTCGATGCCATCCTGAATATTCGCCCAGTTCTTTTCCTTGAGCTCGTCACAAGCTTTCTTCTCGTTCTTGTCCTTGGGATTCAACTGCTCATCTGGCTTCATCCCCAGCGCGGCGCGTTTTTCCATGCGGGGCTGATAGGTCTGGGTCCAGTCGATCACGCCCACCGAGTAATAGGGCTCGGGGTCATTGGGATCGATTTCGAGAGCTTTGCGATAGTAGGTCTTGGCGTCTTCAAATTTCTTCATCTGCAGGTAGATATAAGCGATTCCCTTGACGCTGTTAATGCTTTTGGGATCGCGTTCCAACACCGCCTTATATTGGTCGATTGCCTGCTGTCCGAGCAGGTTGTTATCCTTGTCATCGACGCCTGGAATGTACTGTTGGGCGTACGCCGTAGCCAGATAAAGACGAGCATTCAGCAGAGTGGGATCCAGCGTGACCGCCTGCTTGAAGTGATCGATGGCCTCTTCGTACCGGGCATTCTTGTAGGACGCCACTCCCTTGTTTAGCTGGTCACGCGCTCTCAATTTGTCGCAGCCAGCGGTAGACAACAGGATCAAGCCGACCGCCAAAAGTGCCAGTACCCGCACGCTTTTTTTCATCGCCTTATAAGTCTCCCTCGCCAGGATTCCCCGGGATCTGACAAAAACTTTGACGCACGGTCCCGCGCAGAACCGCATCCGGCGCAGCCGACATGGAATCACATCGTCGTGCGCATTTAAATTCTGTAAATGAAAACTTCAGCCCGCGAAGCCTTAGCCGCCGGCTTCGATCTTGGCGGTAATCAGACCAACCTTGTCTACGCCCGCGGCGTGCGCAATGTCAATAACGTTGGCGACATCAGCGAATGGAACATTGTCGTCGCCCTTGACGAACATCACCTTTTCGGCGCGGGTCTTGAAAATATCGGTTAGGCGTCCCTGCAGGCCGTCCCAGGTCGTGTCTTCGTTGTTGATCTTAACCCCCGGCTCCTGGCCCGCTCCGCGATCGATCAACTGCACCACGATGGTGCGATCGGGAGTGTTGTTCTTGGGTGCGTTGGGCGGTGGTGGCTGCGGCACCAGGGCGTCCAGTCCCTTCGGGGTTAAAGGCGTGATCACCATGAAGATGATCAGTAAAACCAACAAAACGTCAATCAGCGGCGTGACGTTGATAACCGCGCTTTGCCCGCCGCCGCTTCCACCAGCTGTCATTCCCATATAGAGCTCCTATTGCCCGCCAGTCGCCGGCGGTGGCGGAGTCGTACCTTGTTTCTTCTGATCGGTCAGCAGACCTAGCTCGTCTACCCCTGCGGCACGGACATTATCCACTACCGCCACGACCGAACCAAACTTCGCCCGGGCATCGGCGCGGACGAAAACCCGCTTGTCGATGCGATTAACCAGGCGGTCTTTGACTTTCTGGGTCAACTGGTCGGGGGGAGTTTTGTCATTCCCGAAAAACACCTGGCCATCCCGCATCACGGCCACGATCAGTGCGTCTTCCTTGTCGGCGTCGGGCATCTGAGACGGGTTATTGACTTTTGCCAAGTCGACGCTGACGCCCTTTTGCAACATGGGCGTGATCACCATGAAGATAATCAGCAAAACCAGCATCACGTCCACCATGGGTGTGACGTTGATGTCGGAGTTGACCTTGGCTCCTTCGTTGCGTTTGTTCAGTGCCATAATCTGTTCTCCTGCGCGCTCGGACCTCGTCGCCTGACCAGCTAAATCGGCTCTCGGCCCTGGGGAGGTGAGGACGCGGCGCCGAAGCAATCTCCGGCGCCGGTCAGCAACTCGTGGTCGAAAACCGATCCCGCTCAGCAGCTAGGACCGGCGAACTCCCCGCTTCTTGAGAAAGTAATCGATCAATTCGCTCGAGGAGTTATCCATCTCCACGTCGAAGGCTTCCACGCGGCCCGTCAGGTAGTTGAACATCATGACGGCCGGGATGGCGACGAACAATCCGACGGCGGTGGTCACCAGGGCTTCCGCGATGCCGCCCGCGACTGCGCCCAGACCGGTGGCCTTCTGTTCTGAAATGCCTTTAAAGGCGTTCAGAATGCCCATCACCGTGCCGAACAGCCCGACGAAGGGGGCAGTCGAGCCAATCGTAGCCAAGCCGCCCAGGCCGCGCTTAAGCTCGGCATGGACGATCGCCTCAGTGCGCTCCAAAGCGCGCTTGGAGGCCTCGATGGTTTCACCGGGGATTTCACCACTTTCCTGGTGAGCCCGAAATTCCATCAAGCCAGCGGTTACGACCTTGGCCAGATGGCTCTTCTTGTTGCGCTCGGCAACTTTGATGGCCTCATCGATCTTGCCGTCCCTCAGAGCGCCTGCTACCGCGGGGGCAAATGCACGCGATTGCTTACGTGCCGCACTGAAAGCCATGGCACGGTCAATCATTACGCCGATGGACCAACCGGACATGATGAAAAGAATAACGACCACGGTCCTCGCGATGAAGCCCATCTGTTTCCATAGCGAGATCGGGTCCCAAGCCACCGGTTGGTCCTGGAACAGATAGACCGCCATGGTGGACATGTGACTTAGGGTATGGGTTGCTACATTGGCTACGAACATGAGTTGCTTTTTCCTCCTCAGAACTCGTCAAATCTGGTGATCGCTTGCTGACCGTAGTGCGAAAACTGTCGGACTCATCGACACAGACACTAAAGGCTCGAAGTCGGCAGACCACCCCGCTCCCGATCAGTGTCAGGAAAGGATTGGGGGAAGACAAACTGTCTTCAAACGCCTCGTCAACATCCACTCAAGAAATTCTTGCTGCCACGGGTCTAACCCCCGGACAGGGTAAAGTTCACCGTAATCTGCGTTTCCACCTCGACCGGCTCGCCATTCAGAATGTAAGGCTTGTACTTCCACTGCTTCACGGCTTCAATCGCAGCCGGCGCCAGCATGGGATGGCCGCTGATCAGGTGCAGGTTCTCAATGGTGCCGTCTTTGCTGATCTCCGCTTGCAGAAGCACACTTCCTTGGATGCGCGCCTGCCGGGCTAGAGGTGGATAGTTCGGCTGAATCTTGCGGATCAGCAATCCCTGGGTTACGCCTTGGGATACGCGAACTCTCTGCGGGGTAGCTACCTTGGGAACAGCGACCGGGGTTGAACTGATAATGCCGCCGATGACGCCGCCCATCTGTCCGCCAGGAATGCCACCGGGAACGCCGCCAACTACGCCGGCTGACATGACCGGCGGTGGCGCTTCATCTTCCTTGATCATTTGGACTTTCTCGGGAATCTTGGTCGGGGTGCGCAGTTGGTTGTTGATGATATTGGTCTGCACTTGCTTAACAACTTTGACCGGAGCCGCCGCAGGTGGTGGCGGAGGTGGGGGCGGGGGCGGAGCAACTAAAAAGGTCATCAACTGGGTCTTGGGCAGTGCTTCGGTGAATAACAAGGGAATAAGCACCAGGACTCCGACCAGCACCGCCTCAAGAATAAACGACAGGAAAGTCCAAATCCCCCGCTTTGTCTTGAGCCTACCACCGGACTCGATCAGGCTGTCTTCAAACATAATGTTTCTCCTACACCAGGCCCTAACTACCCTTTAGACACCGACTGCCTCCGGTTTGCTCCCGGCGTACAGGTCGTCGCGGCGATCAAATCGAAAACCGGACGATACTACCTCAAATCCCGACCAATCACAAACTAAAGATGGCTCGCCAACCCTGGTGCAGGTTCAGACCTTGGCTTTGACCTTTTCCCGGCGAATTGCGTCCTTGCCGACGGGGAGCATAACTGGTGGTTTCCCCCGGCCCGACCGCCAATCCTGATAAGCGACCAGAATCGGCGCCGCAATCGCAATCGAGGAGTAGGTTCCGATCAGAATGCCGATCACGAGGGCGAAAGAGAACCCGTGCAGCACCTCACCGCCAAACAGATACAACGCCAAGACTGTCAGAAATGTTAAACCCGCTGTCAAGATGGTTCGGCTCAGTGTTTGGTTGATGCTGCGGTTGACGATATCGGACAGCTTTTCCCGCCGCATCAGCTTCAGGTTTTCGCGGATGCGGTCAAAGACGACGATGGTGTCGTTATTGGAATAACCGATCAGGGTCAGGATGGCGGCGATAACGGTCAACGAAATCTCCTTGTTCAGAAGAGAGAACGCTCCGACAGTGATCAATGTGTCGTGGAACACGGTCACGACCGCCGCGACGCCGTAAATCCATTCAAAACGGAAGGCCAGATAGATCAACATGCCGGCTAACGAATAGGCCGTCGCGAGCAATGCCTGTTTACGCAACTGCGCTCCTACCTGGGGCCCGACAATCTCGACGTTTCGCACGCCGAAATTGGAGAGAAAGAAGCCGTCCGATAACGAAGCCACCACCGCGGGATCAGCCGCAGCTTTCAGATCGTCCAGCGAATGCAGCACGCCATCTTTTACTTTATCCCGGTAGTTGACGATGGCCTGAGCCTGAGCCGTATATCGCTGCTCCGCATCGGTGCCCAGGCGGAGTGGGTCTTTCTGCATCAGATAGTTCTTGACAGTGAGGAAGCCCGTGTTGTTCAGATCCTGCTTATCGGCAGGCGCATTCGATTCCAGAGCATTGATGATTTGAGTTTTGCTTCGGTCGAGAGCCTGCTCACTCGTCTCCTGCTCGGAGACATCAATCAGGACTTCGTTGCTGCCAGGGGAACCGTAGCTTTGGATCCGGGCGTTGTGGAGGCCGGCGCGGTCCATCGCGGCGCGGATCCCATTGTTATCGGGTGCCTGCGCGAACTTCACGTAGACCAGGGTGCCACCGCGAAAATCGACGCCGTAGGGGATTCCGTGCCAGAACAACATGGAAAATACGCCCGCCACGCTGAAGACCAGCGAGAAGGCGAGGAAATACCACTTCTTGCCGAGGAAATCTATGTTTGGATTGCGAAAAAATTCCACGCCGCGTAGAACTCCTTTTCTTTAGCAACGCTCACGTAGCTACAACACCCACGTAGCCCCGGACACGGGGTCACGTGCTGTTATCCAATGCTCAACGCTTCGCCGCGCTGCTTGCGACTCAATAACCAGTCGAAGATGACGCGCGAAACGAACACCGCCGTGAACAAGTTTGCGAATAGACCGAAGCTCAAGGTCACTGCGAAGCCCTTCACTGGACCGGTACCAAACAGGAACAGAATGATTGCCGAAACAATCGTGGTGACGTGCGTATCAACGATCGTGATCCAGGCATGGCCGAAGCCTTGTTCCACCGCCGACGGCGGAGTCTTGCCATTCCGCAGTTCCTCGCGGATGCGCTCAAAAATCAGTACGTTCGAGTCTACGCCCATACCGACCGTCAATATGACTCCAGCGATTCCCGGCAGGGTAAGTGTCGCACCACTGAAGCCAAGGAAGCCGAGGAGGATGATCAAGTTCAGGATCAAAGCGATGTCGGCATTGATTCCGGCGGCGTGATAGTAGATCAGCATGAAAATCAGAACCGCCAACATGCCGATTACAGCCGCAGTCACTCCGGCGCGGATGGAATCGCTACCCAGCGACGGGCCCACAGTGCGCTCCTCGAGATACTTGATGCCGGCGGGCAAGGCGCCCGAGCGCAAAATCATGGCGAGATCCTTGGCTTGCTGCTCGGTGAAGCGTCCATTGATCACGCCGGAATCGTGGATCTGGTCTTTGATGACGGCAACTTCCTGCACCTTGTTGTCAAGCACGACGGCGAGGTTATCGCCGACATGGGCGCCGGTGAAACTGGCGAAACGACGGCCCCCTTCGCCGGTCAGGGTGAAGCTGACCGAAGGCTGCCCGTTCTCGTCCCGGGATTGGTCGGCGGCGCGCAGGTCGCGGCCAGTCACAGCCGACGCGCGCGAAATGAGGTACCAGACCTGCCCGCCGTCGGTCGCACCCATGCTGTGACCGCCGGGAACCAACACCTGATCCGGCGGCAAGACTCCACCCTTATCTTGCAAGGCTGCCTGTTCGCTGGGATAAGGCCCGCCGAAAGACTGCCGTATTTCGAGCATGGCGGTCGATTGCATGATGTCTTTCACACGCGCTGGATCGTCCACGCCAGGGAGTTGCACGAGGATTTGGTATTGCCCGAGCCCGTGTTCTTCGATGATAGGCTCGCTCACGCCCAGCTGGTCAATCCGGTTTCGGATCGTCTCAATCGCCTGGGTGACAGCGCGGTTTTTCAGATCAGCCAGAGCCTGCGGTTTCATGGAAATGGTCCACGCGTTATCCGCACCCGAGGTCAACTGGTACTCGGGGAGGCGATCTTGCACGATGGTAAGCAAGTCAGACCTGGATTC
Organism: uncultured Acidobacteriota bacterium; assembly: GCA_963797795.1. Lineage (GTDB taxonomy): Bacteria > Acidobacteriota > Terriglobia > Terriglobales > Acidobacteriaceae > JABDBE01. The sequence goes on from CAWCQY010000006.1 coordinate 260,698, forward strand.
CGGGGGCACACCCTTCAGCACAATCTTGTCTGGATTGTTGGCTGGATCAGGTTTGCTGATCTCGGTGTAGTTAATCTTGCGCGTGCGTAAATCGGCCTTGAGGCGCTCGACCGCGTTGTCCGAATCGACATTGACGGCGTCGCTCACCTGCACCTGAAGAATCAGGTGAGTGCCGCCCTTCAGGTCAAGGCCCAGGTGAATGCGGTTCTGCAATGCTGCCAGCGGCCCGCCTGACCAATTGTCCGGTGTTCCAAAAATGCCGAACACGAAGAACAGCAGCGTGGCGACGATAACAATAAGTTTCCAGCCCAGATTCTTATTCATGAAAAATGATTTCCGCTTGCCAAATGTGGGCGCGGGCGTCTACGCCCGTGCGCTTGCCGAGGTAAAGATTGAAAATCACAGGGTTCATTTCGCCGTTTCCTCTTGAGTGGTCACAGAAGCCACCGAACCCCGGCTCACTTCAATCCGCAAATTGTCGGGAGGAACCCGCAGGTGAATGTACTCGTCTTTGAGCGCCACAATTGTGCCCCTCAAACCGCCCGTGGTCACAACCCTGTCACCCGTTTTCAAGTCATTCAACATGGCCTGCCACTTTTTCTGGCGTCTCTGCTGCGGCATGATCAGCAGAAAATAGAAAATGGCAAAAATGAAGATGAGCGGGGCAAATCCCAGCCATCCTGCCGTGCCGCCACCTAGTTGTATTGCCAATAAATGCTGAACACTCATAAAGACTAGAATTCCGTTCCTGCCAAATAATTCGGGACTACGCCTGCTGGCGCATTCGCCGCCTGCAATTTTACCGCTGGAGTTCTCGCGCTATAGGCCGGAGATTCCTTCAGCTTCGGACACGAACCGGGGATGCCAAGCTATGGTTTCGGTCGAGACTGGACACACGAAGAACCAGTCTCTTTCCCAAGTAAAATAGAATGACGCACCGCTCGCATAGTGTCAAGGTAGAAGCTCAAGTTGTGAACGGTATTTAAGACCTGGGCCAAAACCTCATTCGAGGCATAAAGGTGTCGCAGATAGGCCCGGGAATAGCGCTGGCACACGCGGCAGCCACAATTTGGGTCGAGCGGGGCGTCGTCGCCCGCGTAGCGCGCCTGTTTGATGGAGATCTTGCCTTCGGATGTAAACAGCAAGCCATGGCGCGCCGCCCGCGTGGGAAGCACGCAGTCCATCATGTCGACGCCAAGATTGGCGTATTCGACGATTTCCTCGGGCGTCCCGACTCCCATGAGATATCGGGGCTTGTCCGCGGGGAGATGTTCGAGGGTGGATTCAACGACTTCTCGAGTTAGAGACCGTAGCTCGCCCACGCTCAGGCCGCCGATGGCATATCCGGGAAAGCCAATCTCGATAGTCCGCTCGGCGGATTCTTTTCGGAGTTGAAGATCCATCCCACCTTGCACAATGCCGAAAAGAGCTTGAGTGGCGGCTGTCTCCACGCGATTTCCCCAGGGCACTTCATATTTATGTGCTTCGAAGTGCCGCTTGCTTCGCTCGGCCCAGCGCAACGTTAACTCCATCGACGCGCGCATGCGCTCGCGGTCGGCCGGGTATTCAGTGCATTCATCAAACGCCATGATGATGTCCGCTCCCAAGCCGATTTGCGCCTCCATCGCGCTTTCCGGGCTGAAGAAATGCGAAGATCCGTCCAGATGCGAGCGGAACGTTACACCCTCCTCGGTGACCTTGCGCAGATCATTCAGGCTGAATACTTGGAAGCCGCCCGAGTCCGTGAGAATCGCGCGCGGCCACGCCATGAAGCGATGCAGCCCGCCCAGCTTTCGGACTTGCTCGACTCCCGGTCGCAGGTAGAGGTGATAGGTGTTTCCTAGAAGGATCTGGACCCCGAGTTCTTCGAGGATGTCCTGCGAGATGCCTTTTACCGAGGCCAGCGTTCCGACGGGCATGAATACCGGGGTCTCGACTTCGCCGTGAGGCGTGATCAGGCGCCCCGCGCGGGCAGCACCGCTTTGAGCTTCGACTTGGAACCGGGTGGACACTGTGTGGATTGTAGCGGACTCGAAACCCTGTGAGCTTTGCTCACCGCCCGGACGAGGGCGTTCGTCGCCTACGTGATTAGTCGAGGAAGAGAATCCTGGCGTCGATCTTGGCGTCGTCAATTGTCAGTCGACCCACGCTTACAGGCAGTCTGAAGCGCTTTGGCCCCGCGCTCCCCGGATTGAAGTAGAGCACGCCATTCTTCCATTCGCTCTTGGGCACGTGGCTGTGCCCGTAGACGACGGCGGCGAATTTCGCTGCTTCCGGCTTCAGGTCGAGGTCTTGAAGACGGTGTAGCACGTAGATGGACGCTCCGCCGATCTCAAGCACATTCGTGGCAGGAAGCTTCTGCGCCCACGCGCCGTGATCAACGTTCCCACGCACGGCGGTTATGGGCGCGACCGCGGCTAGCTGGTTGAGAATTTGTGGATCGCCAACGTCGCCGGCGTGAATGATGTAATCGGATCCGTGCAATGCGGCGAGAGCCTCAGGGCGCAACTGACCGTGGGTGTCGGAGATCACGCCGATAATCACTGGCCGATTCTAACGGAGGATGGGGCTCTCGCCCTTCCAACCGGGCGAGGGCGCCCGTTCTCCACGGTTCAAGTTAGCCGTTCGCCAATTCTTTGGCTCGTTGCGCGGCTTTCACCACGGCCTTGATCAGCGTCACTCGCAGTTTGCCTTCTTCGAGTTCGAGAATGCCGTCAATGGTGCAGCCGGCGGGAGTTGTGACTGTGTCTTTCAGTTGTGCCGGATGCTCGCCGGTTTCGAGCACCACGGTCGCCGCTCCTAAGACGGTTTGCGCAGCCAAGAGAGTAGCGACGTCGCGGGGCAAGCCAACTTTCACACCGGCCTCCGCCAGTGATTCCAAAATGATGTAGATGTAGGCTGGCCCGCTCGCGGATAATCCGGTGACGGCGTCCATTAATTTTTCATCGACGACCACGGTCCTGCCCACGACTCCGAACAGCGCGCTCGCAATCTCCAGATGCGCCGCGGTGGCGAACTTTCCCTTGCACAATGCTGTCATCCCGCAGCCGACCACGCAGGGCGTGTTGGGCATGGCGCGCACCACCGGCACAGCGCGCTTTAGGACCCGCTCGATGCGGCCCGTCGGCACCGAGGCGGCCACAGAGATGATGATCTGGTTCTTGGTCACGCTGGAACGGATTTGTTCCACGACCTGATCGACAATTTGCGGCTTAACGCAGAGCAGAATGATGTCGGCATTGCGAGCGGCGGCGCGGTTGTCGGTGGTTACGGAAATGCCCAACTTCTTACTGAGGCTGCGCGCTTTTTCTTCGTGTTGAACGGTGGCGACCGTGGTCTTGCTGGAGAACAACTGCTTTTCCAGAAGGGCTTTGAGCAGAATTCCGCCCATCTTTCCTGCGCCGAGGACAGCGACTCGCTTTTTTGAAAAGTCAGACAATCCGATGCACCTGGCTCAAGACCCTTCTGTCGAGCGTTGCTCGACTGGACAGCCGGGGGCGGCTGTCCCCACGTGACTATAGCGTCGGAGATTTCTCGGCGATCAGTTTCTTAATCTTTTCTACGAACTCCGCAGCCGGCATGTCTTCGGTCTTTTCTTTGCCGCGAATGCGGACGTTCACTTTGCCCACTTCTGATTCTTTGTCGCCGACAACCAGCAAGAACGGAACTTTCTGCATGGCGTGTTCGCGGATCTTCGCATTCATCTTTTCGTTGCGGGCATCGACCTCGACGCGCACTCCGATGGCCTTGAGTTGGTCGGCGACTTTATTTGCATAGTCAACATGCCGCTCGGCAATCGGAATCATTACGGTTTGAACAGGTGACAGCCACACCGGGAACGCTCCCGCGTAGTGCTCGATCAGCACGCCGAAAAAGCGCTCGATCGATCCAAAGAGCGCGCGATGCACCATCACCGGCTGTTTGCGCGTGCCGTCTTCGGCGACATATTCGAGGTTAAAGCGCTGCGGCAGATTGAAGTCGACCTGGACGGTCGAAAGCTGCCAAAGGCGTCCGATCGCATCCACCAGCTTGATGTCGATCTTCGGCCCATAGAACGCTCCTTCGCCGGGAATCACCTTGTATTCGATCTTCCGCTGCTTGAGCGCATTTTCGAGCGAGCGGTTGGCCATGTTCCATTGATCTTCCGATCCCAGAAAATTCTTGCGGTCATTCGGATCCCAGGTGGAGAGCTCAGTCTGGTACTGATCGAAGCCGAAAACTCTTAGCACCTCGAGGGCAAAATCCAGGCAGCCGCCAACTTCGCTTTCGATCTGCTCCGGAGTGCAGAAAATGTGCGAGTCATCCTGGGTAAAGCCGCGAACCCGCAACAGCCCATGCATCACGCCCGAACGCTCGTAGCGATAGACCGTCCCCAACTCACCCAGCCGCACCGGCAGGTCGCGGTACGATTTCAACGAGTCTTTGTAAATCAGAATGTGCCCGGGGCAGTTCATGGGCTTGAGACGATATTCCGCATCGTCGAGCGCCATGGAGTCGAACATGTTCTGCGAGTAGTAGCCTTCGTGACCCGAGACGTGAAACAACTGGCGCCGCACCACGTGCGGGGTGTAGACCAGCGAATAGCCACGCTTGATGTACTCCGAGCGCATCCAGTCTTCCATCTCTTTACGGATGATCCCGCCCTTGGGATGCCAGAAAATCAGGCCCGGCCCGGCGAGTTCCTGGATGGAGAACAAATCCAGCTGTTGTCCCAGCACGCGATGGTCGCGCTTCTTGGCCTCTTCCTGTTTGTTCAGGAAGTCGTCGAGATCTTTCTTGGAGAAGAATGAAGTCCCATAGATGCGCTGCAGTTGCGGATTCTTCTCGTCGCCCAGCCAATAGGCGCCGGCGATACTCAGCAGCTTAAAGGCCTTGATTTTGCCGGTCGAAGGCACGTGCGGACCGCGGCAGAAGTCGGTGAACTTGCCGGTGCGATAGATGGAAATCTTTTCATCGGGCTTGGTGAATTGCTCGATGAAATGACACTTCATGAAATCGCCGTCTTTTTTGAATTCCTGCAGGCCTTGATCACGAGGCAGAAATTCGCGGGCGTAGGGAATATTCTGCTGGACGAGCTCCTGCATCTTCTTCTCGATCTTTCCCAAATCCTCCGGGGTGAATGGAGTCGGCCGATAGAAGTCGTAGAAGAATCCGGTTTCGGTGGCTGGGCCGTGTCCGAGCTTGGTCTCGGGGAAAAGCTCGAGAACCGCCGCCGCCAGCAGATGCGCGGACGAATGCCGGTAGACTTCCAGCGCCTCAGGATCGCGATCGGTCAGGATGCGAAGATCGGTATCTTTCTCCAAAGGACGAGTAAGGTCGATGAGATCGCCGTTGGTCTTCGCGGCAAGCGCGGCGTCGGCCAGCCGCTGGCCGATAGACTTGGCAACATCAAGCGCAGTGCCGCCCTTGGGTAGCTCTTTGACGCTCCCGTCGGGGAGTTTGACATGAATGCTGTCTGCCATAAGCTTTCAGTATAAAGCACGTAGGAGCGGACGCCTCGTCCGCCCGGCGGTGCGAAGCGCCGCTTATTCTGCGAGGATGCCCCGGGGATCGCGTCGCTCGCCCGACCGGACGAGGCGTCCGGGCCTACATGATTCGGGCAAGCTCGACCATTTCTGGGCTGCAAATTTAATTTGGAACCTCACTTCTTGCTGGTTCTTTCGTCTATCAGATTGTCCTCCCGAGCCTGATTCGAACCCAAGTGAAGGAGTTCAAGGACAAAAGATGAATCATAAGAAACTCGCAGCTCTGTTCTTCGCAGCCTTATTCGCCATAGCTACCGCCGCCGCTCAGGGTCAAACGCTCGCCCCAGGCGCCTCCAGTACGCTGGCCGGCACTCCCGAAGCTTTCCTGTCCTCCTGCCGTAGCGATCTCGAATTGACCAAAAAGCAGGTCGCCGAGATGAAAGCAACCAAGCCGCCGCGCGACGCGATGGCAACCCTGCAAGCGTTTGACACGACGATCTTGATCGCGAGCGACGCCGCTGCTCGCGCGGGGCTTGCCGAACAGGTGCAGCCATCGAAACCGTTTCGGGAGGCCGCGCAGGTCTGCGAACAGGAGGCCAGCCAACTGCTTACGGACATCTCACTCGATAAGGACATGTACAGCGTTCTGGCTTCGCTCGATGGCTCGAAGCTCGACAGCGCCGGCACTTATTTCTTGCGGACCACGCTTCGCGACTACCATCGCTCTGGTGTCGATCGCGACGATGCCACGCGGGCGAAGATCCGGCAGCTTCAGGATGAGTTGGTAAAGATCGGTCAGGAATTTGAGCAGAACATTCCGGCGGACGTTCGCACGTTGCAACTGGATCCTTCACAGTTGGCAGGCCTTCCGGAAGATTACAAGCAAGCTCACAAGCCGGATGCCTCCGGCAAAGTGACGCTCAAGACCGACAACACCGATTACATTCCCTTCCGCGAATATGCCACGAACGAGGAGGCGCAGAAAGCTTTCTACGACCTTTATAACCAGCGCGCCTACCCCAAGAACATTGAGGTTCTGTCACGCTTGATGCAGAAGCGCTATGAATTGGCCACGGTGTTGGGTTATTCCGATTGGGCGGCTTACGTCACAGAAGACAAAATGGTCGCCACCAAACAGAATGCCGCGGATTTTATCGAGAAGATCACGGCGGCATCCAAGGCTGGGTCGCAGAGCGATTACGACCAACTCCTCGCCTTCAGACGCCGTCAGGAACCGAACGCGACTACGGTCGACATTTGGAATTACCACCATTTCCTTCATGAAGCAACGATTGCGAAGTACGGATACGATTCTCAGGCCGTGCGTCCCTACTTCGAATACTCGCGGGTATTGCAAGGAATCCTCGACCTTACCAGCCAGATGTATGGCATTACCTACAAACGCGTGACCAATGCCCAGGTCTGGCATCCGGATGTTACGGTTTATGACGTGTTCGATGGCGGCAAGCTGCTTGGCCGAATTTATTTCGATATGTTCCCGCGCGCCAACAAATACAAACACTATGCTACGTTCAACCTAGCCACCGGTAAAGAAGGGTTCCGTTTGCCGGAGTACGTGCTGGTTTGCAATTTTCCGCAGCCCACCGACGGCCCCGGCCTCATGGAACGCGACGACGTAATTGTGTTTTTTCACGAATACGGGCATTTACTGCATGGGATCTTCCGAGGGAACACGAAGTGGGCCACCGGCGATCTCGAAAACGACTTCATCGAAGCTCCCTCGCAGATGTTCGAGGAGTGGGCAAAAGATCCCGCCGTCCTGCAAACCTTCGCCCGCAATTACAAGACGAATGAGCCAATTCCAACTGAGCTGGCAAAGAAGGCCGAAGCCGCGGATGAATTTGGCCGCGCCCTCGGCGTGCATATGCAGATGTACTACGCCGCGATCAGCCTCGATTACTACAATCGTAATCCGCAGGGGCTGGATACGACCAAGCTCCTGGCCCAATTGCAGGAGCAATACACGCCTTTCAAATATGTTACCGGGACGCACATGCAGGCCGCATTCGACCATCTGAACAATTACTCGGCCGTTTACTACACTTACATGTGGTCTCTGGTGATTGCGAAAGACATGTTCACGGAGTTCAAGGCGGACGGGTTGACCAATCCGATGGTCGCAAGGAAGTATCGCGATACGGTTCTTGCGGCAAGCGGAACCAAACCCGCCGCCGTGCTGGTAAGCGACTTCCTCGGCAAGCCGTATTCCTTCAAGGCCTACGAAGAGTGGCTGAACGGAAATTAGCAATCGGGGTAGGGGCGGACGCCCTCGTCCGCCCAGCCGCGCGAAGCGCCGCAGTTCTGCGACGATCTGTGGCGAGCTATGCTCTGACACCGGACGAGGCGTCCGCGGCGTGATTCTTACCAGCCCGACTTCTGGCCTTTGTTTTGCTCGTCCAGCCATTTCTGCAGTGGGGCGAAATATTCCAACAACGCGCTTGCGTCGATCTGGCGCTGTCCCGTCAGGACCTCCAACTCGTCGGGCCACGGCTTGCTTTGTCCCATCTCGAGCATCTTGTTGAATTTTGCGCCCGCTTCTTTCGAGCCGTAGAAGGTGCAGCGATTCAGCGGGCCGCTGTATCCCGACGCCTGGCACAAGGCACGATAAAACTGGAATTGCAGAATGCGGGCCAGAAAGTATCGCGTGTATGGCACATTCGCGGGGACATGGTACTTGGCGCCAGGATCGAAATCCGCTTCGCTGCGTGCGACCGGCGGCGCAACGCCTTGATATTTCAGCCGCAAATCCCACCATGCCTTGTTGTAGTCGGCCGGACTGATTTCGCCGGAGAAAACCTTCCATCGCCACTGATCAATCATCAGGCCGAAGGGCAGGAACGCCACTTTGTCGAGCGCCTGATTCAGCAAGAGCGGAATGTCGCTGTCGGCGGGAGGCGTTTTGGCCAGCAATCCAATCGTCTTCAAATAGTCGGGTGTGATGGCTAGCGCAATGGTATCGCCGATCGCCTCGTGGAAGCCGTCGTTGGCGCCGTTCTTGAACAGGAAAGGCTGGTTCTCATAGGCGCGCTGATACATATTGTGACCAAGTTCGTGGTGGATGGTGACGAAGTCGTCGGCGCGAATCTGGATGCACATCTTCACGCGCAGATCTTCCAGGTTATCAATGTCCCACGCGCTGGCATGGCAGACCACGTCACGATCACGCGGCTTGGTCAAGAGCGAACGCGTCCAAAAGGTTTCCGGCAGCGGCGCAAAACCCAGCGACTTGTAGAAGCCCTCGCCGTAGCGCACCATGCCTTTGGCATCAAGATTCTTGGCTTGCAGTAGGGCGGTCAGGTCGTAGCCGCGGCTGTTCTCATTCAGACCGAGGAGGGGAAAGATATTGCCCCACTCCTGCGCCCAGGGATTGCCGAGCAGGTGCGCGGGAATCGGCCCATCCGGCGGCACCACTTGCGGTCCGTATTTCTGCACCAGCCGCGCGCGCACATAAGTGTGCAGAGAAATATAGAGCGGACGAACCTGCTGCCAGAGCCGCTCGACCTCGGCGCTGAATTGCTCGGGCGTCATGTCATAGCCCGCCCGCCAGAGTGCGCCCGTGTCCTTGAAGCCGAGCTCCTGGGCGCCCTGGTTCGAAAGCTGGACAAAGCGCGAATAGCGCGAGCGCATGGGCGCGCCGACCTTGTGCCATCCCACCCAGAGGTCTTTCAGTTCATTGGGGTCCTGGCTTTCTCCCATGATGCGCTCAATCGCGGTGATGTCGAGGCAATCATCCGGCTTGCGGCAATATTTACCTTTGCCGTAATCGCCGTCGAGAGATGCGGCGATCTGCGTCATCTCCTTTCGCAATGCCGGATCTTTCGGAGCAGGCGCGGTCAATGACAGCTGCAGCAGCATGAATTGGCGCGCGAGTTCGGGCGGGAGTGAGAGACCATCGAAACGCCTGGCCTGTTCAATCAACTCCGCAGTCGCCGCCGTGAGCTGATCCTGCGCATCGGCGGACAACGCTTGCGTGTCATCCGTAATGAAGTTTTCCTGGACCCAACTGGCTCGAGCAGCTTTGACCTCGATTTCATTGAGGCGCTCCTGAGCCTGTTTCATGAATTGTTCGGCGTCGGCAACGGTGGGCTTCGAAGCCGCATGGGCTTGAATTACAAAGAGAGATGAAAATAGAAATAGCAGAACGCGAAATTTCATTCCGATCCTCCGGTTGAGCATTATGAATGAGTGCGGAGGAAATGTCAGGTTTTAGGCCATGGCTTGCGTAGCGGTGGGACGCCTCGTCCGCCCGGCCGAGCAAGGCTCGAAGCGTTGGCCCGACAAATTTATGTTTCGTTCAGCATGGAGGTAGCGAGCTTCGCTCGCCCCGGACGAGGGCGTCCGAAGCTACGCGAGCGTGGTTAGCTTGGCCGGTAATGCAGATCTTCCATCGCTTGGTGAACCTTCGCCGACAGTGGTTCCATCTCTCGCAGCGAATAGCCCACAGTCGAAATCGGCTTGCCGACTCGCATCTCCAGCGGACGCGACTTGATGTGATAGGTGTTCATGGGCAGCAGTTCGTAAGTTCCGACCAGCGCGACCGGCACGATGTCCACTTGCGCTTTGATCGCCAGATAAAATGCTCCCGGCATGAATGGTTTGATTTCGCCATCCGGCGTGCGGCCGCCTTCGGGAAAAATCACCAGCGGCATTCCACCTTGCAAGCTCTTCACCGCAGATCGGATGTGCGCAATCGATCGTGTCGGCTTCTGCTGATCGATGCAAACCTGACCGGACCGCCGCAGGTGCCATCCGACGATGGGGTAAGAGAGCAATTCCTTCTTGAAGAGAATCCGGAATTCGAACGGCAGATAGACGTAGAGCACCGGAATGTCCAGCGCAGAGGCGTGGGTCACGGCGTAAACGTGAGGCTTCGAAGTGTCAATCTTGTCCAGCCCGGTGACCTTCACCGGGGACAGAATCGTCTTCATGATCAGCCAGGACCAGAAGCGCGCAAAGCCGTGCAGGATGCGGCTCTTCTCGCCGAAGAGAGAAACCGGGATGGAGACGATCCCGAGGATAACGGTGTACAGCCAGATCAGGGGATCGAAGATGAAATAAGAGCGCAGAAGGCTAAGCCAGCCATGCTTCTTCGCCGAGACGACGGCGGAATCCTCGTCATTGCGAGCAGACAACACCCCGCTGTGCGTTTCCTCTCCGACCGATGTGTGCACTTCCTGCATTGGAACGCCTAAGCCCTCATCCCCAAGACTCGCATGGCCTCTCCTACAATGTATATCGAACCGGTGATAACTACTATTCCTTGCGGGCCGGCCAGGGAACGGGCCCGGTCGAGCGCGGAAGCTACGTCGACAGCGTCTTCGATGTCGGTTGCCGTGCGCGCGGCGGCCTCTCGAATCTCGTCGTGCGTGGCCGAGCGGGGATTGTCGGCACGGGTGACGATGACTCGCTCCGCTAATGGAAACAGAATCTCAGCGATCTCGCCAATCGCTTTGTCACGCATGGCTCCAAACACAAATGTCAACGGACGATCTTCATAGCAGGTGGAGAGCGTGGAACGCAGCGCCCACGCACCCGCGGGATTGTGCGCCACATCGAAAACGTATTCAGGCGCTTTGCCTTCAGCGGAGATGACCTGGAAGCGTCCGGGCCAACGGGTTTCACGAATGCCGCGCTCGATGGTTTCGGGCGTGATTGCGAATCCCTGATGGCTGAGCACTTCTGCCGTCGCAATCGCCAGCGCAATGTTCCGCAATTGATGTCGACCAACCAGCGGGGTTTCAATCAGAATCTGCTTGCCCATGACCTGAAGCGGATATCGCGAAATAGGGCCATTAGCTTCAGAGCTTTGCTCAGCGCCCTCTGCGCGTGCCTCCGCGAGCTCTGCGATTAAAGTGTTTTCGCCGTGCACGCAATATTCATCACTACCCGGAGAAATGGGCGGCACGTGGGGCACGGCGCTGACGCCCTGCGCTCCCAGTTCCAGAATCGTGTTTCCGATCACATCGTTCGCAGGCGGGAGTTGCGGCAGGGTCACGACGATTCCGCCGGGCCGTATGATCCCTGCTTTCTCTCGCGCGATTTCAGAGACCGTGGTCCCCAGAAACTTCTGATGGTCGAGCGAGATGTCGGTGATCACGCTTACCCGCGGCTCGATCACGTTGGTTGCATCCAGCCGTCCGCCCATGCCGACTTCCAGCACGGCAATCTCAACCCTGTTTTGCGCGAAGTATTCAAACGCGATCGCCGTCAGCATCTCGAAGAAGCTGGGATGCCAAGGCAACTCGCCTTCTTCGACCAGCCGTTCGGCGGTGCGATCCACGACGTCGTGCAGCAAAGCGAAGTCGTGGTCACTGATTTCGGTCCCATTAATGCGAATCCGCTCGTTGATCCGAACCAGATGGGGCGAAGTGTACAGCCCGGTTCGCAAACCAGAGGCGCGCAGGATGGATGCGAGGGTAGCTGCCGTAGAGCCCTTGCCGTTCGTCCCGGCAATCAAGACGCCCGGAAACTTCCGTTCGGGATGATTCAGAGCTTCCAGCAGCACGCGCATGTGCGCCAAGTCGAACTTGTGTGACGGAGTTTGCGTCAGTTCGTGACCGAGCGCGTACATGCGGGCAAGCGCGGTTTCGTAGGACATGGGGAGCTCTCAGCCTTCAGCTTTCAGATTACCAGTTTGCGGCTTGCGACTCGGGGTTTGCCACTATCGAACACTCAATTTAGAAAGATGCGGGCTGAACGGGGAAGAAAGTGGGCCGGCTGACAGCTTACGCCGCAGCCATAAATTCCAGCGCCCGCCCAATATACGGCTTCAACTGCTTGCGGGGCACAACTGCATCGAGCATGCCATGCTCGAGCAGAAACTCGCTGCGTTGAAAGCCTGGGGGCAGTTTCTGGCGGATGGTCTGTTCGATTACACGGGGACCAGCGAACCCGATCAAAGCTCCAGGTTCGGCGATGTTCAAATCACCCAGCATGGCGAAGGAAGCGGTCACGCCTCCGGTAGTTGGATCGGTCAACACCGAGATGTACGGAACCCGGGCTTCGTCCAACCGCGCCAGCGCGGCCGAGATCTTGGCCAGTTGCATCAGGCTGATCACGCCTTCCATCATGCGCGCCCCACCGGAAGCTGAAACAATAATAATCGGAGCCTTGGTCTCCGTGGCCTGCTCTATGGCCCTCGTGATCATTTCGCCTACCACTGCGCCCATGCTCCCGCCGATGAACGAGTACTCCATCGCGCTCACGATCACCGGACGCCCGTTCAGTTTGCCGCGCGCATTGATAACGGCATCTTTCAGTCCGGTTTCGGCCTGCGCCTGCTCCAGTCGCGACGCGTAGCTTTTCAGGTCGGTAAATTTCAGAGGGTCGGTCGAGACCAGGTTGCCATCGAAAACCTCGTACTGATTATCGTCCAGGAGCTGTGCCAGACGGGTGCGGGCGTCGATGCGAAAATGCTTATCGCACTTCGGGCAAACGTTGAGATTGTCTTCCAGATCTTTTTTCCAGATGATCTGCCGGCAGTGCTCACACTTTACCCATAAGCCTTCAGTGCGGACTTTCTTCTCGCCCGTAGCGTCCAGTTCGCCGGATTGTCGTTTGAACCAAGTCATAGGAAGATCGCTGCTAGCATCTAGCTCCTGGCTAGAAGCCAGCCGCTAGGAGCGCGTTTGCGAATCAGTATTCGATCCCTCGCTGGGCCAGCACGCCCTTCTCATACGCGTGCTTCACCTGGCGCATTTCAGTGACGGTGTCGGCTAGTTCGACGATTGTCGGGTGCGCATTCCTGCCGGTCAAGATAACATGAACCATCTCTGGTTTCTTCTTCAGGCTCTCGGCCACTTTCACCGGATCGAGCATGCCGTAGCTGATGGCATAGTTAATTTCGTCGAGAATCACCAAATCCCATGCGCCCGAGTGAATCGCCTGCTCGGCCTCGGCCCAGGCCTCTTCGACCATTCTTACGTCTTCCGGGTCAGGTTTCTCGGCTCCCACTTTCACGAAGCCCCGGCCCATTTGCTTCATGATGAACTTGTCTCCGAAGGCTTGCACGGCATCGAGTTCGCCATAGTGCCACGAGCCCTTGAGGAATTGCAGCATCAGCACTTTCATCCCCTGGCCTACAGCTCTCAAGCCTGTTCCCATGGCGGCAGTAGTCTTGCCCTTGCCCGGCCCGGTGTTCACGATGATCAGACCACGGCGGATGTCCTGCATACTTGGGAATGATTGATTGTACCTTCTTCGGGCGGTTGGCAGGGTTTGGCGGAGCCGCGATTGCAGTGTCCGACAAATTATTTTGCACCCCTGGTCCCGCGGAAGATGGTTTACTTTTTCGTTAGCCGGTACCCCCCTCCCCCTGATCTATTGGAATCATGGGATTAGCGCCACACTACCAGCAAAATCTTTGAGTTAGAAGGACTTAAATGCAAAATCTTCCGGACAAAGGAGTTAGCGGCTTCCATCTTTATCTTCAGGCTGATACTACAGTTACAGGATTAACTGGGATGGCGCGTGAAAGTCAAGAGGAAAGACGGGGTAAATCGAAAGGCGTTTCCATTTTGGGACAAGTCATGGCCTAAAAGCTGCGGACAGCCACAGAACTAATTTCCTTCGCAGTCAAAGAGGGTAAAGGCCATAGCACTCAAGACCCCTTCAAAGGTCGGTGAGTAATATGGCGATAAACTGTCAAAAATACCAGTTGATCTATGACGCAGGCACCGTCAAGCTTCCATGGCATTACGGAGGTTAACAAAAGCCATGAGATATCGCCTTGTGTTCACCATCGCCGCGACGCTGCTTTTGTCCAGTGCGACTATGCTCGCACAAGTTACGAGTTCGGACGCCGGGGGTGACTTTTGGGTCTCCTATTGGGCGGCACCGCGCGTGATTCTCTTTGGCCCTGAGGAAGACGCGTTTTACAAAAACATGAAAGACGTTATGTTCCTCAGGAACGACTATGATTCTCCGATCAATCCGAGCGCGCTGGACGACAATGTTCAATGGCTCAAGGATCATCCCGGGGTTCGCCTTTTCGTTGATGGATATGCATCTGTAACTGGAGATCTCGTATACAATCTCGCGCTCAGCCAGCGGCGTGCGGACTGGGTCAAGCAGACTCTGGTAAGCCGAGGCATTTCCGAAAATCGCATCGTGGTGGCGGCGGGGTGGGGAGAGTTGTATCCCGCCTGCAAGGAAGACACGCAGGAATGCCGGAACAGGAACAAGCTCGTCCGCTTTATCTACTACCCAAGTTGACAGGAATTGCTTGGCCGACGGACAAAACCGCAAACTGGAAAAGAGTTCGCGTCCTGCTCGACTCACGAGAGCTGTCAAACCTTTGGGAATCGCAGGGAGGGAGGGTTGAGATCAAGGACCGCTTTTCGTTGCAGCGTGTGCATGTACGAGAAGTGACTACGCACCATGCTGGCTGCCCCGGAGAATGCATCGCTTGCGACGCGACGGATCATTTGATCCGCTTCAGCCAGCCTTCCGGATAGAATGTCAGCAGGAACTTCTCGCGGCTGCGGTCCACCATGAAGTTGTCATGGGTTCGCAGAAATTCCTCCACCGCCTCGTGGGGGCCGGGCCCAAAATCCGAATATACGGGATTTCCATTGATGGCCGTATCCTGCACAACGAGATAACTTCCCGGTGTCACCAGATTGGAGTAAATCTCCATTTCTTTCAGAACATGCGCACGGGTATGCAGCGAGTCAAGGGTGACCAGCACCTTCTTGCCCAGAACTTCTTGCGCCACGTGATCAGTCACCTTGGGATCGACCGAACTGCCGACAAGCACTTCTACATGCCCTTTCCATAAGGGGAGCTTCGAAGCAGCTTCGACCTTCGGGTCAATATCGATGGTGATCACCTTGCCCTCGGGATTCACATGCGAGAGCACGTCGGCGTAGAACAAACTCGCTCCGCCGTTCAACGTGCCAGTCTCGACAACGTAATCGGGCCGGATCTCGCCAATCAGTTCCTGCATTTCCCAGTTATCTGTGGGTGCCTGCTGGGTCGCGATACCCAGCCACCTGGTGTCGGTTGTTCCAAACGTGCGAGTCGTAGTAGACCTTTTGAAACGCGCGAGCCACATCTTCCGTATACTTTGGCGCGGCCAGCTCGCGCCGGTATTGAAGGGTGAGGAGAAGTTCGCCACAGGCCAAAGCCAATGAAGTGATGGCTAGAATTCTTAAGAAAGTGGTAGAAGAATGCCGAGCGCGGGGCGGTTGATCCACAGATGTGCTCCCTTCTGACATCTCCTGACTCGTCGGCTATTTTGTAAAGAGCCTCGTGCAGCTTCGCAAAACGGTGAACACTCCCAGCGCTCACTTTGCCTGATGCAGGCCAGTCGGGCTGTTCGCCTGACCGATAAGTACCGCTTTGGCTTACGGGGACTGGACACCAGTATTCAAGCCAACTTAAGCAAGCCAGTTATAAAGCATTTTGGCACGATAGAATACACAAATCCTTCTCGCTTCTTCCCTCCGTGAACGTTGCTTCCGTACTCATCCCGGTGGAACACGAAGTAACGCATGTACGGCTCGGCGAAGGCCCAGGTGCAACCACGATTCTTGCAACAACTGATCGTTGGACAAGGGCGGAACCGGGCCACGCCGGTGAAGATTTTCGACGTGGCCCGAAGAGGTTGAATTACGGTGTGATCTCAAACACGGAGCCAAAGGTCTTGGTGCCATCTCCGCCGGTGGTCCCATAGAGATTGCCAGCCGAGTCGAGGATTATGCCCGACCGGGGATTAGCTCCGGGTTTATCCAAAAAACCGTGCAGCGCGCGGTAGCTCCACCCGCCGTTCGAGTTCGGCGTCATCTTGTAAACGACCCCATAGCCAGCCGTGCCACCCTTCGTGGTTGTGCCATAGAGATTTCCCGCCTGGTCGAAGGTGACGCCGCCGAATGGCACGCCGCCGTCCTTGCCGCCGGTGAACTGATGCAGAACATGCTCCGTCCAGGTCCCGTCAGCATTAGGCGTCAACTTGAAGACCACGCCACAGCCATAACCTGAGGTGCAGCCGGTTATGCTGCCATACTGGGATGTCCCGTACAAGTTGCCGGCCTGATCGAAAATCAGCGCGCCAGTCGGGTTCGCCCCATCCTTGCCCCCGGTAAACTTGTGCAACACTTTTTCGGTCCAGGTTCCGTCGCCGTTCGGTGACAACTCATAGACGACTCCCAGGCCGAAACAGCCTCTGGGACTGCATCCTGACTTGCCGCCCAATTCGGTCGTCCCATAGATGTTTCCAGCAGCGTCAAAGATCAAGTTCGTTGCATTCGGATATCCTCCGGTGGGTCCGCCGCAGCAACCAAAACCGTAGAGTATGGTTTCTGTCCAGTACCCGTTAGAGTTGGGCGTCAATTCGAAGACGCAACCCATGCCGCAACCCCAAGTAGTTGTGCCGTAAAGGTTGCCGGGTGCGTCGAAAATGAGGCCGCCTTGCGGCCACGCGTCTTGCCCTGTGAAGTTATGAAGAACGCTTTCGGTCCCGCCACCCTTTCCGTCGGGTGTCAGTTCGTAGGCAGTTCCAAGATTCTCGGGTCCGCCCTGGTTGTTCGTGCCGTATAAGTTACCGGCACGATCAAAAGTTAATCCCCCCATCGGATTACCTCCATCGGTGCCGTTAAAGTAATAGATGGTTTGCTCGGTCCAGGTCCCGCCGTTGGGTGTTAGTTCGAATACCGTGCCACAGGTAACAAAAGCTTGGCAGCCGGTTTTGCCACCGAGGAACGTCGTGCCATAAAGGTTCCCGGCTGAGTCAAAGACCAGGTTGAACCAGGGTTGTTGTCCGTCCTTCCCGTTGAACTTATGCAGCGTTTTGTACGTGCTCTGTGCCCAGGCGCCGGGCGTCAAGGCCAGAGTCACTAGAAATGACGATCATCAGAGCCGCGCTCGTGGCTCCCACGAATTTCTTGTAGTTCATAAAATTCCTCTTTCATCTTGCCGATCGAATGAAAACCAGTCGAGAAATGAATTCACTCGACCAGTTGCGACGCGCGATTGTCGCGCCTCTCATGTTTTCTCCGCCACAGCTCGTGGCTCTTCAGGAATCGATACTGTTTGGGTTTCGCGGCGGCCCGGGGCTGCTGATGAGTGGACTAGGGGTCGGGGGAAATCCGATATTCTCCGAGTCGCCTTGATTTGGGTCTTGCGGGGCCGACTTGCGTATGAGGCAGAACTCGGAGCCTCGAAACCAAGCTACGACGGTTCGGCTGCGCATGCCGTGACGGGCATCACCTTTGTCGGTGATGGCATCGGGAAAGCCAAGGGAAGGTTAACTCTCGCGAACACGATTGCGCTCAAGACCCCTTCAACGAGTGATACTGCGATTTTTCAAAAGTAACGAGGTTATTTTTTCACCACCACTGCGATGCAGTTGACCTCCACCAGCGAATTTCCCGGTAGGGCGGCTACGGCCACAGTAGTGCGGGCTGGGCCGCCGTTGGGGAAGTAGGTCTTGAACACTTTGTTCATTCCGTCGTAATACTTAATGTCGGCGAGGAACACGGAAAGTTGCAGAACGCTGTCCATAGTACCGCCGCCGGTCTCGACGAGTTTTTTCACGTTGTCCATCACGATGGTGGTGTGATGTCCAATTTCGAATTGCTCGGCGGGGCCGGAATCGTGCGCTCCTTGTCCGGCCACGTAGATCAGGCCATTGTGGACCACAATCGGCGTGATCATCTGTTTTCCGTCGGCGGGCTTGCCGTCGTCGTTGAGCTTGCGGATGCCCTGATCCGTCGTGCCTTCAGCGCTGCTCGCCAGCGCCGCCCCAGAAATACCGACGCTGGAAAAAATTGCGGCGAGCCCCCCAGCAAAATTCCTGCGAGTGAATGTTCCGAAATTCATAGTCCCTCCGGTTTGAAGTTGTTGGAGTCTAAGACAGTGTCGACATCGCGGTCAATTGCTGTCACAGGCGAGGCCGCGCCTACGCCGACGGCTGGGCTCGGGGGATTCCTAGTGTGGTGTCCCGGAAATAAGCGGAATATCGAAGTGGCCTGATCAAAAATGAAGGCCGCTGAAAACACAAGGGTCCCTCCACTCCGCTTCGCTCCGGTCGGGATGGCAGAGTTCTTTCGCGAATTTCCGGGACGGCCTCCTAGGGCATGTTGACGACTTGCCGGAACTCAATTTTCCCGTCGCTGGTAGAGGGAGGTTCTTCTCCGAGCAACTTGGCGGTAATCCGCAGCGCTTCTATTTCCTGTTTGACGCGCACGATTTCCTGCTCTTTCATTCGGAGAACATCGAGGGGGTTCTTCATGGGGAGGGCTCCTTAAATCAAAATCAAGATCAGCGGCTAATTAGGCTCCGACTGTAAATCCCAACCTGAGGATAAGAAACATCACGAAGGTACCTGCCTGATTTCGTGAGCGGTTTCAATGTCCCAAGCCAGAGTGTCCCAGTCAGTGTGTCCCAGGTGGTACGGGTGACCTTTCAAAATAGTGAACGCGCGGTAAAGTTGTTCCAGCAATACCACTCGGGCCAACTCGTGGGCAACTGTCATTTTTCCTAGGGAGAGTAACAAGTTCGCTTCCTGCCGGATTTGATCGGAGAATCCGTTGGCGGGGCCTACGGCGAACAACAACGGTGACGGATTGCGATCCTGGTGGTTTCGGAGAAACGCGGCGAACTCCTCGGACGAAAACTGCTTGCCGCGACTGTCGAGCAGCACGAGGGTGTGTCCTTTGCCTTCCAGCTTCAGCACCGCGGACTCGTCTTTCAGCGCCATCCCCTGCGCATCGACGTAACGAGATAGCCGCTTCAGGTATTCGTCGGTCAACGACTGGATAGCGGGGTCTTTCGTTTTGCCAATCCGCGCGAACTGTCAGCTTCACTTTGCGATTTAAGCATGAAGGGCATTAAACCCGCCACGGATTTACGCGGGTTAGCACGGATCAATCTTCTGCTCTTTCTTTATGATCCGTGAAATCCGTGGAAATCAGTGGCTGGTTTTTTTACGCCCGTTTTGTGCGAGGCTTCGGGGTGCGGCTCGCTAGACTTCAACTCCGATGGCTCTAGCCGCTTGGCCGACTTCCACAGCCGCTCCAGATCATAGAACTTGCGAGCCTTTCGGAGAACACGTGAACCACGAAGTTCACGTAGTCGAGCAGGACCCATTCCGCTTGCTTGTAGCCTTCGATGTGCGTCGGACGCTGGCCTGCTTTCTCGAGGCGCTCCTCGACCTCGTCGGAGATCGCCTGGATCTGTCGAGGGTTGGTCCCGCTGCACACGACGAAGTAGTCGGTGAATGCTCCCGATCCCTGTTCCAGTTCTAAAATCGTAATTTCTTCCGCCTGCTTTTCCTGGCAAGCGGCGATGGCCTCGGATACTTGGCGCTTCAGGTCAAGTTTTTTCATGTGTAAAGTTCGGTCGTTGGTCGGTCGTCGTTGGTCGTTGGTCTGTTCATTCTAACTGACAAGCCACAATCCGAATGTCATCTCATGTGACCGGGAATCTTCGACGAGGAGCTCGGGCCGACGACCAAAGACAAACGACCAACGACTACCTTACCCGATACAATCCCATCTTCTTGATGTATTCCGCCACCGCCGGATCGACGAATTTCGTCAGCGACCTCTTAGCCGCGACCGCGTCCCGAATCGCTGTAGCTGAGACATTTTGATGCACGTTTTCCAGCAGGTGCACCGTCACTCCAGCGAGAACAAGATCGCCCTTCGCAGGCTGCCTGGCAAAGGGCTTCGTCACCGCCGATTTCGGACGCAGCGCTTCCGGCAGCGCATTGGCTACATCGGCCAGGGAATATCCCGGGCGGCTGGCCACGATGAATTCACATTCGCGGAAAAGCGCCGCCGCTTCGTGCCAGGTGCGATCACGTTGAATGCGTCGATACCGATCAGCAAGAAAAGCCGATCGCTCTTCTTGAGCGTCTGTTTCAATCGCCGAACTGTGTCGATGGTGTAATTCGCGCCGGCCTGGGCATGTTCGGCCCGCGCCTTCTTGCCAGCGACCGCCGCGATGGGCGCTTCCTCCTGAGCTTCGAGCAGAGACGGCACAAATGCCTTCTCGTTCATGGTCGCCAACGCGACCATCGCATAGCGATGGAAGTAAGAGGCAATCGGGTGCTGTTGCTTGTGCGGTGGAATGTTGGCTGGGACGAAATGGACGCAGCCCAGCTCGAAACGCTCCTGCGCGCCCCGTGCTAACGCGAGGTGTCCGTGGTGAATTGGATCGAAGGTTCCGCCAAAGAGTCCGATGTTCATAGAAGTTTCAACAGCGGGCCATTGTATTGTTTCCGCCCCCGTGTATCTCTTGATTCACGAAATCCGGAATTTTGGGTGCTGCGCGACATTCACAGGCCCAACTCGTTGTAAATTCAGGCTAACGGTTGTGGCAGTGGTTGTCCTCATGGTCAGCGCCCATCCATCAGCGACCACGTGAACTCCCGTAACTCGCGGAGTTCCTATTTTGGAACTAAAGTTGGTTCGGATGCGAGTGAAGCTCCCCCTTCTTCGCGCACGCTTCATACCCCCGGGTCGGGCGCCCATCCTCCGATACGGCGTCGCCGTCCTCAGCATTACCCTCGCCCTGATTCCAGCCTTAATGCTGGTGGATGTCGTCGAAAGCCGGCTGGTGGTGTTCGCCGTCGCCATTATGGTCAGCGCCTGGTATGGCGGCTGGAAGCCAGGCCTGGTCGCGACCTCTTTTGCGCTCACTGTCAGCGCCTATTTTTCGCTTGGCAAAGGACACTCGCCTGCCGAATATCGCCAAGCCATCATACATCTGACTCTATTTGTGTTTGTTGCATTGTTGATTTGCTCCTTCAATGCGGCGTTGCGTTCGGCGCAGGAGGGTCTGCGGCGCTCGGAAATTAACTTTCGCTCGCTTGTGACCAATGCTCCGTATGGAATTTGCCGGTGCGACTCGGACGGGATCCTGCTCAGCGCGAACCCGGCGATGGTAAGCATGCTGGGTTACGCTTCGCCCTCTGAGTTGGTGGAGGGCAATTTAGCGAATCTTTACGCGGACACGCAACAATGGTTTGTGGTCGCCGATCATTTTCGCTCCTCGGAACGCTTTAATGGGTTGATCGCAGATTGGGTCCGCAAGGACGGCGCTCCCATCACCGTGCGTCTTTCCGGGCGCACCATTCGTGATGAACGAAACTCGACTTTTTTTGAACTCTTCGCCGAGGACGTGACCGAGCATCGAGCGCTGGAGCAACAGCTCCGTCAAGCCCAGAAGATGGAGGCCGTCGGCCGACTGGCGGGCGGAATTGCGCATGACTTCAACAATCTGTTGATGGTGATCTCCGGATACTGCGAGTTTCTGCTGGAGCGAATCGGTCCCGATCCGGCGGTGCGTGGCCCCGCGCAGGAAATTGCCAATGCTGCCAACCGCGCGACGGCGCTCACTCGGCAGTTGCTTGCTTTCAGCCGCAAGCAAATGCTGACACCCAAGGTCCTGGATCTGAATGCTGTGGTCACTGAGAACTTCAAAATGCTGACCCGGCTTATCGGGGAAGACATCGAGCTGGTCATGGTCCCGGGAAGCGAACTGGGCTCGACCAAGGCCGATCCTGGCCAGATCGAGCAAGTCATCATGAACTTGGCAGTCAATGCCCGCGATGCCATGCCGCGCGGCGGCAAGCTCACCATTGAAACCGCGAACGTCTCGCTGGACGAAACCTACGCTCGTCTCCACCCGCCTGTGGAACCGGGCGAGTACGTGATGCTCGCCATGAACGACACCGGTGTTGGAATGGATTCCGAAACCCAGAGCCGCATCTTCGAACCATTCTTCAGCACCAAAGGAGCGAAAGGTACCGGCCTCGGCCTTTCCATGGTCTACGGCATCGTGAAGCAGAGCGGCGGTTACATCTGGGCTTATAGCGAACCGGGCAAGGGAACGTCATTCAAGGTCTACCTGCCTCGGGTAAGTGAGAGCGGAGGAGCGGCTGGGGCGCAACCTGCGGCCGCATCCAAAGATGTTCAGCAGGGCCGCGAAACCGTTCTGCTGGTCGAGGATGAGGTCACCGTCCTGCGTCTCGCGCGCGAGTACCTGGAACGGCAGGGGTATACCGTCATCGAGGCCGGAGATCCCGCGACTGCGATCCTGATCTCGAACGCTCATTCCGGTCCGATCCATCTCTTGCTGACCGATGTTGTGATGCCGGGAATGACCGGGCGTGAACTGGCCAATCATCTTGGTCCGCATCGGCCGGAGATGCGGGTGCTTTATATGTCGGGCTATACCGAGAACGCGATTGGCCAAAACGGCACGTTGGACGCCGGAATTACTTTGCTCCAGAAGCCCTTTACCCTCGTCACTCTCCGGGCAAAAGTCCGGGAAGTGCTCGATACACCACTCCCCAGGGAGGTTTCAATGTCCGCTCGCTTAGCCATGCAAGTTGCAGCCGGCGCGCCGAACGCAAAGCTGTCGCCCTTCCGGGCGCAACGTTTCAAACTTCAATTGCCGCTGAAGTACCGCCCGATTGGAGAGGACGATTGGCGGACTGGCACGACCGAGAACATCAGCCGCTCAGGTCTATTGTTTCGGGCGGAGGAGTTGATTCCAGAGAACGTCCAGCTGGAGATCAATCTGATGTTGCCCGCGGAAATCGCGGGCCTGTCCGCGGCGGAGGTCATATGCCGCGGCGAAGTGGTCCGCACTGTGGCAGCTGAGACTCCTGCGATGAACCCAGCCCTTGCCGCGAAGATTTTGCAATTCCACTTCCAGCACGGATCGCACGTAGCGGAAGCGTAAAAAACAGGAGAGCTTTGTTGAAACAACAAGAAGCTTAAGGGTAGAAGCAGCGATCCGTCGATCCCAGTTAATTATTTGCCGTGATTAACTACTGAGTACTCTTGGTGTCGGCTGGAATTGGAGATTCTTCCTGCAGCCTCTCGCCCGAAGCCTGAAGCCTGATCTCTTCCACCTTATCCGCCATTGCGTACTTCAATTCCTCAATGCCTTTGCCCGTCACCGCCGAGATGGGAAACAACTCCAGCCCACGCTTCTTGCAATAACGCTTCAACATGGCCAGCTTGTCTTTATTCGCGACATCGATCTTCGAAGCAACCATAATCACGGGCTTCTGGTCGAGACCAGCGCCGAAACTTTTCAGTTCGCCTTCGATCACTTCCACGTCCTTGACCGGGTCGGGACGGCCGCTCGCATCCGACACATCCACCAGGTGAACGATCAGCCGGGTGCGCTCGATGTGCCGCAGGAACTGCGCGCCCAAGCCCGCTCCGGTATGAGCGCCTTCAATAAGGCCGGGAATATCCGCCACCACGAAGCTGCGCTCTTCTTTCGCTTCCCCGACGGCTACGACGCCAAGGTTCGGCTGCAAGGTTGTAAAAGGATAATCGGCAATCTTGGGCCGCGCCGCGGAGATACGTGAAATCAAGGTCGACTTACCCACGTTTGGATATCCAACCAGCCCTACATCGGCGAGCAGCTTAAGTTCCAGGCGGAACACGCGTTCTTCGCCAGGCCTTCCCTCCTCGTGCTCACGGGGCGCCTGATGGGTGGACGTGGCAAAGCGCGCGTTGCCGCGCCCGCCGCGTCCGCCGCAGGCAATCACAACGCGTTCATCTGCATGCGAAAAATCGTGGACTTTCTCGCCAGTCTCCGCGTCGTACACGATCGTGCCTACGGGGACTTTCAACAGAACGTCTTCGCCTTCGCGTCCCTTGCAGTTCGAACCTTCGCCATGGCGTCCGCGTTGCGCTTTATATTCAGGATTGAAGCGAAAGTGAACGAGAGTGTTGTGACGTTCGCTCGATTCCATGATGACGTCGCCACCGTCGCCGCCATCCCCGCCGGATGGCCCCCCCGAGGAACGTACTTCTCCCGGCGGAACGCCAGACAGCCGTTGCCGCCGTCCCCAGCCTTTACCCGGATTGTGGCTTCATCGATAAACATAGGTCGTTGGTCGTTCGTCGTCGGTCGGCGGCCAAGCCGAAGTGCTGAATCCAGTCGCTCAGGGAACTTCCTGGCCAAGAGGAAAATAAAAAAGCCCCGGCCCGAAGGCGAGGCTCTTCAAACCGTGGGGCGCAGGCGTCCTGGCCCGCGAAACGAGAAATGCTTACTCCACAGCGATGGGCTCGACCATCACGTATTTGCCCAGTTGGCCCCGGTCTTTGAACACAATCCGGCCCGTGATCTTGGCAAACAGCGTGTCATCCTTGCCGCGGCCTACGTTGAGGCCCGGCTTCACCCGGGTCCCGCGCTGCCGCACGATAATCGTGCCGCCCGGAACCAGTTGTCCGCCAAACGCTTTGAAGCCCAACCGTTGCGCATTCGAGTCGCGCCCGTTTCGAGATGTGCCCTGCCCTTTTTTATGTGCCATATTGTTTTCCGTAGCGCCGGCGTCCTCGCCGGCTTTCTCGAAGTGCCCCCGAGTTACTTCTTTTTCTTCGGCGCAGCCTTCTTGGCCACCGATTTCTTCACCGCAGCCTTTTTCTTGGCGGGCGCCTTATGAGGCTTCGCCTCTGCTTTAACCTCTGCCGCCTCTACCGGAGCCAGTTTCTTCGGCTTGGCCACCTTCTTGGGAAGCTCAGGCGCGGCGAATTTCTGCCCGTCAAATGCAATCTCAATAATCCGTACGGCGGTATATCCCTGACGATGTCCGCGCAGCTTCTTGTACTGCTTCTTCCGTTTGTAATGGAAGACGAGGATCTTCTTCTCGCGGCCCTGCTCGACGACCTCCCCGGTCACGAGCGCGGAGGACTGGGGTTTGCCGATCTGGCCATCGCCCGCCGAAACCGCCAGCACGTCGCTGAATTCAACTTGACCGTCGGTGCCGGTGCTCTGGTTTTCCACCCGGATTACATCGCCGGGCGCAACCCGGTACTGCTTCCCACCTGTGCGGATGACCGCGTACATGCTTATGTCTCCTGAGTTCGGCGCGCCCGCTAGCAGCGCGATGGGAAACGCAAAATCCATCCCGTCGCACACCGGCGCGATCTACGGAACCCGATGATTTCTATGCTTGCTGCTTTCCGCGTCGGCGCTCTCGGCTACGATTGCGGACGGCCCCAGAACGGAACCGCAAGTACAGGCAAACTCAACTATTCTAACGTGCACTGAGGAAAAGCGTCAAACTCGACTTAAACCTCCCGGCAGTGCACTTTCAACTCTACCGGAGTGGTCAAGGGGCCGCGTATATGGGAAACTGTGAACATGGGAAACAAGAACGCACCAAAACGCGAGAAAAGAAAGCCGCCGAAGAAGAAGTAGCGTGAAGACCAAAATCGCTGTGCCGCCGCGCATCGCCATTCCTGTGCCTCACTCTGCCGACCGGGAGTATGCCGAGCGATCTCTCCCTCAATACGAGCGCGCCGTTGAAATGGCCGGAGGGGAACCGGTTCGAATTCCCCTCGATCAACCGCCGGAAGAAGTGATGAAGCTGATCGAGCGTTGCGACGCCGTCTTGTTGCCGGGAAGCAAAGCCGACGTCGATCCCGCCAAGTACGATGCTCCTCGTGATCCGCAAACAGCCGCTGCCGACTCCGGCCGCGACACGGTTGACGAGTTGCTGCTGCAGGACGCCTACAACATGCGCAAGCCAGTGCTGGGTATCTGCTATGGGCTCCAGATCCTGAACGTATATCGTACGGGCACGCTCATCCAGCACATCGACTCTCCGGTGAATCACGCTGCGGGAAGAAAAGTCGCGGTGGCGCATACCGTCGAACTGAATCCGGAGTCGAAGCTTGCAGAGATCCTCGCCTCTGGAGCAAGAAAAGACCCTTTGGTCGTTTCGGTCAATTCAAGTCATCACCAGGCCGCGGATGTCGTCGGCGATGGATTGCGCGTGGTCGCGCGGTCCCCGCAAGATGGCGTCATCGAAGCCCTCGAAGGAACATCCCCCGATCACTTCGTGCTCGCGGTGCAGTGGCATCCCGAGCGTTCAGTCGACGAGGACGAATCGTCGCGAGCGATTTTCCGAGCGCTGGCAGACGCTGCGCGCATCAGGCTCGAGAAACTGACCGGAGAATTCGAGTCGGTGTGAAGTGTGAAGAAAGATCGGCCACGGATCTACACCGATTCACACGGATCAAAACCAGAAAATGCGTTTGGATTATCCGTGGAATCCGCGCAATCCGTGGCTAGCTCTTTTCTCCAACAGCACGACGGCATTCGCGATCGCCGCGTTGTCGGTACCTAGTCCCTCCGGTGTTTTGGCCTTCAGGCCAACGCAATCCGCCGGCACGCCCAGCAATTCCGCGACGCGCTCCCGAATGGCGGCGGCATGAGGGCCGATCTTCGGGGCAGCAAGAATGAGTGTGGAGTCCACATTGACCACGGCATAGCCCGCCGCATGCACCCGCTTCAAGGCCTCGCGTAAAAAAACAGCGGAATCGGCTCCTTTCCACTTCGGATCAGAAGGCGGAAACAACGAACCGATGTCCGGCGCAGCCACCGCCCCAAGCAAAGCGTCGGTGATTGCGTGCAGAAGAACATCACCATCGGAGTGGCCGCCCAAACCCTTCGGATGAGCCAGAGTCACTCCGCCGATCTTGAGGGGAATGCCAGTTGTGAATTCGTGAGAGTCCCAGCCATACCCAATCCTCATGCTGGAACCCCGGCCACGGATTTCCACGGATTTCCACGGATTTTTTTTCTCTCGTTGTCAAAGAGAAGCCTGCGAAATTGCGGTCGTGTTCCAAAGTTAAGCAGCATGCCGATCTCGACTTCTGTGGATTTCAAGTAGTGGAGCAACTGAGCCTCGTGCGCGGGATCCAACGATCGAGCACTCTTCAGTTCCAGCAGCACGCAGTTTTCAACTAACAGGTCCGCTCGGAATTCGCCGACTTTGTGGCCTCGAAACCAGACTGGTAAAGGTATCTGCCGATGCGCCGTAAGTCCCGCGTCGTGGAGAGCAATCACAAGCGATTCTTCGTACACACATTCGAGAAATCCGTAGCCGAGTTCGTTGTAAACATCATAGAAGACGCCGATGATTTTCTCGGTAACGTCCGCATGTTTGAGTGTCGCGACAGCGCTCATATAAACAAAGTGTAAAGCGCATTCGAAGTTGATCCGTGAAAATCCGTGTAAATCTGTGGCTGATTTACCGTTTCAGGAAGAACTCCGCCAACTCCATATCCGCCGGAGTTGTGATCTTTATGTTTCTCGGAGATCCCATCACCACCGCGACCGCGTGTCCCGAGCGTTCGACAAGCGACGCTTCATCCGTTCCCATAAATCCGTCAGCCGTCGCCTCGTCGAACGCTTTCTTGAGCACGTCGTAGCGGAAGCCTTGTGGCGTTTGCGCCATAACGACGCGTTCCCGAGGAAATGTCGCGGTGACCAGCGCTCCATCGGAGGTGCGTTCGACCTGCTTAACCGTGTCGACCGCTGGCAGCCCGGCGATCGCCGCCCCGAACTTCTGGGCGGCCTGGATCACATCATGGATAATTTCCCCAGTCACAAACGGACGCACAGCATCGTGGACCAGGACGATGTCGTCCGCGCCGGCGGAGACGGAACTCAACGCGTTGGCCACGGAATGCTGTCGGTGCTCTCCGCCGGCGACGAGATGAATTTTTTTCTGCTGAACGTCCTTCGCCTCTTTTTCCAGCCGCAGACGGAATCCTGCGATCTCATTCTCGCGCAGGGCGATGAAGATCTCCGAAACCTCAGGACTGGCCACAAACTTCCGCAGCGTGTGAATGAGGATAGGGGTACCGCCGAGGTCAGTAAACTGCTTGGTCGCCGCGGCCTTCTTGCCCTTGGCGCTCGGAGCCGACATGCGCGTCCCCAGCCCCGCAGCCGGAATGATCACAATCACCTTCATAGCGGGCTGCAAGTATACGAGGCCGGGTGCTTCAGTTCAAATCGGAGCGCGGCGAGGTCCGGCTACTCGACTGGCCGTTCCACCACGATCGGCGGCGCCTTCTTTGGCTCCCCGTTCGGAATCGCAGTCGCTGTGGTCACCACGACGGCCGGTCGCGACTCCGTGCGCGCCATGATGCGCTCATCCCATTTGCCGAAGATCATCTTTCCCGCCGTGGTCTGCAGAACTGAAGTGACAGAAATGTCGATGGTCTTGCCAATCATCTTGCGTGCGTTGTCCACGACTACCATCGTCCCATCGTCCAGGTAGGCGACGCCCTGGTTGTATTCCTTGCCTTCTTTCAGAATGAATACCTTCATCGTCTCGCCCGGCAGCACGATCGGCTTCAGGGAGTTGGCCAGTTCGTTGATGTTCAGCACCGCGACGCCCTGCAATTGCGCCACTTTATTCAGATTGAAATCGTTGGTGATGATCTTGCCTTCGTACAGCTTGGCCAGTTCAATCAGCTTCAGATCAACCTCCCGGACCGCGGGAAAGTCGTCCTCAACAATTTGTATTTGTACTGAGGCCATCTTCTGCAGACGCTGCAGGATATCGAGCCCACGGCGTCCGCGATTACGCTTGAGAGAGTCAGCGGAATCAGCCACCAGTTGCAGCTCGCGCAGCACGAACTGTGGGGTAACGATAACGCCATCCAGGAAGCCGGTCTCCGCGATATCGGCAATGCGGCCGTCGATGATCACGCTGGTGTCGAGAATCTTGTAGCTCTTCCGGGATTGTTTCTCGCCGCCGAAAATTCCGCCCAGCGCCGCCAGATTGAGCAAATCGCCCTTGTTGGCGCCGACGATCAGGCCGACGTATGCCATCAAAAGCATGACCATGATCTGGAGGAAGCTCTGCGTGTGCCCCGGTTGGATACTGTTGCGGATTACCAAAGAGAACAGATACGCGCCGAGAATTCCCAGCACGCTGCCGATCGCAGCTCCGATCAACCGGGTCAGGCTGACCAGGCGCAGGCGCCACTCGAAGGTGACGATGGCTAAGCCGAGCAGCGTCCCGACTCCAGCGTCCAATCCGGGATCGAGGCCGAATGGTTGAATCAGATAGCAAGTAACAGCAACGAAAAGAACAAATAATAGACGAACTACTATTAAGTCCACTTACGGACCTCCTCGGAACCCACGTGCCTAGAATTCAAGTGGAGTCCCGCACCGGCCGCCCAAAACGCCGAAGATATTGCGGCCAGTGATCAATAGGCGGAGCCTATAAATAAAAATCTGCTATGAAACCACGCTCCGCTCCCTGTCCAAAAATCAGACAGAGGCATCGTGCAAATATTCCAGTGGAAGTATATACCCGCTGAGAAGGCTGCGAGATTACGCAGGTCACAGCGCAGCGAGATAAGCTCGAGTCGGGGACATGCCAGAGCGGGTGGCTGCTACACTTAGGATCATGAAAGCTATTGTCATCAGTCGGTTAGCTGGACCGGAAGGACTTGAACTACGCGACATGCCAGAACCCGCGTCCAGCGCCGGAACCGAGATCGTCCGCGTCCAGGCCGGCGGCTTGAATTTCGCCGATTTCATGACTGCTAAAGGCGGCTACCCGGGAACCCCGAAGCCTCCGCTGATTGCGGGCCGCGAGTTTTGTGGAGCAAGGGAAAGCGACGGGCGGCGAGTCATGGGCTACACGCAGTGGGCGGCATTCGCGGAGCGCGTCGCCGCCCGATCCGAGCTGTTATGGCCGGTCCCCGAAAGCTGGACCGTGGAGGAAGGAGCCGCTTTCCCGGTAAATTACTTTACCGCTTACTTTGCCTACTGGAAGGCCGGATTCATCGGTATAGCGACGCCATCGGCCGGCGCAGTTCCGCGGGTCCTGATTCATGCGGTGGCTGGAGGCGTAGGAACCGCCGCGGTGCAAATCGGAAAGCTGCTCGGCGTAGAAATGTATGGGACATCTTCTTCCGATGAGAAACTTGCGCGGGTGAAAGAACTCGGCCTGCAGCATGGCATCAACTACAAGCAACAGGACTACGAAGAAGCCATCCGGGAGTTGACCCACGGCGAAGGCGTGGAGGCCGTATTTGAAATGTTGGGTGGCGAGCACACGGCCAAAAGCGTGCGCTGCCTGCGCGACTTCGGCCGCGTAATTGTCTACGGCAGTGCGACCGGGCAAAAATCGGAACTGGATACGCGATTGCTTTACGCCAAAGGCGCCAGCGTCCACGGACTATGGTTGACATATCTATCGGCTAACCGAGAGTTAATGAACCAAGCCTGGAAACAACTTGCGCAATGGACCTCGCAAGGCCACTTGCACCCGGTAATCGGACACGTCTTTTCAATGGACCGCACCGCCGACGCGTACCGATTATTATCCGAGGGGAAAAACTTTGGGAAGGTGATTCTCAAGATCGCGTAGTCCGCGGGGTCACAACTAATCAGCCGTTCGCTTCCGAACGCAACCAATCCATTATCGGACAGGCGAACATCTCGCGTCCCTCCTTCTTACTTGTAATCAACGCACTCCTTCGTCTTCGCTTGGCAACGCGCGTGCAACGTGCACTTCGAGTTTCGAGTCTGTGTGAAATCTTGTGAAGGTTCGTAACAAAATGTAAGCAATAGACAAAACAGGCCGACGCTGTGCCCATCCGTTGCCGGCGCAGTTGCTAACGACACCCGGGATCGAGCGTCCAAGTGATTGGTTGCGATTTGCAGCGCAAGGGAACTTCCAGGCATCCAAGAACGTATATTGACACGGTGAGAAGTGAAAGCCGGACGAGCAACCACTCGATCCGCTTTCGGAAAACAAAGTTCAGGGGTTAAGGGACTGGCTCATTCTCGGTTTGGCGGCCCAGGTGAGCACAATCCCTGCAGCAGAGAGCCCGCGGTCTTGCGGCCACGCGCTTTCTCCTTAACCCCGCGGCAGCATTGTAAGTCTTTCGCCGTAAAACGCAAGTTTTTCGTGAAAGACGAGTCCAGGCCGCCCAGAACCGGTTCCCGACGTGTTTCGGGAAAGAAAAAGGAGTCTTATGAAATTCGCGAACATTTCCAAGGGCATGCTGCTGGGATTGGCTTTGCTGCTGGCAACAAGCGCACTTGCGGCGTCGGCTAACAAGGGTTCGATGCAGCTTCTGGATCCGGTCACCGTAAGCGGGAAACAATTGCCGGCCGGCGACTACCTAGTGAAGTGGGACGGTGCCGGTCCCAATGTCGAAGTGAACATTCTGAAGGGCAACAAGGTCGTGCTCACGACCACCGCCCGGCTGATTGATCTGAGTGACAAACCAAACCGAGACTCCGCTGTGGTGAAGAATAACGGCGACGGCAGCCGGGCTCTCTCCGAAATTCACTTCAGCGGTAAGCGGTCCGCGCTGGCAATTGGCAATGATTCAACCAGCATGGACGGCAGCGGCAGCAGCAAGTAGAGTCGCTGATCGCGCGCGAGAAAAGGGGAGCTTAACGCTCCCCATTTTCCTTGGATCCAAGAGCTACTTTGCGGAAGCCAATACATCATCCAGATAGTTGACCAATGCGCGGCGCGGCTTTTCCTTCATCCCTTTCAAGGGAATCTTCTGCTCTAGCGTAGTATTTCCGATTAAGCGAGCGCGCCCCAGCGGGAGCACGCGCCCGTCCACCATCTCGAGATAAATCGGTACCAGCATGCGGAAATCTTCGTTGACGTTTGACTGTGTCAGCTTCATGTCGAATACCACATCACCGCTGGCATCATTGTCGAACGTAGATTGAAGGCTGTAGCTGGGCAGCGCCGTCCCATAGACATATTCGTCAAAAAACCAATCCATGTTTCCTCCGCCGATCGCAGCCATTTCCGGTGTCATATGTTTTTCCACCATTGCCTTGAAATCCTCAGTCGTGGCTGCCCGGCCAGCGTAGGTCTTCACGAATTCCTGCATAGTGGCTTTGAAGTTCTGGTCCCCGGTCTTGCGGTCCCACATCATCATGCGGACCATGTGCAGAATGTACGCGCCTTTTGGGTAGATGAGATCGCGAGTGAGATTCAGGCCGGTGCGCGTATTGCTCATCCGGTAGCCTAGGGTGACAGGACCGGCGTCAATAGCGCGGAAGCCCTCTTTGTCGCGCTCCGTCAGTAGGTAACGCTCGTCATCCCAGAACTCGATAAACTTCTTCGGATTCTTCTCGACCGACTGAATGAAGAGCGAGGCAGACATATCGGCAAAGCCTTCGCTCATCCACTGGTCGCGATACGAAGTGAATCCGACCTCGTGTCCCCACCATTGATGGGCGACTTCATGCGGTGCGACCGTCTTCCAGTAGCCGCGATCGCCAACGTCCAACCCCATTTGATGCCGTACGGTGGTGTCGAAATATGCGCAGATGGGCAGCCAGACCAGACCGGGCCACGATTGTCCGAAGTTACATGCGGATTGTTGCGTCATGGCCAGGCGCTTAAAGGGAATTGGACCGAAATAGTCGGTGTAAAGTTCGATCGAGATCTCGCCTTCCGCCAGAGCCTTCTTTTCGAGGCCGGTGGTTGTCATGGGGCCGAGGGCGGTGCCGGGCAGATGGAGTGCGCCCTCTCCCCTATTCTCCATTGTCTCGTCATCGGAAGCGTGCTGCAGGCTTTTGACCCATTCGGGAGGTTCGACGTTCGCGTAAGACTGCACCAGATACTCCGGCTTGGTCATCGTCACCTCGACCATTTTGAACTTGCCGAAGTTGAAGCCTGCCACGGTCTGCGGGACTTCGCTTCTCCAGACCGTGACGTCTTGATCGTGATCGCTGCTCTCGCTCACCAAATTGCCTGTCGCGGCGATCTTGAGACCTTTCGGAATGAGGAAAGTCATGTCGTAGCTTGAGTATTCCCCCAGAGAGAACGACGGATTGTTTGGATACCAGTTTTCGCGCGCGACAGGAAAGTAATTGCCGCTGCCTTCGTTGCGGATCGCATCCTTGCCGCTGTAATTGGTGGTGAGGGTAAATTTCTCGCCCAAGGCAAGCGCCTTGGGAAGAATTACGGCGAAGTCGGGGTCGTCCTTTTGTCCTCTTGAATGAAAGTCAGCGCCTGCCCGCTCTCTGCGATCACGCTCTCTACGCGGAGGCTGCCGAACAGGTTGAATGGTGCCACGCGAAGGCCGTTGACTTGAGAAACGAATGTTGTGGTTGCTTTGCCGCTCAAGTTGGCGTTCTTCTCGATCGTGGTGTCGAGTCGCTGATGCTCGATGTGAAGGACCGCGTTTTTCTGCGAGCCCGTGGCGGTGCCGTTCTTATACTCGGGAGACAGATGGAAGCTGGCCCACACGCCCAGCTTGTTGTCGTCATACGTGGAGAACTGTTCTTCTTCCGGAGCGACCGAGAGAATCAGGGGAAGACCTCCTTCGGGATCGATGGAGAAAATCTCCTGGCCGTTGTACTTCTTGCCATGCACGAACGCTACAAATAGTCCGCCCGGCCAGGTCCCGAGTACGTCCTGAAGAATGCGGGCTTCGAGATTGAAGTGCACTTTCTTTCGGGTTACTCTCTGAGTGTCCGCCAGCAAACCGGCGTCGCATCCGCCGGGAGCTGGGCTCGACGCCTTCTTGATCTCCTCGTAGCTTCCGTCCGTGAAACGCATGACCAGGTGGCTGAAGTTCTCGCTGAATTCGTCTTCTTTAGTCAGCAGCTTGAGAGTGCTCCGTTCAATCGGCAGAGGGGGATCAAGGATCATGTTCCCGTCGCCGACAAACACCGCTCCCGTTACCTTGCCCAGCACTGGCGCTACGAAACAAACCGTGCCGGAGCGCAGGTGGAAGGCCGCGGCGTCTCGCTTGAACGTGAGATCTTTGACCGCGAACGCCTCGCTGCTGAGCGCAATGTTTCGCAGTTGCTGATAACTGAAATCGGAATTGGGAGATGGCGTAGGGGTGTTCTCAATCCCAAAAGCGGATGAGCAGCCGAGTAGGCACACCAACGCGCCGGCACGCAAAATGCGAGACGAAGATGGCACGTAGCCTCCTTGTTTGGGGGAAGGAGGAACGGGCGCAATTATCTACGAAATCAGAGAAAAAGCAAGAACTCCATGAGAAGCGAACGCCGGACGGCGAGAATGCCGCGCCCCGACGAGCCAGCCAGGCTTCATTTTCCCTGCGCCTCGAGCTCAGCGTTGATGTTCACGCTGCCGCCCGTGGCTTTGAACTTTCTCTCCCACGACTTGAAGCCAGACTTGCTCACCGCCAGCGTGTGATCTCCGGGCGTCACCTCAATCTCGGATGGCGTATTGCCGACGAAGCTTCCGTCCAGCGTGATGTCCGCATTCGCGGGCGTCGAAGAGACCGCAATCTTGCTTGCCATCGAGGGCGCTATTGACTTATCGCTGACGGTGACGAGTTGAGCAGCCTGTTTTTGCGCTGTGACCTTGCCCACCCGCGACGGCCAATCCTTCTCGATGGCCTCGCATGCGTCTTTCACCGAGTTGCCGAGAGATCGGGTGGAGTGGCTGACCACGGCGTCGCCGTCACTGTTGAAGACCGCCACTTTGTTGTCATGAGCAAGAAGGCTCTTGCCGCCCTCGTGGTCGAGCACGACCACGTAATCGGCCTTGTCCTGTTTGTTGTTAACCACCACCGAAGAGCATCGATCGCCAAATGTTTTGATGATCTCCGCGGTTTGCGGACGAGCGCCGCCGCTCGAATGGCCGGCAAAGCCATCCTTCGAACCACCGCTATTGCCGGTCATTTGCCAGGACTGACTGTCGGTGATGAAGACTCGCGCTTTTTGCGCGTCAGATGTTTGCGCTGCTGCGGGAAGCAAGAGCAGGGACAAGACTGCCAAATTGATAACGGATCGCATCATTCCTCCAGGGTGAGCATGAGGGGAGAAGCGTCTATTCTTGCATCGAGGGGAAAAATGGGATAGTTACGGTCGTCGCTGTCCGAAGGGGAAAGGATGGCAAGAGGTTAAAGGTCCACGGACGCTGGCGATGCGTTGGATGCTCCCGGTGCGCGGTCGCCGCTGGCTGGACAGCGGTCCCTGTGATTGGATTCACGGCTGCGCCGAATCCCGAACTTGTCAATTGCAGGTGGGCCGAAAGCCTGAAACCTGAAGCCTGAAGCCTGAAGCCTGAAGCCTAATCCCGCTCCCTAGTACTTCGCCATTCTAGGATCCACGCGATCCGCCCAAGCCAATATCCCGCCGGCAAGGTTGTGCACTTTCTTGAATCCGGCTTGTTGGAGAAACGCCACGGCCTTGGCGCTACGCACGCCGGAGCGGCAATGGGCCACGATCTCGCGGCTGGAATCGAGTTCGTGCACGCGATTGGGCAGATCGCCCAGCGGGATCAGGTGCCCGTTGATGTTACAGATTTGGTACTCATGGGGCTCACGCACGTCGAGCACGAAAAGATCATCGCCCGCATCCAGACGCCGCTTGAGCTCTTCGACTTGTATTTCGGGAACGCCTGCTTCCACCGGCTTCTCCTCACCACGGATTCCACAAAACTCGTTGTAGTCTATCAGTTTTGTGATGGTCGGATGCGTTCCGCAGGCCGGGCAATCGGGATTCTTGCGCAACTTGAGTTCGCGAAACTTCATACCCAGCGCGTCGATCAGCAGCAGTCGTCCGATCAGCGGATCGCCTTTGCCCAGGATCAGCTTGATGACTTCGGTCGCCTGAATCACACCTACCAGTCCGGGGAGTATGCCCAGCACTCCGCCCTCAGCGCAGGACGGAACCAGTCCTGGTGGCGGCGGCTCGGAATACAAACAGCGATAGCAGGGGCCATCCTTTGTCGCGAACACGCTGGCTTGCCCTTCGAAGCGGAAAATCGAGCCGTAAACATTAGGCTTGCCGGTGAGCACGCAAGCATCATTCACCAGATAGCGCGTCGGGAAATTGTCGGTGCCATCGGCAATAATGTCGAACTCGCGAAACAGTTCCAGCGCATTCTCGCTGCTTAATCGAGTCTCGAACTTCCGGATGTTCAAGAACGGATTGATCGCCATCAGCTTCTCGGCGGCGGAATCAAGTTTCTTGCGTCCTACGTCAGCTGTGGTGTGAATGATCTGCCGCTGCAGGTTGGTGTAATCCACCACATCGAAGTCCACGATCCCAAGCGTGCCCACCCCCGCCGCTCCAAGGTACAGCGCCAAGGGCGAACCCAGACCGCCGGCTCCAATACACAGCACCCGCGCGGCCTTGAGCTTCTGCTGACCCTCCATGCCCACCTCGGGCATGATCAGGTGCCGCGAGTAGCGCAGGATCTCGTCGTTGGTAAGAGCTGGTTCGGGTTTAGCCTCAACTGGTTTAACTTCTGTGATGGTTGCCATAAAGCCTCAGTTCAGAAATGTTGGTTTGTGATCCCTGCGAAATGGACAACTAGAAACAACAACAAGACGAACAACAACAGCAGGCGCTGTGGCAGGACATTCGTCGAATGGTTCGTCCGCAAGTCATTCGTTCACCGGCCTCCGGCGATCGAAGGCACAATCGAAATAGTATCACTGTCCTTGACTGCGGTCGCTTCTTTTTGCAGATAGCGGACGTCTTCGTCATTCAGATAAACATTCACAAACGAGCGAAGTTTACCGTCGTCGGTGTAAAGATGCCGCCGCAGGTCTGGATGCTGGGAAACCAGCCCGGAAAGGGCTTCAGCGACTGTGCCGGCCTTCACTTCGACCGTCGGCAGTTTGCCGGCATACTGCCGCAAGGGAGTAGGTATGTTGATCTTCGTCATCTTGGTACAGGATGCCGGAATACTACCAGAGGATTCAGGCCAATGCCTGAGACAGACTCACTGTAGAAACGTAGCTCGCTACGTTTCTGCTTGCGCCACTTCAATCTTCTCGTCCGCCAGCCTCTTATCGTCCTCGTCGCTGCCAGTCAGTTCGAATGAGTTCGTAATTGCAGCCTTACCCTTTTCCACGCTGGTAATCACGTATGAGCAGCCGAACCAATGTGCCTCAGCCAGATCCGTTGGCGACCAGCGCGCCGGATGGTCCGGATGCGAGTGGTAGAACCCGACGATGTCCTCACCGCGCTCCCGACCTTCGCGCTGAATGCGCACCAGTTCCCGCGGATCAATGTGATAGCGGTTCTGCGGCGAATCCGTACGTGTGTTCCCGCAGCGAGCGATAGAACTCACCCGGCGAACATCACCATCCATCTGGCCGAGCAACACCCCGCAGCATTCGTGAGGATAAGTCTCCTCCCCGTGGCCGCGAATCTCATCGAACTCAGTCTTGCCAATCTTCAACATAAGACACGCACCACAGAGATCCAGAGCCAACCAGAAAAATCTTTCTTCTTTCTTTTGTTTTTCTCTGTGACTCTGTGTCTCTGTGGTAAAGAATTATTCCTGCCAAAATCTCTCGCTCAAATACTTATCGCAGGAATCCGGGAAGATCGTCACGAATACCGCCGGCTCGTTTTTCTTCAACTGCCGCGCCAGTTGCAGGCATCCGACCACCGCCGCGGCCGCCGATATTCCCACCAGCAAGCCCTCCTCGCGAGCCATGCGCTTCGCCATGGCGTAGGCATCTTCCGTCGAAATTCCGAGGTCAGCATCAGCCAGAGACGCATCATAAATCTTCGGCACAATCGCGCTCGCCATGTGCTTGGTGCCTTCGATGCCATGGAAAGCCGAATCCGGCTGCAGCGAAATGCAACGAATGCGCGGATTCAATTCGCGCAGCCGTCGCGTTGTACCAACGAACGTTCCACTTGTGCCCAGCATGGCCACGAAGTGAGTGATCCGCCCCTCGGTCTGTTGCCAGATTTCGTTGGCTGTGCCATGGTAATGAGCTTGCCAGTTGGCGTCGTTGGAATACTGGTCGGCGTAGTAATACAGGTCGGGATGCTTGGCGGCCAGTTCGCGCGCCATGCGAATGGCGCCATCGGAACCGTCGGCAGGATCGGTGTAAAGAATGTTGGCGCCGTAGGCGTGCAGGATGCGCTTGCGTTCGACCGAAACATTCTCCGGCATACAGAGCGTGACCGGAAAACCCTGCGCGGCGCCGATCATGGCGTAAGCAATGCCAGTGTTGCCGCTGGTCGAATCCAGCAGAATTTTACCGGATGTTAACTTGCCACCGGCCCGCGCTTGCGCCACGATGTTCGAAGCGGCGCGGTCTTTGATCGAGCCTCCGGGATTGAGCCACTCCGCTTTGCCGAGAATCTCGACCCCGGGCAGTTCGCTGCCAATGCGCGCCAGGCGAAGCAAAGGGGTGTTGCCGATGCGGTCCACAGTATGCTGCCCCAAGGTGAGGTTGGCGAGCGGATCGCTTCCGTCTGCATGTGCCGCAGAACCATGCACTTCCGCGATATTTGGAG
Source organism: uncultured Acidobacteriota bacterium (assembly GCA_963797795.1). Taxonomy (GTDB): domain Bacteria; phylum Acidobacteriota; class Terriglobia; order Terriglobales; family Acidobacteriaceae; genus JABDBE01. The sequence goes on from CAWCQY010000006.1 coordinate 299,208, forward strand.
ACAGGGGCCGCATAAATTTCAAACTGGAAGACCGTGACCTACGTAATGTTCTTTAGACGCAAAACTAATCGCGCGGAACGCTTCATTAGATTATAAGAGAGACTGATTGGTTCCATCGAAGATGTGGTTCGTTCCTTTTTCAACCAGCCGCATCTAACTTAAGCGAGTACGAAGGACGAAATGGCATCGAAGGTAGAAGCACGGACATACGAAGAAGCGCTGAGCTGGCTGCGCGATCATGGCTTTGATCTGCTCGAAGCGCCTGGCACGCAGGCGCGCGTCTTCCTGAAGAAGTACAACGTATCGGCCGCCATCCAGAAGAATGGCGACGACGGCGTCAAGATTTTTGCCTACCCCGGCTACCTGATTGGCAGTGAAATTTCGAAGCTGGTCAACAAGGGATACCAGCAATTTCTCAAGACCGCCAAGACTGAAGTCCCCGCGACCGCCGACCATCTGAAGGCCCTGCAACAGTTCACTGAAGAATTAAAGGAAGGCCTGGGTCTGCCCACGCTGTACAACGAATCGCTGGGAACCGTCAGCGAGTCGTACCACTACGACCGCGTTGAGAATCGCGACAAGCCAACTGCCGACAGGCCCAAGCGTCCCTGGGAAAAGGCTGGGGTCATGGCCGCCGCTGCGAAAAAAGGCCGCGCTTAGGATTCAGTTTTCATCCACACCATCAGGGCTCTCTAAAGTTGAGAAGTGTTCCACGTGGAACATGACGATTATGTATGTATATCAATGTACGTATCGTGAAAGGTAAGCAGGCTGGTTTCTTAGAGTTGGGACGGAAGGGATCCGTCGGGGGCTAGCCCATGCTTTTCAGCGCAGGCGTAGCGGGTACCCGGCCCAGCCCGCTCGCCGCCACGCTGCAAAACCTTTCATCTTGACGCAGCATCCGCCCCAGCGCGCACTTACCGCGCGGGACGGAGCATCGACCACAAGGCACGCCGCTCGAACCACCGCGAGGTTTCACCCATGCAACGCACGATTTGGAGTCTGGTGTTTGCCGTCGCAGCTCTAGCGATCACAACCCAATCCGCCAGTGCGGGGCAATTTAAGAAAGCGGTCTATTACCACGCGGGTCTAAGACCGTACCACGTGATCACGGCAGATTTTAACAATGATGGCAACGCTGATCTGGCCTTTGCCGACTGGCTCAGCGACCAGGTTGTGATTTTGCTGGGCAATGGTGACGGGTGCTGGGCAAGGGCGACGGTACCTTTCAGAGAGCCAAGAAGTCTTCTCCGTTCCCGCTGCCATCACGGTTCGCCAGTCGGCGACTTAAATGAAGACGGGAACTTAGGATTTGGCGGTCACTGAGTCGGGCGGGACTGGGGCTGGGGCGTAGTGACAATCCTGCTGGGGACGGGGAAAGGCGACTTCCACAAGTCCGCAAGGTTACGTAATCGGGGTTAGGCGTCGGACTTCAGTGGCGGTAGCGGACTTCAACGGTGACGGTCACCTGGATGTCGCTGGTGACCGAAAGGGTTTCGAGAAGGCTGGAGATATCATCGTGTTCTTTGGCACAGGAAAAGGGACGCTGAAAAAAGGCACGAAGGTACAAGATTCGGGCGGTCCGTTCAGTGTTGCGGCCAGGATTTGAACGGTGACCACCACCCCGACCTGGCAGTCGCCGAAGACACTGGAGGCTCAGTAGGCGGTTCTTATCAATGACGGTACGGGCAAATTCCTGAAACCGGTGACCTACAGCGCTGGAGGTAGCGGGGTGGCAGACGTAAAGATCGCCGACCTTCGGAATGACGGGAAGGAGGACTTGGTCGTAGCCGATGTCTCTCAAGGGATGGTCGTTTTGCTCAACACAGGCGACGGCACCTTCGGAAAGCCCACCATATACGTACCTAAACGTGTCACAAATTGCCAAGCCCCGTTCGCGTGCGTGGCTGCCGACTTCAACCTTGACGGAAATCTGGACGATGGCTTGTGCCACTAACTCGGAAGACTCCTACTTCTTCTACGGCGATGGCAAGGGCAAGTTCGGCTCCGCAATCACTATCAATGAAACCATCAAGCTTAACGGCGGCTATTCGATAACCGCAGGCGATTTCAATAACGACCAAGCCCCGACCTCGCCATCCCCATCGAACTCAACGGCAAAGTCGCGATTATGCTGAATACCAAATGAGCGAGCCCGCGCACAACGAGGTTTCACCCATGCAACGCACCATTTGGAGCTTAGCGTTTGCCGTCGCAGCTCTGGCCATCACAACCCAATCCGCCAGTGCGGGCCAGTTCAAGAAAGCTGTCTATTATGGTGCTGGCCAGCGACCCTTCGCGGTGGTCGCGGCGCACCTTACTCAAAGCGGGAATCTCGATCTTGCCCTCGCCGACTGGCTAAGTGAGCCAGATCGTGATTCTTTTGGGCAACGGTGACGGAACCTTTCAGCCGCCTAGGAAGTTTCGCGCACCGAGTCCAATCGAACTTGCCGTGGGGGACTTCAACGAAGACGGCAATCTGGACTTGGCCGTAGTGGAGGCGAATGGCACCGGGAATGGTGCCCTGATGATTTTTCTCGGCGACGGTGAGGGCGGCTTCAAGTTGTCCCTCAGCTACCCGGTCGGCGTTGCAGCCGGTTTCGTCGCAGTCGCCGACTTTAACGGCGACGGTCATTTGGATGCTGCGGTCTCAGACCAGGGGATCGACAGCACTCCGGGCGACGTGATCGTGTTTTTCGGCGACGGCCAGGGCAAGCTTCGCAGGGCTGCCAAGTTTAAGATGCCGCACCAGCAACCCACTGGGATCGCTGCGGGTGACCTGAACGGCGATCAGCATCCCGATCTCGCCGTAACATTGGCCGCCACCGGCTCGGTCGCGGTTCTTATCAACGACGGCACGGGAAAGTTCCTTAATCCCGTAACCTACGATGCCGGAGGAGGTGCAGCGGTCGATGTCCAGATCGCCGACCTGCGCAACAGCGGTAAGCAAGACCTTGCCATCGCCAACGCGTCACAAGGCCTGGTGGTTCTGTTAAGTAAGGGCAACGGTACCTTTGGCAAGCCGGCGATTTATCCACCCATCTGCCAGAACTGTGTCGCACCGATGGCGTGCGTAGTGGCTGATTTCAATTTGGACAACAAGCTGGACGTAGCCTGCGCCACCAACATCGACGACTCCTATCTCTTCTACGGCAAGGGCAACGGAAAATTCGGACCCTCCATTCCGATCGACAACACCATCAATTTTCAGGGCGGCTTCTCCATCGCCGCTGGCGACTTCAACAACGACCAAGCCCCCGACCTAGCGATCCCCATTGAACTCAAAGGCAAAGTCGCGATTATGCTGAATACCAAATGAGCCAGCCCGCGCACAGCGAGGTTTCACCCATGCAACGCACGATTCGGAGCCTAGCGTTTGCCGTCGCAGCTCTCGCGATCACAACCCAATCCGCCAGTGCGGGCCAGTTCAAGAAGGCGGTCTATTACAAAGCTGGGTCACTGCCCTACCAGGTGGCTGCGGCTCACCTAACTAACAGCGGCAATTTGGACTTGGTTGTCGCCGATTATCTGAGCAATCAGATGGTCGTTTTGCTGGGCAAGGGCGACGGTACTTTTCAGAGCGCCACGAAGTTTTCCGTTCCAGCCCCAATTGGTTTGGCCGTGGGTGACCTAAATCACGACGGCAACCAGGACCTTCTAGTGGTTGAGTCTGGCGGGACTGGCGCTGGGGCGTTGGCAGTCTTTCTGGGCCGGGGCGATGGCAAGTTCAGCTACAAGGCTTCGTATCTGCTGGGTTCAGAAGCCGGATTTGTCACCGTCGCTGACTTTGACGGCGACGGAAAGCTTGACGTGGCTGAGACCGATCAGGGCAGCGGATCGGAGGGAGTGTTGAGAGTGTTTCGGGGAACGGGGAAAGGAACGCTCTTAAAGCCAAAGCTGTACAAGATTCCAGATACCCCCGGTGCCCTTGCAGCAGCGGACTTGAATGGAGATCAGCACCCTGATCTGGCCGTTGCGCAATATTCAACTGGTTCGGTAGGCGTTCTCATCAACGATGGCACGGGAAAATTCCTCAAGCCGGTGACCTACAACGCTGGAGGTGGAGAAGTCGTAGACGTGAAGATCGCCGACCTGCGCAACAACGGCAAGCAAGATCTGGTTATTGCCAACGGCTCGCAAGGGATGGTGGTTCTGTTAAATAAGGGTGACGGCACCTTTGGCCCGGCAAAGATCTACCCTCCTTGCGCGGGTAACCCTCCTTGCGAAGGCCCTGAGGCGGTGGTGGTGGCCGACTTCAACCTGGACGGCCATCTCGATGCTGCCGTCGCCACTAACATTGATGACTCTTACTTCTATTATGGCAAGGGAGACGGCACCTTCGGGCTGGCCAAGCACTTGAAGAACACGATCCATTTCCAGGGAGGCTTCTCGATAGCTACCGGCGATTTCAACAACGACCAGGCTCCCGACCTGGCGATCCCGATTCAAAACAAGGGCAAAGTTGCGATTATGCTGAATACCAAATGACCAGCCCGCGGACAGTGAGGTTTCACCCATGCAACGCACGATTCGGAGCTTAGCGTTCGCCGTCGCAGCTCTAGCGATCACAACCCAATCCGCCAGTGCGGGACAGTTCAAGAAAGCGGTCTATTATCACACGGGCCAACTCCCGCGCCATGTTGCGGCGCGCAACTCACTGGAAGCGGCAATGTTGATCTGGTTTTCGCCGACTACCTGTCGAATCAGATCGTGACTTTATTAGGTAATGGCGATGGCACTTTTCAGAAGCCAATCCAGTTTCCCGCCCCTTCGCCGATCAGTCTAGCCATCGGGGACTTCGATGAGGACGGCAACCAAGACCTGGCCGTGGTCGAGACCTCTGCTGGCGATGGTTCAATCGCGATCTTTCTCGGCGACGGCGCAGGCCACTTCAAGCTGTCGGCCAGCTACCAGACGGGGGTCGCGCCGAGCTCGGTCGCGGTAGCCGACTTCAACGGAGATGGTCATCTTGATCTTGCCGTGGCCAACAACGGCGGGCAGAGCGGTAAGGGAAGCGTGACGGTGTTCGCAGGGACCGGCAAAGGAACGTTCAAGAAACCAGTAACCTACAAAATCGCGGGCTCACCTTGGGGCATCGCTGCCGGAGACCTGAATGGTGATCATCGTCCCGATCTTGCCGTCACCAACATCAGCGGCTATGTTTCCGTCCTGTTGAACGACGCTACGGGCAAGTTCCTCAAGCCCGTTAGTTACAACGCAGGCGGTGGCGAAGTAGTGGACGTAAAGATCGCAGACCTGCGGAACGAAGGCAAGCAGGACCTCGTCGTAGCAAACGGCTCTTTGAGCGCCATTGGTGTACTGCTCAATAAGGGCGGCAGCTTGTTTGAACGGGTGAAGCTCTACCCCACGCACTGCGATGTCGAAGCTGTAGTCATCGCCGACTTCAATCTCGATGGACACTTGGACGCGGCAGTGGCCGCCCAGATCGATAATTCCGCACTGTTGTACGGCAGGGGCGACGGCTCGTTCGGCGCTCCCGTTCCTATCAAGGACGAAATTGGCACCGAGGGCGGATTCTCCATCGCTGCAGGCGACTTCAACAACGACCAAGCTCCCGATCTGGCGATCCCGATTCAGAACAAGGGCAAAGTCGCGATTATGCTGAATACCAAATGAGCCAGCGCGCGCACAGCGAGGTTTCAACCATGCAACGTACGATTCGGAGCTTAGCGTTTGCCGTCGCAGCTCTAGCGATCACAAGCCAGTCTGCCAGTGCGGGTCAGTTCAAGAAAGCGGTCTACTACGGCACGGGCCGAAATAACACTCCGTATGGGATAATTTCGGCCAAGTTCACCAACAGTGGTCACCTTGACTTGGCTTTAACCGACTACCCAGGCAGCACACTCAGCATCCTCTTGGGGAACGGGGACGGCACCTTCCAGAAACCAAAGAGGTTTTCTGTGCCAGCGGCGTTTGCGCTCGGTTCCGGAGACTTTGACGAGGACGGTAATGTAGACGTAGCCGTCGTCGAATCCGCAGGCGACAGCACCGGCCGTATTCAGTTATTTCTAGGCGAAGGAGATGGAAAATTTCACGCTGGCGCAAGCTTCAATCTCGGAGTGGAGCCGACTTCGATCAGCGTTGCCGACCTCAACGAAGATGGTCACCTCGATTTGGTCGTGGCCAATAACGGAGGCCAGACTGGCGACGGCAGCGTTATGGTGTTTTTGGGAACGGGTAAAGGAACATTCAAGAAATCCGCAACATACAAGATATCGGGCTCACCTTGGGCTGTTGCGGCGGGAGACCTGAACGGGGACCATCATCCCGATTTTGCCGTCACCAACATTAGCGGCTATGTTTCCGTGCTGCTGAACGACGGCACGGGAAAGTTTGAGAAGCCAGTGACCTACAACGCCGGAGGCGGCGAAGGAGTTGACGTTAAGATCGGAGACCTGCGTCACGACGGCAGGAACGATCTGGTGGTTGCAAACGCCTCGTTGAGCGCGATCCCTGTCCTATTAAACAAGGGCGATGGCACATTCGGGACCGCGGAGCTTTATCCGACATCTCTCCCCGGAGAGAGCACAGGGGCGGACGGCGTGGTGATTGCCGACTTCAATATGGACGGCAAACTCGATCTGGCCGCTTCCAATCAGGACGGCAATTCCGCCCTGTTCTACGGCAAGGGCGACGGCACGTTCAAAGCTGCGATTCCCATTCACGACGAGATTAAGTTTGACGGCGCATTCGGGTTAGCCGTCGGCGATTTCAACAACGACCAAGCTCCCGACTTAGCCTTTGCCATGTATTTCAAGCCCAAAGTCGCGATTATGCTGAATACCAAATGAAGCTGGCAGCGGCGTTTCTGGATTGGGGCCGGCACCCGAGTGAATGCGAGTGAGCGGCGAGAAAGCGGCTCGTCGCACTTTTGTGCTGTCCACCCGGACTCATCTCTACGCAACCCTTTACAGCCGGGTGACGTGACAACGCGAGGTCCCTCCACTCCACAGATCATCGCTTTGCGATGATCTGTTCCGGTCGGGATGACAGAGTTGGGGAGATCTGAACTGACCCATTTTTCCCACGGCTTGCGCCGTGGGCTGCATTCTTGCGCCGCTTCGCGGCTGAAAAGATGAGGGCTGTGTTCCAATGCTGCCGGGTGACGTGACCACAGCAGGTTCCTCCACTCCGCAGATCATCGCCTTCGCGATGATCTGTTCCGGTCGGGATGACAGAGTTGGGGAGATGTGAACGTCCCCACTTTTCCCCGCAAGGAGCGGGGCGCCCTCAGAGGTGTTTTACCGACTAAAGTCCGGGGCGCCCGGCTGTGGACTGTTCACCTTGATCTTCCGCAAGTTTCCTGACGGATGGAGGGTTGTGCACGATCATACTTCGGCGGCTGAACGGTAAGAGGTTGCGGAAAAGTGCTGAGGACAAGAAAACTTACCTCAGGCGCTGAAGCGCCGACACAATTTTCAGGGACTTAGCGGCCCGACTGAAGTCGGGCCCTTCCCAAAATGTCCTTCCGGAAATGCCCTGCCCAAAATCTGCGTGAATTGTACTTTTTCCGCCGCTTCCTATTTCAGGGACTTAGCGGCCCGACTGAAGTCGGGCCCTTCCCAAAATGCCCTTCCGGAAATGCCCCTGCCAAGATCTGCGTGAATTGTACTTTTTCCGTGGCCTTCGTAAGTGTGTTGTCCCAGAAATAGGCAGGAGAAGGGCGTCTCCCAAAAGCGACTACGGCTGGCTTAACCTCAGGTGCCAAAACCCTCGTTTGCTGGGGCCGTTGCGGTGCGGCTGAAGCCGCACCCTTTCAAGGCAGGCGGACATTTATTCCGGTAACTTGCGGGACACGACACTGGACGATTTGTTCTGACAATTTCAAGGCGCGATTCAGTTTCACCATGGTAATCACGAACCCTCTTCCGCGATTCGTCATCTGGCTTTATGCTGGTTAAGACAATCGTGGACCTTGACCACGCAGTTTCTTTCCGGAAGTCATGATTCCAATTCGTCTCTATACCATGATCTTGGGCGGCGCGGGAGCCTTGCTGGCGGCGTATCTGCTGCTGCGCCGCAAGCCCAAAGGTCCCGATGAGATCGAACGGGAGCGCCGCGTCTGGCTCGACCGGGTGGGACGAATTACGGACGGCACCGTCATCGACGTCCAGGAAATGCAGCCCGATGGCCATAAGCCCGCGACCTTCCTGATCTTCCAGTATGACGTGGCGGGAGTATCCTACGAAGCCTCGCAGGACGTGACGTATTTGCGGCAACTGATCAATTTGCACTCCTGCCGCCTGGGCCTGCCGACATCAGTGCGCTACGATCCCCAGAACCCGGGGAACTCGATCGTGGTGTCGGAGCGCTGGATGGGATTGAGGCAGTAGGGCGGTCGTTGGTCTGACTGTTCCTAGTACTACTGTGTTATAAAAAGGGCGATCCACAAAAGGGACAACCCGAGAGTTGTCGGAGCAGAACCCGTGCGATGGTTTGTCGAAGGGTAGCAATGGACCAGGGGTTATGCCGCTCCACGCGTACCGGGCGAACCCCGAGGGCGGAACTTGAGCGGCATTTCCGGGACGGGTAAGTCCACTTGACCGACGCGAGCGGAGGGGGAAAAACGGCTCCGCTCGGCCACCAGGAACCCATAGGCCGCAATACAGAGAGTCGCGTGATGATGAAAGCCGCGCCAGCCTCGTCCTTCATAGTGGCCCAGTCCAAGTTCTTGCTTCAGTTCTTGGTAGTCACGCTCGATGATCCAGCGCTGCTTAGCCACACGCACCAGATCGGAAAGGTTCGTGGAGGCGGGCAACGTAGATAACCAGTACTTGGTCGGTTCGGCTTCTTGCTTCGGCCACTCGATCAGCAGCCACTCCTCGGGCCGAGGCTCGCTGCTCCAGTAATCGCGATGGGCCGCACGCACGCGCACAGCCGCAAAACGGGAACGGAGGGGTTTACGAGTTCCTTCCCGCCAGCGCACCGTCTTCCAGTGGGAGGAAGGCAAGCTCATCGCCAATTCGCGCACTGCAACCGGAGCATGCTTGTCATCACGGCGTAACAGCTTGGTGGGACGTCCGATTCCTTTCCACTTCCGTTTGGGTAACGGTGCCTGGCCTGGTTTCCACACACTCACCGACGACTGGATACCCACTACGTACCGCAAACCTAATTCGGTGATGCCGTCGCGAAACCCGGTGTCGTTGCCATAGGCCGCGTCAGCCAGTACCGGAGCGGTGGGGATCTCTCGGTCCAGGGCGGTGCGAATTTGTTGCAAAGCAATTTCCGGCTTGGTTTGAAAACTGATTTCCGGCGGTATGCCCGTGGCCTTTCTCCGCCTCTTATCTTGGGTCCATACTTCCGGTAAGTAGAGACGCCAGGCGATCGGCAAACTCACCTCCGCAGTGCTGATCGACAAACTCACCGCCACCCGGCAGTTCTCTTGCTTGCCCACTTGTCCACAGTACTGTCGCGTGACTCCTACCGAATGCCTCCCCTTCTTCACCAATCCCGTGTCATCGACGATCCAGGCTTCGATCGGTCCTGGCTTCTGCATGGCGGGCAGCGCATACCGACGCACCGCTTCCAGAATGTCTTCATCCCTCCAGGGCGCATGGGCCACGACATGGTGCAACGACTGATGGGTTTGGCGCACGTTGTCGGGGCAGAGACGAGCCGCCATCGGTTCCACGCTTTTGCGTTCCCCGGGAAGCAGCAAACCGGTGCAATAGGACTTCAGAGGGACCACGCGATCCAGGTGCCCCGCGGCTTGCGCCAGGCGATTCATATAGGCCGCGAAGCGTTTTTGCTGGGCGCCTGGCGCAACAGCATGGGCGCTCATGACCAGCAACTTAACATTAAAGGATGCAGTCCGGGGTGGTTTCTCAGTCTAAGGTATCGACTTTATAACACAGTAGTACTAGCTTCCTGCTGCGAAACCGCCGCTGTGGGCTAACGTGAGCCGCAGGAACTTGTGGGGATTGACTGGGGTGTCATTGATGCGGACTTCGTAATGCAGATGGGGCCCGGTGCTGCGACCGCTTAAGCCGACATATCCGATGGTGTCGCCCCGCCGCACATACTGTCCGGGGACAACCGCATAGCTGGCAAGATGCCCGTAGCGGGTCGAAATTCCGTGGCCGTGGTCGAGCGCGATCGCGCGGCCGTATCCGCCCAGGAAGTCGGCGAACGTCACCACGCCATCGGCCGGAGCGATCACTGGCTGTCCGTAGGAAGCCGAGATATCGATGCCGCAATGAAACGCGCCCTCGCCGTTGAACGGGTCAGTTCGTTCCCCGAACGATCCGGTAACCGGACCTTCGACCGGCCAGAGATTCGGAGCAGAGTTGGCGCGCAGCCAGTCCGCAGTGGTGACGTTACGAGTAAGGCCGAGAGAAATTCCAGTTGAGGCCGCGCCGCTCAGAGCGGTGTCTTTCAGAGCGTATAGGCGATCCAGGGAAGAACTCACTTCGGCATCTTGAATGCGATCCGAGGACTCCGATTCCAGAGCAGGATCCGATTTCAAACCGTAGAGCGAAGAAACTTCGCTGGCCAGCGAGCCGAGCGATGCCACCTGAATGTCCCGTTCCTGGGCAACCTGCTCCAAGCGCGAATAGCGGTTCTTCAAGGCATCTTTCTGGGTTCGCAGCTCGTTAAAGCGCGAAACCTTCAAGAGCATTCGCATGTAGGAGCTGGCGATTCCGGTGAGGCTCAGGGCGCCGATTGCCGCACCTACAACCAAAACGTACAGATAGTGAACTGGAATGGGAATCTTGCGGAGCTGGCCGTCTTCGCCCCGCGCTACGAAAAGTATGTAGAAACGCTTACGCAATATTTTCCCTTCGTTAGCGGATCGAAGTGTCGCGGCAGGTTCGCCGCCTTGATCCTACAACCCGATTCCTGCTGCGAGCGTCTTTCTCCGTTTTGGAGAAAGGCACGTAAATCGCTCCATCCTACCGGAACCGGGGCCAGACCGAAATCTTCGGTGCCTGCAATCCTAACTGCATGCAGCACTTAGCTCGGCCAAGGTTTTGAAAGTAGCTTCGCAACGGTACCAAAGCAGGTTCCTCCTGTCAATGCTGTAGAGCAATGTTCGGGGTTACGGAAGACAGGGTCGCCAAGGGCACATCGGCGGGTTACCGCCGGCAAATTCCAGGGGCCCAAAAGATCGATCCTGCAGCTTCCGCCCCAAGGTTCGATAGATGGATGCGGGATGGGGTTGCCCGCCTACGGACTCATGCCGTCCCTCAGACTTAGCCCCTTCCAGCATCCATTCCGCTATATTTGAGTGCATCGTGCCTCTCGCTGAAAAGCGGTTGATTGCCCGCATCCGGAGTCGGGCTGCCGGTAGACGCGGAATTGCGGCCGGCATCGGGGACGATTGCGCCATCCTGCAAATCCCCTTTGGTCACCAGACACTGGTTACTACCGATTTCAGTCTGGAAGGAGTGCATTTCCGGCGCGAGTGGCATCCCGCCGAAGCGGTTGGTCATCGCTGCCTGGCCCGCGGCCTTAGCGATATCGCCGCCATGGGAGGCAACCCGATTGCCGCATTTTTGTCTCTCGCCCTGCCGCGGAACTTGCGGCAGCCGTGGGTGGATCAGTTTGTAAAGGGTTTGCTGAAGCTGGCGGACAGATTCAAGGTGAGCCTCGCGGGTGGAGACACGGCGCAATCTCCGGGCGGAATTTTAGCCGACATCGTCGTCGTGGGATCGGTCCCGAAAGGAAAGGCGATCCGGCGCACCGGCGCCCGACCGGGAGACCGAATCTACGTGACTGGCGCGCTGGGGGGCGCCGCGGCCATGCTGAAGCTGCTATTTTCCGGGCGTAAACTTCGGACCGCCGATTTCCCCCGCTACTTCCATCCCACGCCTCGAATCGAATTGGCCGGTTCCTGCTCGAAAAAGGCTTGGCCGCGGCCATGATCGATCTGAGCGACGGACTTTCCACGGATCTCGCGCACATCTGCGAAGAGAGCGGGGTTGGCGCGGAGATCCAGTCGAGCGCGATTCCCTGCGCAGAGATCGGCAAGCCAGCTCGCCCCGTCGATCTTCAATTCGTATTGCATGGAGGCGAGGATTACGAGCTGCTCTTCACCGCGCCCCGAAGCAAGCGCGTGCCGGCTGAGATAGCGGGCGTCGACATCACCCAAATCGGTCAAGTCATCCCCGGCAAGAAGATCGTCCTGCTGAGGCCGGAAGGCACGCGAGTGAAGTTCCCTTCGCGGGGCTGGGAGCACTTCCATCGTCAAAGTTGAACCTCGGGGGTGAACCCTGACCTGTCCTTCGCATGTGACTTTAGTGCTGCCCGGAGCTCTTCGTTATGTATCGTTGACAGCGCAACCGGTCTAGAGTGTCGTTATGTTCCCTCGACTCTCGACTTTCCTCGCCACGCTGTGCATGTGCGTAAGCTGCACCTTGGCCGCACAGCCGGCCTCGATTCCGGCGGCGTCCCGGCCAGCCGTCGACAACGCCTTCATCCAAAAACAATTCGGATCGACTTGCACTCTGATCGGGATCGATCCGCTTATCGCCGATTTGGACAGCGACGGGATCGAAGACATTGTGATCCCAGCGCGCTGCACCAACCCGATGATGGATCAGATCGAAGACAGCTTCATCGTCGTCGACCCTTACAACAGCTTTTTCGGCTACGGCAATCCCAAGATCACGACCCAGTTTTCCTCGGACGATCCGCAGCATCGCGGGTACTCTCTACTGGTGATTCACGGGGCCGGCCCCGAAGCCTGGCACTCCGCCGCGCCTAAAGCAAAGTTCCTCATTGTGAATCTGCCCTTCAAGAACGTTGTCGTAAAGAAAATGGCCATCAAGAAAAAGAAGACGATCATGGGAATCTTCGCCGAAGAAACCGGCGGCGATCAGGCTACTTCCGTAGTCTTCTGGGATGGCAAGAGATACAAATACACCCCACTCGGCTCCAGCATGGAGTAACGAATCAGGTAGGGACAGCCGCCCCCGGCCGTTCAGCCGAGCAAAGCCCGGCAGTCTGTCACCAAGCTCACCTGCGCAGTAATTCCTGATCCCTGCCAACCCGCTATAATTCTCCCGCCATGAACCTCGAACAGAAACTGGCTGAAATGAAGAAGCGCGACCAACTCGCCGAAGACGGCGGTGGACAGAAGCGCCGCGAAAAGCAGCACAAGCAAGGCAAGATGTCGGCCCGGGAGCGCATCGACTTTCTGCTCGACGAAGCCACGTTCGAGGAAACCGACAAGCTGGTCACGCATCGCTGCAATGACTTTGGGATGGCCGAGCAAAAGTTCTATGGCGATGGCTTCATCACCGGATACGGCCGTATCGAGGGCCGGCTGGTGTTTGTCTTTGCACAGGACTTCACGGTTTTTGGGGGCTCACTGTCGGAAGCCAACGCAGCCAAGATCGTGAAGATCATGGATCTAGCCGCGAAAATGGGCGCTCCCGTGATCGGCCTCAACGACTCCGGCGGCGCCCGCATTCAGGAAGGCGTCATGTCGCTGGCCGGCTACGCCGACATTTTCTTACGGAACACGCTGTACAGCGGCGTCATTCCCCAGATTTCCGCCATAATGGGCCCATGTGCCGGAGGCGCAGTCTACTCGCCCGCGATTACCGATTTCATCCTCATGGTCGACAAAACCTCCTACATGTTCATCACCGGGCCCGACGTAATCAAGACGGTGACGCACGAGGAAGTCACCAAGGATCAACTCGGCGGTGCAGAGACCCACAACGAAACTTCAGGGGTGGCCCACTTTAAAGCGCACGACGATGCCGAGTGTCTGTCGATGGTGCGGGAGCTGCTCAGTTTCATGCCTTCCAATAATGTCGACGACCCTCCGCGCAAACCATGCGCTGATCCCATCGATCGAGCCGATGCCGCGCTGGATAAGATTGTCCCCGACCAATCGAATCAGCCTTACGACATCAAAGACGTGATCCACGCCGTGGTAGATGACGGCTATTTCTTCGAAGTCCAGGAGCACTACGCAAAAAACATCGTCGTCGGGTTTGCACGACTGAACGGAAAGCCCGTCGGGATGGTGGCCAACCAACCAGCATTTCTAGCTGGCACGCTCGACATCAACGCGTCGATCAAAGGCGCGCGCTTCGTCCGCTTCTGCGACTGCTTCAACATCCCGCTGGTGACGTTTGAAGATGTCCCCGGATTCCTCCCCGGCACCAATCAGGAATACGGAGGCATCATCAAACACGGCGCCAAACTGCTGTTTGCCTTCGCCGAAGCAACGGTGCCGAAGGTGACGGTCGATAACCCGCAAAGCCTACGGCGGAGCGTATTGCGTCATGGCCTCGAAACACATTCGCACAGATGTGAACTACGCCTGGCCGACAGCCGAGATCGCGGTCATGGGGCCCGAAGGCGCAGTGGACATCGTCTACAAACGCGAACTGGAGAACGCCGCGAACCGTGTAGAAGTACGCCAACAAAAGATCGAAGAATTCCGCGAACGCTTCGCCAACCCCTACGTAGCCGCCGACCGCGGCTTCGTCGACGCCGTAATCCAACCCCGCGAAACCCGCAAAAAGGTGATCCAGGCCCTGGAGATGCTAGAAACCAAGCGCGACAAGAACCCACCGAAGAAGCACGGGAATATTCCGCTGTAGTGTAGAGCGGACACTCCTGTCCGCTGCCTTTGAAGTTAGAGCGGCAGCATCCATCCATGCCGAACATGCAATATGTAAACCGATTTGTCGAGCACCACAAAGAGAAAACGATACGTCCCGCGGTTGCCCGAGCCGAAAAACAGTTCGCGAATAGGTTGATTAAATGATGCGGTTTCAGGAGCCAGAGGACAACGCTCGGGACGCCGCGCCAGACTCTTCGCGCTCTGACGCGCCCGCCGGATCCAGGCCCGAGCCGCAAGAGGCGCCTGGTTGCGGATATAGCGATAAGCTGTCCTGAGATCGCTCTCGGCCGCGGGAGTCACGATAACGCGGTAAGTCATTTACCGGATCGCGTCTTCCGGTTCCAGTTCGTCAAACACATCGTCGGCCGGCCGGCCCATACCTTTGTGCGCCTCAGCCAGGCCTCGGCGGACGCTCGCCACCGCGTCCAGTTGACTGGCCACCTCCTGATACGCCGCGGCATCCAGCAACACGGCCTCGGCTTTACCTTTCACCGTGAGCACCAGCGGACGCCCGCTTTTCTTCATCTGCTTAATCAGTCCCGAGGAGTTGCGTTTGAACGTGGTCAGCGAATGAATATCCCGCGTCACATCAATCATGATGCGATTGTAGCATTCGATTCGCACCTTATTTGATGCTACTTCCTTAGATCCCGTAACGTGACGCGATATGTCGCTCCCTTGAAGCGATGCAGGAAACATGCCTTAACGATGTCATGTCGTGCGCACCTCGGTTTCCCCCAGTTCCATCAAAAGAGACGAATAGCCTTCGCCTGCTCGATCGCCGACACCTTCCTGAGTTCCGCCAATACCGGCTCAGGTACGGTGCCGTCCACGTGCACGACCGCGATAGCGTCGCGTGGAGCGCCAGGTTTCGCATTCCCCGTTCGGCGGCCCAGAGAGAAATCAGCAATGTTGATTTTGTGGTTGCCCAGAATCGTGCCGACTTTGCCAATCACGCCGGGGACGTCGCGGTTGCGCAAGTAAATGAGATTGCGCTCAAGCGGCGCTTCCAATTCGATTCCGTCTACGTGCAACAAGCGTGGGGCATCCTTGTGCAAGACAGCGCCCCTGACCACGTGCTCTTCTGATTGAGCCTTCACCGCAATGGAGAGCACGCTCCCCGCTCCGCCGGTTGAGCCCTTGGGCTTGCGTTCTTCGTGAATACGTAGTCCGCGTGAGGACGCGATGGCGGCCGCGTTCACCAGGTTTGCCTTTTCCTCCAGCGCCTCATTCAAAATGCCTTGGATTGCGCCGTTGCGGATCAACTCCGTCTTCCATTCCGCAATATGGCCGCTGTAGCCCAGCGAAATTTCCTCCAGCGCGCCTTCCGTGACCTGAGCCAGGAAGGACCCCAATCTCTCCGCCAACACGATGTAGGGTTGCAGTTCGACATACTCGTCGTGCGACACCGACGGCACATTGACTGCATTCTGAATGACCCCATGCTTCAGATACTCCTTCACTTGCAGGGCAATCTGATAGCCCACGGCTTCTTGCGCCTCATGAGTTGAGCCGCCAATGTGAGGCGTGAGAATTACATTGTCCATGGAAGTGAGCAGAGAATTCTTGAGCGGCTCTTCAACAAAGACGTCCAGCGCGGCCCCACCCACATGACCTTGCTTCAGGGCGTGAGCGAGCGCTGCTTCGTCCACGAGTTCGCCGCGAGCACAGTTCACCAGTCGCACGCCGCGCTTCATCTTCTTCAAAGACTCGGCGTTGATCATGCCCGTGGTCTGAGGAGTAAGGCCGACGTGAAGAGTCAAGTAATCCGATGCCGCGTAGACTTCTTCCAGCTTGGCAATCGAGATACCCTGTTCCTTGGCCACCGCGAGCGAGACAAAGGGATCGTGGGCGATAAGCTCCATGCCAAACGCTCGCGCCCGCCGTGCGACTTCCATCCCGACGCGGCCCAGTCCTACGATGCCGAGTGTCTTGCCCCGAAGCTCCGTGCCTTGCAGAGATTTTTTCTCCCATTTGCCGGCATGCATCAACTCGTTCGCCCGGCAGAGGTGACGCGCGAGGGCCAGCATCATCGCCAAGGTATGTTCCGCAACGGCAACCGCGTTCGCGCCGGGCGTATTCATCACGGCAATGCCCTGCCGCGTCGCTGGCTCGAGTTCGATGTTGTCGACGCCCACACCTGCACGCCCAATCACGCGCAGCTTTCGTGCCTTTGCCAACAGCTCCGCATTGACCTGCACGGCCGAGCGCACAATCAGCGCGTCCGCAGATTCCAATTGGGATGCCAATCCGCCCTCCATCTGATCGGGTGTAATCACGATCCACCGCGGTTCGCGGAGCAAATCCACTGCGGACGCGGATATTTTTTCAGCTACGACTATTTTCATGATGACTTAGAGCTGCGTTTTTCAGCCGATAGCGTTATTCATCCCAGCCTCTGAACCACGCTTTACGGCACCTTGACAAAGAAATGACGCCTCTTTGACACCTGCTTGCGGCCCGCTTCTTACACTAGTTTCTTGCCTGGGGCAATTTGTCATTGGAGAAAAGTATATGAAGCTAGTTTTTGTTCTTCTGCTCACGCTCGTGGCACTGGGGTGCGGCTACGGTTCCATGCATAACTACAACAACACGATGACTGGGAGCTGCGGCCAAAATGTCACAAATCGTTCCCAATTCTGCTACTGCCGGCACGGCTGGATTCATGCTTACGATCAACGGCAGCGGATTTTC
Source organism: uncultured Acidobacteriota bacterium (assembly GCA_963797795.1). Taxonomy (GTDB): domain Bacteria; phylum Acidobacteriota; class Terriglobia; order Terriglobales; family Acidobacteriaceae; genus JABDBE01. The sequence continues at coordinate 316,510 of CAWCQY010000006.1, forward strand.
CAGCAACTCGGTGGTCTATTGGAACTCCGTGGTCCTGGGCACCAAGTTTATTTCCGCAAACCAGCTTATAGCCAAGTTCCCGCGTCCGAGGTTGCGATGCCAGCCACGATTCAAGTGTATGTGAATTCAAATGGCACCACTTCCAACATGATGCAGTTCACGGTGAACTAAGCGCGGTGCGCTGATCCTCCGACTCGCGACTGGCCCGCACCTCGCATGTTCACGTGCCTGCAACCACTGCGCTGGCTTGGTTGCGTAGACTGCGCGCGTACACGTCCTGAGCGGCGCGAACCGCCGCGCCATACTCGACCGGCTGTCCGGTCACGCTGGCGAGCACGTGCTCAAGCGCGGCCAGGATACCAATGGTATCGAGATAATCGTAGTATCCCAGGTGGGCGATGCGGAACAGTTGGCCCTTCATCTCGCCTTGACCATTCGCCACCACCGCTGCGAAAGACTCGCGGAATTGTTTTACGATGGCGCCGGAATCGATGCCCGTCCGGCGACTGAATCGCGGTAAGCGCCGCCGCCGGAGCCGACGGTGCGAACAGTTTCAGTCCCAGCGCCTGCGCGCCCGCGCGAGTCATCTCCGCCGCCAGTTCCGCATTGTCGACCAGCGCCTTGCGTCCGGCTACCAGATCGCCATCGCCCATTTGCCGGATGAAATCGAGCGCCGCTCCCAAGGCAGCGAACAACGAGGTCGCGGGCGTGTACGCCGATTCTCCTTTGGCTGCGGCCTTGCGCTCCCTGCGGAAATCGAAGTAATACCGCGGAGACTTGGCCGTCTCCATGCGCTTCCAGGCGCGTTCACTGACTGCGCAATAAGCCAGACCCGGCGGAATCATCAGTGCCTTCTGCGATCCACCAATGATGACGTCGATGCCCCAGCCATCCACATCAAAGTGCGTGGTGCCGAGGCCGGTGATCGCGTCCACGACCAGCATCGTATTGTCGCCCGTTTCGCGCACCAGCCGCGCGATACCTTTTACATCATGGCGCGCGCCCGTGGAACTCTCGGTCGACTGCATGTAGACGGCGCGAATGTCCGGCGTAAGCTTCCGCCGAATTTCATCCAGCGCGAAAGTCTCGCCGTAGGGCGCGCTCACGACCTCAACAGCGCATCCGAAAGCCTTGGCCAGATCGCGCCAGCGCTCGCCGAATTTACCCGCAGTGAGCACCAGCACTTTGTCTCCCGGCGAGGTCAGGTTCGAGACCGAGCCTTCCATCACGCCGGTTCCAGAGGAAGCCAGCACCAGAACGTCGTTCTTGGTGCCGATGAAATCCTTCATGTCGGCCAGCACCCGCGAGTACAGCGCGCGGAACTCCGCCGTGCGATGGTGCATGGCGAACGAGGCCATCGCGGTTTGCGCCGCAGGAAGAATGGGCGTGGGGCCGGGAGTAAACAGACGGTTCTTGCGCAGCATGGGAATAAGTTCCTCTAAGAAAAGTACTTTGTAGTTTACCCGGAACTTCAGCGCAATGCTGTGATATGGCGCACGTCTGCCTGTGGGAATACACGCTGCGTCTACTGTCGGCACGCCGCATAACCTATTTCGCGCCAGACTATAATTCCATCATGAGCCTGATTGAACAGATTCAGAAAGACATCACCGCCGCGATGAAGGCCCGCGAGGAGCAGCGGCTGTCCACCTTGCGCATGGTCAAGACCGCGCTCAAGAACCGCGAGATCGACAAGATGGCCCCGCTCGACGACAAAGAAGCGCAGCAGGTACTGAGCACGCTGATCAAGCAGCGCAAGGAGTCAGTCGAGCAGTTCACCAAAGGCGGCCGCCAGGAAATGGCGGACAAAGAAGCCGCCGAGATCACGCTGATCGAGGCTTACATGCCCAAGGCCGCCGGCGAGGACGAGATCGTGGCCGGTGTGAAAGCGGTGATCGCCGAGATGGGATCGCCCACGATGAAAGACATGGGGACGGTGATGAAGAACGTCATGGCCCGGTTCGCCAGCGCGGGCTTCGCGTGGACGGCAAACAGGTCAGCGAAGCGGTAAAGCGAGAGTTGAGTCCGAAATGACGAATGGAGGACGGGCGTCTCGCCCGTTCCGTTACTTGCTCCTCTGCAGCTCCCGATAGGCTTCGCTCTTCGACATCCCCATCTCTTTGGCGACTCTCTTCAGCGCTGCCTTCTCGTCCAGTTTCTCCTCCGCCATGATCTGTCTTAACCGCTCGTTGAGGTTCACGCGCGAAGCGCGAGGCTTTCTGTCTGTAGCTTCCATTTTGCCGATCAGCAGAGTGATCTCGCCCTTGATGTCACCGCGTGCCTTCAATGTTTCCAGAATCTCGCTCGGCGTGCCCACGCAGGAACTCTTCGTGGATCTTGGTCACTTCGCGGGCGATGACCACATGCCGTTGCGCTCCCAGAATTTCGACGATATCTTCCAACGCTTCTTTTACCCGATGGGGCGCTTCGTAAAACACCTGTGTCCGGGGTGATTCGCGGATGCTCTCCAGAACCTGGCGCCGCTGGCCAACCTTCGCGGGGAGGAATCCGCTGAAGCGAAAGGAATCGGTGGGAAGGCCGCTGGCCACCAGTGCCGACAGAAATGCCGACGCCCCCGGAATCGGCACAACCGGGATGTGATGTCGAATGGCCAGCGAGATCAGCCGGAACCCTGGATCAGAAATGCCGGGCATGCCCGCGTCGGTCACCAGGGCAATCCGCGCTCCCTGCTCCAGTTCGACGACCAGCTCCGCGGCGCGGGTCATCTCGTTATGTTCGTGATAGCTGGTGGTGCGCGTGCCGATTCCGTAGTGGTTGAGCAGCTTCTGGGTTTGGCGAGTGTCTTCGCAGGCGATCAGGTCGGCTTCTTTGAGCACGCGCAACGCCCGCAGCGAAATGTCTTCCAGATTGCCGATCGGGGTTGCGACCAGATACAGTCCGGGAGCCAAAGAGCTTTGCTCTCGTCGATTTTTGGTTTCGTCCGGCGCCATCGACGCGAGTCTATCACCAGATGTAGGCGCGGGCGTCGTCGCCCGTGCTGGGGGCGGCATGATCTGGTTCACAACCGGGAGACCCTCGCTCGTCCAGCACGCGCGAGGACGCCGCGCCCGAATCAATTGCAGCGAGGCTGGGCAGTACCTAAAATCAAATTCAGAGCGATTTCAGGAGTCCATGCCACTTTACGAATACGAGTGCAAAAAGTGCCACCACCGCTTCGAGCGGATCGTGAAGTATTCCGATCGCCCCATGAAGAAATGTCCGGACTGCGGCGGTCCGGTCGAGCAGACCATCACCGCTCCTGCCGTGCAGTTCAAAGGCTCGGGCTGGTACGTCACCGACTACGCCAAGAAACCCTCAGCGACAGCGTCTTCGTCGAATGGAGATTCCAAGTCGAAGGACGAGGCCGCGTCCAAGAAGGAGTCAGCTTCGAAAGAGGAGCCGGGTTCGAAGAAAGAAGAAAAGTCTTCGAAGTCGAGCGAAAAATCGAAGTCAGAGACCTCCAGCAAGAAAGCCGAAAAGAAATGAGAACTATTCTATTTATCGCCACGTCATGTCATAGCCCAGCGCACTCAAGATGTGGTTTTCGAACTCATACTCAAGGATGACACTGAAGTTGTACCCTGCAAACTCCCACGATGCGGCGTACTTCGTGAGCTGAGGCTGGTAGAACGAGTACGCAGTCGAATACCGTACATTGCAGGGTTGCGGGCAGGCGATCATGCCGGTCGGGTCGGCTCGGCGCTTGCCGGTCGCGGCGAACAAGACTTCCGACGAGACATCCAACTCAGCCGCTACCAAAAGCTGATGAGGCTCCACATTCAAAGCGCGCGGATCGCCCGGCCGTGTGTCTGGGGGCACGCCGTTAGAAAGCCGCTGTAGCGGGTTGAGATCGATCTTCTGCGCCACGCTCTGCTGTGCTTCCGTCCAGAGCGCCTGCAGATCCGCCTCGGAATGCCGAGTCTGATTTATGAATCCGACCGGAGCGGCGCTGTGCGGGCCTCCTCCGCATCCCAGGAGAATCAGGGTCAGAATGGCTATTGCGACATTTCGCGTCATGGTTTCTTCTGCAAACCCTACTAACGCCATCGGCACAGCGTATTCCTTTTGCACTTCCGCGGTGTAACCGAACGTCGTGCACCTTTCGGGTTCTGTTTCGAGCACTTAGGACTCCGGGCGAGCGTTGAATCTCTTTGCCGTTTCTTTCATCTAAAGCTAGTGAAATAGTCGTTATAACGAGGATTTCCGTATGATCAATATTCGACGCAGCAACGAACGGGGTGGCGGCGATTACGGCTGGCTCAGCACCCGTCACACATTTTCTTTCGACCAGTATCACGATCCGCGCTTTATGGGATTCCGCTCCCTGCGCGTGATCAATGAGGACCGGGTCGCGCCTGGTGAAGGGTTCCCCACCCATCCTCACCGGGACATGGAAATCATCACTTACATCCTCGAGGGCGCGCTCGAGCACAAGGACAGCCTGGGCACTGGTTCGGTGATCCGCCCCGGCGACGGGCAGCGCATGAGCGCCGGCCGCGGCATCCGGCACAGTGAGATGAATGCATCGCCCACGGAGCAGGCACATCTGCTGCAGATCTGGATCATGCCCGACCGGTCCGGCCATGAGCCCAGCTACGAGCAGAAGGCCTTTCCTGACGAAGAGAAGCGCGGCAAGCTCCGCCTGATCGCCGGGCCGGACGGCAAAGACGGCTCGGTAACCATTCACCAGGACGCTCGCCTTTTCATGACGCTGTTGTCTCCCGGGCAGAAGTCACCCACGAATTGGCCAAGGGCCGCCACGCGTGGTTGCAGATCGCCAAGGGCACGGTGGAACTGAACGGCAACCCCCTCAAACAGGGCGACGGTGCCGCTGTCAGCGACGAGCCGAAGCTGACCATCAAAGGCATAGAAGACGCTGAGGTCCTGCTGTTCGATCTGGCGTAACCTTGCCTCCGGCTATAGAGACGCAGCTAGCTGCGTCTCTACAGTGTCATTTGTGATTCAATGGTGCAGGTTATGCATTCTTCGATTCCGGCCGGAGTCGCCGCAATTGCAATCGCATTTTTTCTCGCCTCTGTCTATCTTGGTTCGATCGGCCTCATCATGCTTGCAGCCCCTGGCGCAGCGTCAATCGCGCTGGGAGCGCCGTTGCTCGGTGGATTGGAACTGGCGGGCCCCTATATGTTTTTGCTAACCGCAGGAGTAGGAGTGCTGATTGGATGGGGATTGTTGCGGTTGAATAGCTGGGCGCGCCGGGCGGCCGTTGTCGTGGCATTCCTTGGAGTCTTCATGTTGGTTCCGGTCGTTTCAGCAGCCGCTGTGGATTTTCGAGCATCACTGCTTTGGGGCGGATTGGGGATCGTGGTCCGTGTGATTGTCGTCTGGTACCTATTTCAAGAGCCGACCAAGCAAGCTTTCACAAAAAGCTAGCCACGAATCTCACGGATCAAGCTTTAATGCCGTTTTGATCCGAGAGAATCCGTGTAGATCCGTGGCTTATCTCTTGACTTTTGCTGGCTCTCGTTCGCCTACGCGCTTGCTGACTTCGAACTTCATCTTGCCTGTCTTCTTGTCGGCGTCGACGATTACGTGATCGCCGTGCAGCACTTCGCCGTCAAGAATCTTCAGGGCCAGCGGATCCTGGACCATTTTCTGAATCGCACGCTTCAGCGGCCGGGCTCCGAAATTTGGATCGAAGCCTTCGTTGAACAGCAGGTCTTTCGCCGCATCGGTCAGCTCGAGCGAAATCTTGCGCTCAGCCAACAGCTGACGCACATCTTCCAGGCGCAGCTCGATAATTTTCACCAGTTGCTCCTTGCCCAATGGTCGGAAAATGATGATGTCGTCCACGCGATTCAGGAACTCCGGCCTAAAGTGTCCGTGCAAAGCGTTCATCACCTGCTTCGAAGCTTCGTCAAAATCTTTTTCCGAACGCAGGCCGTCGGCTTGCAGGAACGAAGACCCGAGGTTCGAAGTCATAATGATCACCGTGTTGCGGAAGTCGACGGTGCGGCCTTTCCCGTCGGTGAGACGGCCATCGTCCATCATTTGCAGCAGCACGTTGAAGACATCAGGATGAGCCTTTTCGATCTCATCAAACAGGATGACCGCATAAGGACGCCGCCGCACCTGCTCGGTGAGCTGACCACCCTCTTCGTAGCCGACATATCCCGGAGGCGCGCCGATCAGCCGCGAGACCGCGTGCTTCTCCATGTATTCCGACATGTCGATTCGCACCATGGCGTGCTCATCGTCGAAGAGAAATTCCGCCAGAGCTCGGGCGAGTTCTGTTTTGCCCACGCCCGTTGGTCCGAGAAAAATGAAGGATCCGATCGGGCGCTTGGGATCGCTCAACCCCGCACGGGAGCGGCGGATGGCGTTTGAAACCCGCTCAAGAGCTTCGCTCTGACCAACTACGCGCTCGCTCAGCCGGTCCTCCATGCTGACCAGCTTCTTGACTTCGCCTTCGAGCATCTTCGACACGGGGATGCCGGTCCACTTCGAGACAATCCGGGCAACGTCTTCTTCGTCCACTTCTTCTTTCAGCATGCGCGACTTGCCTTTGCCGTCCATCTGCGCGGCAAGCCTGTTGAGTTCGTCTTCGGTCTGGCGCAGCAAGCCGTAGCGGATCTCGGCCACGCGCTGCAGGTTTCCCTTGCGCTCTTCCGCTTGCTCCTCGAGTCTTCAACTGCTCGATCTGTTCTTTGAGCGCGCGGGAGCGGGCGATCAGATCTTTTTCCCGCTTCCAGTTGGCTTTCAGCGTATTGGATTTCTCGCGAATCTCTGCCAATTCCTTATCGATGAGCTGTAACCGCTCCTTCGAGTTCGGATCGCTTTCCTTTTTCAGCGCTTGCCGTTCGATTTCGAGCTGCGTGGCTCTGCGCTCAAGCTGGTCGATCTCGGTGGGCATGGAGTCGATCTGAATGCGCAGCGAGGCCGCCGCCTCATCAATCAAGTCAATTGCTTTGTCCGGCAGGAACCGATCAGAAATGTAACGATGCGACAGTGTGGCGGCCGCGACGATCGCAGAGTCCTTGATGCGGACGCCGTGATGCACTTCGTAGCGCTCTTTCAGGCCGCGCAAGATCGCGATGGTGTCTTCTACATTGGGCTCGCCGACGTAAACGATCTGGAAGCGGCGCTCCAGGGCCGGATCCTTCTCAATGTGCTTGCGGTACTCGTTGAGCGTAGTCGCGCCGATTGCGCGTAGCTGCCCGCGGGCCAGCGCCGGCTTGAGCATGTTGGAAGCGTCCATCGCGCCCTCGGCCGCGCCCGCGCCAATCAGGGTATGAAGTTCGTCGATGAACAGAATGATTCGCCCAGAGGAATCTTCAATCTCTTTCAGGACCGCCTTCAGCCGATCTTCGAACTCGCCGCGGTATTTCGCGCCCGCCAGCATCGAACCCAAATCCAGCGCGACCACGCGCTTGTTTTTGAGTCCTTCGGGCACGTCGCCCGAGATAATGCGCTGCGCCAGGCCTTCTACAATAGCGGTCTTGCCTACGCCGGGCTCTCCGATCAGCACCGGATTGTTCTTGGTGCGACGGGACAGAACCTGAACCACGCGCCGGATTTCTTCGTCGCGGCCAATCACCGGATCGAGTTTGCCGCGACGCGCCTGCTCGGTCAGGTCACGGGCATAGCGCTCGAGCGCCTGATATTTGTCTTCAGGATTCTGGTCAGTGACTTTCTGATTGCCGCGGACCGAGGTCAGCGCCTTTAGGATTGCATCGTGTGTGGCGCCATGGCGCGCCAGGATTTCCTGCGCGGGATCGCGCTTGAGCTGAGTTGCCGCCAGCAGCAAATGTTCGGTCGAAACGTATTCGTCTTTGAAGTTGCCGGCTTGCTTGAAAGCAAGCTCCAGCAATTGATTGGCGGCGTTAGAAATCGTCGCTTGCGCCGAGCTGCCCGTGACTTTGGGCAGCTTCTCGATGATGCCGTAAGCCTCGTGCAGCACGGCCTGCGGGCCAATGCCAACTTTCTCCAGCACGGGGGGCACGATGCCTTCTTTGTCCTCGACCAGTGCCGCCAGCAAGTGCACCGGCATGAGCTCGGGATTGCCGTTTTCCGAGGCCAGACTGTTGGCGCGCTGGACCGCCTCCTGCGCTTTGATCGTAAACTTGTCCCAACGAATTGCCATAATCTTTTCCTTTACCTATATTGTCACCCTGAGCGAAGCCAAGGGTCTATGTATTTGTTCGGGCCGAAAGAATGCATGTCTTCGCTTCGCTCAGAATGACAGCGCATAGAAAACGGGAGACGTTGCCGTCTCCCGTCAAAACTGTCGAGCTGGGCTCGACCGGACAGCCGAGGCGGCTGTCCCCACGTGTTTTCTGGCTCAGGCGGCTTTGCTTGGCGCCTTGGCTTCCAGGGTCTTCTCGCTGCCAACGTTGACCTTGATCTGCTTGGGCTTGGCTTCCGCCTTTTTCGCCAAAGTGATCTTCAGGATTCCCTTGTCATAGCTGGCCGAGACCTTCTCCGCGTCCACGGTGGTGGGCAAGGTGAAGGAGCGAGTGAAGCTTCCATACTGCCGCTCGACGCGGCGGAAGTTCTCCTCTTTCTCTTCCTTCTCGAACTTGCGCTCGCCGTGTACGGTGAGGGTATTGTTCTCAACCTGAACGTCAATGTCCTTCTCGTCAACGCCCGGAACTTCAAGTTTCAGCGTGACGTTGTGCTCGTCTTCGTACACATCCACGGGCGGAGCAAAACCGCTCTTGGTCAAAGACTGATCCTGAGCCTCGGGGCTGAACGAATCACGGAACAGCCGGTTCATGCGGTCCTGCAGAGTACTGAACTCACGGAAAGGCTCCCAACGGGTTAAAACGGTCATGGCTAAATCCTCCTTCGAAATCTCGCGAACTGGGTTGTTATGGCTTCCTACACGTCATTGGATGCCAAATTAGTGTAAAGGAAGCATAAAACATGAGTGTATCATTGTCAATGTGTTTATTGGGTTATTGTTCATCAACTTACAGCCAATACGACACATTTAAGGTAGGCGGTTTCAGGTACCGTCAGCAATATGGGATGGTCCTTTGCCTGAGTTCGGTTCTCCACGAATCCGAAGATTTCTGTGCATATCCCGGGCAGCTTGCGCTAGTACTTCGAGGAACTCCGCCGGGCTGACGTGGTAGGAGCACGAGCAGGTGATCAGGATCCCGCCGTGACGAAGCATTTTCAGCGCTCGCAGATTCAGTTCTTTGTAGCCGCGGAGAGCCGTTTCAAGATTGCTCTTGCTCTTGGCGAAGGCTGGGGGATCGAGGACGATCGTGTCGTACTGCTGTCCGGCGCTGGCGTAGTCGCGCAGCAGATCGAAGGCGTTGGCTTCAATCCACTCGATCTCGCGCCCGTTCAGCTCGGCATTGCGGTCCGCCACTTCGAGTGCTGGTCGTGAGCTATCCACTCCGGTGACCTTGGAACAGTGCGGGGCCAGGTGCAAAGCGAATCCGCCGTGGTAGCAAAAAACGTCCAGCCCTTCGCCGCGTCCATAGCGCGCCGCAGCGGCATAGTTTTCGCGTTGATCGAGGAACGCGCCGGTTTTCTGGCCTTCCAAGGCTTCGTGGTGAAAGCGAACGCCATTCATGGAAAACACCGTGCTCTGCTTCTCGCCTTGTAACAGGCTGGAGGACCGAGCGGGCAACTGCTCCAGTTCGCGTACGCGGGGATCGACGCGCTCGGCAATCGCTGCCGGATTCAGCCGCTCGGACAATTCTGAGACGACGACTTGGCGCACTGCTTCCGTATCCATCGCCTGGGTCAGCACTTGCAACGAAAGCAGATCGTTGTAGCGATCCACAATCAGGCCGGGTAGAAAATCCGCCTCGCTGAAGACGATGCGATAAGCGTCGGTATCTCGCACGATGCGCTCACGATAAGCGATCGCCTCCTGGATGCGTTTGCGCAACAGCCCCTCGACGTCTTTGACAGGATCCTTCGAGATCATGCGAATCGCAATCTGCGAAGCACTGCTGTAGAAGGCCGTACCGAGAAACTTCTCGCGCTCGTCCGCCACGGCCACCAGGGCGCCGGGAGCAATGCCGTCCGCCGCAACGATGTCGGAGCGATAGACCCAGACGTGACGGTCCTTCAAACGGTTCGCACCCCGCCGGGAAACCTTGACCACGGGAAGCCCGTGCAGGTCAGTCAACTTTTTAGGCATGAAGGAATCTTAACCCAGGTCTACGTGGGGGCAGCCGCCCTCGGCTATCCGGCGGAGCAAGGCTCCGCAGGGTTGTGACTGGATGCTGGGCGCTTAGCTAGCTGCGGGATGTTCTGAAGAAATTGCCTCGCTCCGAGCGTGACTCCGCGTACGCGATTCTGCCCTCGCCAGATCGAGGTCCCGGTGCAGAGCATCGAGCGTTGCCGTGGGCAGTTCGCTCCCCCACTCCTCGATCTCGGATTCCGCCCAACTTCCGTTCAGGCGGATCGTATCCTCGGTAAGGTCTTCGGGAAACGCCAGCCGGTATTCGCCTTCACGAACCAGAACATCACCCACTCCGCGCCCGGACGAACCGTCGTAGACGTGCCGGCTCGATATCCCTTTGCTGTTGATATAAACCAGAAATACTTCCCCGTGGTCTCCGAAGTTCGCCCGGTAATACCAAGCCTGGCTGGATTCAAACTTGGGATGAGCTCTCCTTCGCCGGGCTAGCACGGCGGGATCTGCCGCCTCATCATTCGCCGGGTCGTAGTAAAGAATCCGCTGGCAGGACTCGCACACCACCACTTGAGTTCCCGCGCGCACTTCGTTATAGGTCTGCGGACGCAGCATGACTTGGCAAGCCAGGCACTTGTGATCGCGCGCTTCGGAAAGACCCGATCCGCGATGCTTTGCGACCCGATCATACTGGGGAAGCAGGTTGGGATCGACACCGGATCGTGCCTTATCGCGTTTCGCGTTCCACTCGGCCAACTGCTGTTCGTCTTCCGCAGTCCGTTTTCTTGCCTCGATCTTTTCCTTTTCGATCTCGGCCGTCTCGGCCTTCAACTCCACCTCAGCCGCTCTTACATCCTTCTCGCGCAGCTCGGCATTGACCATCAACTCGAGGATTTTGTCTTCGTTGGCGCGAATGTCCTGCTCGGCGAACTGAATCTCGTGCAGCAGAGCTTTGTATTGTTCGTTGGTCTTGACGGCGAGCGATTGGTCGCGATACTTGGAGATCTTCTGTTGCTGATCCGAAATCGCACTCTCATATTTCCTGCGGGCGGCTTCGTCGGCCTTGACTGCAGTCTTGGCTTTTTCCAAAACTGCCTTGGTCCCGGCCAATCTCTCTTCAATTGCGGCCACCCGTTTGGGCAACGCGGCAATCTCTTCTTTTAACCGCAGGATTTCCCGATCCGCCTGTTGTAGTGCGATCAGGTTTTGTACGTCTGGAAGCATCTTTAGGGGTAGCACTGCCCTTGATTTTACCACGCTCATCTGCGCACACCTTCCTGGCAGCGTCCGCGGCCTTGACCTGCACGAACCGGCGCTGCCGGTGTAAACTTTTCAGCCTTGCTGCTAAACAGAACTTACGTCCGGAGATGCCGCGTGAAGCAACTCATTCGTTGGATGCTGATCTGCTGGCTACTGATCCCCTTGGCGGCAGCTCAAGCGGCCGCTCCTAAGAGCCCGGCCAAGAAATCTCTGACCATTGAAGCTATCTTCGCCGACGGAGGCATTACCGGCCGGCCGCCGGAAAACATTCAATGGGCTCCCGACTACACAAAATTCTCTTTCATCCAGCGTGATGACTCCGGCGAACACGGCGAACTGTGGTCCGTGGACACGGCCACCGGCCAGGAAACGCTGCTGGTCAACGAAACCAAGTTGGCGACGCTCGCCCCGCCTCTCGAAAAGATAAAAGACGAACGGGAAATCGAGCGCATCAGCCGCTACCACGTCGATCCCTACCGCTGGTCCCCTGACTCGAAACACTTGCTCTTTATTCCTCACGGCCAGCTCTGGCTTTATTCACTCGACAACGGGACCGCCGTCCAGATCAGCGCGTCGTCGGATCCCATTGTCGATCCTAAGTTCTCCCCAGACGGTAGCCGCCTGGCCTATGTTCGTAAACACAACCTCTACGTACGGCCGGTCTCCGGCGATGTTGAAACCCAGATCAACCGCGACAAAGACGACAAAAAGAAAGAAAGCACTCTGTTGAACGGCGAGGTGGATTGGGTGTACGCCGAAGAGCTGAACGTGCGCAGCAATTATTTCTGGTCGCCCGACGGCAAGAACATCGCCTTCCTTCGGATGGATGAAACCCGAGTCCCGACGTATCCCATCACTGACTGGATGCCGACGCATCCCACAGTCGATATGCAGAAATATCCCCAAGCTGGCGATCCCAATCCTGTCGTGCGCCTTGGAATAGTCAGTGCCTCTGGCGGCGACACGAAGTGGATTTCGCTTACCGACGATCGTGACACCTACATCCCCCGCTTCGGGTGGGTGGGCGATGGCATCCTCTGGGCCGAAGTCCTGAATCGCGCGCAAGACAACCTTGACCTGTACTTCGTCGAGGCTCACTCCGGGCGCTGTCACAAAGTGCTGACTGAGTCGACTCCCGACGCCTGGGTCAACGTTAACGATGACATGAGAATCCTGAATTCGGGAGACCGTTTCCTGTGGTCAAGCTGGCGCGACGGAACCACGCAGCTTTATCTCTACAGCTTCGACAAAGCGAATCCGCTCGCCTCCGACGCCAAGCTGGAACGCCAACTCACCAAGGGTGATTTCGAAATGCTCGGGGTCGAGGGAGTGGACGAAACAGCAGGCGTAGTCTACATCAACTGCAACAAGGACGATCCCCGCCAGCAGCAGCTTTACTTTGTGAAGTTGGACGGTTCAGGCTTGCAACGCATCTCGCAGGAAGACGGAACCCATCGCCCCACGTTCGCCGAGGACGGCAAGCACTACGTCGACGAATTCTCTGCTCTCATGACGCCTCCGCGAGTGTCGACCTGTAGCGCGAGTGGGACCTGCAAGAAAATCTGGGATTCCCGCAGCGTTGACGCCTTCGGCCTGACCGCGCCCAAATTCCTCGAATTCAAAGCCGACGACGGGACCATTCTCTACGGCGAACTCGTGCTTCCTCGAGAAAGCATGCCGACCGCCAAGATCCCGCTGATCGTAAACATCTATGGGGGCCCAGCCGGGCAAACCGTGACCAACAGCTGGATCGAAGACTGGGTCGGCTCCTCCGGACTCTTTCACCAACTCATGGCGCAGCGGGGATTCGCAGTCTTCACGGTCGATAATCGCGGCACTCCGGCCCGCGACCGCAAATTCATGACCGCAGTCCGTCATCAATACGGCGCCATCGAACTGAAGGATCAGCTCACCGCTCTCGATCAACTCTTCGCTCAATATCCGCAACTCGATCGCGACCGCGTAGGCATCTGGGGATGGAGCAACGGCGCATCCATGACGCTTTACGCCATGACGCATTCAAACAGGTTTAAGGCCGGTGCCGCCGTCGCCCCCGTCACCGATTGGCATAACTACGATTCCATCTACACCGAACGCAACAACGGCCTGCCCGGCGACATCAACACCACAAGCTACGTGGATCTCGATCTACCCAAAGTAGCCGACAAGTTGCAAGGCTCGTTGCTCCTCGCCCACGGAACCGGCGACGACAACGTTCATTTCCAGAACAGCGTCCAGATGGTCGAAGCGCTAATCCAGGCAGGCAAACAATTCCGCTTCATGGCCTACCCCAGGAAGACCCACAGCATGCGCGGCGCAGAAGACCGCGATCACCTCTTCCACCAGATAGAAGACCATTTCGAGCGCGAACTGAAATAGGTAGAGCGGACACTCCTGTCCGCTGCCGTTGACCCAGGCGGCACTACTGTAGGCGCGGTCGTCCGCGCCCGTGCGGCACCCAAATTGAAATTGACACTCGGAACCAGACATATCGTGCAAAAATAAATCTGGGGAAGCACGAGGCTGATTCATGCACCGCTTGACGCTTGGAGACTTCGAACTCATCGCCGTCCCCGACGGTACCTACCGCCTCGACGGCGGAGCCTTCTTCGGCGTCGTTCCCAAAATCATGTGGGAAAAGAAAGTGAAGGCCGACGCCGAGAACTATGTTCCCGTTGGATTGAATTCCGTCGTGGTACGAACCGGCCAGCAAACGGTTCTGATCGAAACTGGAATCGGCAACAAACTGCCGGAGCGATTGATCAAGATCTTCGGCCAACCCGCGAAGTTGCTCGACAATTTAGCCGCCGTGGGAATATCGCCCGAAGACATCGACATCGTTATCAACACCCACCTGCATTTTGACCACTGCGGCTGGAACACAAGGCGACAGGGCGACAAAGTCGTGCCCACATTTCCAAGAGCGAAATACTACGCACCCGAAGGCGAGTGGCAGCACGGACGCCTCCAACTCGAACGCGACGCCGTCAGCTACATGTCCGAAAACTACGATCCGCTGATCAAGAGCGGCCAGATGGAGTTGCTGCAAGGAGACCGGGAAATCGTCCCCGGAGTTTCAGTAAAAGTGTTCCCCGGACACACCGAACACATGCAAGCCGTAATCATAAAAAGCCGCGGCCAGACTGCATGCTACATCTCCGATCTGATTCCCACTAGCGGGCACATCGATCTGACCTGGGTGATGGCATTCGATGTACTCCCGCTGCAAACCATCGAGAGCCGCAAGCGGTATTACGCCCAGTCGATTCCAGAGAAATGGCTGACTATGTTCACTCACGACCCCAACATCCCGTGGGCATACGTAGAAAAAGATGAGAGGGGAAAAATGCAAGCGAAAGAAGTAGGTTAGTTTGTGTGGGGATGGGTCTCAGACCCGTCCAGGCGAGCCATTCGCCCAGATGTTCCACGCGACCTGGAAGATGTTCAAGAAACCACTAACGACGCCATCCGCAATCTCTGCTCGAAAAATTCTTCCACACGGGCCAGAATTTCCGGTGCGCTTTTCGATTCGTAAATTGCTTTGCGCAGCGCGGCTCCGCCCGGAACGCCGTGCGTGAACCATGAGGCAAATTGCTTCATTTTGCCGACCGCGTCCGGGAGTTCTTCCTCGATCAGCATCTGGAAGTAGGTGCGAATCATCTGGTAGCGATCAGCCTCGGTGGGTTCATCGTAGGGATTGGAAACCCCCGGTCCAAACTCAGGAATCGAGTAGCCCCCGACGCCCTCGTCTGGGATGAGGAGCACTGGATCTCCAAAAACTGCGGAGCTTTGCTCCGCCGGGCGGACGAGGGCGTCCGCCCCTCCTTGGTCATTTCTGACCCATTGGTTGTATTGCGCGATCTGGCGGAAGATCCAGGGATTCGCCGGAGCGGTTCGCCCTATCATCACCGCATCGCAACCGGTCTGCGCCACGATTGCACAAGCGTCGGCGGGTGTGCGGATGTCGCCATTCCCGATCACGGGAATCTTGACTGCCTGTTTGACCGCGGCAATCCATTCCCAGCGCGCTGCGCCGCTGTAGCCCTGCTCGCGGGTGCGCGCATGCAATGCGACGGCGCAAAGGCCGCAGTCCTCGGCCATCCTGGCCAGTTCCACGCAGATAATATTCTCGTCGTCCCAACCCGCGCGGAACTTCACGGTGAATGGAATCTTGATAGCAGCGCGAACCGCCTCGAAGATCTTTCCGATGGCCGGTAAATCACGCAGGAGTCCCGATCCGCCATTACACTTGACTACCTTCTTCGCCGGACATCCCAGATTCAGATCGACCAAGTCGAAGCCGAGGTCTTCAACCATGCGAGCTGCGTCCGCCATCACTCTGGGATCGCTGCCAAAAAGCTGTGCCGAGATCGGATGCTCATCCTCGTAGAAATGCAGATAGCGCTTGGCCTTCTGGTCCTTCGCGCGAAGCACCCCATCGGCCGAGGTGAACTCTGTCATGATCAGCCCGCATCCGCCGAGGTTGCGAATGAAGCGCCGAAAGACCGTATCGGTGACACCCGCCATGGGAGCGAGCACGGTCGCCGGCGCTATCTGGAGATTGCCGATCGCTACCCGATCAGGCACGGTCGCGACCGCACGGGCGAGGATGCCCACGCCTACATTTGCCGGATTGTCCCAGTACTTGCGCACCTGGCTATTTTACTGCCTTCCCCAAGTTATGCGACTGTGGCACAATTTGCATCACACAACTTTATGGATGAAATTCCTCGAACGTCCTCTCCAGAATGGTCCGCGGCGGATGCTGGTAAATGGATAGCCCGCGTTGTGATTGCCGTGATCCTGGCGCAAGCGATCTGGGGATTCACTGTTTCAGTCACCAACAACCTCCTTCTGCCGTTGTTGGCCCGAACTATGGGCGGTGACGTTCAGTCCCCGTTGTACCTCGGCAAAGGAGACATCAACGTTCCGGCTCTGTTCGCTTCGGTACTGGAGCTTTGTTTTGCGGGGATCGTTGCCGTGATCCTGAATGCCTGGTTACATCGAAAACCCAAGGTGATTCTGCGCAAGGCGGTTCGAGTGAGCCCGATTCCAGCACGGCCTGCCGATCCAGTACCGTCGCTCCCCTTGGTTGTGCCCGTTCAAGCTGCGGCTTCAGCGCCGCCGCCGGTCGCCGCGCCGGCTCCGGCGAAGACAACACCGCCAACCCCCGTTACAACCCCAGTCCCACCACTGTCGCCAAACCAATCCTGGTCGCCGCCAGAGGCTCCCCAGACACCAGCGGCAGCGCCTCCGCCTGCGAAGGCTAAGCCAACAAAACCGAAGCCGCCCAAAGAGGTCTACTACAACATCGTCGGAGAACCTTTGACCCCCGACGACGACGAATAGTTACGAACGACCTGTCAAAACGCCTGTCGATAACAGGGGGCGTTCTGCCCTCGCCACTCTGCAAAGGTTTTCACATTGACAGTTGCCTCGGCGATGAACTACAGTTACCGACCAACGTACTACAGTGCGTAGTACTTGATGCATTTGCCTCTCTTGTGATCCTTTCGTCTGCTCCGACGAATTGAGAACTGATTCTGATGAGTCGGCAACAATTGATGAAGAACAACGGCGAGGAGCAGACTGCTCGATGGAATCCCGCTCCCGCAACGAACTGGGTGTATCTGGGGGAGAGTCGGCTTTTGATTAGAGCACTAGTAACTTCTTTCCTTGCAGTGGCGGGCTTTCTGGCTGGCGTGGCCTACGCGCAAGAACCCGCCCGCACAATTCCAACGGCCTCATCGGGGAATTCAGCCAGTACGCCAGCAAAGAAAGATCCCGCCGGAAGCGACCGTGTCGTTCTTAAAGTTGGGGATGTACAGGTTACCCAGGCGGAATTCGAGTCGAGGATCAGCGATATCGAGCCTCAAGGCGGGGACGCCGACAAGGAAGGGCCCGCAGAGAAGAATCGCCGGCGCCTGGGCGACGACTATGCCTCTGTGCTCATGCTTTCGCAGCAGGCCGTCGCCAATCGCCTCGACTCCACGCCCGAGGTCAGCCGCCAGTTGGCCATCGACCGCATTCAGATCTTGTCCGACGCTGAGTTTGCCAGCCTGATGCGCCAAGCCGCGCCGACTCGTGAAGAAATCGGCCAATATTACGCGGCCCATCCCTCTGATTATGACGAAGTAAAAATCATCCGGCTTTTTATCTGGAAGCGGGGCGCCGATTCCAAGAACGCCCGGGGGTTGAGTGCGCAGGATGCCAGAGCCCGCGCCGACGCTATTCTTCAGGCTTCCGCCGCGGGGCGTGACGCGAAGAACCTCACCGCAGCGTTCAAAGACTCCGACGACGGCATGCTGGACCGCGATCCCATCGCCTTTCCGCGTGGAGAATTGCCGCCAAAAATGGAGAAAGCTGCATTTGCGATCAATGAAGGCGAGTGGGCCCAGGCGGAAGACACGCCGGACGCAATCATCCTCGTGCAACTAGTCAAGCGCGATCGCCAGCCTCTCGGACAGGTGTCGTCGTTGATCGAGCAGCAACTGCAAGGGCAGAAGATGCAGGCATTGCTGGACAGCATGAAAAAGAATGCCGGCATCTGGATGGACGAACAATATTTTGGGACTGCGGTGGCTCCTGTCCCGGGCGAGCAGCGGCGTAGCTCTAATCCACCGTCTGAGCTTCGGAAATCAGCGAAAAAAGGGGAAAATAACGATGAAGATGCAACTCAGAAGTAGAACGCTCTGCTACTTTGCGCTTCCACTATTGTTACTGGTCGCGTGTGTTCTTCAACCGCTCCCAGCCCAGGCCCAAATGACGTCGGTGGGCGTCGATTGTTCGCAGATTCACGCTTTGGGGATCGATAAGCAGGAAAACCTGCGCGCCGGCCGAATCCTGATTGAGTGCGGGATCGCGCAAGGCGGTCGACCGAGCGATGCCGCTGACGGTCCGTCTTCTCCTCCAAACATTCGTGTCAGCAACCGGGCGTGTGACTCCGACCAGAGCTGTACGAAGAGTGAAAGCATGGCGTGGGCCAGCACAAAAGACAGTGGAAAAACAATCGTGGTCAACTATAACGACCACAACCCTACGTACAACTCGTATTCGGGTGCGTCCTACTCCGTCGACGGCGGCGCGCACTTTAAGGAGATTCAGCCTCCGCCTTTTGCGACCGGCCACGGCAGCAACTTTGGTGATCCGATTGTCGTGTTCAACTCCAAGTTGAATAAGTGGTTCGCCGGGGATTTAGTGTCTGGTGCCGACTGCGGTGGTCAGGGAGTCGGTTTGTGGACCTCTACCGATGGCAAGAAGTGGAAAACCGGGGGCTGCCCCCATGTTGGCGAAGAGGACGACCGCGAGTCGATGTGGGTGGACAACGAACCTACCAGCGGAAAGTATGGTCGCATGTATATCTCCTGGGGCGACTACGCCCAGAACGGGGCGACTTCTGTTACGCACTCAGACGATGGCAAGACCTGGAGCACACCGGTTCTCCTCAACAACGGCAATCCGTTCATTCGCAATGTACAGATCACGGGTTCGCCGGCAGGAGCTAAGAGATTCGAGGGAAACAACAGCACGGTGTTCGTCATCGGCATGGATGAGGGTGGAGGAGGTTTTGGCACCCGCCAGAATATTATGTACAAATCGCTCGATGGCGGCGTGACCTGGACTTCGAAGGTCATGGGTCCGCGATTCAACCCGCCCGGCGATTCAACCTGCGGTTACTTCGCTCAGGTCAATCCTATATGGCGGCACATGGGCTGGGGAGAGCCCGCAGTTGGCCCCAAGGGCGTGGTCCACTATGACTATGCCCAGCATGGCACGGGCAGTGACACTGGGGACATTTATTACGTACGCTCCACCGATAACGGCAAGACCTGGTCCAAGCCCGTCAAACTCAACACCGACAAGGATGCTAAATACAAAACCCAGTGGATGCCTTCACTCTCCGCCGACCTCGACGGCAACGTGACGGCCTCATGGTACGATCGTCGCGCTGCCACCAGCGCTTGCAACAGCGTTACTGATAAGGGATGTAACTACGAGCGGGTGGGCCGTCAGTCGAAGAACAACGGCAAATCCTTTGAGCCGGATATCACAATCAGCACCGGCATCATCAACGAACCCGCGCAGGACGATCCCGGCGTGGTTGGCTGCTACGCGGGCGATTACGACTACAGCACGGCTCTGAGCGGCAATGCCTATGTCACCTGGACCGATGGCCGCCGTGCGGTTCAGGGTACGCACGTGCAGGACGTGGACTTTGCCAAGGTCCCCGAGCCGTAGAGACGTTGTTGGGCGAATCCAGACAAAGAGGGCAGCCCAAGCGGCTGCCCTCTTTGCGTATAACTGATGCCTTCTGTCATTCCGGGAAGGGAAGACAATGCGAGGAATCTGGGCTTCGCCTGCCACAGATGAGCAATTACATGCCGGGATATTTCCCCAGGAAAATCAGGATTACATCGATGGTGTCCTGAAGTCCGTGCGCGATTATGGGGATCGCGAGGTTGCGGCCGGTACTTAAATACACCATTCCTAGCAAGAGTCCGGCGATACCTTCTTCGATTTCGCCGGTTATCCCCTGGTTGGCGTGAGCCAAGCCAAATACCATGCTGACCGCGACAAGGCTGCAGATCCATGCCCGCCGGGTGCGATTCCCCAGGTCGGCAACACGGTTCATCAAGTAGCCACGCCACACCATTTCCTCTCCGAATGCTGCAAAAGTCCAGGTAAACGCAAATCCTACCAGGGCCAGTTTGATGTTCCCAGTCAGCATTCGAAAATCGTCCAAATCGGGCGGCTTGCCGATCAGCCGTACCAGGACAGGTTGCGTGACGAGGAGTTGAAACGCTTCAATCAGGACGCCGGCTGCGATACCGATCGCCAAAGTGATCGCCCAATTGCGATAGCGTGCGAATCCGACGCTCCGCCATCCGGCTCCGCGCAACCGTAGCGAGATCCATCCCAACAAAAGCAAGAAAGGGGTCTTGCTGAGGGGAACCAAGTGCCGGTAGTCGGCGAGAAAGACGAGGGCGACAATGACGAACTCCGCCAGCGCTATCCATTTGCTTTCGCGCCAACTCGCAGCCGGCCGCGTCGCCTCCGGCTGAGGAGCATCTACGGGTATGTCAGGTCTCGATGTGCGGTCAGTCATGACCGTCTCCCGGTCCTGACGCCGCTCTTGCACGGCGAAAACTTCGGATGCACCAGAGGCCGAAATGCGTGGTCAGCATGAATCGTGCCTCCGCCGAGGGAACAGCCGATGGGAATCAAGAACCAGCCGAGTAATTCATGCCCATTGGCCACGGAATCCGTCATCCCCAGCCGCAACGAAAAAGAATCATGGCCGATCATCCACAGGCCGACGGCGCGAGGATTAAATGGCTTGGCCAGCGCCGCGATGAAGAATGCGGCTCCGAACATGTAGCCGGTGATACAGAGCATGAAAACCAGAAAGCCTTTCACGCTGAGCGTGGCCCAATGGAAGATGCCGCGTAAGATCGTCCACGGCGTGCGACTGCTCTCCGCCCGGGCCATGAAATTCTCGGCTACGTACTGCGAAGCCACCTCATGAGGGCTACCCAGCGACTGCAATGCCGCGTCCGTGGCGGCGTCTGAGAGCTCGCCGCCCGATTCCGCCCGCTCCAGAATGTGGCTGCGAAGTTCCTGCAGAATGTCGCGACACGTGAGACTCCGGCAGATTACGCAACCCGGAGCGCACTTGTTTCAGATACTGGTCGATCTTTTGCGCGGGATCTTTTGGCTGGAACATCTATTTCTCCTCTTTGAGTACGCGGCTCAGCAGCCGGTTGAGGCTGGCCGAGAAGCGCGACCAGATCCGGCCCATTGTGGCCACGCGACGACGTCCGGCGGGCGTCAAACGGTAGTATTTCCTCGGGTGTCCGGCTCCGGCCTCGACCCATTCTGAGTCGAGCAGACCTTCGGCTTTCAAGCGGCTGAGCAGCGGATACACCGTCCCCTCGGTAATCACCAAATCCGAGTCCTCCTCGAGTACTCGCAGGATCTCAAGTCCGTACAACCGTCCCGGCCACAAGCCGGCAAGAATGGCAAGTTCCAAACATCCTTTGCGGAGTTGGACCTCCCACTTGTCCATCGGACTGGGTTGCATGGCTGTGTCGTGCTGGTTGGCAATCACGTACATACTATGTAATGCAAGGTATAGTGCTGTCAAGTGCCTTTGCGTCGGAAACCGCCGCGAATCGGCGTTGTTGACTGCTGTGAAAGAGTTTGCGCATTGACCTCCTAGGCCGCCAGTAGTAGCGTCTATATTCGGCTTCAGGCCGAGTTAGCCGGGACAAACCGACGAGGAGAGTGCATGCGATACGGATTTCGATACATTGCTGTCATTGTCATAGGTCTTACGCTGTCTTCATCTGCTTGGGCGCAGTGGTCGTCCGATCCTTCCAAGAACCTTCCGCTCGCGGACAGAGGCGACGGCAACGATCAGGTCCAGCCAAAGGTCAAACCGCTTCCGCATAATGGCTGGTATGTGAGCTGGTTCGATGCCAATCCCGATGGGAAGCGGCCGATCGGCTATAGCGTCTATTTGCAGCGGCTGAACGCTCACGGTGTGGAGCAGTTCCGGCACGATGGCATACAGGTCGCCCACTTGAGCAATACATCGACTGAAGACTATGGGCTCGACATCGACACGCAAGGAAATGCTCTGCTCGCATTCCTCGACACGCGCGAAGGGTCGAACCAGCAGGTTACCGCGGCCAAGATCGGTCCCGGCGGCGAAGCTCTGTGGGGAAAGCTGGGAGTGCAACTCACGACCGGTTCCGACTCTAACGCCGCTCCCAAAATCGCGGGTACGAGCGATGGAGACATCGTCGTCGCGTGGACCAGTAACAGCAATGTTGTCCTGCAGAAGCTCGATCCGACCGGAGCTCCTCTTTGGGGCGATGGGGTGGTGCTGACAGAAGCCAACTTCAACTACGGACTGGCCGATTTGCATGCCGCCGCCGACGGATCTGTGATTGTTTCCTGGATACGAGAACACGGCTTTGGCAGCAACCGCTATATCTATGCCAACAAGCTCTCGGCGCAGGGGCAGCTTCTGTGGGGGAAAACGCATGTAAAAGTTTTTGACAACGGCTCGCTTCAGTTTGGCGCTTTCCCGTATTTTGTGCCGGACGGAAACGGTGGCGCAGTGTTCTCGTGGTACACCAGCAGTCCGGCGTTGCAGTGCTTCGCGCAGCACATTCGCACCGACGGCAGCGAAGCTTTCCCGCACAACGGCTCGGCGGCTTCAACGAACGCAAACCAGATCAGGGTTTCGCCTGCGGCCTCCTACCGGGCGCGTACGGACGAGGTGTTTCTCTTCTGGACAGAAGAGGATCCGAATCAAGTGCTCAATGGGGTGTACGGGCAGAAATTCGACAGCACCGGGAAACGCAAGTGGGGTAACTCGGGTTTGACGGTTGTGCCTCTGGGATCGGATCAGCAGATTTTCGTGCAGAATGTGCAGATCGATGCGGGCGCTCTCGCGTTCTGGGTGGATCAGGCTGGTTTTGGAGACGCAACCATCCAGGCAGCCCGTCTGAACCGGGAGGGTAAAGTCGTGTGCGAGCAGTTCCCGGTCTCGTCGACTCCGTCGAACAAGGCAAGGCTGGCGGCGGACATAGCTTCGTCTGGACTTTCGGCCGTGGCTTTTGAGGATGACCGGATCGGCAACAACGCCATCTACATCCAGAACGTCAATCGGGACTGCTCACTGGGCCAACTTGCGCCGCACTGAGTTTCGCGGTGGCGTCTTGGGTTCCGTCACTGAAAATATAAAGCTTTGAGTGGGACGCTGGAACTTTCTAGGAAAGGCTGGCCAGCTTCTTTGTCAACGGACCATTCCTTTGCGTACCTCGTAGTGAACGCGCTTAAAAGGCATCAGCCACAAAGGACACGAAGGTTCACAAAGGAATGCTGCCGTCACCCAGCTTGGTACGCATCTTCTTGGCAAGAGTATCCACGGTGCGCATCTGTCTACCTCTGTGACCTTCGCGGAAGGCATCAACCACGAAGGATACGAAGGTTCACAAAGGAATGCTGCCGTCACCCAGCTTGGTACGCATCTCCTTGGCAAGGGCATCCACGGCCCGCATTTTGGTCTCGGCGAACATAGGAATATTCGGCACCTCGAGGGCCATCTCACAGGAAAGCAGCAGCGCGGTGATTGTGTCGTTGAGTTCGCTGCGGAGAACTCGTTCCGCCTCCTGCCTTGCAAGCAACAATTCTCGTTTGCGCCGTAGCAGGGCTGAACGCAACTCTCGGGACACTCGCTGTATTCCGCTGATGGCAAAATTTGGAAAGACCGGAACCGCAGTTCCCATGTGTTTGATGATGGTCTCGAAGTCGTCGGGCTCCGCGTCAAGCAGCAACTGATCGATGACGACCGCGGTAAATTCGTGAGCCTGCAACTGCGCCAATGCTTCGCGCAACGTTGCTGCGACTTGTGCAGGCTCGGCCGTGGCCTCCTGCAGCGCTTTCGCGCATTCCTCAGCTCTTGCCAGGGACGTAATCAGCAGAATCATGTCCTGGTCGATTGCACGTCGTCTGCCAGACTCTCCGATTGATAACAATGGGGTTTGCGACTACGAAGCTGGCTTTTTGTGCCGTTGCGGGAAGGGCGGTTCGGATTTAGATCAATCTCGCCAGAGCGCGTTTCTTCGAGACTGATATGAGTACGCAACGGGACGGGCGGAAACGCCCGCCCCACGCTGCTCAGACCGTTCTAGGCTTGCGAATCGTACTCTTTCAGCTTGCGATAGAGGGTGGTCTTGCCGATGCCCAGCAACCGGGCCGCCATAAGTTTATCCCCGTTCAGCTGCGTGATTGTGTTGAGAATTGTCTTCCTCTCCATCTCCGAGATGGGAATGATCTTCGCCGAACCCTCCGCCTCGACCACCACGTGTCCGTTCCCACCGTGGATGGCGCTCGGTAAATCGGGGACCTGGATTTCAGGGCCGCTGTTCATGGCACACGCCCTCTGCAAACAATTCTCCAATTCCCGCACATTGCCGGGCCAGTCGTAGGCGAGCAGGGCCTTCATCGCATCGTTGCTCAATGAACGCTCTTGTCGCAATTCCTCTGACATCCGGTCCAGGAAATACCCCGCCAGTACCGGAATGTCCTGTCGCCGTTCACGCAGGGACGGAATCCGCAGATTCAACACGTTCAGGCGGAAGTACAGATCACGCCGGAAGGCTCCCTGAGCAACCGCCGTTTCCAGGTCGCGATTGGTCGCTGCCAGAATGCGCACGTTAATGGCGGTGCGCCTGGTGCTGCCCACCGGGCGAATCTCTTTCTCCTGGATTGCCCGCAGCAACTTGGCCTGCAGATCGACCGGGAGCTCGCCGATCTCATCGAGAAACACGGTGCCGCCCTCGGCCATGGCCAGCAAGCCTTCCTTGGCCTGCACCGCGCCGGTGAAAGCTCCTTTCACGTACCCGAAAAGTTCGCTTTCGATGAGGGTGGGAACCAGCGAGCCGCAGTCCACGGGGATAAACGGCTTGTCACGATACGGGCCCGAGAAGTGGATGGAACGCGCCACCATCTCCTTTCCGGTTCCGCTTTCCCCCAGAATCAGCACTGGGTGACTGCTCAAGGCAGCCTTGGCGATCATGCGGTAGAGCCTTTCCATTTCGGGTGCGCGCCCCACGATGCTGCCGAAGCCCAGCTTCGATTTGATCTTTTCCCGCAACATGCGATTCTCAGTTTTCAGCTTTAGGTGGTTTGCCACCCTCTCCAACAGAAGCTTCAGTTCGTCTATCGTGAAAGGCTTGGTCACATAGTCGTAGGCGCCGTTCTTCATGGCTTGTACAGCCGACTGCACGGTGGCGTAGCCCGTGACCACGACGACCTCGGCGTCGGGATGACGCTGCTTAATCTTGTGCAAAGCTCCCAAGCCGTCGGCCCCGGGCAATTTCAGGTCTAAGAGGACCACATCGATCGCTTGCGAGTCCAGTAGCCGATAAGTATGTTCGGCTGATTCGGCAACCGTGGTATTGAAACCCAAAGACTGCGCCACTTCGCGGCAGACTTCGCGAACCACGCGTTCGTCATCGACGATCACCAGGTTCAGCAGGTTCGCCGCTTCCAGTTGTGGCGGATTAAAAGCATGGGCAAATGGCGCTGGTCATAGGGATTTACCTCTTCCTGTTTTAGCTTTCCTCGGTCCCGGGATCTTCTGATTCGGATCCGGGCTGATTTTTTTGGCGACCCCCGTACCATTCGATGGCTGGTATTCGAATTCAACTCGCGGCAGGAGCACGACCACTCGAGTGCCTTTTCCGGTTTCACTGTCCACTTCAATCGTCCCGCCTTCATGAGTGAGGATGCGATGAACCGTGGCTAGACCCAGTCCATTCCCCTGTCCCGGCTTCTTGGTGGTGAAGAAAGGCTCGAACAGCCGGGTCCGGGTTTCCTCGTCCATACCGCAACCGGTGTCGCTGACGTCGAGCGCTACCCAGGAGTCGCAAAGCTGGTTCGGCTCGCCACCCTTGGGCTTCAGTTCGTCTTGTCCTGGTCCTGGCCCGTTGTGGTTTTCCGTACGGAGCGTGACTCGACCGCCCTCAGGCATGGCGTCACGCGCGTTCAACACCAGATTGAGGATGATCTGCTGAACCTGAGCCGGATCCATCTTCACCAGCCCCAGATCGTCTGCCAGTTCGGCAACCAGCTCGATGTTTTCGCCAATCAGGCGGGCGAGCAGATTGCGCACCTCACCGACGACATCGTTCAGGCAGAGAAACCTGGGTTCGACCGCCCGCTGGCGCGCGACCGCCATCAACTGCTGGATAAGACCCGCTCCCTGTTCCCCAGCGTTGCGGATCTCCTCTGCGAAACGCCTTAAACGGTGGTTCTCTTCCAAGCCCGCCAGGATCAGTTCACTGCAAAGCACCATGCCGGTCAGCAGGTTGTTGAAGTCGTGGGCAACGCCCCCGACCAGGCGACCGATGGCCTCCATCTTTTGGGCATCCAGCAATTGCTGCTCGGTTTGCAGGTGTTCCGCCGCGTCCTCGACTCTCAGGTGAAGTCGTGCAGTTGCGCTCATAGCTAGCGTCTGCCCCTTATTAACGAGTATCGGAGTCACACATTCTCTCGGGCTCCCCATTCGGGAAGTCTAGGCCGGGCGTCCCCAAGAGTGCTGTGATGGCTGAACAGGATTTTGTAGATTGAAAATCGAGCCAAAATGGGAGGAGGAATTTGACGCGAACTTGTAGGCCTGTAACGTGCTTCTTCACTTCACGACGGATTCAGCCCTAAAGAGGCAACGGTTGAGCCAGTCGAAAGGTCAAGCGACGCCCTGTGGAAAACCTCACGTTTCCCTGGCCGGGATTGAACGATCCATCCGCGGAATCTACGGCCGGTTCGGCCGCCGTGCCTTTGCCGTCTGCGTTGGATTGTTTCGCAGCCGCCACCTTGCGTCTCTCATACGATCGGCCTTTGGCGAAGATGCTCGATGTCTCCAGAGCTGTAGATTTTCCGTTCATCACAATCGACGTAAGAGTCACGCGAAGGTAGCCCGGGTCATGCATACCTCCTGATGCCTTCGCGGCTACGACGCTGCCAGTGACCGGCGCGCCTGGCGACGCAACTGTCTTTCCGGCAACGACCACGGGCTCGTCCAGTACGGCTTGGAAAGAGTCCCCGCTTCGAGAATTTGCGCTGGAGAGCGGTGATTGCAACCGGATGGTCACCACAGTGCCCGCGGGAATTCCGTCGGAGGCGAATCCCGCTGTCGGGGAAATTCCGCTATTGTCCGCGACCCGCTCGAATGGGATTCCGCTGCTGCCAGCGGTCTCGCCCGATTCGGGAACGGCGACGTGCCGGGAACATCCCGTCCCCGAGGCCAGAGCGAACCAGACCAAGGTCAACCAGCGCAAGGGCAAGATCACCGTTGCCCGACCAGTCTGGCACCGCCTCGTCATGTAGCGCATCCTGCCCGTACCGAATTGCAAATGACAAGTCGCAAGAGAGATGCCATCTCACCAATGCGATAAATCATGCTCTTACAAGTAGCGCCCGATCGCGGCCGATGTAGATTTTGCTCGTTGTAGGCGCGGGCGACCCCGGCCATGTTGCCCGCCGAAGGATCTGGCCATGCTTTTCCAAGGAACACCCGCAGGAGTAAGGACACCGCCGAATTTGACCATGGTCAATGACTATGGTATGATCATCTTGAAGAACAATGGAAGAGATTGCCATCTCGAAATTCAAAGCCACGTGTCTGGCCGTTCTGGAAAAGGTGCGCAAGACGGGAAAACCCGTGCTCGTGACCCGCTTCGGCCAACCGGTCGCGGAAGTCGTTCCTCCGCCCGTTCCAAAGCGGCCCGCGAACTGGATCGGCTCCTTCGAGGGTACGGCTCGGATCGTCGGAGATATTGTCTCTCCCGCCAGTGACGAGGAAGACTGGGAAGTTCTTCGCTGATGAAACTGCTGCTCGATACCCATATCTGGCTATGGAGCCTGCTCGATCGAAAACGTCTTTCCCAGCCCGTCATTAAAGAAATTGGAGACCCGACCAATGAGCTCTGGCTTTCGCCCATCAGCATTTGGGAATTAATCGTGCTCTGTCAAAAGGGACGAATGATCCTCGACCAGGAGGTGAATTCTTGGATTGCGCACAAGCTGTCTGCCGTGCCACTAAAGCAAGCGCCCGTCACTTATGAGGTTGCGCAAGAAACTGGTCGTCTGCAACTTCCCCAGCGGGATCCGGCAGATCGTTTCCTGCTTGCCACCGCCAAGGTCTTTGAGCTCACCCTCGTCACCGGCGACGAACATCTGCTGAAGACGCGTGATGTTCCCCTCCTCGCGAACCGTTAAGGATCGCATCGTCGCGCCTTCGCGTTCCCAGGCGAACTCCTTTCGCTTTAGCCGCTCTGCCGTGACCTTTCTAGCCGCGCAATCTCGCTGTTTATAGTGAGCAGGAAATTAAGCGCTCGAAAAGGAGGAAAGGTTATAACGCAGGTTAATAAATCAGGTTTGGCAATCGTATTCAGTAATCCGGAGCCCCGCAGAGAACCGCAATTCCCAAACGGGTGGATCTTAGTACGGAGGGACTCCCAGGTAAGAGTTCACGTTACTCGCGATGGCGCAAGGCGTCCAAGCATCGTGAGCAAAGAAGCAGCATAGGAGCACGCCCAACCAAGCGACACCGAAGGTCGCAGAGTTCGGCACTCGCAAGCAGAGCGAGCTGCCAGTCTTCACACTTCAAAATAATGAACAAAGAGAAACGGAGGAGCGGGATAAGCCGCTCCTCCGTGTTTGCTACTGCGAGTTGGACTAATCGATCAGTTGGTGCGTCGAGTTGGCGTCTCGGTTGATGCGCTGTGGTCCTCATTGTCTGGTTGGATCACGACGCCGTCAAACGGAGTCGCCGCCAGGAAACGGCCGTGCACAACGCTGACGTGACGCAACGGATAGCCGGTGTCTGGACCGCGGGTCCAGGTGTGGCCAGCATCCTGACTTTCGAAGACCACGCCGGTTTCCGTACTGGTCGCCAGCAGGCGCTTGTTGTTCTGGTCATAGCTGATGGAGCTGATGTTCTTGTCCGGGAGGCCGTTCTGCATGTGCTCCCAGCCGGCTCCGCCGTTCGGGCTGCGGAAGGCGCCTTCCCGCGAAGCAAACATGATCTGCCCGTCCGAGGTGATCGTGACCCCACGAATGCTGGTCACCGAGGACGACAGACCGGAGGCTTGCCACGTCGCGCCGTTGTCCTTTGAAACCAGGACGTCGCTGCGGGTCGCGAGAGCGATCAGGTTTCCGTCGGATTGCACGGAGACGAAATCGGTCTTGCCCATCACGGGGCCGCCGCTCCAGCTTTTGCCTTGATTGGAGCTGGTGAACAATCCAGCGGAGGTTGCGGCCATCCAGGTCGTCGGCGTGATCTCGATTTCGTTCACACGCGCGGTCAGGACGGAGTGGACTTCAGCCCTTGCCGTGGATCCCTTTTTCGCGGTGGCGCGGTTGACCACGTCGTTGATCGGGCTCCACTGGCTGCCATCGCGCGCCAGCATGAACATACCGCGATTCGTTCCCGCGACAAGCTCGCCATTGCTGGTCTGCTTGAGGGTGAACACGTCGCGACCGTCCAGGCCTTTGCTCTTCTGGCTCCAGTGCTGTCCGCCATCCGTGGTAACGAAAACGCCGCCCAGTTCGCGGTCATTTACCACGCCCACGAAGATGGTGTTGGGATCGTTCTTGTCCGCGATGATGGAAGTTACATAGCGGTGTGCGTAGCCGTGATTGGTGGTGAGGAAAGTTCTTGCACCGTCATCGCTAGCCAGTACGCCAGCGCGATCGGTGGCCAGCATGACCCGCTGCGAATTGCGCGGATCAACCATCACATCGTTGACCACGACATCGGGATTGGTCACGCGGTTCCAGGTTTTGCCCGCATCCGTTGTCTTCCACAGGCCCTCGGTGGTTCCCGCATAGACAACCGCGGAGTTCGTGGGATCCTGTTTCAGAACCCGGGTACGCCGCGCGGAAAACGGAATGCCCTGAATCTTCGAGAAGGAATCGCCCGCGCTCGTGCTCTTGTAAATGCCGGAGCAGGCGCTGGCGAAAACGACTGAAGGATTGGTCGAATCAACAATGATCGAGAAGACGTCGGAGTCCTCGATCATACCTTTGCTGATGTGATGCCAGTTGGCGCCACCGTCTTCAGTCTTCCAGGCCAGATGCCAGGTGCCGGCGTAGACGACATCCGGATTCTTAGGATCGATGGCAATGGATTCAATGCTGTGGATGTCGGAGTTGCTGGCGGAAATCTTCTGCCAACTCTTGCCGCTATCGGTGCTGCGGAAGACGCCATCGACCGCGCCCGCAACCAGAGTCTTCGAGTCAGACGCAGAAATAGCCAGGGCCCGAATCGACTTGCCGTGCATGGCGGACATGGTATCCCAGGTTTTGCCGGCATCTTGAGAGTAGAACAAATCGCCGGCTTGCTGTGTTTCCACGCTCCAGGCTGCGGCGTACATCTTGCTTGTGTTCTGCGGATCGATCGCGAGATGGTCGATTACGTAGTCATCGCCACTGCCCAAATGGGCAAACTTTGACCAGTTCTTGCCACCGTCGGTCGAAGAAAAAAGGCTCCCGGTGCTGGTACCGAGAAAGATGTGATCTGGGTTCTGGGGATCGTAGGCCAGGCTACGAACATCGCCCCCGTCCGGTCCGAGCGCGGTCCATTGTCCGGCCCATGCGGCGCTGGCACAACACAGCGCAAGTAGAACAAATAGCAGTGATCGACTGCTTAGAAGATGTTTTCTTTCGGAAATCATAAAGCGATTCGCCCCCGACGGATTAATCCGTCCGGGGCAAGATTGACAGGGTAACCGGGGGCGATCAAGTTACCGAAGGGAAGGACCGTCGGTCGGTTAGCCGCATGTCTATTGGGGATTTGCGTTGGCTGGCGTGCTTCTGGCGTGGCAGGTCGCGAGCTGTGCATCAACGTGGCTGTCGTTTTGTGCATGGTCTACTGGTTGAAGACGGGTGCGCAGTGGAGCAGCCAGGCTTAAAGGTCGCGCTCGGCAGCTTTCCCATTTTGGGACCAAGTTTACTGGTTGGTACCGGGTACCCCCCCTCCCCTTTTGTCTGCAAAATCTAGAAAGCACACGACTTACATTTTGACTATGTGCTAGATCTTTGAGTTCTCAGGACTTACACGCAAAATCTAGAGAACATGGGAGTTATGGCCGGGCTTGGCTGCCGACAGATCCGTTTTGGAACTGGGCAGGCGGCCGGGGGAGTGCGCTTAGGGTCAGATTTTCAAAGATCCGGTATTATCTTGTAGATAATCTACAGACCTCTATGTTATCGACGTTGGAGGCGCGAGGTCAAGAGAAAACGGGTGTTGGCCGCGGAGCCGGCTCCAATTTGGGAATGTGGGCGCCCTATTTTTTGGAGGAAGAGCGCAGGGGGTCGCCTCCCACCCTCCGGTTATGTGTTATTTTAAAGTCGCAGGGTGGAATGGGTGGGCCACCACCAGTGCATAAGCACAGGGGCACCGGGCGCGGATTGTCGGTGTGGTGAGAAGAAGCCGCAACCCGAAGATCGCAGCTTCTTCTCCTCAACCTAGATTGGGGTGCATGACCCTCAACGTCGCGTCAATATCGCCACTCTCCCAGGTCCGCAACGCTTTCTCGATTCCCTCCTGCGATCTTCTCGCCGGGAGGCGCGACGCCTTTTTGAGAGCAGTCTGAGTCTTCGCGTCCGGCGTTTCGCGAATCGCTTCCTCGAACCTATCTCCCATTTGACGCGATTGACCTTTTGTTTTCTCGATGTATCGCTCGATGTCCCCACGATCCGGTTTGAACAGCTCCGATGGTTTCATTAGATCAGCTCCTTTCCTCCCCACCGTAGCACGCGGGTTCGGGTTTGGAGGTGTGGAAGACCGGGTACAAAGTAGGAAAACCGAACCCTAATCCAAATTCTGTTTACTAGTCTGAGTCGTCGGGGGGCTGGCCCAGCCTTTCCTTATCCCAAAAAGCGGGCGCCCCGTCCTTCTCGCGTTCTGTGCGAGAGGGCGGGGCTTTTAACTGACATCGCGACGGCGGACTACCGGATATATTCCAAGCTGCCCACGACGAAGCGCGGTCCAGCGCGATCAATCTCAACTCCGCATTCCTCCCGGTAGCATAGTGCCGGGCGCTGCCCCATATCAAATCCTCGGGACGCACTCCCAGCCCGCGTTGCACCGGGTTACGCTACATGTATTCCAGCTTTTCCGTCAACTTCGCTTCACGGTACACATTAAAGTCGCAGTAGCGGGAGAAATTCGGGGTCAGACGGGACGTTCCCAGTAACTAGTTTGAATCGCAGCCCAGAGAGAAGCGCAGAGCTGCACACACTTCATTTCATCCGTGCTGCACCGGCTGCGAAGGTTAGCACGGCTTCCTGGACAATCAACAGGAAAACAATCCACCCCATCCAGCTGCCCAGCCTTTCCGTTGAGTAAAATCTTGTGGTCAATGTGCTTGAGTTTGCCCGATGCCGGTTGCCCGCTTCTCCACCTAAAGCCGGCGGCCTGGACGGGCGAGGCGCCCATCCCCACGCGAGCTTGAGCTTGGGCTGGATCAAAGAAAAACGGCCGGTCGAGTGTGGCACTCGACCGGCCGTTGCTTTGTTCTGACTTGGCCTTCGGCTTACTGCTGGGCCGCGGGCTTCGCCTTCTTCTTGGGTGCGGCATGCGGATGATCCGGAACTGCGGGTACTGCGGACTCATCCACGGGCTGCGTGCCGGCTTCTGAGAACGTTCCGCCTGCAGGAACGATCCAGTACTCGGCGGTCATGGTGCCGGCGCTGCCAGTGCGGCATTCGATACGGTTAGGATCGATGCCCAGCTTGGCTTCGCCGCCGGTGAGATAAGCCTTCGAATTGACGGCGCGTTCAGCCGCCAGGTTCGGACGCTTCTCGGTAGGTTCGGCGTTACCGACGATGACCAGTTTGTTGTCTGCGTTCTGCTGCAGGTTCTTGGCCACGTCGTCCAGTTTGCCCTTGCACTCGTTGTCCACGCGCCACGGCTTCTTGATCTTAGCCATGTTCTCGAAGCCGCAGTCGGCAAGCTTGCTGGCTTGTGGCGGCGCTGGCGGCGGATTTTCCACCGTCACTTGAGCGGAGCCCTGGCTGTTGAGGCCGCGCGAATCTGTACAAGTCGCGCTGACCGTGATCGGACCAGGAGACGCACCGGCGGTGTTCAGGGTTCCGGTGTTGCCGTCGCCCGAAACCGTGCCGCTGCTTGCGGTCCAGCCGGCGACCGTGACAGGAACGTTGTCCGGACTGGTGCAGGAACACGTGATGGTTGAGCTTCCACCTGCTTGCAAGGAGCTTGGGCTAGCCGAGCAAGAGATGGTCGGTGGATTCTTCGGCGGTTCCTTCACCGTGTAGTTCGCAGTGCAGGTCGCCACTCCATTTTTCTTCATCTTGGCGTCGGTGATCTGCGCGGTCACGGTGTAGCTGCCGCCCGCAACTCCAGTAGTGTCGATGCTGGCTGTGGTGTCCTTGCCGGTAACTTTCCCGCCAGTACCGCTCCAGGCGTAGGCCAGGGTGTGCTTGGGGTTGAAATTGGCGCCGGTAGCCGTAGCCGTGATTGGCTCGCCCACCATGACCTCGCTGGGCTGCACCGAGCAGCTCGCAGTCGGCACGGCCAACTCAGGATAGCCGAAGTTAAACACAAAGCCGGTACGCAGACGCTCCCCCTCGAGCGAGACTCGACGGAGATCAGGGAATGCTGAAGACACGACTGACGCATAGTTTTGCCGCGCCCATACGTAGTCCGCCTCGAACACGCGCAGATAGAGGTGATGAGTCAGGCGCACATCCATGCCGCCGCCCAGAATCGCGCCAATGCCATTCCCGGTGGGCAGGCCTTGTATGTTGAGCCGGTTGTAGCTCAGCAACGTATTCACAAAGAGGTTGATCGAGTCCGTCCGATAGGTCGCCTTGGGACCAGCCGAAAGAGTGGTCTCGTAGTTATCCCAGTTGGTGCCAAAGTCGCCTGTCAATCCGAGATACTTTTGGAAGTTCCAGGTGAAGGAGGAGCCAAAGCCCGCGGCCATGGACGGAATCTTCATTGCCACGGGACTGTTGTAATTTCCGAATGGGGTTGGAACGTTCCCCCCGGGGTTTAGCCACTGATAGCCCACGAAGATCTCATACTTCGGGGTTTCCACGTCTTGCGACAGGGCTACAGTCGACAGCAGAACTACGCTTAACATCAGCACGAAACTGGCAGACAACACACGCACGCTACCTATCCTGGGATGAAACGACATATCGTCCTCCGAAAACTTATTCAGTTATATATCCTTGCACGCTTACAAAGATTGGGAATGCACCGAATGGCAACTAGAACGTCACTACCTTACAAATGTCTTTTAGATAATTCCAAACTAGTATAGATTTCCATAAAAAGAAATTCAGACCAAACATTCTACTTCAAGGCATTGTCCGCGTCCAGCGACTAACCTTAAGGCGGGTCTTGATTTGAGACTTGAGGGGTAGCTCCATCCTTGGTAATAAGCCTGATTTTGCAGAATTCCCTCGGCACGGAGGGTGAATCAAGTCCACTAAAAAACCGTCGATTTGGCCAGCTCTAGGGTTGTTTCCCAGCATCAGAAGCGAGCAGGCCGCTTGCAGCAATGGCGGCAAGCCTTAATAATGATGGCAGGCTGTCTTGTCTATTGTGACCTACCTCTTATGAGCCAGGAAAAAGTTTTGATTGTTGAAGACGAAGAGAACGAACGCACGGGACTTGCCGAACTGGTCTCGGCGTGGGGCTATCTTGCGGAGACGGCCAGGGACGGGGCGGAGGGCCTCGAAAAGGTCTCTGCTTGGGCGCCTTCGCTGGTCGTGACCGATCTCAAGATGCCGCGGATGGGAGGCCTGGAACTACTGGAAAGAATTGCCGACGATAGCAAAACCATCGCAGTAATCGTGGTCACGGCTCAAGGAACAATCGATAGCGCAGTACAAGCCATGCGCATGGGAGCTTACGACTACATTACCAAGCCTATTGACACCGACCGGTTACGCACCATTCTGCAGAACGCTTCGGCGCTGCTCGGGACCCGGGTGGAACTCGAAGTCACGCGGCGGAAGCTGCGGGACGCGGGCTCACTCGGAAGCCTGGTGGGAGCGTCGAAGAAAATGCAGGAGCTTTTCCGACTGGTTGAAATGGTGGCGCCCAGCACCGCGTCAGTGTTGATCACGGGCGCCAGCGGCACGGGCAAGGAATTGGTGGCTCGCACGATTCATGAGCTCAGCCCCCGCCGCAACAAACCATTTGTCCCAATCAATTGTGCGGCGATTCCGGAGACCCTGATCGAGAGCGAGATTTTTGGTCATGAACGAGGAGCGTTTACCGGAGCGCTCGAGCGCCGCGTGGGATGTTTTGAGCTGGCGGAGGGAGGGACGTTACTCTTGGACGAGATCGGTGAAATGCCGGTCGGCACCCAGGCCAAGCTGCTTCGCGTGCTGGAAGATCGCAAGCTCCGCCGCTTGGGAAGCAAGGTCGAAACCACCGTCGATGTCCGCGTGCTTGCGGCAACTAACAAGGTTCCCGAGGAGGCCGTGGCCCGCGGCGAGTTGCGCAACGATCTGTATTACCGGCTGAATGTCTTCAATATTCATATGCCGCCCTTGCGGGAGCACAAGGACGACATTCCCGCACTGGTGGAATCGCTTTTGAAAGACATGAGCGCTAAACACGCACGCAAAGTTGCCGTGGTGAGCGAGGCGGTGCTGAATCTGTTCCAGAATTATTCCTGGCCGGGAAATGTCCGCGAGTTGCGCAATACTCTGGAGCGCGCGGTGATCGTTTGCGACGGTGCGGTGATCGAAACCAAGCATCTGCCTCCGGGATTCGGGCAGGCCATGATTCGTACCTCGTCGGAAGATCCGGACGCAATCCATCTGGGCGTGGGAACGACCGTGGAAGAAGCCGAGCGGCGGCTCATTCTAAAGACGATCGAGTCGACGAGCAATAACAAGACTCGGGCGGCGGAGATTCTCGGCATCAGCCTGAAAACCCTGCATAACAAGCTGAAGGAATACGGCAACGCGGCGGCTGATGCGGCTTTGGTCCGGGAAGAGTAGCTTGCCGAGTTTTCGAGTTGGGGCTAAGTGAGGTATGCGCCGAAAAACCCAGATCGTACTCGCCATTACATGCTTGGTCGCGGCTTTGGTGTGTTCGCTTTCCTACGTTTATCTTTCCGAGATACTGCGCCAGCGGGTCGCATACGCGCATGACACTGCCAACTATCTGGGTGAGCAGCTCGCGCATATTGCGGACGCCGAGACTCCGGACTTTACCAGCACGCACGTCGATACCAGCAATCCCGCGAAGCTCCGACTCGCGATTGCCGACTATTTTGCGACCAACCTTGATCTGAATGCGATGATGGAATCGGCCGTTGGCGATTGGCCGATGATCCAGGACGCTGCCATTGTGGACGGCGATGGCAAGGCCATCCTGCACAGTGTTCCTGGCCTGATCGACAAAACCATTCCCAATCGCCCTGACTTCCGCATTGTGCAAGATGCCAAATTCCGGCGGCAGCTCCGCCTGGTCTACAACCCGCCCCTCGTTTACGACGTCAGCAAACCCCTGCTCTTCGATGGAAAGCCATTCGGCAGCATCCGCTTGGGGGTTTCGACCCTGTTTCTCAGGAGCGAAATCACTCCGCGGCTTAGGCAGGCCGTAACCTTCTCGGGCATCTCGATCTTCCTCTCTCTGTTGCTCGCCGCGGGACTCTCGCACTTCGCACTCGGTCCGCTGGAGAAAATCAGCCGCCGGCTGGACAGCGTCACCGCTGGCGAAGCGGACGCTATCGAGGAAAAAACGGGACGCGATGAGTATGGGCTTGTGACTCAGAAAATCGCCAACCTGGGCCGCCAGATGCGCGATGCGAAAGAAATCTTCTCCGCATTGAAAGACAACGTGGATCAGATCATGGGGAACCTGCAGGATGGCTTGATGTTGTTCACCAGCGATTCTCGAGTTGTCCTGGTTAGCGCTTCGGTGGAGCGGTTTCTGGGCCGTCCGAGGGGAGAATTGCTCGGTCGCACGGTAAAGGAGATTTTCACCCGAGACTCGACACTCGGAGTGCTCGTGCTCGACGGTTTTCAATCCCGCCACCCATTCGCTCAGCGCGAAGTGGAATCCGCGAACACGAAACGAGTCCAGGTTTCTCTCGACTTTATTAAGGAACGAGGCTCGCCGATCGGCGCGTTGCTGACGCTGCGGGATGCCGAGTCGGTGAGGCGGATTCAGGATGAAATCGAGATATCCCGTCAGATGTCCGCTAGCGGGCGCACTACTCGCGGGGTCGCCCACGAGGTCAAGAATCCGATCAATGCGATTGTGCTGCATTTGCAGTTGCTGCAAAGCAAACTCAAGCAGATCGATCCCGACACACGCCGCCACATGGACATTATCGGCAGTGAGATTCACCGCCTGGATCGCGTAGTCCAGATCCTGGTGGACTTTACGCGGCCGCGCGATCTGCATCTTGAGGAAATCGACATGCGCCGGCTGCTTGAGGATGTGATCATGCTGGCTACGCCCGACGCTGAGCAGCATGGTGTGACGGTAAAGCGCATCCTTGGCGCCGAACCGCTGGGCGTGAAAGTGGATCTCGACCTGATGAAGCAAGCCATCCTGAATGTCGTGCTCAACGGGATGCAAGCGATGCCGCGCGGAGGCACTCTGACCATCTCTGCCCGGCGGGATGAAGATAGCGTGATCACCGAGATTCGCGATCAGGGTGCGGGCATACCCCACGAGCTGCAGGAAAAGATTTTCGAGCTGTATTTCACCACCAAGAAAAGTGGCAGTGGAATAGGACTGGCGCAAACGTTCCAGGCGCTGCAGTGGCACTACGGCGCTATTGATTTCGAGACTGTGGAAGGGCAGGGAACAACCTTTCGCCTTCGTCTGCCCGTGGCCGACAGCGGGGCCGAGGCGAATGGCGAACTTGGCAGGACCGTGGCACCGAGTTTGACGGTTCCGAATTCCTGAGAACGCTCCGTTTCCGCAAATCGCGTTTTTATGGTATGAGGTCTCCGCGACTCTCGTTGCTTATCAGGGTTTCTGACTCTTGGGAGATTCTGATCGAGTGAAAGTTTTAACCGGGCTGCACGGGGACGTTGCCCGCGCCGACTGTAACGGATTGTGTAGCGCCTCGCGTTCAGCGATAAAATTCCCTTGTCGCTTGGATTGCGGCCATTTTGCCGCGAGGATCGAATAACTGGAAATGCCTCTGGCCAACACCCTCGGAGTGTGTCTGCTGTTGCTTTGGCCGCGTGCCAACGTTGTGGCCTCCGTAACCGCAATGTCGGTTTGGGAGTTCGCTCCGCCACAGGAAAGCCAATCGAGCGATCCGTCTCCGCAAAGTTCATCAACTCAGGCGCCGGCTGAACCGCAAAAAGCTCCGGATCAATCAATCGCGCCGAAACCGGGGGCAGGAACCAACCCGCCCTGTCCTAAGAATTCACAGCCCGGTTCGAGCACGAAAGCAGGCTGTAAGCCGGCGGAGTCCGCTGCCAAACGAAAGAAACCCCAGCAAACTCAGCCTGCGCCTTCAGAGACGGCTCCAAAGACGCCGCCCCAAACAAAAGTTGTACACAACGGGGGAACTGAGGATCCTAAAGTGAATCTATCTCCTGGCCCAAACCCACAGACGACCCAACAGCCCGAGGCCACCGATAAGTTACTTGCTGCCAGCGACGCGAATCTGACTAAAATTTCTAAGCAGGCACTTAGCGCCGACCAGCAGGATACGGTGAAGCAAATCGAGAGCTATATGGATCAGGCCAAGGAGGCTTTGAGTCACGACGACGTGCAACGCGCCTACAATCTCGCCGTCAAAGCCAACCTCCTCTCGGCCGAACTTGCCAAAGGACACTGACAAGGGCGGCCGTCAGGCTTCACTTCAGGTCGCGTGCCCGCCGCCGGAACTAGCCAATCTTAATCCTTGACATTTTTTGCGGACACGGTAGGATGCTCGCGCTTTGAAACGGGGGCAAAAGATGAGGGCATTCGGACATATGGGTTCGATTTCCGGGAAACTCGGGCGTGTGGCCCGTAACGCCGCATTGGCAACGATGTTCATGCTAGTTGTACTCGCAATCCAACCGGTACAAGCGCAGACTTTCAAGGTTCTCTATTCGTTTACCAATGGGGCGGATGGCGGGCAGCCCTACGCCAGCCTGATTCAGGATTCCGCAGGACATCTTTACGGCACTACGGCGGTCGGCGGTGCTTATGGCTTCGGAACTGTGTTCAAAGTCAATATGAGCGGCAAGGAGACCGTGCTTTACAGCTTCAGCGGCGGGGCGGACGGCGCGAATCCCTGGGCCGGTTTGGTCTGGGGTCCAAATGACAGCCTTTATGGCACAACTGAGGCTGGCGGTGCCTCCGGCTACGGAACGGTGTTCAAACTGAGCAAGACGGGCAAGAAGACCGTGCTTTACAACTTCACCGGCACAGGAGATGACGGGGCCTATCCTTTTGCGCTTTTAGTCTGGGACGCCGCGGGCAACCTCTACGGTACCACCTACAAAGGCGGAGCGTATGGGAACGGAAGCGTCTTCGAGTTGGATAAGACCGGCAAGATGAACGTGCTGTACAGCTTCAAAGGCGGAGCAGACGGATTAAATCCGTACGCCGGGGTGGTTTTGGATCCCGCTGGCAACATTTATGGCACTACTTTCGGAGCCTTCGGTATCGGCTATGGCACTGTCTTCAAGCTCAATGCCGCTCACAAGGAGAAGGTATTGCACGGCTTCACGGGAGGCCCGGACGGAGGCTACCCATATTACGGGGGTTTGGTCTCTGACTCAGACGGAAACCTTTATGGCACTAGCTCCTATGGTGGCGCGCACCAATACTTCGGCACCGTGTTCAAAGTGAATAAGGCTGGCAAGCAGAAGGTTCTCTACAGCTTCAGCGGAGGCGCAGACGGAGGACAGCCCAACGCAAGTTTAATTCGCGATTCGGCAGGAAACTTTTTCGGCACCACTATCGGAGGCGGCGCGTACGGCCACGGAACCATTTTCAGGTTCAGCAGGACCGGCAACGAGAAGGTGTTATACAGCTTTACCGGCGGCACGGACGCCGCCTCTCCCAACGCAAATTTGCTTCGGGATGCGGCCGGCAATCTTTATGGCACGAGCATCGCGGGCGGTACTTCTGGCGGCGGAACCGTTTTCAGACTCAGGCCGTGGTACGATGCGCGCATCGTTACCCCAAAGATGGGAAGACACCGCTTCTGGCGTTACTTTCCCTTCGCGCGCGCTGCGTTTACTTTCGCCAAAAGGTCCTGTGCGGGTTGCTGCACCGGGCCTGAAATTTTCACTGCTTCCTGCAGGACCTCCCGCGCGTCGGAAACTTTGCTCAACTTGGCGTAGGCAAAACCCAGGCGATACAGGGCAATGGCGTACTGCTGATCGTCCTGGCCCTTCAACAAAGCCGAAGCCGATTTCAACTCAGGAATCGCCGCTGCCGTCTTGTCTTGCTTCATATAGGCATAGCCCAGAGTGGAGTGGGCTACTCCGGCAGAAACTTTGCGGGTGCGGTCGGCATCGGGAGCGTCGGCTTTGGCCGCCTCGATTGCCTTCTGCGCATAAGTAACGGCTTTGGTCAAGCTGCCGGGTTTGGGGTCATCGGCGTAGGTCGTCGCCAGCAGGAGCAGTGCCGGCAAGTTGTTCGGATCGGTTGCCAGTGTCTTTTCCGCGTACGAGATCAGCCGCGGCGTATCTTTCAGCTCCGACAACGACATCATTGCGTAGGACGCAATCTGCTCCTGAAAGCGTGAATTCGGAAACGTGGGCGTGAAGCGTTCAATGTATGCCATGCGTTTCTTGGCATCAGCTTCGCCCACGATTGCATTGAACGCCGCCGCTTCAAGAAATTCGTAGGAGCTCTTCGCCGTAGTCTTTTCCTCCTCAATGCGCGCGGCAAACTCCGAGTCACTCATTCCTTCCGGCTTGGCTTGCTTGCCAATCGAGTTGTATAGTTCGCCTCCCCGCATCGCATAGTCAAAAGTCTTGGCGTTGTCCTTCAATTGCTGCGCGATCCCGGCTTGCGAGACCAGAATGTCCAGGTTGCGCGGAGAACCAGCCAAAGCCTTGTCGCCGTATTCGAGAGCTTTCTGCAAATCTCCCGCAGTCTGGTAGGTCTGCGAAATCTGCCAGTTGCCATAGGCCACGGCCGCCGGATTCGCCGCGAACTTCTGCAGGAAGTCCTGGTACATCGCCAATTTCTTTTGTGCGTCTTGCTCGTTCGAAATCGCTGTTAGCGCTTGATCTTCTGGGGTACCCGCGGGAATCACGATTCTGTCCAGTTGGGCGTGTCCGAGAACGGACAGGATCAGGGGAAAAACAACCATCACGACGACCGGCCAATGACTGCGCTTCATAGTCACCTCCAAGCTTCGCGCGGGAATCGTAGCTCCGAATGGTGGAGCTTGCAAGTCCAGTTTGCGCATGCCGATTGAGGACTGGCGTCGCACCCGTCCGTGCAAAGACGCCCGGCCTCCACCTCATTGCTGCCCCGTGGCATGGGACGAGTCAATGCTGTAGTCTGGGCCGATGCAGAGGATCGCGTCGCGGGAAACCTAATCACGACCGCTGAGGCGAAGCGTCCGGAGAAACCCGCGCGCGAACCTCTTCATCATTCGATCCTCTTCATCGTTCTGATCGCTCTTGTTGCTGCGCCTGGCCGTAATTACCGTCGGCCACACTTACCGGATCACCCCTCGCCGCGATCATTTTCAATTTGGCTGGGAGATGGGACGCCTGGCCCGCTCCATCGCCAGCGGCCAAGGATTCAGTTCGCCCACGGACCTGCCCACCGGGCCTAGCGCATGGGCGCCGCCGCTTTATCCCTACATTCTGGCGGGAGTATTCAGGTTGTTCGGAGTGTACAGCGCGCTCTCGGCCTGGGTGATTCTGACTTTCAACAGCATCTTTGCCGCGTCTGACTTGTCTTACCCTTTACCGGATCGCAGAGCAAATATACGGAATCTGCCGTGGCCCGTGCAACCGCCTGGACCTGGGCGGTTTTTCCCTACGCAATCTATTGGCCTGTGCGCGTGGTTTGGGAGACCAGTTTCACCACATTTCTGCTGAGCCTCGCGCTGTTGCTCACCTTGCGCATGGCTGACGAACCCCCGCGACGCCGCATTGGATTTTATTCGGGTTGCTCTGGGGCGTAATCGCGTTGACCAACACCGCGGTGGTGAGCATGCTGCCATTCTGTTTGATTTGGCTGCTGTATCGGGTTCCCGCGCGCCGGGAGCAATTTGTTGGCGCTGGTTTGTGCGTGCTCACTGTGGCCACTGGTAATGAGCCCATGGCTGGTGCGCAACTACCAGGTGTTTGGCAAGTTCATCTTGGTTCGCGACAACCTTCCGCTGGAAATGTACGAAGCCAACAATGACCAATCCGCGGGCTTGTGGACCCGCAGCGAACATCCCGGCAACAATCCCGAGGCCATGCGTAGATTTCAGGAACTAGGCGAAATCGGCTTCATGGATGAAAAGCAACAGGAGGTACAGCCAGTTCATCCGCGAGCATCCCGGAAGATTCTTGTGGTTCACGGTTGAGCGCGCCGTTTATTTCTGGATTGCTCCTCCGCAGGCGACGATCGTTGCGGGGTACGACCTGATGATTTCCCGCCACACCAATTTCTTGCTGGCAGCATTGTTTGCTTTCGCAGGGTTGTGGTTGACGATTCGCAATCGCAAGCGCGGCGCATTTCTGCTGGCATGTTTCTTGCTGATTTATCCGCTCCCGTACTATCTGGTGATGCCCTTCGTCCGCTACAAACACCCGATCGAGCCGGAGATGATCATGCTGATCGTTTATCTGTTCTGGGAATCCCGCAAGGTCCAAATTCGCTGGCCATTCCATGTATAAACGTTCGCGTCTCGCTGCACGCCTGCGAGGTTGGCGACTCGCTCCTGCATCATTTAAATTAGATTATGCGGTCCATTCTGCAGAAGCCGGCGCTGCGCTTCGTTTTCGCCGCCAACGTGATTTCCATGCTGGGCAGCGGCATGAACTCCGCCGCGGTCGCCTGGTACATTCTGCAGGCCACCCATTCTGAAATCGCCCTGGGGACGTTCGCCGTCCTGCAAACCATTCCCGCCATGCTGATGCTGCCGTTCACCGGCGTCATCATCGACCGCGAAGACCGCCGGCGGTCTGGTGATGTGGCTCGATGCCGTGCGCGCCGTCATCATTCTCACGGTTTCGATTCTCGCCTTCATGGGGAAGGCGAAAATCTGGGAACTCTACCTGATGAACACGCTGGTCGCGGCGGGCTTCTGGATGTTCTGGCCCACGATCACCGCTCTGATTCAGGAATTGACCCCCGGCGAAGAGTTCGTCCACGCCAACACTTTTCTGCTGGCGGGAGTCCAGGGAGGCTGGCTGATTGCAGGCTCCATCGTCGGATTCGTTTACAACCGCATCGGGCTGGGTGGAGTGTTGCTCATCGATTTCTCCACCTATTTGGTTTCGTTTCTCTGCTATTTCGCAGTGCGCAAGGGACGGCACGTGGTGCCACGGC
Organism: uncultured Acidobacteriota bacterium; assembly: GCA_963797795.1. Classification (GTDB taxonomy): domain Bacteria; phylum Acidobacteriota; class Terriglobia; order Terriglobales; family Acidobacteriaceae; genus JABDBE01. The sequence continues at coordinate 359,934 of CAWCQY010000006.1, forward strand.
CAGCAGAGTTGCGCGCCGACATCGTGGCGGCGGAATCGGCCCTCGAGCGCTTCGTACGCGAGATGCGCGAAGGGATCCAGTTTCTCCGCGGCAGACGCAATCTGGTGTTACTGGGAATCAGTTGGGCACTGTTTCTTGCCGCGATGATGACCGGCGTGGTGGTCACTCCTCCGTTGAGCGACAAAGTATTTCACGCCGGCGCGGTGGGCTATGGCTGGTTGAACGCCGGCTGGGGCACAGGAGCCTTCGTGAGCGCCCTCGTATGCGCCGTGGTTCATCGCCGGGATTGGGCGCGGCGGTCGATCGCGATCTCAATGGGAGTGCTGACGATCAGCATGATCCTGGCGCCACTCTCGCCCATGCTTGCCATCGCGGTGCTCGTCTACGCGATGATGGGGTCGGCGCGCGGCGTCAGCGGCGTCGCCATGAATACCAGCATCATGGAACAGGTGCCGCCGCACTTCATGGGACGGGTGCAGAATACGTTTTATTTCGCGGGCACGGCGCTGCAGATCTGTCTGGCGTTGCTGGTGGGAGCGGTCGCGCAGGTCAGTCTGGTCGCCGGATTTTCCATCATCGGGATGGTGTACGCGGTCGCGTTTGTCAGCGCGAGCTGGCCGGTGGCGCGCCGGCCGTCAGCAGCCTGTTGAGGTCGCCACCCGGAACAAAGACCGATGGAACATTGCCAATTCTTCTCTGTGACTCTGTGTCTCTGTGGTAAATAAGACTTTCGGACTGTTATCCTTCTTCTTTTCATCAGGAGTCACGCATGTCATCCAGCCTCGAAGGTCGAATCGCCGTTGTCTTCGGAGTCGCCAACAAGCGCAGCATCGCCTGGTCGATCGCGCAAGGACTGCACACCGCCGGCGCCAAGCTTGCCATCACATATCAGAACGAGCGCATGGCTCTGGAAGCCAAAGATCTGATTCTTTCCCTGCCCGGCGCGGAGGCATTCCAATGCGATGTCTCCAACGACTCCGAGATCGACCGCCTATTCGCCAACTCAAAGAGCGCTACGGCAAGCTGCACGTCTTAGTCCACAGCGTGGCCTTTGCTCCCGCCGACGAACTCAAGGGAGACTTTGTCAACACTACCCGCGAAGGCTTCCGCGTAGCGCTCGACGTCAGCGTCTATTCGCTGATCGCAGTCTCCCGCGCTGCCGCGCCGCTCATGGACGAGGGCGGATCGATCATGACCATGACCTACTACGCCTCGGAAAAAGTCGTGCCCCGCTACAACGTGATGGCCGTGGCTAAGGCGGCGCTGGAATGCACGGTGCGTTATTTAGCTTTTGAACTGGGCAAGAAGAACATTCGTGTCAACGCCATTTCTGCGGGCCCGATCAAGACTTTGGCTGCGCGCGGGATCTCCGGCTTCAGCGATATGCACAAGACTCACGCCGAGCGCGCACCACTGGGCCGCAATGTAGATGTAAACGAAGTCGGCGCGACCGGAGTGTTTCCTGGCGTCCGACGCCAGTTCCGGCATCACCGGCGAAGTGATCTACGTGGATTGCGGCTACAACATTATGGGGTTTTGAACGAACCATTTACCACAGAGTCACAGAGACACAGAGAATTCTTTTGGTTTTTTCTTGTGTCTCTGTGACTCTGTGGTGAAGGCTTTTAGCGATGATCGCTGATCCGCACCCGTCGTTCGTTCTCGCCCACTCGCTCCAGAGCAATCTCCACATCGCGTTCGCGCTCGAAGCGCGGAAATTTCTCTCCCCATTCGATCAGCAGGACGCTGTTTTCCGCAATGAGATCGTCGAGCCCCAAAGTCTCAAGCTGGCGAGGCGTATCCACTCGATACAAATCGATGTGATAGAGAATGGCTTCAGGCCCGCGGTATTCGTGGATCAGAGTAAAGGTGGGACTGGTTACATCTTCTTCCGAGGCAGCTTGGAAGGCTTCCGCGATGCCTTTGACCAGCGTGGTTTTGCCCGCTCCCAGATCGCCGCGTAGCACGACGATCTTCGGCGGAGCGAGCATCCCGGCCAGCGTGCGCCCAAGAGTGATCGTCTCCTCCGGTGAATGGGTGATGAATTCTCGCGTCTCCATGCGGGGTCTGGAAACCAGTATAGCGAGAGTTCAGTACTGCACCAAGCGCGGCAGCAGATGACAATCCGAGCCGCACTTCGAGGAACTTGTCTGTTTGGCGGGATCGCGACCGAAAAAGCAGGTCTGATCCCGTGCGCTCAAAATGACAATGGCAAATTGGATGTCACAATGCTAAGCGGCGCTTGATGAGAGTAGTACTGCGTCTCACTGTCTTTTTGGCGCAACCCATTGGCTGGAGCGAAGTCCCAGAAAGTCCTTATCGACGCGGGAGTCGAGGGCGTTGCGCAGGGTCTGGTGATCGTTGTCTTCGAGCGCGATGAAGCGGAAGGGCTGCAGAATTCCGTCTTTCGATTTGCGCGTCGGCTGCAGGATCTCCGCCATGCCTTTGACCGCGCCCGATTCCGTCTCGATGGTGACCTCGACCAGATTGCCCTGCTCGAGGGCGCCGGCCAATCGCAACATGCCGCCGGTCTCGGAAATGGTTTGCAGTTTGGCTCGCGCGCTGCGTCCATCAGTTGAGCTTGATGACCACGGGAATTGAGCTGCCGAATTGAACTCGTTGGGCGCGGTTTTGAGGGTGAGTCTGGGGAAAGTGTGTCATAGCCAGAATCACTATGCCATGACCGGGTAACGGAGGGGCAGATTACGGAAGCACTTGTCCGGATTCTCGTTCGGCTCGGTGCGGCACTTCCGCGTAAGCGTCTAACAAGCAATCAGATACGAATGGCGGCTGCCGATCTCTAAGATATGGACTTCTACGGAACTGGCAGAAAGTCTGGACTGCTTTGATAAGGCGATGTTGGTTCAGATAACCCTGCGGAGGACAACTGAGACGTATCCCAATACGGCGCCGAGGGATCCATAAACAGCCGCGCTCAAAGGAGCCAGACCCAGCAAGACCGTCCCAAGCGAGGGGTCAACCGTAATTGTCAGGGCACATGCTGGGCAAACGGAAAAAACAAGCTGCGGGCTAGGCCGCCAGCTACGCGTGGCGAAGGATAGCCCCACTATCAAGAGATAAGAAACAACGGCGAAGGCTCCGAGCATCTTGAGCGGTGCCAACGAAGGTTTGGCCGCCTCTATTTTGAGCGTTTTTTCAACCCAAGAACCGGGTAGCAGTGCGATAACTACAGCAAGCCCGCCCACCGCGGTCAAAGCACCGGAGAACAGTCGTAGTTCACCGTTGGGCAGAAAACCAAGACCCTGTAGCGACCTGTAAAGATTGCCGAGTAAAACAGACACGACTCCGCACACAAGAAATGTGATGCGGGACAGAATTCCAATCAACCTCGTCGCCACGCGGTGGATTCTAGCAGTAATCGGTTAAACGCGGATTCTGATTTATCGGGCCTTTACATTCATTAGTCGGATCGAGCGTAATGGGCAAATTGCATCAGCCACAAATTTCCACCTTGGAACCTGATGCTGCTGCACGCACCCGTCGGAAAGCCTCTGGCAAGGCCTTCACCAGATCCGTCGCAACCAACGAATGCTCGCCCATGCTTTCGCGCGCAACGTCCCCGGCAAGACCGTGGAGATGAACCGCGGCAATCACCGCTTCCGCGATGCGCTCGGGATTTTGCGCGATCAAACCGCGATACCATTCCGGTCAGGATGTCTCCCGTGCCTCCGGTGGCCATGCCCGGATTTCCCGTCGTGTTCACCCAAACCGTTCCGTCGGGCTGCGCAATCAGCGTGCGATGCCCCTTCAGCACCACGATCAATCCGTGTTCGCGGGCGAAGGTGCGGGCGACGTTGATGCGGTCGCGCTGCACTGCGGCGACTGTCGATCCGAGTCAGCCGAGCCATCTCTCCCGGATGCGGCGTGATCACCACGTTGCGTCCTTTGCCATTGAGTTCGGCAGCCCGGCCTTCGAATGCGTTGAGGCCATCGGCGTCGAGGACGAGCGGAGTTCTGGTTTTCACGACGAGGCCGCGAACAAACTCAGAAGTCTCAGCATTACGCGAGATCCCCGGTCCGACCGCCAGAACTGTCATACCTTTGATGAGTGCGTCCAAGCGTTCGTTGGCGCGACTCGAGATCGTGCCGGCATCGGTCTCATCGAGTGGCTCAGTCATGACTTCAGGATGAAATCCTGCGACGGTGGCCAAGACCGACTTCGGCGTCGCGACGGTGGACAATCCAGCGCCGCTGCGCAACGCCGCCATTCCCGCCATCGCGACTGAGCCTGCTTTGCCTACCGAACCGCCGATCACGAGCACGTGGCCAAAGTTTCCCTTATTTGCCGCTAACGGCCGCGGCCCGATGAGAGGCGCGATCTCCCGGGCGGTGATCAGGTTGAGTTGCAGCGAGGAAACGACGGCTTCATCCGGCGAGCCGATCGGAGCAATGAGAGTCGGCCCGTCCGTCAATCTTCCGAAAATGTGGGCCGGCCGTGGCGCGGTGAAAGTTACCATGGCATCGGTGCGCGCGACCGTGCCCGTTTGTTCGCCCATAACATCGGCATCGGCGCCGGAAGGAATATCGACCGCAACCACGGGTGCGGAGCTCGCATTCAACAACCTGATTGCTTCTGCGTACAACCCGCTCGCTGGCGGCTTGAAACCCGTGCCCAGAATCGCATCCAGCAAGACTTCGGACTCGAATACTGCGCGCGCCTGTTCGTCCTTCAACTCAGCGGCGGATCGCACAATCAACGGCGCTACAGGAAGTTTTGCGAACATCTCGGCCGCATCGCCCCGCAGCTCCGACGGTTCTGCCAATAGTATGAGCCGCACTTCTCTTCCGGCCGCCTTCAGCTTTCGTGCAGCCACGAAACCGTCTCCGCCGTTGTTGCCCTTGCCGCAGATCACGCCAACGCGCTCCGCCGACGGATATTGGGAGACAACAAACTCCGCGACCGCCGTCCCCGCATTTTCCATCAACGTGAGCGAAGGCACGCCAAAGCGCTGACTGGTCGCTCGATCGATCTCGCGCATCTCGGAGGCAGTTACGATCTTCATATTGGTCGATAGCCGTTGGTCATTCGGCGTTAGTCCAAGGCCAACGACGAACGGCCAAAGACTAACGACCAGAAAACGACTATAAAACAAAACGCCTTCCGCGCGTGAGCGGAAGGCGTCTGAGAAACAGAGCCATTCTCAGTCAGCGCCAGTCCGGCCGCCCCGATCAGCTTGCAAAGCCTGCACCTGGCTGTGCTTCACGCTGTAAGTGAAGTAGACGATCAAACCGATGGCAAGCCATGCAACCAACCGGATCCAATTCCACATGCCCAGCTTGAGCATCATGTAACCGTTCGAGATCACGCCGAGAATTGGAATCAACGGCACCCACGGCGTTCGGAAGGGCCGCGGTTGGTTGGGATTCGTATAGCGCAACACTGCCACCGAGATTGACACGATCACAAAAGCCAGTAGCGTGCCGATGTTCACCATCCTTCCAATGTCTTCGATAGGAGTTACGCTGCCGACAATTGCCGCCAGCAGGCCCACTAGAATGGTGTTCTTCCACGGCGTGCGAAACTTCGGATGAACCGCGGCGAAGAATTTCTTTGGCAGGAGGCCGTCGTTTGCCATGGCGAACAGCACACGCGTCTGGCCGAGCAGCATGACCAGCATCACGCTGGTCAGTCCGGCCAGAGCCCCCAACGTAATGATGTGGGAAGCGGTCGTCAAACCGCGGTCCAGAAACGCGCGCGCCACCGGAGCTTCGATATTGATCTGCTGCCAGCGCACCATCCCCGTCAAAACACCGGCCACGGCGATATACAACACCGTGCAGATGGCCAGCGAAGCGATCATGCCAATCGGCAAATCCCGCTGCGGATTCTTGGCTTCCTGAGCGGTGGTTGAAACCGCATCGAATCCGATGTAAGCGAAGAATATGTACGCCGCGCCCGCCCCGATACCGGCGAAGCCGTGGGGTGCAAACGAACTCCAGTCGGTGCCCCAGTTGCTGGGGTGAATGTAATGTGCGCCTAGCACGATGACGAAAAGCACGACCGAGACTTTGACCACGACGATGCCGGTATTGAACCCAGCGCTTTCCTGGATCCCAATCACCAGAATCGCCGTAATGATCAAGGCAATGATAAATGCGGGCAGGTTGAACCCAATTTCCATTCCGAACAAGTGCGGCGCGCCCAGCAGATCGTGTGCGCGCTGTAACAACTCAGGCGACTGCGCGCTTATGATGGCTGACACCTTGTCGAGAAATGCCTGGCTACCCGGCACAAGGGACGAATCAGAAACCTGTGCCATCTGACGCGCGATCACGTTTTCCGCGGTTTTCAGCGCCGTCCAGTGATCGTAGGCGAGCCAGAGCGGCATTTGGACATGGAAGATCTTCAGCAGTTCGATGAAATGGTTAGACCAGCCCGACGAAACCGTGCTCGCACCCATCGCATATTCAAGCGTCAGATCCCAGCCGATGATCCAGGCCAGTAACTCTCCGAGAGTCGCGTAAGCGTAGGTGTACGCGCTGCCCGCCAACGGAATCATAGCTGCGAACTCGGCATAGCAGAGCCCGGCAAATGCGCATCCCAGCCCGGATAGAACGAATGACAACGTCAGTCCGGGACCGGCGTACTGCGCCCCCAGTCCGACCATAACAAAAATGCCAGCGCCGATAATTGCACCCACGCCCAAGGCCGTGAGTTGGAAAACGCCAAGGGTTCGCTTCAGGCTGTGCCCGCCGGTCTCGCGGGATTCCTCCATCAGCAGATTCATCGGCTTGGTAGCCAGCAGGTTCGCCATCCGGTTGGTTTCTCCTTATCGAGCTGACAATTCTAAGCTGACGTGATTGCGTCGCTTGGACTCTTCGACCACAAAAAGTACACCGGAATGCCCAGCAACACGATGATCAATCCCGGCCACGTGAATTGCGGCTTGTAGCGCAAGAGCACGACATCGATAAATAAGGCCATCACAATATACACTGCGGGTAATATGGGATAGCCGATCGCGCGGTATGGCCGTTCGGCATCAGGATGGGTGCGGCGCAGCACGAATAACCCCAAAATAGTCAGGATGTAGAACACCAGCACCGCAAAGACGATGTAGTCCAGCAACTGCCCATAGCTCCCGGACACGCATAAAACGCAGGTCCAGACCATTTGCACCATCAGCGAAACCGCAGGCGTTTTGTACTCAGGATGCAATTTCGCCACCCTGCGAAAGAAGAGGCCATCCTTGGCCATGGCGTAATACACGCGCGCGCCCGCCAGAATCAGCCCGTTCACGCATCCGAAGCCGGAAATCATGATTGCCGCAGCCATCAGCAGACCGCCCGCCGCGCCAAACATTTGTGTCATGACGGCAGTGCCGACGCGCTCTTCCGTCGCATACTTGATTCCGCGTTCCAGGATGGTTGCGCCATTGGCCACGCCGTCCAGCGGCAGGACATTCAGGTAAACGAAATTGCAGACGATATAAAGAGTGATGACGACGCCGGTGCCCAACGCAAGAGAAAGCGGCAAATTGCGATTAGGATTCTTTACCTCGCCCGCGGTGAAAGTAACGTTGTTCCAGGCGTCGGCTGAAAACAGCGACCCCACTTGCGCTACGGCCAGAATCGTCAGCGTGCCCACCAGGACGATAGGTCCACCCACCCCCACCTGCACCGCGTGTTGCGCGCTCAGTCCCGCGTTGTTCCAGAAGTTTCCGTGAAAGTTGGCGGCCAGTGCTTGCGCGTTCCGTCCAATAAACAGGCCCAGGAAGCCCAAGGCCAACAATGCCGAGACCTTGGCGAAGGTGAAAACATTCTGAATCAGCGCCCCAGTCTTCAACCCGAAAATATTGATCACCGAAAGCGCAACCACAACTAAAATCGCAACCAGGTTCTGCGTGTTCATTCCCACATCCATGTTGCCGAGAACCATGGGGCCAACCCGAATCGGCGGCACTTTCCAGAAATGCAGTATCCAGTTCGAAGAAGAAATGGATGGAACGAAGATACCGAGAAACTTGCCGAAGGCCACGCCGACCGCGGCGATCGTTCCCGTTTGAATGACCAGAAACAGAGTCCACCCGTACAGAAAGCCCCATAACGGTCCGAGCGCTTCGCGCAGGTAAACATACTGGCCTCCGGCGCGCGGCATCATGGCCGCCAGTTCGCCGTAGCTCAAAGCCCCGACGATGGTCATGAAGCCGGTGACCAGCCAGGCTGCAATCAGCAGGGCTGGAGAATTCACTTCCCGGGATATTTCGGAAGAAACAATGAAGATGCCCGAGCCAATCATCGAACCCATCACCAGCATGGTCGCGCTGGTCAGGCCAAGGCCTTTCACCAGTTCTTTATCTTGATGACTATGGATTTCCCAATCGTTGGCGGTCGCGACTGGTGGCTTGGTGTCGATGCTCAAAGGTCTCCTAAGATTCGCGTGGGGACAACCTGCCCTAGCGACGCCCAAGGGGCTGTCCAGCCGAGCCGAGCTCGGCAGCGCTTTGACTTTATCCTAAGATGCGAAAAAAGTCCTCCGCTGATTTTCGGGGCTCCCGCATCAGGTCGGATATTACCGCAACCGAGTCCGCTCCCGCCTCAATCACCGACCGGCAGTTGGCACGATTAATGCCCCCAATTGCAACCAGCGGCTTTCGCGTTAGAGCGCGGGCCTCGCGGACGCCCTCCAGTCCGACAACTGGATCAGGATTGACTTTGCTTGCAGTCGAAAACACGGGCCCGATGGCGATGTAGTCCGCGGAAGTCTTGTCTGCGCGCTTGATCTGCTCTGGATTATGCGTGGATACGCCCAGCCAAAGACTATCGCCAATCACCCTTCGGGCACCTTCGGGCGACAAATCCTCCTGACCGATGTGGACGCCGTCAAACTCCGCAGCTAAACAAAGATCTGCCCGGTCATTCATGATTAGTTTGAGCGGGCCGCCGACACGATGTTTCATCTCGCGTGCATGATTCAACATCTCACGCACATTGCCGCCTTTGTTGCGGTATTGCAGCAGGGTGACACCACCGGCGACAAGTTCCTCGGCTGTCGAAAACAAAATCTGGCTATCAGGAAAGCACGGTGCGTCGAGAATAGCGTACAGGCGAGGCAGGTGGATCATTTATCGATAAAACGAAAGGTCTGGATTCGCCACGTTGAGTCTGCTCTACGCCCTGGCCTTTTCTTTCCCATTCTTCGCCAGGAATCGCTCAATAAACGTCGTATCAAACTTCCCGGCGCGAAAATCTGGATCAGCCAGAATCCGCCGATGCAGGGGAATGGTCGTAAATATTCCTTCCACGACGAACATCTCCAGGGCGCGCGCCATGCGCGAAACCGCTTCACTCCGGTCTTTGCCGCGCACGATCAGCTTCGCGATCAACGAGTCGTAATAAGGCGGGATCACTCCTTCGGCATAGGCCGCGGTGTCGATCCGCACTCCCGTCCCGCCCGGCGGATTGAACGCCGTGATCTTCCCTGCCGACGGTGTGAACTTCTCGGGATGCTCGGCGTTGATGCGGCACTCGATGGCATGACCGCGATGTACAATCGGACCCAGTAGCACGCTTTCCATGCGCTCGCCTGCAGCCAGCAGGATCTGGCTCTTCACAAGGTCGACGTCGGTGACCATCTCTGTGACCGGATGTTCGACCTGGATGCGCGTGTTCATTTCGATGAAGTACAACCGCCGGTCTTCGTCCATCAGAAACTCAATCGTGCCGGCATTTACGTAGCCGATTTCGGACAGCGTCTTCGACAAGACTTTGCCAATCTCGTCGCGGAGTTCCGGCGACACTTGCGTGGACGGAGATTCCTCGAGCAACTTCTGGTGGCGTCGCTGGATCGAGCATTCGCGTTCGCCCAGGCTGACGACGCTGCCATACTGATCGGCGAGAATCTGGAACTCGATGTGGCGCGGCCGCTCGATGAATTTCTCCATGTAGAGATCGCCGTTGCCGAAAGCCGCCGCAGCTTCCGACTGCGCTGCTTTGAACAAGCCGGGAAGCTCTTCTTCGTTACGCACAATGCGCATGCCGCGGCCGCCCCCACCTGCTGAGGCCTTAATGATCACTGGAAAACCGACTTGCCGCGCCCACTCCAGAGCTTCGCCATCGCCGGCGAGGATGCCTTCGGAACCCGGCAAAATGGGCACGCCCGCTTTCTTCATCGCGGCCCGCGCCTTTTCTTTTTCGCCCATGAGACGCGTGATCTCGGGAGGCGGCCCAATGAAAGTGATGTTGCTGGTCTCGGTAACTTCGGCAAAATTTGCGTTCTCTGCCAGCAGCCCATATCCCGGATGGATGGCGTCGACGTTCGTGATCTCAGCCGCGCTGATCACGGCCGGAATGTTGAGGTAGCTTTGCGCCAGTTGCGGAGGACCGATGCAGATGGCTTCATCGGCAAACTTGACATGCAGTGCGTGCCGGTCGGCCTCGCTGTAAATCGCTACGGTGCGGATGCCCAGTTCTTTGCAGGCGCAAATCACCCGCAAGGCAATCTCGCCGCGATTCGCAATAAGGATTTTGTTAAACATGCAGTAAATGCCGGCATTCGTGCGGCCTGGTGTAGAGCGGACACTCTTGTCCGCTGTTTTTGACCTTAGATTGCCACAGTGCAAGAAATCGAAAACGCCACACCAACATCAAAGGCGGCGGACAGGAGTGTCCGCCCTACACGGCTCACCCTCGCGGCCGGATCACAAACAATTCCTGCCCATACTCGATCGGTTGGCCGTTCGCCACCAGCTTCTTCACAATCTCGCCGGCCACGTCCGCTTCGATCTCATTCATCAGCTTCATGGCTTCCACTATGCACAATACCTGCCCAACTTCTACGGTATCCCCCGGCTTAACGAAAGGTGGCGATCCCGGCGAAGGGCACTCGTAAAACGTCCCAACAATAGGCGAGCGCACCGTGTGCAAGCCAGCTTCCGCCACCGGCGGAGGAGCGGCGCTTTCGGCGGGCGGAGCTGGCGCAGCCGACGCGGATGAAGCCTCCGGCGCTGACGCTGCCGCAGTATGCACGGCAACATGGGTCACCGGCTGGGCTGGAGCAGCGTGTTCGACCCCACGCTTGATCCGCACCTTCACGTCGCCGCGTTCCAACTCGAACTCGGCAACATCCTTTTCAATTAAGAACTCAATGAGTTCTTTCAGTTCTTTCTGGTTCATGGTTTTGCGGCTGAGAATTAAGAGCAGCTAGCCTTCAGATCGTGATGAGTTCCTTGCTTGTGGGCGTCAAGACTTCGCACCCGCCGTCCGTAACTAAAACCATATCTTCAATCCGTACGCCCCCGCTGCCTGCAATGTAGACGCCGGGCTCGACCGTAATCACCATTCCCGGGCGCAGAATCTCTGTCTGTCCGGCCGCGATACGCGGAGGCTCGTGAATCTCCAAGCCTACACCATGCCCGGTCGAGTGTGTGAAATGTCTTGCTAAACCATGCGTTTTAAGCGCGTTACGTGCCGCCCCATCAACCTCGCCAACACTCACGCCCGCTCTTACCGTCGCTATCGAGGCTGCCTGCGCCTCTCGCACCGCCTCATACACGCGGCGAACCTCACCCGAGGGACGGCCCAAATGCACCGTACGGGTCCTGTCTGAACAGTAGCCCGAGAGTATAACACCGAAGTCGCAGACCACGAATCCCCGCGAAGGAATGGGGACCTGGGAAGCGCGCCCATGCGGCAGCGCCGATCGCTTGCCCGCCGCGACGATCGTCGGGAAAGACATCCCTTCGGCCCCGGCCCGCGACGCGGCATATTCCATCTCCGCCGCCACCTCACGCTCGGTCACACCCGGACGGATCACCTCCAGCGCCCGCTGAAACAGACTCGCCCCCAAAGCCACCGCCGCCCGCAGGAGAGCAATTTCGTCCGCGTCCTTTACCATCCGAGCCCGTTCCACCAACCCTCGCGTCTCCCGCAGCCGGAACTCCGACCGCAGCAAACGAGCCAACTGCGTACGCCCGGCAACAGTTAAATGCTCGCTCTCAATTCCAAGTCTGCGCGGTTTGTTGCCGCCAAGTTTGTTCCTGTTCTCCATCAGCCACTCGGCAGCGGCGGCCACCGGCGGTTTGCGCGCGATCACAATCCGTGGTCCCTGCACCTCGGCTCGTGCTTGTTCGCTGTAACGCCCATCGGTAAAGAACACGCTGCGGGTTTCCGCGATTGCAAGCACGCCGGATGTCCCCGTAAACCCGCAAAGGTATCGGATGTTAGGAAGATGAGTGACCAGCAGCCCATCCAGTGAGTCGCGCTCAAAAGCAGTTTGCAGTTTCTTCAGCCGGCCTTTGTGATCCACCCTGAAAGTTTAACAAGCGAACGCTAGAAGCGCCCAGCAGCCACCCAAGCGGCAAGCGACTCAATCCCTCCAAGCCAGGAGAACTGTTATTCCGACCGGAGCCGGAGCGACAGCAACGGTGGCGTGGAGGGACCTGCTGTACCGGGCCTCGTCAGGAGAAAGCCTACATGGCGATTGCGCCTAACGGATATGTGACCCGGACTGGCCCACCTTTACGTTCTTGGCCAGGGCAAAACTCATGCGGGTACCCCAGGTCTCGCGCTTTCGAGACCTGGGATCGCTGCGGGATTGCCTGCGATTGGTGAAAAACGATCACAACCGCACGGGATGAGCTACAGCTCATTAGCGCCGTAAATAGCGCTGGGGATGGTTGAACGCCATCTACTCCTGCCACAAAGAAAACTTGTAACCGTCGACCTGACCGTCCCCACCTTTACGAAAAAAAACGTAAGGGTGGGCCAGCCGCTCCCCGACCATCCTTCACTGCAGGCCGAAGGCGTAAACTTTGCCGTCGTTCGAGCCGACATAGACCATCCCGTTTGCTACGGCGGGCGAGGACTGCACGGTGCCGCCGGTAGTGTAGCTCCATAGCGTAAAGCCGGTCTTGGCCTTCCGCGCGGATACCCTGCCGTCATGCGATCCGGCATAAACCACGCCATTCGCCACGGCGGGCGAGGACGTCAAAGCGCCGTTGGCTTTGCTCCAAAGCAGGGCGCCAGTGCTGGCGTCTAGCGCGCACACCTTGCCGTTCCACGGACCAACGTAAACCACCCCCTTTGCCACGGCGGGCGAGGAAGTCACGCGGTAGCCGGTCTGGTACCTCCACAGTTTGGCGCCGGTGCCGGCATTCAGCGCGAGCACGCCGTACCAGGCGCCGACATACACCACCCCATTCGCCACCGCGGGCGAGGAGTCCACCCGGCGGGCGGTGCCGTGACTCCAAAGCTTGGCGCCAGTGCTGGCGTCCAGCGCGTACACGTTGCCGTCGCAAGACCCGACATACACCACCCCATTCGCCACGGCAGGAGAGGAACGCACACAGTAGCCGGTCGTATAGCTCCAAAGCTTGGCGCCAGTGCTGGCGTTTAGCGCGTACAGGTTGCCGTCGTCCGAGCCGACATAAACCACCCCATTCGCCACCGCGGGCGAGGACTCCACACGGCCGCCGGGGGTGTAGCTCCAAAGCAGGACGCCGGTGCTGGCGTTCAGCGCATAGAAGTTGCCGCCGCCCAAGCCGGAGCTCGAGCCGACATAGACTACCCCATTCGCCACCGCGGGCGAGGAATCAACCGCGGCGTAGGTGGAGTAGCTCCAGAGCAGGGCGCCGGTGCTGGCATTCAGTGCGTACACGTTGCTGCCGCCAACATACACTACCCCATTCGCCACCGCAGGCGAGGACTCACCGCCGCCGGTGTAGTAGCTCCACAGCGGGACAAGATTTCGAACCGTCTTGCCGTTGAGCACCGTCTCAGACTGGTTCCAGCGCGCCATGTCGGACCGGTGGAACTCGCTCCATCCGTTCTTCTGGCCCCATGCTGCGGACGCGAAGCACGTACATAGAATTAAAACCAAGCTGCTGATGCGTTTCATAACTGCCTCCAGAGGCTGAATTGGTGTGACGAGATTATGTTCCCGGAAATTCTGGTCGTTCGCCTCAGGGGGTGCTGCGTCCCGTGGTGGGGCTGCTCTTCGGAAAGGCAGGACGTATTCCATGAGACACGAATGAGCGCGTCCCGTCAGTAACCGAGATCACATCGTGAAGTGAGGTGAGGGCGAACAGTTCCAAAGCAAAGCCCAGACGTTCCCGTTAAAACATCCCCTCTCCAATAATCTCGGCGGGCTGGCCCATCGCTCTCACCACAGCCAAAAACGCGCGCCCTGCCCTTCTCGCGTTCTGTGCGAGAGGGCGGGGCTTTTAGCGGACATCGCGCCGCGCCTGCAAACCGTCAGTTTCGCGTCCATTTTTACCATTGACCGAGTGCCTCAAATCGGATAAGCTGACACAACTTACATTATCTGTAGGATAACAATTCGATCTTTGACAATCTGCGCCAGCGCGACTTCGGCCCCGTCCAAAGGGCCCGCGAAACCGCCCATGCGGTCTAGATCATTGGCTTGCAAGCCGTCCGTGTTCCCCAAAATGGGACGCCTCTCCGCACGTAACCCCCCTGTTATCTAGATTTTGCGCGTAACTCCTGCAAACTCAAAGATCTAGCAGGTAGTGATAAAACAAACCATTTGTTTTCTGGATTTTGCCCCAAACACGGGGAGGGGGGTACCCGGTACTAAATAGTAATCTCGGTTTCAATACGGGAATGTCAGCCCCAAAACAAAACCGCCGGTTCCTGAGACTTACTTCAGGAAACCGACGGCTGTCTTTACTGCTAACTCGTCGTTAGGTCTGGATGATTCGCGGAGTGATGAAGAAAATCAGCTCCTGGTTCGAGGTGCTGACGGTGGTGTGCTTGAACAGCTCGCCCAGCCATGGAATGCTGCCCAGCAGCGGAACCTGCGCCACGTTGATCGAGTTGTTGGTCTGAATGACGCCGCCGATCACTACCGTTCCGCCGTCGGTGACCAGGACCTGCGTGGTTGCCTGTTGTGTGATCAGGGTGGGGTTGCCGTTGATGGTCCGGCCGAAGTCAGGCGTCGTGTTTTCGACGTCCACATTCAGGAAGATCGTGCCTTCGGAAGTGATCTGCGGAATCACGGTCAGCCGCAGGAAAGCATCGACGTAAGTTACAGTTGGCGGACCGCCCAACTGCGCCTGGGTCACGATGGGCACGCGTACGCCCTGTCGAACCAGAGCCGAGATGTTGTTCTGGGTTACAACTCGCGGACGGGACAGAATCTTCAAGAGCCCGCGCGATTCAGCCATGCTGAGCAGGGCATCGATTCGCACCGCCGAGCTGGCATTCAGGAACGAAAAGCCGCTGGTCGGGCTGGTCGGCCCCAGGTTGGAGAACAATGGTATCTGCACGCCCGTAGTTGGCGTCGGCGCGGTGGTTCCGATAATCGGGTACTGCGGGCTGATACCGAAGGTGGCCAGCGGTGTAGTGCCCACGGCGGGTACGCCACCGACAGCGGTCGAGGCATTGCCCCAGCCGAACGCGAGCTGGGTTCCAATTTCTCTTGCGAAGCTGCGCGTGGCAGCGACCACTCGAGCTTCAATTTCCACTTCCTGCGTCTTGCGGTCAAGTTGCGTAAGCAACCGGTCGATGTTTGGCATCACCGCCGGAATATCCGAGATGATTACCGCGTTGGTGCGCTCGTCGGCGACCACGTCACCGCGTTGCGACAAGAACTTTTTCACGGTTGTGATCACGTCTTTGGAGTGAGCGTAGCTTAGGAACCGAGTGACCGTCTGCTTGTCAACTGCCAGGGCTTCGGCTTCCTGCTCGGCTCGGCGGGACTCGGCTTCGTGGCGCAGCGTGTCTACGGTCGCGATGCGCAGCACGTTGCCGTCAAGCTGCCGGGCCAGATCGTTGTTCTTGAGAACAATGTCGAGGGCCTGATCCCACGGCACGTCGTCGAGCACAATGGTCAGCCCACCCTTGACGTTGGGATCGAGTACCACGTTCAATCCGCTGATCTCGTGAATCAAGCGGAAGAAATCTTTCAGATCCACATCCTTCAGGTTCACCGAAATCGGTTCGCCAGTGTACTTGGCGGCGCTGATCGGGGTTACGAGATGGCTTTCACCCTTCTGTTCCGCAGCCAAATTTACCGCCGGCTGGATCGCTTGGGTGGGCGTAGCCTGAGCTCCCTGAGGCTGGATTGCAGCGCTCGGCGTAGGCAGTAGATTGCCCTCGGGCTTGTCTACGAACTTGGCTGCCGCGCCGGCTGCCCGGTCTGAGGGAGCGGCTTCGTCAGCGGTAGTCGTATCTGCCGCCTTCTTCTGCTGGTAGGTCGGTTCTACGAGGACGAAGTCGGTCGCGGAAGCACTCTGCTTCGCAGTCTTCTCGGCAACGGGAAGCGCCGCCGGAACTGTGGCCGGAGAAGCGGCCAGGGGAGCTGGTTTGCTCACCACGGCAGCCGTCTTAACCAAGGCTGGCGCGGCCGTCGCGGCGGTCGTCTGCAACCTTGCCGGCGCCGGAGTCACAACCTTCGCGTTGGTCTTCGCCGCAGCGGGGTGCAACTTGACAATGATTCGGTTGTCGCCGCCCGGCAGCAGTTCGTACTGGCACGCCTGCACCAGGTCGATCACGATGCTGGTGGTGGGAGGCACGTGGCCATCGCTGCCGATGCGCACGCCCTTCACCCCGTCGCTGCCCACGCTGATGTGGTTTTGCAGAGTCGCCGCCACGGTGTTCGGCAGAGTCACCAGGACGCGAGCGGGCGAGTCCAACGTTGTCAGCTTGGGCGTCACCTGTCCGCGGGCGGTGATCTCCACGCTAATTCCGTCATCCGCGTGCATCACGTCCACCTTCTGTACGGTGGCACGCATGTCCGCGCCTGTGCTCGTGCTCTGGGTCTCGGCGCCCGCACTCAGGGCCAAGATCAGCAGCGGTAGCAAAACAACCAGCAATTGCTTTCGCATTTCCCTTCTCCCCACGGGCGCGCGTTTTGCTCGCCTCGTGATCTGCTTCTTAAATTTCGTTCTGCACCTGCCGGATCGAACCGGCAGCTTTCACCCGGAGTTAAACCGCCGGGGTCGTAATCTTCTTTGTCACTTCCCGCGTGAACGACTTGCCTAACTTGTCCTGCAGGGTCTCTTTGAAAACGATCGAGTCTCCGGTGATCTTCACCACATATCCGTTGAAAACGGGATCGTTCTCGCGCAGGAAATATGCCTTGTTCATGGCATTGATCACCACCGCGATCATGCCCGCATCCGACTTCACAATCCCGGTAAGCGCGATCTGGTCGACCGCCAGGCAGCGTTTGCCGCTGCTGCATCCCGAGCCACCTATGCTGTGGTTTACCACCGGGCTCAGGAACGGATCTCGGCGTCCTCCGGCCATGCTGATGGTCTTGTGCTCATCCTTCTTGGGGTCGACCGGATTCTTCTTGTCTTCGACCGCAACTGCCGGTTGTCGGCTTCGGCGGATTCACCGCGACTGTGGTGGTCTTCTTGGTCTTGGCCTTGGAGAGCTTGCCGCCTTGGACGCGCTCGGTGTTGCGCTGCTCGCAGCCGCGGTTGGTTTGGAAGCGCAGCCGCTTGTGAGCCACCCTGCATCTGGGCCGCGCTCACCAGCTTGCCAGCCGTCGGCTGGCGCGTTCTGCCCCTGCGAAGCCGCCAGCGCAGCGTTCGAATCCGCCGTCTTCTGCTGCTGCACCGCATTCAGCTTGGCTTTGGTGGTGTCGATGATGCTTGGGTTCTGCGCACCGGCAGTTCCCAGCCCCATTCCCAGTAGCAGAATTCCAGTCGCCAGCTTCATAGGCCTCCCTTACCTTTGGCCGGCGCGCCCGCGGGCGGCGCCAGGTCATGACTAAAAAATGTGGTCGCTTCGCAGGTGGCCACAATGCTCTCGTTGGGCGCGTACTGATAGGTGTGCTTCGCCTTGGCCTCGCTGCCCGTCTTGGTGTTCGCGATCAGCAAGCCGGACATGTTGACGATCCGCTCCAGCTTTCCCACCCGATCGAAGAAGTTCAGCACGGAGTAGTACGGCCCATCCAGTTCGACCTCGAAGGGCACTTCGGTATAGAACTCGCGGGTCGACACCGGCTTGGCGGTGTAGCGGCGGATCTCGATTCCCGCCTTCAGGGCCTCTGCGTCCAGCATCTTGATGAAGCCGTCCACTTCTTTCTCATCGGGCACGATGTGGCGCTCGATCTCCAGTTGCTGTTTCAGATTCGCCAGTTGCCGGTCCATGTCCTTGAGCTTGGGCGCGTAGGATTCGAGTTCGGCATTCTCGCGAAGCTTGGATTCCAGGGCCGTTTGCGCCTGGTCGTTCGCGTCCCGCTGGGACTTGAACAAGGTGAAGTGCAGTGCGGCGGTGATCAGCGCTGCCCCTAACACCAGGGCTGCCCACTGCTTGAGGCCCGATAATTCGCTAAAGTTCCCCATATTCTCCCGCCTTTAGGACTTTGCTTTTTCGCAGGTCAGAATGAATTGAAATGCCTGCATTTCCTTGTACGTTTCGTCCTGGAAGGTCTCTTTGATCTCAATGTTCTTGAAATAGCCCGTCTTCTGGAGATTCTGAATCAGCGAGGCCACGGCATCGGTGCTCAGGGCCATGCCTTCGATATCCACGCTGCCGCCCTGGTCCTTCATGGTGTTGAGCCACACCGCTTCGGTGCCGTTGATGGTGTCACCGATGGTGTTGAGCAGGTTCACCGGCCCGGACTGGTTGGCCCGCAACTGATCGATCACATCGACCCGGCGCTTGTAGCTGTCGGCCTGGCGCTGCCGCTCCAGATAACGGGCCTTCACGTCGGCCAGTTCGCGGTTCTGTCTGCTCCGCCACCTGCATCTTCGCGGCGATGTGCTGTTTCTCCTTGTCCAGCCGGTACCAGTACATCAGATTCAACGATCCGGCCAGCACCAGCACCAGCAGCACTTTCAGCTTCGGTGAGCCAACCTCGCCCATCTCCATGACGGCCGCGGCCGAGGCTGCGGCGCGTTTGTTCTTCGGTCTGGGTTGTCCCAGCAGGTTGATTCGGATCATAGGTTTTCAAAACTCCTTAAGGCCAAACCCACCGCAACCGCCAACTGGCCAGCGTTCTGCTCGATCAGTTCCACTCCCGGTCCCTCGACTGGCGGCGCGATCTTCTGGAACGGATTGAAAATCTCCACCGGCAGCGAAAACTCCTGGCGCAACGCCTCGATCAGCCCGGGAACTTTTGAGGATCCGCCCGCCAGATAAATCTTCTCGATGTGCTCGCCCGCCGCGCTGGCCCGGAAGAAGTCGAAGGTCTTCTGAATCTCCAGCACGATGATCTCGGTCACCTGCTGCAGGATCGGCGTCTTCGCGTCCTCGCTGACGGTCCCGACTTTGTTTCCCAGCTTCAGCGACTCCGCGTCGTCGAAACTCAAATCCAGTTCTTTCTGCAGCGAATCCGTGTACTGGTGCCCGCCCACGCTGACGTCGCGCGGGAACAGCGGCGTGGTGCCTTTCACGATGTTGATGTTCATCACGCTCGCGCCCAGGTTCAAAAGCGCCACCACCTGACCAGGCGCGGGTTCGTAGTTGTACTCGTAGCAGTTCTGCAGCGCCAGGGCATCGATGTCCACAATAGCCGGAGTCTTGCCGGCCATCGAGAGTACGTTGGTGTAGTTCAGGATCTTGTCCTTCTTGACGGCCACCAGCAAAACGTCCATCTGCGGGTTGCCGGCGTCTTCGGAGAGAATCTGATAGTCGAGGTTCACATCCGCCAGATCGAAGGGAATGTGCTGCGCGGCTTCTTTCTGGATGGTCTCGGCCAGTTCCTGATCGCTCATCGAGGGCAGCGAGATCTTTTTCACGATCACCGAGTGCCCGCTGACCGCGGTGGCCACACTCTTGGTCTTGATCTGATTGTCGGTGAACAGCTTGGAGATCGCGCTCGATACCGTCCCCGAGTCCACGATCATGGAATCCACGACGATATCCGGAGCCAGCGGCTCAAGGCCCAGGTGCGCGACTTCAATCCCGTTGCGCCCCTTCCTCAGTTCGACCGCTTTAATGCTCGAGGACCCCACATCCAGACCAACAATCGTTTTCGATCCGAATCCAAACATGTGCCCGCCTTTACTGTTGCCCGGCAGCTTTGGCAGCCGCCTTCGGTTTCTTCCTGCTCTTCGCTTCCATCTGGCTGGACTTCTCTTCCATCCACTGGTCGAGCTTCGATTTCTTGAAGCGCCAGCGGTTGCCCAGCTTGAAAGCCGGAATCTTTTGCTCGCCTACATATTTGTAGAGCGTGTCCGGACTCACTCCCAGGTACTGCGACGCCTGGCGAATATTCATCACTTCCCGCGAGTCGGCCATAATTTCCAAACCCTTTCCACAGACTTAAGGCCCGTTGCCGCTTGCTGCGACCGGCCTAAGTTGGGAAGAACTCCTCGTACAAAATGCGTTCGAGTGAATTCAGGTGTCCCGAGCATATATCAGCCCTGAAAGCACAAGAGCTGAAGGCGAATTCCCGAGAATTACCGGGTTTTATGCCTGTTTCTTGGAAAGTAACGGAATCGCGCCAGAGGCATGTATCTACATATGGTAGTGAGGCGTTGGTGGTACGCAACAGAATGTGGTACTCACTCACGGCGTACTATCGTGTCGCCGGTACCGTAACTAAAGTAGTAGAGACGGTACTAAAGGTCGCGAGACGTGCGGGAAAAGCCTTGATATCTGGGCGATCCAAGGGCACAACGCCAGAGGTGAACTAGAGAAAGCAGGACGGGAAAACGTAACGATCGGCTGTTCGCAAGTCAAAACCGGGCAACTAACTTCTTCAACAGTCAGCAATGCGGTAATCTATTCAGCTCCCGCGGAGGCAACCTTCTTGCGCTACCTGGATCGTCTGCAGCCATTGGCTCTTCTCGTGTTGCGGATTGTGCTCGGCACGATCATGATTGCCCACGGCTACGGCAAAGTATTCGGCGGATTTTCCCACGTTCACGACATGGTGCAGCACATCGGCTTTCCGGGATGGATGGCTTATCCGTTGGCAGCGACAGAATTTTTTGGCGGCATCCTGATCATCGCTGGCCTGTTCACTCGCTTGGTGGCGCTGGCGATGCTGACCGACATGTCGGTAGCAATCTGGAAAGTTCACTTCCACAACGGCTTCAAAGGGCCCGGCGGAGTTGAGTTCCCGCTGGCGGTTGCAGCGATCGCTTTCTCACTGATATTTTTCGGCGCGGGCCCTATGGCATTTGATAGCATCCGCAGGGGCGGCGTGAGGGTAAAATCCAAATCGTCGAAGGCATCCTAATTTCAACTCTCGAGGTGAAATCATGAGCATCGGTAAACGTGCGGCGGCGGAATTCTTCGGAACCTTCTGGCTAGTCTTCGGCGGCTGCGGCGCAGCCGTGCTGGATGCGGCTTTTCCCAACCTTGGGATTGGCTTCCTCGGCGTGGCCTTCGCTTTCGGCTTGACCGTTCTCACCATGGCCTTCGCCATCGGACACATCTCCGGATGCCATTTGAATCCTGCCATCAGTGCCGGGTTGGTGGTGGGCAAGCGCTTTCCAGCGTCCGATCTGCTTCCGTATGTCGTGGCTCAAGTCTTGGGCGCGATCGCTGCTGCGGGTGTTCTTTATGTGATCGCCAGCGGACAAGCCGGCTTCGACCTGAGCAAAGGATTCGCCTCGAACGGATACGGCGAACATTCTCCCGGCGGCTATTCGATGCTGGCAGGTTTCGTGGCCGAAGTCGTACTCACCGCATTCTTCCTGATCGTGATCATGGGATCGACCGACAGCCGTGCGCCTAAAGGTTTTGCGCCCATCGCCATCGGCCTTTGCCTCACTCTGATTCACCTCGTGTGCATTCCCGTCACCAACACTTCGGTCAACCCGGCACGCAGCACCGGCCCGGCGCTCTTCGTCGGTGGATGGGCCATACAGCAGTTGTGGATGTTCTGGGTAGCTCCGTTAATCGGCGGAGCGCTGGGGGGGGGGATTTACCGGGGTTTGTTCAGCGAGGCCTGAACCGCTGGATGGGCCCGATCGTTCTTCAACACACTCTATGCGCAGCATCAACTTCCCCACCCTAACGTCGAAGAGCACGACGTTAGGATGGGCCACCTGCCGAAGCTGCGCATTCGGGAAAGCGTGGGCGCCCCCAAGCATCTCCATGTCAAATCCCACTCAAAACTACATTGAATGCTGTTCTATTAACCTACAAAAGTTAGCAGCAGAGCCTCTAAGGCTAGCCACTACATACGCCCTGTCTTGGCCAATTCCTATGCCTTGATCGTCCAGCTTGTCTAGAACCAGCTGTGGACACAAATGATATTGGTGCACAAGAAAATCATCTGCGTTCTGACACAGTACGCCGAACGATTCCAGGCATTCTTTCGGAAAGTGTTTCGTGTTTTGAGTAACAATTGTGTGAGCACCTGCCATGATTGCAGCCGCCAGCACGTGTCTATCGTTCGGATCCGGAATACATTCAACCGCCTTAAGCAAATCAGGCGGAACCTTAACCATCGCTTCGGGAAAGGACTCTATCATTTGCTGACGCCTGTATGAGGTGTCGGCTGCGCTTCGATGAAGCTTTATCCTTAGTGCTCTGACCAGTTCCGCCAAGATCTGTTCGCTCCACAAAGGCCGGTACATAGCAGGTTCTTCTGCGAGTCTCAGCAAAGTGTCGCATAGCGATGCTGGGACAAGAACGCACGCATCCAGCACCGCCGAGTATTCATTTTCCTGAGTGAAAATCATCTGGGGTTTTGCCGTAATCCCCTTTGTCGAACTCGTGCTTGGCGAGTGCGTCTAAAGTGTTTCTTCGCATAGTGTCGCGTTTGGATTTGTAGGCGATCACATCACGGACGTACATCCGACGATGAGTGCCCACGAGGTGAAAGGGGATTTCTCCTTTCTCCAGCAGTTGAATGAGGTACTGCCTCGACATCCCAAGAATTTTGCTGGCTTCAACGGTTGTGAGTTCATGCTTGCTCTGCAAGATGGTAACGGAGTGACCAGCTCGAAGATCAGCAAGCAAACGTAGCAAGAATGAATAGAGGTTGTTAGGCAAAATCTCGGTTTTGCCATCGGGTCCGATCAGCTTCGCCTCGGCCTCGCGAAGCTTTGCGTAAATGTCGATGATTTCCTTCTGTTCTCTAGGGGAAATATCAACTGGTGCTTCGCTGTTGGTGACCATTCGCGTGTTTCCTCCTCAGGTACGGTCGGGTTTACCGCCTTTGAAACCTATGCTACAGCACAAACGCTACAAATGCAAGTAATGAGTTGCTTCCGTGGTAGCTGTAAACATCTAAGGCTGTTGCGTAATGGTGGTTTGCAGACTGGTGGCCAATCAGTTTGGACCCATCCCTCGAGCGTTCCTCGACCTAGGATAGCGCCCCAATGAACGGACGGACCTGGGGCACCGGTGCGCGAAGCGGCCAATTTGGCTGATGTTAGGGGCTTGCCCAGTTTGCACCTAAAACGGTGCAAGAGCCGTCTTTATCCGGAATCTTGTCAAGCCCCCTAGCCATCGAATTCCCGCCAAGTCCATGATTCGGTGGATAAAATAAATCTGAAAAGCATGTCATAGTTACTGTCTGAATCTGCTAGGATAGAGATGAAATTTGGCGCAAGCTTTCTGGCTTGCGCCTTTTCTTTTGTCGGGGCGTTTTCGGGATTGCTTAGCCCACGCGAAACACAAGGTCCCTCCACTGCGCTTCTCATCCCCTGCGGGAATGAGAAGCTCCGGTCGGGATGACAGTCTGTTGCGAACGTCGGGATGACAGTTTGTAATGCGGTCCGGATGACAGTTTGTAACCAGGTTTTTCCAACGCTTTTCCAGCACAATGAGCAGAATCAGGGGCACTCCCCACGGGCGCATTCCAGCGTCCGAGGAGAGCCCTGTCCAGAACGCTGGGCCGCGGCGCGGGTGCGCAGGTTCCCTTCAGGGCGAGCTTGGCGAAGCGGCCTTTATGCACAAGGCCACAAGCCTGGGCTTCCCGCTTTCGCTACCGTACGGGCACTTGCATCGCTACGATTTTGTGGTGGAGGGTAGAAAGAACCTCTCGCGGGTGCAAGTTAAAACCAGCAGGTTCTTGATGCGGGGATTGTACCGAGTGTTTGTCAGCCATTGCACGAAGCGGGTGGGGCATGCTTATACCGAGTCCGAGATCGATTTTGTAGCGGTCTACATTATCCCGGAAGACACTTGGTACATTCTGCCGGTTCGCGAGGTGGTGGGGCGCCGGACTATGTTCTTCCGTCCCAAGGGGCATCCGGGCGTGGACCCCTACGGGTGCTACCGCGAGGCCTGGCACCTGCTGCGCGAGCCGGACGGGCTAACGTTCGGGTGAGGCAGAAAAACCAGGAAAACGGAAAACTAGGGACAGCTAGGCTACGATTTATCTGCGGATCGCCATGACTCGGTCACACCTTTAAGTGAGCTTCGTCACCGCCGCAATTCCCGGTTGAGATTAGGCTCAAGTGTTCTCCCGAAAGGAGAGCACAGCATGGAAAACGCCAGGAGCACAATTATTGGCGAAGCCCTTGCTGGGGCTGCGACCATCGCCATTACGATCTTGACCATAGCTTTCTTCTATAGGCTGGTTGGTCTGTAAGCTTTGGATTTGTCTTACGAAGCGAGCTCGATTATTCGAGTGATACGCTGTTGGCAGACTCGGATCGAGCATGCTCCTAGAAATCGGACACGTAGAGGCGATCTTCCGGTATCCCGTGAAGTCTATGGGCGGCGAACGACTCGAGGCCGCCGAGCTGGGCTGGCACGGTCTTGAGGGGGACCGGCGTCTGGCATTCCGGCGGATAGAAGACCACAGCGGGTTCCCGTGGCTAAGCGCAAGCAAGCTTCCCGACCTGGTCCGGTTTGCTCCGCAGCGGCACGAAGACGGTGCGGGAGGCCTGCCTACGCATATTCGCACGCCGGATGGCCAAGAGCTGCCGGTCTTCGGAGAGGACTTGGCTGCGGAGGTCGGACGCCGGTACGGCGCTCCGGTGCAGATGATGCAGTTAAAGCACGGCATCTTCGATGAAGCCAGCATCTCCGTGATCGCCTCCGATACGGTGAGTCAGATCTGCCGACTCACAGGACAGAGCCCGGACGTGCGACGATTTCGCCCGAATGTTGTGGTTCGTTTACTGCAATCGGATCCTTTTCAGGAGGACGAGTGGGTGGGTGGCGTGCTCTCATTCGGCAAGAAGGATGACGACGACGCCCCCGCCATCGCCGTCACCATGCGCGACGTCCGCTGCTCGATGGTGAACCTCGATCCCGATACAGCAAGCCCGGCGCCAGAAATGCTGAAGGCGGTGGTTCGTGTGCACCAGAACACCGCGGGAATCTACGGCGCAGTCACGCGCATCGGTCGACTGGCGGTCGGACAGAGCATATTCCTCCGTGCTGCCACCGAGGAAAGGGAAGGTGGGTGACCGAAATACAATGTTTCGTTACGGAGGGGTGGCCCATCCTACTGTCGTGCTTTTTCGAGGTTAGGATGGGTCGCGGACGCGCTCAGCCGAGGGAAACCCCCGCCCAAGCGGGAGCTTGGACGGAGCACCCCTGGGAGAAGTCATCTACGGCGTGATTTGAAACACAACTCCCTGGCCACTGCCGCCACCAATGGCGGTAGTACCGAAAAGATGGCCTGCTGTGTCGCTCATCAGTCCATAGTAGGGATTTCTGCCGTCGGACCCTTTGCCGAATTGATGCACTACTCTTTTCCGTCCACTTTCCTCCCGACTTCGGAGTGAGCTTGAACACGACCCCATCGCCATTGCTGTCGCCGCCCGCCGAAGTCGTGCCGTATAGATTGCGTTTTGCGTCAAACATTAGGGTCGTGGTCGGCGAACCGCCGTCGGCCCCTCCGGTAAAGCTGTACAGCACGCTCTCGGTGAATTTGCCATTGGAGTTGGTGAGTTTGAATACCGAGCCTACGCCGTTTGCGCCGCCATAGTAGGTTGTGCCGTACAGATTTCCTTTGGTGTCCGCAATCACGCCCCCGTAGGGAAATCCAGCGTTGGGAATCCCTTTGAAGGCATCGAGCGTTTTGAATTTCCACTTGCCGGCCACGGACGTAATCTGGAATACTGTGCCGCACTGGCAGGACGGATCGCCGCCGAGTTCAGCGACGCCGAATATGTTCCCCGTTTTGTCGATCAATAGCGGGCCCAGCGATCCTACGGCGCCATCGCCGCCGCCAGTGAAAGTGTGTAGCACGGTCTGTTTACATCCGCCGCCCCGGATCGGAGAAATCTGATAGACCACGCCGCAGCCTAGTCCATTACACTTGCGTAAGTTGCCTCCGTCGGGAGTGGTTCCGTAAAGATTGCCGGCGCTGTCGAAAACAACGGTGTCGCCAGGGCCAAACCCATCCTTGCCGCCGGTGAAGTTGTACATCACGGTTTCCACCCAACTCTTGCCGGATTTCCTCAGCAGGTACACGACGCCACATCCGTCTCCGGTGCAGGTTCCGCCCGATCCGCCGGCAACGGTCGTGCCGTAAAGATCGCCCTTGCTATCTAACGTCACTCCGCCATAGGGGTTCTTACCATCGCTGCCGCCGGTGAAACTGTATAGCACCTTCTCCTTCCACTTGCCTCCGGCTACCGGTGAAAGCTCGAAAACGGTTCCGCAACCATTCGTGCACAGCGTGCCCGTCCCGCCGCTGACCGTCGTCCCATAAAAATTACCGACTGCATCTGCAGCCAACGTTGCCGCTGGATCTATCCCGTCGTTGCCTCCGGTAAAGCTGTGCAACACTTTTTCCGTATTTGCCGCCCAAGCACTATTCACGAGAATCAAAGCAACTGACGACAACTGCAAAACTTACGCTCACGAAATCCAAAAACTGTTTGCTCCCCATGTCGCATCCCCCGATTCAGAAGTCGGTTTGATTTGACGACAAGATCTTACAGAGATTCAGTAGCGGGCTGAAACTATAGCATTGAATGGCCGGCAAAACTGGCCCCCAGTAGGGGTTTGACAGTCTTTTTACAATTTCAGTTCGAAGATGTCGGCCGAATGACGGATTCGCGCGATAGCCCAAGGGTGATCAGGATACCGTTTCAGTACTCCGCCAATTCCTTCATCGCGCGCAACAGGTCCCCAGCCTGAGGCAGGATCGCATCTTCGAGAATCGGCTGGTAGGCGACGAACACATCTTTGGCGGCCACGCGGCGCACCGGCGCATCCAGATGATCGAACAGTTGGTCGGCGATGCGCGCCGCGATCTCCGCGCCATATCCCCAGCTCAGCGTATCTTCGTAAGCCACGATGGCCCGATTGGTCTTGCTCACCGAAGCCGCAATCGTCTCCCAATCGAACGGATTCAGGCAGCGCAAGTCGATCAACTCGACCTTGACTTCCTGCTCGCGTTCCAACTTCTGCGCCGCTTGCAGCGCCCGCGGAACCACCGCTCCGTAGGTAATCACGGACAGATCCGTTCCCGGCTGCACCACCTTCGCCTTGCCAAACGGAATCGTGTAATCCGGGCCTGGATAAGGCGCGCGGCCGAAGGTCTCACGGTAAAGCCGCTTGTGTTCGAGGAACAGGACTGGATCGTCGCAGCGAATCGCCGTGCGCAGCAGGCCAGCCGCATCCAGCGCATTCGAAGGGAACACAACCCGCATTCCGGGCGTGTGCGTGAAGATGCTCTCGCCGCACTGCGAGTGATAGATCGCGCCGCCGGTCAAATATCCCCCAATCGCAACTCGAATCACGCAGGGCGAAGAAAATCCATTGTTCGAGCGCCAGCGGATCAGCGGCAGTTCGTCCCGCAGTTGCATCATCGCCGGCCAGATGTAATCGAAGAACTGAATCTCCACCACCGGCTTCATCCCGCGCGTAGCCATGCCGACCGCGCGGCCGACGATGTTCGCTTCCGCTAGCGGGGAATTGAACACCCGGTCGGAGCCGAATTCGTTCTGCAAGCCGTAAGTCAGCTTGAAGACGCCGCCTTTGCCTTTGATCAGTTTCTCTTCCAGATACTGCTCGCGACTGCAATCGGCCACGTCTTCGCCGAAGATCACGATGCGCTCATCCCGCCGCATCTCGTCGCGCAGCGTGGCATTGATCAGATCGGCCATGGTTTTGGAGCGACCTTTTTGCCGTCGGCAGCCGCTACAGGCGAAGCGGGTTCGGTCTGGAGCGCCGAAGAAGTCGGATCCAGATCCGGCGAGTAGACGTAGCGTGTAATCGTGTCGGGCGTGGGCGGCGCCGCTTCCAACGCCTGATCTACTGCGACCTGCAACTCGTCTTCGACTTGCTTCTCCAGCTTGTTAATGCCCTTTTCGTCGAGGATGCCTTCACGAATCAGGAACATCTGCATGCGCGTAATGGGATCGCGAGCCGCGTCGCGCTGGCGCTCAGCGTCAGGCCGGTAAAGCCGCTCGTCATCAGAAAGCGAATGCGAATAAGGCCGGATCACATGCGCATGGATGAATCCCGGCCCCTCCCCGGCCCGGCAGTGAGCCGCAGTGCGAACAAATGCCGCATAAGACGCAACCGGATCGGTGCCATCGATTTCCTCGAAATGGAAGTTGGGAAAACCGGCGACCAGCCGCGAAATATTTCCCCCGGCAGTCTGAACCTCGACGGGAACCGAGATGGCGTATCCGTTGTCCTCGACCACGAACAACACCGGCAACTTGCGATTGGACGCGGTATTCATCGCCTCCCAGAACTCGCCTTCGCTGGTGGCGCCTTCCCCGAGCGAAACGTAAGTGACCTCATCGCCCTGGAACTTCACGTCTTTGAATTGGCGGTAGTCTCCCTCGCTCTTTTTCGCGGCTTGCGGATGAGCCGCGAAGTAGCGCCCGCCTTCCGCGCAGCCCACCGCCTGCAGAATCTGCGAGCCGGTGGGAGACGACTGCGTGACCACGTTGAATTTCGGAAAGCTCCAGTGCGAAGGCATCTGCCGCCCACCGGATTGCGGTCAGTCCGCCGCGCCCACCGCCATCAGCAACATCTCGAGGGGCGTCGCGCCGAGAGCCAGACACAGCGCCCGGTCGCGATAGTAGGGATAAAACCAGTCATAACCCGGCTTCAAGGCAAAGCCCGCGGCCACGCCAACCGCCTCATGGCCCGCCCCGGAAATCTGAAAGAAGATTTTTTGCTGGCGTTTGAGCAGGATCTCCCGGTCGTCCACCCGCCGGGAGGTGTACATGATCCGGTAGGCGTCAATCAGTTGCTCGCGAGAAAGACCCTCGTAGGTTTTGCCCGCGCTTCTGATTTTCTCGTCCGCCACCCCGGCCGGTTTAGGATCTGTCTTGGTCGCCATCCGGTTTCCATTGTAAATCCAGACTGGCGGTTGAGAACAAGCATTCAGCATTCAGGCAATTCAGCCATTCAGTCGTTGGCACTTGGCTAATTAGCCTTTAGCCGACCCCTCTAAGGGTATTGCTCGCTGCTGATCTGGCTAATTGCTGGCGGCTGAGTGCTTCATTTATCCTGAACACGCATGATCCAAGTTCCACCGCCAATTCGATCCCCGCCAGATCAAGCTGCTGATTTTCGATCTCGACGGCACCCTGATCGATTCCCGCCTTGACCTGATCCACTCGGTAAACGCCATGCTCAGGCACTTAGGCCGCCCCGAACTGCCCGGCGACGTGATTGCTTCCTACGTAGGCGACGGCGCCCCGATGCTGGTGCGTCGCGCCCTCGGCGATCCCCGCGATGAAGGCATGATCAAAGACGGGCTGGAGCATTTCCTCGGCTACTACCGCGTGCACAAACTCGACCACACCCACGTCTACGACGGCATCAAGGCAATGCTTACCGCGATTCGCAACTCCAACGGCATCCCCGCAAGATGGCCGTGCTCTCCAACAAGCCCGTCAATCCCTCGCGAGCCGATCGTGGAAGCGCTCGGCTTGGCTGAATTTTTCGTTCACATCTACGGCGGAAACAGCTTCTCCACCAAGAAGCCCGATCCCAAGGGCGCGCAAACCATCCTGCGCGAGACGAAAACCCGCCCCAACGAAACTCTGATGGTCGGCGATTCCTCCGTCGACGTCATCACCGGCCGCAACGCCAACCTCTGGACCTGCGGCGTAACCTACGGCTTCGCCCCGCACACGCTCTGCGAAGCCCCGCCAGACGTAACCGTAGACAATCCCCAAGAACTAGCAGAACTATTCTCCTGATGAAGACAGCAGTCCTTTGTGAACCTTCGTCTCCTTAGTGGTTAATGCCTTTTGCCCGACCCTCACGATAAACTGGATTCGAGAATGGATAACCGTTCACTCCCGCCGAACTGCGCAAACTCGCAGCCTGAAAACCCCATACGGAATCCAGCGACTTCTCGACGACATGCCCTACCACCTGGAAGACACCGCCTGGTCTCCGCGCCGCGTGCTGCGAGAAAACACAGCCACTGCTGCGAGGGCGCCATCTTCGCGGCCGCCGCTTTGCGGGTAAACGGCTTCCCTCCGCTGTTGTTCGATCTCGAGGCCGAGCATGACACCGACCATGTTCTCGCCATCTATCGCGTAAATGGGCACTGGGGCGCGGTGGCCAAGTCGAACTACAGCGGCTGCCGCTATCGCGAACCCGTTTACCGTTCGCTACGCGAACTGGCCATGAGCTACTTCAACTTGTATTTCAACATGCGCCGCGAGCGTACCCTGCGCACGTTCTCCCGCCCCGTCAACCTGGCCCGCTTCGATCACTTGAACTGGATGACCACCGAGGAGCCCGTCTGGTTTATCGTGAACTATCTCTTTGAGATCCACCACTACAAGCTGCTGCGTCCTGAGATGATCAAGCGCCTGCACCGGCTCGACGAAAGATCTGTTCAAGGCCGAGTGCCTGGGCAAGGCGATTCGCTAGATCGCAAATATGGCGCGAAAATAGGCTCCCGGGGAGTGCAACATCGGGGAACCATCCGGGTTTAAATCCCGTACCAATGTTCATGCACGCCAGACTCGCTCTGCTGATTTCGTCTGACCTTGGTGTCATGGGTTGCGTTTTGCCAGGAGGCCTCGCCGTCAAAATCCAGTGGCTGACGCTGCGCCTGCCGCAGCCCCCGCACCCTCCCTTTCCGAGGACCAGATCCGCGATCTCATTCGCCAGACTGCGGCAAACGACATGGAGAACGACAAACAGCCAGCGCGACTACACCTACATCCAGCGCGAGGAACAGCACAAACTCGATGGCAAGGGCGAGGTAAAGTCCACGGAAACGAAAACTTCCGAGATCATGGAACTGTACGGCGAACCCGTCGAACGGCTGATCGCCAAAGACGATAAACCGCTTTCCGACAAAGACGCAAAGAAGGAAGAAGAGAAAATCCAGAAGCTGATCGAGAAGCGCAAGAACGAATCCGAAGAAGAGCCGCAAGAAGCGCGAAGAAAAAGAAGAAAAAGACCGCGAACAAGACCGCCAGTTCGTGCGCGAAGTGGCCGACGCCTACAACTTCCACTTCGTAGGCATCGAATCTTTAGGCGGACGCGATGCCTACGTCATCGACGGCGAACCCCGGCCCGGCTACGAGCCCCATTCGAAAGAAGCAAAAATCCTGCCCAAATTCCGCTTCCGCGCCTGGATCGACAAAGACGAATCGCAGTGGAAGAAGCTCGACGTCCAGTGCATCGATACCGTTTCCTTGGGCCTGTTCCTGGCGCGCGTCCACAAAGGATCGCGCATCATCATCGAGCAAACTCGGGTCAACGACGAAGTCTGGCTGCCGCAACACATCAACGTAAAGATCGACGTGCGCCTCGCTCTCCTGAAAAACTTCAACGTCGAAGACGACATCACCTACCGCGATTACAAGAAGTTCCGCACTGACACAAAAATCGTTCCCATCGGAGAAGTCCAACCACCAAACTAAATACGTAACCCCGCCATTCGCCTTCGCACGACTGGCCGGACGAGGCGCCCGAGGCTACGTGGGCGTGAGATGAGCGCACAGCTTCTGTTTACTTGCTTGCGGTTTGCGGGGCTGGCATGGCTTTTAGTTCTTTCCCCAGAAAAGCGCGCGGAAAGAGCATGGCGTTGAACTCGGCTCCGACCAGGATGACAAGGGAGATCATGTACATCCAGACGAGCAGGGCGATGGCCGCTCCGAGCGAGCCGTAGATGATGCTGTAATCCGCGTAGTTCTGCAAATACCAGCCAAACAGCGCCGTCGAGAGGAACCACATTACCGTGGCCAGCATGGCGCCAGGCAAAACGCTGTGCCAGGGTTGAGTTCGCGGGACGGCGTTGTGGTAGATGAGCGCGATTACCGCGATGCTGGTGAGGGTGGCGATGAGCCAGCGGATCGCGGTCCACATCAGCAGGACGTACAGCCCGAACTCCTGATTCAGATGGAATAGAATGTTGCGTTCGATGCGGCTGCCGGAAGCTACCAGAATGGTCGCAAAGGTCAGAGGCACTCCGGCGAGAATAACCAGGGCGAAGGCGATCAGCCGCTCTTTGACCAGGCCCCAGATCTTCGGGAGTTCATAGCAACGGCGGAAGCCTTCCATCCAGGAAATCATGACGCCGGAGGCCGTCCAGAGGGTGATAAGAGAAGCGCTGATCAGCAGCCCAACCGAGCGCGGCGATCTGCCCTTCATGAAAGAGAGAGCGGCGCCGCTTCCGGCGGGAAGAATGCTGTCCAGGGCGTAAGTAATCTCGCGCAGGTACGCGGCGGTCTTGCGGGAGTTGGCCAGCACCGATCCGACTACGAGCAGGGCGGGAAAGAACGTAAGAATCGAGGAATAGGCGGACGCCTTCGCGATGGCGAACGCGTCATGCTGAAACGCACGCCAGAAGGCCAGCTGCAACAGCCGTAAAAATCGCAGGATCACTGGCCAAAGAGTAGCGCCCTCGGGAGCCTCGTACAACAGAGAAATCTCGTAGCGTTCCCGTTCGTTCAATCGTTGTGGATTGGCGGCCATGGGGTTTAGAAAAGTAAGCCAGCAAAGCAAAGAAGCGGCTCGAAAACCGCCCCTCTGCTTGTGCTCGCGATTACTCTGCCGTCAGTTCCTCGGTCTCGCCTTCGTGCCGCATCAGTTCGAGCGCCCGCTCGGCTTCCTCGTACGCTTGCGAGACTTCTTCCTGCACCTTCGCGGCCGCTTCTTCCATTTCTGGCGAGAGGCGAACGTTGCGGTAATATTCCATGCCGGTGCCCGCAGGAATGAGGCGTCCGACGATGACGTTCTCCTTCAGCCCGCGTAGGTGATCTACGGCGCCCTGTATCGATGCTTCGGTCAGGACGCGGGTTGTCTCCTGGAACGAGGCTGCCGAAATGAACGAGTCAGTTGAGAGCGAGGCTTTGGTGATGCCGAGGAGCAGCGGCCGGCCTGTGGCTGGACGTCCACCCTGCGCAATCACGCGCTCGTTCTCTTCGGCGAAGCGGAATTTGTCGACTTGCTGTTCCAGTAGGAACTGGGTATCGCCGACGTCTTCCACTTTGCGCCAACGCATCATCTGGCGAACGATCACTTCGATGTGCTTGTCGCTGATGTTCACGCCCTGGAGCCGATAGACTTCTTGGATTTCATTCACCAGGTAAGACTGCAGTTCCTTCTCGCCGAGCACCGCGAGAATGTCGTGCGGATTGAGCGGGCCGTCCATCAGAGGTTCGCCCGCCTTGACGCGCTCGCCTTCCTGCACATTGATGTGAACGCCGCGCGGAACCGAGTATTCCTTTTCGGTGCCGTTGTCGGCGATCACATACATCTTGCGCTGGCCCTTCGAGACCTCACCGAATTTAACCGTGCCATCGATTTCGCTGATGACCGCGGTCTCATGCGGCTTGCGGGCTTCGAACAGCTCGACCACGCGGGGCAGGCCACCGGTAATGTCTTTCGTTTTTGTGGTCTCGCGCGGGATCTTGGCCAGCACGTCGCCGGGGTGAGCGGTGTCGCCGTCCTGGACCATTAAATGGGCGCGGGATGGCATGAGGTAACGCTTGCTGGTTTTGCCCTTGATCACGATCGCGGGCTGGCGCTTTTCGTCGGGCGAATCGGCCACCACGTGCCGCGACAAGCCGGTGACCTCGTCCACTTCTTCGTGAAGCGTGACACCTTCCTGCAGGTCCTTGAACTGGATGGTGCCGCCGATTTCGGTCAGGACCGAGAAGGTGTACGGATCCCACTCGACCATAACCTTGCCGAGTTGAACCTGATCGCCTTCGTTGACCTTAACCTTGGCGCCGTAGACAACGGCGTAGCGCTCGCGTTCGCGGCCCTTTTCGTCGACAACTGCAATTGAGCCCTGACGATTCATGACCACGAGATCGCCGGACTTGGCTTTGACGGTCTGTAGGCCGACAAAGCGCACGATGCCAGTGGTCTTGGCTTCCAAACGCGACTGCTCGGAGACTCTCGATGCCGTACCGCCGATGTGGAAGGTACGCATGGTGAGCTGGGTTCCGGGCTCGCCGATGGACTGGGCAGCGATGACTCCGGTAGCTTCGCCGAGTTCGACGAGGCGGCCCGAAGCCAGGTTGCGGCCGTAGCACATCACGCAGACACCACGCTTGGATTCGCAAGTGAGCACGGAACGGATTTTCACCCGCTCGATGCCGGCAGCCTGAACCGTGCCGGCGAGTTCTTCCGTGATCTCCTGGTTGATGTCGACAACCACGTTGCCGTCGTAGTCTTTGAGTTTTTCGAGCGACACGCGGCCTACAATGCGGTCGCGCAATGGCTCGATCACTTCGCCAGCTTCGACGATGCCAGCGACGTAGATTCCGTCAACCGTGCCGCAATCGTATTCGCTGATGATTACGTCCTGCGCCACGTCGACGAGACGACGGGTGAGGTAGCCGGAGTCGGCGGTCTTGAGAGCCGTATCAGCCAGACCTTTACGCGCTCCGTGGGTCGAGATGAAGTACTCCAGCACGGTCAAGCCTTCGCGGAAGTTCGCCGTGATCGGAGACTCGATGATTTCGCCGGAGGGTTTCGCCATCAATCCACGCATGCCGGAGAGCTGGCGGATCTGCTGTTTCGATCCGCGGGCGCCGGAGTCGGCCATGACGTAAATCGGGTTGATGAAACCTTCTTTGTCGCGCTGCTGCATCTGGCCGAACATTTCGTCCGCGACTTTCTCGGTGATGCCGGACCAGATTTCAATGACTTTGTTGTAACGTTCGCCGTTGGTGATGGCGCCGTCGAGATACTGCTGCTGGACTTGCACTGCCTGCTTCTCGCCGTCTTTCACCAGACTCTTCTTGTTGTCCGGGATGACCATGTCGTCGATGCCGATCGACAGGCCAGCGCGGGTGGCAAAGCGGAAGCCGAGATCCTTGACCTCGTCGAGCATTTTGACTGTGACCTCGAGGCCGAAGCGGAGATAGCCGTAGCTGACCAATTGTCCGATGCCCTTTTTCTTGAGCAAGCCATTGATGAACGGCATGCCCGCGGGAAGGTGATCGTTCAGAATGGCGCGGCCCACGGTGGTGTTCAGGAAGCTGCGTTCGTACTGCACGGGCTCGGTGTGGGTGATGTCCTGATCGTCGTAGGCGGCGGTCAGGTCGATTACTTCACCGGTATAGCGCAGACGGATGGGAGACAGGGTTTCGACTTCGCCGGATTCGAGCGCCATCAATACTTCCTCGATGTTGGCGAAGGAGCGGCCTTCTCCTTTGGCGCCGGGCTTGGCTTTGGTCAGGTAATAGAGGCCCAGCACCATGTCTTGCGTTGGCACCGTGATCGGGTGACCCGACGCCGGAGACAGAATGTTGTGCGATGACAGCATCAGCACGCTGGCTTCGACTTGCGCTTCCGGCGACAGCGGAATGTGTACCGCCATCTGGTCGCCGTCGAAGTCGGCGTTGAACGCGGTGCAGACCAGCGGGTGAATCTTGATGGCCTTGCCTTCGACGAGCACCGGCTCAAATGCCTGAATGCCGAGGCGGTGGAGAGTTGGGGCACGGTTCAGCATCACCGGATGGTCTTTGATGACCTCTTCCAGGATGTCCCACACAATCGGATCCTGTTGCTCCACCATTTCTTTGGCTTGCTTGATGGTGGTGCAATGTCCGGTTTGCTCAAGCCGGTGGTAGATGAATGGCTTGAAGAGCTCGAGCGCCATCTTTTTGGGCAGACCGCACTGGTGAAGCTTGAGTTCGGGCCCGACCACGATGACGGAGCGTCCCGAGTAATCGACGCGCTTGCCGAGCAGGTTCTGACGGAAACGACCCTGCTTGCCTTTTAACGTATCGGAGAGCGACTTCAGCGGGCGGTTGTTGGCGCCGCGCAGCACGCGTCCGCGGCGCCCGTTGTCGAACAGCGCGTCCACGGCTTCCTGCAACATACGCTTTTCGTTGCGCACGATCACTTCGGGCGCGTGCAAGTCCATCAGCTTCTTCAACCGGTTGTTGCGGTTGATGACGCGGCGATATAGATCGTTGAGGTCGGAGGTGGCAAAACGGCCGCCGTCCAATGGAACCAGCGGACGAAGCTCGGGTGGAATGACCGGGATGACATCCAGAATCATCCAGTTCGGCTTGTTGCCGCTCTTGCGGAATGCCTCGACAACCTTCAGGCGCTTGGTGTACTTGAGGCGCTTCTGCAGCGAATTCTCGTGTTTCATCTTCTCGCGCAGTTCGGTGGACAGTCCTTCAATATCCACGCGCTTGAGAAGTTCCTTGATCGCTTCCGCGCCCATCATGGCTTTGAAACCGGTGGGCCGGAACTGCTGATCCAGTTCGCGGTACTTGGTTTCGTCCTTGATGACTTCGTGGTCTTTTACCGGCGCTTCACCAGCCTCAACCACCACGTAGGCTTCGAAATAGAGCACGGACTCGAGATCGCGCAAAGAGATATCGAGAAGATGGCCGATACGGCTGGGCAGTCCTTTGAAGAACCAAACGTGCGAGCAGGGCGAAGCCAGCTCGATGTGTCCCAGGCGCTCACGGCGAACTTTCGAGAGCGTGACTTCCACACCACACTTGTCGCAAATCACGCCGCGGTGTTTCATGCGCTTGTACTTGCCGCAGAGACACTCCCAGTCGGTTACCGGGCCGAAGATGCGGGCGCAGAACAGGCCGTCGCGCTCCGGCTTGAAGGTGCGATAGTTGATGGTCTCCGGTTTGGTGACTTCGCCGTGCGACCAGCTCCGGATTTTTTCCGGAGAAGCGAGGCTGATGCGAATGGCATCGAAATCGGCGATAGGGTTTGCCAGGTCAAAGGGGCTCGAACGAAACAAGGTAATCCTCGGCTTCCTGCGGTCTTGCGCCACCGCGGGCGGCTCTCGAATCAGTCGCTAGTCGTTGGTCGTTCGTCGCTAGCGAAATCTTTTGATCCACAGCTTCAAGAGCAAGCACTGCGGATCTGGTTCTAAAATTCTGTATCGGTTGGTCGCTGGCTGCCAACGGCGGACGGCCAACAACCAACGACCAAACTAATCGGCTGCGGCCAGGGCCGGCTTCTTTTCCGTGGCCTTGATCAGTTCCACATCCAGGCACAACGACTGCAATTCGCGAATCAGCACGTTGAACGATTCGGGGACGCCCGGCTCCATGGCGGCTTCACCCTTGACGATGGCCTCGTAAATCTTGGTGCGGCCATAGACGTCGTCAGATTTCGCCGTCAGCAGCTCTTGTAGAATGAACGCCGCTCCGTACGCTTCCAGCGCCCAGACTTCCATTTCTCCGAAGCGCTGGCCGCCGAACTGGGCTTTTCCACCCAACGGCTGTTGCGTAATCAGCGAGTACGGACCGATCGAACGCGCGTGGATCTTGTCGTCGACCAAGTGCGAGAGTTTGAGCATGTAAATGTAGCCGACCGTAATCGGCTGCTCGAACTTGTTCCCGGTCATGCCGTCGTACAGATAGGTCTTGCCGGACTCCGGCAGACCAGCCTGTTTGAGCAGCGCCTTGATCTCGCTTTCTTTGGAGCCGTCAAACACTGGCGAGCCAGTGAAGACGCCGCGGGTCAGGGTCGGGGCGACCGCCATCAATTCCTCATCGCTGAGGTCGCTGATGGTATCGGCCAGAACCGTGTCCTTGAACAGAGCCTTGAGCTCGCGACGAATTGCATCTTCGCGAGTGTTCTCGGCCAGCATTTGCGAAATCTTCGTGCCCAGTTCGTGTCCGGCCCATCCGAGGTGGGTTTCGAGAATCTGTCCCACGTTCATACGGGAAGGAACACCAAGCGGATTCAAAACGATTTCGACCGGCGTGCCATTGTCCAGGTAAGGCATGTCTTCCTCGGGAAGAATTCGAGCAATGACGCCCTTGTTCCCGTGACGTCCGGCCATCTTGTCGCCAACGCTCAGCTTGCGCTTCATCGCGATGTAAACTTTGACCAGCTTGATCACGCCCGGCGGCAGTTCGTCGCCTTTGGTCAGCTTGTCTTTTCTTTCGTTGACGATCTTCTTGAGCACGTCGATCTGACGCGAAGTCATCTCTTCGATCTCGTCGATCTGCTCGTTGACTCGCGGGTCTTTATCCGCGTACTTGATGCGCTTCAAGTTGCGGGTTGAGATCCGCTCGATGGTGTCGCGATCGAGAACCGTGTCCTTGGTGAGCAAGCGCTTGTTGGTGCGTTCGTCGTGCAGGTCGGCTTGCACGACTTTGCCGCCCAGGATGTTGTCCAGCCGCTTCAGGCGCTCGTCGGTCAGAATTCGGATTTCGTCCGAAAGGTTCCGTTCGAGCTTGCCAATCTGCGCAGCTTCGATGGCCTTCGCGCGTTCGTCTTTTTCCTGACCCTTGCGGGAGAAGATTTTGACGTCGACGATTACGCCCTCGATACCAGGCGGACAGTACAGCGAAGCGTCGCGGACATCGCCGGCTTTTTCGCCGAAGATGGCGCGCAGCAGCTTCTCTTCTGGAGTGAGCTGAGTTTCGCCCTTCGGCGTAACCTTGCCTACCAGAATGTCGCCCTGCCTGATGGAGGCCCCGATGCGGATCACGCCCGCCTCGTCCAGATTGCGTAGCATGGACTCGCTGACGTTGGGGATGTCACGCGTGACTTCCTCCGGTCCCAGCTTGGTGTCGCGCGATTCGAGTTCATACTCCTCGATGTGCACCGAGGTGTAGTAGTCCTCTTTAACGAGCTTTTCGGAGACCAGGATCGCGTCTTCGAAGTTGTATCCGCGCCACGCCATGAAGGCGACCAGCACGTTGCGGCCAAGCGCCAGTTCACCGTGATCGGTGCAAGGGCCGTCGGCGATGACCTGGCCTTTGGTTACGCGCTGACCCTTGATGACCACCGGCTTCTGGTTGATGCAGGTGTTTTGATTCGAGCGCTTGAACTTCATCAACTGGTAGATGTCGCTGCCAACTTCACGCGAGAGCTGTCCGGGATGGTGCTCGCCCTCGACGCGCACGATGATGCGCTCGGAGTCCACCGAATCAATGATGCCGTTACGTTTTGCCAGAATGACGGCGCCGGAATCGCGTGCCGTGACTCCTTCCATCCCCGTGCCAACGATTGGAGCTTCGGCGCGGAGGAGTGGAACTGACTGACGTTGCATGTTCGCGCCCATCAGTGCGCGGTTGGCGTCGTCGTGCTCGAGGAACGGAACCAGCGATGCCGCCACCGAGACCAACTGCTTCGGGCTGACGTCGATGTAATCAACCTCGTCGCGGCTGACCAGAACAAAGTTGCCGGCCTTGCGCGCGTTGACCAGATCGCCGACGATGCGTCCCTTGTCGTCCAACTCAACGTTGGCTTGGGCAATCACGTGGCGGTCTTCTTCCCACGCGGAAAGATAGAAGGAGAACGGTTCGATCTCGGCTGGCTTCTTACGCCGATCCTTGATCTCGGCGTTGATCTTCTCGATTTCATGCTTCTCGATGTGATCGCCGACTTTGTGGTCGCTGTCGCCGGCATTTACCACGCTCACGTAGTCGACTACCCGGCCGTTCTTGACGCGGCGGTAAGGCGACTCGATGAAGCCGTAGTCGTTGATTCGGGCGTAGCAACTCAGTGACGAGATCAGTCCGATGTTCGGACCTTCCGGCGTTTCAATCGGGCAGATGCGTCCGTAGTGCGTCGGGTGAACGTCGCGAACTTCAAATCCGGCGCGTTCGCGGGACAGACCGCCCGGCCCAAGAGCCGAGAGACGCCGCTTGTGAGTAATTTCCGAAAGCGGGTTGGTCTGATCCATGAACTGCGAAAGCTGCGAGGATCCGAAGAACTCGCGGATGGCTGCCATTACCGGCTTGGCGTTGACCAAGTCGTGCGGCATGGCCGTCGACATTTCCTGGTACACGCTC
The DNA here is from genome assembly GCA_963797795.1 of uncultured Acidobacteriota bacterium. Classification (GTDB taxonomy): domain Bacteria; phylum Acidobacteriota; class Terriglobia; order Terriglobales; family Acidobacteriaceae; genus JABDBE01. Next base: position 399,929 of record CAWCQY010000006.1, read on the forward strand.
ATCTTTTCTTTGATAGCGCGTTCCATGCGGACCAAGCCGATGCGGAACTGATTTTCCATCAACTCGCCGACCGCACGCACGCGGCGGTTGCCGAGGTGATCGATATCATCCACCGAGCCGATGTTCTTGCGCAGCTTGAGCAGATAGCCGATCGTGCCGTAGAAGTCCTGCGGCTCGAGCGTACGGTTCTCCAGCTTCGTGGCATCCTGGTTCTCAAACAGCTTGATGTTGAACTTCAGACGTCCCACGCGCGAGAAATCGTATTTGCGGGGATCGAAGAACATCCCGTGGAACAAGGCCGTCGCGGTATCGAGCGTCGGTGGATCGCCGGGACGAAGCTTGCGGTAGATCTCGATCAACGCTTCCTGTGGCGTCTTCACCGAATCGCGCTTCAGGGTCTGGCTGATCACCGTGCCGACATCGTCGCGCTCGGGGAAGAACAAGCTGAGCTCGACCACGCCGGAATCGAGAATCTTCGAAACCTTGTCGGCGGTAAGCTCCGAATTGGCTTCGAGCAAAACCTCGCCGGTCGTCGTGTCTACCACGTCTGCGGCGACCCATGCGCCTTCGAGGTCGGTAATGTCGACCTCGATTTCGCTGATCTTTGCCTTCTGGATTTCCTTCAGGGTCGCAGCATTCAGTTTGCGTCCGGAGTGCGCGATCTCCTCGCCAGCCTTGTTCTTGATGCTGTGCGCCAGCTTCATGCCCAACAGATTGGTGGCTTTGTCGCTGTTGGGATCAAGCGTCCAGAACAGCTTCTTGTCGCGAATCACCAACCGGTCGACGGTGTAGAAAGTTCGCAAAATGTCTTCGCCGGAACGCAGGCCGAGGGCGCGCAGGAAAATCGTTCCCAGGAACTTGCGCTTTCGATCGATGCGGACGTAGAGCACGTTCTTCTGGTCGTATTCGAATTCGACCCACGAACCGCGGTAAGGAATGATCTTGCCGAGGAAGTAGGTGCGATTGTTCGCAGTCTCGAAGAACACGCCGGGCGAACGATGCAACTGGCTGACAATGACACGTTCGGTGCCATTGATGATGAACGTGCCATTCTGCGTCATCAATGGAACGTCGCCGAAGAAGACTTCCTGTTCCTTGATATCGCGAATGGAGCGGTTGCCGGTCTCCGCGTCTTTATCGAAAATGGTCAGACGCATGGTGACCTTAAGCGGCGCAGAATACGTCATGCCGCGCTCTTCGCACTCGCTCACGTCGTACTTCAGTTGAAGCCCAACCGGATCGCCGCACTTATTGCAGAAGTCGGGCGTGTTGGCGTTGTAGGTGCCACACTTGCTGCACAGCACGTCGCCGGGGTGGAACGGATCGGTAACGATGGTGTTGCCGCAGTTTTTGCAAGTGGAGCGCAGGTGATGCAGGCCTTTCAAGTGGCCGCACTTGCACTCCCAGTTGCCGATGGCGTAGTCGACGAACTCCAACTGCGAGACGTTGCGGAAATCCGTGATCGGAAACACCGACTGGAAAACTGCCTGCAAGCCGCCGTCGTCGCGCTCGCTGGGCAAGCGATCCATCTGCAAGAAGCGGTCGTAGGAACGCTTCTGCACTTCAATCAGATTCGGAATCTGGATGGTTGCTGGAATCTTTGAAAAATCGAAACGGGTGCGGAAGCCATTGCTCTTTGACATTCGGATAACTCCAAACTTTCATACGCAGCGTTGGCTGCGACAAAAACCGCGGATTGTGAGGGCGCGTCAGCCGCGCCGCGGTACTGTTAAGAACCGGTAAAATAGCAAAGACAGGTATGCGCCCGCAGGGACATGACTCCCCGTAGGCGCCGATTGCAGCGCTTGGCCTCTGTTGAAATGTGTCGTTTCCGCGCCAGTCTTTAAAGGCCTGTTCCTGTCCCGCCCTGCCCGCGGAACAGTCTGCCAACTCGTGTCAGCGACCACGCCCTCCGCTTCCTGGGCTCGTTACATCGGATGGTCGCAGTCACTCAATGAAGCAGGAAGCGGCGTTATTGATATAGATGATACCACCGCCTCGAAAGCTTCACCAGAGACAAAATGGATCTCCGGGCGGGTCCCCGCCCGGTTGGACGGGCGAGATGCCCGTCCTCCATCGAAATCCGTTACTTCACCTCGACTGTAGCCCCAGCCTCGGTGAACTTCTTCTTGATGGTTTCCGCCTCTTCCTTGGAAACGCCCTCTTTAATCGCCTTCGGAGCGCCGTCGACCAGGTCCTTGGCTTCTTTCAGGCCCAGGCTGGTGACTTCGCGGACCGCCTTGATTACATTGATCTTATTGGCGCCCACTTCCTTCAGAACGACGCTAAACTCGGTCTTCTCTTCCGCCGGAGCCGCTGCCGCTGCTCCGCCACCGCCCGCCATAACTACCGGAGCCGCGGCTGCCGCCGAGACGCCGAGCTTCTCTTCAAGCCGCTTCACCAGAGCCGCTGCGTCGAGCAACGACAATCCGACAATTTGTTCTTCCAACTGCTGCAGATCCGCCATGTTAGTTCTCCAATTTTTTCCGTAGAAACGTAGCTGGCTACGTTTCTATCGTTATCAGTTACTGATTTCGCCGTCTGCGGTCAAAGTTTCCAGTGCGACCAGGCTTCCGATTCACCGCGCCAGACAACGCAGCAAAACAAAAACCGCGCAACCCTCGACCACTGACAACTAAATCCTTTCGGACGACTCTCGCCGCCCCGAAACCTGTGTAGCGCCGGCGTCCCGCCGGCTCTGCGGCCTATGCTCCAGCAGGAGCGTCAGCCTTGAACTTGCCCTTCTCCACGCCCTGGTTGATCACGACCGCAATGTCGCGGCCGACGGCGTTCATCACCGTCACCAACCGCTGTGCCGGAGCGTTCATCAAGAACAGGAGCTTGGAATAAATCTCTTCCTTCGACGGCATCGTGGCCAGCGCCTGGATCTGATTGATCGAGATCACTCGGCCTTCGACCACGCCGGACTTGAAGGTGAATTCCGGATTGTCCTTGGCATACTTCGAAAGTGCCTTAGCCAAGGCGACCGGATCGCCCGTCGTGTACGCGATTGAAGTCACGCCTGTGAGGTTCTTAAGTGCCTCTTCGACTTTCGTGCCCTTGGCCGCGCGTTCCGCCAAAGTGTTCTTCACTACGAGATACTTCGCGCCAGAACTTCGCAGCGTCTTGCGCAGTTCATAATCCTGGGCCACGGTAAGCTTGCTGTACGTGGTCACAATCAAGCTGGAGACGTTCTGCAACTCTTTGCCCAGCTTCTCAACCTGCTCGGTTTTTCTTGCTCTGGTAACAGCCATGTTATTAATCCCTCATCAATCATGTGGAGACAGCCGCCCTCGCCTGTCCGGTCGACCAAAGGTCGGGAGTTAAGCCTTCGCTGCGGCTTCTACCGCGCTCGTGTCAATCGAAATTCCCGGGCCCATGCTGGAGCTGAGATAGCAGCCCTTCACATATTTGCCCTTGGCCACGGTCGGCTTGGCCTTCACCACGCTGGTGATGACTGTCGTGGCATTATCAACGAGCTTCTCGGGAGGAAACGAAATCTTTCCCACGGGCACGTGGACCAAAGCCGTCTTGTCCGTACGGAACTCCACTTTACCGGCTTTGACTTCCTGCACCGCTTTGCCGACATCAAAAGTGACAGTGCCAGTCTTTGGATTCGGCATCAGACCCTTGGGCCCAAGAACTTTACCCAGCCGGCCAACGGACTTCATCACGTCCGGAGTAGCGATCAGCGCGTCGAAGTCGGTCCAATTCTCTTTGTTGATCTTCTCGACCATTTCTTCGCCGCCAACAAAATCGGCTCCGGCCGCCTCGGCTTCCTTGATCTTGTCGCCGGTGGCGATGACCAGAACCTTCTTCGACTTTCCCAGACCATGAGGCAGCACGACCGTACCTCGGACCATCTGATCGGCATGCTTGGGATCGACTCCGAGACGCATCGTGATTTCGACCGTCTCGTCAAACTTCGCGTATTTCACTTTTTGCAGGAGCGTGACTGCTTCCTGCATCGGATAGGGCCGGTTTTCTACCGCCTGCCGCGCCTTGGTGATGTTCTTTCCAGACTTCTTCATTGCTTCCTCGTCTCCCACCGCTCGCCGTTGTTCCGACGAGCCGTAGTGTGTTGACCTTGCTTACGTATGTGGAATTGAACGCCCTCGAGCGAGAGCTACGTCTCTACACGAACTAAACTATCCAACCACTTCAATTCCCATCGACCGCGCCGTCCCGCGAATACTCTTGATCGCGGTTTCGACCGACGCCGCATTCAAGTCCGGCATCTTCTGTTTAGCGATGTCTTCGACTTGCCGGGCCGTGACCTTGCCAACTTTATCTTTGTTCGGTGTTCCCGATCCCTTGGCAATCCCCGCAGCCCGTTTCAAGCAGAATCGAAGCCGGCGGCGTCTTGGTGATAAAGGTGAAGGTGCGGTCGCTATAAACCGTCACCACCACGGGAATGATGAGTCCTTCCAGTTCCTTCGCGCTGGTGCGCGCATTGAACTGCTTGCAGAACTCCATGATGTTGATCTGCGCCTGGCCCAGAGCCGGACCCACCGGGGGCGCGGGCGTAGCCTTGCCCGCCGCAATCTGAAGCTTTACCGAACCTGTTGCTTTCTTCGCCATGATCTCTCTTTGCCTTGTCCAAGCTGCTAGCTTCTAGCCTGAATGCTTACGCCACTTTTTCCACCTGATTGAATTCCAATTCCACCGGCGTGGAGCGCCCGAAGATCGTGACCATGACCTTCAGCGTTTCGCGGTCTTCATTGACCTCATCCACAATGCCCGTAAAGCTGGCGAATGGCCCTTCGGTGATGCGCACCGATTCATTCTTCTCGAACTTGACCTTGAGCTTGGGCTTGTCTCTCGACTCGCCCACGCGATACACAATGTGCTGCACTTCTTCTTCGGAAAGCGGCGTCGGCTGCTGGCCCGTGCCCACAAACCCAGTCACCCGCGGGGTGGACTTCACCACATGCCACACGTGGTCGTCCATATCCATTTCGACCAGCACGTAGCCGGGATAGAACATGCGCTCACTGGTGTACTTCTTGCCGCCGCGCACTTCCGTGACCGACTCGGTCGGGAATGAGCACCTTGCCGATTCTTTCCTGCAGCCCGAATGCCTGGATGCGCGACTCCAGCGACTCTTTCACCTTGCGCTCGAATCCCGAATAAGAGTGGATGATGTACCACTTCATGTTGGGATTGCGTGGAGCCTCGGGAGCAGAAGCGCCGTCCGCGTTTGGCGGTATTCCGTTTTCTCCGCCGCCCGCTCCGGTTTCGTTTTTTTCTTCCTGCATAGCGTGCTGTAAGATTTCAGCTTCCTTCCTTGGCATCAGCGATGGGTCAAATACTTGAACAGGTAGTTGATGCCGCTGCCGATGGTGTTGTCCACGGCCCAGAAATACATCCCGAACAGGAAAACCGTGATAATCACTACGGCAGTCGTGGCCTGCACGTCCTTAAAGGAAGGCGTGGTCACCTTCTCTCATTTCCGTGCGCACGTCGTTGTAAAAAGTCTTGACCCGCTCGGGCCAAGCCATGACTCGGCCGCTGAGGCTTCGCTCGTCCGCGCTCGGTGCTGTAATTGACTTTGCCATCTTCTTTTCTCGACCCCACCACTTCCGGTTCCGGTCTCTCGCTTCGATCTCTGGCAGGGGCGGAGGGATTCGAACCCCCAAGTTCGGTTTTGGAGACCGACAGTTTAACCGTTGAGCTTACGCCCCTGAATTATTGAGTCATTGAATCAATGATTCATTGACTCAATTATTTCACTTCTTTATGCGGCGTATGCTTCCGGCAACGCTTGCAAAACTTCTTCATCTCCAGCCGGTCCGGAGTCGTCTTCCGGTTCTTGGTGGTCGAATAGTTCCGCTCTTTGCAATCACCGCACTGCATCGTAATAATTTCTCGGGGCATAAAAGAACCGCTCCTAAGCTTCTAGCTCTTAGCTTCTGGCTCAAAACTCTGTCATCCTGAAGGCGACGCTCTTTGTCGCCGAAGGATCTATTCATTTTGCGCGACTCTCAGCACGGTCGATCAAACCGACCACGCCTGACCAACGACCAACGACATCTTGCTACTGCACAATCTCGCTGATCGTTCCTGCGCCCACGGTGTGTCCGCCTTCGCGAATGGCGAAGCGCAAGCCTTTTTCCATCGCCACTGGCGTGATCAACTCAATCACCAGGCTCACGTTGTCTCCCGGCATCACCATTTCCGTTGCCGCCGGCAGCTCCGCTACGCCGGTCACGTCCGTGGTTCGCAGGTAAAACTGCGGACGGTATCCCTTGAAGAATGGCGTGTGCCGCCCGCCTTCTTCCTTCGTCAAAATGTAAACTTCCGCCTTGAACTTGGTGTGCGGCGTGATCGATCCCGGCTTCGCCAACACCATGCCGCGCTCCACATCGTCCTTGCCAATGCCGCGCAGCAGCAGGCCGGCGTTATCTCCCGCCAGGCCTTCGTCCAACTGCTTCTTGAACATTTCGACGCCGGTCACGACCGTCTTGCGGGTGTCGCGGAAGCCCACAATTTCCACTTCCTCGCCGACTTTGACCTTGCCGCGCTCGATTCGTCCCGTCACCACCGTGCCTCGTCCCGAGATCGAGAAAATATCTTCAATCGGCATCAGGAACGGCTTGTCCAGCTCGCGCGCCGGCTGCGGAACACTCTTGTCCACCGCTTCCATCAACGCGTCAATCTGCTTTTCCCACTTCTCTTCGCCATTCAACGCGCCCAGCGCCGACAGCCGTACCACCGGCACATCGTCGCCCGGAAACTTGTAGCTCTTCAGCAACTCGCGCACTTCGAGCTCAACCAGATCCAGCAACTCGGGATCATCCACCGCATCGCACTTGTTCAGCGCGACCACGATGTAAGGCACACCCACCTGGCGCGCAAGCAGCACGTGTTCGCGGGTCTGCGGCATCGGACCGTCGGTCGCAGCAACCACTAAAATCGCGCCATCCATCTGCGCCGCGCCCGTGATCATGTTCTTGATGTAATCCGCGTGCCCCGGGCAATCCACGTGCGCGTAGTGCCGGTTCGCCGTCTCGTACTCGACGTGCGCGGTCGCAATCGTGATCCCGCGCGCCTTTTCTTCCGGCGCGTTATCAATGCTGTCAAAAGACCGGAACACGATCTTCGGGTTGTGCTTCTGCAACACCTTGGTGATGGCCGCCGTCAACGTCGTCTTGCCATGATCAATGTGACCAATCGTCCCTACGTTGCAGTGCGGCTTATTACGATCAAATTTCTCTTTCGCCATAACGGTGCTAATCCCCTAGCTAGGAAAATTGCTGCTCGAATCCCCGAACGATCTCGGGGAAATCCTTCTTCAGCTTCTCAATCTTTTCAGACATGTAACAGCTCAACTCCGAACGTTCTTCTTGCGTGAGTTGTAGGTACAGCTCAGGTGTTGAAGGTAAGGCCTCGGCGCCTTTGTAGGCACCGCCTCCGGCAGGAAGGTCGAGTGCTACCTTTTTAAACTCAGAAAGTCTCACACCGGCGAACTTGAGACTTCCAAGAAAACTCTCGGCCTGCGCTCGTCGATTCGGCAACGGCGAATCCAAAACATCGTCGATAGCCGCCCGGAACCTTTCAAAAACATCTGTCCTTATGCTGATCGTCATCCTTGATTACCCTTTTCCACCTTCAGTTGCTGCCCGACGTAACGGGTCGAAAACAACCAGCCCGAGACACCGTCCTATACCGTCAATTCTGGAGCGGGAGACGGGAATCGAACCCGCGACCAACAGCTTGGAAGGCTGTGACTCTACCACTGAGTTACTCCCGCCCTTAAACCAGCCATTAGCCGTCAGCTCTTAGCCAAAACCAAAAGCCCCGGCCCGCCGATCTCCACTACTCAATTCCTGGAGCCGATGATCAGGATTGAACTGATGACCTCTCCCTTACCAAGGGAGTGCTCTACCAACTGAGCTACATCGGCGAAAACCAGCACTCAGCAATCAGCCTTCAGCAAACCTTTTCAAGGGACTGTTGCCTAATCTATTTGGTATCGTTACCACCGTCCGGGTGCAGCACATCTTTCCTCCGCACCCACGTCTTCAGTGCGAACAGCGCTAGCACCGCCAGAGTCGCCAGGCGAATTCGCTGGTCGTCGATCGTCGTCCAGGACAAAATTCCCAAAGCCACGAACGCGGCCAGCGCCATCATCAAACGCTTCACTCGATCCCTCGCGTCCGCCCGGGATTTCGCCCGCAGGGTCCTGCTCCGCTCGAATCACTGAGATCCCTCGCAAACAACGCTCGGGATTTCGGCTGCGGGCTCCCGCTTCGCTCACGCCCGCAAACCGCCTCAACCTGGTGCACAGGGAAGGATTCGAACCTTCGTACCTCGCAAGGAGGGACAGATTTACAGTCTGTTGGCTTTAACCACTCACCCACCTGTGCAAACTTCCGCTACAAACCGCAATTCCCGAAACCTTTGCGCTGCGCACGGAAAATGATGCTACGGCGGGCAATGACCCAATAGAAAAACCGAGTGCGCGCGAAAATCCTCTCGCACGCAAACACCACACTTGGAAAAATTCCTTATGGAGTGCCGTTGGGAAAAATCTGTTACGCCGCCGCGCCGCGCAAAATGCCCTGCGTTCCGGAACCAGACTCGACTCAAATGCCGGCTCAACCGATTAACGATCAATCAAATGCTGGAGCTGGCGAAGGGATTTGAACCCCCGACCCTCTGATTACAAATCAGATGCTCTACCAACTGAGCTACGCCAGCAGTCGGAGACAACGCACCCTCCGCGGGCGCATATATCCCTCTGATCCCTTCCAGATGTCCGGGACAATTCTAAAAGGTACCATAACGGTAATCTTGACGCAACCAGATCCGCCCCGTCAGGGGGAACAGCCAACCGTCACGGCTTAAGCGCCATTCTGCCGGACGAACCGGATGCTGTTCCCGTCCGGATCCTTCACATACATCTCGCGGTTGCCCCACGCCTGGTCAGTCGGCGCAAGATCGACGCTCACATTTTTTCGCAGCAGTTCCTCATGCAGCCCATCCACGTCATCCACCAGCAGATACACCACGCCGCCAGAAATCCCGTCACCGGCAAAAGAAGAAACGTGCAGCCAAGCACCGTCGCGCACCAGCCCCATATAACAGGGGTCAGGTTTCGTCTCGTCAACGCGATAAGAGAAGTCCCGGCGGAAGCCCAACAGGTTGCAATAGAACTCCTGCGCCGCCGCCGAGCTGATCACGTGGAGCACCGGGATCGCGAGCTTGAACAAGTGGCACCCTCGAATACGGCTTGCTGATCAGATCCCGTCTCGCAAGATGAGCGATTTGGTCGCCATTCGTAACCTAACGACGATCGCCATGACTTTCACGACGATACCGGACTGCCCGGCAAAGTATAGAATGTTTGCTCCAAAAGGAAGCGCAAGAGAATGAAAATCAGGAATGCCTATCTACTCCTATTGGCTGTCTGCCTGGCCGCATCCACGACCGCACAATCGCAACGTAGCCCCGGGAAGATTGGTTCGTCGGCAGTATGGCAGATTACGCCCCAGTTCCTGGCAACCGCCCACTCTGCCTGCGACCCCCATCCCAGTGACGTCGATTGCTTCATTGCCCAGATGGCAAAGGCCGCTGCCCCACCCGACGCGGTTACTTTCACTCGCCAACTGTACAAACAAAGCCACGGCGATTTTGGCATTATGACCGGCTTCCAACCCGAGAGCCCGGTCTCCTTCGCATGGATCACTTATCCCCTGCGCGCGAACACGAATAATGGTCTTCTGTTTGTGAATGGCAAGCCCGAAATCATCAACGTTGAGGATCTGAAGCTGCTCGACACCAAAACCATGGAACAGAGCTTCCAGTTTCAGGATGTGAAGAACCAATTCCCCAACGTCAATTTGTGGCCGGGAGATCGCGACGGCAAGACTTGGCCCAACTCGCAATCAGGACCCAATGGAGGAACTCAATTTGTCGTGAGCTATCCGCTGCTCAACGGATGCCACGCGTGCGCCCGCGCCGGATTCGCCCTGTTCACCTGGAACTTCGACGCCCAGGGGAAATTCCAGGGGACGACATTTATCGGGCTGACTCCACCACCGCTTCCGTAACAACGGACAATGCAGCCCTCACTTCCCGCGAGGGATGCTCAAGTGGAAGTCGCCTTCCATGCCCTTGTACCAGGTTTCGTCGTCCGCGGAATGAAAGCCTACCCACTCTTCATCGGTCATGGAGTCACGCCATTTCATAAATGGCAACGCATCGGGTCCGACGAGATGCCGCAGTTGCCAGGTCCCCCTCTCGATGATCTCTTTGATCTTCTCCGCCACCAGCGACGGCGGTGCGGGATTCTTTAGCGCCGCCGTAAAAAGATGGGCCAGACGCCGTTGCTGAGGGTAAGGGGAACCATCGCGGCGTTCCTGCAATCCCGTCGCCATTGGAGTTTCGATGATGCCCGGTTCGACGATCGCGACGCGGACGTTAAACATCTTCATCTCTTGCGCCAGTGCGTCGCTGAGCGCCTCCAAAGCAAACTTGGATGCGGTATAGGGAGCTAGCGGTGACGTAGCGATGCGCCCGGCTACCGACGAAACATTGATAATGCATCCGCTCCTCCGTTGACGCCACTGCGGCAGCACCGCCTTGATGCACCGCAAAGCGCCAAAATAGTTGGTCTCCATCACCGCGCGAAAATCGGCCAAAGGCAGTTCCTCGACCGACCCGTTTCGTTCCACCCCGGCGTTGTTGACCAGCACATCAATCTGCCCGGCATCCTTTTGGATGTTCGCAATCCCTGTGGCTACCGAACTGTCCGAGTCAACATCCATGACCGAGATCTTGATCGGAAGTTTCTCCCGCGCCGTCGTCTCCCCCAGTGCGGGCGCTCGGGACGGATTGCGCATGGTAGCGTAAACCTTGTGTCCTGCCCGGCCGAGGGCCAGCGCGGTCGCCAGGCCAATCCCTGTGCTTGTCCCTGTGATCAGTACAGACGCCATAGTGAGTGTCCCTTTTCATCGCGGAAACGCCTGCCGCGATTCGTCAGGTCGCACCGCCGCACTTCGCTCGGGCGAACCCTCGTTTGAAGAGACCAGCGTTACTTCTGCGGAGCCGCCGCATCTGCCACGCGCATGATCGTACACTCGATCTGCTTGCCGCTGGCATTCTTCACTTTGCCCTTGTTGCCGTCGATCTGGTACTTGATGCTGCTGCCCACAACGAAATCGGTCGCATTGATCGACTTATTAGGCTCCGTGCGGCAGGTATATTGCATGCCCGACGCCGTGAAGGACAGATCGTACTGCTGATGCTTGTGGTCCTTGTCGGTCGTTCCCGCGGGCTGGAAATCCGTCAGCGCGGTCGTGCCCTGAATTTTCGTTCCCGCGGTCGCCGTTACGGCGATCGCCAACACCGCGATCGCAATTACGAAAAGCCCAATCCCATTACGCTTATGCATCGTCCCACCTCCCGCATTGATTGTATGCGAGGAACGCGTTCGCAATGCCCAGCGGCCCCAGAAGCCACCGAGCAAACTCCGCTCTCGTGCCCCGTATCCATACCAGCGCTTGTTTTACCTGCGCGGCAGCCAGCGCCGCACCCGCGCCCGATAAGCTCGGTAGTCTTCGCCGAAAAGTCGCGCCAGCGTCGGTTCCTCATACCACAGTACGAAGGCGTTAGTGGCGATGAGAAACAGTCCGAGGTATGCCAACAGCGGAATCGAGCGGTAGAAGATGGCCGCTCCGCACAGCGCGAGTGCCGCCCCGATGTACATCGGGTTGCGCACGTAGCGATACGGGCCCCGCACAACCAGCTTGCGGGGCGGATCGAACGGAGCGGGCGTTCCTTTGCCGACCAACGCAAAGGCCATAACGCACCACAAGGCAAGCGCGCCACCCACAGCGCCCACAACGATACCGATTGACTCGACGATGCCAAGTTCAGCCGGTCGGACGACACCAGACCATGACAGGATCCGCGCCGGCACGAAGACCAGAACGAGCCCGATAAAGAGCGTCGCATAAGTAAGCGTCCGCGCAAGCACGAACATAAAGTTCACGCTATCGTCCTGAGGAGGTTCGGGCCTTCGCAAGGCGAAGGCCTGCCGACGAAGGATCTCTGCATTCTGTTCGGACCCCTAAGCCTTGGGCTCTGATCCGAAGCGCAGCACGTGTCCGTCAGGGTCCTCGATTCTCATCTCGTATGCCCATGGGTAGTTGGTCGGCTGTTCTCGGAACCTCGCACCCTTGCCACTGTACTCCGCAAACAGCGGCTCGATGTCTTCGACTCCGATCCAGATCCACGTTCCCGCCTGCCCTTGTTCACCCTGGCACAACATGATCGCCCGGCCATCGCGCGAAACCGACGCCATGATCGAGTTTTCCCCGCCGCCCCAGTCCACCTTGAAGCCGAGCACATCCACGTAATAGCGCAGGCTCGCAGCGAGACTGTTAACCCTCAGGATCGGAATAATGCACTCGACGCCGACCGTCGGAGCACCGGACCATTTGCTGTTAGACATGTAAGAACCTCCAGATGCCCTCGACCGGGGAAACCGAGAACGACAAACCGGGAACTGAGAACTGGCAACCGGCAACTGGGTCTCGCCTTATCGCATCCCGAATGATAAAACGAGCCGTCCTCGCGAATGCTATCATGACCGAATCCTTGGCACTTCGGCGTGATGCGTAAGGCCTTTCGCCGGAGCGTCCACGTTTCCATGCGAATACGACGCCGCCTCCCCATCATTCTGGCCGTCCTGCTGGTTGCAGCGGCGGTTGCTCTCGCCGTCGTGCTGCGCAAGCATGCCCCACCCGAGCCCGCGCGTCTACTTCCGGCAGCCGACGGCTTCGTGTATGTAGACCTGCAATGGATGCGACGCGCCAACGTCACCGGCGAGTTGCCGGCCGTGCCTCACGATCCGGATTACGAGCAGTTCATCCAGGCAACTGGGTTTCAGTTCGAGCGCGATCTGGATGAGGCGGCAGTGGCAATCCATTATCCCGCAAAGTCGCCCGGCGGCAGCCCGGACAGCGCCCAGCAGCCTCGCTTCTCCGAAGTCTTTGTGGGCAAAATCGACGGCGAACGCCTGCGGAACTACCTGGGGCGTATCTCCAGTTCGGTCGAAAATTACCAAACTCGGGATATCTTCAACATCCCGCTTCAGGGACGTACGGTGCGAGTGGCCATTCTGGGCGTCGACACAGTCGCCGCCTCGAATCTCGATGACCCGCTGGTCATCCGCGGAATCATCGCTCGCTCCCGCAAGCTGGCCTCACCGTTCGGCGGACCCGCCGCTTCTGCGCCAGTATTACAAGGAGGTTCCTTTTGCCAGCCTCGGCTGGGCCGTCTTCAAAATTCAACCTTCGGGAGATCTCGCTGCCTCCGGCCCCACAGGATGGTCCTTTCTCTTCTCGAAACCCGCGACCGTCGTGGCCTCGGTGCGCTATCTCGGGGCCGTCCATTTCAAGGCTCAAGCGTTTGCCGGAAGCGAAGAAGAAGCCGGCCAGTTAGTCGGACGGATCGACACATTCCTCAATATTTTTCGCACTGCCGAAAGCTCGGTCTCCACAGCCGGGCCCGATCCAGACATCAAAGCCTTCCTCGACAGCCTGAAAATTCAACCAGAAAGAGACCGAGCCGTGCTGACCGCGGTTGTTCCGCTGGGCTTGATCCGCAAAGCCCTCGCCGAAGCTCCCACATCCGTAACCCCAGAACCCCAACCCCCCGAACCGTCTGCCCCCAAAAAGAAGAAGTAACCAATGAGGCGCGGGCGCCCACGCTATCCCATCCCATCTTCCTTTGTGTACCTTCGTGTCCTTTGTGGTTGACGAACTGCAAAACGCCGAAACCACAAAGGACACGGAGGTTCACAAAGGATGTCCGCCGAGCCATTCACCTGCCATTAATTTCCCAGCACAAATGCCCCTCGCAGGTAGAATAACTTTGTAATGACGAGCCTTCCTCTTCCCATCGCGGCCTTTCTCGCCGGCCTGGTGTCGTTCCTTTCGCCCTGCGTGCTGCCGCTGGTGCCGGGATACGTCTCGCTGATTTCTGGCGTAGGCGTCGAACAACTCAAGACGCAGGAGTCCCAACTGCTCCGCAAAGTCATGCTGAATTCTGTCGCGTTCATTTTGGGATTCAGCGTTGTCTTCGTCACTCTGGGAGCGGTCGCGACCGAAGTCAGCCAGATGCTGTCGCGCTACCGGTCAACCCTCGCGCAAATCGCAGGCGTTGTCATTATTCTTTTCGGCCTGCACCTGACCGGAGTTTTCAAAATCAAAGCTCTCTACACCGACGCGCGTCTGCACAGCGTGAAAGGCGGTAGCACCGCGTGGGGCGCATTTGTGATTGGCTTTGCCTTCGCCTTCGGCTGGACGCCGTGCGTGGGGCCGGTTCTGACCGTTATCCTGACTTTCGCCGCCGCCCAGGACTCCATTACAAAAGGCATCATGCTGCTGGCCATCTACTCCATGGGACTCGCAGTGCCGTTCCTCCTCACCGCTCTCGGCGTCGAACGCTTTCTCAAGTTCTATAGCCGCTTCCGCGCCCACATGCACGCCATCGAAGTGGCCAGCGGCGCATTGCTGATCGCCTTGGGCATACTGTTAGTATTGGGACGATTCACTATCATTTCGAATTACTTGTCGTTCCTGAATCGATTCGCGCTCTGATTGGAGTTTTCTGTGAAACGTGATCCGGCCGTAATCATAGTGGTCGCAATGGTGATCGCTCTCATGCTGGTGTTCGGTTTCAAACGAGCCCGGCACTCCTCCCAGGGAATCACCACCGGCGCAGCCCAAATGAAAGCCGCCCCCGACTTCACCCTGCAGTCCCTCGATGGAAAAACCGTCCGCCTCTCCGATTACCGCGGCAAACCCGTAGTCCTGAACTTCTGGGCGACCTGGTGTGAGCCGTGCAAGATTGAGATGCCGTGGTTTGTTGATTTGCAGAAGCAGTATGCTTCGGCAGGGGTGCAGTTTCTTGGAGTGGCGATGGATGACGCGAGTACCAAGGAGATCGGGAAGTTCGCGGAGAGCATGAAGGTAAATTATCCCATCCTGATCGGGAAGGAATCCGTTGGCGATGATTACGGCGGAGTGCAGTTCCTGCCGGAGACGTTTTACATTGACCGCGCCGGCAATGTTGTCGACAAGGCGTTCGGATTAAAAGGGCGCGGCGAGATCGAGGATGACATCAAGAAAATTCTGGGCCCGAGTTCAGTGGCACAGACGCAGAATTAAACATTGAGCTCGATCACAAAAATCGCGCTGTTCTTCTGGCTCTCCTCTGCGTTGCTCATGGCGCAGGATTCGCCGGGAAAGAAATCGCCGTCGGTGACTCTGTCGACCCCGGGCATCGCTACCGTCATTCGCGGTAAAGCTACGGACGTGGAGTTGCGATTCCACATCGGCTCAGGCTTCCACATCAACTCCAACACCCCGGCGGCGGAATATCTGATTCCCACCACGCTGAAACTCGACGTGCCCACCGACATCGTAGTCGGGAAGATCACTTATCCGGCGGGCGACGAGATGAGCTTTGCCTTTGCTCCCGACGAGAAGATCAGCGTCTACAGCGGAGAGTTCAACCTGTCAGTGCAGGTGCGTCCGCTGGCGAGCATGCTGCCGGGCAAGTATGAGATTCGCGGACGATTGAGATACCAGGCCTGCGACAAGGCTGCGTGCTATCCTCCCAAACAATTGCCCGTGGATTTCGAAGTCAAAGTGGTCAAGGCTCCGCCGCCGCCGGTGAAGAATCCCGCGCAAAGTCCGCACGCCCACAGTTAGAACGATCGTGTAGGGCGGACATTCTTGTCCGCCGCTGTTGATGTTGGTTTTGATTTTTCCCCGGTTCCAACAAGATGAAGATCAACGGCAGCGGACAGGAATGTCCACTCTACAGGTTGTTGTCAATCCCAGTGCTTGAGCTGGGACCAGACTTCCGCGAGGGGTTGCTTTAAATTGCGGCAGATCAGGATGGTGTAGTGCTCCCACCCCATACCGTAATACGGAGCGATCGCCGGCCCCTGATCGACGCTGCCGCACCAGCGCTGGGCATCCTCGAGATCCGTTTCCAGCAGGATGATGCTCTCGCCAGTGTATTGCCTCGGCCCCCAATAGTAATAATTCTGATGAGCGCTGATCGACTTGGGTAGTCCATAACGCGGGCCAAAGAAATCGATCGCGCCCGCTCCGCCGTAGTTGTCCGCGAAGATTGCGGTCTTAGAGCGCTGGTCGGGCGGAAGCGAGTTATACACGCCCGCCACGGTTTCGACCATCTCGGGCCATCCGAACTCGTCGGCGAAGTATTGCGGGAGCAGGCTTTGCATGTGGGTTTCGGTTTTAGGTACCTTGATGCCGAGCGCTTCCATGTAAGGAACGACTTTCGACGGGGGCAGAATCGGAAGCACGATGGGCACGGCCAGAAGCCCCAACCCCAACACGAAGACGGGCAAGGCGACGCGCAGCCAGCGCCAGCGGGCATGCGACTCTGCCAGCGTCTCCCAGAACACTCCGCCGGCGGCGTACAGCATGGGATAAATCGGCGCGAGATAATAATCTTTTCCCTTCAGCGCCATCATCACCGCTAAAAAAACGAGATACGTTACGCCCAGAATGCGGTAGCGCTTGCCATCACTGTGGAACAGCAAGAATCCAAGTCCCGCGATCCAGACCAGCGCGCTGACTGGCGCGAGCATCAGAATCTGCTGGCCGAGAAACGGCAGCGGCGGCAACTCTACGTTCTTGTGGATGGCTTTTACGTTGCGCAAGTCTTCGAGCGTGGGGAAATGATGCAGATGTTGCCAGACGACGTTGGGCAGCGCGATGGCAAAGGCGATGGCAGCAGCGATCCAGAACCACTTGGTGGCGAGCAGTCGACGCTCGGGAGCTGCCAATAATCCCACGACCAGCGCGCCCAGAAAGAACACCGTCGAATGCTTGTTTTCGAGGCCGAAGCCGAGGAGGACTCCGCACCACAACAGAAGTCTTGGCTGCTGGCGGTTGATAGCGAGCAGCAGAACATAGACGCAGCCCATCCAGAACAGGGGTTCGAGGGGATTCATGGAGAGACGGCCCGCGTTGCCAACGATCACCGGAGCCAGCGCCACCGAACCGCAACCGAGCAGCACGGCCCAGCGTTTCCCGCCAAGTTCCCGTGTGATGGAGCCGGTAAGCAGGACTTCGGCCCCGAAGGCAAGCGCAGGCAGCAGGCGAATGGCGTGGAGAGAATCGCCGAATACGAGGCGGCTGGCACGCGTGAGCCAGGCGATCAGCGGAGCGAAGTCGACGTAGCCGATGGCCAGATGCTCACTCGCTGCCAGATAGTAGAGTTCGTCGCGGAAGTAGCCGTAGCGTCCGTTGGTCAGCATCTGCAGGAGAACGGCGATCGCGGCCAGCGCGTAGGCGATATGCATTTCTTTCGCGCGAGTTTCTTGATCATCAACGCGATGCATGGTTTTGAGATTGTCGCACAGATTTGTGACAGGCAAGCCAACACAGCAATCCCCACCCTCACAAAGGACACGAAGGGTGGTGCACCCTGCTGCGCGATCCGTATCAGAGCGCGACTTTAGAGGCTGCGGAAAAAGGACGAATTTACGCAGGTTTTGGGAAGGGCCCGACTTCGGTCGGGCCGCTAAGTCGCTGAAATTGTGTCGGCGCTTTAGCGCCACCGTGCACCGCTACTTCGGCGTCGGCTGATTTCTGGGATGAGAAATGCTGAATCCCGACAGGGCCACCAGTAGCTTGCCTTGGTCGCTGTTGATCGGGTCCAGATCGAAGTAGGCGCCGAAGAAGATCCGCGCTCTGAAGTAGTAAACCTTTCCCGCCTCGGCGGTGAAGTTTGCCAGCGCGACCACTCGGGATCGTGCTTTGAGCCGCGATTGCCAGTTCAGGCAGAGATGGCGCTCTCCCGGGTCGGCCGAGAAGAACAAATAGGAGTTACCCTGGTTGGCTCCGACCCACTTGCCATCGAGGCCCACCCTGGTGAGGGCACAGTTCTCACATTGCATCTCGCCGAATTCCTGGATTACATAAACCAGCGCTTTTCCGGCATCGGGTTGAGGAGAGGGATGCTGGGTCGCGTCGGGCTTGGCGTCGAAACTAACGTCTTTCGGCCCGCACGCGGCCTCAGCGGCAGCGACTGCCGCTGGGTCTTGCGCAAAAGCTAATGACGATACCAGGAGAAAAATAGTAAGTAAGGCCTTCATATCCTGATTTTCGCACACGGAGGATTTTGTCGCGGCCGAAATCTTGTCAAGCCCCCTTGGGCATCGAATTTCCGCTAAACCCCTCATTCCAAACATAAAATAAAGTTGGAAACCATGTCATAGTTAGCATAGCCAATGTGATATACTATAACTGGTAGATTAAGCGAAAGGCGCAGGCTACACGGCTTGCGCCTTTTCTTTGTCTCCCACGATGTCCGCTGCGAGGGCTTGCATAGATCTTTCGCTTCGCTCAGGATGACGACACAAAAAAAGGAGAATCAGGCGCAGGCTAACCCCTGCGCCTTTTTTTATTGGCTATGAAACGAAAATCTGAAATGAACGCCACCACCCCATCTGCGAAACCCAAGAAGCCCTTCGTCCGCAATGTCAAGTGGCGTGGAGAAATCGTCGAACTCGCCTTTCTTGCCAAAGCCGCAAGCATGGGCTTCGCCGTGACCAAACCATACGGCGACAGCGAGCCCTACGATTTCATCGTGGA
This sequence comes from uncultured Acidobacteriota bacterium, assembly GCA_963797795.1. Lineage (GTDB taxonomy): Bacteria > Acidobacteriota > Terriglobia > Terriglobales > Acidobacteriaceae > JABDBE01. The sequence continues at coordinate 418,579 of CAWCQY010000006.1, forward strand.
TTCAGGCAGTCGGCTCTGGCGGGTGCAGGTGAAGTCCGGTTCGTACAAAACCGGGAGCGCCTATCGAGTGGGCGTCCATCATTTATCAAATACGAAACCAAAACAAAAGGCGTACACGGCTAAGCAAATCGATATTCTTGCGGTGTACATCGTGCCCCTCGGCGTCTGGTACATCATCCCGATGCTCGCCTTCACTCCCTCCACTTCGTTAGCCTTCCTTCCGGATACTCCGGAGACTATGGAACGTATGGCAGAAAATATGAACAATTCCGCGAAGCCTGGTTCTTTGGCTTGCCGGCGGGCGGAGAGCCTAAAGACGGGATCGTCACCTCGCCGCCGTGCAATTACTGCCCTGTCAGGAAGACGTGCCCTGGTGTGTAACAAGGTCAAGGCAGCGAGGAGTCCGCTCTACTGTTTCTTTTCGATTTTTGCCCAGGTGTCTTTCAATGCGACGGTGCGGTTGAAGACTGGTTTGTTGGGAGTGGAGTCGGGGTCGGCACAGAAGTATCCCAGGCGCTCGAACTGGTAGCGGGCGCCTGATTTGGGGTTGGCTAGCGATGGTTCTAGCTTGGCGTCGGTCAGGACTTCGAGAGAAAGCGGGCTCAAGTTCGCGGTGAAGTCTTCGCCCTCGGAGATTTCGTCTGGGGTCTTCTTTGCTGAAAAGGTTTTCGTAGATGCGAACTTCGGCATTTACGGCGTGGGCGGCGGAGACCCAGTGGATGGTGGATTTTACTTTACGGCCGTCGGGCGGATTGTTTCCGCCTCGGGTTGCGGGATCGTAGGTGCAGTGGACTTCGACCACTTCGCCTTGTTCGTTCTTCACGACGCTCTTGCAGGTGACGAAATAGCCGTAGCGCAGGCGGACTTCGCGTCCGGGCGACAGGCGAAAATATTTCGGCGGAGGAACTTCGCGAAAATCGTCCTGCTCGATGTAGAGGGTGCGCGAGAACGGCACCTTGCGCGTGCCCGCGCCGGGATCCTCGGGATTGTTGACCGCTTCCATTTCTTCGGTTTGGTTCTCGGGATAATTGTCGATCACGACCTTCAGCGGGCGCAGGACGGCCATGGCGCGCGGGGCGCGTTTGTTGAGATCTTCGCGAACGAAGTGCTCGAGCATGGCTAGCTCGATCGAGCCGGTGGTTTTCGAGACGCCGATGGCTCCGCAGAAATTGCGAATCGCCTCAGGCGTGTATCCGCGGCGGCGGATGCCCGAAAGAGTGGGCATGCGGGGATCGTCCCAGCCACTGACGCGGCCTTCGCGCACGAGTTGCAACAACTTGCGCTTGCTAAGCAGCGTGTAGGTGAGGTTGAGGCGATCGAATTCGATCTGCTGCGACGGGAAAATTCCCAACTCTTTGATGAACCAATTGTAGAGCGGCCGATGATCCTCGAACTCGAGGGTACACATTGAATGACGTAACCCGCTCAAGCGAGTCCGACTGCCCATGAGCAAAATCATACATGGGGTAGATGGGCCACTTGCTGCCGGTGCGGTGGTGGTCGGCGTGGAGGATGCGATACATCACCGGGTCGCGGAGGTTGAAGTTGGGCGAGGCCATGTCGATTTTCGCGCGGAGAACTCTGGTGCCGTCGGGAAATTCGCCGGCGCGCATGCGTTCGAAGAGATTCAGGTTTTCCTCTACCGAGCGGTTGCGGAATGGGCTGTCTTTGCCGGGCTCGGTCAGGGTGCCGCGGTATTTTCTGATTTCATCGGCGCTGAGATCGTCTACGTAGGCTTTGCCGGCTTTGATTAGTTGCACAGCCCACTCATAGAGCTGGTCGAAGTAGTCGGAGGCGTAGTGGAGTTCATCCCATTGGAAGCCTAACCACTTGACATCTTCCATGATGGAGTCGACGTACTCGGTTTCTTCCTTCTCGGGATTGGTGTCGTCGAAGCGGAGATTGGTGTGGCCGCCGAATTCGTTGGCCAGGCCGAAGTCCAGGCAGATGGCTTTGGCGTGGCCGATGTGGAGGTATCCGTTGGGCTCGGGCGGGAAGCGGGTCTGCACGCGGCCGTTGTACTTGTTGGTTTTCAGGTCTTCGAGGATGATGTCGCGGATGAAGTTAGAGGGGCGAGACTCGGCGGGCAGTTTTGCGGCCTCGGTCTCGGGATTCGATGTGCTCATAGCCTTTGTCCGGGTGCAGGCTGGGGTCGACGCTCCTGCCTGAACGCTCGGGATTTCGGAGCCCGGCCGATCGAAGGCCGGAATTTATGTGGAACCAACACTATAACTCATTTAAGAAACCGATTACCCGGGCGGGCCCGAACCGCCCGGACGAGGCGTCCGGGGCTCGTGTGCACTGTTGGTACGGAACGGCTTCCCTGCGGTGGCGCGTCAAGTATCTCCGGTAACCATCGGAAGGTTACCTCAAGGCGGTCCCAGGGCGGATTTTCTCATCCAAAGAGTATTGTTTTGTCTAGGATGGTATGAAAACATTGGAGTCGAAGACTTCTTTAATGTAAGCGGTTGCGGGGACAGCCTTCCCCAGAACGATGGATAGTATTGCCACCACGATGGTCGTCGGCCCGGGGCTCGTCGCCCTGCTGCTGTTCCTGTTGTTTACCTACCTCTACGAGCAGAGCCGGCATCAATATTTTCGCGCGTGGCAACTGGGCTGGGCCGCGTATACGCTGCACTATGCCCTAGACGCCTGGTTTGCGTTCCGCCGGCCGTCGGCCCTGGTGTCGTTCTTCAGTTCGTTGTTGCTGATGGCGATGGCGCTTTGCATCTTCGTCTCAACACGGCTGATGGGGCGGCAGAAATTTCGCTGGCGATGGTACGACGTCGCGGTGGGCGGAACGGGAATCGCACTTGCGTGGTGGAATTTGCAGGCGCAGATGGCGGGAGGCGTATTTCGTCCCGACACCCTTCCTCATGTGCAACTACCGCTGGCTATTGGCTTAGGGGTTGTGCTTCTGTATTGCTCTTTTTATTTCTATCGGTATGCGCATCGCAAGAATTCGCTGGCCTTTACGTTTCTGGCGATTTCGCTGGCGTTGTGGGCGGTGCTGATGGTTTTCGGAGAGCTGCAAGATCCGTCCCTGGTTATGTTTGGCAGCGCGGAGCATTATCTGGGGCAGATCCCGCAGATGCTGCTGGGCATCGCCATGGTGATGGTGCTCTTTGAGAACGAGCGCAACGCGGTACAGGAAAACGCGCTGGCTTTCTCTACCCTGGGTGTGGATCCCATGCGGCTGCTTTCGGCTGAGGATCTTGTGCCCAGCCTGCAAAGCATCCTGGACCGGTTGGTGGCGCCTTTACCGACCGGGCGCGCGATGATCTACGTTTCCGAGCGCTGGCGCGCCATTCTGCCCTCGGTGCAACAAGGATTTTCGGCTGAACTGGTCAGCAAGATGGAGAAGAGCGGCGCCGGAGAATATATTGCAGAGCTGGCGTACCGGCGCGGCGGATTTGTGACCTTCCACAATTTCTCGGAGATGTCGGAACCGCTGCCGGCGTTTCCGGGCGCCCGCTTTGAGCAGTTTCGCAAGGTGATGGCGGAAGAAAATATCCGGAACATTACGGCCGTCAGCCTGCAGACTCGAGAGCACAATTTCGGCGTGATCATTTTTCCCCATGCAGAGCGCCGCATGTTCGGCTCCTCGAACCTGCGGCTGCTGATTGGGCTGGCGTTGCAGATTGGACTGACCCTCGAAAACTATGTGGTCATGCACAACGCCCAGCGCCGCACGAAGGAATACGAGCTTCTGACCCAGATCGGGCAAGCCATCAGTTCGCGTCTCGATCAGGACGAGATCCTGCGTACGGTTTACAAGGAACTGGGGCAGATCTTTGACACCGGTGATTTTTACGTGGCCTTTCAAGAAGGCGAGCACATCCGTTTCGAGTTCGAAGTGGAAAAAGGCCAGGTTCTGCCCAAGCGTTCACGCAAGGTAGACAATGGACTGACCGAGTACATTCTGCGCACCGGGCAACCGTTGCTGATTCGCGCTGATCTGGAGAAGGCCCGCGAACGCCTGGGCACGACCTACATTCCGCTAAGACCCTCCAAGTGCTTCTGCGGCGCGCCCATTTTGCAGGGCGGCAAGCCTGCTGGCGTGATGGCGGTCATGAGCGCGGAGCGCGAATATGTCTTCGAGCAGCGCGACCTGGAAGTGATGCAGACGGCAGCGGGACAGGTGTCGGTGGCGGTGGAGAACGCGCGGTTATTTGCCGAGGAGCAACGGCGGTCGCGCCAGTTCGCATTTCTCAACAGCATTTCTAAGACTGCTATCTCCAGCGAAGATGCGGAACAGATGCTGCTGGAGATTGTTGGTCACATCCAGAAGACCTTCCGCTTCGATCACATCGGCATCGGCATCTTCGATTACGTTCGGAAGGACATTGAGATCAAGGCAGAAGCCGGAGTCACGGCCAAAGCTCTGGGCATGCGGATCCCGCTTGGCGTGGGAATTCTGGGGCGGGTGGCGCGAACTGGGGAGTGGGCGCTGGTGCAGACGACGCGAGAAGAGCCGTTACAGGGTGTGCTGCCCGATTCGCGATCCGTGCTGTGCATTCCGATTACTTATGGTGAGACTCTGCTAGGCGTGCTCAATGTGGAGAGCCGGCAGGAGGATGCGTTCTCGCCGGAAGATGTGCTGATCATGAACACGCTGGCCGACCTGCTGGCCACGGCGCTGCACAACTCGTTCGTGTTTCAGAAATTGCAGCAGACGGCGATCACCGACGGTCTCACCGGCATCAAAACGCGGCGCTTTTTCTGGGAGGCACTCAGCTCAGAATGGAAGCGAGCTTCGCGCTCAGGGCGTCCATTTTCAGTGGTGCTGATTGACCTCGACAAATTCAAGGAAGTGAACGACACGCTGGGCCATCTCGAAGGCGATTTGGTGCTGGCGCGTGTGGGCCGGTTGCTGGAGCAGAAATGCCGCCAGTCGAATGTGGTGGCGCGCTACGGCGGCGACGAATTTATCATTCTCATGCCGGAAACCGGCGTGGAGCAGGCCCAGGCACTGGCGGAGCGTCTGCGACTCTGGCTTTCGACCGACCCGATGCTGCAGGAGCATCTCATCACCGGCAGTTTCGGCGTGGCTAGCTTTCCGGTACACGGCTTTACCGCGGAAGAAATTATTCGCGTCGCGGACGCTGGAATGTATGTTTCCAAGCATGCAGGGGGCGATCGGGTCTCGATTGCCGACGAATCGGGAGACAACGAGAATTGCGCAATGCAGCGGCAGCTGATCTCTGGATATATCGAGGGCTTCCTGCATCGCGAGCACACCGGACCGGAACACCTTGATGAACTCCTCAGCACGCTGCGGAAGCTTAGCAGCGAAAACGGCGGGGACGAAGAAGGCGGCGTCCAGATACTGCGGGAGGCGATTGAGGCGCTGACTCGCGCCGCGGAGTTGCGCGAACTGAATTGCGCGGGGCACGGCGAAATGGTTGCTCGCTACAGCGAACTCATGGCGCGGGCTTTGGGATTATCTCCGGAAGAAGTCGATGATATCGCCTACGCCGCCCGGGTGCACGATGTGGGAAAGATTTTCGTTCCCGAACGGGTTCTCAACAAGTCCGGCCCGCTGACGGATGAGGAGTTTTATCTGGTAAAGATGCACGCTCGGGTGGGAGGGGAAATCGTCGCCACCTTGCCGGCCAGCGAGTTGCTGCGGAAAGCAGTCGAGCATCACCACGAATCCTTCGACGGGACCGGCTACCCCGGCGACCTGCAAGGCGAACAGATTCCTCTATGGGCGCGAATTCTTGCGGTCGCAGACGCCTACGTCAACATGACGACCGAGCGTTCGTTTGCTCCGGCCAAGAGCAGCGGGCAGGCCTTGGCGGAACTGGAGCGCTTAAGCGGCGTCCGCTATGACGGAATGCTGGTGCGTTTGCTCTTGCGGCAGCTTAAGACGGAGAGGGCTTCTTCGAGTTTGGGGAGCTGAGTCCAGATGTTTCCGAAATCTACCGAAACCAGCTCTTCATTTGCCGAGTCGTATCAAACCTCCAAGACGCGGAGAAACGCTGAGTCGGAGTGCGCGAGAATGAATGAGCCCGATGGTGGCGCGTGACCCGATAACGGCAAAGAACCTGTTTGCGCCGGCGGGAACAGGGCTGCGCTGGTATTGGCAACTCGCTGCGGTCTGCGCGGCAGCTGCAATAGTATTCTCACGTCAGCCGGACGCCTTGCTTCATGCTCAGTTCTTTGCGGAAGATGGTCACGTTTGGTTTGCGGATGCCTACAACCGAGGGTGGTTTGCGTCGTTATTCAGGGCGCAGGACGGCTACTTCCAGACGCTCCCACGGCTAGCGGCTGCACTGGCCCTGCTCGCTCCACTCACATTCGCTCCTTTGGTGATGAACCTCGCAGGACTGCTCATTCAGATTCTCCCCGTGCCGCTACTTCTTTCCACACGATTATGGCGTTTAGGCTCGCTATCACTTCGTGCGGCGCTGGCACTCACGTACTTGGCGATGCCGAACCGTTCCGAGATGAACGTAACAATCGAAGAGGGTCAGTGGCACTTAGCACTGGTTGCCTGCCTCCTGCTCTTGTGCTCGCCTCCGGCTAGGCGCTCCTGGAAGGTGCTAGACATTGCGGTTTTTGTTCTTTGCGGTCTGACGGGGCCGTTCGCTATCGTGCTGGTGCCGATCGCAGCTTTACGTCTGTGGCTGCGGCGAGAACGGCTCGTGCTATGGCCGCTTTGCATACTGGTCTGTACGGCGGCCGTTCAGACATGGGCGCTGTTCGCGACCCACCGGGACTACTGGCCGCTCGGCGCCAGCGCGGAACGACTCGTGAGGATAGTGGCGGGACAGGTTTTCCTCGGCACGATCCTAGGATCAAACGCGTTGGGCGCGCGGGATATCATGCCGTTTCTCATTTGCATTGCCATCGCGGGCTTATTGCTAATGGCCTACTGTTTCTTTAACGCGTGTCTCGAATGGAGGCTGTTTCTTATTTTCTCGAGTATGGTGTTTGCAGCTTCTCTCTGCGCCCCTTTTACGCCACAGCTACACCCCGGATCAGCTGCGTGGGGACAATTAGCTGGCACACCCGGCATTCGTTATTGGTTTTTTCCGACACTTGCCTTCACCTGGACTCTGGTTTGGTACCTGATGGGGCGGCCGCATCGGCGGTTTTGTAAGGGCGTCGGGGCGGCACTGATGGCTATGATGGTTATAGGGTTCTTTCGGGATTGGAGAATTCCGGAACCCAAGGATGCTCGCTTTGACACTTATGTGGACATACTTAAAGCCAGCGCACCAGGAACGCTCCTGACTATTCCTGAGAATCCAAACGGCTGGACAATCCAGTTGGTCAAACACTAATGTCCGAACCGATCGCCGTCTTTTTCGCGGGCGGTGTTGATCCATCGCTCGTCTGAAAACATTGTGGTTTTGTTCCTGAGGCTCTCTCTGGTTTGCAACTTGGAGCTTGAACCCCGAAACTAGAAATGTATGCGTCTCTCCCTTGCTGGCAAGGTCGCTCTGATCACGGGCGGATCGCGCGGAATCGGTGCGGCTGCGGTGCGGATGTTTGTGGCTGCGGGCGCGCGAGTTTTATTCAACTACGAGAAGTCGCGATCGCAGGCTGAGGCACTGGTGAAGGAGTTCTCGGGGAGCAACGTTTCTACGGTTGGCGAGTGCGCCGCGATCGCATGCAATCTTTCTGGAACTGAGACGGCGCTTGAACTGGTGGCGAGCACGGTGGCGCGCTTCGGACGGCTCGATATTCTCGTCGCCAATCATGGGGTCTGGCCCGCGGACGATGTCGCTGTCGATCAAATGGACGACGCGCAATGGCGCAACACCGTTGCCGTGAATCTGGACAGCGTCTTTGCTCTCATTAAGCATTCCGTGGCTCAGATAAAAAAGCAGGCGAAGGCGGACGGCGTCGCGGGCCACATCGTGCTGGTTAGTTCGACCGCTGGACAGCGCGGCGAAGCTTTCCACTGCGACTACGCTGCGACCAAGGGTGCCTTGATCAGTATGGTCAAAGGACTCTCCACGGAACTGGCTCGTGATGGCATTTATGTGAATTGCGTGGCGCCCGGCTGGGTTCGCACGGATATGTCGGCGTCCGCGCTGAGCGATCCGAAGAGCCGGGCGGCGATCTTGGGGACGATTCCGCTCGGCCGCGTGGCGACGCCGGAAGAAATCGCGGCTCCGATCCTCTTCCTGTGTACGTCTGGAGCCGGGTTTATTACCGGGGAAGTTTTTAACGTGAACGGCGGGGCGGTGCTGGTGGGATAGTTACGGTCCCTACCTGTTGTTGAGCGGACACTCTTGTCCGCTGCCCTGAGCTGAATTCTCAAGAACCGAAAAACCGGACCCCAAAGGCGGCGGACAGGAGTGTCCGCCTTACGCGGTCCCACAGGCAGCTACAATAGGTGGTCTCAGCGTCTAACTGAGTGGAAGCATGAAATATTTTCTATCCGCCTTCTTCCTAATCGCGCTCGCCTTCGGACAAGTGCATAACTCCGCGCCTGCACCATCGGCGCAATCGATTCCGGTGGACCAGGAGAACGTCCGCAAGGCCAAAGCTCTGCTCGATCAGATGATCGATGCGCTAGGCGGAAACGCTTACCTGAATATCGAAGATGTCAGCCAGGAAGGCCGCACCTACAGTTTTCATCTGGGAGTTTCGGAGGGAGTCGGCGTCGTGTTTTGGCGCTTCTACAAGTTTCCTGACCGAGACCGGGTCGAACTTACCAAGAAGCGCGATGTGGTATACGTGTATCGGGGCGACAAAGGTTTTGAAATCACCTACAAGGGTACCCGCTCCGATGATCCCAAGACGGTAAGCGAATTTGTGCGGCGGCGCGAATATTCGCTGGATTGGGTGATACGCAAGTGGCTGCCGCAGCCGGGCATCGCGTTGTTCTACGAAGGGCACACGGTGGCCGCAGAAAAAGATACGGAGCAAGTCACGATTATGAACGCGAGCAATCAGAGCGTGACCTTGTATATCGACACCAGCACACATCTACCGGTGAAGAAAACCTTCTCGTGGCGCGATTTGACCGATAAGCAGCGCAACGTAGAAGACGAAGTCTTTGACGCTTACCGCCCCGTGCAAGGGGTTATGACTCCTTTCAGCATTACCCGTTTCTACAACGGAGATATGTCCAGCCAGCGCTTCTTGAACTCTGTGACCTATAACAAGGGACTCAGCGATTCGATGTTTGCCGCCGATGTTACTTACGATCCTTACAAAGTTGCACCTAAGAAGTGACCTGCCGGGCACCCTCCATGATCGCGTAAGCCATTGTATAATAAGGTGTTAATGGATATGCTTTCACCGTAGGTCGGCAAATACCCACGAACTGTGGCTAAATTGCCACAGCCAGACTTATGCTCCCAGGCGGTAATCTCCTTTTCGAACCAAAGATTCCTAAGAGAACTTCAAGACTGAAACACGAGCAAACAATTCGTGGGGCGGTGGAATGCGCCGGAATCGGTCTGCATAGCGGCGCTCCTGTCCATCTACGGATTCTGCCCGCCCCCGCGGGTTCGGGCATAGTGTTTCAACGGGTTGATTTGGACGGCTTCGAGGTCGAGGCCATCAGCCGAAACGTGGCGCGCGTCAGCTACGCAACCAGCCTGATGAAAAAGGGCGTGCTCATTTCTACTACCGAGCACTTGCTTTCGGCCTTTACCGGGACGGGCATCGATAATGCCATTGTCGAACTGGACAATCTTGAACTGCCGATTCTGGATGGCAGTGCGCAGCCCTTCGTGGAATTGATTCATCAGGCGGGGATCCGGAAACAGCGGCGTCCTCGGACCTATCTCCGCATTCGCCAGGCGCTCGAGATGCGGGAGGGCGACAAGTTCATCGCGGTATACCCGGCGGACGCCTATTCTGTCTCGTACACCATCAATTTCCCGCACCCTCTGATTGGCAAAGAAACCTTCACTGTGGAGCTGGCGAACGGCAATTACCTTCGGGAGGTTGCGTCGGCGCGCACGTTTGGTTCCCGCCAGGACGAGAAGACATTGCGCGACATGGGGCTGATCCGCGGGGCATCCCGAGATAACTGCGTCGTGCTTACCAGAGATGGGGTTGAGAATCCGCCTTTGCGCTTTGCCGACGAATTCGTGCGTCACAAGGTGCTGGATCTGATCGGAGACCTGGCGCTTTTAGGAAAGCAGATCCTGGGGAATGTAGTCGCCGACCGGGCCGGCCATGCCATGCATACCGCGTTAGTCTCGCGCCTGCTGCGTGATCGGACGCTATGGGAAGAGACTACGGTCGAGGACGAGCGCGGGCTGGAGTCTCTGTCCATCCACGCAGTGGCCGCACAGATGGCCTGATCTCCGCCGTGCCTATCCGCAGATCAACTCTAATCCGCCGCTTGCGGAGTGGGGTCGTTAAAATCCCACGAGGAGCCTTCTTCCAGGAGCTTGTTGAGTTCTGCGCGGGCATGCGCCGTCAACTGGGCGGCATAATCTTTCGCCGATTTCTGGCGCTCCGGGGTCAGTTGGGCAACGCGAACCGCGAGCAGCGGGGCGTCATCCTCCAGCATTCGGAGCAAGCGCTGGGTTCGATCAATCTTGGCGTGAATCGAAAGCATTGGAGCTTTCACCTCGGTTGAGATTCTTCTAAGCGTGCCGGGGAACCGCGGCGTGCCGCAAGTCTTTATCTGGATACCCGATCTGGATACCTGATCCCAGACATCGTCTGTAAACTCGAAAGGGAAACGGGAAATCGTCAAGCGTGCACGAAGTCGTCTATCTTTCGCTGGGCTCTAATGTCGGTGACCGCGCGGGAAATTTGCATGCGGCCATCGATCGCTTGCGGGCTCTCGGTCACGTGGTCGCCGTTTCATCTTTATACGAAACCGAACCGGTGGAATTCACTTCGCAGCCCTGGTTCCTGAATTGTGCGGTCAAACTGAATACAAACCGAACGCCTCAGGAACTTCTTGCAGGCATCCTGGACATCGAACAACAGTTGGGACGGCGACGAGGACAGCTGAAAGGTCCTCGCATCATCGATCTCGACATCCTGTTGTTTGGCAACGCGATCGTCGACGATCCCGGCCTGACGATCCCCCACCCCGCAATGCACGAGCGCCGCTTCGTGCTGGAACCCCTCGCCGAGATCGCACCGGACGTGCTACACCCAGTCTTCCATCGAAGCGTCCGGGATCTGCGGGATGCCTTGCCGCCCGGACAAACGGTAAAACCGGCCGCGGATTTCACGGATGCCCACGGATAAATGTTTTTCTTGTCTTCTTATCCGCGTTCATCCGTGAAGATCTGTGGCAGATTTTGACGTTACGGAATAATGATCCGGCTTCCGGCCTCTTCCGGCGTGGCCAGTGCCGATTGTTTCTCCGGGAACTGCGACAGGACAAAATCCACGAAAGCCCGCGACTTTGGCCTTCCTGAAGTGCGCGTTTGCCCCATGCGCAGGAGGAAGACGAGCGCGCCCAGCACATCAGAATCGCGGAGCCTGCCGAAACCGAGGTGCTTCTGTTCCGCCTCTCGATACTCGTTCAGCATTTTGTGCACTTCAGCGACAACCGCCTGCTGGCTCAGGCTGGAAATTGGAGTTTCGTAGTGCAGACCTGAGTTCACCAGTGTTTCCTGTTTCTTGGTCATCGAGGCGAGCGCGGCAATCAGATCTGAATCTGTAAGTGCACGATCCACCTGCGCGCTCTTGGCCAACGCGTAGCTCAGGCCCAGGATCAGGTGTTCATGCTCGTAAAGGAACTGCTCGTCGATCTCCACCTGCGGAAACAAGGCTGCCTGGTCCAAATCCTGTAAGGGGCGCGGCCTTTCATGCTCCCGGGCCTGTTGGAGATAGACACAAGTGCTGGGACAATCGAGCGTGACTTCGCGTTGCTCCCCACAACATTGCGGGCAGATGCGTCCATGAACAGCTGGACAAAATCGTTTCTCTTTTCTCTTTTCGCAGATTGCACAGCTCACGAATTTCCGCTCCTGAATTCATTATCCCACGTACGATGGGCCGCCTTGGCCAAGCCCGGCAACTGCTCAGGAGGGTCGTTTTGGAAGGGGCGACCACAAAAAAACGCGATGTTTGTGGGCTTTCGAGGTTCCTAAATGAAAAAAACCGCATAAAATGCGGCTGAAACGCTGTTTTTCCACAGGAAGCATGGTATAACATGCTCGCATTCGCAGGAAAATTCAGAGTTCCACCTAGAGGAGGATTCATGGCTTCAGGCATGACCAAGACCCAACTCGTCCGGCATCTGGCGGAGAAACTTGAGAGCAACAACAAGACCGCAGCCGCATTTCTTGAGCACCTAACCGATGTCGCGGTAAAAGAAACCAAGAAGAACGGTGTGTTTGTCATCCCCGGCCTGGGCCGTCTGGTGAAGGCTCATCGCAAGGCCCGCATGGGACGCAACCCGCAAACCGGTGAACCTATCCAGATCAAGGCAAAGACCGTGGTAAAGTTCCGCGTGGCGAAAGCTACAAAGGACGCGATTGCCCCTCCGGCCAAGAAATAGTTATTGGATTTATTTAGACGCGAAGGCCGGCTGAAAAGTCGGCCTTTCGTATTTGGTCAATTTTCTTGTGGGTCAATCTCATCTTTTCCGCGAATTCACCTGAATTCGCCGAGGGAGGAGGCGTCCGGGGCTGGTGTTCATTGCTCAACCGCACGGGCGGTTTCACTTCCCGTATTCGTTCTTCACTACCGTGCCTCCCTTCATCACGAACTTCACCCGTTCGAGAGTGGTGACATCCTGCAATGGATCGCCATCCACTGCGATGATGTCTGCCCATTTTCCGGGTTCCACGGCGCCGACTTTGTCCGGCCAGCCCAGCAGATCTGCTGCATTGACCGTCGCCGCTTGAATGGATTGCAGCGGCGTCAGCCCGAGCTTCACCATTACGGCGAATTCGTGGGCGTTGAGTCCGTGGGGATAGACGGCGGCGTCGGTGCCGAATGCCACTTTTACTCCGCTGGCAAAAGCATGGGCCACATTAGTGCGCGCCGCCGGCATAACCACCTTCGCCTTCGCAATCATCTCCGGCGGAACGTGCAGCCTCTCGGCGTTATCCAGGAACCAATCTCCAAGATACAAAGTGGGGACAAGATAGGTACCGTTCTTCTTCATTTCCGCGATGGCCGCGTCGTCGATGTACGATCCGTGCTCGATGGAATCGACGCCCGCCTCCGAGGCCCACAGAATGCCTTGCGCGCCGTGGGCGTGGGCGGCGACTTTTCGTCCCAGACGATGAGCATCGGCCACAATCGCCTTCAGTTCTTCCAGCGTATATTGCGACGCCTGGGGGTTGTCTCCTTTCGAGAGCACGCCGCCGGTAGCGCAGACCTTGATCAGGTCGACGCCGTACTTGATGTTCTCTCGCACCTTGTGTTGCACCGCCGCTATGCCGTCGGCAACACCGTCCCCGACCGCGTGGTATTGAGGCGCCAGCAGGTTCTCATCGCAGTGCCCGCCGGTAATGCCCAACGGAGGGCCACTGACCAACAGGCGTGGTCCCGGCACGTCGCCCGCGTTGATCGCGTCACGCAATGCCACGTCGCTGAAGCCGGCGGCTCCGACGTTGCGCGTGGTGGTGAAACCTGCCTCCAGGGTGATGCGGGCATTGCGCGCGCCAACCAGAGCTTCGCGCGGTATGGAAAGGCCCAGACTTTCGTAGCCGGCATCCTTCGGATCCATTGTCAGATGGGTGTGAACGTCGATGAGACCGGGCAGAACCGTGGCGTGCGAAAGATCGATGACGTTATCGCCCGAGGTAGCTTTCAGATCGGCAATTGGAACAATGCTGACGATCTTGTCTGCCTCGATGACTATCGCCTGATTCGTCAGGGTCTTTCCTGTCTTGACGTCCAGAAGGCGTCCTGCCTTCACCACCACGCGGTTTGGAGCTTGTTGAGCTGCCAGCCGACCGCCGCACAGGGCAATCAACCCAACGAACATCGCGATCAAAAGTTGTCTTGCTGTTTTTCCCATTGTCTTTCCAGTACCTTCCCTTAGGTTTTTGAACGATCTCGACTACTTGCGGTGCCGTCCATCCAGTCCCCACTGCCGCCCCGCATCCGCGGCGAAGAAGATGACGAACAGAAAAAGCAGCGGCAGATGATCGAGTTCAGCGCCAAAATAGCGCCACACCGGAACTCCGTGCCCGGGTTCCCACCAGGTGGCTAACGTCAGGCTCAGCATGTGGAGCGCGCCCAGCACCGACGCTGGCCGGACCCAGATCCCCAGCAGCAGCGAAACTCCGATAAACATTTCGACCGCGCCGACTCCATATCCCAGAAATGCGGCGTGCGGAAGCACCAGGTTGGCAAGAATCGGCCGGTAAAAACTAACCGCGCTACTCGCGATGTAGCCCCGCAGATATTCTTGAAAACCGCCGCGAGCAAAGCCGGAGCCGAAGAGTTCGTATTGTCCGAAAAGAATGAAGAAGACTGCTGTGGCGATGCGCACTGCCGCGATCGTTTTGGAGAGGGTCTCGGTGGTTGTCGGCATTGTGCGGTTGGTATTTTAGCGCATGATGCAAATTGCAATGCCGGCGGCGACTCCGACGCGCTGAGAGTTAACGCAGGCACTGGGAACATTTACACTCACCCCACCCAGTGGTTGCGGCCGCCCGGGTCGCTGAAGTAATATTCCGGCCTGTTCCTAAAGTAACTTGGGCCAACCCACTTGCGGATTGACCCATCAAAATCGGAATAGTAGCATTGAATGGTCTTCCGTGAAACCGAGGGTCGCTCGCGGTAAGTTATAGAGAAACATGAGGATTCGGAAACTCTATCTGCTGATCGCGCCGGTCGTTGCCCTGGTTTTGGGCAGCATCGCGTGTCAGACCGCGCAGCGGCCGGCTACGTTGTTACCTCCCGGAACAGCCACTGCTCCGGTGTTGAGCGCTGCTCCCGCGCCCGCTCCTCAGTCCAAACCCGAAGCCAAGACCGACCCCGCGGCGCAACCTCAGATTGAATCTAAACCTGATCCCGTAGCCGGGTTGATTGCGCAGGTCGAGAAGGAGTACCAGACCGGTCAGGACAACTACAAAGCCGGGCATCTCGAAGCCGCCAAGGAGAATTTCGATCAGGCCTTCAATCTATTGTTAGGCAGTTCATTGGACGTGCGCTCCGACCAACGGCTGCAGCAGGAATTTGACCGTGTTCTGGATGGGGTAAACGGTCTGGAACTACAGGCCTTGCAAGCAGGTGACGGCTTCACTGAGCAAAAATCAGAGCCGGCGCCGATCGACGAAGCGAACGAGGTTACCTTCCCGGTAGACCCAAACCTAAAGGCGAAAGCCGAGGCCGAGGTTGCGGCGACCCACTCCGACCTGCCTCTGATGATGACCGACCCAGTGGCCGGCTATATCAGCTACTTCTCGACTCGCGGACGAGGAACTCTCGAGCGCGCACTTGCCCGCAGCGGACGATATGACGAGATGATTCGCAGGGTTCTGAAGGAAGAAGGCATTCCCCAGGATTTGATTTACCTGGCCCAGGCTGAATCCGGATTCCATCCGCTCGCACTATCCCGGGCGGGAGCCCGCGGGATGTGGCAGTTCATGGCCAGCCGCGCGACGGGATATGGCTTGGAGCGCGACTGGTGGGTGGATGAACGCCAGGATCCTGAAAAGTCCACGCGCGCAGCCGCGCACCACCTGAAGGATCTCTACAACGAGTTTGGCGACTGGTATTTGGCCATGGCCGCTTACAACTCCGGCCCCGGCACCGTGCAGAATGCGGTCAAGCGCACCGGCTACGCCGATTACTGGCAGCTCTACAAGCGAAACGTATTACCGAAGGAAACGCGGAACTACGTACCCATCATTCTCGCGGTAACCATTATGGCCAAGAACCCGGAACAGTATGGGCTGGACAAAGTGGTGACGGAGAAGCCGGTACCATATGACGCCGTAAAAATTGATTACCCCGTAGACCTCCGCTTGGTAGCTGAGTGCGTCGATACTTCCGCGAGCATCATGCAGGATCTCAACCCCAGCCTGCTCCGCCTGACTACACCCAAGGATCGGGAGTTTGAGCTGCACCTGCCGGCCGGCACGAAGGATCGGTATCTCACCACAATCACCGCCATTCCGCCCGACATGCGGGTGTGGTGGCGATATCACAAAGTTGCCCCTGGTGACACCTTGTCTTCCGTCGCACGCTCCTTCCACACCACCCGTCAGGCCATTGTGCAGGCCAATAACCTGGACGGGGATGAGGACCTCCGCGCCGAAAGCGAACTCATCATTCCGGTTGCACCGGGCAAGCATCCTTCCGACGAGATGGCAAGCTACTCTCACCGCGCAACCACGTACAAGGTTCGCAAGGGAGACACGGTTGAGACGGTGGCCGACAATTTCGGCGTGCCGCCCGCTATGGTTCGTCGCTGGAATCATCTGAAGGGCGACAGCGTCCGGGGACGGCGGGTTCTGTATATTCACCTGCCGGTCGCGCCTGATACTGGCGGCGAAAGCCGTCAAGCCGCTGCGCCTAAGTCGAAATCCAAGAAGAAGTTACAGGCGGATACCTCAAAGGGCGTGGTGCATCACAAGGTCCAGCCTGGGGAGACGCTCTCTTCGATCGCCAAATCCCACAACATCACGGTCGATGCCCTGAAAGAAAACAACGGGAATTTAGCCACCTTGCGGCCGGGAATGGTTTTGGTCATTGACAACCCCGGTCGATAGTCAACCGATCTACACCGCCACCTCCTGATTCAAACTCGAAAATCCTCCGAATTTTTTTCTCAGGCTGCGGATAGGACTGGAAATAGTATTTCAACTTCGGTGTAATATGCATTGGGCAGGGTAGTCAGTAATCGGTCCGTCGCTGGCGAACTGCCACGCGAAAAACACTGTGCTATAATCGCGGCCCGTTCAGTCTGGTAACAACTTTCAGTAGTCTTTCTAATTCTTGGCGCAAGCAGTGCGAGCAAAGCATCCGGTACAGAGCGCAGCCGGAAAATTCAGGAGGAGAAATGAACGTTCACGAAACCCTCTATCTACGAGACGACGAAATAGATGAATTTGGCGACAGCGGCGCCTATGGCGAAGCGCTGGAAGAAGATTTCGAAGAAGAAGAGGAAGAAGAGGAGGCGGAACTGCCGGTTGGAGCCGACTCCGGAGCGGTAGGGGTTCCGCCGATGCCCGCGCCGCCGGTGCCCGCTGGTGGCGGCGGCGGATCGTCCAAACCTGCTGCCAAGAAGGCGGCTCCAAAGAAAGCGGCCGCTAGAAAGCCAGCTCCGAAAAAGGCCGTTAAGAAAAAAGCGCCGAAGAAGGCCGCCAAAAAGAAAGCGGCCCGCAAGCCTGCCAAAAAGAAGGCTGCCAAAAAGAAGCCAGCGAAGAAGGCCAAGAAAAAGGCCGGCAAGAAAACCGCACGCCACCGCCGCTGAACTCGGGCGGAGAACTATGAATCGGATCAAGCCGCGGCTATCTGCCGCGGCTCGTTCTGATTACGAATCCATATTCCCGAGGCCGAAACACCGCGAACGCTTTTCCGCACTACTACTTCTTACGCTGCACTGCCTCCAGACATCTTCCATAAAGCTCCAGCAGGTGGTTGGCGTAGTCTTCCGGCTTAGAAGCGGCGCCTGAGCCTTGAAAGCCGACGCCCGACGCACTCGTCCGGCCGTAACCGGTAGTCATGGCGACAAATTTCATCAAGTCGAGTGCGATGTCTTCATTGCGGCGTGAACCGGGTGTGATGGCGGATGCTTCGTCCATGAATTCCTCCGTGGGAACGCGGATGCTAGGGATCTCGTCGTCCATACTTCACGAAATAAATGCGTCAGAAAAATGATAGCAGAAGCTTGAGCGGCGGAAATCAGGTTTGAGGCTATGTAGCATTCCACCTTTCCCTTATCAATGGCCGCGAGCTAGACCTCTCTTCCAAACCACGGCGATCAGAATCAACAGGGGAAAACCGGGGAACACAGCGGCGTAACCGTCACGAAGGATAAGGAGATGCGCGAGAACCGCGCCAGCCATCGTACAGGCTAACAGCGCTGCGGCAATCGCCGAGGTCGTGGGCACCAACAGCGCGACAGCACAAATTACTTCGACGCCACCAGTAAAATAGCGGAACCAATCTCCGATTCCAATTTTTGTGAACAATTCTATCCAAAACATTCCATGTGGACTGAACTTGCTCGCGCCGGAATATAGGAACAACAGAGCCAGGAGACACTGAAGAACCCAAAGCGTGAGGTTCAGAATCCGGCCCCATCGGAATTTCACAGCAATCTCCTCATCGGAACCGCGAGCAATTGTCGCGTCAAGCGCAAGCTCCGGCGTAAAGCAAACCACACCGTCAGGCTGTTGGTCGCGGATCCCCGACGACCCATGTTTTCAAGCCAGCGCATGCGGACGAGACCGCTAGGCCTTATGGGGCACCTCGCTCATGAGCGCCAGCAGATTCTGCTCCGAGTCGCGAAAAAACGTCATCCACAGGTCATGATTGGGCATTCTGGCGATCACGTGCGGCTCGTCTTCGAAGTGCACACCGCTGGCCAGCATCTGGCGGTGGGCGGCGGCGATATCCGGCACCGTGAAGTACAGAATCGAACTGGGGTGGTCGAATTCCGGTTTTTCGGGAACGTCGAGCATCAGGCGCACGCCGCCGCAGTCGAAGAAAGCCAGCTTGCCCGCGGTAAATAACAAGGGAAGCCCGAGCTTGTCCCGGTAAAATGCAGTTGCGCGTTCGACATCGTGCACGGTGATGGCGATTTGGCCGATCCTTGAAATCCCGATGCTCAGGGGTGCCGTGGTCATTGTCCTTTACCTCCGTAATCAAATTGATTAGCATAGCTAACAATATTTCATGACGAAATTCAAGCAAAAAAAGAAGCCTGCTCCAAACATCGCTGAGGTTGCCGACCGGCTGCACTCCACGGCGCTCCATCTGCTGCGCCGGGTGCGCAAGCAAGATGTCGCCACCGGCGAGGGTCCCGCTCGATTGTCGGCCTTGTCGGTGCTGGTCTTTGGAGGCCCCATGACCATCGGCCAACTGGCAGCGGCCGAGCAGGTTCGCCCTCCGACCATGACCCGCGTCGTCACGGGATTGGAGCAGAGTGGATTGGTCCGGCGCACGGCCGATCCGGCGGACGCGCGGCGGGTCCGGATTTGCGCCACGAAGAAGGGCCGGCGCCTGCTGCAACACGGTCGCCAGCTAAGGATTGAATACCTCGCTCGCCATCTAGAGATGCTAAAAGACAATGAACTGGAAGCATTGAGAAACGCGGCGAATATCCTGGAAAAAGTAATCGAGCAGTGGACGTGAACTCCCGTGTCATCCCGAACGAATAGAGGGATCCGAGTCCTGCGCGCGGTCGCGAAAACCCGGACTCCTCACCTACGCTCGTTTGAAAAAAGAATAACGCCGCTCGGCGGGACAAAAACTTCAACTCAGTAACCGCGAAGCGGCGCAAGAATCCAGCCCACGGCGTGAGCCGTGGGAAAAATTGGGAAGCCGATGAGACCCGGCGGGGCGAAAGACGATTTCTCCCGCCCACACTTCAGCGCCGCGGTAATCGCCCCCCGAATGAATCAACCTCGAAGAGCAAAGATGAATTTCTCCGCGGCTTTTTAGGTCTCAATTCCCACGTAGCACACCCGGCCCACAAGGTAGCTGCTCGCGGTCTTGTCCGTTTCTATCGCCATCACTTCAACTGGGTAGGCCTGGTTGTGGGGACGCAAGACCAGGTTGTTCCCGGCTAATTCCACGTACTTGACCGTGCATGTCCCCTCTTTGTTGACGGCATACATGTTGGATTCGCCCTTGCGATATGGCTTCAGCGAGTTGTAATGGCGGTCGATGAGTACCGTGGCTCCGGGCAAGAGGCGGGGATACATACTCATGCCTTCACGACCGTCGGCCGTAAGTACAACGAAGCGTTCCCAGTCGTCGCGGTGCCCCTCCATTTCCGGGCGAAGGCTGTGCAGGAAGCTCTTCTTGAACTTGAGAATCTCCTTCACATTCATGCTCATCACCAGAGGCTCAGTGGCGGCAATGGCGCCGTCGACGACCAAAACGTTTTCGAAACTCGTCCTCGCTCGGTGGCAAAATGCTGGCACGTTTGTTGACTTCGTCCGGATCAAGCAGATCGAGCACGGAAAGGTGTTGCACTCGTAAAACCTTATCCATGCCCTCCAGACTCAAGCCCCGCTTGCGGTTGAGGAAGTTGGAGATATGAGCCTGCTTAAACCCGGTCTGTTCCGCCAGGCGCAAACCGGTCAACCCCTCTTCTTCAATGCGGTGCCACAAAGTTTTGCGTAGGTTTTCCTGCAGTACTTTGAATTTCATGGAGGGAGTATACCACGATTTATAGCGAATCGCTATTAATAATGCAAAATTAACATCTCAAAGGAACAGCCTCGGGGTGGAGACCATGAAAGTGCCGGAATAAGGACTTTTCCACAGCCAAAATGCCAGTTCTTTCAATAGCATTCTGCTATTGTCATTGTTTTCACTAACATCTGACGGAAAATAGTTCTTGACTTATGGCAAACAGGAAGTTAATGATAACTGATCTGTTATAACTACTCTGTTATGGGAAATGAATTGATGACATGCCACTTACAATCCGAAAATGAGGGAGGGGGCTTTGTGGAGTTTCGCCGCAAGGTCCGCTCCGCCGAAGTGCTCTCTGCCGCTATGGAACAACTGCTGCGAATGCTGCAGTTTACCGGCAAGGTTAGTGTGGTCGTGCAGAACGGCCGGGTGTTGAAATCCGGATACGAGGAGGGCTACTTCCGCAAACCGCTGACCTGACGGGGCCGGCGGTCAATGGTTGGTTGTACCTATCCTCATAGCTAAATAAATTCAACAGGTTCTCCGTAAGAGAAACGGGCCCTGTGACCGAGCAATCGGCACAGGGCTTTTTTATTTGGGCTTGAGCTTCGAAGCATCAACCGGATGCCGAAGCCTGGAGCACCGAAGCCTAATAACGAATAACGCCACGGAGGCAATCATGGAAATCGAAGGTTTAGAGATCGTCCGGATGGAGTTGAAGTATTGCGAACGATGCGGCGGGCTATGGATGCGCGTCTGGGGGACGGAAGAGATGTATTGCCCCTCGTGCGCCCTGGAAATGTCGGATCTTCCCATTGGCGGGAGAAAGAAAAGGCCACGTTGCCGGTGAACGACCGAGTCGAAATCAAGAGCCAATGTGAAGACTGGTCAAGGTTTTGCGGAGAAGGGGGGAACGCATGAGCACCACTGTGATCGCCCAGCTTTATGGATTTGCCGAGACCCCGGGAATGCCACCGGGCGATTTCGACGCTGCCGCGGGGGAGGCGGGCCATGGAATCGTCCTCGACTTGACGCCGAGCGGCTTAACGACGAATGGCTTAACCGAGATCGATCCCGCCCAGACTGATGAGCCAGAGGCCGAAGCGATCGGCAAGAATCTCGCGCAGGAAAGCCCCACACCCGATGCAGACGAGACGGGGATCCTCGACGACACTCACCCGCATGGTAGTGACCCTGATCTCTGGCTGTACCGGAAGCGGACGGTTGCGTTGCTCCGGCGCTATATGCGGCTTTCAATCGAGGTGGGCCGGCTGCCGTCGCTGTTGGGGCGGGAATTTTTTCGCACCCGAGTCACCTCGTACCGGGCCGCTTCATTCGAAGATGCCGTGATTTTTGTGCACGATGTGGAGCGGAGTTTGGAAGAATTGAACGACTTCGATAAGAAGCTGATCGCAAAGATTGTGCTGCAGGAGTATTCCCACGAAGAGGCAGCGCGTCAGCTGGGATGTGGACAACGACATACCGCGCGATGCTATGTCGAAGCTTTGGATCGAGTTTCTGAAATATTGCTGACCCGGCGGTTGCTCCTCCGTTTGCCGTGCACAAAAGCGGAGGCTGAAAAATCTTGTCAAGGGGGTAAGAGGGGTGAATTCCCGCTAAGTGATTCAGAACAACCAGAAAATAATTATTGAAATCATGTCATAGTTACCTTCTGGATCTGATATTCTAAATATAGATCAGAAAAATTCTTGAAGGGCGCACACAGCGCCCTTTCTTTTTTGGCCGTCCGATAGTCCAGAGGATCAATGAGCAAAACGGCGCTCCGGAGGTCGAGGACTGCGCAGTCCGCGCCAAAGAAGGCGTTGAAGCAGGTTGACCTCGGTGGCGTCCGGGATCAAATCACGAAAATGGTTGGCAATCGCGCAACAAAAATGGTGGAGATCACGATAGACGAAGTCAGTAAGGGTCACTATCTGGCGATGAAGTACTTGTTCGAGATGGTTGGACTATTTCCGGCCACCACTCCCGAAGCGCCGCTTCAGGAAGACTCGCTGGCTAAAACTCTGCTGCGACGGCTCCAGTTTCCGGAGGAGACAGATTCCGGTACCGAAGTTACGAAAGAGTCCATCACAGACCCCGCAGAACCAGAGATTGATGCCGTAAAATGAAAGCGGATGAGTGCTCAGGACTTTCATGATTGATTTGAGTTGGGTGACGGCTCGCATTGCGGTCGGGGGCGGTATCTGGACGGCGGAGAACATGGCGGAAATCGCACGCGCCGGCGTAACCCACATCGTCGACATGCAGATCGAGTTCGACGACACGCCGCTGGCCGCGGCGCACGGAATTACGGTGCTGTGGAATCCGATCGACGATGATTTCCAACCGAAATCTCCCGACGTCTTCGAGCGGGGTGTGGATTTCGCGCTGGAAGCTTTGGACGAGGAGGGAAGCAAACTTTTCGTCCACTGCGCCGCCGGAGTGCATCGGGCGCCGATGATGACGCTGGCGATCCTGTGCTCGCTCAACTGGGAACTGACAGACGCGTTGCAATTAATCGAAACCAGGCGTCCCGTGGTGGACTTCGCGGACGTGTATGTGAATAGCGTGAAACGGTTCTTGCAGGAGCAGGTAAGAGCCGCGACGTAGGGATTCCAGTTTTCGGTTCTCGGTTCTCGGTTCAATCATTCCAAGACAGCTCAGCGTATTTGGCCTGGAGGCATTCCAGGCGGACGCTGAGGTGTGAATGTACTCGCAACGGAGGAGTTATGTTCGACGCGCGCCGCCCTTTCGGGTGGCTTTTTCTTTTGCTGCCAGCGCTGGTGGTGTTGACCGTATCTGGCCAAACGCTTCCCACCACCCTGATCAACGACACCGTGTACCGCGCCGATGGGAGTCCGGCCGGAGGGACACTCCTGATTTCATGGCCGGAGTTTACCACCGCGGCGGACGGAGCGGTGGCTGCGGGGAATACCAGTGTCACGCTCGGGGCAGGAGGCGCGTTGTCCGTCGGCCTGGTCCCGAACGCGAACGCAAGTCCCGCGAACACGGTTTACAGCGTTGTGTATCCGCTATAGTAATCCTCATCCGACGTATGCGTCACGGATGCGCGCCACAGCCAGTCACCGGCAATGAAGCCCGCAAAACCAGCCTTTTATGTGGAGCTACCTCATGAATCTGAATGACCAAGGCAACTCGGTGTCCCTTAAAGAATACTTGCTCGCCATGATCGCCGCCGAGCACGAATTGGCGAACCGAGAGAAGGCCTTCATCGACCTCCGTTTCGAGTTGGCCGAAAGAGCATTACAACTCGACCATGTCGAAATGCTTCGGCGGCTGGACCTCTTGAATCATGCGCACGAAGATGCTCGCCAGAAGGAAGCGAGCTTCGTCGGCCGCGAGGTTTACGAGAGCCAAATAAAGGACCACAACAAATGGTGCGATGAAGTCAACTCTGCGCTTTCCAATCGGCAGGGCAGAGCATCGGTGACATCTGGTCTGGCAGGCGCGGTCGCAGGTCTCGCGCTGAGCGCGCTGTTTGGAATGATCATGTATCTCGCGAGAGCGGTGTTGAGCGGCCTCCCGAAATAGATTGGCTGCGTTCTCGATCGGCTCCACTTCTCACAAATCCGAAGTCTTTTCTGAATTCAGGAGCTACCCAATGGATTTCTTAGCCATACTCTTACAAACGATTGCTTTTGTTCCTTCGGTGGTGAATGGGATCGAGGGCTTGTTCAGCCACCGGACGGGAACCGAGAAAAAAGACGCAGCATCGTCGTTTCTGCAGGCAGCCTTATCCATGAGCAGCGCGGTTGCCAATCGACAAATCGTTGATCAGGAGAAATTCAAGGATGGCCTCGGGAAGATGATCGACGGAGCGGTCGAGTGTTTGAATGCTTCGGCTTGGGCGAAGGCGAAGTAGGGCCATACGGATAAGAGTTTCCAAAACAGCGGGACGTTTCCGAGTTGGATTCGATCATCCATTTTCCAACTCATTCATTTCTCTCCGAATTTTGTCCAATCGCTCTTGCCTCTTCTGATGGTCCATGTCGACGTCGTGGCTGCGTTTCTTTTGACTCCAGTACACTTTATTCGCGATATGGATCGCCTCCAATTCCTTCTGCAGGATCGCGAGCTTGGCTTGACGAGTGGCGTCATCATCCATGAACACATGTTAGGCCACAAAGTCACGATTCGTGCCAATTCGGGATAAAAACACCAAGGGCACACTTTAAAAATCCACCAACAGCCACTTTCTGTGAAATGATAACCGACATGGCCGAAGCAAAGAGAGACTTGGTGTGGATACAAACAGCATTCTTCATGGGATGGGGCTGCAGTGCTTGCACCTGGAGGGGCTTTATTCCCCGCGACGTGCCGACCCTCGTAGCGCCCTCGTCCGAATCTCGGCAGGCGTTCATGCAGCACCGCTGCGAGGGAGCATCACACAACGACGGCGATGATCTTAGTTCACGCGCGCGAGCGCACCTCGCACCATTTCACAGGTTTTGATCCCGATTTACCATTTTGGAGACTAACTGATGCGAACCGCCCGCATCGCGCTTCCCAGTTGTTCTTCTTAACCGACCTCTTCGCTCCAGTTCTCGAGCGTCTTTTTCACAAAAGCCATAAACTGATCCGCAACTGCGCCGTCGATTAGACGGTGATCGTAGCCGAGCGTCAAGTGAACGACGGAGCGGATGGCGATCGAGTCGTTGCCGTCACGATCAGTGACTACCAGTGGGGATTTGATAATCCCACCGACCCCAAGAATTGCGGAGTTCGGCTGATTGATGATGGGCAATCCAAAGACTGCGCCGAACTGTCCGGGATTCGTAACCGTAAAAGTCGAACCCTCGACTTCGTCGGGCTTGAGTTTCTTGGAGCGTGCCCTTTCTCCGAGGTCGGAGATCCCGCGCTGTAGCCCCAGGAAATTCAGCTCGTCAGCATTCTTTAGTACGGGAACAATGAGTCCCCAATCGAGCGCCACCGCGATGCCCAGGTTGACGTGGCGGTGATAGCGGATGTTCTCGCCTTCAATCGAGGCATTAACAATCGGAAATTGCTGCAACGCGATAATCACTGCGCGAACGAAGAACGGCATGAACGTTAGCCGTGCCCCATGGCGCTGCTCAAAAGCGGACTTGGTTTTGTTACGCAGTTGTACGATGCGGGTAATGTCCACCTCGAACATGCAATGGACATGAGCGCTGGTGCGGCGGGATTCGATCATCCGTTGGGCGATGATCTTACGCATCTGCGTCATCGGCACGGCGTCTCCAGGGATTGAAGCCGGGGCCGCCGCCGGTCTCGGCGAGGCCAAGGACGCCGATGCTGCCGGAGCCGAAACTGCCGGAGTCCCAGCCGTAATTCCGGGCTTCTCCAGAAACGCCATAATGTCCTGCTTGGTAATGCGGCCACCGATGCCGCTGCCGGATACTTGCGACAGGTTCATGTTGTGCTCGCGCGCGATCTTGCGAACCAGGGGCGAGGACCGGGCATGATCGTCCTCTTCTTCGCGCGCGGGTTCCACGGTCGCCTTGAGTTCGGCTGGGGCAGCAGGCGGAGGCGGCGCTGCTTGGGTCTTCGTCGGCGGCGCCGGTGCCGACGCCTTAGCAGGAGTCGGGGTCGCCACCGCCGCTTCGCCATCGCCGGCAATCGTGCCCACGACAGTGTTTACCTGGACAGTGTTCCCCTCGACCACCTTGATATCTTGCAGGATACCTGAGGCGGGCGCGGGGATCTCAGCATCCACCTTGTCGGTCGAGATCTCAAACAGCGGCTCGTCGCGCTGTACTTTGTCACCCGGCTTCTTCAGCCACTTTGTGATTGTCCCCTCAAAAATAGACTCGCCCATCTGGGGCATGACGATGTCAGTAGGCATAATTTCCTTCCACGCTGTCCCGGCGGCAAATCTCCGGCTGAACGTAAACTTTTATTATATCGAACGTTGCATGTCGCCTTATGGCGATTGCTTTTCCAACTCCTTTTCCGAACTCGACGGCAGCGGGCCAACTCCGAACGACTTCTTCCAGTAATCCTGCACACCCGGCGGCAGCTTTTCGATGCGCGATAGGAATGCCGTGACCTTCCAAATATCCTGATCGCTGAGGGCCTTATTCCAAGCTGGCATGCCGGTGTAGCGGACTCCCGTGCGGACGGCGTAATAGATGTGCCACTCCGGATCGTCCAGCGGATCAAGAATCAGTTGCGGCACCGGCGGGTAGAACGATTTCTCCAGTGGGCTGGGTTTGTTATCGAGCGTTCCGTGGCAACCGGCGCAATTCATGGTGTAGACCTTCATGCCGTCGATCAGGTTTTCATCAGTTGGCGGAATCGGACTGCTAACTCGGGGTGCGTGGCGTTCCATGGAAGCATCCATGGCGCTGTTGGAGATGCGCCGCTCAAGCCGAGATGGAACCGCATCAGCACTGGTCGGCATCAAACCCAGGGTTGCTACCGCCAGTCCGCCAAGACCGACCACCAGCAGCGCCACAACAATGCCGAGAATGAAATTGCGCATTTCCCCTCCTGTACTCTTCTTTCGGACCCTTCAATGCACAGCGGCTAGCTTATACGCTTCTTGTGATCTCGACGCCGGGCAAGGCAAACGCAGGGCCGTCGTCGGACGTCGGCAGATGGCAAGTAAATTCTAGCTAATGCGCCTTCAGCCGGCGCGCTTCCCGCACGACGTCGCTCACCTTGGGCAGGAAATATTCCTCCTGAGGCGGGGAGAACGGCACGGGAGAATCTCGCGCTGTGATGCGGACAATGGGACCGTCGAGCTCGTCGAAGGCCTCTTCGTTGATGATGGCTGCAATTTCACCGGCGATGCCACCCGTGCGTACGTCTTCATGCAACAGGATAACTTTATTCGTTTTGCGTACCGTCTGGGCAATCGCTTCGCGGTCGAGCGGCGAAAGCGTACGCAGGTCGACCACTTCCAGTTCGATCCCGTCTTTCGCCAGAATCTGGGCGGCTTCTAAAGCCAGGTGGACCATGGCAGCATAAGTAATGACGCTGAGATCGCGACCCGCCCGGGCGACTCGCGCCTTGCCCAAGGGCACGACGTAGTCTTCGGCCGGAACTTCTTCTTTGATGCGCCGATAAAGATACTTGTGCTCGAAGAAAATCACGGGATTGTTGTCGCGAATCGCAGCCTTGATGAGACCCTTCGCATCGTAGGCGCTTGCGGGACAAACCACCTTCAGTCCTGGAGCGTGCACAAACCACATCTCCGGATTCTGCGAGTGAAATGGACCCCCGTGGACGTTGCCACCGCTCGGGCCACGAATCACGAGAGGCGCAGGTGCACCCCAGCGATAGTGAGCCTTGGCCACCATGTTCACGATCTGGTTAAAAGCGCAGCCGATGAAATCCATGAACTGAAACTCGGCAACGGGACGCATGCCGGTCAGCGAGGCGCCGAAAGCCGCACCGACAATCGCAGATTCTGCGATGGGCGTATCAATCACACGCTCGGGCCCGAAGCGGTCGATAAAACCGTCGGTCACTTTGAAAGCTCCGCCGTAGATGCCAATGTCCTCGCCAATACAGAAGACGCTGGGATCGCGCTCCATTTCCTCCCAGATTCCCTGGCGAATGGCTTCGAGATAGGTGAGTTCGGGCATGGGTTTGTGTTGCTAGCTGCTTTCGCTCACCTTACGCCAGAATGCGAGGTAGTAATTTGTACAAAATGATGCTAATGTACTGATTGTACATCTAAGTAGTTTGAAGTCGTGAAACTATGTCACCAAAGCTGACCGCTAGTGCTGCCCGCCAGAACTTCTCTGATATCGTAAACCGCGCCGCATACGGAGGCGAGAGAATTGTAGTGCATCGGCGCAAAAAGCCGATAGCTGCCGTCGTGCCGATCGAGGACCTTGAGTTTCTGGAGAAACTGGAAGACGAAATCGACCTCAAAGCCGTGCGTGAGGCCATGAAAGAGCCCGGCACGATTCCATGGGAAGCGATCAAGAAGAAACTCCGACTTTAGTGTAGGCAATTCTCATGGCCTATACGATTCAATTCAAGCCAGCCGCATTGCGTAACCTGGAAAAACTGCCCCGAGAGATTCAGCAGCGTGTTGCGTCGAAAATCCAATCGCTTCGCGATGAGCCATATCCTTCCGGATCCAAGAAGTTGTTCGGCGAGCCCGACACCTAACGTGTGCGGGTTGGCGATTACCGCGTGATCTATCGAGTCCATCGCGGCGTACTCTTAATTCTGGTTATAAATATCGGTCATCGGCGGGACGTGTATCGGTAATCTTAGAGTTCGAGTTCAACCTGCTTCTGATCCGCCATTACTTGAAGTGCAGCGCCGTCTCCGTTCTTCCCTTGCTGGACTTCCTTGTCTTAACGCTCGGCACCGCGTATTTCGGCCTAATCTCATGGCAGCCGGATTCGCAGTACACTCCGCCCGCCGCCGATTCCGGTTCGGGCATCGGTGACGCCGCGGCGAAGTCGCGATCCGCTTCGAGTTCTCGTTCCACATCCGAGATCAGCGTCTCATTCTCCTGCGGACTCAGCCACTTCTTGCCCAACAAATACTTTTCAAAACGCGCAATCGGGTCGCGCTTGCGCCAGTACTCGAAGAGGAACTTGGGCACATACTCGGCGGCATCGTGGATGGCGTGGCCTTTCATGCGCATCATCTTGGCTTCTATAAGGGTGGGGCCCTTGCCACGTCGGGCTCGCTCGCAGGCCTCATGGGCCGCGTCATAGACCTGGCAGGCATCCGTGCCATCGACAATCACTCCCGGAATTCCATACGCAATAGCGCGTTCGGCAAGATCCTTCACGCGGAACTGCATGTCGGCGGGTGTCGAGTATCCCCAAAGATTGTTTTCGACGAATAGTACCAAGCCCAGGTCCTGAACCGCAGCGAAGTTCAGCCCCTCGTACGTAACTCCAGTCGACTGGCCGCCATCCCCGATGTAAGTCATCACCGCGATGTTGCGGCCTTGCAATCGCGCTCCCAGAGCCACACCTGCAAGCACAGGAATTAAGTCGCCGAGAGTGGAGATGGGCGCGACTACATTGTGCCTTTCGATGTCGCCGAAGTGGGACGACGCGTCGCGTCCTTTGGTAGGCGACCCCGCCTTGGCCATGTACTGCATCATGATGTCGCGGGCAGAAAAGCCGCGAACCAGCAGCGATCCCTGGTTTCGGATCATAGGCCCGAGCCAGTCGTCTTTGTGAAGAGCGTAAGCGGAAGCGCACGAACAAGCTTCCTGGCCCAGACCGAAGTAAACTCCGCCCACCACTTTGCCTTGCTTGTACAGATTCTCTAGTGCCGTCTCCATCTTCCGATTTAAAAGCATCCAGCGATAGATCTCGATGCATTGCTTTTTGTCGAGGTACTTCGATTCACGGATGGGAGGAACCGGCGCGTTCAGATCGCCCGTCACTTCGTAGTGAACTTCATCACCATTGCGGACTTGGCGAATTGTGAAGCTGGGCTTTTCCAGCCGATAGTCGAGGATCGTATAGGTGCGCTGCGAGGAATCTGGAACACGCGAATGCGGCGCATGCTGCCCACGGCCGTTTGTATTCAGGGGAGCGCGAGCTTTCGCAACAATCTTTTTCTTTTTGGCCATAAGCTGAGGTGGCAGCGATTTGCTTGTCAGAAGAATCGTAACCCGGATTGCGGGAATTGACCAAGCTCCGGGCCTATTCCCGGAAGCTCACGTCCAGAAGGTTTCTTCTTCACCCTGGAGTTTTTGCAACTCGGGCGGAGGCTTCATGGGCACGCCAACCGAGTGGACGAATAGCGAATCCAGAGAGTCCAGCCAAAGCATCTGGCTCTGGAACACGACGCCGAAGTTGCGCGACACGGAATGTGCGACGTGCTGCAACGAGAGTTCCTGATCTAATTCTTTTCTCATCGACGTTACGGGCTTTGAGACGATCCCGCAAGGAACGATCAAATTGAAGTTATCGAGATCGGTGTTCACATTCAGCGCGAACCCATGCGAGGTTACGCCACGGGAGATGTGAACTCCTAGAGCGGCAATCTTGCCTTCTCCACGGTCTGATGTCGTCCACACGCCGGGCAAGCCGGCTACCCGTCCCGCCGAAATGCGAAAGTCCGTGCAGGTGCGGATGAGAACTTCTTCCAACCAGCGCACGTACTCAATAGCGCCCAGCGTCTTCCGCTTCCCATCGCCCGAGCTGAAGCCGCGCAGGTCGAAGATGGGATAACCGACAAGCTGCCCCGGACCGTGGAAAGTTACATCGCCGCCACGGTCGCATTCGAAAAGCTCCACGCCGCGCTCGGCGAGTTGCGCCGACGACGCGATCACATTTGTGGTTTTTGCGTTCCGTCCGAGGGTAATGACCGGAGTATGCTCGAGTAGCAGGAGCACGTCACCGATGCGGCCGTCCTTGCGAAGTTGGACGAGCTTCTGCTGCAGACGTAGTCCGGTGACATAATCAACGGTCCCGAGCTGGAGGACGGAAATCAAGACATTCTCGCCAGGGGTTTACGCCGATCAGCGCGGATAAGGCTCACCTTCAATTTGTGTGACCATCGCTGGCAGGCCCTCACGCATTAACCGCCATTCCGTAGACGCTATTCGATGCATCCAGCATCGCTTCCGCCAGCGTTGGATGGGCATGGATCGTCCACATCAGATCTTCCACCGTGGCTTCGAGTTCGATTGCCACCACGGCTTCAGCGATCAACTCCGTTGCCTGCGGTCCGATGATGTGCACCCCCAGAATCTCGCCGTAGTCTGCGTCGGATACGATCTTGATGAATCCTTCATGCTGGCCGACGATGGAAGCGCGCGAGTTCGCCGTGAAGGGAAATTTGCCGATCTTCAAATTGTAGCCCGCTTCGCGCGCCTTTTCCTCGGTAAGGCCAACGCTGCCGATCTCCGGGTGGCAGTAGGTCGCGTTCGGAATGTGCTCGGGATTGATCGGTTTGCCGGGTTTGCCCGCAATCTTGGTCACTGCGACGATGCCTTCCATTGCTCCAACGTGCGCCAGTTGCGGTGTCCCCAGCACAATGTCGCCAATCGCATAGACGCCGGGTTCGCTGGTCTGCATCCAGCTATCGGTTTTGATAAAGCCCCGATCAGGCTTGACGTTTGTCTTTTCCAGACCGATGTTCTCGGTACGCGGTTTGCGGCCAACCGCGATCAGAATCTTCTCGGCTTCAATCTTCTCCTGCTTGCTCCCCACGGAGAAAGTCACTGCAATTCCAGATTTCGTCTTTTCAACTTTCTCGACTTTAGCCCCAGTATGAAAATTGATGCCGCGTTTCCGGTACACACGCGCGAGTTCCTTTGAAACATCTTCGTCCTCGACCGGAACCAACCGCGGCAGCATCTCGAGAATCGTAACTTCGGCGTCGAAAGAACGGAAAATCGACGCAAACTCAACGCCGACCGCCCCGGCGCCCACGATGACCAATGATTTGGGAATCTCTTTCAAACCGAGAATCTCAATGTTGCTCAGAATGCGGGCGTCCGGCTCCAGGCCAGGAATCATACGGGCTTCGGAGCCGGTAGCCACAATTACATTTTTCGTCTTGACGAGATTGCTCTTTCCGCCATCGGTAACTTCGACGGCGAGCACTCCGTTCTGCGCGGGGCCGGTCAGTTTGCCATAGCCCTTGATCGTTTCCACTTTGTTCTTGCGCATCAGGAATTCGAGACCCTTCGCGTGTTTGCTCACGATCTTCGACTTGCGCTCCTGAACAGCAGCCCAATTCAGTTTGCGCGAGTCGACGCCCTCAATCCCGAACTCCTTCGCATCTTTCAATTGATCCCAAAGCTCCGCATTGAATAAGAGGGCTTTGGTCGGAATGCAACCCACATGCAGGCAGGTACCACCAAGAAACCCATCCTTCTCAATTAACGCCGTCTTCAGACCGCATTGCCCGGCGCGAATGGCAGCGGTATATCCCGCCGGGCCGCTGCCGATAATGGCGATGTCATAAATGGTTTCAGGCAAAGTAGTGCTCCCTAAAAGAATAACGACGAGTGTCCAAATAGGTGATTCTACGACAGGGTCGAAGGATTCTGGAAACGGTGGACGTTCAGACGTAGCAAGCTACGTCTCTACAGTTTAGTTCAGTAGTTTCGCCGCGTCCTTCGCGTGGTAGGTAAGAATGATGCTAGCCCCCGCGCGTCGGATCGAAAGCAGCGACTCCATCATGACCCGATCGCGGTCGATCCAGTTGTTGCGCGCAGCAGCTTCAATCATGGCGTACTCACCGGAGACCTGATATGCAGCCAGTGGCAAGTCGAAACGTTCACGGGCCGCCGCAATCACATCCAGATACGGCATCGCCGGCTTCACCATAATCATGTCGGCGCCTTCTTCGATGTCGAGTTCAATCTCGCGCATGGCTTCACGCAGGTTGGCTCCGTCCATTTGATAAGACCGGCGATCCCCGAACTGCGGCGTCGAGTCAGCCGCTTCGCGAAACGGTCCGTAAAAAGCCGAAGCAAACTTTGCCGCATAAGAAAGGATGGGCGTATTGGCTAATCCCGCATGGTCGAGCGCATTGCGGATCGCGCCCACGCGCCCGTCCATCATGTCGGAAGGCGCAATAATGTCGACGCCAGCGCGCGCCAAAGAAACGCTGGTACGGGCCAGCAGTTCGAGCGTGGCATCGTTCACGATTTCGAAGTCCGCGGCAAGTGCAGGAGGCGCAGCCACGGCAGCCCCCAGCGACTGAGGATGCGTGGCCCGCACAATTCCGCAATGCCCATGCGACATGTATTCGCACAAGCATACGTCGCCCATGATGATTAGCTTCGGCACGTCCCGTTTGATAGCGCGGGCCGCTTGCTGCACGATCCCGTCCTCCGCCCAGGCGCCGGTCGCGAGCTCATCTTTCTTTTCCGGCAGACCAAACAGGATCACCGAGGGCACTCCCAAAGAATGCACCTGCCGCACTTCTTTCACCGCCTCATCCACCGAGAGATTGAAGACGCCCGGCATCGATCCCACTTCCTTGCGCACGCCTTCCCCGGGACAAACGAACATGGGATAAACCAACGAAGCCGGCGAAAGCCGGGTTTCGCGCACCATAGATCGCAGTTGTTCATTGCGGCGAAGGCGGCGAAGGCGCGTGATGGGAAAGGCCATGGCAGTAGGTACAGGGCGGTTAAGGTGCCCGTCCTCTCTGGCACGATTCTAGCAGAGCCACCCGTCGCATCTTGTAACATTGAAGTCTGATGCCTCCGCAGCCGCTTTCCCACACCAGCGCTCGAGTGCTGGAATTCGACTCCCTCCGCGATTTGCTGAGCGCGTATGCCTCTTCGCCGCTGGGACAGGGGCTGATCGCTCACCTCGCGCCTTCTACCGACCGGGATTGGATTGAGAATCAGCAGCAGCTCACTACGGAGATCCGCGAATTCCGGCGGGTTGGAGGACGCTTCGAATTTTCCGGCCTGCTCGATGTGACCAAGCCGGTGGAGAAATCACGAATCTCCGGTGCCGCGCTTGAAACCACCGACATCCGCGACGTGGTGCTCGTGGTCGATCGCGCTGCCGAGTGGCTTGAAATAGCCCTGAACCCGCCCGCTGCGATGAAAGTGGAATGGAAGGCAGTGACCCAGCTTTCGTCCAGCATCCCAGACTTCACCGAATTCCTGCGAGCTTTTCGCAACAAGATTCTGCCCGACGGCACCCTCGACGACAAAGCTTCGCCCGAACTAGCCCGCGTACGCCGCGAAATCGAAAAGCAGCGCCGCTCCATCCAAGAGTCACTAAAAGGCTACCTGCGCCGCTTATCCGAAGGCGGCGCAGTGCAGGACGAACTGGTTACGATTCGGGGTGAGCGCTTCGTCATCCCGGTAAAGGTCGAACAGAAACGGCGCGTGCAAGGCGTAGTGCATGGCGCCAGTTCCAGCGGCCAGACCGTCTTCGTCGAACCTCTGGAAACTATCGAACAGAACAACGAACTGGTGCGTTTGCTGGATGAAGAGCAGGCGGAGATTCACCGCATCCTAGTCGAGATGACCCGACGCATCGGCGAGAGCGCAGTCCCGATCCTGGCTGCGGCGGAGACGCTCGCCGAACTGGAACTGCAGTTTGCGAAGGCACGATTCGCAGAAGAATACAACTGCGTCCATGTAGTTTTGGCCGCACCGGACTCCGGTGGGGACGGCCGCCCCCGGCCGTCCATGTCGAGCAAAGCTCGACTCGTTCTCATTCAAGCCCGCCACCCACTTCTGGAACGCAACCTCAAAGCAAAAGGCGGTCGCGTTATCCCAACCAGCGTTGAACTGGAAGAGGAAGCGCGCGAACTCGTCATCACCGGCCCGAACACGGGAGGTAAGACCGTCGTTCTAAAAACAGTCGGGCTCCTCGCGCTGATGGCGCAATCCGGAATTCCCGTTCCCGCCGACCGCGCGGAGTTGCCCGTATTCGATGCGGTCCTCGCCGACATCGGCGACTATCAATCCATCGAGCAGAATCTCTCGACCTTCTCCGCTCACGTCACCAACATCGATTTCATTTCGCGCACCGCGACCGCGCAGTCGCTGGTTTTGCTCGACGAACTCGGCTCCGCGACCGACCCCGAGGAAGGCGCAGCCTTGGCAGTTGCCATCGCCGAACATTTCCGCCGAATCGGATGCATCGCCATTATTTCCACACATCACACGTCACTGAAAGTCTTCGGCGCGAACACAATCGGAGTCATAAACGCTTCCGTTGGCTTCGACGAAGCCACGCTGCAGCCCACCTACGAGTTGAAGATCGGCGTGCCGGGCGCGTCCGCTGGCATCAATATCGCGCAACGGCTGGGGCTCAACCCCACAATCATTGAGGCAGCCCGATCGAGATTAGGTTCACAGGCAAAAGATGTCGGCCAATTCCTCGACCGTCTGCATGCCCAACTGCGCGAAGCAGAAGGCGAACGGTTGCGCTTGCGGACTCGCGAAGAAGAAATTCAGCGAGAGAAAACTCATCTTGCCGCTGAGGGCAAAAGAGAACAGCAGTCCAAGATCAAAGAAATGGAGAGGAAACTGGACAGCCTGCTGCGCGACTTCGAATATCACGCGCGAGAGATGGTTAGCGCTGTTCAGGATCGGGCCGCGGCACAAAAGGTGTCTAAAGACGCTGAGCGGCGCATTTCCAAGTTGCGCCGTGAATTCCGCGAACAGTTTGATTCGGCCGTGGTGGCCCACACGACCGGTGCTGACCACGGCGATCCCCATGCCCAGCCGCAGGTTGTGAAGCATGTCTCTGAAGGCGATACAGTCAAGCTCAAGTCTGTCGGACGCCCAGCCGTAGTGGCGCGTCGAATCGACGACAACCACTTCGAGGTAGAGATTGGCGCGATGAAGATGAAGATCGCGCGCGATGACATTGCCGAGGTGCTGGTGCACGCGTCAGAGTCTCCGGTCAAAGCCGCCCGTGCGCGCGGCATCTCGGTTTCGCTTGAAGGCGAGAATCAGACCACCCCGTCAGAGATCAACGTAATTGGCCGCACCGTAGACGACGCCACTCGGGAGGTAGAGAAGTTTGTGGACCGCGCCTTTCTGGCGGGGCTTCCTCACGTGCGCGTGGTTCACGGTAGCGGCATGGGCATCCTACGCAAAGCCCTGCGTCAGTATCTGCAGAAGCACCCTCACGTCGAGTCCGTAAGTGAGCCACCGCAAAACGAAGGCGGCGGCGGAGCAACCGTGGTCGAGTTGCGGGTTTAAATCAGCGTGCCTGTATATCATTTAAAACATTATGTTTATTTATCCTATTACAATCATCTTTCATATCCTTCAAAAAGCAGATACAATGTCCTCTAAGTGGAGGATGCGATCATGCCAGCTCCGGTACGGCCGATGAGGCAAAAGATCTCGACCACAATCGCGCCGAAGACACTCTCCTACCTTCAACGGCTCATCGACAGCGGTGAAGTCCAAACCTTAGCCGACGCAGTTGACCTGACCGTCGAGCGGCTTCTGGCTTTTGAAAATCGAGAGCGGCTTGAACACGATACGGCCGCTTATTTCGCCGATCTGTCTCCGGAGGCCGAACTGGAAGAATCTCAGCTAGGCTCCGCCCTGGCGAAGAGTGGTTCGGGAGTCAATGTCGAACGTGAACCCTAAGCCGAGGCGTGGAGAAATCTGGACAGCTCACTTGGCCGACGCCCCAAAGCGTCATTGGGTCGTCATTGTTTCGCTCGAGAGTCGCAACCTGAGCGATCGCGCGTCCACGGTTCTGATTGTGCCATTCGGCAACTACGGGGCAAACGGCCCTACCACCTTGTTGCTTCCGCCGGAGGAGACGGCTCTGCCGGGCGAGTCGTACCTGAAGGCGCATTTCATTCAGGTACTGGAAAAAAAGTCTCTCATCGAACGCCAGCCCCGAATGTTGTCCGGCAGCAGGATGAAACAGGTAGTCGAAATGATTCGTCGGGCCGTCGACCCGGACGCACCCTGGGCGCAGACATAAACTGGAGGCGGAAAAACCGTCATGCAAGATGAGAATTGAAACTGTTTTTTCCAACTCCCTTCACGCCTATCATCGGATATCCACAGTTTTTCCGAGGTTTTCCAAACGTCTTCTCTCTCATGACGTTCCCATATACGATTTCATGCCTCACAATTCCTGCGGACAACTGCCACTCCAAACATGACTGACGCGACCGACTTCAAAGAAATCGTTAAGCAGCAGGCCGACATCGTCCGCGTCGTCGGCGATTACGTCAAGCTGAAGAAAGCCGGAGCGCAGAATTATTCGGGGCTTTGCCCGTTCCACGATGAGAAGACGCCTTCGTTTTCGGTCCATGCTACTCGGCAGTTCTATCACTGCTTTGGATGTGGGGTCTCTGGCGATGTCTTCAACTTCGTCCAAAAACTTGAGAATGTAACCTTTCCGGAAGCTGTGAAGACCGTGGCGCAGAAGTTTGGGATTGCGCTCCCCAAGCTCAGTTTCAGTAGTCCTGCGGAAGCGCAGGACGCCAAACTGCGTACCGTCCTGCTCGAAATCCACGAGCGTGCGGTCGCATTCTTCCAGGACTGCCTCCGCCGGCCCGAAGGTGCCCGTGCCCGCGAATATCTCGCCGGTCGTGGCTTGCGCGAGGAAGTCATAAGGGCATTCCGCATCGGCTACGCACCGGACTCGGGATTCATCTTGAAAGACCGGCTCAAGGGAGAGTTCGGCGAGGACGTCCAGCGGGAAAGTGGACTGTTCTCGTGGAAAGAAAGCTCTCAGCCATCAGCCGTCAGCTCTCAGCAGGGCAAGTCCCTTGAATCCACCGGAGAGCCCGCAAACGATTCTGCCCGGGATGAAAAGCCAACGACCAACGACCAACGGCCAACGACGATCTATTCGAAATTCCGCAATCGGGTAATGTTCCCCATCGCTAATGAAACCGGGCGAGTGATTGCTTTCACTGGGCGGACGCTTTCTACCGACGACAAAGCTGGACCGAAATATCTCAACTCACCCGAAACCGCGATCTATTCCAAGTCGCGCGTCCTGTTCAATCTCGACCAAGCCAAAGAAGCCATTCGTAAGCTCGATTACGCCATTCTGGTCGAAGGTCAGATGGATTGTATTTCCGTCTACGCCGCTGGCTTTCACAATGTGATCGCGAGTTCCGGAACTGCCTTTACTGAACTCCAGGCCAGGTTGCTCGGCCGCTTCACCAAAAACGTGGTCGTGAATTTCGATCCCGACACGGCGGGAGCCAAGGCCACCGAACGCACTCTGGGTCTCCTGGTCGAAGAAGAATTCCAAATCAAAGTCCTGACCCTGGAATCTGGATTTGATCCCGATCTGTTCATCCGCCGCAAAGGCAAAGATGCCTACTGCGAGGCGCTCAAACACTCACAGCGTTATTTCGATTACCTGATCGAGCGCGCCCAAAGTCAGTTCTCCATTCGAAGCGCCGAGGGCAAAGTGAAGGCCCTCAATCATCTGCTGCCGCACATCCAGCGAATACCCAGCCGGATCGTACGCGACGAACTGGCACGCGAAATCGCGCAAAAACTCGGCATCGATTCTGCCGTGCTTCGACAGGAGCTCAAGCACGCAGCCGCCAATCGCTCGACCGCCAGCGTAAAAGCGCCGATCGAGTCCCAAGTCACTGATGCGGAGAAATTGTTAATCCGGGCGTTGACTTCGGCCAGCGAAATGAACCCGTCGGAGGAGCACTTCTCAGCCCGCGATGGTGTCGAGGAAGAGTTCGATCCTGCTCGTCAGGCGCATTTTGTGCTGAAGAACGAACGCCTGCACATCGGATTAGCCACGGAGTCGCTGGTTGAAGTCTTGCTTAACTCTGCGGCCGAAACTACCGACGTGATGGAGTTGCCATTGCCCGACTCGGATCGCAGTCTGCTTGCCGGGATCCTCATGAAAGAGGATGAGGAACTAACCGCCGAACGGTTGGAAGGGGCAGTGCGAGCGCTGCGGCGCATTCAACTCAGGCGCAAGTTGGAACAAGTGCAACGCCAACTCCAGACCTCACGCACCCAGGAACCAGGTCAACTGCAGGCTTTGCTCGAAGAGAAGTTGCGCCTGAAACGCGCCTTGATGGACCCCGGCTTGGCCGAAATTGGCGCCCCTCCGCCCGCGGCATAATTGCCTCAGGACCTTGAAACTAAATGGGCTGCCGCGCCATCTAAGTTATTAACGGTGGAGCAGATAGGCGGCGAGCTTTTTCCTCATGGTAAGTCACAACCGGCGAGAGGCGCTTCCTATGCTATACTTTAAAGGTTTGTGTCGGCGCTAATCCCGCCACTTCACGTTCCCACCGCTATAAACGACGTTTCGACGTCCTTCCATGGGACGACTTGAGGATAATCCGTCTTGGCTCTTGACGACAAGTACGACGACATTAAAAAGCTGATCGATACAGGCAAGGAAAAGGGATATCTGACCTATGACCAGGTGAACGATTTAATCCCGCACGATGTGCATTCTCCTGAAGACCTGGATGATCTGCTCACAACCATTGGTACGCAAGGCATCGATGTGCTGGAGGGACCGAAGCTTCCCTCCTCTGCGCTCGATAAGAAGTTCGACGAAGACGAAGCTGGCGAGGACGTCGAACTCGATCTCACTCCAGGCGCTCTAGAAAAAACCAACGACCCCGTCCGCATGTATTTGCGCGAGATGGGTACTGTTCCCCTGCTTACCCGCGAAGGCGAAGTTGAAATCGCCAAACGCATCGAACGCGGACAACTGCGCGTTCTGAAAGCCCTTTCGCGCTCTCCGATCGTGATCAACGAACTGCTGGCGATGGGCGAAGACCTCAAGAAGGGTGTGCGCTCGATCAAGGAAGTGGTCACCTTCGACGAGGAAGAGATCACTGATGAAATTCTGCAGAACCGGTTGA
Source organism: uncultured Acidobacteriota bacterium (assembly GCA_963797795.1). Taxonomy (GTDB): domain Bacteria; phylum Acidobacteriota; class Terriglobia; order Terriglobales; family Acidobacteriaceae; genus JABDBE01. Next base: position 458,074 of record CAWCQY010000006.1, read on the forward strand.
AAGAATTCACCGGGAAGATCGACGATCTCGCCAAGGCTTACAAAAAGGCCAATCATCTCCTTAACAAGTTCGCGGCGGTCTCGCAGAAAAAACGCCCGAGAGACTATCGCCGTTACCGCATCGCGTTGGCTCGCGCCATTGTCGATGTTTCTTTGTGCGTCCGCAGGTTGGGCTTCACCAACACCGAACGTAAGCGCCTGATCGACCGGGCCAACAAAACCGTCGACATGATGCGTTCTCTCGACCGCCAGTCTTCGAACCTGGAGAAAAAGGCGGACGCCACTCGCAGTGAAGAGCAACGCAAAGAATACCGGCGCCAGTCCCGTGCCATCCGCACTGAACTCGAGAAGCTCGAGGTCGAGGCCGGAGTCTCTTTCCAGGAGCTCAAGCGAACCCAGCGCGAGATCATCCAGGGCGACATGGATGCGGAGCAGGCCAAGCGTGAGCTGATCGAGGCCAACCTCCGTCTGGTGGTTTCGATTGCGAAAAAGTACACCAACCGCGGCTTGCAGTTTCTCGACCTGATTCAGGAAGGCAACATCGGCCTGATGAAAGCCGTCGACAAATTCGAATACCGCCGTGGCTACAAGTTTTCGACGTACGCCACATGGTGGATTCGGCAGGCCATCACTCGTGCCATTGCGGATCAGGCGCGTACGATTCGCATCCCGGTGCACATGATCGAAACCATCAACAAGTTGATCCGCACCTCGCGTCAACTGGTGCAGGAACTGGGACGCGAGCCTACGTCGGAAGAAATCGCCAAGCGCATGGACATTCCGGTGGCCAAGGTACGCAAGGTGCTCAAGATCGCGCAGGAACCAATCTCTCTCGAAACGCCGATTGGCGAAGAGGAAGATTCGCATCTGGGCGACTTCATCGAAGACCGTGCGGTCGTTTCGCCAGCCGAGGCCGTGATCAACGTCAACTTGAAAGACCAGACTTCACAGGTGCTGCGCACGCTAACTCCACGCGAAGAGAAAGTCATCAAGATGCGTTTCGGGCTGGAAGACGGCAGCGAGCACACGCTGGAAGAAGTGGGCCAATCGTTTGCGGTAACTCGCGAACGCATCCGCCAAATCGAGGCCAAGGCTCTGCGCAAGCTGCGTCATCCATCACGCTCGCGAAAGCTGCGCGCGTTCATGGATGGGGTGAGGGACTAACACTAGCCACGGATTTGGACGGATCAACACGGAAAGATATTGGGGCACGGCTTCGGTCGTGCCTTTTTTTCCTGCGGCGAGGTCGCCAGTGGCGACTGTTTAATCAGGAGCCCGGACTACTCTTAGCTTGCGGTCCGTTGCGACCACGAAACATCCAGTCCAGCGGCTTACTTCCTCACGCTGAAACACCTCCGAGACGCGCCGGATAAGGCTCTAGCGATCTGGAGAATGAAGCCGAACCAGTAGGATGCCGGAATGCGTTCCCGGAGCGAATCGTCGAAGATCAGAGAAGTCCAGGTCCTGGGTAATCAGGAATCGCTCGTCATGCTGCGCCGCTTCCCAAACCTCGCGGTCACTCTTGCCACTCAGGTTTTCTTCGGCAATGGTGTGAACGTCGTGGCTGAGATTTGTCAGGATTGCCGCCAGATGAACGGGAAGGTTTTCGTCGATTGATCGTCATCGGAAGTGCGGCGTAGCTGGGACAGGCAAGTCTTCTTCCGCAGAAGCCGCAGCGAAGGCAATCGCCGCCTGCACATCCTCAGTTTTCAGGGCAGGAAAAGCGGCGAGGATTTCTTCGACGGAATCGCCAGCAGCCAGGCTGGCCAACACGGTACGAAGCGTAACCCGAGTGCCCCGAAAAAGCGGCTCGCCGCCACAAATGTTCGCGTCTCTTACGATTCTGTCTTCGTGCTTCACCAGCGGATACTCCTTCCAAAGCCCTTGAACGTCTCCAAAGAACCATACCACCAGCGGCACCCACTACTGCCCCAGAGTGGATCTCGGGGCGTTTGGCTTTGACTCGTCATTCTGACATTTCGGCCCGCTCGGAGATAAACTGACTTTGCTCCGGTTAGGAGTCCTTGCTCATTGAGAGGAAAGCGCGTTCCGGATGGAACGCAGGTGTGAAGCTCGACTGTGAAGTCGGCTGGTAAGAAATGACGCAGTAATACCCTCACGTCGTTACCTACCTTCTGAGTCCTTTCGTACCTCACGTTCTTCACGTGAAACGCAAAAAGGAGCATCAATGAAAAACCAGAAAGTTGTTATTCGTTTCGACATCAAGGCCTGTGCCGAGGAGTTTCCGGTGCTATGCGACGACGCATGCCAAGCGGGAGCGCTTCTGGAGTTAAGGCGCTCCCTCGATCCGCAGGTAGGGTTCTCGGGAGATTGACGGACGATTTCCACTACACTCCGAACTTCTCACGATAGGCGCTGGGCGAAACTCCGGTGTGCCGCTGAAACAGGGCGCGGAAAAAAGCGACATCCTGATAGCCGACCGCGTCGCTGACCTCCTGCATGGTGCGATGATCGCTTTCGAGCAGGCGCTTGGCGGCGGCGATTCGAAGTTTCTGCAAGTAGATTAACGGGCTGTCTCCGGTGGCCTGCTTGAAGCGGCGGACGAAGTTGCGCAGACTCATACCCACTCGCCGGGCGGGAGCGTCGAGGGGAAAGACGCGGTGAAAATTCTCGTGCAGCCAATCCTGGGCGCTCGAGATCGCGTTATCGCTATGCTCGGTTTTCAGGGGAACGACCGCGAAGCCGGCTTGCCATGCACGCGGAGTTTCGATGAGCATCGCCTTGGCGCTTTGCATGGCAATTTCGTGTCCGCAGAATTTTTCCACCAGATACAGGCTTAGATCGAGCGCCGCATGCACTCCCCCGCCGCAGTAGAAACCATGATCTTCAGTCACCATTAACTCTGGCATCCAATGCACGCGGGGATATTTTTCGCGAAAGCGCTCTGCCAAGCCCCAATGCGTGGTGGCGCGCTTGCCGTCAAGCATGCCGGTCTCCGCGACCAGGCCGACGCCGGAGCATACGCTGGCGATTTCCGCTCCGCGCTTTCGCCAGCGTATGAGCCAGGGCACGACCGGCGCATTGCGCTCGACCACATCGTCAACACTTAATCCGGTTGTTGGGATGAAGATGAGATCCGTCTTGCGGATATCCTTGATAGCAGCCGCGGGTTTGATCTGGATCGGGCCATCGCAATTGACTGCCTTTCCATCCGCCGACGCTGTGGTTACCTGGAATTGAGGCACCTGCCGTTTGCCCGCAAGGATATTCCACAGCGATCCCGCATGGCGGAAGACTTCCATGGGACCGACCGCAGTGGAAGAGAAAGTTTCGTCGAGAAATAAAACCGTGACGTCAATCATAAAAACTCCTTAAACGGCAAATCGGCTGCTTGGCCTAATAACCTACCTACAATGGCATATCTGCCATCTTGTTGCAAGTGGATTTCGCGGCTATTGTGAGTCATCGAATGCAAGCAGTTCGAGAAATCAGAAAAAGAATCAATGTTGACGATCAAAAGACTTACTCACCCTGGTTGTCGGCAACTTTAGGAGATTGTATGAAGCATCTAATCACACGCGCGCTTATGTCAGCCATGTTCGTGATCGTAGGGCTGGCGGTGGCTGCCCCAGCGCAGTCCATCCAAGTCATCAGAGTCAAAGTTCCCTTTGAGTTCAGCTTTGGCGATCACAGCTTTCCGGCGGGTCAATATTCTCTGGTTCGGCCGCGGCAACATCTTTTGGAGTTGCGCGACCCCCGGGGGCGTTTTATTGCCCAGGTTCTGACTGGAGATATTTACTCCCGAACTCCAGCCACGAGCACGAAAGTGAAGTTCTATTCCTCGAATGGCCGGCATTTCCTGGCCGAAGTCTGGGAGCGACAAGAGTCCTCCGGCGAACAGCTTTATCCACCAAAACCTGCCGTGAACCTTGCGAAGCGCCGCTCAACAGCGGATCGCGATACCGCGCAGGGAGGTCAACTCTAACCCTGCTCACTCGACAGAAGCACGAATTGAGCCAGATGCCGATCAGCAGGCAAAACCGCGGTGGCGGCGAAGACCCGCCACCGATTTACCCAGGGAGAATGGAGGAACAGGAAATGAAAAATACCAATGTGGCGACCGCGACCGCGATTGTGGCGCCCAAGATCATAAATGGAGTCGCGGTTGACGATCTATTCATAACCATCGATGCAATAAAAACAACCCCAGATATCGCAAAATTTAAGTTTCGCATTCGCAACCAGTGGCTGGACGGAAGCCAAAACAAATCGGCCGTGAGTACGTTCTACGGCGCCAGTCAGGAACAAGCACGGCAAAAGCCGTTTGTGCTCGAGGCAGACGAGCCTCGAGTTTTACTAGGCAAGGACGCGGCTGCCAATCCAGTCGAACACCTGCTGCACGCGCTGGCGTCTTGTTTGACTACGTCGATGGTTTATCACGCAGCGGCCCGTGGCATTCAGATTGAGGAAGTCGAGTCTTCCCTAGAAGGTGATATTGATCTGCACGGATTTCTTGATCTCGACAGAAACGTGCGCAAGGGCTACCAGGGGATTCGCGTCAACTTCAAGATCAAAGCCGACGTGCCGGATGAACAGCTGCAGGAAATTATTCAGCTGGGTCCGGGATATTCCCCAGTGTTCGATTCGCTCACGAACGGAGTGCCTGTCTCGGTAAAAGCGGAACGACTGTAACCAGAAATCGAAAATCGACCGATCGTAAACCGAGGGATACGTGTGCGCTTCGGAAGGGCCATGAACAAGTGTCGAAGTACAAACTCACAAAAAGGAGAATACGATGAAACGAATCACTAAGCTTCACACCTGGACCATCAGCATTCTGCATTTGGGGTTGTTGGGGACTGTGGTTATGGCTGCGCCACTCTTTGCACAGGACATGACGCATGACAACCATAAGCCTCCCGCGAAGCTGGTTCGGCAAGTTCGCGAAGCCACAAAGCAGTTCCTTGACGTCAACAATGCTACGCAAGCCGGCTATGGACCAGCGTTTGGCTGCGTTACCGGCCCGGACCACGGCGCCATGGGCATTCATTATGTCAACGGCGGCCTGGTGGGCGACGGCAAGATCGATCTGAAGCATCCCGAAGCGCTGATCTACGAACCGGATGGGAAGAAACGCAAGTTGGTGGGGGTCGAGTACATTGTCGACGCGGCCACATGGCTGCAGAACAACAACAATGTTCCGCCGACGCTCGACAATCAAGATTTTCAATTGGTACCTGCTCCAAATCGGTTCAACCTGGCCGACTTCTTCGAGCTACACGTCTGGGCCTGGCGCGACAATCCCTTGGGCGCGTTTGTCGACTGGAACAATCAGGTGACCTGCGAGGCCCAGTAAGCTGCCCGAAAGAGTTGACCCGAACTCAGTATCAGGTTTTAGTCTGAAAAGGTGCCCCGCCCTAGTCTCGTTCTTGAGGGAAGGGCGGGCATCTTTTTCGGACGGTTACTGGTGCAATGAGCCCTTGGAGTGAGACACGGAGTTGGGGGCGGTAGCGCCGCTTGAGTGCCGTTGCACTTGCCGTTCACTCATTTGCAGGAGACCCGCGGCTTCGCTAACGCTCAGCTGCCCGTCGACCGCATTCTCAATCACTTTCACGCGTTGGAACTCTTTCTGACTCATTGTCACCATCCCTCTAGGGTGATGTCTGGTTGCAGTCAGGGCGGTGACTTTATCTTGGAGCATCTGCAAATCTGTAACATCAACTTGACGCGGCGATCGGAAGCAATGTAATATCCGAAACAAGTTTGCTCTTCGGAGCAGACCTTGGATTTCATGAAGAGTGGCTGAGGGACGAGCCCTAAGAAGCCACGACAACCGGATCGGGAGTCATCTCCCGGTCGTCTGGTGTCAACTCTCACCCGGAAACGGGGGACATGAGATTCGGGGTGCCGCGTTTCAGCATCTCGTTCTTCTTTTTTCCTCCTTCAATTTTTTCCGGCAACGAGACTTTCGGTTCAGGCGGTTTTTCTGGCTCGTCCCGCAGCTACAGAAAGCGAGTAGCTGATGAGCGGTACGACGGGTGTTGCCACTGGGGTTGCTGCGAGCGTTTCGACAAAATATGAATTGCGCTGCCGGGAGTGTCACAAAAGCTGGGGAAACCAGCCCCGATCGATTTGTGACGACTGCTTTTCTCCTCTAGAAGTTTTCTACGACTACGACGCGGTGCGCGGCAACTTTACTCGTGAACGCATTGCCAGCCGCGCTCCCGACATGTGGCGATACGCGGAGTTGCTGCCTCTGCCACCCGATTACCGGCCGGGTTTGCCAGTGGGTTTCACGCCTCTGCTTCGAGCTCCACGGTTGGCGGCGCGCTTAGGCGCTAAGAATCTGTTTATCAAGAACGATGCGGTCTGTCTGCCTACGCTCAGCTTTAAAGACCGCGTAGTTGCGGTGGCGCTAGCGCAGGCGCGCAGTTTCGGCTTCGACACTGTGGCGTGTTCTTCAACTGGCAACCTGGCGAATTCCGTGGCAGCGCAGGCTGCGCGCAACGGATTCAAAGCCTGGATTTTTATCCCCGCCGATCTTGAGCCGGCGAAAATTCTGGGCACGCAAGTTTTTGGCGCAAAGCTCGTACGCATCGCCGGCAGCTACGACCAGGTGAACCGTCTGTGCTCGCAGATCGCCGACGAGCATCGCTGGGGATTCGTGAACGTGAACCTGCGTCCGTATTACGCGGAAGGTTCGAAGACAGTGGGCTTCGAAATTGCCGAGCAACTGGGCTGGCGGCTTCCAGATAACGTGGTCGTGCCCATGGCCGGCGGGTCTTTGATTATCAAGATCAGGAAGGCGTTTGACGAATTGATTCAACTGGGATTGGTGGAAGCGAAAGCCGTGAAGTTTTTTGGCGCGCAAGCGACCGGGTGCTCTCCGATTTCAACCGCGGTAAAAAGTGGGAACGCCGAAATAGAACCTCGGAAGCCGGCGACGCTGACTCGATCGCTGGCAATCGGCAACCCGGCCGACGGCCACTATGCCATCAAGGCCATCACCAAAAGCGGTGGGTGGGCGGAGGATGTTTCCGATCCTGAGATGATCGAGTCCATTCAGTTGCTAGCGGAAACGGAAGGTGTTTTTACCGAGACCGCCGGCGGCGTCACTACCGGTTGCGCACGCAAGCTTTACAGGCAGGGACGCATTTCTCCGGAAGAGACGACTGTGCTTTGCATTACCGGAAATGGTCTGAAGACGACCGATGTGCTCGCGACTCGGTACGAAGTGGAAGAGCCGATTCGGCCGAAGATCGCCGAGTTCGAAACATTCTTACAGAAAACTCTGGAGACGGCCGAGTTTCCAGAAACAGTGGAGGCTTGAGATGACGGTGACTGTAAAAATTCCAACAGCGTTGCGCCGGCTTACGTCAGGGACCGGCCAGGTCAAATGTTCGGCGGCGAATTTGCGAGAACTATTCTCCACACTCGACCAGCAGTTCCCGGATCTGAAGCAGCATTTGCGGGATGAAGCCGGGGAGATTCGCCGGTTCCTCAACGTTTATGTCAACGAGGAAGACATTCGATTCCTGGGCGGGAATACTTATGCGTTTCAGGATGGGGATGAAGTTTTGCTGGTGCCGTCGATTGCGGGCGGAGCCGCGTAGGTCCGCGAAAGTAGTTAACGATGATTCGGAAATTAAAAGTCGGATTGCTGGGGTGTGGCACGGTTGGCCGCGGGCTGGTGGAGCTCGTGGGCCGGAACGAGGCCCTTATCCAGCGACGCTCTGGAATCGACTTGCGCATCACGAAGATTCTGGTTCGCGATCTCGATAAGGAGCGTCACGGTGTGGATCGCGAGCTTCTAACCGCGCAGCCCGACAAAGTGCTGAATAACGGTTGCGACCTCATCGTGGAACTGGTCGGGGGAATCGAGCCGGCACGAAGTTTTATCGAGCGCTCGCTGGCGCGCGGCAAACACGTGGTTACCGCTAATAAGACTTTGCTCGCCTTGGATGGCTTCCGCCTAATGAAGGCTGCTGAGGCGCAGAAAGTCCGTCTGGGATTCGAAGCCAGCGTTTGCGGAGGCATTCCGATTATCCGCGCCCTGAGGAATGGCCTGGTTGGAAATAACATTCAGAGACTCAGCGGGATTCTGAACGGCACCTGCAATTACATTCTCACGCGTATGACGGAAGATGGTGTCGAGTTCGAGCATGCGCTTCGCGATGCGCAGACCAAAGGCTTCGCCGAGGCCGATCCGAGTCTAGACATCGACGGCCAGGATGCGGCACAGAAGCTGAAAATCCTGACCGAACTTGCATTCAGCGCGCGGGTGGATGCTGACGCTGTTCCAGTGGAAGGAATCCGCGACATTACGGCAGACGATATGCAGGCGGCCAGGGAACTGGGTTTTGTGATTAAGCATGTCGCGACCGCGGAATTGAGTGGGGACGCAGTGACGCTGGATTGTGGTCCGGTGTTGTTGCCCACGACGCATCAACTCGCCAGCGTTCGCGATGAGAATAACGCCGTGCTGGTTCGCGGGGATGCAGTCGGCGAAATGCTTTTCTCGGGCAAGGGAGCCGGTTCTTTGCCCAGCGCCAGCGCAGTGCTTTCTGATGTAGTTGACATCGCTTGCCACCAAGGCGGATTTCCAGTAAGCCCCGGCGGGCGGGTCCGAGCTGCGACGCGTGATTCCGACAGCCGGCACTATATTCGCTTCAATGTAGGCGATCCCAGTGCTATCGGGCCGATCACAACTATTCTGGAGCGCAACCGGGTTGGAGTGGCTCGTGCCGCGGCAGTGTGGGCGAGGATCGATACCGCGAAGCACCAGGTTCGCGTGCTTACCGATGCTGGCTCCCGAAGGGCAATCGAGGCCTCGCTTTTGGATATCGCCCAAGCGGGTCTCGAAAAAGACAAAAGCGTCGTTCTGCGGATCGCGGATTAGCAGGGAGTCTTGCCCGTCCCTATAGCAATGCCCTCACCCATACACTTTGGTGCTCTTGTGTAAGTTTCCTGCCTTTGTTATCATCTAACTAACCAGTTAATTAACGACGAATGAAAACTACGGTATCCAAATCGCGTTTCGGGTCTCGCGGACGTCCCGAGCAAAGTCGCGCCGCCATTTTGCAGGCAGCTGTGCGCGAGTTTGCGCATGAAGGAGTTGCCGGGGCGCGAACAGACGCCATTGCCCGCGCTGCCAAGGTGAACAAGGCCCTCCTCTATTACTACTTTAAAGATAAGGACGCGTTGTACGGCGCGGTGCTCGATCAGGTGTTCGGTGGATTGATTGCATGCGTCGGCGAAGTGTTATCTCGGGATCTCCCACCTCGTGAAAAAATCCTCGCCTACGCGGGCGCGCATTTCGACTACGCCGCAAGCCATCCGCTGTACCCACGAATTGTGCAAGGGGAAATGATGGGTGCGGGGCGGGGCAGGACAAATCACGTCGAGCGGATCGCGCGGAAGTATTTTCACCCGCTGTTCGGCCGTCTGGCGGAAGTTCTGAAAACAGGACAGGTAACCGGCGAATTCCGGCCTGTTGACCCCCTGCATTTTGTTCCTTCGATGATCGCGGTAATTGTTTTCTATTTCACCAGCGCGCCGGTGATGCGCGTCATGACGGGGACAGATCCCCTGTCTTCAGAGCGTGTAGCCACGCGCAGAGCGGCGGTCCTGGACTTCATTTCTGCTGCTCTCTTTCAACGTCCGGGTGCAAAGCTGCGAGGAGCCCGAAAGTGAGTGTACGCAATAAATTCCTGATCATTCTGGGCGTGATCTTCAGCATATCGCTGACTTACTATCTGCTATCAACGCCCCGCAACAACGATCTGATTCTGATCGGCACCGTCGATTCCAACCAGGTGATCGTCAGTCCGCAGATTGAGGGGCGTCTGGCGAAACTCCTGGTCGACGAGGGAACCCAGGTAAAACAAGGCGATCTGATCGCCGTGCTTGATCCTTCGGAATTAGAGGCGGAAGAGCGGGCTGCTGCCGCAACCATCGACAGTTTGAAATCCAAGGTGGCTGAAACCCAGTCGACGATGCAGGCGATGCAGGGATCAACTACGAGCAGCGTGGCCAACGCGCAGGCGCGCCTGCAGTCGGTGCGGGCCCAATTGCTTCAGGCGGAAGCCACCCTGGAGCGCACTGAAAGCGACAGCCGCCGCATGATTGCGCTGGCGAAAGAGGGTGTTGCCTCTGATCAAGACCGGGTACAGGCAGAGACTAGCCTGGCAGCGCAGAACGCCCTGGTGCAATCGCTGAAAAATCAGGTGAGTGCTTCGGAGGCTGACCTGAACATGGCCATCGCGAACACTCATCAGGCGCATGCTGCGGAAAGCACGGTAGAGTCTACGCGGGGCCAGCTCGCCAATGCGGAGAGCATGCTCAAGCAAGCTGAAGTTCGTTTAGGTTACACCAAGATTTATGCGCCGGTGACCGGGACGGTCTCCGTTCGCGCCGCTCGTGAAGGGGAAGTGTTGAACGCTGGGCAGGCGATCGTGACCATTGTCGACCTCGGGGACACGTGGGTGCGGGCCGCCATTCCTGAAACCGACGCCGATCACATCGGCTTGGGAGACACCTTACGGGTCCGGCTGCCGGGTGGCACGATTACATCGGGTAAAGTGTTCTTCAAATCAGCCGAAGCGGACTTTGCAACTCAGCGAGATGTCGGCCGGCGCAAGCGGGACATCCGAACGATTGTGCTCAAGGTTCGACTGGACAATCCAAAAGGCGCGTACGTTCCAGGCATGACTGCGGAAGTCTTGGTCTCGCAAGATCAGCTCAAGGGTACGGCGCGAGAGAACGTGTCAGCGGAACAGCATCCATGATCACGGATCTCAATGCTGGTGGCGGGCCGAGTGGGGATGCTCCTTCCAACGGACACGGTTCGGGTGGCGATCCCACGGTGTTCAACGCCATCCAAGTGGAGCACATCGTAAAGAAATATGGCGATTTCACCGCGGTGGACGACGTCTCCTTCAATGTGAAAGAAGAAGAGATTTTCGGTTTACTCGGGCCAAACGGGGCGGGTAAGTCCACGCTAATTCGGATGATGACGACGCTCATTCCGATTACTTCGGGCACCGCTCGCATCGCTGGTCACGATGTGCAGAAGGATCCGGACGCAGCTCGGCGCGCGATCGGCGTAATTCCGCAGGCGCTTACCAGTGATCTCGACCTCACCATCGAAGAAAATCTCAACATCTACGCCAAGCTTTACGACGTGCCTTCGAAAAAACGGAAGGCAGCGATCGACGAACTCTTGGAGTTGGTTGACCTGACGAAGTGGCGTTCGGCTCAGACCAAGACTCTGTCGGGCGGCATGCGGCGGCGGCTCGAGATTGCCCGCGGCCTGGTGCATAGTCCTCGAATCTTTTTTCTGGACGAGCCCACGACCGGCCTCGATCCCGTATCGCGGGTTGCTGTGTGGGAGATGCTGACCAACATCAAGAGCCATCGCCAGCTCACCATTCTGATCACGACTCACTACATGGATGAAGCCGACCGCCTGTGCGACCGCATCGCTATCGTCGATCATGGCAAGCTCGTAGCGCTCGATACGCCGCCAGCGTTGAAGGCAAGTGTGCCCGGATCGAATGTGATTGAGGCGCAGTTCGACAACTCTCCAGCGGATTGGGAAGATCGCTTAAAGAAGTTAAGTCAGGTGACTTCCGTGCAACACGAGGGCGCCGGTATGTACCGCGTACTGACCGGGGACGGCTCCAAGACCACGACCGAGCTCGTGGAAGCTGCAGTGCATGCGGGAGTGCGAGTGAGATCACTTTCCGTGCAAAACACTTCGTTGGACGACGTGTTCGTCCATTACACAGGTCGGCAGTTGCGCGATGAACTGGTCAAAGCGCACGCCTTCGTGATGCCTCCGAGGCCAGGCTTGCAGCCATGAATCATATTCTCGCCATCGTCGAGCGCGAAATGCGCAAGTTCTTCCGCTCCCCGGCGCTGATGATGGCGTCGATGATTTTCCCGCTGGTACAGCTGATCGTGCTGGGCAATGCCTTCGGCGGAAAGATCCGCGACGCGAAGCTCGGACTGGTCGATCAGGACGGCGGCACCCAGGCGCTTAAGATTCGCCAGGCCTTCGATTCGGTCCGTTCCAACATGCGGACCTTCGAGCCGGTTTATTACAACGACCCGAAGGCAGCGATGGAAGACGTGCGCAACGGCAAGATCCAGGGCGCCGTTATAATCCCGCCACAGTATTCCCGGCGGGTGTATGAGCAGGATCAGCCGCGCATCGCGCTGGTGGTCGACAACAGCGACAACTTCATGAGTTCTACCCTTGAGGACGAACTCACGAGTATCACCAACGCCCTCAATCAGCCCACGGTCGAGCCTCGAATCCTGCAGCAGACCGTGCTGCAGATTGTCGAGCTCTATCCTTACATCGAATATATGAAGTATCTCCTGCCTGGCTCGATCACGCTGGCGATGTTTGTTTCCGTGATGATCGGCGGCGGCATGCTTTATATCGACGACAAAGCCCGCGGTGTGCACGAGGGATACTTGGTTACGCCCATCACCAAGACCGAACTTGTTTTCGGGCTTAACGCGGCGGGAGCCATCAAGGCAGTAATGACCGGAGTGGTAATCACGGTGATCGGTTCGCTGCTGGCCGGAGTGGGGACAGTGTTCAATCCCGCGACCGCGCTCCAACTGATGATCATGATTCTGCTGACCTCGATTGCCTTCAACACTATGATGTTTCTACTGATGGTTCGGGTAGAAGATCCATTGGTGCCGCGTGCGATCTTTGGAATCCTCAATACTCTGCTGTTTTTCCCGAGTGGGGCAATCTATCCCATCCAGGCTTTTCCGTGGTGGTTGCGGGGCATCGCCAAGGTGGACCCGTTCACCTTCGCAGTCCACGGCTTCAAGTCAATCCTGTTGAAGGAAGCCGGATTGGCCGCTATCTGGCCGGACATGGCTTATCTCTCCATTTTTGCGTTCATCACGCTGGCAATAGCCACGCCGCTATTCAAAAGAACGCTGTAGCGATCGGGTAATTGTATAATTTCAAAATTGAAGATCCACGCCCTTTGCGAAGTTGCCCGATTACCAATTTCCCCGATTACTCAATGTCACAATTATCGGGAGCTTCTTGTTCTCCTGCTCTTTCCGTTATGCTTATGGAAGCCATGACCTTAATGGATGCCAAGCAGTACGATCCGGGCCGCGACCGGCGCCGTCGAAGGCGGATCGTGGTTGCGATTATTCTTGCGCTACTCGCCGCGTGGGTTGTTTATCACTATCGCGACTACCCAGAACGGAATGCGGCCAGCAAATTTTTCGCAGCGTTGCAAAGCCAGAATTACGAAGCCGCGTACGCCATATGGTTTCGCGATCCCGATTGGAAGCTGCACACAAATAAATATTCTGCTTATCAGTTTAGTGACTTCTATCGGGACTGGGGCCAGGGCGGCGAGTGGGGGCTGGTGAAATCTTATTCGGTGGATTGTTCTTTGAGCCCAGGCGGAGGGAGCGGAGTCATCGTTCAAGTCACGGTAAATTCTCGCGCCGAACACGCCTACGTCTGGGTGGAAAAGGCCAATAAGACTCTGTCCTTCTCGCCCAACGAAATAGAGTGCGGGAACTGGTGGACCTGGGTCACGGAATGATTCAGAGTTGTGTGCTTTCGGCGCACTAAATCTTCACGCTGAGCCCTTCCAACGCCTTCTGTAGTGAAGCCTCGTCCGCGACGTTGTAACATGCTTTCGAGCGATCAATCTGACGCATCAAGCCGCACAGTACTTTCCCCGGACCCACCTCCACGAAAGTCTGCACCCCCTGGGCGATCAGCACCCGCATGGATTGCTCCCACTTTACGGAGCCGGTGACCTGGCGGATCAGAGCCTCCCGGCTGCGGTTTGCATCTTCCACTAATGCTGCGTCGGCATTGCAGACGACGCTGACTGCCGGCTTCTCAAAGGTGATCGAAGAAAGATCAGTGGCCAGCCGGTCTTGCGCTGGTTTCATCAGCGAGCAATGGAATGGGGCGCTGACGGGCAAAAGCTTTGCGCGCTTGGCGCCACGTTCGTCCGCAAGTTTAGCGGCGCGCTCTACCGCAGCCGTGTGACCCGAGATGACAATCTGTTCCGGCGAGTTGATGTTCGCCGGTTCGCAAACCTTGCCCTCCGACGCGTCGTGGCAAGCTGCAGCGACCTTCCCGAATTCCATGCCGAGAATCGCCGCCATCGTGCCCACACCGACGGGAACTGCCTCCTGCATGTACCTGCCACGATTGCGTACTGTGCGTATCGCATCAGCGAAGCTGAGGGTTCCAGCGGCAACGTGCGCGGAGTATTCGCCCAGGCTGTGCCCAGCGACAAAGCCTGGCTCGAGACCCTTTTCGTTTAAGACTCGCCAAGCCGCGACCGACGCGGCCAGAATCGCCGGTTGCGTAACCTCGGTCAAGCGAAGTTGATCTTCGGGGCCTTCAAAACAAAGTTGCGAGAGCTTATAGCCGAGAGCTTCGTCGGCTTCTTCAAAGGTTTGCCGGGCGACGGAATATTGTTCGGCAAGTTCTTTGCCCATGCCGACAACCTGCGATCCCTGGCCGGGGAATAGGAATGCTAAGTTGGTTGAGGTCATAAATCGTCGTGGATGTCGGAAGGAACACCGACAACTCTTACCTTGTCTCCGATTTTCATGTACAAAATTATCTGGAGCCCTGTTCACCCATCCGGACGAGGGCGTCCGGGGCTACGTGATTCGATCCGATGCGGGATGGCCTCGCTGCCCGAATCCCGGTCAACGTTCTTTCTATCTCTGAATTAATCGGGTGTTCGGCAAACTCCGCTGCTACACGAATCGCATTCTTGATCGCATTGGCGTTCGACGATCCGTGGGTGATAAAGCAAACGCCTTTCACCCCTAGCAGAGGCGCGCCTCCGTATTCCGTGTGGTCAAGACGCTTCTTGAAATCGGCAAACGCGCTGCGCGAGAGCAGGTATCCTACCTGGCGCGTGATCGTCGCTTTCAGTGATTCTTTCAAAGTCGAGCGAACCAGGTTGGCAACGCCCTCTGAAATCTTCAACGCGACATTTCCCACAAATCCGTCGGCCACAATGACGTCCACTTTGCCGTTGTACAGGTCGCGGCCTTCCACGTTGCCGACAAAATTCAAAGGAAGCCTCTTCAAAAGCTGGAACGCATCTCGAGTCAGTTCGTTGCCCTTGGTCTCTTCTTCACCTATCGAAAGCAGACCCACCCGCGGACGCCTGGTTCCAAACATGGTGCGAAAATAAATTTCTCCCATGACCGCAAATTGCTCAAGATTATGCGGCTTGCTATCGACGTTGGCGCCGACATCCAAAAGGCTGGCGACTGTACCGATGGCTGTGGGAAATATCGCCGCGAGCGCCGGCCGATCCACTCCGGGGATCGCACCCAGCACCATTTTTGCCGTGGCCATGGCGGCGCCAGTGTTGCCCGCAGTGATGAAACCCGCGGCGCGCCGATCCCGCACCAGGCGCAGCCCAACCCGTATCGACGAGTCCCGCTTGGCGCGGACGGCCTGCACCGCTTTGTCCTGCATGCTGATGACTTCGCTGGCATGCACGACATCAATGGGAAGTCCGGCCGCGGTCGGATAACGTGCTAACTCGGCGCGGAGAGCCGGTTCTGGGCCGACCAACAGGACATGGACATCGTAATGCCGCGCCGCCTGAATTGCGCCTTCGATCTCAGGCCTTGGCCTGCGGTCCGAGCCCATCGCGTCCAAGGCTATGACGCTTGCCATAGGAGGTTGGCGCTAGCTGGCTTCCTTGACTTCTACAACTTCGCGGCCTTTGTAGTAGCCGCACTTGGGGCACGCGCGATGTGGCATTTTGCGCTCGTGGCAGTTCGGACATTCAGAGAGCGCGTGGCTTTTGAGCGAGTCATGAGCGCGCCGGCTTCCAGTGCGCGCTTTGGAGTGTCGCCGTTTTGGATTTGGCATTTAGATTCCTTTTAATAAGTGTAGGCGCGAGCGTCCGCGCTCGTGCTCTTTTGACTAATCTTCCAGCTTGCTGCGTAGGTCCTTGAGAGCCGCCCAACGCGGATCTTCTATTGGCTCAGCGCAAGAGCATCGATCCAAGTTCTGATTCGCTCCGCAGTGCGGGCAAAGGCCCTTGCAGTCTTCGCGGCAAATGACTTTCAGAGGGACCGCTAACAGCACCTGCTCCAGAACCGCATCTTCGAGCAGCAATCCCTCACCCTGATAGTAGCTGATCTCTGCCTCGGCGCCGGTTACTGACATCTCCTCGCGGCCAGAATCTACACCGAGTGGCCGGTAGAGCAGATCAAACTTGCGGTTCACCTCTTGACTAACCGGCTCAAGGCAACGGGCACAGGCTAACTCGAGTGTTGTCGAGAGGTCGCCGCTGACTCGTATGTCCTTGATCCGCTGATGCTTCCCGTGATGCTCCTCGATCAGTTGAGCGCGTCCCGCAGCGTTCAGCGGAGCGCTCTGACGAAGATCCGGGCCCAAGTCGAGCAGGCCGGGACGATACTCCTCCTCAAAATCGATAGGATGGAGCTCCAACTCTTTGATTTCGATGAGCATCGAGGTCCCCCGCGCCCCCAAACCCGATACCGCGAAGGAACGCGGAAGCACGCTCAGAGGCGTAACTTCTCCAGGGAGCGAAACTTAAGGATAAAGGCCGCAGGAGCGCAGTGTCAAGGCGCGGGATGCTTTGTAGATGCTTGCGGAAGGGCTCGGCTTCACAAAGCCAAGGAAAGGGTCCGGGATTCGTATCAAGCATCGTTCCAGCGACGCAGCGGTGGGTTCAGCGTCAACTTGTGAAAGTTGCTGAAAGGGAATGTCATGGGCTACAACTAAGTCATCCCACGGTTGCATCGGTCCTCTGCATGATGGATGCCGCGACTCCGACTGTTGCCGCTCTCAGCGCTCGTCGGCGCTGGTGGGCCCACGCGCGAACATCTTTTTTTTGGATGATGATCGTCGCTTTCGGAATACGCTTCGGCTACATCGTCGTTGGGCACACTTACCGGTTTCGTTCCAATAAGCAGGTGCCCGCGCAGGCGACGAATCAGAAGGACTTCGACTTCGGATTCGAGATGGGCCGCATCGGACACTCTCTCGCCCAAGGTCACGGATTTGCCAGCCCGTTTAACGAGACTACCGGCCCCACCGCTTGGGAACCGCCGCTCTATCCTTTTCTGATTGCGGGTGTTTTCCGCATATTTGGAGTCTACAGTCGCGCTTCGGCCGTAGTTCTACTGAGCCTCAATAGCATTTTTTCCGCACTTACCTGCATTCCGATATTCCTGATCGCCAAGACATGTTTCGGCGAAAGGGTTGCGGTGTGGTCGGCGTGGGCGTGGGCGCTGCTGCCGTCCGTTATTTTCTGGTGCACGCGCTGGGTGTGGGAGACCAGCCTCGCCGCGCTGCTGCTGGCGGTTATCTTTTGGCTCACGCTGACAATCGAAGAGAAAGATGGATTGCTGCCCTGGCTGCAGATTGGTTTGGTGTGGGGTGTGGCCGGATTGACCAATACTTCTCTGTTGTCATTTCTCCCCGTCTCCGGGTTATGGGTGTTGTATCAGCGCGCCAAGCTCGGCAAACGTTCGCTCGGGGGTGTGATTCTCGCTTCCGTCATCTTCGCCGCATGCGTGACGCCGTGGCTGGTCCGCAACCACCGCGCTTTCGGGCAATTCGTTTTCATCCGCTCAAACTTCGGTGCTGAACTTCGCCTGGGAAACGGACCCGGCGCCGACGGCACCTGGATGGATTATCTTCATCCGACCAAGAATGTTTTCGAGATGAGCCGCTATCGTGAGCTAGGCGAACTCGCTTACGTGGCTGAACGTAAACGGGAAGCGCTGGCCTACATAAGCGAAGACTACGCGCGATTTGCCGGTCTCAGTCTGAGGCGTTTTATCTACTATTGGGGCGTGCTGCCGAGAGCGTCGGAAAATCCTATCCAGTCTTTCTTCAGAATTTCGTTGTTCACCGCGTCTTCCGCACTTGCTTTCTGGGGATTGGGACGCGCTCTCCGTAAGCACAAGCCGGGAGCATGGCTTTTCTTTTGGCTGGTTCTCTCTTATCCGCTGGTGTATTACGTGGTCTTTCCCCACCCACGCTACCGGCACCCGATCGAACCGGAACTGGGCATCCTGATGGTCTATGTTGTTTCTGAAACGACAACTAGCCGTCGAAGTTGACCCTGACTTGTCGCCCCGGCAATCTTCCGGAAGTTAACTCAAAATCGGCAGTGCACGTATACGCTTCTTGGTCGCCGCGAAAATAGCATTGCACAACGCAGGCGCCAGAGGCGGCACGGGAGGCTCTCCTGCACCAGTCGGCGCCTCCGTGCTGGGAACCGAATAAGCTTCGACCACGGGAGTCTCGTTCATACGAATCGGTGCGTAGTCGTCGAAGTTGCCCTGCACCACGCGCCCTTTTTCAATCGTGATCTGCGCCCGCAGAGCGTTCGCGAGCGCGAAAAGCACTCCGCCTTTGATCTGCTGTTCGAGGATATTCGGGTTTATCACCTGGCCACAATCCATCGCCGCCACGACACGGTGCACCCGCGGCTGATCGTTCCCCATCGAAATCTCTACCACTTCCGCCATGTACGTGTTGAAGCAGCCGAAGCATGCGATCCCTTGATAGTGTCCGGCGGGTAGCGTTTTTCCCCAGCCTGCTTTCTCCGCCGCCATTTGCAACACGCCCCGCATCCGCGCCGTACGCCAGACCGTATCGAAATACTTGATGTCTTCGTCTCTCGACAATAAGTGCAGACGGTATTCGAGCGGATCTTTTTTCGCAGCAGCCGCCAGTTCGTCGATGAAAGATTCGCCGGCGAACCCCGCTTGCAAAGCGTACACCGAACGCATCCAGCCCAAAGGGACCGGGGTTTCGGTCATTACGTATTCGACCGTGGCTGCGGGAAAGGAATAAACCAGCGAAGCCTCATCGGGCAAATCTGGATCAACCCCATTAGGTGTGGGCAACCCTTTCTGCCCGCTGATCGAAGGTGCGACGATGCGATGGGAGAACGCCACTGGCCAGCCCTGCCCGTCGAGCACAGCGCCTAATTTGTGATAGCTCGCTGGCCGGTAGGTGGAGTTGCGCATATCATCTTCCCGTGTCCACAGCACCTTGACCGGCACGTTCGTAGCTTTCGAGACCAGCGCTGCTTCGACTCCGTAATCATGTTCCAATCGTCGGCCGAATCCTCCGCCCATCAAAGTGACATTGACCTTCACCTGATCCGGATCCAGTCCGATCGCCTGCGCCACCGAATCGCGAACATCCTGAGGCACCTGAGTTGGTGCCCAGAGTTCGCAATTCGATCCGCGGAAGTGCGCCGTGCAATTCCCGGGCTCCATCGCAGCGTGCGCCATCAAGGGAAGCTGGTATTCCGCTTCAATGTGGCGTCCCGACGCTTTCGACACATCGCCGGTTGAGTACAGAGTCACAGCCTTGTTGGAAGCCGACTTCTTCAGCGACTCGAAAATCTCAGCCGAGTTCAAATCCTTATTTGCACCTTCGTCCCATTGCACATTCAGCGTGCGCCGGCCTTCCAGCGCGCTCCATACGCTGTCGGCCACGACGGCGACAGCCGAATCGCTGATCTTTCCGACGTAACCAACGCCAGGGACCTTCCTAGACTCTTTGTCATCAAAGCTCGCAACCTTGCCACCGATCACGGGGCAGCGGGCCAGCACGGCGTACTTCATGCCAGGGAGTCGGAAATCAATACCAAAGTCAGCTCTGCCATCCACTTTGGACGGAATGTCAATCCGCGGCACAGGCTTGCCAACGATTTGATAGTCCTTGGCCTGCTTCAGCGGGACATCAGTTGGAATTGGCTGCGCACGCGCCTTGCTCGCCAACTGTCCGTACGTGAGGCGGCGATTTGATGCCGCATGAACCACAGTACTGTTCTCGGCTTTACAACCCGACCGCGGAACGCCCCACTCCAGAGCCGCTGCGCTGATGAGCATCTCGCGAGCTGCGGCTCCGGCCTTTCGCATCGGATCCCAAGTCGTTCGCACGCTGGCGCTGCCGCCGGTCGTTTGATCCCCGTAAAGAGTGCTCGCGCCAGCTTGTTCTATAGCGATCTGCTTCCAGTCAGCCTCGAGTTCTTCCGCGAGAATCATGGGAAGGGACGTGCGCACGCCTTGTCCCATCTCGGATCGCGCAACTACGACGGTGATCTTTCCGTCGGGAGCGATCTTTAAATACGCGTTGGGTGCGAACGTGTCCCTTGAAGACGAGCCCCCGTGTGGCAGATAAAAGCCAATGACAAGTCCTGCGCCGGCAGCCGCGCCAGCGGTTAGAAATTCGCGGCGAGAGAGCGGGCTCATTGCGCTCCTCCGGTGCCCGCCGCCCGATGAATCGCCCTCCGGATCCGATCATACGTACCACAGCGACAGAGATTGCCAGACATCGCCTGCGTAATCTGCTCGTCAGATGGCTGAGGAGTTTTTGCCAGCAGCGCTGCCGCGGTCATGATCTGCCCCGTCTGACAATACCCACATTGCGGCACCTGCTCTTCGATCCACGCCGCCTGCAAAGGATGGGCCCCATTTGCAGATAGGCCCTCGATCGTAGTGATCTTCTTGGCCGCGGCTTGCGAGACAGGCGTCGAACAGGAGCGGACGGGGGCTCCATCCACATGGACCGTACACGCGCCACAGAGGCCGGCGCCACAGCCAAACTTGGTGCCCGTCAATTCGAGCGTATCGCGCAGAACCCAGAGCAAAGGCGTCTCGGGCGCGACATCAACTTTGCGCTCACTTCCGTTGATGTGCAGGGTGATAGTTGCCATGTTTAAAGAACTTCAGGATATGGACAGACATCCTACTCAACAACCAAGGAAAAGGAAAATACGCAATCGACTCACGAAGGCAACGCGAGGGGGTAAGACCAACGAGGATCAGTAGGGCTTACTCCCGCAAAGCTTCCCAATCGTCGAGGGGCACAGCCGGGCCTGTGATATCGCCTACGATTTTCATCGTGCCTCGAAGGCAGCCGAAAACGTCGTCACTGGTTGTGGCATCCGCCGACACTAGTTTCGCGATGGGTTTGCCCCTCTTCGTGATTAACACCGGCTCCCCTGATCGCGACATTTCGTCCAGAATTTCGGGGCAGTTTTTCTTGAACCGGGCCGCAGTCATGGTTTTCATAAGCTCTATCTATGATGACAATCGGCAGAAACCCTGCGCGCCTTAGGGGTAAGCGGAGAACTGATCGCTGACGGCTAATAGCTACTTCAGTTCCTGCAACTTCGCCGATGCCAATTGCGCGGCTTCAGTGGCGGGGTTTTCTTTCTGGATGGTTTCGTAGATTCGCTTGGCTTCGAGCGGCTGATTGTCCGATTTATAAGTGGCGGCGAGTTCTATTTGAGCCGTCACCTTGCCCACTGTGCTGGTGGGTTTCGCAGCCAGTTGCTTATAGAGTTCTTCCGCTTGCTTGTTGCGTCCCGTGTTGCGATAAACCGACGCCAAGGCCATCCTCGCCAGTGCCGCAACGTCAGTGCTCGCCGACGAGATAACACTCTGCAGTTCACGCTCGGCGCTGGCGTTGTCTCCAAGATCCGCCGAAGTCAAACCAAGAAAATAGCGAGCGAACTCAGCCGAGCGGGTATGGGGATATTTGTCAACGATCGCCTGAAACTGTTTGTGAGCGGCGGTTGCGCGCTCAGTTACACTGGCAAAACTGGTCTCTTCAGGTTGGGCGGGCATGTTCGGCGGACGCACCGGCGCATCCAGCGTACGTACCGCCTGACTCATCTCGAGGCTGGCCTTTTGATCCTGCTGGCTCAAGTAATACCAGGATCCAACCGCGGCCGCAGCTACCACTAACACCACGACCGCCGCGACTATCAGTTTATTTTTGTGTTCGACGGACCAATGGGCGGTTCTCTCCGCCGCGTCGATGGTGACTCGGCTGAACCGATCCGTTTTCAGTTGATGGCGGGTTTCTGCGCGCACGAACTTCCCTTCTGAATATGTCAGGGTGGATCTGACAATCACTCAGTCTAACAGGCGAAAATCTGCATCGTCAAAGGTCGTCCCGGAGTGGTGGCACAGCCGCGCGCTATTTTCAGAGAATCGCCATCCCGAGGCCAGCGAGCGGGATCCTGCATGAAGCAGTTGAGGCGTGGCGCACTACCGCTGGGTTTCTTCCAGCAGTCCCTGTTCCGCTTTTTCCTGGCACTCGATGCAATGCCGAGTCCAGGGCACCGCTTCCAGACGCTTGGCGTTGATCTCCTTGCCGCAGGAGATGCATTCCCCGAAACTGCCTTCACGGATGCGCGACAAAGCCCCCTCGACCATCTGCAGGAGTTGGCGGTCGTTGTTGCTCTGGTGAAAGAGAAATTCTTTGGTGTAAGAGCTGGCGGCGCGGTCGGCGATGTCCTGCGCCGAGTCCTCATCGATGGTGCGCCCGTCCTGCTCGGTCCGCGAGACCATGCGCCGCAACTCTTGTTGCCGCGTTTCCAGTCTCTTCTTGAATGTTTCCAGCTTCTTTTTATCCATGGATAATAACTTCAATGTACTTGGCCCTTCCTAGCTCGTTCCAGCCCATAAGGCCAAACGAAAATCATATGCGCCTAAACTGAGATGCGTCAACTCGCCTCGGGGATTCGGTCGCATCGGAAATAGAGGGTCGCCTATTCGCGCAAATGGAACGAACTCTTTTAGAAAAGAAAACTTTACAGTGGCAACCTACCACGCTAAGTCGCAAATCCACGTGACGGGGATCACAAGACCTCTTCGGACCAGGGTCGGCCCAACACAGGAGCGGGTGCCCCCGTCGTTCTCGCGTTCTCTCTGGCCAGTCCCATGACATTCATGCTTTCTTAGCCGCGACATGCGCGTACTGCACAATGGGAATGACGTCGTGTCCGGATTCACGCTCGGCGACGATTTCTTCCACGCGGCGACGCATCTCGGCCTCAACATCACGGAAGATCTCTTTGTACTCGGGCAACGGTGCCCGAAGCTGTTGTTTCGTAGTCCGGATTGCCTCCGGAAAATTCTCAATTATTAGCATGTCATCGCTCCTTTGCGC
Organism: uncultured Acidobacteriota bacterium; assembly: GCA_963797795.1. Taxonomy (GTDB): domain Bacteria; phylum Acidobacteriota; class Terriglobia; order Terriglobales; family Acidobacteriaceae; genus JABDBE01. The sequence goes on from CAWCQY010000006.1 coordinate 481,039, forward strand.
GTACTCGCGAGCGCCGAGGCCACTTTCAACTCGACCGCCCAATTGGACCACATCTGAAGCGACTACGGCGATGAAACCTTTGTGCGTCTTGATAACAAAATGGAATGAATTAAGCCGATCAGCAGGCGCGACCAGTGCCCGGGGTTCGAGTTTTGTGGCTGTTTGTGGCCCCAGCCGGCACGCCAGCGGTTTAGCTATCCTTGCGGTACAGCAGCTCGCGCATCGCTTGCCTGCGGGCCTCGCTCACTTCACTCGCAGCCTTGCGCTCGTCAGCGTCCATCCGGCGCTTAGTTGTAGGGGAAGTTGGTTCTAAGGAACTGCACGCCGGGCAAACGTTGGCGAAACCAGGCTTATCCGGCTTGAGCTCGAACTCTTCTGCGCAGACAGAGCAGATTTTCGTTGGGAAAGCCATTACGTTTATGATACGACGCTCATCGCGAACCGGGGAAGTGGGTCAAAGGTCCGCAACGGGCGGGCTTTCTTCTACAGTGCGGGGCCACCCGGCGTTTGCTCATCCTTGAAGCCCCGGCAAAAGAAGCCTCCCGGCAAAAAAAGCGGCCCCATTGCTGGGGCCACAGTTCAAAAGAGGCAAAGGGTAGGAAATGTCAGGAAAGGCGATGCAAGGGGCCGATCCGCCAGCCGGATCGGCTTTGAGTGAGAAGTCGAGAACGGAGAGTGAAGGTCAAGCGCGGCCTCTTTTCTTGCCTCGTACAGAAGCACTTGCCCAGCCAAAGCGACCGTCTCCACGCCGCTGATATCGGACACCTGTAAGTAAAAGCAAAAAATAGAGTTACACAGATTGCCAATCTTCTGCCAATTGCCCTTGACCCCGACTTGCCAGGGCAAAAAAATGCATAATCCTGCACATTGGCTGCAGGACACTACTACGCCCCAAAGAGCATCAAGGGTGCAATTGCCATCAGACTAGGGTCGCGTCTACGAACTGCCCGCGACCGTTCGCAGCTTGCCTGGCAGGAAGTGATACGGTGGCCAGGGACCGCTGAGGACCAGTTCGCAATTCTTTAACTGCTTAGCGGCGGTGCTATATCGGTTCTGATACTTTTCCACCGACTTCGAATCAATCAGGTGGGCGATGTCGATCATCATCCCATCGGTGTTGACTCGCTTGCAGCTAATCTCTTCTTCGAGGGGGTTGAACATCTTGTGGACTTGCACCGCGAGTCCGCGCGCCTTGGTCTGACGCTCGCGATCCTTCGAAGCCTTCTCCCGCAGCTTGATCAGGTAATCGCCGCCAACCGTGTCCGGGAGCACCACATCGGCCATGGCGGCTCGAAGTGAGCCATCCTTGACCAGCACTTTGAGGTGCATCTCGGCCTTGCCGCGAAGCCGGGCGACGCTCATTCCGAATGCACGGCGGTTGGTTCGGACCGCTTGCCGGAGGGCGTCATCACTGTCGAAAATCGTCCCAAAACGGAAAGGAAGGACAGTGCCGTTCCGAAAGCAGACACTGACTACCCGCGCATGTTCCAGAACGGTCCTGTCTTCCATTTTCTCGCCGTCGGCTGCGCGGTCGTACTCGCTGACTACCACAGCAAATTCGCCGCTGGGATAGCTCAGGACTGGGGCTCCATTCACACCTTGAATTCCCTCAAGGAGGAAGGGGCGCCGCGTGCGTACTCCATTGTTTAGATTCTGTTGCTCAGTGAGGCAATAAGCGTACCACGCCATAAAAGGTTTCTCCGAACCTGGTCCGAGGCAGTAGTGTCCACCTCGTGACGAGACAGTTGGTTACGGCTCTTGAACCTGGAAGAAAGGGCGGTACCACGATTGGATCGGACGCTTACCACCGCGTCCTAAGTAACATATTACTTCAGTACCCGAAAAATGCAACCTTTTTGTGACGTGGGGCATCGGCGGACGTGAGAAAAGTTAGCTCGAGAATGACCGTCGGTCAATAATTCACTCAGTCCAGCCCGTGTGAGCCATACCAAGCGTAAATCTAGACAAAATTAACCATCGTGAAACGATTCCCCCGCCCCAATTCACTATCCTGCATGCCACCGGCAGTATTGCCGGAAAGTTCTTACCACGTGGACTTCCGGGGGCCTGTTACTGAGTTCAGGTCCTCCGGTTTTACCTCCGGCAATCTTAACAGTCGAAAGGTGTGTTATGACGTCCCTGAACACTTGTTTTAACCACGATCACCGAAGAATTCTGTTGATCGATCGGAACCGCACCAAGCAGAACCTGCGGGCAACTATTCTGAGAAACTACGAAATCGAGGTGCACACCGCCAGCAGCATCACCGACGCGGCGGCTCTGTGGAGAACTCATTTCTATGATCTCGTGCTGCTGGCGGCGCAAGAGAACTCCGATGAAGCCGAGGCGGTCTCCTCTCGAATCAGGCAAAACAACCCTCGCCAGCGGATCGGATTGCTGGTTGGGCCGCCGGTTTTTGTCCGAGAGTTAGGCGGGACGCGGAGAGAATCTAGGCGGAGAAAGGCAACGTCCATCAGCACGATTTCGCCAATTCGAGCCTCGGGCCGAACAATAGAGAGTCCCGGCGTGCCAACTTCCTCGCCCCTTGCTTCCTTGCCGCAATGGCAGGAGATGATCCGAAAACTGGTCACCGACTGGTACGTAGGACCGCATGCTCTGCTGGGGTTGTCGAATCTGAGAGGCTGGAGCGCGGGTGCTTAACGCAGACTCTGCCCGGTTGCGGTTGGAAGCTACTTCTTCCTGGCGTCATTTCCGGCATTCTTGGCGGCGGTTCGCTCTTCGAGGATCTTGGTCACCACGCGCAGCATCTCGTCCCAGGGCGCCGGCTTGCCTGTCCAGATTTCAAACTGGCGCGCCGCCTGTTGTACGAACATCTCGATTCCCGGAATCACTTCCGCGCCCGCGGCCCTGGCCAGCTTCATCAGACGCGTTTCCGACGGATCGTAAATCATCTCGAAGACGTAGCGCGCCTTGATTTCGTCCTGATTTAACGGCGATTCCTGCGAATTGCCCATGCCCACGGGAGTAGCGTTGATGATGACGTCGAAGGTGAGTTTCTTCAGGTCGGTTCGCTTCAGGGTTCGCGCCCGGGCTGAGCGAGCCAGTTTCTGCGCCTGCGCCAGAGTGCGATTCAGAACGTAGACTTCGGCGCCCCGCTCTTTGAGTCCAAAAACCGCCGCCCGCGCCGCTCCGCCAGCTCCCAGAACCAGAATTTTTGCGCCTTCAATGGTGATGCGCTGTTCCAGAGGTCGCACCACTCCAGCGGCATCGGTATTGAAGCCGTACAGATTCCCGTCTTGCGCCCGCACCACGGTATTACAAGCCCCAATCTTTGTGGTGTGACTGTCGGTATTGTCGAGGTGCGACAGAATCGCGGTCTTGTAAGGCATGGTGATGGAAAGACCGTGAATCGGAATGTCGCGCACACAGGCCAGCAAGTCCTTAAGAGTTTTGGCATGCAGCGGCAGGTAGACGCCATTGACCGTCTCCCGCCGCAACGCCGCATTCATGATTGCCGGCGAGAGCGAGTGCGCCACCGGATCGCCCGCGACCCCGTACACTCGCGTCGCGGCATCAACCTGCTCGATTCGGTAAGTGCTGCGCAGATCCTGCGCGGTTACCTGACCGGGTGCGGTCTTCTCGTCCTGGCTCACGGCTGCAAACGTAAACACACTACCCGCGCGCACTCCCAGCAACCGGCTGATGATTCCCTGTTCCCCCATACACACGCCGATCAACGAATGCTTGTCGCTGTTCTTCTCCAGGAACTTCATCATGACCACGTTGTCGTAGAGCGTCTCGGCCGTGCTGACGATCTTGTAGAAATCGGCCGAGATGGCAACCATCTTTTCAAGGGTTTGTTCCAGATTCTTGGTGGCCCGGAAATCATGGTGCGACAAGATAAGCGCCGCGTGCGTGCGAAGCCGCCGCAACTGCTCCGGCTTGCAATGCAGCGCGCTCTGCAACTCGAGGTCAACCACCTGGCAGCCGGCCGTGGCAGCCTTCGACAGAATCTCGAGTTGCGAGGCTACCGAACCCTTAAACTTGCCCCCAGCCGCGACCCGGCGGCAGGTAGCCAGGGCCACCACATGAGCATGGTACTCGGCGAACTGTTTAATCTTAGGTAACGCCAGCGCCGGACGAGGCAGGTAGTCTAACCTGAACTCGAGAAAGGTGTTATCGCGAACTAGGGCCTCGGCCTTTTCGAGCATTTCCGCCGGATCGGAGCCGATGACGGCCACGCACACACGGGGCAGCCGCAAAGGCCGGAGACGGGGAATATAGCTATTCGATGCTGCTGTCATCATTTTGTAGAGTGGCCGCGATATTACAGCCCTGCAATTCGAGATGCAACTAGGGATTGCGAATTTTCCCCGAAAAAACTATTTAACGTATCCCCCATGACACCAGAGTAACCTTGACCCGCCTTGCCTCTGTTGTTACTGTCCGGGCTGTAAGTCCTTTTATTTTGTGCCATCAACGGAGCCACGGAGCTGGCTGGTTTCCGGCTCTGACTCTGGAGGTAACATGAAGAAAACACGATTGTTGCTGATTTTGTGCCTGGCGATCGCTGCCCATGGCCAAGACCCTGTCCCGGCCAACCAAACTGATCTTGCCGCACCTGCCGGGACCGATCCGACCCTGGTCAGCTTCCCTTTTGAGCGCATACAAACCCCGACTGCCGTTGACTTGGCCTGCGCCGGGTTCGTCAGCAAACAACTCTTGCCTAATGCCAATTTCGTGGCTGGCGATTTGTACACTCCGAGCGACACCAAGAACAGCAACGGCGAAGTCATCTATCTGGCGGGGAAAGGCTACGCGGTCGGCCAGAAATACACGGTGGTGCGTGAACTGCGTGACCCCAACGAATATGAGATCTTTTCCGGCCAGCATGCGCTGCTGAAAACCATGGGGCAGCCTTACTCAGAACTGGCCAGAGTGCGCATTATCGACACTCGCAGCAAGATGGCGATCGCCGAAATCGAAACCAGTTGTGATCCCGTGAATCCCGGCGACTATGTGATCCCCTATGTCGAGAAGCCGGCCATTTCTTTCCATCCTCCGTTGCGCTTTGATCGCTTCTTGCCGGCAGCTAATGGCAAGGTGACCGGCCGCATCGCGATGGCAAAAGATTTCGATTCCGAGCTTGGGCCCGGAGACAAAGTCTATATCAACGTGGGGTCGAATCAGGGCGTGAAGCCGGGCGACTATTTCCGCGCCGTGCGCAGCTATGAAGCTGACCTGCACGATCCGGTCGACTCGCTGTCGTTCAAGGCATCCACCAACGAAGACACGCAAAAGAAACAGGCTGCCATTGATCCCAACTTCTTTACCAAAACCGGAGGCCCGGAAATCCACGTGCGTGACCTGCCGCGGCGCGCGGTTGGCGAAGTCGTGGTAATTTCGACCACACCGACCACGGCCACCGCTATGGTCGTATTTGCAATGGAAAGCGTTCACCTCGGCGACGGCGTAGAACTGGACCAGCCGTAAAGATCCGTCACCAAGCTCGCAGCAACACCAGGGACGGGCAAACTGCTTCTCCCTGGATCTGTTTGACTGAAGTGGAAACGCAAAAAGCCGACTGCCTCAAGTAGCATCGCCGCAACTGCCCGGCAAAGACTCGATCCATTGCCGTAGCAAATTGACGCCTTCGATGTGAACCACGTCGCGGCCGAGTGCTGGCATCGAAACCTTCGGAGCCGTCGATTCCAGCCGGTAGATCAGAATGGATTCATCCGGACGTCCCGGCACAACGTCGTAGCGCAGAGCGCCCACTGCCCCCGCCGAGTTTGGAGACTTGCACCATCCCATGTGAGCCACGTCGGTCTGCGTTAGCCGGAGATCGACGCCCGTATAGCCCGCCTGGCCGCCGGGCTGATGGCAGTGAGCGCAATTGTTATCAAGGTAAGCGCGGGCCCGCTCAATGACGGTTCCGCTGTCGGGATCATTCCACTTTGCCGCTTTTGGACGGGCCGCGGCGGCAGGCAGGCCCTGTAGATATCCCACGCGGGCCCAGTGCTCAAGCTGATTTTCGGTGCCGTCCGGGTAAGAGTAGTCGCGGTTCAGGTTTTGCGCTTTCGGTCCGATGGGAAGCAGCACCTTCTGGTTGTCGTGGCATTCACGGCATTCATTCGCGTTGGGGATCACGTAAGTGAAATCGTGAACTCTGCCGGAGGCCTCGGTCCACTTCACCGGCACCGGGTCCGGTACAAGCTGCAAGATGGCGTCGCTCTGCTTCTCATCCCAAATGTAAGGGAGGGCCACCCATCCCGCCTTCGAGTGCACCAGCAGCCGCGTTTCGATCAGCTTCTCCGCTGATCGGACGCCGACCGGGAAAACAAATGTCTTCGCCAAGATGGTTCCAACCGGAAACTCAAACGGACCATCATCGCGATATTGCGCCGAAGTTCCAAGCGGCATCCACACAAAGCGGTATTTATCGCTGTAGTCAGAAAATAACGGCGTGTTCAGATCGTAGGGAATCACACCTCGATTGGCTTTCAGCGAAGGAGAATGCGCGGTAAACAAATGCCACGCGGAAAGCTTTTGCGGAAATGGACCCTCGATATGAGCCTGGACATCGGGGTGCAAGAAACGCCCGCAGCTCGCAAACAGGCAAAGAGAGAACAGTGCGCACGCTGCCGTCCCATAGACGGACCGCCGCCACATCACTTTCCTCCTGCCACGGAAGCTTGAGCAACCGACACCGCAGTCAGCGGTGCTAGAGAGCAGCCGTACTGCTTCACATCCGGAACCGGATGCTTCATGCCGCCCGCGGCGTCGAAGTTCAGGAAAGTCGCCGTCCCGTTTGCCGAGAGGCAGACCTGGCCTTGATTCGGTCCCTTGCGGCCCCACGCGGGATCCACAATACCGTCATAGAGAATATCCGGAAACTTGCCGCCGAAGGCCGCAGCCATCTCCGTCAAGCCCGGAACCCGGCCATCCGGCGATTGGCCGCCACCGCTGATGTCGTTGTCATGGATAAAGACATCGCGCACGAACGGGTCAAAGCGCTTGTCCCCGGGAGCGAAAACTTGCTGAGTGATCGGCGAGGATGCCGTGTCTCGGAGGGCCTCCTCGCCAACCCCGGTTTTGTAATTAATGATGTAAAGGTTGACCGTGTTGTTGTTCTGAATTTTGTTGTTAAAGACTTCCACGTCACGAATCGCCATCACATACATGCCGGTTCCCGTCGGCAAGTAATAAATCGGACCAAGGCTCTTGGGCGCGAAGTTCGGCGTGTTGTTATCCACCAGTTGATTGTTGAAGGCGCGCACGTGACGGCCGCCTTGCCGGGGCAGATTGGGCAGGTTAAATATTCCCATGCCTCCCGCGTTGTGGGTAGATACGTTTTCGTAAGCGTCTACGTTCTCGGAGTTCTCGATCTCATAGCCGTCGACGTTGAACTCCGACCGGTTGCGGCGGATGATGACATTCTCCGACTGTCCAACATATACACCAGCGTCGGCCGCCCCGCGCGCCACCGAATCCTCCACCAGCAGGTTCTTGCATTCCACCGGATAGATGGCGTACGGCCCGTTGCCCTCATTCGGACCGCGCGTCCACTCCGCGCGAACCCGCCGCACGGTGATGTTTGTACCGCCCTGAATAGTGAGCGCATCCCCGGCCGTGTCTTCAATACCCACATCTTCGATGGTGAAGTCGTTGGCCTTGACCAGCACACCTTGCGCGCCAGTTTTCTGTCCGGCGAAAGAAAGGATGCTCTTGTCCATACCTTTGCCGCGAATCGTAACGCCGTTGGCGATAAGAGAAAGCGTACGGTCGAAATGAAATTTGCCCTCGGGGATAGCGATGACGTCGCCGGACTTGGCGGCGATCAGCTTTTCCTGCAGGCTCCTCTGAAAATCTTCCGTGGAAGGTTTGCCACAACTCAAGAGTAGAAATATTCCCGCAAATACACCGCACCCGGCGCGCTGGAAGCAAACCCGTTTCATGAATCCCCCTGATCGCTTGGCCAGATCAGGGGGAATTCTATGCTGCGTCTTGGGTTTGGTCAAAACGCGGACTACAAGCTATGGCGTGATTTCGTACACTAGGCCCCATCCGTCGTCCGTTGTCGTTCCGTAGACATTGCCCTCGGTATCCAGAATCACGCTACCATTCGGTACGGCGCCGTCGCCGGTTCCTTTGAAGATATGAAGGTTCGTCTCGTGCCATTCCCCCGACATTCTTGGCGTCAGCTTGAACACAGTTCCGCAGTCGCAGGTCGGATCGCCACTGCGGCTGGTCGCGCCGTAAAGGTTGCCCTCTGGGTCGAAGGCCACGCCATCGTAGGGTTGTCGGCCGCCCTGGTCGCTCATGAACTGATAAAGCGTGCTCTTCTTCCATAGGCCATGCGAGGTGGGCGTCAGCCGGAAGACGATGCCACATAGTTCGCACGCTCCGCCCGTGACAGTTGCGCCGTAGAGATTCCCCTTCCCATCAATAATCATGCTGCCCACAGGATTATTTCCGTCCGCGCCCGGTTTGAAAGCATGCAGAAGAGTTTTCTTCCACGGACCGTGCGAGGTGGGCGTGAGCCTGAACGCGGTGCCGGGATAATTAGATGTCGTGCCGTAAAGGTTTCCGGCTTTGTCGAAGACCAATCCGCCACGCACCCCAGATCCGTCGTTGCCACCCTTGAAAGCGTAGAGTGTGCTCTCTTGCCAACCACCTCCCGCAGTGGGTGTGAGTTTGAACACGGTGCCGCAACCGCCCTGGCAAAGACTACGGCCGCCGCCCGCGGCCGTGCCATACAGATTCCCCGCCGCGTCCCAAATCAATCCTGCGAAGGGGTTGGCCCCGTCATTCCCGTGGCCGAAATGATGGAGTATGCTCTCCTTCCACGTTCCGTTTGAGCGGCGCGTGAGCTTGAAGACGACTCCTGCGCCATATCTTCCGCCGTCAGAAGTTGTGCCGTAGAGACTTCCCGGTTTGTCCAGAACCAATGCAGATTGCGGATATTTTCCGTCGGGACCGGTAAACCGGTGCAACACAGTTTCCTTCCAGCCTCCACCAGCGTCTGGGGTCAATTGGAAGACGGTGCCACATTCGTACTCGCACCCGCCACCGCCGAACAGCGTGGTGCCATAGAGATTGCCGGCCGCGTCGAAGACCAGGTCGGCATAGGGTTCCGCGCCGTCATTACCGCCGTTGAAGTGGTACACGACTTTCTCTGTGGGGCCGGCGGCCAGAGCGCTGTCCGCAAACATCAAACTGCAGGCGAGGATCGTGAACAAGCCAGCGGCTGACTGCAAATATTGTTTCCCTTTCATTTTGGGTAACCTCCGATAGGAATTTACGAACCTAACGGTGCGCAAGATCGGGGGGCGCAACCGGCATCGAGAGAGAAGCCAGCCGGATTCTACACTCTTTTCGCATTTCATTTGTCTCTTAAGGATGGACCACCATCGACGCGGCTCCAATCATTGCGCCGCCCAGTACGAGCCAAACGGAATTGACGCGATACCGCATCAGCAGAACGAAACTTAGCCCCGCCAGAGCTAGCGTCGTCCAGTCCACCACAGCCGAGCGGAACAGTTGCCAGGTCACGACTGCAATGAGGGCCAGCGCTGCAACATTCACGCCGTCAAGGACCGATCCGGCAAGCGGCGACTGCCGCAAGCGCGGAACCAGCGGTCCGCTGATGGCCACGAAGAAGAATGCCGGGAGAAAAATTGCAACCGTCGCAACCGCCGCGCCAGGCAGGCCTCCCAGCAGGTAGCCGATGAAGGTCGCCGTTGTTGACAGCGGCCCCGGAGTTACCTGGCCCATGGCGATCGCGTCGAGCAATTGCCGCTCGCTGATCCAGCCCAGTCTGGCGACGAGATTGGAACGAATCAGCGCCACCAGCACATAGCCGCCACCAAACAGAATTGCGCCAATCTTCAGAAACACAAGAAAGAGCGCAGTCAAACCAAAGGGCGCGACGAGACTAGATCCCGACACAGCGCCGGTCAAGCCGGTTCCACTCGTCAGAATTGCAGGAAGTGAAGTTCGTTTGCCCGAGCGCACCCAATAAAGAGAACCAGCCAGTAACCCACCACCTGCGAGCACAGCGAGTTGATCCGCGCCAAGAGCCGTCACCAAAACCGCGAGCGCACCGATGAGGGCAAGCCAGGTCGACTTCACTGCCGATTTCCCAAGCTTGAACACAGCCTGAACAATCAATGCAATCACGACCGGCTTGACTCCATAAAGCACCCCGCGACTTGCGGCAGAGCTCCGTAGCGCACATACGCCCACGCCAGCGCAGTGACCAAGGCCGCCGACGGCAAAATGAAACATCCGCCAGCAACCAGCAATCCCGGCCAACCAGCGCGCAGCCGTCCCACATGGATCGCCATTTCGGTGGAGTTCGGGCCGGGGATGAGATTGGTTGCACCCAGGAAGTCGAGGAACTGTTCGCGTGTGAGCCAGGCACGGCGGGAGACGACTTCGTCTTCCATCATCGCAATATGTGCGGGTGGGCCGCCGAATGCGATCGTTCCCAGCTTTAGGAAAAGCCGTGCGAGTTCGAGCAGCGATGTGGGCTTCGCAACCGGGATCTCGCGCTCGGAATCTTGAATCGCGGGTAACGGCTCGTGCAAGTTAAACCTCGGTGAAAGGTAATCCGAGGATTGTAATCAAGAGCCACGCGCGCCTTCAGATGAGGATTAAATTCAAGCGAGAAACAAGCAGGGCTATGTCGCGCCCCGATCGCCGAACACCTCCGCGGTAAAGGCTTGCAGCGTAGCGCCCTTTTGCCAGGCGTCCCGCGGCAAGCCCGCCTTGCGGCAAGTTTGCTCGATGAAGGTGACGCGGTCCCATTGATGGTCGACGGGCACCTGCGGCAGCAGCAAACCGCGGCGTCCACTCTGACACACTACCAGTCCGTGCAACCCGATTTCGACTTCCTCTGGCGTGATGGTTTTGAGCAGGGAAAGAACGCTCAGAGAGATCTCCAGTCCCGGGGCTTCCGCGAAGCTGACGGGCGAGAAACGCGCGTCCTCGAAAGCCGCGGCGCGGGCCGTTTCAGCCACGGTGCGGTATAGCGACGCAACCGGAAACACGTAGCCCACGCAACCGCGCAGAACAGTCTGGAAATAAATCGTGGTGAATGCGCCCCGTGGTTCGGAGAGATGCGGGGACGGCGGGGCCAAAGATATTTCGCGATGTTCCACAGCCGACAGGATTGACTCGTGGGCAAGCTTCAGCAAAATCGAGCGTTCTTCGGAATCGAACTCATTCTGCCCCGAGCTTGCAGCCGGCGCCGCAGTCAGGTTTTCAGGTTGCGGCGACATCGCGCTTCCTCCGACGGCTGAGGACAAACGCGCGGCGGCGGCTCTTCACCACCTGCCGGTCGATCTTCGACCAGAAGGCGACAAAGTAGTCGCCCGCTGATAGCAGCGACAACAGAACCATGAACCCGATGGCCAGCCGCGCGATCCAATGCAATGGGAAGAAATAACCGCCATAGATGGGCCATTCTTTCCAGCGATGTTCAAGAATGACGGCCACCACTGAAACTATCTGCACCAGCATCTTGAACTTACCCAGATCGCTGGCCTCAATGGCGAATCCCTCGGAAGCCGCAATCGAACGCAAGCCGCTCACCAGAAATTCGCGCCCAATGATAATCACCGCGATCCAGGCCGGAACCATGCTGGGATTGAACTGCACCAGGGTGACGAACGCGGCAGCGATCAGAAGCTTGTCAGCCAGCGGATCAAGCAACACACCCATGGTCGTGATCTGCCCCCGCTTGCGCGCCAGGTATCCGTCAATGCCATCGGTAATCGAGGCCGCGATGAACAGAGCCGAAGCGAGCAACTCCTTCTCACCGCCGGTACTCTGGAAACGGTTGGTGGAAAGAATCCAGATCAGCAACGGGATGCTGCAGATGCGGGTCAGCGTTATGGAATTGGGAAGGTTCACCGGAAAAATTGCCCACCGCCGCCACGTGCCGGCGCCGGAACGACTGCTACCGAATTATCCTCCACCGCGAACCGCGAAAGCAATGAAATGACGAATGGGCAGAACTTTAGTGTTGCGCGGGCCAAGGTCCGTGCCCTCCGCAAACTCCCTAACAAGAACCTACGCCGCGTCCGCCCCGGTTTTACCCAGCGATTTCAGCAGGTTCAAGCCGGATTGCAACAGACCGCTCTGCTCCGGCACCTGCCCGTTCGGGGTGAGCTTGTCCACAATCGTCGGAAGCAGTTCGGCGATCTTCGCGCTGGCTACCTCCGGTGAAATGCCAGCTTTCTCCGCAAATGCTTTTACATGCTCATTGCTAAGCACGCTCTGTATCTGTTCCGCCGAAATCGGTAAGTTCTGACCGGTGCCAACCCATGAAGTGACCACGTCGCCCAGGCCCTTATCGTGAAATTGCTGCACCAGGCCGGAGAGCCCGCCGGGATGGTTCTTGAGCATTTCCAGCGCGGCGCTGGCCGTAGGGTTCTCGTCCGCGATGCTGCCCATGGCCTTGTTCTTCATATCGTCGATAAAGCTCATACCGCCTCCTTCAAATTGTTGAGCCGAAGCCCGGGCCGAATGGGGCTTCCGTCCTTACTCTTCAGAGAACTTACTTTTGTTTGGCGATGATCAAACTGCTGATCTTGTTGTAAGTGGCTTGCGGAAGAACCTTCTTGCGAACCAGGTCCGTCTTCTTGGCATATGGGCGACCGTCAATAATCTTCTGTGAATAAGCGGCTCCGATGCCGGGAAGCGCATCGAGTTGGTCCTTGGTTGCAGAGTTGATATCAACCAGGTTGGCGGCGCTAGCCGACATACTTGACGTCGAACTCTTGCTTCCGCTGCTGGCTTGCGCAAAGCTCTGGTTCGCGCCGACGCCCACAATCAGCGTGAGGACGAACAGCACAACCAGAACACGTGAAATTGGATGCTTGCTCATCATTATTCCTCCTTATTCTTTTTGGGATGCCTTGTACCCGGCCTGCTGGGCTTCGGTTTCGGTCATAAACTTGCCGTTTTTCGTGGTCCCATACCAGCGTCCACCCTTGTGGTAGACGCCGCTGTCGAGATTGACCCACACTTTGCCACTCGATTTGGCGGCCGCGATCTCCGGGCTGGAAGCCGTGCCGCCAGCAAGAGCCGCGGAAGCCGACTTCTTCGCGGTACTGGAAGCGGAAGTGGCGACAGGCGTCTGTGCCGCAGCGGAGCTGGCCGCTGGAGCTGAAGGCGCCGCAGGAGTCGCAGTCGGAGCCGAAGCTTTCTGGCTGCTTGCTTTCGCCGGAGGCGCGCTTGACGTGGCCGCAGGCGCAGACGCAGATGTTGCGGGCGTGCTGGCATCGGCGCTCGCAGACTTCTTGCTCTTGCTCGTCGTCTTGGCCGGCGCTGCAGTTGTGTCAGCGGTTGCCGGAGCGGCGGTGGTGGCCGCCGGAGTGGTCGTCGAATCCGCACTCGCGGATTTCTTGCTTCGACTGCTCTTTTTCGCGGTTGTCGTGTCCGATGCGCTAGTCGAAGCTGAGGTCTGGTCGGCCGCCGCTGTTCCGGAAGACTTTTTTGAGTGGCTGGGTTTCGATTTGCTCGAAGTGGAAGAAGTATCGGTGCTGCCCGAGTCCGCGCTTGCCGCAGCGCCCGACTTCGCGTTGCTCCCGGATTTCTTGCTCGACGACTTCGTGTCGGTCGTGGCTGCGGTTTGATCGTCGGTCGCCGCAGCGGTCTTCTTGGATTTCTTCTTAGTCTTGGTGGTCGACGCGGCTGTCTGGTCGTCTGTCGCACCACTTTGCGCCTGCCCCACCGCCGGCGCGATTCCAATCCCGAACAGCAGACACAGGCCTGCGGCCCAGGTCAGCACTCTCATTCGAAGTGTGCCCATACCGGATACCCTCCTTGAATTTTTGTGTTTAGCCCGACTCTGGTTTCCCTAGGCCGTACCCGAGACCAACCACCTAGGCGTAGATCCCACGCTGCCGGATGGTGTAAGCCACGCGATCGATCGCTAGCATATAAGCCGCAATCCGGTTGTTGACGCCGTGAAGTTCAGCAAACCTTACCACATCCTCGAAGGCCGCGACCATGATTGTTTCAAGCTGCTCGTTGACTACCGATTCTTTCCAGAAATATCCCTGGCGGTCTTGCACCCATTCAAAATAAGAAGTGGTCACGCCGCCGGCATTGCATAAGATGTCCGGAATCACGAACACTCTCTTGTCTGCTAGGATTTCATCCGCGGATGCCGTCGTCGGGCCATTCGCGCCCTCGGCCAGGATCCTGCACTTCACCCGATCCGCGTTGCGGCTGGTGATCTGATTCTCAGTGGCCGCCGGAATCAGGATCTCGCACTCCGTGGTCAACAGCTCGGCCGGGTCTGCCGCCTCAGCTTCCGGGAAACCCGCCAGCGTCCCATGCTTCTGCCGGTACTCAGACAGCGCCCGCACATCAATTCCATTTTTGTTATAGAGGCTGCCAGTCACTTCGATAATGCCGGTGATCTTGTAGCCCGCTAGCTTCATGAGCAGCGCCGCATTCGAACCCACGTTGCCGAAGCCCTGCACAATGACGCGCGTGGACTCAGGCCTCATCCCCAACTTTTTGATGGCCTCGTCGCAGACAATCATGATGCCGCGGCCCGTTGCCTCGCGCCGCCCCCGCGATCCTCCAATATTGATTGGCTTCCCAGTGACCACCGCAGTGACGGTCTGCCGCGAATGCATGGAGAACGTGTCCATGATCCAAGCCATCGTCTGCTCGTTAGTATTGACGTCTGGCGCCGGCACATCTTTCTCCGGGCCAATAAATTCGAACAGCTCAGCCGTGTAGCGTCGCGTCATGCGCTCCAGTTCACCCATCGACATCTTGTGCGGATCGCAAATCACGCCGCCCTTGGCCCCGCCAAAAGGAATGTTCACCACCGCGCACTTCCAAGTCATCCAGGCGGCCAGGGCGCGAACTTCGTCGAGAGTAACGTCCGGGGCATAGCGAATGCCGCCCTTCGAAGGACCGCGCGCAATCGAATGCTGCACCCGAAAACCGGTAAATACTTCCAGTTTCCCATTGTCCATGGCCACCGGAATGTGCACGATCAGCTCGCGAGTGGGATAGCGCAGCACCTTCCATAACCCCTCATCCAGATTTAATTTCTGCGCGGCCAGATCAAATCGCGCAGTCTGCGCTTCCGTAGGATTTAGTTCCTGCTCGAGCGAAACGAATTTCGTGGCGGTGGTCATAGCGATCTCCGAAGATGGCGATTTGAGAACTGCGATTCGACGATAGGAACCCGACGATTCTGTGATTGTAGTCCGATAGCGGATGCCGATCCGCTTCCAAGGTAGATTCCCGGGAAAGTGACGGCAAACCCAAGAAGTATAAGCATCCAAGCCCACAGAGGCAAGCCGTTCCACCGGCGAAGCCGGGACTTCGTAGCGCCGTTTTCTTACGAAAGGATTCGCTTATGCCACGTGATCAGCAGAGCCGATCCAATGATCATCAGGCCGCCGCACAGACCGATCCAGATGCCCAGCGCGCCCCATCTGAATCTGAAACATAGGACGTAGCCTGAAGGAAGACCCATCAGCCAATAGGAGACGAAGTTGGCAAGCATGGGAGTGCGGGTGTCGCCTGCGCCGCGCAACGCTCCCGTAGCAACGGTTTGCAGGCCATCGAACAATTGGAATGCGGCCGCGACCAACAGCAGCTGCGCGCCAACTCGAATCACGGCCGGATTTGGAGTGAACAGCCGCGCGATCAGGTCTGGAATGGAGACGAACACCGATCCGGAGCAGGCCATGAAGCCAAAGCCGATCAGGATTGCAGACCACCCCGCGCGCCGTGCTCCCGCAGGGTCGCGTCTTCCTAATTGTTGTCCTACTCGGACTGCCGCGGCCGAACTGATTCCAAGCGGCACCATGAAGGTCAGTGCGGCGCAGTTCAACGCGATCTCATGACCAGCCAGGGCAACCGGCCCGAGTCTTGCAACCAATGCAGTCGCAGCTGAAAACGCCCCGATTTCGCAGAGGATTTGGGTTGCGGCCGGTGCTCCCAGCTTCAGCAACGCTGACATTCTGCGGACGTCAATCCGGACTGTGCGCATCCAGCCTGGTTGAAGGCGCTTCGACTCTACCCAAAGAAGAGTGATTACGAGGCAGAGCACCATGTAGATGCGGGCCATGCAGGTTGACCAGCCGGAGCCCGTAATGCCCATGGCGCGAAACCCAAGATGCCCGTAGATCAAAACCCAGTTTCCGGCAGCATTTACGATGTTCGCCGAGATCAAGGCGAACATGATGGGGTGGGCCACGTTTACGGCCTGGAGATATCGCCGGAGCGCAAAGTAGGCGAGCAGTGGCAACGTTCCCCAGTTCAGCGCCCGCAAATAGGGACGCATCGGTTCCACGAGTTCGGGGCTGATTCCGAAACGCTGCATCAGCGCCGGCCAGAACGACACAGCCAGCATCAGAGCCGGTGTCAGCAGGAAGGCCAGAAATAGTCCGTTCACTAGCGAGTGTCGCGCGTCGTCTAAATCCTCGCGCCCGAATGCGTGCGCGACGAAAGTATCCATTCCTAGCAGCAGGCCGCCACCAAAAATGGCGACGCTGTGGTATAGACTCTGGCCCAGTCCGGTGGCGCCAATCGCGACTGCGCTGTTCGGCAGCCGTCCCACCATGACCGTATCGACGATGCCCATACTCATCCAGCCGACCTCGGCAACGATAAGCGGCAGCGCGAGGCGGAGCGTCAGGCGAAAGTCACGGCGCCAGAGCGTGAGGGAACTCCGATTGATTTTCAGGGACATGCCTATTGATCGTGACTATATCAAGTCGCCGCGCCCGGCGGCATCGAGGGAGACCGGTGCTTTAGCGTCAAGTGCCCGGAGCGGCTAGAATTGATCGCGCCATCAGCGGATCAAAATCGAGGCACCAAGGATTGATCGAACACTATTTTCGGCTGGCCGAAAATCACACGACGGTGAAGCAGGAGTTGCTCGGCGGGCTCACTACTTTCCTCACGATGGCCTACATCGTCGTGGTGAACCCGCAGATCCTTTCGCAGGCGGGGATGCCAGCCGAGGGCGTAGTGTTTGCCACGTGCCTTTCCGCTGCCGTGGCCACTCTCGTGATGGGTTTGTACGCCAACTATCCCATCGCCCTCGCCCCGGGCATGTCGCTCAATGCGTATTTCACTTATTCGGTTTGCCTGGGCATGCATGTGCCGTGGCGGACAGCGCTGGGCGTGGTTTTTCTCTCGGGCGTCCTCTTCCTTGTGCTCACGGTTACGCGGCTGCGCGAGCAGATCGTCAACGGCATTCCGGATTGCCTGAAGCATTCGACTGCTACCGGAATCGGGTTCTTCATTGCGTTCGTCGGGCTACGGAATGCGAAGCTCGTGGTCGCGAATCCGGCCACGTTTGTCGGCCTTGGGAATTTGTCCAGTCATGAGGTGCAAACGGCGTGTTTCGGCCTCGGTCTGACGCTCGTCCTGATGGTACGGAAAATTAACGGCGCAATTCTGATCGGCATCTTTGGAACCACGCTGGTTGGCATTCTTAGCGGACTATCGAATTGGCCGTCAGCGATCGTCTCGATGCCGCACGCTTCGTCAACTCTTTTGCGACTTGATCTTCGTGGGGCTGTACATCTTGGTTTTCTCGAGATTCTGTTCGCATTCCTGTTCGTGGATCTTTTCGACAACGTGGGCACGCTCGTCGGTGTGTGCGAGCAAGGCGGGTTCATCAGGGACGGCAAGATACCGCGCGTTGGGCGAGTGCTGTTGGCGGATGCTGTGGGCACGATTCTGGGATCGCTCGCGGGTACGTCGACGGTCACGAGTTACATCGAAAGCGCAGCGGGCATGGCGGTTGGAGCACGTACGGGACTGAGCAACATGGTAGTTGCCACACTGTTCCTCGGAGCGATGTTTTGCTCGCCCCTGGCGGCTGCGATTCCAGGATACGCGACAGCCCCGGCACTGATTTTGGTAGGCGTATTGATGACGCAGGCGATTGGGCACATCGAGTGGACCGAGTTCAGCGAAGCCGCTCCGGCGTTCATCACTATGCTGGCCATGCCGCTGACATTCAGCATCGCAACCGGGCTTAGCCTGGGGCTGATCTCCTATACCATCGCGAAAGCGGCGGCCGGAAAATATCGCGAAATCAATGCCCTCGTTTGGATACTCACTGCCTTGTTCGTTCTGCGCTATGTCTATCTTGCCGCGATGTAACCGCGGCACGTCTGGCACGAGTGGTGTCAAGCTACGGTTTGAAGTCGCGGTGGGGGGTACCTCCGTTGGACGAAGGCGAGTCTCGAAGGAATCGAGAGGCGCATGGTATCGAGGAGCCATCCAACGTTGCTCCGCGCCCTTTATTAGCATCGACGAAAATCAATTCGAAAGGCGGCAGGGCGGAACAACCAGAGAGCAGCACTACCGGAATGTCCTGCTTCGTATTCTTGATTTTGTGCGCGAACTGCGAGCCGGCCAAATGCGGCATTTAATAGAGACCAATACCTCGAACGGCAGAGTCTGATTCGTGTCAAAGCGTCGATCGGATTTCGCAGGTTCGGTTCTCGAAGAGGGCCCGAGCAGCGAGCGCAGGTGCTATGCTGTTTCGCGATGGCGACCGTACTCCTTCTCTTCAAATCCTTCGCGCTTGCGTTCAGTGCGCTCTTGCCCCTGGTGAACCCGCTGGGATCGGCGTTGGTGTTCCTTGGTTTCGTGGGCACCGCGCCCGAGTCGGTTTTTGGCGATTTGGCGCGCAAAATTGCGATCAGCACGACGATCTTTATGCTCGTAATCGAGTTGGTCGGAACCGGGTTGTTGGAATTCTTCGGGATTTCGCTTCCCGTGGTTCAGGTTGCCGGAGGACTCGTGCTTGCCAGCATGGGATGGAGCCTGCTCAATCAACAGGAAAGCGGGGCCAACCCCGATCGGACCGCAGTCAGGGGCGACGACTTTGTGTCTCTGGAGCAGAATGTTTCTATCCGCTCACCTTTCCCGTAACCGTTGGCCCTGGCTGTATCGTGGTCATGTTGACGCTGACCGCGCACGCTTCGGTGAGGCGGGGTGTGGTCGACAATCTCATCGCTCATCTGGGAATTTTTCTGGCGGTGGCGTTTTTAAGCCTGACCGTATATATCTGCTATCGGTACGCCCCAAAGATCCCGCACGAATCTCGCCCCACACAGCACACGGCATCCTGCGCATCATTGCGTTCGTGCTCCTTTGCATTGGAGTGCAGATCACGTGGAATGGCGTGGAAACGCTGATGAAAACTGTGCTGTTCTCGTAGAGAATCGAGTTGCCCTCTCTTCTTGCGCGGAGCGTCGCTTCAAGCTGCCCGGATCGGCTTTGATCCTTTGAATCCGTAGTAGACGATATAGAGATAGCAAATCGCCGGAAGGATAAAGGAGTGGTGAATCCCGATCCGGTCGGCCAGGACTCCGACCACAACCGGCACCACCGCACCACCCACGATCGCCATAATCATGATTCCGGAGCCTTCTCCGGTGAGCGGTCCCAGTTCCGCAATGCCCAGGGTAAAAATGCTTGGGAACATGATGGAGTTAAAAAATCCCACGAGGAGAATGCTCCACATCGCAACCGGTCCCACGCTCAACATGGAAATGCATACGAGCAGGCAGGCTGCGATTGCTGCCGTGCCCAGAACCGTTCCGGTTTGAACCTTTTGCAGAATCGCCGAACCAATGAATCTTCCTACCATCGCGCCACCCCAGTAGAACGACAAATATCCGGCGGCGACTTTTTCCGCGAGATTGCCGATGTTGGGCTGGCTTAGGTAGTTCACCATGAAGCTCCCAATCGAGACCTCAGCACCGACGTAAACAAAAATTCCTATCGCGCCGAATACGAGATTCCGGTACTTCCAGAGATGGGTGTGAGCTGACCGGTCGCCGGTATGGCGCTCGGCTTCCGGGACCGGAGGAAGTTTGAATGCGGCAATCGCAATTCCTAACGCGATCGCAATCAACCCTAGCGCAAGATAAGGACCTTTGATCGAAGACGCCTGTTGCAATCGGTATGCTTGAAGCACGTCCGAAGACATTTGACGAATCTCGTCCATGCTCTTGGGCACGGCGCTCAAGATGAACAAGCCGCCTACGTATGGGAGCAATCGTCGTTCCTAACGAATTGAAAGCCTGCGCCAGGTTCAAGCGGCTGGACGCGGTTTTTGCTGGACCGAGAACTGCGACATAAGGATTGGCTGCGACCTGTAGCGCCGTAATCCCCCCGGCAAGGATCATCAACGCGACCAGGAAGAGCGGGTACGAAGGCACGGCGGCAGCGGGGATAAATAAAATTGCTCCCGCGCCCATCGTGAAGAGCCCGGCTACCATGGTCCACTTGTAGCCAATCCACTCGACGATCTTCCCCATCGGAACCGAAAACAGAAAGTACGCCGAGAAAAACGCGAACTGAATGAACATTATTTTCGCGTAGCTCAAGTCGAAGATCGGTTTCAGGTGGGGAACCAGAATGTCATTGAGGCAGGTGAGAAATCCCCACATGAAGAATAGCGTTGTAACGACCACCAGCGCGCTCTTGTAAGTAGCCGGCGTACCGGTCGTCGTAGCTGGTGTATTCGGGATGTTGGTTGTCATGGGAATCTATATTCTAAGTAGTTGCCAATTCCTTCTGCATCTCCTCTAACGTCAGGCCTTTGGTCTCCGGATAAACAAACAGAACCACGAAGAATTGCAGCACCATCATTACCGCAAAGAAGACAAACGGATAAGCGCCGGAAGTCGCAGCCATCAGAGGGAATATGGCCGAAATCAATGCGTTCATAAACCAGTGCGAGAAGGTGCCCAGGCTTTGTCCTCTTGCCCGAACCGAGTTGGGGAAGACTTCCGAGAGATAAACCCAGATCACAGCGCCTTGGGAGAATGCGAAAAAGGCAATGTAGCCCACCAACAGCCAAACCAGAAGGCTCTCGTGGCTGTGGGAGAAAAAGATCGCGGAAACACCCGCCAGACACGCCGCCGTGCCGACCGAACCGACCAGCAATAGCGTTTTGCGTCCGAGCTTGTCGATCACGGACACGGCAATCACCGTGAAAACGAGATTGGTGGCGCCGATGGCGACGGCTTGAATGTTTCCCGAAATTCGGCTGAACCCGGCATGAGCAAAAATGTCGTTGAGATAATAAAGGATCGCGTTGATGCCCGACAGTTGATTGAACAAGCCAATGCTCACTGCCAGGAAAATCGGAAACGCGTGTTTTCTGGTCAACAATTTCTCCCCTGACTGCTTCTGCTCCGTCTCGATGGATTCGACAATCTCTTGCAGATCCTGTTCGTAGTTCTCATCCCCCGTCATCTGTAGGACGATTCTTGCCTCGGCCACTCGTCCCTTCTTGACCAGCCAGCGCGGGCTTCGTGGAATGGTAAACAACATGACAAAGAATAACGCCGCCGGAAACGCGGCAACACCCAGGTCCCATCGCCACTCCGTCGGGCCGAACTGTAGTAAAGCAATAATGTAGTTTGAAAAATAGGCGACGAGAATGCCGAACACGACATTGAACTGAAACAACCCAACCAATCTTCCCCGCCATTTTGCGGGGGCAATTTCGGCGATGTACATCGGAGCCAGCACCGATGAGCCGCCAATGCCCAGTCCGCCGATGAAGCGAAAGATAAGCAGAGACGGCCAGTCCCAGGCCAGCGCGCAACCCAGCGCGGAGACTAAATAGAAGAGCGCCATTACTCGCAAGCTATCGCGCCGTCCGAAACGTTCGCCGATGTATCCGGCGAGCATGGCGCCTACAACCGTGCCCCAAATGGCGATGGAAACCGTGATTCCCAGGGTTTTCGACGTGAGGGCGTAGACCTGCGTCAACGCGCTCGTCGTGCCCGAAATGACGGCTGTATCAAACCCGAACAACAGACCACCCAAGGCGGCGACCCCTGTGCTTTTCAACAACACCGAGTTCAACTTCATGCGGTCTCCAGCCGTCCAATTTTTGCTTCCAGGGCATATGCTTCTGAAGTCGTCCAATCGGGGATTGCCCCCCGGCGACTGGCGACCAACGCTCCCACGCGATTGGCGAAGTCCGCAATATCCGGGGTGGGCCATCCATTACCGAGGCCGTGCAGGAATGCCGCCGCAAAAGCATCGCCGGCTCCAACCGTATCCACAACTTGAACGGGATAGCCGGGCGCTTCGATGTATTGCCCATCCATTAGCACGGTGCAGCCGAGAGAGCCGCGGGTCACGCACACGCCTGCCCATTTATAAAGGTCTGCGTAGGTTCGACAGAACTCCTCGAGCGAACGGTGCCGCGAGCCGAACATGCGGCCGATCGCGTCGACCTCCTCATGATTCAGTTTCACCATGGTTGCCCGCGACATAAGCAGCTTGATCAATTCCGGTGTGTAAGCGTCAGATCGCAGATTCACGTCGTAAAAACGGCGCGCCCCCGAGGCGTGATTGAGAAGGGCTTCGGTCAATTGCCGGGTCTGGGGATAAATCTGATGAAGGGTTCCGAAATAAATCCAATCGACCGGGCGCGAAAACAAGCGCTCAGACTGCGCCGGCGTAAGCCGAGGAAAGTCGTAAGCCGCCGGACGGTGGAGGACGTATTTCGGTTGTCCATCATTGGCCAGCGCGACCGAAACGGTGCCCGTGGGATGATCTTTGTCTATCTGCAGATAATCAGTGGCCAGGCCAAGCCGAGACATGCTGTCGATGACTTTGTTCCCCAGTTCATCTTCGCCAACCGCACTGATGAATGAAACCCGGTGTCCCAGTCTGCTAAGGTGAGCGGAAAAGTTAAACGTAGCGCCGCCTAAGTGTTCTTCTCGCCCGACGATGTCCCAAAGTACCTCACCGACGCTGATGACGTTCACGCGTGATCCCCGGAGTCCACATCTGGCGTGCGCATGGCGGCTCGAAATTCTGGCACAGTATACACTCCTGGTCCGGTCTTCCCAGTACCCATTTAGGGAATCGAACTCCAGTTTTAGTTCGCCGCGTAGGCCTCCGTCAGCGACATGACTTTCAGCCCACTCTTAAGCTGATCGAGCGTGGCAGCGGACTTTAGAGTGATGGTGACCGATTCTCCAGGGAGCAGATCGAAGTAGTTATCCGCGCTTTCGACATCCAGATCGCCGAACGAAACGTAGACACCGCGAGCCAGTTTGGGCGACTGCAACGTAATGGTGTAGCCTGCGCCGGCTTGGTTAAGGGTCGCGTCAATTTTGGGCATGACCGGGAGATCCAAGTTGTGCATGACATCGAAGAAGATTAGGTTGCGCGACGCCCTCTTGCCCGCGACCTCAAGATCGAAAACCAGAAAACTGTGACGGGGATCAGCCTTCGCCGCCAAGTCTGCTTTGTTGAGAGTCAGGTAGATCGCGCTGGATTGCGCGGGGATTTGAATGTCCTTGGTTTGATCCAGCAATACGCTTCCCGAGAAATCGAGAAGCCGGGTGCGAATTGTTCCCGAGAGCGGCTGCAATTTATCTGATACGACGTGTACATCGACTTTGTCGTCGTGCAAAAAGGGCGAGATCAGCAGATCGTCATAGAAGCGCCGTGCATAGTAATGAAGCGCCTTCCAGCGTCCGTAGTAATCGATACTCGCCCACGAAGCCACCGGCCAGCAGTCATTCAACTGCCAGTAAAGCGAGCCCATGACGCGCGGTTTCTGGCGGCGCAAATGCTCGGCGCCAATTTTTATGATTTCCGCTTGTTGCACCTGGCTCAGGTACACGAACGAAGCAAAATCCTTGGGCTGGCGGTACTCACGCAACATGTAAGTCAAAATGCGTTCGTTGCCACCTTTGTTCTTCTGATGCGCCTGCATGACCGTGGAATGAATATCGAAGTCTTCCGGCTTATTGGCAAATGTCCGGATGGTTCGCATCTCGGGAAAAGATTGGAATCCGTATTCCGTCATGAAGCGGGGAAACTGTTTGGTGTAGTCTTGCGCCGGCGCCTGCTGGTGCCACACTGCCCAGTAGTGCATATCGCCGTTGTGCTGGTTGTCGGGGACCTCCTCGAAGTTGGCGCTGGGAGAACTGGGCCAGTAAGGCACAGGGTCGGTATATTCGTTTACCGTACTCTTGAGGATGTCCGCGAACATGATCACGTAATCCTGCCAGACGCGATCGCGAATGTCCGGCGAGATGGATTCTTTGAACTCCTGGCGGTCGCCCCAGTGATGCCAGCCGGTTTCAACCTCATTATTCCCACACCAGATCACGACGCTCGGATGATCACGAATCCGCTTGATCTGCTCGATGGCTTCTTGCCGGACGTTTTGCTGAAAGGCTACGTCCCCGGGAATCATGTCTCCGCCGAACGCGAATTCCTGCCAGACCATGAGGCCAAGTTCATCGCAGATATCGAAGAAATCATCGGACTCGTAATAACCGCCGCCCCATTCGCGCAGCATATTCATGTTCGCATCGCGAGCGGCCTGTAGGATTTTCCGATGAATCTCCGGAGTGACGCGGTTGGGAAAGCTGTCGAACGGAATCACGTCCGCGCCCTTGGCGAAGACCGCGATGCCGTTGACGACGAATTCGAAACTCTTTCCCCATTGATCTGGAGCGCGGCGCAGTTCGATCGAACGCAGCCCGGTTTTTACCTGGGCCTGGGCCGCAACGTCACGACCAGTGCGGATCACGGCAGAAAATCGGTAACGGCTTTGCGCGCCATACCCAGCCGGATACCACAACTTTGGCCTCGCTATTCGGATTGGAAATGACACGTGATTCATCCCGGCATCGAGCTGCAATGTCTGGGTTCCGTCGGCGGTTTGCGCTCCAGACAGTTCGTCGTGAGCCAACACAAGAGTAGCGGTCATGGCCTTGCCGGCCTCGATATCCAGTTCTGCCGTAAGGCTGGCCGTGTCGGTCGCGATATTCTCTTGGTGGATATGAAGATCGTCAACGCGCAGCGCATCCCAACTTTCCAGACGGACGGGCTGCCAGATGCCTTCGGTCACGAAACGTGGTCCCCAGTCCCAGCCGTACTGATACGGTGCTTTGCGCGTGTATGGCGCGGTCGCGAGGTTTTCCTCATTCCCGGAGTTGTTAGTCGATATCGCGGGCAATACATACGGCAACGACCTGACGTAGGGAAGCATCTTCGTGATTGCGGAATGGAAAATGATCCGGAGCGTATTCGGACCGGCCTTCAGTAGCGGTTTCGCGGGAATTCGCCAGCGACGGAACATGTTGTCGGCGTGGAGAACCGCTTGATCGTTGAGGAAAACATCGGCAAACGTGTCCAACCCATCAAAGACCAAGTCAACATGGTCGCGGCCGAGCGTAGCTGAATCGAGTTGAAAGGTAGTTTGGTACTCCCAGTCGGTCAGGCCGATCCACTGCAAGCGAAATTCGTTGTCCCGATCGAATGGATCAGGGATGAGACTGTTGTGCAGCAAGTCGGTGTGCACGACGCCCGGAACCTGCGCGGGGTGCCATTGCTTGACGTCGGAATTCTCGGTGTTCCCGACGGCGCGAAACTGCCAACCCGAGTCCAGGGCTCTTGAAGAGGGTTCGGCCGCCGCTACCGGCAAGGATGCAAGCAAAGCGAAGAAGTGCAGGGAAAATACGATCGTACCAAGACGGCGAATTAATCGCGTCAGCGCCATGTCAGGGCTCCTAATTCTGGAGTTGTCAGAAATCGATCTCTCGATCCGCAGCTCTGCTTTGCCGAAAATAAATACCGCTCGCCGGTCACGAGCGACTCAAGTGTTCGGAGCAAAGCGCTGCCCCACCCGCAATTCCGGCATCCGCGCCGTAGTGCGCTTTGAGCAACGGAATCTCCAGGCAGCGTGAATTGATGCAGTATTCCACCAGCCATTTGGAGATGTCGCTGGAAAATGGATTCAGAATCGCTGCCACACCGCCGCCGATGATCACCACATCCGGCTCGAGCAGATCAATAATGTTGCTCAGCCAAAGCGAGAGCAGTTGAACGGTTTCCTGCAATGTTTCTTTCGCGAGAGGATCACCAGCAGCGTAAGCCTGGCCGACCATCTCGCTGGTGACGGCGTCGATATTTCCTTTGGCGAGATCAAGAATGGCCGACCGGGAATTTTGCCCAGATGCCAGTTTGGCCCGGGCCCTCCGCGCAATTGCCGGCCCCGCAGCCAGGATTTCGATGCAGCCGGGTTTGCCGCATCCGCATGGCGGGCCGTGGTAATCGATACTCATGTGCCCGCCTTCGGCAGCGGCGCCGGTGCGGCCGTTGTAAATCCGGTTATCGCATACGATGCCTGTACCAATCCCGGTCCCGATCCCGGCGTAAAAAATGTTGCGAAAGCCGCGCCCCGCGCCCCAGTAGGCTTCAGCCAGCGCAGCCGCATTGGCATCGTTCTCGACCTTCACCGGCACACCATAGACTCTCGCAACCTCGGACGCGAGGGGAAAATTGCGCCAGCACGGAACATTCGGAGGATTGATCACAACTCCCGTATGTGGATCCAAGGGGCCGGGCGCGCACATACCAATTCCACGTATTAGAGTTCGTAATTTGGCATCGTGTGCGAACAGCAGATCGATTGCGGATACCACCGCTGCCAGTCCGTCGGCAGGCTCCCGATTCGCCACCATCGGAGTGCGGACCTGAGTCTTGATCTCACCATTGCGGTCTACCAGACCGGCGGCAACCTTGGTGCCACCAATATCCACTCCCACCACGAGAGTATCGTTAGATTCTGTCATCGCGGGCTCCCGGCGAAACTCATCGCCCGAGACTTTCAGTCCGAATGTCGTGCAGTTGGATTTGTACTACGCCTTCGTCTGTCCCGCAACGCTGCGTGCAACCCGCGTTCAGAACTCGCAGTATACGCCGGTTGCCCAGGAGATCGCGGAAACCTTCTCGCGCTGCCGGGCGAATCGTTGCATACCGATAACTTCATTGGACGATAGACTGTGGAGAAGGAGAATATTGAACATGCCGCAGCCTGCTGTGTCCGCCGATCGTCCTGATGGTTCCGCCGCGATTAACGCGGTCATTCTTGACTACGGCCTAGTTCTGGTTAGCTCTCCCACGGCGGAAGAATTCCTGCGCATGGCGGAAATGTTCGATCTAAGTGTCGATTCGTTCTATGAATTGTGGGAAGCCAGCCGCGGCCCGTACGACCGGGGAGACTTTTCCGCCGAAGAATATTGGTTGAAGCTGGCGGCGCAAACCAACACCACTCTCGATCTGAAGCAGATCGAGATCCTCCGCGAAGTCGAAGTCGAAATCTGGATCCATCCTATTCCGGGCATGCTCGATTGGCTAGGCCAGCTCCACGCTGCGGGAATCAAGACCGGTCTCTTGTCCAATATGCCCTGGGATCTTGCGAACTATGTGCGGGCCAATTTCCAATGGCTGGAGAAATTTTCCTTCAAGACGTTGTCGGCGGAAGTGGGGATGATCAAGCCAGACGCGGCGATCTATGAGCACACGCTACGCGGGCTGGGCATTTCAGCCGCGGAAGCGTTGTTCATCGACGACCGTGAGCCTAATGTTCGGGCCGCGCGCGCGTTGGGAATGCGGTCCATTCAATTCCGATCCATCGAACAACTCAAGCGCGAATTAGAAGTAATGGGTTTTCCTGTATTGCCGCCGATTTCTGAATCTTCTGCGGCGGTCTCTGGGCCAGACGAGAATCAGAAAAAGTTTTCCGCTTTGCTGTAGTGATGACCCTGCTGGCTAGTGCGGCGATTCTTGCCTACCCGGTGCTTGCGGCGGACTTGAACTACCCTGCAACCTTTGAAACTCCTGCATCTCATGCTGCGCGGCTGTCGTCTTGCCTTGTTTCCGATAAAGACCTGCCAGCGCGAAGTGCGCCTGGGCGGCGAGTGAACTGTCTTTCTCGATCGAAAGGAGCTTGGTCCATTCTTTCTCGGCGGCGGCAGTGTCTCCCTCAAGCGACGCGGCTTTTCCCAGCGAGTAGAGCGTCTCCGGCATATCCGGCAGCAGTTTGTCGGCGCGAACCAGTTCCACTCGCGCCTCCTTGGCCTTACCTTGTTCCAGCAGCGCTGTTCCCAGGCGATATGCGGCCTCGGCATTTCCCGGCTGCAGCTTGGCCTGAGCGCGAAACTCCGCTTCAGCCTTAGCCCATTGGAATGCGCCTGCATACACTTCGCCGAGTTCCAGATGAAGTTCGGGAATATCCGGTCGCTCGCGCAAGGCCTCGCGAAACTCCTTTTCAGCCTCGGGCATTTGCCGTAGCACGAAGTAATTTTCCGCCAGAGCCTGGTGCGCACGAGCCGAGTCAGGATACGCGGCGAGCAAAGTGTCAATCGATTGCTTCGAAAGCAAACCGCTGGCGCGGCCGAGGTAATAGAGTAGATCCTGATCGTTCGGACGCTGGGCCAATGCCCCCTGCAGATTCGCAACTGCCTCCGGCAATTGCCCCGTTTGTATCTGAGCAATTCCCAGCCCCGTCTTATCGTCGACTCGTTGGAAGTGTGGAATTGCCTCGGCTGCGTAGCCTTGCGCGAGCAGGGCGTAGCCCAACAACTGGTGAGCGGGCGCCAGGGTTGGGTCCAAGTCCAGGGCGTGCTTAAGTGGCAGAATCGCAGACCCGAAATCGTGCTTCTCCATGTACGCCTGGCCGAGGCTGATGAACCCCTCTGCAAAGCCGGGGTCGAGTTCAGTGACCTTTCGAAACTCGGTGACAGCAAGATCGAATTGCTGTTGTTTGTCCGCCGCGATTCCAGCTTGCATATGCTGGGCGGCATCCGGCGAGAGACTCTGCCACGCGAACCACAAGAGTAATATTGCGCGAATCACGGTTTCTCCGGCTCACGGACTTCCAGGAACTGATCGGCGTGAACATCGTCCAGAGTCTGGTGAATTCCGGACGGCCACGCGATTTCCACCTTAGCCCGTTCGGCGGTTCCGAGTCCAAAATGAAGACGCTTGTCGCTTGCCGAAAGGTAACTTCCGGCGGAAGTCGCAAAGCGCATCTGTCCGTTTACTTTGACCCGAGCGCCAAATCCGTCGCGATTGCTCCGCGTGCCGCGCAATGAAATCACCAGCCAGTGAAGTTTGCCACCGCGGTTGAGCAACACTTGGGGATGGCCACCGAGATAGGTCATCACGACATCTTGCCAGCCATCGTTATTCAAGTCGCCGAACGCAGCTCCGCGGCCCGCCACGGGAATCGTGCTTCCCGAATCCACGCGTTCGAACCGGTTATTGCGATTCATTGCGACGAGCGGTAATTCGAGATAGTGCAGGGAAGGATCGATGCGCTCCACATTATCCAGCACATGGCCTTGGGCGACGAATAGGTCCTTCCAGCCGTCGTTGTCAAAATCCTCCAATCCCACGCCCCAGCCGGAGCTTCCACTCGACAGCACGCCGAGACCGGTTTCAAGACTGCGATAGCTGAACGAGCCGCCTCCGTCGTTGTGGTAAACACCGTAAATTTCCCGGGGCAACTCGGTCACGATCACGTCCGGCCGCCCATCGTTGTCATAGTCTTGAAAGACGACGCCCATGCCCGATAGCCTCCTGCCGTCCTCAGAGAGTGCGGTGCCGGCTTCGAGCCCCAGTTCCGTAAAGGTCCCGTTCCCGTTGTTATGAAACAGATATTGTTGCATGCCGTCGTTGGCGACAAATATGTCGGTGAAGCCGTCTTCGTCGTAATCGGCAAAGGCTACACCCAGAGCCCGTCCCTTTTTTGCTGCGATGCCGGAGCGTTGGCTCACATCGGTGAAGGTTCCATCGCCGTTGTTGTGGTACAGGATGCTGGTGGTGGCAGGAAATTCCTCCGGCGGACAATAAGTATGATAATTGCCGCCACAGTCTTTGCTGTGCTTGGTGTCCCAGTCCATGTAGCGGGTAACGAATAGATCTAATTTCCCATCATTGTCGTAGTCGAAAAATCCGGCAGAGACGGACCAGCCACCCCCAGCCACGCCCGCCGTCGCAGTTACATCCGTGAAGGTGCCGTCGCCGTTGTTGTGATACAGAATATTCTTTCCGTAACTGGTGACGTATAGATCGGGGTAGCCGTCGTTGTCATAGTCGCCCACGGCCACTCCCATGCCGTAATTTCCATCGCCTGCATTCGCTAACCCTGCTTGCTGGGTCACATCGGTGAAGTTCCCGTCTTTGTTCTGACGGTACAGTCGATTCCAATAACGCGGATCATGACGGTCGAAGTTCTCGGGCGTTTGCATCGGGCTGGTCACTCGCCCGCCGTTCACCAGGAAGATGTCCAGCAAGCCGTCATTGTTATAGTCGAGCAGCGCAACCCCTCCCGGCATGGTTTCGATCAGATATTTCTGAGGAGTAGGCGAATTCTGCAGCGTGAAATCCAATCCGCGCGGTAAATTGACCTCGAACACAGGCCCCATAATGGCGGCAAGCGACAAGACCGGTAGCACAACGAACAACGCTCGTAACAGGATCTTCAGCAACTCGGGATTCCTTCAGTCGCCTAGCATATCCTGCCGGCGGCACTGGTTGCACATTCGCTTGCACAAAGTGCGATTTCCGGGCCAGGCTGGGTTGTTAACGACTAGCATCGTGCAGACTGAAGTCTGGCTTGGCAAACAATGCACATGAACGGAAGGAGGTGCAAACACCAACATAGCGAACGTCGATTGTATTGTTAAGTTCTAGCCCTCCCGCCGAGTGGACTCCCGTTCCACCAGCTTGGGCAAAATCAGGATTTTCTTCGGCCTTGCAGAGCGCTTCAGCAGGATTCGCTCGATGAGTAGCTCGGCAGCCCGTGCGCCCATTTGACAAGTGCCCTGATCGACGGTAGTGAGCGGAACCGCTAACAGATCGGAGTAGTGAACATTGCCGGCTCCGACCACGGAAATGTCGTTGGGCACCTTGAGGCCTGCTTCCAGGATTGCCTTGATGGCGCCGATTGCAACCGGATCGCTGTAGCAGAAAACCCCGTCCAGACTCGGACGCACTCGCAGCAATCGCTGCATACCCTCGTACCCCATCTCATCTCCACGTCCGGCGGCTGCGACGTAACTCGCGTGCATACGCAAGCCATGTTTCACCAGCTCTCGACGGTAGCCTTCGTAGCGTTCCGCGGCGATTCCAATCTCGGGACCGCGCAGGTGGCCAATACGGCAGCATCCTCGATTGATGAGGTGTTCTGTTGCCAATCTGCCGATGGCGCGGTTGTCGACCCCAACGAACGACGCGCGCAACCCTGCGATGGGGCGATCAATCAAGACGTAGGGCACGTTCCGGCTTTGAATTCTGTCAAAGAGATCCAGGCAACGGGCTGGCTGGGCCGAAGCGATGATGAGCCCGTCCACCTGCCGCGCCAATAAAGAGTCTGCTTCACTCACTTCCAATTCTGGATCTTCCTCGAAATACGAAATGATGACGTGATATCCATGCGGCCGCACCGTCTGGGCTACAGCCCGGGCAATCTCGGCAAAGAAGGGATGAGTGAATTCTGGCAGGAGCAGGCCGATGGTGTACGTGCGCCTTGTCACCAGGCTGCGCGCCACCCAGTTCATCTGATAGTGCAGTTCCTTCGCACGCCGCAAGACGCGTTTGCGAGTGGCTGCGCTGATCCGGCCCTGGTTTCGCAACGCCTTGGACACCGTCACCACTGAGACTTTTAGATCTCTCGCGATGTCCATCATGGTTACGGCCATGGCAGCTACGGATCATAACACTACAAAGTCCCGAAGTAAGCGATTACCCAAGTCGAACGACATTTAACGATTACCCAATATGGGAAAATCGATTACCCTCAGCATGAAAGAAATCGATTCCCTAATTCAAAAAGATTACTTTTCGCTTGACAACGACCGCTCATGTGTTTCACACTTTCGCGGTTCCAAAAAATGAGGTGCGGGGGTGTGTATGCCGTCTCGTAAGTTGTGGGCGCTGCTTTTCTCGGCGGTTCTGGTCATCACGACTTCTCTTTCCCTTCACGGACAAAGCACTTACGGGACCGTCGATGGCGCCGTGTTGGATTCCTCCGGAGCGGCCATTGCCGACGCGCAGGTCACGCTCACCAACAAGGGAACTCAGGAAAAGAGAGTTCAGAACACGGGCGCGGAGGGACTATTCCAGTTTGTGAACGTGTTCTCCGGTCCATACCGCCTGGATATCGAGAAGGCAGGTTTCAAGCACTTCACCCGCGATCCCGTGGTCGTCGAAGTTCAGCAGGACAGCCATATCGTCGCTACCTTGCCGGTAGGCCAAGTCTCGGAAACGGTCGAAGTCACTGCCGAGACTCCGTTGCTACAGGCGGAGACTTCGTCTCTGGGGCAAGTTATAGAGACGCGCAAGACGAACGAACTTCCGCTGAACGGCCGCAACATCTTTAACCTAATCACGATTTCGCCCGCAGCGATTGCGCAAGGCGGATCGGGCGGCACTCCCGTAGGCCAAAATCCATTCAGCTGGGGCAATTACCAGGTTGGAGGCTCCTTCGCGAACCAGAGCGCGGAGTACCTCGATGGTCAACCCCTCAATATTGGTTACATTAACCTCCCCATCGTGATTCCTACCCAGGATTCCATCGGCGAATTCAAGGTCCAGTACAACAATCTGGGACCGGAGTGGGGCAAGTTCTCCGGCGGCGTCATGAACTTCAGCACGAAGTCGGGTACCAACGCGTTCCACGGCGAGGCGTACGAGTTTCTGCGCAACAAGGTCTTGAACTCGAACGAGTATTTTTACAAGCAGAGTGAGTTGTCGAGCGGCACTTCGAACACGCCCCCTCCGTACGTCCAGAATCAATACGGATTTAACGTCGGCGGCCCCATCATTAAGGACAAATTGTTCTTTTTCGTGAGTTGGGAACAATTCCGGCTCCGCACCGGTACTGTAGTCACGACCACGGTGCCGCTGCCAGCGTTCCGGCAAGGCGATTTTTCTGCGTTGCTGGCCCAGGGAATTCAACTCTATGACCCCTACACGGTTAACCCGGCTACCGGAGCACGCGACCCTTATCCGAATAATCAGATTCCGGCGGCTGAGTTCAGCAAGGCTGGAACCGCGCTGTGGGACAAGTATTTTGTGCCTCCAACGGACCCAACCGCCATTACCAACAACTTTACTTCGGCGAGCAGCAGCGGCGGGAACAACACTGAGTTCGTAACCCGTGTCGATTATGCTATCTCGTCCACGACCCGCCTCTTCGGGCGATATTCGTACTTTGGCCTCCTGGACCTTCCAACCAACCCATTTGGAACTGGTTTGTGCCAAGACCGTTGCGCTGAGGACTATCACACCAACGCTCTCGCCATCGATCTCAACCACGTATTCAGTCCGAACGTTGTTGGCGATTTGAATATTTCAGGAAGCCGTTTCGTTTACCTCCGCTCGCCGATCCTTGCCGGCTACGATCTCACCCAGCTCGGATGGCCGTCGAGTTACAACAACGTTCCAGCCAGCATGCGTACGCCTCCCACGCCGGCATTCCCGTTCCCCAACGATGTCGGTAAGAGCCAGGGAAACAGCGCGATTGGCGATCACAACACGCAATACAACATTTCGCCGTCAGTAACCATTATTCATGGCAAGCACACCTTCCAGGCCGGAGTTCAATGGGAGTTAGGTCTGGACAACTACTACCAGACCAATATCGCCAGCGGCGCGTTTGGCTTCTCGGGAGCTTGGACGGCAAACCTTGCGTCCAACCCGTCTCCCAATACCGGTTTCGCGTTTGCAGATTTCCTGCTGGGACTGGGCCAACCCGGACCGGCTACCTTCGTGAACCAGACAGAAGGTTCTGCCCAGGTTCCCGCCCAAACCGCGGGGCGCCAGACCTATCGTGGATTTTACGGCGCAGACACCTGGCACGTTACCCCGAAGTTGACCATGAACTTGGGACTCCGTTACGAGCTTCAAGGCCCCTGGTCCGACCGTTACAACCGCTTGAGCTATTGGGATCCAACTGTGACCAATGCGACCGTGACGGGTTGCAACGGTACCAAGGGATCGCCGTGCCTGGGTGACGTACTGCTGGTCGGCACTCCTCCAAACTCGGGCAGGAATAACTTGCCCTTGGATAAAAACGAGTTCTCTCCACGTATTGGATTTGCCTACAGCTGGAATCAGAAAACTGTGATCCGTGCCGGTTATGGCATTTTCTGGATTCCGAATTACATCTCTTTCGGTCTCAATCCAGACAATGACGTAATCAACCTCGCGACCACACCTTTTGTGGCGACTACAAATCACGGCTTGTCGCCTTCTGCCACTCTCGACGGAAGCAATTGCACCTTGGCCCGTTTCGGCTTTGTCGGTTTTACTTGCGCGACGTCGGGCCCCTTCGGCACGGCCGGAATTTTGCCACCGCCGGGACGATACGCGCAGCCTAACACTTCGGCTTTCGTTGCCACCAACGGTTCCCCCACTTTGGCACCGTACCTCGACCCGAAGCCTGGATACGTGCAACAGTGGAATCTCGATATTCAGCGCCAGTTGCCAGCTGGCTTCTTCGCGGATGTCGCCTATGCCGGAGCGCACGGCGTTCACCTCCAACAGTACTCGACCAACGTCAATCAGATCCCGGATTCGTTCGTTGCACAGGCGGGTCAGCAATTTGCCGCCGGTCAAGCCGTATCGATTGCCCAGCCATACGTGAACCCGACAACGGGTCTTCCGATAAACCCCCTCTCAACTCCAAATCCCACGTTAAGCACCCCCACAATTCTAGCTGGACAGCTCGATCGCCCGTATCCCCAATACACCGGACTAAATCTCGGCGGATATGGATGCTGTGGCAGCACCTACAATTCACTGCAGGCTACCCTGACTCGTCGATTCCAAGGCGGCGGCACGATGCTGGTGGCTTACACCAACGCAAAGCTTCTCAGCAACACCGACACCCTCACCAGTTGGCTCGAAGGGCCGACCGGCGGCGTAGGTCAGGTGCAGGACTATAACAATCTGAATGGAGAAAGGTCGCTTTCTTCTCAGGATGTGTCCCAGCGGCTGGTCGTGAGCTACGTGCTCGACCTTCCTTTTGGCCACGGTCAGAAGTTCGGCGGCGACGCCACGGGAGCGAAAGACAAGCTTATTTCCGGTTGGGGACTCGACGGCGTAACGACTTTCCAACGCGGTTTCCCACTCAAGATTAACTGGGCTGGAGCTTCCACTCCTTTGGAGGCTGCGGGCTTTGGCATAAGCAACATACGGCCTGACGTTATAGCCGGATGCAGTAAGGGAGGGGCCCACACCCTGCAAAGTTGGTTCAATACCGCTTGCTTTGCAGCGCCGCCAGCTTGGGGATACGGCACCGAATCGCGGGTGGACGCGTCATTGCGCGCAAAGGGAATCAACAACTTTGATTTCGCAGTATTCAAGAACACGAATATCACCGAAAGGTTCGTGATTGAGTTCAGAACCGAATTCTTCGATCTGTTCAATCACCCGCAGTGGGGTTTCCCAGGGTTTGGTTACAACGGCACGCCTACGGGCAACGGATTCGGAACGGTGACGTCAACTGTAAACAATCCACGCCTGATTCAGTTTGCACTGAAGCTTAAGTTCTAAGGTGCGCGGATTTAGCCGGGCTGGGCATTTTTGCCCAGCCCGTTTTTCTTTGATTCTCGCTGAGACTAGACGGCAAGTCCTTTGTAGGCCTGCGCAGCTGCTTCCGTTTCGGCTAGAATTCCTCCAACCCCAATGAGGAACATCCCAATCATCGACTACTCCGAGGCCAGGAAGATTGTCGACCTGATCGTGGAGAAAGCCGCTCGCCTGCAAAAATCAGTGGTGGTTGCGGTCGCCGATTCGCATGGCGAACTCATCTCTTTTGCCCGTATGGACGGCGCTCCCATTTCCTCGATCCGAATTGCTGCCAATAAAGCATGGACTGCTGCTCGCGAACGGAAGCCGACAAAGGAAATCGGAGAGAAGGCACGCCACCCTGAGAAGGGGCATGACATCGCCTATTACGGTGACCCCAGATTCGTCGGGTGGGGCGGCGGCATCCCCATTTGGAAAGATGGTGTTGTGGCGGGCGCAGTCGCTGTCAGCGGCCTTTCATCGAGTGAAGACATCGAGTTGGCGACGCTTGCGATGGAACTGATAGGTGCGCAGAAGACTCCATAAGCGCCCGACCTAATATAGTCAGCTAATTTACGTCAACTCAGAAGGCGGAGGTTCTAATGGCCCGCGGGCTTCAGCCTGTTTTTCTCTTACTGGTCTTGCCTCTCTTCCTGTCGTGGCCCAGGGTCTTCCTCCGACTGGCCGCCCTCAACTTGTTGGCAAAAGCACGCTTCGGATAGTCAATCCACTGTTAAGTTCGGTGAGTGAGAGACTCGGGAGATCTCGAACCGTTGTGGACGGCGGCGTGGCATTTGCTGCACAGCGTAATCAGGTTCTGCGGGGAATCGTCGCCGGACCGGCTGCGAAATTCGTTGTGGTGAACTTCAAGATTGGACATCTTGCCGCACGATTGGCATCTCCAGTTATCCCGGCGGAGCACTTGGATGCGAAGTCCGTCGTATAAGTCGGAATCGAGGCGCAGATGCGCGCGCTTTGGTCCGAGCCGGCTCATGACGATTTCTCGGTTGCATGAGCAAGAAACGCTTTTCTTTCTTCCTCTGGGAGGAACTTGAACAATCGCAGCATCGAAAACAAGAGCACATGTGAGTTGCCAGAGTCGAGGTTGGCTCCTGCGAGAAAGTCAGCACAGATCATCTCCAGGCAATATCCTCTTGATCTGTCGGTTCCCAGCATCAGGGCTGCCGTCTCGATCGCCTGCTCGATTACTGGGATCTGGCTCTTGTAAAACTTGAAATAAATGATTTCCGTCGGTTCGGTATCTAGGCCGGTGAGTTCCTTCTCGACTTCGTGCTTGAACTGATCCTTGGGCAACTCGCGGGCTTTGTGCAACCAGGTTGCACAATCGAAGTCCTGCCCGTCCCTCCGTGCCAGTTTTGCCAGCTCCACACCCTTGGTCCACCCGACTTGCTTTAAGTCCCGGCGCACCTGTGGAGGGAGGTACTCGTGGATCGACATCAGGTAATAGGCTTTCCTTCTCGACTCCGGAAATCGTCGCGTGAGGAAATCATCGAAGGATGCGAGCTTCTCGACTCGCCAATACTGCCCCGCTCGAACCTCGCACAGGTAGCGTCCCAATTCGACGAAGCGCGTGTCGCGTTCTGTTTCATGCTTCTTTTCCCACGACAAGATCTCGTCGATCTTCGTAAGAACGAAGAGTGCTCGCCGCTGATTCAGCTTCGGCAGCAGGGGCGGGTTGTTAGTAAGCAAGCTCGTCAAGCCAACCAAGGTTTTCCGCTCCAGAACGTCGAACCAGCCGGGTTTCAGCCATC
This sequence comes from uncultured Acidobacteriota bacterium, assembly GCA_963797795.1. Taxonomy (GTDB): domain Bacteria; phylum Acidobacteriota; class Terriglobia; order Terriglobales; family Acidobacteriaceae; genus JABDBE01. The sequence goes on from CAWCQY010000006.1 coordinate 518,202, forward strand.
AACGGGTTCCCGAGGCAAAGGCCAACATAGGGACAGGTGCTACAGGGATTTTGCGGGAAGCGAACTCCGCTGTGGGGTAAGAAGTGCGCGCACTCAATTCGGCTAATCGTGTCTTCTGCCAACTGGCCAAACTCGCGACGCTGTTCATCGGTGATTATGGTTCGCAGGTATTGAATCTCAACGAGCCGCTTGCGGACGAACACGATCTGGGCGACTTGAGAGATCCCCGTCATCCACGAATAACAAACTAATTGTGGATCAAGGGCAAGCAACCCATCCGGCTCCTCCGAGTAGCGGCTCGATGTGGTTTTCCACTCGATCAAGCAGCCTTCGCCATCCAGATTTCCGATCGCGTCAACGTAGGCGACGAAATCGTTTTTCTCGGAGACCGGCCTGGTGAACTTGATTTGTAGTTCGTTATGCGGCTTGCGGATACGAATGCGATCCTCCTGGCAGAAGCGGTCGAGTAGCTGGATGCCCTGTTGAAGCATTCGATCCCAGGTGTCACCCTTCGAATAATGCAGACCCTGCTTCTGGCAGCGTAACCATTCGCGAAAAAGGACCGCGGCAGCATCTTGCTCAAGGAAGTAGCCGGACAAAGCTTGTTCGAACGCGCGGCCGAAAAGCATTGCAGCCCGCGTATCTTTTTCTTGCCAGCCATCTAGCTAGATAGCGGTGGCGATAGCGGCGCGGGCAGGTTAGGTACTGGCTGATCTGGGTGTAACTGTAGGTCACTTTGACACCTCCGCGGCGGTCAGAACAGCGGGGCGTGTGGCCGGAAGCTGCTCCCACTGGCTCGCAGGCGCGAAACCGTCCAGGTTGAGCAGGGAAGTGCCGTTTATGATAATGTGACTGATCTTGACCACCCCACGTAGGCCAACCAGGTTCTTGTCATCGATTTCGTCTTGGCCGAGCAGTTCGGCGTCGTAACCGAAGTCGCGCAGAAACCAGTTGAGCTTCCACAGCGCTCGGGGTGTGCAATAGAGGCGGCCGGCAACCGAATGCCCGGCAAGGTTCTTGGGCTCGAGGATTGAGAAGAGAAGGAGATAGAAAGGTTTTCGTGCATCCCAGCGATGGTGGGCACGCTCGACGCGAACAAGTAGCAAGCCATCGCGAACTGGAGATGCAGCAGACTGATCGGCCTCGTGCAAGCCTTGGATGCGACGTCTCATGCAACACCTTCTTTCCCGTTGGGATAGCTGTTGAGCTGACATAGCAGGGCGTCACGGTCTTTCTCGGCCCAATCGGCCAGGTGCGCAACGAAGCCTTCGACCTGATCGCGAGTGGCTTCACGAAGGGTTTTGACCCCGCAGAAGTCGGTGGCGTACGACTTGACCAGGGTCGCATCCAGTTGATACTGGCGAATGAGTTGGCAGAGTTGGTCACGGACTGTCCGCCCGCCGTAGTTTCCATTGGTAGGTTGAGGAGGCAGCTTCTTCGACTGCGGGGAGGATGTCGCCACGTCAGAGAAAGAACCGACTTCCTCGACCGAGCAGATGCCGATTCCGTAGGCTTTCCGCAAAGCTCGGTTGACGGCGCGAGTTTCGGCGACGCGCATCTCGGCTCCCTGGACCAGGAATGACACATTAGAGGGGTCGGCGTCACCATAACCTACAAAACCGCGACAGTGCGATGATTTGTAAACAGTGGCGCGGAAGGCGTACCGCCTAGATGACGGCTCCGATAGATGACGGACGGGATGCACTTGCACGCCAGAACATCTAGAGCGTTCGGCTAGACGGATGAGACCAGCATGCGTAACATACCAACCCCCGCTCAGGAGTAACAGATCGCCGAATTTCAGCGAGAGCGAAAATCGAGACGTCAGCTCGCGCAGTTGCTGGACCAAAAGAGGCGTTAGGTTGCTGGATATAAATCGCTTAGCAAAACGCAAGTTTTCTGCAGCCAGATCGTGCTTTCGGGAACGTTTCACGGTGAACTCCTTCCAATGCTATCTGTAATTTGGTTAACAAACAACACCAATGTTCAACATTGTGAACCATAATTAATACTAGGTCAAGAGGAAAAAATCATTTACGAAAGCTTGCTGTAGGATCTAGAATTCGCGACAAATGAAGTCAGCGAAAGACGAACGCATCGGGTTTAGGGTTGACGGTGAGATCAAGACTGCCTTATTGCAGATCGCCCGGAAGGAAGGCCGAAGTGTCGCTCAGATTTGCGAGCTCTTTCTCAGAGGTGGTATTAGCGAGTACGACAAGGACGGACCCGTATATGTTCATCGACTATTAGCCCGATCAAAGGAAAAAAAGTAAGTAGTAGGACGCTGTGGAGTTCGTAGAAAGAAAGCCGCTCTGCAGAACACGGATTAGGATCGCAACGCGCCTGGCAACCTTACGTTGGTAACCGGATACTTCAAGAGAGCCCGCATATAATATTGAAGAACCAAAGACGAACGTCTGCTCCTGGTTGCGGTGCCAGCTCATGACAAGTCCTCGGTCGATCCTACGAAAGGTATTCCTCAATGAAGAATTCAACGCAAGGAGCAACGTGGAGGGCCGCCGAGCGAAGTACAGGCAAGAAGGCCATCATTGTGTCTGCACGAAAGATCGCAGCTAACCGCCAGAATGCCCAGAAGTCCACCGGTCCCAAGACACCCATCGGCAAAGTCTATAGCGGGAGAAACGCGCTCAAACATGGGTTTTTCTCGAGGCAATTGGGGAGTTTTACCGTTCATCGGGAAGATCCGGGGGAATATAACCAACTACTGCGCGGACTGCGCGGCTACTACCAACCGGTCGGGACGCCCGAGGAACTGGAAGTGGAGCGTATCGCTGTTTGCTGGTGGAAACAGAAACGTGCATGGCGTTTTGAAAACGGAATGAACCAGATCGCCCTGCGGTATTTTGGGAATCCGGAGCCATCATCGCAAGCGGAGTACTGTAAGGCGCTCGAGAAAGAAGAGGAAGCCGTTATCCTTCTATTGTACGATGCGAGGAAAGAGATCGAACTCACAGGCGAAGTCTCACACGAGCTCAAGCAGAGAATGTTCGCGATCATACCCGAATTCGAGTTGGTCTGGGCGGATCTAGAGAGAGATGCGCCGGAAAGAGCGAAGGGAACGCTGAAGTCAAAAGTCTTTCAGAACGCGAGCGCCAGGGAGCGTTCGGGCGTTCCCGCACTACATGTCGTGGCTGGAGGAATTGTGATACTCCAAGAGATCGCGAGACAAAGAAAGGCCACGTTCTCCGAAATTTCAGTAGCGCAACACCTAATTCCAGACGGAAATGCTCTCGACAAGATTCTTCGCTACTTGGCAGCGAATGACCGACAACTCAAAAGCTCGATCGACCGGCTGGAACGGATGCAGCGAAACCGCCGAGGAGAAATAATTCCTCCGCCGGTGAGCGTGCATTTGACGCGATAGTAGAAGGTACTTGGGGTGGAGCAGTAAAATGGCGTTTTGCAAAACGAAGCCAAAAAGTGTTTATTAATGAATGGCTTAAAAATTGCGCACTAAGCAGAAAGCCAATTTTCCCCCATCCAGATGCACCCTCAGTCACGACGTGCAGAGTTGGATCGCGGCAGGATACGCCTTATATTATGACGTCAAGAACCATGAATGGACGGTGGCGCCGGGAGACGTCGATTTATTTGTCGCCCGTTCAGCAGCCGATATCGAACTGACGGGGAAGGTGACTTTACACTAGATCTCATCCGCTCCCTCGGAGTGCATGGCCGCGGGAAATCTGAAGACCTGTGAATAATCCTCAATTCCAGACCAGAGCAGTTGCGAATCTTCCTGTCCTGTGGTTCTAGAGTTGCACATCATTAACCCACAAGGACACGAAGGTACACAAAGGAAAGATGTCCTGGAACTCAGTGCGGATTTATGCCGCCGTTGCTTACGAGGCGTCCCCATCCACGCTTACCCAGCCACCCGAGGAGGAAGATCGTTCAATCGCATGCAGCACTCGTTGCACGGCAAGGGCGTCTTCAAAGTTTGGGTGGAAAGTTTCTGGCTGGCCTATCGAGTTAAGAAAGTCTCCAAGCGTCGCGATGAACGGATGTTCGTATCCCAGAACGTGGCCCGGCTTCCAGAAGTTTTTCCCGTAAGGATGGTCCAATGCAGTTACGGCTAGACTCCGCCTGCCTTGCAAATTAGCCGGCTCGGTTGCATCGAAGAAATCAAGTTGGTTCATGTCATCGAGTGTGAAACTGAGCATCCCTTTTGACCCGTTGACCTCAAAAGTATTTCGATTCTGGCACCCAACTCCATAACGAGTCGCTTCGAACGTACCGATGCTGCCGTTTGCAAAGCGGGCCATCAGCAAGGTTGCGTCGTCCACATCCCGGCCAGGAGCAAAGGTGTGCATCAAAGCGGATAGTTCCTTGATGGGCCCATTGAGATAAAGGGCGATGTCAATCGAGTGGGAGAGCAGATCTCCCGCGGCTCCCATCCCCGCTTCGCTGCGCTTGTAACGCCATGTGTTCGCCTTACTGGGATCGTTTCCAGACTGATTCAGGTAAAGCGCACGATAGTGAAAAGTCTGGCCGATTCGCCCCTCCTCGATGAGCTGTTTCGCAAAAACGACCGCCGGTACGCGTCGGAAATTAAACCAGACCATGTTGGGCGTGTGCTGCACCGCTTTGGTCATGCGCTCAGCCTCCTCGATGGACGAGGCTAGCGGCTTTTCGCAGAGCACAATTTTCCCGGCTTCAGCGGCCGCAATCGCGATTGCGGAATGCAGCGCATTGGGGACGGCGATATCGACCGCGTCAATGTCTTTTCTTGTGATGATCTTCTGCCAGTCGGTCTTAACCTCACTCCAACCCCACCGCGAAGCGGCCGTTTCAAGCTTCTCTCGATTGCGGCCGCAAATGACCTTGCAGCAAACGTCGTAAGGAATGTCGAAGAAATGCCCCACCTGGCGAAAAGCGTTGGAATGCACTCTTCCGATGAAGCCAGACCCAATCATTGCCACATTCAACTTCGTTTTGGACATTGGCAATCCCTCCTCAACTTGCCAGCACCTGCGAGTATTCCGTTTGCAGCGGCGCCTTCAGGGCGAAGTCTGGGTAACGAGAGGTTTCGTCAGCGCGTCGTGTCGTTGCACGATCGAGGCCGGCACCGCGGGAAATCCTTGAAGAGGCTTGCCAAGCGTGATGGCCCAGTGATCGAGCCAGCTTGTCCCTTCCTCTCCAACATAGGTGTCAGGCAGGCTGTAGGCTTGATCGCTGAGAGCGTCTTCCAGCGTGATGAAGCGATATCCTCTTTTTCGCATCAGGTCTGCAAGTTCGCCGATATGGTCGGCTTCGAGCCAGTTTCCATGCAGCAGCAGAATTTGTTTGGGCTCGTAGCCCATGATCTGTTTTGAAAGCTGCTCGTAATACGCAAATACCAAGTCTGAATGCGCAAGATAAGAGCTGACCATTTCCTGCTGGAGCGCGGTGTCGCCTCGCTTCTTCGCATCCTCGTAGATACTGCCAAACATCCAATCCCAGGCATCGAGCGTGACCGGAGCGATGCGGTAGCCCCGGCCGACCAGAAACGCTTCGGCGTCACGCCGAGTCTGCAGGTCGCGACCAGTATCCAAGTAAGGATGCCGGAAATATCTTAGAGTCATCTTGTGCTGGGCCAACAGGAGCCGGGTCACGCTCTCGCCCTGAATGACGTCGTCTTCGAACGCCTTTAGCCCGGCCTTATTCAGCGAAGTATGACTGAACGTATGATTGCCAAGTTCAAAGCCAGCGTCGAGCCACATTTCGAGAGCCTTGATACGTTCGTCCACTTCTCCCGCTCGATACAGTTTCCTCTCATTGACGAACCCGACCGCCGGAATTTTCTGCTGGCGGAGCGCCGCGAGCAACTTCGTTGTCATCTGGGTGATGTCAGCGGCCGTCATGTTATAGGCGTTACCCGCCGGCAAATCGTCGATCGTGATCGCGACCTGGCGGTCGGGCGGAGTCGCGGCACTGCAGGTAAAAGCAATGCACACGCATGCCGCCAGGATTATTGGTGTCCGCATTTTGCCCATGGAAGAGTTCTCCCGCTGCTCAATGTTAAGGTTGCATCGCATCTGCCGATCGTCTCCGTGCTCTCGGCGATTTAGGATCTTGGAGCGCTAGTCCAATCAAAACCTTAAAACGCAGAGGTCGCTGGGAACTGCCGCAGAGTTCGCAGAGACGTCATGAGATCGTAGGGTTCTATCTGAACTACGTCAACCGTCGTTTCACAGTGCGAGAACCGATCCCGGCACCGCGTCGCAATCTTCAGAAGAACGCTGTTAGGATTGAAGAAACGTAGCGTTTTGCCGCGCCTATGCTCGCCATTCGCGACAATCTGACCGAATGCTTCAGCGCGCTGCGCGCCCACAAGCTGCGCGCCTCGCTTACCATGCTGGGGCTGACCATGGGCGTGGCCACGCTCATCACGGTCATGACCCTGGTGCAGGGCGCGAACGTTTATGTGGAACAGAAGATCGCGAATCTGGGCACGAATGTCTTTCAGGTCGCGCGCACTCCCTTCGCCATAACCGACTTCAACATCGTCATCAAGGCGCTGAAGTATAGGAAGATTGAACTCGACGATATGCAAGCAGTCGCCGACCGATGCACCGCATGCGGAGAAGTCGGTGCCAGCGCCAGCGCTACGGTCCGGGTGCGCTACGGCAACAAAGAGGTGACGGATGTAAGCCTCTCCGGCCAAACTGCGAGCATGGCGGACATCGATACGCGCACGGTCGAGCGCGGCCGCTACTTCACACCTTCCGAATCCGAGCACCGCGCCAACGTCTGCCTGATAGGCGACACTCTGGTGCAGCAACTCTTTCTCGGAGTAGATCCGATGGGAAAGACCATGCGCATCGACAACGACGAGTTCATCGTGATCGGCACCATGGAGAAAATCGGCAGCGTGCTTGGCCAGGACCAGGATAACTTCGTCATGGTCCCACTGTCGAATTTCCTGCGCATGCAAGGCGAACATACCAGCTTGACCATCAGCGTCAAAACCACTGCGGAGAAGTTTGAGGCGGCCCAGGATCAGGCACAGCTCACCTTGCGCGCACGGCACCACCTGACTGCGAACATGGAAGACGATTTCTTTATCGGCACGAAAGAAAGTTACATGGCTTTATGGCGCAGCATCAGTTCAGCGTTCTTTGCCGTATTCATTATGGTGAGTGTGATCTCGGTTGTGGTCGGCGGAATTGTCATCATGAACGTGATGCTGGTAAGCGTGACGGCGCGGCGACGGGAAATCGGTGTGCGCCTCGCGGTGGGCGCTACGAAGCTGGACATCGTGCAGCAGTTCATCGCGGAAAGCGTCACGATGTGTATTGCCGGCGGCCTGGTTGGCATCGGGCTGGGGTTTCTGGTTGCGCTGCTGTTGCGAACGTTTACGCCCTTTCCCGCCTCGGTGCAGAGCTGGGTCGCGCTATTGGGTGTGTTCTTGAGCTCCGCGGTTGGACTATTTTTCGGAATCTACCCCGCGTTCCGCGCGTCCCGGCTGGACCCGATCGTCGCCTTGAGGTCTGACTGATGGCGATCATGAGCGCTTCCCAAGCTCGGGAGAATTGTCTGGCTGCGCTGGAAACCCTCCGCTCGTCGAAGGTGCGCTCTGCGTTGACCGTCCTCGGCATCGTGATTGGTGTCTCTTCAGTGATCTCGATGGCCAGCATCATTCAGGGCCTGAACAAGTTTGTGCAGGATAAAGTGGAATCCCTGGGTTCGCGCACATATTTTGTCTCAAGATTCCCTCCCGGCTCGGACCCGTCGCGATGGCCAACCAGCATTCGCACCCGCCGATATTTTGAATACGACTATGCGGACTTCATCCGGCAGGCCGCTCCCGACGTGCAGATCGTGACCACGTTCGGCACCCGCGGCTTCTTCTTTGGAGACAGCAACCTCATTACCAACGGGAACCGCAGCGTGGAAAAGGTGATCGTGCGCGGGGTTGAGCCCCAGTACACGGAAGCCATACCGTTGTTCACGGTGGGGCGCGGCCGCTTCATCAGCGCTTTCGATCAAGCCCATACGCGGCCCGTAGTGGTGCTGGGCGCAGCTATCAATGAATCACTTTTTCCTAATACCGATGCCGTCGGCAAAACAGTGCGGCTCAATGGTGACCTTTACGATGTGATCGGGATATTTGAGCACGACCCGGGATTGTTCATCGGCCCGGGCGTGGACGCATTCGCTGTCATCCCGCTCAGCAACTTCAAAAAGCAGTATCCGGAGGCCAAGGAACTGATCATGGCCTTCACCGTCCCGGAGAACGTCAGCCTGCAAAGGGCGCAGGATGAAGTGATTCAGGCCATGCGCCGGCTGCGGCATATTCCCGCCAGCAAAGAAAACGATTTTGAGCTGAGCTCGCCCGACTTCCTCAGCAATCTATGGAATCAGCTCACAGGCGCGCTGGTCATTCTCACCAGCGTAATCAGTTCCATCGGGCTGCTCGTGGGAGGCATTGGCGTGATGAACATCATGCTCATCTCCGTGACCGAGCGCACTCAGGAAATTGGCCTCCGCAAAGCCATCGGCGCTCGTGCGGTGGATATCCGGCTGCAGTTTCTGCTGGAAGCCGTGGTCCTCACCGTCGTCGGCGGCACGATCGGGATCTTGATCGGGGCTGGCGTATCGACGCTGGTTAAAACTCTTGTGCCTTCGATCCCGGCGACGCTGTCGTACCTCTGGGTATCGATCGGCTTCACGATCTCGGTTGCGGTGGGTTTGTTCTTTGGTTTCTATCCCGCCAATCTGGCGGCGAAGCTCGATCCCATTGTGTGCTTGCGCTACGAATAGAGCGCAACCTGACTCTCTGGCTAAGCCGCAGGGCGCGGCGTGCTCTTGTACACGTTGTAGCCGCGGGGCGTAAGTCTGACGACGCCGCGCACCTGTTCCTCGACGTACCCTTCGTTGCGTAATTCCGCGACGGCCACTCGTGCGAATGAGGAATCAACGGTCTGCTGGGGCAGCCTCACGAATTCACGAGGATCCTGCTCGTATTGCTGGACGAGAGTGACGAAAAGCTCGGTTTGAATCGACTCTTGCTGCATGTGATTGTCTCTGGATCCAGTGTGCTCCCACACGTCATTTCGAGGAATGGCCCATCGGTGCCACTCTCGGTAACCTTAGTCGAGTGTACTAGCGCGGCAGCGTGCGATGGATCCAGCTTGCTTCTCGACTTAGTGCCGCTGAACCGCGTTCTGTACCGCTTTCGATAATGTTGGTTGGTTTCCCCGGGGCTCGACTGTCTAATCTAACACGCCAAGGGTAAAGATTGGGCTCGACTTCTGCTCACGTCTTTGCCATTCGGCGACGCATTCCAGAGCCTGGAATCGCGGTTCCATTGTCGATTTGATCAAGGACGTTGCTCTGATGGGACTGCAGTTCAACTGGAAGGTTGGAAACGACTCCGAATGGGCGTGGTCCCGCGAGTGAACCTATTGCAAGCCTGATTGTGTAAGCTTAACCGCACAATAGTTCCCTGATCCACATGGAGTCGTTCCAGACGCAGGAGGACGCAACGTACCGAAATAAATGCTGGCCGCCTGTGGCGCTGTGGCGATGTTGTCCACGGTGAATGCGCTGGTCCCACCCCATTCATTCGTCGCGGTGCTATTCGGCATGGTGGAGTTCAAGGGGATCCGCGTGTTCACGTTCCACTCAGTTACAAGGTTCGCTCCTGTGGTTCCGCCATTGGCGCCCGTGCCTACGAAAAGCCGGTCCGTGGTGCCGTCGAAGAAATCAAGGAGCGGGGAGCAAATGCCCGCCGGGTTGGCGGCGCCGTTGATGTTCCGGTTGTCCGACATCGCCGGCGTACCGTTCATAATGCCGTTGGGCGCCTTGAATGACAGCGCGTACAGACTCGGTTTGGTTGCCGTGGTGCTTTGAGTGCCGCAGGCGTAAAGCGTTCCAGCCCCACTCTGAGGGCCGGTCGTGAAGTACGCGTTATCGAAGTCGCCATCCCAAATGAATTCAGTCGTGGCGTCGGGGCCGATCGCGGCCGTGACTTGTGAAGTAAGGGCCAGGTTCATCTGAGATACGATCGCATTGGTATTGCCCGTGTTCGTTGATGAAAACACATAGACGAACCCGTTGGTGGAGTCCACGATCGGCGACAGCACAATCGGATCCGTGCTGGCGTTTCCGGCAACTGCGATCGATCCTCCTGCCGTAAAGGCGGAAGCTCCGGGAGTAAAGGAGTAAACCGAGAAACCGTCCGACACAAACACCTGATTGCTGACCTGATCGTAGACGGGAGATGTTAACACCGCGTTGGCCTTAACTGTGATGCAGTACTGGACTGTGGGCGTCCCCTTAAATACTCCGGTGATGCGGTAGAGCTTGCCGTTGTCGGCGCCAACGTAGGCAACATCGTTGGTGTAATCGATGTAGGCGGATGAATTATCGTTGGCGCTGCTGGCCTTGCATCCGGTGGCCGCGGAATTCGTATAGTTCAAGCGCACAACGGAAGATCCGCCGGTTCCAGGTGCGACCGGATGGGTTGCGTCCGTCCCCTGCCCACTCACCCAAGTCAGAACATCGAACATCACCGGGTTAGAGTTCTCGATAAAGGCAACTTTTGTCCCATCCAGCGAAAGGGTTGGGGAGAGAGCCGAGCCTGCGGTGCCGGCGCGGTAAGACCACATGAAAGTCGGCTGAGTATAGTCAGTGGTGGGCGGCGTCTGCGGTCCAAAAGGACAAGAAGATGACGCCGTGCCGGTGTAGAGATTGTTAAAGGCGACGATGTTGGCCTGGTTTGCACCCGGCGTGGCGTTTATCGTGTACACCACGAAGTCGTTGGCACAGCTGTAGGTGCCGTTGCTGGTGAAGCTATATTTGGCTGGGCTCTCGGCCAGCGGCATCCCGCCGGTCGGCCCCAGCGACATCGCCCAGTCGACTCGCATCTGTCTTTTCTTTGAGCGTGGGCGTTCCGGCCTCTGGGGCGGATACGCCGGGAAAAGGTACGAGCTGCGTTGGCTCCAGTTAATCCAGCTTCGCGGATCACGTGCCGTTTTCGCAGCCACCTCCGGAGATGCGCCGTTCGTAAACAGGATGTGCCGCGTACTCCAGTCAAGAGGTATGCCGATGTGGCCTTTTTCTGTCGTGGATTCCTGAGCCAGCAAGGGGGTTGCTACCGAAAGCAGAATCGCAATCAGGGAGACTAGGCCCAGAGGGAACGCCGAAAGCTTGGCTTGCGCTTTTGTTTTCTTTTTCATCGGAACCTCGCCAAGCGCTCGGCAAAGACCAGCTCAGGCGCGCTTCTACCCATTCTTATCTTCGCTCACATTTTGGGAATCTGCGGCTTACTTTCGTAACTCAACGTGACCAACCGGATTCCCGCGTGGTGACCGTCGTACTGGGGATAGCCCTGCTCTGAGGCCAGAAGTAGACCTATTTTCCCTCCAAAGCAGGCGTCTTTGCAATGATTTACGCGATGGATTGGATCTGAATCAACGGAGCCGACGGAGCCGCCTGCGCCCGAAGCAACATGTTCGCCGTAGAAATTCCAGTGCGCTGAAACGACTTTTCGCAATCGGCGGTGGATGGCCCGCGCATATTCCCTTCCATGTACGCCAGACCCGGACAACGCGTACACGTTCCCACGTGAGCGCAGGTCGAACAAGTCGGAAGATCGCGGGCACGGATCGAGCGGACTTCTCGCAGTTGCGCAGAATTGTGCCAGATATCGATGAACTTCTGCTGCCGCAGGTTGCCGCTCGGGAGGGGAAATTGGACGCAGGGGAAGACGTCCGCGTAAGGAGTAATGTAGCAGGCGGTGTGACCCGCACTGCACGGGAAACCGTCCATGATGTCTTCGCCCGGTAGTGGCGGAGGGGCGCAGAATTCTTCCACGTTGCCCACCAGTTCCTGACTACGAAAAACCTGCGAGAGCTGAGACCCGGGAATGCGCAGCGCGAGGACAGACGTGTCTCCGTCCATTTTCGGCGTGATCGTGGGGTCAAGGGTGTACGAAACCCCCAACTCTTTCGCTAAAGCCATCACTCCTGTGTTATCGAACAGATTGCGCGCCATGAGTACGTTGGCAATCACGACCTTGAGACCTTGAGATTTGAGGAATCGGATGGCCTCGACTGACCGCTTCAACGATCCGGGCAATTTCGTGATGGCGTCGTGAATTTCGGGGCGGTGCGAGTAGACGCTGATCTGCACCTGCTCCACGCCCAGCTCGCGAATTCGCCTAGCCTCGGTCTCGCGGATCATTACTCCGTTGGTCTTTACCTTAACGTTGAACAGCAGGCGGCGCGCATGCTCCACGATTTCGAAAAAATCGCGGCGCATGAGCACTTCCCCACCGCTAAGCGTAAGAAAGAAGACGCCGGCATCCGAGAGTTGGTCAGGATATCTTCGATCTCTGCCGTCGTCATCTCGCCATGGTCGTCGTGATCGAGATAGCAGTGCTCACAGCGCTCATTGCAACGATAGGTGATGTCGAGATGCACGCTGATCGGGATGCCGAGTCCCAGCGCTTTCTGATTCATCTCCGCCAGAAGACTCACGGAGCCTCCGCTGAAGAAGGCGAAATGATCGGCTGTTCGGACACCAGGAGAATGCCGTGCTGGGAGAGATCGTTCACAAACTGCTCAACGTCGCGCCCCGCCTGCTCTGGGATCAACATCGAACTCGGGGCAAATCTTGCTGGCCACGATATCAGACAGAGGAGTGCGGCCGTCTGCGGCCTGCCATATCACCGTTGCGACCTCGTTGAGAGTGAAGAAAGTCGAGTCGGCCGCGGACATAATCATCATTTCGCCGCCGATGAGGCGGGCAGCGATGGCGGAACTTCTCGCAATGTATCTTGTCGGCGATGGCGTCCTCTTCAGCGGCTAGCGTATCATCTCCCACACCCGTTCATCGGGAACAAATATCAATCGGCGTACGGGTACCCGCTCTACAAACTCGCACGCGGATTGAAAGACCAGCCTTACCAGTTCCGAATCCTCGGCGAAAAACAGAATGTTTCTCAGCAGCAAGCCGGATGGCGTCGGGCGTGGCCACGGGTTCGATCCGGTTTTCCGGGCCCTTCTGCAGCAGAAAAAGCGCACTCAACGGCGCCGACTGGTTTTCGCCGACCCTGGCCAATTCCCCAGCGAAGGGCGTCCCGCACGCCACATACTCATCCCCATCGCGTCGCAGGTAGGAAATTTCGTCGGTGAGCAATGTGGCATCCGATGGGGCCAGGCGGGAAATCGTTGTTTTGCCCGCCCCCGACACGCCCGCGAACAAGAATGCTCGTCCGCCGCGAATGGCGCTCGCGGCATGGACCAGGAATCCGCCCCGCTTCGCGAGAATCAGGGTATGAACGATCCGTAATACAGAGTCGATGGCATACGGGTTGCGCGACTGACGAATGTGACCGCGCCCCATCTTCGAGTCCCAACGGGCGCGGAAGTCGCCACGCTGAAGCAACCACTGTCCACCCTTCAGCGTCACCTTCACATCTTCGTCTGCGTGTAATCTCTCCGGGGTCGCGGACAGATCATTTTCGATCAAATCAACGTCGAACTCGAATTGAGGATCAGAAGACGACTCAGTGAATCCTGCATAGCGATTTTCGAGCAGTTCGCGAAACGGCTGGTCCTGGGTACGCAGCGCGATCGCCATCCCGCCAATCTCGATGGTGAGCGCATCACCCGCCGTGTTCTTGCTAGTGGGGATCATCTTTGTAGGGCGGGCGTCTTGCTGACGGACGCGAGGGCGTCCTGCCGTCGCTGGTGGACGCGACGGTGCCCCCACGACAGCCGCCGGGCCGGCGCTACACGGATGTCAGATTGAACGAACGAATGCACACGCAACGCAATACTTCGCGATAAGTCCCAGTGGCAGAGGATAAACGCAAATGCGCGGCCAAACACGCCGATTCCTGGGCTTGGAACGATGACGCGGGTTTTGCGTTGAATTGCGAAGACTTTGCCCAGCACCTGCATGCTTCGGCAACCGGAGGGTCGTTCCGAGGCAGGGAATCACCGCGCGTGATCCATTGCGACTCGTGCTTCTCGATCAGACGATGGATGAAGAATCGGGAGTCTCGCTCCACCAACACGATATCGCCCGGAACGACCTTCCCGGCATTTGTATGTGCAACGCTCAGAACATCGCCGGGCCAGATCGACGGAAGCATGCTGGATCCCAGCGCTTGAAGGCGTATCGTGCCGCCCGAGCTGAGGACTTCGGCTGCAAGATCGAGTTTGTAACCCTCGCGAGCCTCTGTCATGGCCTCGAATGTTGAACTATGAAGTTTTCCGATTGAATCGGCACTGGAATTCGGTGGGGCTGACCTTGCCGCAGGACAAAGCCATGGTTTCGAAAACCCGCTCGAACCGGAATTCAGGTTTTTGATACGGCTTTTTCCCCGCCTGCCTGTCGTTTACATTTTTGTCATCAGTATTCGCGTCTTTTTCCATAAAAGTCCGCGCGTCCTCGACCGGCTGTGGGGACAGCTCGCGTGACCGCTTGAGGAATACGTTTGTCCGCAGTTTACAATAAGAGAACGAAGAATTGGTTAGGTTTGTTGGTTCCCGCCGATCATGAAAGCACAAGCCGGTCACGCCCGTCGGAGCATGTCGAAGGCCGCGGGCCAATCCGGTTCAGATCCTCCCGGCTACTTTGCCTTCGGTTCCTTCGACAACAGTGTTACCCGCGCGGTGACCTTCTGTCCCTTTTCCATGCCTCCGATAAGAACCAGACCCTCGTGCGTCACCAGCAATCCGCGATGATCCATGGTTGGGTCGGGAGTGTTTTCGTCGATGGTTTCCCATTTTCCGGTGCGCAGGTTGAAGTCGAAGGTTACGGGAGACGGTTCGGCGGGCTTGCCATCGTAGCCGATGCCGTCGTAATCGTAGGGATTATCGCTTCCGCCTGCGAAATAGATCTTCTGGTCTTTCTCCGAACCACCTCCGGCGATACGATAGCGCGCCGTGCCCGGATGATTGGGAAGCTTCGTCCAGCGAATTTTCGTGGGATCGCGATGGTCGATCTTGCCCATCCAGCATTCATCGGAGGCAACATATGGCGGAGCGTTGCCGGCGAGGATTTTTGCGCGCACCATCCACATAAACGATGGTTCCATCCACCAAAGCGCCGGCGTGGCCGAAGACTGGCGTCCCCGGGATCGGTGTGCCTTTCAGCCACTTGTCCTTTTCCGAGTCGTACACTTGAACGTTATTCACCACGTCACCGCTCGCGCGGCCGCCGACCAGATAAACGTAGCGATCACGATAGACGCCGACTACTGAATCACCCACGGGCAGCGGCAGGTCGGTGCCCCGCAACCAACGGTCGCTCGCAGGCTGGTACGCCCCGACGTCGGGCACGACCATTCCACTGCCGGGGGAATCCACCACATAACCGCCAAACAAGAACAACTGATCATGGACGTTTGCCGCCATGGCACCGATACGGCCTGCGGTCCCCGGAACGGCATGAATCGCGGACCACTTTCCTTCCTTCGCATCCAGGGAAAAAGCCGTATTCGTGATTGCGTCCGGAGTCTTCTTCGCACCGATTCCCATGAAGGAAAAGAGCAAAAGGTCTCCATGAACCTTGGCCATGGCGACGGCATTGTCGGAGACCGGATCAGGAAGTGGATCAACCCCGGACTGGGCTAACAAACACCCGCTAAAAAGAAGCAGCAGAAGGCTTGCAAGAAACTTTTTCATGGACTCCAATTAACACGATAGACACAATGACAAAAATATCACGCCGCCCGGTCATTTCAGAAACTTATCCGGCTGAATCGCTTGAGAAGGCGGCTATTCCACGAATCCTTGCCGGACCGCATGGATGTAGTCGGTGTAAGCCGGAGTGAATCCGGCGGCTCGCATATCCGCCGCGATCTGGCCGCGATGATATGCCGAATGCATGACCACGTGCAGAAGAATATCTTGCTTCCGACTGGTGAAGCTTTCGCCCTTCGTATTTTTATAGGTGAGCGAACGGGAAAGACCTGGCTCGCCGAGCGAAGTCAGGTAGGTCGTCCAGAGCCCCGGCAGCTGATCGACTTCCAGTTTGCATTGCTCGATCGTGAACTGTGGCCAAACCGGCCAGGTCTGCTTTTTGACCAGCAACCGCTCCAGCCATAACCTTTCGGCGGAAACGATGTGCGCTAGAAGTTTGATCGAGCGTGCAGGCGGGGCATGCAGGGCTTGCAGCGAAGCTAAGACTTCACCATTAGCCCAGTCGTCATAAGAAAACAGGCCTTCGATATGTTCGAGCATATTCACAGCATCGCTCCGTTATGTTGACTGGCCGGACTGAGATTACTCTAAGTCGGAGGACGTGGTTCGGACAACTTCCCAAGCAGATTCGGGTTTGTAGCTGGCAGCCTATCTAGTTGGCAGGAGCGTAGTGTGAAGAGAATGCATACCCGATTCCTTTCTGTGTTGCTGATGTTTCTGGGGATCCTGCTGTTGGCGGGATGCCCTCCTCGCGAGAGCATAGCCAAGATTAACCAGGATCCAGGACGGTTCGCCGGCAAAGAGATCTCTATCGCTGGACATGTTACCGATTCGTTCGGAGCGATGGGAAGCGGTGTTTTTCAACTCGACGACGGCACCGGGGCCATGTGGGTCTTCAGCAAAAAGTTCGGCGTTCCGGCGAGTGGCGTCAAACTGGCGGTCACTGGGCGCATCGAACAAGGGTTCGCATTCGGTGGCCACAACTACGCGATCATCCTGCTCGAGACCGAGCGTCGGCATTGACCGCCAGCCAAGCAATGTCAAAGGGTTGTTCGGAGGCTAAGACGTCAGCGGAAGCGCGAAATCCTAGGCTTCGGCTTCGCGGATTTCGAGCCGCGATTGGCGGAGGTTCGTGGCCTCGACCGGATCCATTCCGACTTTCAGGTCGGTCTTCTCGAGGAAATAACGCCAGCCGATGTGCCGGTCCTCGGAGGTCTGGCTCTGTTCGAACTGCTTCAGGACGGCTTCGGCACTTTCCCGGCCCCTGATGACGGCCATAACGCCGCCCGACTCATAAGTGCGTAAGTTGTAGCGGATGACGGCGAACGATCCCTTCGATTCAGCCTGCATGTGGAAGACTCCACCCCGGAGTGAGGATTGTAACTTTGTGAAACGTGCCCGCCCCTTGTTGCGGTTGACGGGCACGAATTTTCAGTTGTACGTCGCCGGCTTACAGAGGGCGAACGTTCTCAGCTTGCCAGCCCTTCGGTCCTTTGGTGACCTCGAACTCAACGCTCTGGCCCTCCTGCAGGCTGCGGAAACCGCCCGCCTGGATAGCCGAGAAATGCACGAATACATCCTCGCCAGTCTGCCGGCTGATAAAGCCGTAGCCCTTGGCGTCGTTAAACCATTTCACTGTTCCTTGTTCTGCCATTTTGTTGCTTGTATCCTTTTCAGATTATTTACGTTGGTGCGAGTCGGAGGTACTGAGGGCAGGACTAGCTGGTATGCAAGAAGCTGCTCAACAACCGATTTCGTTCAAACGCAGCTATAGTATAGCAGATCAGTCAACTTAACCGGCAGCGGAATTGCCGTCCGAAGTAACCGGCCGTTCTGACGCGGTTCCGTCCGCAGCGCCGAAATGGACCGCCCCGGTGCGGGCGAGTTTCATATTTCCCCTTCTTGCCACGGGCAAGCAGGTATAATCAGGTCCGGACTTCTGCCGCGAAGGCATCGCTAACGCTATCCTGGGTTTGCATTCGCGATTGAAAGAACCAACTGGCTCAATTGAGCTGCGAGGCAAGACACTTTCCATTGAACCGCGTGCGCTGTCGTCCTGACGCGACTCACTCAACTCAACTCGCCGACGAAAACCTGACGTCTTGCGTTGGCTCTCACAGAAAAAGGAAATCCATGAAGAAGCTTTTTGTTGGCAACCTCCCTCACAGCACCACGGAAGCAGAGCTGCGAACCTTGTTTGAACCCCACGGCAAAGTCGATCAAGTCAGTGTGGTCACCGACCGTGACACGGGACGCTCCAGAGGGTTTGCGTTTGTAGAAATGTCTGACGCGGCCGAAGCCGAGAAGGCCATTGCCGCTCTGAACGGGAAAGAGCTCGGGGGACGCGCCTTGAACATCAACGAAGCGCGCCCCAAGACCGACCGCGGTCCCGGCGGACCCCGGGGCGGTGGACGTCCCGGCGGTGGTGGACGCTCGGGCGGCGGTGGTGGTGGAGGACGTGACGACTACCAGGGCCATGCCCGTCAGCCACGCGAACCTCGCTGGTAGCAGCACAGAAGTCTGATTTCTGAGAGCGCGGCTTGCGCCACAAGGACCGAGCCTACTCGTTTGGCTAATCCCAAACCCCGCCGCCTGCTAGGTGTGTTCGATGCCACCATGATCGTGATGGGGGGCATCGTCGGCTCAGGCGTCTTCATCAATCCCTACGTGGTGGCGATGCGCGTCCACACTCCCTTCCTGATCCTGGGAGTCTGGGTGGCGGGTGGCGCACTGGCACTCCTCGGCGCCTTCATCTGGGCCGAACTGGCCACCCGCCTGCCCGGTGCGGGAGGTCAATACCTTTACCTGCGCGAAGCCTATCATCCCTCGGTCGCCTTCCTTTATGGATGGGTTCTCCTGCTGGTTACCCAGACTGGCGGGATGGCGGCTGTCGCGATCACATTCGCCCGCTACTATCGCGAGATCACCGGTGTCTCGGCGGGTGATGGACCGATCGCGGCGGTAGCGCTCCTGGGCCTGACTGCGATCAACTGTTTCGGCGTTCGCGCCGGCAGCAATGTGCAGAGCGCGCTTATGCTGCTCAAGGCGGGCGCAATCGCCTCCATGGTGGTGGTGGGACTGTGGCTCGGAGGCGGTTCGATTCATCATCTGCCCCTCTTGGATCAGCCCGTTTCCCTCGGGCTTGCGCGCGCCATCGGTTCGGCGATGGTTCCCGTTGCCTTCGCCTACGGTGGTTGGCAAACCGCCAGCTTCGTGGCCGGTGAAATGCGTGATCCGCGTCGCGATCTCTCGCATGGATTGGTAGCTGGCGTTCTCGGCGTGATCTTGCTTTACCTTGCGGTGAATTTTGTCTGCGTAAGGGTGCTGGGACCGGCTGGGTTGGCGGCGACTCGCACTCCGGCTTCATCGGTTATGCGGGTCGCGCTGGGCGAGCGGGGTGCGCAATGGATCGCTTTCGGCGTTGCCATTTCCACGCTGGGTTTTCTCAGCCAGGGAATTCTGACCGCGCCCCGGGTCTACTATGCGATGGCTCGCGACGGTCTTTTCTTCAAGAGCGTCGGCCGGCTTTCTCCTTCGACTGGGGCGCCGGTCGTGGCCATCGCACTTCAAGGTCTGACAGCAACCGTAATCGCAGTTTCCGGGGGTTACGAGCATATCCTGAACTATGTAGTCTCGATTGATTTCATCTCTTTTGGATTAACTGCGGCATCGCTGTTCGTGTTCCGCCATCGACCTGACCCGGTTCCGGGCGGTATCTATCTCGACTCCCGGCCATCCGTATACGACCGCTCTTTTCGTGATCAGCTGCGCCGGCATTGTGATCAGCACGGTTGCCAGCTCTCCTGCGAACAGCGCAATCGGATACGGTATTCTGCTGGCGGGCATCCCCGTATATTTGTATTGGAGCAGGCGAACCCGAACCGTGCCATCCCCAGAAAAACTATGAGACAAAGACATTCCGAGTACATGCCTTGGGCAAAATTGCACAGCGGTGCGCGGTTCAACCTCGCAACCAGCGGCGTTGCCGGATTCCCTTTGGGCGAACTTCCGGTGAGCATCGAACAACTGCAAATCAATGGCGATACGGTGTACGGCTACGAGCCTTTACAGCAAGCCATCGCGAACAAGTGCGGGGTCGATCCAGATTGCGTGGTGGCAGCTGCGGGAACGTCGATGGCGAATCACTTGGCGATGGCTGCTTTGGTTGATCCGGGCGACGAAGTACTGATCGAGCATCCCACCTACGAACTTCTCACCTCGACGGCTTCGTACTTAGGCGCAAGTGTCAGGAGCTTCGCGCGAAGGGAAGAGAATGGTTATGCCCTCGACCCAGCGGAGATTCTCCGCGTTTTGACCCCGCGGACCAGGCTGATTGTTCTCACCAACCTCCACAACCCGACTAGCGTTCGCACTCCAGACTATGTGTTGCTGGAAGTGGGCGACCTGGCCAAGAGCGTGGGTGCACACGTGCTCGTGGACGAAGTCTATCTCGATGCCATTTACGAAAACACGCCGCGCACTTCGTTTCATCTCGGCCCGGAGTTCATTGTCACCAGCAGTCTCACCAAGGTCTACGGCCTCAGCGGATTGCGCTGCGGATGGATTCTCGCCCAGCCGGATCTGGCGCGCGCGATGTGGCGATTGAACGATCTTTTCGGCGCGGTGGCGGCGCATCCGGCCGAATTGCTGAGCGTAGTGGCATTCCAGCATCTCGCGCAGATTCGAAACCGCGCAAAACACATCGTGGACGCAGACCGCATGCTGCTGAATGACTTACTGTCCCGGCAGACGCAAGTCTCGGCAATCCGCACTGAATTTGGGACGACTTCGTTTCTCCGGTTGAAAAGCGGTGACGCGGAAACATTTCTGCAACGGCTGCGCACCGAATACGAGACATCGGCTGTGCCCGGACGATTTTTCGGGATGACCAGCCACTTCCGCATCGGCATGGGCGTGAATACGGAAATGTTCGGCGAAGGACTGCGCAGGATCAGTCTGGTGCTGGCCAGTTAGTCACAAACGTTATGGCTCCAACGTGATGATGCCCCACGGCCCACGGCCAACTGTGACTTTCCGCCTCACCTTCTGAGTCGCTACATCCACTACGGAAACATCATTCGAAGGTCCATTGGCCGTGTAGAGGGTCTTCCCGTCCGGGGAAAAAGCCATCCCCCAGGGACGCTCGCCCACTTCAAACGAGCCGCCGATCTGGTTCGTTGCCGTGTCAATGACGAACACCTTGTGTCCACGGCCGGTGCTCGCGTAAAGCTTTGAAGCGTCAGGAGAGAGCAACACCATCATCGGTTTGATCACTCCGCGTTCGCCCAGTGGAATGGTTTGAATGGCTTCATGCTTCACGGAATCCACCACCGTCACTGTGCCGTCATTTTCGGCGTTGACGTACGCTCGGGTGCTGTCGGGCATGAACGCAACCGAGCGCGGACGCCTCCCGACCTTGAATGTCTTAGTAACTTTCTCCGCCGCAATGTCAATGACGGAAATCGTTCCGGTGTCTTCGGAAGTCACGTAGACAAACTTGCCGTTGGGCGCGACCTTCACTCCCTCGGGCTCTTCTCCGACGGCGAAGGTCTTAGTCACCTTGCCCGTGGCCACGTCGATCATGCTGGCCTTGGCGTCATCTTCGTTCGAGACGAAGATCGTGCGCCCATCTTTACTGAGATCGAAGTTTTCCGGGTCCGACCCGCTTTGAATCAGCCGCAGCAGTTTGTTCTGCCGCACGTCGAAGACGCCGATGCCATCGGCACTTTTGTCCGGCGGGGGAAGCTTGCTCTCATCCACGCCCGGACCACCGATCGGCGAGCCGCTCAGAGCCACATAGATCGTCTTGCCGTCAGGGCTGGCGTGGATGCCGCGCGGACGTTTGCCCAGCGGGATCGTGGAAATCACTTCGAGCGTTGAACCGTTAATCACGCTCAGGTCGCCGGAGTTTTCGTTGGTCACATAGATGCGAAAGCCCGGCTTGGGCGCGTTCTCGCCGGGAGAAGCGGCCGAGAAGGCAAGCAGCAGGAGTAGACAGGTTGTGATGAGCAAGGGCCGTATCGCGCGGGTCATGGGTCTCCGTCCGAAAATCACTCACAATTGTACCTGTTTGAGGACGGGCCGCGGTTTGTGTTTGGAAGTGAGAGTCTCATACGCACCCTTTTCGCAAAGGGCGGGCGACAAAGGATGGGGCACGCGACGCGGGAACCGTTTTTAAGTGCGGGCTCGGGCCTATTGGTTGAACAGGCTTGGCACACCCTCTAAACCCGATTCGGCACAAGTCTACGTTGCCCGCATTCGCGCAAGCGGCGCGGGATTTGTCCGAAAGCGAGCTTGGAATGCTCGCCTCCGGTTTTAATTGTCTCGCCACTAATTGGTTGAACTCGCCGAGCTTACCTCGGTCGCGTGCCGTCCATCACAATCGAGTAATCAACGTGGTCCCCGATCATTTCGGTCGCCGCCGTCACAAGTTCGTAGTCATGATTGGCAGGAACTTTCAGACGGTAGTGCTCACGCTGAATATTCGACATGAGCCGACGTCCAACAAGAGCAAATCGATGGCTGAATTGGTCTGTTGGAGCCTCGACGAGACAGGGGTACCGCGTGTAATTGCAACTTACCCAAAAGTCCAGTGTGGAACCTGCGTTGACCATCGCGCTAACTTGAACGAAGCCTCCGTGCAACTTTATCGTTGCCTGGGTCCACGGCTGCTTAGATTGGGCGATCAGGGGGCACGACAAAAGCCCAACTATAATTATCCAAGCTCCCGGTGTGTACCTGAACCGGCCAAAGTCCGAATGGGTTGGCGAGCCGACCCGCGTCGCTCGCGTTGTGTGACCTGCCACCGTTTCTGTGATACCTGACTTCTTCCTCGATGATGCCGCAACCAAAAACGAATAAATGATGTGCACTATAGCCTCAACTTTCTGAGGCCAGCCTTTAACAGGGTTACGCCAAGATAGTTCACTGGTGCGGGGTCAGTCTGTGACAGCCAGCACACGATCAGTCCGTTGTTGTTGTGGATTTCTTTAAGATGCGGTCGCGCCAACTTTTCTCAGTTCTCAAGCTCCGAACAGATAGAATGTCCCGATAACGGAAATCTCATGACCCTCACTTCCACGGATTGGATTGTCATCGTCGGCTATCTGCTGGTCAACCTGCTGATTGGCCTTTACTACCGTCGTCGCGCCAGCGGGAACACCGAGGAGTTCTTCATCTCTGGCCGCGATGTGTCCTGGTGGCTGGCGGGGACCTCGATGGTGGCCACCACTTTTGCCGCCGACACACCTCTACTGGTTTGCGGACTGGTTGCGCGGCAAGGCATCGCAGGGAACTGGATCTGGTGGGGATCCTGCGTAGGCGGAATGATGACGGTGTTCTTCTTCGCTCGATACTGGCGACGGGCTGAGGTCTTGACCGACGTCCAGTTGGTCGAACTCCGGTACGGTGGAAAGCCGGCGGCATTTCTGCGCGGATTCAAAGCTGTCTATCTCGGGCTTTTTATGAACTGCTTCATCCTGGGATGGGTGACCCAGGCCATGGTCAGCATCATCACGGTTCTGCTTGGTCCAGCCATCGCGGAAGGGCGTGTGCTGCAACTGGCGATCGGGGGACACATTTTTCAGCACACGCTGGGCGATCCCCGCTCCACGTCGTTGCTGATCTGCATCTTCATTCTGATTCCATTCACCGGGATCTACACGTTTATCGGCGGCCTCTGGGGCGTGTTGGTCACTGACCTTTTTCAGTTTGCCTTGAAGATGACGATGATTATTGTGCTGGCATGGGTGGCCGTGGCGAAGATCGGCGGGATGCACGCGCTGCAAATGCATCTGCAGGTGATCGAGAACAACGTTCGCGCGACTGGAGTCGAGACCGCGAACCCGGTTGCGTTCCTGCCGGACTTTCATCGCGGACTGACCACGAATGCGCTTTGGACTTTGCCGGTGCTCACTTTCATCGTGTATCTGGGGATGCAGTGGTGGCTGGCGTGGTATCCCGGTGCCGAGCCGGGTGGCGGCGGATACGTGGCCCAGCGAATGTTCAGCGCCAAAGATGAGAAGAACTCGCTGGGTGCGACCCTCTGGTTCAACATCGCGCACTACGCTCTGCGGCCTTGGCCCTGGGTGATTACAGGCCTCGTAGCGGTCGTGGTTTATTCGCCGAATGGCGGGCTTCATCCCAGTGCCGCTTTTGTGCAGAACCCGGAGCAGGGTTACGTCATGGTCTTGCGCGACTATCTTCCTCCGGCTTTGCGTGGGCTGATGGTCGCGGCTTTTCTCGCTGCGTTCATGTCCACGATCGGAACCCAGTTGAACTGGGGCAGCTCGTATCTGGTGAACGATCTTTATAAGCGCTTCTTCGTGCGGGGCGCGAGTGAACATCATTACGTCATGATCAGCAAAATTTTTACTGTGCTGCTTGTGCTCGGCAGCGGCTACACCGCGATGCAGTTGACCTCGATCAATCAAGGCTGGGATCTGGTTTTGAATATCGGCTTTGGAACGGGCGCGGTTTACATCCTGCGCTGGTACTGGTGGCGGATCAACGCGTGGAGCGAAATTTCTGCGATGGCGGTAGCCGCCGCCATGACGATTGGGCTGAGCCGCATTTCGTTTTCAGGAAACACAGCGCTCGTTTATGCGAAGACCGCGCTCATCACCGGATTAGTCACTACGATTGCGTGGCTGATCGCCACTTTCATAACCAAGCCGGAGTCGCAGCAGACTCTGATCGCGTTCTACAAGCGGGTGCATCCGACGGTTTACGGATGGAAGCACATCGCCCGGCTCGTCCCCGAGTTGCCGGAAGTGCGAGACTTGGCGGGCAACACATTCAATTGGGTGATGGGAGTTGTTCTGGTTTATGGATGCTTATTTGGGATCGGGAAGATTGTTTTCCAGCAGTGGTTCTGGGGAATCACGCTGTTACTGATCGCTGCAGTCGCCGGCTATCTGATCTTTTGGGATCTTTCCCGGCGCGGCTGGGCAACTCTGTCGGGGGCATCGGCTCCCGCCGCACGGGCGAGGACGCCCGCGCCCACGTTGTGAGTCGTCACGGTTTTTTCGGAGTAAGACCGCAGGCTTGCTTGACCCGGCTCAGATCGATGCCCGCGGGAGAAAAAGTCGCAATCTGCGCTCCCTGAGGTGTCTGGACTTCGACTTTGAATATCTTTGCGCCGAGCATCTCGCGTGTCGTTCCTTTGTCCATCGACAGGAAGTGACCATTGACCCAGTTCCAACCGTGAGTGCTATGGGCATTATCGACGCGGACGGTTACTTGCATCTGCGGCTGCCCCCAGAAGCCGGGCCGGTTTGGCGGCGCGATGACCGCATTGGGACGAAAGTCGCTTAGTTTGAGCTCGCCGCCGGTGCAGAAGAGGATGACTTTCGGGCTGGAATCGCTGCCCGGCAGTGAATTGTCGGCTGGGAGTTCGAATCGGGACGACTTGACCAAAGTCATCTCGTTTTGAGAGTCGAATTCCATCCATTTTCCGCCGGCGCTAATGCCGGCTTCCTGCGCGTCGACCGACAGCCACGCTCCGCAAATCAGGATGCAGCACACCGCAAATATATGAACCGTAGAATTCCTGCGAATCCTGCCGAGGATCCCGCGTAGCATTTCCAATGTCCTCTCACTCCCCCTGCGATACTGACTTCCATATAAAACCTGCGAGTCGATGAAAGTTGCGGGCTGGGGGTCCGGTTGAACTGCGCCGAAACCACTCCTGATCACCGGCTGCACTTTGCTGATGAGAATGCTTGGACACCGAGGGCGGGATAACCTCCGTAACACCAGTTGGTTACTGGTGGGCGCTATAGGATTCGAACCTATGACTTCCACCGTGTGAAGATGGCACTCTACCGCTGAGTTAAGCGCCCGACCTGAATCCAGCCGCTATATTGTAGCAAAGAAACAGTTTTTTCGCGGACCCCGTCCGTGATAGCCTAGTCGCGCAGCTCCGGAATCCTGGATATGCGGGATGACCTCCGGGGACTTGTCCCATTGCCGGAATGCCGAGCCGATTCATCCCCGAGAAAGTACCCCCACCCCTCTCTCCCGAAGGGACTTCCTCACCTTTCTCCGACTCCGAAACCGCGCAACTTTCAGAACCCGGAGGGGTTCAATCCAGTGTGAGCAGCATTGCCATGAACCGCGGGTTGCTGTCAATGGCAGGCGGGCCGTCGCGTGCCGAAGCGAAGGTTGCGGAGGACCAGTCCAGCGAAGGATTGAGTGATGCGCAAATCATGCTGCGGGTGAAAGCCGGCGATGAGCCAGCCTTCGATTACCTGGTGCAGAAATATCGCCGGCCGATGCTGAGTTTCATGTATCGCATGGCCCACAACTCGGCCGTGGCGGAGGATCTGGCGCAGGAGGTTTTCCTGCGGGTATATCGGTCACGCGAGAGTTACGAAGCGAGCGCGAAGTTCACTACCTGGTTGTACCGCATAGCGAGCAACCTGGCGGTAAATCATGCGCGGGATACGCGACACGAACGTCCGGAGAATACGGTCAGCCTGGACGAGCCGGATCACGAAACCGGGATGACCATGGATGTGCCCGACGACTCGCTCACCGCGGAAGAGACGATTGTGAGGCGCGAGCGCTTGGCCGCCATCCGGCAACGCGTGCAGGCGCTGCCCGAGCGGCAGAGAATGGCAGTCATAATGCACAAGTATCAGCAGATGGATTATCGCCAGATCGGCGAGATTCTGAAGCTTAGCGAGTCCGCCATTAAGTCGCTGTTGTTCCGCGCGTATGAAACATTGCGCGTGCAACTGAGAGAGTTCGTATGAGGAAAGTAGTCATGAAATGCAAGCAGATTTGCGAACTGATGTCGGACCTGGCCGCCGGCTTGGACGCGGTCACGCCCGAAGTGAATAAACATCTGGAGAGCTGCGCGGACTGCGCGGGGAAATTGGACGAGTTCCGCCAGACCATGGCGTTGCTGGATGAGTGGCGAGTGCCGGAGCCGTCGCCTTATTTCGACGTGCGGCTCCACGCCCGCCTCCGGGAAGAGGCGGCGCGCCCACCTGCCGGTTGGTGGCAGTGGATTCGCAAGCCCGCGCTGGCGGGATCGCTGGCTGTCCTGATGGTGATGAGTGTAACTCTGTTCCGCACCGATGCTGGCCGGAATGCTACAGAAACGGACGGAGGACTCAGGGTGACAGTGGCTGAACCGGGAACGGCAGTGGGCGATTTGCAGGCGCTGGACAAGAATCACGAGTTGTATTCCGATTTCGAGCTGCTTGATGATCTGCAAGTGCAGAACGATGTAGACGCCAACCCGTAGATGAAATCGGATTTATGTCGCAAGATTGCATGGGGAATTGAACAGAGAAACCGGGGGATAAAAGTGCGGGTGAGGTCCATGACGGCACGGGTGGGAGTGGCCGCCCTTGTGTTGGCGCTGGCCAGCGTGTCTCCGTCGATGGCGCAAAAGAACCTGCATCCGCCCAAAAAGCAGGCGGCGCAACAGGGGCACCACGCGGGAGAATGGCTGCGCCAGCACAAAGACCTTCCGCCGGAGCAGCAGCGAAAAGCGCTGGAAAACGATCCCCAATTCCGCAATCTGCCCCCTCCGCGGCAGCAGCAATTGCGCAACCAGTTGCAGCGCTTCAACAGCGCGCCGCCGGGGAAGCAGCAGCAAATGCTGAACCGCATGGAAACCTGGGAGCACCTGACTCCGGAACAAAAGCAGCAAGCGCGCCAACTGCATGAACAGATGCAGCAACTCCCGCCGGACCGCCGCCAGGCGGTGCAGAATGCGGTCAAGGCTCTGCGAGGAATGCCCCCGGAGGCGCGGCAGCGTGAGATCGACTCCGACAGCTACAAGAAGCAGTTTTCGCCCCAGGAACGCGACGTGCTCGGCGGCGCATCCAAATTGCCGCTCGCGCCCGCTGAACCCAGCGAACCCGAGCCTCCGAAGAGAGAGTAGGCAGCAGCAGCCTGCCGCAAGAATCCCTTCATTCGTTATCCTATCTCAGGCTATAGATCCCCACTGACGTTGCATCGTTCTTAATGCTCTTTGGGCTGGGTTCGAACCGAAAAGAAAAATCGCCGCCGAGCCACAAGGCCCGGCGGCGAGAAAGTAGAGCGGAACCAGAGCGGAGCCCTGAAGACCGGCTACGGTGCAACCTCATATACGATGCCACCTCCATGGAGTCCTCCGGCATAGGTCGTACCATAGAGCTTTCCACCGACGAGGATCGCTTGGTGTTCTGGGTAGTACCCGTCGCCAGTGGTGCCGAAGCTCCAAAGCACACTTTCCTTATAGGTGCCCGCCGCCAGCTTGTACACGGTGCCATAATTCAGATTGTTGGCTGCACTTGATCCGCCCTGAACGGTGGTGCCGTAGAGATTCCCTGCTGAATCCATGGTGACACCTGCATAATACGGGTATGCGCCGTCCTTCTTGGTATAACCCTTGAAGCTGTAGATGATCTTCTCCGTCCACTCGTTGTTCGAGCCTGGCGTCAGCTTGAAAACCGCTCCGAGGTTAAAGTCGCCACCTTGATAGTTCGTGCCATAGAGGTTGCCTGCTGCATCCACGGCGAAACCCGATTCGGTATATTGTCCGAGTGAATCTCCAAGGAAGTTGTAAATTACCGAAAAGAACCACTTGCCGCTGATTTCCCGCAGTTGATAAACCGCGCCAGCATTCCAGACAGTACCACCGTAGTACGTGGTACCGTAAAGATAACCGTTCTTGGGGTCGACAACTACACCGCCGTAGGGATAATACGCGCTGCTGGCACTCGTGGCAAAAGAGTGGATCGACTTGTAAGTGTACTTGCCGTTTGACGGCCTTAACTGGAAAATCGTGCCGCCGGAGAACTTACCACCGTAAATCGTAGTGCCGTACAGGTTGCCGCCCGCGTCAAAGGTCAAGGCGCCTTCCGGGTTGTACCCGTCGCTGCCGCTAATGTCGTCAAAGCTATGGAGTACAGTCTCCTTCCATTTGCCCCCCGATTTGGCCAGCTCAAACACCGTACCCTGGTTGGCTGGGCCGCCCGCGTAGGTCGTGCCATAGAGGTTTCCGTTCGAATCGAAGACCATACCGCCAAAGGGGTTCGCACCATCGCTGTTGCTGGGACCGAGAAAGCTATAGATTACCGTTTGGGTCCACGTGCCACCGGAAAGCGCCAACTCGAAGACCTCGCCATAGTTGTTGGTACCACCATAATAGGTCGTTCCGAAGAGATGACCTGAGGCGTCGGCAACCAAGGCGCCATAGGGCTGGTTGCCGTCCACGCAGCTGGTCTGAGAACAAAAGTTGTAGATAACGGTGTCGGAACTCCACGCGGTAGCTCCGAGGATTAGGGTCACTGCCACCAGCACAAGCGCTTTGACGCGCATAAAATCCTCCTAAATTTGTCAGCAAAGGTCCGAAAATTGTGACGATCAAACATCCGAGAATGAGGAAGGCCCTTGCCAGGGGGACGGCAAAAGGGGAGAGTGGGCTTCCCACAAACAACTACCCGGACGCCTAAAAAAATGTCGAAACATTGTGGGACAGCCGTGGAGGTCTGTCAAGATGAAAAAGTTTGCAGTTCATTCGTCACATCGCGGAAGGTCCGGTGGCGCTGTGAATATCTGCCTCGTGACAGAAAAACCCGTTGGCCAGTTCACCAAATCTAGTTCATCAGGGCGAGCATCCGCCGGATGGAGAGCGCGGTCTGCCGGATTTCATCGGCGTCGGAAGCGTCGGGCGACATCTTTAGATATTGCTCCAGATCTTCTGCCGCGCCCGACGTTTGGCCGAGGCTGTAACGAAGGAGAGCACGCTGCTTAACGTCTTCGGGCGACCGGGGATAAATCACCAACACCAGGTCCACCAAGGGCAGGGCCCTGCGGAAATTTCGCGTGGACAGATGAACTGTCTTGAGATTGTTCAAGATACGCGTGAGTATTTGGCGGCGGCTGACGGCGAAGAGGAATTCCGGTCGCAGGGTCATCTGGCCCGAGTAGATCTCGTCGAGACGGCGCTGACAATCCTGTGGGCTGAGAATGTCTCCGCCGTTGAAGCAGTCGACCAGCGTCTCACGGCCGTCAATGTCGTAGTGCTTGAGCAGAAAATGTCCGGGCATGCCAACACCGAACAGTGGAAATCCGAGACGCCGTCCCACCTCCATATAGATCAGTGCCAGTGTGATCGGAATGCCGAGGCCGCGGTCGAGGACATCGTTTAGAAAAGAATTGCGGGGATCATAGTAATCCTCACGATTGCCACGCAGACCGGCTTCCTCGAACAGAGTGTGATTGAGAGCTGCGATGGTCTGCGCGGCGTCGCCGAAATCGGAGATGCGAGCCTCGGCCATATGCGCGAGTTCGTCGATACGAGCGACGTAGGATTCGAGATCGAGATCAGGATACTCGGTGCGGGCAATGGTCAGAGCGGCACGGACCAGGTCGATATTCTCATCGCCGACCTGGGGGCCGACTAAGGCGGAAAACGCCTCGGCGAGCGCGGTTTGGCCATGGTTGCCCATGAGTTTATGCTAGCAGAAATGAGGGAGGACAAACCCAAGATTCCTCGTCGCTTCGCTCCTCGGAATGACAAGGAGGGAGGGTGGAAATGACGGAGGTGGGTTTGTTTTATCGCCGGTGGGTTTGTTTATCGCCGCAGGAGGTTCTTGGCGATGAACAGCACGTTGGCTGGGCGCTCGGCCAGGCGCCGCATCAGGTAGGGATACCATTCGGTTCCGAAGGGAATGTAAACTCGCATTCGCCAGCCGTCGCGGACCAGACTCTGCTGAAGATCGCGGCGGATGCCGTGAAGCATCTGGAACTCAAACCCGTCGCGTGAAATTCTTTCCTTGGTGGCGAAGGCTTTCGCCTGGTTGATAATTTTCTCGTCATGGGTGGCGAGGCCGTGATACACCCTGCTCTTCATCAGAGTTTTCATCAGCTTGACGTAGTTGGCATCGACCTCAGACTTTTCCTGAAAGGCAATCTCGGGCGGTTCTTTGTAGGCGCCTTTGCACAGGCGAATGCGGATGCTTTCGGCCAGCAAATTCTCAACATCGCTCTCTGAGCGTCGCATGTAGGACTGAATAACCGCGCCGACGCATCCCTGATTGCCGGGGACGCGGTGCAGTTCATGAACAAAATCGAGAGTGCGCTGAGTGTAGGGCGAGCCCTCCATATCGACGCGGACAAAGTTGGGCGGACTCATGGCAGCCGCCTTGGACACCAAGCTGGTTACCTGTTCGCGGGCCAGTTGGTCATCTACATCGAGTCCCATGTGGGTGAGTTTCAGGCTGATGTTGGCGTTTAGTTTTTGGGCGGCGATGTCGTCCAGCAACTGGTGATAGAGCAGAGCGCTGGCTCGTGCCTCGTCAGCGTTGGTGACGTTTTCACCGAGATTGTCGATGGAGACGCTCGATCCGGATTGGTTGACCGTGCGGGTTGCCCGGAGAACGTCTTCTACTTGAGTGCCCGCAACAAAGCGGCTGGAGAATTTCTGGCCGATGGAGGAACGCTCCGCGACAGCGCGCAGCCAGTGGCTCTCCGACAGAGAGATGAAGAAAGCCCTCAGCACCGGACGCCTGCGCAGGTAGAGATGATGGAGTTATGGCTACCTTGCACGTGCATGAAGATCACAGGAATTTGTATCACAAGTGGGTGATCCGCGATGTGAATGGGATCATAGAGTTGAGCGAAATGCCTGGAGCGCCTAGAAAAAATTCATCCAGTTTTCTGCACTTTCCTCACAAGGCAGCATCAAACTGCGACCACTCGGCAGGTCGGTTCAAACGCACGCTGCTACTGCGCTCTTGCCATCGTGACTACGGGGTCAGCTTCCACACCGTTCCGTACCCACTGCCGCCACCGGCCTCCGCAGTGCCGTAAAGATTGCCCTCCGCGTCTTGGATCAAACCTCCGTAGGGATATTCCCCGTCCGACCCAACGAAGCTGTGCAGCACGGTTAGCATGCCTTTCGTATTCAGTTCGTACACCATTCCGTAGTTGGAAGCACCGCCCTCCCCGGTGTCGCCAAGGAGGTTGCCCTTCGCGTCCAAAATCACTCCCGCGTAGGGATGCGCCCCGTCGGACGACCCATCCGCGAAGTTGTGCAGCACCGTCTCCTTCCCCTTCTTGCTAAGCTTCCACACGATTCCGTCGTTGTAGGAGCCACCGCACCCATAGGCAGTACCGTAGAAATTTCCCTGTGCGTCTATCGCCGGGATTCCGTAGGGATAGCACCCGTCGAGTCCGCCCTTGAAGGTGTACAGCACCGCAAATCCCCCGCCGCTCACATCCAGTTTGTACAACACCCCGTCATTGAAAGCGCCGCCGTACGGGGTAAGCCCGTACAGGTTGCCCTTCGCGTCCATGACCACACCGGCCTCGGGAGCTAACCCGTCCGACGACCCGCCTTCGAAGAAGTGCAGCACACTCTCCGTACCCTTTTTACTCACCTTCCAAACGATTCCATAACCGCCACCGCACCCCGCGGCGGCACCGTAGAAATTACCGCTCTTGTCCTTGACCGGAGTACCAACGGGATAGCAACCGTCCGTCCCCCCTGGGAAGCTGCACAGCAGGGTCTCCTTGCCGGTTTTACTTACCTTGAATACCGTTCCATCGGCATAGCGGGAAGTGCCGCCCTCCTCAGTATTGCCATAGAGGTTGCCCTTCGCGTCCAGAAACAGACCTCCGCTGGGGAGGGATCCGTCTGTAGACGCCCCGGCGAAGCTGTGCAGCACCGTCTCCTTTCCAGTCTTAGTCACCTTGAACACCGCCCCATACCTGCCAGAAGAGCCGCCGTAGACGGTAGTGCCGTAGAGATTGCCTGCCGCGTCCCGGACCAGACCTGCGTAGGGATTTGTCCCATCCGGCGGCGCTTCGAAGTTGTGAAGCACAGTGAAAGTCTGGGTCTGCGCCGAGGGGGCTGCAAATACAAGCACGACTACAAACGTTAGCGCGGCACTTGCCATCCCCAGTCTCGAAATGCCTTGTTGCAGCGTGTGAGTCACCGTAGTCCTCCCCGTTAACGCCAACCATCCTACCCCTACGGGGCAAGTTGTCAACGGAGACTTTCGGCCGATCTCGGGGAGACTGCGAAGACAAGAAGCGCTCGTGGATTGCGGATCCTAAGAGAGCAAGGTCTGCCGGAGGGTCGACTGCAAGTGGGGTTTTGTCAGGGTGTCTTAGGTTAGAAATATTTCATCGACATAGCACCAGCGCCAGTTTTCGCCCGGCTCGAAAGACTGCATGACGGCGTGCTTGGTCTGGTGAAAGTGTTTGGTGGCGTGCTTGTTCTTGGACGAATCACAACAGCCGACATGACCGCAAATGAGACACTCCCTCAAGTGGACCCAAGTGTCGCCCATCTCCAGGCACTCCTTGCATCCGTCGCCGCTGGGCTTGACCTTACGCATCTCTTTTATGTGTGGACAGGTTGCTTGTTCGCCTGGCATACGTCACCTCAAGAATGAATGTCGCTCCGCTGATACAAGTAGGCCCCACAACGCGCCGCCTTTGTGTCCTTTGTGGTTGCGGCATCTAAAGAGCATCAACCACGAAGGACACGAAGGTACACAAAGGACGTTTTTGTCAGGGCCGCAGGGGCGCGGACGCCCGCGCCTACACTTTACTCTTGCTCTTCACTCTTGCTCTTCCAGAAACTTTTCGGCTTCCAGGGCGGCCATGCAGCCGGTACCGGCAGCGGTGATTGCCTGGCGATAGCGCCGGTCTTGAACATCGCCACAGGCATAAACTCCGCGCACGCGAGTGAAAACATAGTTCGTCGTCTTCAGGTAGCCGTCGCTGATCGGTATCCAGTTGGCCCTCGAACATTTTCGCGTTGGGGATGTGTCCAATGCCCAGAAACATCGCACTGGTGGGGAAATCCCAAACTTTGCCGGTCTTCAGATTCCGCAGCTTTAGGCCGGTGACTTCTTTTTTGCCAACGTCGTGCACGTCTTCTACTACGGTGTCGGTAAGAAATGGAATTTTTCGTTGCGCCGGGCGCGGTCCAGCATGATCTTCGAAGCGCGGAAATGCTCGCGGCGATGAATGACCGTGACTTTGGTGGCGAAGCGCGACAGGAAAATCGCCTCTTCCATGGCGGAATCTCCGCCGCCGATAACAGTGATCTCCTTGCCTGAGAAAAAGAAGCCGTCGCAAGTCGCGCAGGAAGAAACGCCGTGCCCGATCAGTTGTTGCTCGTGGGGCAGCCCCAGCCAGCGCGCCGATGCGCCGCTGGCGATGATCAGCGTGCGGGTGTGGATGACTGTCCTGGCCGACATGCAGCTTGAACGGGCGCTGGCTGAGGTCGGCGCTGGTCACGTGGCCGTGCTTGATATTCGGCGCCAAAGCGCGCCGCTTGCTTGCGCATGTTCTCGATCAGCTCCGGCCCCTGAATGCCCTCGGGGAATCCGGGGAAGTTTTCTACCAGCGTGGTAAGCGAGAGCTGGCCGCCGGGCTCGTGGCCTTCCAGCACCAGCGGTTTCAGGTTGGCGCGCGCCGTGTAGAGCGCCGCGGTGTGCCCGGCGCAGCCGGACCCTATCACAACAACGTCGCGGATATCGTCCATATAGAGTAAAAGATTAGATTACAAATTTCAGATTCGGGTTCAGCCGCCGAACGGATTACGGCTGGGCATCCTGCAATCGTGTGCGAACTCGTTCTCGTCACAACGCTGAAGCGTTTCGGTCATTTGCCTTCCGGCGTAATCTTCTTGGCCGCGGGTTTGGCCGACGGCTTTGATTTAGTCCCGTCCACCGCGCCGACCCGCGCCAACTCTTCCGGTACAAGCCGCCGAGCAGCCAGAAGGTCACGATAGTTGGTCACGATTGCGGTAGCGCTCTGAAACAGTGGTTCGTAAGCGCTTTGGTCCGGAGGAGGAGTTCCCTTCAGTTCCGGGACAGCGCGCCAGCACCACCGACGACTTACCAAAGCGCTCCAGCTTGATGCGGCTGGCCGGAGTGCTCGTGGCCAACATGGTTGCAGGCGCAGTCACGGCGGAGGCGTTGTCTTCGATGGCGATCTGCATCAGGTCTTTGGGATCGCGCACGTGG
The DNA here is from genome assembly GCA_963797795.1 of uncultured Acidobacteriota bacterium. Classification (GTDB taxonomy): domain Bacteria; phylum Acidobacteriota; class Terriglobia; order Terriglobales; family Acidobacteriaceae; genus JABDBE01. The sequence goes on from CAWCQY010000006.1 coordinate 552,856, forward strand.
AAGATCAGGGTCTCCACCATATTTTTCGGGTCGTGGCTAAATGAATACTGCACGGTCGAAAACACGGTTTGCGCAGGGAACTCCCGGCGAATCCGCACCCAGTCGGCGGTTCCGGAATCGGATGAGAACTGCGCGCTCTCGCCCGTCTTAAGAAAATCCGGGCGTTCCTCGAGCGTTGATCGTCCGCGATCGACTTCGAAGTCCTGGCTGAAGGTCGGTTGCTTGGGAATGCGAGCCAGCGCGGCGGCAATTTCCTGCTGCTCCTCCGGCGAAGGCGAGCAAACATTCAGCATATTCACTTTGACCTGAGGCTGTGAGGATTGCTGCGCGACAGCGGCTTGCGCCAGGCAGGCGCCGATAAGGATTATCAGGATGTTTCGGAGCACGATGGCATTCTAAATGAAGATCGCTGGAAATCTTAAATCGCTGAATGGCGGGCTTCGGGCTTCAGGCGTCAGGCTTCAGCTTCAGGCTTTAGGATTTTTTTAGGAGGTAGAATTACTGGATGGCGAACCTAACGCTGGTTTATGGATTGCGGTTGCTGCCCTCTGAGGAGGTTGCTGAAGTTGGGGACGCAACCCTCAAGCTCAAGAACGGCCGCGAAGCCCATGTGACCATGCACGTGCTCGAGGGCAGTAAGGACGAGATTGAAAAACAATTAAAGACCAGCCTGGAAGCATTTTTCGATTTCTATCCGGAGATTTGAAGGACAAGGCTTCAGGTTTCAGGTTTCAGGTTCTAAGCTTGGCTAGCTGCCGAATTTCATGGAGGACCTGAAGCCTAAAGCCTGAAGCCCGCATTTCCCTTCTCCATCTATAATTCGGTTTTACGCCATGCCCCTGTCTTACCGTTATCTTCGCTTGCGGCTCAGCGATGCAGGGCTCCTGCCCACGAGCAAGGTCGCGCTCATCGCCTGGTATCTGCTGGGCATGGATGCGGTTTTGTTCGTGCTACAAACGGTGCGCGGCTGGATCAAACCTGCGTACGGTGAGGAACTCGGGGGATGGGTTGGCTTTCTCAGCTTTGTGGCGGGTGTTCTGTTCGCGTTCATCGCATTCCGCTGGGTGAAAGCGAAGGCGCTTTGGCGGCTGCGGAACCGGCTGATTGTCACCTACGTATTCATCGGCGTAATTCCGGTGGTCTTGTTGATTGCGCTGGCGTTCGGATCGTTCTATTTGTTCGCCGGGCAGTTTGCGACTTTTATTGTTACGACCGGACTTAATTCCGAGTTGAGTAGTCTGTCTGCCGCGAATTCAGCGATTGCCCGCCGCCTTGCCGCCGAGGTGCAACGCGAACCAGCCGGATGGGCAGGTTCCCTGGGAAGCCTGCACCAGAGCGACAAACATTGGGCAAACCGCCAAATCTGTGTGTGGTTGAACCAGAAGATGGTTCTCAACAGCTCTCCTACCGAGATCGCGGTGACCGCGCCCGCGCTTCCAACATATTTGCAAGGTCCCTTTCGTGGGGTGGTGCGCGATCACGATAAGCTTTTCTTACGCGTGCTCGAAACCGTGCCGGTGAACCAGGGAAATCTAACCGTAATATCCAGCGAACCGGTTGACCAGTTGCTAGAGAGTCTCGCCGCCACATTAGGGGAAATCACTTTGTATGAGGGGCTGACTCTTCACAAAGTGGACCGCTCCGACCCTGGCCCCGTCCGCGGCACGCAAGTGGTCGCAGGAGACAATAAGAAGGTCGTGCTCGACACCAGCAAGGCGAAGCTGACGTTCAGTTCCGGCGCTGTTCCGCCACCGACCCGCGCGCTGGATCGAGGCGTGCTGTTCGCAACTTCCGTCTCGGTGACGGATTGGGATAACGGTGAGAAGGGCGATCCCATCGGCATCACAGTGCAGACCCGCATCTCTAAGCTCTACGAGCGGCTGTTTGCGGCCCAGGGAGATTTTGCGCCCACAGTTGAATTCTTCCTGCTGTTCGCGGTCATCGTTTTCGGAGTCATTGAGCTGCTTGCGATATGGATTGGCACTCAGCTCACACGTACGGTGACCGGGGCGGTCGCGCAACTCTATGACGGTACCACGCATATCAACCGGGGAGACTTCAGCCATCGCGTTCCGGTGAAGTCCAATGACCAGGTGGCGACTCTGGCGAATTCGTTTAATTCGATGACCGCGTCGCTGGAAAAATTGATCGAAGAACAGAAGGACAAGCAGCGGCTGGAGAACGAACTGTTGATCGCCCAGGAAGTCCAGGCACAATTGTTCCCGCATGAGAGCGTTCAACTGGCGACGCTCGAAGTCCACGGATTTTTCCGTCCGGCGCGGACGGTCAGCGGCGATTACTATGATTTTCTGACTCTGGATTCAGACCGGCTGATTCTGGCCGTGGGCGACATCAGCGGCAAAGGAATCTCGGCCGCGTTACTGATGGCGACCATCCACTCCGCCGTGCGCGCCTTAGCCTGCAGGACATCCCGGTCTTGCGTGAACCCGCAGCCGTGGGCGCGGCCAGCGGTTCCGGCATCTTGCTGGCTTCGGGACTACGCGCCGTCGACGTGTCTCCCGGCGCTTTGCTCTCGCTGTTGAATCATCAGCTTTACGAAAGCACGCCGCCGGAAAAATATGCCACGCTGTTCCTTGGAATCTACAACGGCGCGGAACGCAAACTCACTTACAGCAACGGCGGACACTTGCCGCCGATCATCATGAGTGAGGACGGTTCCATCCGCCGGCTGGAATGCGGTGGAACCGTGGTCGGCTTGTTCGATCAAAGAAGCTATGAAGAGGATTCGGTCGAACTCAGGAGCGGAGAGATTTTCCTTGCCTATACCGACGGTGTAACCGAACCGGAAAACGATTTCGGCGAGTTCGGCGAGCAACGCCTGATTGACTTGTTGCGGCAGAATCGCGATCTGCCCCTGCCGCGCATCAGCGAGATTGTGACCGCGGCCGTGGACGACTGGATTGGCGCCAACGAGCAGCCCGATGATGTAACCCTGGTGCTGGCGCGCGCCCGGTAGGCTTGGGGCATCTACGGAAAGGAATGCCGGTCGCGTTCATGACACTCTTTGGCCCTCGGTGACAATCGTGTTGACGTCCATCGTGCGTTCCGCGATAATCTGCCCATTCGCTGCACCCTTCCCTCGCAGCGGCAGCCGTTTCCCTGTCGCAATTTATTGGAGTCATTGGAGAAAGTGATGCTTCCAGCAACACCGAATCGCAATGCTGCTCTTCGCGGTTCTCTTCCTGTTTTCTGCACGGTGTGTTGTTTTCTGCTGGTCCTTTGCGTCAGGGCCCAGGCGGCACAGCCCGATCGGATCACCGCCGCAATTGACAACAATCAGACTGTGGCTTTGAAAGGGAGTGTCAGTCCGAGAGCCAGGGCGCGATTCGATCAGGGACCGGTTGATCCGTCGATGAAGCTGGAGTACATCACGTTTCAGGTCAGTCCATCCCCGAGCCAGCAGGCTGCGCTCGATGAACTATTGGCCGAGCAGCAGAATCCAAAGTCTCCGAACTACCACAACTGGCTCTCCCCGGAACAATTTGCCGACCGCTTTGGCATGAGCCGCAGCGATATCGCGAAGATTACCGATTGGCTGAGGTCGGAGGGGTTCACCATCGTGCAAGTCGCCCGCGCCCGCAACTGGGTAGCATTCAGCGGAACTGCGGCCCAGGTGCAGAGATCGTTGCATGCGCAGATTCATCACTACGTTATCGATGGCGAAGAACACTTCGCGAATGCCACAAACGTATCTTTGCCGACGGCACTCGCGGATGTAGTCACCAGTGTCCGGGGACTCGATGATTTTCTCTGGAAATCGATGGTGGCGCGACAACGGGCAGCGCAGAGTGGCGCGTCCAATGATTGGAATTCCTTTTACTCGAGCGGAGGGCAAAACTTCCTCGCTCCCGACGACATCGCCACCATCTACGACATCAAACCGCTCTACACCGCCGGGATTGACGGCACCAACATCAACCTCGTCATCGTCGGACAGACCGATATTCTTCTCACAGACATTACTCAGTTTCGCACCGGCTTCAATCTTCCCACAATCAAACTTACGCAGAAACTGGCGGCAGGCTGCACTGACCCAGGGATCACCGGCGATCTGGTCGAGGCGGATCTGGATATCGAGTGGTCTGGCGCCGTCGCACGAAACGCAACCATTTTCTTGGTCATGTGCGATACCAATCACGGAGGCGTTTTTACTTCGCTCCAGTACGCTATCGACAACAAGCTCGCACCGGTGATCAGCATGAGTTATGGCGGATGCGAACCGGACAATGGTCAGAACAACGCTACCCGGATCCGAGCAATCATTCAGCAAGCTAATAGTTTCGGCATTACGTTTATGGCCTCATCCGGCGACGATGGAGCGGCGGGCTGTGAAACCGGGAACCCTCCAGCGACGGGAGGTCTCGAAGTGAATCTTCCGGCGAGCGTGCCGGAGACGACCGCTCTCGGTGGCAGCGAATTCAATGAAGGAAGTGGAACTTATTGGGGAAGCAATGGCCCTAATTTAGGTTCGGCGCTTTCTTACATTCCCGAAGAGGGTTGGAACGACACCTCCCCTGCGGGGTTCGCCTCGAGCGGGGGCGGCAAGAGCATCTTCTTCGCTAAACCTGCCTGGCAATCGGGCACGGATACTATGCGAGATGTGCCGGATGTAGCGATAACGGCCTCAGCCGATCATGATGGATACCTTCTCTGCACCAGCGGAAGTTGTGCCAACGGTATCGTAAACGACCATACGATTGCCGGCGGAACGTCGGCCTCATCCCCGGTGTTTGCCGGTATTGTCGTTCTGCTTAACCAATATCTTCTGAAGAATGGCCTCATCACCACGCCGGGCTTGACCAACATCAATCCGACCCTCTACCAACTCGCGAAGAGCAACCCATCCGCCTTTCACGACATAACCACTGGCAACAATATCGTGTCGTGCACTCCTGGGACGCCGGCGGGCTATCCCGCCTCGCAGCAGTGCCCCGCTAGCGGGAAGTTCGGCTACACTGCCGGGACGGGCTATGATTCGGTAACTGGCCTCGGGTCGGTCGACGCCTATAACCTAGCCACCGGTTGGAGTAGCTCGGCCGCTCCAACCACCACTGTGCTCACTATCTCGCCCGCGTCGCCAGTGAATTTCGGAACGATTGTGACTCTCACCGCGACGGTGAAGCCCGCACCAACCGTGACGAACCCGCCACAGACCGTCACGTTTACCGACGCGGTTATTGGCACGCTAGGCTCGGGGACACTGAATAGCGCAGGCGTAGCTACATTCGTGAGTAGCACTCTGGCGGCGGGTTCGTACTCAATTGTTGCGACCTACGGCGGAGACACCAACTTCTTGGGATCGACTTCCGCAGCTGTTCCTTACAACGTGCAGGATTTCAAGATCGCGGCTAATCCCACGACCGTCGCGATCAGCGGTCCCGGCCAAAACGCGATGGCGACGCTGACCATCACGCCACTAGGAGGCTTTAACCAGACACTAACCTACAGTTGTGACCCGACGACGCTTCCTTCGGAAGCGAGTTGCACCTTCGCCGTAGGCTCCGCAACCAGCGAGATCGTGACCATTACGACCACGCCCCCCTCGGCACGCCTGGGCAAAGATCCCTTCGGTCGCCGTCGTGGGCTGTTCTATGCCTTACTGCTTCCGGGCATGCTGGGGCTAGTGGTCGCGGCGGGAAATCGCAAGCGGAGATTGCGCGGCGTTCGTCTGCTGAGCTTGATCGCCGTCATCGCGGTCTCCACCTTGTCGTTGCCAGCCTGCGGCGGCGGCAGTAGCGCCCCTCCAACCAATCCGGGAACTCCGCCTGGCACCACCAGCGTGAAGATTATCGCCACCACCGGAGGGACGAGCCCGCTCACACATCCTGTGATCATCACGCTGACCGTACAATAGGAGAGCGGCAAGATTATTCCGACCGACCGGGTGCCCCTCAAAAGTGTCGACCGAACTCGTCACTCTGCAGCATTTCGCGATGTTCCCGAAGCCCTGCTGGCCAAGGGCAAACTGGAATCGGCGGGAATTGCGTGCGCCCTGGCTGACGGTAATCTGGTTCGCATGGATTGGCTGCTCTCGAATGCCATCGGCGGCATTCGCCTGCAAGTGCATCAGCAGGACGCCGAATCGGCCCGAGCCATTCTGGATGAGCCTATCCCGCCCGAGTTCAGCGAGGAAGAAGTTGGCGAGCCTTTGACCAGCCGCGCTGCCCTCGCTGTTATTCGCTCGATATTGGATTCGAAAAAATCAATCGCTTCTGGACCTACGGTTTATGGTTGCTTCTGTCCTTTCCCATTCCCGTTCGAAAGAACAACTGGAAGTGCTACACCTGCGGTGTCGAATGGGTGGAGGAGTGAAGCGCGGGAGCGATTCGTGAGGCTGGGATGTCATGAGCGAAGCGAAGCAGCTCTAGCCGCTGCCATCATCCAGCCGAGGGTAGGGATGGCTCGCGTCGTTCCGAATGACAGCTTTATTGGATCTATAGGGCAGCTTGAAGATAGTTCCGCCGATACGGAGTTTGTCCATCGAATCGGACTAATCTCCCGCGGGGCTCTGCCGATAGACAAAGAGTGACTGCCCCCTCTTCCGCCCTCAGCCCCGGCGAAGGCAAGCCGGCGCCCAAACCCGGAACCCAGTTTGTTGCCCGCCAGCCGATCCTCACTTCGGACGAGAAGGTCTTCGGCTACGAACTCCTGTTTCGCGATGGCATCGAAGATTATTTCACGCAATACGGATGCGGATGCGGCTTCGCGCAGTACTTTGAACACTGCCATGTTGCTCGGCATCGACGTTCTCTGCGACGGACGCCGCGCCTTCGTCAACTTCACCCGCGACATCCTGCTGAAGGAGTACATCACCTTGCTGCCTTCGGAACAGGTGGTGGTCGAGATTCTGGAGACGGTTCCCGCCGATGATCTGGTGGTGGCCGCGTGTCATCGGCTGAAGGAAGCCGGATACACGATAGCGCTGGACGACTTCGCGGACATGATCCGCGGGAATCCCTGACCGACGTTGCCGACATTATCAAAATGGACGTCCGCGCCACATCCGCCGCTGACGCCGCCGCCATGGTCAAACGTCACGGACCCTGGCGCTGCCGTATGTTGGCGGAAAAAGTGGAAACCCGCGACGAGTTTCTCGTCGCCAAGAAAGCTGGTTTCCTGTATTTCCAGGGATATTTCTTCCGCCGGCCGGAAATACTCAATGCGCACGAAATACCCGCCAACCGGGTGAATTATCTGCGCATGCTGACGGCGGTTTCACGGCCGGAGTTGGACGTACGCGAGATCGAGAATGTCGTCAAAGGCGAGGCGTCGTTGTGCTATCGCCTGCTGCGCTATTTGAACTCGGCGGCATTTGGATTCGCCAACGAAATTCACTCGGTGCGCCACGCGCTTGGCCATATTGGGAGAACGGGAGGTCCGCCGCTGGATTCGGCTGGTGGCCACTCTCGGCGCCGGGCAGGGCAAGAGCAGCGAACTGGTCCTCTCCGCTCTGGTCCGCGCCCGCTTCTGTGAACTGCTCTCCCCGAAAATCCCGCACGGCGATTCCGACTTGTTTCTCATGGGTATGCTCTCGCTGATGGATGTGATTCTGGAAATCCCGATGTCCCAGGTGCTCGACAACGTTCCGATGGATCAGGAGAGCAAGGCAGTGCTGCTGGGCGGCGCCAGCCGGCTGCGACCCTTCTATCAACTTATGCTGGCCCAGGAATCCGGCGAGTGGAAGACTGCAAGTGAACTGGCCGGTCAGCTCCACCTCGACGAGGGCGAAGTCGCGGAGTGTTACTGGCAAGCCATGCAATGGGCGCGGCAGGTCAGCTCGGGAACTTAGGCGCCCCGCCAACGGACGACGCGGCATTCCCAAGCTCGGGCCCCGATGCAGCCATACAGTTACTTCTGTGCAAAACTATAGCGAGTTAGGACTTGCGCTCTATCCGCCGCGAGAGATACCATTAAAGTGTTCCCAAGTGGCCATGCTCCCTAGCTGGCCTCCCGCGCCCATTAGCTCCAGGCGCCTAAGACGGACAAAGATCATTCACGGATGAACTCCAACCGCATTGGGTTTCCACGCACTCTCGGTGCATGTGCGCGAGGCGACACTACCCGGAAAGCGGTCGCACCACGGAGCAAACTGAGTCCCACGCGAGGGACTGAAACGCAGGACTACACAAAGAGAAACAATATGAATGTTGGACCCGGAAATCCCTCCGGCGGCGGAGGGAGAAGCAGACGGCGGCGCGGACGCCGTCCCTCGAATCGCGCGGCAGCCCGGCGGTCGTGACCGCCAGCAGCACAGCGGCATCTACACCGCCCCCATGGACCACAGCTACCGCGGCGCTCTCGGCGGCGACAAAGGTCCAGCGCGGCCGGGGCGGCCGTCCCGGCTTTGCGCCGTCTTATTCGCCGGTCGGAGCCGGAGCCGCTGCCGCCCAACGACGATGCCAATTCGCGTATCTTTGCCTTCGTCGACGATTTGTTCTTCCAGGCAAAGATTCAGGAAACGGCGCGCAAGCTCAACGTCAAAGTCGAGTTCGTCAAGAACGAAAAAGATCTGATGGAGCGGATGAAGCAGAACGGGGAAGAGAAGCCGTCGCTGATCATCTTCGATATGAATAATGTCAACGCCAAGCCGCTGACCCTGATTCCCGAAACTCAAGACCAAGCTGAAGAAGGGACTTCGATTATCGGCTTTCTTTCCCACGTGCAGGGCGACTTGAAGCAGAAGGCGCACGAAGTCGGATGCGACATGGTACTGCCGCGCTCGGCGTTCTCGCAGAACTTGCCGCAGCTGCTTGCGCCGCCATGGCGCTCCGGAAGACGAAGCCGCCGCCGAGTGAACTGGTACCAGTGTAGGAGGAGCGTCCAGGCGCTTGCCGCTAATTACGACCGCTTGTGGTCAAATGAGGCGCGGCGGGTTTACAAGATATCGGACGGCTTGAGCTTTTGCCTTGCACCGTGCGAATCGTGAGCACCCACACCGTCTTTCGCTGCTCGTCGATTTCGTAGATAACCCGATAAACGTGGGGCTGTTTGCCGTAAAGCAAATGGCGTAATTGCCGTCTCACCCTTCGAACTTCTGGCGCGAGAGGACAGCGTCGGGGATATGTCCCAAGGGTGTAGACGGCTTCCTCCAGCCCTTCGTACCATCGAGCCGCAGTACGAGACTCCAGAGCGTTCTTTTCGACATAGAGGGTCTCAAGATCGCGAACGGCGCGATTGGCAAGTTCAATGAGATATGCCATATTTGCGGCGGATCTCGTCGAATACTTCTCTTGCCGGGCGAGTGCGTCCGCGAGCCACATCGTCCAGCCCCTGGCGGATACCCTCTTCTGCATCCGCGCCGGCAGCGACGTCGAGCAATCGCTGATAGGCCTCGGCGTCCTGCACAATGGCCGCCGCCTTCCCCTTGACTGTGAGTACTACGGGACGCTTACTTTTCTTCAACTGCTTCAAGAAGTCGCCTGAACGACGGCGGAAAGTCGTCAGCGACTGAATATCTTTAGTGATGTCAAGCATGGGTTGGCCCCGGCTAAGGCACCTTTTTAGGTGCTGTGTCCATAATACATCTTTTCTAAAGCGAAAAAGTTCCCGAGGATGAGCTACCCCGGAGGCCATTGCAAATTCCGGCCGCCCAGCAGGTGCACGTGCAGATGAAAGACCGACTGCCCGGCACGCGGGCCGACATTGAACACGGTCCGGTAGCCATCTTCAATGCTGCGCTGTCGCGCGATATTGGCGGCGACGAGCTGGCAGCGGCCGATTAGCTCAGCGTCCTCAGCCAGCGCTTCTTTCAGTCCGCGGACGTGCTTCTTGGGAACGACCAGCACGTGGGTCGGGGCTTGCGGGTTGATATCGTCGAAGGCGTAGGTATATTCGTCTTCGTAAACTTTCTTGGATGGAATTTCTCCACGAATGATGCGGCAGAACAGACAATCGTTCATGACGGCGTCCATATAGTTCAGGATTGAAGACACGCTCGCCGAAGCAAGCGTCGTCAGGACGGGGGAAGGCGCGTGCCCACTATACCCGATCGGAGAAGGTTTTGCAGTCCAGTTTTGCTTAAACGCAGAGGACTCAGGCGCTCAGGCTATGTTTCGCTTGAAGCGGGTGCGACTTCGAGCTTCGCTGGCCGTCTCGACCCGGTTGCGGCCGGCCTTCTTGGCTCGGTACAGTGCTTTGTCGGCGGCTTGAATCACCTGTTCCACTTCCCGCGTCTTCGGGCCCGGCTCCGCGACTCCGATGCTCACCGTGATCGAAAGTCCGCTGAGTGCAGATTCCGCTGGGAGGTTGCGCGGCCTGGCCCGCCGGTTCGGTCCCTTCTTGTCTTCGATCCTGCGACCCGCGCCACGCGGAGCACTCCGTCGCTCCGGAATACTGCGAACGCGGAATGCAGAGTCCTCGATCACAGTTCTAAGCGAATCGAGGTGCGGAACGACGTCTTGCATGGACTTTCCCGGAAACAGAATCGAGAACTCTTCTCCTCCGATGCGAAACGCCTGCCCGCCGCTGCTCACCCGTGCGAGTCTCGAGGCGACCATACTCAGAACCTGATCTCCCGTATCGTGTCCGTAAGTGTCATTGAAGCTTTTGAAGCGATCGATGTCGACGATCGCAATTGCGTAAGGCGCCTCGAGGCGTAGCAGGGCTTCGTTGTAAGCCCGGCGCGCGGGTAGGGAAGTGAGTTCGTCATGATAGGCCAGAACATAGGTATTCTCGATGATCGACGCCACTAGAAGCAGCCCCGCCGTCGCCCAGTAGGCAATCCCGATCCGGCTGACGGCGTTCGTCTGCAAGCCCAGGAAGGTCGCGGTGAGCGACCAAAGCAGGCCACTCTCTACCGGCTTGCGATAGAGCAGAACCCGGGCGAGCAAGACTGCAAATGCCGCAGCGAATGCAAGCAAAGCGAGTTGCGGGATTTTCGTCCACAGAAATAAAGATCGACCCAAGATCGCGGCATGAAGAAATGAGGGGCCGGTGATTGCTCCGGGGCGGCAGAGGATGGCAACGAACACCGACTCAACGAACAGCAATACGAGCCGCGGAGTGATGGCCGGAATTGACAGGCCGCGCTCGCGAGCCAGAGAAAGAACGATGAAGTTGATCGGCAACAGAAGAGCAATGGCTTCGAACGCAATGCGGCCCGGACCGCTGGGGACAGGTCGTCCGGCGGAAAAGAACTCAATGGCGCGGTGCGCCAGGATCAGCATGATCAAGGCAAAGAGGACGCGGGTGGAGTGGAAGCGCCAAGCCAGCAGGATTCCAGCGATGAATGCGGCGTAATAGTAGAAGTCGACTGCGGCCGCGGAGACGGGCAGAAATCCGCCAGACAGCGTGGCCACGGCCGCAAGGAGCAGTAGGCCTCCTGGCACAAACAGGGATTTCAGCGTTCCCTTGCTCCCGAGATCCACGCGGGCATGATCCTTTATGCAGAAAGTTGTTGTCAATCCATTATCGTTGGCGAGAGGGAACGCGAGCGAGTGGCAGGGCGGGTTCCAGGGAACGTTTCCCGTTTGAGGAATACAGAGACCTTCGTGCGCATGGGAATCCCCGATTTCCGGCTGGTTCTTGCCTAGAATCGGAGAGTGAAAGTTAGAGAAACCTTATGCGCATTCTAGTCGCTGAAGATGATGCCTCGCTCGCCAGCTTCGTGAAAAAGGGCCTTGACGCCGAACACTACGCGGTTGACGTCTCGAACGATGGAGAGCAGGCCCGAGCGATGGCGGGCGAATTCGATTATGACTTGGTAGTGCTCGATCTCAACCTGCCACGGCTCGACGGAGTCGCGATTCTGCGTTATCTCCGTACCCGAAAGCCGAGCATGCCGATCCTGGTGCTCACAGGGCGGACGCGGGTCGAAGACAGAGTGCAGTGTCTCGACTTGGGCGCGGATGACTATCTGGGCAAACCTTTCTCGTTTTCGGAGCTGTCGGCGCGGATTCGAGCGCTCTTGCGGCGCTGTCATCTGCCGGCTGAATCGGTGCTGACGGTGGACGATTTGAAGCTGGACCGGGTCGAGCGTAGGGTCGAGCGGGCGGGACGCCGCATCGATTTGACCGGCAAGGAATTCGCATTGCTCGAATACCTCATGCGCAACGCCGGGCGCCGCATTACCCGCGCCATGATCATTGAGCACGTGTGGAATTTGTCGTTTGATACCTGCACCAATGTCGTGGATGTGTACGTGAATTACTCCACTGCGCAGGTGGACAAGAAAAAAGTGAACCGGCTTGCGACCGCAATTCAAACCGCCTTCCAGCAGCTTGGCGCTTACCCAACTGCTGAGCTATCGGCCGAAGTTCCAATCGACGAATCGGTTGAGGTTCACAACGTCCTCCCTGTTCTCCCATTACCACGCAACGATGAGAACCGCGACATGACAGAACTGCGAAAGGAATTGCAGCAAGCTCTAGCGCCGGAGATCGCCCGGGGTGAGGTCGAAGTGCGGAGTGGGCGTGACGGACTGGTGATCAGCTTGCGAGAAGCTGGATTCTTCGACAGCGGTTCCGCAGGCGTCAAGGTAGGCTCACAGCAGGCTTTCAGCCGCATGGCTGCGCTGCTCGGAGAGCGACAGTACAATATCCGCATCGAGGGGCATACTGACAATGTACGCATTCACAACAGCCAATTCACCTCAAACTGGGAACTTTCAACCGCCCGCTCGACCGAGATGATCCGGCTTCTGATCATGAAGTATGGCTTTGCCCCACAACGGTTATCCGCGGGCGGCTACGGCGAATACCACCCTATTGCCAGCAACAGCACTGAGGCCGGGCGCGCCCTCAATCGCCGGGTGGACGTCGTGGTTGTCGGCAAGTCCGGGGCCAGCGACTTGGCTTCTATTCCTAGGCCGTAGAAGCCTCCGGCCAGAAAAGGTGCCTCTTACAGCCTTCCAACATGACATGCACAACCTGAGTCGTGATTCCAGGCTCCGGAGTGAAACACTGATGCCCCGCCGCGGGTATCACGCCAGGGACGAACTTAACCGGACCCTCCACTCACCGAACCCACTCGGCTCGGTGCTTCGATGTGGCTCAGTCGTTCGGACTTACGATCTCTTTTTCCCCTAGAACCTGCCTCACTTTTCGCGTCAGAGACTGCAGTGAAAATGGCTTTGGCAGGTAGAACATTCCGTCTTCGATTCCGTGTCTGGTGACTGCATTTTCGGGATAGCCGGAGATGAAAATAATCCTCAACTTCGGACAGATGCACCGCAGATTGTTTGCCAGAACACGGCCATCCTGTCCGGGCAGGACGACATCGGTCAGCAGCAGTCGCACGATAGTTTTGTATTCGCTGAATGCGGAGATCGCTTCCGCCGCGGTTCGCGTTTTCAATACGCGATAGCCTGCGGACTCCAGAATCTCGCAAGTCACCTCCCGCAGGAAGGCTTCATCTTCCACCAGAAGAATGGTTCCGCGGCCCCGAGGTGGATCGGTGTCGGATAGGATCGCCACTGAGTCGGATGGTATTCCCAAGGATGGTTGCGCCTGATTCACGTTGTTTATGCCTCCAAGCACGAGAAACCAATATGCACATCCAGTTCCACCAGCGACACATCCCGGGAAAAAACAACGAAGGCCTAGATTCGATTGGGAGCTGTGGCATTTGAGTGATCAATGCGAGCTCGGAGAATAGCCTTGAAACGGGCAAGATTGATCATTTCGGGAAAGGCAAATGAAAATTATCGGGAATGCGTCCTGAAATGGTCGAAGGGGAATGCCATTGCTTGCTTATCGAGGTCGCGACAAGACCGTCTGATCGGGGTCAAGCACGATCTTTCGTGCGCCCGCCGACGCAGTCAAGTTGAACGGAGTCTCGGGCCCGTCAGCGAACACCCGCCCCAACAGCACCATTTTCCCAGCGACGGATGCGTATAGCGGAACTGAAGTTACCAGATTGTCGGGCGCATACTTTTGCAGGATCACACCGCTGATGGTCGTAGAGCCAGATTTGTCGGCATACTTCACTCCGTGTAATTCAAGCCGCGGAATTGCAGTTCCGTTCACCCATCCCTCGTAGAACCAGTCCAGTGACTTGTGGCGCTCGTACCAGAGGGAAGGCGGCAATTCGTCCGCGAAGGCCTGCAACAACTCGCGGGTGGTAATCGGTTTTCCCTGATAGCGCTCCCTGACCTGGCGGAGCACTCGCACAAAGGGTTCCTCCGCCTGCGTAGCCTTGCCATTGCCGGACCCCGCTCCGGCACTGGTTCGCTCGGCGTCACGCATCATGAAACGTAGCATGTGAAACAACCATGTGCCGCGTCCGTAACTGATCGCTTCGTAACCACTGGGGAATTTAGAAGAGGAAAGACGGGTGCCAAAGGTTACGGGGCCATCTTCCATCAGCTGCGCGCCTGCTTTATCTTTCTGCAGCAGGTCATCCCGGAATTTCTCCATTGCGGCACGAAATTGCGCGGGATTCTCCGACTCGAGCACCATCATCGAACTGTAATTCGCCAGGGCTTCCACGATCCATTGATCGCGGTAACCGCTCCACATGACGAGATCACCCCACCACTGATGAGCTGTTTCATGTGCCACGACCTGGCTGGAGAGTGTCTTCTCCACCGGAGTCAGGTGCAGCTGAGATTCTTCATCTGCGGTAAGGAAGCATCCGCTGGAAAGAAAGATCAACCCGGGCCATCCTTGACTCAAAGGGCCAGGCATCTGGGCCAACTTCAGATCGCCGTAAGGGTAGGGTCCGTAGCGGCGGGAAAAGAAGTCAATCGCACGCGCGGAAGCGGTTGCCACGCTTTGCGCATTCCGCGCCGGGGAAGGCGGCATGGGTGCGGCCATCGTAGGAACCCGCCGTCCGGTCGGGCGCAGCGGGTTCGGGATTGCGCTTTCGAGTGTCGGCGCCTGTGCTCGGCGTTCCAGTGTCGGAGTCGCATAAGCCTCCACGGTCACGTTTCCAGCGTGCGCCACCACCCTTTCATATTTCCCCAAGTCGAATCCGGCGAGGGGCATGGGGCGTTCCGATACCCAACGGCTTACTTGCACACCTGCCGGTGGAGTGCCTCCGGTTCCCGGGTCGTCAGGAGTAGGCGCGGACTTCGCATCCGTCCGCTTCCCGGTCGCCACCAGCGTCCAGCCCGCCGGATAGCGAAATTCCAAGTCGAAGTTGGACATGGCCAGTCCCCGATTTGGGTACCACATGCCGCGCGCCCCGACATACAGAAGCCCGGTTCCAGCCGCCGAGAGTACCTCGCCGCCGTAGACAAAACGGAGTGCCACTCGTTGCCCGGTCTGCAACAGTTGGGGGAAGACAACCGCGACCAGATCATTCCCGTCCCTCGCCAGTTGGGTTCCCTCGATTGCCGGATTGTGAATGAACTCAATCGGATGTCCGTCCGCTTCGACTTGCTTGATCTGAAGGGCTCGTGACAATTGGAACAATACGATCCGCTGACCGCCCTGCAATACTTCCATTTGCAACAGAGCTTCACCGTCGATTCGAGTGGGAGGCTTTATCTCGGTGCGAATCTTGTACTGAGATATCGCAATTGAATCGAGCTTGCCGCCTTCGCCAACAGTCGCGTTCACTGCTTCCGCGTTCCGGTTCGCCTCCGTGGAGAACGAAGTCCAGATATCGTAGTAGGTCGTGCCCGCCACGGTTTTTAGCTGGCCGGCCAGGATCTGCTCGGCTGTGTCGGCGTCGAAATAAAGGTCAAAAACTCCCAGTCTCAACCCCTGCAAACGTGCGTGCAGAAAAAGGTCGTCATTAGTGGCGGATTTGACCAGCAATGCCGCCTCTTCTGGGGTTTGGCCGGCCACAGGGAGAAACTTGCTGAAGGTCGTAAACAAACGGAGCGCGTCCTCTTCCGCGAGATTGCGGGCGCTTTCATTCCACTGTGAAAGGAACGCTTCTCCGTAGTCGACTGGCGTCAGGGACGGTCGCAACTCGGCGAAGGTATCGTCATTGAAGCGGAAGTAAGCCGTTACAAAGCGTTCTTCCAGGATGGCCTCGCCGGTAAACAAGGCCATCGAGGCACGCTCGTACTGGTTCGGAGGAGATAACAGGATCTCCCCATCTCCTTCAAAGAAAGCTCCGGTGACTTGGCCAAATACGTCCTCGGTGAATGCGATCGTGCCGTCGTTCAGGGTGATGTGAATTGCCGACCGATCGATAGAGACATCGCGCAGGCGATAGACCCGCGACTTGTCCAGGCCCACTTTCTGCAACCGCAAGTAAAGGCTCTCAGCGGAATTGAGGGACGATGGTTTGCCCGGAACTTTCGCTTCAGCCTCGGGGGGTTTAGCGGCGTCCTGACCCCAGGAGACCGCCGTTGCGCTCGAAATCAGCAACAACCAGACTAGGAACAGCCACTGTTTGCGTGTTCTCGACATTACTCCGGTCACCTACGCCCGCCAGTTAGGATCTTCTAGAATGCGCCTTAGTGCGCACCTCTGTCATCTACTTCTGCTTGGCGGCCTTGGTGATGGCCGCGGCTGTCGTGTCTGCATCCGCCGAAGTCATTCACCTTAAGAACGGCCGCACCATCTGGGCCGACCACGTTCGGGACACTGGCACCCATATCGAGTACGACCTCGGCGATAACACCTACGCGATTCCTAAAGCGCTGGTCGATCTGGTCGACGCCGGCGGTTCTCCTCCCGAGTATGCCTCTTCGGCAGGAAACGCCAAGGAAGGTCACGACCTGCCAGAGTTTGCGCCTTCCGACAATTTGAAGAACGATCCTGCGCTCATCGGCAAGATTATCCGGGACGGCCGAGTCGATCCGGATGCGTTGTCCGCTCTCGAAGAGGCGGGTAACGGATCTGCGACCGCCGCCGGATATTTCATCGCCGGCAAGCATGAATTCGATCATGGAAATTTCAGCAAGGCCCGCACCTACTTCGAGACCGCCTTGCGTTTTGAATCGCAGAATCCCACGATTTTGAACTACTACGCCGCCCTGCTAGTTAGAACCGGGAACGCCACCGAAGCGTTGCCTTATGCCGAGCGCGCCGTTCGGGTTGCGCCAGACTCCCCCGATGCCCTCACGGTTCTGGGATACGTCCAATTTGCCGCCGACCGCACGCCAGACGCCATACGTACCTGGAAACACTCCTTGGACCTCCGTCCTGATGCCACCGTGCAAAAATATCTGGATAAAGCGCAGCGCGACGCGACTGCTGAAGCCGACTACACGGAGCATGAGAGCAGCCATTTCGTTCTGAAATATGAAGGCAAGCAAACCTCGGACGTCCTGCGCGGTCAATTGGTCGCAACCCTTGAGTCGGAGTATGACGACCTCGTCCGCGAACTCGGGATCGCTCCCCGTAACACCATTCCGGTCGTCCTTTACACCGAGCAGTCCTTCTTTGATGTTACCCAGGCGCCTTCCTGGAGCGGAGCGGTCTTTGACGGAAAGCTGCGCATCCCTATCAACGGATTGACTTCGGTCACGCCGGAACTGGCGCGCGTGCTGAAGCACGAACTTGCCCACTCTTTCATCAGCCAGCTTTCGGGTGGACGTTGTCCGCAATGGCTCAACGAAGGCATTGCTCAGGCAGTCGAGCCCAGGCAACTCACGCACGGCCAGCTTCTGGCAGATCTGTTCCGCACGCAGCGTGAGATTCCGCTCAACGCCCTTGAAGGAAGCTTTATGCAGTTCTCCAGCACCCAGGCCACAGTAGCTTATGAAGAGTCCCTCGCCGCGGTCCAATACGTCCGCGACACCTACGGGATGAGCGATCTGCAACGGATTCTCGAAAGGCTTGGACAGGGAAGCTCGACCGAAGCCGCTCTTCGTGCCACCATTCACTCTGACTACGGCCAACTGGAGGCCGAAGTCGGTAAATACCTGATCACCAAATACGGAAATTAGCAGGACATCGAGGGAAGGCTTGGCTCTTCGCGGTCATAGCCCTTTTGACTTATTTTCCACTGGAATCCTCGCCGTTCCTGCCGATCCATACACTTAGTGAGCCCACTGCGACCGCAGTTTTTTAACTGGTTTTTGCCCGAATTCTGTGGTAACTTCTCCGCTCGATTTCCGATGCGCGCGCTCTTCCATTTCGAGGAACCTTCTGCGGTCCGCGAGCCGGTGCATTCCGACATCCCGGATGTCAACGGGGCCGAACTGGCGTCGGTCTATTATGGCCGTCGCATGGCGGGCGATTTCTACGATTTCATCCGAGTTAGCCCCAACCGCGTCCTGTTTGGCCTCCTCGATGTCGCTGGCGGGTTGGAGGACACACGCGCCATCGCCTCCGCCGCTCAGCAGACCTTCCGTACCGTCGGGACCGACCTATTTGCCCGGGGGGATATGAATGAAGCCGATGCCATGATGGAGTTGTGCCTGCAGTTGAACCAGGCGATCTTGAAGACCGCGAATGGCGTCCGCTCATGCCCAGCATTTGCCGGCTGCTACGACGAAAATCTGGGCATCGTTTGCTACTTTAATGCCGGCCATACCCCGGGATTGGCGCGCGACCGGAACGGCATTACCGAGCTTCCTGCGACCGGCTTGCCCTTGGGATTGTTTTCCCTGATGGTCTCGAATGCGTCGATCGTCGCCCTCGAACCTGGCGCCGCGCTTCTCTTAGCTTCGCGTGGAATCGTCGAAGCGAAGTCCAAACACGAAGAGTTCGGATTGCACCGGGTAAAAGAAGCCCTTCAGCAACCCTCGAACGGAAGCGCGAAGGAACTCTGTGTCTCTGTTCTTGACCAGATGCAACAATTCATGGGTACTGCTCCGACCCACAACGACGTAACTGCGCTCGCCCTCGCTCGAAAATCCTAGGATAGTCGCCCTCGAATGAATCAGGGTGTGAATCGACACAGCCGGTTTGCCTAGCCTCGTGGTCGGTGTCACAATACTTCAATGCAAAAATCTTTGATGCTTAATGTAATCGCTGTCGGGACGATACTGCTCGGAAGTGCCTTGGCGCAGACTCCAGCGGCACCCACTCCACAAACTCCTGCAGCGGCAAGCCAGAACAATTCTGCGCTCCCAACCCAGAAAGACAAAGTCAGCTATGCCATTGGGATGAATATCGGCAACGGCCTGCGCAAGCAGGGAGTCGACGTTGACCCGAACCTTCTGAAGCAGGGCCTGCAGGATACCCTGTCAGGCGGCAAGACCCTGCTTACAGATGACGAAGCGCGGACCACGCTCACCGATTTCCAGACCGAAATGCGCAAGAAGCAGCAGGAGAAAATGCAACAAGCTGCCGAAACCAACAAGAAGGACGGACAAGCATTCCTGGCAGCTAACAAGGCCAAGGCCGGCGTAGTTACGTTGCCGAGCGGCCTGCAATACAAAGTTCTAACCGCGGGCACAGGCGCGAAGCCCACAGCCAGCGACTCGGTAGTTTGCAACTATCGCGGCACCCTCATCGACGGAAAGGAATTCGACAGCTCCTACAAGCGCGGCCAGCCCGCGACGTTCCCCGTCGGCGGAGTGATCAAGGGATGGACAGAAGCTCTTCAACTCATGCCCGTGGGTTCGAAGTGGCAACTCGTGATCCCTCCGGATTTGGCCTACGGCGAACGAGGACAGGGCGGCGACATTGGTCCGGACGCCACGTTGGTTTTCGAGGTTGAACTGCTCTCGATCCAGAGCAAAGACAAAGACAAGGACGCAGACGACAAAAAGTGATCTTCGCTCAAATCGGCGCGAACGACAGTTGTCTAGTGGAGTGAGTCTGGCTCACTTGTCCGCGGCGCGCGCCGCCGCGAAACAGAGCTTCGTGCAAGTCCTTGGTTATTTGCTCGGTTTCTTCCGCGCAGGCCTTGCAGGAGGCTCCCGCTTGGAAACTGGCGCCAGTTCATCTGCCGTCACAAAGATCGGTTCGATGTCAGTCGGAATCCCCTGCAAGCTGTCCAGCGACTTCCGCAAAGCAGGGCGGACCACTCCAAGTTCGTCCAGCATCTTTTTCGCGCCTGCGTAATTGCCTTCAGCCTCGACGGTCAGAAGATCGTGATCGAGTTCCGTGATAGCAGTCTTGATTTTCTTCATATCCACCGAGAAAGTGCCGTCAGCCAGTTGCACAAACGCACCTTTATCCATCAGGTAATTGAACTGGATCGCCATGCCTTTACCGTGAGCATCGTTCAAACCGAAGCGCAGGCTGCGGAACGCGGAGGCCAGATAGGTGGTATAAAGCTGCCGCTGCGCGGCCTCGTCGGATGGTAGCGCCTTACCCAATCCCATCTCCTTGGCGTGGTCCATCATGTACTGCAGAGCAAAAAGCCCGGTCACATCGGCTTTCGCTTCCTCGATGGCGCTATACAACTGCTTCAACTCTTCCCGAGGGGTGGTGTCGCGTCCCTGCACTTTGATCTGATGTGGTCCCAGTCCGTGCATCAACTCATGCGCCAGAGTATGCGTAAAAAACAGCTCGAAGCTCACATCCACCATCGCTGACTGCGACAGCGTCCGCCGCGCGATAGGCAGCAGAACGCTCTTGAACTTCGCCTCCTGCACATTCTTCAGCATGACGCGCTTGCTGCCCTTTTGTTGCACCACCCGGTCGTCATTCGGCAGATTGTAGGCCGCAGTCTGCACCCCATGAGCGCCGTCCCCCGCGCTGAGGATCTCGTCCACCACTCGAATCGGAGCCGCCGCCCCCAGCTTGGGATTCCGGTACTGCGGATCCATGGGCAAATTGTCTTCGATATCCTGTAGATGCCGGGTGAAAGCTGCCAGCTTGGCGGTCTCATCGTCATCACGCAGGTTTACATACGCTTCGAAGGCCGCCTTGTAGCCGAAAAGTTCATCGTTATAGGTTTCGTACGGACCGATGGTGATATCGAGCGGCGCATCCAGATCCATCCACGCCATGTCGCTTTGGTAATAATCGTTGGAGAGGAAAGCGTCGGCCCGCAGATTAAGAAATTTCTTCAGAGATGCATTGTCGGTCAATGCCGCCGCTTCACGAAGCAGGTTCGCAGACCGTGTGAGGTCATCGGCGTATTGCTGACTGTAGGGAACGGACAACAGATTATTCGGCGGGGTGCTGTTCTCCCTCCATCGAATCACGGTGAAGAAGCTCTTCGCCTGTTCCTGCTCCTTGGGCGATAACTGCGCAACCCAGCTCTCGAAAGCTTCTTTGGTCATGCTTTCGGGATAAAAATTCGCTCCCAACGGCTTGCGCGGAGGCACGCCCGGCAAGAAGGCTTTGTATTCGTCCAGTTCCGACCACGGTCCCTTGTTGATCCAAAAATAGTGGAGACGGGCTTTGCCCAGCGGTGTCGCGTCCCTCTGCAACCGGGCATAGAGGGCAAGATTGCCGTCCCACATCTGTTGCATAAAAATGTCGTCCAGGATTCGCGCCGCTTCAATCAGCTTCACCAGCGCCTGCCGGTCTCCGGCGGAAAGCTTCGATGTGTCCACCCTGAGCGGTGTCGGCCCGAAACGGCTCGCCATCTTTTCGAGTTGCGCCAAGTTGGGCATTGTCTCATTCTTTTGCGCGTTTATTGGAATACTCGTCACTCCCAGAAGTAGTAGAAGAATAGAGCAAACCGTCAGTTTCATTACTCCTCCCATCCCGCGCTTCGCCGATGCGGGGCGAAAACCGTTCATGATAGCAGGAGGTGCGGTAGCCGGGGGCAGACATACAGAGGTACAATTCAGAAAGTCGCGGGCGCGAAACTAACGGGGCTTTCCGGTTGCGTTCGACCCGCGGGATTCTTATGCGAAGACTTTTCCCTTGCTTCCTGCTCGTTCTTGTCGCTGCTCTGTCGATCATTCTCAGGGCGGACGACGAGGTGGTCGAACAGATCGTCGCGCGCGTCAATAACCAGATCATCACCCACAGTGAATACCTGCACAGCAAGGATGAATTGAAAAAAGAGGCGGAGCAGCAGGATCCGGTCAACGCGGATAAGCTGATCGCCGAACGTGATAAAGATGTGTTGCGCGACCTGATTGATCAGCAGTTGCTCCTGGAAAAGGGCAAGGACCTGGGCATCACCGCAGATACCGAAGTCATCAAGAAGCTGGACGAGATGCGCAAGGACATGAAACTCGACAGCATGGAAGAGTTGGAAAAAGCCGCCCAATCCCAGGGAATCTCCTTCGAGGATTTCAAGCAGAACCTGCGCAATCAGATCATCACCCAGCAAGTTATCGGGAAAGAGGTGGGTTCGCGGCTAGCCATCAACAAAGAAGACATCCAGAAGTTTTACGACGAACATAAGAGTGAGATGGAGCAACCGGAGACCATTCGGCTAAGCGAGATCCTGATCTCAACCGACGCCAAGCCGAACGATACCACCGATGAAGCTCAACGCCTGAAGGCCGCGCAAGCCAAAGCCGACGACTTGGTTGCTCAGATTCGCAATGGCGCCAACTTCGACGATATTGCCAAAAAGAACTCCGATGGGCCGACCGCCGCTCAGGGTGGTGATCTCGGTGTGTTTAAACGCGGCACGCTCGCCAAGCAACTCGAGGACAAAACCTTCGCTATGAAAGCGGGTGAGGTGTCGGATGCAATCCAGACCAAGCAGGGATTCGTGATCCTGAAAGTCACCGAGCATCACGATGCGGGAGTCCCACCCCTAAGCCAGGTCGAGCCGCGAATCCAGGACGCTCTCTACATGAAAAAGCTGCAACCCGCGCTCCGGGAATATCTCACGAAACTGCGCGAGGATGCGTTCATTGATATCAAGCCGGGCTACGAAGATACTGGCGCCAGCCCCAACCAGACCAAGCCCGTAGAAACCGCGTCCAAAGAGCCCAACGCCAAGGAACTCAAAAAGAAGAAAAAGCTGGGCATCTTTTAGTTTAAGCTTGGCCTGACGCCATGAAGGAATTCTTCCTTTCCGATTGCTGCCACCACGAAAACAAAGTCATCACTTCGAATTTCGTGGCGGTTTCCAAGCAAGTCAAACCCAAGAAGACCGGAGAACCCTATCTCGCGCTGACCCTCGGTGATCGCACCGGCCAGGTCGAAGCCAAGATGTGGGACAACGTCGAGGATGCAATCGACGCCTTCGAGCAGGACGACTTCCTCAAGGTCAAGGGCCTGCTCAACAAATACAAGAACCGCTTCCAGATCACCATTCACAAGCTTCGCCGCCTCGGCGAGTCGGAGATCGACTTCTCCGACTACTTGCCTAAGACCGCTAAAGACATCGGCGAGCTGTGGCAAACCCTGGCAACCTTCGTGGCTTCCTTTCGCGATCCCCATCTCAAGGCGCTGGTCGAAGCCTTCATGTCCGATCCCGAGATCGCCGAGGCCTACCGCAACGCCCCCGCGGCCAAGACTTTGCATCACGCGTACATCGGCGGGTTGCTCGATCACGTGGTCTCGCTCTCCCGTTCCTGCGACCTGATGTGCCGGAATTATCCGCAAATTAATCGCGATCTCCTGCTGACCGGCGCATTCCTGCACGACATCGGCAAGATTCACGAACTCACTTACAACCGCTCCTTCTCTTACACCACCCGCGGCCAGTTGCTCGGCCACATGATCATCGAACTCGAAATGCTGCAAGCCAAACTTGCCCAGCTCCCTGACTTTCCGCCGGAGCTGAAAATCCTGGTCGAGCACCTCATCATCAGCCATCACGGGGAGTACGAATTCGGATCGCCCAAGTTACCCATGTTTCCCGAGGCTCTGATGCTGCATTATCTCGACAACCTCGATTCCAAGATGGAAAGCATGCGCGCTCACTTTGAACGCGAAGCCGCCTCAGAAGGCCCGTGGACTGGTTACAACTCTTCTCTAAGCCGTCCGCTGTTGAACTCGGCGAAATTTCTGGAGAAGAAGCAGCCGGTGGTCGCCGCTGATTCAGATGCGCCGGAGACGACAACCGAGGCGCAACCGCTCGAAATCAAGCAGCCGTAACCGGGAATCGACAACTAAGAACCGAGAACTGATTTTGCATGCTTGACTTCACTCGTTTCAAAGTTCTGACCTTCGACTGTTACGGCACCATGATCGACTGGGAAACCGGCATCTTCTCCGCCCTGCGCCCAATTTTCGCCAGGCACGAAAAAAGGATTCCGGATTGTGAGGTTCTCGACTTGTACTCCGAACTCGAAGCCTCAGCCGAGCAGGGAGAATTTCGGCGCTATCGAGATGTGTTGCAATCCGTGGTGCGCGGCTTCGGTGAGCGTCTAGGATTTTCGCCAACCAACGCAGAAGTTCGTTCGCTGCCGGAATCGCTCGCGAACTGGCAGCCATTCCCGGACACAGTTGAAGCATTACGCCAACTCAAGCGCCGCTATCAACTCGCGGTAATTTCCAATGTGGACGACGACTTGTTCGCGACTACAGCGCCAAAACTCGGGGTAGCGTTCGACCAGGTTATTACCGCCCAGCAAGCTGGTTGCTACAAACCATGTGTGGGTATCTTCGAACTAGCCGAAGACCGGATCGGCGTTAGCCGTGAGCAGTGGCTTCACGTCGGCCAAAGCATCTATCACGACGTGATTCCCGCGCAGTCGTTGGGGATCGCGACCGTCTGGGTGAACCGGCCTTCGCCTCGTCCCGGCGCAGGAGCCGCCAAGACCGCCGCCGGAAAACCAGACCTGGAAGTCCCGGATCTAAAAACTTTAGCCAATCTCTCGGCATCGAATCGCCACTGAAATATGTTTGATGATCTACACGATGCGATCTCGTTAATGTGGTCCTGGCGGTGGCCGGTAACCCAAGGCAAGGTCACAGCAGTGGACATCGAGCGGATCAAGCACAATCGCGGTGGTGACACGGCCCGACTTGCAGTTGCCTACGAGTTCTCGGTGGGCGACGACGGGCCATATACAGGTGAGTGCTTTTGGGTGCCCACATTTTTTTCGGTCAAGAGAGTCGCCACTGCTCGGCGAAAACTGCATATCCGTCGGCCCCTCCAAGTCCGCTATCGCCCTGACGATCCCAGCGTGAACACATTAGACGGCGGCGTTGCGCGGCTTCTGAAAATGTGACCTCCCGCGTTTAGATCAAGAGCGATACTGCGGAGGCTTTGGCGGCAGCCCTGGCGAGAGATCCAATTTCTGATGCACCACACTCTGGGCTAACATTGTGAGCTGTTGCAGCGACTCTGCGATGCTCTTAACAGCTACGATCAAATCTTGCTCTTGTTGCTGGGTCACTTATTGTCTCCTTGGCCCGCCTGATTTCTTTCTTCCAGCCACGCGTTTAAACTAATAGGTTTGAAACTGGAGATCATATGGCAACTGCTACCACCCGCGCCAACCCGCTCTCATATCTCACCGACCAACTGAACGACCTAAAAGCCAAAGGCACGCACTTCCGCCTGCGCGTCTTGGACGACGAACAAGCCCCGGTCTGCACCTTCGACGGCAAGAAAGTAATCAACCTGGCCTCGAACAATTACCTCGGACTAACCACGCATCCCAAACTTCGCGAGGCTGCTCTCGAAGCTACACGCAAATACGGAGTGGGATCGGGCGCGGTCCGCACCATCGCCGGCACCATGAAGATCCACATGGAGCTCGAAGAGAAGATCGCCCGCTTCAAAAACGTCGAAGCCTGCGTAGTCTTCCAATCAGGATTCGCCGCCAATGCCGGCACGGTCTCGGCCGTGCTCGGCAAGGACGACTTCATCATCTCCGACCAACTCAACCACGCCTCAATCATCGATGGCGCCCGTTTGTCGCGCGCCAAGATCCTCGTCTTCGAACACAAAAACATGGCCCAGGCGGAAGAGAGATTGGCCAGCGTCAAAGACCAACCGGGAAAGAAGCTTCTGATCACCGACGGCGTCTTTTCCATGGACGGCGACATCGGCCCACTACCGGCATTGTGCGAGCTCGCCGAGAAATACGGCGCAATCATGATGGTCGACGATGCCCATGCCTCGGGAGTCCTCGGGCGCAACGGACGCGGCACCGTCGATCATTTCAAAATGCACGGCCGCGTAGATATTCAGGTCGGCACGCTCTCGAAAGCCATCGGCGCGCTAGGCGGATACGTCTGCGGCACTCGCGACCTGATCGATTTCCTGTATCATCGCGCCCGCCCATTTCTTTTCTCCACATCGCACCCGCCATCGGTCGCAGCCACCTGCATCGCCGCCTTCGACGTTTTGGAAAACGAACCCGAGCGCATCGAAAGCCTCTGGGAGAACACCCGCTTCTGGAAAAAAGAACTAGGACTGGTAGGCTTTAACATCGGAGGCCAGACCACCCCCGCCAGCGAAACCCCAATCACCCCAATCATCATCGGCGACGGCAAACTCACTATGGACTTCTCCCGCGAACTCTTCAAAGAAGGCGTAATGGGCACAGGCATCGCCTTCCCTACAGTCCCCGAAGGCAAAGCCCGCATCCGCACAATAGTGACCGCCACCCACACCAAAGAAGAACTACAGCAAGCGTTAGAGGTGTTGAAGCGAGTTGGGAAGAGGATGGGAATTGTTTAGCGGACCCAAACTACAAACCGGGCGGACTTTATTAGCCGTTGTGAATGAATCACATCGCTAGCATGACCGTACAAATATGTATGCACAGTGTTCCACGTGGAACACTTCGCGATCAGTCGCCTCGATACACAATCTTCTCGCTCACAATCGTCGCCACAACTTTCCCGGTGAGCTGCGCACCATCGAAGGGTGTGTTGTGCGATTTCGAGCGCGACTTGGCCGCTTCAAAGGTCCAGCGCTTTTTGGGATCAAAAATGGTTACGTCAGCGTGGCTGCCACGCGAAAGCGTGCCTCGGCCTCTGAGGTCAACCACGCGTGCCGGACCTGCGGTGAACAATTCCACGATTCTTGCCAGCGGAATTTTGTACTCCCGATGCAGGCGCGTGATGGCGAGGCCGAGCGCGGTTTCGAGTCCGGTGACCCCGAACATAGCGCGCTCGAACTCGATGATCTTTTCGTGGGTCGCATGGGGAGCGTGATCGGTCGCGATGGCATCGATCGTGCCATCGTCGAGCGCCACGAGGATGGCTTCACGGTCGGCGCTCGACCGCAACGGAGGATTCATCTTGAAGTTGGAATTGTAGTCGCCGACGTCGGCGTCGGTCAGGCTGAAGTGGTGCGGGGTGACTTCACAAGTCACCCGGGCTTTGCCTCGCTTGCCACGCCGCACAGCCTTGAGCGCGTCGGCGGTCGAAAGGTGGGCCACATGCAAACGGGCTCCGGTGAATTGCTGGGCAAGTTGAACGTCGCGCTCGACCACGGATGCTTCCGCAGCCGCCTTCATCCCTCGCAGGCCCAGCCGGAATGAAGTTGGCCCTTCGTTCATCGAGCAGCCTTCGGTCATGCGCGTGTCCTCGGCGTGCTGAATCACAGGAAGATTGAGGCCCGACGCCGCCCGCAGGGTGTCGCGCATGACCGTGTCGTTCAGGATGGGGCGACCATCGTCGCTGACCGCGACCGCGCCAGCGCGTTGCAAGGCTCCGAAATCGGTGAGCACAGCGCCCTTGCTGGCATGAGTCGCGGCGGCGATCGGAAACACGTTGACTACGGCTCCGCGCTCAGCTTGCTGGATCCACGTGACCCATTCGGGCGAATCGACAACGGGAGAGGTGTTCGGCATGCAGCACACCGACGTGAATCCGCCGGCGGCTGCGGCCGCGGTTCCGCTCGCGATGCTTTCCTTGTAGCTCTGCCCAGGCTCGCGCAGGTGGACATGCAGATCAATGAAACCGGGGGCGACGATGAGGCCGCGGGCGTCGAAGGTTGCGTCCGCACCGCCGCGGATTTTGTTCGGAGCCGCGACCTCCGCCACGCGGCCATCGCGCAGCAAAACATCCATGGATGCGTCCAGTTTCATGGCCGGGTCGATGACGCGGCCGCCTTTGATCAGAAGAGAATTCGATTTTGATTTGTCCTGTGCCATTTATTGCTTCTTGAATTACTTCACAGACTAGCGACATCGCCAGCGGCTAAAGCCGTCCTTCTTTCAGCGAAACAACGGTATGCCCGACGGCATACCCCGATACGAATCGGTAGATCTAGCAAGCCCGAAGCCTGAAGCCTACTTCACTTTCCCCAAAGCCCTCGCCAGAATCGCCATTCGCACGGGCACTCCGTTATGCACTTCTTCAACGATGACCGACTGCGGGCAATCTGCTACTTCCCACGTAAGTTCGAGTCCGCGGATGATTGGTCCGGGGTGCATTAAGATCGCGTCCCGCTTGGCGAGCTTCAAACGGGACATGGTCATTTGATATCTGGAAATGTAATCCTGCAGCCTCAGCTTCGTTCCTGCGAGACGTTCTTTCTGTACGCGCAAAACCATGACCACATCGGCGCCACGAACGGCATCCTCCACGGTGCGAGTGATTTGTAATCCGGGAGCCAGACTGGTGGCGATGTCGGGCAGAAACTCGGGCGGTCCGCAGAGAGTGATGTGTGCGCCGAACTTGCTTAGCAGATGAATCGCGGAGCGGGCGACGCGGCTGTGATAGATGTCGCCGACGATGGCCATCTGCAGGCCCTTCAGGGTTTTCTTATGGCGCAAAATCGTGTAAGCGTCGAGCAGCGCCTGCGTGGGGTGTTCGTGCATCCCGTCGCCGGCGTTGATGACTGGAATATCGAGATGCGTTGCCATCAGCAGCGGCGCGCCCGCGTGGGGGTGGCGAATCACCATGACATCCGCGCCCACCGCTCGCAGGGTGTAACCCGTGTCCAGCAACGACTCGCCCTTTTCGATGCTCGATCCGCTGGAGAGCACGAGCGTGGTCATGGCTCCCATCGATTTGGCTGCGATTTCGAAGGACGCGCGAGTGCGAGTGGAAGGCTCGTAGAAAAGAAGAAGCACGCGCTTGCCGCGGAGCAACGGACGTGGCTTCAGCGGATTCATGCGCCGCGCCAGCGTGAGCAGGCTCAGAATCTCTTTTGCATCGAGATGTTCAATGCCCAGCAGGGAACCGCGTGCTGCTTTGTTCATGCTTGCGTGACAACCTCAGGAGCTAAGATCCCGAACACAATTTTGGTAAACGGGCACGACTAGAGTGCGCTGATACGAACTCTCTTTTCAAACTGTAAAACCCTCACTCAAAAAAGCCACTTTTAGCGCGGCTGAAGCCACGCCCTTTCAAGGCAGTTCTCAAAACCTTCTTCATTTGCGCGCGGTTACCGCAGCGCGGCAAGGCTGCTCTACCCAAATCCTGTCGCGCTTTGCTCGGTCGCCTGGACGGGGCGTCCGGGCCTACGTCGGCTTTTCTACGAGTAGAACTTTTTCTGCTTCGTCGATTTCGCGCAGCTGGACTTCAATGATCTCCTGCCGCGTGGTTTGCACTTTGCGTCCCACGAAGCTGGCTTCAATCGGAAGCTCGCGATAGCCGCGATCGATCAGCACGCAGAGCTGTACTTGTTTGGGACGTCCTTGCTTGAATAGTGCATCCATGGCGGCGCGCACCGTGCGTCCGGTATACAGGACATCGTCCACCAGCACGATGTTCTTGCCGGTGATGGGGAATTCCATCTCCGTCTTCTGCACCACCGGCATCGCTCCCACAGCCGAGAGATCGTCGCGATACAGGGTGATATCGAGCGTGCCCACTGGCACCTGAGTCTTCTCGATCCGTCCTATCATTTGTCCCAGCCGCTGCGCCAGGAACACTCCGCGCCGGCGGATTCCGACCAGCCCAAGGTCTGTAGCGCCGTTATTTTTCTCGATGATTTCATGGACCAGCCGCACCAGCGTGCGCTCGATTTCCGACGCAGACATCAATTGCGCCTTCTCTCGCAGGTGGGGCTGGCGGGGTGACGTTCGTGGAGTCATGAACGCTGCATCATACGCGGAGCGGGCAGGTTGGGGCAAGGCGGGGCGGCCGATCTTTTCAGTGAACAGTATGGGCGTTACTTTTCCTACGATCATAGACACTCTTTTTCCTTGCGTGTCCTTCGTAGTCTCGTTTAGACTAGTGCGCGTTACAGATTTGCAGAGGAGAGTGTCAAGGAGAGTGTTTATGATCACCGACGAACGCAATTTACAAGACCTGGTTTCCATTGGGCCGGCTATGCTCCGCGATTTCGAGTTGCTCGGCATTGGCAGCGTGGGGCAGCTTTCCCGGCGAAATCCTGAAAAGCTTTATGAGAAGCTCTGCCAAATTACCGGGCAGGCACAAGACATCTGCTGCCTGGATGTTTTTCGGGCGGCGGTAGCGCAGGCGCGGAATCCGCGATTACCGCACGAGCAGTGCCAGTGGTGGTATTGGAGCCGCAGACGAAAGGCCCGCGATGGCAAGCGCTCAGAAGCGTGAGTTGACGACCCCGGACTTAGTCCTGCTGAGCTTGCTCGCCGAACGCTCGATGCATGGCTACGAGGCGAATCTCGAGTTGGAGCGGCGGCAGGTGCGGGATTGGGCGGGCATCTCCCGGCCACAGGTTTATTACTCGCTGGAAAAGCTGGCCCGCTTTGGACTCATCCGCACCACGGAGAGTGACGAGCCTCAGGCGGGTCCGGAGCGGCGGGTTTTCGCGACTGCAGCAAAAGGTCGAATAGCGCTGGCCGAAGCGTTGGAGCGCGAAGATTGGACGACGCAACGTGAACGCCCGCCGTTCCTCACCTGGATTGCGCTGTCGTGGCAGGCGCGACCAGGTGTATTTCAGCGGCAACTTGAGCGGCGGCGGGAATTTCTGGAATCAGAACTGGCTCGGGAGGAGGCGACGTTGCGGGCGATTCGAAAAGAGGTGGGCCACCGTTTCCACGAAGCGGTCTGGATGGTCGGCCTGGTTATTCAGCAGTTTCAAACTGAGTTGAGATGGTTGAACAAGCTCTCTCGAGAAATGCATCGGCGCGCAGGGGCACGCCATGCGGCGCAGGTTGGGAAAGATCGCGAGTAAGCCAGACGAATTTATGGTCGTTCTTTGCGCTGCAATAGAAACGCCCCAATTGTGCCGCCGAGACTGGAGAAAATCGCAAAGGCTATCAGGGTCATGATAAGGGTAAGGATCATAATAAACGTGAAACCCTCGGGCGTGTTGAACAGCTCAATGACCTGCTGCATGTTCGGATTTGAGCTGTGGGCAGCGTACTGCTGAAAGTAGTTCAGGAGGGCGTCGTGCAGTTCTTTGCCGGAGCGAAAGGCGCTCCACAGCGCGAGAATCAAGGCGAAGACGCCGAATCCCAGCCCGCCGGTGAGTGCACCTAAACGTGCTCCCATACCGGCGGTGAGATAAGTTGCAGGGCTGCGCCGCCGGTAGAGCAACACGGAAAAGAAGCCGGCTGCGAGCATGCCGAGCCCGGCAGGCGTGCCCAGAAAGATCAGGAAAATCGCCGCCAGTAGGGCAATTCCAGCCGACGGCAAAGCATGATGCCATTCGAGAGCGGTCGGCGACGAAGCCTGCGTTGTGTACTGTTCGATCGCGCCATCCCGCGTTGCTTCGGCGGCTGCGACCGGTTCGGGCCCGGCGACCCGGATCTGGGGGGCGTTGCAGCGCGGGCAGAACGGAGTACCGTCCTCGACGCTTGCCCCACACTTATAACAGGAATGTTCCACTGGATTTCAAGGTACAGCAGGCACGTGCGGTGCGCAAGAAAGGACTGGGCTCTGAGACGCAGCGGACGGGCTTCTACCGGACCGCCGAATCTTCAGATGTCGCCTTGTTTGCCGCGCGTGTTCAGGTAAACCAGAGCGAACGTGGAGCCGTTGCTCTTTTCCGCTGGCCCGACTGAGACGAGATGCTGATGGTCTTGTGTCCCAACCTTCAGTTCAACCACGTTGCCGGTGTTGTCGCCTTCACACTTGAGTTCTTTGGATCCGCCAGAATCGTCTTTGTCGGAGTCAACGTGAACGTCGTTGCCGTGCTCGCTGGTGTGGCACTCCAGCACCTTGCCGTATTTTTTCAGTTTGTCCCGATAGAAAGCGACGATCTTGCCGGGAGCATCGTCGGAATCGTAGTTGACGATTATGAGCTTCACGCCAAACGCAGCCGTTGCAATGGCGAGGCTGGCGCTATTCTTGTTCTCATCATCATGTTTCAGCCGAGCGCCGGGATAAAGAGGCAACCCGGTGTCGCGGACGTCGGCGTCATTGCCAAGGTGCAGGTCCCCAGCTGAACTGCGAATGTCGAGGTGCTTGTCCTGATTTGCGTTGTCTGTCTGCTGCGCTTGCGCGTTCATCGTGGGTATAGTCAGCAACACGGCGAATGTGGCGGCCAGAGCCAGTTGCGCAGCTCGATAGTTGAGAATTGTTTGGCAGCTTGCCGCAGATCGTAACATCGCTTCCTCCTAAATATTGTCTTCTTTGCCGCGCATTCGCACCCGCACGATGGCGAAATCGGAACCAGTCCCCTCAGGATCAACGGAAACAATGCGCTGGTCATCTTTCGTTCCGGTTTTCAACTCGACAGTCTTGCCACTATCGTCCTTGTCGCACTTCAGATCGAAGGAGGCATGCGGGCCGTGGTCACTGAAAGTCGCCGCGTAGTTGTCGTGCCGGTTGCTGTGGCATTGCACCACGCTGCCGTATTTTTTCAACTGGTCCTGATAGTAAGCGATGATTTTGGCCGGTGGGTCGTCGGATTGGTACTCGAGCGCCACCACTTTCAAGCCATAACCGAACGCGGACAGATTCACGTTGGCGCTTTTCTTGTCGCCATCGTTGGTATCTGGTTTGAGTTTCGCTCCGGGATAGACCGGGAGACCGGTGTCGCGGGCATCCGCATTCTGGTCAACGTGGATTCCGCCGACGGGCGTGCTGATATCGACCTTTTTGTTGCCATTTGCGTCGCGATCTTTTACATTGACGCTGCAACCGGGCAAGATCACCAGAGCCGCTAATATCGTGACCAGTGGAAGGCTCCAGCTAATTGCCAGTAGTTTGAGAATACGCATGTTGAGAACCTCCTTGCGCGCTGCGTGCGGGACGCTCGATCCCGGCGCCGCGCTGGGCGATGTTCGGGATGCTTACCGGCAGGTGACCTCGGATCGCAATCTCGCCGAACAGCGCTTTCACCGCACTTGTTTCTGAGACGCCCGCGTTCGAAAACGTGCAGAGATAATTTTGGACTGCGGGCAAATCCTGCGCCAAGTATGGATTTCCCATGGCGAGGACGGCAGTTTTCTCCGCAGCATGATCCAGTATTTTCTGTAGCAACGTGCCGCTCGCGTCCGAAAGGCCTACCGAATTGGTCACACCGTTTGCGCCTTTCATGATTTTCCCGGGCACCGGAACTTCGTAAACCGCTGCAATTACAGACTTCGCGGTATCCACAGCTTTCAATGCATCGTCCGACATCGCGGCTGCGATGCGGGGATCGACGTAGATCACGTTGGCATCGGGCACACGTTCGCGGATCTCGCGCTCCAGTTTACGTCCGGCTTCGGTGCGCATATCGTCAGAAAAGATTATGGCGACCGTGTTGTCGCGCACTTCTTCCACTCTCTGATACGGAAGGCCGGGCGCGACGGTTCCAGAAGATTTTAGCGGCAGCAGTTTGCCGTTGTCGCGGACCAGGGTGATCGAGTCGTCAGCGATCTGCTGGCCGATGGCGCGATTCTCGGGTTTGCCAACTAAAGTAGAGACCGCCTCGATGTTCACCACACGTGTCTTGTAAAGATTCAGTGAAGCCTTTGCTTTCAATATTTTGAGGACCGAGGCATTGAGTTGCGCTGAGGGAATCTCGCCACTGTGGACGGCGGCGAGCATGGCCTGATAGGACGCGTCGAGGTCGGCGGGGATGAGGATTACGTCGTTGCCGGCCTTGAATGCGTCTACTGCGGCGCGGCCGATGTGCGGGCCATAAAGCCGCGTGAGGCCGGCCATGTCGAGGGCGTCGGTTACGACGATGCCCTTGAAGCCTAGCTGGTTCTTGAGCAGGCCGGTCACGATTGCCGGTGAGGTTGTGGCTACATGATTGGGGTCGGCGTCGAGTGCGGGGACGGAAACGTGGGCCACCATTACCGAATCCACGCCAGCTTCTATGGCCTGCTGAAATGGTGGAAGTTCCACGGACTTGAGGCGCGTCATGTCGCCTGTTACTTGCGCTACGCCGAGATGGGAGTCGGTTGCGGTGTCGCCGTGGCCGGGGAAATGCTTGACCGTGGTCATCATTCCGTTGGCGCGGGCGCCGCGAATGTAGGCCGTTACCAGATCGCCGACCTGCTGCGGATCTTCGCCGAACGAACGAGTATTGATGATCGGGTTCGCAGGATTCGAGTTGACGTCGGCGTCGGGAAAGAAATTCCAGTGCACGCCGATGGCGCGCGCTTCCTGCGCGGTGATGCGGCCGAAGGCTTCCGCGTACTCCAGTTTTCCGGCGGCTCCGAAGGCCATGGCGTGGGGGAATTCGGTGGCTCCGTGAAGACGCATGGTAACTCCGCGCTCGAAGTCAGCCGCAATCAGCAGGGGCAGTTTGGAATCCTGCTGCAGGCGGTTCAGCAGTTCGGCGGCTTCGTAGGGCTGGCTGCGGTAGAGAAACGGCGGATCCCAGGGAACGGTCATGGTGAATCCGCCGAGATGGTACTTGGTTATTTCGTCGCGAAGCTGCAAATACTCGGGACTCTCGAGGTTCAGAAACTCGGCGCGGACCCAGACCAGAAAAAGCTGTCCGACTTTTTCTTCCGTCGAAAGCTTGCGCAGGGTGTTCTTCGCCCATTGTTCACCCTCGCGGTCGAGATGGATCGGACCGGGTTGCTGATATTTCTCTTTGGCGAGGCAGGAACCGAGGAGAGCGCAGGCAACTACTAAAAGTAAGCCAATCTGTCGAAGCATGAGCAGACGATAGCATGGGATTGGGTGTCAGGTCTCAGGCCCTTCACCTAAACGAATATACTGGACTCGCTATGGCGGTGATTATCTCCATGCTGCGTGGCGTCAATCTTTTGGGCCACAACCGGATCAGAATGGAGGAGCTGCGGACGCTCTACGAATCGATCGGATTGCGTGACGCCGAAACCTACGTCGTGAGCGGCAACGTTGTTTTCCGGACCAAAGCACAGAATCTTCCCGCGCTGGGCAAGCGGATTGAAAACGCGATCGAGCGGAGTTTCGGTTTTCGGCCTCGGGTCATACTTCGCACTCCTTCTGAACTTAGAGACGTGGTGGCAAGAAACTCGTTCGGCACCCGGCGCGATATCCACCCGAGCAAACTGCTGGTGACGTTTCTCGAGAGCCATCCGTCCGCCGAGGCGCTGGAGCAGGTTCTTAAGATCAAGACGGACCCCGAAGAGCTACACGTTGACGGTCGCGAGGTCTACATTTATTTTCCCGACGGCCAGGGCCAATCGAAACTTTCCTGGGTAACGGTCGAGAAAAAATTGAAGACTTCCGGAACCGGAAGAAACTGGAACAGCGTTACCAAGCTGCTGGAGATTGCTGAGCGGCTTGAGGCTGCGGAGTAGAGATTCTTGGACGGGCCGAAACGTAGCTAGCTACGTTTCTACGTTTTTATTTGCGGCTAGCGCGGCTGCTTTTTCCTGGATGGCCTTGTCGTCGCCGAAGCCTTCCAGCCAGACTACATCTGGCTCGCGTCGGAACCATGTCATCTGGCGTTTGGCGTAGTTGCGATGGGCCTGCTGAGCGGCCTGCAGGGCGGCTTTGAGGTCGATTTCGCTTCGCAGCAGCTGGACAGCTTGCTTATATCCGAGTGATGCAAGCGGGCTTGCGGTCGAGCCGTATTTCTCCAGGAGCCGTTTCGTTTCTTCTACTAATCCTGACTCGAACATTTGCTCGGCGCGCTGGTTGATGCGGGAGTAGAGCGCATCACGATTGGGGTTCAGGCCCAGGCGCAGGATCCGGAAGCCGGACAGCGGATCGCGGCCCTGTTTCCACATCGCGCTCATTTGCTGCCGCGAGGCGAGGCAGACTTCAATGGCGCGAATGAGTTTGGGGATGTCGTTCGCGTGGATCTTTGCAGCGGCATCGGGATCGAGGCGGCGCAACACGCGGTGCAGGTAGTCCGGAGCATTTTGTTCTACGCGCTGGCGCAGCCTTTCGCGCAGCTCTTCGGAACGTTGCGGGCCGGGAAAAAGCCCGTCGAGCAGGGCGCGAAGATAGAGCCCGGTGCCTCCGACGACGATCGGCAGGTGGCCGCGCGACTTGATTTCAGTCAGCGTCTGCCTTGCCAGCCGCGCATATGCGCCGGCGGTGATGTAGCTGGTAGGAGCTACAAAATCGAGCAGATGGTGCGGGGCGCGGGCGCGCTCGGCGGGACTGGGCTTCGCGGTGCCGATCTCGAATTCGCGATACATGGCGACCGAATCGCAATTCACCACTTCGCCATGAAAGCGCTCCGCCAACGCCACAGAGAGCGCGGTCTTCCCGCTCGCCGTCGGACCTAATACCACAATCAGCAGCGGATCTGGAACCACGATCAGCGGGCGCTCCAGGCGATGTGATGCCAGTAGCGGACGAGGGTCAGGATGAGGATCAAGCCCGCGATCACGAGCAGGCCAGTGGCTTCCAGGGTGTAGATTTGCGGGGTGCGGTGGTGCTCCGGGGAAGGGTGATGGGGCGGAGGTGCGTCCGGCTGTCGTTTTGGACTCGACGCGGGCATGGCAACATTGTAGCGCCGGAAGTGACTGGGGCTCTCTAAAAAAGACTTGGCAAAGGCTTGGCGACTTTCAGGGAACCGCGGCGACCAACCGCGCGTATCATCGTTTAGTTCTAACGCCGCAGTGGGAGTGTGTCCGCTCGGCTTCAGGAGATGGTTATGAAACGCTTTGCCTTGGTCGCATTGGGGGCCTTCCTGGCCGTTGCTTCATTGGCGCGCGCGGACGAGTGGTCGAAGACTTACACGATTACGGGAAAACCCGATCTCCGGGTGGAAACTACCGACGCCAACATCCATGTGGACACATGGGACCAGAAAACCATTGAAGCAGTCGTTACTTCCGAACATTACAAGATCGGCGAACATGGTCTCAGGATCGAGGAACACCAATCCGGGGATTCGGTCGAACTGCAGATTCATTTTCCGCACGATGTCCATATATTCAATTTCAATATGCACGGATACCGGGTCGAGGTGGAAATCCATATGCCGCGGGAAGGACGAGTGAACCTGCATACCGGGGACGGTTCCATCCGGCTGGCGAATTTCAAAGGCGAGATGGATTTGCAGACAGGCGATGGCCATCAGGATATTGAGGCGGTAGACGGCACGCTACGAGCGCGAGCGGGAGACGGCCACATCACTGCCGCTGGACGATTCGACACGCTTGAACTCACCACCGGCGACGGCCGCATTGAAGCGCGGGCGACTTCCGGTTCGACCATGACCTCAAGCTGGACCCTGCGTACCGGAGACGGAAGTGTCAACCTCGAACTGCCAGCTAACTTTGCCGCCGACGTCGACCTGCATACTGGCGATGGGCATATTGAAGCAGATATTCCGGTGGCTGTCGAAGGGCGTCTCGGAGAAAAGAACATTCACGGAAAGATCAACGGTGGTGGGAATCTGCTCACGGTTCATACCGGGGATGGCTCGATCCGGCTGCAGAAGTCTTAGGGAGCTTTTGGCTGTTAGCTGTTAGCTCTTAGCGCGGATCTTTCTGCCTAAGCTGTTTGCATGTTTTGCGAGATGATTTCTTTCGAAAGTGCACTGACTCGATAAGGGTCTTCGGATGACGCGAAAAGTCCCCGATTCCTCGCCTAGGAGACTGAATTGCGCTGTGCTACGCCTGCTCTGACCTTCCTTGTCATTTCGCTTCTTGTCACGATGGCGGTTAGCTCCAATGTGGTGGCGCAAACTGCTCGTGCGAAGTCCCAGCCTGTGCTCGACGTGACGTCGTTGGATACGAGTGTGGATCCGTGCACGGATTTCTTTGCCTATGCTTGCGGTGGCTGGATCAAGAGAAATCCGATCCCGCCGGATCAAACCTCATGGTCCGTCTCCTCCAAGATGGAGGACGATAACAAGGCAATTCTGCGCGAGATCCTGGAAAGCGCCGCAATGCCTGCCGCCGACCGCAGCGCCGTGAAGCAGAAGATCGGCGACTACTACGCCGCCTGCATGGATGAGAAGGCGATCGACGCCGCCGCAATCAAACCACTGCAGCCGCTTCTCGACCGCATTCAGCAAATGCAATCCAAGCGGGACCTCGCTGGCGTCGTCGCGGCTATGGTTTCGAGCGGAGCGCTGTTCAGTTTTCGTTCGGATCAGGACTACAAGGACTCTACCCAGGTTATTGCCGAGGTTGATCAAGACGGGCTGGGATTGCCCGACCGCAACTACTATCTCAAGACCGATGCCAAGTCCGAGGAGTTGCGCAACGCTTATGTGGGCCATTTGCAGAAGACATTTGAATTGCTTGGCGACAAATCCGACGTGGTTGCGGCCGAGGCCCAGACGGTGATGCGCGTTGAAACCGCTCTGGCGAAGGGATCGCTCACGCAGGTGGAACGGCGTGATCCTCAGAAGCTTTATCACAAGATGACCATTCAACAATTGGGTGGGCTCAGCCCGTCATTCGATTGGCAGACATACTTTGCTCAAGTCGGTCTCCCCGCCGTGGAAGCGCTCAATGTGGAGACGCCGGAGTTCTTCAAGGCGCTAGACGCGGAAATCCAAAGCGAAGACCTGGCAAGCTGGAAGACTTATTTGCGCTGGCATCTGGTGAATACGAATGCGCCTTATTTGTCAGCCGATTTCGTGAACGCCAACTTCGATTTCTATGGCAAGACTCTGCAGGGAGCGCAGGAACTCGAGCCGCGGTGGAAGCGTTGTGTCGGCTATGTGGACAACGATCTTGGAGAAGCTTTGGGACAAGCCTACGTAGAGCGAAGCTTCAGCCCCGAAGCCAAGCTGCGGGCGCAGAAGATGGTGAAGGAAATCGAAGCGGCCATGGCGCAGGACATCGCTTCGCTATCCTGGATGACGCCCGCGACTAAACAACATGCGCTGGAGAAACTGCACACCGTCGCCAATAAGATTGGCTATCCCGATAAGTGGCGGGACTACAGCGCGCTGACCATCGTTCGCGACGACGAGATGGGAAATGTGGTTCGCGCCCGCGAGTTCGAATTTCAACGTCAGCTGAGCAAGATCGGCAAGCCGGTGGATCGCGGCGAATGGCAGATGACGCCGCCCACGGTGAATGCTTACTACGATGACCAAATGAACGACATAAATTTCCCCGCCGGCATCCTGCAGCCGCCTTTGTTCGATGCAAATTCAGACGCGGCTCCGAACTTTGGCGACACCGGCGTCACCATCGGCCATGAACTTACCCACGGCTTCGATGATGAAGGCCGCCAGTTTGATGCGCAGGGCAACCTGCGCGACTGGTGGACTCCGGCGGACGCCAAAGCGTTTGAGCAGCGTGCCAGTTGCATCTCGGATCAGTATTCGCAGTATGTGGTTGTGGACAACATCAAGATCAATGGGAAGCTGACGCTGGGGGAGGATGTCGCCGATCTGGGCGGGATGATTCTGGCGTACATGGCATGGCAGCAGGACACGAAGGGCCAGAGGCCGGAGCCGATCGAAGGATTCACACCCGAGCAGCGTTTCTTCATTGCTTACGGGCAGAGTTGGTGTGCCAGCACCCGCGACGAAACCAAACGCCTGCGTGCGACTGTCGACCCGCATTCTCCGGACAAAAACCGGGCGAACGGTGTGGGCTCAAATACGCCTCAATTTCAGGAGGCGTTTCACTGCAAGGCGGGGTCGGCTATGGTGAGAGAGAATCGTTGCCGGGTGTGGTAGGGAAGAATGGAGATTACTGAAGGTCGCGAGCGTCGGGGTTGTAGTAGAAGGTAAAACGCAGTCCGAGATACTGGCCGCCGAACTCGGTGGGCAACGGTGGAAACGGATTAGAAGCGGTGATGCCGCCCCAAGCGCCGCGGTCGAGCGCCACATCGCCCGAGGTCGCGACTAATTTCATTCCCGCGACCGTGCCATCTTTGAGAATGGCAAATTCGATCGTGAGCTTGCCTTTCTTCATAATCGGGGCCTTCGCCGATTCCGGAATGAGGTTGTACCAGTTCACTTTTACGTCGTGCAGCACACGCTGTAAATAAGGGCCGAAGTCCACGCCCATGGTGTCGGTGAGGACCTCTAGAGGTCCCATTGCGGCGGTCGGTTTTCTGCCCATGCCGAGGCCATAATTTCCACCGTCACCACCGTATCCGCCGCGATTCGCAGCTGCGGCGCGGGCGGCTTGTTCGATGGATGAACCTGCGGACATCGCGCCGCCACCAAACGCGGCCTGGGGAGTCAGGGCTGGCTGCGGCGTCTGCAGCTTCGCAACCACGGGAGGAGCGGGCGGCGGCGGTCCCGACGGCTGCGGCGTAGGGTTCTGGGTTAAGGCCGCGGCGGGTGGCGCTGAATCTGGTTGTGGAGTCGGCGGTCCGCTCGGACCTGGTCTACCAGCGCGTGCCGCGTCGAGAATCTTTTTCAGTTCCTGACGATCGATCTGGGGCGCGTGCGAAGTGGCGACGCGGTCCTTGTCGGAGATGATGTTGGTGTTGGGGCGCTTGCTTACCTTTTGTTCGTCAGGTGGCAACTCAAGATACGTAAGGTCCTTCTGGTTCGACTCGGGACTCATGACCACCGCGGCTCGCCGGGGCATGAACCCGGCTAATTTCTGCGAATTGACGATGAGCAGAACAACTACCAAGTGCACGCATACCGAAATCCAGAACGCCTCGCGCCGGCGCGCCTGCGAAAGGTCGTCCTGCATCTTCAGGATCAGGGCGGGCGCCTCAACCATCTCTCGATAGGCTGACTCCCAGTAACGCGCATCGTACAAAACTCCGCCCTCCGGAGGTCGCGCTGGCGGCGTCGAAGGAGCCGGATTTGCGGGCGGGATTTGCGTGGTTGACATCGAACAGCTTTACCTGCTGGTTAGACACGAGCAGCGTGGCATTAGTTGTAAGGGCAGAAAATCCCCTTTATGCCTGACTGCTTCAAGCCTGCCGTCACGAATTTGGTGGTGCCTCGGGCCCAGTGTCTTTATTTTCGCATCTTTCGCGCAAATCCGCGAAGCTCTGAAGGCGTTACTAAGGATTTGCATCCAGATGGTCAATCGTCCTGTCATCCGTTTACAAAACTTGACATTTTGAGGCTTCATCTTCCTTTGTCCGCAAAGGAAAGATCGGAGCGCAGACTTCCTGTTGACGACGTGTCCTCGTCACTTGTAGCGAAGGGAGAGGAAATCAGGCGTGCAAGCGCTCCAGATCGATTTTTCTGCCGTGCTCGCCGATTGCCGCTACGACATCGAGAGCCACGGCCAAAGCGCGGCGCCCGTCTTCGAGAGTGACTGTGGCCGGGGAGCGCCGCTGCACTGACTCTAGGAACGATTTCAGCTCCGCGTACAAGGGCTCTTCCGCTGTGGTGGTGGGCCTCGACATCTGAATTTGCGGATTCACCGACGGTGTTCCCGAGGCCGCATCCTGACCTACACTAAACACCAAAACATCTTGCCGACCGTAATCGAGTGATACGTACTGCTTGGGCTGGAAAAAGCGTAATTTGCGAACGCGCTCGGTCGAGACCCGGCTGGCCGTAAAGTTGGCTACGCAGCCGGAGTCGAATTCGAGCCGTACGTTCGCGATGTCCACCTTGCCAGAAAGAATGGGCAACCCGACGGCGCGGATTTCCTTTATGGGCGAATTCACGAACGAAAGCACAATGTCGAGATCGTGAATCATCAGATCCAGCACGACATCCACGTCGAGAGATCGCGGCGTGAATACGCTTAGGCGATGCACCTCAAAAAACATGGGACGGGTAATGATCGGGAGGGTGGCGCGAACCGCGGGGTTGAAGCGCTCCAGGTGCCCGACCTGACCGATGCGGCCCAATCGCTTCGCCGCGCGGATGAGTTCGTCGGCTTCCGCGAGAGAAGTGGCCAGCGGCTTTTCGATGAGCACATCAATGCCGGCCTCCATCAACTGTCGGGCGGCGTTGAGGTGATGGCTGGTGGGCACCGCGACCGAGGCGGCCTGGACTTCGCTGTGAGTCGTGGTGAGTTGCTCGATCGAGCCAAAGCTGCGGCAGCCGAATTCGCGCGCCACCGAGTCAGCCCGCTCCGTATCCGGATCGACTACGCCGACCAGCCGTACCGGGGTACCCTCCTGAGCGAGCTGGTGGTAAACGCGGGCATGGTTG
Organism: uncultured Acidobacteriota bacterium; assembly: GCA_963797795.1. GTDB lineage: Bacteria > Acidobacteriota > Terriglobia > Terriglobales > Acidobacteriaceae > JABDBE01. Next base: position 594,766 of record CAWCQY010000006.1, read on the forward strand.
CGGCCAAACGCCCCCACGCCGATCACGGCGACGTTGATGATGTTTTCGGTCAGTGCTTTGTTCTCAGTCGTACGGTTGCTGGAAGACCTGTTGATTAAATCACAAACGCGATAGATTAATGACCGGTTGATGAAACCCGTCAGCTATCGAGTCTGGGCCTTCTTCAGCAGGGCGATCTGTCCGGCGTGGTATAGCTCGTGCTGGACGATTCCACTGAACATGTAGAAGAAGTTGTAATAACTTTCGGTCTTGCCGGGAACTTGTTCCGGCAGGCGCGAATCGGGGAAGGCGGCAACCGCCGTCACCAGTTCGTCATGAGTTTGCTTGGCGTGCTCGATAGCCTTGCGCCAAGCCGCCTCGCTGGTATCGTCCACGGGCGGGAAATTCCGTTTGCCGCTGAGTTTTACGGGCGAGCCACCGGCGCGCTTCAGAACCGCACCATCCCAAGCGGCAACGTGGAGCACGAGTTCCCAGATACTGTGTGCGTTCTTTATCGGATGGGCCGCTGCAATCTTGGCATTGACGCCATCGAGAAGTTCGAGGACGGAGTCACCGTGCCAGGCGCTCCCACCGAAGGCGCGGCGGATTTGGTCGGCAAGACGGGCAGTTTCGGACATGGAGAACTCCTAACCGGCGTTGCGTTTTTGCACGGCACTTGAGACAGCTAGTCTGCCACAACGGCGATCCCCGCCGCATCGGCGTTGGTGATGATCGGGTCGCCGTCGAGCAGCAGGCATTTGCCAGCGTCCAATGCAAGGCAGGTCGCGCCCGCCTTCCGCATCACGTCAATTGTTCTCACTCCGACGACGGGCACGTCGAAACGCATATCTTGATTCGGCTTGGCAATCTTGATGACGGTCAGCCCGCGGCTCAAGGTCGAGGGATCGGACTCGAGCGAAGCCATGATCTGACCTGCGCGCTCGATGGTCGCGTCGGTCCCTTCCATGGCTTCGACCGTGACACAGGCAGTCTCTGCGACGACCACTGTCTGGCCAATATCGTATTGCGCCACGTGCCGGGCTACGGCGCGTCCGTAAGCGATGTTCCTCTGCTCCTGCTCGGACGGCGCGCGCTTTGTGAGCACGCCCGGCTTGGCCAGCAGGGGTTCGAGAAGTGAGGTGGAGTTTTCCAGAACGATTCCTTCATCCGCCAAAACCTTGGCAACTGCTCCCAGCAGAGAATCAGTGTTGCGAGTGCCCAGCGAGAGCAGAAGCTTAGCCAATCGCCAATCCGGCCGGATGCTCGAAAAGATTTGCTTATGCTTTACCTGACCGGCCATGACAGCGCGGTGTACATCCGCTTTCTTGAAAGTCTCAATCAGCTTGGAAAGCTCTCCCAGTGAAAGCCAATGAACGGTAGCGCCGCGCGTCTCGATTTCTGGAAAGGTCTCTTCCTTAATAGCGGCGACGATTACTTCATAGCCCTGCGCGCGCGCGGCGTCGAGCAGAAGAAAGGGAAAACGGCCGTTCCCAGCGATCAGGCCGAGTTTTTCTTTGCTATCAGGCATCGCCCGTCAGTGTAAATGAAAGCTATCCCGCGAGGCGGAGCAAGCCCGATTGTCCATCCGCGACCATAATTCCTTGCGGTAGTGGTAACGGGTCTGAGATGTCGGAATCCTCCGACTCCGCTCAGGATGACAATCTTCATGACTAATGCTGTGTGCTACTTGATCACTCCCCGGTCGGACTCTTCGATGAACTTTATCAGCATCTCCACATCTTCTCCGCGGTCCGGCTCCGACTTCAATTTCTCCAAAGCCTGCGAAGTGTTCAACTTTGATGCCACCAAGACTTTATATGCGTGGTGGATCTTGCGAATCCGTTCCTTACTGAAACCGCGGCGCTCGAGCCCGATCGCATTCAGGCCGTACGCACGCGTATCGCGGGAGGCGGACGTTTTGGAAAAAGGAAGGACATCGCGAGTGATCGTCGTCCCTCCGCCGACGAACGAGTGAGCACCAATGCGAATAAAGTGGTGTACCGGACAGAGCGCGCCAACCGTGGCCCACTCTTCCACGGTGACGTGGCCGCCGAGAGTCGCCCCATTGGCCAGAATCACGTGATCGCCAATCACGCAGTCGTGGGCGATATGGGTGTATGCCATCACCAGAATGTGGCTGCCCACGCGGGTCACTCCGCCGCCCTTCACAGTGCCGCGATTAATGGTGACGAACTCACGAATCTCGTTGTGATCGCCAATTTCGAGGCGCGTGGGTTCGCCAGCGTAGGTCAGATCCTGCGGCGCCATTCCGATTGAGCCAAACGGAAAGAAAGCGTTGTCGACGCCGATCTTCGTGGGTCCCTCGATAGCCACGTGCGAAACCAGATGGCATCCTTCACCAAGCTCGACCTCGGGCCCGACCACGCAATAAGGACCAATCTTGCAACTGGCGTGAACTTTAGCGCCGGGATCGACGATGGCTGTGGGATGGGCTTTCATCTTCCGACAACCCTGGCTAATAGGCCTCGATCGATCATTGCGGAGGTGTCTTTTCAGCGCGCAACCGATCGACCAGCCGGCAAGTGACAAGGGCTTCTGCGGCGAGCGTATCGCCCACGTAAGCGGTCCCTTGCATGCGCCCAGCATTGCCGCGCCAGACTTTCACCACGACCTCAATCCGAAGCTGATCGCCTGGAACCACAGGGCGTCGAAACCTGGCCCGCTCGATTCCGGTAAACAGCACCAGCTTGGTCTCGCGGTCCTCTACCTCGGTGAACAGTAGAACCCCGCCAGCCTGAGCCATGGCCTCTACGATGAGGACACCCGGCATCACGGGAAGGCCAGGAAAGTGTCCGGCGAAAAACGGCTCATTGATGGTGACGTTCTTGAGGGCCACGATGCGCTGCCTGCGCGTAAGGTCAAGTACGCGGTCGATCAGAAGGAAAGGGAAGCGGTGCGGCAGGATGCGCTGGATTTCGTTGATATCCAGCGTGATCTTAGCCGCCGCGGAAGCTTCGGTTACAGGCTGAGCAGTATCGGTCATGCCGTTTCTCGTCAACGTGAAAAGCGAAAGATGAAGAGCGAAGATTATACTGTACCGCGCGTTGTTAAACCCTTCCAGAGAAGGATTGCATGCCCAGGAAAGTCTTGAAGAGTAAACCCGCGACCCAAGGCGATATCACGAAGTTGAGTTATTTCCAGGAACGCAGAGAACAGATCGTCCAGACCATCCGCCAACTTGTCGAGACCGAATCGCCCAGCGACAACAAGCAGGCAGTGGACTGCATGGGCGCGCTCCTTGCCGGCAGGTTTGAAGGACTCGGCGGACACGCAAAGTTTCACCGGACGCAGAACTTTGGCGATCACTTGCAGGTCGACTTCGACGGCGCCCGCGGCGGAAAGCCTGTACTGCTGCTGGGACACTTGGATACTGTGTATCCAATGGGCACGCTCGGAACCATGCCCTGCCGCATAGCCGATGGACGATTGTTCGGGCCGGGCAGCTTCGATATGAAGTCGGGGATCGCATTCATGCTGCATGCGATCGAGGCGCTTCGAGACTGGCACGAGGACAAACTGCCGCGGCCAGTGACCGTGTTGCTGGTATCGGACGAAGAAGTGGGCAGCGACACCTCTCGGAGGATCACAGAAAATCTGGCGAAGAAATCCGCTGCGGTGCTGGTGATTGAACCTTCTCATGGACCAAGGGGAGCAGTGAAGACGGCTCGCAAGGGAATTGGAGAGTACGTTTTGAAAGTTACCGGAAAGGCCGCACACTCGGGACTCGATTTCGAAAAAGGCCAGAGCGCAATCCTCGAACTGGCTAAACAGGTCATTGCGATTTCGAAGCTAGTCGATTTGAAGCGCGGTCTCACGCTCAACGTAGGCACGGTGCAAGGCGGAACGCGCGTGAATGTTATCCCTGCCGAAGCCAGTGCGGTGCTCGACGTGAGGGTTGCGCGAAAACAAGATGCGGCCGACATCGACCGCAAACTTCGTTCCTTGAAGCCTTTCAATCGCAAGTGCAAACTTGAGATCAGCGGCGGAATGAATCGTCCGCCCATGGAACGGACGGCAAACGCGGCCGCGCTTTATGCCAAAGCTGCAGAAATCGCCAAGCAATTGGGCTGGAAACTCGACGAAGCGGCCGTCGGCGGCGGGTCGGACGGAAACTTCACGGCGGCGCTCGGCATTCCGACGTTGGATGGATTGGGCGGTGTGGGCGAAGGCGCGCATGCCGCTCACGAGTCCATCCTGATTTCTGATATACCGCGAAGGACTGCGCTGCTGGCAGAACTCATTGAGACGGTATAGGGAGTCGGCCTCCGTTCGCTTCTTTGACTCTGGCCCTGGAGGAGCCTAGACTTTCCTCAGGGGCATTTGCGCGCGCTTCGACTCGATCTCTGGCAACCCGGCAAGCCCCGCAAGGAGGATTTCACTATGGGCGGCAAATTGGGTTTGCCTGAGATTCTGCTGATTCTGGCGATAGCGCTTCTAATCTTCGGTCCCAGCAAGCTGGCAGATTTGGGTAAGGGGTTAGGCGAAGGCATCAAGAATTTCAAGTCAGCTGTAAAAGATGGCGAGGAAGACAAAGACAAAACCAAAAAGTCATAGGTACGGTTACCTGTAGAGACTAGCCAGCTACGTATCTGCCAAAGCCGATCCGCATTCACGCAACATTTTGTACACCAGCGACACCGGCAATCCCACCACATTGAAGTAATCTCCCTCGATGCTCGAAACCCAGCGCGAGGCTCTGCCTTGGATCGCATAGGCTCCAGCCTTGTCCATGGGTTCGCCGGTGGAGATGTAAGAGTGGATGTCGTCGTCGCTGAGAGTTTCCATTGTGACGAGTGTGGCTTCCGATCGTACGTCTTCAATACCAGTTTCCGGTTGCTGGTTCTCAGTTCTCTGTTGCGGCCCGACCAGACAGACTCCAGTGATTACCTGATGCGTGCGGCCGGAAAGCAAACGCAACATTCGAGCGGCATCGGCGCCGTCGCGGGGCTTGCCGAGGATTTCTGCATCTACAACGACGATGGTGTCGGCGCCAAGAATAAGGCCATCCGGCTTGCGCGATACGGCAAGAGCTTTTTCTCGTGCCATTCGTTCGGCAAACGCGCGCGGAGCTTCTCCGGGTCGGGGAACTTCTGGAATATCGGTCGGCTGCACCACGAATGAAATGCCTGCGTTGCGCAGGAGCTCCTGGCGTCGTGGAGAAGCAGAGGCGAGGACGAGCATGGAGTCTGATTCTAGCCGAGAACTGAGAACCGACAACCGCCTGTTAAAATCAAAGCTTGACTCCCGCAGCTATGGACGCAGCTTTTATCCGCAATTTTGCCATCATTGCGCACATTGACCATGGAAAATCCACTCTAGCCGACCGCCTTCTGGAGTTAACCGGGTCGCTAACTGCTCGCGAGATGCAGGCCCAGGTGCTCGACTCCATGGATCTCGAACGGGAGCGCGGAATCACAATCAAAGCTCACGCGGTACGAATGATGTATACGGCACAAGATGGCCAGACCTACCAGCTCAATCTGATCGACACCCCCGGCCATGTGGATTTTTCTTATGAAGTCTCGCGTGCGCTGGCATCTTGCGAGGGAGCTTTGCTGATTGTGGATGCCTCGCAGGGCGTCGAGGCCCAGACTCTGGCGAATGCTTATCTGGCCATCAACCACGGTCTGGAAATTATTCCGGTGATCAACAAGATTGACCTTCCCAGTGCTGACATTGCGCGCACCAAGGAGATGATTGAAGGCGCCGTGGGACTGGACGCCACCGATGCGGTTCTGATTAGCGCCAAGACCGGCCAGGGTGTGCCCGATGTATTGGAGGCCATCGTCAAACGTGTTCCCCCGCCGAAAGGCGATCCGGAAAAACGATTACAGGCGCTAATCTTCGACTCCTGGTTCGATCCTTACCGTGGCGTGATTGTGCTGACGCGCGTTTTCCAGGGCACGCTTCGTAAAGGACAAAAGATCCGGCTTATGTGGAACGGGCGCGTGCTCGATGTTGAAACTTTGGGCGTTCTGACCCCCAAGCCGGTTGAGATCGACGAACTGCGCGCGGGTGAAGTCGGCTTCCTGATCGCCAATATCAAGAACGTTGCCGACACAAAAATCGGCGATACCATCACGGAAGAAAATAATCCGGCAATCGAACCCCTGCCCGGCTTTGAAGAAATCAAGCCCATGGTCTTTGCCGGACTCTATACCGTGGATGCGCACGAGCACACCCAACTACGAGAGGCACTCGAAAAACTGCGCTTGAACGACTCGTCGTTCTTCTTCGAGCCGGAAAGTTCGGTCGCGCTCGGGTTCGGATTCCGCTGCGGCTTCCTCGGCTTGCTCCACATGGAGATCATTCAGGAGCGCCTGGAGCGCGAGTTCAACCTGGAATTGATCACGACCGCGCCGGGTGTGCGCTACAAGATTTACAAAACTAACGGCGAAATGGTCGAAGTGGATAATCCCTCGCGCTGGCTGCCGCCCAGCGAGATTGCCAAAATCGAAGAGCCGGTGATTCTGGCCACCATTCTGACCAACGAGGAATATGTCGGCGGCATTCTAAAGCTGGTGGAAGAGAAGCGCGGCAAACAGAAGACCTTCGAATACGTCAGCTCTTCGCGCGTAATGCTGCACTACGAACTGCCGCTCAACGAAATCGTGCTCGATTTTTATGATCGTCTCAAGTCGGTATCGCGCGGCTACGCCTCGCTGGATTATCACCTGGCCGACTATTGGGAATCGCCCATGGTCAAAATGGATATCCTGGTGGCGGGCGAGCCTGTGGACGCACTCTCGATTATCGTGCACCGCGACTTCGCTTACGAACGCGGCAAGGCGCTGGTTTCCAAAATGCGGGAACTGATTCCGCGGCAGATGTTCGAAGTCGCGATCCAAGCCTCGATTGGCGCCAAAATCATTGCCCGAGAAACCGTGCATGCGATTCGCAAAAACGTTCTCGCCAAGTGCTACGGTGGCGACATCACCCGCAAACGCAAATTGCTCGAAAAACAAAAGGAAGGCAAGAAGCGAATGAAGCGTATCGGTCGGGTGGATATTCCTCAGGAAGCTTTCTTGGCTGTACTAAAGGTGGGCGAGGACAGTTGAGTATATGTAGGCGGGCGTCACGTCCGTGCGGCGCACGATGATCGTTTTCACCGGTGCCATGAAACTTAGAAGGAGCATCCTGAAAAGACGGCATGTCGAAAGTGACAGTGGAGGTGTATTGGGTGGTCGCTTCTCGGTACAGTTTGTCGGACTGTATAAATTGAGATACCGAGAGGAAGACCGCTCGGCTACGGCACAGGTTGAGCCGCTGAAAGGAAAAGTCAACTGGATGATCTACCTAGATACGATAGTTAGTTGGGATCCACCTTTTCAAGACGCGATTCTAACGCCAGCGCAGCTACAACAAATTCGCGCCAACCTTGTCTCAGCGCTGGACTCAATGGGAGTGCGATATGTAGCATGCGGCGTTCCGCGTGCGGAATGACGGCTGCAATACTCGGTGGCTAGACGATATGCGGAGGGCACGAACGCACGAGCGCGGACGCTTGCGTCTGCAGCGAACAGAATGAACTGACGATGACTTTCCCCAAGGTTTTCGCAAACATTATCTTGGTCTGCGCGGCTTCGGTCCTATCGGCGCAGACGCAGTCGCTCGAGTTACACCCACAAATCAGTCTCCCCTTCCGTTTCGTCGCTTACGGCGACACCCGATTTACCGACCCCAAGAATACTGACGCATCGAACCCCGCTGCTCGCGAGGCGCTGGTACAAGCGATCGCCGAAGCTCATCCTGCCTTCATATCCATCGGCGGCGACATTTCCTACAACGGCGATGAAGCAAACGACTGGAAGGTCTGGGAGAAGGAAACCGCGGTTTGGCGCGAAAACAAAATTCCGGTTTATCCAGCGTTGGGAAACCACGATCTGCGCGTCGATGAGAAGGTCGCGCTCGCCAATTACTTCCAGCATTTCCCGGATTTGCGGAATAACCGATACTACTCGGTGCGTGCTGCCAACACGCTCCTGCTTGTTCTTGACAGTTCTCTCGACGAGACTTCCGGTCCTCAGGGGCAATGGCTCATCCACGAATTGGATACGATTCCCGCTGATGTGGACTTCGTCTGCCTGGTTCTCCACCATCCGCCCTACACTGTTTCCTCCGAGGCGACTCCCGGTGGACACTCGGCTCGGCATCCCGAGCAGACTCTGGCCCAACTGCTGGAAGAACGGCAGAAACACACTCGCGCCCGTTTTGTCGTGCTCGCAGGACACGTCCACAACTACGAGCGGTATGAGCACGGCGGAATTCCATATTTCGTCACCGGCGGGGGCGGAGCTCATCCTGTGCCTGTCGCCCGCGAGCGCGGAGATCCATTGTTTGGTAAGGCGGTTAACTATCACTACCTGCTGATTGACGTCGATCGTGGCAAAATGAAAGTCACCATGAACCGCCTGGAACTGGAAAACGGTAAACCGACTTGGACGACCCCCGATTCGGCGGAGATCACAGTTCCGGCGGCGATGCCGGCCAAAGCGGGCAAGTGACCCGAGTCCAGATTCGGCTTTCCTTTGTGAACCTTCATGTTCTTAGTGGTTATTGCCTTTCTGGCTTAGAACCCAATAACCACAAAGGACACGAAGGCTCACAAAAAGGAGGCTACCGGCCGCCGGCGCTCGCGGCGGCAAAGCGTGGCACCACCGGAAGAGCACGAATTAGCTGGCCCGTGTATGAATGTGTGGGCGACTGGAACAACTCAGCTGTTCTCCGACACTCAACGATTTCGCCTTGATGCATCACTGCCACACGATTTGCGATGGTCGCAACCGACAACAGATCGTGCGAGATGTAGAGAATGCTGATCCCGAACTTTGCGCTGAGGCTGGCAAACAATTGTAGAATCTCCGCCTGAGTAATCAGGTCGAGAGCACTGGTAGGTTCGTCGGCTATCAGCAGCGCAGGGCGATGCAAAACCGCCATCGCAATCAGCACCCGCTGCGCCTGCCCCACGCTTAATTGCGAAGGATATCGTCGGACGAATTCCTGTTCCCCGGGCAAGCTGACGTTCACGAGAGCCGCCCGCAGAGCCTCGCGGCATTCGTCTCGCGAGCCGCGCCGGTGCACTTTCCAGGCTTCTTCCAATTGCGTTCCAATGCGCAGCGCCGGGTTCAGCGAAGACATGGGACTTTGCAGGATCAGCCCGATTTCTTTCCCGCGAAGAGCCCGAACCTCCCGTTCACTCAAGGCCATCAAGTCACGGCCATTGAAGTGTATCGAGCCTTGTGCCTCACCTCTCTTCAAATAAAGAAGCTTTAAGATAGCCAGCGCCAGCGTGCTTTTGCCACAACCACTTTGCCCGACCAGCCCAAGGATTTCCTGTCTGCCGAGGTCGAGCGAAAGATCGCGCAACACCCCGGGTTTCCCAGGATAGTCAACCGAGAGTCGCAGTGACAGCAGCGGCGGTGCATCCATCAGCGATTCCTGGCTACTTCACTGGTCAGGGCGAGCTGATCGATATTCCAGTAAACCTGTGGCCGCAGCACCACTGGATGCGCATTGCGTAATGCCGGCGAAACCGCCGACAGTGCGTTCTTGTTCACCAGGTAAATGAATGGTTCCTGTTGCCAGGCGATTTCCTGAACCTTGTCGAAATCTTCTTTACGCTTCTTCGGGTCGAGGGTGGAGGCTTGCGCCCGCATCAGCTTATCGATCTCGGCTTCCCATGAGGTCGCCGGAGTTTTCTGGCTGGGGTTCCATTGATGGCTGTCGGCGGAACTGAGCCACACCGTCATCTGAGCGTTGGGATCCAGTTCGTCGTTGACCAGGCCGAGCAGGCAAGCCTCGTAGTCGAAACTATGAGTGATGCGCTCGATGAGCGAAGGGAAATCCAGCGTGACCACATTCAGCTTGATTCCGATGCCCGAGAGATCCTGCTGGATCATGGTCGCCATGCGTTCCCGGTACTTGTTTCCGGCATTGGTGATCACTGAAAACTCGACAGCGTGGCCCTCGTGGTCGCGCAACACTCCGTCCTGAAAGCGAAATCCATCCTGCGCCAGGCGCTGCAGCGCGGATTTCTGATCAAATGCATGTGCCTGCAGCTTCGCGTTGAACCAGAATTTGTTGGCTGGAGATACCGGGCCGACTGCTGGACGCGCGTGGCCGTGAAATACAATCCGGGCCAGATCCTCGCGGTTAATCGCTTCCGAAATTGCCCGACGGAAGTTCGTTGAACTGAACCAGGCCTTCTTGTACGCCGGCAGCGGAGAGTTGGCGACCTGATTGAACCACATCTCCTCGGAATCCAGTGACGCGCCGGCATCGTGCGCCATCGCCGGATCCTGAGCAGCCACCTTGTCGAAATATTCGGCATCGAGCGAGTTGATGAAATGAATTTCCCCGCGGGTCAAACGCAGCATCTCGATGTCGCGGTTTTGCTGAATGTCGAGCCGTACTGACTCGATGTAAGGCAGCGGACGGCCCGAAGGATCTTTCTCCCAGTAGTTCGGGTTCCGCTTCAGGATCAGGTACGATCCGGCTTTGTTTTCCCCGACGTAGTATGGCCCCAACACCGCCATCTCCTTCTGGGACGACTTGGCCGACATGATCGCCACTTGATCAAACAGTCGGTCCAGGCCAGCGATGGGTGCCGGGAAGTTGACGCGCACCCGGTTTTTGGGCAGAACCTGGGTTTCCACTTTGCCTTCCCCGGAGCGAAATGCATCCCCGGTCGGCGAGTGCAATGCGGGATCCATGAGCTGCTGCATGGTATAGGCCACATCGTCTGCGGAAAATGCAGTTCCATCCGAGAAGCGCAGCCCATCGCGCAGTTGGAAAGTGATCGTCTTTCCGCCGTTCGTGATCTTCCAGGAGGTAGCGAGCTCGGGCTCGAGATCCTGGGTGAGCCGGTTCACGCGAACCAGCACGCCGCCGGTCAGGTAGCGGACGGTTTCCGACGCGTCATCCGCTGCCAGCAACGGGTTGAATGTCTTGGGTTCCGATCGCAGGCAGAAATGCAGTTCGCCGCCGGATTGCGCCAGCACAATACTTGAACCGAGAGCGATCAGGGTTAGAAGGCAAAAGACCAGAAACTTTTTCATAGCGGCAACTCCTCTTTAGTCAGGACAAGATGAAAGCTGCTCACCACCAGGATGAACAGAATGAGTGGAACCAACTGCCACGCTTGACCAGAGATGGTCGAAAAACCTTCCAGTTCTCGCAGCAGACTGCCCCACGAAGGCAGGGGCTCCGCGACTCCCAAGCCGAGAATTCCGAGGTTGGCTTCGGTCAAAATAAAGATCGGCACGGAAATCCAGAACTGCGCGAATAGCACGGGCTTCAGATTGGGCACAAGATGACGCCACAACAGCCGAAAGCCGTTGCTGCCCGAAGCCCGCGCCAGAAGAATGAAATCCGATTGCGCCAGCACTCGTGCGTCAGCGCAAATGATTCGCGCGGTGCCAGCCCAGCCCAGACATCCCAGCATCGCAAATGTAATCAGCACCGAAACCATCGGAGACACGTTCAGCGGCAAAAGCGCGCGCACGGTAATCAGCAGGAAAAGCCACGGCAGCGACAGAAAAAGATCCGTGCCCGCCATCACGCATCGTTCCACTCGCCCGCCTGCGAATCCCGCGATACCACCGACGAAGGCCGCCATTAGACTTGAGAGCAAGGCCGCCGCCGGCGCCAGCAGCAACGACACCCGCGTGCCGTAAAGCACACGTGAGAAGCGGTCGCGACCGAGGTCGTCAGTACCCAAAAGATGTTGCCGGGAAGGCGCGGCGTTCGGCTCCTCCCGAAATTGGTGAGCATATGAAGCCGGCGCAATGAAGTTCGCCAGCAGGCACGCGGCGGATACCGCCAACAGAAAAACAATCGCCGTTGTGCGTGCCCACTTCATGCTTCGCTCGTGCGAAAAGCGCCGCCCATCATGTCGGAAGCAGAATTCGCCACCAGCGTGACCAAAGTGACAATCATCGTGAGGTTCACCAGCAAAGCGACGTCGCGTCCGAGCGCGGCTTTCCATGCCAGTTGGCCGATCCCGGGAATGTCGCACAAGGCTTCCATCGGAATCGCAGCGGTGAAGGCGACACTGACCGTGACTCCGAGTAGGGCGAAGAGTTGCGGTGCGGCCGTCGGCAGAATGTGCCAAACCAATACCCGCATGTTGCCCAGGCCCTTTGCCCTCGCGGTCAACACGTGAGGCAACGATGAACTCCGCGCCAGCAGATTGCGCGAATAGCGGAAGATCTTTGGAAAGACAACCAATCCAAGCAGTAGTCGGGAGGGCGCCTGGGCCAAAACAAACAGCAACGCGAGCACGGCTGCAGGCAGGCAGAGCAGTATTCCCACAAGCAAGCTGCCCAACAAATCGAGATACCAGGCTCTCGACATCACGATCGCGACTGCCAGCAGGAAGCCGGCGCTCCAGCCCAGCGCCAATCCCAGAGCGACCGACTTCAAAGTCTCGGGCAAGCGCTCAGCCACAAGCTGCAAAACTGTACGTTGCAGGGTTCGCGAATCTCCCAAGTCGCCGTGCACCAACCGGTTCAGATAGCGAAAATAGAAGACGAAAAGATTGCCGTCTCTGGCGCGCGTTTCGCGCAAGGCCTGGAGGCTCTGCGCACTGAGTCGCGCGTCTAGCTCCTCCTCATCCGTGCCGAAGCCGGGCGCAAGGCGCACCAGGGTGGCGCCAAGAAAACCGCCAATCAGAACGGTGATCAGAATTTTCGCCGCGAGTTTTGGCAATGCGGATAACGTTTCGATACCCTCTGCGAGGCATTCCAGATCGCGGGCCGGGCCAAGCCCTCAAGCACACACTCCCCTGGGCGGGGATCTCCAAAGTGCTGAGCTAGACCTAGTGATATCAACTAACTTGCGCGAGGGCAATCACTTGCAGCGAATATCGCAAACTTAAGTAATCGAGGTAAACGCGGTCCGTATTCTCATCAAGTCTATTTTTCGCCATCGAGTTCGATCGGGATGGCTTCAGTCTCGTTTTCGTTCGACGCACCCCAGATAATCGACGTGCCCCAGAGCACGCTATAGCCGCTGTCAACCACGGAGCCCCAAGGAGCCGATGACCCCCAGAGAACGGACTCGCCTGCCACGCTCGATCCCCAAAGCACCGACGTGCCCCAGACCACGGAGGTTCCCCACATGATTGAGCCACCCCAGAGCACAGAGGAGCCCGTAACCAGGTACACATTCTTGCTCTTGTCGCGTGCGACGGCTGGAGACTTCGCGCTCCCATAGGTCGCTGGCGCCAGGTCCGTGCTCGACAGAGCCGCCTGGATATCCAAGTAACCCGCGCCGACGGTGAAAATGTCGTACTGGCTGGTGTAGCTCTGGCCAGTGATCGGATCCTTCGCGGTGCTGTTCCGGGGAAAAGTCTTGTACGCGCTCTTCATCAACCGCGCCTTGACCTGATCAGGCGTGAGGGACGCGTTCTTCTGCAGCAGTAGCGCGACGGCTCCGCTCACAACCGGCGCAGCCATGCTGGTGCCGCTCAGCGTGAAATAGGAAGAAGCACCCTTGCCTTTGCCATACGAACTCAGCGCAACGATGTTCGCAGGAGAGGCCTTCGCCAACGTCGAACTCGAAGCGGCCAATACCGAAATCGCCACATTGCCGGGCGCGACAATGTCCGGCTTCACGATGTGGTCGAGCAGCGTTGGTCCTTTTGAGCTGTAACTGGCTATGAGGTCGTCCGCGCGCGTCGAAGTGCCCATGGGTTTCATGGCGCCCACGGTAATCGCAAAAGGATCGTTCCCCGGCGCGGCGATAGTCCCGTATCCGTCGGTTCCAGCCGAATCGTTGCGCCCTTCATTCCCGTCCGCGACCACAACGACAATTCCCGCTTTCCATGCCGCTTCGACTGCCTGGCACAGTGGGTCAAGCTTATAGCTTTCGTAAACTGGGCGGCCCAGCGAAAGGTTTATCACCCGGATGTTGTACTTGCTCTTCAAGCTGATGGCCTTCTGGATCGCCGCGATGACTCCACTGTCGCTGCCTGTGCCGTTCTGGTCGAGAACCCGCAAATTGATCAGGTTCACGTTGTCGGCAATCCCCATGAATGCCTTGTGAAAATTCGCGCCCTTCGAGTTCATACCGTTGCCCGCAAGAATCCCGGCAACATGGGTGCCGTGTCCGTACAGGTCGGCAGTTGTATTCGGACCACTGGCAAAATTCTGGTTGTACAGGATGCGCGACCCTGTACCGCTCGAAAGAGTGAAGTCGCGGTTTCCACTGATTCCGCTGTCGATGACCGCAACTCCGATCCCGCTCCCGTTAAAATTCTTCGACCATGCGTACGGCGCCAGCACTGCCTGGTCGTAGAGGTCCGTAACCGTTGCCGTCGCCCGCACTGTCCGGTCGAGCGAAATATACGCCACGTTGGAATCTTTGGAGAGCGCGGCCAAAGAACTACTTTTTACCGTAAAGGCTCCGCCGCTGATCAAGGGCAAGGTCTGATGGAGCGTACCGCCCCGCGCAATCACTCTGTTGAAATGCGCCTGGGTGGGCGGAACCTGGTACTGGACAATGACGTTTACCCATTGTCCGGAAGACTTCTGCTGCAAATCCTTGGAAATTCTTCGGGGCGCGGCAAAGGCGAAAGTCGCACCCAGGATCACACCCCAGAACGTCAGGTGACGAAATTTCGAAGTGACCTTGGTAACTCCCGCCATATACTTCACAACTCCTCGCGCCCGAATGCACGTCGGGCGTACGGGGTGTTGCTGCAAGGGTGTAGCCATCGGGAGAAGAGCTTGGAACGTTGTCCAGCAAAGACTTAGGCGGACGATGGTTGCGACGTCGATGAGACAAACTGTCCCCAGCTCAGGGGTGCGGCCATTTTGTCCCGGTCTGGCAGGTTTGATGATTGCAGGCGCGGCCCTTTACAGCGGCAGTTCCCAGCCCTCTTCTTTCATCCGCTGATTGGTCCACTCCTGCAGCTCTTTGTAAACTGCCGGTTCGATTACCACGAATGTAGCTCCAGCACGCCCTTCCAGATCAGCCCAGACAATCTGCACCTTTGCCTCAATACGGATCTGGCTGCCGGGCAGCATAAAGGAGATGTCCATCAGTCCCTGCGACCGCCGCGGATCAGGCAATCCTTCCAGTCCCATGCCACCCACGCTCACATTCACCGCGGTTACCTGGGCCTCCTGCCCGAGGCTGTCTTTCAGCACTACCGGAAGGTTTACTTTTGCCCTGAAAAACTTCTTTTGCTTCGAACAAAGCGCACCTAGCGCCCGGCTCTTGTCACTGGAAGGCGCGGTGATCTTGTATTCGCCGAGCTTCCGGGTCAAGGTCCGGCGCGAGATCCCCAACTGCTCAGCCGCCTTCGCCCGGTGTCCCCCGGTGTTTTCGAGCGCCTTCATCACCATCTGTCTTTCCATGTCCTGGAGGTCACCCGAGGGAAGCGGAATATCGGTCTTCTGCTCCGCTGAAAGTTCGGCAAGCACGTCAGCTTCGCCAATCTCAGGACCAGAGGCTGCCATTGCGACCTTGGCTACGACATTCCGAAGCTCGCGAACATTGCCCGGCCACGAATGAGATTGAAGGGTGCGAAGAGCCTCCGAACAGAACCGCATTTCCTCCGATTTCAGACGCAGGAAATGCTCAGCCAGCGCGACCACGTCTTCCGCCCGCTCTCGCAGGGGTGGAACTCTAAGCTGAAACTGGCTAAGGCGGTGGAAAAGATCTTTGCGGAAGCGGCCTTCTTTCACCGCCGTTTCCAGGTCTTGGTTAGTCGCCGCAACGATCCGCACATCCACCGTTATCTTGCGGTGCCCTCCCAAACGGTAGTACGGAGCCCCGTCCAGCACGCGCAGCAACTTGACTTGAATATGGGATGGCAGTTCGCCGATTTCGTCCAGGAAGAGAGTTCCTTTGTCGGCCAGTTCAAAGAGTCCAGGCTTGGAGTTGTCAGCCCCGCTGAAGGCTCCTTTTTCGTAGCCAAACAGCTCGCTCTCGACCAGGTGTTCGGGCAGAGCCGCGCAGTTGATATCGATCCAGGGTTTGCCGTTCCGATAGGAAAATTCGTGGATGCTGCAGGCGATCAATTCCTTACCACTACCGGTTTCACCGGTGATTAGGACAGTCTCAGTGTGCCCCGCCACGCGCTCGACCATGGCCATGAAGCGCTGCATCGAACCACTGGCCACGATGAACTTGGTGCCATGGATCTCGCGCTGAATGATCTCGCGCTGAACCTGCGCCCCTGCTTCCAATGCATCCCCCCGCGACTCCCTGAAAACACCTGCAGCGCCAGCACCCTGCGGCCGCGCTTGATTCCGAGTCGGGCCAAAGAAAAAGCTAGCACAGCAGGAAGAGAACGCATGAGTAACGCCAGTTTCCAAAGGATGACGAAGGTAACCCCTAAATAAGCACACGTCGCCCCGGACGCCTCGTCCGGGGTATCCAGAAAATCCGGCGCATGGACCTTTCCCGTAATCGTCGCCTATTATGGTTTCGAATGTTGGAGGCACTATGCGTCACCTTAGACAAGCTGTCGCCGTGCTCGTGTTCTGCGGATGTATTGCCGGCCTTGTTACCGCGCAGGAAAAATTCACAACCCCTCTGATTCCTCGCGAAGTACTGTTCGGGAATCCGGAGCGTGCCGATCCCCAGATTTCACCAGATGGCACGCAGATCGGGTATCTCGCCCCCGTCGATGGTGTGCTGAATGTGTGGATTCGCACGCTCGGGAAGACTGACGACCGGGCCGTGACCGCGGACAAACATCGGGGCATTCGAAATTTTCTGTGGCAATACGACAATCGGCACATTCTTTACACGCAGGACATTGGCGGAGACGAGAACTGGCGCCTCTATCAGACCGATATCGCTTCCAAACAGACGAAAGACTTAACTCCATTCGAGAAGGTTCGCGTCGACATCGTTGCCTATCAATGGCGTTCGCCAGACACCATCCTGGTGGAGATGAACCAGCGTGATCCAAAAGTTTTCGATGTACATCGAATTGATCTGAAAACGGGGAAGGTTGAACTCGACACCCAGAACCCGGGAGACGTTCAAAGTTGGCAAGCCGACAATTCGCTCCAGATCCGCGCCGCGCAAGCCCAGACCGACGACGGTGGAACCATTGTTCGTGTACGCGATGACACCAAGACTCCCTGGCGCGATCTGATCAAGTGGGGATCGGATGAGACCTTCGGCGGGGTCGACGGCTTCTCGCCGGACAACAAAGCCCTCTGGGTCACGACCAGTCTCGACGTGAACGCCGCTCGCTTGCTTGAGATTGACGTCGCCACCGGCAGGCCAAAAGTCATTACCGAAGATCCCCAGTTCGACGTCAACAACATCATTAACAATCCCAAGACGAACGCTCTCGAAGCCGTCAGCTACAGCAGGCAGCGTACAGAATATGTGTTCCTCGATCCCAAAACGAAAGCTGACTTCGAGGTTCTGCAAAAGGTTCGGCACGGCGATATCGCTGACATCTCGCCGAGTCTCGATAACAGCAAGTGGATTGTCGGCTTCGTGAGCGACGACGCACCCGAATATTGGTATCTGTACGACCGGCCGACGCAGCAAGCTACTCTGCTTTTCAGCAACCGGCCGCAATTGGAGAAGTACACACTCTCGGCGATGAAACCCATCGAGTTCACCGCCCGCGACGGCATGAAGCTCTACGGTTATCTGACTACTCCGGCAGGCATGGAAGCCAAGAACCTGCCCACGGTGGAGTTTGTGCACGGCGGTCCATGGTCGCGTGACGAGTGGGGCTACAGCCGTTACGCGCAGTGGCTCGCGAACCGTGGCTACGCGGTTTTGCAGATTAATTTCCGCGGTTCCACGGGCTACGGCAAGCAATACGTGAATGCGGGCGACCGCCAGTGGGCCGGTACAATGCACACCGACTTGCTGGATGGCAAAGACTGGGTCGCTAAACAAGGTATCGCCGACCCGGCAAAGGTCTGCATCATGGGCGGCAGCTATGGAGGCTATGCGACTCTTGCCGCGCTAACATTTTCGCCGGACGCATTCGCCTGCGGAGTCGACATTGTCGGTCCGTCGAACCTCAATACGCTTCTCAAAACCATTCCACCGTATTGGTCGACGATATTGGCCACTTTCCACAAACGCATGGGCGACTCGGAAGCAGTGCTCACGGAGGAGTCTCCGCTGTTTAAAGCGGACCAGATCAAAGTCCCGTTGCTCATCGGCCAGGGTGCCAACGATCCGCGCGTAAACAAAGCCGAGAGTGACCAGATCGTCGCCGCCATGCGCAAGAACGGGAAGCCGGTCCTGTATTACGTCTTCCCCGATGAAGGACACGGCTTTGCGCGGCCGGCCAACAACATGGCTTTCAACGCCGCCTCGGAAGAATTCCTGGCGAAATATCTGGGAGGAAGATTCGAGCCGCCAACGCCGGACGAAAGCAAGTTGCTGGCAAGTGTCAAGCAGTGAGTCTACAGCCAAAGCCGCTTCGGTCCCGCGCCATTAGAACGAGAGCAGCCAATCGTCGCGGACCTCGTGTTCCTCGGACTGACGTCAATTCGGGTGCGCGAACCTGGGGGTGGAACAAAGCCCTGATGTTTTTAGCCGCGAAGCGGCGCAAGAATGCAGCCCACGCCGCAAGCCGTGGGTAAAAGCGAGAAACAGACAAGCCCCTGCCGGGGCGAAAAAATAGTTCTCAGGCACTACCTTCCCGCAATGGGAAGCGCGCAAGCATTTATTTCAATTTCCGCCACTTCTCCCTTGACTTCCAAGCGCGCTCCGAGTTAATCCTGTAACTGTACCATCAGCCTATAGATAATACGAGGAGCCGCTAACCCCTTTGTCGGGAAGATTTTGCATATAAGTCCTTCTAACTCAAAGATTTTGAGGGTAGTGTGGCCCTAATCCCATGATTCCAAAAGACCAGGGGAGGGGGGGTGGGCTAACGAAGAAGTGAACAGTCTGCTCCGGGCGCAACTCGTGCAAAATAAAGCTGTGAAAGCACGACCAGATACGGCAAATCCCTCATTCGCCTGCAACTCCGCAATTCCCCTAAGCGTCGCCGAACGTCGGTAACGATTCTGCAACTCTTGCCCCAAATAGGTGTTCTAATTCTATAGAGGCAGAGGAAGTCAGTTGTCGGCGTCAGCCTTCAAAGAGCGCCGGCGTAGTAGCAGTAAGGAACACAGCAGCAACTGGCGGTGTTCCAGGGGAGTCGGGCCATGAAAAATTTCGGGCGCTTGCTTCAAATCGGTCTCTTAACAGCATCATTCGCCGCCACGACGCTTTCTGCGGCAGCCCAGGATACAACTGCCACCGCGGACGCGTCCGCAGCTTACCCCGCGGACCAGTCAACCAATTACCCTGCGAGCCAGGCCCCTGCTCCCCCAGCCGGCCAGCAAATGCCTTCCACTTCAGGACAGCAGGTCGATCCTCCGGGACGTGTCGCCCGTTTGGAATACATGACTGGAGCCATTTCCGTTCAGCCGCAAGGAACTGGGGATTGGGTCGACGGCTCGTTGAATCGTCCGCTGACCATCGGCGACAACGTCTGGGCCGACAAAGATTCCCGCGCCGAACTGAATCTCGGCACAGGTCTTCTCCGAATCAGCTCCGAAACCAGTTTGACCCTGAGCAACGTCACCAACGACGCGGTGCAGGTGCAGTTGCACCAGGGCACGTTGAACGTGCACGTCCGCAAACTCTACGGCGGAGAAGTCTACGAGATTGACACCCCGAATCAGGCATTCACCGTGAGCAAATCCGGCGACTACCGTTTCGATGTCGATCCCGCCGGAGATGCAACCGTGGTGACGGTCTGGAAGGGCGAGGGCGAAGCCACCGGCCAGGGCCCCGCGATTCGTGTCCACGCCGGACAGCAGGCGCGCTTCACTAATGGAAATTCGCTGACCAGTCAAATTGGCGTGGCACCGCAACCGGACGGCTTCGATGATTGGTGCCAGGTCCGTGACAAGCGCGAAGACAATTCCGTCTCCGCGCGCTACGTGGCCCCAGGCGTAGTTGGAGCCGACGATCTCGACGAGTATGGAACCTGGCGTCAAGCGCCCGACTACGGGCCAGTCTGGGTTCCCACCGCGGTTGCGCCAGGTTGGGCGCCCTATCGCTACGGCCACTGGGCCTGGGTTGCGCCGTGGGGATGGACTTGGGTGGACGATGCGCCGTGGGGATTTGCTCCCTTCCACTATGGCCGCTGGGTTTCGTTCGGCGGCTACTGGGGCTGGTCTCCGGGACCCTACTATGTGCGGCCTTACTACGCTCCCGCTCTGGTGGCGTGGTTTGGTGGCCCCGGATTTGGCATTGGCTTCGGGTTCGGTTTTGGCGGCGGATTTGGCTGGTGCCCGCTGGGTTGGGGTGAGCCATTCTTTCCGTGGTATGGCGCGAGCCGGGGTTATTTCCGGAACGTCAACATCAGCAACACCCACATCACCAATATCACGAACATCACGAATAACTATTACAACAACCGAAACGGTGCGGCGCTCTACGGACGAAACGGCGTCGGCATGCCGCGTTATGCCAGCAATCCTGGTGCGCTGACCGCGGTTCCGAGAAGCACTCTTGAACACGGTCTGCCGGTTGCCTCGACTGCCGCCCGAACGTCGCCCAGCGCGTTACGAAACCTGTCTAGCATCAGCCGACCGGACGCTTCCCCGACCCGCGACAGCACGCTTGGATCGAAAGCAGGTTCGGCAGCAGCACGACCGTCTACGGCAGTCGCGTCGCGGCCGACGCAAAGCCGAATGACTCCGCCGGCAACGTCCGCAAGGCCGTCTGCCACGCAGGCTCCGGCTTCTCGTGGCCCCGGAGCCCCGACGCAAAGTCGCGCGCCGCAGGGACAATCGACCAATGCAAGATCGATGCCCGCTCCGGCCGGACGCTTCGTGCCTCGGCCGCCGCAGAGCCTCGGCGGCTCCAGCGCTGCTAGCAGTTCGGCGATGAGCCGGAACACTCCGTCGGCCACGACGCAGATGGCAATGAATCACAACGTACCTCGCCCGCCGCAGAGTGGCGCGAGGTCCCTATCGGGGCCAGCAACCGGCACGACCGCGCGAACTGGAAACGCGTCCTCATCGCCTCTGTCACGATCAACGCCGCGCCCGGCGCAGGGCAGCGTCAGCCGGCCAAGCACCATGAGCGCGCGTAGCACAGCCCCGAATACATATTCGGCGCCGCGTTCATACTCAACCCCGTACTTTGGACGGAACATGCCCAGCAGCAGCGCGCCGCGCAACTATTCGTCAGCCCAAAGCGGCGGAAACTACTCGGCCCGTTCGTATAGCGGTAGCGGGTACGGCAACTACGGCGGCTATCGCGGCTACAGCGCCCCGTCGTATGGTGGCCGCGCGTACAGCGCGCCGTCTTACGGCGGATCCTACGGCGGTGGCCACATCTACTCCGCGCCGTCGTCGCATAGCTCAGGCTCCTTCGGCGGCTACCATGGCGGCGGGAGTTCTCACGGCAGCTCCGGCGGCGGCTCCGCTTCTCACGGAGGCCATCGCTAAGCCGAAACGAATCTCTGCTGAACGCCGCCTGCAGTTTGGGCGGCGTTTTCCTTTCTTGCCAACTGTTCTGTGTATACTGCGAGCTTCAGCTTAAGGAGGGCCCATTGAAAACTTTCTTAATCGGTCTGATCGTTGGTTTAATCGCAATACCGCTCTGCGTATACATCTATTTCGTTACGGGCCACGCGCCCGTGGCCACGTCTGCGTCCCCGATGCCATTCGAAGAGACGCTGGCGACCAGCGCACTCGATGCCCGCGTCGCGAAAGAGATGCCCAAATCCGTTCCGGTTCCTGCAGACGAATCGAATTTCGCGGCGGGCGCGCAAGTCTACCGGGAAAATTGTGCGGTTTGCCACGGCCTTCCTGGCGGCACTCCCACCGCGATCGCGCGGGGAATGTTTCCCAAGCCGCCGAAGCTGCTTGAAGGCATGGGCGTGACCGACGATCCGCCGGGCGCGACGTATTGGAAGGTCTCAAACGGAATTCGGCTCACGGGAATGCCTGGTTTCAGCGAGTCCCTCTCGCAGACACAAATGTGGCAGGTCAGCCTGATGCTGGCGAACGCGAATAAGCTGCCAGACTCCGTGAAGGCCGCGCTCTACCGGCCGACGCCGCTGCTTCCCGAACAAACCGTTCCGCCAGCGCCGACGGCCCCACCGACGAAGCCCTAACAGCAGAGCACAGCTCACGTAGCAGCGGACGCCTCGTCCGCAACCGAAATAAATCGAGGACAGTCTGGTTCCTCACCGTTTTTGCAAAGCCGCGAGAAAGGGTGGGGCATCCGCTCGGCAGCCGGACGCAAAGCTAATCCTCCTGTGTCACGGTCATAACCAGCTCCCGCTGCCGCGGGCCGTCCAGTTCGATCAGGACGATCCGCTGCCAGGTTCCGAGAACGAACTTGCCGCGCTCAAACGGCAGGGCGACCGACGTCCCGATGAGCGCTGACAGGATATGATCGGGCACGTGCTCCGGGTTGTGCGGATGGCGATAGCGCAACTTGGGAATCATGGCTTCGAAGGCGTCGAGCATGTCCAGGTCGGTGCCAGGATCGAGATCTGCGGTGGTCAGTGCAGCCGTGGTGTGGAGAATAAGTAGATTGCAGATTCCCGATGATTGCGAGTGATTGTTTTCGAGCAGAGCCTCAATTGTCTCGGTGATGTCGAGGACTTCGCGTTTCTTGCGGGTTTTGATGGCGATCTTTCGCATGACTTTCTCGGGTCGATTAAATTGTCCTGAGTCAGAGGTTCATTTGTGGACTTCGCGTAGTTGAGATGGAGCGATGTGTAGCCTCAGGGGCTAAAGCCCGTATTTTCCAAAGCACGCTTTCGGCGCGGCTGAAGCCGCGCCCCTTCAAAGCTGTCGACTTATCAACGAGCCTCTGACTTCAGACACTAGTGGGTCGTTCGAGCCTCGTTGAGCATACATCGATGCATGATATATAAGACAAGGCTTATGAAGCTTGCGTGGTTCGTCGCATCTATCGTTGCCGTCACGCTTGTGCAGGCACAGACTCCTGCGCCGCCGCCCGGCGGAGCGGTCACGCTGGCCTCGCGCACTGCGGGACTGCCGAAGCATGCCGGATTTCTTCCGTATTATTGGGATGAAAAAAAGGGCAGCATCTTGTTTGAACTCTCGCCGTCCGCCCTGAATCGGGAGTTTCTGTACTTTACCGGCATGGGCACGGGAGTTGGTTCGACGCAGGTGTTCGCGGACCGCAGTTCGTTTGGGAGTGCAGCGTTGTGCCGCTTTCGCCGGATTGGGTTGCGCGTGCTGGTGATCCGGGAGAACCCTGGATTTCGCGCCGAAAATGGCAACGCGGAACTCAAACATTCGGTAGAGTCCAGTTTTCCCACGTCTGTGCTGGCCGCGCTTCCGGTCGAGGTAGAGCAGGATGGCACCGTGCTGGTGGATGCCAGCGGGCTCCTGGTGAGAGACGCTTTCGATCTGCAATCGCAGTTGCGGCGGCCGACCCGGGTTGTGGGAGGCGCCACGGTGCGGGACGAGAAGTCCGGCGGGGCGGATTGGCGGCTGGATAAAGATCGCAGTCTGGTTGATCCCGAGCATAGTGGCAGTTTTCCACTGAATACCGAAGTCGAAGTGCTCCTGACGTTCGCCACGGATTCGGAGAGCAACCTGAACCAGCCGGACCCGCGTACGCTGAGCGTGCGCGAGCATCACTCGTTTGTGGCTTTGCCGGAACCCGGATATGAGCCTCGGGCGCAGGATCCGCGTGTGGGATTTTTTGGCCCCAGCTTTCAGGATTTTTCCCAGCCCTACGACCGTCCGCTTACCCGCTATCTGATCAGCCGATGGCGTCTGCAAAAAAAGGATCCGAATGTTCCGCTGAGCGAGCCAGTCAAGCCCATCGTGTTCTATCTTGATCGCGCGATTCCCGAGCCGATCCGCTCGGCCGCGCGGCGCGGAGCGTTGTGGTGGAACGTGGCGTTTGAGCAGGCCGGATTTAAGGACGCGCTTCGCATCGAGGATCTTCCCGAGGGAGCGGACCCGCTCGACGTCCGATACCCAACGATTCAATGGACGAACCGGTCCGATCGGGGTTGGTCGGTGGGCATGTCGCACGACGATCCGCGTACGGGCGAGACCATTCATGCCGTGGTGCAACTCGATTCGCATCGCATGCGAACCGTGAACAACTACTGGGAATCGACGATTCCGTCTGGCAAGGGAGACGCGGAGCCCGCGCTGGACACGTTCGAAGCGCTCGACAACCTTGATCCGCACACCAGCGAAGAACAGGTGATGTTGAATCGCCTCGCTTTGCTTACTTGCCACGAGATGGGACACGTGCTCGGGCTGGATCATAACTTCGTCGCGAGCACGTATGACCGCGGCTCAGTGATGGATTATTTTGCGCCGCGAATTCACATCCGGGCGGACGGGACGGCCGATCTCTCCGATGCCTATATGCAGGGCGTGGGCAGCTACGACCGCTTCGCGATCGAGTGGGGATACAGCGAAAGCGTGCCCGGACTTGCAGCAAAAGACGAACAAGCCCGGCTCGACGGCATTGTCAAGGGAGCGATCTCGAAGGGAATCGTATGGGGAAATTATGACGATCCGCGCTGGAACGCGTACGACGACGGACCAGACCCGGTGACGTGGCTGAAAGAAGTTGTTCCAGTACGCGACGCACTGCTGGCCCACTACAGCACCGGGATGTTGCGTCCGGGCGAGCCGGTCTCGATGCTGGCTTCGCGTTTCCCGCTGGTCTACCTGTTCCATCGCTACGGTCTGGCCGCCGCAATCAATGTGGTGGGTAGTGCGAAGGTCCCGCTCTCGCTGGCAGGCGACGGACAACCGGCGGTCATTGTGTGGCCGGCCGATAGTCAGAGAGAAGCGCTGCGCCTGCTTCTGCATGCGCTTGATCCGGCTGAATTAACGATTCCGGCGCGGCTCTGGAGCGGGTTGGGGCCGGTCGAGAATCGTGATGCTGATCCTGAACGGTTCACGTCGTCTGCGGGTTATCTTTTCAGTCCGCAGGATGGCGCGCGCGCAGTCGCGGAAATTGTTGTGGGCGGATTGCTCGATCCGCGACGGATGCAAAGGTTGGCCGTGATTTCACAACAAGACGGCAATGCGCTCTCGCCGCAAGCTGTCATTTCCGCATTGGTGACGGCCGGATTCCCCGGGTCGGCAAAGACTCCTGCCGAACGAGACTTGGCAGGAGTGGTGCAAAGCCAAATCGCCGAGCGGCTGATGATCCTCGCCGTCAATCCGGATGCAACGCCCGAGGTGCAGGCGGTTGCTTTGGCTGGGGTTCATGAGGTGCAAGCGGCGGTAAAGAAGAGCCCGTCGAAAAGTGTGGCACTGGAGCGGATCGCGCAGGAAATCGAATTGTTCCTGCGCAACCCTGGACAGAACACGCCGAAACTAAAACCATCTGGGGCCCCGGCCGGACCGCCCGTGTAGAAGCCCGCGGCGCGCGGGTTATCATGAATGAGCAGCTCGCCCCGAAAAACCCGGCGAGGTTGTTTGGGCGGCTGCGAGTCATTGAGGGAAGGGATGATTAACGGCAAGCGCATCGCGGTGGTGTTGCCCGCTTACAACGCGGAGAAGACGCTGGAGGCAACGGTTCGGGAGTTGCCCGATCTAGTGGACATCCGCATTCTGGTCGACGATCACAGTTCCGACCGCACCATCGAAGTCGCGAAGCATTTGGGGTTACAGTTTTTCCTGCACGACCGCAACTACGGTTACGGGCGCAACCAGCAGACTTGTTATCGCGAGGCGCTGGCTGCGGGTGCGGATGTGGTCATCATGCTGCATCCGGATTATCAGTACACGCCGCTGCTGGTTACGGCGATGGCCAGCATGGTCGCGTACGGCGTTTACGACGTAGTGCTGGGTTCGCGGATTCTTGGCGGACAGGCACTGCGAGGCGGCATGCCGATCTGGAAGTATATTGCGAACCGGTTTTTGACGGCGTTCGAAAACTTCTTTTTGCGGGTCAAGCTTTCGGAATATCACAGCGGGTACCGGGCGTTCAGCCGCGACGTGCTCAGCCGGCTGCCGCTGCTTGAGAACTCCGATGACTTCGTCTTTGACAACCAGATGCTGGCGCAATGCGTGCATTTCGGTTTCCGGATCGGAGAAGTGTCGTGTCCGACGAAGTATTTTGAGGATGCTTCCTCCATCAATTTTCGACGCAGCGTGAAGTACGGCATGGGGGTGCTGAACACCACTCTACAATTTGGGTTGCAGAGATTTGGCCTGGGACGTTTCCGGATTTTCAGCGCCAACGGAAGGCGGTTGGAACCGGGGTACGCCGAGTACTATGCGCGGGGCGGCGCGGTTGAGCGTCAGGGATAAGTCGAGAAGCTCCTGGTAAGTGTCTTTATCCGATGCCGCACGGGCGAGGACGCCCGCACCTACAACCAGTCAGCGAGCTGGCTGGTCAATTGCGCCTCTGGCGGGCTCCGCGTAGCATCTAATTTACATGCCGACTACTGCCACTGCGGCGGCCAACCGTCCTCCTAAGCTGGTGCTGGGCGAGATCATCAGCTTCGCCTATGACACCTTCTGCAGCAATAAAGTACGGTTTGCGCTAACTGCGCTGGGCATGGTGATTGGCACGGCGTCACTAATTCTGGTGGTAACCATCGGGATGACGGGGAAGCAGTATGTGCTGAATCAGATCCAGGCGATCGGCGCCAATATGGTGTACGCGGAATACCAGAGCGGAGCGGGGGATGCGACTCCTGACCCGCTGACCATTGACGACCTGCACGCGGTGTTGCAGCAGGTGCCGGGGGTCGCGGCCGCGTCTCCTGTGGTTCCATTCGACGATCGCGTACCGGTTGGGAACGGCAAAGAGCGCGACCTGCGCGTGCTTGGGGTTTTTCCCGAGTACAGCGGGGTGAGGAATCTGGTGGTGCTGTCCGGGAGATTCTTCGACGCCCAGGATGAGCAGGCCCACAACAAGGTCGGCGTGATTACACAAAAGCTCGCAGAACAGCTTTACGGATCGACCGACGAAGCGGTGGGAAAAGTTCTGAAGCTAAGCGGTCTGCCGTTTACCATCATCGGCACTTTCAAGGAGCGCGTAGACACTTTCGGGCAATCCGAAGTGACTCCCAACACCGTGGCGATTCCCTATACGGTGAGCCGCTACTTTACCGATACTCCGGAGGTGAAGCAGCTGTACTTTTCGACTGCCGAGGCTTCCATGGTAGTCCCGGCAACGGAACAGATCCGCAAGGTCATTCAGTCGCGTCACCGGTCGGAATCGGTTTATGACGTGGAGAACCTGACCGAACTGGTGGCGGTGGCGGATCGGACTGCGAATGCACTGACGCTGGTGTTATTGCTGATTGCAACCGTGACTTTGCTGGTGAGTGGAATCGGAATTATGAACATCATGCTGGCCACGGTGAGCGCACGAATCCGCGAAATTGGAATCCGCAAGGCCATGGGGGCGACCAATCGTGAAATTCGCTTTCAGTTCCTGTCGGAGGCGGTTCTGATTTCGTTGATTGGAGGTTTTGCAGGAGTCGTGATTGGACTGGCTTTGCCTTTTTCGGTGCGCTTCCTGACCGAATACCGCATTCCGATCTCGGGACTGTCGGCGATCGTGGCGATCGTGGTTTCCTCGCTGGTTGGCATTTTGTTTGGAACGGTGCCGGCGGCGCGGGCGGCTAAGCTGGATCCGGTGGAGAGTCTGCGGTACGAGTGAAGTGGAGATTCCAGGCGGAGACGTTGCAAGCGACGTCTCTACGTCTTGCAAAAAGCAAAGCCGGGTTGGTTCACCCGGCTTCTCTCTTCATCACTCTTTGGGGCTGACTTGGTTTTGAGATCCCCTCAGATCTTTTTTACTCTTGACTGGTTCGCTCTCACATGACCAAGGCGAGGTTCTCGAGTTCGGTCTGCAAGACGGGGATTGAGCAGCCGGACATTTCCACGCGACCGGCAGCGTCAAAAGCCGCTTGTGGCGAAACCCCGTAACCTCTTCCCATGAGGAACACTTGTAAGAGTTCGGCGGCCTCGCGCGAATCGATCAAACCGCCCTGCAGCAGATCGTTTCGCAGTGCCGTCAGCTCGGTAACGGAAAATCTCTCTCTGAATCTTTCATTCATGGCCGTCTCACCTCCGACCCTGTACCACATTTACCCTATTAGACTCCGTTAGTGCTGCTTACGTTGCATGCAATTTTGTTGCCGCTCTGTGGAGATTCTGGCAAATTGCACCCGTGAGTCTCATATTTCTTTAAACTCAAGTGGCTGCAATAAGTTGCGGCGAATCGAATGAGGCGCACGGACTCATCTGTCGCCTCCGGACGGCGGTTGGGTCGGCGGATATTGACGCGGAGTGTCATTCTCGTACCGAAAGGGGATGTGTGAGACCAGAACGATACGGCTCTTTGGGGGGCGTAGGCGCTTAGGAAGGATCGACCACGGCTTCGTCGATCAGCATAATCGGGATGTTGTCGCGAACCGGGTAGACCCGCCGGCACGAAGTGCACTTCAAGCTGTCTCCCGTTTCCTTGAGCAGCAGCGGGCTTTTGCAAGCAGGGCAGACCAAGATGTCGAGGAGATCCTGAGGAATCATAGCGTCATTTTACGCCCTTTCCTACGTGGATGCTCGCTCAGTTGCCCGCCGTCAAGGATGACTTTACGTGGACAATCGCGCGCGGGCACACTAGCGCGGCCTCAGGTTCGCTGGTTAGGAGAAGAAAGGCCACATTGACTTCACGGCCGTCTCCGGGTAGATTTTTGCGGCAAATGTTTTGCTTTACAAGTCTCATCTGTGGCGGCAACACGCTGAGCTCCCCCGTCCAACCCGCCTAAAGGGACGCTAAATTAAGAGAGGACCAAAAATGAAGATGTTGAAAAAGCTGGTAAGCCCCATGCTCGCCTTGCTAGCGCTAGCCGGTATCGCCAGCGCACAGAAGTGGCAACCATTGAAAACTCAGCCCAAGTTTCCAGTCGGCGCAATCGCGCTCCTAACAGATGGCACAGTTCTGCTTCACGAGGAGCAGGATGGCAGCCCGCAAAAATGGTACAAACTGACCCCCGACAACACCGGGAGCTACGTGAACGGGACGATCAAACCGATCGCCTCCCTGCCCAGCGGATACGGCCCTTTTTACTTCGGTTCAGTGGTGTTGCCCGATGGGCGCTACATTATTGAGGGCGGAGAATATAACCTCGGCAATGGCGATTGGACGAACCTCGGAGCCATCTACGATCCCGTCAAGAAGAAATGGACGGCCGTGAAACCACCCACTGGATGGAACTCGATCGGCGACGCCCAGACGGTCGTTCTTCCCAAGGGCACCTCCGGGACTTACATGCAGGCCAACTGCTGCTCGCCACAAATGGCCCTCTTCAATCCCAAGAAGTTGACGTGGACTGCCACGGGTTCCGGGAAAGCCGATTGGAATGACGAAGAAGGATGGACCCTGCTGCCCGACGGAAACGTCCTGACGGTGGACGCATACGTTAACTCAGGCTCTGGTACGAACAACTCGGAAATCTACAACACTGCCAAGGGTACATGGTCGACCGCGGGCAGCACACCTGAGCAGCTTTGGGGTGCGAGCACGCATGAGGTGGGCCCAGCAGTCTTGATGCCCAACGGCACTGTGTTCGCCACCGGAGCCAATGACAGTGGCGCAGGCCACACGTGTATCTACAATACGAAAACTGGGAAGTGGTCCAAGGGCCCGGATTTCCCGACCGTCAATGGAGTGAGCAATCTTGATGCCGCGGATGCTCCGGGAGCGCTGGAAATCAACGGGAACGCGATCGTCATGGTCAGCCCCGGTTACGGTGATACTGGTTCCATCTTCTTTGAATGGAACGGCACGAAACTCACGAAAGTTCCTGGACCGCCGAACGCGCCCGGGGACTCATCGTTCTACGGACACTTCCTCGAGCTTCCTACCGGCCAGTTGCTGTTCAGCGATTTCAGCAACGATGTTGAAGTGTTCACCTCCAAAGGAACCTACAAGGCGGCCTGGCAGCCTACGATCACATCGGTACCGACCACCGTCACTCACGGAAAAACGTATGTGGTCAAGGGCACGCAGTTCGGCGGCCTGTCACTGGGAGCCGCCTATGGCGATGATTTCCAGGATGCAACCAACTGGGCGCTGGTGCGTATTACCAACAACGCGACCAAGCACGTTTTCTACGCCAAGACAACCAACCCGAGTAGCTACTTAGTTCAAAGTGGCACCAAGGCACAGTCGACTCATTTCACCGTGCCGGCTGGCATTGAAACCGGAGCCAGCAGCTTGGTAGTGGTCACGAACGGCATCCCTTCGGCTGCCAAGTCTGTGACCGTAAACTAGTAAACGCGAAATAGTCAGTGACACCCTGATCCACTCGTCTTGGTCCGATGCGGTAGCGGCAATCAAGACGAGTGGATTTTTCCTATGGCCGAAGTCGCACGCTTCGCGTGAGGAATCATGAAGAATTTTCCCGGACTTCGACGGGCAGGTGCGGCAGCGGCGATTCTGCTTCTCGCGGCCTCTGGTTTTGCCGCAGAGAAATCAAATCACTACATCTTTACCAATAACGATCCGTCGGGGAAGCTTTCGAACTCTTCCAACTTCTACGCCGTTGGCGCAAAGGGTCTGCTGACTCAGAAGGCGACCGTTACCACTGGATACGGTGGAGCCGGGGGCGGATATTTTGGCCTGGATAAGCTGGCCGCGCTGCAGAATGGCAAGCAGCAATGCGTCTTTGTCTCGGATTCTTTCACGGGTCTGGTCGCGGGCATCGTGGTACCGACACTCTCGGTGGCGGGCGCCTTCCCCGGGTCGGGCACGGATTACGGCAAGCTTAACGGCGTCGGGCTGGCGGTCAGTAAGAAATACTTGTATGCGAGCTTCACCGACGCGAACAACATCGGCACGTTCAAGATTCTGCCCAACTGCAAACTGAAGTTCATCGGAGACGTTAGCGCGCAAGGGCTGAGTGGCGGGTCGCTGGATGGCATGGCGATCCACGCCAATCTCCTGGTTGTTACCTATGTAGACGGCTCCATCGAGTCCTTTGACATCTCGAACGGAGAGCCGGTTTCAAATGGCGATAAACAGAATTCGACCGGCTTCATGAAGGCGGGCGATGCGCCGGGCGGAGTAGACATCACGAGTGACGGACATTTCGCGATTTTTGGCGACGTCTCGGTGACCACGACGGTCGAAGTGTCGGATATCTCGTCCGGCAAGCTGACCAAGACAATTGTCTACCGCCTCGGCTCCAGCCGAAATTCCAGCACTGTTCTACTCAGCCCTGATGAGACCCTTCTTTACATCGGCAGCACACAGAGCGGCCGGATCGTGGCCGCATTCTTCGACAAGACCAACGGCACGCTTTCGAGGGGGTGCACTTCCGGTCCTCTCCGGGGTTTTGACAGTGATTGGGCATACCTGGGGACACTGGCAACTGAGAGCAACTCGGGCACCGGGGACGTAATCTACGGGGCGGAGTTTGGCTCGCCCAGTTCGATCGCGATTGTTAATGTTATGTCGAGCGGGGGGAAGTGCACGCTGAAAGAATCCTCCAAATCGCCGGTAATCGACCTCCAGAGTCCGGGCTTGCTGTCGATCGGGGTTTTTCCGCCGCGTTCTTTCTAGATACCTGAAGCTGGATTCTTGAAGGATGTCGGTAAAGAGACGAAAGGCCACATTGACTTGGAGCGGGCTTCCGGTTAAAGTTTTGCGGCGATTTTTCTAGATTAGTTTGCTGAGCAATCCAGTGGGCGGCTACGTGTAGATCCCATTTCCCCATCACCCTGACAGAACCTTCTAAGGAGAAACTGCAATGAGAATTTGGAAGACGATTGGAATCGTGCTTATCGCCGGATTAATGCTGGCGAGTCTGGCTAGCGCACAAAAGTGGCAAGGCCTGACCCATCCACCCAGCTTTCAAACTGACACAGCTTTGATGCTGACTGACGGCAGAGCAATGGTGCATGAATACAATACGCCCAACTGGTGGGCCCTCCAGCCGGACAACAGCGGCAGCTACCTCAACGGCACATGGAAGAAGCTGGGTTCGATGCCGTCGGATTATGCCCCGCTGTACTTTGCTTCGCAGGTTCTGCCCGACGGCCGCGTCCTGGTCGAGGGCGGAGAATACAACTTCTTGCAGGGCGTCGAAACCAACCTGGGCGCGATCTATGACCCGATCAAGAACAAATGGACGAACGTCAATCCTCCGAACGGATGGGCCAATATCGGCGATTCGCCTGCCGTCGTTCTGCCCAACGGCGTTTTCATGATGGGGATGGGAGGGTTTGCGGTCACGAAGGTCAACGCCTTCTTCAATCCGAAATCGTTGAAATGGACCCTCAAGGGCACGGGCAAGGATGACGGCTTCGTCGAGGAAGGAATGGCTCTGCTGCCCAACGGCAAGGTTATCCTGGTCGACACTCAGGATGTTCCTAACTCCGAGATATTCGATCCCAAGAAATTTAAGTGGACAAGCGCCGGCAGCACGATCGTGACTCTCGCGCTGAACTCTGAAGAGGAAATCGGACCGGAGTTGTTGCGTCCCGACGGCACCGTTTTCGCTATGGGCGCAAACGGTACGGGCGCGGGGCACACCGCGATCTATAACACGAAGACAAGCAAATGGGCCAAAGGCCCGGATTTCCCCGGCGGGAACGACATGGCGGATGGTCCCGCCGCGGTTCTGCCGGACGGGAACGTGTTGTGCGAGACCAGCCCTGGTGTCTTCAATCCGCCGCTGTCTTTTTACGAATTCAACGGCAAGAAATTTACTAAGGCACCTACTGTGAAGGTTTCCGGCAGTCCGGCCACCTCCTACGTAGGACGTTTTCTCGTGCTTCCTACCGGCCAGATCCTCTACACCTTGGCCGACGGCGTGAACAAGGATGCCGAGATCTATACCGCCAAAGGCACGTATAAAAAGTCGTGGGCGCCAGCCATCACGAATGCTCCGACCAGCGTAACTCGCGGGGACACTTACAAGATCTCCGGAACCCAGTTCAACGGTCTGACCCACGGCGCGGCCTACGGGGATGACGCACAAATGAACAGCAACTATCCATTGGTGCGCATTACGAATAACGGCACCGGCCACGTTTTTTACGCACGCACGCACGACCCCAGCACCATGGGCGTAGCGACGGGCACGAAGACCGTGTCTACCAACTTCGATGTGCCGACGAGCATGGAGACCGGGGACAGCACTCTGGAAGTGGTTGCCAACGGGATTCCGTCCGCTGGTGTCGACGTTACAGTGCAGTAGCACACAGAAGCCGTTTCAGTTACACTTCAATCCACTCTTTCGTTGCCGGTAGAGTGGATTTGTTCTTTCTCAACTACTTTGGTTCGCGCGTTCCTCACCGACGAGATGAGGAGGGAAGCGGGTGGGAATCCCGCGCTGCCGCGCAACTGTAAGCGAGGAAATTCGCAACCGGTCACTGGGTAATTCCGGGAAGGCTGGTTGCATTGGCCGGACAGAAATCTGTCCTGACTCGCAAAGCCAGGAGACTGGCGCGAACCGTCACACCAACCTCTTTCGCGAGATAAAGGAGGAGTGCATGCGGTTCATTCATATTCTTACCAGCGTGATTTGCCTGCTGGCGGCGGCCTCGGCCGCCGAAATCAAGATCAAAGTGGTCGATCCTCAATCGGCCGTCGTGTCCGGGGCGCAGGTGACGCTGTTTCCACGGGACGGTGCCACGCCCGCTGCGGTCGGGACAACGTCCGGCGAAGGGTTGGTAGTATTTCGCGAGGTTGCACCAGACCCATATCAAGTGCGAGTCCTTGCTCCGGGTTTTGCCGCGAAAACAGTGGACCTTGCGCCATCGTCTGAAACCGCTACCGTCCAACTCGCACTGGCACCCGCGGCTGAAACCGTAGTGGTGACGGCCACGCGCAGTCCAGTGTTGACCCAGGCGGCGGGTGCGGATGTCGAGACCTTGAGCGGCGGCCAGGTCGAAGTGATGAATCCAGTCTCGGCCGATGACGCGATTCGGTTCTTGCCGGGTGCGGTCGTCAACACTGCTGGACAGCAGGGCGGACTGTCCTCGCTGTTCGTGCGCGGGGGCGATTCGACGTACAACAAAGTGATCGTGGATGGAGTCACGGTCAACGAACCGGGCGGAACTTTTGATTTTGGAACGCTTCCAATGACGGAAGCGGATCACATGGAATTCGTGCGCGGCGCGCAAAGCACGCTGTACGGATCCGACGCGATGACCAGCGTAGTGCAGGTCTGGACGCGAACCGGCAGTACCACGACCCCCGAATTGCGCTTCGGCGCGGACGGCGGGAACTTCTCCACCGCGAACGGCTACGCGTCGCTGGCTGGCGCGTCTGGCCGTTTTGACTACAACGCTTTCGCAGAGCAATTCAATACCAGCGGCGAAGGCGTGAATAATGCTTATTCGAATTCTCTGCAGGGCGGAAACTTTGGCGTTGCGATCAACGACCGAGTCTCTCTGAGGCTTCGGCTTCGCCACTCCAATAGCAACACCGGACTGTCCGGCGAATGGAACTTCAACGGCGATCCCCTGCAGCCGCCGGATCCGAATGACGCGTCGCATCTGAACACCCTTCTCGGTGGTGTCGAGTTGATCGTGGCCGGCCCTTCCCGTTGGCAGCATCGCTTCACCGGCTTCGACTACAACTATCGTTACACCAACATCAACCTGACCGGCGATTCTGACCGCGTGGACGATTTCCCGACGCACGCAGTCTCCGACATCAATCGCGCGGGCTTTGAATACCAAGGTGACTACATCGAGCGTAGTTGGGCGCATACCACCGTGGGCTACCGAATTGAGGACGAAAACGGTTTCGTCGGCGACTTGAACTTTCCACCTTTAACCCACGGCCAACGCCTCAATCAAGACGTTTACGGCCAACAGCAACTTACGCTGGGACGGCTATCGGTAATTGCTGGCGCGCGTTTCGTTCACAACAGTGCTTTCGGCAATACCGGCGTGCCGCGGGTGGCATTGACCTTCCTGGCTCTGCACGGAGGAGAGATTTTCTCCGGCACCCGGCTGCGTTTTTCCTATGCAACCGGTTTCAAGGAACCTCGGTTGGAAGAGACCTTCGCCGGGCCGCCCTACAGCGTCCCCAATCCCGCATTGAAGGCGGAACGCAATAGGGCGTTCGAAGCGGGGATCCTGCAAAACTTGTTCAAAAACAAGTACGCGTTTACCGCGACCTACTTCAACAACCTCTTCTACAACCGGATCGACTACGCAACCGATCCGGTTACCTTCATCGGGCAATACGTGAATGTGGATAAGTCTTCCGCGCAGGGCGCGGAAATTGAGCTTCAGGGCCAGATTCTCCCGAGACTATCTTTGAACGCGGCGTACACCTACACATCGACCGAAATCCTTCAGGCGCCGGTCTGCACCCCGGCGAATTTCTGTGACCCCACGGTTTTTGGCGTTGGCCAGCCATTGCTGCGCAGGCCGAAGAATTCAGCCACTGCTTTGCTGACTTATCTCGGAAAGCGATGGGGAGCGAACTTGTCCGGAAGTTTTGTGGGCAGAAGAAAGGACGCGGATTTTATCGGGTTTGGCATCGATCACGCCGCGGGATATGTGAGAGTAGATCTGGGAGGATGGTACGCGCTTACCTCACGCGTTACGGCCTACGTCAACGTCGGAAATATCTTCGACAAACAATACGAGGAAGTAGTGGGGTATCCGGCGCTGGGAACGAATTTCCGGGCCGGAATGAGGTTCAGAATTGGAGGGGAATAAAGAAAGGCCTTTAGCTGTTAACCTTCAGCTGCGTGCGGAAATCCTTGCTCCGCGGTCGAAGAGCGCTCTCGAGCCGCAAGGAAGTTGCGTTCGTCCGCGTACGACCGTTGTGGTTGCCCGCCGCGATGCTGCAAGCTTGGGGAACCGAAGAACTCGCGCTTTGATATTTAGTCCGCGCCAGCTTCAGTTTTTCGAGATCCTCGCCCTCCAAAGGCTGCTGCCGTCCTAATAGATGGGTCACC
The DNA here is from genome assembly GCA_963797795.1 of uncultured Acidobacteriota bacterium. Taxonomy (GTDB): domain Bacteria; phylum Acidobacteriota; class Terriglobia; order Terriglobales; family Acidobacteriaceae; genus JABDBE01. Next base: position 630,683 of record CAWCQY010000006.1, read on the forward strand.
AGGGCGATTTGCGCAAAATGCTCGACTGTCTCCATCTTCATATAGGCATGATGAAGGGTGTCTGCATAAGCAACCACACCGTGGTTCGACATGAGGATGGCATCGTACTGTGGAACCAACGGCTCGAGCGCATCAGAAAGTTCCGGTGTCCCCGGCGTGCCATACTTGGCCAGAGGAATGGAACCCAGCCCGATCACCACCTCGCAAACCAGCGGCTGATTGAGTGGAAGCCCGGCAGCGGCAAAACCGGTAGCCGTGGGCGGATGCGCATGCACGATCCCCTTCACGTCGGGGCGCAGGCGGTAGATCAGCAAGTGCATGGCAACTTCGCTGGACACATTGCGATTACCGGCAAGCTTGCGGCCTTCCAGATCGACGACCACCATATCTGATGAGCGCAGCATGCTCTTGCTCATGCCTGTAGGAGTGACCACAATTCGGTTGTCATCGAGGCGTACGGAGAGATTGCCGTCAGTCGCCGCGACATAGCCGCGCTGGTGCAGCATCTGCCCGAACAGAACCATCTCGCGTCGATATTGCCGTTCACTGGGCATTCAATTAAAGGGGGCTGCTGGGGGAAAGCGGACCCGAACTAGTCTGCGTATGGTATCGCATAATCTTGGTCGAACACAATCCGTTTGTTGCGGAATGTACCTCTGAGGTTCCGAACGCGTGGAATCTATAATCAGAAGGCGTGCTAGTTTCCGAGTTCAATTATCAGCTTCCCGCCGAACTGATTGCCCAGGAACCCCTTTCCGACCGGGCTGGTTCGCGGTTGCTCAAGCTAACCCGTTCCTCGGGAAGGCTTGACGATGTCCGGTTTCGTGATTTTCCCGCCCTGCTCCGAACGGATGACCTGGTGGTATTCAACAACACGCGCGTCTTTCCCGCACGCCTCTATGGCACTAGAAGCGGGGTTAAGGCGCAGCCCGTCAGCTTACACAATCCCGCAGCCCGCGAATTTCTGAAGGGGCGGGTCGAGGTGCTGCTCACCCGGCAAGTATCGCACGACCCCAATGAATGGGAGTGCCTGGTCCGGCCTGGGCGCAAGATTGGCGTCGGAGAGCAGCTCTCGTTTGGGAATGATGATGGACTACGAGCCGAGGTCGTAGCCAGAGGCAGCTTCGGCGAGCGCCGCATTCGATTTAGTCCGGTGGCAGAGTTCTTCGGATTGCTGGACCGCCTGGGCCATGTGCCCCTGCCACCTTATATCGACCGCCCCGACCGTCCCGGCGATCGGGATCGCTATCAGGCGGTGTACGCGCGGGAACGCGGTTCAGTCGCGGCACCGACCGCAGGGCTGCACTTTACGCCAGAGATTCTCGCGCGCATTAGAGACCGCGGCATCACGACGGTCGAGATCACATTGCACGTTGGCCTCGGAACCTTCCAACCGGTACGCGAGGATCGGGTTGAAGATCATCGGTTGCACCGCGAATCGTACGAAATCTCTGCCGAAGCGGCCGAAACGATCAACCGCGCTGTTGGCGACGGCCGCCGTGTGGTCGCGGTCGGAACGACGACGGTACGCGCCCTGGAGCACGCAGCCGATCAGTCCGAGGGTGCCAGGGTGCGTCCTGGCAGCGCCGAGGCCGATATTTTTGTCTATCCCGGCTACAAATTCCGGGTGGTCGGCGCTCTTCTGACGAATTTTCATCTGCCGCAATCTACCTTGCTCATGCTGGTGTGCGCATTGGGAGGAAAAGAACCGGTGATGCAGGCCTACCAGCACGCCGTCGACCAGAAATACAGGTTCTACTCCTACGGGGACTGCATGTTTGTGGAGTGAGCCCAGGTCAATCTCGCCCGGCGTCCTCGCCCGTGACCGTCCGCCTGAATTCATGGGTAGGCAGTTTCTTAAGGCGATATACTAAGCGTCGCAAAGGGGTGAAACATGGAAACACAGGCGCTGTCTAAACAGGTTCCGATACAGGATTTTGTTTCGGAGCTGCGAAAATTTCCGGAGCCGGCGTTCGATCGCACCGACCAGATCGTCAAGTTTCTTGAAAGCATGCTGGTCGTACCGGATACCCTGGCGCCCTATTTGACTTGGGACCGGCAGCACTACACCCGAAATCTGATTGACAAGACACCGCTCTATGAACTGGTTGCGATCTGCTGGGAGATCGGCCAGGCCAGTTCGGTACACAATCACCGGGACCAGAACTGCTGGATGGCTGTGCCCCTGGGCAGATTGCTGGTCGAAAACTATCGCGTGATTGTCCAGAGTTTGGCAGAACACACTTGCGACCTTGAGACAGCGGATACTGTCGAGATGAATCCTACTCGCCCCTGCGCCGTCGATCCCCTGGAACCGGTGCACCGGGTTTACAACCCGCGCGAGTTCAACCAGAGAGCGGTCAGCCTGCACGTTTATTCCCGCCCGTTCGATACCTGCGTGGTTTATTCGCCGGAGCAGCACACCTGCGGAGAAATCAGGCTGCATTACAACACTGAATACGGAAGGCCGAGCCGGTGACTTCGGTCATCTGTGCGCCAGAGTGGAGGTCGTAAGAAAATTAGCGGGTGCGGAAAGATTTCAGGGAGCAGCAATGAAAAGTACCTCCGCGCCACTAATTGTTTTGTCGTTACTGGTCTGCGGCTGTTCGAAACGAGAGAGTCGCGAAAGCAAACATTCAAATGTCGGCCAGGCTGCCGCAGCCCAATCTGAAGAGCCAATAAAAGCAGCAACGCCCGAAGATCCGGGACCGCTAGCCACGGTGGTCGTACCGCTCGAGGTCCTGAAGAAACAAGCAAAGTCTTCACAGACTGTATCGCCCCAAGAGCTTCTACCCATCGATCATCCGGTATCCGTTGACGCGGGAGAACCTAAACATTTTCTGCACAAACTATTCTCCGTTAACCACCATGCTCAGTTTGAATTCCTGGTTCCTGCGCATCAGGGCAACACCAGACTGCGCGGGACCTTCCGGTCATTCACTAATCGCAGCGATCCCGACTCCACCAGTGACAGAAGCGCTAACGTGGACGTGATGTTGCTGAACGAACAGGAGTTCAATCAATTTCTGCACGGGCAACCGCAAAGTGTCACTTACGAACTGGATCCATCTCACAATTTGAAGGTGGACTTAAGAGTTCCCACGACGTACACCGAGCCGCAGAAGTATTATCTGGTTTTCAGCAACTCCGACGACGCGATAAAGACCAAGTTTGTCGAGGCTGACTTCACGGTCAGCTTCGAGTAGAGACCTTGCAAACCAGGCCTCCACTGCGGCGACCGCCGTCCCTCCATACCTGCTGCTAAACTAACTCTGTTGTCGCCCCGAAAGAAATCCCCGTCTCCCTCGGCCGAGAGCGCAGCCATCGCTGCTGCGCCGGACGCACCCACTTCCGCGCGGACGCCGAAGATTGTCCCTGGCGAAGCGGGATGCATTTTCCTGATCGATACCATGTCCTTCATCTTCCGCGCCTATCACGCCATGGCCCGGCAACGCGGAATGTCCACGAAGACGGGGCTTCCCACGGCGGCGACCTACGTGTTCGTCAACATGCTTCGCAAGCTGCGCGATGACTTTTCCCCGGAATATCTCGCGGCAGTGTTTGATGTGGCTGCGCCCACCTTTCGCGATCAGCAGGCCGAAGCCATCACCAGCGTGCGCCGCTTTGATCTGAAAACGCAGACCTTCCAGGAAATCGAATACCACGGCTACAAGGCCAACCGCAAAGAAATGCCCGCAGACCTAACGCAGCAATTGCCCTACATCCGAAGAGCGCTCGAAGCCTACCGAATTCCGATTCTCGAACTCGGAGGCTACGAGGCCGACGACGTGATCGGCACGCTAGCGCGCAAAGCAGTTGCCCAGTCGCATTCGGTCTATGTCGTTTCCAGCGATAAAGACATGTTGCAATTGGTAAACGAGCAGGTCTGCGTTCTGAATCCGCCGAAGGACAATCTGATTTGCGATGCGGCAAAGGTCGAGGAAATCCTGGGAGTGCCTCCCGATCGCGTCGTGGATGTGATGGCCCTGCGCGGCGACTCAATCGACAATATTCCCGGCGCTCCAGGAATCGGCGACAAGGGTTCCGTCGAACTCATCAAGCGTTTTGGCACCGTCGAGCAGGCTTTGGATCGCGCCGCGGAAGTCGAAAAGAAAACCTATCGCGAGTCGCTCCAGAATAATCGTGACAACATCCTGCTGAGCAAGACGCTGGTGACTATCGATTGCAACGTGCCCATCGAACTCAATGTGAACGCGATGAAGATGGGCGAACCGGATATCGAAGCGCTCCGCGCCCTGTTCACCGAACTCGAATTCACGTCGTTATTGAAAGAACTGTTGCCAATCGTCGAAGTGAGCGAGGCGGACTACACCGTAGCGAAATTCGAAGCCGACGTAGACGCGGTGCTGAATTCGATCCCAGCCGGAGGCGCGCTGGCCGTCGCCGTCGAAGCAGAGTCAGATATTGCCGAAGAGGAAGAAACAGAAGACGAAGAATCCGAAAATCGCATGCTGCCGCTCACCTCGGAGCCTTCGCCGACGGAACGTCCTCGGAATATCGCAATCTCATCCGCACATGGCGTAGCAGCCACCGTGAGCGCCGACGCAGAAGAAGCAACCTCGAAGCTGAAGTCTGCTCTGGAAAACCAGAGCCTGCTCAAATCCATCCACGACTACAAAGCAGCCACTCACGTTTTGGAACGGCAAGCCGTCACCTTGCAAGGCGTGGCCCACGATCCGATGCTCTATTCCTACCTGCTCGATCCGACTTATTCATCGCATCGTTTAGCGGACGTGGCCCTGCGGCGCTTCAACCTCAAACTCAGCGGGACGCTGCCGGAGGCCGCAGACATTACTGGTCGCCTGGCAACGGCGCTGCGCCGCGAAGTAGAAGAGGCCGGACTGCTGAAGCTGTACGAAGAAATCGATCTGCCACTCGTGCCGGTGCTGACCCGCATGGAACATGCTGGAGTCAAGATCGATCGTGGCGCCTTAGCTGAGATGTCTTCGCGCCTGGAACATGAGATCGACGCCAAAGCGAAAGAGATTTACCAGCGCGCGGGCAGTGAGTTCAACATCAGTTCGCCAAAGCAACTGGGCGATATCCTCTTCAACAAATTGAACCTGCCCAAGCCGGTGAAGTACGGCAAGGGCAAGACGATCTCGACCGCGGTCGACGTGCTGGAAGGATTAGCCGCCGAGCACGATGTGCCCAAACTGGTGCTCGAATACCGGCAACTGACCAAGCTGAAATCAACCTATGTCGATGCGTTGCCGGCGCTGCTGAATGCTGCGAGCGGCCGCTTGCACACTACGTTTGGTCAGACTGGAACGGCGACGGGAAGACTATCGTCGGCGAATCCCAATCTGCAGAACATCCCGATTCGCACCGAACTGGGCCGCGAAATTCGGGCCGCGTTCACCGCAGAACCAGGCCACGTGCTGCTCGCGGCGGATTACTCGCAGATCGAGCTTCGCCTGCTTGCACATTTTTCGAAAGACCCGCTGCTGGTCGAAGCGTACCGTCGCGGAGACGACATCCACACGCTGACTGCTTCTCAAGTATTCGGCGTGCCGCCGCTGATGGTCACGCCCGATCACCGCCGACAAGCGAAGGTAGTAAATTTCGGCATCGTGTACGGGCTTTCTGCCTTCGGCCTGTCGCAGAATTTGGGCATTGAGCCCGCCGAGGCCAAGCAGTTCATCAACGCCTATTTTGAAAGGTACAGCGGAGTCCGCGCATTCATCGATCGGACTCTCGACGAAGCCCGCCGTGAGGGCAAGGTCAAAACGCTGTTCGGCCGCGTGCGGCCGATCCCGGATATCAATAGCAAAAACGCCAACCTGCGGGGCTTCGCGGAGCGGACCGCGGTCAATACGCCGCTACAAGGGACAGCGGCGGACCTGATCAAAATCGCCATGATTCGCATCGATGCTACGCTGCGCGAGCAGCGGCTGAAATCAAGAATGACGCTCCAGGTGCATGATGAGTTGGTCTTCGAAGTTCCAGAAGCTGAAATCGAACTGATGCGAACTCTGGTGCGTGACCAGATGGAAAAAGTTCATTCCCTAACCGTGCCGCTGCTGGTAGAAATTGGAGTTGGAACGAACTGGCGGGATTTGGAATCCTAGAGTCGATTCTGTTACCCAGTTTGTTGGTTTCTTGGGAGCCGCTCGATCCTACTCTCGTTCGCGGTCCACTTCCCGCTCCGCCGCTTCGCGCAGCATTCTCCGATCGCGAGAAGTCGCAATCCTTCTGGCTCGGATGATCCGTCGCAAACCAAACCAATAGAAGAACCAGACGAGCGTGCCGATTGCGGCGAAGAGCAGAAGCAGATTCCAGATCGCAGCGATGTTGGACAGGAGAGACTTCATAACAACAATACTGAGCTTCGGTCGGCGGATGGGCGAGCCGCCCGTCACCATGCAATCACGTCCCCAGCGCGCCCTTAATCGCCCCAGCGATGCTTCCCGCCAGCGCACGCATCTTTTCTTCCGACTCCGCTTCCACCATGACTCGCGCCAGCGCTTCCGTTCCCGAGTAGCGGACGACCACGCGTCCATTGCCATCGAGTTCGCGTTCGGCGGCTTCAATGGCACGCTGGATTTCAGGCACCTGGGCAAACGGTGTCTTTTCGCGAACCCGAATATTCTGAATAGTCTGCGGAAATACTTTGAGATCGCCGAGCAAGTCCGCGAGAGACTTGCCGCTGCGCGCCATGATTTCCATTACCCGCAAAGCAGTGAGCAGGCCATCGCCCGTGGTCGCTTCTCCGTCGCGGAAGATAATGTGGCCAGATTGCTCGCCGCCCAGAATCGCACCGCTCTTGAGCATCTCTTCGAGCACGTACTTGTCTCCCACGTTCGCTCGCAGCATGCGGATGCCGGCCTTCCGCAACGCGATTTCCAAACCCATGTTGGACATCGTGGTAGCGACAATCGTCGATCCGGCAAGAACGCCGCGCGTTTGCATATCGCGCGCGACCACCAGAAGAACGGCGTCGCCGTTCACCACCCGGCCGTTCGCGTCGCTGAACAGGGCTCGATCCGCGTCTCCATCGAAGGTAACGCCTAAATCGAATTGACCTTTCTTTTCTGCGATTGCCCTGCCCAGCGCCTCCGGATGCAGAGCGCCACACTGATCGTTGATGTTCTTCCCGTCCGGAGCCGCACTCAAATAAGTTGTCTGAACGCCGCAGGCGCGAAACAGTTGAGGAGCCTCAGCCGTGGCCGCGCCGTTGGCGCAGTCCACCAGCACTCTTATGCCGCTTAGATCCGTCTTCAGTCCGTTTGTCAGCCACTCTACGTAAGCGTGCCGCAGGCTTCGCTCACCGGGCAAGCTGGGGGCAGGCTTTACCGCGACCGGCTCGTGGCGTTCAGGATTCTGCAGCAAGGCGAAAATTTCCTGCTCGATCGCAAGCTCATGCGAGTCCGGCAACTTGTATCCATCGCCGGAAAAAACTTTAATGCCATTGTCGGTCCAGGGATTGTGCGAGGCTGAAATCACCACGCCGGCAGCATGTTTCCGGGAACGCGCGAGGTAGGCCACACCCGGGGTCGTAATTACACCCGCGCTATGGACTTCGCAGCCGCTCGAAACCAATCCCAACGTCACGCGGTCCGCGATCCACGAGCTCGACTCCCGTGTATCCTGTCCAATCACAACGCTTGCCTGCGGGTCACTGCGAATCAAATCATGACCGAGGGCTCGGCCGATGAGGTAAGTGCTTTCCAAAGTCAAAGGAAATTCGCCAGCTACACCGCGAATGCCGTCGGTTCCGAACAGCTGTCGTGTCTGGGATGTCATTGTGGTTTCGCGGCGCCGGCGACTGGAACTTTCTGCATGATCACTGTAACTCGCACCGGATCGGAACTCGCAACCTGGATCAGAGGATCGGGGACGTAAGCGTGCCGCCGGAACGTGACCTGGCTCATACTCCCGCTGACATCGATAGGGTCTGTGATCGCCGACTCCACTGCCTCCACATGCTTCTTCGGTCCGCTGATGGTGATGGTCGACGGATCCACTTCGACCCGCTCTATGTTGTAGCCGGGGGCAAAAGTACCGACGACGCGCGGTTGCACCGGAACTTGCCGCGTGAGCCTGGTATCGAACGTGAGGTGGAATTGACTGGGAACTACCTGAACTACTTCGAGCTCGGATGGTTCGTGAATCTGTTGCGCGGTCAAATCAAAAGTGCGTTCGCCCGGTTTCAATCCGCTCAATTCGATCTCCGCATAGACATCCGAAGGCCGCAGGCCGTGAACCACCCGCTCCGGGCCGCGAAGCCGGATTTGCGCTCGGGGAATATTTTCCGAGCTGATCTCCATGTTCTGTGGAATGTTGTGGAACTCGATGGCCACATCGACAGCAACCTCGGCCACGGGATCGCGCGCCACCGCCAGCCACACGCCCACGGCGAGGAGAAGCGAGATCAGCTTCAGTCCCAAATTATGAAGCACATAGCGATGCAGGAAGTCGCGCATAGGCTACCGATCCGCCCTCTGATTCAAACGCGAGTCGTTCAATCGCGAATCGTCCAGACGGGAATCCGCGGGCCGAGGCAGCGAACTTCGCGAACTCTCCGCTTCAGAATCCTCCAATACCTCGCTGCCGTTCGAAATCGGCGTAGGCAGCGTCGAGGGAGGCACATAACGGCGAAGCAATTCTCCGAGACGATCCCGCAACTGCTCCACACTCAGATCCCGCTCGATCTTGCCCGAAACCGCGAGGCTGATGCTGCCCGTCTCTTCGGAAACGATCACGGCTATGGCATCAGTTTCTTCGGTGACGCCGATGCCCGCTCGATGCCGCGTCCCCAGTTGAGTGGAAAGAACGGGGTTCATGGACAGCGGCAGAAAGCAGGCTGCGGCGGCAATGCGGTCGTTCTGTACGATCACGGCGCCGTCGTGCAGGGGAGCGCTGGGTCGAAAGATTGTGGCCAGCAGATCGTAGGAAAGCCGTGCGTCCAGCGGAACCCCACTCTCAATGTACGTGCGTAACCCGATCTCGCGCTCGATGACGATCAAAGCTCCTGTCTGGTTCTGGCAAAACAGATTAGAGGCCAGCACAATGTCGTCGTAAGCGTCCGCCTCCGAACCCGCCGTCCGGCTCAGCGTAAGTCCCCGCCCGACCCGCGCCAGGGCTTGCCGGATTTCGGCCGCAAAAACCACGATCAGGGCGAAAACGGTATAAGGCAGCAACGTGCTGATCAACCAATTCAGCGCCGCCAGGTCGCCAAGGCGGGACAAATAGAAAGCCAGGCCGAGCCCCGCCGCGCCCACCACCATCAGGGCTGCGCGAGTGCCCTTGATTAGGGCAAGAAATCCGTAAATGATGACCGCGACCAGCAGGATATCGATGATCGAAATCACCGACACATGTGGCCACGGCGCTGAGAACTGCCTCACTCACAGCCCCTTTCAAAACAGTATCTGCCTGGGCCCGAAAACCTCAATCTGCCACAGCCCGACCATAACCTGCCATCGCCCGACCATTGTCATTCCGAGCGAAGCGAGGAATCCGCTTCTTCGAACCTCCGAGAAAAAGCAGATTCCTCGCTTCGCTCGGAATGACAATCAGAGACATAATGCTCTTTAGGTTCATTGTAATCCAGGAATAGAGATGGAAAGGTTACAAGCGTAAGCAGAAGACTAAGAGGTCAGGACCGCTTTGCCGACACTTCAATCTGCATGCCCTCGGCCGCTGCCCGCAGCCGCGGATAGTAGTCGCGCGCCTCCTTCACTACCTTGTCGATGCAAGTATCGTCGTGATCGGGATCGTGATGGAAGAGCACAAGTTCCTTCGCGCCGCCCTCCATGACCACGTTGACGGCCTCGCGCCAATGGCTGTGTCCCCAGCCCCGTTTGCGCTCGTACTCATCCGGAAGATATTGCGCGTCGTAGATCAGCACATCCGCGCCGGCTGCGAGTTTGCGCACGTTCTTGTCGAATAGCGCGTCGCCGGGCTCGTTGTCCGTGGCATACACCATCACGCCTTCTTTGGTTTCGAGACGAAAGCCCATGCACCCCTGGGGATGGTTCAACCACAGCGTCTGCAACGTAACATCACCCAACTGGATGCGGCCCTCGTCCAGATCGTAGAAGTTCTGATGCGCCTGCATCTCAGTCAGGCCTACGGGGAAATATGGCGCGGCCATTTGCTCTTCAAGTACGCGCTTCAGGCTGCGCGTGCGGCTCGAACAGTGAAACTGAAAACGGTTGTCGCGATTGTCGTAAAGCGGACCAAAGAATGGAATTCCCTGAATGTGGTCCCAATGGAAATGAGAGACGAAAACGTGCGCAGAAAGCGGGTGGCCGTTGAACTCGTGGCGCAGAGCCTGGCCCAGCACGCGGAAGCCAGTGCCGCAGTCGAAGATGTAGACACCATCTCCGACGCGCACCTCCACGCAGGAAGTGTTACCTCCATAGCGCATATTTTCGGGCTGAGGAGCAGGCGTAGATCCGCGAACTCCCCAGAACTTGATACGCATAAGCCCCCGTGCCGGCTAAACAGCCATCTTCCGCTGTGCCGTCGAATCCGTCAATTCATTCGCTGGTTACAGGGGGTTACTCTGGATACGTGACCTATCGCCTTATAATGAGGCAGCCGCGATTCCATCTGAAAGGGTCTAACCGGTAACCTCTTGCTGCGCCCCGATTACAAGGAGTTTTCGCGCCTCGCCCGTGACTTCACGCTGGTCCCGGTGGTCAAGTCGGTCACCGCCGACTTGCTCACGCCGGTCTCCGCTTTTCTCGCTGTAGCTGCCAACGAACCCGATGCTTTCCTGCTCGAATCGGTCGAGCGCGGAGAGCAGATCGGGCGCTACACGTTTCTGGGAGCGCGTCCGCACCTGCAAGTGCGGGCCCGTGGCGAGGACATCGTGCTCCAGCGCGGCAAGGCTCGTGAGCAACGTCAGGGCAGCGTCATCCCGTTGTTGAAGGAGTTGCTGCGGCAGCATCGTCCGGCGACGATCGCTGGCCTACCGCCGTTCACTGCGGGCGCCGTCGGCTATTTCGCCTATGACGCGGTTCGCCAACTCGAAAGAATCGGCGAGCACGCCAAAGACGATCTTTCCCTGCCCGATTGTGTGCTGATGTTCTTCGATCGCCTGCTGGCCTTCGATCACCTGCGCCATCAGATTCACATCATCGCGTCCGCCGATGTTTCCCGCGAGAGCCCGCGGCGCGCCTACGATCGCGCCGTGGCTGACATTGCCGTGCTCGAAAAGAAGCTGGCCGCCGGTTTGCGCCCGGCGCATTGGCACAAGTCAGCGCGATCCGGCAAAGGCAAAATGAAGGTTCATGCTGGAACCAGCCGTAGCCGTTTCATGAAATGTGTCGAGCGCGCCAAAGAGTACATCGCCGCCGGTGACATTTTTCAGGTCGTGCTCTCGCAGCGCCTCGACTTTTCTCCGGAGGTAGCGCCGTTCGATATTTATCGCGCCTTGCGGACGGTGAATCCTTCGCCCTACCTGTACTTTCTGCGGATGGGCGATACCCATGTTCTGGGCTCGTCCCCCGAAATGCTGGTGCGCGTGACCGGAAGCAAGCTGGAGTATCGCCCGATCGCCGGAACCCATCCGCGTGGCCGCGATGAAGCCGAAGATGCGCGCCTCGCCGGAGAAATGCTGGCCGACGAGAAGGAACGCGCCGAACACGTCATGCTGGTCGACCTCGGACGCAACGATCTGGGTCGCGTCAGCGAGTACGGTTCGGTGAAAGTCCGCGATCTGATGTATGTCGAGCGCTACTCCCACGTGATGCACATCGTCTCCGCGCTCGAAGGCAAATTGCGCGAAGGCCTGGATGCACTCGATGCCTTCGCGGCGTGCTTTCCCGCGGGCACACTGAGCGGGGCGCCCAAAGTTCGCGCCATGCAGATTATCGAAGAACTCGAACCGGTGCGACGCGGCGTCTACGGAGGGTCCGTGCTCTATGCCGATTTCGCGGGCAATCTTGATTCCTGCATCGCCATTCGCACCATGCTCATGCAGGGCAAGAAGGCGTACTTGCAAGCCGGAGCAGGTATTGTCGCCGATTCCGATCCCGCCAGCGAGTTTCAGGAGAGCATGAACAAGGCCCAAGCGGTGCTTAGAGCGGTGGAAACGGCTCGAATCGGGGGATAAATCGAGATAATTCCAGGTGCCGAGCGGACCTGCCATTGAGCCACAGCCACCGCGCCGATCACCTCTTAGTGCTAATGCGCTGTAAACAAAGTGCATAGATCCTTCGCTGCGCTCAGGAGGACAGTTTCCTTTGTCGTTCACTGGAGAAAAAAAACGCTCTCTTTGGCTACGTATCTATGAAAACAAAGGAGTTGTCAGCTAATTCGCGCTAGATCTAACAAAACATTGCACTTAAACATTTATTGTTTTCAATAGTTTAGGTGCATATCCGCAAAATATTGAAAACAAAGCAGATTGGCCTAGGCGTAAGTACTTATTTATGAATATTTTACGTGGATACCGCAAAATATAGAAAACAGAGGACTTGTACGAGGCCTTGCCCGGACCCGACGTTTCTGCCTGGCCTAGGGCTTTCGGGCAGATCGCCGATCGCTTACATCGGGCGCTGCCGGTAAGTTGTCAAAGAGCGGATGACTACGCTATTATCAAATAGCTAATATACTTACCTTTATTTTATCTGAGTTGAGTGGGGCAGTCAACGAGAAAGTGATTATGTGAGGGCGCCAGTCCCATTTTGGGAATTGGCCATTCATCGCACGGCTTCCAGAACGGGTGACTTACTCTGCGGACTTCGGAGAATCTGGCAAGAAGTTCATCGAAATAGGCAAGCGCGTCCGGCCTCAGGAAACTATGCTTGGGACTGCGGTCACCCTCAAGCAGGGGATTTCGCAGCTAGGAGGAATAATGCAAAAACGCAAACTTGGAAAGAGCAATTTGGAAGTATCGGCAATGGGTCTCGGCTGCATGGGAATGAGCTTTGGCTATGGTCCGGCCGGAGACAAGCAGGAAATGATCTCGGTCATCCGGGCAGCCGTGGAACGTGGCGTCACTTTCTTCGACACTGCGGAAGTCTACGGCCCTTACACGAATGAAGAACTCGTGGGCGAAGCTCTTGCACCGTTCCGCGGGAAAGTGGCGATTGCCACCAAGTTCGGGTTCAAACTTGATCCGGTCACCGGCAAACAGTCCGGACTGGATAGCCGGCCGGAGCACATCAAGGAAGTCGCCGAGGCGTCACTGAAACGCCTCAAGACCAATGTCATCGACTTGTTCTATCAGCACCGCGTTGATCCTAACGTGCCCATCGAAGACACTGCCGGAGCGGTCAAAGAACTGATTCAGCAGGGCAAGGTGAAGCACTTCGGACTTTCGGAAGCCGGGGTGCAGACGATTCGTCGCGCCCACAAAGTTCAGCCGGTCACGGCACTGCAGAGCGAATATTCGCTGTGGTGGAGAGAACCTGAAGCGGAAGTGATACCGACGCTGGAGGAACTTGGGATCGGATTCGTTCCATTCAGTCCTCTGGGCAAAGGCTTCCTTACGGGAAAGATCAGCGAAGACACGAAGTTTGACAAGAATGATTTCCGCAACATCGTGCCTCGCTTTAGCGAAGAGAATCGAAAAGCGAATCAGGGAGTCGTGGATCTCATCGGCAAGTTTGCGGAACAGAGGAAGGCGACGCCTGCCCAGATCGCGCTCGCGTGGCTGCTGGCGCAGAAGCCTTGGATCGTGCCAATCCCGGGGACGACCAAGCTGCATCGTCTCGAGGAAAATGTCGCGGCGGTCAACGTCCAACTTTCGCCCGCTGATCTCCGCGAACTGGACATCGCCGCTTCAAAGATCGCAGTGCAAGGCGCGCGCTACCCCGAAGAGCTGCAGAAATTGGTGGGCCGCTGAGCAAACGACACGGGTGACGGGGAGACGGAAATGAAGAAACTGCTTTCACTCGGCGCGCTGTCGTTATTTATCGGGATGACGGCGACGATTCTGTCCAGCGGCCAGATCGGAAATGACGGCATCCGGGACCGCTTTGTCGGAGCGTGGCGGCTGGCCTCGCTCGAACAGGAAGGCGCCGACGGGAAGGTTCACAAGTCCGACTCAACCGGGCTGTTGGTCTTCACAGGCGACGGCCACATGTCAGTCCAGGTGATGGAACGGAATCCGCAGGCGCACACCGCTGCTGGGCCTGAGCAGTATTCGCAGGGCGGGTACGAGGCGTCCTTCGGGACATATGAGATCGACGAAAGCGCTCACACCTTCGCCTTTCACGTCGAGGGCGCACTGGTGCGGACCCTTGTCGGCAAGGACCTGCCGCGCGCGTTCGAGCTCTCGGGCAAACAGCTCATCGTGAAGGCGACTCGCCCGGATGAGCACTGGAGAGTGGTCTGGGAGCATTACTAGGCGGCGATCTCCGCGAGATTGAAGGCACGGCTTCAAGGATCACGGTGCAAGGGGCTCCGTATCCCGACGCATTGAGGCGGTGAGCAATCGCTGAGGTTAGCGGGGATGGAGAAGGTTACGGACGAACAGCACACAGGAGGGAATAAGGCATGAATAAAGAGCCTTCAGCAGCCCAGAAAATGATTGGCGACTTCGCACCCAAGCTTGCCCAGCTAACCGACGACGTTCTTTTCGGCGATGTTTGGGAACGGCCGGGGCTCTCCAAACGCGACCGCAGCCTGGCAACCGTGGCAGCGCTCGTGGCAATGAATCGTCCCGACCAGCTACGGTTTCACCTGAGTTATGCTGTGCAGAACGGAATCAAGAAGGAAGAATTGATTGAGGCCATCACCCATTTGGCTTTTTATTCCGGCTGGCCGAATGCGATGAGCGCCATCATGGTGGCAAAAGAGGTGTTCTCGAAAGCGTGAGAGCAAGGAGCTAACATGGCGAAGCCGAACGATAGTCTAAGTGCCCGCCTTTCCCGATCGCGCGAAATTCACATCAGCGTGATCGGCAGAAAGACTGGACGCACCATCTCAAACCCAGTCTGGTTCGTATCTGAAGACGATAAGCTTTACCTTCTGCCAGTGCAGGGTTCGAACACGCAATGGTACAAGAACGTGCTAAAGAATCCGTCGATTCATATCAAGGCAGGAGGCGCAGAGGCGGAAGTTAATGCCGTTTCTCTAACTGACCACAAACAGGTGTCGTCCGTGGTCGAGAAATTCCGCGGCAAATACGGAGCCGGTGACGTGAAGAAGTATTATTCAAAGTTCGACGTTGCCGTTGAAGTCCAGATGAGCTGATCGTAAAAGCCGGTGGCAAAAGCCCCGCCCTCTCGCAAAGAACGCGAGAAGGGCAGGGCACCCGGCGTCAGGCCGGTTGTTCTTAATCCCTTTGGAGGGAAGTCTCATGGTCACGTTAAATGTGAACGGGGTTCAGCACGAAGTGCAGGCGCCTGACGATACGCCGCTACTCTACGTGTTGCGCAACGATCTCCAGTTGATTGGTCCGCAGTTCGGCTGCGGGCTCGCACAGTGCGGAGCCTGCGCCGTTCTGGTCGACGGCAAGGAAGTGCGTTCCTGCGTTACGCCTGTTGCGGGCGTCGCCAAGCAGGAAATCACCACCCTCGAAGGTCTGCCCGCGAGGTGGGCCAAGCAAAAAGGCCTCTCGCCAGAGGAAGCGAAGAACACGCTTCACCCGGTGCAGCAAGCCTGGATCGAGGAACAAACTCCTCAATGCGGGTTTTGCCAGAATGGAATGATGATTAAGGCGACCGAACTGCTCGAAAGCAATTCCACTCCGACGCTGGCGCAAATCAAAGAGGCCTTCACCACGTCTGGGCCATCGCCCAACCTGTGCCGCTGCGGAACCTACGTCGCGATCATCGAAGCCGTGCAACATGCCGCCACAATTATGGCGAAGGGGAGGTAATCGATGGCAACCATGAGCGAAAAACCAGGGAGCGTTTTCGCGCCGACTCTGTCGCGCCGACAATTCATCAAAACCGGCGGCGTGCTGGTCGTGGGATTCAGCATGGTTGGCCCGGAGCTTCTCAAGGGCGACGCTGCGAAAACGGCAACGCTCAAGAACTCGCTCGATCCCACACTTCTCAGCTCCTGGATTGAGATTCATCCGGACAACACGGTCTTGATTCGCACCGGCAAGAGCGACTTTGGCCAGGGCTCAACCTTTACCGCCTACCGACAAATTGTGGCCGACGAGTTGAGCGTGTCCTTCGAAGCGATCACGACAGTCGTACAGGGAGATACTGATCGCACGCCGGACGGCAGCGGCGCATTCGATTTCCTCGGCCGTGGAGTGCCGAACATCCGTAAAGCCGCCGCCTATACCTACCAGGCTCTGCTCGATCTCGCGTCCGAACGGCTTGGCGTGCCGAAGGACAAGCTCTCCGTCAAGGACGGCATCGTCTCGGGAGGCGGCAAGAGCATTTCATATGGCGACCTGGTCAAGAACCAGCAGTTGAAGCTTACGATTCCTGTCAAGGGAGATCTCACCGGCATCCTCGGCCTGACAATCGAAGGCAATCCACCAATGAAGCCGGTAAGCGAGTATGCGGTTATCGGGAAGTCATTCAAGAATTCAGTCATCAGTTCGAAGGTCGCTGCCAAGGAAACCTGGGCGACCGATGTGCGCCTCCCGGGAATGTTGCACGCGCGGGTGGTGCATCCGAAGACGCTCGGGTCGACTCTCATTTCAGCCGGTCAACTGGACAAAACCAAGTTTCCGAATTCGCAGGTCATCGTAAAGGGCAATCTTGTCGGCGTGATCGCTCCTACGGAGTGGGAAGCCATCCAGGCAGCCGACCAGGTTGCAAGCGGCACAAAGTGGACAGAGTGGAAGGGACTGCCGGGCAGCGCAAAACTCTACCAGCATCTTCGAGAGGCTGACTGGACCTCTGCGCCGGTTGCGAAGGGCGACGCGAACAAAGGTGATGTCGGTCTGGTGCTGGCGTCGACTCACAAAAAGCTTTCCGCCACATATCAACTCTCATATATGAAGCATGCGCCGATTGGCCCAACCATGGCCGTTGCCGACGTCAAGCCCGATGGCACGGTGCATATCTATACGCATAATCAAAATCCACAGGAGCTTCGAGGCGAGATTGCCATGATGCTCCGCACTTCTGCTGATCACGTGATCGTGCACACGTATCCGGGTCCGGGTCACTATGGAAGATCCAACGGCGGAAACGCCGGCGCTGAAGACGAGGCGGTAATCTTGTCACAAGCTCTCGGCAAGCCGGTGCGGGTGCAGTGGATGCGCGCCGACGATATGCAGTGGTCCACGAATTCGCCGGCGGCTTTTTCCGATATTCAGCTTGCCATCGATGAAAAAGGCAAAATAGTCGCCTATCAAATCGACCACTATATGCCTGCCATGCAGGACGATCGGCCGATTGGCGCGGTGCTCGCGGGGTTGCCTACGATGCCGGCTCCCGACGTCCACTCGGATTTCATCACTACCACGGTCAACAACATTTCCGATCCCTGGGTTTACGCTCCCGTTCCAAACGTAATCGAGCGAGGCCATGGCACATTCCAGGTGGGACAGAAAGCTTCGCCTCTCGCGGTCGGTCTCCGCGATCACAGCATGCGCACGCCTGTGCAGTTCCAGCAGAACTATCCGCGGGAGCTGGCGATCAGCGAAGCAGCAGCGCTTGCAGGCGCGGACGCTCTCCAGTTCCGCATCGACCACGCAAGCGAAGAGCGGGTCGTTGGCGTGCTGAAAGCAGTCCGCGATGCGTCCGGTTGGGACACGCGCCCCTCTCCGCGTCCTGATGCTGTATCCACTGGGTCAACGCCCGTGCGCGGTCGCGGAATTTCGCTGATGTTTCGCAACCTGACCTATTGGGCCTGCGTTTGCCAGATCGCCGTCACTCCGAGTACAGGTGTGGTAGTGGTGGAGAAGTGCACGATTGCAGTGGACCCCGGCATCGTTATCAACCCGACGCAATTGAAGCGGCAGGTCGAAGGGGGCGCGGTCATGGGAATCAGCCATGCGCTGTTCGAAGAAGTTACATTTGACGAGAGCGCAATCACCACGGATGACTGGATTTCCTATCCCATCCCGACCATGTCGGACATCGCTGAAATCAAGGTCGTGCTGCTCAACAATCCGAAAGTCGGCACGTACGGTGGAGGTTCGGAAGCTCCGAATGCGCTGGCTGCGCCAGCGATCGCAGCGGCCTTCCACGACGCAACTGGAAAGGTAATTCGGCGGCTTCCGATGAAACCCGCTTATTTGCAAACCGCTTTGAAAGCTTAAGTGAGCGTATCGGCACAGGAGAAAGATTATGATTACGAAGCCGAGTACTGACAGAAACATGAAAACCAACGGCAACGTAGTGCCCATGCGGCGGTCCGCAAAGGAAGCTATCTCCGCCCAACCGGACCTGGCCGAACTCGCTCGCTTGATCGCCGCCTATGCTCCGCACGACGGGAGTTTTGAGCTGCGAATTCCGGGAGTGCACGCCAGCCGCTTTTCACGAGTCAACACGGAGTGTGTGCATGCGCTCCGGGTGCCCTCGTTGTGCATCGTCGCCCAGGGTTCGAAAACCACCATCGTCGGAAAAAAAGTCTATCAGTATGACGCGTCGCGCATGATCGTGTTCTCCGTTGCGTTGCCGGTGGCATCGCAGATCACGCAGGCCAGCCATTCCGAGCCATACCTCGCTCTCAAGCTTGATCTGGATCCGGGCAAGATTGCCGAACTAGTCCTGAGAGTCTTCCCGCACGGGCTGCCTCCGGCTCAGGAGCGGAGCGCGGTTTACATCACTCCGATGGATGCGAGCGTTGTCAACGCTGCAGCGCGGTTGATGGACTGCCTGGCGCAGCCCGGCGACGCGGAACTGATCGCCCCGCTCGCGATTGACGAGATTCTGATTCGCCTGCTGCGCAGCCCCATTGGCACTCGCATCGCTCAAATGGGTTTCGCCGAATCCAGCGTGCACCGGGTTGCGAAGGCGATTTCCTGGCTGCGAGACAACTTCGCTCAGCCCATGAAGGTCGAAGACCTGGCCGAACTGGTGCACATGAGCGTTTCGTCTTTCCACGAGCACTTTAAGTCGGTCACTTCGATGAGCCCCCTGCACTATCAGAAGGTGCTGCGACTGCAGGAGGCGAGGCGTCTCATGTTGTCGACAATTGTGGATGCGGGGATTGCGAGCCAGCGCGTGGGCTATCTAAGCGCTTCCCAGTTCAGCCGGGAATACAGCCGCTTCTTTGGGAGTGCGCCGACCAAGGACATCGCGAGATTGCGTCAAGAGAATCGAGTTTGGGCTTGAGGCTCGGGAGAGATTGGTGGTGGCCCATCCTAACGTCGCGCTCCTGAGACGTCAGGGTAGGACTTGACTTCTGTTTGCTTACCTAAGAGCACCAAGTGCGGCCGCTTGGCTGCGTTTCGCTACAGCCGTTCCTTCCAGTATCCGGGTCGACGATGTCCATGAGCGAATGCCAGGATTTGCACGCCCGAATCCTTTTCGCGATAAGTGATTGCGAAAGGAAATCGCTGTAGCACGAACCTGCGGGTGTTGTGCTCGCCAACCGGCCAGCGCCTTGGGGATTCCATCACCAGAGCGACGGCACGGTCCGCTTCAGCCACAAATTCCTGAGCGGCGGGCTCGCTTCGCTCCAGGTACCACTCCACGGCGGATTTCAGTTCGGCGAGCGCAGCGGGATGAATCTCGATCCACTTACCGGCCATTGAGAATAGCTGAAATTTGTTGGCGTGCCTCGGCCCAGGCCACAGGTTTTACTCTGGCGGAATCCAATTCATCCATGCGACGAGCAATCTCCTTCCGCCACTCCTCCTCAGCCCCTTGGTCCACGCCTTCATCAAGGCTCTCTAGCAGCGAACCGGCTAAAGCTGCGCGCGCTGCGGATGGTAAAGCCAGCGCCTTTTTCAGAAGTTCGGAAATCTCTTCACTCATACCTGCATTCTACCTCCGAGGTCCAGCTCCAGGACAAAGGTCTAACAAGTCCTTTGTTGTCATAGATCAGAGTGAAACAGAGTGTTTTCCCCTCGATCCGGATCTGGATCAATACCGGAATCAGATCCGCAGAAAATTGCCGATTAGCTTCTTGCCTTCGCCTGTAAGCACGCTTTCGGGATGGAATTGCACTCCCTCCACCGGAAATCGTTTATGGCGCAAGCCCATAATCACGCGGGAGCCACCGTTCTCGGTGGCATACGCACTTATCTCCAGATCCTTGGGCAGGTCTTTCTCTTGCACGATCAGGGAGTGGTAGCGCGTCGCAGTCATTGGCGAGGACAGGCCTTTGAAAATGGTTTTGCCGTCGTGTTGCACTTCGCTGGTTTTGCCGTGCATCAGTTTGGGGGCGCGGACGATTTCTCCGCCGAAGGCTGCGCCGATGGCCTGATGTCCGAGGCAGACTCCGAACAGTGGAACCTTGCCGGCAAAATGGCGGACCAAGTCGATGCTGATCCCGGCTTCCTGCGGCGTGCATGGACCCGGCGACAGCAGGATGCGCTCAGGGCGCATGGCTTCTACTTCTTCCACGGTTAGCTGGTCGTTCCGGCGCACTACGACCTCGGCCCCCAGTTCCCCCAGATACTGGACGAGGTTGTAGGTGAAGGAATCGTAGTTGTCGAGGACGAAGACCATTGCCCTCTCAGCTTACCCCAAAATCTTAAAACGCAGAGAGCGCGGAGAACGCCCGCGGAGTTCGCCGAGAAGGGCTGGTGCAGGCTGGTCCGAAGTACAGTCTTGACACGGTGAACGCAACACGCCATGCTTTACGAGCTTTACTGGAGGGCTCATGGCCGAGGCCGAACAGGATAACAAACGGGCGACCCGACGGTTCGCATTGCGGTTGCCGGTTTCGGTTACCTACACCGAGGGTGGCGTGCAGGAAAAAGCGGCGCAGACGCGAGATGTAAGCGCGCGCGGCATCTGCTTCTTTGTGGACTCGGCGATTGCCGCCGGCTCGAGCATTGAATTCACCCTCACGCTCCCTCCGGAAATCACTTTGACCGAAAGCATTCGGGTGCGATGCAAAGGCAAAGTGGTACGTGTGGACGAAGGCGGCAACGAAGGCCGGGTCGCGGTGGCCGCGGTCATCGACGAATACGAATTCCTCTCGGAACCCTAAGTCGATGGATTCCCGATGCAGTTCTCCTTTGTGTAACTTCGTGTCCTTGGTGGTTAAAGATCGAAAGCGACAACCACAAAGGACACGAAGTTACACAAAGGGATGTCTCGTGAACAGGCTTGCAAGATCGTGATGACTTTCGTGCTTTCCGGGACACTTCTCTCTAGCGTGGGCCAGTGGTATCGTTGGAATAAGTACCCTATTCTGCGATGAAGCCCCTGCCCCGCGTTCGGAGTGCGTTTGCTGCGCTGTCGCTGCTCACTGGCGTGCTCGTTGCTTCGGGCGCGGCCCAGTCGGCTCCCAAGTTGCTGGCCTCCACGGACGCTCCGGTCGTCGTGCGCAGCGTTCGGTTGTTGCCGGGGCCGGCGGTAGAAATTCTATCCAGCCGCCCGCTCGTGCCCGCTATCAGCACGCTGGATAATCCGCCGAGGCTGGTTATCGATCTGCCAAATGCGGATGTGCCGGTCGCGCTTCTGTCGGGTAACAATCGGATCGACTCCGATGGCCAGGAGATTCGCCGGGTTCGGGTCAACCAGTATCAGAACTCTCCGCCGGTCGCGCGGGTGGTCGTAGATTTGGTCAAGCCGATCGGACACAGCTGGGATGCGGCGGGCAATCGCCTGATGATTCGCTTGCACTCTTCAGACGAAGGCACGGTTAAGCCGGCCTCTGTGCCGGTTTTCACGCAAGGCATCCAACCGGCCGCAGTTCCGCTCGGCCCGGGCTCCTCGGGCACGGTTGTTCTGGCGGGAAGCCACGCAGCCGCGGGATCTTCCGTGAGTGCGGGTTCCGAGACCTCTGTGCTGCGGCTGGAACGAGGCGGCGAAGTGCTGGTTTGTCCGGGAACGACGGTGTCGGTTACCTCTTCGCAAAACGGACACGCGCTGATGTTGGGCATGAACACCGGAGCGCTCGAAGCGCATTACAAGCTGGACGCTTCGGCGGATTCGATCGTGACCCCTGATTTCCGCATCCTGATGGCCGGGCCGGGCGAGTTCCATTACGCCATCAGCGCCGACTCAAGAGGCAATACCTGCGTCCGCGCTTTGCCCGGGAACACGGCTTCCGTGATTGTTTCCGAGCTGCTCGGAGACGGGAATTATCAGGTCAAGCCCACGGAGCAGATCGTGTTTCACTCCGGTCGCCTGAATCTGGTGGACACTGCGGTGCCGAACGATTGCGGCTGTCCCAGGTCTGACGTGCCGGTGTTGCGCACATCCGCCGCGCCCGTGCCGGTGGTCGCGGAAGCGAAGCCGTCTGCATCGCTTTCTTCGGCCACGCGGGCTGAGGAGTCAAGACCGGCGATGCCTGCCGCCCTTCCGCCGGAGACCGCTGCCCTGCCAGCTACAAAACCAACCGATGTTCACGTGCAGGTGGACGCGCCGTTCGTATTTCGGGCGGAAGATGTGCCTGCAAAGAATCTCCCGGTTCCGAAGCCGGCTCCAATTCCCGACGCGAAACTTCTGCCAGCGGTTGATTTGCCGCGCCCGGCGTCGTTCGAGACCGAGGTTTTGCCTCCGCCTCAAACTCAAGCCAAGGCGACACACCATGGGGTCTTCGCCAAGATCAAGGGTTTCTTCTCAGCTATCTTTGGCTGATCTCTGGGGTTGAGCTCTGCCAGTAGAAGGCTCTTACCGGCGCTTCATGGCTGCCGCGAGCGGCGCGACCCGATCCCGCAATTCGTCGGCGAGTTCCTGACCGCGCTCCAGGGCGTCCTCGGCAGCTTCTTTGGCATCGTCTTTCCAATCGTCCAAAGTCTCGCGGGCATCCTGGTATTTGCGGCCTAGCTCTTTTCGCATTTGCTTGCCCGATTTCGGCGCGAACAGAAGTCCAATCAACGTACCTGCTCCCAGACCGATGAGCAGAAAAGTGATCGCCGTTCCGGCGGTGCTGCTTTCGGAAGGCTCATATTTTCCTACACGCATAAAAGCTCCTCTCTCATAAAACGTCAGTCATAAAAACTTGCAGCTTGGATTCGCCAACCATCATTCTAGCTGCCTGGCGGGGCAAGCGAGACGGATTATTGCTTTTTAACCCGATTGCGATTTCCCATATCGGCTCAAGTCCTGTAAAATAAGCACTTTGAGCCTCGTGTCGGGCGGAAAATGTGGACTGCCCGCGTCCGCCGGCTACCCGCAATCAAAGGAGATTCATTCGGTAATGTCTATTCCCGCCACCCAGCTACGTCCCGGCATGATCATTAAACACAACAACGATCTGCACTCGGTTTTCAGCGTTGAGCACCGCACGCCCGGCAATCTTCGCGCCTTCATCCAGGCGAAACTGCGCAACTTGCGGACCGGCGCCATGTTCGAGCATCGCTTTCGTTCGCCCGACCCGATCGAAAAAATTACCGTCGATGAGCAGGAGATGGAGTACCTCTACGCCGACGGTGACAGCTACTACTTCATGGACACGACCAACTTCGAGCAGACGCATTTGACGCGAGATGTTCTCGGCGACGCGGTGGACTACCTGATTCCCAACTTGCAGATCAAAGTAGAATTCTTCGACGGCAAAGCGGTGGGAATCGAGCTGCCGCAGACAGTCGAACTGACTGTGGTCGAGACTGAGCCTGGGATGAGGAGCGCCACGGCCTCCAGCGTAACTAAAGCAGCGAAAACTGAGACTGGACTCGTCGTGCAGGTGCCGCCGTTCATCAACGAAGGCGAGAAGATCCGCGTGGACACGGCCGAGGGTGTTTACCTCTCCCGCGCGTAGGCAGGCAGCCGCATGTGGTGGATCGTATTCACTGCCGTCGATTTGTATATCGGCTTGGTCATACTGGATGCGCTGGCACCTTCGCTGGCAGCCGAAAAAGTCCCGCGTATCAAATCGGCCAAGAGAGTAATTGTTGTGTTGCTTGTCCTTTCGGCAATCGCTCTGTTGGTGGTATTAATCAAACGATGGAGTGTTCAGGCTTGAGCAGAATCGAGTTTGCACTAAAGCGATGACATCCGCCGAAAAAGCCGCTCTCGCCCGCCGCTTTCTGGTTCGCGGTCGCGTACAAGGAGTGGGCTTTCGCTGGTTTGTGGAACGCGAGGCGCACATCCTCGGGATTGCCGGATGGGTGCGCAATAATCCGGATAGCAGCGTGGAGGTGCTAGCCGTAGGCACCCGCGATCAACTAGCCGGATTGCGGTCGCGTCTGCGGGAAGGCCCTCGTGCCGCCCGCGTGGATGACGTCGAAGAATCCGACGCCAAGCCGGTGTCTGGCCTTACAAGCTTTCGTATCGAAGGAGCCTGGTAAATGCCGAGCAATGTTGCCCCGATTAAGCCGAGCGTCAACTGCGAGCCGCTGAAGAAGTTGATTCGCGAAGTCCCCGATTTCCCCAAGCAGGGGATTCTTTTTTACGACATCACGACGGTCTTGAAAGACAAAGTGGGATTCGCGACCTTGATCGACGCTCTTTCCGAGCATTACCTCGATCAGAAAATCGACCTCGTCCTGGGCATGGAGGCCCGCGGGTTCATCTTCGCCCCGGCACTGGCCTACCGGCTGAATGCCGGCTTCGTTCCCGTCCGTAAGCCTGGAAAACTTCCCGCGGCCACTACCAAGCACGATTACGCTTTGGAATACGGCACGAACACGCTAGAGATTCACAAGGACGCGATACGGAAAGGCGAGCGCGTCATCATTGTGGACGATCTGTTGGCCACAGGAGGAACTGCCGAAGCCACGACCAAGCTGGCCGCCTCGCTGGGTGGGGAAGTGGTGGGCTTGGGTTTCGTGGTCGAACTGGATTTCCTGAAGGGTCGCGACAAGCTGCGGGATTACGACGTGTTTTCGTTGCTGCACTACGACAAAGGATAAACCAACAAGAAAAGCTTAGACCACAAAGGAACACGACGGTTCACAAAGGAGAAGAAGACCGTGAGCCTTTCTTGCGGAATCTTTGGGTCCTTTGTGGTTCAAGCTTTTGGGGTTTCGGTCAATACCAGCAAGGCGTCTTTCGGGATATAGCTCTTCTTTCTGAACCAATCCTCCATCGCCGCTTTCAATTCGGCCAGAGGAACGTGAGTTCCGATTTCCATCAGGCCGTCGGCCAAGGGCAAGGTATTGTCAAAAACCGTGGCATTGGTGAAGTTGCGCATGGAGAAACTGTCCAGCCACTTCAGCGGGCAGGGAACTTGACGGCTGTTCTGCTCGTACTCCACGCGAATCTTGCGGGCAAACATGAATGTGATTTATCCACCGAAAGGCTAGACAGCTCGCTTCGCTCGCTGCCCGGACGAGGCGCCGGGGCCTACGTGATTCCGGCACGCAAACGATCCCGCCCCATCTAGTGCGTTGGAGAGGCGGGCGCTGCCGGCGCAGGCGAGGAGGTGTCAGTTACTCCCGTATTCACTAGATCTTTCAGTTCCTTGCTCGGCTTGAAGAAGGGAATCTTCTTGGCGGGCACTTCCACGCGATCGCCGGTCTTAGGATTGCGGCCGACGCGCGGCTTGCGTTGCCGGGTGCGGAAGCTGCCAAAGCCGCGAATCTCAATCTTGTCGCCCACGTGGAGCGAGCGCACAATACTGTCGAAGATGGTTTCGACAATAACTTCGCTGTCCTTGCGGGTTAACTCCGCCAACTGGGACACTTCATCGATCAGGTCAGCTTTGGTCATACGCCTCTTTGCTCCGGTAAGTGTTGTAATGAAGTGGCTTGCACCTGGGGTCGGGGCTCCCGAGCCACATCAGGGCCTGCATAACCTTCTCAAATTTCAGGGCTTGTGCGCAAGTGGCATTTTAAGATCGGGCTTCAGGCTTCAGGCTTCAGGAATAAGGTTCGGATTTTCCAAGTCGTTGGAGAGTTCGTCTGAGGAGCTGCGATCCGGAAGCCTGAAGGAAGCCCGAAGCCTGAAGCCTGAAGCCTGAAGCCTGAAGCCTGAAGCCTCTCCCCTCACTTCCACAGATAATAGAATCCCATCTGCTGGTCCATGAGCTTCTCTCGCGTCGGCAGCCACTGGGAAATATCCCCGAACAGCAGATCAGCCAAAGTCTTGCGATCTTTGTCGGGGCGGACCAGCACGGGCTCACCAGTAATTCCAACTAACTTCGCGGTATCGTCGACTGCATTCTGGAAATCGCCGATTTGATCGATCAGATGCATAGGGAGCGCTTCCTGTCCGGTCCACACTCTGCCATCCGCAATCTTCTTAATGTCATCCGTCTTCGCGTGGCGCCCGTCGGCAACGGCCTGCACGAACTGGCCATACATATTGTCGATCAGCGACTGCATGTAGGCCCGTTCCTCAGGCGTCATTTCACGGCTGGGGTCGCCGGTGTCCTTGAGCGCGCCCACCTTGAGCACTTCCGGCTTCAGCTTGGCCCATTTCATGAGGTCGCCGTAATTCACCCACTCAGCGATTACGCCGATCGACCCGACGACGCTTCCATTGTCGGCGTAGATCTTGTTGGTAGCGGACGACACGTAATATGCGCCGCTCGCACCCACGGTGCTGATTGAGGCGACAATGCGCTTCTTTTTTTCGTCGCGGATGCGCTTCACCGCACGATAAATCTCTTCTGACGCCGCCACCCCTCCGCCGGGAGAATTCACTCGCAGAATGATGGCCTTGATGGAATCGTCATCCCCAAATTTCTTGATCTGGGGCACGATTACGCTGGAATCAAGAATCACACCTTCCAGGTCGATAACGCCAATCTTGTCCCCGAAGCCGCGCAGGGTTGCTTGCTCTCCACCGGCGTGAAGGGTCAGATACACCAGGGTAAACACGGCCAGCACGAAGAGGAAGAAAACTCCTCCGCCGATCACGATCCACAGTAGAGTGCGGGAACGACCATTCTCAGCCATACAGTGAGGGTAGTTTAGCACCGGAGCGTAAAACAGGCCCGAGTTTTGCGACCTTTCGTCTTGACCAGCCGGCGAAAGCCCCGTAATATTCCGCCTGCTTTTTCGCGTCCATGGTGCGTGCCGGAGTTCTTTATAAGCGTCAGCCAGCAGGACAGTATCTTGCGGAGGTGATACGTGGCTGGATTTTGCGGGAATTGTGGGTCGCTACTCCCAGCAGGTGTGAAATTCTGCACAAAGTGCGGTGCGCCAGTGGCCGGTGCCCCTGCGGAACCCGTCACTACAGCGCGTCCAGAGTCCGTGCCTCCCGCTTCAGTCCCGCCAATCAATCCCAGGCTCGCGTCCTCTCAACCTAGCAGCACGGCAGTGAAGGTGATCACTATTGTCCTGACTGTACTCGTGTTCCTGGCGCTCTTGGTTGGCGGGAGCTGCTTCTACGTCGCCTATCGGGTGAAGAAGAGAGCTCACGAGTTCTCGCATGAGATGGGCGGAGACGTGGCTCCGTACGCGGGCAAAAGAGAGCCCTGCCTGCTCTCCTCGACCGAAGTCCGCGCCGTTCTCAATGCCCCGGTCGCGGCTCCCGAGCCCCGTGGAACCATGTCGTGTGAGTACCGCTACGGACGGGGCGGCAACCGGCGCCTGGACATCGACTTCACCTGGAAGGGTGGCGCTATGGCCATGAAACTTGCCCTCGGAGCGGCGCAGCACATTTCCAGCGCGCAGACTTTCACCGCTGTAGCGGGCGTTGGAGATGAAGCTTACATCGCGCCCGGAGGTTCGGGGTTCATGATGCGCAAGGGCGACGTCTTAGTAAACATAGACTTGCATGCCAGCGGCTTAAGTGTAAACGCCGCAGAGAGGATTGCCGCGAAGATCGCGGACCGATTGTAACGCGCCGTAATAGCGTCATTTTTTCAGTCGTCTTCAGGCGCCGATCACACGCAAGGCTCCGGGTGCAATGCTCACCTCGATTGGTGTTCGACACACATACTCGCCATCCGCGTAAACATCGCGCGGCTCGTCCGTCTCCAGTCGCAAGCGGTCCGTCTGGAAGTACCCGACCTGCGGGATACTCAGGTGACGTCCGAAATACACGCTCGGAAAAAGACAGAACAATTTGAATCTGTTCATGTCGCGGATAACGCAAACGTCAAGAAGTCCGTCGTGGAGCAAGGCGCGGGGAGCGATCTTCATCCCGCCGCCATAGGTCGAAGCATTGGCAAAGGCGGCAATCACGATTGGTTCGGCGGCGCGGCTCCCAGAAATTTGCATCGCAAAGGGAGTGAATTTACGCAGTGCGGGCAACAAGCTAAGAACGTATCCCCCGCGCGCCCGAACCCAGCGAGGAAGCCGATTTGCTCGCCGGGCGATGTCCGCGTCCAGACCCACCCCACCCACGCAACAAAAATATTGTTGTTGACCGTTTGGTGTCGGCGATTCACCCGCACCGGTCGGATCCGGAGTCAGCGGCGTGATGACGCCAAGATCGATGGTTTGAACATTAGTTCTGCCAGACGAGAACTTTAGCCAAGCATCGAGCGAATTCCGAACACTACGGAAAGCCAGCGCGCGGGCGAAATCGTTTCCACTGCCACAAGGCACGACCAGCACGGGAACCTGCAGCTCAACCAATTGCGGCAGGTGACGATGCAAGGTGCCGTCTCCGCCAAAGACAAGAATCGCGTCAAGCTCGCCAGATGGAACCGGTTGCCATGTCACGTCTGAATGCTTCTGAAACGGCTCCAGGTCCCTGGCACAACCCCCCGGTCCGAAGATAGCGGCAACGCGCACGTCGGCGGCAGATTATCAGAAATGAACGTGTAACCGCAGAACACGTCCGGGCGGCGGCCGCCAGGTCGCTTTGCTCTTCGTCGGGAATCCCAGCGGGTCCGGCGGACGAGGCGTCCGACGCTACGCGTTTGGTGATCCAGTCAAGAACGCGGTAGAGTAATCGGTCTAGAGCATGGCGATTCGATATGGCAAATGATTCGAAAACCAGCGACCTGGAAAAAGCCGCCGCGGCCCGCGCCAGCTTGCGGTTCG
Source organism: uncultured Acidobacteriota bacterium (assembly GCA_963797795.1). Classification (GTDB taxonomy): domain Bacteria; phylum Acidobacteriota; class Terriglobia; order Terriglobales; family Acidobacteriaceae; genus JABDBE01. Next base: position 659,532 of record CAWCQY010000006.1, read on the forward strand.
TGCGCGATGGCATGACTCTTGGACTGGGAACGGGTTCGACCGCCGCGCACGTCGTGCGTTTTTTGGGTGAACAAGTCAAAGCAGGGTTGAAGATCCGCGGCATCCCGACTTCCGTTCATACCGGGGAGCTGGCCGTCAGCCTGGGAATTCCGTTGACCACGCTCGAAGAGTGCCAGCAGATCGATGTCGACATCGACGGGGCGGACGAGTTCGATTCGCAACTGCACCTAATCAAGGGCGGAGGCGGCGCTTTGCTGCGCGAAAAGATCATCGCCTCCGCATCGCGGCAGGTTGTCATCATCGCCGATTCGAGCAAACAGGTCGCTGTGCTGGGAAAGTTTCCGCTTCCGGTTGAGGTGATTCCATTTGCCCAGCCGTTGGTTGCAAAGAAAATTGCCGCTCTGGGCGCTGCCGTGAAGCCGCGAAAAGACGCAAAGGGGAATATTTTCATCACCGACGAAGGCCATCACATTTTGGACTGCGCCTTCGGCCAGATCCCGGATCCGCCCGCCCTGGCGCGCAAGCTAAGCGACATGCCTGGCATAGTCGAGCACGGTTTATTCATCGACTTGGCCACTGTGGTGCTGTGCGCGAAAGGCGAGAGTGTCACGGAACTCCATCGCAGGATGTGAACCCGCATGCTGAATGTGAGGGAGAGGCGGTCCTCAGCGGCTAAAGCCCGTGTTTTGCAAGATAGCGTGATGGCGCGGCCTGAAGCCGCGCCCCTTAAAGCCGTTTCATTTATCAGATAATTTTCCGAGTCAGGATTGTTGAGCGACGATTTTCCGCAAAGCTGCCAGCAAGCGTTCCACTTCTTTCGCGGTGTTGTAATGCGCTAGCCCGATGCGCAGGAAGCCGCCGTCCTTTTCCACGTCGAGCCGCTCGGTAAGGTTCAGCGCATAGTAATTTCCGTCCCAGGTGAAGAAGCCGCAGTCGCCGAGTCGGGTCGCGAGTTCGAGCGGCGTGTAGCCTTTGATGCGGACCGCGACGGTCGGACAGCGATGATCGAGACGATTCAGATCGCTGATGCCATAGACCTTCAATCCAGGAATGTTGAGTAGGCCTTGAATCAGACTCTCGGCCAGTCCTCGCTCATGCTTTTGAATGCCTTCATACGCGGCGAGCAAAGCCGCCCGACGAGTGGATGCCGACGAATTCACCTGCCGTCCAAGATCCGCCAGATAGTCAACACAGGCCGCGATGCCCGCGATGCATTCATGATTAAGCGTGCCCCACTCCCAGCGGTTGGGAATGGCATTCGTGTTGGCGCGAACCTTGTAGGGCTCAAGCCGCTTCAAGTGTTCACGCTTGCCATAAAGCACGCCCATGTGCGGCCCAAAGAACTTGTAAGTCGAGCAAACCAGAAAATCGCAGTCGAGTGCGCGAACATCGATCGAGCCATGGGGCGCATAGTGGACCGCGTCGATGTAGGCCATCGCGCCGCGCTCGTGGGCAAGGCGGATGATCTTCGCGACGTCATTAATCGTTCCTACGGCATTCGACGCGTAACCGACCGCGACCAGCTTGGTGCGATCGGTAATCTTGCGCGCCAAATCGTCCATGTCGAGGGTGCAATCGTCCTCATGAATCTCGGCCATACGGATGGTCACGCCACGCTCTTCGAGGGCTCGCCATGGAGAAACGTTGGCATCGTGATCGAGCTGGGTAAGCACGATCTCGTCTCCCGGACCAAGCTCGCGCCCGATCGAGCGGCTGATGGCGAAAGTCAGTGAGGTCATATTGGCGCCAAAGACGATTTCGTCGGGATCGCAGCCAAGGAAATCGGCCATGGCGGAACGTGCACTGGCAATCGTGGTGTCGGTGTGACGACTGGTTAGGTACGCGCCGCAGGTGTTGGCATTGTCACGTTTCAAATACTCAGAGATGGCATCGATGACGCGCTGTGGCACCTGAGTTCCACCGGGGCCGTCGAGAAAAGTTGCGGGATGGCCGTTGACGGTTTGCGAAAGGGACGGAAACTGGGCGCGAACCCATTCCAGATCAAGAGAATTCATAGTCTCGTTCTGAGTGCTTAACATAAGTTTCGAAGCGACCTCTCTCTAGAAACGTAGTTTGTTACGTTTCCGTCACCGCGCAAACGAAATCAGCCAACATTCCATACGCTGTGGCTTCCAATCCGGGATTGTTTTCGGTAATCGCGAGCCCAGGAAAGATGTCTGTTTCAAAATACACGATCGAGGATGTTCCCGCGACCCAAGCGAGCGGATCGGTCAAAGGCACTTGCTCAGGCCGCACGCTCGCCGTCACGCCGCGCTCAGTACGGTGGGCGCGGCATACCAGTTTGTATGGACGACCTTCAGAACGCGCAGCCCGCACCGCTTCTGCGCTGAGTTTGCCGATGCCTTCACGCTGAATGTCTTCCAGGCGGATCGGCACACCCATGAGCACGCGAATCAGAGCAGCGACTTTCACTGCCGCGTCCCAACCCTCGATGTCATTGCTGGGATCGGTTTCTGCAACCCCAATCTGCTGCGCTTTGGTCAGCGACTCATCAAAACTGAGGCCGTCTTCCATGCCGCTGAGAATGACGTTCGTGGTCGAGTTCAGAATTCCACGGAAGCCGCGCAGATGGACGACGGGCAGGCTGTCGCGGAACAGAGCGAAAATGGGAACGCCATCCATCACCGTGGACTCGAAGAGGAATCGTCGCCCTTTCGCGGCAGCGAGCGAACTCAGTTCCTCATAGGCGTGCACGATAGGGCCTTTATTGGCCGTGATTGCATGCGCGCCTATTTCAAGCGCGGCGCGAATATGATCAATCGCGGGTTGGCCGTCGCGGACGATGAGCGATGTGGCTTCAAACAGAACGTCTGCCTCCGCAAGACGCAGCCAGGCGCCGACATCTTTCGCTTCGGATAGTGCTGCCACCGAAAACTTGTCCCTCAGCAGAGCTTCTACATCCAGCCCATTGGCCTGCGCGATCCATCCCATTCGCCGCGTTGCTACTCCAGTGACTTGCCATGCAATGCCGAGCTCACGGAGTTCGCGGTCTTTTTTCTTCAACAGGGCAAGCAACGTGCGGTTGACGTTGCCGAAGCCGAGCAGGCAGAGATTGTAGGTGCGAATGATTCATCTCCTCGAAGGGCTCCGAGCCAAGACGCCCTCGGGACAGCCGGTGAGACGCCTGCGCTACCAAGGTTCAGCCCATCGTCGTAGTGTGCTCGGGCTGGATCTTGTAGATCACTCGCACTTCCGAGCCTTGCCGATAGGGATACTTGTCCACGCCCAGATACTTTTTCGCCAGCTTGTCAATATGCGCGTCGGCGCCTTGCTCGGTGATCTCCACTACGCGGCCGCGGATTTCGAGGTAGCGATAAGGATTATCGGGATCGACGATCGCGATCGCTACACGTGGATCGCGCCGGACGTTGCGGTCTTTCTGTCGCCCCTTGGCCGAGTTGAAAACCACGTGGTCGCCTTCAAGGTCGCACCAGACAGGCGTTACTTGCGGTCGGCCATCGGGCATCAGCGTAGCTAAGTTGCCAAAGGCGCGCTTGCTGAACAGATCGCGATATTTCTCTGGGATAGCTTCAGGCATCACATTCTCCTTGCGGTAGTATTGCCAAGCAGAGTCGAGAGAATTATAGACGGCGGGATGAGTTTCGTGTTGCGGCCTCCACTTTGAGCTTGAACGAACGGCATTTACAATTTGCGATTTAATGTTATTCAACAGGAGCGAGAGCCTCCAGCTTGCACAATTGTCGCCGGGATTCCGTAAACTCTAGTAAACTGGTAGGCTTTACCGAACGCCAATTATGTTGAGAAAAAGTTCCCGCAGGAATAAATCGCGGTATTTCATCGCCTTCCTGTTGCTGATTCTGTCGACCGGAAGCCGTACGGCCGTGGCTTCCGATAGCGGATCGGCCAGGCCGGTCCCGACCATCGTCTTCATGACTGACTTTGGCACGGTAGATGATTCGGTTGCGATCTGCCGGGGTGTGATGTATTCGATTGCTCCGGACGTGCGCATTGTGGACCTCACCCAGCAGGTCACGCCTTTTTCGATTCTCGAAGGGGCGCGCTTCCTGTACGGCACGACCCCGTACTATCCAGCGGGGACAGTATTTGTCGCGGTGGTGGACCCTACCGTGGGCAGCACGCGAAAAGCGGTTGTGGTGAAATCGAAACGCGGGCAGTATTTTGTGCTGCCGGATAACGGCTTGATAACGCTGGTGCAAGATCGCGACGGAATCGAGGGCACGCGCGAGATCACCAATCGCGACTGGATGATTGGAGCGGCGTTATCATCCACGTTTCACGGGCGCGACATATTTTCGCCGGTCGGAGCACATCTGGCGCGAGGCGACGACTGGACCGCGGTGGGTCCTGAACTTGACGTGAGCAAGCTTGTGCGCCTGAACATTGCAGCGTCGAAGCTGGATGAACGCGGGCTCAGCGGAGAAGTCATCGCGACCGACGGCCCGTTTGGCAATTTGGTTACCAATATCAGTGGCGACGATTTCCTCAAACTTGGTTATGCTCGAGGCCAGACAGCCCACGTCACCATCGGCAAGAACGAGATGGATATTCCCTTCGTGCGGACCTTCAGCGATGTGGCACTGAAGACGCCGTTGCTGTACATCGATTCTCGCGGACATCTGGGGCTGGCCGTAAATCAGGGAAGCTTCGCAGCAACCTATGGCGTAAAGCCGCCGGTTGCAATCTTCATTCCGCGCGTGAACAAGTAACACCGCCGTATTCATCTAGGTCTCGAGGAGATGTACATGAGCAGCCGTCAACCAATCCAGGATCAGATCAGCAACAAGCTTCTACGGTCGATTCTCTTGACCATTGTGTTGCTGCTGCCTTGTCTCGCGCTTGCGCAAAGCTTCCGCGGCTCAATTCGGGGAAAGGTAGTGGATCCGAACGGTAACGTCATTGCGGGGGCAAAGGTGAGCGCCAAGAACAGCGCGACCGGCCAGGTACGCGAGGCTGCGACCGGCGAAGACGGCGCTTACGTGCTGGCTGAGCTTCCTGCCGGAGGATATGTCGTCGTGGCGGAATCGGCGAGCCTGTCGCCGGTGGCGCAGAATGTCATCGTCAACGTCGGCGCCGACACAACCGCAAACTTCGACTTGACCAGGGTGGAAAAACACGTGGAACAGTTGACGGTCACGGAAGAAGCACCAGTCGTCGACACTACACGCGATGTGCTGAGCGAAGTTGTGGACCAGAAGCTGGTTGCCGAACTTCCCCTCAACGGCCGCGATTTCGGTAAACTGGTTGCGCTGTCGCCAGGAGCCACAGTTGATCCATCCGGCGTCGCTGGTACTCAAGGCGGCTTCGGACAATTCAACATCAACGGCAATCGCGATCGTTCGAACAACTACACCCTCGACGGCACTGACAACAACGATCCTTTCTTCAATAACTCGGCTCTGAATCAAACAGGAATCGGGGGAGCCCCAGCTTCGCTTTTGCCGATCGCGGCCATCCAGGAGTTCAACCTGCAGTCGCAGTTTGGCGCGGAGTATGGCAGGAACAGCGGCTCTGTGGTCAATATTGTGACCAAGTCGGGGACCAATAAGCTCCACGGCTCCGCCTACGAATTCTTCCGCAACAGCGCCCTCGACGCACGAAATTATTTCAACACCGATCCGCACAAGTCCGTTTTCCAGAACAACAACTTCGGAGCGATCGTTGGGCGGTCCGATTGTGAAGGACAAAACCTTCTTTTTCGGCGCCTACGAAGGTCAGCGCGAGCAAGTGGGGTCCGATTTTCTGCTGCTGGTTCCAACCCAAGCCCAGATTCAACAGGCTCGTACCATCGCAGGGGCACTCAACGGTACGCCCGGCAATCCCGTGATCAACCCCGCGCTGGACGCCGTTCTGGGGTTTTATCCGAAGAGCGATGTTAGCCAGATTCCTGGTGTTGTGCGCGACAGGAACCACGGAGATAACTTCATCGTAAAAATTGACGAAAACCTTACCAACACGGAACTGCTAACCGGCCGCTACGCGTTCAGCCAAAGCAGTCAGATTTTCCCCTTCGGCTCGCCCGGCGGCTACGGTGCGGGATCGCGCCTGCCACAGTTTGCGCAGACCTCGCCAACCCGTGTGCAAGTCGTTTCGGTCAGTCTGCTTTCGAGCCTGAGCCCATCCAAGATCAACGAAGTGCGATTTGGCTACAGCCGCTATCGGACCTCGTTCAGTTCACTCGACGCCGACTTCGATCCCACCAGCATCGGGCTGAATCTTGGTACCGGGAAGCTCGGATTACCAGAATTTGACTTCACTAATATCGAGAACCTGGGCGCCACCGGTTTCAGCATTCCGCGCGGGCGCACCAGTCAGACGTTTCAGATACTCGACAACTTTACCTGGCTGAAAGGCCGGCATACCTTCAAGTTCGGTGGAGAATATCGTCGCGCTGCCATCAGCAATTTCAACGACAACCTGGAGCGCGGCATCTTCCAGTTCACTGCCGGAGTTGGCTTAAGTCCCGATCCAGTAGTCGACGCGCTTGCGGACTTCTACACCGGGGGCACGCAGGACGTGAATTTCTGCTGCTCGTATGTTTCCGTTGACGCCGGTAACACGCAACGAACTACCTACAACAACGGGTTCAGTTTCTTCGCGCAAGACGACTACCGCATGACTTCCACTCTGACCGTGAACTACGGCCTGCGCTGGGAATATTTCGGGCCAATGAGCGAGAAGAACAATCTGCTCTCGAACCTTGGCCGAGACGGCAACCTGGCAATGGTGGGCACGGACGGCCTCAACGGCCTGTACAAACGCGACCTGCACGATTTCGCCCCACGCCTGGGATTCGCCTGGCAGGTCGCGAAGAACACCGTACTCCGCGCCGGTTACGGAATCTATTACGATTACGTACCTCAAGATCTGTTCATCGCGAATTTCACCACCTCAGCCGGAGTCGTGACCAATCCGATCGGACCCAAAGCGGTCTTGCCATTGAATTTTGACCCCACCGCGTTTAATGGCACCAACCCAACCCCGAACGCGCCGATCATGAACGGCGTGGCATCGCCTCCATATTCGATCTTCGTCACCCCGCGGAATTTTCATTCTCCTTACACCCAGAACTGGAATCTTAACGTTCAGCAGAAGCTTGCTGCGAATGCCTCGTTCGAAGCCCGCTACGTGGGCAGCAAAGGCACGCATCTCGTCCGCCTGACCGACCTCAACGAACCCGATGCCAACGGCGACACACCGAATCCCAACTATGGCGCCATGGACGAACTTACGCCCTCGAGTTCATCCAGTTACAATGCGCTGCAGGCGATCGGGCGTATTCAGCAGACTCATGGTTTTTCGGGCTTCGCGGCTTACGTGTGGTCGAAATCGATCGACGATGCCTCGGATGGAATCGACTTTGTTCCCGGAGCGGCTTTTCCCCAGGACCCCGGCAACCTTCCTGCTGAGCGTGGGCCATCCTTATTCGACACCCGGAATCGCTTTACCGCAGCGATCAACTACGACGTGCCCGCCTGGAAGGCGGCTCGAGGATTTGGCGCGGGGTGGCAGTTGAATACGATCATCAGCGTGCAGAGCGGCCGCCCGATCCCGATCGCCAATTCAACCGACACCAGCGGCCGATTTTATTTCAATCAGCGGCCCAATGTGGTGCCAGGCGTGAATCCGATCTTGGCCCATTGGACTCCGAGCACCGGATATCTCAATCCTCTGGCCTTTGTGCAGCCAGCTTACGGGACTTTCGGTGATCTCGGTCGAGACTCGATCTTTGGCCCCGGCCTCGTCAATGTGGATTTCTCCGTAACCAAGAATACGCGCCTGACGGAGCGACTGAATCTGCAACTGCGCGCAGAATTCTTCAATATCTTCAACCATCCGAATTTCGCGCTGCCTGCGCACAACATTACCCCTGGATATATCGACAACGGAACTCCGGGCAGCCCGCAAGTTGTGCCCAATCCAGCCGCCTATGTGAATGGCGACACCACGCAGCCGCTGCTGCCTATGGGCTTAATCACGCAGACGCCTGACGTGGCCCAAACCAATCCTGGACTGGGGGGAGGCGGTCCGCGGGTGATTCAACTGGCAGCGAAATTCACATTTTAGGACAGCCATGTGGCTAGGTCCTCACATCCTCCGCGATCTCCGGCAAGACCGCTCTCAGCAACGCCACGAAGTCTCCCTTAACCCGCTCGCCGGTTGCAAGCACATCTTCATGGTTGAGGATCTCATCGGAGATCCCCGCGGCCATGTTGGTGACGCAGGAAATCGCTAGCACTTTCAATCCCATATGCCGCGCGGCGATGACTTCGGGGATGGTGGACATTCCTACGAGATCCGCCCCAATCGTACGCAGATACCGAATCTCCGCCGGCGTTTCATAGCTCGGCCCCAACAGGCCTGCATACACACCTTCGTACACCGTCTTGCCGAGGCGACCCCCGGCCCGGAGTGCGATTTCGCAATATGGCTTGCAGTAGGCCTGAGTCATGTCGGGGAATCGCGGTCCAAGGCGGTCGTCGTTCGACCCTACAAGTGGGTTCTGCCCCTGAAGATTGATATGGTCGGTAATCACCACGAGCGCGCCCTGTTTGTATCCGAGATTAATGCCCCCAGCGGCATTGGTGAGGATGAGTGCGCGAACCCCCATTCTCGCGAAGACACGCGTGGGAAATGCGACCTCAATCGGAGAATATCCTTCGTAGAGATGGACGCGTCCCTGCATGGCAGCAACGGCAACGTCCCCAACCTTTCCAATTACCATTTGCCCGGCGTGGCCGATCGCGGTCGAGCGGGGAAACGAAGGAATATTTGCGTAGGGAATACGCGTTGCCTCGGACAGTTCGTCGGCGAAGCCGCCCAGACCTGAGCCGAGGACCAGTCCGACGGTCGGACGAAGCGTAGTCTGCAAAAGCAGGAATTGCGCAGCGGATTCGGCCTGGGTAAATTCGTCCATATCAGTTTATTGAGAACCGAGAACCAACAACTAAGAACTGCTTCTAAAACTTTCCCTCGAATCCAGAGAAATCCTCTTCCAGCTTCCACTGCATCTGTGCACGTTCGTTGGCATCGAGAAACTTCTGGCATGACGCGGAAACTTTCCTGGCACCCGCACGATCATTCGCGCACGCCGCCACTGGACGGAAGTCGGATGCCCACAGGCTGGATCCAGCCAGGAAGCTATGCTCCATGCTCATTCGCGCCATGCGCTTCAAGTCCTTGTAGCCGAGAGAGTCGTAGGTTTGAACCGCACGCAGATATTCATGCGTCATATCGGAACGCGAGACGCCCTCATCATCCGTGGCCAACGCGACCGGCACGCCATACCGCAGATAAATCGGCAGGGGATGCGCATTGCCCTTTACGCCCAGAATCACGTCGTTCGAAGTCAGGCATATTTCGACTAGAACCTTCCGCTGAGCCATCTCACGCAGCAGATCCACGGGACGATCTTCGTTCATCACGTCCACGCCGTGGCCGATGCGCTCAGCGTGGCCGCGCTCAACTGATTGGCGGATGTGAAAGCGCAGACCCTCTGGAGGAACCAATCCCATGGCGAGTTCCCCGGCGTGCAGGCTGACGTGCACTTTGGGATACACGCCGTGCAGGTAGTCGATCATCTTCATGTGTAATTCAAAATCGTGCATGGGGACGTACCAGTCTTCCGGCATGACCAGGTTCAGGCCCACGAAGCGCGGGTCCACCTGCGCCAGTTCGAAGCCGAAGAGAATCTGGGCGAAGACCATCTCGCGAGGCAGCCCGCGCAGCACCTGATACAAATAACGAATCTTGATGGCGCATCCCGGATTCGCTTCCGGCGTCCCGCATTTGAGCAGAGACCGCATTTTGCTCTCGTCGTCATCGAGCCGCTTGCTGGTACTGGCGACGAGGTCCTTTAACCCGCCGGCAAGCAACTTCTCACGCATGCGGGCGAAGTCATCGTCCCATCCCAGCTTCGCGCCCAGCTGCCCGGATTGCACGGAATCCGCCGTATGCATCAACTCGAGATATTGCAGATGATCCTCTGCCGCCCGGGATGCCGCTTCGGCGAGAGCGTCCCCAATGTGTTCATGCGTCGCCAACGAGAACTTATCGAAGGTCGCGAAGAAATGATCGTGGCCCGGTTCCTCAGCTTCCTTCCAATTCCGCATCGACCAGGCGTCCACAATCGAGTTGTAAAGCACATGATCGCCATAGGCGCAGCGGATGGTCGGCTTGCTGGTGTATTTGTCGCACGACGCGTCACATGGAGGAGCGATAAGAATTGAGGTGGTCCGGTCGACGCACAAATTGTCGCTCGCGGCGTAGTCAATCAGATTCTCTGCGTAAAGCGCGCCACTCAAATGAACGTGCAGGTCGCCGCCCTTGGGCATGTCGCGCAGGAAAGCCAGTTGAAGCGAAGGCTGTTGGCGGATCGAATCGAAATAGCGCGCAGTGCGCTGCTCGACGGTCGCACCAGACTGCGCCAACGCCGCGACAGACCAGGCGACGACTAGAAGAAGCCATCGAGCGATTCGGGTCACAACCTTCTCCTTGGATAATTTACCCGGAAACGGGCATTCTACCCTGACATCGAGAAAACAACGAACGACGCACCCGCAGAGACGTAGTTTGCTACGTCTCTCTGCACCGGTGGAGGCACGAAGCACCCCGCGAATCCATATGGCGGACAGGCCGAGACGCCTTGTCCAGTGCGGTTTCGCCCGTGATTTTCACAAATTCAGGAACAGTCTTCTTACAGCTCTCAATCCCGCCGCAGAAAACAACTCTGTAAACATCGCGCCACAAAGCATATCTCGAAACGCGTTAAGCTACGCCTGCACCAAGTCCGCTGCACCCGCCTGTGAACCGCTTGCACCTCCTTGAAAAATCGGAAGATACAGTTCCATATTTTTCATTGACTCCAGAAATGAAAAGAGTAAAAACATACTCGTTCTTTGACAGCTTCTGAAGTTTTCCCGGTTGGCGCGGCGTCCGGGGCTCAAGCGAAGTCACCCTCTACATTGCAAAATGACTGAGGGAGGGTTAGCAAGGGTCTATAGCAAAGTGCTGGTCGAGGCGAACAAGAAGATTTGTTGAAGGCAGGATAGAGTCCCAAGGCGTTGGGTTGGTTTATCCGGTTGGCGGTAAGCCCGGAGCCCGAGCAATGATCGCGAGTAGCCATCCGCAAGGACCGCTACTTCGGCAGGTCGGCGAGGGTCTAAAGCGAGCTACTGGCCGAGACGAATGATCCCAACACCACCTCGGGACTCTTAAATTTTGTCTGCACGCCGTAAGTGGCCAGTGGCTAGCTTGGGCTGCAGCTCTCCCCCAAGCGAATTGCGAATACGTAGCCGAGGCAACCCACTGGCCACTTTTCATGGCCCTTCCTGCACTTGAAACTTTTCTTTCGGCACCAGCCGCGTCCGGTAAATCGAGTTGGTCGCGGCCACTTCCGCCACCGCGTCCACATTGAGTTCATACGAACCGTGTGGAAGGTTCTCTCCGAAAGGAATCTCCAAACTCGTAGTGTCTTTCTTCAAAGTAAAACGCTGGTAGCCGATGGCGGTCGCGCGTCCAATCTCATTCACCGCCATCATGATTACGGTCAAATCAAAATCCTGCCCGGTCTGGTTGGAGACGGTAATTGAGCCTTCCAGCCGCTGGCCCGTGACTTTTGGATAGCGGCCCCATTGCGCCATGAGCGGCGCCACGACGGTCAGCACAAGCTGCTGGTTGCGTTGCGCGCCAGGTCTTCCGCTGTCAGTTAGCGTAACTGTAAACTCGAACTCACCTGTCTCCGTCGGAACGCCGGTCAGAACGCCATCCCGCCCCAGCAAAATGCCTTCGGGGAGTTTCCCTTCCGTGACTTCCCAACGCAAGGGAGTGATTCCCCCGTGCGCTTCCAAATGAGTTTCGTAGTTCTGTTTGAGATATGCCTTCGGCAGGCTTGTGGTCTGGATTACCAGTGGCTCACCAGTCGCAGCGCCTTGTTGGGCGGCGGCAATGCCGGGAACGATCAACAACAAACAAAGTAAGAGAAGACGAACTAGCAACTCGCGGTTGGCGAGCCCGCTCTCGGATCGGATAGACACACAGCCGATTATACCGCTCCCCCTCGACGACATCGCCGTTCGCACGATAAGCTAGATGGTTTCCGAAGGGGGCGGAGCTCATGCGTGATGCAGTCTCGCGGCTGTGGCCGGAAATTCAGTGGATTGAAAAGCCCAAATTGCGCGAGCAAGTTACCCAGACCTGGATCAAAGCTCTGGAACGCAGCCCGCTGAAGCCCGAGGACCTGAACCGGATTCCTTTCACCTTGCTCGTGCCCAACTGCCCTATTACGTTCATGGAGCATAAGCGTTGCGTGGTCCACATCGCCCGCCAAAGCGCCGAGTCGATGCACGAATTCATGGGCCGGGCGCTGCCGATTAACATGGACGCAGTGATCGCGGGCGCGATTCTGGCGGACGTCGGCAAGCTCCTCGAGTATGAACTCGGACCTGACGGCAAGAGCCGTCAAAGTGAGCGTGGCGAAGCTTTGCGACATCCTTTTACCGGAGTGGCGTTGGCGCTGGAATGTGGCGTGCCCGACGACGTTTGCCACATTATCGCCTCCCATGCCGCCGAGGGCGACCTGGTAAAACGCACCACCGAAGCCTACATCGTGCATCACGCCGACTTCATGGCGTTTTTACCGTTCAAGAATCCGAAGAACGTGAGGGTGAAATGAATCACGTGAATATTCTTTCTTTTTCTTGTCAGTCCACCCTTCAGTCTTGTCATTCCGAGCGAAGCGAGGAATCTGCTTTTAGCGTGCGCGGGCGAACAGCAGATTCCTCGCTTCGCTCGGAATGACAAGTTGAATAGTCAACCGAGGAGACACCTTGTCCGCCGCTAAAGAACCTGTCGCTACTAAAGAAACCATTACCGCAAAGATGGCGCGCTGGTCCGCCGCGCTCGATTACAAACATCTTTCGCAGGACGCCGTGTATCAAGCCAAGCGTTTCCTGCTGGACTCCGTTGGCTGCGCTCTCGGCGGCTATCAGCAACACGACGTCAAGATCGCCCTCGAAGTGCTCGACGAGATCGCGGGCAAAGGCCCGGCAACAGTAATCGGAACCGGCAAACGCATCGATCCCGTCTCGGCCTCGCTAGCTAATGGCCTCATGATTCGCTGCATGGATTACAACGACATCTACTGGAAGCAGGATCCATCGCACCCCTCGGACATTTTCCCCGCGGCGATAGCTGGATGCGAGCGCGCGAAGACCGATGGCAAAGAATTGATTGTCGGCCTCGTGCTCGGACACGAATTTGAAATGCGTTTCTGCGAAGCCGCGTTTCCCGGCATCCGCGAGCGCGGCTGGCATCACGCCACGCTGACCGCCTTCGTTTCGCCATTCGTCGCGGGACGCGCTCTGCATCTTCCATGGGAACAGATTCAACATGCGGTAGGCATCTCGGCCAGCCGCCACGCCACGCTGGGAGCCGTGACCGCCGGCAAGCTGACCATGATGAAGAACACGGTCGATCCCATGGCAACGCAGAGCGGAGTCCTCGCCGCGCTCATGGCGGAAAAGGGTTACACCGGCCCCGAACACGTAATCGATGGCAAAGAAGGATTGACGCACGTCTTCGGGCCGGAGTGGAAACTCAACTTCCTGACCGATGGGCTGGGCGATTCCTGGCGCATCACGCAGTGTGGCATGAAGGCGTTTCCCACCGAGGCCCTGACGCATACTCCAATCTCGGCCGTGCTCGACATCGTGAAGTCGAACGACTTAAAACCGGATCAAGTGACCAAGATTCAGATTCGTTCGCTGGCCCGCGCCGCCGACATTCTCTCCGATCCCAGCAAGTACGATCCTCGTAGCAAGGAGACAGCAGATCACTCGCTGCCCTATGTGATCGCTGCCGCTCTCGCGGAGCGGCAAGTGACGCCGGTTCAGTTCACCATGGAAAAGATCATGGATCGGACGATTCGCGCCCAACTGCAGAAAGTCGAAGTGGTCGCCGACCCGGAGATCGAAAAAGTTTTCCCGGCATTGCAGCGCGTGATCGTAAACATTACAACCACCGATGGCCGGATGTTTACCAAGCAACTCGACTATCCCAAGGGCGATCCGCGAAACCCGCTCACCGATCAGGAAGTGGAAGAAAAATTCGCCGCGCTGGCAGAAGGCGTACTGTCGCCGAAAGCCCAGAAGAAGTTGAAAGACGGCATCTGGAACTTGGAGAAGATAGGATCAGTAAGCAAACTGATGGCCCTAATGAAATCAGACGTGCGAGCGAGAAAGGCAGCCCCACGAAAGTCGTCGAACAAAAAGAAGCGCCGGTAGAGACGTTGCTTGCAACGTCTCCCCATTAGAGTTGTCATTCCGAGCGAAGCGAGGAATCTGCTTTTGTTGCCTCCACAAGAAACGGGAGTATCCCATGCCCCAGACCATCGTTGAAAAAATCGCACAAACCCACCTCGCCGAAGGCCCCAAGCGCCCACTCCGCACCGGAGACTTCCTCTCGATCCGCCCTCATCACGTCATGACCCACGACAACACCTCAGCGGTAATGAGCAAGTTCAAAGGAATCGGCGCAAAAAAGATCCACGATCCCAAACAACTCGTTTTCGCCCTCGACCACGACATTCAAAATAAAGACGAAGCCAACCAGAAGAAATACCGCGCGATCGAGGCATTCGCGAAAGAACACGGCGTCGACTTCTACCCGGCAGGCTCAGGCATTGGCCACCAGATCATGGTGGAACGCGGATACGTCGTCCCCGGATCATTCGTCGTCGCCTCCGACTCGCATTCCAATATGTATGGCGCACTTGGAGCGATCGGCACGCCCATCGTCCGCACCGATGCGGCCGCGGTCTGGGCCACGGGAGAATTCTGGTGGCAGATTCCGCGCTCGGTCGAAGTCGTTCTCGAAGGCAAATTGCCCGAGGGCGTGACAGGCAAAGACATAATCATTACCCTATGCGGCCTCTACAACCACGACGAGGTTTTGAACGCCGCCATCGAATTCAGCGGCCCCGGAGTGGCCAGCCTTTCGATGGACGCGCGCTTTTCCATCTCCAACATGACCACAGAATGGGGACCGCTGGTCGGCTGGTTCCCGGTGGACGAAGTAACGATCAAGTATCTGAAGAATGTGCATCAGCGGCTCAAGGCAGGCGGGATCGAGCGATTCACAGACAAGGATATTGAGAGTTGGACGAAGAATCCTCCCCGACCCGATGCCGGCGCCGTGTACGCTGCGCGCATCGTGCTCGATCTCGCTGACATCACTCCGCACGTTTCGGGGCCTGATACAGTGCAGACCATGGCTTCTCTCGCCCAGATGGAAAAGAAAAAGGTCGCAATCCAGAAAGCCTACCTACTCTCCTGCGTGAACTCGCGCGTCGAGGATCTGGAGGCCGCGGCGAAGGTCCTGAAAGGCAAGAAAGTCTCGCCGGGCGTGAAATTCTATCTAGGCGCGGCCAGCAAGTGGGTACAGGAAGAAGCCGAAAAGCGCGGCATCTGGCAAACGCTGCTAGATGCCGGAGCCAATCCATTGCCCGCCGGGTGTGGCCCATGCATCGGCTTGGGAGTCGGACTGCTCGAGCCCGGCGAAGTCGGAATCTCCGCCACCAATCGCAATTTCAAAGGCCGCATGGGATCGCGCGATGCCAAGTGCTATCTCGCCAGCCCCGGGGTCGTCGCGGCGTCCGCTGTGGCAGGCTATATTCGCGGACCGCACGAAATTAGCGGCGTCGAGCCAGCACGCAGCTACACCGAGTTCGCAGCCAGTGCCGCAGCAGAGAAAGTAGACATTCTCCCCGGCTTTCCGGAACGAGTCCACGGTCGCCTCGTCTTCCTCCCACAAGACGACGTAAACACCGACGCGATATACGGAAAGGACTACACTTACCGCGACGACGTCACCAAAGAACTGATGGCGAAAGTCGTGATGGAGAATTACGATCCACAATTCGCATCTCGCACCAGCGCGGGCGATGTAGTCGTGAGCAGATTTAACTTCGGAACCGGATCGAGCCGGGAACAGGCCGTAACTTGCCTCAAGGCCAAAGGCATTCCGCTGGTGATCGCGGCCAGCTTCTCGCAGACCTATCTGCGCAATGCATACAACAATGGCTTCCTCTGCGTCGAAGTGCCGGAGCTGGTGAAACGTCTTCGCGAGCAGTTCGCGAAAGAAATTGCCGCAAAAGAGAAGACAATTATTCCCGGCGAAGAAATCGACATCGACTTCACGTCAGGGATAATCCACTGGCGCGGAGAAAAATTCGCATTCCCGCCACTGGGAAGTGTTCCACAGTCGCTGGTAATCGCAGAGGGAGTAGAAAATCTTGTGGCCAAACGCTTAGGCCTGGGCTAAGGCAGGGTGAAGCCGAAACCCTCTGTGACTCTGTGGTGAAAAAGCTTTAGGAGAAACGCATTCATGGCAAAACATACGGTAGTCACAATGCCCGGCGACGGAATCGGAAACCAGGTCCTGCCCGAGGCATTGCGAGTTCTGAAAGCAGTAGGCTTCGACGCCGAATACATCCACGCCGACATCGGCTGGGAGTGCTGGAGAAACGAAGGCAATGCGCTCCCCGATCGCACCATTGGCCTGCTGGCCAAGCACAAGCTAGGCCTGTTCGGCGCCATCACCTCGAAACCAAACAAAGAAGCGCAGGCCGAGTTGAAGCCCGAGCTACAAGGCAAAGGCCTCGTCTACTACAGCCCGATCGTGACCATGCGGCAGAAGTTCAGCCTCGATATCTGCATGCGCCCCTGCATTGGCTTCACCGGCAATCCGCTGAACTACATTCGCAAGCGCGTGGACGACGACTACGACGAGCCTCAGATCGATACCACAGTATTTCGCCAGAACACCGAAGGCATGTACGCGGGAATCGAGTGGACCAACCCGCCCGAGATCGTGCGGGCCGCGCTCAACTCGCATCCCAAGTTCAAAGCCTTCGCTCACGTGCCCGGCCCGGACATCGCCGTCAGCGTCCGCATCATCACTCGGCCCGCCGCGCGTCGAATCGTCACGGCTGCGTTCGAGTACGCGAAGAAACGCGGATTCAAAGGTGTGACTATTTGCGAGAAGCCCAACGTAGTTCGGGAAACCTCGGGCATGATGGAAGAAACCGCGAAAGAAGTCGCCAAGAACTATCCGGGCATTGCGCTCTGGTCCACGAACATCGACGCGCAGCTGATGTGGCTGAACAAAAATCCCGAAGATTACAACGTGATCGTTGCGTCGAACTTGTTCGGCGATATCCTCTCCGATGCCTTCGCCGGACTGGTAGGCGGCCTGGGGTTCGCGGCCTCTGGCAACATCGGAGACGAAGTCGCGGTCTTCGAGCCCACCCACGGATCAGCTCCCAAGTACGCTGAGCTGAATCCGCCAATCGTAAATCCAATCGCCATGATTCTCTCGGCTGTAATGATGCTCGAACACGTAGGCGAAAACGAAAAGGCGAAGAAAATTAAAAATGCTATCGCGACGGTAGTGCAAGAAGGCAAAGTGCGAACCTACGACATGATGCGCATCGCCGGGGGGGCAAAATCGATTAGCCAGGGCGCTGCCTCGACCATAAAGATGACGGACGCGATTTTAGCCAGGTTATAACGTGAGGACAGCTGCCACCGGCTGTCCGGCCGAGCAAAGCTCTGCGATACCGCATGAATCACACGCAATTGAAAACCGCGCATACAGGAGAAGCAGGCCACTACGGCAAAGACGTCCGCTCCGACGTGCATGTCGCAATCGAACCGCGCGACAGCGGCGGTCTCGAGATCACGCTCGAATCGCGCGTGGGACTTTACTACGGTAGCTCGATTCTGAGCCAGACCCGTCAGGTTCTCGAAACTCTCGGCGTGAAACATGCGCGAATCTCGATTCATGATGAAGGCGCGCTGCCATTCGTAATCTCAGCCCGGATCGAAGCCGCCGTAAAACGCGCAGGCTTGGGCAACGGCCAAAGAGCGTATCCAGAAAAAGTCGCGCTTCCGGAACCTTCGCTTCGTGACCGTCTGCGACGTTCGCGGCTCTATCTGCCGGGCTCCGAGCCCAAGTATTTCATCAACGCCGCATTGCATGGGCCGGATGCGATCATCCTCGATCTCGAAGATTCAGTCCACCACGCCGAAAAAGATGCGGCGCGAATCTTAGTGCGCAACACGCTTCGCGCAGTCGATTTCGGCGCATGCGAGCGCATGGTTCGCATCAACCAGTTGCCGCTAGGGCTGCAGGATCTCGCCGAGATTCTCCCCGAAGCCCCTGATCTGATCCTGATCCCCAAGGTCGAAACCCCCGACCAGGTCGGCGAAGCCGATCGCTTGATGCGTGAACTGAAGGTCAGTCACGGCATCGACCGCCCGATCTGGCTGATGCCGATCCTCGAGTCCGCTCTCGGAATCGAAAATGCATTCGCCATTGCGAGCGTAACTCCGAATGTGTGCGCGCTCACCATCGGCCTCGAAGACTACACCGCCGATGTCGACGTCGCGAAAACTCTGGAAGGCCATGAATCGCAATACGCGCGCACGCGGCTGGTAAATGCGGCGAAGGCAGCGGGCGTCCAGGCCATCGACTCGGTGTTTGGCGACGTCGGCGACTTGGTCGGCCTGCGCCAGTGGGGAGAAAATTCCCGCTCTCTGGGATTCGAAGGCATGGGATGCATTCACCCTTCGCAAATTCCGGTGATCCATGAAGCCTTCGCGCCGTCGCAAGTAGAAATCGACAAGGCGCTGAAGATCGTTGCCGCCTTCGAAGAAGCCCAGCAGCGCGGCCTCGCCGTTGTGAGCTTAGGCTCGAAGATGATCGATCCGCCTGTCGTCGAGCGCGCTCGCAAACTTGTAGCTCGGGCGAAAGCGATGGGGAAAGCGTAAATGACCGAACGCATAGAACTCGCCCAGAACGCCGCCGGACGCAGCGTGCCGACCATGGTCAATGGCAAGCCGCAGATTCCGTTTCTGGGCGTAGCGCAATATCAGCCCCGCGGACGAAAGACTGCCCCACCTATTTGCTCCAGCAAAGATTATCCGGAGAACGGTGATAAGCGCGTAGCCGATCTCGAAACCGCTCTGCGCAACTGCGGCCTCCGCAACGGCATGGTGATCTCGAATCACCATCATCTGCGCGACGGCGATCGCGTCGCGCTCATGGCGCTCGAAGCCGCGGCCAGAATCGGCGTCAAAGATCTGATGTGGTTTCCGAGCGCCTCTTTCCCATCGCAAAAAGGCGCGATTGATTTAATGCAGTCCGGCGTCATCCATCACATCGAAGGCAGCATGAACGGCCCGCTTGGCGATTACTGCACTCAAGGCAAGATGCGCGGGATGGGCGTGTTGCGCTCTCACGGCGGGCGCTGGCAGGCCATTCAGGATGGCGAAGTCCACATCGATATTGCAGTAATTGCCGCGCCGACCGCCGACGCATTCGGCAACGCCGATGGTTCACACGGAAAGTCGGCCTGTGGTTCTCTTGGTTTCGCGCTGGCAGATTCGATGTATGCCGACAAGGTCATCGTTGTTACTGACAATCTGGTTCCGTTCCCCTGTATTCCCTGGCAGATTCAAGGCAACAACGTGGACTATGTCGTGGAGGTCGAGTCCATCGGCGATCCAGCGAAGATCGTTTCAGGCACGACCCAAATTACGCGCTCGCCTGACCGCTTGCGCATCGCTGAGTTTGTCGCTCGTTTTCTACGCGACGCCGGAATCATGCGCAACGGGTTCTCTTTCCAGGCAGGAGCCGGCGGAATCGCGCTTGCCTTCGTTGACTACCTCCGCCGCATGATGAAAGAAGATGGCGTGAAGGCCCGCTTCGTCCGTGGCGGATCGACGAAATTTTTGGTCGAATTGTTGCAGGAAGGTTTGACCGATTACATTCTCGACGGACAAACGTTTGATCTCGACGGGGTGAAGTCGATCGGCAGCGATCCGCGTCACGTAGCTACTTCGCCTTTCACTTCCTACAACTATCACGGCAAAGGAAACTTCGCCTCTCTGGTCGACGCGGTCGTGCTGGGCGCAACCGAAGTCGACGTGAATTTCAACGCGAACGTAGTTACGCACTCCGATGGACGCCTGCTGCACGGAATTGGTGGATGGCAGAATTGCCTGGCTGCGGGGTGTACCATCCTTGCCGTGCCGTCGTTCCGCGACCGCATTCCCGTGATCATCGACGAAGTGACCACGCTCACCGGACCGGGTGAACTGATCGACGTGGTCGCCACCGAGCGCGGTATTGCGATCAATCCCCGCCGTCAGGATCTGCTCGATGCGGTGAAAGGTTCGAGCCTGCCCATTCGTCCCCTCCAGGACATCAAGGCCGAAGTCGAGCGCATCTGCGGCGGCAAGCCGGCAAGGCCGAAGCTCGGAGATCGCCCTGTCGCCGTCGTGAAATGGGTCGACGGCACCGTGCTTGATACCATCTGGCAACTGAGCTAGGGGGAGCTTCTAGCTTCTGGCTTCTAACTCTCGATTTAGCTGGTGGCGACGGCCACTAAAATTCCCACTTTGGAACGGAGTTTACTGTTTAGTACCGGGCACCCCCCCTCCCCCCTTCTCTGCAAAATCTAGAAAACAGGAGAGTTAAATTTCGACTATGTGCTAGATCTTTGAGTTTAGGGGAGTTACACGCAAAATCTAGAGAACATGGGGGTTACGGGCGGGCGTAACAGCCTTCAGCGCCCCATTTTGGAACTGGGGGATGCTTAGGCATTAGCGCGCTCAAGAAGTCACCGTCGCCTGGGGTCAGATTGTCAAAGATCGATCATTATCTTCCAGATAATGCATCTTGTAGCAGGTTATCCTATTTGAGGTGGGCAGTCAATGACGAAATGCGCTGCGGAGTTGATCTTTGAAAAACGGTTCCGGGAGAGTTCCTCAACCCGGTTAAAGACCAAAGAACGGACCCGAACCTAGGGCACCAGGCTTTGAAACGTCTTCGATGTGGAGTATACTGTGGAACAGATTCCACATATGGAAATCGTTCAAATCGTGCTGGACAAAAAACTGTTACACGCGGCGGACCAAGCCGCCAAGCGCACTCGGCGGAACCGGTCCGCTCTGGTGCGCGATGCCCTGCGGGAACATCTCCGCCGGTTAGAACTGCAAGCCAGTGAAGAACGCGACCGCCAGGGCTACACGCGACAGTCGCAAGCCGACGCGGAAGCGCGGGGTTGGGAGTCGGAGGCCATGTGGCCGGAAGAATAGCGCGAGGTGAAGTCCGGCTCTACCAGTTTGCCGGGCCCGACAAGAAACGACCGGCCCTCGTGCTTACCCGCAACAGCGCCATCGGCTATTTATCCACGGCCACGGTTGCGCCTATCACTTCGACCATTCGCGGTGTGCCGTCGGAAGTCGTTCTGCATGAGGAGGACGGCATGAAGTCCCCTTGCGCAGTAAACTTGCACAACGCGGTGACGGTATCTCAACAGCGGTTAGGAAGACGCGTCGCCCAGCTTAGCGCCGCACGGATGAATGAAGTGTGCGCTGCCCTGCGGTTCTCGCTGGGGTGTGATTCAAACTAGCTACTGGAACGGTCCGTCAGTTCCCCGAATTTGTCCTAATTTCTTAAAATCAAAAGCCCACCCTAGCGTCGAAAAGCACGACGTTAGTATGGGCCACCCGCCCCAGAGGGCTTGGGCTAAAAGCCGGCCAGATTAAGGTGCTTCGAAATCCAGGGCATAGACTTCTTGCGACCCGATGTCGCGCATGAAGAGTGGAGCGCCGTCGGGGGTTAACCCCATCCAGGAAACCCAGGGTTCGACTACCCGGCGGAGGCTCTGCAGATCGGCGACTCGTTCGAGTTTCCGGTCGGCGATGCGCACCCGATAGACCGCCAGCTCCTTGCTGGCTCCGGTGTCGAAATAAACGTACTTGCTATCCCGCGACCACTCGGAAAAGCCGGCGGCATGAGTCACAAGGTCAGACCAGTTTCCGGTTGATCGCTCGAAAAGTTTGAGACTTTGCCCATCGTGTGTTTCTGCCACGATGAAACGTCCGTCGGGTGAACAGCGCGGCAGAAAGAGGTCATGGGGACTCCGAATGGCGTCAGCCTTGCTGGTCTTGGGATCGAGCAGGCTAATCGTGGACTCCGTCTGAGTTCCCTGGACGAAAACGATAGAGTCGCCTGCGCCGCACCAATCGATCCAGTTTGGTTCTGCAACAGGGAATTTCTGAGGTGTGCTCCCATTCGCCGAAACCACATACAGGCCCTGAGTCTTTCGCGGCTCAAGCCCAACAAAGGCGATCTGCGTGCCATCGGAAGAAAAACTCGGCGACCAAGCTTGCAACGGGCTACGTGTGAGTTGCAGTTTTTCGCTGCCATCGATCCGGCTGCGCCAGACCTCTGCCTCCGGATAAGAGACATAGGTCAGCCACTGGCCGTCCGGTGAAAAGCTCACGTTTGTAGCCGATATACCGCCGAGATAAGGAATAAACTGACCCGACTTTGCATCGTAACGGACCAACTCCGCATGAGACTGCACGCCGATGGCAAAGATCCTTTTCCCATCCACGCTGGGTTGGGGTGAAAGAAAAGTCAGCGGACCGGCCGTCAGTTGAACCGGTTCGCGGTTTACCTTGTGGAAGATGTCTCCTATCTCGCGAATGGCCCATATATCCCATCGACTACCGCGACTGGCCTGAAACAGATAGTATTTTCCATCCGGCGTCCAGTTGCCCTGCAAGGGATCGCCTGCTTCGTGCCAACTGGAAAGTAAAGGGTGAACCTGGATGCCGTCGCTCGACGCTTCCCAGATAGCGTTTCGGGAGACTTCACCGGCGGTAAATCGAAGCACACGACCATCAGGCGACCAGCGCAGCCACCAGATGGAGAAATTCGAGCTGGGCAATTCCGCGAACTTGCGCGATTCACCGTTGCGGGTTACCTCGCTCAGTTGGTTCTGGTGCGCAACCAGCAGGTTGCCATTGGGCAGCCACGTCCCATCCTCTCCGGGAATGTCTGCGAAGCGCCGCGGACTTCCGCCCACCACGGGCGCCAGCCAGAGAGGTTGATCGAGTTCTACTCCACTAAAGCTCCCGACCACGAGCTCGGTCTTGTCTGGAGAAATATTGTTCAGGGCGGCGTTTGGAAACGGCGTGTTCATGACGACCGTGTCTCCACCCGAGACCGCGACTTGGGCGATCACGTATCGCCCATTTACGGATTCCTGGACGTAAAGCCTGGTGCCATCGGTGAGAACGATGGGCGTAACCGCTCCGAAGACGTTCTTCATTTGTCCGTCATGCGTGATTTGGGTGTATCCAGTCACGCGGGGCGGCGGAAGCGTTGGCCGGAAAATGTACGCAAGAATCAGGAGTCCAGCCAGCGCTGCAGCAGAAATCGCTGCGATTCGCGCCCGGAAACTCTGCCGAATCGGGGCCACGGGCACAGCGGTCGTAGCGCGTGAAACCGAACTCGAACGACCCGATTCAATCTCTCGCTTCAGCCGTTTGAGATCGACGCCGATTTCAGAAGCATTCTGGTAGCGCAGTGTCCGGTCTTTCTCCAGAGCTTTGTTGACAATGGGATCCAGTTCCGGGGGCAGCTCCGGGTTCAAGCGAAGCAGCGAAGTCGGAGCCTTGTGCAGGATGGAGTCGAAGACCATCGCCGAGGTGTTTCCGGAGAATGCAGGCCGCGCCGTCGCCATTTCATAGAGCACTGCGCCAAAGGAGAAGAGATCGGTGCGGACGTCAAGGTCCTCACCAGCGGCCTGTTCCGGCGACATGTAAGCCACCGTGCCCACGGCCGCGCCAGGACTGGTTAGAGCCGCCTCGCTCATAACGGTTGGAGCCAGCGGTTCCACGGACCGCGGCTTTTCCTGAGCCAGCTTAGCCAGGCCGAAGTCGAGGATCTTGGCGTGACCGAGTTTTGTCTAGAAAATGTTGGCGGGCTTGATGTCGCGGTGAATGATGCCCTTGGCGTGCGCGGCTTCGAGCGCGCCAGCGATGTCGACGGCCAGCTCGAGCAACTGGTCGGTGGGCAGAGGCTTGGACAGGATGCGCTCGCGCAGCGTCATCCCTTCCAGCAGTTCCATCACGATGAAATATTGACCGTTTTGCTGCCCGATCTCGTGGATGGTGCAGATGTTCAGGTGGTTGAGCGCCGAGGCGGCACGAGCCTCTCGCTGGAATCGTTCCAGAGCCGAGGCATCCGAGCTGAGTTCTGGAGGAAGAAACTTCAGCGCAACGTGCCGGCCGAGGGTTTCGTCCTGAGCCTCATAGACCACACCCATCCCGCCGCCGCCGAGCTTGCCGACGATGCAGTAATGCGAGATGGTCTGGCCGATCACTGGAGCAGAATCCTACGTCCGTGAGATGGGCAAGTCAATGAACGGGGCGCTGGGATTTCTTGGCGAATTGTAACTTTTGTGTCCTAAAGGGCGGAGGTCATCGCACCGATAGACCTGACATGAGAGTGGGACGATGAAGCGGCTCCTTGCAATCTGCATGATTCTAGTCGGCTGCCTGGACCTGAGCTTGGCGCAGGGAATTCAAGGCGGCGTGAAACTCACTGGCAAGGCGACCATCCTCACCACCGGGCACGCGATCACACTGAGTTGGAGCGCCAGCAACGGTGCGGCGACCTATTCCGTCTACCGCAGCACTATCGAAGGTGGCCCGTACACCAAAGTAGCTTCGGGAATCGTGGGGACAAATTACACCGATATCCGCGTAACTCACAAACAAACCCTCTACTACGTCACGACCGCCGTAAGCGGCAACGACGAGAGCGGCTACAGCAACGAGACGGTAGCCGTGGTCCCTTAGAACTCAGGAGAATGAAATGAAGAAGTGTTGGTTGGCAGGGATGATGAGTCTGCTGTCTGGAATCTCGTGGGCGCAATGCGTCACGGGCAGTCCGGGCACGTCCTGTAGCGGGCCGTTGAGTGTGCAGCCGCAGAGCGGAAATAATGCGCAATCGGCGATCACCTTGGTTGATCTTGCCCTGCCAGTGCTGGCCCCGGCCGCAGGTCAGTACACCCTGTCGGTCGCAAACGGCATGATCGTCGAATCAGACAATGGAAGCAGCTATCACTCGCTGATGGGGCTGCAAGGGCTGCAAGGACCGGCCGGATTAAACGGCGCTCAGGGATCGCCGGGAGCGACGGGGGCGGTTGGACCAGCTGGCTCACAAGGATCGGCTGGACCGGTCGGCCCGGTGGGAGCGGTTGGTGCAGCCGGTCCAGCTGGAGCCACGGGAGCGACAGGAGCGGTCGGACCTTCAGGAGCGACGGGCGCAGCAGGAGCGACGGGAGCCGCCGGAACGACAGGGGCTGTTGGACCAATTGGCCCGGCTGGAGCTGTCGGACCGGCCGGACCAGCCGGCGCCCAGGGTTCGCAAGGAGTCGCCGGTGCGATTGGACCGGCGGGGCCCGTTGGAGGACAGGGTCCGGCGGGTTCGCAAGGTGTCCAAGGTCCGCAGGGTCCGGCTGGAACTACAGCCGCTCCGTCCGATTACAGTTTCTATTATGGGACTGGCTACAAAGCGGGTGTGGGCACAAAAGAAGTGGGGGGCTCATTCGATCGCGCTCAGATTGACATGACCAGCGCGACCTCCGTCCGTTTCATCCTCACGCTGGGCGTGGCAGTTCTGCCGAACGGGAGCTATGCTCAAGCCCAATACACGCCCGACGGAACAAACTGGTACCCACTGTCGGGAGAAGTTCCCGTGACCACGCCCAGCGGACTTTACTCGAGTGGCTGGCAGGGTCTGCCGAACTCGGCAAACAGCGATCACATGGTGCGCATCGTTGTATTCAACGCTGGCACTGCCGCGGCCGAGATCGCGCTCCACCAACTGCATCTGCAGTTCAAGTGAGGTGTGGTTTCGCAAGCCGATCGGATCAGATTCCTACGCCTCTGGAACTTCCACCCGAGGTTTGCGAAGAGAAGTTGCTTTGTTTCCGGCCAGCTTTGGACCTGCCCACACTGCGATCCGGTAACCCAGCAGCACCGCGAGAATAACGGCGTACTCCAGCGGCAGGTGAATGTCGGCTTTTACCAGCCACCAGTAATGAATCACGCCTGCGATTGCGCTGAAATAGATCAGGCGATGCAGCGCTTGCCAGCGTTTTCCTCCGAGGCGCCGAATCCACCCCGTCGTTGAAGTGAGCGCCAGCGGGATCAGCAAAACGAATCCGGCGAATCCCACCGTGATGAATCGGCGTTTCGCGATGTCATGCAGCATCTCATGCAAGTCGAAAAACTTGTCCAGCCAGATGTAGGTCAGAAAATGCAGCGTGCCGTAGAAAAAGGCGAAGAGCCCAAACATGCGGCGATAGCGGATCAGCCAGAGCCGCCCGGTTAGCTTGCGAATCGGCGTGATCGCGAGTGTGATGAGCAGGAACCGCATCGTCCAATCGCCGGTCGCGTGGGTGATGACCTCGATTGGATTCGCGCCCAGTCCACCGCTGTAGGCTTTCCATCCCAGGAGAGCTAGCGGGATCAGGCAGGCGAGGAAGACGACGGGTTTAAAGCGGCGAATCATTCATTTTGGTAGCGCCGCCGTCCCGGCAAGATGCCGGCGCTATTAAACAGCTCAGAAATTCTTCTTCAAATCCATGCCGCTGTACAGGCTCGCCACCTGATCGTAGCCGTTGAACATTAGCGTCGGACGTTTCAGGAATTCGCCCAAGCGCCGTTCTTTTGCCTGACTCCAGCGCGGATGATCCACATTGGGATTCACGTTCGCGTAGAAACCGTATTCACGCGGAGCCATCTCGGCCCATGTGGTTCGCGGCTCGCTGTCGGTGAAGCGAATCCGCACAATCGCCTTGCCGCTTTTGAAGCCGTACTTCCACGGCACTACGACGCGTAGTGGCGCGCCGTCCTGGTTGGGCAGAGCCTCGCCATACATCCCAAAGCAAAGCAGCGTCAACGGATGCATGGCTTCGTCCATGCGCAGGCCTTCTACGTAGGGCCAGTCGAGCACGTGGCCGCGCTGCCCCGGCATCTGCTGCATATCCAGGACGGTCGTAAACTCGACGAATTTTGCTTTGCTGGTTGGCTTCGCCTTGTTGATCAGTTCGCTTAGCGAAAAGCCCACCCAAGGTACGACGATCGACCAACCTTCCACGCAGCGATGCCGGTAAATCCTCTCCTCCGGCGTGGCCATTTTGATGATCGTGTCTACGTCGAGGGTCTGCTTCTTGTCCACCAATCCATCGACGGTTACCGTCCACGGGCTTGTTTTGAAGTTCTTGGCCAAGCTCGCGGGTTCGTACTTGTCGGTCGAAAACTCGTAATAGTTGTTGTAATTGGTGACGTCTTTGTAGGGCGTGATGGTTTCTTTCGTCGAGAACGAACTGGGCTTGATGCCGTCAATCTTGGCGTTGGCGCGCACCGTCGTTGAAGGGGATGCGATCTCGCGAAGGCCCAAGCCCGCCGCGGCGGTCGCCAGCGCAGCGCCCGTAAGAAACTTGCGGCGATTCAAGTACAAGCTCTTCGGAGTAATTTCAGACGAAGGAATATCAGTGGACTTCTTAATAAGCATGAAACCGTCCTTACCTTAAGTGTACGAGAAACACGTCCCAGTGGATTGGGCGAGACCGGACACTCTACTGGATAGGATCGTGCGAAGCCGGGAAAAGTTGCATGATGGCGCAGAACCAGTGATTCCATCGAGCTGGACGAGGCGTCCGGGGCTACGTGGGCCGCACCATGACACACAACGTTGCGGAGGGCTAAAGGCGCTCAGCCGCGCTCGCCCAGCACTTCTCTCACTTTGCGAGACAGCATTTGCAGGGTGAATGGCTTCTGCAGGAAAGCCGTATCGGGATCGACTACGCCTTCGTGCACGATGGCGTCTTCGGTGTAGCCAGAAAGGTAGAGCACCTTGGTCTGCGGACGCGAGACACTGAGCTGTGCAGATAACTCGCGGCCGCTCATCCCGGGCATCACTACGTCGGTGATCAGCATGTCGATGTTGCCCGAATAGCCGGAGACGATCTCGAGCGCCATTTCTCCGTTGCTGGCTTCCAGAACTTTGTATCCCCTCGACTCGAGAGTTTCACGGACCAACTGGCGTACCGATTCTTCGTCTTCCACCAACAAGACAGTTTCTGAGCCGCCCGCCTGCGGCCGCGAAACACCCACCGGTCCGATTGGCTCAAGGGCATCTTCAACGCGTGGCAGGTAAAGCCGGAAAGTCGTGCCTCGTCGCGGCTCGCTTTCAACCAGAACGTAGCCGCCGCTTTGCTTGATAATGCCGTAGACGGTCGAAAGTCCCAACCCCGTGCCTTTCCCTTTTTCCTTGGTCGTGAAAAATGGCTCGAAGATGCGCGACTGGGTCTCTTTGTCCATGCCATCACCGGTGTCGGTCACCGAGAGCACCACGTACAGACCGGGCTGGATGTAGCTGTATTCGCGGCGCACGTCCTCGTTATTCATTCTGGCGTTGGCGGTATGAATCGTGATTCTCCCGCCGTTGGGCATAGCGTCCTTGGAGTTGACCACCAGATTCATGAGGACTTGCTCGATCTGGCCTGCATCGGCCCGAGTCCGGCCAAGCTCAGATGCGAGTTGTGTCTGCAACTCGATGTTCTCCCCGATCAGGGGACGCAGCAACCGCTCCATGTCCTCCACGATGATGTTCAGATCGACGACCTTCAGTTCCAGCAACTGTTTCCGGCTGAAGGCCAGCAATTGACGGGTCAGGGTCGTCGCCCGATCGGTCGCCTGATGGATCGCCTCGATCTTCGGATACAGTGCATCGCCTTTCCGGGTGTGCTCGAGCAAGACTTCGGCATAGCCGCTGATCACCATCAGCAGATTGTTGAAATCGTGCGCCACACCTCCTGCCAAACGCCCCACCGCTTCCATCTTCTGAGCCTGGCGAAACTGATTCTCCAGCACCCGCCGCTCCGTAATATCCTCGGCGATGAGTTCCAAAACCTCGGCAGTATCCTCGGGGCTGTTGACCGCACGACCACTCAGGCGCACCGTGATTGCGCTTCCGTCTTTGCGTTTCCAGCGGACTTCCACATTGTCCAACCGCGCGCCGCGCTGGAATTCGCGCATCACTCGTGTCTGCTCACTGGGATCAAGGAAAACATCCGATTTCGGATCCAGTGCAAGCACTTCTTCCGCCGAATCGTAACCCAGCATCGTGATGAGAGCCGGGTTCACATCAAAGAACCGGCCCTCCAGGCTCGACCGGTAAATCCCATAAACCGCGCTCTGCACCAGGGATCGGTAACGCGCCTCGGACCGCCGCAGGGCCTCCTCGTGTCGCTTATGTTCAATCACGCTGGCGAGTTGTTGCGAGACGAACGGAAGAATTTCCTTTTCCCGTTCGCCAAAACGCACATTGCCGCTGTAACTCTGCACCACCAGCACACCAAAAACATTATTGCCCGCCTTCAGCGGAACTCCGAGCCAGTCGAGCGACGGGGCCCCGATCAGCTCCACCTCTCCCCGTTTCACCAGGTCATCAAACACTTCGGGAGTGCACAACAGCGGCTCCCCGCTTCGCAGCACATATTCGGTCAGACCTTTGCCCAGCTTCTTGGGCGCGGGCCTGGAATCGGTTTCGTCCTCAAAGTAGGGAAAGCTGAGCAACTGTGTCAGCGGATCGAAAACCGCAATGTAGAAGTTGCGGGCATACATAAGCTCGCCCACAATACCGTGGACCGCGGCGTAGAACTGCTGCAAGTCCTCCGCCGAGCTGGTTTTCTGCGTGATGCGATACAGGGCCGAGTGCAGCGCCTCTGCCCGCTTCTGCTCCGAGATATCGCGATAAAGCACGCACATCGCCACCTGCTGCCCGTCGATCACGATGGGAGCGGTCGAGATGAAGACATCCAGCAGAGTTCCATCCTTGCGCTGCCGCTTGGTTTCGAGGACAACCTTCTGTCCTTTCACCAGCAGCTCCGCGATCCAGCGAGTCTCCGCGCTCCGGTCCGGGGGGACGATTAGTGAATCGATCCGCTGCCCCAACGCCTCGTCCAGACCAAAACCAAACGTGCGCGTGAACTCCCCATTCAGCCGCGTAATTCGATACTCCGGATCCAGAATGCTGATCGCCTCCGGCGCGCACTCCACCAATTGCTCGAGATACGCTCTTTGTAACTCAGGACTGTCGTTGGCAAAGCTGGGACTGATCGGCTCAGGTGCTGCTGTGACGCTCTCACCCGCGGTGGAGAGGGCGAGCGTGCGGCGCTGAAGTGCCTCTCTGAGAAACTTCGCGCGTGAAAGCTCAGCCGACTTCGCTGGCTGGGTGATGTTGTCACCCATCGATTCCCCCTCGGTCCAAAACCAGAGCCAATTTCAGGATGGTAGATGGCCAGCCAGTTACTCGAAAGTTACGGAGGTAATTCTAGGCAGGAAGAAAACCATGCAGTTCAAATCAGGGGCTGCCGCTACTGCCCCGTGGCAAGCATGTCGCACACTCGGCGAAGCACGTCCCGCTGCTGCTCGCTGACGGCCAGAAATTCAAAACCATGCAGCAGCCCGATGCGGTACCGCACCAGCGCCCGAAGCTTCAGCGGATAAGCAGCCAGCGGCAAGGAAAGTTCCATCGAGACCACTTCGCCGGCTTCCAGCTCTCCGGTCATCGTTCCGCCGACTCCATCCTCGCCCAACTCATTGGAACGCCCCCACAAAGAGGTGGTCTCGCCCGAGCGAAAGATCTGTACCGTGATCCGCATGTCGACTTGATAACGCGGGAACCGGCGCGGGCTATGTTTTGCAGCTTTCGAATTGGAGATAAATGCCTCCGCCCTGTTCCTACTGCGAAGTGCTAATTTCCATGCAACGGATATCCCGGTTCAAGCGGCAGCTTTCCGCCCACCTTCAACACCTTCACTCCGCCGCTGATCGAATACACGTCGACCAAACCGATCGCCCCGGGAATCGATTCCACCTTCTTCACCACCGCTTCGTCGGACTCGACCACAACAATCGCCGGGTGGTTCGCTCTACTATGATTTGCGCTCGCGATCAGCGCCCTCACTTCATCTTTCGACATGCCGTAAATCTTATCCAGCAGCAGCTTCATATCAGGCCCTGCAGGATCACGAGTCACAAAGCTCACCGGTTTGCCATCCGGCCAATGGCTCACTTGTCCTTTGCAGATTTTCACCAGCTCGGGCAACGTGATCGCCACAAGATCGCTCGACTTGTTCGAGATCAAGGCCAGGTCCTTGCCCTGAGCAAGCGCTGTCCAGCCCAAAACGAACAGTGCGGCCGCAAGTGCGCGTCGCGAGTGCACATCCCCTCCCTGATTGTTGATGTCGATCGTCTCTGATTGTCCTCGAAGTCCATTGGCCGCTCAATGCCAGAAGGGTCATGTACCTCCGTAGACAACAAGCTCGGCGACTCACGGTCGCCGCGTTTTCCCCCGCCGCAAATCTTGTACTCAGTGCATCGTTTGTTCTAACCTGATCATCCTTAGTAAAAGCAAATGAAGGAGGCATCAAATGGCGCATCAGCTACCTGATCTACCGTATGACTATTCCGCTCTGGAGCCCACAATCGATGCTCAGACCATGAAGATCCACCACGATCTGCATCACGGGGCCTATGTCAAGAATCTAAACGCTGCTCTGGAAAAATATCCCAACCTGCAATCAAAGAGTGCCGAGGATCTGATCCGCGATCTGAATGCCCTTCCGGAGGACATCCGTGGCGCCGTTCGCAATAACGGCGGCGGGCACGTAAACCACACTATGTTCTGGAAGATCATGAAGCCCAAGGGCGGCGGCGATCCCAGCGGTCCGATCGCCGAAGTCATCAACAAGGCTTTCGGCAACTTCAAAGACTTCCAGACCAAGTTCAACGATGCCGGCGTGAAACAATTCGGCAGCGGCTGGGTCTGGCTGGCGGGCAAACCAGGCGGCGAAGTGCAAATCATGAGCACGCCCAACCAGGACAGCCCGATCTCTCAAGGTCTGTTCCCCATCTTTGGCAACGACGTCTGGGAACACGCCTACTACCTCAAGTACAACAATCGCCGCCCAGAATATCTCGCGGCCTGGTGGAACGTCGTCAACTGGGATGAAGTCAACAACCGCCTCAAAGCCATCCAATCCCATCGCGAACCAGCTTTAGCGCGATGAAAAAACGTGTAGGGCCAGATCTCAACCAGATCTGGCCCTAATCCGTGAAGATCGGTGGCCGCCTTTCATTTCTGCATTTCCTGTGCACCCTCTGTGGAAATTATCCTGATCACAACCAATGAATTCTTTTTTCCAAATCGACTTCAAGAAAAAAAACTCGCGCCCCGCATGGCCGAATCGACTGTCTCGAGAGATTTTCTTCATCGCCCACCATCCCCAAGAATCACTCCCCGGTTTTTCCTCGACTGCACCAAACTTCGGTAATTGACCTCAAACCCTCTCACGCGTAGATTCATCGTCGTCCTTAAACATTTCAGCCAACAAATTTAATTGCGGCTCCGGCAAAGAGGCTGAGCTGGAGAGAGTAGAAATCGGAATCGGCAGTCTCGAAAATGCCTTTTCATTCTCCCTCCCCGAAGGGTAAATGAACGTGAGAAAAGCATCGGCCACATGGAAAATCTATCGCACCCGCTTCTTGATCAAAGCCCGGCAACTAACCCAGCCGCTCGTCTTCGTCGACGCACTCGGACGGGAGCATCGCGGACAACCCGGCGACTATCTGGTCGAGTCCTCCGACGGCGCCAAACGGATTGCCCCGCGCCTGATTTTTGAGGACGTCTACGTGGCCATGGGTCCGGCGAAAGAACCGTGTCCGATTCCACCAAAGTCCACCGCAGCACCATCCGCACCCAAACGGCGCATGTCCGCCACGCTCACTTAGCCCCGGACGTCTCGTCGGGCACCGAGCAAAGCGAGGAGATTCAGGAAAGGGAGCCGCCGGAAGACCGATGAAAACCCGCCTTGCGACCGCTGTGGAAAACCGATCCAAGAAGGCGCATCTGCGCAGTCATTGCTTTGAGATACAATATATAGTGATTACCTCTTGACAGCCACAACGGGCGGGAGTACTGTTGCCATCCCATAGGCTGTAAAACGCGCCTCCGGAAACAGAGGCGCAGCGATGCCAAGGGTAAGAGTGAGTAAGTGTAAGAAAACAGGGGCGGACGCCGAGGCAGAGGTGACCCCGCGCCGCCCCGCCAACGAAACCATGTGTCAAAGCTTCAGGGTTTCCTGAAGCCCGACGCCTGAAGCCTGAACCAGTGCGGTGGCCGTCTCCCGGTCCGGTATTCCGGACATCCCCACGGGCGACGACAAAGGTTTGACAACCAGGTTGTGGAAAAAGCCTCGTCAAGAGGGCTCGCAGCCTTCTTCTTTCGAGGTGATTACGAGGAGTCCCAATGGAAGGTCTAGCGCATCTCGTCGCGGAATCGTTGGTTCGGCACGGCTTCGAACCCACCTTCGATCATCGTCGCCTGCAATGGTCGAGCTGGTTTCGCTGCCAGGACAGTTTCAGCTTGGTGCTGGCTCCCTGCAAGCCCGGGCTTTTCGCCTTGGGAGAAGAGGTGATCGCTCCCGGCGAGATGGCCGTCGGCGAGGGCAAACGCATGCTGGCCCTGTTCCAGATCTCCGAAGCCGACGACCTTGGCATGGCGCTAGGCCGCCTCTTCCTGTCCAGGAACCCCGACCGGGAACGCCTCACCAGCGGCCGCTGCTTCGCCCGCTATGTAGTAATAGAAGACGCAAATCAGCGCCGGACCGCCCTGGCAGCCTTACAACGCTGGATGGCGACATCAGCAGAAGCCGCCACCGGAGTTCCACAAACCCGCGGAACCGCGGAAACCCACGTAGCCTCGGACGCCCCCATCCGGGGAGCGGAGCAAAGCTCGGCAGAGTTCGTATCAGGGCACGACTTCCCTCGTGCCGCAAACCCCGCAGCATTAACCGCGGCTTTAGCCGCCGCCCCGGCAGATGCTTCGCCGCACTCACAATCATCAAATAAACAGGCCCAAATCGGGCCACCAGCGCCGATTCCATCCGGTTTTTGATCCCCCGGACTCAAGACTGGAGTAGAAGTGTTTTATGGCAACGATCTCGATGGACGACGGGCGTCGCGCCCGTCCCCAGCCGCAAAGCGGCGAAAGAATACAGCCCACGGCGTAAGCCGTGGGCACAAAAGCGAAAGATGAAGAAAGCCCCAGCGGGGCGAAAGAAGAATAGGCAAGAATCAGCCCCGGAGGGGCGTCGCGCCAATAGCCCAGCGCTTCAGCGCTGGGCCAGATTAGAAAGCAACGTCAGGCGCCCGAACGGGCGCTGATCAATTCACGAACCAAGCGGAGCAAAGACTCCGCAGGAGAAAAAGAAATGTCGGAAGTCACAATAAAGGGAGCCCACACCACCACCGAGACCGCCTCCACCACAAAGAAAGCCCCGGGCCTAACCTTCCGCCGCTTCTTCACCAAACCCGGCGTCTCGCCCTACGACGAAGTCGAATGGGAGCGCCGCCTCGCCCAGATCACCGATGCTCAAGGCGCAGTGATCTTCGAGCAAAAAGACGTCGAAGTCCCTAAAGACTGGTCGATGACCGCGACCAACATCGTGGCCTCGAAATACCTGCATGGAACTATCGGCACGCCCGAGCGCGAATCCGGAGTCCGCGCCCTGGTAACCCGTGTAGCCGAGACCATACGCGACTGGGGCCTGGCGCAAGGCTATTTCAAGACGCCAGAAGACGGCGCCACGTTCCACGATGAACTCAGCCACATCCTGATCCGCCAGTATGCCGCGTTCAATTCGCCCGTCTGGTTCAACGTAGGATGCGATCGCATCGAGCCCGATTCCGACGCCCGCAACTGGCACTGGAATCCAGTCGCAGGCCGCGTCGAATTCGGTGTAACCGGCTACAGCACCCCGCAGTGCTCCGCCTGCTTCATCAACTCGGTGCAGGACTCGCTCGACTCCATCCTGACTCTAGCCAAGACCGAAGGCATGCTCTTCAAGTGGGGATCGGGCACAGGCACTAATCTCTCGCCGCTGCGTTCCTCGACTGAAGGTCTCAGCGGAGGCGGCATCGCCAGCGGCCCGCTCAGCTTCATGAAAGGCTTCGACGCTTTCGCCGGAGTCATCAAGTCCGGCGGCAAAACTCGCCGCGCCGCCAAGATGGTCATCCTCAACATCGACCATCCTGACATCATCGACTTCATCGAGTGCAAGTCGAAAGAAGAAGCCAAGGCGCATACGCTGGTAGCCGCAGGATACGATGGATCCTCACCCGACTCCGAAGCCTATTCGTCCATCTTTTTCCAGAACGCCAACAACTCCGTCCGCGTGACCGACGACTTTATGTACGCCGTTCTTCGCGATACCGACTTCAGCACCAAGGCGGTGAAAGACGGCCGTCCCATGCAGACCTTCAAAGCCAAAGATCTGCTCTACAAAATCTCCGACGCCACCTGGCGCTGCGGCGATCCCGGCATGCAATTCGACACCACCGTCAACCGCTGGCACACCTCTAAGAACACCAGCCGGATAAACGCCAGCAACCCATGCAGCGAGTACATGTTCTTAGACGACTCAGCCTGCAACCTCGCCAGTCTGAACCTGTTGAAGTTCGCACCCAATGGCACATTCGACGTTGAAGCCTATCGCCACGCGGTAGACGTTCTGATCACCGCGCAAGAAATTCTGGTAGACAACGCCGGCTATCCAACAGAAATGATCGGCAAAAACTCCCACGACTACCGCCCGCTGGGCTTGGGCTACGCAAACTTGGGAGCCTTGCTGATGGCCGCTGGCCTTCCCTACGACTCCGACGCCGGACGCGACTACGCCGCCTGCGTCACCGCAATCATGTGCGGCCAAGCCTACCTGCAATCCTCCAGGATCGCAGAGCTCTGCCCGGCATTAGTTCCAGCCACGGAGCCAACAAAGAAAGGTCTAGCCGAAACCAATCTGGGCTCAAACGTAATGCCCGGAGGCGCCTGCCCCGGCTGGTACATAAATCGCGAACCGTTCCTCGACGTAATCCGCATGCACCGCGCCTCGGTCAACAACATAAATAAAAACAACGTCCCGACTCCGTTATACGAAGCCAGCAAACAAACCTGGGACGAAGCTCTCGCCAACGGCGAAAAGCACGGCTACAGAAACTCCCAGGTAACAGTATTAGCCCCCACAGGCACGATAGGCTTCATGATGGACTGCGACACAACTGGTGTTGAGCCGGATCTTGCGCTTGTTAAGTACAAGAAGCTGGTTGGTGGGGGGATGATCAAGATTGTGAACAACACTGTGCCCACGGCTCTGTTCAAGCTGGGGTACTCGCACGATGAGGCGGACAAGATTGTCAGCTACATCGATGCGACTGGGACGATCGAGGGCGCGCCGCACATTAAAGATGAAGATCTCGCGGTGTTTGATTGTTCGTTCAAACCGGCTAAGGGGACTCGCTCGATCGCATATATGGGCCACCTGCGGATGATGGCGGCTACTCAGCCGTTTATCTCCGGAGCGATTTCGAAGACTGTGAACTTGCCTGAGAGCGCTTCCGTTGAAGACATCATGGAAGCTTATCTGCAGGCGTGGAAGCTGGGCTTAAAAGCTGTCGCCGTCTATCGCGATGGATGCAAGAAGTCGCAGCCGCTCAGCGCCGCGGGAACGACTACTGCGCTTTCGAAGAAGGGCGATGCCGCGACTGCGGCTGCCCCCGCTGAAGAAGAGAATCTCAACGGGCCTCCGAAGGCGGTGCGGCACAAGTTGCAGGCTGAGCGGGCGTCCATCACTCACAAGTTCAACGTGGGTGGGCACGAAGGCTACATCACGGTCGGACTTTATCCAAACGGGCAGGTTGGCGAACTTTTCATCACCATGGCCAAAGAAGGATCGACGGTCAGCGGCCTCATGGACAGCTTCGCGTGCGGCATCTCCATCGCGCTGCAACACGGCGTGCCGCTGAAACTGCTGTGCGAGAAATTTGCCCACACCCGCTTCGAGCCCAGCGGCTGGAGCGGCAATCCCGATATCGGCTTCGCCAAATCGATCATGGATTACATCTTCCGCTGGCTCGACCTGCGCTTCTCGACCGGCCAGCAGCAAATGCTCTTCGAGAACCTGCGGCCCAAGCTTTCAGCTGTCAGCTCTCCGCCATCAGTGGGCGATCTGAGTGCAGGTTCTGCCGGACCAACGGCGAACGACCCACGACCAACGACCGGCACCATCCACGCCGCCGACGCTCTCGCCGGAATCATCGACCTGGGCGACGCCCCAACCTGCTCCTTCTGCGGATCAATCATGACCCGCAACGGAAGCTGCTACAGATGCGGAAGCTGCGGCAGCACCAGCGGCTGTTCGTAGGGCGGCGGAGCAGCAGCGTCGGTTCGTTGATATACGCGACCGTAGTATTTGGAGGTTAGTCGTGCGTATTGCAGTTGTGCAACTGAGTGACATCCACTTTCAAGTTCACTCTAATGTTCTAATTTCTCGCTTGGAAAAGATCATCGCTGCAATCCAGCCCACTCTGCAGCAGGTCCAGGCTGTTGCCTTCGCGGTTACCGGGGATGTGGCCTACTCCGGAAACTCTCAAGAGTATGAGATCGCACTTGAGTTCTTCACCAAGCTCAAGGAAACGGTTCGCGAGACGTACCCGGACATTGAAGTTGTGTTTGTGTTTATCCCCGGGAACCACGATTGTAATTTCGAGTCCGATGGCGAGGTTAGATCCGCACTGCTCGACGGGCTTGCGGAAAAGATCGCAACGCTCGATCCCGCTGGTGAAATGGTTCGTAAGATTGCCGAGATCCACGACAATTTTTCTCGTTTGAGGCCCGCTTCAATGGCAAGAGCGAGATTCCTAAGGCGGATCGTCTCAGATACCAGACAAAATTGAAGCTAGGGTCGCTTGCGATCACGTTTGACTGCTATAACACCGCTTGGATGTCGCGCAAGGCCGAGCATGAGGGAACTTTGCTTTTCCCGCCTCGCTTGCTCGGCGCTGAGTGCGGCGGCGAGGAGGATGGTACGAGTCTCAGGGTCTCGCTTCTGCACCATCGCGACAATTGGCTGGAGGCGAGTCACGCACGTTTCCTTCGCGATTGCGTCGACGCCTCCTCAGACGTAGTTCTCACTGGCCACGAACACGTTAGCGATGTTTACAAGAAGACGAAACCAGATGGGGCCGGGGCGCACTACGTCGAGGGTGCAGTCCTGCAAGATTCTAGGAGCCCGGGTAACAGCGGGTTTAACGTGCTGGAATTGGATCTTGAGCAGGGGCTTAGGGTTTTGCCCTTTCGGTGGAGCGGGCAAAGGTAATCATGCGAGAGTGACAGCGGTTGGTCCGAATTCGAGCATAACCGCGCGCGTGGAGCGTTCCAGATTTCGGCCCCATTCCTAAAGCTTCTGAACGATCCCGGCACTGGCTTCGTCCACCCTCCTGAGGAACTCCCTCAGTTGTTAGACAGCGGTGTTAGCAAGAACGAGTTGGAATCCCATCTCACGCGCTTGTTTCCGAAGTCTAGCTTCCAGACGTAGGCGGTTCTGTATTTCGTTCTGGGCACAGACGGTTTCATCGTAGGCCTGCCCCATAGTCACCATGTGATAGATGATGCGCGCCAGTTTGTGGGCGGTGGCGGTGATCGCCTTGGGAGCTCCGAGTTTAGCCCGCATCCGGCGATAAAAGTGCCCGAGATAGGATTGACTGCGATGGAGTGCTTGAGCGGCCATGCGGAGTGCCGTTGCCGCTCGGTTCTTGACCTTCCGGGTTTTGACCGACAGCACTTTCCCACCGCTGACCCGGTTGTCCGGACAGAGCCCGAGCCAAGATGTAAACGCGGGTGCGCTGCCAAAGCGCGAGAGGTCAGGACCGATCTCCGCCAACAGAGTTTGCGTGGTGAGGATGTTGATTCCTGGGATCCGCGTCAAGTCGACTCCGAAGATGCGATGGAGATGACTTCTTAGATCGAAACGGGGCACGTCATCACTCGGTTCTTGCTCGTTTTTCGATTCCGGCAAAGAACCTTCGCGAGCATCCACCTTGGACTCGAACGCCTCGAGATACTGCTCAATCTCGTGGTCACATGCCCTGATCAACTCTTGGTAATGACGAAACGCCGTCAACGACTGGCCGAGCGTGAACAGATGCTCGCGCCGATAATCTCCCACCAGCGACTTGGCCAGGGTATCCTCCGTGGCCTTGACCCGCCGATCGCGGAGCGCCGCCAACGTGTGCGGGTTGCGCTCACCCGCCAGGATGGCCTGGATGATCGTTAG
This sequence comes from uncultured Acidobacteriota bacterium, assembly GCA_963797795.1. Classification (GTDB taxonomy): domain Bacteria; phylum Acidobacteriota; class Terriglobia; order Terriglobales; family Acidobacteriaceae; genus JABDBE01. Next base: position 698,644 of record CAWCQY010000006.1, read on the forward strand.
ACCCGTCACGCCAGTGATATCGTTGATCACGTGGTGCAGTTGCAGATTCATCTGGTCCAAAGCCTTTTGCATGTGTTGCACGTGAGTCGAGGCCATCTGCACCAGGCTGTCCCGGTGGCGAAGGATGGAGCGCACCGTGCAGACCGCCTGTTCCGGCCGGAACGATCCGCGCAGTAAGCCCACCGTATGCAGATACTGCAACCACTGACAGTCGGAAACATCGGACTTGCGTCCAGGCACATTCTTCACGTGACGTGCATTGACCAGGAACACCGTGAACCCTCGTGCCTCCAAAACCTGAAACAATGGGATCCAGTAGACGCTCGTTGATTCCATCGCCACCGTCTCGATCTTGCAGGCTTTCAGCCAGGCTGCCACAGCGTGCAGGTCTTCCGTGAAGGTCGAAAAATGGCGCACCGGTTGCGGATCTCGATCCACAGGCACGGCGATATAGATCTCCGTCGCCCCCACATCCCCACCGGCAGCATTCGGGTTCAGGCAATGCAACACTGGCGCACCTATTTTCTTCGTGCTGTTCTTTCGTTTTCTCGCCATGGCTCCTCCCTGAAATTGACCTGCCATGCGAGACGGCCCAAACCATGCAAAAGAAAGTACTCTCCTGATCGAGATCGACGTACCTCTGTGCGAGGCCGCCGTCATCACTGATTTGAGCACTAGGTTTGGGACCATGCTAGTAAACGGGCTCCCGAAGGATGCACCATTGGAAATTCGGCCTACTTGCCGACGCGCACGGCCCCATCATCTTAGCCTTTCCCATTTCCGCCTCAGTTCCTTACCTGCTTGACTCGCGCATCGCGGGTCGCTTGCTAGTAAGCCAGATCTTGCACTTGACGATTTGTTTGTTTATCCAGACCTCATCAGGAAGTCGCTGAAGAAGATCGTCAAGTCTGGCGCGACGCTTAAGGTCATTCTCGGACGGGATGTGGCGGAATTTGTCGCAAGTTCCAAACACGTAATCATCAGTGGGCCGGATGACTCCGGCAGGTCTTCCCTCGCGCACACCTTATACCTCGACCTTCGGCGACACTGTAGGCTCGTTCCCGTTCTGCTGAACGGCGAGGATATTCACGGAAAGAGTGCAGAGGTGGCGCTGAGGCGGGAAGTAGAGCGGGCCTTGGGTAACCAATACTCTGGAGACGTAGTTGAACGCTACAGCCAGCTAGATCCCAGCCGAAAAATTTTGATTGTCGACGACTGGCACAAGCTGAAATATGGGGAGCGGGGCCAGCGCCTTTTACTCGAGCAAGCCGAAAAGTGCTTCGGAAATGTCTTGTGTTTCTCCGACGAGGTATTTGCGCTGGACCAGTTGGCCGGCGGTGGTGAGAAGCCGTTTCGCGACTATGAAATCTGCGAAATCCGTGAGCTAGGGCACCTGCGTAGAAATGAGCTTATCCGAAGATGGTACTCGCTGGGGTCAGACTACAGTGAGACAGAGGCGGACGTTGCGCACTCGATATCGGCGGTTGAGACCACGGTTAACACCCTTCTCGGCAAGAACCTCCTACCCTCCTACCCGGTTATTATTCTAGCGATCCTACAGTCATACGTAGCTGGCCGTGGATCGAGCAGTTCGGCAGGCTCGTATGGCCAGATGTACGAGGCGCTAATAACAGCGGCCTTGGCCTCCGTCAGCAAGAGGGCCGTTGAGCTGGGCACGAAATATACCTACATCTCCCGGATCGCCTACTATTCGTTTCATGCGAAAAAGAAGGAATTGGAGGTCGCTGATCTCGAGGCTATTCACTCAGGTTACTACGAGCAATACAAGATCAACCTTGACCTGAACGACCTGATCGATCAGTTGGTAAAGGCTCAGATTTTGAGTCGGACAAACGGGTCCGTGCGATTCAAGTACAAGTACATTTACTGTTACTTTGTGGCGAAATACTTCCAGGACAATATTGCCAACCTAACGGGCGAGGGTGACCTGAGGGCGGAGCTTCAGGACATAGCCGACAAGGTCTATTTCGAGGACTACGCCAACATCATCATTTTCTACGTCTATTTGACTAAGGACCGCTCTCTTATTGAGCACCTTCTCGCAAACGCCAACCGAATTTACCGTGAACATCGTCCCTGCGACCTGAGTTCGCACGTTGAGTTTGTGAACCGGCTGGGTGCTGACGGGCGTAGCTTGGTATTGCCGGGAACAAGTGTGGAGCAGAACCGCGAGGAGGCTCTTCGTCGAAAGGATGAGGCCGAGGAGGAAATCCAAACGGTAGAGGAGAAGCAAGCGGAGTCTATTAAGTACGAAGATGGATTAGCGGACTTGATCAAGATCCACATAGCCCTCAAGAACTTACGGATTCTCGGGCAGATTCTGCGTAATTTCCCGGGCGCGCTAAGGGCAGATTTAAAGGTCGACCTGGCGTTGGCAAGCTATCAGCTTGGTCTGCGGACGCTCCGCGCGATTCTTCTTTCCGCTGAGAACAATATCGACGAGCTCCGAACCTTCATTGCCAGGGTTGTCCAGGAAAAGAGAATATTAGAAGACCCGGAAGATCTTGCTGCGGAGACTGACAAGGTACTGCTTTCGCTGACGCGGGATGTTGCCTTCGGAATCGTCAAACGTATTTCCCAAGCCGTCGGCCTCGAGGAGTTGGAGGAAACATACCGCGAGACCATGGACCGAGCCGGTGCGCCCCTTCCCGTCAGGGTCATCGACTACGCAATCAAGCTCGACCACTTTGCGCGGTTCCCCAAGGCGGAACTCGAGCGCATAACAGAAGAAATAAAGAAGAATCCATTTGCATTGCGTCTGGTGCGCGATCTTACGGCGGACTATATGTATCTGTTCCCCGTCGATTTTCGTGCGCGGCAATACATTGGCGATACTCTGAATATCAGGGTGAACGTTCCGAACGTACTCGGTTCATCTTCGAAGAGACTAAAGGCGCTCCCCGCGAAATCACGGTGAGGCACTGGCTTGAACTGTGGCCTTGCCCCCCACTGTGATCATCTTCAAACTTTAGACTTGGCTGTAGTAGGTTGTTTCGGCGAGGGACGCCCGTGTCGGAAGAATTGGACGAATTGATCGAGATGGCGAGAACGATACGGACGACGCCGGAGCAGGCGGAACGGCAGCGGCGCAGCTTTGCCTACGGCAACGTCAAGATCGAGAATGATTCCATCACTTGGGAGATGATTGACAGGGCGGCGGAGCAATTGCAAGAGAGGTGAGCGGGCGATCTTTTCTCGTTTCGTGTCCGGTCTGGCGGGTTGGCGATGCCTGAATCTTTTTTCTAGTCTTTATGGCACGACTGAAGTCGTGCCCTTCCCCAGGACGTTCACGGGTGAGGTTGCGCTGGCCGTGTTGCCTCCCACCCTAGCGCAAAGTGCGCGCTAGGATGGGGCACCCCACGTTTTTCCTGGATAGATTGCGCCCCAATTGAAGTCGTGCCCTTCCACGAACCCCCTCACGGGCGAGGGCGCCCGCGCCACACGGGCAACGGCCTCCGAAAACTGCTTGGGGGCATCGGCTATAATTGAAGACGATGACGCAGCCCATCAAAGTGCGCAGCCGGTTTGCTACCGCCTATGACACGGCCCGAGCTCTGGGCGTGTCTTCCTCGCGGACCAGGCAGCTGATTGCCGCGGCCAAGGAATACACGACGCGGGTTGCGCATCGCGATGAAGGGACCCCGGCGACTGCAACAGGAAAGAATCGCAGACGAAATGCCGAGGCAACGAAGCGTAAAGCCAACTCGAAAACCAGCAAGTCGCACGGCTAGTGCACAAGCGGTTTTTCTGAACGTCCCTTACGACGCCGCGTTTGAAAACCTCTTTCTGGCCTACATCGCAGCCGTCAGCGCATTCGGATTCACTCCCCGAGCTACCCTTGAAATTCCATCCAGTAAACGACGGCTGGATCGCATTCTGGCGCTGATTGCCGATTGCGAATACTCCGTGCACGATCTTTCGCGGGTTCAGCTGGACAACCGTTCTCCTCGAACCCCCAGATTCAATATGGCATTCGAGCTGGGGTTGACCGTCGCACTGGAAAGAACCGAGTTTCCCGAACATGCCTGGGTGGTGTGCGAGTCTCGGCATCATCGAATTCAGAAGTCGTTGAGCGATTTGAATGGGACGGACCCTTACATTCACGACGGGACAATTCGTGGGGTGTTTCGGGTATTCGGCAGCATCTTTGTCAGAAGCCACCGGCAGCCCACGGTGCCGCAAATGCGGCGGATCTATCGCGCGCTGCGACTAAGCTTTGACGACATTCTGGACAGAGCAGGTGAGTCGTCTCCTTTCAATGCGCGGGTATTTCGCGATCTGTGCGTTCTCGCCAGCGCGACTGCGGATCAGCTGGTTATAGACTGATATCTGTGGCTTAAGGCGCGATTGACGTGCCCTCCCGCTGCGATCATCTTCAAACTTTAGACTTGGCTGTAGCAGGTCGTTTCAGCGAGGGGACGCCCGTGTCGGAAGAATTGGACGAATTGATCGAGATGGCGAGAGCGATACGGATGACGCCGGAGCAGGCGGAACGGCAGCGGCGCAGCTTTGCCTATGGCAACGTCAAGATTGAGAATGATTCCATCACTTGGGAGATGATCGACAGGGCGGCGGAGCGATTGGAGGGAGAGAAGTGAGCGCTTCTCCCCGAGTCCCGTCTTCGTTGCTCCCTGCGGGGCCTGGATCTTTTTTCTCGGTTGACCCAGGACTTACGTCCTGGGCTATTGTCTGTCGCCCCTCCGGGGCTGGGGGTTGGTGGTTCCCAAAAACTTACTCCCAAAACGGGAATGCGCGCTCGACTCTTTGACTTCTACGCTTTACTTTGCTCACCCGAACCAGCTAACCTTACTAACTATCACTTAGCTCCTTGACAACGGAATAGCCCCTAAGTCCTTTGTCCGGAATATTTTGCGTATAAGTCCTTATTCCTCAAAGATTTTGGTGGTAGTCCGGCCCTAACCCCATGATTCCAAAAGACCGGGGGGAGGGGGTATACCATGGTTAACTCGAAAGTAAATAGCCCTCCGTCGGCGGGGAGGACGGTTATAAGTCTGCTGCCGGGTTGTCGAGGTAGAACGAAGGGTTTCGGTTCGCTAACCGTCTGGCGATAACGTTTGCGATGCTTTTCCACAGCTTGTTCGGAAAATGGAACAAGAATCAGTTTGTTGTTGCGGCTGCTTGACGACGGTGTAGAAAGATGTCCTGCGTATGCGGGGCCCTTTTCTACGGTTCTCCCCCAAATGCTGTGCGGAGGGCCCCGCACCTGTACTTGCTGATCTGGTTTTGCCAATTGTTTGCGGCAGGTTCGCGATATAATTTTGCTTATCGGAGGAACCTGTTATGCGAATTTTCAGCCTCCTTGTGGTTCTGCTGTGTGGATTGGTTTCGGTTTGTGGGGCAAGCGATCCGTTGCGGCAGAGTTCGTCCTCGCCAACCGCAACAACTTCCAACTCAATTCTGTTCAATGATGGCGCGGGGATTGTCCGACCTGACTTTTCTGGGTTGGCGGTGAGTGATCGTGGGGATCGGGATGATCGCGGCCTGGATGCGGCGCGGGACGGAGACCTGACCTGCTACACCATCGAGAGCTACCGGGTGAAACGCCCGAGTCGGGATTCAGATGTCACCGAACCGGTCGGGTATTCGACCTGCCAGCGGGCGTCGAAGTATGGCGTGAAGAAGGCGGACGAACCGGGCAAAGCTTCCTCGCGCTGAGATTCCGATTCGCGGAGGGCACCGATGAGGCGATTCTTCGCGATTCTGGGATCAGCCTTTTTTCTTTTCATTGCTCCCGGAACCGTTGCGGGCCTAGTGCCGTGGTGGATCTCTGGCTGGTGGATTCGGGCTCCGCTTCTTCATTTTTCTCCCTTTCGATACGTAGGAGTTTTGCTGATTGTGGCGGGCATTCCCGTGCTGCTGGATTCTTTTGCGCGATTCGCTCTGCAGGGATTGGGAACGCCGGCGCCGGTTTTTCCTACGCGGCATTTGGTGGTGAGCGGGCTTTATCAGTATGTGCGGAATCCTATGTATCTGGCTGTGGCGGCGGTGATCTTTGGGCAGGGATTTTGGTTTGGGGATTTGCGGGTCTTGGAGTACGGAGTTCTGGTCTTTCTAGCTTTCCATCTGTTTGTTTTGCTTTATGAAGAGCCGGTTTTGCGGGGGAGCTTTGGGTTGGAGTATGAAAACTATTGCGCTCAGGTTTCGCGCTGGATTCCGCGAGTGAGGGCACACTGATTTGCGGGGCTGCACGGGCGCGGACGCCCGCGCCTACAATTGTTTTTTCTGCGTAACCTTTCTGGTGGGCTGCCGTTTATCTCTTTAGAGGCGTGATGGGCGTTCGAGCACCGGCATCGAGGCTGTCCCCGGAGCAGGCGGAGGAGCGTCTGCTGGTTGAGGCTGCACAGAAGAATCCTGCCCGTTTTGGCGAACTTTACGAGATCAACTTTGCGCGGGTGTACGGGTACGTGGCGCGGCGCGTGGGGGATCGGGATGCGGCTGAGGATTTGACCTCGGAGATATTTCACAAGGCCCTGGCGAATCTTCGGAAGTTCGAGTGGCGCGGGGTTCCATTTGCGGCTTGGCTGCTGCGGATTGCGGCGAATGCGATTGCGGATCGGGCGGGGCGCGTGGGGAAAGAGTTGGCGGTGGACGATCCTCCGGAGCTGGCGGCGGAAGCGACGGTAGACGTTGATCTGGAGGAAGTGGAACGTCGGGCGCGGTTGTTTCGTTTGGTGGATGAGCTTCCGGCGGATCAGCGGCGGGTGATCGCTTTGCGGTTTGCGGAGGAGAAGAGTATTTGCGAAATCGCGGAGGCGTTGGGACGAACTGAGGGCGCGGTGAAGCAGTTACAGTTCCGGGGGTTGGAGAATCTGCGGGAGAGGATCAAAGTCAAAGGCGGGAAACCACAAAGAGCACGAAGGTACACAAAGGGAAACACCAAGCTGGGTGGCAAAGATGCCTAGGCGGAGTTTGATTGACCAACTCGATGATGCGGTGCGGGGATTGATTGGCAATCCTCGAGCGGCTTTGCCGCGTGGGGATGCGGGCGTTGGTCCGCTTGTCCGCATTGCCGCCGAGTTGCGCGATCTGCCGCGGGAAGATTTCAAAACGCGTTTGAAGAATGATTTGGAGAGGAGCATTTCGATGGCGACGACGACAGCACCGGTTACAGCAACGCGCACTTACGCCTCGCCCAGGCTGACCTATACCAATGCGGCGAAGGCGATCGAATTCTATAAGAACGCTTTTGGAGCGACGGAGACCATGCGCTTCGAGCTCGAAACCGGAATTCCCCATGCCGAGCTTTTGATTGGCGACTCGGTAATTATGCTTACCGATGAGTGGCCGGAGGGCGGCCGCTACAGCGCCGAAACGACGGGCAGTTCGCCGGTGAGCATGGTGATCCATGTTCCGGATGTGGACGACTTTGTGGAGCGGGCTGTGGCGGCCGGGGCGAAACTGCAGGGTTCGATCTCGAACCAGTTTTACGGATACCGCGTTGGGGACCTGCTCGATCCGTTTGGATATGTCTGGAACGTGCGCACGCTCAGAGAAGAGATGTCGGTCGGAGAAATGCACCGCCGTCTCCAATCGATGATGAAAGAAGAGCACGCAAGAAAGCCGGTGGTGAATCCGATTCCCAAAGGCTACCGAACGGTGACGCCTTACTTGGTTGCGCAGGACGGTCCGGCGCTGTTGGAGTTTGCCAAGCAGGCGTTCGGAGCCGAAGAGATGTTTCGCACGGTGGGAACGGCGGGCGGGCTGCACGGAGAAGTGCGCATCGGCGACAGCATGCTCATGGTGGGTGGGGGGATTCCGGGGCGGCAGTTCCGTTCTACTGCGAATACTCATGCGCTCCATCTTTACGTTCCGGATTGCGATGCGGTTTACAAGCAGGCCCTGCAAGCGGGGGCGACGTCCATCGATGCGCCCAGGGATCAGGAATACGGCGAGCGCTCCGGGAGCGTGAAAGATCCGGCGGGAAATTTCTGGTATATCGCGACCCACAAAGGCGAGAGCTATACGGCTAAGGGACTGAACAGCGTCAATGTTTATATGCATCCCTTACGGGCAGAGCCGGTTATCAACTTTCTGAAGCGGGCCTTCGGAGCGCGGGAGATTGCGAAATATGCATCGCCTGACGGAGTAGTCCATCACGCTGAGATACGCGTCGGCGACTCGATGGTGGAGATGGGCGAGTCTCAGGGGAAGTATCCGCCGATGCCGACGATGTTTTACCTCTACGTGCCCGATTGCGATACGGTTTATCAGCGTGCACTGCAGGCGGGCGCGACTTCGATTGCGGAACCGGTCGACCATCCCTACGGCGACCGCAGCGGCGGCGTGAAGGATGCCTTCGGCAATCAGTGGTATATCGCGACGCACATCAAGGATGTGGCTTCTTCCTGAGTTTCTGCCGAAGGCGGGATACAACTCAGGAACAGCCTACTGGCAGCTATCGTTGACCTTGTCGATCTTCGAGATCTGCAGTGTCTGGGGTTGATCGGGGCTAACGGTTCCAGTGATCCGAACCTCCTTGCCGTTGTAGTGAAAGAGTGAGCTGTGATGTCCCTTGAGCCGGTAGCGATCCCCACCGGGGGTCGACAGCACCCACGATCCGTTGACGCCGCTTACGCAACCCTCAACCGTTTTGGTTTGGTCGCCGGCGGGGGCGTTGCCAGGGTTATTTTGATTGGGCGCCTGTTGAGCGAAAGTCATCAACGATAGAAGGAAAACACAAAGCAGCACATAGCCCGCGCGCATGGTCCGAACTCCTGGTTAGATTGAGCTCAAGAAAACGGACTTCCTTCTTGAACTCGCGTGCAGACGGAATTGTATACCCAAGCGCGTTTACGGGGACACATCCCGGAACCGGCGCGGCTAAGAGCTTGGCTTCACTGCATTAGGCGCTTGAGTGCGGTTCGAGCATCGGCGACTTGGGCGAGGCGGTTTTGCGAACTTGTGAAGTGGGAAAGAAATTCCTGGTATTCGTTGATGGCCTGATCGCGTTTGCCGGTATGTTCGTAGAGTTGGCCAAGATAGTAGTGGGAGAGGATTCCGAGCAGAGGAAATCGCTCGGTCAGTGTCTGGGAGTTTTCTAACGAGCGCCCTTGCCGCAAGGCCGCACGAAAATCGGTTTCGGCGGAGGAATAGTCGTTGGTGAGCAGATGAGCGCGGCCCTTAAGGAAGAGCAGATAGGAATCCTGGAAATCGGGGATGCTGGTGGCGCGATTCAGGGCGGCTTGTCCGTCGCCGCTGTGGACATCTGCGGTCATGTCAGCAAAGACCTGTCTGACTTCAAGAGCCCGAGGAGCAATCGAGGGATGGCTGGACGCGAATCGCTGCATGCTCTGCTGCGCGGCGGCGGAGTTTCCTGCCATGGTCTGGAGGAAGGCGACAATTTGCAATTCTTGGCCGTCGAGCTTCTGTTGTTGAACAAAAGATAGAGCGGCGGGGCTCTCGCCCAACAGAAGAGACAGAACCGCGAATGGCCGCAGGAAAGTCACAGCAGCCTCACTCTGTTTTGCGCGACCAAGCTGAATCACTGCCTCTCGATAGCTGGCCAGTGAGCCTTCGAGGTCACCTGCCGTCTGCTTGAACTGCGCGTCGAAACCGGGAACATATAGGCGCGATAGGGGAGACGCGCGCTTGGCAAATTGCTGGAAGGCGGCGTTGGCAACGTCAGGTTTCCGCTGATCCGTGTAAACGATGGCCTGCTTGAGGTACTCTCCGTAATCGCTGAAATCTGGTTTCAGTTCGAGCACTTTGCGATAGGCGGCAAGTGCTTCGTCATCACGTCCGGCCATGAACAGGATGTCGCCGCGGCTGTCGAAGGGATTGGGATCGCCGGGACGGATCGCGATGTAGGCGTCATTTGCGCTCAGGGCGCCATCAAAATCGCCCCACTGAGCCAGAAAATAAGATTGAAAGTTGAGCAGTTCTTCACTCTTCGGATCCAGCGCAAGTCCCTGCCGGAAAACCTCAGCTGCCTGCTCGCGCTTGCCGAAGCCGGAGAGCACGGCGCCGAGGATACCGCGATCTTCGGTTGCCCGGGGGAATTCAGACACCAACGCCTGACGGGCGGCCAGTTCAGCGTCAGGATCTTGAGAACGGGAGGCTTTTATTATCTGCAGCGACAGTTGCTCATAACGCGGCAGGCGAGCTTGCAGCCCCTCGACCTTTGCCACAGTCTCCCCGCCGCGCAGGACATCTCCCTGAAGGTAGTACTGGTCGGACAGACGCATCTGGGCAAGAGCAAACTGCGGGTCTAAACGGACTGCCTCCTCGAGTTCGCGGATGGCATCGGTCATTAGAAAGCGACGGGCGAAGTCGATGCCCAACTGGTAATGGCGATACGCCTCGACGTTCGAGGTGGAAGCCTGCTCGATCTCGGGCGCTTTTTGCGGCACATCCGAGGCAGGTAAAAAGCTGCCTGCGAGGCTCGCAGTGAGTTGGTCGACCATCCCGAAGATGCTCTGCACGTCCTGACCTTCGAGCTTGTCGGAGAAAAGGATCTGGCCCGTGCCCGTGTCCTGCGCGCGCACATCGAGTCGCAGCTGTGTTGGTCCAATCTTTAACAAGGCGCCGGTGATGTAGGCGTCGGCACCGGCGTCGCGCGCGACCTGTTGCGCCTGGCTGGGATCAAGAGATTTGCCATCTTTGCTGGCGCGCTGTACCGCGCTCATGACCCGCTCAGTTGAGAGCACGTCCAGACCTTTCACCTGGGCCAGGTTCGTGGTCAGCATGTCGGTGAGACCGTTGTCGAGCCAGTTCAGGGACTGATCCTGAGACAGGTTGGAGAAGTATAGGACCGCGACGGCCTTGTGAGTTTGACTGCTGGCAGGATGAGCAGTTCTTCCTCGGAAGAACCAGAAGCCTGCGACTGCCGCAACGATCAGCGCGATGACTGCAGAGATCGCCAACCACGTGCGTTTGGGGGCCGGCACTTCCGTGGCCGCTGGGCTCACTTCTGACACGGCTGCGGTACGCGACGACGAAGTTTTCGTCGTGGTAGAAGTTGCGGATTCGCTTGGCGGAGGCGCGCCGGCCGATGGAGCGGGTGACGGCTCGGCCTCAATCACCGCACTTCTTCCGGATTCCGTGTCCCGCTTCAACCGCTGCAGGTCGGTCCGCATATCCGCAGCGTGCTGATAGCGCAGATTGCGGTCTTTCTCCAGCGCCTTGCTGATAATTTCTTCGAGCTTCGGAGGAAGGTCTGGATTGAGGCGCACGGGAGGGACCGGAGCTTTGCGCAGGATCGATTCGAAGATGGCGGCTGTACTGTCGCCGCGAAACGGGAGCGTGCCGGTCGCCATCTCGTAGAGAACGACGCCGAAGGAAAACAGATCGGTGCGCGCATCCAGCTCCTTGGCCCGGGCTTGCTCCGGCGACATATACGCCACGGTTCCGAGCGTGCTTCCTGGGCTGGTGAGATGCGGGTCGCTAAATGCAGTCGCGCTGGCTTCGACGGCTTCTGTTTTGCGGGCGACGACCTTGGCCAGACCGAAATCGAGAACCTTGGCTCGTCCTCGCTTGGTGATGAAAATGTTGGCCGGCTTGATGTCGCGGTGGATGATGCCTTCGCTATGCGCGTTGTCGAGCGCATCCGCGACGGAGATGGCGACTTCGAGCAACTGATCGAGCTCCCACGGCCGCCCGATGATCGTGTGTTTCAGAGTTTGGCCATCGAGGAACTCCATAGCGATGAAGGGCTGACCGTCATGCTGGCCGATTTCGTAGATAGTGCAGATATTCGGATGGTTCAACGCTGAGGCAGCCTGGGCCTCGCGCTCGAACCGGTCGAGCGCCTGACGGTCTTTGGACAGATCTTCGGGCAGGAACTTTAGCGCGACGAAGCGGTGCAGAGTTGTGTCTTCGGCTTTATAGACGATACCCATGCCACCGCCGCCCAGCTTTTCAACAATCCGGTAGTGTGAGATGGTTTCGCCGATCATGCGGGATGCAACTTTAAGGGTTCGCGTGACAAATGCGAGCCCCTCGAAGATACCAGCTAGAAAAAGTTCGTGCCACTGAATTAGCTACTTTCCACTTTTCTCAGGGACGAGCTGAGAGTAGCGAAAACAGGTGGTCAGGTGATCGTTCACCATGCCGACGGCTTGCATGAAGGCGTAGCAGATCGTAGTGCCCACGAAGGAGAAGCCGCGCTTCTTCAAGTCCTTGCTCATGGCGTCAGATTGGGGCGTACTGGCCGGAACCTGCTTTGCCGAGCGACGGGAGTTCACGATGGGCGATCCGCCGGTGAACTGCCAGATGTAGGCGTCGAAGGATCCGAGATCGTTTTGTATTTCGAGAAAAGCCTTGGCGTTTTGTACGGCGGAGGCAATCTTAAGGCGGTTGCGGATGATGCCGGCGTTGTTCATGAGACTTTGCATCTTGCGGCGGTCGTAGCGAGCGATCTGGTTGGGATCGAAGCGGTCGAAGGCGGCGCGATAGTTCTCGCGCTTCTTGAGGATCGTGTCCCAGCTCAGGCCGGCCTGGGCGCCCTCGAGGATCAGAAATTCGAAGAGAATGCTGTCGTCATGAGCAGGGACGCCCCACTCTTCATCGTGGTAGCGGATGGAGAGTTCGTCGCTTGGCCAGGAGCAGCGGGCCAGGGTTGCGGGCTTTGAGATCATCGTAAGCAGTCGAGCTACGCTCGACCTGGACGGGTCAAAAACCCGTCCCCACATAAGCTACTCCACTGAGCCCATCTACTGCAGGGATTTTGGGTCGGAGAGGTTCTTCGGAGACTTCTTATCCAACAGCGCAACCAGTTCGGCGGCACAGGCGGGACTTTTCACCTTGCCGTTGCGGATGATGTCTCGCGCGCTGAGCTTCTCTCCATACAATTTTTCGTTGGCGCTGCCATCCGAGCGCAGGGTGGAACCTTCGAGCGAGATTCCGGCGAACAATCCCTTGTTACGTGAATAGGAGAGGATTTCGGCGGTCATCACGATATCGGTTGCTCCCTCGGCCGTGCGGCCTTTGGGGCCCGCGGCAGCAGAGGCATCGGCTCCAAGTTTCACTTTGCTCTTGAGGAGCGATCGCGCTCCCGCCGGGTTCATCACCAGAAGGACGAAGTCGGTAGCCTGCCCTCCGAGCTGAAATCCGATGCTGGCGCCTTCCAGCGCATAGAGTGCTGGCGGTCCCCAAGCCCCGGTGTAAGAGATTCCGCCGCGGCAGATCATGACTCCGCGGCCGTAGCTGGCACCGACGCCGAACGCGGCCTTTTTCACCGACGGCAGAACAATAATGCATTCCGCTTTGTCCAGCAGATCCTGGGGAATGTCATCCGGGATATTGAGGATTTCCTTGAGCACGTGACCGGACTGTTCAACCCGATCCTGCTCCGTGCTGCTGTCGACAGCGAGAGCGGGCAGAATCAGGGCACACACCAGGAACGGCGCTAACAGCGTTTTCATTAACTCTCCTCTTTTTCTCTTTTCGTGATATTGCCATTTTAACCCGTGAACCTTGAGAAAGATGGCGGATAGGGCCTTCCGAGTTGCAGGGAAGCATCACCAAAGTCGAGGATTTGTAAGCATCCAGGCATGACCAAACGAGTGCTCCTTTTGTAACTTGGCATTCGCTAAAGGGTCTCCTAGAGTTCTAATGAGTAAAAGCGGCATTTGGCGCATATTTCGGCCCTTGGCGTGCATCGAATAAGATGGGATGAACGCGCCGGGCGGAGGACTAACGCCGTAAGTCGGGACTGGATGTGGAATGAAGTACACAGGCAAGCATTTTTTGCTCGCAGCGCTTTTTCTGGCAGTGGCTTGTTTGCCGCTGAGGGCGCAGGTGAGCTATCTCAGTCCGGGCAACGCGTTGGTCTCAACCCCTTCCCCTGGTCCTGATTCCGGGCAGCCCGACGACTCGATCCTCACCATCAAGAAGCGAGTGGACGAAGTCAATGTGCTATTCATTGCCACCGACAAACATGGCAAGTTCGTGCGCAACCTGAACGAAAAGGATTTCGCGATCCTCGACGATCATAAGCCGCCGCAATCCATTGTGAATTTCCGTCGTGAAACTGATCTGCCGATCCAGCTTGGGCTTCTGATCGATACCAGCGGATCGGTGCGGGGGCGGTTTGACTTCGAACAGGAAGCGGCGGTCAGTTTTCTGCAAAATACCGTCCGGCCGAATTTTGACAAAGCTTTCGTAGTGGGCTTCAACGGGCACAGCCAGATGATGCAGGATTTCACCGATAACGCCGCGTTGCTCTCCGCGGCGGTTCACCGTTTACAAGACGGTGGAGGGACAGCGCTCTACGACGCCATCTATCGGGCGTGCCACGAGAATCTGATTAAGGATCACGAGGACCATCCTTCGCGGCGGGCGATCGTCGTAGTGAGTGATGGTGAGGACAATCAGAGTGACTTCAGCGAGGCGCAGGCGATTGAAATGGCGCAGCGCGCGGAAGTCATTATTTACGCCATTTCGACCGATGACAGCGGCTTGATCCTGCGGGGCGATAAAGTCCTGCAGCGCATTGCCGACGCCACCGGCGGCCGCGCCTTCTTTCCGTACAAGATGAAGGACATCAAGAACTCGTTTTCAGCCATTGAAGACGAGTTGCGGAGCCAATACATCGTTTCCTACCATCCGGCTGATTTTGAGGCCAATGGCCGCTACCGCCCGATCGAAATTACGGCCCTGAAAAAGGATCTTCAGGTGCGCTCCCGCAAGGGCTATTATGCGCCACGGCAGTAGAGACGTAGCTGGCTATGTTTCTACGGGGTGGTAGAATAGTAGTGTACGAATTTCCGCAAGACCCATTGCGGCGGACGTTCCCATTAACAGGTGGACCAGTGAAGGCGAAGTTCCTCTTCATCGTGAGTATCTCGGGTTTGCTGCTGGCGGGGCCCGCGTACGGCAACCGGCGGCGTTCTACGACTGGCCAGCCGGCAACGCCAGAAGAGAATGCGGCTCAACCTGTCCCGGCGGCTCCTCCACCGACTCTGGCTCAACAGCCAGCGACTCCTCCGCAAGTTTCATTTCAAGGCGGCCTATTGACGATTTCTGCCCAGAATTCAACCCTGGGCGACATCCTGAAAGCGGTTCGGGCACAGACGGGTGCCACCATCGACCTTCCGGGTACGGCTTCAGAGCGAGTCGTGGGACAGTTTGGTCCGGCTCCGGCCCGTGATGTGCTGGCTTCGCTGCTCAACGGATCCCATTTCAACTACCTTCTGCTGGGGTCGGCGACGGACCCCAATGCTCTCGATAAAGTGATTCTGATGGCCAAGTCGGGTGGCTCAGCTGAAAGCAATCCGCAGCCCCCGGCCGAACAGGCCTATAACCAACCGGTTTTCCGGCCCACGGCTCCCATGGCGGCACCGCCGCCTGGAAGTGCGGTTACGGTCGAGGGTCAGGATGCTGCGGATGCTGACGACGCGGATGACTCCGCCGACTCAACCGATGATGCGACCGACGACCAGGCCGACCAGACTGATCAGGGAGACGACGCGGCGGCAGCCGACGATCAGCAAGCGCAACCAGATGGACAGCAGCCGGTCAAGACGCCAGAGCAGCTCCTGCAGGAACTTCAGCAACGGCAGCAGCAGATTCAGCAGGGAGCGCAGCCTGGAGCAGCACCAGGACTGCGGCAGTTCCCGAATCCCGGGATGCCGGGCCAGCCGGGAGGGACCGACGCACCCCCGCCGCACAATTAGCCCAGACCGGGCAGTTCGCCCAGGGATGGTCGCTGCTCTTTCCCGGAAAACCAACTAGAGCTAGTACAGGCTAGCGTCCGCCAGCATGAGCGGCGCGGGCTTGGCTGGGGGCGAGCACCGGCTGCTCAGCAGTGCGCTGCCGCGACTGGTTGGCAAAGGTATGAAGGATTCCGATAACGGAGCCGTAAGCGGATAGAATTCCAATTGCCAGCACACTTACAACAGTGAAACAAAGGATGCAAACACTCGATAGACTGCCCAAGGGTCCTGCCTTCTCACAAATTGCCGCGTTTTGTCGTTTGTCGCCGCTCATTGAAATCTACCCGCGTTGACGCTTGCCAGTGTTAGCAAATAAGATACGTGAGTAGAGCTGCGCACCTCCACTTTCCAACATCTCTGGGGACCCGTCCACATTACGGAAGGTCAACTGAAGGGCGTCACTTTCGCGGATCATGGCCATTACCAAGATTTCGGTGCGCGGGGCGCGCCAGCATAATCTCAAGAATATCGACGTCGAGATTCCCCGTAACAGCCTGACGGTAATCACCGGCTTGAGCGGGTCGGGGAAGTCGTCGCTGGCGTTTGACACCATCTATGCCGAGGGCCAGCGGCGGTACGTGGAGACGCTCTCGGCGTAT
This sequence comes from uncultured Acidobacteriota bacterium, assembly GCA_963797795.1. Taxonomy (GTDB): domain Bacteria; phylum Acidobacteriota; class Terriglobia; order Terriglobales; family Acidobacteriaceae; genus JABDBE01. The sequence goes on from CAWCQY010000006.1 coordinate 714,938, forward strand.
GCCCGCCAGTTTTTGGACCAGATGGAACGGCCCGATGTGGATGCCATCGACGGCCTCAGTCCGGCCATCTCGATTGAACAGAAGACCACCAGTCGGAGCCCCCGATCGACGGTCGGAACGATTACCGAGATTTACGACTATCTTCGTCTTTTGTTCTCTTCAATTGGGGTCCCGCACTGCCCGAAGTGCGGACGAGCGATCAGTCGTCAGACGGCGGATCAGATCGTTCAGCGGGTGATGGCCCTCACGCCCGAAGATCGCGTCATGGTACTTGCGCCGATCGTGCGCGGGCGCAAAGGCGAGTTCAAAAAAGAGATGGAGAAGCTGGTACAGCACGGATTTACCCGCGCGAGGGTGGACGGCGAGTTGGTAAATCTCGACGATGACCTCGCGCTCGACAAGCGGAAGAATCACACCATCGAGGTTGTGATCGACCGTCTGCTGGTAAAACCAGGGATTGAGCATCGGCTCGAACTTTCCGTCGGACTCGCGATGAAACTGGCCGGAGGCCTGGTGCAGGTTGCGGTCGTGGGCGGCGAGGAACAGCTTTACTCGGAGCGGCTGGCGTGTCCGGATTGCGGGATCAGCGTGCCCCAACTGGAGCCGCGGTCGTTTTCGTTCAATAGTTCATATGGAGCCTGTCCCGAATGCCACGGATTAGGCAGCCGCTACGATTTTGATCCTGCCAAGGTGATCGTGGACTGGTCGAAGCCGTTGCTCGATGGCGGGCTGGGGCCGGGATCGGCGTCGCAAGGACTGATTCACATGCTGCAGATCGCGGCCACGGCGCATGGCCTGGATCTCAGCACGCCCTTCGAGAAGTTTCCCGAGAAGGTGCAAAACCTGTTGTTGTTCGGGGAAGCGGGCAGAGGCGGCAAAACCGGCTTTGGCGGAATTCTCCCCTATCTCAAGCGGGTGCTGGAGGAATCAACATCCGAGGGCTACCGCGACTTCCTGCTCGATTACATGTCGGCGACAGAATGTCCTGCCTGCCAGGGACAGAGGCTGCGTCCGGAGAGTCTGGCGGTGAAAGTCAACGGGCTGTCGATTGCGGATTTTACCGGACTTCCGGTTTCGCGTTCGCTGGAGCTTGCAAGAAAAATCAAGCTCACCGGACGCGAGGCCGCGATTGCGGGCCGCGTCGTTCACGAGATTGTGGAACGATTGCAGTTTCTGAACGCGGTGGGCCTTGGCTATATCGCACTCGATCGTTCGGCGGCCACGCTTTCTGGAGGCGAAGGGCAGCGCATTCGCCTGGCCACGCAGATCGGATCGAAATTGAGAGGCGTGCTTTACGTCCTCGACGAGCCTTCGATCGGCCTGCATCACCGCGACAACGCCCGGCTTTTGCAAGCGCTGGAAGAGTTGCGCGATCTCGGCAATACCGTGCTGGTGGTTGAGCACGACGAAGAGACGATTCGGCGCGCCGACTATGTAATCGATCTTGGCCCCGGAGCAGGGCGGCAGGGAGGCGAGTTGGTGGCCCACGGCACGCCGGAAGAAATTATGGAAGTGCCGGGGTCGCTCACGGGAGCTTATATCTCGGGCAGAGTTCAGATCGAGATGCGGCCCGAGCGCCGGCAGACCAATGGCGCGGGCATTACCATTCTGGGCGCGCGCGAAAACAACTTGAAAAACATCGACGTCACCTTTCCGCTGGGCGTGATGACCGTGGTGACGGGGGTTTCCGGCTCCGGTAAATCCACCCTGGTGAATGACATTCTTTATCGCGCATTGGCCAAGGCGCTTTACCGCTCGCGGGAAGAAGCCGGCGCGCACAAAGCCATTACAGGCGCCGAGAACATCGACAAAGTTATTCGCATCGATCAGTCGCCGATTGGACGGACGCCTCGCTCAAACCCAGCAACCTACACCGGAGTCTTTGCGCAGATCCGCGATCTCTATGCCATGCTGCCCGAGTCCCGGGAACGAGGCTACAAGCCGGGCCGCTTTTCCTTCAACGTGACCGGCGGGCGCTGCGAAGCCTGCCAGGGCGAAGGACAGCGTCGCATCGAAATGAGTTTCCTGCCTGATGTGTACGTGCTTTGTGAGGTTTGTGGCGGACGTCGCTACAACCACGAAACTCTGGCGGTGAAGTACAAGGGATACTCCATCGCGGACCTGCTCGAAATGCCGGCGTCAGACGCATTGCCAATCCTCGAAAATATCCCGCAAGTGAAGCAGAAGCTGCAAACCCTGGTGGATGTGGGCCTGGGATACATTCACCTCGGTCAATCGGCTGTAACGCTCTCTGGAGGCGAAGCGCAGCGCATCAAGCTGGCGCGCGAGTTAAGCAAACGGCAAACCGGGAAGACTTTATATCTGCTGGATGAACCGACGACTGGCCTGCACTTTGACGACGTCAAGAAGTTGCTGGACGTGCTGCATCGTCTGACCGACCTGGGAAACATGATTGTGATTATCGAGCACAATCTGGATGTGATCCGCAACGCCGATTGGATCATCGACCTCGGCCCCGAGGGCGGCGAAGAGGGCGGACGCATCGTCGCTCAGGGCACACCGGAGCAAGTCGCACGCAACAAGAAGTCTTACACCGGGCAGGCGCTGGCGCAGTATTTCAGTTCGAAGGAAAAGCGGCTTCCGATTGCTGAGTTGCTGGCTTGATCTGTTCCGGCGGTTCTCGGCGTAGAGTGGGGGACCGCAAGAATGCTACTGCCTTAGGGAGTGATCTCGTATACTACGCCGTAGGCGCCCGAGCCGCCTGCTACCGCTGTGCCGTATAGATGTTTGTAGCTCTTGTCGAAGATCAGGTTGTAGCCGGGCCGATTCCGTCGGGGCCTTTGAAGCGGTGGAGCACGGTATAGCTCCATTTGCCGTTAGAGTGCGGCGTCATTTTGAAAACCACGCCGCAGTCGCACTTCGGGTCGCCTCCCGCTGACGCGGTGCCGTAGAGATTGCCTTTGTTATCGAAGGTTACCCCGCCGACGGGCGCTCCTCCGTTTTTCTCGGGGTTGGGAAAATCGTACAGAATGGTTTCCCTCCAGCGGCCGTCCTGCTGCGGCGATAGTTCGAACACCGTGCCGGCGGTGTTGCCGGCGTAGAGCGTAGTGCCGTAGACGTTGCCTTTGCTGTCCAGCGTCACGCCAGCTTGCGGCATGAGCCCGTCGTTCGGGAAGGCGGCGAAGCGATGCAGCACGTGATACTTCCATTTTCCCCCGCCTACATTCTGAACTTGATAGACCACTCCGCAGCCGGTCGAACACTCGGGAGCGCCGTTGCCCCCGCCAAACTCCGTCGTGCCGTACAGATTGCCCATAGCGTCGAGGGTGGGAGGCGCCAGCGCGTTTTCTCCGTCGCGGCAGTCCTTGAGAGAGCAGAAGATATGAAGCAGCTTGACCTTCCAACCGCTGGAACCGGGAATAAGCTCCCATACCGACCCGCCTGCCCCATAGAGATCGCCAGCGCTGTCGATGGTCAGGCTACTGCCGCCCGCGTTGTCAGAGATCACACTGAAGGTCCAGCCGACGTCCGTCTCTTGCGAGGGCGAAAGCTCAAAGGTCGCTACGTTGCTCGTCCCGTACAGGTCGCCAGCGTGATCGAAAACGGGCGTACTCATAGGAAGAGCTCCGTCGGTGCATCGGGACCGTGCGCAGAAGCTGTGCAAGACGGTCTCGATCCACTTTCCGCCTGAGCCGGGGGTTAGCGCGAACAGCGTACCGTAGCCATATGCACCGCCGCCGCTGGTTGTCCCGTAAAGATTGCCTTTGTCGTCTAAAACCACACCGGCGTGGACTCCTCCTCCGTCATTCCCGCCGGTGAAGGAGTACAGCACTCTGTGCTTGCTGCCTGCTTCCAGTTCGGCCGCAGACAGCAGTGCCATTCCGAAAGCAGCTGAAACCGCGGCTAGGCGACGCAAGCGTCGAGCGCTCAACATAGAATCTCGCTCAAACCGGGAGTCGCGGGCGGGGCAGCACAATACCGGTCCCGGTGCCCGGAAGTATACCCCGGAATGAATTCAGTGGGTGCTGATTTCGCATTCAGCGCCCGCAGTCGGCACCGGTTTTCCTTTTCGTGTAAATTCAAAATGTCTCGTCGATAATTCCGAATCGCGTGTCTTCACCTCAAAATCCGTGGTCTGAGCCTGACCGGTTGTTCGTCCCCGAACCGCCGCCTCCCGCCGTCGACGTCTCCGCTGAGAATCCGTTGTGGAGCGGATGGGATGTGCTGCAAATTGTATTTCTAACGATAGCCTCGGTCTTCGTTTTTCTAGCGCTGGTTGGGCTAGCGGCCCACCGATTGCTCTATCCCAAGGTCCCGATTGTTGAGGTCATGGTGTATCCGCTGGTGGCTGTGCTGGGGCAAGTATTCGCCTATCTATTGGTTGGCGCGTTCATGATTTCGATTGTGAAGCGCGACCCCAGCCAGGATTTCCTGCCGGCGATCCGATGGAACTGGCCACACAACTGGTCGATGTATGTGGTCGCCGGTGTGGCGCTGTCGTTTGGGCTGCAAGGGATCGCGCACTTTCTTCCCATCCCGAAAGAACTTCCTATGGACCGCTTCTTTCGAACGCCGGGCGAAGCCTGGGCGCTTTCGCTGTTCGGCATAACCTTCGCACCACTGTTCGAGGAGTTGTTCTTTCGCGGATTCCTCTATCCGGTGCTGGTGCGCCGGTTTGGCATGGTGATCGCAGTGCTGGCAACGGCGGCCAGCTTTGGCCTGATCCACGCCCCGCAACTGGGACGCGCGTGGGGACCGGTGCTGGTGATATTCGTAGTCGGGCTGGCGTTGACCATTACTCGCGCCGTCACCAAGTCGGTCGCGGCCAGCTTGATCATGCACATGGCGTATAACGGCACGCTCGCGGTTTTACTTTTCGCAGGAACGGATGGATTCCGGCATCTGGAGAGGCTGAATCAGTGAGGCGGGCTTGCGTGAGGCAGGCTTCAGGCATCAGGCATTAGGCTTCAGGCATCACGGATGAACCCAGCGCCCAAAAGCCCGAAGCCTGAAGCCTGAAGCCCAAAGCCTGAAGCCTGAAGCCTGAAGCCCGCCTCATGCTATCTTAGATTTTCCATGTCTTCTGCGCGTCAGGAACTTTTGCGTCTGTTGGCTACGAAATCTTTTCGTCTGGGAGAGTTCAAGCTTTCGTCGGGCGGGACCAGCGACTACTACGTGGATTGCCGCACTACAACGCTGGACGCGCGCGGATCGCAGCTCACCGGACAAGTCTTCCTCGAAGAAATTCAAAAGCGCAAATGGCGGCCTCATGCTATCGGTGGTCTAACCATGGGAGCCGATCCGGTTGTGGTGGCAGTCGCGGTAACCAGCGGCGAGATCCATGGCTTTCTCGTCCGCAAGGCGGAGAAACAGCACGGTACGGGACAGCGCATTGAAGGCTTTCGCGAGACAGGTGCGCGGGTGGTGATCGTGGACGATGTTTGCACCACGGGAGCGTCCACCATTCAGGCGATCGAAGTGGCGCGCGACTTCGGATTTGAAATCGCCGGCGTGATGTGCCTGGTAGAGCGCGAAGAGGCGAAAGGCCGTCCGAGTGTGGAAAAGGCTGCCGCGCCCGCGCCGTTTGTTTCGATATTCACTGCGACGGATGTGCGCAAAGAACATTTGCGGCATCGAGACGTGAAAACCCCGCCGATCTTCGCGGTCGCTGCCAGTTGCGAATTGTGCGGACGGCCGGCGGTCACGAACATGCCGCGAAACCGTTGCGCAGTGCATAAAATGTGATGTCATCCTGAGCGCAGCGAAGGATCTATGCATTTGCTCTTGGCATGGGCCAATACAGAGATCCTTCGCTTTGCTCAGGATGACAATCGTGTTGAGAACCGAACTATGATTCAGACATTGGAATGGACTGACAAGGGAGTACGCTTCATCGATCAAACGAAGCTGCCCACCGAAGAAACCTACGTCACGTGCAAGAACTATGAGCAGGTCGCCGACGTCATTCGCAACATGGTGGTGCGCGGCGCTCCGGCCATTGGCGTAGCCGCGGCCATGGGCATCGCTCTGGGGATGAAGAACTCGAAGGCCGAAAGCGGAGGCGACCTCAAGCGCGAGTTTGACCAGATCTGCGAAGTGATTGGCAAGACGCGTCCCACCGCGGTAAACCTTTTCTGGGCGATCCGCCGCATGCGTGACAAATTCGAGCTGCTGAGAGTGCGTCCGCTGCCGCAGATCAAGCAGGCTCTGATTGAGGAAGCGCAGCGCATGCACGCCGAAGATATTGCCGCGAACCAGGCCATGGGGCGGCACGGAGCAACTCTGATGCCCGCCAGCGGCGGCGTGCTCACCCACTGCAACGCTGGAGCGCTTGCGACTTGCGGGTACGGTACGGCGTTGGGGGTGATTCGCGCGGCCGTCGAGCAGGGAAAGAAAATCCATGTCTACGCCGACGAAACCCGTCCCTTTCTCCAGGGTTCGCGCCTGACCGCCTGGGAACTGATGAAAGACGGAATCGCTACGACCGTGATCTCCGACAATATGGCGGGATCGATCATGCAGCAGGGCAAGATCGGAGCGATTGTGGTAGGTGCGGACCGCATCGCGGCGAACGGCGATGTAGCCAATAAAATCGGAACCTATTCTGTTGCCGTGCTGGCGAAGGAGCACAACATTCCTTTCTATGTAGCCGCGCCTCTCTCGACCATCGATTTCGAAACTCCGGACGGCAGCAAGATTCCCATCGAACAACGCAACGAAAAGGAAGTCACCCACATTGCCGGAAAGCAGATGACCCCCGACGGGGTGCAGATAGAAAACCCCGCATTCGACGTGACCCCCGCCAAGTACGTGACCGCGATTGTGACCGAGCGCGGAATCGCGCGGGCGCCATATGGAGAGTCGTTAGCGAAGTTGGCTGGCGTTGAGAGTGCCGCGACGAGCAGTTAGCACTTAGCATTTGGTTCTCTTAAAGGGTCGCGAGAATGCGCAGGCCTAGTTGCTAAGTGCCAATTGCCAAGTGCTGCCTTTTATGTCCTCCATCACTCAATCCCAAGTTTCATTCGAGAGCGGCGGCAAAGAAATTCGTCTGGATTGCTTTCTGCCAACTGGCAACGGACAGCGCTTTCCTGCTGTCATCGGGTTACATGGCTCTGGAGGCGGACACGCGGGAATGGCCGACCCCGCTGGACTTTTGGCCCAGCAAGGCTTCGCGGTTTACGTGCTGCACTATTTCGACCGCACGGGCACAGTCGAGATCGATGGCCTGCAAACCATTTTCCGCCACTTCCCGGTCTGGATGAAAACTCTGTGGGACGCCGTCAGCTTCGTCGCCCGCCAGCCTCAAGTGGATCCCGGGCGCATAGGATTATTGGGATTCTCTCTGGGCGCTTATCTAGCGTTGTCCGCTTCTGCCATCGACTCGCGAATCCAGGCCGTAGTGGAGTTCTTCGGCGGCATGCCCAAAGAGATGAAGTTCTTCAGCCGGCGACTGTGCCCGGTGCTGATCCTGCACGGGGAGCAGGACAAGACGATTCCGGTCGAGGAGGCCTACCACTTGCAGCAACTCCTGGAGAAAAAACAGATTGCCCATGAGATGAAGATCTACCCGGGAGTGGGGCACGGCTTCAGTGGGGAAATCTGGCGCGATGCTGGATTGCGCACATTGGCTTTTCTCGAGAAGTACTTAGGTGACGGCTATCGTCTCCGAGATGAAGACTGAGTTGCCCTGGAACTTTTCGGCACGAATCTTCGTAAATTACACTAGAAACATGGAGGTGTCGCCGTGTTCACTTTCCTCCTCTGGTGCCTGCTGTTCGTGTTGTGCTGGCCCCTGGCTCTGTTCGCGCTGGTGCTGTATCCGATCGTATGGCTGCTGCTGTTGCCGTTCCGGTTGATCGGGATTGCGGTACACGGAGTGTTGGAGCTCGTGTGGGCGGCGGTGATGCTGCCGGCAAGACTTTTGACCGCACCCTTCCGCCTGTGAATGTAGGCGCGGGCGTCCTCGCCCGGGCTGGCTAGCGAAGACTTACTCCGCGCCTTTCGCCGGTATCGCCATACCCAACTCTTTCATCACCATCTGCAGGTCTTTCCAGGTTTCTTTCTTCTGTCGGGGATCGCGCAGCAGAAAAGCGGGATGATAAGTAACGGCAAGCTTGGTGCCGCGGAAATCGAACCAGCGCCCACGAAACTCCGACATCGGCGCGTTGATTGCCAGAAGCGTCTTTGCTGCCACCGCGCCGAGCGCCACGATCGCCTTCGGCTTGATGGCCGCGATCTGCCGCATCAGAAATGGAGAGCAGGTCTCGCACTCATCACGCTCCGGCGTGCGGTTTCCCGGCGGACGGCACTTGATGATGTTCGCGATGTAGACATCTTCACGCCGCAGGCCCATGGCCTTGATCATGTTGTTGAGCAACTGCCCGGCACGGCCGACGAATGGTTCGCCCTGCTGGTCCTCATCCGCACCCGGAGCTTCGCCGATAAACATTAACTCGGCTTTCGGATTGCCGACGCCAAAGACGATCTGCTTGCGTCCCTGTTTGCTCAGACGGCAACGGGTGCAATCCCCGAGATCCTCACGAATCAAGCGCAACGCTGTGACCGTATCGCCCACACCTGCTTCGGGTTTCGAGTTCACCACTGCAAATAAGTCTTCTTCCGACACAGTCGCTACAGCAGCATTGCTTCTTGGCGTCATTTCCTCTCGCAATTCTGGCTGGATTTCGGGATTCTCGCGGCGGTAGAAATCGTAGATGCCCAACTCATTGTAGTAACGGACACGTTCGGCTAGTGCGCGCTTGAGTTCCGGATCGAACACGCCGGGCATTCGCTATTTTCCAATCTTTGCGGGAGTATTTTGTGGAGTTCGCAGCTTTATCACTTGGTCGAGCACGCGTTGCGCGACTTCCCACTTCGTGGTCTCCGGGACTTCGACTATTTCGTGTTGGGTGATAATGGAGACCGCATTGCGATCGGAGTCGAAGCCAACGCCTTCGCGCGAAACGTCATTCACGACAATGGCATCAAGCGATTTCAAAGCAAGTTTCTTGCGCGCATTTTCCAGCGCATTCTGCGTCTCTGCGGCAAAGCCAATGATCAATTGCGATTGTTTGCGTTGCGCAATCTCGCCCAGGATGTCGACTGTGGGCTCAAGGTCGAGAGTCATAGGACCGCTGCGCTTGATCTTCTGCGAAGCCAAAGATTTTGGCCGATAGTCCGAGACCGCCGCTGTCTTGATAACGATGGTCGCCTCGGGAAGCAGCTTCAAAACCGCCTGCCGCATCTCTTCAGCAGACTCCACGCGCGTGATCTCAGCCGCTCCCGGTGGAGTCAATGCGGTCGGGCCGCTCACCAGCAACACGCGCGCGCCACGGCGAAGTGCAGCTTCGGCTAACGCGTATCCCATCCGTCCGCTGGAGCGATTCGTAAGGTATCGCACCGGGTCAATCTTCTCCCGCGTAGGCCCAGCCGTAATCAAAATCGTTTCGCCAGCCAATTCCTGCGAAGCACCCAGCGCCTCCAACGTCGCTGCGACGATCGCTTCATTCTCAGCCAGACGCCCAGGACCCGTCATGCCGCAAGCCAAATATCCCGTACCCGGTTGCACGATCCGTACGCCGCGCGTTTTCAATATCTCAAGATTCGCCTGCGTGGCCGGATGGTCCCACATGTTGACGTTCATGGCAGGCGCGACCACGACGGGCGCGGTGGTTGCCAAGTAAAGCGTGCTGAGAAAATCGCTGGCGATGCCTTGGGCAAACCTAGCGAGGACGTCGGCGGTTGCGGGCACAACCAACAACGCATCAATCGACTGCGCCACTGCAATGTGCTCCACAGCCGAATCAATATTCGGCGAGTCGTTCGCACCCGCGCCAAACATATCAGTAATAACTTTTTCGCCGGAAAGTGCCGCAAAGGTGAGAGGACGGATAAACTCCTGGGCGGCGCGGGTCATGACGACCTGCACGCGAATGCCGCGATCCTGCAGCAGGCGGACAATCTCCGCCGCTTTGTAAGCCGCAATCCCGCCGCTGACGCCAAGAGCAATTTTCATGATTGCCGATTGTTCTCCCAATTGCCGATCATTCCGCACCCGAGTTCACACAATCGGCAGCCGGCAATTGCAGGTTCCTACTCTTGCCCCAGCGCCTTGTCGAGCATTTCGCTCACGGCCTCGACGGTCGACTTGGGCATCTCCGGGATCACCCACTTTACTTTGCCAGCTTTAATTTCATCCTGCGCGATGCGGCAGGGTTTGCGGGAGTGAGTTTCGATGACCGGAGGCGCACCGCCTTGCAATTGCCGTGCGCGGCGAGCGGCTACCAGAATGTACCGATAGTTGCTGTCGAACCCTTCAATCAACTTCATTGTGTTCTCCCCTGTGGCTAACGCCCGCCCGAGGTCGCCGCCGTCGTAAACGAGGCCAAGATCGGCTGCAGCCTTTCCCGAATGTTATTCAGGCGGCAGCTCTCAGCTTTGGCCAGCGTTTTTGCGTCGTCAGCGGATCCGTGAACTCCCGAGCGCTTCAGCCGTTCCGCAAGCAGGATCGCCTGCAGCGCTGCGATGGATTCATCCAGACGGTCGTTAACCAGAATATAGTCGTATTTCTCATAATTCTCAATCTCACGACTGGCCGTGACCAATCGGCGCTGGATCACTTCGTCCGTATCCAAACTGCGTTTCCGCAGACGCGCCTCCAAAACCTTGCGATCTGGCGGCATAATGAAAATGCTCAACGCCGACGGAAGCTTGCGCTTGATCTGCTCCGCCCCTTGCACATCGATATCCAGCAGCAAGTCTTTGCCCCGCACCTCGGCCTGATGCAGCACGTTCTTCGCCGTGCCGTAATAGTTGCCGAACACATCGGCATATTCTAGGAAGTCGTCGCGCCCAATCATTTCCTCGAACTCTTCCCGCGACACGAAAAAATATTCTCGCCCGTTCTGCTCATTCCCGCGAGGCGCCCGCGTCGTATAGGAAATCGAAAAGTCCAGGTCCGGAACAAGCTCACGCACCTTGTCCACGAGCGTGGACTTACCCGAACCCGATGGCGCCGAAATAATGTAAACCGTGGTCATTCGAGGTTTTGCACCTGCTCCCGCGCTTTTTCGATATCTGCTTTCATCGACAACCCAAGCTCCGTGATTTTCATGGCTTCGCCGGCTAATCCCGAAGTCTTTGAAAGCAGCGTATTGGCCTCGCGATTCATCTCTTGCAGCAGAAAATCCAGTTTCTTGCCGACTTCTCCACCCTGATCGAGCAATCCCAGAAGATGCTTCACATGCTGATCCAACCGCACCAACTCTTCCTGAATGTCGCTGCGATCGACCAGCAGCGCCGCTTCCTGCAGAATGCGTTCCGGCTCGATTTGTGAGCCAATCAACTCCTGCAACCGCGTCCGCAACCGCTCGGCATAAGTCTGCAACACCGCCTGCCGATGTTTCTCCACGCCTTCCCGCGCCTGTTGGACATGACTCATGCGCTCGCGCAATTCACGCTCCGTGCCGCGACCTTCTTCCTCGCGCATCTGATTGAGCCGCCCGAGGGCCTCTTCCATCTTGGAGAGAACCGCAGCCTCCAAGCCGTCCTCAACCGGCAACGCGTCCGACTCAAGCGCCCCCGGGATGCGAAGAATTGCGTTGAGATCCGGCTCCGCCGCCAACCCAAATTCCGCCGCCGCCGTCCGAAAGGCTTGAACGTAACCAGCCACCAGCGCCCGATTGAGCGAAAAGCCCTCGCTCACGCCGCGTTCGATATTCAGAGTCAGCTCCACGTGCCCGCGAGCCATCCTCTCCTTCAACCGCCGCCGCAGCTTCATCTCCAAATCATCGCTATCGGACGGCATTCGGAAATGAATATCAAGGAACCGATGATTTACGGATTTGAGCGACAGCGTGAAACCAAACTGCCCATTCACCTGCCCCTTCACCTGCCCCTTCACCTGCGCAAACCCGGTCATGGAGCGAATCGGCATATTCAATGTAGGCGCGGGCGCGTCCTCGCCCGTGCAGGCCCACAAAACAATTCAATCTAAAGTTTCACTCCGACAAGCGCTGGTTGCCCCGTCCTTAGTCGCGTTCTTTGCGACAAAGCGGGGATTTTTCGTCGCACAATTTCTCACTCAACCTGCACTTCCGGCCTCACCGGTTCCACTTCCGCAAACTGCAGCTCATACAACCGCCGGTAAGTGCCCAACTTCTTCATCAGCTCTTCGTGCGGGCCAATGTCCGAAGCCGTTCCATTCTCCAACACCACGATCCGATCCGCCCTCCGCACCGTAGAAAGCCGATGAGCAATCACAACCACGGTGCGTCCAGTCATGAGATTCTGCAGCGCCGACTGCACTAGCGCCTCCGACTCGCTATCCAAAGCCGAAGTCGCTTCATCAAGAATCAGAATCGGAGCATTCTTCAAAAGCGCCCGCGCAATGGCAATGCGCTGCCGCTCCCCACCAGAGAGCCGTACGCCGCGCTCGCCAATCGTCGTCTCGTAACCGTTCGGCAAATCCATAATAAAGTCATGCGCCAAGGCCGCGCGAGCCGCGTCCTCCACCGTTTTTTGCGGAACGCTCGGCTGTCCATACGCGATATTATTCCGCACCGTATCGTTGAACAGCACCGTGTCCTGAGCCACGACGCCGATCTGCGAACGCAGTGAAGCCAGCGTAGTGTCGCGCACATCGCGGCCATCAATCGTCAATCGCCCCGAAGTCACGTCAAAGAATCGCGGAATCAGATGCACCAGCGTGCTCTTGCCCGCTCCGCTCGACCCGACCACCGCAAGAACCTCGCCCGCCCGCACTTCCAGATTGATGTCGCGCAGAATCTCGCGTCCATCTTCCCCTTCCGCCCCATAAGAAAAACCAACCTTCTCGAAGCGGATGCTGCGCGAAAACGGCGGCAAGGGCTGGGCTCCGGGCTTCTCTTTGACATCGTCCTCCGTATCCATGAACTTGAATATCTCGGACGAAGCCCCCAGCGCCTGCTGAAAATTATTGTTAAACAAAGCAAACTTGCGTACCGGATCGTAAAGCTTAAAAACCGCCACGATGAATGTCAGAAAAGTGCCGGAAGTAAAAACGTGATGATTGATCTGTTCGCGCCCCAACAACAGCAGCAAGGCAATGGCGATCGCGCCAAAAATATCCATCAAAGGCGAACTGATCGCAACCGCAGCCACCGAACGAAGATTAGCCCGGAACAGCCTCTGCGCGGCCTTGCGGAAGCGCGCAATCTCCCACCGCTCCATGCTGAACGCCTTCACGATGCGGTTGCCGGTAATGGTCTCGTGCAGAATATTCTGAATGTCGGCCAGCTTATCCTGACCGCGCCGGGTCGTATGCCGCACCCGCCGCCCGATTCTTCCCGCCGAAAAAATAATCACCGGCACGAACAGAACCAGAATCCAGGCAAATTTCCTCCCCAGCACCACCACCACCAGCGCGGTAAACACAAAAGTAAAGAACTGCTGCAGGAACTCCGCCAGCACACTCGACATCGCGTATTGCACGCGCTCGACATCGTTCACGATCGTCGAAACCAGAGTGCCCGTCGTGTGCTTATGAAAAAATGCCGCTGACCGTTGCAGAATTGAATCGTAGAGGTCGTTACGCAGATCCGTGATCATGCCGAAGCCGGCGTAGTTCACCAGATACGTGCCCGCGTAATCGCAGATCCCCTTCAAGACCGTAGCCGCCACCAGCGCGAAAGCCACCACCGTCCACGGATTCTGGAAGTGCGAGGGAACGAACCGCTGCAGGTAGATCGCATGTTCGCTGCCCGGAATCTTAAACAGCTGCATTTCCCGCGACTGCGAACCCGGATTCAGCACCCGATCAAAAATCGGACCAATCAACAGCAACCGAAAAGCATCCAGTAGCCCCACCGCCGCCATCAGCAGCACGGACGCCGATACCGGCCACCAATAAGGCGCAACATATCGGATAAGGCGTGTCAGCTGCCGCATCGAAAACTCCCCCCGCGCAAGCCCCCCGCCAGCAATGAAATCAACATGTGTAGTAGGCCTTTATTCTACTGCAACTCAATGTAGGCGCGGGCGTCCTCGCCCGTGCGGCCCAGCCAATGATTCCCTTTGTGTACCTTAGTGTCCTCTGGGGTTGAAGACTTCTTCTCCGCTACTAGAAGTTCAGCCTGAAGCCTGAAACCCGAACTCCTCTACCCCGGACTATCCCGATGCACCACCTTCACTCGATACCCCGCCTTCCGCAGACGTTTGCTAACGTCCTCGGCAATCATGACCGAGCGGTGCTGCCCACCCGTGCACCCAAAAGAAATCGTCAGATAACTCTTCCCCTCGCGAATGTAATGCGGCAAAAGATAAACCAGCAGCTTCGAAATCCGGTTGATAAATTCCTTGGTCTGCGGAAACGACCGGATATATTTCGCCACCTTCGGATCGCGACCGGTAAGCGGACGAAACTCCGGCACAAAATGCGGATTCGGCAAGAAGCGCACATCAAACACCAGGTCCGCATCCTCGGGCACGCCATGCTTGAAACCAAAGCTCACGCACGAAACCAGAATGTTATTCCCCGACTCCTGCTTCTGAAAGCGCTCGGTAATGTGCGACCGCAACTCGTGGACGTTGAACTTCGAGGTGTCAATGACCAGATCCGCCATGGCGCGAATACGCCGCAAATGCTGCCGCTCCGCAGCCAGCGAAGCCTTGACGGTAGTATTGGTTCCCAAGGGATGAGGACGCCGGGTCTCGCTGAAGCGGCGCAGCAGAACCGAATCCGCCGCCTCCAGAAAAATCATCTTGGTTGGCAACACGCGCCGGACCGATTTCACAATCTCCGGCAGCGCCTCGAGCTGCGTCCCCTCGCGAACATCGACGACCAGCGCCGTACGCTCGATTTCGGAAGACTGCCCCGCCAACTCGGCAAATTGCGGAATCAGCCCGACCGGCAAATTATCCACGCAGTAGTAACCGAGATCCTCAAAAGCCTTGAGCACCGAGGCTTTCCCCGATCCGCTCATCCCGGTAATAATGACTAGCTCAGCCCGCGGACGCCGGTCGCGTGCTGCTCTCCCGCGTCCAGCCTTCCGCTCCCGCTGTCCAGTTTTTGTCGCGCCCCTGCGAAGTGGCATCCGCTGAAATGGTAGCAGGGACACTCCTCAGCCGCCAGTTACCCATGTAGACGCTGCCGTATCTCTAGTCTCTCGGGTCGTGATTTAAATGAAGGCTCCGGCGTACCAGGAAATATCGAGTGGAGGAATTCCGAGTCCGCCCGGGTCGGCGCTCAGTTCTGGTACGGACAATTCAGAATGAGGCGGAGGGTGTTCGCGCGAAGCAGGCACCGGGTCCCAAGCTTGGCACCTGCTCGCGCAACTGTCTGGTCCCGACTACTTAAACGCGATTACGCCGAAGAACCCATTCAGCCCATTCTGCGGTCCCGCGGTATAGTACAGCTGATTCTTCTTTCCGTTGGAAGCACTCCCGCCTCCGAACTCGATTGCCCAAAGCTGGTTGATAGTAATCGGCTTGTTCGCCGCGTTTGTGATTGTCCCCACAAACTTGCCGGTCTTTCGATTGAAGCCGTTAATCGTGCCCGTATTGGTGTTGTTGGAAATCAGAAGGGTGCCGCTCAGCGGTCCGAAATTCTTTGGAGCCACAGCAAATCCCCAGGGCTGGTTGAGCGGTTTCCCGTGGGTAAACTGCTTCACAAATGTGCCACTTTCGCTGAAAATGTCAATGTATCCGCCCGGGCCGCCGGCGGCATCCACGTAGGTAAGGTAAAGTTGGCCGTTGATGTCCTGAATGCCCGATACCACGAAGCCCTTGGGAATTTTGGAATCCGTGAACGATTTCACGAAGTTAAAGCTGCCGTCGTACATGTCCACTTTATTGTTAAACGTGTCGGCGGCATAGATGAAATTCCCCGAGGTCTTGCTGGTGATGGCCAGCCCCGTGTAACTGGCTTTGTTTGCCGAGTTGTTCACCGCGATCAGCGAGTGGGACGGTTCGAAGTCAGACCAGCCCTGAATAGTTCCATCCAGGGTCGCAAACAAAAAGAGGGACGTCCAAGTTTCAATCTTGAACTCATTCGAACCATTGTAGACCAGCCCCGTTGGCGATCCCGGCCCGGTGCCATTGGCTGGAGGAATAACCACTTGCAGACTTTGCGGATTTCCGGCGCCATCGTAAAGGGTGGACCAACCGTTCCACTCGTCGCTGACCCAGAAGGGTTTGTCGGGAGCGTAGGCCATTCCCCATGCATTCTGCAGCAGAGGATCGGTATGTTTGGCCTTACCCGATTCGTTTGAAGTCAGCTTGGTCAACTTATACTGTGCCAGGGCCGGGCTAGAAGCAAATCCCAGTGTTAGCGTGAGCCATAGAGTTAGAGCAGTCACACGGACCAATGAACTTTGCATCTTGATTTCTCCTTTTAGGAACGTTAGAGGGCGGGGGGAGGAACCCAATATTTTGCACAGGTTAGCCAATGTGGCCGCACCTGCATGTGCACCACATTAAGACTCATGAGGGGTGGAATTGTCAATAGAATGTCACAGCTTTGTAAAATTGGTGTCTTCTGGCGAGTTACGATGCCAGGCAGACGATGCTGAGAGTCATGCCTGAATTTTGTGACGTCGCCCTGCCGGTGCCTCTAGACACTGCGTTCACCTACCGCATCCCTGAAGGGATGCAGCCGGTGATTGGCGGGCGCGTGCTGGTCCCGTTTCGCCAGCAGCGCATGTCCGGCGTGGTTACGGCGCTGCATGACCGGGCGCCCAAGATGCAGGCCAAGAATATTTTCAGCGTGCTCGACGCTGCGCCCGTGCTTGATGAGCAGCTTGTTCAACTCGGTAAATGGATTTCGGACTATTACCTCGCACCTCTCGGCGAAGTCTTTCGCACCATGCTGCCGCTGGCCGCGGAGTTCAAACGCGCGATTGGCTATCGCATCGCGAGCGATGGACAGATGGCATTACACCTTGCGGGCATGTCAGGCTCATCGGCTCGCTCGCGCCGGACGCCCGAGGCACAGCTGGCGGAGTTTCGCGTCCTGGACTACCTCGCCGAACGCGAGACGGTGCGTGAAGAAAGTTTGCGCGCTGCGACCCGCGTCTCGAAATCTGTGTTGACTGGCATGGTCCGTAAGAAATGGATCGTGCGCGAGGATGTGTCGGACGTGCGTGATGCCACTCGCACCATGAAGGTCGCGCTGCTGAAGAGCGCGGAGGGCAAACTCAACTCTAATCAACGGATGTTGATCGAAACGCTGGCTGCTGCGGGCGGGAGGGTTGCTGTCGAGAGCCTGCAGGCCCTGGCAGTTCCCCGGACCACGCTTGGGACGTTGGTGAAGCGTGGGTTGGTTGAGCTCTTCGAAGAGCCGGTTGAGTTCACCGTTGCGAGTAAGAGTACTCGCTCCTCGCCGCTGGATTTTCAGTTCAATTCCGCACAGCAGGATGCGCTTCAGAGGATCGAAGAGGGCGTGCGCGCCAGCAAGTTCTCTGGCTTCTTGTTGCATGGTGTGACTGGGTCGGGCAAGACTGCGATTTATCTGGCGGCGATGCGTTCGGTCCTTGAGGCGGGACGGTCGGCCATTCTTCTCGTTCCTGAGATTGGGCTTACGCCCGCGGTGGCGGCTGATTTGCATCACGTTTTTGGGGGCGAGGTTGCCATCCTGCACTCGGCGCTTTCGGATCAGGAGCGAGCGGAGCAGTGGCATCGCATCAAGCAGGGCGAGGCGCGAGTGGTGGTGGGCACGCGCTCGGCAGTGTTTGCTCCGGTTTCTAATCTGGCTCTGATGATTGTCGATGAAGAGCAGGATTCGTCTTACAAGCAAGAAGAAACGCCGCGATACCACGCGCGCGACGTGGCGGTGATGCGGGCGAAGATGGCTGGTGCCGTCGTCGTGCTGGGCTCGGCTACGCCTTCGCTGGAGTCTTATTTCAACGCTAAGAAAAACAAGTATGCGCTGCTTGAGTTGCCGGATCGCGTGGAAAATCGGCCGTTGCCTGAGGTTGAAATCGTCGACATGCGGTTGGAGTTTCAGGAGACGGGTAAGGAACAAGTGATTTCGCGGAAGCTGGTGGAAGAAATCGGGCAACGGCTTGATCGTAAAGAGCAGGTGATGGTGCTGCTTAACCGGCGCGGATATTCGCCGGTAGCGTTGTGCCGGGCTTGTGGGAACAGGATGGAATGCAGAAACTGCGCGATTGCGATGACGCATCACAAGCGCACGAACCGAATGGTCTGCCACTACTGCGGATTCATGGCGCCTGTGCCCAAGGTCTGCGGGGAGTGTGGCAGCGAGTATGTTTATTTTCTTGGGACGGGGTCGGAGAAGCTGGAAGAGTTGTTGCATGGGCTGTTTCCACAGGCGCGCATTGGACGGCTTGATCGGGACACGGTTCGCGGCAACGAGGATTTCGAGCGGGCGCTGAATGCGCTCAATGAAGGCGAACTCGATCTGCTCGTCGGCACGCAGATGATTGCCAAGGGTCACGACATTCATGGAGTGACGCTCGTGGGCGTGGTTGGGGCTGATGCTGCTTTGGGGTTCCCGGATTTTCGAGCGGCGGAGCGGACGTTTCAATTGCTGACCCAGGTGGCGGGGCGGGCGGGACGCGGGCAGACTCCGGGGAAAGTTGTGTTGCAAACTTATTTTCCGGATCACTATGCGGTGCAATATGCGGCACAGCACGACTTTGTTGGGTTCTATGAAAAAGAGTTGCGCTTTCGCAGTTGGATGCACTATCCGCCGTACAGCGCGCTGGCGAATGTTCTGGTGCGGAGTGACAAGTTGGACGAGGCGCTACGATGGTCGGGCATTTTGGGCAAGTGGTTCGAGAAGACGCGGCACGAAGGCATTCGGGTGCTGGGTCCGGCGGCGGCTCCGATTGTGCGGTTAAAGCGGGATTACCGATATCATTTTGTTTTGAAGTCGGCGAGCCGGGAGAAGTTGAATGCTACTTTAAGATCGATGCTGGTCTATGCGTCGCAAGAGAAGATTCCGCGGACGCAGGTCATTGTGGATGTGGATGCGGTTTGGTTGATGTAGGAAGCAGCTCGAGGCTTCTGCTTCTAGCCAAGAAGGGCGCTCTGCAAACGTGCAAGTGAACGGGCAACCTCACGATCAGTCGGAGAATATACCGTTTATCGAAAGACCGGGTCTGCTCTATCCTCACGTCTAACGGTTTCCGCGACGTTCCGCATCCCGTACTCTTTCTCGCGGAGAACGCCAGTACCTGCTGAAGGTTGGCTCAGTGCTCTGCTGCTCGTTTTTCCCTAGCGCGGCCCGTGAAGTCTTTGTATAGTCAGGCCGCTCCAACAGGTCAATGAGAACTTCCCGAGACTGAATTGTGAGTTGCACGTGCAAGCTCAGAAAGCCGTATTTGAATCCGTGCTGATTCCTCTGCGGGTCGCTCGTGTAGCTGCGAATTTGGTCTAGTCCGAGCAGCGGTGCATGCCGGGTAAGGGTATTCTGAATTTTGATGTAGCTATCAGTTATCTCCTCCATGCTCCAATCGTCATCGAAGGGTAGCAGCCTGCCCGTGCCGTCGCCACGTAGTGCCCGGGGACTGAGACGAACGTGATAGTGCAACAGCTTTTTCAGTTGATCTTTGTTCATAATTCTTCGCCTTTGATCTTCTTGACCGGATGCGCATCGAAGGTCGTTATGGAGATGCTAGCTGGAATGATTTTCGCACGTGCGGGCACTCAGGCGCGCCTGAAGCCTCGTCACAGCTTATAATCGGGCAAGGAGACTTCCATGACAGAGGCCTTGAGCGTTCCTGTTGGCGTTCGTTACACGGTCTCATACGTTCCCAGCGTGCGCACCTGCAAATGTGGGACCAAGTATCGTGTTGATTGTGCAGACCCCGGCCCCGCTTTCGCAATTCAGAGGTTTCAACACTGCGAGGCTGACGACGAGGGTCTGGACATGATCGGGTCGCCCCTGGGCGTCTACGAGGAACGCGGATGTAAGTGGGTTACAGTCCGCTTAAACGGAGTTGACGCTGCTTAGCCGCGTTTCAGACCACCCGAAGCCTATGAGCGACGATTTGCAGAAAAAGACCAAAAGACAGCAGCTTCCTGCCATTCGTCTGTGCTGGGATTCAACCACCGTACCTGAGACGCCCGTGCGCTTGCCGATCGAAACGCAAGTGCAGGTGACCGCCAGCGGCCTGGACATCCACGCTGAGAGAACAGGTAGCTTAGGGGGAGATGAAGCGGCAGACTTTCACATCCCCAAGGAACAAATCCTCGGCATAGACGTGTACTTGATGCCAGACGTTTCTGACGACATCGATCCATCATGGTACGGAACGGAGGCGTCCTACGCCGTGGTGCGTCATGCCGACCCGTTTGAGGTTGTTCCGTTCTTTGAATCAAATCTCAGCAGTAGCAAGGCGTACTGGCTGAAAGCGTTCACGAAGGCTGTAAAGGAGCGGCTCGGAGTGGAAATTAGGGTCACCGAAGAAAACCACATCGAAAGGAAGCGACGCTGGATTCGTGAGAAAGCTGCCAAGGTCGATGGTCCAAAGCCAGGCGTGTAGAGGAGAGGTGCCAGCATCCGCGCTGAACTTCAAAAGGTGTTCACAGAGAGCCGCTGTTATGGCGCCCGTGCGGGCCTGAATCTTTTTTCTGCACTTACCCAGGACTTACGTCTTGGGCTATTGTCTGTTGCCCCTGCCGGGGCTGGTGTTTTTTCGCCGAGGGCAGTTCGCCTGACTTACCGGGCTTTGGGATCTCAGCATTTCGCGGGCGAGGGCGCCCGCGCCACACGGGATTGGGTCGACATCCGCGGACAGGAGTGTCTGCGCCACACGGGCTTGGTTATGACAGGCGCTTGATTCCGGGGAAGCCGTCGAAGCCGGCGTCGAAGGTTAGGATTTGCTCGATGCTGTGTTGTTGCATTACGGCTAAGTGGACGGCATCGCGGGCGGAGATCTTTTTGTGACCGAGCACAATTTCTTTTGCGCGCTCTGCTGCCACGCGATCGATGGGCAGGATCTGGTCGACGATGCCAAGTAAGGCGTCGAAGGCCGGTTGGATGGCGTCGCGGCGGTCGATGGCAGTGTAGCGGTGCAGGATTTCCTGGAGGACCTCGGCGTCGGTCACCAGGCGTTTACGGTCGCTGACCAACTTTTCCAGCAGTCGTTGCGCGTTGCTTTTATGGGGATGGGGCGCGCCGACCAGGTACATCGGAATGTTTGAATCGATCAGAATCACGGATTTATTCCGGTTCCGTATCCTCGCTCAATCTCGGCCAGCATGGTGTCGATATCTACTGTGGGATAGTCGTGTTGCGCGGCGGCGCGGATTATCTCGAGCTTCTTGCCGGTTCCGCCCAAGGGCTCTTTCCGGCGGGCCATGTCGAGCGCTTGGCGGACCCACTCCGCGAGCGACATGCGGCGGGATCGCGCCATCTTCTGGATTTCGCGGTATTCGGGGTCTTGGAGAATCACTTGCAACCTCTTAGCCATGGCATGAGTGTATTTGACTCATTGCGATGAGTCAAGATGGTTTTCATTGATCTCGGAGTAAGAAACGCAGGGTCCCTCGACTGCGCTCGGGATGACCCTACAGTTGTTTCTTGTTCAGGAATTCGCGGACTACCTGTTTTACGTCTTGGTGTTGGCCATCGACGGCGTAATTTAGTTGGCGCATTTCCTGGTCTGAGATTTTTCCGGCCAGCTCGTCTAACGCTTGTTTTACCTCGGGATGGCGGGTTAGCGTTTCTTGGCGAATTATGGGTACGGCTTCGTAGGGGGGGAAGTAATGTTTGTCGTCTTCGAGGACAAACAGATCTAGGGCTGGAATCAGGCCATCCGTCGTGTTGCCGGCGATCAGGTCTACCTGTTTGTCTTTTAGGGCACGGGTTAGCAGGCCGAGGTCCATGATGCGGGGGTTGTCGGCGAAACGCAGATTGTAAGTTGCGGCGAGGCCTCTGTAGCCGTCGGGGCGCTCCATGAATTCGTAGCCGAATCCGGCACGCCAGTTGGGCGTGTACGGCGCGGCTTGGCTGATGGTTTCGAGGCCCAGCTTGCGGGCGTCTTCGCCGCGGACTTCTATGGCGAAGGTGTCGTTGAAGCCAAAGGGTTGGCCGACCTCCAGGTTGAATTGCTTCTCATATTCTGTTTTGACTTCGTTGTAGACTTTTTCACGATCGGCACTGGGCTTTTCTTTTAAGACTGCGGTCAGGGCGGTGCCGGTGTATTCGGGATAGATGTCGATGCGGCCTCCGAGGATGGCCTGGTGGCAGATGTAAGTGCCGGCCAGATAGAAGCGGCGTTCAACGGGAAGTTGGGTTTTGTTTTCGATTTGCTGGGCGATTAGTTCTCCGAGGATTAGTTGCTCGGTGAAGTTTTTGGAGCCGACAACAATTCGGTTTTGTCGGGATGGGCCGCAAGCGGTTAGCAGAACTAGCAGCAGGAATGAGATTACTTGCGTGGTGATGCGCGGGTTGGCTTTTTGGCTAGCGGGCATTTGGTAAATCAGTTTTCAGTTCTTGGTTCTCGGTTCTCAGTTCTCAGTTTGGGCTTAAGCGTTTCTCTAGCCAGCCCAGGCTTACGTCAGCTAGTAATGCCATGGCGGCGGCCGGGATCGCTCCAGCCAAGATTACCTGGTTGTTTACCATGGCCAGGCCGCGGAAAATGTATTCTCCGAGGCCGCCTGCGCCGATGGCCGCCGCGATGGTCGCTAAGCCCACCGAGATCACCGTCGCTACCCTTACGCCTGCGATGATCACTCCTAACGCTAACGGTAGTTCTACTTGAAAGAGCAGCTGGCGGTCGGTCAGGCCCATGCCTCGTCCGGCTTCGACGACTGCGCGATCCACGCCTTTGATGCCGACGTATGTGTTGCGGATCAGCGGCAGCAGGGCGTAGAGCGCTAGCGCGAGGATGGCCAGGCGATCGGCGCGGGCTCCGATCCACGGGGCGGGGAGCAGGAATCCGAAGAGGGCGAGGCTGGGGATGGTTTGAATGATGTTGGCGCCGCCTAACACTGGTTTGTTTAACGCGGGCCAGCGCGTGATCAGGATGCCCAGGGGAATCCCGATCAGGACTGCCAGCAGGGTGGAAATTCCTACCAGCCAGAGATGCTCGAGTGTTAGTTCGACAACTTCGGTGTGATTTTGCAGCATGAATTGCCAGAGGTTCATGGTTCCTCGCTGTTGCGACGGCCGAGACGCCCGTCCTGCATTAAGGTGCCGAAGGCATTCGTGTAGGCGGCGGCCAGCGGTTCGGCGCACGTTGGAAATTCTTCGGGCGTTTGGATTGTGATCAGGCGTCCGGCTTCCATCAGTGCGATGCGCGTGCCGAGTAGCAGAGCTTCGCGCAAGTCATGCGTTACAAAGACAACGGTCTTACGGAGGCGCTTCTGCAGCGCGAGAAATTCGCGTTGCAGCTCGGCGCGAGTCATGGGATCGAGAGCGCCGAAGGGTTCGTCCATCAGGAGGATGGGCGGATCGGCTGCCAGGGCCCGCGCTACGCCTACTCTTTGACGCTGGCCTCCGGAAAGTTCGCGGGGATAGCGGTAGGCTATTTCGGGATCGAGTCCTACGAGCGCTAAGAGTTCGCGCACGCGTTGGCTGATTCGACTGGCAGACCAGTTCTCGATCTTTGGAACCAGGCCGATGTTGCGCTCTACCGTGAAGTGGGGGAACAGGCCTACTTCCTGGATTACATAGCCGATCATACGGCGGAGGCGGATTACATCCCAAGCGCGGGTCGGGCGGGCGTCAACGAGAAGTTCTCCGTTGCTAGGCGTGAGCAGATGGTTGATGAGTTTGAGAGTTGTGGTTTTGCCGGAGCCGCTGCGGCCCAGCAGAACTAACGTCTCGCCGCGTCGCACCTCGAGAGTGAGATCGTGGAGCAGTTCGCGACCTTCTTTGCCTTCGTCATTCAGGCGATACGAGACGTTGCGGAATTCTATGGCGGGGCGCGTGTCGGGTCGACTCATGATTGGTCTCGACGAGGTTAATGAAGATCTTTTACCACTAAGGACACGAAGGTACACAAAGGAATCTTCATCACCACATGAGTTAGCGAGCTACGCAACTTCGTATGCCGCTGCAGGCAAACCGGTGATGCGAATTCCGGAGTGGCCTTTGTGGCGGATGTTCAGGCCGATAAGCAAGGCTGTGATTTGTTCCAGGATGCGCGCGTTTTCCAGTTTGCCTCCGTCGATGGCGCGGACGCCGGGAATCCTGGTGGCGAGGGTGCGCACGATTTGGCTGGCATTGGGATCGTCGCTGCACACAATCACATCGCAGTCGACGGGGCCACCGGCGTTCAGCAGTTCGGCTCCCGCATTTTGAAAAGCGGCTACGACCGAAATGCCTTTGGGAACGAGTTCGGCGGTCTGTTGCGCGGCGCAGCCTTGCCAGATCCCGAGGGTGCGACTGGCGCGGCCACCCACGCTCGCGGCTAAGGGGACGGTGGCGTCGATCACGATAGTGCCGGGGCGGATCGATGGCTTGAGTTGCTTGAGCAGAGTGGCATGGCCTTCGAAAGGGATGGTGAGAACCAGCAAGTCAGCGGCGGCGCAGGCGGCGTTATTTTCGGCGCCAGAGATCTTCGCGCTCGAGCCTACCTTCTGTTTGATTTTCTCAGCGGCTTCTTGGGCGCGGTTGGCGTCTCGCGATCCAATGATTACGGTTTCGCCGGCTTGGGCCCAACGCAACGCCAGGCCGAATCCTTCGGGGCCGGTGCCTCCGAGAATCGCGATGGGCCGGGGTGTGCTCATGAGATCGCCGTCATGCAAACTCCGGTTCAAAGAGCTGCTCGGCCGTCAGCGTCTCGGGCTGCAGCTTGAGGTTGATACGGGTGTAGACGGTGTTGCGTTCGGCGGGAATGCGGCCGGCCTCGAGGATGAGCGCTTGAAAATCTTCGGGGCTGGTGTACTGGCCGGCGGTGGCTCCGGCTTCGCGGGAAATGTTTTCTTCCATCAGCGTGCCGCCGTAATCGTTGGCTCCGGCGTGCAAGCAAAGCTGAGAGAGACTGCGATTCAGCTTCACCCACGACACTTGAATATTGTTGATAGCGCCGGCGAGGAGAACTCTAGCGACGGCGTGAATCTTAAGATGCTCGGCCAGTGTGGGACCAGGGCGGGCAATGCCCTGATGGAAGAGCAGAGTGTTCTGATGGACAAATCCGAGAGGGACGAACTCGGTGAAGCCACCGGTTTGTTGCTGGATTTCGCGGAACAATAAGAGTTGGTTGACCCAATGTTCGGGGGACTCGACGTGTCCGTACATGAGCGTGGAGGTGCTGCGAATGCCGCATTGATGGGCGGTGCGGATGACTTGCTTCCATTGCTCGGTGGAAAGTTTATTGCGGGAAAGCACGGAGCGGACGTCGTCGTCGAGGATCTCGGCGGCGGTTCCCGGTAGAGTATCGAGGCCGTTGTCGCGCAGCATTTGCAGGTAATCTGTCAGCGGCATACCGGTGAGCTCGACGCCGTAGACGATCTCCATGGGCGAGAACGCGTGGATGTGCATGCTGGGGACGGCTTGTTTTACCGCGCGCAGAATGTCGCGATAATGAAATGGAGGCAGGCCGTGCGGCAGGCCGCCTTGAATGCAAACTTCGGTGGCTCCGATTTTCCAGGCTTCGGTTGCCTTCTGGGCGACTTGGTCCAGGCTGAGGAAGTACGTGTCGGATTCACGTGGGCCGCGGCTGAAGGCGCAGAATTTGCAGCCGACGAAACATACGTTGGTGAAATTAATATTGCGGTTCACGACATAAGTAACGATATTGCCGACTAATTCGCGGCGCAGGGTATCGGCGGCGACGAGCAGGCCGAGGAGGTCGTCGCCGTCTGTGTTGGCGAGGAGCGAGCATTGTTCGTGTGTGAGCACGCCTCCGTTTAGTGTTTCCATTACTTGCTCAAGCGCAGTGCGCGATTCGCGGCTGATGCGAGGTGCGATTTCCAACCATTCGAGCGACGGAAAGTTCTCCAGTTCGGGCTGAGTTAGAACGCGAGTCATAAATCCTCTTTGAACATATCAGCGAAACAAATCTGTAGTCGCCGGACGAATCAGGTCTCTAGCTCGCCCACGCCCGGGCCGATAATGGAATCCTCGAATAATACACGCTGGCGTGCGGGCTAGCTTGCCGCAGACCAGGCCGGCAGCACAAGCCAGTTCATCGGCGACGGCTTCAATCGTAACCCGCAAAGGGTAGCCGTGGGCATCGCGATCTCCGCGGTAATCGTGCATCGCTTTCATACCTGCGATACCGATGGCAACTTCGGTCAGGCCCTCCCGCCAGGGACGCCCGAAACTGTCTGTGATGACAATGGGGATGGAGAGATTCAGACGTTTCTTAAGGTCTCGATGGAGTTGAGCGGCTGAGCGGTCTGGATCTTTCGGGAGCAGGAGCGCGTGGCGGCCCCCGTCGACGTTGGAAGCGTCCACGCCGCTGTTGGCGCAGATAAAACCGTGTCGAGTTTCAGTAATCAGGACGCCGCGCTTGCGCCGCACTACTCGAATGCTTTCGGCAAGAGCTACTTGGGTTACGCGGGCGTCGAGCTTGTAACGGCGCGCCCACGCGCGGGAATTGGCAGAGGGTTTAACGCCATCGAGTTCAACCAGCCTGCCTTCCGCTTTGGACACGATTTTGTGTTTCACGATCAGGATGTCGCCCGCTTTCAACGAAAGCTTGTGATGCCGTATCGCTCGCAGAAGTTTGTCTGAGATCGAATCTCCCGGCCGAATTTCATCGGCCAAAGAAACAGGGATGATGCGGAGTTCGCGGGATTGGTCGAAGTTTCCCAAGCTCAACCTTACGCATGCTAGTGTACGAAAAAATGCCCTTAACTGAAGACAGCGGTTGTCCTCCAAGAAAAATGCGCTGCCGAGCTTTGCTCGGCCTGCATGGGCGAGGGCGTCCGTCCCCACGTGGGCATTGGCTATTCGTTCGCTGCGCGGGAAAGATCTGTTAAGTCCCATTGCCGGGCCAGGCGCTGGGCACGGGTTTCGCCGGGGGCCTCCGCTAGCTGCCGCAAATCGGCAGGATTGTCGACGTCGAGAGCGATGCCGGGGAGCGCCAGAACCACGCATGGCTTAAGGGTGGCGCGTGCCGCTGCGAGATGCGGCCTGAAGCTATCATTTCCAAATCTTAGAGGAAATAACCCCGCTGGGCGCCGCCAAGCTGCATTCGTGCCTCGCCCGTCGGCAGCGGGCGCCAGTACAGAACCCTCAGCCGGGGCGGCTTCGAGAATTTTTTCGAGCTCCTCAACCCGGATCAATGGAATGTCCCCGGGAATAACGAGCGTGCTGTCTACGCCCCCAGACTCGCAGAACCGGGTTGCCATTTCAATGGCGTCCGTCTCACTGCGATTTGCATTGTCAGGAATTACTTGGAATGCAAATTGGCGCGAAAGTTTGACTGCGAACGCATCGCTGGTGACGACGCTAACCTCGGGCCGGCTCGGCCAACTGCCCAACGTCTCCAACACGTCGAAAAGCATGGCCTGAGCCAGTTTGGTGCGGGTCGGCTGATCGAGCAACGATGCCAGCCGTTGCTTGGCGTTGGCCAGACTCTTTACTGGGATGAGAATCATGACGGATCGGCGGCGCGAGCGCTTTCGGCGTTTAGAAGAGCAAGTACGGTTCGTGCCAGCTTGGTTTTGTCGTCCGCGGTTCGCATAATACTGTTGGTGCAATGCACACGCAGTCCGGGACGATCCAACTTCTTGGCGGCTTCCACATCGCGCACATCCGCAATAAGGATGTCGAGAAAATCTTCGTAAGCTTTGGCGACCCCGGCGATGGAGACGGGCAATCCTTGCGCCGCCATTAACGCGCCGGCTGGGCCCGAGACAGCTGCGTCGTTCACAATCGGACTGATGGCAGCGACCGTGGCCGGGGTTTGCCGCAATGCCTCTCGAATGTCAGCGACCGCGAGGATAGGGCCGATGCTGGTCGCGGGATTGCTCGGCGCCAGAATCACGGCGCTTGCGGACATGATGGAATCGACTACGCCGGGCGCAGGCTCGGCGTCGCTGGCCCCGGCAAAGCGAACCGATTTGACTGGGTCCTGATACCAGCGTTGCACGAAATACTCCTGAAAGCTGAGATCCCCGACCGGCGTATCGATCCTGGTTTCGACTCGCGCGTCACTCATGGGCAGGATCCGCGCCTGTACTGCGAGCTTGGTGCAAATTGCCGTAGTGGCTTCGGTCAGCGTTTTCCCCTGCGCCAGATATTTCGAGCGCAGCAGGTGGACGGCGAGATCGCGGTCGCCAACGTTGAACCAGATTGGCTCGGCCAATTCTCCCATGGCCTGCAGGCAAAAGAACGTGTCACCCTTCACTCCCCAGCCGCGTTCCTTGCTGAGTAGACCCGCCATCGCATAGGTAATCGAATCCAAGTCGGGAGAGACGTACAATCCCCACCACTCGAGATCGTCTCCGGTGTTCACGATGAAGGTGAGATCTTGCGCTGAGACCACCTGCCGCAGGCCCTCGACGAACTTTGCGCCGCCTGTGCCGCCGGTCAAGACGACGATCACGCTAGCCTCCGCGCAAAGCCTTCGCCATCGGTCGCCGCTTTGACCTTTTCCGATAGCGACCCTGTTTCCTTAATCAACGTCGGCACGAACTCGGGGTAGACCGGCAACCGCTGACGCAAAAGATATCCCTTCGCTTTCGTGCGCAGTTCCAGCTGTTCCAGATGCGGCCACGGCTTTTCAGGGTTGATGAAATCGGGCGTCAACGGCGAGATTCCTCCCCAATCGTTAATGCCGGCATCGAGCAGATCATCATAGTACGGTGCGGAAAGATTGGGTGGCGCCTGAATGTTGACATCGGGCATAAGCAAGCGTCCGACGGCGATGGTGCGCATCATTTCGCCCTGCGTCGGCTCGGGCCAGTTGTGCATTGGGATTTCTGGTTTGGCGCGGAAGTTTTGAATGATTACCTCCTGAATGTGCCCATAGCGGCGATGTAATTCGCGGATCGCGAGCAGCGTGTCTACGCGATCTTCCAGAGTCTCGCCGATACCAATCAACAAGCCAGTAGTGAAAGGAACATTCTGTTTGCCCGCTTCCTCAATGGTGCGCAGGCGCTTGGCGGGCACTTTGTCAGGAGCATCATCGTGCGCCGCTCCGGCGGCCAGAAGCGATGCGTTAGTGGTCTCGAGCATCAATCCCATGCTGGGAGAAACTCTCGCCAGGCGCGCAATCCATTCCGCGCTCAGCAGCCCGGGATTCGGATGCGGCAGCAGTGTGCTCTCGCGGAGCACCAGTTCACACATAGCCTCAAGATAGTGCAGGGTGGATTTGTATCCCAGGTGGCGCAAAGTTTCGCGCATTTCAGGAAATGCGAGTTCGGGCTTGTCGCCGAGACTGAAGAGCGCCTCGGTGCATCCCAGCTTCTCGCCCGCCCGCACAACTTCGAGCACTTGTTCCGGAGTCATGGTATGTGCGCCCGGCTGGCGGGGGTCGCGGCGGAAAGTGCAATAACCGCAGTAATCGCGACACAGATTCGTGAGCGGAATAAAAACTTTGCGCGAATAGCTGACGACTCCTGGCTTGAAACGCCGCCTGACTTCCGTCGCTGCCGAGAGCAACGCCGGAAGTTCGTTCTCCCCACAGCGGATCAGTTGGCAGGCCGCATCTCGCGAAAGTGGCATTCCGTAGCGCAGTTCAGCGGCATGCGAACTCAGGGGCCGCGGTTCAGTCCAAGCTGTCTGTCCTACGCTCACAATCACGAAATCATACATGAGGCCGAGCCTGAGAAGGAGGCTGTTGTTCATCCATGAAAGTCGCGAGTATGCTCTACGTGGTAAAACCAGAAGGGGCTATGGCCGTAACTCAGGCAGAATTCCGTAACGCAATGGGCAGTTTCGCCACCGGCGTTACGATCATCACCGTGGACTATGAGGGCGAAGTGCAGGGGATGACCGCGAATGCGTTTGCTTCGGTGTCGCTCGATCCCTTGTTAGTGCTGGTATGTGTCGACCATCGGGCGCGCACTCACACTTACTTGCACGCCAGGAAGCGTTTCGGAGTGAATGTCTTGGCGGAAAACCAACAGACCGTTTCAGAATACTACGCGCTTCCGAGTCCGACCCACCAGCGCGCCGAACCCGAAGCCGGAGCCCGCTTCGATCGCACAAAGCATGGTACGCCGGTTCTGCACGGCGCCCTGGCTTATCTGGAATGCCGCTTGCACACTGCCCAGGACGCGGGAGACCATACGATCTTTATCGCGGAGGTTGAGGATGTCGTGGTGCGGCAGGGAGATCCGTTGCTGTATTTCCGTGGAGAATATCGAAAGATCGCAAAGCAAGGTTAGCCCGCGTTCGACTGACGGCCGGAACTGCTGCGATGCTAATCCTGTCGTCCAGTAGTCGCGCGATGAGCACGTTTGTTAAGCTTATTGGCCCGGCCTGCGATCTATGCTTCCAT
Source organism: uncultured Acidobacteriota bacterium (assembly GCA_963797795.1). GTDB lineage: Bacteria > Acidobacteriota > Terriglobia > Terriglobales > Acidobacteriaceae > JABDBE01. The sequence continues at coordinate 745,249 of CAWCQY010000006.1, forward strand.
CCGCGTTCCGCGAAGCATGAGCGCGAACCTTGGTGGCGAAGAGCGAGCCGAGCACAAGAACTTCAATGTATCCGCGAGCGTTTCACTATCACCGCGCAGGTTCGCTGAAGGAAGCGGCGACCATGCTTGCCCAGCTTGGGGATGACGCCAAGCTGTTGGCCGGTGGCCAGAGCCTCATCCCTCTGATGAAACTGCGTTTCGCGAGCCCTGCCCATCTTGTGGATCTGAACTTCATATCGGGCACGTCCTACATCAAGCGCGACAATGGCACGGCTCATTTCGGTGCCCTGACCCGGCATGCGGAGATCGAGGCATCGGATGCGGCTGCGAGTATTCCGATTCTGCATGACTGTGCCGCGGGAATTGCCGATGTCCAGGTGCGTAATCGCGGCACGATTGGCGGTTCGCTTGCCGAAGCCGATCCCAGCGGTGACTGGGCGACGGTTCTTTCCACGCTTTCGGTGGAAGTTCGTTGTCTTGGTGTCGATGGCGAGCGCACTGTCCCCCTGGCGGATTTCATCAAGGACGCATACACCACGGCTCTGGCGCACGACGAATTGGTCAGCGAGGTCGTGGTGAAAGCGCCGCCGAAGGGAAGCGGCGGTGCGTACCTTGCGTTCAAGCGCTCCGCGCCGGTTTATCCGACGGCGAGTGCCGCGGTTCAGCTTACGATGGACGGCGATGTTTGTCATGATGCGGCAATCGCTCTCGGCTGTGTCGGGCTGATTCCGATAAGAGCGAAGGATGCTGAAGCTGCGCTGCGTGGACAAATCCTCACCGAAAAAACACTCACGAACACCATGGAAGCGGCTCGCGCCGCTGCTGATCCGCAATCCGACATGCGCGGGTCGGCCGATTACAAACGCGCGCTTGCCGGTGCCTTGGTCAAACGGGCGATTGAGATTGCCATCCGCCGGGCTCGGGGCGAGCATGTCGAGGTGAGCCACATTTATGCCTGACGGTATCGAAAGCATTGAGATTCAGCTCAAGGTGAATGGGAAGCCTTATTCGCGGACAATAGAGCCACGCAAGCTGCTGGTGGAACTCCTGCGGGAAGATCTCGATCTCACCGGAACCCACGTGGGCTGCGACACCACCTACTGCGGAGCCTGCACGGTTCTGATGAACGGCGCGGCAGTAAAATCCTGCACAATGTTTGCGGTCCAGGCAGATGGCGCGGAAATCCTCACGGTCGAGGGCCTGGAAAAAGACGGCGAACTCCATCCGATTCAAAAAGCCTTCGGCGATTGCTACGGGCTGCAATGCGGATACTGTACGCCGGGATTGATGCTTTCTACCTTGCAACTGCTATCCCAGAACAAACAGCCAAACGACAAAGAAATACGCCAGGCGATTGCAGGCAACACCTGCCGCTGCACCGGTTACCAGAATATTTTCAAAGCGATTCAAGTGGCGGCGCAGAACATGAAAGGTGCTTGAACCATGGCGATCAAGTTTGCTGGGGACTTTGAAGTCAAGCGCACGCCGGAGGATGTTTACGACTTTCTCAGTGACCCCAGTCGGTTCGCGGCACTGCTGCCGGATTTTCAGGGCTTATCGATACAGGACGCGACTCACTTTACGGTCAAAGTGAACGTCGGCATTTCTTACATCAAAGGCACCGCGGAAGTGAAGATGGAATTGGCAGAGGCCGACCGCCCCAAACGTGCGCAATATAAGGGGCAAGGGAACATGGCCGGGGGCAATGTTGCGCTGACGGCGGGCTTCGATCTGTCGCCAGTCGACGGTGGCGCGAAAGTGACTTGGCAGGGTGAAGCGCAGATCTTCGGCCGCCTGACGTCAATGGCGGGTGGTCTGCTGGAGCCACTGGGGAAAAAGCAGATTCAGAAATTGATTGATGGGTTGCAGGCGGCGCTGAAATGAGGAGCGTCCAGGCGTGAGATCAAGAAGGACGGTGCCAAAAACTGGGTCGGTCAACCCCTTCCGCGCAAGGAGGAGAACCGGCTGCTGCGCGGCCGGGGCAAATTTGCCGACGACATCAAGTTGCGGGAGATGCTGTATCTGCGATTCGTGCGCTCACCCTTCGCCCACGCCAGGATCGTGAGCGTTGACGTTTCGGCCGCTCACGCTCATAAAGGTGTTGTCTATTCCCTAACTGGCGCTGAGGTCGCCACGCAGACTCAGCCATTCATCGAGATTGGCCCCGACGCTTGCGGCCGGATCAAAGACTATCCACTTGCAGTCTCGAAGGTGTGCTACCAGGGTGAGCCCGTTGCCGCAGTGGTGGCTGAATCGCCCAGCCTTGCCGACGACGCTGCCGAGTTGGTGCAGGTCGAATACGAGGCGCTCGATCCGGTAGTGGATGCGGAAGAAGCTTTGACCGACAAGAGCATCCTGCACGACGAAGCCGGCACAAATCGTGTCTGGAATGGCGTTTTCGAATACGGGGACGTTGACCAGGCGTTTCGCGAAGCCGCCTACGTCGTCAACATCGATCGCATGCATTTCCATCGTTTCTCCAGCACGCCGCTGGAGAACAATGTGGTGATCGCACAGTGGAACCCGAAAGACGATCGCATCTATTACTAGTGCAATAATTCGTTTCCGTCGTTCGCAATTCAGTTTCTTTCCGCGCATCTCGGCGTTCACATCGACCGCATACGCGTGGAGACCTCCGATATCGGCGGCAGCTTCGGCATCAAAATTACAAGCTATCCGCAGATGGCGGTGTGCGCGCTGGCTTCGAAGAAAGCGGGCGGACGCCCCGTCAAATGGGTGGAAACGCGCACCGAACACATCACTTCGAGCGCCCACGGCAACGAGCGGACATTCCGCGACACTCGAGTTGCGCTCGACAAGAACGGCGTGATCACCGCGCCTCGTCTCTCGACACATCGACGATTGCGGCGCCTACCCGCGCTACGAGCCGCTGGGCTGCGTGATCTGGTCGCAGGTGTTCCCCGGAGTTTATCGCTTCAAGAACGCGCGGATTGATTTTACCCAGGCAGTGACCAATAAATGTCCGGTCGGCCCCAATCGCGGATACTCCCGCATGCAGCACTTGTGGTTTCTGGAGCGCGTGATTGATATTTGTGCCCACGAACTCGGAATTCCGAGCGACGAAATGCGCCTGCGCAACTACATTCGCCCGGAAGAGTTTCCCTACACGACGCCCAATGGTTGCGTCTACGACTCGGGCAATTATCCGAAGAATGCTGCAAGTGGCAAAAGAGCGCATCGGTTGGGACGAATGGAAGAAGAAGCAGGCCGCCGCCCGCAAGGAAGGGCGCTGGATCGGAATCGGCATCGGCACCACGCTCGACTCCGGCACCAACAATTTCGGACAGTCGCAGATCGTGAATCCGGGCGCGCCATTTTCCGGCAACTCGCAAGGCGCGAATTGCAAACTGGATATTTACGGCGAGGTCGTGGTTGCCGTCGGTTCCTGCCCGCAGGGCCAGGGACATGAGACGACCGCTGCGCAGGTCGTTGCCGACGTGCTGAATATTCACCCTGATCTGATCACCGTCCGAACCGGCTTCGATACCGAACGCAACGTCCACACCGGATTTTCCGGAACCTACGCCAGCCAGTTTGCCGTTTCAGGGCTGTCGGCGGTTCACGGCGCCGCGCAGAAACTGAAGACCGAGATGAAGCGCTTGGCCGCGTTTGTGCTCGAAACCAAAGAAGACGATCTGGAATTCGGCACTGGCGAGCAGGGTCCGGAAATTCGGGCCAAGAGCACAGGGAAGTCCATCAACTACTGGGGGCTGGCGAACATCGTCAACGTGAACAGCGCTGTGCTGCCGCCTGAGTTGTATGAGCTCACGCTCAACTGCCGCTACATCTGGCGCGCCCCGTTCAAGGTGCCGGACAAGCAGAAAAAATACGGCAACCTGACTCTGACCTACGCCTCGCAATTGCACATCGCGGTGATCGAGATCGAGCGCGACACCTTCATCCCGCGCATTCTCGACTACGTTGCGGTGGACGATTGCGGCACGGTGATCAATCCGCCGATCGTCGAAGGGCAGGTCTATGGCGCGACCGCTCACGGCATTGGCGCGGCGCTGATGGAGACCTGCGCTTACGACGCGGTCGGCAATATGCTGACCAGCACCTTCAGCGACTACACGCCGATCACCGCCATGAACATTCCCAAGATGAAATACGGATCACATCGAAACTCCTTCGCCCCACAGCTACAGCGGCGCCAAGGGGATGGGCGAGGGCGGCGCAGCTCCCATCCACACGATTTCAGCGGCGCTGCAGGATGCGCTGTTTGCCAGCGGCATCTTGATCGACGATTCGTTCAACAACGCCGACAGCTTGTTCCGGGCGATGGTAGGGAAAGAGATCAGTCAAGCGAAGAAGCTGGTAAAGGTAGAAAGGCGATGAGACCGTGTGGCGCGGGCGCTCTCGCCCGCGTTTCCCGGAGAGTGATGAGCGTGCATGAAAGTTTGCATCATCGGTTGTGGCGCCATCGGCAGCCTCTACGCGGCGCACCTGGCGCGGGTTGCCGAGGTCTGGGCTTTCGTCCGCCGCGAAGATCACGCGCGAGCTCTGAACCGCGACGGTCTGCGCGTTTCGGGAACGCACGAGTTTCATGTTCGCTTAAAGCCACCACCGAACCGGAGACTGCCGGACTGCGAACTCGGCATCGTGGCCACCAAAGCCACGCAGGTCGAGGAATCATTTCGCCCGGTCGGTCGACCGCTTCGATCAGGGCGCGATCATCTCCGCCCAGAACGGAGTCGGCAGCGAAGAGATCATCGCTGCCCACACGCGCGGGTAAGTCATCCGGGGCACGACTTTCATGAGCGGCACGAAGCCACAGCGACACGCACGTGCAGTACGAACTCGACACCGCGACCTGGATCGGCCCCTTTGAGCCACGCGACACGCCATACGCCGTTGGTCAAGGAGGCTGCCGACCTGATCATCGCCGGCGGCCTGAAAGCCGAGGCGCTGCAGGATGCGCGTCCAGCGCAGTGGTCGAAGCTGATTTTCAATTCGTCGGTGAATGGAGTGTCCGCTCTGACGGGCCTGCCGCATTCGCCGCACTTTCGCCGACGAAGCGCAATTCTCCGACCTCGGCCATCTGCTGCACGAGTTGATCGAAGAAGGCAAGCGAGTGGCGGAGGCCGCGGGCGTTCAACTGCACGAAGATCCGTGGGAGATGAACAGGATCGGCGCCATGACCAATCATCCGCCCTCCATGCTTTACGACGTTCGCCATCAGTTGACCGACCGAAATCGATTTTCTCTCCGGCGCCATTGCTCGCGAAGCCGAGCGCGTCGGTGTGCCGGCGCCGCTGCATACCGCGGTCTACCGGCTGATCAAAGGCAAAGAAGCAGCATGGACATTTCAAGGACGAAAATGCGAACCTGTAACCGTGCTTGAGCTTCGAGCATAGACTATGGCCTTGGCCCGTAGACGAAACGAAACTCGATCGCGTCCGCGCCCTGATGAAAGATCAGGATCTCTCCGCCCTGGTCTGTGCGTGCGCCTGACAATGTTCTCTATCTCACCAATTACTGGTGCATGAAGGGATACGATGCCGTCGTCTTTCCGCGCGAAGGCGAGCCCACGCTGATTGCCCTCGAGCCGCAACAGGCGGACGCCGAGCGCAACTCGTGGACAAAAGACATTCTCTTCTTCAAGGGCTACGACGAACGCGATCCGCGCCCGCCGCAGTTCCGCGCCTGGGACCGCGCCTACGAAGTCCTGAAGCAGCGCGGCCTGACCGACAAAGTTGCCGTCGAACTCAACATGGGCACGCAGTCTGCCGACCGCATGGTGGGCGAGCCGACCACCTTCATGCTGTCCTATTTCGATTCGTTCGCGAAGTTTTGCGGCGAGGTCGTGGACGCGACACCGCTGCTCAACGAAGCCCGCGCGATCAAGACCGCTCAGGAAATCGAACGCATGCGTCTGGCCAACGAACTCGCCGCCCTGGCGATGGATTACACTCGCGAGCACATGCGCCCCGGCATGAAAGAAAGTGAAGTCGGCGCCATGTATGAAGGCTTCGTGCACGGCACTGGGCGTGGGCTACAAGGGCAAAGTCGAGATGGCGCGCGCCTTCACGCTGGTGTGGTCGGGCAAGGGAATCGCCACGTTCACCGCCACCGGCGACCGCCCGATTCAGAAAGAACGAGCCAACGCTCTTCGAAATCTGGGTCGTGCGTCGATGGCTATTGGACCGACCTCACCAAGAATGCCTGTCCCGGCGAATTGACGCCCGAATATCACAAGCTGCTGGATCTTCTGCTTGAGCGTTTTCAACGAAGCGTTTCCTTATGCGCGCGACGGCGCCAGCTTCCCCGAACTCGACAGACTGATTCGCGCCCGCATCGCCGAAGGTGGATATCCCGGACAGCCCTCCCATCCCATCTGCCACGGCGTCGGCGCCCGCGCCCACGAGTGGCCCTACGCGCACCAGGCCGGAACCGGCACGATCAGAAAGGGAATGGTGCTGGCGATCGAGCCCGGCATTTACTGGCCCGGCGGCGGCGGTCTGCGACTGGAAGATAATTTTCTGATCACCGAGAACGGCAACGAAAAGCTGTGCACCTACCCGGACGATTTTCGTCTGGCAAAACATCACTGACGAGAACCGAGAACTGAGAACTGTGTCCAAAGCAACCAAAACTCCGAACCACGCGCTCGACCCCAAACTCGTCGAGCGCATCCTCGCCGAGGTCGACGAAGAAGAAATCGTCGCCATGTGCTGCGACGTCATCAACATTCCCAGCCCGACCGGCGAAGAAGTGCAAGATGGCGCAGTACATGCGATCGCGCTGCAGAGGCATGGGCCTCGACGTCACCTGGCAGGAAGTCGAAGAAGGGCGCGCCAACGTGGTCGGCCGCTGGAAAGGCACTGGCGGCGGCCAGCAACCTGATGTTCAACGGCCACATGGACACCTCCAACACCGGCCAGGAAGAATTTCTCACCGGCATCGGCTACAAGCCGCAACGCCGTGGTCAAAGACGGATTCATTTACGGCCTCGGCATCTACAACATGAAGGGCGCGCTGGTCTGCTACACCCACGCCGTCAAGGCGCTGCAGCGTGCGGGCGTGCAAACTGAAAGGCGACGTCATCATCGCCGCGGTCGCAGGGGAAATCGAAAAAACGCAGTGGGGAGAATTCCATGGCCGAGAATACCGCGGCTACGGAGTGGGCACGCACTACCTGGTGAACCACGGCGTGCTGCCCGACATGTGCATTCTCGGCGAGCCCACCGACATGCAAGTCGTTCTCGAACATTACGGCTCGCTGTGGGTGCGCATTTCATGTCACGGGCATTTATGTCCACACCGCGTTCTGCGGAGGGCCGCGCGGAAATGAATTCCATCCGCCGCATCTACGATGTGCTCGGCGCCGTCGTGAAGTGGATTGAAGGATGGGAGACAGAAGACAACCTATCGAGCGGCACAAAGGCGTCGTCAATCTCGGCTGCATCCGCGGCGGACAAGCCTGGCGCGCCAGCCGGACTCCCGAAAAAGCCGACTTGTTTCTCGATCGTGCGCGTGCCGCCGCAGATCTCCATGCACGGAGCGCGGCGCGACTGCCAGGACGCTCTTCCTCGGATTTGAAGAAGGCGCTATCCGGACTGGGGTTTGGAGTTCGAGACCTACGTCTCGGTGCCCGGCGCGCGCATCGCGACAGATCACGCGATGGTCAGGGCAATCGACGCAAACCATCAGCGCATCATGGGTGAAACTCCGGAGCGCGAAGTGGTGTTATGGTGCTCGGATGCCTCGGTGCTGAGCCGCTATGGATCGAGACCGTGAATTACGGCCCCTCCAGCGGCCCGCGCGACACCGAGGGCGAAAAAGTCGAAATCAAGACACTGGTGGATATCACAAGATTTATGCGTTGACCGCCGCCGAATTGTGCGGCGTGCAATCGTAGGTGCGTTAGGGCAGCCGAAAGGTACTCGTCGAGCTTTAGACGGGCATCAGAGGTCTTTGCCAAGCCAGAAAGAAATCGATCGCCGCTACAAGAACATCCGCTCCCGCATGCAAGCCGCCGGACTGGACGCGCTGATCGTCTGCGGCAATCAATATGCTGGATTCGAAGGCGCGGTCTTGTACGTCTCCGGATTCGAGATCGTTCATCGTTACGTTTACGTCGTGATGCCGCTCGAAGGCGAACCCACGCTCGTCTTTCCGCGCGAAGCGCGCTGGATCGGCGACAAAAACAAGCCCTGGGTGAAAGACCACGTCTGGCCCGATGTTCCCGGGCAATGGATCTCGACCGTGCACGGCGAGCGCGGATGGAAGCGCGTCGGCGTGTACGGGATGAATTTCATCATGGCCGTGCGCGACTACCGCGAACTCGCGAACGGTCCGTTCGAACTGGTGCCCTTTGATTACGAGTTCGACATGGCGCGCGCGGTCAAGAGCGACGAAGAACTCGCCGAAGTGCGCGACGCCATGGACATCATCGTCGACGGCTTCTGGGCGCTGGTCGCGGCCTACGAGCCGGGCAAGACCGAAGCTGAAATCATGGCGCCCGCCGTGGAACGATTCTTTGCCCGCGGCGCCGGCCCGCGCATGATGAACATTCTGCTTTCCGGCGCACACGGCGAGGCGGAGGCATCATTCAAAGTTCCCGGTCATCGCTAAGTCGCTAGTCGACGATCTTGCTGCTTTATTCGCTCGAAGTCACCGGGGCGGGCGGATATTGGGTGGAATTTTCCCGTCCGCTGATTCGCGGCAAACTCGAGTCCACGAACGCAGGACATGGCCGACGCGTATCCGCACGCGCTGGAAGCCGCGCGCAAGCTGATGCGTGCACGGCGAACTGGCCAGCCATGTGCATCGCGCCGTCGCCGAGACATTTGCCAAGCACGGATTCGCCCTCGGCCATCTTTCCGGCCACAGCATCGGCACGACCATGCTTGAGTATCCCGCCATCGGGGCGAAGAGCGAAGTGCGGCTTCAGGAGAACATGATCTTCTCGCTGCATCCGCAGGTCGTGGACCAGGACGGCAAGGTTTGTCTCTACACGCAGGACACGTACCGCATCGGCAAGACCGAAGGCGAGTGTCTGGCCGACGTGCCGTGGAAGTTTTACACCGGCGCGGAGAGAAAACCGGGAACTGAGAACCGTGAGCTGCAAACCGCTGTTACCTGAACAGGTCATAAGCCTAAATGAAGATCTGCATAATCGGTTGCGGAGCCGTGGGCAGCCTGTTTGCCGCGCATCTCGCGAAGGCCGGCGAGGCCGAAGTGTGGGCCTACGATGTGTGGAAAGAGCACACCGATGCCATCCGACAAAATGGGTCTGCGACTTTCCGGAGCGGCCGACTTCACTGTTCGCCTGAATGCCACCAGCGATGCCAAGGAACTGCCACGCTGCGACTACGGCATCGTCGCGACCAAAGCAATTCATACCCGAATCGCGATCGCGCAGGTCGCCCGACATCTTCGACGACCAAAGCGCGGTCTGCTCGGTCCAGAACGGCGTCGGCAACGAAGAGATCATCGCGGAGCACGTGAAGTACGTGATTCGGGGCACGACGTTCCCCGCCGGGCATCCCATCGCTCCCGGGCATATCGGGTACGACATTCAAGGTGACACCTGGATCGGGCCGTTCGAGCCGACCAACACTCCATGGCAAAGAGTCGAAGAGCTTGCCGGGCTGATGACTCGCTCCGGGATGAATACCATCGCGCTTGAAAGATGCTCGCGGCGCGCAGTGGACCAAGCTGATCTTCAACGCGTCCACGAATCCCGTGGGTGCGCTGACGCTGCTGCATCACGGCGCCGCAACGCGCTTTCAGCCGACTGGGCATCTTTTCAACGACCTGATCGCGGAGGGCGAGGCGGTAGCAAAGAAGCTGGGAATCGAGCTGCACGGCGACGCCCGGCAGCTGGTGCAGAAGGGCGCTAACGCTCCCGGCAAGCATCGCGCCAGTATGCTGCAGGATGTCCTCGCCAAGCGCCAGACCGAAGTCGATTTCATGAACGGAGCGATCGTCCAGTGGGGCGAGAAAGTCGGAGTTCCGACACCGCTGAACAAGACATTGTGGCAACTGATCAAAGGACTGGAGCACTCCTGGAAAGATCCAGACTGAAACGCTAGAGCCGGAGAGCTAGGAAAGCTGACTTATGTCGATACCATTCAACATCGGCGTTCTTCAACTCAGCATGGAGCCGGTGCGCGAAACCGTTGCTATGGCGAAAGCCTGCGAGGAGGCGGGTTTCGACGCTTTCTGGATCGCCGAGGCTTATCCCTGGTGGCGTAAACATTCGTTCGAGGCGCGGTCGTCGACTGCGGTTCTCGCTGTCATCGCCGCCAGACCCGGCGAATTCAGCTGGGGTGGGGCATTATTTCTCCTTATACGCGTCACCCCGTGCAGATCGCGATGGAGGCTCGGGTGATGCAGGACCTTGCCGGTGACCGATTTCTGCTTGGCCTGGGAGCTTCCAAGATTTTCATGAAGGAGATCGGCGAAGGCGAAGGCGAGAAAGTTGGACCCGCGACGGTGATGCGCGAGAGCATCGAGATTATTAAGGGCGTGCTTGCGGGCGATGCTTTTGAGTATCAAGGGAAAGTCTTTCAGGCGAATGTGCCTCCGCTTAGGCCGGACGCGCATACGCCGCGCGGCATTCCTCCCATTTACGTAGCCGGAACTGGGCCGGTACTGCAGAAAATCTCCGGCGTGGTTGGGGATGGGTTGCTCACGGCCAGCATCACAACGCCGGCGTTTGTGCGCTACTCGCGCAAGAACATGGAAGACGGCGCACGCAAGGACGGCAAAGACCCGTCGAAGCTTGTGCTCGGTTCGGTGATTGTCGGCAGCATCCACCGGGATTCGACGAAGGGCAAAGAGGGCGCGCGCGAACAGGCTGCGATGTATCTTGCGAACAAGGTTCAAAACATCAAAGGCTCGGCTGACGTGTTACTCGAATCTGCGGGCCTGTCTTTCGACGAGTTGCGGCCCATCGCCGATGCGATGGAAAAAGGCGGACGGAGAGCGGCTGCTCGAGGCCGTAACCGATGACATTCTGCGCAAAGCTTGCCCAATTGCGGGAACACCGGAGGAATGCATCGCACGCATCGAGGAGTATCGTGATGCCGGCTGCACCCACATCATGCTGGAAATCTGGGGCGACGACAGGACTGGCCAGGCGAGACTGTTCGGCGACGCGGTGTTGCCGCACTTCAAGAAGTAGCCACGGATTTCACGGACTCACACGGATTGTTCCTACTATTGCTTTGAACTCTTCGTCAGTCACCAGCCCCCTCTTGGCGATGGAGCACTTCTTCACCTCGGCCAGGATCGGCGCCCGTTGCTCAGGCGTGATCGATAGGCCGAGTTCTTTGCACTTCAGATCGATGCTGTCTGGTCCACTCTTTTTTCCAAGAACGATGCGCCGGCGGGCTTTTACCAGCTCTGCGGAGTAGGGCTCTATGGCCTCGGGAATGTGAAATTGCGTTGCGACGGCGCCACTCTCCCGGGTGAACAGATTTTCGCCAACCAACGGCTTCCAGGCATCCAGCGTGTAGCCCGAGGACTTCGAAACCACCGCAGAGACCTCGCGGACTCTCGTCAAGTCCAAAGCTACCGGAACGTCGTAGAGGCAGCGTAGCGCAAGGGCAATTTCACAGATGTCGGCGTTGCCGGCGCGTTCACCCATGCCGTTAATTGTTCCCTGAATCCACGTCGCGCCGGCACGAACAGCAGCTACGGCGCAGGCGGTTGCCATGCCGAAGTCGTTATGCCCGTGATAGTGAACCGGCACACTCGGTCCCACCCACGCGCATACTTCGCGAACCAGAAATTCGACTGCTTCAGGGCCGCAGGCGCCGATGGTGTCCACGACCACGATTTCGGCGGCGCCGGCCTCGAGGGCGGCTAAATAAATTATCTTCAAGAATCCCAGCTCTGTGCGGGTGCCATCGACCGCGAAGAAGGCGACCGTGATTCCATTTCGTTTCGCGATAGACATCGCGTCCACGACGCGCCGGAGCACGTCGTCGCGCGTCATGCCATAGGCTTTCAACTTGATGTCGCTGGTGGGGGCTTCGATGACCGAGGCGCGCAGGCCCAGGCGCACGAGTTCTTCCACGTCAGCCTTCACCGCCCGTGAGAAGCCCCATAGCTCGGCCTTCAATTTCGCTTGCTGCATCAACTGGATGGATTCCGCGTCTTCGTCGGAGACGCGGGGGAAGCCGGCTTCGATGCGGCTTACGCCAAGTTCGTCGAGCTTGCGGGCGATTTCGAGTTTTTGTTGGGGTGAGAGAACGACTCCGACGGTTTGCTCGCCGTCGCGCAAGGTGGTGTCGTAGAAATGGATTTTCGTGCGCGGGTAGGCGTCGCGGATTTCCGGGCGCGCGTTCAATTCGCTGACCCAGATTGTGGAATTCGTGGCCATAGTCAATTCTTTACCACAGAGACACAGAGACACAGAGAAAGATTCGGTGATTTAGTGATCGGGTAATTTCGTAATTGAAATTGATCTTGTAGTCTTAAATTACCCGACTACTCAATTGCCCAATTTCTCACTTTAGTGCTTCCTGCGTTGCTAAGGCCAATGGCTTTTGGCCGTAGGCTTCTTTCCACGAGATCACTCGGTTCCTCAGGATGCCGATGTTTTCGATTTCGCATTCCATTACGTCTCCCGGTTTCAAGTACCACGCTTTCGGGTCCCCACTGAAGGCGGCCACGCCCGACACAGTCCCGGTCGAAACCACATCGCCAGCGCTGTAGCCCATGGCTGAATAGTGCGAGAGGATCTCCGGGATCTTTACCGACATTTTGCTGGAATGGGAGCGCTGCCGCGATTCTCCGTTGACCCGCAACTCCATGGCCAGATTATGCGGGTTAGGGATCTCGTCGGCGGTCACAATCCACGGGCCCAGGGGGCAGAAGGTGTCGATTCCCTTGCAGAAACTGAATACGCCCGACTTCATTTCGCGGCGCTGGATGTCGCGGGCGGTAATGTCGTTGAAAATTACATAGCCTCCAATGCGTTCGGCGGCCTCTTCTGGTGAAAAATGCTTGCCGCCTTTTTTCAGCACGACGGCTAGTTCCAGTTCGTAATCCAGTTCCTGAGTAAGGTGTTCGGGATAAATGACCGGCTCCTCATGTCCGATGATTGCGTCCACGTTCTGAAAGAAAACGATCCATGGCATTACAGGATGCGAGAATCCAGCCTTGGTGGCTTCTTCGTGATGCTCGCGAAAGTTGCCGGCGGTATGGAAGAACTTGCGGGGAATGATCGGTGCCTTGAGTTTAATCTCCCTGGCCGAGTAAAAAATGGTCTCGCCTTGAGGTCCGGTCGCGCGGTCGTCGCTGAACGCGTGGTCAAGCGCTTTGCGCGCGGCTTCCAGACTGGTGTCGCCGCCTTCGAATAACGCAAGCATGTCTGGAGGAACCAACGCGTCAGCTAAACGTTCGAACGCGCTCTCACTTTCGACCTCCCGCAGGTAGAGCGCGCAGGCGGAGCGCAGGTCGACGATGCGGGCGTCGTCGGTCACGGCGCCAATGCGGCGGCGCTGGGCCGGATCTTCAAAGGTTACAAGTCGCATAGGAATGGCGGAACCCTAGAAAGTGTATGGTCGGGGATGGGCCTTGTCCAGAGACGAGGCCGCCAGCGAAGAAAAAGGCTTTGGGGGTTGAGTAGGGCCGCAATGCCGTGGTAGTTTTCCTACACTCGCGCGGAAGTGATTTTCCGTGCCCACTGCCGAAGAAGGAGAATTCCGATGTTATCCAGGAAAGTCCACACCTCTGCCTTGGTTCTTGTCGCTATTCTGGCGCTGGGTTGCCCTATCTGGGCACAATCGATTGAAGAAGCTGTCATCCCTTCGACCAAGACCCTGACCATTACCCTCAAGGGCACAATTGAACCGCTTCTGTCGGGAACTGATCCCCTCGGTCTGGATGGGCAGAGCGGGAAGCTGACGATCATGGCGAGCGAGTCGCTCTCACCGACGAAACACACCAGCACGTCGGCCACTTACACGCTCCCGGCGGGCGCTATCACCGTGATCGCAGGAAGCAACAAGTTCACCACCACTTCGCCGTCCAAGATGACCATCAAGCTAACGAGCACGGCGGACACGATGACTCTGGTGGCAGCGGGTCCGGAAGGTTTGATGGTCACCGACACGACCTTTCTGAAAGCCGGCAGTTGGACGAGCGCGGTGTTGAAGCATCCGACGCCCTTTGCGCCGTCTCCGCAGAAGGTAAAGTCGGCCAAAACCTCCGGTGGGCCGGGTTGTAAAGTCAAATATACGGTGATTGGAACAACAACCGTCCTTGGCTTCCACGGAACCGCATCCAACAAAGATGCCGTTGATCCCGTGCTTCCTGACGAAGAATTGGATCAGTAAGGCGGCCAAGTTCGTTGGACATGAATTCATCTGTGCCTGAGTTTCGCGCGCCTACTCTTGTCGAGCGTGGGTTTAATCGAGTGTTTGGATTTCTGGTCGGGATCGGACTTGGCTTTTCCCATAACTATCTCTTGCAGGTGCGGGGCCGCAAGAGCGGGAAGCTTTTCTCTACGCCGGTAGACCTGCTCGAACTTGGCGGTAAGCGGTTCCTGGTGGCTCCGCGCGGGCGAACCCAATGGGTGCGGAACGCGGAAGCTGCGGGTGAAGTTACGTTGAAGAAGGGAAGAACGCAGCGGAAGTTTCGGCTGCGGCCCATTCCGGACGCGGATAAGCCGGAGATATTGAAGGCTTATCTGGATAACTTCAGGCGGGAGGTGCAGACGTATTTTCCGGTTCCCGCAGGTTCGCCAGTGCAGGCTTTTGCAGAACTGGTGCAGAGTTACCCGGCGTTCGAGTTGATCTCAGTCTGAAGTCGGGTTAAGCCTTGCGTGCAAAAATGTATGCCCTTCGACTCTGGTACTCGACGTCCGGGTAGGGCCCGCGTTCGACGGTCTCTTCGATTGTGAATCCCGCAGCTTCCAGATCAAGCTTGATTTCTGACGGTGCAAAGAGCAGGAAATCCATGGAGATTTTCTGGCTCCACAGCTCATCTTCGTGAAGCACTTCGTCCCCGCTGTGAAATGCAAGGAGCAGCAGCCCGTCCGGTTGCAGTACCCTACCGATTTCCCGGAAAACCACTGGTAGAGATTTTCTAGGAGTATTCACGATGGCATAAAAGGCAGCGACGCCGGCGAGGGTTTCGTTCGGCATGGCGAGCGACATCATGTTGCCTTCGCGAAAGGGAATATCGGGATTCAGTTTTCGAGCCTGTTCCAACATGCCGTGCGAGAGATCAAGGCCAAAGACGGAGGCACCGGCATCACGGAGGTAGCGAGCAACGTGGCCCGGGCCGCAACCCATGTCGCATACGTCGCCGTGTCCTCTGGTCTGTTTGGCGAAGCGGTCGAGCAGTTCGCGATCGAGAGGTTTGTGCTGGAGTTCGTCGTAGATGCGGCGGGCGTACTCTTCGGCGAGGCGATTGTAACTTTCGCGGATCGAGTTGATGAGGTCGTCCATTGAGGCCGATTAATCCATCTAAGGCGTTGAGAAAAACTCTTGTCCACCCTGACGAAGCGTCCGGGCTATGTGTCGGTTTTTACTCCAGCACGCTGTCGTCGAGCTTTTTTCTTCTCCAGTCGGCCGCGGCTTGCACGAATGCCAGCACCAGCGGGTGCGGTTTCTTAGGCTTGGAGGAAAGCTGGGGCTGAAATAACGTCGCGATATAGAAATGATGCGTGGGTGATTCGATCGCGCGAATTTCTCCCTTGGCGCCGCGGGCCACGACGGGGAATCCGGCTTCCATGGCCGCCCATTCGTAATCGGGATTGACTTCGAAATTGCAGAAAAACTCTTCAGTTGCCGTGTCTTGCCCGTAGAAAGACTGCAGGTATGAACCCGGACGCAAACGGATTTCCGGGACCATGCCGGAGAGCTTGGGCGCGTCCTTCTTGCGGTCAGGCACTGCGCAGGCCACCGGGCAGATGACGATGTTCTTAGAGCCGGAATTGTTCTCGGCCGTGTCCGCATCCTTGATGCCTACCACGTTGCGGGCACACTCGATGAGCGCGTATTGAAAGCCTCCGCAAGTGCCGAGGAAAGGCCAGTCGCGGCGGCGCGCAAATTCGATTCCCGTCAGCATGCCGTCGAAGCTTTTGTAGGGGCTACCGGGCGCGGCCCAGATTCCATCAAGGCTTTCCAGCAATTTCCTGGCGTCCGGGTCTAGAAGGGACGAGGTTGCAATCCATTGGGACTCGACCTTGATGGTTAACTTGGCCGCGGAGTGTTGCAACGCGTCATTGATCGCGTTGTAGCCGCGCGATCCAGGATCGAGGTCGCCCAGAATGCCGATGCGAACCGCTTCGCTCACCGGATAATTCTAATTGAGATGGTTTGGTTGCGCTCGTTACGCCGGTGTGTAGGTCGGTGACCCAACAAAACCGGCTTCAGGCATTAGGGTTTGTGACCGTATGGACCTCTAACCGACAAGTCTCTTGAAAGAATAGACGAATGCGATGAATGCACAAATCGCTGCAATAGGGAGCCCGAGGCTGATTCCGAGCCATGCGCCACCTTCATCGGAGAGCAGGTGCATCCATTGCAACAACAATCCGATCGGCAGGTACAGAAAGAAAGTGACAAAGGCCGTCAGAATCGCCGCCACTGTTGCACCGATTAGCGCGATAAGTGCTGCGCCTGGTTCCTCAACAACAAGTTGAAGATTCCGCCGCAAAAAACGGCGCGTGCTCCGAAATATTTCCGTGTCCCAGTACCCCTGGTTGCATTTTACCCTGCCGCCCCAAAACTCATTTTGATGTCGGCTTTGTCGGCTTCTTCCACCTTGAACATCGGCCGCGGAGTCAGGTTCATGAAGCTGGCAACGAAGGTGTCTGGCATTTGCTGAATTCGGATGTTGAAGGTGTTTACGGAGTCGTTGTAGAATTCGCGGCGGTCGGCGATCTGGCTTTCCAAATCCGTGATTCGGGTCTGCAGCCGCATGAAGTTGTCGTTGGCTTTCAGTTGGGGATAGTTCTCCGCCACAGCAAAGAAGCCGCGCAGCGCCACTGTCATGCTTTGGTCGGCTTGCGCTTTTTGGTCAACGCTGACCGCCTGCTGGTAGAGGCTGCGCGCTTGCGTGATCTTCAGCAACGTATCGCGCTCGTAGTCCATGTAGCCTTTGCAGACGTCGAGCAGCTTGGAGAGTTCGTCGTGCCGCTGCTTGAGCAGAATGTCGATGTTGGCCCAGGCTTTGGCGATGTCGTTCTTCAAGGCGATGAGCCCGTTGAAAATCATGACCACATACGCGGTCAGACCAAGTATCGCAAACAGGAATGCCAGTGAGACTATAGTGTTCATTTTGTTCTCTTTCCTTGTTTCCTCATAACCAGTCGAAGCGCGCCGCCATGAAATAGACGCTCAACAGTGTGAGCGCGGGCCCGCCCCAGATCATCAGCGTGGATTTCCAGTTCAGAGAGTTGACGACGTCACGCTGGCTTCGCCACGAAATGAAGAATGCCGGATTGTGCTCACCGCTCATTAGCACGGTGGAAGGGCGCAAATCGAATTGATCGCGCGCAGGAGCGGCGGCGGCGCCAACCGACACGGAAGTCGATGGGGCAGTAACAGCATTCGTCAGACCCGCCGCCGCCCATGCTGCCGGATTCGTAATGCCCGCCTTCATTAATGCCGCGGTAATCTTTTGTTGTTGTTCCGCGTCGAGAACATGGGCAGAAGGGTTGGCGTTCGCTGAATCGCTGCCGGCCGTTGGTGCAGGTTCGTCCTTGAAGACAGAGAGCAGTGTTTTCCCCGCGGCAGTCACGTCTGTTTGGGCGGAGAGCCGCGAGAGGTTCGAGACGCGAAAAGATAGCGAGCGCTGCTCGGCGGTTAGACTGCGAACCGGCACGGGGCTGATATTCAGGCCGGGATTCTGCGCCAACGTTCCCAGGATGAAGAGCGCGTTCTTCGGCTTGATGCAGTATTCGTCGATCTTGATCTTCTTGTCGTTGGAAACTCCGTTGCGTAGCAGAAAACTGGAGATGTTGGCAGGCATCTCCAGGCTGTTGGAGAAGAGGGTCATGCTGAATTCGTCGTGAAAGTCGCGGTGAATGTCGATCTCGGCGCCTTGAGGATCGACCAGCACGCGGCCGGTGTTGTCGTCGAGAAAAAACGGAACGTGCATGCTCTCCTCGGCGACTTTCACCCATTTGCTGCTCCTGCCCCGCTGCTGCCATTGCCACGCCGTCGTGTGGAAGTAAAAGCAGGGAACGTCGGTGATGGGCGCCGTAATCGTATAGGGACCAACGGCCAGACCATTGATTTCAACCAGTCCTATAGCCGCGCTGCGGACCTTGGAAGCCGGTGTGTTCAGGATCAGGCGTTTGCGTTGTAAAAGGCCGAACCCCCGATAGAACAGATACACGCCGGCGAAGGCTCCGAGATCACGGCGATGACGAGGCCATCATCCTTCGAGTAGCGAACAAATGCCAGCAGCGGAATCAAGTGATTGTCCTGTCGGCACAACCTTCCAAAAAGGCTGGTGCGCCCTTCCGAGCATAGCGGGCCAGAAAATCAAGCGGCAGCACAAAACCGCAGCCGTGCCTTACGTTCGTAATGTAGGGTGTCGGAAAGCTAGAAGGTTGGCCGGAAAGGATACTTGAAAAAAAGGAAGGGCCGGACGTGAGTTATATGACTACAGTCAACTAATATACTTGTCTTGAGCAACTATATGACCAGATCTCGTTCGCCTCAGACACTGGTAACGGCTACGGCCGATCTCAATCAGCGCGTTGCCGCTGTGCGGCGCTTCAACCGCTTTTACACCCAGCAGATCGGTGTCCTTCGAGAAAAATCCTACAAGAGTCTTTTTTCGTTAACCGAAGTACGCGTCCTCTACGAGCTGGCCCATCGTGAGACGCCAACTGCTAGCGACCTCAGTAATGACTTGGGATTGGACGCTGGCTATTTGAGCCGCATCCTCAGTGGCTTTCACAAGCGAGGTCTGCTCGCGAGAAAGGCTTCGGATACGGATGGCCGACAAACCCTTTTGTCCCTCACCGCAAAGGGACGACAAATTATGAGCACGCTCGACACCCGCTCCCACGAAGAAGTCGGCAAGATTGTGGGAAGCTTATCGGCCGGCGATCAAAGCTCCTTGGTGGATGCGATGCAGACAATTGAGAAGCTGTTGAGCGCGCCATCTTCACCAAGGCCGGCATATATTCTTCGACCTCATCAACCCGGCGACATCGGATGGGTGATTCGCAGGCATGGCGTTCTTTATGCACAGGAATATCAATGGGACGAGCGTTTCGAGGCGCTAGTCGCAGAGATAGCCGCGAAGTTCATCCAGAATTTTGATTCCCGCCGGGAACGCTGCTGGATGGCTGAGAGAGACGGCCAGATTGTTGGCTGCGTGTTTCTGGTGAAGCATTCGAAGACTGTGGCCAAGCTGCGTATGCTGCTGGTCGAACCCGCAGCGCGTGGACTGGGGATCGGAAAGCGGTTGGTGGAGGAATGCGTACGCTTCGCGCGGCAGGCGGGCTACAGGAAGATGACGCTTTGGACGCAGAGCTCACTGCATGCAGCCCGAGGCATTTATGAGAAAGCCGGGTTCCGTTTGGCTGAGCACCATCGGCATCACAGTTGGGGACACGATCTGGTGGCGGAGACCTGGGATCTGGTGTTGTGAGGGGCCCGTTTTCACATGAGTGTTAGTCAGTCGTCACCGCACCGCTACCGCGCGCTCTTTGAGGATTTCTTCTATCGCGGCGACTCCGGTTTCCAGCTCCTGATCCGTGTTGTAGAAGTGCGGGGACATTCGGACTCCCGCTTTGGGGCGCCAGTCCACCAGAATTTCGCGCCTCAGCAGCTCGCGACAGACCTCCGGTGCATCGGGCACGTCGATGGAAACAGTTCCTGCGCGCCTCTCGGGATCGTGCGGCGTGTTCACCCTCAAGCCCTGTTTTTCTACCAGCTCGATTAGGCGGGCAGTCTGACGTTTTGATTTTTCGCGGATGCGGTGCACTCCAACTTCAGTAATGATTCTGAGGCCGGGACGCGCGGCTTCGAGCGACGGTATGTGTGGCGTCCCGTTCATGAAGCGGTACGGCGGATCGGTGTAGCGGTTGGGGCCGATCTCGAAGGCGAAGGGATTTTCGTGGGCGGTCCAGCCTGTTAATCTGGGTCGCAGCTTCTTCCCGAGATCCGGACGCACGTACAAATAGCCCACGCCGGGACCGCCGCACAACCATTTCAAAACTCCACCGCAAGCAAAGTCGGTATTGAGAGCTTGAACGTCTACGGGGACGGTGCCGAGCGACTGGAAAGTGTCGAGCACGACATACGCGCCCACCTTGTGGGCTTTCTCGATGATCGCCTTGGCATCCTGAATAAACGCGCTGCGGAAGATTACATGCGAGATCGGAACCAGCAAGGTTTGCTCGTCGATGGCATCCAGCAGGCGCTCGGTCGGGATCGTGATTCCGTCGTCCGTCTTGACCATGTGGACTCGCGCGCCGGTGGCTTGCTGCGCCTCCCAGAAATACATCACCGAGGGGAAGTTCATGTCGGTGTAAACGACTTTGTTCCGCTTGCCGGAAAAATCAAAACAGGAAGCGACCACGGCTTGGCAAGTCGTGACATTCTGATGGGTCGAGACGGAACCTTTCGGCGCATTCATCAGCACGCCAATCTCGTCCCCGACCTCGGCGGCCAGCATCCACCATCGTTCTTCCCAGGCGCGGACGCCGCGACTGGCCCAAATATCAGCGTAGCCCTTCATGGCGTCGTAAACCCCACGTGGCATAGCTCCCAGTGAATTGCTGATCAGGTAAGTCGTGCGTTCGAGAATGGGAAACTCAGAGCGGTAACGGAGCAGTTCGTCGGTCATGGCGATATTGTACCGCCGGGAGCCGAACACGGAGACGTAGCGGAGCTGCGTCTCTACAACAGGACAGCTTTAGAGACGTTGCTTGCAAAGTCTCAGGTGGTGGCATCCCCTGACCTTAGGAACAGATAGGCCACGCTGAGGATCAACAAGGTGGACAGGCCGCTAATCAAACTGACCCGCGAGTCCCACCAGGTCTTCAGAACGGCTGCGGTTACCAGGGTGAGTCCCAACGCCGAGCCCCAGGCGCCCAGCGGGGAGCGCATGGGCAGTGCGGCTATCCGGGCGGAAGTCGTCCGCCGGCGAAACGAAATGTGCGCGGCCAGCGAGACCAGCCAGGAAAGCATCAGGCCGAACAATGCGCCCGTAAGTATGTACACGAACGCATTCCTGGGAGCCCATTTTTCCAGAACTACGGCCACTACGATTCCGTAGGAGGAAGTGACCAGGGCCAGCCTTGGCGATCCTGCCGCATTCAGGCGACCCAAGGGCGCGGGTGCCCATCCTCTTCGCGCCAACGAGAACAGCATCCGCGAGGCGGAGTACAGATTAGCGTTCGCGCCTGATAGAGCGGCCGTTAGGATTACGAAACTCATCAGGCTACTCGCCGCTGGAATTCCCACCGTGCGGAACACGGTCACAAACGGACTTTCAGTAACGCCCACTCGATTCCACGGCATCACTCCTACCAGCACCGCGATGGAACCCATATAGACCAGAGCCAGCGTGAGGAAGGTCCACCTTACGGCACGCGGAATCTCAGCTGCGGATCGCGACTCACCGGTGGTGATGGCCACGATTTCTATGCCGCCAAAGGTGTATAGCGCGAACGTCATGGCAAGCAGAGGGGCAAGAGCGCCTCTGGGGAAAAAGCCTCCTTGCGCCGTATACTGCGCGGGAACACGCCCGCCTGCCAATAAAGTACCGCCGATAATGATGAACGTCACCATGGTCGCCAGTTTCACCATTGCGAACCAGTATTCAAAACGGCCGTAGTCGCCGACGCTGCGAAGATTAATCGCGATCAGTACCAGGGAGAACAACGCCACCCACACCAGAGCCGGAACGGTTGGAAACCAGTACCGCATGTAGGTTGCAGAAGCGACCAGATTGGCACCCACCGAAACGGAGATGGCGATCCAGTATCCCGCGAGCGAGACGAAGCTAGCCCACCGGTTCAGGTAAAGATCAGCATAGAGGCCGAAAGAGCCGGCTCCTGGATGCGCGCTGGACAGTTCGCCGAGCGCCATGGTCACCGTCCAGCAGAGGAAGGCGGCCACTGCAAAGCTCAGGATGACGGCCGGTCCGGCGATCTCCATGGCGGCGGCAGAGCCGAGCAATAAACCTGTGCCAATCGAGCCGCCCACCGCCACCATGGCCATTTGACCGGCGCTTAGCTGGTGCCGGAGTCCATTTTCCCGGTTAGTCTCGTCGTCCCTGGGCATTCCGGCACGTATATCAGAGGTTCCTTAATTTCCCAAAGAGTTATTCAGCTTATGACTTTCGTAATCGCATTCGGTCCGTACTTCGTTGCCCGCCCCAGTAACCTGCTCCTAGACTCTGAATGGGTTACTCCGCGCGGCGCTAGCTTTCATGGCAGACATAATCAAACGAATGGATCGAACCGAAATCACAAAACGTGTGGAGCGTGCCGAAAAGCTTCTCCAGAAGGGCAAGACCGCCGAGGCACTCGAGGACTACCTTCAGGTGTTGGCGGCGGAGCCCGGCAATGACACGGTCTGCCAGATGGCGGCCGATCTGTGCCTTTCCCTGCAACGCATTCCGCAGGCGGTCAAGCTGCTGGGCGACCTGTTCGAGCGACAGATTGAGGCCGGTGATGCCACTCGGGCAAGCCTGACTTATAAGAAGCTGGCTCGTTTTGTGGCTCCGACCTGGGAACAAAAGCTTCGATTCGGCGAACTGCTGGAGAAGTCGCACCCGAAGCAGGCTCTCGAAACCTACGAAAGCGTGTTTCAAGAGCTCGCGAAACAAGGACGCAAAGCAGATTCGCTCACGGCTCTGAAGCGCGCTCTCACGCTGGATTCCAGTGCGCAGAACTTGCAACGTCTTGGAGAACTCTCTTCCGAGCTTGGCGAGAACAAGGCGGCTGCGGCTGCGTTTCTGAAGGTTGCGCAGCTGACTCAGGCATCAGGCGGCAACGCGGCGCAATGGATGGAACGCGCCTATGCGGAGGATCCCGCCGATCCGCAGATTGCCCTGGGATACAGCAAGAATCTTCTGGAGCAGGGACAGGCGGGGGCCGCTATTTTCGTGCTCGAGTCTCAAGTCGGCGCCGGCTCTTCGTCGGAAGAAATGCGAGACACTTATGCCAAGGCGCTATTGGCTGCTAATCGTTTGAGCGACGCCGAACCAATCCTGTGGCAATTATTCGAGGAGAATCCCTCGCGGGTGCAGGAGGTTGCGAACCTGATTGGACTCTTCATCAATGGCCAACAGGACGCGGAAGCCGTCGCCTTGGGCCGCAAGTTGGAGCAATATCATCGCCGCAAAGGGGATCGGAGAGCCTTCCTGGCGATGATTCAGGATATTTCAGCTCGGCACCGCGCGTCTCCTGAACTGCTTGAATTCATGGGCGAGCAGTTTAATGCGTCGAATCGCGAGAGCGACTATTGCCAGACGCTGCTCAAGCTCTTTGATCTTTACTGCAGCGTCGGCAACTATGCAAAAGCGGCGGATTCGCTGGATCGGGCTGCCGAGGTGGACTCCTATGAACCCGGACACCAGAAGCGGCTGGAAATGCTGCGCGGGAAGATTGACGACAACCGTTTCAAGGTGATCGCCTCGCGCTTCTCCAGCATGGCGGATGCAGCGGCGGCCCCGCTTCCCGATCAGGACAAAATGTTGGGCGCGGCAGCTCTTCAGGATCTGATGCTGCAAGCGGAGATTCTCGTGCAATACGGCATGCGCTCTAAAGCGGTGGAGCGCTTGCAGCGGATTCAGGAACTGTTTCCCCGCGAAGAGGAGCGCAACCAGGATCTGCGTCAGCTTTACATGACGGCGGGCCTGATTCCAACCTATGCGGGATCCGCTCCAGGGCCAACCGTGGCATCCTCGATGCCCGCGGATTCGCGGACCTCGCCGCCACAGGCCGAGCTGGCGCAATCAAGCGAATCCACCGATGTCAGCAGCTTTGCGCGCGTGGCCGAAATCACCCGCAAACTCTATCGTCAAAGCAACGCGGACGCGGTGATGTTGACCGCGGCCAAGGAAATTGGCGCGCAATGGAAGGTCAGCCGGTGCGTGGTGGCCATGCGTAAGCCGGGCCTGCACACTACCAGCGTAAAAGAATATTGCAGCGAACTCAGCAAGCCTGGAGAGGCCCGCGCGCTGGAAAAAATCGCGACCACGGTCCACGATCTGGCCATCAGCGGCGGTGGCACCGTCACCATCGCCGATACGCAGTCTAGTTCCGACCTGCAAGCAGTCCGCGAAGCTCTGTCGCAATTGGCGGTCACGTCGCTACTGGCCTTGTCCCTGAGCGACGGATCGGAGCACGTCGGGCTCCTGCTTCTTATGGACAGCAAGCCGCATGCCTGGGGCTCTAACGATGTGATGGTGCTTAAGACGATCAGCGACCAAATTGTTATCGCGTTGAACAATGCCGGACTTCGCCGCCTGGTCAAGAACCTTTCGGTGACCGACGAGCGTTCGGGACTGCTGAAACGGGCTTCGTATCTCGATCTCCTGATGGCGGAAACCCGGCGCAATGCCCAGCAGAGCACTCCGCTCACAGTTCTGCTGATGCAGTTTGGCGAAAAAGCCGCAATGGTAAAAGAGTTTGGCGAATCGGCGGTGGAAGCTGTGATGCAACAGATTGGGCAACTTTTCGCCGCCAATATCCGGCAGAACGATCTTGCATTCCGTTACGAGATGACGACCATTGCTATCGTGCTGGGGGAAACACCGGAAAAAGAAGGCGTGATGGCAGCAGAAAAGCTGCAAAGACTCCTGGCTCAAATACGAATGCCGGAGAAACACGAACCTGTTCAATTCAGCGCGGGACTCGCGGAAGCCGTGGTGCGCGGCGAGTACGACCCCGTGGACATCGTGACCGAAGTGATCAATCGAGCTGAGCAAGCGCTGCAAACCGCCGTCGGGCAGGGGGCGGGCAAGATTGTCGCACTTGCGGCGTCGCTCGTGGCGGCAGCAGTCGCGTGAGATTGAGTTTCTCAGCGGACTCGGCGGCTCGTTTCAGACCTCCGCGTTCCAGAATTTTGATCAGGCTCGCGAATAACAAAGTCTTGAATCGCGGAGATCGCTGAGAACCGCCGCCTAGTCCGCGGAGAGCAAATCACTGCCAGGAAATCTTCAGGTTCGCTGAAGTCCTCCCCTTCGGTTGCCGCTCGCATTCTCCACTGTTAAACTAACGAGTTTGGTTAGGCCACTCGGAACTCTTCTGACCACTCGAATTCATACTAGAAAATAAACTAGGACGCCAATGCTGAAACCCGGGGACATCGCAATTGTGAGCGGGGCGCGTACGCCCTTTGGACGTTATTGCGGCAAGCTGAAGGATTTTACCGCACAGGAACTCGGTGCCATCGCTGGGAAGGCTGCGATTGAGCGCGCAGGGTTGGATCCACAGGATTTCGATCACGCGGTTTTTGGCAATGCGCAGCAGACTTCTGGCGACGCTCTCTACGGCGCGCGCCATGTGGGCCTGCGAGCCGGTCTGCCCATCGAAACACCCGCTCTCACGGTGAATCGTTTGTGCGGGTCGGGGATGCAATCCATCGTGAACGCGGCGCAGATGGTTCAGCTGGGCGAAGCCAACGTGGTGCTGGCGGGCGGTATGGAAGCTATGTCGCACGCGCCGTTCGTGATTCGCGGGCGCGACGGTTTCACTCTTGCCCCGGGCGGAAAGCTGGAAGACTCGCTCATGGTCGCGCTGCTCGACACCTATTGTGGGCTTTACATGGCCAACACCGCGGAGCTTTATGGGGAGCAGCAGGGCATCACGCGGCAGGCTCAGGATGAATTTGCGTTGCGCTCCCAACAGTTAGCCGACGCCGCATACAAAGATGGCCGGCTGCAGGAGGAGTTAATCCCCGTGCCGCTCAAGGATCGCAAGGGTGAGCCCTCGGGCGAGACGTTGAGCGAAGACGATCATCGACGTCCGCAGACCACCATGGAAGGTTTGGCCAAGCTGAAACCGGCGTTTGGCAAGAACGGCAGTGTCACTGCGGGAAACGCCAGCGGTATCGTGGACGGCGCTGCGGCGGTCGTGGTGATGTCGCTCGAAGAAGCTGGCAAGCGGGGATTGAAGCCGCTGGGGCGAATCGTGGGGTGGGGCATTGCCGGGGTTGAACCCAAGCTGATGGGCCGCGGCCCGGTGCCCGCGACGAAGATCGCGCTGCAAAAAGCTGGGCTGACTTTGGATTACATCGATTTGATCGAAGTGAACGAGGCTTTCGCAGCGCAGTATCTGTCGGTCGAAAAAGAGCTAGGACTCGATCGCAACAAAGTTAACGTAAATGGCGGAGCGATCGCCCTGGGGCATCCGCTGGGCGCTACCGGAGCGCGGCTGGTGATCACATTGCTGTACGAGTTGCGGCGGCGGAAAAAGAAGTATGGCCTGGCGACAGCGTGCATCGGCGGCGGGCAGGGGATTGCGATGGTGGTGGAGAGTTTGAATTAAGTTTTGGCCACGGATTTAAGAGGATCCTCACGGATCAAGAATCAAAGGTCTATCCGCAAAATCCGTGTAGATCGGTGGCGATGTTCTCTTTGGAGCAATTATGGAAATTAAGAAAGTAGGCGTTCTTGGTTGTGGACTGATGGGCTCGGGAATCGCGCAGGTCGCAGCGATGGCTGGATGCGAGGTTACAGTTCTCGAAGTTGAGCAGAAGTTTCTCGACAAGGGCTTTGCCGGGATCGAGAAATCACTGGCCAAGTTTGCCGAACGGCCACCGGAAAAGGGCGGCATCACGGCGCAGCAGAAAGATGCAATCCGCGCCCGCCTCAAAGGGACGACGAACAAGCAGAACCTGGCTGACTGCGACATCGTAATCGAAGCCATTATCGAGAATGTCGAAGACAAGAAAAAGATGTACGCGTCTCTCGACGGCATCGTGAAAAAGGATGCCATCTTCGCTTCGAATACGTCGTCTATTTCCATTACTGAACTTCTGACTTCGACCAAACGCCCAGAGCGGTTTATCGGGTTGCATTTTTTTAATCCCGTTCCTCTGATGAAATTGGTAGAGGTCGTGCGCACGATTGCCACGTCGCCCGAGGTCTACGATGCCGCTTACGAATTCGGAAAAAAGCTCGGCAAAGTACCAGTGCGCACCAGCGACAAAACCGGATTCATCGTGAACCGTCTGCTGGTGCCATATCTGCTCGACGCCATCCGCGCCTACGAAGAGGGCGTAGGCTCGATCGACGACATTGACAACGCCATGAAGCTAGGCTGCGGTTATCCGATGGGTCCATTCACGCTACTCGATTTCGTGGGGCTGGATACGACTTACTACATCACCCACGTGATGTATGACGAATTCAAAGAACGGCGATTTGCGTCGCCGCCGTTGCTAAAGCGGTTGGTGATGGCTGGCTGGTATGGAAAAAAGACGGGCAAGGGATTCTACGACTATTCGGACCCGAGTAATCCGAAGCCGAACAAGCTGTGAGCCACTCGTCATCCTGAGCGAATTGAAGGATCTTTGCATTCCGCCGCGACCAGCTAAATTGCACGGATTCTTCGCTTCGCTCAGAATGACAGGGGTTAGATTAATGCTTGTAGCAGGTTTGAACTTATGAACTTTGAAAACATTCTTTTCGAGAAAAAGGGCGCGATTGCTTACGTCACGGTTAACCGGCCCAAGGTGCTCAACGCGCTCAACATGGCCACGATGGAAGAGTTGCGCGCGGCCTTCACCGCGGTCAAAGACGACCGTGAAGTCCGAGTCGCAATAATGACTGGGTCTGGCGAGAAGGCCTTTATCGCAGGGGCCGACATTGGCGAACTGGCTAGGCAGGACGCGGTTTCCGGGAAGGAGTACACGCATCGCGGCCAGTCCGTGCTCGATCTGATCGAGAACCTGGGCAAGCCGGTCATCGCTTGTATCAATGGCTTTGCGCTTGGCGGCGGATGCGAAATTGCGATGGCTTGCACCATGCGTCTGGCCAGCGAAAACGCAAAACTCGGCCAGCCCGAGGTGAAGCTCGGCATTATCCCGGGCTACGGTGGCACGCAGCGTTTGCCAAGGCTGGTGGGCAAAGGGATCGCCATGCAACTTGTGTTGACGGGCGAAATTATAAGCGCGCAGGAAGCGCATCGCATTGGATTGGTAAATGAAGTTACTCCCCCTGCGGAACTCGTTCCTCGCGCAGAAGCCATCGCGCAGAAAATTATCGCCAATTCTCCGCTTGCGGTTCAGTACGCCATGGAGGCGGTGAACAAAGGTACGGAAATGACCCTGGCGGAAGGCTTGTATCTGGAAGCCGTTCTCTTCAGCGTCGCTTGCGCTTCGGAGGACAAGAAAGAAGGAACGACGGCGTTTCTGGAGAAGCGTCCGGCACAACTTAAAGGTAAGTAAAGACGCCACGGATCTGCGCGGATTTCCGCTGAGCAAAGGCTTTCACCACGGAGGCACAGAGTCACGGAGAAAGACAACAAACAAGATTCGCCATTGCCTCCCGTTCAGGTCAAAGCGCTGGAGGGCAATCTCAGCGCCGCTGGGAGACGCTTCGGCATTGTGGTCTCGCGCTTTAACGAGTTCATTACGGAACGACTGTTTCGAAGCGCGTTCGATGGCCTGTTGCGCTGTGGCGCGAAACGCCGGGATATTCAGGTGGTTCGCGTTCCCGGCGCGTTCGAAATTCCGTCAGCCTCGCGCACTCTCGCGTCGACCATGAAATACGATGCGATCATTTGCCTCGGTTGCCTGATCCGTGGCGACACCGCGCATTATGATGTTATTGTCAATGAAGTCACGCGCGGCATCGGGCAATCCGCGCAGGAGACTGGCGTGCCCCATGCTTTTGGCGTGCTTACCTGCGACAACCTGGAACAGGCCATCGACCGCGCCGGCCTGAAGATGGGGAATAAAGGCTTCGAAGCCGCGCTGGCAGCGGTTGAGATGGCGAATCTGACGAAAGCGGTCGTTGGTCGTTCGTCGTCGGTCGTTGGCAAGAAAGCAATCAGCAATCAGGTCTCCGCTCTCAGCAAGAACCGAAAGCGCAAGCTCTCCGCTCGTCCCAAAAAACGCGGCCGGTGATGCGTCTCCTCATCTCCTGTAAACTAAAAGGTGACAGCTTCCTATGGGCACCCGCCGAAAATCTCGCGAGATGGTTTTGCAAATGTTGTTCCAGGCCGACATGGGCCGGCAAACTCCCGAGGAGGTCCGGCGAACGTTTTGGCGCGAGCAAGAATCCACCGAAGACGACGTGCGTGGCTTCGCTGAAGACCTTTTCCGTACCGCCACCGACCGTACCGCCGAGATTGATCTATTGATCGAGCGTCACGCTGAACATTGGCGAATGGATCGCATGGCCACCGTAGACCGCAACGTCCTTCGCTCCGCAGTGGCCGAGATGATGGGATTTCCCTCCACGCCGCGCGCCGTCATTATCAATGAAGCGCTCGAGGTTGCACGCAAGTTTTCCAGCCCCGAGTCGGTGCAATTCATCAACGGTGTGCTGGATAGCGTGGGCAGGGAACTGGAAAAGGCAAAAGCTTAAATGTCGTTGGTCGTTCGTCATTGGTCGTTCGCCGGGAATCCCACTCATCGGCCGCAGAGTCCGTAAGGTTCTTTTTTGACCAACGACCAACGACGAACGGCCAACGACCAACGACGAACGGCCAACGACCGCCTTCTACGGCTTCACCGCAATCAAATCCGGATTACAAGTAATAAGAAGTGGCTGCCCCACCGAATTCTGGCACAGGCCTTGGGGCAACGGGATTTGCTGAATGTCCCCCCCTGCCTGGGTACTCACCACGTGCACGGTTCCGTCGTTCGCCCCGATGTAGAGCAACTTGCCGTCCGGCGTAAGCGTGGCGCTGAGGGGCATCGCATTTCCAGCAAGCGAAATGGCGGTCGATGTCTGACCAGGAATATTGAACACCAGAATGCTGGTTAGATTCGAGGTGAGTACGTAGGCGGTCGAACCGTCTTCCGAGACGATCAATTGCTTGGGAGCAAAGTTACCTTGACCGAGGTTGAAGGATGAAACCGGCCCATCGGCAACCAGCGGCGTACAGCCAGACGGCGTCGTATTCACGCTGAGAATATCGATGCCGGGAGGGTCCACCGCCAAAATATGATAGGTATCGGGAGAATCTGGCGGCAACAGGCGGGCCGGGCCTGGAAGCGTCTTCATGAAGGTCGGTACTGCGGGGACAGTAACAGTGTCGGCGCGCCCGTTGTCGCAGGTTCTCCAGACGCTTAGCGCCAAAGGCGCGCCCCCACCCACATAGCCAAACGCGCCCTCGGAAAGAAAAGCCACACTCTCGGCCGGAGCGGCAAGAGAAATGGTTCGCAGCGCATCGGACTTCGAGTAGACATACATTGTGCTGCCCGCCACGATGTAAGCTTTCAGACTGTCCGGCGAGAAGTCGGCTGCAGTTGCTCCCGCGATCTCAAACGTCGAAAAGGCGTTGCTTGCCGTGTTATAGACGAACACGTGATTCGGCTGGTCTACGGTGTCGGAAATAACGACGATCGTTCCATCCGGAGAAACTGCTAATATTTTGCCCGGCAAAGATCGGAACTGAGTTACGGTATTTCCCGAGGCATCGATCACAGCGAGACCTACAGTGCCCTGCAGTCCGGAATCTGTCCCCAGATAAGCGCTTGTCCCCTGCCGATTAAAGACCAGCGAGTTCGGGGTCGCAGGCAAAGTAACGAAGGTCCCAAGCGTGTTCGCGGGAATCGTGATCGGAGCGACTGTGCTGAAACAGCCATCGATCTTTCCGCAGTTCGTTGTGCTTACATACACGGTACTGCTCGGGGTGGTTCCGGTGGGGTTTACCGTCAGGGTCACCACGTTCGCCGGATAGATCGGCAACGACGGATAGAACCCCGTATTGCAGTTGGGCGGTGTGCAAGACGCAATGATGGTCGCGCTGCCGCCGCTCGCTGATGCACTTGCTCCGCCGGCGCTGCTCACCGTCACCGACCCAGGCTCGGAAGAACTCCAGGTTAACGGAATTCCGGTGATCGTCGTGCCCAGCGTATCGATGACCGTCGGTGTGATGGCTTTTGAAGTGCCCGTTGAAGTTGTGACGGCGAGCGTGATCGATTCCACTGGGCATGTCGTGAAGTCAAGCGGCACACTACTGACGTTCCCAATTGTGGCGAAGAGCGGGGCGAGGCCGGGGGCTTTGGCCGTTACCTGGACCTGTCCCTGGAGCAAGCCGGCGACATTAGTGTTCACGGTTGCGACGTTCGAGACTAGAATTTGCCAGTTAAAGACTCCAACCGTGGAAGTTATGTCCACGCCACGGCTATACGCGGTTGCCTGGTAGTTGGCGGTTTGACCCACGGAAAAACACGGGTTCGTGGGCGGCGGTTGATTCGGCATAGGAAGGACGCTTACAACGACTTTATCGATATGCTGATGAACGTAAACAGTCGTTGAAGGACTGCTCACTCCTTGAGCGCTTGCAGTGACCACGGCCACGCCCGACGGGCCTGGGGTGCAAATCTGTGGATTGCTCAACGAATTCCAACTACCGGCGCACGCCAATCCGTTGCTGGCAACAGTAACCACGGCGGGGTTGCTGGACTGGTAGGACACGGGCTCGACGATCGTGGTCTTGGTGGAAGTCAGAGCGCTTGCGAAAAACGACTGGTACGTGCCAATCTCCATCGACACGTTCGGGGTGGGAGTGAGGGTGACGCTGGCCGGGACTGCGAAAGTTGTGGTGCTGACCGGGCTGCTGCTGCCGCATCCGGGCAGGCCGCCAAGCAGACAAATGAGAAGAGCGAGAACCGCGAACCCCACAATACCGGACCTACTCATTCATCCTCCCCGCTCCCATGGTCGCCCAGGAAGCGAGCAACGTCTTTTAGGAATTTATTCTCTCTGGAAGATTTCCAGTGTAGAGGCTGCGAATCTTTTCAGCAAGCCGGGGCTCTTACGGCGGTCGTAGACGTCGAAGTCCTCGACAAAGCCGAACAACGACTGTCGCTCAGCGCCCGCTCACCTGATGTTCGCGGCCCTACTCTGGGATGCAGCTAACCATGGTTGACGATGTGTCAAGAGTGTTGATATATTTAAAGGGTTCCGCGAGTTCATTCTGGCTTGCCTGTAGGCTGTGGATTCGTTCGCTGCCCGTTTTCGGTGCGCGAGAGTCCCAAAGAGAGCAGCTGAGCCGTAAGATACACTTCTTCGGAGTAGTTCTGAAGATGCCCTCGCTGAAATGTCCCGCGCGCACCTTCCGCCTTTTGGGAGGCTATGCGGGGCAAGGCTGACGAAACGGAGTGCCTCCCTAGCTTTTTCAGTTCGGGCCTGGCACCACCGTCGTAGCTGATCAGTCTGAACGGGAAACCGAAAATCTCTCACCGGAGTTGTGTGCCGTGAGAAGCATGGTTGGTGGATCACCAGCCAGACCCTGAGCCAGGGCAAAGTCCCAGCGGCGTCCGTGTGCCGACGCGCCTCTATTGGCGCGCGAACGGGCGTTGCCGAAGGAGCAGCAAAGAGTGCCTACCTTCAATCAATTGGTGCGTGATGGTCGCAAGCGGCCGCGATACAAGACGGCGAGTCCGGCGCTGCAGGGATGTCCGCAGAAGCGCGGGGTTTGCACGCGTGTATACACGCAAACACCGAAGAAGCCGAACTCCGCGTTGCGCAAGGTTGCTCGCGTGCGTTTGACCAACGGGATCGAGGTTACGACTTATATTCCCGGCGTCGGCCATAACCTGCAGGAGCACTCGATCGTGCTGATTCGCGGCGGCCGTGTAAAGGATCTACCAGGCGTTCGTTATCACGTAGTGCGAGGAACCCTGGATGCAGTAGGGGTAGCAGGCCGCAAACAGAGCCGTTCAAAGTACGGCGCGAAGCGCCCGAAGGCCTAGAAATTTCTCTAGAGGCGTAGCTTGCGACGTCTCAAGCTCGAGAAAAGTTTAAGAGCCAGGAGCTAGAAGCTGAATGCCAAGAAAAGGACATACTCCCAAGCGGACAGTCGAAGCCGATCCGGTTTACGGTTCGGATCTGGTGACAAAGTTCGTCAATTCGATGATGTGGCAGGGCAAGAAGAGTACGGCGGAAGGCATCTTCTATGAAGCTTTGACGCGCCTGCAGGATAAAGGCGGCGACGAGGCTCTGAAGCTGTTCAAGAAGGCCGTTGAAAATGCCAAGCCGCTACTCGAAGTCAAGACCCGCCGCGTGGGCGGCGCGAACTACCAGGTGCCGGTCGAGGTCAACGCCGACCGCCGCACTTCGCTCGCGATACGCTGGCTGATTGCCTATTCCCGCGGACGCGGCGAGAAGGGCATGATCGACAAGTTGAGCAATGAATTGCTGGACGCCGCCAACGGCAAAGGCGCAGCCATCAAGAAGAAGGAAGACGTTCACCGTATGGCCGAGGCCAACAAAGCCTTTGCGCACTACCGGTGGTAAGAGCAATCGAGTAATCGGGAAATTTGAAGTTGTGTAATTTGAGAGGACGATTCGGTTTTTTGAATTACCAAATTACTCAATCTCTCAATTACTAAATCAGAAACGAAGTCGGAGCCCAGAAAGAGCAGCTTGTCGTGCCCAGAACAGTCCCATTAGATCGGTGCAGGAACATCGGCATCATGGCCCACATCGATGCCGGTAAGACCACTACGACGGAGCGCATCCTTTTCTATACGGGGAAGACGCACCGCATCGGAGAGGTCCATGAGGGCACGGCCACAATGGACTGGATGGAGCAGGAGCAGGAGCGCGGCATCACCATCACGTCCGCCGCGACCACATGCTCGTGGCGCGACATTCGCATCAACATTATCGATACCCCCGGCCACGTGGATTTCACCGCCGAGGTGGAGCGCTCGCTGCGGGTGCTCGACGGCGCGGTTGCTGTGTTTGACGCGGTTCATGGAGTTCAGCCGCAGTCGGAAAAGGTCTGGCGTCAAGCCGACAAGTACGGCGTGCCACGCATTTGCTTCATCAACAAGATCGACAAGATGGGTGCGGACTTTGAGCATGCAGTAGATACCATCCGCAAGCGTCTCAACGCCAAGCCCATTGCCATTCAGATTCCCATCGGCCAGGAAGACAAGTTCAAAGGTGTAGTTGACCTCATTGAAATGAAGTCGATCATCTGGCAGGACGACACGATTGGCGCCGAGTATATTACTGGCCCGATTCCCCCGGAGCTCCAGAAGAAAGCCGAAGCGTTCCATACCCAGTTGGTAGAGACTGTCGCGGAGAACGACGACGAAATCCTGCACAAGTTCCTCGAAGGCGAAGCGATATCCGCTGAGGAGCTGCGGGCTTCTCTGCGCAAGTCGACGATCGAATTGAAATTGTTCCCTGTCGTGGTCGGTACCGCTTTCAAGAACAAGGGCGTGCAGCCGTTGCTGGATGCCGTCGTGGATTATCTGCCTTCTCCGCTGGATGCAGGCGAAGTGAAAGGCACGAATCCGGAAAACGGTGAAGTGATCACACGCAAGCCGGACGATAAAGAGCCGTTTTCCGCACTGGCCTTCAAGATCATGGCGGACCCGTTTGTCGGCCAACTGACATTCATTCGGGTTTATTCCGGGCAGGTGAAATCCGGTGACTCCGTGCTCAGCGCGGGACGGCGGCGGACCGAGCGCATCGGTCGTCTGCTGAAAATGCACGCCAACAAGAGAGAAGACATCAGCGAAATTCTGGCGGGCGATATTTGTGCCGCTGTGGGTTTAAAGAACGTGAGCACGGGCGACACGATCTGCGATGAAAGCCACCCCGTCACGCTCGAATCGATTACGTTCGCGGTTCCCGTCATCTCGGTTGCGGTCGAGCCCAAGACCAAGGCCGACCAGGAAAAAATGGGTATGGCGCTGGGCAAACTGGCGCAGGAAGATCCGACCTTCAAGGTTCACACCGACCCTGATAGCGGGCAGACCATCATCAGCGGCATGGGCGAACTGCATCTCGAGATCATCGTCGATCGCATGATGCGCGAGTACAAGGTCGAAGCGAATGTTGGCAAGCCGCAGGTCGCCTATCGCGAAACCATCCGCAAGAAGGCCGAGGCCGAAGGCAAGTACATCCGCCAGACCGGTGGCCGCGGACAATACGGTCACGCCAAGATCCGGCTGGAGCCGCAAGAGCCGGGCAAAGGCTACGAATTCGTTAACGATATTATCGGCGGCTCGGTGCCCAAGGAATTCATTAAGCCGATCGATCAGGGCATTCAAGAGGCCATGGAAGGCGGCGTCCTGGCCGGTTACGAGATGGTCGATGTGAAGGCCACGCTCTACGACGGCAGCTATCACGACGTCGATTCGAACGAAATGGCATTCAAGATCGCTGGTTCAATGGCGTTCAAAGAGGCTGCTCGCAAGGCTTCGCCGGTGTTGCTAGAACCGGTGATGTCAGTCGAGGTAGTTACGCCGGAAGATTACGCGGGCGTAATTATGGGTGACCTGAGTTCGCGCCGCGGACGCATTGAGGGTATGGAGCATCGCGCCGGTTCGCAGGTGATCAAGGCGATCGTTCCGCTGGCCGAGATGTTCGGCTATGCGACTCATATGCGCTCGAGCACCCAGGGCCGCGCCGAGTACTCGATGCACTTCGCGCGGTATGAAGAAGCCCCGCGCTCGGTGTCGGAAGAAATCATCGCCCGGGTACAGGGGACGGTAAAGAGATAGCAGTTACGGAAGAACAATAGTACGGAGCTTAGCCAATGGCGAAAGAGAAATTTGATCGTAATAAGCCGCATTGCAACGTAGGGACGATTGGTCACATTGATCATGGCAAGACCACGTTGACGGCGGCTATCACCAAGGTTCTGCAGAAGCACAACCCGAAGATCGTGTTCCGGTCTTTTGATTCGATCGATAACGCGCCGGAAGAAAAGGCGCGCGGGATCACGATTGCGACCGCGCACGTCGAGTACGAGACGGCGAACCGGCACTACGCGCACGTCGATTGCCCGGGGCACGCGGATTACATCAAGAATATGATCACGGGCGCGGCGCAGATGGATGGCGCGATTCTGGTGGTTGCTGCGACCGACGGTCCGATGCCGCAGACCCGCGAACACGTGCTGCTTGCCCGCCAGGTTGGTGTGCCTTACATCGTGGTCGCGCTGAACAAGTGCGATGCGGTGGATGATCCCGAGTTGCTGGATTTGGTTGAGCTGGAAGTGCGCGAGTTGCTGAAGAGCTACAAGTTTCCGGGCGACGATGTGCCGGTGGTACGGCTGTCGGCACTGGGCGCGTTGAACGGCGAAGAGAAGTGGGAGAAGCAGATTGACGCGTTGATGGAAGCGGTGGACAAGAGTGTACCGCAGCCGGCGCGTGAACTCGACAAGCCGTTCCTGATGCCGATTGAAGATATTTTCTCGATCTCGGGACGCGGCACGGTGGTGACGGGACGAATCGAGCGCGGCAAGGTAAAGGTGGGCGAGGAAGTGGAAATTGTGGGCTTCCGCGACACCCGCAAGACGGTGGTGACCGGCGTCGAAATGTTCAAGAAGCAGTTGGACGAAGGCCTGGCGGGAGACAACGCGGGCCTCTTGCTGCGCGGCATTGGCAAAGATGATGTCGAGCGCGGCATGGTGTTGGCGAAGCCGGGATCGATCACGCCGCACACCAAGTTCAAAGCGGAAGTTTACATTCTGACGAAAGAAGAAGGCGGACGGCATACGCCATTCTTCAAGGGATATCGTCCCCAGTTTTATCTCAGAACGACGGACGTGACCGGCGTGGCGGAACTACCGGCGGCGACCGAGATGGTGATGCCGGGAGACAACGTGAGCTTGGTAATTGAGTTGATCACGCCGGTGGCGATGGAGAAGGGCTTGCGCTTCGCCATCCGCGAAGGCGGGCACACGGTAGGCGCAGGAACGATCAGCGAGATTGTGCAGTAGCGTTGAGCAAATTAATGCGGAAGTTGAGATCCCTCGCTTTGCTCGGGATTTCGGCACGCGGCTCAGACGCCGCGTAAACGACTCAACTTGCCGCCAGTTCTTTCTTCCCGGACAGCCGGGAGGGGTTAGCGAGAGTCCAAAGTGAGTGCACACGAAAAAATTCGTATACGGCTGAAAGCCTACGACTACCGCATCCTGGATCAGTCCACGGGTGAGATTGTCGAAACCGCGAAGCGCACGGGCGCGCAGATCGCGGGGCCGATTCCTTTGCCCACGATGAAGAATAAATACTGCGTATTGCGTTCACCGCACGTGGACAAGAAGTCGCGCGAGCAGTTCGAGATTCGCACCCACAAGCGTCTGCTCGATATTTTGGAGCCGACGCCGCAGACGGTAGACGCGCTCATGAAACTCGACTTGCCCGCCGGTGTGGACGTCGAGATCAAGGCGTTTGGCAAGGAACATAAATAGCTCAGCCGTCAGCTCTCAGCTTTTGAAGCGAGAAGCCCCAGCCAATAGCCACAGAGCCAAGCTGGGCGGAGAAGAAGAGAAATGGCAAAGGTAACTGGAATTCTCGGCAAGAAGGTCGGCATGACGCAGCTCTTCGATGACAAGGGCGACGTTCATCCCGCGACCGTGCTGCAGGCCGGACCCTGCGTGATTACGCAGCATAAGACGCAGACCAAAGACGGCTATGTTGCGGCGCAGATCGGCCTGGTTGAATTCGTCAAAGAGTCGCGGCTGACCAAGCCA
This sequence comes from uncultured Acidobacteriota bacterium, assembly GCA_963797795.1. Taxonomy (GTDB): domain Bacteria; phylum Acidobacteriota; class Terriglobia; order Terriglobales; family Acidobacteriaceae; genus JABDBE01. The sequence continues at coordinate 782,840 of CAWCQY010000006.1, forward strand.
GCTCGCGGACATCTCGGCAAGAACAATCTGCCGCCGGTCAAGTTCATGCGCGAGGTTCCAATCGAAGTCGAAGAAAAAGCCGAAGGCAATGGCGATGGAGTTTTGAAGGCCGGCGATCGAGTCTTGGTCGACATTTTCGATGGCGAGAAATTCGTCGATGTTGTAGGCATCAGCAAAGGACGCGGTTTCTCGGGCGTGGTCCGGCGGCATCATTTTGCCGGCGGTCCCAAGTCGCACGGTTCGATGTTTCAGATCACGGGATCGATCGGCTCATCGGCATTTCCGTCGCGTGTGTTCAAGGGCATGCGCATGTCCGGACACATGGGCGTCGACCGAGTCACGGTGCGCAATTTACGCGTGCTCGGCATGGACAAAGAGGACAACCTGCTGGTGGTCGAAGGCAGCGTGCCCGGCCCGAAGGGCGGATACCTGGTGATCACAAAAGCCAAGAAACCACCCAGAGAGCGGCGTGGATTTGCTGGATCTGCCACGGTTGACCCGTTGAAGGCAGCCAAGCGCGCGGCCAAGAAGGCTTAACGGAATCAGGATCAGAACATGGCAACCATTGATATTCACAATCTGAGCGGAGCCAAAGTCGGCAGCCTGGAGTTGGCTGACGAAGTCTTCGGCGCGGTGAACGAGGACCTGCTGTGGGAAGCGGTGAAACATTATCGGGCTGCCCATCGGGCCGGAACGCACGCGACCAAGAATAAGAAACTGGTCTCCGGAGCCGGCAAGAAACTTTGGAAACAAAAGGGCACTGGACGGGCGCGTGTCGGATCGATTCGTTCGCCACTCTGGCGGCACGGCGGCACGGTGCACGGTCCACAGCCCCGCTCTTATGACTACGCTTTTCCGCGCAAGAAGTTGCTCGGAGCGCTGCGTTCGGCGCTGGCCTCGAAGTTTGCCGATGGCAAGCTGATCATCGTGAACGCGTTCGATGTGAAGGAGCCCAAGTCGAAACAATTTCGCGAGGCGCTGAATGCCCTCAAAGTCGATAGCACGGCGTTGCTGGTTGAAGTTCCAAAGCATGAGAATCGCAACTTGTCGTTGAGCTCGCGAAATCTTCACGGCGTCGAATTGGTGAACGGCAACGAGGTTCATCCTTATCATCTGCTGCGCTACGACCGGGCGATCTTCTCGCAGCCGGCGATTGAGAAGCTGCAGATTTCGCTCAAGAGTTCGATTTCGAAGCGGCAGCACAAGCCAGCGGAAGGTGAGGGAGCGGCGGCGAAGAAAGCTTCGCGTTCTCCACGGCGCCGCACCCGGCATGAAAAAGCGGCGGAGGTAGCCTGATGAAATCCGCATACCAGATCCTTCGGCGTCCGGTAATTACCGAGAAGGGCCTTGCCATCAAGGAAAACCAGAACACGCTGGTCTTCCAGGTGGCGACGGCAGCGACCAAAACGGAGATTAAAGAAGCCGTGCAGGGAATTTTCAAAGTGAAAGTGCATTCCGTGCGCACTGCCACCTATCCGGGAAAAGAACGGCGCCGCGGAAAGTTTGCCGGCTACCGTCCGGATTGGAAGAAGGCGTACGTGCGCCTGAAGGCTGGCGAGAAGATGCCGGAGTACGCGCAGAATTTGTAGCCGACGGTCGTTCGTCGTTGGTCATAGGCCAACTCGAAAGACTTCAGTAGCAAGAAAAAGCTAAGAGCTAGAAGCTAAGAGCTGATTTATGGCAATTAAGACTTACAGACCGACGACCCAGACACTGCGTTATCGCACCACGCTGGTCAACGACGATATTACGAGCACGCAGCCGCACAAGCCGCTGCTCGAACCGAAACCACGCACCGGCGGCCGGCGCAATTCGGGCCAAACCACCATGCGGTTTATCGGCGGTGGCCACAAGCGGAAGCTGCGCATTATTGATTTCAAGCGCGACAAGATCGGCATTCCGGCGACCGTGGCTACGATTGAATATGATCCCAACCGGTCGGCGCGCATTGCGTTGTTGAGCTATGCGGACGGGGAAAAACGTTACATCCTGCAGCCCGATGGATTGAAGGTCGGCCAGAAAGTGCTGAGCGGTCCCGATGCTGACATTCTCGTGGGCAATGCGCTGCCGCTGCACAACATTCCGCCGGGCACGACCATTCATAATGTCGAGTTGAAGCCGGGCAAGGGCGCGCAGATGGTGCGTTCAGCCGGCGGTGCAGCGCAGTTGGTTGCCAAGGAAGGCGAGTATGCGCTGGTGAAGTTGCCGTCCGGCGAGATTCGCAAAGTCGCGCAGGGCTGCATGGCGACAATTGGCCAGGTCGGCAATCTGGATCACGAAAACGTGACCATCGGCAAAGCCGGACGTTCGCGGTGGCTCGGGAAGCGGCCGCACAACCGCGGCGTCTCCATGAACCCGGTGGATCACCCACACGGCGGCGGTGAAGGCAAGACTTCCGGCGGCCGTCATCCGGTGACCCCGTGGGGCCAGCCGACACGGGGATACAAGACCCGAAACAACAAGCGGACGGATGCATTTATCGTCAACCGTCGCGGCAAGAAATAGGACTGACTTATGGCACGTTCAACCAAAAAAGGACCGTTCGTGGATGGTTTCCTGCAAACCCGGGTGGAAGCCATGAACTCTCGGAACGAGAAGAAGGTGCTGCGCACCTGGTCGCGGCGTTCAACCATCATCCCGGAGATGGTGGGCCACACTATCGCCGTGCATAACGGCAAGAAGTTTATTCCGGTGTACATCACCGAGAACCTGGTCGGCCACAAGCTGGGCGAATTCAGTTTCACCCGCCAGTTCAAGGGACACTCGATGCGGGCGGCGACCGAGACAGCAGCCAAGCCAGCCGGGATTCCGGGTGGGCCAGGGGCTCCAAGTCCAGCGGCGGGAGCGGCTCCGGCAGCGCCGGTGCCGAAGGCGTAAAGGAGACGCAGAATGGAATTTCGAGCTCAAGCACGTTTTATGCGCGTCTCGCCGCAGAAGGCTCGCCTGGTGCTGGATCTGATCAAGGGCCGCCGGGTGGAAGACGCGCTCAATACGCTGATCTTCACCAAGAAGCGGGTTGCGGCCACGGTAGAGAAGCTGCTCCGCTCGGCACTGGAGAATGCTACTTATCTGAGCTCGGAAAAGGGCTTGGATGTTGATGTAGACAGCCTGTACGTAAAACGGGCGGTAGCCAACGATGGGCCGCGGATGAAACGGATTCGTCCAGCGCCGATGGGCCGAGCCTTTCACTATGTGCGCAGGATTTCGCACATCGAGATCGAGCTGGCGGAACGAGGCAAGAATGGCGAAGCGTTGAGGAATGTAGTCGGCGCAGAGAGAGTCAGCGGCACTTCCAGCGGAGCGTCCAAGCCCAGAGCTAAGGGCAAAGCCAAAGCGCCTGCGGGCAAGGGCAAAGCCAAGCCCGCCAAGAAGTTCGCGGGAGCACGATAGGGTTCGTTAGGGTCGTTGCTAGGTTGATCTAGGAGAGACGATGGGACAAAAAGTTCATCCTTATGGTTTTCGGCTCGGCTACACCAAGCCGTGGAAGTCGCGCTGGTTTGCCGAGCGCGATTATGACAAGCAGCTGCTCGAAGACGTCAAGCTGAAGAACGAGTTGAAGGATAAGCTCAAGTCGGCCGGTGTGAGCTCGATTGACATCGAGCGTCCGGGTAACAAGCTGCGCGTCATCATCAAGACCGCGCGTCCCGGAATCATTATCGGCCGCAAAGGCGCTGAGATCGACAAGCTCAAGGCCGACGTGCAGAAGCGCATGAATGGCCGCGAAATCTACATCGACATTCAGGAAGTACACAAGCCCGAACTCGATGCGCAGCTAGTTTCAGAATCGATTGCTCTGCAACTGGAAAAGCGTGTAGGCTTCCGGCGCGCCATGCGCAAGGCGGTGGATTCGGCGCTGCGCTTTGGGTGCAAAGGAATCAAGGTTCGGGTTAGCGGCCGTCTGAACGGAAATGAAATTGCCCGTTCGGAGTGGTATTTGCAGGGCCGACTACCCCTGCACACGCTGCGCGCGGACATCGATTACGGTTTCACCGAAGCCCGCACGACCTACGGTGTCATCGGAGTGAAGGTCTGGGTGTACAAGGGCGAGATTCTGCCCGCGGCCAAGAAGCGCGAACCGCAGCAAGTCGGGGGCGCATTTTAGAGCTGAACTGTAGAAACGTAGCACGTACGTTTCGGGCTAAGAGCCAGAAGCTAAGAGCGAATTATGTTGATGCCAAAGAAAGTAAAGTACCGCAAGCAGCAGCGCGGACGCATGACCGGAAAAGCCTGGCGCGGCAGCGAGCTGGCTTTCGGTGATTTCGGATTGAAGGTGCTCGAGCCGGGCTGGATCACCGATCGGCAGATCGAAGCCAGCCGTGTCGCCATGACGCGTTTCGTCAAGCGCGGCGGCAAGATCTGGATCCGTTTGTTTCCGGACAAGCCCGTGACCAAGAAGCCGGCCGAAACTCGTATGGGAAAAGGCAAGGGAGCGCCCGATCACTGGGTCGCGGTAGTTCGTCCCGGCAAGATCCTGTTCGAGATGGAAGGGGTCACGCCGCAGGATGCTTCGGAAGCAATGCGTCTGGCTTCGCACAAGCTGCCTTTGCGGACGCGGTTCGTGAAGCGCGAATCGGCGGCGCACTGAGAGTGAGAACTGACTTATGAAATCGGAAAAAATCCGCAACTTGACCGACGAAGAACTTCTTCACCAGGAGCGCGATCTCAACGATCAGCTCTTCAAGCTGAAGTTCCAGCTCAATATGGGGCAGACCGAGAGCCTGAAGAAGATTCGCGGCATGCGCCGGGATATCGCGCGGGTGAAGACCATCGGCCGTGAGCGCGAACTCGCCGCCAGCAAAACGGAGAGCAAGTGATGCCCGAGACAAACGCACAACAGATTCAGCCCGCAGATGCCGGCCGGCGCAAGGAAGTGGTTGGCGAAGTAGTTTCGAACCGCATGAAGAAGACCATCGTGGTTTCGGTGGTGCGCAAGAAGTCGCACGCATTCTATGGCCGCGTAGTTTCGAAAGCGAAAAAGTTTTACGCGCACGACGAAAAGAACGAGGCGCGCATCGGCGATGTGGTGCGCCTGGAAGAGACCCGGCCGCTGTCGAAGTTAAAGCGCTGGCGTCTCAAACAGATTGTGCGCAAAACCGCGCTGGTGCCGGAACACACCGCTGCAGAAGTGAAGTAGAGAGCGTTCGGGGAGGATCGATTATGGCCGTGATGATGAGAACTTGGCTTGAGGTCGCCGATAATTCCGGCGCCCGCAAACTGCAGGTCATTTTGCCCCTGGGCGGCTCGACGGGATTGCGTGCCGGCCTGGGCGATGTGGTCACCGCTAGCGTGAAAGAGGCTTCCCCGGACGGCCAGGTGAAAAAGGGAACCGTAGTCAAGGCGGTGATTGTGCGAACCCACAAAGAGTATGGCCGCCGCGACGGCACCTATATCCGCTTCGACGAGAATGCGGCAGTGCTGATCAACGAAGCGGGCGAGCCGGTCGGAACCCGCGTTTTCGGGCCGGTGGCCCGCGAATTGCGCGATAAGAAGTTTTTGAAGATTGTGTCCCTGGCCCCAGAAGTGATCTAGGCCCAAGCTGTAGAAATGTGGCTAGCGACGTTTCTACCGAAGAGAAGCGGAAGGATTCGGAAATGCATACTGTAAGTACCGAACATAAGCGAGTTGATATCCGGCGGAACGACACCGTGAAGGTGATCACCGGCCGGGATAAGGGCAAGGAAGGTCGCGTCCTGCGCGTGTTTCCGAACGACAACAAGATTCTGGTCGAGCACGTCATGATCGTGAAAAAACACGTGCGCCCGAACCCGCAGCGCAACGTAAAGGGCGGCATTGCCGAGCAGGAGAGCCGCATCGCGCTGTCGAATGTGCAACTGGTTTGCGGGACTTGCGGACCGGTGCGCATCGGACATGAAGTTCGCGGTGACCGCAAGGTGCGGGTGTGTAAGAAGTGCGGAACGACGCTGGATAAATAAGCTTCTGGCTTCAGCTCCTAGCCACTAGCTGGAAGCGAGCAGCTGAAAAAGGTATTAACGCAATGGCTAAAGATAAAAAAGAAAAAAAGGGTGGGCAGCAGGAAGAGCAGAAAGCTCCTGCGGTCGCGCGTCACAGCGCGAAAGAGACGCCGCGGCTGAAGGCACGCTTCCAGAAGGAAGTTGCACCCACGCTGATGAAGGAATTCGATCTCAAGAATCCCATGGCGGTGCCGCATCTGCATAAGATCGTGGTCAATATGGGTGTGGGCGAAGCCACGCAGAACGCGAAAATTCTCGATCCGGCGGTGAATGAGCTGGGGCAGATTACCGGCCAGAAGCCGGTCGTGACTCGGGCGAAGAAGTCCATCGCGGCCTTCAAGGTCCGCGAGGGTCAGGCTATTGGCGCCATGGTCACTTTACGCGGCGACCGCATGTACGAATTCTTCGATCGGTTGGTGAATGTTGTGCTGCCCCGTGTGCGTGACTTCAAAGGGGTTTCGACGAAGTCGTTCGACGGCCGCGGGAATTACACGCTGGGCTTGCACGACCAGTTGATTTTCCCGGAGATTGATTATGCCAAGGTGGACAAGCAGAAGGGCATGAACGTCACGATCGTGACCACGGCCCGCAGTGACGATCAATCGCGGGCGCTGCTGCGTCATCTCGGGATGCCGTTCCGGGCATGAGGAATTGAACGTAGAAACGTTGCTACACGAGAGAATTAGGAGATAAGTTTGGCCACAACCGCAAAACGAGTTAAGGACGCAAGAAAACCCAAGTTCTCGTCGCGCAAACACAACCGCTGCCAGATCTGCGGGCGTCCGCGCGCATTTCTTCGCAAGTTTGGCCTCTGCCGTCTATGTTTCCGGGGCCTGGCGTTGCGTGGCGAGATTCCCGGGGTTTCGAAGTCGTCCTGGTAGAAGTCGAGAGTGCACGGTTTCAGCCGTGCCGTGAAGAGTGCCTGACGATGGTGGCTTTGGCCGCTGAGATCAGGCGGAATAGGTCGTCGCGGGTTCTTCGGCGCAAAGCAAGAATGGCCGAAGCAAACGGGCGATTCAGGAGAAGGAACGCATGAGGTTGACCGATCCGGTCGCAGATATGCTGACGCGAATTCGCAATGCGATTAGCGCCCGGCACCAGAAGGTGGATATTCCCGCTTCCAAGCTGAAGCTGGAGATTGCCCGTATTTTGAAGGAAGAGGGCTACATCTCCAATTTCAAGGCGACGGAAGAAGATGGACACAAGGTCCTGCGCGTCTACCTGAAATACAGCAACAACAACGAAGCGGTGATCTCGAACGTGAACCGCGTCTCCCGCCCGGGTTGCCGGGTGTATGTAAGGCGCACCGAGATCCCCCGCGTACTGGGTGGGATGGGCATCAACATTCTGACCACACCGCGCGGCGTGATGACCGGACGCCAGGCCCGCAAGCAAGGTCTGGGCGGCGAGTTACTCTGCGAAGTGTGGTAGGAACAGCTCCTGGGTACTAGCTTCTAGCTGTTGGCTAGGGGACATAGCACCAGGATGGAGTTTCAAAGCAGTCGGACACAGAGTCGAGACTGCAGAATGCACTTAGCTAGAAGCTAGGAGCCAAGAGCTAGAGCTTATGTCGCGAATTGGAAAAAAACCGATCCCGCTCCCTAAGGGAGTTACGGTCAAGATTGAAGGCAACACGGTTGCCGTTCAAGGTCCGAAAGGCAAGTTGGATACGACACTGCCCGCCGGCATCAAAGTCCAGCAACAGGACGGAAATCTGGTGGCGATCCGAGAGAACGATTCCCAAGCCGCCGTCCATGGTCTCGCGCGCGCCTTGGTCAACAACGCCGTCGAAGGCGTTACCAAGGGATGGACGCGCGACCTCGAAATCGTCGGCATCGGCTACCGCGCCGAAATGAAGGGCAAGAACACGGTAGTGTTCAGTCTTGGCTACTCTCACTTGATTGAGTATCCGCTGCCCGTCGGCATTGAAGCGACCGTGGATCCCAAGCAGACCAAGCTGAGCGTCACCGGGATCGATCGCCAGAAAGTCGGACAGGTTGCCGCCGAAATGCGCAGCCTGCGTCCGCCCGATCCGTATAAGAACAAGGGTGTGCGTTATGCGGGCGAGCGCTTGAAGAAGAAGGTGGGCAAGACGGGAGCAAAGTAATTGTCGTTGGCCGGTGGTCGTTGGCCAACGCAAACTGACGACAGGTCTTGGTTTTGACCAACGACGAACGACCTACGACCAAGGACATTTTTTATGCTTACACGGACATCGAAAAATACAAACCGGCGGCATGTGCACGAACGCATTCGCAAGAAGATCCTCGGAACTTCGGAACGGCCACGGTTGAACGTATATCGCTCGCTGAACCACATCTATGTGCAGTTGATCGACGATCTACAAGGCAACACTGTAGTCTTCGCGCATTCGGCCGAAGGCAAGAAGGGCGAGCGGCGTACTGGCGGCAACGTGGCCTCGGCCAAGGAAGTGGGCAAGTTGATCGCTGAGCGGGCGAAGGCCAAGGGGATTAGCAAGGTCGTCTTTGATCGCGGCGGCTATATCTATCACGGCCGAGTGAAGGCCTTGGCTGACGCAGCCCGCGAAGCCGGTCTGCAATTTTAGATTCAGTGTGGAACCGGGTCTTAGACCCGGTTGGCCGAGCGAAGCTCGGCGGAGAGAAGAAACGAGAATCACAGAATGCCAACAGTCATTAAGAAGCTCGATGCGGGTTCCTACCAACTGAAAGACCAGGTAGTCGCGATTAACCGAGTCACCAAGGTGGTCAAGGGAGGCAAGAACCTGTCTTTCGCCGCTCTGGTCGTGGTGGGAGATCCCAGTTCCGCCGTGGTCGGATACGGCTCAGGGAAGGCGAAAGAAGTTCCCCAGGCGATTCGCAAAGGCATTGAGTCGGCGAAAAAGAATCTCATGCGGATCAACCTCACCCAAACCAGCATTCCGCACCTTGTGCTGGGACGCTTCGGATCGGGGATGGTGCTCTTGAAGCCCGCCCCCGAAGGCACGGGCGTGATCGCTGGCGGTGCGGTACGGGCCGTCATGACCTCGGCCGGCATTCAGAATGTGCTGACCAAGTCGATTGGAACAACCAATCCGCACAACGTTATCAAGGCTACCTTCGATGCCCTGAAGAAGCTGAAGAACCGGGCCGATGTAGCCGCCTTGCGCGGCAAGACAGCGGAAGAGTTATAGAAGGACGGAGTCTCGAATGACGGCAAAGAAACCAAACGCGGGCAGCGGAAAGATCCAGCTGAAATGGGTCCGTTCCGCAATTTGCGCCCCGGTAAAGCAAAAGCTGGTAGTCAAAGGACTCGGTTTCACGCGGTTGAACCAGGTGATTGAGCGTCCTGACAACGCCGCCATTCGCGGAATGGTTGCCAAAGTCCCGCATCTGGTCGAAATCGTGCAGTAGCTGAAATCTGAAGGCTGAGAGCTTCATTATGAATCTGTCAAATATTCGAGCACCGAAGAAGGCGAACTCCGGCAAGAAGCGCGTCGGCCGCGGCATGGGTTCGGGCATGGGCAAGACGTCCACTCGCGGACACAAGGGCCAGCGTTCGCGCAGTGGTTCGCGCATGATGCGTGGTTTTGAAGGCGGCCAGATGCCGCTCCATCGCCGCATGCCCAAACGCGGCTTCACCAACATCTTCCGCAAGGAATTCAACATCGTCAATCTGGAGAAGCTGGCTACGCTCGGCGAGACTACGATTACTCCCGAAGTGCTCCGCAAGGCTGGTGTCATCAGCACGAAACATCCGGTGAAGATTCTTGGCGACGGAGAGCTTTCGATGGCGCTGACCGTGCACGCACACAAGTTTTCCAAATCCGCCCAGGAGAAGATCACCAAGGCTGGCGGCAAGTTTGAGGTCTTGCAGTAATGCTTGAGAAATTAGCCAACATATTTCGCATCCCCGACCTGCGCAAGCGAATTCTTTTCACGCTGGGGCTGTTGGCGGTTTACCGCCTGGGCGGGCACATTCCCACGCCCGGGGTGAATGCGGACAAGCTGCAGCAATTCTTCGAACAGAACAAAGGCACTTTCTTAGGTTTTGTCGACCTGTTCTCCGGAGGCCAGCTCCGCCGCCTCACAATTTTTGCACTGGGGATCATGCCGTATATCACGGCGTCGATCATTCTGCAGCTTTTGACCGTGGTTTATGAGCCGTTGGCGAAGTTGCAGAAAGAAGGCGAACTCGGACGCAAGAAAATCACCCAGTGGACGCGCTATCTAACCGTCATTTTGAGTTCGGTTCAGTCTCTTGGTATCGCTATCAGCCTCGAGAAGTCAGGCGATTTCGTGGTTAATCCGGGCATGCCCTTCATCCTGATGACCATGCTGACCCTGACCACAGGCAGCGCGTTCATCATGTGGCTGGGCGAGCAGATCACGGAACGCGGAGTCGGCAACGGCATGTCGCTCCTCATCTTCGCCGGCATCGTAGTCGGACTCCCGCGTGGCGTCGCGGACCTGGTCGATAAAGTCCGCACCAATGCCTGGGGCGCCTTTACCGCGCCGGCCATGATTTTGCTCGTGGGCGTCATGGTTCTGGTGGTGGCGTTTATCGTCTACGTTGAACGCAGCGAACGGCGAATTCCGGTGCAGTACGCCAAGCGCGTAGTCGGACGCAAAGTGATGGGAGGCCAATCTACCCACCTTCCGTTGCGCGTGAATGCCGGCGGCGTGATGCCGGTGATTTTTGCCTCGTCCATCCTAACCATGCCTCAAACCATGGGATATGGCCTGCGCAACAACCGGTATTTTGGCGACCTGATCCATTGGCTGGGATGGGGCGAGCCGCTCTATACGTTCTTGTATGCCGTCGGCATTATTTTCTTCGCTTACTTCTACGTGTCGATTGTCTTCAACCCCAACGAGGTTGCCGACAACATGCGGAAGTATGGCGGGTTTATTCCCGGCATCCGCCCCGGCAAGCGTACCGCTGATCACATCAACGAAATTCTGACGCGCATTACTCTGGTCGGCGCTCTGTACCTGATCATCATTTCCTTCATTCCAGAATGGATGATCACGGGAATCCATCTCAACCACTTGTACGGACCGATCGGAGCATTTTTCGAGCGTCTTCCAACTTGGATGACCAACGGATTGGGCGTAACGTTTTATTTCGGCGGTACGTCGCTTCTGATTGTGGTCGGCGTGGCGATGGATACGGTGACGCAGATTGAAGCGCAGCTCATCATGCGCCATTACGACGGATTTACACCACGCAGCGGACGCATTCGCGGCCGCCGCAGTTGGACATAATGAAGGTTGAGGTTGCCGTACCGCCCGGTCGGCGGGTGGTCATCGAGCTGACCGCGTTGAGCCTGGAACTCTGGATGTACTAGCGTCAGTTCGATGGAGACCTCGCAAAACATCGGGCCCGTTGTCTTGCTTGGACCACCCGGCGCGGGCAAGGGCACGCAGGCCAAGCGGATCGCCGAACATTACGGCATCCCGCAGATCTCGACGGGAGATATTCTGCGGGGGAACGTACAGCGCGGCACCGAGTTAGGGGTGCAGGCCAAGGCCATTATGGCTCGCGGCGAACTGGTTCCCGACGATCTGGTTTGCGACATGGTAGCGTGGCGCCTCCGTGAAGCGGACTGCGAGCGGGGTTTTATTCTCGACGGATTCCCGCGCACGGCCAAACAGGCCGGCTGGCTGGACGCTTTTTTTGAGAGCGAGGTCTTTGACAACTTACACGGCGGTAAATGCCTGCCAATTGTGATCCGCATCGACGTGGACTATAATCAATTGGTAAAGCGGATCACCGGACGCAGGACTTGTCTCGCCAACGGACACATCTATAACGTCTATTTCCAGCCACCTCGCGTCGCCGATATTTGCGATGTTGACGGTTCTCCGCTGATAATCCGCAGCGACGATCGCGAGGAAGTGATCCGGGAACGTCTGCAGACGTATGATCGGCAGACCCGCCCGGTGGCGGAATATTATGAACTGAAGGGGCGTCTGGTTTCGGTGAACGGCGATCATCCGGTGGGCGAGGTTACCGGACAGATGTTTTACGTGATTGAGCATCGGGATGGCAATTGTTTGTAAATCGACGGCTGAAATCGAGAGGATGCGGGCCAGCGGCCGCATCGTTCGCGAAGTGCTGAATCACCTGCGCACTCTGGTAGCACCGGGCGCCACGACCATGGATTTGGAACGCGCCGCCGAGAAGAAGATCAAGGACCTGGGCGCGAAGCCTGCATTCAAGGGTTATTACGATTATCCTTGCGTGCTCTGCACCTCGGTGAACGAAGAGATCGTGCACGGCATCCCGTCGGAAAAGCGGGTGCTTAAAGCGGGCGACATCGTTTCGATCGATTGCGGCGTGGTGCTCGATGGATACTACGGCGACGCCGCGATTACGGTTCCTGTGGACGACTCGGTTAAGCCGGAAGTTCGAAAGCTGCTCGAGGTGACGGAAGCCTCTCTGTACAAAGGCATCGAGCAGGTACGGGTCGGCAATGCGGTCGGCGATGTAGGCGCGGCAGTGCAGGAATTTGTCGAAGCCAACGGCTTCAGCGTAGTGCGCGAGTTCGTGGGACATGGGATCGGAACCAAGCTGCACGAAGAGCCGCAAGTCCCGAACTTCGGAGCCCGCGGGCATGGCGCCCGGTTGCGAGAAGGAATGGTGCTGGCGATCGAACCGATGGTAAATTTCGGCCAGCCCGGTACGCGCGTGCTGGATGACAAGTGGACCGCAGTAACCGCCGACGGAAGCTGCAGCGCTCACTTTGAGCATTGTGTAGCGGTAACCAAAGAAGGCCCGATGATTTTGACGCAGTAGGAGCTTCTAGCTACTGGCTCCTAGCTAAGAGCGCAGTAGCCAGGAGCTAGCAGCTAGAAGCGAATCTTAAGGAGTCGATGAGCAAAGAAGACGCGATTGAGGTGATGGCAACGGTTCTCGAGCCGCTGCCGAATGCCATGTTCAAGGTCGAACTCGAAAACAAGCACCAGGTGCTGGCGCACGTTTCGGGCAAGATGCGCAAGAATTTCATTCGCATCCTGCCGGGCGACAAAGTTGCGGTAGAGCTTTCGCCCTACGACCTGAATCGCGGACGCATAGTGTATCGCTATAAATAATTGTGTAGCAGTCGACCAAGGACCAACGACTAAGGACTGATTTATGAAAGTAAGAGCCTCAGTAAAGAAAATTTGCGACAAGTGCAAGGTCATTCACCGCAAGGGTGTGGTCCGCGTGATCTGCGAGACTACTAAACACAAGCAACGCCAGGGATAACAGATAGGCAAAGGAAAAACATGGCACGCATCGCAGGCATCGACCTTCCGCGCAACAAGCACATTAATATTGCGCTGACTTACATCTATGGAATCGGCAACCCGCGCGCCGCTCGCATTCTCGACCAGGCGAAAGTCGAACCGATGAAGAAGGTTCAAGACCTGGGCGAGGACGAGGTCAACCGCATCCGCCAGGTAATCGAGGCCGAGGGCCTGGTCGAAGGTGATCTGCGCAAGGAAGTTTCGATGAATATCAAGCGTCTCATCGAAATCGGATCCTATCGCGGGTATCGCCATCGCCGGAACCTACCGGTCCGCGGACAGCGCACACACACCAACGCCCGCACTCGTAAAGGACCGCGCAAAGGAACCGTAGCGGCAAAGAAGAAGACGGCGACAAAGACATAAAATCCGCTTCTAGCTTCTAGCTCCTGGCTCGGAGCTAAAAGCTAGAAGCCAGGAGCTAGAAGCTATCTATGGCAAAACCAGCAGCAGCAGGCGGCGCCGCCGCCCCAGAGAAAAAAGGCAAGAAGAAGACGTTCAAGAAGAAGGAGCGCAAGCACGTCTCCCACGGCATTGCGCACATCCAGGCTTCGTTCAACAACACGATCGTGACTATCGCCGATCAGGCTGGGAATGTGCTCTCGTGGAAGAGTTCCGGCTCTCTGGGATTCCGTGGCTCCCGCAAAGGCACGCCATTCGCTGCCCAGCAGGCCGCATCGAACGCCGCCGTAATGGCGCGCGATCACGGCGTCCGCAGCGTCGAGGTGCGAGTCAGCGGCCCCGGTTCAGGACGCGAGTCTGCTATCCGCGCACTGGCTGCCTCCGGCATCGAGGTGCGAAACATAAAGGATGCGACGCCGATCCCGCACAACGGCTGCCGTCCGCCAAAGCGCCGTAGAGTTTAGAAAGACGTCGTTGGTCTTTGGCCGTCGGTCGTTCGCAAGTCGAATACCGAAGCCGACGACGAACGGCCAAAGACCAACGACTGAATTTCGTCCGGGACGAAGGGTGAAGCCAAACCTGTAAACCGGTCATCTAAAGGAGAAGAAACTTGGCGCGTTATACTGATCCCGTCTGCCGTCTCTGCCGCCGTGAGGGCATGAAGCTGTTCCTCAAAGGCACCAAATGCTTCAGCGATAAGTGTCCCATCGAGAAGCGCAACTTTGCTCCGGGCCAGCACGGCAAGGACCGCAAGTCGAAAATCGTGGGCTACGGCTTGCAACTGCGCGAAAAGCAGAAGACCAAACGTATCTACTTCGCCCAGGAAGGCCAGTTCCGCAATTATTTCGAGAAGGCCGCGCGCACCAAGGGTGTGACTGGCGAACTGCTGCTGCAACAACTGGAGCGCCGCTTGGACAACGTGGTTTACCGCCTTGGATTCGGCGTATCCCGCCGCCAGGCGCGCCAGTTGGTACGACACGGCCACGTTCAAGTGGATGGCCGCAAGGTCAACATTCCCTCGTACCAGGTGAGTGTGGGCGAGGAAATCGCCATCCGCGAAGGCAGCCTCAAGTTGGCGATTCTGGAACCGGCAAAGGAATTCGCCAGCCACCAGAACGCACCGACGTGGTTGGAGATTGATCGCGACCACTATAAGGGCAAAGTCTTATCGTTGCCCAAGCGCGAAGACATTCATCTGCCGGTAAACGAACAGTTGATCGTCGAACTGTACAGCAAGTAGTCACTGGTCGTTGGTCGGTGGTCGTTAGCCAAGGCCAACGACCAAAGACGAACGACAACCAACGACAGATTTTTCTGGTCCACATTTCGAGCCAGATCAGCCTGTCCCGACGCCCGACCTGAACGCATCACGGACCAGTTCAGGGAGTCAGGACTGAGCCAAACGGCCGAAGGAGAATAACAAATGCTGTGGAAGGGTTTTCAAAAACCGAAACGTCTAGCGGTCGATACTTCGACCCTCACCGATAAGTACGGAATCTTCTGGGCCCAGCCGTTTGAACGCGGCTTCGGCACAACCATCGGCAACGCCCTCAGGCGCGTACTGCTCTCTTCGATCGAAGGAGCCGCCGTTACGGCGGTGAAGATCGAAGGCGTGCTGCATGAATTCCAATCAATCCCCGGCGTGGTGGAAGACGCCACCGACATCATCCTGAATCTGAAGCAGATTCCCTTCAAGCTCAGTGGCGATGCACCCAAGGCCATCTATCTGCGCGCCGACCAACCAGGCGTAGTCACGTCAGGAATGATCGAAGCCGACGCCGACGTCGAAGTGCTCGACAAAGACGTTTACGTCGCGACCGTCAGTGAAGGCGGCAAGCTGGATATGGAAATGCGGCTCAAGCGCGGCCGCGGTTACGTCTCCGCCGACAAGAACTTCGACGAGGATCTCGGCATCGGCTTCATCCCGATCGATTCGGTTCATTCGCCGGTGCGCAAGTGTAACTACACGGTCGAAGCCGCGCGTCTCGGCCAGATCACCGACTACGACAAGCTCACCCTTGAAGTGTGGACCAACGGCTCCATCATCCCGGCCGATTCCATCGGTCTGGCGGCGAAGCTGCTGAAGGACCATATGAACATCTTCATCAACTTCGAGGAAGATATCGAGACTTCGACGTCGTCCGAAGAGCGCAAGCCCGAGATCAAGAACGAGAACCTGAATCGTTCGGTCGAGGAACTCGAGTTGTCCGTGCGCAGCTACAACTGCCTGAAGAACGCGAACATTCAGTCGATTGGTGAGCTGGTGCAGAAGACCGAAGCCGAAATGCTCAAGACCAAGAACTTCGGCCGCAAGTCGCTGAACGAGATCAAGGAGATTCTGGGCACCATGGGATTGAGTCTGGGAATGAAGATCGACGAACAAGGCAATGCTGTACCAGGCCCCACGTCGAACCAGATTCTACCCGCGTCGGCCTACGGCAACGATAACGATCTGTAGAAAGCCTGTGTGGGGACGGGTCTCTGACCCGTCCTTATAAATTTGTCATTCGAGCGCAGCGAGGAATTTGCTTTTCCTCCCGCCGGAACAAAGGATTCAGCCATGCGTCACAAAGTAGCCGGATGGAAACTGGGACGTAACACCAGCCACCGCCGCTCATTGCTGCGAAATCTGGTCACATCGCTCATCCTCGAAGAGCGAATTGAGACCACTGTCCCGAAAGCCAAAGCTATGCGCCCACAGGTCGAGAAAATGATCACCCTCGGGAAGCGTGGAGATCTTGCCGCCCGCCGCCAGGCGCTCGCCTACCTGATGACCAGCGCAGCGGTCGACAAGCTGTTCGACACCATCGGACCGCGCTTCGGCGACCGTAACGGCGGCTACCTCCGCATCGTCCGCACCGGATGGCGCAAAGGCGACGGCGCCGACAACGCCTTCGTTGAACTGCTGGGAAGCGAGAAGCTACTCGACGAAAAGCGCCAGAAGCGCAGCGAAGCCCGTTCCAAGCGCGCCGAGGAAACCAAGCGAGCGATGGAAGAAGCCGAAGCCCAACAGGGAGTCGAACACCCTGTTGCGGGCGCTGAAGGCGAAGACAAAATCAAGTAAGGACAGCACCCGCGAGATATTGAGACGGGCGCTTTGGCGGAAGTTTCCAACTCGCCCGTTATCTGGTATCGCTTCGGAGACAGCGGCCGCATTCCCGTTTTGGTCTGCAACCCACATATTTTCTTCCGCAACCATTGTCTTCCCATCTGCCCAGACCTAGAATCCGCTTGTTAGTGAGCTCTAAGTTTTTTCCCCCATCGCGCAGAACAAAATTAAACGCGCCTTTCGGCGCACTCGATATGGAGGCAATAAAATGGCCACATCACCCAAAATCGCCCCAACTCCAATTCAACCTCATCTGACTCCGAGCGTCGAAAATGTACTGGCATTCCGCACGCCGGTAGGTTCAATCACCATTCCCGGCGGACACACCAAATTATTGGGTGTTGTCGATGTCAGTATGTACGAGCGTATACGCCTCGTCACCGATGAGCGCATCGACTCGACCTCCAACATTATTCTTCGCCTAACCTTCAGCGAGGGCGAAGAGTTGGTGGCGCAACTCGATACCATCATACTGACGCCGCACTCGCAAATGACCCGTGTATACGATGTTCCCGGTAGCCAGATCAGCATTTACGCCGATAGCGTTGGTGCCGCAGGTACCCACGGCGCCTTGGATGTGCTGATTTACGGACAGTACTAGCGAAAACCAGGAACCGAGAACCGACAACTGAAGACCGGTTTTCTTCAACCGGTTTGTGCCTTCGTCCTTCGAATGAAGAAGCTCGGGTCGGGGCAGATAGGATGTCGAGTTGAAGCGCACTTCCTCTCGTCTTGGGGAGTGCGCTTTTCCATTCGTACATGTACTTGTGCGGGTCACTGCCGTAACCTAGCGCCCATTTCTCCTCGCGTTAAACTTGCAAGAGGATATGGGGTTTTCCCGCGTACAAATCGCGATCGCCGCAGGCGCCGGCGTAATTGTCCTGCTGATCTTTTTCGGCTATCTGATGTGGCTGAACGGGCAGGGCCCAGTGCTTTCTCGTTCCGAAGACCGCGATCCCCTTTCGGGAACTCCGAATTCCATTTCGCTCAATCCCCTGCGCGACCGTTCAACCGAGCGCCTGGCCGCGAAATATCTCGATGCCATGCGCGACGGGCATTGCCAGGAGCAACTGGCCGAGTGGGAAAAAGACTATCGCAAGAAATACGCAGCTTTCATTTGTGCCTCGGAGGCGCAACACCCGCTGATTTCCTGGAAAGTTGTCGACTGGGAAGACAACCCGCCGCTCCGCATCCTGCACTATCGTGGCAAGCGCCTGAACGCTCCCGGCCAGTCCGGAACCTACAAGGAGCTGTTTTCAGTCACCCTGGAAAACAAAGATGGCGATTGGGTAGTCACGAAATACGACGCGATGTACTGACAACCTATCTCATAAATGGTTTCGGAAAGGGCACGGCTTCAGCGTCGTCAATTGAGTCCCAAGCCCTCAATCGAAGGCCGTGCTCATTCGCCGCGGCTTCCAGGTCAAATAGAGAAATATCAGAATTTGCGCCGTCAAGGCCGCGCAACTGTCCAGCATGACATCGCTGAATGTCCCAGTTCGCGAGGGCAGAAAAGTCTGATGCCACTCGTCCAGGCTCGCAACCAGCGCAGACATGAAGAAAGCAATCGCGGCCCAGCGCAGCGTCCAGCGCGGAGCCCACGGCAAATGCAATGTGGCACGCCAGGCGCGGAATAAGAGAAAGCTCAGGGCAAAGTAGCCGACAAAGTGGCCACATTTCCTGATGTAGTGATGCACCACTTCAAAGCCGGCCGGATCAAGTCCAATGAGGAAATGCAGAAGCGGATACAGAATTCGGCTGGTGTGCTCGGACGAAAACCAGTCGGTAGATTCGATTGCGATGAGCCCAATCCACAAAAGCGCAGCAATCCAGGTCTTGATTAATTGCTTTCGATCGGGGGTCAAGATCGAGCTTCCCCCGCAGGTTGGAAAAACATGGATCCTTTCAATGGGGGAACCTACTCAACCGCATAATTCGGAGCTTCCCGAGTAATTAACACGTCGTGCACATGGCTCTCCCGCAGGCCAGCGCCACTGATGCGCACAAAGCGGGTCTTCTGCAGCAACTCCGGAATGCTCCCACAGCCGCAATATCCCATGCCCGAACGCAAGCCTCCAACCATCTGGTGGATGGTCACGGAAACAGAGCCGCGGTAGGGGACTCGGCCTTCAATCCCTTCCGGGACAAGTTTCCCCAGGCGATTTGAGTCTTCACCCATCACTGGCATGGCGGTCGAGGCGTCGTCGGTGTTTTGAAAATAGCGTTCGCTGGAGCCCTGGGCCATTGCGCCCAGCGAGCCCATTCCGCGATAGGACTTGAAAGTTCTGCCTTGATAGAGGATCAATTCACCGGGGCTTTCGTCGGTTCCGGCGAAGAGAGAGCCGATCATGACCGCGGCTGCGCCTGCGGCTAGGGCTTTCGTGATGTCGCCGGAATACTTGATTCCGCCGTCGGCGATTACTGGAATGTTGGCGTCTTTCGTGGCGCGATAGGCTTCTGCGATGGCAGTGATTTGGGGCACGCCAGCTCCGGTTACGATGCGCGTCGTGCAAATGGAGCCGGGGCCGATGCCTACCTTTATCCCGTCCGCGCCGGCTCTCGCCAGTTCGCAGGCTCCGTCGAAGGTGGCGACGTTTCCGACGATCAGGTCCACTTCCGGAAGCTTGGATTTCACTGCCTTGATCGCATCCAGCACACGCGAGGAGTGCCCGTGAGCGCTGTCGATGGCCAGCAGGTCCACTTTGTACTTTGCCAGCTCCTGGGCGCGTTCAAGAAAGTCTCCGGTGGCTCCGATCGCGGCGGCGGCGCGCAGCCTGCCATGCGAATCTTTTGCGGCGTTGGGATATTTCAGTTTTTTCTGGATGTCCTTTACCGTGATCAGGCCCTTCAGATTGTATTTGTCGTCGACCACCAGAAGTTTTTCCACGCGATGCTCGTGGAGGATTTTTTCGGCATCTTCGAGGGTCGTCCCAACCGCGACCGTGATCAGATTTTCCTTGGTCATGACCTTGCTGATGGGAATGTCGAAGCGGGTTTCGAAGCGTAGGTCGCGGTTAGTAAGAATGCCGACCAGCTTTCCGTTCTTGGTGATGGGCACGCCGGAAATCTTGTACTGGCGCATGACATCGAGCGCCTCGGAAACCTTCGCATCGGGCGACATCGTAACCGGATCGACGATCATGCCACTCTCAGAGCGCTTCACTTTATCGACTTCGTTGGCCTGCTGCTCGATGGTCAGGTTGCGATGAATGATCCCGATGCCTCCCTGCTGGGCCACAGCAATGGCCATGTGCGATTCGGTAACCGTGTCCATGGCCGCGCTGATGATGGGAATATTCAGCCGGATATTGCGCGTAAGCTGCGTCTGCGTATTAGTCTGGGTCGGAATCACATCCGAGCGGGCAGGCAACAGCAACACGTCATCGAAAGTAAGCGCCTCAGGAACAGGAAAATGAATCATATTTTGTCTCGGAGAAAAGGGTAGCTTCTATTTTAGAGACGGGGAGCGGTTGAGGCAAATGAGCTCCTGAGGTAAGGGATCAAGTCTTGCGCCAAAGGCCAGGAAACACGTTCCCGCAAGGTCGAAGGCGGCGGAGAAGAGTGTCCGCCCCACACAACGGCGCTTTCAGAGCTTAGCGGCAGGTGCAAAATACGAAGAGGCCTGGCATCAGCTGCGCTGAACGAGTTTGAGTTCCGCGCTTCGAGTTCTATAATAGTTGTGGCGGCTGTTGGAGAACTGCCCGCGACTTGATTCAGGAGGCTTCCTCGTGCTCTCCAAGTGCGCGAATCCGGCATGTTTGGCGCGCTTTCACTACCTGCACGACGGCAGGATCTTCAAGATAGAGAGGGTCTTCGCGGAAAGCGTCGGCTCGACCACCCGCAGGATTGAATACTTCTGGCTTTGTGAACGCTGCGTGCAGACTCTCACCGTCGTGGTGGAAAATGGAGTTGTGAGCACGCGGCCGCTTCACTTGGAGCTGGCTGAAGGCGTCCCTCAAACAAAATCTGAAAGCAAGAGGAACGTCGCGTAGATCTGTGTAGAGCGGACACTCTTGTCCGCTGCTTCTTGATCCTGATTCGAAAGATTAAAATCACTAACAAGAACAGAATAAACCTCGGCGAACAGGAGTGTCCGTCCTACGCTATCTTTCTCGGGGGAAGGACTTGAACGTGACTTCGTGCGACTTCGAGGTGAGTTTCTTGTCGGGATCCATGCGGTTATCCGTGAGTGTGCCTTTCAAAACGTAATAGGCTTCGTCGGCCAGAGTTTTGCCTGGCCCGCGCTCGATTGTGCCTTTGAAGTCGTACCAGACGCCGTGGACGGTGTCAGTAGTGAAGGTAAGCTTGTTTCCGTCGAGTTTGCCCGTCTTGAAGAATTGATCGAGGAATGCGCCGCGATCGTCTTCCGTATCGCCATAGCGGGAGACGAAGCCGGTGAGCTGTCCCTGATCCTCGACAGTAAGCTGGACGAATTCGCCCTCGCGCTGGAAGCTGTACATTCCGGAGTAGTCATCGGCCGGCTTAGTCGCGTTCTGCGAGGGATTCTGCCCGGCCAGCAGCCAGCTGCAGGCGATCAGTATCAGCGGAAATACCCCTGCCAGTTTCATATCGGTATTAGAGCACGGAAATTCGCCGCCACGCACTGTTTGCATCTGCGTCTGGAGCCGCCGCGCATCTATAATAGACGGAATCTCGCTGGTCGCGAGGAGTGCATGAAACAAGGGCCGCTGCTGATTGACACCTCGCGCAAGCGCAAGCCGATGGCGGTCGCGGCACCGACGTTGCTGATCGCGCTGGAGCCATGGCATCGAGTCTTTTTCCGGAACCTGAGGGATTTGCTGCGGTTTCGGCGGAGAGCGCCGCTGTGGTTGGTGTCCCAGCCAGCGCCTTTTTGGGATGACGTTTTCGTCCAAACGCCGATGCCCTGTGCGCGGTTCATGCAGTCCGCGCTTGGCCACATTCTAGTGATCGCGGCTCTGTGGGGATGGTCGCAGCTCTGGCCGCAGCGGCCGCAGATCGTGCAGCGAAACGTTTTTCACAGCTCCGATGTGGTTTATTACGCCCCGGACGAATACCTGGCCCCTCTAAACACCGGCGGACCCCAAGCCCGATTGCCGCAGAAAGGCGAGCCGGCCCATGCGGCACAACCGATCATTTCGGTGCCTCCGGAAGCAGATAATCGTTCGCAGACAATTGTCGCGCCTCCGAATCTGAAACTAGATCACGAAGTACCGTTGCCCAACATCGTCGCCTTGGGGCGTCCGAAGCCTACGATTCCGACGGCGACAATGGCAGGTTCGCCGACGGATTTAAAGCTGCCGGTGCTGCCTGCATCCGTAGTCGCGCCCGCGCCGGAGGTCAATGCTGCCATTTCGAGGCGGGATGTTCGCGCTCCCCAGGCGGCGATTGTTGAGCCCCCGCGCGAGGTTGACGCCTCGGACACGCGCAGATTGAGCGACATTAATATCGGACGTGCGCAGGTGGTAGCACCAGCTCCGCAGTTGCCAGTCGGCGAGCAACGCGCCCTGGCCAATATGGCGCCGACGGGAAATTCCGGCGGTACGGTCGTCCCACCTCCGCCATCGATGCAGGGATCCGGAAGTTCGGGGGATGGGCGGCTGATTGCTCTGAACCTTAATCCCGTGGCTCCCACGGGACCGGTCGATGTTCCCTCAGGCAACCGGCGAGGAACTTTCGCGGCGACTCCGGAGGGCAAACCCGGCGCCGCGGGGACGCCGGATATTCCTGCTGATAATCGTCATGGTACTGCAAGTGGCGTTGGCGGCGGCCACGGCAGTGGAGATCCAGCGGGCTCGGGCGCTAGCACCAATGGCGTCCCACCGGGTTTGTTCGTAGGCACAAGCCCAAAGCCGGGGAGTTCCACCATTGCGGGCGGCACTCCGGGAGCATCGAAGGCAGGGTCGTCCGACTCCCCGTTGCTAGCGAGCGCGACGCCGCCGCGAGTGACCGCCGTTCCTCCGCGTTCTTCGCAGCTGCCGGCCAATGCTACGAGTGAACTCGATCGCCAGGTCTTCGGCGATCGGAAATCTTATTCCATGACTCTGAACGTGCCCAACTTAAATTCTGCGGGCGGAAGTTGGGTCATGCATTTCGCCGAGTTGAAGGATGCTGAGAAGACGGGTGACTTACTTGCCCCGGTGCCGACTCAGGAAGTGGATCCCGGGTATCCGTTGGAGTTGATGAAGCAGAATGTTCAGGGCAACGTCATCCTTTCAGCGGTGATTCGCGGCGACGGATCGGTGGGCGAGGTGCGAATTCTGCGTGGAGTGGATGATCGTCTGGATCGCTATGCCAGTGCGGCGCTATCGCGCTGGCGATTTCGTCCGGCCTCCAGGAATGGCGATCCGGTGGCGATACAGGCGGTGGTCACAATTCCATTCCGGCCCATGCAAAAGCCGGGTTTCTAGGAGGTCCGTGGAGACGTAGCTAGATACTTTCTGCAGGACGTCATTCAGCCACTCCAGCCAGCGCCAACAGCGTGAGGAGGATTCGTTTCAGTCCTAGTTCGCGTCCACTGCGGTCGAACCACTCTTGCAGGGTGTGGGCTCCGCCACCCACGCCGCCACCGCCGATGGCGATGGCTTCCCGGCCGAGCGACAACGGAATATTGGCGTCCGTGGAGGCGCGCTGGACTTGTGCTGCATTGCCCAAGTGGGTATCCACGGCGCGAATCACCTTCAGAATTCGAGCGTTGACGTCCAGTTCGCCCGCGGGTCGATTGCCAATGGGGACGATCTCGCAACTGAGTCCGGAGGAGCGCTTTTGCGATGGGGTACGTCGCTCGCTGACCCGAGATTCTTCTCCGACAGCCCGCTCGAGCGCCAACCGCAAGGAAGCTTCCAGACGCTCCATCTCGGCCATTGAAGTAGATCGAATGTCGACCCGCATGCTGGCTGACTCGGGAATGGAGTTTACCGAAGTGCCTCCGCGAATCACTCCGACGTTGAAAGTGGTCTTCGGAGAGGAGGGGATGGAGGTCTGAGAGAACGAGTGGATGCCGCGCGCCAGCACCAGTATGGGGTTGGGCACGCCAAAGTCGCTCCAGGAATGCCCTCCGGGACCGCGCACGATGATTTCGAAGCGGCGGCTGCCCAGGGCTTCTGAGACAATTGTGTCGGAACCGGCGCCATCGAGAATAAGGCTGTAACGGATCGAGTCTTTCCAGCGCGCTTGGGAAAAGATGTGACGCATCCCGCGCAGATCACCTTCTCCCTCTTCGCCTACGTTGCCGATAAAAAGTACGGGTGTGGCGAACGCAATTTTGGTTGCACGGATCGCCGCTGCTACTGCCAGCAACGCTGCGGCTCCGGCTCCGTTGTCCGAAACTCCGGGACCGTAGAGGCGGTTGCCTTGCTGCCGCAGGTTGAGCGGAGTCCCGGCGGGAAAAACCGTATCGATGTGAGCGCTAAGTGCGATGTATTGTTTGGCTGGACCACGCTTGGAGAGGTGAATACCGAAGACGTTGCCCACTTCGTCGGTATGAACATCCTCCAGTTCTAAAGCACGAAAACGCTCCTGGAGCCATTCGCCGCGAGCGGCCTCTCCGAAGGGAGGAGCGGGGATGCGCGCCATCTCCAATTGCCAAATCGCGAATTGAGCCTCCTCGGCACGAAGCCAGGCAAAAGCTGCGCGGGTTTCGGGCAGCGCAGCCAGACGTGCGATCTCTTGCTGGACCGAAGGAGGCACAAACGGCAATTCCGCACGCGAACTTGAGGGCATGATTGGATCACGTCATCTTACAACGTCATGATGGGAGGAGCGTGACTTTCGCGAGGACTGACTCTCCGCATCGCCCGCTGTTTTTCCCGGCAACTCTGAGCTAACGATCATAATCTAAACTAATAGGCTTTCCCGGTCCGGTTTCGCTACACTAGTGTCATGAAATTTATGCGGATTGCTTTCGTATTGGTCATGGCAGTTGCCTTGTCCGGCCCGCTGTCGCTCAGCGCGTTCGGGGATGAAGGTGCGCTCGACCCCGCCCAGCCCAAAGGCGTTACCCCCGAGGAAATCATTCAGCGCTTCGCGGCCAAGGAGAAAGAATTCAAGACGGCCCTTGACCAGTACGGATATCGGCAAACCGTAAAAGTGCAAACCATGGATGGAGAGACGCCGGATGGCGAATATCAGCAGGTCTTCGATGTCTCCTTCGATGATCGAGGGAAAAAAGTGAAGAACGTGGTTTTTGCTCCGCAGTCGACACTGCAGAAAATCATGATGACCGAGCAGGACATCGATGACATCGAGAACCGACTACCGTTTGTGCTGACCAGTGACGAAATTGGGGAGTACAGCATTCTTTACGTCGGCCAGCAGCAGGAGGACGACCTGCATTGCTATGTATTCGACATCGCGCCCAAACAAATCGAGGGGAAGAAACGATATTTTCAGGGACGGATCTGGGTGGACGACAAAGACTTTCAGATCGTGAAGACCTATGGCAAGACCGTTCCGGACATCACGAAGAAGAAAGGGAACGAGAATCTGTTCCCGAAGTTCACCACTTACCGGGAGCAGGTTGTGGATGGTCCGTATTGGTTTCCCGTCTACACGCGCGCGGACGACACCCTGCATTTTTCCACGGGCGACGTGAAGATTCGCGAAATCGTGAAGTATACAAATTACAAGAAATTCGGATCGAACGTGAAGATCACTTATGACGGGAAAGACGTGGAGAAGGGTGATCCGAGCAAGAACCCGCCGGCACAGCAGCCGCAGAAATAGCCGTCAGCACTCAGCATTCAGGCGAGACAAGTCTATGCAGATCCTCGCTAGAACGTGGAAATTCTAGCACGTCCCTTCATCTGCGCGGCTGATTCGGATTGTGAGCAGAATTGTGAGCGCGCCCTCGGCCGTAAAGCGCTGCTCGGCCTCGGCTTTGATGCCGTACCTCGCCTGCTGAAATTCCACTTCCTCGGGATCCGTCAGAGCACGGAGTACTCCTTTTTCAACGGCGATCACATAACCGCCCGCACATGAAATGCAGGCGGCCGCTGAAGTCACAGTTTGGTGTTCGTGGTCACATCCCAGAAGACATCCGCTGTCTGTCCAGGCAGAAAAATAGAAGGTGGGGGGCATCAACGTTCTCCGTCTCGACATGAGACAACTTCTGATCTACATGTCTCAACGTTGATACGCGGTCGAATCGGGCAAACGCAAGGTTACGGCGGTGAACCTGAAGCATGACCTTTAGTAATCGCGAAAGCCACCGATGGCCAGTGCACAGCATTGCCCACGTCTAACAAGGGTTTGCAGTCTGAGTGCTGAATGCTAAGAGCTCAATAAAACAAATACTTCCGCCACTTGTCATCCGATCGGCCCATCAGCCGCATGATGTGACGGCTGGTGTGAAGATTGAAGGCGCGGGGTTCGCGCATGAGCTTCATACCGGCTTCGCCGGGGAGGTGGTTGCCCTTGCGGCGGTTGCAGGGATGGCAACAGGCAACGAGATTCTCCCATGTGGAAGCGCCTCCGCGAGAGCGGGGCACAACGTGGTCGAGAGTCAGTTCGCCCGAGGCCATCACTTCCCCGCAGAACTGACAGGTATTGCGATCGCGCAGCAGGATGTTCTTACGAGAGAGAGCGCGTGTCTGGTGAGGGATCCGCCGGTACTCGAGCAGGCGAATTACCGAGGGCAAACGAATGGCGAGACGGGCGGCATGTAGAAAGTGCCCGTTCTCTTCCTCGGTCATGGCGATGCCCTTGAGCACCAGAACGATGGCGCGGCGCGCGGCGCAAACGTTGATGGGTTCGTATGAGGCGTTCAGCACCAGGACTGGCGCGTGCAGCACGTGGGGGCCATCGCCCTCCGAACGCACGCTTGGCGCGACCGTGGAGGGCAGGTGAGCCCGCCCTAGACTACCCATCGAATTATTCCACTTCCCTGACATGTCCTGTCTAAACTACCTAGCTTCGCTCTGGGGACGGACGACGCGTACCTACGTAATTTTTATCCGGCTGCCGCCATGGTTAGCCTCGCTTCCGCGTCTGACGCTCGTATGGCATGCTGGGCTTCAGTCTTCAATGTTCGCGCCACTGTGGCTACATAAACTTTCGCCGCGCCGGCTCGTCGCAAGATTCGCGCGCATTCTGAAACCGTAGTGCCGGTCGTGAACACGTCGTCAACCACCAGTACCTCGCGTCCCTGCACTTCACTTGGCTGTGCGATCACAAACGCGCCACGAATGTTTTCCCGCCGTTGATGCCGGGAGAGTCCGATCTGAGACTTGGTTTCGCGGGGGCGCTCCAACAGACCAACGCTCAGTTGCAACCGGTCGCCAGCCGGCTTTAGCCTCAACGCGGCCCGAGCGATCAACTCTGATTGGTTAAATCCACGCTGAGCCAGCTTTCCGGAATGCAAAGGTACCGGAGCAACTAGAACTCCGCTGTTGTTAAAAAGAGGCTGCAAATCTTCAATCGCTTCTGCCAGCATGCGTCCGAGAACATTGGCGGCTGGTCGCAGCTGGTTGTACTTGAGCAGGTGAATCAATTCCCGCAGGCCGCTTTCGTAGCTCCCGTAGGCCGTGGCCTTAACGTATGGAGGTTCCAGACGGCGGCACAGTCCGCAAAGCGTATCGCCGGATTCGGACGAGTGACCTTGGACCGAGAATGCGAACGGGCTCAACAGGCGCTCGCCACAGATGGAACAGAGTTCGCCCGAAATCGGGCGCAGCGCATCAAGACACTCTTCACAAACCGGCAGCCGCGAAATATTTATCAAGGGAGCGCCGCAGAGACGGCAATCGGAAGGAAACAGCGTCGCGAAGAGGCCTGCGGCGACGCCGCTGGCCCAGGAGACCAATGGGTTATCCTGCGAAACCACCCTGGTCCCGGTAGCCCGAATTGGGGTCCGGTTACTGCTGAAGACGATCCTCCTTCATCCAGCCGCCGCTTCCGGGGCTCCGACCAGACGAATCTTTTTCAGTATAGCGGCGTGGGAGGCTGGAAGCAACGAGGGGTCCTTTACAGAAACTACTCAAACACACTTGTAAAGCAGGCGCTGCGCGTGCTAACGTGCGCCGTCCTACTATATGCTGATCAGTCCAGACCTTTTGCGAGGATTTTGCCCATGAGCCCCAGCACCGCCAACGTGACCGAAGCCCCTAAGAAATTCAAACCTTATGTTCCCGAGAACATGGAGATGCGCGAGTTCACCTTCCGCGCCGTTTTTCTCGGGATGGTGATGACGGCGATTCTCGGTGCCGCGAACGCATATCTTGGGCTGCGCGCCGGCATGACCATCGCCGCTACCTATCCAGCGGCTGTTATTGGGATGGCTCTGCTCAAGCTGATGAAGGGATCGCTGCTGGAGGAAAACATTGCGCGAACCGTGGGATCGATCGGCGAATCAGTCGCGGCGGGCGCGGTCTTCACCATTCCCGCATTTGTGATGGCCGGCATTTGGCCGGATGGACTGACCGGAGCGAAATACTGGCAGTGCGTGGCCCTGATGTTGATTGGCGGGTTTCTTGGCATTCTGTTCGTGACGCTGCTGCGACGGGTGATGGTGGAGGATCCCGAACTCCCATTCCCGGAGTCGGTGGCGGCTTCAGAAATTCACAAAGCAGGACAGCAGGGCAGCAAGGCGGCTAAGCTTCTATTCGCCAACATGGGCTTCGGAGCCCTGGTTTATTTTTTGGGCGCAGTAAACCTTTTTCGCGCGAGCAATGTTTTCCCCATTAGAGTCGGCGTTCTGGGAAAGAACTTGCTCCTGCGGACTGCGACCAAGACCAGCATTGTCCAAACAGCCACAGGCGGCATGACGACGTTTGCGGCTCCCGACATCAGTCCCGCCTACTTGGGCGTCGGGTACATTATCGGTCCGAGGCTCGCCGCCCTGAACTTCGCCGGCGGTGTGTTGGCGTGGGGACTGCTTGTGCCACTCCTAAGTTATTTGCTCGGCCCATACCTTCAGGCGCAGATGGGCGGAACAGTCAACTGGACCGAACTCTCCGGCGCGATCTACTACTCGATCGTGCGTCCCATCGCGGTGGGCGGAATGCTTGTGGGAGCATCGTACACTCTGTTCAAAATGCGCAAGCAATTGGGAATGGGGATGAAGCGCGCCGTTTCTGATCTAAAGAAGTCTGCGGCTGCGCACGCCGCTACCAACCGCACTGAACGTGATCTCAATGCGAAAGCCGTTTTCGCCGGAGTAGCTCTGGTGCTGGTCGCGATGATTGTTCTTTACCACTACTTCATCGCGAATGCTGGAAATGTGTCCGGGTCGCTGGTCATGGTCGGCGCGGTCGTGGCTGCGATCGTGATGATTGTCCTCGGGTTTTTCTTTGCCGCCGTCTCCGGCAATCTGGTTGGCATGATTGGTTCTTCCAATAACCCTGTGTCCGGCCTGACGCTTTGCACGTTAGTGGTTGCGGCTTTGCTGATGGTGGCGTTGGGCGTTTCAGGCACCGGCGGCGTCGCGGCGGTGCTGGGAGTTGCGGCGGTGGTTTGCGTCTCTTCGGCCGTCGCAGGCGAGATGCTGCAGGATTTGAAAGTGGGACACATCCTCGGTGGAACGCCCGCCAAGATGCAGATGGGCGACATATTCGGAGTTGTGGTCGCGTCGTTGGTACTGTTCTTTCCTTTAATGATCCTCGACAGGGCATATCACTTTGGCAGCGCAGCCTTACCCGCGCCACAAGCCGGGCTGATGGCCATGCTTTCGCAGGGCATTGTCGGGGGAAACATGGCGTGGCCGCTGGTGCTGGTTGGAATCTTGATGGGCTTCGCGCTGATCATGATTGAAGTGAAGAGCCCGATGCTTTTTGCCGTCGGGATGTACCTGCCGTTGGGTACAACGTTTGCCATATTCGTTGGCGGCATCATCCGCTGGTTCACCGACAAACTGCGCGACCGCAGTGGTCTCAACGATGCGCAAAAAGCCCGAGTCGACAACGCCGGAGTGCTTACCGCATCGGGCCTGATCGCCGGCGAGGCGCTTTGTGGCTTGGTTGTGGCGTCTGTGGTCGGCTCAGGGCATCACATGCCTGCCGTTATGGACGCTCCGCCATTCATCTTCGCCTTGATCGCGCTTGCCGTGCTCGTGGCCGTCATGATTAAGGTACCGGTGGCGAACGCAGGCAGTCCGGATGAACCGGCGCCTCCGACGGCGATCATGTAGATTCTTTAAATCACAAAGGGCACGAGGTTACACAAAGCATAATTCAAGGTTCTCCTTTGTGGATTTTGTGTCCTTTGTGGTTGAAGCTCTTTAATGTCGATTGCAGAGAATCTTGCGCAGGTGCGTGAGCGGATTGAGGCCGCCGCGCGGCGTGCCGGGCGCCGGCCAGAAGAGATCGCGCTGATGGCAGTCAGCAAGACGTTTCCCGCAGAGCGCATCCGGGAAGCTTACGACGCTGGGCTGCGCCTGTTCGGCGAGAATCGGGTGCAGGAGTTCGCTGGGAAGGCCGATTCTCTTGGGGATTTGCGCGACGCCGAATGGCACTTGATCGGACACCTGCAAAGCAACAAGGCTGCCAAAGCAGTTGAACTATTCACCGCGGTAGATTCGGTCGATTCGTTGCGTCTGGCCCAGAAACTCAATGCCTCGGCACAGCAACTGGGGAGAAGGCTCGAAGTCTTGATCGAAATAAACGTCGGCGGTGAAACCGCCAAGAGCGGTGTGGCCGCGGAATCCGGAGAGTTGGACGAACTTCTCCTCGCGGCACCGCAGTTACAGCATATCGAGTTTCGTGGTTTGATGACCGTCCCTCCGTTTGCCGACGATCCCCAACAGGCGCGACCGTATTTCAGAAAACTACGCGAATTGCGTGACCAGATTGCCGCACGACGATTGCAGGCCGTCAGCATGAACACGCTTTCAATGGGGATGTCGCACGATTTCGAAGTTGCCATCGAAGAAGGGTCGACCCGCGTGCGCGTAGGAACGGCTATCTTTGGGGCAAGGCCGAGAAGGTAAATACCACAGAGTCACAGAGGGAATCATTGCAGGTGACTCCGAGAACATGAGCGCACTAGACTTCAATATTACTGGCAACATTCTTGAAATTCTCTGTGACTCTGTGGCTCTGTGGTGAAGCCGAGCGGCATGAATCCGATCCGCGACACTCCCGATGGCGCGACGTTCACGGTCAAGGTCCAGCCACGAGCGAAGAAAAACACCATTACCGGCCAACTCGGTGACTCGTTGAAATTGGCTTTGACTGCGCCCCCGGTTGAGGGACGGGCGAACCAGGCCTGCATCGAATTCTTCGCAAATCTTTTGGATGTACCGCGCTCTTCCGTTACCATAACGTCCGGCGAGACCAGTCGCAGAAAAGTAATTCGCGTCGCGGGCCTGTCAGCGGACGAAGTTCGCCGCCGGATTGTAAAGTAGTCCATTGTTCCGCTCGGCGCGAGGGCAGGATGCCCTCGCCACAGCCGGCAAGAAGCAGGCGCTACAATTAAAGGCATCGGGAGCAATTTTGACCTTTTCTGAGCGATTGAATGAGATTCGCACGGGCTTCGAGCGGCCTTTCTGGATCGCAAACATCAGCGAAATCTTCGAGCGCCTCTCGTACTACGGAGCCTTCGCTTCTCTTGCGCTGTACCTGCAGGAGCGGCTGAATTTCTCCACCGAGC
This sequence comes from uncultured Acidobacteriota bacterium, assembly GCA_963797795.1. Lineage (GTDB taxonomy): Bacteria > Acidobacteriota > Terriglobia > Terriglobales > Acidobacteriaceae > JABDBE01. The sequence continues at coordinate 814,138 of CAWCQY010000006.1, forward strand.
AAACCGGAACTCTGACCGGCATCTTTGGCGGGATGGTATGGTTTCTCGCTATCTTCGGTGGCGCGGCCGCCGACCGCCTGGGCTTCCGCCGCGCGCTCTCGGTGGCATACCTCATCTTGGCTGCGGCATATTTTCTGATCGGCTCCATCGGCGCGTCGTGGCTGGCGCCCGTCCGAAACGCGGTGCCGCTTGGTATGTTTGTCGGCTTTATTCTTGTCCTTCCCGCACTGGGTATTTCGCTGGTAAAGCCCAGCGTGGTCGGCACGACGGCTCGAGCCTCAAAGGAAAACGTTCGCTCGATTGGCTATTCGATTTATTACACGATGGTTAATATCGGGGGTGCCGCGGGGCCCTATTTCGCGTCTTGGGCCCATCGTAACCTAGGCGTGGAAAATGTCTACCGGCTGGCCGCCCTGAGCGTCTTTGCGATGTTCTTTGTGGTCATGTTTTTTTTCCGGGATCCGCGTAAACCTGGAGACGCGCCTCCACCTTCCATTGCGACGGTCGCTCGGAATTTCTGCGTTGTAGTCGGAAACTATCGTGTGGTCTTGCCCGCATTGCTCGTTGCTCTGCTGCTGCGTGTCGGCATGTGGGCCTATCCCAGTTTCACCGTGCCCTGGTGGATTTGGATCGGACTTCTGCTTCTGGTGCTCGCCGGTATCAGCCGCTTCATGTGGTTTCTCGTACTCTTTACCGGCTACTGGGTCGTGTTTTGGCAGCAGTACATCAGTCTGCCCGGATACATTCACGGCTACATTAACCCGCACGCTGACGTCGAGATCATTCTGGTCACCGATGGCCTCACGGTAATTTGCCTCACGCTCGTGGTTAATTACCTGATACGCAAACTTCCGGCGCTTCAAGCCGTGATTCTGGGTACGGTCGTCACATCCGTTTCATGGCTGATCCTCGCCTTCCGGCCGACGATCTGGGGTGCGGTGCTCTCGTTGTTTGTTCTCGCTCTGGGCGAGATTATCCAGCAGCCGCGTTACTACGAATATATTTCCCGGCTCGCGCCTCCGGGACAGCAGGGCACCTACATGGGATTCGCGTTTCTGCCCATCGGAATCGGTTCCCTGATCGGTGGGTGGTTCGGCGGGACGCTGGTTCATCATTTCGGAGAAGTCCTTCATCAGCCTGAGCGGATCTGGTGGTGTGTGACGGCCGTCGGGTTGGTCACAGCCGCGCTACAGTGGATCTACGACAAGAGCGTGAGTACGAAAGACGTCGTGTCGGCGTGACAGGCAATCGAATGACTGCGCGAAAACCCTCGCCCGCGAGCATCGCTGCTGAGATTCGATGCTTGCTCCGCGACGAGGGCTCGGTCGACCACGCGAAAGGTGTGCAGTGGTTCTTCAAAGACGAGATCAAATCGCACGGCTGGTATACCGCCGAGCTGCGCAGCGTAGCGGTTCAATTCCGGCGAAGAATTCGAGGAGAGTTCGGCCTCGACTTCCTCTTGCAAGTTGCGGACAAGCTTTTCGCCGGACGGGTTCTCGAAGAAAAGGTCTTCGCAGTATTCCTTCTGGAAAAGCTAACTGAAGAGTTTGGCGACACCGAGTTTCGATTGTTTGAGTCTTGGCTGCCGCGCATCTCGAGCTGGGCCGACCACGACGGGCTAGTGCACTCTCTGATCGCGCCGATGGTCGCCGCCAAGCCAGCGCGAACCGGCAGAGTTTTCCGCTGGGCGAAGTCGCCGGACCGCTGGCATCGGCGGGCCGCTTGCGTAGCACTAATCCGGGGAACGCGACGGAAGATGTTTTGTTCTGAGATCAAGCGCTTGTCCAACCTGCTTCTTTCCGACGAAGACGACATGGTGCAAAAGGGACTGGGCTGGCTCCTCCGGGAAACTGCCAAGGCCGATGCGAAGCGCACGGTGCCTTATTTAAGCAGCATCCGCCAGCGAGCGCCGAGACTGGTATTGCGCACGGCGTGCGAGACGCTGCCAGCGCGCATTCGGAAAAAGATCCTTGCCAAGCCTGTCTGATCGCAACTGCCGAGCCTTGCTCGGCCAGACAGCCGGGGGCGGCTGTCCCCACTTGGCGGGGCGCCACGCACGATTCGCCCAAAGCCGCCGACGTTGTTAGAATAGTTGTTTGCCCATGAACCTTCCTGCTATCCAGGCTGCCCTGCGCGAGCGGAACATCGACGCATGGCTTTTCTACGATCACCATCACCGCGATCCCATTGCCTACCGGGTATTGGGGTTGTCTCCGGATCTGATGGTCACCCGGCGGTGGTTCTACCTCATCCCGGCGGAAGGCGAGCCCACGAAACTCGTGCACAAGATTGAGTCGCGCCACCTCGACCCGTTGCCCGGAAAGAAGCTTCAATATGCCGGCTGGCAGGAGCTGTTCGATCAGGTCAAGGTGTTGTTGTCGTCGCATCGCGACGTTGCCATGCAGTACTCGCCGAATAATATTGTCTTTACCATTTCCCTGGTCGACGGTGGCACCCTGGAGTTGATCCGAGGCTTGGGAAAAAATGTGGTTAGTTCGGGTGATCTGGTAGCGCTGTTTGAGGCGACCTTGACGGACGAGCAGATCAAGACGCACTTCGAGGCCCGCGATGCCATTGATGCCATCACCGCCGCATCTTTCCAGGAAATTGGGCGCCGGGTGCGCAACGGCGGCACCAATGAGCATCAGATCCAGCAATGGTTCATGGAAGCCTTCCGGCGCGAGAATCTGGTGACAGACGATCCGCCCATCGTCGGCGTCAACGCCCACAGCGGCGATCCACACTACGAACCTCGAGCCGAAAGCTCCGCTCCAATTCGCGAAGGCGATTTCGTTCTGCTCGATGTTTGGGCCAAGAAAAATACGCCCGGAGCCGTCTACTACGACATTACCTGGACCGGGTTTGTAGGCAAGGCGCCTTCGACTAGAATGCAGGAAGTCTTCACCGTTGTTCGCGACGCGCGCGACGCCGGCGTAAAGGCGGTACAGACAGGCATCGCCAGCGGTCGCGCGATGTGCGGATGGGAAGTCGACCGCGCGACTCGAGACCACATCAAGAAAGCCGGCTTCGGCGACTACTTCATTCATCGCACCGGGCATTCGATTGGAACCGAGGTGCATTCGAACGGCGCCAACATGGACGATCTGGAGATTCACGATGAGCGGCGGATTCTACCCAATTCCTGCTTTTCGATCGAACCCGGCGTCTACTTGCCGGAATTTGGCGTGCGCAGCGAAGTTAACGTATTAGTACGACCAAAGGCCGCCGAAGTCACAGGTAAAATTCAACGCGAGATTGTAATCATCTGAATGGCAAATCCCTCGAACATTAAAGAAACTGCTCCACCTCAGCCCGTGACGGCGATGTCGGTCGTTGCGCCGGCAATCGGCTGGCTGATCCCGGGCGCGGGACACCTGATCCAGAAACGATGGATCCGAGGCTTGTTGATCATGGGCTCCGTCGTGATCATGTTCGTACTTGGTTTGGCGATGCAGGGGCGCGTGTATCGGCTTAATGGCGGCGACATCCTCGATATTCTGGGATTCGTAGGCGACGTGGGCGCGGGAGGGCTCTATATCGTGACTCGGGCTTTGGATTTGGGACAGGGCGCCATCGCGCATGCCACAGCCGATTACGGAACCAAGTTCCTCATTGTTGCGGGCTTGCTGAATTTCATTAGCGCCGCTGATGCGTATCACATCGCCATCGGGAAGAAACCATGAACCTGCAACTCTCCCATTTCAGCGCCGCCGTTTTATTCGCTGTGTTCGCTTCCGTCGTGTTTGGGATCACCCAGCGCAGCACGTCCCGCGAACAGATTCGCTATGGCTTGTATTGTTTTGCCATGTTCGTCGGCGGAGTTTTCGTAGCAGGCTGGGTGATGTGGATGTTGAGAAGATGAAAGCTGCTGGCTCCTACCTCCTGGCTTTCTCGAACGGTTCAAGCTAGAAGCTAGAAGCCGAAGGCTACCCTTCCCACACGAACGCATCGAACACCCGCTTCGTGTCAAATCCCAAACGAAGATAAAGTTCCACGGCGCGGGCATTGGCTTCCGTAACCGTCAGCGAGAGGAGCGAGAATTTGCGCTGGCGCAGGTTCGCGGTCGTCGCCGCCAGCAACGATTCGCCAATGCCGTGCGAGCGGTACTCCGGCAGCACGCATACTTGCGTCACATGTCCCACGTCCTGGCGCACTCGCGAACACAGGATCAGCCCGATCAGGCTGCCAGTTCGTTTGTGCACCGCTGCGTAGGAGGATTCGAGATCAAACGTGCCGCATCCAGGAAAACGCACAATGTTGTTCAGAAAACGCAACGAGCCGCTCAGGGTGCGGTATTGATCGTTGATCTCCGAGTCCACATGTCCGCGATACGCGGTGGTAATGACGGCGGCAGCGGGCTGATAGTCCGCTTCTGACCATTGCCGGATTTCAACATCCGGGTGCAACGGCAGCGCTGGCTTGGTTGTGCTTTCCAGTGGCAAGACCATGAAGAGCCTCGCATGCCGGCTGAAACCCTGTTCGACAAAGGGCCGGGAGACGACTTCGGTTTCGTGCATCAACAATTGCGCCTCGACACGACGGATGCCGGGAGACTGCTGCAGAGTCTCAATCACATGGGTGAGCAGCCGGGACTCCACTTCGTGAGGATCGGGAAGAAGGCCTCCGTTGGCGACGAAGAGATCTCCGATTACCCCCTTGCTGCCTTCGTAGACAAAAAACGCATAACCGAAGATTCGTCCGCGATCGATGGCCGCGTACCCTGGCAGGATTTTGGCGTCCACGTAACGCAGGATCATTTCAGCGGAGCCGCCGTAGTCCCAGGAAAGCAGGCGTAACCAGACGCTGATCTCGTCCTCTAACAAGGGACGCAGGTCAACGGAGGAAAAATGCCTGAGATCGAGTATCTCCACCCGGGCTCCTGGAGGGTTGCGCCTCAGCGGCGCGTCCAAACTGCGGGCCGCGAAAACTGAGTGTATTAGCTTCGCACGCCGTGAGGCAAACGGGAGTATCTTGCAGGATTCATTCAGTGATTTGAGGACGCATGAAGGTTTGACCGAGTACTGAATGCTGATTGCCGATTCTAGTGACTCATCTCCCCCATCCCTCCCGCAGCCACCCAGTAATAATCCAAGCCTTGGGGCGCGAAACTTCCCAGGTAGGACACGCGACGGCCCGCAACTTGCCGGGCAATCGCCGTTTGCGCTCCCTCCGAAGCCACAACCAGATGTTCCCCGGCGGGAATCTGCCCCAGTTCGTAGCGATCGATAATCTGGTTTCGATAGAACGCGAGCCCATATTCGGTTTGTCGAGAAACGCCAGACACCGCAAGCGGCAGTGGCTTGTTCTCCAGTTGGCTGATCTCGTTTGCCAGCGGCCGGACCGAGAGCGTGCTATCAAGCGCAGGAGCTCCCAGCCGCAACATCGCAGCCACCGCGAGCACCACCGGAACCAGCGTCACAAAACGCAACGCACCGAAACCAAGCTTGGTGCGCAGCGTGACAGCAACGCCGATCGCCAGCACAGCAGCAAATGTAATTGAGATCAGGGCCGCCTTACCCCATGGAAGCCGGTGTTGCAGAACAATGTATTGGATCATCAGCGCCGGAACAATAGGCGCCGCGGCAGCGACTGAGTGCAGAACCACCAAGAAGATGGTTGGACTCTCGCCATCGGTGACACGACGCCGCACGTATTCCGCCAGCAACAGCGTGCCCGCAGGCACGGCCGGCACAATGTAGCCTGGAAGTTTCGATTGGGAAAGAGAAAAGAATACGACCGGGACGGCGAGCCAGATTACCAGAAAAATATTCAGCGCGTCTTCCGACTTAAGCATTTCCTGTCGTTCCGTCCACCACACGCGAATGGTTCCCCACAACGACGCCACCACAAACACGGTCCACGGAATCAACACAAGCAGGGCAACCGGCAAGTAATACCAGAATGGCTCAGAATGGTGATAGAGGTTCGTGCCGAAACGAGCGAGATTGTGTTCGAGAATGAAGACGCGGAAGAATTCCGGATTCTTCCACTGTACCGCGACGTGCCAGGGAAGCGATACGACGAGGAACAGCAGAATCCCGGGAATCCAGAACGTTCTCCGAATCAAGCCTGAGTCCTTCTTTGCCACAGCAAAGATCACGATAGTCATCGCAGCCAACGCGGGCGCCACGGGTCCTTTGGCCAGCATGCCGAAAGCCAGAAAGCAATAAAAGACAGCCAGATAGCGGCGGAGCGAACTCTCGTACCACGCATACCACGCCAGAAGCGCAATAGTGAACATGGCTGCCAACGGCATATCGGTCGAGGCTGCCCGGGCAAAGCCAATGATGCCGGCCGCCGCTGCCGTCATCAGCGCGCCGTCGAGTTGGAAGCCGGGGCGAAATTGTTTCAGAAAAAGATAGATCGCGACCACCATGAGTGTCGCGTCTACCGCCGACGGTAAACGCGCGGCCCAATCGCTGACTCCGAAAATGCTGTAGGCCAGCATCGCCTGCCAGTAGTAGAGAGGCGGTTTCTCCAGCCACGGTTTGCCTCCCAGAGTGGGCGTAATCCAATCGTGACGAGCCAGCATCTCGCGCGCGACCTGCGCGTAGCGCGGCTCATCAGCTCCAATCAATCCAAAGTAGGCGAGGCCGAAGAAAAACAGGAATCCACAGAATCCGGCGAGCAGCAGCCAATCGGTAGAAGCGCGGGAGAGCTTCATTCAGTTCCCCTCGACCTGGTCAGCGCGTACACGCTGATCGAAGCCCAAGTCACTTCCAGCACCACGAAGCCAACCTGAAAGGGGTGAAAAGCAATATAGGCAAGAATAGCGGAGCCGACGGCATTCAGAAGGTTGTACGCGGTTTTGCGAGAATCCATCCAACCCAACTGCTGGCCAGCGTAAGCAACCAGGATGAGGAGTGCGCCGGCAAAGGAAGCGATCTGCCGCAGCAGCGAAATATCCATGGAGAACTATTGTACGGAAGGATTGGTTCGAAGTTGCGCCATGATTCGCGCCACCGCTGCTGGCAGAGGTCCGTCGAGAGAACATCCACTGGCGCATGTGTGGCCGCCGCCGCCGAACTGCTCGGCGACCGCAGCCACATTCAATTGTCCCTTGCTACGCAGGCTCACCCGGTAGCGGCCATCGGGAAGTTCGCGGAGAAATACAGCCACCTCAACATCCCGGATGGACAGCGCATAATTCACCAGCCCTTCGCAGTCTTCTTCCTTGGCGCCAAGGTGCTCCATTTGCTCGCTGCTGACCCAAATCCAGGCCAGCGGGCCTTCGCGCTGAAGGTTGGAGAGCGCCGCGCCCAGCAGGCGCAGCTTGGCGGTGGAGTGTCCGAAATACACGCTCCGCGCACAATGCGCAGGATCCGCGCCAGCCAGTACCAGTTCCCGAGCCAACTCGAACGTATGCTCGTTCGTGCCTTCGAACATGAACGAACCGGTATCCGTGAGCACCGCGGTGTACAGGCAGGTCGCGATCTCGGGGGAAATCCTCACGCCAGCCTCTCGCGCCAGGCGGTACACCATCTCGGCGGTGGCAACTGCCTTGGGATCGATCCAGTTGACGTTGGCAAAAGGCCGGCCGCTCAGGTGATGATCGATGTTAATCAGAAAACGGTCTTCCAAGCCCTGCAGCCGGGTGCGCTGAATGCTGTCGCACTCGAGAATGATGGCGGCTTCATAATTCCCGTTCACATTCTCAGCTCGAACGACTCTCTCGGCAAAGGGCAACGGTTGATAGATGCGGGGAACTCCATCGTGCAGAACAACATCGGCTTGCTTTCCCATGGAGCGAAGGATTTGGCAGCACGCCAGTGCAGACCCAACCGCGTCCCCGTCCGGCCGGGCATGCGAAGTCAGCAGAAAACGGTCGCGCTGTTCGATGTGTTTGAGAACTTCTTTCAACATGTCCGCCCGACCGACTAACGGCTCCTTTTCTGATTGCGTTTCAAGAGCTGATCAATTCTGGCCGCGTACGTCTGCGACCGGTCCAATTGAAAGTACAACTCTGGAGGACGGCGCAAGTGCAAACGCTCAGCTACCTCGCGACGGATGAATCCGACCGCCGCCGTCAGTCCCTCCAGCGTGCGTTCAGCTTCCTCGTCGTCGCCCTGGACGACCACAAAAATCCGGGCAGAGCGGGAATCGCTGCCCAGCATCACACTGCTCACGCTGGCCAGACCAATGCGAGGATCGCCGAGTTCGCCTTCGACGATGGTCTCAATCTCCTCGCGCAGGGCTTCGCCCAGCCTTTCCCGGTGATATTTGGCCCCACGCTTTTCCACTGCTTTCCCTCAGAGTAAAACGAATGAGAATATCAGAAAATCGGCCTCGCGGCTTTCACTATCGCCAAGCCTTTGCGGGTACTTTCGTGTGAGACTGGAAGTACCGTGAATGGAATGGATTACGACTGGCGGTGGGTTACAGGTATTCGACAAACGAATCAGCGATATCGGCGCCGCCGTTGTTCGCGATACGCGTCGCCTGACGTTCTACGTTTTTCATGAGGCCGTCCAGGTAATCGCGCGAGTCGGAAATACTGACCACGCCTAAAGTAGCGCGGTTCCACAATCCGCTCGCGTCCAACTCAGCTACGGAGACATTGAAGTGCGCACGCAACCGGTCCTTCAGGCTACGCACGACTTGCCGTTTGTCTTTGAGCGAATGCGCCGCTTCGATGCGCAGTTCGAGGGTGAGAAACGCAATCATAAGGTCGTTGGCCGGTGGTCTTTGGTCGTTGGCAACAACGCTACAAACGGGCCGGCCAAGGACCAACGGCTAACGACCAACGACGTTCTTACGCTATCGCTTCCGCGGCGACTTTCTCTGTCACGAAGGCCTCGATGATATCGCCGACCTTGATGTCTCCGTAGTTGGCGATCGAGATGCCGCACTCCATGCCGTTGGTGACCTGGCTGGCATCGTCTTTGAACCGGCGAAGCGATCCGACCTTGCCCTTGAAGATAACGACGTTATCACGGAGCAGACGGACTTCAGAGTCGCGTTTGATGAGTCCATCGGTAACCGAGCACCCGGCGATGGTCCCGACCTTCGGAATGCGGAAGGTTTCCTTGACTTGGGCTCGTCCCTGATACGTCTCCTTGATAGTCGGCTCAAGCAGCCCAGTCATAGCCCGCTTGATCTCGTCCTGTAGTTCGTAAATGATCGAGTGCAGGCGGATGTCGACTTTCTCTTGGTCCGCCAGTTCTTGCGCCTTGCGTTCCGGACGCACATTGAATCCGATGATGATCGCATTCGAAGCCGAGGCCAGCAGCACGTCGGTTTCGGTGATGGCACCCACTCCCGAATGCAGCACTTTTAGGCGAACCTTGTCATTCGAAAGCTTGGAAAGCAGATCGGTGAGCACTTCGACCGAGCCGCCGACGTCCGCTTTCAAAATGATGTTGAGTTCCTTCGTGCCAGCGGTCTTGAGCTGTTCCGCCAAGCCTTCGAGCGATACACGGGAACTCTTGGCCAGCGTCGCTTCCCGCGTCTTCTGTTCACGATATTCGGAAATGCCACGCGCCTTGTCGCGATCGGCAACCACGACAAACTGATCTCCCGCCTGCGGCAATCCTTCCATCCCGAGGATTTCGACGGGCGTCGATGGCGGCGCTTCTTCCAGCGAATTGCCGCGATCGTCAAACATTGCGCGCACTTTGCCGTAGACGTTGCCTACCACAAAGTTGTCGCTCGCCCGCAGCGTCCCGTTTTGTACCAGCACGGTTGCTACCGGTCCACGGCCGCGATCCAGTTTGGCTTCAAGCACAACGCCTTGCGCTGGACGCTCCGGTGAGGCTTTCAACTCCTGCAGATCCGCCACCAGGCAAATCATTTCCATCAACAGGTTCAGGTTCGTTTTCTGTTTTGCCGAGACATCCACGAACACTGTCGTGCCGCCCCATTCCTCCGGCATCAAGCCACGATCGCCCAGTTGCTTCTTGACTCGATCTGGCAGCGCACCCGGCTTGTCAATCTTGTTCACCGCAACAATGATCGGCACTTCCGCCGCGTGTGCGTGGTCGATCGCTTCAAGCGTCTGCGGCATAACACCATCGTCTGCGGCGACGACCAGCACGACGATGTCCGTAGCCTTGGCTCCGCGCGAACGCATGCGGGTGAACGCCTCGTGACCCGGAGTATCGAGAAACACAATCTGCCGGCCATAGGCGGGAGATTGTTTGTCCTGCACCGTCACCTTATACGCGCCAATATGCTGCGTGATGCCCCCGGCTTCGCCTCCGGCGACGTCGGTAGAGCGAATGGAGTCGAGCAACGTAGTTTTGCCGTGATCCACGTGGCCCATAATTGTGACCACAGGCGGGCGCGGAACACCTTCACTAGCCGCTCCCTCCTCGCCGGCAGCGGCGTCAGAAACTTCCTTGGCAGCCTGTTCTTCAAAGGTGATTACATTCGTGTCTGCTCCGAAGAAGCGCGCCATTTCGCTGGCCAGTTCGGTATCGAGCGTCTGGTTAATGGTGGCAAACACGCCGCGAGCCAGCAAGCGAGCGATCAGATCCTTGGCGCGGATTCCGAGCTTCTCGGCCAGATCTTTGACGCTGACTCCTTCGGTGATGGTGATGCTGCGCGAGATCGGCTGCGGTTCGTTCGACAGAGACAGGCGCGGCGGCGGAACGAAGCCCTTCATTGGGCCTTCTTTTACACCGCGTGGAACATAGCGCTGACCGGGCCGGCGCGCCGGGGCACCCGGACGCGCTCCAGGGCGGGTTGAACCCGGAGGAGGCAATCCTGGCCCCACCCCGAGTGGCCGCGTCCCCGTTGGCGAACTGCGAGTTGGATGCATCGGCCGACGTTCGCCCGGGCGCAGCGGAGTTCGCGTCCCCGGAGCTGCCGCACTTCCCGGACGCGGGCGCTGGAAAATTGGCTGCCCAGGCACTGGACGCCCCGGAAGCGGACGCGTCGTCGATCCCGCTTGAGCAGTCGGAGCGGCTGGTCTGATTGGGGCCTGATATACCGGACGAGGTCCCGTGTGTGGGACGATCATGCGCGGCGGCGGCGCTTGCGGACGCGGCGGTACAATTGCACCCGCTGGTTTTGTTGCTACTGGACCTGATGGCGAAGCCGTCGTGGCTGGCGGAGCCGTCACAGAAGTTGGAGCCGCTGCTTGCGCCACGGGAGGCGTCGCGGGCGGACTAGCCGGACGCGGCGGTGCTGGCACCGCCGGTGATGTAGCCCCAGAGGCGGGTGGCTGAGCAACGGGCGGTGCTGGAACGGAAAATGTCGGTCTAACCGGAGACTGCGGAAGTACGATCCTCGGTGGCGGAACCGCCGCAGAAGGCGGCGGGGGTGGAGCTTTCACGGTAGGAACCGATGGGGCTGCCGGTGAAGCCGCAGCCGATGGCCGGACGGGCGGAGCGGCTGCACTCACGGGAGCCTGTTGCTTACGGATAGCATTCAGAACGTCGCCTGGCCGGGAAATATTGGAGAGATCGATCTTGGTCTTAATCTCGTCGCCGTCAACACGGCTGGGGCGCGACTGCTTCGTAGAGGTCTGCGCATCGCTGGCGGCGCGCAAGTAAGCGCGCACTTTCTCCGCCTCATGCTCTTCAACGGAACTGGAGTGCGTCTTCTTCTCTGTGACGCCTACTTCCGGAAGTGCGTCGAGAATAGCTTTGCTTTTGACTTCCAGCTCCCTGGCCAGATCGTTAATTCGAATCTTGCTCATCCGCCCTTTCTTTCCTCCGGACTGTCCCGCTAAGTCTTCATATCAACCTCACGGTGTCGGTTCTCGATTGCGCAATTCAGCAATTCGCGCAGAGTGCTTAACGTCCTCATTACTACTCTTTGCCTTCGGAAGTAGCAGGCTCTTCCGCCGGTTCTTGCGTGTCTTCCACGGCCTGTTCTGGTTCGACCGCAACCGCAATTTCAGCCGTCTCGTCACTGACCAGATCTTCGCTGGCCACATCTTCCGGCGCTGCCTCTTCGGTGGCCGACTCCTCGGGCGCAGCCTCTTGACCCTCAGGAAGCTCGGCAGCCACCTCACCCTCGGGCGCCGCGACCTCACCGCCTTCGAGGCTGGAGAAATAATTATTCACCGCCAAGCTGATTTTTTCCACCGTCTTCGGACCAATGCCCTCGATAGCCTCAAGCTGCTCGGGCGTCATATCCGCCAAAGCCTCGACCGTGGTGATACCAGCGGCGCTCAACTTCTCAATCAACCCTTCGCCCAGGCCAGGCACGTCCGCTAGCGGAGTCGAGGCGGGAGCGACGAGTTGAGACATCTGCTGTTCCACTTCCTGCCGCTTCTCTTCTTCGCTCTTGATGTCGATCTTCCAACCCAGCAGCTTTGCCGCCAGCCGAACGTTTTGCCCTTTCTTGCCAATGGCAAGGGAAAGCTGGCTGTCGTCGACTACAACTTCGAGATGCTTCTCGGATCCTTCGAGCACGCTGACGCGGCTTACTTTCGCAGGCTGCAATGCTTTTTCGGCGAAGGTCACCGCATCTTCGTGATACTCGATGATGTCGATCTTCTCGCCCCGCAGTTCGCGAATGATCGACTGCACCCGCATGCCTTTCATGCCCACGCAAGCGCCGACGGCGTCCACATCCTTGTCCTTTGACATGACCGCAATCTTGGTACGCTCGCCCGCCTCGCGCGCAATCGCACGAATGACTACGGTTCCATCGTAGATTTCCGGCACTTCCGTTTGGAACAAGTGCTGCACCAGTTCCGGCGCGGCCCGCGAAACCACAACCGCTGGGCCTTTTGAGGCTCTCTCGACCCGCGCAATCACCACCCGCACCCGCTCCCCGATGGCAAAAGACTCCAGCCGCGACTGTTCCTTTCGCGGCATGCGCGATTCCGCTTTGCCCAGATCGAAGATCACATCCGGTCCCTCAATGCGCTTGACCGTGGCATTGACAATCTCACCCACGCGACCGATGTACTCGTTGTAAACCGTATCGCGCTCAGCTTCGCGCACTTTCTGGAAAATCACCTGCTTCGCCAGTTGCGCCGCGATCCGTCCGAGAATTCCCTCCGTCACTTTGGGAATCTGCAGTTCGCCGCCGATTTCCACGCTGGGATCGACTTTTCGAGCCTCGTCAAGCGTGACCTGCAGCAATGGATCTTCCACCTGCTCGGGAGCTTCGACCACTGTCTTAACCGCAAATGCGCGAATCTTGCCCGTATCCTTGTCGAGTTGCGCGCGCAGATTCTCCTGCGTCTTGTAATACTTGCGCGTGGCGACAACAATGGCATCTTCCACCGCAGTGACCACAATCTGCGGATCAATGCCCTTTTCCCTGCTAAGCGCGTCGATCGTGTTGTAAAGTTCGCTTGCCATAGAAAACCATTTACTAATCCGGTAATTTAGTAATTGGGTAATTGAAAGCCCACCCGGCGGCTTTCGCTTTTCAAATTACTCAATTACTAAATTTCCCAATGACTCAATTCCCCTAAATCTCCGGCACCAGGTTCGCCTTCTCGACATTGGCGAACTCAATTTCCAAAGTCTGCGGCGCCGCATCGCCTGGACGACCTTTCTTCCGCGATCCGCCTACTTCCAAAGTCAAACGCCCATCGCGAAAACTCTGCAACCGTCCTTCGAAGTGCTGGTTCCCGTTCACCGGATTCCGCGTCTTCAGCTTCACCTTGCTGCCGGTGAAGCGCTCGTAGTCGGCCGCCCGCAACAGCTTGCGATCCAACCCCGGAGACGAAACCTCCAGCAAGTACGAGTTGCCCGGAACCACGTCCTCGACATCAAGGATGGTGCCAACTTCCCGGCTCAAATTCGCGCAATCCTCGTGGGTCACGCCAACCGGCTGATCGCCACTACTAACGCCGGTCGCCGGAACTTTGTCGATCACGATGCGAAGCATGCGCGCCTTACCCGCGCCGCGCAACTCCACTTCCACCACCTCTAACCCGCGGCCGGTGGCCACCCGTTCCACAATCTCGCGCACCTGATCGATCTCAAATCCCATGAAACCAATAAGTTATCGGGCTGTTGGGGAGTTCCGAAAGGAGCGTAAACTAAAAAGTGGGCTTGCGCCCACTGGTGTGCTCCGCCAAATCTGGTACTTACACACAACAGTTTCCAGACACCAATATACGCCGCCCGAAGCCAAAAGACAAACGTCCCACACCGTTTTCCGCCTGACTTGACGATCCTGCCGCTCGAGTTCGAAGGAATTGAGGACCCAACCGCGAATGGCGGGTTTCCTAAACGCGATTTCCTCAGCGGCTCTCTGGCGAAACCGCTGGCGGAGGTGCTTGTTCTATGCTTAGCTTCGGCTCGTTGCGCTTTTCCGCCGAATCGACCGAGAACAGCATGAAGTGATCAAAACTATGTCGGCGGAGGTAGCGGTGGCGACGGAAGTCAAAGTAAATCTCCGCACTCTTGGGCAACCAAAGTTGTACGTTTGTCTTTTGGAACTGAACCGGCGCGTAGTCTACCGACAGATGCTCGCTGAGAAGTTGGATTTGCGGCATCGGGTTGACCAGTTCTGATTCGAGATGCACGATGTGAAACGTATCTGCCGCGATCCAGGCGCGGCCTTTCAAACTGACTTGATAGGAACGCCCGGCAATTCTGTACTCTTGTGTGCGATGAGGTCGATCGTCGCGCTGCTGAAATCGAACCAGCCAGGTCGCTTGCCCATGCCAGTCGCCCAGCCCTTCGCAAACCATCTGGAAATCGTCGCGTTCGTCGGGATGAAAGATCAGCGCCAGCGCGGGCAGTCCACGCGTGGCAATCTGATCTGGAAAGTCGGCCGCGTCCGAACGCTGATCGCGATACTCGCCGACATTAAATACCCCGGGCTTAGGCTCCGAAATGAACGCAACATAATTGAATTGGAGTGTGGTCTTCTTCAGCGGATGCCCCAGTTCGTCGAGGTCCTCGTGCAGTAAATCTTCGATCGCGTTGAACCGTCCGAGATCGTCTATGAGTTCTTTCATGCGTTCACCCGCCCCGTCGATTACGTGCTCGTACGGGCAGGTAACGCCCTCGGCAACCGTTGGCCTTACATCATCGATGCCCACCGGTCTCCACGATTTCGTGGACAGTCCGGGCTCGCTGGCTGCGAGCAACACGTCGGTGCCCACCGATGAGGACGAAGGCGCGGCCGTCCCAGCTGCCGTGGAGTTGCCGGCGGGATTGGAAAGACGATGTACAAGCTCGTTGTACATCGTCCGCACTTGCTCCGCGACCGGACTCGAGGGCGATTCCTCCACGAATTTCTTGTAAACCTCCAGCGCCTCTTGATTGCGACCCAGTTTTTCAAGTGCTTGTCCGAGGGCGATCTGCGCCGAGTTCCCCGCACCCTTACCCTTTACAATCGCAAGTTGAGCCTGCTCCCGCGCTTTCTCGTATTCTTGTTGCTTCAAATAGGTATCGGCCAGCAGACTATGCGCCATCCAGGATTCCGGATCGGTCGCAACCGCTTGTTCGAGCGTCTTTCTTGCCGCCTCATAGTTCTGCTGTTGAATCTGCAACCTTCCCAGCAGAGTAAGGGCTTGGATGTTATGCGGATCAAGCGTGGACGCAGAGACCAAGTCACTCTCCGCCCGTTTGAAATCCTTTTCCTGGAAGGACAAATACCCCAACAGGAACTTTACATCCGGGTTGTTGGGAACCATCTGGTCGGCGGCATCGAGATTCTTCCGCGCTTGCTTCAACTTTCCAGACTTGAGGTCCGCAACTCCTCCGTTGATTTCTCTCCGCGCCTTTGGGGGTAACAGTTGCTGATTCGGTGCGTTCAATTCGACTGCGGAGGGATCCTTTTGCAAGGCTACGGGAACCCGGTAAAACAGGTTTCCGACGGGAAGCTTCACGTTCAGCGTCGAAGTGAGATATCCCACGGCGCTGACCTCAAGCTCGTATGCCCCGGGCTTCAAAGCGCCTAGGTTGGCTTCGGAGTTGCGGCCCGTAGTTTGCCAGATCACATTCTGAGTGTCTTTGTTAGTAGCCTTCACCAGAGCCTGCCGGTCGAGAGGACTCTTGTCTTCCCCAGTGACCGCAATCAGCGGCCCTCCCTGGGCGAGGAGGCTGGAATCCGAAGGCGCCTCGGTAGGCAATAAGGGCACGTTTAAAGGCGGGGTCGATTGCGTTTTTTGAGCCGACGCTCCGGTCGCGAGCACTAGGAGCACTATGGTTAGAACCCTGCAAGGTGAAAATTGAAAACTCATAGAGGATACTCGAGGGCCACGCCCAAGCCTTCGCATTTATCGAACCTAGGTTGCAGAGACGCACCAGCCCCACTATCGGGAAGACGCAACTCGAAAGAATTGGTTAGCGGTGGAAATCGCCGAATCCAGGAGACAACCGACATCGGACGAACACAAAGCAGATCGCCACAGAAGAATCGATAATCCCGTGACTATTGCATCGCCCCTTTCAGCACAGTCACGGAAGCCTTCGGCAGAGTATATTCTACGCCCCTGCCGCCGCTCTGAACAGACGTAACCGCCGGCCCATCCGGATTGGCATAACCGTTCTGTCCCATTGCATGCCAGACATAATTGTCCGCCCCAAAGCTCACTTGCGTCACATTTCCATAGAAATAGTGATTGCTGTGCTTCGAAGCGTCCTGAAACTCAACCACCACCGAATGCGGATTCGACCGATCTTTATTTACCAGCAAAAGCGACCATTGCTTATCCGGCCGCCGCACAGAATATGCCGTTACCAGCACATGCCCCTTGTCATCCTTGATGTCAGTGGAAGCGGGATAAACCAAATGTGGCTTGTCTACGGGATCAACCCACTCCCGCGTCAATATCTGAGCCGAGAAGAACTGCGAAGTGTCCTGCGTGACATTGTAATTTGCATCCACGTTAAACATCCCGAACGTGCCCCACCCCCCGCAACCGCGATACATAGGCAGCGGTTCCCATTGATAATAAAAAAGGGCTTTGCCGCCGACGGTCAGGAACGATCCGGCATAATCCGCCAGCCATAACGCCCCGAACGGTTGCATATACTGCACGGCGGTGTCATAAGCCAGATTCGATTCTGTAATCTGCATGGGAACATCCTTGGGCAATCCATCATTGCGCCAGACTTTCACGATGCCCCGCACCAGTTCCGGCTCCTGATAGATGTCGTTCCACTTCAGATTGCAGGGATCAAACGGATAGTGCTCAAAGGTCATCACGTTCAGATCGCCCAGATGACCGTGACTGCGAAGATAATTCAAGAAGCGATTGAACCACGAAACGTTCCCGTGCGAGTCCCGCCAAACCTGAATGTCACTATTCGTGCCTTCAAACACCGGCCCGGCCAGCTTAATCTTCGGATCCACCTTGTGAATCGCATCCGCCCACTGCACATACAACGCCGCATCGTCCTCGGGCGTCCCAAACTGCCCATCCGGCTCTTCGCCCATCTCCACGTAATTGACCGCATAGCCCCGGCTCTCGATGTAAGCGATCTCATTCGCAGCGTTATCAGGATTGTCATAGAGCATCGCGACCGGGACGGTCATTGGCAGGCCCTGGGTCAGGCCGCTTTTGTAGACCAGATCAAAGCCGGGTTGCTCGCCGTCGTCGGTGGCGATCTCTTTGGGCTCGTGCCACGAGTCCACCGATGATCCGTAGGTCCAGGTCTGCTTTTCATTGCGGCTGTGATGCATCAGATCGGTGAACTTGCCGGCCGAATCGAATCCCAAATAGACTTCGTGAACCGCAAAGCCCACGCAGTTCCGCGGATCGGACGATCCGTGAGAGTCGCAAGTGTTCGAGGACGCCGTCATCAGCACGCGCACAAATTCGACATTAGAAAGCTTCTTCGAAAACTTGACCTTCGCCATGCCGCCTTTTCCGTCGGTAACCGTTCCATCCGGAAAATTCTTCCAGTCTCCGTTCCCCTGATCGCCGATCGCATCGTTGCCCGTCCAGTACTGCACCTGGTAGCTGGTCGCGTAAGGATTGCCCCATGCGATCTCGATCATATTTACATCCATCTTGCTGCCCAGGTCCACGATGAACCACCCCGGATGCAGCGCGTTGCTCTCACCCGTATAAGTTTCGTCGAGATAAGGATCCGTCTTCCAATAAGTCGCAGTATCGCCGTCGTTCAGCATGGAATAGCCGCCGCTGGTTCCGTAGTTGCTGGTGGTCCCGCGGTGGGGAAGGTTATATCCAAACGAGCGTTTGATGTCGCCCGAACTGTTCGCATCGCCGACGAAGTATCCGCGCCCCGCCGGATCGCTCCAGGTGCCGGTCGGATTCCAATGCCACGCCTGAATGCTCAACTCCGTATTAAGCCGGTAACTGATCGGGCCCCACCCCGCGGTGTGCATAATCTCGACGTGATCCGGATCGTAAAGAATGCCAACCGAGTTCAACGGATCGCGATCGATGCCAGCCCCAAGCGCGTGCAGCGGGCTGAAAGAATTGGTCGAGTGCCCGGGCGTGATGTCGACCGTGACCTGCTGGGAAAAGGCCCGCGGCGCAAATACAGCCACTGCGAACATCACCAGTGCCGAGCCCATATTCAATCGTTTCAATAGACGCGCGCGACCAGCACCGGGGGACTTGCAGATTGTTTGCTTCATGGCAAAAAAACTCCGGCAGGAGGAGGTCAGACATTGTACCTCCACTCGTCAAGTCCCGTGTCAAGAACCGCCAGTTCACGCTGTCATCCTGAGCAAAGCGAAGGATCTATGCATTCTCTTCGCATCGCCAACCGTTACGCGTGATCTCGAAACGACAACCGCGGATTTATGCCGCGTATTTCTAGTGTCGTATCCCGCAAGTTTGCGGAATAAATGTCCGACTGCTTTGAAAAGGCGCGGCTTTCAGCCGCGCCGCAACGGCCTTAGCAAGCAAGGGCTTTATCCCATGAGGTTATAGGAAACCCAAACTGGCTTGCTAATCCCTTTACTCCTAGCCGACGTTGGGATATCGTATATCCATACTCATTAGCTCCTTGACAATCTGCACATTCCGAGGCTTGGAAACTTCCGGAAAGAGAGGAACCTCTTTGGAGCCAGATCGAGCTAACTCCTTATTCCGGAATATTTTACGTATAAGTCCTTATTCCTCAAAGATTTTGAGGGTAGTCCGCCCGTAACCCCATCATTCTAAAAGACCGGGGGAGGGGGGTAGACCCTTAAAGAACTGATGGCCCACAACGGGACAAAAGGTCGTCAAGACCTTTTCCCGGTCAAACGTCTAAGCCCAATGAGCCTCTCACGGACTCCGGCGAAACCTCCAGCAAACGGGAAAAGCGTTCTGCCGTTGGTTTGCCAACGCAGCTAAACTCCGCGTAAGCAACGACCAACGACGAACGACGAAAGACCAACGACATTGCCAGCCCGTGCTCTCATCCCCGTGACATTGAAAAGGTATAATGTTAAAGCACTGATCCTACGGAGTAAGGATATTACTGGAGGAAGTTCTCTATGGACCCGCTTGCCAGCGGTTTCTGGGCGCGCTTGAAAGCTAACCGCCCAGCATACACGCTCACGATTCTGGCCACCTTGACGGTCGGCATTCTCATCGGAACGGTTATTTCAAAGGGAGTGAAAGGCCAGGAAAAGAAGAGTTCAGACGCTGCCCCGCTGAGCATCCCCTCTCCGCAGCAGCTATCGAACCAGTTCTCGCAGATCTCCAAGCAGCTGGAACCGAGCGTGGTCAACATCAACACCGAATCGACCATCAAGAATCCGCATCGTCGCGCGCGCGGAGGCAATCCTGACCAGCCCGACGATCAGCAGGATCCTTTCGGTGATTTCTTCGACAAGTTTTTCGGCGGCCAGCAGGGCAACGGCCCTATTCGCGAGCATTCGCTGGGTTCTGGAGTCATCGTTGATGCCAAAGGCTACATCGTCACCAACCGCCACGTGGTTGAGAAGGCTGACCGCATCCGCGTGAAGCTCATGGACGATCCGCCGGGAGTTTTGCACGATGCCAAAGTGATCGGTTCCGATCAGGAAACCGATCTGGCCGTGATCAAGATCGAGTCCGAAAAGTCGCTACCCTTCGCCAAGCTGGGTAACTCTGACAGCATGGAAGTGGGAGATTGGGTGCTGGCCGTGGGCAGTCCGTTTGGATTGTCGGAAACGGTGACTGCGGGGATTGTCTCGGCGAAGGGCCGCAATATTGTGCCCAACCGCCAATTCCAATCGTTTATTCAGACTGACGCGGCCATCAATCCGGGCAACTCCGGAGGTCCGCTGGTCAACATGGCTGGTGAAGTGATCGGCATCAATACCGCGATTCTCACCGACACGAATGCGTATGCCGGCGTTGGCTTCGCCATGCCTTCGAACACGGTGGTGAACGTTTACAACCAGCTCATCGCCCCTGAACACCGCGTGGCCCGCGGCTCGGTTGGCATCATGTTCAACGCCCAGGAAAACCCGGCAATCGCGCGCGTCTATGGCGCGGGCGCTGGCGGCGTGACGGTGTCCGCCGTAACTCCGGGAAGTCCCGCGGAGCAAGCCGGACTCAAAGTGGGCGACACGATTATTTCAGTAGACGGCAAGCCGGTGAAGAATGGCGATGAGCTTGTTTCCGATATCGCCAGCCGTAAGCCGGGCAGCAAACTCTTGCTCGGCTTCGTCCGCAACGGCAAGAAACAGGAAGCCACGGTCACGGTCGCGGATCGCGCCAAACTGTTTGCGGCGCGCCTTGGTGAAGACGATGAAGGCGGCGAGGAAGAAGCGCCCAAGGAAAGCAAGCTGGGCCTGACGGTGAGCGCGGTTACTTCTGAAATGGCCGAGCGGTTAGACATTCCTGCCGGCAAGGGCGTGATCGTCAAGGACATCAAGCCTTCGTCCTTCGGCGACGACGTCGGGCTCACGCGCGGTGACGTCATCCTCGAGATCAACAAACAAGCGGTGAATTCCGAGGACGACTTTAACCGGATTTCCTCGTCCCTGAAAAGCGGTCAGGATGTGGTGTTCCTGGTGCACCAGCGGGGCGCAAGCCGCACCGACGGCACCATTTTCCTGGCTGGTACACTTCCGTAACCTGCCTGCAAACTATTGAGACTGGCACTGAGGGGCCCTGATCGGGGATCATTACTCAGTGCCCGGCTCGGGTTTGCCGGGATATTTCTGCGTGCTTGAATTTCGGATGACTGGACACTTGAGGAATAGATTTTCGGCCGTCGTCTGCGCCGCGCTGCTGGCGACGGCACTGGCGTCCGCCCAGGACAGCAAGCCGGACAGTCCGCCCGCAAGCAAACCTACTGCATCTTCGTCAGCTTCCGCGAGTAATCACCCGAGCTCGAAACACAGCTCCACTTCATCGCACTCGACCGCTAGCAAGAGTAAGAAGTCCCATAAATCCACAGCCAGCCGTTCTCATGGACAGCAGAAGATCGATTCGAAGCGCACCCTGGAAATCCAGGAGGCTCTGATTCGAGAGCACTACCTGGACGGGAAACCTTCGGGCGTGTGGAACGACGCCACGCAACAGGCGATGCAGCGTTATCAGGCAGACAACAATTGGCAGTCTAAAACGACTCCCGATGCTCGCGCCCTGATCAAACTTGGATTGGGACCGGATCACGAGCATCTGCTGAATCCCGAAAGCGCCATGACCAGCCAACCACAGGCGCCAAGCAGCGCCTCATCTCCCGCCAGCGCGCCTAGTTCCGACAAACAACAAAGATAGAAGGTCAAGGCATTTGATTTTGTAGACTAAGTTTTCGTCATAGGGTTGGGGAAATAGGGCAGCGGTTGCCCGCCGACGATGGCGCGCGGATTGCCATCGACCAACGCGCGCGCCACTTCTTGCCCGCAGATCTCGGCAGCCGCTTCGCGCGCCGCGGAAAGCACCGGCGGACGATGCTTGGTGTCATGCGCGTCAGTCGCAAGCACGTGAACCGCCTCTCGTTTCAGCAGCCACTCCGCGGTTTGCCACGCGGCCTGTCCCCAACGGCCCGTCAACGCCGACCCAGTCACCTGAATAACGCAACCGAGTTCTACCCATTGTAGAATCCGCTGCGGCGTCCGCTGCATGATCGGATTGCGCTCCGGATGGGTAATCACTGGAATGAGTCCTTTTTCGATCAGCTTGCTGAAGTGGTCCTCAATCTGAACCGGAACGCTGTAGTTGCTGAGCTCCGCCAGCAAGTAGCGGCTGCCTTCGATGGTATAGCGATCGGGAACGAGCATCACATCCTGAAGATTTTCGTACGAGAGGTGGAAGTCGCATCCCAGGCTGAGGCGCGGAGCGTCGCCAATCCGCTGCCGCAGATAATCGAGCACCCGCGCCAGGAATTCGCGGTCGTATTTATAGCGGTCGTTGGCATGCGGAGTCGCGACAATATGCTCGATGCCGTCCGCAACCGCCATTCGGCACATCTCCTCGGCCACGTCCCACGATTTGGGGCCGTCGTCTACTTCGGCGAGGATGTGGCAATGGATGTCGATCACGTTGGGCTTCTCTGGTTTTGACAGTCTGCTGGATCGCCGTTACCGATATCTGGCGCCGATGAACTCCGCAATGGCCGCGTAAGCGCTCGACAGTGTCTTTTCATCCGGCAAGAACACAATGCGGAAATGTTTTGTGCCGGGCTTCTGGCCGAAGCCCGATCCATGGACGACCATCACATGTTTCTGCAGGATCAGTTCCTTCACGAAAACATCGTCGCCTTCAGGAATATCGATTCGGGGATAGGCGTAGAACGCGCCGCGCGGGGAGACGCAGCTTACGCGCGGCGTCGAATTGCACCACTGGACAGTCAGGTCGCGGCGGCTGCGGAGCTTTTTGCGGACTTCGGGCAGGTGATCCTGCGGACCCTCGAGTGCGGGCTTGATCGCGTATTGCTCGGGATGATTGGCGCATAATCGCGCGCGCAGCAGGCGCTGAATGCCCTCATCGTATTGCTTTACCGCTGCTGCGTCGCCGCTAACAATGCCCCATCCAATTCGCCAACCTGGCGCGAGATAATTCTTCGACAGCCCGCCGAAGGTGACGATGGGGACGTCGGGCGCTACGGATGCCATCGCGATATGCTCGTCATCTTCGAGAATCAGCTTGTCATAAATCTCATCGGCGAAGATGACCAAATTGTGCCGTCGCGCCAGTTCGGCGATTTGTTCGAGCATGGCACGCGAACATACCGAGCCGGTAGGATTATTGGGATTGATCAGCACAATTCCACGAGTGCGGGGGTTGATCTTGCGCTTGATATCGTCGAGATCCGGCTGCCAGGCGTCGTCTTCGTTGAGATAGTAAGTGTTGAGCCCAACTCCGAGCTTGGCCAGCACCGCAGAATACAGCGGATAATCCGGACACGGTGTCAGCAGGTCGTCACCGGGATTCAGCAGCGCGGTCAAGCAGAGATCGACAGTCTCGCTTACCCCGGTTGTGACAAAGACATCCTGCACGGTAGAAATTCCCTTGCGCGCGGCCTCACCTCGGATCGCTCCCAGCGCCTCTTTGATTCCCGACGATGGCGCGTAGCCGTTCTTGCCATCCCGCATAGCCTTGTACACGGCTTCGATCAGATGAGCAGGCGTCTTGAAATCAAAGATATTGGGATCGCCGACGTTCAGCGGCAGAACTTTGTGGCCCTGCTTGATGACTTCGTCTGCGATGCAAGCCAGATCGCGAATGGCATAGCGAACATTGTCGAGGCAAGACGCAGCGGCGATTTCACGGGTTTGTGTGGTGGGCATGAACGGCTCCGGCTAGCTGAATGCATTTTGACGGGAACACGGCACAAAAGCAAACCCCTTAGTAGGTCGTCGAGGTGCGACGCTCAATCGCAGCGACGACCACGTGACGACGCTCGGGTACGACCTCGAAGAGGATACGCCAGTTTCCCACGCGTCGGCGGAACCCGGGCAGCCCCTGCAGTTTGCGGATATCGCCCTGAAACGGATTTTGCTGCATCTCTCCGAGTGCGGCCAGGATTCGGGTCCGGTCGCCTGTCGGGATGCGTTTAAGAGCTTTTCTTGCTGGCCCGGCGAGGACGACGGTCCATTCCATCGAGGTGTTCCTCGAGAGTTACGTAGTCGCCGCGTTTGTAAGCGGCGATTCCCCGGCGATAAGCGCGCGCCTCCGCAGCGGTGGGCAACTCGGCAGGGACCACCCGCGCAGACAGGTAAACTCGCAACGCCTCTCGCACCAGCTCCGAACGTGTGCGGTTCTCCGCTTTCCTGGCGCGCTCGACTTGCTCCGCCATGGCAGGCGGCAATGAGACGCTGAAGGTTGTGGTTTCTCTCACTGTTGTTACTTTGTCATACCTGGTATGACGCCGTCAAACTAAAGATATTGTGCGGGGGCGATCGCCCATCTCGAACAACAAGGCCAACGACCAACAACTGACGGCCAACGACCAACTTTAATCTACCCTATCAATCTGCGCCTTCTGCAGGCGATCGGAATAATCTACATAAATCGACTTCCACTCACTGAAGAAGTCAATCGCGCCCAGACCGCCCTCGCGGTGACCGTTCCCCGTAGCCTTTACTCCGCCGAAGGGCAGATGCACTTCCGCCCCAATCGTTGGGGCGTTGATGTACGTAATTCCCGCGTGAAGGTCGCGCATGGCCACAAAGGCTTTGTTCACGTCCTTGGTGTAGAGCGCGGAAGACAATCCGTAGTCGATGCCATTCGCGATTTCGATGGCGTCTTCGAGGTCGTCGCAGGCAATAATCGAAACTACTGGCCCGAAGATTTCTTCTTGTGCAATCCGCATCTTGCGATCCACATCGACGAATACAGTCGGTTCCATGAAGTAGCCATTCTGATATTCGCCTTTGTCGAGGCGGTTGCCGCCGCACTTCAAGCGAGCGCCCTCGGCTTTGCCAATGTCAACGTAGCTCAAGTCGGTCTTGAGTTGATTCTCGTTGATAGCCGGACCCATTTCGACTGTTTCATCCAGACCGTTGCCGACTTTCAAAGCTTTCGCGCGCTCCACGTAACGCTCGATGAAATCGCCGTAGATGTCCTTTTGAACAATGATTCGGCTGGTCGCGGTGCAACGTTGTCCGGTGGTCCCAAACCCGCCCCACAAGCCGCCTTCAATTGCGAGATCGAGGTTGGCGTCGTCGAGCACGATCATAGGATTCTTGCCGCCGAGTTCGAGTGAACAATGTTTGAAGCTCTTGGCCGCAGTCGTGCCCACGATTCGTCCGACCGCACTTGAGCCAGTCAGCGATATGGCTTTCACATCGACATGTTCAGTGATCGGCGTACCAACCTCGGATCCGAAGCCGGTCACGATGTTCACCACGCCCCGAGGAAGACCAGCGTCAGAAAGGACGCGCACCAGATTAAAAGTAGAAAGCGGAGTATCCTGCGCAGGCTTGATCACGCAGGTGTTGCCGCACACCAGCGCCGGCAAAAGCTTCCACGACGGAATCGCCATGGGAAAGTTCCACGGAGTAATCATTCCACAAACGCCGATGGGCTGGCGCACAGCCATGGCGAATTTGTTAGGCAGTTCTGATGGTGTTGTGGGTCCGAACATGCGGCGGCCTTCGCCGGCCATGTAGTAGGCAGTGTCCACGGCTTCCTGCACATCGCCGCGGGTTTCTTTGAGAATCTTGCCCATTTCGCGAGTCATGTCGCGGGCGCAATCTTCTTTGCGCTCCATGAGCATCTCGGCGGCCCGGTAGATGATTTCGGCGCGTCGGGGAGCGGGAACCAGACGCCACTTGGCGAACGCTTGCTTGGCGGCTGCGATCGCCGCGTCCACGTCTGCTTTGCCCGATCTCTGGAAGATGCCGACCACGTCGCGAGTGTCGGCGGGATTGCGGTTTTCAAACGTCTGTCCGGTCGAAGCTTCGACCCATTCGCCGTCGATAAAGTTCTTATAAACCCGGGTCCGGGTGGCCGTGCCCAAAATCGTCGGCCCGGTTAAGACATCGGTTGCCATAAAGCCTCCTGGGATGAATGGTCGGGAAGAATGACTGTCTCTATGCTACAGCCGGGGGTGAGGCGCGGCAAGCGACGGGCTGGAAAGCTCACCTATTCCCGGACGCCTCGTCCGGGCCGTCAGGATGAACAAAAGGGCGAAATTCAAACGAACCGAATTACGAAGGGTTGTTCGTGCAGTGTTAGCCAAGTTCGACAAATGAGCTTTGTGCGGACCCCGGACCAGGGCGTCCGGGGCTACGCGTTCCACAAGACTTACTCGACT
The DNA here is from genome assembly GCA_963797795.1 of uncultured Acidobacteriota bacterium. Taxonomy (GTDB): domain Bacteria; phylum Acidobacteriota; class Terriglobia; order Terriglobales; family Acidobacteriaceae; genus JABDBE01. The sequence continues at coordinate 840,168 of CAWCQY010000006.1, forward strand.
TCGAAGTCGGCTGTGCGAAGCCTGGTCGCATTTCCAGCCGAGTCCAGTCCTTGTAATGTGAGCTGATAGGAACCGGGAGGAAGTATAGATACCGGCAGCTTGAGCCCCACCGGAACGACGGAGCGCCCGGCCTCGCTTTGGGGCGCGGCTGCGACGTCGACCTTCTTCTCGCCCGTCTTGCGATCCACGACCACGACCTCAACCTTAACCTGCGGAGGACTCGGTCCTGCCAGGAGCGGCGCGTAGAGTTCCGCGTAGATTGCCGCGTTGTCCGTTTTCTTGAACCGGTTGGAGTCGGAGGGGATGATTTGGATGCCTTGCACCACCATCGTCATCCGGTCGGCCAGCAGCTGCGAATCGAGTGCGGTGGACTGATCGGAAACTCGCAGCATGTCGTTACTGAGCGCCACCGCGCTCATGCTGAATTGCTTGCCATCGTAGGGTTCGACGACCAGCGGCAGTTGCAGCTTGCCGAAACTTTCGTTTCCCGAGCTGAACACCACCTTCAGGTTGTATCGTCCGGATGCAACATCAAACTGGTTTTCGTAGTGGAAGGGCTGCTTCTGGAACTCCTGTAATTCCTTCTTGTCCTCAAAATCGAAGTTGACGGTGTCGCTGAATCGGGCGGCAATCGTCCCATCCGGCGTGTAAGCGATGCCGAGTACATTGACCGACGAATGCTGCTTGCCCTTCACTTTCTCAAATTTCAGCGCGTTCGACGGTATGCCGATAGCCAGGTTCACTCGGGCCGTGTTCGGCGAAGTGTAGAAAAAGGGAGCCTGCATGGAACCGGTAACATTTCCGGCCATCTCACCGGTTGCGCGGGCCTCCATCTGCTTTTCGATCGGATTCCCGGCCAGCAGGTCTCGGGGCATCTCGTTGCAGTATCCAGTGCGATGGCGCACCTGAGTCCCGCCGCGATCGACCTTCACCCGCAGAGTGTGACAGCTGCCCTCCGGCGATTCGGGAGGGGTATAGCTGAGGACGTAATATTGAGATTGGTCGTTGGCAATTCTTTGCAGTCCGGCAGCCAGGTCATTGGAATTAACGATGACAAACCCGCCTGTGCCATCGGCCAGCATATAGAGGAGTTGCTGGTTGCTGGCAACATCGGGGAGTTGGGGAACGATCTGTCGCGGCATGTTGTATTGATTGAGTCCGTACATTTGGGTCGGGTTGATGACGCCAACTCCGCCGGCAGTCCCAATGGGGCCGTGAGCACCGCCTCCAGCAGTTCCGCCCGTGGTTCCGCCGGTGTGGCCACCCGTGCTCCCGCCGCCCCTCCCACCGGTTGATCCGCCACCATGACCCCCGCCCCCTCCGCCCCCGCCACCCCCGCCGCCATGCTGTCCGGGATCAAAATAAGCGAGCTTGAGCGGATAGTGTGCGGTCCAGGTTCCCGAGTAGGTTAGAGTTGCGGACGCTAACTGGCCGGACCCCGGATGCGATGGAGATCGCAAGTCTTGCGGCACGAAGTTCTCGGCAACCAGGCCGCGAACATCCACAGGGTAAACCGCGATGTTGTAGCGATTGCAGGTTGCAATGACCGCAGTCAGTTCCGACTGGCGTTCCGGCGTCAGGGGAAAACCGGAGGTCAGGAACACAAGGGTCTTGCGGCCGGGCACAGTGCCAAGGCTCTTAGCCAGGCTTCGCAGAGCCAGCATTGCGCTGCGTGCACCGAAATCAGCCTCGGCATTGCCCAAATAAGGCATGCCAAAGGATGGGGCACCGCCCGGAGGCGCGCCGAGAGATGCAACTTCCACCGGCGCTGCATTCGGAGAAACTGACGAGCCTTTCAGCGAAGCGACCACCTGCTTCAAACGAGCCGAGTCTGAAGTAAAGTTCTGGGCAATGCGTATGGTCCCGCCGAAATCGACCAGCGCGATTAAGCGGTTCGGAGCCGAGTTGGAATCAATAAACTTGGCCGCTGCTTGCCGAGCTCGCATCTGGTCGCCCGGGTCCATGGTCGAGTTGTCAAAGAAGAGCACCATATAGTGTTTGGATTTATCTGGCGACGCAGAATCTTCTTCGAAGGAAAAACTCTTGATGGGCTGTTCCTTATTGTCCTCCCAGACTCGAAAGTCCTTGGCGGTCAGATCGCGGATGTAGTTGCCTTTCTTGTCGATCACCACCGTATCCACGAGAACCAGCCGCGTCTCTGCCTTGATGGTGGCTGTATCCGCGGCGGGAGCCCCGGCGGCCGGCTGCTGAGCCCGCGCCAAACCCGCGAACAAAGCAAGTTGCCCAATGGCAATGCAGATCGTTCCCATCAGAAGAATCGCGCGGCGGGATTGCATATCTACCTCCCTGAAATGCTGACAGAATCTATCACGGAATTTCGATGGCGCCGTTTTCCGCGGACATCAACTGTCCTTCCTGATCCCGTACCACCAGCCGGACTAGGTAACTCCCCGGCTTCACATCAAAACTCGTCTTTAAGGTAATTCCCGACCCCAACTTGTCGAGCGTTTCATCCCTCCAGCGCATCGTCAGGCGCTTTTCCGTCCCTTGAATGAAGACCCCGTTTCGATTGAAGAGCGCGGCAACCAGGGTGAGCTCGTTTGTGTTTCGACCATCCACCTTCCGATAGCGAATGTTTTTCACATCCACGTGGGCCAGGACGGCCAGCTTGGCCTCGTCGTCGCTGGACTTGAAAAACTGGGTATGCAGCTCCACCGGGAGATCGTGCATTTCGTCCTGGGAAAAGACCGAGTCTTGGATCTCCTCTTTGGCCTCCTCGGCGGGGTCCGTGGCATGTTTCGGAGCATAATAACCTCGGCGAGCCTGCAGGCTAAACTTTGCCGGGTTCTTCAGCGAAACTTTCAATTTGTGATAGCTCCCGTCCAGCTTCAGATTCTGGGGCGAGAAGCCCAGCGTATAGAAGTATTCAGGCGTGGCCGCCACGCGTTTGAATCCTTCGTCGAGATCGTTGTTGTTCTGGAAGAAAGCTCCGCCCGTCGCGTTCGCCAGCTCCGACAACACATCGGTTTCGGCCAAGGCGCTCGCGCTTTGATATTGAAATTCGACGCTTGCAGAGTACCCGTTGGAGGACCCGGCTTTACTGATATCGCCCCCCGGAACAAGAGTGTAGAGGCCGCGCGCGTCCAAAGCGCTGATCATCACGTCGGCATGAAGTGCCTTGTCAATGACCTCCATATACTGCGTCAGCATCTCGGGCTCGGGAGTAAGAAATCCCGGGGACACAACCACCATACTTCGCTGGCCCGGCATCATCGAAATCCTGCGGACTACATCCTTCAGAACCGACAGCGAGACGGTACTTTCCTGGCTTCCCGCGGCGAGTTCTTGTCTGGCGTCTGCCTGGACCGTGGCCTGCGCGGTTTGTAGCGCTGCCTGCGTTTGCTGCGCTGTTCCCATGGGAAGAGACAAACAGCCCAGCGCGTCCTGAACAGCGGCCTCGTAGGCCTGGTCGTCATGCTTATTCTCGATCAGGTCGGCCATGTAGTAGGTAATGTCTGGACAGCGGCTGATCGATGGTGAACCGATGGGCCGCGGCTGAAGACGAAGCAGGGCGTCATGCAGTTTCGCCCGGTCATCCGTGAAGTCAAGCATGGTCTGGCCGGAGGTCGAGAAAATCGCGGCGCGGTCTGTGGGCCGCAGAGTTGCGAGATGGTGGTCAGCGGCGATTCGCGCCTGCGCCAGATCGCCAAATTTTAGATGGATATCGTCAAAGACGAAGGCGACGTAGCGCTCCGGAACGGAAGGCAGTTCTCCAGTCTCATCCGAAGTCTTCCGCTCCTTCGCTACCTGAGCTCCCGGTTGTTCCACCGAAAAAAAAGTGATGACCTGCGGTTTGCGGTTGTCAAAGAGTTCGAAATCCTCTTTATGAAGATTTCCGATGGCGTGGCCTTGCGGATCACGCACCACCACGCGTACCGTGACCAGTTTGACGTCGACCTTGAAGGTGGTAGCTTCTTCGTGCGAAGCAATTTCCGCAGCGCTCTGATCGGGATGAGTCTGAGCAGGAGCAGTTTGAGCAGGACCAGACTGCGCAGGGGCAGTCTGCACAGGCGGCGATTGCGTATTCTCCGATTGTGGGCTTGCCGCAATGGAGAAAAATGGCAACAGAAGGACGCCGCCGAGAGACAACATAAGAGTGCGGAAGAGTTGCTTCAACCCGCGCTGAGAACCGTCCGTTTGTGACCGCCCCGACTTTGAAAACGTCATCGGGCGAGTGCAAGGAGCTATGCGGGAATCACCATCCATCGGTCTCACAACCTTGCGCCAACAGCGCGATCCGCCGCTTGGGCAGCTAAATGTTAGTCTGTTCCCGCGGAAAGTACCAGAGGGAGTTCACAGGTACATCATGGTCGTCGCTGAGCACATCCAATACACCAGAGGCTGCGAAACTCGCGGTGCTATACTGCCGCTCCGGAAGATGTTAATGATACTGACAAGGTGCCGCACAGCAGAATGAACCATACAAATGTTAAGTGTCTCGCCGTTCAGATTGTAGGCTCTCTACTTGTTCTCTCATTTACGGCCACAGCAACAGCGCAGGAAATTCCTCCCAACTTCGTGCAGGCAATGAAGTGGCGCCTGATCGGGCCGCATCGCGGAGGCCGGATCACGTCGGTCTCGGGAGTGCCCGGCCAGCCTGCGATCTACTACGTCGGAACGCCGGGTGGAGGCGTCTGGAAAACGGAGAATGGTGGGCAGGTCTGGAAGCCGATATTCGATGAAGAGCGGGTCGCTTCGATCGGAGCGATCGCGGTGGCGCCCTCGGACCCAAAAGTTATCTACGTCGGAACCGGCGAGCAGACGCAGGGCAACGGTCTATATAAGTCGACCGACGCAGGTGCGACCTGGACGAACATCGGGCTCCGCGAAACCCACATCATCAACGGCTTGATCGTCGATCCGCGCAACTCCGACATTGTTCTGGTCGCGGCCTCTGGAGATCATTGGTCGGGCGCTGAGCGCGGAATCTACAAGACAACCGACGGCGGCAAAAGCTGGCAGAAGGTGTTGTACAAAGATGAGGAAACGGGCGTTCCTGACATCGAGGCTGATCCCGATAATCCCAGCGTGGTCTACGCTACATTGTGGAGCCGTCCCGACGATCCCTTCAGTACGGACACGCCAGAAAAAAAGAAAAAGCAAGACGCCGCGATCTACAAATCGACCGACCAAGGTTCTACATGGAATGCAGTCGAGGGCAAGGGCCTGCCGACCGAGCCGATGGGACGGATCGGCGTGGCGGTCGCGCCCGGCACTAAGGGCATGCGAGTTTACGCCATCTTGACCCAGGGACTGTTCCGCTCGGACGATGGCGGCGCAAACTGGCAGCGCAGTACGACCGACCCTCGCATTCTGGGCAATGGATATTTCAGTCGTGTCTTTGTCGATCCCAGGAATGCCGACTTTGTTTACGTGGCGCAAACGTCGATGTATCGCTCGACTGATGGCGCACGAACCTTCGAAGCGTGGGCGGGCGCGCCCAGCGGAGACGATTATCACGTGCTCTGGATCAACCCTGCGAATACGCAGAACATGATTCTGGGCGTGGACCAAGGCGCGGTCATCAGCGTCGACGGCGGCAATACCTGGAGCTCGTGGTACAACCAGGCGACCGGGCAGTTTTATCACGTCAGCACCGACCAACATTTTCCCTACTACGTTTACGCGGCGCAGCAGGATAGCGGCACCGCCGCGGTCCCCAGCCGCAGCGATTACGGCGAGATCACTTATCGCGAATGGGCTCCGACCGGAGGATTCGAGTTCTGCTACATCGCGCCCGATCCGCTGAATCCCAACTACGTTTACGCCGGAGGCTGGTATGGGACGGTGCTCCGCTACGACAAGACCACGGGGCAGGTCGTGCACCTTCTGGTGCGGGGTGCGAAGTATCGCACCGCGCAGATGGCGCCGATCGCGTTTTCACCTCAAGATCCGCACGCGCTTTATGCGGCAGCTCAGTACGTCTTGAAGAGCACCGATGGTGGATTCAATTGGCAAGAAGTCAGTCCCGACCTGACCCAAAAGCCGGAGTCCGACAAAGCGCAACCTGATCCGCGAAGAGCCGTGATCACTACCATCGCGTTGTCGCCGGTGAAAGCGGGAGTGATCTGGGCGGGAACCGGCAACGGCATCATTCAGGTCACGAAGGATGGCAAGACCTGGCAGAACGTGACCATTCCCGGATTGCACGAGCGCAGCAGTGTGACGATGTTGGAAGCTTCGCGCCACGACGCAGCGGTTGCTTATGCGGTGATCAACGGATTCCAGGAACGTCGCCCGCTGATCTATCGCACACGCGATTACGGGCAGAGCTGGCAGCTGATCAACGCGGGTTTGCCCGAGTCCGGAAACGCGCGCGTGGTTCGCGAAGATCCGGTGCGCAAGGGATTGCTTTACGCGGGCACATGGAACGGGGTTTACGTTTCATTGGACGACGGTGATCACTGGCAAAGCCTGCAACTGAATCTGCCCACCGCGACCGTGACTGACCTGGAGGTTCACGACGGCGATCTGGTGGCATCGACCTACGGACGCTCGCTCTGGATTCTCGACGACATCACGCCGCTGCGCCAGTTCGACACCAAATGGCCGCAGTCGGACGCGCTCTTGCTTCGTCCGCGCAACGTCGTGCGCGTGCGCTGGGATATGTCGCAAGACACGCCGCTGCCCCCGGAAACTCCAGCCGGAAACAATCCGCCTGACGGCGCGATCATTTATTACTATCTGAAATCCGCGCCTGCTGGCGACATCAAGCTGTCGATTTACGACGCGCAAAACCGTCTGGTGCGCGAGTACACCAACGTGCCTCCCGAATTCGATGAAGCGCCGGCCAACGTTCCCGAGTACTGGTTCGCGGCGCCGACCGCGCTCTCGAAAAAAGCCGGGCTCAACCGCTTCACCTGGGATCTGCGCTATCCCGCGATGAAGACCATGCGCTACAGCTACTATGGCAACACGCTCGACTACATCGAGTACACGCTCTCCGATCACGCCATTCCCGACGAATTTCCGCGCGACTTGCAGCAGGGTCCGTTCGTCGTCCCCGGAAATTATTCGCTGGTCTTGAACGTAGACGGCAAAACCTATCGCCAGCCGCTGACCGTCACACTCGATCCGCGAGTGCTCGCTTCGCAAGCCGATCTGCAAAAGCAACTCGACGCTGAGACCAACATCTCGGATCAAATGGCAGCCAGCTATAACGGATCCGCCCAGGTGCAAGCGTTGCAAGAGGCGATTGCCGACCGGCAAAAATCGCTCGGGACGGATGCAACGAAAAAAGATGTGGCAGACGCGTTGAGAGCCCTGGATGCCCAGGCCGCGGACATTGGCGAAGGAAAACCGGATGACCTCGGACTCGGTCCGCTAAACCGCGAACTGGCACGCCTCGCCTTTATGATCGAGAGCGGCGACGCCCGGCCCGCGGCTCTGCTGCAACAAGCGGTCGATCAATCCTGCAAGGCGCTGGCCAAACGCCTGACCCAATGGCGCGACTTTAACCAGCAAAAGATTGCGCCAGTGAATGCGCTATTGCAGCGCCAGAACCTGTCGCCACTGCCAGTCGCAGCCAACATTCCAACCGCTCCGCCCTGCGGAAAATAGCATTCCGAATCGAGCCGGGGGCCAAGGAGTAGGGTTAAATCAACCATCCCGGATGGCACCGGTGGCTGGCTTGGCCCCGTCTTGACAACCCTCTGGGCCAGTGACAGAATTCAGCCCGCGCCACAGGTGGACATTCCCAGAAACGCGAGCGTCGTCCCCCGAGCCAGCTACTCCTGTGCGCGGAATTCAAATTCGGGAGGATCAAGCATGCCTCGGATTGGGTTGATTGCATGTGCTCTGTTGTTATTGTCTCCATCGTGGAGCTACGCGCAGACTGGCTACTCACGCATTGATCTGGGCATGCCTTCGGGTGTGACTGCGGACAAAGTTGGGAACGTGTTTGCCTCAGACACTAAACATTGCCGAATCCTGATGGTGGACCGGTTGCTTTCGGTTCAGGTGTTCGCCGGCACTGGCACTTGCGGCTACAGGCATGCAGACGGCCATCCGGCCACCCAAGCCGAGTTGAATCATCCGGCTGGATTGGCAATTGACTCCAGCGGAAACATCTACATTGCCGACACTTTTAACAACGTGATTTGGATGGTCGATACCTCCGGCATTATCCACACCGTAGCTGGCGACCGGCATGCTTGTTCCCCCTCAACCCGCAAGTGCGGCGATGGCGGGCCTGCCACGGAGGCTGAGTTGAATCATCCCTCCAGCGTGGCATTGGATGCCAAGGGAGACATGTACATCGCCGATACCAAAGACAACCGCATCCGCAAAGTGAACAAGAAAGGCATCATCTCCACTCTCCTGGGCACCGGGAACCCGTAAGAACCGTGTTCGCGAATCGTTGGGGCCCTGACTGGAAGGCATGGGATTGGGAGCCTACGCTCCGGCCTCGCTGAAAAGATGCGAGACCGAAGCTCTGGCTTTGTCAGCTCGTGGATAGGGATTAGCTGGGTCACAGCGGCAGGTTCCCGTGTTTTCTTGACACGGTAGCCCAACCATCGTAGCCTGAGCTTGAGCCTCAGAGTCTTCTCTCACTCGCAAGCCGGGCCGAAAGACCACAATTCGGGTTTTTCCCCGACCCCCAGTCCTGCACTCGTCACCGCTGTCCGGGCCGCCGCGAAATCCAAACCTTAAACGAATCCTGACCAGCCACAAAACGTGGCGGAAAGGAAACATGAGAAGCGCGAGGTCGTGCTTCGCAAACTGCCGAGGGAATTCACTCCTCGACGCGAGTTTGATTCGATCTGCAGAGATCAGAAGGAAAAGTCATGAACTATAAGAGGTTCTCGGGAGCCGCGAGCGCGGCTCTGATGATCGTCATCGCAACTCTCATGTTAGCGCCCGGCGCTGGGGCGGCCGGCAAGTACAAAACGCTGCATACGTTTAAGAGTGGCCAGGACGGAGCTGCGCCTTTTGGCGGCCTGATCTTTGACGGCGCAGGTAGTCTCTATGGCATGACCTCCGAGGGCGGTGGTATGAATTACGGCGCGGTTTTCAAACTGACTCCTAACTCCGACGGGAACTGGAGCGAGAGTATTCTCTACAGTTTTACAGGCGGCACGGATGGGGCCTTGCCGTTTGGCGGCCTGATCTTCGACGCAGCCGGAAACCTCTATGGCACGACGACCGAGGGCGGCACTTATAGCTTCGGAACGGTCTTCGAGTTGAGCCCGAACGCCGAAGGGAACTGGAGCGAGAGCATTCTCTACAGTTTTACCGGCGGTGCGGATGCCCGGCCGTTTCCCGGCCTCATCTTCGACAGCGCCGGTAACCTCTATGGCACGGCATCGGGCACATACGCCGGAAATGTCTTCAAGCTGACCCCGAACCCCGACGGAAGCTGGACGGAGAGCGTGCTCCATTCGTTCAACGGCAACGACGGCAAAAATCCCTCTTTCGGCCCACTGGTCGTTGACAGCACGGGTAAGCTCTATGGTACGACGCACGGGGGCGGCAACGATGACATCGGCGTCATCTTCAAGCTGACCCCGAACCCCGACGGAAGCTGGACGGAGAGCGTGCTCCATTCATTCAAGGGCAACGACGGCGGATTCCCCGCAGGCGGCCTCATCCTCGACGCGACCGGGAATCTCTATGGCACAACGCAAATTGGCGGCGCTTCCAACGACGGTGTGGTCTTCAAACTAGCTCCGACATTGACTGGGGGATGGAAATTCCGAATGCTCCATGAGCTACCCGATTGCGCTCCCAGCGCAAGAGCTCCCCGGTTGCCCCCAATTCCCCGGCAACGACCCTTAGCCTCCCTTCGATCGCCGCCAGCCGCAGATCGTCGCTCGCGCTCTTGCTTCGTACCGAGTCCACGAGCTCTTCGAGCATCTCACGCTCCGACCTGTGAGGCCGCTCGGCGGGCCCGTCGCTCGGCAGGCTGTTGAGTCTCTCTTCGAGCTTCGGCCAGACAATATCAAAGATCCCTTCGAGCTGCGTCTCCTTGAGCGCGTCGTTTCCCAAGGCACCGTTCATCGTTTTGACAAGCTGCAGCATGTCATCCCGCGTCGGCTTGGTGTCTTGAAATAGCGCAAGAGGACCGCTCAGGTCGCTCGACTTCACGCCGATCAACAAGGTACAGGCGAGAGGCTTCTCCTCCACGCGCTTCGCGATCGCCCCAGCCTCGAACAATAGCCAAGGCGCGTTGAGGTTGCTGGGCGTCAGGCAAATGATCCCAGCCCTCGCGTTGTTCAGGGCTGCGGTAAGCTCACTTCGCCAGTTGGCACCCTTGTCGATGTCAGCTGTCGAGAGCCACGGGTGGAAGTCGTTGACCATCATCGGGAGATATTCCTTGAGCGCCTCCGCGACGGCGCGGCTTCGCGGGCCCGACCAAGTGATGAAGATGTCCATAATGCCCAGAATTGTAGTGGTGTCCACGCGTTTCCGCCAGTCAGGGTGGCCCACGCAGGACACCGCAAGGGGACCCCAAGAGCTAAACCCACCGAAAACCCCTTAGCCCACCTGTGGAAACCTCTGTGCAAAAGACGCCGCGCCGTCACCGTTGCCAGCATATCGGCAGGCGAAATGGTGTCCAAAACCGACGCGATTCGATAATCCTTCGCCCAAGGTGTCCCGAAACCGATGGACACCGCCCGAAAAACAGAGTAGGGTAACCTTGCAAGTCGAACCAAACAAAAGCCCGCCCCGGCCCAGAAGCAAACAGGGAAGTACCAACGTAATGTCGGAAAGTGATTACCTGTTTTGCGTCCACAGGCCTTGTGGTAGTCTCGAAAGTACCCCATATTCTCTGGAGTTTGGCTGGGTTTCTCTGTGCCCTTGGTGTCTTCAAACAGCAAGCCGGGAATCCACATTGCGTGGAAGACGGTCACCTACCGCAGCGTCGCGCTGCTGGTGCTGGCGGCCGTGCTGGTGATTTTTGTGGGCATGCGCTTTGCGTTTCCGCAATTCACCGAGAACACCATCAAGGCGGCGGATGGCCTTGGGACCAAGTTGCTCGAAGTGGTAGCCGGAGCCGCGGGCAATCCGGCCAAGTCGCCCAGCGCCGGTTCTCAGCAGGCACACTTCACCGCGCTCGATGGCACGGTGCGAGTGAAGAAGGCGAACAGCAACAGTTGGGGAACGGCCGACTACAGCGTTCCGCTGGAAAAAGGCGACGTCGTGCAGACCAGTTCGGAAGGCATGGCCAAGATCGTATTCAATGATGGCACGAACTACACAGTCAAACAGGATTCGCTGATCGTGATCGAGGAGAACTCGACCAACGATCAGCAACAGACCAACGTTGCGGTCGCGGTGAGCACAGGCACGGTGGATCTGGCGACGGCTACCTATGTTCAGGGTTCGAGGTCGCAGGTGATTGTGGCCGGCGCCACGGCGTCATTGGCCCCGGACAGCGCAGCCATGGTGCACAACGATCCCAAGGGCGATCAGCACGAGATTCTGGTCAAGAAGGGAACTGGCGACATCACCCGCAATGGCGAGACCGTCCGCTTGGCGGACTGGGAGAAGGTGACCTTCCAGGCCGAGGCGCCGCACATGGACAAGCTGAAAGAGATTGGTCCTCCGACGCCGATTTCGCCCGCGAATATGATGCCCATGTTCGTGTCGAGCGATCCCAAGCCGATCGAATTTTCCTGGACTCCGATGGCGAATGCGAAGGGTTACCGACTGCGGATTTCGAAGAACCCGTACTTTTCTTCGACCATTGTGGATCGCAAAGTGAACACGGCGGATGTGCTGGTTTCAGGCCTCGAGCAAGGGGCGTATTACTGGGTGGTGCAATCGCAGGACGCCGCGGGCAAAGAATCGGTCGAGAGCGAAAAGAACCGGTTTACCATCATTCCGAAGGGCACCGACACGGCGGCGATCAATCTGGATCTGGATCCTTTCATCCAGCATGGCCACGTGATCGAGTTGACCGGGAAGACTGAAGTGGGCGCCCGGGTGATGGTGAATGGACGCGAGGTGCCGGTGGTTGGCACGGACGGCGCCTTCCATTACTTCACGCCGCCGCTGGCCGACTGGGGAAAGCACGATCACGATCACGGCGCAGAACGCCAAGGGCGGAGTGAATACGCTGCAGAAAAAAGTAGTGATTCAGTAAGACGGGACTTGAGGCAGGAACTCCTGAGGTGCAGGAACTTTAGTTTGCTGAAATAGATGGCAATACTGCATAGAATCAAGGATAGAGCTCTCGATTCCAGAATAACCGGGTAAAAACCGGAAAGAACGACTCCATCAGAGAGAAAGTTTCGCATGTCATCGAACAACGGTTTTCATTCGAGCGCATCACGCTGGCACAATCTGCGGTCGCTGTTCAGCGTTTTTTCCAGCGATCTCGCCATCGACCTGGGCACGGCCAACACGCTGGTGTACGCGCGCGGCAAAGGCATCGTGGTGAACGAGCCTTCCATCGTGGCCATCAACAAGAACACCGGCGAAGTGGAAGCCGTGGGCAAGGAAGCCAAGGAAATGCTGGGCCGCACGCCCGGCAACATCGTGGCCATCAAGCCCATGAAAGACGGCGTGATCGCCGACTTCAAAGTCACCGAGAAGATGCTGAATTACTTCATTCAGAAGGCGCACAACCGCAAGATGCTGGTGCATCCCCGCATCGTGATCGGCGTGCCTTCGGAAATTACGCAGGTGGAAAAACGCGCGGTCATGGACTCCGCCTATCGCGCCAAGGCCAGCGAAGTGCATCTGGTGGAGCAGGCCATGGTGGCGGCCATCGGCGCCGGGCTTCCCATCACCGAACCCAGCGGCAATATGGTCGTGGATATCGGCGGCGGCACTACCGACATCGCAGTCATTTCTCTCAGCGGCATCGTCTATTCGCGTTCCGTGCGCATGGCCGGCAACCAGATGGACGAAGCCATCATGAATTACCTGAAGCGGAAATATAACCTGCTGATCGGCGAGCGCACCGCCGAGCAGATCAAGATCGAGATTGGTTCCGCGTATCCGCTGGACAAGCCGCTGACCATGGAAATCAAGGGCCGCAACCTGATCGAAGGCGTTCCCAAGACCATCACCGTGGACGACAGCGAAATTCGCGAAGCTTTCAGCGAATGCGTATCGACCATCATGAATGCGATTCGCGTGGCGCTCGAACGCACGCCTCCCGAGCTTTCCGCCGACATCAGCGACCGCGGCATCGTGCTCACCGGCGGCGGCGCGCTGCTGAAGAATCTGGACAAGCGCATTCGCGAAGAAACCGGGCTGCCGGTCTCGATCGCCGACGATCCGCTGTGCAGCGTGGTGCTGGGCACGGGCAAAATGCTGAGCGACTTCAAACTGCTTGCGGAAGATTTCGATCGAGTAGCGCGATCTGCCTTCGTGCACCCTCGTGTTCCTTCGTGGTTCGAGAACCAAGAAACCCGAGACAACCACGAAGGACACGAACCGGTACACTAAGGGAAGCCCGCCATGGAAAACCTCATCAGCCGCTACCGCAATGTCACCATCCTGGTGGTGGTGTTGTTTGCCCAGGTGCTGGGGCTGGCGGTGCAGGTCAGGCGCGCTACTCAGGATGAATCCACCCGCCTGATTCGCGTGTGGGCGGTGGACGCGGTCACTCCTCTCGAAAAAGGCATCGTGTGGGTAGCAGAGCGGCGTCAGCAATCTCTGGCACAACTATTTTTATCTGCGCGGCGTGCGGCAGGAGAATCGCGACCTCAAACTGCAGATCGAGCAGTCTCCGCATCGAGCAGGTTCGCCTCAGCGAAGACGCGGAGCAGGCTCGCCGCTTGCAGGCGCTGCTCGGCTTCAAGGAACAGTTCATCTCGAAGACGCTGGCCGCGCAGGTCATTGGATCGAGCGGCAGCGAGCAGTCGCGCGTCGATTTACATCGAAAGGGCTCGACGCGATGGGATCAAAGCCGGACATGGCGGTGATTACCGCCGAGGGCGTGGTGGGCAAGGTGCTGCGCGTATCCAACAAAAGCACTTCGCAGGTGTTGCTGATCAACGACCAGACCAGCGGGGTGGGAGCGATTCTGGAGAAATCGCGGCTGCAGGGAGTGCTGCGCGGCACGCCGCTGGGCGAAGTTGTGCTGGAAAAAGTCATGTCCGATGAAACCGTGCAGCCGGGGAACAGAGTGCTGACCAGCGGCGGCGACCAGATTTTCCCCAAAGGCCTGCCCGTGGGGACGGTGACGAAGGTTTCGCCGGGCCCGGAACTCTTTCTGAATATCCGGGTAAAGCCCACCGCCGACTTGAGCCGCCTGGAAGAAGTGCTGGTCATCACGCAGCAGGAAGAAAAGGAACCTGCGCTGGCCGCAGGCGCGCAACCGATGCGGGCGGCGGACATTCTGGCGCAGCGACTGCCGTCGGTACCTGACAAGCCTCCGGACGATCCGAATAAGCCACCGCCGCCGACCAGCGGACTGAAGATTTTCCTGCGCCGACCACGCAAGCGACTCCGGGTACGGGAAGCACAAAGCCGGGCGGCACGAGTGCAGCGGGCCAGGGTCAATCGACTACCGTCGCGAAACCAGGATACCGACGCCACTGAATCGCCAATCAAGCCGCGTGCTCTGTCGGCGGCGCAGACAACCGACATCCCGCCGGCGACGAAGTCCGCGACAGCGCCGAAGGCGGTACCTGCAGGCGTGAAAAATCCGAGCGTCACAAAGCAACATCGGACAAGCGCCCCAGCCAGTCTCTGCGAAGCCCCAGGCCGAGCCGAAGCAGCCAGCGACCGAGCCGGCGCCCCCACAGGAACAGCCTCAATAGCGTGCCCATCACTTACACATCGAATGAGCAGGTTGAGGTTTACCGGTTCAGCCTTCCGGCAGCGATTCTGATTCCGCTGGTCGCGGTGTTCCTGCAGGCATTTGTGCCGTTGCGGTTTCACTTCTTCACCATCTTTGATCTGCCGCTTGCTGGTGGTGATTTTCTTTGCCGTGGCGCGGCGCAGCCCAGTTGCGGGATTGCTCACGGGCGCGCTATCGGCCTTTTGCAGGATTCGCTGACCGGCCATCCCCTCGGCCTCTACGGCATCGCCAAGACGGTGGTGGGATACGGAGCATCGTCACTGGGCGTGAAGCTCGACGTGGAAAATGCCGGGCTCCCGATTCCTGGTTGTTCTGTTTTTCTATGTGGTCCACGAGATCGTCTACTTCACGGTGGCCCGCGGATTGGTCGGACTGACTCTGCAGTGGAGTTGGCCGCGCGAACTGGGCTCGGCGTTGGCGAACGCCTGTCTGGCAGTGGCGCTTGTTCGCGCTGCTGGATCGGTTCAAGCAGAGAACATGAGGCAGGCTTCGGGCTGCAGGCTCGGGTTGCGGCTTTGCGGGTCTATGCCCTTCCGTCACCCGAAACTGCAAGGCGATCTTGCGTTGCGCGGATTACAATAAACTTATCTTTCCGAAAGGACTAAGTCAGCGCGGAATCCAGTTCGGCGGCCAGCGCAAGACTCCCAAAGCCTGAAGCCTGACGCCCCAAGCCTGACACCCGATGTTCGGTCGCGACGAAAAAGTATCGCCCCTCCGCCTCACCGCGGTGCAGTACATCATCCTGGCCATTTTCATGATACTGGCCTACGGATTATGGCGGCTGCAGGTGGTGCAGAGCGACATGTACGCTTCGCTGGCGGAGAAAAATCGCATTCGCAACGTGCCGATCCTGGCGCCGCGCGGCAAGATTCTGGATCGCGAAGGCCGCATCATCGTCGACAACTATCCTTCGTTCACCGCGTTGCTGTTGCGCGACTCCTCGCGCGATCTTCTGGCCGACGCCGATCTCATTTCCCAGGGTCTGCATCTCGATCCGAAGGAGACTCGAGATCGCATCCGGCACTTCGCCTCGATGCCGCAGTACCAGCCGATTTTCCTGAAAGATGACATCACGCCCGACGAGCTGGCGTTCGTCGAGTCCCACCGCAACGAACTGCCCGAACTGGACACCATCATGGCGCACCGGCGGCTTTATCCGCGCAACGGATTCATGGCCCACCTCATCGGCTACGTGGGCGAAGTCAGCGAGGAGATGCTGAACCAGCCGCGCTGGGAGTTCTACAATCCCGGCGACGTAGTCGGGAAGTCGGGAGTGGAGCTGCAATACAACCAGATCCTGATGGGCAAGAACGGCTCGCGGCGCGCCGTCGTGAATAGCCGTGGACGAGGAAGTGGGGCGGCTGGATGAGACTCCGGCCGAACCCGGCAAACAGCTCAAGCTGACCGTGGATCTTGATCTGCAGATTGCGGCGGAACAGGCTTTGGGCGACAAGAACGGCGCGATTGTGGCCATGGATCCGCGCAACGGAGAGATCCTGGCCATGGTAAGCCGTCCGACTTTTGATCCCAACGATTTTGCGGTGCGGGTTTCGCGGGATGAGTGGAGCAAGCTGGTCAACGATGACGATCATCCGCTGCTGAATAAAGCCATTCAGGCCCAGCTCGCGCCCGGTTCGACGTTCAAGATCATCATGGCGACAGCGGGCCTGCAGGAAGGCATTGCGCAGGACATGCACGTAATCTGCAACGGCGGCGCGACATTTTACGGACGCTACTTCAAATGCTGGGTCACAGCGGAGCATCGCTCCCACGGGGTAGTCGAAATCAGCAAGGCGATCTACCAATCCTGCGACGTTTTCTTTTATACCCTCGCGGAGAAGCTGGGTATCGATCGCATTGCAAAATACGCAACCATGTTTGGCCTGGGACAGAAGACCGGCATCGACCTGCCGCAGGAAGTTAGCGGCGTCATGCCGTCGGAAGAGTGGAAGATCCGCAACTTCAAGCAGAAGTGGTACGCAGGCGAGACCATTTCTGTCGGCATCGGCCAGGGAGCGGTGGCGGTCACTCCCATACAGTTGGCGCGCGCCATTGGCGCGATCGCGAGCAGTGGGCTGCTGGTGCGGCCGCACGTGATCAATCCGAATGAGTTGCCAGCTAATGTCATTCCCGCTACGGATATGCCGAGCCAGGTCAAGATTCCGATTGATCCGGAGAATTGGGACATCATCACCGACGCTATGGCGAATGTGCCTACGCCGCTGGGCACGGCAGGCAGCGCGCATCTGCAGGGTATCGATTTCGCGGGCAAGACCGGCAGCGCGCAGACAGTCAGCAATGCGCTCAAGGCCAAGACTGCCAATGGCAAGTCGAAATACAAAGACAATGCCTGGTTCGTGGGCGTAACGCCGCGACGGAATCCGGAGATTGTAGTGGCGGTTTTGTTCGAAGGCGGCGAGCACGGACAATTTGCCGCGCGGATTGCTGCGCAAGTGGTCAAGGCTTATGTCGAAAAGCAGCGTCGTCAGCCGACCAAGGTCGCGTCTGAACAATAAGAAGGTCGAGATTGGAGCGGTGTGGAATTCCGTTAGCCCGGATGGCACGGAGCAGGACAGATTGCACGGCGGTAGATTTCTGGTCGATGTACCGAAGAAGCATCTGCCGCTTAGCGGCGGCAGCGCCGGGAGTGCAGTAAATGGAGAACGCCTTGCGGCATCGAAACGGGAGTGATCGCCTAGGGTCCTTCGACTCCGCATAATCGGTCGCGAGCGACCGATTATGCTGCGCTCAGGATGACAGTTTTGTTTGAGATCAACGACCAACGACAATCGACCAACGACTAACTGATGTCCCGCTATATTTCATTTCGCGATTTTGACTGGCTGCTGATGATTTTCGTGCTGCTCATCTGCGGTCTTGGCGTGCATCGAGATCCGCAGCGCTACCGCACATACCAAGTTCGCCGGGGCGCACATCCGGCAGCTTTACTGGATCAGCGGCGGAATCGCCGGCATGTTTCTGATGAGTTTTATCAACTATCAGAAACTGCTCGATGGCGTTCACTGGATGTACATCGCCTCCATCGCCTCGCTGCTGACGGTCACGATCTTCGGACAGAAATACCTGGGTGCGCGGCGCTGGATCAAAATGCCCGGCGGTGGACACTTCCAGCCCTCCGAGTGGGTGAAGCTGATCCTGATTCTGGCGGTGGCAAAATACTTTGCCGACTTGCATCAGCGCGAACTTTCTTGGCCCGACTTCATCAAGGCGGGCGCAATTGTGGGCGTCCCCATGCTGCTGGTGCTGGCTCAGCCCGACCTAGGAACGGCCCTGACCTACATCCCGATTGCCGTGATGGGCCTATTTCTGGGCGGAGTTCGCTGGAAACAAGCTCTGACTGTGGTGGTGCTGGCGGGGCTGATGATGCCCCTGGCATTCCATGTGCTGAAACCCTATCAGCGCGACCGGCTCACCAGCTTTATGCAACCTGAGGCCGATAGTCAGGGCTCAGGGTACCAAGTGATTCAATCTCTGATTGCGGTAGGTTCAGGTGGACTCTGGGGGAGCACTGCCGCTTCTCAGACTCACCAAGCGTTTCTTGCCTGTCCCACAAACCGACTTCATCTTTGCGGCGTTTGCCGAGGAGCATGGATTTGTGGGCGCACTGACGGTAATGCTGTTATACTTTATAGTGCTGATGCGATTGACTCAGAACGCGCAAACGGCGCCCGACCGCGCCGGCACGTTCGTGGTGATGGGTGTGGTGGCTGTGCTTAGCTTTCACATCCTGGTCAACGTCGGCATGGTGGTCGGGTTTATGCCGGTCACCGGAATACCCTTGCCCTTAATGAGTTATGGCGGGTCTTCCGTACTGTTTATGTTTCTGGCGCTGGGCATTGTGATGAACGTACGAATGCGCCGGTTCGTGAACTGAAAACAGGGGAAGAAGGCAGGGAGAGTTCGCCGCACTTGCCATGCGCGGCCAAAACAAGATTACGATCGCCCTCGCGTAAAGAGGGCACTCACCGGCCAGAACAGCAGTGAATAGGCCGGGCAGGATTGAAGCTAAAGCGCTGTCAGGCGGGTAACGGCCCCCCCAGAGACCTGAGAAGGTTTTTGTGAGAGCGGTCACAAACCTTGGGCAAGCGCAATGCGATAAGTGCAAAAGATTTCCAAGCTTGTGCCACGAGTACGGTGTCGGAGACAGCTCCGTAGCCCCAGCCGTCCCCTGTGTGGGACGGATATCGCATCGCTCCATCCTCCCCGGCCTTTTCTTGCCTATGTTCCGGTGAAATCCTGTAGCGGCTTGACGGCGCAGAACCGGAGTCCGTATGACGAAAGAACTATTTGTGTCGTCCACCCCTCACGAAACCAAGGTGGGGCTGGTGGAAGACGATTTACTCGCCGAGATCTACCTTGAGCGCGAGAATGAGTACACCCTAGCAGGTTCCATCTACAAAGGACGCGTAACCCGGGTGCTGCCCGGCATGCAATCCGCATTCGTGGATATCGGGTTGGAGCGCGACGCGTTCCTCTACGTTTCCGACTTCATGGAACTGCAGGACGAAGATGAAGTCGAGGAAATTCCCACCAACCTTGGTCCGGCCCAAGCTTATCAATCTCCGGCGAAGACCGAAGCTCAGCCTTCCGTACCCGAGGCCAGAAGCTTCGCACCCACCACCGAAGCGCACCCGACCGAGGAAGAACCTGCTGCGTCGGCCGCCCAGCCGGCGGAGAATCGCGAGCGACCGAACGGTGGCGAGAACCGTAGCGGACGAGGAGACTGGCGCAGTCGCCGCCGCCGCGGCCGCCGCGGAGAGCGCATGCCGGAATCGAAGTTTGCCCCGCCGGCTTCAGAGCCCGCGCGAACTGATCGTCCAGAGCGAACCGATCGCCCCGAACGCCCCGCGCGGCCGGAGCGAAGCGAGCGTTCCGAATACGGTCCGCCTCCGGGGTACCAACCGATCCTGCTGCCCGGCGAATCCATTTCAAAATATCAGCGCCTGGCGCAGAATCAGCCATCTCAGCAGCGATCCGGCTCCAGGCCTGCCGCTCAGAATCCCGACGCACCCGCCCCCCTTACGGCGGCCTTTCCGGAAGACGAACCGTTATTCGCCAAGCCGGACACGGAGCAGAAGCCGGCAATCCCCGAACCTCGTGACGAGGCAACCCAGGATAAAGCCATAGGCGCAGCTGCGAACGCTCAAGTCGGATCCTCCGAGTGGGATCGCGAGCAAAAGCGTCTACACGAAATGAACGTCGCGGCAGTCTTCGGAGGAACAGCGGCCGAACCTGCCCCAGTCCGCCACGACGAACACGCCGTTTCGGACCACGAACATTCCAACCAGATTCCAGTCGCTGCGGCGGCGGAGGGAACGATCGAAGAAGAACTCATCGAAGAGGAAGAGGCCGATCTGGCAGCGTATGTCGAAGACCTCGACGAAGACGCAGCCTTCGAGGAAGAGGAACTGGAAGAGGAAACTCGCGAAGCCGAGGATTATCGCGAACCGGTTGCCCGGGAAATCGCAGCATCCAGCGAGCCGGAGCAAACCGCGGGCGAGACTAAGGCTCCGGAACCGTTCGTCATCGAAGGCGGCATGGACGAGTCAGTTTCCGGCGAAGTCGACGAAGCAGTCGCCGAGCAGGAAGAAAAAGAAGCCGAGGAAGCGGAGCTCGAAGAAGCCCAGGCGCAAGCCGAAGCCTTGCTCGATGCCGAGGCCCGAGGCGATGGCACCGTCGACGTCAGAGTTGAAGTGCGTGCTCCGGCAGGGACTGCGGCTTACACCCAGCGCGCGCCGCGTCCTGGTTTTGACCGGCGCGGTCAGCGTGGACGCCGTGGCGGGGGTGGTGGGCGAGGCCGCTTTCGTCGTACCGAACCGCAGAACGTGCCGCTGATCACCGAGCTTCTTAAAGAAGGTCAGGAAATCCTGGTTCAGATTGCTAAGGAACCCATTGGCAAAAAGGGCGCCCGCATCACCAGTCACATCGCTCTGCCCGGACGCTTCCTGGTCTACATGCCGACGGTCAATCACACCGGCGTGTCGCGAAAGATTGCTTCTGAAGAAGAGCGCCAACGGCTGAAGCGCATCATCATCAGCGAGCGCGAAAACGGACACGGTGGCTTTATCGTGAGGACGGCCGCGCAAGGCGCGTCCGAAGAAGAGCTGCGCGCCGACATTCGCTTCCTGAAAAACCTCTGGTCCGAGATCAAGACCCGCGCTGACAACGGTAAAGGGCCGACCCTCATCTATCACGACCTCAACGTGGTCGAGCGCGTGCTCCGCGACCAGGTTACCTCGGACTTCACCGCCATCTGGGTTGACACCGAGCAGGAGTACGAACGCGTCCTCCGCTTCGCCAACCGCTTTCAGCCCGCGCTGGTACGGCGGGTCAAGCTCTATAGCAAAGAAGTCCCACTATTCGAGCAGTTCGGCTTGAACGACGAAATCAATAAAGCGCTGAAGTCTAAGGTTTGGTTAAAGAGCGGCGGCTACATCGTCATCAATCAAACCGAAGCGCTGGTCGCGATCGACGTCAACACCGGCAAATACGTCGGCAAGACCGCTCGCCTTGAAGACACCATCGTCAAGACCAACGTCGACGCCATCAAGGAGATCGTGCGCCAGATCCGCCTGCGCGATCTCGGCGGAATCATCATCATCGACTTCATCGATATGGATGAGCGGCGCAACCGGCAGAAAGTCATGCAAGCACTCGAAGAAGCGCTGCGCAGCGACCGGGCCCCTTCAAAAGTTCTGCAGTTCAACGATTTTGGACTGGTTGCGATCACACGCAAACGCGTGAAGCAGTCACTCGAACGCACCATCGGTTCGCCCTGCCCCTATTGCGAGGCAACGGGCTACGTGAAATCGGTGACTACAGTGTGCAACGACATCTACGTAGAAATGCGTAAGATGGCCAAGCACCTCGACCATGCCGACGTCATGCTGAGGGTCAACCCCGAGGTAGCCAAGGCGCTAAAAGGCAACAACGGCCGCGCTCTAACCGAGATGGAAGAACTGACTAAGCGCACGGTTATCGTGAAAAGCGACCCCGCGCTGCATCAGGAGCAGTTCGATATCAACTAGAGCAGTCGGCTTCAGCATTCACAAAGACGGGCAACCAAGCCCGTCTTTGATCTTTATTCAAGGCACCGGGTGGCCCAGGTCTCGCGCTTTCGAGACCTGGACTCCAGCCATCCAAACTCGGTTGCGATACTGGTGGGCAAGGTTTCTGGCGCACCGAACTTTTTGGTATCACCGTTGAAACGCTTTCTGCCCTGGCGTCACCATTCCTAACGGGGCGGCTCGGACTGAACATTTGACTGCCTCAACAGCGGTTGCGACACAGCTTGACACGAGTGATTTGTTGGACTAAGTACTATGACTGCATAGAGAGTAATACGGTAAGGTACTTGGCAGACAGTGTGTCCGAGCTTATAGCTTGGACATGAACGAGCGCTCTGGGGTGCGGTTGTCCAAGCAAGACCGGCAGGAGTTGCGGCGATTGTTGGGTAGCGGGTTGCAGCCGGTGCGAACCGTGTTGCGGGCCTTGGCGCTGCGGCAACTGGCCGAGGGGCATTCCATCCGCGCGGTGGCGACCAATGTTGGGTTGACGCCAAAGACGGTGTGGCTGACCAGCCAGCGCTATCAGCAAGCGGGACTGGAGCGGGCTTTGTACGAGCGGCCACGGCCGGGGAAGGCGCTGTTGCTGGACGCGCAGCAGCGGCAACGCATCGTGGCTCTGGTGTGCGGTCCACCGCCGGAGGGCCGAGCGCGCTGGACGGTGCGTTTGCTAACGGAAGAGGCGGTGAAACGCAAGCTGGTGCCGCGGGTAGGAAGGGAAACGATCCGGGTCTTGCTGGAAAGCCACGACCTGAAGCCGTGGCGGGAAAAAAATGTGGTGCGTGGCGGAGCTGGATGAGGAATACATCGCGCGCATGGAGGAGGTGCTGGCCGTGTATGAAAAGCCGTTCTCCGAGCAGGAACCGGTGGTTTGTGTGGACGAGAAACCGGTGGTCCTTCACCAAGAGATTCGTCCTCCGCTGGCCATGAGGCCGGGATGCGTGGCGCGGCGCGATGGCGAATACCAACGTTGTGGCACGGCCAACGTGTTTTGCGGGGTCGAGCCGAAAGCGGGACGGCACTTCCCTAAAGTGACGGCCACCCGTTCCTCCCCCGAGTTTGCCGATTACCTGCTGGAGGTCGCGGTTCGTTACCCGCGGGCGGACGTCATCCACTTGGTGATGGACAATCTGAGCTCGCATACACGCAAGGCTTTGGTGGAACGTTTTGGCGAGACAGCGGGTGGCTGGCTGTGGGACCGGTTCACCGTGCACTACACCCCGAAGCATGGCAGTTGGCTCAACCAGGCCGAAATCGCGATCAGCCTGTTTTCGCGACAATGCCTGGGCCGGCGCCGTATCGCAGATCGAGCTTCTCTGCGAAAGGAAACTCAGGCTTGGAGCCGTCGCATGAACCGACATCGAATTCCGATCCAGTGGAAGTTTACTCGTAAAAAGGCCCGAAACATCTTTGGCTACACAATCACGCGGTCGCGGTACTAGTGTCGGTAATCTATCCAGCTTTCAGGCTTCCCCCGAGGCCCAATCTTCGTTAAACCGCCAGCCCAACCAAGGGCTTTCGGTGTGGGGTGCGCTGTCCAGTGCCCGCCGGCGAAGGATTGGCCATCGGAGGTGCTGTAATGCGGCAAAGTCAACTCCCTCTACTAGGTTTATTGCTGGCGCTTTTCCTCGGCTCCCGCATGAATCTACCAGGAGAACAGTCGATTGGGGGCTCCTCGGCCCGGGCGGGGAACGCGGGCCCAGGCCACCAAGGTGCTAAGATCCCTCCGCGCACATCAAACCCCGCCTCGACGGCAGCAGAGTCGAATTCTGCGCTGGCCCAGACAATTTGCCGGCTCACACCCGGTTACAACCAAACTCAAGCTACGAACCACGGATTCCCGTCGCCGGCTTCGGCAGTTGCCCCAACGCCTTTTCCCAATTGCCTTCCCCAGTTGAGCGACCAGCAACCGATTCATATTCTCTCGCTGATGGCTGCGATCGAGGACCCAATCCATACTCATCTGGGTATGGAAACCGACCGCACACTCGACGCCATTCAGGCGGCAACCGCTGTCGCTTCCTACAATCCGTACTCGCATTTCCTGCCTTGGCGCCCGGCGGATGCAACCCGCAATGCAGGGGAGAGTGCGGGGAGCGAATCGGATCTGCACCAGCCCGGGCTACTGATCTTCAGGAAAGAGGTTTCGCCCGGGCAACCAACCGAGTACCTCGCCGTGTTTCTTATCCCGGAGCTGCCGACGACTGGTTTGGATCAAGAGGCATTTTTCGTAGCGCAGCAGATGATGGTGGAAACCGTGGCGCAGACCGGATACCCGACGAAGGATGCACGGGTCATCCGTTTTGTGGGCCCAAATTTTTCCGGCTCGATGGCGTCCTTCACTGACCTGGATCGAGTGCTCCACAATTCCAACCATTCCGATCAAGAGTATTCGATTCACGCTTTTAGCGGTCCGATCACCAGTCCGCCCGACCAGCCATTCGCGAATCTCGATAGCTCGCTCAAGCTGACCCAAACCACTGACTGTGAAGCGATCAACGCCTTTCTTTCCGGGGTGCAGGAATACGGTTACAGTCCGGAACAAGTCGCCGTCGTGTCCGAAGAGGGCACGGAATTTGGAAACCAAGCTGACTTTCGGGGCTCAGATATTGACGGGAACATCCAGGAGCCCGTCAAGCATTCTTGCCAGATTGTGTCGGGACCGCTGTTCCTGCATTTTCCCCGAGATATTTCCAAGCTTCGCAACGCCTACGGCGCGCAGGCCGGGCAAACAAAGCCGACAACAACCACTCAATCGGGAACATCACAAGCCGATGTGCCAGTGAATTGGCAGGATTCCGAGGCGAGCCAGGGCGACGACGTTCCGGCCTATGGAGGACAACAGACTCCGCTTTCTCAACAGGCGGCGCTGTCCAGTCTGACGGGGATTCTGAGGCGCGCCAACATCAGGGCTTTGGGCATACTGGCTACCGATCCGATGGATGAAGCCTTCCTTATCCGTTCCTTCAAGAAATCGTCACGGGATGTCCGTCTGTTTCTCCGCGACCCAGACCTTCTTTACCTCCGCACGCTCGACGCCGGTTCTCTGAATGGGACACTGCTCGTAAGCAATTACCCGCTGATTTCGCAGAATGAGTCCTGGAGCAGAGACAAATCGCAGAAAAGTTCGCTGGCTTTTCCCAGCGCGATTCAAGAAGCGCAGTACAACGCTTTTCTCGTCGCTCTCAAAGATCTAGCCTGGATTATTCACGAAGTCTCTAGCCAAGAAAGAAAGGATGCTCTAAAAGGGATGATGAACACTGGGGTTGCAGCCCCTACATTCCATTTCGGAGCATCCATCGCTTGATACAAAGTGTTTTACCACAGCTGACCTTCTCCTTCTACCGCCATCAACCCATCCGCGCCGATTTTTCCGGCGGCCAGATCACCAGCGATGCCGGTCTGCTGCCCCTGCGTGCCTTCGATCAGCGCCATCATCTGACGCGGGACTGGGCCGAAGGCCTCAGCGACCCGCGTCAAACCGCGCGCGTGCAGCACGATTCGCCCGCGCTGCTGCGGCAACGCATCTATCAGATCGTGGCCGGCTACGAAGATGCCAATGATGCCGATCGTCTGCGCCACGATCCCCTGTTGCAGATCGTCGCCGATCAGAAACTAGGAGTCGCGCTCGGCTCCCAGCCCACGCTCAGCCGTTGGGAGAACGCTCCCGCGGGACGCGATCTGGTGCGCTGCAACGACCGGCTGTGCGAGCAGTTCATCCGCCTCTGCGGCGAGCAGGTTCGCCAGCGCGGCGAGATCCTGCTCGATCTCGACTCCACCGACGATCCCACCCACGGCCAACAGCAACTCAGCTTCTTCAACGGCGCCTACGGCCAGCACATGTATCATCCTATGCTGGTCTTCGAGCGCCACACCGGATGTCTGCTGGCGGCGCGCCTGCGGCCGGGAAACGCCTCCAGTCATGCCCGCATCGTGCCCATGCTGTTGCGCCTGGTACCACGTTTGCAGGCCGCCTTCCCCGACGTGAAGATCAAACTGCGTGGCGATGCCGGCTTCGCTTTGCCACTTCTCTACCAGTTCTGCGAGTTCTTCGACATCGAGTATGCCATCGGCATCCCCGCCAACTGCGTCTTTAAACAGCGTGCCGAACCGCGGCAGAAACAGTTGCAGCGCCGCTATCGCCGTACCCAACTCCCGCAGCGCAGTTTCTCCAGCTTCCGCCACCGCGCCCGTTCCTGGCCGCGGCAGCGCCGCATCTGCTACAAGGCCGAGCACACCGCCACCGGAACCAACTTGCGCTTCGTAGTTACTAACTGCGCCGGTCGCGCCGCCGAGGTCTTCGCTTTCTACAATGATCGCGGCGAGTGTGAGAACCGCATCGAGGAGTTCAAGAACGGCTTCCGCGCCGACCGCTTGAGCTGCCACCGCTTCCTGGCTAACGCCTTCCGCCTGCTCCTGCACGCCGCCGCCTACAACCTGGTCAACTTATTCCGTCTGCAGTTGCCCCAGCCTTGGCGCTCAGCCCAGATCGAAACTCTACGCGCCCAGCTTTTCAAAATCGGCGCCCGCGTACGCCAGACCGCCCGTTGTGTTCGCTTTCACCTCGCCAGCGGCTGGCCCTTTCAGAACCAGTTCCGCTCCGTCGTCCTCGCTGTCAACAGCGGTTGACCGAACCACTTGCCTCCGAACTCAGCTTTCCACCGGCAGTCCGTGCGGAGCCGTGCCCAAAAACCTTCCTCAACTTGGTCCCGGCGCAGTTTGGTTCCCGACGACCTCTGACCCACCTGCCCCTTTATCTATCCAAGCTCTTGATCCCACCTCTCCCACACAAATCTCGGGTCTGATGAATTAAGTAGGCTAGGTCTTCAACTTCCGCCCGAGGAGCACGTCGAATGGAAATGGCCCGCCGGCAGTCCGCAACCGGCCGAGCGTCTGCTTTCCACGTGGCCGTCTCCGCCTCCGCTCTGGCTTGCAGCCATCGGAACGGCAGGACAGCTTCCGCTCAAGATTTTGACTCCACCGCCGATGGAGGAAAACCAATTTGCTCTCCGCTCCCTCGATGTCGGCGCGCCGCACTACATCGCGATCGTATTATGCATTGTCTTCGCAATGCTCGGACTTCTGCACGTCTTTGGGCTAACCCGTCCAGGCGCATTACCAAAGCTGATTGCGTATGACTTTTACGTGATCGCTTCGACCAAGGCCATCACCGCTTCCAAAGCTCTTTGCCATGCGGCGGCTCTTTTGATCCTGGCGTTAGTGCAACTGATTTTGGGGTCAGGCTTTGTGTTCTTCGGCGGTGCAGGATGGCCCTATGGATGGCTTAAATGGTTTGTTCTCGTGGCGACATCAGCCTTGGCTCTCGTCGGATTCTCAGTGGTCTTCGCGGTCGGGGTGTTCTATTGGAAAAACAAAACCGACCTTCGTGGAGAAGGTAGGCTGACAATTCGACCGTTGTTGGGCTTGGCCGCCGTGGTCGTCATTTTCGGAGGTATAGGGGCGTTATGGGCTTGGCATGTCTTCCCGGCAAACTACCAAAATGCATTCATGCACGTCCGCGATCTTAGCCTGATCGGTGGAGTAGCACCTTGTCTGCCGATCGTATTGATGCTGTTGATCGCTTACCTTGGATGTTGGGTTTATCTGCGTCGGCTGACCTACTGGGATTATCGAAAGCCCAAGCTGCCCGTCGTGGCGCTTGACGATGTGTTACCCAGCTATTTCAACAGCCCGGGTGGCAAGATGCAAGGAATTGACCGGTGCCTCCTGGAGTTGTTGGAAAACCGCGGTTGGTCCATCATGTTGGGTCTAAGTTTTGTATTGGGGTTCTTTGCCTTTCGTCCCTGGACCACGTTGGACATGGTCGAACCCAGGCTGATTCGTGGCATTACCTGGGCTGCCTTCGTTCTGGCGCTCTTCGTGGTGGAACTGAATTGGTTTCGGTTCCTGAATATCTGGTCTCTGCTGAGAGATATCCTGGAAGATCTGGAAAGACTCCCGATTCACGCCGGCTTTCTAAGAATGCCACTCGAGAAGTCGCTGCCCATCTTGCGATGGGGCGTCTCCGACAATTCATTTCTCCCTCCCGCCCAGGCCGTGGACAGAATTCGAACGTTAGCCGGTGAGGATGACATGGTGGTCGACGTACTACGGGTGGCAGAAGTGCAAACGAAAATCCGTAATCTGGGCGAGTTTAAAGACAAGGAAATGAAGGCTACATGCGTCTGGAGTTCGTTGGTCGCCTCGTGGAGCAAGACGGAACCGGAGATCTTCGAAATGCCTTTGGCGGTGAACGCGGCTCCAATAGGGTTCGGAGGATCGAGGGCGAGGAAACAGCCAACAGTCATCAGCGCGACCCCAAATACTTTAGTCGAGTTAGTGCACGAGACTGGCGAAAGCATCGCGGAGTTGATACAAGAACTGATTTTGTTTCTGCGCCCGGACTATTGGCGCCGCGGTTCCGACGGGTCGAAACCAAAGCCGACAGATCCACCCCTGCCCGCTCTGCGCAAGTTCATTTTGGCGGAAGACCTGGTCGCGCTGCGGTATTACAACTACATCCGATATGTGGTGAACGAATTGCGTAATCTGTTGTTCTTTGTCGCCATCGCTTTCTCGCTGTTGTTCCTGGCGTTCCACGTTTACGCCTTTCGAGCCGAGGAAGCAATTGATGGTTCATTCCTATTCCTCTTTGTCATTCTTGGCGGCGGCGTATTCCTGGTCTTATACCAAATGGAAGTGGATCCCATCCTGAGCCGTTTCGGCGGCGGCGAGCCTGGAGAAGTAGGATGGACGTTTTACTTGGATCTCCTGAAATATGGTGCGGTGCCGGCTTTGACAATTATTGGCGCCCACGTCCCCATGGTTTCCAATTTCCTCCTAAGTTGGCTTCAGCCAACCCTCGCGTCCATGCATTAGCAAAAACATGGAGTACGGACAGTCCTGTCCCCCGCCTTGCTTTTGACATAAACGGCCCAAACTTGGACGAAGAGAACAAAGGGAGCGACTAACGTAAACAATCCCAGGCGTCGAAGACGTATCCTTGACTGTAAACGGCGGCATGTCGCGTGATTATGGAAGTGGGCGCAGGCAGAACATCGGCTTAACTGGCGTTGCTGGCGCCCAGCCTTTTTTCTTGAGGAACTCCGATCAGGGTTTTCTCGACTAACTCAGAGCAATCTTGCAGCTTTTGCAGCGTGGGACGGATCTTGACGGCCTCGACCTTGGGCTCCGCGCTGTTCGGCCAGGGTCATGACGCGTTCGGCGTTTTGCTTTACGGAGCAGCCGATCTCGAGCAGCACGACGATCGGATCGGCGTGCAGCTTCCACAAGGATGCGGAATTCTCGGCGCGCTTCATTTCCTCGAGTTCAGTCGTCATGCGGGCGACGACCGCGACCAGACGCAACATCACGCGGGCGACTCCGGCTCGCAGGCTCTTCTCTTCCAGATAGTCGGCGCAATAGGCGTCCGCTTCGGCGGATGTGAGCAGCAGATTGAAGAAGCGCATGGGAACGACCAGGCGGAATTTCGGGTCGGCCACGCGCACGAAGATGCGAATCGATTCTTCGATCCTGAGCAGCTTGCTTTCCTCGGTCGAAATCTGTTGTGGAGTCACGGACAGCGCGCATGGCTGGAACATCCAGCGCCGGCCGCCGGACTGGGGAAAGCAGCCATTTTGCCGGGCTGCTTGACTCAGCCTTCGCTGCGGGCCGTACCAGGCGCGGGCTGCGGCGAATTGGCGGCCGCTGGTCCAGAGTCTTTTTCAGTTTCGATGACGCGGCGGAACTTGTCGAGAGCAGCGCCGTAGTCAATTCGCAGCAGTTCGCTTTCCTTCCAGCGCTGCCACATGTTCCACGGTGACATCCACGCCATCGACGTTGCCGAGAATGCTGCCGCCCTGTTCCTCGACCACTTCGGCGAAGTTCTTGATCTCAGCCGCCGATTGATGGAACAGGGCGTCAAACTTCTTGCCAAAGGCAGTGTTGTAAGGTGCGATGGTGGCCAGAACGCCAGGATGGTAGAAGGAAGTATCAAGAGACTGCTTGAGTTCGCGCACGCGAGGAATGATTCCGGACTCGAGCAGCGCATTCAAATCGCGGAAATGTTCTGCTTCCTGCTGCAGGTGATCGAAAAGGCGCAGAGTCTGCACGTTTTCGTCGGTCAGCGAGGGAACGTCGGCGTCGGCAAGGATCTCAAGCAATGCGATCTCGAATGGAGCAAGCGGGAGCGAACCGTCTAGGCCGTAGCCGCGGCGCTCCCACTGGCCGGGCACGCGCGGATGACGATACAGGAAAGTCGTTACCAGGTCGGTCTTGTCGCGATGGACTTCGCTGGTATCTTTGTTGCGAGTGAAATATCGCAGCATCGCTTCGGCGATTTCCGGGTCGGTGTCGGGCGTGAACGCCCGTCGCAACATAGCGGGAGTAATGGCCAAGATCGAGCAGACGCAGCCAGCGATGCATGCTGGACAAAGTTTCGAGCACGTTAGTCGTCGCTCTGAAGAGAGATCGCCTCAAGCCCGGCAGGAACTGGGAACTTCCCCACGGACAGACTTCCTGCAAGAGCTTCTCATAGAAGCCTTGCACCGTAGCCAGAATAGCCAACTCCCACTTCGGATCCTCTACCACCAGTCGCTCCCGCGCACTAATCCCTATGAATTTCAGGGGAGGGCCAACGTTAGTAAAAACTAAGCAGGGTCAGGGTGCAAGCCTGTCTTTCGGTCATGACACCAACTAGATACCGGACATGCCCTAAAGTAACCTTGTGCTAAGTCCTTAGGAAGGAATGTCATTTCGCGGCGTAAGATTTTTGTCGATCAAACCGGGCGAGCAAATTGTATACTGAGCGGGTAGTTAACGATGTGTTTTAGGGGAATTGACCATGGAGTGGACAGCACCGAAGTTCGAAGAAGTAGCGTTGAATTGTGAGATCAACTCCTACGCCTCCGCCGCACTGTAACCCTCGCAAGGATGCGCATAAAAATCCTGGGCTCGGCCGCGGGTGGTGGCTTTCCGCAATGGAATTGCAACTGCCGCAACTGCAAGTCACGTACGCGCTGGAACTTCCAAAAGTAAGAGCCGAACCCAGACCCAAGTCGCGATAAGTAACGACGATCGCACTTGGTTTTTGTTAAATACCTCTCCCGATTTGCGTTTGCAGATCGAAGCTACGCCAGAGCTCCATCCGCGAAATGCGGCGAAGGGATTCTCCCATTGCTGGCGTTCTGCTGACTAGCGGCGATATCGACCAGATTGCGGGACTGTTGTCGCTACGCGAATTGCAACCTTTCCGCATTTATTGCACCGCTTCGATCCGGCGCATTCTCCGGGAGGACAACAGCATTTTCGCGATGCTGAATCGTGTGCCCGATCAGGTATTATGGACGGAGATCAGTTCGGATGGAAGTTTTTCTTTGCTCACGGTTGCCGGAGAGGATTCGGGAATCGGTTGCACGCGTATTCTCGCTGGGGAGCCGCTATCCGGCTTACGTTTCGTCGGGAGCGACTCTGCGAGCCTGAAACCTGGGGAGGCTTTGCTAGGGGTGATCGTGACATCGTCGTCGGGCAAACGGTTGGCCTACATGCCTGCGGTTCCGGCGGTGGACGATGCGTTTTGCGGCGTCTGGAGGACTCCGATCTGCTTCTGTTCGATGGGACTTTTTGGAGCGACGACGAATTGATTCGAGTACAGGGGAGCGGTTCGACGGCCCGCGAAATGGGTCACGTTCCCGTTTCTGGCGCGGAAGGAAGCTTGCGCAGGCTGGCGGGGTTGCGGCGTCCGCGAAAGTTTTTGTGCACCTGAACAACACTAATCCGATGCTGGATGAGTCTGGTCCGGAGTTTCGCGAAGTGCGGGCGGCGGGCTGGGAAGTGGCGGAGGATGGATGGAGTCTCGATACATGTCAAGAGGTCGGTATTGAAAGCAGCGGCATGAAATCGTTGCCCGATTCTCCGATGCTTTCGGCTGAAGAATTGAAGGCGCGCCTGCGGCAAGTCGGGGAGGAGCGGTATCACCATCGGCATCCCTTCCACCTGATGATGCATGAAGGCCAGTTGAGCCGCGGGACAGTTGCAGGCTTGGGCGCTTAATCGCTACTACTACCAGAGCATTATTCCGATAAAAGATTCCATCATTCTTTCGCGAAGCGACTGATCCTGATTTCCGTCGAGCGTGGCGGAAGCGCGTGGTCGATCACGATGGGGATGCGACTCAGGCAGGCGGCATTGAGCGCTGGATTAAACTGGCGGAGGCGACGGGGCTTGATCGCCAACGGGTGCTGCGCGGCGAGGAAGTGTTGCCGGGCGACGCGGTATGCGGTGGATGCTTATCTGAGCTTGGTGCGGAGCCGGAGTTTCCTGGAAGCGGTGGCTTCGTCATTGACGGAGATGTTTTCCCGCGACTTGATTACGTTGCGGATGGATCGTTTGCGGCAGCATTATCCGTGGCTCTCCGGAGGGCTTGACTATTTCACAGCGCGTCTCGATCAGGCTCCAGAGGATGCGCGATTCGCGCTGCAGTTCGTGACTGAGAACGCTCGAACCCGAGTTGAGCAGGATTTTGTCGATTGCCGCGTTGCGCGCGAAGTGCGACATTCTTTGGGCGCAACTGGATGCGCTCTACTTTGCCTACGTCCAACCGGGATGGCCGCCGCCGGGGGCCTTTCGGATTCAGGAGTCCTGAGCGTGCCTCGTCCTGCGGGTTCCAGCCAGCCTCGGTTTGCTTCCGGTTGCCGCTGGGGCAATCAGGGCGAGGAACGCGTGGTGCTATTTCCTGAGGGAATGATTCGAGTGCAAGGAACAGGGCAGAATATTCTGGAACTTTGCGATGGGCAGCGCACGGTTCAGGAGATCGTGGCCCAGCTTTCGGCCAAGTACAGCGGCGGCGACCCGGCAAAGATTCGCGAAGACGTTGGCAGTTTCCTGGAAGCTCTGCACCAGAAGCGGATCGTTGATTATTAGGAGTTATATTTTTCCCCTCGGTAGCGTCGGCATCTTGCCGGCTCTCCGAGGGTTCTGCCTCGCCGTGGGGGCGGAGCCCCGCGGGCAGCAAGAAAATCACGATGATTCCGAACCCATTGGCGTTGATTGCTGAGATCACGCATCGCTGTCCGTTACATTGCGTGTATTGCTCGAATCCGCTCGAGATGATTGCAGCCAAGGCGGAGCTCTCGACCGCGGACTGGGTTCGCGTGTTTCAGGAAGCGCGCGGCTTGGGAATTCTGCATCTTCACTTGACCGGCGGGGAGCCGCTGGCGCGGGCTGACTTGAAAGATCTGGTCGAAGCTGCGCGGGTCGCTGGACTTTATACCAACCTGATCACATCCGGGGTTGGATTGTCGGAAGCGCGACTGGGCGCGCTGGTCGACGCGGGACTCGACCACATCCAACTCAGCTTCCAGGATTCGCGGGATGAACCTGCGAACTGGATCGCGGGGACCAAAGCGCACGCGCACAAAGTTGTTCTGTCGGAGGTGATCCGACACTTCCCGATTGCGTTCACCGTAAATCTGGTGGTGCATCGTCAGAACCTCGACCACCTCGAGGAGATGATCGGATTTGCGGAACAGCTGAAACCAGATCGTCTGGAAATTGCTCATGCCCAGTATTACGGGTGGGCTCTCAAGAATCGGGATACGTTGATTCCTACCCGCGAGCAACTTGAAAGCTGCATGCGCATTGTGGAAGTCGCACAGGAACGGCTTTCTGGACGCATGAGGATTGATTGCGTGGTCCCGGATTATTATGCGCGCTATCCCAAGGCATGCATGGGGGGGTGGGGCCGCCGCCTGATTCTGCTCGACCCGTCCGGACAGGCGCTTCCTTGCCATGCCGCCGGAGTGATTCCGGGCATGACCTTTGACAATGTGAAGGAACATTCCCTCGAATGGATCTGGCGGGAATCCGCGGCCTTCCAGCGCTTTCGCGGAGAGGGATGGATGCCCGAACCGTGTCGAAGTTGCGACCGCCGGGCAGAGGACTTCGGCGGCTGCCGCTGCCAGGCTTTTCTGCTCACCGGCGACGCCAGTGCGACAGATCCGGTCTGTACACTGGCGCCCTCGCATCACCTGGTTGAAAGTGCTCGGGCGATTACGAACTCCGAGGGCTCCGAAGTCTCTTGGTCCTACCGCCCCAATCCGGAATAGAGGCGTCAAAAGTGTCAGTAAGCTCGGGTAGAGCGGCCCGGAGACGCCGCAATTGTCTGCAGATTGTAAAAACATTGTCAACAGTTTGTTCCGGAGGCTGGCTGCCCGCGCGGTGGTAGTAAGCTTGTTCAGTATTGATCGATAAATCACCAACTCTGGAGCAGCTATGATTCGAGTAGAGACAACCCGAGATTCGGTTTTACAACGTGCCCCAGGCACCTTGCCCAGGGCACTGGCGTACCTTAGTTCAGGGGCGAACACGATGGAGCGAATTCTGGTAGTTGAAGATGATCATGCGGTGCAGAAAGCTCTGAAGCGTTTGTTCGAGACGGAAGGATTCGAAATTGAAATCAGTGCGGACGGCCAGTCGGCCCTTGAAGCATTCCGGAGGACGGCGCCATCTGCGATTGTGCTGGATCTGCGGTTGCCGCTCGTATCCGGCAGGGACGTTTGCCGGGAGATCAAACAACTGGCGCCTCGGTTCCTATCATTGTTCTAAGCGCGGCCAGCGATGTTTCCGACAAGGTATTGCTTCTGGAACTCGGAGCCGACGATTATGTCACCAAGCCTTTCAGCCCGCGAGAACTGTTAGCGCGGGTGCGGGCCGCCTTGCGACGCACGGTTAGGACCGGAACCGGCGAAGTAGTCACTTTTGATGGAATTTCGGTGGACTTCACCAAGATGGAAGTAAACCGTAACGGGGAAGTGGTCGTGCTTACCGCCCAGGAATTCAAGACTTTGAAGTTCCTCATCCAGAACGCGGAGCGGGTGATCTCGCGCGACGAATTGCTGAATGAAGTGTGGGGTTACCAGAACTATCCCTCCACCCGCACGGTGGACAATCATATCCTGAAGCTTCGGCAGAAGCTGGAAAGGATCCGACGAATCCGACCATTTCCGGACGGTTCATGGCATGGGCTACAAGTTTGTTCGTTGACTCCCAGGGCTGCGAAGAGTTTGGGCGCGGGGAGAGGTGAGCGCGATGAAACTTCGGATGCGGACCAAGTTTCTGCTCTCCATGCTATTGATCTCCGCCGGCCTTACCTGGACCAGCCTGCTGCTGGTGCGCCGCACCGTTCAGGCGCAGGTGAAGAAGAGCATCTTCGCCGACCTGCATAACTCGGTCAGCACCTACCAGAACTTCCAGCGCGAACGCGAACTTACGCTTACCCACCTGCGGAATTGCTTGCGGACCTGCCTAATTTGCGGGCGCTGATGACCACTCAACATGAAGCCACGATCCAGGATGGATCCACCGATTTGTGGCGGTTGGCGGGGAGCGATCTGTTTGTGCTGGCGGACCGAACCGGCAAAGTGGTTGCACTGCACACTGCGACGCCAGGCTTTTCGCGGGAGATGGCGCAACAGTCGCTGAACCGTCCGTCAAATCAGGAGGGTTCAGGGCAATGGTGCTTCGGCGCGCAGCATTTGTACCAGGTCTTTCTCAAGCCGATCTATTCCGGTCCAGCGTCAGAGAACAAATTGCTGGGCGTTCTGGTGATCGGCTACGAAATTGACGATAGCGTGGCCGCGCAGGTAAGCCGGATCGCTGCCAGCCAGGTAGCTTTCTACTACGGCGACACGATCGTAAGAAGCACGCTCGATCCCACCCACGAGGCTGAGCTTTCGCGCCATCCGATCGTGCATTCCGCTCCCGGCATTCCTGAGCCGGAACAAGTGCAACTGGGCGACGAACGTTTCCTGGGCACGTCCCTGGAACTTGCCGTCGACCAGGCGCCTCGGTTCGCCTGAGCGTGCTGAAATCCTACGACCAGGCCACTGCTTTTCTCGACAGTTTGAATCGCTTGCTGCTGGCCTTGGGGCTGACCGCGGTCCTCGGCGGAAGCGCGCTGGTGTTCTTCATCTCGCACACCTTTACCCGGCCCTTGGGAATCTGGTGGCTGGAGTGCGGGCTTTGGGAAGAGGCGATTTCCATTATCAACTGGACGCGCGCGGCGGCGATGAAGTTGCCGAGGTGACACGGGCGTTCAACCGAATGCGGGACAGCTTGCTGAAAACCCAACAGGAGTTGATCGATGCGGAACGCTTGGCGACCATCGGGCGGATGGCGAGTTCGGTCTCGCATGACCTGCGGCATTCCCTGGCGGCCATCGTCGCGAATGCCGAATTTCTGTGCGAAAGCCGCTTGTCGACCGATCAACGAGAGGAGCTTTACCAGGAGATTCGGATCGCAGTAAATCAAATGACAGAACTGATCGATTCCTTGCTGGAGTTCTCGCGGACCCGGGAATCTCTGCGGCGGACGTACGGAGGCGTCAAGGAATCGGTCGATCGCGTGGTGCAGGCCATGCGTACTCATCCTCGCTTCCACCCGGTGCGGATTGCGATCCGGCAGGAGGGCAACAACACAGGCTGGTTCGACACCAAGAAACTGGAGCGCGCTCTGTACAATCTGTTGTTGAATGCATGTGAGGCAATCGCGGGAGAGGATGCGCGAATCAACGTTGAACTGCGCGAAGTTCCGGCGGGGTGCAGATTCGGGTCGCGGACAATGGCCGTGGCATCCCCGAGTCGATTCGCGACAAGCTTTTCGAGCCGTTCATCAGCTATGGCAAGGAAAACGGAACCGGACTGGGGTTGACAGTAGTGCAGAAGATTGTCCAGGACCATGGAGGAGATATTGTGGTCGAAAAGACATCCGAAGAAGGGACGGTTTTCCGCATAACACTGCCCATCATTTCATCGTCCAACGCGGACAGCGGTGGGAGGGAAGCCTGGCTGCCCCCGCTTGCCCGGCAAAAAGGGTAGAGTCGGAGTAGGATTTTCCCGATCGGAGTGCGGCGCGCAATTAGTCCGGGAGACCGTCCCGGATTCACTGATATCGTTCCCCGGACTTCCACATCTTCTTCGGGAGGGCGATTTGTGAAACATAGGAAAGGTTTGCTTGAAGGATGCGAAGAACTTAAGTGGCATGCTTGCTGGCCTCGGTGGTAGCTTCGGGTGGTCACAAAAATAAGTCGGCGGCGTCATCGTCATCGCCGCAAGGGATTCGACTGCGGCTGCGTTCGCGAACTGCAACAACAGGTCACGAACTGCGCTCGGCGATGGCAGAAATGCGCTCCGAGAGTGAGCAGTACCGGGCGGAAAACGCGGAATTGCGACACGAGCTGCAGGCGGTGCACTCCCTCGGCGTCAGTGCCGCGACCCAGGTGGAGATTCGTACCCGTCGTCGCCTCGTCCGACGCTGATCAGCTGCGGCCGCCCTCGCCGGCTCCGCCGAAAGCGAATCAGACCGCGTCTTGAAGAACGGGTGGCATCGCTCGAAGAATCAACCCAACTGGTGAACAGCAAGGTGGACGATCAGTATCAAACCAAGGTCGAGAGTGCGTCCAAGTATCGCGTTCGGCTCTCCGGCATCGTGCTCTTGAATCTTTTTAACAGTCACGGAGACACCGACAACCTGGACTTCCCGAGTTTTGTGAGCGGTCCAAGTACGGGTACAGGCAGCTTCGGCGCGACCATGCGGCAGTCTGAAATCGGCCTGGAGGTCTTCGGCCCCACCTTGGCGGGTGCGAAGACATCCGCCAGCTTGCAGGCTGACTTTGCGGGTGGGCTTCCCAGCACCTGGAACGGCGTCGACTTCGGTGTGTTCCGCCTGCGGACGGCCAGCATGCGAATGGATTGGAAGGACACGTCGATCGTGGCCGGGCAGGACAGCGCATTTTTCTCGCCGCTTTCGCCGACCTCGTTCGCCTCTCTCGCTGTGCCCGCGCTTAACTACGCTGGGAATCTGTGGGCATGGACTCCGCAAGTGCGAATAGAGCATCGATTCGAGCTTTCGGGAGATCAAAATATCCTGCTGCAGGGTGGGATCCTCGACAATCTCACCGGCGAGTTTCCGCCGAACTCATACTTTCGCGTGCCTGGACCGGGTGAATTGACGCGACAGCCCGCTTATGCGATTCGGACAGCATGGACGCACAAATTATTTGGTCAGCCTCTCACCCTCGGCGTAGCCGGCTACTACAGCCGGCAGGAGTGGGACTACGACCACTATGTCGATGGCTGGTCGGGCATGGCGGACTGGGAGATTCCGCTTGCGCCGCGTGTCCTCTTCACCGGGGAATTCTATCGCGGGGAGGCCATGGGTGGGATTGGCGGCGGCATAGGGCAGAGTGTCGTTTATGAGGGCAATCCCGGCAATCCGCCTCTACCCCGGTGCACGGACTAGATGCAATCGGGGGGTGGTCGCAGTTGAAGTTCAAGGCTACCAACACGCTTGAATTTAATGTTGCTTTCGGACTGGACAATCCAACGACTTCGGAGGTACGAGCCGCGGCTGCAAGCCAGTCCTACTTGTTTGGTCCTTTGATGGTTCAAAATCGTGGGTCTCTGGTGAATTTTGTCTTTCGTCCGCGCTCGAACTTGCTGTTTTCCGCCGAATACGGGCACTTGCGAACGGCGCAACTTAACGATGTCAGCAATAACGCGGACCAATTCAATCTGATGATGGGAATTTTGTTTTGATCATGAGAACCGCAACGGTTTACTGCCTCGTGCGTGCTCATGGCCTGCGGCGCTCTTGCCTGCGCGCAGGACGTCACAGTAACCGCGGATGTGGCGTTAGCGAACGGCGCAAAGAAAAGCAAGCCACCCGGAGCAGGCAACGTAGTCCTTTGGCTCACTCCGATGGGTCTTGCGCCAGTCTCGAATGTACCCGCACCTCAAGCCTCGAATCGGCTGCGCCTGGTCCAGAGAAACAAGAGTTTCGAGCCCCACGTGCTGGTTGTGCCAGTTGGCTCGGTGGTGGAGTTTCCTAACCGGGATCCATTTTTTCACAACGTGTTTTCGCTTTTTGAGGGCAAGCGTTTTGACCTTGGCCTCTATGAGGCCGGGAGCACCCGTAATGTTGTTTTTGACAAGCCCGGCATTTCTTACATCTTCTGCAACATCCACTCAGAAATGAGCGCGGTCGTGATTGCGGTGACCAGTCCTTACTATGGAATCTCGGATCAGCGGGGCAAAGTGACCATTCCGGGTGTTCCCCCTGGCCGCTATACGCTTCGAATTTGGTACGAAGAGACGGTACCCGAGGAGTTGAACAACCTCGCCCGTGAGATCACTGTTTCCCAGAACGCATCAAGTCTGGGTGCGATACGTCTACCGGCCACGAACGTGCCACCGGGCCACCAGAACATGTACGGGCGCGACTATCCTCCGCCCAGCCCGGACAGTCCCAGTTACGAGCGACATTAAAGCTGCGCCGGATTTCTTAAAGTGTGTGAGGCCGTCCTTCGAGGGCGAGGCGTCTCATTCCATGTAACGAGAAAATGACAATTCCGTGATGCCTCTTTGACAATTGGCAGTGCACCTTGCACTAGGATGTTTTAAACGCGGACGGGTGATTCGCTGCTGGCCCGTTCCCGAGGAGGTCCCGGGGCCTCCCATATTTTTCCGTCTTTCACCTGAGCCGCTGATTAGCGACAGTCGACTCGAGGCAGTTTTGTTTTCTTCCTCGCCGTTCTCCCCTCTGATTGCTTCAGCATAGATTCCGGCAACTTTACGACGCTCTCCCAACCGAACACAGTGCACGAGTGCTGTATGCTCGGCTGCGACCGCCGGTCATCAATATCTGGCATAAACTGGACCAAGCAGGGTCCGACGCAGGGCGCATTGGGAAGAATAGAAGTTGAATTTCAAGCGGTTATTGGGTACATTGCCATGACTTGAGGTCAAATTATGAGTGGCATCAGCAGCAGCCTTATTTCACCGCCTAGATATCGGAACCTGCCGTCGCGGCCCCGCTCCGAAAACAAACGAAGCAAGATCATCGACGCGGCTATGCGTCATTTTGCCGAGCAGGGCTATCACGCGGCCCGTGTCGGGGATATCGCAGCGGGCTTGGGCATAGCCAAGGGTTCAATTTTCCAGCACTTCGGCAGCAAGGATGGCTTATTTTTTGAGGCCTACAAGAAAGCCGTCTATTCGTTTTCTCCGTATTTAAAAGTGCCCGCCGAGGTCAAAGAACTTGGTTTCTTCGGAGTTCTGCACTACTGGCTGGTTCGGACCGAGCATATGCTCCGCGAAGACTGGATTCCTTACCGGGTCTACCTGCTGGGACAGTACGGAACCGACTTGGGTCTAAGGCGGGAAATTAACCGCTTCCTGATCGCCGAGGATCCCTATGGACGGGTGGAGTTCGTGCGCTTTGGTTTGGAACGGGGCGAACTCCGCCGAGATCTTGACGTTGAGATGGTGGTCTCGATTCTCGATTGGGTTGCAGAAAGATTCCAGGACGCGCTGCTCATCGAGGAGCTTGATCCGGGATTATTCCGGCGACAGGGCGATCCGGCGGAGAAGAAGGCGGCACGAATCGCGCAGTTCCTCGATGTGTTGCAAAGAGCGATCGGGACAGAACGAAGAGCATGAACCTCAGATCGGGACGGCA
Source organism: uncultured Acidobacteriota bacterium (assembly GCA_963797795.1). Lineage (GTDB taxonomy): Bacteria > Acidobacteriota > Terriglobia > Terriglobales > Acidobacteriaceae > JABDBE01. Next base: position 880,548 of record CAWCQY010000006.1, read on the forward strand.
ATGACCAACTTGAAGTCCATTGAAAAGATTCTCGCTTCATACGACGCGAACGCGCCACTGGCGGAGGCTTCGACGATCCCGGCGCCCTGGTACGTGGATTCGCGCATTGCCGATCTCGAAGCCGGAGCGGTCTTCAGCAAGACTTGGCAGATGGTTGGACGCGTGGAGCAGGTCGAGCGTCCTGGGCAATTCGTTACTGCGAATGTGGCGGGAGAGCCGATCGTCGTGGTGCGCGGGAACGATGGCGTGTTGCGGGGCTTCTACAACGTGTGCCGCCACCATGCGGCTGCCGTGGTTACGGAGGCTTGCGGGCAGGCTTCGATTCTGCATTGTCCTTATCACGGCTGGAATTATGGGCTCGACGGCTCGCTCAAGGGAATGCCTGAGTTCGATGGCGTCAAGAACTTCGAGCGCCAGCAGAACGGTTTGGCCCCGGTCAAAGCAGAGACCTGGGAAAAATTCGTGTTCGTGAATCTCGATCCCGAGGCCATATCGCTGCAAGATTTTCTTGGTGGCTTGGTGAAGCGAGTGGCGCCGCTCGGCGTGAGCAAGCTGCATTACTTCGACAATCGCGTCTACGATATCAATTGCAACTGGAAAGTCTTCGTTGACAACTATCTCGATGGTGGATATCACGTTCCCCATCTGCATAAGGGCCTGAACTCGGTTCTGGACTACAAGGAGTACAGCATCGAAAACGAGGACCGGCATTGCCTGCAGTCGAGCCCCATGGTCACTTCGACTGAAGACGCAGCGACCGGGGCCACTCGCAAGGGCGATCGCGCTTGGTATTTCTGGCAGTATCCCAATCTGATGATCAATTGCTACGAAGGCTACATGGACACCAACCTGGTGCTGCCCGTTGACGTTGATCACTGCCGCGTGGTTTTCGATTTTTACTTTGCAGACGTGAGCGACGCGCATCGTGAATACAACCAGCAGAGCGTTGCCGTCGGGGCCAGAGTTCAGGATGAAGATCTCGGGATCTGCGAGGCGGTGCAGCGTGGGTTGAAGTCGCGCGCCTATGGCGCGGGGCGGCTCTCCGTGCGCCGCGAGGCCGGCGAGCATCTGTTTCATCGATTGCTGGCGGCGGATCTGAGGGCCGAAAGTAAGAAGTACGTAGCCCCGGACGCCTCGTCCGGGAGCGATTTGTATACGCGCGGGCCCAGTTCGCATCGGGCAGCAGTGCCAGAATAGCCGGGCTTTGTCCGGCTGGGCGGACGTGGGCTTGTCACTGGTGGTCGCGCGGAATTGTCTCCTGCCATGTTTTCTGCTTTGCCAGCTGGCCATCTTTCAATAATTCGCGCGTGTATTTGTAGTAGAAGTCCTTCTCATCGGTCGTGACTGACAAATGTCCCTGCCAGATGAGCACGCGATCTTTCAAATCAAAAACGCTCTTGGCCTCGCCTTGAACCGCGCTGATCTCGGGATGCGCGTCGTCGGCGTCGTAGGTGAGATTTTCGTAATCGGTCTCTTTTCCCCACGGATAAGTAGTTTCCGTCTTTCCGTGCCAATGAACCGTCGTCTGGTGATTGACTTCATCGCGCGTAGAGGTCCACTCGCCGGGAAATAGCTCGCCCGTACTCTGGATATCGCTTCGCTCCTCGGGCGGTTGCGGGGGCAGGAAAGCCGGTGGCGGCGTGCCATGAACCGGGACCACAGGAAGAATCAAATGCGATCCGTCACTTCCGCCGAGGTCGAGCGACGTGGTCATCGAATAGGGAGTAGGCAGAACCATGGGCCACAGCGCATTCGAAATCGCAATCCGGATGCGATGGCCTTTGGGAAAGACCCACGAGGTCAAGTGCATTTCAATATCGAGTGGGTACACTTTGCCGGGTTCGAGGTCGCGGGGCTCACTCATCGAGTCGCGTTGCGCGCCGTTCAATCCGGCGCCGGTAATCTGCGTAACGGTGCCGTCAGGAGCTACATCGGAAAGCCGTGCGAACCAGTCAGCCAACGGTGCAGTGGCGGACGCGCGCAGTAACGCATGCGGCCGGCCCAGGATTGCAATCTCGCTCGGCAGCGGCTCCGAATCATAGACCAGGCTGAAGGCATCGACCGGACGTGGATCGACCAGCAATTCACCCCACCAGAAACCCGATTCCACTCCGATCGAGGGAACATATTTCAGCAGATGCACATCTCTTGCGGCTGCCGCGGAAGCCAGCGTGTGATTGGGCTGCAGAAATAATGTCGTCTGCTTAACATCGCGCGGCGGCCAATTTTCTTCGCGACGCCATTCGCCCGGCACGGCTTGCAGATTGGGATCGGGTGGGTGCCAGTGCTGCATGTAAATCACCAGTTTCGGATCCTGCAACACGCCGGTGTCACGGCCCTTGAGCCAGTAATCCCACCAGCGGACGGCGTCATTGCGCCAATCAACCAGCGGACCGAAGTCGCCTTCGTCGGGAAAAGTGTGGTTCCACGGTCCGACCAGCGCCTTGATCGGTGCCTTGGTTTGTTCGAGCATGGCCGGGATGCTGTCGCGGTAACCGTCCTGCAGACCGCCAATAAGGAAGCTGGGAGTCTTGATCTCACCTAAGGGACGGACGGGGCTGCGCCAGAAAGTGCCATCGCGCTGATGCTTCAGATAGAGCAGCGACCACGGCGCGGCTTCAAATCGTGGTCCTAGAACTTTTTCGTCGAGGGTGTAGTCGGGAGCGCCGGTCATGCCCGGTGCCATGTCCATGTTCAGTTCGAACTCGTCGATGTGCGCCATGCCATCGATGTAGTGAATGTCGTCGTGAAACAATTCCGCGGTCGCATCGGCGGCGAGAATCGCTTTCAACTCAGGAGCGTGAAGCATCGCCATTTGCAGGGAGTTGAATCCGCTCCAGGAAATACCCATCATGCCAACATTGCCATTCGACCACGGCTGCCGGGCCAGCCAGGAAATTATCTGCAGACCATCCGATTGCTCTTGCTCGGAGTATTCGCGGTCGGTCGGAACTCCCTCGCTTGTACCGAAACCGCGAATATCAACGCGAGCGCAGACGTAACCACGGCGGGTGAAATAAGTGTAAATCCCGTAGTCGCGTGCGGCCATGGCATCATCTTTCCTGTAAGGGTGGTATTCGAGGATGGCGGGGAATTTCTCGCCCGGCTTAGCGCCGTCCGGCATGTACAAAGTGGCAGCAAGGCGCACGCCGTCCTTCATTGGGATCCATGAGTTTTCCATGCGAACCCCGTAGGCGGCTGCTGAGGGAGGCTCAGCGGCGGAACTGGACAGAGCGAAGGCGAGAGCGAGCACGAGGGCAAATGCAATTCGCTGGATCATGTATTGATCATGCGGTCCCAAACGGATTTTCCAATGATGGACTTTGTGGGGTGAACAATTCCGCGCCGTTTTCCGTGATGTGCATGTCGTCCTCCAGGCGGATGCCGAACTCGTTCGGGAATGTAAATTCCCGGCTCATCACTGAAAGTCATGTTGGCCGCTAGCGGCGTGGTGTTGCCTCGCACCAGATAAGGCCACTCGTGGCCGTCCATGCCAATGCCGTGCCCCACGCGATGAGTGAAATATTTGTAGTCCGGCCCATACCCGGCATCGGCGATTACCTTTCGCGCTGCCGCATCAATGGCTTGGCACTCGACCCCGGGCCGCGCCGTCTTCAACGCGGCAGTTTGCGCCTGGTGCACAATATCAAATACTTTTTTCATCTTGTCGGATGGCTTGCCCAGACACAAATGTCCGCGTGATGTCAGATTGGTAGCCTTCGACTGTGCAGCCATCGTCCACCATGATGATCGTGCCTTCACGAATCACTTGTGGCGTCGCGGACCCGTGCGGAAGCGCAGAATATTCACCGACTTGCACGCTAGCCTCTCCGGGGAAGCCCAACCGCAGGTATGCTGCGGCGATCAGATCCGAGAGTTCGCTTTGCGTCATGCCTTCTTTTACGGCACGATATGCCGCCTCGTAGGCAGTCAGCGTAACTTTGTTCGCCAGTCGCATCAACTCGATCTCATGATTGCTCTTCACCATGCGGCAACCGGCGGTCACCGGCGTGCCGCTGACGATATTCACTTGCGGCGCAGCTTTGGCGATTCCACTGCTGAAAAGGAAACGCACCGTTTCTTCCATGGCCCACGGTCCCGGCGGACAATCCCGCGATCCTTCAATCCTTGCGCCAATCGCTGATATGGATTGTCATCTTCCTGCCAGGTGCGCACATCCGGCATGCTCGCCGTCGGGAGCGTGCGCAATCTGCTCGCGCGCGCGTCCTTCCTCAAAGGCCGGGCACACATAGAACGCCGCGCCCTTCGCGGGCAGCACCATGGCGAACAGCCGTTCGCCGCCCCACCAGCGAATGCCGGTGAAATAGTTGAGCGACGTTCCTTCCATCAGCAGAAGAGCATCGATGCGGTTGGCTTCCATCAGCCGGCGTGCCTTCTGCTGACGCTCGTTTCGTTCTCCCGGCGTGATGGGCTTCGCTTGATCCTTCATCGACTTGAGAGAGGCAATGGACGGCGGCAGCGGCGAGTGACATTCCTCAGCAGTTGCATCGCGCACAGCAGATTTGCGCCGAGTGCTGCGCCAGCGACCGTACCCAGTTGCACAAAACGACGTCGCGAGATCATTCGGCCTCCGTAGAATCAGGTAAGCGGCACATTATAGTGGTTTGCTACGGCATTCCGCGTTGCGGGCAACAAAAAACAACGCTGCGCTCGTTCCGTCCTAGAATGGCGAGGTGGAAGCCAGATTTCAATGCGCCGGCTGCGGCGAGTGCAACCAGACACGTGGATGAGTCAGCCGGCCGTCGCCAGTCCTACATAGAAGACTGCCAGGTCTGTTGCAAACCGAATGTTCTTCGTGTCGAATACGACCTGGCGGAGCAGGAATTTGTGATTATGGCGGAATTGGAATAGCGTATTGCGAAAAGGCAGCCGAAGCTTGCTGCCAGCTGATATCGCGAAGCGAGGACGAACCCAATGGGCATGAGCTACAGTGCACCCGGGCGCATGGTCGCCCACAACATGGTGACGACGCAATTCGAATTGGATGGATTTCGCGTGGCTCGCAGCTTGGGCGTGGTGCGCGGCATCGTGGTCCGCTCGCGCTCCATCTTCGGCACAATTGGAGCGGGGTTGCAAACCATCCTGGGCGGCAACATCACACTGCTGACCAATCTTGTGCGAAAAGACCCGCGCCGAAGCTTTTGACCTGATGCTGCAACACGCCGCCGAACTGGGTGGAAACGCAGTCGTCGGCGCTCGCTACGACGCCACCGAAATCATGCAGGGCGTCACCGAAGTGCTGGCGTATGGGACGGCGGTGTTTGTGGAGCCGATGAAATAGGCACTGACGGCGGCCCTCAGCTCAGCAGTTTCTCCAGCATCTTTTGCCGGTACTCGAATGTTTGTTCAGGCTGGGCGCAATAAAGAACTTCTGCGCCAGATTGCCGATTGCTCCAAAGCCAGGATCGTACTCAACCAAATCGCGGACGCTAGTTCCACTCACGCCATTCCGCATTTCCGTCGAAAACTCGTGGCGATGCTTGAATCGCTTAAATGGGCCTTTTTTCTGGATATCGGCGAAGTGATGGTGCCATTCGAACTCGGTAATGAGTGCAACCCATTGCACGCGAAAGGGAAGGAATGGGAGGGGACCGAAAAGAGGTCACGATCTCCGAGCCGACGCCGGCGAGCGCATCACGATTCTCGATGGCTGGGTGGTCGGTTGAGACTCTCGGCGGAGGTACAAGTTTTAGCGCAGCCAGTTTTGTTCCAGTGGCGGGAGGCATGATGCGAGGCAGATTGTTGGGATTGGCGAAGAATAGGAAAGTTTTCTCGATGCCGACAGGTACCCACTGCGCGAACTGGATTCGGCAAATCATTTTGAACCGCAAAGTACATGTCCGGCGACAAGCCGAATATTGCGATATATTGTTTCGCGGATATGGCCAACATATTTCTTCGAATCTTCTCGGTTCCGCTAATCCTATGCTTGTTCTGCGGAGCAAGCCAAGGTGCATCCTTCAAGTACATTCGCCTAGGGCAGAAGAATGACGCTCAAACCAAGCCGGTAGCTGGAATCGCCATGATGGGCGGCGGCGATGATCTTGACGAGGCGTTTCGCTGGCTATGCGGCAAAGCTGATGGCGGAGATTTTCTGATTCTTCGCGCCCACGGAGACGATGACTACAATTCCTATGTTAACGGCCTCTGCAAAGTGAATTCGGTCGCAACGCTTATCATCGCAGATCGCGAGGCTGCACAGGACCCCGCCGTTACCGACATCATCCTTCACGCTGAAGCGGTTTTCATTGCGGGCGGCGATCAGGCGAATTACATACATTTCTGGCGCGGAACCCCAGTGCAGGATGCGATCAACCAGCACATCGCAAATGGGAAACCTATCGGAGGAACCAGTGCTGGTTTGGCGGTGCAGGGGGAGTTTGCTTACGGTGCACTGAACGATCCAGACGACAGCGAGCTTCATTCCAAAGAAGCGTTGTCCAACCCCTACCATATTCAGGTCACGGTCGTGCGTGACTTCCTTAAGATCCCACTACTGCAAAACACGATTACCGATAGTCACTTCGCCAAGCGCGACCGCATGGGCCGGACACTCGTTTTCCTTGCCCGCATTATGCAGGACGGATGGTCGAAGCAGCCGCGAGAGATCGTGATTGATGAGAAATCGGCGGTGCTGGTCGAGGCGGATGGGAAGGCCGTAGTCGTGGGAACCGGCAAGGGCGCTTACTTCCTGCGTCCCACTCGAACGCCTGACGTTTGCCAGAAGAATGTTCCACTCAGTTTCAGGAATGTTTCCGTTTACCGAGTCCCAAGCGGCGGTCGTTTCGATCTTTCTTCCTGGACTGGATCCGGGGGAGCATCGTACTCGCTCTCGGTCGAGCAGGGCGCGGTTCACTCCACGCAACCCGGAGGCGCGGTTTACTAATTTCCCCAATCGGTTTTCCAAATGCATTCTGTGAAGTTCGTGATTGACTTCCGTCACTTTCTTTGACAAACTGCCGCCATCTGAGCTACTGCCACTGGGGCTGGCGGGCGATGAACAAGACCTTCTTTCCTTTCGCCGCGATAGACGGCAATCTGGAGCAGATTGCCAGCCTAGTCGATTCCGGCAAGCTCAAATCCGGGCTGTGATCTGTGCCTTCCGCTGATTGTGACCCAACAACTGGCAAAAGCACGTCGACGTGTACCTGATCCAGTAGCACGAAAGCGAATTGCAGATCTGAGTTTTTTCAAGAGTCCAAGGAGCCCAATGAAATTCTTCCGCGCTGGTTTGGTGACCGCGGTTGCAGTTCTCGGTACGTTTTCTCTCCTGCTCGCCCAAACTTACGAAGGCCGAATTCTTGGAACCGTCACCGATGCTTCCGGTGCGGTAATTGTTGGCGCCAAGATAGAAGTTACGAACACCGCGACGAACGCCACCCGAAACCTGGTCAGCAATAGTGCCGGTGATTACGTAGCCCTCAACCTCGAGGTGGGTACGTACAGAGTGACGGCAGAAGCCGCCGGATTCAAGAAGGCGGAAAGCACGTCCGTAGTGGTGCAAGTTTCGAGAGACGCGCGTGTGGATTTCCGATTGCAGCCCGGAGCAATCAGCGAGACCGTGCAGGTTACTGGTGAGGCCACCCTCGTCGATACTACCGACAGCACTTTGAATGGCGTGCTTGAGAATAAGGCGATCAACGAGTTGCCTCTACAGGGCCGCGACTTTCAAAATCTGTTGCCCCTGCATCCTGGCGTGCAGCGAACGCCGGGCGGAGGGTTTCAATCGATCACTTCGAACGGAAACCGTCCCGACGAGAACAATTATTTTATCGATGGCGCCACGGACAACGACGTCTACTACGGAGAGTCGGTCGTGAACGAGGCCGGGATTCAGGGGACGCCGGCAAGCTTTCTCCCCCTGGACGCCATTCAGGAGTTCAACACTCAGGAAAGCCCCACCGCCGACTATGGAGGGAAGCCCGGCGTAGTCATGAATCTGGGCTTGAAGTCCGGCACCAACACCCTGCACGGTACGGCGTACTATTTCACCCGCAACAGCGCGTTCGACGCGCGGAACTACTACGATCCTTACCCAGGCCCCGCCTCGGCCTTGATCATGCACCAATTCGGGGTCTCACTCGGCGGGCCGATCAAAAAGGACAAATGGTTCTACTTCGTCAATTACGAGGGGATTCGCGACAAGGTAGGGAATGCCGGTGTCTACGATAGCCCGGTGACTACCTCGCTCGCATCGGTCGCAAACCTGCTGCCGGCTGGCACCATCCCCGCCGATTTCAGCATCGTGGACGCGATTGCGTATTGCAACGATCCAGCCAACGGTCCCTGCACTCCGAACCCGCTCAGTTTGAAGCTGGCGCAATTATTCCTACCCAACCCGGGCTTCACCTTGAAGGCATCAGATCCGGCAGCAATCAATTTCGATTTCAACAACCAGAATCGAGGAGACAATCTGGTGGTCAAGACCGACTACCATCTGAACGATCACAATGCGCTGAGCGCCCGATTTTTCTACAGTAACGCCAACATGAACGAAATGGATACCATCCCACTTCGTCCGGATTGGCTTTCCACAACTCAGCCCACGACTCAGGTGTTCGGCGTGAACTGGGTTTGGACGCCCAATTCGCGATGGGTGAATGAGGCACGTTACAGTTATAACCGGTTTGACGAAGCGATTTTCCCGCTGGATCACAACGTCAATCCGACTGCTTACGGGATCAACACGGGCGTCACCGATCCCACCCTTTTCGGCTTCCCCCGAATCAACCCCAGCACCGAGAACTTCAACTACATGGGTGGCAACTCGGGCTGGCCTTTGGAGACAACGCCCAGCCAGACCAACAATTGGTCCGATACCGTGTCGTACACGGCTGGACGGAACACGCTCCGTTTCGGCGGCGACTTCATGTACGGCAACGTGAATTATTTTCGGGCGACCGAGGGCCGTGGACGGGTGGATTTCAGCAGCCTCGAAGATTTTGTCGCCGGAGATGCGCATCGCTGGGAACTTCTGTATGGAGACTCAAGGCGCAACGTCAGTATGAAGGCCTTCGGTCTATTTGCCCAGGATGCTTATCGAGTGAGTCCTCGGGTGACGCTCAATTTTGGTCTACGCTACGACGTGACCTTTCCCATCAAGGACTCGCGGAATCTTCTCGCGAACTACGTGCCTAGTGAGGGCGTCGTCCAAGTCGGCAAGGGGATCAATTCGCCCTACCCAACCAAATACAACAACATCTCTCCGCGGCTTGGCTTCGCGTGGGATGTTTTCGGTACAGGGAAAACCATGCTTCGCGGTGGTGGAGGAATCATTTTCGAGCAGCCATCGATTCGTACATTCATGTTCAGCGGAGGTGGCCTGAACTTCAACCCTACTCTCGGGTCGCTTGGGATTACTCCTGGAAACGGCACCATCGGCAGCTTCCTGCAGAACACGCGAGACACCAGCCTTATCAACTGGTCTCTGGCCGGGCCGGTATTTCCGATGCAGAGCGGATCAGGATCGGCGTGCAATGTTGACAACCAGTGCACCATATTTGCCGTGGACCCGAATCTCCGGACCCCTTATGTCGAAAACTGGAATCTCAATATCCAGCAAGAACTCACGCGCGATATGGTGCTGCAAGTCGCCTATGTTGCGAATCATGGAGTAAATCTGTTTAGCGTCACCGACATCAATCAAGTAAACCCTGCACTCGATGACGGATCGGAGACAATTGGTCGGCCTCTGGTAACCAACTGCCCTGTTTCGCAAGGCGGGCAAGGCTTTGGTGGCCCATGTTTCCCTTATATCGGATATCTCGACAACCTCGGCAACCAGGCGAATTCGATCTACCAGGCGCTTCAGGCGACGCTGACGAAACGTTACTCGCACGGACTCTACTTGCTCGCCGGATACACGTACGGGCACGCCATCGACACGTCGAGCAGCAATACTCCGTCTAACACGCCACAGAACAGCCTCAACTACGCGGGCGAGCGGGGCAACAGCGATTTCGACATTCGCAATCGCTTTACGCTTTCCGTGGCTTATGACTTGCCCTCCGTAAAGTCGAAGTGGCAGATGCTGGAAGGCTGGCAAGTCACTACTATCGCGACCCTCGAGGGCAGCGAACCTTACACGCTCTATGACTATAACGATGACATCAGCTTGACCGGCGAGTACGAAGATCGCTGGAATATCACCGGGAGCCCGAGCAATATCCATTGGTCTCCGAATACCCCGATCCCTTATTACGATCCTTCGACTTTCCCAACCGACAGCAACGGAAACGTGATCGGCGGGAATCAACAATGCCTCAGCGCCGCTGGCGCAGCGGCCTATCAGCTCGCCACCTATGGATGTTTCGTTTCTGGGAGCACCGTGCTCACGCCGCCCGCCTATGGAACCTTCGGCAACATGGGGCGAAATATCTTCCGTGGCCCCTCCTTCCGGGAGTGGGACTTTTCTCTGTCGAAGCTCTGGAATCTGGGCGATCGATTTAAAATGCAGCTGCGCGCCGAAGTCTTCAATATCCTGAATCATCCGAACTTCGACGTCTTCTCGATGAACAACGACGTCTCCAGCCCCAACGCGGTTGGAACCATGGTTTTCACGCCCGACTTGGGCTCGGCTTCAAATCCGGTCCTGGGCTCTGGCGGTTCACGGCACATTCAGTTGGGTGCGAAAATAATCTGGTAACGCCGTTTCATTCGAGCCCGGAGACAATCCGGTTTTTTCTTACCCCCTAAAGCCGGTTTTCCACAGCCGCCTCCCAAATTGTCCAAATGTCAAGGGCGAACAATAGGAGAAATGTTGAAGAGCGAATCTAGACTGTAAACCCCGCCCCTTGTGGTCACCGAATGAGTTAGCCACAATTTATAGCGGTTTCGGATTGTGGTCCAAATGTCGGGTGTCGACCATCAAGTTTCTTGTTGACAACAAACAGCTTAGGCGTAAGATGTGGACAAAAGTGGTACAAAGTGGTCGAAGCAGTAGGGGTCATGGGCAAGACTGGAAAACTGAGAGGCGCCAGTGGAATTTGAAGCTGACACCCCCAAAAACAGCCCGAACGAACCGCAATCGACCAGCATTTTGACCGCTTTTACCTCCCTCGTTCTTGCGGCGATAGCCGCCAAGAGATTTTCGGCCCCGGTAAAGGGCAGAACACATGTTTCGCGGCAATCACCCAACTCGCGTCGACGAAAAAGGACGGCTCAAAGTCCCTTCGGAATTCAAGCGCGTAATCGACGAGAAGTACGGCACGCAATTTTACATCACCAGTCTGGATGGCAAGGTTGCTCAAGTGTATCCCTTCGAGGAATGGGAACGGATCGAGCAGAAATTGGCTGCGCTCTCGACCTTCAATCCTACGAAGAAAAAGTTCTTAAGCCGGGTGAACTACTGGGGGCAGGTGGTCGAGATGGATGGCCAAGGTCGGCTGCTGATGCCGCAATTGCTGCGCGACGCAGCTCAGATCAAGGGCGAAGTGGCTGTCACGGGGAACCTGACGCATCTGGTAGTGCGCAACCTCGAAGCGTACCGCAAGGAAATCGAGGAGCAAGAGTTCACGCCTGAGGATGAGAAGACGCTCGACGAATTGGGCATCTAGTGGGCGAGGGTTCAACAGACACCCCTCAGGGGGTTGGGCATGGCAGTGGCAGGGAAACGGGCCATGTTCCGGTTCTTTTAAAAGAAGCGATCGACTTTTTAGCTATCAAGCGCGGCGGGACCTATATCGACGCTACGGTCGGCCTGGGCGGGCACAGTTTCGAAATCGCAAAACGCCTCGGCGCACCGGGTCATTTGATTGGGCTCGATAAGGATCCTGCGGCGTTGGAAATCGCGCGGGCAAGACTGGTCGTTGGCCGTTCGTCGTTGGTCGTTGGCCAAGATCAACAGCCGGACTGGCCGATGATCACGCTGATCCACAAATCGTTTGCAGAGCTTGCCAACGACCAACGACCAGCGACCATCGACGGGTTGCTTGCCGACATCGGCGTAAGCAGCTTGCAACTGAACGACGCCGCGCGCGGCTTTAGTTTTCAGGCGGAAGGACCGCTCGACATGCGAATGAATCCGCAAGCCGAGCTGACCGCCGATCAAGTGGTAAACCAGGTCGACGAGGTCACACTCGCTGATCTGATTTACGAATTCGGTGAGGAAAGGAGGTCGCGGAGAATCGCCAGAGCCATTGTCCGGTCGCGGCCGATCCGAACAACTGCACACCTTGCAGATGTCGTATCAGCCGCGGCCCGGCCAATGAATCAGGCAGAAAGAAAGATTCATCCGGCGACCAGAACCTTCCAGGCCCTCCGAATCTTCGTAAACGACGAATTGAAAGACCTGCGGACGCTGCTCGACGCAGCCCCGCGGGTGCTCAAACCGGGCGGACGGCTGGTGATCATCAGCTTCCACTCGCTGGAGGACCGCATCGTGAAAGATGCGCTCCGCGAGGGCGTGAAGCAGGGTCAATACCGGTTGCTCACCAAAAAGCCGGTGACCGCCGGAGAAGAAGAGATTGAGCGCAATCCGCGATCGCGCAGTGCGAAATTACGCGCGGCGGAAAGAGTTTGAAGTTTGTCATTCCGAGCAAAGCGAGGAATCTGCTGTCGGCTCGCACGGACAAAATGCAGATCCCTCGTTTCACTCGGAAATGACAAGTTTAATTAAGAGTTTCCGGGACGGCATCGCCTCTCACAAACAGGGCGAAAACAAGTCTCTACCTTCTCTCGATGCCGTCCCGGAGAGATTGGGTAAAGACACCAAAGTAAAACGGAGGCTGGTCATGTTTACTGGCACATTGATTGATGAATTGATTTCAACGGTCGAGCGCGCGGAGAAGCACTCTCACAAAACTGCCGATTCTCAGGAATCGACACTTCCTTATTGGTACACAGCAACCGACCGCGAACGAGCGTTCGACGCGAAATTACTTGGGGTGGCGTAAATGGCCGCAGCAGCCGTGGCAGTTCAAGGGGCAGTTCGAAGCAGCCGGCGCAGGCCTTGCTGGACGGGCACGCCGGAAATCTACTTCGCCAAGCCGATTGACAATTCGCGCCTGGTGAAACTCGAAGACCCTGGACACAGCCGCGAGATGAGACAGTTCGGCATCGCGCTAGGCTGCCTGTTCCTGCTGGTGATGACGTATACCTGGCAACACTTCAAGGCCATCGAGTACGGCTACAAGATCGAATTCATGAAGAACGAGCGCAATGGACTTACGGAGTTGAATCGCACGCTCCGCCTGGAAGAAGCGTCGCTGCGTTCTCCGGATCGCATTGACAGGCTGGCGCGCCAGTTCGGAATGCAACCGCCAAGAGCTGGCCAGGTGATCCGCATGGATTCCACCCCGCTGGATGCAGCCGCGCCGGTTATGGCCAGCGCTTCGGTGTCGGTGATTTCGGTTCCGTGACTTGTGTACGCAAGATTCGGCCACGGATTTACACGGATGAACACGGATTAATTAACAAATAAAAAGTATTATCCGTGAGTATCCGCGTAATCCGTGGCCAAAGTTTTTGTCGGCTTCCCTAACGTGGCGGGCCGCCATGTTTGTCTAGAGGGCATCAATCCGTGGCTGCCAACACACCCCGCAATAGCACCAACATCCGCCTTTACGCGCTGGCAGTCGTCCTTGTGTTGTGGTGTGGCGGCATATGTTTACGGCTGGTTTACCTGCAAATCTTCCGCTACGGCAGTTTTCAGAAGCGGGCCGCTCACGAGCGAGAGCGTACGGAAGAAGTTTCGGCACGGCGCGGAATCATCTACGACCGGACGGGGCGCGAGCTCGCGATGTCGATCTCGGTCGATTCCACCTTCGCAGTGCCCACGGAAATTCCGGATCTTGCCGGGACCCTCTCGCTGATTTCGAGAATCACCAATACCGATCCTCGCGAAACCCTCGCCAAGTGCAAAGCTGCCCGCACGTTTTGCTGGGTCGCGCGCAAGGCAGACGCGGAGACCGCCGATCGCATCCGCGCGTTGAACCTGCGCGGCATTTATTTCCAGAAAGAATCCAAGCGTTTTTATCCCAAGCGCGAGTTGGCGGCTCAGGTATTGGGTTACGTGGGCATGGACGACGAGGGCCTGAGCGGGATTGAGCGTCAGTACGACGACAAACTACGCGGCAGCCCGGGACGTATGCTCATCTCGGTCGACGCTCACCGTAAATGGTTCGGCAGCGTGGAGAAGCAACCGGAGCCGGGCGAGAACGTCGTCCTGACGGTCGATGAGCAGATCCAGTACATCGCGGAACGTGAACTTGCGACCGCGATGGAGCAGACTCACGCCATAACCGGTACGGTCATCGTGCAGAATCCACACACGGGAGAAATCCTGGCGCTGGCCAACCAGCCCACGTTCAATCCGAATCTGACGAAAGAAATTACGCCAGAGCGGCTGAAAAATCATGCTGTGAGCGACGTCTACGAGCCGGGCTCGACCTTCAAAGTCGTTACTATTTCCGCCGCGCTCGAAGAAAAGCTAACCCGCCCTGACGAGATATTCGATTGCCAAATGGGATCGATCGTTATCAACGGCATGCGCATTCGCGATAGCAGGCCACACGGCCTGCTGCCAGTCTGGGGCGTTCTGGCGGAGTCGAGCGATGTAGGTGCCATCAAGATCGCGCTGCGCCTCGGCGAAGACCGATTTTACAAATACATTCGAGCGTTTGGGTTTGGGCAGCAAACAGGGATTGAATTGCCCGGCGAGACTCGTGGTCTGACTAAGCCGGTCAGCCGGTGGTCAAAGGTTTCGATTGGCGCCATCTCGATGGGACAGGAGATTGGCATTTCGCCGATGCAGCTGGCGCTATTGGTTTCGACGATTGCGAACGACGGCGTTGCCGTGCCCCCCAGGATCGTCGCAGGTACAACCGATCCGCAACCTACGCCGCAGACCGTTGCTTTTCATCCCGCCGACGGACGGCGCGTCATTTCGTCGACGACCGCGGCGGAAATGAAGCAGATGATGCAGAAGGTTGTGCTCGAAGGCACGGGGAAGAGAGCTATTCTCGAAGGGTATTCGTCCGCGGGAAAGACCGGGACCGCACAAAAAGTGGACGCCGCAACTCACGCGTATTCGAAGACTAAATACGTCGCCTCATTTGCGGGATTCGCGCCACTGAACAATCCGGCGATCGTGGTAGCGGTGATTCTGGATTCTGCCGTCGGCCTGCATCAGGGCGGACAAGTTTCCGCACCCGTGTTCCAGCGAGTCGCGCAACAGGTTTTGGAATACCTGCACACTCCCCATGACGTCGAGCTGCCTCGAAGCCGCCAGATACTGCTGGCCTCACAAAAGGCGAAAACGCAGGATCTCGCGGAAGGTTCGCCGGACCACTTGGGAGAGGCGCTGGATGTCGCGGAAGCTCCGGGCGCGAGTTCGGTCCTGCCGCCGTCGAATACTCCTGCCGCCGTGGTACCAGAATCGAGTGGCGCAGTGGTTCCGGCGGCGCTGCATCAGAGCGAACCGGCGTTAACATCAGCTGTGGAAGGAAAGGAATCTCCGGCAACGGAAAAGTTGCAGCCGGCGGCGACGACTGTTCCCGATCATCTCCCGTCGAGCGGCACGGTTGTGTTGGATGCGGAAGAGGGTGGAATCGTGGTGCCGTCTTTTGCCGGCAAGAGCGTGCGGGGCGCGATCGAACTGGCCGAAGACAGCGGCCTGGACCTCGACGCGGTAGGCAACGGGTTGGCGCACGAGCAGTCTCCGGCAGCCGGATCACATGTCGCGACGGGATCGCGGGTGACAGTGAAATTCGGCCGCTGAAACCGCCCACGTAGCCCCGGACGCCTCGTCCGGGCGACTGGAGCGAGCATCTGGCTCTACGTTCACGAGACTGATTTGGAGTAAGCTCAAAGCAACCTCATGAATTTCCTTCAGCTTCTGCAAGGTGCGGAGGTCCTCGCCCAGAGCGGCAGTCCGAACGTTAGCGGGTTGGAATATGACTCGCGCAGGGTAAAGCCGGGTTATGCATTCATGGCGATGCGAGGCGAGGCCAGCGATGGAAACACGTTTATCGACAAGGCTATCGCGGCGGGCGCCGTAGCAATAGTCAGTGATTCTGCGAGTGAGAAGCCTCGCCCAGGAATCGCCTGGGCGCAAGTGCAGCACGGACGCCGCGCGTTGGCTCGGTTGAGCGCGAATTTCTACGGGCGCCCCGCCGAGCGGCTGGCGAGCACTGGCATCACCGGGACCAATGGGAAAAGCACGACCGCATTCCTGCTCGAAGCCATCTTCTCCGCTGCCAATCGCAAGAGCGCTCTGGTGGGGACAATCGAATATCACGTGGCTGGAAAGATCCTTCCAGCCCCGCATACGACGCCTGAAGCGCTCGATCTGAACCGCATCTTAGCCGAAGCCCTGGGCGACGGCGCTACGGAAGCGGTTATGGAAGTCTCTTCCCATGCGTTGGCGCAAGAGCGCGTTTATGGGATTCCATTCGATGTGGCCGTGTTCACCAATCTCACCAGGGACCACCTCGATTATCATCACACCATGGAAGCGTATTTCTCCGCGAAGCGGATCCTGTTCGAAGGCTGTGGTACCGATCCGCCCCGTGTTGCCGTGCTCAACGCTGAGGACGAGTCCGGTCAGAACCTAGGGAAGATTAGCAAGAAACTCGGTTGTGAAATTTTGACTTACGGCTTGATGAGCGGCGATCTGCGCGCGGAAAAAATCGACATCAGACCGCGCGGTACACGGTTCGACTTGCTTACGCCGGACGCAGTCGTTCCCGTCTTTTCTCCGCTGCTTGGCAAGGTGAATGTATACAACATCCTCGCGGCAGCGGGCGCAGCCTACGCGCGAGGCTGCAAACCGAACGCGATTGCGGAAGGTATTGCCCGGCTGCAACGCGTACCAGGACGTTTCGAGCGTGTCGATTGTAAGCAACCCTTTACCATAGTTGTGGATTACGCCCACACCGACGATGCGCTTCGCAATTTGACCTCACTGGCGCGCGAGTTTGTCCAACAGGCAAGGCAAAAAGGACGGGTTGTCACTGTGTTCGGCTGTGGCGGCGACCGCGACCGGGCCAAGCGTCCGCTGATGGGCGAAGCCGCTGGTCGAGGCAGCGATTTCGTGGTCCTGACTTCCGACAATCCGCGCAGCGAAGATCCGCTGGCAATTATCAACGACGCCATGGTCGGGCTGCAGCGTTCCGGCACGGCATACCAGGTCGAACCGGATCGGAGAACGGCCATCGCTTTGGCAATTAGAGAAGCCAGACCGGGCGACATTGTTTTGATTGCCGGCAAGGGGCACGAGAAGGTGCAAGTTGCGCGCGACACGTCTGTTCCATTTGATGACGTGGAAGTAGCCCGCCTGGCTTTACGCGACGCC
Source organism: uncultured Acidobacteriota bacterium (assembly GCA_963797795.1). Lineage (GTDB taxonomy): Bacteria > Acidobacteriota > Terriglobia > Terriglobales > Acidobacteriaceae > JABDBE01. Next base: position 897,862 of record CAWCQY010000006.1, read on the forward strand.
GGATACGACTGTGAAGCCGCAAACGCCACCGCCGGAAAGAACTCATGAAGCTGCCAGTCTCTCGAGTTGCCGAATTTCTTTCTGCCGCTGGCGACCTTGACCACGAAACAGTGGCGCAAGGATATTCCATCGACTCCCGCACCATTGAACCAGGCGAGCTCTTCTTCGCGGTTAAAGGCGAACGCATGGACGGCCACGACTTCGTAAGTCAGGCTCTGGAAAAAGGTGCGCTTGCCGCGGTTATTCGTAAAGACCAACTGGCTCGCTACTCTTCTACAACTCGGCTATTGACAGTGGACGATACGTTAACGGCCCTGCAGACCCTGGCCAGCGCGGTCCGGCGCTTGTGGGGAAAGCCGCTGATCGGTGTGACTGGATCAACAGGAAAGACCACGACTAAAGAGGCCATTGCGCATGTGTTGTCGACTCGCTTCCGCGTCCTGAAATCGGAAGGCAACTTCAACAATCATTTTGGCCTTCCTTTGATGCTGCTCAAGATCGAGCCCGAACACGACATCGCGGTGATCGAGATGGGGATGTCTCATGCGGGCGAGATTGCCGCTCTTGCGAAAATCGCTCAGCCTGAAATTGGCGTTGTGACAAACGTCGCGCCGGTGCACCTGGAATTTTTTGACTCGGTGGCGGGAATTGCTCGTGCTAAGTACGAGCTGGTGCAGGCGTTGCCCGCAACCGGAGTTGCAGTGCTCAACGCCGACGATGAGTATGTCTCTCAGTTTGGCCGCGATTTCCGCGGCAAAGTAGTTCTTTACGGCCTGCGGGCTTCAGCGGACGTACGCGGAGAAAACATTCAGCCGATGGGATCGGAAGGGTCCGCGTTCGACGTGGTAGTGGGCAGTTGCCGCGAAAACGTCGTATTGCACCTGGTGGGCAGGCACAACATTTACAACGCGCTGGCTGCGGTTGCGGTGGGACTGGAGCAGGGGCTGAGCCCTTCGGAGGCGGTTGCGGCCCTGGCATCGCTCACTGCAGCCGACAAGCGCGGACAGGTGGTCAAGCTTGGTAACATCACGATCATCAACGATTGCTACAATTGCAATCCGAAAGCGCTCGAAGCCATGGTCGATGCATTGGCGGCAATGCCTGCAAAACGCAGGATCGTGGTGGCAGGCGAGATGCTCGAACTCGGTCCGGCGGGCGAAGAACTTCATCGGCAGGCGGGCGAGCGCATCGCGGACAAGAAAATTGACCTGCTGCTGGGAGTACGAGGGCAGGCAGTGCAAATGGTTGAAGCCGCTCGCCGGGCCGGAATGCAGGCAGACTTCGTCGCCACGCCAGAAGAAGCCGGTGAATGGCTGGCCGGTGAAACCCGTGAGGGAGACGTCGTATTGCTGAAGGCATCCCGTGGGGTGAAACTAGAGAGAGCGCTGGAGAGGTGGCAGTCGCACAAGTCGTCGGCCGCGCGTTCTTAAGTGTTGCCGACGCCAAGCGACCAACGATCGGCGACTAGACGGAGGTTGATTGCTCTATTGGCTGTTGTACGAGAAACTGTTTCATTATTTCCCGCCATTTCGGATCTTCCGTTATCTTACCTTCCGGACTGCGTTCGCCAGCCTGACCGCGCTGTTCACGGGGCTCATCGTTGGTCCCCTCGTCATCAATCGCCTTCGAGAATTTCAAATCGGGCAGTATATCCGAGAAGAAGGACCCAAGGCCCACCAGAAAAAAGCCGGTACTCCGACCATGGGCGGCCTGCTGATTGCCATTTCGATCGTGATTCCGACCCTGCTATGGGCTGATCTGACCAATCGATTTGTGTGGATCGCAGTTCTCTCCACTGCCGCCTTTGCCGCCATCGGCTTCAGTGACGACTACATCAAAGTGGTTCATCGCAGGAATCTGGGGTTGACTGGTAAAGCCAAAATTGGTTTCCAGGTTGCCACTAGCATCCTGATCGCGGTGGCGTTGGTCGCGATGCAAACACGGGGTCTCTATTCGACCAAACTGCAGGTGCCATTCTTCAAGCAGTTTCGACCCGACCTGGTGATCGGAAGTCTGGAACGCCATCCTCATTTGTGGCCTTTGGCATTTCTGCCATTTATCGGTTTTGTGGTGCTGGTAATCGTGGGATCCAGCAACGCCGTGAACCTGACCGATGGGTTGGACGGCCTGGCCATCGGATGCACCGTTATCGCCGCTGGGGCCCTGTCCGTGCTCACCTACGTCAGCGGCCACGCGACATTCGCCTCCTACCTCGAACTGGAGCGCATGCCGCAGGTCGGAGAACTGACCATTTTCTGCGGCGCCATGGTAGGCGCGGCAATCGGGTTCCTTTGGTACAACGCGCATCCGGCGGAAGTATTCATGGGAGACGTAGGCTCACTGGCACTTGGCGGGGCGATCGGCACGGTTGCGGTATTGATCAAGCAGGAACTATTGCTGCCATTCATAGGCGGCGTGTTCGTGATCGAGGCGCTCTCTGTGATCCTGCAAGTCGGATCCTACAAATTGCGCAAGAAGCGTATCTTCAAGATGGCGCCCATTCATCATCACTTTGAGTTACTGGGCTGGTCGGAGTCGAAAATCATTGTGCGCTTCTGGATAGCATCGCTGGTGTTCGCACTGTTCGCGCTGACGACCTTGAAATTAAGATAGTCTGCACCACAGAGGCGACAGAGTCACAGAGAAAGAAAAAAGAAAGAAAAAAGCCAGGTCGGCTGAAGGTAATTTTGGTTCTCTGTGGCTCCGTGACTCTGTGGTGAAAATAGGATCTTGTGAATGTACTCGACAAACGCGTGCTTGTGGTTGGACTCGGAAAATCGGGGATCGCCTCGGCCCTCTTTTTGAAATCCAAAGGGGCGCGGGTGACGGTCTCAGACACGAAGCCCCAAGATCAGCTGAAAGATGAGATTCCGGCACTGCTCGACCATGGAATCGTAGTGGAAACGGGCGGGCATGGCGAGCGCACCTTCGGCGGGCAAGATCTCATCGTGGTCAGCCCGGGAGTTCCGACGGACGCGCCGTCGTTGGTTCAGGCGCGCGCTCTCGGTGCACACGTGATTGGCGAAATCGAGTTGGCAGCCCGGTTTTTCCCCGGACGCATCGTGGCCATCACCGGTTCCAACGGCAAGACCACCACTACAACTTTGGCAGGCGAAATTGTCGCGGCTGGCGGACATCGGACTGCGGTGGGTGGCAATATCGGCACGCCAGCCATCTCGCTAGTCGAAGGGGCAACAGCTGACACCATCGGCGTCCTGGAGGTCTCAAGCTTCCAACTTGAAACCATTCAGATGTTCCGCCCGCAAATTGCCGTAGTTCTGAACGTTACTCCTGACCATCTCGACCGCCACCGCACATTCACTGCTTATGCCGACGCCAAGGCGCGCATCTTCGAAAACCAGCAGCCGGAAGACTTTGCCGTGCTCAACGCCGATGATGTGACCTGCGTCGAGCTGGCAGCCCGCACCCGGGCACAAGTCTTCTGGTTCAGTCGAACGAGAGAGGTAAAGCAGGGAGCGTTGGTTCACGACGGGCGCATCTTCTTCCGCGATCACAGGGGCCAGAAAGAGATCATGCTCGTCTCCGAGATTCCGTTGAAGGGAGCGCATAACGTGGAAAATGTTCTGGCCGCAGTCTGCATCGGCGCCCTGCTGCGCTGCGAGCCTGAGCGCATTCGAAAGGCAGTTCACGATTTTAAAGCGGTCGAGCACCGGCTGGAACATGTAGCCACGATTCGCGGAGTGGATTATTACAACGATTCCAAAGCAACCAATGTCGATGCCACCATCAAGGCGCTCGAGTCTTTCCCGGCAAACATACACGTTATTCTCGGGGGCAAGGACAAGGGCAGCGACTATGGCGTGCTGAACGACCTCATCCGTCAGCGCGTGAAGCGCGTGTACACGATTGGGGCAGCGGCCGCGAAGATCGAATCCCAGATCGAAGGATCGGCTGAAATCGATCACGCCGAAACGTTGGAAACCGCGATCAAGCGCGCCGCCGCCGTCGCCAAGCCGGGGGATATCGTGCTGCTTGCCCCCGCCTGCGCCAGCTTCGACCAATTCCGCAACTACGAACATCGCGGAAAGGTGTTCAAGAACATCGTAAACGCGTTGGCCGAGCAGGCGAACCAAAAGAGTTAAATCTCTCCGCAAATCAGCTGCGAAAAGCCTCGTGGTCTCCGCGTCTCCGTGGTGAAATGAAGTCCTCTCCATGGCGAAGCGCGTAAGTGTCGATAGCGGGCTGTTTACGGTGACCCTGCTCTTGATCTTCATCGGGCTGGTGATGGTTTTCAGCGCATCCGCGGTCATGGCTAAAGAGCGGTACGGATCGGGCTACTTTTTCCTGCTGCGGCAGTTGGGCTGGGCCGCCGCCGGAATTCTGGCCATGGTGCTGGCGATGAAGATTGACTACCGCCGCTATAAACACCCTGCGGTAGTTTTCTCATTACTCGGTGCGACCACCCTGCTGCTGATCGCGGTATTTTTCCTCGATCGTGCCCACCATACGCATCGTTGGTTTCATTTGGGACCGCTCTCTTTTCAGCCGTCCGAAATGGCTAAACCGGCGCTTATCCTATTCCTGGCATTTTTCCTGGAGAGCCGCACGAAATCGATCAAAGATTGGCGGAACACGGTTGTGCCCGCCGTGGTTCCGACGTTGATATTTATCGCCCTGATCGTCTTTCAACCGGACCTAGGCACCGCGATCGCATGCGCTGCGATTACGGGCTGTGTCTTGTTTGTCGCAGGGCTCGATCTGCGCGTTCTCGGCTATGCATTTGTGGCGTCCCTGCTGCCGCTGTATTTCCTGATCTTCCACGTGGCCTATCGCCGCGACCGCATCCTCGCTTTTCTTGATCCGTACTCCGACCCGCAGGGCCGCGGCTTTCACATCATTCAGTCGCTGATCGCGGTAAGCACCGGAGGTATTACCGGGGTTGGCCTGATGGAGGGAAAGCAGAAACTTTTTTATCTGCCCGAACCGCACACCGACTTCATCTTCGCCGTGACTGCGGAGGAATTGGGTTTGGTGGGCGCGCTGGTAATCGTACTGCTGTTCGCGATATTCCTCTGGAGAGGCATTCGCACCGCCCTGCGAACGCAAGACATGTTTGGACGCTTCCTCGCAGTCGGGATCACCTGCATGATCGTAGTGCAGGCTTTCATCAACATCAGCGTGGTGCTCGGGCTCATGCCGACCAAAGGCATTCCGCTGCCCCTGGTTTCCTACGGCGGATCATCATTACTCGTTACCTTGGGCTGCGTTGGCGTCCTGCTGAACATTTCGAAGCAAGCCGAATAGAATCGCGTGGGACGGCTGCCCCGGCTGTCCAACTGAGCAAATCCCGGCTACAGGCAGAGATGGTGCAGCTAAAGGGTTAACTTACCGCGCAACTCAAGAGCCTATTCCAGTTTATAGTCACTGCATGCGGGCCATTCTGGCAGGAGGCGGAACCGGTGGACACGTGATCCCCGCCATCGCTATCGCCCAGCAACTCCAGAAAGATTACGCGGCCGAGGTGCTGTTCATCGGCACCGCTCGAGGAATCGAGAACCGGTTAGTCCCGGCTGCAGGGTTTGTGCTAAAGCTAGTCCAGGTTGGCGCCTTGAACCGAGTGAGTTTCAAGACACGGTTGAAAACATTCTTCGACCTCCCGCGAGCCGTCTGGGATTCACGTCGCATCCTTTCGGAGTTTCGTCCTGACATCGCGATCGGCGTCGGCGGATATGCCTCTGGCCCAGCGATGTTGGCTGCGGTACTAAGCCGAGTTCCCACGCTCGTATTTGAGCCAAATTTCGTGCCTGGGTTCGCCAATCGCCTCGTGGCGCCCCTGGTTTCGGGGGCTGCCGTGCATTTCGCTGAAACTGGAAGCTACTTCAGCCGCTGCGAGGTAACTGGAGTGCCCGTCCGTGAAGCCTTTTTCCAGATCGCCAACCAGAAACGGGCAGGCACTAAGACCCTGCTGATTTTCGGCGGAAGCCAGGGCGCGCATGCAATCAACCACGTTGTGATGGAATCCGTTGCAGACTTGCGCCAGCGTATTCCCGGAATTCATATCGTCCACCAAACCGGCGAACGTGACTATAATGACGCTCAAGCCGCATACGCGAATCTGAACGACTCCGTCGAAGTCTTTCGTTTCATCGACGATATGCCAGGTTCGTTCGCGAGTGCGGATTTGCTCATCTGCCGCTCGGGGGCAAGCACCGTGGCAGAGGTGACGGCGGCAGGCAAGCCCGCAGTTTTCGTGCCTTTCCCGCGAGCTGCCGACGATCATCAAAAACGCAATGCAGAAGCCCTGGAGCGTGCGGGAGCGGCGATAATGCTCGAGGAATCCAGGCTCAATCGTGAAAGCCTGGTGGAGACGGTCGCCTCGCTATTCGACGAGCCATCACGCCTCGCGAAGATGGGCGATGCGGCCCGCGAGCTATCGCATCCAAATGCCGCACGCGATATAGCGGCCATGGCTGCGAGGCTCGCACGTAGAGAGAACTAGCCACGGATCTCCGGTGATCTTCACGGATTTAATCGTTTTTCATGTCCGTGTTTATCCGCGCGAATCCGTGGCCAGCCAGTTGACTTAAATGTTTGCCAAGATCCAACGTATTCATTTTGTCGGGATCGGTGGCATCGGCATGAGCGGTATCGCCGAGGTGCTGCTGAACCTCGGCTACAGGGTTTCCGGCTCCGACCTCAAGAGCTCCCCGGTGACGCAGCGTCTAGCTAGCCTGGGCGCCACGGTGTTTGAAGGACACAGAGCCGAAAACATCGCCGAAGCCGAAGTGGTCGTAGCCAATTCGGCGATCGTTCCCGGCAATCCAGAAATTTCCCACGCCCACGCCCTGCATATTCCCGTAATCCAGCGCGCCGAGATGCTGGCCGAATTGATGCGCTTGAAATACGGCATCGCAATCGCCGGAATGCACGGCAAGACCACCACGACTTCCATGGTCGCGGCTGTCCTGGCAGGCGGCGAACTCGATCCCACGGTGGTCGTGGGCGGCCGCGTCGACGCCATGGGATCGAACGCCCGTCTGGGCAAGTCGCACTATCTGGTAGCCGAGGCCGATGAGAGCGATCGTTCGTTTCTCAAGCTCTCGCCCATTCTCGCGGTCGTTACCAACATTGACCGTGAGCACATGGACTGTTATCGCAACATGCGCGATGTCAAGCGCGCTTTCCTGGACTTCATGGATCGAGTCCCGTTCTACGGAATGGTCGTGGCCTGCAACGACGATCCGCTGCTGCGCCGCTTGCTGCCGCAGATTCAGCGCCGGACAGTCACGTACGGCACGCGGCGTGGTTCTGATTTTCACATCAAGCTAGGCGACTCTGTGATCAACCCAGGCGAATACCGTCCGATAAGCCGATTCCATGTAACCTTCGAGCAAAAGCCGCTCGGCGAGTTCCGCCTGCACGTGCCCGGGGTGCACAACGTTCTGAATGCCACGGCGGCGATTGCGGTAGGCATTGGCCTCGACATCAATCTGGAGCAGATCCGCACGGCCCTGGAAAACTTCCGCGGCGTAGATCGTCGTTTCCAGTTGCGAGGCACTGCCGACGGCGTAAGCGTGATCGACGACTACGGCCACCACCCCACCGAAGTCCGCGCCACCTTGGCCGCCGCCCGCGAGTGCGGATTTCGCAAGATCCACGTCGTATTCCAGCCGCATCGCTATACCCGGACAAAGTTGTTAATGGACGAATTCGCTACTGCGTTTCAGGATGCCGACACTCTGTTTATCCTCGACGTTTACGCCGCCAGCGAACCTCCAATCGAGGGAATCACAGGAGAAGTCTTGGCGCGGAGAATTCGAGACGCTGGCGCACAAGAAGCGCACTACGCAGTTTCTTTCGCCGAAGCCACGGATATGGTCGTCGCTGGAGCGCAGGCGGGAGACATGATTCTGACTCTGGGTGCGGGCAGCGTCTCGCAACTCGGACCGATGATTCTGGAAAAGCTTCAAGCCAGGTATGAGATGAGGCGAGAAGTGACCGCTGGCATAGCAAGCTCCCAGGCTACGACATCCTCGCAGTAAACTCTGCCCCCCGGCTGACCTTCGAGTCGAGAAGCCGCCGAGAAACCAAAGAACCGTTCGGCCTCCAGCAGGTCTGATCCGGGAACGGGAAAAGATACGCCCTCTTGCGCTGTTCCAATTTCCGAACAATCCAACGAAAGTTATCATTTGAGGCAGCGGAATGTGAAAATGATTGTTGCCCTATGGATCCACGCCAACAATCCGAACGCCCGACAAACAGCCGCCGTTTTGAACGGTATGAACTCGAAACCGAACTGAGAGCAGCCATCCCCGGAGTCGAGCACCGTGAGATGCGCGGGCGTTCTTTGAATATCAACGAGGGAGGGATCGCAGGAATATTTGTCGCTGGATGGGACGTCGGCACTTCGGTGGCGCTGCAATTCTCAGTCCCGATCGCCACCACTCCAGTAAGAGTAAAGGGCGTTGTGCGAAACCGCACCGGCTACCGATACGGATTCGAGTTCTCCGGTTTGAGTGCGGACGAACGTGAGACCATTACGCGAACCTGTAGAACCCTCGACCTGCTGCAATAGGCTGGACCAAGTAGACAGGGACGTCACCAGTGCGGGTTCGCAAAACAAAAGCCGCCAGCTTCTCGATAACGGCTGAAATCGGAACGTCAAAGCATTAATTTTCAGTTAGAATGATAGAACTCTGCTGGCCGTGGCAGTTCTTTGTTGGATCATACGTAGCCGATCCGTCCCGCTTGCCTTGCGACGCCCGGAACATCAATATTCCGCCTTTGACCTTCTCGGGTAGCCCTTTGAATTGCGTTTTGCCGTCGACATTAGTAGCCGCTTCGAGATCAAGCCGCCGAACCCCCGCAAATCCGTACGCAATGTGTACCCGTATGCGCGCGTCGTAAACGGGTGCGCCCTTGGCGTCGGTAACGGTGAACGCAATCGAACAAGGGCCAGCCTCCCCGTCCATCACGGGTACTTCGTGCGGATCCGGTATCTGCTGGCCATAGGCGGGAACGAAAGCAACAACAATTATGAAAACTGTGACACGAAAGAAGAAGCACGTGCCACGGTCGAATACCGGGATCATAAGTTCACCTTCTTATCGATTACACCACAACCAACCCTGGCGGGTTCACCAGAATCGAGGGTCTGTATTTTTCACGCAATAACCTAATCGCTTAGGATTGTGATATCATGAGCCTTGTGCCGACGGTTCTGAGGTTTGATGGATGTCGGGTTGTAATCTACCCCAACGATCACCGACCGGCTCACGTTCACGTTATCGGCAGTGACTGCGAAGCGGTTTTCCACTTGAACTGTCCGGACGGTCCTGTCGAGCTTCGAGAGGATTACGGCGCTGCACTACGTCAGATCAAGAGCTTCGAGCGTGAATTGATGAAAAATCTAAGTCAGTTATGTAAAGTATGGGAGAAAATTCATGGTATCGTATGACCAGTTTGAGGAAGCGAGGAAGCGTGCTCGAGGATTGCAGGACTCGCTTCCCAGAGCAATTCGTGTTTATTACGATCGCGCAAGCCAGAAACTCTTTGTCGATCTTAGCTCAAAGCTGACGCTAAGCTTTTCGCCCCAAGATGTGCAAGGGCTAGAACAGGCGACACCTTCACAGCTCGAAGAAGTCGAGATTAGTCCATCGGGATTCGGAATCCACTTTCCACGAGTCGATGCGGATCTTTATGTGCCAGGATTGCTCGAAGGCTTTCTTGGATCGAAAAGGTGGATGGCATCACGGTTAGGCCAACTGGGCGGCCAATCGCGTAGCCGCGCTAAGAAAGCGTCTTCTCGGGCAAACGGCAAGTTAGGTGGCAGACCCAGAAAAGCCACCGGGGGATAGGACAAACAAAAGCCGCCAGTTCCACACTGACGGCTGTAGAGACGTAGCTAGCTGCGTCTCTACGAGTTCTCGTACAGCAACACGCCTTCGGTTTCCTTCGAGTCCACCGGACGGTAGAACAGCTTGTTGTCCCCGAGAAAAACCTCGATGAACGCCGGCCGGGTGGCGATCGTGCCCTGGATCAAAGCCTCCGAGAGCGGGTCTTCGATGTATTTCTGCAAGGCCCTGCGCAGCGGACGTGCGCCGTAGCTGCGGTCCACCAGCGTCTGACTGAGGATCCACTTCTTGGCTTCGTCCGTCACCGTAACCGTGATCGCCTTCTGCGCCAGGTTCTGATTCAACTGGCTGACCATCAGTTCCAGAATCTGGATCAGATCAGTTTCGCTCAAGGCGCTGAACAGGATGATTTCGTCCAGACGGTTGAGGAACTCAGGGTTAAAGGTGCGCTTGACTTCATTCTTCACCAGATCCTCGACCTTTTCCGGAAATCATGTCTTCCTTGCTCGACTGGAAGCCCAGACCCTCGCGGCGCTGCAAGTGACGCGCCCCGATGTTCGAGGTCATGATGAGAATCGTGTTTTTGAAGTCGACGGTGTTGCCCAAACCGTCGGTGAGCTGGCCGTCTTCAAATACCTGCAACAGAATGTTGAATACATCCGGATGCGCCTTCTCGATTTCATCCAGCAGGACAACCGAATAAGGCGCCCGCTTCACTCGCTCGGTGAGCTGACCACCCTCTTCGTAACCCACATATCCCGGAGGCGAGCCGATCAGCTTGGAGACCGAATGCTTCTCCATGAATTCGGACATATCGAAGCGGACTAGGGCCTTCTCGGTGCCGAACATGAACTGGGCCAGAGTGCGGGCGACTTCGGTCTTGCCGACGCCTGTGGGGCCAAGGAACAGGAACGATCCGATGGGCCGGTTCGGGTTCTTCAACCCGGCGCGGCTGCGGCGGATGGCTCGCGCCAGGGCGCTGATGGCTTTGTCCTGGCTGATGATTCGCTTGTGCAGCTCTTCTTCGATGCGGAGGAGCTTCTGAGTTTCTTCTTCCTTGATCGAGGTGACGGGGACGCCGGTCCAGCGCGAGACCACGTCCTCGATGTCTTCGCGGCCTACTACGCCGGTCGAAGATTCATCCAGATGATATTTTTCGCGAAGAGCGCGCAGGTTCTCGCGCTCTTTGCGTTCCTCGTCACTGTAGAAACGCGCCTTCTCGAACTCGTGGTTCGCGATGGCGTTTTCCATGCGGTGAACGATGAACTTGATGCGCTTCTGCACCTCGGTCAATTCCTCGGGCAGCGAAGTCTGGCGCAGCTTTACGCGGGCGCCGGCTTCGTCGACCAGGTCAATTGCCTTGTCGGGCAGGAAGCGGTCGGGAATGTAACGGTTCGAGTGCGATACCGCGAAGTTGATGGCGTCGTCGGTATAAGTAACGGCGTGGAACTTCTCGTACCGGTCTTTGATCCCGAACAGAATTTTGGTCGCGTCGGCCTCATTCGGCGGCGGAACTTTCACTGCCTGGAAGCGACGCTCGAGCGAGCGGTCTTTTTCGATCGATTTGCGATACTCGCCCGGGGTGGTGGCGCCGATGCACTGAATTTCTCCGCGCGACAACGCTGGCTTCAGAATGTTGGCCGCATCGAGCGAGCCTTCAGCCGAGCCCGCGCCGACCAGCGTATGCAATTCGTCAATGAAGATGATCGAGTTCTGCGACTCCATCAATTCTTTCATGATGGTCTTGAGGCGCTCTTCAAACTGGCCGCGATATTTGGTGCCGGCGACAATCAATGAAAGATCAAGCGCCAGGATGCGTTTGTCGGCCAGGAACGAGGGAACTTCGCCATCGGCGATGCGCTGTGCCAGGCCTTCGACGATGGCGGTCTTGCCCACGCCGGGTTCGCCGATCAGTACCGGATTGTTCTTGGTGCGGCGGCAGAGAATTTGAACCACGCGTTCCAATTCGCCATCACGTCCGACAAGGGGATCGAGCTGAGAATCCATCGCGGCCTGCGTGAGGTCACGCGAAAACTCGCTCAGCAGGGAAGACTCACGTTGGCGCTGAGGCTGGGCTTTTTCCTGGCTGGTGCGAGCCAATTCCTCGCGAATGGTCGAGAGTCTCAGGCCACGCTCGTGCAGAATCTCGGCCGCAAAGCATTTTTCTTCTCGCAGTAAACCCAAAAGCAAGTGCTCGGTCCCGATATGCTTGTGCGAAAGACGTTCCGCTTCTTCCGCGGCATAAGCGAGCACCCGCTTGCATTCGTTGCTCAGCGGCAGGTCCACAGAAGTGGAAACCTTTTCGCGGATCGTGGTGTGTCCCTCGATCTGTTTGCGAATGGATTCGACCGAAGCATGCGAGCGCAGAAAGCGATTGGTCAGGGCTTTGTCTTCGCGCAGAAGTCCCAGCAGAAGATGTTCCGTCTCAATATAAGGAGACCCGAACTGGCTGGCTTCATAGCGCGCAAAAAAGATGACGCGCCTCGCCTTCTCCGTATAGCGTTCAAACATATGACCCTTTCCCCTGAGCTCTCGGGGAGCTTTGCGGGTCAACCTGATGGCCCTGCTCCTCGGATCTCCCTGACCCTATATTAATGGTGCAATCGACCTGCCAACCGCTACATCCTTTATATCGCAGCTTTGACCCGTTGCGTTCAGTTACCAAAGACACCTTAGTTATCATTTCTCCGCCAGTGGTTGCAAATTCTTGCACCTCGTACGACTGGCGGCGCTTTTCGTCATCCTTAACTATCATTCCGACACGTCGCGCGACAAAAGTCAATTGCCGTGAGGTGCTATACGGGTAGCGTTTCCGGTGCCACTTCCTCAATCCTTCCCTGGTGCAACCGCAAGACGCGCTGACAGCGACGCGCAAACGCGAAGTTGTGCGTGGCGATGAGGGAGGTCAACTGATAGTCGCGATGCAACCGTGCAATCAGTTCGAAGACTGAATCCGCCGTCCGGCTATCGAGGTCTCCGGTCGGCTCATCCGCCAGCAAAAGCTTAGGCTGAGTGATCAGCGCCCGAGCCAAAGCTACCCGCTGCTGTTCACCCCCGGAAAGCTCTCCCGAACGATGATGCGATCGCTGGTCCAGCCCGACCTCACGCAGCCACCGCGAAGCTTCTTGTTGTGCCATTTGCCACGGACGACCCCGAAGCAGAAGCGGCATCGCCACATTCTCCAGCGCCGTGAACTCCGGCAGCAGGTAGTGGAATTGCCAAACAAAACCGACCTCGCGGTTGCGAAACTCGGCCGCAGCGTTCTCCGAAAGCGAACTCAACTGCAAGTGCGCGAAGTAAACGTCACCCGCGGAAGCCCTATCAAGAGCGCCAACGATGTGCAGCAAGGTACTCTTGCCTGCCCCCGATTCGCCAACGATGGCAAGCATTTCGCCCTTGGCCGCCTGAAACGTTAAGTTTTCAAAGAGCACCAAGTCCGACTTGCCGGACCGGAAGACCTTCTTGAGGCCCTCAATCCTTAATGTATCCTGCTCCATTAGATGCACCCGAAGTGCTCCTCGTCTCAGGAATCCGGGGCATCGAGGCCACCATCTGCTCGATTGACCCGCGGCAGCTCGCCATTCTCATTAAAACACGGCCACCGCGAAAACGTTCCCGCCGCTTTCGAGAGCATCTGCAACAAACTCTACTCCAGAAATTATGGAGTTGAATGTGACCTCGGTCACCGATGCGACAACCTGCAGAGTGGGACCCAAAGTCACCTTCTCACCACGGTACGGCTTGGGGGCAGAATGACATAAAGAGTCACAGTGGATGTCAAGAAAGGGTCAAAAGCGGGTCAAGAGATTCGCGGATCATTCGTAGCGCAAAGCCTCGGCAGGGAGGATTCGCGCCGCTGACCACGACGGATACACTGTGGCGATCAGAGAAATGCCGATCGCTACTAGAGCCACCAGGACGCCATCCATTGCACGCGGCGCGAAGGGCACATAATCGATCGAGTAGACCTCGGGGGCCAGCGAGAGCAGATGGTAGTGTCCGCCCGCCCATGACAGCGTATAGCCGAGAACCAGGCCAATCGCAGTTCCGACCACTCCAATCAGCACACCTTGAGCAATGAAGATCCGGCGCACCTGCGACTTGCGCGTACCCATCGAAATGAGCACAGCGATGTCGCGGGTCTTCTCCATAACCATCATGGTCAGCGAGATCAGAATATTGAGCGCAGCCACGAAGACGATCAGGCCGATGGTGATGAATGTGACGAGACGTTCCAGGCGCAAGGCCCGAAATAGCGCTTTGTTCTGCTCTATCCAGTTCGTGGCCATGAAACCCTTGCCGGCAGCCTGTTCGAGTTGCCGAGAGATTTGCTCGGCTTGATAAATGTCATCCACTTTGAACTCGAGCACCGAAACCAGATCGCCGAGTCCGAACAGTTGTTGCGCGTCGCTTAGTCGGGTGAACGCCCACGAACTGTCGTAGTCGTAGAAACCAGAGCTAAAGATTCCGACCACGCGGAATCGGTTGTACTTGGGGACCATGCCAAAGGGAGTGAGTTCGCCTTGCGGGCTGGTGACAAGCACGACTGAGCCAGTCGTAGCGCCCAGCTCGTCGGCCATGTCTTTGCCGAGAATGATAGGAGGCATGGCGGCGATACGGTTGTCCACGCCCTGAAGGTCAGTGGGAGATTGTGTCGGCGCTGCAGCTTGCGTGGCGCGAGCGCCCTCGCACGCGTTTGCAGCAACAGAGTCGGGCGTGCCGCCCTCACCGGGTCGACGACCCGGTGCTACACGGTCTGGGCTGTCTTCCAGCCCGTCAGCTGAGCCGATCGCAACCGTCTTTAGCAGATCGCTGACTTTTCTTTCTTCGCTCGGAATCATTCCTTTCAACACAGCGCCGCGAGCCCGTGGTCCCCGCGAGATCAGAACCTGCTCGTAGATTGCGGGCGCCGTGGCAACCACGTGCGGCTGTTTCGACAACCGATCCATCATCGGACGCCAGTCTTTGATCCCATCGCTCTGAATGCGGAGCAGGTTAATGTGAGACGTCGAGCCGAGCAGACGGTCCTGAAGATCCTGACGAAATCCATTGTTGATGGCGAGCGCGACGACAAGGGACGCGACGCCAGCCGCGACTCCAGCGATGGAAATCCCCGTGATGACGCCAATGACCGCCTGGCGCCGCTTGGCGCGAAGGTAGCGGGAGGCGACGAAGAGTTCGAAGCGCATGAAGAAGCACTCAGCAATTAGCACACAGCATTTAGCACTTGCCCAACTGGATTATAGCGAGAGACTGCGCGGATGTCGGAAATCCCATGAATCGGTAGCGCGGAAACGTAGCCAGCTACGTTTCTACGGAAGATGGCGGTAGAACTGTTGTTTGCAACGTTTCCGGTTGCGGGGGCGGGCCCGTCTTTCACAGGCTGGTTTGTGGCACAGTAGCAGGAATGGCTGCGCAAGGAGATTCCAAGCTCGCGGGTTATGTTGCGTTTACTTATCCTGACTTCACCGTCTACGAACTCGCGCGATTCCTCATCGAAGTTGCCCTGGAAATGCAGTCGGTTGCCGTGGGATGGCAAGTCTACGAGATGACGAAGCGCCCATTGGACCTGGGATTGGTAGGTCTTGCGCAGTTTCTTCCGGGGATTCTGTTGTTTCTGGTAACCGGACATTTAGCCGATCGCTTCGATCGTCGCAAGCTCCTGATGGTGTGTTATTGCGGATACGCACTATGCTCGGGCTTGTTGTTGGTGATTGCGCTGCGCAGCGGGCATGGGTTTAATCCGCAGGTCTACTCTATCTACGCGGTGCTGGTGCTGGTTGGTGCGGCACACTCACTCAGCGGGCCGGTGAGCCGGGCTCTATTGCCGCAGTTGGTTCCGGAAGAGCATTTTCCCAACGCCGTCGCCTGGAACGCGAGCGTTATGCAAGGCGCAACGATCTTGGGTCCGGCAGTTGGCGGCCTTATCTATGCATTCTTCCGCGGCCCTTCGGCGGTTTATCTGACTGCCATGCTGACGTCACTGGTGGCGCTGCTGTCGACGCTGCGGATCAAACCGCAAACGATGGTGTGGACCCCGCAAGGCGTGAGCCTGACGACCGTGCTGGCGGGATTCCGCTACATCTGGCAGCAGAAGCTAATTCTGGGATCGATCTCGCTGGACATGTTCGCAGTCCTGCTCGGCGGGGCCGTCGCACTGCTGCCGGTCTACGCGCGTGAAATCCTGAAGACGGGCCCTTGGGGCCTAGGACTGTTGCGCAGCGCGCCGGGAGTGGGGGCGGCGTTGATGGCGATCCTCATAGCCCATCGTCCGCTGAGACGCCGGGCCGGAGCGGCCATGCTGTGGTGCGTGGCCGGCTTTGGCGTGTGCACTATCCTTTTCGGACTTTCGACAAGCATTGTGCTGTCTGTGATTTCGTTGCTGTTGATTGGTGCGACCGACATGGTGAGCGTGGTCATTCGCGGCACGCTGATTCAGTTAGGCACGCCAGACCAGATGCGCGGGCGAGTCAATGCGGTAGACATGCTTTTCATCGGGGTCTCTAACGAACTTGGCCAATTCGAGTCAGGTCTGACGGCGCAGTGGTTCGGAACCGTTCCCGCCGTGGTGTTGGGAGGCATCGGCACCCTTGTCGTGATCGCAATCTGGGCCTGGCGTTTTCCGGAGCTGCGCAAAGCGGATCGGCTTACCAGTCTGGCCTTGCAGACATCGAGTGATTGAGCCGGCGAAGCCTGCCCGGAGCGAAGTCGAAGGGATGCCGGCCTACTTGCCGCGGATTACTGTTTTTGCCGAACTCATGTTGTCGTAGCGATCGTAGACGCGGACTACCACGACGTGCTCAGGTTGTCCGGCAGCGGTTTTTGTTGTCGCGGTCACGGAACCGCTAGCCGGTACTGCAACGCGAAAGTCATAGCTCTCTATTTTCGAATCTGAAAGCTGGCCGACCGGCTCTACAAACTGCCATTCGCCGGCGTCGACTGAGTACTCGGCCCGCTTAATATTCGAGAAACTATCGGCGGCGCGGAAGGTAACGTGGATCTTGTCGCCCTCGACAGAAGCAGCGAGGCTCTCAACTTGTGGCGGCGTCGTATCTACTTCAAATCGCAAGCTTTCTTTTTCGGCGGTCAAAGCCTGCCCGGGAGAATGCGAGGGCGCGTCGGAGGCCACGACCTTGACCGTATAGCCACCATCGGGCAGAAGCGAGGCATCGAACGAGTAGAATTTGTCGGTCAAATTGTCTTTGAGCAAAAGCCACCGGGTGTCACCATCGCCGCGATAGTAGACGGCATAGACCATCTGATCATCGCTTTCGTCATGAACCGTCCACTTCACGCCAATGGAATCGCGGTCATGCGTGGTCGGAGGTGGCGTGTCGAAGTGAGGCTGCTGCCCGGCTCCTGCGTTTAGATCCACGCCAGCAGGCTTAGGCAGCGATTGGTAGCGAACTCCGGCTTGCACGGTTACGTCGTCAAAATCGGGCGCCACGTTCTTGGGTAGGTAGTTGAGCATGACGCTCTCGACGCGCGGCGCCGGATCTCCCGAGCGCAGCACCGCCTTCCACTGAATGAAACGCGCCGGGGGAACGCCGACCACGCCATCCTTTCGCAGATCGATCTTCTCCCACGGACTCCAATTGCGGTCGGGGTTGTCCACATTGCCACTGCGGGCGAATAGTTCGACGTTGCCGGCGCCGCGGAATTCAGCGCGTCCCCATCGCGAGAAATTGTGCGCATCAAAAACATCACTCTCGTAACTGCCCTCGGATTCAGGCGTGGCACTCAGCAAAAACACTTTACCCAGGTTGCTGGTTGAGGCATACAGGCCGCCGTGAGGAGCGTTGGCAAAGGCTGTGACCTGGGTGGCGCTGGCTTTGAGCAGGTCGGTAAATTCGTCGTCTCCGGTGATGGCGAAAACGTGCCCGCGGTTTCCCGTGCCCGCGAGCAAGCGATCGCGCTGATCGAAGGCGAGAGCATAAACAATGTCCTCACGAGAACTCCACACCCGGCTGGGAGAACCGTCGGGTGCGATCCGATAAATCTCCGAGCCGCCCGCCGCTCCCGAAGCGGGACCAGGAAAGATGATGGCTGGTTGCGATGTGGCGGCCGGAGAAGCAGTAATCACGATCCCGGTTTGCGGGCCAGTGCTCGAAATGGAGGGAGAAGTCGGAATCGAGATTGGCGCCGAGGAGAACCCTGGCGCCGCCGTACCTCCATGCTTTTCTCCCACGCCGGCCGCATAAATGTTGCCGGCTTTGTCTATGGCCAGTGCGGTGATTTCTTTTTTCGGCGCGCTGTAGAGAACGAAGCCATCTCCGCCCGGCGAGATTCGATAGACCAGACCGCTGCCGTCTGAACCGGCGATCAGATTGCCCTTGGTGTCAAAAGCCATCACGCGAATATGGGCTTCGTCACTCTTGAAGAAGACGGAGTGCTCGCCTTTCGGAGTCACGCGGAATATCTCTCCATGATCGCCTGTGGCAACGTAGAGCTTGCCGGCTTCGTCGAAGACTAGGTCCCAAATGTATTTGGTTCCGGGCTCGAAATAGACTGATGAACTCCAGGAAGAATCGGCCGCTGGCTTCTCGGGAGATTTCTTATCGCCTGAATTCTTGTCCGCCGAAGCAGCACGATGCTCTATCCGATAAACCTTGCCGTCCGGGTTGGTGGCTGCGTAAATGACCCCGCTCTGATCCACTACCAGCGCTTGCACCTGAAGTTCCTGCGGCTCGAAAATCACGGTAGATTTGCCGTCGGGGGTAATTCGATAGACTCGCGCTGGCGAACCCGCAGCGGCATAAAGATTACCCTCGCGATCCGCCGCGATCGACCAAATATAAGTCGACGGAGTCGTAAAGAGCGCAGTGAAAGCTGGAGCCAGTTCCAGTCCGCCGGTGCTGCGTACAGCCACGCCTTTGGTCGTTCCCTTGATCAGATCTTCGAACTTCGATTGTTCCCAGGTGCGCGTGCCTTCGGCGAAGGAGAACGAAATCAGAAGAAGAACGGGGAAGATAGCGAACAGCGAACGCAAACGGATCAAGTCGAATACCTCAATTCACAGTTTTAGGAGGAGAAAGTTCAGGTTACCACGTCGCACATTCATCTGGGGCGGACACTCCGGCCCACCGCCCTTGGATTGATTGTTGAGATTTGATTTTGATCGTTGAATCTATAATCAACGGCAAGGGCAGCGGACAAGAGTGTCCGCTCTACACGGAGGGCTGGCTGCTATGACGGCGGCGGATTTTCGACGAATTGCACTCAGCATGCCAGAAGCGGTGGAAGGCTCGCATTTCGGGAGCGCCGACTTTCGGGTGGGAGGAAAAATCTTCGCCACGCTTGCCCTCGAAAAGGACGGCTACGGCGTCCTGTTACTCGCGCCGGAACAACAGGCCGGCATGGTCGAGGACGAGCCGAAAATCTTTTCGGCAGTACCGGGTGGGTGGGGCCGTCGAGGATCCACTCGCGTATTCCTCGCGAAGGTGCCCGCGGATATCCTCGAAGCCGCACTGCGAAGTGCCTGGCGCAGGAAAGCTCCAAAACGCCTCTTGGGCGCGTGAAGGTCACATCACGATAAGGCAACTACGCAGATACACGCCATCAGGAATTGACGGATACTTTTGCCGCTGCAGTTCGAGGTGGAATTCGGTTTTCCGCCCGTTTTCATTGTCGCTGGACAAAGGTGACGCGAGCAGCGACGATTCCGGAGCAGTTCGAGATACGCGAACTTCCAACGTGGGTCGCGGTGGTCACGATGTGCTCGCTGTCAGTTTTTACGGCCGGCTGTTTGTCCGGGCTCGAATCCGAAGATGTGAAATCGACAGCTGCGTCGAAAGTGGTGGGTCCGCTCCCTTGCTGTTGGTCGCGGAATTCGATATAGCATGCCTTGGCCGCGGCGAATACTTGGGAGCGGTATTGTATGTCCGGGTCGTTCAAGCTGCTGGTCCAATCAGACTGCGGCTGCGCAGCCAGGGCTCCTGCCGAAAGCAGAATTTGCATGACTAAAACGCGAATTGTTTTCGGCATGTATGTCTCCTTCGGAGAGCAGATTCTGCGCATCGATCTCGTGCCTTGAGCGTCCTCGCAGTTCAGTTGTGGATCGTCGCAAGAATATACTACCTGACGATGAAGGGTGCGCCGGCAGAAGGCGATCACCATTGGGGTTGGACGTTACAACATGAGAGCTGCGATTCTGAATTTACCAGGAGATATCGTGCAGCGTCCGCTGCAGTTTACGGACGTGCCACAACCGGTTCCCGCGTCGGGCCAAGTGCTGCTGCGGGTCCGCACCTGTGGGGTCTGCAGGACTGACCTCCACATCGTCGAAGGTGAACTGCCATCGCGTCGCCTAAAAGTGATTCCCGGTCATCAAATCGTGGGCGAGATCGTCGGCGGCGATACTCCGGAACTGCCGCTCGGGACTCGGGTCGGAGTCTCCTGGATCGGGGGTACCGACGGTACCTGCTGGTATTGCCGCCATGCCATGGAGAATCTCTGTGATTCTCCGACTTTTACCGGCTACACAGTGAATGGTGGTTACGCAGAGTACGCCATCGCACGAAATGATTTTGTCTTTCGATTACGGACGGCATTGGACGATCTGCACGCCGCACCTTTGTTGTGTGCGGGCATCATCGGCTTTCGCAGTTTGCGGGTGGCGGGAGTGGAACGTGGGGAGCGAGTAGGTCTGTTTGGTTTCGGCGCGTCCGCGCACCTGGCAATTGCTGTTTTGCGAGCCTGGGAGTGTGAAGTGTACGTCTCGACCCGCGGAGCCTCGCATCGCAAGATGGCCGAGACGCTAGGCGCTGTCTGGGTCGGAGAAGCTACTGAGAAACCGCCGGTGGAACTCGATCGCGCTGTGACTTTCGCTCCCAGTGGCGATGTGGTGATTGCCGCACTGGCCAGTCTTCGAAAAGGCGGGGTTGTCGCGATCAACGCCATCCACCTCGACCGAATTCCAGAATTTGACTATGACCACCTGCTATGGGGCGAACGCCAGTTGCGCAGCGTGGCCAATATGACTCGCGAGGATGCCCGGGACTTTCTTGACCTGGCGGCGGAGATCCGCCTTCAGCCCAAGGTCACGGCCTATCCTCTCGAGCAAGCCAACGACGCTCTCGCTGCGGTTAAGAACGACAGTGTGGATGGTGCTGTAGCCATCATTCCGTAGCTTCACAGGCGCAATCATTCTGAACGAAAACAGGGTCCTCTTGTTTATGCAAAAACCGATCTGCAGTCGATTGGTGAGAGCGGCCAGTTCTGCTGTCCGTTTCTACTCTTCGGCTCGGGTGTCAGGGCGATTCGACTCACCCTGGCTGTGATCCTGCCGCGTTTGCAGTTCGCGCAGCTTAAACCGCTGCAGTTTCCCCGTAGCTGTCTTGGGGAGTTCTGGCAAGAACTCAATCCATCGAGGACGTTTATAAGCGCCGATCTTTTCGGCAACCCAGTCTTGCAGCTCCCGGGTAAGTTGATCGCTGGCGGTGAACTCGTCGTTTACGACCACGTAGGCCGCAGCCTTAGTTAGTCCACTCTCATCATCGCGAGCGACCACCGCAGCCTCCCGAATCGCCGGATGCGCCATCAATGCGCTTTCGACTTCAGTCGGACTCAGCCACCGACCGTTGACCTTGAAAATGTCATTGGCCCGTCCCGCGTACCAAAAATAGCCTTCTTCATCCTGATAATATTTGTCTCCAGTGCGGAACCAGTGACCTACAAAAGTTTCCTTGGTTTTGTCATGCTGGTTCCAGTATCCGGAGCAGGTGGAATCTCCCTTGATCAATAGATTGCCAATCTCCCCAGGAGCGACCGACTGTCCGTTTTCATCGACGAGTTGAGCCTCGTATCCAGGAATGATCTTGCCGCTGGATCCGGGTTTCGCTTCGCCGGGGCGATTCGCAATCACCATCTGCAAAGTTTCCGTGGAGCCCAGGGCATCCAGAATCTGGATGCCAAAGCGTTGTTTGAAACGCTCAAAGAGTGGGGCAGGCAGAGATTCTCCGGCCGAGATCGCGTGACGTATGCAGGAGAGATCAAATTCCGTCCCGCCTTCCCGCCGGTGAGCCAGCAATGCCGCATAATTCGATGGAACCGAAAAGAACAGACTGGGGTGATAGCGCTCGATGTCGGCGTACACGGTCGCCGGAGAGGGGCGCGACGGGGAGAGGATGGTCGTTGCTCCGCAGCCCAGCGGGAAATAGCCTGCATTCCCCAAACCGTAGGCAAAAAATAATCGCGCAACACTGTAGCAACGGTCGCGCTCATTCATACGGAGAATGTTTCTCGCATACAGTTCAGAACACACCACCATATCGTGATGAAGATGCACGCAGCCTTTGGGCGGACCGGTGCTTCCCGAAGAATAAAGCCAGAAAGCGGCATCGTCTTTGCTGGTGGACTCTGCCTCCAACTCAGGAGACGCAGCGTTGATCAACTCGTTCAGACAGGGATGCAGCTGGCTCGTTTCGCCGACAACCACAACCTCCCTTAGATACCGGAGCCGTTCCCGCGGTATCGATTGCAATTGTGGAAGTAAAGCTTCGCTCACCAGCACCACGCGAGCCCGGGTGTCATTGAGGAGGAATTCGTACTCGTGTGGTTTCAGGAAAGTGTTCGCGGGAACAGCAACAGCGCCGATCTTGATCGTTCCAAAAAAAGCGTAAAGAAACTCCGGACCGTCCAGCAGCACAAGAAGAACCCGCTCTTCTGGGCGAACGCCGAGGCGGCAGAGCGCATTGCCGACTCGATTTGTACGTTCCAAGAGTTGCCGATAACTGACTTGGCCACTTCCGCACTCAATCGCGGTGTTTTCCCCTCGTCCTTCGAGGACGTTGCGATCCACGAAATACGTCGCCACATTGAATGCTTCGGGCAAATTGATCAAGGGCTGTACCATCTTTCACGGTTTCAGGGGATCGCGCAAGCCCGACTTTGGCCGTGTTACTCCCACACCGTTGCCTAGATTATTATGTCTGGATTTATCGCGCTAGATTGCGGACTGCGAAAGGCGCACAAAGTTACTCGGCAGCCTTGGCTGCTAATGTTTCCACAACCGAGATGTTCTGCAGCAACTCCTGCGGAAAGCCGTGCCGTTCCTGCAAGTACGCCGGGCTATTGTAGGAAATCCAGACTTTTCCCTGGGCGTCCTCCGAGACCAGAATCTTGAGCGGAAGATCGATGGCAATGCTCGGAGCGGCCAGCATCAAAGGCGTGCCTGCTTTGGGGCTTCCAAAGATCAGCAACTTGGTGGGAGGCATCTTTATTCCCACCTTTTCCGCTTCTCCGCTGTGGTCGACCACGGCAAAGAGGGTGACGTCCTTTGCTGCCAAAATCCCCTTGAGCTTTTCCACCGTTTGATCCACCGAGTGATTGCTGAGTGTATTGCTGATCCCTTTGCCGCTGCTTAGCGTCATAGATATCTCCTCACTGTTTTCAAACCTTGAACTCGTGGAACCTCGAACCGAAACCAGATAAATGGCCATCGCCAACCCGGCCAAAGCCAGAAAGAAAGCAATGGCGACGACCACGGTCGAGGGATGAGAGTGATCGGTTTCGCCGTGATCCAATTCCCGGACCAACCGGAGATGGCGCCATCCGGCAAACGCATTCACGGTGACTTCGACTGCAATCAGAGCTGTGCCAAACCAAAGCGATAATCCGTAAGAGTGCGCTGCCGGGACGCGCTGCATAACTTGGATTTGCTGCAGGAAGAGCGCAAAGCGCGCCACCACAAACCCGAATCCCATCAAGGCGAGGCCGGTGCGAATCCACGCGAGTAGGGTCCGCTCGGCCGCTAGATAGTCAGCGAGAGCAGCCTTCTGTCCAGTTCCTGCAGGCGCCCTATTTGTCATTGATTCGACATTCCAACCGCTTACGGCGGGCCCGTTGTGCGGTTCGAGGTGAGAGATACGGCCTTCCATGATCAGAATGAAGGCCGTACAGGATTAAGCCGCTGCTTCTTCGCTCTGCTTGATGAACCCAAGCAAGTCGGCATTGATCTGATCCGAATTGGTGGTGGGCATCCCGTGTGGGAACCCCGGATATATTTTTAGCTTTGCGCCCTTCACAATCTTCGCAGACAGCGGAGCCGCCGCTGCGATCGGCACGATCTGGTCGTCATCGCCATGAAGAATGAGGGTCGGGACATCGAACTTCTTAAGATCCTCGGTAAAATCTGTCTCCGAGAAAGCTTTGATGCAGTCATAGTGGGCCTTCATTCCTCCCATCATGCCCTGCAGCCACCAGTGTTCTCGAATGCCTTCCGAGATCTTGGCGCCTGGCCGGTTGTATCCGTAGAAGGGGAGGGTAATGTCCCGGTAAAACTGTGGCCGATTTGCTGCGAGCGCGGTTCGGAGGCCGTCGAAGACCGAGATGGGCGCACCAGTGGGATTCTTGTCCGTCTTCAACATCAGCGGCGGTACCGCACTGATGAGCACGGCTGCGCCGACACGCTTCGTGCCATGCCGTCCGATGTAACGGGCGACTTCTCCGCCACCGGTGGAGTGGCCCACATGGATCGCATTCTTCAAGTCAAGTTTTTCAGTGAGAGCCGCGAGATCGTCGGCGTAGGTGTCCATGTCATTGCCATCCCACGTCTGGGTGGAACGGCCGTGCCCTCGCCGATCATGGGCGATGACGCGAAAACCTTGCAGGCCGAAGAACAACATTTGCCCGTCCCAGTCGTCCGCAGTGAGCGGCCATCCATGACTGAACACTATGGGTTGACCTTTTCCCCAGTCCTTGTAATAAATCTGTGTGCCGTCTTTTGTGGTAATCGTGGGCATAGCTTTTTCTCCTTTTGGCTTTTGCAATTGTTGTTTCTGAGAACTATCAGGGCGAAAGTTCGCAGGTCCCACCAGGCGATGTTTGCCAAGCTAGCGGCGCTTGCGCAGGCTGCGTGCTTTGGGACCATAGCCAACGTCTGGAACTTCTTCGCCGAGGGCAGTGGCTAGATCGATCTGATGATCCTGTTCCTGCATGAGGATCTGGCGAATCTGTTCGGCCATCGCGTATTCTCCCAAGGTTTCACATTGCCGGATGCGGTCGCGGTAATTGCGGATGGTGTCGTTTTCATTCTCGAGATCGTACCGCAGCATGTCTTTGGGATTTTTCGAGGTACGCACTGGTTTGGGAGTGACCACGGGCATTTTGCCGAGATAATCGATCTGGCGGGAGAGGATGAGGGCGTGATCGAGTTCCTGCTTGGCGTGGATCTCGAGCTGCGCGGCTATGTCCATATATTGTGCGCCACTGAGCACCTGGGAATAGACCACGTACGCGATGATGGCTTGGTATTCGAGGGAAAGATCTTCGTTCAACAGCTCGGCGAGGCGATCGCGGGAAATCTCGTTTTCGTTTGCGGTGGATTTGGGTTCTGCCATTTGATTCCTCCTTTGAATTGAAAGACAGAATTATATTAGGACGCTTGGGGTTACACGAAGCCGATCTTTTCGAATTACGGACCGGTCGAAGCACTGCCTTGCCGCAGCACCACCTGCGACGGATCTTTCAAGTCGGTGACGATCACAAATCTTCGTGGTGACGCAGGAGCGGATGAGTCCCCTGCCGCCAGCGTCTTTAAAAGCCCGATCGCCTGTACGATGCCTGCCCCGTCGGAATTCGTCTTCAAGACCGCCAGAGGTTCGAGTTGTCCGAAAGGCGCATGGTCGGTCCCCGCGAGATACACCTGATATTGCGCCTTTGGCGTGAGACCTTCCGCTGCGATCTGAATTAGATCCAACAGACCCAATGAATTTACAGCGACCGATGCTTGAGCATTGGGCAGAGCTTTCCCTCCTGCCTCCAAATGGAGCCGCGCGGTATTGCCTGCCTCGCCGAGCGGAACGAGATTCTCCGTGCCAGCGCCGTTCGGGACTGCGTTCGGCACGTACACCACGGCTTGAGTTGTCTGTCCGATCGGCACGTCGGCGATCACTTGATTCGTGAGCGTGTCGATAACCGCGGCCTGCACGCCGTTTTCCAGCGCGACGTAAACCCGGGAGCCGTCGCCGGATGGCCAAATGCCGTGTGGAAGTTCCCCGACGGGAATGGTGGCAACCAGCTGTGGAGTTGCGCCTCTGCGAAACACTTTCACTTCGCCCAATCCCCCGACCGTGACGTAGGCAAATTTGCCGTTGCTATTGTTTACGAAGTTCAAGTGATTCGTGATTGGCCCTGTAACCATTAGCGCCGTTTGTTCAAATGGTGGTTTCGCGCTGAAAACCTGCACCTTGCCTGCATCTTTCAGAGTGATCCAAACTTCATCGTTCTCCGGGCTCACCGCAATGTTCGGGCAGAATGGGCTGGCCTGCGGTAGGCGCTTAATAATTTGATGCGAGGCCACTTCAATCACGGAGAGCTCCGGCGTGAAGCTCGAACATACGAAGCCATATTTTCCGTCCGGACCGAACATGGTCATGCCCGGACCGTTGGCCACGGTGATACGGCGAACTTCGTCCATCTGCACAGGGTCGATTACGGAGATATAGTCTTCGCCGCGTACTGCGACCCACAATTCACGTCCGTCCGGCGTGTAGAACGCTTCGTGCGGCGCCCGCCCCACGTAAATGATCCGTTTCACTCGATTGGTTGCCGTATCGATTAGCGTGACCGAATTCGAGGCTATCGAAACCACGGCCAGAGTCTTTCCATCGGGTGAATAGCCAAGGCCATGCACCAGGAGTTGACCCCGGTAGAGCGGGCTCAAAGCGCCGGGTACCGGATCGCCGAGCCGGATTACGCCAAGCAGCTTGTTGGCGGAAGGATCGATCACGGAGATTGTGTTTGAGGTTTGGTTGGCCGCGTAGACCCGATCACGGCTGGAGACCGGGATATCGGCTCGTCCCCAGGGGGCTTGCTGGGCAAAAACAGTTTGCAGCAAACAGAATACCGGTAGCCAGCGGGTGATTTTCATTCTAATGCTCCTTGTCCGCATGAAGAGCGGGCGCCTGATCTGCTCGCTGCGAACTGCTCTGGTGTTGTTTCAGCCACAGTTGCATCATGTCAATCTCTGACTGCTGGTCAGTAATGATCTCCTGCGCCAGCCTGCGCATCTGTGGATCTTTGCCGTAAATCAATTGGGTTCTGGCCATGTCAATCGCTGCCTGATGATGCGGAAGCATCAGTCTGACAAAATCGGTATCGCTCTCCCCGGACGGTTCCACTGATCCCATGGCTGCGTGCATTTTATCCAGGGACGCCGCAAACTCAGACCACTCAGGGTTCGCAGTGGCGCTATCACTTTGCGGGTGGGAGCCTTGCGGCGCTGCGGCCAGCGAGAATGTGGAAATACAGATCAGGAAAATCGCGAATCGCCGCGGGCCTTTCATCAGTCCTCCTTAACGTCCGATCTTGTGTGCTAGAAGCCAAGCTCGCTCAGTCCCGGATGGTCATCTGGACGGCGTCCCGGCGGCCAGTGATACTTACGATCCGACTCTACGATGGGGAGATCATTGATACACGCAAACCGCAGTCGCATCAGGCCGTCATCGTTGAATTCCCAATTCTCGTTGCCGTACGACCGGAACCAATTTCCCGAGTCATCGTGCCACTCGTATGCAAAACGTACGGCAATTCGATTTTCCGTGAACGCCCAGAGCTCTTTGATGAGCCGGTAATCCAATTCTTTCGTCCATTTGCGCGCAAGAAAAGCGACGATCTCTCGCCTTCCGTTCACAAATTCTGAGCGGTTTCTCCAGCGGGAGTCTAGAGCATAAGCCAGGGAGACTTTTTCGGGGTCTCGAGAATTCCAACCGTCTTCGGCCAGACGAACTTTTTGAACCGCTGTTTCGTGGGTAAACGGAGGCAGGGGAGGACGAGTTGTCATTGCTTTCTCCTTGGACAACTTTCAGAACCGGAAACCACATGCCACGTGTGCTAAGCGCGGATTTTGGTCCGCAGCGAAGGCAGCCTGCGCAACTCCGAGGCACAAACTTAGAAATCATGCGATTGCGACCAAAGGCGAAAGCGCCCTGTGCATGAGGGAACTATGCCGAAACAGAATACAGAAAACATCGGGGGATGAAAGCCTTTTTTCCTAACTCGGTGGGCCGACGCACGGATACCCAGTCGGTTCTAACACGAACAATTACGCCACAGAAGAATGTGTCCGACAAACCGCCCGCAGTGATTTTGCCGCACCCGGACGCCAGTGCTAGACTTCGCAAATGGCCACCAAAAAGAAAACCAAGAAGAGTTCGAGCGGAACTGCCAGGAGGAAAGTGAAGCCGCCAAAGAAGCGGGTACACAAAAGCAGGACTCCTAAGAAAAAGCTCAAGAGGAAAGCCTCCGCGACTAAGTCCACGGCAAATCCGAAGAATGCGAGGAAAACGATCAACCGGAAGACTCGAAGAAAAAGCTATGGGCGGGATGCGTCGGTGTTTCCCCGTGAGGCGTCGGGAACGCACTCGGGCGAGCAATCGGGAGATCTACAAGGCCTTTCCAACGTCGAGAGCGCAGATTCGGAGAGCGTCGACGAGTTGATTGAGGAAGGAAATGCGTTCGAGGCTGGAGTGGTGACGGGCGTGGAAGAAGCCGGAGAGCGGGCCGAAAGGGCGGTTCACACCCGTGAGGTGCCCGAAGATGACGTCCCCGACGAATACTTGGACCGGGACCAGTAGAAGGGAGAAGCACCCTTACCGACATTGTCGGCGACGCCGCCTCGTCAACAGTCTACAGGATTGACTGTATTGCGGCCCGCGCCCTCTTGCGGTACTTGTCTGTATTCCCCACATACCCGGCGGGAGGACGGAGATGGCCACTTCTGGAGCTGCCCGAGCCTGCACGTGGAAAAAGTTGTACGTTGCGGCTCTGATGGAAGCAAATGACAACAAAATGTCTGCACGCATCGCCGATGCGGAGGGCGCAATCCTGCATAGGGCAAGAGAGCTTTTCAAAGCTCCCGGAGACGACACTCAAGAAGAGCAAGCCTTGGATGATGCGCTTTATGCTCTCTACGCGCTTAAGAGTTGCCTTGAGATCCATGGGAGACTCGCGATAGCCGCGTGAATTGCGGAGGCCAATCCTGCCGGTAGACCTGCGCAAAATGCCCAGCCTGACGACTGCGTGGCGAGTCTTTCGATTTTCGAGCTGGCCTTCCTCAAGTTCTTCTTCTCCTCTCCACAGATCTCAAATCAGCGGAATGTTGTGATTCGCCGACCTTCGAAGTCAGAAAGTTCGTATATACGACGATAAGAGCAATGGGGCACAGCGAAATATTCATGATAAAAAGTTTGCGCAGACCTTGTATCAAACCCTGCATTTCTGCTAAAAGAATATTTGAGTGTGTGGGGCTTAAGCTCGCGCGCTGTCGTGTGAACGGTAACAGCTTAAATGACGCGATGCATTCACTTGTCCGGCGCTCCGAGACTCGTTGCTGAACGGCTCTCGTCGGCGTAAACATCGAACCTCCTAGCCTCATGTGCGGAGTTTCCGTGGCTTTGCCTATCAGCTTCCGACGTTCTTGCTCTGAGCCCGCGCGGAGTACTGCGCCTTCCTTAGGTAGTTCCAGATTCTGCTGCAAATCGCAGGCGATCGTCCTGCTGGCCCGATTCTCACACCCAGGGTTCCAATATCAAAAATACAGCGGAGGAAGACTATGAGTAGCACTCTCGTGCAAATCGACGACAAGCAGGAGGTTAAGCAGCGCCTGGAGGCCGAGCGTAGCAGACTGCGCAAGATCGCTGGCTTGGACCAGCCCACTCATTTTCATCGCCCGGTGGAGCGGGCGTTCAAGGCGGAGGAGCGGGATCGCGTGACGATTCTGTTTGGCGGGTTTACGTGGAAGCATGAAGACCTGATTCGTGCGGTCTTCCAGGGTTGTGGCTACCGCTGCGAAAAGCTGCCCGTTCCTAACGTGGCTGCATTCCAAACGGGCAAGGAGTTCGGCAATAACGGCCAGTGCAATCCGACTTACTTTACCGTTGGCAATCTGGTGCAGTACCTCCAGTTCCTCGAGAAGGAGGGGCTGCCGCGCCAACAGATCCTGGACAACTTCGTTTTCTTCACCGCAGGCTCCTGCGGTCCATGCCGCTTCGGAATGTACGAGGCAGAGTATCGTTTCGCTCTTAAGAACGCCGGATTCGACGGCTTCCGCGTGCTGTTGTTCAAAGACAGCGATGGGATCAAGGCGGCCTCCGGAGAGCCTGGGCTGAAATTTACGATCGACTTTGGACTAGGGATGCTGAATGCCATGCATCTCGGCGACGTGATCAACGATCTCATTTATCAGATTCGCCCTTTCGAAGTGAACAAGGGCGAAACCGATCGCGTCTTCCGGGAAATGGTGGATGGGCTTTGCGATGATCTTAGAAATCGCGACTCTTTTGAGATCGAGCAGCGGTCGCCGGAGCGGTTCAAGGCGAAGTTTAAGAGCAACAAGATTCTGAGAAACACCGCCAATGTTTTGGGCAAGATGCACGAGCACATGTGGGGCAAGGACTATCTCGACGCTTTGCATACTGCGCGCGAGCGTATGGATCGCATCGAGGTGGATCGCACCAAGGTGAAGCCAGTAGTCAAAATCACTGGCGAGTTCTGGGCGCAGATCACCGAAGGCGACGGCAACTTCCACATGTTCGACTTCCTGGAGCGCGAAGGTGCCCAAGTCGTCGTGGAACCGATCGCAACCTGGGTGGCTTACCTGATGTATCAGGCCAAGGCGCACGCGATTGCGAAATGGCCGGTGAACCGTCCACACCGCAACCCCGAGTGGTATGAAGTCAAGAAAAACCTGGCCAACTATTTGGGATTACACAAGAAGCTCTGGGGCATTGGTTTCGGCGAGAAAGCCTGGCAGTTCTTCTATCACCGCACCATCAAGAACATGGGTGGCATTACCCATCATCTGGTTCCGCAAACGGATTTGGCCGAGATGGCCCACCCCTTCTATAACCAATTTGCCAGAGGTGGCGAAGGGCATCTGGAAGTGGGCAAGAACGTTTACTACACCGTGCATAAGCTGTGCCACATGGTCTTGGCCCTGAAGCCCTTCGGCTGCATGCCCTCTTCGCAATCCGACGGCGTGCAATCGGCAGTCATCAACAAATTTAAAGACATGATCTTCCTGCCGATCGAAACTTCCGGCGAAGGCGAAGTGAATGCCCACAGCCGCGTACAAATGGCGCTGGGCGAGGCAAAGGTGAAAGCGAAGACCGAATTCGAGCAGTGTCTGAAGTCGACAGGCAAGAGCCTGGACGAGATTCGGGATTATATTTCTGAACATCCCGAACTGCGGCGGCCTTTCTATCACGTACCTCACCGCGAAGGCGTTGCCGGGACTGCTGCTCAATTCATTTTGCATGTGAGCGATCGTATGGATAAGAGCACCAGCCTGTGGAAGCGCTCACGTGTTCCCGGGATCGCCGTGCCCAACGCCGCCTAATCCTGGTCGCATCCGCCATCTTGCTAGCGATTCTTATCGCCGGCAAGATGGCAGCCACCACAACTCAAAGCGTTTCTTATCACGTATCGGAGAGATGATGCACGACCATCTGAAACAAGAGCAAAAGCCTCAACTATTTCAGATAGCTCCCGCGCCTCTACAAAAACCGCACGACCATCACACCGAGTTCATGGTCGGACTGGACGTAGGTTCGACCACGGTCAAGGCTGTAGTGATCGATGCGGCCACCGATAAAACCTTGTGGCAGGACTATCAGCGTCACGAAACCAAGCAGCCGGAGAAGACGCTGGAGTTCCTGCGCCGCATCGAAAAAGAGGTCGGCATCAATCGCCATAACACGCGCATGTTCATGACCGGCTCCGGCGGCGGCGGGATCGCCGAGCAGATCGGCGCCAAGTTCGTGCAGGAAGTTACGGCAGTGTCGCTGGCAGTCGAGAAGATGCATCCGGAAGTTTATTCCGTCATTGAACTTGGCGGTCAGGACGCGAAAATCATCGTCTTCAAAGATGACGACGAAACCGGGCGCAAAAAGAAAATTCCTTCGATGAACGACAAGTGCGCGGGCGGCACTGGCGCTGTGATCGACAAGATCAACGCAAAGCTCAAGATTCCGGTCGCCGAGCTGGCCTTGCAGGGGTACCACGGGATTAAACTCCACAAAGTGGCGGGCAAGTGCGGCGTATTTGCCGAGACCGACATCAACAGCCTGCAGAAAGTGGGAACACCGCCGGATGAGTTGATGGCTTCGCTTTTTGAGGCGATCGTGCTGCAGAACCTCAGCGTTCTGACCCGCGGCCACACGCTGCGACCTCATGTTTTGTTGCTGGGCGGTCCGAACAGCTTCATCAAAGGGATGAGCGAGGCGTGGCAGGCGAATATTCCCCGCATGTGGCAAGAACGCAAAGTCACGATTCCCGATGGAGCAAAACCCGAGGAGCTGATTAAAGTTCCGCAGAACGCGCAGTATTTTGCCGCCTTGGGCTCGATTGAATTCGGCAAGAGCGAGGAGGACTGCGTCGGTTGCTACCAGGGATATGAGAAATTAGTGCACTACATCGAGTATGGACGGCAGGAAGAGAAGTCCAAGTCTGGCGCCAAGGGACTCACCACCGACGAAAGAGAATTGGACGACTTCAAGGTGGAGTATCGACGCAAGAAGTTTATCCCCGCAATCTTCCCCGCACATAAGACTGTCGGCGGATTTATCGGCGTCGATGGTGGCTCGACTTCCACCAAAGCCGTGCTTTTAGACGAGAAGGGCGACATTCTATGCAAGTCCTACCAGCTCTCGAACGGAAATCCGATTCAGGACACGATCGAAATGTTCGAGAACTTGCGCGGCCAGGTGGAAGCCCAAAAGGCGAAGTTGGAAGTCTTGGGAGTTGCGACGACCGGCTACGCGAAAGACATTTTGAAAGACGTCTTGCATGCGGATGTGGCGCTGGTAGAGACCGTAGCTCACACCGAGTCTGCGCTTAAATTTTACGAAGATCCCCACGTTATTGTCGACGTTGGCGGGCAGGACATCAAAATCATCATTCTGCACAACGGCCGCGTTAAGGACTTCAAGCTCAATACGCAATGCTCGGCGGGAAACGGATATTTCCTGCAGTCCACCGCTGAAGGGTTTGGATTGGGCGTTGAACAATATGCCGATCTGGCTTTCTCGGCGCAGTCCATGCCGATTTTCGGATACGGTTGCGCCGTCTTCATGCAATCGGACATCGTAAATTTTCAACGCCAGGGATGGCGTGCGGAAGAAATCCTCGCAGGCTTGGCCGCGGTTCTTCCCAAAAACGTGTTCCTGTACGTGGCCAGTATTCCCAACCTGGCGGCGCTGGGCACGCGCTTCGTCCTACAGGGTGGAACGCAAAACAATATGGCCGTGGTAAAGGCAGAGGTGGATTTCATCCACAACAGCTTCCGAGCGGCTGGCAAGAAGCCGGAAATCATCGTGCACGAATTCTGCGGTGAATCGGGCGCCATCGGAGCCGCGGTTGAATCTCTCCGCCTGTGGCGAAACGGTCAGGAGACCACGTTCGTCGGATTGGATGCGGTGCGGAAGATCGAATACCGCACCACCCGCAATGAGAGCACGCGCTGCAATTTCTGCAAGAACAACTGTCTGCGGACTTTCATCGACATTCGCACCACTCCGAAAGATGACTTGAGCTTCGTGCCCATCCAAAAGGTCACCAAGGTGCCCTTAATGCATGGCGAGCAACGCCTGATCATCGCCACCTGCGAAAAGGGTCTGGTGGAAGATGTCAACGACATGAAGGGCATCAAGTCCGGACTCGATGAGATCAAAGACAAATACCCGAACTTCGTGGACTTCGCTGCTCGCGAAGTATTCCGCCCGGTGAATCCGGACGTTGTAGCCGACGCCACGCCGGTGGCAACATTCTGGAACAAGGCAGCTAAAGAGCGAATCCCGCTGATGGAGAATCGCAAGAAGCTGCGCGTTGGCATTCCGCGTGTCCTCAATATCTATACCTACGCGCCACTCTTCAACGGATATCTTGAGAGTCTTGGCGTGCAGCCGGAAAACATCGTCTACTCCGACTACACCAGTTCCGATCTCTACCGTGCCGGTGCCAGCCGTGGTGCTATCGATCCGTGTTTCCCGGCCAAGATCGGCATCTCGCATGTTTACAACCTTATTCAGGAAAAGCACCGTAAGAAGCCGCTGAATGTGATTTTCTTCCCCATGTACGATGTGCTCACTTCTCCACTCGTAAACATCGTCGGCGCGAATGCATGCCCCACTGTTACCGCGACGCCGGAAACGGTGAAGGCAGCCTTCACAAAAGAGAATGATGTATTTGCCGAGCACAACGTGAAGTACATCGATCCTGTCCTGAACTTTGCCGACCGCAAGCTGTTTGCGCATCAGATGTTGCAGGTCTGGCAGCCTGTCCTGGGTCTTTCCCAGGAAGAAAACGACCGTGCAGTCGAAGTGGGTTACAAAGCGCTGGCCGACTACGAGGCTAGCATCCGCGGTCGAGCTCGCCAGGTTCTCGACCAGCTGGAACGTGAAGATCGAATCGGCATTGTGATGCTGGGCCGTCCGTATCATCACGATCCCGGCCTGAATCACGAGATCATGGAAGAGTTCCAGAAGCTGGGCTATCCAATCTTCTCGCAGAACACGCTACCGCTGGACGAAGACATGCTGGAGCGTCTGTTCGGAGAAGAAGTTCGCGCCGGAGTCATCAGCCACCCGCTCGACATCGGTGACGCATGGAAAAATTCTTATTCGTGCAGCACCAACCACAAAGTCTGGGCTGCGAAATTTACTGCGCGTCATCCGAACTTGGTGGCGCTCGAAATATCGAGCTTCAAATGCGGCCACGACGCGCCAATCTATGGAGTGATCGAAGGCATTATCGAACAGTCCGGAACGCCATATTTCTGCTTCAAGGATCTGGATGAAAACAAGCCCTCCGGCTCAATCAAGATCCGCGTCGAGACCATCGACTATTTCCTCCGGCGGTATCGCGAGGAAGTCATCCGCAAACGAAAAGCTGCGGAGGACATCGAGGCTCAACTGGCAGTCTTGGAAGCGGAACTGCGTGGCGAGGCCGTGGCCTGCACGAACTAAATTGCGCTGGCGAAAGTTGTTCCGCTGCCGGAAGACCAGCCAGCGTCACTTCCGTAGCTCGGTGCCCTGATCCACGACAATAGTTTGTTGAGCCAGCATCCGTCGTTTGAGGCTCGCGTAAATGGGGTCGCGGTTGAGCAAAATCGCTACCACCATACGTGAATTCAAAAGTGCCATGACGCGATGTTCCGTTGCCACTGGGGGATTATGGAGCCGACCAATTCTTAGTCGGAGCAAATTCTGCTACTGATGTTGCCGGACTCGGCCAAGCGTTTGGCGCGCTGGATAGTAGGTCCGAATCTCGGGAAAGCCTGCTTGGCGAGAAGGCTAGAGGATGCACCGGTTCAAGCACACTGGCAGAACTCCTAGTTCGCGCAAGGACCCGTAGAACCAAGTTCTGAATTCTGGCAATTACCTTGCATCACACGGGCACCATTCCCAATCCTGCATTGGGCCGGATAGAACTTTGCTGTCACCTCCCTACCTGCCGAGGAAAGCTGCTAAAGTGGTGTTTTGTGGGAAGGGTCACAGGTGAATGGAAGCGGCCTCATAGCAGGAGAATTGAATGCGGATTGCAATCGTGGGATCGGGATATGTGGGGCTGGTGGCTGGGGCATGCTTTGCGGATATGGGGCACCAGGTCATTCTGGTGGACAACGATCAGCAGAAGTTAGCCGCGTTGAAGGCTGGCCAGGTTCCGATTCACGAGAAGTTTCTGCCGGAGTTGCTGGAGCGGCATCGCGGGCGCAGTCTGACGTTTTCTGACGATCTGTGCGCGGCGGTGGAAGCCAGCGCTGCGGTCTTCATCGCGGTGGGAACGCCGCCGACCGAACAGGGGAACGCAGATCTGTCGTACGTGGAATCGGTAGCGCGCATCATTCCGTCGGCGATCAACGGTTACAAGGTTGTCGTCGAGAAGAGCACGGTTCCGGTTTATACCAGCGAATGGATTCGCAAGATTATTCTGCGCAACGCGGCGGCGCCGGATTCGTTCGATGTGGCGTCGAATCCCGAGTTTCTGCGGGAGGGGACGGCGGTCACGGACTTTTTCTATCCCGACCGGATCGTGGTGGGCGCGGACAACGAACGTTGCGCATCGGTGCTGCGTGCGATCTACGCTCCGCTGACCGACGGGACTTATTACAAACGGGCGGATGCGATTCCGCGGCCGGACCGGGCGGAGACTCCGCCGCCGTTGATCATCACCAGCACCAAGAGCGCGGAGCTGATCAAGCATGCCTGCAACGCGTTTCTCGCGATGAAGATTTCGTTTATCAATGCGGTGGCGTCGGTATGCGAATCGGTGGGCGCGAACGTGCAGCAGGTGTGCCAGGGGATTGGGACGGACAGCCGGATTGGGCCGCGCTTTCTGAATCCGGGGATCGGTTATGGTGGGTCATGCTTTCCCAAGGATCTGATGGCGTTCCGGGCAGTGGCGCGGGAGTGCGGCTACGAGTTTCGCCTGCTGGATGAAGTGATGCGCATCAACGAGGATCAGCGGCACCGGTTCTTGCGCAAGGTGCACAACGCGCTGTGGACGCTGCGCGGCAAGCGGCTGGGCGTGCTGGGCCTGGCGTTCAAGGGCGGCACGGACGATATCCGCGAATCGCCGGCGGTTCTGCTGGTGCAGACTTTGTTGCAGGAGGGCTGCCAGATTGCGGCCTACGATCCGGCGGCGCAGGAGCGGGCGCGCGAGGTTTTGAATTCCAGTGTGGAGTTCGCGGGCGACGCGTATGAAGCGGCCCGCGGAGCCGATGCTCTGTTGATCCTGACCGAGTGGGACGAATTTGCCAGCCTGGATTTGCCGCGCCTGCAGCGGCAGTTGAAGTATCCCATCGTGATCGATGGCCGCAATCTGTACGATCCGGAGTCGATGGCGGCGCACGGATTCACTTACTACAGCGTGGGCCGGCCGGCGGCGATGCCAGAAACTTTGCCGCTCGAAGCCGGCGCACCGCCGCGGAAAGCCAGCCACTCATGAGCAGGCTGCGCGCGCTGGTGACTGGCGGCGCCGGTTTCCTGGGATCTCATCTGTGCGACGCGTTGCTGGCCGAAGGCTATTCGGTCGTGGCCGCCGACAATCTCCTGACCGGACGGCTATCCAACTTCGATCACCTGCGCCACGATTCGCGATTTGAATTTCACCAGGTCGACATCAACCAGCCCTTCGATTGCGGAAGGGTGGACTATGTATTTCACTTCGCCTGTCCGGCCAGTCCGGTGGACTACACCAAACACGGAATTGAAACCTTGCAGGTTGGATCGCTGGGCACGTTTCATGCGCTGGATGTGGCCCGCAAGTACGGAGCGAAGTATCTGACGTCGTCGACCTCGGAGTGCTATGGCGATCCGCTGGAGCATCCGCAAAAAGAAACTTACTGGGGAAACGTGAATCCGATCGGGCCGCGCTCGGTGTACGACGAGGCCAAACGCTTCAGCGAAGCTGTGACCATGGCCTACCATCGCTATTACAACGTGGACACGCGCATCGCGCGGATCTTCAACACCTACGGACCGAGGATGCAACTGAACGATGGACGGGTGGTGCCGAACTTCATGAAGCAGGCGCTGCGCGGCGAGGATTTGACGGTGTACGGCGACGGCAGCCAGACACGCAGCTTCTGCTACGTCAGCGATGAGATTGACGGGTTCGTACGGCTGTCGAAATCGGCGGAGCATCTGCCGGTCAACATCGGGAACCCAACGGAGTTTACGATCCTCGAATGCGCCCAGCGGGTGCTGGCAGTGACAGGATCGAAGAGCAAGATAAGATACGAACCGCTACCCCCGGACGATCCCAAACAACGCCGACCGGATATCACCAAAGCCAGAACCCTCCTGGGCTGGGAGCCCAGGATCAATCTCGAAACCGGCCTGCAGATGTCCCTGGAATATTTCCGCCAAGCTACCTTCGAAGAAAAGGTGTTTCAAAGCTGAGCCGCTGCTGGAACCGCGTTGTATGCCCGCGAGTTCTACAGCGACAGCTTAGGCTCCGCCTGTGCGCACGCGATCAATTGCTGCACCTGTTTCCGGTGTTCGTCGGTTCTCACACTGAACTCTACGCCCATCCCGAAGCCCGGATGCATGCTCAGCACTTTTCCATGGATCCGTAATCTGAGATCTTCTGTGCGCACCACGATTTCAAGAGCGGTTCCGCTGGAAAACGTCTCGGCAGTCTCAACGTAACAGCCACCGGAGCTGATATCGATCAAAGTGCAACGGGTTGCGACGTTGCTGTTTGCTCGGTATACCTCGGCCCCCAGGCAGCAGGCGTGTCGCGAGAGGTTACGCCGGTCGGCAGTGGAGGCCGATAGCAAGCTCAGACCGGCGGAGAGCCGAAGGCCGGCGTCGTCGCCAGTGGGTGAAGCCTCCGATTCCGGTAGCGAGACCTGTGACTGTGAAGAAAGATTCGCCTGCAGCCAGTCGTTCAGCACGCGACGCGAGGTTCGAGGTACTTGGGCAAAGCGGATTCCAACCCGCCCGGAAGAATCCTGCCACATGACCTCGCCGGCAAGTCGAATCAGCGAGGTATTTCCCGGTAAAGCGAATTGAAAATAGACTTTGCAGTACGGCGGCAACTTGCTGTCAGAGCGGAAAGCAATGCCATCTTCGCTTAAATCCACCAGGGCGGCAGGAAAATCTTCTTGGCCGGCGTAAGCGATGGAAGTGCTTGCTTGCACGGGGATGCGCGGGCGAATCCGCCTTTCGCTCCGCATCAAACCGCATGCCGCCCGCATACTGTGGGCTGCCCGCTCGCGGGAAATCGGTTTGTACAGGACGAAGTTTGCGCCCTTCGCAAAAATATCGCGCACCTCGTTTCGACCGTTCACGATGGCAATTGTGACTGTGGTCTTGTTTGTGGCTGTATTGCGGGCTTGGGCAATCAATCCGATTGCGGCTTGTTGATCCTGACAATCAACCAGAAGAGCATCGTAATGCCGGTCGCAGAGTCTGGCCGCGGCCATACGCAAGTCGCCGCATGATTCCACCGCGATGCCCAGATCTTGAAGAATTCGGCTGAGCACTTGGACGGCTTGGGCATCCGAGCACACCAATAGCGATGTGAGCGACATGGTCACGGTCATGTTAGGGGGGCTGGAAGTCGCTCACAAGTTACCTGAGTCATGCCTCACGGATTGCAGTGACCTTAGTCATCTAGAGTTTCAGCGAGTAACCGTCTATGTTCGGGATGTAACCGCGAACGGGTTACCCGTGGCAGCTGAGGTTTCCGTCCTCGTCTGCCTGAAGGATTGAGATTCATGTCTTCGAAGACAGCCAACTGGATCATCGCAGCGGGAACGCTCTTAATGTTCGTTGGCCTCTGCTTTCTTCCCGCCGCCTTTGGCGAACACCCGGATGCCGATCTGCTGGAGGTTGGAGCCTGCCAGTTCTCGTTGGGTGCTCTCGTTATTGCTACCGGTATCTATGCGAAAGCTCGAGTCCTGCAAATCGCGATCGCGTCCGGAGAGCCGCGGAAGGAGCCTGCCAACCAGCGGGTTCGGGGCGGCTGTGATCTGTGCGGAAGTGAAGCGCCGGTAGTCCAATGCAGAGTGCACCAGCTTCATTTGTGCGGAAATTGTCTGGCTCAACACTACGATGTTCGCTCCTGCGCCTACGTACCCACCACCCGCACGGCAACCAGCAAGACCGGTAGGAGCATGGCGAGCGCGCGGGGAGCGTAATTACGCTTCCCGGCTTCGAGGCGCTCGAGTTCGCCGCAGTGCCAAAGTTACCGGAGTTACCTCGTTAAATTACGTTACGCAAGTCCAGCAGTTCACACCCGTCCTTTAGTACTTTGACGCTCTTCCTTCCCCTCCTTACGATGAGCTTGCATGCGGGTTAGCCAGCGGCCTTTCCACGGCGGAAACGCCCTCCTTACGGCGTAACCGCGATGAAGGACGCCAGGCTCATCCCCGAGATGGCAGTTGGGAACAGGCGCGGAAAAAGCCTTTGCCTTAAGGCTGGCCTCGGAAAAGCCTCCCCGGAGAAAGAAAGGGTTCATGTCTTCACGCAGAATGCGCGGGTTTTCGATGATCGAGGTGATGGTAGTGATCTCCCTCATCTTGATCGTGACCGCTTTCTCCATAATGGCCATCCAGCCATCGCTGAAAGCTGGGCGCGTGACCGAGGGGTACAACACGACGTTGATGGCGATGCGGCAAGCCCGCGACATCTCGGTAGCGCAGCGCCAGATTTATTTCGTTACGTTGAGCAATGCCGTTCAACCCAATAGCATCACGATTACCCAAGGGTCCACCGGAAACGTAACCGCCACTTATTTCCTCCCCACGGATGTCGCCTTTGACGCGGAGCTGGGCATTCCGACCTCCCCGCTTATCGCCCCCACCACTCCCGATGGTTTCGGCGTGGGCACCCCCGCAATCGATTTTGATCAAGGGATCGCCGCCGGCGCAAAGAACGTGATTTATTTCTATCCCGACGGATCGGCCGCGGATGTGCTTGGCAACGTCAACAACGGCGTCGTCTACATCACTCGGCCCGGGGACATTAAGAATTCCCGTGCCATCACCCTGTGGGGTGCGACCGGGAGATTGCGTGGATGGCACATCTACCCGAACGCGGGAAATTACTACTGGAGGCAACAGTGAGTACTCACAACAATACTGCCTTCCGGCCGGACACCAAGATCCAGCGCGGCTTCAGCCTGATCGAGGTCATGATTTCAATGGTCGTCCTGATGATTGGACTGCTCAGTATGCTGGGCGTCTTCGGGATTGCAATGGCCGCCACCCAGACCTCGCAAGAAAATGGAACTGCGAAGCAACTGGCCAACGAGGCCATTGAAAGTATTTTGACCGCCCGCGAAACTGCGAACGTGACCTGGACCCAGATTCAGAACACCGGGGCGGGTGGAATCTTTCTCGCTGGGTTACAACCGGTGGATTGCGCAGGCGTCGATGGAATCGTCGGGACCGCCGACGACGCCGCATGTGGACCTCAAATTCTGGAGCAGCCTGGACCCACGGGAGTCTTCGCGAACAACTGTGCCATTGACGTGTGCATACCTCTGACCAACTTTCAGCGCCAGATCCTCATATCACCGGTTTTCCCCCCGGGCGGTGGCCCCATCCCGATAGCTACGCTGCGCTCGATCACGATTACGATCCAGTACACGACTCCCCAGTTTAGGGTTCCGAGACAGTACGTTCTCAATACTTACATTTCAGAGTATCGGTAAGGGAAAAACTTTATGGGACGAACGTCGACAAATTCCAGCCGCGGTTTCACGTTGATCGAGCTATTGGTCGCGCTTGCCGTGGGCACGCTCGTCGTCGGCGCTGCCGTGCAGTTGTTTAGCCAGGGCCTGGACGCGACCTTCGTTGTCTCGCAGCGAGCAGAAATGCAGCAGGATCTTCGCGCGGCGTCGAATCTACTACTGAAAGATATCAGTCTGGCTGGCGCTGGAATGCCTCCTGGACAAGGTGTAGCCCTGCCCTCAGGAACGCCAAACACTTCAATTTACGGTTGCGACCAAGTGGGCGACTGCATCCCTGGCGGAGGAATCGCTTACCCGTGCTCGACGAACGTCGGGCCTTGTATTCCCACCTTGTATGGGATCGTTCCCGGCTGGCAATTGGGAATCACGCCTCCGGGCAGCCCGGTAAAGAGTGATGTAGTCACGATCGTCTACACCGACTCTGTCTTCGCTTTGAATTGTTATATCGTCACCTTCCCTGCGGGCGGCGCGGTTAATCCGGTCACGTTTACGGCGCCGGTTCCGACCCCGCCAACGTGCGCCCTACCGCCCGGTCTCCTGAATCCACAGGCAGTTAACGATCCGGTCGTGGGCTTGACGGCGGGTGATTTGGTTTTGTTTCAGAACACCCTGGCAGCGGGTAGCGGCTTGGCAATCGGCGAGGTCTCGAACGCGGGGGGCGGTGGTGGCGTTTACACCGTCAACTTCTTTAATGGCGATCCGCTGCAGTTCAACCAGAGCGGTGCTGCGGCCGGCGACCTGCAACAAATTGTTACCGGCAAAAATACGATCGCGACCAGAATCTTCGTCATCTCGTATTATTTGAAACTTTTGCCTGATCCATTGGGCGTCGGTCCCGGCATACCCGTCCTCATGCGGCAGGTAAGTGGACACCTGCCGGTGCCGGTGGCCGAAAACGTCGTAAACCTGCAATTGACTTACGACACTTACGACGCGAATGGAAACCTGCTCAATGCCCAAGGCAACGCCGGGTATCCGGGCACGTC
Source organism: uncultured Acidobacteriota bacterium (assembly GCA_963797795.1). GTDB lineage: Bacteria > Acidobacteriota > Terriglobia > Terriglobales > Acidobacteriaceae > JABDBE01. The sequence goes on from CAWCQY010000006.1 coordinate 939,863, forward strand.
TCTCAATCTGATCCGTAAGGTGAACCTCTCTCACTTTACGATTCGAAGCCAGGTGTCCGGCGCGCGCAGCTACCTGATGACGACCAATGGATATCAGAGTTTTGACTTCCAGACTTCGATCAGCGCACGCAACCTGAGTTATCAGAACCGGTACAGTTTTTAGCCGAAATTGCAGGAGCCGTCCCCCGCGTTTGTTAGTTGGGGATTAGCGGAAGTGAGAAGTGCGAATGAAGGAGCAACACGATGGATAGCAGCAAACTTGGTGCACGAGGATTCACGCTGATTGCCTCCCTGATGTTGTTGTTGATCATGTCCGGGGTCGCGATTGGTCTGCTCATGATGGTTAACACCGAAGGCAAGGTAGGTGGCCAGGACACGCAGAACACTCTGGCCTTCCACGCCGCTGAAGGTGGAATCGAACACATGACCTCGGACCTTGCCGGCATGTTTCAGAACATCGAATCGCCGACGGCCGCGCAAATTCAAGCCCTGAGTGTGGATGCGCCCGCCAACACCGCCTACATGAGCTATCCGGTTTACACTCTGACGCCGGCCACGAATCCGGACGGAAGCCTGGCCACGAATTTCGGGCAGATTGCGACTGGGCCGTACCAAGGTTTGTACGCATCGATTCTTCCCGTCACCCTTCAGGTGACGGCCACTACATCGCTGGCTGGGTTGGGAACCGTGGGAGACGAAGTCAACATGTCGCGCCAGGTTGAAGTCGCGCTGGTCCCGGTCTTCCAGTTCGGCGTGTTTTGCGATGGCGACTGCAGCTTCTTTGCTGGCCCGCCGATGACTTTCGCCGGCCGGGTTCACACCAACGGCGACCTGTATCTGTCTGCTGGTAACGGTGGCTTGACCACGTTTGAGGATAAAGTCAGCGCTTGGGGCAACGTCATTCGCCAGGTGCAGGCCAACCAAAACGCGACCAATGCGAACCACAACGGCACGGTAGATATTCTGACCACCTCTCTTGGTTGCCCGGGTGGCCTGCCCGGCTGCCGTCCCATGGCTCTCACTGAGGGAAGCGTCGTGGGAGGGCCGACATCCGCGCAGAACCCGGGATGGTCCGCGATTTCAGTGGGAACGTACAATAGCTGGATTATCGATGGGAATTATGGGAACCCGGGAGGCACCGGCGCCACAAAACTGTCGCTGCCCTTCATTAACAACACGCCCGGCGTAGGACCGCAGCCCCAACCCTTTGAAATCATACGGCGCCCTCCAGCCGGAGAATCACCCACTGCGCCACTTGGTGCATCGCGGCTCTATAACGAAGCCGAGATTCGTGTGCTGCTCGCCGATACCCCGGCGGATCTTCCGGGCGGGGTGGGAGACGCCAACAATATTCGCCTGACCAACGTTGCGGGAGGAACTTATCCGTTTGGCGTACCCACATCAGTTCCCGTAGGCCTGCCGCCGCTGGCCAGCGGAGGTACCTATAACACCTACTTCGCCCAAGGGACAACTGCATACCCAGACACAAGCACGTGGACGAACACTTTGTTCCCGGAAGCCAATCCTTTTATGGCTGTAGATTGGCCGTATGCGCCGCTGCAGCCGATAGCGGCCGATATCACATTCACAAATGATCAGGGTCCACCCGCAGCGCCTATCACAACGCCGGTGTCGCCCGTTAATGATACAAACCCCAACGGGTTGACCACGGCGCCGCCAGCGCTTGCCCTGACCCCTTGCACCGGCTCCGGAGTTTGTCCGGCCGTGCCCAGTCCTTTTTACAACCCCCCTTACCCCTATTTCACGGCGACAGCCGCCAATGCCACCAATACTTGGAATCTGATTGATGGCTATCTGCGCGTCGAATATCGTGATGCTGGCGGAGTCTACCACCCGATCACGGGAGAGTGGTTAGCGCTGGGATTTGCACGGGACCTGGCCATTCCCAACTTCGCGAATGGAGTCACCAACGATATTAATCCGAACGCCATTTTGATTTTTCAGCAGCCCGCGGATCGAAATGGGAGCGGCCCACCGCTTGACGTGAAGGGTGCCCCACCGAGCAGCTGCAGCAAAATAGCGGGAGTGTGGAACTGCATCAAGGCCCGGCCGCCCGAGGTCACGGTCGATCCAAACACATTCTTGCCATGGTACGGCGATAGCACGAAAGCCACGCAAAGCATCAGCATGTACAACTGGTATCCCATCAACTTCTACGATGCGCGCGAAGGGGAAGTTCGCGATGTGCAAAACGGAAACGCAAGCAGTTGCGCGTCCGAAGGCGTGATGAACGCGGTCGAGTTGGACGTAGCCAACTTGAAAAAATGGTTGAACGGGACTATTCCCGGCTCCGGCAACCTCGTCGACTATCAATCTCAAAACGGTTACGTTTTGTACTTCTCGGACCGCAGAGGCATGCTGCCAAATCCCAACGGCACTAACCCAGTCGGTCTTCCGAACACGAAAACCGGAGACTCCGGCCTGGAAGACGCCATCAACTCCGGCACCCAAGTCGGTAATCCGGACGGTACACTGGAACCGATCCCGGCTGGAAAGACGCAGTCGCCGGAAGACGTGAACAACAACCTGGCACTGGACAATTGGGGAGCCGGGAACCTGGGCCTGGGTCTGGGCTACGTCGGCGCTGCATATAGCGCGGCCGGTAGCGTGAACAGCCTCATCCGTAACGCTGCCGCTGGCTCGCCCGATCCTTACCTGATTGCCGGACGCATCCCGAATTGCAACCCCATAGCCCGGAAGAACTGGGTCAGCGGCGCCCGGCACGTTCTAAGGCTGATTGATGGCTCGCTGGGCAACTTACCGGTGCGCCTCGATAACGGCAAGGGCGGATTCACCGTCGGCTCGGAGAATCCGGTTTACATCCTTGGAGACTACAACAGCAGCGCGGCCGATCCCACGTGGGCGAATCCCAATGCCGCGGAACCTGCGCATTCGGCGGCAGCCGTAATCGCGGATGCGGTCAGCATGCTTTCCAATGGCTGGTCAGACCTCGCCAGCCTGAACTCTCCCAGCAACGACGGAGGCCGCCTCGGTTTGACAACCTATTATCGGGTCGCTATCTCCGGCGGAAAGAACATCAATTTCCCGGTCAACGTATGCTGCGGATGGTCGGGGACCGATGACTGGGGAACCGACGGCGGAGTACACAACTTCCTGCGCCAACTGGAAAGCTGGAACAACGCAGCCGGCGTGCAGCAGACCCTGAATTACAAGGGATCGCTGGTGAGCATGTTCTATTCCACTTATGCCACGGGGACGGACAAGAACGGCGGTGGCACCACCTACGAACCGCCGGTTCGAAACTTCGTCTTCGATCCTCTTTTCACTCAGCCACAGAACCTGCCGCCAGGAACACCGCTGTTCCGCGACATCGACAATTTGAGTTACCGGCAAAGCTTCACCCCGCATACCGGCAACTTCTAACGAAACCGCAACTCAACCAGCCCCGATCCTGCTACGCAGGGTCGGGGTTTTTAAATGAACTTCGTTTTCACTAAAGATCGCGCCTCGTTCAAAGCTAGCCGTGCAGCAGCCTGTAAAATATCCAGACAACACCAATCGCAGCTCGGAGGATGGCCTTGCCGAAAATCAGCGCTCTTTTCTGGGATGTCGGCGGCGTGCTGCTTAGCAACGCGTGGGACCACGAGCAGCGCCAGCAATCTCTCAAGCAATTCGGTTTGGATGAGGCTGAATTCGAGAGCCGCCACGAGATGCTGGTTTCCTCATTCGAGCGCGGCAAGATCACCCTGCACTATTATCTCGAGCGCACGGTTTTCTACCGTCCGCGATCCTTCACCGAAGAGGCTTTCATCCAGCACATGTTCTCCCTTTCGCAACCCGACCCCGAAGCTCTTCGACTCGCGAGAGAGTTAACCCAATCGGGAAAATACCTGATGTCCACGATCAACAACGAGTCGAAGGAACTGAACTTATTCCGCATTCGGACTTTCGGATTGCGCGAAATCTTCGGCCTCTTCGTGAGTTCGTGTTTCGTCGGATTGCGCAAGCCGGAGGAAGGAATCTACCACCTGGCCCTCGAGATAACCCAAAGGCCTCCAGAGGAGTGTTGCTTTGTCGACGACCGCCCGTTGAATCTCGACAGCGCCGCGAAACTGGGAATGCACGCGATCCAGATGGAGAACGCAGCGCAATTGCGTGAAGAGCTCGCAAAGCTTGGAGTTGGCCGGTAAGAAGAGAACGCAATCACCGCTTACGGGGTTTTGCGAGGAGGCGGCTTCAACCCGGGACCGGGTGCGCTCTGTACGTTCGGCCGGGGAGCGCCTGAGTCCACATTGACTCCTAAACTCAAATCGCTGGACCAGCAGTCGGCGAGGATCTTCCAATCTCCGGACTGCCGGGCGAGGGTCAGCAAGTATTTGCCGCGCTCTTCGCGGCGTTTTCCCATGGTAAAAGGAACCAGCATCTTGCAACGTCCCGCCTCGTAGGCGATGTCTCCGAATATTTCCGCGCGCAGAGTTTCCATCTCGACGTCGCCCAGTCCGGCATCGAGCACGCCGAAGAAGAATTCGCGAATGGCCGCCGTGCCGCGAACCGGTGGCACATTGGGACGCAGCACAACGGCGTCGACCGCGTAGAGGCTGACCAGATCATCGAGTTGCTTGCCATTACAAGCCAGCGCCCAATCCTGGGTAAGCTTCCGTACCGCGGTTTCAGCCCGGCTCAATGAGCCTCCGCCCGCGGGAGCGCGAACCGCGGGTGCGCTGGTTGCGCGCGGCTCCGGCGCGGAGAGCGGCGCGCCTCCCTCAGCAGACGGGAAATAGTGATGATGATAGTGATGATGATAATGATGCTGCCCAGCAACATGCGGGGCGGGCTTAAGGCTTGCAGACATTGGAGCTTCCGGCGTCCGGGGTGGGCCATCCTCTTGTGGAACCCCGCAGATCGCGCAGAAACGGTTCTCCACCGGATTCTGACTACCGCAGGAGAGGCAGGTGCGAGACGCGGCAACCTCCGCGGCGGCGCTGGCCGACGCATCCGTGTCTACCTGCGAAGTAAGCCGCTGAACCGCCTGCAGAGCGGCTGCAATCGCTTCGTTGCCGGGTTTGGGATGATTCAAGTCTTGCTTGAGGCGCCGGAAGAGATCTTCGACCGCGGGATTATGGGCCAGATCTGCCTCGGATCCGGACGCGGGCGAATTCCGGATCGGTCCGGGTGGTTTTTCACGATCCATAGCGCTACTCAGCGCCCATTCTATTCGAAAAGCAGCGCGCCGAAAAGAAATCCTAGCGGCTGGAAAACTCGATCTTCGCTTCAGTTTCGGTCGCCGCGCCGTTGCAGGTCGCAGGTCGATAACGCCAGGAGCGCACCGTGTCCAGAATGGTGCGGTCCTCGGCAGGTCCCGCGCTCTCAAGAATGAGCGGAGAATGAACCCGGCCGTCCGTGCCGATGATGAAACTTACACTTACCCTGGCGCTCGGCTCCGCAATCTCGAGCAACGGATTCGGCGTTGCCAGCGGCTCGGGAGGCGCCGAGGCTTCGCAATTTATGCTCGCTGTAGCGTGCAACATCGCGGCAAACTTTGAGTCATGCAGCGCCGAAGCCCAGATCTGGCGTTCGCGGGTGGTTAACCCAAAGGATGGCCCAGACCCAGTTCGCAACCCGCGTCCGCTGGCTGAAGCCAGACAGTTGGTTGAGACTAAAGCTAGCAGAAGAAGCGCGCGCAATTGGCGGAACGGCATGTCCAATTCCCAAGAGCGTGGTGGACTGAGAAAGTCGCCACACTCAGAACCTGCCTTGCTAAATCGCAATCCTCATGCCAGCGAGGATTCAGCGCATACAATTGAATACAAAGGGTTTATCTGTCCAGCGATTTTGGCCCAAGCGGCCGAGGTGAAAATCATTGCAGCTTCGAGGATCGGGCGGAGACGGGAACCGTCTTTCACCCAAAGGCCTTATAGCCGAAAAAGACCCTCGCTATGAGTCCGAGTAAGTCGGAGCAGCGTCTCCCACCTTCAGCGGCCACCTATTCTTGTTTAACCGTGGCGACCACGCAGCGTCGGGTTGGCGCACATTTTCATCGTCGCCCGGTTCAGCGACCCGGTCGGCAAGCAAGGGAGCAACGAACCGAAGCGCATCGACTTCAGCACGTAAACGCACCAGGTCTGTCTCTTTTTCCTGCAGCACTTCATAGATGTTTTTCATAGCCGCCAAGCTGGGCCATTACCAGCCCAAGACAGTTTTCTCGAATCTGAGTTTTCCCGATTCACAGTTTTCTCGGATCAATCAACTGCGCGCTGCATTCCGGCTGGATGAGCTCGATTCTAATACAGACTGCTGCGCCGTCATCCTTAAAAAGTCGTAAATTTGCAGCTTCCCCCTGTCCGTGATATTCAAGCATGGATATCTAAACTTTCAACGATGACATTTGAGCGGTGAGCCAGTTCGCCGTGGTCGATGGCGAAGGGCACAAGGAGACCCACAAGAATGGCGGTAAGCCTGGACCCAGAACCGTTGGGGCATCCCGATGGCATCCTGCCGGACGATGAGGTCCACGTCTGGCAGGTTGACCTCAAAGTCTGGGATAAAGAAGCCGGGTCGCTGCTCGAACTGCTCGACGGCGAAGAACGAGAGCGGGCGGGGCGATTCAAATTTTCCGAGCATCGTAATCAATTTGTCATCAGCCGAGCCTTGCTGCGCAGAGCCCTCGGCCGCTACCTGCGGATCGAACCCCACCAGCTTCGATTCCGCACGACACCGAATGGAAAGCCAGAGCTTGCCGCGAACTCGGATCTGCTCTCGGCTGACGCTCGAATCAACGACCTTCCAATCAACGACCTTCGCTTCAACTTGTCCCACACCGCTGGCGTAACTGTCTTCGCCATCGTCCATCATCGGCAAGTGGGAGTGGACGTCGAGCGCATTCGCGAAACCAATACAATGGAACTGGCCGAGCGCTTCTTTTCTCCTCAGGAAGCGCAATGGCTACGAGCGCAAGCTGCCTCCGCGCATATTCCGTCGTTTTACAGCTGCTGGACCGCCAAAGAGGCGTATATCAAGGCTGAAGGTGAGGGCCTCTCGCTGCCGCTAAGCAGCTTCAGGGTCGTACCGGTCGCAAGAGATGCAACCTCGAAATTGCAATTGGAAGTGTATGGCGATCCAGAAGAGTCAAAACGCTGGTCAATGTGGCAACTGGACCTCGGACCAGATCTGCGCGCTGCGCTGGCGGTTGAAGGCACGAACTGCAAGGTGCGCCTGGGTCAGTGGCCATCGCCAGCCTCTGATCTAGAGGCGCTCTAACGGGCAGCCAAGCTCGATCCCTCTTTTTGCAACCCTACTCGCGATGTCACGATGCAGATCTACGTTCCGTTTCCCGTCAGCGCGACTTTCTGCGGACTGCCACCGCCGTTGTCGCCAATCTGGAGCGAGGCCGATCGTTCCCCCTTGGCGAGCGGATCGAATATCACTTTGATCGTGCAACTCGCCCCCGCCGGAACTTTGCTCCCGCAGTTATTGGTTTGCGAGAAGTCTCCAGCGTCCGTGCCCCCGAACGAAATCTGATCAATGATGAGCACACTCTTTCCGACGTTCGTTAATTTGACCGAAGCGTGCGGGCTCTTCGTCCCAACCTTCTGATTGCCGAAATTGACTCCGACGGGAGACAGCTTCACGACAGTCCCGGTGCCAGAGAGGGCCGCGGTCTGTGGGCTGCCTCGCGCATCATCGGTTATAGAAAGCGTTCCTGCAATCTGTCCCTTCTGCTGCGGTGCGAACTTCACCTGGATTTGGCAGCTTCCATCCACGGACAGGCTCGAAGGGCAGTTGTTGGTTTGTGTGAACTGCGAGGTCGTCGAGATGTTCGAAATGTTGACCGCCACGGTTCCAGTGTTCGTCAGGGTGGCAATCTGAGCAGAACTGGTTGTGCCCACCATCTGAACCGGGAATTTGATTTTGGACGGGGTCAGCGTCACGGTTGCGATGGCGCCGATTCCACTGAGGGAAACCGTCTGCGGGCTGCCGAAACCTTGATAGCTAACCTTCAAGGAGGCCGATCGGGACCCTCCAGCGTGCGGCTGAAAGACAATCTGTATGTGGCAGTGCTTGCCCACCGGAACAACGGACCCGCAATCGTTGGTCTGCATGAAATCTTTGGAATTGCTTCCGGTAAAGTCAATGCCCGTAATCGTGATCGTGGATGAGCCATCATTTGTAGCGGTGACGGTCTGCGGTGAACTTTTGGTTCCAACTTTTTGATTGCCAAAATCAAGGCTGCCGGGAGAAAGATTGAGCGGAACCTGCAAATATAGAGATTCGCCGACGAGGTCTAGCTTGCCGTCGCCGTTGAAATCGCCGAGGGCAACGCCTGTGCTGTTGTCGTTGACGACCAGAACCGGGTTCTGGAAAGTACCATCGCCATTGCCCAACAACAGCTGAATACCATTACCAGAAATGACGAGATCCAGCTTCCCGTCGCCATTAAAGTCGGCAATATTCACGCGGGCGCTATTTCCTCCGAGATTCACTCCATCCCCATTTCGGAAAGTCCCGTCTCCGTTTCCCAAAAGCACCGACACTCCGCTAGTTACGATATCTAATTTCCCGTCGCTGTTAACATCTGCTACGACAACCGACGATCCTCCAAACTGACACTCGTACAACACAGGTTTTTGGAAAGTGCCATCGCCATTGCCCAAAAGCACATATACGTCCCCGTCACGAGCATCCGGGAGAACGAGGTCCAGCTTCCCATCTCCGTCGAAATCTCCTACCGCAGGAGTACCCGAAAAAAAGTCGGTGCCAACGAACTGTGGGTCACCGAAGGTCCCATCGCCGTTGCCGAGGCGGATCGCAGACTTCCACCCTGTGACGACCAAGTCGAGTTTACCGTCACCATTAAAGTCAGCCGTTGCTACGCCGTCGTTCCCGGACCGGAACGATTGTTGCTGAAGGAAGTTGCCCTTCCCATGATTGTTGACGAAGACCACTGTGTCCCCGATTCCATCCAGGGCGACAACATCGAGGTTCCCATCCCCGTCAAAATCGGCACCGAGCATGGAAGCAATCGGCACTACGGAAAGTTTCGGAAAAGCAGCGGCGAAAGTACCATCCCCGTTGCCTGCATAATAATCAATACGCAGGTTCCCACTTACCGCCAGGTCGAGGAGGCTGTCATTATTGAAGTCTCCGGCGACGTTGACTCCCGAGCCTGAAAAACCAGACGCAGGAAACACCACTACGGATGGGGTCGGTGTCTGAATCGGGAAGAACAGAAGGTTCGAGTTTCCCCCGCCCGGCCCTGGGTTCGCGACGCTCACAGTTGCCGTCCCTGGCTTGGCCACGTCGGCTGCCTTCACTTGAATTTGAAGCTGAGAGCTGGAGATATAGTTCGTGATACGAGTCGATCCATTCCAGACCACCACTGCGTCGGTCGCGAACCCGGTGCCGTTGACGGTCAGCGTGAATCCTTTGCTGCCCGGTTTGACGGTCATAGGTATCAAGGGTTGATAGACAATCGGAACGGAATTGGTCTTCGCAAGTGCAACGCTGCCGAGGAGAATGACGAAGGCGCACGCTACGCGGAGTTGTCTCATGAGGCTTTCTCCATTCACTATCAGGCTCACTATTCGGGACCTGAGTCCGGCCTTTGCGAGGCAGACCAGCCCGAGGCACCGGCTGCCAGGCTCCCTAGGCTTCCCAGCGGGCGCGTAGGCTTCAGAGGCCCAGAATCCCCGCGTGGCTGATGCCTCTTCTTTACAACACCACCGGTCTGACCGGTAACAATGGGCTTGTTCGGCTCTGTCTCGTAGGCGAACTCGCTCACGGCAGCGTACATTCCCTTGTTCGTGGCGGTGACATTCAATCGAGCCCAGCCGTAGTGGATCTCTCCCTGAATCGTGAATTTGAAGCCCAAATAAGTTCGTGTGACCTGTGTCCATGGTCCCAGGCTCCCATAGCTGTAGGTTTCGTAGCCTGCTTTTCCCATGAACTCATGGCCAGGTTGGAACTTCTGACTATTGGGGCCGATCGTGACACCGCTCCCAAGAGCAGAAGCAGAACCTCCCGCCCCCCAGATCGCATTTTCTTGACGCTGCGGCAGTATCTTCAAAGTCCCCCAATAACCATAGGATTTTAAATAGTGATTCGAAAAACGGAAATCAGGAATCCCATCGTGGTTTAGATTGAGATACACCATGCTGCCAGGGGGAATTTGGATCCACTTCACGGTGGAAACTACCTTGCCCTCCGCGGGCAGAGAGCAAGCTAGTACTCCCACTCCCGCCGCACTGGCCGCGGCGGCGTAGGCGATGAGCTTCTTTTCAAGAGGGCGGGATAGACGAATCGCGGTTCGTTTGTTGTGCGATTCTGGTCGATGCATGGCTTGCCTCCAAACAGAGGGACCTGACCCACACGTTACTGCACTGCGAGACTTGATTCGGAGAGGGAACGGGGCCAAAAGAAAGCCCGCCAAAGTATAGCTTAGGTAATGTGCGAAGGCGATGTTTTCAAGCGAGCCGTCAAGTTCGGCCTCGATTCCCGATCCCTAACCCGTCGAGCGCAAGGTGAACAGGGTGATTTCCGGGGGACAGTTCAAACGGATGGGCAAACGAATTGTGCCGAGTCCCATGTTGGTGTACAGGGTTAGCGGTCCAATTCTATGCAGCCCGCGCGGATACTTCCGGGCAAAAGCGGGAAGCCACGGCGCGCCAATGCCCGGAAGCCAGATCTGCCCGCCGTGCGAATGCCCGGAGAGCTGGAGATCCACCGGATGACGAGCCGCCTTATCTGCAAAGTCAGGCTCATGCACCAGCAGCACGACCGGTTCATTGGCCGGGACACCGTGCAGACCCAGATTGATGTCCTGCTTCTTTTCGGCCACCGAATCCAAACCACACAACCAGACTCGTGCTCCATCCTGCTCAAGGGGCAGAGCATGGTTGCGCAATACTCGGATACTGTGGGCTTGAAGAGTGTCGGTGATTCTTGGAGCATCGGAAAGGATGTCGTGATTTCCGAGCACAGAAACCATCCCCAGACGCGCCCGCAACTGAGTCAGCAGGCCGGCGCAAGGTTCGGCTGCGCTGGCAGCGTGTTTTGCATTGTGGAACAGGCGGTGAAACATCGGAACCGTCACAAAGTCGCCTGTCAAAACGATCAAGTCCGGATGGAGGTTATTGACGATTTCTATGGCAGCTCGCAGCGGTGCCGCCGAGAAGTGTTCCTCGTAGTGAAAATCGCTGAGTTGCACGATGGTGAAGCCATCAAAAGCTGCCGGCAGCCGCGCCAGCGCGACTTCAATTGCTGTCAGGATAGGGCGGTTCGGCTCAAGAATTATGCTGTCTTCGGCCAGCACCAAGGCGCCGGTTGCGGCGCCGCCGCCGGCCACTTGAAGGAACCTTCGTCTAGTTAGAGATGACAATCGAAGTCGGTCTCCTCGACTGTGCGGTGAAATGAAGGCAGTTCAGCGGAAGCATCGGCAAGAGTTCCTCCTTTAAGATTGTATCGGACAGCAACGCCAATCAGTTTGCCGTAGCAGGTCGACCGGGACTGTTGTTGGCATCTAAGTCAGGCGGCGGAGGAACAGGATGCGATTCAAAGCGGTTGCGACCGACTATGACGGAACCCTGGCGCGTGAAGGACGAGTTCACCAGCTTACTTTGGAAACTCTGGTCCGCGTGCAAAAGTCGGGCTGCAAACTTCTACTGATCACAGGCCGCGAACTGGAGAGCCTCCGAAGTGTGTTCCCGGAGCTGGGTCTCTTTGATCTGATCGTGGCGGAGAATGGGGCTTTGCTTTATTACCCGTCCACGGGAAAAGAAAAGGTTCTGGGGAAGGCTCCGCCGGCTGCGTTTGTTGAAATGCTTCGACGCGCCGGGGCGAATCCCCTTTCTGTTGGGCGTTGCGTCGTTGCCACTGTGGTTCCTCATGAAGCGGCGGTCTTTCGGGCCATTCGGGAACTCTCGCTCGATTTGCGGATCATTTTCAACCGGGAGTCGGTGATGGTCCTTCCTTCTGGAATCGACAAAGGAACGGGGTTGCGGGCCGCGCTGGCCGAGTTGCACCTACCAAGCGATTCGGTTGTTGGAATCGGCGACGCAGAAAACGACTTCGCGTTTTTGAGTCTCTGTGGATTTTCAGTGGCGGTTGCCAATGCGATTCCAAGTTTGAAAGAACGAGTGAACCTGGTGACGTCGGGCGAAGACGGGGCAGGAGTGGTTGAGGTACTAGAGAAGTTGCTCACAGCGGAAGAACCTTTGAACGCCCTTGGTCCTAGTGACCCGTTCCGGCGCTGAATCCTTTGAGTCCGGCCCTGGTTTCCATGTTCTCCGACGGGAGGCGAACGCTGCTGAGCTCTGCGATGAGGTTGCCTGCCCAACGATAGACATTGTGCTCTTGCACGACCCTGCGCATTCGCTGCATTCGCGCTTGGCGTTCCTCCGCGGGCAGTTCCAGCGCGATGCGGATGGCCTCAGCCATCTGCTCAGTATCGTAAGGATTGACTATCAAGGCGTCGTTGAGTTCACGGGCCGCTCCGGTGAACTGGCTTAGGATGAGCACTCCCTGGTCGTCGTCACGCGATGCTAGAAACTCCTTGGCCACAAGATTCATCCCATCGTGCAATGACGTGACCATGCAAACGTCCGCTGCCCGATAATACTTTTGGACTTCCTCGTGGCTGTGCTGCCGCTTGAGGAAAACGATGGGCCTCCACGAACCACTCTGAAAGCGCCAGTTGATGCGGTCGGCTTCCGCTTCTACTTCGCCGAACAGGTCGTGGTAGCGCTTAATGTGAGTGCGGCTCGGAGCTCCGATTTGCACGAAGGTGAATTTGTTCTGATAGGCCGGATACTTTTCCAGCAACCGCTCAATGCCGAGGAACCGTTCCAGGATTCCCTTGGTGTAGTCGACGCGATCTACACCGACTCCCAGGAACGACGCATTTACCCCCAGGCCTCGCAGCAGGTTCACCCGTTCGGTATACGGCGATTCGCCGGAGCGCGGACTGCTGGAGATCTCCCGGAAATCCACGCTGATCGGGAAAGGCTTGACCACGGTACGATGGTCCTCGCGGTCGACGGCAAAATGCTCCCAATCGATTCGGGATTCCAGCGTGCGATCCACGGTCTGGAGAAAATTGTTGCAGTGCGATTGGATGTGAAACCCAATCAAATCGGCCCCGAGCATTCCCTCGATCAATTCCCGCCGCCAGGGGCAGATGCCAAAGGCTTCGGCGTTGGGCCAGGGAATGTGCCAGAAAACAGCGACTCGCGCATCCGGACGTTTTTTCTTGACCAGCCGGGGCAAGAGTGCGAAGTGGTAGTCCTGAACCAGCAGCAATGGCTGTTCGAAGTCGGCCATTTCTTCGAGAACGGCATCGGCGAATTTCTGATTGACCGCGCGATAGGACTCCCAATCCGGCGTGCGAAAAATTGGCCGCGTGTGCGCGATGTGACATAGCGGCCATAACCCCTCGTTGGAAAATCCGAAGTAGTAGCCTTCTTCTTCCTCCTTGGTTAGCCACACTCTCCGCAACGTGTACTTTGGATCATCTGGCGGAACCCGCAAATGAGCCTTGGCGTCGACAGTTTCCCGGTCGGCGTCGCCGCTACCGTGGGCCACCCATTTTCCATCGCAAGCGCACAAGATCGGCTCGAGAGCGGTCACCAATCCACTGGGAGGAACCACCACTTCGAGAGACTCGCCTTTTCGGGTATGCAAATAAGGTTCGCGGTTAGAAACTACAACGAGACCGCTGCCACCAAGTTTGCTGCGGACATGCACGGCGAGACGCTCGGCGGTCCAGATGGTTTCCGCGGTCTCGCGCAGCTGGGCCTCTACTTCCGCCGCTGAACGCGCGGCCATTAAACTGGCGGCAAAGGTCTCCATTTCCCGGGCGAGCGGCCGCAGCAGATCCAGGTCCGGGCCTGGCGACGGCATGGTGCCTTTTCCTGTTCTCAACGCTTTCATCCATTGTGCGGCCTTCGCGATCGGCCCAACAATGCTCCAACGAACAATCAGCAGCGTGATCAGCGTGATCAACAGAACCTGCACCAGAACGCGAACGAAGCTTTCCCTCCACATGCCGGCGCTCTGGGTGTTGATGTAAGCGGCGTCATGGACGATCAGCAAGCCTCCGACTGCTTCGTCTTGTTGACGCAGGGGATAAGCGTAGACGTGAACGGAAGCTGCGCCGAGGCGAGTAAACTGGCCCGAACCCTGGTTTGTGGCAATCGCCTGAGTCACGAGAAACGGTTCCTTGCCCAGGCGATCCAGCAGGCCAGGGGTCGCCGCAAGCACGGCGCCCTGCTTGTCGTAGATTGCCATCCCTTCCAACCGCTCCCGGTTGCCAAAGCGATCAACAATCCGTTGAAGCTGACGAGGAGACTGCTTTTCCAGATAAGGCTCAATGTATCCGGCCAGGCTTTCACCCAACACTTCCGCGCGCCGCTCCAGATCCTTGCGCAGAGCGAGCTTCTCGCGTTGCACTTCCTTGTAGGAAAACGCCAGTGAAACCAGCGTGATTCCAACAATGAGCGAGACGATGAGTCGAACACTTAGCCAGCGCATGGCGGTTTCTTAGTTCCTATGACTACTTCGGATGTGGACCATTGCTTGCCAGAAAATGGAGCTGATTCGTAAATCCCATTCGGCTAAACGGTTTGATGAAAAATTAAGACGTGCGATGAACCAGTTAGGGTTGCTTCTGCCCCAAACACCCTGTGACCTGAATATGGCGTATTTCGGGACGAACCTTACATCGTTGCAGTATAGGTGTTTCGGCGGTGAGACACCATCGGGAACAGACTGTATTTTCAACCGCCAACTCCTTAAGTTTGTGTAGTTCCATCCGGTCAAATGTGGGCTATAATCCGCGAGTGCAGCCAACGGACTTGGGGTTGGCTGGTTGATCAAAATCAAGGGCGAGGGGAATCTTCGGAGCCTAAATTTTTCTGGGACATCCCGGAGCGTTTTCGAAAGGTGTCGAGCAAGATGGTCACCGCAAACAGAAATGCCATGACATTTAAAGAGTCGCGGTCTGAAGGTGAAGAGCTATTCCGCCACCTCTTTGAGGAAGCGTCGTTGGGAATCGCAGTGGAGGACCTCGACGGGAAGCTATTGCTCGCCAATCCTGCGCTTTGCCGCATGCTGGGCTATGAGAGAGAGGAACTGTGCGGCATGAGTTGCGCCCAATTTGCCACCCCGGAAGATTCCAAAGATGATTGGGCGCTCTTTCAGCGGCTGCGGGCTGGCGCGATCGACCACTATTCGTTGGAAAAACGTTATGTGAGAAAGGACGGCGCCCGGATTTGGGGGCGTCTGAACGTCTCATTTGTGAAAACTCGCGATGGAGGATCTCCGCTGGTCGTCGCTCTTGTCGAGGACATCACCGAGCGCAAGTTGGCGGACGAGGCGCTCTCCAGCGTGAGCCGAAGGTTGATTGAAGCGCAAGAGCAGGAACGTACCCGCATTGCCAGAGACCTTCACGACGACATCAATCAACGCCTGGGATTACTCGCTATCGAGCTTGGCCGACTCAAAATGGATATATCTGATTCGGGGGTCCTCAAGCGCATCGACCAAGTACAGAAGCAGACTTCGGACATAGCCGCCGACGTGCAAGCATTGTCCCATCAGTTGCACTCTCCGAGGCTCGAATACCTCGGCATTGTGGCGGCGATGAAAGGGGTCTGCAAAGAACTCGGAGAGCAGCAGAAAGTTGAGATTGAATTCAGAAACCACGATTTGCCTCTGCCAGTGCCACCGGACGTTTCCCTTTGCCTGTTCCGTGTTCTACAAGAGGCTTTACACAATGCGGCGAAGCATAGTGGGGCGCGGCGCTTCGATGTGCAACTGCAGGGGACACCGGGCGAAATTCATCTCTCGGTTAGCGATACCGGCGTAGGCTTTGATGTCGACGCAGCCATGAAAGGCCCCGGGCTCGGTCTCATCAGCATGCGGGAGCGAGTCAGGCTGGTGAACGGCACAATCTCGATTGGATCGAAACCGGGTGGAACTACGATTGAGGTTCGCGTGCCTGTCGTTTCTGGAATCGATTCTGTGCGCGCGGCTAGTTAAGAACGCTTCAGGCTAAAGGCTTATCTAGGGACAGTTGTCATCGAGAATAGACAGCTGAGTGTTCTGCGCAAATTCTCTGGAAGGCCTGGCTGTGCGGGATGCGGTGAAAGCTGCCTAATGGATATCCACATAGAATATCCACGTCATAACTTTTAGCCATCTCGTCCCAGAGCTGTTCGAGCCGGATCGCGGCATCTGCTTTGCCCTCTGCCAACAAAGTGGGCGCACATTCCCCGCACGCCAGACCATGCGCCTGCAATCTCTGAAGAAGACTGTCCCGGTGCGACTCTGTCGCGACCACGATCACCGCGTTCCCAGCCTTCAGGGCAGAACCGATAGCACGAGTAAAGCTATCCAGAAAACACTCGTCGTCAGCATAGAATTCAACGTGGTGAGAGCGGGAGGTTTCGGATTTTCGCGGGAGCGGCGGTACCTGGTGCAGAACTTCCTCGCGGCGAAGGCGGCTGAGAGCGTGCTCATCCTCGATAGCGGAAAAAACCTCCCCACCCAGGCTGGCACTGACAAACTGCTCGCCACGAATCACGGCCTCCACTGCTGCTAGCAGTTCGCCTCCGGCATGGGACTTGATAACGTAACCCCAAGCGCCCAGCCTGAGACCTTCTTTGGCCACCTCGGGAGAAGATTCCTGACTTACGAACAGTATTCTGGAGTGTGGTGCAATCTGGCGGATTCGCCGGGCAGCTTCGATTCCATTCAGTCGTGGCAGGCCGACATCGAGCAGAATTAGATCCGGCTGCAGTTCTTCGGCCCTTTGAACCGCTTCCAATCCATCTGAGGACTCGCAGACGACTTGCAATTCGGGATTTTGCTTCAGCATCGACAGGACGAAGCGACGCCAAGGTTCGAAATCGTCAACCACCAGAATGCGGATTAATGACATGTCTTACAGGACCCCTGTTTGTGGTGTTGCGTATTCACTGCCATTCGTGATTTGGTGCTTTATTCAAGAAGGCAAGTGCTGCGAGCAGCACTTGCCTCGGTTTTTTGCGATTGCGTTTTGACCGGCCGTCTGAGCCGATCCGGAGATGGGATCCCTTACTTCAGGTGAGCGATCCATCCTCCCTGATTGAAGTTTGCGTCCTGCCACTCACCCGCGATCGTCGATCCGTCAGCAGAAACCGCGACAGCGGTTGTGAGGTAGACGCTGGCGGGAATCTTCGCCCCGTGAGCATTCAAGTACTTCTTGAGCGAGCCAATCTTCATTTTTGGGGTCCATACGAATGCCTGGATGCCGCCCCCGAACGGGTCGCCACTCCAACCTACAGTCATGCCATTGTTGGCGACTGCGTTGGCGATACTCTGGTCGGATGAAATACCCGAAACCGTACCCAAGCGGACGAGGCCGCTCTGCTGCGAATAATAAAAGGCATAGGATCCCTTCAGCGTCGAGTCCTGGCCTACGATCTGCGAGCCGTCATAACTTACGGCTGTGGCTTCTCCGATAGCATGCTTGCCTGCAAACCAATCGGTCTTTCCGGAAACCCAGCGCACCGGGCGACGGTAGCCTCCGGTTGGATCCTCAGAGAAACCCACAATCGTATTTCCATCGGCCGAGATGGCGGATGCCCGACTGCTTCTGCCGACGGGGTGACTCAGGTGTGTCATGCCGCTTTTTTCAGTCCACTCGAAAGCCTCGGCTCCTGGACAATACCAGGCCAGGCCGACAGCAATAGAACCGTCGCCGCTCACGCCATAACCGCTGCCCCATTCCTGATCGAGCAAGCACCCGTTCGCGGGATGGCCTAGATCAGTCCATCCGGTTGCCTTTTTCCAGATCGCGGGAGTGCCGTTCCCGTCGGAGTCGATGAGTGAAGAAATGATGGTCGAACCGTCCTTCGAGATTCCGATGGCGCTGCTGTTGGGATCGCCCGGTCCGAGGTCAGCGAATCCGTCTTTGGCGGTCCAACGGAAAATCTTACCGCCGTAGTTCGCCGCCATCACCAGGCCGTCTTGCGAGAGTGCGTAGTTCGACCAGGTAGGGCCGGTTGGACTTGGCAGCTTGTGAAAGGTTGCGGTCTGAGCCCAGACCGAAGAAGAAAGCGCGGAAAGCAGACAGAACAACATCGTTCTTGCAACTGATTTAAGGGTCACGTTGAAGTATTTCTCCTATTTCTGATTGATCGCAACACTACAAGTTTGTAGCGGTGCGTTACTGGCTATGGCCTAATTCCGCTGGGCAGATCGGGATATTCGTCCGCCGCATCCGTCAGGTCGAACCCAGCCAATGCGCGACTGACATACTGGTTGCCCAGAATTACGACTCTCAGGGCAGTCAATAGCTCCCGGGCAGCATCTGCCTTAATGACGTAGCCCCGCGCCCCCAAGCTGAAAGCATCTTGCACAACATCAGGATCGGCATCCTGAGTCAAGAAGATTATTCTGGATTGGGGAGCGGCCTTGCGGATCTGCCGGGCGGCTTCGATCCCACTCAGTTTTGGGAGGTCGCTGTCGAGCAGGATCAGGTCTGGCTGAAATTCTACCGCTTTCTGAACCGCCTCTAATCCGTCGGCTGCCTCGCAGATGACTCGGACTTGAGGGTTTTCCTCCAGCATCCAGCAGACCCGGCGCCGGAAGGATGCGAAATCGTCTACTACTAGAGTACGAACCTGCAGCAATTGAGAACAGCCTCCGCCCTGGTCAAAGTTCAAAGCCGAGTCGCTGACCTGGCGGTGCTGAACTGATGACTGCCAAGAATGGCATATTGGAGCGCTGCAGTCGTTGCTCAAAGGCAATCTCGCGCTTGCTCGAGAGCAATGAGGCATCGAGGCAAGGTCCGAAAGCGTGAAAAAGCACCGAAATCCGCATGGCTGAACCGGCAGATCGACATGCAATTTATTTCCTCGTTTCTCGTGTTTCTGCTAGTTCCCTTAATTTGGCGGTTTTGCTCTACTTTGAGCAAAGGACGGCGATGCCGCACGGATTACTTGTCGCCGTCGGAGCGCTTCTTGGCGCCGTGGACCGGCGTAAAGGAGCGCCTTCTTGTCTTCCGAATGGCCGAGACTCAGTTTTCGGTGACAAGAGGGGCTTTCCGGCGAGGCTTCATTAAGGGCCGATACGAGCGCCGCTGTGGAGGTCGTATGTTCTCAAAGCTGCTCGATGCGGTCTTCGGCTGTTGGCATTCACATTACAGTTTTCCCGTCACCCCTCGTTCCCGCCCCCGCCGCGGCAGTGCGGCATGCCTTACCGGCACCTATGTTGTTTGTCTGGAGTGCGGCAAAGAATTGCCGTACGATTGGAAAAAGATGAAGGTCGTCACCTCGATCGAAAAAGGCGCAGGACTCGTGAGGTCGTGGGAAACGAAAGAGGCTGCGTAATCAGAAAAACCGTCCGGAATCTCGAGCCGGCAACCTTAGTTCGTCCCGCCTCTGATCTGTTCTTCGCGGAACTATCAGTTTTACTAGTCGTAGACCCACTCGCCGTACGACTACTCTGATTCAGAGAATCCTCGCAATTGTGTCAGCTGGTTTGTGCCGCAACTTCCAGAGTGCGCCCAGAGCTTGGTCCTGATCAGTGGAATGCCGAGGTGTTGAACGAAATGCTTAAGCCTACAAGAGCTCGTGGTTGTTTAGGGGAGATTTGCAGACCCGCGCACGCACGAAGCATGGAGAACAAAATGAGAGTTTCAACCATGACGACTTCAAAACAAATCATGGCATTCCTTCTGGCGTGGACTCTGGGGGTTGTGACTTGTCCGCTCGAAGGCAATGCTTACCAGACGCCGCCGGCCCAGGCGCCGGCCGGGCAGTCGATTGAGCAGTTGGAGCAACTGGTGGCGCCCATCGCCCTGTATCCGGACGCTCTGGTGGCGCAGATCCTGGCCGGCTCCACGTTCCCGACACAAATCGTGGAGGCTGACCGCTGGTTGCAGCAAAACTCCAGCCTGAAAGGCGACGACCTCGCCAAGGCGGTCGATAAGCAAGCGTGGGATGCGAGCGTGAAGGCCCTGACGCAATTTCCCTCCGTGCTCGATAACATGAGCAAGAATCTCTCCTGGACTTCGGCCTTGGGAGACGCTTATTTCAACCAGCAGCAGGACGTGATGAACGCGGTGCAGGAACTGCGGCGGAAGGCCAAAGACGCCGGTAACCTGAAGACCACCCCGCAACAGACGGTGACCACGCAGGGTACCGGGAGCCAGACTACCGTGATTATTCAACCCGCCAATCCGCAGGTAGTCTACGTTCCCACCTACAATCCAACCGTAGTGTATGGCGCTCCCGTGCCTGCCTATCCCGGCTATAGCGGTGCAGATATGGCGGCTGCGTCGATTATCTCGTTTGGTGTTGGAATGATGGTCGGTGCAGCCATTTCAGGGGGAGGATGTTGCGGGTGGGGATGGAATTCTTGGGGCACAAACTGGCATGGCGGAACCGTGGTCTACAACCGCAACGTTTACGTTTCCAACAGCAATGTTTTTGTGAACCGGAACTCCTACTACCGTAACCCTAATAATTATCCAAGGCCGACGCCTTACGGCTCGAACACCAACGTGAACCGTAGCGGAAACACCAACGTGAACCGCAGCGGCAACACGGTGAATAGCGGTGGCAATCTCAGCGGAAACACGGTCAATCGTGGCGGCAACACGGTGAATATCAACACGGGTGGCAACACCACCAACACTGGTAACAAGGCAACCCAATTGCCCGCGAACCGGGACAACGTTCAGAACAATCAGGCCCAGGTGCAAAATCGGGCGCAGAACAACGCCAATCGCGGATACGGCCAGAATCGAGACACTGGGACTAAGTCTGGCGCCTTCAGTGGCTACGGCTCAGGGGGCAGCACGGCCGCCGCGCAGTCACGCGGGCAATCCAGTTTCTCCGGTGGAGGCGGGGCACGCAGCAGCGGGGCCGCACACGGTGGCGGCGGCGGTAGAAAGCGCTAAGGGTGGCCCAGCGATGACGCATAAAACGATCCGACGCAACCAAATGGAGGAGATGCCAATGTCACAGCGGTCGCCAATCGCGGAAACCGGGAAGAACCGTCTAGCGAGGGGCTTTGTCCCGATGATCCTAATGGTGCTGATTGTGAGCGGGCTCGGTCTTGCCCAGCAGGCCGGACAGAAGACTTTTCCGTCAGCCGAAGACGCGAGCCAGGCCTTGTTTGCAGCCGCGCAAAGTGGCGACAATTCGGCGCTGCTCGATATCCTTGGACCGGCAGGAGCTCCGATCGTCTCTTCAACGGATGACGTGCAAGACAACAACAGCCGGGAACAATTCATCGCCAAGTACGAGCAGATGCATCGCCTGGCCAGGCAACCGGACGGGACTACCACCCTCTACGTCGGAGCTGAGAACTGGCCTGTGCCGTTGCCATTGGTGAGCAAGGGTGGGGTTTGGTATTTTGACACCGAAGCCGCCACGAAAGAAATCCTGTTCCGCCGCATCGGCAAAAACGAATTCGCGGCAATGGAGGTCCTCGACGCCCTCATCGATGCCGAGAACGATTACTACAGCGAGTCGCGCGATGGCAAGCCGCAGCAATATGCGGCGAAGTTCGCCAGTGAGGAAGGCAAGCACAATGGGCTTTATTGGAAGACCTCCGAAGGCGAACCAGAAAGTCCTGCCGGCCCGTTGGTTGCTTATGCCACTGGCGAGGGTTACGGCAAGAAGGACGCCGAGGGACCTTCACCATTCCACGGCTACTATTATCGGATATTGACCGCCCAGGGGAAGAGCGCTCACGGCGGCGCCAAGAGTTACATTGTGAATGGCGACATGACCGGCGGCTTTGCCCTGCTGGCCTATCCCGCGGACTACCGTTCCTCGGGCGTGATGACCTTCATCGTCGGCCAGGACGGAGTTATCTATCAGAAAGACCTCGGCCCCAAAACCGCCGAACTTGCCAGCGCGATTAAGGATTACTCGCCGGATAAAACCTGGCACAAGGCGGAGTGATTTTCAGACGCGTTATTTCGCCAGCCGCACATTGGCGAGGCGTAACGGTTTCTGGCCGTAGTTCTCGATTTCCAGTTCATCCTTCTTGTTGAATTTGATCTTGCATACGGGCGCCAGGGTGCCGGTGCCATTACCATCTTTGTCTAAATTCAGGACGACAATCCCAAACTGATAGTCGCGGGAACGTGTACCGTTATAACTTTCGCCGAACGCGATAGGGCGGTCGGTCACCATGATGATGCGACTCTCGCCCCCTGCTCCCGTCTTGACCCGCGCAAAGCGAAAGGTGCTGCCGACGAACCCGGTGGGAGACAAGCGGCCTACTTCTTTGGATTTGCCCAACGCGTTCACCAGCCCGTTCGGACCGCTGTTTTCTAGCACGGTAGCAAAATCATGAGCTTCCTGGTCACTCGTCCATGCTGTAACGTACACCGTTACTCCAAAGCTCTTCCCGGCGAGCGATCCAGCTTGGCCGAATGCAGTCGCCGAGTAGGTCTGCGGCAAATTAGCAGCGGGGGCAGCCTTTTCGGTTTGAGCCACCGCGCTAGCCGCGCAAACTGACAAGACCGACAATAACAGAACCAACCACAATTCTTGTATTCGCATTTTTCCCTCTTCGCGGTACGCAAGGCGGGGTGGCATTTGGCAATCCCGTAGGCCTGCGCTTCTTCGGTGCCAGACTACGCAGATTGCCTATCATGTGAAACTGGTAGAAGTTACAGGCAACGCCAGGTAGGGCGCGGCCGACAGAAGGCAGCGACCAGGCCCGATTTGGGGTTGACAACGTGCTTTTTTCGCGGGAAACTCCGCTCCAAGGTCTAAACTAGGTAGCAGTAGATTCAGGCGGGAATGGCTGCATTCGAGCCAGAACTCCGCGTAGTTTGTCTTAGGCTTGTGAAATGGCTCATGTTCCGATACCTCGGCCCGATCCGTTCGATCCTCTACGGCCGAGTGGTGCGCCGATTTCGCTGAGCGAAAACGAAGGCGGCGAACTGACAGACGGCCTATCCCTTTCGGAGCTGGCAACAGCGCTCTCGGCGCATGGCGGCGGAGCTCTGTCCGCGGACCTGGCGCTTGATCTGGTGCTGAATGAAATTGTTGAGCACGCCCGTTTAGCCACAGGTGCGACCGCTGCTGCTATAGCCCTGGCGCGCGGCGATGAGATCGTCTGCCGCGCCACCACGGGCGACAACGCTCCTGATCTTGGAGTTCAGTTGGACGTGGATGCCGGCCTCTCCGGCGCTTGTGTTCAAAGCAAGAAGTGGCAGCGTTGCGACGACACGGAAACCGATTCCCGCGTGAATGCCGAGGTCTGCCGGAGCCTGGGTGTACGTTCCATCCTTGTCTTTCCGGTTGTAAGAGAGAACAAGCTTCTGGGCGTGTTTGAGATTTTTTCCCCCCGCCCCAACGCCTTTAGTGATCGCGAGATTCAAACCCTGCAAGCTCTTTCTCGCAGCATTATCAACAATGTTGATCGTGCCGCCGACGTGCTAGCCCCCTCCGCTCCCGTGTTTCCGTCCTCTTCCCTGGATGCAGCGACATCTGCCATGGCTGCGGATGTGGAGAGCGTGGATCATTTGCAGATTGATTCGATAGGGCTTGATTCGTTACAGCTTGATCCCGCGCAAGCGAGTCTTGCCGAGATTGATCACGCCGAGCCTGATATTCCTGTTCCCGCGGCTGACACGTCACCCGGAGTAACGACAGACACCGCGCCTAGACCAAGAGATTATTGGACGAGCGTCCTGACGCTGGCTGTGATTGCCGCGGCGTTGTTCTTGGGTTGGATGATGGGTTACGTGCGAAGACCAAGGGGGCCAATGGGACCAAAACCCGGAACATCGGTGAATGTCGCCGCTCAGGCGGCGCAGGTCAAACCGCCTGAGGCCGGTACATCGGGCCCGAGTGCCGCGGCAGCTGTCGCCGATCAACCCACGCCTGCCAGCGTTACGACTGCGCCGGTTCCTCCCCAGCAGAGTAGGTCCCAGCAAAGCGCGCCCCAGCAAAGCGGGTCCAAACAGGGAGGGTCGCAACCGGGCGAGACGGGTGTCGTTCCGGGCGGACTGGTTGTTTACGAAGGTGGGAAAGTCATCTTTCGGACGTCATCGCAAAGCCCACGGAACGCGACGGACACAACCGGCCAGCCCATCAACGTGCCTTCGAAGGTTGCTGACCAGTACCTTGCTCTACGCGTAGAACCTGAATATCCTGAACCAGCCAGAGAGCAGCATATTCAGGGCTCAGTGGTTCTCGAGGCTTTGGTGGGTAAGGACGGAACGGTCGAAAAGCTCACCACGATCAGTGGCGACCCTCAACTCGCCAGCGCTGCAACCGATGCCGTCCGGCAATGGCGCTTTAAGCCCTTTTACCGAAGCGGCTCGCCGGAAGAATTTCAGACTCAAATTACCGTCAGCTTCAGATTGCCCTAATGGAGACTTCGGAATCGAACAACCGGCCCCGCTGACTTACCATGCGATGCGTCCGCGTGACCAAGGAATAGTCTTTGGACGATATAATCACGCGGATGGGCAGCTCTCCTCCACCGCTTTTCGCAGACCAGCCTACTCTTCGCCCGGAGCCGCAACCGCCGCATCTCCGCATCCACGCGATTAATGTTTTCGTGCGCGATCAGGATCAAAGCCTGCGATTCTACCTGGACCAGTTGGGGTTCAGTCTGGTGGGCGACGTTCGCTTTGGATCTGGTCAGCGCTGGGTTGCAGTTGCTCCTCCCGACGGAAGTGCCGTGCTCTCGCTGGTCGCACCCACGCCTGACTCCAAAGAGTACGCGCTCATCGGCCGTCCTACGCAGGTCGTTTTTGTTACCGAAGATGTGGTGGCAAAGTATCGCGAATGGCACCAGCGCGGGGTCCGGTTTCGATATACGCCGCGCCTGAAGCGCATCAAGTATGAACGGCCGGCGCCGGTCCCGGGGTCGAATGACCACACGTTACCGCCCGCCGAGCCGGCACCGGTCTGGGGCGGTGTATTCACCGAATTCAAAGATCTGGACGGAAACTCCTTTGCGCTGGTCAGCTTCGACGAGGAGAGCCGGGCTGTCGAAGCGCACCGCCGCGCGGCTGCGGCGAAGTTGGAGTCGGAGCGTCGCGCTGTCCGGGAAATGGAAATCGCCAAGCTCGTGCAGACCAGGCTGTTTCCGCAAACGCTCCCGCCCCTGACGACGCTCGATTACTCGGGAGTTTGTACCCAGGCTCGAGAGGTTGGTGGAGATTACTTCGATTTTCTTGACCTGGGTAGCGAGCGGCTCGGGCTGGTGGTCGGCGACATTTCAGGGAAGGGAATTGCGGCAGCACTCTTGATGGCTAATCTGCAAGCGAACCTGCGCAGCCAGTGCGCGATCGCGGCGGATCAGCCGCGAGCGCTTCCTGCAATTGGTAAATCGTTTGTTTTACGAGAACTCGATTGACAGCGCCTATGCCACGCTATTCTTTGCCGAATACGACGACCGCGTTCGGCGCTTGCGTTATGTGAATTGCGGCCATCTCTGCGCGCTTCTGCTCCGCCACGATGGCACGCTGGAGCGGCTTAACTCCACCTGCACCGTTCTGGGACTCTTCAAGGAATGGGATTGCTCGACCGGGGAACGCCCACTCTGCTGCGGAGACACCTTCGCACTCTACACCGACGGCATAACCGAAGCGTTCAACGGCAGCGGAGAAGAATTCGGAGAGCGACGCCTTATCGACTCACTGCGACGACATTGTCAGCAGTCTTCGCCAGACTTTGGTTGCTTCGATTGTCGATGATGTTAAGAGATTCAGTCCCCACGAGCCGTCCGACGATATGACCCTGATAGTCGCCAAGTGCAGATAGATTTGCAATCCAAGGTTGGCAGAATAGAGAACGAACCCTAATTCTCGCTGCCGACCAGCCGGGGCTCTGGTTTGGAGAGGGCACTCGTCGGCTGCGGCCTGGTCCGGGGAACCTTGCCGCGTTTGAGGGCATAGAGAGTCAGCTCAACTCGGGTGGAGACTCCGAGTTTCTCGAAGACCCGGAACAGATAATTCTTAATGGTATGTTCGCTCAAATCCAGCCGCTCAGAAATCTGGCGATTGGTAAATCCTTCGGCGACCATGTGCGCGATCTCATCCTCGCGTTTGCTCAGCGGTCGCGAACTCGGCAATCCGCGGGTCTCGATGGGAAGAGGGTCGACCAGCGCGTCCAGAACATATTGCAGTTCCGTGGAGCTGGCCCACACTTGGCCTTCGTGCACGCAAAGAATGCATTTGCACAGCGCCTGAAATGAATCCGATCGGGGAAAAACTCCGTGAGCCCCAGCGCGGAACGCTTCCACCACCAGGTTCCGCTCCAGAGCGTCCAGCAAAACCACGATGCTCACTTCGCGGTGCAGGTCTCGAACTTCACTCACGAAGCGCAGTCCTTCGACGGGATCCGGTGAAAAACTGGTGCTGATCAGCACGACGTCAAATTGAGCACGGTCGAGCATCAGGATAACCTCTTCCGGAGAGGCAGCCGCCACGGCGTCGTATCGTTTGCTGCGCAGCAATGCGTCCACTAGGAGCTGGCAGCTCATGGCGACCGCGTCTGCTACCAGGACTTTAATCCTGAGATCGGGATTGGGGACGGATTCCACGTGAACATAAACCAGCAGTTTAATTAAGGGGAGGAACTGGCAAATTTTACGCGCAAACACTATGCCTCACAAGGAGTCGTCGGGCTCTTGGACCGCGTTTTTGGTACCATGTAATTGGCGCATCGCGCTAATTGCCGTAGAATCAGTTGGGAGTGGATTAACACTCGAGTCCAGGCTCAACTCAACCCTTGCCGTGGAACCGAGACGTTTGGCTCTATGACTTTTATCCTCTTGTTGACCCGTTGGTCTTTCGGGCAGAGTGTAAAGGAGACGGATCTCGCCTGCAGACCCTTCCCGTCCGAGGATTCTTTGTGTCAATTAAGACATGTGTGCTGATATCCCGAGAAGGCGCTGGCTCGGTGGTCCGCCGGCTTCGAGCCAACTTGAGCACAGATGAAACAGTAGGAGAGCGGCATGTATGAGAAGTATTTCGGATTGCGGGAACAGCCGTTCGGTGTAACTCCGGACCCGCGATTCTTGTATCTCAGCGCGGCGCATCGTGAAGCGCTAGCCTCCCTGTACTACGGCATCGAAGCGAATCGTGGATTCCTGGGCCTCATCGCCAAGCCGGGCATGGGCAAGACCACGATCCTGTTTCATCTCCTGGAGAAATTTCGCAGCTCCGCGCGCACCGCATTCCTCTTCCAGACCCAATGCACCTCCCGCGAGTTCATGCGCTTCCTGCTGGCTGAATTGGGCTACGAGAGTGACGGAAACGATTTCGTTAAAATGCACGAAGAATTCAATCGCCGTCTGCTGCAGGAGGCGCGCGCGGGCAATCGCTTCATTGTGGTCATCGACGAGGCGCAGAATCTGGATCCTTCCGTGCTGGAGACGGTGCGGCTGCTTTCCGACTTCGAGACGCCGCGCGCCAAGTTGATGCACATCATCCTGGCCGGACAACCCGAACTGGCTGACAAACTGGCCAGCCCCGGCCTGTCGCAGTTGCGCCAGCGCGTCTCTATTGTTCATGGGCTCGAACCGCTCTCTGCGGGAGAGATCAAGAATTACATCGAGCATCGGCTCCGCATCGCCGGCTACGAGGGCGAACCTCTATTTGCTCCCGAGGTTTATTACGATATCGCAAGATTCACCGAAGGCATTCCCAGGAACATCAACAACTTTTGTTTTAATGCGCTTTCCCTCACCTGCGCAATGCAAAAGAAGATCGTCGACTCGGAAGCGGTGAGGGAAGTGATCGCCGATCTGGACATTTCGAAATTTACCTCTGATGTTCCCGTCAACCTCGTTGACATGCCCCACCCCCCGAGCCGGAACTCTTCTCCCCCCTCCAACGGGCAAAACAATCACGAGATTTTGAGCCCCGCCGAAGCTGCAGCTTACATGCAACAGGTGGCCACGAAGCTCAAGAACTGGCAGGACTCTCTGGACAAGGCAATCAGCAGCCCCAGACTCGGGAGCCCGGTTCGGGCTCGCACCGACGTAGACCGGTCATAGCCAGCGATTATCGAGCGGATTGCTCGCGTCTATTTAGCGGGAAGAGAAAACCAGACAGGTTCATCATCAGCAACGTGGCTTTTCAGAGCACTTTCGAAGGTGCAGAAGTCCCGTGAACCCCAGCGATTCGACTACGCCTTCGCCAGCCGCGAGACCTCAGGCGTAGGGAAATGTGCCACAGCCTGAGACGTCCCCGGCACCTTACTTGACGCCACGGGAAGCGTCTTCTTCCCATTGCCGTCGTTGTGCGGAGTCCCGAGTTCAGCCAGGCTGCCCAGGCTGTAGGCGTACAGAACCACCTCAACCCGTTTGGACACCCCCAGCTTGTCAAAGATGCGGAACAAATAATTCTTGACCGTATGTTCGGTCAGGCCGAGCCGTTGCGCGATCTCGCGGTTCGACAATCCCTCCGCCACACAGCGCACCACCTCGACCTCGCGCCGCGAAAGCAATGCCGCCCCGCGCGTGTCAACCACTCGCAGCGGCAGGGCTTCACCCAGCGCCTCCAACAAGTAGCGCAACTCTTTGCTATTCGCCCAGATTTGGCCTTCACTGACGCACTGGATGCATCTCGCCAGCGACATCAGCGATTCGCTGCGGCAGAAAACACCGCGCGCTCCCGTCCGGAATGCCTCCACAACTTGGCTACGTTCTGACGAGTCGAGCAGCATCACCACGCGAGTTTCACTGTGCAGGGCGTGCAGTTCGCGCGCCACCTCGAACCCTTTGCGCTTGTCATCATCGAGTTCGGCGCTGATCACCACCACCGCCGGTTTTTCCTTGGCCACTGCAGCAACGATTCCCCGGCCATCCGACACCGGATCCAGCACCTCAAACCGTTTGTCGCGCTCTAGAGCCGCAGCCAGGAGTTGGCTGTTCATTCTAGTTGCGTCGGCGGCCAGCACTCGGATCACTTCAGAAACTTCGGGTAAGGCGATAGCATGAGCCATAAGAATTTTAGACCACCTGTTCGGAGGGGGCTCTCCGAACTATCCATTCAGTTAAACCGCACCTTCGAGATGACACTCTTCCCACAAAGGTTGGTTTTTGCTTGGCCAGAGAAGTTAAAACATCTGCAAGGACGGGTCACAAATGCACGGAGGAGAATGCCCACCCAACAGTCGCCACCCCCTGGCGACCGCTACCGAGACTTTATTCTCATAACTATACAGCGTAAATAGCACTTTAGTGCCATAAGAATGGAGCCCGGGCTTAATACTAGTGGTTCACTGTAAGTATATGAGTGTACTCTATTTATCGACGAATATCGACCGTCAGCGGCTGCCCACACCTTCCGTAATGTCCCAGAACGGTACAGAGCGAGCTTGGATGCCGAATTCAGACGCGAGTCTAGAAGCAGGTTTGCTCGATTTGCGCTAGTGGTCCTTCATCCTGACGCCAGTCCAAATCCCTGTTGCGCCATCCGCACGATCTCGCGCCCGATGGGCAGGGACGCCGTCGCCGCCGGCGACACCACATTCCACACATGCAGCATATTCTGCGAACACACAAACTGAAAATCATCGACCAGCGATCCGTCGCGGCTAACTGCGGTCGCGCGCACGCCGGAACCGTCCGCAACCAAATCAGAGCTCTGAATCTCGGGCAGCAAAGTTTGCAGCGCGCGCACGAAGGCTGCTTTGTGGAAGGACCGGTAAAATTCTCCAGCGCCGCTGCGCCAGTATTTCGCAGCCATACGCCAGAAACCAGGATAGGAGAATGTGCCGGCCGCGTCTTGCAGGCTGAAATCAGTTCGCCGGTAACCCTCCCGCTTAAAGGCCAGCACCGCGTTAGGTCCGGCATCAACGCCACCACCAATCCGGCGCGTGAAATGCACTCCCAAGAATGGGAAACGCAGATCGGGCACGGGATAAAGCAGCCCGTGAACCAGATGCTCCCGCTCCGCCACCAGATCGTAATACTCGCCGCGAAATGGCACGATCGTGACTTCTGTCTTTTCTCCCGCCAGGCGGCTGACGCGATCGCTGTGCAGGCCCGCACAGTTAATCAAATATTTTGTCCCGATGGTTCCCCCGGTACTTTCGACCACGGCTTCTCCACCGCTCCGGGTGATGCCGGTGACTTCGGTCCCGGTTTTCACTGTCCCACCTTGCGCGACGATCAACTCCGCGTACTTTTGGCAGACGGCCACATAATCGGTGATTCCCGTGCTGGGCACGTGCAGCCAGCTCACGCCTCCACAGTGAGGCTCGATCTCGCGCACCTCCGCCTTCTCCAACACTTTCAAGCCGATAATTCCGTTGGCCTGTCCGCGTTGCAACAACCCTTGCAAGCGCGGGATTTCTTCCGCACTGGTTGCGACAATAATCTTTCCGCAGATCTCCACCGGAATGCCATGTTCGCGGCAGAACGCCGTCATCGCGGCCGCCCCTTCCACGCAGAGCTTGGCCTTCAGTGAACCGGGCTTGTAATAGATTCCAGAATGAATCACCCCGCTGTTGTGTCCGCTCTGATGACGAGCCACCCGGTCTTCTTTTTCCACCAGCAGCAGGCGTAGCTTCGGAAAGAGGCGGCAAGCTTGCATCGCGGTCGACAAACCCACAATTCCACCGCCGATAACCACGATGTCAAAGTTCTGATCAGGCATGTGTAAGCAAGCCCTCGATCAGGAAAGCCGAGAGCGTTGCTAACAAGATAAATGGAAAACGCGCCCAATGCGAAATGTAGACGTCGAAATGTAGACGCGAGCGTCACCGCTCGTGTGCCCGCACCCAGTTCTGTCAACACACACGTAGCCCCGGACGCCTCATCCGGGGCGAGCCAGAAGCCAGAAGCTAGAAGCCAGAAGCTAATTAACCGTCAACTGCACCTGAGCCGTCTGCTGAGGAAGTGAACTCACCGTAGCGCTCACCGTCATGATATAAGTTCCCGGTGTCGTCCCCGGCTGTCCGTTTCCACCTGTTCCATTGCCTTGAAGCCCGCTGCTACAAGCAATTTCCAGCGAAAGTCCCGAGACGATAAGCGTAAGCAAAAAGAAAAGTACAAATCGTTTCCGCCGCTGCCCCACTCTACCGACAACCATGATCAACCCCGGCAACGAAAGCCACAGCGCGTAAAGTAGTGTCCCGGCGGGACGCGCCCCGGCGATAACCGGGGCTGTGGTTGTGATGGTAAAAGTCACGTGCGTGTTCCCGCTGCCTTTGTTCACCTCCGTAGAACTGAGCGAACATGTGCTCAACGGAGGGCAATTGCCGGAGAACGACAAAATCGCCTCCCGAGGAAACGGGCCTCCCGATGGCACCAGATCAAGCTGGTAGATTGCAGGCTGACCAGCGGGCAGCGACTGAACGCTCGAAGGTGGCATGATTGCGAAAGAGAATGACCCAGCTCCGGAGCCGCCCGTCGAAGTAAAAGTCACCAGCTTCTGTTGCTGTCGCTTCAGCGGATCTGTGCCCACGCCCGCAATATTGAAGTTGTAAGTCTGATCAGCGTTGCTGCTTACGGTCACGGTGAATGCCGCAGGCGGGGCCGGACTCACCGTGGGCACGAGGCTGGCCGGAGAAACCGTGCAACTCGGAGGATGGTTCGATCCGCAACTCAGGTTCACCGCGCTGTTATAGCAGTCAGTCCCTTGCAGCGTCCCATTAAAGATCGCCGCCGTGTTCACCGGTGCGGTCTGGGAATCGGGAGTGACCTCGAGGGTGTAATCCGGCGCCGTATAGGAATTTGCCGTGAATGTCACCGGAAGCAGATGCGAAGTCTTTTGCGAATCGGTGCCCACCGCTAAGATGTTGAACTTGTAAATTCCACAACTGCCGCTGCCCACGGTAACGATGAACGGCGCGCCACTCGAACTCGGCACTACGCTTGACGGCGCAGCGGAGCACGTAGGAGGCGCACCCTCCCCACAACTCAAATTCACAGCGCTGCTGTACCCGTTCAGTGAAGTCAATACTCCATTGAACTTTACCGTGGAGTTGACGTATGCCTGCAATGCCGGATTACTGATCGCCAGCGAATAGTCCAGTGTGATCGTCAAAGACAAGTTCTTCGGCGATGTTCTGGTCGGGCCATTTGTCACAGATCCGTTGATGGTAATTGGAAATGTCCCGGCGGTTGCGTTGGGAGCAGTGGTCACCGTTAGCGTCACAGGTACTACGGGATTGCTTGCTGTGGGATTCACCGACTCTACAAGTTGATTGTTGACATAGAACTTGCAGGTTGCTCCCGACGGTTTATTCCCACAGGAAAGATTTACCGTGTCATCGAACGATCCCAGCCCCGTTACCTGGAACAATACTGGCCCCGAAACACTCGCCGGCGGAAGCGTGATGCTCGACGGCGAGGGCACAGTCAACTCAAAATCCACCACCTTCAACGTAAAACCGGCATCGTTCGCGATCTGGTTTGGGTCGGTCCCCGCGCCGTGAAGGTCGAAGCTGTAATCGCCGGGTGTGCTGCTCGCGGTTACGGTAGCGGTTATGGGCGTTCCCAAGGGTGGCGGTGCCGGTGGGTTCGCGAAGCTGGGCGTTACCACGCAAGTCGAAGCTGGAGTACAGCTCAGGTTCACCTGATAGTTGTAGCCGCCCAGAGCTGTAACCGAACCCGTGAACAACGGAGCCGATTGGCCCGAAAATATTGTGATCGGTGTGTTGGAAATCGACAAAGAGAAGTCCGGAGTCAGCGGAAACTCCCACACCCCGCGTCCATAGGTAGACGCGCGCAGCAACTTGCTCGAATCCGAGCGAGTAAAGATGTGAAGCGCAGTCACGGCAACATTCGGGAGGTATCCCGCCTGCCCGCTGTTTGGCGCCGGCCCCAGTTCGCTCCAGCTCGCGCTGGCCGTGAAGCTCCAGAACACTCCGACATCCGTGGCTACGTAGACTCGTCCCGGAGGCCCATTCGCGGCAGGATCGACAACCACAGCATTCGCTGGAGCATCCGGCAGATTCGCCGTGAAATCGTTCCAAGAAAATCCGCCGTTGGTCGTCTGCCAAACATGCGAAGTAGGGAAGCTCGCCGTGCTGAAGCCCATGATACTCACGTAGGCAGTGAGGCCTTGCGTGTCGGATGTATCCATCGCAATCCCGGAAATCGGAAAATTGTTTGGGTTGATGGAG
This sequence comes from uncultured Acidobacteriota bacterium, assembly GCA_963797795.1. GTDB lineage: Bacteria > Acidobacteriota > Terriglobia > Terriglobales > Acidobacteriaceae > JABDBE01. The sequence continues at coordinate 972,949 of CAWCQY010000006.1, forward strand.
CCCGTCTGATCCACCCAGGTCGAAGGCCCCGCCGCGACATTCGTGCTCACCCACACGTGCCCGCCCGGCGGAGTCGTGGGAACAAGCGGACCGAATCCATCCGTCCCTGCGTAAATCACTTTGGAGAGGCCGGTATTCGTATCGAGCACTCCCGCCGCCAGCGAGCGTACAAGATTGACCTCGCCCCCAGTACAGATGCCGTCCCCGCCGGTTTCAAAGCTGTGGCTAAGCACCGTGAACCCGCCGCCAACGCTGGCCCCGCGCCACATTCGGCACGTCCCCACCATCAGTTCACCAGCATTCTGCGGGTCGAGAATGTACGGCGGGTAAAACGCCCCCGTGTCCCCGCCAACAGTTGCGCTGCTGACGATCGGATTGTTCTGGAAGTCCTGCGTGTGGCAACTGATGCCATTCGAGTTCGTACAACTGAAAATGTTGACCCCGGAAGTTGCATCCGGAGGATTGGAAACGAACCACTCTTCCTCATTGACCGGACTGATCTGCGTATAACCGCCATCGCCAAAGTTCACATTCTGCCAACTGCCGCCCGTCGACTGCGTCCCCGGCGATCCGTTCCCTTGCGTCCCCCCCAGAATCGTGCTGGCGTCGTTCAAAGCCTGCGAAAAAGAAACAAACTGCGTCATCGATCCCAGCGTCATGTTCAGGCTGTCAAATTGATTGGCCTCGCCACATGTTCCCGTGGTCAAATCGGCATAGCCATTCAATGCGCGGTAAATTCCGCCGTCGTTGGCGAAGTACATCACGTCCTGCGTACTGCGGTTAACCAGGAATGACACCGCATGCTGCGCCGGATGAACCTTGGCAATTGAGCTGCACCCATACGCATGCGTCAAATTTAGGAACGTGTTCGATCCCGTCCCGTTGCAGGTCGGAGACGTGCTGATAATCTCGCATTTGTAAAGGTTGACCGCCCCGGCATACAGGTCGGTTACTCCGCTGTTCCCGTTCGGCACCGCCGCCAGCTCCAGATTGTAGCTGCCTTGTTCTGTTCCACAACCCAGCTCATCGCCGCAATCGGTAATGCCCGCGTCATTGATCTGCGTCCATGAGCCGCCCCCATTCGTCGATTCCCAGATCCCCTGATCAAAATCGTTTGCATCCACATACCACACATACATCTCATTACGGCCGGGAACCACGGCAATCTCGCCGCGGTAGATTGGACAGCTCGACGAACTCGGATTCGGAGGACAAGCACTCGCCGTCAGCCCGCCGCCAGGCTGATTGCTCAAACGAGTCCAGTTGATGCTATCGGTCGACGAGTAAAAGCCGTGATAGCGCAACGCCGCAAAAAATAGTCCGGCACCTGCGTCGTACACGACCGAGGTAGCCGAGCCGGCCGCTGTCGCCACACCGCCATCACTCACATTCGCAAATGTCCAGGAGACTCCCCCGTCGCCCGAGGAATAAAGCCCAAGATTCGCGGTCAGCGGATTCGCCAACCCTTCAATGATTCCTTCCGAAGCCCCCGCCGTAGCCGCCACCGCCACGTCAGGAGAATTGCTGCTGAACGCAATCTCGCTGAATCCCATTCCCACGAACGATCGCGTCCCTGTGCTATCTGAAGATGTCAGGACCCAGGTATTGCCTGCGTCCGCCGATCGCAGAATCCCCAAACCGTAGTAGGAGTCCGCCGAACTGTTGGTCTCTCCCGTGCCCACCACAATCACGCTGTTGTTCGGGTCGCCATTTCCCGGCTGAATCGCGATTGCACCTACCGCGAGCGTAGCCTGGTTGTCCGTGAGCGCAGCCCAGGTCACGCTCGACGAATTCTGGCCAACCGCTTGAGTAGCATTCGTAGACTTCCAAACTCCGCCATAAGCTCCACCGATGTAAACCGTATTTCCGCTAGGGTCGGCCGGATCAATCGCAACCGCACTGGCTCGCCCGCTCACCCAACCGTAGTCATACTCTCCAGCGCCGCTCGCGCCCGAAGCCAGCGGCACCGGCCCGAGCGGGCTCCATACCACACTGGAAGAAGCAGGCAACGCATCGCCGTCTCCCTTTCGAGCCCTCGCCAAACGCGCAGCCCGCATCCGCATTTTCTGCAAATAAGCGTGATATAGCGAAGCCGCGCCCGATCGCCCCGGAGAACTGCGCCCTCGCAAAAACCATTGCTCCCGCCGAGCGACCCGCTCGCGCCCCACAGCCGCAGCCGCTGTAACATCCTGCCCGTAAGCAGTAGCCGTCCCCAAACAAGCCAACAACACAAGCCAATGTAGGCGCGGGCGTCCGCGCCCGTGCTTTCGGCCGCAAGTTTTGCCCCACAACCGCGCCCGTGCCGACGTTTTCCTCATGCCACTCGTGGCGGAAACAGCGAACCCGATTTGTCCGGAGCAATCTTCCCCAGCTTGACCAGCCGCACGAGAATCGAGGGCACACTCCGGTTATGCGCCTTGGCGATTTCGTCAAGACCCATCCCCTTGCGCAATTCCTCGCAAACCTGTTTGTCCTCGGCCCGCGACCAGTACTGACCTGCGCTCGCTGGCGTCTTCAGTTCCCGTTGCTGCTGCGTAACCAACGCCGCCAAGGCCCGGTTCAAAGCCATGACCGCTTGCGGATTCCGGTAAATCGAGTCCGCCTGAAGAACTTCTCCGGTCTCGGGATGCACGCCGTCGGCCAGTGCGCGGATTACTTTGATCGCTTCCTGAATCTCCATGCCAAACCTCCTGAGTTGAGATCGTATAGGTCACATCGCTCACCCCGATGTGACCGATGAACATTCCGCGCAGGCTTGGCCCAGAATGGGACTCCGCGCTCCCGTGTTTGGCTATACTGACCTGTATTTGTTCACGCGCGTGTCGAAGCTAATGGACTGGCAAGCGTTCTGGCTGACAATCCGCCTGGCGATCTTGGTCGCGGCTGTGCTGCTGGTCCTCGGACTGCCTATCGCCTACTGGATTGCCTACTCGCGCTGGCGCTGGAAGTTTCTCGCCGAAGCCGTCGTAGCCCTGCCGATTGTTCTCCCTCCAACCGTCCTCGGCTTCTACGTGCTGGTCGCCCTCGGCTCCCGCAGCCCCTTCGGACGCTGGTGGCAATCCCTCACCGGACACACCCTCGCCTTCACCTTCGGAGGCTTGGTCATCGGCTCCATCATTTACAGCCTGCCCTTTGCCGTCCAGCCATTCGCCGCCTCATTCGCGCTGGTTGACCCAAGGTTGACCGCGGCCTCGGCAACTCTGGGCGCGTCGAAGCTGCAGACATTCCGCCGCGTCATCCTGCCGCTTTCTCTCCCCGGACTCATCACCGGAGTCGCTCTCACCTTCGCCCACACCATGGGCGAGTTCGGCGTCGTTTTAATGGTGGGAGGGAATATTCCCGGCGTTACGCGGACGGTCTCAATCGACATCTACGATCAGGTTCAGGCCCTCAACTACGCTGCCGCCAATCAGACCGCGCTGCTGCTGCTAGCAATCTCTTTCGCGGCCCTGTCCTTGGTCTACGGAGTAAACCGAAAAACAGGCGCCGTGTGGCCATGGAAATAGCCCAACCAATCCGAGCCTTTGTGAACCTTGGTGTCCTTTGTGGTTTAAGCCCTTCCAGCCACTCCAAATGAAAGCGAACTCCTCAAAAAACGAATTGCAGGTCCAGCTCAAGAAAAGCTTCTCCGCCTTCGCGCTCGACACCGATTTCACCACGACCCAAGGGATCACGATCCTCTTCGGCCCCTCAGGAGCAGGCAAGACGACGCTGCTGGACTGCATCGCGGGCCTCGCCACGCCAGACTCCGGCAAGATCTCGATTGATGCCCGCGTTCTCTTCGACCACGCAAGCCAGACGAATCTCCCAGTCCAAAGCCGAAGAGTCGGCTATGTTTTTCAGGACCTCGCTCTTTTTCCACATCTCACGGTAAGAAAAAATATCGAGTACGGCCTCGCCCAGATAAACCGAAGCGACCGCCGAAAAAAGAGTGATGCCATCCTCGAATCCTTCCGGATCGCAAATCTCCACGATCGCAAGCCCAAAGAAATTTCCGGAGGCGAGCGCCAGAGAGTTGCCCTCGCCCGAGCCTTAGTCGCCGACCCCTGCGTCCTGCTGCTGGACGAACCGTTAGCCGCGCTCGACGCCTCCACGAAATCGAAAATCATCGACGATCTCCGCGCCTGGAACGCCGCCCACAACATCCCGATCCTCTACGTAACCCACAACCGCGAAGAGGTCTTCGCCCTCGGAGATCGCGTGCTAGTCCTCGAAAACGGACGCATCATCGCCGACGGCACCCCGCACGGAGTAATGGCCGCGCCTCGCCGTGAATCCCTCGCACAGCTAATCGGCTTCGAAAACATTTTCCACGCGAAGGTAGCCGCAACCAACGAAGCCCGCGGCACCATGACCTGCCGGTTAGCCGATAGCAACGTAGAACTCGAAACCCCGCTGGTGCGCGCCGAAACCGGCTCAGCTCTGTTGGTAGGAATTCGCGCCGGCGACATCCTCCTGGCCACCGTTCCACCCCAGGGCCTAAGCGCCCGCAACATCCTCCCCGGACAAATCCTTTCCCTCGAACAGCGCGACGTAATCGTAGCCGCCCAAGTAAATTGCGGAGCAACCATGGAAGTCCATCTAACCCTAGCCGCCCGCGACTCCCTAAACCTCCAACCCGCCCGCCAAGTCTGGCTAATAATAAAAACCCACTCCTGCCACCTAATGGCCGCCAGTTGAACAAATTAGGATCCTTGAGTCCGACAAAACAAGAATCGATGCCCCATTCACGGAAAAACCTCATACAAAAGAACTCATACAAACAAACTCATACAAACAAACTCATACAAACAAAACTCATACAAAAAAACTCACACAAACACTTTGTCATTCCGAGTGCAGCGAGGAATCTGCAGTTTCCCGCGCGAGATGCCCATTCATGAAAGTGAGACTCTACATGAAAACTTTGTCATCCCGAGCGAAGCGAGGGATCTGCAGTTTCCTGAACGCCGGCGCCGCGTCTTTTGGCGGACCAAGAGCAAGACTGACTTCAAACGCCTGCGCCACCTGCGCGACGCGGACATCGACAACTCCGACGTTCCCGCACTGGACAAATCGTTCTGGAAGCATGCCAAGCTCACCATGCCGGAACCCAAAGACCGGCTAACCCCGTGTCGACCACGACGTCGTGCAATGGCTCAAAAAGGCCGGCAGCGGCTCCAAACCCGCATCAACGCCATCCTCCGCTCCGACACGAAGGCCCAATCGGAATAGATAGTGTAGGGCGGACACTCCTGTCCGCCGCCGTTGACCTTGCTTCCAACACCGGAAGGGCCATAGCGGGCAAGAGCGCAAGGCGAACAAAGCAGGATCAACTTCCCGCCCTAACGTCGAAAAGCACGACGTTAGGATGGGACACCTGCCTTGCGGTCCTCTTTGGATTGTCTGCTTGCCTATCCAGCAAGCCACTCCTGCAGCTTCGCTACGTGACTCGACATCAGTGGGAATGCGTAGATGAGGCAGCCTGTTCCCACACCAGCCATGATCTTCCTGTTATGGACAAACTCGTGTCGTGCAAGAGGATAAAACATCCTGCTAAGGATAGGCCAGATTACCCTGTGCAGGAGGACGAACAGTAGGGCCAGCAAGAATACCGATGACGCGGCCCACGTGAAAGCATTGAATATCCCCACGCCGAGCACCACCCTTCCTGTGGTGCCTCGCAGATAGCCTGACGTCTCCCAAGGTGCAGCGATGAAAAGGGAAATTATGCACGCTTGTATCAGGACTGCAATCGCAATCCTCGAAATGCTGGGGTCTGCTGAAACGCGACGTATGGTGAGCCGGACCAGCGCTAACAGGAGAATGTCCGATAGAACACTCACTACTAAGGCCACAAGAATTTCGACTTGACCTTTGTCTACGGAGTGGTTCGCCAATAAACGAATGAGTCCCAACAAGACACAGGAAAGCGGAAGTAAACTCAGCGCCGTAGACCAGCGTGATCGCATCAACGCCGGGAGAACTGCAAGAAGCAAGCAAGCCGATCCAATAATCAGGAGAAAATGACTAAGGTACGAATATTCAGCAGCGTGAGGCAGAGGAACCCCGAGCTGACTTTTCCGCGATACGTACAATACAAAAAAGCCTAAGCCCAAGAACAAGGCGGCGAACGAATAAGAGGTGGAAACCCCGACCAATTGAACAGAAAACAAGCTTCGACCAAGGACTCTGTTGAATCCTCTGGTGGCGACGTCAGCGACCTTGTTGAAGAATGCCGACGCTTGGCTGCCACCCGCGGTCTTCTCTTTGTCGTTGATAGCTACCCAAAGTTTCTCGATTCTGTTCTGCCATTTACCCTCTTCGTCTTCATACATGAAAAACGCGATGTAGTACGCAAGAACTCCAATGAAGAAGGCAAGGAAACGCGAGACTGTGAATAGCATTGGCAGTAATTCTGAGGCATAGCTAGTCCAGACGCAACAAACGCATTGGACAGCACTATCGGGAGAACCCACTCCTAAAAGGGCAGTTTTCAAGAGGTTCGGCCTTGGACAGTCTTCGTACGCTGCACACGACACTCGCATCTCGAAAGCCGCGAGACGTGGGGCACCCTTTTAGGTCGACCTCAGACTCCGCGCTGGAACTATCCAAACACCAATCCATACGGTTCCGCAGCAGAAGCCAAGGACGAACTCTTGCTGCCGTTCTAACCAGCAGAGACCATAGCGGCTGGTTCTTTGTAATCCTTGGTCGTTTTTTCGCGCTCAGATGCCGACTCAGTCAGAACCAATTGCTGTTGAATGGCGCGTCTAGTCCCCGAGGTTCTCATCAATCCCGCTACGATTGTTGCCACTACCACAGCTAACCCAGTCACCAAGAAGTATATGTAAGGCATCGACATTACCCCCTACGATGCATGAGCAACTCTGAAAACGCCCACGCTCGGAACACCCACAGAGCTATCCGTTCCATCAATAAAGCAGCCACATAAGAGGCTATGGAAACGCTAACAATAAACCATCCTACTGGGGGAGTGAGTTTAGAATTGGTCCACGAGTCAAGGATTCCAAACACCAAAACCAACACCGATCCCTCATGGAAAAAGCTCTGAGCCATGCCGATCTCTTTCTGGAGATCGCGCACCAGCACCTGAGCCAACATATCAACCTTCCATCGTGGCGGCATGACTTGTTGTTGACCGGAAGTCTTATCACTTTCGTAACTCTATGCCAACAAAAATCACGCACCGTATCATAAATCGTTCATAGCACGTATGATGCCAAAAATAGAGGCAGAGATTGAATATTCGATCGAACCTTACACACGACCCGTGCTTCAGCCTGGCGGGGAATTCTCCGCGGCGACGGAGGAATTGCAACGGCCAGCTGAATCCCGGCCCTTGCAAAACTTCATCCAAACACCAACCCATCCGGCTACCGCAGCAAATGCCAGGCTTCGCGGTAATACTCGTGGATGTCCCCGCGCGCATATCCCTTGGGACGAAACCGGAGACACGGATGCCCCACGACCTCGCGCACCGGCAGAATATACCAGGTGTCCTCCGGGACAATGTAAACCGCTACAAAATCAATCTCCGATTCGCTGTAAGCACGCCTCTCCCGGTTAGCGTGACGGCAAATCGTGACGTGGTACATGCCCCTCGCCTTGACCGTCGTGGTTTTCACCTGTATCCGCCACAGCTTCGTTCCGCTCTCCACGATGAAATCGTAACGATGGATGTGCCCGTAAGGAATCGCCACAGCAAAGCCCAGGCTAATTGCTTTATGCATAAAAGCGACTTCGCCTAGTTCGCCTTTGAGTCCCGGCGCATGTCCGCATTGCCGCGGAACCAACTGGGCAAGGCTCTCCTCGGACGCTCGAATGCGTCCGCGTGGAGCCAGCCTGGGTCTGCGCATTGGTCCGAAAAAACGTCCTTGAAGGGAGGTGGCCGCAAAAGAAATGGCGCAAGCCGGGAAGCTTGCGCCAAACTTTACCTCTATTTCTAGAATATCAGATCCAGGCAGTAACTATGACACGTTTTCCAGATTTATTTTCCTTGTGGGCTCATAGCTTTGGCGGGAATTGGCAGCCTCAGGGGGCTTGACAAGATTTTGGCCAAAACCGGTTTTGGCCCTTTTTCTCTGTGACTCTGTGGTGAGAACCTCAACTTCCCCATCCTAACGTCGAAAAGCACGACGTTAGGATGGGGCACTCTTTAATTCACCGTGAGGCTGACCTTCTTGGACGGAATCCCGTTGGCCACGACTTCGAGCGTACTGTCGCCCGTGTCCATGTCCGCGGGAACGTCAAAGTTGGTCGAAACGATGGTGTTGCCTGTGGCTACGCCCATCGTGCTGTGGTCATGCGTCTTCGCGTAGAAAACGTGACCGGAAGCTTTGTTGGTGATCCGCACCAGCGGATAATTCGTCGCCGTCTCGAACTCGTCGCCGAACGCGGCCGCTTGCGACAAGCCATTGAACTGCTTGCCGGAAATCTTGTAAGTGGTGCCGCGAGTAACGGTGTGCGGATAAGTAGTCACCTTCGGAGCCCACGCCGCCTGGTACTTTCCTTTGGGATTGTAGACTTCCACGCTAAAGGTTTCGACCAGCGCTTGTCCGGTCGGCAGCATCAGGATGGGAGAAGCAGTTCCGGCCGCATCCGGCGTCAGGTGCGTTCCATCAAAATCGTACATCGTCCCGGAGTCGCCCTCGACCAGCACAATCCCACTCGGGAGCAGCACTGCGAGCGAGTCACCCGCGTTGTCCCCGTTCGGAAAGTCCGGCCCCACGGTCCACTTATTATTCGATGGATGATAAACAGCAGTGTGTCCCGGCCCACTCCCCCCATTCGAATACGACCCAGTAGCAAACACGGTCCCATCCGGCCGAAGTATCCCAGGCCCCACCTCCCCCGGGGGATAATAGCAGTTGGTTTTGCCGTAGGGGATGCAGCCGTGGATGTCTGTGGGGGAGTGTAGATCTACGATTGTGCTGCCGGCGCTGACCCATTTCTGTTCGGACTCGATGTATCGTTCGGAGTGCGGAGCTTTGGTTACGTCATAGGTTAAGACCGATCCGTCGGGCATGAGCGTCCAGCCTTCTTCGGCGTTGCGGTCTTTCTTGCCTTTATCGCTGAGTTCGGTCCAGGTAAGAGTGACGGGATCGAGTTCGGCGATGCGCTTGTCGAACTTGCTTCCCAGCAAGAATTTGCCGTTAGGCAGGACAGCCGACGGCGAATCTCCGATGAAACCCCAGCCCTTGGGAGGCTTCTGCTTGGTCCAGGTATCCTTCACGGGATCGTAGACCGCGCCGAGGTTGGTGAATGCGAATTGGTTATTGTTGTATTCGCCGCCTTCGATGATCACGCGGCCATCGGCCAACACGGCGGAAGCGAAGGCATCGGGCACGTAGCCAGCGGGGAGGCTGGCAATTTGCTTCCAGGTTCCGTGGAGGTAGCTTCCGAACTTATCGGGAGTGAGCTTGGCCCAGTCGGACTCATTGTTCCCCTGAACAATCACCGTACCATCGGTCAAGAGAAAAGCGATGCCGGCGCCATCCGGGGGTTGGTTCGTCAGATTCTGCAACGTTTGCGCCAGCGACGACGCAGCGAGCAGAAGAATTATTACCGCAAGAAAAAGTTTCTTTGGCAAGATAGTTCACCTCTCCTGAAAGTTACGAACAAGAGCGAATACAGCGCTGGGAGCGGAAGCGCAGGGTAGCTATCGTATCAAATTTGGGGCCGGGCTGTGCGGGAAAAGCAGAGATTCCCCGTTTAAGTCGAAAGGCCGCGTGGCTTGGCGTCTGCTCATGCTTCGAGAGGCATTATTTTGACCCGCAACCGCCCCGATAGAGTTCGTGCAGAAAACTCCCATCCGATTCTTTGCCGGGTGCGGGCAGACACGGGGTCCCTCGACTCCGCAAGATCGTCCGCGAGCGGACGATCTTTCTCCGCTCGGGATGACAATTGTTAAAGGGCGAGCGGACGATCTTGCTCCGCTCAACATGACAATTGGTGTAGGGCGAGCGGATGATCATTTTGTGCAACTTTATTTTCTCTGTGTCCCTGTGGTGAAGATTGATCCTGGTTTGGCACGGGCTTCTACTACCGGCTCCATTTCGATTACGCCGATCCATTGGCCTTTGCGGGCGTCGTTGTAGACGAGGCGTCCTCCCAGAAGTTGCGCGGCTGCGGCTGGGGGGACGTCGCGATGGTAGCCGAAGAATTCGGTCTTCCATTGCTGCCATTGGCGCCAGCGCTCGAACCACGAGTGCGGCGGTTCGTATTTGGTGGAGAAAACCAGCGCGATATCGAAACTTGATTCGAGGCTGGACGCGGCCATCAGTTGGTCGACCGTGAAATCCTCAATACGGAGAACCCGCACGGGACGGGTCACGTAGCCGAGGTAGGGGCGAGCGAGTTCATCGTTGGCGGGCCAGGCGGTCAGCACGCGAGCATTTGGGTAGCGGGCTTCGACGAAGTCCTCGGCCTGCTGATGCAACAGAATGTAATCGCGATAGGCGAGATTGTCTTCGATGGAAAATCCGTGGGGAGGGTTGACGAATAGCGCGATCACGAATGCGAAGGCGACGATCGCAATTACGGCTCGCCACATTCTTACTCTTCGCCTCAGCGTGGAAACCCAGAGGATGATCACGAGCGGAACCACGGGAAGCATGTAGCGGGCGAGCACGGCTCCTCCGACCACGGCCATTGCGGCGACGTAAGCTGCGATTACCGCGAGGAAGGAAAACTGCACATCCAGCGCGATGCGTTGGCGCTTTTCGCCGTGGTCGCGGAGCGGTGGAAGCCACATTGCGAGCGCGCCTGCCAAGGTCAGGACGAAGAGATTGAGATATCCGACAACTTGCCAGAGGCGCAGGCCGAGCGCGAGCAGCATGCGGAGCGGCTGCATTGTGGATTTTACGTTGTAGCGGAAGAACTCGGGGTTGCCGAAGACGAATCCGGTGCGGGCGTAGTGGAAGGCGTACCAGAGGGCGAGCGGGATCAGGGGCAGGAGAAGCGAAAAACGAGTCGCCGAAACCTTTTCGGGGCGGTTATCGCAGCGCTCGAAGCGCTGCGCCACCCAAAATCCCCCCAACCATTCCCATGCGAACAGGGCGAGCGGAGCCAGAATTGCGGTTTCTTTGGCGAGCGCTGCCAGCGAGAACCATAGAGCTGCTGTCCACGGTTTCTTCTCGAAATAGGCCGACAGGGCCCAGAAGGTTAATCCTGCGGCTGCCAGATCTAGGTGGGCCAGCGAACTCTGCGCAAAGAAAACCGGATAGAGCGCGGTACAAATCACGGAGGCAACGGCGACTTCGGTGTTTGCGACGCGTTGGGCCAGCCGGAATACTCCCAGCAGGGCGAACGCCGCCACCGCGAGCATCGCAGTGCGGGTGACGATAGGGGAATAGCCAAAAACCTTCCAGGCCAGAGCGAGATATGCCATGACCATTGGCGGGTGCGCGTTCGAGGGGGTGGAATGCGGAATCAGCGTGCCTTGCAGCAGCACATCGCGCGCGGCTGGGATGTAGTATCCGGCTTCGTCCCAGAAATAGGGGAGGCGAAGCAGAGGGATGTGCAGCGCGAAGAGCACCGAGAAGAACAGCAAAGAAATCAGGACTGTTCTCATGTTTGTTCCTGGTTGATTGACGGCGCGGCTGAACAGGCCGCGGAAAAGTCACTGAGAACGAGAAACTTGCCTCAGGCGCTAAAGCGCCAGCACAATTTCAGCGACTTAGCGGCCCGACTGAAGTCGGGCCCTTCCCAAAACCTTCATGAATCGTACTTTTTCCGGCGCGGCTGAAAGCCGCGCCCTTTCAAAACTCCGGGCCGCAGCGTTCTAGTGTACCGGGCCGGCGGCGGTCATGCGGGGATCCAGTTTGATCTCGCCGAAGGTGCTCTCGTAGCCGGAGACGTTCTGCTGCAGAATCGACATCAGGGCTTTGGCCTGCTGCGGGCTCAGATAGATTCCCTGAAAGTTCTTGACTTCGACTTGAGTTTCGCTCTGCTGTTGCAGAGTGCCGAAAACAAGGAAGAAATCCCAGACATTGACTCGCACCTGGACGCTGTTGGCATAGGTCTCACGATAGTCGGGAGCGTTGACCAGCTTAATATTCGGTTGCGATGGATTGTTCATAAGACCATCAGTGTAGCGGCAGGCAGGGAAACAGAAAAGGGAATTTGGGGTGAGCGGTGGTTCAGTTTCGCGACGGCCGGATAAAACCATAAACCACAAAGGACACCAAGTTCCACAAAGGCTTTGGGCTGAGGAGATTTCCTTGGCGTACCTTCGTGTCTGTTTCGTCAGCAACAAGCCAAGCCGATTCACGGCTCGAACACGTCAACTCTCATAGTGCTCCAGTGTGCCGTTACCTCACATCCTCCATCCTTGAGGTGATCAGTACAAGCAATCTTCACGTCGATGGTGTGATTGCCTGATTGAGTGCTTGTAATGACCGAGGCCGGATAACTCTGGCGATCGGGCAACTTGTCCTGTTCTGACGTAGTAATGACATTCCGCTCAAACAGGTAGTTGCCGTGGGCATCAGTCGGTCCTAAAGTTGGTGGGGCTCCATCAATCAAGAATTGATAAGAACCGATTGGTCCACTGCCTTCGGACCCTTCATAGAATTTGAAGCTCATAGAAACCTTTGCATCTAGGGCGATGTGGAGTGTGCAGGTCCCACCAGTTGGAGCAGGACAGTTTACAGGGATGGATTCCAGCATGGACTTCACGGCCACACAGCCCGGTTTTCCACATCTGGCAGTTGCTGCCGACTTGTTTACGACAAATGTAGTTGTGACCAGGTTTTCGTTGCTTAAGATCGTTTGACCCATCGCAAAAAATCCAACCAGCACAAACAACAAACAGAACATCGCTCTTCGCATACGGTCTCTCCGCTTGGCCGAGGGCATGTTAGCACGAAACGTCGGCGTCACCGACACTTGTCAACCGGCGATCGCCATGGCGCTCATTGACCGTGGTCGAAACGTGTAATTGGCCCGCTCAGTGCGTTAGGGCAGACGGTAAAGCGTGAGCTTCAGCGGAGAGCCGACGACGATCATTGAAACAGAAAACGAAAACCCAGCTTCTCAGCCGGGTCTTCGTTGAGGCGGGCTCAAAATCTTGAACAACTGTCCGCCTCCCCAAGGAGGGATTTTGAGCCCTTTCCGAGTTGTCAGCGCAACCATACCACTGCGTTGGTACGCTCCGCAATGACAGTCGTCACGGTTCGATGTGATGGAATGGCAAACTCCGGCCCTTCCAACTGCCTGCAAGAATATTGAGCCCAAGACAGCAAACTGCTCTGTGGAACGGCAACTCTGGAATGGATTGACCTAGGTCAATTGGCGAAATAGTGCCTCTCCACCCGCAACTCGGCCGCGAGCGTAGCAACTACGATTCTTGCGGTTGTGGCCCCGCAACCCCCGGTTACCCCCTATAGTGACCCAGCGCTCTGATCGCGGGCGTTTGCTGGATTCTGAATGCAATCGCTGTTCTCGCCAACTTACTTCGATTCCTTGCCGGTTAGTGCGATCGATAGCTCGGAAAAGCCGTTCGTGCCGATGCCCTGGCTGTTGCAAGTGGTGTACGGGAATTGGATCCCGTCGAAATAGCAATCATTGAGATCGTTCTTCCATCCCCGGTGGTTCTTGGGCTTGGGATCTTCAACATTAACCACATAGCCATAACCGTTGTTGGCAGTCGGGAGCAGGTTGACATACGTGGCCCCCTTTTTCCCGGGTTGGATTTTACAGGCCTGCTTCAGCTTCTTTACCGTGTAGTTGTATTGGATAAACCCGAAATCGCCTTCGCCGTACTGCTTCATGGTGGCAGTACCGCTAGTGTTGCAGACGAGCTTGCCCGCACCATTCACCGAGATACCAATCTGAGTGAGGAATGGTGTCGGATTGGTGCCCATGAAACCTAAGGTGAAGAACTCGTTGAACGTAGCCCCAGTGACCGTGGCAGCTTTGGGCGGCTTTACGCCAACCCAAGCTTGACCCGACAATCCCAGCCCGATGTCGTAGGCATTGAACAGGCCGTTGGCATTCGAATCGGCGGAGTTGAAATCACCCGCATAGTACAGGCAGGTCTTTGTCGGGCAGAAGGGCAGGTGGCCCGAACTCCTTCTCGACCGCGCCTCTGTCCCTGCCTCTGTTGAGACGGCCTGAGGGTTCTGCTGCGCGGTGAAGGGTGGGAATGTTCTGCCGTCCTGCGCCGACGCGGAGATACCAAGTGTTGAGATCAGCACCACGACAAAGAGTATCTTGTTCATGGCGTCCTCCTTGCAGCCACCGATTATAGCGCCTGCAGAGAGTCGCGACGGCGCACGGTTGTTGTGACATCGCCCTTACGCCAGCAACCGGTTGTGAGCGTTGCGGCTAGAATTCTTGCGGTTGCCGCCCCGCAAGCCCCGGTTACTTGTTAAGATAGCTGCGATGCTGCGCGGGCAGGAGAATCGTCAGGCGAGCAGCAAACTATCGAAAAAGAAAGGATACACATCCCCATGTTACGAACTGCCTCTAAAAAAACGGGTGAGTGGATCGCCAAGAGAGCTTTGCCTTGCTTCCTCACTTCGATGCTAATGATGATGCTCATTCTGCCTGCCTCGGCTGCCGACAAGCAGAAGGACGAAGACACTTTCCAGCAAGCTAACATTGTGTTAACCGACATGCTCAACAGCAAGGACATCTCGAGCTCCGTGCTGTCGAAGGCGGAGTGCATTGTCATTCTGCCGGGCGTGAAGAAGTTCGGTATCGGAGTGGGCGGAAGCGGTGGACGCGGTCCGATGCTTTGCCGCACGGGCGAGAAGTTTGACGGCAAGTGGTCTGCGCCCGCAATGTATACCATCAGCGGGGCCAGCGTTGGTCTACAGGTTGGAGGCTCGTCCTCTGATTTCGTGCTCCTGCTCATGGATACGAAGGTCGTCAACCAGGTTCTGAACGGCAAAACGAAGATGGGAGCGGACGCGACGGCGGCGGCCGGTCCGGGCGCTACCGCTGCTGGTCCGGTTGACAATACCGACATCCTGACCTACGGGCGAGCCAAGGGGCTGTTTGCCGGCGCGTCCCTGGGGAGCGCAACCCTTGATCCGGATAATGATGCGAACTTCCGCGTCTACGGCAAACGGCTTACCGCGAGCGACATCGTACGCGGGACCGATGTTAAGCCTCCGACCGGCGGCGCGCCTCTGGTTGCGCTGCTGAACAGCAAGATCGCAAAGCACAGCGACTAATCATTGAGGTTTATTTCCTGGCATGGATACAGCGCCTTGGAAGCCTGCAAACCAACGGGCTCCAGGGCGCGAGCTTTTTAGGGGCTCTAGCTGAGCTTGTAGACAACTTTGACGCGCGTGAGCACGACGGCCGGCTTACCACGCGAGAGATAGGGTTTGTACCTGTAGGTTTTCACCGCTTTCAGGGCGGACTTCTGCAACATCGGCGGCCCGCTGATCACGTTCAGGCTTTTAACCGTTCCCGCAGTAGAGATTTCTGCCCCAAGCACAACCGTCCCTTGTATCCTCGCGGCTTTGGCGATGGCAGGGTACTGCGGAGTCATTCCGCTCAACCCGTTCCCGGCGATGACTCCGGCAGACACAGCGATCTTTTTGGGGGCTGCCTTGGGCTGGAGACGAACGGGGGATCTGGGCTGGAGCGGCCTTCGAAGCGGTTTCTTTTTCATGCCGACATGATCTCACTGCTCGTTGCTTCGTGTCGATACATCTTTATGGGAAGTTGTCTGACGGAGGAGTTTGATCAATCCGGTTACAATGAATGGCGCCACGAGCGCCGGAGCGGTGAACGAATTGGCGCGCGCTTGTTAGAATGAATTAGTTTGAAGTGGGCCGGGATGGCGGAATTGGCAGACGCGCTGGACTTAGGATCCAGTGCCGCAAGGCGTGCAGGTTCGAGTCCTGTTCCCGGCACCAGCGTCCAACCTCGTTCGGATTACCTATGGTTGTGATCATGGCGGGTCTCCCGGGTACTGGCAAGACCGCGGTGGCGCGCGCGCTGGCTAAGCGGCTTCCGAGCGCAGTGCTGGATAAAGACGTGATCCGAGCGGCGCTGTTCCCGGCGGCGCAGATCGAGTATTCGCGGGTGCAAGACGATTTCTGTCAGGAGATCATGCTGCAGACGGCGGCGTATCTGCTGGGAAGGAATTCGTCGACGTACGTTTTCCTGGATGGCCGGACATTTTCACGTCGCTACCAGCGTGCGCGAGTGAGCGGGTTGTGCTCACAATTGCGGGCCAGATGGGCCATATTGGAGTGCGTCTGCTCGGAACAAACCGCGCTCGCACGCTTGGAAAAGGCGGTGGTAGAGCGGAGCCATCCAGCCACGAATCGGACGCCCGAGCTATATCACCAAATCCAAAAGGCGTGGGAGCCGATTGACCACCCCAAACTCGTGATCGACACCGAAGCCAGCCTGGACTCGTGCGTCGAGCGTGCCACGCAATACCTGGCGACTTCCAATGAGCCGTTGTTGTTGTAATCTCGCCATGGCACTCCTTGACCGGGTTCGAGTAGCTCGTCGTTTGCCTGGGCGTCAGGCTCTCCCGCGGAAGTGGATGATTTTTCGCCGGTCGCGTTTTGAGGGCCTGCCTGCGGGTAACTCTTCGAACTGCTTCATCGCCTTGCGCTCCGCTGCCACCTTCAGCCGCAACTCTCGGCTGGCCTCGGTCTCGCGATAGAGAGTTTGCGCAACCGAAGCGGGGCCGCGCACCTCGCTGAGGAGCAGGACTTCCACCTGAAAGTCGCCGCCGTCGTTTGTGATTTGTAACATGTCCGCAATCCGAACCTCCCGCGCAGGCTTGGCGGGCTGGCCATTGGATTGAATCCTGCCGAGGTCGCAGGCGCGTGCGGCGAGCGATCGGGTCTTGAAGAATCTGGCGGCCCAGAGCCACTTGTCCATTCGCACGGAGGCCATGAGTCTATCTTCCTGCACATCCAAAGTTGTTTCTGGGTACGCTCGCGATCGCCAACGATTGTGCTCAGTCCGGCCACATGAGTGTGTGATCCTTGTCGGCGCGGATCAACTTCCGGGCCGCGCACTTGAGGCGATTGGGGGCACGAGATCTTCGGCGGCTACGATTTGCCATTTGCCGCCCCGTTTGATCCAGGTGTCGGTCCACACGAACTTTCCGGGGGTGCCGTCCTTCTTCTTCCAGCTTTCGTTGCCCTGGGCTACGGCTGTGTCGCCGTAGAAACGGATTTCGACTTCGTTAAGGTGGTTGGAAGCGAACTCGGAAGGGTGGGTACGGAAATCTTTGATGGCATCCGCTTTGGAATAGTGACTGCCGTCAATGTCGACTCCGAGGAAGTCATCCGCCAGGATGCGTTCGAGAACGCTCACATCGTTGGTGACCACGGACTCGGCCCAATCCGACTCAGCCTGTCGTATGTAGGCTCTATCGTTGGCGTGGTCATCGGCCGACTGGACGTGCGCCAGGGGCGTAAAGACCAGAAGAAACGGTATGAGCATTAGAAATCTGACTCGCATCACAGTTCCTTTCGACTAGCAGAGAGCGGATTTTAGCATGGGTCCTGGACGGACGGTCGCCAAACGGGCGCGATCATTGCGAAACGTTGCTGTTTCACTCCGCGACCCTGATTGTAGACACAGCAGGTGAATGCTTTGCAGAAAGATTGGTTGGACTTAGGATCCAGTACCGCAAAGCGTGCAGGTTCGAGTCTTGTTCCCGGCACCAGAAAGTTCAGGGCGAGACGTATTGGCGTCTCGCCCTTTTACACTTCAAGCTGCACGGCGATCATGCGCGGTTTCTGGCCGCGAATCCGCAGGACGCCGGCAGATGGCCTTCCGGAATCACTGTCCTGCCTGTTGTAATCCTTGATAGACGGCCAAGCCTGCGATCACCAGGATCAACAATCCGGAGGCGGCACCGAGCCATTTCACTACGGGAGTGATCTTGTTCACCTTGGCCATGATTTCGATCTGTTCTTTCTCCATGTGCGATTCAGACTCGCCGAGGAATAGCTGGTCATCCTCTTGCATGGTCAGGGTACTGCGGTAGATGAGGAGGATGATCAGAACAGCGGTGAGAACTCCCCACACGGCTAACGGCCACATTAGGATTGACATCATAAGCCACCTCGGTGCTGATCTCGAGTAGACCCTGAAGCTTGCCGATGTTGGTTGTGGGCCACAACCGACACAGGTACGGGGCCCCCAAGGGCGAATTATATCCCCAGAAGGCAAGCGCTGGCAGGTTTTGTTTTAGGCCGCGACTGCGGATGCTTTTCGATCATCCAATAGGGGTGCTGGGTTGTGTTTGAAGAGCGGATTTTTTGCCTTCGACCGCGAGCCCGGCTTTGTTATAATCAATAGGCAGCAATTTCAAGGAGATACCAATGGCCACAACGACCGTCCCAACAAACGCCCCGGCAGTGGCGCCCAAGACGCCGCCGGTTAGCTTGACTCCCAATGCGATTGCCAAAGTTAAGGAAATTATGGCGCAACAGACTCCCGTCCCCAGCGGCCTGCGGGTCGGCGTGGTAGGCGGCGGTTGCTCGGGCTTCTCGTACTCGATGTCGTTTGAAAACGGCGCGGGCATGATGGACAAAGTGTTCGACATGGAAGGGCTCAAGGTGTATGTGGATTCGACTTCGCTGATGTACCTGAATAACTGCATCGTCGATTACGTCGAGACTCTCGAAGGCGCGGGGTTCAAGTTCGAGAACCCGAATGTGAAGAGTACGTGCGGCTGCGGATCTTCCTTCAGTGTGTAGACTGGGCAGGCCTTGGAATTGAAAAGCCTCATCGCGAGCGATGAGGCTTTTTGCTTGTGGGAGTTTCTCTCTGCTGTGCGTCGAACAAAAATAGAATTTTGCTCAACTCGCCGCGCAAGCGCGGCGGTCCGGGTCGAAGACCCGGAGCCACACGATTGAAATCAACTCTCTTGTCAGTAGGTGGCGGTAAAACCGCGGCCGTAGTTGTTTATCGGTGTGTAGGCACCCGAGATGACGTTCTTATCGTTGATCCCCATGCCCCAGGTTTCCATGCTCTTGGGGTGATCGAACGTGTAGTATTTTCCGGCATGTCGTAATGCGCCGTGGGGATGGAGGTTGTTATCCAGCCATTGATAGATGACGTCGTTAGCGGTATTAACATCTTCGGCATACGAGTTGGTTGCGCCGGGAACGTTGATCGTCTTGTAGGTCTTGCCGTTGTAAAAAGAAGACTCGATATTGTCCATAGAGTCGATCCAATACAGGACGATGTCGCCATTCTTGTTGATGCCGGTCGCGACGGTAGCGGTGCCGTGGGGCACGTCCAGAGTTTTGTACTTCTTGCCGGTTAGCAGAAATCCGTGGCCATTACCCGAGGAATCGCCGTAGTGCCCGACGATCGATCCACTGTCATTGATCCCGTTGGCCTCCGAGAACTTTGCTCCGGCGGGGCCGGGGATATCTGTAAACTTGCCGTTCTCATACAGGAACCCGATCACCGTGCCCTTGGCATTCACGTAGTTCCCCACGATCACACCGCTGGAGTTGATGTTTCTGCAAATGGTCTGCGAACCGTTCGGGTGATCGATGCGGGTCAATTTACCGCCGTTAAACATAAAGCCACGCGTTACACCCTTCCCGGCTTCGTACTGTCCGACGACTACACCCGAGTTGTTAACCCCTCCGGCGGCGGTGGTCAGCGCTCCCGGCACCTTCACGTTAGTAAACTTGAGAGTCACTGTCGGCGCATTCGCAGTTGCGGCCATCATGAACGTAAGCACGAACGCCGGTAGCAGTAGCAGCGATTTGCAGGTCTTCATCGTTGTTCTTTCTCCGTAGGCGGCGTGCATTGCGCGCACTTCCGCCAGAATTTTGTTCTTTGGAATCAAAAACGGCAGCGATTGTACACCGGTTCGTAATACAGGCGAAGTGATTTTGCTGGAGGGCTCAAGGTCTGCGCGCCTTCTTGCCGCCGTCGCGAAGGTTTCTCGAAGCAGATTTGGACAGGAAGCTATTGCTCCTGATCAGGAGGCATTTGAGGAGTCAGCCCACCGGGTTGCGTTGCCTGGCCAGGCTGAGCGCCGGCGGGGCCGGGCTGCCCGGAGATGCCGGTGCCAGCTGCACCTGGAGCGCCGGGTGCGCCCGGAGCACCGGGTGCGCCAGCCGTCGGGCTCGCGGCTGCTTCGCAGCGACTGCTGGTTCGGGGTGGTGAGGAGACCGCCGGTATCCGTGCTGGGGTCGTAAATGAATTGCCACTGATAATAGTGATCCTTCTTGTTAAAGATGCGGATGGTTTTTTCCTTGCTCGTGCTGGCTACTCCAACCATCGGACCGCCGCCGAAGACCTGAGCGCCCCCAGCCGAGCTCGCCTGGCCAGTTGCGCCGAAACTGCCGGGAGCACCGGGACCGGTTGCTGCATGCGTGCCTCCCGGGCCCGGCGTGCCGGCGGTTGCATCATCGCCGGCATTTTCATCTGCGTCCTGCCCCGCGCCTGGTGTTCCGGATGGGCCACCTCCGGGAGCGCCACCTCCGGGAGTTCCCGCTCCTGAAGCGCCGGCTCCCGGGCCGCCAACTCCTGGGCCGCCGAATCCTGGACCGCCGACCCCCGGTGCCTGCGCTGAGTTGCCGGCATTCATGCCCGCGGCCGCCAGACCGCCCGCCAGCGTCCCTGTATTCATCGCAGCATTGGCGAATCCCGCCTGGGCGCCCGGACCGCCGGGAGTTCCAGGAGCTCCCGGAGCGCCAGGATTCAGGCCGCCGGCCGGAGCGGCTCCCGCGATTCCCGCCCCGAACGACATCTGTACGTCGCCCATGTGGAGGATCTTGAAATCTTTTCCGTGATCGGATCTTTGTAGCGCCGGCGCAGGAAGCGCACCTGGTTGGTGTTTTCCAGCTCTTCGATGCGGGTGGGATAGCGGCCGAATTTCTTGACGAAATGTTTCATCGCCCGCGAATACTGGACACCGCGATGAATCAACTCTTCCTCACGATCCCGTTTCACCTGGAAGGCGATTACCGGAGCCATGATGATGGCAGCGATGGCAATGAGCGCGACAAACAGGATGAGGGTGATCAGAATGTATCCGCGATTGGAGCGGCGGCGGTGCGGAATGTGGCGAGAGGATGTCACGTTCTTCAGGCGTTATTCTGTTAGATGCGTCCCCCGTGCCCTCCCTGCGCTCGGGGAAACGTAGCAAGGTACGTTGCTACGGCGAGACGTCATCCCGCGGTGAGCGGAATACTCTGGCGGTTGTTGTTGAGCACGTCTTCTATTTCCACTGAGGTGGGCGAGATGCGCACGACTTTGTAATGGCGATCGACGACTTCGCCTTCAGCCGCGATGAAGACATCCTCGCCTTCCGACAGGAAAATCTTTTTGGCCTCGCCCGGCTTGCTGGCGAATCCGAAGAATTTCAAGTTGATGGGCGGCGGAGGCGGCGGTGGCGGAGGGCCCTTGTCGGCGTCACCCTCGTTGTCGGTATCGGCCGGTGCCACCGGCTTCGGAATCTCCGCTTGCGCCAGAAAGATGTTGCGTCCCGTGCCTTCGTACTTGGTATCTTCGCTGGCCTTCAGCCAGTCGTAGCGTAAAGTGGGATCAAGCGAACGCGGCGCAGGGCTGGCTTTCTTCGTGTGAGCTTTGCTTCCTGCGGCGGGCCGGGAGGTGGCGGCGGGTCGAGCGGCCGCGACTGGAGCAGCCGTCGTCGCTGTAGGGCCTAGTGTCGTCGGCGCCGTTGCCGGCGGCGGAGCGGAGCCTCCGAAGCTGAACAGCAAGACCACGACCGCAAGCACCATCAGACCGACGGCGGCGTACAGCTTCTTACGATTTTCCGCTCCGATTTTCATTTAAGGTCCGTATTCATTGAGCAAACGCCCCCTGGATCGAGAGAACAATTCCCTCAGATTCAGGGGCTAAAACCCTTATTCACTCGAGGGCGGTTACCGCAGCGCTGAAAGCGCTGCGCCACCCAAAATCACAGTTATCCCTTGCCTGCGCCTGCGCCTGCCCTCCCACAATTTCATTCCTAAGCTGCACCTGTTTTCAGATAAGTTTCCAGTTTCAATTGCAGCTTGACCACGCCGCCTTGTTCTCCGCCCAGACCGACGCTATCGACCAGAAAAAACTGTTGGTCGCGCTCCAGAGCGTTGACGAAGCGCACCAGTTGCAGGTAATCCCCGGCGAGATCGGCCTCGATTTCGAGACGCTGCACGCCCACCGGTAGCGGGTCCTTCATGGTGTACTTAACGCTTCCGATTCTGACGCCGCTCTGGGCCGCGAGCTTGCCGAGATCGGCGGAAATCGCGGAGTCCTGCGAGGGCAGCCGTTGCGCATAGAAATCAGCAATCTGCTTTCGGGCTATAGGAATCTTTTTGTCCAGACCGCGCAGCGGTTCGACCTCGCGCGTCTTCTGCTGTAATTGTCGCCAGGCCTGATCGAGTTGCTCGCGTCGCGATGCCTCGGATCCGACCAGCGGAGAAAAAAAGACCGCGATCGCGATCACGTCCACTACAGCCAGCGCGGCGAGCGCAATCTTCACCTTTCGCCGGGTGTCTCTGAGATCAGGCATTATTGCGCGCCTCCCGGGCTGAAGCTTCCTGTCTCCGGCACGTAAAGCGCGCTGATGTGGAACTGCACCGTATCTCCGTTCGAAGATCCACCGCTGGGATCGGAGATTTCCTCCTCGATATAGGTGTCGTGGAAGTGTTGCGAAGCCTCCATTTTGCTCACCAGATCCAGCGCATGTTCGCGCGTATCTCCGGCGACGATCAGCTTGATCTCCAGTTCATTGTCGGGCGCCAGTTCGGGATGAATCGATACCACGTGCAGACGTGGCGGCATGACCTGCTCCAGGTCTTCGAAGGCCTTGGTCCAGGAAAAAGCTTTTCGCTGGAAAAGATCGTTGAGGAACTGGGACCGGTCGCGCGTGCTGCTGTTTTGCGGCAGGTTCAAAAGCGCTTGCGCGTCGGCTTTCTCTTTGTCTCGGGCTGCGCTTTGCGCCTCGTATTGCCCAATCAGTTGCCGGTCTTTACGCGCGCCGATCCAGCCATTTACGGTCATGATGAGCAGGAGCACGGTCAGAATGCCGAGCGCAGCCAGCCCGCCGCCCCAGCGCATCCAGAAAAGGCGCGCATCTTCGTAGGGCTGAGTCGCGAGATTGATATCGACGCGCATCTATGAGAGCAGAGCTCCTACTACCCCGGCCATTCTCCACTTCGGAATCGAACCTACGCTTGCACCCAGTTGGGAATTGCCGACCAATTCCGTTACCTCAGCTCCAGTCTGCGCGCGCAGTGCGGGGACGGCCCCGCTCGCGTCCGCCAGACCAGCGATGAAAATGTGCTCAATATTCAGGTGATAGGTATCCTGGAAAAACACGACCGAGGGATAAACTTCTTCGGCAAGCTGCTCTCCGGTGATGGTTGCCCCACGCGGGTTTTCCAAGGTTCGAAAGAGCAGCAGCTGATTCTTGTCGAGGATGGCAATGCTGGTGGTGCGGGCATCCACTTTCACGACGAGTGTGGGCCGTTCGGCGTCGGCTGCGCCCAAGGCTGCGAGCATGGACGGGAGCACGATGCCCGGGCTGTATCCGGCTTCACGGAAGACGGATTCGTAATCCTCGATCACGCTGCTCAGAGCCACCGCCGCCACCACTCTTAAGCCAGTGGTTGCAGTTTGCGCATGATAGGAAATCTTGGCCTTGTCGAGATCGAAAGGGAGCGATTTTTTCAGCCGGAAACGGACTACGCTTTCCGCCTCGGTGCGGCCGGCAGGAAGAGTCTCGAAATCCAGCAACACGACGCGAACCGCGGCATCGGGCAAAACAGCGATAACGTCGCGCGATCGGCTGTTCAGGCTGCCCAGCGTTTCGCGAACCGCGTCGAAGAGAGGCTTGCGCTCGCGCACATTGGTTTCGAGCAAGTCGGGGACCACGCTGCCTTTGGCCAATTCTCCGGCTGCGCAGGTCTCGACGATGTCGCCGCGTTCCGAAACCCGTCCGGCGAGCACACGATCGGCGGCAATTTCGCAGGCCAGCTTCGGCTTCGAGCTCGACTTGAAATTAGGACGCATTAATGACACTACTCCCAGCAGCGATACTACAAGTAAAACGCTCCGCTGCGGCTAATGCAATAGCTGGAAGAGCACAAGAGTGATTGACCGAAAGGTCAGCGGCTCTCGCCCAATTCACCAGCCTGCGCGAGGCCTTATCGCATGCTTTCGATGAAGGTGACTTTGTTAATCTCTTTCAGCGTGGTCAGCCCGATTCGGACTTTGTCCAGGGCCGACTCACGCAGGAACCGCATGCCCTCGTCGCGCGCGGCACGCCGGATCTCGGAGGTCGGCTTCTTCAGCAGAATCATCTCGCGGATACGGTCGCTCAAATCCAACAACTCGTGGATGGCAGTTCGTCCGCGGAATCCCGTACCGGCACATTCAATGCAGCCTTGTCCTTCGTAGAAGGTGACCTCCGACCACGTCTTTGGGTCGAGGCCGCTAGCCTCAAGAGCCTCCGGGGTATAGTGTGTCGCCGTGCGGCAGGATTCGCAAATCAAACGCACCAGCCGTTGCGCCAGAATGCAGTTCAAGGCAGAAACGAAGTTGTAAGGCTCGACGCCCATGTTGAGGAAGCGGCCGATCACGTCGACGACGTTGTTGGCGTGGACGGTGGTGAAAACCAGGTGACCGGTAAGCGCGGATTGAATCGCGATCTGCGCGGTTTCGGTGTCGCGGATTTCGCCGACCATGATCTTGTCTGGATCGTGCCGCAGGATGGAGCGTAGTCCGCGAGCGAAGGTCAGGCCTTTCTTCTCATTGACCGGAATCTGGGTGATGCCGCGAATCTGGTATTCGACCGGGTCTTCAATGGTGATGATTTTGTCTTCGTCGGTCTTGATCTCGCTGACGGCCGCGTAAAGCGTAGTGGTCTTACCGCTTCCGGTTGGCCCTGTGACCAGCACCATGCCGTAGGGTTCCTTGATGTAGCGACGGAATTTCCGCAAGTCATCTTCGTCGAAACCTACAACATCGAGGGTGAGCTTGTGGAACTTCTCGCTCATCGATTCTTTATCGAGCACGCGGAGCACGGCATCCTCGCCGTGAATCGACGGCATGATCGAAACGCGGAAGTCGATCGGGCGCTCGGGGCTGCCGTAGCGTACCCGGAAGCGTCCATCCTGCGGTACCCGGCGCTCGGAGATGTCCAACTCGCTCATCACTTTGATACGCGAAATGATGGTCGAGTGATGTTCCTTGGCAATCGGCGGCATAGCTTGCGTCAGCACGCCGTCGATGCGGAACTTGATGCACACCGAATCGTCGCGAGTCTCAATGTGAATATCGCTCGCCCGCCGCTGCAGAGCGGTGAAGATGGTGGTATCGACTAAGCGGATAATCGGGCTGATGTCGCCCTGCTGCGTGGCCAGCCGGTCGATCGAGATGCTTTCTTCGGTACCGCTTTCATCTTCGCGGATGACGTCGAGGGCAAAACCTTCACTGGCATCTTCGAGAACGCGCTTCGACTGTTCCGTCTTCTTGAGGATTTCGGTGATCTGCGCCAGAGTCGAAACTTTGGTGACGATGCGCTTGCCCAGGAGCAAGCTGATCTCGTCGATCATCATCAACTGGCTGGGATCTGCGATGGCGATTGCAAGGCGTCCGTCTTCCGTTTCTTCGAGCGGCACGAAGTTGTAACGGAACATCAGGTGGACGGGGATGGTCTTGAACAGATCGTGATGCAGCTGGAAGTTATGCAGGTCGACGAACTGGCAGCGATAGCGCCGCGCGATATCCTGCGCTTTCTCCAGTTCCTCGCTGTGGGTGCCGGGCGCTGCGGTCCCGTTTCCGCCCACGAATACTGCTTTATTTTCGGTTGTTGTTGCCATTGCTAAAACCTACCTAACCTGGGCCAGAGCCACATTTCTCGTCTAATAACCTGCAGATCTGTAATTAGCAGATCTAGTGAATCGTAGATCCTAACGTGAAGATGGGTAAATACAGCGAGATAAGTATTCCGCCCACAATCACTGCCATAAAAATGAGGATGACCGGCTCGATGAGAGCCATAGCCGCTCCCAGCGCGTTCTGTACGTCCTCCTCATAAAACTCCGCCACCGAGTTGAGCATCGCCGGCAAGGCTCCGGTGGATTCTCCCACTTCGATCATCTCCACCGACAACTCGGGAAACATCTTCTGCTCTTCCAGACTCTTGGCCAGCGGCTGCCCTTCGCGCACTCGAATCGCGGCATCGGAAATGCCAAGCAGAATGCGCCGACTGCTCATGGAAGCTCCCGCAGTTTGCAGCGATGGCACCAGCGGCATGCCGCCCGCTAGCAGGGTCGAAAGCATGCGGGAAAAGTTTGCCACCTGGTACTTCAGCCATATCTGGCCAAGCAGCGGCAAAGCCAGAATGGTGCGATCGAGCCGTTCGGCCCCGCGATCGGTCTTCTTCCACTGCCAGAACGAAAGCAAAGAGACGACCACCACGATCGCGAAGAGCGGGAAATACCTTTGCGCGTGGTTCCCGATATTCAGCATGATCAACGTGATCACCGGCAGTTGCGCGCCCATATCCTGATAAAGCTTGGCAAACTGCGGCACCACGTAGGTCACCAGGAACACCAGCATTAACGAAACCACGCCAACCAGCAACGTCGGATACACCAGCGATACCGCCAACTTCTTCTTGAAGGTGAGCGCCATTTTCTGGAAAGCAATGTAGCGGCTGAGCACTTCCTCCATGTTGCCGCTCTTCTCGCCCGCCATCAAAGTGCTGGTGTAAATCTTCGGAAAAGCTCCCTGACCGGAAAACGCGTCGGAGAGTAACTCCCCGGCCTTGACCCGGTCGCGCACATTCTGCAACAGACTCTGCAGATACTGATCTCGTTGCCGCTTGATCAGCAGATCCAAAGAATTCAAAATCGGCAGCCCGGCTTTGACCAGGGTAAGGAATTGCGAGTTGAAGATGAGAAACTGGCCCTGCTTGACCTTGCCTCGCGCTCGCAGGCTGAAGCCGCCGCCCGAGAACATTCCCCGGGGCTTGACCCAGTAAACCAGAAACCCCTGCTGCACGAAGCGGTCGCGAACCTCGGCCTCCGAGTACCCACTCTCGACCTGCTCCAACAGGTGCCCACGCTCGTCCGCGATTTTGACCACAAATTCGGCCATGCCGCTGTCCGTTTACCGTCGCCCACTCCAGTCTAGCATCCCGAGCTATCAGCCATTTGTTAATTGCCGGTCAAACCATATCGGGAGTAATGAAGCCCTCGATCCAGTGCGTGCCCCGTCGGATTCGTCGCAACCCGCTGGAAAACAATTACTTACACTCATATTCTGATAGTGCCAGCATTGCCAGATTCGTATCAGGGTATGCCTCCAGGCCGCGCGGAACTGCTCCGATTTTGGGTGGCGCAGCGCTTCCAGCGCTGCGATAACCGTCCATGACTTAGGGTTTTAGCCCCGGGACTACTGCCCCAACTCCCCGTCAATCACTTCCACCCCATCCGGCACTACAAACAAAAACCTCTGATCGGGGACGGCCACATCCGCCCTCTGATTAGTAAAGCGATATTCCGTGACCGAACCGTCCACTTCCTCGATCAAAATTCGGCTGATCCAGTGCTCCGGCGTGATCTCAAGCAGAACCTGGCTAACCCGGTCCGCCAGACTCTTCGGAACCCCCCTGAGAACCACATCGCCCGCAGTCAACGGGGCTACATCCGGCGCCAAGCTCAAAGCCTGCAATTCCTTCTCCAACTTCGTTTTACCCAGGAGAAACGCCAGCGGAGACCGCAAATCGTCGAGCTTCTTAACCGCCGACCGCCGCACCTGGCGCTCGCCCGGGACGTAAAACCACGCCTCCTTGCCGTCGCTCAGAAACAGCTTCTCCCTCGGAGAACGGTACTCCCAGCGCATCTTGCCAGTTTTTTTTAACCAAAGTGTTCCCGATTCAGTACGTTCCATTCCAGCCCCCCGGTAAATCTCCGTGAAATCGGCCTGGAGGGTGTGCAAATGGTTGTACCGTTCGTCGACAGCTTGTGCGATGGCATGGACATCGGGCGCAGGGGTGGCGGCGGCCAGGGCAGTAGCCAATCCAAGGACAACAAAGTTGCGCAGTATGGAATCTAGCTCCACAAGGACTAGTTTACCGGGTGGTGGTCATAGCGGTAAGGGGAAGAGTTCATGCGCCGTTGTTCCTAGGGCGTGATTGGTAGCGGCAACACTAGTCCGCGCCAGTTTCCAAACGAAAATCGCCCGTCGCTAATGCTGCCCTGGTTCGCCAACGTTTAGGCTGACCCTGGGGTTGTCGACGTCCCCGTCTCCCACAAAAGTGAAGCGCTCGGGATTGGTTGAATAACACGCCAACGGGAATTCAAGTGGCTCCTCTTGGAGCACATAGGTCGCAAGCTCACGCCCTTCCAAATCCACAACCTTTATCAGTTCGCGGAATCGTACCGCAATCCTATCCCGCGCGATGTGGATGTCCTCCGGCATCGAGTCGGGCTGGCCCCCATCCACGGTAAAGCGCCGCACGACTTCACCGTCCGGCGAGATGGCGTAGAAAATCGCGGGCGACAGGCGCCGCATCAAGTAGATGTTCCCGTCGCTGGCGGCGTCCATATCTCCCAGCCCAACAGCGTAATTGCTGTTGTGAAGATCGGTTACGCGAGAGTCGCCAACCGCTGCCATGTCATGGATCATGCCATCGTCTTCCAACTTAACCTCCTTCAGCAGGGACCCGTCGGGGCCGAATACTCCAGTGGAGGGCCATTTCACCGGATTCTTGCGATCGTGATCATATCTAAGTCCTGTCACTAGGAGATTGCCGGAAGGGAACGCTGCCACTTGAGCGGGTATCCACGCAAAGCCTGTTTCCAACTTAATGTCGGTCTTCAGGCTCCCGTCCGGTCGATAAATCAGTACGTGATTTCTCCTGTCCTCCCACGAACCAACCAGCTTGTAAACGTAGCCGTCCTTACCGACGGAGAAGTGCCCTTCGGCGACAGGTTTGGAGTCGGCCTTCGCTAAGTCCGGCTGGAATAGCGCCACCTGCTTTCCCTGGGCATTCAGCTTGTGGATCGCATGGACGCCATCATTCGCATCCCTGAGGTACACGTTGCCGTCGCGGTCACACTTCGCAGGCAAATAGAGCATTCCGGCGTTTACGAAAGCCGTTTTGACGGTGCCTCGAAGAGTAAGATCCGTAAGCTGGCCATCGTGGAACTTCGCCGACGTTGTGCCGGTCGGATCCGCAGGCGGCACAGCTGCAGCGGATTGAGCTAAAGAGTCAACTGGGCCGAGTGAGGCTGTGATCAGAAGGATCAAGAAGAAACGATGTCGCTGCATAGGTCATACTCCTGCGACGGGGCGGGCGGCCGACATTCCTGAATGGCCGATGAATCTGCGGGAGAATCCCCCCGCTCGTTTTTAGATTCTCGCTAATTGTGGAGAAAGTCAAACATTCCGGGTTATTCCGCGCTCGCCGGTCGCATCCTTCATCTCCGAGCTGCGAGGCCCAGCCTACCGCCAAAGAGGTCATCGCGAAACCCCGCGTTCTTCAGCCGGGTGAGGATCGCGCGTACCTCACAGAATGGGCAGGGGGGCAGGGGGCCCCCGACTCGTATCGCGGCCTTGAAGTCCGCTTATGGCCGCAGCAATCCCTCCAGAAGCTCGTGCTTTTCCTGAGAAAACGGATTGACCACCGTAACTCCGTTCCAGGTGAATCCTGGCTGCAAGTCTTCCGATAGTAAGAGCCGGCATCCCGCCGCAGCGGCAGCAGCAAACACTACCGCGTCCCAGATGCCGAACCGATGGTGGGTGGCCAGATCGGACGCAGCCAGAATCACCGCGGGCGAAGTCTCGATCAGTGGAAACGCGTCCTGCCAACTCAAGATCGCTGCCCGCGCTCGCTCCGGAGAACGTCCCGCCTTGCGCACCAATACGTGAAAAAGTTCTCCGAGGACCTGGACCGGCAAGAACGTGCTGTCCTCTGGCAACTTTTCGACGATATCGAGAGCAGCCTTCTTTCTGGCGGCGCCGTTCACACCTTCGGCGTAAGCCAGCACATTAGTATCGAGTGCGACCCTCATCTCCTGCTCGTCATAGATCGGTCATTCATACAACTCATCCCTTTTCCAGCGGCCAATCCTGACCACTTGCTCCGAACGCAACCGGCCGAGCAGAAAACTTCGAGCGCTCGCCGTGCCCCCACGGTCGTATTTCACGGGCGCGATCCGCGCCACCGCCCTCCCGTGGCTGGTCACGACGTAGCTTTGCCCTTCCCTAACGTCGCGCAGGAGCTGCGAGAATTTCCGGTTTGCATCAGCGGCTGAAATTGCTTTCTCCATAATCGCCCCTTAAGTAGTTATATTACCTACTTGTCAGAGTGGGCGCAAGAGGGACCGAAACCCTTCGGAGCTGCGCCCATGTGTCCCAAAACGGGAATGTCCCCGCAAACTTCCCCATTCTCCCCTTGACTTCATGCGGACTTCGAGAGAATCATAGAATTTCTATGATCAGCTTGGAGATAATACGGCGAGACGCTAACTCCTTATTTCTTAATATTTTGCGTGTAAGTCCTTATTCCTCAAAGATTTTGAGGGTAGTCTGGCTGCAAACCCATCATTCCAAAAGACCAGGGGGGAGGGGGTATACCTGGCGCTCAGCCTCTTTTTCAGCGAAGATTGAAAACTGATTTGTGCCAGCGATTCTCCTGAAGACCGCATTTTGCGTCAGCACTTTCTCCAGCAGCGGATTGTGATAGAGCACATACACCGCTCTAGGATGCTCCCGCAACGAACGCTCAAGATTGCCCATCATCCTGGCCAATCCGGATTCGGGCAAGGGGTTGAAGAGATAAAGCACAGTCGGCTCTGGCGGAAAAGTGAACTCGCTTGCGTCGGCTAAAAGACAGTCGATGGCGAAGCACTTCTGAGAATCGCTTTGGTACTTGCCAATATTCTCTTTCGCCACCCGATGCAAATCGGGCAGCAATTCGATTCCCAGGATGCGCCGAAAGGGATAATCCGCAGCCATTAGCAGCGCGCGTCCCTTGCCCGAGCCGATATCGATGAAGGTGAACTCGCGGAGATCGATATTCGGACTCGCATGAATCAAGCTTGCGAGCATCCCGTGAAACAGCACCGGTTCGGTTGGTTGATATGGCGAGTTGAACATTCCGAGCAGCCGATCGCGCCAGCCAACCGTCGCGCCGGTCGTGTCTACGCGGAAGTCCAAGTCATAGTCGACATCGCCGTAGCGTTGCCTCCGTCGTGAAGGAGTCGAGTCGCGAGCGAACTCCCACAACGTGGACATGAAACTCTTCAAGGTGGAAAAGTCCCCGTCGCGCGCGGCGTTCGCTTTCCACCAATGACGAATAGTGGTGGCGAGATCTGGATCGCGAACGGATTCCGCTGACATCGCAGACCATGGTAATGCCTCCTGAGCTACGCGAGAGCCTTTGACATCATCACCAGATGACACGGTTGGTTTGCATGCTGGTCTGAAGGAAAGGGCAGAGTGCCGCTTTCGACGTAGCCGAGACGCCGGTAAAAAGCGGGCAGTTCGGTGCGCAGATTGACCACGGTGAGATCCATAAAGCGGCAGCCTGCGGAGCGGCATTCGTCCTCAACGGCTGCGACCAGGCGAGACCCGAGGCCAGAACGTTGCAGCGCCGGATCGACCGCGAGCAGGCCGAAGTATCCGCGCTCACCGCGCAGTTCGAGGTAGATGCATCCGGCAAGCTTGCCTGCATCCTCGGCCAAAAAGAACTTGCCTTTTTCCAGAAGCGCGCGCACTTTTTCCGGGTTGGTGCGGTCGGCGTCGATGAAAAATCGCTCCGGCCGGAATGCAGCATTCACCAGCCGTGCGATATTTTCAGCATCTTCAGGCTGCGCCGTCCGTATCTTCATTGGTTATCCCGCGCGGGCGAGGACGTCCGCGCCTACACTCTGGCTATTAGTTTACCGGCGGGAGCTTCGGCATTCGGGGCGGAATGTAGCCAATAGGTGTTCCTTTTTCGATGAAAGGCAAGTCATCGGGGACGCGCACTTCGACTGTGCCGTCGGGCATGAGCTTGTAGGTGTGCCCGAGCGGATCGACGGGAACGCCGCGCAGCAGGTTTGCGGCTTCAAGGTCGGCAAAGCTTTGTGGCAGGTGGCCCATCTTTTCGCGGTAGTACGATATAAGCGCTTCTAACGTGGTCACGTCTTGATCTACCTGCAGAGCATTCAAGTGCGCGACGGCGTTCGATTTCACATTAGGATCGAGTGTGGTCTGGTAAGTCGTGGCCCACATCAGGCGAGCGGTTTCGATGTTGCCGGCGTGCTCCGCCATCTTGGCCGCCATGATTCGCATAATCTGATGCGCGTTCGGCACCTTGGCGCCGTTGGCGAAGGCTTCTTCGGCCTTGGCATAATCCGCGAGTTCCATGTAGTAGATGAAGCCCAAATCGTAGTAGAGATGCCACTGGTCGGGGTTGTTGCGAATTCCGAATTCGGCCAGCTTGATGGCGCGTTGCGGCTGCCCCGCGCCGCCCGGTATTTTGGGAGCCAGGAAGTTGGATCCGTATTCGTAGGCGACGAGCAGGTGCGGATCGAGCGTAGTCGTGATTTCGAGCAGTGGCGCCAGAAGGTCAAAATGCTCGGAGCCGCGAGTGAGTTTGTCCCCGAAATACTGCACAGCGCGCGTCCAATAGATGTCGGCGAGTAATCCGTCGTATCCCAGGCTCATGCGCTTGAGCAGCGTCGGGGACGAAATGTAAAGCACTTCCTCGAGCGTCGCTCCGGTGCGTTGGCGATCGATGCTTCGTAACAGCAACACTGATGCCGTCAGACAGATCACCAGCGCGATGCTGGTTGCGACTGTGATTCGACGCGACGGCCTCATTTCAAGTTCCGGTGCTCGAAGATCAGCACCGCTCCGCAGAGAGCCATCGTGGCGTAAACCAGGGCATAAGCCGTATTCGAAATGATGAGTTGCCCCGTGACCGGTTGCTCGTGGGCCACCGAACTGATGACGTTTAAGGCAGAGAAATTTGGGACGAGATAGGCCGCGCCCGTAGCCAGCCAGCGCACAATGCCTTTGGTCAAGCCCGCGAATCCCCGCAGATCTTCCGCGAAAGTGCCGATTACAAACAAGGCAAAAGCAAACACAGCGGACAACAACGGCGACGAGAAAGAGGAAAACAGCAGCGCCAGAGATGTGATGATCAAGAACTGGAGGATGATGAAATACAAGGCTACCAGCACCCAGCCATCGGTCGCCTGGAAGTGGCGCGAAACATAATACAACGCCGCAAATACTCCGAGCGCCATGAAGAACGCGTTAACCACCAGCGTGCCCGCCAGCCCGAAGAACTTGCCGACAATAAATTCCCAACGCTGAACCGGGCGGGACAGAACGGTATAGAGGGTTCGCTTGTCGATCTCTTTTGAGACCAGCCCTATGCCGATGAAAATGGCGATCACAATGCCAAACAAAGAGACCGCCGTGAGCCCGAGGTTGATCACCACCAGGCGCTCGATGCCGATCGAAATTTGGCCGACGAGAATGGCCGCACCTGACATCAACAAGGCGAATGCGATCAAGTTGTATAGAACGCGATCGCGTACGGCTTCACGGAAAGTATTTGAGGCAATGTGTACGATTCGTCCGGTCATTGGGTCACCCCTGCAACCGCTTTGGAGGGTTGCAGCTTGCGCACAAAATATTCCTCCAGCGAGGTTCGAACCGGAATCAACGATACGATTCGCAACTGTTCGCGTCGCAGCGCTTCAAGGGCGGCGTCCTGATTGCCTTCGAGGAGCACGGCACGTACGGTGTCTCCGGTTACGTGACAATCCGCACCCAGCGCCTTCATCGAGGCGGGAACCTTGTTTCCATGCCAGATCAGTTCGATCTTGCCTTCGATATTGGAGGTGAGATCGGCCACGCGGCCGACGCTCCGCAACTCGCCCAGATGAATGATGGCCACGCGATCGCAAAGCGCCTCGGCGTCGGAAAGGATGTGCGTGGAGAAGAACACGGTCTTGCCTTCGTGCTTCAATTCTTCCATCAAATCCCGAACTTCGCGGCGCCCCATGGGATCGAGTCCGGACATGGGTTCGTCTAAGAAGACAATTCTGGGATCGTGCAGAATGGCTTGCGCAATGCCGACCCGCTGCAGCATGCCTTTGGAAAACTTGCGCAACTGAACCCGCATGACCTCCGGCAGGCCAACCCGCTCGAGAACCTCGCGAACCTTGCGCTCTCGATCTTTGGTAGAAACGCCGGAAAGCTGTCCGTAGTAATTGAGCAGTTCGCCGGCAGTCAGGTAATCATAGAAATACGGTTGCTCGGGTAGGAATCCGATCTGCGCTTTCATGCGGGGATCGTTTATCTCCATGCCCAGGATTTGCGCGGATCCGGCAGTGGGATAGACCAGGCCCATGAGCATCTTGAGCGTGGTCGTTTTTCCGGCGCCATTAGGTCCGAGAAAGCCGAAGATCTCTCCCTCCTCCACCTGCAGGTGCAACGGTTTTAATGCGCACCTCGGCTTCTTGCGCCAGAAGCCTACGCTGTAGATTTTTTCGAGACCGAGAATGTCGATTGCGGTCATGATTGTGGAGCGGAACTGCCCTCCTTTCACGTTGGTAAGAAAATTATATGCAAAATCAAGCTGGGCGCGAGCGGATGTGGGAGGTTACTAGATTACGAAAGTAAAAAGGCGAGAATTCACTTGCGGGCCTGGCTCTGATTGTTCAGGTGGACTCGGTCGACCGCGATGTCGCCAAAAAACATAAGGAGCAACGGATTTCTCCGTTGCTCCCCGGCTTGTACCCTCCCCCAGGTACTTCGCCAAATTCAACTACTGCAACTGCACGTAAGGAGCAGTGACGCAGGTCAACGAAACAGTCGTCGGGGCTGCGTTGTGCGACGGATCGTAGTGGATGACGCCGTCTTCGTTGGAGCAGAAGCCGCGCACGCCACTCTGGTTGAAGGCAGCCGCTGCGCCGCCGACCGTGTAGCCAAGGTTCGGAGGACCACCGGCGGGGTTGCCCACGCCGAAGTAGTAACCGCTCTTCGCAGTCGCCACGGTGGTGGCCTGAGCCAAAGCCCAGTCAATCAAGCAAGCATTGGTAACAACCGGGCCGGTAGCAGGGCAACCGGTCGCAGCTGGCGGTCCGAGCGCGGCCATGCTGGCCGAATAGCCAGTCGTCGGGTAGGTGGAAAGAAAGCTGACCTGACCAGTGTTGCTGGTACGAACCGAGCTAGCCGCGGACGATTCGTTGGCCGAAATACGGGCCCTCAACAGGTTCGGAATGGCGATAGCAGCGATGATAAGAATAATCGCCACCACGATAAGTAACTCAATCAGTGAAAAACCCTTCTGTTTCCGCATGTGTGTTCCCTTCTTCTCCGTTTATCAAATGTGGTCTCAGTAGACCCAATTGCTGATTATGTTCGCATTTTAGCGGCCAGAAGCAGAAGTTACTATGGGGTGGGGCCGGATTCTTGAGCGAGGTTTGTTTTCAAGGGCTCAGCAAACTTGCGTAACCGTCGCGCCTGAAACGAGTTGAGCCCGCAGGGGTGTTTGTAGCAGATTTTGTCGGCAAGCATGACAAGTTGTGTCATTTTGGCATTTTGGGAATGAGATTGCGATCCGCCTGGACCGTAGCCAAAATTGGACGACGTCGTTGCCTCCAAATCGATCTCCAAAAGCTAAAAGGAGCAACGGATTTCTCCGTTGCTCCCCGGCTTGTACCCTCCCCCAGGTACTTCGCCCAAAGTCGACTATTGCAACTGAACGTAGGGGGCGGTTGTGCAGGTTAAGGCAACCGTGGTGGGGGCTGCGTTGTGGCTTGGATCATAGTGGATGACCCCGTCCTCGTTGGAGCAGAAGCCGCGTACGCCGCTGGTATTGAAACCGCCCGCAGCGCCCCCGACGGTGTAGCCCTGATTGGGGGGGCCACCCGCTGGGTTGCCTACACCGAAGTAGTAGCCGCTTTTGGCCTTAACTGGTGTGGTGGCTTGCGAAAGGCTCCAGTCAATCAGGCAAGCTGCGGTGACGACCGGGCCGGTCGCAGGACAACCGGTCGAGGCTGGCGGCCCAAGCGCTCCCATGCTGGCCGCATAGCCCGTCGCCGGGTAGGTAGAAAGAAAGCTGACCTGACCAGTGTTGCTGGTACGAACCGAGCTGGCTGCGGACGATTCGTTGGCCGAAATGCGTGCCCGCAACAGGTTCGGAATCGCTATGGCGGCGATGATCAGAATGATCGCCACGACGATAAGCAACTCTATAAGTGAAAAGCCCTTCTGTTTCCGCGTGTTATTCACAATGTCTCCATAAAAAGGGTGAGTTTTCTTGACCCGACACCAGACTATTGGCAATTTGCTTGCCACCGGGGAGTGCTATCGCGACTCCAGGTCACCACCTGCTAAGTCTCGCGCCTGCCACAAAAAGGAGCGAACGGAGGTGGGTTGAAGCTTGGGGCCCTGCCACTCTGGGGACTCAAAATGCGAAATCCTGACAAATTCCGTCAACTCTGTTCCCCTTCCGGTGCAATCGTCATATTGGACGCGGCTGCTCGCTGCCTGACTTGGTCCATGTCCTGATACGAACTAATGTTTCAAGCTGAGCGGGAGCTTCGCTCCGTCGGACAGCCGAGGGCGGCTGTCCCCACGAGAGTCGAGTTGCAGGGTGGGTTATGTTACTTTCACCAGCAGGCAGGTTACGTCATCGTGCTGCGGTGTCGGACCGACGAAGGCGTCGAGGTCGCTCATCATGCGCCGGAGCAGTTCGTCCGGATTGGCTGCTGCTCCGGCCTGGAGAACGTTGAGCAGCCGTTGTTCCCCGTACTCTTCGGTGAGCCCATTCTCAGCTTCCACCACGCCATCGGTGAAGATCACCAACCAATCGCCTGGTTGCAGGATGACGTTTCCGGGTTCATAAGTTTTATCCGCCCACATTCCTAACGGGAGTCCTCCGTTCGAGAGGCGCTCGATTGCGCCGGTGCTGCGCCGCAGGATGGGGGCGTTATGCCCTGCATTGATGTAAGTTAAGGCGCGGTTGACTGGATCGAACTCCGCCAGGAAGGCGGTGGTAAAACGAAGGCCGCTTTGGCTGTTCGAGCAGGCGTAACGATTCATGCCGGTTACCAGATCAGGGAGGGAACTGGGAGTCTGCGAAAGAGTTTTGAGACTGGCCTGGAATGTAGCCATGAGCAGGGCTGCCGGGATGCTCTTTCCGGCGACGTCGGCTACCGCCAACAAAAAGTGAGGTTCGGTGGAGTCCACCCGCGGCCGGGCGAAGACGTCGTAATAATCCCCCGCAACGGTATTTGCAGGGCGGGTCGCGAAAGCGATTTGAAGGCTGCGCACTTCGGGTGGTTTCGCGGGCAGCAGCCATCTTTGAATATCGCGCGCGATTTCGAGGTCACGTTTCATCACCACACGGTCAGCCACTTCGAGCATCAGCAGGACGAACAACAGGGCTCCGCCAAAGAACTGAAAGTCGAACTCCTGGATTTCGACTTCTCCCGATTTCCCGTGATAGCTGAACCCGCCCGCCGGAAATATGAGGAGCAAAACGCCCAACAGCAACAGCACTCGACGCGCGGGCGTGAGCTTTTCCAGGATCGCCCACATAAATTCCTGCGCCGTATGCCAGAAGCCCGGTTTACCGGTCTCCTGCGGAGATCGAGCCTGAAAGTCGCGGTGGTAGAGCCGGTAGCTGGAGCGGGCATCGGCGCTGAACTGCTTCCACAGTTGGCTGATTTCAAGCCCCTCCGTGACCCGGTGCCAGAAGCGGTCGAGCTGCACGAAGAATTCGGGCCGGTGCGCTGCAGTTGGCGGAGGCGGACTGGGCGCGGCTTGTGAATTCGGTGGATTCATCGCGGCTCTCTGGGAGCAGCCATTATAGAAGCTTGCTGGGGAAACCGCATGAATCTCCGCGGGCTCCACGTTTCTTGGCCTTGATCAGAGTTAATCAAGTACGAGGTCTTAAATCGTGGATACGCCGAGAACGGCGCGGAGTGAGCGGAGGAGGCTCGCCGCAGAGAACAAATCTAGAACAGTTTCATTTGCGCGCCGGGCTCGGGTTCAATTGCGGGACGCGTCCTCTGGTCGTAACGGTCGTAGTCACTCGGAATACCGTATTTCTGTCGCAGGCGCGTCATGAGCTGCGAAAGCGGCTTGCGATACGACGCCGGCAGGAACGCGCGATCTTTATAGCGCAGCCGGTAACTCTGCACCAGCTGTGGGAACTGCTTTTCGAGAAACGGCAGGAATACAGCCGCCGAGCAGGGTTTCAGAAACAGGGAATTGGCGTGGATGTATTTTCCCCCAGCCTCGGCTGTGGCACGAACAACCGCCTCCAAGTCGCGGGGTGAATCGGTGATGCCGGGGAGCACAGGCGCGCAGATGACACCGGCTGAAAGGCCTGCCTGATTCAGCTTTTGCATGGCCTCCAGACGCAGATCAGGCCGGGGTGCGCGCGGCTCCAAAATGCGTGCGAGATCCACGTTGAGCGTGGTTATAGTTATGTTGACTGCTAGACGATTGTTTTTTGCAATTTGCTGGAGCACGTCAATGTCCCGCAGTATGAGATTGGACTTGGTGACGATACCGATTTCGAATCCGCGATGCCGCGCGAATTCATCGAGGATCGCGCGCGTGACCTCAAAGCGGCGTTCGGCCGGTTGATAGGGGTCGGTGGCAGTGCCGATTGCGATTTCTTCCCCCGGTTTGACGTGGTGAAGTTCCTGCCGCAGCAAGTCCGCAGCATGTTGCTTGACGAAGATCTTCTGTTCGAAGTCGACGCCGTCCCTCAGTTCCATGAATTCGTGGGTGTAGCGCGCATAGCAGTATTTGCAGGCGAACTCGCAGCCACGGTAGGGGTTGATTGTCCAGGTGAAAGGCAGGCGAACGCCGGTGCAACGGTTGAGCAGGGAACGAACCGGGAGCGTGAAATATTCGACCGCATGTCCTTCACGCAGGGATTCCCCCTGAGAAGCGAGGCGTGCGATGCCGACGAGTTTAGGGCTGGACTCGGGGAGAAGCGGGAGAGAAGCCATAGCGATATTCGCTTTTTGTTCGCCACAAGTCTAATTCCGCAGGATGGGTCGGTCAACAAGTATTTCTCCGAACGGAGCGGATAGCCGGCAATCAAAGATTCCAAGAACCCCGCTCGATGAACGGGTCGTTGCTTTTGGTGCAGGTCGATCTCTCACTGCGTCGGCTTCTCGAACAATTTGGGGTCGATCGCTGGATTGATCTGGATCGACGTGTATTGCACCGTGCTCGAGTCCTTGCCATCCTGCTTGTTTTTATGCAGGTAAGGAAGCGTAAGACCGTCCGCGGTTCTCCAGTCGCTGAGCTCGGTCTCGCCCTGAAATGGACCGGCCTGTCCCAATCCCTTGTAGGTCTCGCGCAGAATTCGGCCGCTCTTCGGATCGACATACCAACGAATCCAGGGAACGGCGCCGCCGACATCGACCACGGCGGCTTCAACGTCGCCAATTTTTTCGGTTCCCGCGGCTGTAAACGTGATTGCAGGGTCGTTCACGTGTTGGGCCAGATATACCGGATCGTGGAGAATCTGGGTCAAGCTCTCGTTCTTTTGCTGCGCGGGAAGGTCGCGGACGCCTCGTCCTTCGGCAAACATGAACCCGGCCTCGGGAGACGCAACGATCGCGATAGCGCCTTGAGGTGTTTGCACGCTTACGTGCATCCGGTCCGGAAACACAACGATTACCTCGATCGGCGTTGGCGTATCCGCACCTGGATCCGTGTCGGTAAAGTTCGCGCGCAGAGATTTTATGGATTGCAGTTTATCCGGGCTGCCCATCGCCTGGGCAACTTTCACAGCCAAGGCCTTACCTTCGGGATTTGAGGCAGCGGGTTTGGCGGGCGCCTCTTCTTTGTCTCCCTTTTCGCCGGGAGGCGGCGGAATGGCGATGTTCACGTTGGTCACTGAACCGAGCGAGGACAGAGGCTTCTCGAACTCTGCAGGGTTGCCTACGACCAGCACCGCGAGCTTATCCTTATGCAAATACTTGGCCGAGGCTCGCGCTACATCTGCCTTTCCGACTTTCTCGATCCCGGCGCGATAGCGTTCCAGGTAGTCCGCGGGATATCCGTAGAACTCGTAGGCCATGCGTTCCCGAAGCACTTTCTCCGGCGAATCAAAATTGAAGACGAACGAGTTCAGGATTGAGTCCTTGGCGCGTTTGATCTCCTCGTCCGAAATCGGATTGGTTGCAAGGTTGTCGATCTCTTTATAAAGCGCCTGAATGGCCTCTACCGTGGTTGCGCTCTTGGTACTCATGGAAATTCGCACGATTCCAGGATGGTCAAAGGCCGAGCCCACGCCACCGCCCACGCCATATGCGAGGCCCTGGGCGGTCCGGATGCTCTTGAACAGGCGCGAAGAAAACCCGCCGCCGAATGCCTCATTGAAGACTTGCGTCGCGTAGTAGTCCGGGTTGTCGCGCCGGATGCCGAGGTCCGTCATGTCAATCGAACTCTGGTTTACGTCTTCTTTCGAAATCTGGTAGTAACCGGGCTTCGCGGGCTGAAAGTCGATGTCTTCTTTTTTTACTGCAGGGCCCTTGGGCCAATCTCCGAAGGCCTGGCGAAGCTTGGCTTCCATCGCAGCAGAATCAAAGTCGCCGACGATCCCCAGAATAATGTTGTTGGGATGCACGTGAGCATGATGCCAATCGACCAGGTCCTGGCGCGTGACGGCGGCAACTGTGGCGTATTCGGGTTCGCGAGCGTATGGATTGTTTGCTCCATAAGCCAGCCTGGTTGACTCGCGGGAAGCGATGGCACTCACATCGTCATTGCGGCGCGAGATGGAATCGTCCATTTCCTTCTGTGCCAGATCGACCTTGTCGGCGCGGAATTCGGGCTCGCGCAGCAGGTCATTGAACGCCTTGAACACGTCATCGAAATCGCCCTTCAGACAGGACCACGAGATCGTGGTCGAATCTACGCGGCTGCCGGTCTCAACTTTGGCGGCTCGAATTTCGAGGTAATCGTCGAGTTGGTCGCCGGTTTGCGTTTTGGTTCCACCGGTGCGCCAAACTTCTCCGTAAATATCGAGCATTCCGACTTTGCTTGCGGGCTCAGAGCGCGAGCCACCGCGGATGCGCGCGACGCCGTCAATGATTGGAAGTTCGTGGTCTTCCTGAAGGAAAATCACCATGCCATTCGGCAGTTCAATGCGCTTGGGTTCCTGCGGGTTAAATGCTGGCAGGGGAGGAATTGGAATCTGTTGCCAATCGGTGGCTTGGGCTCCGGCTCGGGGAACTGCCACGCCGGCCAGAATTGCAATCAAGAGGAGAGTGCGCGCACGTTTCATTGTGCCCCTCCTTTTTGGTCCGCGGGCGCGGCGGCTTTGGTCTCGATAATCCCTACGGTGCGGTTGGTGGGAATAAAAGTTTGATTGGCCACGCGGCGAATGTCCGCTTTGGTG
This sequence comes from uncultured Acidobacteriota bacterium, assembly GCA_963797795.1. Classification (GTDB taxonomy): domain Bacteria; phylum Acidobacteriota; class Terriglobia; order Terriglobales; family Acidobacteriaceae; genus JABDBE01. The sequence continues at coordinate 1,014,317 of CAWCQY010000006.1, forward strand.
ACTTTATCGATGCGGTCGACCGAAGCGAAGAGCTCCCGCCAATCGTCGTAGCGCGCCTGGTACAAAGCCATACTGGAGGCGAGCCCTTCGTTGCTGCCCAAGCCACGGATCAGGTCAGCCTTGGCTCGGGTCTTAATCATCTTCAGTTCCTCGTCACTGATGTCTTCCGTTTTGAGCTTCTCAATCTCGGCATGGATGGCGTCCGCCATTTCGTCAGGCTTGTGGCCGGGCAGCGGGAACGCGTAGAAGGCAAAAAGGTGCGGATACTTGTTGCCCGGCAATCCGGTGAAGCCGGCGGAATAGGAAGCGATTTTCTTGTCGCGAACCAGCGAACGATATAGGCGCGACGTGCGTCCATTCGACATCAAGTCGGCAATGGCGTCATAAACCGCGTCATCGGGGCTGCGATAGTCCGGCCGGTGATAGCCCTCGAGATAGAGCGGCTGTGACATGTCCTGCAGCACGACTCTTCGTTCAGCGTTTTGCGGTGGTTCGGTGGTCGTGCGCTCGTCCGGCTGTGGCCGCGAGGGTAATCGGCCGAAATATTTTTCGAGGATCGGCATCGCCTCCGACGCTTTCACATCGCCCACGACGGCAACCACCATGTTCGACGGAATGTAATATTTATCGAAGAAGTTCTTGGCATCTGTCGCGGAAAACGAATTCAAGTCTGACATCCAACCGATCGTTGGGCGATGGTAGGGATGCGCCTGATAAGCCGCAGTCGTGAACTGTTCCAGCAGTCGCCCGATGGGGTTGCTATCGGTACGCATACGGCGCTCCTCGATCACTACATTGCGCTCCTTGTAGAATTCGCGCATGACAGGGTGCAGGAATCGTTCCGACTCCAGATAGGCCCACAACTCCAAGCGGTTCTCGGGAAAGGAATAATAATAGTTAGTTTCGTCATCGTTGGTATTGGCGTTCAGGTCCTCGCCGCCGTTGATCTCTACGATCTGGGGAAATTCGTTTGGCTTCACGTACTTGTTGGCAGCAACCGTGGCATCGAGCCACGCTTTTTCCAGCTCCTTTACCTTCTGCTCGTTCCGGCCGACAGGTTTGTCACGCTCTGCGATGTAAGCCGCATAGGCTACCTCGACCTTCTCGAGAGCTACTTTTTCGGCGGCGTAATCCGTGGTGCCAATCTTGTCGGTGCCTTTGAAAGCCATGTGCTCAAACATATGTGCGAGCCCCGTCTGGCCTAGGGGATCCTGAACCGAGCCGGCATCCACGTGAGTGAAAAAAGAAAATACCGGCGCTTCTGGACGCTCGCAGATCACTATGATCAACCCGTTGTCCAGTTTCTTGACCGTCGTGCGCTTCTCGAAAGAAGCAACATCCTGCGCGACGGCGACCGCAGCAAGTACCAGAGCGACGGCAAACGACTTTAGAACACGGCGGTTCATTGGACCTCCAACCGGTTGGACGTGAATGAGGGGCAGAAGTTTGAAATTACGTGGCGGATGGGAAGTTGTCAAACGGGAGGGCTCCGGCCTTCCAGTTCCCAAATTTGGACGTACTGGGGGCATATGGCGTGCGAGATCGCAATTATCACTTAGACTAACGCTATCGTGGAAGACGATTCTAGAGAATCGAAGGAGGTTCAGAAGGTACGCCGCATGGAAGAGCGCCGCGGCAGGCGACAGCCGGATTCAGAAGCTGCTCAACTCCGCAGAAGACTTGAGAGAAATGCTAAAGATCTTCTAGAACTTGATTTAGAAGAGTTCTTGAAAGCCTTGAAAGAGGATTACCAGCTCACCGAGTCCCAACTCGCAAAGGCGGAGGCGTTTTGGCGTCAGAGTCGCGGCGGTTAGAAACTCTCTTCTCGAACCGATCATGCATCTTGGCCTGTTCGGCGGGCGTGAAACTGGCAAGGTGTTCCTCCAGCAATCTTTCCAACTGCTTCGAAGCTTGTTTGCGCTTGTTCTTATCTGCCATAGTCATACCTTAACCATCGGCGGTTCTGGGCTCCGGTGGAATTCAACCCCGTGTGCTCCAGCCTGTCAAAGATGGATGGCGGTGTCAACTGCCGAAAGGCACGCTGCGTTCAAACTTGAGAGTAACCCGTTTCGGGTCAATCTCGTGCGCCCTTATAATCCTGAATACTATGGCGAGCAAGGCGGAAGTAGTTGAGATCGAAGGCAAACACCTGAGCCTGACCAACCTGGACAAAGTTCTGTATCCCGCAGCTGGGTTCACCAAGGGACAGGTGATCGATTACTATGCGCGCATCGCGCCCGTTCTATTGCCTCATCTGGCCGGACGTCCGCTCACTTTGAAGCGTTATCCCGAGGGCGTAGACAAAGAATACTTCTTCGAAAAGAATGCGACCAAGCACCGTCCGGATTGGGTGAAGACCGCGCCGATCTGGAGCGAAGGCAACCAGCGCGATATAAATTACATTCTGGCCAACGATCTGCCCACGCTCGTCTGGATTGCGAATCTGGCTTCCATCGAACTTCATCCCTCACTTTCGCTGGCCAAGGACATCCTGTGTCCGCGGAGCATGGTCTTCGATCTCGATCCCGGAGAGCCGGCGAATATTGTGCAGTGTTGCCAGGTGGGAATCTGGCTGCGGGACATTTTCGAACATTTTGGACTGCAGAGTTTTTCCAAGACTTCGGGGTCCAAGGGACTGCAGATTTATGTTCCTTTGAATACCACCACGAACTACGACCTGACTAAAACCTTTGCCCACGCGCTCGCCCGGTTACTCGAGAACGAACACAGAGAGTTGGTTGTTTCTGACATGAAGAAGCAGTTGCGGGTGGGCAAAGTACTTGTCGACTGGAGTCAGAATGATGACCACAAGACCACGGTGAGCGTGTATTCGCTGAGGGCGCGCGAGCGGCCCACAGTTTCGACTCCGGTGAAATGGGAGGAAGTGGAGCAGGCGCTGAAAAAGAAAAATGCGAACCTGCTGGTATTCGAAGCAGGGCAGGTACTTGAGCGGGTGGAGAAAATGGGAGACTTGTTCGAGCCTGTTCTCAAGCTCAAGCAGAAGTTACCGAAGCTGGCAGGAATCGGGGAAACTGTGCCAGCGGCAGAGGGGGGAATTGAGATTGCGGCACAGGCTGAGGAACCTGTCGCCAAGAAAACGAAGAAGCGCGCCAAGTCCGCACAGCCGCGCTCTGCCGCGAAGAAGGCCCGAAAGGTATAATCCGGCTGATCTTCGACTTTGTGAGTAGTTTGGCGGAGCAAACCATGGCGCAACTCTACGCCGGCACATCGGGATGGGCTTACCCAAGCTGGAAGCCTGAGTTTTATCCCGCGAAGCTTGCTCAGGCGAAATTCCTGCAATACTACGCCACGCAACTCAACGCAGTCGAAGTCAACTTTACGTTTCGTCAACTGCTAAAGGAGACCACGGCTCTGAAATGGATTGACTCGACGCCCGTCGGATTTCGTCTCAGCGTCAAAGCCCACCAGGTACTCACTCATATCAAGCGCCTGAAGAATACCGAAGACTTCATTCCGCGCTTCTTGAGCACGATTGAGCCGATCGCTCGCGCGGAAAAGCTGGGGCCACTGTTATTTCAATTGCCTCCGAACCTGAAGGTGGACGCCAAACTGCTGGAGGAATTCTTGACCGTTCTTCCACGCGCCGTTCCTTCTGCGTTCGAGTTCCGGCATGCGTCATGGTTCACGGACGAGATTTTCAACCTGCTCAAAAGCGGCAACCGCGCACTTTGTGTGGCTGAAACTGAAGAGCGAAACACGCCCGACGTGGTCACCGCCGATTTCTCTTATTACCGCTATCGGAAGCCAAGTTACACGCCTGATGAACGGCGCGCTATGGTAGCCCGTATCCGTGAGCACTTGGGACAGGGCCGGAACGTCTTTGCATACTTCAAGCACGAGGAAACGCCGGAGGGCGTAATTTATGCGGTTGAGCTGTTGAAAGAGGTAAGCCAGATTAACTGAAACTGTAGAGACGTTGCTGGCAACGTCTCGGTTTGAAGATGCCTATCAGTCGGGCGCGATTTTCCTCAATGCGTTGAGCTACGTCTGTGCAGTGCCGGGGTTGTCACTACTTCCAGTGTCCGATAAAGCGCATACTCCAACTGTGCCTTCGGAAGCGAATTCCCGCGTGGTTTCTGGCTTTCTCGACTATCTGAAAGTTGAAAAAGGACTCGCGCCGCTGACTGTGGCAGCGTATACCACGGACGTCAGCCAGTTCATCGGATTCTTGGGGAAGCGCAAACGCACACTGTTGACCGCCCGCCGCAATGAAGTGCGCGATTTCATTCAGGAGCTATTCGCCAACTCGGTCGATGGGAGATCGGTAGGACGGAAGCTCTCGGCCTTACGTCATCTGTATCGCTATCTCCTGCTCGACAAACTTATCGACCACGATCCCACGCTGAACATTGATTCTCCGAAACAGTGGAAAGTTTTACCCAAATCGCTGGCCCGCGACGAGATGGAAACTCTTCTGCGCGCCCCGCGCCTCGCTTCGACCCACAAGCATGCCGAAGCGATTGCCCTGCGTAATCGAGCCATGTTGGAAGTCTTCTATGCGGGAGCGCTCCGCGTCTCGGAAATGACCGCAGTCAAGCTTGAAGACCTGAAGCTCGATCTCGGATACGTGCTGGTGCGCGGCAAGGGTGATAAAGAGCGGATCGTGCCTCTGGGAAAATCGGCGCAGGAGATTCTTGCCTCCTACATGAAGTATTCAAGGCCTGCGCTGATCAAGGAGAAGACTTCACCACTTCTGTTCCTCGGGCGCGGGGCGCGCAAGTTAACACGCCAACGCGTCTGGCAGATGGTTCGCGCAGCATCCTCGGGCATGGGACGCAACGCCAGCCCACACATGTTGCGTCACAGTTGCGCCACGCACATGGTCGAAAATGGCGCGGATCTGCGCACGGTGCAGACTATTCTTGGGCATGCCGACATTGCGACCACGCAGGTGTACACACACTTGGCCCTCGATCGGCTGAAGAGCGTCTATCGGAAGCATCACCCGAGGGCCAAGGCGAGATAAAGAATGATTTCTTCACCACAGGGTCACAGAGACACAGAGAGAGCGAAATTATTCTCTGTCTCTCTGTGACTCCCGTGGTGAGCTTGGTTTCGGTACCTATGACGACTAAGAACGGCTGTACTCCTGTCGAAAAGGCTGTCGACAAGTTTCTCTATTCGCTCCGCCAGCGCAACGCCTCGGTTCACACCGTCAAAGCCTACACTCGCGACTTGGGCAACTTCGCCGCGTACGTAGGCTCGCGTAATTGGCGAAGCATCGATCATGTAACCATCCGCGGGTTCCTCTCCCATCTCTACGAGAAGAATCTCGGAAAAACCTCAGTCGCCCGCGCTCTGGCCGCGGTTCGCTCGTTGTACCACTGGTTGGCTCAAGAAGGAGCTGTAGAGCAGAATCCCGCTGCGCTGGTTTCCACACCGAAGTTGCCGAAGAAACTGCCCCGCGTGCCCACCATCGAAGAAATGAACACCGTGCTCGATGGGCAGATGCCCGAGGTCGCATCGTTTCCCGAGCGTGACCGCATTATGTTCGAATTGTTGTACGGGTGCGGCATCCGCAATTCCGAGTTGATCGGGATCAACCTCGACGACATCCGCTTGAGCTCTGAAGCCATTCTCATCCGCGGAAAAGGCAAGAAAGAACGCTACGTTCCTTTCGGGAACTCGGTGAAATCGGCCCTCGCCACATACTTGCCAGTACGCCAGCAGATGCTGGCCGAACGCAGAAAGAACACGATCGCGCTGCTGATCAATCAGCGCGGCGGAAGGCTCACGACGCGCAGTGTAGGGCGCATCATCAAGAAGATCGCCATTGCGAAAGGGCTGTCACCAGACGTGCACCCGCACACTCTGCGCCACGCCTTCGGCACGCATATGCTCGAGGAGGGTGCTGACCTGCGCTCGATTCAGGAGATGCTTGGCCATGAGCGTCTTTCAACGACCCAGCGCTACACGCAACTTTCCATGAAACACGTCCTTCAGGTCTATGACCAGACGCATCCGCGAGCGAAGTGACTAGCGGGGCTACTCCTCTACAGAGCGTCGCGTTCGTAGCCGTTGCCACATCTCTACCACTCTGCTCTTTAATTCAGCAGTAAGTTCCTCGTAAGCAGCCTCGGACGCAGCAGCTTCCGCCGGGGGATAAATCGGGTCCCCGAAGGCTATTTGCAGCGGTACAAATCCCTGAAAGCGTTTCCCACGTGGCCACATTTCATAAAAACCCTCAATCGCCACCGGAACAATCGGCACTTGCAAGTGAATGGACAGGATCGCGGCGCCCTTCTTAAACGCCTTCGGCTTGCCATCAATCGAGCGCTCGCCTTCGGGATAAAGAACCAGCACCCGCCCGTGACGCAGGCCAGAGGCTCCGGAGCGCATGGCGGGAATCAAATTTGCATCTGGATCCACCACGACCACTCGCAACCATCGAGCCACCTTACGCATAAACCCACTGCCGAAAACATCACTGGTTCCCACGGCGAAGCCTTCGCGAAACACCTGCCAATCGAGAACGCTGCTCAAGATAAACGGGTCGATATAGCACTGGTGGTTCGAACAAATAATGAATGGCCCATCAGCAGGAACGTGTTCGAGACCGGTAACGCGCAAGTGGCAGCGATCGCGAGCGATCATCTGTGCCAGGCGGCTCGCAAGGTACCGGAATCTGTCCGCGATCGGCCGTGGCCGCAGCAAGGCGAGAAAGTCGGGGTCGGAAGACTCTTCCTGCAGGACCGCATTCCAACTGGCGAACTGCGCGCGTGGAGTGCTGTCGCCGCTCGCAGCTCTGTCGAGCACTGCATCGGCCAACTCGCGAACGCTGTAGATTTCGGATAGGCGCGATTCCTCCACACTCCCGCCAAGTTCTTGTTCCAACGTCATGAGAAGTTCTACCCGCTGCATCGAGTCCAGCCCGAGATCGAGTTCGAGATTGTCGCTGGGCCGGATGGATTGCGACTTGATCCTGGCCGCTTCCCGCATGATCTTGAGTGCGCGCTGTACATCCGGCCGCTCCAGCCAGGCGACATCTTCCGCGCTCAAAGGTTTTTCTGAGCCAACGTCCGCGTCACCCGAGCGGCCCTCGGCCTGATTTGCCCGCACGCGCTTCTCGATTTCAAATCGTTTCAACTTTCGAGTGGTCGTCCGCGGCAAACTTTCCTGCCAGATTTCGTAACTTCCAAGCCGCTTGGTCGAAGGCAACTGAGATGAGAGGCCTTCAATATCGAACCGGAGAACTTCTTTTGAATTGACTATCTTTCGTTGTTTAAGTACATCAAAATTCGGGACGACCACCGCGTGCAGGCGGCTCTCTCCGGGGCGAGTTTCGAGCCCCATAACCGCAATTTCACCGATGAATGGCGACTTCAAATAGTGCGCCTCGACCTCCTCGGGATAAATATTCTTTCCATTGCTCAGGATGATGACTTCTTTCTTTCGGCCCGTGATGAACAGATTTCCAGCGGCATCGAAATAGCCGAGATCGCCCGTGTAGAGCCAGCCATCCCTCAGGGCGGCGGCGGTGGCGTCGGGGCGATTCCAGTAGCCCTTCATTACTATGGCTCCGCGAATCGCGATTTCACCGACCGGTTGGCCGCCCTCCTCCTGCGGTTGCGGATCGACGATTCTTCCTTCGACCCCTTCAAGCGGCTTGCCCACTGAGCCGATGACGTTTTCAGCATGCGATGTGGCGAAGGCGGCGGCGCTGGTTTCGGTGAGGCCGTACGCCTGCAGGATGTCGATTCCGAGAGCTTGAAAGTCGCGTCCGATCTGCGGATCAAAGCGTGACCCACCCGTCACCAGATACCGCATTTTGCGGCCAAACAGATTGTGGATCTTTGAAAAGAAAATCGGACCAGGATTCCATCCGAGTCTTCGGCTGAAGCTGGTGAACGACATCATAGTTCGAAAGATCCAAGTTGCCAGCTTTCCGCGCCGCCCCACTTCCTTGAAAATGCGTTCGTGGATCAGGTAAAAGAACTGCGGCACCACGGCAAACGCCGTGATTTCCCGATCCGCAAGCGCGCGAAGCAACTCCGTCGTATTCAGGGTTTCGAGGTACACCACCCGGGAGCCCTTTACCAGAGGCAACAGCAGGTTGGCCATTTGTGACAGCACGTGAAAGAGTGGAAGCACGCCGAGCAATGCGTCCTCCGGTCCAAGCTCGGCCCAGCCGAACACCGCTCGCACTTCACCCATCAGGTTCGAGTGCGTGAGCATTACTCCTTTGGGATCAGCGGTCGTGCCAGAGGTGTAAAGCAGGGAAGCGAGATCATCGTCCTTGGAGGACACGGCAACAAAATCTCCGGGTCCAGCTGCAAAGATAGTGTCGAAATCAGCCGCGGGTGGGGCCTGCATGGGGACAGCCGGCCCCGACTGTCCAGCCGAGCGAAGCTCGGAAGAATTCGTCAACACGACCTGCACCTGCAGCTCCGCGACAGCCTCTTGTGCGACTGCAAGATGCTTTAGATCGCAGAACAGAAGGGAACTGCCGCTATCTTTCAGCAGCTTGGCAACCTGGCCCGCATGAAAAGTCGTGTCCAGGGGAACCGCTGCGCAACCGGTTGCAATAATGCCAAGGTACGCGGCGATCCAACGCGGATGATTATCGGCCAGGATGGCAATCCGTGCACCCGACTGAAACCCGTTCTCGCTCAGCCGGCGCCCGATGCTCTCCGCCATACGCCGCGCTTCGGCGTAGGTGTTTCTCTCCACCCGATCACATCGCTGAATTTCGAGCGCGACGTTGTCCGGCCAGCGCTCGGCGCATTCGCAGAACAGTTCGTAGAAGGTCGCCATGGGTCAGCGGGAAAATATACCTGAAAACGAGCTTCTGCGCTGTAATCGGCGAGCCCGACTCCAAATTGGTCTGATTTGTTCCCTGTGGTTTAAGCCGCGGGCCGGGAAGAGCGGTGCTTAATGGCTGTCCCGCGACTTACGCATGGCGCACGCATCTAATATACTAACTCTCTAGGACAGTGGGTGTAGTGCCCCCTCCAAGGATTCTTATTTTGATTAATGCTCTGGTAGCCAAGGTTTTCGGGACCAAGAACGAACGCGAGATCAAACGCCTGATGCCGCGAGTCGAGGCCATCAATGCGCTTGAGCCCGCTATGCGGAAACTCACTGACGAAGAACTGCGCGCCAAGACCGACGAATTCCGTCAGCGCATACAGGGTCGCCTGACCCACATTCCAGATGAGCCCGAGGCAGACCAGGATCGCCGGAAAGAACTCGATACTGAGCGCCTGAAGCTGGTCAATGAAGTCCTCGATGAGCTTCTGGTGGAAGCCTTTGCCGTAGTCCGCGAGGGTGGCCGCCGCGTTCTGAACATGCGCCACTTCGACGTGCAGTTGATCGGCGGCATGGTTCTGCATCAAGGCAAGATTGCGGAAATGAAGACTGGTGAGGGAAAAACCCTGGTCGCCACCTTACCCGTCTATCTGAACGCATTGAGCGGACGAGGTGTGCATGTCGTCACCGTCAATGACTATCTCGCCAAACGCGACTCCGAGTGGATGGGGAAGCTGTATAGTTTTCTCGGCCTCAGCGTGGGCGTCATCGTTCACGACCTCGATGACCAGCAGCGCCGGGAAGCCTACGCCGCTGACGTAACCTACGGCACCAACAACGAATTTGGTTTCGACTATCTGCGCGACAACATGAAGTTCGATCTGCATGATTGCGTGCAACGCGGCCACAACTTCTCCATCGTCGACGAAGTCGATTCCATCCTGATCGACGAAGCGCGTACCCCGCTCATCATTTCCGGCGCCAGCGAAGAATCCACCGACAAGTACGCCCGGGTTAATCGAATCATCCCCAAGCTCGAAAAGGGCGAGGAGATCGACGTCGCGCCCGGAGAACCCAAACAATATACCGGCGACTTCGTGGTCGATGAGAAGCACAGGAACATCACAGTTACCGACGAGGGCTGGGAAAAAGTCGAGGGATTGCTCGGCATTGGCAATATTGCGGATCCGGAGAATTGGGACATCAAGCACCACGTCGAAACAGCCGTAAAGGCGCATGCCCTCTATCACCGTGACGTTGAGTACGTGGTGAAAGATGGCGAAGTCATCATCGTCGACGAGTTTACCGGCCGCCTGATGCCGGGGCGCCGCTGGTCCGATGGCTTGCACCAGTCAGTTGAGGCCAAGGAAAACGTTAAGATTGAGCGCGAGAATCAGACCCTCGCCACCATCACTTTCCAGAATTATTTCCGGATGTACAAAAAGCTGGCCGGCATGACCGGAACCGCGGAAACCGAGGCCCCCGAGTTCGACAAGATCTATCGCCTGGAAGTGATGGTCATCCCCACCAACAAGCCGATGCTGCGGCTGGAGAATCCGGACGTTGTTTACCGTACGGAAAAAGAGAAGTACTTCGCGGCCGCCGATGAAATCCAAAGGCTGCATGACACCGGCCAGCCAGTCCTTGTCGGCACTACTTCGATTGAAAAGTCGGAACGTCTTTCCGAGTTGCTGAAGAAAAAGGGCGTCAGGCACTGGGTGTTGAACGCCAAACAGCACGAGAAAGAAGCTGAAATCGTCGCTCAGGCCGGCAGCAAGGGCATGGTCACGATCGCGACCAACATGGCCGGCCGTGGCACCGACATTCTTCTCGGTGGTAATCCCGAATTCATGGCCAAGCAAGAATGTGTGAAGAAAGGGATCGCGCAGCCCTTGCGAGCTGCACAAGGTAAGGTTCAAGCCACCGTCGACGACACCAAGAGCACCGTCTGGTACTACGCCGGCAATGAGTACGTGGTCCCGACCGACCAGTGGACGGAGATTTTCAATCGCTACAAAGGACAGACCGACAAGGAGCACGAGGAAGTCATCGCCGCCGGAGGGTTGCACATCTTCGGCACCGAGCGTCACGAAGCACGTCGTATTGATAATCAGCTTCGCGGCCGCGCCGGACGCCAGGGCGATCCCGGCTCTTCTCGTTTCTATCTTTCGCTCGAAGACGACCTGATGCGGATCTTCGCCAAAGAGTGGGTCTCCAATCTGCTACAGCGTTTAGGCATGGAAGAAGGAATCCCGATCGAATCACGGCTGATCTCGCGCCGGATTGAGGCCGCACAGAAAGCCGTCGAAGCCCAAAATTTCGAAGCCCGCAAACATCTGCTGGAATACGACGACGTAATGAATAAGCAGCGCGAGGCCGTGTATGGGCTGCGCCATCAATTGCTGGAGGGTGTGGATCAGAAAGAATTGATCCTCGAGGACTATGTCTCCGGCATCCTCAGCGATTTGATGGATCAGTTTTGTGCGGTCAAGGTCCACGTCGCCGACTGGGATCTCAAGGGCTTGAAAGATTCTATCTTCACCCGCTTTGGCGTGGATATCCTCGCCGAAGGTATCAAGCCTGAAACCTTGAACCGCCAGGAACTGGGCGACGCCATCTTCGACAAGCTCAAGGCCCGCTACGATGCCAAGGAGAATCTGATTGGCCCCGATGCCATGCGCTATCACGAGCGCATGATCATGTTGAGCGTGCTCGACTCGCAGTGGAAAGACCACCTGCGAGACATGGATCACCTGAAGGAGGGTATCGGCCTGCGCGGCTACGGCCAGCATGACCCGCTGGTCGAGTACAAGCGCGAGTCCTTCGACATGTTCGAAGCCATGATGCAACGCTCGCAGGAAGAAACGGTCCGCTACCTTTACCTGATGCAAATTCTGGAGCGGCCAAGCGAAGGCCCAGCGAGGCCTGGCGGCGTGGCTCCAGAAGTTGGCGCAACGGCTCCGCAAATGGGCGGGGATGGCAATGGGCGCAAGCCCCGGCAGGTAGCGACATCAGTGGACGAAATCGAAGAAGCTTTCCAGCGCAGGAAACGCCGCGAGCTGGACCAGGCTCGCATGGCCGGTTCTGGCGATCTGCAGGCGGTCCAGCAGGTAGTGCGCGGCACAGCCAAGATCGGACGTAACGACCCCTGTCCCTGCGGCTCCGGAAAAAAATACAAGAAGTGCTGCGGCGCGAACGCATAGCTGAAGCCTCTCACCACACAGGACAGAAAGTTACAGAAAGAAAAGATCTCACACCGAACTCCTTCGTGAAACTGCGTGTCCTTTGTGGTGGATGATTTTTGCTATCGCGCCGGTTTTGCCAGCACGAACGACTTCACCACGATGTTATTCGGCTGAACCCCCACTGGAATCATGGTCAGCAACGAATATTCCCCAGGCTCAAATTTCTTCTTGGGTGTGCGCTTCTGGATGACCGTCACATCACCTGACCCCGAATTCAGAACCAGCAAATAGTTCTGGCTCTGCGACAGGGCCAACCCATCCGGGTGGCTGCCGACCGGCAACGTCGCGATCATTTTTCCGATATCAATGTCATAAACCGCCACCGTGTTCGATCCAAAATTGCTAACGTACAAACGCGAGTTATCCGCGGTCACCAACCCGCGCGCCGGATGGTTGCCGATCAGATAGCTGCCACCCACCTCGTTGGTCGTAGTCTCGATAATCGAAATGTTGTCCGAGTCGAAGTTGCTCACCATGAGTTCACCGCCATCCGGCTTCAGCGCCAAATGCACGGGACTTTTTCCCACGTCGAGCAGGGCCAGCAGTTTGTCATTTTTCAAATCAATCGACGCGACTTGCCCTGACGCCGCACAAGCCACAAATGCCTCGCTGCCATCCGGTAGGATGGCAATGTCTTCGGGCTGCTGGCACACCGGAATCGTGCTGCGAACCGCGAGGTTTTTTGCGTCGATCAGCGAAATCGTATTGTCCCCGCGGTTGCTGACCACCACGGTTTCGCCATCCGGAGAAACTCTAGCCAGTCCCGGCGAAGCGCCCACGCGCACGTTGCCGGCAACAACTCGCTTATCGAGATCGATCACCGACACATTCGCCGAGCCCGAGTTCGCGACATATCCCCGCTTTCCATCTGCAGAAACATCAATGAAATAAGGCTTTCCGTGTACCCCCACGGTCGCGACCACAAGGTTTTGCTCGGCGTCAATTACGCTGACGTTGTTCGACCCCGCATTCACCACGTAAATCTCATTCTTCTTGCCGTTAGCCGCGACTCCGGTAGGTTCGCTGCCAACTTTAATGGTCTTCGCGGGCCGAAACGTGCGCAGGTCGATAACGCTGACCGTGTTGCTCTTTCCATTGGTGACGTAGGCGTATTCGTGGTAAGCAGGGCCGTAATCGCTGAGTTTCTGCTCGTGGAAATACCACCACCCAACGGCCGCAGCGACGGGAGAGAGGACAACGATGAAAAGGATCTTTCTCAAGTTAGAGGAGCGACGGAGGATCCGCGAGCAGCTTCTGAGGACACCGCTGAAAGCGCGTTGGGACGGGCCTGAGCCACCGCGACCGTCCTGCCCACCACCGGAGCGATCTGCCGCACCTGCGCCATCAACTCGTCGAACTGATCGGGATACAGCGACTGCATCCCGTCCGACAGCGCCTTGTCCGGCTGATGGTGCACTTCGATAATCAGGCCATCTGCGCCCACAGCCACCGACGCTCGCGAAAGCGGCGTAACTTTGTTCCGTTTGCCGGTCCCATGGCTCGGATCAACCACGATCGGCAAATGACTAAGCCGCTGCACCGCCGGGATTAAGCTCAAATCCAGAGTATTGCGAGTGTGATCGGCGAAGGTCCGCACGCCGCGCTCGCAAAGAATCACGTTGTAGTTGCCTTCGCTCATCACATACTCAGCCGCCATCAAAAATTCTTCGAGCGTCGCCGACATGCCACGCTTCAGCAGCACCGGCTTGCGAGCCCGTCCAGCGCGCTTGAGCAAAGAAAAATTCTGCATGTTGCGCGCGCCAATCTGAATGACGTCGGCGTACTCTTCCACCAGTTCCAAAGATTCGTTGTCAATCGCCTCGGTCACGATCCTCATCCCAAATTGATCTCGAACCTCAGCCATGATGCGCAAGCCTTCCTCGCCCAATCCCTGAAACGAGTAAGGAGAGGTGCGCGGCTTGTAAGCCCCGCCGCGAAAAAACTGCGCCCCCGCCCGTTGCACCCGCTCGGCCACCGCAAACGCCTGTTCCCGGCTCTCAATCGCGCAAGGCCCGGCCATGATCGCCAGCGCGGGCCCGCCAATGGTGGCGTCGCTCCCGGCGAAACGGATGACGGTGTTCTCTTCCTTAATGTCACGGCTGACCAACTTGTAGGGCTTGGTGACGCGGATCACTTCCTGCACGCCCGACATTTCTTCGAGCGTCCCCGGCTCAACCTCACCCTTGTTTCCGGTGATGCCAATCGCGGTCCGCTCCGCCCCTGGAATGGAATGGGCGCGGTAGCCAAGCGCTTCGATCTTCTGGCAGACGGCGCGCACCTGCGCTTCCGTAGCGTGCGCCTGCATAACCACTAACATGAACCACCTCGAAAGCCTCAAGTCTATCGTCGAAGGCGTATGCATCGCAAACCGGTGTCGATGCCCCGCTATACTTTCCTGCATGCCCCGTTCCATGGCTGACGAGCAGGACATCCTCAACCACCCTGCTCCGAAGCGCCCGCCGCGCTTGACGTCGCGCCGTATTGGCATTCACACCTCGAGCGCCGGAGGCGTCCAGAATGCGGCCGAACGCGCCTATCGTCTGGGTTGCAACACGTTTCAGATCTTCTCCTCCAGCCCGCGCCAGTGGGCACCCTATGAACTGAGCCGTCCACAATGCGACGAAATGATGCGCCTGCGCGAAAAATATGACCTCAAGCCCATGGCCATTCACGTGAACTATCTTGTAAATCTGGCCAGCCGCACGCCGCTGTTCTTAAGCAAGTCCATCGCGGCATTTCGCGGCGAGGTGGAACGTGCCCTGGCCCTATGTGCCGACTATCTGGTTCTCCATCCCGGCTCGTTCCGTGGCGCTGATTGGGAAGCTGGCCTGATTCAAACTTCCGCCGCCATCGCCGCCGCAACCCAAGAACTGGATCTCGCCAAAGGCCATCTCACGATCCTGATCGAGAACACTGCCGGCGCAGAATACTCGCTGGGCGGAAGCTTCGAACAAGTCGCCGAAGTGCTCGAACGCCTTCGCAATATAGTCCCCATCGCCGCCTGCATCGATACCTGCCACACTCACGTCGCGGGATATGACATCGTCAGCGAGGAAGGAATACGCGAAACGCTAGATCACCTCGACGAGACCGTGGGACTAAAGAACGTCCGAGTGTGGCACTGCAACGACGCCAAGGCCGCCCGGGGATCAAAGCTCGACCGCCATCAGCACATCGGGAAGGGAAGCATCGGCCTTGAACCGTTTCGCCGCCTGTTAAACGACCCTCGCCTGGCCCACGCCGCCTTCATCGCCGAAACCCCAATCGACAGGCCGGGAGACGACCGCAGAAACATAGCCGCGCTGAAAAGGCTCGTAGAGTGATCCACGTGGGTTGTTCCCAAAACAAAACTCGACCGTAGAAACATTGCTTGCAATGTTTCTGGGCGGCACCAAGGGGCCGGATAATGAGCCATGGCGCTCTACCAAAATAAATATCGCGTCAACAGCGCCCGCCTTAAGGACTGGGATTACCGTTCTCCCGGCTGGTACTTCGTCACCATCTGCGTCCAACGTCGCATACACATCTTCGGCGAAATCTCTTCAGGCCAGGTGCGACTTTCACCTACGGGCCAGATCGCCGATTCAGAACTGCGCAATCTACCCAGCCATTACCTCAATATATCGATAGATGGTTTCATCGTGATGCCAAATCACGTACACGCAATCGTCGTGATCGACGGCCAGCATCGCCATTCTCCAAATCCAAAAATGCGTACCGAGCCTGCACAAAGAGGTCTGGTCGTAATCCCACCAAAGGCAGGATCGCTCGCAGCCATAGTGCGCTCCTACAAAGCAGGAGTCACCCGCCAGTGTCACGCGATCGGCCTAAAGACATTCGCATGGCAAGCCGGCTTCTACGATCACATAGTAAGGGGAAACACTTCCCTCCAAGGTATCCGGGACTACATAGAACAAAATCCAACCAACTGGCCCCAAGACTCAGAAAACCAACCGTAGAAACATTGCTCGCAATGTTTCGGCAGTGGCAACAATCCGCGCCCAGCCGAGACGTAGCGAAGCTACGTCTCTACAGTGAAATCCTTCTTCGTTGTAAAATATAAGGTTTATCCGGAACCCTGATTCCTATCTATGCCGCAGGAAGAAAAAACGACATTGGTTCGAGAAGACCGCTACGACGCCCATCGCATCGAGGCCAAATGGTTCGAGCGCTGGCAGCAGGACGCGTCTCTCTACGCCGCCGAGCCCAACTCCACCAAGCCGAAGTATTACGTGCTGGAAATGTTGCCTTATCCCTCGGGCGTGTTGCACATGGGGCACGTGCGCAACTACGCCATCGGCGACGCGCTAGCCCGCTACATGTGGATGAACGGTTACAACGTGCTTCATCCCATGGGCTGGGATTCGTTTGGTCTCCCCGCGGAAAACGCAGCCATTTCCAACAACACGCCGCCGCGCGAATGGACCCTTCGCAACATCGCCAGCATGAAGGCACAGATGAATCAGCTCGGATTCGCCTACGACTGGTCGCGCGAAGTCACAACTTGTCTGCCTGAATACTACCGATGGAATCAGTGGTTTTTCCTGAGGCTCTACGAAAAGGGCTGGCGTATCGCAAGAAAAGCCTGGTGAATTGGTGTCCGAAGTGCGCCACAGTTCTTGCCAACGAGCAGGTTGTAAACGGCCGCTGCTGGCGCCACGAAGACACCGTGGTCGAGCAGCGCGAACTCGAGCAATGGTTCCTGCGCATCACGAAATATGCCGAAGAGTTGCTTCGCGACCTCGACAAACTCGGCGACTGGCCCGAGAAAGTCCGTACCATGCAGCGCAATTGGATCGGACGCAGCGAGGGCACGCTGGTCGATTTCAAGGTCGACGGCGCAACCGATTCCACCATCACCGTTTTCACCACTCGCGTGGATACGATCTACGGAGCAACCTCCGTCCAACTTGCGCCGCAGCATCCCCTGGTTGCTCGCCTTACCAAGAACAACGATCCCTTGCGCGCGGAGGTGGAACAGTTGATTGCCGAGCAACGCAAGGCCAAAGAAGTGGGCGACATTGGCGAAATCGAGAAGCACGGAGTCAATACCCACCACTTCGCCGTGAATCCCTACAACGGCGAGCGTGTCCCCCTCTGGGTGGCCAACTACATCCTCATGGATTACGGCACGGGCGCGATCATGAGCGTGCCCGCGCATGATGAGAGAGATTACGAATTCGCCGCGAAATACAATCTCCCGCTTCGGGTCGTGATCGTTCCTCTTGCCTCCGATCCTGAAGAAACAAGCGTCGAACCGCTGCTTCCATTCACTACGTTCGACGGCATGCTGGTAAACTCAGGCCCTTTTAGCGGCCTCGATTGCACAGAAGCAATCAAGCAGATGTCTGTTCATGCTGAGAAAAAGGGCTTTGGCAAGGCCACCGTCACCTATCGACTGAAAGACTGGGGCATCTCCCGCCAACGTTACTGGGGCACGCCCATCCCCATGCTTTATTGCGAGAAAGACGGGATCGTGCCCGTCCCCGAAAAAGACTTGCCGGTGATCTTGCCCGAGAATGTCGACATAACCTTGACGGGTGGCTCACCCCTGGGCCAGGTGCCGGAATTCGTAAACGTGACCTGCCCAAAATGCGGCGGCCCCGCCCGCCGCGAGACCGACACCATGGACACCTTCGTGGATTCGTCCTGGTACTTCTATCGCTACACCGATGCCCACAATGAACAGGCGCCTTTCGATCCCAAGACGGTTGCGTACTGGTTCCCCATCGATCAGTACATCGGCGGCATCGAGCATGCCATTCTTCATCTCATCTACTCGCGCTTCTGGACCAAGTTCATGCGCGACATGGGATTGGTAAAAAACGACGAACCCGTCGAGCGTTTGTTTTCCCAGGGCATGATCATTAAAGGCGGAGCGAAAATGTCCAAGAGCCTGGGCAACATCGTTTCTCCGGATGAGATGATCGCTCGATACGGTGCGGATAGCGCCCGGATGTACACCCTCTTCGCGACCTCTCCGGATCGGGAACTCGACTGGCTAGATGAAGGCGTAGAAGGCATCCGACGCACGCTGGGGCGCATTTATCGCTTCATCGCAAGAAACGCCCCTGTAGAGACGCAGCTAGCTGCGCCTCCGGGAGCGCAGCCAGAAGCATCGCCAGCAGCCCGCCAGCTTCAACGCAAGCTTCACCAGACCATCAAACGCGTGAGCGACGACTTCCAGGGCGCTGGCATTTCAACACCTCGATCGCCGCAATCATGGAGCTGGTAAACGAACTCTACGCCACGGAAGAACGTGTGGCGCGGGCGCCATCGCCCGCGGAATTGCCGCCCCAGCTCTTGTTGGACGTGCAACGCGATCTCGTACTCCTACTCGCGCCGTTCGCTCCCCACCTCGCGAACGAACTCTGGGAGATGCTCGGCCAGAAGGGAAGCCTGCTTCGCGCGCCCTGGCCGAAGTACGATCCCGCATTAGCCAAGGAAGAAGAAATCGAAATCCCCGTTCAGATCAACGGCAAGTTGCGCAGCCTGATTGTTGTCCCCGTGGACTCGTCGCGAGAAGTAATCGAAGAGCGCGCGTTGTCCGACCAGAAAATCAAAGCAGCGACAGCCGGCAAACAGATCGTGAAAATAATCGTAGTGCCAGGCAAACTAGCCAACATCGTAGTGCGCTGAACTCCCACCCCAATGTCATCCTGAGCGCAGCAGCTGATTCGCAAAGCGAATCAGCTACGAAGTCGAAGGATCCCGAGGAAGCAACACCAGCAAAACGGCTTCAGGGAATTCTGACCATCCCAGATTCCCAAGTCCTACAGACGACTTCAACTGCGCTATCCTGAAGCGTAGATGAAATCCCGCTCGTCCACACTCGAAGGTTTCCGCACCATGTTCTCCCGCCCGTCTTTCGGACTGGCGGAGATCGCCTGGCGCTGGAGCTTCGGCACCGCCGCCAGCCTGCTGCTGGCGATTTCCTTCTTTGAATATCTGGACACGCTGCCAGTCAGCAATGGCGATCTATTTTTGCTGCGCACCAGCCAGCCCTTCCTGTTCGCTCGCGCATTTCTCCATATTTTTCGCGGCAGCGCATTTCGCGTGGTCGAGACCGCGATCGTGCTGACGCTGACTCTGGGCGCGGCCTGGATCGTAGTCGCATCACTGGGGCGAGCCGCCACAGTTAACGCCCTGCTGGCCCATTTTCGCGAAAGCGATTTCGCGTTAATGCAACAAAAAGAAAAAAAGACTTGCCGGCTGCGTTCTCTCTTCGGGCTGAACTTCCTTCGGCTTGGCTCGACACTCGCCGCTGTTGTCGGCTGCCTCGCTGCCGTCCTCTTAGGCGGATTCGCCTCGACTCCTGACGATCCCGCGCCGGGGAGCGCCTTGCTGGTTACTCTGGCCGTCACCTTGCTCGTTTGGTTCACGTGGTCGACGCTGAACTGGTTTCTTTCATTGGCCTCGATATTCGTAGTCGCCGATGGCCATGATACTTTCGGCGCGATCGCCGCCGCCGTGAATCTCTGCCGCACTCGCCCGGGCTCACTCTTCGCCGTCGGGACATGGTTTGGTCTGGCACACCTGACGGCATTCGCGGTCGCCAGCTCGATCGTCGCCTTTCCTCTGGCATTTACCGCAATCCTTCCCGCTGGCGTCGTGCTGGGCGGAGTGCTGCTGGCAACACTTCTTTATTTGGCCGTCGCAGATTTTCTGTATGTGGGCCGGCTGGCAGCGTACACGGCCATCGTAGAAATGCCAAAATCTCCAGTGATTGCCGAAACCGCGCCGCCGCCGATGCCCCACGGAGGCACGCATCTGGATCCGACCATTCCGTCGAGTCCCGCCGTAGATCCCACCGAACTCATCCTCAGTGATGTTCCGGCAAGCAGCTAGAAGCTAAAAGCCAGAAGCTAAAAGCGACCAGCGACTCACCCCTTTACACACACTCTCCGATTTGAGACACTCGTCCGTGGAAACCCAATCAATCGTCGTCCTCGACTTCGGAGCGCAATATTCTCAACTCATCGCGCGCCGCATCCGCGAACAAAACGTCTTCTCCGTCGTCCTTCCCTGCACCGCCAGCCTCGACGAAATTCGCAGCTATTTGCCCTTAGGCATCATCCTCTCCGGAGGCCCCTGCTCGGTTTACGATCAGGACGCTCCCAACACCGACCGCCGCGTCTTCGATCTCGGCCTGCCCGTGCTCGGCATCTGCTACGGCCTGCAGTTGATGGTGCACGTCCTCGGAGGCAAAGTGCGTGCCGCCGACAAACGCGAATACGGCCACGCCAACGTCGAAATCAAAGATGGCTCACTCTTATTTCAGTCTGTGCCCAGCAAGCTTTCTGTCTGGATGTCGCACGGCGACGAAGCCGTGGACCTGCCCGCCGGTTTCCGCCTCACCGCCAGTTCACCCAACGCGGTAGCCGCCATCGAGAATCCCGACAAAAAGATGTTCGCAGTCCAATTCCATCCCGAAGTGCGCCACACTCAGTCCGGCACCGACATCCTGCGCAACTTCGCGCTGGTCATCTGCGGAGCCAAGCCCACCTGGACTCCGCAACATTTCATCGATGCCACCATCGCCAACGTGAGGCAAACCGTGGGTACAGGTCGCGCCATTTGCGCGCTCTCCGGCGGCGTGGATTCTGCGGTCGCTGCAACATTAGTTGATCGAGCCTTACGGGATGGCAAGAGTTCCCGCCTGACTTCGGTCTTCGTGAACAACGGCGTGCTGCGCAAGAACGAATTCGAGAAAGTCCAGCAGAACCTGCGTGACAAACTCGGCCTTCACGTAGTCGCAGTTGATGCCACCGAAAGATTCCTAAGCAAGCTAGCGGACGTAACCGACCCCGAGAAGAAACGCAAAATCATCGGCAACGAATTCATTGCCGTGTTTGACCAAGAAGCCCACCGCATCGAAAAAGAAGAAGGCAACGTCGAATGGCTGGTCCAGGGCACCCTCTATCCCGACGTGATCGAATCCCGCTCGGTTCGCGGCCCGTCGCAAATCATCAAGTCCCACCACAACGTCGGCGGACTCCCCGAAAAGATGAAACTCAAACTAATCGAGCCGCTGAAAGAATTATTCAAAGACGAAGTCCGCAAAATCGGACGCGACCTCGGCATGCCCGAAGAAATCCTGCAACGCCAGCCGTTTCCCGGACCAGGCTTGGCCGTGCGCATCCTCGGCGAAGTCACGCCCGAGCGCCTGAACATCCTGCGCGAGTGCGACGACATCGTGGTAAACGAAATCAAGCACGCCGGCCTCTACCAGAAAATCTGGCAATCCTTCGCCGTGCTCCTGCCAGTAATGTCCGTCGGAGTCATGGGCGACCAGCGCACCTACGCCAACACCTGCGCCATCCGCGCCGTCCACTCCGAAGACGGCATGACCGCCGACTGGGTCCCGCTCCCGCACCAGGTCCTCAAAACCATCTCCAGCCGCATCGTAAATGAAGTAAAAGGCGTGAACCGGGTCGTCTACGACATAACATCAAAGCCCCCAGGCACAATCGAATGGGAGTAAGAGAGCAGTCGTTAGTTAGCCTTCTCTCGCCCTCTGTCATCCCGAGCGAAGTCGAGGGACCTTGTGTTTGATGTTGCTGAGGAGCACCAAGCGGAATTTACTCAAAAGCTGGTTCTCTCCAAAATCTTGTCAAGCCCCCAAAGCACCCCAATTCCCGCCAAACCCCTGATTCAACACACAAAATAAATCTGAAAACCATGTCATAGTTACTCTCAGGATCTGCTACTCTAAAAATAGAGAGAAAAACAGGCGCAAGCTCCGGCTTGCGCCTTTTCTTTTGCCACAGCTCCCAGCTATTCCGAACAAATGGGCATAACCAAGCGCGCTTCCCGCGGACGCACCCCAGCGTCCGAGGAGAGCCGCGCCCGGCAAACCTCCCTGCAGGGCAGCGCCAGACCAAAAGAAGGCGAACAAGGCGAACTGGCTTTCTTATCCAAGGCCTCGAGCCTTGGTTTTGCTCTCTCGTTGCCCTACGGACACATGCAGCGCTATGACTTTATTGTCGACAGCGGCAAAAACCTCTGGCGCGTGCAGGTCAAAACCTCAAACCATATGTTGAATGGACTCTATCTCGTCGGCACCCACCATCGAGCCAACCGCAAGTCTCTGGCCTACACCGAGTCCGAGATCGATTTCGTAGCCGTCTACATTCTTCGCGAAAAAACCTGGTACATCCTGCCCGTCCGCGAGGTAACGGAGCACCGCCAATTGCTCTTCCGTCCCAAGGGATACCACCGCCGCGACCCCTACGCCCACTACCGCGAAGCCTGGCACCTATTCCGCCAGCCAGACGGCCTCGTCTTCGGATGAGAACACCGCATTCGCCCGCCAAATGCCAACCTCAGCCGCGAACTGCCGCGCTCCTCCAGTGAGCGCACTACCCTCTAACAATTGTCATTGAACACTTGTCATTCCGAACCGGCTTCAGCCGGTGAGGAATCTGCTGTTCTGTCCGCCAGCAAGAAGCGCTCGCCCTCCGAATGCTGTCATCCTGAGGCAGCGGAGTCCTTGGCAAAGCCAAGGACTCCCAACGAAGGATCTCTGCACCTTGGCGGAAGCACCAAGAACGAGGAACGCAAGTTTGTCTCGCTCCTCCTCCACTCTGTCATCCCGAGCGGAGAAAGATCGTCCGCTCGCGGACGATCTTGCGAAGTCGAGGGACCCCGCGTCTGCCTGCGCCCGGCAGGAAGACGGAGGAGTTCAGTTCGGGAGCTTCGCCTAGGATCACTTGAAGAGCTTCGCCACGAACTCTTGCCACGCCTTATGAAGGCCGTACAGGATTAAAAACAGCAGGCTCAGCGTTCCTCCAATCTCGGCGCTCGCAATTCGAACGTCCAACAAGATTTCCAGAAAGCGTTTCATCTTCGTCCTCAACACTTGCCACGATCACTTTAGAGAGCACGAGCTTTCCCCGTGGGCCAGCGACCGACTAAGCACTCAGTAGCCAATGTTGACCCCATGCTTGCAGTATCTGGTGGAAATATCTCGGCATGTTGCATAATCGGTTGCACGTAACTATAGTTAAGCGCATCATCTTTATGCGAGACTGACATGCAGATACTCGACGGGAAAAATCATCGGCAGGGCGCGTACGAGAAGATAGCGCTGGACGTGATCGTGGGACACCTGAACGGCGGCAGGTACTGGGGCTGGCTAGCAGCGCCGATAACTGCCAAGAACTACACCCCGGAGGCGATAGCTCGCGCCGATTCATTATTCCTAACGACGTTCCGTGCACTCGTCGATCAATGGATTGCTTCAGGCGTCAACGAGGATGGCACCGAGACGCCGTCCAGTCGGTATGTTCGAGGTTTGCCTAAGGGCTACTCACAATCGCTATTTGACATCTTGCACGGCTGGCTTAGCCGTAATATGCCGAAGCCAGCCCTAATGAACGACGGGAAGATCGCAATCCTCGATCAGAGGCCGAGGCTCCTTGGCCAAGACCTGGACAGCTACGCTCGCGAATCGGCGATTTTCTATCTCACGGAACTCCTTAATTGTCCTGCTCCTCATCGACTTGCGAGATGCAACAACTGCAGGGAGTACTTTGCCAGACAGCGCGAGCGTAAAGGAAATATCAAACGCGGTACCTATTGCGGGAAGTGCGAACCGATCGGCGCAGCTGATCGAACCAGACTCAGCCGACAGAGAAGGAAGAATCTTCAGCTTGACGCTGCCGTGAAGGCCTGGTCGCAATGGAGGAGAAGCAACAGTTACCCTAACCAGTCTGAATGGATTGCGAAGCAAGTGAACAAGCAGGTACCCAGCGGGAACCAAATCCGGGCCAAGTGGGTCGTTCAAAACAGAAAAGAGATTTTAGAGCGCGTGAACGCTAGGCAGACTGGGCCAGTCCGCTGACCGTCCTTACTCCGACTGAGCCTTCATATACGACCGCAGAATCGCGTTGATGCGGGTCTGATAGCCGCTGCCGGCCCGCTTGAGCCATTCCACAACATCATGGTCAACCCGGATGGTCAGACGGTCTTTGGGTTCCGGCAGGGTGAGCTTGGCATGTTTCCAGAACGATCTGCCCAGCTTGGGAATGTCGGAGTCGTCGATGTCCGCATCTCGCATCTGGCGTAAGCGTTTGAAGTCAGTTTTGCCCTTGGTCCGCGAGCTTGAGGTGGTTCGCGTAATCTTGCCTTTCACTGCGATGCGCCCTCCTTGCTGAAATGATCCGCCGTCGCTGGCCACGCATTATGTAAACCACGACGATCTCGATATTTTCCACTGAGCCGATGGCGACTCTGCGTTCTTCCCCGCGACGGCTGGCCGTTGTCTCGAACACTGGACCATCAAAAACACGTATGGCGTCCCGAAAATCAATGTAGTGTTTAGCGATGTTCGACTGCCGTTTGCCCTCATCCCACTCAAAAAGCATCTCTGTGCCCTAGTGGATGCTTCTTCTTCGCTGATATGCACATAGTGTACATACACAATCGCCGGTGGTCAAGCCCGTTTCCCCACCCGTGTTATTTCGTAGCGTGAGACGTCGCAAGCACGGTCGCTGCCGTTTTTCTGTAGAGACGGAGCTCGCTCCGCTTGGGTGGCGTTACTCCGTCTTATCCAGCATTTTCCGCGAAACCGCCGTGACCAGCTTCCGCGGGCTGAAGCGCACGGATTCTGCCAGCAGCCAATTCCGGAATCCGGAGACCACCAGCGTTTTATCCGCCATCAGTCCGCGATAGCCGTCGCGAGCGACCGCTTTCGCGTCCATGGGTTTAAAGGTCTTGAAGAGCCTGGTGTTCTCCGTGCCGGCGCGCGCTTGGAGGCCGGTGTCAGTCGGTCCCGGACAGAGGCAAGTCACCGTAACCCCCGATCCCTTTAATTCGTTGGCCAGTCCTTCCGAAAACAAGATCACGTAGGCCTTAGTCGCGTAGTAAACCGCCATCAAAGGACCAGCCTGAAATCCCGCCGTGGAAGCCACATTCAGGATCTTGCCGGAATGCCGCTCGATCATGGGGCCGAGGAAGAGTTTGGTGAGATGCGTAAGCGCGGTCACGTTGAGCTGAATTTGTCCGAGATTTTCTTCCAGCGAAATCTTTGAGAACTCGCCGAACACGCCGTAGCCCGCGTTGTTCACCAGAATGTCTACCGCAACGCCGTCGCGCTGCAGTTGGTCGAACAGGAACTGCGGCGCAGGCGCGGCGGTGAGGTCGAGTGCAATTGCCTTCGCCGAAATTCCAAACTGGCGCTGGAGTTCGTCGGCAAATTGCGTGAGCTTGGGTGCACTGCGGGCTACAAGGACGACATTGTGATGGTCTTTGGCAAAGAGCTTGGCGAGTTCGTATCCGATGCCGCCGGATGCGCCGGTGATAAGAGCGGTCTTGCCGTCATTCATTATGTTGCCTTGAGAATTGTGCCACCGAAAGCGGCGTTTACTGCTGACAAATCCATCCCATTGTCATTCCGAGGAGCGGGAGCGACGAGGAACGTGCTTTTCGCCGGGGACGCGAAAGACCTAGATCCCTCGCCCGGCTCGGAA
Organism: uncultured Acidobacteriota bacterium; assembly: GCA_963797795.1. Classification (GTDB taxonomy): domain Bacteria; phylum Acidobacteriota; class Terriglobia; order Terriglobales; family Acidobacteriaceae; genus JABDBE01. Next base: position 1,039,803 of record CAWCQY010000006.1, read on the forward strand.
CGACGACAGAGACAATCCAACGCGCAAGGCAGACGTAGCGAAGCTACGTCTCTACACGCCGGCCATGGCCGGTTCGACTTCGTAAATCGAGTGCCACGAAGTCGCGGCCTTGAGTCGGTCGTTCACGTTGTTGATGTTCTTCACGCCTTCAGTCTGCAGCCATTTGCGAAATGCGTCCGCGCCTTGCTTCGCGTAGATCGGAATGCCGTCTTTCCAGGTCGCCCGCCCGCAAAGCACGCCGTTGAACTTCACTCCGGATTCTCCCGCGAGTTCGAGTGCTTCGGTGAACTCGGCGTTGCTGACGCCGGCGGACAAATAGATGAACGGCTTGCTGACCACCGACGCGGCTTTCAAAAACAGGTCGGCGGCTTCTTTCTTGCTGTAGGCTTTCTGTCCGGCGAAGGCTTTCGCGCCCTCGACATACTTCATGTTCACCGGTACTTCGACCTTCAGCACATCGACGCCATAGCGATCCTTGGTGAACTCACGCATGCTCTCGATGACGATCTGCGGCTTTTTCTTGGCGTAGTCGAAGCCTTTTTCGTCCGCGCCTTCTTCGTAGCCGACAAACTCCAGGAAAAACGGGATGTCATTGGCCCGGCATTCATCGCCGATGCGTTCCACCCACGCATGCTTCGCGTCGTTGATGTTCTTCGGGTCGAAGGGCGTGTAGTAAAGCAGAATCTTCACGCAGTCCGCTCCCGCTTCTTTCAACCGCCGCGCCGACCAATGATCAAGCAAGTCGCCAAGACGGCCGGGGCCAGTCTTGTCATACCCGGTCTTTTCATAAGCGAGTAGCAAACCAGCATTCTTGGCCCGCCGCTTGGACGCAGGCAAACCCCACTCGGGATCAAGCAGGATCGCGCTAGCATGCGGCGTAAGAACTTCAGCCACCAGCGACTTGAACTCCTCCATCAAAGCATCGCTGACTTCGCCACCTTTTTCCTTCGCCAAAGACTTCTGCAAAGACCCCCTCTGGTCCATAGCAGCAGCTCCGATTATGCCTTGGGGGGTGGAGACTTTTCTTAGGCCGGAGAGCTTTCCGGGGGTGAGTTTCATGGGATTCCTCCGTGTGTGATTCAGAGATTATGATTCGATTATTTCTTAGAGCAATCAATTGTAAACCTAAAGTGGGGTTGGCGAAGAAATCCGTTTTGAGACCCACATCTCGAAAGCCGCGAGATATGGGGCGCCTGGTTTCTATTACTGGCGGAGGGTCAGCGTTCCCAGCATGGCTTGTTGTTTGGCGATCAGGGATTGGACGCCTTGTCCGGCTAAGGTGATCATCTTGGCTAGTTGTTGTTCGTCGAAGACCTGGTGTTCGGCGGTGGCCTGGACCTCGACCAGTTTGCGGCCGGCGGTCATTACGAAGTTCATGTCGACGTCGGCGCGGGAGTCTTCTTCGTAGCAGAGGTCGAGGAGGATTTCGCCGTCGACGATGCCGACGCTTACGGCTGCGACGAGATCGCGCAAGGGAACCGAGGTCAGGGTTCCGGCTTCGACTAACTTCTCCAGGGCGAGGCCGAGCGCTATGAAGGCTCCTGTGATGGAGGCGGTGCGGGTGCCTCCGTCGGCCTGGATAACGTCGCAGTCGATCCAGATGGTGCGCTCGCCGAGTCGTGTCAGGTCGGTCACGGCTCGCAGAGAGCGTCCGATGAGGCGTTGAATTTCGTGGGTGCGGCCGCTGGATCTTCCTTTTGTTACCTCGCGCGGAGTGCGGGTTAGCGTGGCGCGGGGGAGCATGCTGTATTCGGCGGTGATCCAGCCTTTGCCGGTGTTGCGCATGAATAGCGGGACGGTTTCTTCGATGGAGGCGGTGCAGATTACGCGGGTGTTGCCAACCTCGATCAGCACCGAGCCTTCGGCGGTGTTGATGTATCCGGGAAGGATGTTGATGGGGCGCATCTGGTCGGGAGTTCGATTATCGGAGCGATAGAACATACGGGGGGATTGTAGCAGGGTGGGGCTGCCAGGGAGCGATGGCGGACGTCCCGAGATTTTGAGCGGATTGGATGTTCCCAAAAGGTACGCTTTGTTAGTGAAGCCCAACCGTCGAAATCAGACCCATGGCACTCAGAACACCTTAAAAGGTCAGTGAGTGTAATGGCGATATTACGACAGTTAAGCAGCGAGAGATTCTGCATTTCTCGCTCAGCGTGGCCGACACTAATGTCGGACGAAGGCTCCCAGTACATCTTGTAACGCGTGCGCGATCATTCCAGGACGCACGCTGCGGCACCAGTAGGCCAGAATCCCAGCCATCGCCCCCGTCAAACTGATCAGCGATGCCCGCGCCAAACCCTGATAGGAGTGACTCAAGCCGAAGACCAGCGCGGAAACGACGATGCCAGCAGGGACGCTCTTCGTCAGCGCGATGAATTGCGTTTGCAAATAGCCTCGATAAATGGCTTCCTCGCAGATTCCCGCCGTGATCGCGACCACTATCCAGAGCGCGGTCTCGACGCCTCCCTGCGGAAGCAGGAATCGCGTAGCCTTGTCGCCCGCGCCCCCGTGAGAGCCCAAGACTGAAGTGACCACGATTGAAACAACTAGAAATAGCAGCCCGATGCCGACGCTCCGGAGAAACTGGCGGAGGGAGCGCCAACGGTGCCCTATGACAGTGCGAAGCGACGACCCCCTGAGCCATACGCCCGCCAACACTAAACCTAGGGTTGCCCATTCAAACAAAATGATGCGCTCATAGAGCGCGACGCGATCCGGATTCACAGCAGTTTGCATGTGATCCGCCTGAAGCTTTCCCCGGTACGCCAGGGCCGAGATCACCGCCAGCACCAAAACCAAGTGCCAAGGCGAAGCCACTAGGCTGGGGGTGTCAGATCGCGGCTCTACTTGAAGGTCAGTCTCCATGAAGCGCTCCCCCCAGCCAAACGGATGTGCATACGCTGTGGCCTCCTTAGTTTCTTGGACCACGGTACTTTGGACGCCTGAGGGCCGTAAACGTCATCCCAGCCCCACTTTATGACCGGAATAGTCCGGGGACAGACGGGATGTTCCCCGGTTTCTGGAAATTAGGTGAACGTCCCGTCTGTCCCCGAGTTTCCCCCGATCAAGCACCCTGCGTTCAATGCTGTCCCAGCTTCGAGATCTTGACCTCGGCGCCCGTGGAGTCAGCGTTGTAGTTTCCATTTTTTCCCCAGTCGACGATGAAATCGAGCGTGTCTCCAGCGGAAAGCCATAAAGCTCTCGGTTCGAATGACAACGGCCATTGGTAGCTGGTAATCGGCGCCTTCAAAAGCGATCGCTTGGAATTGAGCACGACATGAGCGTACGTGCTGGTGGGGCCTGCATAGTCCACGCCGACGAACCTTACTTCCATCAAAAACTTTCCTGAGAACGGAGCAGTCCAACGCAAAACCGTTAACTCACTCGTCGGATGCAATAAGAGATACTTATTATAATGGGTAGGCACCAGGTTGAGTAACAGAGTGTCTTGTCCGTGTCATTAATGGCCTATCAGCGGGATGCTACATTCGGGCATTCCCCACCAACTCATACCCGGAGAGTTGCTGCAAGTCCCGCCCCAGGAGTAAAGAGTCAGCGGAGCACCCCACGAGGTCAGGTAACCATATGACCACACTCCGTTCGGATTCGACTGTATGGAGAAGTCCCGTACGGCGTCGTAATCAGCATTCTTCCACTGTGGTGCTTGTGCTGAGGCCGCTTGCGACATCAGCAGCAAGAGTGTGATGGCGATACTTAACGCTTTAAGCGTTTTCATTTCTGGCCTCCTCATAGTGTTTCGGGTGCTGGATTTCGTTCGCGTCTCAGGGGGTGTGCACCGACGTTCTGGAAATTGCTCTTCGGAGAGGCGTCTGTTTATTAGTAACTCACCATGGCGTGACAGTCCGCGATCTCAATCACAGCATCTGGTGAGGTCTGGCCCGCGTAGGCACCCGCATATCCGACAGAGAGCGTGCGAATAATCCGGGGACAAATAATCCGGGGACAGACGGGATGTTCCCCGGTTTCTGGAAATTAGGTGAACGTCCCGTCTGTCCCCGAGTTTCCCGAGTTTCTGTCCGTCCGAGTTTCTGTCCCCGAGTTTCTGTCCCCGAGTTTCCTGTCCCGAGTTTCCCACAACCGTCGAAATCAGACCCATGGCACTCAGAACACCTTAAAAGGTCAGTGAGTGATAATGGCGATTTTGCAACAGCTAGGAGCAATGATTTGGTCTCCGGCCACTCGAGATTCCAACGCCGAGCAGCCGGAGAACTGAGTTACGGCATGATTTCGAAAACAGCGCCACAGTCGTTGATGTAATAGCTGCAGTCTGTGTCGCCCCCCGCCGTCGTGCCGTAGAGATTGCCTGCCCTGTCCAAGATCAGGCCGCCGTAGGGATTCCTTGCAGGCGTACCCTTGAAGACGTGGAGCACACGATAGGTCCAGCTTCCATTGGTGTTGGAGGCCAATTTGTAGACCGCGCCGGCATCTGCGGAACCGCCGTTCACGGTCGTGCCGTAAAGGTTGCCAGCGTTGTCCATGACTACGCCAGCGTAGGGATGCAATGCGGGAGTACCTAGGAAGATGTGAATCGTATGATACGTCCAGCTCCCGTCCGCATTGGGCGTTAGTTTGTAGACCACGCCACCATCCACCGTGCCGCCACTGAAGGCAGTGCCATAGAGGTTGCCGGCTGTGTCGAAGATCAGACCGGAATAGGGATACTTTCCGGTATTTCTCCTGAACGCGTGGAGCACCTTCTCCGTCCAGGTGCCATCCGAGTTGGGTGTCAGTTTGAAGACTACGCCGTAGCCGCGAGCACCGCCGCCCACCGTCGTGCCATAAAGATTCCCAGATACATCGAAGGCTAGGCCGGCATATGGACTGGCTCCGTCTTCGCCGCCAGTAAAGCTATCGAGAACACTCTCCGTCCAGGTTCCGTCTGAATGCGGCGTCAACTCAAAGACTACGCCGTAGCCGTGAGCACCGCCCCTGTGGTCGTACCATAGAGATTCCCCTTCGCATCGAAGATCAGACCGGCCACGGGTTGAGCTCCGTCTTCGCCACCTGTGAAGTTGTATGGCACGCTCTCTGTCCAAGTTCCGTCGGAGTTGGGCGTCAACTTGAAGACCACGCCACCGCCGCACGGGCCCACACCGCAAAAGGTCGCACTGCCGTACTCAGTCGTACCATAGAGATTGCCAATAGTGTCCCAAACGAGACTCGATGCTGGCCAGGCACCGGGCGCGCCCCAGTCAGAGAAGCCGTAGATGGTCCCATAGGTCCAACTTCCATCTGCCTTGGGCGCCAACTGGAAGGCACTGCCGCAGCCATGCCACATGCATGCCCCCCCGTAGCCCCAAATCGTCGTACCGTAGAGATTCCCTGCCGCATCGAAGGTAAGGCCGCTATAGGGGGAAGCTCCCTCGGGATGCTGAGCTGTTTCGTAAAACCGGTGGAGTATTTTGTAATTGCTTTGCCCTCCAGCGCCGGGCACTAACACCATAGCGATGATTAGCGTTACGGTCACGACCGCCAGCGCCCTGCTCATGGCGGCCCAGAGTTTATTGCCGATCATAGAATTTCCCTTCTTTTCAGAGGTGTGGATGAGAACGAAATTGAGGGATGAATTGTGTGGGCTGGTTGAGAATGCTAGCTTCGCGTCTCGCATGTTCGCCTCCTTCATCACGTGGCTCGTCAGGATTCGTTACTGTTTGGGTTTCGCGGCGGCCCGAAGAGCGCAGATGAGTGCGGAACTAGGTCGGGGGAAAACCGATATTCTCCGAGAGTTGCCTAGACTTGGGCGACTTGCGAAATAGAGAAAGATTCGGCAACTCAAACTGACGGTAAGCCGCTCTAGCTACGCGCCGCAATGATGTGGAGCACAATTCGATGTGATGGGAGGGCGAACGCGGTTTTGGCAACCGGGGCTTGGCGACTGCCCCCGGCGTGGGAGGGCGATAAACAGAAGAGCCGAACCTTGGACGGGTGCCGGTTCGGCTCCTTCTGCGACCTGCAGGTCTGATCTGATGAAATGGTGAAGCCCTCTTTGCATAAGTGCTGCGAGTCTTGTCTGTGACGCACATCACGCCCGAAAGTCCATCAAGGGCAGCGACCCGGATCGACAGTCAACGCGCGTGGTTTCTCAAGTGACGTTAATAGATGGGATGAAATAATCCGGGAATAATCCGGGGACAGACGGGATGTTCCCCGGTTTCTGGAAATTAGGTGAACGTCCCGTCTGTCCCCGAGTTTCCCCCCGAGTTTCCCATGACCGGAATAGTCCCCGAGTTTCCCCGAGTTTCCCCCAAGGAAATTGGGGAACGTCCCGTCTGTCCCCGGGTTTCTCCCCCGGGTTTCTCCCGGGTTTCTCCGGGTTTCTGCCGGGTTTCTGTCCGGGTTTCTGTCCAGCCCTCGGTTCCGCTTGCCCGCTCCTGGTCAAAGAGCACAGCAGGAATCGCTAAGAGTATTGCCCATTTATTGGAAGTTCATGAGCGACCAGCGGATTGAGCTTGGCACTACACGGCGGGTACCCCGAACGGCTTACGCTACTGTGGTAGTCCGACGCGCCGCAGGAGGTCTGCAAAGCGCGGGTCTGAGCGGAGACCATCCAGACGAGCGTCCGTGGTCAGATAAACCGGCATGTAATATGAGCGTTCCGCGTAAGCTCGATTGAGCCACGCGACTGCCTGGTCCTTTTCTCCAAGCCCCGCATAAATGACAGCAAAATCGTATGGCGCAACATAGCTGTGCACCGACAACTCTTTCAAATGATCCAGCACTCTTTGTGCTTCAATCCTGTTCCCCGACAACGCATAGGCGTGTCCCAGGCCTGACCAAATTTCGGGATTCTCTTTCTCCAGTTCGAGTGCGCGCTGAAACTCGGCAATCGCTTCCGGCATTCTTCCTTTATGTTCATAAGCCCGGCCCAGGAAACAGGGAGCAAACCAGAAACTTGGATCAAGTTCCTTAGCACTACGCAGTTGCTCGATCGCCGGGTCCCACTGGCGTGTAAAGACCAAAGCCGATCCCACAATAAAGTTCGCCAACGAGGAGAATGGATCGAGTTGCTGAGATCGCTTAGCTTCCGCAATTGCCTCGTCCTTTCGCCCCATGGGTGCCAGAAACCAGGAGTAATATCCATGAGCTTCCGAGTCGTCGGGATTCAACTCTATGGCCCTTTTGAACTCTCGTTCCGCAGCGGCCCAGTCCCACTCGTACCAGTGGGCGACGATTGCGCGTGAAACATGCGCGTCAGCATCACCCTCGTCGATCGCCAAGGCCTTGTTAGCGGCGTCTCTGGCTTTCGGTCCTGCTTCGTTGGGAGGTAGGAACCAATCGTCCTGATTAATGTAGTTGTACGCCAAACCATAATTCGGGTCGAAGGCGATGGCTTGATTGAAGTACTCAATGCCTTTACCAAACCCGCCTTTGGTAAATTTATTCGTAAAGTACTTACCCTTGAGATAAAGCTGATAGGCTTCGGGATTGTCGGTTGAGCCTTTCGTCAGCTTTTGCTGATCCGCCGCCGAGAGTTCCGAGCGCAACCGCTGAGATACCTCTCTGGCGATGTCGGTTTGCACTTCGAGGAGATCGGCCACCTTGCGGTTGTATTGCTCGCCCCATAACTGCTTGCCGTCACGAACGTCGTCGAGTTCGACGCCAATGGTGAGATCGTCTCCTCGCAGCGAAACCCGGCCCGTGAGTACGGATTGCACGCCAAGTGTGTCGCCGACCTTTTGGACATCCGTCGCCTTCCCCTTGTAATGGAACGCAACACTATAGGGAGTCACCTTCAGACCAGGTAACCGCGCCAAGCTGTTGTTGATGCTCTCTGTGATCCCATCGGAAATGTAGTCTGCGTCGGGATCGTTGCTCCGATTCTCAAGAGGTAGAACGGCGATGGAATCAATCCCGCCCGTCTTAGACGTTCTCAGATAGATGCCGACTCCGGCGGAAGCGAGCACAAACAGACTGATGGCAATGGTCAAAGGGACGATGTGCCGCTTGATTCCGGAGATGCCACGGGTAGGAGCTCCTTCGAGCGGGCTCTTTCCTGTGGGCAGCCCACCCGCGCGGGCTGCAGGCGCAGCTGCAGTCAGTGGTACGGATTCCCGCTCTTCGACATCCGTCGCCACGACAGGGTGCTTGTGGGATTCGGTGTCCCGCTTCAGTCGCTTTAGATCGGAACAGATCTCGGAGGCGTGCTGGTAGCGCAGATTGCGATCTTTCTCCAGAGCCTTGTTGATGATCCTTTCCAGTTCGAGTGGCAGATCCGGATTCAGGCGCACAGGAGCGACTGGAGCGCGGTTCAGAATGGCCTCGAAAAGAGTTGCGGTGCTCTCTCCCCGAAAAGGTAAAGCCCCGGTCGCCATCTCATATAAGACCGCACCAAACGAGAATAGATCGGTGCGGGCATCCAACTCCCTTGCGCGCGCCTGTTCCGGTGACATGTAAGCTACCGTTCCCATCGCCGTTCCTGGGCTGGTCAGATTTACCGCATCGATATCGGAGGCTGTTTGCGTCTCCTGAGCGGCAATCTGGGTGCCAGTACTGCGCGGAAGAGTGACCTTGGCCAGACCGAAGTCGAGAATCTTCGCGTGTCCCCGCTTGGTGACAAAAATGTTCGCAGGCTTGATGTCGCGGTGGATGATTCCTTCAGAGTGCGCAGCATCGAGTGCGTCGGCAATCTCAATCGCTAAACTGAGCAACACTTCCATCTCGATCGGTTTTTCGCCGATGCGATGTTTCAGCGTCGTGCCGTCCAGAAACTCCATGACGATGAACGGATGGCCGTCTTGGTGCCCGATTTCATAGATCGTCGAGATATTGGGATGGTTAAGAGCCGACGCTGCGTGTGCCTCTCGCTGGAAGCGAGCCAATGCTTGGGCGTCTTTGGCGACCTCTTCGGGCAGAAACTTCAGGGCAACAAATCGGTGGAGAGTTAGGTCTTCGGCTTTGTAGACCACACCCATCCCACCGCCGCCAAGCTTCTCTGAGACACGATAGTGCGAGATGGTTTGCCCGCTCGTGGGATGGGCTTCAGCCACGCCCAACGATAAGATGGCAACTCTTCAACGCATACTGGCAATAATGCCAGTTGTCGAAGAAACCGATGTAGGCGCGTCCCCCAGAGTCGTACACGACACCCATCCCCCTCCCCCACCGAGTTTCACGTGGATGGTGTAATGCGAGATCGTACGGCTTGATCTAGCCGAGGGAATATTTCGGACCGTAAAGGCCAAAGTCTATTGTCGGCCTCGTCCCGTCAGTGCGCGGTTTGAAGTTGTTGCTCCTTGCGTCGGGCAAGCCCTCTCGAGGCCAGCGCCGCGAACACGTACGCACCGGCCAACGCGCCGAAGCCCTTCCAGATGTTCGTCCATGTGATCTCGCCGCCGGACAGCTTCAGGAGATGCCCAGCGGCAAGATAAACGTGCATGACGGCGATGAGCAACGCCGTGAACGGGTGTAACACCCAGGCGGGCAACGGAAGCTGGAAAGGCTGGACGTCAGGCGCTTTCATTTGAACAACTCCACGCTTGCGAACGGCTCCGCGGACCACGGCCGGAAGCGATTGAGGGTGAACTTCGTTGGCTGTCCCGGCATCACTTCCACGTGGACGAAGTTGTAATCCTCCTTGGGAGCCTCGCCCTTCCAATACTGATCCGGCGGGTAGCCTTCGGGAACCTTGATGTGCGTCCTGCCGGGAAGGATCGGGTCTTGTTCCGCACCCCCGCCTCCCAGTACGAAGTACTTCACGCCGTCGACTTCGTATAGTTCGGTTGTGTGTACGTGTCCGTTGAAGACGACGATGTCGAGGTCTTTCGCATACGCGGCAATCGTCTTGTGTGGATTTTGAGCTTCGGGGATGGCGCCCATGCCAGAGCGGCAAAAGGCTGGAGCATGAAAGGAGATGAAAACTTTCTTGGTGCCCTTCGCCTTGGCCTCATCCAGCCACTGCTTGAGTTGCGTCATCTGTTCTTCGTAAGCGGGACGAGTAGCCCCCCAGCCCGTGGGATCCCGATAGTCGTATTTGCCAGTCCACAGGAAGATGAAGCGAACGTCGTTGTAATCGAACTTATAGATCAGTTGTTTGTCGGAAACCCCGAACTTCTTGAGATAGGGGAACGAGGCCAAGAGACCTTCCACGTCGGAGTCATCCCAGACTTCGTGATTGCCAACGGCGGGAAAAACGCGTCCATCCAGACCAGCTTCCTTCATATGCTTGTCCGGGCCCGGCAACTGCTTTAATACGTCCTCATTCACCAGCTTCCAGTAGGGGTTGTCAGAGGGCTTGCCGCCCTGCTTGCCCCACCAAACCAGATCCCCGGTGCTGACAATAAAATCGGCATTACCGCTTTTGACATCTTTCACCACTTCGCGCGCAACCCAATCGCCGCCTTGCAGGCGAAACATGGTGTGGCGCACACCCGGCATCAGTTTCACGTCCTCGACCGAGGCTTCAGTGACCCATCCCTTGTCAAACGTCAGCGTGGTTACCTCGCTTGCGGTCATGAACGGCATGATCACCTGCACCAACTCGTTATTGGACGGATCATAGATCAGCTTGACATCCTTCTGGACTACCGCATCCGCGACCTTCACGGGAAGCACGAGTTCAAACATGTCCACCATGAGTTGGCGAGCTTCCGCTTCCTGGTCCGATTTGTATGGAAGGTACATCATGGATCGCGAGTCGCCGTATACATCAAACGAGAATGCGGCAGGGGCTGACGCCTTCTGTGCCTGAACATTTCCTGCCAACATTGCGAGGGTGGTAGCGACTGCGCAGGCAACAAACTTTAAGTGATTCAAAGCTAGTTTCATGAAATGTCCTTTCTATGGCATCGGTTCTCGATTCGCAGAGCATTAGTTATGTGTGTGTTTCGTTATCCTAATCATCCTTGCCTACTTTGAGATGTGCGAGTGGACGATCTGAGATTGGGCCGTGGCGAAATGCTATTTCGCACTCCCGTTTCGTGACCGCCCACCCAGTTGGACTACTGGCCTTCGTGCTCCTTAATCAGCGCCTGGATTTTGGCCTTGATAGCGTCCAGGTTGAAGGTGGCTGGATCCTGCATCGGAGGATAGTCAATGGCCGTCATGGCGAGCTTACCAACGGTTTGCTGCACCACGACGAAGCGCCAGAACTCGCGCGCATAGAAGTCGTTCATGTAGCCACCGCCCATGGTATTCAGCGTCTCGCCGCGGATCGAGGGCGTGCGTTCGAACGGATCCTGACGAATGTTTACGATCGTGGGCATATCCGTTGTGACTTTTTCTCCCGGCCAGCCATATGGCTGCTGGTAGAACTGAAACTTAAAGTCATCGATTCGAATAGCCCCCAGATGGGGCCCACCGAAGTAAAACAGCTCATGACGAGCGGATGGTCCCTTGCCCGTAATCAGGTCCATCTGGTTGTAACCATCAAGGTGATTCTTGTAGGTGCGATCGCCCAGTTTCACGCCTTTCAGTAGTTGTTCGGTGATATCAGGGTTTCCGGCGGCTGCCACTAGAGTGGGGAACCAGTCGAGTCCTGAGATGATGCCATTTTCCACCGAGCCGGGCTTGATGTGATTCGGCCAGCGAATAATCGCAGGTACGCGAAAGCCACCCTCCCCGACGGTGCCTTTCGTATTCTTGAATGGCGTCATTCCGCCATCCGGCCAAGTGAACACTTCGGCGCCATTGTCGGTAGTGAAGATGACGATCGTATTGTCGGCTTCACCGATCTGGTCCAAGTGCTGCAGAATGCCGCCGATGCTGTCGTCCATCTGGGCCATGCCGGCTTCTTCCAGACCGTAGTTGTTGGTGGCGTTCATCATCGCCTGATACTGTGGCGGGATGTAGGTGAAGACGTGCATGCGGGTGGTGTTATGCCAAATGAAGAAGGGCTTGCCGTCTTTCTTCGCCTTGTCCATGGCAGCGTTGGTGTGCTCAACCAACACGGAGTCAAAGGTCTCCATGTCGTACTTTGCTGTGCGGCCTGCTTGCCAGTTTTGCCGTCCTGCCATGTTCGGGAACGGCGGTAGTGGGCCGTCGTCTTCAACCTTTTGCTTTCCGACCGCACCCCAGCGCGGCATTACTGTGGGATCGTTCGTGTCTGTCGCCCAGCAATGGGTGATGTCGCGCGGTCCGGTCTTGTCGATCCAGTCCTGGGGATAATCAAACCAATAGCCTGGATTATTCACGAAGTCTCTCAGCCAAGAAAGAAAGGATGCTCTAAAAGGGATGATGAACACTGGGGTTGCAGCCCCTACATTCCATTTCGGAGCATCCATCGCTTGATACAAAGTGTTTTACCACAGCTGACCTTCTCCTTCTACCGCCATCAACCCATCCGCGCCGATTTTTCCGGCGGCCAGATCACCAGCGATGCCGGTCTGCTGCCCCTGCGTGCCTTCGATCAGCGCCATCATCTGACGCGGGACTGGGCCGAAGGCCTCAGCGACCCGCGTCAAACCGCGCGCGTGCAGCACGATTCGCCCGCGCTGCTGCGGCAACGCATCTATCAGATCGTGGCCGGCTACGAAGATGCCAATGATGCCGATCGTCTGCGCCACGATCCCCTGTTGCAGATCGTCGCCGATCAGAAACTAGGAGTCGCGCTCGGCTCCCAGCCCACGCTCAGCCGTTGGGAGAACGCTCCCGCGGGACGCGATCTGGTGCGCTGCAACGACCGGCTGTGCGAGCAGTTCATCCGCCTCTGCGGCGAGCAGGTTCGCCAGCGCGGCGAGATCCTGCTCGATCTCGACTCCACCGACGATCCCACCCACGGCCAACAGCAACTCAGCTTCTTCAACGGCGCCTACGGCCAGCACATGTATCATCCTATGCTGGTCTTCGAGCGCCACACCGGATGTCTGCTGGCGGCGCGCCTGCGGCCGGGAAACGCCTCCAGTCATGCCCGCATCGTGCCCATGCTGTTGCGCCTGGTACCACGTTTGCAGGCCGCCTTCCCCGACGTGAAGATCAAACTGCGTGGCGATGCCGGCTTCGCTTTGCCACTTCTCTACCAGTTCTGCGAGTTCTTCGACATCGAGTATGCCATCGGCATCCCCGCCAACTGCGTCTTTAAACAGCGTGCCGAACCGCGGCAGAAACAGTTGCAGCGCCGCTATCGCCGTACCCAACTCCCGCAGCGCAGTTTCTCCAGCTTCCGCCACCGCGCCCGTTCCTGGCCGCGGCAGCGCCGCATCTGCTACAAGGCCGAGCACACCGCCACCGGAACCAACTTGCGCTTCGTAGTTACTAACTGCGCCGGTCGCGCCGCCGAGGTCTTCGCTTTCTACAATGATCGCGGCGAGTGTGAGAACCGCATCGAGGAGTTCAAGAACGGCTTCCGCGCCGACCGCTTGAGCTGCCACCGCTTCCTGGCTAACGCCTTCCGCCTGCTCCTGCACGCCGCCGCCTACAACCTGGTCAACTTATTCCGTCTGCAGTTGCCCCAGCCTTGGCGCTCAGCCCAGATCGAAACTCTACGCGCCCAGCTTTTCAAAATCGGCGCCCGCGTACGCCAGACCGCCCGTTGTGTTCGCTTTCACCTCGCCAGCGGCTGGCCCTTTCAGAACCAGTTCCGCTCCGTCGTCCTCGCTGTCAACAGCGGTTGACCGAACCACTTGCCTCCGAACTCAGCTTTCCACCGGCAGTCCGTGCGGAGCCGTGCCCAAAAACCTTCCTCAACTTGGTCCCGGCGCAGTTTCGTTCCCGACGACCTCTGACCCACCTGCCCCTTTATCTATCCAAGCTCTTGATCCCACCTCTCCCACACAAATCTCGGGTCTGATGAATTAAGTAGGCTAGGGGTCGGACATGGCGTCGAGGTGATAGAGATAGCCGAAGAATTCGTCGAAACCGTGCAGGCAGGGGAGATATTTGTTGAGATCCCCGAGGTGATTCTTGCCAAACTGGAAGGTTTCGTAGCCTTGGACCTTGAGAGCGCTAGCGATGGTTGCAGCCTGATCGGGCATGCCTACGTCAGCTCCGGCCTGGCCCACGGTGGTCAGACCCGTGCGGATGGGCAGTTCGCCGGTGATGAAATTGGCCCGGCCCGCCGTGCAGCTGGCTTCGGCGTAGTAATCGGTAAACATCATGCCTCCGGCGGCAAGCTTGTCGAGGTTCGGCGTCTTGCCCGACATGATTCCGCGATGGTAGGCGCCGACGTTAAACCAGCCCACGTCATCTCCCATGATCACGAGGATGTTGGGTTTTTTCGCCTGTCCTGAGGCAGGCGGCGGCACCGCGAGCCCTAAAACTACAAAAAGCGTCGCAACAACCACAACAATTCTTTCGCTGCGCTTCATGAACGTCCTCCTGTTCCTTTCTTTAGTTCTTCTCGCCTGTTGGAATAACGACAGTGCTGAGTCCTAGCTGAGCCACAAACCTAGCAGTTAGTTCGATAGATTGCGGTCGAGCCCGCGGGCTTGCAACTGGCAAAAATCCCAGTATTTTGTCTGTCGCGAATTGTGCCTTCGCATGGTTCGGCCTCCGTTAAGGGCTAGCCAAATTGTGGAAGCAGTTTTGAACCGGGAAGACTATGACAGATTTAGGAGATATTTGAGTTGGCGGGATCTGGTAAGACGCCACATAATCAAGACGAGATGCGAACCAATATTTCAGGAAAGAACTGGTAGTTTTTCCAGTTGTATCGGATTTTCGGGCTAGATAACTTTGGTTCTCCAAAGTCCATTTTCCGTCCCCCACCTTTTGCAATCGTTTAGCGGGGGTGGGGGGCGGCTCCTTCCTGCACATTTCGCACGCGGTTGCGTTCTGCCTCACACTCGCTTTTTGCGGATAGTTTACGAAATCACATTTCACGCATTGAGAATTGCGGGTTGAAGCTGGATCGCCGACAACAGAGATAGAAATTCCATCCGTCGTATTGTCTCCCCTTATTCGTTGGAGGGCGGTTATCGCAGGGCCGGAAGCGCCGCGCGACCCAAAATCCAAGAATTCACTGGGTGTTTTGCAGTTGGGCGACTGCCTGGGTTACGGCGGGGGTGTCGTAGAAATTCGAGAGGTCGGCGTGGCCGGCGAGGGTGTCGCGCTCGTTGCCTTCTACCAGGATTTTTACGCGAGTGATTCCGGGGACGTTCGCGGAGAGCGTCTGGATCAGCGAGACGACCATCAGTTCTTCGACCAGCACGCCGGAACGGTGGCCGTCGGCGAAGGCGGCGTTGATGTCGATGACGGCGAGCCCGGGGTCGACCAGGTAGACGTCGCGAATTTCCGAGCCCGCGCCCAGCGGATGCGGCGAAAATTTGTCGAGGTAGAGGTTGAGCAAAGCACGGAGGATTTCCCCGGCGCGCTCCTGGCGTCCGGCGGGCAGCGGGATGCGAACCTGTTTGGGGCGCAACACTCCGGCGTCATCATAAGCGACGTAGAGGGTGACTTGCTCATTGGAACCGGAAACCGGGGGCGCCACGGGTTGAGTATTCTCGCCGGAAACTTCGCTGCGATCCGCACGGCTGCGCATCCGCCAAACGTAGACGCTCATCCCCAGCGTCACGGCGAGAAGTATGGCTACGCCAATGATGAGGTGGCGTGGGATCACCGTCCGGCCTCCAGTTTGTCGCGAAAGTCCGCCACTCCGGCAGCGATGGCCCCGGCGATCATTTGCTGATAGACCGGGGAGTTCAGTTGCGAAACGTCGTCGGATTGAGGAGCGACTTCGAGCGCGACTGCCGCCGTGGCGATGTTGTTCAGGGGGCGCAGGGGTGCGATCAGGGAACGGGCCGCGATCTGTTTGTTTTGCAGGGCCTTCACCAAGCCGGCTTCCGCGGCTCGACTTGTGGACTGCGAAGCGGTCTGAGCCGCATCCCAGCTTATGAATGGGCCATTGTTTTGCGTCGCTGACGGAACGACCGCAGTATATACGCGAACCCCACTTCCCTGCGAGGCGGCATGCACGCAGAGGTAAATCACGGGACGGGCGGAGTTGGTCAGGCTGGCGCGCTGGTCGAGAGTGAGGGTGCTGTCGTTATCCCGCAGGAGCAAGGTCGCGATGCCGCGGAGTTCAAGCTCCTGGCGGAGGCGGCGTCCGAATGCAAGAGTGACATCTTTTTCCGCCAGTTGATCGCTGAGCGTGGCGCCGCGTTCGTCGCCTCCATGGCTGGGATCGACGACCACAAAATAATGCCGGACGGGAGACGGTGCCGGTGGCCCCGGAGCTGGTGGCGCAGGCGCACCCGTAGCCTGGGTTGGTGCAGGCTGAATTGGCGGAATCAGTTGCACTGGAGCAGTTGCTTGAGGAACGGGCTCAATGATGATGGTGCGTCCGTTGTTGGCGAAACTGGCCATGAGGGGGACGCTAGCTGTAACCACTACTTCGGCCGATCCGTTGTTCTCCTGGAAAGTGGCGGAAGGAATGATCGGGCTGTCGAAGGTGAGCGCCTGAGAGCCCGGAGCCATTACGGCTTCATGATTGAATGCCATGCGCAGCTTTCCGGGTTCCGTGGCGATCATCGGATTGACCGGAGCGGTAAAGTTCATCACCAGTTTGGGAGGCGTGGTCTTGCTGATCTGGGCGGTGAAATGAACTCCTACATTGCCGATGAAGAGGCGCCGGGAATTCTGGTTGAAGGTGACCTGGCCGCCGAGAACGCGCGACATCAGCGCGCTGAGGTAAGAGAGAGGCACCAGGCCGCGGCCGTTCTCCAGAAGGAATTTCGAGGGTAGATCAAAATCGCCGCCGTGAATACGGGCACGGGTTTTTCCGGCAGTGAATTCGGTTTCCACGTCGTTGTAGCGGAATTTCCAGTGCGGTCCACTCGCTTTCGCGCTGACGGTGCCCAGGGGTTCGAAGACTTCGAGCAAGCCGACATATTCGTCGCCATTGCGCTCGAGAACCGGGAGAGAGTAGTTGGCGGCGATGGAATAAATGGTTACACGTTTTTCGTCGGGAGCGCCGGACATGAGAAGCGTGGTTGCGAGGACGACTGCGGCTGTGAACGCTCCCGCTGCGCGGACGAGCTGTCCCCGGGACAGCCGGCGGGACGCCGGCGCTGCCTTGCGGCGCTCGTTACTCCAGCGCATAAATGGTGAGGCCACTTAGTAGCTTGGGGTAGAAGTCGGTGGATTTTTGGGGCAGGACTTCGCCGGCGAAGGCGATGTCGCGCACCTGGCGCATGCGGACCGGGTTCATCAGAAAGGCGATGTTGGCTGCTCGCTCACGCACCCGAGTCAATGCTTCGCCTATCTCGCGAACATAGGTGACATTTTTCTGATCACGGATGTTGTCCTCGGATATTTCCAGGACGCCTTCGAGCAGGCACTTGTGAAGTTGGATCACATCGAGGCCCTGCTGGCGAAGCGACAAGTCTTTCAGCAGGTCGGCTGCGAGAGGCCTGGGGGTATCGAACAGAAATGCACGATTGGCGGTGAGGCCGAGCATGGCGGTGCCGGCCTTCCCCGCAGCCCGCAGGATTCCAACAGCGCGGTTGGCATCGATGGATGGATCGACCTCCTCTACGCTGAAATAGGATCTGGCATGAGCGCGGAGAGTATCGGCAGAAAACGATTCGAGACCATGCACCACGCGGTGCGTGGGAAGGATGACCAGTTCGGGGCTTTCCATATTAATGAAGGTCATCATCACGAATTCATACGGAGCCAGTTCGGATGAGGGGGAAGGTGGTTCTTGCGCTGCCCGGCGTTCGTTGCGATAGTTCATCGCGGTTTCGTAGCGATGGTGGCCGTCTGCGATGATCAGCTTCTTGTCGCGCATTCTGTCGCGAACGAGTGCGATGAGGGTGGGATCGGAAACCCTGCGGACCTTATGCAAAACTCCATATTCGTCCCGGATTTCGATACCGTTTTCCATATCTCCTGGTGATGTTGACAGGGCTCCATCGATCTCGCCAGCCGGGTCGCTGTAGAGCATGAACAACTGGCCGAAATGGGCCCGGGTGGCGCGCAAGAGCTCGAGGCGGTCGGCCTTGGGCTTAGCAAGGGTTTGCTCGTGGCGATGGACGATTCCGGCTGAGTAATCCTCGATCTTGCCCAGAGCAATGAAGCCGCGGCGCTCCAGTTCGGCTCCGCCGCCCGGGGGTTGAAAGCGCTGAATGTATTGGTACAGCGATTGCTCTGAATCCTGCAGGAAGATGCCTTGGCGGCGCCAATTCTGAAACGACGCGGCGGCGCGAGTGTAAACATTTTCCTTTAAGTGGTCGGTGGGTTGCGGTTTTCCGAGAATGATGCGAACCAGATTGTGCGGGCTGGCATCATAATAGCGGTCTTGCATTTCCGGCGTGATCTTGTCATAGGGCTGGGTTACCACCCGGGTTAAGTCAACCTTGGCTGGGTCGTAACGCAAAGCACGGAACGGTGCGATGTGAGCCATAGCCGGAATGGAAATTGTACAAGAAGAAGACGGGCTTCGGCTTGCTCCGTGACCTCTGCGGTTGTTGTCAGCGCTCTCCGCGATTTTAAGGTTTTGGGTGGGGGCCCAAATTCTTACATCGCGGAGGTCGCAGAGAACGGCCGCAGGGACGGCGGAGAGAACCGGATCCTAGAAGAGATCGGGTTGCGGGATTTGACAGGGATTTGACAAGTGGGTGGTTGCGAGGATGTTTAAATCGCAAGAGCGTGGCAAGAAAAAAGGCTGGCGCCGCAGGGTTTAAGCTGTGGTACGATCAGCCCTAATGAGGTATGTGTGGCCCGCAATCAAAGGCGCGGGTCGTTTCCCCGCCTGACTCGAGATCGTGATCAAATAGTCCCTCGCCGGGCCCTGAGAGGGAGTGTGCCAGGTGCTCGAAGATATCCACTGGTTCTCTCGTCCCTCATTATTGTGGCCCTAGCTTGCTGCCTAGCGCCGAACCTGCTGGCCCAGGCTCCCATCGATGATGTTCACGTTACTCCAAGGGTGGAACCTCCGAAGACGGATGCTACAGCCGGTATCGATCCATCGCTGAAAACTCATACCAAGCCGCTTAAGGTCGACGTGAGCCTGGTACTGGTGCCGGTCACGATTACGGATCCGATGAACCGGCTGGTCACGGGCCTGGACAAAGAAAATTTCCAGCTTTTTGAGGGCAAGGACGTTCAGGAGATTCGTCATTTCTCGAGTGAAGACGCTCCCGTGTCGATCGGGGTGATCTTTGACATGAGCGGGAGCATGGTCAGCAAGATCGAGCGCGCCCGGGAAGCCGTGGTCGAGTTCTTCAAGACCGCCAACCCGCAGGACGAGTTTTTCATGGTGGCGTTTGCGGATAGGCCGCAGGAGGTCTCCGACTTCACGTCTTCCGTGGAGGACATCCAGGGCAAGCTGGTTTATACGGTTCCAAAGGGCAGGACGGCCCTGCTGGACGCGATTTATCTGGGCGTCAGCAAGATGAGGCAGGCGAAGTATCAGAAGAAAGCGCTGCTTATCATCTCGGACGGAGGCGACAACCATAGCCGTTACACCGAGGGTGAAATCAAGTCAACGGTCAAAGAGGCGGATGTGTTGATCTATGCCATCGGAATCTATGACCATTACATGGCGACGCCCGAAGAGGCATTGGGACCGGCTCTGCTCGGCGAGGTTGCAGAACTCACCGGAGGGCGTTCTTTTACCATTGATAACCCCAACGACCTGGCCGATGTGGCGACAAAAATCGGGATTGAATTACGCAACCAATACGTACTTGGATACCGTCCAAAAAACCCCGGGCACGACGGCAAATGGCGTAAGATAAAAGTGAAACTGATTCCACCCAAAGGATTGCCGCCGCTAAAGGTGTACGCCAAGACGGGGTACTATGCTCCTTCGGAATAGTCGGGTTCCGGTACTGCTGATTGTTTTTGTTTTCATCGCTATAGCAGCAGGGGCACAAGCCACAGGCCAGCCAGGTACTACCTCAAACGATCATGCAGCGCCGGCTGCGTCGAGCACAACTCCCGCGAATCCACCGGCAACAGTTCCCGGGCAGACGCCTCAGACTCAACCAAGCCTATCTCAACCAAGCTCATCTCAATCAGGCCCATCTCAACCAAGCTCATCTCAAACAAGCCAGGCTCAACAGAATCAGGATCAGGGGCAAGCGTCAACCGATAACGGAGTCTTCGTCTTCAAGAAAGAAGTCGAGGAAGTGGTGCTGCACGCTACTGCTGTGGATGACAAGAACCGTTTGGTTACGACGCTGGATAAGACCGCTTTCAGCGTCTTTGAGAACAATCAACTGCAGACGATCACTTCGTTCCGGCACGAGGATGTTCCAGTGGCGATGGGGATTGTTATCGATAACTCGGGCTCCATGCGGGAGAAGCGGGACAAGGTGAACAAGGCGGCGCTGAATCTGGTCCGGTCCAGCAATCCTCAAGACCAGGTTTTTGTGGTCAACTTCAATGACGAATACTACCTCGACCAGCCATTCACCAGTGACATCAACAAATTGAAGGATGCGCTGGAGAAGGTGGAGTCCCGAGGAGGAACTGCGCTCTACGACGCCATCGTAGCCTCGGCGGACTACATGAAGAAGAACGCGAGACTGCAGAAGAAAGTGTTGTTTGTAGTGACTGATGGCGAAGACAATGCCAGCCGGGAATCGCTGGAGGAGTCGGTTCGCCGGCTGCAAGAAGAGAACGGCCCGACGGTGTATGCCATCGGCTTGCTGGGCGACGAGAAAGCGCGGCGGGCGCGGCGGGCGCTGGAAACCATTGCCCAGCGGACTGGAGGAATTGCGTTTCTCCCCCGTACCCTGGATGAAGTGGACCAGATCAGCAGCACCGTGGCCCACGATATCCGGAACCAGTACACCATCGGCTACAAGCCATCGACGCCGAAGAGCGTGGGCGGATATCGCGCCATCCACGTGGATGCCAAGGCCAAGGGATATGGCAAGCTCACGGTGCGGACGCGAAGCGGATATTATCCAGGGCAGGAGCACGCGCCTTAGACGACGTTGCGAGCAACGTCGCTACGGTTTTGCTGGCGACAGAGGGGTAGGCCCTTTGGTGCGATTGACGCCTTCGCGCCGCTTCCGTAACCTGTAGAGTGCAGAAGACGATCATTGAGCGCTCCCGCCCGCAAGTCGCTGACGATATTACTCAGCTCGTTGGCGAAACTCCCATCCTGAAACTGAAACGAATTGTGCCCGCCGGTTCGGCTGAGGTTTTCGCCAAATTGGAGTATCTGAATCCTGGCGGAAGCGTCAAGGATCGTGCGGCCATCGGAATCATTGGCCGAGCCGAAGAGCAGAGCCTGCTCAAGCCAGGGGGCACGATCGTCGAAGCGACGGCGGGGAATACCGGGATCGGTCTGGCGCTGATTGGAGTAAATCGCGGTTACAAGGTTAGGCTGTTTGTGCCGGAAACGTTTTCGGAGGAAAAAGTGATGATCATGCGGGCCCTCGGCGCCGAGGTGACTCGCACCCCGGACTCCGAGGGCATGCAAGGAGCGATCAAACAAGCCAAAGAGCTAGCCTCCTGCGATCCCAAGGCTTTCATGGCTGGCCAGTTCGAAAATCCCGCCAATCCTGACTATCACTACGAGACCACCGCCCACGAAATCTTTGAGCAGATGGACGGACAGATCGACGCAGTCGTGATCGGGGCTGGAACTGCGGGCACTTTTACCGGTGTGGCACGCTACATGAAAGAACGCCTGCCCAAAATCCTGGCCGTGGCTGTGACTACGCAGGGATCGGTGCTTGGAGGGGGACAGGCGGGTCCGCATAAGGTAGAGGGAATCGGATCCAGCTTTATTCCCAAAACGTTTGACGCTTCGGTGTGCGACGAAGTTGTGGTCGCCAACGATGTGGAGGCGTTCGGGATGGTGAAAGAGTTGGCAGCTCGTGAGGGCGTGCTGGCCGGCTCCAGTGGCGGAGCCAATGTATTCGCGTCGATGCAGATCGCCCGGCGGTTGGGCCCGGGAAAGCGCGTGGTCACGATGATCCCGGATTCAGCTGAGCGCTATTTGTCGAAGAAGATTTTTGAAGGTGGGATCTAGCGAGACGTTGCAAGCGACGTCTCTGCCTGTTTTAGATTGCAGCCCAAACAACGAATCATGTCCAAAAACAAGCTTCCCGGATTTTCCACTCGCGCTATTCATGTTGGGCAAGAGCCTGATGTTGAAAGCGGTGCGGTGTCGGCTCCTATTCATCCAACCTCGACTTATGTTCAGCAAGAGATTGGGAAGAATAAGGGCTATGAGTATGCGCGAGTTTCCAATCCGACGCGCACTCGTTTGGAAACAAATCTTGCCGCGCTCGAAGGCGGAATCACTTCGCGGGTCTTTGCCAGCGGGATGGCCGCGATCAACGCGATCTGCACCATGTACAAATCGGGCGACCACGTGGTCTGCGGCCACAATCTCTATGGCGGCGTGCCCCGGCTGTTCAATCAGGTGCTGACCGGCTACGGAATGGAGTTCACTTACGTGGACACTTCCGAAGTGAGAAACGTCGAACGCGCGATTCGCAGGAAGACGCGCATGGTGTATGTGGAGACGCCCACCAATCCGCTCATGGCACTCGCCGATATTGAGGCCATCGGCAAGGTTTGTCGCGCCGAGAAGGTGGAACTGGTGGTTGACAACACCTTCATGTCGCCGTATTTCCAGCAGCCGATTGCGCTCGGCGCGGACATGGTCGTGCATTCGACTACGAAATTTCTGAACGGGCACAGTGATGGCCTCGGCGGCGTCGTGGTCTGCACCAAGCCTGAGCAAGCCGAGCAACTGAGTTTTGTGCAGAAGACGGCGGGAGCGATTCTTTCTCCATTTGAATGCTGGCTGGTGCTGCGCGGGGTCAAGACGCTAGCGGTGCGAATGGAGCAGCATGATCGCAGTGGGCGGGTGATCGCCGAGTTTCTGGCGCAGCACAAAAAAGTGAGGAAGGTTTTCTATCCCGGGTTGCCAGACCATCCGCAGTACGAACTTGCGCAAAAACAGATGACTGGCTTCGGTTCGATGATCTCGTTCGAGACGGGCTCGCTCTCGAATGCCAACAAGATGCTGAGGAAAGTCCGCGTCTGCTCGCTTGCGGAATCACTGGGGGGAGTCGAAACGCTGATTTCGCATCCGGCGACTATGACTCACGTGGCTTTAGGCGAAAAGGGAAGGAAAGAGATCGGCATCACCGATGGCTTGGTCAGGATTTCCGTGGGCATCGAAAACGTCGAAGATATTATCGCCGACCTCGATCAAGCGCTCTCCGCAATGTAGGCGTGCGCGTCCTCGTTCGTGCTGGAGCGCATGCTCTTCAATCTTGGTCGTGCCCAGGCGCTGGTGCGGCACTCATCTGGGTCCAGTTCGACGATTTCTTCCTGACCATCACTGTAGTTTCCCCGCCGGGTACAGCCAATCGATCGTTGACCAGTCTGACTTGACAGAGCATACGAAGCTCGGGGTCTGATAGTTCTGCGATCGCATTCAGCGCGGTTTGTGCTGAGATACTTGCTCCTGCCGAGATGAGCCGGGAAATCAAAGAAACGGAGGGCCACCACGCTTTCAAGGCTCGGTTGGGATCGCTGTCATCCAGGTCCTTGCTTTCCAGTTTCTCAGCCTGGTCGATGCCTGCTTTGAGTAGACTCTTTGCCAGACCGACATCGCCGAGTTGCATGGCAATGTGAATCCCCTCCGCCCAATACTCGTGTTGCGTTCCGATCTCATCCCCCTGACCATAAATATCAATGCTCTTTAGCGAGTCCAACATTTGTTCGAGGGCGTCTCTGGACGCCGAAGGATTCTTCTTTAGAGAAATACGAGCGATATTCAAGAGAGCTCCCGCCCTCGGTGAAGTTGAGCCGTCGGAGGCCGGAAGCGTCATTGCCTTCGCAATTGCCTGTCGAGGATTGTCCTCGGCTAAACGAGCGATCTCCGCGATCCGGGAATTGTAAGCCTCCACGGTTTGCTGCCGTTGAAGCATGGGATCCATCTGGCCCTGCATTCCGACGGAAGCGCTGCTTATCCTGGACATCTCACCTTTCTTTAGCGGCGTGTCCCGGATCGTCGGATCGAGGGATTGCATTCCATTGGGAAACTTTTGGAGTTGGGCCTGCGTTTGTTGCGAATCGTTGAGCAGCTTCTCAGCTTCGGTTGCATCCAGCTCTCTTAGAACCGGCAGCAGTTCGAACAGACGGTACTGGTACAGGTCTTTGAACGCGATCTTCCCCGAAGCGGTACCGAGGTTTACTTCTGCGGTGCTTGATCGCGATTCGTCGAGTACTTGATGAACGGCATCGAGGGCGACCGTGGGTGGGATGTGCTGCCAGAAGCGAATAACCATTCCAGTGAAGTCGTCACCTGGGACCGACACGGAGAGGTGTTCGTGATCACTTGCCATGGCACGGAGGAAGATGGCTTGCCTGTCGGCATCGCGCTCCGGCGGCAAGTCCAGCATCAAGCGGGTTGCGGCGTCATACGGGAAGCCCTCTAGGGGTGACTGCATAAGCAGACTCATGGCCTTGTCGAATTCCCGGGTCTCGGCTGCACGCGAGATCATTTCGGAGAGCAGATTGGACCGAACGTCAGGATCGGCTTGAGGCAGAAGAGATACGACCTGTTTTTCGTCAACGCGAACCAAGTCGCGCAGCGCGGATAACTGGAGTTGTGACCTGGTATAGTCGTCGTCATCGGACATTGCTAATGTTGCTCGAAAAGAACTGATCAGAGTTGTCCGAACTGTGCTCGGATCGCACTTCTTGAGGCTGTTCGCAATCTGAGTCAGGAGGAATGACTGCATCGCGGGCTCCGCCGCTTTTGCCTGCCCAGGTGCCGATGCCAGTTGGAAACACCAGAATTTCTCGTCTCGAGAGAGTTGCTTCTTCGGATTGCTACTCGGATGGGAAGTGTTCAGAGCGGGCGTTGCAGATGGGCTCGTCTGGGCCCATAATGCTGGCACCACGATCAGGCAGATGATTGCGACCTTCCTCATGCCGCTAACTCCAGTCGCTATCCCGCTCAATAATACGCCGTTCGAGTAAATCCGGCGTACTTCACTCCGCTCCGCCTGACCTCGGGATCGATTTACTCGTGCCGGCTTTTACCCGTGGCAAAATAGTCCGCCATCAATTCATGGGACCACCTGGGTTGTCGGATGGCCGCCCTTTCTGGAGTGAATTCTACGAAGACCGGTTTGATGTCCAAGACCGGCGAACCGTCAAAAGCGTCCAGACCTTGCACTTTCAGAGTCAGTCCTTCAACCGAAAGCAACCGGCAGACGGTGGCGGCAATTCGGTTGGGCCGGGCTTTTCCACGTTGGGCGAAGATTCCGACTTCCGGCCACTCGGGATTGCTGCGCGGGTGCCGGCGTCCGCTGACGACCGAAGCTTCACTCACGCCATGCAGGTAAAAGAGCACTTCGACGTGAGAGAACTCGGCGAGGCCGTCGAGCGCATCGGAGGCGAACGTGCTTTCGTCCAGGCGAATCTCGGAAACGACGTCGCCCCAGAAATCTTCACGCGACCCTTTTTCCGAGGAGTGAACCCAGCCGACCGGGTGAAGAACGATATCCATTAAGACATGGTAGTGCGAGCGACCCGCGCCTGCCAATCGTGATTAAGACATTCCGTCGCGCGGCGCGAATTCTGACCGGGTGTGAGGTTCATCCAAGCCGCACGGGCGAGGACACCCGCGCCTACACTCTGAAAGCTCACTTCGATGAATCCTCCAGCCACTTTAGGTACTCCGGGCTGCCGTCTTCGATTGAGATCGACATGCACTCCGGCAACTCGTAGGAATGCATTTTGAGGATGGCATCGCGCACCTGTTCGAATGGGGCGGCGGTCTTGACCAGCAGTATCCATTCCTCGGCCTCCTCGACTTTCCCCTTCCAGCGGTAAATCGACACGATCTTGGGAACGATGTTGACGCAGGCTGCTAGCTTGCGGTCGACCAGCGTTTCGGCAATGCGGCGTGCCTCGTCGACGGAGCCGGCGGTTGTCAGGACGATTCTTTTGTCAGTCATATCAATCAGCCTTCAATGGTTTGATTCACATTAAAGATTAGCACTCGGAAGGGTAGAGCCACCGTCCCAGCTGCTGTCCGGCGGGCATCTCGCCCGCAACTATAGGCGGGATGCGGCGCTACCGCGGCTCTAACGAGCAAGTTCTCGGGCCCAAGCTATTTGTCAAAGTTGGTTCCTTTTACCCCGCGCCGGAGAACTTCCGCTTGACGAGGGAGTGAAAGAGAAGTTCACTGGAAAACTGGGGAAGAATCCTTGGGGACTTCTACGTCCCGAAGCAATCAAACCATGAATCTTCGAGTAGGGCGTCTGCCCAGAATTCGGGTTTTGCCGACGACGGAAGATAGCCTGCGGACGCTGGTGGAACGGGCTCCGCAAGCCGAAGCTTGGGCCGATCGAACGATGGCTAAACTTCGTCCTATGCTGACTCTGCTCTACGGTATGCGACGGCGGCTGGCCACAGGCGCGGTTGCGGTGCTGACAGTATGGCTGTTTGCCCATGTTATGTTTGGCGACAACGGCATGGTGGTTTATCGGCAAAAGAAAGCCGAGTATCAAAGCCTGCAGAAGGAGATCGACGGTTTACAAAAAGAAAACGACCGCTATACGCAGCACGTCAAGTCTTTGCAGGCCCCCGATCCCGACACCATTGAGAAAGAGGCCCGGGAACAATTGCACTATGCGCGTCCGGGCGAAGTTGTGTACGTTGCGCCGCCGGCCGTGCATCCCCCAGCCCCAGAAACCAACGCAGCTCGAAAATAGGGTCGGCCCTTCCCGAAGTTTTCACACAATTCGTTTGTGATATAGTTTTCATCAATTTCCTTTAGCGCCACACAAGGCGGGCGACAGTTGCGATCTTGCTGTGACTTGCAGGTGTGCAGCGGAATACCGTGCAAGGCGAGATTGGTTCCAAAAATCGGCGGTTTAACCGCTAAAAGAGGTGTGCTATGAAAAAAGTATTGATGAGTTGTGCTGCCGTTGCGGTGTTGGCCTTCATGGTTGCCGTGGCATCGGCGGCAGATAAGACCGCGACGGTGAATGGGTACGTAAGCGATTCCATGTGCGGCGCCAAAGGCGCGAGCGCAAGTCACGCCGCCTGCATGACCAAGTGCATGGGAAAAGGCGCGACGGCGGTGATTGTCACCGATGGTGACTCGAAGGTAGTGAACGTGGACAATCCGGACGCGCTCAAGGGACATGAGGGACATCACGTGTCTGTGACCGGAGCGATGACCGGCGACTCGATTCACGTAGACAGTGTGAAGATGCTCTGAAGGTTGACAACAGAAACTGCGAAGGGCGGCGCTACACGCTGCCCTTTTTGTTTTGCGCGGGAGTTAGCGCACGACGCCTTCGAGGGGCGAGCTCGCAGTCGCGTATAGCTTCTTAGGCATCCGACCGGCGAGATAGGCTTGACGTCCCGCCAGCACGGCGTGTTTCATGGCTTCGGCCATCAGCACTGCGTCCTGAGCGCCAGCGATGCCGGTGTTCATCAAGACGGCGTCCGCCCCGAGTTCCAGGGCAATCACCGCATCCGACGCCGTGCCCACGCCGGCGTCGAGAATCAGCGGAACGCCGGTAATCATCTCGCGGAGGATTCGGATATGAGCGGCGTTCTGTATTCCCAGACCGCTGCCGATCGGCGCTCCCAGAGGCATGATCGCGCTGGCGCCGGCATCCAGCAGCCGCTTGGCGAAGACGATGTCGTCAGAGGTGTAAGGCAGGACCGTGAAACCCTCTTTCACCAAAACGCGCGTTGCTTCCAGCGTGGCTTGCACGTCGGGATAGAGTGTCGCCTGATCGCCGATGACTTCGAGTTTGACCCAGTCGGAGAGGCCGACCTCGCGTCCCAGGCGGGCGGCGCGAATAGCCTCGTCGGCGGTGTAGCAGCCCGCTGTGTTGGGCAGCAGAAAGTATTTCTTGGCGTCGATGTAGTCGAGCAGCGATTCCTTGTTGCGATCAAGATTCACGCGGCGCACTGCTACCGTCACCATCTCCGCGCCACTGGCTTCCAACGCGCGCGCAGTTTCCTGAAATGACTTGTACTTTCCCGTGCCAACGATGAGGCGGGAATGGAACTCGCGGCCCGCAATGATTAATAAGTCTTTCATGCCGTCTATTGTAACCAAACCGGGCAAAGAGAGAATTGGTTTCATGAATACCCCTCCTATAGAATTTCTGGCACGCAGCGCAATGCGAGGGCAGCAATGAAGTTTGCAAAGATTGTGTTTTGGATTGCCGCGGTTTGGGGTGTGATCGTTCTCACGCCGCTCTATTTTATGTTTGACTTGATCGGCCGGAACGATCCGCCACCGATCACGCATCCGGGATTCTTCTATGGATTTGCGGGAGCGGGGCTGGCTTGGCAGATCGCATTTTTCTTTATCGCGAGCGACCCAGAGCGGCATCGGCCGCTAATGATCCCTTCGGTGCTGGAGAAATTCAGCTATGGCATAGCGGTAGTTGTGTTGGTCTTGCAGGGGCGCATGCGTCAGTCAGAGCTCATCTTCGCCGGAACTGACTCATTGCTTGCTTTTTGTTTGTAGCTACGCTTACCTGAAGACGCGACCTCGCATTCAATTGGAGAGCCGCCGCAGAGCTGCCTCTGAGGTGGAAATTACGGTTTTACGTTTTGTTCCCCAGGCATCGGCGCGCTGGTGCACTGGATAAACCTTGATCCAATAATTTCGCACCTCCGGGCTTAGCTCTCCGGCCATTCCAGTTAAAGACGATGAGGTTAGTCTGCTGCTTCGGCATATGGCAATCAACGCAGTTGTTCGCAATTGGCTTTCCTATCTTTGGGTGGGTCTCAACTTTGTGGCAATGCAGACGATGCTCGGAGAATGCAGCTGGGGTCCTGCTGCTTAGCATGACTTGGCTTCCGTGGACGTCGATCGGCGCATCCGGATCGGGTTGTGGCAACGCCAGATACTTGTCCAGAGGTTCACCGGGAATATAAGAAAAGGTTGGCAGAAGTGGCTCGCCGTGTCCTGCGTGGCACCAGGCGCAAAGATCCATTTGCCGCTCGCGTGAGAATCGCGCTGGATTAAGGATGGCCGTGTCGGGTGGAGTCCCCGAAGACTTTGACCCCAAGCGCTGAACGTGCGTACGTCCGGGACCGTGACACTTTTCGCAGGTGATGCCGACCGTCAAACCCGTCTGGCTGTAGCGATTGATGGGTGGTGCGAGTGAGTCAAAGTAAGTCCCGTGGCATTCAAGACAACGCGAATTCACCGGCCGATCGAAATACGCGACACCGTCCCGATATCCCGGGCTGTTCACCCAGCCAACGTCCTTCCAGTACGACACGGGCAGCTGAAAAAGCAGATCACGTTTCCAAAACAAGAAAGTTTGTCCTTTGCCTCCCGATCCAACTACAAGCCCGAAGCGCTCGGTGCGCGAAGTTACGTATGGCGGCATGCCCTCGACACCTGTCTCGAAAAATCCGCCTTCCATTGCCTCCATTCGGAAAAACAGATTGGGGTTCGAAGTCTTGAGAATGTTTTCGTCTGGGCTGAAGTTGCCGAGAATGGAATCTTTAGCCGGAAGCCGAGATGTAAGATGGTGAGCGGTTCGGTGATAGCTTTCGATTTTGTCTTGGTGACAGCCGCCGCAAGCGTCGTCACCCAGGTAGCTTTCGCGAGAAGCTACTTTTGCGCTTTCAGAAGGGGTAATTCGAGTTGCTGTTTGATTCTGCTGTGGAGCGCCGACCTGACCTCTCGCTTCCATCGCCAAGACGATGGTCACAATCACGAGCAGCTTGGATCTTAAAATTCATCTCTTCTGCCCCACAGCCGGTTAAGACGATCCAGTTCCCGTCACTTCCATTTCGGCTGGCCTTCCACGATTGTGATGTAGCGGTCTATGGGAAGGTCGGTGAAGCGTTCGGTCGCGCCGCTGGGCAAGGGCCATTTGATTTCCAGCCAGTCGATCTTCGGTCGCTCCCCAAGCCCCAGGACTATGCGCGGATCGTGCGAGGAAAGGAAGCTGCCGCCTCCGACTTTCATTCTGTGGCGCTTTAGATCGCCCGCCTGATAGCTGATGCGGGCACCGATGGCGTCGCGGTTCGATTTCGTTCCGACCAGATTGATGCCCAGCCAATGGCGTCCCTTGGCCGCATTGTTTCGCAGGAGAAGCGGTGCGCCGTCATTGACGGAGACGAGCACATCCACGGCGCCGTCGTTGTTAAAGTCGCCGGCCGCCATGCCGCGCGCGGAAAGAGGTCTCGCGAAAATCGGGCCGCTCTCGGCGCTCACATTCTGAAAGCCCTTGCCGTCGCCGTGGAAGAGAAGCATCGGTTCCTGATAACTCACATCTTTGCGAAAGACCTGGATCAGGTCATCGGGGTTTCCGTTAGAGAGAAACAGATCGAGATTGCCGTCATTGTCATAATCGAAGAACTTCAGCCCCCAGCCGCTCATCAGCCGGGTGGCAGTTGCGATCCCGCTGGATCCAGCCTGATCGTCGAAGGTCTCATCGCGGTTGTTCTGATAGAGCGAATACATTTCGTGGTCGATATTGGCTACGAAGAGATCCATCCAGCCGTCCTCGTTGAAATCGGCCGAATCCAGCCCCATCCCGGAGCGCGGCCGACCTGCCTCGCTGTAGGCGACTCCGGCTTGCGCTCCAATCTCCTCAAACTTTCCGCCACCGCGATTGGCGTATAGAAAGTTCTGCACCGTATCGTTGGCAACAAAAAGGTCCATCAGGCCGTCGTTGTTGATGTCAGTGGCGACCACTCCCCACGCTTTGCCCAGGTGATTGCCGATTCCTGAGCTCTTGCTGACGTCGGTGAATGTACCGTCCCCGTTATTGTGAAATAGCCAACTGGCCATCGGCTTGTAAAGGCGCGGAACGCAATATCCGGGGCTATCCCCGGCCGCGCAGGGCAAGTGCTTGGACTTGTCGAAGTCTACGAAGCGGCAGACAAACAGGTCGAGGCGGCCGTCGTTGTCATAGTCGAACCAGACCGCGCTTGCGGACCATCCCGGAGCGGCGACGCCGGCTTTCTCAGTCACATCGGTGAAAGTGCCGTCTCCATTGTTGTGATACAGAATGTTTCGGCCGTATTGCGTGACGTAGAGGTCGGGGAAACCGTCGCCATCGTAGTCGCCCACGGCTACGCCTTGACCATAGCCGCCACCAGGCACGCCGGCTTTCTGGGTTACGTCGGTGAAGGTTCCGTCTCGATTATTTCTGTATAGAGCATTGCGGAGCGGGGGGTTTGGATTGAAGAAGTCACATTGCCCGCTGTTGACCAGGTAAATGTCCATCCATCCGTCGTTGTCGTAGTCAAGGAACGCGCAACCTGCGCCCGTGGTCTCGGGTAAGTACTTTTGCGGCGACTTTCCAGCGGTGTGCTTCCAGGTAATGCCGCTTATTGCCGGAGGAACTTCATCGAAGGGATAGGCGGGTTCGGGCATTGCGAGGGCAAGGCGAGAGAGAGTCGGAAGGGCGAGGCTGCTTGCCAACCCACGCAGAAAGCGGCGTCGAGAGAATGAAAGCATTCTTGAAATCGGAGGGAAGATCACGGTCTCAGTCTTTTGATGCAGCTATTCTAGTGTGGTGTGACTGAAATATGTGGCATTCGTTCGCACCTGTCGATCGGGCACTCCACAAAACGCGTGAGAGCTTGGCGCTGCAGGCACAATGCAGAGAACCTTCGCTTCGCTGAGGATGACAGCGTATTTCGGAGCCTACACTAGTTCGGTTTTGCCTGCGATGGAGGATTGTCTTCTCCCGCGGCGCCCTTCTGGGTCAATTGTCTTTGAATGGCAAATTGCTTGTCGCCATCCTCCTTGCGGCCGGTCCGGCTGTAGGCGATCGCGAGCAAGTAATGGGGAGTTGGATTTTGAGGCTCGAGTTTGATTGCAGTCTCCAACGGCGCAATTGCCTCGGAGTAGCGCTTGGCTGAGCCGAGGGCAGAACCAAGTCCCACAAAGGCGTCGCCGAAGCCAGGATCGAGCTTCGAGGCACGTGAAAAGTGCTGGATCGCCTCGTCCCACTGCTGGCTCTGTTGCGCTAGCGCGCCCAGCACGTATTCGGCGTCCGCGTTCGAAGGATCGATTTCGAGTTCCTGTTGCATCTCTTTCTTGGCCTCCTCGGCTACGGCGGGGCCAGGATTCGGTTTGGAGAGCAATAGCCGCCCCAGGCGGAAATGTATGCCGGGCATCCGCGGATTTTGCTGCAGTATCAGCCGATACTCTTTGGCGGCCTCATCCCATTTTCCCTGAGCCTCAAGGGCCTCGGCGTTGAGTTCATGCCCCTGAGGGGACTTGGGAGCCGTGGCAGCTAGTTCTCCCGCGGCTCGGCTCGACAAATCCGAGTACGTGTGGACTGACAAGTAGAGAACGTCGGGATCGTGCGGGAATTCGTGATTGAGGAACCGGAGAAAGTCCTCCGCCGCGTCAGGCTGATTGGTAAACATCGCGCAGCGCACGCCAGCAAAGCCGACGCTACGCTTGACGTCCTTGTCCGTAACGTGCAGCGTAGCTTGCTTCAAGAGTGGCAAAGCTTCTTTGCACTGACCGGATTGCGCGAGGCTCACCGCTCGTTCCGCGGGGGACGGGACATCGGTCGCCGGCTTCTTGGCCGCCTGCGCGAGCGCCAACGTGGAGAGGGATCCCCAAAGCAAGAAGCAAACCAGGATCGTATGGCGAGAAATCAACATGAAAGAGGGCAGGCGCGGGGAAAGCGCCTGCCCCATAGTACATCGCTATCCTCAGAAGTAGAACTTTAGAGCGAACTGCAACTGTCGGGCGTCCTGGGTCGCGCTGCTGACCCCAAACGTTCCAGTACAACAACTATCGTTCGGCACCGCGAAGTTCGGGTGGTTAAACGCGTTCAGGAAGTCCGTACGGAACTGAATTTTCATGGTTTCCGTAATCGGGAAGTTCTTTTGCATGCTGATGTCAACATCGGTGTATCCCGGTCCGATCACCGGGCCTTGAGCGGCACAGTTTCCAAATGTACCCGGTGCGGCGTTGGAGAAGGAACCCTGACCAAACCACTGAATGCCCTGGACGCTCACCGTCTTCGGGTAGGTTACCGGGCCGTTGCAATCTGGACGGTTCTCGGGGCTGCCGGTTCCGGAGTTATCCGCTCCGTAGAGAGAAAGCGGAAAGCCGGTATGCCAGGAAACAATCGGATTGATTGACCAGTTGCCGACGATCGCATTCGCGACCGCGGGCATGTCGTGCCCAAACTGTTTTCCCCGGCCGAACGGCAACTCGTAAACGGCGTACGCGCTGATCACGTGGGTTGAATCCCAATAGCATCGTGCGTAATCGCCCGCCGGATTATAGAGGTTTTGCCAGTAATTGCCTGAAGGTCCGGCCTGAGTCGTGCTGCCCCACGTACCGTAATAACCATCGTCGTCGGTCATACATTTCTCGTAGGTGTACGAAACCTGGGCTTCCAAGCCGTGGCTATATCGCTTCTGCAGCACTACCTGCAGCGCGTTATAGTTCATGCTGCCGACGGATGCCGTGTTCTTCACATTGCCGAATCCGTTGGGACCATAGGTCAGCGCAGTCGTAGTGACGCCGTCAATGACCGTTCCGACAGGATTTTGGCCACCGATGAGGGGATAGGTGACGGTTCCATTCGGCTGCAGAAAGCCCTGCGACAACCACTCGGGAACCATTAAGTGACTTGTGCTCTGGCCGACATAGCCGACCTGAAGAGTCGTGTTAGGGGCAAGCTCGCGTTGGACAGAAAGATTCCACTGGTTTGCGACCGCCGGCTGGACGGTCCCGTTCCAGGCCAGCATCGTAGCCCCAATAAAAGGATTGCCTGTGGGAGGCGCGGCTGCACTGAATGCCGTCTCAGTGCTGTATCCCGTGCCGGTCGCAACGTTGTTTGCCTCAACCTGCGGAGGTGTGAAGGGTGGATTCTGCGTAAGGCGCAGGTTGGTGCCGGTGCCTTCGAGATAAGACGAGAGGGAGTAGGCGCCACGAACTACCGTTTTGTTTGACCCGCCTGGGCTCCAGGCAAAGCCGATGCGAGGCTGGAAGTCCGGCAATCCGTATGTACTGTTGTAGAGCCCGCGGCTGAATCCGTTTGACCCGACAACCCCGGCAGGAACCGGGGTGTTGCCGATGAATTGCAGCGCGCCAGTGTAGATATTCACACCGACCTGGCGGTTATTGGTTTCAGTCCAGGGAGTGCGAGCTTCATAGCGGAGACCCAGGTTCACCGTCAAGGTGCTGGTGACGCGCCAGTCGTCTTGAACGAAGCCGGCGAAGAGCCAGTCGCGCTGATGCCAGCCTCCCGAACTTGTGCCTCGGCCTACATCCTGTGGCAGGCCGAGGGCCCAATCAGCCGACGGGTCGCCGCCATTGCCGTTCCCTGAATAGTTCCCACCGGGGCCGTTGCCGAAGAGCAACGCACCCAGCTCACCGCCGTTGCCGGTGTAGAACACATTGATGTTGTAGCGGTTCATCTGATAGCCCGTTTTAATAATGTGCCGGCCATGCGTGAAAATCAGCACATCGTCAAATTGGGTCACAGTGGATGAAAACTTTTCCACCACGCTTGCGGCGCCTATATTGGTCAGTGTGCCAGTGTTGATGTTCGTAATCGAACCGCCAGCAAAGCCGAATTCTGGAAGACCATTTACACCGGCTGGGTTGCCGTCAGTGATACCGATTGTGTTCCCCAAAGCCCCTACGGCACTGCTGAAGGTCGTCAGGCCGTGAGGCAGCTTGACGTAGTTCATCCCGAAGCGCGCTTCGTTGATCACGTTAGGTGAAAACGTGTGAGTCCAGTTGACGGCCCCGCTCTGCAGGTAGGCTTCGTTCACGGTATCGCCTAGCAAAGCCACTGAGTTAGTCGCAGGATCGAACTGGTCGCCCTTCGAATACCGGAAGCTGAGGTGATCCTTTTCCCTCGGGTTATAGTCAACTTTGATGTCGCCCTGATCCGAATTGTATTGTTGGGCGGTGGTGTTGATCGCTTGCCCAAAGCCATTCGGCAGAGTCGATACGGCTACCGGATAAAGCGGATTAGTCACCAGAGATGTGAACGCGGGGTTCAGCATATTGCTGGGAATTATGTTTCCGGCGAAAGGCGTTCTTGAAGCAGGAGCCAGAATCGAACAGGCGGTGCCGGACGTTCCTCCCGTTCCAGCCGCGCAGGGGTTGTACAGCTGCGTGCTCAGAGCGCTAAAGTTGCCAGCGATTTCGGCGGGTGTAAGGACGGTAATGGTGCCAGCGGAAGACGGATGGTCCAGCCGTCCACCCTGGTAGTCAACGAAGAAGAACAGCTTGTTCTTTACGATGGGACCGCCAAACGTGGCACCGAACATATTCCAGCGCAATGCTGGCGTGGGCAGGACCCCGATCGGGGTGCCAGCCGTCAATCCGTTTTCCCACTTGTTGGCGTTGAAAATGTTGTTACGGAAGAACTCAAACGCATCTCCATGGTAGCGGTTCGTACCTGACTTAATTGTGGCACTGACGATCCCGCCGTTGTAGTTGCCAAACTCCGCGGAGGCGTTCTGGGTAATGATGTTGACCTCTCCGATTGCGTCGGGAGAGGGTGTGAATCCGAGAAGATTATCCGAAGCCTGATTGTTGTCGATGCCGTCCAGCAGGAAGTTGTTAGACTGCTCGCGGTTTCCGTTGATGTAGGGACGACCGCCCTCCTCAGCAGTATTGGATCCGAGATTCATGCTGGCGGGGTCAACAGATACAGCGCCGGCAGAAAGGAGGGTCAACTGCACATAGTTTCGGGTTTCGAGAGGCAGATTGTCAGCCGTTCTGGAATCGATGATGCTGTTGACCTGGGCATTTTCTGTCTGCAGAACCGGCGCAGAGCCGGTTACTTCCAGGGTTTCCGAGACCTTGCCGATCTTCATCTGGAAGGTGAGCCGAGCGGTCTGGTTGAGCACCAGCGTGAAGGGCGCATGCACGGCGGTGTCAAATCCCGGCGCGGTCGCCTTCACATTATAGGTGCCAACCGGAAGGTGCTGCAGGTTGAAGGCGCCAGCGTCGTTGGTCTCGGCAGTATAGAGAACGCCGCGTTCGGTATCCTGAGCGACGACGGCGGCAGCCTTTATCGGCGCGCCGCTGGGATCAACAACCATTCCCACAATCGCGGCGGTGACTTCCTGGCACCATGCCGTCTGCAGTGCCCCAAGGAGTCCGATCAATAACAAAAGGGCAAGCCCAACTCTAATCGACTGACGCATCACCACACCTCCACGGAAGACATCCTGAATTGGAAAGTAACTAACGACACACTCTCGCCAAAAATAGTGACTGGACCAATGCTATATAGTAGATTCATATTAGCAGTCAAGAAAAAAATGAAAGGAATGTTAATTTTCTCACGGTGGTCGCGGCTGTTATCGGTCTATAGCACATTTCCACAGGAGAATAAACGCATAGGCATCGTAACCGATGACCCCTGTGGAAAACGGAAAGACTGCCAGAATACATAAAATGGGATATTCTCTCTAGAAATCAATATTCTCGCTATGGCGTGTCACTCAGCTCTTTACAAGTTACGCAGAGAGAGCTAAGGTGGGAGTCCTTACGAACTTGCCCATCCGCTCTATAGCATATTAATACTTGCTCTATAGCAGGCAAAGAGGACCAGAACGGTAGTTTCTCGAAGCCAATATTATTCTCGAGGGCGCTAGCTCTATAGCAGAAGTGCAGAAAGCAGGGCTTGAACTTTTCATTTCGCTTGCAGGGTACGCATGTTATAAATTCGATAATTCTCGACCGAATGACTCCGGGGAGCATTCATGGCAAACAACCAGCAAAACGGAACGCCCGCCTATAGAAAAATTCAGGCGACGATACTGAAGCGTATCGAAAGCGGACATTTGAAGCCGGGCGATGCGGTCGAGTCTGAACGGGAGCTTGCGAAGATCCACCGGGTGAGTCTCATGACCGCCCGACATGCTTTGACCGTCCTTGAACGCGAAGGTATGGTGCAGCGGCGGCGCGGCTCAGGAACTTTCGTGGCGCCTCCCAAAATCCACTTCAACAAACTGATGGGTTTCACCGAATTGATGGCGGGTCGAAATCTGACCGCTTGCTCAAGAGTTCTATCGTTCAGCGTAGTGGATAACGAGCAGTCGGTTGCGGCGCGCCTGGGCCTGGCGGACAACACCGCGCTGAGTAAACTAACCCGGCTGCGGCTCGGAGCTGACCAACCGTTTGCTCTGGAGACTTGTTACTGGCCGGCGCAGGAGTTCAGCCGTCTCACGCGCGCGTCGTTTGCACGAGGATCGCTGTTTTCGATCCTGGAACATGACTACGGTATTCAACTGGCGTACGCCGATGAAGAAGCTGACGCTGCCGCGGCAGAGTCCACCACCGCGAATCTTCTGCAGGTTCCGCGCGGGCATCCTCTACTTCGGATCCGCCAAGTCATTTACTCAACTCAGGGAAAAGCGACGCTGTATGTGTTGGGCCTCTACCGATCCGACCGGTACAACCTTTTAGTACGCAGGTTTCGCTAGGAAGCTATTGTTCGGAGTCGCCGCTATTGAGGGCCTCGTAGGCCGCTCCCCACACTGGAGCGTCTTCGTTCACGACAACCGAGATTGGAACCCGCGCCAGCACAGCTGCAAACTTACTCTTCCCGCAGAAAGCGCGCAAAAAAGTACCGTCTCGGAGCTTCGACAGGATTTTTGGAGCAATGCCACCCGCCACATAAACTCCACCGAGCGCAACGCTGCGCAATGCCATATTTCCGGCCTCGGCACCGTATGCCTCTATCCACAACTGAAGGGTTTCGACGCACACCGGGCAAGATTGAGCCAATCCTTGTTGTGTGATTTCCTTTGCAGCATCCCCTTCAGGCGCATCGAAGGACGGGTGACGCAACGAAGGGTTTAGAAATTCATGGATCCTACGAAAACCGCGGCCGGAAACAATTTCCTCGCACGATACATGAGGCAACTGCTTGTTCAGTTGCGTGAGTAGTTGAATTTCGAGGTCGGTGCGTGGGGCAAAATCTGCTTGTCCTCCTTCCGACGGGGCCACTCGATAGCGCTGTCCATCCCAAAAAAGAATGGCCTCCCCTAAACCGGTTCCCGCGGCGATTACTGCTTTCGTGGCCTTGGGCTGCGGGATTCCTTGATTCAAGACTACGAAATCGTTTGGAGCGAGCCGATCCAGACTCAAAGCAGTCGCAATAAGATCATTGAGCAACACTACTCTGTGAAGATGTAATTTCTGCGCCAGGGCCGATCCGTTTAGTACCCAGGGAAGATTTCCGGCATGAAGGGAGCCATCGACGACCACTCCTGCCAATCCGAATCCAGCAGCTACAATTTCATTCCCCCGCGCGCTTTGATTGGGGGCCCGCTCGAGGAAATCTCCAATCAGATCTTCGAATCCCGAGTAGTCTCGGGTCGCAAGGCGGCGCTGGAAGACGGAACGAAGGTGTGGTCCGTTCTTTGTGAACAGCCCAAGGCTACACTTTGTCCCCCCGACATCCCCAGCCAGAATCATCGCCGTCTGATCGGTCCTTGCTTCTCCGTTCCTATGCAGCGGAGATATTTCTCGAGCACGCTCTTCTACAATAGAGCAAATCGCATTCGCTGTGAACCGCGATCCATTCGCAGCTGCGTATTGGTGACGTGCGTATTCTCCTTGGGCTACCTTAGTATGTGATGGGGGCTGGCTGGCGGAACCTGCTGTCCGATGGGAACGGGTAATGACAGATAGAGAAATCCATGCAGTTAAGGTCATCGATTCTCATACCGGGGGCGAGCCGACGCGGGTGGTAGTGAGCGGCGGCCCGGATCTCGGCGATGGTCTCCTCTCGGTGAGGATGGAGCGGTTTCGCAGCCAACACGACGACTTTCGATCTGCCATCGTCAATGAGCCCAGAGGATCGGATGTGATGGTAGGTGCGCTAATTTGCGACCCCGTCGATCCTGCATGCGCTGCGGGAGTGATCTTCTTTAATAATGTGGGTTATCTGGGGATGTGCGGTCACGGGACCATTGGCCTCGTGGCTACGCTGGCGTATTTGAAACGCATTGTTCCGGGGGAACACAAAATCGAGACTCCGGTAGGGACGGTGAGCGCTTTTCTGCACGAGGGCGGCGAGGTGACAGTGAATAACGTCGCGAGCTATCGCACTGCGGCGAATGTGGCGGTCGAGGTACCGGGTTACGGCATCGTGAAAGGCGACATTGCCTGGGGCGGGAACTGGTTCTACCTCGTCCGCGACCACCGGCTCGAATTGAGCCTCAACAACCTCGATGCCCTAACCGCTTTCACCTGGGCGATCCGTCAGGCTCTCCACGCGAATGGCGTTACTGGCGACGGGGGCCGTGAAATCGACCACATCGAACTCTTTGGCCCACCCCAGATTGCGGAGGCCGACAGTCGGAATTTCGTGCTCTGTCCGGGCAAAGCCTATGATCGTTCTCCATGCGGCACCGGAACCAGCGCCAAGTTGGCTTGCCTATTCGCCGACGGCAAGATTCGCGAAGGTCAAACCTGGCGGCAGGAGAGCATTATTGGAAGTGTATTTGAAGGAACCGTTAAGGTGCGGGATGGCAAGCTCTATCCGAGCATCAAGGGATCTGCGTTCGTCACTTCCGAGGCGGGTTTGGTGCTGGATCCCCGCGATCCGTTGTGCATGGGAATTCGGGAATGAGCCACCCCGCCTATGATGTGGCCATCGTCGGCGCCGGCATAGTGGGCGCGGCGTGCGCGGACGAATTCTTGCGCCGAGGTATGCAAGTTGCCGTCGTCGATCGCGACTTGATCGGAGGCGGTGCGACGGCAGCGGGCATGGGGCATATTGTCACGATGGATGACTCCGAGGCGCAGTTCGCCCTGACACGCTACTCGCAACAGCTTTGGCAGAAATTGCGCTCCGAGTTGCCGGCGGATGTCGAATACGACCAGTGCGGCACCATTTGGGTCGCGGCTGATGAAGAAGAGATGATCGAAGTTCGCCGCAAGCGGGATTATTACGATCAGCGGGAAGTTCCAACGGAGATTCTGGACCCGCAAGCCCTACGGCATCTTGAACCCAATCTGAGGGCAGGGCTCGCTGGAGGCCTGCTGGTGACGGAAGATGCTGTGCTCTATCCGCCTTGTGCCGCCCGCTTCCTGATGGAGCGAGCGCAGAAGCGTGGAGCGAAGATTCATCTCGGTCACCCGGTTGCGGAGTTGGGACAAGGGCGCGTGCGGATGACCGACGGTTTCGAGGTTTCCGCGAAGATCGTTGTGAACGCCGCGGGAGCTTGCGCGGCAAAGCTCACGTCGGGTCTTGAAATCAAGAAACGAAAAGGTCATTTGGTCATCACCGAGCGCTATGCCGGATTTCTGCGACATCAGTTGGTGGAACTGGGATACTTGAAAAGTGCGCACTCGATTCGCAGCGACTCGGTTGCTTTCAATGTCCAGCCTCGCCGGACTGGACAGATTCTGATCGGATCTTCGAGGCAATACGGTGTTGACCACAACGAAGTGGATAGCGGGATTCTGGCGCGTATGCTCGAACGCGCCCGGGAATATATGCCGGACCTGGCACAAATGTCGGTCGTGCGCGCGTGGACTGGGTTCCGCGCCGCAACGCCCGACAAGCTTCCGCTCATTGGGCCGTGGCCGGGCGATGCGTCTTTGTTCCTGGCCGCCGGACATGAGGGACTGGGAATTACAACGTCTCTCGCAACAGCCCGCATCCTTGTTGATCAGATCACCGGCGCGAAATCGGAAATTCCCATTGAGCCGTATTTGCCGTCGCGAGCAGCTAAGGAACACACGCATGCTTAGTCAAATCACGATGACGGTGAACGGAGCGCCCATCGTAGTGGCTTCGGGCGCGACTGTGGCGGTTGCGATGGTGATTGCCGGACAGTCCTGCCGAACTTCTGTGAGCGGTGAGCCGCGTGGCCCTCTGTGCGCGATGGGTATTTGCTTCGAATGCCGTGTGGTAATCAATGGGACGCCGCATCGTCCTGGTTGCCAGATCCTGTGCGAGCAGGGCATGGATGTGAGGACGAGTGAGTAGGGTGACTAGACGCCGGTTCGACCTGCTGGTGGTCGGCGGTGGACCAGCAGGGATGGCCGCAGGTGTCCATGCGGCGGAGTGTGGGCAGCTCGTTGGCATCGTCGATGACAACGCTACGCTTGGCGGTCAGGTATGGAGAGGGAAGGCCGAAGCTGGATCTGAGGCTTCGAGCTGGGCTGAGCGGCTGCGGTCGACTGAGGCGACGGTCCTGCGTGGCAGGGTCTTTCACCAACCCGAGCCGCGCGCCTTGCTGGCGGAAGGTGACGACGGCGTTCAGGAATTAAGGTACGAGAAGCTGATACTGGCGACCGGGGCGCGAGAGAGATTCTTGCCTTTTCCTGGCTGGACCTTGCCGAACGTCATGGGTGCGGGTGGTTTGCAGGCAATGGTGAAGAGCGGCCTTCCTATCCGGGGCAAACGTGTCGTCGTTGCCGGTACCGGTCCCTTGCTATTAGCGGTCGCCGCATACTTGCGCAACCACGGCGCGGAAATCCCGATCATTTGCGAGCAGGCATCGTGGACAAGCTTGGCCCGGTTTAGTGTGGCACTGCTTAGGCAGCCGGGAAAGATCGCGCAGGGGCTCCAATTAAAAAAACAAGTTACGGGAGTCAGGTTTAGCGCAGGCAGCTGGCCGATCGCCGCAGCTGGCAGAGGCACAGTCGAGACGGTAACCATTTCGCGAAATGGGAAGGAGGAAACCATTGCGTGCGATTATCTCGCGTGTGGCTTTCATCTCGTTCCCAACCTCGAATTACCGCGGTTGTTGGGTTGTCAGATTCAAAACGGCTGCGTGCAGGTGGACGACTTTCAGCGAACCACCGTCTCGGGGGTTTTCTGCGCCGGTGAGCCGACTGGTATAGGAGGAGTTGAGTTGTCGCTCGTCGAGGGCGCGGTCGCAGGTTTTACCGCCGCCGGGCGCACTAAGGAGGCGAGCAAGTTATTTGGCAAGCGAGAGAAGCTCCGACGCTTTGGACGCATTCTCGATCACACTTTTCAGTTGCGCGCGGAACTCAAAAGCCTTCCCTTGCCCGAGACGATTGTTTGCCGTTGCGAGGACGTCCCCTATTCTCGACTGCGCGAGTACGCCGGATGGCGTGTGGCCAAACTTCAAACTCGCTGCGGCATGGGGCCGTGTCAGGGACGGATCTGCGGACCGGCAACCCATTTTCTTTTCGACTGGAATCCGGAGTCGGTGCGGCCGCCGATCTTTCCTGCTCGCGTCGAGAGCTTGGCCGGTTTTGCAGATCTGGAACTCTCCGAAACTACAGGAGGACACTGATGAACTGGAAAGGCGTGATCCCCGCCATTACAACCAGTTTTACCGAGGATCTTCACATTGACCATTTCTTCGTGGCCAAACATTGCCAGTGGCTGCTGAAGAATGGCTGCGCAGGGGTTGTCGCGCTGGGATCGTTGGGAGAAGGCGCAACTCTGTCTCTCGACGAAAAGATCCAGGTTCTGCGTACGTGTGTCGATGCCGTCCATGCCAATGGACCAGTAGTGGCTGCCATTTCGGCGCTCACCACGAACGAGGCCGTGACCGTGGCGAAGGCAGCAGC
The DNA here is from genome assembly GCA_963797795.1 of uncultured Acidobacteriota bacterium. Taxonomy (GTDB): domain Bacteria; phylum Acidobacteriota; class Terriglobia; order Terriglobales; family Acidobacteriaceae; genus JABDBE01. The sequence continues at coordinate 1,082,203 of CAWCQY010000006.1, forward strand.
GGATTTGGGCTGCGATGCTCTCATGGTTCTACCGCCGTACGTTTATCAGGGCGACTGGCGTGAAATGAAAGCCCACGTCGCGGCTGTGTTCAAGGCCACACCGCTTTCCTGCATGCTTTACAACAACCCGGTCGCGTACGGCACGGATTTTCTCCCCGAGCAGATTCGAGAACTGGCGGCGGAGCATGAAAACCTTGAGGCGGTAAAGGAGTCGAGCACCGACGTCAGACGAGTATCTGCCATCCGCGCTTTGCTCGATCACCGTCTGGAAATATTCGTCGGCGTGGATGATGCGGTGCTCGAAGCGATTGGGGTCGGAGCGACCGGTTGGATTGCCGGCCTGGCTAATGCATTGCCGCGCGAGTCCGTTGATCTTTTCAACTTCGGGGTGAACGGGCAGAGTGACAAAGCATTTGACCTGTATCGCTGGTTCTTGCCGTTGCTCCGGATGGATACCACTCCGAACTTCGTTCAACTCATCAAGTTGGTGCAGGCGGAGGTTGGGATGGGAAATGCGCGCGTACGTCCGCCGCGCTTAGAGTTAGTGGGAGAGGAACTGGAGCAAGTCACGAAGACGATTCGCCACGCTCTCCGTTCCCGGCCGCAGGCTGCGATCAGCGGCGTTTTGCGAAGTGGAGAGTAAGCAATTGAAATTATCTGGTAGATCAGTAATCGGTTTCCAGTCGGGCGCGGTCACTAACGCAACATTCCGCGCTACGAATCCCAAGAACGGAGAACAACTGGAACCGGCCTTCTTCGGCGCGACGCTCGATGAAGTTGATAGAGCCGCTACTCTGGCCCACGAAGCTTTCGCCACTTATAGCAGGGTCTCCGGTCGCGACCGAGGCCTGCTGCTGCGGAAGATTGCGGCGAATCTCGAATCCATTGCTGAGGAATTGGTTGACCGTGCTGAACAAGAAACTGCGCTGCTAAAGGCACGCTTGCAAGGCGAGACTGTCCGCACGTGTGCGCAGCTTTGCCTCTTCGCGCAAGTTGCGGAAGAGGGCTCGTGGGTTGCAGCCCGCATCGACCGCGCAGATCAAGACCGCAAGCCCACCCCGAAGCCCGATATTCGCTCCATGCTGCGTCCCTTGGGTCCGGTCGTCGTGTTCGGAGCCAGTAACTTTCCTTTGGCCTTTTCGGTGGCGGGCGGGGACACAGCCTCCGCGCTAGCCGCCGGGAATCCGGTCATCTTCAAAGCGCACCCGGCGCATCCTGGCACCAGCGAATTGGTGGGCCACGCTGTCATGGACGCTGTCCGCCAATGCAGCCTGCCGGAGGGAGTTTTTTCATTGCTGTTCGCTAGCGGCACCCAGGTTGGCATCGCCTTGATAAATCATCTTCTGGTGAAGGCAGCCGGCTTTACTGGATCACGCATCGCTGGAAGAACATTGATGGACGTAGCGGCCGCTCGTCCAGAGCCAATTCCAGTTTATGCCGAGATGAGCAGTACGAATCCAGTGTTCATTCTGCCCGGTGCACTGCGGGAACGAGCGGACGGCATCGCTGCAGGATTGTTTGGTTCTTTCACTCTGGGAGCAGGTCAGTTTTGTACCAAGCCAGGAATGGTCTTCCTGCCTGCAACAGCGGAGGCTCCGGAATTCGTCAGCAAGCTGCAACACTCAGTCAACGACTCGGAGACGTTCCACCTGCTGACCGGAGGGATACGGTCTGCCTACAGCGCTTCGATCGGCGCGCGTAAAGCGAAAACGAACCTAAGACTTATTGCTGAGAACTTGCCATCCGGCAACGGGGGCGAGTTCGGCGTGGGTGCCGCACTTTTTGAAACGGATGCCCAATCGTTCCTAGAAGACCAAGATTTGACGGCGGAGATATTTGGCCCGGCGACTCTACTGATTCGCGATTCCGGCCGGGATGAAATGTTGGAGGCAGCGCGCTCGCTCGAAGGTCATCTGACCGCGACCATTCATGGCACGGAGCAAGACTTACTGGAGTTCAGTGACTTGATCGCAATTCTCCAATGCAAGGTCGGCCGGATCGTGTTCAATGGCTTTCCCACCGGCGTAGAGGTTTGCCATGCCATGGTGCACGGCGGACCGTACCCTGCGACCTCCGACGGGCGCTCGACATCCGTGGGCAGCCAGGCGATCCTCCGGTTTTCTCGTCCGATCTGCTATCAAGGCTTTCCCCAGGCAAGCCTTCCCGATGAGCTAAAAGACGCCAATCCTCTCGGGATTTGGCGAATGCTTGACGGGGAGACGACGAGAGAACCGATTTCCTGATGCGGCATGTCAGGCTACAGTCGGACGAATTTCTTTGCTCTACTGACTCGTACTGGAATGAGAGCCTTCTTCGATTCAGTCGAATCTCTGTCGAGCGCAGCGCCTACCGCCCACCGAAGCTGTAGCCGAGCGAGATGCTATACCGGGTCGCAACCCCTGAGCTGAATTCGTTGTTGTTGTTAATCAGGTAGAGGCGCACTTCTGGACGAACGAAGGCGTTGTGCCAAAAGTAGGCGCGAATGCCTGCTCCGAAGTCTCCCATGAAGTGATTGCTACTGAAGTAATCGGTACAGCCGACGTACCCGCAGGTCAGATATGGAGTATAGAACCGAAGACTCTCGCCGCCGATACCAGCCAGCAACTCAGCCGTAATAGGCTTGGCCAATTTCGGGGCCCAGATTGCGTTAACGGCGTAGAAAATTGGGCGATAGGGTTGGGAGCCTCCGTACGAATTCTGACTGGCCCTCCAGGATATGTCTCCTTCTATTCCCAGACGGTGCACGAGCAGAAAATCCCCGCTGACGCTTGGATAAAGGCCGCCTCCTATCGTGGGGAAGTAAAGGCTGCCAGTGGTCTCACCGGCGGCCGAGGTGAGCGTGCCGAAGCCAAAGGCCGCATCGATCTGTTGTCCATAGGCGGTTGCGTCGAACAGGCCAAAGACCAGAAACAACACGGCAACCAAGGTTAGCTTTTTCAAGTTCATCTCCGAAGATTTTCTAGGGACTTGGATGTGTTCTCGACCGTATGAGTTGGATTGGCGGACGTTGCCCAAATCCCTCTGCGCGATTACCGCCAACTCCCTTGCATTCAATCGTTATTCGGCGTGACCGTGCGTAAAGAAAGATCAAGAATTGCAAACGAACAGTTGTCTCACCCCATGTACAAACCCCTAAACGATTGTGAAAGTTGCGCAGGTAATAGTGATAGGCTCGTTGAGAATCCCAGTTACTTTGGTAACGCAAAAGGACTTGGTTCTTTCGCGAAATTGACATACTGTGGGGCCAAGTCTCGTTATATATGACGCTCCTAGAAAAGATTCCAACTGTCGTAACCGTGGCTGTGCTGGTCGGCATTTTTCTGGCGCTGAAACGGCACAGCCGGTCCGCCCGTCTGCAACTTTGGATGGTGGCGTGGTTCCTGATCTTTACGCACTTCGTCGCCCAGTTGCTGGAGCCCGCCACTGGAGACCCCAGCCCGTATCTTCTAGGGATCGATTTGGGCTCGTTGCAGGCGGCTGCCGTGGCGTTTGTGGTCTCCGTTTCGGCGGTTGCCGAAGACAAAACTAAGCGAACATTGATGCTTGCGGCATTAGGGACGCCTTCGGTAGCTTACACGATTCTGGCCAGTTACGATGTGCATTCGCGTTGGCCCTATCTCCTCTGCCTACTGACCTGTTTTGTGGGCGGAATTCTCTTTCTCTTCTGGGTCCGCAGGTTCTCGGCATATGCGGTTTCGCTTGCCACGGTAGGTTCAGTGATTGCCCTATGGGCCATCCGGGCAGCATGGCACGGTTCTTTTGACGAGGGATTGACCGCTTTACTCGGGCTTGGATTTGCGCTTCCGGGAGTTTTCCTCTGCCGCAACTACTGGCGCGCTTCGCCGGGTATTCTGACCGCCGCTGGTGGGTTCTTCTGCTGGGGCGCAGTTTTCCCCGTGGGGATGCTGCTCGATCACTTCGTACCCCACGCGAACGTTCCTGCCGATCTTTGGAATACTCCCAAGCTGTTTGTCGCGTTCGGCATGATCCTGGCTATCGTTGAAGATAAGTCCGAGTCCATCGAGGGCATGCAGCGCAAAGAACGCTCAATGAATCAACAACTGGAGCGTTTCTCTACGATCACCTCCCAGTTGCTGAGCGGGGCGACAGTAGACTTGCTGTGCAACGAAATCGCTTCTGCCATCACCGAAGTGAGCAACTTTCGTTGTGCCGTCATCGAGCTCGATACCGTTGGCCACGGTTTGCGCGTGGCGGGAGCCAGCGGACTCTCCACCACTGCACTCGCGCAGTTGGGTGAAAGAGCCCGTCTGTGGACGGCCGAAGACATCAAGGATTTTTGCGCCCGGGGACGGCAGATCGGCCAGAACTCATTTCTGCTTTCTGCCCAGGAGGCGGCCAAGTACAGTCCTCTTAAGAGTGCGCTGAAGTACGATCCAAATTCTCATTGGAACACGGGCGATGAGCTGCTGATTCCTTTGTGTTCCGCACGCGGTATTGCCCTGGGGTGTATCGCGCTGGATGACCCCCGTGACGTGGGTGCTGTTAACGCCCAGGAACTGGCACGAATCGAGCTCTTGGCGGCCGATCTGTCGGTGGCGATTGAGCTGAAGTCGTTGCAGGGCCAGTTGATTCGCTCGGAGAAACTGGCAGCGCTCGGGCAATTGGTAGCAGGTGTTGCTCACGAACTTAATAATCCCCTCACGGCGGTAATGGGCTACGGCGATCTACTCAGCGATGAGGTTCCCGCCGGGGCCCCGCGCGATAAACTCGACAAGCTGATCAACGAGAGCCGCCGTATGAAGAAGATTGTAGAAAATCTGCTGCGGTTCTCGCGGCAAGGTTCCATGGATCGACAGTCGGTCGATTTGGCTCCGGTCGTCAAAGACGTGCTCACCTTGCGGGAATATTACGCGCATACTCGAGGACTGGAGATTCTATCGGACATTCGATCCAACCTCCCAAGAGTCGCAGTCGATGAAGACCAGTTCAAGCAGATTCTGCTAAACCTGATCAACAATTCGATTGATGCCGTGGAAAATACGGATGGGCTCAAACGCATCACGGTGCGCGCTTTTGCTCGTGGGAATCGGGCCGTCGTCGAGGTCGAAGACACCGGGCCCGGATTCAAGGATCTGAACCGTGCGCTCGATCCGTTCTACACCACGAAGCCCGTGGGCAAAGGCACTGGTCTGGGACTGAGCATCTGTTACGGCATCATCAAAGAGCACGATGGCGAAATCAGGCTCGTAAACCTGCAGCCTCATGGCTCGAGAGTGACCGTCGAGTTGCCGCTGGGCTCAGCAGAAGAATCCGGCAATGCAGCGAAGGCTGCCGAGATGAGGTAGCAAACAATCTCCGGACGATAGGCAGGAGATTGTCGCCGAGCTAATGCGGCTGTCGGAGATTGTATTCCGTTCAATCCATCTCGCGAACTTCCGCTCCACCTGATTTCGCCGATGACGCGTCCTGCTGCTTCGCCCAGTCCGCCTCCGACAATACTGAGATCGGATCAAGTTTTTTCTTCTGTAGAGCGGCATTAATCGCGGGCAGCTCCGCATCCATCAGCTTGCGGAAATCCTCGATCACGTCCTCCAATTCGTGACCTAGCGATTCAGCGCGAGCTACCTGGTAGTCTGTGGGTCGGCCCTCGTAGACATTCACATCCCCATAGAGCGAACCGAGATGTTCGCGGATGCGCTCTTCGCCCGTGATCGCTCCGCCTTCCTTGGTGGCCACAATCTTGGAACGGAGGGTGTCCAGCGCAGCGGAAAATTGCTGGAGACGGACGCGAAGAGGATCCTTCTCGGCAAGTTTGGCTGAGCGTGCCGCAGCGGCAGCGTGCACTCCCTGTATTGCGCTAACGGCGTAGCTCATGTGCCCAAGCATTGCGTCCAACTTCATGACCAGGTCAAACTGTGCCTTTCGATCCTCGACGGTGTACTTGGCGCGAGGATCGAGAACCACATTTAACTTCTCTGCGTAAACCTGGTCGCCCTTGGTCATCTTGATCGTGTACGTGCCTGGCAGAACTCTCGGACCTTGGGTGGCGCCGAACAGTGCGCTGGCCGCCGGAGGGACGACCGGCGCCTTCAGCCGCATCGACCACTTTGCCCGGTTGAGACCTCGATGCTTGCTGCCCGGAATTGTGTCTACCAACTTGCCGTCCTGATCGAAAATCTCGATCTTCAAATCGCCGAAGATGTGGCGCTGCTTCTGGTAATAATCGATGAACGCGTCGGTGGGGCGGCTGGGGCCATTGAAACTCTCATCGCCTTCGGCCCAGCCTCCGTTGGCATTGAAGTATTGAATAGCCGGTGGTCCCTCGATTAAGGTAGCGTCCTTCGCCATCAGTGCGGGAGTCAGCGCCCGCAGCGGAGAAATATCGTCAATGATCCAAAGGCCCCGTCCGTGGGTTGCCAACACTAAATCGGACTCACGCGGATGCACCACTAGATCCCGTACCGCGACCGCCGGGAAGCCGCTTCCCTTGTACTGCCCCCAATGCTGGCCACCATCCACGGAGATCCAAAGACCGAGTTCCGTCCCCAGGAACAAAAGATTCGGATCGACCGTGTCTTCCTTAATGACGTGCGCGTAGCCGAGAGCGCCATTTTCCTGTACGTTCAGCGAGGTCCATGTCTTGCCGTAGTCCGTTGTCTTGTAAGCGTAGGGCTTCATGTCGCCAAAAGTATGGCGATCAAACGTTGCGTAGGCGGTCCCTTCGTCGAAGCGGCTCGCCTCGATAGTGGAAACCCATGAGTTCTTGGCAAGGCCGGGGACGTTCGCCACAACGTTGGTCCAGGTTTTCGCGCCATCGCGCGTGATCTGAACATTCCCGTCGTCGGTTCCAACCCAGATGATCTGACCGTTCTTTGGCGATTCCGAAATGGAGTAGATCGAAGTGTGCATTTCGGCAGAGGAGTTGTCTACGGTGACTCCGCCGGACTCTTCCTGCTTCTGCTTTTCAGGATCATTGGTGGTGAGGTCGGGTGAAATACGCTGCCAGGACTGTCCGTGATCGCGAGACCGGAACAGGAATTGCGCACCAATATAGATCGTCCCCTTCTCATTGGGGCTCATGTGAATCGGTGTGTTCCAGTTAAACCGCAACTTCTTTTCGTTGTAGTTGGGAAGGGGTTGGATGGGCCGGACTTCCAGCGAGTGGCGATTGACGCGGCCGATTGTGCCACCCTGGTATTCGGCGTAGATATAATCCGGGTCGGAAGTGTCCTCAAAAACCCAAAAGCCGTCACCGTTGTAAATATTTTCCCAACGTGAATTAGTGACGCCCCCGGGATACGACGAGTCCCCGATCCAACTGCTGTTGTCCTGCAGGCCTCCATAAACATGATAGGGATTCGAGTTATCCACGCTTACGTGGTAAAACTGTGAAACCGGCAAGTTGACTTGGTGCATCCATCGGGTTCCCCCGTCTGCGCTGCGCCACAGGCCGCCGTCATCGCCCGTATACACGATGTTCGGGTTATTAGGATCGATCCAGATGTCGTGGAAATCGCCATGTGCGCCACCGCCAACCGAACTAAAACTCTGCCCACCGTTTACGCTGAGCAGCAATGGGCCGTCTGTTTTGAAGACCTTGTTTTCATCCTTGGGATCGACAATCAAATTGGCAAAATAGAAGGGACGCCAGATCATGAACCGGCTGGCATCCAGGCGATTCCATGTCTTGCCGCCGTCGTTGGAGCGAAACAGCGCACTCTTCTTGGACTCGATCATTGCATAGACCACTTGCGGCTTGGAGGGCGCGACCGCCAGCGCAATGCGGCCCCAGGGTTTATCGGGCAGGCCTTTCGTGTTTTGGTCATTCAGTTCTGTCCAATGCTCGCCGCCGTCGGTCGACTGGTAGAGTCCGCTGCCCGGACCGCCGGAACGGAACGTCCAGCCTTGGCGGCGGAAGTCCCACATCGAAGCGTAGATAGTTTTCGGTTCGAGCGGACTCATTGCGAGCATCCCGCAACCTGTGGATCCGTTAGCCCCGGCCAGAACCTTCTTCCAGGTATTACCGCCGTCGGAGGTTTTGAAGACTCCCCGTTCATCATTGTCATTCCAAAGGTGGCCCGTGGCGCAGGCGAGGACGCTATTGCTGTCCTTTGGATCAACGAGGATCTTCGCGATGTGCTCCGTGTCCTTCAAACCCATGTTGGTCCAGTTCTCGCCGCCGTCGGTAGACTTGTAAATTCCGTCGCCGATGGAGACGCTGTTTCTGGTCCACGATTCTCCCGTGCCCACCCAAATGGTTTTGGAATTAGAAGGATCAATCGCGATCGCCCCAATCGATTGGACAGATTGACGGTCGAAGACCGGCTTAAAGGTGGTCCCCCCATTCACCGACTTCCAAACTCCGCCGCTGGCTGCGGCGACAAATAGAGTGAGCCGCCCATTTTCGTTCACCGCGGCCACCGCGGCAATGCGTCCGCTCATGGTGGCCGAACCGATGTTGCGCGCCGGTAGCCCAGAGATCGTCGCGGCATCGAACTTGGTTACCTGCTGCGCGCAAACGGCAACGGAGAGGAAAAACAATCCGAAGGTAAATAACCGCGAGAACGTTCGGAGCCGGTTATGGGAGCTGGCGTGAACTGTCATCTGCAAAGCCTCTTCGTAATGCGAAAGTTATTTTCAGTGAATTCCTACCCGGTTTGGTCGCGATTCAGGTGTTGGCTGGATTCCGCGCTGCTCACTGCTTCTTCGGTACGTCTTGTTTAAGGGACGCTGGTAATGCAAAATCGGAAGCATTTAACGGCACGTTGACTTCGATTTTCTCGACCGTCACCGTCTGCCAGGAGGTAGGATCGTTCTTAGGGCCGGACGCAATCGAAAAGGGATACATCACGCCGCCGACCGGCTTATAGGATCCCAGGTCGGCAGCATTCTCGCGCACCGAGCCGCGAATGAACTCCTGAGTTTCCTTGCGAATCTCCAAATAGGTGTCAGGGTCTAGGTAGTAGTAGAGAATATCGCCATCTTTCAGCGTGACCTTGAGCCGGAGGGCATCGTCACCATCGACGATATCGTGGCCCAGGAACTCGACCACATTCCCCTTGGCCTTGTAATCCACCAGCGGCCCATCGAAGTCGGAATCAATCAGTAGATCCCGCATATCGTCTTCTCCCATGAGTTCGGGATCTTTCCGGCCACCGAAGGGCTGAATCTGCCAGCCCGTGGATCCGTCGTAAGCCTGCACTGCGGTCATGCCCTGCAGCGAAAAGGTCTCGCGCACCAGGTTCGGGCGCATGTTTTCCTGGCCCACCGTAGCCGTGATTCCACCCCCAATCAGCTTGCCCGTCATGCGCCAGGTCTTGATGGCCTTGATCTTGTCCATCCCTCCCTTGGCTTCGATGTTCTTGTTGACCAATTCTTCCGCGGTTTGGGAAACAGCAGAAAGGTTGAAGCAGAAAACTGCGAACAAAAGAGCCATCCAATAACGCATGCAACATGCTCCTGTGAGGTCGAAACAGCAAGAATACTGGGGAAACGATACTCTACGCCGCTTTAGACGTACTTGCCAAGTCCTGGGAAG
>CAWCQY010000007.1:0-74618 GCA_963797795.1 uncultured Acidobacteriota bacterium
GGATTTGAACCACCGACCTTTGGGTTATGAGCCCAACGAGCTACCAGACTGCTCCACCCCGCGTGTTTATCATAACAACCTCACTCGGCAGCGTCAATTTTCTGTTGGTTGGCATGACGTTTTCTTTTGTCGTTGCAGTGTTTGCGGTCTCCGTCCTAGCGGTGTTGACGGGGGAGTGTCGCGGGCGTTGCTTAGCGGTGGTTAAAGAAGTACATTGCTTTCGGAGATCGAATCTTGCGGCGCGCGCGAAATCTACTTCGTAGCTTTTCTTTCGCCCTTTCGAGTGCGCGCTATTTCGCACCGCCGCGAGCGTATGCTTGTTCCATTCCCTGGCTGATCGGCATCTCATGAGCCTGCGAACCGTCAATGAAATCTTTTTCGCCGTGGTGGATCGCAACGAGCGTGTAGTGGTCATGCATCGGCGCGACATCCAATGGATCTCCATCTCCTTCGTCGGAGTTCTATCAGAGCGTCGTGGGTGTGGCTCGCGCGCTACAGCGAATGGGGCATCTCCAAGGGCGATCGCGTTGCCATCCTGAGTGAAAACCGTCCGGAATGGACGATCACGGATTTCGCTTGCCTGCTTATCGGCGCGCTGGTCGTGCCGGTTTATACCACGCTCACGAGTGAGCAGATGGCGTACCTTTTGCATGATTCCGGGCGCGCGCATGGTTTTTGTCTCCACTGAAAAACACCTTTTGAAAGTGCGCAGCCATTCAAGACCAAACTGCCGTCGAACGCATGGTGGTGATGGATGCCGTCGAGACCGCCCATGCTGTGCAGATGCAGCCCCTCATGCACGGCGGCCCGAAAGAGCGCGATGCGCGCTTCGATTCTGCGGCGCGCGCCGTCGCGCCCGACGACCCCGCCACCATCATTTACACCTCGGGAACCACCGGTACTCCCAAGGGGGCCATGCTTACTCACGGCAACCTGGCTTCGAACATTGCGTGTTCTCTTTCCGGCTTCGGCCTGGGGGACGGCGAGATCAGCATTTCTTTTCTTCCCTTGTCGCACGTGACCGCGCGCCATGTCGATTTCGCCATGCTCTCTCGCGGAGTCACGTTGGCCTATGTTTCCCTCGACCGGCTTCCGCAGGCTTTGCTGGAAGTATGCCCGACCATCTTCGTCGGCGTTCCGCGGGTTTACGAAAAGATACACGCGCAAGTGGATTTCAAAGCCAAGGGCTTTCCCAAGAAATGGATCTATCGCTGGGCATTGTCGCTGGGGCGGGCGCACCGCGCCGAGATTCTCGCCGGACGGAGGCCCGGCGCGCTAGCGTGGAAGCTGGCCAACCGCCTGGTTTATTCCAAAGTGCGCGCAGGAATGGGAGGGCGCGCGGAGCTGTTTATCTCCGGGGGCGCGCCGCTGGGGCGCGAACTGGCGGAGTGGTACGCCGACATCGGCATTCGCATTGACGAAGGTTACGGACTCACTGAAACTTCCCCGGTGATCGCAGTCAACAGTCCGAAAGCCCATAAGCTCGGAACAGTGGGCCAGCCTTTGTCAAATATTGAGGTTCGCATTGCCGAGGATGGCGAGATTCTGGTTCGCGGCCCGTCCGTCTTCAAGGGCTACTGGAACCGGCCGCAAGAAACCCGGGCTGCCTTCGTCGACGGCTGGTTCAAGACGGGCGACATCGGCAATCTCGATACGTGATGGATTTCTCTCGATCACCGACCGCAAGAAAGACTTGATCAAGACTTCCGGCGGAAAGTTTATCGCTCCTCAACCGCTGGAAAATTCTCTCAAGCACAATGCTCTGATCGCCGAAGCGGTGGTGGTGGGGGATAAGCACAAGTTCCCTGCCGTGCTGGTTGTGCCTGATTTTTCGGTTCTCGAGGACTGGGCGCGGGCCAATCAGGTCGCTTGCTCTTCCCGCGAGGCGCTGGTTGTGCATCCCAAAGTTCGGGAACTTTATGACGACATTGTCGCGGGCTTGAACCGGAATCTTGCGCGATTTGAGCAGTTAAAGAAAGTGATATTGATTGCCGAAGAATTCTCGCCGGAGAATGGCGCGCTCACGGCGAGCATGAAGCTGCGGCGGAAGGTGGTGGAAGAGCGCTATCGGGTGCGGATTGACGCGATGTATGCCGAGGCGGATGCTTCGGGGGTAGTTTCGAAGGATGGGTAGCGGCGGGATGGTGGCGAGGTCGGAGTTTCGTGCCTGCCTGTGGAGTGAACCCCAAAAATGAGACACGGAAGTAGGGGACTGAGTACATTGAATGGAGAGAGGCGATGGACTTGGCCCGAAGCGTATACAGTCGTGATTTGAAAGTATCGGTGATGCGGGCGATGGATGCCGGGGAGAGCGGCGGCAGAGTCGCGCGGCGGATGCAGATCAGTCCCAAGTTGATCGAGCGGTGGCGGGCGGAGTGGCGGGCGCGGGGCGAAGCTTCGTTTCCCGGCACGGGGCGCAGAGCGGGGCCGAAACTTCCGCCGGCGGAGCGGACGGTGGCGGATCTGGAGCGCAAGATCGGGCAACTCACGCTGGAGAATGATTTTTTAAAAAAAGCCTTGCAGCATTTCAGGGAACATCGCCCGCCAGCCGTCGTCAGTGGCGCGGCTGTTTGTGTCGAGAGATCCGGCAAGCGGGAGAAGGCGGTGCGCAAGTGAAGCAGCTGTGCGCAGCGGCGGGGGTGAGCCGGGCCAGTTACTACCGCAGCCAGCTGCGGCGAGTGGCGTCGGCGGAGAGCATGGCGGTGCGCGATGCGGTGCAGAAGATCGCGCTGCAGTATCCCGCCTACGGATATCGCCGCATCACGCCGGAGCTGCAGCGGCGTGGCCACGCGGTGAATCACAAGCGGGTGTTGCGGCTGATGCGGGCCGACAATTTGCTCTGTCTGCGGCGCCGATCGTTTGTGCGAACCACCGACAGCCAACATAGCTGGCCGGTGTATCCGAACCTGGCCGCCCAGCTCCAACCGACCGGCCGAAACCAGCTATGGATGGCCGATCTCACCTACATTCGCCTGCAGCGGGAGTTTGCGTATCTGGCGGTGGTGTTGGATGCCTGGTCGCGACGAGTGGTGGGTTGGGCGCTGGGGGAAACTCTGGCCGCCGAGCTGAGCTTAACCGCGCTGCGCATGGCGATTGGCGAACGGCGTCCGCAGCCCGGACTGGTGCATCATTCCGACCGCGGAGTGCAGTATGCCTGCGGCGCATATCGCGAACTGCTTCGGCAGCACGGCATACGCGGCAGCATGAGCCGCAAAGGTAATCCTTATGACAATGCGTTTGCCGAGAGCTTCATGAAGACGCTGAAGCACGAAGAAGTTTATCGCAGCGAATATCGGGATCGGAGCGAAGCTCTGGCGGGGATCGGCGAGTTCATCGAGAGGGTGTACAACCAGAAACGGCTGCACTCCGCGCTCGGCTATCGGACTCCGGCGGAGTTCGAGGCGGTGCCGGCATGAAGCGCGCAGAGTGCAGCTTCGCCGGTCACTGGGGACTCTGTCCCCAGCCCCCTGGGATTTACCGCGTTGCCGCCAAAATGGCAGGGGGGGAAACCCAGGGCGGCCGCAGCCGCCCCGTGCCACTTCGGCCACTGAGCCGGCGCTCGGGTTGCGTCCCCGCAGAGCCCTACCCTCCGCTCAGCTCGATGCAGTGTGGAGCCACTCAACTTCGCCGTACAATGATTTTTCAGCGAACGGCGCTTACCCCCTTAACTCCGTGTCTCACTCCAAGGGTTCGTTGCACTGTTTGCTTGCCCCCCCACCCTCCGCAAAGAGCGATGAAGGGTGGGGCATACCGGCTTTATGGATTATTTAGAGCTGCTGTCAGAATGGCTGGGCCACCCTCCAAACAACAACTGTGACTGCCAGACTTCGCGTTCTTCACCTTTACAACAAACGTAAAGGTGGGCCAGCCACCCTGAAGACTGGTGCGGGAGGTCTAGGCTGGGCCACCCGCCCTCTCCCTATTTACACAAGCAGCTTGACATTTCGTGATACCTGCCAACTTTGACAACCGAGAACCCCAGGAGGATAATCTGTTGCCCGCCTAGGAGCACGTGTGAAACGCCGATCCGGAATCCGTAAGACAGGCAAGCTGTCCGAGTTAGTCCATCAGCAGCTCAACATGTACGCTCTGGCGGCGGGTGCAGCCGGGGTGGGAATATTGGCGATGAGGCAACCTGCTGAGGCGAAGATTGTCTATACACGAAGTCACCGAGTCATCGGCATTAACCAGCACTTTGATCTGGACCTCAACCACGATGGAAAGACGGATTTCACGGTTGGTGACACCACACGCTACTCCACCTCGGGTGGCGTTAATTTACTTATCGCTGCAGGAGCGCGCACCAATGAGGTGGAGGGTATCACTGCCACTCGCGGTTTTTTGGCCGCAACTCTGAAAAAGGGTGCGGTCATCCCGAAAGGTCATTTCTTCCACGACGGTCGGATGATTTCCTATTGCAGCGGTTTCTTATCGTGCGCACACACTCACCGCATAGGCTCCTGGTTTAATGTGACGAATCGCTACCTCGGTTTAAAGTTCAAGATCGATAATAAGATCCATTACGGATGGGCGCGATTGAGCGTTCAATTCGTAAGTCGGATCGATGTCACGACGACTTTAACCGGCTACGCCTACGAAACCATCCCCGGCAAAGCGATCAAAGCGGGCCAGACCAAGGAGGCGGCAGAAGATTTCACCAACGAGAATCTAGGCCCCAGCGCTTTTCTGACCACTCCCATACCCGGCACTCCTCAACCCTCCACGCTGGGCGCACTCGCTATGGGAGCACCTGGGCTAGCCATCTGGCGGCGAGACGATTTGGCAGTCGAACGCGACTGATTCTTCCGTCTCAAGTCCGATACCAAATCTGCAGCGCAGCCTTGGTCGTCGATAATCCTGTGACAATGAAATCTCGCCAGAGGGTCGAGGTCTGGTAGCTGGCCTACCTTTGCGGTCTTGGCAAAAGTGGGAACTCATAGAGTTCGGGCCGTTGTTGGACGCAAAGCAAGCCTGTTCGTGCGTGCAGACAAAAGCGGACCCGACCTCGCGGTCCCCACCTTTACAAAAAAGAGACCGTTACGAAACTCGTGCCGTCCCGCTAAACAGGCTGCGGAAAAACAGCTCCTCCCTGCCTGGTGGGTAAAAACCTTTATTCATTCGAGGGCATTTACCGCAGCGCTGAAGCGCTGCGCCACCCACAATCAGAGTTTTTCCCCAGCCTGTAAAGCGGACTCGGTTTGTTCCACTTTCGCTTTCGCCTTCCCACCGCTGGCGTGGCGGCTGATGAATCACAGAACACGCCAAGGGTGAGCCACCCTTACGTCTCCTTTCCCACGTCTCGAAAATCGTCAGACGTGGGGCACCCGGTTTTGTTGTTTATCGGGATTGGGGCTGGACGCTTGCGTCTACATTTCACGCTTGCGTCTGCTATTTGGGCGAGTTGGTCAGGAGGTGCCAGGCTTCGCGGTATTGTTCCCAGCGGGGGCTTTTGCAGGGGACGTCGGGATAGAAGCGGAGGAGGGACGGCACACTAGCAAGAGCAGAAAAAGAACTTCAGAAAAAGAACTTCGCGCCTAACTGAACCAGGCGCGGCGGGTTGGCGCTGACGACCTGGCCGAAGGTGGAACTGCTGATATTGCCGTCGACGGATTGCGGTCCGAAGAATTGCGCGTGGTTGAAGACGTTGAAAGCTTCCAGCCGAAACTGGAGCGACTTCGATTCCGTCAGGCTCACCGTCTTGAGCAAGGCCATGTCGTAATTGTCCAGGCCTGGTCCGTAAAAGAATCGCCGCGGCGCGGTGCCCGGCGTCCCCAGAATATTCTGGCTGAATTCGGAAGTAGTGAAGTAAGACCTCCCGTTGCGCGGATTCTGATTTAAGTTGAGAGTACCGCCGGCGTAGTCGGGCTCATCGACGCCATAGTTGTTGATGCCGTTCGGTTCGGCTCCGAGCAGCGAATTGTCGCCGTAGTTGATCAGGGTCACAGGCAGGCCCGAACTATAGCGGATGATTCCGGAAAGTTCCCAGCCCAGCGTCCAGCGATTCGAGGCCTGGAAGAGACTCTCGACGGGAAGCTTGTAGCTGTAGCTGGCGACAAAATTGTGTTTCACATCGAAAGCCGACAAAGCCCGGCTGAGCGCGGGATCGAGCGGGTTCACGGCTTCTCCGATGTTCGAAGACTGGTCAATCGATTTGCCGTAAGTGTATCCGGCGAGAACATTCAGACGTTTGCTGCTGTGCCGCAGCGTAATCTGCAGAGAGTTGTAATTGGAATTGCCAATGGTCGCCTGATTGGCATTGCTGCCGAAATTCGATCCGAGGGGTCCGCGCGTGCCCTGGTAAACCTGACCCGAAGAACTTGTGTAAGCCGTATCTTCGCCGAAGGGACCGCACGGAGTTTGTCCTGGCGCAAGGTTTGCGGGATTGCTCAAAGCCAAACAGAGCGCGGGATTGCCGGCATTCGACTCTTCGAGCACCAGAAGCCGATGTCCCTGAGTTCCGACGTAGTTCACGCTGAGCACAGTATTCGATCCGAAGCCGCGCTGCAGCGAGAACATGTATTCCTCGGTGTACGGAATGCGGTTCGTAGTTACGTAGTTGGGGAGTCCGGTAATTGGCTCGAACTGCGACCAGTCGATGTTGGAGTCAGGATGACTGGCGCTCGAGTTCAATGGAGCGAGCGTGACCGGGAAGTATTGGCCGAGATTCTGGCCATTCGCCGCCGTCATAAACGGTGTCGAGAACAGCGGCGGAGCCGGACTCGTGTAAGTAGTTCCGTAAGGAGCATTGGCGCTCATCACGCCGATGGTGAGCGCTTCGATGGCGGTGTAGAACATCCCGTAGCTCGCCCGAATGCCGGTTTTGCCAGGGTCGCCCAGTATCTTCGAGAGCAAGCCATCGCCAGACGAACTCGGCGAATAGGCCATGCCGATGCGTGGAGCGAAGTCGAGACTTCCCGGAGGAGCGAGCGTCCGCGACACGCCGGGATCGGTGGGATAAAGAATCCCGGCCGGCGCTCCCGGGAAAACCACGGACTGTTGCCCTGGGATGAAAGTGGCGATCTGGTTGTACTTCTCATACCAGGGTTCGATGCGGTCCCAGCGCAGACCGTAGTTCAGCGTGAGGTTGCTGCGGACGCGCCAACTGTCCTGCCCGTACAGGCCGACGTATTTGTTGCGGCCGTAGAACGGTTGCAGCTGGCTTTGGTTGTACTGGCTTGGGATTCCCAGGAGGAAATCCGCGAAGTCGGAGCCAGTCTCGGCTCCGAAGAACAGGAAGCTGCCGTTGAACTGGGCGACTGCGTTGACGTTGACCTGATCATAGTGAAACTCGCCGCCCATTTTTATGGTGTGGGTTCCAATTACTTTGGAGAAATTGTCCAGCCACTGGAATGTGTTGGCAATCTGTTTCAGTTCGTTCGTATTCGTTCCGATCGTGAAGCTGTTGAAGCCTACACTCTCGACGCCTTCGGTCTTTGGAGATAACGGAACGATTCCCGGAGTTCCCTGCCCTACCACGAATCCTTGCGAGGCGAGACTGACGCCGACGCCTCCGACTGGCTTGCCCAGATCATTGGAGTTGCGCAGGTAGCTGAAGCGAAATTCGTTCACGGTAGTCGGGCTGAGCGTTTTCGTGTCGCCGAGGCCAAGCAATTGCGCGCGACCCGTGTACAACGCGTTGAAGCCGGGAACATTCGCGCCGCCTTGAGCGACTGGGTAAGGGTTGTCCTGCGACCAGTCGTCGAGAAAGTAGTAGGCCGACAGCAGTCCCCACCGCATGTTGGCGTCGAGGCGATAGGCGCCTTTGTCGTCCCGCAGGGTTTTATCGTAGGCGGAGCTGGCGAATGTGCCGTTCGAAACGTTCGGTGCAGGAATGTATTGCAACAGATTGGTCGCGGGCGCAGACCAGACGCTCTGCGGAATCACGGCATTGGGAAAAACGCAGGTCGACGTCGTGCAACCGGGTGTGTAATAGGGCTCGCCAGCGGAGACTCCGTGGCCCAACTTCTGCGAAAGCTGACCTGCCCAGTACGAACCGCTGACGGTCGTGGGAACCGTGTTTCCGTTGGCATCGGTGGTTTGGAATGAACTCGCCATGTCGCTCAGATCGCCGGTGCGATCCTGGGCGGAAGGAATTGGAATCTGGCCCGTATCCACTCCCTGGGTTGATCGCGTTCCTTGATAGTCGGCGAAGAAAAAGATCTTGTTCTTTCGGATCGGACCACCGATCGTGCCGCCGAACTGATTTTGATCGAAGGCGCCGCGAGTAGGTGAAAAATAATTGCGGGCGTCGAGGTTGGTGTTGCGGACAAATTCGAAAACATCGCCGTGAAATGCATTGGTGCCAGACTTGGTTACAACATTGATCTGGCCGCCGCTGAACTCGCCATATTCGGCGTCGAAGTTGTTGGTGAGAATCCGGAATTCGTCGATGGAGTCGAGGTTGGGAATCACGGCTGCGCCCATGTTGACATCCTCTTCCACATCACTTCCGTTGACCAGAAAACTGTTGGCGAATTCGCGTTGGCCGTTGATCGAGATGGTGCCGGGATTCAAATCTCCCGAAGGAGAGAGCACGCTTGCACCTACGTCCTGCACGGTGTCGGACGTGACCGAAGTGACCGGCGCGACCCCGGGCTGAAGGGCAAGCAAGTCGGTAAAACTCCGGCCATTGAGCGGGACCGCCGTCATCCCTTCAGCAGTGATGACCTCACCGATCTGCGTGCTCGTGGTTTCAACCTGGAGAGGGTTTTCAATTACCGTGACGACGTCGGACCTTTCGCCGACGCCAAGGATTGCGTCCACAGTCAACGAACTGTTGGCATCGATGGAGATGCCGGTTCGCTGGTAGGGTTTGAAACCCGTCTTTTCAATCACGATGTTGTATTTCCCAAGCGGAAGATTGGGGAATGAGTAAAATCCGCGATCGTTGGTTGTGACCTGTTGCGACACCCCGGTCGCGGTGTTGATCGCTTTCACAATTCCGTTTGGGACAACGGCGTTGCTCGAGTCTTTCACGGTGCCAGAGACGCTGCCGCCAACTCCGGCCCACGACTCGACGGCCAGCAGCAGGACAAACAAGAGAGCACAAAAGGCAAAACGTGCAGAGCGCCTCGCAACAACGAAAGAACCACGAAATATAAAAGTACGTTCGTTAATCGCCATGCTGGGCGTGTCCTAAATGTCGTATGGTTGTCGAAATCCAGTACATGCGAATCAGTCGCAACTAAGTAAACAACAAAAAGAGAGCTATTGCTTGGTTTGTTGACACCGTTTGCAAAATCCGCCAACTTCCAGACGCACCACGCGGATCTGAAATCCGCTCTGCTTGACCATTTCTTCTTTCAGTTTCTCGAAAGAGGGACTGGCGTATTCCATAATGGCGCCGCACCTGAAGCAGGCCATATGGCAATGATCGCGATTGGTCTTGGCTTCGTAATAATGTTTCTCGCCCTGGATATGCATCAGATCCAGTTCATCGATTAGCCCGCGACTCTTAAGCAACCCGAGGGTGCGATATACCGTGGCACGGTCAATGTCTGGATCCTGTTTTCTGGCGATCTGCAGAAGGGTGGCTGCGTCCAGGTGACGCGGAGAGTCTTGAATAATGCCCACGAGTAGACGTCGTTGGGCCGTCATGCGCACGCCCCGCGCAGCCAATTCCTTCATCAGCGAAGGGCGGGTGATCGCCTTGTCATTTTTCGATCTTCCCAGCTGCGATTCAGTCGCAACAACAGCGCCGATGTTCATGGTTGCCCTCTTTCTCATTGAGACCCAAAATGAAAGCTTTTTTACAAACAGATGCGACAGCGTCGCAACTACGGTTCGAAAGTAGATTAGAACCGAATATGCTTCTTGCTGTCAAGGCGCGGTGCTCCAACTTTGCAGGATTCTCGTCGAACGGCGCCGGAAGAACGGCGAACGGAAACTTTGAGGCTGCTAAAGGTTTGCGGTTTGTGTTGTTTTTTTCCCTGTGCGGTATCGACTTTTCTCCGCGGAACGATCTTTCAGTCGAACGAGGATTACTCTTTCGCGGCGAAGACTAGAAAATAATCCATTGCATCGCCCTTCACGAAGTCATATTGCGATCGCAAGGCGTAACCGGCTTCTAAAGCTTCCTTGATCACGATATCGGGAGCAACGCCATGATTTTCTCCGTTGCCATTGCGGTCGATGATTCCAATCACGGCTCCGGGTCGAAGCGAGGCGCGGAGATTTCGCAAGAGGGCGATGGGCCTATCGACCTCGTGGTAAGTCTTCAGCAGCAGGACCGAGTCAATCTGATTGGCGGGCAATTGCGGGTCGTCACTCTTGCTCAAAACAGTTTTCACGTTATGCAGGCCCTCTTTCTGAGCTCTCTTGTCGATGTAACGCGTGGCCTCAGGGTTGATATCAACCGCGTACACGCTGCCAGTTGCGGTGACCCGTCGAGCTGCCCGAACCGTGAACCATCCCGATCCGGCCCCGATATCGGCCACGTTCTTGCCCGGGCCAATTGCGAGAATATCCATCACACGATTGATTTGGAGCCTCTCGTCCCGCCCCGGAGAATCAAAAATCGTCAGATCCCCGGTGTAGGGCGTGCTCGTTTTCCGAGGGGCGTCCGGCTGGGTGGATGCCGAGGCTGCGCCCTGAGCCTGAGCGAGGAGCGAACTCAGAAAGAGAACAAACAGCGCAGGCAACGAAAAGCGGTGCTTGAGCATGGGAGCAAATCTCCAAACACGTCTTCTCTCAGGATAGACTCAGACCGAGTTGGTTTGGTGAGCACTCCATACTCGCGTCGAACTCATTGGGGCGAGAATCAGTTTGTTCCTATTCGGCGAAGATCGATTTCGCCTGTGGTTACGTGGGCATGCAAGCTGTACCTGCCGGGCCCCTGCTCCTGGAACGAACGAAACAGACCGCCCTTCGAGATGTTGAAAGCGGAAGCCTCGACGCTACCGGCAACGACTGAGGCATCGCGATGGCCATACTGATCGGGATCGGGAATCTCGAGGTCGAGCTGGCCAGCCCAAATCTCAATATTCTTGTCACCCTCTATGTCCTCGACATTCAGCTCTCCCGCAGTCAATCGCGCCCAGAGATTGGAGCGGCGAGGGATCTCGATCGTGGCAGTGAAGTTGTTGTGCGGCGTGTCATGAATGTAAATGTTGGCGATCGACGCCGTCGGCTTGATCTTTACTTTCACTCTGCTCAACTGGGCAGCAGAACTGCCGTGACAAGTCACGACGATGTTGTCCGAGTCTGCGGGACTGACGGTGTAGCTCCCGGCGCTCAGGTGCATGCGAATCGTGCCGCCAGAGACAAACTTCTGCTGCACCCCGGCCTCGTTGGGATTCGGCTGCGCATGCAGGGCGATAGACGCAATTACCACGGAGATCCAGACCATCAAAGGCTTCATACGCAGCTCTCCCTCAACCTGATATACGCTGGAGGGCAGGAGGAAGTTCCCACTGTTCGGGCCTCCGGCTCCCGGGTTGGTGAGACGAATAGACTTCTGCTACTCTGCTAAGACTTCTTAAACGAGGAAACGTCCAAAAGATGCGATGCCCCAAGCTGCTCGATATCACGATCACACTGTTAATCTGCTTCGCCCTCCCAGTCTCGGCCGCCGACAAGAACAAAACCACCGCTTCTGCGACGAGTACACCGTCTTACGAATTGCCGCAGCCGGAAAAAGAGACGATTGACTACAACATGTATGTGCAGATACGGAACGAAGGTTTGACCCACTCGCATGTGATGGAGTACGCCTCCGCCTTGATGGATGGGATTGGGCCGCGGCTGACGGGCTCGCCGAATCTGAAACGCGCCAACGAATGGACGCGCGATCAGCTCGCCGCTATGGGCTGCACGAATGCTCATCTTGAAGATTGGGGAGAATTCGGCATGGGCTGGCAGCAGCTCAATACCTGGACGCGCATGGCCTCGCCGGATACTGCCGTGTTCATCGCCCAGGCCGCCCCCTGGTCACCGTCAAGCAACGGCGCGATTAGTGGGCAAGCCATATGGATGGATGTCAAGAAGGAAGAGGATCTAGAAAAGTACAAAGGCAAGCTCGCCGGCAAAGTGGTTCTGCTGGGCGATATGCGAGAAGTGAAGCCGGTGGACAAGCCGCTGTTTGAGCGGGAGGATGAGAAGGATCTGGCCAAGATTGTCGAACATCCGCTCATTCCTGAGCCTGAATACTTCGGACCGGAGCTCATGAAAAGACTTGAGCTACGGCAGAAGGTTGCAGCATTCCTGGCCTCGGAGCATGCACTGGCGGTGGTTCTCCCGAGCCGTGACGGCAGGAATAACGGCGGTTCTGGCGGAACTATCTTTGTGGACAGCAGCGGCGGCCTGGGTTGGTTCAGCTATCAAAAAGAACACATTCAGCCGGTGCCGGTTGTAATCGCGGCGATTGAAAACTACGGGCGGGTGTACCGACTGCTGAAATCCAATGTCCCGGTTACCATTGAGCTGAACGTCGATGTGAGGTTCACCGGCGACCACGAGCACGGTTTCGACACCATCGCAGAAATACCTGGCACCGACCCGAAACTGAAGGACGAGATTGTCATGCTCGGAGGACACTTGGATTCCTGGGCGGCTGCGACCGGCGCCACCGACAACGGAGCGGGGACGGTGGTCGCGATGGAAGTGATGCGCATCCTCAACACGCTGAAGGTAAAACCGCGGCGTACGATTCGCGTCGGGCTATGGACCGGCGAAGAGCAGGGCGAATTCGGATCGCTCAATTACGTGAAACAGCACTTTGGATTTGTGCCGCTCTCCACCGCGCCTGACCAGCTCAAATTGCCGGAGTGGCTCCGCAAGCCTGCGGGGCCGGTTGAACTGAAGCCCGATCAGCAGAAGATTTCCGGATACTTCAACGTGGATAACGGCAGTGGCAAGATCCTCGGCATTTACTTGCAGGAGAATGTTGCCGAAGCTCCTATCTTTGCTCAATGGATGGAACCGTTGAAGGACCTGGGCGTGACCGCGATCAGCGCGCGCGATACCGGCGGGACCGATCATGAGTCCTTCGATGCCGTGGGCATCCCGGGGTTCCAGTTTATTCAGGACAAGCTCGACTACGTTACGCGGTCGCACCACTCCAACATGGATACCTATGAAAGATTGCAACCGGGCGACCTCGCGCAGGCCGCCACGGTTGAAGCAATCTTCGTGTACAACACTGCGATGCGTGACCAGATGTTGCCGCGGAAGCCGCTACCGCATCCGGAACTCGAAGAGCAGCGTAAGGCGCCGCTTAAGAAATTGATGCCCGGTGCGGTAGAGGTGGACGAGAAAGATACAAAAGAAAAGTAGCTTCTAGCTGCTGGCTTCTAGCTAGGAGCTAGCAGATAGAAACAGTCGTAGATCGATATTAGCGGGCCGAGAAAACTACTTTTCGGCCCCAAATACTTTGGAGTGAAATTCCATGACCTCGCCCAGGTGCGCGGCAAAGTATGCCGCGCTGTGATTGCCGGGATAGAGATGGAATTCGTGTTTGACGTGCTCTTCCTGAAGCTGCCGGTCGAGAGCCGTGGCGCCGGTTTCGAAGCCATATTCGTCGTCCCGCCCGCAGTTGAAGTAGATGGCTAATCGGCCGATGGCGGCCTGATTTTTCTTTGCCAGGGAAAAGGGATCATTTTCCTTCCAGTGGGGAACGTTGATGGGATTGCCGAACACCGACCCCAGCAAGTTGCCCAGCGGGGTGCCCGAGCGCAGGGCGGCGTTGAGTTCTTGAGGTGATGCAGTCATAAGCGCTGCGCTCTGCGCGCTCACGGCTGAAAACATGCCAGGGTTGGCAAACGCGAAGCGGAGGGCTCCGTAGCCTCCCATGGAGATCCCGGTGATGGCGCGCGCCCGAGGCTCGCGGCGAATGCGATATTTGCCTTCGATGTAAGGCATGAATTCCTGCAGAAAAAAGTCGCTGCAGCGAACCTTGCCGTCGGCGGAATTTATATAGAAGCTGGCCTTCGCCTCCGGGGTGACGATCAGGAAATCACCGATCTTGTGCTGTTGGCGCAGGTCTTCGATCAGGTTCCATCCGCCGGTTTTGAACAGGGTCTGCTCGTTCTCACCAAGGCCGTGCAGGAAATAAAGTACCGGAAAGTGTCGTGCAGGCGCGGAATCGTAGCTGGACGGCAACAGGACGCAGTAGTGGACCGTGTCGGCGAGGATGCGGCTCTTAAGGGCGTCGCAATCGATGCGGCTCTGCGCCGAGGCAGAGATGGCACACAAGAAGAGACTAAGTCGCAGAAGCTGACGCATGAGATTAAGCTTACTCGTAGCGCAGGGCCTGGACTGGATCGAGGCGCGCAGCACGGCTTGCGGGATACAAACCGGACAGCAGACTGACTACGATCGCAAAGACAATTGCGCCAATCACCAGCCACCACGGGACAAACCAAATCTGTTCTGGCGGAAAATGCTGGCGCTTCAGATAGACGTTCGTGCCCAGGTTTATGACGCGTCCGATGGTCCAGCCCAGCGCGACTCCCACGACTCCTCCAAAAACGCCCATTACGCCAGCCTCGGCAAAGAACAATCCTTTTACGTCGCCGTCGCTGGCTCCGATGGCCTTCATGATTCCGATCTCCCGGCGGCGTTCGAGAATCGCCATCACTAGCGTATTGATGATTCCGATAGAGGCGACCGCCAAGGCAAGGCTGCCGAAGATTCCGAGAAACAGATCCAGCACCGCGAAAAACTGGCGCATGCTGCGCGTCGCGTCGACAATCGAAAAAGTATTGAACCCCATCTTTTTGATCGCATCTTCGACCGGTTGAACTTGGGTGGGGCTCTTTACGTGCACCTCTACGGTTGTATAGACTGCCGTGCCGCTCGCGATGTTCGTCGTGTCACGAAGATCGGAAGGCTGCATCACGTGCAGGTTCTGCGCGAGCTTCAGCGGCAGAAAAACACGCGCGCGGGCTTGGCCGCGCATACTATCGGGATCGAGATCACAAACGCCCACTATTTTCAGAGTTACTTCGTGAGAGATGACCGAATACGCGGTGCCGGCGGGATTTTCAGCAGATTTGTTTGAAGCAGTGTCATTCTTGCCCGCTGCGCCGGTCGCCGGCGTCGCGGTTCTCTCCGCGTAGCGCATGGTTAGTTGCTTGCCCAGGAGAGGCTTTGCTAGTTCGACGACGTTGACCTCGTCCCCGCCGGCTTTCGGCGTCTTCCCCAGCAACTGGGCGGCGAACGATTTCTGCAGGATGACTTCTGTCGCCGCATCGGACGAAAAGAAATTGCCTTGCATGCCATCGAAGGTGTCGTTGTTCTTCGCGGAAGACGGGAGACCTGCCACCATCGTCAAATACGGCTTGTCTTCATAGCGAAGCTCGGTGATGAATCGGATGTCTGGATAGGCCTCGAGCACGTTGGGGAGTTGCGCAATCTTTCGGCGAGCGGACTCATCCAGCGTGGGACTCTCGGCTGGAGCAGGGCCGTTTTCTTCCTGCTCGCGATTGAAGCTGCGCAAGTCGCGTCGCGAGGTTACGACTACAGTGTCGAACAGCCCGGATTTCTGCAAGCGCCGGCCAGCCAACTGCTGCAGCCCGATGCCCAGCGAAAGCATGGCAACCAATGACGCAACGCCGACCGAGATGCCAACGGTAGTGAGCGAATTGCGCAGAATAGATTCGCGCAAATTGCGCACCGCCAGTTCGGCCATATCGTACGTCTTCATCGTCCGCCTCCAGGCGCGACGGCGGAAACGACGTTAGATCGATCGTCAACCAACTTGCCGTCGGCGAGGAAAATCATTCGTCCGGCATAGCGCTCCGCGAGCGTGCGTTCGTGCGTGACCATTATGATCGTCATGCCTAGCGTTTCATTGAACTCGCGAATGAAATTCATGATTTCGGTGCCCGTCTGGCTGTCGAGGTTACCGGTCGGTTCATCGGCCAGCAGAAAACTCGGCTGATTGATCAGCGCACGGGCTAACGAAGCTCGTTGCTGCTCGCCGCCAGAAAGTTCCATGGGGCGATGTCGCAAGCGGGCGCTCAGTCCTACCCGGTCCAGTGCCTGCCTTGCGAGGCCCTCACGCTTGCTGCGGTCCACTTCTGCAAAGCGCAAAGGTAGCTCTACGTTTTCCAGCAGAGTCATGCTGGGAATCAAATTGAAAGACTGAAATACCATACCCACGGTGTGCAGGCGATATTTGGCTAATTGTTCGCGCGAAAGTGTCGCTAAATCGCTCTCCTGAACGATCACCGTCCCGGAGGTTGGGCGATCAAGTCCGGCGATGAGGTTTAGCAAAGACGATTTACCCGAACCCGAAGTGCCGAGCAGAGCGACAAATTCTCCGGACGTGACCTGGATTGAGATGCCATCGACGGCACGGATCAGCGCGTCGCCCATGCGGTAGAGCCGGCACAGATTATCCGTGTGGATTGCGATAGGAACTTGCGAACTGGAATCGCCTAGGCCGGTGGACATTGGCTAACGCGTTTCTCCCCGGACCAGGCGCAAAGTATCGGCGAGGTCGGGATCGCCGTTACCGCCGGGTTTTGATTGTCCATCTCCGGCCGAGACGGGCACGGCATCGCCCTCGCCCGGGGCGAGGAACAGATTGGTCTCGACTCCATGCTGCTTGGTATAGAGATCGTAATAGCGGCCGCGCAGAGCGTAGAGCTCTTCGTGGGTACCGTGCTCGACAATTCGGCCCTGTTCGACGACCAGGATCTGATCGGCGCGGCGGATGGTAGAGAGCCGGTGCGCGATGACAAAGGTTGTCCGTCCCTGCATCAAGTACGAAAGGCCTTGCTGGATCAATTGCTCCGATTCAGAGTCGAGGCTGGAAGTCGCTTCGTCGAGAATCAGAATTCGCGGTTCCGCCAGAATGGCCCGGGCAATTGAAATCCGTTGGCGCTGTCCTCCCGACAGCTTCACGCCGCGTTCGCCGACAACCGTGTCGTACTTGTCTGCAAAGCTCTCCGCAAACTCATCCACCCGCGCAATGCGGCAGGCCCGCAGAATGTCTTCGTCGTTGGCATCGGGGCGTGAGAAGGCGACGTTCTCCCGGATCGTGCCGTCAAACAAAAACGATTCTTGCAAAACTACGCCCAGACGGGTGCGATAAGAATCCAGCCGCACCGTGCTCAGATCGACGCCATCGACCAAAACCTTGCCACGCGTGGGTACGTGAAAAGCTGTGATCAGTCCGATCATGGTCGACTTGCCGGAACCAGATGGCCCAACCAGCGCGGTTACCGTGCCGGGCGCCGCGTGGAATGACACATCGTTGAGAACCATCCGGCTGCCGTCGTAGCTGAAGCTGACATGGTCAAAGTCAACGTCGCCATGAATTTCGCTCAAAGCCACGGTCCGCTTGGGATCGCGATCTTCCCGTCGCTCGCTCATGATTTCTTGCGTACGTTCCAGTCCCGCCAGCGCTTCGGTTAGCTGAGTGCCGATCTGAACGATCTGCATGATGGGTGCGACCAGGAAACCGAGGAAAAGCGTGTAGGTGAAGAAC
This sequence comes from uncultured Acidobacteriota bacterium, assembly GCA_963797795.1. GTDB lineage: Bacteria > Acidobacteriota > Terriglobia > Terriglobales > Acidobacteriaceae > JABDBE01. The sequence continues at coordinate 17,435 of CAWCQY010000007.1, forward strand.
CCACCGAGGGTCAGCATTCCCGCCGCGATCTGGCGTGCTCCGACATACATGATCACAGCGCCGACCACGCCCAGCAGCAGACTGGCGGAGAGGCTCATGACCGAAGTCGCGGTTAGACTGCGCAACACATTATCGAGCAGACGTTGCACACCGCGCGTGAAGACATTCTCTTCGCGTTCCTCGGCGTGATAACCCTTGACTACGCGGACTCCTCCCAGGGATTCGGAGAGCCGACCTACAACCTCCGCATTGATCTTGCTGCGTTCGCGAAAGATGGGGCGAATGGTTCCAAAAGCCTTATACAGCGCGAGAGCAAATAACGATAGGAACCCGAAAGCAACGGCAGTCATCACAACACTGATGTGAAACAGCACCACCAGGGCGATTCCTGCAGTCATCAAGCCTCCGACCAGATCGACCAATCCTGTGCCGATCAGGTTGCGGACGCCCTCGACATCACTCATGATGCGAGACACCAGGACGCCGCTCTTGGTCGAATCGTGGAATGAGACAGGCAGCCAACCGATGTGGGCCTGAACCTTTTGACGAAGTTCCGTGATCAGCCGCTGCGCCGCTTTTGACAACAATTGCGTCAACGAGAACGACGTGATTCCCTGTACCACGGTAGCGGCCAGGACGCCCAGAACCAGTGGCTTCAGCAGTTGGGCATTGTGTTTGATAATGACGCTGTCGATCAGGTACTTGGTGGAATATGGAAGCACCAATCCGGAAACTCGGTTGATTACCATCAACACAAAGCCGATGGCAAGCACCCGTCGTCGCGGGCGAACGAGCTCCCAGACTTGGGGAAGGACGGCGAAAAGTCTTTCTCGCGCCGGACGCTTGGACCGTGCTGGTTTGCGATCGGAATCCACTGTATGCATTAGACACTATTTGGCGCGGACGAGGTTCATTTTGTCGGCCTGAAGCGTGCACAGCAATGTGATAACATCCTCTTTAACCCACAAATCTTATGGCAAACATAGAGCGCGACAGCTGCCGTTTCAAAGCGATCCAGGGGACAGACGGCAAGTTCGTTGTCCGGATGGAAATGTTTCACAAAACCGTGTCCTCGTTGGCCGATGCAACCGTTGACTTCGAATTGCTCAATGGAACAACGCAGGATCAGGCCAGAAAGCTTGCTGAATCCATGAATGACCGAGTAACAGGCGTCTTGATGAGCAAGCCGTGACCTTCCCTAGAGTTCTGAAAACCAGAGTTTCTACAACCAGACTTCCCGCAATTGGTAAACAAGTTTAAACTGTACTTGCAACCGGAAATGCCAGTTGACGCTCTAACCGTATAAGGATCGCGATCACGAATGTTTTCTCAGCCCACCAGCCCCGGATCTCCCGAAGAACAGAAACGCCAGTCGACCCTGGGATCCGACGATCACGAGATCAATCTGTTGCTCCCCGAAGGTTGGAACCGCCCTCTAAGGAAGCGGTTACTCGACGACTTGCGCGATGTTCTCTCCCCGGAGAAACTGCCTCCGCTGCATCTAACATCACGGCCCGTGGACATGGGTATGCTCGCAGGCGACATTTTGAGCTTGCCCTGGTATCGCACCGTGTTCACGAATCTAGGCGACGTAATATCGCCAGAGACGTTGCCGCCATTGCAACTGGAGTCGCGTCCGGTCGATGTGGGGGAGTTGATCGGCGATCAGATGAGCCATATGTGGTGGGCCTCGCTGCTGCGCAGCCTGGCCGATGCGGCTGCTCCCGAGAGACTGCCCGCGTTGCAATTGACCTCGGCCCCGATGGAGATCCCAGCTTGACCGCGGGCTCGATGCAGCTGCCGCGCTGGTCGTCAGTGATCAGCACGCCCAAGGTGTTTTATCCCGACAAGCCGAAGGCGGCCTACGCTCCGGTACCGCGAGTTGCTGCACCTCCTCCCAAACCGGATCCAGCTGAAGTCGAATTCGTTCACGTCCTTGAGTCCGATTTGAAGCGGGACTTGCGGCGTTCCATCTTCCGCCAACGATTGTGGGTTTCTCTGGCAGCGGTCGAAGTGCTGACCTTGATCGCCACCTCCATCTGGGGGAAGTGAGCACCAGGCCAGATAAAGTTCGTATTCTCCGATGTTCTCCGCATCGGCGTTTCTCGCAATTGCAGGAATCTGATTCTTGTCTGAGTTCTATCTCATAAGAATGTGCTGGAGAGTTCATGAGCGATGATTCGCGCGACCGCGACCTGGGAATGAAACGCAAGATCACGCGGCGCGATTTTCTGGATGGAATTGCTCTCGCCGTCGGCGGATCGGTTTTGGCCTCGAGCGCTCCATGGTTGCATGGTCTCGGGGCGTCGGATTCAGCCTTTGATCCCGAGAAGGATCCGAATTACTATCCCCCGGCTCTGATGGGAATGCGCGGGAATCACGACGGCACGTATACTGCCGCGCATAGCCTGCGTGATGGAGAGTTCTGGAACTCCGCGGGCAAGCCTGAGAGCACCGGCGAGAAATACGACCTGGTGGTCGTGGGAGGCGGGATTAGCGGGCTGGCGTCGGCTTACTTCTATCGCCAGCAGGCGGGACCGAGTGCACGGATTCTCATCCTCGACAACCACGACGATTTCGGTGGACACGCAAAACGCAATGAATTTCGCGCCGGGAACCGGTTGTTACTAAGTTACGGTGGCACGCAGTCGATCGAAAGCCCGGCACGATATAGCAAGGTGGCAAAGGGCCTTATCACTGAAGTGGGCGTCGACACGCAGCAGTTTTATAAGGCTTACGACCAGTCGCTGTACGCCAAGCTGGACACCGCTTGTTTTTTCGACCGCGAGACTTTTGGTGAAGATCGTCTCGTGTTGGGGATGGGATCAACACCTTGGCCAGAGTTTCTTAGCAAAGCGCCGCTTTCAGAATCCGTTCGTCGCGACATCGCCCGAGTCTACGCCGAGAAAGTCGATTACCTGCCCGGTTTATCCAAGGAACAGAAGTACGCGCGACTGTCCAAAATCAGTTACGCAGACTACCTCACCAATGTTTGCAAGCTCAATCCGGAGGCTCTGCCTTTTTTTCAGACTTATCCGCATGACTTGTTCGGTGTCGGAATTGATGCGGTTTCGGCTCTCGCCTGTTTCGAAATGGCGACGACTACAAATCGTTCAGCTATCCGGGCTTTAGCGGCTTGAACCTGAACGAACCGGAAAAAGAGGAACCTTACATCTTTCACTTCCCCGATGGCAACGCATCCATCGCGCGCCTTCTGGTGCGCTCCTTGATCCCCGGAGCGATTCCCGGCCACAGCATGGAAGATGTAGTCACGGCCCGTGCTGACTACGGCCGCTTGGACGATGGCAAGTCGCCCGTCCGGATTCGCTTGAACTGAACCGTGGTTCAGGTTCGGCACGATGGATCTGCAACCTCGGCGAAAGAAGTCGGAGTCGCATACATGCGCGGCGGAAAGCTGCAGAGCGTACAGGCGGGCGCGTGTGTTCTGGCCTGCTACAACATGATGATTCCGTATATTTGCCCAGAGCTACCCCAGAAGCAGCAGGACGCGCTTCACTACCTGGTGAAGGTTCCGCTGGTCTACACGCACGTGGCCATCCGCAATTGGACTGCCTTCCAGAGCCAGGGAATTCATCAGATCGTAGCGCCTGGCGGATACCATACTTATACGGCTCTCGATTTTCCCGTCAGCCTTGGCCAATATGAATTTCCCAGCAAGCCCGACGAGCCTATCGTTCTATTTATGCTGCGAACGCCTTGCAAACCGGGGCTGCCGCTGCGCGATCAATATCGCGCGGGCCGGGCGGAACTTATGCGAACCCAGTTTTCAACCTTCGAGCGCAACATTCGCGATCAACTAGCGAGAATGCTGGGTCCCGCGGGCTTCGATCCTGCGCGGGACGTTGAAGGCATCACCGTAAACCGGTGGGCTCACGGCTACGCTTTTAGCCCGAACTCTTTATTCGACCCCGACTGGCCGGAAGGCGAGCAACCATGGGTAGTGGGACGAAAGCCATTCGGCCGGATTGCAATCGCGAACTCCGACGCAGGCGCCAGCGCCTACACGGATGTCGCGATCGATCAGGCATACCGGGCCGTCGGAGAGTTAACAGGTCGAAGTTGAGCGCTACTTCTGCGGCTGTGGTGCTTTCTGTCCGCTGCTGGCCTCGACCAGTTTCTGCACCGGCAACGCTACCATCAGCAACAACTGCGCCCTCGGCTTCTGCGCCTGATCGAGCAACGCGAACTGTTGGGTGGCCCACGATTCCGGTGCGCGTTCTCCATGGTCAAGGTAGTCAAGCGCTTGCAGACCGGTGGTGGCGATCGCGGATAGATCTTGCGATAGCGGTACGATCTCCTTCAGCAGAAACGATTGACCCTCCAACATCTGCAGACTGCTCTGATTGTCGCGCCAGCGAATCAGCAATGTCCTGACTTCTTGCTTTTCTTCAGCATCGGCCCGGCCTGCCACTACTAGATCCACAAGATCCGAAAAATGTCGCGCTGTCGCGCTCTCCGGGCGGGCGGCGTCGATAACGCGATCCAAAGGGGACAGGCTTGTTGCCTCGACGACGGCGGTCTCTTCACGCGAATAGTCCTTCACCGGTTCCACAACATCTGTGAATGTCTGAAGGACTGAAATATCATTTGGACCTGCGATGCGGCGCAGCATAGGCTCGTAGTTGGAGTTGTGCGTGAGTCCCAGCCAATCCAGCCATCGACTCGCCTCTTCCAGACGCTGATACATGGAATTGACATCGGTCACGTTTTGCGAAGACCACAAGCGTTCGGCAATGGCGGCGGTTCGAGGCCAGATGCGCGAATCAATATTTTCCGGCGACACATATTCCGACCACATGCAGGCCTCACCGCCGAGGATGAGCCTTTTTTCGTCCGGCGTCAGGTTTGCCGCGCCGCCACTGATCGGATCAACTGCGTAGTGCTTCGAGGCTGGCCACATCAGATCGACGTAATATCCAAAGGAAAGAATCCCCCGATACCCCAGTTTGGCTGCTGCCGCCAGAGAATCCTGCCCACGCCACGATTGCACGATGGTGTCCTTTGGCAAATCCGGCCGCAGTATCTCATCCCATCCCACCATGGTCTTTCCATGTTTGCTGACGATCTTCTGCACCCGAGTGTTGAAGTACGCCTGAAGATCCTGATTACTCTTCAGCCCGTGGGCGCGCTTGAATGCCTGAATGTTGGGATTTGCGTCCCACTCTTTTCCATTGACCTCGTCGCCGCCAATGTGAAAGTACTGGTCAGGGAAAAGCTTTGCCATCTCGCCGATGAACGCATCGAGAAACTTGTAGGTCCGTTCCTGGGTCGGATCCATCGTCGGGATCGAAGACGCCCCATTTGCGTTCAATCTGATAAGGCCCCGGGCCGCTGGCCAGTTCTGGATAGCCGACAAACCACGCGGTGCTGTGCCCGGGCATGTCGAACTCTGGGACAACGCGAATGCCACGGTCCCGCGCATAGGTGATCAGGTCGCTCACTTCATCCTGGGTGTAGTAAAGACCGTCAGAGCCCATCTCTTGCAGCTTGGGGAATTTCTTGCTCTCGATGCGGAAGCCCTGGTTCTCCGACAAGTGCCAGTGAAATACATTCAGCTTTACCGCCGCCATGCCATCCAGGTTTCGTTTCAGGACATCCAACGGAATGAAGTGACGTGCCACATCGATCATCAATCCTCGCCAGGGGAAACGAGGATTGTCCTGAATCGCAACGGCAGGAACTGCGAAACCGTCGGAGGTAGTTTGTACCAGCTGCAGAAATGTTTGCAGCCCGCGCATAACTCCGAGCGGAGTCGCGGCCTCCAGCTTCGCGCCCGCGGGGCTAATGTCGAGTGAATAGGATTCATCCTCCCCGAGTTCCTGCACGGCTTTGCTTGCACGCTCGCTGTGAACGAGCAGCTTGGCCTGGGTTGCCTCCGTGACCTTCATGTCCAGCGGCGGCATGCCAGTCTGGCGTCGAAGGATATTCAAAAAGCGGTCGACGGCGCGCTGCAAGAGCGCGTCAGAGTGGCCGCTGACTCCAACCGTGAACGAATAATCAATTATCAGCTGACCAGTTTTCAACTGTGCGCTGGCCGGCATCGGCATGAGACTCAATTGCCCGGGCTCCGCGGCGGTTGAAGAAACAAATATCGAACACAGCATCAGAACCGTAAAAATGGCGTGCACTAAGTATTCTTCAGGGGCTTGCATATGGAAGTGGCAGAATAGTGGATTCGCGAGCGGTCCGCAAATCAGGAACTGAAGAGCTGAGAACCAACAACTGGGAACCGGAAACTGGCCTAACCTTTTCCCACGACCTGAGCGCATTGCAGTAGGTTCACGTCCCAGATGAAGGGTTCTGAGGACAAGCTCTCGACGCCGATCTCACCCTGTCTGCGCGTCCCCAGCTTGCCGACCCACACAACCCGAAATTGTGCCTGATCTTCATCGTGCTGGATATGCAGGATTTCGCCCGCCTTTACGGGACGGATCATTCCCTGCAACACCGCTCCGCGGTCACTGATGTTTCTGACTTGGGCATGCTGAGTGAAAGGCAGAGACTTGGCGTCGACACCCCAGATTCGCACCGTCAGAAATGCGGCGACACGTCGATTGCGGCGACGATCCATAGGGGCCTTTGGAGCCGACTCCTGAAAAGATAGGACACATCCATAGCGATTGAAACTTACCGGTGTCACCCAAAACAGGTGCCGAAAGTCACCTTAGCCTTGGCTGGGTGCAGTATTCAAGGTCTAGACGGATTCAATCCATGTCGGGCATCGAGCAGGCACCGGGACCACGCGGGTCGCCGCAACTTCCACAAGCCCCCATCGAGGGGCACGCACTCGCAGAACCCTTGGCTGCCATCGCAAACACCGAAAGCTGTTGCGCCAGTTTCTTGCTCTTGCATTTAGGACATTCGGCTTTCTCGCTCCCGTAAACCAGCGCTTCGAATCGATGATCGCATTGCTCGCAGACGTACTCAAAGATGGGCATGGATAACTCCTGACGGTTCTTCGATCCCATATCCATTTAAAATCAAAGTGTGGGAACTACGCAAACGGCAGCGCGAACATTTGTGCCCCGGCACGGCTTACGCGGCGGGCATCTTCAGACCTTGGCGAGTTTTTTTCTGCCCCGGCGAGTCACGTGGCCTCCGTCCGAAGAACGTCTGATCGAAGTCGAGCCCGGCGAGCAGTTGCTTTGCCACTGCCACTGGCAGCAAGATCGGAAGAAGGCGCTGACCCTGATTATCGTGCACGGTCTCGAGGGTTCCAGCGAATCCGAATACATGCTCGGCATCGCCGCCAAAGGCATGGCTGCGGGCATGAATGTGATTCGCATGAACCAGCGCAATTGTGGAGGCACGGACGCGCTGTCATCTACTCTCTATCACTCGGGACGGTCGCGGGATGTCGCCGCGGTCGCCCAGAACCTGATCGAGCAAGACCGAATCGCCCACTTCGTGCTGGCGGGATTCTCCATGGGCGGCAATCTTGTCCTCAAGCTCGCCGGCGAATGGGGAAAGGATGGGCCGCCGCAGTTCCGCGCGGTTGCAGCCGTTTGCCCATCCATGAACCTCGCCGCCTCAGCCGACGCATTGCATCGGCCCGGCAATCGCCTCTACGAGTACTATTTCATGTGGATGCTGCGCCGCCACTTCAGGGCGAAAGCGCGTCTGTTCCCGCAAATATTTGACACCTCGCGCTTGCGTGGTTTGACCAGCCTTCGCGATTTCGACGACAAGGTCACAGCTTTCTACTGCGGCTTTGAGGGCGCACCAGACTATTACCAGCGCTCGGCCGCCGCCAACGTCGTCGACCGCATTGCCGTGCCTTCCTTGATCCTGCATGCGGCCAACGATCCTTTCATCCGCATACTTCCGGAGACTCGACAGAAAATCCTTTCCAATCCCAACATCACTTTCGTCGAGACCGAGGACGGTGGTCATTGCTCATTTCTGGCCGAGCCTGACGGCGACGATGGCCGGTGGGCGGAGCGCCAGGTCGTAGAATTCTTGAGTGCGTTCTGAGCACGTGGGGAGCCGGCCTCGGCTGCCCGTCGAGCGCAAGCTTGACTTCGCTCCTATACAATCACCTTCTCGAATGAAACCGGGCGCCAAAATCGCATTAGCGGCAGCTCTAATCGTTGCGCTGGCGTTCCTTCTCCATGCCGAGCCCATATCGCAACTAAACCCCACGAATTACGTCAACGACTTCGCAGGCGTTCTCGACCCGAACACTGTCGCGCAACTCAACAGCCTCTGCCAGCAAGTCGATCAGAAGGCGCACGCGCAGATCGCGGTCGTCACTATCAAGTCACTCGACGGGTCCGATATCGAAAGTTACGCGGTGGCGCTCTACAAACAATGGGGCATCGGCAGAAAGGGTACCGATCAAGGCGTGCTGATTCTCCTAGCGACGCAAGACCGCCGGTACAAAGTAGAAGTCGGCTACGGACTCGAACCGATTTTGCCCGACGGCAAAGTTGGTGGCTTCGGACGCGAGGCGGTCCCGCTTCTGAAACAGAACGACTTTAACGGCGCCGTGGCTTTGCTGACTATGCGGGTCGCCGATGTGATCGCTCAGGACGCCGGCATTCAATTGACGGGTGCCCAGCCGCGCGCGCCAACAACGAGGCAGGAGCCGGACAAGGGGTTGTCTCTGGCTGGCATCATTTTCCTCATCGTTATTTTTCTGATTTTGGTGTCCACGCGTTTCGGCCGGTTACTTCTCTTCAGTATGTTGTTAGGAGGCCGTGGCGGCGGATACAGCGGTGGTGGCGGATTCGGCGGCGGTGGTGGCGGATTCGGCGGATTCGGCGGGGGTAGTTCGGGCGGTGGTGGTGCTAGTGGAAGCTGGTAGTTTGAAAGACTAAGAGGCATTATGGTTGCGGAAAAACAGATCAACGAATTCATCAGCCGGTTGCGTACGGCGTCAGGAGACAATCTCCAAAGCGTGATCCTCTACGGCTCCGCGGCGGACGGGGAGTTTCATCCCGAGTTCTCCAACCTCAATCTACTTTGTGTATTGCGTGAAAGTTCGTTCACGACCCTGGCGGCGATGGCCCCGGCAGTTGCGTGGTGGGCCCGGCAGAAGTACCATCCGCCGCTGGTGCTCACTCGCGAGGAAGTTGAGCACTCCACAGATGTTTTCTCCATCGAGCTTCTCGACATGCAGCAGAGGCATCGTGTGTTGTTCGGCGACGATGTCCTCAGCGGGTTGAAGATTCCCATGCATCTGCATCGCGCCCAACTGGAATACGAGCTACGCGAGAAATTGATTCTGTTGCGCGAACGCCTGTTGGTGGTTGCTAACGACAAAAAGCTTTTGCGGGAACTGATGATGCATTCGTTGTCAACCTTCATCACGTTGTTCCGCCATGCCTTGATCGCTCTCGGTGATACGCCTCCCAAGAGAAAACGGGATGTAGTCCAGGAACTGGCCACGCGTATTCCATTTGATTCTTCTGCCTTTTTGCAATTGCTCGACATTCGCGAGCACAAGGCAGAAGCTAAGCCGTTCGATGCTGCCGACGTGTTCAGTCGATATTTGAGTGCGGTCCAGCAGGTAACTGCCGCGGTGGATAAAATGCTAGACTCCACGGGACCACGCAGCGCGTAAGTCTGATACTTTCTTACAGGAGAGAGAGACATGAAAACAGGTTTGATCGTAATTGTTGTCCTGGTGCTGATCGCGCTGGTCGCGTTCGGACAATACGTGGGCGTCCGCAACACTCTGGTGACTAAGAATGAAGCGGTCAAAGCCGCATGGTCGCAGGTCGATATCGTGCTGCAACGCCGCGCTGACCTGATTCCCAACCTGGTCGAAACCGTGAAGGGCATCGCGGGTCAGGAACAAAAGGTGTTCGGCGATATCGCCGCAGCTCGCTCCAGGCTGCTGTCGGCCAACGCGCCGGCCGACAAAATCGCCGCCAATCAACAACTGGACGGCGCAATCGGGCGCCTGCTCGCGGTGGTCGAGAACTATCCGCAATTGAAATCGAATGAGAACTTCCTTCGTCTGCAGGATGAGTTGGCGGGGACGGAGAATCGTATCGCCGTCGAACGCAAGCGCTACAACGACACACTGCAGGACTACAACACTTACGTCCAGCACTTTCCTAATAACATCTACGCCGGCTGGGCTGGCTTCAAACCCAACGAAGCGTATTTTGCTGCCACCGAAGAATCGCGCCAAGTTCCGAAGGTGAATTTCTCGAATCCCGGCACGGCGCCGCAGTCGGCCCCGCAGCCTGCGCCAGCGCAGTAGCGTGCAAGCCGACTTCGCGGTCGAACTCGGCGCCGATGACGAAACGCTTGAGATGCCGTGGGCTGCCGAAGATGGCGGCCCACGTTACTACGATCTGAAGCGCCATCCCGAGCTTCTCCTTAATATTGAGGAAGCTGTGCGAGTGCCTGAGTTGGGAGAATTTTTGACCAAAGCCAACTCTCCCGCGAGCCCGCTTGAAACCGCCAAATGCGACGCCTGGCCAAGTACAGAAATAAATCCCGAGGAAGAAATCTTTGATGCCGCGCACAAATTTGGCTGCTACGTTGATCTCCTGTTTTCCGATGAACAGAAGCGTTGCTCTTTCCCTGACCATGAACAACTGGCGAAGCGTCTGACTCAACTTTTGCAGCGGGCGCCTGAAATTGCGGCTGCCGCCGAATTTCTCATTCGACGGTGCTACTACTGTGAGCAAGAAACGTTTCAGGATGGCTTCTACATCACGTTCTACCTGTTCGGATACGGCAAGGATGAAGCTCGATCACGCCAAAATTGGGCGATTGGATTGAGGCTGGTACAGAATGCGATCCGCCAGCTGTCTATGGCCTAGCTCGCCTTCACTGGTCCGTGGAACCAGGCCAGCGCCTCCGCGCCACGTCCTTTGAACCGGGTGCGCAACACGGACAACACCACCATCAAAAGAAAAATTGTCAGTAGCCCTAAAGACGCCGTACGAATGTCGACGGCTCGCTTTGGCAGAATGGAAAGCCTTCCATACACAAACTCAATATGAACCCAATAAACCAGCAGCGAAGTCTTCCCGAGTTGTATGAAGGGGCTGAAACCCCACTGCCCCGCCCCCCATCGGCACCAAAGATAAGCTCCAGCCAGAATTACCAGCAACATCCCCACGCGAATCAGAAAGAAATTCGGACTGGTGTGCCAAAAATCATCAGTCGCATACAGATGCTCGGGAAGCGCATCGAACCAGCGGGCCAGATAAATGAGTCCGATTCCGCCTACGCCTGCGAGCCAGAAAGTCGCGGCACCCAATTTTCGCGCTTCGTCGCTCAATAGAACAAACCCTGCCGCGAGGCCGATGAATGCGAACGCGGTCCACGGGAAAATGGGAAACAGCCAAGCCTGCGGCTCACCAAGGTTGTGAACGCCATCGATGTAAGACTCAAGCGGCCATGGCAGCCAGTTTGGACGCCAACTCGTCCATACCAACGGGCTCAGGAGGGAAATGCCCACGCCTACTGCAACTGCCGTCATGCCCAGCATAAGACGCGCGCGCGATCCGGAGTCGAAAAGCAGGACGAGCCAGCAGACCATTCCCATCAGCATCATCGAGAGGCCGATCGTGTTCAGGATATCCACGCGGAATAAGTCGCTCCATGGCGACCAACCCCAGGCAATCAGAAACTCCTGAAGCCGGAACAAAAGTCCCAGTCCGAAAATCTCCGCTCCACGCCGGATCGTCGCGCGCGCAATCTGATTTGCGGGCACACCTTTCTGCCGCAACTTGTCAGTCACGAGAGCGAAGGAAATTCCCGCCAGAAAAAGAAACAGTGGGGCAGGGAGAGTTCCGCCCAGTTGGGACCACATGAAGAACGTACTCTTGCGGGCATCGCCGCCCAGCCACGCGTCGTAACAATGCGTCTGGAACATCAGCACGCAGGCCAAGCCGCGCATCCAGTCGATATAAGCAAGGCGGGATGGAGTGGAAGGAGTCATCGCCGGTTCGACAGCGCGCGGACACCGGGCAGTATACAGAACAATGCCAATCGCCCGCCTGCGGGATCAGAGTGCTGTCAACGCATTACCAGCCGATCGTAAGTCGTTGCGTTTTCCCGCAACTGATAGAGGCTCAACGACCTGCAACTTTCGGAGGCATTCAGCGTTTATATAGTCAGGTGCTTCAGACGAATGAAACGCCTAAAGGACTCTTAGATCTGCACAGTGTTGAAGCAGATCACAGATTGAGGAAGGGGGTCACAAATGCGTTATCTAAGGTTTCTTGCTTTACTCGGGATTCTCATCCTCCCCGTAGCGTACTCGCAAGCACAGGTCGCGGTTGGCGTCCGCATTGGACCGAGCTATGTTGGTCCAGCGCCGGTATGCGCTTATGGCTATTACGGATTCTATCCATACGCATGTGCGCCCTATGGCTACTATGGTCCGCGATGGTTCGCAGGCGGCGTATTCATCGGGGCCGGCCCGTGGTATCACGGCTATTACGGACGCGGATACGCTTACAACAGGTCAGGCTACGGGTATTACGGGCGCGGATATGTTAGGCCCGGCGCCTATACATACAATCGAGGCGGTGGTTTTTATGCTCGTGGATACGCGCGCGGCCCAGTTGGCGGCGGCTCCCACGGTGGCGGACGCCGATAAGCGGAACGAGTTAGATGAAACGCGGCTGGCAGCTTACGTTGTCAGCCGTTTTTGTTTGCGCCATACCCGAGCCCCGAAGAGCGCGTTTGCGCCTCGACGAATCGGCAATTCTCGACATCCGCAGTTTAGAGACATCGTCCGTGTTGGGACGCTACAATAGCCCCCAGGGGCGCGTAGCTCAAACGGATAGAGCATCGGATTTCTAATCCGAGGGTTGCAGGTTCAATTCCTGCCGCGCCTACCAGGTTCTCTACGCTCGAGACGAGCCCCGCCTTACAGTACGATCCCACGACAGGAACTCTCTACGGAACTCCTTCCGGGAGCGCGTGAGGCGCAAATCGGACTTTCAGGGTCTTGATCTCATACGGCTTGGTGTGAACTGTGACGACATCATTATGCACGGCGAGATCGGCAATCGATCTTTCCATCAGATCGGTGTCCGATGCCGACTGCGCTCCTGTCGGAAGCTGGAGTTTTACATCCGCGTCTCTTCCCGCCCACTCGTAAAAACGCAGAATCAGGGAGTCATCGTCCTCCGATTTCTTGATCGCAGTGAGCACAACATTGTCCGGTTCAACGCCCACGAAAGAATGCTCGGCGCGAAGCGTGCCCTCGTGTTTTTGCGACGAAACGGCGAGAAGTTTGTAATTCAATTCGTAGCCGCGGCGCACGGTCTGCGCGTCCCGCCAGGTTCCGGCGTGCGGATACAGAGAGTAAGTGAATTGGTGACGACCCTCGTCGGCATGCGGATCAGGCCACTCTGGCGAACGCAGCAACGAGAGACGCAACACATTGCCCTTCACGTCGTATCCGTACTTGCTGTCATTCAGCAGGCTGAAGCCGTGTTTAGCGTCAGAAAGATCGGCCCAGCGTTGCGCAGGGACTTCGAATTTGGCCAGCTCGGCCGGCGTGTTTCGAGTGGTCGGACGTTCGATTGAACCGTAAGGAATTTCAAAGGTAGCATGGTCACTGTGTGCGCTCAGGGGGAATGCCACTTTCAACAAAATATGCTTCTCGTGCCAATCTGCTTGCATTTTCACGTCAACTCGAGGCACGCCCGCGTACATAGTGATGTCCTGCACAAACGTGGAGTTCTGAAAATGTTTCTTGACACGGATCACGGCACGAAGTGGGCCACCCTCGACCAATTTCACCTCGTCGGCTTTGTCCAAATCCCAATGCTGCTTCTCGAAATCAGAATCGATGTTCCACGCGTCCCATTGCTTGGGCTTGTCATAGAAAACCTGTAAGAGATTGCCGCAAACGGCAGTGGTTGGGCCACCGGTATCGGTTTCGGAGGGTGCAAGCGCCTCTGTCTGATTTCGCACATCGAAAAGGCTGGTCATGCATCCGGTTTGCGGGTCGACTCTGATTTGGACGTACGAATTCTTCAGTGTTTCTCCAGAGGCCTGAACCGCTTGGCTATTCGTTGGTTCTGAACGGTTGCCGGTCTTTCCCCGCACAAAATAGGTTCGGTAGCCCATTGCCGGCGTCGCAGCGAGGATGAGCAGACGCGCCCGGTTCGTGGCGGAGTCCATCGCAAGCAGTTGAGATTCAACTTGGTGGTTTGCAGCATCGGCCACTTCGACCTGCTTAGCTTGGCCAGGAAGTTGGACTTCTACTTCAACCACTTCCGTTCGCGGCCAGGACAGGGAATTGAAAATGACAATTGGCACGCCATCACCCTGGGTGTTGACGTGAGCCAGAATCTCGTTGAGCGAGCCGTCCGTGATCTCACTCGCAGAGCGGGCAACGTCTTCCAGATTTCGCTTGGCGTCGAGATAGTTCACCGCGATTCCCGAGCCCGGCATCACGTCGTGAAAATGATCGAAGAGCAGATTCTTCCAGGCGAGGTCGAACTGATATTGTCCATACGGACGGCCGAAGAGCGTAGCCCACGACGCATACTTTTCCGCGTCGAGCATCAGCTCTTCATCATGCCGGATTCGCTGTTTCGTGTCGGCTTGCGTCGTGTACACACCGCGGTGATATTCGAAATAGAGTTCGTCCTTCCACGTGGGTACTTTGAGTTTTGGAAGTTGCCGGTCGAGGTCGGCGAAAAATTGCTTGGCGGTGCTGAAATTAATCTTCGGAAAGACGGTGTTCGGATCCCTTAGCCGATTGGCCTCATCAAGCATAGTCCGGGTCGGGCCACCACCGTGGTCGCCGATTCCGTACAAGTAAAGCATTTGAGGAGAGTCGGTCGTTTTATTTCCGTAAATGAGCGGAGCATAGACCGAGAGGTCCCGCGTGATCTGCTCTGGGTTGAAGTCGTTGGCGTACTCGTGGGGAAAATAGGTCAGCAGACGACTCCCGTCGGGCGCTTCCCACCAGAACAGCCGGTAAGGAAACTTGGTGTAGTCCGTGGCCCATAGCAATTTGCTGGTCACAAAATAATCGATGCCTGACTTCTTATAGATCTGGGGAAGCTGCCAGTTGTATCCGAAGGAATCGGGGTTCCATCCGATCTTAATATCGACGCCAAAGTTCTTCTGGAAATATCTTTTGCCGACCAGAATCTGACGCACCAGCGACTCGCCGTCTGGCATATTCAGATCAGGCTCGACCCACATGCCGCCAACAACCTCCCAGCGGCCTTCTTTCACGCGTTGTTTGATCTGCTCGAACATGTCCGGATATTTTTCCTGCATCCATTCATAGGTTCGAGCCGAAGACATGGTGAACTTGAGATCGGGATATTCGCGCATTAGATCGAGCACGCTTTGAAAAGTATTGCGCACAACCTCGACCGTTTCCGTCCACGGCCACAACCAGGCCATATCAATATGTGAGTTTCCGATAGCGCGAACGGTGAACTGCTTCAACCACGCGTTCAAGGGTTGCAATTGGCTCTGGGCAAAGCGTAGGGACGCGTCAAACTCAGCCTGGTCATTGTTGTCGAGAGGCGCAAAATCGATGGCTTTAACTGCGGCGTCGAGCTGCAGCTCTCGATCTGCCCGGCCCTCTTCGTAGGCTGCAAGCATCGGACGCGCGGCCAGGATTTCCATTCGGATCATCGCCGGATCCGGACGGCCCCCACCGGGTTCAATAGTCAACTGCGCGTGATGAAATTCAGTCTCAACGTCAGGAGCATCAATCCGAACGGCAATCAGAAACTTCTGCCCGGGCTGCGCGTTCTCTGTCAGCAGAATCGGCTGCTGCATGTCGTCATCGCCGCGCGACACCAGTGACCCGTTCGAAAATACTGCGATCGTGACCGGGCCTTTGTTGTTCCAATTGAAGTCGAAGCGGAAATCCAATCTTGCGCGAGAGCCCTGCACCGCATAGCCATTGATCTTCTCCGGAATCACGATTGAGCGGCGCAGCACGCGCGATCCGGTCGCCCATTTGTCTCCGACCCGTATTGTCTCCCAGCTTGAATCATCCAAAGACGGATCTTCAGGATGGGGCACATCTACGTGAACCCGCCAATCGGAGAGCGGCAGAATGGTCAGCGATTCCAGGCGATCCAACGTCGGCTTGTAAGGATCAGTTACGTTCTGGCTTGCAGGCGATTGCTGGGCGGAGATTGAGCTTGCAGTGACGAGTGCAAGAACTGCGCACACCATCCATCGCTTCACAGGACTATCCTCCAATGTTTCTTGGGATGAGCGAATGAATAATGAATAGGGTACTCGCCCAGATAGCGTCTTGCCAGCCCCGGCCCTGGTTCTAGCCGCCCGCGATCGCGCCGATGATGAGAAGCGGCTCTGCTCCTGACGCGACCGGGTCGGGCAGCGGAGCATCTGGCGATTGGTGGGAAAGATCTTCCTCGCAAGCGAAGAATCTCAGAAACGGCCGGCGCTGAAGCGTGACGTGATCGCGGATGGTCCCGCACAGCATGGGATAGCGAGCCTCGAGCGCGTCGAGGACTGAGCGTAGCGTGACTTGCCCATCGACGTGCAGTTCCACTTCGACGCCAACGTGAGCCAGCGTTCTTAGATGTTGCGGAAGTGTGACTC
The DNA here is from genome assembly GCA_963797795.1 of uncultured Acidobacteriota bacterium. Lineage (GTDB taxonomy): Bacteria > Acidobacteriota > Terriglobia > Terriglobales > Acidobacteriaceae > JABDBE01. The sequence continues at coordinate 33,989 of CAWCQY010000007.1, forward strand.
GGATCGTCATCGCCTCAGGTGCTCTCAGAAATTCCGGCCCTTGAATCAACCTTACCCAAACGGATTCCGAATTGTTAGTTGCCGGTTGATGATCTGCCCGTCCTGCAAGTCTTCGGAATAAAGTGTTTCACAGCCAGCCTCCAGAGCGGCCGATACGATCAGCGCGTCGTAGATGCTATACCCGGACTTTTTCGCGACGGCCAGAGCTCCGCGTTGCACATCGAGCGAGGTTGGAACTGGGTCGGGGCACAGAATGCAAATGAGATCCACAAACTCGTTTACTTCCTTCCACGACATACCAAGCTTGCGACGCGCTACCGAGACAAACTCGTTCAGTGACTGGATGCTTACGATCCCGCCACTTGCGAGCAGTTGTTCGGCTTTGGACGCGCGGGGATCATTTTTCCCCAGCGCGTAGATCAACACGTTGGTATCGAAGAAGTCCCTACCGTGCATTGGCTTCGGCGCGGTCGAATACAAATCCAGGCGGCAAAGGACGACGCAGCCGGCGTAAGCGGTCGATGGCCCGCTGCCGGGCAGGATCGCGGCGCACTTCAAATTCCCGTGTGCTGGCGATCCTGATTTCGATCTGGTCGCCCTCTTTCAAATTGAGAGCTTCTACAACTTCCGACGGTAGCCGTACCGCCAGACTGTTGCCCCACTTTGAGACCTGCATATAGCCTCCGAACCGGATAATCTACATTGCCATTGTATATCTTCCGCGCAAGGCGAGACAATAACCTGATTTGTTGGGCAATCTCACACCAGCGTCTGCACCTCAACCGAAAGCACTGCCGGCAGATCTCGCACGATGGGAGCCCAGCTGTCGCCGGCGTCAGCCGATGCGTACACCTGGCCGCCAGAGGTTCCGAAATAGACACCACATTTATCGAGCGAGTCCACGGCCATGGCGTCGCGCAACACGTTCACGTAGCAATTTTGTTGCGGCAGGCCTTTGGTCAGCGCCTCCCATTCGTTCCCGCCGGTGCGGCTGCGGAAGACGCGCAGTTTGCCCTCGTGCACGTAGTGTTCCGAGTCGCTCTTGATCGGGACTACGTAAATCGTTTCCGGCTCGTGCGCGTGCACATCGATTGCGAACCCGAAGTCAGTTGGCAAGTTTCCGCTAACCTCCACCCACTGATCGCCAGCGTTGTCGCTGCGCATGACATCCCAGTGCTTCTGCATGAACAAAACGCCTGGGCGCGACGGGTTCATCGCGATATGGTGAACGCAATGGCCGATCTCGGCGTTTGGGTCAGGGATGTACTGGGAACGCAGTCCGCGGTTAATTGGCTTCCACGTCTTGCCACCATCGTCGGTGCGAAATGCGCCGGCGGCCGAGATCGCGATCCACATCCGCTTAGGGTTCTTCGGATCGAGAATGATGGTGTGCAGACACATGCCTCCCGCGCCCGGCTGCCAGTTGGGCCCGGTGCCGTGTCCGCGAAGTCCGGGGAGTTCTTGCCAGTTCTCGCCGCCGTCGGTCGACTGGAAAATAGCAGCGTCTTCTACACCGGCGTAAACTGCGTTGGAATCAGTCAGCGACGGCTCCAAGTGCCACACGCGTTTGAACTCCCACGGATGCTGCGTACCGTCGTACCACTGATGCGTGGTGAGCGGCTTGGCCGCGGCGTCGTACGCGAACTTATTGCTTTCGCTCTTGGGAGGGCCGGGCGCGGCGGGTTGGCCGGCGGGCGTTCCCGGCTGATGCCAGGTTTTGCCGCCATCGTCGGAACGCTGAATGATCTGCCCGAACCATCCGCTGGTTTGCGAGGCGTAAATTCGATCAGGGTCAACCGGCGATCCCTTCATGTGGTAAATTTCCCAGCCCGCAAAGTGCGGGCCACTGACATCCCATTGTTCGCGCTTGCCGTCTGACGTCAGAATAAATGCGCCTTTGCGTGTGCCAACCAGTACTCGTACCTTACTCATTGTTACGCGCTCCTTGCGTGATTTTCTTCTAGCTTTTTCGCTGCTCCAGTACCCTATGGACGCTCCGACAATCAGAAACTACTCCTCCTGAACTTAATAAGCGTCAGATGTCACTGTCAATCCATAGGCGCAGCCGTGCCGTCCGACCACTTTTCAACCGGAACCAGGAATACGGTTATAGGCTCCGGAGCGCCCTGAAATTGTCCACCGAACATGACTGGGGAGCCGGGTAGATCTGCACCCCAAGCGGCGCCCTGGGTGAGCGGAGTGTAGATCATCAGATGGGACATGTTATGTCCGTCATTATCGGTGAGATAGGCGCGCTTCGACATCATGTAACTCATCGCTCCGGGTTCCAGAGGGGGCAGTTCTTTTCGATCGACTGCGGCTTTGAGGTTGTCCATGATTTGTGCTTTGGAGAGGCCGGCCAGCACCAATTCTGTTCGTTTGATCGTGAGCGGCAGGATGGACCGGGCTGCGGCTGGATTGAAGCAAATTGGCCCACGAAGTTTTGGGTTCCAAAACTGCGGATGGTCAGAGGGAGACATCCACGCTCGCTCCACGACACATACGAAACCGTTCTTGCCTTCGATTGCGGTCTCGTATCCATGCCGTCCTAGAACCAGTATCGTGGCATCGTGTGAAATAGAATCCGGAGCTGCGCTCTGGGCCAAGGCCGTCTCGGCGTTGCGATCCGTCATCAGGTATTGGTCGAGCGGAGCCATGCTGGGGTATGGTGTCTTGGCAGCTTGAGCTTGCGCCTGCCAGCACGCGCCCAACACAACAATTAGCGTCCAGGTTCCCAATGCCATTTTCTCAGCCATCTTTGAGTTCATTGATACCTCCTAAGGACAGATTCGAAAAGTGAGCCTGCGCCGAGCACCTGGGGGCGCAGGCTCGATTGCCGTCCAGTCTCTATGCAGCACCACTACGCGGCCTTTTGCACTTGGCCACGCATTTGCTTCATGAACTCGCGCATCTTAGCGATGTGACCGGGCGAGCGCTTGTCCATCCAGACCTCAAAGCGCTGCGCGGCCTTTTCCAGATGCGCGAGGAATTGCTTGTTGGCCCATTGTTCCCGGCCTTCTGCGATGGTCGGTTTGATTCGCTCCCAGACTCCGAAGAATTCGCCGCTGGTTTCGAAGAACAGGTCCTCGTGAAGCAGGCCATAGTTCAGCAGAGCGCAGGTCTGTTCCCAATAGCTGACCACCATCATGAAATTGGTGCCGCCTTCTGTCCCGGGCGCGGCGACGCGCATGGCGTCGTTCCAGGTGTCTGCGAAGTAGCTCTTGAAGAACCAGTCTCGGGCCTGCCGAAGCCGGGCTTCGCGGCGCTGTTCAAAAACCTGCATTTGGAGTTGCGCTTGTTCGTGCGTGGGTTTTGTTTCCATGGTGTTTTCTCCTTAAGTTATCTTTTAAATTCGTTTTAGTGAGTCGACTTAACTGTGCTCGTTTCCCCGTCGTACGCTTGCTTCAAAAGGGTGATGCCAATCTTTTCCATTTGAAGCATCGCTTCCATCACCCGTTTTGCTTTCCCGGGATCCTTGTCACCTAGCATTGTGGTTAAGACGGAAGGAATGATTTGCCACGACAGGCCGTACTTGTCTTTCAGCCAGCCGCATCGACTTGGTTGTCCGCCTTCCGAGAGCTTCTCCCATAACTCGTCTACTTCAGCTTGCGTTTCACAGTTCACGAAGAATGATATGGCTTCAGTAAACTTGAATAGTGGGCCGCCGTTGAGTGCGAAAAACTCTTGTCCATCAAGTTGGAAGGTTGCTGACATGACCGTTCCTTTGGGACCGGGCCCTGCTTCGCCGTATCGAGTGATCGTCCCTACCTTGGAATTCTTGAAGATGGAAACGTAGAAATTCATTGCCTCTTCGGCATTGTTATCGAACCACAAGAACGGCGTTATCTTCTGCATAAGGTTTGCTCCTTATCGTCGCATTCCGTTGCCCGCGGCGCTCGTCCGCCGTGTGTTATTCATCATCTGGTCTTCCCCTACATGTTGGACTGAATGAGAGCATTCGCAACCGTTCTTATGGCCAACCTGCCCCGGGTGCCAGCGCCTCGGCGCTGCTTTTCGCCCGAAAGATTCTTGCAATGAGCGCGACGACCCCACCCGTCGAGGTAGTGGCCCCGACGACTAATGCCCTAGTTGCGATGCAAGCTGGACAGATAGATTCCTCCCGATCCTATTCGCCCGGCAAACCGGGGATTTCCACCACTGGCCGGATCTCGACGGTGCCCTTGCGCGCGCCCGGAATACGTCCGGCAATGTCGATCGCTTCGTCGAGGTTCTTGGCTTCGACCATGAAAAAGCCGCCCAGTTGCTCGCGGGTCTCCGCAAACGGACCGTCGGTGACGAGCCGTTTTCCATCCCGTACCTTTACGGTGGTCGCAGTTGACACCGGCTGCAGTGGGGAGGTGGCCAGAAACTGGCCATTCGATTTGAGCGCATGCGCAAGCTGCGTCGACTCTACATAACAATCCTGCCGCTCGGCGTCGGTCCAGGCATTTTCGTCGGCGTAAATCAGCAACATGTACTTCATTTGTGCGCCTCCATAGATGAGTCGAACGGCGGATGTGCAAATCAACATCCCGATGAGATATATTTTCGATCAGGCTTCTCCGAGAAGTCGGGCGCATCCTATTCCTTCTCTGCAAGTTCCGCGCACAAACGCTGGTCTCGTTCTTTAATCTCCGGTGTACAACCTGCGCCAAGATCCTCCACTTCGAACAACTGGCGAATTTCGACCTCGGCGCCGCCTCCAAAGGGACTCCGCTTGAGCCATTCGATCGCTTCTTCCATCGATTTCGTCTGCCATAGCCAGAAGCCGGCGATCAATTCCTTGGTCTCGGCGAAAGGTCCATCGATCACGGTCGGCTTCGCCCCGGAGAACTTGACGCGCTTACCTTTGGAACTGGGCTGTAACCCTTCGGCCGCAAGCATTACACCAGCTTTTACCAGTTCCTCGTTAAATTTTCCCATCGCGCTGAGAATCTCTGTGCTGGGAAGAACGCCTGCCTCCGAGTCCTTGTTGCCCTTGACGATCACCATGAATCGCATGTTATGTCTCCCGATTATTTGACTTGAAGCACCTGATTTGGTCACTTCAACAGTAGGTCGAACGGCGACCCGTCAAATCGACACCCCTGTGAAAATATATTTACAATCAAAGCATGTCCCTTGATCCCGCCCAGGCCGTCGAAGCAGTCTACCGCGCCGATTGGGGCCGGGTTGTGGCCACGCTAATTGGCCTCATCGGGGACTTCGACCTCGCCGAAGAGTCCGCCCAGGAAGCCTTTGCGGCCGCGGTGGACCAATGGCGGACTTCGGGCGTCCCGGAATTCCCGCGCGCCTGGATCATCCAGACGGCCCGGCACAAGGCGATCGACCGCATCCGACGCAAGGAGCGGTTCGAGGAAAAACTCGAGTCATACGCCAACTCGGGCTTGGTGCGCGCCTTCGAAGAACCAGAGTACGACGCACCAGAAATTCCGGATGACCGCCTTCGGCTGATTTTTACGTGCTGTCACCCGGCACTGGCGCCTGAGGCACAAGTGGCCCTGACCCTTCGCACGTTGTGCGGGTTGCAGACGGACGAGATCGCGCGAGCGTTTCTCGTGCCTGAAACGACCATGGCACAGCGACTGGTGCGCGCAAAGCGCAAGATTCGCGATGCCGGAATTCCATACGTCGTTCCAGCGGCAAACGACATGGCCGCCCGCCTCGGGGCAGTGCTGACTGTGATCTATCTGGTATTTAACGAAGGCTATGCGGCCACTCGTATCGGACCGCTGGTAAGGGCAGATCTGTGCGCTGAGGCGATCCGCCTGGGCCGTCTGGTTCGATCGCTGATGCCGCAGCCTCCGGCGGAAGCCACGGCTCTCCTCGCCCTGATGCTGCTTCACGACGCACGGCGCGATGCCCGCACTGATGACGCCGGTGATCTGGTCGTTCTCGAGGAGCAGGATCGCAGGCGATGGAATCAACGGCAGATTGCCGAGGCGCTGCCGCTGGTCGAGGAGGCTTTTCGTGGCAGGCCCGGTCCGTTCGCACTCCAGGCGGCGATCGCGGCGGTTCATTGTCAGGCGGCGCGACCCGAAGATACGGACTGGCGCCGCATCGTCGATCTCTACGATCTTCTGGAGCGTGTGCAGCCGTCTCCCATTGTGTCGCTCAACCGGGCGGTGGCCGTAGCGATGCTGGACGGCCCGCAATCGGGGCTCGCGCTGATTGACGCACTGGCTGCGACCGACGATCTAGCCAACTATCACCTGCTGCCCGCCGCGCGGGCCGATATGTTTCGCCGTCTTGGATCACTAACGGACGCAGCAGAAAACTACCTACGGGCCCTCGCACTGGTCACCAACGACAGCGAGCGCCGATTTCTCGAACGCCGGCTGCGGGAAGTTCAGTCTCCGGCAGCGCAACCTGCCTCCATTGACGCCGGTTGACGATCTTCCAGCGGAGCCGTTCTTCCTAACCCAGCCAGAAATTGACAATCGTCGCATCCCTCTGGTTTTATCGAAGAACCTTGCCATTGAATGGCTAGGTTTAGTGACTAATCTCGAACTAACAACTCGATGACTCATCCCACGGACTTTGGCATGTTAGCCGGCATTCGAACCCGCGATCTACGCAAGATCTACACTTCACCGCCCCCGCTGGCTTCCGGCGGCGGCTTCGGGTTGAGTTTCGCGCGCGGGAAAGGGAGCAAACAGGCCAAGCCGGAGATCGTTGCCCTCGATGCCCTCTCCCTAGAAGTCTCGCCCGGAGAGATCTTCGGCTTGCTGGGACCGAACGGCGCAGGCAAGTCGACAACGTTAGGAATTCTGACTACGCGGGTGCGGCCGACCGGGGGCCAGGCGTGGATTGGCGAGCACGATGTCTGGGCGCAACAGGTCGCAGTGAAACGGTTGATCGGAGTGGTTGCCCAGCGTCCCAACCTTGACTTTGCTCTTACTGCTCGAGAAATTCTGCTCTTTCACGGCGCTTATTTCGGCCTCGATTCCCAGAAGCGAGCCGAGCGAGCGGACGCGCTACTCGATCGCTTCAAGCTTCGCGACCGCTCCGATCAGTTGGTTCGCGGATTCTCCGGCGGCATGATGCAGCGTCTCTCGATCGCTCGCGCGATGATGCACGATCCTCAGGTTCTTTTCCTGGACGAACCCAGTGCCGGCCTGGATCCGCAAACCAAATTGCTTCTCTGGGAAATCATTCGCGAATACAACCAGAGTGGCAAAACCATCCTTCTTACTACCCACAATATGGAAGAAGCAGACGCGCTGTGCCAGCGTTTGGCTATTATCGATCACGGACGCAAAATCGCATTGGGCAGTCCCAGCGAATTGAAGGCGTCGGTCCCCGGAGGATATCTGCTGCGTTTGCGCTTTGGCCATCAATCTCCCGAATTGCTGCAGCGTCTTCAGACCTTGGCAGGTGTCAGAGAGGTACGCGCCAGCGATGAAAACTCCGCCGATGTGTACGCTGACCGGGGAGGCTCGCTGGTTCCTGAAATCGCCACTCTCACCTCCGGGGCCGGAGTCGAATTGTGCGACGTGCACATTTCCGAACCCAGCCTGGAGAATCTCTTCTTGCATCACACCGGAAGGAGCTTGCGCGAATGAACTGGAAGACTTTTCTGGCCCTGCTCGCGCGCGATGCTCACGTCGCTCGCCGCAACGTCGTTCCTCTGCTGTTGCAGACCTTCTTGCAGCCGATGATGTTCGTGTTCATCTTTGGCCGAGTGATGGTAAGCAGCGGCTATATGCCGGTCGCGTACAAAAGCTTGCTCTTACCCGGGATCATGGCCATCAGCATGGTCTTCACGGGCGTCTGGGCCGTCGCTATGCCTTTGATCGGTGAGTTTCAGTTCACTCGCGAGATTGAAGACCGCCTGCTGGCGCCGATAGAAATCTCCTGGCTGGCGATAGAGAAAGTACTTGCAGGCACGCTGCAAGCACTGTTTGCCGGACTGGTGGTCATCCCCGCCGCGTGGTTGCTTTTACGGCCGGGAGTTGAATTGAACTTGCGTTCTCCGCTGAGCTTTGCATGCGTTACTTTGCTGGTAGCGCTGTTCTCAGCCTGTGGTGGTCTGGCCTTGGGCTGCAGCATCAGTCAGAGTCACATCGGTCTTATGTTCAGCATGGTTTTGACTCCGATGATTTTCTTCGGCTGCACCTATTACCCCTGGAGCGCGTTGGGGCATTTTCCCATCCTGCAGAAACTTGTCCTGATAAATCCCCTCGTCTATGCGAGCGAAGGCTTGCGAGGCACGCTCGTGCCCCAGTTCCCACATCTCTCGGTCTTAGTTGTACTGGTAGCGTTAACTGTTTTTGACGGGCTATTTCTGGGAGCCGGGTTGCGACAGTTCCGACGCAAGGCCGTCAGCTAAACCTACCCCGAATCGCCCAAGGCTGTGCCGTGTACCGGGACAACTTGTCCCTTGCCGCAGGCCAACGGGCCATCTGTTTTATTTTCAGGGGAGTGCGCCATTTCCCACCGGACTTGGAGGACAATCTGTCCCCATCCAGCCTCCATCAAACTTAATCTAACATATTGATTCTAAGACAGTTGAATGGGGTTGGCCTTTGGTATTCGGCCTGCACTTAAACCACCGAAGAAGATTCAACTTGTGAGGGCGTTTAAGTGCCAACAAAGAATCAATTCGGACGGCTGGCTGTACTCGCCGTGCTGGTTCACGAAGCGGTGCAAATTAGTCCCCCAAGGATTTTCAACCACGCTGTCTCATTTGTAGCGTCAGCCGTTTGGGGCAGCTAACGACATGACAGGCCATGGGAGTAATTGGAGCGACCCATCAATGAAGCCACGAAGATTATCGACTCAGAAATGGAAGGGCATCCGGAAGGCGCTTATGCGCCTTGCAATTCCAGCGCTCTTCGCAACCACGACCTTTGCAGCGTCGCCGTCGCAACTACGCGACCAGAAACTCGGCGCGGTCCCTTACACTGGAAGGTTCGCCCGGGATATCGATCGTCGCAACCCCAACGCGATGATCGACGTCATCGTGCAATTCAAGGTCACTCCCACTGCCAAACACTACCAGCGGATGTCGGATCGTGGCGCCACGTTGAAGACCAGACTGCACAGCATCAATGCTGCTTCCTTCAGAATTCCAGTCTCCGCGCTTGCCAAGCTGGAGCAAGATCCTGATGTCCTCTACGTATCTCCGGACCGAACGGTTCATCTCAGCGATTACGAAAGCTTCGCGTCAGCAGTAGAAGCGGACGTAGCCGCCCAGCAGTACGGATTCGACGGCACCGGAGTTGGGGTCGCGGTCATCGATAGCGGCGTCGCCGATCATGCCGACTTTCACGCGGCCAGCGGCACCCGCGTGGTTCACAGCGAGAGCTTTGTTCCTGGAAACACTTCCACCGTGGATGCCTATGGGCACGGCACTCACGTCAGCGGCATCATCGGCGGAAACGGTTCTGCGTCGGGCAGCGGCAGCGGCTATACAAAACAAATCGCTGGCATGGCTCCGAATGTCAACATCATCAACCTTCGCGTGCTCGATCAAAACGGCGCCGGCACCGACAGTCTGGTGATCGCTGCAATTCAGCGAGCTATCGCGCTTAAGACGCAATACAACATTCGGGTCATCAATCTTTCACTGGGACGGCCAGTTTTTGAAAGTTACACACTCGATCCTCTGTGCCAGGCAGTGGAACAAGCCTGGGCCGCCGGCATCGTGGTAGTCGTGGCCGCTGGAAACGACGGACGAGACAATTCAATGGGCACCCGCGGTTTCGCCACCATCGGCGCCCCTGGCAACGATCCCGCAGTCATCACAGTTGGTGCGACCCGAACCATGGGAACAGCTACCCGGGTTGACGATGCCATTGCCAGCTACAGCTCTAAGGGCCCGACGCTGCTTGACCACATCGTGAAGCCGGACATCGTCGCTCCGGGCAATCGCATCGGCTCACTCATAGTCAAGAACAGCACTCTCGATGTCGCCAACCCGAGTCTCGAGATCCCGCCCACGGGAACGTGCACTGGAACCTGCGCGACCAAGTATTTCCGGTTGAGTGGAACTAGCATGTCGACTCCGGTGGTGAGCGGCGCAGTGGCACTCATGGTGCAGGCAGATCCGACGCTTACGCCGGATACAGTCAAGGCTCGCATCATGAAGACGGCGTGGAAAGGGTTTGGCGTTTATTGCAACTCCTACGACGTCTACAACAATCTTTACAGTAACGAATATGACCTGTTCACCTACGGCGCCGGATATCTCGATGTCGATGCGGCACTCGCCAGCACCGATGTCGCGAACGGCGTGGCTCTATCTCCAACCGCAACTTACAATGCCTCGAACAACACCGTCTCCATCGTCAATACTAGTTCCGTGACTTGGGGGACATCGGTGGTCTGGGGCAGTTCGGTGGTATGGGGCACCTCGGTCATCTGGGGCAACTCGGTGTTAAGCGCGAACTCTGTGGTTTGGGGAAACTCCGTGGTGTGGGGCACCACGGTGGACACCGGCTTCAGCGTGGTCTGGGGCAATAGCGTGGTCTGGGGTTCTTCGACTGCGACTTCGGCCTTCAGTGATGGCCAGGACGGAGAGAACTAGCCATGACACAACTCTCGGCAAAGACCAAATTACTTGTCGGGCTCGTGCTTGTCTTCGGCGTCGGGATTCTCCTCCAGGTGCCGCTGACGTGGGGACACCCGGCCTACGGACAATTCACTGGGACTTTCTTGGTCGCCCTGTTCGCAGCGCGCCTGAGAGTCTCGCTACCAAAACTCACGGGGTCGATGGCAGTGAACCTGCCGTTCATTCTTCTGGCTCTGAGCGAGCTTAGCCTGGCCGAAGCGCTCCTGATCACCGGCGCATCGACATTAGTGCAATGCCTCTGGTCGGAGAACAGTCAGCAGAAGCTGATCAAAGTCATGTTCAACGTTGGCGTCACCTTGATGGCCGCCGAGGTTGCATGGCTTACCATGCAGGCTGTGGCGCCAAACTCGGGACTTGGTATCGCCCTGGGAGCGCTGGCCTACCTACTGGTAAACACGATCCCGGTCGCGGGCGTTATCGCTCTCACCGAGAACGGACGTCTGTTTGGAACCTGGAAGCGGATCCTGCAACTCACGTTCCCTTACTTCGTTCTAGCTGCGGGCGTTGCCGGGCTTGCCAGGCTGGCCGCGCATACTTTCGACTGGTACATCCCGATGCTCATCCTGCCGCTGATGTTTCTGGTGCAACGTTCCTTCACGCTGTACTTCCAGACCCTGCGTGAAAATGCGGGGCAGCAAGGCGCATACGCCATGGCCGCGGGTGCTGGCCGCCACTGACGTACGCGATATACTAAAGTGAAAACCACGCCGGCCAGGTTTCAAATCCTGGCCGGTCGCTTTTCCCTGTCTGATCAACCATGGGAGGGCATGGCGACTTCGGAGCTTGCGGGAAGACTATGAAATCAGAGACGGTGCGCCGTTCACCGCACTCCGACCGCACTCCGGAAGACAATCCAAGCGCGATCACTTCGACGGCATCACAGGCAGCACCAGCGCAGAAGGATGTTGCGTGTCATGGAGAATGGTGTTGGTCGCGGAAACGAAAGTCCGCGCAAACTTGATCTCTTCGCCAGTATTGAAATTGCGATCGAAGCGCGGGAAATTGCTGCTGGAGACCTCCAACCGAAGCGAATGCCCCCGCAAGAAAACGTTGCTTGTCGCCCAGAGATCGACGGAGATTTCGTAAACCTGCCCGGGATTCATCAGTCCGACATGCTCAAGGGAGCCGCGATAGCGCATGCGAAGGACACCCTCGGTCAGATCCTGCGCAAATCCGTCGGGCGCGACATCCACGAGCTTGGCGGTGAAATCGGTATCAACAGCCGAGGATTTAACGAACAGAGTCGCGGTGACCGGGCCAGTGACCTCCAGATCGCGTTCGAGCGCACCGGTGGAATAGACAAGAACGTCATCGCGATTTTCCACCAGGCGCTGGTCGCGTGGACCGGGCTCCATGCGTTCCTGATCGCAGCACAGCGGACCTCCGACAGTGGGGGCGGGATTCGCCGGATTATAAACGTAGGCGTCGGCCGATTCAGATTTGGGAGGGGCTGTGGACAGAGTCCCGTCACCGCGGAGCGAATTCGCCTTGCCTGCCGAGTGCAGAAAATACTTCACAGCCTGCGCCAGCGGCGGGGGCCAGTCGTCCTCCTGCCGGTATTCGTTGACGCCCATGACGAAGAGCTTGACCGGCTTGTCAGTGGCGAATTCGTTGCGGATGCCTTTGAAGAGGAAATCGTACCAATCGAGAATAACGCCGGTGTATTCATTCTCAATCGCGTGCGGACCGAAATCGACGTCACCGATGCGGCGGCCAAAGCCTGCGTGGCCACCGATCTCGATCAATAAATGCTGCTGGGTGCGTGCGGCTTCAGTCGAACCGTGGGTCTTAGCGCCCATGTAATTGCGCAGAGTGCCGCCATTGAAGATGTCATACCAGCCTCCGACCTGGAGCATCGGAACGGCGATGTCCGAAAAATGTTCTTCGATGGACCACTGCTTCCAGTAATCGTCGTAATCGGGATGCGCCAGCCAGTCGAGATAGTAAGGCGCGAGCGACGCGGTGAGCTGCGCGTCAGCCGGTAGCTGGCCGAAATTGAAGACGGGATAATTAGCGAGGGGAAGAGTGGGCACGCCGACCCGTGCGTCGTTATTCTCGTGAATCAATCGCTCCAGCGTGTTCTGCGCCAGCTGCGACGTCCAGTTCTGATCGAACCATTGCTCAAAGGCGCCACTCTGGTAGGTCCAACCATCGTGGTAATTGCTCGCTGTCATGTTGGGTGCGATTGCAGTCAGGTGCGGAGGCCGGGCAATGGCAGCGAGCATCTGGGTAGCGCCCACGTAAGATGCGCCCATCATGCCGACCTTGCCATCGGAATAAGGCAGCGCGGCAGCCCATTCCACGGTATCGAAGCCGTCGGCTTGTTCGTGCCGGAATGGATACCATTCGCCTTCTGAAGTGTAACGGCCGCGAACGTCCTGAATGATTACGACGTATCCGCGGGGAACCATCCTGAAGACAGGCCCCACCGCCCAGCTCGCGCTCTTGTCGTAAGGCGTGCGCATAAGTATCACAGGGAACTTTCCCGCGGCATTGGGGCGATAGATATCGGCGTAGAGGGTAACCCCGTCGCGAGTCTTCATCGGCACATCGTGCTGCACGAAGAGATCGCCGGGTTGCGGCGCCGGCGATTGCGCGCGAAGGCTCGCCGCGAACCAAAAGAATCCGAACGCCACCACCAGAAGCCAGGTTGTCCGAAGCCAAGCTCTGCGAATCAAATTCGCGCGACTCCGTGTCATGCGCCGAGTCTCCCCATGGGTGGCCCCGGCTTTCGAGTAATTAACCAATCGACCTTGAGGCAATCCGATCTTTTCCTGCATTTTTTTCTCCAGGACGCTCACGAAATTCGGTGAACAGGGTATCATCGATAAGGTTGGTACCCTTTCGCTGACGCCATCTCTATGAATCTCTACGGCATCAAAGTCCCGTATTCTAAATTGATCTCTTAGGAAAGCGAGAATTTACCGATGAAAAAACGACTCACGGCTCAAGAGAAGCGTACCCAGGAGCGTCGCCGGCAACACAACCGGAAGCACACCTTGCTCCGCCGAGAGTGTTACAAATGGCTCAGGAAAAATCTGCCCGAGGTCTATGCCAAGCTGAGAAAAAAAGCAGGGCTGGTGCGAACCGGCCGCCCAAAGAGCTAAAGCGGTTCCCGCACGCTGATTGCCGGAAGGACCTAGCTGACTTCCGCGTAGGTCCTTCGTCGAACGGCAGGTCTCGGGACCAAACCCTAGTTGACTGTGATGCTCACCGCCTTCGAGGGAATGCCATTCGCCACTACGACGAGCGAACTCGTTCCGGTCTCCATCCCGGCAGGCACATCGAAGTTTGTCGAAACGATGGCGCTTCCTCTGGCAACCGCCATGGTGCTATGGTCGTGGGTCTTGGCATAAGAGACGTGGCCGGTGGCGCCATTCGTGATCCGCACTAACGGATAGTTCGTCGCCGTCTCGTCCTCATCTCCGAACGAAGCAGCTTGCGACAAGCCATTGAACTGCTTCCCAGAGATCTTGTAAGTGGAACCCCGTGTGACGGTCTTCGGACAGTTCGTGATGCTCGGCGCCCAAGCCGGCAAAGGCTTTCCCGTTGAAGTGTAGACCTCAACGCCAGCCACGATCACCTCGCCCGTGGGCAACACCATCAAACTGGATCCGAAGCCTGCATAAGGTCCCGCCGTCAGTTTCTTGCCATCAAACTCGTAAAGCGTCCCGGAGTTGCCGAGCACTAGCGCGCGCCCGTTCGTCAGCAGAGCGGCAAACGAATCACCGGCGTTGTCATCGTTCGGAAAATCAGGGCCAGCCGTCCATTTACCTGGGTCGGTCGCTTTCTTCCCCGGATGATAGACCGCAGTGTGTCCGGGGCCGCTACCGCCATTCGAACCAGAGCCCGTAGCGAAAACCGTACCGTCTGGAAGGAGAATACCGGGGCCTACTTCTCCTGGAGCGGCATAACAGCCACCGGGATAAGGAATACAACCTCCTTCGTGTGGCGAGTGCAAATCAACACCCGTACTGCCCGCCGTGACCCATCCCATCGAATCGATATACTTTTCCGAGTGCGGAGCCGCCTTTACATCGTAGGTCAGGAGCGAACCATCAGGCATCAGGGTCCAGCCTTCCTCGGCATTGAAGTCCTTCTTGCCAGTTGTCGTGACCTCGGTCCACTTAAGAGTCGCGGGATCTAGAACCGCCGCGCGCTTGTCCAGTTTTCTCCCCACCATGAACTTACCGTCCGGCAGCACCGCCGACGGCGAATCTCCGATATAGCCCCAACCCTTCGGATGACCCAGCGCGGTCCACTTATTCTTCGCCGGATCGTAGATCGCAGCCTTGTTGGTGAGCAGGAAGTCGAGGTCATTGTATTCGCCGCCCACAATCACCAGGCGGCCATCAGCCAGCAGGCCGACGCGAAATACAGAGGCACATATCCCGAAGGCAGACTGGCGACTTGCGACCAGGTTCCCTTCACGTAGCTTCCGAACTTGTCGGGTGTGAGCTTCCACCAATCCGATTGGCTGTTGCCTTGAAAGATCACCGTACCATCGGTCATCTGGAATCCGATTCCAGCGCCGTCCGGCGGCTGATTCACCAGGTTTGTCAGTTTCTGGGCCAGCGACATGCTGGAAAGAGCGAGCAAGAGCATTACCGCGAGAGACAATTTCTTTGGCACGATACACCACCTTATTCTTTATGTTTTTAGGGCTGAACAGCCGACGGAAACTCATCGTGACCGACGCGACGAAGTCTACTTGAATGACGAACCTACTACAAGAGAGGACTACTTGTATTCCGCGGGTCCTTCGTGATTGATGTGTGCAAATGTTTTACCACGACGACCCAGCGGTCGGAGAGAACGGCGTTTATTCGAAGTTAACGTCCGGTGCCTGCCAAGGTCCGCGTTGTGCTTCCAGTTCGGCTGCAACTGCGAGCACCAACTCTTCTTCCCACGGACGCGCGACGATCTGCACTCCGATCGGCAAGCCTTCCTGTGAGCGCCCGAATGGAACTGCCACCGCCGGGGTCCCGAGCAGATTGAACCACTCGGTATAGCTCCACGCGTCAAGATATTGCACGGTCTTGCCGTCGATGCTCCAGCTGCGCTCGCCATGGCGAAAAGCGGGAATCGAAGCGACCGGGCAAAGCAGGATAGGATATTCGCGCATCTGCGCGAAAACCTGCATGCGCACAACGTCGCGCATGATCCAGGTATCGAGCAGCGTCTCGCCCGTGTGGGACGGCTCGGCGGCAACCCAACTGGAAAACTGCTGGAGAAGCGGACTGAGTTCAGCTTCCCGCCCTTTGGTCATCGGTCGTAGCAGCATTCCACCTGCGATCCCGAAAAACTGCCACCAGAGTCGTCGGGCCTGCTCCAGCCCTTCAGGACGGAAAGGCTCAACTGTGAATCCTGCACGCTTTAACGCTTCAGCCGCTCCACGCACAGCCGCACGGGTTTCCGCCGTTACGGGAGTGCGACCGTCGTCCTCAAAATAGCCGACACGAAGTTTCTTCAGATCGTGAGCGTCCGGCCAGCGCACCGGAACAAGCGCAGCCGAAGGATCGCCATCGTCCGGCCCTTGCATCACCTCGAATAGCACTTTCAAATCCGCAACCGTTC
Source organism: uncultured Acidobacteriota bacterium (assembly GCA_963797795.1). GTDB lineage: Bacteria > Acidobacteriota > Terriglobia > Terriglobales > Acidobacteriaceae > JABDBE01. Next base: position 50,142 of record CAWCQY010000007.1, read on the forward strand.
GTGCCATTGGCCCAACCACTCCGAGCAAAGCAAATGGTCCAACGGAGTTCGGAAAGTGGCCAGTCGCAGGGATCCGGCCCGGCGTAGGTTTGAGCCCGCAGATTCCGCTGAAATGCGCGGGCACGCGAATAGAGCCTCCGCCGTCGCTGCCCACCCCACCCGCTGAGCATCCCGACGCGATCGCCGCCGCTTCGCCGCCGCTCGATCCGCCGGGGGTTCGGGACAGATCCCAGGGATTGTTGGTACGACCGTACAGAAGATTGTCCGTCTCCCATGCCATAAGAAGCTCAGGCGCGTTAGTCGTGCCCAGGACGATCGCGCCCGCCCCGCGTAGACGCGAAACCAGCGGCGCATCGTATGACGCCAAGAACCCGTCGCGAAGCTTCGTGCCCGCCTCGCAGCGCAAGCCTGCGACCTCGATTGAACTCTTGATGCTCACCGGAACCCCGTGTAGCGGCCCGAGCTTTTCCCCGCGAGCCACGGCATGTTCGGCTTCGCGAGCTTGACGGCGCGCGCCTTCACTATCCACTTGCACGAATGCATTCAGCTTTGGATTCATTCTCTCGATACGGGCGAGATGCGCATCCACCAGTTCAAGCGGGGACAGCTTTCCCTGACGGATTTGTTCAGCCATGGAAACGGCAGACAGGAAGGTAAGTTCACCCATGCGGCGCTGCTTCAGTGCGAGCTGAGTCTAGCACGAAGCATCCGCTCGCACTGTACAGACGTAGCTAGCTACGTCTCTACAGAAAAGTCAATGCGACGCGTGCGCCGAACGTCGCGCCCGTTGCGGAGGCAAAAGCGCGCGCACGGCGTTCTTCGTTTTCACTCCGCGCTTCGCGAGCCAATTCTTCAGATGGTGTCGTGAAGCCGAAGTAATGCGCGAGAAAAACAATCCAGCGCGGCCGTCGTCGTCCGTCCAGATCACTTTGCCGGTCGCTTCCACCAGGTGCGACGTCCCCGGCAAGACAAAGCGCAACGGTACATTTTGCACCGGCGGCAAGGGCTCCGGAGCTTGCAACGCCAAGCCCTGCTCGCTCAAGTCGAGCACGATCGCCGGCAAAGCCGCCACTCCGAATTGCAGATAGACCAACGCCTCCAATGGATGACGCGGCGAATGGCGCGGGTTCGCCTTCATGAATCCCTGCCCCGCCCGCAGCGACCGCGCCACCTGCTCGAAGGCCAGTGGCTTGTACAGCACGAAATTCACTCCCGACTGAAACGCTCCGCCGACCGGGGTAAACGCGCTGACCATGGCAAAGACCACGGGCCGTCGCTGCGGAGACGCCATTCGGGCCATGCGGGCAACTTGGCCTGCGCCCGCCAAATCGAAGTCCAGGACCAGCGCCGAATGGTGCCCGTGCACCAGCAACTCCACCGCCTCGCCCGACGAACCGCAATTCTGGTGCTCGATTTGAAGCACGTCCAACAGCGCCGCCAACACCCGGAGCGACGGGCGATCCTGCGATACCAGCAAGGCATTCAACTTCATAAACCGGAGCTTATGGCGCGCCGATGCCCCAGTAAAGTGACAGCGGTAATAAATCGATCGTTACCAGGCGAAGCCGAGTCCCAATTTGGAACTGGAGCGACGACTGAGATAACCAGTGAAATCAGGACCTTAGAACGACAAGCATCCCGAATGTAGGCTCGGACGTCCTCGCTCGTGCGGTAGCGCCAAGTCACCTGCCATCAAGAACGAGAGCAGATCAATGTAGAGCGGACACTCGCCGGCCAATCCGCCGCCTGCCCGATGATTCGGTGCTATAGTTCCGTCTTCCAGGAGTATCCCGCAAAGTCCGGCAGCCTCCTGACTACTTTCGGCGGTACCTTCGACGGCTGCTGGGCCAACGGCGCAACGGATACCTTAAGGGCCAGCATCAAAGTTGGACGGTGGATCAGCCTCTTGTCGGAAGAAGAAAACTCCGGGCTGAGCCGGTGCTATACCAGCGTCCGCCGGGAATCGAAATTACATGACAGACAGAGAGCCACCGCAACTTGCGTCACCGCGAAGGAGTCGCGCCTCTCGTGTGGTTCGATTCGCCCTTCGTCTTCGGTGGATGTTGGTCGTCCTCGGATGCTTCGTATTGCCCACGATTGCCATCGCCGCGCCCTGGCCCACAAAGCTGCTGCGTCGCCTGGTCGCGCCTTTTCGCTCAAGCCCTTTTCTGCAAGACCGGACGACGCCCTGCGGCCTCGGCCTTGCAAATTGCTTTCTGCCCGGCGCTTCCGCGCGGCCTGCCCACGGGCTTCCGGAAGTTGAGCCAGCGCCGGTGATCGCGGATCCTTCGCGAATCGTCAACTTGCAACTTCGCGCAACCCGCGGCGGCCTCTTCGCGCATCACTGGTTGGAAGTCCAGAGTTCAAAAGGAACTCTCACACTCGGCTTCGGTCCCGCCACTGTGCCCTTGATCGATGCCGGCCAAGTTTCCCTGCAGGACAGCTACGGCAACATCGAGCGAATTTCGGGAATGCATCCACTGCCCGTCCTCGGCCTGCCACCTTTGAATTACCGCTACGCCAAAGCGCCCGGAGCCGGGCATCCGGTCGGCGAGCCGATTCCGATGACGGTCGCGCAAGCAGACACTCTCATCCGGAAGGTACGCAGCTCGAAGTTCGTCGGCCCGTACATCCCGTTTTTCCATGATTGCCGAACCTTCGTGTGCGGTATCCAGGCGGGCGCAAAGGGCCGCTCGTCCTTGCCCTGCTATTTGCTGCTCAAAGGATACTGGTAATCGCACCGCCAAGCCGTAGATCTCGCGGCAGAAACCCTGAACAAAAAGGGCGCCGCGGATGTAACGATTCGGCTCGTGAACGCACTACTAATTGTGTCCCCCTGTGCCGATCCATCCGATCGCGGGATAGGAAGCCAGCCACTACAGGAGACCGTGACATGTATGCCCGCAAGGTTGCCGCGCGCCTGAAACCGAACTCATTAGCGGAGTTCGCCCATCTCATGGAGTGTGAAATCCTTCCCTGGCTGCGTAAGCAGGAAGGCTTTCTGGACTTGATCACCCTGGCCGTGCCCAATGACACCGAAGTTGCAACCATCAGCTTTTGGGATCACCAAGAGAATGCTCAAGTGTACAACTCGATGGGACATCCGGAGGTGTTGAAGATTCTCGAAGATCTCCTGGACGGTCCGCCTTACGTTAAGACCTTTGATGTTGTGGGCTCAACCTTTCAACGGGTCGCAATGGCGAGCCCACTCCAGCCGGAAAGCATGGCCCGTGAGACTGGACTTGGCCAGAGGTCCTACGAGACGACCGCCTGAGGAGCGTGACCTGCACCCCGGTTACTTCGGCCGACGATGGGGATGGCCTTTTTCCTATCTGACCGGGAAAGAGGCCGGTCTTTCGTAATCTCCCACCCGGAACGGTCAAAATGAAATAGTCGGGTGTAGAGTATGGCCAAGCCTTCAGCAAAGACCGTCCGCCGGGCTCCCCGAGTAAAGCTCGCAGGCACTGTGCTGTCCCTGGTGCGTTTGGAAAACGGACGGCAGACTCGGGGACGGCTGCACCAGCTCTCGATCACCGGAGGACTGCTCCATCTCGAGACCCCATTGGATGAGGGAATCAAAGTCGAGGTCATCTTCCACGTGGGCAACAGCACGGTGCGCAGCAAGGCACGAATGCTGTTTCCGATGTGGGCGACCAAAGGCTATCTTCAGCCCTTTGAATTTGCCGACCTGAGCGAAGAAGACCGCACCAATTTACAAGCCGATCTGCAACGACTGCTGGAGTGCTCGGCGGCCGCGATTGTCTCGACTCCAGTGGAAATCACCGAAATCTCGTCGGACACTAGTCAGTAGTTCACTCCGGCTCAACTCACTCGAACATTTGGCAGTGTCTTAAAACCACGAGCAGCACATCTTCACACAAAGGCGCGAATCCTCAGCATTGCCTTCGAGCTTCTCCGATAAAATTAGGGCAAACTTATTCTTGTGTCGTAAAAGAACGGTTCGCCTTTGGAACGACACGGATGGAGAAAACATGGCTCATCAGCATTCACCTCGTTTTCTGAAAATCGTGGAAGATACCAAAAAGCGCATTCGCGAAGTCAGCATCGACGATGTCAAGGCCAAGCTCGATCGGGGCGAGAAGTTCTTGCTCGTCGACGTTCGTGAAGAAAGTGAGTACGCAGCCGATCATCTGCCTGGCGCGGTTCACCTGGGTAAAGGGATCATCGAGCGCGATGTCGAGGATCGGGTCCCGGATCCCGACACGCCGATGGTGCTCTATTGCGGCGGCGGATTTCGCTCTGCCCTGGCCGCTGACAATCTGCAAAGGATGGGCTATACCCACGTGCTTTCGATGGATGGGGGCATTCGGGGCTGGCGCGAAAAAGGTCTTGCCTTGACCAGGGATTAAAGGAAATGGCGAAGCACTTCTCGCCCGAAAGTACTTCGGTAACTTGATGCAGCCATTGCAATAGGTCACCATGGTTTCGCTGAAAGAAGTGGGAATCCGCATTGGTGCAAGGCGATATGCAAGGCAAACAAAATCCCGATCAGGGCGGCACGGCAGCGGCTCCGGCTCTGGCACGGGCTCCAAATGCTGCGGTCGAGCACGTGCTGAGTCAGGCGGCAACTCCGCAACAATTCTGCGCTGCGCTGGCTAAACTTTTCGGAGTGCGACCGACCGAAGTTGCCCTGATGCGCCTGGAAAAGGGTCTGCTGAGTTTCGTCCATCCGGAACAGTTAAAAACGGCAGGATCGATCCCGGTTTCGAGTTCCTCGGCAGTGGCGGCTCATACCGCATCCACCAAGAAAACGGAACTTTTCAACGCCTTCGTCAAAGTGAAGCACGCCAGCATTTTCGAGAGCGTAAAGCTGAACAACCCCGAGTCAGAGGACATCGAAAAAACCGGCCAGAATGCGATTCAAAAGCTCATGTCGGCGCCTATCCTTGACGGACAACGTAAGGTTCTCGGCGTAGTTCAAGTTTGTCGCAAAGGATTTGATCCAGCGACCGCAGGACCAGATTTCTCTCAAGATGACCTGCAGCAACTGGAGCTCGCCGCGAAAGTTTTGTCTACCCTGCCTTTCGTAAAATAAGCTCGAGAACGGCACGGGCTTACTCGTGCAACAAAGTGTTCAAAACGGCTTCCGGTTTCACTCTCTGTGACAACCGGTCTGAGGTCAGATCGAGTTTTTCCGCAGTCTCCGACACCGCGCCCTCACTGAAACGGGCATTCACGAAACTCCTATCAACTTTCATGTAGGCCGCACGGGCGAGGACGCCCGCGCCTACATTAGTTTTGCCCCCAGTGGCTGCCGCATCGCCCGATCCAGAGCCCGCTTGTCCTTCGCCGTCAACGGCCGGGACTCGCCCTTCGAGAGGTCGCCCAGCACCACCGGCCCAATGGCCACGCGCACCAGTCGCAACACAGTGACTTGAAGCTGCGCCAGCATGCGGCGGATCTGCCGGTTCCTGCCTTCGTCCAGCACAATCTCAAGCCAGGTATTTTTTTCACCACCGCGCAGAATTTGCGCACTCTTCGCGCCCAGGAGACTGCCATCGTCCGCCTTGACTCCCATGCAAATGGATTCGATCAGCGCAGCGTCCGCCACCGCTCCAATCTGGACGTGATAGATCTTATCGAGATGCGTCTCAGGCGCCAGCACTCGCGCGCCCCACTCGGAATCATTGGTCAGGAGCAGCAGGCCCTCGCTGGCTTTATCCAAACGTCCGACGGGCGCAACCCACGGCAGTCCCTCGTCCAGATAGGCGTACACCGTTTCGCGTCCTTGTTCATCGGAAGCCGTGGTGACCACGCCGCGAGGCTTGTTAAGCATCAGGTAAACCTTCGCCTGGGCGGCAAGTTCCCTGCCATCCACTTCGATCCGATCGCGTTCAGAGCGAACGGGGGCTTCGGGATCGCGACAGATTCCGCCGTTCAGGCGCACACGCCCCGCGCGGATCACTCTCGAGGCTTCCGAGCGCGAGCAGTAGCCGGATTTCGAAAGCGCGCGTGCCAAACCGATTCGCCGGGATGAGTCTGCACGGTTCACGCTTCCCATGCTAAACGACATCTGGTTTCTCCGAGCTGTGACCGTGTGATAACCTGCAGCCTTCCATGTCCGACCCCAAGTCTGAACGCCGCTCCCGCCAGCGCGTACCCGTGCGCATGGGCGTCTCTATCCGTTCCCCGCAAGGCGAACCGGCCACCGGATATACCCGTGACTTAAGTACGAGCGGCATCTTCCTCTATGCCGATTCTGAAATTCTTGTAGGAAGCGAACTGGAGATGGTGCTGATGCTCCCCGCCGAACTCACCCAGGGAGAAAAGCGCTGGGTGTGCTGCCAAGCCTCGGTCGTCCGCGTGGAACCGGGGGGAGAAGACGGCCGTTTCGGCGTAGCTGCGAGTATCCGGAGTATCGCCACCTTGCCGGAGCTTCAGGGATGACCTCAGCTTCGTTGACCGGAACTTTACGGGCATCTGCCGTAGCCGGTAAAAATTTGTCGAGAAGTTCGGATTCTGCTTCCCTTTGCCTGACATTTGGTGCAATAATGCTGGCCCTTGGATTGCTCTGGTCCAAGCATCGACGTTAGAAACTGCAAATGTTTAGGTGATCCGGTCATGTGGATGGAAAAGCTTGCCCAAGGTGTGCTGCGTGTGCTCACGCCGCTGGGGCCACGGTATCTGAATCCTTCGTTCTTACAGCGGGTTTATCTGCTGTGGATTTTTCGCAACTTTGAGACCTTGCCGGTCAAAGTACTGAGCTCCCGACAACAAAGATGGGTCGAAGCCATGTGCGCCCGGCACGGCTTTGTGTCCGTGCTCGAACCCAATGGATTGGTAGACACTCCGCTGCTGGGCACCTTGGAACAGCGTCCGCCAGTAGCATCGCCACGCCGGCCCAATCGAAGCGTTTCCGACGCCGTCGCGCCATTCGCGGCGGATCTTCGCCAGCGTTCGTGAAGGTTCGTCAACCGATCCCGGTCGCGCTCTTAGACGGCACCCCGGGTGCAAATCAGAAAGAACGCCCCGCGGTGACAGAATCCGGCGGCTAAGGCCTGTTCCCGGATGCCATCTCGCCGCAAGGCCCGGCTCCGTGGCCGCCGCTCATGTGAGGAGCTTCTCCCTGTCTTTCCCGACATGATTTGAGCGCCTGCTCTTTCTGCGGTGTCATGAGGGCTCCCATCTGTTGATGCGCCTGCGCGTGGAGTTGATGAATTTTCTGCTGCTTCTGCTGGGGCGTCAAAGAGGAATCGCTGCACACGGACTCCACTTGGCTGTGGGTGCTCTCTTCAATTTGTCTGCGCTGCTGCATTGCCGAGTGCGAGAGGCCCACCTGTTGCCAGCAAGGCGACTTGTGGGTGGTGGTCGCCGGCACTCCCGGTCTGGGCAACGGTGAAGCAGGCGTAGTTTGCGCCGCCACCGGAAACGTCGAAAGCAGAGTCAGCACAAACACTACAAAACCGAGCCGCATCATTCTTGTCATGGACCCTCCGTGTTTGCGAAACCCCATCCTAAAACAAAAGTTGCTGGGTAAATATGCACGTTAGTATCGCGAGGAACCAGGCATCTCCGGCTGGCGACCACGTTGGTACCATCGTAACCGGCTGTGTTATATTCATCATCGGTATTCGCATCGCCCAGAACGGTGATTCCGGAGAGCAGCTTCCCGGCTGCAATGAGCAATCGCCCGTCGTCCGCAATCAGATACGCGGAACCCCGAGGGCGAAGCTGAACCCACGAGCGGGCGCGTAGCTCAATTGGCAGAGCAACTGACTCTTAATGGTTACATAACCCGCCATTCCACGACTTTTCAATGAGTTAGGCGGTGTTTTCGTTAGACTGGATGGGGGTTGGTTAGACCGTTCGGTGAAAGTTTCGGTGAAAGTTCTCGACTCCGTCCAGCGCCTCCAGCGCAAGAGAAAACGCCTCACGAGGCGTCTGGGGCTGGGGGACTTCTCTGGGCTGTGCCTCTGCCTTCGCTGCTCGCTTCTCCTCCTTGGCTCGCTTCTTCTTGGCGTCCACATACGCACGGGCGACATGTGGGGCTGCTTGGTTGAGCAGGTTTGTTAGCCTGTCCTCACCGTCAGCCAGCGGCGCATTGTAGTCGATGGCAGGGAGCGGCTGCTTTGCTGTCTTCTTTGCCTTCGCCATTTCGTGTCCCGCTTTCTGGGCTGTTGCCGTGCTGGTTGACGGTGTCCGCTGTCGTCGGTGAATTTACGCTGCTTTAGTCCTTGGTCACCCCCAGAGCTTCCCTAAGGGCGACGTCCCACAACGGCGGGTGAAGGAACGGTCTGGCGAATCGACCCCCCCTCGCGAGAGCTCGACAGACTCACGATGAGCGGACTGATCGGGGAGCGCTCCGAAGAAGCACGGCGCAGAGCGAGAGAAGCCCTTAATCTGTAGGCAGCGTTTTTCATATTCGTCATTGCGATGACTCGTTTGGCTGAGAGAACGGCACGATTCGTCAACGGCGCACGTGGGAAAAGAGACTCTTCAGAGCGACTGTTTGGCGAAAAGATTGGCGCCGCCGGAACTATCGTTCACTCGTGGTTCTCTTGGCTGTGGGCTGGAGGCTGTACGCATGGCAATCGCAACACCTGCGTCGCTGCACAGACTTTTTGGAAGCAACAGGTCCGACAGCAAAGGAACTCATCAAACGGTACGATCTCGCAAAACACATCGCCCATTCTGCCACTCCGAACGCCACACCTGGGCTCGTTTTCTTCGGAGATGATTACGTGCTTCGCAGCGTCTACGTCTTCGTGGCAACAGTGGTGTAACTGTGTATTCGTGAAATAGGCGCGCGGAGTTTCGATGGATCTGTTGATAATCGGTAAGAGTCCAACCTGGCAATGAAGCTCGACAGACTTTCCGAAATCGTGGTGCGGGCAGTCCGGTACGGTTGGTTCAGCAAGGAGGTAATGTGTGCAACGACCGGTCACGATCCTGAAGTGGTCGCCCTGACGCTGCAACTCCTCGACTGCCGGCATGCCCTCGAATGCCTCGTCAGCATAATGTTCGTCAAGCGCTGCCGGCTGCAATTGTCGGCCAAGCTGCTCATGTACGCGATTGAGCAAGAGTTCAGCGGCTGCATGGACCCGCCGAAGGTGCGTCGAAAGCTGAGTATAGTCGTAAGGGAGAATATGGACATCGTCGCTTCGCGCTATCCTAAGCCAAGAACCGGTATTCGATCTCAACAGAATTGTCGGCGTAACGCTGATCGTTGGGATGAGACTCCCAACTGTTTCCGACGTTGCATAGCGCAAGCGTAATCCGTGGAGAAGCCGAGTAACGCTGGCCGGATCGATCAAACCTGCTATCCCGCCTGGGGCAATTTCCGCCGTAAACCGCGAGACTAGGCGCTGGTCAAGCAGTCGAAAGACAAGATCGTACCGATCGTACACATCGTCTTTGTCTGTAAACGCATGAACGAAACGAGCATCACGCGTGCCTGCTGCACTGAAGGCATCGCTTGGGTTTTCGAAGATGTCCGCACGAACTAACTACGCGTCATGAAAATCTGGGCTGGATCTGCAGAAGATTATTTTTCGCGCTCGATTTCCAGGGCCGTCCAAACGCATACGGCTTTCTTGTCCTGTGCCGCGAGTCTCGCTTGGGGGATGCAATGCGCTGGAATACGCGAGTGCCCAGATGCCCGCCCCGCCGCTCGCTTCGCTCGCAAACGGCGGGCCGTTCAAAGTCGATTCGCCCGGTCAGTGCGTCATCGCGACTTTGATGACAAGCACCAGAACGCTGATCGCCATGACCAAGCGATAGTCGATCAGGACGCTCTTCCTGAAGTCGTTTTTCATGCTAACCCTCCTCTCCACAGTCCCTTGCGTGTCCTTGGCTTGCTTTGATCTCTTGGCTCGCTTCTTTCTCTGTTCGTAAGACACCGGATGACCTCCCCACCAGTTCGACCTGAAGATGGCCAAAATCCATAGTAAGAAGGCGGGACGAGGAACGATAGGTCTCAAAAGCATGAAGTGAGGTTGGAACGCAACCGATTGAACGGGATGTGTGGTCTTTCCTATTGATGACTTCCGTTCCTATCCCTCGCGACGCCTCTCCCGCGTGCCCAACCAAGGGGGGTGTAGCCGAATTTTTCCCAAAAGGTAATACCCCCTCAACTGAATTTTCCAGTTTCAGAACAGAATACAATGTAGGCGAACACAAGGAGAATATGCTGCCCTGATCCTATGGACGAAGGTCGCAAGCGCGTGCTGGCAATCGTAGCGCATCCCGGAAGTTGGCTCGGTACGGCGGTGGGACGAAGCTTCCCGCAACGTTCAGTGCCATGCCGATTCGATCAAGTAGGTTGAGGAAGTCTTGCGACGGATCGACGAGCGGTGGCCTGTGAAGGCGCAGCAAAGCCGCGACTAATTTACTGGGCGGACTGAGAAATCCCAATGGTGCGTTATCGCAAGTCTATCGACAATCTTCCGAGTTCAAGCCGAGCACAAAGACGGAATCGATGGTCGCCGCCGCCGTGGATTCGGACGGATTCCTTCGCGGCTGCCAACTCAGGTAAAGATACGATAGTTCTAGTAATGTGGCTGATGTTTTGTTCTCGATAACCGCGCACTGCAAAGGCGGCTCGATGGGGGACATCTATGGGCGGCGGGTTCGGATCACGCATTGGCACTTTCGCGAAGGCCCAGAAGCGACGGGTTTATTTTTCGTTCCACTTCGACGACATCATGCGTGTCAATAATGTTCGGCAAGCGTGGAAAATCGACCACCCCGACGCGCCCTTAATACGGAGCTTTTACGATAGCAGTCTCTGGGAAAGACGCCAATTAGATACCCCCGAATCCGTCAAGCGTCTCATTCGCGAAGGAGTTGAGCACACGTCTGCTGTTTGCGTTCTGGTGGGTTCGCTAACGTGGTCCCGCCGTTGGGTGCTGTATGAGATCGCCCGAGCGGTGATCGATGGGCGCGGATTGCTCGCCGTGCACATAAACAGCATTCGACATCACGTCAGCCGCTTGCCCCATCTTTTGGGAATTAATCCGTTGGCTTGCATGGCCGTTGGTAAAGTGCAGCCGTCCCCATTCGGATTACCACTCTATTATCTGTTCGTGCCGAGCCAACAACGGTGGGTTCGTTATGCGGATTACACTGATCCGGTGAAATTGCCTCCCTATCTTGCGGATCCGGCTGTAGGCTACGTGAGTCTGCTGTCATCCGGAACAGTTATCTACAACTTCGTTAGCGACGACGGGCATAAGAACATCGGCGCGTGGATCGATCAGGCAGCACAACGGGTGGGACGCTAGGCGAGGTGCTGATCATGTCGAGCGAGAACCTAACCGCCGCTCTTTTGGTTCTTGGATCATGCACGCCACGTTCGGGATTTCAACCTCCGTTAGCGTGAGGATTCCGCGCTCTTCCCACGGGCCGTCATGTTAGTCACACCGTCATGTGACTGTGCGAACCGACAAGCGACAGCCAAGGTATATCGTGGTTTTGCCTCCCAATAGCTCGGGTTTGTTGTCGTTGGAGCGCCGACGTTTGGGTTCCCTCGTGTGTTGGTATCATCGTATACTTCTCTTTCGCAGGGATAGATCGTCGTGCACCGAAATGACGAAACGTTCGACCAGATCGTCGATTCCTTTCGCTCCTTTGGTACCAAAGGCAACGAATGGTACGGAATCGAGCTCTCGCTCAATGCGCTTGGGGAAGATCACTTCAACACCGCGAGCCTAGAGGGCCTCATTTCTTTGCTCGAGCACATAGGGACTTTTCTGACCTCACCTGCAGTTGACTGTGGTCTTCACGCAAATACACCTTCAGCCGCCGGGGAAACTGACGAAGCATCCAGCTGTTTGCATGTCGCTCTTGACCGTTCTCTCCGCCAGATCAAGCAGTTTTTACGACGACAACTTGAGTTTCACTACCGTCTCAGGACCACAGTTCCTTGTCGCGATGCTAATGGGCGTGACTACTCCCAATATACGGACGTATCGAAGTTCCTCGCTTCATCCCACATCGAAGTATCTTTGAAGGTCAAGCTGTTCTCCACGATTTGGGATTTGATGAAAGATGCCAATCTGGTCCGCAGCGTTCACGATCACTTAGAGCAGTTGTCGTGGGCTCCATCACTTACCGACGTCTATGCTAGTGTTGCGAGTACTGGATGGGCAATAGGACAGCTAATACTTCGGGATCCTGCCCTTGTGGGCGTCTTTCCCCTTCGTCTGTGGGATCGCCTATGCCATTTTCTTGGGAAATTCGAATCCTCGTCCGCCGAGGAGCTAGTTGGTCAGCCGCGTACGGCCGAAAAGAAACCAGATGAGGTCACTGTGTGGCTGGTGCCTCCGCTTGCCGCTGCGGTGGAACTTGCCCGTGTCGGCTTGGCATTTGGAGAGTGGCTGAGGCAGAGAGCGGAATCTGAGGAGCGATTGATCGACACGCTTGAGGATTTCGAAGAACTGCTTTCTAGAAAGCGACCGCCACCAGCACTGAGCGGACTCTCAAGTACTCAGCTGTCAGACTTCGTGCTGGGAGGGAAAGGCACAGCCGGCTGGCCAGGGAGCATTCCCGAGTGTGAAGTGCTCATTCGAACGCTGGTGACGGAAGGGGCGGACGGGCTCCTCGATTCCACCCTTCCGAATCAACATCTGTCATTCAATGTGGCTCACAGGACCGTTGTGGTTATCCCACCGGACATTACGCAAGCACCGCCGTCGTCTAGGGTTCGTCTCGGCAATCGTCCTTCCAGAGCCGCGCTTCTACGGAACTGGCTAGAAGTCGGAAGTGACGAGTATTTCGCAGTGGAACGTGCGGTCGTTGCGGCCATCAAGAAAGCTAGGAGGGATGCTACCTTGCAGCGACGCGTTGCTCGATTTGAGTCACTGCTTCTAAAAGTTGCCGCGGCTGGTGCTGGTGCGGCGGTTGCTGTTGATCTGACTGCTCTAGTTTTTCCAGATTTGCCCGAGAACTTGAGTGCGGCCGCAGGTGCGATCGCAGAGCAGATCGCCGAGATTCTGGCGACCGTACATCGGCCGGAGAGCGAAAGACCGTCGAATCTGGAGTAAGACCGTTCACCGGCAGGCGGGACGGGACCGCCCGATGATGTCCCTTCTTTTGACGGGCGCGAAAACATGTCGGTAACGGCGCCGCCGTTGGTTCCCCCTCGGTTTAGAGAGCCGGAACATTGTATAGGATCGGAATGAACGTCTGGTCGATTCCATCTGGCACTGGCAAAATCAGAGTTGTCGGATCAGGTCATCAGTCAACTTCCGATAGATGCGAAAGAATGGGCGGTGGACGTGTGTGGTTCTGACCCAAGTCAACTTCAGGCACGATTATCTGGCGGACAGCGTGAAATACGGTGATCGTGCTATGGATAATGATTACAAAGACAAAAAATAATAGCTGCGCTTGCAATTGATCAGCTTCAGCCACGCATCAACCTGACGTTCATGTGGCAAAACGGTGGTACTACGATCCACGCTCGCATTCCTTTCGATTCAAGCAGCGATTCCGCACGGGCGGCAGGGTAGGAACCGCGGGTTTCCCACAGGGTTCAATAAGGACTTCACCGGGAATAAACGGCAGAATGCTCTACGCAGATTCGTTGGAAGATGTGGCTGTCCATCCCGCCTGAACGTTACTCAGAGAATATCCGCACAGAATGTCCGCGTCGTATCCCACCGCGATGAATGTCAGGGAACAACCGGAATCTCACATCGCGTACCTTAGAAAAAGGGAGCGCTTCAACTCGCTGCCAATATCGGCGAGGTTGTGCACGCGATGCACGATCCGACGGAAGGCGGGCTCGCGACGGGGCTCTTCGAACTGGTGGCGCCCGCCAGTCTCGGGCTTCGGGTTATTCGCGAGCACATTCCCGTGTTTCCCGAAACCGACACGATTTGCAGTGCGCTCGCGCTCGATCCGCTGAAACTGATTGCGTCGGGCGCATTGCTGATCGCCGTCGCGCCAGACAGAGCGGACTCGGTCCTGACGGCCATTGAGGCCACAGGCGTTCCGGTTGTGGTGATTGGTGAGGTGCGTCCGTCGAGCGAGGGCATCACTATCGTGACGAATGGGGCCGTAGAGCCGCTCACGCCCCCAGTTCGAGACGAGATCGCCCGAGCCTTCGAAGGCGGTTAGGCACGGGCGGTGTCAGCAGCTTCGATTGGAGGCCGAACTGTGGATCGGTCGTGGGATTGCAAACTTTCTGCTGCTTCCAAGGGCTGAGGTAGGCAGTCCTGATTAGGACCTTCCCGCCACCATCCTCGCAACAACCGCCGCTATCGCATGCGGTTCATGTTCTCCGGCAGTCCCTTCAAGCGTGTACGACCGTTCAAAACCATACGGGCCGGTGATCTTCATCTCCCACCGGTCATTTGCTTGTGAGCCGACAATGAAAACCCTCCAATCGCCGGGGCAATCAGAAAGCACATGCTCAACAATTGCAACCACATCCCGCCGCCGTTGCGCATCGCCGGTATGGTGCATCTCTACAGTCACGCCCATAGCGAATCAGGGTAAACTCAGCACGTCACGTGGAGGATCGCGTTCGTTCCCTTGATGCCCTGCTCCAACGTTTCAATGGCTTGGGCCGTTGGGAGCACGAGCAATTCGATTTCGCGGCGCTCCGCTTCGCACTTCACTTCCTTCATCACCGGCAGTTTTCCATATGCTCCGGTGCCAACTACCAGCCGACGGCATTTCCAGGGTATGTCCTCCTCGATGGATAGGGGAGTATGCCCAAACTCGTCGCGGAATTGCTTAGACTGTTTTTTCTTGCGCTTTCGGATCTCGCCGCCGTCAATCACCACGTCGTATTCGCAGGTGACGCCATCGATCCGGATGGAACCGAAGGAAAAGCTGTCGAAGCGCATAGGCAACTCCCCGCACGTTTCATGCACTCTTTTTCGATGTGATGACGGTAAATGCGGACCAGCGCTGCTCGACGTTCTTGCTACCGCATTTTGGGCACACGACGTGGCCCTTCTCGTAGTCGACGAGAGATAGGATCTTCGAGAAAAGCCTCTTGCAGTCGTGGCAGAAGAATTCGTAGTGAGGCATATTGCCTCCCAGGTGAAGAATGGATAAGAAAATTGTAGACCTCAACTACGCCTGATTCAACCCAAGGTAGCCAGAGCGGATGCGCATGGCGTCGGACAATGCTGATCAATAAACGCGCGACCGGAAACGCAGGACTGTCAGCTTGTTCTACGCTTGCGCCTTAATCAAATCGGACTTGCGGGAGCTCAACCTGTCTCACCTGTACAATCTCTATGAGCGCCTGATTCTGACTCGCCTCTTTTCGTGGAATGCTTGTGTGGCACTGGCGACTGTGCCGTTTCTGAGCTTGCTGAGCGGCCAGTCTCTGGCCCGCGATCCGCGCATCTCTGGCGCGCCGGTTGGTCACCTACAAGGAGCTTGCCCCATGACTTTCGCGATCTCCAGCCCAAGTTTTTCGAATGGTGGGAAGATTCCCACAAAGTTCACCTGTGACGGCACCGATGTTTCTCCCGAACTTACATGGACAGTTCCGCCTCCTGAAACCCAGAGCTTCACTATGATTGCGGATGATCCCGATTCTCCCGTTGGAACGTGGACCCACTGGCTTCTCTTCAATCTGCCCGCCCGGACCGCCACCTTGCCCGAAGGCATCATCAAGGTCGACGAAGTG
Source organism: uncultured Acidobacteriota bacterium (assembly GCA_963797795.1). Lineage (GTDB taxonomy): Bacteria > Acidobacteriota > Terriglobia > Terriglobales > Acidobacteriaceae > JABDBE01. Next base: position 65,755 of record CAWCQY010000007.1, read on the forward strand.
CCCAGCGGTGGCCGCCAGGGTCGCAACGACTTCCGCAAAATCGGCTATGGCGGCCCCTGCCCGCCTCCCGGCAAACCCCATCGCTACTTCTTCAAACTCTATGCCCTGGACAAAATGCTCAACTTGAAGCCCGGCGCCAGCAAGCAGGACGTGGAGCAGGCCATGCAAGGTCACATACTGGCTAAGGCCGAACTGATGGGCACCTATCAGCGCTGACTAGAATCTGCCCGTTTTGCAGTGTTCACTAGTCCTTGCTTTTGCCCGGCCAATCCCCAGATGTATGGCTATATAGACGCAAGCCGCCATCCAAAACCAAGACGAGGTAAGCAACTCAAGGCTGCTAAACCCGGCTACGCACAGCACGAGAACAAGAAGGTGAATAGCGCCATGCGCAAGGTTATGCCCGAACTCCTTGGTGCCCTAGCTAAACCTTGGAGTGAAGCCACGGGAAAATAAAATTCCATTTCGCTTGTGCGTGTGTTTGAGCGCCATGCGCTCGGCGATATCGAGCGAAATTCAAAAAACACCCCCTATCCCCTTACACCCAAAAAACTGCCTAAACCGGAACACACGAAAATAAATGACGGCGCAACACAGCGTAGGCGTCTGAATACAACAGGGACATAGCTGGTGCCGGGAGGGAGATTTTATTTTTTCGCCAAGGCCGGGATCACGTTATCACGAGTTGCAGCGTTTTCTGTAACTTGAGCCTACTTTCCCTTCTACTAGAGGCGTTCTGACACGCATTACCCTGCTTGTCTCCTAGAAAATGCTAGAAAGCCGTATCCGTGCTCACCTTCTCACCGAAGCCACGCAAGTTCGCAATGATATCGAAACTTGGGGAAGTCCATATACATAAAACAGTCGGATTAATACGGTGTATGTGCGGTCGATGATCGGCCTAAGTAAGCAACTCGCAACCTAAAGAGGTGTACCAAAATCCCCGTTTTAACCCAGTCCAACCCACGCTAAAAAAGACGGCACTTGGGGAAGGTCCACACTGTACCAAAACGTACAGTTTCTGGTGTCCGTGACATAAGTCATCGTCCCGCGCTTGTCGCACATCTATCGTTGCCTCTATCGGCAGCCGAGGGGGACAAAACGATGAACACGATCAACGAAAACATGAGCGTGGCTGAGGTTGTAGAAAGCTGTCCGAACGCGCGACGCATCTTTGACAGCCATGGACTGAAGGGTTGTGGCGGTGAATACGGCCCAAGCGAGTCGCTCTCTTTCTTTGCGGCGGTACATCAGGTCAATGTGGACGAATTGATTCGTGAAATCAATCGCGAGATGGAAACTCCGTCCGCCCAGCCTTACGTCTACGCAGAAACCTTGCCCGATTACATCTACCGGCGCTTCTTCAAAGCTGGTGTGTTGACAGTATTGACGGTCGGTTGCCTATGGGGTGCGGTCAACCTGTTGCAGATTGCGTTGGGCAAGAACTTCCTGCAATTGCGCCTTCTCCCTTCGATTCATGCCCACGCGCACGCCATGATCTTCGGCTGGGTGGGAATGTTCGTCATGGGCTTCGCCTACCAGTCGTTTCCGCGGTTTAAGAACACGACCCTGTGGCGTCCGGATCTGGCGAATCTCAGTTTCTATCTTCTCGCGGGGGGAATCCTGACAGGCATGGCGGCAGAGATGCTATTGCCCAACCCAGCTTCTCTGGTCCTGGGAGCTCTCTCCGGCATCGCTCAAGTTTCTGCGGTTGTGCTCTTCATGCTGGTGTTGTTCCGTACGGCGCGGCAGTCGATCGAACCGCACAACCCCTATGAAAACTTCATCGCCAGTTCGTTCCTGTGGTTCCTGTTGGGCACGATCTTGAATGTTGTGTTTTTCTTTGCCAAGGCCACTGCACACGCTGAGCATGAGTTAATTATGCGCATTGCACTGATTGACGGGCCGTTGCGAGACATCCAGTTGCTTGGTTTCGCGGCGCTCATCATCGCAGGCGTCAGCCAACGCTTCGTCCCGCAGGTGTACGGTCTGGCGCGGCCTGCACGCGACCGCCAGAGCCTGATCTTCTGGTTGATCAACGGCAGTCTGATTCTAAACATAGTCAGCTATGTCTTGTTGCTCACAACACACGAGCTTTATTTTGCCCTCGGCCTCGAAGTGGCCTATTTGCTCATGCCTGTGTGGGCCTTTCTGCTCGCGCGACAGATTGGGGTATTCAGCGAGCCTTCGCAACCGGACCGGACCTTCAAGTTCGTTCGAGCAGCGTACATATGGCTCCTGTTTTCCTGCGTGATGATGCCATTCTTCCCCCTCTATGGCGTGCTTACGCGCCAAGTGTTCGCACACACCTACATGGGCTCGCATCGGCATGCATTCACGGTGGGTTTCATCAGCCTGATGATTATGGGGGTGTCTTCGCGGGTTGTTCCGATCCTGGCAGGTATGGACTCTAATCGGATGAACTCGCTTTGGGTACCCTTCATTCTCATCAACCTTGGCTGTTCGGGGCGCGTACTGTTGCAGGTACTCACTGATTTCGTGCCTAGCGTTGCCTTTCCGCTGGTGGGATTGACCGGCTTCATCGAGTTCACGGCGCTGCTCTGGTGGGGAGTTGAGCTATGGCGAACCATGGACGTGGCGAACACGAGCCGCACTAAGATGCTGGCGGCGCCGTTCCCGCTCGGCGTGCGATAAGCCGCCCGCACGGTTCCCTTGTCCTTGTCCGCCGGTTCGCGTCTGTACAATAGCCAACGTGGCGGAAATCAAGGTTGACCACGCTCAGACGCTGGCGAAGGTCCAGATCTTCTCTGGGCTCACGGAATCTGAACTAGCTTTCCTAGCCCAGCGTGCGGTGCCTCGCCGTTTTTCTCCGGGCGAAACTGTTTTCAGCGAGCGCGAACCGTGCGCGGGACTGTATGTCGTCGAGTCCGGACACGTACGCATCTTCAAAAGTTCTGCTGGTGGACGTCAGCAGGTTCTCAGCATCGATGGGCCAGGCAGCTCCGTCGCAGATCTCCCGGTCTTCGATGGGGGAAACTACCCGGCCTCGGCGACCACGGTCGACGACGCCACACTTCTGTTTGTCAGTAAACAAGACTTTCAGGCACTCTGCGTGGCTCATCCTCAAGTTGCGCTCAAGGTGCTGCGCGTGGTCGGCGCTCGGCTGCGACGGCTAGTGGGAATCATCGAGGAGCTTTCATTTACCACAGTGCGGCACCGGCTGGCTTCGTTCCTCTTGCGCCTTGCCCGAACCGAAGGCAAGCGCACGGCGGACGGAGTGGAAGTTACTTTGCCGGTCAGCAACCAGGAATTGGCGTCGCAGATCGGAACGGTCCGCGAGCTGGTTTCTCGGAATCTTTCCCGCTTCCAATCCGAAGGGTTGGTAAGGATCGATGGACGCAGCGTGATCATTCACGATCTGAAGGCTTTGGAAGCTGAAATCCAGTCTGCCGAATAGCTCTTTCGACCTCCCAAACCCACGTCTGACGGCTTCTTGCGGTCGCCGTGACAAAAGTCATCGGCACGCGGCCCCCTTTCCACTAACTTCAGAACATCAAGCGCACCACAAGAAGTGGAGATGGGCTGCCGGAGGATGCGATGAAGGTGACCACTGAAAAGACTGTGCGGGAATTGGCTCTGGAAAACCCTGCGGCAACCCGAGTTTTTGAAAAGCTGGGTATCGACTATTGTTGCGGCGGAAATCAATCTTTAGAACAAGCGTGCCGCGCGGCGAATCTGCCAGTGGATCAAGTACTGGATTCACTCGAAATGGCGGAGCAGACAACGCGGGCGGCGCGGAAGATCTATGACTGGCAAATGGAGCCGCTAGGAGATCTGGTCGCACACATCAAGAATACTCATCACAAGTACACGCGCGAGGAGATTGCCGCCTCGGTCCTTTGTTCGTCAAGGTCTGCTCTGTACATGGCCAAAACCATCCTGAACTGGTGGAGATCCGCACAACCTTTGCGGGCCTGGCGCAAGAACTGACCATGCACATGATGAAGGAAGAAATGGTGCTGTTCCCTTACATCGTGAGGATGGAAGAAGCCGTCATTAAGAACGAGCCCGTGCTCCCACCGCCCTTCGGCAGCGTGCAAAACCCGGTTTCGATGATGGAACATGAACACGAGTCCGCTGGCAATGCATTGCGCGCTATGCGTCAGGCCAGCAGTGGTTACGTGGCTCCGTCCGACGCCTGCGTCAGCTACCAGACTCTCTACAAGGCGTTGTCTGAATTCGAAGCTGATCTGCATGAGCACATTCACCTTGAAAACAACATCCTTTTCCCCCGGGCGATTGCGATGGAACAGGCCCGGTAACCGACTCGAAGCCAGCCAAACGCACCAGGTAGCTCGGGCTATGATTGCAGCAAGAATGTTGGCGATCGGAGGTTCCCATGCGCTTTGTGGCTTTTCTCGGTTTTCTTCTCTTCCCGGTGATTACTGTTGCTCGTGCCCAAGTATCCGCAGAAGGTCAGGCATGCCTGGATTGCCACAGTAGTAGCACGCCGGGCATTGTAGAGCAGTGGCGAGAAAGCGCCCACGCCAAGAAGAATGTGGACTGCTACTCGTGCCATCGCGCCAATGAGAAAGATCCCGCTACATTTGAGCACTACGGCCAGCGCATCGCCGTGATTGTTACACCCAACTACTGCGGGCGCTGTCACGGCAAAGAAGTAGAACAGTTCGAAAAGAGTCGTCATTCTCAGGCGGCGCAATTTATCGGCTCTCTGGATAACATGTTGGGAGAGGTAGTGGAGGGCGGCCCAGCTGCAGCAAACGGATGCCGGCAGTGTCACGGCAGCGAGGTCAAGTATGTGAAAGACGGCAAGTTTGATGCCGATACTTGGCCGAACAGTGGGATTGGGCGCGTGAATCCTGACGGCAGCCGAGGCTCCTGCGCCGCCTGTCATGGACGGCACTCCTTCAGTTCAGCACTGGCCCGCCAGCCCGAGAACTGTGGGAAGTGTCACCTGGGTCCCGATCATCCGCAGATGGAGATCTACACCGAATCGAAACATGGCGTTCAGTTCCGCGCCAACATTGCCAAGATGAACCTGGATGCAAAGTCCTGGGTGGTTGGCAAGGACTACTCCGCAGCGCCCACATGCGCCACCTGTCACATGAGCGCGACCAGTAATCAGCCCGTGACCCACGATGTGGGCGACCGTATTAGGTTCACACTTCGGCCAGTCGTCAGCTTCAAGCTGGAAAACTGGGAGAAGCGACGTGCCGCCATGCAGGACGTCTGCTCGAACTGCCACGCCACCGGCTGGGTAGAGAACTTCTATAAGCAATACGAGAACACGGTCGATCTCTACAACGAGAAGTTTGCCAGGCCAGCCAAAGCGATCATGGATAAGCTCTATGCCGCAAACAAACTCACGAAGACACCCTTCGATGAAAAAATCGAATGGACCTACTACGAGCTCTGGCATCATCAGGGGCGGCGGGCTCGGATGGGGACAGCAATGATGGGCCCGGACTACACCCAGTGGCACGGCTTCTACGAGGTCGCGAAGACGTTCTATACGGAATTCATTCCCGAAGCTGAGGCGCTTCTTCCCGGTGTGACCGCGGACGTTATGAACAGCCCTTACCACCAGTGGACAAAGGGCCTCAGCAAAGAGCAACTCCAACAGCAACTCGATTTTTATAAGAAAAAGTACAACCAGTGATGTGCTCCAGGTACATTACCTGAGGCTCTGCTACGATCTCTTTTCGGCGCGTGGCTGAGCAAGCGCATAGGAGCGGTCTCCGGACGCAGGAAATGAAGCACGCAACAAAGGTCATCGTTTACGAAAAGCCGACGTGAAGCAAGTGCCGCGAGGTCAAGCGGGTCTTGACTGCGAAAGGCATAGACTTCGAGAGCGTTAACTACATGGAGGAACGGTTCTCGGCAAATGCGCTGAAGCAGCTATTGCGTAGCGCCGGACTGAGGCCCCAACATGCGTTGCGGACGAATGAAGGCGCGTATCGGCAGCATGTGGCAGGGAAGAATCTGAGCGAGGACGAACTGCTCCAGATCATGGCTAAGTATCCTGAGCTGTTGCAGAGGCCGATTGTGGTACGAGAGAACAAGGCTGTACTGGCGCGCCCTGTCGACAACCTGACGGAACTCGGCATCAAGTAAGCAGAGATATTCGGTGCAGCTTGTTCCATAAGGCCCTAGTGCGGCTGGAGTTTAGAGAGTTCATGCGGAATGAAACCCCGCGAGCGCCTGAAAAAGCTTCATCACGTCACTTGCATCGTTGTAAGGAGCAAGGGATACTCGGATCCGTTCGCCGCGCGCCGAACATATAATCCTCTGGTCGCGGAGTTTATCCACGGTTTCCCGTGCGCTCTTTCGGCTGTGTGCGAGCGAGACGATGTGTGGAGATGCGGCCACGCCATGAACGTCATGAAACGGTTCCCAGCCATATTCGCGAGCGCCATCAACCAGCAGCGCGGCCAATTGACGTGCATGCGCTTCAATTCGGTTCTCCCCGAGGGACAACAGCTGTTCGATAGAAACTGTAAGACCCGCTATCGAGACATAGGACATGGTCGACTGCGTGAAGCGCCGAGCATCAGACGCGAAGGAAACTGATTTAGCGTCGAAGTCAAAAGGATCCGGGGCGCCCATCCAGCCTGGCAAAATCGGAAGCTGTTTCAATAAGGCCTCAGACATGGCTGCCAAAGCGACGCCCCCGTGTCCGCCCAGCCACTTGTAACCACTGGTAACCACCGCATCAGCTGCGAGCGTCGAGGTATCTACCCGCATTGCACCGGCCGCTTGGGTCGCGTCAACGATGAGGAATGCGCCCACCTTCTGAGCACTTCTGACCAGGCGACGAACGTCCACGAGGGTGCCCGTAGAGTACTGCACGCTGCTAACAGCTATGACACCGGTAGTTTCGTCTATGGCGTCAATGATCGCGTCTGTCAGATCACGATCAGGAAGGTCATCGACAAAACGAACACGGATTTTCTCAAAATAGGACTGGCGAACCCAGGGGCGAGTAATTGCGGGAAAGTCGGAGGAAACTGCGAGAATTGTGGCATTGGGCTTGAGACGAAATAGCAAAGGAAGTTGCCCCAGCAGTTCGCTTGCACCTGCAAGAATCGCGATGCGCGATGGATCGTTATGAAACAATCTGCCGGCAACTCCCCTTAGGGCATGACAGTAGTTGATCTCGTCGCTGTCCGACATATAGAGATTGCCATGCCTCGCCACATTCTCAAGGAAGCTGTGCATCGCAGCGGCTGCTGGCTGGCCAATCAATCCCAACGATGCTTGATTCAGATACACACTGTCGCAGAGGCATGGATATTGAGAACGATCCGATAGAGATGAAGTCATTTTCGAATTTAGCTTCCTCCAAATAGCGAGCAAATCCCAACCTGCGGATCGCCGACAAGTTGGCGACCCTCAATTACGGCAGATATCACCGGTTGTGCCCAGCCTTCTGTCTTATGGTATATTTCGGGAGCGCGAAGGGCGCATCCGGTCCGCGGAAAGGACAGAAGTCCACCTCCTGCAAACAATTCGTTTCACGAACTGACTTTCGCCTGTGAATGCGGACCTGGGCATACGAAAGGAAGTTCGTCATGTCGTCAGGCGTCTACCGTCAAATCCCAACCTCGATCACTGAGCAATTCGGAAGTAACAACTGCAGAGAAGGTGTGCCGCAGAATGTGCCGTACGCTTCGAGCCGGTATGCGCCAATACGGGCTTTTTCAATACTTCGACAGAGCGCTTCCGTGCGGGCTTGGTTTGGGGTAAGTTATTGATTTAGAAGTGGGGTGGCCACGATCCTGCTGATGAGTGTGCGTTAACTCTTAATCAGTAGTTCAAGGTTTCAAATCAGCTCCTTCCGCTACTGTTCTAAAACCCACACCTTTCGAAACGTTCTCTGGGTTTAGGAAAGCTCGCACAGTACTGGCGAAGTCCGCATTAGGAAGCGTGAGCGCCCGCACGCTGACATTGCAGGAGATGTGGAGCGCAGAGAGAAAGAACCATCCCGATATGGTAACCACGCTACGCCTCTTATGGCGGATGGGTCAATTGCCCACATATGGTGCGGAGCCGAGTGACTGGTTTGGTGTTTCGGGTTGTGGTGGGTTGTGAATTCTGCGAGGGATCAGGTCGCGGGTTTCGTGACCTGCTGCAGTAGAGCAGCGGACGGGCGGGGTGCTCGCCGCGGCGCTCAACAAGTTACGTGGAGGATCGCGTTGGTGTCTTCGTGCTCTCCCTGCAATATCTTGATGGCTTGCATCGTGGGCAGAATCAGCAATTTGACCTTGTGACGCTTCGCCTCGCGCTCTACTTCTTCCATCACTGGCATTCTGCCGTATGCACCCGTACCGATGACGAGACGGCGGCATTTCCAGGGTATGTCCTCCGCGATGGACAGGGGCGTGTGTCCAAAGTCATTGCGGAATTTTTTCGACGCCTTTTTCTTACGGTCGCGGATCTCCCCGCGGTCGATGACCACATCATGCTCGTAAGTGCTGTCGTCGATCTGGAGGGAGCCAAAGGAGAAATTATCGAAGCGCATCTCAGCCCTCCTCGCGATGATGGTGTAACGAATTTTAGTCCTCGGCGCGAACGGGTTCAACCGAAACGGGACTTGAGTTCTGCGGGACTAGGTCACGAGTTTGTCGTGAGGTGTGGGACACGCATTTTGCGTGGGATTGAAGTGGGGAAAAGGCGCGCGGGGAGCGCGCCGTTTTGTTTCCGCAAACAACCAGATAGTTTCTGTAAATCCGCTCAAAGGCGGGAGGATTCATGACTGCCATAGTTATTTCTCAATCAGGACTTTGGAAAGTGACAAAGGTAAGCTGCAATGCTGCAGATCTTGCTCGCGTCTGCAGTGCTCACCTTCGGCTATCCAACAGAAGCCGCTGCCAAAAGCTCGG
>CAWCQY010000008.1:0-249326 GCA_963797795.1 uncultured Acidobacteriota bacterium
AGTTCGGGAATCTCGGTCGCAATGCCTTGCGGGGTCCTAGCTTCGTGTGGAACGACTGGGATCACGAAATGGTTCCCGGTGACTGAACACATCAAGATGCGTTTCGATGCACAGTTCTTCAATGTCTTCAACCATCCTAACTTCGGTCTTCCCAGCATCGTGCTCGCTGGCATTCCCGGCAAGCCGACGACCCAGACTGGTTTTGGGGCGCTGACGTATGCTACTTCGCCTCCAACAGGTTTGCTGGGGGTAGGACTGGGTGGCGACAGCAGCCCACGGATGATCGCATTGCAACTGCGGCTTGAATTCTAGATTGCCTGACCGCCGCTGCAGCCTCAGTGGTTGGAGCGTTTACCGTTGTGACCAGGCTAGACCGACGCTGCATGCGTTCGTCGTTCGTCATCCTGCTATGAGAATAGCTGATCCTGAGTCGGGGCGAGTTCGACGGTGGCGAACATGCTGCGTCGTCATTCGACACATAGTTGATATCAGTGCTTATCGGGTAGCACCTCATCAGTCGAGCATCGAAGGGCTTCAACATCTCCGATAGTGCCTCGACATTGGTCATCCCCGGATCGAGCCATAGATCGTAGTCGTCTGGATCAAGGATGACAGGCATACGGTCGTGGACGACTGAAGTCACAGCGTTCGGAGTTGTCGTCAGGATCGAACACGACCTGATCCACTGCCCGCTCGGGTCTCTCCATCGATCCCACAGTCCTGCGAACGCGAACAATTCCCCGTCATTGACTTCAAAGCAGTATGGTTGCTTTGTTTTGCCCGATCGCACCCACTCGTAAAATCCGTCTGCCGGAATCAGGCACCTACGATTGGCCAACGGATCGCGGCAGGCGGGCTTCGTTGCTGCTGTTTCCGATCTTGCGTTAATCATCTGGGCAGAAACCGATGGGTCGTTCGCCCATGACGGGATCAGTCCCCATCTGAGCAGAGACAATTCCCGGCGAGGTTCCTTCGGATTCTGCCGGATGACGGGAACCGGTTGAGTCGGAGCAATGTTGTAGTGCGGATTCCAGTCGTCTTCGCCTGAGACACTGCTCGAAATACTCTTCGATCATTTGCTTTCGGCGCGACAATCGATAGCGACCGCACATTCGAAGATTATTGCAGATCGTGGACGTGTTTGGCGTACAGGAGGGTGCGCCCAATGTCAAGTGAGCTACCGCTGCTCGGATATACACAATCCACTGTATTGCCGACCTCGTCCTCAGAGGCGGAAGGTAAACTGGGGCTCGTTGTCCCGCTAGGAAGGTGTGGTGCTGTGAATGTGTAACTCGTGCTCGTCGAATCGCCAGACACAGTTTGGGTCGGAGATATTCATCCATTTTTCCAGTCTCAAAGATCTAGATAAACTTCCTGTGATGGTGTTTCCGAGACTCAGCGTCTGCTTAGATTGCGGTGTGGTTGCGGAGTTCACTATTCCAGCGACCGAACTTCGCATACTACGTGAACGGTCGGAGTCTGCGGCTGCGTAGCCCGGTTGTGCTACACACTGGCGTCACGAAAATCGCCGTATGAAAACTCGCAATCTGAAAGTCGGAACTTGATTTGGTCGGACGTACCGTCATCTTTTCCAACGATCAGGTGCGGACCAACTGCATCCACAACGAAAATGTAAATCAGTCCTGTTACTCGGGCGATTGACACCGAGGGAGTTACAAAAACAGCAAGTATGGGCGTACGTTCGTCGACGTACTTGCCGAGTAAGGACAATGCGTCCTCCAGTGTGATTTTCATGGCTTATGGATTCGTCTTGGGATTCCCAGCTGCCTAACCATGCAGCCGTCTTCTGCTGAGCTTTCAACTTCGCCCACCTCGCCCGCTGAAACACTGCGACCTTCCTGCGGATTCGTCGAACATCCTCCCTAGAGCTTTTTTGGGAAATGCTTCAGTGGTTACTTGGAATCCATCATCGCGCCCCAATACGACCCGTTAGATATTGGAAGGAGTCGAAGGAAGTTTTAGCCATGCAAGGACATCGCACTTCGCCAGTGCACAATCCTCAATTTCCCAGTTGCCATGAAGCCGACACCCAATCGCTCTTTTAAGATTGGAATTGGGGTTGCGGCAGATCAGAGCACACTCGTGTCCGTCAAATGGAAGTCTGTCTCTCACGGAAATCCACGACAAGCCGGCTTTGTTCTCTGCAACTAGCATCTGACATCTCCTTTATTGTTCATGCTTCTGATTTCTGACGATCAAACCTCGCTGACCGTCGTGACAACCTGCGCTCTATTTTTCGAGAATCGGGATCACACTCACGCCTGTCAATGAGGGCCTGCGGCCCGCGAAAGCTCGTGAAAGTCGCTTAGACCGCGTTTTCAATAGGTTGCGCAGGGATCGAGAAGTGACTTTCGACCCTGTTAAAGACTCGGCTTCACCCGGAGTGCATCGCTGCAAGGATCGCCGCAACCCACAATGCAACCCATAATAAGGATCACCTGCACGTACTTAGAAGGACTTACGCAGCCGTCCGTGACCTGCAAGTTGTTGAATGTATAAGATAGCCACACTCTGAAAAGGCTGGTCGTTGGGGGTTCAACTCCCTCCCTGGCCACCATATCTTTATTATCTCCATGTCTTTGCAATCGACGGCGCGACTTGTACATTTCTGGTTTTCGCCATCGGCCGATCGCGAAACTGCTAACAGCCAACTGCAATTCCATCAATGAAATACGGGCCGGCAGAGCGCAGCCCAGAAGGGCTTGGCTTCGCCCATTAAGGCAGCCACAGCCGTAAGGAGGATGACATAGAATATCGAGCGGGAGGAGAAAGGCGTGCTCCGTCGGCGTCCCGTGCGCGTGCTCGTCGCATTGAGTGGCGTTGTCCTCGTCACGTATGTCGGCTATCGCCTGATTCCCGTCAACGCTACAACGGTCGGGTTTGCATACTTGCTCCTGATCCTGATTGTCGCCAGCACGTGGGGCTTCCTTGAAGCTGCCTTGGCCTCAGTCCTCGCCACCCTCGTGTTCAATTTTTTCTTCCTCCCCCCGATCGGAACATTCACGATCGCCGATCCACAAAATTGGATCGCCCTATCGAGCTTTCTAGCAACCTCCCTGATTGCCAGCCGATTGTCCGCGAAGGCTAAGACGAGAGCGTCCGAGGCAGTTGAACGCCAAAGGGATCTCGAGCGCCTTTACACCTTCAGTCGGGCCATGTTGCTGATCGAAAGAAGCACTCCCTTTGCCAAACAACTGGTTGAGAAACTGGCAGAGATCTTCGATCTTCAGGCGGCCATATTGTACGAGCGCCATGCGGGGGAATTTTATTGTGTCGGGATCTCGGGACCCGAAGGATTTGAGGACGACCTTCGACTTGCGGTTTTATCCGACGGACCATCTACCAAAGGGCGTGCGCCATACGTAATCGTCGGCGTTCGGAGCGGGTCGGAGCCGGTTGCAAGTATGGCCTTGCGTGGCGCGAACATGCCGGACTCCGTTCTGCAGGGCGTCGCGAACCTGGTTGCGATCGGCCTCGAACGGGCAAGAGCGCAAGATCTGGCACAGGAGGTGGAAGCTGCGCGGCAAAGTGAACAGCTAAGGATGACACTCATTGATGCCATGGCCCACGAATTCAAAACACCGCTGACTTTGATCAAGGCTGCAACCACATCACTGCTGGCGAATCCGAACGTGCCTACGGAAAGCAGGCAAGAACAGCTTACGATCGCGGATGAGGAAGCAGAGCACCTGCGGGCATTGATTGATGACGCGATTGAGATGGCGCGTCTTGATACCACGCGAATCGAACTTCATCCGGAGATTGGAAATCTGAACGATACTCTCGAAGATGTTGTTGCTTCCATGCGGACAGAGATCGATGAGCATCCGGTCCGAATACTCTGTCCGAGCGTTCTGCCGGCAACGGCCTTCGACAAACGCCTTATGAAACTAGCCATCCGCCAATTGTTGGATAATGCGTTGAAATACACGCCGGCGGAAACCGCGGTTGAAATGGAGGCGCAAGTGAAAGACGGTGTGTTGAGCGTGGAAGTTACTGACTATGGTAAGGGCATACCACCAGAAGAGCAATTGCGGATTTTTGACAGGTTCTACCGAAGCCCCTCGGTCAAGCGCCAAATACCGGGCTCCGGCCTTGGTCTCAGCATCGCTCATGGCATTGTCCGAGCCCACAACGGTGAATTGACGGTTTCGAGTAGGCCAGGACTAACGACCTTCCGAATCACCCTGCCCGTGCTCCGGCAGGAGGTCGCTTGAGCGGCGGCCGCATCATCGTCGTGGACGACCAGCCGAAGATTCGCCGGTTCATGCGCACAACATTGGTGGCGGAAGGTTACGAGGTGGACGAAGCCAAGACTGGCGAAGAGGCGCTGGAGAGCATGCGGGAGATGCGGCCAGATCTTGTGGTGCTCGATATGAATATGCCGGGGATGGGAGGATTGGCGGCATGCAGGGCGATTCGCAAGGACAGCGATGTAGCCATCGTCATGCTCACGGTCCGAAATTCCGAAGAGGATAAAGTGGCCGCGCTCGATGCCGGAGCCGACGATTTTGTGACCAAGCCGTTCAGCACTCCGGAACTTATGGCACGAATACGCGCCGCCCTCAGGAGAGTGCCCAGTGCGCAGTCGTCACCCAAGAAAGTTCGCGTGGGCGAGATTGTGATCGATTTTGATGAGCGCACCGTATCCAGAGAAGGCGTGAGCATGCACTTAACGCCGAAAGAACTGGATCTGATGCGCTATCTGACGCAACACGCCAACCAGGTCGTCTCTCATCGCGAACTACTGCAAGCCGTTTGGGGTCCTGACTACGGGGATCAAGTGGACTACCTGCGGGTCTTCGTCAAGAACTTGCGAAAGAAGATGGAACCGAATCCCGAACAGCCACAGTACATCATGACCGAACCCTGGGTGGGATATCGTCTCAGGGGTACAGTGGAATCTTTATAGAATCTTCATGACTTATCCAGTACTTCTTTAGGCTTTTCCGCTCATCATCAACTGTAGAAGCACTGAGGAGAACTGGCCCATGACTGTCTACTTGCTCGTTCTGATTCTGGCTGTTGGAATTCCATTTCTCCTGTATTGCTTGTGGAATTTCTCCCGTGAGCTCAGGCCCCGCACGTCCAGCGCCGTCTTGCCTTCCCATGCGTCGCACCGGGTTGCGCTTAGCGCCATACCACTGTCCCGGTTCAGAAGCCAACCGCACACCATCCAGCTGCGACACCAAGGTCGCACGGCGTCTTAATCTGGATCTCTTTTTCGGAGCATTGTTGTTCGAAGATCTTCGTGTGAGACTGTTCCACTCACGCACATGATGCCGGTACCCGAGAGCCGGGTCCAACGAACGTATCGTGTTCGGGTCGCGCTGTTCCTGCTCGGCACTGTGCTACTACTCTTCCTCCTGAGCTATCTTTACCAGGGCATTCAAACTCTCCATGCGTTGGATCGAATCGAAAGCGAGCGAGACCATTGGCAACGCCCTTCCGAAGTAATCCAGGCGCTGAATCTCCGCGAAGGCAGTGTCGTCGTGGATTTCGGTTCGGGTGTGGGCTACTTCGCGCTGAAACTCTGTCCAGTCGTCGATAAGAACGGCAGCGTCGTAGCGGAGGATATTCGTCGAGAATCCTTGGTCCTTCTTCGAATCAGAGCGTTCATTCGAAGCCAATCCAACCTCAGAACCATTCGCGGAGCGATTGATGATCCGCGACTCCCCGCAGGATTTGCAGACGCGGTTCTCATCGCAAATACCTATCACGATAAACCAAAGGCGATCCTGCGTCACTTGGCCGAATCGTTGAAACCCGGCGGGCGTCTAGTCATTGTCGATCGAGGTCCGCGATCTGGCGCCCCAGAATCTCGTGAAGCGCAGACCGAACATCACGAACTACGCCCGGATTTGGTCGAAACTGAGGTTCGCAATTCAGGTTTTGAGGTCATCAGCAGAGAAGATCACTTCATTGACCGCCCAGTGGATGACCACATTTGGTGGCTGCTTCTCGCCCGCAAACCCTGAGGAGTTCGGCGATGCGTTGATTCAGGTGGCTGGGGAAAAGGCCACGAGCAGGGACTCTATCTAGAACCGGTCTGATAAACCCCTATCCCGTAGGGCAGTCAGCCTCTATGGTGGCTTTGGCAGCATTCAATGTTGCCTGGGTCTCGCGGGCGATCTTACCTTTTGCGATTAAGTTGAGGAGCTTGGCTTTCAGGGTTGTCGTCGAGTAATAGTGGCTGATTTCCACCTTGGTTGACCGATCGCCGAGCGTTTGGAACGTCGTTTCCACTCTGTAATCGCTGAGAATCTTGCTGATACCGAATGTGTCCTCCGGCAACACAGTGACGATCTTTTGCAGTGGGATAATTTCGATGTCCTTCTCGATGCACGTGTGCTTCCCGCCCGAAAGATGACATTGATATGAGGCACCTGGTTCGCGGAGGGTCTTGCCCGAAAGAAGATCAACCTTGATCACGCGAGGATGGAACTGCGGGATCTTCGTGAGATCCATGCTGAACGACCACACTGCTTCCAAAGGCACGTTGATGATGACTTCCTGCTTGGATCGGAACGGTGGCTGCAAATCTTGCCTCCAAATTAATGGTGAGCTTTCGTTTGAAAGAACGCGGGCGCGATTAGTTCGCTCCCCACAAACAGCGCAGCACCATCGATCTGCCGTTGGGCTCTCATTCCGGTCACCACCCAATTTGCCCATAAACAGATTTCACACCGAACACTCGCGCATCCCAAGGAATCGCCCGTTCTCCGATTCAAACGATCATTCTAGAAAACACATCTCTGATTCGCGCCGATAGGAGGTAGAGCAACAACGCACCAGCGATGATGGTGCCGGTTCCCCCGCGCAGCCAATCTCCTCTGATGAGGTTGATGATGTCTCCGATGACTTGGACGCCGATGATAGCGACGGCGAGTGTCCATCCCCAGAGACGGCGTTGGAACCATCCGATTCCCGACACAACGAGGACGACAGCGAGGAGCAGGAAGAGAATGCCGACCTTGCTTCCCAGAGGAGAGAGTTCCTTGTAGGCCGTCGGATTGAGAGTCCAAGCACAGTCAAGCGGTGTTCCGGGCAAGAGCAAGGTTGCCGCTGCAAGACTCGCCATCGTCGCGCCAAAGAATAAGAAAACGCCAATCACAGCGAATCCGGGCGGTTTACCGTTGCCTTCGATCCGCTCCCCGCATTTCATCCTCTGACTATAAACTGGAAGATCTTACTGCGCCTCGAAAGCGATGAAACCGATCACGGCAACCTCGGCTGTAGAGTTTCTTATCTGGCTGCTCATCGCCGCCTCCGCGATCGCGATGCTGGCCAAGCGCTTGCGGGCTCCCTACACCGTGGCACTTGTTGCAGGTGGTTTGATGCTGAGCGTGCTGCGTTTGCCCCGCCTCTCGCCCCTCGACCCCGGCCAACGTCCCGACTGGTTGACTCCCGATGTCATCCTGATTGTTTTTCTGCCCGCCCTTGTGTTTGTTGGTGGCGTCAAGTTAAACGTGCGCGACCTGCTGCGGAATTCGGCACCCCTCCTGCTTCTTGCAAATCTGGGTGTTCTCCTCGCCGCCGTGGTTACCGGCTACCTAGTGCATTGGACAACGGGCCTGCCCGTGGAGATCGCGTTGCTTTTTGGGGCGATTATCTCAGCCACTGACCCCATCTCGGTCCTCGCCATCTTCAAAGATCTGCGGATGGACAAACGGCTCTCACTCATTGTCGAGGGTGAGAGCCTTCTGAATGATGGCACTGCAGCCGCCCTTTTTCAGATTGTGCTCGCCGGCATCATCTCAGGACACTTGGGCGTTTCGAAGGGAGTGGGACAGTTTCTCTTCTCAGTACTCGGAGGAGCAGTTCTGGGCTCCTTCCTCGGCTATGCAGCGAGCAGGCTCACCCGAACGATCGATGACGCTGAAGTACAGATCACTCTCACTGCCGTCGTTGCCTACGGCAGTTACCTCCTCGCCTATCAATTGCACTTGTCTGGGATCATTGCGACCGCATTGGCGGGCCTCATCGTCGGCAATCTAGGTACAACAAATTGCAGCACGCAGACTAAAACCGCCCTGGAGTCTTTTTGGGCCTATATCGCCTTCATCATGAACTCCCTGGTCTTTCTGCTGATTGGACTTGAGATACACGTCGATGCGCTCCTACGTTCCTGGCGACCCGTGCTTCTAAGTGTTGGAGCGGTTCTCATTGGTCGCGCATTGTCTGTCTATCTGCTGGTGCCGGTCAGCAACGCTCTGACGGAGAAGATTCCTCTACGCTGGCAACATGTGATCGTCTGGGGAGGTTTGCGCGGGGCACTGGCACTCGCTCTGGCGCTCAGTCTCGACAGCACGTTTCCGGACCGCACTCGAGTGCTCGACCTGACGTTTGGGGTTGTGGTTTTTTCTATACTGGTACAGGGCCTCACATTGAAGCCGCTGCTAAGAGTGCTCGGTCTTGCGAATGGACAAGCCTAAGGAGGGAGGCTGTCGCATCGAGATCTTCAGGTTCAGAAATTTGCACCGAACGCAAGCGAGATTCCCGCGAGCTGATACGGGGCGCAAAAAGCCTCGCCTCTTCTTGGACACGAAAGCAATTCATTGCTCTCGAAAGCTACCTGCGAATCCTATCAGCGTCCCCTTTCAGCGGGCCCATTATTGCTCAGACGCTGGGTCTGGCAAACTGATTGTAGAGCCAGGCAAAGACCGCGCCGCCGATGAGTCCATCTACCACTCCGTAGATCGTCCCGATGACAACTTCTGCAATGCTGCGAGTTGCATGGTAGCCGGGGTAGACCGACGACATTGTCTGAAGGAATTGCTGACCATAGTTACCCCAGATCAAATTGCCTACGCCCATCACTAGCATCGCCAACCCCCACAGGATCGCCGACGTCAAGGCCAGAGCTTTGGTGTTGAATTTCATAATTGACCTCCAGTGTTCAATACACGAGTGCTCAGTCAAGAACTGCTCCATCTGAGTGGTGCAGCCAGGCAAGGAGACGGTCAACACGGCTGCGTAAGTTTCCTCTCTTAGCTCGTTGACCCGGCAAGCCTTGGCTTTGATGGCCGGTACGCTCAAGCGCGATCACGTGCGCTCACACCGTATGCATCCAAGACATCACGCAGGGTCAGGATGCCTTCCAACTTGTGCACATCCGCACGGCTCACGACGGGCAGGATTTCGATCTGGTTTGCGCCCATGCGCTCGAGCGCCAAATCAAGACCTTGGTCGGGGTGGACGTGCGGAAAAGCCAAGGCATCCACCAGTTCACCGACCTTCTTATCCGCCCCTTCGGCTAGCTCTCGCTCCAACCGCGCAAAGTTGATAACGCCAACAACACCTCGTCGATCCATCACCAGCCACGTTCGGAATTCACTTGATGGAGCCTGCTCCAGCGCTTCCCGAACCGTAATCTCGGCCGGCAGCAACTGGCTCGCAATCTGCATGATTCTTACTGCCTGACGCTGACCAGATCGTTGGCGCGTCTTCGCCGTCGGCAGGTGTATGCCATCCTGCACGGCCAGCGCTTCGTAGATGGGCTCGTGCTGCAATCGGGAAGCGATGAAAAGACTCACCAGATTAGCAATCATCAGCGGGACGATCACCGCATAGTCCTGCGTCATCTCGAAGATCATCAGCACGGAGGTCATAGGAGCACGCACGATCCCCGCGAAGACCGCGCCCATCCCAACCAGCGCGTAGGCACCCGGCGTCGCGGTGTAAGCGGGGAACAGATGATGCGCCAACGTCCCCACCGTACCTCCCAACATGGCGCCGATAAACAGGGCGGGGCCGAAAATACCACCTGCGTTGCCCGAAGCATAACTGGTGGTAACGGCGAGAAGTTTCAGAACCACCAGCAGCAACATCAGATTGAACGCCATGTTTCCGTTCAACGCGTCGCCGACAAACCCATAACCGACGCCCAGAACCTGTGGCACAAACCAGCCCATCAGTCCGACCAGCAACCCACCCGCTACTGGTTGGAACCAGACCGTCTTCTGCGGGAACCGCAGGAAGCGTTCCCGCATGCCCAGCAAGAGCTTCGCGAAGGCCGCCGAAACCACACCGCCGGCCACGCCGAGCACCGCATAGACCGCAAACTCCGCCGGATGGACCAGTTGATATCGCGGAACTTTGAAGAGAGGATGATCGCCGAGGAACACGCGTAGAACCATCCACGCAGTCGCCGAGGCCAGCACCACCGCGCCCATCACCGGCGCGTTGAGATCGCCCACGATCTCCTCGAGCGAAAATAACACTGCTGCCAGAGGCGTATTAAACGCGGCTGCAATCGCCGCCGCCGCCCCCACCGGGATCAGCTTCTTGACTTGCTCGGTTCGCAGTCCGAGGAGCCGTCCGAGCACGGAACCAATGCCCGCACCCACTTGAACCGAAGGCCCTTCGCGTCCTAGTGGGATCCCGCTGGCAAGCGTTGCCGACGTGCAGAAAAACTTGCCCAGCACTGTGCGCAGTGTAATGCGCCCTTCACGCGCATACAGCGCAGCCTTCGTCTGCGGCACGCCGCTGCCTCGCGCATTAGGAAAATAGCGATACAGCAAGTAACCAATGCCGAGCGAGCCCACGACCGGAAACAGCAGGCGTCGCCACGGAGCGCCACCCACCGGGTACAGCCGCATCCCCATTCGCTCCGTCAGCAAGATGAAAGCGACCACCGCCAAACCTGTCACGGCGCCTATAACCAGCGCCAGGACCATAAATACCTGATCCTCACGTTGTCGCAGCTTGTCCCAGCGATGTAACAGCGGTATTTTCCACCAAGGCCCGCTCGTCCTCGGGATGTTTTCACTCATAATCTCGGGAATTTCTTCCTGAAAGCATATCTCACTTGGTTGGCTCTTGGGGTATTGGCAGAGATGAAGACGATGAACTGATTGTCGTAATCACTCCCACCTTTAAGGCCTTTGGAAGAAACGCTGGATTCCCTATGCAGCAAAGATCTCCTAGACAACCTCCGCTGAGCCGCGAAAGAAATGCATAAACCGGAACAAAACACTTCCGGCGACTGAGACTGAGATTGATAGGTTCTAGAACGACGATCTGAGGAGAATCAGCAACGCAGGATGGAGTTGTGCTCTGGCAGGCTAATCAATTGGAATTCTGCCGCTGGAAGTGACATCCAGGAGAGAACTGCCAGCGGCGAAATTAGACAATTTCCAAGGGAGTTGAATGCGCCGGTCCGCAAGTGAGCCGCCCCTCGCGCTGCCTGAAGGGCGGTAACCGGTCCGTGTACCACAGAATATGGCCCCTGCATCACGGGAAAGAAGAAAATCATCAGGACACAAAGAACGGTCAGAACTGCTAGTTCGCATCCGATGCGGCTAGAAATCATTGAAGTGTGACAGTCATTATATCGGACGACTAGGCACTGATCCAAATATGTTGCTAGAGCGATTCTCCGGGTACGAAGTACCACCAAACTCTTGCGAGAACGAAGAGTTGGCTCAGGCTCGGCCGTCCGCAAAGCCCAGGCCCCTGAGCAGTGGCTTCATCGTGATGATCCAAACGGGCGAACCCGACAGACGACGATGCCACATCTCACAGCTCGCTAATTCTCCTTACCGGTGTCTTGAATTCCCGAACTCAGGTGCGCTTACACTCTTGTTTCCGGTGAGTCTGCAACACCTTCCGGCGGCAAGACGTCCGGCGGGTGTAGGCGTGCCACGCCGATTCGGTAGTCGGCCATCCCGTAGTAAACGTCGAAGCGGTTCGGTAAGCCGAGATCGTCTCGACTGTCGATGCCGGTGGGGAACACGACATGAGGGACCGTACCGTGGCATTCCTGCGGCAGGACCGGCGTCAACACCGGTTCTGCCGAACGATAGCGAATTATCTGTGGATGCTCTTTCGAGAGCACCATCACCCCGGCCGAGTAGCACAGTTGGTGTTCGTCGTAGTTCGCTTTTTCGATTTCGCTGACGCCGTGATAGACGATCAGCCAGCCGTGCCGCGTCAGGATGGGCGGAGCGCCTCCGCCGATTTTGAGCCGCTCCCAGGGCGACACCGGAGCGGCCAGCCGATGATGCGAATTGAACAAGCCGAGGTGACCAGGTTCGAGGCCGTCCAAGGCCATCGGGCAGTAGGAAATCCAGATGCTTTCATGATCAAGGTCCACCACCCGCCATGCTGCCTGGCACGCCGTTTCTTCGGGACGAGTGCCAGGGAAAAGTGGTCGATGGAGGATGGCCATCTGCATTTTCCCGGCGTGATTGGGAATGGCAACGGGGAAGAGGCTGGCATCCTTGTTGTCCACGTGAACGAAATCGATACCTTGAAATCCACTAAAGGTCGCGAGTCCCAGTCGCTTCCAGTGAAAAAATCCTGCGATATTGCCAGGGCGATCCGTGGGCCACGGGACGAAAACGCCGTGTCATTATGTAACGCTGAATTGGTTCCACAAACGTGATGCGGGGATCCTCCCAGCCGCCACTGCCGTCGAGGTGCAACTCATAATCGGCTTCCGGTTCCAGTGCGATGCCGAGCCGCGAACACGCGTGCCTTGGTCTGCCGCACCACTCGGCGCACTTGATCGGCCATGGCTTCCAGCTCTTCGACCAACCCGTTTACACTCCTTCGGCGGCGCACGGGCAGAGCTTCGACCTCTCGCCACACCCGCCGGGAATCGTTGAGAATCTGCCGGGTCAAGCGCAGCAGTCGCCCATACTCTCGCTTACGCTTCAGTTCCCCTTCCTCCCCTTTGTGGCGTAAGGCATGCGCGATGGCAATGACCCGCTTGCTCACGCTGCGCGTCCGGTCACGGACTTTTCGCTTCAGCCCACCCGCTTTCTGCTCAATCTTCTTCATCGTCCGCGTCAATACCCGGGCGCCATCGTTCAGCAATCCGCTGTCGGTCGGGTAGTGAATATTGCTCTCCACCACGGTCGTGTCCACCCGCATCTTCCGTCCCTGTACCACCCGGCGTTCTTTCGCCAGCGCCACCACTCGATCATGCAACTCCCGCACGCTCTCCGGACCAATCGCTTGTCCCAAACGCACCAAGGTTTTAGCGTCCGGTACTTTCTCCATGCCGATCCGGCAGAAACTGCGATACACCACATTCGCCCGTACTTCCCGCTCCAGGGTTTCGTAACTCCAGTTGCGCACGTGCTTCAGAATCAGCATGCGCAGGGCTACTTCTGCTGGCGTTTGCCGGCGCCCCCGAACCCGACTCTGGGGATGCCGTTTCCCTTGCGCGTCGTAAACCACATCCACCAGTTCCTCATCTTCCAACAGTTCATCCACCACTCGCATCCACGGTTCCCACAACTCAGCCACTTCTTCGGCAAACAGACCTTCCCACACTGTCGGCTGCTCGTGTCGTAGCTTGATCACTCGATTCCTCCGTCCCAATGTGACTACTTTTGCACCGCAAAGTAGCCTAGGTCAATTGGCGAAAAATCGCGTCTCTGACAATGTCGGTCCGTGTCAAGCTCTTTTCGGGCACACCACTACCCGCACTCAGAGAAGAGCGCCATTTCGCTCTAGTGGATGGTGTTGCCTTTCCAACCGTAGGCTCGCTCGTAATCGTTTTCCAGGTCAGGAACTCAGTCCGACCCATGCATCTCTTCGGTCGCAACTTCGATCATGATTACTACTTCGAACTCCCCCGCATAGGGGAGCGGGATACCCAATCAATTACTCGGTGATCGACTGCACACCATCGCGATTTCCGGGTTGTCCCGCGTGCGAACCGAATTTTTCCAACTGCTCGTAATTCCATCCTTTGCGCCACATCCAGTACATGCGAACCGCTAGTCTGCGGGCCATGGCGACCTTGGCGATCTTCAGTCCCCGGCGCATCGCCAGGTGGAAGTACTGGCTGCGCCATTTCGGGTCGCAAACTGAACGTGCGTCCTTTCTTGTCACCAAACAAGTTGTCGATCGATGTGATTATCTTATCGACTACCACGGCGGTGATCTCGACGAGAGCCTCCGCCCTTACGCGTACTGGGCACCTACTGGCAAGGAGACCCAAGACCGTATATCCAAAGAGATGGTCCTGGCCTTTGGACTCGACCACATCATTATATGGCGCGACCGTCCCACCGACCTATCCGCCACTCGCTACCTCGACAACACCTCTACTGCTCGCGGTAAACCTTCCATCGTCGTTGAAGCTGGCTATGCCGGCACCGTCGAAGTGGACGAGATAGCCCTTCTCGTCGACGGGACACTCAGCACTATGCGTGCTCTCAAGATGCTTTCCGGAAACGCTCGGCCCATCGAGAATCCCGTCTGGCTCGACAGAGTCGTGGATGTCTTGTCCGACGGCCCTGGCATTTGGTACCCGCTTGTAAAGCGTGGTACCTATGTTCACGAGGGCATGAAAATCGGCTTTGTCACCGACTATTTCGGCAAAGTCATACTCGAAGCCCGCACTCCCGTCTCCGGCGTCATCTTGCACATCAACGCGGTACCATCCCTCAAAAAAGGCGACAACATTGCAGACATCGGCGTCATTGCCATCCAGGCTCCCTAATAGTCTGATTTTGGATAGAAACTGTCGATGTACCCCGTTTGTGGACACATTGGCGTCGATCTGTTCGATTACATCGACGGTATCTGGGTCCTCGACCCGAAATGTGCCATTCCAATCGCGATCGCACTCCGCCAATCCCTGATCGAGGTCGCGGCGGTACGCCAGGCAGGCGACGGCCAGTACACGAAGATGGGAATGGTCTATCAGTACCTCACTAGTCCGCGCTTTCGGACGCGCATAGAAGCCATTGTTGAGAAGTTCACCGATATGCAGGAAGATCTCGATAAGGAGCGCAAGACGATGACCCGACTCTGGGCAAAGCGCGAAGAACAGCTTCACGGCGTGCTCGAGGCGACCGCCGGCATGTACGGTGATCTCCAGGGAATTGCGGGCAAGAGTCTCGATGAGATTGAGGGGCTTGAGGTAACTATGCTTGCAGCCGGTTATGAAGAGCCTTGAAAGGCTAGGGAGTGGATGGCCGCAGATGCGAGTGGCGGCACAGGCCGTCGTCGCCCCCTGCGGTGCCGAGAGATGGTCAGATTGCCTGCTAATTGTCTTTCTTCTTAAGAGCTTAGGTTGCTGTAGCATTATCTAGGTACTTATTGATATCTACCGAGGTTTTGTTACACTAAGGGCATGGCGCAGACCAAGACCGAAAAGCTGGCTGAGCTTGTCCGGCGGCAACACATCATCCGCCCGAAGGATCTGGAGCGCGTCCATATCCCACGCAACTACCTGACGCGTCTGGTGCAACGAGGACAGCTCCAAAAACTCGAACGCGGGATCTACACTGCGGAGTCGCTGCCGGCATCGGAACATATCAGCCTGCTCGAAGTCAGCCGAAAAGTTCCCAAGGCAGTGATCTGCCTGCTTTCAGCGCTCCATTTTCACGAGATCGGTACGCAGGTTCCACATGAGGTTTGGATTGCGATCGACGGAAAAGCCTGGACACCTCGAATCACGTCGCCAAAAGTCCGGATCATCCGATTCTCCGGAGATGCACTCCATTTCGGAGTGCAAGAGAAGCAAGTTACCGGAGGTAAAATCCGCGTCTTTAGCCCCGCAAAGACGGTGGCCGACTGCTTCAAATTTCGCCACAAGATTGGAATGGACGTCTCACTGGAAGCGCTTCGCGACTGTTATCGGCAAAAAAAGGCCTCCATGAACGAGCTTTTCGAGGCGGCAAAGGTCTGCCGCGTCGCCAACGTGATGCGGCCTTATCTGGAGTCGCTGCGTTGAATAAGCCCATCGTTAACGTGGCAGCTTCTGTTCGTCAGCGGCTCTTGAATCTAGCCCGTGAGCGAAAAGAGGATTTTGGTCTTGTGCTGACGAAATATGGACTGGAACGGGTGCTCTACCGCATTGCACAGTCCAAGCATCGAGAGACCTTTGTTCTTAAAGGTGCACTGCTATTCGAGCTGTGGACCGAACAGCGCTACCGCCCAACGCGGGACGCCGATTTCCTTGCGCGGGGCGAGAACAGCCCGGAGCGGTTCGTGGCAATCTTCAAAGAGATCCGCGACATGCATGTCGAAGACGATGGACTGCGCTTCGACGCTGGCACAGTTACGGCGGAGCGCATCACCGAAGACACCGACTACGAAGGAGTGCGTGTCAAGTTTGTTGGGCATCTGGAAAACGCCCGGATACCGATTCAGATCGATCTCGGCTTTGGCGATGTGATCACGCCTGCACCCGTCGAGACGGAACTCACATCACTCCTCAACTTACCAAGTGCCAAGCTGCTGACCTATCCACGAGAGACCGTGGTCGCAGAAAAGTTCGAGGCCATTGTCGGATTGGGACTGGCGAATAGTCGAATGAAAGATTTTTATGACATCCGCAGTTTGAGCCGAGACTTTCCATTTGAAGCAGCCTTGCTATCCGAGGCCATCAAGAAAACATTCGCCAGGAGGGACACCAAATTGCCTTCTGGGACCCCGCTCGTGTTTACGTCGGAATTCTTCGACGATTCGGACAAGAAGAAGCAGTGGGCGGCATTCTGCAACAAGAACCGTAGCTACGTCCCTGAAATGTCGCTCGAATCAGTGTGCCAGGAAATCACGGCGTTCTTGATGCCCTTGGTCGAAGCTCTGAACGGCAACGCCGCTCTTCCCCAAAAATGGTTGGACAATTCTTGGGAAAACTGACATTGGTGTTGGGGAAATGGTCGCCCATCCTTCCCATCACAGAAGCTGGTTGAAAGCGCGGTTGTTGAACGCAGTCACATGAGTCTCCACACAGACCGACGGCCGACAAGTCTCTTTTCATGTCAGCTGCAGGATACTAAAATTGCTTGCACGTCGCGGTGTGCCGCCTGTGTGCGTCGCTTTTGGAGCTGACAGAAGCATGAAGAAGTGGTTCGGAAGAGAAGCAGCTAACCCGGTTTTTTGGGTCGATAATGTATTTGTCGAGTTAGAAGTTAAGCATTTGTCATGCATAAAAGAATGTGGCTGGGGAAAGATCTGGTCCCCTGGACGCAATTGTCCGTCGTGGGTTGAGACGCTCGGACAACATCCTCACAGAGCCCGATTGCGGGATCATTTGCCTATGGAGAAAGTCTTTTCTCAAAGCGAGCTTGAAGCCATAGCCGCGGCTTTGGCCGATACATCGGAAGGCCTGACCGGATCGGAGATAGCCCATATTCTGGCCACGCTAAGAATGGCTGATCCCGCTCCTGCGATGACTAAATGGAAACGGCTGCATGACGCTTTTGTCGAACGCCAAAACTACAGTCAAAATCGGCGGGCTATTCTCCAGTTTATCCGCGAAGCGATGAAGCCAGAACGTTACGCGAAGCAACCGGAACGCTTCGAGGCGATGAGAGCGAACCTCAATCGAGCATTGGCATTTTCCGGTCTTGCAGTCAGCGCCTCGGGTGAACTACACGCTGTTACCCGAGCCGAGACACTGACCGAAGCTCAGAGGCGCGCCGATGATCTCAGAGCCGACTTAACGAGGCGTGGAGTACATCCGGACGTATTGCGTTTCTGTCGTGCAGAGCTCGTAGCTGACAACTACTTCCACGCGGTGCTTGAGGCGACCAAGAGCATTGCTGACAAACTCCGGGCAAAATCCGGCTTGACCGAGGACGGCGCGAAACTCGTTGATGCAACATTGTGCGGTTCTGCCCCTCGAGTTGCGATCAATGAGTTGACAACTGAGAGTCAGCGCAGCGAACAGAGTGGGTTTGCCAACCTGATAAGGGGAGTCTTCGGCATGTTCAGGAATCCAACCGCGCACGAAGCTCGCATTCTGTGGGCGATGAGCAAGGAGGATGCAGAGGATCTCTTGTCTCTGGCGTCTCTGATCCAGAGACGACTTGACGCGGCACGTTAACGCGATTGAACCGCTTGCTGACCGCGCATATAGACAACAGTACCCATTCCTTCGCCAGCCCTTAGCGTGCTTTATATTCCGATTTCTAAGGTGACCCCTTCTTCCACACCTTGCCGTCTCTGCGAAGCTGTCAATGCGCCTTGTAAAAGACTTTGGCACCTCATCCCGCAGCATCACCATCATGTTAGCGGCCACGCCTGTGGATGTTCCTGTGCAAAAATGGAAGAAACTTAGTCTCTCTTCAGTAAGCGACAACGATTCAATGGGTTGAGTTTTCGCTTCTCGATCCATCTCAACCGGCCGATTGCACTGAAAACGGGCGTTGACAATCTTTAAGCAGATCTCTAAGGTTGCTCGCGTCGACGGCTGAAAGGGTTGGCTTAAATAAAATTTTGCCAGTCCGAAGTAGGCTGAGTGATCAGCTCGGCGGGGCAACCCGAAGAGCAGCCAGACCCGAAAAAACCGACTGGTTCTGCGAGGAGCAGTTGGGGTTTGGGACCGCGAAAGCGGTGATCGCATCAAGGGCTGTGACGGTGCATGTTTCCACGCTAATGGCTCCCTCGCAGGAGCTGGTGGCTAGATCATAACCAATGTCACAGCCTTTACCTTTTCCCAGCGTTCTCCTCCTCGCCTAACCCTCGCAAAAGCGTTTCCTCAGAAAATGTTCTCGCTTCGAGATGTCCTGTTGCGACGCTCGCCCGCTGTGCTTGCTGGGCACTTTGTACAATATAGGAGATATGGCAGTGATGATCGAACTACAGAATACGGGTGACTCTCGAGCGCGCCGCGAGATTCTTGCCGGTGTCGAACATGTGTTGAGTGACGTAGCGGGACAGTGGCGGGTGTCAATTGTCGGATCTCGTGCAAATGACAACTGGGAAATGAAAGTGGAGGGACCCCGGGGATTCGAGCGTTCGTACACTTTGGTTGGCGAGGCTGGCGAACACGAACCTGAGGCAATACGGAACGTCCTTACTAAGCTGCTGCCGGCAAGCACGCGATGATCTACCATACTGGTTCGCTTTACCCTCCAGCCGAAGGAGACATCGCAGGACCTAGCTGCGTCAGTTCTTCGAAACGGTGTAAACAGCGATGAAGAAGATTCCGAATTCGAGTCGTCGTCTCAGCGAGCACATGTTGCGAGCCTTGAACCGGATTAAGAAGCCAAGCACCGCTGGCGAACTCACCGAGCTGCTCAATCGTGACCTGGACCGTGATGAAAGCCCTTTCCAAGCAAAAGACGTCGGGGAGTGGTTGCGAAACACGGAGGACATCGCGTTGACACTGTATTGGTCGAGGGCTCGTCCCCGGAAGTAGGGATCATTCCAATCCTGCTAACACCTGCCGCGCTCGATGACGCCGCGGCCCCAGGCTGACCCGTACGACTGACTGTGAATCAGTCGAAAACCGCGCTTTTTCTCGGCCCACCGCACCTGCTGAGGGAATGAGGGAAGAGCCAGGTGTACGACGTACGCCCGTTTGCCCCTGAGGCTCGTTTTTTTCTTTGGCTCCCGTCGCCCCAGAGTCCCGTATCCCTGCTCCCCCCAAAAACCTCGTGGGCTGGCCAGAGTTCACTGTGCAGAGTGTCGTCAAATCGGAGTTCGTGGATGCGATGGATGCGCAGGCGAGGCCCTTTGCGATTTCGGCCCTGCGGTCAGAACGATGGCAGCGAACGGAAGGAAGGAGACGGCATCCCGCAGGTCGGCCCACCGCACCTGCTGAGGGAATGAGGGAAGAGCCAGGTGTACGACGTACGCCCGTTTGCCCCTGAGGCTCGTTTTTTTCTTTGGCTCCCGTCGCCCCAGAGTCCCGTATCCCTGCTCCCCCCAAAAACCTCGTGGGCTGGCCAGAGTTCACTGTGCAGAGTGTCGTCAAATCGGAGTTCGTGGATGCGATGGATGCGCAGGCGAGGCCCTTTGCGATTTCGGCCCTGCGGTCAGAACGATGGCAGCGAACGGAAGGAAGGAGACGGCATCCCGCAGGTCGGCCCACCGCACCTGCTGAGGGAATGAGGGAAGAGCCAGGTGTACGACGTACGCCCGTTTGCCCCTGAGGCTCGTTTTTTTCTTTGGCTCCCGTCGCCCCAGAGTCCCGTATCCCTGCTCCCCCCAAAAACCTCGTGGGCCGGCCAGACCGGCCTCCGGTCGAGACGAGCGTGATTAGCCCTCTTTTCACGAAAATGAACAGAATCAAGACTCCATTGTACCACTTTAATCATTGTTTTCAATGTGTTGCAAAGGTCAATACTAACTTCTTGGACCGCTCGATCAATCGGGTGTAACCTGTTGCAATTAAAGGTCGCTAATGTATTTTCAATTCCACTTTTGCTGGCTGTCATCCGACTTCAGGAGGCTTCGGTCCGATCGGCCTTTATGTTCATGCACTTAGGCAGGCCATTCACCGCAACAGAGAAGAGTCTCCGGAGGGTGCTCAGGAGGCTCTCCAGAGGGTGCTCAGGAGGCTCTCCGGAGTGGGTTTCGAGAATTATATCTTTAATACGTCTTGAAGTTGCTGGAATCCGGCAGACGGCACAGTGTTGACGTTTTAGTCTCCAGCACTTTCGACGCAGCGGATATTTTCGTCACTCATGCCAAGGCCGATCCCCGCAACGGCATTCGCCGATTGAGTGTGGACAGCGTGTTTGATGTCACGGTGGGCGGAAGGTTCACCGGATCACGGCAAAAATAGAATTCTCCGGGGCCTTTGCGTTCCGCCCTCTCCTTGAGAATCCAGGGAAAAGCCTTGCAACAATGGATATGTATTCCGCTTTGAGCTGCTGAAGCTGCTACGGCAGATCCTTGGCCTGTTGTCTGGCCGGTACAAATGGTGTCGAGCGTTAGGCCGAACCAGAAAGACTGACGAACCGCTGGCCGAATTTTCAGTAACACGCTGGATGTCATGCACTCGATATCCAATTTCATAGGTCTGCCTCTTCTGAGCAGAGTGATCAGGCTATGCGTTTCGGAATCGTCACACTCTGTTGCAGCGTGAAATCCAGGGAAAATGCGCGAGCGGTGACGAGGTGTGCGGCACCGGAAAGAGGGTGCCATCCGCAGGCTAGTCGGGCGATTAGGTTGCCGGGTGAAGAAACCGCCCGCCATCCAGCATGACAAAGAGCGCAAGAGTCGCGAAAATACTTGTCCCACGCGGTTTTTAAGCTCGCGCGGCGTACCCGCTCCCAGCAGCTTGCGCAGAATCAGACTCAAGTTGAACACTCCGACATGGACCAATTGCCGCTTCAGAATGTTCTCCCGCCCTCGCAGATGGCAGCGCCGCATCCCGCCCGTCTCGTAGCAGTGCGCGAAGCTGCGTTCGATCAACTCGCCGCGCCGTCGCAGTAAGCTCTTGCCGTACTCGCCCCGCACCCGTCGCCGGTTCTGGTACACCGCCTGCTGCTCTGCACGCTGGCCTTGCCAGTCGCGCCGCCCTTTCGGCTTCTTCTCCGGTATGTAACTGCGCACCTCGTAACTCTTCATCCGCTGGACCACCGCACTACTGTGGTAGCCCTTATCCGTCACCAGTTCTTCGATCCCCTGCAAATGGACCTTCGGTTTGTCCTGGGGCCGCGACTCGGCCTCGCGTCGGATCTGTTCTGCTATCTGCTCACCGGCCTCGCACAAGGTTTCATCCAGCGTGGTCGTGTCTCCCTGGTCGGCGGCCTGCAGCGTCACCGCCACAATGGCTCCCGTGTCCATGTCCACAGCGTGCTCCGCTTTGTGCGCCAAGTGGGTCCGCCCATCCTTCATCTTCGCTATCCGCGCGTCCCCGTCCGCTGGACTCTTCCATTCCTTGTTCGAGGTTCGCTTCTTGCGCTTCCGGTCCAACCGCACCAGGTCCTCGCGGCTCGGCGTGTCAATCCCGGACGCCTTCGCCAATCCTCGCAAGAACTCCTCGTACGTCTCTCCAGTATCGCGCCGCACAATCGACCGCATCGCCGCATTCGCTTCCAAGGTGGTCGCATCGATGCCCATCCGCTGTCCCTTCAGCAATCCCCGTTCGGCCAACAATCCCAGCACCCACGCGAACACCTCGCGATGCCGATCGATGTCGATCAACCGCCGGGTCCGCGAGATCGTCGAGTGATCCGGGGTTTGCTCGTCCAGTCCAATCCCCAGAAACCGTCGTAGCGCCAGCGAATCGGCCAGCCGCCATGCGATCCCACGCTCGCTATCGATGCCCTCGAAATATCCGATCAGCAGTGCCCGAAAGTAAATCCCAGGTCGCAGCGATGGCCGTCCCAGCCGCGCGTGATAGAAACGGGCACACAATCCTTCCACCAACTCATCGAACCCTGCACCCTCCAGTAACTCATTCAACCGCTTATAGAAAGGATGCCCGGGCGCTACCGCCAACTCCGTATGCGCGATCCAGATGTCTTCTTGCTTCTCCCCGCCGCTCCTCTTGCTCATCGCCATGCGCGCATTCTACGAACTATCCCTGTGGATCACATCCGTTTTTCTTTCACGTACCCAGACTTGCACCACGGGCTGCTAAGCGACACCAGTTAAAGCACTTGGAGTTTGTACTGCGATAGTTCGGGACCAGGGGGTCGGAGGTTCAAATCCCCTCTCTGGACCAAACTTTCTCTCGCCCTCTCAATCGTTTACGCCGCCTTTGCTGCTTCAGCCTCTTCGGTGCGTTTCGGTACTTTCGGTACAACTGAGGGCAACTCGAAGCCAAAACCAATCCCGCTCCGCCCATTCCCTGCGGAACGCCACGTCCTCTTTGATTTTGTCGCAGAGGGCGCTCATGTCCCTTCCAGCGTGACCCATCCAGTAATTCCGAAGACCGTGCGGGCTGTAGACAATGACGAGGGCAACGCAGGGGCGGGCGGAATTACACTTCGCTTCTTTTAAGAATAATGCGTTACTCTTTGCGCCGCGCATTGTCTTTAGATTCCGTTGATGGTGGCACTCATAACCCAACCAACACAACGCCAATCGCAAGTAGAAGAAGGTCGACCGTGATTTGGCTCAAACGGCCTATCTATGGCGTTTCTGAAGCCTGAGCTAGACATCTTGTCTCTCAGGGCGACGGCCTTCCCACAGAGTGTTCGATCTGTCGGGATTGTTATTCCAGAACAAATTTAGTCCTTTTCTACTGATACCAGTGATACCGTTTTCCTGCGAACCGTAGGGTATTGAGCAGACTGGAGAGACTATGCCCAAATGTGGAATCTGGTGCAAGGCGCACCACCGATACGCGCACTCCGCGCGCCGCGACCGAGGCGGACGCTTCTTCCGAAGCTACTCGCGGAATCGTGGAAGCGGGCGCATCTTCTTCGGTCGCGAGACGACCTGGCGCAACGAGTCCGGTTCCGGAGGTGGCGATCAAAGGCCGGTCTGAGCCAGCCAGCACAGCACCGAGAAGCGAGTATATTTTTGCCCAAAATTCCGATGCGCCGCGTGCGGTAGGGTTAGGGATATCGCGAGCGAGGCAGGCGGGTCATTGAGCGTTAGAGCGGGGTGACCTATGCGGCTTTTCGAGACGCGGCTTGCTGAATGAACGAAAACGCGCGTATCCAGTGGTTCAAAATCCTTCCGTCTGCTACGCCAACAAAATGAAAGACTTAATAGTATAAACAGGAAGCACGGCAGGTGCTTCCTCCAGTTCTTCATCCAGTTTGGCTGGCCCCGAGGCGCCTCAGTTCGGGAGGTTACGGGACGTGCAAAGCTCGGACAATCCGGTGTTATGGCGGCGTTACCGTGATACAAGCAATTGCCGTGCACGTCGGAACCCCACCCTCGAGAGGGCAACCATTCGCAATCATCTGAACGTTGAGAGGCACGATCGAAGCGTGCGGGTCGCCATTTTGCGTACAGGCGTTGGGCAGGTAGTCGTCCGTCGAAACATTGAGCGGAGGGGTGTAAACAACGGTGGGCGGAACGAGTTGGTCAGGCTGCTCGTCGCAAATCTCTCTTCCGCTCTTGTCTTTAATGCAGCCGGGACCGTACTCGGTCCTTGTTCCTCCGCAAAAATCACCGATTTTGTCGCTGCCGCTGTCCGAGATGCATCCCAATTCCCAAACGATATAGTCCGGGTTCGCGTTGGTAATGACGGCCGTGTAAGAGTACGGCCCAGTGCCTGCTCCGACGAACAACGGGCCATTGATGGCGATCGTCGGAGACGTGCTTGAGATCGTGATGTCGTTGTAGTTGTCATCCTGCGGAGCGCTCGGGTCGGCTACCGAATTGGCGGTTACGGTCACTATGGGGTTTGCAGGAACCGTGGTGGGGGCGGTGTAAGTTGCGGTGAATTGTCCGTCGGACCCGCCTGTAGGAGTAAGCGTGCCGCAGATGGAGCCGCTATTCACGCTGCAATCTTGACCTGTGCTCGTTAGAGTCCAATTAATCGTATCGTTGGTGTCAGAATCCGTCGCGAGGTATTGCACGGTGTTGTAAGGCGGCAACACCTGCACTGATTGCGGATCGCCCTGTCCCGGTGCAAGCGTTACCGTAAGCGCCGGCGGAAGTATAGTGACGATGGCTCCCGGAGACGTGTGACCGTCAGCCGTTGCAGCGGTGACCGAGACATGGTTGGGATCGGGGACGGCATCGGGAGGGTCGTAGATCCCGAAAGCTTGGCAGCCAACGGGAGGTTCCTGGCTGTTTGGACCGACGGTCCCGATTGTGTCGTCTCCTCCAACCTCGGTATTCACTGCCCAGTTATCGGCGACGGCAGAATCACCCAAGCCCACTACTGTAGATGTAAAATCCACTCCCCCGTCTGTCGCGTAGGCGTTCGCGGAGGTCGGGCTGATCAGAACCTTCGGTACCGCCGTCGTGCTGATGGTAAGTGGCACGGTTGCGGATGCGGTCGGGTTTGCAACAGAAACCGCACCCACGACCACAGTTGGCGGATTGGGAACGTTGGCTGGCGCAGTATAAACTGCTTCATTGGTCGTTCCGACTTGGGATATCGTGCCGATTGTGGCGTTACCTCCAGTGATTTTGTTCACCTGCCAAGTCACGTCTTGATCCTGCGGTCCGCTAACCGCTGCCGAAAAATTCACCGTGGTGGTGATCGGCACCGCTTCCGTGTTAGCGCAAATATCGGGGGTTAGCGTGACCTTTGTCGGCTGCGCCGCAATCAGGTTGACCAGGATCGAAGCATGGGCCGAGGGTTGAGCGTTCGAGACCGCGGTTACGGTAACTGAGGGAGGGGAGGGGAGATCCGCCGGAGCAGTGTAAACTGCCGTATTGTGCGGGCCGGTCGCGATCGTACCCACGCTCGCATTGCCTCCCGCGATTGCGTCTACTTGCCACGAAACTGTGGTATCGCTAACTCCGGTCACGCTGGCGGCGAACGGTTCAGTTAGCCCGCTCTGAACGGTTGGCGGTACCAGCGGGCTCGTGATAGTGACCACCGCGCCGCCTGCTGCCGCCGCCGATATGGTGACAACAGCCGAGGCACTCTCGAGCGGATCGTCAACGGATTGAACAGTAACGTGTACCTGGGCTGTCTGGCCGCCGCCAGGCACAGCCAGAGGAGCGCTGTAATTCACCTCGTCCACGGTGCCAGGCACCGGAGTGATAGTGCCGACAACCGCGTTTCCTCCTAATACATTTTCCACCAACCAGTTAACAGACTCACCGCCTGCCGCGGTGCCGGTGAATAAAACAATCCCTCCCACTTGCACACTGGCGGAAGCTGGCGAGATCGAAATCGGCGATGGAGTTCCGTTTATCAAAACTGAAGCGTTTGCGGTCGCGCTGTTATCAGCATTGGCCACAGCGGTTACGGTGACGTGGGGTGGAGCCGGGACGAAAGGGGGCGCGGTGTAGCTTCCGTTCTTATCGATCGTGCCGAATGGCGAGCTGCCATCGATGGGGCTTACACCTCCCGGGAAGCCGTTGACCAGCCAACCGACGCCACTCTCACTCGTGTTGATGACCGTCGCTGTGAAAGTCTGCGTCGTTCCGGTGCTTACCGTCATGGTCGGAGGCGCCACGCTGACTGCGACCTTGGAAAGAGAGGTTACACCGCTGATGGGAGCCGCACCTACTCCGCCGCAACCCACGAAGGCGAGCATCACGCTCACCGCCAAAACAATTACCAGACCAGTGGACGTATTCTTGAACATTGGGGACTCCGAAGCGTAATGACGCACTGCGCCAGCAAACCTGGCGGTCGTGGTCCTAATCCTCGTGGTTCTAGTCGTCATGATTGGATTGGTTAGCTTGCGCGCCTGCCGCGGAATTCTGCGAATCCTGAGACTTAGGTTGCAGCGCGGCAACGGGCCGCAACTGGTCTTTCACCCACAGCAAGAGTTTGTCTCCGGACTCGGCAACAGAGAATTTTTGCGTAGTGCCGTACGCTAGGACCTGGGCAACTCCTGAAGCCGCTGCTTTCATGCGTGCTTGCGCGACTCTAGGCGTAACGGAGTCATCGAGTACTTGTTGCAGGCGAACGTGTTGCGATTTCAACCGCGGTAGCCACTCCACCGGATCCAGCGGCGCGACTTTCTTCAGGAATTCTGGTTTCAGATAGCTTGGGCGCTCGACTTCTGGAATCAGCGAAGACTTGGCCATCCAGTCAGGCCAATCTCCCCAGGGATCGATCAGGTCAACCGCATTGATGCGCGGGTCTGCCGCGGCAGCCAGGATCGCGATGGTCGCGCCAGATCCGACTCCGAACATCCCGATTCTGGACATATCCAAATCGTCACGCGTGGAGAGATAGTTCAGGATCATTTGAACATCGTGAACGGAACTGCCCAGGGCCTCCTGCAGTTCGCTCACGAACCACTGTTTCATGGGCCGATTGGTGTAGCGATGTCCGGTAAGAGCAGACACAAACCCAATGGCGGCGAATCCTTCTCTCGTCACGTTTGCGCAGTAGGCGTCGTTGCGAAAAATTTCGGTTTCCGAAGGGTAGCTGTAAAGATACAGAATTGCAGGAGGCTTGATTACGCCCTTTGGTCGAATTACATATAAATCGATCGGGTCGCCCTGGCGCCACTTCACCTGCAGAAGTTCGCGGGTGAACTGAGCATTGTCATCCTTCTCCCCAAGCAGCGGCGATTCAGGAATCAACTCGCTGTGCGCGAGAGAAAGAGAACTCCAGTCTTCCAGGTTGCCTACCGGGCGAGATTTCACTGAACCCGACTGATCCAGTCCAGGTTGGTTCGACGCGGGTTGTTGGGTTCGGCCAACGGTCGGGCTTATCAACAACAAGAAAAGCAGAACGAACCAAAGCGTCTGCCGATTACTTCTCCGCCAAACATCCTGCATCCCATCCTCTTTCGGAAGACCTGTCCAACCAATGATCGGAAAATTCGAATTCAAGACTGAAACCATAAATGGAGGCAGGCTGCGAAACTTGCAGTCTGCCCCCATATCACTCTGCTTCATCGTTCATTTCGAACCGAGCTACTGCTTCAAGGATCTGCGTCCGAGCTTGTCACCGGTCGCGGCGCAGTAGTCCTGTTCGCCCTGGATGGTTAGCACGGCGCCACCTACATCGCCGCCGGTCTCAGTAGCCGAGCACGCCCCGCCGGAACCGTTGGACGCGGAGATACCCGACTGCTTGTAGTGAGAGCGCAACACCCCCATCTGACTGAGAGGAAGGAAGTCCGGATAGATGTTTACG
The DNA here is from genome assembly GCA_963797795.1 of uncultured Acidobacteriota bacterium. Classification (GTDB taxonomy): domain Bacteria; phylum Acidobacteriota; class Terriglobia; order Terriglobales; family Acidobacteriaceae; genus JABDBE01. The sequence goes on from CAWCQY010000008.1 coordinate 27,413, forward strand.
ACCTGCGATTGCGCTGCCGTAATCAAAGCTGTGACTCCGGCCGGGACGGGCTTGTGCGCGACCAGACGCAGCGTCGACCAGACTGGATAGTTTCCGGAAGCCACGTTAGCGAAACTAACGATTCCCGGACATGGAGCGTTGCAACTGGGGAGAGTTCCATCAATGTAACTCAGGTTGATCGGGTCAACCCCATCCACCTGGAGGTACCGGATCGCTGGCGATTGGCCGCCTAGATTGCCGACGCTCCAGAAGGCATGGCCCAGGACGTCGCCGTTGGCGGCAGTGCCGATCTCGGACACCATTTCACCATTGCCGATTGCACGCTTGCGCCATCCACCGCCGTTGGACAGGAATAGGGGGTTACCGCAAGGTGCTCCGGGGCAGGTGGTGCCCTGGCCAGTTGCCGGGTTCACACTCAGTTCCTGGGTTGAGCCGATCTCCAGGTTGCGGGGGATGTTGAACTCCAACGCAGTGTAGGTTCCAGAAAGAGGTTCGCGCAGTACGACATTCAGCGGCACGGTGGCCTGGCCCGGAACCGACGTCAGGTCTTTTGTATATGCATAGCCGCCGCTGAGCGCGAGCGTCCAATCGCGGCGATTGATGTTAAAGAACGATGTCGAGTCGCCAAAGTGACCGGAATTCGTTCCGCTCCCCTGCTGAGCGTTGACGATCGCGACCTCGACTTGCACTCCCACATCGAACACCTTGGTCGCTGCAACAGCCTGGCCGGTAATCGGGTCGGTGCCGCTAAGCGCGTAGAGAGCGGGCGTCGACGTCTTGGTGCTGAAAGTGCTCTTGATTGCAATTCCGACCGGTCCCGGTCCATAGCCAAGGCCGTTATAGTGGACCGGATCCAATGCACCTAAGACACGGGTTTCTTCGAACAAGGCATCTTCAGGACGAATGTCTGTTGGCGCGGCATTGAAGGGCTGATTTTGCAGAACGTTGATTACGGCCTGCGGGATCGAGGTGTCGGTCAGGGTCGGAACCAGGTTGTCTCCTGTCGTCCCGGCTGGAAATAGAATGTTGAAGGTTGACGCCGGAGCCGCATAGAACAACTGCTGGCCGATAATGCTGTCTACGGCGATGTAACTGCAAACTTTCTTGGGTGCATTGGAGTTGTCCCAGACGATCCAGACGTTCCCCGTCTCGAGAAGTCCGGTGCCCCGGTTGTCCACTCCCTGGGCGCCATTTTTCTTGGTCCAAATGAATCCCCCGCAGATGGCTCCGCCCGAGACCGGCCCTGCGGCCAGAGCGAAGGCGTTGAACGCGGCCGTGGAACCCGCGCCATTAAAATAAGGCGTAACCGCAAAGCAGTTCAATCCCACAAACATCATCAAGGCTAGCGACATTGCCGCCGCCATTTTTGTGATTTTCGTCGTCATTTCCGTAGTCCTCTCGGCGCAATAGTGCGCGGTTATGGGGAACCCACCCCGTGTTGAAGCAAAGGCAGTGCGGCAGATTCTCAACACCGCACGCCAGGACCATCCCTGAGGCGGCCCAGCAACCGCCGGCGCGACTCGCTACAAGGGCTCTGAACGCGACAGACCGGTACAGAAAACTACGAAAACTTCTGTAGATCGAGTCGGGGTGAATATCGTCGAAGTTTGTTGCAGGAAAACTACCCGAGGATTAAAATCCCGTGAATTTCTTGAGACGGAAAAGCCCCCCAGCAATACATTTGAGGAAATGGTGGACCACACTTAGCCCCTGAACAAGGCCCAAGCCGGCTTTCGCAACCGCACGGATCACCGGGCTAACCCGGAGCTTACCTCGTAGGCTTAAGCTGCCGATTTCATATGAAATTAACCTGCTCGTCACAATTTCGTCACAGTTTCTCTGTAACCATGTGGCTCCTTTTACTCCCTGAGAGGACGGGTGAGCACCGTGAGATTTCTGAGGGCATCTCTGTGCATTTTTGCTGTCGCTCTGATCGGCTCAGTCGCGGCCTCCGCGCAGGATGCGAAAGCGACGGCCGATTCCGCCAAAGGGAAGGGAGCCATCACCGGGACGGTCACCGATCAGACTGGCGCCGTACTTCCGGGGGCGACCGCGACCATCAAGAACGGAGCGGGGCTGACGCAGACAGCCACCACCAACGATCGCGGCGAATATTCTGTCGAGAGTCTACCTGCCGGAACCTATAGCCTTACTATTTCAGCTCCCGCTTTCAAAGACTTTCACAGCGACGGATTGGCTTTGAGCGCGGGCCAGAGCATTCCGATTGACGCAACCCTGGAGCCCGCCGGCACAGCCACCTCGGTCAATGTGGAAGGTCAGAAAGTCTCACAAGTGGAGACCGAGACTTCCCAGATCGTCGGGAACATCACGCAAAAAGAATTGGTCAGCCTGGGACTGAACGGGCGTAATTTTACCCAACTGATCGCCTTGACCCCGGGCGTGAGTAATCAGACGGGTCAGGACGAAGCCAAAGTCGGCATTACGGGGAGCGTCCGATACAGCGTGAACGGCGGACGGGTGGAGTACAACTCTTTCGATGTGGACGGCGGCGATGTCTTGAACGCAGGTTTGAATGGAAATTCGAGCACGCTGACCGTCTATCCCAGCCTGGACGCGCTCAGTGAAGTGCAAGTGCTGACATCCAACTACGGGGCGATGTACGGGCAGAGCGCGTCCGGCACGGTTCTAGCGACCACTAAGTCTGGAACCAATCAATTCCATGGTGTGGGCTACGAGTTCATCCGCAACGAATTCTTCAACGCCCGCAATTACTTTGACCAGACCTCGAAAGCCCCGTTGTATCGCAGAAACGACTTTGGTGGCGCCATCGGCGGTCCGGTTTACATTCCCGGTGTTTACAACACAAATAAAGACAAAACGTATTTTTTCTTCTCCGAGGAATTCCGCTTCGAGCGCTCGCCCGTGGGGCCCGGAGGCGACAAGGAAAGCTACAATCAGGCGGTGCCGTCTCTCGCCGAGCGCGGAGGAAACTTCAGCGACCTTTGCCCATTCGTGCTGCCGGGATTTCAGGTTGATTTTGCACGGGCCAAGTATCCCGATTGTCCGGCTTTCGGTACCGACCAGAATACAGGCAAGCCCGAGACATTTCCGGGCAATCAAGTGCCTATCGATCCGAACGCCGCAATCCTTCTTGGCACCAATGTTATTCCGGCGCCGGACTCGACCACGGGGTGCAACTCCACTTCGGGTTCGTGCTTCGACGCGGTGGTCTCTCCCAGCACCTACTGGCGGGAAGAACTTTTCCGCATCGATCAGAACATTACCCCGAAAATGACGGCGACTTTCCGTTACATTCACGATTCATGGGACACGACCACGCTTACGCCGCAATGGGCCACGGTGAGAAACGCTTTCCCCACCATTCAAAGCTCATTCACGGGTCCAGGCCTCAGTATGCTGGCTCACCTCGCTAACACGATCTCACCCACATTGCTGAACGAATTCGTATTCAGCTACACCACCGATCACATCACGATGAACAACATAGATGCCAACGGCATCCAGTGGCAGCGGCCGTCCGGCTTGACCATGGGATACCTGTTTAACAATGGTTTCGGCAACAAGTTGCCCGGAATCGTGATTGCAGGCAACAACGATGCCTACGGTGGCTTGGGATTCGGCGTGGATCCCGGATATTTGCCCTGGCATCACTCCAATCCGAACTATGATTTCCGCGAAAATGTGAGCAAAGTCATCGGGAAGCAGACTCTACAGTTCGGCGTGCAATTCGTCATTGCGCAAAGAAACGAATTGAACCAGGCAGTGGGCGCGAATACTGGCGATCAGCAAGGGATCCTGACATTCACCAATCAAGGCAACTTGAATAACACAGGAAATGCTTTCGCCAACTTCCTGCTCGGAAAACCCACAGGAACCCAGGGAATTCTCCAGGGCGGAATCCAGACCTTCCAGCAAGACAGCACTCAACAGAATTATTACAGCCGCTACCGCATCGCCGAGCCTTATTTTCAGGACGACTGGCGAGTCACTCCAAAGGTGACCCTCAACCTGGGTTTGCGAGTGAGTCTCTACGGGAACTGGCATGAGAAATACAACAATGTTTATAACTGGGTACCTTCGGTGTACAACCGTTCCCTCGCGGCCCAGGCTACGGTGGATCCTCGTACCGGAGTTTTGCTGAACGGCCCGCCATCGGTCTGTGATGCGCCGGGAGCCTGCAGCCCGATTCCCCTCGATCCGAATAATCTTGATCCGCGAATTACCAACGGCCTCGAGCGTTGCGGTGTGAATGGAGTTCCCGCCGGCTGCATGTCGAGTAAGCTCTTCAACCCTGCCCCGCGCGTTGGCATTGCCTGGGACCCCTGGGGCGATGGCAAAACTTCGATTCGTGCAGGCTACGGCATGTTTTTCCATCACGGCATCGGTAACGAAGCCAACACCGGATCTCTCGAAGGCAGCGCTCCGCTTGTGTTGGATATGACGCAAACCTTTCCCACCAGCTACGATTGCATTGGGGGCGTGGGACAAGGATGCGGTGCATCGGGCGCGTTTCCGCTGAATGTCACGGAAATCCCGACCAAAAGCGTTTGGCCATACGTCCAGCAGTGGAGTTTCAGCGTGCAGCGCGAGCTCACGAAGAATACGGTGGCAACGCTGGGCTACGTCGGCAGCAAGGGAACCAATCTCACGACGGAGCTTCAAGCCAATCAACTAGCTCCAGTCTCGTCTAACGACAATCCGTTTTTGCCCGGTCTGCCGATCACGACAACCGTGTGTCAGGGCGTTGCGGTCGGAAACGTGACGATCGGGAACACCGTGGTCACTCCTGCCAGCGCGTCTTACGTCAATCTGGAGGCAGCTTGCTTCGGCACTGGCGGCCTTCCCAATCCCAATAGCCTGCGCACCTTTGCTCCCGACTTTGGCCAGATCTTCTCGTTACAGAATGTTGCCGATTCCAACTACAACGGCCTCCAAGCCACCGTGCGTCGTGACACAGGGCCCCTCACTCTTGGCGTTTTCTACACCTACAGCCACTCAATAGATGATTCTTCGGACAGATCAGACACCACGCTGGTGAACTCCTTCGACTTGAGTTCGAACAAGGCAAGTTCGAATTTCGACCAGCGCCACATGCTGAACATCAGCTATGTGTACAGGCTCGACAGCCTCGTCAGCAAGCTCAGGTACTGGTTCTCCGACATTGGATACGACGATTCCGCTCCCGCCCAGGCAGCCGCATTGCCCGGACCTTCCTCTCGGCTGGGCCACGCGTTAGAGGACGGGTGGGAAATCTCTGGGATCACGCTGTATCAGACGGGGACGCCTTTCAGCGTAATCAATGGCGGGAGCAGCAACGGCATCTCCGTGCTCGACAATGCCGGAGTGGCCAACGGGACTGGCGCTGGGTCTTATCCGGATGTAATAGGGAACCCTTATAAAGCCGCGCCCTTTGGAGGAAATAACTCGAAAAGCTTTGGCCCGATTCTGGCCAATCCGGCTGCATTCGCTGCTCCCGAAGGTCTCACGTTCGGTAATGCCGGACGCAATTTCCTGAACAATCCTAGCCGGTTGAACTTTGACGTCGCCCTCTTGAAACATTTCAAAATAACGGAGGGCAGCAATCTCGAGTTTCGCGTGGAAGCTTTCAACGTCTTCAATCACACCCAGTTCCGAATCTACGATCCCGACCTGGGGAATACTGGAAGCAATACAGTCAGTTGCTACGGTGGGCTGAACAATTCGGCGGGGGACCCGAGTTGCCTCGCTGGGAATGCTTTCCTGCATCCGGTGGACGCGCATCGCCCGCGCACCATGCAATTCGGTCTGAAATACAACTTCTAAGCACCTTGTGCCCGGACTTCAGCCTCGTAAGGCGAATGGCGGCCATAGCCATCCAGGATCATGTCTTGCGGGGCGGTCGCTATCGAGATGACAATGATAGGTCCCGCTTATAAGGCGATGACTTTGTGAAAACACTGAACGAGCGATATTCATCCCTCACCTCCCGGCGCCGTTACGAAGTCTGGTTCCTTCGTCTGGGACTTGCCGACGGTGGCGGGGCGTGGTGGTTCCGATATTTGCTGATGAATCCTGGGCGGGGCGGTTGTGCAGGCGATCCAAGCGGAATGCCCGTGCAGGTATGGGCCACATGGTTTCCACGGGATGGAAAGCCGCAAAGCTTCATTCAAGGATTTCCTTTGGAGGCGCTGGATCTGAGTGCCAGAAGGCAAAATCCGTTTCACTTCCGAATCGGCAACAATGAAATCGGTGAGGGGTCCTGCCGAGGAGAGCTGGCAGTCGAGGGGCACACGATTTCATGGGATTTGCAATTTCGTTCCACGTTTCGCTTCACCCTGAGCAACAAAGGTTGGATTGGATTCTCGCGAACCCCGCATTCCGACGCGCTTTTTTCTGGCCAGATCACGCTGGATGGACGAAGCTTTGAGGGGAACCCTTTGGGGTTCGGAGTTCAAGGACACAACTGTGGATACCGGCATCGCGACTTCTGGACTTGGATGCACGCGTATTTCCCCGGCCCTGACGCGGGCCCGAGCACATTGGAAGCATTGGTATACGAAATGCCCTTCGGGCTGGTCTTTCGCAAAGCGATGCTCTGGCATGATGGAAAGGAATACGAATTCCGGAATCTGCAAGACATCAAGAGAGATCCGGATGAACTTGCGTGGGATTTTCGCTGCTCCACCAAAGACGGAGTCCGATTGGAAGTGGCCATCGATGGCGCGGGGCCAAGCATACATCGTCTCCCTTATCTGAAGACCGATTGTACGGGCAGCTTTGAAGTCGCGAACAATAGCATGGCGCGAGCCGTGCTTCGCTTGGAGCGGCGGGGCAAACCGGTCGAAACACTAGAGACCAATACCGGGGCCGTATTGGAGATGGTCGGCCACTCGATCATTCGGAGGACTGCGCCATAGCCAGTCGCTCGGCCACGATCGCGTAGGCCGAAGGATTAAATGCCATTCCAATGTGGGTGCCGGGAACTTCAAAGTCGACTTCGGGATTCCGCGTCATGCAATAGCGCCAGTCGACGATGCCGTCATCGCGGGTGTAAATCGCGGTCTCGACCATCGATTCCGGAATGTCGCGCCTCAACGAGTCAACAAAATTGCAGGTGCAGCGCCCGGTGTAGCAGTCGGGCAGCACTCCTCGGCCATGCTCCTGCAGGATTCGCTGGCGAATGGCTTCGGCGGCGTGGAGAATAGTTCGACTGGTAGCGGTGCCGCGAATGGGCGCGGCCAGCGTGATGACCGAAGCGACATCTCGCGGTCTCTGGCCCGCCACCGAGCGTGCGATCACGCCTCCAAGACTGTGGCCGATCAAGTGAATTCTCCGCCCGGTTTCGGCCAGCGCTCTTTCTATGGTCTCGTTCAGATGGCGCTGGACCAGCAGGTTCGGGCACTCGGCGTTGATACCGATGCCGGAAAAATACGGCCGGTATCCAATGCGCCCTAGCCAGGCGTGGAGTTCCATCAAATAAAGATCGGTACCAAGAAAACCCGGAATGATGACAACCGCGGAGTCATCTCCGCGGGGTACGCCGAAGCCGTAATAGACAGGGGTTGCGTGCAGCAGGAGAATCTCAGCCGCAAACAGCGCTTCGGTCCACGGCGAGATATCGGCCTGCAAATCGGCCCTGTGACTGCGCTTCCGAGTCCCCGCCTTCGATGAACCTGTGGTCTTTTTCTGTTTGCGCCGCAATTTCGTCCCGAGTCTGTCCAGCATTTGCGCACCCTATCCTAGCGCGCGCAGCGAGCGGAAGCTTGCCCACTGCAAATTATACTCTTCTCTTCGGCTTTCCGGTTGACCTTCGTTTTGCCCGCCCAGGTTTTTCCAGCCGGGCTTCCAGTTCCGCAACCCGCTTGCGCAGGGCATCGAGTTCCGGTTCGGCTTTGGCCGGCGGCTGGGGTGGCGCCGGCGTCCCCAGGAATTGCTTCATCATATCCACCGGCGACAGAATGGCGGACTGGACTTCGCCAAGCCGGCTCTGCACCGCATCCTGTACCTTCTGATAAGTGTCGAACGCGGATTTCAGATACCACATGACGAACTCCTGCCGCACCTCGTCGGAAGCGACGATCAGTTGGCGCAGCAGTTCGAGCGGCAGGCCGGTGGGTTTTTCCTTTGCATCCTCGGTGATGATTTGGGTCAGGGTGACACGGGTCAGATCCTGGCCGGTCTTGGCGTCGACTACCTGGACATCCCTGCCCTCCCGGATGAATCCCGCAATATCGTCGAGATTCACGTACTTGCTGTTCGAGGAATCGTACAGCCTGCGATTCCCGTATTTCTTGATGACGACTGGAGTTGGCTTCATTTTATGATCTCGCCTATGCTGCTCTGCACACAAGATAAATATATCTTGACACAAATGTCCTGTGACTCGTATAGTTTAGTTCGATGCTGCAGTGCAGCAATCTTGGAGGTGTCAAAATGGCAACAACTGTAAAGTCCGAATCCCCCCGAACTCATCCCAGGGAGTCGTCCTTTGTTTCTCTTCTTTCCGGCTGGGCGCAACAGGGAGTCCAGAGCTTCTTTGCTACGCAGCGGATCCTATTGGATCTCGCCATGCGGCAGAATGCAAGCTTGATGCATTCTCTGCGGCAACAATTGTCCGATCCCATCATTCTCCGACCGCCATTCTGAGCGAAGTGACTGCCGAGGGTATATCGAACTTCATTGAAGGGCAAAAGGTCCTTCTTGAACTGGGGCAAAAACAGAACGAAATCCTGATGACCGGCGTGAAGGAACGTGTCGGGGAATGGCCTGCGGCGCAGGCGGTTACCGACCTGCTGCGGCGCAGCGTGGAGACTTTCATCCATATGCAGCAGGAGTTCCTGAAGATTGCCGGCAAGCAAACTCATACCTGGGTGGAGGCAGCCAAGGCCGGGAAACCATACCAGAGCGAGCAAGTGGTGGAACTGGCCCGCGAGGCAATGGAAAACTTTGTCAAAGCCCAGAAGCATTTCATGGACGTCATCGCCGAGGAGACAGCCAAGGCCACCGGCGGCAAGCACACCAATGGCGTCAAGAAGATGAAGAAGACCGAGTTGTCACAATTGGCGCGCCAAGCCACGGAGTCGTTCATCGATGCGCAACGGAAGCTGGTGGATGTAGCCGGGCGGCAGATGAACGCCAACGTGAAAACCGCAGGCAAGACTCTGGAACTCTTGCGGCCATTTCCCTTCCTGCCGTTGGCAGAGCTGACGCGGGAAGGAGTGAAGAGCTACGTCGACGCCCAAAAGGAGTTGATGGAGGTCATGGTAAAGCCGGATGGTGAGCACAAACACGCGCACAAGGCCGAGCATCACGCGAAGCGGTCGCCAAAGAAAGCGGCGGCGGCAGCTGCCTGAGAGCGGGATGACGCATAGAGCTGTCATCCTGAGCGGAGTATGGCCCGCACGAAGCGCGGGCCATACAGAAGTCGAGGGACCCCTGCACGACCGAGTGCTCCAGACCGCCTAGGTGGCGTTTCTGGAGCAGCTGCCTCGCGCGTGTGAAACAGCACGCGAGAAATTTCTGCGAGGCCGGCCGTAAGGTATGCGCACACGGGGTCCTTCGACTCCGCTCAGGATGACAAGTCAACTCAACTGACAATGCAGGCTGAGTATCGCGCTGGCGGGCTCCTGCCAGCGGATACTTGTCATCCATCGGGAGGCGCAGATGAAGATTCCACTAACTCCCATTCGTTTCCTGCGCTATGCGCGTGAACAATTTCCGAACAAGGTCGGAGTGGTGTGCGGCGACGAGCGGTTCACGTACGCGCAATTCGCCGAGCGCGCAGCGCGCCTGGCTGGCGCCCTGATCGCCGCGGGGGCAAAGCCTGGCGATCGCATCGCCTTTCTCAGCACCAACTGTCATCGGCTGCTGGAGGCCTATTACGGAGTCCTCGAAGCCGGTTGCGTTTTGGTGCCTCTAAATATTCGCCTGGGCCCACAGGAACTGGCTTTCGTTTTGAACGATGCGCAGGCAAGATTCTTGTTTGTCGAATCGGCTTTCTTGCCGCTGGTGGAGTCGTTTCGGACGACCGTCCGTTCGATCGAGACTTCTTTCCTCTTGGATGGAGAACCGCAAGCGAACTGGCTGGCGTCAAGGAACTACGAGGACCTTCTGTCAGTCTCTCCTCCGTTCGAGTGTGACTTTACGCAGATCGATGAGGACTCGGTTGCCGAACTCTTCTACACCAGCGGCAGCAGCGACCGCCCGAAAGGCGTGATGCTCACTCATCGCAACGTGTATCTGCACGCCTTGTCAGTGATCGCCGCAGGACAGACTTCTGCTAGCACGCTTGGAGAAATGTCCTGCAAATCGGTGCTGCTGCACACCATTCCGCTTTTTCACGCGAACGGTTGGGGCATCGCCCACATCATCACAGTGGTCGGGGGCACTCACGTGATGATTCACCACTTCAATCCGGCGGAGGTATTTCGCCTGATTGAGCAGGAGCGCGTAAGCAGCTGTGCCCTGGTGCCCACGATGGCGACCGCCCTGGTGAATTCTCCCGCGAGAGCAAAATACGATTTGAGCAGCCTGCAGGTCATCAACATTGGCGGAGCGGCTTCATCTCCCACTCTGGTGCAAGAAGTTGAAGAGAAGCTGGGTTGCACCTGCATCTCCGGATACGGCCTGACCGAAACTTGTCCCACGCTCGCCAAATCGCCAATGAAATCAGGCCTCGCATTCGACGGAGAACAACGCTATGCCCGCCAGGCGATGACCGGATTTGCGATTCCCGGAGTGGAACTTCGAGTGGTCGGCCCCGACGGGAAGGAAGTGCCGCACGATGGCAACGTCATGGGCGAAATCGTGGCGCGAGGCGACGTCGTAATGGAGGGCTACTGGCGTCAACCGGAGGCCACGGCAGCCGCGATGGAGGGCGGCTGGTTTCATACCGGTGATGTAGCCACCGTGGATCGATACAACTATCTTCAAATTGTTGACCGCAAGAAAGAGATCATCGTAAGCGGAGGCGAGAACATTTCTTCCCTGGAAGTGGAAAAAGTGCTGCTTGCCCACCCCGACGTGTACGAGGCGGTCGTGATTCCTGTTCCTCACGAGAAGTGGGGCGAGATCCCGAAGGCGCTCGTGACTTTGAAGCCCGGGTCACAAGCCAGGGAACACGACTTATTGGAGTTTTGCCGCTCGCGGTTGTCGCATTACAAGTGTCCACGCTCGGTCGAGTTTCTCGAAAGCCTGCCCAAGAGTGGATCCGGCAAGGTTTTGAAACGAGAGCTGCGGCAAAAATATGGGACGGCTCTGAAAAGCACTGTTTCCTAACGCTCAACGACATTCAATCGAGGTGAAATATGGCCACGCTTACTGCAACAAACGCTACCAAGATTTCCGGCGGCAGTTTCCTGATTGAGGACCGCACGCCCGACGAAGTATTCACTCCAGAAGATTTCACCGAGCAGCACTTGCTGATTGCGCAAACCGCGGAAGAATTTGCTCTCAAGGAAATCGTTCCCAACGCGGAGAAGATGGAACACAAGGAGTTCGCGGTCAGCCGCGAACTGGTGAGAAAGGCGGGCGAACTCGGGCTGAGCGGGGTTGACGTTCCCGAACAATACGGCGGCATGCAACTGGATAAGGTCACGTCGGCGATCGTTGCCGACCGTCTAGCGAAATACGGCGGCTTCAGCACAACTTGGGGCGCTCACGCCTGCATCGGAACACTGCCCATCGTTTACTTCGGTACCGAAGAGCAAAAGAAGAAATACCTGCCCGGGTTGGCTAGCGGCACAACGGTGGGGGCCTACGCGCTTTCAGAGTCGTCTTCGGGATCCGATGCTCTCAATTGCCGCACCCGGGCAACGCTCTGCGCGGACGGCAAGCACTACCTCCTGAACGGCGAGAAGATGTGGATTACCAACGCGGGCTTCGCTGACCTGTTCATCGTGTTCGCCAAGGTGGACGGAGAGAAGTTCACCGCCTTCATCGTCGAACGCAATTTTCCCGGCTTTGCCGTGGGCGCGGAAGAACACAAGATGGGCATCCGCGGTTCCTCTACTTGCCCACTCATTCTCAATGACTGCAAGGTGCCGGTGGAAAACGTCCTCGGAGAAATCGGCAAAGGGCATCACATTGCCTTTAACGTTCTCAACGTGGGCCGCTTCAAGCTGGGCGCAGGCGCTATCGGCGCGGCCCGCAATTCCCTAGAGAGCGCCATCGCCTACGCCAAGCAACGCAAAGCATTCGGCAAGGTCATTGCCGACTTCGGGCTGGTACGCGAGAAGTTGGCCAACATGGCCGCTGGCATTTTCACCGGCGAAGCCATGGCCTATCGCACAGTCGGCATGATTGACGCGGCGATCGAGCAACTTGGCGAGGCCCACAACGACGCGGCGCAGGCTCGCAAGATATTTGACGAGTATGCCGTTGAGTGCTCGATTCTGAAAGTGTGGGGGTCGGAGTTCATCGACTACGTAGTGGATGAGACGGTGCAAATCTACGGCGGATACGGCTTTGTGGAGGAGTACCCCGCCGAGCGCGCCTACCGCGATTCCCGCATCAATCGGATTTTCGAAGGCACCAACGAAATCAACCGGCTCGTCATTACTGGCTTCCTGTTGAAACGCGCGATGTCCGGCCAGCTGCCGTTGATGGCGGCCATCAAGAAGCTGATGGACGAAGTGCTGTCCGGCAGCAGAGACGATGGCGTGGAAGGTCCACTTGCCGAAGAGCGGAAACTGGTGGCGGCAGCCAAGAAGATCGGACTGTTTGCCGCCGGAGTTGCCACCCAGAAGTACATGCAGGCGATCCAGGACCAGCAAGAGATCATGGGAGCCATCGCCAACTATGACCATTGAAACCTATGCCATGGAGTCGGCTGTGCTGCGTGCCCAGAAACTTGCTACGCGCAACGGCGAGGCTAGCGCAGCGAATGCCATTGCGATGACTCGGGTTTATATCGCCGGCGCACTGGATCGAATCGAAAGCGCCGCAAGAATGGTTATTGCGGCCTCAGGCGAAGGCGATATGTTGCGTTCGCAGATCGCCATCTTGCGCCGCTTATGCAAATACGAACCGTTTAATACTGTGGCCCTCCGGCAGACGATCGCGCAGAGAGTCATCGAAGCCGGCAAGTACATGTTGGCGTAGCATCACACGGAAGCAAAGGAACCTCACTTCGTGGGCGAAAGGATCGGTCCCTCGACTTGGTCCGGTCGCCCACGAGAGGACTCGCAAGCCGGCAGAACGGTGGCTTCCGGGTCGCCGGCCGCCAAGCCGGAACCGCGGCTGTATAAAGGCGATTGCTGGCCGATCCTCCTTTTTGACAAGCCCAGAGCAGCGGCCTACACTGATGGTTGAGCGAGTACGTCTTCCCACTCTTTCAGATCCCCTGAACTAAGTCAGCCCATCTGAAGTTGTCCCACCTTAGTCACCCGACGACGTGACAATTTCATCCCATGAAGCTTGCCCAATGTGACCACATCACAATGAGGCGTGACCGGTGATACCGACCCATCCGGCGCTGAGTGATGTAGTGAAGTTGGTACTCCTGATCGAGGACCCTGAGGAAATCCGATGAATCTACGCAAATGGTCAAGTTCGAATACAGATTATGGACGAGAGCTTTTGCACTCTGGAATTGAGGGAGCGCGTTCTGGTCGAGAAGCGTTTCTCAACGGCGAGTCCCTTACTCCGTTTCTTGGCGATTCAGTTCGAAGCGCCTTGAAGCCCGCTGCCCTTGGTGCGTGTATCGGTGTTCTGGGCAGTTATCCAGGATCCCGTCAGAAATCCATAGGCAGAACGTTAGCGTACGGTTTGCTGGGCGGCGTAATCGGCTTTGGCGCGGCAGTCGCTTGGGAAAGCCGTCCTTAACCGCGAGCGTCGCTGGTGGTGCTTTAGAGAACATTGGCCGGGTGCGCGATGCAGCACTGGCTGACAAAGCATCCCATCGACTACGCATAGAAACCAAGCTGTCCTCACGAAGGTGGAAACATAAGAGCCAGGGTGCTCTTCGTCGACAATGGATTCCGACAGAACTGGAACAGGGGGCAGCGATGAACACGTGCGAAGCAGTACAGGAGCGGGTTCAGATCCCGCTTGCCGCGGAAAGCCTCAGTGAAGAACGGATGGCCTACCTGGATGGGCTAGTCAGTCAAGCCAGAGCCGCCGCTGCCGTCTTCACCCAATTCACCCAAGAAGATGTTGATCGCATCGTCAAGCCGATGGTCCTGGCCGGCTTGGAACAGGCCCAACATCTCGCGCGCCTGGCGGTTGAGGAAACCAAGCTCGGAGTCATGGAAGACAAGGTCATCAAGAACATGGTGGCCACGGAGTTCGCTTACAACTACGTCAAGGATAAACGAACCGTTGGCATCATTCGCGAGTTTCCCGAGCGCAATCTGGTGGAGATGGCGGAGCCGATCGGGGTCATCTTCTCGATCACGCCGATTACGAACCCCACTTCCACGGTGCTCTTCAAATGCATCATGGCCATCAAGACGCGCAACGCGGTCATTTTCAGTCCCCATCCCAAAGCCTGGCGTTGCTGCTCCGAGGCCGTGAAGATCATGTATGAAGCGGCACTGAAGCATGGCGCGCCCGAAGGAGTTTTTACCTGCCTGGAATCGCACACCCTGCAGGACAACGCCTACCTGATGCGGCACAAAGCCGTTGGCCTGATCGATGCCACCGGTGGGCCGGGCGCAGTCAAGGCCGCCTACAGCTCCGGCAAACCAGCTCTGGGCGTAGGGCCGGGCAACACGCCGGTGTATCTGGAAAAAACGGCCGACCTGAGTACGGCCGTGGTGGACATCATCCTTTCGAAAACTTTCGACAACGGAACCATTTGCGCTTCGGAACAAACGGTCGTGATCGACGATGAGATTTATGACGTCGTGCTGAAGAAATTTGCGGAACTGCGCGCGCACATCTGCAATGAGAAAGAAACCGAACTGCTGGCGCGCACGGTCATCGATCCTGATACCGGATTCATGCAGCCCACGGCAGTTGGGCAGAAGGCTACCGATATCGCCCGGCTTGCCGGCCTCTCCGTGAAGCCGGACACCAAACTACTGATCGCGCCGCATTCAAGGCGTGGGTCGCGAACATCCTCTGTCGGTCGAGAAGTTGTTCCCGGTGCTCGCGGTCTATCGAGCGAAATCCGTCGATGAGGCGCTCAAGGTGTGCGTCGACGTGAATCATGCCGGTGGGCTCGGACATACGGCGGTGATTTTCTCGCGCAACGATGAGGTCATCCGCAAATTCAGCGAGCTGATGAACGCGGGGCGGATCCTGGTGAACTCGCCCGGCTCAGTCGGAGCCGTAGGCGCAATTTACAACGATCTAGTGCCGACCTTTTCATTCGGATGCGGCACCGGCGGCGGCAATAGCACCACCGACAACGTAAATATCTATCACTACCTCAATATCAAGCGCGTGGCTCGGAGGACGCAAGCTCATATGTGGTTCCGAGTTCCCAAAGAGATTTATTTCAACTTGAACGCAGTGGAGAATGTGCGCCGGTTCCCGTCCCGCTCCACCATCATCGTTACGAATCCGGCTTTGGAGCAAATGGGTCATGTCGACCTTGTCCGGCGCTACATTCCCGAGGGAACCCGCGTCCACGTCTCGGTTATTCCCGATGCGGAGCCCGAGGTCAAAGTAGTGATGCAAGGAGTGGAGACGCTCAATTTCTACAAGGCGGACCAAATCATCGCGCTGGGTGGCGGCTCCGTGATCGATGCAGCCAAGATCATGAAGCTCAAGTACGAGTCGCCGAATGCTGATCTGGAAGAACTGGCCGCGCCGTTTCTGGACCTGCGCAAGCGCGTGGTCCAGTACCCGACCGAGAAAGTGGGCCGGGCGCGTCTGGTTGCGATCTCGACCACCAGCGGAACCGGCAGCGAAGTCACTCCCTTTGCCGTCCTGACCGACAAGGAGCGCGGGCGCAAGGTGACTCTCGCCGGACTACTCGCTCACTCCGGATGTGGCCATCGTTGATCCGCAGTTTGTGATGTCCATGCCTAAGGGCCTTACCGCCGATACCGGCATCGACTGCCTGACCCATGCGTTGGAGGCCGTGGTTTCCAGTTACGGTTCGCCCTACACCGACTGCAACGCCATGCAGGCAATCCGCATGGCGTTCAAATACCTGCCCATTGCCTATGAGCATCCCGGCGATGAAGAGGCGCGCTGCATGATGCACAACGCGGCCTGCATTGCAGCGATGGCATTCTCTAACGCGTCGGTGGGCGTGAATCACGCGCTGGCGCATGCCTTCGGGGCACGCTTCCACGTGGCGCACGGCCGGGCCAATGCGCTCATGTTGCCGCACGTCATCGCGTACAACGCGGCTGTGCCCACCAAGTTCCTTCCGTCGCCCTACCAGAAGGGGTACCTGGCACACAAGAAATACGCCACGGTCGCAGATCTGCTCGGTCTGGGCGGCCACACGGTTGAGGAAAAGGTGAAGAACCTGATCGCGGCGGTAGAAAAGTTACTCGACCAATTGGGGTTCCCACGCTCCATCGCCGACTTGGGAATCTCGAAGGAGGAATTCGAGCTGGCAATGCCCGAGCTGACCAAGCTTGCGTTTGACGATCCGTCGTGGCGGTCGAACCCTCGTATGCCACTGATCAGCGAATTGTCCGAGTTGTTTTGGAAGGCTTATCAGGGGCGAGGCGTGGAGCGGGTGAGCAATGCATCTCAGCAAGTCGCGTAACGGATGGGAGTGCGTATGGCAATCACGGCGGTGTGGCTCAAGATCGAGCAAGCGCGCCTTGTGCAAGCGTTGCAAGAGGCAGGGGGAAAACTGGACAGCACCGAGGACGAAGTGATTGTGGATTTCTCTTCAGTGCCCCGGATCGATGCAAGCGGGCTCATAGCAATGGAGCAGTTTGTGGGCATAGCTGACCACCAAGGCGTCACGGTCGCATTGCGCGGCGTCAACGTCAGTGTCTACAAAGTGCTAAAGCTGGTGAAGCTGACGTCACGATTTTCTTTCGTGAACTGAGATGCGCGATGGTTTACCAAATGACGATCGGCAACTGAATAGGAGAGCTGTCATGCAGAACGATCAACAGGGTGACCGCCTTTCCTGGGGGGATACGGTTTTCCTCCACCTGGAACGCGAGGGCATGCCCCTCAACGTGGCCTGTGTCTGCGTGTTCGAAGGTAAAATCCCGTTCGAAGCTTGCGTTCAGTTTGTCGAGTCGAAACTGCCGCTCATTCCCCGCTACCTCAAGCGGGTCGTGCCCCCGCTGCTTAACATTGGCCTGCCCAGCTGGGAATACGACTCGGCCTTCGAGATCCGCAACCATGTCCGAGAAGCGACACTGAAGCACGGCTCCGACGCAGAGTTGAAAACACTTGCGGGCAAGATTCTGAGCACGGTGATGGACCGGCAGCACCCGCTATGGGACATGACCCTGGTGCACGGGCTTGAAAGGCAATCGCAGCGGACTCATCTTCCGTCTGCACCACTGCCTCGCCGACGGCATCGCGGGGGTTGGGATCATGAATGTAGTTATGGATACGAGCCCGGTGGCGACCCGTCTGCCGAAGCGAAAGCTTCGGTTCAAAGTCCCACCGCCTCGTGATCCTTTGACTTCGATTACAACCGGGTGCATCGACTCCTACTCCGAACTGGTCAAGCGAATTCTGGCTGCGCTGGCGGACGTGTCTAGCATGGCGGAGCGTGCCGCGGCAAATGGCGGGAATCTGGCCACCGATGAGTTCACCCGCCTGCTTCCCGAGATTAACTTGTCCACTCAGCGCCTACGGTTCAACACTCTATACCGCGGGCCACAGAAATTTGCCTGGGCTGAAGTTCCGCTAGCAGAAGTCAAAGCCATACGGCACTCCTGCGGGACCAGCGTGAACGATGTCATTCTCGCCCTGGTGACCGCGACCATCCGGCGGTACCTCGAGCTGCATGGTGACCGCGTCAAGGGGCGGCAGCTCCGCATGATGGTTCCGGTCAATCTGCGCGGAAGCGACGGTCCGGGTGAATTGGGGAACCGCATTTCCCTGGTTCCGGTCACGATTCCGCTGGACATTCGTAATCCTCGACAACTGTTGGCAGCGGTCCATAAGAGAACGGAGCTTCTCAAGCGCGCGCATACCGCTGAATTAGTGAGTTTGGCTGGTGGTTTGATCGGTATGTTTCCAAATTCCGCGCAGGCGCTGGCCGGCCACATCATAAGCCGCTTGCCGTTCACGCCTTTCAATATGGTGTGCACCAACGTGCCAGGGCCGCAACAGCCGCTCTATTTGCTCGGCCACAAGATGCTCAGCCTTTATCCATATGTTCCAGTCGGCGGAGAGATGGCGCTCAACTGCGCCATCTTGACTTACGACGGCACGGCGTATTTCGGATTCAGCGGATGTGCGCATGCCGCCCCGGATCTGCGCCGTTTGGAAACTTTTCTGAAGGCAAGTTTTACGGAGCTGCGGGAAGCCGCGGGGGGCCGACCCCCAAAAAAGAAGAAAAAGAAGAAAGTGCATGCGAAGGCCAAACTTGCTTCGAAACCGGCACCCGCGCCAGTTCGTGTGCCCGTAGCCCTTCGGCCGCTGGTTTCGGTCGATTCAACAAAAATAGCAGTTCCCCCAGTTGAGGAGGAAAACGTCTTGACGCGATTGATCGCTTAGTGATCGCCAAGCGGGAGAGTTGAGAAGTGGAAGGCATGCAGTCAGTTGCGCAAGTGACATCCTGGTTGGTCACGGGCCGAGTCCTGTTCTTACTCATTCATATTCTGGGTGTCCTTTGTTTTGCCTACATCGTTGCCAAGCGGATCGTACCGCTCGTTCGGGGACAGCGAGATCTGCGTTTTGACCAGCCATTCGTGCGGCTGGGAAGGGTTCTGAAATTCTGGCTAGGCCAATGGAAGCAGCCGCGTTATAAGATCGCCGGAACCATTCATATTTTCATTTTTGCAGGTTTTATCGTTCTGGCGATCCGTGCCTTTTCCGTGCTGATTGTTGGCGTCTCCGAGAATTTCGTCATGCCCGGCCTTTCCGGAAGGGCCGGGCGAAATCTACGACATCGATTACGGATTACGCCGCGACCATCGTTTTCCTCTGCATGGTGATCGCTGTGATTCGGCGCCTGGTCTTCAAGCCCGCGCGGTATGCAGTGCCGGCAAGGTACGGCCAAGCGCACACTGCCGATGCCATCTTCCTTCTGTCGCTGATTGCGATCCTGATGGTGGCCGACAGCCTTTTTGCCGCCGCCAAGGTTGCCGCGCAGGCGCAGCAGGGCCAACCGCTTGAAGTGTTGGCCGTATTTTCACTGCCGTGGATGTTGCAGGGCGTTTTCGCCTCAACTGCCTTGCCGACTCTCGGACGACTCTACTTCGGCGCTTATCTTCTCCATGAAGTTACTTTTTACTTCCTGCTCTGCTATCGACCCTTTGGAATCCAGTTCCACGTGGAAACCTCCCTCTTCAATATTTATTTCGCAAAGTTGGACCGGGAGATCCTGAAGCCGGTGCGATGGGGTGTCAGCGATGAGCACCTGGACCAGGTGAAATCCTTCGGGGTAAAGACGTTCGAAGACTTCACCTGGAAGCACATGCTCGACTTCTATTCGTGTGCCGATTGCGGGCGGTGCTCGGATAATTGCCCGGCGAATGCTGTGGGAAGACCGCTATCGCCACGATTCATCACTACGAAGGCGAGAGATTACAGCTTCCAACACTATCCAGTTCTGGGACGCGCGACCGACGGCACCGCACTCATCGGCGGCAAAGAATGCGGCAGCATTTATTCCGAGGATGAAATCTGGTCGTGCACGACCTGCGGAGCTTGCGAAGAAGAATGCCCGCTCCTGGTCGAGTACATCGACAAGATCGTCGACCTGCGGCGCGGAATGATCGATGACGGAAATGTTCCTCAGTCTCTACAAAAACCGCTAAAGGCGCTGGAAAGCCGCGGCAATCCCTACGGCAAGATGGAAAAGAAAAAAGCCGACTGGACGAAGGCCAAAGAGTTTCAGCAAAGCTGCGACGTCAAAGTCGTGGACGGGAAGAACGGCGCGGACACTCTCTATTTTGTCGACAGCATCACTTCCTACGACGACCGGATGCAATCGATTGGGCGGGCGACGGCGAAGATCCTCAAACATGTGGGAGAGAATTTTGGAATTCTCGGAGCAGCCGAACGTGACAGCGGCCACGAAGTCCGGCGCTTCGGCGAAGAGACGCTTTTCATGGCCTTGCGAGACCACAACGTGGATGCCATCAAAGCCTCAGGAGTAAAGCGGATCGTTACTGCTGACCCGCACGCCTACAACGCTCTGAAACACGACTACAAGGATGTGCCGCCGGTCGAGCATATCAGTGAGGTGATCGCCAGAGAAGTGAAGTCCGGCAAGATCAAGTTCGATCCGCTAGAAAAAGCAGACGACGTCTACACCTATCACGATCCCTGCTATCTGGGGCGGCACAACCAGATTTACGACGACCCTCGCGATGCCCTGGATGCGATTCCCGGTTTGAAGCGAGTCGAAATGAGCCGCTCCCGAGACCGCTCGTTCTGTTGCGGTGGTGGCGGACTGATGCTGTTTTACGAGCCGAAAGAAGATCAGCGGATGGGTGTTAAGCGAGTGCAGATGGCGGCCGAAGCTGGGGCCAATGTGATTGTGACGGCGTGCCCGTTTTGCATGGTGAATATCGAAGATGCGATCAAAGTCGCGGGCATGGAAGGAAAAATGACCGCCATCGATCTGGCGGAACTGGTGGATCAACAAATGGCACGTGGCGCGGAAGCGAGAACTAACGGCTTGTTGAACAACTCAAGTTCTTGTCATCCCGAGCAACGCGAGGGATCTGCAGTGCTGGCTGGGACAACTGCAGATTCCTCGCCGCTCCGCTCCTTGGAATGACAAAGGCCTGACTTGGAGGATGAATCATGGAAATTCTGGTTTGCGTGCGAAGAGTACCCGACACTTCGGAGAACGAGATTGAGCTCAACAGCGCAGGAAACAACATCGAGCGCGCCGACTTGGTCTATTCGATCAATGAACCCGATAACTATGCGGTCGAAGAGGCCCTTCAGATCGTCGCCCGAGTGGGAGGAAACGTCACGGTCGTCACGGTCGGTGGCGAAGATGACGAGGAAATTCTGCGCCGGGAGATGGCCATGGGCGCGAACCATGGCGTGCTGATCACAGACGAAGCCTTCAGCGGATCGGATGGCAGGGGCATCGCGACCATCCTGAAAGCTTTTATTCAAAAGGGCAGCTACGACCTGATCCTGACCGGCGTCCAGGCTGAGGACGGAGGCGCGCAGGTCGGCGGAATGCTGGCGGCGCTGCTCGACTATCCATTTGCTTCGCTGGTCAATTCGATTGAAGTCCTTGACGGCAAGAAGCTGAGGGTCAGCCGCGAAATTGAGGGCGGCAACAAAGAGATCAGCGAGATTGATCTGCCCTGTGTGCTCTCAATTCAGACTGGCATCAATGAGCCACGTTACGTCGGCATGAAGGGCATCCGGCAAGTCGCATCTATTCCCATCCCTACTTTCGGCGTCTCCACTCTTGGCTTGGACCCAAGCGCTGTAGGAGAAGTGGCCGCGAAAGTGAAAAGGGTGGACTACTTCGTCCCCGCGCTCGGCAAGGGAGCGGAGATTCTGCACGGCAGCAGGGAAGAGAACATCGAAAGAGTTCTGGAATTAGTGGCAGCTAAAGGGGGGCTGAAATAATGGCGCGCATTTTCGCTTACATCGCACACAAAGGTGGCGTGGTCGACGATTCCGCGTTCGAACTGGCGGCCGCTGCACGAAAGATCGATCCGGCTGCTTCGCCGACAGCCATTGTTGCCGGTTGGGGCGCAAACGTCGATGTCGCCTGCAACTCCCTTCAAGGCTTCTACGCTGAGAGGTGGAAAATTGCCAACGAGGCTCTTGCCTATCCCAACGCTGAACTAGTGAGAAAAGCCCTAGTCAAGGTGCTACCGAGCGGCAGCATCGTGTTGGCTGCGCACGAGCACTTCGGAATTGATCTGGCGCCCGGTCTTTCCATCAAGCTGAATTCAGCTTTCGTCTCCGACGTGCTCGACATCACCGGAGTTGAAGGCTGCGCCCTCAAAGTAGTTCGCCAGGAATTTGGCGGACAGGTGAGCGCTCACGTTCGTTGTGACATTTCGTCAGGCGCGGTAGTCACTATTCGGCCGGGCGCATTCAAATCGGAGGACGGCGCTCCTCCCACTGGAACCGTAATCGACAAGTCGGCTGATGTCGGCTCGCTCACTGCAGGACGGCGCTATCTGGAGACGATCGTCGCCGAGGCGGGTGATGTCGACATCACCAAGCACAACATTCTGGTTTCGATCGGCCGTGGCATTCAGGAAAAAGAGAATGTGGCCATCGCCGAGGAACTGGCCGACGCCCTGGGCGCGGCGGTGAGCTGCTCGAGGCCCGTGGTCGACGCTAAGTGGATGGAGAAGTCGCGTCAGGTGGGCTCGTCGGGCAAAACTGTTAAACCCAAAGTTTATTTGGCATGCGGCATCAGTGGCGCATTCCAGCATCTGGCTGGCATTAAAGGTAGCCCGTTCCTGATCGCCATTAACAAGAATCCCAAAGCTCCAATATTCCAGGTTGCGGATGTCGGAATTGTCGATGACCTCCTGGAGTTCTTGCCGGAGTTAACCGCCAAAGTTCACGAAATGCGCGCCGTCGCAGCAAAGTGAGGAACCGACCATGATTACAAGCAAAACGCTGAAGCTCAGTTTGCAGTCGCTCAAGGACTTCGCAAAGAAACGCCTGCCCGACGAAGTTCTCCGTGACCTCGATGACAAGGACGAGTGCCCACTGGAGATTGTCCGTCATATGTGCAGCCCGGACAAGCTGGGCATTCAACTCCTGTTCATTCCGGAAGAATTCGGAGGGATGGGCGGTGGCACATTCGATGTCTATTGCGTCTGCGAAGAAATGGCACGCATCGATCTAGGTGTCGCCACAGCCGTACTGGCCACGTTCCTAGGCAGCGACCCGATCACGGTTGGCGCTACTCCGGAGCAGAAGAAGCTCTGGCTGACCCGCATCGCAGAAGAGGGATTGCTGTTTGCCTACGGCGCGACGGAGCCTGAAGCCGGAAGCGATCTGGGAGCACTTCGCACGACGGCGGACCCGGTCATCGAAAACGGCCGCACCGTCGGCTACAAGATCACCGGCAACAAGCAATGGATCAGCAACGGCGGAATCGCTGATGCCTACACGATTCTAGCGAGTACTCCCAGCGGTCCAAGTTGGTTTGTGGTGGAAAAGGGAACGAAAGGGTTTACTCACGACGAGCCCGAAGACAAGCATGGCATCCGCCTCAGCAACACGGCAGCGCTGGCATTAGACAACGTTTATGTCGATGCCGACCGGCTGCTCGGCGGCGTGGAAGGCCAAGGACTAATTCAGGCGCAGGCCGTATTCGGCTACACGCGCCTCATGGTCGCAGCGTTTGGCCTTGGTGGCGGCTGGGCTGCACTCGATCGAGCGATTCCGTATTCCACCAAGCGCATTCAGGCTGGAGCACCACTCTCAGAAAAGCAGGGATACACCCACAAGCTGATCGTGCCCAACGTGGCGCGACTGGAAGCAGCCCGCTCCTACATCGAAGAAACCGCGGAGCGCATCGACGCCGGGGTCGAGGGAAGCTTGAATACCGAGGGGGCCATCGCGAAGTACATGGCGACGGAAGCCGGGAATGCAGCCGCCGAGGCCAGCATCCAGGCGCTTGGTGGTTACGGATACACGCACGAATACATGGTGGAGAAGATCAGCCGCGACGTTCGCATCACCACGATTTACGAAGGCACCTCCGAGATCATGGAGATGACCATCAGTCGCGATCGCTGGCAGTCGCACCTCAAGACCCGCGGCCAGCATTATCACGAACGAGCACGAGAATTCGAAGCGTTGCACGCCCGTCACGCAACTGTTGGCGCTGATATTGCTGCGCTGGCATTGCACGCCTTGGCCGAGATCATGGAGAAAGCGCGAGTGGCACGCCTGACCCGTTATCAACACATTCTGCTACGGCTGGGTGAGTTGATTGCTTATGCCGAGTGTGCGGGAAGTTTGTCCCGTCGTGCCGCACTTTTGGTGGACGGCAAACTGAACGAAAAAGCGAACCGCCGGTTCGACGCGACTGCGCTGGCGGCGATCAGCCGCGTCTTTGCCCGCGACGCGGCGCTTAAAGTAGCCGAAGAAGGTTTGCGCTGGGTCGTAGGAGCCGGGGGCATCAGCGATGCCGAGATCCCCGGGTTTGAAACGAGTCTGGGATTGCCCGCAATTCATCGTGCGCAGGCAGGCCTTATTTCGGACATGGATTACATAGCAGACGTACTGTACGGCCGCGCGGCCAAGCGCTTGGAAGCGGCCGCGTAGCTTTTCACAGAGCGACATTTATAGGAGTCTCGTCATGGAAAACACTTCATACCGCGCCATAGCAATCGTGGGAGCAGGCGCCATCATGCCTGACGCCGCGAACGTTCCAGCGTTCTGGGAAAATGTGAAAAACGGTCGCTATAGCATCACCGAGGTAGACCGTGACCGCTGGGATCCCGCGCTCTACTTCGATTCCGACCATAGTGCACCGGACAAAACTTATTCCACCATCGGTGGCTGGGTGCGCAACTATGTGTGGGATCCGATGAAGTGGCGTCTAGGTGTTCCGCCACGTGTCATCTCCGCTATGGATGAGGCGCAAAAATGGGCGATCGCCTGCACCAGAGAGGCGTTAGAAGACTGTGGCTTCCCCAATCGGCCACTGAACCTCGATCGGACCGCGGTGATTCTTGGCAATGCCATGGCGGGAGAAAAACATTATTTCACCGCGTTGCGTCTGTACTTTCCGGAGTACGCGCATGAACTGGCGGAAAGTGTCAGCTTCGCTGGGTTGCCCGAGGCGTTGCGCGGCGACATCACGCGAGAACTGCACGACCGCATGGCCAACCGCATTCAGGACGTTACGGAAGACACCATGCCCGGCGAATTGGCCAACTGCATTGCCGGCCGCATCGCGAACATTTTCAATTTCCACGGACCCAACTACGTTGTGGATGCGGCCTGCGCATCAGCGATGGCTGCCATCAGCGCTGCGGCTGAGGGCTTGGTTGCGAACGATTATGACCTCGCGGTTACCGGCGGCATTGACCGCAACATGGGCGTCTCGAGCTACATCAAGTTCTGCAAAATCGGTGCGCTCTCAGCGACCGGCACCCGTCCCTACGCGGAGGGGGCCGACGGCTTCGTCATGGGCGAGGGCACTGCGATCTTCTTGCTCAAGCGTCTGGCCGATGCGGAGCGGGACAAAGACAAGATTTACGCCGTGCTGCGCGGCATAGCCGGTTCTAGTGACGGCAAAGGAAAGGGCATCACCGCGCCCAATCCGATTGGCCAAAAACTGGCCATCGAGCGCGCCTGGCAGAATGCCGGACTATCGCCGGCTACGGCGACCTTAATCGAAGGCCATGGCACGTCTACCAGCGTCGGCGACGTCGTCGAAGTACAAAGCATGATCGATGTGCTTAATAATTCCAATCTTCCTCACGATTCTGTCGCGCTCGGTTCGGTCAAATCAAACATAGGCCACCTCAAAGGAGCAGCCGGTGCCGCTGGACTACTGAAAGCCGCTCTGGCGCTTCGCGACAAGGTTTTGCCGCCCAGTGTGCATTGTGAGCATCGCAATCCGAACATTGATTTTGCCCATTCTCCGCTCTACGTAAATACCGAACTGAAACCATGGACCATGCCAGCGGACGGCGTGCGGCGCGCCGGTCTGAGCGCCTTTGGCTTCGGCGGCACCAACTTCCACGCTGTGCTCGAAGAATACATTCCGCACCGGCTGAACGGAAATGGCAAGCGGTCGGTTGCGGTTAGTGAGATACCGACGACCGTGAAAGAGACGATTATGAATGCAGAAAATGTTTCTCGCACGTCTAGTCCATCTTCTTATAAAGCTCCGTTACGCGGAGCACTGGTGATCGGCGCTCCTTCGGAAGCTGTACTCATGGAGCGTTTGCGGATCGTAGAGAAGGATGCCAAGGCAGGCAAGGCACCGGCGCCATCTGCACCGGCTGAATCCGATCTCCATGCCACCGAGCGTGTGGCCATCGACTATGCCGATGCCAACGAATTGGCGACCAAAGCAGGCAGCACACTCAAAGCGCTGGCGGCCAATCAGCCGGCGGTATGGAAAGCCCTGCGAGCCCAAGGCATCTTCCGCGGTCACGGTCCGGCTCCGAAGGTGGCGTTCCTTTATACCGGTCAAGGCTCGCAGTACGCAAACATGCTCAAGTTGCTTCGAGTGACAGAGCCGATCGTGGCCGGAACCTTTGCCGAAGCTGATCGCATCATGACTCCGTTGCTCGGCAAACCGCTTAGCAAATTCATCTTTGTTGACCACGAAGATGCCGAGGCGGTTGCCAAGGCCGAAGAAGATCTCCGGCAAACTGAGATTACTCAGCCGGCTGTGCTGGCAACCGACCTTGCGCTGACCCGGCTTTTGGATGCTTACGGCATCGAACCTGACTTTACCATGGGACACAGCTTAGGCGAATACGGAGCGTTAGTCGCGGCGGGTGGCCTACCCTTTACCGACTCGCTCGAAGCAGTGAGCGCTCGCGGCCGGGGAATGACCCAGGTGGCGATGGACGACAACGGTCGCATGGCCGCAGTGTTTGCTCCACTCGAAGAAATCGAACGCATCCTGAAGACAATCGACGGCTACGTCGTGATCGCCAATGTCAATAGCAACCGTCAGGGAGTTATCGGCGGCGCGAGCAAGGCGGTCGAAAAGGCCATGGAAGCCTTCCAGAAAGCTGGATATGACGTAGCCGCATTACCCGTGAGCCATGCCTTCCACACAAGAATTGTCGCCGGAGCCAGCGAGCCGCTGCGGCGGGTTCTGGAGCGGCTGCATCTGCAATCGCCGCGTTTGCCTATCGTTGCCAACACCAACGGCGAGTTTTATCCCACGGGCCCCAACGTCGTGCCGAAGATGCTCGACATTCTTACTCAGCAGGTCGCTTCTCCCGTGCAATTCATTAAGGGACTGCGCACGCTCTACGATGCCGGCGCCCGCGTGTTTGTTGAAGTTGGCCCGAAGAAGGCGTTACAAGGATTTGCCGAAGATGTTCTCGGTGGCAACAGCGATGTAGTTTCGCTGTTCACCAATCACCCGAAAGTCGGCGATATCGTCGCGTTCAACCAGGCGCTGTGTGGCCTTTATGCCGCGGGACTGGGCCGCGGAACCGCAGTGGAAGCCTTAACCGAGCAGTCGACGACTGCTGTAACTCCCGTGTCATCTGCGACGACAGCTTCCTCACCGGCGGAATCGTCCAAACCGATTCCTGTGGCGACCCATCCAGCAAGTGCGTCTGCCTCAACAAATTCTTTCACGCCAGTCGGCCCGTCGAACGGCGATCGCTACGACGAACTTGGACATTTGTTTGCCGATGTTCTCGATCGCGGCTATGAGATCTATCGCGGCAAGAACGGGCACTCTACCTCCAAACCCGTTGTCATCACTGGTGCCGCATTAGGCCTGCCCGGCACCGAGCACGTCTTCGACGATGCCAACATTGCCCGCATTCTGCGAGGGGAGCAGTTCATCAACTTGATCCCGCCGCAGTTCCGGCAAGCGATGCTCGACAAACACATCACGCGCCTGGTGAAAAGCGAAAGCGGAGAAGCCAGGTTTGAAACTCTTAACGATGTCGCGGACGTCATCAAGCTGGCGGGCCGTGGAGGCGCTTTCGATTTAGAAAAAGAATTCGGAATGTCCTCCGAGCGAGTGGGCGCACTCGACATTGTCACCCAACTGGCGATTGCCGCGGGAATAGACGCATTACGCGACGCCGGCATCCCGCTGGTGATGCGCTACAAGACCACGACCAAAGGCACGCAATTGCCGGAGCGCTGGGGATTGCCAGACGCATTACGTGACGATACCGGTGTGATCTTTGGCTCTGCTTTCCCTGGATACGACGCTTTCGCCGATGAGATGACGCGCTACTACGCGGACCATGAACAGCGTGCAGAGTTGACCATGCTGGAAAACCTCCTCGCCGGTGCGGTTGAGTCGAATGGTCATTCCGCTCTGGTACAGGAACTCAAACGGCGCATCGACGAGATTCGCGCTGCCATCGACAAAGAGCCGTATGTCTTCAACCGCCGATTCCTGCTCCGAGTGTTGTCCATGGGACATTCGCAGTTCGCCGAATTCATCGGCGCTCGCGGTCCCAACACTCAAATCAACTCTGCCTGCGCGACCACCACGCAGGCCGTGTCGTTGGCGGAGGACTGGATTCACGCCGGGCGGTGCGGCCGGGTGATTGTCATATCGGCCGACGACGTCACCTCCAACCATCTGATCGATTGGTTCGGCGCTGGCTTCCTGGCCAGTGGGGCTGCAGCCACCGACGAATCGGTCGCCGACGCCGCCATTCCCTTCGACCGGCGACGGCACGGCATGATTATTGGAATGGGCGCAGCGGCTCTGGTGGTCGAGAGTGCCGATGCCGCGCGGGAACGAGGAATACAACCTATCTGCGAAGTTTTGTCCACGGTTACCGGCAACAGCGCTTTCCACGGTACGCGCCTCGATGTGCAGCACATCGGTCAAGTGATGGAGAACCTCGTGTCCAAAGCCGAAGCGGGTAGCGGGATTTCGCGTCACGAGGTGGCGCCGCAGATGGTCTTCGTCTCCCACGAAACCTATACGCCAGCGCGCGGCGGCAGTGCCTCGGCAGAGATTCACGCCCTTCGCCGTGTTTTCGGCGACGTTGCTGACCGCATCGTGATCGCCAACACCAAGGGCTTCACCGGTCACGCCATGGCCACAGGCATTGAAGATGTGGTCGCCGTCAAAGCCCTCGAGACCGGCTGCGTGCCTCCGGTCGCCAACTTCAAGGAAGTTGATCCGGAGTTAGGACCGTTGAACCTGTCGAAAGGTGGGTCCTATCCCGTCGAGTATGCCATTCACCTGGGAGCCGGCTTCGGATCCCAGATCAGCATGATGCTGCTGCATTGGATAAAGACGAAAGACGGAATCCGTCGCAGCCCGAATGCGCTGGGATATGCCTACCGCATCGCGGATGAGATTGCCTGGAGCTCCTGGTTGAGTGGGATCGCGGGCCGTCCGGGGGCCGATCTGGAAGTTATCCATCGCACGCTGCGGCTGCGGGATCAAGGCTTGGCAGCGCGGGTCGCTGAAGTCACTCAGGCATCTCGACCGGCGACGGTGCCAACACCGAGCGTCCGCCCGCCATTGCCAGCCACGTCAGTCGTCGCGGCGAAACCAGTGCTGACCAAGATGATCGAACCAAAGGCGGAAGCCTCGGTACCGACAAGACCGGTGGCGAAGAGCGATGACGTGAAAGAGAAAGTACTGGCTCTGGTAGCCGAGAAAACCGGGTATCCGGTTGACATGCTCGATCTGGATCTCGATCTCGAAGCCGACTTGGGTGTCGACACGGTGAAGCAGGCGGAGGTCTTTGCCGCCATCCGCGAGATCTACAGCATCCCGCGCGACGAGAACCGCAAGTTGCGCGATTATCCCACGTTAGCTCACGTGATCCGCTTTGTGTATGACAAACGTCCGGACTTGGCCAATGCGAGCCCGTTGGGAGCGAAAGAAGAAGTCAAACCGTCCACGCCAACAACCGCTGTGGTGGTTGAGAGGCCGGCACCCCCCGCGGCATATGGGCAAGCCGTTGCTGGCGGTTCCGTCAAAGACCG
Source organism: uncultured Acidobacteriota bacterium (assembly GCA_963797795.1). Classification (GTDB taxonomy): domain Bacteria; phylum Acidobacteriota; class Terriglobia; order Terriglobales; family Acidobacteriaceae; genus JABDBE01. The sequence goes on from CAWCQY010000008.1 coordinate 57,056, forward strand.
CGTCCTTGCACTGGTGGTTGAGAAGACCGGCTATCCGAAAGATATGTTGGACCTGGATCTCGATCTCGAAGCGGACCTCGGCGTCGACACCGTCAAACAAGCCGAAATGTTCGCCGCAATTCGCGAGATCTATAACATTCCGCGCGACGAGAACCGCAAACTACGCGATTACCCGACGCTGGCGCACGTTATCCGCTTCGTCTTCGAGAATCGCCCGGACTTGGCGGGCACGGCTCCAACCGCAGCTCCACTGGCGATTAAGGAAGAAACGAAGCCTGCGGCGCCGGCAGCTGCAGCCCTTCCCCTGAAACCGGATGCCGGCGATTCCGTCATGGAACGCGTTCTGGCATTGGTAGTAGAAAAGACAGGCTACCCGAAAGACATGCTGGATTTGGATCTCGATCTCGAAGCGGACCTCGGGGTCGACACCGTCAAACAGGCAGAAATGTTCGCGGCCATCCGCGAGATATACAGCATCCCGCGGGACGAGAACCGCAAGCTACGCGATTATCCGACATTGGCCCACGTCATTCGGTTTGTGTTTGAGAATCGCCCCGAGTTGGCCGGCACAGTGCCAGCGGCCTCGGTGACTGCTCTATCGCCTCCGCCAACTCAAACGACTGCGCCGCTTACAATCGCGGCCACAGACGATGCCATTAAAGAAAAGGTGCTGGAGATCGTGGCCGAAAAGTCGGGCTACCCCAGAGACATGTTGGACCTGGATCTCGATCTGGAAGCGGACCTCGGCATCGACACCGTTAAACAAGCCGAGATGTTCGCGGCGGTGCGAGCGGCGTACAACATCCCTCGCGATGAAAATCTCAAGCTGCGGGAATTCCCGACCCTGGCCCACGTAATCAAGTTCGCTCATGACAGGCAGCCCGGGTTGGCCAAAACCAGCTCTTCCACCACGCACGAGAAAATCGCATCTGCACCGAAGAAACCGGTAGCAACTGCAACTTCAAGTCCAAATCCGATTGCGGCAGCGCGCCCGCTCCCCTCCAACTTGGACGCGGCTAATCGCATTCCACGCCGCGTACCTGTGCCAAACCTGCGTCCGCCGCTTGATCTTTGCAAGCCAACAGGCGTCACCCTATGTCTTGGCCGCCGTGTGATTCTCATGGCGGACAAGTCCGGTGTAGCTGACCTGCTGACTCAGAGGCTTCAGACCTTGGGTGTCGAAATTCTGCGGATTGAAGACACGCTGGATGCTGACCAGTTGGCTAGCCGCAAGACTTGCCTGGCCGCAGGTCCGATACACGGAGTGTACTGGCTGCCCGCTCTGGACAACGAGGGGAGCATCAGTGAGATGGACCTCGCCACTTGGCGCGAAGATTTGCGGGTCCGAGTCAAATCACTTTACGCCACGATGCGCATTTTGTCCGAGCAGATTGCGGCACCCAACACGTTCCTCGTTTCTGCGACACGACTCGGTGGACAACACGGTTACGATGAGGCCGGCGCGATAGCCCCATTGGGTGGCGCGGTCACAGGCTTCACCAAAACCTATAAGCGGGAGCGGTTGGAAGCTCTGGTCAAGACGGTCGACTTTGAGGCGGAGCGAGAGCCCTCCGAGATCGCTGACATACTGATTGAGGAGACCCTGCGCGATCCAGGCGCAGTCGAAATCGGTTACAAGGAAGGGCTGCGCTGGACGGTTGGGCTACAAGAGCGTCCCGCCGCTGATGGGAAACCCGGTCTAACTCTGGACAGCAACACCGTGTTCGTCATCACCGGCGCGGCCGGAAGTATTGTGTCGGCCATCACTGCCGATTTGGCGACGGCCTCCGGTGGAACATTCTACTTGCTCGATCTGGTGCCCGAGCCTGATCCAAAGAATCCTGATCTCAAGCGCTTCGTGACCGACAAGGATGGTCTCAAGCGCGATCTGTTCGCACGCATCCAGGCCCGCGGCGAGCGTGCCACTCCGGCCCTGGTTGAAAAAGAGCTGGCAGCACTGGAGCGGGCGCAAGCAGCCTGCAACGCCATCGAGGCTGTGCGAGCGGCTGGCGGCGTAGCGCATTACTTCAGCGTCAACCTCACCGACGCAGACGCTGTAGCCAAAATCATCAAGCAGGTGCGCGAGCGCAGCGGACGAATCGATGTGCTTCTGCACGCCGCCGGAATAGAACGCAGTCACTTCTTACCTGATAAAGACGCGCGTGAATTCGATCTCGTATTCGACGTGAAGAGCGACGGCTGGTTCAATCTTCTGCATGCTATCGGTGACATGCCTCTCGGGGCGACGGTCGCGTTTAGCTCGATTGCCGGGCGTTTCGGTAACGCCGGACAAACCGATTACAGCTCGGCCAACGATCTGTTGTGCAAGATCACTTCGAGCTTCCGCACCACCCGACCGGCCACCCGCGGCATCGTCATCGACTGGACCGCATGGGGAGGCATCGGCATGGCCACGCGGGGCTCAATCCCCAAGATGATGGAACTGGCAGGCATCGATATGCTGCCGCCAGAGGCGGGCATTCCTTTGATTCGTCGCGAACTCACAGCGGGAGGGACGCGCGATGAGATTGTCATCGGCCAGCGTCTTGGTGCTCTGCTGAATGAGTGGGATGCCACCGGCGGGCTGAATACATCCGCAGCCGAAAGCCTGACGCGATCCACGCGGCAAGGAATACTGGGGCAAGGAATAATGATCGGCAAACTGGCAAGCGTGGGGCTGCAGAGTGGCCTCAAAATCGAGACCACGCTGAACCCGGCGATTCAGCCGTTCTTGCACGATCATCAAATTGACGGCACGCCGGTATTGCCCGGGGTGATGGGCATCGAAGCGTTCGCCGAGGCTGCGCAGTGCCTGCTTCCTGGCTGGCATATCGCGGCGATTGAAGACGTGAGCTTCCTGGCGCCGTTCAAGTTCTATCGGAACGAACCGCGCACGTTGACCATCGAGGCGGCTGTTCATCCGGAAAGTGACGACCTCGTGGCAGATTGTCGTTTGACGGGGAGCCGGTCGCTGCCAACACAAACGGAGCCAACTGTCACAACGCATTTCACTGCCAGGGTGCGGCTCACAAAAGAGACGCCCCATGCGGTGACCATGCCGATGCAGGGTTTGCCGGACGGACACATCATCGAAGCCGCCGACATTTATCGCCTCTACTTTCACGGGCCCGCCTACCAAGTTGTGGAGCGGGCGTGGTGGGACGGAACGCAGATGGTTGGCTTGATAGCCAAGAATCTGCCTGACAATCACCATCCATCGGAGCTGCCCACCCTGACTGCGCCGCGGCTGATCGAGCTGTGCTTCCAGACTGCTGGGCTGTGGGAGATGGGTGTCCAAGGGCGAATGGGTCTGCCGCTGCACATCCGCAAAGTGCATTTGTACGGCACGCCAGTTGTCACTGATGACGCCTTATTTGCTGTGGTCACTCCCGATCCAGATCAGGGAAGCTTCCACGCCGACGTCGTGGATGCGAAAGGGAGACGTTATCTGCACCTGAGCGGGTATCGCACGGTAGGACTCCCGGACGCGGTAGACGCGGAAGGGCTGAAGGCACTACAGGCTGCAATGTCACTGGAAGCTGTAGCGGCATGAAGAACACGAACTGATTGTCCTGACGATTCGGTTGATCGGGGGACTTATGGAACATAAATTTCAACGCGTTGCCATCGTGAATCGCGGCGAAGCTGCTATGCGTTTCATCCATGCTGCCCGCGATTTCAATCAGGAGCACGGCACATCATTGCGCACCATCGCGTTTTTCACTGAGCCCGACCGCCATAGCATGTTTGTGCGAGAGGCGGACGAGGGGGTGTGTCTTGGTCCCGCTCAGGCCGTTGATCCCCTGACCCATCAGGCCAAGAGCAGTTATGTCGACTACGGCATTCTCACACGTGCGCTTGCGGTCGCCCACGCGGACGCGGTCTGGGTGGGCTGGGGATTTGTGGCCGAGCACGCCGCATTCGCCGATCTTTGCCACGAGTTGGGCATCGTGTTCATTGGCCCTGATGGCGATGTGATGCGGCGTGTTGGCGACAAGATCGCCTCCAAACAATTAGCCGAGCAGGCGCAGGTGCCGGTGACGCCCTGGAGCAATGGCCCGGTCGAAACGATCGATGATGCGTGGGTCCATGCCGAGCGCTTGGGCTATCCCCTCCTTATTAAAGCCACCGCTGGAGGCGGCGGTCACGGGATTCGTCTGGTGCGTTCGCCCGAGCAACTTCCCCAAGCCTTTTCTAGTGCGCGGGCTGAAGCGTTCAAAGCCTTCGGGAATCCAACCGTTTTCATGGAGCAGCAGGTGCAAGGCGCGCGCCACGTCGAAGTCCAGATTATTGCCGACCACTACGGGGCAACTTGGGCCGCCGGCGTGCGCGATTGCACCGTTCAACGACGCCACCAGAAAATTCTCGAAGAAGCACCTTCTCCGGCGCTTTCTCCCGAACAAGATCTGGCGCTGCGAAAGGCGGCAGTGCGCTTGAGTCAGGCGGTGCGCTACCACAACGCCGGCACCGTCGAATTCCTCTACGAACCGAAAATCAACTGCTTCTCGTTCATGGAAATGAACACCCGGCTGCAGGTTGAACATCCCGTAACCGAATGCACGACCGGGCTCGATCTCGTGAAACTTCAGATTCACGTCGCCCGCGGCGGCCACCTCGAAGGCGAACCGCCAAGCACCACCGGTCATGCCATTGAGGTGCGGCTGAATGCGGAAGATCCCGAAAATGCCTTTGCTCCGGCTCCGGGTGCGATTGAGCGATTCAGAATTCTGCCTGGCTTAGGTGTGCGTGTCGACACCGGAGTGAGCGAAGGCGATGCCATCCCTTCGGAGTTCGACTCGATGATCGCCAAGATCATCGCCTACGGTCGGAACCGGAAGGAAGCGCTTTCCCGGCTGCAGCGCGCACTGCGCGAGTGTGTCGTCGTCATCAAGGGCGGGACCAGCAACAAATCCTTCCTGCTCGAACTTCTAAACCGTCCCGAAGTGCAGAGTGGAGAATTTCACAATGGGTGGCTGGACCATTTAGCCGCGACCGGTAACCACGTCTCCCGGCAATACGCCGATGTAGCTCTAGTTCAAGCAGCGATCGAAGCCTACGATGCCCAGTTGGCCGTGGAGCAGGCGCAGTTCTATGCGTCAGCAGTGCGCGGTCGCCCGCAGGTCCGGAGCGGGGTAGGCCGGACCGCGGAATTGCGCTATCGAGGTCGTTGCTACTCGCCTAGAATTTATCGCCTCGGACCGCAACGATATCGGGTGGAAGCGAATGGCTCACGCATTGACGCCGAGATCGACCGCCTGGATCAGTTCGAAAGCTGGCTCACTGTCTTCGGACGTCGTTTTCGAATCGTGTCCGTAGTCAACGGATTGAGTTATCAAATCGAGGTGGAAGGTGTTTCACACCGGATCGATCGAGATGACGGCGGCGTGGTGCACGCGCCGGCGCCCGCGGTCGTGGTTTCCATTGCTGTCAAGGCAGGCGATACGGTTGCAGTTGGGGACCGCCTCGCTGTGCTTGAGGCCATGAAGATGGAGATGCAGGTCGTGGCTCCATTTGCGGGAAAAGTCCGCCAAGTTATGACTATACCCAATGTGCAGGTGGACACCGGGGCCCCGCTCCTGCAGATTGACCCGGTCGCCGATGGCGATGCCGTGGAGGATGCGGAGCGAGTGGTCTTCGGGGCGACAAACGGTTCGAGAGGAAACGGACAAGCCACCCAATCCACCTGCCTTCAGAGCCTGGATGAGCTCCGCCAACTCATGCTGGGTTTTGATGTGGATCCGAAGCAAACCGCGCGGCTACTCGGCGAATGGAGCCAGAACTGCCCCGTGGACAGCGAAGAAATCAGGCGGCGCGAAGATGAGATCCTCAACATCTTCGTAGACATCTGTTTCCTATTCCAACGCGAACCAGAGGTCAACCATCGCGCCAGCGGGGAAGAACCCACTGCCGAGGCCTATCTTTTTTCCTACTTGCGCATGCTGGATACAGGAGGTCATGGACTTCCGCCAGCCTTTGTCGGCGCGCTCGAACGCGCGCTGGCACACTACGACGTGTGGACGCTGGATCACTCGCCTAAACTGGAAGAGAGTTTGCTCTGGATCTACAAATCGCATCAACGCGTGGAGCAGCAAATCGCGCCCGTGGTCGGGGTTCTCGAAAGACGCCTCCGGCGCGTCGAAAAACTATCGCCACAGAGTGAAGGAGCCTTTCGAACTCTGCTCGATCGAATGGCCTCAATGACCAATGGCCTCTTTCCCGCTGTCACCGATCTGGCCCGGGAAGTACGCTATCGCTACTTCGACCAGCCTCTGTTTAAGCGAGCACGCAAGCAGGTGTACGAGGAAGTGAAAGCGCACCTCTCCTACATGGCTGCCAATCCTGATGCGGCCGATCGCCACGAGAGAGTACGCGCGTTGGTCGAATGTCCGCAACCACTGGCGAGCCTGCTCTCCAGCCGGTTTGCCGCCGCCGACCCGGCCATGCGCATGTTCATGTTGGAAGCGCTCACCTGGCGGTACTACCGCATCCGAACCCTCACGAATTTTCGCACCCTGGCAGTGGACGGGCAGTGCTACGCGTCGGCTGAGTACGATCATGAGGGCAAACGCATCCATGTCTTCACCACGCACGCCGAGTACTCCCGCCTCTCGGAGGCGGCGCGGACGATGTTCCCAATGATCGCGGAAGTGCCAGCGGACCATGACATCGTCATCGACTTCTACGTTTTCCATTCCGGCTGGCTGGGCGACTCGGAGCTTACTCAGCAACAAGTGCGCTCGGTGCTTGACCATGCCGGCTTCCCACGCACCATCCGGCGCATCCTGGTTACAGTCGCTGGTCCCGGCCACGGTCAAGGCATGACTGACAGGCAGCAGTTCACCTATCGCCCCAGCGGGAACGGATACGAAGAGGAGAAATTCTACCGCGGAATCCACCCTATGCTAGCCAAGAGGTTGCATCTCTGGCGGCTTAGCAATTTCAAGATTGAGCGGCTACCGTCAGTGGAAGACGTGTACCTCCTGCATGCCATTGCCCACGATAACCCGAAGGATGAGCGCTTGTTCGCGTGCGCGGAAGTTCGCGACGTAACTCCGGTGCAGGATGAGAAGGGCCGCGTCGTGCAGTTGCCACATTTGGAGCGCATGTTAACGGAAGCGCTTGCCAGCATTCGGCTGTTTCAATCGCGGCGGCCGGCCCATCAACGGCTCTATTGGAATCGCATACTGCTTAATGTGTGGCCTCCCCTTACCCTTGAACCGGATGAATTGCGTGATCTGGTACGCAAACTTGCGCCGGCAACTGAAGGCCTGGGCCTTGAACAAGTGGTGGTGCGCGCCCGAATTCCCAATCCAGCGACCGGTGAGCTGCGCGAAATGGTGGTGCGCATCTCGATTCCTGGCGGCAGGGGCATCCTTATCAGTTTCCGGCCCGCGGATAAGCTTTTACCCATCCGACCACTTGCCGAATACGACCAGAAAGTCGTCCGCATGCGCCAGCGCGGGCTCTTTTATCCATACGAAATCGTCAAAATGCTCACGCCCGCTCCCGAATATACGCGGGCGGAATTTCCCGCTGGCGACTTTGTCGAGCACGATTTTGATTCTGCGGGTCGTCTCGTCGCCGTCGATCGTCCTTATGGTCAGAACAAAGCTAACATCATCGTGGGCGTCATCCGCAACTTTACCCCCAAGTATCCCGAGGGCATGACCCGCGTTCTGATGCTGGGAGATCCGAGCAAGGATCTCGGCGCCATAGCCGAACCGGAATGCAGGCGTATCCTCGCAGCGTTGGATTTGGCCCGCACTAAGCACGTTCCTCTGGAATGGTTTCCCATCTCTGCTGGGGCCAAGATCTCGATGGACAGCGGAGTCGAAAACATGGATTGGGTCGCCCGTGTCTTGCGGGGCCTCATTGAGTTCACGCAAGCGGGCGGCGAGGTGAATCTGGTGGTGAACGGCATCAACGTCGGTGCGCAGCCCTACTGGAACGCCGAAGCCACGATGCTCATGCACACTCGCGGCATTCTGATCATGACGCCGAAAGCGGCGATGGTGCTCACCGGCAAGCGCGCGTTGGATTACTCCGGCAGCGTCTCGGCCGAGGACAATCAAGGGATCGGCGGCTACGATCGTATCATGGGTATCAACGGCCAGGCGCAGTACTGGGCACGCGACATCGATGAGGCCTGCCACATTCTGTTGCGCCACTACGACCACACCTACGTTGCCCCGGGCGAGCGCTTCCCGCGGCGTGACGCGACTACCGATCCCGTTGATCGCGATGTGCGAGTCTATCCGCACGGCGGGAACGGCAACGGCAATAGTGAAGCTAGCTTCGAAACCATCGGCGATATTACATCGGACGAGACCAACCCTGGGCGCAAGAGATCCTTTGAGATTCGTAAAGTGATGATGGCGGTCACAGACCAGGACCACGCGCCGCTGGAGCGCTGGGCGGGGATGCGTGCAGCCGAGACTGCGGTCGTGTGGGATGCCCATCTCGGAGGCTATCCGGTTTGTCTTATCGGGATCGAATCTCGACCCGTGCCTCGGTTGGGCTTTGTCCCGGCCGACGGGCCCGATCAGTGGACTTCGGGAACGCTCTTCCCCCAGTCCTCCAAGAAAATCGCGCGCGCGATTAATGCGGCCAGCAACAATCGACCGGTGGTGGTGCTGGCCAACCTTTCGGGGTTCGATGGCTCCCCGGAATCCATGCGCAGGTTGCAACTTGAATACGGCGCCGAGATCGGGAGATCAGTAGTGAACTTCAAAGGCCCCATCGTCTTTTGCGTCATCTCCCGTTATCACGGAGGAGCATACGTGGTCTTCTCTCGTGCGCTGAATGAAAGTGTCGAAGTGGCAGCCTTGGAGGGAACGTATGCCTCGGTGATCGGGGGCGCTCCCGCAGCGGCCGTGGTTTTCGCGGGTGAGGTCGACGCCCGGGCCCGCAAAGATACACGCCTGCAGCCGCTGAATCAGGCGATGGCCCAGGCCGAAGGCGCCGAGAAAGGCCGTTTGCGTGCCCAGTGGGACGAAATTTTCAAAGTCATCCACTCCGAGAAGCTGGGCGAAATGGCCGCGGAGTTTGACCGCGTACACAGCGTGCAGCGGGCTCTCGCCGTGGGTGCTCTCAATTGCATTATTCCGCCCGCAAACCTGCGTCCTTATCTCATCGGTGCGGTCGAACGTGGGATCGCGAGAGAAGAACAATCGGTATCTGCGAAGCCTGAATTAAGGATATTGGCGAGCTCGATAACGGAAGCGGCCTAGTCTCGGCCCGGGTGAACTTGATGAAAGTGTATTGGTTGGAACAGACAGAAGCAGATGTCCCGGCAGAGAACGATTGGCTTAGCGCAAATGAAGCAGCCTGCCTAAAGGGCATGCGCTTTGCCAAACGCCGCGCCGACTGGAGGCTGGGACGCTGGACGGCAAAACGCGCCGTGTCGGTTTGTCTGGATGTGCCTGCTCATCCCGAAGTCTTTAAGAAGGTGGACATACGCCCGGCGCCGTCCGGCGCACCTGAGGTCTTTTTCGCCGACCAACCAGCCGCGGTCACAATTTCACTCACCCACCGCGCCGGTATAGCCGCTTGTGCCGTGACCACGAGCGGTGCGGAGATCGGTTGCGATCTGGAATTGGTCGAGCCGCGTAGCGATGCATTTGTCGCCGACTATTTCACGGTCGAAGAGCAAGCGTTAGTTGCGCGCGCCTCTACCGGAGATCGGCCTTGGCTCCTGGCCTTGCTTTGGAGCTCGAAGGAGAGTGGGCTCAAAGCGCTGCATGAGGGGCTTCGACTCGACACACGGTGCATGATCGTCAGCCCTTTCGATGACTCATTCGATTTCAATGGTTGGAGTCCACTACGGGTTCGCTATACCGGCGTCGTGGCATTTCATGGCTGGTGGCGGCACGCGGAGAACTTCGTGCGAACCGTGGTCGCTGCTCCGGCGCCTGATTCACCGATTCGTTTGAGTGTCCCGCCACATTTCTTCGACTGTGTCTCGGGATGCGCATAGTCGATGGATGCGTGTAGCTTGTATGGACCAGCATAACGAATTCGATTTCGACTTCATCGTCATTGGTTCTGGCTTTGGCGGCAGTGTTTCCGCCCATCGACTGGTGGAGAAGGGTTATCGCGTGGCGGTCATGGAAATGGGCCGACGCTGGACGCCTGAGAATCTGCCGCACAGCAGTTGGTCCCTCCATCGCTGGCTCTGGCGCCCCAAACTCGGCTTGCGCGGCTTCTTCAACATCCAGTTCTTCAAGCACGCGACCATCTTCCACGGCAGCGCAGTCGGTGGCGGATCGATCACCTACGCCTGCACATTGCTTGCGCCGCCTGAGAAGGTGTGGGCAGCGGGGTCTTGGACAGGACTGTCCGATTGGAAAGCGGAGATGCCCCAGCACTACGAAACCGCCTCGCGGATGCTGGGTGTGACAGAAAACAGGATTCTTGGGCCAGCGGACCACCTTCTGAAGCAAGCCGCAGAAGCCTCAGGCTCCGGACATACTTTCTATTGCACCAAGGTGGGCATCTTCCAGCCCACGGAGGGAGAACTGGGCGGCAAGACGTTCCCCGACCCATACTTTGGCGGAGAAGGACCGGCGCGAACCACATGCATCGCCTGCGGCGGCTGCATGATGGGCTGCCGTTACGGCGCGAAAAATACTCTTGATCTGGGCTACTTGTATCTGGCTGAAAAGCACGGCGCACAGATCTTCCCCGAAACCAAAGTGGTGAACGTGAAACCTCTCGCTAGCATCGCCGATGGCGGTGCCGGATACGAAGTCAATACCGTCAAGTCTACAGCGTGGGTTTGCCGCCAGCCACAGCGATTCACTTGTCGCGGGGTGGTGTTCTCCGCCTCCTCATTGGGCACAATGGAACTTCTCTTCCAGCTCAAAGAGAAAGGCTCATTGCCCGCCATCAGCAGCCAGCTCGGACAACATGTGCGCACCAATTCCGAATCGCTCATCGGGGCGCGGACACCGGGCTGCTCTCAGGATGTGTCGCAGGGTATCGCAATCGGCTCCGGCGTCTATGTCGACGAGCACACCCACATCGAAGCCGTCCGCTACCCACGAGGCTCCGATGCGATGGGATTTCTAACTACAATCCTGACCGACGGATGCCCCGGTCCGCAGAGGATTGCACTCTGGGTGAAGAATGTCATGAAGTCGATGCTCCGCCATCCATTCAAGACGATACGTGTTTTGCAACCGGTAGGCTGGGCCCGGGAGTTCGTGATTCTTCTCTGTATGCAAGCACTCGATGGAGAGATTGAGATGCGCTGGCAACGTCCCTGGTTCTGGCCGTTCCGGAAGTTTCTCGTAAGCCGCGGCGAGAAGGTTCCTACGTACATTCCGAAAGCCAACGAGTTCGCGAAAACGCTCGCGCAACTCACCGGCGGTTTTCCCATGAGCATGCTGCCTGAGATCCTCTTCAACGTTCCAGGTACCGCACACTGCATCGGAGGCTGCGTGATCGCCGACAATTCCACCCACGGCGTGGTCGATTCTCACCATCGCGTCTTCAACTACAGAAATATGTACGTCTGTGACGGGTCCGTCGTCGCAGCCAATCTTGGCGTCAACCCCAGCCTGACCATTACCGCACTGGCCGAGCGGGCAATGAGCTTTATCCCGCCCGCCGCTGAGGCTGATTGGAACGATTCATCGGAAATGTAGCACCGTCTTCTCGGTGGCTGTCGCGGGGGAGTCTCCGCCACCGCTGGCGAGGGCAAGATGCTGGCGCTGCAAGGAAGTCATGCCGATCGAACTGCAAGAAACGGGGATCGAGCCCATAGAGATTCTTTCAGGTATTAGTACGTTGCTGGGGTCGCTACCGAGGCCGTCGAAGATGCGGGCAGCACGCGGTCGAGGATCGCCTGCTCACACTGCAGCCACAGACGCCCCGTATAGAGCAAAGCGCTGCACTGAAGCGTAACCCAATCCCGAGTCTTCAGAGGCGAGCGAAATTCTTTGCGATTGCTGATCCAATGCTGCGCAACGTGACGCGCAAGAGTGACGCCGAAGCCCAACCCGCTGTCCGACCCTCCAATATCGCCCAGAATTCCATCCAGCGTGAACATCACCTTTGAAAGCATAATCAGCGGCCCAGGAAACTTCACACCCTTCATGGCAAGGCGTTCGAGAAGCAGCATCGCATCCACCCCGCTCGGCAGACGCACCACCGGCAGTCCGTCAAGAAAATGAGTGACGAAGTCTCCAACCACCTTCCCCTTCGGTGACGTGCTTCGAATGTGTTGCTGGCTAAGCGCCAACACCTCATTGCAGGTACCCACCGGGTCGCGCAAAGTCACCATCAGAAACAAGAGCGCAAGGTGCCGGCGCTGCTCGCGGCTCAAGCGTTCCCGCAGCGCCCAATCGATGATCGTCAGTTCGCCCGTCCGGTTGTCGTAAAGCAGATTGCCGGCATGGGGATCGCCGTGAAAAATGGCATTTTCCTGCGCCGCCAAAAGCGGCACCGCGATCAAAGCTTCGATCAGTTGCTCGGCAACCTTCTTGCGCCGCGAAGCCGGCAGGCGCGCCGCCGCATTCGTCACTTTGATCCCGCGCTCCTCGGTAAGCGCCGTAATCCTGGGTGTGCACAGCGGCTGAATCAGCCGTGGGATGCGCACCCCGCGCATCGACCGGTAGAGACTCCATGCTTCGAGCAGGGTCTTCTGCTCCCGCCGAAAATTGACCTCGTGCCGCAGCAGGCGCCGGACTTTCTTGAAGGTGTCGGGAAGCAGCTTTGCCGGAAATCCATAGTTGTGTTGCCGGTCGCTGAAGTACTGTGCCAGCCCCTGTAAATAGTCCATGTCCTCCGCGAAGTACTCAGGGATGTGAGGCTTCAGGACCTTAAAAACCCCGCGTTCGCGCTTTCCGCTCTCCGGGTTACGCCATGTGAAGCGCACGACGGCGCTGACACTGGCCTCCGAGAGAATGGCCGACGCGATCTTCACGTCGTATTTTTCGATCCTCGGCCCCAATTCTCGCCGAATGATCGCGACCACATCCTCCGGCCGGACATCGCGTATTCCATTTTCCAGTCGCTCCAGCGCGTTCCGCAGCGCCGGGCGAAGATGCTGGTTGCGCGCGATGACTTGCCCCAGTTTCTGCAGGCCAGGCACTTTCGCAATTAGCCGCAGCAATCGCACCTCCGCGGAAGTGTCTGACGGAAGCTCAAGTTGTTCCAGCAATTTGGGAGCAAGCCGTGCGGGCGAAAGCCGCGCAACCACGAACATCATCGCGTCTCGAACCGGCGGACGCCATTTGATGTAAGCCTGCGGAACCAACCTCTCCACCGGAACGATCTCGTCGACAATCCATCGCGCCATCGTGTCCCGCATGGCCTGCCCAGCCGGGCTTCGCAACCCAGCTTCAATGGCTCGAGTCTGCTCGGCAGCCGAGGCGCCTTTCGGCAGGAAGTTCGAAAGGGCGTCGCGCAACTGCTCCGGGGCGAGCTGGCGCAATCCAGCTTCGATGACGGCCGACGACATAAGGTCACCGTCCTAAAGATAAACCTCACGCAAGCGACTGCGCTGTGATTGCCGTCACCGGGTCATGAGCGTATTCGAGAGTTGCAAAGTAGGGATCGCACCTCCGCGCATGTTGCTCTGAACGATCAGTTCCTCCCAGGGTCACATCGGCAGGTGACTGCGGTCACCGCGCCCGACGCGATTCGGAGAGACAATCTCCACAGCGAGGTGATCTTATGCCGATACTGGTAATGGCTCTGCTCGCGTTAATTATCTTTGGCACCATCGGGATCCTGCTGGTGGTCGCTGTAATTATGGAGCGTTCCCCGGGGAACATCCGGCGAGACTCCACCGCTCGCACCTGTAACGTCGTACGTCCGACGTTGCACCTTCCCTCCGAACTTCGATAGAACGTGCGACGAGGACGACTCGACATAAAGTCTGTCCGGGGAGGAGAACGTTCAAAAACACGCTCTTATCGGATAAGAAATTGGATAAGAAAGCCGACTTGGCTGGATCAGGAATCGGCCATTACACGGAATTAGAGAAAATTCTGTCTCGGAACTATTCTCTCAGAATGCGGCTATGCGTTGAATCACCCAGAACATCGCGACGGTACCGATCGCGTACGGCGGCACAAGCTGGAGGATGGCTGATCGTTGTTGGTTGATCGGGGTGAGTCTTGAAGCGGCCCGCAGCATCACTGCGGTAAGCGCCAGGACGAAGCCGATGAACAGGAAATGTCCCGCTTCAACCCCGATGCTGAAGAACAAGAGAGCTGTGGGGATGTGTCCGTCCGGCAAACCGGCATCTTTGAGCCCACTGGCAAAACCCAGGCCGTGCATCAGTCCGAATATGAGGGCCACGATCCACGGCGCACGGGCGGTAATGCCAACATGACCTTGCCGCCCACGCAGAATCTCCGCGACGACAAAAACGATGCTCAACGCAATCACTGCCTCGACCGGCCGTTGCGGGATGTGGACGTAGCCGAGCGTAGCCAAGGTAAGCGTGATGCTGTGCGAAACGGTGAAGGCGGTGACGGTCTTCACCAGTTTCCACCCGCCTTGCGTAATGATAATTAGCGCCAGCACGAACAGGAGATGGTCAATGCCCGATAGGATGTGCTCGATGCCGAGCACGGTGTAAGTGCGGGCGACGCCCACCGCGTTCGCCGCGGCCGCGACCACAAACGAGGGCGAGGATGGCGTCAGTCGCGTCACTTGCGTGGTGCCGTCGAGTCGTTCCAGGCGCACGAGCACGTCAACCGCCGTCGCACTCAGGCCGGCGATGTGAATCGTGTCGCCACTGAGTCCGCCCGCACACTTTACTGTCCAGCGTTCAGTGTAGGCACTGTTGGCCGCCGTACCGCGTGGTTCGGTGACGTTGGTGCAGGTCGCGGGAAGTTCCACGTAGAGCCCGAGGCGCAAGTCTCCCTGGCCCGGCACTTTCCACAGCGTGTCGTAGGCTTCCGGACCGGTTTGGCGCAGTTCGAGGTAGGCGGGACGCACTTCGTGCGCGAAGACGACGGGCGCAAGCGTGAAGAGCAGAACAAAGATGAGGGTTTTGCGTTTCATGTTACTTGCTGCTCGCAACCGTTTTCTTCGGCGGTTCCGGGTTCTCGATCGTCACCGTGTAATGCTTCAGCAGTTCACGGTAAAACGTATCGTTTGCTTCCAAACGGCGGGCATTGTCCCACTCACGGCGTACGGCGTCGCGAACGTCGGCCAACGCGGGCATGGATCCTGGCACGATTTCGCTCACGAAAACCAAATGCACACCGTAGCCGGACTCGACCGGCCCTTGCCATCGACCGAGCGGAAGGCCGCCCAAAACCGTCGTGAACTTTTCGCCAAACTGCTTCGCGACTTCGCTGGCTGGCAGCGCGTCGAACTGCTTGTCCAGCATGATCGAATCGCCTAGCGCCGAGATGTCGGCTTGGCTGCCCTCCCGGTTCAACTTTGCTAACAGTTCCTCGGCGTCGCGCGCAAAGTTTTTTCCGTGCTTCTCCGGGTTGAGAAATACCTGGCGGAATGTGAACCGCGGCTCGACGCGAAACAAATCGGGGTGCGCCTGTAGATATGCGTTCAGTTCGTCGTCGCTTGGCTGGGCTTGCGCGGCGACATCATCGGAGATGAATTCCAGCTTCTGCTGTAAGCGGCGGCGGATGATGAGGTCGTCCTTGTCCATGCCCAACGCCAAAGCCTCGCGGTAATAAACTTCTTCCCGCACCCGCTCCCGGATCAGCCCCTCCCACTCTTCGCGATTGGGCTCCCGTTGCCGGTTTTGGGCGAAGCTCTCCCACATGGAGGCGAGTTGGCCTTGAGTGATGACGATCTTCCCCGGTTCGCTGCTGGTGTGCTTTGACACCAAGCTGTAAGCTGCAAAAATCACAGCCCCCAGCAGGAGGAAGTGCAGCAGCGGCTCACGCACAAGTTTCTTCAGAAAGTTAGTCATCATTTTGCCGGCGTGTACCAGATCGGCGATGTCCAGGCGCGCTGCTGCACAGATGCTGCGACGCCCGGGTTAGGCGGCAGGTTGAGCTTGGCTGCCCAATAGGTGGACCAGCGTGGCGTTGGAATTTCTAGCACCCTGGCATAGTAAGTGACGTTGGCCTTGGGATCGAATGAAGAATCTGTCCACTCGCCAATCAGTTCCGTGGAACCGATTGAGTTCGTATAGGTCGCACTCTTCACGTCAACCGTATTGCCGACGGCAGGAACCTTGCCGGTTTTCGCATCGGCCTTGCGGTCTCCGCTCCAAAGTACGTCGTAAACCTTCTCCTGGCTCTTACCGTTCTTAGTCGAGATCTTGATGATTTGTACGCGATCAAGATTGCCACCATTGGGGTCTTTGAGGGCGTGAACGGCAAACGTTGGAGCTGCCCCTCCAGCCTGAGGCGTCAGGTCGCCGCCCATGGGGACGCCGCCATCGTACGCGGCCTTCACCCAGTCAGCCTTTTGCGTCATGTCCTTGGGATAGCTCCAGCCCGTAAACATGCGTACCTTGATCCGTGTGCCCGAGGTTCCGAAGGTTTCCTTCCGTTTGAACGCCGCAAAGATGGATTCGCGCGTATTCTCCTCGGCCCAGACTCCGGTCAGTCCTCCCGAACTGAGAGCGGTCGGGGGCTCGCCGCCAACGGACGTGGTCGCCGTGATCACGGTCTTGGGATCGTTGTCCTGGTTGCCGTGTGAACCCGGGAAGTTGCTCGCTTCGGTGGAGGTAATTCCGGAATGGAAATCGGTTCCGGCCTCGATACCATACTTGAACGGATTGACGCCCAGCTTGGCCTGCAGTTCCTGTCCTACGCCGTAGGCTTGGCGAATATAGCTTCCGGTTGCAGACTTTGCGTCAATGCTTGTGCCAATCAGGTACTTCCACATTTCGAAATTGGCGAATTCATCTGTGGGCGAAAGCGCCGGGCTGGTGTCGCTCTGCCCCTTGGCCTGAATAATCTCCGCCAGAGGCTCGTTCGCCATGCGACGCTCCGCGTAGTCCCGGGTCAGCGGCTTGCCCGACATGTCTTTCGCACTGAACATCAGGCCGTTGCTCGCATTGCCATTGTGCGGAATCGCGATCACATCCAACCCCTGCTTGCGTTGCTGTTCCAGGTAACGCCAAAGATCTTCCGGATCCAATGAATCGAATGCCGTGTAAGGCATGGCCGGCCCTTTGTCGGCGAAGATCACGCAGCGGTGCAGGTTCTGGAAGTCGGGTGCCGACGTCCACTCAAATCCGATGAATGAAGTGAACTTTCCAGGGCGTTATATTTGTCGGCAATCGCTTCATATTTTTCCCATGTGGAGCGCAGCAGCTTGGGATCTGAGAATTCCGGCAAAGGCTTGTTGGCGACCGTGGAACCGATGAGCTTCTTGAAGGCCGTGGCCGATACCGCAGGATCGGTACTATTCATCATGGTGTACCACTCGGTTTTCCCGAATGGGCCGTTGGGGTCAAGCGCGTCACGCACAACTCCCAGATACTCGGCATGATCGGTGACAGCAAGAAAGTCGAGCGGCGCAATGCGCTTTTGTGGCTTCCCCATGTAATCCACCGACTCGCCCATCGCGTACCGGTACGAATCCTCTGGCGTGGTCCGCGTGCCGAAGGCGAACGCGTCCATCGAATAACCGCTGTGCAGATGCAAGTCTCCGAAGTATGCGTTCTTGAGTGGATTGCGCGCGGGCCTCGGCTGTGCGGACTGCATAGACTGCGATTGGCTCGTCTGCTGCGGGGCGGCGGGTGCTTCGGCATTCTTGGTCGAACAAGCCGAGAGGAAAAGAACCCAGATCAATGACACTACCAGATTTAGCCGAGCTTTCGTTCCGGACATAAACACTCCTCCTGACGACGAATCACAAGACCCTGGTCTGCCATGTGCGCAGTGACGGCGTTACAAGTTTGTTGGGATTTCGCAAGGTATCGGGATTGTATATCAGCGCAGCCGTCGGCACTGAGAAATGCAGCTGCGGCTCATGCACGAGTTTCTTCAGCCGATGAGCCATCATTTTGCCGGCGAATACCAGATCGGTGACGTGTAGGCCCGGTCGGTGACGGTCATCGGAACGTAGTCGGGCATCTTGATGCCGTAACGCTTCTGGTCATAGGCCGTCCAGCGCGGCGACGGGATTTGGATCACACGCACGTAGTAGAACGCGAGTTGCGTAGCCTCGAACGTCGGATCTTTCCAGTACGCCGACAACGTTGGGGCTCCGATAGTGTTCGTGTAGCTCGCGTTCGGCACATCCACGGTGCTGCCGACTAAGGTCTTGCAGCGGCCATCCGCGTCGATCTTGCGCCCGCCGGAGACGGCCACGTCGAAGATGCGTTCTTGCGCCTTGCCGTCCTTGCCGAGCCAGCCCTTGATGATCTGAATGCGGTCGAGGTTGGGGCCGTCAGGATCGCGCAAAGCGTGGACCATGAAGGCGGGTCGCTTGCCGCCCGGCGCCTGAATTAGTTCACCGCCCATGGGCACGCCGTGGTCGTAGCCGTTCTCCGCGAAGTCGGGGCGATCGAGGTCCGCCGCGGCGAAATCCCAGCCTGCGAACACGCGTACGATCGGCCGGTCGCCCGTCGTGGCGTAGACTTCCTTGCGTTCGAGCGCGTCCCAGATTCCCTCGCGGGTATTCTCGCGCGCCCACACGCCGCCTAGGCCCGCGGCTTGTTCGCCCCAGACTGAGATCAGCGGCCCTTGCTTCGGATCATTGTGGAGCATGACGAGCGGGGTCTTCCAACGGTCCGGCGACGGCAAGCCGTTAGCAAACTCACCGAAGAAGTTGTCTTCCCGCGTAGTGACCACGCCAATGTGCGCATCATTGCCGCCAATCAAGCCGGCTTTGTAGGGATTGGCTCCGAGCTTCGCGTCCAGTTCCAGCCCCTGCTTCAGTGCGGAGCGGATGTAGTTGTTGTGGAGCACGCTGTTATCAGCCGGCTGCATTTTCGAAAAATCAGCGTTCCACCACCGCTCGAAATTGGCGAATTCGTCGTTCGGCGAGAGGTAGGGATGAGTCTCGCTATCACCCTTGATCTGCGTTGCCTCCAGAAGTGGCTCGTGGCTGGCACGCGCCTCAGCATAGGCTCGGTCCATGGGCTTTCCGTCGAAGGTCTCCGCCGAATACATTTGGCCATTGCTCAGGTTGCCGTTGTGCGGGATGGCGAGCACCTGCCCACCGGTCTTCTTCGCGTACGCGTCCATGTACTTCCAGAGGTCCGCTGGATCCTGGCTGTCGAAGGTGGAATAGGGAACGACCTGGTTCACGCGGTCCGCGCCGTCGCGGAAAACGACGGTGCGATGAAGATTGTTGCCGCCGGGCGCGCAAGTCCATTCGAAGCCGTGCAGCGTGGTGAAAACACCCGGCTCGTTCCACTTCTCGGCTGACTCGATGGCGTGTGCCCAGGCCGCGGCCGTGAGTTTGCTGGCGTCGAAGACAGGCTTGCCGCTTTGCATAGAGATAACCGCTTCGATCGCGGCTTTGACACCCTCCTGCGGGCCCTGTTGCGACATCTCATACCAGCGTTTGCCCTGCGGGTTGGCGAGCAGTTCAGGGCTGCCTGCCCGAATTTGATCGGAGATGCCCATATACTCGGCATGGTCGGTGATGGAGACCCAGTCCAGCGGCCGGTCCTGTTTGAAAGTCTGGCCGTTGTCGAGTACGACTGTACCGCCCCGCGCAACTCTGAAGAGATCGTCGGGAGTAGTCGTCACCCCAAACATTCCCGCATCAAAGGAGAACCCAGTGTGGACGTGGGCAACACCCCAGTAGACGCGGGTTGGATATTTCTGGTCCGGGTAGGGCGAATAGTCGGGCTTCTTGGCTTCGACTTTGCGTGCAGCTTGGCTCGGAGGGGTATTTTGGGTTGCGGCGAAGTGACTGAAGCCGCCGGTCACGAGCACGAGGGTGACGGCCCATAGACCCGCGCGAGCTGCGCCTTGCAGCCGTGTGTTTCTTATCATGGGATTTTCTCCTCGAACGCCAGGCAACCAACCTGATTACGGGTTGGCTTTGTTCATACAATCCTTCATGAACGACCGACGATCCGCGCCAGTTACGCCTTTTTTGTCCGCGAGGTTCTTGCAGGTAGTCGCTTTGTCCTGTTCACTCACTTTGGCATCGGAGCCGGAGGTCGCGGCTTTATTGAGGCAGTTCTGCATGAATGTCTTGCGCTGCGGGTCTTTAAGACCCTTCTTGTCGGCGGCGTCGTTGCAGGCCTTCGCTTTGTCCTGCGAAGACGCGGTTGAAGACTGCGTTGGGCTCGACGGCGATGTTTTAGCGGCAGTTGTCGAGATAAGACTCGTCGCCAGTAAGAGCGACACCATCACCGACCCTAAGTAGCATGAAATTCGTGGCATGGAGAATCCTTTTCAATCGGAATTTGCTATAAGCTGCGACCCTAGAAAGATAGTCATCGGCATTTCCTTCTTCGGTGACCGTGAATACGCACGGCTGTGATGGGCGTCACACGATAGTTCTTCTCCAGCAGGCTAATCTCAGGTGTTTGCCCGAGGACACCGAATCTGAAGGCGATCGCCTTAGCCGTACGCACCAGTTTCGCCAAGTTTTCGTAGCGATAGAGGAAAACGATGAAACCAGCAGCCAAGGTCATGACGGCAAAATCCCAGCAACCCGGCAACAACAAGCTCCCGGCCTTCATGGCACACCGCTCACGAGCCGAGCGACAAGCGATGGGCAAAGCGTTGCGCGAACAGTGTCCGCGAACCTCACACGCCGAATGGAAACCGCCGCACAACCGGCCAGACCCGATTCGCCTGGTAGTGCAGGCCGACGAGGGACGTCTCCCCGATCTCCTAGCCCTTCGCCACGGGCGCATGGTAGCGTCTCCCTTCACCTTCTACCGGGGCTCGGCGCTCGCCATGGCGGTGGATCTGGCGGGCCTTCCGTCTACCGGCATCCGCGTGCAATGCGGTGGAGACTCCCACCTGGTCAACTTCCGAGGTCTCGCTACTCCGGAGAGGCAAGTCATCTTCGCCATCAACGATCTCGATGAGACATTGCCGGCACCCTGGGAGTGGGACCTGAAGCGTCTTGCGGCGAGTTTCGTGATCGCCTGTCGCGACAACGGCCTCAGCGAATCCGTCGCCAAGGATGCGGTCCTCACTTGTGTCAGGTCCTACCGCGAGCACATGGCCGAGTTCGCCGAAATGAAGGTGCTGGACCTATGGTACTTCGCCGTTGAGGCGGAGATGCTGATCGCGGGCGTCAAGGACGCCGGGATCCGCCGCGGCGCGATCAAGAACTTGGCGAAGGCACGAGAGAGCAGCACTTCCGAGGGCCTCTTTCCAAAGCTCGTAGGCGAGTCGGGCGGTTCGCCGATTATTAAAGACCAACTCCCAGCGATCTTCCACTGGAAAGGTCACACTGCTGGGGAGATCCACCCAGACGTCAGCTACCAGTTCGCCCGATACCGCGAAACCTTGGCGCCTAACTATCGCATGTTGCTCGACCGCTACGAACTCAAGGACGCCGCAGTCAAGGTCGTTGGCGTCGGGAGCGTCGGCACCGCCTGCTGGATGATGCTCTTTGTGGCCGGCGAAGGAGATCCTTTAATTTTGCAGGTTAAAGAGGCGCGCGCCTCGGTCCTGGAGGGCTTTGCCGGAAAGAGCGTCTACCCCAACCACGGACAGCGTGTGGTAAACGGCATCCGGCTCATGCAACCGGCCAGCGACATCTTCCTTGGCTGGACCGAAGGTAGGCTGGGACGTCACTACTATATCCGCCAGCTCCGCGACGTCAAGATCAAGTTTGCCGTCGAGACCTTCGAGACGGCCAGAATGATTCTCTTCGCCCAGTGCTGCGGTTACTCGCTGGCGCTCTCCCACGCACGCTCCGGCGACTCCGCCATGATCAGCGGCTACCTGGGCAAGAGCGACTCTTTCGACAAAGCTATCGCCGCTTTTTCGATCGCGTACGCCGATCAGAACGAAAAAGACCACGCCGTGCTCAAACGTGCGATTCGTGACGGAAAGGTCGAGGCGTTCATCGAAAAAGCGAAGTGAAGCGGTTGCGCATGACCCAAACGAATTGAAGAGGAGAGCAGAAACGTGTTCCGCGACCGACAAGGGTTCACGTGACGGAAAAGCAAGACGAGCAAAGGGTTTTAGCTTGTTGACCTCAGAATTGACAGGGTAGAGGCCAGGATTTCCACCCCAAGTCCGAGACGGAAAAGGCTGGCAACCTAAGAGCCTTGGCTTCCAGTTCGCACAGCGGCTCTGTAAAACCGATCGTCGACGGACCAGCAGGGGGCACAAGCTAGCGCTTGCGCCCCGGCCACGGATGCTCAGCAGGCGGCCTACTGTGCTTGTAAAGATTCGATGTACTTGGTCAGGTTCGCCTCGCGTTGCTGCACCTCGCCCTCGTGTCCATGGCTCATGCTCCAGAACAGCTTTCCCCAGACCGGCATGTCTCTGGATCCGTGTGCGGGAACATTGGAGTCGCCCTTGATTGCGGATGTGACCTTCGCCGCGGGATATTTCCCCCCGTTATTTTTTGCCAACTGGGTAAGATCCGTGGGAGGAACCTTCAGTGCGCTGGCCGCCGGGCCTCCGCCTTTACCGTCGGTTCCGTGGCAAACCGCACAGTACGTCGTGTACATTTCCTTGCCGGATGCAGGCGACGTGGGCTGGATGGTGGCATGCTGGATGACCTTCTGGGGTTGGTCCTGCGTTTGATCCTGCGCGGCGACCGTGAAGGTGAACACGGTCATTGCTGTAAACATCAAAATCAGTTTGTTCAGGGACATCGTGTTGTCTCCTCATCCAAGCTTCATTCTTTGAAATCTAAGCGCACTCAGAAGCTAAGGAATCGACTACGTTTCTGCCTACTCTACTCTTTGCCCGCACCTATTGCGCGGAGATTCTCCATCCCCGGTCGGTCCGCGCAAACGCAAGCGTGGATTTCGTCGGGCTCCCACGATAGAAGTCGGCCTCAAACTTATCGATCAGGGTTTGACGATCCCAAAGGTTGAAGCTCTTCACCAGCGGACCGCCAGCGTCGAACACGTCTCCCATTTGGTTGGGCACCCATTTCCAGGTGTATTCGACGGTCGCGTTGTTCACGCCGATCATCGTGATATCGTTGACGCTGACCAGTTGCCGTTCGGCTAGGGGAACTTGATACGCGACCGTACCATCAATTTCCTTCGATTTTTTGACACCGGGGATCGTCGTCGTCAGACGTTCACCTGCGGGCGTCAGCGAGACCATTTCGGCGCCGCGGGCTGCCTTGGCCAATTTCAAAATGCCTGCCTTTTGCAGGAGCCGATAATGAGAATCCTCTGGTTGCTCAATAACACTTGGCTTCACCAGGCCCGTGTGAAAGTGGATGACGGCCGGACCCGGTCCCTGGAGCGCCGCTGCGACCGTAGGGCTGGCCTCCTGTGCGGTGAGGGGCGTTTTCGACCGCACCTGGAACACCACGTAGGTCACCATGCCCAAGATCCCTGCTACCAGACACACCATGAGCAGCAGCGGCAAGAATGCGGAACGTTTTTCCATTTCAACCTCGGCTTCAAACATGGCACCCTCCCTCGAAAAGTTGCGGATTTTTCAACCACCCTTCATTCTTAGTCTTCCTCTTTCCCGATTGCTGTGACCGAACGCACAACTGACGGTGCCTATGGTCACCATGAAGTAATGCGGTTCCCCTGTGTCCATAAGGAGATTTACTTGCTTGGCGTGTGCGCATCCTCACCTACGTCCGTGATCGTTGTCACATGCATCTGCGTCCCAGCACAGCATAATTGCGTCAGATTTCGGGGAGGTTCCAACGGCCCCGAGCGTGGAGATCCCGTGGCAAAAGGACGTGTTTCTGTTGTCGTCGAGCGCTGCAAAGCCTGCGGTTTTTGCGTGGAGTTCTGTCCGACCCACGTGCTCGCGCTCTCTTCCGCTTTCAATTCCAAGGGCTACCATCCACCGCACGTGGTGCATCCGGAAAAGTGCAGCGGCTGTGACTTATGTGGAATGTACTGCCCCGACTTCGCCATTTACGCGACCAGGGTAAAAGCGGCTGGCGGGGGTGACAAATGAAGGCTGATCCTCGTGGTGTGCTTACCGGCACTCACTTCATCGATGGCGACCATGCCTGCTGCGAAGGCGCACTGGCGGCGGGCGCCCGATTCTCGGCCGGATACCCCATTACTCCTTCGACTGAAATCGTGGAGCGCTTCGCCTCCAGGGTGCCTACGGTCGGCGGAACATTTATTCAGATGGAAGACGAACTCGCTGCTTCGATCACCCTGCAAGGAGCAGTCTGGGGCGGAGCCAAGGCGTTCACTGTGACCTCCGGCCCCGGCTTTTCTCTAATGATGGAGCACATCGGTTATGCCGCAATGACCGAGACCCCGTGCGTGTTCGTCGATGTGCAACGCGGAGGCCCGTCCACCGGCCTGCCCACGCTCCCCGCCCAAGCAGATATGTTTCAGGCGAGATGGGGATCGCATGGCGACTACGAAATCATCGCTCTGTGCCCTAATTCTCCGCAGGAATGTTTTGACCTGACCATCAAAGCCTTCAACCTCGCCGAAGAATTCCGCGTGCCCGTGATGTTCATGATGGACGAGGTCGTGGGCCATATGACCGAGAAAGTCGTGATTCCTCCCGCTGACGAGATCGAAGTGGTGCCGCGCCGCCATACTCATAAGTCGGTTGACGAGTACCTGCCTTACGAAACCAACGGTGATGGCGTTCCTGAAATGGCGCACGCCGGCGAAGGCTACAAGTTTCACGTCACCGGACTGACCCACGACGAACGCGGATATCCCAACATGACTCCGCAAGTCCAGGACAAGCTGGTTCGCCGCCTGCAAAGCAAGATTCGCGATGCCGCAGATCGGATTGCTCTATTTGAGGAAGAGCAACTTGATGGCGCCGATGTCGTCGTTGTCTCCTATGGAATAACGTCTCGCGTGGCGCAACGAGCCATCGAGGCGGCTCGTGAACAGGGTCTGCGCGTTGGCAAGTTGCGCCTGATCACCGCGTGGCCTTTCCCGGAGACAAAGATCCGCGAACTCGCAGCCAAGGTAAAAGCCTTCGTTGTCCCAGAACTTAACCTCGGGCAGATGGTGAGAGAAGTAGAGCGCGCGGCCGCAGGCCAGGCGAAGACATTCGCCGTGTCGCACGCCGGTGGCGGAGTTCACAACCCGCAGGACATTCTCAAAGTAATCGTGGAGGCGAGTCGATGACCGACAGTTTGATCCCAGGCATTTTGAATAACGACGTCGGCAATCCGGTCGAGCCGTTCCTGCGCAGCGATCGTATGCCTCACATCTGGTGTCCGGGCTGCGGTATCGGCACCACCGTAAACTCTTTCGCTCGTGCGTTGATCGAATCGAAAATCGATTTGCAATCTTTGGCTCTGGTTTCCGGCATCGGCTGTACCGGCCGGGTAGCAGGCTACGTCAAGCTGGATTCTTTCCATACCACGCATGGCCGAGCCATCCCATTCGCTACCGGATTGAAGCTGGCAAACCCAAAACTGAATGTGGTCGTGTATTCAGGCGACGGGGATCTTTCCGCCATCGGCGGGAATCACTTGATTCATGCCGCGCGCCGCAACATCGATCTGAAAGTCATCTGCGTGAACAATCTGATTTACGCGATGACTGGAGGCCAAACTGCGCCGACCACTCCGGATGATTCGATCACTTCGACGAATCCCTACGGAGTGTTCGAGCCGTCATTCAATTTGCCGCATCTGGTCGAAGCGGCCGGCGCAGTTTACGTCGCGCGCTGGACCACATTCCACGTACGGCAACTGGCGCGCTCCATTAGCGAGGCCTTCCAGAAAAAAGGTTTCTCATTCATCGAAGTGATCTCGCCCTGCCCCACTCTTTATCAGCGCCGCAACAAGCTGGGCGACGGCCTCGACACCATGAAGTACTACAAAGAGAAAAGCAAAGTCCGGCACGGGGCTCCAACCAGCGAAGTCGGCCTGACCATGACCGGGGAAATCGTCGTGGGCAAATTCGTGGACCGCGACCGCCCCGACTACCAAACCTTGATGCGAGCGCAATACGCCCACTCGCTGGGCGAGCGCTTCGTGGAACAAGCGGAGATGGTATGCAGCTAACCGAAATTCGCATCGCCGGCTTCGGCGGCCAGGGAGTAATCCTCTCGGCCATAGTTCTTGGCAAGGCAGCCTCGATTTTTCAGGGCGCGTTTGCCACCATGACTCAGAATTTCGGCCCAGAAGCCCGCGGCGGCGCCTGCAGCGCGCAGCTCGTGCTTTCCGATTCGCCCGTGTTGTATCCGTACGTTACACAGCCGGACATCCTCGTCGTGACCTCGCAAGAGGCATATGCCCGCTTCATCCCCGAGTTGAAAAACGGCGGCATTCTGATTATCGAAGAGGATTTAGTGCGCGTAGATCCCAGCCTTTCCGCCAACAAAGAGATACAGGTCTACAGTATCCCCGCGACCCGCATCGCCGAAGTACTCGGTAAGCGCATGGTACAGAATTCCGTGATGGTGGGATTCTTCACCGCGGTCACAAATCTGCTGGATCCCGAGGCCGTGGGCAAAGCCGTTGCCGATTCCGTTCCCGAAAGCTTTCGAGAGCTGAACCTGAAGGCTTTCGAAAAAGGACTGGAGTACGGCATCACGGCGTTAACGGCCACCGCGAACCCAGCCGATGCCGAACTGCAGGAGCAGTATTCGCCGGAATAGATGTTTGAGTAACCGGTTTTTGAGTAAGACGGGTACTTTACTGGGATCGCGGAATACCGCTCAGGACGCTGGCAGCTCCGCGATGCACACCAGTCGGTCGCGGTTCCGCGCTCACGTGTTCCATAGGTTCGTTAGAGCTCGGCGTAATTGTCGAGAAATCGTCGGTTCACTCATTGAGGGGTTTTGAGCGCTATGGCCTTCCATGAGAAGGCCGGTCCGGGTCAAGTAGATTTTGATGTTGCCTTTGCTTTGCCATTCCTAAAATTTCCCTTTCCTTCCTGGCGGGAGGGTGTGCAGAGCGGCCCGGAGCGGTCAAGGGCGCGTTCTTTGCGGCGTAGCGAACCCTTGACGGCGAGGACCGATCTGTCACCATTCCGTCAGGAAGGAAAGGGGCAGTCGCTCCCGTTTTTTGTCTTCCCTCAGTTCTTGCTTTGCGCCCAACCAACCCTGTCGCCACCCTTCCATCCGCACTCTTCGGTGAGCGATTTATTCGCTCGGTGCAAGTTGGGTGTTCTCGTTGCAGCCGGTGCTGCCACCTGTTAGTCGACCTCTCCGTCCCATCTCCAACATGGAAGGGTGGGCCAGGCCATAGACGCAGTCACCGGAACTCGGCGCTGGGGCGCGCTGCTTCCAATCCGTGAATCAGAACTTAGGCGGCTACCGGGAGTACGACCGCTCGGCTGTTGCGCAGCGGTTCGTAAGCCTCTCCGCTCACCCACAAGCGGTGCAGCAACACCGCCAGCTTTCGCGCCGTCGCAATCACCGCTCGTTTCTTTCCGTTCTTCCCGCCACGCTCCGCCAGTTTCAGACCCCAACGCCGCAGATCGCTGTCCGCTCCGAACGGTCCCAGAATGTGGTGCGCTCCCTGCACCAGCAACGTTCGTAAATACGGATCGCCTTCCTTGTCATTTTGGGGCCTGCGGCCCGCGAAACCTTATGAAAATTATTCCGGGTAACATCGCAACAGCTTGGAGGGGCGAGGTCGAATCAGCAATGGATAAGTCGAGGCCGTTTCTTTGTCTGATCCGGAGCGTGCGTGATTGAGCGAATAATTGGGCGTCGTTGTCTTCCTCTCAAGGAGCAGCGACAGCCCGCGACCCTGGTTAATGTAAGTTGCGGCACGCTCTCCACTCCTGGCAGGAGGAAGCTCATGGCTTACAGAATAGCGGGAATTGACGTTCATAAAAGGATGTTGGCCGTGGTGGTGGCCGACGTCGAAGGCGAAGGCGAGTACCAATTTGAGCGACGGCGCTATGGTAGCAACCCCGCCCATCTGCGATTGCTGTCCGAATGGCTGATCGAACAGCAGGTCGAGGAAGTAGTGATGGAATCGACCGCGCAATATTGGAAACCGGTCTGGGGAGGACTGGAACGGTACTGGAAGCCGAGCTGCCAGAAGCGGGAAGGGGCAGGCCCGATGTCCGGAGCGCTGCATCTGGCACAGGCGCAGTCGAATCGCGGGCCGCGGGGGCGGAAGAAGGATTTCCCGGATGCGGAACGACTGGTGAAGCGGCTGGTGGCCCAAGAGCTGATCTTGAGCTTTGTGCCCGATGCCGAACAGCGACTATGGCGAACCGTGATGCGCAGAAAGTATCAACTGATGCGCGACCGGGTACAGTTACAGAACCGACTGGAGAGTCTGCTGGAAGAGACCCATATTAAGTTGTCCAGTCTGGTCTCGGATCTGCTGGGTGCGAGTGCACGGCGTATGCTGAAGGCGCTCGCCGACGGGGAAACCAACCCCACGGCTCTGGCCGCTTTGGCCGATAAGAAGTTGCGCGCCACGCAGGCCCAGTTGTGCGACGCGCTGGCCGCCTGCACGGAGCTCAACCCCGTTTACCGCCGGCTCCTGAAGATGGTACTGGAGGAGTTGCAATTCCTCGAGCAGCAGATCGTCAAACTGGAGCAGGAGATGGCGAGCCTACTCAGCCAGCACCAGGAGGCAGTGCAGCGTCTGGCGGAGGTGCCCGGTCTGGGAGTGGATTCGGCGCAGCAAATTATCGCCGAAGTCGGCGCCACGGCAGCGACCTTTCCTTCCGACAAGCAGCTATCCTCGTGGGTGGGAGCATGCCCCGGAGATGAAGAGAGCGCGGGAGTATCCAAGAACCACCGCTCCCCCAAAGGGCAACCGCCACATGCGACGCGTTCTCAATCAATGTGCCAACGCTGCGGTCAGGGTGAAAGGAAGCATCTTCGAGATCGTGTATCGCCGCCTCGTACCACGCTTGGGACACAATCAGACCATCGGGGCGATTGCCCATCGGCTTTGTCGGCTGATCTGGATGATTTTGCACCAAGGGATCCGCTACGAGGAACGGGGCCGGGCCGTGCACGAAAGGTCGAAGCGAGTACGCACTGCCAGAATGATTCGGCAGCTCCGAAGCCTCGGCTATCGGGTCGAACCGCTGACTGTTCAACTCAATCCAGCATGAGGCCCGGGGCGGATTTTCGACCCTGCTGATGTGCAGTTGCGGCTCACTTTGCCCCGAGTTCCGCCGCCCCGGCTGCAGCCCAACATAGCAGCCCACGTCGCGACTCTTGCGAAATCGTTGCGGGTCTTCCAGCGTCAGTATGTACGTGAGCGCGATCAGCGTGCCCACTCCCTTCACCTGTTCCAGCCGCGCCACTTGCGGATAACTTTCCTTGGCGATCTTCGCGATATGCTGGTTGTACTCGTAAATCCGCTGGCTCAACGATTCGATGGCTGCGAGCAACGGTTCCAGCGCCGCCTGCAGCTCCGGACTCAGTTGACGTGCTGTCTCGGTATTCAGGTTACGCGGGCTGCAGCCGCGCAGCCGCTCTCCGTAAGACTTCGTCAGTCCGCGCGCCGTGTTGATCAACGACGTTCGTGCCCGCACCAGTCCGGCTCGCGCGCGGATCACCATCAGATGCGCCTGTGCCTGCGCACTGCGATGCTGCACCGGCGCCAGCAACTGCGGATCGATCCGCGCCAACCGGGCCAGAGTCCGCGCGTCGAAGCGATCATCCTTCCGTCGACTCTCCCCGATCAAACGCACGTTGCGCGCATGGGCCACGATTACTTCGTGTCCCAACTCGCTCAACACCCGGCTCACCCACGGCGAATGCATCCCGGTCTCCAGTGCGATCCGACTCCGCGGCATCTTCCCAAAAACTTCTCTCATCGCTTTCGGAGTCGTGCTCAACTTCTGTTCCAGCAGCACATCGCCGGCTTCATCCAACACGCAATACCAACTCGATCGATCGCCCAGGTCCAAACCAATCGTCAGCTTCTGCTCGCGAAAATTCTTGCTCTGCTTTTCCGCTACGGTGCTAATCTTCTTCATTGCCGGTCTCCTTTATCTCTTGCGCCTTCGAGCGCGTCGATAACTTGGGAGCCTATCAGCATCCCGCCGGAGACCGGCCTTCTCATCCCATCTGGTAACAAGAGTCGACTTCCGGTTTGCCCGTTATCCAGCCAGAGTTGAGGGCAAGCGGAACTTGGGCTTTTCAACCTTTCGACAACTGGACCTCTGCGGAGCGATCGTTGCTTTAGTAGAGCTTCGTAATGTGAAACTCACACTTTACTGAGGTTTGATCCCAACTGCTTTGACGATGCGCACCGCGTTTTCACTCTCGCTCACCACAAAGCGCGCGAACTCAGGCTGCGTCATGCTTATCGGATGGGCCCCGTGTTTTGCAAGTCGGTCGCGCACATCAGGCGCTGCCAGCGCCCGTGCGATGTCCCTAGCTAGTTTTTCCACCACTTCGGCAGGAGTGCCAGCAGGCACCCATACGCCATACCAAATCGGGTAATCGAAGCCAGGTACTCCAGCCTCCGCGATGGTCGGAACGTCCGGCAGTAAGGACGAGCGCTTCTGTGTGGTCACGCCCAGCGCACGGAGCTTGCCCGCACGAATGACGACCAGAGCAAGCTGGATGGGCGCCATCATGTAAGTAGTTCGTCCTGCGACTGCGTTGGCGATCACGTCAGCGATCGCGTCGCCCGGTTGAGCGGGCACGTGTGCAGCTCTAATGCTTGCCTCTAGATTGAACGTCTCAATCCCCAAGTGGGTGCCTGTGCCCACGCCCGTGGAGCCAAACTTCAGCTCACCTGGCTTTGCCTTTGCCGCTGCAATGAGCTCGGCCACAGAGGTAATGCCGGACGACTTTCCTGCGACCAGCACGTAGGGTTGGCTGGTGAGCGGTGCGACAGGAATGAAATCCTTCAATGGGTTATACGGTAGGGTCTTCACGAGCGCGGCACTGTACGCCTGTGCGCTGGTGTTCACAAGCAACGTGTAACCGTCGGCCGTCGACTTCGCAACAAGAGCAGGGGCTTCGGTACTTCCTTTGCCGGGGTGGTTCTCCACTGTCACTGGCTGGCCCCATAGCTCGGTTAGCTTTGGACTGATGGCGCGAGCCATCAGGTCAGGTCCGCCACCGGCACCGAAGGGTTCGATTATCCGCACGAGCCTCACGGGATAATCTGCTGAACCTTGCAGAATCACAGCAGAGGCCCCAAGACCATCCGAGCTGACATCGTTCACCGCCCGAAGGACTATTGCATCACGACCGTGACGGACGCGAGCCTTAGAGGAATTTTAGCCTTTAGCGAACCATAGTTGGCGAAAAATCTCGATTGCGCTCATTGACAGTTTGAAAAGGGGTTTTGAGCGCTATAGCTGGTTACATCAAACAATGGGATTTCAGGCGTGGTTGCACGCGTCTAATTTGAACACGGCATCATTGTGTACGACTTTCAGGCGCACGTAGACCTTCGGCGCCGCAACGCTGATTTCCTTATCTGTAACAACTATCTCGACAGATTGTCCCTCTAATGGCAGCAATCTCTTGGCTGTGTTGGCACCAGGAAGGCCCGATGGATGGGAGGTCGCAGTATGGTACTTGTCGCCTACTTGAAAGCAGAAATCCAAGTCAGGCGGCGTAGGCCATGGAGGACAATCCAGTCCATCGCAGCGCGGTGCAGAGTGGGTTTCCACCAATATCGCCTTTTTCTTTTCCGAATTATCCGCAGAGATTAAATCGGTTAGTAGGAATAAACCCACGAGCAACCAGAGCACGCGCCTAGTACTACTGTGTTATAAAAAGGGCGATCCACAAAAGGGACAACCCGAGAGTTGTCGGAGCAGAACCCGTGCGATGGTTTGTCGAAGGGTAGCAATGGACCAGGGGTTATGCCGCTCCACGCGTACCGGGCGAACCCCGAGGGCGGAACTTGAGCGGCATTTCCGGGACGGGTAAGTCCACTTGACCGACGCGAGCGGAGGGGGAAAAACGGCTCCGCTCGGCCACCAGGAACCCATAGCGCAATACAGAGAGTCGCGTGATGATGAAAGCCGCGCCAGCCTCGTCCTTCATAGTGGCCCAGTCCAAGTTCTTGCTTCAGTTCTTGGTAGTCACGCTCGATGATCCAGCGCTGCTTAGCCACACGCACCAGATCGGAAAGGTTCGTGGAGGCGGGCAACGTAGATAACCAGTACTTGGTCGGTTCGGCTTCTTGCTTCGGCCACTCGATCAGCAGCCACTCCTCGGGCCGAGGCTCGCTGCTCCAGTAATCGCGATGGGCCGCACGCACGCGCACAGCCGCAAAACGGGAACGGAGGGGTTTACGAGTTCCTTCCCGCCAGCGCACCGTCTTCCAGTGGGAGGAAGGCAAGCTCATCGCCAATTCGCGCACTGCAACCGGAGCATGCTTGTCATCACGGCGTAACAGCTTGGTGGGACGTCCGATTCCTTTCCACTTCCGTTTGGGTAACGGTGCCTGGCCTGGTTTCCACACACTCACCGACGACTGGATACCCACTACGTACCGCAAACCTAATTCGGTGATGCCGTCGCGAAACCCGGTGTCGTTGCCATAGGCCGCGTCAGCCAGTACCGGAGCGGTGGGGATCTCTCGGTCCAGGGCGGTGCGAATTTGTTGCAAAGCAATTTCCGGCTTGGTTTGAAAACTGATTTCCGGCGGTATGCCCGTGGCCTTTCTCCGCCTCTTATCTTGGGTCCATACTTCCGGTAAGTAGAGACGCCAGGCGATCGGCAAACTCACCTCCGCAGTGCTGATCGACAAACTCACCGCCACCCGGCAGTTCTCTTGCTTGCCCACTTGTCCACAGTACTGTCGCGTGACTCCTACCGAATGCCTCCCCTTCTTCACCAATCCCGTGTCATCGACGATCCAGGCTTCGATCGGTCCTGGCTTCTGCATGGCGGGCAGCGCATACCGACGCACCGCTTCCAGAATGTCTTCATCCCTCCAGGGCGCATGGGCCACGACATGGTGCAACGACTGATGGGTTTGGCGCACGTTGTCGGGGCAGAGACGAGCCGCCATCGGTTCCACGCTTTTGCGTTCCCCGGGAAGCAGCAAACCGGTGCAATAGGACTTCAGAGGGACCACGCGATCCAGGTGCCCCGCGGCTTGCGCCAGGCGATTCATATAGGCCGCGAAGCGTTTTTGCTGGGCGCCTGGCGCAACAGCATGGGCGCTCATGACCAGCAACTTAACATTAAAGGATGCAGTCCGGGGTGGTTTCTCAGTCTAAGGTATCGACTTTATAACACAGTAGTACTAGGAGCCATCGGAAATATTCTATTCGCAGCGATCGACAGTTGTTGCAAAATCGCGGTTACATTCAGAACCAGGGTGCGTGTTCGGCGTGCGTGCTGCCAGCCGTATGCCCGTCTACTTCTTTTTTTTCAGCGCCGGGATATAAAGAGACGCCACCCCACTGGCGATTTTATCAGCGTCGGCGTTGTCGGAGTCGAGGTTGATGAGGACAACCACAGTGAGCCTGTCATCCAAATAGCGTGAGATATGTGTAGTGAAGCCCTGCCATGCGCCATCGTGTTCGAGAAGGCGGTGTCCGTTCTGTTGCGTAACATCCCAACCAAATCCGTAGGGATAACGCTTTCCGTTGTTGAGTGTAACGGGAGTCCAAATCTGAGCCAGGCTGGACTTGTTCAGCAGCGTTTCGGTGTAGAGAGCAGCGTCCCACTTCGCCATGTCGAGAACATTGGTATAAAGCGCTCCATCGGCTGTAGTGTTGAGGCTGGGTGAAACCCATTTCTGGTTCTTGATTTCGCCTTGGACCAGCTCGTAACCGGCGGAGCGGTTTGGGATGATGTCAGCCTCGCTGATGATGCGTGTCGAGCTCATGCCCAGCGGCTTAAAGATGCGCAGCTGTAGAAAATCTCCATAAAACATGCCGGTTACCTTGTGAATGATGAAGCCAAGCAGCGCATAGCCTGTGTTGCTGTAGCTCCACTTTTCTCCGGGTCGGAAACTGGGTTGCAGAGTGATAAATTTTTGAAGGAGCTGGCCTTCGGTGTAGTCAGCGCGCAGACTAATGAGAGCTCCGGACTTGGTGTTGTCGTCAGAGATGTAATCTGGAATACCAGACGTATGCGTGAGCAGATGGCGCACGGTGATGCCGCCCCAAGCAGATGGCGTGCCAATGAGGTACTTGCTGATAGGGTCATCGAGTGAGATCTTGCCCTCTTCTACGAGCATCATGATGGCGGCGGCGGTGAATTGCTTGCCCACAGAGCCGGTTTGAAACAGGGTTTCAGGCCTCACCGGGACCTTGAGTTCGAGGTTGGCGAGACCATAACCCTGCGCCCTAATCAGCTTGCCGTCGCTCACCACACAGAGCGCGAGGCCGGGAATGCGCTGCTCGTGAAGCTCGTTTTCGATAAATGAGTCCACCGCGTCAGGAAGCTGCGCCGGAAGCAGTGCGCAGGTCACGCAAATTAGAAGGAGTAGACTTTTTTTCATCATGTGAGACGCGCAATAGTATGAATAAGCGAAATATGCACGTCTGGTTGATGCTGGTCACTCTTTTGCTGGTTCGCTAACCGAATAAAGTAAAACCCGACACACTCCCCCGAGTCGTGTCGGGTCTCAGGTTTTGTGGGCGGCTCGGCCTTACCGAGCGCGTCGGGACTGGGAAGATCCCGCTTCGAACCGCACTCAAAATTGTAGCCTGATCCCGCCTCATTGTGTGTGACGCTCGCGACCAGTTCGTGTGATGGCTGCTTTGGGCATTGCTGCCGTAATATCTCGATTACGCTCGTTGATCGGTTCGCCTACTCCGATTTGCAAACGTACCGGACGAGTACAGCCAGTGCCAAGGCGACATCAATTACACTCATCAACCGGAAGTAAAAATGGTTTCCTCGTTAAAGGTACCTTTGTTGTTCCCCCTTAGATTCTCCCGGCTGAAGTCATGCCCTTCCCAAGACGCACGTCAAAGTGAGTTTTTCTGCAGGCTCTGAAGCCGCGCTTCCGCAGCCACGCCAGGGCGAATCTTAGTCAGAGCTTCGCTCGAGCTTTTTCGGGGCTGCTGTAGCGTTTACGAAACAGCAGATCCCTCCACTCCGCTTCTCATCCCCTTCGGGGACGAGAAGCTCCGGTCGGGATGACAATCCGTAACGAGGTCGGGATGGCAATCCGTAACGAGCAGGCTGGCCCAGCCTTTTCGTACTCACTTTTTGAGGCTGCCCCAGCCTTGCGTTCTTGGCAGCGACGCTTTTACGATTTTGTGGTTTGGAATCGGCCGAAGCGCACCGAAAAGCTAGACGTGGCCCTGCTTCAGCACCGTCCCCCAAAGACTTCCTTCGTGCCCCACCCTTGCGTTCTTGGCAAGGGTGGGAATGGCTCATTGGTTACGGTTCGCCCATGAGCTACTGGAGAGGCTCCGCCAACGAGGGGATTTTCCTAACGATCCGTACACTTGGCTCGGGCTATGCCTGTACCATGCGGGGCTGGCGGGATCCGTACGGGCGCAACGAGTTCGATTTCGTGGCTGTATATTTAGTCCTGGAAGACCTCTGGTACATCATTCCAGCCAAGCATGTCCTTGGAAAATGGTGTATCGCGCTATGTCCCCACTCGAGGAAGGCAAAGTACGACCCATACCGCGAAGCGTGGCATCTCCTGCGGGGAGAATCGCCGAAGAGTGGCAGGGTCCGGACCATCCAGGCCTGCGCCGACGAGTGGTTCCCTTGCCAGCCGGCTTCCTCCGCGGTGAACGATTCAGCTAGCCTGGGGGACTTGAGCCATCTCTCTGGCAAGGGTGGGAATTCAGCGTTGCCGCGACCTTTGCTCACGATACCGGCACGCTCGTCCATATTCAATCGAAACAGGCCGTTGCTCATTGACCAACACTGGCCCCTGCGCTACATGCACGAGAACCCAGTGCGGCGCGGGTTGGTGGCTGCGCCGGAGGAGTGGCGCTGGAGCAGTTTCCGCGCGTATGCGTATCAGGAACCTGGACTTCACCTGCACCCGGGCGAACTTACCTTGGTATTCCACTATGAAGTCGTAGCGCGCCATCTCGCCAAATGGCTTGGTCACCTCCAGTCCGTTTTCCGCCGCCATGGCCATGAAGCGCATCTCGGCCCATTCCCCGCGCCGCTTGGGGTGCTTGATCTTTACTCTCGGTTTTGTCATGAATAGGTCCCCTAAGAAACTCCTGTCCCGGGAAATCTCTGTCGAAAGATCCCTAAAAAGTGCCGCCAATAAAAACGCGGCCCTTGAGGGGCCGCCCTTTTCGCTTTAGATTTTATCCTGCCATTGTAACTTAGCAGCAATGGTCGCGGCTGGCAAGCAGTTTTTTCGGGGATCTGCAGATTCCTCGTCGCCTTCGCTCCTCGGAAGGACAACAGGATTGTGGTTTGTGTGCCGTGAACAACTTAAGGCGTTGCATTCCTCAACTTGTACCGTTGCGAAAGCCATCACGCCCCTGCCAACCCGCAAGCCACTGATTGCAAGCCGCCATTCTTGTCGTCCGCTTGCAAACCCAACAAACACAAGCTTTGACCTGTTGCGATCTCCATCAAAGGGTTGTTGACGATCGCATCGCCGCAGGCTGCGGGATGAAACCACCATCCGTCTATCGGCCTCATTGCAAGGGAGATGGGCATCATTTGCCGCCTGACACACAGTTGATCCCGTTGTGGCCCACCGATTGCCTTTAGAAAAGTGTGAGTGGCTCGCAAGACGGCCCTCTACCGAAGCAACAACGAGGTGACTTATGACAGTCCTACTGGTTCTCTTCTTCTTCGCAACCTTCTTACTGATCGACCACTACCGCAGCCGTCACGCAGTTGTGCAACCGGCGATGCAGGTTGCCGCGTCAACGCAAGACGCGGTGCCCCGCCTAAAGCCTGCACTGGTCGGCGGCTTCGAGGTCCCGGAGAACCTGCGCTACCATCCCGGACACACCTGGGCATTGAGCGAGAGCCCCAGTCTGGTGCGGGTTGGCATGGACGATTTTGCCTCCAAGCTGACTGGCAAGCTGGAGAGCATCGCGCTGCCGCAACGCGGCCAGTGGATTCGGCAAGGCCAGAAGATGTGCACACTCCATCGCGATGGCAGCGCAGTTGACATGGTCTCGCCTATCGAGGGGACAGTCTCCGATATCAACCAGGCGGTCATGCAGGATCCGAAACTCGCGCTCGGCGATCCCTACGGCGAAGGTTGGCTGGTGACCGTCCAAGCGCCCGACGCCAAGACCAGCTTCCGCAATTTGTTGGGAGGCGCGCTGGCCCGCTGGTGGACTGAAGAGTCCGCAAGCCGCCTGCAACGCCGCATGCCGATGGCTCTGGGCGCGCTGGCCCAGGATGGAGGAGTGGCCATGGACAACATCACCACCCAGATTCCAGACCAGGACTGGCTGCCCCTGGCGAAAGAGTTCTTCCTGTCATAAGACGACCTCGCGGGCCCGGTGAGGTGGAGGAGCCTCACTGAGGACCGCCGGAACACCGGCCGCCTGGATCCAAGGCTTAAGCAGCCAGGACCCCGGGCGGCCGGAGTTTTTTTGGACGTGTTGGCCGAGGGTCGGCGTCCTCACCCTTGGTTTCGAAAGCCAACTGTGCACTCCGCTGGACCGGTGTGATCTCGATCACGGCGTAAAGAACGGTTTCGACGTATAAACGAAGTAGAACGGGGAAAGGAGGTATCCCCATGGAAACCATTGAACTAAAACAGAGTGTCACCTTCAAGAACATCCTGCTCGCAACCGATTTCTCTGAGGTATCGAGAAAGGCCGTGCCGTACGCGGCCGCAATCGCTGGCAGATATGGTTCCAAGATCTATCTCGCACATGTGCTTCCTGCGCAACCCCGAATGCCAATCCCGATTGCGCCCCTGCCTGGCGAGTTGGTTCGTGAACGACTGAACTCTGAAATGGAGATGGAGAGCTTTCTCCAGAACTCGCTCGCAAATATACCTCATGAGTTACGGCTGGAGCGCGGACCGATCTGGGATGCCCTATCGGAATTGATACAGCGAGATGAAATCGATCTGCTGGTACTCGGGACCCACGGACGGGGAGGACTGAAGAAGGTCATTCTTGGCTCGGTGGCGGAAGAAATCTTTCGGCCGGCCTCCTGTCCGGTATTGACCGTTGGCCCCGCTGTTCCCGCCGAGAAGGGATGCACAAAGGAATTTCACAAAATCCTGTTCGCCACAGATTTCGGGCCGGCTTCCTTGCACGCGTTGCATTATGCCATCTCGCTGGCCACCGAAAGCAATGCGAGGTTGATCGTGCTGCACGTCGTGACCCCAGTACCTGTGGTCCAAGTCGGGCCTTACTGGTACCCGGGGACAGACCTCGTCGAACAACAGAACACGGCGCGAGCGCGGTACATCGGACGGCTTAAGCAACTGATTCCGCCCGAGGCGAATCTGCCGTTCGAGCCGGAATTCCTGGTCGAATTCGACTTCGCCCCTGACGCCATCGTGCAGACTGCCGCGGACTCCCAAGCAGACTTGATTGTCATGGGCGTCAATCAAGCCACCTCGGCCCGGGCCTCGGCTCATCTGCTGTGGGCAACCGCGCATGAGGTTGTTTGTCACGCCAAGTGCCCAGTTCTGACGGTGAGGAGTTAATTTCGAGCGTTGGATGGGACTGGAGAAAAATAACGATCTGCTGGTTTCCACTCAGCGGTATCCCATCTAACTCCGAAGCTGCATTTGCGTGTTAGCATCATTGACGTTCTCGATTGGCAAACAGCAAAACAATGCCTCGCATGGACTCTTCCCTGGCTCGGCTTCTGGCTACTCTTCTGATTTGTGCTGCGGCGTTTCTTCCGGTCGCAGGGGCGCGCTCCGACGAGCCTCACTGGATCCGCGTCAATTCCAGTCACTTTTCAGTGGTCACGGACGGGGACGAAAAAAAGGGTCAGGACGTGATCATACGATTCGAGCAGATGCGCTCCGTTTTCGGACTGCTCCTGGCAAGAAGCCGGATCAACATGTCGGAGCCGGTGGACATTATCGCCTTCAGAAGCGATGAGGAATACAGCAAAGTCGTGCCCAACCGTCAGGGACCGGCGATCGCTTCTGGTTTCTTCCTTCCTGGCCAGGACCGCAATTACTTTGTCCTGAATCTCTCCAAAGAAGACAGCTGGCGGGCGACCTCCCGCGACTTCGCGGCGGTGTTCCTGAACGACAACTATCCGCCCACGCAGGCCTGGTTCGATGAGGGTTTCGCGGAATACTTCTCCAGTCTTCGGCTGGACGCGAGGCAGGCCCTGATTGGAGCGGATCCGGAATCGTTCACTGAACTGCTGAATGCGCAGGAGTGGCTCACGATCTCTGACCTGTTCGCGAAGCACGTTGAGAGCCCCGCTGGTAAAGAAAACTCGCGCCATACACTGTTTTACGCCGAGTCTTGGATTGTGATGCATTACCTGCTCAACCGGAGCAAGCTCTCGGAGACTGGGACGTACTTTGACCTGGTCGAGAACCAAAAGCTTCCGATCGAGCAGGCGGTTCAAAAAGCGTACGGCGTCAGCGCAACTCAGTTCGAGCAGGCGGTGAAGGATTACTTCCATTCTCTGCCGCAGCCGCCGCCGACGGTGGAAACGGCAAGGAAGCCGGGCGCAGGCAGTCTTGCGAGTAGCGCTGGTGGAACTCTACTCACGGGTGTAGCTCCGGCCGACCAGATCGGCAGCAGCACGCAGGAGCTTCCTCTTGCGGAGGGGCGAGCGCTGGTCGCCGAGATGAGTGTCCGCCTACCCGAGCATCGCGATCAATCGGTACGGGAATTGGAGTCGATTGCGGCCCAACCAAAAGGCGACAACGTGGTCGCTCGCCGCGCATTGGCGTGGGCGCATATGGAGAAGAAGGAATTCGACCGCGCCATCGACGAGTTGAAAAAAGGCGCAGAGCTGAATCCCAAGGATCCGTGGCTGCATTTTTATCTGGCGCTGGTTCGCTCTCGTGCGGCGCAGTTTGCTAATCGCGCGATCGAAGGGCTTCCCAACATGATGCAGGATCTTCGGCTGGTTCTGGACTGGGATCCAGAATTTGCCGAGGCTCGCAACATGCTGGCCATGGCTCAACTGGAGGGTGGCGGCGTGCATGCTGCGATGGACACCATGCGAGGAGCCATTCAACTCAGTCCGCGAAACCAGAGTTATTTGCTGAACATGGCGCAAATCTATCTGGCCGGGAAGAACTGGGATGCAGCTACCGCACTACTCGAGCGGCTCAAGAACGGTCCGGATCCGCAGCTGGCGAAGGCCGCAAGCGAGCAACTGGAAGGACTGCCCATGTTGAAGAAGTACGGGTCCGTGGCGCAGGGCGCAGTCGCGACGCAGCCGCAGGAGGTGACTGCGACGCCGTCAGCATCGTCCTTGCCTTCTTCTAACTCTTCATCCTCATCTTCTTCCACGCCTTCCTCTGCACCATCGGCATCTGCTTCGACCTCGCCCTCTTCGAAGTCGGCGAAACCAGCGGGAGCGCAGCCCAAAGCAGGCGGGCAAAACCCTCAGCCCGCTAATAATCCCGCTAATAATGAAGAAGCCAGCGCCGATCAGCCTGAACAACCTGTGGCGCCACAGCCCGACCGGCGCACCATCCAATACGCGAAGGGAAAACTGGTCGGCGTAGATTGCTCACACGCCCCATCGGCGATCCTGACCGTCTCAGCGGGAGCCAAGCTGCTCAAGCTCAGGACAGAGGATTACAAATCGCTGACGCTCATCGGGGCCGACAATTTCTCCTGCGAATGGAGGAGCCGCACCGTGTCTGTCAACTACCGGGCCGGAGGCAAAGCCGACGGCGATCTGGTTTCGGTCGAACTCGACTAGAGCCTAGGGGCGCCGGGTCCCCCAACTGCGACAGGCGTCCGATCGAGCAAAAAAGGGAACTCCATTGACCGGACCCGGACGACGATGCCGACCTTTGACTGAAGCAAGTTGCAGGTGCTGGCTCCAGACCGCGCCAGCACCTTCTGGCTTCCACTGCTCCAGATTCGGGGGTATGATTCCAACTCGGTAAGGTGTCCCTGAGCCGAGCTTTGACCGCGATAGGTTTTTACAAAGGCAGTGCCCGATGCGACTCTTACATCCCGTACTCTCCCGTTTCTTGGTGTTTCTTGGGGTACTCCTAACTCTAGCAACTGGAACTTCGGCAAGGACCAAGTTCAAGCTGTTGCATGGGTTCAACGGCAGCGACGGTGGGGGCTTCGAAGACGGGGGCGGTTTGACACTGGACAAGTCGGGTGATCTTTATGGGGGCGGGATCACGGTTTTTAAGTTGACGCCATCTTCGGGTGGACGCTGGAAGTTAACGGTGATGCATGCTTTCGATGGCCAAGACGGCTTGCTCGCCAATGGCGATCTGATCTTTGACCCCTCAGGAAACTTATATGGCACGACTGTGGCTGGTGGCACTTACGGAGGAGGCGCGATCTTCGAGCTGACCCCCGGCAAGGGTGTTTGGGGTCTGACCGCGCTCTATGATTTTTGCGCCCAGTACGGCTGCCCCGATGGAGGAGGCCCCTCGGCGGGCGTGGTTCGGGACCAAGCGGGCAATCTCTACGGCACGGGCGCAGGCGGGGGCTCCTACTACGGCGGCGTCGCCTTCGAACTCAGCCCGGGTACGGGCGGATGGAGTTACACGGACTTGCATGATTTCGACGGCGAAGGCGGCAGGAAAGACGGCAAATATCCCTATGCCAGGCTAAAGCTCGATGCGGCGGGAAATCTCTACGGCACCACGGTGAACGGCGATCTGGGCTACGGAACCGTGTTCGAGTTGAGACCCGATGGAAGCGGCGGATGGAAGGAAAAGATTCTCTATTGGTTCAAAGGCAAACCAGCAGGCGATGGCGAGCAACCCTCCGCAGATGTGATTTTTGATTCCTTGGGCAATCTCTACGGCACAACCAGCGCTGGCGGGATTTGGAACAACGCATGCGAAGGGGGCTGCGGCATAGTATTCAAGCTATCACCGCGTCCGAGCGGTCACTGGAAGGAGAGCATTCTGCATAAGTTTTCCCAGGCGACAGCCGGGGCTAATCCTACCAGCCGGGTAGTGTTTGACAAGGCAGGCAATCTTTACGGCACCGCCGGGGGTGGGGCAGGTCCTTGCGGAGGCGGCTGTGGCGTGGTTTACAAACTCGCGCCAAAAGCCAATGGCAAATGGAAATACAGCGTGCTGCACAAGTTCAACTTCAGTGACGGAGGCTACCCCGGCGGCGGCCTGATCTTTGACAAAAAGGGAAACCTCTATGGCACCGCGAGCATAGGCGGTCCCGGCGGCGCGGGCGTGGTATTTGAGATCACGCCATAATTCGCTGACCGAATACCGAGGGCTGCTCCGAACTTTCTCTGCTTGGCCTAGGAGCCGCACCGTGTCCGTTAACTACCGGGCTGGAGGCAAAGCCGACGGCGATCTGGTTTCGGTAGAACTTGAATAGAAGCTGCACAAAATCCAAACCAAAAAAGTCTACGGAGGAGCGGCCAGGTTCGACCGCTCCTC
Source organism: uncultured Acidobacteriota bacterium (assembly GCA_963797795.1). Classification (GTDB taxonomy): domain Bacteria; phylum Acidobacteriota; class Terriglobia; order Terriglobales; family Acidobacteriaceae; genus JABDBE01. Next base: position 99,437 of record CAWCQY010000008.1, read on the forward strand.
CGTTGGGTTGAAGATCAACTGGCGAACTTTGCATTCTTCCTCGTACGCCGGTGTTCTGGTTCAGGCACTCAGCATCCTTTGCCGCCCGGTCCTCCGTCGTAGAAGTAAACCGTCCAGGCGCCCGTACCAGAGAACGGTCCGCCGATGCTGTAGCACTTCGGAGAGGGGATGTAGGGCGTTAGAGTATCCCACACCGTCTTGTTCGAAGTGTTGATATAGAACAAGTCGCGCTGGTAGGCGGCATACTTGAAGCCTTTGCTGGGCCACTGTCCGCTGCCTGCCGGAGGCCATACCGTCGTGCCTACGGCCTCGGTGCCGAACTCGATCTCCTGGGCATGTTTCGTATTCTGACCGCCGTGGTACATGCTGCCGGGGTAGTAGCCGATGCACGTACCCGCGACGCAAAGCCACCAGTTGCCTCCGGTGAACTGATACTGGAGGGCGATCTCGTACTGCGTTCCGTCAAGGACGCTGGTTTTCAAGATATCTCCTATGTCGCCGCCGTCTTTGACCACGACGAAATCGCCGCAGGAGTTATCCCAGCAGCCGGTGGCGTAGCCATCCGGGGTTGAGAAGATGAAGAGATGGGGTTTCTCGTCGCCGTACAATGCCGGATAAACAACCCAGCCCACCTCCTCGGTCTGGATGGCGCATGATTGCGGGCCTCCGCACGGAGGAACTTTGCTATTGATTCCTCCCACGTACCATTCCTGGGTAAGCGAGAAAACTTCGCCGAGTGATGTGTTCACTTGAGGATCCCAGATATTCAGGTTCGACTGGCCGCCATGGTTGTCCACGTATTGGTGGGTAGTCGAGTACTTATGGGCCGGGCCGCCGGGTGGAGCGAACTTCCCATCTTGCCCAGGGACCTGCTCATTCGGACTCTTCTGGAAAAACTGGCGCAGGGTCTGGAATCGGGTCGTCGTGTCCAGGGTGATGCGGCGGATCGCAACGGTGCCATCCTCGCATTGAGTAGAGTTGCCAAACTCATCGAATGGCTTCTCGGAATCCAGTGGCGAAGCCTGGTGGATGCCTGCCAGCGCATCAAAGGCCGCGTTGCTCGAATTATCGAAGGAAGACTGTGGCGGTGGGGTCGCAATCTGCTTGAGGCCGTACTTCCGGACTGCTGGCTGCTGCATAATGGGAACGCAGTCGTAGTGGCTGGAATCGCGCACGAAGCTGTGAATCACATCCACGCCCTGGTACATGTTGAGAATGTGCTGGCGCATTTCTTCGAATGCCGCGGCGTCCTTTACTTTGCTTGATGGGCGGCCAAGGAAGTCGCCGGCATTCGCGGTTGTGGTTTGATCGACGAAGTTGCGGAAGGGCACGAATTCGGAGGGCCCGGACTGAGCGCCCGCGAATCCGTTGAACATGAAGAGAGCCAAGGTTGTGCCGAGAGCAATCTTGTGGCCGATTGCATTCTTGACGCTGTCGCTGAAGCGCTGAATGGTTTCACAAATCGCATGGTTTTTCATTTCATTTCTCCTAAGAAAGATTTGATTGTGGGAGTTCCAGCTGCTTACTTAGAACGCCTCACTTGATACAGCGAGAGGACAGATCCAAAAGGGTCAGCGCCGCGAACAAAATCTGTCTCCAGACGAAAATGAAGGGGAGAGGCTCGGCGTGATGGGCGTGCCTCGCATCGAAGTACGAACCCCCAGAGGGCCGCGTGGGTTGGGGATGGAAAGGCGTTGATATTCTTTAGATGTCTTCGTGTCCTTATGTAGTAGCGTAACTGCTCATCTCGGGAGGATGAAAAAATGTTCAACCCAACCAACGTCCAATCAAGCTTCATTGGCCGTCATTCTCTCGGCGTCGCATCCGTCTGCATTCTTATTCTGTGGATTGTTCTGTACAGCGTTTCCGATCCGGGCACGCATGTCGGATCATTCTTTGGAAACGCAATCGCCGATTGGGCCGGAGTCGTAGTTACTGTGCTAGCGACGAAGTATATGTACGAAAAAGGATCGGCGGAGAGCCGCCGCCCCGCGGATAAAGGATTAAATCCCGTAAGCAAATGGCTGCGAGATCATTCTCTGACCATATTTCTGGTGATCACGGGCGCGGGCTGGGTCGCGCTCTACGCGCACATGAATTCGGAAGCCAAGTGGGGACAGGTCGTGGGCAATATCGTTTCGGAATGGACACAGATTTTCGGGCTGGTGCTGATGACCAAACGATTGATCGAACCGCACTCAAAAGAAAGCGCGAAGGGGAACTGAGAAGTTCAATGCGACACTTTTCTTGCATTAGCGTTGGAACTAGCGTAGTGTATATACAGATATGCCATTACGATAATTGCCGTGGAATGTACCTGGGACGAACGAAAGAACCGGGCTAACGCGAAAAAGCATGGCATCAGCTTCGAAACTGCAATTCTGGTTTTTGACGATCCTTATCAATTGACATATCAGGACCGGGAAGTCGACGGCGAACCGCGCTGGCAGACAATTGGAATGGTCAGTGGAGTCCATATGATACTCGTCGCTCACACTGTCGATGAAGATGAAGAACTGATTCGCATTCTTTCAGCGCGAAAGGCAACTCGCGCGAACGGAGCATCTATGCGCAGGGTAACTAAGAACAAAAAGGCAGGACGAGCATCCCAGGCTCTGACGCCGAGACAGAAGAGAGAGATGGCGGCTTTGGCCGCGCTACCTGACGATCAAATCGATACTTCGGACATCCCCGAGCTTCCACCTGGCGCGTGGAAGTACGCCGTCCGTGGCAGGTTTTATCGTCCCTTGAAGCAAGCTGTCTCAATGCGTCTTGATGCCGACGTGGTCGCATGGCTGAAGCAGCGGGGCAAAGGCTATCAAACGCGGGTGAACAGCATCCTTAGGCAGCAAATGTTGGCCGATACCAAGAGGGCGTGAAACAACAAACCCTCCCAGGGGAACACTGGGAGGGTTTGTAAGAATCCGGACTCCTGAGTTTTGTAATCCGGGTTGTCAGGCGCGGACGACGTTACCCGCCTGGAACCCCTTGGGGCCCTTCAGCAGATCGAACTCCACGGTTTCGCCCTCATTCAGCGTGCGGTAACCATTCTCCTGGATGGCGGAGAAATGAACGAAGACGTCCTCTCCTGTGGAGCGCTGGATGAAACCATATCCTTTAGCCCCGTTGAACCACTTCACAGTACCCTTCTCTCTCACAATGAACTCCTTTCGCCTCTGCCGGGATTAGAATTCCACATTCTTCGCGAAGCGCGCGCAAGTACCTCCTCAAAGCATGTGGACAAAACAAAGTGGGCCTCGCGGCCATCAAAACTCGAGTTCAACCAGAAAGGCTCCTGAGTTTCGCGCGGTCGATGAAGAAAACGGCGCGAAGCTCCGGAGCCTGTCGTGATGGCGCGAGTTTCGACTGCGATGTACAAAACATCAACCCAATTGCTAATGAACGTCGCTGCCGAACATCCGGCAACGGCAGGAATAATATTCAGGAATTTTGCTTCTGGCAAGAGAAGAATTAACAATAAAGTGAAATGAAGTGAAACAGCTAAAATGTGACCCATGGTTTTCGGTCGGAAAGGACGAGAAGATTAAGGTGGTGAGAGATCTCAGTGGCTCCCGTCAAGCATCCGCAACTCACTGATAATATTGCGGCACGCGACCGGTTTCGGCTTGCAAGTTTTGGAAACTCTTTCGACAAGTCTAGAACCTCGGAGTCTTAATTCAAGTGACGGGATTTCCACAGACGAAGCTTCCTCCGTCTGTGACCGCCGGCACAGCCAATCGGTGCTGCGATTCGGTAGTATCAAGAGATTCCCGTCAAAGGCTGGCCTCGAGTCCCAAAGCGAGGCTTGCTAATGTTGTCGCCGTTTTGGAAAGTCATTGTCGTTGCGCTGATCCTAACTCTGCTCGGATTGTCGGCGATGGCAGAGCAACCGTCGCGGGTGCAACTACCAGGAACTCCGCCTTCGTCACCGTACTCGCAGCGTCCGCCTTCCCTAACCCGAAGCTCGGGCTACATCTTCGCAGGCACGGTTAAGTCAGTTGATCGCGTCACTCCGAAGGGTGATGCCGTCGCCACCGTACAAATCAGCTTTCATGTCGATCAGGCCATGCGCGGGGTTCGAACTGGGCAGACTCTCTCGATACGCGAGTGGGCCGGTCTGTGGGAATCCGGTGAGCGTTATCGTCCAGGGGAGCGCGTGCTGCTGTTCCTCTATCCGCCCAGCAAGTTAGGACTGACCAGCCCGGTCCAAGGTCTGCTGGGCCGTTTCAGAATCGGCCCCGATGGTCAGGTCGTCGTCGACCCACGACAAATCAGCTTCCGGCCGCCGCGGGCGGGCGTCAGAGAACGGGTTGCGCGGACGAACCCGCGTCAGCCCTCGCGAGCTTGTGAGTTTCTTCCGATCGGCGGAAGAAGAGTAAATCCATGTCGACCGGTTCTTTTTCTTCGCGCGCGCATGAAATAACGGACGGGCAGTCCAGCCTGCATACTAGGAGTGCCAACCTTCGGCCGAGGTTCGCTTATCCGGCAACGGTTCTTGTGTTGTTGGTCGCGCTCTTCCAAACGGCGTGGGCCGGCGGTCCGCGCTACATCGCTGGAGTCAGTTATTTCGACCAGGGGACGGCCGGTACGCCGCTGACCTGGGCTCAAGGACTGGTCAACTACTACACCGACCAGGGCAACCTGAGTCCGACGGTTTCGGAACCTCAGGCCGACGCCTTGGTCGCCGACGCATTCAGCCAGTGGACTTCCGTGTCGACTGCCGCAGTGTCAGCCACGCGGGCCGGACAACTCGCGGAGGATGTCAGCGGCGAAAACGTCTACAGAAATAGTGATGGCAGCATCAGTATGCCCGCTGACATTCTCCCGACCGCCACCGGCACGCCCGTAGGAATCGTTTACGACGTGGACGGTACGGTCACGGACGCGCTTCTTGGCCAGGGCGCCGGCGATCCGTCCGAGTGCTTCGGCAATGCGGTTTTCGGCGGGCTCGACAATTTTGGCACCGATGCTTATCTTCTCCATGCGCTGGTGGTGCTAAACGGAAACTGTGTCGCCCAGTTGCCCGACCCCGATGTGGAGTACCGGCTGGTGCGTGTGCTGGGGCAAGTGCTGGGCCTCAGCTGGTCGCAGATGAACCTTAACGTCCAGACTGGTGCCCCGCGGCCGACTTCTGACGACTACGCCGGCTTCTCCATCATGCACGCGGTGGATTCTCCCAGCTGCGTTCCAATCTCGTTGTGCTATTCGAACGGCGGCCAGGTCAATCCCTATCAGCCGAAAATGGACGATCAGGCAGCAATCTCGCGGCTATATCCAGGACCGACTTTTTCCGCCAGTACGGCGCGCATTCACGGCAGCGTGTATTTCGAAAATGCGAGCGGACAAGCGGGTCAGGGAATGCAGGGTGTAAATGTCGTCGCACGCTGGATCGATCCTGGTACCGGTCTGCCCTCGGGAGCTTATGCCGCTGCTTCGGTTTCCGGTTTTTTATTTGCGGGAAATGTGGGAACCACGGTTACGGGATTCAACGACAGCACGGGACAGCCCTTCAACCGCTACGGCTCGAATGAACCAACGCTAGAAGGATTCTTCGACCTGGCCGGATTGCAGATTCCGAACGGCGGAAATAGCGCGCAGTACCAACTGACTGTCGAGGCTCTCGATCCTTTCTGGTCGGCTACTGTCGGCCCTTACCAGCCATGGCAAGTCTTGCCATCCGGCTCGGCACAAGCGGTTGTAGTCAGCGTAACCCTGGGAGGAGACGTTCCGCAGGACATTCTCATGCAGGGCAGCGCAGCACAGAAGCCCGACTGGTTCGGACCTACGACCTACGGTGCTCCCGCACCGCTACCGGTCTCTGGCGACTGGGCAGCTTCGCTTGACCCCTACGGCGGCCTCGACTACTTCTGGTTTTCTGCTCAGGCAAACCGCACGCTTTCGGTATTAGTGACTGCGCTCGATCAGTCGAGCCTCTCGTCGGAGGCCAAAGCGCAGCCGGTAATCGGCCTGTGGGCGCTATCCGATCCCGGAACCTTTCCAGCGCCGGCGAACACCCCATCCGCCTTCAACTCTGCCCTATTCGGCACAACGGTTCTCAACGCGCAACTTCTGCAGGCAACGAACTTCCGTGTCGGAATCGCTGATATCCGAGGTGATGGGCGTCCGGACTACCGGTATCACGCGCGCCTGCTCTACGGCGACCACATCACTCCAACGCGTGCCAGTGTGGCCGGTGGTACGGCCCTTGCGATTGCAGGCTTCGGATTCCAGGCGAACACAGCGGTTGCGATCGGCAGTAGCGGAAACGCCCAGCCACTGGCAGTGTCCGCGAACCAGATCGTGGTGACAACGACCGCTCAAGCGGACGGCGTGCAGGATATGACGCTGATCGATCCGCCGACTCTAACTAGCTCGATCCTGACCGGCGTGGTGACTTACGGCGCCGGCCCCAACGATTTTCTCCGCCTGATCGCCGGGGCAAATCCCCAGACGCCTGTAGGCGGACAGGCCCCGAATCCGATCCGAGTGCAGGTCGTCGCGCCTGATGGAATAACTCCGGTAGCCGGAGCCAGCGTCTTTTTCACGGCTAGTCCCGCCGTTGCCTTCTCGGCCTGTTCCGGCGGCGGCAGTTGCACCGTGCTCACCGATCAATCGGGCCTGGCTTCCACTCTGGTCAGTGTTCTAACCGCTGGCACGATGACCATTACCGCGCAACTGGCGCCCGCTTCGTACACCAGCCCGCAGCAGGTGCAGACCACGCTGGTGGGATGTGTGGAGTGCGCGGGGTCGGCGCTCGACCTCGCGCTGGCTCCTCAAGACGTGTCAGTGGCGCAAGGTGCGACGGTCATCTTGGGCTGACCGCGCGGGTGCTCTTGAATGGAGTGCCGCAAAGTGGCCAAATGGTGAACTTCTCCCTGTATCGCGGAAGTGGAACGCTGAATCCTGCTTCGGCCACCACGGACGGCAACGGATACGCCAGCACCACCCTGCAGCTTTCGAACCTCGCGGCAGAGGTGGATGGAAACGCCTGCGTAGGATCAAACAACAATCCTTGCCTGGGGTTCCATGTTTTCCCCGTGCCGCCCTCTTCTCTGCGATTGCAGGCCGTGGCTGGCGACCTCCAGACCATTACGGTTGGGCCACCCTTTCAACCGGTCACGGTTCGGGTCACGGACACCTCGGCGCCCCCGGACCCTGTGGTCGGCGTCAGCGTGCTGTTCCAGTCACTACTTGGTCGAACCAGCAACAATGCGCCAATCATTTCAGGAGGAGACACGACCATCACAAGGAATCCGATGCCAATCATTCTGGGGACATCACAGACGACCATCACCTCCGATGCGAATGGCCTGGCCAGCATGCAGCCCTCCACTGGCGGATTCCAGGGAGCCTTGGCAATTCTGGGCACGGTCACGGCAGGGCCAGGGAGTCTGCCATTTCAGTTGCAATCGCTCTGGCCATTGACGGACTAAGAAGACGGACTAAGAAAAGCCAATGTAGGCGCGGGCGTCCACGCCCGTGCTCGTTACTTCTTTGCCCACTGATCCACCCAATCGTTCACCGTCTTGTACCAGAGTTGGCTGTTCTGCGGTTTGAGCACCCAATGTCCCTCATCGGGGAAATACAGCATCTTCGACGGCACTTTCAACCGTTGCAAAGTGGTAAAGAGCTGCAATCCCTCTGACACATCGAGCCGGTAATCGAGTTGGCCGTGGACCACAAGCGTTGGAGTCTTGAAATTCAGCGCCGCCAAATGTGGCGACCATTTGCGATACAGATCACGGTTGTTATAGAGCGCCCCTTTGAACTCCCACTCCGCGAACCACAGTTCTTCGGTTGTGCCCCACGCAGACTCCGTATTGAACGTCCCATCGTGCGAGACGATGCACTTGAACCGGTTCGAATGCCCAAGAATCCAATTGGCCATGTAGCCGCCAAAGCTTGCCCCCAAGGCGCACTCACGGTCCTTATCGATGAATGGATAATTGCGTTCGGCCTCATCCAGGCCCTTCATCAGATCTTGAAACGGACCTCCGCCCCAGTCGCCGTTGATCGCGTCAATGAATTTCTGCCCATAGCCCGTCGATCCGTGGAAATTGATCATGACAACCACGTAGCCGTTAGCCGCGAAAAGTTCGGGATTCCACCGATAGCTCCAGTCGTCCCCCCACGCCCCCTGCGGCCCGCCGTGAAGGAGGAACTTGACCGGATATTTCTTGGTCGGATCGAAGCCCGGCGGCCTCAGAAAGAAGGCCTCGACCTTATCGTTTCCTGCGCCCGTAAACCAGAAAGATTCGAGTGGAGACATTGCCACCCGAGAAAGCACAGCATGATTCAGATCGGTCAGTTGCACCTCGCTTTTTTCCACGCTCGCTGTCTTGCAGCCCTCAGGCTTAATCTTCCCGCTTGAATCGGTACACACCTCCGGCGCCTCGAACACAGTCGCGCCAGCAGCATCGGCGCCAGGTTGAGGCAATGTGGCACGAAAGATTTCGTTCGGAAATCTCACCGACATGCGGGTGAACACCAGAGATTTTCCGTCGTGGGTGACGGCAATGTCATCGTTATGGCCGGGCACAATCATCTTGATATTGTTTTTCGTAACCCGAAGGCTGGTGTCCTTTCCCTCATCACCGCCGATGACCGCAGTATCGAGGGAAACGGAATAGATCGGCGAATCTCCTTTGTCTTCGGCCGCAAAATAAATCTTCGACGAATCCGGATCCCAGGCATAGGTTCCGACCCAACGATCGAAGCTCTCCGTCAGATTCCTGATATGTCCGCCGTGCCGGTTGTACAACATCAGCCGGAAGCGGTCGCTCTCGTATCCCGGCCGAACCTGCGCGCGATACGCAATGAACTTCCCATCCGGCGAATAAAGCGGCGACGAGTCGCTCGCCGGATTGTCCGTGATTTTCTTCGCTGCTCCGCCATCCACGGAAACAATAAAAAGATCGTTGTTGGTGCTTAGGGCCTCGACTTCGTCGTGATTCGAGGTGTAGCAAATTTCCTGCCCGTCGGGCGAAAACGCATAGTCGTCCTGCCCGCCCAAGCTAAACGGCGGCACATCGTAGTCCCCGGGCGTGAGATCGCGAGCCGCACCCCCGTCGGCCGGAATGATCAGAAGATGATTCCGCCTCCCATCCTTGTAGGCGTTCCAATGCCGATAAAGCAGATGAGTAAAAATCAGAGCTCTGACCTTCGACTTCTCCGCCTCTCCCACCCGTGCCGCGTTGCAGGCTTCGTCGCTGCAATCGAAGAAGACATTGGAAACAAAAAGAATGTTCTTGCCATCGGGCGACCAAATGGGACCATCCGCCTCGGTAGCAATCGAGGTCAGCTTGTGGGTTGCGGTCACCGTCCCCTTGGTCCCATCAAAATCGGCAATCCAGATCTGCGAGCCACCTTCTTTCGATGACAAGAACAAAAAGCGCTTGCCGTCGGGCGCCCAGCGGGGACGATCCGATTCCTGCACCAGGATGATCTCGCGCGGTTCGCCGCCAGCCGTCGGAACCACCCACACATGCGGAGTCTTCGTGTTCGCTTCCAGGCTGACTTCAAGCGCGCTGAACAAAACCCATTTCCCGTCTGGAGAAATAACCGGCTCGCCCACTCGCTTGAGCGCCATCATGTCTTCGAATGTAAAGGGATGTTTATTCTGAGCCAACGCGGGACGAATAACTGACACGACGAGAATCAAGAATAAGAAACGCCGCATGACCTGCCTCCGGGGGAACGGGGCCAGTGTAAATCATGCAGCCTTCAAGCGGTCATAACCGACTTTGTTCGCACTAGCGGGTTTCCGCGCGCTCCACGCACTCCAGAATTTCCGCTTCGCTGAGCGTATGGTCAGATGCCTTGGCGCATCGATAGATGCTCTCCACCAGATCGTCAGCGGCGGGTATTCCGCGCTGCTCCAGCCAGAACACTACGTTCGACTTCCCGCTCATCGGACCAATATCGATTACCTGTTCCAGGCCAAACACGTGCGCCGGCACTCCCGAGTAGACCGTGTTCGCCAGTTCAACGTCGTGTTTCTTAAATGCCTTGATGACCGCGGCCGCGTGCACTCCGGTCGCGGTGCGAAACGCATCTTCGCCAACTACCGGATAATTTGCTGGGATGGGCACGCCGGTGGCCCGCGACACTTCCTGGCAATAATCTTTCAGCTTGGTCAAATCCTGATCCGCCCAGGGAGGAACCCCCATGAGTTTCAGGTTCACCAGCATCTGATCCATGTGCGTATTGCCGACGCGCTCTCCGATTCCCAAAGCCGTCGCATGCACGCACTCCGCTCCCGCAACCAGCGCCGCAATCGAGTTGGCGATGCCGAAGCCGCGATCGTTATGTCCATGCCAGTCCACCCGAATTTTCTCACTCGATGGCTTCACCACTTCGTTGATGACGAATTGCACCAGCGCAAATGTCCCCATGGGCGTAGCATGGCCGGCGGTATCGCAAATAACGATGGCCCGCGCCCCGCAATTGATCGCCGCCGAGTACAACCGTTTCACCATTTCCGGATCGCATCGGGTTGTGTCCTCGGTGACGTACATCACTTCCAGACCGAGCGACACCGCATATTTCACCGCGCTCTCCGTCGTTTCGAGCAGAAAGTCGTCGCTCCAGTCTTCCGTGTAACGGCGGATGGGACTCGACCCAATAAACGTCGCAGCTTCTATGTTCAGCCCGGTGCGCTGCACAATTTCCGCGATGGGACGAATGTCGTTCCGGTGAGTGCGAGCCGCGCAGTTGGCCCGAATCTTCATTTTGTGGCCAGCGATCTCGCGCGCCAACGCCTCCACGTGCTCAATTGCGCGCGGACCCGCTCCCGGTAATCCGAGATCGAGCGAATTAATACCCAGGGTTTCCATCAGGTGAAGGATCGAAATCTTTTCTTTGATGGAAGCATCGCGCACCGAAGGTGACTGCAAGCCGTCGCGCAAAGTCTCGTCGTTGAGCAAAACATGGCCCACCGGCCGCAGCGACGCGGGATGCACCCGGTTCCAGTCGTAAATAAGTTCAGAAGATTTCATAGCTCCGACAATCACGTGTGGACAGCCGCCCCCGGCTGTCCAGTCGAGCCAAGCCCGGCAGCCCCGGTTACTTCTTCGGAGGCACCGTCAGCCCAAAAATCGAAATCTGCCCCGACCCTGCAACATTCAAACCACCAGACTCCTCAGGGTTCGGCAAGTAAAGCGTCTTGCAATGTTCGCAGCGATAGACCTCCGCATCCCGACCCCATGCCTTCTCTACATCGCCGCAAGCCTGTTCCAGTACATCCGTCGTGTAGAACCAGCGCTTGAGATGTCCGCCGCAGAACTTGCCTTTCTCGTTCTTCTCGTTGCAAGCTCGCTGTCCCGGCTTCTTGATTTTGACTTTGTGGTGGGGGAGTTGCGGCGGAGTCAGTGTCCCAGAAGTTACGGTTGTGGCCAAAAGGTTCACCCTCGTTCAATCGGCAAATGCCGCAGGATCAATCGTGCAGCTTCATTCTACTCGAAGCCTTTTGCGGGATGCCAGAGAGCATCAAATCAGGCAGCTAATGTGGGCGCGGGCGTCCACGCCCGTGCGCTCCTCACGGCGCCGGGTGGCCCATCCTAGCGTTGTGCTTTTCGACGTTGGGGTGGGGTTCTGATTGCCCATACGTGCTTTGCATCCATGCACGTGTAGGGCGGACACTCCTGTCCGCCGCCTTTGACTTAGAATTGTTCGCGGATGAACCCATGCCGCCGGAACCCGCCGTCCGCAGGCGGTTCAGTGGTATAGTGATGGCCAATCGCGCACGCGGCAGCCCGTCCGGGACTGCCTCTGCCTCCGCGGAACTTCCAACGGGAGCTAACGCCGATGCCTCAGAAAACTTGGTCCGCCGCCCCTTCCAAGGCTAAGATGACTGTGGCCGTAGCCCTGATTTTGTTGGGCAGCGCCTGGGCCGCTCCCAAGTACAAAGTGCTGCACGCCTTCACCGGAGGCGCGGACGGCGGCGGACTGTGGAGTAGCCTGCTGCTTGACAAACAAGGCGACGTGTACGGGACGACAAGCGGGAACACGGCCTTTAAACTGATGTCGCACGCAAACGGCAAGTGGAGCCTGAAGGTGCTGCACACCTTCGGGGAGGGCAATGATGGATCGGGCCTCATAGGTGGGCTCATTTTCGATGCAGAGGGCGACCTCTACGGCACCACCGTGTTTGGCGGAGGGCCCTATAGATATGGCACCGTCTTCGAGCTAACGGCCGGTTCCGACGGCTGGAAGGAGACCGTGCTTCACCGCTTCGGGTTTAACAGCCACGGCTGCTGCCCCCAAGCCAGCCTGGTCATGGACAATGCAGGCAACCTCTTCGGAACCGCCAGCGTCGCCTTCGAATTGTCCCCCGGCGCTGATGGGTGGAAAGAGACAGTGCTTCACGACTTCACGGGTGAGCACGGCGACGGAGAGGGCGCCTATGCCGGTTTGACGATGGGTGCCGCCGGCAATCTATATGGCACAACCGAGTACGGCGGCGGGAGTCAGAATTGCGACGGAGGCTGCGGCACCGTCTACCAGCTCTCACCAACCTCCGGGGGCAAGTGGAAGGAGACCATCCTGCACCGCTTCCAAGCCCACTGGGATGGATCGTATCCCGGCATCGGAGCGTTAATACTTGACGACGCTGGCAACGTGTACGGCACTGCAGACGGCGGGAACAGCGGGTACGGCGTTGTTTTTAAGCTAGCGCCCGCCCACAGCGGCGGCTGGAAGGAGACGGTTCTGTACAATATTGCAGGCGGCGCAGAGGGAGCCGAGCCCACCGCCGGAGTGGTCATGGACAATGCCGGCAATCTCTATGGCACAACTAATGCCGGCGGAACAGGATGCGGATGCGGCGTGGTCTACAAGCTCTCACTGGGAGCCAAAGGCAAATGGACCTACACGGTGCTGCACGCATTCGCCGGCTACGACGGGGCTGGCCCCACCGCGAACCTCATTCTCGACAGCAAGGGGAACCTGTACGGCACCACAGCCACTGGCGGCACCGGCGGCTACGGCGTAGCCTTCGAACTCACGCCATAAAACCTGTATCGCCGGATACAATCGCAACTACGACCGCACAGATCGGTGCACTTTCTCCTTGACCTCATATCCCAAAGTGATAAAATGTATTATCTACATTATCCATCTGATAATGCAATGCTCTTTGACAATCTGAAGCAGAAGACCAAGGGAATACCCCGGGAAACCGGCGAGCCTAGCGGGGCGAAAGACGCTTGTCGCCCATATGCCAACCGGTTCAAGCTCAGTTCCCAAACGGAACTGCAAGGCCCAAGGTAAACGTCCTAACTCCCATGTTGTCTAGATTTTGCGTGTAAGTCCCGCAAACTCAAAGATCTAGCACATAGTGGAACAATAAAATCATTGTTTTCTAGATTTTGCAGATAAACGGGGGGAGGGGGTACCCAGTACTAAACAGTAAACTTCGTCCCAAGTTGGGAATCCCAGAATCAACGTCAGAGCCGCCCTTTTCGCGCATACGCTCCGGCTGAGCGTATTGCACCTCGCACTCTCTGGCCGAGTCCGCGAGCGAACATCAGATCGACGAAACCTTCCATTTGCCGGGTGAACTCTTCGCCGTATCCGTACCACCAGACTTTCTTAATTCCGGGCAGACGATCAGAATCCAGATATTTGGTTCGTACCATTTCTTCCAAGCCGAAACGTCCATGAGTGCGTCCGACGCCGCTCGACTTCACTCCGCCATGCGGAGCTTCGCTGATGCCGAAGCAGGCAACTGCGTCGTTGAGCATGACCGTCCCCGCTCGGATGCGTCGGGCCAACGATTCTCCTCGAGCACGATCGCGCGTCCAGACGCTGGCCGCGAGACCGTAGTCCGAATCATTCGCCAGATAAACCGCCTCCTCGTCCGTGTCGAACGGCATCACCGGGAGGACAGGACCGAACGTCTCCTCGCGCATGACTTGCATTGCATGTGTGGCGTCAGCCAGCACGGTTGGAGCATAGAAATTCACACCGACCTGCTTGAGTCGCGAGCCTCCCGTGAGCACTCGCGCGCCGCGCGATCGAGCATCTTCGACATGCGATTCGACATTTCGCAACTGTCGCTCGTGAATCATTGGTCCTACATCGGTCTGCGGATCGATCCCGTTGCCCACTCGCAATTGTTTGGTCTTTCGCACGCAAGCTTCGAGGAACGCTTCATACAAGCTGCGATGCACGTAGCAGCGCTCCACTGAAAGACAAGCTTGCCCCGCATTTACAAACGCACCCCAGACCGCGCCGCTCGACGCGATCTCCACGTCCGCGTCGTCGAGCACCAGCATGGGATCTTTTCCACCAAGCTCAAGGATGACTGGGAGCAAGCGCGCTGCGGCAGCCTGCGCGATACGCTTGCCCGTAGCAACGCTTCCGGTGAAGACGAGTTTGTCGATTGCGGAGTTCAACAACGCCGAGCCTGTGACTCCGTCGCCAACGATGACTTGAAATACATCCTTCGGCACACCGGCTTCATGCAGCAATGACGCCAGTTCGAGCCCGGTGAGGGAAGTGAGTTCTGATGGCTTCAGCACCACCGCATTTCCAGTCACAAGCGCGGAGAGCGATTCAGTTGCAGGGATCGAAAACGGATAATTCCACGGCGAGATAATCCCGATCACACCGTGCGGTTCACGCAGAATGCGTCCCGCCTTGGTCTTCATGGCCAGGTTGCCGTGCGGAACCGGCTGCTCGCGCAGGAAGTCGAAGGCGTTCTCGACGCAGAAGCGCGTAGCGTCCAACACCACCAAAACTTCCGTGAGCAGGGCTTCCGCGAGCGGCTTACCGGCCTCGCGGGTAATTAGAGCGGAGACTTCCGACTTCCTCTGGTGAAGCCAATGCTGAAACTCACGCAGGATCGCAACGCGACGTTTTACCCCTAAACCCTGCCAAGCCGGTTCGGCAGCACGGGCCCGCTCGACAGCAGCCCGAACATCAGCGTCTGTTGACGACTCGAATTCCCGCAGAATCTCGCCAGAAGCGGGATTCACCGAAACAATCTTGTGCTCCGCAACTTGAACTTCAGTAGCCATATCGCCTGGAAACGTAGCTTGCTACGATTCGGTTTCCGATTCCATTGGACAGGTTCGATAGAAACGTTGCAAGCAACATTTCTACAGTACCTGATCGGACTTCAATATTCGACTCTGACCAGATACAGCCCACCGGCTGGCGCCGTTGCTCCCGCGGCCGAGCGGTTGCGCGCTGCCAGGATTTTGGTTATGTCTTCGGCTTTCAAGGTGCTTTTCCCGACCATCAAGAATGTTCCCACGAGGTTCCGGACCATGTGGTGCAAGAAGCCGTTGCCCCAGACTGTGTAGGTCAACTCCTCCGGAGTCCGCTCCCAGGTTGAACCGAAGATACGCCGCACATTGCAAATAGTTTCATCCTCGCGGCCCCGTTCTGAATCTACTGCTGCAAAGGAAGTGAAATCATGTTCGCCAATCACGAAGCCAGTGGCTTGCCGCATAGCCTCTTCGTCAAGCGGATAAGGATAATGCCACACGTAGCGCGCGAGAAAGGGAGGACAGATGGCGCCGCGATAGATGCGATAGCGGTACGTTTTCGCATGGGCAGACTTGCGGGCGTGAAACTCGAGCGGCACCTCGGCAGCTTCGAGGATGCGAATGGAAGACGGCAGCACGTCATTTAGCGCTTTCACCAGGTTCTGCGCCGGTATAGGCGACTCAGTGGTAAACGTGGCTACCTGGGCTAGAGCGTGAACCCCAGCGTCGGTGCGCCCGGAGCCCTGGGGCAAAACCTTTTCGCCGGTCACTCGTCCAATAGCCGAGGCCAGAGTGCCCTGGATTGTGGCTGCGTCCGGCTGCACTTGCCATCCGGAGAATTCCGAGCCGTCATACGCCAGAACGAGTTTGAGATTACGCATGGAAGTCGCGCGGGATCTTTCCCGTGATGTCGATTATCGAAATACTTTGCAAGGCTTTAGGAAACTGAAGCCGTGGCCCTGTCCGAGTCTGATGACTGCCGCGTCAGCTATACTATTTCATTCCACGTGGCGGTTTACGACGAAACGTTGCGCCTTGCCCGGAGAACACAAAGATGAAACCTGGGTTGGCTGTTTTGCGTAATAACTCTTGAGCTAGAACCTTGTCGTCTCACGAGCAGCTCTTAAATGCATGGAGATAAGCGAATGTCTTTGTCTGGTTTGAATTCTGCCTGCCGGTTGGTTGCTGCAGTTGTATTCGCCGGAGCGCTGGCGGTCAGCGGGTGGGCCCAAGACTCAACCCAATCCGCTCCGCCGGCCTCTTCCGCCGCGTCTCAATCCGCGCCGGTGCAGGCTCCTCAACCGCAGCAATTCCACTTGGAGAATTTCGACAAGCCGCAGGGCTACTTTCCAAACCCGATCGCTCCTTACACGGCTCGGACTCTGCCTCCGCCCAACCTTAACAACACGCCGCGAATTGAGCAGCTCATGCAGAACGGCAAACTGATGCTTTCTGTCGACGATGCGGTCGCGCTCGCCCTGGAAAATAATCTGGACATCGGAATCGCGCGCTACAACCTGAACATCGCCGATACGGACGTTCTGCGTGCGAAGGCGGGCGCAGCCATCCTGGGCGTGTTTGCGGGCGTAGTGCAGAACACACCGGGCGGGGGCGTTGGCGGTCTAGGGGTGCAGGCCGGATCCGGCGCCGGCGCGGGCGGCACCAGTGCCGGCGCGGGCGGTGCAGGCGCTGGGCTTGGCGGATTGGTCGGGTCCACGCTCGGCCTCGGGCCGCAGATCACAAGTTTCGACCCCATCCTCAGCGGCACCATGCAATGGGACCACTTTGATCAACTGGCCAGCAGCGTATTTACCGGGGTTCCGGTGCTGGCGCAGAACACGCAGACTTACAATTTCTCCTACGTGCAGGGCTTCCAATCCGGGACCAACTTATCTGTCGGCTTTAACAACCTGCGTCAGAGCACAAACAGTCCGTTCACTACGTTGAGTCCGGTGCTTAATACCGGTTTCCAGTTTCGACTGACGCAGCATCTGCTGCAAGGTTTCGGCTTCCCGGCCAACAACCGCTTCATCCGCATCGCGAAGAACAACCGGGAAATTACCGACGTTGCCTTCCGGCTGCAAGTCATCACCACGGTCGATCAGATTGAAAACATGTACTGGGATCTGGTTTTCGCTTACGAAAATGTGAGGGTGCAGCAGGAGTCGTTGGCCTTTGCCCAAAAAACGTTATCAGATACTCAAAAGCAAGTGCAGATCGGCAGTCTGGCTCCTATCGAAGTGGTTCGCGCTCAGAGCACAGTGGCAGCGGACCAGCAAAGCCTGATCCAGGCTCAGAATAACCTTCAACTGCAGCAACTGCTGATGAAAAATGCGCTTAGCCGCACGCTAGTGGACCCACGATTAGCCGACGCCGAGGTAATCCCCACGTCCACCATTCAGCTTTCCGCGCAAGAAGAAGTCACGCCCACGCAAGACCTGGTGAACGACGCTTTGGGGCACCGGCCTGAGCTAGCCGAGGCGCGCATTAATCTAGCCAGTCAGGAAGTCAGTAATAAAGCGGTTCGGAGTGCCTTGCTGCCGACGCTCGACCTTTTTGCTTACTATGGAGGTTCGGGTTTGGCTGGCGCTCAGAACCCAGGAAATCTCTGCGCCAACTTGTCGGGTCGGCTACAGTCGTTTGGTTGTGCCGGACCGCCCATACCAGTCACGAGCCCCAGCTACATTCCACCGGCCCAGCCCGTAAGCTATGGGACCGCCTTGAATCAAACGATTGATTCGAGCGCCCCTGACAAGGGTGTAGGCGTAACCTTGAACATCCCGATCCGCAACCGCGCCGGCCAAGCCACGCAAATTCGTTCTGAGATGGAATATCGGCAGGCGCAAATGCGCCTGCAACAGATCGAGAATGAGATTCGCATCGAGGTGCGCAACGCACAATTCGCGCTGCAGCAGAATCGGGCGGCGGTAGCGTCTGCACAAGCGGCGGTGGAGTTGGGCCGCACATCACTCGACGCAGAGCAAAAGAAGTTAAACCTTGGCGCTTCGACGAGCACGCTGGTCCTGCAAAACCAGTCAGCGCTGGCCAATGCCGAGTCCACGTTCGTTTCTGCCATGTCGGCCTATGAGAAATCGCGCATCGAACTGGACCGCGCTACTGGCCTGCTGTTGGACCACAATGGCATTATCATGGCGGATGCCGAGCGCGGCCAGGTTACGCACATGCCAACCGTACCTCATGTTGCGCCACGTCAGGATATGAAGTCGGTAATCGACACGCCTCAGCAGCAGCCACAGATTCAGAAGTAGCCGTCGCTATCACCATTCGGCACTCCTCTCCGGGTTTCGATCCCGGAAGGGAGTGCTGAAGCGGTAGTCCACCCCGTCCTTGCGACACGCCCCGACTTTATAATTCTTTACAATTCATCCCCATATTTGGCTACGACCAAAGCTACTCTAGAGTGTCCGCAGGAATTTGGACGCATCAAATCTCGTGACTTTAGAAACGCCGCAATATTCATCACCAGTTTTTACGCAAAAGGAGATAAAGAAATGCCTTTGCTTCGATTAAATTTCGTCAGCCGGTTGGTTGTTGGCATTGCACTCGCCGTTGTGCCGTCGCTCAGCGGGTGGGCACAAAACACGCAGCCCGCGTTGCCGCAAGCACCGCAGCCCATGCCGGCGGCGTCGTCGCAACCGCAACAATACGTTCCGGTGGATTATTCGAAACCGCGCTCCCAGTTTCCCAATGTCATCGCCCCTTACAAGGCGGGATACGTGCCGCCGCCGAACCTGACCAACACCGATCGCATGGAACAACTGCTGCACGACGGCAAGATCATGCTCTCGATGAACGACGCGGTGGCGCTGACTCTGGAGAACAATCTTGATCTGGTGCTGGCGCGCTACAACCTGAACATCGCAGACACGGATATTTTGCGCGCCGAAGCCGGCGCGAACATTCTTGGCGTGAACACCGGCATCGTGCAGAACACGCCTGGCGGTGGTGTGGGCGGGCTCAGCGGAACTGTCGGCTCCGGAACCGGTGGCACCAGCATTGCCGCTGGAGGCGCGGGCGCGGGCACGAACGGGTTGGTGGGCTCAACTCTAGGCATCGGCTCCCCCCTCACCAGCTTCGACCCGGTGATCACAGGCACGCTGCAGATGGATCGGAACTTCACGCAATCGACCAGTGTGTTCAGCCCGGTACCGATCGCCAACACCAACACTGGAACCGGCAATTTCAGCTACCTGCAAGGCTTCCATACGGGCACGAATTTCGCCGTGGGATTCAACAACACCCACGTGACTACAAACAATCCGACCAGTGAATACACGCCCAGCATCGCCTCCGGTTTGCAGTTCAGGTTGACTCAGAACCTGCTGCAAGGATTTGGCTTCGTGCCCAACACGCGCTTCATCCGGATCGCCAAGAATAACCGGGAGATTTCCGACGTAGCCTTCCGCCTGCAAATCATCACTACTGTGGACCAGATCGAAAACCTGTACTGGGACCTGGTCTACGCTTATGAAAACGTGAGAGTTCAGCAGGAGGCGCTGGCATTTGCTGAGAGGACGCTTGCCGACACCAAGAAGCAATTGCAATTCGGAACCGTCCCTCCCATCCAGGTGGTAAATGCGCAGAGCACGGTGTCCACCGACCAGCAGGCATTGATTCTCGCCCAAACCAACCTCGAGCTGCAGGAGTTGCTGATGAAGAATGCGCTCAGCCGCAATCTCGACGATCCGACTCTGGCCGGGGCCGAAGTGATTCCCACCTCCACGATGCAATTGCCCGAGCAGGAGCCGATTGTGCCCACGCAGGACCTGGTCAGCGATGCCCTCGGTCACCGCGCCGAACTGGCGGAATCGCGAGTTGATCTCAGCACTCGCGAACTCAATATCAAAGCAGTCCGCAATGCCATGCTCCCAACTCTGGATCTGTACGCTTATTACGGTGGGTCGGGGATTGGCGGAAACGTAAACCCTCTTGTCCCCTTGTGCACGCCCGGCGGCAGCAGCCTCTGCTTTTCTCCCGCGACAGCTGCCCCACCATTTCGTAATGGTGGGCCAGTCAGCTATGCGGCGACACTTAACCAGTTGGTTAATGGAACGTCTCCGGATAAGGGGGTGGGAGTAACCTTGACCATTCCGATTCGCAATCGGCAGGCACAGGCCGACCAAGTGCGGGCTGAGTTGGAATATCGCCAGGCGCAGGTTCGGTTGCAGCAACTGGGAAATCAGGTCCGCATTGAAGTGCGCAATGCCCAGTTCGCATTGCGGCAAAATCTAGCCAGCGTACAAGCCGCCCAGGCCGCAGTTGATTTCGCCCGCCAGACACTGAACGCGGAGCAGCAAAAACTTGCGGCTGGCGTCTCGAATTCGACGGCTGTATTGCAGGATCAGGCTAGCTTAACCTCGGCCGAATCCACGCTGGTTTCCGCTAAGGCTGCGTACGAGAAGGCTCGGGTGGAGCTGGATCGTGCCACGGGCCTGTTGCTCGACCACTCCGGAATCGTTATGGCCGATGCCGAACGCGGACAGGTTACTCATATGCCGAATGTTCCCTATACCGCACCGAGTCCGGACGTGCCGCCGGGCGCGGCCTCGCAACCACAGCCTCCGGGCTATTGATGCGAACGCGAGTGATCAGGCCCTGCTCGTCTGGCAATCAGACGGCAGGGCCGAAAGCTTTCCACTTTCAGTCTGCTTAAGCTCCGATGTATCCTTCCACGCGTGACCCTGTCGGTTGTCTTGATTACGCAGAATGAAGAACGCAATCTCCCGCACACGCTGGAAAGTGTGATGCCATTGGTGCGCGATGGCAAGGGGGAGATCATTGTGGTGGACTCGGGCTCGACCGATCGGACAGTCGAGATTGCGCAATCTTACGGCGCGAAGGTCTTTATTGAAAAGTGGAAAGGCTTCGCGGCGCAGAAAAATTCGGCGATGGATAAGGCGGTGATGGATTGGGTGTTGCAATTGGATGCGGATGAGGCGCTGGAGCCTGAGTTGGCGGCTGAAATCGATGTCGCACTGAAGGCTGGATCGGGGCTGAGCGGCTTCTGGATTCCGCGCAAGAACTTTTTTCTTGGCCGCTGGATTAGGCATGGTGGCTTCTACCCGGACCCGAAGCTCCGTTTGGTTCGACGCGATGCAGGGCGATTCGAGGAATGCGGTGCGCATCCTACGATAAAAGTGAATGGCCCGACTGGCACGCTTTCGTACGCGCTGCTGCACGATGCCTATCCCACTCTCCGCGGCTACATCGATCATATGAACAGCTACTCTTCGATGGGCGCGGAAGTTGCGGTGTCCAAGGGACGCCGAGGCTTTAGCTTTGCCGACATCGTGATCCGGCCGCTTCTGACTTTTATGTACAACTATTTCATCCGGCTCGGTTTTCTCGACGGACGGGAAGGCCTGCTGCTGCATCTCTATCATTCGGTGTATGTGTCGTGGAAGTATGCGAAAGCGTGGGAACTGTCCCGCGAAAACGTTGCCAGCAACGTTTCTACAAATTAAATCTCCCGTAGAGACGTAGCTTGCTAAGTCTTCCGCCTTGCGGCACGTCCGAACTCGCTCTATCATCTAGAGAGACGGGGTGTTCATGGCTGACAAGAAACTTTCCAAGCCGCAAGTCGCCGAGAGTCCGATCGCGGATGTGTTCGAGGGGCGCCATCCTTCCGAGGCAGAGAAACATTGGGCGGAAAAAACCCTGGCGCCAACTCTGGAGAAGGCTCCTGAACGGCCGATTGGCGCTCCCACCGGCACCAATCTCGATGAGAACGGGCACGCCCGCTTCACCACAATTTCCGGATGTTCCCGTCCGCCGCCTCTACACCCAGGCTGATCTGCCAGAGGACTGGAACTACGACCAGTATCTCGGCTATCCCGGCCAACCGCCCTACACGCGCGGCATTCACGCCAGCGGATATCGCGGCAAGCTTTTTACCATGCGCCAGTTTTCCGGATTTGCCTCGCCGGAGGAAACCAACCAGCGCTACAAATATCTGCTCGAACACGGGGGCGGCGGCCTCTCGGTTGCCTTCGATCTGCCCACGCTGATGGGCTACGACTCCGACCATCCCGCCAGCGAAGGTGAGGTCGGCAAATGCGGCGTGGCCATCGATTCGCTCGAGGACATGGAGATCCTTTTCGGCGGGATTGATCTCGAGAACACGACCGTCTCGATGACCATCAACTCGCCCGCTTCGGTGCTGTGGGCCATGTACCTGGTGGTTGCGGAACAGCAGGGCGCCGATTGGAAGAAAATTTCCGGAACCATTCAGAACGACATTCTGAAGGAATACATCGCGCAAAAGGAATATATCTATCCGCCTGCGCCGTCGATGCGCTTGGTGGTCGATACCTTCGAGTTCGGATCGAAGTTCACGCCGCGTTTCAACACCATTTCAATCAGCGGATACCACATTCGCGAAGCTGGCTCGACCGCGCTGCAGGAGTTGGCATTCACGCTTTACGACGGTGTGGAATACGTGGAATGGGCGCGGCGGCGCGGGCTTGACGTGGACGAGTTCGGTCCGCGGCTTAGCTTCTTCTTCAACGCCCACAACGATTTCTTCGAGGAGATCGCCAAGTATCGTGCCGCGCGCAAGATCTGGTATCAGGTGATGAAAGAGCCGCTTCGGGGCGAAGAACCAGCGCACCTGGTTGATGCGGTTCCATACCCAGACCGCAGGCGTTTCGCTGACCGCACAGCAACCGATGAACAACATCGCCCGCGCCGCCATGCAGGCCATGGCTGCGGTGCTGGGCGGAACACAGTCGCTGCACGTTGATGGCTATGACGAAGCGCTCGCTCTGCCCACCGAAGAAGCCGCGCGGATTGCGCTGCGCACGCAGCAAATCATCGCCTACGAATCTGGGGTCGTCAAACCGTCGATCCACTGGGCGGGTCCTACTTCCTCGAAAACCTGACCCTGCAAATGGAAAAAGGCGCGTTCGACTATTTTGGCAAGCTCGACGCGATGGGCGGCATGGTGAAAGCGATCGAGCGCGGATATCCGCAAAAGGAAGTCGCCGAAGCTTCCTACCAATTTCAGCGGGCGGCCGAAGCCAAAGAAAAGATCATCGTCGGAGCGCAAATGAGTTCGTCATCGAGGAAGAGTCGCCGCAACATTCTCTACATCGACGAAAGCGTAGCCGCGCCATCAGAGCGCGAAGCTGAAAGCTCTGCGGGCGCGGCGCTCGAATGAGGAAGTTCGAGCGTCGCCTGGATGCGCTGAAGAAAGCGGCTGCCGAGGAACCGAAGGCTGGGTCGGATGGGAACGTTTCCGTCGGCGAACACAATGCCCTACATCGTGGATGCCGTACGCGCTTATGCGACCGTCGGCGAGATTTGCGACGCGCTGCGCGAGGTCTACGGGACATATACCGAGGCGAGCGTCATGTAGCCGGAGGGGCTAGCATCGCGCACTTTCTTTCATCCGGTTGGAGCGTCTGGCCCGTGCTACCCTTGCGCCCCTTGCGGTTAGAATAGGAAGCCTATGCGCTCAGCCGTCCGCCATCTGAAAAAATCCGACCCTGTCATGCGTGCCATCATCGAGCGCGTCGGGCCTTGCCGCATGGAATTTGGCGAGCCCGAGTTTCACAGCCTGGCCGAGGCGATCGTCTATCAGCAATTGAATGGCAAGGCTGCGGTCACCATCTTCAAGCGCTTCGCCGCGCTGGCCGGTGAGCCGCTCACGCCGCGGGGCATCGCGAAGCTGACCATGCAGCAGATGCGATCGGCCGGGCTTTCGAAGCAGAAGTCGTCTTATCTGCGCGACATGGCGGAGCGCGCCATTCGTGGCGATCTTGATTTCACTCGCCTGCCTGAGATGACGGACGAGGACGTCATCAAGCATCTGACCCAGGTGAAAGGCGTCGGCGTTTGGACTGCGCACATGTTCCTGATGTTCACGCTGAGGCGTCCAAACGTGCTGCCCACGGGCGATTTCGGCGTGCAGATGGCGATCAAGAAACACTACAACAAGCGCAAGCTGCCCAAGCCCGTACAGATGGAGAAGATTGCGAAGCGCCTGGGAACCTTATCGCAGCATCGCTTGCTGGTACTTATGGCGAAGTCTGGATATCAAGACGGTGTGATAGCGGAAACTACGAACCACCCTTCGACTTCGCTCAGGCAGGCTCCGTACACGAAGATGTCACAAGGGAAATCCGAAAACCGCGCCTCATCCGATTGGTTGATTCTCCTGTCCCTGTTGTATCCTAGAGCGTTCGCAATCTGCTTCACGCTGCGCTT
This sequence comes from uncultured Acidobacteriota bacterium, assembly GCA_963797795.1. Lineage (GTDB taxonomy): Bacteria > Acidobacteriota > Terriglobia > Terriglobales > Acidobacteriaceae > JABDBE01. The sequence goes on from CAWCQY010000008.1 coordinate 123,658, forward strand.
ATCTACGACCACGAAATGTCCACTGAGCAGAAAATTCGCGTGCTGGTCGCAAAGCCTGGCCTGGATGGCCACGACCGAGGGGCCAAGGTGATTGCGCGCGCCTTGCGCGATGCCGGCATGGAGGTCATCTACACCGGCCTGCGCCAGACGCCGGAGATGATCGTCAGCGCTGCGCTGCAGGAAGACGTGAACGTGATCGGGCTTTCGATTCTTTCGGGCGCGCACAATGCCATCGTGCCGCGCGTCATGGATCTGCTCAAGCAAAACAAGATGGACGACGTGATCGTGGTCGTCGGCGGCATCATTCCTGATCAGGACATGGACCACCTGAAGAAAATCGGCGTCGCGGCTATTTTTCAGCCGGGCACGGCCATGGATGACATCGTGAAATTCATTCGCGCCAACATGAAGCCGCGCACGCGTGCCGACGGCCGGCTGATGGCTGAGATCAGCACCTCCCGCCTGCGCGACATTCTCGCCCGCAGCGATCGGCCCCACTCCCTGGTATTGGAAAACTTTTCCCCGAGTCAGATTCCGCCGCTGACCAGCGTTTTGCGTGGACCCATCAGGGAAGCAAGGGCCGTTAGGCTATGTGGTCTCGCTCGGTTTGGCGCAGGAACCGGACAAGCCGCGCCTGGCCCTGAATACGTACTGCCGTCCGTTCTTTGTGCCGCCTTCACGCCTGGCATCTGGTGCCCGGAAGGACGGAGCATTCGCCTCACGTGCTTTGATCCTGACCAACTCAAAGCTTTCGATCTCGCCGAGATTGCCGGATGGTTCAAGCAGTCCGCCGAGCGCATTTATGCCGCGACGGCTCCAATTGCGGACTTTGAGATTCCGCTGGGGCTCGAAGCGGGCATGCACAAGATTGAGCGTGCCGGCGGAACTGCAAGACGGTGGATGAGTTGATTGTCCCCACCAGTTATCCGGCGAAGAGCGACGACGATCCGGCGTTCGCGCTATATGTCTTCTATCTGCAGGCGGGACTGGTCGAGGTGCTGCCGCAGAAGTGGTTCACGGCCAGCCAGTATCAGGTGGGAAAGCAATGGATCACGCGCGCGCGCTCGCGATCCCGAGTCGCATCGCATATTCGGCGAATGTTTCGGCGTGGGGAGTTTCATGCTGGAAGAGGATGGATGCCGGCTGGATCAGTGGATAGAGAAAAGCGGTTAGCACTTAGCAATTGGCATTGTGGCACTTGGTAGCGAGCCGGGATCAGCGCAGACTACGGAGGCTAAGTGCTGATTGCCAAGACTGCCAACTGCCAAGTGCTAACTGCTGAGTTCTTCCATCTCGAACAGCATGATGGCGTTCGCGTGCTGCGTTTGCAATCCGACGACGGCACGAATCGTTTGACGCGGGCGTGCGTGCTGGCGCTGACCGAGGGCTTTCGTGATATGGCGCGTAAGTCGGAGCCGTTAATTGTCACGGGAAATCGACGATTTTTCTCTGCTGGCGCCGACCTGCGCGAGATTGCTCTCCAGACCGGGCCCGAGGCGTACGAATTTTCTCGATATGGGTCAGGCATTGATGAATATCGTCGAAGCATTTTCCTGCGCCGGTGTACGCCGCGATTTCCGGGTACTGCATGGGCGGTGGACTCGATTTGGCTCTGGCTTGTCACCGGCGAATCGCTGCGCCGGACGCTGTTTTTGGACATCGCGGTGCGGCGCTCGGGCCTGATCACCGGATGGGGCGGAACGCAACGGTTGCCGCGGCTGGTGGGAAAGGCAAAAGCGCTGGAGATGTTTGTGGCTGCAGAGAAGTTGCACGCCTGAGATGCATTGCGCTATGGGCTGATCGATGCGGTGGCGGAGGATCCCGTGGCCGAGGCCGCGCGACGACTCATTGCGTTACCGGCACATCTGGACCTAGCGTATTCGCGTGTGCTCGCTTCGTCCGTGAGCCAACGAACCCAAGTTTGCGTCGCGACGCTGCGCTGTTATACCGTAAATGGTTCCTGGCTGTTCCCTTCATGGCCGACCGATACGAAACCAGCACGCCTTCGAGTTCCAGCGTCCTCGAAACCCGCGTGGATCCTACCTCTCCGCGCTTTGAAGCCAACATGCGTTTCCTGGCCGACATGGTTTCGCAGGTGCGCAACGAGGAGGAGCAAATCCGCGAGGGCGGCGGAGCAAAGGCCATCGAGAGCCAGCACAGCAAGGGCCGCCTCACGGCGCGCGAGCGCATCAACCTGCTGGTCGACGCCGGAACGTTTTTTGAAATTGGCTCCTTCGCAGCCTACGGCATGTATGAAGAATGGGGTGGGGCGCCAGCGGCGGGCGTGATCACCGGGCTGGGGCGAATTCACACCCGGCTGGTGATGATCATTGCCAACGATGCCACGGTGAAAGCCGGCGCGTTTTTTCCCATGACCTCGAAGAAAGTCATCCGGGCCCAGAACATGGCCATCGAAAATCGTATTCCGACCATGTATCTGGTCGACTCCGCGGGCGTGTTTCTCCCCTTGCAGGAGGATGTATTTCCCGACACCGACGACTTCGGCCGCGTGTTCCGCAACAACGCGGTGATGTCGGCCATGGGCATCCCGCAGATCGCCGCCATCATGGGGATGTGCGTGGCCGGCGGCGGATATCTTCCCGTGATGTGCGATCACGTGCTCATGACCGACGGCAGCGGGCTTTTTCTCGCGGGCCCGGCGCTGGTGCAGGCGGCGATCGGACAGAAAGTTTCCGCCGAGGAATTGGGCGGCGCGGCCATGCATTCGGCGATCAGCGGCACGGTGGACTTCCGCGAACCGAATGACGAAGCCTGCCTGGCGCGGATTCGCGCCATCGTCGAGAAGTGGGGCTACCGGCGGCAATCTCCGTGGGACCGCAAGAAGCCTGAAGACCCCGCGCTGGCGGCGGAGGAAATTTACGGCATCTACGATTCTTCTCCGGCGCGCCCGTACGATATGAAGGAAATTATTGCGCGCATCGTGGATGGCAGCCGCTTCGACGAATACAAGCCGGAGTACGGGAAAACTTTGCTCTGCGGGTACGCGCGTATCGGCGGATTTGCGGTCGGGATTGTCGCCAATCAGAAACTGCATGCGCAGGCAACCGACCATGAGGGCCACAAGCGGATGGAGTTTGGCGGCGTGATTTACACCGAATCCGCGGAGAAGGCGGCGCGCTTCATCATGGATTGCAATCAGAATCTGATTCCACTGGTTTTCTTCCACGATGTGAACGGATTCATGGTGGGGCGGGACGCGGAGTGGAGCGGCATCATCAAGGCGGGCGCGAAGATGGTGAATGCGGTTTCGAATTCGGTTGTGCCGAAGATTACGGTGATCGTCGGCGGATCGTTCGGCGCGGGGCATTATGCGATGTGCGGCAAAGCCTATGATCCGCGCTTTCTGTTTGCCTGGCCGACGGCGCGCTATGCCGTGATGAGCGGCGATTCCGCTGCGGGCACGTTGGTGGAGATCAAGATCAGGCAACTGGAGCGTGGCGGGAAGAAGTTGAGCGAAGAGGAGAAGAAAGAACTTTACGAATCAGTGAAGCGAACCTACGACGAGCAGACCGATCCGCGATATGGCGCGGCCCGGCTGTGGATTGACAAGATCATCGATCCGGTCGAAACGCGCGACGCGATTACGCAGGCGCTCGAAGCGGCGGCGCTGAATCCGGACGTGCCGGAGTTCAAGGTGGGAGTGCTGCAAACATAGCCACGGATTTGCACGGATTGCACGGATCAGACGAAGATTAAGTTCGATTTGATCCGTGATGAATCGGTGCGAAATCCGTGGCCCAGGTTTTAAATGCCTGAATCGGTCAAACTCGTCGAGTGTCCGCGGGATGCCTGGCAGGGACTGAAGGGGCAGATCCCTACGCACATCAAGCTGGAATATTTGCGAGCCTTGATCAGCGCGGGATTCAAGCATATCGATGCGGTGTCGTTTGTTTCGCCGAAAGCGGTGCCGCAGATGGCCGACTCGGAAGAGGTTTTGAAGGAACTCGATCCGCCGGATGATGTTGAGATCATCGGCATCGTGGTGAACGAAAAAGGCGCGCAGCGGGCGATCAACACGAATGCGGTGCGCACGCTGGGATTTCCCTATTCGGTTTCGCCGACATTTTCTGCGCAACAACCAGCATCAGACGCTCGACGAAGCCATCGACGAACTGGAGAAGATCAAAGGCAAGGGCGAAGAGGCTGGACTGGACACGGTGGTATATATTTCGATGGCGTTCGGAAATCCGTACGGCGACCAGTGGAATGTCGGCGAAGTGGTCGACGCAGTCGACCTGCTGGAATCTTATGGCGTGCGCATGATTTCGCTGGCGGATACGGTTGGGATGGCCGGACCGGAGCAGATTGGGAACTGGTTTCGGCGGTGATTGCCAAGTATGACTATTTGGAGATCGGCGTACACCTGCACAGCCGGCCCGAGCAGGCCGCGGAGAAAGTGACCGCCGCGTACGATGCCGGTTGCCGGCGGTTCGATTCTGCGCTGGGCGGGCTTGGGTGGATGTCCGTTCGCTCAGGATGCGCTGGTGGGCAATATTGCGACGGAGAAGGTGGTCGAGGCCTTGACGGCGACGCGGCGCAGTCTTTGCCTCGCTCTGAAGCCTTTCGATGTGCTGCTGCGGGCGACGGCCGAGATTGGGGCGAGGTACACGCAATTCATCGGCGGCGGATTGAGAATATGAGATTACGCATGCGACATTCATGGATAACACTCCATCTTGCGCATGATGCCGGCGTCGCCACCATCACGCTCAACCGCCCGGACAAGCGCAACGCCATCAGCTACGAACTGATCGAGGAGTTGCTGGCGGCGCTCGATGAAGTTGCCAACTCGTCGGCGCTGGTATTGATTCTCACCGGCGCGGGAAAAGCGTTTTGCTCGGGCATGGACCTGGAGAATCTGAAGGCACTGGTGGGAAGATCGCCGGAGCAGAATCTGAAAGATTCCGAAACCATGGCGCGGCTTTTCCGCTCGCTCTACGATTTTCCCAGGCCGACGATCGCGGCGGTGAACGGGGCAGCCATCGCGGGAGGCTGCGGGCTGGCCACACTCTGCGACTTCACTCTGGCTGTGCCGGAAGCGAAGTTCGGTTACACCGAGGTGCGAATTGGATTCGTTCCCGCGATCGTCTCGACTTTTCTGTTGCGTCAGATCGGAGAAAAACATGCGCGCGATCTGCTGCTGACCGGCAGGATCGTTGGAGCGGACGAGGCGCATCGCATCGGCCTGATTAACGAAATTGTGCTCCGCAGAAAAACTGATCGCGCGCGCGCGGGAATTGGCATGCCAACTCATGGAAAACAGCCCGGCATCGCTGGTCTGCACCAAGCGTCTGCTCAGCGATCATGCGCGGCGTTGAACTGGATGCGCAGATCAGAGTCGGCAGTGCAGGAGAATGCGGCGATCCGCGCCACCGCGATTTTCGCGAAGGCATCTCGTCATTTCTCGAAAAGCGCAAACCGCACTGGAGCGGCGAATGAGCAGTGGAAGCAGACGCATCATCCCGTGGTCAGTGAGACCCGCATGCGGGTGCGATACGCTGAGACCGACCAGATGGGCGTGGTCTATCATGCCAATTACTTCGTTTGGTTCGAAGTCGGCCGGGTGGAACTGCTGCGGCAACTCGGATTTTCGTATCGCGACATGGAGCAGAACGATGGCTGCGGCATCGCGGTAATCGATGCGCGCTGCCGCTATAAGGCTCCGGCGCGCTATGACGATGAGGTCATCGTGCGCACCCATTTGAAGTATCTTCGCGAATCGCTGGTGCAGTTCGAATATGAGCTGGTGCGCGCCAATGATGGAACATTGCTGGCTGAGGGCGAGACCACGCACATCGTGGTCGATCCGGAGATGAAGAGAGTACCGCTGCCCGAAAAGTACATGACCGCGTTCCGGGCAGCGATGGGGAAGGAAGAGTGACATCTGAGATTCTGAAAGCTGATCTATAAACCTTTGAAAGCTCTTCACATCAACGGCAATGATCTGACCTTGGAAGCGGTGCGGGAGGTCGCGGTCGAGCGGCGGCCGGTGCTGCTCGATCCTGACGCTCGGGCAGCGGTGGACCGGGCGCGCGCGGTGGTGGACGCGTTGGTCGCCAGCAACAAAGTTTCCTATGCCATCACCACGGGCGTGGGCAAACTGAGCGACGTGCGCATTGCCGGCGAACAGATTCGCGAAATGCAGGTCAACCTGGTGCGGTCGCACGCCGTGGGCGTGGGCGAACCGCTGGCTGCGGCCGAGGTCCGCGCCATGATGCTGCTGCGCGCCAATTCTCTTTCCAAAGGCTACTCCGGCGTGCGCGCCTGGGGTCATTGACGCGCTTTGCGAGATGCTGAACCGCGGCGTCACGCCGTTTGTTCCGTCGCAGGGCAGCGTGGGCGCAAGTGGTGATTTGGCGCCGTTGGCCCATCTTGCGCTGGCGCTGATCGGCGAGGGCGAATGCCTGGATGACAAAGGCGTTCGCATCTCGGGAGCCGAGGCTTTGCGCCGCGCTCAGATCAAAGCCGCTGGTGCTCGAGGCCAAGGAAGCGGTTTCGCTGATCAACGGGACGCAGGGAATGTTGGCGGTCGGAATCCTGGCTCTGCTCGCGGCGGAGACGCTGGTGGATTCCGCGGATGTGATTGGCGCGCTCACCCTCGACGCGTTGCATGGTACGGATGCGGCTTTCGATGAACGCATTCACCGGGCGCGCCCGCACCGCGGCCAATTGAAGACCGCGGAAAATCTGCGGCGCATGCTCGAAGGCAGCCAGATTCGCGAGTCGCATCGCGATTGCGGCCGCGTGCAGGATGCGTATTCTCTGCGCTGCATGCCGCAGGTGCACGGCGCGGTGCGCGACACGCTGGCTCATTGCCGCGAGGTGATGGAAACTGAGGTCAACTCGGCGGTGGACAATCCGCTGGTTTTTGTGAAGAATCTGAAGCAGACGGACGGCGAAGGCGACGTGATTTCGGGCGGAAATTTCCATGGCGAGCCGCTGGCGTTCGCGCTGGATTTTCTCGGAATCGCTCTGAGCGCGCTGGCCGGCATCTCGGAACGGAGGTTGGAGCGGCTGGTGAATCCGGCGCTGAATGAAGGTCTGCCGCCGTTTCTCGCGGCGGGCGCGGGGCTGAATTCTGGATTCATGATGCCGCAGGTCACGGCGGCGGCGCTGGTGAGCGAGAACAAAATTCTGGCGCATCCCGCGTCGGTGGATTCGATCACCACCTCCGGCAACAAGGAAGATTTCGTTTCGATGGGAATGACGGCGGCGCTGAAGCTGAAGCGGATCGTCGAGAACACCCGCAACGCGATGGCGATTGAGGCCATGGCTGCGGCGCAGGCGCTCGATTTTGTGGCGCCACTCAAGACCGGCAAGCGCGGACTGGCGGCGCATGCGGCGATTCGGTCGGTGTGTCCGACGATGGATAAGGACCGGGTGATGTATCAGGATTTTGCGCGGATTGCGGAGTTGATTGCGAGTGGGAAGGTGGCGGAGGTGTTGCGGTAGTGCCCTCACGGGCATTCGCGCCGACCGCTAGCCGAGCTTTGCTCGGCCGGACGGGTCGGAGCCCCGTCCCCACACGAGCAATGGCTAGGCCGACTTCGCGGCGCTTCCGTCCAAACCCAATTTATCTGCGATTGGCTTCAGAGCTTCGATGCAGAAGGTGATGTGTTCTTCCAGGTCGACGCCCAGCTCTGCGGCGCCGTTCACGATGTCGTCTCGATTCACTTTGCGGGCGAAGGCTTTGTCTTTCATTCTTTTTCGCACGGACTTGGTGTCGACCTCAGCCAAAGATTTTCCCGGCTTGATCAGCGCGACTGCGGTGATGAATCCGGCGAGTTCGTCGCAGGCGAAGAGCGCTTTTTCCATCGGGGTGTCCCGGGTCACGCCGGTGTATTCGGCGTGGGACATGATTGCCGTGCGGATTTCATCCGGATAGCCGCGCTCTTTCAGAATCTCGTTGCCTTTATAAGGATGGTCGTCGAGGCTGGGATACTTCTCGTAATCGAAGTCGTGAAGAAGGCCGACGACGCCCCAGAGATCTTCATCGCCGCCGAGTTTTCGTGCGTACGCGCGCATGCATGCCTCGACCGACAAAGCATGTTTTCGCAAACTTTCTGATTGGGTGAACTCAGTTAGTAAACACCATGCCGACTCGCGATCAATCGTCATCTTGCTCCTTGAATTTTCTTAATTACCGCTTGTGTGCCGTCCAGGCAAGCTTCGAATCACAGGGGCTAAAGCCCAGTATTTTAGCGGGCTTTGGTGGCACGGCTGAAGCCGCGCCCTTCCACGGTGTTCCGAGACAGTATGCACAAGAACTTGCTTCGATCAGGATTTTGTCTTGCTTCTCCAACATGATACTTCGAGTTTGATTGCAGATTGTGCTTGACATCCACAGGGGTTGTGCCGCAGATTACGCTGCAGGTCGGGAACCGTATCTAGTTTGGTCACTCGGTTCCAGGAGAAGCCCGCTCTGGCCCTCCCACACCTTAGATGGCTACAACTCTTGCCCCAGTAGATTCCAGGGAAGTTGTTCGTTGTGATCGCTGCCTGCTGGTTCAATTCCGCACCACTAACGATCTTTGCCGCCGCTGCCATGCATCATTGGACGAGGATGAGCCCGAAGTAGTTGCGGCTCCGCCGCCGCCGCAGATGATGCCAACCAATGGCAACGGCCGCGGGCATTTGCACCTGGCGGCATCGATCCGGTCGATGCGTCTGCGCAATGGACTCAGCCAGCGGCAACTGGCGGCGCGTATGTCCGTGCCACGGACTTACGTTTCCAAGATCGAAAACGAAAAGGCAACTCCCACACTTTCCTCGCTGGAGCGGCTGGCGCGGGCGCTTGAGGTCACCGTACCTGATCTGCTTAGCGGCGGCGAACGCAATCGGCAGGAGGAAGTGCGCGAACTGATGCAGGATCAGTTTATCGCGGAGATGTTGCCTTTCGTGAACCAGTTGAATGGGATGCAGATGTCGAGCATCCTGACCCAGGTGCGGGATTTGACGGTGCGCCCGCGGAGGAGCGCGTAAGGTTTTTGCGGGTCAGCGATCGTCAAAACGACGGCGCGCGTGACACCCATCCTGCATCGAAACAGTTTTATCCGGGCAACCAGCCAACTGCGGCCGGGATCGAAAGGTCCCGGCCTTTTTTAGCTTTCCAGCCGGAAGCGGGTTTCGCCAAGCGTATAAAGCCGCCGCCAAACCAGGCGATTGACAGTGACGACCATGGCCGCCATCACGATGGTGGCGGCAATCAGCAGGTCGAAATTTCCCTGTCGGTGGCCCGGCTGATAATGGAGCCAAGGCCGATGGTGGAAAACGTCTGGCCTTTGAAATGAAAATATTCGGCAACGATACTGGCGTTCCAGGCGCCGCCCGACGCGGTAACCATGCCGGTCAAGAGATAAGGAAAGATTCCCGGAAGGATGAGCTTGCGCCAGCGCTCCACTCCGCTGATCCGGCATACCGAGCAGACTTCTTTCAGGTCGGTGGGAATCGCCATAGCGCCGGCAATCACGTTGAACAGAATGTACCACTGAGTTCCGAGCAGAAGCAGCAGTGATCGAGCCAATGCCGAGTCCTCCGCCCAGACGAATCAGGATTAGCAGGATGACCGGAAAAAAAGCATTGGCCGGGACGGAAGCGGCGATCTGAGCCAGCGGTTGCGCCACGCGAGCCAGCCGCGGGCTGAAACCGATCTTCACGCCGACAGGGATGGTCCAGGCAGCGCCAATCAACAGCGCGGCGATGACGCGAAGAAATGTGGCACCGAGCCCTCGTCCCAACTCAGCCACCTCGGAGTGATCGAGGCCAGTCAGCAGGATCGCAACTCGAACCACGGCATATCCGGTGAGTCCCAATGCGGCAATACCTATAGAGCCCAGCACCCAAGTCTTCCATCGGGACCCCGCTTCGATGACGGGCTCGGCCCTGTGCCGCCGCGAGAAATACGACATGGCTGATTCGCGCAATGGGAAGAATGCTTTTTGTCGCAGTTGGGCCAGGCTGCGCGAGTGCTGCAATAGATCGAGCACCCAGGAATGCGGCACCTCGGCGCTTTCCACTTGCTCGACTTTGAACTTTTCCGCCCACGCGATCACCGGCCGCCAGACAAATTGATCGAGCAGCACGATCACCGCGATCATGGTGAGCGACGCCCAATAAGATCGACCGCGTGTCTCCGGCGCTGGCGGCGGTCTGCAGATAGGAGCCAAGGCCGGGCAGCCGGAAGTCGCGCGAGCCGAGCACAAACATCTCGCAAGCCATCAGCGAAGAACCATCCGCCGGCTACCGACATCATGGAGTTCCACACCAGCCCGATCGCGGCGAAGGGCAATTCGACCTCAGTGAAACGCTGCCACCAACTGAATCCGTAAATCCTGGCAGCTTCGCGCATTTCGCGTGGAATGCTTTTCAGCGAGGCATAGAAGCTGAACGCCATATTCCAGACTTGGCCGGTGAAGATGAGGAGAATCGCTCCCAATTCGACGCCCAGCTGGCGGCTGGGAAATAGCGCGACCATGGCCAGCATCACTCCGGGCAAAAAGCTGAGCACGGGGATGGACTGCAGAACGTCGAGCAGCGGAATCATGAAGCGTTCGGCCTTGGGGTTGTAGGCGGCAATGTAGCCATAGACGAGCGTGAACAGCCAGGCTCAGCACATACGCAAGGGTGATGCGCAACAGCGACAAACCGGCATAAGCAGGAAGCGCCAGCGGACTTTGTGAGATTTCAACGGATGGCGTAAATGGGCCGAGCCAGGTTCGCGCGACGGCCAAGATGCCGTAAAACAGTCGCGATAACTGCAGCAAACATCAGCAAGTCGGGCAAACGCGAGGTCTCGAGCTGCGGCAATAGAGACCACAGGCGATAAGGCGAAATGCGTTGGGAGCCCTGCGCCTTTCTTCATGATTTCGCCGCCGATGCGTGATGATTGGGTTCCGAAAGAGGCTCGGTCAGGACCAGGCGACCGTTCTGCGGATCATGATCGAAAATCTCCGCGTAGCGTCCCCAGTTCATCGCGGTTTCAAACTGCCGCTCGACTTCGTCCTGGCTGAAATGCTCGTCAAGAATGTCATGGAAGAATTCGTCGGGAATCGAGTGATCCGACTTCGCCTTGAGAACGCTTTCGATGCATTGCAGAATCGCCACATGCTTGAGCGCGGCTTCGCGAAAAAGAACTTTGCGGGTCAGAATGTCGGCTTCAGCGAAGGCCACTCCTTCGGGCGTAATTTGAACGTCGCCCTCCTTGAGCGTGGCGAAACCCAGAAGGGTTGCGGATTCCACGATGGGCAGAAGGTCATCTACATCCATCGCTAGCTTCTCGGCGAGGCGATAAAGGTCGGCTTGTCCGCCGCCGTCATGCAGATATTTCGAGCAGGCCCGCGATTCCTCCGGTACGGGCATGCGGCAGCATTTGATACTTTTGCCTGGGGGCGCGGCATCGTGACGGCTGGAACTTGTCCGGGGACCGGCGAAGCCGGCTCCACGTCCGGTTGCGTCATGATTTTGTAGATATAGTCCACGAACTCCACGAAACGAGTTGCTTTGCGGTCACGCGGGTAGGCCAGACCGATTTCGAAATCGGAGCGAATGCGTCCCGGATTCTTGCCCAGAACGATGACGCGATCGGCCAGCAGAACAGCCTCTTCAATATTGTGCGTGACCACGAAAATCGCCGTGGTCGGCATCTTCTTGCCGAGCCAGAGCTCGAGCAATTCACCGCGAAGCGTTTCCGCAGTCAGAACGTCAAGAGCGGAGAAAGGTTCGTCCATGAACAGTACTTCCGGTTCGACGACCAGGGCGCGGGCAAACCCGACGCGCTGTTTCATCCCGCCGGAGAGCTCTTTGGGATAGGCGGTTTCGAAGCCGTCGAGGCCGACCGTATCCAGCATCTTCAGTGCGCGCTTGCGCCGCTCGATGGCGTTGACACCGCGTGCTTCCAGAGGCGCTTCCACATTTTCGAGCACGTTGAGCCAGGGAAACAGGGCAAAGCTCTGGAAGACGATGGCGACATTGGGCGGATGGTCGCTGATCGGCTTGCCGTGCCAGAACACCTCTCCTGACGAGGGAACGGAGAGGCCAGTCAGCATTCGCAGCAGCGTCGACTTTCCAGAACCCGAAGGGCCTAGGAGAGCGACAATCTTACCGGGAGAGACTTCCAGGTCGGTGGGCGCAATGACCTCAATGCGGTTCCCGTCTGGTTGGACGTAGAACTTCTCGACAGCGCGCGCCTGGATGATCGGACTCTCCACTGGGTTTCACTCCCAACCTCGTCTACATCTATACACGATTCCGTAGTGCGGCTCCAAGCGTCCCCATGCTTTGTAACGCGACGTTAACAATGGGAAAAACGATTCTGTGATGATTTGGTCGAGCGGGGAGCGCGACGCTTGGTGCAATCCAGCGCAGTTCAGGCAACGAAGTCTTCGCTGGGCGGCACGGGAACTGGCTGTGGCAGACGGTCGGTCAACCTCGGCGAGGTTCGCCAGCCGCTCGGCCAGATCGCGGGTCAGCGATCCCGCCTGGAATCTCCAAAGATAATTCCCCGTTTTCACGCTCGGAGTGTTCAGGCGGGCTTCGCTGCCCAGCCCAAGTACGTCCTGCAGGGGAACCACTGAGAAGCTGGCGACGGAAGCCTGCGCGGCGCGGATGAAGGCCCAGTTGATTCCGTCTTCACAATGTCCAACGTATGCTGTCGCAGCGCTGCGTTCAAGCTCAGATGCGATAGCGGTCCACCAGCCCAGGGTTGTGTCGTTGTCGTGAGTGCCGGTGTAGACCACCCGATCCGAAGTGAGGCGATGCGGCAGATAAATATGCGCGCCCGGATCGCTAAAGCCAAACTGCAGCACCGCCATGCCGGGAATCTGATGGCGCTCGCGCAGTTCGTGCACATCCGGGGTAATGTAGCCCAGATCTTCGGCAAAGAACGGCAGCCCGCCCAGCTCCTCGCGCAGCTTGTTAAACAGCTCATCTCTGGGGCCATCCACCCAGCGGCCGTTCATCGCGGTGGGCTCGCTGGCGGGAATCTCCCAGAACTGCTCGAAGCCGCGGAAATGATCAAGCCGGATGAAGTCACAGGTTTGCGTGGCCCAACGCAGCCTCTGCACCCACCACTCGTAGCCTTCCGAACGCATCGCATTCCAGTCGTAAAGAGGATTTCCCCAGCGCTGTCCGGTGGCGCTGAATGCATCGGGAGGCACGCCAGAAACAGCCACGGGCTCCAGGTCGTCTTTCAGGCGAAACAATTCTCGATTTGCCCATACGTCGGCGCTGTCGTAGTCCACAAAAATGGCAATATCGCCGACCACGCGGATGGACTTTTGCGCGCAGTAAAGTCGCAAGGCATGCCACTGTTCGTAGAAAAAGAACTGGATGACTCTGCGAACGGCGATCTCCGAAGCCAGTTCCACGCGGGCAGTTTCCAGAGCACCAGCCTCGCGGCGCGCCAGTTCGAGCGGCCACGCGTTCCAGCACTGTTTGCGATAGCGATCCCGCAACGCGTCGTAGAGAACAAAATCCTCCAGCCACCACTCATTTTCATTGCGGAATCGTTCGAAGCGCGTTCGCGCGGCGCCGGGCGCGGAGTCCAGAAACTTGTGAGCTGCTTCATTCAACAGTGGCAGCTTGTGCTCGCGAACCTGATCGTAGTCGATAGGCCCGGAGGAATGGGGAAGGTCTTTCAACTGCGCGTCGTCGATCCAACCGCGCTCAGCCAGACGCTCCAAGCTAATCATCAGCGGGTTTCCGGCAAAGGCCGAAGTCGAAGAGTAGGGAGAATTCCCATTCGCGGGCGGTCCCAGCGGCAGCACCTGCCACAGTCCCTGACGCGCGGATGCAAGGAAATCGAGGAACTCATAGGCAGCCGGCCCGAAATCGCCAATGCCGCCCCGCGAGGGCAGCGAGGCGGGGTGAAGCAGGATTCCGGTCAAGCGAGGAAACGACATATAACGATGGTTCCAGATTATGAGGCTTTGATCAGGACCGCAGCGAGATTGGATTCACAGCTCGCAGTTTTGCCCCAGATAAGCTCTCTAGCGCGAACTGCGGGCGTAGAAGTCGAGAGGGTTTTCTGGTACTTACTATTCGCCCTCGTCTCCCTCAGTCGGCTGCTTGGTCAGGCTTTTCATCTCTTGTTGATTGATCTTGATCTTGCCTGATTTTTCCATTTGTTCGCGCAGGTTCGCCATGAAGAGCCCGAACAATTCGGATTGCTTGTTCTGCACCAGCGAATCCCGGATCTGGTCTTTCTTCGCCGCGAAGTCTGCGTCTGTAGGTGCTTGCTTCTCCAGAATCGCAAGCACCACACCGGTATTGCCGCTATTGACCGGACCGCTGATGTCGCCCGGTTTGAGGGTGAAGGCCACGGAAGCTGCTCCGGACATCGAGCCGATATCGGGAACCTGCCCATCCGGCAGCACGAAATCGCTGGTCTTCATGGTGGCCCCCAACTCCTTCGCGGCCTTCTTCAAATCGTGGTCAGCCTTGGCGCGATCGGAAAGTTCCTGGGTCTTCTGGGTCAGCAGAGTTCCCGCCCGCTCATTCTTGAACTCCGTCTCCACGCGGGTGCGGATCTCTTCGAACGTGGGCGTAGCAGGCGGCTTGACTTCTACCAGTTCAAATATCACAAAGCCCTGCGGCACCTGCACCTGAGCCGGTGGAGATTTCTCGGCGGCGCTGAACACAGCCTCCGTGAACTGCGGCGAACTGCCAATCCCCGGCAGCGTATCCGTGCGGCTGATAAAGTCGGTCGCCACCAACTGGACGCCTTTCGCGGCAGCCGCTTTGTCGAGACCGCCGGTCTGCGATTGAGAAACCAGCGCGCTGGCCGCGGCATCGGCCATCTGCTGAGCCTTCTGTTGCTTGATGATGGGCTCGATCTGATCTTTAACGTCAGCCAGCGTCTTCAGGTGAGCGTCCTGTTTATCTTCTACCTGAAGAATGACGAAAGCGTAGCCCGCATTGATCACGCCGCTGGTTCCGCCCTTCGCCAGGGAAAAAGCGGCCTTGTCCACTTCGGGAACGGGGAAGCCTCCCCGCTGAATCCAACCTACCGACCCACCATTCTTGCTGCTCGGGTCTTCGGAATATTTCTTAGCCAAGTCATCGAACTTCGCGCCAGCGTTCAACTGCTTGAGCACGTCCTCTGCTTTCTTGCGTGCTTCCTCGACACCTTTTTGATCAACCTTGCCGTCTGGACCGGGCAAAGGACTCTTGATCAGGATTTGGCGGACATTCACCTGCTCGGGCACACGGAATTCGTCACGGTGCTGATCGTAGTAACTCTGCAGATCCTGCTGGCTGACTTGAACCGTCCCCTGCAGTTTTGCCGTGTCAATGAGCGCGTACTTGATTTTGCGCTTCTCCGGAATCGAGTTGTTATAGGTCGCCTTGTTGCGATCATAAAACGCCTTCAACTCGGGATCTGTGGGATGCAGACCCTTGAGAATGTCATCCTTGCGCAAAACCGCGTAATCGAACTTGATCTTGGTATTGTCTTTCTCGAATTTCTGGCGAACTTCCGCATCGGTGACCATGGCGCCGCCCGCGACCAGGTTGCGCAGCTTGTCAATCAGAATGTCTTCCTTCACGCCTCGCTCGAACTGGGTCACGGTGAGATCGTGCTGTTGCAGCAGTTCCTCATACGCGGCCTGTCCGATGAAGTTGCCGCCCGGGAAAAAGGTCTCGGCATAGCGGCCATGCTGCAATTCGTCGCGCACGGCATCGTCGGTCGAACGCAAGCCGAGGTGCTCGGCCTCCGCAATCAGAGCTTGCCGCTGGATCAACTGCTGGGCCGCCTGATTTGAAAAGTAAGGCAGCAACATTGAGGCTTGCGCCCCGCCGCGCGGGAATTGCTGTCGCACCATCTCCCGGGCCTGATGCTGAACTTCCTGGGTCGTGATATCGGTTCCAGCCACCTTAGCCACAACGCCGCGGGTGGGCCCGCCACCGCTAAAAAAGTCGGTGCTGCCGAAACCAGGAACTAAGGTGATCACCATGAAGACAGAAATAATAGTCAGCAATCCGCCAAGAACAATCTTCTTGATCGGGCCAGGGGTCTGCAAAAATCGAATCATCGTCTTATCACTCCGGGATACAAGGGCGAGTCAACTATTATAAACCAAGGCAAGGGATTCGATTGCCGACGCCGCCTCCCAGTCTTCTCTGCCGGATTTTCAGCGCACTCTGTGGCCCTTCTCAGCGATCTCGGCGATTTAAGATTCTTGGTTGCTGAAGTGCAATGAAGATCTTGAAACGCAGAGACCGCGGAGGAAAGCCGCAGAGTCCGCGTAGAATGATCGATTCCGAGGAATCCGAAGTCTCAGGCTTCCTCCGGCGGAAGCTCGAAATCCACCAGGTTCCCCCGAAACCCCTTCGTCTTCCATGCCCCAAAGGCGATCCCCACGGCCATCCAGACGGCGCCAAAGATCAGTGCCATGGTGCTGAGGTTCAACCACAGGAGCAGGCAGATAACAAAGCCTAAAACCGGCGGTAGCAGATTGCTCAGCCTCTTTTTCTCTTCATGGAGATAGTAGCGAACAAAGGCCGCAGCGTTTACACCCATGAAAGCGATCAGAGCGCCGAAGTTCAGTAAGTTTGCGCCCAATTCGTAGCCGCTGGCCGCCGTCCCCAGATCGATGCTGGATCCCCTAGAGAACAATCGCGCCAATATCGACGGAACCGCTGCTACCCAGGGTAGAAAGAATGCCCCGGCCAGAGCCAGTCCGCCTACGAAGAGCACATTGTTGCGAGGAACGTGTCGCTTGCTATCCACCGCGCCGAAAAAGGATTTCGGCAAAGCGCCGCTGCGTCCCATGCCATAAAGCAGCCGCGCAGCGCCCAGTTGCGCTCCCATGCCAGATCCGAAATTGGCGACGACCAGGGTGAATCCGACAATGGCGAATAACGGCGCCCACGCCCGTCCCGCAACGTAGGTGAACGCCGTGTCCACGTTGGGATAAGGCTGCGAGGCTGGCCAGATCAGTTGCGCTGCATAAACCTGAACCGCCGATAGAATGCCAATGACCACGCACACCAGCACCGTAGCCAGCAGGATGTTCCGCCGCGGATTCTCCGCCTCTTCCGAAAGCGTCGAGATGCCATCAAAACCAATGTAGGTCAGCACCGCGACCGAAGTCCCACCCAGCACCGCTTTCGTGTTCCACATCTGCGGATCATAAAAAGGACGCGTGAAAAAGGCAGCCCCATCATGCGGATTTCCAAAAATGTAGCGCGCCGCCGCGACAAAGAAGATCGCGATCACCACACCCATCCCCGCAGCCAGCGCCGTGTTCACGCGTGCCGAAGTCTTAACACCCTGAACGTTCAAAGCCGTAAATACGAGGGCAAAGAACGTGGCCCAAGCTCCATACGGCACGCCCGGAGCAAACACGTGCGCTTGCTGGCTGATCCAAATGATGCAAATCATCGGATTCAGCAGGTAATCCATTACCATGCTCCATCCGGTGACGTAGCCCAGCGCGGGATTAATCTCCTGTCCAACGTAAGTAAAGGCGGAACCGGCGCTGGGATAAGCCCGCGCCATGCGCCCATAACTGATCGCGGTAAACAGCATGGCCACCATCGCGATCAAGATGGTGGTGACGACGTGTCCATGGCCGCGATCGCTCAACACACCGAACACAGACATGGGCGCGACCGGCTGAATCACAATCACGCCGTAAAGGATGAGATCCCAAAGAGTAAGAGTTCGCCGGAGACGTGCGGGCGTGCCAGTGGAAGCGGATGCCATGTCCGGGTATTGGATTATGCCGCCGCGAAACTGTCAACCATTAAAACGATTTCGTGGACGGAAAGTACTGGCAGGCCAGGAAGTGGTGAAGCCAACCCTCATTTCGAGGACGAGTAATCAAACCGGAAGCCCGGTTGCTCATTCCCCGACATATAACGAGTGTTGTACTCGAGCAGGTAGTTCAAGTGCGAGTCATCCAGCGGAAACGATTGATTTGCGGGATACGGATACGCTTTCATATCGCGGAACGGAAGCGGATCGACGCTGGTGAAGTCGTAGGCGTAGAAATCCATGTCCTTCTCATAGCCTTTGGCCACGAAAAAGTAGTCGCGAACCCAACCCTTGGGCAACACAGGAAGCTTCGACGGATCAAAATCCAACGCAACTTCATCGCCCGAACCGAAAACGACGAGCCGGTCGTCGAGAGAATTAACCAGCGGGAGCACGTCACCATAGCGGGTGTACGCGCCAGCCGGACGTGTGTAAGGCCCAGTGGGGCTGGACTTTTCGTAAACGTAAATGACATTGCCTGGAGGTTTGCCTTCGATCTTGAGCGGAAATCCGTGAAAACTCAAATCAGCTCGCACGAGCGGAACTGGCGTAAGGCGGACATTCTGATTCTGATTCGTCCGGTCGATCAGGATGCTGTTCCAATAGATCTGCAAGTTGGTTGAGATTCGAATGCGCCGCGTGCCGGTCGGCAATTTCCCGCCCAGGTCCGCCGTCATCGTGCGTGGGCCACCCGCGGGAAAGCCCATGTCGTCGATCACTCGAATCCACTTCCCATTGGCATCGAGGGCTTCGACATAAGGGGAAATGGACTCGACTCCAGCCTGCGAGGCTGCGTACATGCTGTTTGAGGAGTAGTATTCGACCTCTCCGTGCAACAGCAACCAGAGTGGACCACCGGCGTAGGGATCGCCTAAATCGAGTTCGAGGCTGTGCAGCTTGGCGAAGCCTGCAAACTGCGTCAAGCCGAAATCGCTGAAGTAGCGGTGCGCCAGCAGATCAGGGAGCACATTGTGTCCGTGTTCATCGTGCGCCGCAGCCGGCGGGCGTGCGCGTTGGCTTACGACCACCTTGAACGCTGGATAAGGCGGTTTGCTGGCGAAGTATTCGTTGGGATAAACCTCTAGGTCTGCCGCATGATCTACGGCGATGACTTTTGCCTGATCCAGATAAACGGCCTCTTCAAGCGGCTCCATGAAGCGAAAGCTGAGTTTGCCTTCTTTCTCTCGAATCGCGCCACGATCAATTTTGATGTATTCGGTGGGACGCGGAATGTCGCGCTGGCCGGGCCCAACCCAATGCCCGACTACGCCCGCACCGAGCATGTCGCCCACTAACTCATAGCGTTCGCCATCCCAAACGAAAAGAGTGGGGCACGAGCTGCCCCGCCGGTCGATCTCGATGAATTTCTGCTCGCGATCGCCGGGGACTTCGACTTCGTCTTGCAAAACTCCAGTAGGCCAGAGCATGCGGACCACGTCCGCTTGGGTAGCTTGCCCGAGACCGACAGTAAGATAGGGCGAATTCTGTCCCAGATATCCCGACGATCCCGCGATCTCGAACTTCTGCCGATTCCCTCGCGCGAAAACTTCGACTTTGGTTCCAATCGCGCTCTTGTTATCGGCCAACCCTTTCAGATTGAGGCGCAGCCAATGATTCTTATTGCCCCCATCATTCCGCAGCAAGACAATCGGACCATGATTCTGCGTAATGAGCAGATCGGTCGCGCCGTCGCCGTCGAAGTCGCCAGTGATGACGGCACGTGGATCTTTCAGCACGATGTTGTCGAGGCCAACATCGGCCGTCACGTCCTTGAAACCGTCAGGCCCAAGATTGCGGAAGAGCCGGACCTCGCCGCGCCTGTCAGCAGTTTCACCGACCGCAACCAGGTCCACCCACCCGTCGTTGTCATAGTCAATGGCAGCGATGCCGAAAGCGCGCGTCCAATTCGTGGCGGGCAGGGCGACTGGCTCAAAGCTCTTCCCATGATTGTTGCGCCACAGGGTCAAACCGGTTGCACTCCAGTGTGTGAAGGCAATATCCATCCACCCGTTGTGATCGAGGTCGAGCACAGCACTGCCGGAAGTCGCCGTGGGCTTAGGGTCCGACCAAGGCGCACGTCGCGAGAACATCCCTTCCCGTGGATTCTCGAAGATCGAGGGTTCATCGCCGCTCACGAGAAGATCCACGGCCCGATCGTTGTTGTAATCAGTGCCAACCGCGGCGATGTTGCGGCGCGTTCCCGCAAGGCCCGTACTGCTGGTTACCTCGGTGAAGGCGCCATTTCCGTTGTTGCGCCACATCAAATTCGCGGGCGAGGAATCTGAGAGCATCAGAGCAATGCCGCACCGCGTTTGTCCAAGAGGACCACTGCACGATTGAACGACGGAATCGTTTGCCAGCCGGGTGACGTATAAATCCAAGTCTCCATCATGATCGTAGTCGATGAAAGTTAACCCAGCGTTGAAGCCGTCACTCTTGATTCCGGCGGCTTCAGTGACATCCTTGAACGTGCCGTTCTTCTCGTTGTGCAGAAGAAGCACGCGCCCATTAAGACTCACGGCGAGGTCGGTAAATCCATCGTTGTCATAATCGCCCGCTGTACATCCGATGCCGTGCAATGTCGGATCGAGTCCCGCTTTTTTGGTCACGTCTTCGAACCTGCCATTGCCCATGTTGTGATACAGCGACATTCCGCCTTCCTTGCCGTTATCGAGCAGAAAGATGTCGATGTGACCATCGTTGTCGTAATCGAGAAAGCACGCGCCCGGTCCGAGGTAAGATGCAAGATCCTTCACATCCGCGGACGATGGCCTTGTCAGTAGTCCAGCTAATTGGGTTACATCCACAAACCGTACCGGAATCTGGGGCGGAACCTTTTGGACGAACTCTGGCGACTCCTCCGCAAGCGAATACTTCCCCTGCTCGCCGTATGCCAAGCTGATGGGCGAGCCCAACTTGTTTTGCGTGATGTATTGGAAGCGGGTCAGGTGTTCGCGCGCATGAGTGAGATCAGCCGACTGCTGATAGGCGCGAGAGAGTCCGAATTCGGCCGAAGCATGCAGCGGATTCAGCTTGAGCGCATGCTGAAAAGCGTCGATTGCCTCCGGATATTGCTTGTTCTGGGCATATGCGGCGCCCAGGAAATACCAGGTATCTGCATCATTCGCATCGATTTCAGTGACTCGACGGAAAGCATCGACCGCGGCCTGCGAATTCGCGGAATTCTTCTCCAGCATGCCGAGGTTGTACCAGGCATGGGGATCGTTGGGATTTTGTTTTACCGCCTGCTCCAGAAACTTTCTGGCGGCGTCGACGCGGCCGAGGTTAAGCAATGCGACGCCCTGGTTGATGGGAGCGATCTGAAACTTGGGATCAGCCGCGGCAGCCTGTTCAAAATCCTGGAACGCCTTTTCGAACAGCTGATGGTTCATGTAAGCAACGCCCAGATTGTTAAGACGGGCTGCCTCGGTCGAGTTGTCCGGTTTTGCGGTGGACCCGGTTTGCGGAGTGGCGGCGAAGATGACAATCGTCGCCAGAAATATATGGGTGCAAACGAGGAGAATCTTCTTAATCATGCGAAGAAATAAGTTAACCACAAAGGGCACGAAGGTACACAAAGGAAAAGCGTGGGGGAGCTTGGGTACAAAACAGCAAAAGATCTAGACGAGCCGCTAAATTGTTATTTATGCGCGCCAACTACCCAGGGCTTGTTGTAGGCTTTGCTCGCCGCAAGGCCCTTGCCCTCTTGGATCGTGATCGTTTGGCTTCCGGCCACGTTTGAGAGTTTGTCCACTTGCCCGCTAGGCCACTGCACTTCAATCGAATCCGCTTTTGTTTTTTCCTCCAGCCCGAACGTCAATACCAGTTCGCTCTGTGACAAGTAGCTCGATCCGCTATGGACCACCTGCCACTGCTGATCTTTTTTTGTTTTTGTGTCGCCCCCGCCCGAGGTCAGGCGCACGATGGCTCCGATGCCGTCGCGGTTAGATTTCGTGCCGACCAGCTTTACGCGCAGGCTGTGGTTGTCTCCGCCTTCGTTATGAAACAAATACGCTCGGCCTCCGTTCGTGGTGATGAGCACGTCGAGCGCTCCGTCGTTATCAATGTCGGCGTAGGCCGCGCCGCGCGCGACTTTCGGGCTGGCAAATGCAGCTCCCAACGACGCCGTCACTTCCTGAAACTTCCCGCCACCGAGATTGCGAAAAAGGTGCGGCGGCTCGGCGTAGCTCACCCGCTTCTGCACTCGTTCGATTTCGTTTTCGATGTGGCCGTCGGCCACGAAAATGTCGGGCCAGCCGTCGTTGTCATAGTCGAAGAAGAAGCAGCCGAAGCCCAGCGTCACCAAAGTCGCGCGTCCCGACCTCCGACTGCGGCGCCTCATCCACAAACAGGCCGTTGCCCTCGTTGTGGTAGAGCGAAAGCATCTGATTGGCGAAGTTGGTGATGATGAGACTGGGGCGGCCGGAACGATCATAGTCGGCGGCGTCGACGCCCATTCCGGCGCGGGCTACGCCATCTTCGCTGAATGCGATTCCGGCGGAGACGGCTTTCTCCTCGAAGGTGCCGTCGTGCTTGTTGAGGTAAAGCTTGTTGGGCTGGGTGTCGTTGGTCAGCAGGATATCGGGCCAGCCATCGCCGTTGTAATCGACGATCGCCACGCCCAAACTTTTCGAAGTCGGATCGTAGAACTTGGCCTTCTGGGTGGCGTCTTCAAACTTCCCGTTGCCCAGGTTGTGCCACAGTCGTGCTGACGAACCCTTGTAGGATTCTGGCGTGCAGTAAGATTTGTGCGCGCCGTCGAGGGTGCAGTACAGATCGCCTTTCGCCGACCACTGCACATAGTTCGCGACCACGAGATCGAGCTTGCCGTCGCGATCGTAGTCGACCCAGGCAGCGCTGGTGGAGAACTCGTTCGGCCCCCACAATCCCGCGGCTTTGGTCACATCGGTGAAAGTGCCGTTGCCGTTGTTGTGAAACAGATGGCTCTGGCCGAGGGCGCTGATGAAGATGTCGTCGTAGCCGTCGTTGTCGTAATCGCCGACGGCGACGCCCATACCGTACATCGAAACCGCCGAGGCCGGCCTTGCGCGTAACGTCGGTGAACGTGCCGTCGTGGTTGTTGTGATAGAGCTTGACGCGTCGACTCAGCCCGGTTGTGTCCCGGCCAGTCTTCGCTATTTATTAGCAGAATGTCGGGCCAGCCGTCGTTGTCGTAATCGATGAAGGCGCAGCCCGAGCCCATGGTTTCGGGCAGATACTTTTTTCCGAAGGCGCCGTTGTTGTGGACGAAATGGATGCCCGCTTGCGCGGTGATGTCGCGGAATTGGATCTGCTGTGCGGATGCAGACACGGCCGCGAATGGAAGCAGGAATCCGCAAGGAATTGCGATTATGAAGAGGCTCAGAAGAGTCCGCTTCGTATCGGCACACGCCTTCATGCGTGCCGTCAGTGTTGGTGTACGGAGAACGGTTTTAGCCGCCGCCCCGGCTGCAGCTAAAGCCGATTTTGATTTGCGCACATATCGGCGCGGCTTAAGCCGCGCCCTGATACGAAGCTCGACTGAATTTCGCTCGATGTCGTGAGGATACGATCCTTATTTCCCCGCTCCGAGAGACGCCGCGGCCTTGGCATAAGCCGAGCTTCGGTCGGCCGGACGCCCGGGGGCGGCCGTCCCCACGTGGTCTGTGATCAGCGGCGCCGACACATGTTCGTGGATGGCCTGGCGTTCGTTGTTGTCCTCGGGATTGAGCTGGCGATAGGGACCGGTGATGGCTTGCGAAGCTTCGTCGGCTTTGAAACGCAGGTAGCGGAGCTCGTGCTCGTGGGCCTGCTTTTCGTCTCCCAGGCCGTTGTAGCAGAGCATCAGATTGTAGTGCGCCTGCAAATCCTCGGGATCGACCGCGAGAACCGACTGCAGAACTGCTCACGGCATCCGCGTATTTGCGCTGGAGAAACAGAATGCGTCCCAGATCGTTCAGCGCGACGCGGTCTCGGGGATACTGGGCCAGAACCTTGCGCAAATGGTCGGCCGCCTCGTCGTAACGGCCATCGCTGCGCAGAACTTTGGCATAGAAGAAGTGGGCCCGCGCCAGGTCTGGGCTTAGCGACAACGCTTTTGCCAAGCACGGTGCGGGCACGATCCATGTCACCTTCCTGCACGGCGGCGCGTCCGATGTTCACCCAGCCATCAGGATTATTGGGAGTCGACCTCGGTCACCTTTCTCGAAGGCGGCCTGCGCGGCTTTCAGATCGCCTTGCAGCAGCAGACCGATGCCGTAATCGTTCCAGCGCTGCCAGTCGTGCTGCCTGCAAAACAGTTTTGGGCTGCGGGCAACGGGGCGTTGTGCGGCGCGACGTTTAGGGTGACTTCGTCTTCGGCCAGCGCCACGATGGGAAGGTCGGGAATCTTTTCCTCTTTTGCCGACACTCCCGTCAGAGGATCCTGCGAACGCGAACTTTCTGTCGTCGTAGTCGGGCGTGACGTCTGAGCCGGGCTGGCCAGACTGTCGGCAACGCCGGCAAACGAGAACTGCGTGTTCCACCACGCGAACTTGCGATAGCAGAGGCGCGCGTGCAACGTAATTTTGTCGCCCGAGTTTTGCGGGAATCTGCATGCGGTAGTGAACTGTGTCGGCGGCGCCGGGCGGAATCAGATGCACATACACTACGGCGCGCGTGGCCCAGGCGTTGCGCTTGTTGATCCGGTTGCCGTGCGCGTCCACTTGCAGCGAGCGATAGAAGTGCGCGCCCTTTTCCACCGGGCCTTTGCCGTTGTCCTCGACCATGCCACTCCAGAAAATGGTTTGGCCCTTGTCGTCCGTGCCTTTCAGTTCGAGCCAGGTATCGTAGGCATCGACCGTGCCGCCGGGAAAGAAATGTCCGACGTTCTTGGTGCGAACCACTACATCCACGCGGACCGTGTCTCCGCGACGAACGGCAGGCTGCACGCGATTCAGGGGCGCGGTGACGGGCGCAGACTCAGCTTCCCGCGCTGGGAGTGATTTTCGTCTCCGCTTCTTCGCCGACCGCGAAGGTGGTAGACAGGTCGACTGGTTGGCGAGCTCCGGGCTTCAACTGCGCGCGCGCCGGAGAAAGCGCAAAGATATCCACGCTGAGAGTGCCGCTCTTCAGGAAATCTTCGGTGATCTTCAGCTGCTCGGCATCTTCGTTGGCCGTCGGCAATGCGGTGTTGGCCGCCGGGAAACGATGCGAATGGACTTTGCCGTCAATGTTGCCCTGATCGCTCGAAGGAGTCAGCGGCATGTGGCAATCGGCGCACTGCGCGGCTTCGCCGGATAATAAAAAGACCGCGCGCCCTGTCCGGAGACGCCGCTGGCCTGCCAGTTGTCGTACTCGTTGAAGCCGCGAATCCAGCGGTAGTGATTGACCGGCACGTCGAGATGGACTTTGTGGCAATGGAGCAGAATTCCGCCGTCTGGTTGCCGCATGAAGGGCTTCAGAAATACGCGGCGGTGCGGTTCAGGATTCAGCTTCACCATGAAGTCATGCAGCGTGCGCTCCAACGGATTCTTGGTCGCAGCCAATTCGTGCAGCTTGGGATATTCGAGATAAAAATCGCCTTGTCCCATGCGTGCTTTTCACGTCAGCAATGGAGTGGCACATCATGCAGCCCAGTCCGGCCTGCGCTTCGGGACGTGTGCACGATCTGCTTGATCGGCGTATCCATCATGCCGCTGTAGAGCACGGCCGGGATCATGGCATCCGCCGCACCATTTGGAAGGCTTGGTGCCGACCGTGTCCTGCATATACTCGATGCTCTTGCGATACCACTGATTGTTGAACGATGAAAAATGGTGGGCCGAGCTGTTCCACTGATTGTAGATATCTTCATGGCAGCGCTTGCAGGAATCGGATTCCATGAAGAACTTGCTGGGAATTTTCTGTCCGCCATAGACCTGAGCGGAGCTGGGAAAGAATGGGCCCATCCGGGCCGTCGCCTTCGCCGTTCATGCTGGCGGGCGGCATGGCGGGATTCTCAATGCGGGCCTGATGTTGCCACCGTGATTCCCTCACGTACCGGGCGAGCGCGCCGACTCCAGCGAGCACCAGCAGACAAATCGAGCAGCGCGCGATCGACGCCTCCAATGCCCTTGGCCAGCCAGCCACGTTTCCCGGCCCATTCCGCAAATACCATCCCTACGCCAGCAAGCGACAGAAGAATGTGAACATACAAAAGGTTCCATTCCACACGGGGTGTCCCGGTCTTGATCAAAATGAGGCCAACAATTGCCCCCGTGGCAAGCAGCATCCAGCCCAGACGCGAAGCAACGCTGCCCTGCCGAAGCAGGCCGAGAAGGAAAACCGCGAGGAAAAGAGTAGCGATGACACCGCCAATTGCATGCAGCAAAACTACAACGGCATAGAAGACATTCGGTTGGGGAAAGGTGAAGAGGTATGCGGCCGAAATACACAAGAAGCCGATCAGCCCGGAAAATGCGCGGGGCGCCAAGTGGCCTCTGGGTTGTACTGGATCCGGCATCAAATACGTATGTCAATCTCCGGAGCGATCAGGCGCGCTGGCGGAAGATTGTGTGGCAACAGCGTTATCGCTTTTTGGGGAGGGAGAAATAGTATAAATCCATTAGAGCGCCTGCGCGCGCTCATCGGAGCATCATTGCGGACTAGAGGAATTCTGGCTTACCGTCTGATGTTCTTTGATCCAGTCGTTGGCCTGCTGTTGGGCCGTAGCAACCTGTGCGCGGGTCATTCTGGAGGCGAGAGCGGAGACGCGGTATTTACTGGCTTCATCCCCGCCAGCCTGGGCCAACACCGACCAGAAGTACGCTTTGACCAGATCCGGAGGCACGCCGCGCCCTGCCCAGTAGTAGGCGCCTAGAGTCGCTTGCGAAACGACGTGCCCCTGTTGCGCTGCCATCAGGAACCAGCGCACTGCTTCGGCGTAGTCCTGAGGAACATCTTCGCCTGTAGCATAACGGGCTCCCATGGAGAACTGGGCAGTGGCGTCGCCCTGCTCGGCCAATTTACGTATGCTCTCAACCCCGCCGCCCAAGGCTGGAACGGGTGTCGGCGCATTGGAGGGAACGACCGCCGCAGGCTGGGATACAGCGGCGGAGCTATTTCTGGCGAAGTCACGTGGCGAAATCAGCCACGATGCCGCGAACAGGACCGTCGCCGCGGCCGCCCACAGGAGAATCTTGCGAGATCGAGAGAAATGGGGAAGCGGCAGGTCAGCAGGAGTTTCAACGGGAAATTCATCGTCCACGCTGAGCGTCGGTACTTGATTCGAACCGGACTCCGCTGCCCTGCGCTCGTGAGAACTCTGCTTCGCGGATTCGTCCTCCGCCGAATCAGCCTCGGGCGTGCCTGCGCGATGCACCACAGCAGAACAGATTCCCGCCAACCGCTTGAGGGCGAGCGGGTCGTTGGTGTTGAACGCATAGGGCTCGGGCGAGAACACTTCCACGAGCCCGATGACCGCATCCTCCCAATGAATCGGTACGGCAATCATCGAACGGATGCCAAGCCCGCGGCAGCTCTCGCGATCGACCAGGGGGTCGGTCTCGGAGTCATCACAGCGGAGCAACTCGCCGGTTCGTACGCATTCGCCGGAAAAGCCCGAGCCAATGCTGAACCGCGCACCCAGGCCCGGAGCATCTTGCCCGGCGCTGGCTCGGCAAATCATGCTCGCTCCGTCGGTCAATGCAATCGCCGCACCGGTTGCGCGAGTGAACGTCAGCGCTCTCTCGGCCAGCAACTGCAACGCTCCATCAAGATCCGAACCCAGCGAGTCCACCTCTCGCTTGACCGCGGCCAGGGCGGTCAGGATTGAGGTGTAATCGGCCGGAGCCGTGGGCTCGAGCTCTTGTCGCATCCAGTTGGCGAGGGCGCTGTTCTCTGTCGGTTTCTCAAGCGCGGATTGAAATGCGACCTCGGGCAAACGATTTCGCCATGATTGGCTTGCGGACAACTGGTCGCCGGATAACAGATCGCCAGGCAACCGATCGCCCGATAAAAGATCGGCGCGGTGATTGACGCACGCCACCATCACATTGACAAAGAGCCATTCCTTAAGCTGGCGAAGCGACTCGTCCGGCATCTGCGGAAATCGGATCCCGACGCGCCCCGACCCGTCCGACCACACGACTTCACCGGTCGTGTGAATACAGGTTCGGGTCGCCGTCAGATCGAGACAGAGATTCACGCTGCGCTGAACCTGCAGCGGAGACGAAGTCTGAATAGCCATGCCTCCTTCGCTGATGTCGACAATCTCGCTGAGGTCGAGAATCTGGCCGCTCGAGCTTCCATTCAGGCTGGCGTACGCGGGAGTGTGAACCTTCTGCCGTACCCGCCGGCGGCGAGTGCGCATTAGAGGAGGCAATTCCAAGCCGGCCTCCACCGGGTTGGACCCGAGGGTCTCCATAGCTGAATCAGGGTTCCATATTACTCCAGCTTGTCGAGGTTTTATAGGATCAATGAACGGGTGTAGCCAGCCAGTACGCATCCCGGCTCAACATCGTTATCTTGAAGGCGAAATCGCGCGAGTCTAAAGTTATGCCGGATTCTGCACGAGCCCCTTAGTTCAGCTTGAGGTGGAGGTTATGGGCGAGCTTCCGCTGCTGCTGGTCGAAGGTGTACAGGTGATCCGCAGACAGTTCGAGCGCCGTTGCCACATGCAAAAGATCTGCCGTGCGCGTGCCGAGCTTAGGAGTTGTTTGGCGCGATAGCTGGCGCGCCCGTTCAAAAACCTGTTCCGTTAATGGTCTGAGCTGAAAAACTCCGGCACGCAAGTCTCCCTCAAGGTCTTTTAATGACGATTGCGCCTGGGCCACCGAGACTTCCTTCCGGAAAACCCGCAACCCCATGGCATTGACGACTTCAAGTTCCCCAAAAACACTCACAAAACGGTCTCCGCCGGAAGCTTGCATGGTTCTCGCAGCAGCCGTAGAGTTGGCGTCCGGGCTGTACAAAGACACAAGAAAGCTGGCGTCGGCGTAGATCTTCAATAGCGGTTCCGATCCTCGGACACCAAGTCAACGCCGCTGACGGCCAGCACCTTTTCGCCGTAGGTGGCTCGCAATCGTCCCAGGAAATCTGGGACCTCCTCTGAGGCTGCCTTTGCGCTTTCAGGCACCAGGCGGGCGATCACTTGGCGTCGCTTGGTAATCTGGATCTCTTCGCCCTGATGCAAAAGGCGTTCGATCTTCTTGAAGGCATAGCGGAGGTCGCGAACCGAAGCTTTTCGCACGTGATACATTTTAGCATCACAAAGCTTGGACTTGCAAATCGTCATTTCAATCCAAGCCCATCCCGCTCCCGTATCAAATTCTAGGTTGTGCCCCTATAGTCAGCCCGCGGCACAGTGAAGAGAATGATGAGGCTCATCAGCACCAGGATGGCGATGATAAAGACGCTGCCTTCGGGACCGGTGGTTCCTCCGCTGAGGATCGACTTGCCTGCGGGGTGAGTGGCGAGGAGATGGTGCTGCGCCATAAGTCCGCTGTCGGCCACACCATAGAGGAACGATTGTCCCCAGTCCCACGAGGTATGCAGGCCGACGGCAAACCACAGAGACCCCGTGCGCCAGAGACTAAAGCAGAAGACCATGCCAGCCAAACCAGCGGAGAGCAGTCCGATAGGGGATTCGCCCGGGTTGCTGTTGTGGCCTAAGCCGAACAGAATCGAAAGGATGATGGCTGACGTCCAGAAACCCAACGCCACACTATGGGGAGTCTTGAAAGCCCACTGATAGAGGCCCGCAAGCCCGCGACTCAGTGTGTACTGAACGTAGCCGCGGGTGAGGTACTCCTCAACTAAGCCCACCAGAAAAAAGGCCAGCAACCAGATCGCGCCGTAACGAAGCACGTCGCTGCCAAAAATCAGACGGCGATCGATGACGAGAAGGCCGGTCTTCCAAAGCGTCAGAATCAGGATCGAAAGGAAAATGATTCCCCAAGCCATCCCGCTAAAGAAGTATCTGATCTTGCGGCCGCCGCCAAAGCCGTAGACGGAAATGGGACGGCGCTCGATCTTTGACATGATCCAGGTGACGAACAGGGTTATGAGGAAGGGAATCAACTCGGCGATAAAACCGAAGCTCGGGGACAACTCGGTCGGAGCGTTGGCCGTCTTCGGCGCGGGCGGGTAGAGCTTGAGCCCGATGATGTGCACACAATATGCAAGGGCCGCAAAGATAGCGATGAAAATCAGAAGGCTCCAACCGGCGCGTAGGCCATCTTTGCCGATGAAGATATTGTGGATGGCTGACGGCTGCGCCGGCGCCGTCGGTTCAGCGGGTGCCAGCACAGGCACGGGACCGGGCTGGCCGTCGGTTTCAATGTTCAAGGGCTCTCCTCATTGACGCACAAGTATATACGCGGGAAAGGTTGGGCGAGTTCCCCGGCCGCTTCACGACAGTGTCATCCTGAGCGAAGGCGAGGGACTTATGTATTGTGGCTTGGAAGTACGGGACCACGACAAGAGTTCCCACAAAACCAGTTTTCTGAGAAGTTCTCTGTGTCTCTGTGGTGAAGAATATTCTTTCTTTGCCGATTCAAGCAGACTGGCGCCGGCTGAGCGGCTGAATGCTGGACAGGCGCGAGATAGCGGCAACCATGAGACTCGAGAGCAGTTGCATGGTGGCTACGTCGCGCTCGCCGAAGGCGTGCGGCGTTCGGGACAAAACTTCGAACACCCCCAGCGTTTTACGGAAATGACGCAGCGGAGCGGCCAGGATGGAGCGGGCGCCGAGACGGCGGCAGCTGGCTAAATCGACAAAGGGATTCCGCTCGGCATCGTGGCACAGCACGACCTCGCCGGTGCGGACGCAATCAGCGGAGATTCCGGAGTCGGTCTGCAATCGAACTCCAAGATCGGGAGCCGTTCGGCCAGCCCGCGCGCGACAGATGTTTTCGTCTCCGTGGCGCAACGCAATAGCGGCTCCGGTGGCTCCCGTCAAAGCCTGTGCACGTTCGGCAATCACGCTGATGGCGGGCTCTAGATCAATCTCGCCGGGATAAATATCAAGCTCATTCCCGGAAACATGGACCATGCTTTGCTGTGAGTGTGACCCCATCGCCAGAGCGTGGCTGCGCGAGGGAGCGAGCGCCGCGAACGAAGCGGGGACACGGTTTTCGGAAGTGGACGCGGGAACGGTGCGAAGCAGTTCGCGCACCAGTCGATCCAGTTCGGCGTCCGCGATCAGATGCGCCGTCTGCTCTCCGCGCAGAGACCCTCCGAGCACTCGGGACAAACTTAGAACCGCCCTGGAACCACAGGCCATGCAGTACGGGGTGTTGTTCTTGCTGATTAACTCACATTCAACGCAAAACGCAGCGGTCGGCAGGGTGAGGAAGTGGATGTCCTGCCCGGTGAGCTTTTCTTTCATCTTTCGGATTTCCTCCGCAGGTTTTCTTGCGAGTGAATGAAGAAAAGTACATGGGATGTCCAGAATTCAGAAGTGACCGCGCTGGTTCAGGCCTGTGGATAAAGGCAGGCCTTCCTCCTTTGTGTACCTTGGCGTGCTTCGGGGTTCGAGCATTTGAACTTCATCAACCACTAAGTGCACGAAGGTACACAAAGGAAATGGGCGTCACATTGGCGACTGATCAGATGGGCCTTAACTGGCTTGTGCGGCAATCAATCCGGAACCTTGGTCGGCTGTAGGTATTACTTCGACGGCAGGACTCGAGGCGCGATCCAGCGCGTCTGCTAGCGCGACCGGAAATACCGACGTGAGCAGGTTGATGTCGAATTGCAATTCGCGATCACTGTAGAGACGGTAGATGGTCATGGAGCCGCAGCGGCTATTTCTCGTGGTCACGAGATCGAGAGTCAGAGA
Source organism: uncultured Acidobacteriota bacterium (assembly GCA_963797795.1). Classification (GTDB taxonomy): domain Bacteria; phylum Acidobacteriota; class Terriglobia; order Terriglobales; family Acidobacteriaceae; genus JABDBE01. Next base: position 155,214 of record CAWCQY010000008.1, read on the forward strand.
CCACGAACTGGTCAATTCCTCGGCAAAATGGCTGCTGGGTCTGGTCCAGCGAAGACAAGGAGTTTCTCCCCAGCGCGAAACGACATGCAATCCGTTGACATTGGGAATCTCGGATCGGTCGTGCAATCGCAAGTCGAAAGCATCGAAGTCATTGCCCGACAGCGCGGCGACCAGAATACGGCAAAGCTGGGCGTAATCGCGGGTGACCTTCAATTCTTCTGTTGCTCTGCGGATCGCGAGGTTGTTGATCAGGATCTGACGCTCGATCGTGCGGTGCGCAACGCGCCTGAGTTCGCCGAACTCCAGATAGCCGAGATGCTGCACGCCGATCCAGACGCCGGTGCCGAGGACCGCGAGCACCAAGCCCAGCATATCTCCAGACGGCCACAACAGAAACAGGCTGAGCAACGCGAACAACGCAGACACGCCGTAAAGCGTGATGACGACCTGGCGATGCGACAAACCACGCTGCAAAAGTTTGTGATGAATGTGCTCCCGGTCCGCGGTAAAAACTGGACGCCCCCCCAGAAACCGCCGCACAATGGAAAGAGCAGTTTCGAGAATCGGCAACCCAAAAGAAACAACAGGTATAGCGACTGCGATAATTGTCGGAGCCTTCTGGGCGCCTTGGAGAGCCAGGGCGCTTAGCATGAATCCAATGAACAGACTTCCGCAATCTCCGAGAAAGATTGTGGCGGGGCTGAAATTAAAACGGAGAAAGCCCAGGATCGAGCCCGCCAGCGCCAGGGCCATGAGAGAGACCAGAAACGATCGAGAGACTAAGGCGACTGCGAATACGACCATGGTGGAAAAGAGCGCGGAACCTGCGGCCAGCCCGTCGAGTCCGTCAATCAGGTTGAAGGCATTGGTGATGGCGAGAACCCACAGGATTGTTAGAGGGAGACCCAAGAACCAGGGCAGCTGGTGCGTGCCAAAAATTACTGGCAGATCGAGGATTCGCAGACCACTCGCGAAGAGAATTGCACCCGCCACCGCCTGAACGACAACTTTGACGTAAGGACTGACGGGATGAATGTCGTCATAAACGCCGAGCGCGAAGATCAAGCAGCCGGGCAGCAGAATGGTGAGTAGAGTTCTGAAGGAGAGCCCGAACCCCACGGCGAGATAATGCCAGCCGGCGGGCATCGCGACGGCGAAGGTTAAAAGGAAAGAGAGAAAAATCGCGACGCCGCCGAATCGCGGAAGAGGGCGGCTGTGCAGGTGGCGTTCGAGAGCGGGAGCTGCGACCCATCCGTGGGCGGTTGCCAGGTCGCGCACGTACTTGGTCAAGACAAATGAAAGCAGTAGCGACCCAACAAATGTCCCGAGGTAAAAAAGAATCAACTGACTCCTCTATCGAAAGTGCGCCAAAGAGCCTTGCGGATTCTGGCGCGCCTTCGTTCGACTCGTTAGTGTCTGCAGTTGAAATGCAATCTTGTTTAACTCTTTCCCTGGAATCAGTGGTTGGTCCGTAAATACTGATGCCGATTTGTCTACGGTTAAACCCTTATTCATCCGAGGTCGCTTACCGCAGCGCTGCAAGCGCTGCGCCACCCCAAACCCAGAATTTTTCCGCACCGTGAAGATCTGCCCTCCCAGAAACCGCAGGTGTGAAACCAGTTCTGGCTTCTGAAAATCCTACAACGATCGACATCGCGCCACTATTCTCTGTTTTGGTACGTGCGATGGCGCTTGAGCGGGTTGCTGCGGTGTTTGCGATCTAAGCACCGGGGCTAGAACACTGGTCTGTCGCGGCTCCGGGCTGTGCTAGTCTTGCGAAAATGGCAATGGATTTTTCGACATCGCCGAAGCGATGGAGTTCGTTGAAGGTCATCCGGGGTGGGGCATTTTCGCTCCTGTTGCTGGCACCATTCACACTTGGGGCAGCGGCGCCGCAGCAAACCCTGCAACCGCAAGCGACGGGTGTTTCCACTGAAGCTGAAGTATCCCCGTCGGCGCATGTGAATCCACCGGGCGCAAACTCGGCGCTTAGGCTCGAGGCGGGAGACCTAGTGGAAGTGGGGGTTTACAACGTTCCGGAGCTTACGACCAAAGCTCGCGTCAGCAGCAAAGGCGAGATCTACCTGCCATTGATCGACTACATTCACGTGGCTGGCCTGTCGGCGGAGGAAGCCGAGGGACTGATTCAGAAGCGACTTTCTGACGGCGGCTTTGTGAAGAATCCCCACGTCACATTGTTCGTCGACCAGTACGCGTCCCAAGGCGCCAGCGTACTCGGCGAAGTAACCCGGCCGGGAGTGTATCCGGTGCCGGGGCAGCAGCGGCTCTTCGATCTCATCTCGGCCGCAGGCGGATTTACGGAAAAGGCCGGGCGAAGCATTGCGGTGACGCACCGCGATCAGCCCGACAAGTCAATCACCATTCCCCTGTCGCGCAATGTAACCGATGATCCGGAAAGTAATATTCCCGTGTTGCCAGGCGACACGATTATTGTCCGCAAAGCGGACCTGGTTTATGTGGTGGGGGATGTGGGACGGCCGAGCGGGTTTCTAATGGACAGGGGGCGTTTGACCGTGTTGCAGGCAATAGCTCTGGCTGGTGGTACGACGCGCACGGCCAATCTCGGCGGTGCCAGAATCATTCATCGCGACCCGGGTGGCCCGAGCGAAACCCCAGTGGAGCTGAAAAAGATACTGCAGGCCAAATTACCGGATGTCACGATGCAAGCGGACGACATCCTTTTTATCCCGACCAGCACGGCCAAGGTGGTTGCGGGACGCGCCATGGAGGCGGCCATGCAAGCGGCAACCGCGGCCAGCATCGTAGCTCTCCCCTAGCAAAAGCCTGAGTGAAAGTGAGTCTTACTCCAGCGCCGCACGAGCGAAGAGGCCCGCGCCTACATGGCTTCTTTCCAACAAATCCTGCAACACGTCGAGATATAACTTCGCGGTCTGCTGTCGCGAAAAGTGTTGGAGAACGTGTTGCCGGCCGTTGCGGCCCAGGGATTCGCAGAGTGCCGGATCCGCGGCCAGTCGCACGATTGCCTCCGCCAACGCGACGGAATCTTCCGGCGTGACAAAAATTCCTGCGTTGGCTTGCTCCATGACTTTTCGAGCGTGGCCATCTACGCCCAAAATCACAGGGCAAGCGCATGACATATACTCGAGCATTTTGGTGGGGAGGACAGTTTTGAAGAGCTCGGCCTTCTTAAGCAATACGAGACACGCGTCCGAGGCGCCAATGTAAGCCGGGATTCTTTCCCGGGATTGCTGACCGATGAAGCGGACGTTTGCAAGTCCCCGAGAGCTGGCCAAAGAAATGAGGCGCTCTTTCTCGGCACCTTCGCCCACGAGCAGAAATAGAACCTGGGGCGCGCGCTCGCGAAGAAGAGTTGCGGCTTCGAGCAGAGTCTCCAGGCCGTGCGCGTTGCCCATGGTGCCGATATAGGACGCGACGAATGTCCCTTCCGCGCCAAGTTTGCGCCTGAGACTCGCATTGGGGGCAAGCGGGCCGAACAAGCTGGTTTCGACTCCGTTTTCGACCACGAAAATCTTCTCTTCCGGAACGCTCCAATGCTGGATCAGATATTCCTTGAAGGCTGGAGAGACAACCACGAGGCGGTCGCAACTGCGATACAGAAATCCTGCGATCTTGGCCAATGAGCGATGGAGCAGGGAATTGTGGCTGCTGACCCCGACTGCAGCCAGAGACTCGGGCCAAAGATCACGAACCTCCAAGACGAACGGCACCCCATTGCAGCGGGCCAACGACCAACCTGAAAGCCCGACCAGCAATTGAGGTGAGGTTGCAATTACGACGTCGGGTTGGTGCAAGAAAATGCCAGTGGCGGCGGCAGAAACGCAAAACGAACTGTAATTCAACATTCGTTCGAATGCCTTGCGATTGGGAAGTGGAAGAAGCCATGTGCGAACGACTTCGACGCCGTGGTACGTCTCTCGCGTTATTAAGCGACGAAACTTGCGGCGATACTCGGGCGGTATGACTCCAGTGGGGTGATTGGGAAAGCCAGTCAGGACTGTGACTTCGTGGTCGTCCTCAACCCAGAGGCGCGACAACTCAGATGCACGGCCAGCGGGCGCTCCCATTTCCGGCGGAAAGTATTGAGACACATAGAGAATCTTCATGAGGTTTCAGTAATAGCAGAGCTTAAATGCGCTTTTGTAGCAAAGAGCGCGAGTGCGGTTGGCGCGGCTGCGCGCGTAGGCCTCCCATTTGTCGGCGTAGTGGGCAAATATCTCGTCTCCGGTGAGACGATGCATCACGCGCAACTGCACCGTATGCAATCGATGGTAAAAGGGGCTGGCAATCATAGGGAGCAGCGTGCCGGACTGCTCATACAGGGACCAGAAGCCAAGATCGTAACGGTCGAGATTCATGCGAAGCGTACGCACAGCGTGCGCGAACAAATCCCGCGCGACGTCGCTCTGGGTTGCCAAGAAGTAGTCGTAAACTCCCCAAGCCGCCCAGATGAACCCGTTCAGAATATGTGTCGGCGGTGAAACAATGTATTCCTCGAACCAAAGGTCACCGCTCGGGTCGGTAAATGTGACGCCGCCTTCGCTGGTCGATTTAAGGAAACTCGCAAACGCGCGTCCCGCAGTTTCGAGATATACGCCAGCGCCGGTTTCGCGGTAGGCGCGAACCAGCATGGAGATTCCCTGGCCATGGGCGAGCGCCGAGCACCAGGGAGCTTTCAACGGTGAACGGTACTCCCAATCGAAGTGGTGATTCCAAACCCATAACCTATGCGAGTTGAGCTCGAGGTTGGCGCGGAGCCAGTCGGCAGCGGCAATAAATTTCTTTTTTCGTTCTTCATTCGGGGTCTGACAGTGAAGGCTGTAGTTGCCCAGTCCCCACTGCGCAATCGCGATGGGGTTGTACTGCCTGCCGATTTTGCCATGGTAATCGAGCATCGGAATGCCGGCGGAATCGTGATGGCCGCGATAGTCCGCTTTCTCGGCGAACAACATGTAGTACGGGCCGAGTTGATGGAAGTTTGCTTCAGGATTTGCCTGGGGTGTCTCGTGCCAAAAGGTGAGATGGCTCCTGCCCGGAACGAGATAGGCACTAAAGATACGCCGGTAATATTGCAGACGACTCACAACTGGACATTAGCATGGGAAAAGCGCGGCGCGGGTAGCGTGCGGGATTCCCCCGTGAGCATAAAGACGCGGCAAAACTCCATTGAATAGTTGATGCAAGCCAACGCGGGGCATGTGGATTCTGTGCCATCGTCGTTCTTAGCTGTTGAGACTGTAATTTGAGCTTCGAACAGGCAGCACATTTCTGACTCGGTATTGTGGTCGGACGTGGTGGCCGGGTTACGTCCTCCAGATGCTGGTTTCGAGGTCGGCGTGTTCGACAGCGACCGTCGTAACGGCCAGCAGGTTGGTTGTGTTCTTGCCATCGGGCAGGAACGCGTTGCCGTACTGAAACAATCTCATCGGCCAGCGATCTTTTTTGCGCTCCAAAATGGAGTGCCACTGAATACCGTCGGCGCTGCCATACAAATGCACGTTGCGGTCGGAGTTGATTGCACTCGGTTCCACCATCGTAGAAAAGAACATTGCATTTCCGACTGAGCAGGCGTAAATGGACGAACTGCCTAACGTCGCTGCTTCGGCAAGGTTTCCGCGACGATCGAGGCGGTACACATGATTCGTCTCCAGTGGAGTATCGGAAGAAAAGTAGAGGGCGTCGCGGGCGGGTATCAGGGCGGCGGAGCGGGCTTGTTGGCTGCCGGATAAGACCACATCAACGGACTTGAAATCGCACGAGGCGCGAAGAATACGGCACTCCGAGCCCTGGTCGCCGGTCAGCACCCAAAAGCAGTTCTCCCAGGCGTCGTAGACGATGTTGTGCACATGGCGGATCGTGCCTTTAGGAAATGTGTAGGCCACGTCCCAGTGGGCGCCTCGATCAGTTGATGCGTAGATGTGGACTTCATCGCGTCGCGGATTATCGAAATATTCTCCCCAAAAGACTTGGTCGCTCGGGGTTATGGCGAGGTGCAGGGGACGCGTGCCGCGCAGCACTTTGTGAGATATGTGAAATTCTGATCCTCCTGGAGCCAGAGTGACGATCGCTTGTGGCACTGCGGCGACCAAATGGCCTGAAGGCAGGGCCACCAAAGCGTGGAAACCGTCGCGGAAGAGGCGCGATACCAGGCGAGACGATGACGTGATGGTTCGCCACGGGGCGGGCCGATATTGGCCGACGAGGTCCCATTCGAAGGTGGTGGCATGCGAATTCATTGTGGCACGAAGTAGCGTGTAGCCGCGGGAGGCGTAGAGGACATCATTGTGCCATGCCAAGACGCGCATGCGAGGGAAGACGGCGATGCGAACGGGATTCAATGCGACGTTTTGTTGAGCAGCGCCTGCAGGAACTGGATGGGCCGCCATGGCTTTGCTGAACTAACAGTTCTCGGTTCTCAGTTACGGGTTCTCGGTCTTTATGGTTAAGTAAGGCCCGATCGCGAGAACGTCCATGCGCGTTCGCTTAAAGCAATCAATCGCTTGGTGGGGCTCGCACACGATCGGTTCGTTTTCGTTGAAACTGGTATTCAAGATTACGGGAATTCCGGTTCTGCGCTCGAAGGCGCGAATCAATTTGTAGTAGAGCGGATTTTCCTCGCGGCTAACACTCTGCAAACGGCCGGTATCGTCGACGTGATTCACGGCGGACAGTTCGACGCGTTTTTCCGGACGAATCTTGTAAACGTGCAGCATGAATGGCGACGGGTGATCGTGCTCGAAGTAATCGGGCTGGCGTTCCTCGAGAATCGAGGGGGCAAATGGTCGAAACCATTCGCGCTGCTTGATGCGCGCATTCAGAACATCTTTCATTCCAGGCAGGCCGGGATGAGCCAGGATGGAGCGGTTGCCGAGCGCCCGTGGACCCCATTCCATGCGTCCCTGAAACCATCCCACGACATTGCCGGCCGCGATTTGGTGGGCCACAGCCTCAACTAGTGGTTCGGGTTCCAGTTTGCGGTATGGCAGATTTGCTTTCTTGAGATCGGATTCGATGCGCGCGTCGGAAAACTCGGGACCGAGATACGAGTTCTTCATGACAAAGCGGCGTGGCTGATTCAGAACCGCGTGGTAACTGTGCAGAGCCGCACCGATGGCCAGTCCTTCATCGCCGGCGGCAGGTTGAACCCATGTGCGGCGAAACGGAGTGTGCTTGAAAAGCTTTCCGTTGGCAACGCTGTTGAGCGCGCATCCCCCAGCCATAGCTAGATCCTCGCAAGGTATGCGCCGATACAGCTGATCGAGGAGATGAAAGAACACATCTTCGAAGCGGCGCTGCATGGCATAGGCAAGGTCCATTTCGCGCTGAGTAATTTCGGAGCGCGGTTTACGGGGTTCGCCAAAGGCTTCCACCATCCGCCGGGAAAAATGCTGAGCCAACCGGACCGTGCCGTCCGGCAAAACCTGCATTCCCTGATTACTGCCTAATGGCTTGAAGAAACTGTTGTCGAGGCGAAAGCTGCCGTTTTTCAAACCAATCACTTCGCCAAGCCGTTCGCAGAATCTGTCTTTGCCGTAAGGCGCAAGTCCCATAACCTTGCCTTCATCGCCGTACTGCTGGTAGCCGATGAACTCGCAAATCATGGTATAGAAGCTGCCCAGCGAGTCGGGCAAGAAGACGCGGTCGAGTACTTCGATCTGATTGCCCTCGCACCGCGCCATCATCGTGGAAACGAAGTCTCCGGAGCCGTCGTAGCTGAAGCCTGCCGCTCTATCCCAGGGGGAACAGTAGTACGCGCTGGCGATGTGCGCGATGTGATGCTCGAGGTGATGCTCGCGAAAGCGCAACACTTTTGGGTCGACATCGAGCGCCCTAGCCATCAGCGAATGCAGGTCTCGCATCGGTTGCTTCCGTCGGCGCAAGCGGATGAAGTTCAGAATCCTTGCGGGGTTCGCGAGGGCATATTGAACTTTCATGGCCAGATTCGCATCGCTGTCCTGACCGATAGCTACGTGGTCAATATCTGTGAGCTTGGCGCCCGCGAAGTCCAGGCAAGCCTTAATCGCAAGCGAGGGGAACCCGGCGTAGTGCTTGATGCGGTTGAGGCGTTCTTCGGCGATCGCGAACACGACCTCGCCGTCGCGGACGAGCGCGGCCGAGGCGTCGGCGTGAAACATATTCAGTCCGAGAATCAGCATGGGTGAAAGTAGGTTCCTCGATTCAATTCTCAGCGCAGGCTTTCATACCGGTTTCTGAGCCACGAACATCAGCAACGGCGCCCAGAGCCTGCTTCGCTGCGCCAACTTTGGTAGCGGGCTGCCGAATGGCAGGGGGTCTTCCGCAGAAAAGCCAGCCTGCGCCAGCAGTCTTTCAAACTCGGGCCTCGAGTACTGATGGCGCGAGTATTCCATAAAGCTGACCCACCCGAATCCCATCAGACTTCCTAGTTTGTGACAAGCAAACTGTATTCGCCGTACCACGGAGTTGCGGTTGGGGATTGACACCAGCAACAATCCGCCCGGTTTAAGCACTCTGGCAAATTCGTTCAGGCAAGCGCAGGGGTCCGACACGTATTCCAAAACACTCGAGCATAAGATGCCGTCCAGCAAGTTATCTTCGAGCGCGAGACGAGCAATCGTGCCGATCCTGACAAAGCCGAGCCGGTCAGAATAATCGTAGATTTTCGCGGACTGCGCGGCAGCGGCAACCATTTCCGAAGCCGCATCGACCCCGAGGACGCTGCATCCGCGGGCCGCCAACCAGCGCGCCAGCGTGCCGGTGCCGCAGCCCGCGTCGAGCCACACGGTGCCGGCGATGTTGCGTCCTTGCAGACACTTCAGCAAAACGGACTGGCGTGACTGGAACGAGCGCTTCTGGCAGCGACGCTCCCACCCGTCTGCTAGCGAGGCGTGATAGGTGACAGCATCGGCAGGGAACCCGGCGGGGGCGTTCATGGCTCCCTCGGTAGTTGCAATTCGTAGATCTTCGCCTTCACGTGAAAAAACTGGACACTCTGGAAGCCGCAGTAAATTAGTCCGGGCACGCCGTCCAAGAATCCCATCCGCAGGAAATACTTGTACAGAAAAAACAAGAACGGCGAACCCGGCAAGCCGAGAAGTTTTCTTTTCAACCAGCGCCGCCGCTGGGCCTGCGTACCCAACGGAGAAGGTGGCAAGTCGGCGTAACCGCCTTCGCCTCTCAACCACACGTGTGCTTCCCAGGTGGAATACCCATCGTGTTTGCGTATGTAACGAGAGAGGGTTTCGACGTTGCGATGGACCAGGGGGTTCTCCAGCTTCTTGGTCGGTCCTTCGGTCACGACGTGCTCATGCACTTCCATGTCGCAAATGGAGGCATCCTGATCCCGGGACCGGCACTCGAATCGAGCGTGGCCGCGGCGAAAAAGCGAGAGCTTATAGAATCTGGAATCGCTGTGATGAAGTACTCGCCCCAGGAAATGCATTCGCAGAGCGATATAGTAGCCGTCGTATGAGGGATTCGCGACAGCCTGCCTGATTTCGTCGGCCAGTTCGGGCGTCAGAGCCTCGTCAGCGTCCATGAGGAGGACCCATTCATATGTCAACGGAAGCGTATCCATGGCCCATTGCCGCTTCTTGGGCCACCCCCCGCGATAATGAAACTGCACAACCTTTGCATCAAAGGAGCGGGCGATCTCGACAGTTTCATCCGTGCTGCCGGAATCAATGACGTAAACTTCGCCGGCTCCGCGTAGGGACTCGAGACAGCGTCGCAGGTTATGCGCCTCGTTGCGGACGGGGATGATCACACTCACAGGGAGCAAAACAGCGTGGGCGGCGAGTGGGAGCAGTCCCGGTTCTTCGATCGTCGGCATGCTGACTTCAATCATTAGGAACATGGTACCGCTGAAACTGCCCGCCCCCATATGACTGAAAAGATGACACGGAGATTTTCGATTCGATCAAGGCTGGCTCCGCCTTTTCATCAAAAGACCGAGCACAGCGGATGAGGCTGTTATGAAGATTGGCCGCCGTACCTTACTTGCCAGCTTCTCATCGTCTTTAAGTCAGGTAACTTTTTGATTGCGATGGCCGAGGCCGCGACAACAACTCCTATTTTAGACAGGGCATTGCTCGAGCTGTTGGTCTGCCCAAGAGATCACCAGGTTCTCGAAGAAGAAGATCGCTACTTGCTTTGCCCGAGCGGTCACCGCTACCCCATCGTCGAAGGCATTCCGATCCTCCTGCTTTCGGAAACACCACAAACGCATGTCGAAGGCACGCGTTCCTTGTTACTCGGCGCATCGGGAGAGGCGGTGCCCACGCGGCTTCCAGATCCGCCGCGAGGAGAAATTGATCCCTTTGTCCAAGACGTCATTGCCGCGACTAACGGTCTCCTGTACATCAGACTGGTCGGCAGGCTGACCGATTATCCGATTCCCTATCTGCGGCTTCCTCCCGGCGGTGGCAAGAGGTTCCTGGAAATCGGATGCAACTGGGGACGCTGGTGCGTCGCGGCTGCCCGGACGGGCTATCGTCCCGTGGGAATCGATCCGTCGCTGAAGGGAATCCGCGCAGCTCGGCACGTAGCGCGGCAGCTGGGAATAGAGGCGCATTACGTCGTTGCGGACGGCCGTTATCTGCCCTTCGCGAACGGGACCTTCGATCAGGTGTTTTCGTATAGCGTCGTTCAGCATCTCTCCAAGGAGAATGCCCGACTTACATTGCAGGAGGCTGCCCGAGCCTTGCGTTCAGAAGGTCACTTCCTCGTGCAAATGCCGAATTGCTTCGGGATTCGCTGTATTTATCATCAGGCTCGTCGAGGATTCCGCGAGGGGCGCGATTTCGATGTGCGTTACTGGACTCCCAGGGAATTGGCATCGACATTTCACGCGGCATTCGGGTCCGCCCGCGTTTTCGTAGATGGTTTCTTTTCGCTCAACGCGCAGATCAGCGACGTAAACCTGCTTCCGTGGAAGTATCGTACCGTGGTCTACGCCTCGGAAGCGTTGCGCAGGATCAGCGACGTGATCTCTCCCCTGACCTATGTGGCAGACAGTTTATACGTCGACGGCGCAATCAAGCGCTGAGTTCTTGTTTTGGGGATTCGCGCCGTTCTGGACGAGGCTGGCGGCAAGCGCAAGGATCTCGTCCACGTGCGTCTCCCAGGAGAACTCACGCGATCGCCTTCGGCCGCGTTCGACTAACGCACTCCGAAGATCGGGAGAACCTTCGAGGCGAAGGATTTGTTCAGCCAATTCCTGAGACGAGAAGCGCGGGAAATACAGAGCGGCTTCGCCGCAGACCTCGCGATGAACCGGCAAGTCCGAGGCCGCCACTGGCAATCCGCTGGCCATGGCCTCGACCAAAGGGTGCGCGAAAGTTTCCGCATAGGCGGGGCTGACGTAAATATCGCAGGCCCGATATACGTGATGCAGAAGGTGATACGGAATCGCGCCCAGCTCTACGACGTGTTCGGCAATCCCAAGTCTCTGGACTAGCGCCGCAGCGGGTTCGGCGCGGAAAGATCCGGGATTCTTCTCCGACCGCAGGTTGCAGGTCAGGAACAGCACGACCCGGCGTTTCTCTAATTGATTCTTGATAACAGGAATCGCGCGCAGCAGAGTCTCGAAATTCCTGTAGTAATTGTAGTGGCTGACGAAGAGCAGGCGCAGCGCGTCTTTGGCCGAATCCAGCTTTTGCTGAGTATCGGAGGTCAATGCAGCGTTGTCCTGGCTAAACGTCTCGTAATTGAAACCGTGGTGGATGCAAAGAATCCGGCCTCCGGCCCACGCCTGTAGTTCATCAGCGAAAGCTCTACTTGGAGCGACCGTGCGGTCGGCCCACTCTATCGACCTCTTCGCGAAGATTCCCTTGATCCGGGTATCCAACCAAATGCGGTAGTCTCCCCGCGAACAAAGGTCACGATAAAAATCCGCCGATGTGTAGAGAGAGTTTCCTGAAAGAAGAATCTGAGGCACGGGTGATCTCCACAGCGCGAAGTTGCCGGCGGAGATCAGCACATCTGCACCACTCTCGCGAATCAACCGAGGCAGCGTGGCCTGCTCCCGACAAAATCGCAGGGCTGCGCCGCGATTTTCTTTCAGGTTCGCCCATGTGATACTCGGCAGGCCGTCGAGTTCACTTCTCAGACACTCGTTGGCAGCGACCGTAGTTCGCAGGCCGGGTCTGGCAGACAAATGCGGAACTACGTTTCGCGGATAGGTCAACCCGCCACCGGCGCTCGCGGCCAGACAATTGAGGAAGAGGTGCATTATCGACCGAGTGTAGCCACGCCGAAATTATTCGCCCAAACGTCCTGAGCGCTCGGCATCGAGGCTGCCACCGGCGCAGTCGCCGGAAGAACATCAACCATGATAAAAGCCAGAGTCCAGAAAAAAACGCAGAGATAGTAGCCGGGCGCGAAGAGCCAGTCTTCGAAGGCGGCATGGACCAATCCCGCCGCTAAAACGCCTGCCAAAGGAATCGCAAACGAGTAGACATTCCCGGTACGGCGAATCTGCGCCAGCGCGCGCCTCACATTCATAGCGATCAGGAAGACCAGCGCAAAAAATGGGACATCGCCCGCGAATCCGACCCATTCGGTGATCGCCAAATAACTGTTGCCATGCTCTCGAGTCGCCTCACGGATCGATTCGAAACTTCCGGAGTGTTGAACGACTTCGCTACTGGTCGGACTGGTTCCAAAGCCACTGCCAAACCAGGGCTGCTGCTGAATCGTCGAAACGGTTTCATCCCATGCGGACCTGCGAGAAGCCAGGATCCCGTCCTCGCGCCGTCCTTTGTAAACGAAGACCGAGGTTAGCGACTGCGAAGGTTGCTGGTGAAGAGGAACCGCGGTGGCCGCGAATGTCGCGAGTAACAGGGCCAGACCCAGCCCCCTGAGCAGGAGCCCATATCGGCGGAGGGCGACACATAACAAAACGCAGGAAACGACCGCCGCAGCAATACCGGCGCGAGCATAGCTGCTGAAGAGCAATAGCAAGGCAAGCGCAAACGCAAAAGTGCGCCGCCAGCGCGTAGTTGGCCGCGGGCTTACCAAAATTCCCCACAACAATAGCGGCGATGCGACCACTCCCATCACCGCGCCCAGGGAGTTCGGGTTACCGAAGACTTCGAATTGAAAGAGAAGATAGGAAATTGCAGTGGCGTATACGAGCAGCTCACATCCAAGAATCAACTTCGAGAAAAAACTGGCCTCCCTTCCTATCACAGCCAGCCGTGCTCCTGAAGAGCCGTAGAGGAACAGGAGCAGCAAACTCATCGCTTTGAGAAATGCCACCGCCGGATAGGCAGATACGGCGGCGGATACGAGGGCGGCCACCACGCAAAAAAAAGCCACGAGATGAAATGTCGCGAAGTAGTATCGCTGATCTCTGACGTAAACTACCAGTCCAACCAGCGCTCCCACGGCCAGAACAAGCCATCGCCCGGATGTCCACGCCGCATTCAGGGGCAGTATTGTGCCGGCCCACAGGAAAACCGCTAGGATCAGCGGGAAAAATCGGGCTCGGTAACTCCAGATCGCAGCCAGCAGGACCTGAAGAAACAGGAGGGTCGCAAGCTGATCGGAACTACTGAAATAAGCCGGACGGGAAACGGCGACATACGCGGCGAACAAGCAAGAGATCGCAATCATCAACGGCGAAACGAATCTGGACAATCGGTCACTCATGCCGCCCGTCTCCGGAAAGGCGTTACGGCATTTGCCACACCAGCAGCCCATGCTTCAGGCGAATATTGCTGGATGCGCTCACCACTCCGCAGCCCCATCAGCGATCGAAGATCCGCATCACGGGCAAGGTCATCCATCGCGGAAGTTAGTTGGACGACGTCCCGGGGAGAAACCACGCGTCCGTTCCATCCGCTTTCCACCAGGTCGGCAACGCAACCCGCCGCGCCGGAGGAAATGATCGGCAAACCGCACGCCATCGCTTCATTCACCACCAATCCCCAAGTATCAGTGTGCGTAGGAAACACAAAGGCATCCGCGAGTGCATAGTACTCGGCCAACTGTTCACGCTGGGCGAAGCCTGCGAGCTGAATCGATCCTGGACTAATCGCTGCCACGTGTTCAAGAAGTTCGGACCGGGCGGCGCCATCTCCCACAAAGACCAGGCCCACTTCCTTTCTTAGTTCCGATGCCAGTGCGCCGTAGGCTTGCACAAGATCAAAAATGCCTTTTTCTGGCACCAGGCGACCGGCAAAGAGAAAAAAGCGAGCGGGCAAGCGCAGCGCCTTGCGATGCATTGCGGCGTTTCTGCGAACTCTCTCGGCCTGCTGCGCGAAGAACCGCGTGTCCACCGCGTTCGGCGCGGTAAAAATCATCTCCTCCGGCACGCCGTAACCCATCAAATATTCGACGGACGATTTTCCCGGAACCACGAATGAATCGCAACCGCGCAGAAATCTTGTTTTCAGAAATTCTATCCAGGCATAACCGCTGCGTAAGTCTCTACTCGTACTCTCTGCCCAGAGGGCAAAGGGCACACGATTTCGCCGCGCCCAGGACATGGATTGCCAGGAAGCGACATAGTTGTAGCCACCGCAGAGGATGAAATCTGGCGCCGCTCGCCGCAACGCCGTTTCCGCGCCCCAGTTCAGCAAGAAACTTTGCCTTCCTACTCTTCGCCTCCAGGACGGAAGCACCTGGTAGGAGAACCGGATCTCGTCCTTGTAAACCAGCCACTGGCGCTGGGTGCGATCATTTTCTGCCAGAAAGATTACGTGCAGATCGATCCCGCCACATTGCGCCAGAGCGTTGAAGACAGGAATCCGGTAGGGCGCGATGATCTCCGTAATGATCACCACGCGGCGGCTCATGCCACGCACTCCCGATAGAGCGCCGCAAGCTGAGTAGCTTGATGCGTCGAGGTAAAGTTTCGCAGGATGGTGCGGCGAGCGGCCTCGCCGATTTGCCGTCGCAACTGCAGGTCTCGCAGAAGTCCGGACAGCGCTGCGATTAGTTGTTGCAAGTTCCCCGGGTCGATGAGCCAGCCATTGCTTCCATGCCGGATGAGTTCATCAATCCCCTGCCCACGGCAGGCGATGACGGCTTTTTCGGTGGACATCGCCTCAAGGTAGACGCAGCCCAGCCCTTCATATCGGCTGGGTAAAGCAAAAAGCGCGCACCGGCGCATCGCATCAGCCACCTGCTTTCGGCTTTGACGGCCGAGAAAACGAACCCTGTCGGCAATATTGCAATCGCGGGCTAATCCAGCCAACCGTTTGTATTCGGGGCCGTCGCCAATAATCTCGCATGAAAGATTGGGGTTTTCGGGAACGACGGCCGCAAGCGCTCGCAGAAGCAATTCGTGGCCTTTGATTGGAATCAGGTTGCCGACACTGAGGATGCTATTCGAGAGGGAGTTGGTCGATGCCGGAGAAAACAGCCGCGCATCCACACTGTTGTAGATTACGTTTTTGTTTACATGAGCCGCGGAGCCGTCGACGACCTTCGCGGCAACCTTGTCGCTGATACAGATCACTCGCGAGGCCGAACGATACACAAAATCTGCAACCCGCTTGCACCATCGGCCGGCGTATCCGCGGACCTGTTGATCGAAGAACGCGTCCAGACCATGAACGGTAACAACACAAGGGATATTCAGTTCCCGGCTCAACAGCACCGCAGCGTGCCCGCACGGCAGCGCCGCATGAGCATGGACCAGGTCAATTCGCTGCGATTGATGCAGTCTGCGGACCTTCGAAATCAGGCTGCCATAAAGGAACGCACCGGCGGAAGCCAGACCGATTCCCCCCGGCATGCAGGGATAGCGAATCCAGGTTGCGGCGGGAGCAACAGCGTTCGATCCCGCGCCGCTTCGATGCAATGGCTGCACGGCCACGACGCAAGAAGTCACTCCGAACTGCTCCAGTTCCCGCAGGGGTTCCGCGATGAAGCCACCTGCGGCATCATCGGACACTGTGGGATAGAAGGGAGTAAGAGTCAGCACTCGCATTCGGGTTGATGAGTTTTCTCCGGGAGCAAGCAATCTACCATCCAGTCCAAGGAACCACATTGTGACCGGTCGCGCAATTGGCAGTTAGGTTCTGCCTGCCCATAAGGGATCTACTGCTAAACTTCTGGGCAAGATGGCGTCGTTCTTGAAAACCCTTGCAAGGCAAATTCTTCCCTACGGAATCTGGCAATATTCCTTCCGGCGCCACGACTATATGCGCATGGGCTTGGCGTCGTCTCAGGCCAGTCGGCTGGCACTGTCTGCGCGGCAATATCAACGGGTCTGCGATGCGCGGCTCAACCTCATTCCCCCGGCGATCACGTCCTCCCTGCGAACCTGTGTTGATGCTGGAGCGCATCTGGGGGATTGGACCGATGCATTGCTGAGCGTGTTTGGACCTGAGCACGTAATCGCCGTGGAATGTGAACCCCGTTTAGTCGGTCCGCTCAGGACTCGCTTGAAATCCTTTCCGTGCGTCGAGATTGTCGATGCAGCGCTCGCCGACGCCGAGGGCACAGCAACATTGCATCAGCTCAGACACCCCGCAGGTTCGTCTCTCCTCAGGCCGCGGACCGGTATCGCTGGCGAGTTTGCGGCCAATTCCTGGGACATCATCGGGGAGGTGAGCGTCAAGAAGATCTCCTACGATCAACTGGTCGCAAACGAAGCCGAGGTGTCAATCCTCAAGCTCGACATTCAGGGCGCAGAGATGAAGGTGTTGAACAATTCCAGAGAAGGCCTGCAGCGAACCAAGTCGGTCATTATAGAAGTTACGTTTACCCCACATTATGAAGGTGATTCGGGGTTCCCAGAGTTGCACGATCTCATGGCGCAAAAAGGCTTCGGACTCTATCGGCTTGCCCTTCCATACGATCGAGGAGCAAGGGCGCTGTATGCCGACGCTGTTTATGTCCGCGAGGATATTTTGCAGCAACTGACGCAGACGAGCGGGGACGCGAGGATTCCTTAGGCGGACCGACGGAGCCAAGCTCTCTGGTCAATTACGTCCTCGAGTAATTCTGTCCAGTTTTCGGCGATCGTGCGCCAGTCGAACATCTTTCGGCAACGCTCATAGGCTGCGGTGCCAAGACGCGCGCGATCCTCGGGGCGCGCCAGCAAAGCGGAAAGCACAGCCGCGAAATTCTCGGTGTCTTCGGGATCGACGAGTCGTCCCGTATTCCCCAACACTTCGGGAATACCGCCGCGATTTGCGCCGACCACGGGCGTCGCGCAAGCCATCGCCTCCGCGTTTACCAGCCCGAACGGTTCCTCGAACAATGAGGGACTGGCGAAAATGGTCGCTCTCTGGAACCACGCGGGCAAATCTCGGTCGTGGTGAATGTAACCCGTAAATTGAATCTTCCCCTTATGCCCTTCCGCGACCGAATTCGCAAGCTCGCGCACCTGGCGCACGTAAGGTGTTTCCTTGTGCGTTCCGAAACCGGTGGCGCCTCCGATTACCAACGTGGCGTCGGGATGAGCTTGTAAAACTCGGGCAAAGGCTTGTATGAGCTGAAGTACACCCTTCTCGGGGTCAAAGCGTCCTACAAATAAAATAGTTTTCGGATCGCGAGTTTCTTCACGCGGGAAGAATAACTTCCGGTTCACGCCGTTAAATACGACGTGGGTTTTAGCCGCTAAAGTTGGCGATTTCGCTGCAAAGCAGTCACGAAGAAAGCTGCTGCACACCGCGACTCGGTCAACCAGCAAAGCCAGGTCGTCCAGCATCTGTCCAGTCCAATGGCCCAGGTGATCGTTCTGCAAATGAAGCAGGATCGCTCCTTCATAGCCCATTCGGCGCAGAGGAGCAATCCATTGAGGCCGGTTGTGGACGTGCACAAGATCAAGCTTTCGAAGATGTGGCATCAGTGCCCGCAACCACAGTTGCTCTTCATAGCGCCGCGCAACCGGGATTCGACTTATGACTTGGCAGGCGCGCCAAGCTGCGCTGCTTTGGTGCGAGAGTGGGTAGACGTCTTCACTGCAGGTAGGAAAGCCGAAAACCGTGACCTTGATTTCCTCGGTGAGCCGGCTGTAGACCTCGTAAGTCCACCGAGCCAGAGCGCCACCGTAGTACGCGCTGAACTTCTCCCGGCCCGACAGCAATATGGCTACCGATGGCCGTTGTAATCCCCAGAAAGGCGCGGTATCCATTGGTTGATTCTGTTGCGTGTTGGCGGTTGACCAGTGCATACAACTTAATTCTTTCTGGAGACTGAGATCAGATATGGGCTGCCAAACCGATTGCCGATTTCATCGAGCCCGGAGGCCCGCAGCAGCTTGTGCACAGATCTGAAGAACAAGCCGACGCCCCGCGGCACATCGTAAGTGGGGCGAAACGTCTTGTGATATTCACAATGCAAAACGCTGCAAGCCGGCTTTCTCCAGGGTTTGACGCAATATGTGACTTCGCATTAAGGGAAAGCGGTGGACGCGCAGGACTTCGGGCGCGAAGAAGCCACAAAGCAGCCTGTGAATGTGAGTCAAGTTCGGCACGATGATGACGACGAGCCCGCCCCGTTTTGCCCATTCGGCGTGTCGCGCTTACAACAGACTCGTAGTCGTCGAAGTGTTCAGCGAAGCCTCCCGACAGGACGAGATCGTATTTCTTGGCGGGCGACGAATTCAAAAAAGTCGGCATTAAAGAGTTGTGAGTCCTGGATGCCGTTGTAGTCACAGATTAGCGCGAACATAATCCATGTTGTCGGAGTAGTCGAGTCCGTCGATGCGGTATCCAAATTCCTTGTTGAGGTAAATCATGTAGCTGCCGGTACCACATCCGATTTCAATGGCGTCACCGCCGCCGGCATGGGAGAGAAATCTGGACAGCACCGGGATGTTGCTCATAGACCGGCCCTTCGTAGCGCCTCTACAGGTGGAAGTTTTTTCCAGATCGAATTCCAATATTCTTTGCCTGCGGCGTCTCCCGCAATGTCACGAACCAACCGCTGTCACTTTGGACGGATAGCGGGCTGTTCCATGACACAGACGAGGGTTTCACTGGCTGCGACCTCCGTTCACGACTCCCGCGCCGCGTTAATTCGATTCCACAGACTAAGACTCAGCGCGTAAACACCAGGTATGACCAAGGCTCCCAGAGTGACTAAGTGCCAAGACTTGAACCGGATACAGAATCTGCATGGTTACAAGACTGATCGCCATAAGGCAGGTGGCGGGAACCGACATTGCCACGGCAGCGAGCAAGGCGTGGCTTGGTTAAGTCTCTGGACGAAATAATAGTTCATGAGCGCCACAACGCCTTGACTGAAGGCGGTTGTGAATGCCGCCGCGAGGCCTCCATACTTGGGAATCAAGAACAGATTCAGCACGACATTCGTCGCTGCTCCGGTGAGAACTGCGACAAGATATTTCTTTTCCCGGCCATTGGGTATAAGTTGCGCTCCGCAATAACTCGCCGCTGGTCCCGGTGATGATGGTCAGCATCAGCCAGCGGAACAGAATCCCTGATCCCGAATATTGACTTCCGAAGACAAACTGGGTGAGAGGAACCGCCAGAATAAAACCGCCCACTGCGATGGGCAGTGCCAGCCCGACGGTAGCATTGCCGAACCAACGCAGATATCTTCCTCTCCGCATCGAGATTCTGTCCCGCAGTTCCCGAGAGCAGCGGCAGAAACACTTGACCCAGGATCGGGAGGAACGACATTGCCATTGTCATCAGGCCATAACTGGCCACATAAGTTCCCAGCTCTGCGTCGGCTCGAAAGTACTTGAGCATGACGACATCAATCTGGTCATAGATCATCGACATGAGGCTGGCAAATCCCATTACCATGCAGATGGGCAGGAAAAGGCGCCAGGTCTGCGGTGAGATTTCCGGCACAGGGATGTGATATTGACGGCGTGCGGGCAGCCAGATAAGCAGCGTGCTCAGACCCAGAGAAAGCAAGGTTGCCGACGGAATAATCCACGCGTCGCCCGAACCGCGAACCAGAGCCAGGATCAGGCCGGCGTACGCAAGTTGTGCTAACGCGCCCTGTACTGCGATCACGGACATGCGCGAGCGAGCCGCGAAAATCCATTGCGTGTCAAGACTGCCGACCACGAATGCCAGACCAGACAGCATGATCAGCAGACGCGTCTGGCCGTCCGGCGGCGCAAAGAACAAGTAAAGAGCGCGAGCAGCGCATACGCGCCAGTTGCGAACACAATCCGCGCTCCAAGAACGTGTTTAACCAGGAACGGAACCGTTTTCGCTGTCCCTGGCCGCTTCTCGCAGCGCGTAGGTGGAGAAGCCCGGAGAAGCCAGTAGGCCGAAGAAGCCAGCGACTGCGCCGGCGAATCCCAATTGTCCGTAGGCCGCGGGTCCGAGAGCGCGAACTACGCGCGGGAACACGATCAGGGGAATTGCCTTGTTCAACAAGTCCAGGAGAACGAGGGCAACCGAATTGTTGATAACGCGGGACAGGCCCACTGCCTTTGGAGCAGGCTCCCGCACAAATTGAGTGGTCGCGTTCACTACGCCGTTTCTCCCAAACCGCGCTGCTGACTTTCAGCCACGTCCCGAAAAACTCCGATCCATTGCTCAGCAATCCGGTCCCAATCAAAGTTTCCTGAGTGCCGCGCAGCAGCTGACGCCATGGATTGCCGGAAGGCCGAATCGCGCAGCAGCACCTCCAAATATTGGGTCAGTTCCGCATCCGACTCTGCCAGGAAGCCAGTCTCTCCATGAACGACGTAATCTGGACGGTAGAGATTCATGGCGATTGCGGGTAAGCCGCAAGCGGCTGCCTGTCCGAGAACTTGCGGATGACCTTCGAGAATGCTTGGGAAAAAGAAAACGTGCGCTTTCCGCATTTCTTCTCCGAGTTGCGCCGACGACAGATGACCCAAGAAAGAGACATTGCGGCAATCGAGCGTCCGGCACAAAGCGCGGCAGTTCCCTTCGGTTTCACCGCGGCCCGCCACGCGAAACTGCACATGTGGCCAGCGCACGGCTTCCTCAATCAGCAGTTCGACCCGCTTCCGCGGTTGGAGGGAGCCTGCGTACAGAACCACCAGCGATTTGGGGTCACGAGCCTCCTCGCTCTCGCGGAGGCGCGAAAAAAAAATCGGCGGTCGATTCCATCATGAACCGTGGTTGACTCCAAACCGAATTTTGCGCGAACTGTTTCAGCTACATACTTCGAGTTGGTGCAGACTCTGTCCGCCTCGATGATCGAGCGGCCGATCAAGCCCGTTCCAGTGAGGTCATTCATTGTCATTACGACGTAGCTCACCAGCGCCGTTCTTTTTCCCAGGTACTTTCTCGAGTTGAAGAAGGCGCGGTCAAGCGGGCCGTGTCGGGGAAAGAAGTAGATGTCAGGCCTGGGGAAAAGGCAGCGCCTCAGCAGCCGGAGAGTGTTCCCGTGTTTCGTCCAAGGTACCAACTCAGTATTTCGGCGCGCTACAATTCGCGGATCGGGATTGCCTTCCGAGAACATGATCACGCGGAACTCCTCTGACGGAAGGCGAGTCACAATCTCTTTCACCGTAAGGTTCTGAGCGTTGGTATCGTCTTCGTCGGCATCCGAAGGAGTGAAAATCGTGATCGGTCGGACCGTGTTTTTCATTGTCGTGGTCGTGTCATCCGTCGGATTCGGAAATCTGTTATGAAGCGTTCATTCCGTTTACCCCGGAGAAAGCTGTCACGCGCTGCTTGCAACAGGGAAAGAGTAAGTTTCTGAAAACAGGTGCGACAACTCATCGGAACTTAGCCGGCCAGGATCTTGGCGCTGCGGGACAGATTGTTTGCTGTGCCGATCAATCAGTCTTGGAATTTGTGCGATCTCATCCGCGAATTCCAACACGTGACCGACGCCAAAGCGCGCGTATTGCTGAACGTATCCGGAATAAGCATCGCGCAGCCAGGCGCAGAAAAAAACCGGAATGTTCTGGGCGGCACACTCCAAACCGGTGGATGATTGCACGGTCAGAGCGATTTGTGTGTTGCTCCACAACAGATCGGACGGCGGACCTGCGAGCACTTCGATTTGGCCCTCTTGGGCGGGGGCGATGCGCCTTAACAATCTCCGGTGACCTCTGATGCTTTCAAAAGGATGGAGCTTGAAAACCAGTTTCAATCCACAGGTTTGAGCGAGGGAACACAAACGCGGCAGTAGATCGCGGTAGATTTCTTCGCTGCGCCATCCGCCGGCCCGATAGGGTTCAGTGAAAAAAACCAGCCACGCAGGAGAACGACGACCCACAGGCCGCAACGCTAACGGTTTTGGCTGAACCGGTTGCGCAACAACAATCTCTTCCGGGGCAAGTTGGCAGACGCGCGTGAGGTAATCGCGTTCCATCTCACTCTTGGCCAGATAGCGGTCCGCGTGGTTTTCCTTGATTGCCATCATGTAATCCAGAGCACCGTGATGACACGCCAGGGCGGGAATCCCGCGATTCTTGGCTATGATCAGCGGAATTCTCGAAGGAGGATTGCTATCGTCTGCGGAAAGGCAAGCGCTCACTTCCACGGATTCGAAGAGTTGATTCCAGGCGTCGCGGAGGGCGATTCCCCAAGGCAAAAGCTCAGCAACCCGCCGTAATATTCCGACCGCATCGGCCGAGTTGAACTCTTCTGCTCCGCAAACAAGGCGTTTTCTCAAGGTGTTCCACGACTCGAGCAGGGAAGCGATTTCCTGCTTGTCGCTCGATATGAAGTATGGCGCCAGCGCTTTCGAGCAGACATTCGCGGGGAGGGATGCAGGCTTAGCGTTGCTCCTGGTGCGGACTAAAAGAAATCGATGGTCCGGGAGGAGTACGGCATAGGAAAGAATAGTGCGGGAGACATTGATGTAGGCCGACGGCGACAGGATGACGGGCCCCCCCGAGGCATGACCGCGACGAGTGAAGTGGCGGCGGATGGAGTGATCGCTGTCGCATTTATCCTCCACTGCCTGGGCAAGTTGGTTCGTATCGAGATGCACGAAGACTTCGCGATAGTGGCGTGCCCGGTGAATGACTGACTGAATGCGGGTTTCCAGGATCGTTAAGCGGGCTCCGAGGAGTCTGCTCAGAGCCGTGGCTCGAGGTCTGGCCGACGAGAATACAGCTCGCAACTCGGGCTTAGTGTCTTCGCTAACCTGTGCAGCAGCATGAACTGTTGCAACTGGGGGACGATTTCCAACGACAATACATCCCACCAATCGATTCCCCACGCGTCCGCCATGCATCCCTTCCCCAGTTGCAGAAGATGCCGAGCCCGGCGGAGATCGTCGATTTCTTCAGCGAACTGAAGGAGGCTGAGTAGCGGCAACCGGCTTGCCGGCCCCAGTTTTCGTAGGTGATGGCCGGAGCACGCGCAAAGTCAACAATCAGATCCCAGTGCTCCGTCGGGCCGGGCAACGGAAACGTGTCGTCGGGATGTAAGCAGCAATATCTTCAACCTTGACCGCCGCCTGTCGGGACACGCCCCAGCGCCCACCGAACACCGTGTTCCAGCCGTGGGGAAGACTTGATCGCGGTCGCAACGTGATAGCGAGCTGCCGCTTGGAGGTAACGGGTCGTCGAGGCGGTAACCGTGGAGTCCAGCGTTCGGCGGGCGCCTGTCGAAAATCGTTCTTTGTAACCTTCCCCGCCCAGCCCCAAGTCCACCCGCTCGATTCCAGGGTCATCGCAGCCAGCTTCTACAATTTTCGAGAGCAGACAGAACCCCGGAGAGAATTGCCGCCACTCACTGTCAAACGTGGGTTGGTAATAAAACCAGCTTCCACAGAACTGGAATCCATAGTTCCAGGCCACCGGATGGTCACCGACTCGAAGGCGGGTGAGCACAATCCAACCCTCGACGGAAAGCAAGTCGGCCAGTTCGGCTAGGAACATCTGACGCTGTGGTTGGCCGAGATTACTGCTCCGGCCGGAGAAAAGGAACCGGGCAATATGAGCTTGGATGAACTCCGGCAGTCCTGCCCGAACACTCTCACGCGATTTCAGATAATCAATGCTTACGGGCCCCTGCTTGCACAGGCCTTTGAGCGCATAGCGAAGCGCCTTGCGATTGGTCACCCGGTCCTTTAGGGTTTGCCGCTCCGTGAACGATCCCAGCGCGATCTGAGCGCACACGGATGCGGGCCGGGAGAATGTTTTATAACCGTGCCTTGCCGCAGCGGGTGTGATCGCGTGCGAAGTAGCGGAGTCTTCCGGTAGGCTCGCCAGCATTAGCGCCTGTGCTTCTAGCCTTCCCAGTTCACTAAAGACCAGATCCACAAACTCACATCGGTGGGCAGGAGATGAAACAAAATCGCAATAGTCCGCCGTGGAGCTCGCCAGGAAGAATGTTTCTTGTCGCGTGTTGTCGGTTGCTAAGGCTACGACACCAACCAAACAGTCTCGGTCGTATGCAAGCATCAGCAAAGGCACGAGAGCAGCTTGGTACGCGCGACTCACGGCGAGGGCCCACTCGTAGGTGAAGAACACCTCCGGACGTTCCATCTGGTGCACCAGTGAGTTCCACTGGCGGCCAAGGTTGGCGTCGTCTGGAATTTCTCGGTGCAGAACTAGGCGCAAGCTTTCCTGCCAATCGAACGATTATCGGTTTTCGAAAATACGTAGTAATACCAATCGGTCAGAAGCGCCCGGCTGCCTCGCGGATGGTCATCCCCCATCAACTCGACGAGCCGGAAACCTAGTTCTTCCAGTTCAGCGGCCACATGGTCCGGTGTCGAGCAATGGGTCAGCAGTCCCCCATGGCTCAAATCATAGAGGTTGCCCTCGCCGTTCCAGAAGGCTGGCATGGGAAGTCGCCGGATAATTCGCGATATGGATTCTCCTGTCGCGCGAACAAAAGAATGGGCCGCCTTCGCCGCCGTGAGACCTCCGAACATCAAAGAAAAGAATGCATTTCCGGGCGAAATGTATCTGCTTGCGAAAGACCGTAATCTGCCGCGGTCCCAATCCGCGCGAACCAGAATGGAGCGTGGATTGTGGGAAGAGAAAACAAACACTCCGTCGGTACGCAACACCCGCCAGCATTCGCGGAGGCATCGCAACCTGTTTTCGTCCGGAACAACATAGTCCAGTCCGTTGAACGAGAATACGATCGCATCGAACGACGCGTCTTCAAACGCGGACAAATCGGACGCATCTGCCAGCACGAAATCCAGATCCGGAAATTTCTTCTTGCAGACATGAAGCATCGCCTCCGAGTAGTCAACCCCCACATAGCGCGATGCAGTTCTGGAGAGATATGGCGTTGTGCGTCCTCCGCCCACTCCCAGGTCGAGTACCGCTATACCCGGCTTAATGTGAGTCCGAAAGAGCAATTGTTCACAGGGAGTCAGGTAATTGAGCGCGGCATAATGAGAGGCGACCTCGGGGACGCGGTACGTTCGGAGATTGACTGCCTCATCCCGCGCTGGCATTGTTTGTATGCTCAAGAGTTCGACCCCGCCGCAACACTCAGGTCTGCTGGTCCAAACCACTCTTGTAACGATCGATGAAAACCTGAAATATGCGCTTCAAACTCCGCAAGGTTCATCTCGGAGGTGACGTGGACCCGCGGCAGCGCAAACTTTGTGGTCTGAGTTGCCCGACCTCCTCCCATGTTGAGGAATGCACACTGGAAACCGGCCCGCTCGGCCATTTGCAGTTCCCGCGACGTGACCGAGATCGAATCGCCGAACGGATAAGCTAGCGCCCATGTTTCTTGACCGAGAGCCTGTTCCAGGTTTCGCTTGCTCTCCCAGATCTCGGCCCACGCGGCGTCGGGCGAAGACTGCGACAGCATCGGATGAGACATGGTGTGCGCACCGATGCACATCCCGGCCCTGGCAAGCTGACGCAGTTCCGGCAAGTTCAACGTTAAAAAGCGCCGGCGGAACGCAGGGTTCTCTTGGTGTGCCGCATCCCATCGCTCGGAAAGCCCCAATTGCATTCGGATTCTCCCCAGTATCGCTCCGCGGCGGTTCGGATCGTATTGCGAAAGGTTTTTTACCAAATCCGACCACAAACGACGGTTTTCCCGTTCGCCTGCCTCCGCGTGTAGTCCGATTTCAAGTAGCTCCAGCGTAAAGCTTGCAGGAGCCGCCAGGAGCATCAGGTAAAGCTGCTCATACCAAAGCATTGTGGCCGTGCCGCCGAGAGAAGCGCCAGTGACAAAGAAGAGGCACTCAAGCTCGAATTCCTGAAGAATGGGCAGCATTTCGAAGAGCGAGTTGCGCAGGCCGTCATCGCAAGTCAGCAGCACCGAACGCGGCGGCAATTCATGCCCGGACTCACACCAGAGCAGAAATTCTTTTGCCGAGATGACGTTATAACGCTGCTTCAAGAATTGGATCTGCGCCCGAAACACGTCTGCGCTGACCAGATTGCCATCAAGAGTTGGATCGACGATTGTGTACCCCGCAGGCAAAATACCGTGGTAGGTCAATACTGCGGGTCCACTCCGGGCCGCGCGTCGTAGATATCCGGCCCTCGATAGGGTCGGATAAATAACGTGCTTCAATAACGGGCTGACCAGCCTCATGCTTGAATCACCGCGCGGCTTACGAGGCTCTCGTACAGTCGCAGGAGGCTCGGAAAATTCTTGTCCCAGTCTGCGCGTTCAACGACCAGGCGCTGGTTCCTCTTCGAGATCGATGCAAGGTCATCGGGCGATAAACTCGCGGTGCGTAGCAGCTTCTCGGCGAACTTCTCCGGAGAACCGGTTGCTGCCAGCCAGCCATTCTCCGCTTCGGTGATCCATTCGCGGTTGGATGGAATATCCGTGACGACCACGGGAAGCCCCGTCGCCATCGCTTCCAGCAACGAGACGGAGGTTCCGTCGGATCGGGCGCAGTTGACGTACGCATTCGCCGCGCGGAACCAGCGAGGAGTCTGCGTGCCTGCAATTACTCCGGTAGAGACAACTACATTTTCCAATTTATTCTCGGTGATGAATCTCCGAACCCGCCCAGCCAGTGAACCGTTTCCCAGCAAGAGCAAGCGCAGCCGGTCGTTCTCCCGATACGCCCAATTGAAAGCCTGAAGCAGCACCTCGATGTCATATATGGGCTCCCATGAGCGCGTGCTGATGAAAACGAATGCATCCCTACTGAAGCCCAAACTCTCCCGGGACTCCGCCGGCCCGTGCGGCGAAAACGAGCCGGGCTTAAGGCCCCACGGAAACTGCACGATCCGCGAATCCGGAATTGCCGCGTGGCGCCGGGCAGATTTTCGGACAGTATCACAGTCACAGAAGAATCCGTCCGCCTCGCGCAAAGCGACTTCAGTCGCGCGTTTCCACTCCGCATTTCGATCCGCGTCGACCAGAATATCCGACCCCCAAGACATCACCACCGAGGGATGAAAGCCGGAAAGACCAGCAACGTAACCGCAAGTCTGAACCGGCCCGGCATGGACAATGTCAGGCTGGACATCTCTCAACAACGACTGAAACCCGCCGAGAAACCCAGCAAACTCGCTTGGATCTTCATCTCGCGGGACCCTCTGTTTCGACCGCAAGTTCTTAACTCCGCGGGGTAACCAGCTTTCCGCTACTTCTGTTTGTGTGGCGTCGAGGAAAAAGACATCGTTCCCCAACGAAGCCAGCTTTTCCAGAAACCTGCGATTATGGTCCGAGCAATTGTCGGAGAAATAAAGGATACGCACTAGTGGACCTCAGCGTGGTTAACCATCGTCCATTTGAGATAATCGCCCGCTGACAAATCGTGAACCAGAGTCCTGCCAACCACTCGCGATAGCTCAAGTGGCGTAATCGCGTCGCGTGGAGCGGGGCGAAGCACTTCCAGCATCTCCGGCCGCAGTACCGTGCCCGAGCACAAATCCATCGCCGCCCGTAGGCACCGCCGTTGTATGACCACGGTTTCGCGTTCATTTTCCTCTACCAGTTTGATGGGGGAGCCCAGCGCACTCTCGAGTTCACGGGTGCGGTCTACCATGTCGCGCCACGTCTGCGGCGTCATCGAGAATGGGTGATCTGGCCCCTCTCTGCGGCTGTCGTCGGTGAAGTGTTTTTCGATTACGCGCGCGCCCAGCGTGACCGCGCCGAGAACTGTGGCGTGTCCCGAAGTATGGTCGGACAAACCAAGAATCACGTCGGGAAACATAGCCCGGTACGTTTCTAAGACTCTCAGGTGGATGTGCCGGAAGCCCTCGAGACTGCCCGTGTAGTTTGTGTTGCACTGCATGAGAACCAGTTGTGGATTGATCTGCAGAATTTCCTGGACGGCACGCTGCACTTCGGCAATTTCCGAAGCTCCCGTTGCCAGCAGCACTGGTTTTCTTTTTTGGGCGATTTTGCGCAACATATCGGGCCAGGTGATGTCTCCGGAGCCGATCTTGAAAAGCTCGACATGAGGATCGAGCATATCGACCGCTTCGAGGTCGTAGGGAGCCGAGAAATAATCGATGCCGCGGTTTTCGCATTCCTGTTTCAGAATGGGTGTCCACTCCCAGGGCAAAGAGGCCTCCCGGTACACCTGGAAGACGGTTTTCCCCCATTTGGACTGGTGTGAAAGCTGCTTGCCCAGCGCCTGAAAACCTTTGTCACTCACGATTTTAGGCGCGCGAAAATTCTGGAACTTCGCGGCGTTCGCGCCAGCTTCCGCGCACAGCCGAATGAGAAGAATCGCGCGCTCCAGATCCCCGTCGTGATTTGCGGAAATGTCAGCGACGAAGTATGTCGGACTCTCCAGCCCGACAATCTTTCTCCCCAATTTCAACGAGTTCATTTAGCTAGCCCCCACTACAAAGCTCTTGAGCCGATTTCGATATCCGCATTCGTACAGATCCCGAAACCGACGAAGCCCACTCTCGATGTCCGGCATGGACTTGCCTATCGCTACACGAACCTTTTCCGTATTGAGCGAGGTATCAACCGGCCGCGGCGCGCGAAGCTTCGCTGCCAGGATGCTCGCAGGAGCCACGCAATCCGCCCCGAAGCCGAAGGTCATGGCAACTCGCCTGGCGAAATCATATTTGCTGATTCGCTCCGAGGCTGCGACGTGGTACGTCCCGTGTAGGCCGCCGTCCAGCATGTTCAACAAGACTTCTGCGAGATCGTCGGCCAGCAACGGACAAAAATAGACGTCGGCGAATCCGCGCACTTGCTTGCCCGCCCAAAGCTCGTCGAGGATCCATTCGGCGAAACTCTGCTTGGGCTGCACGCTCCATCCATAAATATTGACACGAACGATAAGAGGTGAGGAGTGCCGCCGAAGCACCTCCTGTTCCCCGTTCAATTTCGATTTTGCATATACGCTGAGGGGCGCGGGTGAATCGTTCTCCGAATAGTTGCCGAGCTTGCCGTCGAACACCGAATCGGTCGAAATGTAGAGAAAGCGGGCGTTCAGTTCATCAGCAACTTCAGCCAGAAACGATGATGCCTGAACATTAATCTGATCCGCCAGTTCAGGATGGTCTTCGCACCAGTCCACACTTGTGGCAGCGGCACAATGAACGATGCCCTCGGGCCGTAGAGACGCAAAAAGAGTTCGCACCGCTTCGCGATTGGTCAAGTCGACTTGGTAAATTCGAGTTCCGGGAACACGCAGAAGATTGCGATAACAAATGCCGACCACTTCGCGACCGAGGGCATGCGCCTGCGTAATCAGGCTGGCACCAAGCAGTCCACTTGCACCAGTGACAATTATCATTGTCGCCTCGCAAGCGAAAGTTTCGTCGGGGGCATCTCCACCTGCGGCACAGGCATCAGCCCTCGTGTAACGCTTTCTGAATGACGTTACAATTCAACTTCACCAACTCGGGCTCTCGCTCCAGCAAAGCCAGCACGTCGCGCCAGGAAAAAGTGTCATCGTTGTTAAGGCGACCGTAAACTGCGCGGGTAAAGGCGAGATCTTCTGCCGTGTCGAGCGTCCACCGATGGCGACTGTAATCGGTATTGCTTCTGATTGTGAGAATGTCGAACCGATCCGGGTTTTCGTAGAGGTAAGGAGTTACATGCGATCGCTGGTAGGGTGCCGTCGCTTCCCGCCACGCACAAGCCAAAGCGTCAGCCGTCATGACTTCTGTATCGAGACCGCGCGGATAAGTCTGCTGTAGCGCGTTGCTGGCATAGTGAGGCTTGGATTCAAGGAATGCGCTGATGGTATTGTCGGTAATTTCTGGATCAATGAACGGACAATCCGACGTGATTCGGACAGCTACTTCCGCCCCTGTCCACTTGGCGGTCTGCTGGTAGCGGTCGAGCACGTCGTTCTCTTCGCCCCGGAAGACTCGCACTAACAGGCGCTCGCACTCCTCAACAATGGAGTCGTCGGCCTTCGATGTAGTCGTCGCAACCACAGTTTCTTCGATGAGTCTGGCGCGGCGTAAACGCCGTACCACTCGGGCGAGGACCGTCTCGCCTCCAAGATCCATGAGGACCTTGCCTGGTAGACGTGTGCTACCCGTGCGAGCCTGGATGATAGCAACGATCTTCATGTGGACTTCTTCTGTTTCGGTTACCTTTCGAAGTGCGCCAGGATTTTCCCCAGTGCGTGAACTACATCTTCAATATCCCTCTCGGTCATACCGTGAAACATCGGCAGGCTGATGAGACATTCATAGGCGGCTTCGGCGACGGGATAATCTCCATTTCTGAATCCAAAACGATCGCGGTAGTAGGGATGATGGTGAACCGGAATGTAGTGGACATTCACGCCGATATTCTCCGCATGCAGGGCTCGGAACACTTCGCTTCGATTAACCGAGAGCCTCGCCAGATCCAGGCGCACAGGGTAAAGGTGCCAGGCGGAAACGACGTGCGGGCGAGTCTGCGGTGGGAGCACACCGGGCATGTTGCGAAACTCCGAGGTATATCGGGCTGCGATTTGCCTGCGTCGCGCCAAATTCGCCTCCAGCTTTTTCATTTGCCGGAGGCCAAGGGCGCATGCGATGTCAGTCAGACGATAGTTGAATCCCAGCAGAACCATTTCGTACTGCCACTGACCGGCGCTTTGCCGTTGTCTCGCATCGCTGCTGATCCCGTGATTTCGAAAGCGGCGAAGCGTCTCGGCAAAGATAGGATTGTCGGTTGTGACCATGCCACCTTCACCCGTCGTAAGATGCTTGACGGGATGAAAGCTGAAAACCGTCATGTGCGCGAGGCTGCCGACGCGGCGTCCGCGATATTCCGCGCCCAGGGCGTGGCAGGCGTCCTCGATCACCACCAGTCCATGCCGCTCCGCCAATTGCAGGATGGAATCCAAATCCGCCGGATGGCCCGCGTAATCGATGGGAAGGATCGCTTTTGTCCGTCCGGTGATCCGAGTGGCCACCTGTTCGGGATCAAGGTTTAGTGTGTCATCAAGAACATCAGCGAAGACGGGCCGCGCTCCCTGATAAAGCACGCAGTTCGCGGTGGCAGGAAAAGTCAGCGGAGAAGTGATCGCTTCATCTCCATTTTGCAACCCGGCGGCGAACGTGGCAGCGTGCAAGGCGGCTGTCCCCGAACTAAAGCTGACCGCATGTTTCGCGCCCACCCATGCAGCCATCGCTTCTTCGAACTCGGTAACCTTGGGACCTGTGGTCAGCCAATCGGAACGCAGCGCTTCCACAACTGATTGAATATCGCTCTCGTCGATGGACTGTCGTCCGTAAGGCAGCAAAGTGCTTCGGACAGGAAATCCGCCGTCAATCGCCAGCACTTCACCGCTTACTGGAGCCACGGTCATGAGTTTCCCTTTAAGCCGGGGCGCGTAGTTTTTGTTCCGCTGGCCACGCGGCGATCATCGGAGAACTTTCGCCGACAAGTTCGTACAGTTCCTCAGCGCTCAACCACTGGGAGTTGTTGTCGCTGGCGTAACGGAATCCTTCGGGAAGTGGACGAGCCTGTTTCCAGTTCTCCTTTTGCCACCAGGGATGCGCCGGTTGGATCACGAACATGTCATCCGTTTCCAGTGCGTGACGAGCTTCATCTTCCGACAGCAGGACCTCATGCAGTTTTTCGCCCGGGCGGATCCCAATCGCTTCGACATCACAACCCGGTGCGATCGCCTCGGCCATTTCCACCAGCTTCATGCTCGGAATCTTGGGAACAAAGATTTCGCCGCCGTGCATCTGCTCGATGCAACGAACCACGAGTCTGACTCCCTGCTCGATCGTGATCCAGAAGCGGGTCATGCGGGAATCGGTAATCGTGATCTTGCCGCGCTTGCGCTGTTCCCGGAAAACCGGGATCACGCTGCCGCGGCTGCCCAGGACGTTTCCGTAGCGCGCACAACTGAATCGAGTATTCTGCGCCCCGGAGTATGCGTTCGCTTGTACGAACATTTTTTCCGCGCACAATTTGGTCGCGCCGTACAGATTGATGGGGTTCACTGCCTTGTCGGTACTCAAGGCGAGAATGCGTCGCACTCCGCGATTGATCGCGGCGTCGATGACATTGCGGCCGCCCATGATGTTGGTCTGGATGGCTTCAAACGGATTGTATTCGCAGGCGGGAACTTGCTTGAGCGCTGCCGCGTGAACTACCACCGTAACTCCGGAAAATGCCCGTTCTAAACGCGGCGCATCGCGCACATCGCCGATGAAATAGCGCAAGCTTGGGTGGTCGAATCCCGAAACCCGCATATCATGCTGCTTGAGTTCGTCCCGGCTGAAGACGATAAGCTTCTGCGGACGGTACTCCCGTAGCATCAGCTCGACGAACTTCCTGCCGAAAGAACCCGTCCCGCCCGTGACCAGTACAATCTGCTCGGACCAGTTCATCGATGTAATCCCTCGAAACAAAAGTGCACCCGCCTGAAGCATCTGCGCGGGTCAGATCGTGTTGCACACATTCAAAATTCAATTTGCCAGCGCCAGTATAGCGGAGATGAGCGCCAACTAAACCTGTGGGAACCCCCGTTAACACTAAGGAACCCGCCGAATTACGAGCGGTGAGTCGCCTCCTCGCAGTGCTAGACTGTGCCCAATCGCCGTAACGGTTTTTAGAAGGTGCGACGCGGACCCAGGTTAGGGTCCAGCTTGTAAAAAGAGCGAGGCGGGCGTGACCGGATCTCGCCGCCAGATTTCTCCGGGAGCATTTATGGATTCGGGATCGCTAGTACCGCTGAATGGCCAGCTCCTGCGCGAACTCCAGCCCCCTTTTCCAATTGAGTTCAACCGCAATGCTGCGCCGGGCGCCTATCCTGGCGTCCCCAATCATGATTCTCTCCTTCGCGAGTACGTGCGGGTTCTCATCAAGAACAAGTGGGTTGTGATTGGAAGTTTGGTATTGGTCGTTGGGGTCGTGGCGATTTCCACTTTGCGCAGCACACCCATCTACGAAGCGGTCGGCAGCATCGCCATTAACAAGATGGACCCGGTCACTTTCAACTTGAAGGACTCGTCCAGCAGCATCGATTACTACGATCCGGCCGACATGGATACCGAAGTGCGGATTCTGAAGAGCGATCTGTTGGCTCTGCAGGTCATTCGACAGTTAAATCTGGACAAGCAGCCGGAGTTCGGTGCAAAGAGCAAGCCCTCGTCTTCATCGCTCGACCTCGCAACCGATGCGATGCAGCCTGATTCTGCAAAGACCTCGGCTGCTCTCGCCGACTTTAAGAGCAGTCTGCAGGTGGCGCTCGTGCCAAACACCAGGATCATCGAAGTCCGATACCGCAGCCCGGACAAGAACGTTGCGGCCCGCGTAGTGAATACGCTGGCCAACACCTATGTGGAACAGAATTTCAAGACACGATTCGAGTCCACCATGCAGGCGTCGGACTGGCTTTCCAAACAGTTGGTCGATCTGCAAATAAAGGTGGAAACCTCGCAGGAAAAATTGGTCAAGTACCAGAAGGAACACGAAATCCTCGGCATTGACGAAAAGCAGAACATCACTACCGCCAAGCTGGATGAATTGAACCGCGAATTGACCTCGGCTGAATCAGCCCGGATGGAGAAGGAATCGATCTATCGACTGGTGCAGTCGGGTGATTCTGACTCGATCGCGGCTGCCGCGGCCGCCAATGTGGACGGCGCTGCCAGAGGCTCCAGTGCTAATTCAGCCTTGCTGGAAAAGTTACGTGAGCAGCAAGCCGATCTGAAAATCCAGGTCGCGCAGTTGAGCACTCAATTTGGGCCTTCGTATCCGAAGTTGGCTCAGCTCAATAGTCAACTCAAAGAAGTCGACGAGCAGATTCAGGTTGAAATGCGCAAAGTGGCAGCGCGCCTGCGTGGCGACTATCTGGCCGCCGTGCAGCGCGAGAGCATGCTGCGCAGCGCGCTCGAGCAACAAAAACAGGAGGCTAACAAGCTGAACGAGAGTGCCATCGAATACAGCCTGCTCAAGCGCGACGTCGACGCGAACCGGACACTCTCCGAAGGATTGCTCGAGAAACTAAAGGAAGCCGGCGTTACCGCAGGTTTGAGGTCGAATAACTTCCGCATCGTGGACGTCGCACGGGTTCCTTCGACGCCCTCCGGCCCGAACCTGCTGCGAAACCTTGCCTTTGCGTTGGCGTTGGGTCTTTCGACCGGCATCGGCCTCGCGTTCCTCATGGAGAGTATGGACAACACCGTACGAACTCCCGAGCAAGCACAAATGATTTCGGCGCTTCCGTCACTAGGAATGATTCCTCTCGGGTCGAGAACTACAAAAGAAGTAGGCGGACGCGACAAGCTGGCGTTGGCCTCGTCGAAGGAGGCGGTTGAACTTGTGACGAAGTCGCGTCCCAGGTCGCAGATGGCCGAGTCTTACCGCGCGTTGCGTACATCGTTGCTCCTGACGTTTGCGGGAGGACCTCCGAAGGTCATTCTCGTTACCAGCGCCCTGCCTGAGGAGGGCAAGACCACAACCAGTGTGAACTCCGCGATCGTGCTAGCCCAAAAAGGCACGCGGGTCTTGCTGATCGATGCGGACCTCCGCCGGCCCAGCATTCACAAAACCCTCGGCATGGGTCCAAAGCTCGGCCTCAGCAACGTACTCACTGGCACCGCTACTCTGCAACAGGCAATCATTCCATCGACGATTTTGCCTGACCTTTTCATACTTCCAGCCGGTACGCCGCCACCGAATCCGGCTGAACTGCTGGCCTCGGCGAAGATGAAAGACATTCTCGATGAGCTCCGAAAACACTATGACCACATTGTCGTAGACTCCCCGCCGACACTGTCGGTCACGGATGCGGTGGTCATGTCGACCGGTGCTGATGCAGTCGTTCTCGTCATTCGGTCTGGACATACCACGAAACCGGCTTTGCGACGCGCGCGCGATATTCTCCTGCAAGTGAACGCCCGGGTGTGCGGCGTGCTCGTGAATGCAGTCGATCTCAATTCGCCGGATTATTACTACCATTACGAATATCAGGGGAAGTACGGCCACGGGTATTACCAAGAGGACGCGTTGAGTAGTGCAGAGGAAGTTGTCTCTGAAGCCGCCTCGAGCGGAGCATAGTGTGGCGCGATACCTGGGCAGAGTTTCCCCGAACGAATACGCGCACATGAAAATCGCGCTCCGCGGCCGGGCAGGGAAGCTGCTCTTCCTGGGAACATGCCTGATGTTTGCGACCGCGTACATTGGATTGGTCGCCAGGCAATTCTTCGCAGATTACTTTTCACAGAAGCTCGATCTTGCCAGTCTGCAAATGGCGGCGACATTGGAGCCGGGAAACGCGGAACAGCAGTACCGGCTTGGGCACTATTTTTTGCAGACCCAGCACGAACCGGTGACTGCTGCGCAATTCTTGAAAGCTGCGACCTTGCTAAACCCGCATAACGCAAGCTACTGGCTTGAACTCTCAAGAACCTACCGCCGGCTCGCGGACAGCGATCAGGAGAAGGATGCTTTGCAACATGCCGTTGCCGCGGATCCGTCCACGCCAGAGGTTGCATGGGAGGCTGCAAATTTCTACTGGGCTCTGGGTGAAACCGATAAGGCGTTGCAGGAATTTCGTGCGGTTCTGGAAAATGACCCCTACCTGCCACCCGCAGCTTTGGATCGCTGCTGGCGGATCAAGCCGGATGTCGATGCCCTTCTGCGGGACGTGATTCCACATAATTCAGAAGTGTACTCGGCGTTCCTGGACTTTCTGGTCGCCAGGAATGAGCCGGCGGCTGCGGCGAGAGTTTGGACCCAGATGGTACAACTCCAACATCCCGTTGAGACGCGCCACGTTTTCAACTATGTGCGATCCCTCATCGACCAGCGAAACGTAGCCCGGGCTCGCCAAGTTTGGCGCCAAGCTGCAAGTCTGTGCGATCTCTCTCAATATCAGCCTTCCCCGGAAAATCTCGTGGTGAACGGCGATTTCAGCCTGCCGCTGCTGAATGGCGGATTCGATTGGCTGTACGAGAAATCCCCGGACGTTTCGCTGGCGCTGGACCCGGCTGAGCCGCATGCCGGACACCGATCTCTATCCATCGTCTTTGACAGTCGTGGAATGGAAGACGCAGGCATACGGCAACTCATTCCAGTCGAGCCGAATACGCAGTACGAGTTTTCCGCGTATTTCAAGTCAGAGAACTTGGAGGGCGCCGGTGGGCCACGCTTTCTGCTCGAAGACCGGTTTACCGGTGCCAGCTACTTTGCCAGTGAGGAATTGAAAGACGCGGATTTCTGGAAACGCGTAGGGGGACCATTTAGCACCGGACCGGATACGACGCTGCTGCTTCTGCGCATACAACGAGTGCCGGCGGGAAATGCGATTCGAGGCAAGCTGTGGATCGATGGGGTGCATCTTGCCCAGATCCAACCAGCACAGGACCAAACCACTGCGGGTGGCCAATGACTTCCTCAGTGTCGTTCGCACCGACTGCCGAGTCGAAATCGCTCAGGCGATCTCCCGATTCGCGTCTGGATTCCATTTTGTTCTACGGCGTGTTTGGTCTGCTGATGTTTGGGCCTTTGGCATTTGGCGCCGTGGAGCCGTGGTCGATCTCGATCGTGCAGGTGGGCGCGGGTTTGCTTTTCGCACTGTGGGCTTGTCGGCAAGTTGTAGCGGCTGAATTGGAAGTGAGAGGCAACCCGCTTTTTCTTCCGATGTCGGTTTTCGCCGGTCTGATTCTATTGCAACTCGCGACCGGCCGCACCGCCTATCGCGCCGAGACTTTCTCTGCGGCCCTGCTGTACTGCGCCTATGGCCTATTGTGTTTCCTGGTGGTTCAGTGCTTGCGCAGAACGTCGCAGGTCAAGGCCCTTGCGTGGGGGTTCTCCGGATACGGTCTCACAGTCGCGATATTCGCTCTAATGCAGAGCATCGCTTCCAATGGCAAACTTTACTGGCTTAGAAACGCGGAGTTTGGCGGTTGGATCTATGGCCCCTACGTAAACCACAACCACTACGCTGGCTTAATGGAGATGCTGACGCCGATTCCTCTCGTCATTGCTCTTGCCGGTGGAGTTCGCGGCTCGAGGAAAATGCTGGCGGCTCTGGCAGCGGCGGTAATGGCCAGCACGATTTTTCTGAGCGGGTCGCGCGGCGGCATGGCTGCCTTCGCCGCGCAGATGGCTTTGCTTGCTGGCTTCCTGATCACCAGACGCAAGAATTGGAAGACCACTCTTACGTTAGCTTCCTTCTTGGCAATCGGACTGGGGTTGCTGGTCTGGCTGGGCGGGAGCGATTTAATCGAGCGCATGGGTAGCATTCATAACGGTACCCGGGAGGAGTTGTCCGGTGGCACCCGGCTGACAATCGATCGAGACGCACTGAAAATGTTTGCGCAGAAACCGGTTCTGGGATGGGGCTTAGGCGTGTTCTCCGAAGTCTATCCTCAATTCAGTGGACTCTCGACCAATCTCCGAGTTGGCATGGCCCACAATGACTATTTGCAGTCGCTGGTTGAAATGGGAGCGTTCGGGTTTGCCACTGTCCTGTGGTTTCTCTGGATGTTGTTTCGTTCCGCCCGGAAGAAGCTAAAACGTCAGCCGACCGATACGAACACTGCCATTTCGTTGGCGGCCATGCTGGGTGTGGCCGGAATTCTGGTCCATAGCCTGGTGGATTTCAACTTGCAGATTCCTGCAAATGCGGCTCTGTTTTACGTGCTATGCGTTGTGGCTGCCATGGAGCCGCGCTTCGGCCAACATCGCCATCGACGCCGTGACGGTTTGTCGCGAGAAAGTACAGGCGCACCCCAAGTTCACGATTTCTGCCTGGAGTTAGTAAGCAAAGAAGGCTAACTCAAAAGATCGAGCAGACGGACTGAGCTACGGTTTCCATTGGCTAAGAAACGGTTTAGAGGTGTCGCACAACAGTAGACAAACGATCGCCGCTCCTAAGATCACGCCCCCAGCCAGAACATAAGGATTCAGCAATATTGGGCCGCGTCTCGGCATAGGTGCTCCACCCTTCCGTCTCTTTTTGCAGTTTCCGGACTCATCCGGCGTGGCTTGCTCTCCCTCGGACAGGTTGGCGACACCCTTGCCGCAATTAACGTTCACATCACCTCTACCTGCAACCACCTGAACCGTTCCATTCGAATCAGCAAGCTCAAACTCCGTCCACGTGTTCGAGGCCGGAGTTACGGTAATATCCCGAGCAATCGCGACCATGCCTTTAGACGTGGCCACACTGACGCCTCCGTGCTCTAGAGACACGGCGTTGCCCTCAAACTTCACCAGGGAGTCCTGCAAAACGACCACACCGGAACCGTCGGCATCGAGAGTGGCGAGGGACTCCGGCTGGGTCTGGATCAAATCACCCGGGAAAACAGCGGAGGATCGGGGCACAGATTTGCCGTTGAGCCAGACCTCGCCTTTTCCATAGAGCATGGCCGCATCCAACCCGCCATCAGACGCGATCAGGGAGCCCGGAGTGAGGGCGATCAGTATCCAACAAATTGCGTTTCGCACCATAGACACACTTGGAACACAAGCTCTTCGCCGTGATGCTAGCGTGCGGAGCGTCAGCCGTCAATTACCTTCCGTGGTCACCATGTGCGATGTGAGTTTCGCAGGGCGGTTTTAGCGCCAGCGGTCGACGAGTTCCCACCATGCCAGCTTCAACCACTCGTCAAAATTCACTTTAGCCCACTCGCGATGTCGCCACCATTGCACGCCGAACTCGCGTTCATCGAAGACGGCTGCAATGCTGTAGTCCGCCGGCAAAACACGGTTAAAGATGCTGAGTGCCCGGCGGGTGTGAAAATCAGAAGTGACCAGCAAGATTCTTCGACCGTTGATGCCTTGAAGGCAGCGGGATACGTCGAGCACTTCATCCTTTGTGGAGTGTCCGAAAATCGGGCAAACGGCAATTGAGGCAGCGTGCGGCAGTCCTTCGACATACTTCCTCGCAATGTCCGCCTGGCTCCAACCGTAAACCTTGGCCTCGCCCGGAACATCGAGAATCAACCGGGTCGCGTAGCCCTGATCGAGCAACTCCAAGCCTCGCGCCGGACGACGGTCCGTCTCCCCGGCAAGAACCACCATCACGTCTGACTTGCGAGGCTGATTCACGACCAGCAATCTGCCGGAACTCGCAACCAGTACAACCACGAACAATGCTGTCGCGATGAAGATGAGCCGAATGCCTCTCATTGGATTCGTTTGCTGTAATTGGACTGACGGCTGAAACCGCTGCTCGTGCGTCTGAACGTTCCAGACTACGCGAAATCTCGAGTCGGGCGACAGTCGGGCCTGCAAGTTACTTCCGTGAGCGCCGGTGCCGCCGTCCCCGCAAGCGCCGGGGAGCACCATGTTAAAATCGAGCTTGACCACACTTCTAACTATGACTACTGAATCGATACCCGCCGCCTTATTTTCCGAATTAAAGAACAAGATTGAGAAGAAAGAGGCGCGTGTCGCCGTTATCGGACTCGGCTATGTAGGTTTGCCGCTGGCTCTGCTCTACACGGAACAGAAATTCGCCGTCACTGGTTTTGATATCGATGTCCGCAAGGTCTCGACTCTGGACCAGGGAGGCTCTTACATTTTTCGCATTCCGGCGACCGATATTCAAGCGGCCAAGAAAGGTGGATTCAAGGCCACTTCTGAGTATTCTCGCTTGACTGAGATGGACGCCATCATCATCTGCGTCCCGACCCCGCTCAACGAATATCATGAGCCAGATTTGAGTTTCATTACAGATACAGCGAAGTCCATCGCTCCTCATTTGCGCCCCGGACATCTGGTAATTCTTGAGAGCACGACCTATCCCGGTACGACGGAAGAGGTGTTAATCCCGATCTTGGAGAAAGGCAATCGGCAGGGGCTTAAAGCTTCACGCGGTGACGCCACTACTGGGCAGGAATTTTTCGTCGCGTTCTCTCCCGAGCGGGAAGATCCGGGGAATCAGACGGTGGCGCGACGGGACATCCCGAAAGTCGTGGGCGGACTGGATTCGAAAGCATCGGACCTAGCGGCTGCTTTGTATGGTGCGATCTTCAATCGCGTCGTGCGCGTTTCTTCACCGGCGGCCGCCGAGATGACGAAGCTGTTGGAAAACATTTACCGCTGCGTGAATATTGCGCTGGTAAACGAGTTGAAGCTGTTGTCGCTGCGCATGGGAATCGACATTTGGGAAGTGATCGAGGCGGCTGCCACCAAACCCTTCGGATTCCAGCCATTCTACCCAGGCCCCGGATTGGGTGGCCATTGCATTCCGGTAGATCCTTTTTATCTATCCTGGAAAGCCAAGGAGTGGGATTTCCGTACGCGATTCATTGAACTGGCCGGCGAGATCAACACCAACATGCCGTATCACGTGCTCGAATCGGTCGGCAAAGCGCTCAACCAGCACAAGAAAGCGTTGAACGGTGCAAAGGTGCTGGTCCTCGGACTTGCTTACAAGAAAGACATCGACGATTTGCGCGAATCTCCATCCCTGACCATTATCGAACTGCTGCAAAAAGATGGCGCTCAAGTCAGCTATAACGACCCTTATTTTCCGACCGTCGGCAAAGGACGCAAATACGATCTGCAGATGAAATGCGCTCCACTGGAGAATCTCGGTCAGTACGACTGCGTGCTGATTGTGACCGACCACTCGGATTACGATTACGCGAAAATCGTGCGCGAATCGCAGCTCGTAGTGGACACGCGCAACGCCACGCGCGGCATCAGGAGTTCCAAGATTGTCCACTGCTGAGGCGGGGCCTCGATCCTGCGTCCTGCTCTCGCTGAATTATTGGAGGCTGGACCAGCCCACGATCTCACCTCGATCGTTAATGCTTTGTGCCGTGGCATAGTTGCCGCCCAGCGTACCGAGGTCTCGAATATTGTTGGGCGCGGTCCAAAGCACGGCGTGAGTTACTCCGGTCTGGCTCACATCGGAAAAACCTACGATCTGGTTCTTGCTATTAATGGCTTGTGCCGCGCTGTTTTGGCCGCCAAGTGTTACAAGCGCATGCATGCCTGATTTTGCGGTCCACAGGAAAGCCTGAAAGGGATAAATTCCGTTAAACGACGACCACCCCACTACCCATTCCGACCGACTGATTCCTAAGGCATTGCTCTCATCGCCGCCGAGGTCGATCATATGAGATCCCTTCCTACGAATGAAGGCGTGGGTTGACGTGGGATTCTTGTTTAGCGGCGAAGCTCCAACAACAGTTGCTGCAGCGTTAATGGCATTCCCAACGCTTGACCTGTAGCCCAGCGTTCCCATTCCGATCATGCCTTTGGCCGGAGCCTTGAGGAATGCCACATTGCGGACGTCTCCGGCTCGCGCAGCGTTCCCGGTAGCGTCACCCAAGTCATTGATGGCGGTCCCGCTGCTGGAGTCGCCACCGAGTGTGCCCAAGTCCTGCATACCGGACGCTTCCGTCCACACAAAGGCGTGGACGTCATCGGACGCTGTGCTCGCAGCGCCAACAACCTGCCCTGCGGAATTGATCCCCAAGGCTTCGCTGAAACTTCCGCCCAGAGTCCCCAGATCCTGCATACGCTGCTCTTGGTCCAGAGGAACGCGCGAAGGTTTCCCTCAGACTCGTAATAGCCAACAACCTGTCCCGCTTTGTTGATGCCATAGGCATAGCTGCTGCTACCCAAGCTGCCGAGATCCCGCATTCCAGCCTTCGACGTCCACAAGAAAGCGTGGGTCGTGGTTTGTGCATCTGCATAAACCATCAAACCAGTGACAAGCACACACAACCACAGCCACGTGCGACCTAATCTCAGCATTGTGCTTTCTCCAAAATCCAAAGGGTTGGCCTTGGAAAGTGAAACCTAGTCGTTAGACACAAGTGCATGGCATCTTACTATCAGTTGCCTTGGATCGGTACTGAATTTGAACATTTGGGCTAACGGCAGGTTGACTTTGAAATCTCGCGTGAACGACAAATTTCTGGCTTGGAAGGATCGACAATGACGCTGGGGCTACCAGTAACTGCGCGAACGAATTTCGGGTAGTAGAACTACTGACTAACGGAGCTGGCAACGGATGAAAACACGTTATTGGCGTTCGCACCGATCAGGCGGATAGTGCCTACCACGATCACCAGAACCACAGCCAGCATGACCGCGTATTCTGCAACGTCCTGTCCTCGCTCATCGGACCACAGCTTTTGTAGAAACTCTGCCACAGGCTCCTCCTTCGTTCCCCAGTTAAAACTCCTCAGGCGAGCGAGAGGAATTGTTTGCCAGGTTGACATCAGCATAACTATCCCCTGATATCAGTTGTCCTCCAGATGCTATCGACGTGGCTAGCGCGGGACAATAGCTCTAAGGTGTCAGCGGCATGGCACAAAAGTGCTATACGAGATCAGGCGATTGGCTTCAAGGGCAGGGACTGATTGACCGCAAAAAGTGCAAGTTCCAGGCGAGTGGAAACCCCAAGCTTGTCGAAGATGTTGCTGAGATGGTGCTTCACCGTGTCCTCGCTGATCTTGAAATATTCCGCAGTTTCTTTATTGGAATAACCAGCAACGACCGCTGAAACAATCTCCAGTTCGCGCGGTGTGAGGCCGAATTTCTTCTGCCGCGCTTCTTCTCCTGAAGACTGCACCAGGGTTCTGAGGTACTGCACCAGGTTGGAGACGCTCTCGCGTCCAACCCAGTACTCTCCCGCCATTACGGTGTGAATGGCTTTCAGAAGAAGCTGGGTAGCGGAGTCTTTTAGTACGACTCCGCGAGCCCCGAGTTGCAAGGCCTCGACAATCTGCGCCTTCTCGGCAGCCGCCGTCAGCAATATGACTCGAACCGCGTTCTGGTTTGAAGCGGAACTCATCTCGCGCAGGGCCTCCAAGCCGGGATGGCGAGGCATGGCAAGATCCAGAAGCAGGATGTCGGGCTTGAGTTGCCTCGCGAGCTTGACCGCTTCGGCGCCGTCACACGCTTCCCCGATGACCTTCAAGTCAGGCTCGGTTTCCAAAAGGCGTCGCAAACCATCGCGGAAAATAGGATGATCATCGGCAATGACGATGCGAGTCGGCTGCGGTCGTCGGTTATCCATAGGTCGCTTCCCGGCGTTGTGGGACAGTAATTTCTAAACGTGAGCCTTGGCCCGGAGTTGATTCTATCGTGAGTTCGCCCTCAATCAAACGGACCCGCTCTTTAATGACCAGAGGCCCTTTCCCGAGTGCCTCCAGTTCGCCCTGTGAAAGTCGCCCTCCAAAGGGGAAGCCGCGACCATCGTCTTCGATCAATACGTGCCAGGCGCCGTTGCGGGAGCCCAGTCGCACCAGCACCTGCCGGGCCTGGCTGTGCTTGCGAACATTGACCAGCGCCTCCTGCACAATACGCGCCAA
This sequence comes from uncultured Acidobacteriota bacterium, assembly GCA_963797795.1. Classification (GTDB taxonomy): domain Bacteria; phylum Acidobacteriota; class Terriglobia; order Terriglobales; family Acidobacteriaceae; genus JABDBE01. Next base: position 198,685 of record CAWCQY010000008.1, read on the forward strand.
CTCTCTGCACACAGGCTGCGGCATATTCAACTCGTCCAGATCGGAAAGGAACCGCGCCGAAATTCCGGTCTCGCGCTGGAATCTCTCCACCGTGTCAGATAGTAACCCTAAAAGCTTCTTGGAATCTACGTCGAGAGTCTTCATTTGCTGCATCAGTTCGCGCAATTTGAGAACTTCTTCGCGCAGCAGGCCTTGGATCCTGCCCAATTCCTCCGTGACCAAACCAGGCTTGCCGGGGGCCTGCCGCCGCAGCACGTCGACCTGCATCTCAACGGCGATGAGGGATTGGACAGCTCCATCGTGCAACTCCCGAGCAAAACGAGCGCGCTCGACAGCCCCTGCCCGCAACCGCAAACGCCGCAACAGAAGGACGTTGTAAACCGCGGGTCCGACCTGGCGCACTAACTCATCCAGGAAGCGCAGCTCTTCCTCGGTGTCGCCGGCTAAAGAAGGATCCAGCAGAACGATTCGTCCCGACCATTCGCGTCCAAACCCAAAGGACACGGTCATCAGACTTCGGAAATCGTACTTTCTTGCAATGTGACCTAGAAATTCCGGAGTAAGATCGCGAACTCTGGTGCCTTCGTGGTCCAATCCTAAAAGCGAAAATTTTTCCTCGCTACCGTTACCGGTTCGGCGCGCGTAACAGGTTGCAGCGGGAGACTCGTACAGGTACGTCTCGCGATCACTGGCCGACGGATCGAGCCAGCGAAAGGAGGTATCGCCCTCGACGCGGCGCAGTTCGCCCACAAATACGCGATAGTTACTGGTTTCCTGGGAAGCGATGACAAGTTGTTTTGCGCCGTACATCGTGAGCAGTTCACCGGCAATCTCCCCGATCGTTCCGGTAAGGCCGGCTTCGACTCTAGCCTTCCCCAGCGCTCTGGCAATCACGGCTTTTTCCGCTCGAAGCTGTTTCTGCTGCTCGGCCAGATATCCGAGCAAAAAGCCGAGAACCAGCAGGTAGACGGATCGCATGAAAAGATGCCTGGGCTCGAACTCTGTTGTGTTCACTTGCAAAACCGGCAAGTGGAGTTTGTGGCTCAATAACAAGCCATTGACCCATCCTGCAAAGTTCAGCTGAATCAAGGCGAAGCTCTCGATCCAAAGCAATGACACAGCCGCAACGGCGGTTCCCACGGTCTCCCACAAACCCCAGCGGTAGGCGGCACCCGCAAGCACAAAAACGAAAAACAAGAAGAATTGATTGCTCTGCCCTGTAGAAAAAACTGAAATGAGACCCGGCCAAATCACATCTGCGCTGTGAACCAGCAGGCGGAAAGATGGCGTCGATTGCTGCCGTCTTTTCAAAAAGATTATGATGATGACTCCCTGGGCCATGTAGAAGGCCAGTAGCCCATACGCCCAGAGGGAATTGCGAACTTCCGCGGGGTCCATCCATATCGCCACCATCGAAGCCAGGGCAAGGGAAACTCGAGCCGTGGCAAGCCACCGTTCAGTGCGGCGTATTTCGCCGGGACCCATGGGGGCACGGAGTCTCCACAGGAATCGATCTCGCAGTGCTTGGAATGGCAATCGAATACGACCGCTTATCTGGAATAATGATGTTACGCGGATATTATTTGTAATGCGGCTGGAGAGCAAGCGAAACTTCCTTTGATTGCAGCTAAAACCAACATTTTAAATAGGGTAGACTTATGGGCGGTGACCCGAAAGGATCGCCAGGGCTCTTCTTGGTTACGTTAGTAACTTTCGCTCTAGAGTATTGTGCCTAAAATCAGGAGCGGATGAACATGTCCGGACGCTCGAAGCTTTGGATATTGGCCGTCGCCGGTTTGGTATGGGCGCAGGCGCTGGCATCGCTATTTCTGCCGAAGACCTTTGCCCTTACTGCTCTGAGCGACATTGTGCAATTCATTCTGCTCATTTCCGGGACGATTGCACTCTTACTCAACGCTCTTTCGACACGGGGACGGATCCGGCTGTTCTGGGTACTGCTGACCCTTGGGATGACGTTCTGGTTGTCCTACTGCGGCCTCTGGATGTATTTCGAGGTTCTGCGGCGCACCGACTTCCCAAATCCTTTTGGCGGGGACGTAGTACTGTTCCTTCATTTTGTTCCCATGACGGCGGCGTTGGCGCTGCAGCCTCATGTGCAACAAGACGATCGCACTGCCCGACTGGGAACGGTTGATTTTGCCCTCCTATTAATCTGGTGGCTATATCTTTATTTGTTTGCCGTGATTCCCTGGCAGTATGTGCAAGCGTACGAGCGCAGCTATAACCGCAACTTCGACGTCCTCTACCTTATCGAACAGATAGTGTTCCTGGCTGCTGTGGGCATGCTTTGTTTCCGGAGCAGCGGTTCCTGGAGAATCATCTACGCAAATTGGTTTGGCGCGGGGCTCACATACTCGCTTAGTTCCTATCTCATAAACTGGGCGATCGCCGTGAAAAAATACCACACCGGTAGCGCGTACGATGTGCCGCTAGCCATCTCCATGGCATGGATCACGGCGATCGGTATCCTCGCGCTCCATTCTCCTGGCAAGCAGCAGCCCGCGCGGACTTCCCGCAGCTACGGGGTGTGGGTAGCAAGGCTGGGCATGGCCGCTATTTTTTCCCTTCCAATACTTGCAGCGTGGTCTTTGTTCGATGCTGGAATCTCCCAGTCGGTCCGCGTATTCCGGGTAGTGGTTGCGCTATCCGGCATGCTGGTCATGGGCACTCTGGTGTTTTTCAAGCAGCACGTCTTGGACCGCGAACTTTTGCGATTGCTAAATGCTTCTCAGGAATCGTTCGACAATCTCAAGCGCGTTCAGGCGCAGCTCGTGCAATCAGAAAAATTGGCATCCCTTGGCCAACTCGTGGGCGGCGCTGCGCATGAATTGAACAATCCGCTTACTGCCATGATGGGCTACTCGGATCTGCTGGCGGCGACAGATCTCAGCGCTGAGCAGCGGGTTTTTGTGCAAAAGATTGAGCAGCAGGTGCGCCGGACTCGAACCCTGGTGTCCAGTCTGCTAAGTTTTGCCAAACGGGTTCCCGCCGAGAAAACCCTGGTCGACATCAATGCGCTGGTACAGACCGCGGTAAAACTTTGCTTGCCTCAATCTCACGGTCCCAATGTTCAAGTGCACACCAACTTCGCGAGTGATCTGCCGCGAGTTCTCGGCGACTCCAACCAGCTTTTGCAGGTATGTTTGCACGTTACCAACAATGCTCTCCATGCTCTGACCGAAACAGGCGGCGTACTCACCGTGAGCGCGGAGTTGCAGGATTCATCAGTGGTGCTGGAGTTCTCTGATGATGGGCCGGGCATGGAGGAACCGGATCGGGTTTTCGATCCTTTTTACACCACTCGCCCAATCGGTCAGGGGCCCGGTTTGGGGCTTAGCGTCTGCTACGGAATTATTCAAGAGCACAACGGAAAAATTACCTGCCGAAATCGGCCTGAGGGTGGGGCGACGTTCCGCATCGAACTACCGGCGGCTGCGGATCCTGCACACGCTGCTGTTTCGATCTTGCGGGGCCATAAGTCACCCGAACGTTCCGAAGCCAAGACGGCCGCGATCAGCTAGGAAATGCTGGTCGTTACACAGCGCAATGTAGGCGCGGGCGTCCCCGCCCGTGCGCTAGCGGGAAAATTCTCCTAAGAGGCAGCGAGGTCCACCGTTCGCTTCAACTGGCCACAGGCAGCGTAAATGTCGCGCCCTCGCGGACGGCGGATGAACGTGGGCACGCCCGCCGCGATCAGTATCTTCTGAAAATGCGAAACTTGATTCTCGGCCGGAGTTTGAAACGCAATTCCCGGCCCCGGGTTTAGCGCAATCAGGTTTACTTTCGCTCGTACTCCGCGGATCAGTTCGACGAGTTCGCGGGCATTTGCCGCAGAATCATTCACTCCGTCGAGGAGCACATATTCGAAGGTCAGCCTCTCGCGGTTTCGCAGAGGGAAATCACGCGCCGCCGCCATCAGCTTCTCCAGATTCCATTTACGATTGATCGGCATCAGCTGGGTTCGAAGTTCATCGTTGGGCGCATTCAGCGATATGGCCAGCTTCGACCGCACAGGCTCGGTCCCAAGATCGTAGATGCGGGGCACGATGCCCGCAGTCGATACCGTCATGCGCGACTCCGGGATTCCCACTCCCTCCACCAGCAAACAGACTGCCTTCATGAAATTCTCGTAGTTCAAGAAAGGCTCACCCATACCCATGAAGACAATGTTCACCCGGTCCTGCGGCGGCGAGACTTTCTGATCATTGAGCACGGCGCAGACCTGCCCTACGATCTCGCCAGCAGTAAGGTTACGCTTCACCCCGAGCAGGGCGGTCAGGCAAAACTGGCAATCCACGGCACAACCAATTTGACTGGAAACGCAGATGGTAGCGCGGTCCCACGCTCTTCCAGCTGCTCTCTCGATTTCGTTCCCGGCCTCACTTCCGTCTCCTGTTTCGCCGCCGTCGCCTTCGGGCATCCAGACCGTTTCCACACTTTGGCCGTCGGCAAAGCCGATGAGATAGCGAACGGTGCCGTCGCTGGACACGAATTCCCGTTCGATCATCGGAGCGCCCAGAGTCAGTCCTCGATGCCCGAGGCCCTCCCGAAATTCCCGTGGAAGTGTGGAAATCTCGCCGGCGGACCCGACCCGCTGGCGGTAAAGAGCCTCAAACAGCTGCCGACCGCGGTAGCTCGGTTGGCCGGACTCTTCCGCAAACTCGGTAAGCTCGCTAAGGGTGAGGCCCAGGAGGACCATTGGTTTGTCTTCACTCATGAATTCGCCGATGCCTGAACAGCTCATAATTGTAGAGGAGATGGAGGGGACCTGGGTTTCAGGACTTGAATCGCCGGACCAACTTCTGTGTAACTGTATGATTCTAAAAATGTTGAAGCGTGTTGGCGGGAGGTCTTCCCGGTGTGTAACAATAGAAGGGCGCCACCCTGATCCAGAATCGTGGGGCCGTTGGGAAAAAAGCTATGGTTGAAGAAGTACGAAACATCCAGCGGGAATTGTTGCCCAACGGGTTAACGGTTATTACCGAACAAATGCAGCATATTCGTTCGGCCTCGATCGGTATTTGGATCAAGAGCGGATCTCGTGACGAAGACGCGCAATGGAATGGCATCTCCCATTTCGTCGAGCACATGGTTTTCAAAGGCACCAAGCATCGCTCAGCCGAGGACATAGCCCGACAGGTCGATTCCATCGGCGGGAATATGGATGCCTTCACCGCCAAGGAGTGCATCTGCTTTAACGTCAAGATTCTGGACGAGCATCTGCCCATCGCGATGGATGTTCTTAGCGACCTCGTCTTGAATCCAACATTTGACGTGCAGGACATCAGCCGCGAACGCGGTGTGATCCTGGAAGAAATCAAAATGGACGAAGACAGTCCCGACTACCTCGTCCATGAGATCTTTACCCAGAACTTCTGGAGAGATCACCCCCTGGGCAAGCCGATTTTGGGAACCAAGGATACGGTCAAGACATTCGAGCGGGATCCCGTCCTCGGTTTCTACGGTCAACGTTTCGCGCCCGGTAATCTGATCATTTGTGCTGCCGGGAATCTGAAGCATGAGCAGTTCGTGGAACTCGTGGCCAAACATTTTCAGCACATGAAACCGATCAAGAACGGATTTCACAGTCCCCAGCCAAAGATCGTTCCGCGAATTATCATGCGTAACAAGAAGTCACTGGAACAGGTGCAGATTTGCGTTGGCGTGCCTTCGCATCCCATCGCCCACGAGAGACGGCATGCCTCCTACATTCTGAACACACTGTTGGGCGGCGGGATGAGTTCACGCCTGTTTCAAAACATCCGCGAACGGCAAGGACTCGCCTACGCCATTTACAGTGACCTGAATCCTTACCGCGATACAGGATGCCTCTCCGTTTATGCCGGAACGTCGCGGGAATCGGCCGGCAAAGTGGTGCAGAGCATTGTTTCCGAGTTCCGCAAACTCAAGTCGGAAGAAGTTCCAGCGGACGAACTCCGCCGCTCCAAAGATCAGCTGAAAGGCAGCTTGATGTTGTCGCTGGAGTCCTCCACCGCGCGCATGTCGAGCTTGGCCCGGCAGGAGATGTACTTCGACCGCTTCTACAGCATGGATGAATTGATTGAAAAAATTGAGAGTGTCACGGCGGAAGAAGTGAAAGAACTTGCCAACGAGTTCTTCCTTACCGAGTCGATCGCAGTCACCGTGCTGGGCAATCTGAATGGCTTGAAACTGAGCCGCGAACAACTCGCCTGCTGATTAAATCCGATCTGTTTCCTTTGTGTACCTTCGTGTCTGTTGTGGTTCAAGCATTTGAATTTTATCAACCAGAAAGGGCACGAAGGTACACAAAGCAGGGTTCGAGCGTTGACCTCCTGGCCGATCAAGGATCGAAAGCCCCTAGCAAGATGCTAGCTTTAGCAGCTATTTCGGGGCATACTAAGCAGCAAGTCCCGGGTTCGGCAGGGAGTTTGCGCGATGCCAAGGCTGGAACAGAATGGCAGCACGGAGGTTAGCGGCCCTCCGCCGCCTGCGGCTTTCGAACAGCAGCAGCGCCGTCGGATGCTCATCGCCCTGCTTGTCCTGCTGTTAGCCTTGATTTCGGTTCTGATTAAGGACCGCCAGTTCTGGTTCCCGTCGAGCCCAAGCGCTGAATCCGAAACTCCAGAGCAGAACGAACCCCAGGCTATCCCTCCGGCCAAGACTTTGACTCCCGTGGCTCCGCCGAAAGTTGTAACCCCGGCGACGGCTCACTCTCGGCCGAAGTCAAAACGAGTCGCCGCGAAGACGACTTCGACCGGAGCGGACAGTGCGATGTCGCCGGTAATTACCGCGACGAATCGTGCCGTGCTGCCGCCGCTTGAGGTTGAAGTGGTAGCCGGCAATCAGCACCGATCCGTTAGTCCCGGCGACAGTTCTGTCAAACTGGAGATGCAACCCAGCACTGCCGAAGCGTCGGAGCAACCAGCGGCTCCGGCGAGAAGGCACGACAGTGAGGCATCGAACGCCGCGGCGCAAGCCCAGATCTCGCCCGGGAGCGCGCAAGTCGTCTCTCGAGTAAACCCAACTTATCCGCTGCTCGCGAAGCAGATGAAAGTTCAAGGCGCCGTCATCCTCGAAGCTTTGATCGGCAAAAGCGGCAGCATTCAGGACATCCAGGTGCTTAGTGGACCAGCAATTCTGTCCGCAGCGGCGCGCGAGGCGGTGAAGCAGTGGCACTTCAAGCCCTACTATCAGGGCGGGCGCCCGGTGGAAACCGAGGCTCGGATCACCGTCAATTTCACCATATCAACCTACTGATCCGGTCAATCCGAATCAATCGGCTGGCCGGTGTGTTCTCGCTCGCCGGCGTGGGAACGAGTGTGGAAGGGACAAGACCTGCGGGAGGGCTGGTTGGAACGATATTATCGGGAAATAAAAAACGGGCGTCCGACTCTTGCGAGTCATTGGACGCCCGGGCAGCCCTCCCCCAGAACTGCTCACTTAGGAGACTAAGTCTTCCGATAATTTTTGTGAATGGCCCGTCCGGGCTAGACAATCCCACCAACGTGCTATCGCACGATTCACATTGCGGTTAACCGTTGCCTTTTTTTAGAAGCCCACGCACCCGCTGTTTTTCCCCGCGTGCTCAGGCGCCGGCCGCCCTCGGCGCAGGAGCAGTTTCCACTCGATTCCGGCCTCGGGCTTTAGCAGCATAGAGAGCCTCATCGGCGTTGCGCAGAAAAGCCTCGCAATCGAGAGTTTCCTTTTCGCCTTGCTCCACTGAGGCAAGTCCGAGGCTGAGAGTGACTGGAAGCGGGCCTACACTGGTTTCGATCGGTCGATCGGCAATGCAGTGGCGCAACCGTTCTGCACCGACGACCAGATTGGAAGCATTGCAACCAGGAAACACAATCAGGAATTCCTCTCCACCATAACGTCCGACCGCGTCATAAGGTCGAACCCCCAGAGCCAGCCGCCTCGTGACTTCCTGCAGTACGGAGTCGCCCACGAGATGGCCATGCGTGTCGTTGATTTTCTTGAAGTAATCGATGTCGGCCATGATCACTCCTAGAGAATCCGCAGTTCGTTGTCGACGCGATACCTCTCGCATCAGCAGTTCCAGGATGGCCCCACGATTCCAAAGCCCGGTCAGCGGATCGTGCGCTGCCGCAAATTGCAATTCATCCTTGGCGTGAATCAATGCTGCCTGTAGATCGAGAATCCGTTTGCCCGCCCGCACTCGGGCACGTAATTCATCCACGTCGAACGGCTTGGTCAAGTAATCATCAGCGCCGGCTTCCAGACCCGCGACCACATCCTGCTTGTCGTCTTTGGCAGTCAACAGCAGAACGTAACGATAGGGACCGTGGTTGCGCCCGCGAATTTTCCGGCATAGCTCGACCCCGTCCATCCCCGGCATCATCCAGTCGAGGATCGCCAACTGCGGAGCATCTGCCTTTTGCAGGACTTCCCATGCCGCCAGTCCGTTTTCCACGGCCGTAACCTGGTAGTCCCACTTCTTGAACCAGCTCTCGAGAATGCGTCGAAAAATCGGGTCGTCTTCGGCGATCAGTGCGGTGTCGAGTGACGATCCTTTCAGGTCAGGACCTGACTTTGGTTCTCTCAACTCTTTGCCCGGTTCCGTTGGAATTTTATTCATGGTGCTCCGCCGCTAGTTCCTTCAGGTGGAGATAAAGACCAGCCACTTCCCGTTCCAACACGGCAACCGTATCGCCGGCGCGGGAAAGGTCCTTGCCGCGTCCCATCTCTTCGAGCTGTCGTGCGGCTTGTGACGTCGCACTCGCGCCCAGGTAGCTGGACTCGCCCTTAAGGCTGTGAGCCGCTCGCATGACCCCGTCCGAGTCTCCATCGGTTACCGCCTGCCGCAGCTTCTGCAGGAGTTTCGGAGACTCATCCAAAAAGATCTGGCACAGCTCCTGGAGGAGTTCTTCATCGCCTCCAATGCGATTGAGAGCTTCCGTTTTGTTCCAGGGTGCGGCTTCGGAAGATGTTTTGACGGCCGTTGCCGGAGTCTTTGCCAAGCCCGACAGCGTTTGCTCAATGTCGCTGAAGCGCACAGGTTTGGTAATGTAGCCGTCCATGCCGGCTTGCAGGCAGCGTTCACGGTCGCCTTTCATGGCATGCGCGGTCATCGCAAAGATCGGCACGTGCGTTCCGCGGTTTTTCTCGCCTTCGCGGATCGCCCCCGTTGCGGCCAAGCCATCCATTTCCGGCATTTGAACGTCCATAAAAACAAGGTCGAATTTTCCCCGCAACGCGAACTCGAGCGCTTCCTTACCGTTTTGCGCCAATACGGGAATGTGCCCCATCTTTTGCAACACTCGCATGATCACCGCCTGGTTTACCGCATTGTCTTCTGCCACCAGGATTCTGAGTTTGCGGGCCGATTCGCGCAGAGTGTGACGCGTAACCAGCGCGGGGCGGTCATTCGCCGGCATCTGCCGCTGGCTTAGCGCCGTGAGGATGGCCGCCAGCAGGTCAGCTTTAAGCACGGGTTTGAGTAGATAAGCCGAGATCCCGAGCTGCTTGCATCGGTTCGCTTCCCCGGGTTGTCCGCCGGAAGTCAGCATCAGGACGGTTGCTTCAGCCTCGCCGTTGGGGATTGTCCTTCTCTGTACCCTTTCTGCTAATTCGAACCCGTCCATCACCGGCATGTTGCCGTCGATCAGAACAAGCCGGAAAGGATCTCCTTTTTGTTGCGCCGTTTCCAGAACAGCCAGCGCGATAGCGCCGCTCTCCGCTGGGCAAGGCCTCATTCCCCAACCCAGAGTCAGCCCGCACAGGATTCGGCGATTCGTTTCATTGTCGTCAACCACCAGCACCGAGAGACCGTGCAACTCGGCCGCCAGCGCAGGAGAGCTGGATTGCACCTTCTCTTCGGCGATAGCGAAGCGCGCCGTGAAATGAAACGTGCTCCCCGTTTCCGGGTCCGCTCTCGACCCACAGCTTTCCTGCCATCAATTCGACCAGCCGCGCCGAAATTGCCAATCCAAGGCCCGTCCCCCCATATTTGCGGGTGGTGCTGCTGTCAGCCTGCGAAAAGGCTTTGAAAAGCAGTCCCTGTTTCTCCGCAGGAATTCCGATGCCAGTGTCCTTCACTTTGAAATGGAGCTGCACGTTTCGGGCGTCCTGCGAGTCACTCTCGATTGTGACCAGCACTTCTCCATGCTGGGTGAACTTGATTGCATTGCCGACCAGATTCACCAGGATCTGGCGCAGACGCCCGGGGTCGCCAAGCAGACGCGAGGGCACTTCCGGGTCGGAGTCGTAGGCCAGTTCCAGTCCCTTCTGGTGCGCTCGCAAAGCCAGCGCCTTCATGGTCTCGCCAACGCAGTCGTAAAGATTGAATGCGATCATCTCCAGGTCCAGCTTGCCCGATTCCACCTTGGAGAAATCCAGAATGTCATTGATCACCGACAACAGCGATTCGCCGGAAGATTTCACCAGGAGCAGGTATTCCCGCTGTTCGGTGTTCAATTCCGTATCCAGGGCCAGTTCGGTCATGCCCATGATTCCGTTAATCGGAGTGCGGATTTCGTGGCTCATGTTGGCGAGGAATTCGCCTTTGGCTCGGCTGGCAGCTTCTGCCGTTTCCTTGGCCGCCTTCAATTCGGTGTTCATGGTCAACAGTTCGGCGGTGCGATGGGCCACTTCCTCCTCGAGGTTTTCCCGGTGTTGCTGGAGTTCCAAGTCGCGCCTCTCAATTTGCTCCAGCATGCCGTTGAACTCGCTCGTCAACAGTCCGAATTCGTCATGGCTGAGCACTTCAGCCCGGATCGAGTAGTCGCCTCTCCCGAGACCGCCTTCGCCGTCTCTACCAAGTCAAGGACCGGCCGCGAGATAGGTCTTTGAAAGCGTGAAGCCATCACGAAGGCGATAAAGAATGTCACCAGCAAGGTCAACACGAAATTGAAGGTGTATCCCCGCAAGCGCGAATGCAGTTTTTCCAGATCAGATTCTATGTAGAGCATGCCGACCGGTTCGCCAGCCAGCACGATCTTTCGGAACTGAACCAGATGGCCGTTTGTGAACTGAGTAGCCACCGCTTGCGGCGCCGGCGGTATGAAACCCGAATCCTTGGCATCCCGCGCGTATTTGGCGAAGGGCTTGCCGTCCCAGGTATAAATACAGGCTACGGTTACATCGGGTTCCGCTCGCAAAGCCTGCAAAACATCTTGCGCCGATTCCGCGTCGCGAAACGTCAAGGCAGCCGTGCTGTTGCCAGCCAGAACATCGCCCAATACAGCCAAGTCTTGAGCCGCAGCCCGCCGCAACGTCATTACGTCATAAATGGCCATGGGACAGGAAACCGCCAGGGCGCTGAAGCCGCTGATCGCCATGAACAGCGCGGTAAGCTTGTGGCGGATCGACAAATCTCCAAAGCGACGCATTGGAATCACTCTCGAACTCTTACCCAATAACAGCTTTCGCCACGCTAAGCAGCTTGGAGCTGATTTTCAGGCCAGCCTGCTCTGCCGCATTGCGGTTTACTTCGAACAGTACCCGGTCGTTGTCCAGCAGAAAGTTGATCATTCCGCCTTGGTCGGCAAAACCTTCTGTATCGCCAACCGTCAGAGCAATGGTTCCCCGCATACTCTCGAGGATCTGCTTGACTCGAGCCTTCTCTGACGAAGCGATGAACAGGATGTGGCAAGCTCTGGCCAGTTGCACGTCGACCATGTAATCGACTTCGAGTTTGCGTCCGTTCACTGTCTTTGTGCTGACGAGGTCGCGCAATCCCTGGCCGAACGGATCTCGACCCAAAATGCAAATCTGAAATGGCGCGGTTGCATCGCGAAAGCCACTCGGCGGCCACTCGACAAATTTTGCGAAGTTGTATAGGAAAGCCGCCTTGACCTGATATTCGCCGGCCGACTGCGCCGCGGCGGTGTCGTGCACCATTGCGAGCAGAATCAGGAGTTCTAACGCCCGCCAGCAACACAGTGCGATCGCGCGCCTCATCTTCTTCTTGTGCCGTTGCTCTTGGGGTGCGCTGTGGCCCGGCAAAATGAGACTCATGATGTTCAGAACCTGCCCGTGACCTTGATCCGGAAACTTCTGCCGTCCTGCTGAATCGCGTCTTCCGGATCCTCGGGACGGCCGGGGTCGAAATAAGTTTTGTCCAGGATGTTGTAAATGCTAGCGGCCACGTCCAGGTGCTTTCCGATGGCGTGTCCTAACAGGGTGAGGTTGAAAACCTGATAACTGCTTAGGGAATCCTGTAAGAGCGTCAGGCGTCTGCCAATAAATTGCCCGTCCACTCCAGCAAAGAGGCGGTGTCCGATTAGCGGGACCGAGAAGGTGCACTTCGCCATGTGGCGGGGCGAATTGTTTAGTTTCAGGTCGCCCGGGCCATCGTTGTCCGCGTCCACGTAATCGAAGCTGGCATTGCCTTGCATGCCGTTGGGGGCCCGTCCGCTGAATTCAATGTCCATTCCTGTGGCTTGGGCGCGCCCGGAGTTTTGGTACTGGAACTGTCCATCGGGCTTGGACTCAATCGAGATCAGGTCGTCAATCAGGTTGCGGTACACGCCGCCAGAGAGCAGAAAGTATCTTCCGAGTCCCTGTTCCACCACTGCTTCCAGACTCTTGATGTGCTCGGGCTGAAGTTTGGGATTATTGTCGTAAAAACTTCCGAAGTCCGGCGAGGTTTCATAAACGTCGGGAGCTCGAAAGGCCTGGCCATATAGGAACTTGAGCGTCGTTTTCTGGGCGGCCCGGAAAATCAGACCCAGACGTGGGTTGACGGTTCCACCAAAAGTAGAATAGTGGTCATAGCGAACCCCGGCGTTTAGAGCGAGGCGAGTAGTGATGCCGTACTCATCCTGCACGTAGAAAGCTGTGATCAACGAGTTGTTCGGCTCTTGATTAAACACATTGGGAGGATTCACGAGATCGCCCTGGTCTTGTCGCAGATTGTCCCGAACTTCCGTTCCCAAGGTCAGATGGTTGCGTTCAAAGAGTTTACGACTCGCCTTGACGTCTCCCGTCCACCAGTTTCCGCGAAAGGAGAACGTGTCCAGCACAACCGGATCACCGGGCGTGAGCGGAGCCTCGGGAACCGGGCCCTGCAAGCGAGCCTGGTCATAGGCAGTGCTCGCGTCTAGTTGCCACTTCCCGATCGGATGTTGGTACCCGAGATTGACGTACTGATGGCTGTCAATGTTGAAATCAGCGGGATCGTTGAATACCGACCCGAAATACCCTGTCGGAACTCCCTTGTCCCGGGTTGCGAACAATCCCTGCAGCGTGAACCCGTGAAAAGTGAGTGTTGCCAGAATGTGGGTGTACGATTCGTAGTCGGTGTCGCTCGTAATGCCGTGGTTAGTGGCCGGAGTGTTGAATTCGGGGAAGAATAACGTCTGACCATGGCTGTCATAGAAAGTGCCAGAAAGAAGCACTCCCAAACTCTGAAACTGGTGGCCATAGGTCGCTCTGCCCTCGTAGGTGCCAAAGCTTCCCGTCTGAAAAGAAAGTTCCCAATCCTTCACTTCTTTCGAGGTTCGGGTGATGACGTTAATGACCGCAAAAAAAGCGCTCGCGCCATAAAGGGAAGAACTGGGCCCGCGCACAATCTCCACTCGTTCGATCATGTCCACGTCCACCAGAAACTCATTTCCCAACATCGCCTGCCCGAGAACGTTGTTGTTGATGCGATGACCGTCGATCAATACCAAAATCCGGCTGTTCCAGTCTCCCAGCCGTCCAAAGCCGCGTACGCCGACGAAGGTGTAGTCGCGGTCGTAGGTGACATAGAAGCCGGGCACACTGCGCAGGATGTCGGCCAGGTTGCGATAGCCATACTTCTGGATCTCGTCCGCGGCGACGATGGTGACCGAAGCAGGCGCCTCGCTGGCGCTTTGCATATGCTTGGACGCGCTATAAACCTGAATATTGGTCAATTCTTCCAGGCTGGCTTCACTCAAGTCCTTCGCTGTTTCCTGAGCAGCTGAAGTTGCCGTCAGCACGAACACGATCAGCAAACGGATAACAGTCCGGAAGCCTTCTCCTCGTCTCACGGCGGCGGAACGGAGCGCAACCGTTGGAAAAATCGCGGACAGGCGACGACACATAGAGCTTCTCCAGCTTCCAAAAAAGCGATAGCCCGAGCGATGCATCAGCCGCACAGGGGGCTACAGGAGATTCTTCGGCCAGATTTGGGCATATCTTTACTTCACTTCCTAGTGGTCGCTTCCTGGCGCGGATGATGCGAGCCGTTGCGATTGAAACTTGCCCGGAGGTACACGCCCATTCGGGCAAGCGGAAATCCGCTGCGCTCTGGTCAGGCCGCGATTGGGCGACAAGTATCAAGATCTGTCGTTTTCCTGCCGATGAGTAACTCCAGCAGCATCTCCTAGCTTTCTTATGTCAGAACTTCAGGATCCGGAAATCTTCCGCAATGTATTGGATAGCCTCCAAACCGGGGTATCCATAGTTGATCGAAAAGGGAAGATCCTGTTCTGGAACCAGGGCGCCGAAAGGCTTACAGCCCACAGGCGGCACGAGGTGGTTGGACGCTCCTGCCGCGACAATATTCTGCCGCACTGTAACGACCAAGGCTGTGTGGCTTGCGGCGCCACCTGTCCCTTCACCCGAACCTTGCACGAGGGCAAGCCTCAGGAAGCAAGAATGCAGTTACGCCACAAGGAAGGGCATCCGGTTCACATACTGATGAGAATTGCGCCCATCCGTGATTCCCACGGCTCCATCTTTGGAATTGCAGAGAGTTTTGACGAACAGAAATTCGCCTCGGAGCGGGACCGCAACCGGCACACTCTGGCCGCGCATGGTTGCATGGACGAAACCACCGGCATCCCCAATCGTGAGTTCACTGAATTCCATCTGAGCGAGAATATGGCGAGCTTCGCGCGTTATCACTTGCCCTTCGGTGTCATCGTCATTCAGGTCGACCGGTTGGAACACTTCCGCGCAGCCTACGGCAAGCAAGCGGGCGCTGCGGTTCTGCGCGTTGTCGCTCAAACCATGAGGAGCGCTTTTCGCCCCGGCGATTTCCTGGGACGCTGGACGGACGATCAATTCCTCGCGATTCTGATCAATTGTGGCCCCGCCGGGTGGAACAGACCTGGGACCGCATCCGGAAAATGGTCACTTGTGCCGGGCTGCGGTGGTGGAGTGACGAGTTAACGGTCACTACGTCCGTGGGATATGCGGCGGCTCAAGCCGGAGACACCATCGATTCTCTCCGAAGCGGGCGCAAGATATGCCGCAACAAGTTTCTGCCCGACATAGCGCCGCTGCCGCCGGGGGCTCGCAAGCAGGCCCGGCAAACTCGGAGATCTGATTCAACATGTTCGCAATTATCGGAATCATCGTCGTCTTCGGCTCGGTTCTGGGCGGCTATCTCATGGAACACGGCAACATCAGAGTCCTGATTCAGCCCGCCGAACTCGTTGTCATCGGAGGCGCCGCCATCGGGACCGTACTGATCGCCAACCAATTGCACATTTTGAAACAAATCATGGGTGGCGTGATCGGCGCGTTTGGAGGATCGAAATTTACCAAACAGAGGTATCTCGACTCCCTAAAGATGATGTATGAACTCCTCAACAAGGCGCGCCGCGAGGGCTTGATGGCGCTTGAGGGTGACGTCGAGGACCCGGCCAAGAGTCCAATCCTTTCCAAGTATCCCGCCTTTCTCAAAGACCACCACGTTCGCGACTACTTCTGCGACACCATGCGCATGGCGATCAGCGGAGTCGAAGCCTTTGACCTGGACCAACTCCTGGATCTCGATCTGGAAGTTCATCACCACGGCGCCAGTCTGCCGATCGCATCCCTGAGCAGCATGGCCGATTCCTTGCCCGGCCTCGGAATTGTCGCCGCCGTGCTCGGTGTGGTGATCACCATGGGAGCGCTCGGCGGGCCCCCGGAAGAGATCGGACACAAAGTCGCCGCCGCCCTGGTCGGCACATTTCTCGGAATCCTGTTGTGCTATGGATTGGTGGGGCCGCTGGCCTCCAGCATGCAGAAGAGTTCTGACGACGAAGGCGCCTACCTGCATGTCCTCCGCGTGGTGATGATTTCTTTCCTAAAGGGAACCGCGCCGATTATGGCTGTCGAGTTTGCGCGTCGGGCGATTCCCGGCCACGTGCGCCCAGGTTTTCTGGAAGTTGAGAAACACTGCAAGGGAGGCGGCGACGCAGCGCCCGCCGGGGAAGCCGCCGCCGAGGCTCCCGCTGCTGCCTCGGCGTCAGCCTAACAAGAATTTTATGGATAGCTCACGTCCCATCATCATCATCAAGAAGAAAGCCGCGCATGGCGGACACCATGGAGGCGCATGGAAAGTCGCCTACGCAGACTTCGTTACCGCGATGATGGCACTCTTCATCGTGCTCTGGCTGCTCAACACCAGCAAACCTGTAAAAGAAGCCGTCGCCGGATACTTCAAAGATCCCGCCGGAACCGCCAATAAGATCGGTTCCACCAAAGTGGGCACTGCAGAGGCGCTCGCCATCACCAAAGACGACATGCCGAAATTGAAGGAAGAATTGGAAAGGGCCATCCGCAGAGTGCCGGACTTTGACAAAATCAAAGACCAAATCGAAATGACAATAACCCCCGAGGGCCTGCGGATCGAACTGCTCGAAACCGAAACCGGGACTTTCTTCGAGGTTGGCAATTCTTTCCCCAGCAATAGCGGGAAAGAGCTGCTCTCGCTGCTGGCGCAGGAGCTGGGAAAACTTCCCAACCATCTTTCGATTGAAGGTCACACCGATTCCAAACCCTACGCGGGCCGCCGCGAATACGGCAATTGGGAGCTCTCCACCGATCGTGCCAACGCCGCGCGCCGTTTGATGCAGCACGATGGTTTGCGATCCGACGAGGTTTCGCAAGTTCGAGGCTATGCCGATCAGATGCTGCGCACGCCCAATCAACCGCTCGATGCATCCAATCGTCGCATTTCCGTAATCGTGCAGAATCTGGAACCGAAGCCGGGAGAACCTGAAAAAGCGGAGAGCAAGCCGGAAACCAACGCATCTCCTCAGAACCCTCCCAAAAAGGAATGATTGCTCGTGTTCCGCACTCCGTCACTGCACCAGGGACGCTCATCCGCTACAATAGGCGGTTCGTGCCTTACCGATTTTGAGAGGAAACAACTCCGTGATTATTGGTGTACCAAAGGAGAGTTATCCGGGGGAACGGCGCGTTGCTCTGGTTCCCATGGTAGTCCCGAATCTGGTCAAAGCGGGATTTGAGGTCGTCATCGAAAAGGGCGCGGGAGCGGAAGCGGGCTATCCCGACGCGCTCTACGTCGAAAAGGGCGCGAAGATTCTTCCGGATCGCGCGTCCCTCTTCGCCAACGCCGAGATCGTGCTTCAAGTCCTCTGCTACGGATCCAACGACATCACAGGAAAAGCCGATCTTCCCTTGCTCCGTCGTGGCCAGATCCTCGTCGGTTTCTTGCGGCCGCTGGGATTGGCGGAAGTGCTTCAACAAATTGCCCAAACCGGAGTCACCTCTTTTTCCGTGGAGTTGGTGCCGCGCACCACGCGCGCCCAAAGTATGGACGCGCTCTCCTCCATGGGCACAATCTGCGGTTACAAAGCGGTTCTCATCGCTGCCGATACTCTGCCCAGAATTTTCCCCATGCTGACCACGGCAGCCGGAACCATAACCCCAGCCCGCGTTCTCATCATCGGCGCTGGCGTCGCTGGACTCCAGGCTATCGCCACGGCGCGTCGCCTCGGCGCCGTGGTTTCCGCCTACGATCTGCGACCTGCTTCCAAAGAGCAGGTGCAGAGCCTTGGTGGACGCTTCGTCGAACTTCCCATTGAAGCTAAGGATGCCCAGGACGCCCGCGGATACGGTACCGCGCAGGATGAAAGTTTCTACGCGAAACAGCGCGAACTGCTCACCCGCGTGGTGGCCGAGAGCGATGTGGTCGTCACCACCGCCGTCGTTCCCGGCAAAAAAGCCCCGGTTCTCGTGACCGCCGAGATGGTAAAAGGAATGGCGCCGGGCTCGGTCATTTTTGATCTCGCCAGCGAGCGCGGAGGCAACTGCGAACTGACGCAATCCGGTAAGACGGTAGTCGAGTTTGGTGTCACCATTATCGGCCAAATCAATATCGCCACCGAAGTCCCGTATCACGCCAGCCAGATGTACGCGCGCAATATCACCGCGTTCCTTTTGCATTTAGCGAAGGCGGGAAAGCTGGAAATCAATTTGCAGGACGAAATTACTCGCGAGACCCTGCTGACGCGGGACGGCGAAGTAGTCAACCAACGCGTCCGGGAATTTCTCTCATTACCGGCGCTGGTTTCGCAAACTTAATCGCAACTGAGAACTGAGAACCGAGAACTGAAAATAGCAACTCCGTAGCCCCTTGCAGCTGACCACCAGGAGGGAAAATGAGTTCCGCATTAATCAACGGACTGTTCGTATTCATGCTCGCTGCCTTCATCGGATTCGAAGTCATCCGGCGAGTCTCGCCACTGCTCCACACTCCACTAATGTCGCTGACTAACGCCCTTGACGCCATCGCAGTGGTCGGCGCCATCGTGCTGGTCGGTGAGCACAAAAGCACGCTGTCCTTCGTCTTCGGATTCCTCGCGGTGGTCGCCGCCACCAGCAACGTCGTAGGTGGCTTCCTGATCACCGATCGCATGCTCAAAATGTTCAAGTCCAGCCGTCCGACAAAGCCATGACCACTGACTTCGCGGGAAATCAGCAGATCATCGAGATCGTCTACCTCATCGCCAGCGCTCTCTTCATTCTTTCGCTGAAATGGCTGAGCAGTCCAGCTACGGCCCAGCGCGGCGTCCGAGCCGGTGAGATTGGAATGGTTCTGGCCATCGCCGGCACCTTGTTGCACCACGGTATCGTGGACTACAAGTGGATCGTCATCGCACTGGTGCTCGGAACCGGGATCGGAATTCCGCTGGGCCTGGTGCACATGACGGCCGTCCCCCAGCGAACCGCACTCAGCCATGCCTTCGGTGCATTCTGCGTGACCTTGGTGGGCACTGCGGAATTCTATCTCCGAACACCCAACGTTCCGCGCTTCATGATGGCCGTAATCTCGCTGGAGGTTATCCTCGGCTCGCTGACCTTCACCGGCAGTTTGATGGCCGCCGGAAAACTGCAAGAAATCCTTCCCCAGCGCCCGCTCACCTATAAGGGACAAAACGTCGTCAACCTGTCTTTACTGACCGTTTCTGTTGCCATCGCCGCCTACCTGGTAGTGCACCCGGGAGCACGGCAACTTTTTCCCATGATGATCGCCGTTCCTCTCGTCTTCGGCGTGCTCATGATCGTTCCCATTGGCGGCGCCGATATGCCCACCGTCATCTCACTGCTCAATTCTTACGCCGGTCTCTCGGCTGCTGCCATGGGATTCGTCCTCGATAGCAAACTCCTTATTATTGCGGGCGCGCTAGACGGTTCGTCCGGTCTTATCCTCTCCATCATCATGTCCAAGGCGATGAACCGCTCTTTCACCAATGTTCTGTTTGGAGCCTTCGGACAAGTGCAGGCTTCCGCCGTAGCTGGACAGGAAGATAAGACCGTGCGAAGCGCCACCCCCGACGAAGCTGCAGGAATCCTGGCCGCCGCCAACAAAGTTGTGATCGTGCCCGGCTACGGCATGGCAGTGGCCCAAGCCCAGCACAAAGTCCGCGAACTCTACGACGCCCTCACCAAACGCGGCGTCGACGTCCGCTTCGCCATTCATCCCGTCGCCGGCCGCATGCCCGGACACATGAACGTCCTGCTCGCCGAAGCCGACATCCCCTACGACCGGTTGATCGAAATGGACGACATCAACGGCGACTTTCCCCAAACCGATGTGGCTCTGGTAATCGGCGCCAACGACGTCACCAACCCGGCCGCGCGCACCGACACCGGCAGCCCAATTTTCGGAATGCCCATCCTCGACGTAGACAAAGCCCGCACAGTCATGGTGATCAAGCGCAGCATGAGTCCAGGCTTCGCCGGTATCGACAACCCACTTTATTATCTCGATAAAACCTTAATGCTCTTTGGAGACGCCAAGTCCTTTGTGAATAGCATCGTCCACGAACTAACCGCAACCGCCCACTAAAGTCATGCCCATGCTCCTCGCGATACTCACGAAGCCTCGGACGTCTCGTCCGGGCGCGCTGCGCGATAACCTCACCATGCCCCACCCATTTCAACATTCAGCCCAGACAGCGATACTCTTTGCCGTCCCTCCGCGTCAAAGTTCGACGGATCCAGCCATCTCTCGAAAGCGGCTTTGCGTTTAGGCCATTCCGAATCAAGCATCGAAAACCACGCCGTATCCCGATTGCATCCTTTAACAATCATGTGCTGACGAAAGATTCCCTCGAACGTAAATCCCAAACGCAAAGCGGCCCGCCGCGAAGGCTCATTGGCAGCGTTGCACTTCCACTCATACCGCCGGTATCCCAGATCTTCAAAAACATGCCGAGCCATCAGATACATCGCCTCGGTCGCTCCAATAGTCCGCTGCAAACGTGGCGTGTAAAGTATGCTTCCAACCTCGATCACGCGATGCGCTGGCTCGACGCGCAGTACGCGGCGTGGCCAACTGCATCGCCAGAAGCCTTGTCGAGAATGGCGAAGAATAAAGGATCCTCCGAAGTCGCCTTTTCGCGGAGGTAGAAATTAAACGCAGCGCGAGTCGCAAACGGCCCATCGAACAGATAAAGGCACAACTGTTCCTTTGTCTCATCGTGAGTGCCATCGAATAGGGCATCCCCGTGAACCACAGGATCAAGCGGCACGACTCTCACCGCGCTGCCTTCAAGCGCAATACGGTGAGGACGCCGGGCTGGCTTTGCATCGACCGGCGCGCCAACAGTAACAATCTCCGAATTAGCTCTCGATGTCGTCACAAAACGGTGTTCCTCTGGATTCCTTGGTTCAGACGTTCAGACGTCTCCCTCTCAATATCTCAGACTACTTCCGCCGGGGCATATCTTCGCCAAACAAAAACGCCATCCGGCCTGCCGGATGGCGTTGCGCAATCTCACTGTTCCCTAGTTCCCGTGGGCCGCGCGCTCCACTCTTTCTCCGCCAATCCGCATCCCGTAGAACGAGCGGTAGACAAAGCAGAAGGAGATCAGGAAGAACACCCCAGCCAGCACATGCGTTAACCCGCCATTATTCTCAGACAACTTCACCGCCAGTTCAACCGCCAGCAACCCGAACAACGTAGTGAACTTGATCACCGGATTCAGAGCCACCGACGACGTATCCTTGAACGGATCGCCCACGGTATCGCCGACCACGGTAGCGTCATGCAGTGGTGTGCCTTTCTGCTTGTATTCCACTTCCACGATCTTCTTGGCATTGTCCCAGGCGCCGCCCGCGTTAGCCATGAAGATCGCCTGATACAAACCAAAGATCGCAATCGAGATCAGGTATCCGATGAACAAGAACGGCTCCATGAAGGCAAACGACAGCGTAGCGAAAAATACCGCGATGAAAATATTCAGCATCCCCTTCTGCGCATACTTGGTGCAGATCTCGACGACCTTCTTGCTATCGGCCACGGAAGCCTTCGCAGCCCCTTCCAGCTTGATATTCGCCTTGATGAACTCTACCGCCCGATAAGCTCCAGTGCTCACAGCCTGCGTCGAAGCCCCAGTAAACCAGTAGATAATGGCTCCTCCGCTGATCAAGCCCAGCAAGAACGGCGCGTGCAGCAACGACAATTTCTCGACATTCTGCGTCAACCCATTCGTGAGCGCCATGATGATAGAGAATGTCATCGTGGTCGCGCCCACCACAGCGGTTCCGATCAATACCGGCTTCGCGGTTGCCTTAAAAGTATTGCCCGCTCCGTCGTTTTCCTCCAACATATCTTTGGCTCGTTCAAAGTTCACGTTGAAGTTGTAGTCCTTCTTGAGTTCGCTCGCGATATTCGGCACTTGCTCGATCAGAGACAACTCGTAGACAGATTGCGCGTTATCCGTGACGGGACCGTAAGAGTCCACAGCGATCGTGACCGGTCCCATGCCCAGGAACCCGAAAGCCACCAACCCAAAAGCAAACACCGGAGCCGCGATCATGGTCGCAGCAGACGCCAAGCCCATGGTGCTCATGTAATATCCAACCGACATCAAGAACACCATCGACAGTCCCAAATAGTAGCCGCTGAAGTTTCCAGCCACGAAACCCGCCAGAATCCCCAGCGAAGCGCCGCCCTCCTCAGCCGACGCCACAATTTCCCGGACATGCCTCGACTCGGTTGATGTAAATACCTTCACCAGTTCGGGAATCAACGCTCCCGCCAATGTGCCGCAGGAAATGATGGTTGCCAGCTTCCACCACTGGGTTGCGTCCCCGCCGACGTCAGGAATTATGACTGCTGAAACAATGTACGTCAGCACGATCGAAACCAGCGAAGTCAACCACACCAGCCACGTCAACGGCGTCTCGAAGTTCATCACATCGGCATCGGCGAAGCGGCTCCGGGCAATCGCACTATTAAGAAAATACGCCCCAGCGCTCGAAACCAGCATCATGATGCGCATCACAAAAATCCAGACCAGCAACTGCACCTGTACCGTCGGATTCTTCACCCCCAGCAAAATAAACGTGATCAAAGCCACGCCAGTTACGCCGTAGGTTTCAAATCCATCCGCCGAAGGCCCAACCGAATCGCCCGCGTTGTCCCCAGTGCAGTCAGCAATGACGCCCGGATTCCGCGCGTCGTCTTCCTTAATCTTGAAAACAATCTTCATCAGATCCGACCCAATATCGGCGATCTTGGTGAAGATCCCTCCCGCGATCCTGAGCGCTGCCGCCCCCAGCGACTCCCCAATCGCAAATCCAATAAAGCATGGCCCAGCGTAATCCCCAGGAACAAACAGCAGAATGAAAAGCATGATCAGCAATTCAACGCTGATCAGCATCATTCCAATACTCATCCCCGCCTGCAGCGGAATCGCATAAATCGGATAAGGCTTTCCTCGCAACCCGGCAAACGCCGTCCGCGAGTTGGCAAACGTATTCACTCGAATGCCAAACCATGCCACGCCAAAACTACCCGCAATGCCAACCAGGCTGAATGCGAGAATAATCGGCAGCGTTGTTGACACCGGCTTTCCCGGCACCGGAGAAAGCACGCCAAAATAAAGAACGATCACCACCGCAATGAAGACCCAAAGCAGCAGCAGAAACTTGCCTTGCGTAATCAGATAAGTCTTGCAAGTCTCATAAATCAGCTCGGAAATCTCCAGCATCGCCCGATGCACCGGAAGATTCTTGAGCCGCATATAAATCGCCAGACCAAATCCCAATCCCGCGATACAGAAGAGGATTCCGATCATCAGCAGATTGTGTCCATCAATGCCGAGAAACGAAACCGAAGAAAGGTCGGGCAGCTTGAGGCCAGCTTCGCCACTTGCCTCTGAAGCCGGCTGGGCTAACGCCGCGGACGCCCCCAACGTCAGAACTGCAAATACGCCAGTCGCCCAAAGGGCGAAACGGCCTCCTCGGGACACAAGATCAGCCAGCCAGGTGCGCATAGGAAATCCTCCACTCATTGAGAACTATATTAAGGATGACTACGGGTTCAGGTCTTCGAACCGGCGCACTACCCCCGCCGCCCTCATCAACAGAGCGCGGAGCGCATGGCCGGAGTTCCGAACACGCTTCCACTGCAAGACTTGAACAGGGATGCTGAGTTTGGCCGCGTCGGATGTTCACTGTGCTTCAGGCAGAGAAATACAACCTCCCCAAGGCACAGGACCAATTCTTATAACATGTTAGGGAAGGCAGGTCAAACAAGAAAGGAAGCGTGAAGACGGCCGACTCGCCACCTCCACGCGCCATCCAACTATTTGCCAAAAATGCCAACTGCTCCAAGGACCTGATAACTCGTGTCCCAGCCAGATCCAATGTTGTTTGAAAAATTCCTCCCTTGCTTTTCAGCATAATTGTCGGGAAAGATGTCATACGTATCCTGAAATTGCTTCTCGGGACGCAGGACCACCCAATAGCGCTTGCCCTTTTTCACCGGAATTCCTTTGACATACTTTCCCGTCTGCAAGGTGCAGCAACTCCACGCTTCCGGTAGATTCTTAAAATGCCAGGTATGCAGAACTTTTCCCGGAGCGTTGTGATTGTCTTGGTTAAGGCTCACCACGAGTGCGTTGGTTCCCTGGAAATGAGTTGCCCCCACCTGCACCAGGGTCACCCGATAGTCGGCCTTCGGACGGAAACCAGTTCCCACCATTTGCGGCCAGGGCTGGCCCGCATCTGTGCCGAGAATTCCATACCCGGCGAGCGTGCTGTACACGTGATCGCCTTTTCCCAAATTGCTGTAAATCTTCACTAGTTTCGACGGCGGCTGTACCGCCGGCGTAAAGGGCTGCACCGGAGCTGTTCCCAGGACCGCGGTTCTTCCCCCATTAAGTTTGATCACCCCATCCTTGCTTGTCTGAGCCCACGCTGCCAGGCTCGCGAACACCAGCCCAATGAATAATCCCGATACTGCTTTTCTCATCATCTGTTCCCTCACGCCCCTGGAATAACTTGCAAACTAGCACGGCCATTCTAACCGGAAATCCGCTCTGGGCAACCCATTCAGAGCAATTAATCAATCCGCCGATGAATACAATTTTGAGCCGAACATAAAACGATGCCTGCGCCACTCCATCTTCATCTAAAATTCCCAGCGTATGGCAGAACGCGCCCAAACTCTCGATGCAGCCCCCGCAGTGGCGACTCCTGTCCCGGAACCCTGGCGCCCCAAGTTCAACCCCTGGCTCATTGCTGTCGTAGTCGCTCTCGCCGCGTTCATGGAAGTCCTCGACACCAGCATCGCCAACGTCGCCCTGCCCTACATCGCCGGCAATCTCGGAGCCAGCAACGATCAGAGCACATGGGTCCTCACTTCTTATCTGGTTTCGAACGCCGTCGTTCTCCCCATCAGCGGATGGTTCGCCAGCGTCCTCGGCCGCAAGTGGTTCTTCATGACCTGCCTGGTGATTTTCACCATCAGCTCTCTCCTCTGCGGATTCGCTCCCAGCCTCGGAGCCATCATCATCTTTCGCATCCTGCAAGGCGCCGGCGGCGGCGGACTTCAGCCCATGGCCCAAGCCATCCTCGCCGACACGTTTCCTCCCGAAAAACGCGGCCTCGCCTTCGCGCTTTACGGCGTCACCGTCATCGTCGCGCCCACCGTCGGCCCAACCCTCGGCGGCTGGATCACCGACAACTACACCTGGCGCTGGATCTTCTTCATCAACGTGCCAGTAGGAATCATCGCCCTTTTCCTGGTGTACCGCCTGATCGAAGATCCGCCTTGGGCGAAGCGAATCAAAGGCGCACTGGCAAAATTTGATTACGTCGGCGTGTCGTTCCTCATCCTCGGCGTAGGCGCCCTGCAAATCATGCTCGACAAAGGTCAAGAGGACGACTGGTTCGGCTCCCGCTTCATCACCACACTGGCCATCCTCACCGTAGTCGGCCTAGTGTCGCTAGTCGTCTGGGAGTGGTTCTACAAAAATCCCATCGTGGACGTGCGCCTGTTCCGGAATCTCAACTTCCTGGCCGCCAACGGCATGATCTTCGTCCTCGGCCTCATGCTGTTCTCCGCCCTCGTCATGATGCCCCTTTTCCTGCAATCGCTCATGGGATACACCGCCGAGTCAGCCGGCTTGGTTCTTTCCGGCGGCGGCCTTCTGCTCTTGTTCCTGATGCCCCTCGTAGGATTCCTCTCCTCCAAGGTTCAATCCCGCTATCTGCTGGCCTTTGGTTGGCTGACGCTCTCCCTCGGCATGTACTATTCGACCCAGCAACTCGATCTTCAAATCAGCTTCCGCAGCGCCAGCTTTCTACGCGTGGTTCAAGTCTTCGGCCTGGGATTCCTCTTCGTTCCCATCAACCTGACTTCGTATGTAGGAATGCCAATCGAGAAGAGCAGTAGCGTCGCCGGCTTGGTCAACTTCATGCGCAACATCGGCAGCAGCGTCGGAACCTCGATGGTCACCACGCTCGTCGCCCGCCGTGCCCAGGTTCATCAGGTTTACCTCGTAGCCCACGTCACCGCCGGACGCCCAACTTTCGCCGGCGCCGTTGCAGCCACGACCGCGCGCCTGATCGCTTCCGGCATGGACGCCGAGCATGCCGCCAAGCAAGCCTACGGCCTCGTCTATCGGACGATATTCGTCCAGGCGAGCACGTTAGCCTACATCGACACCTACTGGGTCCTGGCAATCGGAGCCGCAATTATGTTCGTCCTCTCCTTCGCCCTAAAGAAAAACGAACCCGGCGGCCGCCGCGTAGCCCTGGACTAAGAGGCCCTGCCACGAATACTCTTTCTGAGGGGGCACAGCCGCTTAACTCTGATTTTGGGGGCGCAGCGCTTCAGCGCTGCGATAACGTCCTCAATACGAAGCTAGCCGCGAAGCGGCGTAAGAGTGCAGCCCACGGCGCAAGCCGTGGGTGAGAGTTGGGAAGGCGACAAGCCCCAGCGGGGCGAAAGAGGAGTTATCACCCATACTTCGAACGCTGCGACAACCGACCTCAAATGGAGAGGGGCGCTGAATTCGAGAATTGGAGCAACATGATCCGAGTCATCACCATCGACCGCGAATACGGCAGCGGCGGCGCCGACATCGCCAAAAAAGTCGCCGCCCGCCTCGGCTGGAAACTCTGGGACCAGCTCCTCACCAACGAAATCGCCCGCCTTATGGAATGCGATTGCCGCGTCGTCGAAGAACATGAAGAAAAAAGAGATCCCTTGTCCTACCGCCTCTTCAAAGCATTCCTGCGCGGCAGCCACGAAGGCAGCCAGAACGCCCCGCGCCTCAAAATGGCCGACACCGATTGCATCCGCGAAGTCACCGAGCGCGTCGTGAAAAGCGCCGCCGAAAGCGGCGAGTGCGTGATCGTCGGACGCGGCTCCGCCTACTATCTGCACAACCGCCCCGACGCCTTTCACGTCTTCGTCTACGCCCCGTTCAGCGGAAAAGTCCGCCGCCTGCAAGCCGCCGGAAAGACCGAAAGTGAAGCCATCCACCTCGCCGAAACCGTAGACCGCGACCGCGCCGCCTTCATCAAACAATACTTCGGAGTCGAATGGCCCGACCGACACCGCTTCCACCTGATGATCAACTCCGCCATAGGCGAAGAAGCCGCCGTAGACACAATCCTGAACAGCATCAACCTGGACCCAGCCCCGGAAGGGCGGCATAAATTAGCCCAGGGCGTAAGCCTTGGGTAAGCCGAAAAGATGACTCAGGCCCCGCAGGGAACCACAATCTGACCCTACCCGCTGTCATGAGGAAGCAGAGTCGCTCGCTCGCGAGCGACTCCCAACAAAGGATCTCTGCGCTTTGTTCCCAGATCCGCAGGCATCCAAACCGCCGACTACGACCAACGACCAACGACTAAGGACCAACGACCGCCATCCCCATCCCCGCCCAAGCCTCCCGATAACTCTCCCACCGCGCACCTGCAATCAAATCCCGGATAGAACCGCAGATTTTTCTCGAACGCGACCTCTTCCACCGGAAGCACATACCAAACGTCACCAGGCCGAACGTGCACCACCAGGACATCAATATCGTCCACCGTATACCCAACTTTGCCTCGACCGTAGACTCCGCATCCCGCCGGAGCGCCTTCTCATCCCATCTGCAACAGTTATTGGTTAAACGTACTAGTACTATGACTGCATAGAGAGTAATACGGTAAGGTACTTGGCAGACAGTGTGTCCGAGCTTATAGCTTGGACATGAACGAGCGCTCTGGGGTGCGGTTGTCCAAGCAAGACCGGCAGGAGTTGCGGCGATTGTTGGGTAGCGGGTTGCAGCCGGTGCGAACCGTGTTGCGGGCCTTGGCGCTGCGGCAACTGGCCGAGGGGCATTCCATCCGCGCGGTGGCGACCAATGTTGGGTTGACGCCAAAGACGGTGTGGCTGACCAGCCAGCGCTATCAGCAAGCGGGACTGGAGCGGGCTTTGTACGAGCGGCCACGGCCGGGGAAGGCGCTGTTGCTGGACGCGCAGCAGCGGCAACGCATCGTGGCTCTGGTGTGCGGTCCACCGCCGGAGGGCCGAGCGCGCTGGACGGTGCGTTTGCTAACGGAAGAGGCGGTGAAACGCAAGCTGGTGCCGCGGGTAGGAAGGGAAACGATCCGGGTCTTGCTGGAAAGCCACGACCTGAAGCCGTGGCGGGAAAAAAATGTGGTGCGTGGCGGAGCTGGATGAGGAATACATCGCGCGCATGGAGGAGGTGCTGGCCGTGTATGAAAAGCCGTTCTCCGAGCAGGAACCGGTGGTTTGTGTGGACGAGAAACCGGTGGTCCTTCACCAAGAGATTCGTCCTCCGCTGGCCATGAGGCCGGGATGCGTGGCGCGGCGCGATGGCGAATACCAACGTTGTGGCACGGCCAACGTGTTTTGCGGGGTCGAGCCGAAAGCGGGACGGCACTTCCCTAAAGTGACGGCCACCCGTTCCTCCCCCGAGTTTGCCGATTACCTGCTGGAGGTCGCGGTTCGTTACCCGCGGGCGGACGTCATCCACTTGGTGATGGACAATCTGAGCTCGCATACACGCAAGGCTTTGGTGGAACGTTTTGGCGAGACAGCGGGTGGCTGGCTGTGGGACCGGTTCACCGTGCACTACACCCCGAAGCATGGCAGTTGGCTCAACCAGGCCGAAATCGCGATCAGCCTGTTTTCGCGACAATGCCTGGGCCGGCGCCGTATCGCAGATCGAGCTTCTCTGCGAAAGGAAACTCAGGCTTGGAGCCGTCGCATGAACCGACATCGAGTTCCGATCCAGTGGAAGTTTACTCGTAAAAAGGCCCGAAACATCTTTGGCTACACAATCACGCGGTCGCGGTACTAGCGCAGAACTAACGGTTTTGGTAGTTGGATCAGTCTGTCCGTGCTGATAATCCTACTTACGTCCATATTTCTTTCAGCCGCCCAACTCTGCTAATGAGTCGGCAGGGGTCGGGGCGATGTTCGCCGCAGACACCGAAACTACCCGGAGCTGGGCACGATTCCTCAATGAACGGTCGAATGGCGGCCAAGAAAGGGAGAAGAGTGGTGATCCCCATAGCCAGAAAGTTCTTTGCGTTGGTTGGATTTCTAGCGCTCATCGCGGGGTCAGCTGTTGCAGGCGACAGCATCAGAGGTCAGGTCCTTGGCGGCGGAGCTCCCATTGCCAAATCGACGGTGACTCTGTGGGAAGCAAGTGCAGACGCACCTAAGCAAATTGCTCAGACCAAGACGAACGATGATGGAAGATTCGAAGCTCGCACCAACGAGTCGCAAGACGACGCGATTCTCTATCTGGTAGCTACAGGTGGCGAACCTGCGGCAAAAAAAGTGAAAGAGGATAACCCCGCCATCGTGCTGATGGCAGTGCTGGGCAGTAAGGTCCCGGCCACGGTGACAATCAACGAATTTACGACGATAGCTTCGGTATGGACCAACGCGCAGTTCCTCAATGGCACGACCTTGCAAGGCCATGCGCTCGGTCTTCGCATCGCTGCGGGTAATGTGCCCAACTTCGTTGACGTAGAGACCGGCGGGTGGGGTGGGGCGATTCAGGACCCGCTTAACAGCGGCCAAACCCCTACGATGGCCAACTTCGCTACGCTGGCCGACCTGTTGGCGGGGTGCGTCACGTTAGTGAGGTCCGATGCGTGCAGCAGTCTCTTCGCTGCGGCGACGTCTCCGACCGGCGCTTACCCAAAGGACACGCTGGCAGCAGCAGAGAACATAGCGCGTTACCCCTGGTACCAGACGGAGCGGATGTTTGGTTTGCTGAATTATTTGTATCCGATTCCGCCAGGCAAGAACATGCGAGCCGTGCCCTACATGCCGTACCTCAACCTGTCGCCAAGTGCCTGGGTGCTTCCGCTGAAGTTCACAGGCGGCGGGTATAACTCGGGTGGCAAGGCGATGTTCGACAGCGAAGGAAACCTCTGGGTCGGGGATAACTTCACCGTGGGTTGGCAAGGTACGGACAGCCTTTGGCAAGGCAACGCCACGAAGTTCAATCCTAACGGTAAGCCCTTGTCGCCCATGACAACTGGGTTCACCGGAGGCGGGATGCAGGGGGGAACCTTCGGGGCAGCGGTCGACGCAAAAGATAACGCGTGGTTCGGCACTTATGGCGGAAAGTCGATCGCAGTGTTTGACAAGAACGGCAAGCCGTTGACACCGCCGGAGGGTATCACTTTCGACGGCAAGCTCGGGTTAATGCAAGGAATTATTGCCGCGCCCAACGGCGACGTCTGGGCGCTTGGCGTGTCCAAGAGCCAGCTCGTGTACTTTCCCAAGGGCGATCCAACCAAGGGCCGGATCGTCTGCGAGGGTCGCACCGTGGAGCCATGCAAGTCATTCCTGGCGCCGTTCTTTCTCGCAATTGACCAGCAGGACCGGATCTGGGTGACCAACGCCTTCGGCGCCCACGTTACCCGCTTCCCGGCGTCGGACCCGAGCAAGGTTGAGAGATTCAGCACCGGTTACAGCGGCAGCGGCATGGCGATTGACAGTCAAGGAAACGCGTGGGTGACCAACCGCCTTGGCAGTTCGGCGAGTTCAATGTTTGAAAACGTCGATAACATTCTGGTCCTGAAAACAGGAGGCAATGCCGACGAATCGCTCACAGGGTTTATGTACCGGCACACGACCAAGGATGGCGGAAGCGTCTCTCTGCTGCATCCGGATGGTACGCAATTCACAGGCTCTCCTTTCACGGGAGGAGGGCTGGTGGGTCCGTGGGCCGTCGTCGTCGATGGCAATGACAACGTTTGGATCTCGCAATTTGCGATGCCGGATAGTCCGATCGTGGAACTGTGTGGCACGCGCACCGAAACTTGCCCCCCGGGCGTAAAAACTGGTGCCCAGATTTCGCCGCCAGGCGGGTACGTAGGTGGGGGCCTCCAAATGCAAACTGATCTCGCGATCGGTCCAGCGGGTGACGTGTGGGTAATGAATAACTGGCAGGTCAGGGACAGTTGTTTTAAGAATACGAGCCACGACGAGGCTCTATCGACTCGTTGTGGCGGTGATGGCGTGACGATCTTTTTCGGTATGGCCAAGCCGGTTCGCGCACCGCAGATTGGTCCGGCGCGACCGTATTGACAGAGTCAACCTTTGCGACTCGCAAGTTTCGGATCGGAGAAGGAGTCACACATGCGAAATAATCCATGCCTCTTGATACTGGCGGTCCTACTGCTGTCATCAGGTTCATTGGTGGCACAAGACACGCCCGTTGCACCGGCGGGAACTCAAGTCGCCACGCAGGAGACGCCAGCGGCGGCAAGCAATGCTGACGAGTTGAGAAAAGCGGCGCAGAATCCCGTCGCCAGTCTCATCAGCGTACCCGTGCAGAACAACAACAACTTCGGGATTGATCCCGGATACCGTACCCAAGATGTGTTGAATATCCAGCCGGTGATTCCGGTGAAGGTTAGCGACAACTGGAACCTGATCATTCGCTGGATCACTCCCATCATCTACCAGCCGTTGCCTGCGCCGTCTCCCGCACCTCAGGATGGCGTCTACGGCCTTGGCGACATGCAGCCCACATTTTTGCTCTCGCCGAGCAAGCCACACAAGCTGATTTGGGGCGCAGGCCCGATCTTTCAATTGCCCACTGCGACCAGTCAGTACCTGGGACAAGGCAAGCTTGGCATCGGACCCAACGTCGTCGCCCTGGCCATGCCAGGCCATTTCGTGCTGGGCGTGCTGGCCAACAACATCTGGTCGGTCGCTGGTTCGGGCAGCCGTCCCTCGATCAATCAAATGCTGGTGCAGTACTTCGTCAACTACAACATGAAAAAAGGCTGGTACCTGACCTCTCAACCAATCATCACCGCGAACTGGGAAGTCAGCAATAGCGGTCGATGGGTAGCGCCATTCGGCGGCGGCGTGGGAAGAATCATGAAGCTCGGATTCCAGCCAGTGAATATCAGCGCCCAGTTTTATGGCAACGCCGTCCATCCCCCGGGAGCTTCGCCCTGGAGCATGCGGCTACAGATCGCCTTCCTGTTTCCCAAACTAACTAAGCAGCAGGAAAAGATGATGATGGAGCAAAAACTGAAACAGTTGGAACAGGAGCAACCCCAGAAGAACTGAATGCGTGGAGAGAACGAGAGGAGGCCCGGTGCCCCAGGTTCGCGTCCGTTCTTTGGACGCTAACCTGGGTCGCGGAACACTCGATACCAACGATTGGCCTTGCTCTTCGCCATCGACCAACGACTAACGACCAACGACCACCCCACCCAACTGCCACACCAAAAACGAATAAACATCCGTCAATTCTTCAATCTGCTTGGTAATCGGCTTCCCCACGCCATGCCCGGCCTTAGGCTCGATCCGCAACAGTATCGGACGGTCCCGGCTCCGTCCATTCGCCGCCTCGGCCTGCATCAAAGCCGCCATTTTCTTGGCATGCATCGGATCAACCCGGGTATCGCCATCCGCCGTCATAAAAAGGATCGCCGGATATTCCACCCCAGCCCTCACATGATGATAGGGCGAGTAAGCATGGATGAAATCGAACTGCGCGGGATCGTCCGCTGATCCGTACTCCGGAATCCAAAGTTTCGCGATCTGGAAGTGCTGGTAACGCAGCATATCCAGTAGCGGCACCGCGCACACCACAGCCCGGAACAACTCCGGACGCTGCGTAAGCGCGACCCCAACCAGCAATCCCCCATTCGATCCGCCCCGAATCGCCAGATGCTCTTTGTCCGTATACTTCTGCCCGATCAAATACTCCGCCGCCGCAATGAAGTCATCGAAAACATTCTGCTTCTTCTCCAGCATTCCAGCCCGATGCCACTCTTCTCCAAACTCAGCCCCGCCGCGCAGGTTGGCCACCGCGAAAACGCCTCCATGCTCAAGCCAAAGATAGCGATCGCCCGCAAAGCTCGGACTCAGGCTGATATTGAATCCTCCGTAGCCCGTAAGCACCGTCGGATTCTTCCCGTTTAGCACCAGCCCCTTCTTGTAGAACACAAACATCGGAACTTTGGTCCCATCTTTCGACGAAAACCAAACCTGATTGACTTCATAGTTCGAGGGATCAATCGAAGGCGCGTCGACTCGCGCCCATAGTTCGGGACTAGCCGGAGTAAGCCCCGGAGCCTCGTCCGGTTTGAAGTTGATCTGGTAAATGCTGGGTGGAACCGTGAACGATTGGAATCCGAAGAAAGCTTCGCCGCTATCCCACTTGCCCCCGATCTCAGTAATTGAACCCAGGCCCGGCAGCTTCACATCGGAAAGAAGGCGCCCATCATCGCGGAAGATCTTGAGCAGGGAAGTGGCATTTTTCTCGTACAGCCCAAACAGGTCTCCGTGGATGATCAGGACGTTGCTCAAGACCGCGTCTGATTGCGGAATGATTTCGCGCCATCCCTCGCGCTTCGGGTTTTGTGCATCCACCCGGAAGACGCGATAGCGGGGCGCGTCCTCGTTGGTGAAAATGTAAAGCTGTCCCTTTAGAATTTCGCCGCTGTAGCTGAAATCTTTTCCGCTGGTCACTTCGACCGGCGGAGTCCCCGCCTTCAAGTCCTGCAGGTAGATTTCAGTCTTCGTGTAGCCCTCGAATACGGTGAACAACAGCCAGCGATCTTCATCGTCGGCCAACTGCGCCACGGGCACATCCTGGGCATTGAGGCGATCCCCGAAAATCAGCGGGTCTTTGTCCGGATCGCTGCCCGGATTACCGCCCAAAGCATGATAGAAAATCCTCACGTGATAGACCTCTTCGCCCGCCGGTACGTCGCCTTTCTTAGGAGTCCGCCCGTAGTAAAAACCGGAGTTGTCCTTCTTCCATGCTACGTTCGCGTGCCGGGCCCGGTCGATGCTGTCAGGCAGCAGCTTCCCCGTGGCAGTCTCGACGATCCGCAGCGTGCTCTCTTCCGACCCTCCGGCCGAAGTACCATAAGCCACAAACTTGCCATCGTCCGAAGGCGCCCACCAGTCCAGCGCAACCGTGCCATCCGCGGACATCTGATTTACATCCACCAGCGCCCGGTCTTTTCCGTGAAGACCCTCGCGCACCAGAAGCACAGCCTGATTCTGCCGGCCCTCGCGCCGCATATAGAAGTAATACTTCCCTCCGACTTGCGGCGCGCCGATGCTCCCGATAGAAAGCAATTCGGTTAGCTTCTGATGGATCTGGTCGCGCCCCGGCAAGGGATCAAGAATGCTGCGAGTGTAAGCCAGTTCCGCGCCAACAAATTCCTGGGTCTCCGCACTGTCCGAATTCTCCAGCCAGCGATAAGGATCGGCGACCGTATGCCCATGCATCGTCTCTTCGACGGCGTCCGCCTTGGCTTTCGGAGGCAACGCGCGTTCGTTCGCAGAAGAGCTATCCTGAGCCCACACCGCGCCCACGAACCAGAAACCGCAAAACAAAACCAAAATAAGAAGCAAGTCCCGACCTCCAATCACGCAGCCTCCCCAACTTTCGGAAACTCCACACCCCCCGCCAATGATATTATGAATATCGACAACAAAAAGGACCGCGCCCTCCGGGCGCGCCCAAAAACACTCCTCAGTAGCTCAATGGCAGAGCATCCGGCTGTTAACCGGAGGGTTGTAGGTTCGAGTCCTACCTGAGGAGCCATTCTTTTCTTGGACTTCGAGAAAACCCGCGAAAGGAATCTGGGTCAGATAAGGGTCACGTAAGGTTACTGAATGGTGACGGAGGCCTGCTGCTGCATGGCTTCGCTTTGTTCGGCTTCGCCCTCGGCCTGTCGCTTGACGAAATTCACCAGTCTTTGTTGAATGCGCCGCTTGGCCCCCATGCTCAGCGAGCCATACACGTTTGAGGTGGTCGCGATGTCCTCGTGACGGAGGAGCGTCTTCACGTCCTCGAGTTCGAGTCCCGCTTCCTTGCCCCAGGCGCTCACGGTGTGGCGGAAGCTGTGCCAGCCGATACTCGGCAGACCAGCAGCGAGCGCGACTGGCTTGATGTGGGTCTTCAGCAGCTGTGCCGGCCAGAACGGACGGAGACCGTCCGTGTAGGGCGAGGCAAAGACCCAATCGTCCGCGTTGCCATACTGCACCGCCGAGCGCCACCGCCGCAGCAGTTCCACCAACTCCCGGGGGAGCGGAAGGTTCGTGCGTGAAGCTTCGGTCTTCAGTGGCGTGATGCGCCCCTGAACGAAGCCGCGTCGAAACGAGACGACACTTTCGTTCAAGTCGAGATCCTGCCACTTCAAGCCAAATGCTTCGCTGACGCGCGGTCCCAGCCAACCCGCAAACGCCACCGCCAGCTTTTCGCGCAAACCGAGC
The DNA here is from genome assembly GCA_963797795.1 of uncultured Acidobacteriota bacterium. Taxonomy (GTDB): domain Bacteria; phylum Acidobacteriota; class Terriglobia; order Terriglobales; family Acidobacteriaceae; genus JABDBE01. The sequence goes on from CAWCQY010000008.1 coordinate 233,900, forward strand.
CGGTTCAAAAGCGAGTAGAACTGTGCAGGAGTCAACTGCACGGGTTCCTTGATCCGTTTGGTGGAGCCGCGCGGCAGCTCGACGCGTTGCTCTGCCATGGGATTCTCGCTCAAATAGCCCCACTTGACGCCGAATTTGAACGTGAGCTTCATCACGCTGTAGATGGAGCGCACGGTTTTCGGTGCAAGTCCCTTGGGGTTCTTGTGCGAGCGCCACAGGGACTGCAACCAGTCCTCTACGGCAGCACGCATGGTTGGATGGTCGAAGTCCTTCACCCGGTAGCGCTCCCATCGCGGACGTACCCACTTGGTGAGCACCGAGTTGTAGGACTTGGCGCAGTGAAAGGAGATCCGAGCGGCACTGTCCTGCACGCCCCCCACAGGAACATCGATGCAAGGCCGAAGCACTTGCTCTCTGTAGCGGTCGATCAACGCACCCATGGTCGGGCAATGCGGGCTGAGCAGTTCGGTGTTGGCGGCAAGTCGAATAGGCTCGCACGCTCGCTCGGCCATAGCGCGAGTCCGGCATTGTTCTACCGTTCCCACGATGGCCTTGCGCCGCCGCTTCCGACCGTCGACCCAGTCGAAATAACGATACGTCCATACGCATGGACCCCGCGTGCGAGTTTCTAGAGTAAGCGTTCCATATTGATACTTCGTACGCTGCTTCAATTGGTTCATGGTGAAACCTCCTGAATGCAGCGCAGATGACGGTTCGACTCTACCTTATCGGACAGGAAGCGCTCAAGATCATTTCGCATTACGTACCAGCACTTGCCAAACTTGAATGCCGGCAGTTCCCCAGAACGTGCCATTCGTTTGACCTTCTCGCGGCTGCAGTTAAACAATTCCGCGATGTCGCCAATGTCCAAAACGTTCTTGCAGCTCGCGCCCATCTGTCCTCCTTCTATAATTGGGTCTTGTGACGAATCGTCCCCTTCATATCCATTGGAAGAGCGCTACCACTAATATTTGGTCGATGTTGTCAGCGAACGATCAACCTTCGCGGTGTTCGCTCCCGTAGGGCAGAACCGCATTCGGTTGGCTCGTTGAACGACTATCAACTTGGCGTTGACTGTCCACTGGCGTCGCCCTACTTCGACATACAGTTTCTCGCATGAGCTGGAACGAAAATTTGCTCTTCACTCCCATTCGTCATCCTCCGGATCCTCGAGTTCATCGTTCAGAATTTTCTCGACCAGCTCCCTGAGCTTCATGCTAGTTTCGTCGCCCCTGAGTTGTTCCCTGAGTTGAGCATCCACAATTCCCTCCAATTCTCTACGCCATCCCCAATCGCAAATGGCTTCGTAGTCAAGTTCTCCTCCGTTGTAAAGCGTGGTTAGATAAGTGCCAACGTGAGGCTTTGCTGCACTCAATAGCCCAGCGATGCGCTGAGCGCGACGTTCGTCCTCAATGCGCTTTGCGATGGCTACGCCAATAGGTTCGAGTGCATCCTCAATTTTGTCGCGGATCTCCACTTCATCCTCTTCGCCGCTCATCTGTTCAAGTACTCTGTTTATGGCGGCCCTGCCGTCCCGTTGCTCCTTTTCATTCGCCTGCCAGGGCAATTTCTGCAACGCCCAGGCATGCAACGTCTCGCGTTTTCGGCGGAGTTCAACCGCTGCCAAGATGGGGGCAACCGCATGCCAGGCTGCAGCAAACAATCTCTCGCCATCGACCTGTTCGCCCGCGTGTTGAATAGCGTTACCAGCAAGCGCTTGAAATCGTGTCTTTTCGCTATCCGTTGCATCAAACGGGATTTTGGCAAGGACTCGGATGAGAGCCGCATCGCGAGCCTGGGCCATCTCGCGTTCTCGATTTAGAGGTAGCATCGCCAAACGCACGATGTTCTCGCAGAGCGAGGACATCCAGAGTTCGTTCTCAGGAGTGTGCCCCTTGATCTCACTCTCGATCTGCCGTGACACTTCGGCTATCTGCTCAGGAGTGAGCCAATAAGGAAGCAGACCGCGTGAGTAATCGATCCACCTCCGATGGAAATGAAAGAGATTCTGCTTTCTGCGCTGTTCTGATTTCTGGCAGGCGCGCGCCTGCTCCATTTGCATCGTTCGTAAATCGAGCTCCTCCTGATCGATTGGGCGAGGGTGGGCAGCCAGAGAATTTGGGAATTCGCCGTCACTGACAGCTTCCTGAGAGGGTGGGTTTGGAATGCTGTCAATCTCGTTTTCGTGCGGCGCTGCCTGCGGCCAGCCATTTTGTTTTATCAGTTCGATGGTCTCAGTAGTAAACCTCGGTTGCCCACCCGGCGTCTTGAGTGCCGCTATCAGACCACTCCGATACTGGCGCCGCAGCACATCAGTGGAAACTCCAAGTTCCCGCGCAGCCGCTGGAAGGCTAAAGTATGTTTTCTCGGCCATTGCTTATTTCCTTCGGAAAAAGTGCGTTTTCGTACGAAATCCTCGAGGCGTCTTGTTCTAGATAAAGTATCCGGGGGGACGTTCAGATCTGTCACGGAAGTACTTTGTTGAGTTTTGGGGGCTAAAGGGGCGACTTAGTACTTTCTTCTTTTCGCCCGAGGTATTTTTGGATGATGCTCTTGAGTTGTGGGGCCGTAGTTCGGGCGAAGACGTGGGGATGTTCCGTGCGCAGAAGCTCAAGCATGTCCTGAAGCAGTTCACCAGGAAAGCGTGCTGGCCTCCGACGACCGGGAGAGTCAATTCTGTCGGAATAGTGGCTTGGCTTTTTGTAATAAGGCATCAGGCACTCATACAGCTGCGGGATCACGATGTGAGTGAATATCGGCCAGCCTTGTGGCTTCCGCGCCGAGGTCAGGCCCAGGCTAGCCGAGCCTTTCCACAGAAGATCCCAGATTCCCAGCGTCTTAAATGCTCTTCTGTAAGCATCCCCATATCGGGCGGGATCGTTAAACTCTTCAGCTGGAATGAGGACTTGTCTTGTCTCTCTGGTCTTCACATTAAACGCCACGATGCGTCGGCCGGGAAAGATATACACCGACCCGCTGTCATCTTGTCCTGTGGGGACACAAATCAATCCGAGTTTCCACGGGCCGACCTTAGGGAAATTGGCCTCTATGAGTGCTTGCCAGACCAGGGACTCAGCTCCTGAAATCCACCTCTCAAGTTCGGCTTTCTGGTTTGCTAACAGAAGAAAGTCTTTGCGCAGGAAAGCCTTCCAACGCTCTATCTTTTGGAGTACCTGCGAGATTGTTCGACCCTCAAATTGTCGTGCGAAAAAGAGCCTCCATTGTGGCAGGTCCAAAACTGCGATTTTCTTAATGGTTCCGTAGTCCTTTAGGGGGACACCATGATTTGCAAGCCGCTGAAATACGTCCCGCGAGCTTCCCTCTACTTTTCCGTCAGCGCCCATGAGTTGAGAACATACCCGGAGACCAGTTTCCATACAATCCCCTGCCTGTGCTTTGAAACTCACATTGCGATGAACGGACCTCTGAGTCAGCGGAAGAACCACGTATACGTTACGTACGTAAACATTAGAAGCTCCATTCTTGGCCTCCGGCGGGCCGTCCTCAGTTCGCCAGGCTGCACGGCATTGCCATCCGCCGCTGCTCACCGGCAACGGTCGCTAATTCGACCGGGACATATCATGTGCTAACGACATCTGTTGAATTGGCCGTTGACCACGCTGGGCTCAGGGGTCATAATGCGTGAGCAATTTGAGGTGGGCCATGCCGCAGTCTCTCCGCCGCCGTACAACCACCACGCTTCCCATTTCTTTGCAAAAACGTCTTGGCCAGTATGCGCTAGCTGCGAGCGCAGCAGGAGTTGGGGCTTTGGCGTTGGCGGTGCCTGCTGAAGGCAAGATCATCTACACTCACATCCACAAGACAATCGCGACCAACGAGCACTATCTTCTCGACCTCAACCATGATGGAGTTCCGGATTTCATCGTGTCCAACGTACTCACGCTCCCTTTTGGGGATTTGTTTGTCTGCCCTAACCATCCGATAGGCAGCTGCTTCGCGCAATCGCAGACTCAGCCAAACGAGATCTGGGGTAACCTCAAACATTCTTATTGGGCCTCGGCTCTGGCCAGAAGTGTCAAGGTGGCGCCAAACGCAAAACGCTTTATGCCTCACCACTACTTTATGGCAGGTTTTTCCTGCCAGCCTTCTGGTTGTACGCACCCTTCAGATAGCGGACCATGGAAGGGAAACGTGCGTGGTAAATACCTGGGCTTGAAGTTCCTCATTAAGGGCAAAGTTCACTATGGGTGGGCGCGCTTGAATGTGTCCTATCTGCCTAACCAGCACGGGAATGACCTCACCGCCTTGCTGACCGGCTATGCCTACGAAACGATCCCAAACAAGCACATTGTTACAGGCCAGACCCACGGGGCTGACATTGCGGCTAAACACGCCTCGCTCGGGCAGCTTGCAGCAGGTACATCGACCCGCGTTCGGCGCGATTGAAAGGCCGCGACCCTCACCGACTCGCGCCTAGCAGAGACCCGTTCCAAGTGGCGAACCGGATGTGCAGGCGACGCGCGACGGGGGAAGTTGTTTTCCGGCACGGGTGAACGCGTTCTTGGTGCTCCCGACTTTTGGGTAATTGGCGCGGATTACTCACCTACCATGATTTTGTTCCGTTTTTTGGAACAAGCTCGACGTTTCCACGCCACGTCCAGGTAATCGTGGTAGTGTTTGCGTCAATTGTTGTTCGGTTTCTCCGGGGAATTTCACTTCGCGTAGTCGAGATTTTTGACTTTTGCCGCTGCATTCGTCCTGTAAGTGGGGGTTCGCAGTGTGGATTGGCGAGTTTCCAAACTACGTCGGTCAATCGAACAGCACCACGGAGCTGTTCGCTGGGTTCACACATGCGAGCTACTGAATGTCGACATTTCTCCTCCTTACGCGGCCAGAATTTTTGCGCGTCAGACGGGTTACGGTCTCAGGGAATTCAGGAAGAAGAAACGCTTGATGCGGGCTATCGAACAATTAATCGGGACGACGTTACCTATAAAAGTAATTGCAGCCGAACTCGGGTATCGAGCGCCTTTTGACTTTACCCGTGTTTTTCGGAAGGAGTACGGCCTAACGCCGACGAAATTTCGTAACATCTGGCACCCTTATCCGCCCCACCGGGCGGTAGCCCTCAGACCCCAAGTCCAAGATCTGCTTGAACAAGATACTTTGAGCCTAACTGGCTCGGACCTACCGTCTTTTGGCGCCGAAGGGAAATCAGTGTGTGAACTATTAAGGGCGAAGCTCGAATGCGGTGCCGCAACCCATGCCTTGGAACCCGTCCCGCCAAACTCGGTCACGCCGTACAGGTGGCCCCACTTGCCCCAGGCCAGGCCGCCTGTGTCCCCTGCGCCTGCAGGTGCGAGGAATGTGTGAAGTACTGTTTCGGTCCAACCGCCCGTGTTCGCCGGCGGCTTTAGCCGGAAGGCAATGCCCGCGTGGTCGCTTCCGCCGCCTGTCTGGGTTGTGCCATAAAGGTTCCCGTTGCTGTCGAACACCATGTAGCCTCGCGGCGCGGCGCCATCGTTCCCATCTTGGAATGCGTACAGGCTGGTGAAGGTCCAGCCCTTACCCTTCTGAGTCGGTGGCGAAAGCTCGAACACCACGCCGCAGCCGAAGCCGCCAGCACAGTTGAGGTCACCACCATACGGTGTGGTCCCATACATGTTGCCAGCGCTATCAAAGGTTACAGGACCCTCTGGCCTGATGATGCCATTATTGTTCGGATCGAAAGAGTAAAGCACCTTCTCCTTCCAGCCTTGTCCTTTCTTCGTCGGCGGCTTCAGACGGTAGACTGCACCCCAGTCATTGATTCCTCCTCCATTCGTTGTCCCATACAGATCTCCATCCTGACCAAACGTTATTCCGGCCCGAAGGTTCATCTCCATCAGGCTTTCCCGTAAATGTGTAAAGCACGCGAAAACGCCACTTGCCGCCTTTCTGCGCTGGCCGCTTCAGTTCAAAAACCGTGCCACAGCCACCGTGCCCACACCCGGAGTTCCCGCCTAGCTCAGTTGCGCCATAAATGTTTCCATCTACGCCAAAAACCAGACCTTGAATTGCGCTGCCATCGCTGTTTCCATTAAGCGTGTAAAGCGGAACGTACCTCCAGGCACCACCCCTCAAAACTGGCGCCTTCAATTCAAAAATGGTGAGGGTAGAGTTGACACCATAGAGGTTTCCATCTGAACCGAGGATCACCGACGTGGGATATAGCTGTCCTTTGCCTGGAAAATCGTAAAGTACAGACTCCTTCCACACTCCATCTCTAGCTTGAGGCGCGGTCAGCTTGAACACTGTTCCGGCATTGGCAGGACCACCACCACCGGTGACCCCATAGAGGTCGCCATTCTTCGCAACCGCTGGTACACCGATTGCGTCCCAGCCATCCGGTATGCCACGGAATTTATAAATCGTTCGATACCTAGTATCGCCGCCCACGGCAGCGCTTACCAGTACCGCTACAGCGGCAACCACGTGAAGTGCCAACGCCAGTATCCTTGAACCCTTGCGGAATTTCATTTCAGTACCCTGATGCACGTCGAAAGAGCAGGCTGTTGCTTGCAGAGACGCACTATACCACAGGTAGACGTGAATCGCTGACTAAACCGATTCGGTTATAACCAACCGCGATTTGGCGAAAAACATCAAGATTCGAGGTTGATGCGCAGTTCATGAGCATGCCAGTCTGCCAATTGAAAAGCAGAAAATGCTGCTTGATTGTGGATGGCAAGAACCAAACGCATGTGCATTATTGACGGCACCCATCATGGCGTTGAGCGAATCCGAAAAGTATCGATGAAGTACCCCTTTACGCTTAGAGAGGACATTGGGCGGGTCAGGAGGACAAGATGATAACCCGAGTGAGATTGCAAACTGCCAACCTGGTTAGGACGATTGTGGCACCGATAGTCCTAATCTCCTGTTTGTTCATGAACCGAGCGGTCGCGCAGGGCACCGCTGGTGGTGATAACGCGGTATGCAATTCAACTTCAGATTGTTCGAGCAAGAAGGCCTCGCCCGCTTTTATCGACGCCAGTGTGTTCTCCGGTGGAAGCGACGTTTGTCTTCAAATCCGCTTCGCGTTTGGCCAGCTTCCGGCTACGGGCGGAGTCATTGACGAACGGTACGGTGCCAGTCACGAGCGTGAGCTGAGTTGGAAACGTGCCGTCGCCCTGGCCTGGCATCAACGTGATGAATCCGAAAGATCCGCCAGGGTTGACCGCCACCGCCAAGTCGAGCTTGCCGTCATTGTTGAAGTCGCCGGCAACGACCGCGTAGGCGAACAGCCCGGTGTCGTGCGGATTCCCGGAAATATACGCGAGCGCGTTCTAGTCTAAGTGGGGCTGATATTTGTTAGCCAAAAGGAAGCTCCCCTAACCTGCCGGAGCTTACATGCGGTCCAGAAAACGCTCTTCGAGGAAGTTGACCGGATTAGTGACGAGAAGTATTGGATGGGGTTACCCAACAAGAACCAGAGGAACGGGTTTCTGCCAGACAATGATTCAGCCGATGCCTGCGGCAGCTACAGTCCGCGCGGCTTGGGTACACGCTTGTCTCCGCCTATCCTGCAACGTCCGGTGGCTAACCGGAAGATCGATCGGTTTTGAGGATGACGCCTCGTTATCCAGCGCGCGACTACCCGAGGGGCAGCGGAAACTCAACAACATGCAGGGTCATGGATGGCACAGAAGTACACAAAAGGCGGTCGTCACACCAGCAAACGGATCGCAACACGGATCGCAGCAAGACTGGAATTCATCGCCAAAGCAAAGTTCTTGCTGGGTGAGAATGGCGCAGGACTCGCTCCTAAGATCATGGGAATTGTAGTTGTAGGGCATATCGCGACCGGATATAGTAGATCAGCTTTTCGCAACATGAAAGGCCCATGGCGTCCCGCAGCGGAATCCTGTCGTGTCGGGACTGCCTCTTACCAAAAATCAGTAGACTCCCAACCAACTGCTGACACCGCAAACCCAGAATGCTTGGTGATTGGTGTGGTCTCCTGAAGTGTTAGAGAATAATGCACCCTTTATCGCCGATGAGCAACTGCCCATTGTTGGCGCTGCGCTGCCTACGCCCCAACTGGCCGTGTTTGGGCTGGTAGTAAATCGGGCATGGCCGAACACGGGTAGCGTAAGTTCGACTTGCACACTTTCGCCCAGGATGTACATTGCAACAGTCGGATCTGTTAGCGTAGTCGAAGTAATGTCATCTTTGATGCTGTTGGTCGCACCTCCGCTCGCGATTCCCATCATGCTCAAGTCCTCGACCGTGTAACTCGTACCGCTGCACGCGCCGGTACCACCACTCTGAGGACACATATGAACCGTACTTGTACCGCCTCCGGCAATGTTTAGCAGAACATCGTTGGAGACATTGTTGTTAACACCGACCAGGATTCCGTCAGTATAAACATTGCTAATGTAAACATCCTCGATTGAGTCATTAGAACCGTCCAGCAGCACTGCAACGCCGAAATTGAGGTTGCCTATGCAATTCAAACCCTTAATCTTTATTCCTGAGGCACCTTTGGTGATCCAGACACAAGCTGGACCTTGTTCAGCAGGTGCATGGCTCTGTTCGCCAGAAAACGTAATGTCCTCATAGGGCCCAGAGTTCACGGCGTTCGGTTCTATCTTCAGTCCGGTAACGGTATTTGTCGTACTAGCAAAAATCGTGACACGCTTGACGTAGCTGTGATCTTGACCGTAAGCGTTGTCAATGGCCACTCCGTTTGCGGTCGTTTCGGTCAAGCTCAAGTCCTGAACACCTATGCCTGTGCAGGTAGTAGAGCAAAGGGTGGACGACCCCATCTCAATTAGCGAGGATGCGATGCCGGAACTGAGGGTTGTGATGCCGACTCCTTCCCCAACAATTCTTGTGCCAGAAGGCAATATCCAAGGAACACTGAGCGTGATCGTTCCCGCTGGGAGCAACACAGTAGCTCCTTTGATGGTACCGAACGGGGTTTGCCGAGCAACTGCCAGCCGTCAACCCTCGTGCGTCAACCACTCCGCCCGCAGCCGGCAACACCGCTAATGCGCTGCTCATCTTGGCGCACAAATCCCCACTGCCCGAGAAAGCGGTGGCATCTATGAATGCACCAGAAGGACAGATGTTGCCAGTCGCGCAAGGCGGGTTTGAGTTGGTACCGATAACGGCATTGTAACCGTGATAGTCGGTTACGGCCGTGGCATTTTTCGCGCATAAAAGCTGAAGGATTCCTACTATGACCAGAATCAGACCGGACCTCACTCCCAGCAGTGTTTTCATTGCTTTCTTCTCCAGTGCTGAACAGTTTGTCATTGGCAACCCGCTTTTCAACGATTTTCTCTACATGATCCCGGTCCATGTGCCTGCGACGCATGCATAGAGCGTAGCAGAGCCAGAGGTGCCAACGTTCGAGTATAGGGTGCCGTTTTTGTTCGTGCATGACCCGCTTGCCACACCGTTTCCTACAAGCCACGCAGGGACGTTTACACTTTGACTCGCGGTCGTAAAGCGCGAGAAACCAGAATTCATCGACTCCCCAATCGCGTAGATCGCGACTTGACTATCTGACACGAGAGTGGGCGAGCCGGAGGAAATGGGGACGTTATCGTCCTCAATCGCGTACGATGCGCCACCTGTGCCACTTGTGCCACCTGTGCTTACCTGCAACACGCTTAGGTTCGTGACGGCGCTGGTTACTGGGCAGTCTTGGATGAGGCTATTACCATTACCACAGATGTGGACCACGTTCGTCATGCCCGACGCGCCGGAGACATTGATTATTGCGTTGCCTGTGGCAGCGGTGCCATCCGAGTTGTTCTCCACCACGATGCCATCTACAAATCCGGTGATCGAAATGTCCTCAAGGGTAGAACCTTGCCCGGCCAGATAAATGCCCACCGCTAGCCAAAGGATACCGAGGCTGGATTGATCGGGACCATTCTTGTGACGCGGCGAGGCATGGCCCGCCCGGACGGCAGTCCAAAGGATGTGGATCGCGAGTTTATCACGGCGTTTTTCGTGGTCAACGAGAACTCCAGTTGGTATCTGGACCACAACATCTCGGCTTACGCCGGGGAACCAAAGACCGTGAACAAGTTGGAGCGACGCCCTGCCGATGCTGATGGCAACTACTTCGTCCTGGGATCAGGATTCGCCGCAGCCAATTTCAAGTTCACCATCAACGGCTACCTGTTTGGCAACATGCCAGTGATGACGATGCACAAGGGGGAACGGGTGCGCTGGTACGTCGCCAGCATGGGCATCGCTTTCCACACGCCTCACTGGCACGGAAATGTGGTGACGGTAAACGGCACACCCGTCGACGTCGTGGCGGTCGGACCAGCGCAGACACTGGTCGCCGACATGGTGCCTGACGATCCCGGCACTTGGATGTACCACTGTCACATGAGCGACCACATGGAAGCCGGAATGTACGCCTTGTATCGGGTTACTCCTTAGAGTGGACCGGCATGGCTTCGGACGTTTTGTAAGAGGGCATCGTCGGGAGTGGTTCACGAACTCTCGCGCTGAGGAGACACGATGTTTAACAGGGAACAAGAAAAATCGAAACAGAAAAGACAGGACTAACTCGGTAGTTCCAACATTTGGAGGTCGGCCATGAACTTCAGTCGAAATTGCATACTTGTAATGCTCGCAGCTCTGCTGGCTGCTCTCGGTGTGCGTGCGCAGCAGCACGAAATTGAACATGCCACGCTATCAATTGTTCCTTCTTTCGTTCCATCCGTACCGTGGAAACGACAGCTTTCGTCACCGCGGACGAGGGCACATGGTCTTCCTAGGGGTCGAGCCGACGCCCCCAAGGCGCCCACGAGCTCCATGGTCACACCAAGTCCGGTCGCGGCACAGCGCTACGTCTTCGGTCGGATGGATCTAGCCACGGGCTCCGCCCCGGACGCAGTGACGACCGCCACTTTTAATACCGGCGGCGCACTCGGCATAGCGGTCGCGAATTTTAGTGCTAACACGGTCTCGATTCTCCTGGGCAACTCCGATGGCACGTTTCAGGCCCACACGGACTACGCTACGGGTAGAGGGCCTGACGCGATCGCCACAGGCGACTTCAACGGGGACGGCAAGCTGGACCTGGCTATTTCGAGCTTCTATGACAACACAGTTTCGGTTCTGCTGGGCAACGGCGACGGAACCTTCCAGACTCAGGCGGTATACGCCACCGGAACCAACCCCGGCGACGTCTTCGCTGGCGACTTCAACGGGGATGGCCGGTTGGACCTAGCCGTACCGAATATTGTAGACGGCACCGTTTCCATCCTGCTGGGCAACGGCGACGGCACTTTCCAGAACCATGTCGACTATCGCACCGGCAGCGGTTCCATCTTCGTGGCCTCCGGAGACTTCAACCGTGATGGAAAAGTGGATCTGGCGGTCGCGAACAATAGTTCCGACACGGTCTCGGTTTTGCTCGGTAATGGCGACGGCACTTTTCAACCCGAGGTGGAGTACCCCGCGGCGTTCGCCCCGGTTGGTGTGGTGAGCGGTGATTTCAACCACGACGGTAAACTCGACCTCATCGTCGCCAACACATTTTCCAATTCGGTCTCTGTCTTGTTAGGCAACGGCGATGGCACCTTCGCGAGACATCTCGACTACGCCACCGGGGACGGTCCCTACTGGCTACTTGCGGGCGATTTCAACGGAGATGGCAAACTCGACTTGGCGACGACGAACTCCGAGGACAACACTGTTTCCCTGTTGCTCGGGAACGGCGATGGCACCTTCAAGGCCCACGTTGACTACGGAACCGGATCAGGGCCCCAAGGGATGACCGTTGGCGACTTGAATGGCGACGGCAAGCCCGACTTGGCCGTTACCAACTCTGGCTCCGATACCGTATCCGTTCTTGTGGGCAAGGGTGACGGGACGTTTCAGACTCACGCAGACAATGCCACCGGTTCCACTCCAGCCTCAGTTGCAGTGGCGGACTTCAACGGAGACCAAAAGCTTGATCTGGCCGTGACCAACCTCGTCGGCAATTCGGTCTCCATTCTGCTCGCCAAAGGCAACGGAAAGTTCAAACCTCATGTCGATTACGCAACCGGCGTCTATCCTCTCGCGGAAGTCGTGGCTGATTTTAACGGGGACGGTAAGCTTGATCTGGCCCTCGCGACCCGAAGCGCAAACACCGTGTCGGTTCTCCTAGGCAACGGTGACGGCACCTTCAAGGCACAGGTGAATTATCCTACGGGCCGGGGGGACGAGGGGATCGTCGCGGCCGATTTTAACGGCGACAACAAGCTGGATCTAGTCACGGCTAATCTCGATGCGGACACAGTTTCCGTGTTGCTCGGCAACGGCGACGGCACGTTTAAAGCCCACGTCGACTACGCTACTGGCCCAAATCCAGTGTCGGTAATTGCTGGCGATTTTAACGCCGACGGTAAGCTCGACCTGGCGGTTGCGAATGCCAGTTCTAGCACGCTATCTATTCTGCTCGGTAACGGGGACGGCACCTTTCAGTCCCACGTCGATTACGCCACAGGAGCAGCGCCGACAGGGATCGTCGGCGGCGACTTCAATCATGATGGCAAGCTGGACCTGGCCACCTCTAACTACCTGGCGAATACCCTATCGATTTTGCTCGGTAATGGCGATGGCACCTTCCAGTCCCATGTCGACTACGCTGTTGGCGTTGAGCCCGGCTTCCTGACCAGCGCCGACTTCAACGGGGACGGCGAACCGGATCTCGCCGTAGTGAACACCAATTGCCAATTTGGCCTGCAGGACTGCGACCCTGGCTCGGTTTCGGTTCTCTTTGGCAATGGCGATGGTACCTTCCAATCCCATGTGGACTACGCCCTCGGAGTAGCCCCTTTCGGGCCAGCTGCAGCGGATTTCAATGGCGATGGAGGAGTCGATCTGGCTGTTGCCAACACCTTCTCGAATACGGTTTCCATTTTGCTCAATCTCCCCGTCATCTCGACATTTCCCAAGTCTCTCAACTTTGGCAATGAGATCGTGGGCAAGACCAGCCAACCGCGAACCGTGACCATCAGCAACCCGAGCGGTACTCCGTTCACCGTTAGCACGATCAGAGTCACAGGTCTCGATGCAAGTGACTTTGCGCAGACAAACAATTGTCCGGCTAAGCTTACCCCTGGCGCACAATGCACGATCAGCGTGACATTTACTCCAAGGATCAAAGGAAAACGTAGCGCCGAAGTGCGCTTGTCGGACAGCGTACCGGGAAGCCCGCAATTCGTTAGTTTGACCGGCAAGGGCACATAGGTTGAACTCGCTAGAACAAAAACTCCAGTAGGAGATGACAACATGACTGGCAGGCGACGACAGCAAGTCCTTTCGGCGGTGCTTTTGGTGCTCGCGATTCCCTGCGCGCTCGCCACGACGGCTTTCGCCCAGACCTACATGTTCAACCGCGCCGACTATGCCACCGGCCCCGGACCAGTCGCATTGGCCGTGGGCGACTTCAACCATGACGGCAGGATGGACGATTCCGCTGTCGTGCTCGCGCGCTTGCCCTGCAGCAGGGGCTCAAGGAGCAAGCGGCATCCATTGCGGCTGACCAGGCACGTTTCGAAGCCGACATGGGGAATGGCCGAGAGGCCCGCGAACTGGCGGATCTGGCTGTTCGCATGGTGCCAAACTCTGCAGAAATCAAAGCCGTTGTCGCGCTCGCAGTCGCCCGCGCCGCTGATTTCCGACGAGCGGAAACCTTAGCCAACCAAGTGAGCAAACAGCCCTTCTTAGGCACAGAACTGAAGTTCGAGATCTTCCCGTGTATTCGAGCCGCCATGGCATCGGGGCGGGGAGAGCCCTCTGCGGCGGTCGAACAACTTGGGCCGGCGGGTCCCTATGATCTCGGCACCGTCGCTGATGGCGTCGCCATGTACTATCGTGGTTCGGCATATCTGGAACTCCAATTTGGAAAAGAGGCTGCGGCACAGTTTCAAAAGGTACTCAACAACCAAGGAATCGTGCCGACGTCAATTTATTGGCCGCTGGCCCATCTCGGGCTCGCGCGTGCCTATGCGATGGCCGGGGACGATTGACAAGAGCCTGTCCCAATATCGTGAATTCTTGACCCTCTGGAAGAATGCCGACCCTGACTTGCGAATCCTCAAGCAAGCGCAGGCGGAGTACGCAACCCTCAGCAAACCAACTCCCTAGCCTCTAAGTTCGCCCGTGTCGACCGAAACAGATTCCGACCGCGCATCGATCGGCACGTGCCGCGGCCCGGGCAGCTAGTTGAAGAAGTTGCGAGGATTTGAGTCGTGAGGAGCCAGTCGTTAACCGGGCCATGTCCGAAAAATAGTAGGCCCCTGCCACTGCAGGGGCCTTGCTCAGGTGCGGCACGAACCCTTCTGCTTGGCCTAATCTTGTCCCGAGTGAGACCAGAGTGTGCCAGGATCGCCTTGATGTATTTCCACGGCGGCCGGGCCTGACGTTCCCACGCTGGGTGCGAAGCCATCGTCGTATTTGACACTGCCGCTTCCGTTCCAGTGAATCCTGCCGTTGCGCCCGAGCTGGCCAGTACGATACCAGAGAGGCCCTTCTGCATTTGTGGCTTGGTGCACCTGGACGACTGTTGTTCCCGATGCTGCCACCGAGGGTGCGAAGCCGTCGTCCATCCGAAGGCTTCCCCTCCATTTAATAGTGCCATCGAGCCGGACTTGGCCCGTGCGGTACCAAAGCGTGCCGGGGTTGCCTTGATGTACCTCAACAACGGTCGGGCCTGAGATGGCGATCGAGGGCGCAAAGCCGTTATCATATTGAAGGCTCCCAGTCCCGAACCACTGGATAGTGCCATCAGGCGCGATATGGCCCGTGCGATACCGAGGGGCCTATTCCATTCGCGGCTTGGTGGACTTGAACGACCGTCGTTCCTGACGCTGCTACGGAAGGCGCAAAACCATCGTCCATCTGAATGCTTCCGCTCCATTTTATGGTGCCATCGAGTTGGATTTGACCGGAGTGATACCAGAGGGAGCCAGAATCGCCTTGATGAACCTCGACAGCCGTCGTTCCCGACGCTGCTACTGACGGCGCGGAGCCAGAGTCATATTCAAGGCTGCCGCCCGAACCATTGTATTGTGCCGCCGGGCCCCAACTGCGCCGTGCGATACCAGAGTGGTCCTGATCCATTTGTGGCCTGATGTACTTGGACGACCGTCGTGCCTGACGCCGCTACCCTGGGCGCGAAGCCATCGTCAAGTCGAACACTTGGGCCCCAGCTAACCGTTTGCCCTTGCGCAGGTGAGGCGACAATCGCCAGGATGGCGAGACCGATGGTCAAGCCCAGGTCACGGCACTTCGCGTGTCTCATACAGAGTGGTTCTTGCAACTTCCCAAAATTCTTCACGACCGTTCTCCTTATGTTTTAGAGTTGTTCCTTCGGTGACGTTCCGCGATAAATTTCTGACCGCTCTACCCGGTGCTCGAATACCGATCGAACGAGCGGATGTTGCGTCGCGCCGGG
>CAWCQY010000009.1:0-486839 GCA_963797795.1 uncultured Acidobacteriota bacterium
ACTCATCATCCCCTTGGGGCGGTCTGCTCCCCCCGGAACTCTGCTCCCACAGAATCTCTATGGCATGACTAAGACCCGCTCGAATAGCTCCGGCAGGCTCGCCTTCAGCCCTTTGGCGATCTTCCCAATGTTCACCAACGACACGTTCCGAATCCCGCGCTCGATGCCGCTGTAGTACGTCCGGTGCAGTCCGCAGCGCTCCGCAGCCTCTTCCTGATTGATCTTCTGCTCCTCGCGGATGCGCCGAATGGCGCGGCCAAACCTGATGCGGATATCGAGCGGCATTGCAGGCCATCTTGGAGCCATGCAGCCGATGCGTACACAGCCGATGGGTCACATTCTCTCCTATTGACTGCGGAGGCGGTCCCGGTTCACTATGGAGTCCCCCAGAATTGCGGAAAGAGACCCCTGTCCAAAGTTTCAGCTTTCCGAGACGCTTGATGGAGCAAAATATGGAGCGAGTGCCGATACCAACGGTGAAAAGTAATTTCGGGAGATGGCCCAAGCTTGTCAGCGAAGCGAGAAAGGCATTCAAAGAGAAAGGCGAGGCGATCCGACTCTCAGCCGAGGATTATGCTCCTCTCTCAGCCCGAGAAGCAGCGCTATTGCTCAGAAACTCAGCTTTCCTCACGCATCAGGGTTTCGGCTTTCATGTGAAGACGGAACAAGATTACGTCCTGGTATGGTTTTCCGATCACGCAACGGATGAGGATGAGGAGGAAAGATGGCGAAACTGGTCATCCTAACTGCCCGTCACGAAATTTAGGCGCTTTCTCGAAAGAGGCTCACGAACCTGAAGGTGGCTTGCGCCTTGCACTTTGCGCCCGCAGGAAGGTACTCTCCACGTGTGGGATATCAGTGGAATTATTTGTCGCGTGATCTTATTGAAACAAAATGGCTTAGTCCGTACAGTGCCCATCAGTGCCTTGTTGTGAGCGCGGCTTTATCGCTAAAATAGCCCTAGTCAGGGCACATGAATTGGTTCCTCTCTGAGTACCCTTCTTGGCCCTTCCCCCAACGTTAGGGATTTTTGTTTTGACTTTGGGTTCAAGCCATGAGACAAGTATTCCGTTGTTCGGATAGCCCCTCTGGACATCTTGACAATTTTTTACATTGGCGGTATAGGCCAAATTCAGCCCTTTGTCATCTAAAGCGGAGTGAGTGCACAAGATGACCACATCTCTCACCTTTGATCAGATGGAGCGCAGTGCCGACCGAACCCTTGCGGTTGTGCTGTGGGCGAAGCACGTTAAGCATATTACCGAAGGTGTCTTTCTGTTCGCCATACTCAATCAATTGCTTCGCTCCCTAGTGCGATCTCTTTCCGCAGATGACAAATTAAATTCTCTGTCTGAGGATCAGGTTAAGGAGTTAACGAGTACGCTTCGCGAGATTCACGACGGGCTTCTGCAAGTGCTGGATCACAATGCTATGTGCCTCTTGAAGCGAAAGGTGCTTTTCAAGGCGTCCATTGCTTCGATCGAAGAGAGCGCCGAAGACTTGTCCGACATTATTGAAAATCTGGTTCTGTCCTGCAATCCGGATTTCCGGGCCATTGTTGCTGATTGTGTTCAGAGCATATCTTCAGCGCAGTCGGCGGAGCCAGTTGGCCGGATGTAAAATAGATTCCGATTCCAGCCCACAGTTCAAAACGCTGCGGGAACACTGGCGAAAAAGCGGTTATATAAGCGTTGACGCAGACCTAGCTGAAGCCTTCGTAGCAATCTCCAAGGAAGTGCAAGCCAATCATTGCAGGGTAGTCCCGCGTTTTGCCGCGATCCTTGGGGAATTTGTCCTCCACAAGTACCGCCAAAAGAACAGCGCAGCCAAAGAAGGAGCAAGTGGCGGATGGCGGATAATCGCGCTATTTGACAAGAACACGCGCGAACTTTACCCCATCATTCTGTATCCAAAAAAGGTAATGTCAGACGCCACAGATAAGCAGGTAAAGGATGGAGTCAAAGAACTGCTCGAAATCATCCAGCAGAGTCGAGCTACTTCCAAATCCTAGGCCACAACAAACGGCGGAGTTTTCCACCAATGCTGTAGGACGCTACCCCAAATCCACGCCACAAATTTAGTAGGCCCAGAGAATGGGCCTTTCGCTTTTTGTGACTAAATCATGTCGATTGGAGGAGGTCCACATGGAAATGATCCTTCGAGGATTCGAGTTCTTCTTCCTGCTCGGCTGTGTCGCTCCATTAAGCCTGATCGACTCGAAGCTGGCTAGAGTTATCGGGCTTCTTGAATCGCGGAAGACAAGTCGAGCGCTGCTCCACAGGCTAAGTAGTAGTGGCAGATTCAGCCAGTTACCATCTGTTACCGGGTTTATTCGTGCGGCAAGTGGACACCTGCGACGGCTGCTTAGAGTGATTTCTCGCCGGAATAATCAAATGAAAGGAAAAAATCCGAATCCATGAATGCGATCAATCCAAAATGCCCGTCCTGTAAGTTAGATGTCCAACAAGTTTCATTTCGAGCGCCTAAGTCTGGCGCTGGCGTTGCTATGGCGTTCTGATCATCCTGCGGAGCAGTGCTTGGAGTGTTCTGGGTTGGGCAGGTTCCCAAAGAAATGGTTGATGCTTGGTCTATGCAGTGAGAATTGTTTTCGTTCAGAATGATTAGTGACACTCGGATTAGAGTGTCGATATGCAAGTTCGCAAAGGGAAACCACCCGGTACGAGCCGACTGGCTCGAATCGGAGTGGAGCTCAGCCGGGAAGCCCGGGTTCGGTTAGCCTGGATGGACTTCTATCACCACCACCGCAATGTGGCCCATACCTGCCGTCACTTTGGCATCAGCCGCCAGACGTTCTATCGTTGGCAACGCCGTTTCCAGGCTTACGATTTGACCACTCTGGAAGCCCGTTCGCACCGCCCGCATCGGCAACGTCAGCCGACTTGGTCTTTTTCTCTAAAAGAAAAGGTTTTGACGTTGCGGTTGCAGTTTCCGCGCTGGGGCAAGGACAAGCTCGCAGTTCTCCTGCGCCGCCAGCAGTTGCCGGCTTCTACCTCCATGGTGGGTCGCATTCTCACCCAGTTGAAGCAGCAGGGCCGCTTAGTTGAGCCACCCCGCCCAGGCGTTCCGGGATCGCGGCGCGCCCTGCGTCCTCGGCCCTACGCCGTGCGCAAACCCAAGCAGTACGCGGTCTCCCGGCCCGGTGATCTGGTCGAGGTCGACACCCTGGACGTGCGTCCCGTGCCCGGCGTGGTCTTCAAACAGTTCACCGCCCGCGACGTGATCTCGCGTTGGGATGTGATCCAAGCCCACACTCGCGCCACCGCCCAAACCGCCGCCCAGTTCCTCGATACCTTGCAACTCCGCATGCCCTTTCCCATCCGCGCCGTGCAAGTCGATGGCGGCTCCGAGTTCGCCGCCGACTTCGAACTCGCTTGCCAGCGACGCGGCCTGCACCTGTTCGTGCTTCCCCCACGTTCTCCGAAACTCAACGGCGCCGTCGAACGCGCCAACCGTACCCATACCGAGGAGTTCTATCAGGTCACCCCCTGCTCCCTCGAAATGAACAAACTCAACCGCGAACTCCGCCATTGGGAAAAAATCTATAACACCGTTCGTCCCCATCAGGCTCTGGGCTACTTAACTCCTCAGCAGTTCCTGCACCAGAACTCATCTCAAAGAAAGGAATGAAAACTGTCACCTCTCTACTGGACGAGTACACGAATTTGACATGGGGCATACTCCGGCCCTAATGTGGGCGTGAGCACGTCGCACATCTATGAGCCCGGACTGGCATCCGGGCTTTTCCTATTTACGATTGAAACACAGTCTGTCAACGGAGTTCGAAACTATGCAGCACATTGAATTCGTAATTCTTGCCGGACTACTAGCTGCGATCCTATGGCGGCTGGCAGTTCCGTGGCGGTCTACTATGTTCAACGTCGTAATTTTGCGGAAGTTGAATCGCATTGAGGCCCAGGTTCGAAATCTGCCGTTAAGTCAGGTTGACGAGGAGCTCGAAGGAGAAATCCGCGACATTACCGCTATGGAAGCTGGGAGACCGTGGTTCGCAGAGCGGTACTGGGAGCATTTCCCTCTCAATGACAGGTGACGGATGGGATACTGAACACACCGAAGAGCGGTACCCATTGTCTATTGGAAACGGGTTCTCGTCGAGGAACCAGCTCCGCTAGAACAAAAACAACTCCCCTCTGAGGGGAGGTCCTTCCGAAACACAATAAATGTTCGCACTGGGCCCTGACCTGTGGCACATTGAGGTTGATGGTTGACGAACCTCTTGAGCCTTTTGCGGGAACATCCGGCAAATACACCTGCCTCCGCTGCGGTTGGAAGTGGACACCTCGCCCAAACCGCCCCGATCCCCCGAACGCTTGCTCCCGCTGCCGCTCGCACTACTGGAACACACCCCCGGACAGTGCACGCGCGAACCGCCCGGACGATCCTAAGTGGAAGACCGAACGCGACAGGATGGCCAATCGTCGCCGCGTAAGGCGGGTCGCCCAGCTTGAGGAGCTGGCGCACGCGCTGGAGAGGGTCAAGCCCACCGTGCTGCCGCCAGAAGCTGAAGAACTGCCCCTCCGAGGCGACGAACTCGCGAAGATCGTCCTCCACGATGTGACTGACATCCTCTCGCACGACCCCAGGCTGTCTCCGCAAGTCTCGTATTGTCGGCTACGTTACAGCGTGCGTGTGGACCTAAGTATCGAAAACGCCGTTCACCCGGACCCGCTGCAACCCGTGCCGTGATTCCGCTGTCCTCCCTGCAGCCGAGGGGATTTCTTGGCCACCCGCTTTGCGGGCAGAATCGTCTGCTATCCATATTCAGCCCCGAGTCGCGGTAATATGTCGCTGGTTCTTCACGGTGACCCAGATGACCAAAGTCGAAGACTTCCCATTCGTCATAGAAAACAACACGTCTGCGATTGCTTACCCAAAGGGACGTAAGCCAACTTTGGAAGTCACGCATAGTTTCAGTTTCGTTTTGAACGTTTCCCGGTTGGTGGATCAAGCCTCCGATGCTACTTTGGTTGTAGCACCTGGTCATGAACTGAGGAAAGCAACTAAGGTGGAAGTTGGAGTGGACCCCAATTTTGAGACAACCAGTTAAGCCCTAAAATACAGCGAAAGGGGAAACTGGATGGGATCTCGAAGGAAGTTCACCAGGGAGTTCAAGCTGGATGCGGTACAACGAATGCGGGCGGGAGAGCCGGCGGGCTTAGTGGCGCGCAGTCTGGAAGTGAGCCGCCAGGAACTGTACCGCTGGAGCCGCGATGTCGATAAGTTTGGGGAGCGGGCGTTTCCCGGCGTGGGGCAGCAACGGGCGGAAGAGACGCGGATCGCGGAGTTGGAACGTAAGATCGGGCAGCAGGTCCTGGAGATCGATTTTTTGAAGCGAGCCTTGCAGCATGTAGAACAACAGCGCCAGCTGCGGGCCGCCAGTGGCGGCGCACCGTTTACCAACAAATCGAGCGCGAAATGAAAGCGGGGACGCCCTTAACCATCCGCCGGATGTGTGCGCTGACCAGAGTCAGTCGAGCTGGTTTCTATCGGCGCGGAGTGATCTCGCAGGCCGCGTCCGTGGAACTGCGTGATCAGGTGCAGCGCGTGGCGCTGGAGTGGCCGACCTATGGCAGCCGGCGGATCACGGCGGAGTTGCGTCGTGGCGGCCTGTCCGTCAATCGCAAACGGGTGCAGCGGCTGATGCGGGAAGACAACCTGCTGTGTTTGCGGAAGCGCAAGTTTGTGACGACGACCGACTCCGCCCACGGGTTGCCAGTGTATCCGAACCTGGCGGCGGCGCTGGTGGTGAGCGGAATCAACCAGCTCTGGCGGGCCGACATCACGTACATCCGGCTGCTGGAAGAGTTCGTGTACTTGGCAGTGGTGCTGGACGCGTTTTCGCGGCGGGCGATTGGCTGGGCGCTGGAATCCACGCTGGAAGCCCGGTTGGCCGTGGCGGCGCTGGAGATGGCATTGGCGCGGCGGCGGCCCGCGCCCGGATTGGTGCACCATTCCGATCAGGGTGTGCAGTATGCCAGCCACGACTATGTCGCACGGTTAGAGACGCACCAAGTCCGGATCAGCATGTCGCGCCGCGGCAATCCCTGGGACAACGCGACCTGTGAGTCGTTCATGAAAACCCTGAAGTGCGAAGAAGTCTATCGCAGCGAGTATCGCAACCTGACCGAAGCGCGGGCTCGCATCGGCGAGTTTCTGGAACAGGTCTACAACCAAAAACGCCTGCACTCGTCTCTCGGCTATTGTCCGCCCGCCGAGTTCGAACGTCGACCGCCGTCGCCCGTGCTGGCGGTGGTCGTGGCGCAGGAGGTCGTATGAGTTTTCTGAGGCATGGGGAAATCTATCCATGCGATGAGGGCACGATCTCGCGACCGTGCCCCCGCTCATCGCCCTGGATGAGTCTCCAGCTGGCTATTCCTGGCAGGTTGCCCTCCGGCAGAGCCCGCTTCCGCTTCACCAGCCGGAGCTATACTGCCAATCATCAACCGCGCCCGACAATGCTTCGGCAGCGAACGGCAAAATGTCGCTTAACTGATTGTCTCAGCCCAGGGGTCCAGTCCAAGTTGTAGCCATTAAAGACGTGCTCGCTGACTTTACGCCGGGTACAAGCCTCGACGCATGGGAAACAGGTGAGCCAATTAGAGAGGGCAACAAAACATCCTGGACTCGAATCCCCGAAGATCAATGGCGCTACTTCGTTATTGCATTTGACGGTTCGAACTCCACAATTGCCCAGATCGAGCGAACACTCTCCATCGCACCCTTCGATCTCAAGATTGGCTTCACTCTATTGCGAACAGCAATTCGAGCGAGACACATTCCAATGGTGATATATCAGCCCGCTAGGCTTTTCACTCAACTTCGCCGTGCAGCGGCTAGGTAATTGCCCTTTTTAGATGTGACTGCTGCCTCCGCAGAAAGTATAGGTCTTTTACACGGCCAAGTCCGGGCATACGATCAGAGTGGGATGAACCTGAAACACCTCACAGAACAGCTCTTGGATCTGGATGCTTTGCCCTACAAGTCCCCGTTGCTCTTTCTCGGATATTTTGCCATCTTGGAATCGTTGCTAACGCACCAGCCGAAACAGACGGATACTATCGACTCAATCACACGACAGGTTAAGCAGAAAGTGATGCTGCTAGACAATCGGTGGCAGCCACGCATCGATTACAGCCAGTTTGGGGGAAACAAACCAGAGACTATTTGGACGACCATGTATTCCTACCGCAGCTGTCTCGCACACGGTAGAGAGCCAGACTTTAAGGGCAATTTGCAGCTGCTAGGAAACACTGACCGGGCGCTGGAACTCTTGAAACAGACGGTAAAGAGCGTCTTGCGTCAAGCTCTCCTCGAACCGCAACTGATTCTCGATCTGCAGAACTGCTAGCTCTTGCAACATCACCACTACACCAATAGCGAGCAAAGATTTCTCAGATCCCCCGCCACCGATACACTCGGGGGGACACATCCTCCTGCACGCGCGACAGCCCTGTCCTCGCGTCTTCATGCCAATCCCTCGTGGGTCGATTCGCAAGAATGGTAAGGAGGGTGACGGCATGGAGACCCATTTTTTGTCACTTTTTCCACAGGCATGGGAGGGACAAGTCCTGTGCAAAAAGCCGATGCGGAACAAGAGCTAAACAACCCCACCCAATTGCGTTCATTGTCAACGTGATGGCGAAAAGCGATGCGCTCGTTCCCTTACAGCACGAGCGAGGGGGAAATTTATACACACGAGGGGAGTTTCCATCCGCGTCGGCTTCATTCGTTTCTTTCGTTTATTTCGTCGTCCTAAACTCACACTTAGCGCGTTCTCCCATCGGATTCTTATACCTCAATCCACAGGTGTGTCACGTCGAACAGCAATGCTTAGCCATACGAATTAAACGAATTTGACGAAGGAAGGCTCGCGGCCCTGCCGGTTGTGAACCAGCGCTCCGCTGACCGCCCCGATGTCTCCTCCATTTTGGCTGCGGCCAGCCCATGCTCGGCGAGCAGAGTTAACGCTCGGCCAAGATCCGCCGCTGGCCGATTGCGGCCAAGGGCATTGCTGAGTTCCGTGCGCGTCAAACCGCCTGGAGCCTGCCGCAACCGGCTGAGCAGTTCGTCCGCCAGCGGATCGCCCAAAGCATCGCCGAAAATGAACCGGGCCGAAGCCTCGCAGTAATCCCATAGTGCCAGCGCTGCCTTCAGGTGTTCCGCACGCACCTCTTGTGCCTCATCCAGCAGAGCATAGAGACAAGCCAGCCGCATCACCTGTGCCTCAGCGCGAGACGTGACGGCACCGAAAAGGCCGAACTTGCCGTCCGACAAGTCGGCGTAGATAGAATGCCAGAGACTGCTAGCTTCAGCATCCCGCCGTAGTTCGTAGTCACCGAGAGATCTGGCGGACTCCACAACATGCTTCACTCGGGCCGCCAGCTTTTCGGAATCTTCTACTGGCAAGCATCCGCCGTCCGGTAATATTTTGGAACGACAAACGCAGCCCCAGAGAAAGCGGTTGCCGAAACCGCTCCCAGCGTCTACGCGGGTTAGTTCGCGCCGCAATTCATCCCTGGTCACGTGAGCAATCAAGGAGACGTGTGCCTCGGTCGCTTTGGTCGGTGACAGCTTTGTCATTACCTGAAGTGTCGCGCCATCCCAAGCTTGCCGGAGAACGGGGGATAGCGTGTTGCCATCGCGCGAAGTCATTCGGAGGGGAGACGCAAACTCCGTCTCGACGACTAGAAGCCGTTTGTCGAGTGCCCCGCCATCTTCGTCGTTCGCATCTCGTACCGCGTGAATGAGACCTTCTCCCGAGCTTAGCCCGGTTTGGATACAAAACTCCGGCCACACTCCATCGGTGGTCGCGAGCAGCCTACGGACATGCGCCCAAGAGGTTCCCTTTCGCGCCTTGCTAGTCTCGCCGACCAGGACGGTAAACAGATTCAGCGCGTGGCGGTCCGCCTCAGCTTGGAAGTGCGGCCCTCGTCCGATGACACTTCCAAACGCCACGAGGAACTGTAACAACAGCGCTGCGGGATCGCTTTCTGTGTGCGGCTCTATCGTGTGTACAATCTCGCCTGCTAAACCGTGGAAAGCTTGCGGCGAAGGCGGCTCAGGCCACGCTGGGTCGTTCCTGCCTATCAAGTTCACTTCGCCTCCGCCAGAAAGCGCGCGACCTCGTCTGGGTGAAACAACAACCTGCGGCACAGTCGGACAGGGCGGAGCCTGCCCTTCTTGACCCAGGCCCGGACGGTATGCGGCGAGACGCACATGGCCTTTGCGACGGCGAGTAACGTCAGTAGTTGAGGAACAGTCTCGGGCATCACGAGCCTCGTTGTGTCCGTGGAACATTCGGCCCTGCCTTGCGGGTGGCAGCGCTGGGCACACCCATTGCAACGATTCGTTCTATTTCGCTTTCCGAGACCAACCGGCGGCGGCCCACGCTCACTGTGCGTACGAGACCCGCAGCGGCCAGACGGCGCACTGTGTACACAGAAACTCCCCATGTGTTAGCGGCCTGCTGGATACTCTTTAGTGCCATAAGACCTCCGAAAACTGCTCTCTCAATCCGCTTTAAGAATGAGCCTGAGTGTGCTAGAGTGTCAATACGTTTGATTACTATTGCAAACATCCGAGAGGGATTCATCTAGCATGCAACCGCTAGAACTAAGAAAAGTATTTCAACGCTACGACCGCATGGTCATGCGCGATCTGCGAAGAGATCGGCCGAAGCTCTTTCAGGCTCTGGGGGAGTTTGCAAATATCCGATCCGACACGGAAGGGTGGGCACACTTTAGAAAGCGCTGGCCGAATTTCTTTCCTGAATCGGAGTATGACAAAGTTGCGCGAGGTCAAAAGCCCAGCATCTTCGACTATCCCTATTGGCTCGATCAAATCTGGATGGGCGGCGAAACCGACCCTTACTTGCACATCCTGCTTGGCATTGAGTCTGCTCCCGAACCTGCGAACGAGGGAACACTTGAGGATTCATGGATCGTTGGCCTGTCCTCGATCCCTGCTCAGTTCCATCCGGACTGGGACGAAGGTGTTTTTCGTTATCAGGGTGCGTGCGATTTCCAGAGAGCGCTTTACCTGCTCTTTCTGGACAGTTGGAGAGCTAAGGTCTGCGAGAAGTGCAGCACAAAATTCATCGCCACACGTGCGGCACAGAAGTTTTGCTCAACCGACTGTAGCGAAGCCATGCAACGTGAATTCAGGCGTCGATGGTGGTCTGAACATGGAACAGCGTGGAGGCAAAAACGAAAGGAGTCTAAATTGAAAAAGAGAGGTGGGAAGAATGTCACTCACAAAACGCGGTAAAACATGGCACACGCACTTCTTCGTTGACGGCCAGCGGTTCCGGCAGTCTCTCGAAACCAGCGATTGGCGCGAGGCGCAGAAGAAAGAGAAAGAACTCATCGCTCGTGCTTCGCAGGGCAAGCTTGCGCCTTTATCTCAACAGTTTTCCAAGTTGACTTTCAAGGAAGCGGGGGAGAAAAATCTGGCAGAGCGCATCGCTCATCTTGCTCCACGAAGCGTGCAGACTGAGCGCGAGAGGCTGAGGCCGCTTTGTTCAGTGTTTGGACCAGTCAAGGTGCATCGCATCACGGTCGACATGGTGCGGACCTACGTGGCAGATCGGAAGTCTGCCAACGTTGCGAATAAGACGATTAACTTGGAGCTCGGAGTTCTGCGAGGCGTTATGAAACGCGCAAAGCTCTGGCACCACTTCTCGGACGAGATCAAGCCCCTGCCGGTTCATACCCAGATTGGCCGCGCGATGACACTGGATGAAAAGCTGCGCCTTGCCAAGACTGCAGCGATGAAACCCGAGTGGCAGAGCGCACGATTGGCGACGGTTCTTGCCCTCAACACCACGATGCGTGCCTGTGAAATCAAGGCGATTAGGTGGTATGACGTGGATTTCCTGGCTGGCACGGTCACGATTCGGAGGAGCAAGACCGAAGCAGGGCAGCGCATGATTCCGCTCAATGAAGACGCCTTAGGCGCGATGCGGGAGCTATATTGCAGGGCCTCTGCGGTAGGGGGTACGCAGCCGGATCATTACGTTTTTCCCGCTTGTGAGAATGGGCGGTTCAATCCTTCGACACCGCAGAAGAGCTGGCGCTCGGCATGGCGGAGCTTGCGGAAGGCCGCAGGGATCGGTGCGCTACGCTTCCACGACCTCCGGCACCACGCAATTACGGAGTTGGCTGAGTCTCAGGCCAGCGACGCAACCATCATGGCAATTGCTGGTCACGTCTCGCGGCAGATGCTGGAGCACTACTCCCATGTTCGTCTTGATCTCAAGCGGAAAGCATTGGACGGGCTTGCGACTCGCAGGGGCAATTCGGAGGGCAAACCGACAGGTTACGACACAAACAACGACACAAAGCCTCTTTCAGCGGAAGGCGACCACGACGTAAGTTACGGGAAAAATTGGTCGGGGAGAGAGGATTTGAACCTCCGACCCCCTGGTCCCGAACCAGGTGCTCTACCAGGCTGAGCCACTCCCCGACGAAATCGCGAGTCGCGCGGACGAAGGAAGGAAAACGGAGGCCCGCGCAGGCTCCAAAATACGGCGATAGACTTGAATTATAACATTCGGCGCTCTGCCGGGGCCTCCGCGCATCCGCCTTTTTGCGTCGGCATGTTCGGACTTCGCATGAAAAACAACCGCAGGCTTAGGAAATATCGTATAACTGGAGATGACTTTGGAGCGCTGCCCCAGGCCTGAACAGGCTTCGGCAACCGCAAATCCCCTTAGGATTATCGTTTTAATAGATGATCGCATTTACCTCAGATTGTCTTTACACGCCACTTGAGCTGGTGAAGCAGCCGCTGCTTCTGGTCGAAGATCACGTGATCGTCGAGGCTAGCTCGCGAGCCGAGCGTCCAATTCCGCCGGGAGTCCGGGTGGTGGATTTCGGCGACGCCGCGCTGGCACCGGGGTTCATGGATATTCATATTCACGGCGGCGCGGGGCACGACTTGATGGCGGCCGATTCGTCGGGCGTTTCAGCGGTTGAGCGCCTGCTTTTCAAACATGGCGTAACGAGTTATTTTCCGACAACGGTGACCGCGCCACTTGAGCAAACCTGGTCTGCACTCGACCGGTTGGCGGATGCGATCGAGCGCGCTTCGCGTGACGACGACTCCCGCAAAGAGCGAGCCCAGCCGCTCGGCATCCATTTGGAGGGCCCATTTCTCAGTCACGCCCGCCGCGGTGTTCATCCGCCCGAGAACCTGCTGTTGCCAACTCTTCCGAGCTTCGACCGCTTCTGGCAGGCGGCGCGTGGTCACATTCGCGTCATGACGATTGCGCCCGAACTGGAAGGTGCGCGGGAAGTGATCGCGGAGGCTGCGCGGCGGGGTGTCTGCGTCAGCCTGGGGCATTCCGATGCCGATTTGAATTCGACGCGCGCCGCCGTGGCGGCAGGAGCACGCCACGCGACCCACACGTTCAATGCAATGCGGCCACTGGACCACCGCGATCCGGGAATTATCGGCGAGGTGCTTACCGACTCGCGGCTCTCGGCAGACATTATCGCGGATGGTATTCATATCGATCCTGCGATCGTCCAGCTATTTCTGAAAGCCAAGGGAGTCGATTCGGCGGTGCTGATTACGGACGCGATCTCCGCCACCGGCATGCCGGAAGGACGTTATCGTCTGGGGACATTCGAAGTCGAAGTGAAAGATGGCCGTTGCCTGGTTGGCGGGAAACTGGCAGGCAGCGTGTTGACCATGGATCGAGCGGTTCGCAATGTGATGCAGTTTGCGCATTGGGATCTGCAACAGGCGCTCCGTGTTGCTACGCTCAATCCGGCGCGGGTGGCTGGATTGGCAAACCGGGGCCGGCTTGAGGCTGGAGCCCAAGCGGATTTCGTTGTACTGAGTCCCAGCGGTGAATTGAGAAGCACAATCATTCGCGGCCAAGTATCGGAAGCCGCGAGCAGCAACTAGGGAGACAGGGATGGCAGACAAAGGCGGATTCGCCCATCATATGCTGAAGGAGATTTTCGAGCAGCCGCAGGGCTTGCGCGATACTGTCGCACCTCGGGTTTCGCTCGAGGAGGGTCGGGTTCAGCTGGACGACGTGCGCATCACCGTGGACGAGTTGCGCTCCTTGCAGCGGATCAACATTGTGGCCTCGGGAACCAGTCGCCATGCTGGCATGGTGGGCCAGCACATGATTCAGGATCTGGCGAATGTGCCCGTGGATGTGGATTACGCAAGCGAGTTTGAATATCGAAATCCGCTGATCTGCCGCGACGAACTTACGATTGTGATCACGCAATCCGGGGAAACCGCTGACACGACCGCGGCGCAGCGCGAAGCCAAGGCGAAAGGCTCGCGCACGATTGCAATTGCGAACGTGATGGATTCCACCATCGCGCGCGAAGCGGATGGGGTGCTTTACACCCGTGCGGGGCCTGAAATCAGCATTGCTTCCACCAAAGCATTCACGGCGCAGATGGCAGTGTTGTTTCTGTTCGCTGTCTATCTCGGTCAAGTGCGGGAAAAGGTCACGAAAGAGCAAGCGCGGCGCCACATCCGCGAATTGCTTGAACTCCCAGCGAAAACGGAAGCCGTCTTGGAGTGCGCGTCCGATTGCAAAGGGCTTGCCGAGAAGTATCACCAGGCCGGAGATTTCTTATTCCTCGGCCGCGCCGTTCATTATCCCGTGGCCATGGATGGCGCACTCAAGTTGAAGGAGGTTTCCTACATTCACGCCGAGGGTTATCCCACCGGAGAAACCAAGCATGGCCCGAACGCGTTGATCGACGACAGCCTGCCGGTGGTAATTATTTCGACTTGCGACCGTAACGATGAGGGATCGGTGCTGCGCTACGAGAAGAATGTTGCCAACATCAAAGGGTTCAAGCACCAATCGGCGCGGGTGATCGCGATCGCGTCCGAGGGCGATGAAGACATGCGCAAACTGGCCGATCACACCATTTTCGTTCCCCAGGCATCGGAACTGCTGTCGCCCATGCTGGAGATCGTGCCTCTACAGCTCTTCGCCTACTACATGGCAGTTCGAAAAGGCTTGGATGTGGACCGGCCGCGCAACCTGGTGAAGTCGGTGACCCACGAATAATCGCTCTCGGTCGCACATGAAATAGATCGTGCCCGATTCGCCTTAGTGCGTGAACGCGAAGTTCAGACCGGTGGTCAGTATGATGTCATTCTTCTTGAGCGCGGGGGTCTGCACGGGTGGATTGGTCACATAGATATCGCTGAATGCGTTTTGCCATCCCAGCCACTTGCTGATCTTCGTCACACTGCCAATATTGAAGGTTGTTCGATATTCGCCAAGGCTGTCAGTCAGGTTGGGGAAGTAGTACGCTTTTTCAGTAACCACGGTGGACGCACCGAACTTGTGGCTCAGTTCCTCTCCGACCGTCATGGCCATGAAGCTGTTCGTAACCGTCGTGTAATCCTCTCGCGTGTAGTTCGGACCGACCAGGAAGTCGAGCGTTGTCTTGTCGGACTTGATGGCGTGGAATCCAAGACCACCTCCAAGAACCGTCCGAAGATCCAGTTGCTGCAGAGCGTCGGTTTGGAAATCAGCGCCTCCGAAGGCAAACAGCCGTGGGTTGAGATTCCGGGAATAGCGGGCTCCCGCCTGAATCGCATTTGCGGTCGTGCTCGGAACTGCGCCGGGGGCATTGTTCTTGGAATAAACCGAGTTCGCGTAGAGGGAGATCTCGTCGTGCAGCGTCTTGCGATCGGCGATGAAAGCCAGTGCGAGATTCTCTGTCTCGCTGTTTCCGGCAGTATAGGCAAATCCAACATTCGCTCCTCCCTTCCAGCCCTGCGAAAGCCCTGGGTGGAGAGACTTCTCATAGTCAGCTTGTTCTGCGTCGCTGCGCAACGCCGTCACATCGGCTTTTGCCACGTCTACGGTTCCGCTTGACGTCGTGGCTACCGCGAAATTGCCGTCTGTCGTCGTAACCGGACCTGCTACGGTTTTTCCATTGGACAGCGCTACATGCAGCGGCTGCGTGGAAGTGACTTCCTGGATAGCTGGCCACTGAACGGTAACGTCCCCGGCAAACTCGGTTTTGATCAGCAATGTTTTGTCGTCTGATTTTGTGATGGTTCCGGTCAGGCGATCACCATTCTTGAGCACAACTTGATCGGCGAAAAGCGCGGAGCAGAATGCGAAAACTGACAACCCTACCCACAGACGCATCTTATGCATAACATTTCTCCATCATGATTTTGAACTTTTGATCGCGGGGCCCAGTGGATAAAAACAACAATAACGAAGAGATTAACTTACCGCAGATGCAAAAAACCTGCTATAGGGGAAACCCCGACTAGGTTCAGGTAATTCATAGATTCCGGCATGGAACCAAAATTTGGCCAGTGTTGTGTTCCGATCAGATTTATGAAGTGGCTGGGCTGATCGAGCTTTGGACAGTTAGAGTCTAACTCTTAACTTCGGGACTCTTTACTTCGGCGGTCGGAGTCTTGGCTTGTTCCGAAGTTGTATCCTTCATCCCCTCTTTCAAAGCGCGAATTCCCTCCCCAATGCCTTTGCCAAGCTCTGGAAGTTTCTTGGGTCCAAACACAAGCAAGGCAATAAAAAAGATCACCAGAAGGTGCATCGGTTGAAAAAGACCTTCAAACATACAAAACCTCCGCGCAGGCACAACTACCCTTCCTTAACCTTACTGAAGCTGCAATATTCCGTCAACTTCGGTGAGCTTTTCCTTGGTCCGCAGGAGCGGTGCGATAAACGGGCGCCGACAAAAAAACCGGATCGAGTTCGAGGTACGTGTTGGCGGCTCGGTCTCAGTTTGAATGGGCGGCGAGCTCACAGTCGCGAAAAAAGACGCGTGCTCTTTGTGTAAGTTGCTCATTTTAAGTCCTCTAGTTTGGCGGACCAACTGCAATCAGACCGCAGACGGCCATTCAGGCATGAACTTCCGTGCCGTCGAAAGCCGGAGCTAACACTCCTAGAATGGCGGAGTCCCAAGTTTTAGGAGCGGCCGTTCAGCCGCCTGGAGTCTTTGCGATGACCTCAACCCCAACCGCACCCGTCGGAATCAAGAAACCAATCTCGCCGGCAGTCCTCCCACCCAACAGCGATACCCAAACCACCGAGCGAGTGGCGAAAGCAAGTCAGCCGGTTGCGCATCAAGTCGTTCCCAAGGCGATCGGCTATGGTATGCCCTGCGCAAATTGCAAGACCTATTACGCGGCTGATCTGAAAGCGTGCCCGGTGTGCAAGGGAGGGGAGCGTATTTCGCCGACAGCAGCCCCAGTGCGTTCGACGGTCGCCGTCAGCGAATTATGTCCTGATCCTGTTGCGCTCGAAGAAGAGCGCGAACGTTTCCTGCGCGATTTCAAAACACAGGTGTTCGCCTCGCAGTTGCCGATCACCGCGGGCGGCAATCTGCCTTGCGCACACGAGGAGAACCATCCCAGTGGCCCTGAACCGGCCGTGGTCTGTCAGGGTTGTTACGATCATCTGCAGGAACGCGTCGACGTGCTGGAGGCGGCGCTGCACATGGATTTGAAGGATGCGGCGCAGATCGTTTACGACGCGGTGTGGGCGGATCCGTCAGATCCTACGAAGACTTACGAAAACGCTGCTCACGCCCTGCTCGCCGAATTACGGAGACGGTCGGGAGTAACCCAAGTATTCGGACTGTTGCAGCCTCTGTCAGACTGAGCTTGCGCCCTCGCTGAGATTTACTGTGCCTTCAGGCTGACCCATTTCTTTCCGGCATAGAGCCTGTATGAGCCTTGGTCAGCGACAATCTTCAACGGGACGGGGCGAGGCAGGTTCTCGTCGAGGTGTGATGCCACGCGGAACAAGTCATTCGCTCCCACATCCATCACCAGGAATTTACCTTCTTTGCTGAAACCGAAGCCATATTCGCCCGGAGGCAACTCTGATCCTTCGATGTTGAGTTTCACTTCCGTGATCAGGAAACCCTGATACTTCTCAGCTACATCGGTTGAATAACCGGAGGTGTCGACCAGACCAGCCAGCACGAACTTACCGTCGGCAGTTCGGAATCCCGCGGAATTGCGCAGCTGCACCGATGCACTCTGACCTCGGAAAAAGTAGCTCGGCGGGACTACCCGCTTGACATCTTCCGCGCTCAAAACGCCGGGAGCCGGATCCGCGGCCAGGCCAGCAGAGCGGCGAGCAGGCAGAATGAAAAGAGCAAAATATTTTTGCGCTGCATAATTCCTCCATCGAAGTAAGTGCACAACTGTACGCCGGTTCAACTCGCCTCCGCAACCCGGAGGAATCAGTTCGCGGGCGCTCCCAGGAACCGTAACTTTCCAAAAGCGCTGGGAACATGGAAATTGGGTTGCGGCGTGTTCGTGGGCTGCCACGCCAGATACGTTCGCGGTTCCTTTCTGCCTTCGACCCGGTAAAAGTTAGCCCGCCAAATCGCGCTCGGGTCAAACTTCGCGGTAAGAGACTTCATGGGAATTGCCAACTCGGCAGTCCACGTATGGGCCTTCTCATCCAGAACCACCGAGCGTTGCAGGCCGCTTTTCAGGTCCGCAAGTCCTCCGGGGAAAATATCGAGATCCACCCACAATCCATTTGGACTCACTTCAAATTCCCGGTAGAAACGCTCGCGCGAGGGATCAGGTTGAAGAAATGCTTCCGCAACATCGCGGTCCCACAGATGATCGCGCCGGCCATTAGAGTCGGAGTCCTCGAATGTGAAAAGTTCGCGATAGCGGCACTCGAATCTCAGATAAAGATCTTGCCGGGACCACAAGACCCGCACCGTGGTTTCTAATCCCGGATCGGCATTCTTCCCCTGCCAGTCAGAATAAAAAACAACCGGGTTGGCGTTCTGCCATTCATCCGCCCGCCGCGAAGCATCGAGGCTGAGTTCGTGATCAACATATGCGGCAACGATCTCGGAGGACGGCGCTACCGAGGCAGTGTCTTTGCTCATCAGCATAGCTGGGAACCGCGAACCGCGAACCGGGAACTGAGATAAATCCTGATCCTCGAACGCACCAGCATAACGCAGAAAAGTTGCTTTGACCGCAAGATCCGGATGGTCCGCCGGGGATCGTCGTCTTAAACTTTCAACATCATGATGACCAATGCGATACTCGATTTGACGGATGCGACGAATATGGCCCACAGCAACCAGAGCCGCGACGAAAACAATCAAAACCTGCACTGGCAGGCCGTTTTGGCCCGTGATGCCCGCCAGGATGGGGCGTTTGTGTTTGCTGTATCTTCTACCGGGGTATATTGCCGGCCGTCCTGCCCCGCCCGGCGTCCCCGCCGCGAGAATGTGATCTTCTTCCGGGAGCCCGATCAGGCAGAAAAGGCCGGCTATCGTGCCTGCTTGCGGTGCCGACCGAAGGCCGCAAGCGGCCGCGGCCCGGCAGAGATGGTGAAAGCCATGTGCCGCTACATTGAGCGGCACCTGGACGAACCGCTCACCCTGGCTCGCCTCGGATCGGAATTTCACCAAAGTCCGTTTCATTTGCAGAGGACCTTTAAGAGCGTTCTGGGTATCACGCCGCGCGCCTACGCCGACTCCTGCCGCATGAACCAGCTCAAGGATAATCTACGCGCCGGTCACTCGGTGACTCGCTCCATGTACGACGCGGGTTACAGCTCGAGTAGCCGTCTGTATGAACGAACCGCGTCGCAACTTGGGATGACGCCGGACAAATATCGCCGGGGCGCGATCGCTGCGCCCATCCGCTACACCTTCGCCGATTCTCCGTTGGGGCGCATGTTAATTGCAGCCACCGACAAGGGAATTTGCGCCATCCAGTTCGCCAACTCCGATGACGAACTTGAGCAGGGACTGAGACATGAATTCCCCTTCGCCAATCGGCGACGTGACGACGAAGCTATGCGATCCTGGAAAGAAGGCTTGCTTAGCCAGATGCGAGGCAAGCATTTAAACACCGCTCTTCCTTTGGATATTCAGGCGACCGCATTCCAACGGCGCGTCTGGACGCATTTGCAATCTATTCCTTTTGGCGAAACCCGTTCGTACGTCGCAGTGGCGAAGGCGATCGGTCAGCCCACAGCCACGCGCGCGGTAGCCCGAGCCTGTGCGACCAACCCCGTAGCAGTCGCCATTCCGTGCCATCGCATAGTCCGGAAGAGCGGAGACATGGGCGGCTACCGTTGGGGCGTAGAGCGAAAGAAAGCGTTGCTCGAACTGGAATCCGGCACTGTGTAGGGCGGGCACTCCTGTCCGCTGCCGTTGATCGTAGAACAAAATGTAGAGCGGACAGGAGTGTCCGCCTTACACGTCACTTCTTCAGGCCAACATAAATCCCGCGGGCGCGATTCAGCAGATCCAGCACAGAGGTTTTCTCCGCTGGCGTATTCCAATCTCGGTTCGATGTCGCGTCTTGAATCATACGGTCGATCCACGCGATGAAGTAGCCAGCATCCTCGGTTGGCTTCAAGGCCGAGCCCGCGACCACCACGTAAACAGGGCTAGTCGTCGCGTAAGGATACGCGTCCAGCACCGGATGCTCGGCCTTATCGCTCCACGCACGCAGCAGACACCATCCGCTCTGCGAGATCGGGATCGTCTCCTCAGCGTCCACGGTTTCATGATCGTCGCTCAACTTCAACGCGCGTACGACGCGGCCGTTGCAGATCACTTCCAGATGATCGACAGGAACAATCGAACGGACCCACGCAGTAACCTTTACTTTGTTCTCGCCCGCTGGAAGGCGCAGCTCGTCTCCCAAGGCATGGTCACCAAGCGTAAAGCCCAGGAGGGGCCCATTCGTCGCAAATGTGGCACCCCGCTTTAGTGAACTCAGCCATGGATCGATATTGAGAGGACCCTGGGGAACGTTTGCATATACCCGATTGAGGCCGACAGGTCCGCGCAGAGAAGCGAAGTTAGCCATCGCATCCGTGCCCGCCGCGGCCGGCAGGTGAAACCCACAGTTCAGTAGCCGATACCATACCGCGGCAGTCGATTTGTGATCGCTGAAGCCTAGCACCTCGACGTAATCCACTTTGCCAAGCGCGACGTCGACCGGCAGTTCATGCGTGAGGGTTGCATCTTTAGCGGGATCGGGGAACGTGTCGTAAGGATGAACGTAGCCCACGACCGCATGTTGCTCGTGCGCCATATCGGCCACGGCCGCGTTGGTAGGAAAAAGACTGGCTGCTGCAGTGTTGGGATAAGCCGCGTACCCAGGGATCAAGATGTGTTGCGTTAGATTGAGCAGGCCAAGGTGCCCCCAATAACTGGTGTGGAATTCCTGGCCATGATGCAAGAGTGTAGACGCCGTCGACGCCGGATCCGGTTTGGTGCTGAAGTAGGCGATGTCGGGAATGCGCTGCTCTTTGTTGACGATCAGGTCTTCGACGATCGAAAGATTCTCTGCCGCCGCCTGAGAAACCAGATGCTTCGGGGTGTTACGATAGGCGCCTCCGTAGTTCATGTGCACGTGAACGTCGCCGCTGACCCAGTGGGAATGCGAGTCCTGAGGGAGGTCCAGCGGGCGCAGCTTAACGGTGAGCTTCATGGTTTGATCGGGCGCAACCTGGACGGTCTTTGTCTCGACTCGATGTTCGAAGCCCTTCATAACTTCAACATCGGTGCGACCCGCTGGAACGGTCAACTCCGCGTTGCCCGTTGCGTGAAAATAATGTGCTTCGAAGGCGTGCTCGGAGCGGACGAAGTTGTCATCGGCATGCATCCACGCGTCGTCGGGAGCGTACGCACGACCGTCCGAGCCGGTGACGAAGACGCGAGCGGCCGTAGGTCGTCCCAATGAATCGAGAATCTGTATCGCAAGGCGACCCGTTGGCCGCAGATAATGCTTCTCCCGGGGAATGATCTGCCTTTGTCCGCCGCCAGGAATGTCTTGCGTCCAGAGAGAAGTGTTTCCGTCGCGGTTCGAGATAAACGCCATTCTTGTCCCGTCGGGAGACCAGCGAGGGGCGACGTTATCGAAGTCTCCATACGAGAGCGGGAACGGATCGCCGCCCGCAGCAGGCATCGCCCAGAGCTGGTGCCATTGCTGCCCTAAATATGATGCGTAGATAATCCGCTTGCCGTCCGGAGAAAAATCTGGACGAGCCTTCCACGCAGTTTCTTCGTAGTGGATCTCACGCGCCTCCGCCCCGGGTTCCGCTTTCATCCGCCAGAAACCTCCTGTGCCATAGATGTGGCCGCGATTGGAGACGAAGATCAACTCCGATCCATCGGGCGACCACGCGGGGCTGATCTCGTGATCGAACTCGCTGTAGTAATAGCGGGGCAGTTCGCTGCGGTTTTCTCCAGTCAATCGCGTGATATCGCTCAGCGCGCCATCGGTGAATCGAGCGACGAATACGTGAAAGTGTTTCTGGTACGTCGTGGACACGAATGCGATGCGTTTGCCATCGGGCGAGAATCTCGGTTCCACATTCACGGCGCCGCCCGAGGTTATCTGCCGGGATTGCCGAGTCTCAAGATTCAAAGCCCAGAGTTCGATCGCGTCGTTCGCATAAGAGGAGTAAACGATCCAACGGCCGTCGGGCGAGCAATCGGGCTGGTAGGCGTAGCCGGGGCCGGGGGTTAGTTCCTCGGCTACGGGGGAATCTAATTTCTGCTTCCACAATGAGCCTGCCATCGAGTACACGAGGGTTCGCGAATCAGGCGACCACGCGACGGAACCCGGCCCGGTCGTGAGCTGAGGCAGGTACATTTCGCGGTAGTAATAAGGGTGCGGCAGATCGATTTGCTTGAGCACGGGCTCGCGTTGCGCCATCAGCGGCAGAGTCGCCACTAACAGAATCAGCAGATGGAATTGGTATCGGTGCGACAAAACAACCACCCCCGGGGCCGAAGGCGGATTATATCGAAGGCCGCGGGGAAGGGCTCGTGATCTTTATGTACTTGTTGTCATCCGCAGGACTTGCGTGCCTCCGGATGTCCTCAGGGCAGTGCCTTAGAAGAACTGGCCGCGGAAACGGTATGAACTTTCTCTTTTGCCTCGGCGTTGATCAACTGGAGCACGTTCTTTTCCGAAATTGTAAGGAACGTGAATCGCTCCGGAGCAACAAAACACGCGAGCTCGCCAAATTTCGAATCATCCGCGAAGTCGGTTAGTCTTTCGCCGGTCACCGCGTCCGCGACCGCAAAAGTAAAGCCCTCGCACCGGTTCGGCGAGCAATCGCTGAATTCGATTGCAAGCCGGTCGTTAGACACTTGCATGTCAATCGACGCCCATCCATTCTCGGCTGGCTGGATCTTCACCGTCCGAACCAGATCACCGGACGACGAAATTACATACACTGTCGCGGGCGAAGTGCGGCGCATCAGATAAGCGTTTCCATCGTCTCCTAGTCGAACCCTGCTTCCCGAGACTCCCCGGTTCCCGAACATCGGTCCCGCGGCGTATCTGGAATCACCGATCTCCGCCGCCGCGTCAATTTCGTCATCCTCGGGAATAGAGAGCCGCTTCAGAAGATGCCCGTCCTTGTTGTAAATGGCAGTGAAACTCTTGAATGGTCCAATGCACCTCACGCTGCGACAATTCTCAAGCCCCGAGACCAGTATCTCGCCAGAGGGGAACGCAACCAGTTGGTAAGGCAGGATCATGGGGACGGACGGGCCATCGAGCTTGGTTCTGGAATCGAACGTGCCGTCTGCGGCGAACCGGGTCAGGTACATCCCCGCTTGTGCCCAGGCTAGCCTTGCGATTCCTCCACTCGGCAGGAAGGCCGAGGGCTCGAAATAATCTTCGTAATCGGACAGTCCAAGATTCTTCCGGCTGGTAGGGAACTCCGCTTTGAGGGAACCTGATTTGTCAAACTTCAGCAAGGGGCGATCAGCTTTATCGTCGCTCTCGAAATCATAAACTGTGGTGTATGTATTTCCACTTCTGTCGCACACGCCATCGCTCGAAAAAGCTTCACTCGATCCTAACTTAACGTCCAGCGTGACTGGCTTATCGGCGTGAAGCGTTTTTGTTTGGGCGACTGAAGCGATGGACAAAACAACGGAGAGCAGTAATGCTGACAGAATCTTCATTCGGAACCTCCTAAAAACAAGACTGGAGACCCGGGTCGCAACTACGCACAAGCCTAGAAGGCGTGACAAACCAATTCTTGCATCAAAATTCTGCAGGTTCAACAGCTTTTAGTGCCAGGCGCTGACCACGACTAGCGCAACCGAAGCGCGAGGAGGACGATGGTGAGAACAACGATCAGTACCGTCCCGATGGTGTAGATGTGAGCCCCGAGCCAGCCTTGTTTTTTCGGAGTCTCGAATTTCGAGAGGAAGGCTGGAGCCTGGGTGCTGGCCAGAGGTGCAGGGCTGTCGCCCGAAAGTCGGGCGGCCTCGCAATCCAGGCAGAGGGTGCGGCCTTCTGAAACCGGGAATCCGCAGGCCTCGCATTTTCCGATCTTGTCGAGTTCCTGCGGGCGAGCCGGCTGATCGGGTTTGAACGCTGCCGTGTTCCGAGGCTCAGTTGCAGGAACGCTGGCAACCGCCGCGGAAGCGCCTTTCTCTTCTTTCGGTGTTGGCGCAGGGGTGGATGCCTTCTGTTGCGCCTCTGCGGTATCGCTCTTCGCCGCAATCTCCAGCAGCGCCCGCTTCGCCGCGTCCGCATGCTCCAGACCGGTCTGCACCATCACCGCCAGCCGTTCTAACGCGGTGACGTCGCGCTGCTCAAAAGCGTTGGCTCGGTCGGCCAACAGTTCGAAAACGCCAATCACTTTCTGTTCGCGAAACATCGGCACGACCATTACAGACTTGATGCCAAGAGCGCGGCAACTCTCGCGATTGACGCGCGAATCGGTTTCCGCATCATCGCAGCGCAGAACTTGGCGGGTACGTACGCTTTCGCCGGTGAGGCCTGACTTCATCTGCACTTGCGTTCCGAGTGCCGGCGCCGATGGGCCAGCGCTGGCGCGGCAAATCATTTCGTCGCCCTCGAGCAGCGCGATTGCCGTGCCCGAGGCGCCGGTTATGTATTGCGCCCGCTCCGCCAGCAACTGCAAGGCAGCTTCGAGGTCGCGCTCCGCCATCTCGGTCAGCGATTTGCCGGCGTCGTCCGCCGATCGCAAAGGCGGAAGAGGCTCTTGTTTCCCGGATGCCGGTGGAGGAACTCCCCGCGCACCGCTGGAGGAGGCCGGATCGAGGATGGAGTAGCGGTCCACGTGCCTTCCCTATTATCGCTGGAGTTTGGCGGGATGCAAACAGAAGTTTTTCAAAATGGAGGCTTTGTTGCACCTCTCGGAATTACACATCTACAGTGTGGTCACTTCTTTTTCGGCGGCAAATATTTCTTTTCGATCGACGCCACGACCACGTAATTCGGGTCAACCATTTCGTTCAAATGAATCCTGGCGACCTTGGACAGCAGCTCATACGCATCCAATTCCGACAAACCGTAGTCCTGATGGATCCAGCCGACCAACTCGGTGAACGCGATGCGCACGCAATCATCCAGCGGACGATACGCCCCGACCGTCATGATCGCGTCGTCATTCTCAAAGCGCGGCCAGTTGATCTTCTGGCCTTTGATGAGGTTCACCTGCACTCGCGCGTGCAGGGGGACTTCGATGGCCGTGCCCGCCACTTCCCCATCGCCCATGGCCGCGTGCCCGTCGCCTATATACAAGAGCCCTCCGCGCACATTCACCGGAAAATAAACCGTGTTGCCAACGCTGGCCTCGGGCGAATCCATGTTGCCGCCAAACTCCGCAGGGACGATCGAACTACGAACCTCGCCTCCAGCGGGCGCGACCCCAATGCACCCGAAAAAAGGATGCAGTGGAATCTTGACCGAGAACTTCGAATCCAGCGCCTGGAACGTCGCCGTGTTGGAGGCCTGATGGATGGGATAGAACCAGATTCTCTCCGGCAGCGGCGGATGAAGCATAGGCGTGTAGTTAGTCTCATTCAGCGCTCCGAAGCCCGGCGCAAATGCTCCGATTCCCTGATCGCCGTCTACCTGAAGATCGAGAATCTTCACCGCCAAAGTATCGCCCGGCTCGGCGCCCTCAATGTAAAACGGACCGGTCAGCGGATTGTCGCCCTTGCTCATGCTGAGCGTGTCCCCCGGCTTCTTGATGGCATTGCCGAAGCAGTCGAGGGTGTTGGTGTCGAGGATGTCTCCCGGCCTCAGTCGGGCAACGGCCTGCGCAACGCCATAGACATATTTCACGTTCTTGATCGTTGCGCGATACTTCACGACATTGCCGGGCGCGGCCTGAGCTAAGACATTCGACGCTCCAAAAATCAGCAATGTGGATATCAGAATGTGGGTGTTCAAGGAAACCTCCTACATGAATCTAGAATCATCGCACCAGCGCGAAGTTCGTCGGCCTTGTAGATATTACGCCCCACAAATTTCCGCGCTGGCATATCTAACACGCGATCGGGGTAGAATGCTCCGTGACTGGGAAGTTCGGAGGCGAAGCCTTTATGAAATGCCCCATGCGATTGGGAGTCGCGGCCTGTCTGATTTGTAGTTCTTTAATGTTCGCACAAAGTGACTCCTTTTCGACCGAACAAGAGCGAAAAGCTCCGGTCTTGGACTCCGACTGGCAAGAAACCGTGCAGCCTCGTGCGACCACACCCCGCCTCGGAGGCATCGACATACTTAGTGACACGACGGGCGTCGACTTTGGTTCCTATCTGCAAGGCGTGCTAAGAACCGTCAAGCAAAACTGGTACAAGCTTGCTCCGCCCTCCGCCCGCGCTCCAAGGATGATGCGAGGTCAGGTTTCGATTGAGTTTGCGATCCTTAAGACGGGCAAGATTGTGGGCATGAAACGTGTAGAAAGCTCCGGAGATGTCTCATTGGATAAAGCCGCGTGGCAGGGCATTAGTGATTCAAGGCTTCCGCCATTGCCAGCCGCGTTCTCCGGCCAGTATCTCGGCCTGCGCTTCCGCTTTGTTTACAACCCAGCTAAATCAAGCGACGCGATACTTCAATATCGGGAGTGAATTCGGTCCCCCAACTTGCAGCCTCCGCAACCCATCCGAGCAGACAGGGACTGACAGTTGACGCACGCAGCTATCGCGGCATGTATTGTTCTCTACCTTAGCGAGCAATCCGTAAGCCCCTAGTGAATCCAAGCCAGCCACGCCCATCCTACAAGAAGAGTCGCCAGCGTAATTGGCAAACCCACCCGGAAATAATCCCAGAAGCCAATCTCCATCTCTGGCTTGGCGGTCTCAACCACGATCAGATTGGCCACGCTCCCGGTGATCGTTAGATTTCCCGACAGAGTTGAGGCCATGGCCAGAGCCAGCCAGGCCGTGTGCGGGTTACTGAAGCCAGGGATAAGCGACTTCAGCAGCATCACGGCGGGCACATTGCTCACAATGTTTCCCAGCAGCGCAACGACGACCGTGAACGTGCTCAGCCGCTGCAGATTCCAATGTTCCGCCATCCCAAGCAATTTTCCGACAATGCCGGCTTCCTCCGCTCCGCCCACAATCAAGAACAGTCCAATAAAAAACACCAGCAGTCCCCAGTCCACTTCCTGGTAAAGTTTTCTGGGTTCAAGGGTTCTGGTTATCAGCAGCACAGCAGCGCCCAATGCCGCCATCATCGCCGGCGGCACGCCGAGAAAGAACCCTATGACCACAGCGGTCACTACGATCACTGGTTTGGTGAGCCGGGAGAGATCGAGCTCAGGCAATGGGATTTTTGCTTCGGTCTCCGGCGGCAACTCCATTTTGCGCATATGAATCCAGTGCAGCACCGCCCAGTCGAGAAAGAGCCCGATGATCGCAACCGGCCCCAGATGAAAAAGAAAATCGTAATAACGAATGCCGGAGAAAGATCCAATCAGCATGTTCTGCGGGTTGCCGGTAATGGTGGCCACGCTGCCGATGTTGGACGCCGTCGCGACCGCCAGCATGTACGGCAGAGGCTGCAGTCGCATGCGCCGCGTGATGCCGAGCACGAAGGGCACCATCACCAGGCAGACAATGTCGTTCACCAGAAATGCGGAAAGAAATCCGCATGTGAAGATCACCGCGGACAATAGGTGCGTCGGCTTCAACCTCTGCAA
Source organism: uncultured Acidobacteriota bacterium (assembly GCA_963797795.1). Lineage (GTDB taxonomy): Bacteria > Acidobacteriota > Terriglobia > Terriglobales > Acidobacteriaceae > JABDBE01. The sequence goes on from CAWCQY010000009.1 coordinate 27,005, forward strand.
GACGACTTCCGCGTTCCACTCGAAGAATCCCACCAGACGCAGATTGCCCACGATCAGCATCATGGAAAACAGAAGCACCAGCGTGGAAAAGTCGATGAAGCCGAGCGCATCCGAAGGCCGCACCACCCGAAAGGCAATCATCGCAACCGCCCCGATGATTGCTGCGCCCGGTCGGTCAATCTTGAGGCCGGGAAACTTCCCGATGGCGAAGACCAGATAGCTCGCCAGAAAAATAACGTAAGCCGCAGCTATTCGCGCGTCAGGCACTGCGGTGGACGAGATCAGAAGCATGCCAAAAGATATTATCAGCGTCAAAAGCAGAATGAGATTCGCCCTGGAGTCGTAAAATTAGGGTTGCCTTTTTTTCGTTTGGATCGATGACCCTGCCCCATAAGATGCGCCTTGCGGTTTATTCTGGCGCAGCCACTTTTCTGCTGTGGCCTGTCCTGATGCTGTGGATAGCTTGGATGCAAGCGCCTGGCAGCGCCGGATTCGTCCTGTGCGCCGCCATCCTGCTGTTATTTCTCGTCGCAGGCCGTTGGGATATCGTGGGCTATGGACTGCAATACATCTTCCTGTTTGCTTTGCTGATTCTCACTTTCCTAAAGTCAGGATGGCTCATGCCGGCACTTTTAGCCGGATTTTGGCTGGCTCTGAAACAATTTCTTAGGCAGCCGGGCCGCTCGGCATCCATCGATCTTTCATTTCCGCTCAGCCGTGGTGTCTACTACGTTGCGCATGGCGGAAGTTTAAGGCTGCTCAATCATCATCGGGTCTCAAGGTCGCAGAAGTATGCACTGGATATTGTCCGATTGAACGGATTCGGCATGCGGGCGGCGGGCATCTATCCCCATCGGTTGGAAAATTACAAAATCTTTGGTGAGGTTGTGAGCAGTCCGTGCAAGGGTGTGGTCACATTCATCGTGAACGATCTTCCCGACCTGTCCCCTGGAGAAATGGACCGGACGAACATTGCAGGAAATCACATCGTGATCCAGTTCGATGATTCGGATGTGTACGTGGGGGTAGCTCATCTCCTGCAGGGAAGCGTGCTGGTCAAAACCGGCGACCGCGTTACCGTCGGGCAGACGCTGGCGCACGTCGGGAATTCCGGCAACGCCAGCGAGCCTCACTTGCACATTCACGCCAAGCGCGGTGGCAAACCTGAGTCGATGCTGGACGGCGAGGGCGTCCCGATGCGGCTGGATGGAAGATGGCTGATCCGAAATAATGTGATCCGAAAGCGATCGCGACCACTTGAGGCACGATGACAGTGCGTTCTAATATCCGCTCTATCTGAAAAGGTTTAGTGATGGTCGTCGCGGTGACGGAGGTAATCCAAGAACATCTGCTCGATGGGTTTGTCGTAAGTCATCATTACGTGGCGAATGGTGTGGCCGCTGACGAAATGGCAGACTTCCTCTGCCAGATTCTTAGCGTGATCACCGGCGCGCTCCAGCGATTGGGTCATGAAGATGACTTGCAGGCTGGCCTGGCGCTGCAGGCCCTCCGGGTTTTCGATGTGCCGCAGGAAGATCAGATTTCGCAAGTGGTCCATCTCGGCGTCAGCGCGCAACACATCCACGGCTTTCTTCACGTCACGCGTGGCAAAGGCGGCGCCCACATCCGACAACATTTTTTCCAGCACTGTCGCCATGTGAGTGAGGTCGCGCGTGTCCTGAGGATCAATCCGGGCGCCGGCCGATTGCGCGCTGCTGGCAAAACTTAGCAACAAGTCCCCAATGCGCTCCAGGCTGATCATGAATTTCATGCACGCCAACAGTTCGCGAGCCTCGGTTCCGTTGACATGGGTGATCGCGAGCGTAACCCCATCGTCGATTTCGCGGTCCAGCGTGTCGAGTTCTTTTTCCCGCTCTCGAATGGTGTTGAGCAGCGGCGATGATCCGGTTGCGATACCTTCGGCGGCAGCCGCGGCAGCGTCTTTGGCAACGGCGCATGCTTCAATGGTTCGTTTTACCAGGTGCGAATAGGCAATCTCAGGCACCGGAGTTTTCACGGAAGCGTTACTCATCGCAACTTTCCTTGGCTGACGGAATAACGGACGCAGTGCATTCGGCCCTCGTCGTTGCCTGCCTGTGATGGTCACACTACAAGCATAGGTTCTTTGATTCAAGGATGTTGTTAAAAGCTGGTAAATTCTTCGATTTGACACGTCAAAGGAGTCGCCGGGCATCGGCGCTTGGGCGGCATCGCAGAGAACTGCCCTCAGGCAGGCCCTGCCCTCAAGGCGGTGTTAACGAAGGATTAGCAGCCAAGGGCAGAGTAAACAAAAACACCGAACCGTGATTCAGTTCGCTCTCGGCACGAATCGTGCCATCGTGCGCTAGCACGATGTGCTTGGCGATGGCGAGCCCCAGTCCCGTGCCACCCGATTCGCGGGAGCGAGCCTTGTCCACCCGGTAGAAGCGCTCGAACAACCGCGGCAAATGCTCGAAAGGAATGCCCGGACCGAAGTCGCGCACATAAAATTCAACCCCATGCTCTGCCCGCCTCGCTCCCAGCACCAGTCGCCCACCCGAAGCGGCATACTTCAGAGCATTGTCGATGAGGTTAGAGAAAACCTGGTGGATCGCCTCGCGGTCAGCACTAACCAGGTCCGGCGCCGAATCCTCCACTTGTAAATCGATGCCATGCGCACGTGCCAGTTCGCGGAAGTTCTGCACCGCTTCCTGCAGAATCTCGGCGGCAGCCACAGGTTGCACGTCAAAGCGCTGCTCGCCCGACTCCACTCTCGCCAGAGTGAGAAGATCTTCCGTTAAGCGCGACATGCGGTTGGCATTCTTGCGAATGATCTCGAGGAATTCCCGGGAATGGTTATTCTCCTGCGAACCGTCCAGTAAGGTTTCGGCGTAGCCCTGAATGGATGTCAACGGAGTCCGGAGCTCGTGGGAAACGTTCGCGATAAAGTCACGACGGGTTTTCTCCACCCGCTCGGTCTCGGTCAAATCGCGCAGAACGGCAACTGCGCCTCCGCCCGGCATGGGAGCAGCGGTCACATCGAAAGTGCGGGCAGGAATGATCGACGTAGCTCGCGCCGTAACCACCTTCCGCGATACGCTGGCCCCGCGCACCGCACGCAGAAAATCAGGATCGCGCACCGTCTCAACGATGGGAGCGTTCAGCCGGGTGCCCTGCGGAACCAAACCATCCATACTCTGGTTGGCCCATTGCACGCGGTCGTCTGGACCGACGGCAATCACGGCGTCCTCCATACTGTTCAACAAGGTTTCAAGCTGCCGCTGGCTGGTTCGCAGGGCTGCGAAGTTGCTTTCCACGTGACGCGCCGTTTTATCGAGCGCCGCCGCGACTTGTCCGATTTCATCTCCCGAAGTTTCGGCAATGCGCGCGGCGAGTTCGCCTCCCGCAATCTTGTCGGCGAACTGAACAATCCGTTGCAGCCGGCGTGCCGTGAAGTGCGCCAAGATTCCAGCCAGGACAAGCGCGGCCAGCAATGCGAATGCCGAACCGACGAGCAATGTCTTGCGCAGCTCTGAGGTTGCGGCTGAGAGATCCGATAGCGGATACGCAAGCCGGGCCGCCCCTCCGGAAATCGGTGCGGCAACATAAAGGACCTCAATCCCCAAGGCGCGGTTAGCTCGCGTATCGGTTCCGATTTCTCCCTTCAACGCAGCGGCAAACTCGGGCGATTCTGCAAGATTGTCCATCGCCTCCGCCGATGCCTCAGAGTCAGCCAGGACTTTGCCAGTGGTATCGATGACAGTGGCCCGCGCACCGGCCGCGTGGCCCTCCTGAGAGACGGTGTCCTGAAGATTATGTTCACGGTCGGAGTTCACCCGATTCGCGAACATCACCGTCTTATGCTCGAGACTGCGGTGGATTTCCTGCAGAAGCGAACTTTCCCAGACGCGCCGAATGGAGAAATCGAGCGTCACCGTAGCGGCTGCGATCACCAGCGCAAAGGCGGCCAGCAGCCGCAGGAAAAGCCGCCTTCTCACTTGGGAACCTCAAAGCGATAACCCGCGCCCCGCACGGTCTTCAGGTAGCGCGGACTTTCAGGATCGGGTTCGATCTTCTCGCGAATGCGGCGCACGTAGACGTCCACCGAGCGCGGCGTGACGTAGGCCGTATCCCGCCAGACGGAGTCGAGAAGCTGGTCCCGGGTGAAAACCCGCCCGATGTGCCGCGCGAAATAATCGAGCAGGCGGAACTCGGTAGCCGTCGTGCCGACCAGTTGGCCGCGTACTGTCAGCGTCATCGCGCTCGGATCAATTTCAATCTCTCCCACCTTTAACGGCGACTGCGAAAGTGGCCGCTCGAAGCGGCGCAATACCGCTTTCACTCTCGCCACCAGTTCCCGCGGGCTGAACGGCTTGGGAATATAGTCGTCCGCGCCGAGCTCCAATCCGAGAATGCGATCAGCTTCGCCACTTTTCGCAGTCAGAAAAATAACTGGGGTCGATGCCAACAGGGGCGTCTGCCGAATCTGCCGGCAAAGTTCGAGGCCGTCCCTTCCCGGAACCATGATGTCGAGAATGAAGAGCGTAGGCCTCTGGCGTTCCGATTCCATCACTACAGTGTTCCCGGTCGGAAACAGTTTGACGGCGAATCCCGCGCCCTCCAAGTGATGCCGTACCAGCCGCGAAATGTCAGGGTCGTCCTCAACCACAAAGATGCTTGGTTTCACACGGGTATTGTAGCCGGGAGATCGGAATATTGCCGCGATTGTAACCTGATTGAAACATTTCACCATCCCGCCTTACGCTCAGGCAGTTAGCTACGAATCTCGATCACCAGGTTTCCGGCCCGATCCAACAAGAAGCGTTTGCCCGGAGGCACAAGCGTGGTCGCGCTATATTCGGTAATCACGGCGGGGCCCGAGTATTTTTTCCCTGGCTGCAGCGAGTCTCGATTGTAGGTCGCCGCAACGCTCTTCTTGCCCTCGAAGAAAACCGAAGTAAGCTCCGGATCCAGGCCGCCCCGTCGGGCACGCGCGACGCCGCTCTTGGAAAGGCTCGACTGCGGAGATTTTACGATCGCCCGAAGGCGGAGCGTAACTAACTCCACACCCCGCGCAAGATAGCTGTAGCCGTAACGACGCTCGTGCTCGCGATGGAAAGCTCCGATTAGTCCGCGAGTAAAAGGGATGTTGAGCTCGTACCCTTGGCCGCGATAACGAACGTCTACGCTATAGTGGCGCCGGATCGCGCCTCGCCAACCCTCCGTCCGAAAATTTTTCTCGGCTTGGCGGAGTAAACGGCTGAATTCTTCGTTAAGCAGCTTCACCGGAAGCTTATCCCTGGTCCGCCAGAGCACCGTTCGCGAATAGTCTTTCACAACATCGCTGACCAGAATGCCGAAGGCGGAAAGCGCGCCCGGCCCCGCAGGCACGATCACCCGCGGAACCCGCAGAGCGGCCGCCAAAGCGCAAGCGTGCAACCCGCCAGCTCCGCCGAAGGCCACCAACGCGAAATCTCGAGGATCGTAACCCCGTTCAATCGAAACCACGCGAATCGCTTTCTCCATAGTGGCATTCACCACGCGAATGACTCCCGCAGCAAACTGTTCGAGTGAAAGTCTGCAACCTTGCTGCTTCAACCATGCGGAAACAATCCGGCGAGTGCGTTCCAGATCAAGCGTGAAGTCGCCCTCTAGAAAACGTTGTGGCTGCAGGCGTCCCAGGATCAGGTTCGCATCTGTGACCGTCGGCTGAGTGCCGCGACCATAGCAAATCGGACCCGGATCAGCACCAGCCGACTCCGGGCCCACGCGCAGTGCTCCGGCTGCGTCGAATCGCGCAATGGAACCTCCACCGGCGCCTACAGTGTGAATGTCAAGCATCGGCACCCCAACCGGCAGGCCCGCAATTTCAGTTTGATTGCCTCCACGTACTTCGTGGTCGACCAGCGCGACATCGGTTGAAGTGCCACCCATGTCGAACGAAATGATTCGCTCGCACCCACTGCGCCGCGCCAGCGCCGTCGCGCCCACCACTCCTCCTGCAGGGCCTGAAAGCACGGTCCGCACCGGTTCGCGGGCGGCAGAACGCAGGGCCGTGATTCCTCCGCTGGACTGCATGACAAAAATGCGTGCGCCTCCGCCATGAGTTCCCGCCGCAAAGCCGCTCACTTTAGGGGTTTCACTCCAGCCTCGCGCCCGGGCTTCGAGGCTTTCCAGATAGCGCTGCATCACCGGTTGCAGATACGCATTCATCACCACCGTACTCGCGCGCTCGTACTCGCGAAATTCAGGCAGAATCTGGTGAGAAACGGAAAGCGGTAACTTCAAGTCTTCCAATGAGGCCGCAACCAACTTTTCGTTCTTCGGATTGGCAAACGAAAACAGGAGCGAGACCGCAATAGCCTCAGGCTTGTTCTCAAGCACTCGCACTTTCAAGTCCCGCAAAACCGTTTGCGAAGCCTCGAGTAAAATCTCGCCTTCGCTGCTTACGCGTTCGTCCACCCCGAAGCGCAGAGCAGCAGGCACAAGCGGTTCGACCCGATCAAAGAAAAAATCATACAGTTTGGGGCGCGCCTGCCGCCCGATTTCGATGACGTCCTCGAAGCCAGCGGTCGTGACCAGCGCCACTCGGGCTCCCTTGCGCTGCAACAATGTGTTGGTGCCGACCGTGGTGCCGTGAAGCAAAATGAGCGAGTCGCGCCAGCCGACCTTGTGGAGCGCTTCCGCAATCGCCCGCGACGGGTCGTCAGGAGTCGAAAAAACCTTGAGCATGCGGATGCTGCCGCGTTCCACCCATACGCAGTCGGTAAACGTTCCGCCAGTGTCGATGGCGATGCGGAGCGGTGGAGGTTGGGAGCGGCGTGCCATGCGGAACTGGAACGCTAGGTTACCACCTGTGGAGGCAAGCGCATGCCGCTACAAAGCCTTCACCGTCGCTTACACGGTGGCCTCGATTTCAACTTCTACCCGCTGGCTCAGAAATGCACGGAACAATTTTTTCGCACCTTTGCTCGGCTCCACATACTCCCCGGTTACAGGCAGCCTGTCGCACCAGACCTCAGAGTGCGGGTACATCTCTTCTTTTGGCACGTGCTTCGCGAAGAAGGTGTACTGCCGATTATTAGGAGGAAATTGGACAGGTAGGTCCTGAACTCTGAAGTAAAGAACTCCCCACCCCTCAAACTCATCGGTAGTCGAGAACAAGACGTCCGCAGGCTCGCCATATTTTTCACGGTTCACAGGCTGTTTCGGAAAGGCAAACCCCAACCCGGAGAACTGATTGTCGACGTAATCGTCGCGTCTGTAACGGCGAAACAGACGCTCCCGTGGCAAGAATTCCTCGTCTTCGGGACGTCCATTGCGTCTTAGTCTTTCTGGAAGTTCAGCCACGGATGTGATTGCGTATCCATTCCAGTGCGGCACTGATGGAAGCGTCGGTGGCGTCAGTCTCTAACAACACTGGCATTTGCGCGCCAATATAATAGACGCCAAGCACTTCACCTTCATTCGAGCACTCAATGTCTGCGTAGCGGTCTTCTCGAACGAAACAGATACCAACGCCCCCTTCTGCAGATGGCAAGATTCTTGTCGGATCCAAATTCAACGATTCGACGAGGTTGAGAACACGAATTGCATTTGCAATAGACCTCCCATTGGGAGCAGGCGCTCCATAGCTGTCCCAATTCGGGCGTAGCTGGGCCAACGCATGAACGCTCCTTCGGTTCTGACCAATGCGAAGTTTGGCGCCTCGGTAGATGCTCTCGTACATCTTGACCAGATCCTCCCTAACGCGCCTAGTCAGTTCCTGGGCTGCCGCCCCGACTGCATTGCTCTCTATGGGGATGAACTCCTCTTGTCTCACGGGTTCTTCGTAGGTAATCGGCATTAGCTTATTAGCTCCCGCGTTCTATCCGTGATGCAGGCCTCAAAATACAAATTCTTCCTGCCCCGTAACTTTTGGAAAAGTCCCCACAAACTCTCCTCGTCGTTGATCTCAGGTTGTTCCACGAACAGATCAATATCCAGGATAATCGAAAGTGTATCTGGTCTCTTCGGTTGGGTGGACGCTTCGTTGATTACCAATGTACCCTTCATATCCGGCTGCGGTAACTGCAGACTCATGACGAACGGCCCAAAGTCGCGTAGCTCTTTCGGCAAGTCGGGCGTGAGATATGGAAAGGTCTTGAAGTAATCCTCCGGTTCGGCACGGTCGCCCGGAAGAGTCAGTTGGTTGATGTACCGCACTGCTACCCTCGTGATCCGAGTCGGTTTCACGAATCCTCGATAGATATCCCACAGGCGTCTCGCCTCATCACGCAAGCGCTCCCACGTCTCGTAGGGCTCCAAACGACTGAATGTAGACCCATCAAGACGAGCTTGGAACACCTGCCTATCACCAACACTCCACAGCTTGAGTCCCATCTTCTTCTGCTGCGTCGAGGACTGGACCTCGGGGCCAAAGGAAATCGTGGCCATTGCCATGGTAAAGGTCTCTCCACGCGGGTACTCGTCGGCAACAAGACTCTTTATCTCTTGCAGTTGCTCGAAGCCGAATTCAGCGGGCACTGCGACTCTGATGTCAATGAGAGCTTCGGTAATCGGAGCGTTCTTATAATGCATCGGCGGACCTTCGGAAGAATCTTATCAGGGCTACGACGGATGCCCAAGAAAACTCCCCAGATTCGGCAGCGACAATCCTGCCCCACTCATCCATTCGTCGAGAACGCAAGCGCGAGTAAAGTGTTCTGCTCCATCTCATGCGCTTTGGCTGATCCGGTTGCCGGACTGGCGCTGGCGGAGCGCTTTACCGAGAGCACCGGACGGTCTCCCGCGATGTGGCGCAGCCGCGGGAGCATGTAAAACAGCGCGCCCATGTTGGCGGGCTCTTCCTGAACCCAGACGATATCGCGCGCACTCGAATGCCGCTCAAGTTCCTTGATCAGTTCGGTCTCGGGGAACGGATACATCTGCTCCAGGAAGACAATCGCCGTGGAGTCATCTTTTCTCTTCTTGCGCTCCTCCCGCAACTCGTGACCGATCTTTCCCGTGCAAAGCAGGATGCGCTTGGCGTCGCTGACTTCCGTATCGGGCAACACGTTGAGGAAGTGCGGACGAGCGAAGTCTTCGATGGACGAAGAAGCATCCGGATGCCGCAACATGCTCTTGGGAGTGAAGACAATCAGCGGTTTGCGCCAATGCCGCAATGCCTGACGGCGCAGCAGATGGAAGTATTGAGCGGCATTCGAAGGCTGGCAAATCTGGAAATTGTCGCGCGCCGCCAGCTGCAGGAAACGTTCGATGCGGGCGCTTGAGTGTTCCGGCCCCTGGCCTTCATATCCGTGGGGCAGAAGCATGACAATGCCAGAGAGCAAATTCCATTTGTCTTCGCCTGCACTGATGAACTGATCGATGACGGCCTGCGCGACGTTGACGAAGTCGCCGAACTGGGCCTCCCATAACACCAGCGCCTCGGGATAATCGCGGCTATAGCCATATTCGAAGCCGAGCACACCAGCTTCAGACAGCGTCGAGTTGTAAATTTCACAGCGCGCTTGTTGGTCGGAAACGTGCTGCAGCGGAATGTATTCCTGCTCATTTTCAATGTCGAGCAGCACGGAGTGGCGCTGGTTGAACGTGCCGCGCCGGCTATCCTGCCCGCTCAGCCGAACTGGTACGCCAGCCTTCACTAGACTGCCGAAGGCCAGAGCTTCAGCCATACCGTAGTCCACGGGACGTTTGCCGGAGCCCATTTCGGCGCGCTGCTCGAGCAACTTTTTGACTTTGGGATGGATATGAAAACCCGCCGGATACGTCGTTAGCGGCTTGGTGATTTCACCTAATTCTTCCGCTGACAATCCGGTTTCGGCCTCGTACTCTGGCTTGTAGCGCCCGCCCGTGTACTTGTCCCAGTAAGATGGCAACTCGCGAAGCGTGGGCTTCTTGGTCAGGGTGCTGGCTTGTTTCTGAGCGGCTTCGAATTCTGCGCGGATGGCCTGAACCCGCGTCTGCGCGTCTTCGACACCGATGTCTTCAGAGTAAATTTCCCACAGTGGCGGATGTTCCTTGATGGCTTTGTACAGCAGCGGTTGGGTGATCGTCGGATCGTCGACTTCACTGTGCCCATGCCGCCGGTAGCCGATCAAGTCCACGACTACGTCCGTGCCAAACGCGTAGCGGTACTCAAGAGCGATGCGCCCGACGCGGATCACAGCATCCACATCTTCCCCGTTCACGTGAAAAATAGGGACCGATTGGCGGCGGACGAGCTGCGCAGAAAAGCGCGAGGAATGTGACTCGCGGGGCACGGTGGTGAAGCCGATCAGGTTGTTCGCGATAATGTGGACCGTTCCACCTACGGTGTAGCCGGGCAGATCGGCATAGTTCAACGTTTCTGCAACAATACCTTGCCCGGCAAAGGCCGCGTCACCATGCACCAACAGCGGAAGATACTTCTTCCGCCCGGCTTCTCCTATGCGGTCATGCTTGGCGCGAGTGCGGCCGATGGTGACCGGGTCGACCGCTTCCAGGTGGCTGGGATTCGAAACCAGGTGAATGTGAACTTTCGCCCCGCTGCGAGTAGTGTATTCACCGGTTGCGCCCATATGGTACTTGACGTCGCCGCTGCCCAGCACACTTCGTGGATCAACATCTTCAAATCCAGCGAAAACTTCTTCCGGGCCACGCTTGGCTACTTGAACAATTACGTTCAGCCGTCCGCGATGGCTCATCCCCATCACCAGTTCGACAGCGCCTTGCTGCCCGGCCGCATCGAGAATCTCGTCTACGAGCGGAATCAGCGCGGTTACGCCTTCGAGCGAAAACCGTTTGTTTCCCAGATAGCGCTGCTGCAACACCTGTTCGAAGAGTTCGGCGCGAATCAGGAGATCGAGCACTCTTTGCTGGTCCACTGCTGTTTGAGGACCTTCCAGTCGATCTTGAATCCAGCGGCGGCGCGCGGGATCGGTGATGTGCATGAATTCCGCACCAATCGTCCCGCAGTAGACGCGTCGCGCCTCTTGGGAAAACTCGCTGTCGATCGGCAGATCGGAGTGAGGCACGGGGCGGAGAAAGCCGAGTGGATCAAGATCGGCTTCGAGATATCCCCAGCGCCGGAACGCGTCGAACACGCGTTCGCGTTCTCCGTTAGGGGCGTCCATTAATGCGGTAGATGGTCCGGGGGTAGTTGTGGTTCGAATGGCCATATGTCTGTTACTAGAATAATGGATGAGGGGCAAGGCGCGCGGGATTCGGCGGGGAAATAGTGTCGAACTGACACTCTTGTCCGTTTTCGACAATAATAGTCCGGGAAGAAAGTCAAAGGCAGCGGACAAGAGTGTCCGCGCTGCACGTTTCAGTTCGAATGTGTTATGCATTCGACCGGGGGCCGACATGCGAAACCTGAAGCCGACGTTGCTCGGGATTCCGTTCGATTCGAACTCTTCCTATCTGCGAGGCGCCGCCGACGCTCCGCCCCTGATCCGTGACGCGTTCCACTGCGATTCGTCGAACTCATCCACCGAGAGCGGGATCGAACTCGGCGCAGAATCTGTCCTGGACGCAGGCGATCTGAAACTGCCAGCCGATGGGGCATTCTCTACTATCGAAAGCACTGTCCGACGATTGCTCGATCAGGGACAATCTCCGGTTTGCCTGGGTGGCGATCACTCCATCACGTATCCAATTTTGCGAGCCTTCGGAAAGCGCTTTGCCGATCTCACCATTGTTCACTTCGACGCCCATCCCGATTTGTACGACGAATTTCAGGGAAGCCGATATTCGCATGCATGCCCTTTTGCGAGGATCATGGAAGAGCGCTTGGCGAAACGGCTGATCCAGATCGGCATTCGAACTATGAATGCGCATCAGCGAAAGCAGGCGATTCGCTTTGGGGTTGAAGTTGTGGAGATGCGAGACCTGCCAGCGCTAGACAAACTCCGTCTCACGGGGCCGGTTCATGTTTCCTTCGACATCGATGTGCTCGACCCCGCATTTGCCCCCGGGATTTCGCACCGCGAACCGGGAGGGATGTCAGTGCGTGAGGCCATCACCCATCTGCACGCCATCACGGGCGAAATCGTCGGAGCCGATATCGTCGAATACAACCCGGCGCAGGATGTGTCCAAACTCACCGCAATGGTGTGCGCGAAGATTCTCAAAGAGATTCTGGGAAAAATGATCGCAGGATAAATGCCGCAAGTCACAAAATATTACCGGCGTCAGTGCCGTCAGTGCAACTCGCGAAGCAGCGGCCGCAAGATTTGCAACCCGCGCGAACGTGGTGGGCCCGGTAGGACTCGAACCTACAACCAACAGATTATGAGTCTGCTGCTCTAACCGTTGAGCTACGGGCCCGCTGGGCTCAATTTAGCATACAAAGTGAGTCCAACTCCCTCGGAGCCCGCGGGTTAAACCAGCGGCGGGATGCGACGGCCCAAGAGCCCCAGCCTTCGGCGCGCGAGAGGTTGGGCCACCGGCGGAGTTTATTGTTTAGTACTGGTACCCCCCCCTTTTTTTTTGCGCAAAATCCTTAAAACAAAGGACTTATTTTATGACTATGTGCTAGATCTTTGAGTTTTAAGGACTTACGCGCAAAATCTAGAGAACATTGGAGTTACGGTGATAGCGGCGTCCCATTCTGGGCCTTCTTGCATGCACCCGTCGCCAAGGGTCAGGTTGTCAAAGATCAGTATTATCTTGTAGATAATCTACAACTAACCATGTTATCGCATGTGAAGGCGCGAGGTCAAGCAGGAAGTGGGCGGGGTGCTGGACTGAGTTCCAAATTGGGAATCTAGCTCACGTCGCTTCATGCCACGGTTTGCGTTTGTTCCGGCAAGAAAAACCCCGCCCAAGCAAGCTTGAGCGGGGCACCCTGAAGAGTAAATTGGATGGTAGCCCGGGCCAGCCCCCTTTCACAAGAAGGATCAAGGCCGGACGAATATTGGCATCCTGTAGACCCTTCATCATGTTGGGTCGTGCCGCTTCCAGCTTTTGCAACTCCTGATCTAACGGGTCATCGCTCATGTTAATGGGAATCCCCCACAAATCCTCAGTGATAAAAGAGGCTCTTGAACAGATGCCAAAGAACGAAGATGCGAAGGAGTGGCATCTCCAGAGATGCGGTGATCTCGGAAAAATCTCTCACGACCTTTTTGATTCTCGTGGTAACCATAGAGGACGCGCACACTCTTCCTCGCACACCAATCTGATCCACGATTCGACGTGGAAAGTTCGGTCACGGAGGGCCAGAGCGGGTCCTCAACTACAAACCTATTATCTAATCAACAGCATGGCGGGAATGTTTACTCTGTTGGTTCGAGTGCGGTGCTACTGAACCCGCCCACTCGAATGCACCCGAAACTCACTCGATCGCACGTATCTTGAGAATGCATGCAGAAGCAAGTCGAACTCATCTGCCCTCTCGCGTCCACATGTAGCTTCGATAGCGGTGAGCATCGTCCCGGTGAGTCCATTAATACCGTCGGGAAGGCTCGGTCTTCGCTTGCTTATTATCTCGCCGACTTCAGTAGCCAAACGGTTAATGCTTTCGGGTTCTTGAAACATCGCCACAGTTTTTGTCAGGACTGTTGTCTCCAAATTATCTGTGCCGGGATATTTCTTCGGAATGATGCCAACCGCCCGATCACGCTCCGCCAATACCGGAAACCCGCGCACCTGTTGATAAAAGAGGTGGAACTCGTCCCTGTTGCCGTAATGGGTTACAAGCGGACCAAGCATCACTCTGGTGAGCACGTCCAGCGCGTCGCCGAGACTCGTTTCGCGCTCAACCAGAAGGTTCATGATCTCACGACCCAAGCGGTTCTTTTCAGGCCACTCCTCCTCTTTTCTGCGTATGTATTTTCGAATCCATCTGCCAGTCCGATTCACCTGCTCTTCTATGTAAGAACTCATATTCACAATCTCCATTCATCCCCGGCCCCGCATTCTAGCGCACTCGCACCGGGGTTCCAAAAGAGAAAAAGCCCGATCGGGTTGTGGACCGATTCAGGCTTTCGAAACAAACCAAAAGGAGGTTCACCGGCAGTACACCACGCGACTCGACCACCCACAATGGCCCGAGAGTAACTCGGGGTAACCTCAGTCTTCGTCGAACGATCCAATCGGGTCCTCGGGAAGCGGGAAACCTGTAGGCTCCATGCCACAATGGGCTCAATTTAGCATGGAAGTGAACCCGGCTCCCCCGGAGCCCGCGAGTTGAACCAGTGGGTAGGATGCGACGGCTCGAGAGTCCCAGCTTTTGCAGATGTGCGCTTAAGCCTGGGCCACCCGCCAACATTCCATCGGTACGGTTTGAGTGATGCTTTACCTGCTACCACGATCTACACGCCGAAGAATTGGGGCACGTTCCGCATCTCCATTGTCATGGTGTTAACCGTTGCTAACGGAAACTCCGTTTGGTGGATTGGACAACCGCTGTTCACGGATGGTGCCGGAGAGAGCGGTCAGTTATCCCCATTTGAGGCGGTTCTGTATACAAACGTTCGGCGGACCGCATCTATCGAAGGTTCCATCCGTGCAAAAGCAGGACAACCTATCAAGTTCTCGGTTACTGCTCCACAAGGGGGCACGGAGGGCACGAAGTACAACGTCTGGATTGTCGTGGAGCAACTGATGTGATCGGTGGCTCATGGTAAGATGACGCCGCTTTCTGGAGGCAGCAAAATGAAACTCTCGTTCGAGGTTATCGTTGGATTGGTTTTGTTGTTGGCGCTAGTCGTGGTGCCCAATGCGACAGCTCAGACGGTCATCAGCAATGAGACGCTGGTGACGACCACTTTCGTCGCTAACGAGAAGAGCGCAACAGCCAAGTGCGGGAGCGCAGGCTGCCGTGCAAACACACCCATGTTTGCTGCAATCCCGGTTACCTGTCCGGCTGCCTTGGGTCTGACATGCACATTCCACATTTTGCTCAACGCGAAAACTTCCGTCAGATTGTGTTCAACGTGTATTGAACCGGGTCCAGCAGGACCAGGTTTTTACCAGTTCTTGATCGACGGTGTGGCGCCAACGATAGGACCCACAGAAAAAGACGGGACCTACCTTTTTGAGAAAAATGTCGTCACGTATTACGATCTCACGAACATCGCCCGACTGGTTTACTCCGCTTCCGTGCTAACGACCGTGACGAATTCGAGTTCACAGAATCACACAATCATCGTGAAAATTGGCTGTGCGGAAAAGAGGAGGCTGCCGGGGGGCTGTGAAGCAACTTCTCAAGCGAGCACGATGAGAGTGGATGTGTTCGAGCCTTAAAGGACGAAGGCCCGGTGATTAGGGTTACCTTCGTAACTTCCCTTGCTCGTCAGCTCGGCCTAAGCTTCCCGGCGAGCATTGGAGGCTTCTCACCATGCACGAGATCGAAGCTCAGTTTGGGATAACCCCGGGGAAATCGGTACCTCGCGTCAAGGCGTCCGATCTCAAGGCTGTATGGAAGATGGGGCGGAACGCCGAAGCTCACGCTATGGCTCACAATCCTGAATTGAAACGTGGTCAGCTGATGATCGGCATCGATCTGATGAAGCGTGTTTGCAGCCCGGAAGCCAACGTTAATGCCGTCTGGTTCCGCGGTGCGCGGCTCGGGGTGCTGATGGCGCGGTGTGGAAAAGAAGACGCGGAGCCTCCCTCAATCCTCTTCACGATCTTCGCGAAGCTCCCAATGAAGTGGTGGGGGTTCGGAGAGTTGCATCGCGCTTTGTTTTAGGGTGTGCAGCCTGGTGCGAATTTTCGGGCATGCGTGAGCCCGCGTATCATCTATTGCCCCAGCATTCCTTTTTTCCGATCTGCTTGGAACCGGGCGATGAATCAACCGCATTGCCGCTCCCAGCCGTAAATCACTGAATCGGCGAGACCTTTCGGGCGGCGGGCACCAGCCAGGGTTGGACCTCCTCCAGTCACGTTCTGGAAGTTACTGAAGTTTGGGGCGAAAGCCCGTAAATCATTGTTCCTAAACATATTAGATGCTATTTCTAATTATCGATTCTGCTGTGCTCCCCCGAGACGGACAGGACCCGAATGGCTGGTCAGTCACAGTCGTGGAAAGGTCTGACACTACGGGCCCAGATGTTTATTGGCCTGGTCGTGACAGTGGGCACAGGTGTGCTCCTGTACGGAGCCATCCACCAAAGTAGTAAGAACATCGCTGAATTCATTTGCTATCTGGGCATTGCGATCCTGGCCTCGCGGATGAAAGTGAATCTGCCCGGAATTACGGGCACGATGTCGGTGAACTTCCTGTTTGTTCTGTTGGGCGTCCGGGAACTCAGTTTTTCCGAGACCCTGATTCTGGGTTGTGTCTCCATCCTGGTGCAATCCTTATATCCGGATCGGCCCAACGCAATCCAAGTCACGTTCAACGTCTGTGCGGGCGCACTCTCTACCGCTCTGGCCTACGCCGTTTATAACCATCCCTTCTTCAATCTGCTGGTGGATAGCCGGCCGTTGCTGCTCGGGGTCGCGGCTTGTACTTACTTCGTGGCCAATACCGGTTCGATTGCAACCGTCATATCGCTGACTGAAGGGAAACGGCTCAGCAAGATTATCGTCGAATGCTATTTCTGGTCGTTCCCTTATTACCTCGTGGGCGCCGGCGTTGCCGGAGCGATTGGCTGGTTTAACCAAAACTACAACTGGGAGACTTCGCTGCTGCTGGTGCCCGCGATCTACGTCATTTACCGCTCGTACCGTTTGTACCTGGGTAAGTTGGAGGATGAAAAGCGGCACGTCGAAGAGATGGCCAGCCTGCATCTGCGCACCATTGAAGCGCTGGCGCTCGCGATCGAAGCCAAGGATCAAACCACGCATGACCACTTGCAGCGGGTCCGGGTATACGCGGTCGAGGTGGCCAAAGAATTAGGCGTCAGCCCGGATGAGATGCAAGCCGTGCACGCTGCCGCCTTGTTGCACGATATCGGAAAGCTGGCGGTGCCCGAGCACATCATCTCAAAGCCGGGGCGGCTCACGCTCGAAGAATTCGAGAAGATGAAGATTCACCCGGTGGTGGGAGCGGAGATCCTCCAGCGGGTTCGGTTCCCTTATCCCGTCGTGCCGATCGTACGAGCGCACCACGAAAAATGGGACGGCTCCGGCTACCCTGCGGGCTTGAAGGGCGCTGAGATTCCGATTGGCGCCCGCATTTTATCGGCTGTAGATTTCCTGGACGCTTTGGCTTCTGACCGCCAGTATCGGCGTGCCTTGCCAATCAACGAAGTCATGCAGCGCCTGGGAGAAGAGTCCGGCAAAGCGTTTGATCCGAAAGTTGTCGACATTCTCAAGAAACGATATGTCAGCCTCGAAAAGATGGCTCTCTCTCAGTTTGGCAGAGAGGTAAATCCGCTGCTCTCGACCGAAGTCAAAGTTGAACGCGGGTCAGCTCCCGCGGCGGGATTTGAAAACATTTCGGTCAAAGATGGCTTGGGTCACGAGGCGACATTCCTTTCTTCGATTGCGGCGGCCCGGCAGGAAGCGCAAACCCTGTTCGAGCTCAGCCAGGATCTGGGCGCTTCGCTCAGTCTGGTTGAGACTCTCTCGGTGTTCTCGGTGAAACTGAGATCGCTGGTTCCGTATGATGCCATCGCGATCTACGTCCGGCGCAATGATGAGTTAATTCCTGAATACGTGAATGGAGACAACTTCCGGCTGTTCTCGTCGCTGCGCATTCCTCTCGGGCAGGGGCTCTCGGGTTGGGTGGCGCATAACCGGAAGCCGATCATCAACGGAAATCCCTCGGTTGAGCCTGGATATCTGAACGATCCCACGAAGTTCAGCACCCTGCGCTCGGCCTTGGCGATTCCGCTTGAAGGAGTGGCGGGTGTGATCGGCGTGCTTGCTCTCTATCGCAGCGAACGAGACGCATTCACCTCGGACAACTTGCGCATTCTTCTGGCAATCAGTTCCAAGATGGCGCTGGCGATCGAGAATGCGCTGAAATACCAGCAAGCGGAAAACTCCGCCACCACCGACTATCTGACCGGGTTGCCGAATGCGCGATCGCTGTTCCTGCAACTCGACCGCGAACTGGCGCGCTGCAAGCGCGATACTTCGACGCTGACGGTGATGGTCGGCGACATGGACGGCTTCAAACAAATCAACGACCGCTTCGGCCATTTGGAGGGCAACCGCGTCCTGCGCCTGTTTGCCCAAGCACTGAAGGAAACCTGCCGCGAATATGACTACGTGGCGCGCATGGGCGGAGACGAATTTGTGGTTATCGCTCCCGGCTTGCCCGCGGACGCGTCGGCCAAGAAAGCCTATCAACTGCGGGAGCTAGCCAAGCAAGCCGGATTTGAAGTCTGCGCCGAAGAAATTCTTTCCCTTAGCGTTGGTCAAGCCATGTATCCGCAGGATGGAAAAGATGCGGAAGAGCTTCTGGCGGAAGCCGACCGCCGCATGTATCTCGAGAAGCAGCAACAGCCATCCCGAAAAAACCGCAGGCTCTATGCCCGCATGAAATGCCGCATCACCATCGAACTGCATCCCGAGACCGAAGCTGGACCGGTTTTCGGGAATCTGATCGACATCAGCATGGGCGGCTGCTATGTGGAAACCAGCGCCATCCTCACGCCGGGCACAAGTCTCAAGCTGGTCTTCTCCATCGACGATGGCAAGTTGCACGCCGACGGCACCGTCGCCCGAATGCATCCCGGGTCCGGGGTGGCTGTGCAGTTCAAGGAATTGAATCGCGAAGACAAAGTCAGAATGCACCGCATCCTGGAATTCGTGCAGAACTCCACCACGCTCTACGACAACCGCTACTACGAAAAACTAAACCGCTAAGCTAGAATCCACTGAGCTCTTACTGGGCAGTTGCCCAACGCAGGTCTCTGGAAGTTTCTCAGGCATAGTGAAGACTTGGCCGCGGTGTAAATGGCACAGATCACCACAACACGGACCCGCTCCCAACAGTTGTTCGACCGCGCACAAAAACCCTTGGTCGAGGGAGTGAATTCGCCGTCGCGCGGGAAAGCCACATATTTACCCGGTCCCGTGTTTCTCGAGCGCGGCCGAGGCTCACGCGTCTGGGATGCGGACGGCAACGAGTATTTGGATTTCATGATGTCCTTCGGCGCGCTCATTCACGGCCATGCTCATCCCGAGCTGGTTGCTGTGGTTTCCGAGGCCATGGCCGAAGGCTCCCACTTCGCCGCAGCGACATCCGCGGAAGTCGAAGCCGCCGAGCGTTTCTGCCGCATGGTTCCGTCCGCCGAGGTGGTGCGCTTTACCAACACCGGCAGCGAGGCTACCATGCTGGCGCTCCGCTTGGCGCGAGCACATACCGGGCGAAGCAAGTTCCTGAAGTTCGAAGGCCATTACCACGGCTGGTACGACCCTTTTCTCGTGAACGCCCACGGACATCCTCTAGAACAATTGGGCCTGCTGGAAAACCCTGCCAGAATTCCTGACTCAGAGGGGATTCCTCCCGCGACCTTTGACGATGTCGTGCTTGCCCCATGGAACGACATCGCGGTTCTTGAACGCATCATGCAAAAACACGGACGCGCACTGGCTGCGGTCATCACCGAGCCAATCATGGCGAACATGGGCTGCATCCCGCCGCGGGAGGGCTATCTCCAACGCTTGCGCGAACTGACGCGAGACTACGGAGTGCTGCTGATTCTCGATGAAGTGGTCACCGGGTTTCGCTACGGGCTTGGCGGATGCCAGGAATATTATGGAATCCAGCCGGACATAAGTACGTTTGGGAAAGCGCTGGGAGCCGGATTCCCCGTCGGCGCTGTAGCGGGGCCGCGTGCGATCCTCGACCGAATGCGGTGGAGCGATAACATGGTGCTGCATTACGGCACATTCAACGGACACCGGCTCACCATGAAGGTTGTCGCCGCGAATCTGGACCTGCTGTCACGCAACGACACTTACCGCAACCTGCACGCTATGGGCGATGCCGCCATTCACGGCCTGCGCGAGGTGTTTCTGCGCCGCCAAGTAAGAGCCATCGTGCAGGGATTCGGACCGATGTTTCAGATCTATTTCACCGAGCGCGAGGCCATTCACGATTACCGTGACTACTGCACCTACGTCGACACCGCACGCTATTCCCAATTCGTTCATCGGCTGCTCGAACGCGGCATCTACATGACTCCTTCAAACGGCTTGCACTGGATTATTTCCACGGCACACACGGAAGCTGATGTCGCAGCGCTCGTGGAAGCGGCCGATCAGGCTTGCGCGGATCTGACGTGAAAACAGGAACTGGCGTCAGAGCGATCGTCTTTCTCGGCGGCGGACGCATCACCGGTGCGCTTGTCGCCGGATTGCGGCTTGCGAAATACGACAAACCGATCGTGGTGCATGACCGCAACCCAAATAAATTGCGGCAACTCAAGAAACAATACAGCGTTGCCATCGAACCTGACCTGCGCCGGGCTGTGGAGCAGGCGGGACTTCTCATCGTCGCGGTGCGGCCGGACTCCGTGAACGATCTGCTGCGGGAGATTGGCAAGCGCGAAATAAGAAAGCCTCGTCGCCCGCTGACGCTGGTGAGCCTGGCGGCTGGCATTCCACTTTCCAAATTGCGAGCGCGATTGCCTGCGCTCTGGGTGCGAGCCATGCCCAGTCCTGTGAGCCGCAGCGGGCGCGGACTTACAGCGTTGACTTTCGAGCCAGCTTGCTCTCACGGCGTGAGAGACGAAGTAAGAATGTTATTCGAGAAGGTCGGGACTGTACTCGAAGTTCCCGAGAGCCAGTTCGATGCGTTCACTGTCACCTACTCCAGCAGCCACGGCTACCACGCCTTGGCGGCGCTGGCCGAGTCGGCTCAGAAACTGGGGCTAAATCGCAAAACGGCGTTGACCGCTGCAGGCCACGCCCTCGCCGATGGGATTCTGTCGTGGCGTGAAGGCAGGATTCCGCTGGACCGGTTTATTCACGAAGCCGCGACGCCGGGCGGAATCGCAGCCGCTGTAATGGACGCAATGGACTCGTCCGGGTATGGGCGGAGCGTTCAGCGGGGATTGCGGGCGGGAATGGCTCGGGCGCGAAAGAATTCCGAGCGAGATTAGCTCGGCGGAGTCAATGATAAATGCGCCGCCGAGTAGAAGGTTCGAGAGCAGTCGCGATCTGGATATTTTGGGTGGCTGTCAGTCTCTGCGTTTTCTTAGCGTGCGAACCAGCACAAACAGAATCAGAATCATGGCGGCCACCGCGAAGAGTTCTTTGCCGCTAAGCATGGTCGCATTTTACGCTGGAGACTGTGCCAGGTCTCGAAAATTGCGAGACTTGGGGTATCCCAGCTTCATCCGCGTTCGAGCCGAGTCTTTAGAAAATCTACAGGCACGATTTGTGCGATACCTATCTGGCGGACGCCAATCTTTTGGCGAGGCGCGACAGGCGTACCACGTGATAGAGCGGTTGCAACGGCTTCGGGAGGTCGACAGTTGCCCATTCACTTCGGGTTGGGGTGACGGCTAGACGCCAGAGGAAACGGGCTTGATCCTGGCGGCGCTCTCGTAAGCGCATCATCAAGCGGAAGTAGGGAAGCGATTCGGTATCGTAGTGGGTGCAGCGTTCGATGACGCGCACAATCTGGTCGGCTAGGGCAGTGGTTGAAGCATCCTCTTGCAGGCGCTTCTGCATTATTGCCGGCAGGTCTGAGCCGAGCAACCTGTGGGCTAAAAGCAGATTCAGGCTGAGGATCCGTTCGATTCCGAGGCGCCTGGCCTCGTCCTGAATTGCTTTCCAGTCGAGCTGGCGAGTCGCGAGTTGGGCGATGTCGCACAGCCACGAGAGCCGAGCCCAAACGTGCTTGGCAGCGTGGACGCAGAGCACTAGCAGGAGATCCTTCGCGCACAGGGTTCGCATGGACAGGCCGTTTCCTGGATCATCTTTCGCCCCTCTGGGGCTCGGCGGTGTTCCGCTTTCTGCCCACGGCTTGCGCCGTGAGCTGTAATCTGCCGCCGCTTCGCGGCTGCTTTCCACCCAGGGCGTTGCGATACAGCCTCGATCGCCCAGGTTGATCTCGTCGGCTCGCTGAAAAAAGTCCGCGACATCGAGGTCGATGGAATAGAAGCGTGGGAGGACTCGCCACTGCAACTCCAGCAGGTTTCCGCCGGTGGTGGCGCGAAATGGAATCTCGTATCCGGCTGTGAGGTAAGCGTGCTCCCGGTGCGGCGCAAGCTCGATTTCGGGTTTGTACCCCAGTTCAAGAAGTGCGGTCTTTGCTTTGGGAACATCTGCGGGCAGGATCAGGATATCGAGATCACTGAATTCCCGATGGGTGACTTCGCCGTATAAAGCCTGCGCGAGGGCAGGTCCTTTATAGGGCAGAGCCTTGATTCCTGCGGATTCAAGATAGCTGGCGATGCGCAGCAATTCAGCAGTGAACCACAGCGCCTTGCGTGCATTGTCCTGATAGCGGAACCGGAGCGCGTTGAGTAGCTGGGCGGGAATCAGGTGCGAGAAGGCCGACAATTGGCTGTAGAGCTGTGGAACTATGCGATGGTGGTCCACGAATTGAAGCAGTCGTGCCCAATTCAGCGGACGCGAGAGAATTGCCCGGAGACGATCGGGGTTTGCGTGAACGGCGCAGCAGGCGAGTAAGAGGTCGAATTCGGAGCGGTCAGTGAATGGAGGTATTGCCGGCAGGCTCGTGTCTTCGTTTAGATCGAGTTGCGGCTCGGCGGCGGCAGCCATGCTGTCGAGAACAATAATCTGTGCGCCTTAACAAAACCAGTTAGAAAGGCGATGCTCTGCGCCGGACTTGGCTTTGGGCGCCCGGACGAGGCGTCCAGTACTACGTGAGTTGTTGCCTGGTTACTTTGGTTTTCACTTTGGGCCGCGGCCCGCGAGCGCAGATTCATGCACGACGTACAATCAAACAAGAGTCTGCATATGAGCTCGAGTGCGACATCTTACGAAGCGGCACGGCGCAGCACGCGAATTCGGGCGCAGATCCCCTTTCGCCTTGCCAGCCTGGATCCTCAGATTCCATTCAGTGAACACTGCCATACTTTGGTGGTAAACACCGAGGGATGCGGCGTTCGGCTCACGCAGCCCCTGGAGCCGGGGCTGTCCGTTTTGCTGGACGAACTTCCTGGGGGGACGAGTGCGCCGGCTCGCGTAGCTAACTGCGTTCCTCTAGGAACGGAGGGCAAGTACTGGCTGGTGGGCATTGCGCTGGATCAACCGGGGAATATTTGGTGCATTCATCCTGCGCCCGCGAATTGGGGGATGGCGCCGAGCCCGGTTGTTACTGTGGCTCCGCCGAAAAAAGAGAACGAGTGGCCCTACTCGGTGTTTTCGAGCAAGGGAGAGGCTCACCCGGGCAGGAAGTAGCGATTTGTTGACTTGGGCCTTGGATCGCGAGTGCTGTCCCTGCCGGGTTAGGTCGGGCTCTTCTTCAGAAAAATCAGTCTGCAGTACCGCCGCCGTCGACTACGAGCGCTGCGCCGGTCATAAAGGACGAATCGTCCGACGCGAGAAATAATACGGCCTTGGCGATTTCATCCACCGTGCCGATTCTTCCCAGCGGACGGTTGGCACAGCCTGCGAGGTAGTCTTCCCACTTCAGGCCGCGCATGCGTGCATCTTCGGGAAGCATGGGCGTGTCGACATCGCCGGGGCAGATGCAGTTTACGCGAATGCCTTGGAGTCCGTGGTCGATGGCCATTGCTTTGGTTAGCAGGACCACGCCGCCTTTTGAGGCACAATATGCAACCGCTTTGTCGCCGCCCACGATGCCCCATCCGGAACTATTGTTGATAATTACGCCGCTGCCTTGCTGAATCATGCTGGGCAGCGCGAACTTCGACATCAGGAACGTACCCTTTAAGTTGATGTCGATTTGCAGGTCCCACTCTTCTTCGCTGCATTCAAGTGTGGACTGGGGATAGAAAACCCCGGCATTGTTAAAGAGGATATCGAGTTTACCGAATGTGCTCAGGGTTTCGTCGACGGCGCGACTGCACTCGGCGGCTTTGCGGACGTCGGTGCGAATGAAGATGGCTTTTCCGCCGTTTTGCAGGACCTGGTCGGCGACTGCGTGGCCTCGCTTTTCGTTGCGACCGGTGATAGCAATGCTGGCGCCTTCTTTGGCGAAAAGGATTGCAGTTGCCTCGCCGATCCCTGACGTCCCGCCGGTGATTAAAGCGATTTTATTTTGTAGCCGCATGGAATCGATTTCACAATGCCTTTCTCTAGCGCACGGTTAAACCCTTAAATCATTTGAGGACGAGTATCGCAGCGCTGGAAGCGCTGCGCCACCCAATCGGAGTTCTCCCACACGGCTGAAGCCGCAGCTCCTACAGAAAGCACTTTAAAGAAGCAGAGAGTCTTTCTACGATCCCGCCAAACCGCCGCCATCTACAACCAACGCCGTGCCGGTGACGAACGAGGACGCATCGCTTGCCAGATACAGCGCGGCTCGCGCGATCTCTTCCGGCCTGCCGATTCGGCCCAGCGGGCGGCGCGCTGACTGTGCGAGGAAAAGATCTTCGCGCTCTCCTAGTTGCTGGGCTTCACTGCGCAGCATACCGGTATCGGTATCGCCGGGACAAATGCAGTTCACGCGAATATTTTGCGGGCCGTGATCCACCGCCATGGCTTTGGTCAGGAGAACCACTGCGCCCTTCGACGCGCAATAAACGGCGGCGCGGGGTCCTCCAACGAGTCCCCAGCCGGACGCTGTATTAACGATGGAGCCGCCACCTGCTTTTATCATGAACGGAATGACCTGTCGCGACATCAGGAAAATCGATTTAACGTTCACTGACATTACCCGATCCCAATCTTCTTCGCTTAGTTCGACTACCGAGGCGCGGCGCATGATTCCCGCGTTGTTGAAGAGCACGTGAATTTCGCCAAATTCTCGCAAAGTTCGCTCGACGACACGCTGGCAGTCGGCGGCTCGGGTCACATCAGAAAGCTCAAAGATGGCGCGGCCGCCATTTTGAAGGATCTCCTGGGCGGCGGATTCTCCGGTTTGGCTAATGTCAGTGATCGCAACCGCAGCACCCTCGCGGGCGAAGAGTAAGGCTGCTGCGCGTCCGATGCCTGAAGCGCCGCCGGTGATGAGTGCGACCTTTCCGGACAGGCATGCTTGTTTGTCGGGGAGACTCATATCCCTCAGGGGCGAAAGCCCAGTCTTTATGGGGATCGTTACGGCCCGGCTGAAGCCGCGCCCTTCCCAAAACGCCTTCAAGTTGGGCCCCAAAGGCCGGCCCTTCCCAACTGCTGAAACTATCGGCTGGCTAGGCCGCCCGCGATTTCGGCGCCATCGATTGTGTACACATGGCCGGTCACGTACGCGGCATCGTCGGACGCGAGGAATGCGAACAGGGCTGCGATTTCTTCCGGTTTCGCGTGGCGGCGCAGCGGAATCTTGCGATTCACTTCTTCGAGCATGGCATCGGTATATTCGGCACGCTGCATGGGCGTGAGCACGTATCCTGGCGCGACCGCGCAAACTCTTACCTTGGGCGCCAGTTCCAGTGCCATGGTTCGCGTCAGCTCAATCACGCCTGCTTTAGTGGCATTGTAGTCGGCGTAGTAGGGTTGCCCAACAATTCCGTTGGTCGAGGCGGTTTGCAGAACGACGCCGCCGTCGCGTTCCCACATGTGGCGGGCAGCCGTCTGGGCCATGTAGAAGACGCCAGTCAGGTTCACTGCAATGATCTTGTCCCATTCTTCCGGAGTGATCTTGAGAAAATTGTGGCGAATGCTGATGCCTGCGTTGTTGATGAGCACGTCCACGCCGCCCATGATGCGAACGGCGTCATTAAAGGCTTGCTGCACTTGCTTGAGGTTGGAAACGTCAGCCTCGACAGTTCCGGCCAAATCCGCGAACTTCTTGCGGATTTGCTGCAGGCCTTTGGCATCGCGGTCGAGCACGCAGACCGCTGAGCCTTCTTCCAGGAAACGCGCTGCTGTTGCCGCGCCGATTCCGCTGGCGCCGCCAGTGACCAGGACGCGCTTGCCCTTGAGTCCTCGCATTAATCGATCTCTCCGTTGGCGACGTGATGTGAATTTATACTACACGGGCGTTCCTGCAGTCGGTTCCGATATCGACGACAATTAGGGGTCCTGCAGAAAGGTAGCTGGCTGCCATGAACGTTTCTGCGGCTACGGATTGGAAAACTAGTTTGCGGTTCCCGGTTCTCAGTTCTCAGAATGGCTTGCCGTGAAATAGATAGACCAGTTCGATCACCAGAATAATCACCACCAGGGTTTCAAGCACGAAGGCTCGGCTCTGATTGAACTGGTCCACCATGAAGCGGTAGAGCTCTTCGGCGGTTTGTACTTTCTGGGTGACTAAGTCTTTGTAATCAGGGACACCAACTTTCGACGCGGCAAGCTTATAAAGACGGGCCGAAAACATGTCGCTGAGGAACTTGATGGCGTTGTCGGCGTGCTCAGTCAGTTCGTTCACATCGAGCAGGACGGTGTGCAACTTGGTAGCGTCGCGGGCCAACCGCCAGCGAGCCAGCATTCCCGTGCCCTTGTCGAAAGAAGCGTACACGCTCTCGAGTTCCTCGGTGAGCAACTCGTCGTAGTGTCGGAATTCGAGCAGCTGTGAATTGGCGTATTCGAGCAACTGGATGGCGGTTTCGGCGCCCGTGTCGCTGTCATACAGGAACGCGGCGTTCCAGCCAATTACAGCGAGGTCATTGGGATAATAAGAAATGCCCGACTGCAGGATTTCATTGCGCTCTCCGTCAGAAAGTTGAGCGGTTTCGCCGCGAACGATTTGAGCAATGCGGGCGCCTTTCTCGGCAACCAGTTCGGCCACGGACACAAAACCGCTGATCTCGCGCAGATGGAAGATGAAGTAGTCTTCACTTAGCCAGTTTTCATAAGGCTTCACCAGCGCCGGTCGGGCGCGCTCGAGTTTCTGGCGGACGATGCGGGAGGCATGACCGGCGAAGTCAACGTCCCACACCCAGCGGCTGCCCAAACGAACCAGCGCGTCCCAATCGCCCGCGAACGGCAGTTCCAGAACCACGCTCAGGACTCCGTAATCGTAGTACTTGATTTGGCCTTCCAACCGCTCGCCGCTCTCCAGAACCAGTGCTTCGATCGGCTCGACCACCGGCGGACGCTGATAGCGGACATATCCGGGGGCGGGATGCTTAAGACTGGGTTGCTCCAGAACGCGAGCGCCGAAGATGCGGCGGAGCTGATCGAGGTGGATCTCCTCGCAGACGTCGAATTGAATGAGCACCAGGACGGAGCCGCGCAGGGAGATATCAGGCGGAGCTACTTTAATCTGTCCCGCCGTTTCGGCGATGAGCGAGGTTTCAAGGTCCCGAGCCATGCTTCGTGCCTGCTGGTATTCTCCCAGAATTGGGGCGGTCTGGCGAGGCAAGATGGGAGCTAGCTGTTTTTTCAATAGCTTACGGGCCGGCGAATTGTCCCGGACGAGGCGTCGGGGCTAGGTGTGCATGGCTTCAGCAATCACTTCTGCGAGGTGCAGGGCGCGGCGACTGGTGCACTGCGCGATCTGCTCGCGGCAACTGAAGCCGTTCGCAATAACTAGACAATCGGGGGAAGCCTTGCGCACGGCTGGCAAGAGTTCCAACTCGCCGATCGCGATTGAGGTTTCATATTTGTCAACTTCGAAGCCGAACGATCCGGCCATACCGCAGCAGCCCGGTGCTGGCGCCTGAAAATCGATTCCCATCTTCCGCAGGACAGATTCTTCGTCGGTCATTCTCATGATCGATTTATGGTGACAGTGTCCGTGGACGAGAGCTTTGCGCGCTAGTTTCGGCAATTGGAAATGCTTGGCTTTTTTCTCCAGAAACTCGCTTAGCAGGAATGTTTGTTGCGAGAGGCGGCGGGCATGGTCATCTTTGGGAAACAGGTTTAGGAGTTCGTCGCGAAACACTGCGGCGCAGCTTGGCTCCAGGACAACTAACGGGATCCCTTTTTCGATTTCAGTCTTGAGGGCAGCAATGATTTCGAGAAGCAGAGTCTTGGCGCGATCTAACATGCCCCAATCGTAAAGCGGACGGCCGCAGCATAAGGTGGATCTGGGTAGCAGAATCTGATAGCCCGCGGATTCCAATACTTCCACGGCTGCCTTCGCGGTGTCGGGAAGAAAGTAGTTGTTGAACGTGTCCGGCCACAGGAGAACGGGCGTGCCCTGCGAGTTATGGGGTCTTCGCTGACTGAACCAATGACGGAAGGTACGCCGGGCGAAAGCGGGAATGCTGCGCTCCCGGGGGACACCGGCGATCAACTTTGCGATATCGCGCAGCACAGGAAGTTGCGTGGTCAGGTTGATCAATCCCGGCGCCTTCGAAGCTAGCCGGGCCCAGACATCGATGTTCCCGAAGGCGTATGCACCTCGCGGACGGCGGTTGCTTTCGTAGTAGTGGGAAAGGAATTCAGCTTTATATGTGGCGACGTCGACGCCGACGGGACAGTCGCTCTTGCAGCCCTTGCACGCGAGACACAGATCGAGCGAGTCTTTCACATGTTGATCGCGCCAACCGTCGTGAATCACGTCGCCCTTCGTCATCTCCCAAAGCAGGTGAGCCCGGCCTCGGGTTGAGTGTTCTTCTTCACGAGTCACGCGGAAACTTGGGCACATGAGTCCGCCCTCGTCGCGACGGCACTTTCCTACTCCCACGCAGCGCAAGGTGGCGTGCGCCAAGCTACCTTGATCTTCAGGAAACTTGAAGTGCGTCTCTGGCTCCCACGGCTTATAGTTGGCGCCCAAGCGCAGGTTCTCGTCCAACTTGAAGGGCTCAACTACTTTGCCCGGATTCATTTTCCAATCGGGGTCCCAAAGCGCTTTGAACTCCCGGAAAGCCTGCACGAGTTCTGGGCCGAACATTTTCGGTAGCAGCTCAGCGCGCGATTGGCCGTCGCCGTGTTCACCGGACAGAGAGCCGCCGTAACTTACTACCAGATCGGCCGCTTCTTCGACGAACTTGCGGTAGTTGGCGATGCCTTGCGCAGACTGCAAGTCGAAATTGATCTTCAGGTGTACGCAGGCGTGGCCGAAGTGTCCGTAGAGAGCGCTTCGATAACC
Organism: uncultured Acidobacteriota bacterium; assembly: GCA_963797795.1. Taxonomy (GTDB): domain Bacteria; phylum Acidobacteriota; class Terriglobia; order Terriglobales; family Acidobacteriaceae; genus JABDBE01. Next base: position 55,953 of record CAWCQY010000009.1, read on the forward strand.
GAAACCCGCCATCAACTTGTTTAGATCGCGCAGGTAGACGCCGAGCTTTTCGGGAACGACCGCAGAATCGTCCCAGCCCTCCCAACCCGGGGGCTCGCCGGGAACGTGAGAAACTGCTCCCAAGGCCGACTCCCGCACTTCCCAGACTCGCTTCGCCTGGTGCTTGTCAGTGAACAGATGCATCTGAGGCGGATTCGCGCTGTGGCCGAGTGTGCGCATGAGCTCGCGAGCCTCAAGCTCAGCTTCCGCAGCAGTAGCTGCGCCGAACTCCGCAAACAGCCAACCGCCACCTGAGGGCAAGAGAGCCAGTCCTTCCAGGTTCAGACTCTGACGTCTGCTGAATTCGACCAGCAATTGGTCAACGCCCTCGAGACCGATCGGTCGATGGGCCATTATCTCGGGCACGCGATCGGCACACTGGAAAATATCGGGATAAGCAATCACCAGGAGAACACGCTCGGGCGGACTCTTCACCAGCCGGCACGAAGCTTCCAGCACCGTGACGCAGGTACCCTCAGACCCAACAAGCGTACGCGCAACGTGGAAGCCGTTTTCAGGGAGCAAATAATCCAGGTTGTAGCCGGATACCCGGCGCGGAATATTCGGATAGCGTTTCCGAATAAGAGTTGAATACGAGTCGCGCAGCCGCTTCAGGCCCGAATAAATCTCACTCCGACGACCGCCTTCGCTGATGATCTTCTCAATCTCTCCGTCGCTCGTCTGGCCCACCTTCATGCGCAGGCCATCGTAGGTGAGGATTTCCAGCTCCTCGATGTTGTCGTCGGTCTTACCCGCCATGACTGAGTGAACGCCGCAGGAGTTATTTCCAATCATGCCCCCCAACGTGCAGCGATCGTGGGTTGCGGGATCTGGGCCAAAGGTCAAATGGTGTTTTTCCGCAGCGTTGCGCAGACGATCAAGAACGACTCCGGGCTGAACTCGTGCGATCCTCCGCGCCGGATCGATCTCGAGGATGTCAGCCATGTACCTGGTGAAATCGAGCACCACAGCGACGTTGCAGCATTGTCCGGAGAGCGAAGTGCCCGCACCCCGGCAGAGCAAGGGCGCGCCATATTCCCGCGCCAGCGAGATGGCCGCGATAACGTCGTCGGCGTCGCGGGGAAGAACTACTCCTATGGGAACCTGGCGATAGTTGGACCCATCGGTGGCATAGAGGGCACGGCTAGTTTCGTCGAAACGCGCATCGCCGCGCAGATGGCGGCGCAATGCAGTGGCAAGTCCGCTTGCATCCACCACGGCAGATTTGGCAGCGCGGGCGAGCTCGGCGAAGTTGTTTTGCATTGAGGCGCGAGCTGCTAATCTGAGGAACTGTCGCCAGTCAAATTCTTGCCGCTCACATTTGCGACCGTAATCCGCGTCTTGCTGCCCTGCGGTTCGATGTTGATGGTGATCAGATTCTTCTTGTCGGTGGATACGATGGTATAGCGATTCTGATCCTTGGTCGCAACGTTGGCGCTAGGGAATCTCGACGTATAAAAGGCCATCACTTTCTCAGGGGGATCATCGCTCTCAAATTCCGCTGTAACCGTATGCATTCCCCCGATGGTCGCGGTATTTCCCGTCAGCACGCGCGCACCGGGATAGGAATCTATGCCAAGGGTACGTGCAGCTTCATCGGGATTGTTTGTGCTCTGGACTGTTCCGAAGGGAGTTTCCACCTTTACATTGCCGTTCCTGTTGTCAATGTGACTCCTATGGGCAATCCGCCGGATAACGAACGTGAGCGTCCCTATTCCAAGAATGCCAAGCACAACGATGCCCGCTACGAGGATCAAGATAACCTTGAGCGCACCACTTCCCTGAGGCGGCGGGGCAGCGGCAGACGGAACCGTCGCCGGAATCGCAGCGGCCATGGGTATGGCGGCACCGCATTTAGGACAGAACCTTGCGCCCGCTTCCAGCGTCCCGCCGCATGAGTTGCAGAAGGCCATAGATCACCTCGCTCATTCAATCATAAGCAAAAGGCAGTGCAGAGAGGGGAGTATATCTCAAATAAGGCTGCGCGAGGAGTTCGGGCCCGCATTAACTCCAGAGGCGCGTAGCGTAGTCGGCCATGCTGAGCGCCAGCAACAGGAAGAGCCAAAAAATCGCCGAAACAATTACTATTTTGGTCAGTCGTTCGCTCGTGTACTTAACGTGCATAAAGAACAAAACCACGAGCAGAGCTTTGAATGTGGCGATGACCAGCGCGAGGACTACGTTGAACGGTCCGAGGTCGACGAAAGCGACAGCGGCGGTAATCCCGGTCAGACACAACAACGCGATCCAGATGGTGTAGTAAAACTTGCTCGACATTATGTGCTCAGACATGGCGGCTCATCCTAGTGATGTCGGTCGATCAGATACAGCAACGGGAAAAGATAAATCCAGACAATATCCACGAAGTGCCAGTAAAGTCCGCCCATCTCGACAGGCGTGTAGTACTTCGGCGTGTATCGGCCCTTCCACGCGTAATAAGTCAGGAAGGCGAACATTCCTACGCCAATGATCATGTGCAGGGCGTGAAGGCCCGTCATGGCAAAATACAGCGAAAAATAAATCTGTTCGTGGCGCGGGTCGATGTGGATCTGCGGGTAGGCTTTCACCAGATCGTCCACGTTGAACGACGGTCCCGGGATGTGATGCTCTTCGTATTTGTTGTACCACTCGACCCCTTTGATTCCGAGGAAAGCAAGTCCGAAAACAATGGTTAGCAGCAAGAGGATGACAAGTAGTTTGCGCTTCCCCATCTGCGCTGCGCGGACGCCAAGAGCCACCGTCAAGCTGCTGCAAATGAGGACAGCTGTATTGATCGTGCCTAGCCAGATGTCCAGGCTGCGGCTGCCGGCGGCGAACTCGTTGTAGTACCAGAAGCGATAGATCAGATAGGCGCAGAACATGCCGCCGAAAAACATGATCTCGGTCGCGAGGAACAGCCACATGCCGAGAGACGCGGCATCGCGCTGCTGTTCCGCGTCGACGAAGTGGTGCAGCAGTTCCGGACCGTGTTGCTCGACCGCGATCGGGCTATCGCTCAACCGGCACCTCCGCGGGCGCGGGGATTTCTTCGTAGTTGTAAGCCTCCCAAGTCACTTCGGGAGCTTCTTCAAAGTTGAAAGTCGGCGGCGGCGAAGAAGTTTTCCATTCCAGGCCGGCAGCGCCCCACGGGTTATCTTCGGCAATTTTCCCGTAACGCATCGACCAGAGGAAATAAATCATGGGAAGAACATATCCGACCGCGAGGATAGTCGAACCTGCGGTCGAAAGCACATTTAAGACCTGAAACTCCGGCGGGTATTGCCAGTACCGCCGCGGCATTCCCATGTATCCGAGAATAAACTGCGGGAAGAACGTCAGATTGAAGCCGACGAACACGAGCAGAGCAGCCAGCCTGCCCCACCCCTCTGGATACATGCGCCCTGAGATTTTCGGCCACCAGAAGTGCATCCCGCCGAGGTATCCCATAACCGCGCCGCCGACCATGATGTAATGAAAATGGGCGATGATGAAATAAGTGTCGTGGACGTGGACATCGATTCCGAGGCAGGCCAAAAACAGGCCCGTGAGCCCGCCCATGGTGAAAAGCCCGATGAAGCCGAAGGCGTAAAGCATGGGAGTGGTAAAGGAGATCGAGCCTCTGTACATGGTCGCGGTCCAGTTAAAAACTTTGATCGCCGAGGGCACCGCAACCAGATAACTGAGGATGGAGAAGATCAGCGCGGAATAGAGCGAAATGCCGGCCACAAACATGTGGTGCGCCCAAACCAGAAATCCAAAGACCGCAATCGCAATGCTCGACATCGCCACAAAGTTGTAGCCGAAGATGCGCTTGCGCGTGAAGCACGCGACGATCTCACTTTCCACAGCCATCGCGGGCAGAATCATGATGTAAACCGCGGGATGGGAGTAGAACCAAAACAGATGTTGGAACAGTAGCGGGTCGCCGCCGCGAGTGGGATCGAAGATGCCCAGGTTGAAAGCGCGTTCGAAGACCACCAAAAGCAGCGTAATCGCGAGCACCGGCGTTCCGAGCAACTGGATGATGCTGGTGGCATAGTGCGCCCAGATAAACAGCGGCAGGCGAGACCACGTCATTCCGGGCGCTCGCATGCGGTGAATAGTTACTACAAAGTTGAGGCCGGTGAGGATTGAAGAAAATCCGGCAATGAAAATCGCAATTCCCGCTTCAATCACCCGGGTGTTGCTGAAGGCCGTGCTGAAAGGCGTATAGAAGGTCCAACCTGTGTCCACGCCGCCAGTGAGGATGCAGTGAACGTAGATCGCCCCGGCAATTACGTAGAGATACCAGCTCAACAGATTAATTCGGGGGAATGCGAGATCCTTGGCGCCGATCATCAAGGGGACGAGGAAATTCCCCAGAACGGCGGGGATGGACGGAATCAGGAAGAAGAAGATCATCACCTGGCCGTGCATGGTGAAGAGCTTGTTATAAGTGTCTGCCTGTACCAGATCGCCTGCCGGGGTCAGCAACTCCAACCGGATCAGCAGAGCGAACAATCCTCCGACGAAGAAGAAGAACGTAATCGATATCAGATACAGCAGTGCGATGCGCTTGTGGTCCGTGGTCAACAGCCACGAGCGGATACCGTACTCCTTATTCAGATAATGTTCGCGTTCGGCGGTAACTGCTGCGGTTGCCATTTCTATTCCTTAAGGGTTCTGCGATTTCGCGCCGCCCGGAACCTGACCGGGTGCGCCTGCAGCTCCCGAGGGAGCCGGGCTTAGCGACTTGACGTATGCCACCAGCGCATTCAACTGTTCTTCGCCCACCAGCCCCTGGAAGACCGGCATGATCGGCTTGAATCCGCTCACAATTTTCGCGCTCGGACTCAGGATTGACTCGCGAATGTAGTTTTCATCGGCGACGACCGTTCGTCCATCCTCCAGTTGCACCGGCTTGCCGAAGATCCCCGCCAGATCGGGTCCGCGACCTTGCGTGTCCGCACGGTGACAAGTAGTGCAGCCCAATTGCTGAAAAAGGCTTTCGCCACTAGCTGCAAGCGATCCGGAGACTCCGCCGCCGGAAAGCCAGGCCTGGTATTGTGCGGGCTCCATGACTACTACTTGCCCAATCATGCCAGAGTGCATGGTGCCGCAATATTGCGAGCAGAACAGATGATAGATGCCGGGCTTTGTCGCCCGGAACCAAGCGGTGGTGTAGCGTCCCGGCAACACGTCCTGCTTGATGCGGAACGCTGGAACATAAAAGCTGTGGATGACGTCCTGCGAGGTCATAATCAGTTTGACATCGCGGCCTACCGGTACGTGGAGTTCGTTGATCTCGCGTTGGCCCTCCTGATGCTGGAGCTTCCACATCCACTGCTTCGCTACCACGTACACTTCAGCAGCACCCCGGGGTGGAGTCCGCTCGTGAAAGTAAATGACCGCTCCCCAAAGGAAAATTACCATGAAGATTCCGAGCGGAATGATCGACCAGGTAATCTCCAATGCGGATGAACCTTCGATCTGCTCCGCTTCGACTCCGTGACGGCGACGGTACTGAGTCGCAAACACAAGGATCATGGTGAAAATGGCCAGGCACATGAATCCCGACAACGCGACCAGAAAAATGTAGAGGGCGTCTACGTTGCCGGCGCCGGCGGCAGCGCGTACAGGCCAAAGTGGAAAGTTATCGAACATAATTTAGTCGTTGGTCTTCAGTCGTCGGTCGTTGGACAACGTCTGACTTTTCGCCGCTGTCTTCGGCCCCATCCGGAACATCACCACCAGGAACGTTCCGAGGATCAATACTGTTGCGCCAGCGGCCAATTGCAGAACCCTGCTGATGATTGCTCCGTATTTTCCCGTGTCCGGGTCGTAGTGATAGCAGTACAGCAACACTTGATCCACGACCGTGCCGATTTTGTTTTCTGACGCCTGAATCAGCCCAAGACGCAAGTCCTTGGGAGCGAACTCGACTCCGTAATAGTACTGTGCGATTTTTCCCTCGGGCGTCAGCACCATGATTGCCGTCGCATGAGCGAACTGACCGCTCCTGGGATCGTACTGATACTGGAACCCGGCCGCCTCAGTCAGCGCATCAATCGAAGCCTGAGGTCCGGTCAGAAAGTGCCAGCCCGACGCTGCGCTGGCTCGTCCGTAGCGCTTGAGGTATTCGGCCTTTTTGGCGGATGCCATTTCTGGCGTTTCTTTGGGATCGAAGCTTACGGTTAGGATGTCGAACTCTTTTCCTACATCGAACTTCAACACTCGGAGCGCGCTCTCTAATCCGCTCAAAACTTCTCCGCACAGCATCGGGCACCGGTAATACACCAGATTCAAGATCATCGGCTTTTTGCCGAAGTAATCGCCCAACTGCACTTCTCTCCCGGCTTCGTCGCGAAACGTGAGGCCGGGCGGGATTTGCTGGTTCAGATTCTGCTTGATGTCAACGTTCTTGAGCCCCGCCGGGCGAACGTTGGCGGGCGGCGACATGATGCCTTGGGTCATTCCCTGGCCCCACGCGGGCAGATCGAACACGCACGCTGCCAAGACCGCGGCTGCGAGCAGCCGCGAAATCTTCGATTTCATCACACTGCGCAATGGCGGATTCCATTTCATCATTTCGGAGCCTGCGCTTTAGATTGCGGCGATTTCCCGCTCGTGTCCGATCGCTCCGCGGCTTGTTTCGCTGTGTTCACCGCAGACGGCGGAGCGGTTCCGGCCCTCGGCGTAGTTGGCAATCCGCGTTGTGCTACGAGTTGCATGGCCCGTTCGATCGGGATGTGCACCACGCCAGTCTTTTCGTCAATCCATCCGTAGCTATTTAACGTTTGCTCTTCCTTCGAGCGGAAATCGTTGATCTCGATTCGCTCGTTTCGCTCCAAGCGTGGTTGGGGGAATTTCGTGATCTCTTGGGGCGAAACGATGCGTGTCTCGGTGTCCACTTGCTTCACCAACGGACTCTGGGCGGGTTGGTGCGATCGCTGGCGCGCATCCAGGAATCGATACAGGCCCAAGACAACCACGTAAACCAGCACTCCTCCCACAATCAGACTGATCAGGAACGCGTATACGCTCTGCGCCGTCAGGTCTTGCTGCTCGAAGCCTTCTTGCCCGTGTTTTGTATTTTCAATCATGAGCAGGTTCCAGGACCTCGTTCGCGAAAACGTCATATGCAGGCAGAAGCGGCAACGAACTCAGATTTCGGAAGAAGTAAGCCAGCCAAATGCCGCCTACGGCGACGGAGACAACTACGTCGGACAGCGTCAGGTTCAACGTCTTTGAAAAATTCGGCTCGATGATCCAGAAAAGGTCCAGATAACGCATGAACAATATCCAGACTGCGAGCCAGACCAGCCGTCGTATGTCCCGTTTAAACCCGCGCGAGAGCAAGAGCACAAAAGGCACGGCAAACTGAAATATCGCCAGGAACAACCCAACGAATCCCCAGCCACCATTGAGCCGCCGCATATACCAGGTTATTTCTTCCGGCAAGTTTCCCGCCCAGATGATGAGCCATTGCGAGAACGCGAAGTAGGCCCAAACCATGGTGAAAGTAAGCATCCACTTGCCGTGGTCGTGCACGAAGTCAGGCTTGAGCAGCTCCGACATGGGCTTGTAGTCCACGAGAATGCGCTCTACGACGACGGCGAAGCACATTGCCGAAAGTAACTCGCCGATCAGAATCAGTAATCCGTAGATCGTTGAGATCCAGCTGGGGTCGATGGACATCAGCCAGTCGATGGCGGCAAACGAAATAGTAAAAGCGTAAAGAATAAGCCCCGGCCCGCTCACCGCCTTGAAGCGAGGGCTGTTGTCCCGCGACGGAGGGTTGTCCTGCTCCTTCGACCACTTGGTGAGCAGGAACGACAACAGATTCCAGATCGCCAGGTAGATCGCGGCACGAATGATGAATCCGTGGATGGTTAGGTAGCTCTTGGTCAGTTCCTGCAAATGTTCGCGCAGGTGTTTGTCCGCGATGGAGTCCAGAGGGCGCGCCCACACGTAGAGTTTCGGAAGTCCGAACAGAATCGGAATAAACAAGACCGCCATCAGCGGGAGGCACCGCATAGCCGCGCCCAGAATTCTGCGGATAACCATGCCCCACCCGCCGCCGGTGAGATGACGGATCATCAGAATGGCCATGGATCCGAGAGTCACCCCCAGCCAGTCCATGTAGCCGAGAAGATAGGCGCGGAAAAACTCATCCGGGCGGAGGAACGCTAGTGCCAACGAGATCGCGGCGAAAATCAAGCCTATGACGAGTGAACGCTTTTGGATGGTCTTCGCCACCGGCGGCGCCATCAGGTCCAAATTGTTCGCATGCGCCGCGCTCATTTGGAGTCTTCTCCTTTTTCGTTGGCCGCACCTGACTGAAGTTCGGGTAAGGTTGCACCGGAACCGGGATCGCCACGGAAAACCGGCGCCTCTGACGGCACCTTTTGTCCCGGCGGAACGTCGCCCGCGGTCGCTCCCTGGCTCAACTGTAAGGCTCGGATGTAAGCCACGATGCACCATCGATCCCGAGGCGGAATCTGGGCTGCATAGTCCGGCATTGCCCCAAATCCGATAGTGACTACATCGAAAAAATACCCTAACGGCGCTTTTCGCAAGCGTTCGGTGTGAAAAGAAGGCGGAGCGCGAAAACCACGCTGCACGATCATGCCGTTGCCGTCGCCAAGTCGGGAGTGGCAGGGAGCGCAGTAGATGTTGAAACGCTGCCGCCCGCGAGCCAGTACGTCATCGGTCACCGGGAAGGGCAGGAAGTCGCCGGGATTATTACCAACTTTGCCGGTGTAGAAATAGGAATCTACATTCAACTGCCCACGCGCGACCGTCCCTTCGACAGGTGGGCGCGCGGAGCGCAGATCGGCATAGAAGTCGCTCTTGGCCAGCGGCCTGAAATAAGGTTGGTCCTGCATGTCCTGGCGGCATCCCGCCAAGGCCAGAACAGCCAGCAATCCCAACGGCGAAATCTTGCGGAGGCTCAACATGCTCCTAGCTTGGCACCTCCGAGATCGATCGCGGTCCGAGGCTTTCCAGAAACCGGCGAGTTTCGCTGGGCCTGTACTTGGGATCAGAAGAAAATACGATCAGAAAGAAACGGTCCTTCGTAGCGAAGGCGAAGCGTGGCACATTGAACACGGGATGGTACGGCATAGGAAGGCCGTTCAGCGCGAGCATTCCAAAGACTGCAGAAATTCCCGCAAAAAGAATCGTCATCTCGAACGTGACTACGATAAATGCCGGCCACGAATGATAAGGTTTGCCGCCTACGTTGATGGGATAGCTTACCGCCGAAATCCAATACTGCAGGGCGTATCCGGATAGGCCACCGATCAATCCTCCAATAAGCACCACGAGCGGAACCCGGTTCTTGTGAAAGCCCATCGCTTCCGCCAAACCTTCTACCGGAAACGGGCTGTAGGCGTCGATCTTCAAATAGCCGGCTTCATGTGTGCGAAGAGCCGCGTCTACCAGGCTTTGGGCGGAATCAAACTCGGCCATCATTCCGTAAACCGGAGTTTGCTTCATTCCTTCACCTCCGCCTCGGGCAGCAGGGTGCGCATTTCAAAGATCGAAATCATGGGCAGGATGCGCACGAACAGGAACATCGCGGCCAGGAACATGCCGATGGTGCCGATGTAGGTCATCCAGTCCCAGCGAGTCGGATAGTACATTCCCCAGGAGGACGTCAGGAAATCGCGGTGCAGGCTGACCACGACGATGATGAAACGCTCCAGCCACATGCCGACGAGAATGACTCCCGAGATTAGAAACAAAGCGACCGGACTGGTTCGCAGTTTGCGAATCCACAGCACTTGCGGCACAAAGATGTTGCAAGCCAACAGCGCTAAATACCACGGGGCATATGGCCCGTGCAGACGGTTCCAGAGCAGGAACGCATCGAAGCGGTTTCCGCTGTACCAGCCCATGAAGGCTTCGATGGCGTAGCCATAAGCCACAATCAGGCCGGTCGCCAACATGACCTTGGCGGAGTTTTGCAGGTGGCGCTCGGTGATGAAGCCTTCGAGGCCGTAGATCTTGCGAATTGGAATCGCCAGCATGAGCACCATGGCGAAGCCGGAGTAAATCGCGCCCGCAACGAAATAGGGAGGAAAGATCGTGGTATGCCAGCCGGGTACGATGGCGACGGCGAAGTCGAAACTGACCACGGTGTGAACCGACAAGACCAGCGGAGTCGCTAATCCGGCGAGCAGCAGGTACGCGGTCTCATAGCGATGCCAGTGCCGCGCTGAACCGCGCCAGCCGAGCGCCAACATTCCGTAGATAATTTGTGCCGCCCGGTTGGTGGAGCGGTCTCGCAGCGTGGCCAGGTCTGGCACCAGGCCGATGAACCAGAACAATAAAGAAATGGTCGCGTAAGTGGACACGGCAAAAACATCCCACACCAGCGGACTCCGGAATTGCGGCCACACGCGCATGGTGTTGGGATAGGGAAAAAGCCAATACGCGAGCCAGGGCCGGCCTACGTGGATCAGGGGAAAGATGCCGGCGGCTGACACCGCGAACAGCGTCATGGCCTCGGCGAAGCGGTTAATCGAATTGCGCCACGATTGCCGCAGCAAGAGCAGGATGGCCGAAATCAGCGTGCCCGCGTGCCCGATTCCAATCCACCAAACGAAGTTCACGATCGCGAAACCCCAGCCGATCGGAATGGTCACGCCCCAGATGCCGACACCGCGAACAAACAAATATCCGATGGCGAACAACATCATCATCGTAAGCAGGAAGGCGATGCCGAAGCCGAGGAACCAACCATTCGAAGTAGGCCGGGTGAGGACAATCGAGCTGATCTTGTCCGTAACCGAGCCGAAGGTGAATCCCGGCTCGATGACCGGTGCGCCTTCGCGGATAGTCGCTGGTTGTCTTGGTTCGTCCATTTAGCTTTCCAGCTCAGGATTGGGGTTGCGAATCTCGGCCAAGAATGTCGTTCGTGGGCGCGTGTTCAGTTCGGCCAGCAAACCATAGTTGCGGGCATTGGCTTTGAGCTTTGAGACCTGGCTATTGGGATCGTTGATATTGCCGAAGACGATCGCATTCGCCGGGCAGGATTGCTGACAAGCTGTCTGTAGCTCGCCATCCTGAATCTTGCGCTCTTCGCGCTCGGAATCGATGCGGTGCTGAGTGATGCGCTGCACGCAGTAGGTGCACTTCTCCATCACGCCGCGGCTGCGTATCGTGACATCAGGATTGCGCATCATCTTGAGCTGCGGCGTCTCCCAATCTTGAAACAGCAGAAAATTGAAGCGCCGCACTTTGTAGGGACAGTTATTTGAACAATAACGCGTGCCCACGCAGCGGTTGTAGACCATGTCGTTCAGGCCTTCGGTGCTGTGCACGGTCGCGCCCACGGGGCAAACCACTTCGCAGGGCGCGTTTTCACATTGCATGCAGGGAACCGGCTGAAAGTATGCTTTCGGATTGTCGCGGTCGCCCTGATAATAGGCATCCACGCGCAGCCAGTGCATGTGGCGGCCGAGCACGACTTGCTCTTTGCCGACCACCGCAATATTGTTCTCCGATTGGCAGGCGAGCATGCAATTGTTGCAGCCCACGCAGGAATTCAAGTCAATTGCCATGCCCCATGCGTAGAGTTCTTTGTCGTACGGATAGGGCTTGTACAAGGTCAGCTCTGCCGGGGGCTGTTCTTCTTTCGTGAAGTCCGGCTCCTTGCGGTATTCCTCGAGAGTCGCGGACCGTACCTGCGGACGTGCGCCATCCGGCGTGTCCATCGTCTGATAGCCCTGGGTCGTCGCCAGCTTGTAGGTTCCACCAGTCTTCGTGATATTCACGCCCGAGGCGAACCACGGCATCGCACTGTACCGAAGCTGGTACATGTCGAAGCCTGCGCCGGTCCCTGCTCGGCCGGCCCGCCTGCGGCCGTAACCAAGGAAGACGGTGACGGAATTGTCGGGAACACCGGCTTGAATCCAAATTGGAGCGGTCAGCTTTTTGCCATTGAGTTCCAGCTCAACCAAGTCTTCGCTCTTTAAGCCCATTCGCGCTGCCATCGCTGGGCCAATCAGAATGGGATTGTCCCAGGTCATTTTTGACATCGGCTTGGGCAATTCTTGTAGCCATCCGTTGTTGGAGAATTGGCCGTCATAGACGCAGGGATCTCGGCGGAAGTTAACCTCGATGGACTTCTCATCGCTGGCCGGGGACGGAGAAGACGCTACGGTTTTTGAGCTGACCGACTTCGGTGCAAACGTCGTTCCAGCGATCCATCCGTCGTGCAGTGATTTTCGCCAGAAAGACTCGAAGTCGGCTCCGGAATGCTGCTTCTGCCAGTAGCTCTGCACAACTTCATGCCCAGTGGCTTCGGATTGTCCGGCAAGCAGCGCGGTAAGTTCATGAGCGCTTTTTCCGCCATAGAGCGGAGCAATCAGGGGCTGCACAATGCTGACCGTGCCGTCGTAGGCGCGCGCATCGCCCCAGGATTCGAGATAGTGCGCCTCGTTGACGTGCCACTGGCAGAGTTCGGCAGTCTCGTCCGAATAGAGGCCGAGATGGACCCTCATCGGAATATTCGTGTTCTTCAGGGCATCGGCGAAGTTGAGATCGGCAGGCGCATCGTAGGCGGGATTTCCGCCCAGGATGAACAGCATGTCCACTTTGCCGGCGCGCATATCGGCAACGAGATCTTTGATCGAGTCGGTTTGATTGATTGGGTTGGCGTCGACGGGATCGGTGTAGAAAACTGTTTTTCCCACATTGCCCAGCTTTGCATTGATCGCGTGAGCTAATGCGTGAACCGCTGGCGGCTGATGGTCGCCCGGAATGACGACCGATGAGCCTTGGTGATTGTAGAGGTCGTGTATCACGACGTTGTCGCTATAGGTTTTTGAGTCGCTGGTTGGCCAAACCGTGTGAGCGTCCGCTAGCTCGGTTGTTCTCCTCAGCAATAGCTTGGCAAAATCCTGGATCCAACCTGCCCTCAAAGGAAACCGATGATCCGCTTTCGCGCCGGTTGAGCTCATCGTGCTCTCGACGACGTACAGCCGGTTCATATTGCCGGAATCCGGATTGCGGCGCTTGGCGAAATCACGGATGTATCGCGTCGAACCTGGAAATCCCGCGTACAGGAAATCGGCGTCGAGAGAAACAATCACGTCCGCGTTCTCCAGCTTGTACTGGGTTTCGACTGGCTGGCCGAACGCCATCTTTGCACCTTCGAGTACGTTGTCGCGGTTCACCGGTTCGTATACATGCCACTTCGCTTGCGGATACAACTTCAGCACCGACCGCAGTTGATCGGCCAGCGAGGGCGAGGAAACCGTCCGCGTCAGGATGCGAATTCCCGCTCCCTGCACCGCTTTCTGCGCGCTGAGCGGTCCGCGGATGGCTTCGAGAAAACCTCCCCAGGTGCGAACGTCGCCCAGGTAGGCAATAGTCTGCGAACGGTCGGGGTCATACATTCCGAGGATTGACGCCTGCGCAAACACATCCGTTCCGCCCAGACTTGCCGGATGCTGCTCGTTGCCTTCGATCTTGGTCGGGCGGTAGAGATGGCTTTCGACCAGGATCGGGCTGGCATATCCGCCCAGTGTGAAAGCGGTGGCGAAAAATAGAGGACGACCGGGAATCACTTCCTCCGGCTGCCTTACGTAGGGAACGATCGGCTCGAGTGGTTGCTTGGTGCAGGCAGTCATCCCCGCCATCGCCAGCGACGCGCCCATGAGCTTCAGAAAGCCACGGCGAGAAACCGAATCCAGCCACTCCGATGCGCCTTTGGGAAACTCGCGATGCATCATCTCCTGAAACTCAGAGCTGCCTGCGAGTTCTTCCAGACTGCGCCAATACTCCGGGCCCTTCGTATTGGCAATCTGCGCCCGCGCCGTTTTCAGGTCGAGCTTGTCCTTCTTGCCCGGACAAACATCCTCGCGATGCTGCTGCTTGTTCTGTTCTTCCATCTCGTTATTCGAACTTCGTTGTGTAGACGTAGCCAGGTACGTCTTTACGGAGCCTTACCGATGACACGTCGAACAACTCGTAATGTCCGTGACCGTTCGCAAATTGTATTTCTTTACCAAATCCGTTCCCAGGGAAAGCTGGTCGGTATAGAGCTTGCCATCCAGCACGACTGGTTTGTCACTTGACGGCTGCTCGTAGCGCATATTGAATACCTGATCGCGAGGCCGCAGATTTTTCTCCGGTGCGCGATGGCATTCCAGACACCACTCCATCTGAAGAGAAGCGTAATTAAACATGAGCGGCATTCGATCGACCGGGCCGTGGCAGGTGTCGCAGCCCACGCCCTTGTTGATGTGTATGCTGTGGTCGAAGTACACGAAATTCGGCAGGTCGTTGACCCGAGTCCATACTAACGACTTACCGGTGCGGAAGCTCTCGCGCACGGGTTCGAGCAGCGGCGCACCCGTCCAAATCTGGGAGTGACAGTTGATACAGGTCTTGGTTGGAGGAATCCCCGCGAATGAGGAATTCTCCACCGAGGTATGGCAATACCGGCAATCAATGCCTAATCCGCCAACGTGATGTTGATGGCTAAACGGAACAGGCTGGGGCCGCACTACTTTGGCGTAGGTGATGTAGGGCGACCGTTGCAGTTCGAGCACCGCCCACAGCAACGCCGCGACCAGGAAGGCCGCCCCGTAAATCGTGGCGCGGGAGATTGTGTTCGTACTGCGATGAAAAATCTGCATCGATCAGAACTTTCAGTGCAGCGGCGACGCCCCTACGCAGTCTCCGGCTTGTTGCAACCTACCCGGTTCGACAGTCACAAACATCTGTGATTCTGCATTTGAAAACTCGTGATTATAACAGTTCGCGGGCTCTTGTGATTGCGCCCAACGATGCATTCGCGAAAAATTTCATGAGCACATGTTCACATTGGGAAAAGCTAGCCGGGCACAAAACCGACTCACCGCAGGTTCATCACTAATAACTTCGGTTCGGTCATCTCCTCGATCGCATAGCGCAAGCCTTCGCGTCCGAGTCCCGAGTCTTTGATACCCCCGTACGGCATTTGATCAATGCGGAAGGTTGGCACATCGCCAGCCACTAACGCCCCCACCTCGAGTTCTTCGTAGGCGCTGAACAGCAGCTTGGCGTCGCGCGTGAATACTCCGGCCTGCAAGCCGTAGGGGGAATTGTTGACTTGCCGCAACGCATCGGAAAAGTCGTCGTATGACTCGATCGTGACCACTGGAGCGAAGAGTTCCTGGCAATTCACCTTCATGTCCGAGCGCGTCCGCGTCAGGACGGTCGGCTTGAGGATCGATCCATTGCGCTGGCCTCCGCAAAGCAATCGGGCGCCGCCGCGCACCGCCTCCTGAATCCAGTCGCTGGCGCGGATGGCATCGCTTTCGCGAATCAACGGACCAACATCGGTTGATTCCAAGAGGGGATCTCCCGTTCTTAATTTCTTTACTCCGGCCACGAAAAGGTCGGTGAATCTTTCCAAAACCGACCTTTCGACCAGGATGCGCTGCACCGAAATACAAGATTGCCCCGCATAAGCGAAGCCTCCGGTCACGCACCGCTCCGCCGCGTACGGCAGATCGGCGTCGCTGTGAACGATGACTCCCGCGTTCCCACCCAGTTCCAGCGCGACCTTCTTCTTGCCAGCTCGACGCTTGATCTCCCAGCCGACCGCAGCGCTGCCAGTGAAGCTGATCAGCTTCAGACGTTCATCAGTCACCATCAGTCCAGCGTCCTCGTTGGAGAGCGGGAGAACATTCAGAGCGCCGTCCGGCCACCCCGCCTGCTGCACCGCTTCAGCCATAAGCAATGCAGTCAGCGGCGTCTGAGGCGCGGGCTTCAGCACCATCGTGCAGCCACTGGCGATTGCTGGAGCTACTTTGTGTGCGACCAGATTGAGTGGAAAGTTGAACGGGGTGATCCCGGCGATCGGTCCGAGAGGGAAACGCCGCACGATTCCCCAGCGCCCCGCGGTAAATTCCTGCCAATCCAGCGGCAGAAACTCGCCATAGATACGGGTGCTCTCTTCCGCCGCTACCGCGAACGTGAATATGGATCGGTCGACTTCACTACGCGCGGCCTTGATCGGCTTTCCCGCTTCCTGCGCCAAAGTGTGGGCAAACTCTTCCTTACGCTGGGTAATGCTCTCCGCGACCCGGCGCAGCACGCGTTGCCGCTCGAACGCAGGGAGCCGTCGCGTGGTCCCAAAGGCTTTGACGGCGGCAGCAATGGCTGCCTCGGCATGCTCGCGCCTTGCCTGAAAGACACGGCCGACAACGCTGCCATCGTACGGCGCCCGAATCTCGACGGAGTCACCTTCCTCGATCCATTTACCATCGAGAAGAAACGCCCGCGTTGCGACGGGAGTCATAGTCATCTGGGCCATGACGCGATTCTCGCACCTCCGCCAAAAGCAAAAAAAGATTATAGGCTTTTTGCCCGACGCAAGAGTGACATCAGGGGATAATAGATTCGAACGATTGCTGGTTCAGATCAGGAGAGGAAACGTGCTTGCATCCATCGTGGAGACTGGCGAATTGTTGCGGAAGAGGGAAGTATCGCCTGTGGAGTTAACACGGGACTGCCTCGCCGAAATCGAGAGGCTCAATCCCACGCTGAATGCCTTCATCACCGTAACCGCCGAGTTCGCTCTTGCCCAGGCGCGGGCCGCCGAAGCGGAGATCTTGCGTGGCCACTGGCGCGGGCCGGTGCATGGGATACCGCTCGCCTTGAAGGACCTGATCGATACAGCCGGCATCCGCACTACTGCTGCCAGCGCTTTGTTCAAGGATCGGATCCCGGCAGAAGATGCTGAAATCGTTCGGCGACTAAAAAATGCTGGAGCCGTCCTCTTGGGGAAACAGAACCTCCATGAATACGCTTACGGCGGCAGTTCAATGATCAGCTATTACGGAGAAGTTCACAATCCCTGGGATCCCGCGCGCATCGCAGGCGGCTCGTCCGGAGGCTCGGCCGCATCCGCGGCTGCCGGTCTTTGTTACGGTGCAATTGGCACGGATACCGCAGGTTCCGTTCGCGAGCCTGCTGCCTTGTGCGGGATCGTCGGCCTGAAGCCCACCTATGGCCGCGTTAGCGTTCGGGGCGTAATTCCGCTCTCGGTGTCGCTCGATCATATTGGCCCGATCACGCGCACGGTTTCAGACGCGGCTGCGATGTTGCAGGTGATCGCAGGCTATGACGCGAAAGATGTGAGCAGTATGAAAAACGTGCCGGTTCCTGATTACCTGGAGGCGTCCCGCGGATCGAATCCAGCGAGGATCGGCGTCCCGCGAAGATTCTTCTACGAGGAGCTTGACCCGGAAGTCGCTTCCGCCGTGGAAAAGGCGCTCGACACGCTGACGAACCCTCGGTGGCGAATTATCTGAGATAGAGGTTGATGTCCCGACAGACCGCACTTTGCAAGCCGCAGAAGCGTACGCTTATCACGCCGAGTTCGTTTCCCGGAGTCCCGAACTTTACTTGACCGAGACGTTGCGCCGTATCCGCACAGGGCAAGATATCAGCGCCGCTGAGTGTGAGCAGCGGCATCGTGAACTGGAACAAATCCGCAGCGAGATCCAAAGAGTATTTGAGGATGTGGACGTCCTTGTAACCCCAACCACGCCAATTCCTGCGCCCGCGATCGCCGAGCTGAAGGAAAACCCAGATCTCCTCCGCCCACGCGAACTCCTGCTGCTCCGCAATACCCGCCCCGCAAATGTATGGGGACTGCCGGCGATCTCGGTTCCATGCGGATTCACCACTGCAGGTCTTCCCATCGGACTTCAGATCATCGGCCCGCACTGGCGGGAAGACAGAGTTTTACAGCTTGCATACGCTTACGAGCAGGCCACAGTTTGGCATAAACGCAGTCCGCGAATCGCCGAGACATGACGGCTTGCTGGCATCGCTCAGAGTGGCTTGTTTTTGAGGTGAGCTCTAGTATGTTGTGGTGCCCGTCAATGGTGCCCGCAAAACTCGACTAACCATTCTTCGCTCTGAGAACCTGACTCACATTCCTTGGCTGGTTCACGCATTCAGTACGAGATCCGGCGGGTTCTCACGTGTTTACGGCGGGGGCGCTCTCAACCTGGGCTTCACCAAACAGGACTCCAGCAGCGCAGTCGAGCGTAACCGAGCGGCGTTCATGCGGCAAATCGGCACCGACGGCAAAAAGGTGTGGCCACTTGTCACCATTCGCCAGATACACTCTGACCTCATTCACTGCGTGGCTGAGTTGCCAAAGGAACCGCTGGTTGGCGACGGACTCATCACCCGCATGCCGGGCGTTCTCGTTGGCATCCAAACCGCCGATTGTCTCCCGATTATTCTGGTAGATACCAAGAAGAGAGCCGTGGGTGGATTCCATGCGGGTTGGCGCGGAACGGTCAAACGCATCGTTGAAAAGGGCGTGGGGGAAATGCGCCGCTGGTTTGGCACGGTGCCTGGGAATATCAGAGCGGCGATCGGTCCCGGTATTCACTCTTGTTGTTATGACGTCGGATCTGAAGTGCGCGAGCAGTTCGAATCGCAGTTCGCTTACGCAAACGATCTATTTCACGAGACGAAAGAATCAGATCCGGTTCGCGAAAAGTATCCGCTATTGTTCCTGACGGCCCGAGCTCCCGGTCACAGTGAATTGCCGACGAAAATCTTCCTCGACTTGGTCGAGGCCAATCGCCGTCAGCTCATTGACGCCGGGATTTCACCAAAGAACATTAGCGCATCGACTCTGTGTACCGCCTGTCATCCGGATCTCCTTTTTTCGTATCGGGGGGAATATGGACTTACCGGCCGAATGATGGCGGTCGCTGGAATCAGACCCACCCAGAAAAAGTGAGCGCGAAGCTAAAACTCGCAGCGATATCTTGGGTGTTGCGCGTGATTAGTGGTAGAGTTTCAGCCTTACTCACGCTCGGCATCTGGAGGCGACAATGTTCCTCGGAGGATTGCTTTATATCATCATCGTCGGACTGATCGCCGGTTGGGCGACGGGCAAGATCATGAAGGGCGCGGGCTATGGCGCACTGGTCGACATTCTGCTCGGCATTGCTGGGGCAATCATTGGCAGCAGGATTCTGGCGCTGCTGGGCGTCTTCACAACCGGCGGGCTGATCCCGAGCATTCTGGTTGCAATCTTCGGCGCGGTCATCCTGGTCGCGATTGTTCGAGCTATCAAGAAAGCCTGACGCAAAGACAGCAGGGCGTTGGGGCGCTGGCGGGTTGCTCTACGCGACGGGCTGAACCCGAACTTTCTCGTCTATCGCAGCTTCAAGATGCTGAAGAGTCTGTTCAATCGTCAGCGAGTACATTTCCTGTCCCAATCCCTCGCCAGACTCGAGCGCGCTTTTGAGATAGTGCCCGGCGATCTCAACGGCCAGCGGATCGGTAATCATTTTGCCGGTTCGATTCTCGTACTCAACCCAGGCGGGATGTGGCAGGGCGATCCAGACCGGGCGACCGTCGACCAGAAACTTGATGTCCACCGCGTCGGCGTGCCGCGTGGCAATGGCCACGATCAACGCCTGATAAATGCAGTGGACCTCTTTCTTGGTCCAGCGGTCCACGACATGGAAGTCTTTATACATCGCAGCCTAAAACTATATCGGACCGGTCAGGACAGGAGCAAACCGCGACCTGGTCCTTCGAAATTGAATTATGATGAATGCCCGGCTGAAAGCTGATAGCTGACAGCCGAAAGCTCTGCATGAAGAACCTCGGCATCCTTCTCTCCGGACGCGGTTCGAACTTCGAAGCCATTGCGAAGAATGTTGCCTCTGGGCGTATTCGCGATGCTCGGATCGCCGCCGTTATTTCTAATAGAAGTGATGCTGGTGGCATTGAAACCGCTGGCCGAATGGGCCTCGCGGCGCTGGTAATTCCGTCCAAAGGCAAAGACCACGCCGAGCATGATCGGGAAGTTGTAGCCGCGCTGAAGAAGCATCAAGTTGATCTGGTCTGCCTTGCTGGATACATGCGGCTGCTTTCACCCTGGTTCGTGCAGCAGTTCCCGCGGCGCATCCTCAACATTCATCCGTCTTTGCTGCCGGCCTTCCCCGGATTGGAAGCCCAGGAGCAGGCTTTTGCCTATGGCGTGAAAGTTTCAGGATGCACCGTACATTTCGTGGACGAAGAACTCGATCATGGTGCGATCATTCTGCAAAAGGCTGTCCCCGTGCTCGATAGCGACGACGAACACACCCTCGCCGCGCGCATCCTTGAGCAGGAACATATCGCTTACAGCGAAGCGATCAATCTTGTTTTGGAAGGAAGGTTTGAAATCGTAGGTCGGCGGTTCAGATCGCACTAACGTGAGGACAGCCGCTCCTGGCTGTCCAGTCGCGCAAAGCTCGGCAGCTCCAACGCCGAAGCTCTCGTTATAATCAAATCGCATGCCAACCTTCGCACCGACCGACGAGCAGCTGGCTTATATCAAGAAGGGCGCCGCCGAAATTGTAAAAGAGTCTGAACTGCGAGAGAAGCTCGAAAAGTCCCGAGCATCTGGCAAACCGCTGCGCGTGAAACTGGGGATGGACCCGACCGCGCCCGACCTGCACCTTGGCCACACGGTCGTGCTCCGCAAACTCAAACATTTTCAGGATCTCGGCCATACGGCAATCTTTCTAATCGGCGATTTCACCGGCATGATTGGTGATCCGACAGGACGGTCGGCCACGCGCCCTCCGCTCTCGCAGGCGCAGATCGAACAAAACGCCGAGACCTCCAAAGCCCAGGTCTTCAAGATTCTCGATCCGCAAAAGACGGTCATCGATTTCAACCGCCGCTGGTTTGCGAAGTTTACTGCCGATGACTTCATCCGTTTAGCAGCAAAGTACACAGTCTCGCAGATGCTGGAGCGCGAGGACTTTCACAAGCGCTTCCTCGAAGAAAAGCCGATCGCGGTACACGAACTGCTCTACCCGCTGGCTCAAGGCTACGACTCGGTTGCGCTCGAAGCCGACGTCGAACTCGGCGGGACCGACCAGAAATTCAACCTGCTGGTCGGCCGCGAACTGCAACGCGCTTATGGGCAGGAACCGCAGGTTGTGGTGACCACGCCGATTCTCGAAGGCCTCGACGGCGTTCAGAAGATGTCGAAGTCGTTGGGCAACGCAATTGGCATCCACGAGCCACCGCTCGAAATGTACGGGAAGATTATGTCGATCTCGGACCAGATTATGTGGAGGTACTACGACCTGCTGACGGATGTATCGACGCCCGAGATCGAGAAGATGAAGCGCGAGTCCCATCCCATGCAGGCGAAGAAAGACCTAGCTCGCCTCATCGTGGCGGACTTCCATTCGGCGGATGCTGCGACGAAGGCTAGCGAGGACTGGGCCAAACAGTTTCAGAA
Organism: uncultured Acidobacteriota bacterium; assembly: GCA_963797795.1. GTDB lineage: Bacteria > Acidobacteriota > Terriglobia > Terriglobales > Acidobacteriaceae > JABDBE01. The sequence goes on from CAWCQY010000009.1 coordinate 77,236, forward strand.
AGATGAGGCACCGGAGGATCTGGATTGTATTGACATCAACATTGCCGACGTCGGCGTTGATCCAGATGGGAAGCATCACGGTGCTACCCTCATAGTTAGTCGAGCGGCCTTGAATCATAGCAGCAGGCGCGTCGTTCGCCTGGACAAGCTAATTAGATATTCAGGACTCGCTATCTCGAATAGCGAAGCCGGTGCAAAGCTTAAGAACGGCGCCGTCAGCATAAACGGCGAAGCAATCGGAGCGACCAATTTCATTGCGGAGATGCCTATTAACCATTATGTCGTACTACGCGTCGGTCGCCGGATGAAAAAGGTACGGCTCGTCAATTCGAGTTGCGTCGAGTAGAGACAGGCAAGAGGGACAGCTGGTTGTATACTTTTTCTAGATGCGGGCGAAGCAAACTGAAATCGAGATCACGCATCTCACCCGCTAACCGAAACAGTCTCATTTTGTCTAACTCTTCTGTCGGACTGAAGAAACCGCTCGGAGACAACGAATGCACGACGACGATCCGCTGAACGACCAGCCCAAAGAAAAAGCTGACGACAATTCCGGAGTTTCCCGCCGCGACTTCCTGAAGATTTCTACGATTTCGGCGGCGGCGGTGCCGATTCTGGGAACGAAGGTCGTGCAAGCGGCCGGCGAACCGGTGAAGGTCTATGGCCCGGGAAAAGTTCCAATCGAGTTGATCATCAACGGCCAGAAACACACCCTGCAGCTTGAGCCGCGCGTTACCTTGCTTGACGCCCTGCGCGACCAGCTTGAAATTACCGGGGCCAAACGCGTTTGCGATCGTGCCGAATGCGGCGCCTGCACTGTATTGATGGACGGCAAGCCCGTCTATGCCTGTTCGATTCTTGCCATCGAAGCGCAGGGCAAGGCGATCACGACGATCGAGGCTCTGATGCAGGGCGACACTCTCCATCCAGTCCAACAGGCCTTCGTTGATAACGATGCTTCGCAATGCGGCTTCTGCACGCCCGGCTTTGTGGTGGCCTTCAAGGCAGTTCTCGATCAGAACCCCAAGGCGACTCCTGAAGAGATCCGCCACGGCCTCAGCGGGAATGTCTGCCGATGCGGTACCTACCACGGAATTCATCTCGCAATCGCGCAGATAGCGCAGAAAGGAGCGTAAGCCGTGCCCGATTACAACTGGCCTGATGCGGAACATCGCACCCTGATCGGCAAGCGCATTTCGCGCGTGGACTCGCCCGTGAAGGTTTCCGGCCGCGCCAAATACACCTACGACTATCACGGCGCGAACATGCTCTTTGGCAAAGTTCTGCGCTCGCCTTACGCGAAAGCAAAGATCGTCAGCATCGATACCAGCGCCGCCGAGAAACTGCCCGGGGTAAAAGCAGTTGAGATCATTCAAAAGGTCGGCACCACGGCTCAATGGGCAGGGGATGAAATCGTTGCCGTTGCGGCGGTCGATGAATCCACCTCGGAAGATGCAGTGCGCCTGATCAAAGTCTCCTATCAACCCATGTCATACCTGGTCAGCGACGCCGAACCTCCCGCCGGCGCCGGCGAAGCCGCTGGGCCCATGAGTGACGACGATATCGACGATGCCGTCAGCAATCAAATGCCCGACGCGCAACTTACGCAATATCTTCAAGAGCACGGCGTCAGCTTCAAAGTCGATGAGGACTTTCTGAAAGACATGAAAGGCGAGGGCGCGTCTGAGGCTGTTCTCGCAGCCATCCAGAAAGCGGCGTATCACGAAGCGAAGAGTACCGGCCATTCCAACTTTCAGAAGACTGCCGCACAAACTCATGGCGATCCTGACAAGGCGTTCACCGAAGCTGATGTCGTTTCTGAGGGTCTTTACGGTGCCGCCGTGATAGCTCACTGTTGCCTGGAACCTCACGGTTCGGTCTCGGAGTGGACCGACAAAGATCATCTCTTCACCCACATCTCCACCCAGAACGTTTCCGGCATTGCCGCGCAAATGGCGGATCCGCTGGCGATCTCCGCGGCCAACATTCGGGTTCACCAGGACAACATCGGTGGCGGTTTTGGCAGCAAGTTCGCCGCCGACCGTTGGGACATTACTGCTGCCCGTCTGTCCCGGAAGGCAGGCGGAAGGCCGGTGCGGATCATGCTCGAGCGCGACTCAGAGCTGAAAGTCGCGGGCGCCCGGCCGTCGGCTTACGCTCGCGTGAAAGTGGCGGCGAAGAAAGACGGCACCCTCACCGGCTGGCAATCGCAATCGTGGGGAACAGGCGGCCCGGGTGGAGGCGGTATGCCTCCTATTCCGTATGTGTTCAACATTCGCCAACCAGCACAAGGAACACACCGCCATTCGCAACAACATTGGTCCGGCGCGCGCTTGGCGTGCTCCGAACCATCCCCAGGCAGCCGCCATCACCATGGGCGCGCTGGACGATCTTGCGGCCAAGCTGAACATGGATCCGCTCGATCTGTGGCTAAAGAACCTGGACATTTCGGGTCCCGCGAGACGATGTCTATCGCGAGGAGTTGACCATCGCCGCGGACTTGATGGGCTGGAAAGAAAAATGGCGTCCGCGAGGTCAGAATGTTTCTGGCAACATCGCTCGCGGGCTTGGCCTCTCGATTCACACCTGGGGCGGACGCGGGCATGACAGCGATTGCGATCTCACGATTCATCCCGATGGCTCGGTAGACATCAAGATGGGCACGCAGGACCTCGGCACCGGCACGCGGACCACGATCGTCATCGTCGCGGCCGAAACGCTCGGGATGCCGATCGAAGCCATCAATCTTTACATCGGCGACACGCTTTATCCTCCGTCTGGCGGTTCCGGCGGTTCGACTACGCCTGGCGGAGTTAGTTCTTCCACGCGCCGCGCCGCGGTCGATGCCCGCCAAGCCCTGTTCGAGAAAGTTGCGCCGGCTCTCAACGCACAGCCTGCGGATCTGGAATCCGTGAACGGCACGGTGCGGGTGAAGAGTGATCCGAGCCGCTCGTTAAACTGGAAACAGGCATGCTCGAAGATCGGCGCAATGCCACTCACCGCCCGCGGAAACAATCCCGATCAAGTTGCCAGCAAGAATCATCCCGACCTGACCAACAGCGGCGTTGGCGGGGTAGGAATGGCCTACGTTGAAGTCGATACCGAAACCGGCATCGTAAAAGTGAAGAAGATGGTCGCGGTGCAGGATTGCGGCCTGATCATCGACCTCAAGACCGCCGAGAGCAGTTGCTATGGCGCTATGGTCATGGGCATCAGCTATGCCTTATTCGAAGAGAAGGTCATGGATCAGTCGACGGGCCGAATGTTGAATCCGAACATGGAGTTCTACCGCCTCGCTGGACTCAACGACATTCCCGAACTCGTAGTTCACATGATGACGGGAAAAGGCTACGACGAACGCGGCGTAATTGGATTGGGCGAGCCGCCGGTAGTTTCTCCGGGAGCGGCAATCGCGAACGCAGTGGCGAACGCGATTGGCGTGCGCGTTTCATTCTTACCGCTCACACCCGACAAAGTGCTCACGGCGCTAAGCATGACCCAGAAGGCAGGTGCATAAATGCGATCCTTCGAATACGCCAGTCCCGCCACCAAAGAACAAGCCGTCGCACTGCTAGCCACGACCTGGGGACAGGCTGAAGTCCTTGCCGGAGGCACCGATTTACTGGCCTTGATGAAGGACGATGTCGTCCATCCTAAGCGCGTTGTCAACATCAAGGAGATCAAGGAAATGACGGGCGTAAAGGCCACGCCACAGGGACTTCGCATCGGCGCCCTAACAACGCTTGGCGATCTGGCGGACAACGTGAATGTGGTCAAAGACTATCCCGCATTAGCTGAGGCGCTCAACGACGCTGCCAGCCCGCAGATTCGCAACATGGCCACGCTCGGCGGAAATCTCTGCCAGCGGCCGCGCTGCTGGTATTTTCGCGGCGGCTTTGGCCTGCTTCCCAAAGACGAGTCGGGCAAGGATCTGGTCGCCGGAGGCGAGAACCGTTATCACGCGATCCTCGGCAACGACGGTCCGGCCAAGTTCGTCAGTCCTTCAACCATCGTTCCGGTTTTAATCGCCTATGGCGCTTCGATTCGCCTGATTGGACCGAAAGGAATGCGCGAAGTGCGCTTGGAGAAGTTTTACATAATTCCGAAGACTGAAACCGAGCGTGAGCACGACTTGCAGCCGAACGAGATGTTGGCAGAGATAATCCTGCCTCCGCCGCAAGGAATGAGGGTTGCTCACTACGAAATTCGCCAAAAGCAGGCCTTCGACTGGCCGCTGGCCTTGGCCGCAGTCGGCGCTGACGATGAATGGTACGTCGGTGCAGTCCGCGCGAGTCGTGATGGGATATGTCGCGCCTGTGCCGTGGCGTTCCGCCGAGGCCGAGCAGGTCGTTGGTAGGGAAGAGCGTCTCCGAGGATGCCGCGAAAGGTGCCGCCGAAGCCGCGCTGCAGAACGCCAACGCCGCTGAGCCAGAACGCATACAAGATTCAGCTGGCGACGAGTTGCCGTGAAACGAGCCATCCTGAAAGCCGCGTCGGGAGGTGCCGCATGATAAGACAATCCTCGGTTCAGGAATCCGATCGTTTCAACACCAAGCATCCCGATCTCTGCCCGGCCTTGCGCTGGAAGGCGCAATTCATTCTTGCGGAGACCGATCCGACTGTCCCGCATTCGAACGAAGGCCTGTTCTGGTGCATTCACACCCAAACCTGCATCGGCCCGGATGGCAAGTTGGCAGAGCCGGGCAACTGCTCCTCCTCCGGCCGCAAATGTCACGGCACGGGAAAATCTGAATAGATCGCTTCGCGACGGCTGCTGGTGCGACCCGCTGACCCGCTGGTGCATAATATGAATAAACGTGGGCCTTCGTCCCTGACGGTCCGGGTTCATCAGTGGGGGTGGGTCATGAAGCGCTTTCTTGCGCTCGAAATAGTGGCGATTACGTCTCTCGCAGTCGGCCAAGGTATCGCGCAACCCCCCACCCCCGCAGCCGGAAACGACTACTCTTTTAATGTCTCGACGACTGAGCCGTGGACCGATACCGGCGTGGACCTCCAAAGCGGCGACGTTCTCAATATCACCGCCAGTAGTACGCAGAACTGCGATCCGCAAGGCGTGGCTGGCACCTCTGCTCAAAGCCTGCCCGTGGCTACCGCGCTTCCCGGAGCTCTGATCGCGAAACTGGAAGCGCAGGGAACCCCGCTGCTGATCGGCAAGGAAGTCAACGTCGATGCTCCCGGGCATTTGTTTCTTGGGGTCAACACAGCCGGCAAACCGGCCTGCAAAGGAAGCTTCGAAGTAAAAGTTCATCGCCAGGCGCAGGCGGCAACCAGCCGCGGAGATGTTCTCAAGGAACAATTGGGAACCGCCGCCGGAATTTTCTTGGCTGGCCAGCTAGGCATAGGTTCTGCAAACTCGGCGCCCACTCCAGCCCTGAAAGTCTCCAACGCTCCTCTGGATGCGGGCCTTCGTAAAGACATCGACGGTCTGCCCCGGCGCGTCAACGACCAGTTCAAGAATCTCGGAGACATGGTGAATTTCGTGATCATCGGCTCCCAACAGCAGGTCCAGAGCGCGCTCGACGCGGCGAACTTCCACGTCGCCGACACCGACAACAAGAAGGCCGTCCTCGAAGCCGCAATGATGACTTACGAGAACAAAGACTACTTGGCGATGCCCATGAGCACGCTTTACCTGTTCAATCGTCCGCAGGATTTCGGTTACGAGCAAGCTGAGCCCATCGCCATGGTCGCAAGCCGGCACCACTTCCGTTTGTGGAAGGCGCCTTTTACGTGGAACGGACAAACCGTTTGGGTAGGCGCTGGAACGCACGATATAGGCTTCGCCAAAGACAAACGCAATGGGAGCGTCACCCACAAGATTGATCCGAACGTTGACGGGGAGCGCGAGAATATCGGCGCCAGCTTGCAGAAAACGGATAAGACGAAAAGTATGTCCTATTACCTGCCGCCCAATCCAGTGCAGGACGCGAAAAACGCTACCGGCGACGGCTACACATCAGACGGAAGGATTCTGGTGATCTTCGTCCAATAGTCAAACCTGCGGGTTCGGAAGTTCGAATCCTATCGGCCCACCACACTTTCGCAACCTGTACGCCCAGCTTCAGACCGGTTAGGTTTTAGCTTTTTCCCGGTGGAGAGACTGCTCCACTTGCCGCGCCATGGCATCAACATCGAAGCTCTGTCCGAGGAATTCGGAGATCTTGCCGGCTTCTTCCCGCGGGTTCTGCACCGCCGCTGCGTAATCAACGTAAAGGACTGATATGTTGGACTGTTGCGATAACCAGGTCTTCACCTTTGCCAGGTGCTGCTGAAATGCCGTGAATACGGTCTCATTCGATGCTGGAGGGACTTCTTTCCCCAAGCGCTGAAACATCTTGTCCTGTGAAGCCACAATTTCTTCCAGCGGCCGGCGCATGAAAACGACGCGGTACTCGTGCCCGGCCGGCAAGGAAAACAGCAACGCAGAAATAATCTTCACCACCTTGCCCTCAGCCCCGGCGATCAGTCCAGGATTCTTGGGAAGGGATTTCGCCGCTTCCCATTCCAGATATCCTTTGGGATTATTGTCATCCGCGCTGCGCAAACCGTCCGTAAGCACCGGCATTCCCCCGGCGGAGATCATCTGCATCATCAACGAAGTGCCAGATCGCGGCAAACCGGAAACTACAGTTATCATTTTGTTTTTCGTCCTTGGCTTTTCAGAAGCGGCAAAGTCCTTATATTTGTAACAGACTTAACTTAACACGGGCCGAACCGCGGTTGATATTCACGAGTACGGGGCGATCGATTGAGTCCTCGTTCCCGACCAGTCGCTCGATTTCCTCCTAACGCTCCTCCCTGTGAGATAATTTTTCAGAAAGAAACCCAGAGGCAAAACTATGGCTGAACGCATGGTCTTCTGTGTCAAGTTGCATAAGGAACTTCCTGGTCTGGACGAGCCACCCTTTGACACGGAATTCGGAAAGAAGATCTACGAAAATGTATCCCGGCAGGCCTGGCAAGGCTGGACTGAGTTCTGCAAGATGCTCCTCAACGAATATCGCCTGAATCCCGCTCGCCGCGAGGATCAGGAAGCCATCGTCAAGCAGATGGAGCAGTATTTCTTCGGGGAAGGCGCTGCTCTCCCAAAAGAGTACGTTCCGCCCGTTCAGAAATAGGCTGATTCTCCTAGGAACCGCCAGAGTGTTACCTCGGTGAATACTGTTTACGGGATTGTCATCTTCATTTCATCAACCCGTAACATTACTGCACTAGAAATAGGGCATGGATCCGCCCGTCTACGATACGCTGATCCTTTCTGACGTCCATCTGGGCTCGGAGTGCAGTCGTGCCCGCGACGCCACTCAGGTGCTCAAGGACAACCGCTTCCGGCGTTTGATCCTTCTCGGAGATATTTTCGCCGACCTCAACTTCGGTCGCCTGACCAAGGAACACTGGAAATTTCTCGGCTACATTCGGAAACTCTCCAATCCCAAGCGCAAGGTAGAGGTGATCTGGGTGGAAGGAAACCACGATCAGGGCCTGACCGACATTATGTCGCATCTGGTCGGCGTGCGAGTTTACCAGCAATACGTGTGGCACTATGCCGGAATGCGCCACTTGGCCATTCATGGGCACCAGTTTGACCGCCTCGTCGCCAATAATTTGCGCCTCAACTATCTTGGAACGCTGCTTTATCTGCGGCTCGAAAAGCTCGACCTGAAAGGCAAGCCGGTGGCCCGCTTCTTCGATCGTCTCAACACCCGCTGGCTGCGCATGTCGTCCAAGGTCGCTTCAGGAGCGCTGTTTCACGCCCGCCAGCACAAGGCGGATCGCATCTTCTGCGGACATACCCATGTCGCCATGCAGCAGGAGCGTGACGGACTGCACTATTACAACGCCGGCGGCTGGATTGATTCCAAGCCCACATTCATCACCATCGACGAGGAGGGAGTACGGATTCATGAATACCAGCACCGAACTGACGATCGTGATTCCAGCGAAGAACGAGGCGACGCTGATTCCGCGGTTGCTGAATTCACTGGCGAATCAGGATTACCCGGAGATGTCGAATACCAGAATATTGGTAGCTGACGCCGCCTCGACCGATGGCACGCCCGAGATCGTGATGCAATTTCGCGGCCGCCTGCAGGTTGAAGTGATTCGTGGAGGCTTGCCCTCAGTCGGCCGCAACGCCGGCGCGGCCCTGGCCGATACTCAGTATGTGCTCTTCATCGACGCCGATGTCGAACCAAATTCAAATTCCCTGATCCGGCGCGCCGTAGAACTGGCTCAGCGCAAACATCTCCACTGCGTGACCACAAACATTATCTGTCGCGAGGGCAACTGGCTCGACAAAACCATCTATCTCGGCAATGACTTTTTCCAGCACTTATCCCGCCTGCATCAACCTTTCAGCACTGGCATGTTCATGCTTTTCGATAAGCGTCGCTTTGACGAGTTAGAGGGTTTTCACGAGCAGGTACACTTCGCGGAAGACTACCTGTTAAGCAAGCAGGTGGCAAGACGCAGGTTTGGCATCGTCAGCGGCGGAGTGTATACGACCAACCGCCGATTCAAGAAAATGGGTCGCGGGCGAGTGATCTGGCTTTTCCTCTTTACAGCGATGAATTTCTGGAACCAAAGCCATTTCTTGCGCGACCACAAATACTGGCAAGCCTGAAACCAGCGTAGGCGCGGTCTCCGCGCCCGTGCAGTAGCGATCAGACCCCCCAGAACGCAACATAGCCCAGTGAGGTTCGAGCATTGTTTGGGCGCATCAAACAATTAACTAGATTTTCACAGTCGCGCAACCAACCCACAAACGTCTAATCGGTATCATTAACTTCACAAAACAAAACATGGAAGTCGGAGTCCGCGCCAGCCTGCCCGCCTTCGTCAGCCGGATAAGGAGTGAACCATGAAGTTAGATCTGGAGACCCGCGCGATCGATGATGTCACCGTTCTGTACTGCCGAGGCCGCTTTACCTATCGGGACGAAGCCACGGCGTTCTCTCAAAAAATCGCCGAGCTTTTACCCCATGCTCGCCGGGTTGTAGTCGACCTCAGTGGACTGGAGGTTATCGACAGTGCTGGTCTCGGCGAGCTGGTGGTTGTGCACATGTGGATAAAAGCCAGCGGATGCTCCCTGAAACTGGCTGGCGCCAATCCCAGGGTTCGACAGCTCCTGGAGCTTACCAATCTATTGTCCGTGTTTGATGTTCATCCCACGCTGGATGATGCCTTGCTCTCGTTCCAGCCAAACATTGCAAACACTAGAAGTGCGGTTCAAGCCGCGTAAGACCCAACGTAAGTGTTTATAGCGGCTGCGAAGCAGTGTGAGAGGGGGCGTAGCTTCCATTCATCGCATACCAACGGACCTTCAACAATTCACCGAACATGCGAATGCCGTCGCGAAACGGATGAATTCGCGTCCCTTCGCGATGTGACCATGCGACCGGAACTTCGCGGACGGTGAACCCGAACTTCCTGGCCAGATAGAGCAGCTCCGGATCAAATCCCCAGCGCTCGATCTTCTGCACTGGAAAAATCGCTTGCGCGCTCTGCCGCGTGAACGCCTTAAAACCGCACTGCGTATCCTTGAACTGCAACCCCAGGATGACGCGCAACGCCAGGTTGAACATTCGCCCCATGAGCCTGCGATGCATTGGCTGCCTTCGAATCTGCAGCCGGCGATCTACCCAGCGCGACCCGATGGCGATGTCTGCACCCTCGGCAATCGCGGCAAAAAGCTTGTCCGCCTCCTCAATTGGCGAAGACAGGTCAGCGTCGCTGAACAGCAAAATCTCGCCCTTCGCATCCAGCATGCCGCTGCGAACGCTGTAACCTTTGCCCCGGTTCCCAGGATTCTCCAGCAGTCGCAGCACGGGATGCTTGCCCGCATACTCGCGAACGATCTTGGCCGTATCGTCGCTCGATCCGTCATTTACCACGATGACTTCAACGTTCCAACTGTGCTGGGCAGCGTGCGCGAGAATGCGGTCCAGCGTGGCCGCGATGCGCGCGCTTTCGTTGTAAGCCGGCAGGATAACGCTGTACGAGACAGGTTCCAATTCCAGATCTCAACCGTCAGCCAAAGCTTTAACCAGGAGACGCCTAGTCTCAAGGATTGCCGCTTCCGAGTCAAACCGGAATCTAGAAATCGAAAGGTTAAGCTAGAAGCCAGGAGCTAGCAGCTGCTACGCTACTTGCCGCTGCTTGTCCAGCAGGGACAAGAACTCCGCCACCAGTTCTTCATCCCACAGCCCGCCGCGCGCTTCCTGGCGCATGGTGAAAGCAGCATGCTCATGGCTCAGCGCAGGTTTGTAGGGTCGCTCGGTGCGGAGGGCATCATACACATCCACCACCTGCAGCACTCGCGGAAGCAAGGGAATTTCGGCTTTCTGCAATCCATCCGGATAGCCGCTGCCGTCGGAGTGCTCATGATGATTCCGGATAATGGGCAGCACCAGGCGCAGCGACCTCAATGGCCGGCAGATGTTCTCCCCGGTGATCGGATGCTGCTTCATGATGGCCCATTCTTCTCCGGTCAGATTTTTTCCCTTCTTCAAAATGTCGTCGGGAACCGCGATTTTCCCCAGATCGTGCAAATATCCGCCACGCCGCAGCGCGACAATGGATTCCTCATTCAAGCCGAGATGACGCCCCAGGTTGCTGGCGTTCTCCGCCAACCGTTCGCAATGACCCTCCGTATAAGGATCGCGGCTCTCCACGCTCAGGCCCAGAGTGCAAAGCACCGACTCGGCTGTCTCCAGCTCGTCGGTGAACTCCTTGAGCTTGAGGAGTGACTTGACTCGAGCAAACAACTCCTCCGAGAAAATCGGCTTATTCAAAAAGTCGTCGGCTCCCGCCTCAATCCCCCGCAGCTTGTCCTCGCGATCGCTCAGCCCGGTGATCAGCACGAACGGAATCAGCCGGGTCGCGGGATTTTCCTTAACTTCGCGGCACAGCTCGTAGCCCGACTTCCCGGGCATAACCACATCGGAAAGAATCAGATCCGGAAGCTCGCGCCGAATCTCGTTTTCTGCCTGGATCGCGTTCGGAACCGCGATCACCTCATACCCCCGCGTGGCCAGCAACTCGCGCATCAGCACCATCGTGTCCGGATTATCATCGACCACCAGCACCCGCGGAGCGCGGCGCGGCGAAAGTTCGCCCATTTCCTTGTAAGACGAAGGATGTGTGGAAGAAGTTGTCCGGAATTTATGAGGAGGGCTCATCACTACCGCTCGAGCAAAACGCTCTCTTATTGTAACGGATTTGCCGCCATCTCACAGCCCTGATTGGTTGGCGTCCTTTTGTGCACCTTCGTGTCCTTTGTGGTTTACAGCCTTTATTGCTCGTTCGCCAGAACAAAGTTACACAATGACAATCCCATTTAGGGAAATCAATCAACAAATGTGCGCTCTGACCTTGCCTAAACAGTCGGCCCCTGCATAGGCTGACTGCATGCGCCTTTCTCTTCGCCTCGCACTTTGTTTCTTTCTGATGGAAACCGCTCTCGGCGCCTCCAAATCCCACGTAATCACATTCGGCAAATGGACAGCAGTCAAATCATTCATCGGTCCCGAGGAAAGCCGACAAGACGACCTCAAGGTTAGGCCAATCTATGTGGATGGCCGGCTGAAAGAATTCACTTTCGGCATTCCCCACGAGATAACCGACAGTCTGTTCGTGGTACGGCGCATCGTTCGCGTCAACGATACGCTGCCCCAGGAGACAGCCTCAACCCCACGCTGGGCCTGGCAACGCAGCGGATGGCTCGCCGTCGACCGCGTCACTGGCCATATCTCGCAAACCACGCTGCCTGAATTTGATCCGGAGTCTTCCGCAGCCAGCTGGTACCGCGACTACATCGCTTATTGCGGAGTCTCCGACGATGGCCGCAAGCTCTCCGCCGTCGTCATGCAGCTCGGACGCCGCAAGCCCATCCTCAAAAAGCTTCTGGGCGAAGCCGCCCGAGACGACGCCCCCGACTGCGCCCCACCAGGATGGCAGCGCTCGCCCACCCGGGTAAGCTTCGTCTCCACGAAAGATCAAAAGTTTACCTTCGAAGTTCGCGGCCACACCGTAGAGGTGGTTACCGAAGACGACCCCGAAGAAGGAACCGAGTAAACATGTAGCGCGGACATTCCTGTCCGCGTTCCCACTCATTCAAATGCGAGCGTCCGCGCTCGTGTAACCATGAAGCCGGACTCATCCAGTTCTCGGACGTCAATCAAGGCTGCTGCGCCACCAGGGTCCCACTCAAATGCTTCACCAGCACGAACACCAAAACCAGCACAACCGCCGCTCCAAGAAAAACGCCCCGGCGCCACCCATCGCGAACTTCCGAAGGCGCCATCAGATGCTTTGCCAATACCGCCCCCAGCGCCAATCCAGCCACCAGGCCGCCAATATGAGCCGAGTTATCGATTCCCGGGACCGCCGCACCAAAGAACAAATTGTAGCCGGCGAACATAAGAAGGCTCTTTAACGTACCCTGAATCGCCTGCTTGGAAATCGGTAAATGGCCAAGATACAGAGCAGCGATCAAAGCCCCAGCCAACCCGAAAATTGCTCCCGAGGCCCCCACGCCCACCGCCATCGGATGCCACCATAGGCTGGACAGGCTGCCGGCGAGTCCGCACGCCGTGTAAGTCAGCACGTACGTCCACGGATCGAAGATTCGCTCCGCCAGAAACCCAAGGTTCCACAAGCACCACATATTAAGCGCGATGTGGATAATTCCACCGTGAACATAGTTCGAAGCCAGCATCCGCCACGGCTCCGCACCCAACGATAGCGGCCCCCAGTTCGCTCCCCACTTCAACAGTTGCGGAATCGTGGGCGCAACCGGAGCCACGCCCGTCAGCACCATCACCGCATACACGGCAACATTCATTCCAACCAACGTAGTCGTGATGGGTTCTTTTTCGCCAACCATAGTTCGCCCCGAGCTGCCTTCCGATCAGTGCTCTCAAACACACTATCAGAGGGAAGCAACAAACGGAGTCGTATGCATGCGCGACCGATACAACGCGCAAAAGAAGTAAAATGTGCAGCGCTAAAAGCTAATTGCTAATTGCTAATTTCTCAATCCCCCGTCGTCTCCACCATCGCCAATTCCGCGACCGCCGGCTTCTTCGTCACCTGCGCGCTGGTCACCAGAATCACCGAAGCGACAACAATCGCGCTTCCCGCCAAAATGTAACCATCCACGCGCTCGTGCAAGACCAGCCATCCCAGAAAAACCGCCACCACGGGATTCACATACGCATAGGTTGAAACCTTCGCGGTTGGTACATGGTTCAAGAGCCAGATGTAGGCCGTATACCCAATCCACGATCCGCAAACCACCAAGTACAGCGTTGCGCCCACTCCGCGCGGCGTCCACACCACGCGCGACAAATCTCCCGCCGCAATGGCAAAAAACAAATTCGCCAACCCCGCCGCGATCATCTGCCAAGCCGTAGCCGAAAACGGATCCACATCCGCCGACTTCCACCGTTTTGCCAGCACCGATCCCAAAGCCCAGCTGAACGACCCGCCCAACAGGCTGATCGAGGCCCACAACTGCACCCGCCCAAACGAAGTGGTTGTCGTGAGGCTGGGCCACAACAATACGACCAACCCGGCAACTCCCAAGGAAAGCCCAACCTTGCCGCGCCGCGCAACATGGTGATCGCCCAGCAACAGGGTATCCAGCACCATGAAAAACAGCGGAGTCATCGCCAGAATCAAGGCCGCCAAGCCTGATGCCACATGTTGCTCCGCATACGAGAGCGTGAGATTGCCACCCATCAGCAGAAGCACGCCCACGGTTGCCATCTGTCCCAACTGCCGCGCGCTAAACCAGATGCTTCGCCCCCGCAACCCGCAAAACGCCAGCATGAAAACACCAGCAATCAGGAAGCGCACCCCGCACATCAGCGCCGGGGGAATTCGCTCCACTGCGATGTCAATCGCCAGATAAGTCGATCCCCAAAAGAAATAAACCAGCCCGAAGGCGAGCATCACAGCAAACCGGCTCTGGCGCTGCGCATTAGTCATGAGATATTCGATTCAAAGAATATAGCGATTCCGTAAACGCCCCCTCTGTCATCCCGAGCGAAGAATCATCGTTCGCTCGCGAACGATGATTCGCAGTCGAGGGACCTTGCGTTTCCAATCTGCTGCCGAACGTGAATTTCATCGCACTTCCACCCAACACAAAGACACAAGGTTCCTCGACTCCACTGGGGATGAAGTTTCTCGGGGTAAAACAGCCTAGCGGGCGGCGGAGAAAACCCTGATTTTGGGTGGCGCCGCGCTTCAGCGCTGCGGTAACCGCCCCCGAATGAATAAGGGTTCTTACCCTCGACGTATCAATGTGTTTTTCCGCAGCTCCCTAGATATCAGACACACCAACGCCAGCCCGAGATGCGAGTTTTTTCAAACCGCACCGCAGGACTAACAAATCAATTGTTCTGCGATTATCAGTCAGACACCCACGGAGGGGTCGCAAATGCGATGGAGATGTCGATCGTACCCATTCTTTCGTCTATTTTTCTTTTCGTGTATTCGGCCGGATCCGTCCCTGCGGGCGCAGGGTGAAAGAACCGACCACAAAATTCCCGTAGCGAAGCTGGCACATGGCCAACGACCAAAGACCAAAGACCAACGACCAACGACCAACGACCAACGACCAAAGACCGATTTGGGGGTTACGAATCGACGCCCGGCAGGCTATAATAAAGCTGGCATGATTCTCGATGCGCAGCCAAAATCCCAATTCGCACCTGCCCGTGTGCTGGATACACTTCCTAGTGTGCCCGCGCCGCTATCTGGCAGTGCTGCCCTCGCAAGCGCGTCCCAGCCTATTCGGTAGCGACTAACTCTTAAATCCTCCTCGTCCGATTCTGGTTCGGGGCTGAAGTCCGCCCGAGCCAACGACCAAAGACGAACGACCAACGACCACTTTGGAGGATCCCGTGCCAACTCAAACTCTTATCGGTCCCAAGATTAAGATCGCTCTGCCGGGTCCGAACGCAAAACGCGTTCTGGGCGGCGACAGCAAATACATTTCACCCTCATACACTCGCTCCTACCCGCTGGTCGCCCAGCAGGGACGCGGCATCGTCGTCACCGACGTTGATGGAAACGAATTCTTCGACTTCTCCGCCGGTATCGCCGTCACCTCGACCGGCCACTGCCATCCTCAAGTCGTCGCCGCCATTCAGAAGCAGGCGGCGGAACTGATCCACATGTCCGGCACCGACTTCTATTACGAGAACATGGTCACGCTCGCCGAGCGCCTCTCGAAGATCGCGCCCATGCCCGGCCCGCACAAAATTTACTACGGCAACTCCGGCGCCGAAGCTATCGAGTGCGCGCTCAAACTCGCGCGCTATCACACCAGGCGCCAGAACGTCATCGCGTTCTACGGCGCGTTCCATGGACGCACTATGGGAGCGCTCTCGCTCACCGCGTCAAAGCCGCAACAGAAGCGGCGTTTCGGTCCGATGGTTCCAGGCGTGACCCACATTCGCTATCCCGACGTGTATCGCGGATGCGAAGGCGGCCCACAGGATGCCGAAGCCTTCGCCCTCGGCTGCGCCCGCTTCATCGAAGACAAGCTCTTCAAAACCACGCTTGCCCCCGAGGAAGTAGCCGCGATTTTCGTCGAACCTGTACAAGGTGAAGGCGGATACGTCATCGCTCCCACGGTCTTCATGCAGGAACTGCGCCGCATCTGCGATCGCCACGGCATCCTGTTAGTTGTCGACGAAGTCCAAAGCGGCATCGGACGCACCGGGAAATGGTGGGCCATCGAGCACACCGGAGTGCAACCCGACATTGTCTGCTCGGCGAAGGGTATTGCCTCCGGCATGCCGCTCAGCGTCACCATCAGCAAAGCCGAAATCATGGACTGGGTTCCCGGTTCGCATGCGTCTACCTTCGGAGGCAACCCGGTGTGCAACGCCGCAGCAATGGCAACGTTAGACGTGATCGAGCACGACGGCCTGCTGCAGAACTCAACTGAAGTCGGCAATCACATGCTGAAGCGCATGGCGAACTGGCCCAACAAGCACAAACTGGTCGGGGACATTCGCGGACGGGGCCTGATGATCGGCGTCGAAATTGTCAAAGACAAGAAGACCAAAGAGTACGCCGCGGCCGAACGCGACCGCATCATCCAACTGGCCTTCGAACGCGGAATCCTCTTCCTGGGATGTGGCCCGAGCACCATCCGCATCGCGCCGCCACTCATCGTAACCAAAGAAGAAGCCGACGTAGCAGTTGATGTGCTCGAAGAATGTATTTCGATTGTGAGCCAAGGCGCTTAAGCAGCCGCGCGGAATTCCTCCCCGTGCCGGCTGCGAGGGGCGGGTCATCCCCTGACCCGCCCCGCTTTTGTTCAACCCTCCTTTAATATTTGTCATTCCGAGCGAAGCGAGGAATCTGCAGTGTCTGCCAGCGAACAATAAGCGAAAACAGGACGCTGTGTTCCACGTGGAACATCTTGGGACGATTTTGTTTTCAATGTGATGCGCGTCACATAGAAAGATTCCCGTCCGGCTTTAGGATTGTTCGATTGGGCCAACCATGCTTTCCCTCTCAGGATTCTCGGGCCGGGTCACACATGCCACAGTGCGGGCACTTGATTGGCTAGCCGAGCGAACGCTTGCCCCCGACGATGCTCCCATGCATCAGCGGACAGGACGGCGCGGGGAGGAAGATGCTTACTTCCACTTGCGACGTCTGGGGTATGTGATGGTGGCGCGGAACTTTCGTTCGTCGCGCCGGCGGGGCGAGATCGACCTGATTGGCTGGGACAAAGACGTATTGTGTTTTGTCGAAGTGAAGACACGAACTACGCGCGATGTAAAGCCCGCCGAAGCCGCGGTCGATAGAGATAAGCAGCGAGGATTAACGGCCGTGGCAGACGAGTACCTTCGTCATGTGGCTCCGTCCTGCCGATGGCGCTTCGACGTGGTCACTGTATATTATGAACGTCAGTCTCGCAAACCTGTGATCGAGCTATTTCGGAATGCGTTCCCCGTGGCGTAAAATACGGTTTTGACTTTAAGCCAGATTGGCTTATTAGCTTCATACGCCCTTATTGAAAGGATTTAGTTCTTGCCTGAGCTTAGAAAAGACCCGATTGTAGGCCGGTGGGTAATTATTTCGACCGACCGCGCCAAGCGTCCAACCGACTTTGCCCGTGACGGAGTGAAATTGAAGGGGGGATTTTGCCCGTTCTGCTACGGGAACGAGAGCAAGACGCCGCCGGAGATTCAAGCTTACCGTGCGAATCCGAACGGAGGACCGGCGCCGCAACGCGACACCCCTGGATGGACGGTGCGAGTGGTTCCCAACAAGTTTCCCGCCCTGGGGATTGAGGGCAGCCTGAACCGCCAGGCTGAAGGCATGTTCGATCGTATGAATGGAGTCGGGGCGCACGAAGTCATCATTGAAACCCCCGACCACAATGCCAGCCTGGCCACACTTCCTCCCAAAAGAATCGAAGATGTGCTCTGGACTTTCCGCGACCGCATTCTTGATCTGAAAAAAGACCGGCGGTTTAAGTACATTTTGATCTTCAAGAATCACGGAGAGGCTGCCGGGGCTTCGCTCGAACATGCACACTCTCAGCTGATCGCATTGCCGATTCTTCCCATCTACGTGGTGGAAGAAATTGAAGGGGCCAAACAGTACTTTATCTACAAAGAGCGTTGCGTGTTCTGCGATGTGATCCGGCAGGAGACTGAATCGGGTATACGCGTGGTCGCGGAGAATCAGGATTTTCTGACTCTGGCTCCTTATGCACCGCGCTTTCCGTTCGAGACCTGGATCTTGCCGAAGCAGCATGAATCGGCTTTTGAGAATTCTTCGTCGCAGTTGTTTGAGAATCTGGCGAAGGCAATCAAGACGCTGCTCATGAAGGCCGACCGCGTGCTGGACAATCCGCCTTACAACCTGGTCATTCACACTTCGCCCGTGCAGGACCCGACCAACGATCATTATCACTGGCACATTGAATTCATGCCGAAGCTGACCAAGACGGCGGGATTCGAGTGGGGTACGGGATTTTATATCAATCCGACGCCGCCGGAGGAAGCGGCGAAGTTTTTGCGTGAGGCCAGCGTGGAAGAGCCGGCACCGGCTTCCGTGGGCTAGGGAGGTTGCTGAGAGGCTCGATGTGGTGAGGCTTCGCGTCGGCAGCAGAAACGCAAGGTCCCTCGACTTCGCTCGGGATTTTATATCAATCCGACGCCGCCGGAGGAAGCGGCGAAGTTTTTGCGTGAGGCCAGCGTGGAAGAGCCGGCACCGGCTTCCGTGGGCTAGGGAGGTTGCTGAGAGGCTCGATGTGGTGAGGCTTCGCGTCGGCAGCAGAAACGCAAGGTCCCTCGACTTCGCTCGGGATGACAGGCGTAAAAATGGGCACGGCTGGCCGCCGTGCCCTTTTCACGTGAGGAGAGGAGATTGTCGCAATCTCCGTTTCAGTGAAAACTCAGGAGGAGTTTCTAGCTTAGGGCGAAGAGAATAGGTGGTTGTCACAGCGAGGTAAAAAGCTTGTCAACAGCGGGTATTCGAGAGGATCAGGCTTGGGTTCTGTCCAGGAACTCGTCGTGCCAGGCCATCTGGATGGCTTCGAGCTTGCCTTCGGTGGATTTCGTGGGATCGTCTTTGAACTCGGGCAGCTCGGTCACAAAACGGTGTAGGTCTGTGAAGCGTACGCTCAACGGCTCCAGTTGCGGGTGCTTCTCGGAGAGTAGGATGCCGATGTCTTCTGCGTTGTCCCAGGTCAGGTCTTTTGTCATGTTGGATCCTCAACTACTTTGTTCTTGCGGCTCTACCATTCCCGGTACAAACTGCAGATCCCTCGCTTCGCTCGGGATGACAATATTAAATTATTGGTCACGCGAAATCTGAATCGATCACGATGCAGAGCGTTCAAATGAGAACACAGTCGAATTTCATCACTTCCTAGTGTTCTTCCGAAACGTAATTTCTGTTCCAGGCCGGAATTTCTACTACCACTTTGCCGGGCTTGGTGATTACGGCCTGGCATCCGAGACGAGAGTTTAACTGTAAGTCGGCGGCCATGTCCAGACGGTCGGCTTCGTCGTCATCCATTTCGGAGAGATTCTCGGCTCCTTCTTTTACCCAGATGTGGCAAGTTGTGCAGGCGCAGTTGCCGCCGCAGGCGTGGTCGAGGCGGACGCCGTAGTTTATCGCCACGTCGAGGATTGATTCTTTCTTGCCGTGATCTTTGTAGGGGAGCTTGTCGTGTTCGAATTCGACGGTCTTGCCTTCGGGCAAGAAAGTTAGCTGGACGGTGTTTTCGCCGGGTGAGTCGACAGTGGCGGTACCCGATCCTTTTGTTTTTTCATCTGCCATGAATGCTCCTTGATGCCAACTTCGCCCGAAGCGTCCGGACGAGGCGTCCGGGGCCACGCGATCAAAATTGTTCACTCAAAATCTGCTCGGGCTACTGGGTGGCCGGTTTCTGTGCCTTCGCCCATGTCGGCTTCGTCCATGTTTTTGCCTTTTAGCGCGGCGCTTACGGCTGTGTCCATCATTAGTTCTGCGAGGCGCATTGTGCCTTGGTTTAAAAGGTCGATGGCTTTGCGGATCGCTTGATGGTCGTCTTCGGCTTTGACTTCGATTAATGCTTTCTCTAGCTTTGCGATCTTTTTCTTCTCGTCGCTGGTGAGGTTTCCCCATGCCGGGGACTTCTTGCCTTTTTCCAGCGCGGCCAGAATTGTTTCGGCTTCGTTGCGGGCTTCGATTACCTGGCGCTGGCGGAAGTCTTCTTCGGCGTAGTCGAAGGAATCGAGAATCATGCTTTCGACTTGATCGTCGGTCAGGCCATAGCTGGGCTGGACTTCGATCTCGGATTCCTTGCCGCTGCGCTGCTCGCGGGCGGAGACGTGCAGGATCCCGTTGGCGTCGATGAGGAACTTGACCTCGATGCGGGCCATGCCCGCGGTCATCGGAGGAATGCCTTTCAGGTCGAAACGTGCGAGGGAGCGGCAATCTTTCGCCAGTTCGCGCTCGCCTTGCAGCACGTGGATGGCAACGTTGGCTTGGCCGTCGATTTGCGTGGTGTAGTACTGGGTGGCCGAGGCGGGAATAGTTGAGTTGCGCAGAATGATTTTGTCGGTGACGCCACCGGCGACCTCTATGCCGAGCGACAGTGGCGTGACATCGAGCAGCAACATATTCTCAGTGGCTTCGGATCCGCCGCCTAGAATGTTGGCTTGGACCGCCGCGCCTAGCGCCACGACTTCGTCGGGATTCAAATCGGTGTGCGGCTTGCGTTGGAACAATTCTTCTACTAAAGCGCGGACCTTCGGAATGCGCGTCGAGCCGCCGACGAGGACAACTTCGTCGATTTGTTGCGGCTTTAGTCCGGCATCTTTTAACGCTTGCCTGCACGGGCCGACGGTGCGATCGATGATCGGTTGGATCAGTTGTTCGAACTGCTCGCGAGTGATCTCGCGCTGGTAGCGCTTGCCGCCCGGCAGTTGAATATCCAAGGCAGTTTCCTCTGAAGAAGACAATGCAATTTTCGCCTCGATGACTGCCTTGCGGATGGTGGCGATGGCTTCGCTGTTGCGCGAAACATCGAGGTTGGCATCGCCGAGGATGTCGTCGATGGCGATTTTGATCAGCAAATTATCGATGTCGTCGCCACCGAGGTGGGTGTCTCCGTTGGTCGCGATCACCTCGAAGATGCCGTCGTGCAGCTTGAGGATGGAGACGTCGAAAGTTCCGCCACCCAGATCGTAGACGGCGACGATGCCGTTTTGCTTCTTATCCAGACCGTAGGCGAGGGATGCCGCCGTCGGCTCATTCACCAGGCGCAGCACTTCGAGGCCAGCGATTCGGCCTGCGTCTTTCGTGGCTTGGCGCTGAGCGTCGTTGAAGTAGGCCGGAACCGTGATGACCGCTTTCGTAACCGGGGCGTTGAAAAAGCGCTCGGCGTTGCGCTTGAGTTGGCGCAGAATGAACGCGGAGATTTCGGGCGGAGTGAAGGTCTTCTGGCCAAGCGTAATGCGCAAGACTTCTCCGGCTTGCAGATCGTCCGCGAGGCGAAAGGGAAACAGCTTGAGCTCTTCGCGAATGTCTTCAAGGCCGCGACCCATCAGGCGTTTGATGGAATAGACGGAGCGCTCCGGAGTCTCAATCAAATATTTGCGGGCGGCGTTGCCGACGATGATTTGATCGCGTTCATCGAGCGCGACGACCGAGGGGACGAGGTTCACGCCGTCCTCGCCGGGGATGACGACAGGGCTCTCCCCTTGCATGAAAGCCACGAGGGAGTTCGTGGTTCCGAGATCGATGCCGACGATGCGGTCAGCGGACATTTTGTTTTAGTAATCGGGTAATTGAGTAATTGAAAAACCTTGGGCAGTTCCGCCGAAGGCAGGCACTTGAATAATTACACAATTACCCGATTACTCAATTGCTCAATTCTCCAGTGCTTCATTCACATCCCGAACCAGGTTCCTGATGTAGGAGCGGCGGTTCAGGAGATCTACCATTTTGTCGCGGACCTTGCGGCGCGCTTCCTCTGAGTCGCTTTCTGCCAGGCGGTCCCAGTCGTGCCAGTATTTCTTCAGCTCTTCCGCGAGCGACTCTTGTTTCTCTTCCAGCTCCAGCTTTTGTGCGCCTACTTCTTCAATCAGGGCTGGGTCATCTTCTCCCAGTTTTTTCTGGGCGCGCAGTTCTTCCAGTTGCATGTTGAGTTCAAAGACTTCTTCCAGCAGGTCTGGAGGCACAACCTGTTTCTTGATTTCACCGGTCGCTCGGGCTTTTTCGCTTGCTGCCTTCGACTGCTCTTCGAGTTCCACGCCTTCCAGTCGCAGCAAGTACTCCGTGCGCTTGATTGGATCTTTCAAGGTGCGATACGCGTCGTTGAGCAAGGAGCTTTGTTCCAGACTCCATTCCTGCTCGCGTTTATCGGCTCGGGCGCTGAGGTCGGGATGGAGCTTCCGGCTGAGTTCGTAGAACTCCTTTTCCAGAAGCGCGGTGTCGAGATTCAGTCTCCGGGGCAGCGCGAAAAATGTGAAGTAGTCCACCGGCCTTGGGGGCTGCACCTTGCCGCAGGAGCTGCAGAAGTGGACGGCGCGCATGGTCCCGCACGACCAGCAACTGGCGGTCGCTTCGCCAGTCATAATCAGAGATCTCGGATTGGATTGCAGACTTGACATAAACACCCTCCACCCGCTTCCGTCTTCCGCATGGGCTTGCCCGGCTAGAGCATTTTCGCGGCTGCTCTGTGGAGACGAAACAGCAGGTCCCTCCACTCCGCCTCTCACTCCTTCGGAATGAGAAGTTCCGGTCGGGATGACAGAGCGTAACCGCCTGCAGTAACCGTGGAAGCTCTTAGAACGCCGCCATCAGCCCGAAAACGACGTGCCGCAGCCGCAGGACTTCGAGGAATTCGGGTTCACGAATACGAAGCCTTGCTGCATGAGCGTCTCCTGATAATCCAGGGTCATGCCGTGCAGGTAGATGAACGATTTCGGATCGACGAAAACGCGCACGTCGCCGAACTGGAAGATGCGGTCGCGCTCGCGCGGTTGGGTGTCGAAGCGAATGTTGTAGCTCAGCCCGGAGCATCCGCCGCCCTGCACGCCGAGGCGCAGTCCGCCCTGCTCGGGCGAGATGCCTTCTTTGACGATGGCGGTGCGGATTTTCGTCAGCGCCTTGTCGGTCACCAGGATACCTTTGGCCGGCGCGGCTGTGGTTGTTGCGCTCATAGTTTCGCTTTTGAGAACAGTTGTCGCGCGTGCGGCACGGGCGACGATGCCCCTGCCTACACTTACTGTGCGGCTACCGTTGCCGGCTGGGCTACTTCCTGCTTTTTCTTCCAGTCGTGGATGGCGGCGCGGATTGCGTCTTCCGCGAGCACCGAGCAGTGAATCTTCACTGGCGGCAGCGAGAGCTCTTTCACGATTTCGGTGTTCTTAATTTGCAGGGCTTCGTCGACGGTCTTGCCCTTCACCCACTCGGTGGCGAGAGACGAGGACGCGATGGCCGAGCCGCATCCGAACGTCTTGAATTTTGCGTCTTCGATGACGTTGGTTTGCGGGTTGACCTTGATCTGCAGCTTCATCA
Source organism: uncultured Acidobacteriota bacterium (assembly GCA_963797795.1). Taxonomy (GTDB): domain Bacteria; phylum Acidobacteriota; class Terriglobia; order Terriglobales; family Acidobacteriaceae; genus JABDBE01. Next base: position 100,312 of record CAWCQY010000009.1, read on the forward strand.
CGTCGCCGCACTCGGGCGCGCCAACCAGGCCGGTGCCGACTTCAGGACTGTTCTTGTCCATCGAGCCGACGTTGCGCGGGTTGGAATAATGATCTAGAACCTTATCGCTGTATGCCATGTTTTGATTTCTCCTTAAAATTTATCTACTAAGAAACATTGCAAGCAATGTTTCTACGGTTCAATTACTCCGCTGCCCACTTCACGCTTTTCAGATCTACGCCTTCTTTCGCCATTTCATAGAGCGGCGACAGTTCGCGCAGGCGCGATACCGTTTCGACCACGCGATCGGCTACGTAATCGACTTCGGCTTCGGTATTGAAGCGGCCGAGGCCGAAGCGGATGGAGCTGTGCGCCAGATCGTCCCCGGTGCCGAGAGCTTTCAATACATACGATGGCTCGAGCGTCGCCGAGGTGCAGGCGGAACCGCTCGAAACTGCAATGTCGTTGATGCCCATCAGCAACGATTCGCCTTCGACGTAGGCGAAGCTGATGTTGAGATTGCCCGGCAGGCGATGCTCCCACGAGCCGTTGATGTAAACCTCGTCCAGCCCGCCCATGATTTTGTCGCGTAGGCGGTTGCGCAGGCCTGCGAGTTTGCAGGATTCCTTGGCCATTTCTTCTGACGCGATTGCACAGGCCTTGCCGAGGCCAACGATTCCAGGGACGTTCAAGGTTCCGGAACGCATGCCGCGCTCGTGGCCGCCGCCGTCGATGATGGGGGAAATCTGCACGCGAGGATTCTTGCGGCGGACATACAACGCGCCGACGCCCTTGGGTCCGTACATTTTGTGGGCGGAGATCGACATTAGGTCGATGTTGTTCTTGTTCACGTCGGTCGGGATCTTTCCAACTGCTTGCGTGGCGTCGGTGTGGAAGATGATTCCGCGCTCGCGGCAGAGTTTGCCGATCTCGGCGACCGGTTGCAGCACGCCGATCTCATTGTTGGCCCACATGATCGAAACCAGGATGGTCTTGTCATCCATGGCGCGCTTGAGATCTTCGAGATCGACGAGGCCGTCTTTTTGAACGGGTAGATAGGTGACGCGATAGCCGTATTTCTCGAGGCGCTTGCAGGTGTCGAGCACGGCTTTGTGCTCAGTCACGGCGGTGATGATGTGGTTGCCTTTTTCCTTATACATTTCGGCGACACCTTTGATCGCAAGGTTGTCGCTCTCGGTCGCGCCTGAGGTGAAAATGACTTCTTTGGCGGTGGCGCCGACCAGTTTGGCAACACGCTCGCGGGCGGTTTCTACGCCTTCCTCACCGGCCCATCCGAAAGAGTGATTGCGGCTGGCGGCGTTGCCGAACTTCTCCATGAAGTAGGGCAGCATCTCTTCCAGCACCCGCGGATCCATGGGCGTGGTGGCGTGGTTGTCCATGTAGACGGGCAGCTTCACTCCGTTGGGAGCGATGTGCTCTGCCTGGGGGATCGTCTTCACATCTGTGCTCATGATTGCTCTCCTACCTTTTATGTAATCGTGACCAGTTCGCCTGGTTTCCTGGGATCGGTTTCTTCGTGCTGATGCGTTTCTTCTTTCATCTCTGAGATACTGATGCGCCGCAATACTTGTTCGATGCTCTCGTTGACCCGGCGCAGGGGCTCGCGAATGGTGCAGCGATCGGTTTGATCGCATTCGCCGCGCACGGTGATGCACGACGTAATGAACAACGGGCCATCGATGGCGCGAATCACTTCGAAGGCACTGATCGTTCCCGGATCGCGCGCCAAGGTGTAGCCGCCGTTCATGCCGTGCTGCGAATGCAGCAAGCCGGCCTTCACCAGGCGCTGCAGAATCTTTGCCAGAGCTTCCTGCGGAATGCCATAGGCGTCGGCGACATCTTTGGCGCTGCACGCACTGTGTGGCGCGTGCTCGGCCAGGTGCTTCATAGCCATCAGGCCGTAATCCGCTTTCTTGGTTAGCTTCAGCATTCGGGTGCTTTTGGCAAATCCGACCTTTTAAGTCGGATATCGATATTATAGGGTGCCCGGGCCTGAAATTGCAACCGGTACAGGGAATAGCGAGATTATAAATTAAACGGTAAAGATATTGTACTGAGTGGGTTATAAGATGGCGATCTTTTCAGTCGGCATTTCGATTTCGCAAGAATACGGGCGGGCGGGCCTCTGGGGGGATGAGTGGCGCTTCGTCGAAACAGTGATCCTCGAGTCCAAACCGAATCATGAGCGGAAAAGACTTGACAAGCTAACCAGTCAGGCTAAAATACCGCCAATTTCGGGCAAACTCATCTGAGCCTCGCCAGGCCGACCGTAAACGCCCGGGTTTATGACTTCAATCCCGCCGTCGCAACCCCCCGAGAAGAGCAGCACCATGAATCAGTGCAAGCACCCGCGTGTGCAGATTGTTTCCCGAGAGGAAGACGCTGAATTCGTCGAATGCCTGGAGTGCGGCGACATCTTCGAATCCAGTGAGTTTAAGGACATGGAGATCGAGGACACCCGGCTGAAGAAAGAATCCTGAGATCTCTGCCCTCGTCGGCGGAAAGCGTCAGTCGCGAACTCGTCAGTTGGCGCTTCGAAGCGGTCCGCGGTCATGAAAAAGAATGGTGACGAAGGTAATCTTTCCTGGGGTCTTTTCCTTGTTTGGGCTATGAGCGGTTTGTTAGTGTCACCGTGGGAACAATTGCCCACGGAGAGGTCATGTCAGTGGTGGCTTTGGTTGTCGATGACTCCATGCTCATCCGGCACACCGTGTGCCGCTTCCTCGAGGAGCGCGGCTTCGCCGTGGAGTCAGCCACCAACGGGCAGGAGGCACTTGAGGCTCTGAAGCGGGTGCAGCCTGACATTATCATTACCGATATCCAGATGCCCAAGATGAGTGGCAGCGAACTCATCACGGCGGTCAAAAGTGATTCCGTTCTGGCGGGTATTCCAATCGTGATCGTTGCTGGAAAACAGAGCGGCTTCGAACAAACAGAAAAACGCGCCAACTTCACGATTTTTAAAGACATCGATATCGAGGATCAATTAGCTAAGGCACTTCGTGTGGTTCTCGGGAAAAAGGCGCAGGCAGCGAAAGGCAGTTCTTAGCAATCAGTATTCAGCATTCAGCCACGGCGAATCGTCAATAGACCGCTTTAAAAGGGCAAAATAAAATACTGAATGCTGAGTGCTAATTGCTCCTTCAGCTCAAAACCATTCCCGCTTCCGCTGAGAAATCCATTGAAGCAAAGTTGCGCTTTAGCAATTTGGGATAAGCCGCCGCTGCAATCATCGCGGCGTTGTCTGTTGACAGCGGTCGCGAAGGAAAATATACGGACAGACCTTGTCTCGCCGCGTCTTTCTCAAATTGCTGGCGCAGTTCCTGGTTAGCCGCCACGCCTCCAGTAACAAATAGGGTTGCCACGTCGTAGGCACAAGCTGCCGCCAGAGTCTTTCCCGCCAGATCCTCTACCAACGCTCGCTGAAACGAGGCCACCAGGTCGAGCGTCTGTTTGTCGCAATGCGATAGATAGTCTTCGAGTTTGGGTTGCGGGATCGCGAGCAGCGCTTTACGACGTTCGGCGGTCGATGCTTGCATATTGTGAGTTTCGACATAGCGTAGAACGGCGGTCTTGATCCCGCTGTACGAGAAATCGAAGCGCGGGCCATCATAAGTCCGCGCGGCGTTTCGATCGTTGCGATCTCTGTGCTTGAGCTGCGAAGGAGGAAACTTCACGGCGTTAGGATCACCGTGAGTGGAAAGCTTATCGACGATCGGTCCGCCCGGATACCCGAGACCAAGTAACTTTGCGACTTTGTCGAAAGCCTCTCCGGCAGCGTCATCGCGGGTGTGGCCGACGTTCTGATAGGACCAACTGTCGTTTTCCTGCTTTGCGAGATAAAGATGTGTGTGACCGCCGGAGACGACCAGCGCCAGCACGGGAAAGCGCAACTCGTGATTCCCCTTGCGGCGTTCCTCGAGCAGTACAGCGTGAATATGGCCTTCCAGGTGATTCACCGCGATCAAAGGCTTATCGAGGGCAAACGCCAACGCTTTGGCATAGCTGATGCCTACGAGGAGGGCGCCGGCAAGGCCGGGTCCCTGGGTGACGGCGATCGCGTCGATGGATTGATAAGTCTGTCCGGCATCGGCCAGCGCTTTGCGGACGACCGGCACGATCGCGCGCAAATGCTCGCGAGAGGCCAGTTCGGGCACGACTCCGCCGTAAGGCTGGTGAATGGCGATTTGGGAAGACACAACGTTGGAAGTGATCTGTTCGCCCGAACGCACAACGGCCGCGGCAGTCTCGTCGCACGAGCTTTCGATGCCGAGGATGTAGGTATCGAGCATAACCCATATATTATCTGCTAGAGCGCATTGTCGCTGGCATGCTCAAAGACTTCGCCATTTCCGTCGTTCGTCGCTTGCGGGACCGAGGCCATAAGGCCTACTTGGTCGGCGGATGTGTGCGCGATCTGCTGCTCAACATCGAGCCAGCCGATTACGATGTCACCACCGACGCGACCCCCGCCGAAGTCATGCGCATCTTCCCCGAAACCTACGCAGTGGGTGCGCAGTTCGGAGTGGTGCTGGTGCCGCAACCCGTGCCCAGACGAGACGCGGCCGGTATGCCGGAGCCGATTGTCCGAGATGCAACGGGGTATGTTTCTGCGAACGCGCATGTCGTCGAGGTCGCCACGTTTCGCAGTGACATCGGATACAGCGACGGCCGTCATCCTGACCAGGTTCGCTTCAGCAAAGATCCGCAGGAAGATGTGGAACGTCGCGATTTCACAATTAACGGCTTACTGCTTGATCCGGTTACAAACGAGGTTCTGGATTATGTCAGCGGGCGCAAAGACCTCGATGCCGGGATCATTCGAACCATCGGGGACGCGGAGCGGCGCTTCGCGGAAGACAAGCTGCGGATGCTCCGCGCCGTCCGCTTTGGCGCGCGTTTCGGCTACGCCATCGAGTCCAAAACATTTCAGGCAATTCAAAAACTTGCATCTGAGATTAATCAAGTGTCGCGGGAGCGAGTTCGAGATGAGTTGACCAAGATGCTGACCGAGGGCCACGCACGCCAGGCTTTTCTGTTACTCGACGAAAGCGGATTGCTGCACGAAGTTCTGCCCGAGATCGAAGCCATGAAGGGAGTGCAGCAGCCGCCTCAGTTTCATCCTGAAGGCGACGTGTTTGTACATACGTTGCTGTTACTCGACAAGTTGCCGCATCCCTGTTCCATCACGCTGGCTTGGGGCGCGCTCCTGCACGATGTGGGCAAACCTGCCACATTTCGAATTGCGCCTGACCGCATTCGCTTTGACGGGCACGTCGACGTCGGCGTCAAGATTGCCGAAGAAATTTGCCATCGCCTTCGCTTTTCCAACCATGACACCGAACAGATTCTTGCCCTTGTAAAAAACCACATGCGCTTCGCGCACGTCCGGCAGATGAATGAATCTACGTTCAAAAGATTTGTGCGCATGCCGCGATTCGACGAACATCTGCAATTGCACCAGATGGATTGCCAGTCTAGCCACGGAGATCTAACCTCCTACAATTTCACACGCGAAAAGATCGCATCCACGCCACCAGCGGCCCTGCGGCCGACTCCTCTGATCACAGGGGACGACTTGATTGCAGCCGGTTACAAGCCTGGGCCGCAGTTCAAAGAAATTCTTTCAGCGGTGGAGGATGGGCAACTGGAAGGACGCTTGCCTAACAGCGAGGAAGCCATGGCGTTTGTGAAGCGCGAGTTTCCGATCCCCGGTAGAAACGACTGCACGTCCACCCGATAACCCGCTATGCACTAAGAAAGGTGCAAAACGCAACTTAAGCCGAAAACTTGTCAAGCCCCCACCAGGGCATAAATTTGCATAAGTCACTGAATACAAAGGGAAAATATTGTTCGAAAGCATGTCATGTTTACCTTTCGAAGCTGCTATTCTAAAAATAGGGCCTCCATAACTCCCAAAGTGAATTGCGTCACGTGTTGTTGCCCTTCGGGAACGCGGATAAGAGTCCCGCCACACGAAATGAAAGTCACCGAAAAGGACGTTGCCTATGTCGCGGATCTGGCGAATCTCGAGTTGACCGAGGACGAACGCGGTCCGCTGCTGCGCGATCTCAATTCGATTCTCGATTACATCGATCGGCTCAATCAGTTGGACACAACCGGCGTGCCACCGATGGCGCAAGTGTCGGACAGGTACGGGGCTGATCAGCCCGAAACCGGGCGCTTTGCTTCCGCCACCCGTGAAGATATTCTCGAGGGCCTAAGAAAATCATTGCCACATGAGGTCGCGCTCCAAAACGCTCCCGACTCGGACGGAACATTCTTCAAAGTTCCCAAGGTGATCGAAAGATAGATTGTGTGGCCGGCTGTCATCTCATAAATTGGATTGTCATGCTGAGCGAAGCAAAGCAAAGCATCCCCACGCGCCCTGATCGTTGGTGGCGGGGATAGGGATTCCTCGCTTCGCTCGGAATAACGAGTTCAGGATTCGTTAGAAACTTCTTGTTGCGCAACACCTCATCTGAACGGTGACATTTCTCTTATGGACTTGCACTCACTCACCATCGAGGCCACCCGCTCCGCGGTGCAAGAGCGCAAGACGACGGCTGCATCATTAGCGGAAGCGTTCTACTCCAAGATCCAGAAAGACGATCCACAGATTGGTGCTTACCTCACGCTCTCAAAGGAGCGGGCATTGGAACAGGCACTGCGGATGGATTCACTGGCTGCAAAAGGAGAGAAGCTGCCGCCGTTGGGGGGCGTTCCGGTCGGGATCAAGGATGTGATGGTGACCCGCGATGTGCGAACCACGGCGGGGTCGAAAATTCTGGGCAACTACGTTCCGCCATACGACTGCACCGCTGTGGCGCGGCTTGAAGCTGCGGGCGCGGTAGTGCTGGGCAAGTTGAACTGTGACGAATTCGCGATGGGGTCGTCAAACGAGAATTCCGCGTGGCGTCCGGTTCGCAATCCCCGCGATCTGACCCGCGTCCCCGGAGGCTCCTCGGGAGGTTCGGCGGCGGTCGTCGCAGCGGATATGGCTGTAGCGACGCTCGGATCGGACACCGGCGGCTCGATCCGGCAACCCGCATCGTTCTGCGGCGTGGTTGGGCTGATGCCGACGTATGGACGAGTGTCGCGCTACGGGCTGATCGCGTTCGCGTCGTCGCTTGATCGCATCGGGCCGCTCACAAAAACTGTGAAGGACGCGGCCATCGTGCTGCGGACGATCGCAGGCCGCGATCCGATGGATTCGACTTCCGCCGAAGTACCGGTTCCTGACTATGTTGCAGAACTGGAGAAGCCGGTGCGCGGCCTCAAACTCGGCGTGGCAAAAGAATATTTCGGAGAAGGATTGGATTCAGAAGTCAGAAAATCGGTGGAAGCCGCGATTCAAAAGCTGGCGGAATCAGGCTGCGAGATCGTTCCAGTCTCGCTGCCGCACACAGAATTTGCGATTCCGACTTACTACATCGTGGCCACGGCGGAAGCGTCGTCGAACTTGGCCCGCTTCGATGGTGTTCGGTACGGTTTCCGGGCCCACGATGGGCGCACGCTCTCCGCGATGTACCGGCGTAGTCGCGATCAGGGATTTGGCGCCGAGGTGAAGCGCCGCATCATGTTGGGCACATACGCCTTGAGCGCCGGATACTACGACGCCTACTATCTGAAGGCGCAGAAGGTGCGCACTCTGCTCGCCCGCGATTTCGAAGAAGCTTTCAAGACGGTGGATGCGATTGTGACTCCGACCAGTCCTACGGTCGCTTTCAAGCTCGGGGAGAAGGTCGACGATCCGTTGTCGATGTATCTCGCGGATATCTTTACGGTCACGGCGGACCTGGCGGGGATTCCGGGAATTTCGGTTCCCTGCGGAGAGACGAAAGAGACGCTGCCCGTCGGATTGCAGATTCTGGGCAAGCATTTCGATGAGAGCACGATTTTGCGGGTGGCCCATGCCTGCGAACAGGCGGCGTAGGTTGGAATTAATCAGCTTTCGTTGACCATGATTACTCCGTGGTGCCGTTCTCGCTTTTCTTTGGCGGCTTCGATCTTATGGTGTGCTTCAGATTGGGAAACTTGCGTAGCGCGATTGTGAGTTTGGAGTGTTCGTTTGATGTTTGCCGCCGTGATGCTGCCATCCGCGCTGTGGTATCATCCCGCGTTGGATGGCACTGATAACAAACGGATTCGAGAGCGTAGCGCAGTTGAACTACCACTTCCAAGAACACGGAAGTGACTTTGGTGCATCAAATGCTAATGACTATGAACGAATGGCCGATGCCTTCCTTGGCGGAAGTCAGACAGCGACAGCACACGAATGTGTACGTTCGTGTGGCATGAAGTTGCGATATGATCCTGCCGATGAATCATTTGGAGTTATTGATCGTGCGAACATTATCAGGACGTACTTCAAGCCGGTTCCGTGCTCCTCGTTGCCTGGTGCATTACGGTCCGCAGCGAAGCGAAATGGGCGTTGTCATGGGTGTGCCAATAATCTGGTTTACTTTCGAGCGGAGTGTACAAAATGAATAATCATCTGTGTCCTGTATGTGGTTACAAGATGACAGACGAACCAGCGAACTTCAATAGTTGTCCATCGTGCGGAACCGAATTTGGTCTCCACGACGTGAATGCGTCCATCGAGGAGTTGCGGCAAGCGTGGATAGAGAGCGGTCCTAAATGGTGGAGCACTGCCAATCCTCAACCGCCCAATTGGGACCCATTCACACAGTTGGCGGGCCTTGGTTTAGCTTCCGGCTCGGTTGTATCGACAACAGGGGTTGTAAAGATCACTGCAACTACCAACAATTCTACATCCATCACCGGAGGTTGGTTGGGTTCTGTGGAGCAGCAGCCATGGGGCCAATTTGTAAGTAGGCAACCCTCATCGGTATAGCAGTGACTATTCGCTGCGCTAAGGCCTGTCCCGCTAGCTGCACCTCGAACCAATATGTGCCTAGCTCTTGGATCGGGAAGGCAATGGGGGCCGTTATGTTGACTCCCTTGTCATCCTCACCTTCGAACAAAACGGGAACTACGATGGCCTGCATTCTTGCGTTGGTCTGTGGCGATATCGGAGTGACGGTTAATTGCGCGTTGCCTCTGTAAATGCCGGACTTAAACATGAGCAATAGAGAAGCCTGAATAACGGCTGGTCCTGTTAGCGTCTCAGTTGGACCGCTGATGTTCCACCTGTCTACGATTCGGATGGCACTCAATACACCATCACCCTCCTGCAAGACTTTTTCGCAGAAGAAGGCGGCTGTTAGATAGGGACCATCTGTGATTGGCATAGCGGACACATCATACAGCAATGAAAAGAAAAGCGAATAGCTCATCACTAACGTAGAGCATCTCGATTGCTGAAGGTAATCGAGTCGCCTATTTCTGTTATCGCTCTACTGCTTATAGCGGCTCGTAATATCGTTCGCCAGCGCAGGCGCGGCAGAACAGTTTTCCATCACGACGCACTTCTCGGCGAAAGTTGATTCCTTCGCCGCAGACTTCGCAAACAATTCGTTCACCTTTGTATCCGGGAAATTCTTCCGGGGGCAGGTCGACCTTCACCCATTGCGTGGTGAATAGGTCGTCCTCCGGCATTTCGCGGTAAGCCAGCATCTGCTGGCTATTTTTATTTGAGAGTTCGGGATGCATCTGTCGCGCCAGAGCCTTGGATGATTCTTTGGCCGCAATTCGTACGCCTTTGCCGGTGCTCACGTCGACGAAGGTCGCAGCCATTTTTCCCCAGTCGCGAAACTTCAATGCGCGCTTGCCGAGACGGCAGCCGGTAACGACAGCGACCGCATCGGTCGCACAACGATCGATTTCCACAAAAGTTACCAGCCGTTTTCGATCCTTGCCGCGAGGATCGTCAATGCCGAGCTTTGTCAGACCTAGCATGGCCAGGCGGACTCCGAGAACTTGTCCTGCGCACAGATGACCGTGCGCCTGTTCCGCCTCTGCCAAATATTCGTCGAGAGATTTCATTCCGCTGTTGGTTGCCGGTTGCCGAGTGCACTCAATTGTAGTCCGCGAACCGGCGAAGAGTCAGAACTCTAACGATTACAACCCAAAGGAGAGGTCTTATCATGAAATCAAGCTCAAACCCAATCCGAAACTCAATCTCGAAATCGAAAGCGATACTCGCGGTTGTGTTGTCGATTTCACTGTTAGCGACCGGCTGCAGCGCTCAATGGATCAGCATCGCTCTGGCCGATTTGCCAGTGCTGACCCAGATGGCCCTGAATATCGGCACTCTTGTTACCGCGCTGGAGTCCGGCAAGCAAATCAACGCTGCGGAAGCGGCCGCTATCCAGAACATTTCGACGCAGGCCAGCAAGGACTTGAATCTGCTGGAAACGCTCTATAACGAATACCGGGCGAACCCGAGCGCGACGACTCTGCAGAAGATCGAGAGCGCAATCGCGGGCATCAACCAGAACCTTCCCGCCCTGTTGCAGGCGGCGCACATCGCCGATCCGGTTCTGTCAGCCCGAATCGCAGCGGGAGTCAATCTGATTCTCACGACGGTCGCGAGTTTCGCCTCCCTGATCCCGCAGACCTCGAGCCACACGGCGGCTCAAAAGATCGCTCGCCAGCATGTTCCGATTCCCCAAGCCAGCGATTTGAAAAAAGAATGGAATCTGCAAGTCTGCGGCACCACCGTTAACTCTGTGCCGGACTTCACTACCGCCGGCTGCCTGCTCAGATAGCAAGCACAGCCCCTCGCCTCTACCGGCGTCAAGGTTGCGCAGGTAGAGGCGCCGTCTCTATTTTCGTTTCCAGCGAGCGCCGTCTTTCGTGATTTCGACAATAATGCCAAGCGAGCCGAGTTCGGCTCGGATTGCGTCCGAAGCCTTGAAGTCACGGGCCCGGCGCCCGGCTTCCATCGCCGCGATTTTCGCCTCAATGGCGGTGTCGGAGAGTTGAAGTGCCCCGACAGTTTCGAGCAGATCCTTGCTGATCTCGTTCTCGCGACCGTCGGCTTTCGCCCACTCCACGAAGTTGCGAATTTTCGGCGCATCGTCGTCTTTCAAGACTGCAAATAACTCATCAAAGCTCCGTAGTGAGGCGAGCAGCGCGGGGACGTCGTCTTTCTTGAACTCTTCCGCATCCATTGCGGCATTGACCTTGCGAACCATGTCGAAGATCGCCGCCTGAGCCTGCGCGGTATTAAGGTCATCGTCCATGCCAGCCCGCATTCTCTCGGCGGTTTCACGCGCCGACTCGGCCATGCTCTGAGTCGAGCCATCGGGAAACTGTCCGGTGGTCAAACGAAGCTGAAAATTCCGCAACCGTTCCACCGACACCGCCGCCTGCTTCAGTCCGTCGAAAGTAAAGTTGAGCTGATTGCGGTAGGGAACGGACGCCAGCAAGAATCGAATCGACGATGGCTTATGCCCTTTAAGCACCAGGTCCCGCAGCGTGTAGAAGTTGCCCAAGCTCTTGGACATCTTCTCGCCCTCGACCAGAAGAAATCGCACGTGAAACCAGAAGTGTGCGAACGGCTTTCCAGTCAGCGCCTCAGACTGCGCAATTTCATTCTCGTGGTGAGGGAAGATCAGGTCCTCGCCGCCGGCATGGAGATCGAAGGTGGGGCCCAATTCCTCCATGGACATGGCCGAGCATTCGATGTGCCAGCCCGGCCGTCCGGGCCCAATCGACGTCTCCCAAAAAGTCTCGCCGGGCTTCGGCGCCTTCCACAGCGCGAAGTCTCGCGCACTGTCTTTCTCGTACTCGTCCACATCCACGCGTGCGCCGTCTTCCATGCCTGCAAAATCCTTCTTGGAGAGTTTTCCGTAGGCAGGGAACTTCGCGATCCTAAAGTAATAGGATCCGTCCTCCGTCCGGTAAGCGAATCCTTTCTTCTCCAATTCGGCGATAAATTCCGCCATCTCCTGGATGTGATCCGTCGCTCGCACCAGGGTCGGCTGCTCAATGTTCAGCGCGGCAGTATCTTCGAGAAACGCGTTCTCATATTTTGCCGTGTATTGCTGGACGCTCACCCCATCGCGCGTTGAATTCCGAATGATTTTGTCATCGACGTCGGTGATGTTCATCACATGGTGGATCTTGTAACCGCTCTGGCGCAGAAAGCGGCGCAGAATGTCCACCGCAATGAATGTCCGGAGGTTCCCGATATGGCCGTAATCGTAAACCGTGGGTCCGCAGGCATACATCCGGACCTCGTTGTCTTCGAGCGGCCGGAATTCTTCAACGTTGCCGGAGAGCGTGTTGTAAAGGTGGAACGCCATAGTGAGATCCGAAACAGAAAGCAGAACCGCTTATTCTAGGGGGATGAAAGAACGAGGGTCAAATCGCCGGGGGTTAGAACGCAGAGGGCTTGACAATCATGGCTCAGGTAGCGGTTCCTGCGGACCTTGTCTTGCCGCCGATGCTAGACTCCCCCCATGAGGACCGACACGTTGCCTTTGTGCGATCAGCACTATCGGACGATGGAATTCCTGCTCGCCCCGTTCAACGTCAACTATTCTTTTGAGTTTTTCCGATGCACCGAAAAGTTCTGCCAGCGTTGCTTCACCGAATCCCTGGGATACGCCACTCCAAAAAGGGACGAGGCCCCCCGTGTCTCCAGTGACCAGCCATGCTGCGAAAGGCACGGCCGGCCCATGTTTATCTCCAGTCTCGACCGGCAACGGAATGTGCTCAGATATATGTGCCCGGAGCAGGGCTGTTCGGAAACAGCCCTGAAAGGATAGCGCCAGGGAAACCGGAATCTTTTGCGTTGTGCACGAGAAGGTACATATTCCGGCCCATTTCTGTCTCACCACGTCAAATCCCACCACTTGTCGCGGGCTCGGCTGAAGCCTGGTGAGTGGATCGCAGCCGCTGTCCCACAACCAGCACGTAGTGGATTCCGGAGAGGATCGTGAAGATGAAAGTCGCGCGCAAGAACGAAAGGCGGGCGATGGTAACCCATCGCGATCCGTTTACTTCGAGCAGCAGAACGAAGAACACGGCCGCAACCTGGGCGAATGTGTTGGCTTTGCCGAAGATGCTGGGACGAAAGTCGCGAAGGCCGGCGATAGCATAAAGCACGGCGCTGGCGAACAGGATGGAAATGTCACGGCTGAAAACCACGACCGTGAATCTCCACGGAATCTTATGCAAGATCGAGAGCACCAGAAACATGGTGCTGAGCAGGAGCTTGTCCGCGATGGGATCAAGATACTGCCCCAGCATCGTCTGCTGCTTGAGAGTGCGCGCCAGCAAGCCGTCGAGCCCGTCGCTGAGCCCGGCCAGCACAAACAAGATCAGTGCCAATGAATAGTGTCCCTCGACCAGTTTGATCACGATGAAGGGCAAGAACATCATCCGCAGCAGGGTGAGCTGATTGGGAGCAGTGAGAAGTTGCGAAAGCTTCACTTCTGCCCCTCAATCGGATTCGCCGCGCTGTGGCGAATGAGAATGCTGGCGGGATCGAGACCGGTCTTGGCGACGAAGCGCTGCGATAACGACGGAAGGTTACCGTCCGGCAGATCGAGTTCCATGCGTTCCAAACGGTGCATCGGGAGAAAGACGACACCGGGAGAAAACGGCTCTCCGTCCTTGACCAAAGATACCAGGTCGTCGAACGAAGCCAGTTCGACACCGCAAAGACTCAGCCCTTCCGGAGTAAGAGAAAGGATGGCTCCCCAAAACTTCTCCCTCGGATTCCCCAAGGTAACAAGCACCATGATGCCGGGCCGGAATGGATTGCCGCCCGAAGGCGCCAGGGCATCGCTCTGATTAAGATTCTCCACCCCAGCGATTGTCGCCGGGAGTATGGCTGTTTTGCAACTTTCTGGGGTGGGAGACGGGAATCGAACCCGCAACGTCCGGAGCCACAGTCCGGTGCTCTGCCAGTTGAGCTACTCCCACCGCGTACTAGGGATTATAACAACTAGCGAGGAGAACTTCCGACCCGGGCAACGCTCACGTAGCCCCGGACGCCACGTCCGGGGAGGTTTGACGAAACGCCCTTACCCGCGGCCCACGCCCACGTATTCAAACCCCAGGGCGCGGAGGCGGACGGAGTCGAGCAGGTTCTTGGTATCCACGATGAGCGGACGACGAAGCATTTGTTTGATGCGGCTGAAATCGAGGCCGCGAAATTCCGGCCAGCCAGTGCCAACGACTAGAGCATCAACGCCCTCGGCCGCGGCATAGGGAGATTCGCAGTAAAACACGGAGCCGTTCAGTTCCAGACGTGCGTCCGGAAGCGCGACGGGATCGTAGGCCCGAACGCGCGCGCCCAAGGTAATCAAGCTCTTTGCCAGCCGCATGGAAGACGAACCTGCCACGGAATTGGTGTTGGGCTTGAAGGCCAGCCCCAGAATTCCGACATCTTTGTTCTGCACGGACTGAACGCACTTCGAAATTTTTTCGATCACCTGATCGGCCAGGCCGTGGTTCACCTCGCGCGCGGCACTCAGAACTTTGAGCGATACGCCGTTGCGCTGCGCCAGATCGGCAAGCGAATCCATATCTGACTCCGCAAACAGGCCGCCCATTCCGGCTCCCGGCTGCAGGCAGCGGGGCGCTATCTTCTTGTCCAAGCCCAGAGCAAGGGACAGGCTGACGGCATCGGCGTTCACGTGTTCACACAAGCTTGCCAGTTCGTTGATGAAGGAAATCTTCGTGGCGACAAACGCAGTCGCGGATTCCCGCACCAGTTCGGCCGTTTCGTGGTTGGTCACGATAACCGGAACCCCCCGCATCACGAGAGAGTGGAAAATCTGTTTAAGGGCCAGCACTGCGTCGTTCGAATCGGTTCCCAGAATGATGCGGTCCGGCCAATTGAAGTCCTCGATCGCGCAACCCGGCGTAAAGAACATGGGCTGCGAAACGATCGTAGCCCGCAAGCATGCCTCGGCAATGCGCTGCTCAATTGCCGACGCAGTCCCAACCGGAACCGGGGTCACAACCGCGAGGATCGGAGGTTTGGGCGCGGCCTTCGCAATCCGAATCGCCAGATCAGTCAGATGCCGCGGACTGTCTTCGGCCAGAAAGATCACCTGCGCCTTGCGGGCGAAGGATTCTATGTCCGTCGAATAAGCCAGTCGCCCGGAGCGTACGTTACGCTTGATGACTTCGGTAAGGTTCTTTTCGTGAAACGGGACGCTGCCCTGGGCCATCGCGACCATTTGCGAGCTATCCGGATGGCAACAGCTGACGGGGGTGCCGAAGTCCGCGAGACAGGCGGAAACCACTGTACCTAAGTACCCTGCTCCGTAGACCCCAATCTGCATGAAACCTCCAGAAGCCCTCTGTGATTCGCTGGGGGAAGGGTGCCTGATGAGGCGGCGTGCGCAGCGAGTCCAACTCCTTGTTTACGCCCGCTCTCCCCGCTTGGCAACGCACGGGAGGGATTTGTACCTGGGGACATGAACTAGTGGAGAGGACGGGAATTTGGACAAGCGGAAGGTCACATGAACGCTTAACCTTCTAGTCCTTGACTAGGCTGCGGCCCAGCGGTATCCCGGCCAAGTCGATCCAGCGGTTCTGTTCCTGTTCGCGCACAAAGATCAACTCGTTGAGTCCGATCTGCCGGTTGCCCGGAAACAAAGCCCAACGGTCGCGGGCGATGATGTAGGCCTTTTGCGCTTGTTGCTCGCCACTGAGCTTGGCAATTGTGAGGTGCGGCATATAAGGCCACTCCTCGGCTGTGGCCAGCGAGTGAGTATTCAACCGATCATGAAGGTCGTGCATCCGTGCGGCGCCCTGCGCCACACGGATGAAAACCGTCGGAGTCACCGGGACAAAGGTTGCGACGTCGCCCAGGGTGACTTCAAAAGGCTCCGCCTGGCTGCAGATATCCTCGAGCGTTTCCAGCGCCCCGAGTTCCCCGCCTTGCAACCGCCGAGGAGGGAGGATGGTCACGTGCGCGGGCAGATGAGGCAGTTCAGGATGCAGTTCCCGCCGGAGGTTCTCAACAAATTCCCCGACAGCATTCTTCACATAAGCTACCAGGGCATAACGCGGATTTTGCATGTCAACCCGAAATTATACCTCCGGAGGCGCACAGCGTGGGTTACTAGCAAGCGACCCGCGATGCGCGAGTCAAGCAGGTAAGGAACTGAGGCGGAAATGGGAAAGGCTAAGATGATGGGGCCGTGCGCGTCGGCAAGTAGGCCGAATTTCCAATGGTGCATCCTTCGGGAGCCCGTTTACTAGCATGGTCCCAAACCTAGTGCTCAAATCAGTGATGACGGCGGCCTCGCACAGAGGTACGTCGATCTCGATCAGGAGAGTACTTTCTTTTGCATGGTTTGGGCCGTCTCGCATGGCAGGTCAATTTCAGGGAGGAGCCATGGCGAGAAAACGAAAGAACAGCACGAAGAAAATAGGTGCGCCAGTGTTGCATTGCCTGAACCCGAATGCTGCCGGTGGGGATGTGGGGGCGACGGAGATCTATATCGCCGTGCCTGTGGATCGAGATCCGCAACCGGTGCGCCATTTTTCGACCTTCACGGAAGACCTGCACGCTGTGGCAGCCTGGCTGAAAGCCTGCAAGATCGAGACGGTGGCGATGGAATCAACGAGCGTCTACTGGATCCCATTGTTTCAGGTTTTGGAGGCACGAGGGTTCACGGTGTTCCTGGTCAATGCACGTCACGTGAAGAATGTGCCTGGACGCAAGTCCGATGTTTCCGACTGTCAGTGGTTGCAGTATCTGCATACGGTGGGCTTACTGCGCGGATCGTTCCGGCCGGAACAGGCGGTCTGCACGGTGCGCTCCATCCTTCGCCACCGGGACAGCCTGGTGCAGATGGCCTCGACTCACGTGCAACACATGCAAAAGGCTTTGGACCAGATGAATCTGCAACTGCACCACGTGATCAACGATATCACTGGCGTGACGGGTCTAACGATCATCCAGGCCATCCTGGCGGGTGAGCGCAACCCGCACACGTTGGCGGCGCTCCGCGATCGGCGGGTCAAGGCCACGGAGGATACCCTGGCCAAGTCGCTGGTGGGAGATTATCGGCGCGAGCATCTGTTCACGCTCGGCCAGTCGTTGACGGCGTTTCGTCATTACCAAGAGTTGATCAGGGCATGTGACCACGAGATTGAGCAGTATCTCGAGGCGTTCGAGTCCAAGGTGGATGCTCGCGAAGGTTCTTTGCCGGAATCGAAAAACGAGCAAGAACCGAGTGATGACGTGCCCCGTTTCGATCTAAGAAGTCATCTCCATCGCATCTTCGGAGTCGACTTGACGCGGATCCCAGGAATCAACATCCTCACCACGCAAACTCTGTTGGCGGAGATCGGTCCTGACCTCTCGCGCTTTGGCAGCGCACCCGCGTTTACATCTTGGCTCGGGCTCTGTCCGGACAACCGGGTCAGCGGTGGGAAAGTGCTGTCGGTCAAAACCCGGAAGGTCAAGAACCGAGCGGCAACGGCACTCCGCATGGCCGCTCAAGCACTCCATCGCAGTCAATCCTATCTCGGGCACTTTTATCGCCGGATGCGGGCTAAACTCGGAGCTCCCAAGGCGATCACCGCCACCGCCCACAAACTGGCGCGCATCATCTATCACATGGTGACTATGGGGCAGGCCTACGATGAAACCGTCTGTGCCCAGAACGAAATACAGAACCGCCTACGTCTGGAAGCTAGACTTCGGAAACAAGCGCGTGAGATGGGATTCCAACTCGTTCTTGCTAACACCGCTGTCTAACAACTGAGGGAGTTCCTCAGGAGAAATCAGAAGCAGTCGGCTATAATCGATAAAGTCGGGGCGTAGCGCAGCCTGGTAGCGCACCTGCCTTGGGCGCAGGGGGTCGTAGGTTCAAATCCTATCGCCCCGACCAATTTTCTCTAGTTGCATCATGCGGATAGCGCCTTTCCGTCGCTCGTTACAAGCTCAGTATGATTTTGACTGTGCCCAGTTTTGTGCCCACCCAGCCTTTCGACAGCAGCGAGGACTGCGTCCTCCGAAGGGTGAACATACCTGGCTGAGATTGTGATCGAGCTGTGGCCAGCAATCCTTGCGAGCGTCCAAGCATCGCAGCCAGACTCGCCCAGACGCGTCAGGAAAGTATGCCTCAGGCTGTACAGAACGAACTCTCGGACGCCAGCAATGCGAAGAGCCCTGCGGTGCTGCTTTTTCAAGCTAGAAGGCTCAACATGGCCACTCTGCGTTGGTGCTGGCCACACCCAACCTTCTAGTGGTCTTCCAGCCGCCTCCCACCGCTTCTCAAGTACCGCACGGACGCTCGGTGTCATGGGAATGACCCGCCTGGCTGCTTTTGTCTTGCCGTGTGTAACAAGAAGCGTCCCGTTACGACCGTTAGACCAGGTTATGGAGTCCCACACGAGCCTGTAACACTCCTCCGGGCGCAGACCGGTATCCACCAGTACCGCTCCGATGGAAACCAATGGCTCGCGTGCGGCTGCAAGATATCGACCCTCCTCCTCTGAGCTAACAACCCTTTCGCGATGCCGCTCGCCGGGCAGCATTTTGATTTTTGGAACTGCACCTATTTCGCCCCAATCAGCCGCAACTCTTAGAACTCGCCGTAGAACGCGAAGCGAGCTGTTCACGCTACTGACCTGTAGTCCCTGTGCTTGCCGATATCCCGCGAACGCAATCGCCAACTCGCCGGTTATCTCGTCGAGTCGCAGACTCGTCAGCGGGCGGTACCCTTTGATCGCTCGCAGGCCAACCCGATAAAAATCAAGCCAAGTTTTTCTAGCGGTCGTTGATTCAATCCACGGCTCGAATCGCTTCTCACAGAATTCCACTAACATGGGCACCTTTTTCTTGTCCCGGATGCCGACCTCGCCCTTCGCCAACGAAGTGCGGTGTGCGGCCTCCATCTGCCTAGCTATTTTGTCGTTGCCCTGCTTCGTGGATTCTCGAACCAGCGCGCCCTTCCACTGGAACTTGTACCAGTACACGCCACCACGTTTATAGATACTCACAATTTACCTCGCTTTCTTTGTTTGATTGCCGCTTCCTTTAGGTCTGCCGCCCAGCTTCCCCCACTCCTGCATCCGGCGGACGAATTCCTTCTTGCCCCACTTCTCCTGTCGCACCTTCGCGCTCTTGCGGCCCATCACGCTCGCCGCTTTGCTCACGTCTGTCATGCCAGTAATCATAAACCTAACGTTAGCTTATGCGCAAGAAAAATTATCTGTCGCGGCCTGTCGCCTTGCCTGCTTGACTAGCAGGACTGCCGCGCTACACTCAAGTCTGAGTCGGCTAGCTGGACGCAGCGAACGGCGGGCGCATCCCGGCCCGCCTGCCGATGCTTCAAGAAACGGGGTGCCACGCGGGAGGTGGCAAATTGACCGGCAAGAAGCCGCTTTCTACTGTCGAGACTGTTCTTGAAGACCACCTAGCCGCTCCCCATCTACAAGCCCTCGTCGATGCTGGTTGTGATCGCAATGAGCTGATGACCCTCATGGACCTTGCTTTTCTAACGGATGAGTCGTGGGAAGCACAGATAGGAATGAAACTGCGACACTTTAAAGCTGCCATCAACCATGTCAGACATTGTGCTGAAATCATTGATCGGCTGAATCGCTCCAAGTTGATCTATCGTGCCTCAATTGAATATCGCATTCCTGGATTCGTAGGCCTTCGGGAATCACCAACTATCGCAGAGCAGCTGCGTAAATATGCGATTAGGCTGGACTGGTTGCGCAGAATGGCCGGGCCAAAGCGCAGCATCCAGCTGCACGCGTGGAAAGCCTATGTCGTTGCTGTTGTGACGGAAGGCACAAAGAAGCCCCACGACTTGGAAGTATCCTCCCTCATTGCCGCAGTCTTGGACGACGCTAAGTATTCCCTCGATGCGCACAAAACATGGCGTCGGAAGCACCTTCCTCTTATCGAGGAGATAAGGAAGACAGTGCGAGACCGACGGCTTAAGAAAGCCTTCTCATCCCCACCTTGGCTTTGCAAATAGGGTCGCGGACGTAACTTCCGAAGTCAAGAATTTGTCCTCCAAAGTTCTGTGCGGCAGCGCGACATGGCTCTACTCTGCAACTAGTTTAGGGAGGTGTGAGCATGGAACACGAAGGATCGTTACGCCGGGCCAATGAATTCGCGGCAAGTATGCTCCCTCGGCTGCTTGACGAGAAGCAGACGGCCCGCATCATGGCGGTGTCCGTGGCGGCGCTTCGCAGATGGCGACACGAAGGACGCGGCCCACAATTTGTACGCCTAGAACGCTGCGTCAGATATGACATGCGTACTATCGAGCGCTTTCTGTCACAAAACTCTTCAGCAAATAAGAAAGCTGCCGATTCGCGGTCGGCAGCAGAACGGGAGGTGCGTGATGAGTACGCAACCACCCAACTCTAATTCTACTGCACGACGCAAGCGACCGTTCCCGCGAACTGATGCAGGCAACGCCGAGTTCTTCGCACACCAGTACAAAGATCAGTTGCGCTACGACTTCGGTCGTGGTCGATGGTTGATCTGGTCTAAGCATTGGTGGGCTGAGGACCGCCGTGACAAGGTATTGCAGGGGGCGAAGGCAGCAGCACGGGCCCGTTATCATTTGCTTTCGCATGGGTTATCGGGGGATGACGCTAAGAAGGAGGCCACCTGGGCAAGTGGGAGTGAATCACGCCCGCGTCTCGAAGCGATGCTGGAGATTGCCAAATCAGAACCGTTGCTGGCTACCTCTGGCGATGAGTGGGACGGCGATCCGTGGCTGCTGGGAGTGGGAAACGGAGTCCTCAATTTGCACACGGGTAAAGTTCGCGACGGGAAAAGGTCGGATCTCCTCACCATGCACTCGGATGTCGTTTTCGAGTCAAGGGCCGCGTGCCCTCAATGGCTGAATTTTCTGAATGATATCCTCGGCGGCGACGCCGACTTGACCGGCTACGTTCATCGCTCTGTGGGCTACTGTCTGACCGGTGACACCAAAGAGCAGGTCGCCTTTCTGTGCTACGGTTCCGGCGCGAACGGCAAGAGCACATTTCTCGACGTGCTGCGACACGTGTTAGGCGATTATTCCTACAACTTGCCTTTCTCCACGTTTGAGCTAAAGGCACGCTCGTCAATTCCGAACGACGTTGCAGCCCTTCCTAGACGCCGGTTCGTGACGGCATTGGAGACCAACGAGTCCGCACCGCTGAATGAGGCCCGGTTGAAGCTGCTGACTGGCTGTGACCCTGTCTCCGCTCGCTTGCTGTATCGCGAGTTCTTTACTTTCACTCCGAGCGCAAAGTTCTGGCTGGCCGCGAATCACAAGCCCGAAGTGGCGGACGACTCGCCGGGATTCTGGCGTCGCATTCGGCTGATCCCATTCCTGCAGCAGTTCGTCGGAGACCGGGCAGACAAGGATCTGCTCTCTAAGCTCAAGGCTGAAGCTTCAGGCATCCTACGCTGGGCCGTAGATGGGTGTCTCGCGTGGCAGAGAGACGGACTAGGTCTTCCTGCCGTGGTGCAAGCCGCCAGCCAAGCATACCGGGAGGAAAACGACCACATCGGAGAGTTTCTCGACGAGCGTTGTGAGATTGCTCCTGATGCCTCTATCCCAGCAGGCGATCTCTGGTACGAGTATTGCCAATGGGCTGCTGGTAATCAGGAGCGACCGCTGGCACGCAAGGTCTTCTCTGCGCGCCTCGAAGCCAGGGGTTTCCGCAAGCAGCGACTCGGCCACAACCGCACTTGGACGTGGCTCGGGCTGCGCATCAAGGCAGGCGACACGTTCGAGCCAGCGTCGGCGGCAGATGGTGATGCGGGCGGATGCGGACGTGAGAATCCCATTGTTGTACAAGAGGAGGGAATGTCTATAACGAAACAATAGAGAATTTACGTCCGCACACGTCCGCGCGGGTTCGTGCTGCCGCAGGGTGCCGGTGCCACCGTGTTTCTAAGCACCTTCGCTGCGCAAAACGGTGACTACGTCAGAAGGGAGACTCGTGAAAGAGAAAGAAGGAAACCTGACACTGCGGCAGCGGTTCGAACTCAGTCGCCAGAACCCAACCGCCAAATCGCAGCCCAAGCCACAGGAGGACACCTTTCTGCGTCCGATGGTTGGCCATCCGGTCATCGTCAAATTTCAGAACGGCGAGGAAGTAGCTGCCATTTTCACGGCGTTCGACAGATTCACGATCAAGCTGGGTTGCGATCTGGTTGTGTTCAAGCATTCTCTACAGAGTGTGCGACTGGTGCGCCGGGAGAATCCCGGCCAGACCAGCGTCGGTGATACCGAATAACCTTTTAGATGGCGAGTTGAAGCATGAGCAAGGCTGTGGTCCGATTCCGAAATTCCGGGCAGCTTGTGTTCATTCCCACGCTTCCATCCCGTCACCCTCCTTACCAAACCTCGCCGAAGATGGGAGCGGCGACGCGGATGGAAACTCCCCTCGCGTGTATGAATTTTCCCCGCGCCTGTGCTGAAACGTTGCACGTTGACATTGAACGCAGGTGAGCCGACGGCATCGCCCGCCCGTACGGCTGCGTGAGCCTGTGGAAAAGTACCCACCGACGCGCCGCGAGGCGAGAGATAAGAAGGTGACCGCGCTCTACTTACCTTGGTTGCGGCGGGTCTCGTGCGATGGTGACATTGTGTGACATTGCGCATCGCCACTTCAACAATTTTCGCGACGCAGGCTGCCACATTGAGGTATCGTGTGGGAAATGGGTGACCCACGCCATGACGAACCGACGCCACGGGCGGAACCTCTGCCCTGTGCCTGTCTGTCTTTCGGCGAGCGCGTCCGCGAATCGCGCCGCTCTCTGGGATGGACACAGCGCGAGTTTGCATGGCATTGGGGGGTCAGCACCCGAACGGTGATACGGTACGAGCGAGGCTGTACTCACCAGCCGAAGTTGTGGACGCGACTCACTCTTGAAGGTATGGAGTCGGAGTACGCGCAAGACCCCGCCGGTTTCGATGCTAGGTATCTCGCCTTCCGCTCATCAGCCGGAGCGTAGGCAAGATCGGTCGTTGTGTGATGGAGTGATACGGAGCGATACGAACCCACGAGATGACAGGGGTCGGTAGCGGCCTGCGCCCTCCCGGGGAACCCTCGCACAAGCTGGTGGGTGGCTGATCTGCGCTAGTCGCGCCGTGGGAGTGGCACACGGATTGCGTGTTACTTACACTTGACTTCTACAGGTTCAGTTACGTGGATAGGCATTCCACGTCCAGTAATAAGATCAATGTCGCTGATGATGACGCGCTGCTCATCTTGGGCTTTGGCGACAGTACGAGGCGTAGCAAGATTCGACCAAAGCAAGGACGCTGCAATTAAGGTTAGGACGATTTTCGTGTAGATGTCGGTTTTCATTTGCAATCCTCCCCGAGCCGATGATTTAATCACAAAAAGCGAAAGGCCCGAAAAATCGAGCCTTAAAATAAAAAACGTGGTTCTGTTCTTCGCGAATCATCGCATGGAGCAGAGCTATGGTGCAAGCTCAAACCTCAGGATACTCGGCAAAAACTAATATCTCCCCATCTGGGAAAGTTGCCACTAAAGAACATACCCAGTTCCCGTCTACGAGTGGCGAGTCCCTTGAGTCCGAGTATTCAAAAGTTGCTCCCGACAAATCAACGTCACTTATTGCACCTGCCTCATCTACCGTTACCATTCCGGTTAAAGCAGAAGCCTCTCGGATGAACACCGAGACTCCTCCCGCGATAGAGATTGTTTCGCCATGTGGGCTAGACCAATCTCGAACCTTCATAAACGCGATGAGCGATGGTCCTGGATCGCCACGCCACTTGTTCAAAATCAAGAACGCATCTTCCCATGAAGTCATGTTTATCCTCTACGGTCATATCATTGGGATCAAGCAAGCAATGCACCTAGCGGCCAAATTTCAGTGGCCACTCCGGCGGCCCTTGCCGGAGTTACTCGCAGTAATTGATGAACTCGGCAAAAATTGTAGTGCGCGAAGTGCAAAGGGCAAGCGGTCATAACAGTAGGGGGAATCCCCCGTGCGGCTACACTCTCTCATCTGCTCCGAGATACAGAATCCACCTTGCTTTCTATTCGATTTAGCTGCTTGCGGAGTTGACGGAACGCCACGCCCGCATAACCAACCACGTAGTAAAACAATCCGAGGGCGCAAAGCGCTAACATTGTGGTACGTGACGGACGCCAGAAGAACCAGCAAAGACAGGTGGCGAGGATATATACAACTCCTCCCATAACGACCTTCACCAAGTCTTCCGAGCTGTCTTCCGAAACACTGCGACAGCCGGCAATTCCTTTAGGACTCTCTGACATTACTTACCTCCGAACCCACCATGCTATTTCTTGCCACGTCTCCATCCAGCCAGCGCTAGACGGACAACTCAGCCGGAGCGAGAAGCAGGCATCTGGGCGTGGCAGAAGTGGCAGGTGGGCACGTCTGCCCAGTTTAGCTTCCCGCACGCATTGCAATGCGCAGTGGCTTGACCTGACACCGGAGTGGCCGCTGTGTAGGTTAGGGAACCTCTGGACTCCCTGAACCCTTCCACAAATGCTTCCTGAAAGTCCTCCGAAGCCAAATAGCGCCAGATGCCACGCGCAGCAAATGCGGCCAAGAGTGCCCAGAACACGCCCCAATTAAATTCCCACATCGTTCGCCCCCAACTCGCTGTAAGAGTGGCACGTCAATTGCCTTGCTGCTTCTGGTCTGCCTTCTCTGCACGCTTGCCAAACCAACTCAGCTCGTTGACGATCCGCGCTAGATTCTCATTGATGTACCAGAGCATAACGACAATGAAGAATGTAAACAGGACCAGTACCCCAAGCAGGATCGTAATCATAAAGTTGCGAGTTAACTTAAAGAATAAATAGTTTGTTCAAAGCGAACCACAATAGGTTGTGGTTCTGATTACTCGAAATTCGTCTCCACTCGTCAAGGAAAATATATTCCATGACGATTCAAGGGCCAAGCCCTGTTCGATCCCAGAGACCATCATGATTCGCATCTCAGGCGTAAGCTTCTGCCAAGCCCTGCCATTGTCCCAATGCTTGTAAGTAACATGATCCGAAGCGATATCCAGAATCCAGCCCTCAGTCTGGGTTTGATCTGAGGATGGTTGCTGCGCTAGCAACGGGACAATGAGACTCTGGCTTAGGAAAAAGCAAGCGAGTCCTCGCACCATTCCCTCGAAAGATGCATTGCGCATGAGAATCCTCCGTTCTTACCGCTAGTTTGCGAAAGCTGAAAAACTCGGGACAGGGGTCTCTTACGGCAATTTCTGGGGAACTCCATAGTGAACCGGGAGCGCATCCGCAGTCAAGAGAGAATGTGACTCATCGGCTGTGTACGCATTGGCTGCATGCCTCGAAGATGGCGTGCAATGCCGCTCGATATCCGCATCAGGTTTGGCCGCGCCATCCGCCGCATTCGCGAGGAGCAGAAGATCAATCAGGAAGAGGCTGCGGAGCGTTGCGGCCTGCACCGGACGTACTACAGCGGGATCGAGCGCGGGGTTAGGAACGTGTCACTGGTGAACATTGGAAGGATCGCCAAAGGGCTGAAAACGAGCCTGCCTAAGCTATTCGAACGCGTCTGAGGTCATCTCTGCTGCTATCTCATTGGCGTACAGCAGCCGACATCCGCGCGGGCGGATGCCGACTTCCACGGGCATTGGCAGGCGCTGGCGAAATTGATTAGTTTCTCGCCGACACTTTCCCCGGCGGGTGGGGAGAAGGCGACGATATCAGCGTTATGGAGTTCAAGGCAACAGAGTACGGAAGATCAAAAATGGTGGTCGCTAGTGAAGAAGTAAAAAACGATATCAAGCACATCGGCATCAAACGATGCGCCCGCGAGAGCGGGTTTGACCGTAAAAACTTCATTAGAAAACTAGTTCGCGATATCCCAGTAAAACGCAATTACTATGCCGAATTTGAGCGCTGGCTTACGAGATACAAGTCGGAAATGGGCGTCAAATCATAAGCCGTAGTCGTTTTAGTAGCCTGTGTGACCGAGCTTTGAAGGGTAAATGAGTGTAATCGCGAGTGGGTGTTGAAAAATTCCCTCCTTTGAAAAAGCGGTCTTCGCGAAGGGATAGCAAATGTCCACCAAAATCGAGAACGTCGTTTATAGGGCATCCTAGCGCAAAGTTTTTTTTTCGACCAGTTTCGAGAGATTGAGTTTTTCAACAGCCACAGGCCATTACACGTTTTGACGCGTTTTGAGTGTAACGGCGATTTCGCGCCAACAATTCTGCCCAACAATACCTAGTCCATGTGCACACTCATGCATATTGACAATCGTTATCTTAGGGTACATCCTTCCCCTTGCGTGGTCTCTTCCTGACTGGTCGGGTGACCATATGAGGAGCGCGGAACGCACATGCGTTCCAGCAAAAGCTGCGACATTGCGTTTTTTCGCACGGGAGCGCTGCCCAAAATGGATAGTGTAGGGTAGGTCGGCCCACGGCGCAAG
Source organism: uncultured Acidobacteriota bacterium (assembly GCA_963797795.1). GTDB lineage: Bacteria > Acidobacteriota > Terriglobia > Terriglobales > Acidobacteriaceae > JABDBE01. Next base: position 126,638 of record CAWCQY010000009.1, read on the forward strand.
CGGACAAAAGGGAGGGGTGCGCGTCCCCTCCCTCAATTTGCGCAAACCACCTACGGAACAAACTCAAATACCACGCCGCAGCCGGGCCCTTGGCAGGTACCGTCGCCGCCACCGTCCGCCGTACCGTAGTACTTTCCGCCGCCAGAGACCAACGATATCGGACCAAATCCGTCCGACACGTCAAAGCTGAAAGGTACTGATTCCTTCCAACCCCCGCCCGAACGCTCCAGCTTGAATATCGCACCTTCGTAAAATGTCCCGCCCTCGAAGGCAGTCCCGTACATGGTGTCGTCCGAGCCAAATAGCACGCCGTCGGCCGGCAATGCAGCGTCGGGGGGCGGCCCGAACCGGTAAAGCACACTCTTCTGCCATCCCGCGCCGCGCGGAGTCAACCGATACACGAGGCCCTCTCCCGCACCGCAGTCCGTCGCGGTGCCATAGAGCGCGCCCTCCCGGTCCATAACTAAGGGACCGAGTGGGTTGCAGCCGTCGACCCCACCCCCGAACCGGTGCAGCACGCTAAACTTCCAACCGCCACCCGACGGCGAAAGCTCAAACGCTGTGCCGCAGCCAAAGGAGCCCGGGCACCCGCGCCCACCCCCACCCTCGGTCGTGCCATACAGATTGCCCTCAGCATCCCGGTACAGAGGTGCCTCGGGATTTGCACCATCAGTCCCCTTGAAGTCGTGCAGCGTAGTCAACTCCCAGTTACCCTTAGTACGCGGCGAGAGCTCATACACAGTGCCGCAGCCATGCCCATAAGCACACCCCGTGCCGCCCCCAGCGGCCGTAGTGCCGTAGAGGCTTCCGGCATCGAAAAACAGTCCGATCGGGTCAGCGCCATCCGTGCCGTTGAATGTGTAGATCACGCGAAAGTGCCAGCCCCCTCGCGAGCCACGCGTCAGGTCAAAGACCACCCCTCCTCCGGCGGTACCGTAGAGGTTTCCAGCTTTGTCCGCAACCAGACCGGATGTAGGGTCCAATCCGTCGGCCCCGCCCGTGAATTCATGAAGCGTTTTCTTCACCCACCCTGATTTCGTATGCACGAGCTCGAAAACAGCCCCGCTCTCGTAGGTACCGCCGGTTGCCGTGGTACCGTATAGCTTGCCGTGGACCATAATCACGCCGCTCGGCGAGTATCCGTCGCTACGGTCTTTGAAGTTGTACAAAACCGTCACCGTCGAAGCCCAGCCGCATGGCGCGCCCGCCAAAATCACCGACCCGAACAACAGCATCGCCATAAAGACTCTCGAGAAGGGCTTGCATCGCATAACAGAACCTCAAATTCGGAAGTAACGCTGGGGATTCAAAAAGGGGAACTCAGGCCAAATCCGCACCAGCGGCTTGGACTATACTACAAAATCAACCCCGAGACCTACTCTTTTCCAGCCTGTTTCTGCTGCGATTCACCCATTGAGCGCTACGCGCACGACTCGAATTGGTTCACACCATCCTTAGTATATGCGTCCCGGCGTCTAGGGAGACTAATCGAAGCCACAAGGTTCGAAGTTTAATCATTTTCTCGCGAGTCGCTCGACAGAGGCCGCTCGATTCCAGCTTCGAACCGCGTCAACGCAGCGTCGACTTGCACAGACGAGCTACTTACGATGAAAATGACGCAGCCAGCGCCCTGTCGTACGCCTCAGAGCCTAAGCAAGAAGATGGATCCGCACGAGGGGTGTAGCCGAATTTTTCCCGAAGTGTACTACCCCCCCAGTAGTTTGACGGGGGTACTACGACCTGAGGGGATTTTGCTACACCCCCCTCTACCCGTGCCCCCCGCTCGTGAGCTCCTCTATAGACAGCTGGAGGAATGGGGGCGCGAGGCCGAGTGATGAGGGCAGGAAGATACGAAGAATACACCTCCCTTTGCCGCTTTGATTTGATGGCCGTGCCAGAGGGGGTGTCAATGTTTTGCGAGGGAAGTAGTGGACTGGTGGGCAAGGGAAGACCTGACATCCAAAGAGGGCTGCATCGCGAAGTTCCGAATTGATTTCGCAGTTCAAGATGATTTCTTCAAATTATGGCGTTGTCCATTCCATGATTTCCTCCCTAGTGATTTGCGGTTGATAGGCGTCACGAAACCAACGGTCAACATGTCCTTGTTGGAATTAGCCCGTAGATATCGAAGCTCGATTGAGTTCCGATGTAGACAAAGCCGTTAGCAATCGTAGGTACGGAGAACTTTGTTGTGAAACCACCGGGGCGGTCCGGATAGGTTCCCGATTGAGAGCACATGTCGGTATTATATAGGTCCGCAAGTGTGCTGGGGTTGAAAGCGTAAAGAGCTGCCCGATTGTGATTGCCACCACTGCCCCCATTCCAAGTCCAGATAGCCCAGACAATGCCAGTACCTGAGGTGGTCCCATTGGACGACACGGAGGGCGTGACCCCGTACTTAAAGGTAATCGGGCTGGAGTTAACGCTGGTCGAGCAGAGAGGGCCACTGCCCCCGCCCGAACAGCTGGATGCCACTTGGTACAATCTCAGCGGATTATCGTTCGCTTGGCCGTAGTAAACATTAAGGTTCCAGTACGCACCTGTATTGTGAAAAACTGAAGTACCTGGTGAAAGCGTTTTGAGGTTTGGGTTAGTACCGCTGCACACTGGGGAACCCCCGCATGTGCCTGTGAAGGAACCGCTGTATTCCCCTGGAGACCCGCGGTCAATAGCATATATATTTCCAAGCTTGTCAGCGCCGAGGGCAACGTGCGAATAGCTACCCGAAAGAACATCATCGGGGATCAACATTACCCCGCCAGATCCAAAATCGTTGTCCGCACAATACTGGCAAAATTGGGTGTATGGCGTAAAATAATCGGCAACCGCCGAGAGATCAGTGGTCAATTTCAAGAAACTATCTCCCGCATCGCTCCCGCCGCTGTTGAGGTTGTATGTACCATTTGCTGTGTCAAGATAGATGTACCTACTTCCGCTGTCCGAATCCTTTCCCGCTGCTAGTCCGCCTCCACCTTGCCAGATACCGGCTCCCTCATGGCCCGAGCCAGGAGATGGAATCGTTGTGTACGTGAGTGGCGTGGCCGTAAGGTCCTCTGCCTCGAAGCCGAAGACCCATCCGGGCGGGAGAGGAGAAGCTCCGTCCGACATTGAGAAGGCGACATAGACCATGTTCTTCAGCGGGGTTAGACCCACTAGATAAAGCAGGGCGGGTCGCTGAACGTGGCCTTCCGAAAAAGTGCTCTCATTGGCACTGGAGGGGAAGATCGGTTGGGGACCGCCGTAGTTCTCCGATGCCACCGAAAGCGTCGTGATGTCAAGCGCATGGATGCGATGGAAAAATCCCGTGGTGCCACTATTACAGCTAGAGCACTCTGAATTCGCAACGACGTAGATCGTCCCGGTTGTTGTCGGACTCGTGCCCTCGATCACAATTACGGGAGTGCTCAAAATCCCAACTGCCGGATAAATATCTGGACATAGATTACCCAGGAAGTCGCCGCAATTTGCGGCAAATTCACTGTTGGCGTTGTTCAGGAGACTCACCGGCCCCAACAGCTTATTGCAAGTAGTGGTGGTACTAGTGCCTTGAAAGGCATACACGCTGTCGTTCATCGTCGCGACATAAACAACGTTCGAGTACGTGGTCCCATTAATTTTAACGTTGGTGACGACCAGAGGCTGCGCATACACTTGGCCGTCCACTGTGTAGGAGCACACCTTGCCGAACGTGATGTCATCGCTCACCTTTGCCTGCGTGAGCGCCGTCTCGCTCGTGTTCTGCCCCGTGCGCCCGACATCATTGTGCCAAGTGACAACATTCACCTGGGAGTTGGCTGGTATGCTGACGGTTGAGGCCCCTCCGAGAAGAAGCAGGCCCACGAGACTGGCACGGATCACCTTCCACAGCTTTTGCATAAACTCTCTCCTTTCCCAGAAATGTACTCTCGTTGTAAAACTGACGAAGCATCATGGCTACTTCTCCCGCTCACAACTTGGAAACAACATTCTTGGTAACGATAGCCACCCAGAGGTTTGCGCCATCGAAGGCGATGCCAGCCGGGACTCCTGGCATCCTGAACGAGTTAAGTATGCTGCCATCCACAGGCCGAAGCTCAACCAAAGTAAGACCAGTGGTGATCCAGATGTTTTTCCCGTCAAAAACAACACCGTACGGACTGGTGCCGACGTGGAAAGTACCGAGCGTCGCGCCGTCGCTGGCCCTGAGCTTCGTGACCGTGTCGTCCCCCCGGTTCGCCACCCAGATGTTCGCCCCGTCAAAGGCCACGCCCAGTGGGTTGAAGCTCACCTTAAAGGTTCCAAGCAGTTTTCCGTCGCTCGCACGCAGCTTGGTCACTGAGTTGGCACCATAGTTTGTCACCCAAATGTTGCTCCCGTCACACGCAGCGGCGATTGCGGCCTGGCCCGCCATGAACGTGCCCTGACTAGTCCCATCGCTGGCCCGCAGTTTATCCACCGTGCCGTCGTAATTTGGGATCCATACGTTTGCCCCATCAAAGGCTGGCCACCCCGGGTTGCTGCTAGTCGCAAACGTACCTAGGAGTTTGCCATCGCTCCCGCGGTACTTCATAACGTTGTTACTGTAGGAGTTCGTTACCCAAACATCGGATCCGTCAAAGAGTACACCTAAGGGCTGATCGCCCGCAGGGAAAGTCCCGAGCTTCTCGCCATCACTAGCTCGCAACTTACTGACGGTCCCGCTGTCCGTATTTGTAACCCAAATGTTTTGCCCGTCAAAGGCGACCCCCTGCGGCCTTTGCCCCAGCTTAAAGGTCGTCGCTAGATTCGCGGCATACCACTTCAGCAGCGCCACCTTCAGGGGATTGGCTGGCGGCGCACCACCGCCCGTCGGCGGTGCGGTCGCTTCCTGCGCACGTCCCGGAATGAGGCTCGCACCTGCCACAATCAGCAACACCAAACAGATTCCGATCACTACGCGTTTCATGATTCTTACCTCCCGAAGGGTTCACCTAATCGGTTCCCCTCTTTTAGGCCTGCTAACAAATTCAATCGGGTCATCCGGTTTCTTGGTGTCTCCACACTGCTCCGGCGTTCTTCCTGCACACATTAAAATTCCGTCTTTACCTGTCGATATACCTGCCAGCACAGCCGACGCCTTGTCGGCATTCACTGGCCATTGAATCTCTTGAAAAAGGGTACCGCCGGGGGCACCCTTTACAAATATGTGATACTGCACGTTGAGATCATGACCAGACGTGCCTTTGCGGGAAATTTCTTTTGCCTCGATTGACATACCCGAGGGCACCATTTGGGCAAATCCTACCTCTATGTCCATAAGCCGCTGGACACGTTGAGTCACGTCGCTTTGTTTCATGCTGGAATCCTGCGACGCTGCGCAACCGAGGACAAGGAGTATCGACAAAGTCGTTACAGGTATGCGGCATCTCATCGCGGGGAGTTTACATCACCGGAGCGTAATTGGCTACGCTTTCGTCGTCCATGCCTGCCCTCAGTCTGAGGGTGTAGCAAAATCCCCTCGGGTCGTAGTACCCCCCCAGTAGTTTGACCGCGTTTTCGTCGTGCCTGTAAGATCGCTTTCGGGGATCGGAGATTCCCCTCGGCAGGCAACTTTCAGTTCTCGTAATTGCGCGTTGATTGTGCCGGTGCGAGTAGGAATGACGACTGATTTTTTTTTTATTTTTTGTGGGTGGCCGAAGGCAAGGACGCCTACGCGACTGGGGTAGGCTCCCCGCCGGACAACTCGGCACTGGCCCCTGCACATGGCCAGCGTGAAACGTTCGGAGCGTCAACGAAAGGTCCGGCTTGCACGTATCGGTGTGTTTGACCGCCCGGCCCGTCGAATCGTCCCCCCTTTTGTCGCCCGTGTTCTCAAGGCTTGACGCCCAAGGACGATGGGCTGATGCTCGGGTCGGGAGAATGAGCGCGGCCTCGTTTTTCAACTGTGCCCAGTTTTGTGCCCACCACCAAACCCGACCGAGTGTGACGGAGTATCGCACTATCGCTTAAAACCCTTGCTGGACAAGACATCTGGGACACTCCATCACAATTCGTAGCACTCGGTCTAAGTCGTTGATTCCTCGTGCGACCATTACTTGGGCGCAGGGGGTCGTAGGTTCAAATCCTATCGCCCCGACCAAAGATTCTGTTCTCGGATGGTCGTTACGGAGTGACCTCAAAGACGACGCCGCAGGCGTAGCTGCAGTTCGAACCGGAAGCACCGCCATACTCGGTCGCGCCGTACAGATTCCCAGACGAGTCAAGCACCACGCCACCGTATGGGACGATCCCATCAGTTCCGTTGTTGTTGAAACTGTATAACACCTTCTCCTTCCACTTGCCGTTAGTCCCCGGCGTCAGCCGAAACACGGTGCCACATCCTTTACAAGCATGCCCGGAACCCGTCCCGCCGACGAGGGTGGTCCCATACAAGTTGCCCGCCGCGTCGAACGTCAAACCCGCCTGCGGGCGGTTACCGTCATTACCGGTGTTCTTGAAGGTGTGCAGTATCTTTTCCCTCCACTTGCCGGTTTTCCCGAGAGTCAGCTCAAAAACGGTGCCTGCGGCACCTGTACCCGCGCCGCCTCCGCCGGTTGTGCCGTACACATTGTCAGCGGCATCGAGGATCACGCCCGCGTACGGTACTACTCCGTCCTTGCCATTGAGTTGGAAGCTGTGAAGGATCTTTTCCTTCCATTTACCGTTCTTGCCGGGACTCAGTTGGAACACTATGCCGCAGCCTGTCTTGCAGTTCGCACCGCCCATTGAGGTTGTGCCATAAACGTTTCCGGCTTTATCGAGTGCCGGCGTGCCGTAGAGGTTGTAGCCGTCCTTTCCGTTGTCGTCGAATAAGTGCAACACTTTCTCGGTCCACGTACCGTTGGTGCCCGGCTGCAACTCGAAGACAACCCCACAACCGGCGTTTTCGTAGCAGCTTTGGACGCCGCCCCAGTAAGTTGTGCCATATAAGTTGCCGGAATTGTCAAATACAAACCCCCGATCGGGCCAGCCCCGCCACTGTTGTAGTAGTCGAAGTTGTAGAGGACTTTCTGGGTCCACCCACCGTTACCGACCGGGCTTAATTCGAATACGACGCCATCGTCGTAGGTGCCGCCATTGTACGTTGTGCCATACAGGTTTCCGGAGCCATCGAAAACCAGGCTGCTGAAGTACGGAGTAGACCCATCCGCGCACCCAGAGGACGGGCAGAAGTCGTAGATCACATTCTCAGTCCACGTGCCGTCTCCGCCGGGAACCAACTGGAAAACCACACCGTGGCGCCACATGCCGCCCTTGGTTGTGGTCCCGTACAGTTTGCCGCTTGCGTCAAAGGTCAGATTTCCATAGTAGGGATATGAGCCGTCGGCGCAGCCCGAAAACAGGCAAAGCTGTAGATAACCTGTTCCTTAGCGGCTGCGGACGCAGGAACTGCGGGGAAGACAGCTACCACAGCCACGGGTGCGGCAAGCAACGCTACGGTTGCAAAGCCCCGGATGGCCTTTGCCATCGGCGACCGAAGATTGGTTAGCGACAGGAAGGTGTTCAAGGACTTCATAGGATTGCCTCTTTAGACTGGCTAACCGTCATCTCTGCCCGGAAAAACGGCCCGAAATCTGCGAACGGTGTGGCGATTGCCCATTTCCGCGCGGGATTTTAGCCGGACTGAATGGGTGCCGTCAATTCGAAAATGTCAGCTTCGAGGCTTAATGCATTCCTCGCGAAAGTTATCGCGCTTTGGGCGGCGTTGCTGAGCTTTGCGCGACGCCCCGGGAAGGGCGTCTGGGGTTATGTGGGGATTGGACTTGCTATTGCGCGCTTGCTGATTTTGGACTGAGACTTCGAGAATCCGGCGATCCTAAGCAGCCAGGAAGACTGTCGACCGTACGCCTACGTGGGCTGACCGGCTCGCGAGCAAAGCTGGTTTGTTACTTGCCGGGCTTGGTAAGGATTTCCAGCTTCTCCAATTCCTTGACGATCAGACCAACCAGTTCGTTGATCGCCTGGTGGGCGGAACTAGGGTCGAAGGTGTCGCTGGTTCCGGTCCAGACGAGTTCGCCATCGGCCGAATTGATGGCGTACACATTGGTTTCAACCTGAACGGTTTTCTCCTGCACCAAATAATCCGGGGAGTAGACGATGGGATAGACGGCTCCGTAGTAACCGTAGAAAGAGCTGTAGTAGGGAAGAAAGTAGGGCTGGCCGGGTACATCGACGGTGTGGTTTTTCACCTTGATCAACCGGGAAACAACGACGGCATCGATTTTGTAGGCTGCGATTTGTTCCTTGAGGTACACCATGTCGATGGGGCCGGCGGTGGGGCGTAGCAGGATGTCGGTTCCGGCGATCGTCGTAATTCCGGGCCTGGCCATCTTGCCGGCGAGAGCGACTTCGAAGTCGGCACGGGTCTCCAGGTTGTTGGTCATTCCCAGGGCAAGGATGGTTTTGAACGGCTGGCCGGAATAGTTCGGGTTCTTCCAGCTTTCCTTCAGTTTGGTCGAGGCGTCCGCGCTTGCCGCCGCCAGCAACAGGAGCGCCGTGAGCAGTACTTTTTTCAAGATTGTTCCTCCAATCGCGATCGACTGATAAGCCTGACGGCCAAGCGTGTTTTGAGAAGAAGCCCTACAAGTCTACAAGGTGTTCGACCGCGAGTCTTCTGGCGGTTCGATGTGCAAAACCTTTCATCTTGACCGCCCGGGTCGTGGGGACGATAATTTCTCGGCCTCAACCACTTCACGACTCTCCACCACGGGGAGGATCTTTACCACACCTCTATCTAGGAGAAAACCGTTGAAAAAATCCATTCTTGGCGCGTTGATAGTTCTAATGTTTGTCGCCGTCGGTATCGCGGCGGCGCCACCGCTAACCTTCAAGTTTTCGGACGTGCACGCTAACAAGACAGCCACGGAGACGGACACATTCGCTGTCAACAATGCAGGAATGATCGCCGGCGACTTTGTCGATGCGAAAGGGATCCAGCACGCGATGATCCTGGCCGGGAAAAAGCTGACCACGGTCAACCATCCGAATTGTTCGAACACAGGAGGCTTCTCTGCCGGCGCAATTGCGTTTTACGGCATCAACAGTGCGGGCGCCGCGGCCGGCTGGTGCACGAGCACCAAGACCGGGCTGTCCGCAGGGTTTGTGTATTCCGGCGGGAAATTCACTACCGTCAACTTCCCGAAATCCAGTGGAACCCAAGCCATCGGCATCAATGACGGCGGAGATGTTGTGGGCCTCTACGTGGACTCCGACGGCATCCAGCATGGCTATGTGAAGAAGGGCAAGAAGTACACCAGCATCGACGTGACAGGCGATACGAGTACAGAAGCCTGGGGAATCAACAACAAGGGACAGATAGCTGTGTTTGCCATTAGCTCGGCTGGCGGATACGAGAGTTTCCTCTACAACGGAAAGACCTTCAAGAAAGTCAGTGATCCCAACGAAGGCGCAAGCGGAACCATTTCCCGCATTGTGAACAATAAGGGTGACGTTGCCGGGGCCTATTTCGATTCCGCCGGTAGCGAAGTTGGCTTCCTGCTTCACGGTGGCAAATACTATGACGTCAAGGACCCGAAGGCCAACAATAACACCCGCCCCGACGGGCTCAATGACACGCTCGAAATTGTAGGACGGTATACGCCGACTGACGGGTCTAATGTCGGTTTCAAAACTACCACGAAAGCTTCGGATGACGGTATCGTCAGTTCGAGCATTGATACCGGCGACCGGGATATTAGTCAGCGGAATGCTGGCCGGCGGCAACCGCTAAACACTCCGTAGGTTCAGCGGGGCCGGTCACGGTGAGTCGTCGGTGACGTATCAGGGGGCACGGTCAGTGCCCCCGTCTACTTTGAGTTGAAATGTGAGGTGGTCTGGGTTACTGGCCAGCGTCCTTGTCGATTTTGCTGGCGACTTTGACGCCGCTCAGTCCGCCGACGTATTTGGCGATGCCGCGATAGAGGGATTCGGCGATCTTCTGGCGGTATTCGGAGGTTCCGAGGCGGCGTTCGTCGCCGGGGTTGCTGACGAAGGAAATTTCCGCGAGGATCGATGGCATATTGGCTCCGATCAATACAATGAACGGAGCCTTTTTCACGCCCCGGTCACGCACACCTGGATTCTTCGCAGCCAAGCCGCTGTGCAGCGAGCTTTGCACGTCGGTGGCGAACTCTTGCGATTCGTCGATCTTCTCTTTCAGGGCGATCTTCTTTACCAGATCCTGGAGCTCGTGAATCGATTTCTCCGACACTGCGTTTTCACGGGCGGCGACCTCGAGCGCGTCGGGAGACGAGGTGAAATTCAGGTAGTAGGTTTCAACTCCGCGGGCGTCGGGGTCGTGGCTCGAGTTCGCATGGACGGAGACGAAGAGATCGGCGGCTTCTTCGTTGGCGATTGCAGTTCGAGTTTCCAGCGGGATGAAAGTGTCGTCTTTGCGGGTGTAGATGACCTCCGCGCCGAGGCGAGTTTGCAGGAGCTTTCCCAGGCGGCGGCTTACGTCGAGAACGAGGTCTTTTTCCTCCAGGCCATTGGGACCGATCGTGCCGGTGTCGTGGCCTCCGTGGCCGGGATCGATCACGATTTTGCCGATCTTCAGGCCGAGAGCGCGGGTAAGGGAACGTTCGCCGCTGGCGGTGGGCTGGGCTTCGCGTGCGTCGGGATCGGCGGTCGGCGATTTGCGCTTGCTTTTCGTCGTGCTGCTTTTGATGTGGTCCTGGGTTGAGGTCGTGCCCGGAACTGTGCTGGCTAAATTGGTCTTCGTTTTTGCCGGGTCGGCGTCGGGCGGATCGAGTTTGGCAACTGTGTCTTGGTCTTTATCTCCGGCCGGGATTGGGTCTTTGCGGCCCTTATCCTTCGCTGCCGGCACGACGGGCTCTTCCTCGTCGGCATCGACGATGGTTTTCTTCACGCCGTTGCTGACGATCACGGTGTTGCGGCGCGGCGGTTTCTGCACTGCGGTTCTCGACGGCGCCGGGGATTCCTCGACCTTGGCAAGCGAATCCAGATCGGCCCTGCCTGGGGGAGTCTCATCGTCTGCTGCGTCGGTGGTCGCTGCCGCTGCCTTGATGACCGGATCTTTCGTGGAACGCAGGTCGTTGGGGAATTCTTGTTACGAATATCAATGACGAGACGCGGTGGATTCGAGAGCAGGGAAGCGTTGAACTCTGAAAGCTCATCCAGATCGAGCACGACCCGCGTTCGCCCAGCTTTGAATTGCGCCATGCGAACGTCTTTTAGAAGCCCGTCGCTTACGTCGAAGGTCTTGGCCAGCTTGGGATCGAGCTTAGTGTTGAGAAGATCAAAAAAGATGCGGTCGGGGTTGTCGATTCTTTGGGACTCAAACTTGACGTCTTGTTCGAGATCGATTGCCACGCGCGAGTAGTCGGGCGTGGACCAGTGACGGATTCCGAGGACCCGCGATGGTTTTTCGTTGTCGGCCTGAGTTGCGGCGTCGGCGTCTTTTGCAGGCTTGTCGTCCGCCGTGTCGTTATCGGCGTCGGAGGTCGGCTTGGACTCTTTGACCTCCTTGTCCGCGGGCTTGATCGCATCCTTCGACTTCAGGCTGGCTGGTTGTTGCGCGGGTGCAGCCAGGGCCAGGCGTGCTGCTTCAGCGAACTGGTTTCTGGGATAGCGGCGCAGGAATTCTTCGAATGTGGCGTCGGCTCGAGCCTTGTCGTGGAGATCGTCTTTGTAGATCTCACCGATCCGGAACAGGGCGTCGAAGCGGAACTTGCTGCCGGGATACTCGCGGCGCAGGAATTCGTACTGCTGGATGGCGGAGCGCAGAAGATCGGGATCGTTGAAGCGGCGGCCCATTTCCTCGGTCATCTGGGCGGCGGCGACCACGCTGGGATCGGCCCGACCCGAGGTCGGGGCTCCCAGATAAATGCGGCGATAGGCATCGATTACGCGCTCGTAGTCGCGGCGGGTGCGAGTCTCGAGTGGCTGACCTTCGAGGGCCTCTTGCATTTGTTCGGCGGCGGCGAATTGTGCGTCAGCCCAAGTCGCGGATTTGTGCGCAGCGGACGCTGGCATCGCGAGCAACAGCATCGCGAACACTGCCGCGGTCCAGCGCAGCGCGCTTTGATTTGAATTCTTCAATTGAACGGCCCGTAATCGCTGTGACAAAACGCGTACATCGAAGCCTGGGACAACCTCTGACTCAGGGGCTAATGCCCGCGTCTTTGTTAGCCCTAACGGCACGGCTGAAGCCGTGCCCTTCCCAAGAATCATTCCGTGTTGCTGATGTGCAGAACGCCCCTGGAATCTCTTTCCACATGAATCGGATCGTGCATTGGGTTTTGCAGGAATCGGGTGCCCAGGTCATCCGATCCTCCGTAGTACAGTTGCGTGATCCGCTTAACGTAGTTGCGGGTCTCGGCAAAATGCGGGATCCCGGCGCTGTGCGCTACCGCTCCTTGGCCTGCATTGTAAGCGGCCAGGGTCAGCTTCACGTCGCCTCCGTAGTTCTCCATAAGCTGCTTTAGATGACGAACCCCGGCGTCCACGTTTTGTTGCGGATCAAACGGATTCGCAACATTGAGTTGGCGTGCGGTTTGCGGCATCAGCTGCATCAGCCCCATTGCGCCCTTGCGGGAAACGGCATTGGGGTTGAAGTTCGACTCCACCTTGATGACGGCGCGTACTAGATTGGGGTCGACGTTGTGGCGCGAGGCTGCCTGGTCAATGGCAGCGTCGATGTCCTGCGGAGAGAACGCTTTCCCGCGGACAAAATTCGTGGGAGGCGTGCTTTCAACAGGTTGCTCGCCGAGGTAATGGTTAACTTCCGCCGCGGCCGAGCGGGCTGCGCGGATGTTGGCGGATGGAACCGGCTTCCAACGGTGCTCGGTAGTGCTCCAGAACGCCAGCGAACTGCGCTGGACTGGGGTTTCGGAGCGTTTGGCCGCTGGAAAGGATTCATTTACATAGACTTTCCGGCCGTTGTCGTCGGTGCTGGTGATGACTGTGGCGGCACCGGCTTCTGCCTGCAGGTATGGCGTGGTGAGCGAAAGGAAGGTCGCGATTACGGGACTTGCCATCAGGGCGAGTTGCAGGTTTTTTCGCATAGCCGGGTGACACGCCATCACGAGGACAGTCGAAGCGACCATCCGCGCGACGTTGTTCAACGCGGACAAAAAGATCCGCGCGCCTACCCGAAACCTGACGGAGAATCCTAAAACCAGAGTGCGTCAATTATAGGTTGGCTGGGGGTGGGGGGCAACTTACCAAAGGGATACTGAACCACGGTGGTAATCTACGTATATGATTGAAAACAATATATTTGAAATAGACGTAACTGCTCCTGTAGAGGAGGGTGTCCTCGCCCGTCTGCTAGGAAGCTCGCGCGGCGAGTTCTTGCGCAGGGTGATCTGGGACGGGCGCGGAAGCTCGTCCTCCACAAACTTTGTGGGGTGTAGTAGGCTGCGAGTGATTCCTCATGACTGAACTGGAAACATCTTCGCGGCAGACGCCGGACTCGCTGATGCTTCATGGCTTCTGGTATCGGGCCTTGCCGAGCGGGCAGGTGTCGCGGAACAGGCTTCATAAGGCCATGCTGCTCGAAACGCCTCTGGTGATCGGACGCGATCGCCAGGGCAAACCTTTTGCTTTGCGCGATGCCTGTCCGCACCGGGGCATGCCGCTTTCATGTGGCCGATTCGATGGCCAAGATTTGGAGTGCAGCTATCATGGCTGGAAGTTCGACGCCCATACTGGCCAGTGCCGGCTGATTCCTTCGCTGACTTCAGATCAGCAAGTGAAAGTGGACCGCATCTTCGCCGGGAGTTACGCCTGCGAGGAGCACGACGATTACGTTTGGGTCTTCATCCCTGAGCCGGGCCCGGTGGGGGCTGGTTTCACCAAGGCGGCAGAACCGTCGTCACCGGCTCCGCGGGTTCCAACTTTTGGGGGAAAGCACAAGATTGCCCATTTGACGGCTGACCTGCCTTGCAGCGTGGACCACGGCATCATCGGTCTCATGGATCCGGCGCATGGGCCGTTTGTGCATCAGGCGTGGTGGTGGCGCAGCCGGCACAGCATTCACGAGAAGCAGAAGAATTTCGAGCCGATTCCGATGGGCTTTCGCATGAGCGCGCACACGCCCAGCTCAAACAGCGCGCCTTACAAACTGCTGCGGCTTTATGCGGATGCGGATTCGATCACGACTACCATTGATTTTGTTCTGCCCAATTTGCGGCTGGAGAAGATTCGGGCAGGGAAGTACTGGTTCTCCAGTCTGACTACGGTCACGCCGATCACGCGCAACCACTGCCGCATTGACGTGGTGGCTTGCTGGAACATTTTTCGTTGGGTTCCTTTTGGACCGGCCTTGCTCAAATTTGTGTTTGCGAAGTTTGTCGAACAGGACCGGCAGACCATGGAGAATCAGTCGGAAGGCTTGAAGCACAATCCGCATCTGATGTTGATCGATGATGCGGATCGTCCGGCGAAGTGGTATTTCCAGTTGAAGGCGGCTTATTTGGAGTCACGCCGCGATGGTGGGGAACTGCGACACCCGATGAACGGGCCGGTTACGTTGAAGTGGCGAAGCTAGCGCGCCGCGGCGGGCTGGTGGAGTTGATTCAGAGGGATCGAACAGGATATGACGGAACGACAGATTGAAATTCCCATGCGGGGCGGATCTTGCGATGGCTTTCTCTATTGCACCGAGGGAGGCGGGCCCTGGCCGGGTGTACTTTACCTGACTGACATTGGCGGGATTCGTGCTTCGAACCGGGAGGCTGCGGGGCGCTTGGCGAATGAAGGTTACGCGGTTCTGCTGCCTAATGTTTTCTATCGCACCGGACGAACGCCACTTCAGCCGACCCTGCGAAGTCTAGCTACGGACGAAATGAAAAAGCAAAGAATGGCGGAGTTGACTCAGCCGCTGACGCCCGAGGCCATGGGGGACGATGCGTCAACTTACGTAACTTTCTTGAAGTCGCAGGAGTGCGTCCGCGAAGGCAAGATGGGTGTCGTGGGATATTGCTTTACCGGCAAAATGGCTTTGTACACGGCTGCTGCCCAGCCGGACATAATCGCTGCCGCTGCTTCGTTTCACGGCGGAGGTCTCTTTACCGACGCGCCGACCAGTCCGCATCTGACCTTGCCCCGCATCAAGGCGCGCTTGTACTTCGCCCATGCCACCAACGATCGCAGCATGCCGGAAGAGGCGATCGCGAAGCTCGACCACGCTCCGCAAAGTTGGGGCGGGAAGTACGAAAGCGAAGTTTACCCGGATGCATATCACAGTTGGACGTCTTCAGACAGCCCCGTCTACAACGCGGCTCAAGCCGAACGTGCTTTTCAGAAGCTAACGCAGCTTTTACGGTCGACGTTGAGTTAGCAGACGGAGTCGAACTGGAGTCTTGCCGGTTTCGCGGGCATGGCACCCGCGCCACGCGAGCGGATCACTCGTCTTTTACCAGCCAGTCCATCGCTTCTTCACGAGTCTTGAAAGTTGGCAACTCCCGCTGAGAGAAATTCTTGATGTGCTCGTAGAACACCCGCGGCAGACTGTCCGTTCCAACCCACGCGGATTTCTTGAGATGGGGGCGGTCGAAAACCGTGCTTTCCTTAAGACTGGTGACGGCCTCGCGATCGAATTCGGCTCCGGTGAAGTCGGCCAGCAGCAACACCGATTCACGCGGCTCCGGCATCACATAGTGGGGTACCATGCGAGAAATCTTCAGCAACTCCGCGGCCGAGCAATGGGACACGTCGACCAGCAGGATCGCTTTGCCTTTATGCGTGATCACCCGGATTCGGTCTTCCATAAGAGCTCCGACAGGTGGTTTGGTGGTTACTCAAGAAAAAATGGAAGCGCTATTCGACGACCCCGAACACGTTATATACCTCTGTGAGCACGGAGTCTAGCGTCTCACCTTTTACCAAACCACTCTGAGTCCCTCGTAGAGCGCAAATTTATCATCGGAAGTCACAACCGGAATCTTCTCGGACAGCGCCTGTGCAATGATCTTGCGATCAAAGGGATCACGGTGGTGGAGCGGCAACGCAAACAACTGGAAGGCGTGCTCGGCAGTGTACGGCAAGACTCGAATATCCAAATCCTGCAGAGCCTGACGGGCCGTGGCAGCGGAGAGCTCCAGTTTGCCAAGCGACGCTTTGATCGCGATTTCGGCCAGCGAGACCGTACTCAGCTCCAGAACGTTTTGTGCGTTATGTAAGGCGGAGGCGGCTCGCTTGCTGAGTTGCTCCGGGGATTCAACCGCGTAAATCAGAGCTAAGGTATCGAGAAGCAGGCGCACTCAGTCGCGCCCCGCGAGAAAATCCTCCACCTCGTCGTCGCTCATGGGCTTCCACCAATTCGGGTCGAGGATTTGAATCTCGCCTCTCAGAGTCCCCAACACGCGTTTCTTGCAGGCAGGCTTTTTTGTGCGCACGATGTCCACAACCGGCACGCCCCGGCGGCAGATGGTGACCGGTTCCCCGTCTTCCACGGCTTTGATCAGTTCGGGAAGCTTGTTCTTGGCGTCGGCCACGCTCACCTGCATATGAACATGATAGCTATCTCAGATAGCTATGTCAAGAATCGTGTAGGGCGGACTCCTGTTCCCTACACAAGCATCGACTCTACGACCCCATACGCGTCGGCCAGGGCGGCGTCGAGCGCGGCCGGGTCTTTGCCTCCGGCCTCGGCTAGGTCGGGGCGGCCACCGCCTTTGCCGCCGACTCTCTGCGCTACTGGGCCGATGACTTTGCCTGCCTGGATTTTCTGAGTCAGGTCTTTGGTTACGCCGACGATGAGCGCCACGTTGCCATTCGTGGCCGAGCCCAGTACGACTACGCCCGAGCCCAACTTGTCGCGAAGTTGATCGACCAGGGTGCGCATCTGAGCGCGGTCGAGATTATCCACGCGATGGGCCAGGACCTTGACGCCGTGGATGTCCTTAATTCTGTCGGTGGCCGAGGCAACTGTGGACGAGGCCGACTTCATGCGTGCCTGATCCAGTTCGCGCTGCAGGCGCTTGATTTCAGAGTCTTTCTTGTCGAGTTCGAGTTTGAGCGCTTCGGCGGGAGAGGATGCGTCGGCATGTCCCGCCAGACTCGTAACTACGTTTTCGAGTTTGTGATCTTTTTGGAAGTGATGGAGCGAACCTTCGCCGGTGACGGCTTCAATGCGGCGGACTCCGGACGACACGCTGCCTTCTTTCAGAACTTTGATCAGTCCGATCTCGCCGGTCGCGCTGGTGTGCGTGCCGCCACAGAGTTCGGTCGAGAAGTCGCCGATCTTGATGACGCGGACGCGGTCGCCATATTTTTCCCCGAAAAGCGCCATGGCCTTGTATTCGTTAATCGCGACATCGATGGGCACGTTCTCGATGACTTCGATCTTCTGGTTGCGCAGAACTTCTTTGTTGATCAGGTCTTCGATGTCTTGCAGTTCTTCATCGGCAACGCTGGTGAAGTGCGAGAAATCAAAGCGCAGATGGTTGGGCGCTACCAGCGATCCTGCCTGCTTGACGTGCTTTCCTAGGACTTCGCGCAGGCCAGCTTGGAGCAGGTGCGTGGCCGTGTGGTTGCGCATGGTGGATTCGCGGATTTCGGCGTTGACTACTGCATCGACTTTGTCGCCGACGCGGATTGGTTGTTTGGCGATGACTTGGTGTGCGCGCACGCCTTGAATCGGGGAGTAGCAGCCTTTCACTTCGGCGACGATGGTGTTGTGATCGTCAGAGTAAAGCCATCCGCGGTCACCGACTTGGCCACCAGATTCGGCGTAGAACGGTGTGTGGTCGAGGATGATTTCGCCTTCGTCACCGGGCTTGAGCTGTTGCGAGCCATGGCCGTTGTGAATGATGGCGAGGACTTCGCAGCCGTCTGAGCGGGTCTGACGATAGCCTTCAAACGTTGACTTTGGAAGCTGCTGGTATGCTGGATTGGCGGTTTGCTTGGTCGCGCCTTTCCAGGATGCACGGGCGCGATCGCGCTGTTCGGTCATGGCGCGATCGAAGCCGTCCTGATCAAAAACGATGCCCTGGTCCCGAGCGGCATCCTGCATGAAGTCGAGAGGCATTCCGAATGTATCGTAGAGTTTGAATGCCTCTTGGCCTGACAGCCGGCCCTCGTTGATCAGAGCTTCCAGCTTTTCCAGGCCAACGTCCATGGTGTAGCCAAACCGGGTTTCTTCCGCGAGGACGGTTTTGGAGACGCGTTCACAGGTCTCCTTCAGCTCCGGATATGCGTTGTGCATCAGATCTCGCACGGCAAAAACCATCTCATTGAGGAAAGGCTTGGTCTGTCCAAGAAGACGGCCGTGAGTCAAAGCGCGACGAATGATTTTGCGGAGAACATAGCCGCGACCTTCGTTTGATGGCAGTACTCCGTCTGAAATCAGGAACGTTGCTGCGCGCGAATGGTCTGCAATTACTCTCAAGGAAGCTGCCGACTTATGGGCTGCGCCCTCCGCCGAGCTTTGCTCGGCTGGACCGCCGGGGGCGGTCGTCCCCAGGTGAGTGTTGGTTGTGCCTGTTAGCTCTGCTGCTCGCTTGATCAGCGGGGTGAATAGGTCTGTGTCGTAGTTCGAAATTACGCCCTGCAGCACTGCTGCCAGGCGTTCCAGCCCCATGCCCGTATCAATTGACGGCTTGGGCAACGGGTTCAGCTTGCCACTGGCGTCCCGGTCGAATTGCATGAAGACCAGGTTCCAGATTTCGACGTAGCGTCCGCAGTCGCAGGGGAAGCTGCAATCGGCGTGTCCTTTTTCGGAGGCGGCTGGGCCCATATCGTAGTGGATCTCGCTGCACGGGCCGCAGGGACCCGTGTCGCCCATCTGCCAGAAGTTGTCTTTTGCGTCGCCTTCAAAGATTCGATTCTTCGGGATAGCTTGATCGAGCCATGCTTCTTCGGCTTCGCCGTCGCGTGGAACGAGACCGAGTTCGGGTCCGGCTCCCTCGAAGATGGTGACGTAGAGCTTGTTTTTGTCGATGCCGAACCATTCCGGCGAAGTGATCAACTCCCAGGCGTAGGCCACGGCGTCTTTCTTGAAATAGTCTCCGAAAGAGAAATTGCCCAGCATCTCGAAGAACGTGTGATGGCGGTTGGTGAATCCAACGTTTTCGAGGTCGTTGTGTTTGCCTCCGGCGCGCACGCATTTTTGCGACGTCGTGGCGCGTTTGTAGTCGCGAGTTTCGAGGCCGAGGAAGACGTCCTTGAACTGATTCATCCCCGCGTTGGTGAAGAGCAACGTGGGATCATTGGCCGGAACGAGCGAGGAGGAATGGACCTCTTTGTGCCCGTGCTGGACGAAATAGTCCAAGAATTTGCGCCGAATTTGAGAGCCGGTCAGCATGGAATGTGGTGTCGTTGCGCCAATTTGATTCTAGCATCCAGTCGAATTAGGGGAAGATGTTCAGCCGTCACAGAAACGCGAGCAGAGTTATCGGTAGGCTCTCAGTCGTCCCTCCGGGACTGGGTCAGGTTCGACGGTTTACCCAGCGTTGAAACGCTGGGCTATTGGCGGTGGTCCCTCCGGGACCAGCGGTATGAGCCGGGACCTGGGAATCTTGCGATCGGCTTTCGTCCCGGAGGGACGTTTGCCAATAGCCCAGCGTTTCAACGCTGGGTACGGACAAGAGAACATGAGGCAGTCCCGGAGGGACGGCTGAGTAGCCACAGGAGCAGAGATGTCCCACACGTATGTTTCGAATCTCGTCCACGTTGTGTTCTCGACCAAGGAGCGCCGCAATTTAATCACGCCTGACAAACAGGCAAAACTCTGGTCGTATCTCGGCGGCATCGCAAATCATGTTCATGTGTTGTTATCTATCCCTGCCACCATGCCATTGGCCAAGGCCATTCAACTGCTGAAAGGCGGTTCCTCGAAATGGATGAACGACTTGGGTGGCGGACGATTCGCTTGGCAGGAAGGCTATGGTGCGTTCACGGTGGGAATCTCACAGCAGGCGCACACGATTGCCTACATCAACTCGCAGGCCGAACATCATCGCAAACGCAGTTTCGAAGAAGAATTCCTGGTCTTCCTGCAGAAGCACGGGATTGAATACGATCCGAAATATGTCTGGGGATAGCGCAGCGGCGGCGCCCTTCACAGGGCACCGCCATCATTTTGCTGAAACTTACTTCACCGCATCTGCGGTTTTGTCGGCTGCTTTTTCGGTTCCTTTGGCGGTGTCCTTTGCCGCCGTCTTGGTGGCGTGTCCTGTTTTCTTTGCCCCGGTCTTCGTCGCGTCTCCGGTCTTGTCGGCGGCTTTTTCGGTGTCTTTCGCCGTGTCTTTCGCCGCCTTATCTGTGGCGTGAGCCGTGTCTTTTGCCGCCTTGTCGACGTCGTGCACGACATCCTGTGCGAACACGAGGGTCGCCGAGATGAGTACCGCAGTTGCAAGAATTGCTGCCAACTTGGATTTCATGGTGCCTCCCTTTAATTTGATGGAAGTGATTGAGGAAGTATGTAGCATTCGACAGGCAAAATGCAACCGCGATCCGGGCACCGCTTACCGGCTTGTCAGTCGAGTTCCCCTTCCAGCGCGCTCAGGGTTTCGTCATCTACATCCCACTTCTTGAGGATAGCGAAGATCGTCTTTGAGGCGAATCCGGCGCGGAGGAGCTGGCGAAAAATCCGCGCTGTGTGCTTCTGGTCTTTCGGCTTCAGCAAACGTTTGCGCTTCAGATATTCGCGCGCCTGCTTCTCGTCACTCACTTCGTCGTAGACGGCGTCGACCGCCTTCTCGATCACTTCGCCGTGAACTCCTTTGGCTTTCAAATCCGTAATCACGCGGCGGCGGCCGAATTTTTCATTATCTCGGCGGAAGGAAGAATAGTCAGCCGCGTACTGGGCATCGTTGAGGTAGCCGCGATCTTTGAGGCGGCGAATGACGAGTTCCACCAGCGTCTGTCCGTATTCGGTGTCGGCTTCTACGCGCGGGCGTAGCAGACGCTTCAACTCGGCGACGGAGCGCATGCGGCGGCCCAGCGCGCCCACGGCATACTCGTAGAGTTCGTTTTCGGAGTCGGTCTTCTTCGGGCGAGCGAAAGCCATGGCCAGTAACAAGTTACCTCGCAGGAGGTTCTTCCGGCGAGGAAGTTTTGTGTACAACTACGTTACAACTTTTTACCTGGCTGGTGGTGACATCGGGAACTTTATGCCGTCTATTCGCGTAGATAGAAATTAAGTGAGGAAGGCAGTCATGCTTACCATCGATGTGGAAAAAACGGGCGATGTGGCGGTTGTGAGATGCGTCGGGCGGATCGTTCGCGGCGCTGGAGTACGCACGCTTCGGAATGCGGTTTTCTCGGAGAGAGACATTCGCATTGTAGTGATAGATTTGTCTGACGTGGAGATGCTGGATGCGGGCGGATTAACCGCGCTGCTTTCTCTGCAGCAGTGGTCCCGGAGCCGCAATATCCAGCTCAAGCTGGTGAATCCGTCGCACTTCGTGAATGAAGTGTTGACGCGCACCGGACTGGATCACGTGTTTGAAATTTCAAGATTCGAGCATGCGCTTTTTGTTCTCAGCGCTCCGGATTGTCGGCACGCGAGATACGCAGCCGCGTAGCGGCTCTTGTTCTTCACTAGGGCCGGGACTTTTCCTTCAGTTTTTTGGGTTAGTTCCGGCCCTCCTCCGAAATAAGAAAGGGCGCGCTCAGGCGCGCCCTAAGTGTTTCAGGAGGAATAAATCAGCGGCCACCGAAGCCGGTCTGTTGCATCGCGTTTTTGGAAATGTCGCTGGTGGAAGAGATGCCCTGCATACGCAGCTTGAAGTCGTCTGCGTTCGAGGCGCTCTCCAGTGCGGTTTCGTAGTTGATCAGACCTGCCTGGAACAAGTCCCAGAGAGATTGATCGAAGGTCTGCATGCCGTACTGCGAAGTTCCGGCGGAAATGGCGTCGCGAACGGCGCGCGTCTTTTCCGGCACCAGAATGCATTCGCGGATGTACGCGGTATTGATCATGACTTCGACGGCGGGTACGCGGCCGTCGCCGTCGCAACGCCGAACCAGACGCTGGCTGATTACGGCGCGCAGCACAGCGGCCAACTGCAGACGGATCTGCTTCTGTTCCGGCGGCGGGAACACCGCGATAATACGGTTGATGGTTTCGACCGCGTCTAACGTGTGTAGAGTGGAGAAAACCATGTGGCCGGTTTCGGCAGCGTGCAGCGCGGTGCCGATGGTTTCCACGTCGCGCATTTCGCCGACCAGAATTACGTCGGGATCCTGACGGAGGGAAGCACGCAGCGCCGCCGAGAATGTTGGCGTATCGACCTCGATT
This sequence comes from uncultured Acidobacteriota bacterium, assembly GCA_963797795.1. Classification (GTDB taxonomy): domain Bacteria; phylum Acidobacteriota; class Terriglobia; order Terriglobales; family Acidobacteriaceae; genus JABDBE01. The sequence goes on from CAWCQY010000009.1 coordinate 148,842, forward strand.
TCGCGCTGGTTCACGTAACCCTTCTTGTCGCGATGCAGGAATTCGATTGGGTCTTCAATCGTGATGATGTGCTCAGCGCGAGTGGAGTTAATGCGGTCCACCATGGCGGCGAGTGTTGTCGATTTGCCAGAACCGGTGACGCCGGTGACCAGGATCAACCCACGCGGCATGTCGCAGACCTGCTCGACGATCTTGGGCAGGTAGAGTTCGTCGAGCGCGCGGATTTTGGTGGGAATCACGCGCAGCACCAGTCCGACGTTGCCCCGTTGCTGGAAGACGTTCACACGGAAGCGGCCCAGTCCGGCGACGCCGTAAGCCATGTCGATTTCCGTGCTTTCTTTGAACTTCTGTTTCTGTCTCGCCGACATCATGCTGAAGGCCATGGTCAGCATGTCTTCGGCGCTGACGCGAGGTTGGTCGGTGAGCGGGGTCAGGTCGCCATCGATCCGAAGGTGAGGATAATTGCCGACCTTCAGATGCAAGTCGGAGGCGCGTCGCTCCATGGCGATGCGAAGCAGGTCATCAATATTCATTGCGATTAGTCCCCAGGGATCAACTTGTATGATGGACCGAAACACCGAGTAACCCAAGATGACCTAAGTAATGGAGAATTGTGCGTTTGGGCAATGGCTGGACGCGCTTGCCCCGATGCCCGGAATTGCTATTCGAACTCGAAATCGGTTGACTTAGTCCACAGACTTAGTCTATTTTGAGGTCACGATGGAAGTGAATATTCACGAGGCGAAGACCCATCTCTCGCGGCTTCTACAACGGGTTGCCCAGGGCGAGGAGGTCACGATTGCACGGGCGGGAGTGCCGGTGGCCAAGCTTATAGCGGCAGGCCCACAGATTAAGTCGCGCCCCATGGGTATGGACGCGGGCAAGATCTGGATCGCGCCAGATTTTGATGCCCCCGATCCGGCGCTTGAGGCCCTTTTTAATGATGCGCCGATAACGACCTCTCCGGCCCCCAAGAGAAAGAAGAAGCGGTGACGTACCTGCTTGACACGGGCGTCTGGCTGTGGAGCGTAGGCGAGCCGACGCGCATATCGTCCAAGGCCCGCGAAGTGATAGTCGATGTGAAGCAGGACGTGTTTCTATCTGCGGTCACTTCCTGGGAAGTAGCGATCAAAGCGGGGTCAGGCAAGCTGCACCTTCCGGAACCGCCGAATTTGTACGTTCCGCGGCGCATGGCGAGTCAGGGGTTACGGCCGCTGGCTGTTTCTCACCAGCATGCCTTGACGGTCTTCGCACTGCCCGTCCATCATCGCGACCCGTTCGATCGCCTGCTGATCGCGCAAGCGCAGGTGGAGGACATGACTTTGATTACCGGGGATCGGATGTTCGACCGCTATCCTGTACAAGTGCTCTGGGCCGGGCGATAGAAAAGCCGCCCCGCAGGGCGGCTCATCGATCACTTCCCAAAACGAATCACGCGGCGCTGGGCTCGGCCTGAGCTCCCTGCCACGGCTCATCGTAGCTGCCTCCGTAGATCGAGGGACACTTCGCGCCCATGGGACGGAGATAAGTGGCAAGCTGTCCGCGATGATGGATGCTGTGATTGTTGAGAAACATGAGATAGGCAACTGCTGGAAGATTGAAAGCGCCAAGAAAATCGATTGGCGTAGCCAGTTGTTGCGGCGTCAGAGTGCGAACCCGGTTCGCCGCCTGTTTGAAATTCTTATCGTACCAATCGACCAACTCGGCGACCGTCTTGGGCTTGCTTTTCTCGTCGGGCGATTCCATGTTGAACTTAAGGTCGGCAATTCCATTGAGGAACTGGACATCCGTATTAGCGAGATGCCACGCCAGCTCCCACGCGGTGCGGGAGTGGGGATCGGGCCGGTAGTCGGTCTTGGCATCGGGAATCGCAGCTAGGACTTTCTTGGTGGTTTCCAGTTCGCGGACGGCACCGTCGAGCATGACTTCCCGCATGCCGGCTGCGAATTCAGCGCTCAAACCTGGTGGTGCAGTGGTTGCCATTGTCTTTCTCCTTGTGAGGGTGTTATGTGCTGGTTTGCCTTGAAACCGAAGGGGCGCCCGAACCAGCGCCCCACTTGTTAAATCGAACGCTTGTCTACACGCTAACCGGCTGCTTGCTGCCTACCGGCACGGGCGTCAACCAACCAAAGCGGTCTGTCTTTTCCCCGTGCACAATGCCATAAAACTCCTTCTGGACGGCTTTGGTTATGGGGCCAGTCACGCCTTTGCCGACGCTGATCTTGTCGACGGAACGAATCGGAGTAATCTCAGCGGCGGTACCCGTCAGGAAGGCTTCATCGGCGATGTAAAGCAATTCGCGCGGGATTCCTTGCTCAACCACAGAAATGCCTAACTCGCGAGCGATTTGCAGAACCGAATCACGTGTAATTCCGGGCAGGACCGAGTTGCCCAATGGCGCGGTTTGTAAAACCCCATTGCGCACGATGAAAACATTCTCGCCCGAGCCCTCACTCACGTATCCATTGGCATCGAGCGCGATGCCCTCGACGTAGCCGTTGATGATGGCTTCCATCTTGATGAGCTGCGAGTTCATGTAGTTCGCGCCTGACTTGGCCATGGCCGGAAGCGTATTGGGCGCAATGCGCGTCCACGACGAGACACACACATCCACGCCCTGCTCGGCATCACTGCCCAGATATTTCCCCCAGGGATAATTACAGATGAAAACTTCGGTCGGTGAATTGAACGGATTGACCCCAGCCTCTCCGTAACCCCGCAGCACGATGGGGCGCATGTAGCAGGGCCACACGCCGTTGTTCTTCACCAACTCGATCATTCCGGAGATAAGGTCGTCGCGCGTGAAATCGACGTCGATGCGGTAAATCTTGGCTGAGTCGAGCAGGCGCTGCGTGTGTTCCTGCGCCCGAAAAATGGCGGGACCGGTGGGCGGGGCGTAGCACCGGATTCCCTCGAATACCGACGAGCCATAGTTCACCACGTGCGACATGACGTGAATTTGCGCGTCGTCCCAAGGGATGAGTTTGCCGTTATGCCAGATTTTCTCCGTCTTCTGAATCGCCATGAGCACTCCTAAAGATATGATTCACGCGTGCAGCGGGGAGTTTCGTCGGTTAGATGCCAAAATTCTTTCCGTGGGCGGACCCGCCTGTTGGCAGTCATGACAGGCAGCACGGTACGCAGGGAAGGCCGAGCGAAGCCAATAAACTACGAGGAATTATAACCGAGGTTGGGGCGGATTCACGTCGTTTTGTGACTCGGGCGGAAGAAAAAAATGCGGCGTCCCCATGAGCTTCCCGGCAACCTATACAAAACGTGGATATTGAGTCTTATGTCTTTGCAGAAAAGGCAGCACTCGCAGGTTCTCGCCCGCTCAGCGGCATTTTCGCAGACCCTTTCAGAAACCCCGGTTGACGCGGCACCTACGCCAAAAGCATAATTGGACGCCCGAGTTGGAGGACTTTATGAAACGCTCTTTTCGGTCCCCAAGGACGTTTTCTGGCCTTCCCGATTCAATCCATCAACGACTCAACATGTATGCCCTGACGGCAAGCACGGCCGGCGTGGGAATGATCGCATTGTCGCCACCCGCCGTAGCCAAGATTGTTTACACGCCCGCCAACGTCCGGATTGAGATTGGTCAGACCTTTCCTCTTGATCTCAACCACGACGGCAAGGCGGACTTCAGTTTTCAGAATTACTCCAACACCTTTGAAGGCAGCGAGCAAGGATTTCTGTTCGTTTTTCCCGCCAAACCTCATAACGGGGTCGACGCGGACACTACCTACGAGCGCGCCCTTGCCCTGAAGTCTGGAACGCGGGTCGGAGCAAAAGCGCCGTTCGCTTCGACCCACTATATTTCCATGGTCTCCGCGGACGCGGCCGAGAGATGTTTCGGAAATTGGAACAATGTCAAGAATCGGTACTTGGGCTTGAAGTTCGTGATTAAGGGAAAAACTCACTTCGGTTGGGCGAGGCTGAACGTCAGCTGCAACTCCACAGATAACAAGATTAAGGCTCTTCTGACCGGCTATGCTTACGAGACCGTCGCTGACAAGCCGATCATCACCGGGAAGACGAAAGGGCCGGACGACGTGACCGGTACTCTACAGTTGAAGCCAGCGGACCTTGGCTCGTCTGCTCCTGAACCGGCGACACTGGCGCTGCTGGCGATGGGATCGCAAACTCTGTCCATCTGGCGCAGGATGGAGCAGGCCGAAGGGGCGCAATAGTTCTACTTGTCTACGGAAGCCTTATCCGTCGTCGGCGCCAACCCGGCCTGGACAACCTTCGGCAATTCATCTCCTCGAAAATACTGCCCTTTGGCTGCCTGCATCTCGGGCATTGCGGCGTAAGGCTTGCTGTAGTCGTTGGCGGCATTCCAGAATAGAAATCCGATTCCGCCGGTGTCTTTTGCTGTCTTCACCTGGACTTCAATGTATTGCGGAGAGTAAGTCTTGGTGCGCCAGCGGAAGGCCTGTAGCCATGGACGGATCACTACGTCGCTGCCTTTGGTGATTAGCTCGAACCGCTTCATCGATTCGCCGATAAAATGCTCGGGCGCGTCACCCGGATGCGCGACCCCATCCATGCCAAAAAAGTGCGAAGGATAGATCATCGGCGAGAGCACATCACAATACTTTGCCATTTGGACGATGTCCTGTCCGGTGTGTGCCAAGTCCACGGGACGCTGCCAGGCCATGATGCCGAATACGTCCAGCGAAAGCAGCACGCCGGTGGGATGTAGTTCGGCGTAGGCATGTTTGAGAAAGTCGGCGATCACGTCGGAACGATGCCAGGTCGGATGCTCGGTCTGAAACGCGAAGCTGGCATCTTTCTGATCCCCTTCGGCCGGGAAGCGCACATAATCGAACTGAATCTCGTCCACGCCCGCCTCGGCGGCTTTCTTGGCGAGCGCAATATCGTATTCCCGAACCTTGGGTTGCGAAGGATCGGTCCAGACCAGCTTTCCGTTCTCCCGCCAGGGCTGGCCGGTTTTGTGGGACTTTACCGCCAACTCAGGATGCGTAACCACGAGCCGCTCGTCGCGGAAGATCGCTACTCGCGCGATTGCGTGCATGCCCTGCGAATGCAGAAAATGGGTGAACTTGGGCAAGTCATGAATCGCAACGTGGTGGCCACCGGCCAGCGGATGATCGAAGGCAATATTGATGCTGCCATCGCTGTCTTTCACATCGAAAACCACCGCGTTCCCGCCCAACTCGCGCCAGCGCTGGATAATACGCAATCCGCGATCGCTGGCTGCCATGACTCCGGTCAGATAAACCGCCCTCACTTCAAAATCGCGGGGCACCGGGATGGTCTTTTCCACAATGGGTGTAGCCAAAATCCCCGGCACGATTAATTCCTGGCCGGACTTCAGATAAGTTCCCTGGGCATCCCCATTCGCCTTGCGAATCGCCTCGGAGAGCTCGCTCGAAGTCAGAAAGGAAGTCTGCGACAGGAAGTGATGAGCAACCAGGGTGACCGTGTCTCCGCGCTTAGCCACGTACATGGCGCTGCCCGGCGGGGCAATCGTGGTCGCCAGCGCAGGCGGTTCCGCGGACTTTGCGGCACGCGGCAACGGGTTCGATGTCCGCATCAGTTCGGGGCTTTGGCCGGTTTGGGCGGCGGCTGCGGGCAGTTCGAAAGCCAATCGCCATGAAACGAATCCGAGGCACAGACAGGACAAAACGATGATCAGAATTGAGCTAGAGCGGCGCAAGTTTTTCTCCGTGAAAACGCGTTCGAGGTGTTTATCCCGGATGCTAACGGGCCACTGATTCCTGTGCTAGTTACGTGTGGTCAAGACCAGGAAGGTAGTTCGGCCGTCGCACCCCGCACGTGGGAACTTCCTGTGTGCGCAAAGTATTTCCCTTTCCGTGATTTGTCCCTGCCCTGTAAGCATCCTCGTGAACTGCCTTAAGCATCTAAGTTGCGAAGAAATAAGCCGCGAACGGTCTCCACGAGATGGCGAGCCATTTGCACTAGGGGGTCTGCGGTAGCGAAGGGTATCGACAAAAAGCCCGGGGAGTGACAAAATTTGTCGCTCTGCGAAGTGCAGGACTAACCGTCTCGTGTACAGGAAAGATTCAGGAAAGGGAAACGCCCTGACCCCAATGAAAAACGTCGTCAATACAACCCTCGATCCCACCCGCCGCAGTAACGATGCCAGGGATTTTGATAACACCTTGCGCCGCAAGATCGTCGGCCAGGATGCCGCGCTGGAAAAGGTGGTTGAAATCTACCAGATGTTCCTGGCGGGATTGAATCCTCCGGGACGTCCGGTCGGCAATCTGCTTTTTCTGGGACCCACGGGCTCGGGAAAAACCCGGGTCGTCGAGGCTATCTCCGAGACCTTGTTCGGCGATGCACGGGCCTGTATCAAAATTGATTGCGCAGAGTTCCAGCACTCCCACGAGATCGCGAAGCTGATTGGTTCACCGCCCGGATACCTGGGGCACCGCGAGACTCATCCGCTGCTCACGCAGGAAGCGCTGAATCAGTGGCATACGGAGAAACTGAAGCTTTCGATCCTGCTGTTCGACGAAATCGAGAAAGCTTCCGATGCGCTTTGGCAGTTGCTGCTAGGCATCTTGGACAAAGCAACTCTGACTCTGGGAGACAATCGCCGCGTCGATCTCTCGCAATGCATCATTATTCTGACCTCAAACCTGGGGACCAGCGAGATGGGACACCTCGTCGACGGGGGCATGGGTTTTACTCACAAGGCGAAGCTGGTGGATTCGAGCCTGGATGACAAAATCGATCGCACCGCGATCGAAGCCGCCCGGCGCAAGTTCACCCCTGAGTTCATGAACCGCATCGACAAGGTGGTGGTTTTCAAGACTCTCCGGCCGGAGCACCTGGAGCAAATCCTCGACATTGAACTGGGCTTGGTGCAGCAGCGCATTCTGATGGCCTCGGCCGCGAACCAGTTTGTGTTTAACTGCACCGACAAAGTGAAGAGCTTCCTGCTGCATGAGGGTACGGACCCAAAATATGGGGCGCGCCACCTGAAGCGGGCCATCGAACGCAATCTGGTATTCCCTTTGGCCAATCTGGTGGCTACCGGGCAGGTCAGGCTGGGAGACTTCATCCGCGTCGATATGGCCTCGGAAGGCGGTCTTACATTTGTCAAAGAAGCTGAAGGCGCGATGGTGCCCATGCTGATGGAACGCTATGGAGCGGCGGCTGGAATGCCTCCAATGGCCGCGCGCACCGCCCGCACGATTGGACGCCGCGAATTCGGTGCAACGCCAACCGCGGATACAAAATAGTTTGCTGTACGTCCGGACAAAAGGAGCGCCGCTAACCCGCGGCGCTTTTTTCTTGGCGGAATGAAGATGCTATTCGCTAAACGATCGCGCGTAGAAGTTCTGCTACGCCGCGTTTAAAAGGCTCCTGAACGGCAGGAGCCCTCAGGCCTGGATTCGACCCTCGCCATCACGACCATATCAAAATCCAGCGCAAACGGCTGATTACCTTAGAGTCTTTCGAATATCGAAAACGTCTAAACAGCTATTCTACTTGGTGTTGATGGAGGGCTGATGCATAGCGTCGGACAAGATCTCAAGTTTGCGCTGCGGATGCTGCGCAAGAATCCCGCATTCACGGTGGTGGCCGTGCTTACTCTGGGGCTGGGAATCGGGGCCAATACCGCAATTTTCAGCGTGGTCGACGCCGTGCTTCTCCAACCGCTTCCTTACCGGGATTCGACGCGATTGGTCCAGATCGGCCAGATCGTTTTGCAAAGCCAGACGCCTGGGTTGGCCGTTTCCTTCACCAAGTTCGATCAGCTGCGCGCTCAGAGCCAGACTCTGGAAAGCGTCGCGGCTTACTACCCACTGACCGCCAGCCTCGTGACAGAGCACGAACCCGAAGCGCTGCCCGGAGCCCGAGCCTCGCTCGATTTCTTCCGGGTGCTGGGAGTAACACCCGCCCGCGGCCGGACTTTTCTTGCGGAGGAAGAGCAGTCGAGTGGCCGCGATGTCGCAATCGTAAGCGACAGCTTCTGGCACAGCCACTTCGGTGGCGACGAAGGTCTTCTGGGACGAGTTCTCACCATCGATGGCAAGAACGTGACTGTTGTTGGAATCCTGCCCAAGAAGTTCAGCTTCCCGTTGCAGGTTCCAGAGCCTGAGATTTGGATGCCACGGGTCGATGAGAGCGCCGCCTTGCGTCCCGAGCAGATTCGGAGCGGGGCGAGCTATCTGAGCGTGATTGGCAGGTTACGTCCGGGCGCTACCTTGGCGGCCGCGCGCGCCGAGGTCAAGACCATCAACGCGCGTTACCGGGAGCAGTTCGGCAGCTATGTCGACGCGACGAAATATCGAATTGGCTGCCGATTCGCTCCAGGAAAGCCTGGTGGGGGCGCTACGGCCATCGCTGTTGGTGCTGTTGGCTGCGGTGGGGTTCGTCCTGCTGATCGCCTGCGCCAACGTCGCCAACCTTTTGCTGGCGCGCGCTACCGCCAGAGAAAGAGAAATCGCCATACGAAAAGCTCTCGGGCGCTCTCGCGGTGCGGCTGGTAAGGCAACTTCTTAGTGAGAGCCTCTGCTGTCTTTTGCCGGAGGCATTCTCGGGGTTCTCATCTGCGCCGCGTTGATGCCTACTTTGCGAGCGATCATCCCGGCGCGGTGCCACGGCTCAGCGGAGGCCAGAGTGGATGGGGGCGTTCTGATGTTCTCGCTGTTGTTGTGTATCGTGACCGGGATTGTTTTTGGCCTTGTGCCCTCGCTGCAAGCTGCGCGAAGCGAAGTGCAATCGTCGCTCAAAGACGGCGGATGGGGATCGTCGGAGGGAGGAGGCCGCGGGCGCTTGCGAGCCAGCCTGGTCGTGGCTGAAGTGGCGGTTGCCCTGGTGCTGATGACCGGGGCCGGGCTTGCTGATCGAAAGCTTTGCCCGCCTGATGCAGGTGGATCCGGGCTTCACTCCAAAAGGGCGTAATGACATTTCCTCTATCGCTGCCGCTGGCCCGCTATGCCCAACCGGCGCAACAGGCGGAGTTTTACCGGCTGCTTCTCGAAAAAGTTAAGTCCATCCCACAGGTGCAAGCCGCCGGCGTGACCAGCTATTTGCCTTTGTCCGGGGCGTTCCGCTTTGTGTTCTTTTGCCCGCAGGGGATGGCTTGCCAGGGTATCGGCAAGGATCCGACCATTGCCTTGCGTCAGGTGAGTCCATCCTATTTCGACGCCATGCGCACTCCGCTTCTGCGCGGCCGCGTGTTCACCGGAGCCGACGTGGCGGGAGGAGCACCGGTCGCGATTATCAACCAGAAGTGGCCTCGCGGTATTGGCCGGGTCAGGACCCGATCGGAAAGCATCTGGCGAATTCGCGCGACATGATTCAACGGGAGATCGTCGGCGTGGTCGGCGGACGTGAAATTCAATACGCTGAACACCGCGAATCCGAAGAAATGTATTTTCCCATCGCGCAGGTTCCCTCGGCCCTCTGCCACCCTAATGGTGCGCTCGGACGCAAATTCCGAACCTCTGGTCGCAGCGGTGCGCCAGAAGATCGCGGAACTCGATCCTTACCTGCCGGTCTCCGGAATTCTCAGCATGGACGATGTCGTGGCTACATCGGTGGCGCAGCCGCGAATGGTCATGCAGTTCGCCGGCATCTTTGCCGGCTTTGCGCTCTTGCTGTCGGCGGTCGGAATCTACGGCGTGATGGCCTACTCCGTCAACCAACGAAAGCAGGAAATGGGCATTCGCGTCGCGCTTGGGGCCAAACCTTCAGATATTCTGCGGCTGGTGGTGGGGCAGGGAATGCGACTTACCCTCGCCGGGATTGGCTTCGGCGTCGCGGTTTCACTGCTGCTGACGCGCTTGCTTTCCAGCTTGCTGTTTGGTATTAAAGGGATCGATCCGGCCGTATTCAGCGCTGCTGCCGTGGTGTTAGTCGGTTCAGCCTTGCTGGCCTGCTATCTCCCCGCGCGGCGCGCCACTCAGGTTGACCCGGTGGCGGTCCTTCGATTTGAGTAATGCTGCGGCAGTCTTACCACACTTCACACCGTTTATCCGCGGGCCGCACCATCGCTGCAGTCGGCCTTGCAGCTAAATGCCGCTTGAAACTCCGGAAGATTCGACAGCGGTCCATTCACCCGGTATTTCCCTGTGGGGTGCGGATCGGATTGCATCATGACCCTTTGTTCTTCGATCCGGATTGCGTCTCCGCGCCATTGTCCCCACGCGATGAAAAATTGTTGTTCGGGAGTAAAGCCATTGATGTCCGCGGGCGCGGCTTGCCTTTCATTGATTTCTGGAATGCCTGAAATGCGACTTTCACGCCACCCAGATCGCCAATGCTCTCACCCAGCACCAGTTTGCCGTTATGGTGGACGCCGGGTTCGATGAAGTAGTTGTCAAACTGGTTGGCCACGCAGGCGCCGCGTTGCTGGAACTGCGTCAGATCGTTTGGTGTCCACCAGTTTCGCAAATTTCCCAGGTAGTCGAACTGCGCACCCTGATCGTCGAAGCCGTGCGATACTTCGTGGCCGATCACCACTCCAATCGAACCGTAGTTTACGGCATCGACGGCGTTGACGTCGAAACCCGGAGGCTGCAGAATACCGGCGGGAAAGACAATCTCGTTCAGTGACGGATTGTAATAAGCATTCGATGTCGGCGGCGTCATGCCCCAGCGGGTGTGATCGACAGGCTTGCCGATGGTCTGATGGTCGTCTTCGAGAATGAAACGGCGGGCGGCAAGATAGTTTTCGAAAAACGCATCCCGTTGGATGTCAACCTGGCTGTAGTCCTTCCACTTGTCGGGATACCCAATCTTGGGATCGAAGGTGGCGATTTTGGCCATCGCCCGCTCTTTGGTTTCGTCGCTCATCCACGGGCGGCTGAGAATGTCGTCCCGCATCGCGGCAAGGATATTGCGGACCATCTCCTGCGCCCGCGCTTTGGCCTCGGGTGGAAAATATTTCTCGGCGTATTTCTTGCCCAGAGCCTCGCCCAGGTATCGATCGGTCGATTCCACGCAGCGCTTCCAGCGAGGTTTCATCTCACTCTGGCCTCTCAGGTACTTGCCGAAAAAGGCAAAATCTTCTTGCTCGATGGGCGCGGAGAGCGCCTCGGCGGATGCGGTCAACATCTGCCACTTGAGATAAACCTTCCAGTCCGCCAGCGAAGTCTGCTGCAACTGCCGGTCGAATTCCTGCATGTACTTGGGCTGGTCGACGTTCAAATCCACATTTTGAGCGAGTTGGTTGTGTTTGAAATACTCCGTCCAGTCAAAATGAGGGGTCATGGTTTGGAGTTGAGCAAATGTCGTGTTGTGGTCGCTGGCGCTGGGATCTCGAAGTGCCACGTTGTCCAGGGAAGCTTCCGCAAACTTGGTTTCCATGGACATGACCGTCTGCGCCGCGGCCGCTGCTGATTTCTGATCCCAGCCAACCAGCGTGAACATCTTGGCGATGTGTTCCACGTACTTTTCGCGGGCCTCTTTAAAGCGCGCATCGGGCTTCAGGTAGTAGTCGCGATCCGGCAGCGAATAACCGCTGGCGCCGAGGTCCGCCATCACCCAGGTAGGCTTGTGCGGGTCCGTAGAAGCGGCAAGATTAAACGGCGCGGCCACCAGGACGTCCTGCATGCTGGCGATCACCGGTTGCAATCCGTTGGTGTCCTTGACGGCATCGATCTGGGCGAACCATATCTTGAGCGGCTCAATGCCGCGGGCATTCACGCGTGACTCGTCCATGCAGGCGCCGTAGAAGTCCCCGATGATTTGGTCGGTGCTTCCCTTGGCCGCGGTTTTATCCTGCTGCGCGGTCTCGAGTACCTCTTTCAGCTTGTCCTTGGTGGTCTCGCCTGACTCCCAACGCTTGCTCCAGCGCACCATCGAGGCAGGGATCGGGTTGTTGGCACGCCACGCGCCGTTGCTGAATTCGTAGAAGTCGGTACAGGGATCGACTTTCCGGTCAAGGTCGGTTACGTCGATTCCGTGCAGCGCGGCAGTTTGTGAGAGCACAAGCTGGGAAAACAGAAAGACCGATAACAAAGTTTTCAGAACACGCATCAAGAGCTCTTTTCTCCAGGAATTTCGATTGGCATTGAATCGTGCGCCTGCCATTCTAGACGAGCAAAGGGCGAGTTGTTAGGTTTCGAGCGGGAGGCGATTGAGCGGAACGACCAGCAGACCAAATACGGAGAGTCGCCGCCGAATATCAAAAACCAGAAGTTGACTACCCGCCCTGTTTCAATTCCAGCAAAACCTGCCGGGCGATCTCTTTCAGCGTCTCGAAAACGCCGTTTCCTTGAAAGGCGATGGCTTCCATCACCGGCTCGTCTTTGCGGCGCAGTTCCTTGCTGAGAGCATCCACGGGCAGGATATTTGGCAAATCCCGCTTGTTAAGCTGCAGCACGTAAGGAATCTTCTTGAAGTCGTAGCCATGTTCTTTGAGGTTGTCCATCAGGTTATCGAGCGCCTCGACGTTGGCGTCCATGCGCTCCTGCTGGGAATCGGCGACGAAGACAATGCCGTCCACTCCCGCAGAATCAACTTGCGGCTGGCATCGTAGAACACCTGGCCGGGAACGGTATACAGGTGGATTCGGGTTTTGAAACCGCGCACCGAGCCCAGGTCCAGAGGCAGGAAGTCGAAGAACAACGTTCGATCCGTCTCCGTAGCCAGCGAGATCATCTTCCCCTTCTGCTGTTCGGCAGTTTTCTGGAAGATGTACTGGAGATTGGTAGTTTTGCCGCCCAGCCCAGCGCCGTAGTACACGATCTTGCAATTAATTTCGCGGGCTGCAAAGTTGATGAAACTCAAAGACTTCCCTCAAGACATGCGGCAGACGCTCAAAAAGGCAGAGGGCCCCCACTTGTAGTATTGGCTTGGTACTGCTGGTTTTATACCACACAGCCGTGCATCACCGGCAGGTTACCCTGGTTACTAGGGGACCTCCCCGGTGAAAACGGGGGCGGAAACCAGCAATCTCACCGGCTCACCGGCAAAGGATAATATCCGGCCTTGGCAAACACCAGGACGCAGGGACGCAGATCCGAGATCTTGCAGCCCGGACGACCAACCCTGACTTCGATCTCGCGATACGTACTGCTCGGCGTGGCCGGAGTGGAATACCCCAGCGTGTACTGGTTGCGAGCGTCGCCAATGGCGCGCGCATACGCGTAGCCAATGGCGTCTTTGGAATACTCGCTGAGAATCTCGCCTCCGGTTGCATTCGCGTACCGGGGCATAATATTGCCGTAGGCTTGCCCGGGGATGTGCACTTTTTCCATCTGCTTGTAGCCTGGAATCGCCGAGCCTCCTACGCCAATGCCATACACCAGGATCCCATTCGAAAGCAGCACCTTCATCACGTCGCTGTAGCTGGCATTACTTCGGTATTCGCGGCCGTCGCTGATAACGAAAATGATTTTGCGGCGGCCTTTCTGCCGTGTGCCGAGATCCAGGGCAGCAGCCAAAATGGCGTCGTTGAGCACCCGAGCCTGCTTGCCGGGTGAAAGCGGCACCGACGAGCTGCGGTCAACGGGGATGTTATTAATCGTTGGACCCTGAGGCCCCAAAGGTCCGCCCAGCACCGGTACACCATTGTTCTCGCCGTGAACCGTTTTCAGCTGGTTCAGCACCGCGTCCAATCTCTTGCCCACCGCTCCGAAGTCGGCCATCCTCCCAACCGTTGTGCTGTAGGTGTAAATCGCGACCTCGTCAAACTGGCTGAACGCCCCCTCCAACGCCGGAAAGGTCTGATTCACTTTCTGCACGTTGATATCCGGCATGCCCAGGTCAAAAACCACTGCCGCCGAGATGGCCAGAGGATCGCTGGTGAAGAAGTTCAGGGCGCGCTTGTTACCATCCTCGTACACCGTGAAATCCTTGGGCAATAATCCGTTGACCAGGCGACCGGAGCCGTCCGTCACCCGGACCGGCACGATGACTTCGTTGACGTTCACCGAAAGCTTGTAGAGTTCGTCTTGCGAGCTGCTCCCTGCGTCCGGCGGCACGCCACCATCCGGAACAGTCTTAACATCAAGCGGATGTGGAGGCGGAGTCGTTTCGCCGTCCGTAGGAGCTGGAACGGGGCGGGTGGACGACGGCGGTGCTTCATTGCCTACGGGCGGCGGCTCGGCCGCCGGTGTTGCACTCGGAGGCAGGCCCTCAGGCTCCGCGGGCGGAGGGCTGGGAAAAGGCTGGGGCGGCCGGCTGGCTGAAGGTGCGTCCGGAATATCCGGCTTTGTATCGGGTGCCTGCTTTCCCTGCTGTTGTTGTGCCCTCACAACCCCTAAACTAACGAAAAACAACAGGATTGCCACACCCGCGTACGTCCACTGCCTAGGCACCATTCGAAGCACCGGGGAAACCCTCTCCGCCTCACGGCTAATTCGCTCGTCAAATCGGATGCCAAGGCTTCCGATTTGGTGCATCTAACGCTAAAGAGATAGACTAACAAAAATAGCGAGAGAATACTTTCATGTCCAAAGCCTGCTTACCTCCGGTCTTGCGCGGCCTGTTACTCATGCTTTTGTTCGCAGGGGCTTCCGCTGTCAGCGCCCAGCAAACCGCCCCTTCGCCCGACAACAGGCCTGACCAGAACCGTCAGGATCAAGATCAGGACCAATCCGCTGACGACCTTGAAGGTCAATGTGAATGTGGTTCAGCTCTTCTTCAATGTCAAGGATAAGAGAGGAGCCCTGATCCCCAACCTTACCAAGAACGATTTTCAGATACTCGAAGACGGCAAGCCGCAAACCGTTAAGTATTTTGCGGCCGAGTCGAACCTCCCGCTGACGCTTGGCATTTTAATTGACTCCAGCGGCAGCCAGGCGCGTGTGCTCGATATGGAGAAGCAAGTAGGCGGCGAGTTTCTCAGTCAAATTCTGCGCGATAAGGATTTAGCCTTTGTCATCGACTTCGATGTGAACGTGGAATTGCTGCAAGACTTCACCAGTTCCGTGCACTCGCTGAAGGCAGCGCTGAACAGCGCCCGCATCAACACCGCCGGCGGAAGCGGCACCGGCATCCCAGGTCTTGGCGGAGGTACGGTTCCGACACAGGGCGCTCCTCGCGGCACGTTGCTCTATGACGCCGTGTATCTGGCGTCGCATGACGAATTAGCCCAGCAAGTCGGCCGCAAGGCTATGATCCTGCTCACCGACGGTCAGGACGAAGGCAGTCAGCTCAAGATCAAGGACGCCATCGAAGCCGCGCAGAAGTCCGACAGCATCGTCTACGTGTTGCTTTGCGCGGACCGTGGCTTTTACGGCGGTTTCGGCGGCTACTCGGGTGAAGGCGACATGAAAAAGCTGACGCAGGAAACCGGAGGCCGGGTCATTGAAGTCGGAAACAAGTATGAAAAGCTGAAAGAGGGCTTCGACCAGATCGCCAACGAACTGCGCAGCCAGTACAACATCGGCTACACGCCCAGCAATACGGCCCTTGACGGCACTTTCCGCAAGGTCGAAATCCACGCGAATGACAAAGACTACAAGATTCAATCCCGCGCCGGATATTACGCCGTTCCCAAACGCGACTGACCGTGATTTTTTCAGGGTTTCTGCCGGTCCTTTAGGCGTATCACGAACTTCAATCCCGACCAGATCTCGCTCACCGCGCAGACTTTCACGTCCACCAGGCCGGCTTGTAATCCAATCCTCCGCACTTCATTCTCGTCGAGGTCTGTCGCCACTCCGGAAGATTTCTTCGGCCAGCTGACCCACAGCATCCCGGCGGGCGCGAGTTGCCTGGAGAACCGTGGAAACCACTTTTTCAAATCGTTGGCGGCCTTCACGAAGATCATCGCAAAATCAACCGGCTCATCCTTCACGAAGCGGCAACTCGCTAGCGCCTTTTTGAGTTCAGCATTCACGTCGGCAGGCAGATCGAGCAAAGCAACGCGGAATTGTTCCTTGATGCCGAGTTTCTTGGCTAGCGGAGTGCCGGAGTATCCCGCCATGCGGTTACCTAATTGGAGGGGGCATAATAGCCGTGGCGGCTGCGTACCCGCAAGCCCTTCTGACCCACGGCCTGAATGTCAACGCTGCGATAGTGGCCGTCAGCGATGAAGTCTGCAGGTTTATAAGAGATCGCATACTGGCTGCGCAGCTCCTCCTGAATCGCCGCGAATGCGTTGGCCACTTCGTTGATCTGGAAAGGAACGTACGATCGCCCGCCCGTGGCGTCCGCAATGCGCTCCAGCACCTTATCCCCATGATGGCTCGTGCCGCTCAGGTTGGTGCTGATGGTGTACACGATCACCTCGGCCCGCTGCGCCATCTCGATAGCTTCTTCCCGTGTTACATGACTTTGGTTGTCGTCACCGTCGCTC
Source organism: uncultured Acidobacteriota bacterium (assembly GCA_963797795.1). Classification (GTDB taxonomy): domain Bacteria; phylum Acidobacteriota; class Terriglobia; order Terriglobales; family Acidobacteriaceae; genus JABDBE01. The sequence goes on from CAWCQY010000009.1 coordinate 165,103, forward strand.
AGCAGAATGATCGCCCGGCGCACCGGCCCGTTGTGTTGCGCCTTCATCAGTTTGTCGCGGCAGGCATAGTAAAGCGCATCGTACAACGCGGTACCGCCGCCGGGACGTAACGAGCGCACCCCGATCGACAGCAATTCCGTGCTATCAGTAAAGTCCTGCGTGACCTCTGGAGTCACATCGAAACCTATGACGAAAGCCTTGTCATATTTCGGCCGTATGGTTTGATTCAGAAACTCGGTAGCTGCTTGCTGCTCGAACTTGAAACGGTCGCGAACCGAGTTGCTGGCGTCTACGAGAAGGCCTACTTCGAGAGGCAGATTCGCTTCGGCGTGAAAGCTGCGGATTTCCGCCGCTGGCTTGCCGTCATCCACCACTTTAAAATTCTCTTTCTTCAGATCCCTCACGTAGTGCCCATGCTTGTCTGTAACCGTAAAAACCACGTTCACTTCGTTTACGGTGTGGCGAATCGTGGTGAGTGAGTCGTCCTCCGACGGGCCCTCGCCGAGCGGCGATGCTGAGCTCGAAGGAGTTTCACTTTTAGGCGCTTGATCTTGTCCGCTGCTCGCAGGCGGGGGGTCAGGCGTAGCTGCGTTCGGTTTGGAAGGCTGCTGCGGCGAAGGATGTCCCGCAGCCGGTGCCGCGGCTTGCTGAGACCGGCTCTGTTGTTGCGATGCGGAAGGCGCCGAGGGCAGGCCTGCCTGCCCCGCGTCCTGTGCTTGCGCACCCGGCGCGAGCAGACGGGGGCTAGCCAGAACTAGAATGCCGGGAAGTAAAGTTAGGGTGCAGAACTTCATCAGTATTTCCTGATTATAGCCGCAAAGGCTACACACTCGTAGACCCGGACGCCCATGTCCGAGTGCAGAGCCCTACTTCAGCCTAGCCCCACTTTAGCCTAGCCCCACTTTATTTTGCTTCGATCTTGCCTCGGACGACCACCACGGACGCCGCCGGCAGATCGTACAAGGCATCCCTTCCCGCAATCTGCGTGGAGTGCATGACGGGTCCGTCCGGATCTGCCCAGCCTTTGGTGTTCGCGACCACCGACTGCTCTCCGGCGTGTTCGGAGTGCGCCATAAAGCGGGTCTCCGCCGGATGCCATTGATATTGGTTGCTTCCGAAGGTTGAAATCTCCACGGTGCCGGAAAGTGAATTCGTTCCCTGTGCGGTTTGATCCTGGAACACGATTCGCACCCGGTGCGCATTCTGCTGATCCCGATTCACCGCCATCACCGACCATTGCCCGTCGGGGCGTTTCACCGCGTACGCCGTGACCAGCGCATGCCCTGCGCCATCATCAACGTCGGCCTTTGCGGGGAACACGCGATGCTCCCCCGAACCCGGCTGCACCCACTCCAGATTGATCAATTCCGAAACGAAGAACTGCGAGAGCGGCTGCTGAATCTGGTAATTGGCATCGACCGTAAACATGCCAAACGTGCCCGGAGAGTCGTTACATCCATGTTCCATCTGCAGCGGCAGGTAATGGAAGTAATAGACGCCGTTCCCACCCGAGTTCAAGAATGATCCAATGTAGTCCGCGAGCCAAACCCCCGCGAACATGTCCATGTAGGTTTCACTCGCGGACGAAGAAAGGTTTGATTCCGTAATAAAGACCGGAAGGCTCACCGGCACTCCATCTTCGCGCCAGACCTGCATGATGTGGTTCACCAGATCGGGCTCGTCGTAAAGGGTGCCCCACGGAGTCTTGCAAGGGTCGTAAGGATAGTGTTCGAACGAAAAGAACGCAAGATCATTCATTCGGTCGTGTTGTTTCATGTAGTCCAGAAATCGCCCCAGCCATGAGACCTTGCCGTTGGCATCGGGCCACACTTCAATGTCCTTATTCACCCCTTGGAAAGACGGTCCGCCCAGTTTCATGGTCGGATCGATGCGATGGAGCGCGGTCGCCCACTGCAGGTAGAGCGCGCCGTAGTCCTCTGGCACCATGAATTGCCCATCTGACTCCTCGCCCATTTCGACGTACGAGATCGGATAATTACGCTTCTTAAGATATTGAATTTCGGCAACCGCATTCTCCGGAGTATCGTAAAGCAGCGCCACCGGCATCATCGCCGGCAGCCCGCGCGTCACTCCACTCGTGTAAAACAGGTCGAATCCCACTTGCGCCTGTTTGGTTGAACGCAGGTCCGAGGGTTCGTGCCACGGATCCACCGAAGAGCAGTAAGTTGCGGTCTGCTCCTGATCGGGCGTATGCCGGAGGGTGTCATGGAAGGCCCCATCCGGCGTCATCGTTCCGAGGTAGAGTTCGCTGATCGCATAGCCCACACAGTTTCTGGGGTCTGCGAGTTTTGGGTCGGCCGATTGATGAGAATCACAAGTGTTCGACGACTCCGTCATCAGGATGCGCACGAAATGAATCGGGCCCGGGCTAACGGTTAAGCGAATGGTTTCTGTCCCTCCCTTGCCGTTCGTAACCGCACCATGCGGAAATGTCTCCCACACACCCTTCGTTTGCGACTTGATGGGATCTTCCCCCGTCCAATACTGCACCACGTAACGAGTTGCATATGGGTTGGCCCACACGATGCGGATGCTGTCCACCATCTGAATTTGCGCGAGGTCAAGAATCACCCACTGGGGATGGACGGAGTCGCTTTCCCCGGTGAAACGTTGCGTGAGGTACGGGCTGCTCTTCCAATAAGTGTTCAGGTCGCCGTCCGTAAGCCGTGAGAAGCCAGCGTTTCCGGTGCCGTCGTTGCGAGTGGTTCCGCGGTGAGGCAGCGAATATCCGTAGGAATAACGAATCGGGTCCGTGGGTGTGGCCGAGCCGGTGAAGTAACCTTTGCCGCTGGGATCGCTCCACGTTCCATTCGAATTCCAGTGCCACGCCTCCATCGCCAGCTCAGTATTCTGGCGATAGGTGACCGGTTGCCATCCCGAGGCAAAAACCTTGTCTAGAGTAGGCTGAAGCAGATCCTTGTCGATTGCTGCCGCCGGGATGCGGTCCACACCCGCACCTAAAGTTTCATTCGGCACAAAATGGCTGGTGGAATGCGCGGGTGTAATGTCTACCTGGATCGTTTGTGCTGGACACGCAGCCAATAGAAAAAAGCCTTCAAGCAACAACACGACAACCGGCATCCGATTCTTCAAGACTGGCTCCTTAAAACGTTTCAATAGAGCTACGGCTGCTGATTGTAAACGATATTCGCCGAAAGCCGCCGTTAAACGCACGCGTAGACCCGGACGCCTCGTCCGGGTTGAATGAGCAAAGCTCGGGGGTTCGTCACTGCGCTTCGATCTTGCGCAAGAATTCCTCCAGTTCCACCGGCAAGGCGCGTGCAAACGACAACTCCGCGCCGCTTCGAGGATGCTGCAGCCGCAAAGCGGCCGCGTGCAGAAAGTTTCTCGACAGAGAAACCGAATCTCCGTTCTTCGCCTTCATCTCCCGCGGCGCTCCGTATAACGTATCGCCGACGACGGGATGCCGGAGCGAAGCCAGGTGCACCCGTATCTGGTGAGTCCGCCCGGTATCGATCTGCAACTCCAGCAGAGTAAACTTTCCGTACTTCGAATCAATCCGCTGTTTCACCGTGTAGTGCGTGATCGCTTCGCGTCCGCCGGAACGCTTGGTCGTCATCCGGGTTCGTCGCACCAGGTCGCGGCTGATGCGGCAGCTGATCGTCCCCCGATCCTGTTTCATCCAGCCGTGTACCAGCGCCACATAGGTCTTCTTGACCACCCGCTGGGCAAACTGAGCCGCCAGTTTTCGATGGGCTTCGTCGTTTTTCGCAACCACGATCAGCCCACTCGTGGCCTTGTCCAGCCGATGCACAATTCCAGGCCGCAATTCCCCACCCACGCTTGAGAGCAGCCCGAACCGGTGCAGCAATGCGTTCACCAGCGTGCCGCGATTGCGCTCGTCCTCCGTTGCACCCGCTCCGGCGTGCACCATCATTCCGGCAGCCTTATTCACCACCGCCAAATCATCGTCCTCGAAAACGATATCCAGCGGAATTTCCTCAGCCATCGCCCGTAGAGGCGGCGATTTTACCTCGCCAAGAATTGCGATTCGCTCCCCTCCGCGCAATCGCAGCGATGCTCGCGCTGCAATATCATTCACCAGCACTTTCTCTTGATCAATTAATTGCTGGACGCGAGCCCGGCTGGTGTCGGCGATCTGGCTGGCCAGGAACTGGTCTAGCCGCTTGCCGGCATCCTCCATCTTCGCAACCAGGGTTTTAGGAAAAGTGTCCACGCGGCGAAAGGTAATACAGGCGTAGCATACAGCGACCGTCATCACAGTGGACACAAAGATACGGAAGTTTAGCCGACTTCTCTGTGCCTCGGTGGTGAAAGAGGTTTACCGCGCGGTCTGTGCGCGGAACGGCCTTCAATCCCGGCCGCAGCCACCAGATGATTCCGCCAGCGACAACCAATCCAACCGCAATTAACTGGGTTCCGGTCATGATTCCGCCAAACACCGACCCGCGTCCCGGATCATCGCGCAAAAACTCAAGAAAATAACGTGCCACGCCATAAAGAAAGAAATAAGTCGCGATTACCTGGCCATCGAACTTCTTGCGCTTCAGCAGCCACATCAAGATGAAGAAATTTGCCAGCTCGACCGCCGATTCAAAAAGCTGCGTTGGTTCCAGTGAAACTCCCAGTGGCGTGCCCACCCAGGCTTGGGCAATCGGACTGGTAAAGGTCACGCCCCAGAAATGTGACGTCGGTTTGCCGTAGCAGCAGCCCGCGGCAAAACATCCCACGCGTCCGAGCGCGTGTCCAAATGCCAGGCCTGGCGCGAAAGCGTCACAAGTCGAAAGGGCCGGCATCCGATGTTTCCGTATGTACCAGGCCGCCGCGGCAAATGCGCCAATCAGCCCACCAGAAAAAACTCCCCCGGCTTGTAAGGTGGCAAAGCTGAAAATCTCTCCCAAGTGGCCACGGTAGTAGGTCCAGTCGTTGACAATGTAGAGAATCTTCGCGCCCAGAATTCCGCACAACACCACCAGGATGCCCAGATTCCATGCATCGTCCGGATCGATCCCCTGTTTCTCCGAATTGCGCACGCTGATCCATAGTCCGATCAGCACACCCAATGAGACCAGGAGTCCGTACGTCGGCAAACTGAAGTTGCCAATATGAAATAGTCGCGGGAACACTATTCAGTTAGATGCAGAGCGCTTGGATTTAGTAGCCGCCAGTGTAGCAGGGAAACAACAAGCAGAAGAAATCAAGCCGACCCACCGAGCCGTGTGGTAGGCCGAGAATGAACCCGTCCTTTTAGACAGTGGGAACCCGCCGCGACCCTTTAGGCATCTCCGCATGGCGGAGCATCGCACACCGGATCTAATTGTACGAGTCAGGCCCCCGTTCATTCGGTGTTGGTTCAAAAATCGGTTACCACCATCACCAACTTCGCAGGTCGGCTTTCATTTCGCATCCTAGGCAAATCGCGCCCGATTCGCAAGGGGAACCGCACAAATAGTTGGCACTCAATTTGCCAGCAACTTTGGTAAGCAGTAAGTGTAGGGAATTAGTGAGGACAGCCCCTTCGGCTGTCGGTCGAGCGCAGTGCGAAGATTTAAGAAGGCTACCCGGCCCGGCGCTTCTCTTCGAGAACTTCATCCAAGGCATCCGCCAGATGGTGCGCACGCTTCAGATAGTCGACCGTGCCACCATCCTGATTCCGCTTCAGCAGATGATATTCATCGGCAATATTCAGCGCGGCCAGCACCGCCAATCGCGCCGTGTCCACCGTGTGAGTCTGCTCGGCGACCGCGCGCATCTTGGCATCCACATACTCTGCCAGCTTTACGATGTACTCCGCATCGGACCCACGAAGATTGTAGGGCTGATCGAAAATTTCCACTCGTACGCTGTTGTCACCAGCGTTCTTCGCCAGAGGCTGCTTGGTGCCGCTCGCCATAATTTTTTCCCGCTCCTCTGTACCGCCGGCGCCTAAACCCATCTGTAGAAACGTAGCTTGCTATGTTTCTACGGGCTCAGCTCGCCGCCTGCTCTTCCGCCAGCGTGTCAATCTGCTGCAGCATTTTCTCTACCCGGCCGCGAATTTCTTCGCGTTCCCGGCGAAGCTGCACCATTTCGCGGCGGAGGCCTTCGACCTCTTCTTCGCGTTCTTCCAATTGCTCACGGAGGCGCTGGGCATCGCGTTCCGCTGCGCCTCGTGCATCCCGCGCAGCTTTGTACATCTCAATCGTGCGATAAACCTTTTGCTCCAGCGAATGAAAATCGTCGGAAGGAACCTGCGCCGATACGTCTTCAGCCGTTCTCACTACCATGATTGCACTTCGCTCCAAAGAGATTTCAATCTTGAGCGAAGTATACCGCACAACCCTGTGGACGGATCAGGTCTCTGCATTGACCACTCCTTACGTGGGGCAGGCACGCGGCTGTCCGGCCAGCTTTAGGCAACGCTATCGCTCCCGCAACTTCCTCAATCGCCTCCCGGCTTCGTCCAGCGTCGCATCGCGCTTGCAGAACGCAAACCGCATCTGCTTCGCACCGTCGCGCGGATCATTGTAGAAACTCGATCCCGGAACAGCAGCCACACCAATTTCCTTTACCAGATATTTCGTGAACGCCACGTCATCCGCAAATCCAAACGCGCTAATGTCCGTCATCACATAGTAGGCTCCGCGCGGGCGAAAGCACTGGAAGCCCGCCTCGGTTAACGCGGGCATCAGGCGATTACGCCGCGCTCTGTATCCATCGGCGAGATTGTCGTAATAAGAACGAGGCAGCCCTAGAGCAGCAGCTCCCGCTTCCTGCAATGGTGATGGAGCGCCCACGGTGAGAAAATCATGAACCTTGCGGATGGCATTCGTGATCGCAGGCGGGCCGACCGCCCACCCCACTCGCCATCCGGTGACGCTGTAGCTCTTCGACAGTCCGTTAATGGTGACGGTTCGTTCGTTCATGCCTTCCAGGCTCGCCATCGAAATGTGTTGCGTGCCGTCGTAAAGAATGTGCTCGTAAATTTCGTCGGTGATAGCCAGAACGTTCAACTCTACGCAGAGATCGCGAATCAACTCCAGTTCGCTGCGGGTGAAAACCTTGCCAGTGGGGTTGTTTGGTGTATTGAGGATGATCGCCTTGGTCTGACTATGAAATGCTGCTCGTAACTCGCGCTCATCAAATGTCCACTCGCCATCCGGAGTAACAGGCGGACGCAGTTTCACAAACAGGGGCTTCGCTCCGGACAACACCGAGTCTGGGCCGTAATTCTCATAAAACGGCTCGAAGATCACGACTTCGTCGCCCTTGTTGCAAACCGCCAGCAGCGTCGAAATCATCGCTTCGGTCGAGCCGCAGCACACTGTGATCTGGGTCTCGGGATCAACTGCAATCCCCCGCCACTCCTGCATCTGCCGCGCGATGGCATTCCTCAGACTCTTCGCGCCCCAGGTAATCGCATATTGATTTACGTCGGCGGCAACCGCATCCTGCGCCGCCCGCTTGATCTCCGCCGGAGCAGGAAAATCCGGAAAGCCCTGCGCCAAGTTCACCGCGCCATACAGCATGGCCTGCCGTGTCATCTCGCGAATGACGGACTCGGTAAAATGCTCGACTTTGTCGCTGAGAAAGTGCTTTGGTTGGATGACCACGTCAGTCATAATTGGGTCAGACTAGCACAGCTAAGATTCACGCGGGGACAGCCGCCCCCGGCTGTCCGGCAGAGCAAAGCTCGGCACCAAGAGGTATAAACTCATGTGGTGACGGGCGACTCGCCCGTCCAGGCCGAGCAAAGCTAGGCAACCTTTGTGTCTGCTGGTATTCCAAGATTGACTACGAAGTCCGCAACGTCCCGCCCAGACTCTCGAGAGCCTTGACGATCTCCCCCGACCACCGCGACACTTCATCCTCGCGCAAAGTCCGCTCCTTGGATTGAAACGTGGCCTGAAGCAGCAAAGAATACTTGCCCACGAGAATCGAACCGCCGCGGAAAATCTCGACCGGCACGAAGCTTCGCAGCTCGCCCAACCCTAATCCAGCCACAGCCTTCTCCATCTTTGCGAACACAATCGAATCGTCGAAAATAAAGGAGAAGTCGCGCTCGACGGCCGGATGGCGTGGCAGCGCCTCATATCTCACCGCACGCAGCCCACGCTTGAACAGCCGATCCAGATAAAGCTCGGCGATAAAAATATCCTGCTTGAGCTTACGTCGGTCCGCAATCTCGGGATGAATCTGCCCGAACTGAGCCACAACCTCGCCGTCGATCACGGCGGACGCCGAACATCCAGGATGGTAGTAATCGGGCGCCTCGGCCTTGTACTCGATGCCGCTATGCTGAAAAGGAGCGAGCAAAGTTTCGACATCACCCTTGAGATCAAAGAAAGAAAAAGGCCTCGCCGCCAGTTTCGCGCTGGCGTTCAGGGCACTTCCGGTCGCACCCATACAAACACGTTTGAATTCGACTGTCCTCTCACCCGCTGCCTCGAACACATTCCCTGCCTCAAACAGTCGAACATTGGCGCTGCCTCGGTTCAGGTTGTAGGCGAGCATGTTCAGCATGCCCGGCACCATCGAGGTACGCATTACGGAAGCTTCTTCACTTAGTGGATTCGCCAATTCAATCACTGGGACGCTAGAGAATTGCTCAGCATCCTGATGCGAGATAAACGTCAGCGAGATTGCTTCGTCATAACCCAGAGCCAGCAGGGAAGCCCTTAGCTTCTTTTCCTTCTCCGCATCGGGGCGTTCGACGACCGAGCCGACATAGGCTGGCAGCGTGTTGCGGAACTTGTCGTATCCGTGGAGGCGCGCGATTTCTTCAATCACGTCGATCTCACGCTCTACATCGAGGCGCCAACTTGGAACCTGTACCGTAAACTCGGGTTCTTCCCCAGGCTCCGGGATCAGCTCGAAACCCAGCCGCCGCAGCGTGCGCAGGATTTCGGCAACCTCCAGCTTCTCACCCAGAATGCGATGCACTTCGGAAAGATGCAGCGCGACCGGGGCCATGTCGAGCCTCCGCGCGACGACATCAACCACCCCACCAACCAGGTCACCACCGGCCGACTGCAGAATAAGTTCGGCCACGCGATTACAAGAAAGAACGGTGGACTCATAATCCGCGCCACGCTCGAAGCGATGCGATGCGTCCGTATGCAGGCCGTGCCGCCGCGACATCTTGCGAACCGTCACCGGATCCCACCACGCCGATTCAATCAGGATGTTGCGCGTCTTCTCCGTGATCATGGTGTCGAAGCCGCCCATAGTTCCCGCCAGTCCGACGGGCTTCTTCGCGTCCGCAACCACGAGATCCTCGGAAGTTAATTTGCGCTCGACTCCATCCAGAGTCTTCAACACCTCGCCGTCACGTGCCCGCCGCACGACGATCTTCCCGCCGTCGAGCAAATCGAGATCGAACACGTGGGTTGGCTTGCCCATCTCCCAGAGCGTGTAGTTGGTCGCGTCCACAGCATTGTTGATCGACCGCTGATCCAGGAGCCCGAGTCGTTGCGAGATCTTCGCGGGCGAAAGCTTGATGGTTACATTTCGAATGACGCGTCCGGTAAACCGCGCACAACCTTGCTCATCCTGAATGTCGATAGAGAAGCTTGCCGCTGATTTGGCCGCTGACGTGACTGGCAATGCGGGCTCAATCGGCCTCAGTGGCAGATCGTAGATTGCGGAATATTCCCGCGCCATTCCGTAGTGGTTCATCGCGTCCGGGCGATTGGTCGTGATGTCCATCTCGAAAATGGTCTTGTCACCCTCGCCGCTGACCGACTCGGCGGCGATCCCGGCCAAGGTCAGGTCATCTGCGAGCTGATGATAGTTGACGTTGAGGTCAACGAAATCGCGCAACCATTGAGGAGAAATTTTCATGAGTCGCTTCGGGCTCCCGGCTTCTGGCTTCTAGCTTCCTAAGACCGTCGTGGCCAGAGCTAGCAGCTAGATGCGAGAAGCACTTACACAAATTGCTCCAAGAACCTTACATCGCCATTGAAGAACAACTGAATATCGTCCACGCCATATTTCAATATTGCGATGCGTTCTACGCCCATGCCGAACGCGAGCCCGCTGACTCTCTTTGGATCGTAATCGACGAATCCATAGACATTCGGATCCACCATGCCGCAGCCTAACAACTCGATCCAGCCGCTGGCCTTGCAGTTTCGGCACGGGCCGCCATCGCGATATCCCCGCCCCCCGCAAAAAATGCAGCTAATCTGCACATCCGCGCTGGGCTCGGTGAACGGGAAGAATGATGGATAAAAGCGCGTCTTCACGCTCGATCCGAACAAAGCCTTCATGGCATGATCGAGCGTTCCCTTCAAATCGCAAAAGGTAATGTTCGTATCCACCGCCAGTCCTTCGACCTGATGAAAAATGGGAGAGTGCGTAGCGTCGGGCGCATCGTTGCGATGCACCTTTCCGGGACAAACCACGCGCACCGGGGGCTTCATCTTTTCCATAGTGCGAATCTGCACTGGCGAAGTGTGGGTGCGCAGCAGCAACCGCTCCCGCAGCGGCTTCGATTCCTGATTGGCGATGAACAGCGTGTCCTGCGTATCGCGCGCCGGATGGTTGGGAGGAAAATTCAGCGCTTCGAAATTGTAATAGTCGGTCTCAATTTCGGGGCCTTCCTCGACCGAATACCCGAGATTGCGAAACACCCTGACGATCTCATTCATGGTCCTGATGACGGGATGCTCCGCACCGAGTGGACGGCGGTTGCCGGGAAGGGTGATGTCGAGGCGTTCGGTTTCGAACTTGTGCAGCATGACATCCTCGAGGGCGGCGCCGCCCGAACTCTTCCCCGTAGTGACCGCGTGTCGCCCGTGCGCTGCAAGAGCATCAACCGTTCTTACAACCTCTTCGACGCGCTCTTCGACCTTCGAGCGTATCTCGTTGACACGCTGTCCGACCTCGCGTTTTGCAGTCGCAGGAGCGGCCTTGAGCCAAAGCTCATTGACTTGAGTCAGAATGCCGTTCTTGCGCGCCATCCAGCGGTCACGAAAACTCTTCACGTCCAGGGATATCTTCGCCGCTTGGGCTTCGACCCTTAACGCGCCGATCAGATCGAGAGAAGCAGCGTCCAGAGTTGTCGCCGAAAAGGTCTTCAACTTGGGAACGGTGTAAGCCGATTTTTTCTTCGGACTCATGTCAAGCTTTCAAGAGGGGGAACCGCAGTTGCTCGCACCCCCGGCGAACAGCAGATTCCTCGCGGGCTAGGGCCCGCTCGGAATGACAATTCTGAATTGGCTAAGTACTGAATGCTGATTGCTGAAGCGACTACGCTGCCCCGCCGATAGCGCCCTTCGCCTGCTCGGCGAGGCTCTTAAACGCGGCCGCGTCCCTCACTGCCAGATCTGCGAGAATTTTGCGATCGAGTTCCACGCCAGCCTTCTTCAGGCCGTGGATGAACGTGTTGTAGCTCATCCCATTGAGTTTGGCCGCGGCGCCGATGCGCACGATCCAGAGCGAGCGGAATTGTCGCTTGCGCTGTTTGCGTCCAGAGTACGCGAACTTCAGGCCGCGCTCGACGGCCTCTTTGGCTGACCGGTACAACTTGGATTTTGTCAGGAAGTAACCGCTGGCGCGGTCTAAGATTTTTTTGCGCTTGGCGCGTCGTTTGGTTCCACGTTTTACACGAGGCATGGTGTTACTCCTTTTTAACTTCGATTTTGCGGCGGCTGGAGGTAGGAGACTGAAATAGTCTTTCTCACCTCTTCACACGCCGGGGGCTGCTGAACCAACAGAATTCGCTGCCCACAAATCGCGAGCGAGCCGCCCGCGACTCTACGAACTTTATTCTAATACGGAATCATCCGCTTGATTTTGGGAGTGTCCGCGTCGCTGACCAGTACGGCGTGGCCCAGCTTCTTTTTGCGCTTGTGAGACTTCGAGGTCAGCATGTGGCGCAAATGCGAATGGCCGCGCTTTACCTTTCCGGTTGCAGTTTTCTTGAAGCGCTTAGCTGCGCCTTTATGTGTTTTCAACTTTGGCATAAGTCCTCAGATTAGCCGTCAGCTCTCAGCGGAAAATCCCACTTAATGCTAAGTGCTAATTGCTTGTTTTTTCTACGCCTGTCCCGCGCTCTTCTGTGCTGGCGGCGCCGCGTGCGGCTTTTGGCCCGTTTCCTTCTTAGGCGCCAGGATCGCGTGCAGCGTGTTACCTTCCTGGCGAGGGCGAAACTCTACAATGCTTTGTCCTTCTACATCTTTAATCAGGCGCTCCAGAATCTGGCGGCCGAGGTTGGTGCGGGTCATCTCGCGTCCGCGAAAGAAAATCGTTGCTTTGACCTTGTCGCCCTCGTCCAGGAAGCGCAGCACGTGATTCTTCTTGGTCTCGTAATCATGGTCGTCCACATTAATGCGGAACTTGACCTCTTTGACCGTGATCGTCTTCTGGTGCTTCTTGGCCTCGCGTTCTTTCTTCTCTTGCTGGTAGAGAAATTTCCCGTAGTCCATGATGCGGCATACAGGAGGGACTGCGGTGGGTGAAATCTCAACCAGGTCCAGGTTTTTTTCGCGGGCCATCTTGAGCGCTTCGTAAGGGGGCATCACGCCGATCTGTTCGCCTTCGTCCCCGATCACTCGAATTTCACGCGCTCGAATACGGTCGTTCGTGCGGATAAAGCGTTTATCGATACCATCCTCCGTCGGCTATCGCAGCAATCAAGATGGAGAATTATAACATGGCAGACTGTGACCATGACTTGTGAGGTCTCGCCTTGATGTCAATCCGAATGAGTTTTTACTGGGCCGCCCGGACGAGGCGTCGGGGCTACGTGAGTGTCGCGAGAGAACCGCGCGGACGCGGTTCTCTCGGACGGGCTAAACGGCATTTTAGGTTTCAGTGACTGCTTTTCTGCGCCGATAGAGCCGGCTTGTGCTGGATTTGGGCTACTGCCGGAGGTTTCACGTTGCCGTTGTTCCTCTGGGTCATCATGCGATGGGCGGAGGCTGCGATTGATTTCTGCATTTCGGTTACATCCGCCAGGCGAACATTCTCGTAGCCTTTGCGGCGGGCGACGATGCGGTAGTCAAAAGCGATGCTGGATGTCCCGCCGCCTTGTTCTCTGACCTCAAACGAGGTGGCAGTCTTTTTCGCAACATAGAGACCGCGAGAGTCTCCGCTCGGTGTCAGGAAGACGTGATAGTCCACGCTGCTGTTGACGGTTGCGGCGAAGGTGGAGTCCAGCCTGATGGTCGACTTGCCCGCTGAGAGCTGGCCCGAGCCGAAGTCTTCGAACCAATTCTCGGGCGACTCCATGGCGTAAAGCTGAACCGAACGACTGTCAGGGAGCTGTACGACCGCCCCTTTGGTGCCGGTGCAAGAAAGATCGCCGCTGATGTCAATGGTGCAGTGGCCCTTCTTGCCTTCGGCCTCAAAGGCGAGTGAACCTGCTCCGGTATTGAAGTTCACAAACACACCCGCGGGTTCGACCGTACTGTTGTTTTCGCCTGCCACGCCAGCTCCCGCGTCGGCTGTGCCCCAGACGCCGACCGGGATTACTCCGCTCCAGTCCTGGGCGTCTCCCGCAACTCCGAAGGGTTCGAGTCCGGCAAGGGTTTTGTAGGTGTTGCTGAAATTGACGCTGTAGCCGAGCACTCCGATTCCGAACTCGCTTTCGCTCTGTCCAGACAGTCCGTAAGACAAGTGCCCGGAATCATGGTTGATGCCTCCTATCGCGGAGAAGCCATCGCCATTGTTGGACCCCACGAGCGAGTTGTTGTCATAGGTAGAATTTCCGAAAGATGCTTGAATGCCAGTCACGGCGCCGACTGCGGCGATGCTTCCATCGGCGGCGATGTTGCCGCTGGCGCCGATGTTGCCGGTGATCGAAGCCGCTCCTGCCGTCAGTGTCTCTGCGAAGTTTCCGGAGCCATTCACGTCCAGCGTGGAGCCTGGCGTGGTAGTGCCGATTCCCACGTTTCCGCTGGCGCTCTGGAATAGTTGCGAGTCGCCGAGTTTGCTCTTACCCAGCCACATAGTAATGAAATCCTTCTTGCCCGATCCTGTAATCGTGGTGGCGGGGTCGAGGATGTTAGCTTTTGCCGATGATCCAGTCAGGAAAGCGGAGGCCGGTTTGCCGCCGAGGGTTTCCGCATCCAGCGCTTTCAGGGCATAGGGAACGCTCAGCAACAGGACTCGGGGTTGCTCCTCTTGTCCTTGTGTATGCACGCTCAACCAGCGTGCTTCCCCGGAGGCGAACAGTGCAGGGGGCAATCCCTGGCTGGTCGAAGACCCAAGCATCACTTTGTAGTGGCCACTCCTGTCCGGTTGCACGTTCTGGGTTTCCACCCATAGCGGAGCGCCGCCTTCGGAGTCTTTATACAACGAGAAGGTAACACCAACGACTGAGGTCAAGGGTTTACTGTGGGCGTCGGTCAACGTGCCGCTGAAGTTGACCATCGGCGGAACGGGTGAAGTGGCTGCGGGCGACTGCGCCGTTGCCAGGGTGGAAGTAATCAACAGGGCCGCGAACAATACTCGGGCGAACAGGGCACGGGTGGAAAAGCGGTTTAGGTTCTCTTGGTCAGTCTTTCTTAGATCGTTTTTCATGGTTGCTCTCCTTGTGTTTTGGCCGGCTTTTCGGTCCGACGGACGCAATTTGAGTGAGCCGAGAAGAAAAGACAACGAAACTGTTGCCGATTCCGCACTAATCGGCTAACGCACTGCAAGAAAAGCGCTTAGTCGAATTTCTGAACTATTCCGTGCTAGAATCGTTGCCCATTCTGGGAAGTGCGCTCGCATGCCGCAGTTGAAACCGGAGCTACGCGTCGTCCGTTTTGGCTCCTTTGAGGCCAATCTCCGGGAAGGTGTGCTCACGAAAGGAGGCATCCGAGTCAAGCTGCAAGAGCAGCCGTTTCAGATTCTTGCGCTCTTGCTGGAGCGCCCCGGGGAGTTGATCACCCGTGACGAAATCCGCCAGAAGCTGTGGTCGCGAGACACATTTGTAGAGTTTGATGACGGCCTGAACACCGCGGTGCGGAAGTTGCGCACCGCCTTGGGCGATTCAGCCGATAACCCCCGGTTCCTCGAGACCGTCCCGCGGCGTGGATACCGTTTTGTTGCTCCGGTCACGGTCGTGGATCCTGCGGGCTCAGTTGATCAGCCAAGACCGCCTGAAGCAGCAACCGTCCCGACACAGGCTTCGCAGCATGGCCCTTCGAAACCGAACACGAGCCACCGGAGAATCTGGGCAGGGGCCGCGATCGCCGTGGCGATTCTGGCAGGGCTGGTGGTGGCCCTGCGCTTCTACTACCCACATCCTACTTATGCCCTGGGTGAAACGGATACAGTCTTTCTCGCGGATTTTGCGAACAAAACCGGAGACCTAGCCTTCGACGACACTCTCAAGCAAGCTCTTTCAATCAGCCTGGGACAATCCCCGTTCCTGAACATCGTGCCCGACCACAAGGTCAGTGAAACCCTGAAACTCATGGGCCGTTCCGGGGACGAAAGGGTGACCGGTGAAACCGCGCTCGAGATTTGCCAGCGGACGGGAAGCAAAGCCGTGCTTGCGGGTTCGATTGTGAGTCTGGGTGCGCAGTACGTGATCGGCCTGCAGGCGATCAATTGCCAAACCGGTGAGGTGTTTGCCCAGGAGCAGGTTCAACCGTCACGCAAGGAAGATGTGCTAAAAGCTCTGGGAGACGCCAGTACACGTTTGCGGCAAAGGCTAGGCGAATCGCTCAGCACAATCCAGAGATTCGACACACCTCTTGAGCAGGCCACTACGTCCTCTCTTGACGCTTTAAAGGCCTACAGCACCGCGGTCAAGATTCGCAAACAGAGCGGCGCTACCGATGCTATCCCACCCTTGAAGCATGCCATCGCACTCGATCCCGACTTTGCGCTGGCTTACGGAACATTGAGCCAGGCATATCAGTTCCTCGGAGAAGATGGTCTGGGAAGAGAGTACGCTCAGAAAGCTTACGGCTTGCGCAGCCGGGTAACCGAACGAGAAAATTTCGCCCTGACCACTTTTTATTATCAGTTTGTGACCGGGGAGCGAGAGAAGGCGTTGCAAAACTGCAAATTGTGGGAAGAGACATATCCCAGGGATTTGACGTCGCACATCTGCTTGTTTTTTACCCGCGAAATGCTGGGACGGTATGAAGAGGCGCTTCCGGAGGGCATCCAGTGCGTCGCGGTCGAACCCAGCGCGGGATTCTGCTATTCCGACCTGATGCTGAACTATGCTGTGCTGAACCGGCTAGACGAAGCGAACGCGACCTACCAGCAAGCCCTTTCCCACAAGGTCGACGACTCCGGTCTGCACAGCGAACGCTACACGCTGGCTTTTCTCGAAGGAAATGCCCAAGAAATGGCTCGTCAGGTTGACTGGGTCTCGGGGAAACCGGACGGCGAAGGTGAAATGCTCTTCGCTCAGTCCGAGACAGAGGCGTTTTATGGCCAGTTCGCAAACGCGCGGGATCTGGTGAAGCGCGCCGCCGAGTCGTCCATCCGCAACGATCAAAAGGAAAGCGCAGCTCGATGGCAAATCCACTCTGCTCTTCGGGAAGCCGTGGTTGGCAACAAAGAGCCCGCTCGCCAGCAGACAGCCACAGCACTGGGTGATGCTTCCTTTGAGTTCGTACGGAACATGGCAGCGCTTACCCAAGCCTGGACTGGAGACTCAAAGGCGGCCGAAGGAATTGTCAACCAGCTGGCGGAGTCATTTCCTTCCGACACGATGCTCCATGGCTTCTGGCTTCCATCCATTCGTGCGGCCATCGAAATCAACCGAAACCGTCCCGCAAAGGCCATCGAGTTTCTCCAGCCCACGGCCGCTTACGAAATGGGTGAGCATGTTCCGCTTCTCCCCGCCTATGTGCGAGGCCAAGCTTACCTGGCGTTGCGGCGGGGCCCAGAAGCCGCAGCAGAGTTTCAGAAGATCATCGACCACAGAAATCTGGTGGGAAACTCGGTGTTCGCCGCGCTCGCACATCTCGGAGTCGGCCGAGCGTACGCGCTCGAAGCACAATCGTCTCACGGTGCTGAGAGCGCGGCCGCCAGAGCTAAAGCACGCGCCTACTATGGAGATTTTCTCGCTCTGTGGAATGACGCAGACCGCGATATCCCTATCCTGAAAGAAGCCAAGGCCGAATACGCGAAATTGCAGTAGCGTCAATTTCCTACCAGATCTGCACCCGATCCGGCGGAGCAAGATATAGCCGCTGTCCGGGTTGGACATTGAATGCCGGGTACCACGCATCGACGTTGCGGACCATGTCTGCGCGGTATTCGCCAGGGGAGTGCGGATCGGTCATCACTTGCTGGCGGAGCGCTGGCTTCACGCTGACTTCGATCCCCAGTTCTGCCCGAAGGCGATGAAGAACTGCTGGTCGCCGGAGAACCCGTCCTGCGTGGGGGCGGGCTTGCCAGCGAGGGAGGCTCGGTAACCATCGTAGGCTGCCGAGATGCCAGCGTTATCGGCGATGTTTTCGGCCGAGCGTCTGCTCGTCCGTTCACGGAAAGATCGGGAAAAGGTCTGTAGGTGTCGTATTGCGCGGCGAGTCTCGCCGTGGCCGCTTTGAAATGCGCGAGGTCGGAGGGCGTCCACCAATCGCGGACTCGACCTTTAGAGTCAAACGCGCTGCCTTCGGTGTCAAAGGTATGGCTGATTTCATGCCCGATCACAGAGCCAATGGCGCCGTAGTTTACCGCAGCGGGGGCGAGCGGGTCGAAGAACGGCGGTTGCAAAATTGCTGCGGGAAAGCTCAGCGCGTTTTGCAGCGGCAGGTTGACGGCATTGACGGTCTGCGGATCCATGGACCACTCTTTCCGATCGACCGGATGGCCCAGACGAGCGACATTGAGCGGTAGATCAAAAAGGCTGCCACGCCACAGGTTGCCGAAAATATCATCCGCCTTGACTTCATACGCAGAGTAGTCGCGCCAGGTTTCCGGGTAACCGATCCCACATAGAGGGTGGTGAGCTTGGCCTGAGCTTCCGCTTTGGTCGCAGGATCCATCCAGGAGAGGGCTTCAATGCGCTTCCGGAAAGCGGTAATGATATTCGCCACCAGGGCTTCAGCCTGCGCTTTGGCCTCGGGCGAAAAGTAGCGCTGCGCGTAGATTTGCCCGATGGCATCGCCGAGCAGGCCGTTGACCGCGCCAACGCCGCGTTGCCAACGTGGACGCTGTTGCGGGGTACCAGAGAGGATCTTGCCGAAGAAGGCGAATCGCTCCATCGGCGAACGCCTTGGGCAGGACTCCGGCATAGCTATCGATCAGGTGGAACGCCAGCCAGTCTTTCCAGGTTTCAAGCTCGGTGGAGGCGACGAGAGCGGACTCTCCGATGAAGGCGCTGGGCTGCCAGACGATAAAACTGGCTTGGCTGCTGAGGCCCGCGCCGCGAAAGTACTCCGCCCAGTCGAGGCCAGGAGCTTTGGCTGGAAAGTCGGATTGCTTCCAGGGGTTGTTGGCCTTCTGCACATCCTCGTTCTCAGCCAGGGTCAGGTGTTTCTCCGCGATGGCATGCTCCAGCTCGATGATGCGCTGGGCGCGGGCGTCGGTGTCGGTGAATCCCGCAAACTTAAGCATGGCGGAAACATGCGCCTGATATTTGGTGCGGATGTCGCGCATGCGGCCGCTCTCGGCGAGGTAGTACTGGCGGTCGGGCATTTGCAGGCCGCCTTGCAGCAGGTATGCGGCATAGTGTTCAGAGTCGTTAAAGTCGGGCGCGACCCACAGTCCGAAAAGATTCGGGGTGTGAAAATTGGTGTTGTTGAGAGCGTCGACGTCCGCTCGGAGGCTGGCACCCAGGGCTCGCGCAAGTTCGCGTTTATCGCGGATCGCGGCAATGGCTTCGAGGTGCGGGCGAAGCGGTTCGAGGCCCTTCGCTTCGATGGCGGCCTCGTCCATGTATGAACTGTAGAGATCAGCGATTTTGCGGGTGTTGGAACCTGCGGGGGCGTTGGCCTTGATCGCCTCTTCAATCAGGCCGGCAGTGCGTTTGTTGCTCAGATCGTCCAGCGTGCTGAAGATGCCAATTCGTCCGCGGTCGGGCGGAATTTCGGTGCGCTTGATCCAGCCTCCGTTGGCGTATTGATAAAAATCATCACCCGGTTTGACCGAGGGATCCATGTTCGCGATGGCAATGCCGTGGGCCTCGGATTTGGTCGCGTCCTGCGAGTGGGCAGCAAATGGAGCGAGTGCCAAGAGAGCGGATGCCGCGGTGTGGGCGAGGGTCAGACGTGCGAAGCGAAGCGTACGTTTCATAGGCGCTCCAAAGCAGCCGCGTCGGAGCGCAGCCAACTGGAATTAGACGGCGGTCAACCAAGGAGGGTAGCACAACGGTTCGCTTACCTGGCGGTGGAGGCAGAGTCGGGTGAGCGCCTCGTTCCACTGCTACGATCTGCCGGAAGCATAGACCGGGAAAATCACGCAGGCGCACTCACCGCCATCAGCGCGCCAGCTTCGACCTGCTCGACCTGCGCTTTCAACCATCGATTCGCTTCGTGCTGCCCCCTCAGGCGCAGCTTCAGATAATTGTCGGTCAGTGCTTCGGTCGACTTGCCATCAAATACATTCAACGTGATGGCATCCAGCGTCTTTCCCACAAAAGCCTCGCATGAACGCAAGTTTTTTCTCCGGCAGCCAGGTCGCGAAGAGTCCGATTGCGTCTCGCGAGCGATCTGCACCGGAACCCGATCTCGCAGGTCCGCTGCCGGAGTCCCCGGGCGCGACGAATAAGTGAACACGTGCAGGTAAGTGAAAGGCAGCTCTTCAATCAGCTGACGGGTTTCTTCGAAATCTGCTTCACCTTCGCCGGGAAATCCCACCATTACATCGGCGCCGATCGCCGCCGTGGGCATAGCCGCCCGAATTTTTCCGAGCTTCTCGCGATAGTGCCAGGGACGGTACTTGCGATGCATAGCTCGCAGCACGCGGTCACTGCCCGATTGCAGAGGGCACATGGGCATGCTTGGCGATGCGCGGAGAGTTGGCCATCATACCAATCAGCTCATCGCTCCAATCCATCGGCTCAACCGAGGAGATCCGCAGCTTCTCCAAATTAGTTTGACTCAGAATCTCACGAACCACTGTTTCGAATCGCAAGGGGCTGTCGAGATCGCGCCCCCAGCGGCCCAAGTTGATTCCGGAGATCACAACCTCGCGATAGCCCGACATGAACCAGCGCATTCACTTCCGCAATGATTTGCTTCTAGCGGCAAAGACCGGCTCTGCCCGCGCACATAAGGAATCACGCAGAAGGAACAGCGATTGTCGCAACCGTCTTGCACTTTAAGGTTGGGACGGGTGCGTTCATTATTCGTCCCATGCCCAGCGGAATCGAAAACTGGCGCGGCCAGCAATTCGGTATGCGCGAAGATGTCAGAGACGAAAATCTCGCTCTGCGCTTCGCGCGTCAGGCTCGACAGCGGGACAAAAACAGAGTGCGACAAGTGTGCCCGCTCATTTTCCCCGCGCGATCCTACTACGATTTCCGCCAACTGATGTTTATGGGAATTGCCGATCACGCGGCTCACGCCAGGAAGCGACGCAACTTCTTCCGGCGCGCGCTGCGCATAGCATCCCGTGACCACGATTTGGCACTCTGGATTCTCGCGCCGGATGCGTCGGATCGGCCGCCCGCGCATCCTGATCCGCCGCCGCGGTCACAGTACAAGTGTTCAAGATAACAATTTCAGATTGCGCAGCGCTGCCAGCTCGTTCCAGACCGCGCTCCTCGGAACTGGCGCGCGAGGGCGGCGCCATCGGCCTGTGTAGCCCGGCAGCCAAAATTCTCTACGTAGAAACTTGCCACGGCCCCTCTTTACGCGCTATTCGATGCGATTTGCGTCCCCACATTCTATCCCAACTCCGCGAGCCCTGGCCTACTCGTTCACTCGCCCCAGCGCGTCCAGCGACTGCTCCGCTTCCGCGAGTGTAGGGTCAAGCCGCAACGCCCGTTGATACGCAACGCGAGCTTCCGGCATCCGGCCAGCGGCCTCGAGGAGCATGCCCAGAGATAAGTACCCTCCGGCTGAAGGATCGCTGGCAAAAGACTTCGAAAGAGTGCGAATCATTTCTTCACCCAACTGAGGATCAATCCGCAAGGCCTGCCGGTAGCTCTCACGAACCTTCGAGTACTCTCCGAGTTCGCCATACAAAATCGCGAGGCTTTGATAGGAGCGCGCCTGCTTTTCCGGATCTGACGTCAACTGAATGGCGGCTTCATATTCCGCGATGGCTTCGGGAATGCGGTCGCACTCGGCCAGATCCTCGGCCAAATCAATCCGTCGAAGTGGATCCTTAGACTGCATCTTCGCCGCTTTCTGGAAATGAGGCAGCGCATCTTCTGGGTGCCCCAGCGCGTGCAGGGCATCGCCCAAATCGCTCTCCGCCAGCGGATTCGGCCCGGTCACCGCCAGTGTATGTTCCCAAATGTCAGAACTGGTGCGCCAATAACTGCTTTGCCGCCAAGTCAGGACTGACAAGACCGCAAGAACAATTGCCGTAGCCGTGACACGCCACGCAGCACCGACCTGTTTGCTGTCAGCCCAGTCCGCCAAACTCCAAACCACCATGACAAAGATCCCAATCAACGGAACATAAGTGTAGCGATCGGCCATCGCCTGATCGCCCACCTGCACAATTCCGATCACTGGAACCAGCGTCCCCAGATACCAAAGCCATCCCGACATCAAGTAGCGATGCTTGAAACGCTGCTTCCATGCGACCCCGCTAACTGCCAGCAGGAATAAAACTGCTAGGCCAAGCTCCCCCCACGCCACCCGGTTCAGCGGATAATACAAGGCAAGCCGCGAAGGCCAGAATGCCTTCCACACATACATCGCATAGGAATACGTCGCATTCTCCACGCGCAGCAGTAATGGAATTCTCTCGAGCGAGCGCACCGCGCCCCGGGACCTTTGCGCGACCACAGTCACCACGGCGCTGGCTACGCACAAAGACAGCAGCGGCAACTTTTCCAGCACCAGCCGAAAAAACGGGGCTTGAGTGAATCGATCGCTCACCGCATCTTCCGCTGCTTTTCGATTCTTCCGCATTTTCGGAGCTGGCGCTGGCTGCCCGGCCCACTCCTGAATTCTCCCCAGCGGCCAGAAATCCAGCAGCAGAACCACGAAAGGCAATGTGATCACCATGGGCTTCGACGCCAGTCCCATCGCGAACAAGGCTGCCACCGCCAGGTAGCGCCGAACGTTCGGTTTCTGTGCATACCAGCCGTACGCTCCCATCGCCAGCAGAAAAAACAGCGTGCTCAGAACACTCTTACGCTCCGCAACCCACGCCACCGATTCCACGTTGAGAGGATGGACCACAAACAACGCGGCCACCAGCCAACTTCGTCCGGCCGATCCCGTAACCCGCAGCAGCAACAGAAATAGAAGCAGAACGTTGAAGGCATGCAACAGCACATTCGTGAAGTGGTGCCCGCCGGCATTCAATCCATACAGTTCGCAGTCCAGTGCATGCGAAAGCCACGTCAGCGGATGCCAGTTCGACCCCTCGATCGACGTCCAACTCCAGGCGAACGTGCTCCACGTGAGTCCAGCCCTCACGTGAAGATTCTTCACCACATAGATTTCATCATCGTAGTTGACAAAAGAATGTTTCGTGAGCGGGCTGTACAAAAGCAGTGTGATCGCAGCCAGGGCGAGGCAACCAACGACGGCGAACTGCGTGGGTTTGCGATCCATTCGAATGTCTACTTGCCCCGCGGGCGAAACGCGCGGAAATGGACTGGACAAGAACAGGGAATCAGGCGAGACCGTTCACCCTTGATGTCCTTTGGAAGCTTCGGGCCCGGCTCAGTTCATTGCGTCTTCCCGGCCGAAGCCGCGCTTTGATCACCCTTCGCCGGAGCAAGGAAGTATTGCGGGTCGAATTGGACTTGCACCATGTCTTTCAGGGCCTGTCTCGCATCCCTCATTCGTAGCCACCCGTAGAACTTCTTGCGCTCCTCGGGCGGGATGGTCTTCTTCTCCACGCACTTGAAAATGAGATACTCATGGTCATCCTCGGTCACCGCCGACACTTGCCCTGGCTTCAAGTCGAAAACCAATTTGCGGTATTCCACGGGGATCTCATCCGGAACCGGGTGTCCCAGGTCAATATCGGGGACAGAATCGTCATTGGCCGCCTTGTAGGCCTTCGCTTGCAGCCTTTCCACGTTCCACCCAGCCGCCGCCTCTTTTTGAATCGTCAGCGCCAGCTGGTGCATTTCCTTCTGTTCCGCCGGATCTATTTTGGTTGGTGTCGCATCGCCGTGGTCCTTTTGCTTTGGGACAGCGATTTGCTCCAGGCTCATCCGCACAAATCTCTCGGGATGCGCCTGGAAATATTTCTCAACGTCTGCATCGGTAATGTCGTCAGCCTCGTGCTGCATGTGTACCATCGCATATTGATCGAGCCCCTGCAGGTAGCTATAGCGCAGCTTTTCCTGGAAGGATGGGTTCTTATCGCCTCCGGTTTCGCGGGCGTTCTGAGCAAACAGCAGCATGTCAACATATTGTTTCGCAAACTTGGGTTCGGAGCCGGGCTTCGGTTTGCCGCCGATGGCAGTCAGCAATTGCTCGTACTGCTTACGGGTTACGGTGGTCTTGCAGCCAGCGTCAAAGCCCTTCCCCGCGCCCGAAGCAGCAGACCCTCCGTTTAGCAGAGAAGCGACGCTGTCGGTCGCCAGATCTTGGCCGCAAAAACCGTTGATCGTGACTACCGGCGTGTCAGGCGGTACATCAGCCTCCCCTGATGTTGGCTTCTGAGTCTCCTTCTGATTGTCCTGCGCCCAAACTGTCCCCGCACTCGCTATCATCAAAGAAAGAAGTAAGAACGTCATCAAATAGCGCATTTGTGCTGATGTCTCCTGAGATTTCAAGTAGTAATTCACAATCCTAGCATACGCGGGCACAGTGACTGGCCCGGCCCAACAAGCAGCAGCGACAGTTCCGTGGAAGGTGTTCACTGCCAATTTCCCGGACATGTCGGCCCACGAAAAAAGGGAGAAGCCGTAAGGCTTCTCCCAAACTTCCAGTCGGGATCTCGAATTTACGGAGTTGTGCCGGTCAGAGCGATCGACAGTTCGGCGAAACCGGTCGAGCCGATGCCCTGGCTGTCACAGGTTACGTAGGTGGTGCCGAAAGCCGCACCGTTGAAGAAGCAATCGTTAAGATCGTTCTTCCATCCATGATGATTCTTTGGCTTTGCATCTTGGACGTTGACGGTGTAGCCGTAGCTGTCGCTGAAGGTCGGAAGCAGGTTGACGTAGGTGGTCTTCTTCGCCGATTTCTTTGCGATCTTGCAGGCCTTCTTCAGCTTCTTCACGGTGTAGCTGTATTGGGTAATTCCGAAGTCGGATTCGCCGTACACAGCTTCAGTGGCCGTGCCGCTCGTGTTGCAAACCGTCTTGCCGGCGTTGCCTTCGGTGATGTTGGTCTGGGTCTGGAACGGAGTGGGGTTCGTGCCCACGCCAGCCGTGACGAAGAACTCATTGAAGGTGACGCCCTTGATGGTCGAGGCAGCGGTCGGCTTTACGCCTACCCATGTCTGACCTTCCAAACCGCCGCCGGTGTCATTGGAATTGAACAGACCGTTGGCGTCAGAAGCGGTGGAATCGAAATCGCCTGCGTAGTACAAGCAGGTCGTGCCTTTGCAGAATGGTGGAGCACCGGCCTTAACGGCAGGGCTCTCGTGCACGGCTCCGCCCCGAACAACCTGGATGGCTGTAACGGGCGGCATTGACTTTGTGTCTTGTGCTACGGCCAAGGAAAACAGCGCTACGATGAACGCTGCTACAAAAATCATCTTCTTCACGATTGTATTCCTCCTGAGTTTTTACAGTTAGCGATGTCGGGTAGTTTTTGCTAGCGTGATTGAAAGGCACCCGAGCCCGCGGAGCCCGTATCCTATCGCGATCACCGGGAATGTCAAGTGAAATTGCGGCGATAGTTCCACAAAAACTAAGTTTTATTTTCACGGGCCCGCAAAGGAAAGAAAATTTTCGAGAATGATGAAAATGTTTGCAGCATGAGCGCAAGGTTATGCTCTTTCGGTTGAGCATAGCCACCGCTCTCAACTCGAATCAGCCTCCCTCCGCCTATCATCCGCGGCGAAAGATGAAAGACGTCGTGCCTCCCCTTTGTGTACCTTCGTGTCCTCTTTCGTTAACGAACTTGACTTAGCCCGGCTCCAGCTAGAGTGCCGTCCCACAAATTCGCGAAAGAACTCTGTCATCCCGACCGGAGCGAAGCGGAGTGGAGGGACCTTGTGTTTTCAGCGGCTTTCATTTTGATCATGCCGTTTTGATATGCCGCTTATTTCCGTGACACCACACTAGTTCTCCGCCGCACGGACCCCCAATTTCCCGTCGCGATCGTCAAACACGAAATAATTCGAGGACGCGCGAACATGCTCATCTTGGAACGTGGCGTCGTGTTCTATACTTGCGTGCAGCGGACTGCGGGCTGGAACGAATCCGGCGAGAGCTTTGTACGAGGTGCTCTAAATGAAGCGGCGAATCCTGCTGGTCGATGACGATGTTGCCGTCTTGCTTACGCTGAAGGCAATCCTCGAACTGAACCACTTCACCGTCGAGACGGCGTCGTCGGCTGCTGAAGCCAAACAGAAATTGGCCGCAGCCTCTTACCACATGGTGATCACCGATGCCCGCATGGAGAACGAGAACGCAGGCTTCGAAGTAATTCGGGCGGCGCGATCTCAACCCTATAATCCAGCCACCGCTCTGCTCACTGCCTATCCTCCGCAAGACGGCGACTGGAAAAGCGAAGGTGCGCAGTCGTTGTTGGTGAAGCCCGTCGGCACCCAGGATCTCCTCCGCCAGATCGAAGCGCTCCTGGTACTTCGCGAAGATGCAATGCAGAAAGTCGCGCAGCAAGAAGACGAAAACCTTCCCTCGCCGCCCACTCATACTTTGAGCAGACCCGCCGCTGGCTTGAATCGGGAAGGCAGGAGGAAGGTCAGCTAGCCCGACAATTCAGCGCCCATCGCTGGAAGCTCCGCGTCTCCTAGGTCGTCCCCGAAGACGCCGGTTTCAAATCACGCCGACGCCGCCGGCCGCCTCTGCTGGAAGCACTCCCGGCACAGCACCGGGCGTCCCTGCGTCGGCCGGAACGGCACCGTGGTTTCCTTGCCGCACTGCGAACACACCGCTTGGGTCTCGGTTCTCGACGAACCGTGATGCCCCGCGCCTGCGGCTCCTAGAACCGCAACCCGCTTCGCTTTGCAAGTCTTGCACCGCTTGGGTTCGTTCCTGAATTGCTTGTCGTGAAAAAACAACTGCTCCCCGGACGTGAAGACGAAATCCGCGCCGCAGTCAATGCACTTCAACATCTTGTCCCGGAATTCCATTGAGGATGCTCCTTCGGCCCATTCCCGCCCCACTCCCGCGCCAAATGAGAAAACCTCACCCGGCGCACGAGTGCGCAGGATTTTCGATTCATCCCCCTCAGTTGAACTACCCCTGGATTCGGCCCGCCATGCCCTTGACCGGACATGGATTACTGCTGATGTATCAAAACTGCGGAGACCCGTGGTTAACGCATTTCCCAGACCAGGGAACGCGCTTTAGAAAAGGGAAGGAGCCGCCCACCACAGGGAAGAGCGGCTCAGGTAACGATTAGTCTTGCTCTTTACGAGCCTTTTTCCGGCTGCGTTTGCGCGCCAATGCTTCCTTTACGCGCTTTTTCTCGCCCGGCTTCAGATAAAAGGAGTGACGCTTTACCTCCTTAATAATGTCTTCCTGTTGCACCTTGCGCTTGAAGCGGCGCAGTGCATTTTCAAGGGACTCGCCCTCTTGCAGTCTGACTTCTGCCAATGGAACTACACCCCCAAACTCGTCCAATGGGACTGCATAGTTATTGCAAGCTTCTGCGCACAAGTCAAGGACTATGTTCGATAGTGGCCCATCCGGCTCAAACGTTTCAAGCGGCCCGCAAGATCGTGCCCCCAGAAATCATCGACAAATGACCCGTTTGCCAACCTGGAGGGCGGACACTCCTGTCCGCCGCCCCCGACTTTGCTTTTAAGCCAGAGCCGCAAACCGGCGTATGAATTCAGCGGACGGGATTCCCTTTGTGTGCCTTCGTGTCCTTTGTGGTTGACGAACTTGACTTCCCGGCGTCAGCTAGATCTCGGAAGCGTGCACTCGGTTCCTCCCCACCTCCTGATCTCGCTAAACACACAGGAACGCCCCCAGGGTTGACGGCAGCGTCGGGGTTGAACGGTGCGAACGGTTTTGAAAGGGGATTCAACGCCTCTTTCCGCGATCGCAAATACATTAATATAAATACAATAACGCACTAACAAAACGTTCCACGTGGAACACTTTGGATGTTCCACGTGGAACACTTCTTTCGCTTCGTCCTGCGCTACGAACCCTCAGGTGCATGCAGCACCCGGAAGGTGTTGCCACCATTGGACCAGACCAGCAGCAGCGCGTCTTTTCCTTTTGGCACGCTGGCTAGCGCCTGCTGAACATCTGATCCGCTTTGCACGTCGTGCCGGTTGACCTGCACGATCACGTCGCCGCGCTGCAGGCCGGCGTTGTCCGCCGAGCTGCCTGGCTGCACGCGTTCAATGACTGCGCCATGAAGGTCACCGGGAGCTTGTAATTGCTCGCGAAGGTCAGGGGTCATGTCGCTGAGGCCAAGTCCCCAACGCATCTTGCCGTGGTCAGCTTCGGCGACTTCGTTGCCTTCTTTGTCGCGCGCGCCCATGGCTTCGAGCGTGACCGGAACGTTTACGTTCTTGCCATCGCGAATCACTTCCAGCTTGATGGTCGTGCCCGGACGCTTCTGTCCAACTTCGACCTGCAGCTCGCCCGCATCGCTTACTTTCTGGCCATCGAGCCTGGCAATCACGTCGCCAACCTTCAATCCGCCTTTGGCGCCAGGTGAATCAGGTTCGACCTGCGTGACCACAGCTCCACTGGCATCGTTCACGTTAAAGAACTTGGAGTTCTCTGGCGTGACATCGCTGATTCCGATTCCCATGTAGCCGTGCGTGACTTTGCCATCGCGGATCAGCGTGTCAACAGTGGGCCGCACGATCTGCGTGGGGATTGCGAATCCCATTCCGGAGAATGAACCGGACGAGGAGACGAGGAAGGTGTTGATCCCGATCACTTCGCCATGCGCATTCACCAATGGTCCGCCGGAGTTGCCGGGGTTGATGGCGGCATCGGTTTGAATGAACTCGCCGGGCTTGCGCGCGTTATCCGAAAATGGATTCGGGCGATTGAGCGCGCTGACAATGCCGCGCGTCACGGTGAAGCGGAAGCCGAGAGGGTTTCCGAAGGCCAGTACAGTCTGTCCGGGATGGAGCGCAGTCGAGTCGCCCCACGGAATGCTGGGCAGGCTGCCTCCATCGACCTTGATCACAGCCAGATCCGTGAGGGGATCGGCGCCGACCAGCCTGGCTTTCATGGTCTGGCGGTTGCTCATGGTGACGCGAATGTCAACCGCGCCATCGATGACGTGGTTGTTGGTCACGATATATCCATCGGGCGAAATGATTACGCCGCTGCCGATGCCGTGCTCGATCTGCGGCTGAGGCCGGCCGTGCGGGCCGAAGCCCTGGCCGAAACCTGGGCCGAAGAATTGCTGCATGTCATCGGGGATCTGCTGCTGTTCGGCCATATCAGGTTTGCTTTTTGAAGTGACGGCGACGTTGACGATGGCTGGGGTTACTCTTGCAGCCAAAGTTTCCATTGCCTGGTCGAGCGAGAGCAACGCGCCCACGCTGTTGTCATCGAGGGCAGCCGCGGCCGGGGCCGCGTCGGACGCGCGCGCGGCCATTGGTTTTGCGGTTTCGTAGGTTACGATGGCCGCGAGGGCTGCGATCGCAACTACCGACGCAGCCATGCGACCTATGGTTGTCTTCCAGTTGATTGGGTTCCACTTACTCATGTGATTTACCTTCTCCTTTGTGCAACTAATTATTTAGTTTCTAAATGCGAGCTGATGTCTGCCGGTTTGTTTGAACCTTTCTCAAATCTGTTTTGTGGGAATTCTGGTTTCAGCCGGAATGCGGCTTGAATCCAGGACGGTCACGCGCCAGACGGAGATTTTCCAAAGCATGGGCCCTGCTTCTCCGTACTGGACGGTTTGCATTACTACGAATATCGCTTGGGGAGCTGAAACTTCGTTGACCGGATTCGTCGCACCGGCCTGCGCGGTCTCCTCCGCGCCCGGCTGGACGAAACCGGTTTCCAACAGTGCCGCAGGATGCTGTACTGGAGCGAGTGCGGTCTTTGACTCGATAGCGATCCTTTCGCCCCGCTGGGGCTCGCCAGTGTCTTGCTTCCCACCCACGGCTTGCGCCGTGGGCTGCATTCTTACGCCGCTTTGCGGCTGTCGCGGGTGATCCCATCCTACTTTCTCGCCATCAGGAGACCCGACATGGGAACTAACCGGAGTTGCGACTGCTTGTTTTGCAAAGGAATTTGCCTCAGCGGCGGATGCGAACGTCGGGCCAGCCGGGCTGACGGATGCGACGGCGTCGGGCGACCGATCTTCGAATGCTACCAGTTCAGGCGCGTGCGACAGGGAAACCAGGCACGCAATGAAAAATGCGGCCACGCAATACAGAGCCGGTTTCCAGATCGGCACTGCACTAGGACGGTTTACATCGAGAATCTGGGAGACGCGCAGCGAAGTCTGGCGGATCTTGTTGACGGCGGCTTGCGCCAGCGCCAGTCCGCGTCGGGCGAAACTCTTTTCCGCGACCGAGATCAGGCATTGGGCGTAACCTCTCGGATTTGCGGTTTTCGCCAGGACGGCATCGTCACACGCCATCTCTCGTTCCAGAGCGAGCTTGCTTTCAATCCACCAGACGGCGGGATGGAAGAACAGAAGTGCTTTCAAAATCTGCTGGGAGAGGTTCGTCCAATCATCCCAACGCCGCAGATGAGCCAATTCGTGGATCAGGATGGAGTTCAACTCGGCTGTCGACAGTTCTTTCAGTGCCCATGCGGGAAGTACGACTGCCGGTTTCAGAAAGCCGATGGCGGTTGGCACCTGGAGACGGCTGGAATGGCAAAGCGCCACGGACCTTACCTTCTGGAACTCTTGCAAAGTAACGCGCAAGAGCGGGTCCAGAGTTGTGGGATCGATCGTGGTGCAGTTCGCGCGCAGTGTTTGCAGTTGCCAGAGACCGACGCCCAACCGGATCAACGCCACGCCCGCGATCAGTGCCCACGCCAGGAAAATAACGAGCGCCCACGAACTGGGGACCGTGATGGCAGAACCCGCGCTCCCGGCGCGGGCGCTCGATGCGGCAACGCTCAGGATGGGAAGCGCTGCTATCGCAACTAAAGCGGAGAACCAAACCGCGAACCGGGTGCTGGAATTGCGGCGGCCTACGAGCCGCAGCAGGATCCAGGCAAAGAGTCCGATGGCAATGCCTTCCAGCATGCAGTTGAGCATGCTCTGGGCGGACAGTCGGGCTAGTTGGTTCAGTGCGGCGGTCATTTTATTCGTTCCTATCGCAAACCGGTTTCTTGACCTTCGTCAGCGTGTAACCATTTCTTTCGCCCCGATGGGGCTTCCCCGTCTTTGCTTTTTACCCACGGCTTGCGCCGTGGGCTGCATTCTTCCGCCGCTTCGCGGCTGGTTTGACGCGATCTATTCTGTGCCGTTCTTCTTGTTTATTCTTTGTCGCCCGTCATCGTTCCCCTCAGGCTGAGTCTGTTCCAGGAGCTGGCGGAGGCGGTTTAGTTCCTCGGCATCGACGCCGCGCTCTTCTAAAATGTTCAGAGCCAACATTTCGTGCGAATTCTTGAAGAAGCGGTGGGCGAGATGACGGATCTCGGACCGCGACGCTTCCTCGCGTTCGACCAGGGGCCGGTAAATGTGAGCGCGGCCATCCTTTATATGCCTCACGTAACCCTTTTTTTCGAGGATGCGGATGGTCGTCAGCACGGAGTTGTAGGCCAGCGGCGACTTTTTCGGCAGCACCTCGAGCACATGCTGGACGGTCGACGGGCCCTCCTGCCACAGCACGTCCATCAGCCGTAATTCGGCTTCAGTCAGGGTTGGGGACTTAGTCGGTGGCAAGAGCCATCCTCCGTTTCTTCTATTGTTTAGAAGCTCAAGTTATTAGACGCTTCAGGATTATTAGACGCGTCAAAATCGAAAACGTCAACTAATTATTTAGTTGCATGCGGAGAGGGCAGGGGTTGCATGGGACTTTCGCTCCGGGCACAGAAGTCCGTAACTGAGAGCAACCGATTTGGTTTCTGACCGTTGGCCTTACTTTGGCATTTCAATGCCCTCAACTGGGTCAACAAGCGCTATCGCTGTTTACAGAATTTACGGTTGCCACCAATCGGTAACGCAGAAAAAAGCCGCCCACGCATCGGGCGGCCTGTATCCTCTGATTCCGAAACTCACAGCCTCACTGGTCACCGTGAAAATGCCGCTGCTTACAGCGTTTCCGCCCGGTGTTGTGATCGCAATGTGTCCGGTCTTTGCTCCCGTAGGTACGTTGGCGGTTACTTGATTGTCCGTGTTCACGCCAAACGTAGTAGCTTTTACGCCGCCGAATGTAACCTTGTCCTGCACGCCGCGCTCGAAGTCGAGGTTGTCGTAAACTTTCTGCACGGTGGCATCATCCGGAAAGCCGTCGAAGAACTTTAGATTTCCGATGCGCGTGTCCACGGAATCCGGTGTGGTGATGGACGGCGGGATAGGCGTAGTCATTTTCATCTTCGGTGGCGTCTGGGCGTGCGCTGCGGCCAAAGCCATCGCGCCAGCAAGCGCGACGGCGGCCATCTGTCGTTCACGTTTCATTATTCTTGTCCCCTTGTGGTTAGTCGGTCGTTCATTTCACCAGTTCGATCTCGCTTGGACGCCAATACTCGTCGAACAACATTTCCGAGCCGGCTGCAACCGACAAATGAAGCGCGTTCCAGCCAGGAAAGACACAAACGAGTTTGCAAGTATAGAACCTGCTTAGACGGGCCAACCACTGGGAGAACTTACAGTTGACAAAGCAAAGTGGGGGTCAGCGGCACTCACTATCGGATCGCTAGCGTAACATCGCCGTAGCACTCAATCACCCTTGATGGGGTTTTGAGCGATGGCCCGATTACGTCAGGAGCGCATTGTTAGGCCCGCGATAGCGCAATGCTGGCGACATAGCAGGCCAAAGAAATGCAGCCTCTTGCGACGTGGGCTGCATTCTTACGCCGCTCTGCGGCTTTGCGGGGCGAGACCTATTCATTCCCGTCCTTTTTGTTCTCATCGACGGACGTTTCTTCCACCAGTTGGCCCAGCAATTCGTGCGAAGTCTTGAGATAGCCCGTCAGCGCGGAACAATATCAGCTTTGCACCGGCCAGACATTTTCCGTCAACGGCCGATCACGAAGCGGGACTGAGTGCTCCTGCCGCTGATTTCAGTGGGAGTAGGGACATCTCCTTACAAATTGTTGACTTCGTTGTGACGATCGGTTGGAACACTCCTCGTAGAGTTGGGGTGGATTACAAGCTGGCCACCGCCAGCAAGTAACTCAACACCAAATATGATACGAGGAGACTTCCTAATGAAAAACTTTGTTCTTGCAATCATGGCGCTGGTGATTGCGGCAGCAGTTGCCCAGCCAGCATCAGCGCACACTTTCAAAGCACTGCACGAGTTTAACGGTGCAGACGACGGCCGAAATCCCGAAGGGAAGCTACTCCGGGACGCAGCCGGCAACCTCTATGGAACGACCTTCACCGACGGCATCGGGAGTGCGGGCACCGTGTTCAAGATCGACAGCACCGGCAAGGAGAAGGTTCTATTCCAGTTTAATGTTTCCGACGGGGCAGATCCATCCTCCGCGCTTATTCAGGACCAGGCAGGGAACTTGTATGGCACAGCCGACGAAGGGCCGGGCGGCGCCGGGATTGTGTACAAACTTTTCCCGCAAGGCGAGCAAACCATCCTGTTCGCCTTTCAGGGATGTCTCTTTTGCCACAGACCGAGGGTTCCAAGTGGAGCGCTCTTCATGGACCAATCGGGGAACCTCTATGGCACAACCATATTTGGGGGCAAGGGCAAGTGCCAATCTGGTTGCGGAACCATCTACCGGCTGGATCCGGCGGGCAGGCTGCATGTGCTCTATGAGTTCAGCGGCGGTACGGACGGCAGCGTGCCGATCGGCCCCCTGGTTCCTGATGCAAACGGAAACCTGTATGGCGTGGCCCAGGCGGGCGGAGACCTGGCTTGCTCAGAACTGCGAGCGGGTTGCGGCACCGTGCTCAGACTTAACAAGAACGGGAAGCTGACAGTCCTGCACACCTTCCATGGTGTGGCCGATGGTGCAACCCCGCAGCGCGATCTTCTGCTGGACACGACAAGCGGCAATCTCTACGGCGCTGTCAGCCAGGGCGGCATATCTGAACATGGAACTGTGTTCAAAATCTCCAGCAACGGCAAGTACACGATCCTGCACCGGTTCACAGGAGCGAATGATGGGTCAGAACCAAATGGGGGACTGGTTCTGGACGAAGCTGGAAACTTGTTTGGCACGGCTCAGACCGGCGGCCGCGGCAAGGATGGAACAGCGTTTGTGATCAATCCGGCTGGCCATCTGAAGCTGTTGCACACCTTCAACGGTGGATTGGGCGGAGATTTCCCGCAGGGGGGATTGATCCGCGACGAGGCGGGTCACCTTTATGGAGTCGCAGTTTCGAACGGCTTGATCGGCCAACAGAACGGCGATGTGTTTGAGATCACACCGTAACGCACCCTCCGGCCACTGGGAAGTCTGAGCACCCAGCGGCCGGAGACCAAACTGTTATTCCTAGCTGTCGTGCTCATCCTTCCAATCTCAACTTCTGAATGGGGATTGAAAGAACGAACATCTTTCCCTTGTGATTTGTCATTGCGGCCTCCCATCTCTTAATGGAGTATGGTCACTCTTTGCAGAAAGAGCTGTGGCAGAGGCGTAGCAACCATTGTTGACCTCTCATCCTTGGGCGAACAGCATCGCGTCGTCGTCCTCATTCCTACTTCAAGATGGGGATGGTTCTTGTTGACGTTCGCGCTCTCGATGCGCCATTGGGACGGCTTCCTGCTATGATTTTGAGCTTGCGCATATCTATTGGTTCTTGAACAGAGGTGTTATCGATGCCGGTGCGTCTCGGGGTTGTAGTCCTTTGTGTGTGTGCTGTTTTGTTTGCTGTGCCGGTTGCGGCTCAGACTGGCGGCGCTCAGGGGTTGGCGATTCCGGCGACCACGTCGGCGATCAACTCGGCCACGCCGCTGTCGCAGCGGGTGGTGGCTTACGACATGGACGCGAAGTACAACGCGACGGCGCATTCGCTCGACGGCACGGAAACGCTCACCTATCACAACGTCACCGGGCAGCCGCAGGATACTTTTCCGTTCCATCTTTATTTGAATGCGTTTCAACCTACGTCGACCTGGATGCGGGAAGGGAAACGGGAGGGGACGCGCGGGCAGGACTTTGAGAAGTGGGACCCCAGGAGCTACGGAGCGGAGGAGATCAAGCGTTTTGAAGTCGTCGGGCAGGGCGATTTTACTTCGCAGCTGCAATTCATCCATCCGGATGACGAGAATAAAGATGATCGCACTGTGGTGCAGGTGCATTTGCCGCAGGCGATTCCGCCGGACGGGTATGTGCAGTTCAAGATCAAGTTTCACGATCAGTTTCCACTGACCCTGGAGCGGACGGGTTGGAATCGCGATTTTATTCTGGGCGGGCAGTGGTTTCCGAAAGTTGGGGTGTGGTGGCATGGGGCGTGGAACTGCCATCAGTTTCACGCTTACACGGAGTTCTTTGCTGACTTTGGGGTTTATGACGTGAAGCTGACGGTGCCGCAGTATGAGGTGGTGGGAGCGAGCGGTGTCGAAGTCAGCAGCGTGAATAATCCGGACGGAACGAAGACGGTGGCCTATCACGGAGAGGACATTCACGATTTTGCATGGACGGCGAGTCCTCACTACCTGATCTACAACGATACGTTCCAGGGAAGCATGGGGCAGGTTAAGTTGCGGATCATGATGCAACCGGCGCATTGGGATCAGGCAGAGCGGCATGCGCGAATTACCAAAGAGACGATGGACCGTTTCGATCGCTGGTATGGGCCGTATCCGTATAAGACGCTCACGGTGGTGGACCCTGATCCGGGTTCGCAAGCAGAAGGGATGGAATACCCGACATTCATCACGGGCGGTACCGATTGGTTAATGCCGAAGGGAGTGCTTCTTCCGGAAGATGTGGTTGAACACGAGTTCGGACATCAGTACTGGTACGGCATGGTGGCAACCAACGAATTCGAAGAAGCATGGATGGATGAGGGAATCAATCAGTACACGCAAATCAACGTGATGGATTCCATTTTCGGGGTGCCCACTTCGATCATCAATCAGTGGGGGATCACCGCTGGACAGCGAAATGAAGCGCGGTTGTTGTACGAAAGTGGGGCCGATCTTGATCCCATGGTCCGCAAGGGCTGGCAGTATGCGGATTCCAATTCCTATGGCGCAATTACTTATGGCAAGACGGCGGTTATCCTGCTTACGCTGGAAAGCGTGATCGGGCAGGATACGATGCGGCAGGCGATGCACACTTATTTCATGCGCTACCGCTTCACGCATCCGACGCGGGAAGATTTTCTGAAGACGATCGAAGAAGTCTCGGGCAGAGACTTGCGCTGGTATTTCGATCAGGCAGTTTATGGCACGCAGGTTCTGGACTACGAGGTATGGAAGATCAGTTCGGTTCCGGTGGATTGGTACAAAGAGAACTTAAAGAAAAAAAAGGGCGAGACGGAATACATCTGCAATGCATGGATTCACCGCAAGGGGGAGTTTGTTTTGCCCGTCGATATCGAGATCAGGTTCGATAACGGCGATACAGTGCGCGAGCACTGGGACGCGCAGGATCGCTGGGTGCGATATGCGTACCAGAAGAGGGCGAAAATCGAGTCGGTCGAAGTCGACCCCGACCACAAGATTCAATTCGATCGCAACAACTTCAATAACAGCCGAACCGCGGAGGCAGAGGGCGCGCCAGCGAGCAAAGTATCAAACTATTGGACCGTGATCAGCCAGTTCTTCGCGCAGGTGCTGGCTTGGTGGATGGTTTAAGGGGATATCTTTGATGAGCGAGAGCAGGAATCTGGTTTCCGTGGGTGCTGACATCGCAGGCCGCAACAAGCGTTACGTGATCTGGTTTTATTTACTCAATCTGATACTTGCCCACTTCGGCGCGGCCGCATTCAGCCGGCAGGCGCACAGCGTTTTAGACCACAGCCTCTATGCTGACAAGTTGCTCCATGGATTCAACGTGGGGGTCTTCATCGAACTGCTGGCGCGCCCTGAACTCGGACCGCTCGCCAGTTCCACTGCGCCGGCGATGATGCTCGCCGTTCTATTCCTGGTGGCGAGTTTGCTGTTCATGCCGGGTGTGCTGCTGGGCTATGCGTCTGACCACAGGGTTTCGCGGGCCGAGTTTTATCGCGTCTGTGGACTCAATGTTTGGCGATTCGTTCGCCTGTCGCTGTTCTTCGTTGTTATCGCGGGTGTCATCGCTGGGATCTTGTACGGAGCGCTGTACGGAGTGGTCGCAGCCGCGGAGAGGACTTCAAATGAGAGGTTGCCGTTCTGTACCCACCTCCTCGGGACAGTGATCATTCTGCTGGTGCTGACGGTCATACGCATCTGGTTCGATCTTGCGCAGACGGACGTGGTTCTACGTGACCAGCCGGCGGTGCGCAAATCGGTTGCCGCCGGATTCCGCAAAACGAAGCGCAATTTTGGACGTCTGTTGGGCAGCTACGTCGTGATCGCAATCGTAGCTCTGGCAGTGCTGGTGGCCGGAGTCCTGCTGTGGAATACGATTGTTCCGGCGAGCAGCGTTCTGGGCGCCTTCATTGTGGGCCAGCTGACTTTGCTTCTGCTTCTCGCCACACGTTTTTGGCAGCGCGCCACCGCGGTCGCGTTTTATCTAGGAGAGATGGCCGAGCCGGTTGTTGAAGCAGCCCGTCCCATCCCGCCGTTTGCCCCGCCGTTGCTTCCGTAACACGACAGCTCGGAGCGATCCTGAATTCAGTCAAGTATCGCCGTGCACCGTGTAACCACGCACACACACTGTCTGTAACCGAACACCATCCTGCCCAGAGTTAATCTCACAAATTACTCGCTATCAACAATATAAGCATTGGTCTGCGTCCTGCTATTTGATTCGGCGTTAGCGCAGGAATGGAGAACACAATGCAAACACTAATGACCGCAATAACCGTGACCGCAGGAATGGCCTTTTCGCTGGCGATCGCAATCCTGGTAGAAGAGTTGATTTTCGGAAAGGTATTCGGCCTGTTCTTTGCCCGGCAGGCAGCGCAAGTCAAATCGGGGCAGGAGCGCTGACGCGCGGAAAGGAGAAAGTATGTTGTTCCTGAAATATTTGCTTATGTTAGGCGGCATCGGGATGATCACGGTGGCCGCTGGAATTCTGGCCTTCGACTTCTACCTGGAGATGAAGTACCGCAAGGCGCTGGCGGCGAATGCGGGCCCGATTCCTGCGGTCCCAGGAATACGCTGGCGAACCTCTCTGGCGCTGGCATTGCTGGCGTGGGGTCCGATTCTGTTGTCGCTGGGCATCGTGGTCGTGCCGAGCGGCATGGCCGGAGTTCGAATCAGCCAGACCAGTGGGACCTTGCCGGGCGCGCTGTATCCGGGCGTGGACTTCGTCGTGCCGCTCGCAGAAAATGTGGTGCTCTTCGATACCCGCGATCAGTTGTTCACAACCGGCACTTTGGAGAGCGAAAGCAAGAACGGCATGGGAAAAAGCATGAAAGCCGAGCCACTGAACGTACAGGCGAAAGAGGGGCTCACTCTTGGCCTGTCCATTACGGTGCGATACCGGCTCGATCCCAGACGCCTGGATTACATTCAGAGCAACCTGCCTCAGCCGGTTGAAAAGGAGATTGTGCCCGCGGTAGTTGCGAGCGCGTGGCGTGAGCTTGTCCCCAATTACACGGTGCGGGATGTGTTCGCTGCGAAGCGCGAGGAAGTGCGCAGGCACGCGTCGGACGTCATCACGCAGAAGCTGGCTGCGGACGGAATCATCGTGAAGGAAGTGATGTTGCGCGATATCCAACTGCCGCCCGAATATGCGAAGGGGT
Source organism: uncultured Acidobacteriota bacterium (assembly GCA_963797795.1). Lineage (GTDB taxonomy): Bacteria > Acidobacteriota > Terriglobia > Terriglobales > Acidobacteriaceae > JABDBE01. The sequence goes on from CAWCQY010000009.1 coordinate 203,181, forward strand.
TGGAGAGCCTGTTGCTCAAAGAGCAGGAGAGCGATCGCATGGGGGTGCAGACCGACATCCAGCAAAAGCAAGTGAGGATCGCGGAGCTTGAAGCCGAGGCCACCAAGGCGCAGCAGGTAAAGCAGGCTGAGGGAGAAGCGCAGGTGCGGGTCTTACAGGCGAAAAGCGAGGCCGACGCCATGCAATACACCTTGCCGCTCAAACAAAAGCAGATAGAACAATCGAAGCTGGAAGCCGAGGCTCGCAAAGAAACTACGGTAAAAAATGCGGAGGCACAGGCTGAAGCGAAAGTAATCGACAGCAAAGCCGAGATGGAGCGCCGCAAGCTGCTGGCGGAAGCGGAGGCGGATCGCATACGCGTGACTGCTGCGGCGGATGCGGTGAGGATGCAGAGTGAAGGCGCGATTCTGAAGCAGAACCCGCTGCTGATTAACAAGATCGTGGCGGAACGACTGTCTGACAAACTGCAAATCATGATGGTCCCCGCGGATGGGAAGTTTTTCTTCGCCAACGACGTGCTGCGCAGCATGAGCGTGGCAAACCATACCAGTCAGGCGGAAGAGCCGGATGATCCGCAGCCGAAGTAGGTTCCGTGGCACCGGCGTCTTGACGGCAAGCCGCCGGTGCCGCTTCGTCAGAGATCGGTGTCTACAAACAGTACCGGGCCCTATGGCAAGCGCCAACCAAAATGCGGTTTATAATGCGCGCATCCCGCACATGCATGCTCCGTCGTCATGGTTCTTGCCGGCCGCCTGCTTTCTGGTGTTGATGTTGCTCCCCGCTCCGAACGTCCTGGCGAGTGACTGGCGCGCACCCGAAGAGCAACTGGCACGAAAAATTGCTTCGGTTACAGGACCGGGAGCGGTGGCGTTGAACGTGGTGAACCGATCGTCTCTGGGCCCAGCAGATTTGGCTGAGATTCATCGCGGGATCTCGGCCGCGCTTGCCGCTCTCGGAGTACGGTTCGTAAGTGAGGACCAGTCGGCGGCGACTGTGCAAGTCACGCTCTCTGAAAATCTGCAGATTTACGTCTGGGTCGCCGAGATCCATCAGGGAAACAATGAACCATCTGTCGTGATGGTTGCCACACCGCGGTTGAGGCCGGTTCCTCCCGAGCATCCGGCGTCCGCGCTCACCATTCAGAAAAAACTGCTATGGGTGGACGAGAACCGCATTCTCGACGCTGCGTTGGTGAACAGCAATCCAGAGCGCTTGATTCTTCTCGAGCCTGATAGCGTGGTGCTACTCAAGTTCCAGGATGGCCGCTGGCAACCAGAACAGTCGATGGCGCTGGCCCACTCGCATCCCTGGCCGCGCGATCTGCGGGGCCGATTGGCTTTGCGGAAGGACCACCTGTTCGATGCGTACTTGCCGGGCGTTCTCTGCAGAAGCACGGCAACTGCTCCTCTGGCTCTGAGCTGCTATGAAAGCGATGATCCGTGGCCGTTGGGAGCGGATCAATCCGGTCTGAGTGCGTTCTTCGCCCCTACAAGAAATTTCTTTACTGGGGCTCTATCGCCGGGCATCGAGAAACAGACCGCGGTCAAGGCATTCTATTCGGCGGCAGTCCTGCCGAGAGACAAGTACAAGCTCTGGATCTTTGCGGCCGTGGACGGGCAAATTCACTTCGTAGATGGAGTCACGGACCAAACTGCGGGAAGTCTCAACTGGGGCAGTGACATTGCGAGTGTGCAAAGCGGCTGCGGACTGGGCTGGCAAGTTTTGGTAACCGGGAGCGGGGATGGCGCCGGCGAAACCGTCAGAGCTTTCGAAATCGCGGATCGCGAACCTGTTGCCGTGAGTCAGCCTGCAGAGTTCAACGGCGGCATAACGGCGCTCTGGCCCGATTCTGACGCAACCGGCGCGATCGCAGTCTTGCAGAATTCCGAAACGGGGAAATATGAGGCTTACCGCCTTTCCATTGCTTGCAGCCACTAGTCTGCTTTGCTCTCTCAGCGCTGGTGCCGCCACGCGACCGCATTATGGCGGAACTCTGCATGTTGAGATGCAAGCTGCGCCTGCATCTCTGGACCCTGGGGACTCCAATCAGCCGGATGGGATTGAATTCCGCAATCTATTCGATCTGATGTATGAGGGCTTGGTCTCATTGGATGATCAGGGCAAGCCTGAACCAGCGTTGGCTAGCTCGTGGAGGGCTGAACCGGGCAACCAGCGGTGGCAATTTTTCTTGCGGCATGGAGTTACCTTTCAGGACGGAGCACCAGTTACCCCGGACGCGGTCGCCGCGTCACTTCGGAGGACGAATCCAACCTGGAAAGTATTTCCTGAGGGAGAGGCTGTCACCATCGAGCGCGATTCTCCCGCGCCCAATCTTCCTGCCGAGCTTACTTTGCCGCGCAACCGCATCGTTAAGCGCGACGGTGGGAAGATTTCCGGTACGGGACCATTTGCCATCTCCCGGTGGGACCCGGGGAAGGAGCTTTTGCTGGCGACGCGCGACGACTACTGGGATGGCCGCGCGTTCCTGGATGCGATCGAAATCGACATGGGAAAAGGCTTTCGCGAACAGATGATCGCGTTCGATCTCGGCAAGGCGCAAGCGATCGAAATCGCCCCAGAACAAGCGCGTCGTGTGGCCTCTGAAGGCCGCCACGTGGAGAGTTCTGCGCCGACAGAACTTGTCGCGCTGGTCTTCAGCAAAGACCCGCAATCGCCGGAGGATCGCCGGCAGCGTCAAGCTCTTGCCCTCAGCATTGATCGCGAGTTGGTGAATAGGGTGGTGCTGCAAGGCGGAGGCGAGCCAGCAGGTGCGCTCTTGCCGAATTGGATGACGGGATACGGTTTTCTTTTTCCCGCGTCGGTTGACCTGGCGCTCGCGCGGCAGGTGCGTAGCGAGATTCCGCATACTACTTCCTGGACTCTAGGTTATGACCCCGCCGATTCGACGGCACGCGTGATCGCTGAGAGGATCGTTCTGAATGCCCGCGATGCCGGGCTGGGGATTCAGATCACGACCGCGAGTAGCGCGGACTTGCGGCTGGTCCGAATTCCCCTGATTTCGCTCGATATGCAGTTTGCCCTCGGCGAACTGGCTACGCGAGTTGGACTTCCACTACTCACACTCCCATCCGATTCGGTTGATGATCTCTACGGCGCGGAGAACAAGATCCTGCGATCGCAGCGTGTGATTCCCCTACTGCATCTGCGGACGGCGTACGGAGTGTCTAATACCGCTAGAAATTGGAGGACGGCCCGCGACGGAAGCTTGCACTTGCCCAATGTCTGGCTTGCCGCGGAGAAACCATGATTTTCCGGCGCAGACTTCTGGTCGTGTTCGCACTCGCTGTCCTGGTGTCGGTGGTTGCGGTGGCCTGGAGCATTTCGTCGTTAACCCGCAGGGCTTTCGAAAGGGCAAACGAAGAACGTACCGCCGCGTTGGTTGCGCAATTCCGGCGCGAGTTCAATCGTCGCGGCGAGGAAGTTGCGCGTCGTGTGGAAACAATTGCGGCAAGCGACACAACCACGCGGATGGCTCTCGCTCTAAGCCACGGTTCCCCGGACTATGGCGCGTACCTTAACGAAGCCCGGACGATTGCTGACGCTCAGCAACTGGATTTTCTGGAGTTCATTGACGGCCAGGGAACCATTATTTCCTCCGCACAATGGCCGGGCAAATTTGGCTACAAGGAAAGCCTCAATCTCACATCCACAACTCCTAAAGATGCTTTCCTGAAACCGGAGGAATTGCCCGAGGGAGCGGCTTTGGGACTGTTTGCGGTGAGAGCAGTGAACGTTGGAGAGATGCCGCTTTTCATAGTCGGAGGCCGCCGGATTGATAAAGACTTCCTCGCCAGCCTGGAGCTTCCGGTCGGCATGCGAGCCAGGTTTTACCAGAACCTGGGTATTGGTTTTTCCTCCCAGTTCTTGATTGACAATTCGGGTACAGTTCTGCAGGCTGACCAACTCAAGCCAATTATTCAGCAGCTTCAGCAACAACGGCGGGAATCGACCACACTCGTACATTGGTCTGCCAATCCCGCCGATGATGAAACCATCGATGCCATCCCCCTTACAGGACGCGACAACCAATTGCTGGGTGTGCTGCTGATTGGTAATTCGCGCCGCCCTTATGTCGATCTGCGCCAACGAATCCGCTCGGCTGCATTGTTGTGCGGAGGAGCCGGTATTCTGCTCGCCATTCTGCTCAGTGGATGGGCGGCAGCCCGGGTCACGCGTCCGGTGGAGCAACTGGCGCGAGCCGCACGGGAAGTTGCCTCGGGGAAATGGAATACACAGGTTGCGGTTACTTCATCCGACGAACTGGGCGAGTTGGCGGAGTCGTTCAACCGAATGACTCGCGAGCTGCTGGCGCAAAAAGAGCATCTGGTGCAGACCGAGCGCATTGCGGCCTGGCGTGAGTTGGCGCGGCGTCTGGCGCATGAGCTGAAGAATCCTCTTTTCCCGCTGCAATTGACGGTCGAGAACTTGCTGCGGGCGCGGCAGCAGAGCCCTGAGCAGTTCGAAGAGATCTTTAAGGAAAGCTCGTCCACACTGTTGGCTGAAATCGCGAATCTGAAAGCCATCATCTCGCGCTTCAGCGAGTTCTCAAGAATGGCTCAGCCGCAGTTCGAGCGAATGCAAATTAATGACGTCGTGCAGAATGTAGTTAGGTTGTTTCAGGCTCAATTCCAATCTCCAGAACGCGCGCCTATTGAATGTAAACTGGAATTGGCCGAACCCATGGAACCGATCGCCGCTGACTCCGAGCTATTGCACCGCGCTATTTCAAATCTCATCTTGAATGCGATGGATGCCATGCCTCAAGGTGGCACACTCACGCTGCGCACGCGGCAGAATGGCGATCTCAGTTATGTGGACGTTTCCGATACCGGAACCGGCCTTACCCCAGAGGAGTGCCAACGCGTGTTCACTCCCTATTACACGAGCAAGGCGCACGGTACAGGTCTCGGACTCGCCATCGTTCAGTCAGTCATTAGCGATCACGGTGGGAGAATCAGCGTTCGAAGCGAGTCCGGGTGCGGGGCGACATTTGTGATGGAACTGCCGCGCAATGCAGACAAACTGCAAACCATTGATCCAACGCCTGGCGCAGACGCGAGGAGCCACTAGTGGCGCAGAAAGCCAGCCTTCTGATTGTGGACGACGAGCCCAACACCCTGGCTTCACTTTCGCGCGCGTTCCGGCTTGCGGGCCACGAAGCAACGGTTTGTGATAACGCGCAAAAAGCTCTCGAACTTGCCCGAACCCAGAACTTTGACTTGATCTTCTCTGATGTAGTGATGCCTGGCAAAGACGGTCTTTCATTTCTCGAGGACCTCAGGGCGCAAGGAATCACGGTTCCGGTGATCATGATGTCGGGGCAGGCGCACATTGAAATGGCGGTTCGCGCAACACGGTTGGGCGCGCTCGACTTTCTGGAAAAACCGGTCTCGACCGAAAAGCTGCTGCTCACAGTCGAAAACGTGCTCAAGCTCGGGCGCTTGGAATCGGAAAACCGCCAGCTTCGGCAGCGCTTGGGAAAGCACGAAATCGTTTGGACCGCGGAAGTCATGCGGAAAGTTATGGCGCAGGTAGAGCGAGTCGCGGCAAGCGAGTCGCGGGTTTGCATTCTCGGAGAAACCGGCACCGGAAAAGAATTGATTGCACGAACGCTGCATGAACGCAGCCCGCGCTCCTCGGGCCCTTTCATCACCCTGAACTGCGCCGCAGTTCCGGCGGAGCTGATCGAATCAGAACTCTTTGGACACGAGAAAGGCTCCTTTACTGGCGCGGCCGCTCGGCATGTGGGGAAGTTCGAACAGGCCGAACATGGCACAATCTTCCTGGACGAAATCGGCGACATGCCACTCTCGATGCAAGCCAAACTGCTGCGCGTGCTGGAAGAGGGCGAAGTGGAACGCATCGGTGGAGACAAGCCGATTTCCGTCGACGTGCGCGTGCTGGTTGCAACCCATCGAAACCTTGGGACTCTGGTGCGAGAGGGTAAGTTTCGGCAGGATCTTTATCATCGCGTTTATGTGTTTCCGCTGGCACTGCCTCCTCTGCGGGAACGCCGGGAAGACATTGCGGCGTTGGTGGAACACTTTTCCCGGCAAGTCTGCGCGCAGAATAATTGGAAGCCGATTCCTTTTACGCGGGATGTAATAGGAGCGCTCACGGCCTACCCGTGGCCCGGTAATGTTCGCGAGTTGCGCAACGTGGTGGAGCGCTTGATGCTGTTGGCGACTGACGGCGAGGTGACGTTCGAGACGGTACGCTCTGCGTTGCCTACGGCTCCAGGCAGTTTGCCTTCGTTGGGAACAAGCTCAGGAACCTTGGCCGACAGGGTGCAGAACTTCGAACGGGAAGTGATTCTCGCGGAGTTGAAGAGGAGCAATTACCACATCACAAACGCCGCTAAATCGCTCGGTCTCGAGCGCAGTCATCTTTACAAGAAAGCAGAGCAACTGGGGATCGACATACAGAAACAGCGCCGTGAGGAAGACTCCGACGCTACCTAGGACAGGCGGCGAGCCATTCTCCCGCCGCCTCATTTGATTTATGCTGTCCCACTCAGACATTTTTTCCGGAGGTACGTGTGATTCGACTTCGGCGCTTCGTTCTAATTGTGCTCGCTGGCAGCTTTGCCATCTCGCCCCTCGAGGTTAGCCAGGCGCAGCAATACCCGGAAAGCATATATCAGGAAATGCGTTGGCGGATGATCGGACCATTTCGTGGCGGCCGAACCCGGGCCGTCGCGGGTGCACCGAACCAACCGAATCTTTTTTATATCGGCGCAGTCAATGGCGGTGTGTGGAAGTCGGACGATTACGGCCGTGCCTGGACCCCGATTTTCGACGAACAGCCTACTCAATCGGTCGGCGCCATCGCCGTAGCTCCATCGGATCCAAGTATCATTTATGTTGCAAGCGGTGAAGGGCTGCACCGTCCTGATCTTTCGGTCGGCAACGGAATCTACAAATCTGCAGACGCCGGCAAGACGTGGACCCACCTCGGCCTTCGCGATGGGCAACAGATCCCAGCGCTCGTCGTCGACCCCCGCGACCCGAACAAACTTTTCGCGGCGGTACTCGGCCATCCCTTCGGTCCGAATGATGAGCGTGGCATCTTTCGCTCGACCGACGGCGGAGCAACCTGGCTGAAGGTGCTTTCCGTCGATGAGAACACGGGGGGTTCTGATATCGAGATGGATCCATCCAACCCTGACGTGTTGTACGCATCTCTTTGGGAAAGTCGTGAGGGCCCGTGGGAAGACAACAATCAATTTCAAGGAACCAGTGGAGGCCTTTTCAAGTCCGCCGACGGTGGCAACACTTGGCATCCTCTAACCAGAGGTTTGCCTAACAAGCTCGCGCAGATCAATGTGGCGATCGCACCCAGCCAGCCCAACCGGCTCTATGCGACTCTCGCAACTACTGAGCCAGGGGAATACGGTTCCGCCGCCGGTCTTGGAGTGTATCGTTCAGATGACGCCGGTGAAAACTGGCACGTAGCCACGACTGACCCACGCCCCGCCATGCGCATCGGCGGCGGCGACCTTCCAATCCCAAGAGTTGATCCCAAGAATCCCGACGTGGTGTACAGCGTCAGCATTGTCACTGTCCGTTCAACCGATGGAGGCAAGACATGGATGAGCATCCGCGGGGCGCCCGGCGGAGATGACTACCAGAATCTCTGGATCAATCCCAATGACCCAAACATTATTCTTGTAGTCAGCGATCAGGGCGCCATTGTGACCGTCAATGGCGGGCAGACGTGGAGTTCGTGGTACAACCAGCCAACTGCGCAGCTTTACCACGTTGGGATCAGCGATATTTTCCCCTATCGGATTTGCGCTGGACAACAGGAGAGCGGCTCGGTTTGCATTTTGAGCCGCGGCAACGACGGCGAAGTTACGTATCGCGACTGGCATCCGGTCGCTGCCATCGAGTACGGTTACGTTGCGCCTGATCCGCTCGATCCCGATATTATTTACGGAGGCGGCAGAAGCGAGGTTTCGAAATATCACTGGTCCACCGGGCAGGTGCAGAACGTAACACCGATTCCACTACGCAGCGCGAAGTACCGCACCGATCGTACTGAGCCTACCCTCTTCTCGCCAATCGATCCTCACACTCTTTATTTCTCGTCAAACGTGCTGTTCAAGACGACCGACGGCGGAGACTCGTGGCAAACCATCAGCCCGGATCTGACACGGGAGAATCCGGGAGTCCCGCCGAGTATCGGCGCACTCATCACCCAGAATCCGGACGCAGCGAAGCAGCGCGGAGTGATTTATGCGCTCGCTCCGTCATTCGAGAACATAAACACTCTGTGGGCCGGAACGGACGACGGCTTGATCTGGTCGACGCGGGATGGCGGCAAGAACTGGAACAACATCACGCCGCCGGAACTGACCCCATGGAGCAAAGTGACGCAGATCGAGGCATCCCACTTCGACGACCAATCCGCCTACGCGTCCGTGAGCCGCTTCCGCATCGATGATTTCCATCCTTACATTTACCGAACTCACGACGGCGGTAAGACATGGAAGCTCATCATTAGCGGACTCCCGGCGGATGCTCCGGTCGACACTGTGCGCGAGGACTCGGTCCGGAAAGGGCTTTTGTTTGCTGGCACTGAGACCAGCGTGTGGGTTTCTTTCGACGACGGTGATCACTGGCAGTCTTTGCAGTTGAACCTGCCGCACACGTCGATGCGCGACGTGGCGGTCCACGAGAACGATTTGATCGTCGCCACCCACGGCCGGTCATTCTGGATACTTGACGACATTACTCCGCTACGTCAACTCGCGGAATCGGGGATGAACTCGGAGGCCTATCTCTTCAAACCCGCGCCAGCCTACCGCGTTCGACGCAGTACGTATTCTGATACTCCGGTGCCGCCGGACGAGCCGGCTGGCAAGAATCCTCCTGATGGCGCGATTCTTGATTACTTCCTTTCGCAGCCGGCTTCCGGGCCGGTGGCGCTCGAGATCGTGGATGGACAAGGGAAGTTAGTGCGGCGCTATTCCAGTACGGACAAGCCGGAAGTAACTGAGGCAGAACTGGAAAAGCAATTGATTCCGCTTTACTGGATCCGCATGCCGAAGATTCTTTCGGCGACCTCTGGTATGCATCGCTGGGTGTGGGATCTGCACTACCCATCGCCCACCTCGCCGCGACATGAGTATCCGATCTCAGCTGTGCCCTACGATACGCCCCGATCCCCGCTCGGCCCACTCGCGCTGCCCGGCGAGTACACCGCGCGACTCATCGTAAACGGTCACACTTCCGAGGCGCCGCTCACGGTGAAAATGGATCCACGCGTAAAAACGTCATCCGCCGGCCTCGAACAACAATTCAATCTGGAAATGCGGCTTGCCTCGGAGTTGACTGCAAGCACCGAGGCCGTCGCCCAGGCACGTTCAGTTCTCGATCAACTTCACAAAATCGCAACGTTGCCGGCCCCCGGGCTCGCAGAATCGATCAAAGCGTTCGACCAAAAGGTAAAAGCAGTCTTAGGAGGGCCCATGCCGCCCGCCTCCGGAACGCCGAAACCAACTTTGACAGCTGCGAACGGCGCTGTGGGCACGCTCTATGGAAGCCTGGGACAAGCCGATGCTGCGCCGACTACAGCCCAAATAAACGCCGTGGCTGACACCGAACGTGACCTTTCCCCAGCGATGAAACAGTGGGAGGAAATCAAGAAGTCCGATCTGCCTGCATTCAATCGTCAACTCAAGAGTGCCAACTTGCCCGAGATTCGTCTCGAATCGAAGACTCCGGCGGACGAACTCCAGACCGACCTGGAGTAAGCCATAGTCAGTAAGTCATTCAGCGATCAAAAGGTTCTCAGCAAAAGGCCACTCTTCATCGATCCACTGGGAATCACAGCGGAAGCTCGCCTTCTTGGCGATTCGAGATACTTCCGCAAGAGAATACTTGTGACTGCTCTCGGTCCAGATGGTTTCGCCTTCAAGCAGAGTAACTGACAGGTCCGCTGCGGAGATGGTGACCGTCTGTTTTTTCAGGGAGCGAAGATGCATCTCGACACTGCTCACATCCTGGTTGAACCTGGCCACGTGCTCGAACTGTGGAAGGACGAAGTCGGCATCCAGTTCTCGATTGATCCGTGCCAGAAGATTCAGATTGAACGCCGCCGTCACGCCCAAAGGATCATCATAGGCGGTAAGCAGTTGGTGGATCGGCTTTGCCAAATCGGTGCCCAGAAGCAGGGCGTCACCCGGCCGGAGAATCTCCCGCATTTGACGCAGGAACTTTACGTCCGCCGGATGCTCAAAGTTGCCAATCGTGCTCCCCAGGAACAGAACCAGCAACTGCTCTCCTGCTTCGCGTCTGGCCGCCACCTCCAGGAGCCCATCCAGGTATTCACGCTCGAAACCTACGATGCTCACCGCATCAATGTCGCCGAGTTCGCGCTCGCACATGGTGAGCGCAGCTCGCGAGATTTCGATGGGGCAATAGGAAATATGCTGATGCCGGCTCAGCGCCTCCAGCATCCAGCGCGTTTTCTTCCCGCTGCCGCTGCCCAACTCGGCTACGACGGTCGGCGGCGTAAGTCTCGCCACAATGTCCTCTGAATGCCGTCTGAGAAGACGCTCGTCCGCGCGCGTCAACCCGTATTCGGGCAGCACGCTGATGACCTCAAAAAGTGCCGACCCCACGCTGTCATACAAGTATTTCGAAGGCAGCTCTTTCTGTCCGGGCTTGGTCAGCCCGAGGCGCACATCAGCAATAAGTTCGGGATGCGTGTCGGTAGTGAAGGCCTGCGTCAGCATGGTGTCCTCCCAATCGATTTAATTGCTTACGCAGCGAAATCCTGCATAAACGTACTGGTAGTGAGGCTGGAACCAGTTTCGAAAAGAGCGGCGCAGCATAGACGCGGCAGTGCGCGCTGAGCCGCCTTTCATCACGTAGTGTTTGCCATCGAAGAAGTCCGCTGAGTAGCCAGGATAAAACGAAAACCGCTGGAAGCCAGGAAACGGCCCGAATGGGCTCGAGGTCCACTCCCAACCATTGCCCAGCAAATCAGCGAGACCGAAATCGCTCGCGCCTTCCGGGAAGGCGCCAACTGGAGTTGGGTCCCAGCGATTAAAATCAAAATTACCCTTGGTCGGGCTCGGAGCCGAATTGCCCCACGGAAACGACCTCTCAGGACCGCTCCGCGTTCCATAAGCTGCTCGATGCCACTGCGCTTCGGTCGGTAGAGCCTTTCCCGACCACCGAGCATAAGCCTTTGCTTCGGCCTGGCTGACGTAGACTGGCCAGTCCAAAGGCAAGGGAATTTCGTCAAACATCGTCCGGCAATACCAGCGATCGCGATTGCGGCTCCAAAATGCGGGTTGGCGAATCTCGTGCGCGCTTCGCCAACTAAAATCCTCTTCTGTCCAGCATGCAGGATTCTCGTAGCCTCCAGCTGTCACGAAATCGAGGTACTGCCCGTTGGTCACTTTATACTTGTCGATCGCGAATGCCGCGACATCGACGGTCTGCACTTCGAATTCGTTATCCCAACCGAAGGTGCTCTTGTCGCTCCGAGAGAGTCCAAGCGTCACCCTCCCGGCGGGAATCTCGATCATACCCGGTGCGATTGGGGGAACAACCAGTTCAGGCCTGCGCTCTCGTCGAACCTTCCGATCGAAAGGTAACTGGTGCAACATGTAGGTCAACGTTTCCGCGTGCATCAAGCGATGTTCGACCGCCACGTTGAGCAATGTCTCAGCGGAGAAATCTGCCCCGACCGGATCTGTCTCCCAATCAGACGGCGTCAATGCCGCCAGACCTTCATCAATGCTCTCTCGAATCTGCTTAACATAGTGGCGCGCATCCGCCACGGAAGGCCAGTCAATCGGTTGGTCGGAGGGGAGCGCGCCATTTACCGGGTCAATCCCAAAGGCGAATAGCTTGTCGAAGTCGGGATGGAAAGAATTCACTCCCAGAATCCGCTCCCGCAGAAGGTTCCAATCAAATGCTTCCAAGTGACCCAGATAAAAAATGACCCGGTGTCTTTCTGGGATCGGTCGTTCGTACAGGGAGTCCGGTCGCACAACGGCGAAAAGTTCGTCCGTTCGAATCCGGGCCTCGGATAAACGCTCAAGCAGTTGATGCCGGACTTCAACTCGGTTCTGCGTGGCGAGCATATTTGCCTCCAAAGTCGCCTATCTTGAGTTGGCGATTCCGTCTTCGTTTCCCATCTCTCGTGGCACGCCTGATTCCAATTCCAATCGGCGCGAGAATTTCCTGCAGCTAGCTCTTTCTGGATGCTTTACCCCAACTGTGTTAATCAAGCCTCTGAGAGCCCCCGGCGAAAGTTGTCCTTTCGTCTTGCCACCCGGTAAATTCATCTCACCCTTAGATGCCCGACAGCTGAGGTTGGTACAATGATTTTCCGGGGCAAAAGCTCTTTTTCGCCCGGCCGGATAAGTGTGTCCGTTGCCCCGATTTACTGCCCCGCAACTTGTGTTTCGGATCGAGCCCTTATCAGGAGTTTCACATGAACGTCGCGACCATCACCCCTGACCTCTGGCCGGAATTGCCGCTTGCAACATGGAAAGACACCTACGCGACCCTGCACATGTGGACCCAGATCGTAGGGAAGGTCCGGCTGGCCCTCAGTCCGAAACTTAATCATTGGTGGGAAGTTCCACTCTACGTCAGTTCCCTCGGACTCACGACCTCGCCCATCCCCTACGAAGGCGGGATTTTTGAGATTCAATTTGATTTCATCCATCACCAGCTACTCATTCGGACCAGCCGGGACACCGAAAGGGTGATGGCGCTGGCCCCGCGATCCGTGGCCGATTTTTACCAGGAGTTCATGCGGTGTCTGGATTCGCTCGGTATTCGCGTGAAAATCTGGAACATGCCCTGCGAAGTCCCCGAGCCGATCGCTTTTGATCGTGACACCAAGCACGCTTCCTACGACCCGGAATATGCAAATGGCTTCTGGCGAATCCTTGTGATCACCGACGAAATTTTCAAAGAGTTTCGGTCGCGCTTTATCGGCAAGAGTAGCCCAGTCCATTTCTTCTGGGGCAGCTTCGATCTGGCGGTCACCCGCTTCTCAGGCCGCCGCGCTCCCTCGCGAGAAGGCGCAGACCCAATCACCCGTGAGGCATATTCCCACGAAGTAATCAGCGCCGGTTTCTGGCCCGGCGGAGGAGACATAAAGGATGCGGCCTTCTATGCCTACGCCGCTCCGGAGCCCGCAGGTTTCGCGGAAGCGCATGTCGCACCAGCCAAAGCTTTCTATCATTCGCAGATGCACGAATTCTTTCTGATGTACGGCGACGTGCGCCGAGCCGCGTCGCCAAAAACGATCCTTCTGGAGTTCTTACAAAGCACTTACGACGCGGGTGCGAGCTTGGGAAAATGGAATCGTGACGAACTGGAAAGACCCGCGGCCTGAGCTTCACCTATTCTTTCTGAGTCCCGCCCATTATTTCAGCGGCTATGTGGAAGCCCGTGTTCGCCGCCGGCACGCCCGCATAGACCGCAAGTTGTCTCTCCGCCTTACCCCAAACTTTTGCAACGCTCACGTAAGCCCGGACGCCGCGTCTGGGGCCGAGCAAAGATCGTCGGGAAAACGGCCAAGATTTCCTACGGACGCGTTTGTGCGGGATTGACGTCGACTCCATTCCGCGTGAACTCGAATTTCAGGGTCCATTCGCTCGGAACATCCTGCCCGCCAACTTGCGGTGGCTTAAACGTCCAGCGTCGCGCAGCTTCCAGCGTTCGGTCCGCGAAATATTTGCTTGGCCCTTGCGAATCGAACTTGGCTGCGGTCACATTGCCGGATGAATCCACCGTGACTTTGACCCGGACCTTGACCTTGCCGTGAATCGTTCTCAAAGCGCTGCGGGACACATCAGGCAGGATCTGCTGACCAACAGAGCCCTGACCTTGGCCTCCGGCGGATTGGTTGGCCGCAGACTTCTTTGTAGCGCGAGTCTTGGGCACGGCAGACGCTGCGACCGATGCGGCCGGAGCGCTGGGAGCCAACTCCTTATTCTTATCCTGATTCTTATCCTGGTCCCCACTGATCTGCGCGGACGGCGCGGCTTCGGTCCCTTGCTTAGCATCGGGTTGTCCCGCGGAGGACTCGACCGCGCTCGACTTCGGGAGTTCGGGGCCCGGATTACGATGGAGCATCCTGGGGACAAGAATTGCCAGCAGCAACAGTACCGCCGCGACGGCCGGAACGGCGTAGCCCCATTTCGCAAATGCCCCTTTCTCTTTGGTAATTTCCTTTCCTTCGACTGCTGGTGAGGTCTGCGACAGCCTTCTACCGATGTCGGCAACCGTCCATCTAAGCTTCGGATTACGGCGCAGGCAATGACTTGCAATATCGAAAAATGGTTCAGGCAATGTGTCCGGCAGAACCAACTCTGCCGACTCTGAACCCGGTGAAACCGGAGCGCTCTGAGTGAGCGCTTCGACCAGAGTCATGCCCAATGACCAGACGTCCGAAGCCGGCGACATGCCTCCGCCGTCCGCGATCTCGGGTGCTGCGTAGAGATCGGGCGCGCCAAGCACCCGGCTCGATTCCCCTGTCCCGCACAATCCGTCGCTGGAAATCTTTATTTGATCGCCAACCGCCATGACGTTTGCGGGCTTGATGCGGCCATGCACAAAACCTTTTCCGTGAATGTAAGCCAGCGCATCCAGAACGCTCTGCAGCATGTCTTGCGTTTCCGCAGGCGTCAGCGGGCGATAAGGAATAATCTGCGCCAGGCTTTCTTCGGCATACTCGGATACGGCGTAAAGCAGTTCAGTGCCATCCAGTTGACAACGACCGCGCTGAAAGAGTCGAAGCAGGTGAGGATGGGACAGTTTTGCGGCGAGTTCCCACCAGGAGAGCTGAAGTTCAGGGTTCTCGGCGTTGGCCAGAATAAGTTTGATCGCCACTTCCCGGGGTTCGCGGTCAGCGCGCTTGGTCAGAAAAACGGCGCTGTGCTCCGAGCCGCCGACATAGCGGAGCAACTCGAACTCCTCGTTGACGACTTGGCCTTCCCATTTTTTCCAAGCCTCAGCCATTTTCCTCCACCGCCTCACTGCATATGCGAGTCAAAGTATTGTACCCGAGCACAGACCTGCTGACGTTAGGCGTCATCGTCCGTGCGGCGTCGATCTCAAATTCGTTCCAGTACGCTTACTTCAAGCTTTGGGCGGGGAATGCCGGGCTTCATACGCGGCGATCTCGGATTCATGCTTCAGAGTGAGTCCGATGTCATCGAGTCCCTCGAGCAGGCAATGCCGCGTGAACTCGTCGATGTGAAATGAGGCGGACAATCCATGCCCGTCGTGAACTTTGCATTGTTCGAGATCGACTGTGATGTCGTAGTTTTCAAGTTCGGTCGCGCGGCGGGCGATCTCGGCGACTTCTTCTTCGCTCAGGACTACGGTGAGCACACCGTTCTTCACGCAATTGTTGGCGAAGATGTCGGCGAACGAAGGCGCGATGAGGACGCGAAAACCGAAATCCTCCAGCGCCCAGACGGCATGTTCCCGCGAAGACCCGCACCCGAAATTCTTTCCCACCACCAGAACACTCGCGCCCGCGTGGCGAGGATTGTTGAGAACGAATGAAGGGTCATGCTTGCCATCGCTGGTGCGGCGCCAATCGAACAAAAGAAACTCACCGAATCCGGTCCGCTCGATCCGTTTCAGAAATTGCTTGGGGATGATCTGGTCGGTGTCCACGTTCGCCCGATGGAGCGGCGCGACCCGACCTTTATGGGTGCGAAACGGCTGCATTGTTTACCTCGGAAAGAGCTGTGGATGACAAATCAAATTGCACAGTTCCTTCGCTTTGCTCAGGATGACAGCTCCAAATATTGCCTCAGTGAAAACGCCAATCGCGAATATCCGTGAAATGTCCCGCGATTGCGGCCGCAGCCGCCATCATCGGACTTACCAGATGCGTGCGCCCGCCGCGACCCTGGCGGCCTTCGAAGTTGCGATTGCTGGTCGAGGCGCAACGTTCGCCCGGCTGCAGGATATCGGGATTCATCCCCAGGCACATCGAGCAACCGGACTCGCGCCACTCGAATCCGGACTCCTGAAAAATCCTGTGCAAGCCTTCCCGCTCCGCTTCGCGCTTCACCGCCTGCGAACCCGGGACAACCATGGCCCGCACTTTGGGAGCAACGTGATGTCCCTTGGCAACGCGAGCCGCGGCCCGCAAGTCTTCCAGCCGCGAGTTGGTGCAAGAGCCAATGAAAACGCGGTCGATAGAAATATCTTCGATGCGAGTGCCCGGTTCAAGTCCCATATATTCCAGCATGCGCTCGACCGCGGGACGATCGGCGCCGATCTTCAAGTCACTCAACTCAGGAATGCGCCCATCGACCGGAGCAATCATTCCCGGATTCGTTCCCCAGGTCACAAAAGGCGCCAGTTCGGAAGCGTCGATTTTCGCGACCGTGTCGTATCGTGCTTCCGGATCGGACGCCAGAGCGCGCCAGCGGGCGACAGCGTCGTCCCAGTCGCGCGGAACAAATCGCCGGCCTTTCATATACGCGAATGTAGTCTCGTCCGGCGCAATCATCGCGGCTCGCGCTCCGGCCTCGATGCTCATGTTGCAGAGAGTCATGCGGCCTTCCATGGAGAGCCCGGCCACCGCTTCGCCGGTGTACTCGATGACATGGCCGGTGGCGCCGTCGATGCCAATCTGTCCGATCACGCCCAGCGCGAGATCCTTCGCGCCAACGCCTTCGCCAAGCTTGCCGCGAACATCAATCTGCATCGTCTTCGGGTTGCGTTGCGGCAAGCACTGCGTAGCCAGCACGTGCTCGACTTCCGACGTCCCAATACCAAACGCCAGCGCGCCGAACGCGCCGTGCGTGCTGGTGTGGCTGTCGCCGCAGACGATGGTCATGCCCGGCTGAGTCAACCCCAACTCTGGGCCGATCACATGCACAATGCCTTGATCGGACGAATCCATATCGAACAAAGGCACGCCGAAGTCTTTGCAGTTCTGCTGCAACGCCTGAATCTGCCGCGCCGCAATGGGATCGGTGATGGGTGTGCCGCGAGGCTCGGTCGGAATGTTGTGGTCTACGGTTGCGATGGTCCGTTGAGGCTGGCGCACTTTGCGGCCAGCGACGCGCAGTCCCTCAAACGCCTGCGGCGAAGTGACTTCGTGGACCAGATGCAGATCGATGTAGAGCAGCGGCAAGCGTCCAGTGGGAACACAGACGACGTGCTCATTCCAGATCTTGTCGAACAGAGTGGACTTCTCAGCCATGGCTTTTGGGTTGAATCCAATCTAACTCGCGAGGCCGACTTTTTCAAAGAGCGGGCGAGCAGACCGTTTCGGGAAGTTTACTCAGGAGTAACGGTACCCCCTCCCCCTGGTATATTAGAATGATGGGGTTACAGCCAGACTACCCTCAAAATCTTTGAGGAATAAGGACTTACGCGTAAAATATTCCAGAATAAGGAGTTACGCAAGTCAGAAGCCTCAGGATCGAGGAAACGCGACTATCGTCGATTGTCAATGAGCTAATGCTTATCGCAACATAATATCCCAGCGAGAAGACCATGTCAAGCAGAGAGCGGAGTGCGCCGGTCACGGCGGGAAGAACGGATCATGAGTCTTCAGGTAGCGCAAAACTGAAGAAAGCCAGTTGTCGGCTGCTCGTTCTCAGTTCTTGGTTGTTTCTCCGAAGAAGGATTGCGATTGCAACGCGGGTGTACAATCCATGCCTCTTGAGTCAGGAGGTTCCTGATGAGCCGCAATCTGCCATTCGCTCTCGCCACAATATTTCTCATCATGCATTCTGCGTTCCCGCAAACTTCACCGGCCAGAGGGCGAATCGTCGCACCACCCAGCACAGTTGGACTAGCCGGTGTTCCCCGCACGTCTTTGTTTGTGTTTGTGTCCGAGGGCAGCACCTCGTTCTCGAGCCAACCCGCCGGTGAGACTCCCGCGTCGATCGCTTGCATTTACGGATTAACCAAGCCCGTCAAGGGCTGCCCCATCGATGGCACGATTGCCGTCCCGACTGGCGGTTCGAGGGTGATCGCCCTGGTGGAGTATGGCCATTACCCGCAAGAAGAAAGTGACTTGAACACTTTTTCCCAGCAATTTGGGTTGCCGACTGCGAACTTCGAGGAGTATTGCATCGACTCAGGCGGCTGCCCGGACAGCACCGGCACTGGAGCCGATCTGGAAATGGCGCTGGATCTTCAATGGGCGCATGCCATGGCGCCGAACGCGAAGATTTATGCGGTAGAAACGGGCTCGGATCTCCTTGCGGCCAATCAAAAGGCTGGTGAGTTGGTTGCGGGTGGTGGCGGGGGAGAAGTGGCCAATACCTGGTTGGACCTCAACGAACCGCCGGATGAACAGCAGTACGACAAGTACTTCAAGCACAAAGGTGTCGTCTACCTTGTATCCGCAGGCGACTGGATGGCCGTCCCGCGCTATCCGGGCACGTCACCGTTCGTAGTGTCGGTTGGAGGTACCACCATCGAAAGAAACAGCTCGGGTAGCTTTACCGGGGAGAGTTGTTGGGGCCGGAGCGGCGGCGGCATCAGCGCAGAGGAGGCACGTCCCGCTTACCAGGACATCATCGAAAATCTTGTCGGCAACTTCCGGGGCATTCCCGATATTTCGTTTGATGGCGACCCCGCCACCGGCGTCGCAGTCTATAGCAGCAGTTATTGCGGCGGTTGGTGCATAGCAGGAGGAACCAGCATTGGAGCGCCGGCCCTGGCGGGGGTGGTGAACTCAGCCGGCAAGTTCTCTGCATCGACGACCGTTGAACTCACAAGAATTTACAAGGAGTACGCGAATAAGAAGGAATATGGCAAACGGTTCCGCGACATCACCGCGGGAAGGAATGGTATTCAGGTGCAACAACCGATGAACGGCTGGGACCTGTGCACCGGGGTTGGCAGCGTCGTGACTTATCAAGGAAAATGATCGTCGCAGAACGCATTTGCGTCGTCCGGGCCCTCAGTAATTCAAGTATCCGGACGAAAAAAACCTAGGCGGCGTCCGGCGGGGCGCCGCCTCAAAACCAGAACTACTTACTGACCCAGCACGGCGAAGCCCGGCAGCAGGCCGTTGGCCGCGACCCATTTCCCGCTGGTCCCGTTGCAATTTCCTTGCTTCGAGTCGTCGCAGTAAGAAGCAAAAGGATGGAGCCTCATATCGGTGCTATTGACCTCCCATGCGGCGAAAATGTCGCTGTCCTTCGAGTTTGTGCTTACCACCAGCCAGTACTGTGTGCCTTTTTTCACTGCGATTCCGGTCTTGCTTTTCCCGGTCGCTAGTTGGCAGCAACTCCCGATGGTCGCCAGATTCTTGACGCTCCAGGAGTGAATTTCTTTTCCTGGCAAACCGCTGGAATCGCTGTTGAGGCTCAAGACGACCGCGTTGGTGCCTTCGTCCCATACCACGGACGCTTCAACCTCTTTTACCGTCATGTTTGCGGCTGGCGTGAAAGGAACTGCCTGCCAGTATTCAGGAACGACCTGGAGCAGGTTGGTGAGCCCGGTAATGTAATCGCCATAGCAGCAAAAAAATACGCCGAATTGATAGTCGCTGAGGTTGCCCGCGATGGTTTTCAGGCTGGCGTCATGCGGGGCTGCCGGCGTGATGACCTTGGAAGGATGTTTGACGACTACCGTTTTGCCGCTGAGTATGAGGTTGCTATGGTCCGCGGCCAAAGCGTTCACGGTCGCCGCCAGAACCACTAAACAAAACAATGAAGCTCCAAATGCTTTTTTCACGTCTGGGTCCTCCACTCTCCCTGGGATTTATTGGTGAAACCGACTCCGGCGATTGTTTTTGACTTCGAGGAGCGGGACCCATTGTACGTCCATCTCACTGGTCCGCGATGTGTGAAAAGATTTTCATCACGAAACCTATATCGCTTCGGCGAGGTTTGTCCGCTCGCCTATCGCTGTTGTGATTTTACCTCCCATCTCGACGGTACCGAGGGCGGGCTGGCCCGCTTTTGCCAGATCGCGTGTGCGATGTCCAGCTTTCAGAACCGACGTGACCGCAGCTTCGACGCAACCCGCTTCCGCATCCAGGTGGAAGGAATGGCGGAGCATCATTGCAACGGAAAGGATGGCTCCCAGCGGGTTGGCTACGCCCTTCCCGGCAATGTCCGGAGCGGATCCGTGCACAGGTTCGTAGAGCGCCACAGGGCCGCCGATGCTGGCTGAGCCCAACACTCCGATCGAGCCAACGATCGCGCCAGATTGGTCGGAGAGAATGTCGCCGAACATGTTTTCGGTCAGCAGCACATCGAAGTTCGTGGGATGGGAGACCAGAGCCATGGCGGCGGAATCCACGTATGTGTGGGTGAGTTGCACTTCGGGATATTCCCGCGCAACACGGGTCACTACCTCGCGCCAGAGCCGCGAGCAATCCAGCACGTTGGCCTTATCTACGGACGTAACCTTCTGGCGGCGGGATTGGGCCAACGCGAAAGCTACACGCGCGATGCGCTCGATTTCCGGTTCGCGGTAGCGCATGGTATTGATGGCAACGCGGTTGCCTGCAGCGCCCTCGGTCGAGCGAGGTTCGCCGAAATAGATTCCCCCCAGCAGTTCGCGCACGATCAGGATGTCGGTGCCTCGCACGACTTCGGGGCGAAGCGGGGAACAATCTTCGAGCGCTGGGAAACATACGGCGGGGCGCAGATTGGCGAATGCTCCAAGCTCCTTGCGCAGTCGAAGCAGTCCTCGTTCCGGCCGCAGATCTTTAGGTACGTTGTCGAATGCTGGGCCGCCGACCGCGCCCAGCAGCACTGCTCCGGATGCAAGACAAGTTTGTAATGTATTCGGGGGCAGAGGATCGCGACTGGACGTGAACCCTGCGCCTCCGACGTCCCTTTTTTCCAGGCTGAGTTCGTGCCCGAACGTCGCGGCTATGGCTTCGAGAACGCGAACGGCTTCATCGGTCACTTCCGGACCGATGCCGTCGCCGGGAAGTATGGCAATCTTCAGCAGCATGCGGACTATTGTAATGCCGCCTCACAACCAAGAGCACCGAGGCGTAGCGTTGGCGAGGGAACGGTCGAACTAGTCGGCTGGCTTAATGCCGACGGCGGCGTACACTGCGGAACTTTCGTAGAGTGTTCCATTCTTCATCACCAGGCGGCAGCGGCGAATGTCGCTGATATGCTCGGCTGGATTGCCTTCCACAAGTATGAGGTCGGCTCGCTTCCCGGGCGCAATCGAACCGAGTTCGTTCTCCTGCTTGAGCAGGCGGGCGGCATTAAAAGTGGCGATCTGCAAGGCTTTTGCCGGCGGGATTCCGGCTCTGACCTCAAGCTCCAACTCGCGATGCAGCATGATTCCCGCGGTCGCGTCTGTTCCGGCGAGAATCGGAATGCCAGCATCGTACATTCGCTTCGTCATTCGTAGCATGGCGTCGTAGGAGTCTTTGTAGAGTTGGTCGTTCTGTTCCGTCACTGGAAGTCCGCCGCTGTAAGCGCCACGCTGAACTTGCGCGGGCAGGCGGTCGAGCACGGGTGCGAAATCGGGTGACACCTTTCCCGGCCGCCCGGTGAACATTCCCTCAAACGTGGCCAACGTCACATCGACGGTGGTGTGATGGTTGTGGAGCAGCTCGATAAAATCATTTACTTCTTTCGATTGCAAATCAAGCTTGGCAGCATTGGCTCCCACGGCGGTGAAGCGCTCGGGAGTGCGTGTATCTTTCACTTGCGATGCCAGGAAATTGAGGAAAATGAAGTTGATGTGTTGCACCTCGTCGGCGCCGTCGTCGACGAACTGGCTCGCGATCATGCCATTTGGAATATGGCCACTCACGCGCAGTCCGCGGGCGTGAGCGGTCTTCACAATCCCTGGAACGAGTTCAGGTTTGAGGGAGCTGTAGATCTTGATCTGAATGTATCCGAGATCAGCGTAGCGGTTTACTGCCGCTTGAGCCTCCTCGGCGTTATCGGCGTACAAACCTGTGGGAGCCTGAAAAGGCCCGCGTCCGTCGATAAATCCGGCTTTCCAGACGCGAGGACCAATGGCCGCGCCACTGTCCCACTGGGATTGCAGGTGCTTCAGATCGTCGATGTCGTTGCCCATATCACGAACGGTGGTTACCCCACTCGCAATGTTCAGAAGCCCGTCCACCGGCTGGACGTGTGCATGCATATCAAACAGACCGGGCAACAATGTTTTGCCGGTGCCATCGATGCGTTGAGCGCCTGAGGGAATATTGATCGTCGTTGATGGACCGACCATCGCGATGCGTTCGCCATCGATGACGACCGTCTGATCTTCGCGAACAGCGGCTTGCTCGGAATCGAAGAGGCGGACGTGCTCGATGGCAAGCGGATGATTGAGGTGTTGAGCCAATTGGCTTGCCAGGCGGGCATTGCGAGAGTCTTCAGCCGCGCGGTCGAGGGCGCGAAGTTGATCGTTCGCGCTCTCCCAGCCCTCTCTTAGGATGGCGAAAAAGTTGCCGGGAAATCCGAAGAGACGCTGATCGTCATCCAGCCATAGGGGTTGCGGTTCGAATGAAAGTCCGGTGATCCCATATTCGGTTACGTGCAGTTTCCGCCCGTGATCTTCGAGGGTCACGTCCGTCATCCGTTCCAGTCGCGCCTGGCCCGCAGGGAGCAGTTTCACGGGAGCATTCTTCGCCTTTAGCAGGGCAACGACGAGAAACGCGCCTTCGCCAACGGGTCCATTGTTGCTGACGTAGAAACCGGACGTGAGAGCCTGTCCGTTCTCGGAGGTGCTCTTCCAATGGGCGACGCCGTTTTCGAAGGCGAAGTGTTCGTCAACTGGAGCCTTCAGATAGTCGTTGCCGGTCACGTCTACGCGCAACGGCAATCCGTTCGCGCCCAATATGTAGTGAGCGGCGATTTTCGGACCTCGGCCGCGGTCGTTGTATTCAAACGTACAGTCGATCTGGCCACCCGGGCCGTAAGTGTCCACTTCGCTTCCAGCGGTCCGTCCGTTACTTAACACGGTGTAACGGAGGATTTCGGGTGCGGCAGGGTTAGCAGCCCGCAACGGAGAGACGGAAACAATTAGGGCGAAGAGCAGTACCGAGAGACGTCGGGACATGCACTGCATTATGCCATCAACTGCGCATGAGGCGGGCGGCCAGTGTGGACTGTTCGCCGGGCGCGTTCAACCGAAAACGGCTGTTGTCAGTAGCGAGTCAGACTCCCCACAGGTAATCTTCCTGTTCGCCATTATGTTCAACGATCGCCGTTAACGCCAGGCTTGCGACGCTGGCTTCGACTGAGAGAGGCATAGAAAGCAAAAGCTGAGAATGCGCGCGGCCTTGATCTGGCCGCGTCGCAGTTGCGGCTGGGACGGCGATCGGAATTGGCTTCGCCGGGGTGCGATCATCTGCTGGAGATGGGCGTTCTTTCCGAACGGCGGCGATCAGTTCTACCAAATGATGATCCTCGACATGCTTGATCCGATCCGCGAGCACGACGAAACTGCGGTAGATTTCATCGAGTTGATGACGATCGAATTGATGACCCAGTTGTTCGCAACGCAGGCCCAGGGCGTGGCGTCCTGAATGTTTGCCGAGGACCAATTTCGAATCCGGAACTCCGACCGATTGCGGAGTCATGATTTCGTAAGTCAGCGGATTCTTGAGCATGCCGTCCTGGTGAATGCCCGCTTCGTGAGCAAAGGCGTTGCGTCCGATGATCGCCTTGTTGGGCTGGACCGCGACCCCGGTGATCTCGCTGAGCATCTGGCTGGCGGGAAACAGTTCCTCGCTGACGATTTCGGTCTCGTAGGCAAGCCGGTCGGGACGTACGCGCATGGCCATTACGATCTCTTCGAGGGATGCATTTCCCGCCCGCTCGCCGATGCCGTTAATCGTGCATTCCACTTGCCGCGCCCCGGCGGCGATGGCAGCTAGCGAATTCGCGACGGCAAGCCCGAGATCGTCGTGGCAATGGGCCGAGATGGTAACGTATCCGATTCCCCGTACTTTTTCGCGAATGGTGCAAATGAGTTCGCCGAATTCTACCGGCGTGGTGAATCCAACCGTGTCCGGGATGTTCACCGTAGTTGCGCCAGCGGCCACGACCGCTTCCACAACCTGACACAGAAATTCGGGATCGGTGCGGGTGGCGTCTTCGGGAGAGAATTCAACATCGTCACACAAGCTCTTGGCCAGACGTACGGCCTCGACGGCCTGTTCCAGGCACTCCTGCCGAGAAATGCGAAGCTTGTATTTCAGATGAATGTCGGAGGTGGCGAGGAATACGTGAATGCGCGGGCGTGCTGCGCCCTGAAGGGCTTGCCATGCCCGTTCGATGTCTTTCGAGCAGGCGCGGGCGAGGCCGGCGATAATCGGACGCCGCACAGCAGCAGCAATGGCCTTCACCGCCGCGAAATCGCCTTCCGACGCGATGGGGAATCCAGCCTCGATTACATCGACGCCCAAGCGGTCGAGATGATGCGCCATGCGCAGTTTCTCCGGCACATTCATGCTGCAACCCGGCGACTGCTCACCGTCGCGCAGAGTGGTGTCGAAAATCGTGATGCGTTCCATGCCTGGGCCCTCCTGGCGGGATCAGAGTCCAATCCTATCTAGACAGGCATATTAAGCAAGCTTATAATCTTATAATTATCATTAGATTAATTTATAATCATAAGCAAAGCTAATCGGCCTTGAAGTTTTGCTAAAAGGGGGCGGCGCAATGGATTTGGCGCAACTTGAAGTCTTTCTGGCTGTGGCAAGAGAAGGACGATTCTCGCGCGCGGCAGAAAAACTCTACCGCACCCAATCGGCGGTGAGCCAGTCGATCCGCAAGCTTGAAGATGAACTGGGCGAGCCTCTATTCGACCGCTCTTCGCGTGAAGGAGTGCTCACCGACGCCGGCCATGTGCTCCAGGAATACGCGGAAAGACTGTTGAACCTGCGCGGGGACGCCCATGAGGCGCTGGTCGAACTAAGAGCACTGCAGAAAGGCAAGCTGGCGATTGCCGCGAACGAATTCACGGCGCTCTACCTGCTGCCGGTGCTGGCGGAATTCCGCCGTCTGCATCCCATGATTCGAATTACGGTGCGACGCTCGCTCGGCAGCCACATTCCCGACGACGTGTTGCGCCACAATACCGAACTCGGAGTCCTCACCTACGATTCGCAGGAGCCGCAGCTATGCTCCACGGTGGTGTACCTGGACGAATTGATTTTCGTCGTTCCCCCGAGCCATCCCTTGGCCTCGGCGATGCAGGTCAGCATCCGGCAACTGGGCGCCGAGTCCTTCGTCGCGCACAACGTCGCTTCGCCCTATCGCGAAAAAGTAATCCAGGCTTTCAAACGCCACAAAACCCCATTGCATATGGATATCGAACTGCCTACGCTTCAGGCGATCAAGCGATTCGTAGTGATGGGTAACGGAGTCGCTCTCGTCCCCGAAATCAGCGTGGAAAATGAACTGGCCCACGGCGAACTGATTCGAATCCCTGTCCGCGAACTGCGCCTGCACCGCAAACTGCGATTGATCTATCGCAAGTCCGCGAGCTTGTCTCACGCTGCGCGTGCCTTTCTGAAAGTAGCGGAGACAATTGCAAAGGCGCGTCGCGGCCGATACCGCTTCCAGCGCGAACACTAAGGAGGGATGGATTCAAACGGGCGCCCGCGCCTGCGGGTGATATGAATGCGTTGATTCTCGTGTCAATGCCTGCCTGCGAAAGCACGGCGCATGTGAAGCGCTCCGAAGGCCCCAATCGGGATGCAAATGGCGAGGACGACTAATATCACAATTGCCTCCGCCACACCTAGCCGGGTATGGGACAGGCTCGACACAGTCAGCACAACGACGAAGATAGCACCGACGATCAAACTGCCACCCAGGAGAATTAAGCCCCAAAATTGAACACCCTCAACTCGTGACTTTGAGACGAAGAACTTATCGTAAGTTTGCCCTAGCAGTCCCGGGAGAACAGGATCGTCCGAGTCTCCGTTGGTGTGGCTCCTCATCGGGTTCTCATTCTACATCTACCCGGCGACCGCCTAACGCGTGTACGCCAAGGTCCCCATTGACTTTAGCGGCACGGGCACGTGCGCCGATGGCCCACAAAACAAAACGCCCCAGCGCTCGTTAGAGCTTCTGGGACGTTCGTCGAAGCAGCCCTCCCCCGAAGTCTGCTCGAGGACTAATGTAGCAGTCGGCAGGGGCGGCGTGAATGGCACTTTCAGGCTATACGCAAGTCGATGGTAACCGCATCGGCGATCACCCTTCGTAAGAATCACAAAACCTAGTGTTTTCTGTAAGTTGAGAAGCTATCGATGCGACCCCGATCGCATTCTCGTGAAGCCGGCGGAAGAAATCCTACTTCGAAACCTTCTGCAGCTCCTTTTGATGTTTCAGGGACGCTTCTGCCTCGTCCAGATTCGTCCCAATCCCAAAGCAAAAATCTGCGCCGTCGATGCTGGTGATGCGACCGTCCAAACCGCAAACCGGAAAGGGTTGCTGCCGCAAAGTTTGTTGAGCCTGAGTCAGTTTGAGGTTCAGCTCCTGATAGGAATCTCCTTTGCAGAGGAACTCATCGCCTTTGTCGTGATACGCGTCCAATCCAACACCGGCAAGGACCTCGGCAAACCTGCGGATGAGTATGTCTCCAGCGGAGTAACTGAACTGTTCGTTCATCGCCTTCAGGCCGTTGACATCGCTGATGGCGACGAACGGGCTTACTCTTCCCTCGTCAAAAGCACGGCGGTTCGGTCCGCCAGTTCTTTCGGAGACTAACAAGGCAACTCTCATCTCTTCCGGAGACATCTCCGCCACGCGCTTGCGGGTCAGATGGTCGATTCTGCGGTCGATCATGGAACGGCTCCCAGGGGGATCGATCAAACTACAATCCGGAGGCCCCGTCGAATTCAGCGCAACATTTTGATGCTGATCGAAGCCGCTGCCAAATTACTTTGGTAACAGGCTGAATGGAACGAGCGCCATAGCCGCACAAATTGCCGGGCCTTAGGTCGGTCCGATGAAAACGAAGTACGAGCAGGCCCAAAGCGCTGTGGGAATGCCGCCGCGCTCCCGGGTTGTAAGAATAATGTTGTAGTCCTCGGAAGGCTGAAGAGCGTCGACCACCGAAGGCAAGGGCTGCGGCTCGACCACCGCCAGATGGGCGAGGAACCGGTAAAGATCGGGCTCGCCGCTGTAGCCTTGGGACACGAATGAGATCTCCGTATTCTCGCCCGAGAAGTGCCAGCTCAGCGATGCGGCCAATGCGATCGCGTCCTCGTACGCTTTCTCCGAAACCACTCCCGTGCCCGGATTGTCGAATACTATTCGCAGTTTGCGTTCGTCCTCCCGGCTGAACTCCCGCACTTTAAGCGAACCGGACTTGGCTGTCGCCTTCCAGTCCACATGGCGAGCCGAATCTTCCGGCATGTACTCGCGAATCAGATACAAGTCATCACCGCGGCCCCGCGCAAACGTTTCGAGCTCGCCCGTGATCATGGGCAGAACCTCGAAAAACTCGTCCGCTGGTTCCACCCGCGGATACACAATGATTTTGCGGGCCAGTGGCACATGCCGGGTCTTGGTGAGGAATGCGAAAGGAAAGCGCGTCGCCAGGCCGAAGCTCTTTTGCTGATAACATCCTCGCCGATCGAAACGCAGTTCGAGGTCGGCTTTGAGTTCGCGGCCAGCGGCAACATATGGAAAGTAGGCTGCTCCTTCAAAAATACCCGGCGGGGCTTTGGTGGTGGAAACTCGACGCAGTTTGTAGTCCCGAAACTTAACCCACTGCTTCTCCGGTGGACGTCCCGGCGGAACCGCAAAGGTTGCCGGCGTCCACTGCCAATGTTTGGCGCCGCCGTCTTTCTTCACCGGCACCACATTGACGGAAAACGATGGCAGCCAGCGCCGCGGGTTCCGCAAAACGATTCTCCCTAGTATCGGCCGCCCCGCGAACACATGTTCGGGCAAGCGGACATCGAGTTCCAAATCGCGCAACACGATGGCGGAAGCAAAGCCGGAAACCAGAATCGCCGCCAGCATCGCGGCAACCACGATGTAAAGCAAATTGTTGCCAGTGTTGAGAGCGGCGATCCCGATGACCAGCACGATGGCCACGTACACGATTCCCACGCGGGTAACGTCGTAGTCGAAAGCATCGCGGATGCGAGCGCCAGCTACGCGCCGCGCGAGATACGGCACCGTCGTCAATCCAACGATAACGGCCAGCACTAAAGCAGCGGACGCTAATACCAGAGTTGCCCAGAAATTTCCCGACTCTCTCGACACGGTGGAGAAAAGCGCAGCCCCGAAAGCCAGGATCAAACCAACGATCGCCAGCAGGAAGCGTACCCACACCTCGGGAATATCGAGATGCAGGAAACGAGAGAACCGCTGAACAGCGGAAAGCTGCGGAGTGTTGGCCGGCTTCATCTGCGGATGTTCTGGCCTCAGGTTAGCACCGAGTTGGCGGAGCATCAATCCGGGTCGCGATGGGATGGGCGGCTCATCGGCAACGCGCCTGATTCCTGGAAAGCACTCGCGCAGCCGGCCGATCAGACGATGCGCCCAAGCGTATTCCGAGGAGAGAATAACCAATCCGACGAAAGGAACAGAAGACCGTGCAGTACCGGCAGAAACCGCCCAACGATGCCCAGCAGGATGAAGCACCAGCCGACCGGGACAACTACGGCGCGTTTAACGGGAGGGTGCATCCTGCGACTTCAAGACAGAAACTCCGCCACGACGCGGTTGAATTCTTCCGGCGATTCTTCGTACGGAAGGTGGCCCACCCCGTCGAACATCACCAGGCTGCAATTCTCGAATCGTTGCTTCAAGTACGCGGCGGAAGCGGGATCTACGGCGGCGTCCACCGAACCCCAGATCAGCAGAGTTGGGATGTGGGCGATGCGCGGCAACATCGCTTCCAACTCGGTGAGATCTCGGTTCCACGACCGCAGTACGGCCAATGCATATTCGTAGGAACCCGGAATGCGCATTGGCTTGCGGTAGCCTTCGATGCTATCGGGTGGCATGTGGCGACGGTCGCCGAACAGCCGCCCGTGATAGAACTTGTCAAGAATTCGCACCCGGGGCGCGAGCTTCAGAAAGAGCGGCGCGACCAGCGCGCTGCTGAGCAGCACACTCAACCGTTTTCCGTGCGCGGACCAGGGATTGACGGGAGCTACCAGAATCAGCCGCCGAAAACGATCCGGCGCCAGGGCGGCCGCGATCATGGACACCGCTCCACCGTGCGACGTGCCCAGGAGATCGCAGGCGGCAACGCCTGTCTTGTCCATGAACTGCAGCAAACGCTGGGCGCTTGCCTTGAAAGAGCAATCCAACGCGACCGGGCGATCGGAGAAGCCAGTTCCCAGCAGGTCGATTGCGTAAACCGTCGAGCGCCGCGCCAGAGTTGGAATGGTGAACCGCCAGGAGAATGAGTATCCCAGCAAGCCATGGACTAGCAGTAATGGCGGGCCCGAGCCGGCGCGCAGATAGCGCATGCGAGCGCTATCCCCCACACCGTCAAGGGTGATCCAGTGCTCTGCGACGGGGAATTCGTGGTGCGGATTGATGTCTATTTGCAATGCCTGCTCACGGCGACTCTCTAGATGATAGCGAGACAACTTTTTGTGAAGCTTGCTACCTGCAGTCGGGAAGCACCGGTAGCGCCCCGCAAAAAGTGCTTGAAGATAAATCTTACACAAGTCCGAGCGCCAGCCTGGCAGGTAAGAATGTGAGCCGTTGGACTTTCACCGATCGGTTCGGAGGCAGGTGGCGAAGCGTCAACGCTTAACTCATTGCCCGACTGCCAAAGGCCCGATTTTCCGGGCCTCTGCTCCTGGCGATTGCCTACCATCCTGCAAAAGATCAGCCGATTCTACTCTCGTAGTCCCGCCGACCGATCCGACCTGACAATATGACATTTCATATAAGCGCCACCTGCCGCTACCGATTCTAATAGAGGAGTGCTGACCTAACCACGGCTAACTAGTTGAATTGTATTGATGATAACAGCGGTTATTGTGTGGAAGGCCAGTTGCATAGTTCTGTCTAGAAATGTAAAGTTGTATCGCTCAAATGGGAACAAATTTTGGAAATACGGTGAACTGGGATTCCCGAGCGGAATTCTCTTCACCCAGGAGCGCAGTCATGAGCAGGGCAACGGACCGGAAGCAGTCCGATCTCAACTTTTCAGGGGCAAAAGGTATGAATCGACTTAATTGGAGCTTTAGAATTTTTGTGGTCGCATTCGCGATGTTGAGCTTCGTAGCCTTGAATGCTGGCATCGCACAGGGTCAAGCCATCAGCGGAAACTTGACGGGGACGGTAACCGACGCGTCCGGCGCCGCAGTGAATGGTGCAAGCGTGGAAATTGTCAACATTGGCACCGGCCTGAAGGCCAATTCCAGTACCAAGACGGCTGGTGAATATCTTTTCTCGAATCTGCCGGTTGGAAGCTACAAGCTTACGGTGACGGCCCCCAATTTCAGGACCACCACCTTAGATAATATTCCGGTCGACCTCAACAAGACCGGTACCGCCAACGTGCAATTGCAAGTCGGCACCAGCACGACGACAGTGGAAGTCTCGGGGGTTGCTGCTCCGGTGGACACCACGACGTCGCAGCTGCAGACGTCTTATAACGAGATGTACTCGAAGGACTTGGGAATCACGTCCAATGGACAGGGCGCCGGTGTTTTGAACCTCTCGCTTATGAGCCCGGGCGTGACCAACGCGAGCGGCATGGGACTTGGAGTCGGCCCCTCGGTTGGCGGCCAGCGGCCTCGCGATAACAACTTCACAGTGGAAGGCGTGGACAACAATAACAAGACGGTGACCGGAGCCTTAATTTCGATTCCGAATGATGCCGTTCAGGACTTCACCCTTCTGTCCAATCAGTTCAACTCTGAGTTCGGACACTCTTCCGGCGGTCAGTTCAATACCACGGTCAAGAGCGGCACCAACACCTTTCACGGGTCGCTGTACGAGTACTTCCGGAACCGCAACCTAAATGCCATAGACCAACTTTACGTCAACCAGGGTCTTACCTCGAATCCGCGGTTCGACAGCAACCGCTTCGGCGGCACCATCGGCGGACCGATCATCAAGAACAAGTTGTTCTTCTTCGGCAACTTTGAATACCAGCCCGTCGGACTGACTGGTGCTCCCCCGGGGCAAATATTTACCCCGACGACAGCGGGCTTGGCAGCAATTTCGAAAGATCCCTTCCTGAGCGCCACAAATTATCAACAATTTACCCAGTACACGCCCGTGGGTTCTTCCGCCGGTGCGGCCTGCATCCCTTACAACGGCACGACCAATAATGGGATTCAGATTAACCAGAAAGGCTTCTTCGTCGCCCCGGCGAACGGTTCGTGCGCGGCCGGTACAGTTGAGACCGGTCCAATTACGATCGCACCGCCGGCGTGGGAGAACTTCAAGAACTTTGTGATCAGCGTCGATTACAACCTTTCGGAAAAAGACCAACTCCGCGGTCGTTACATCTACAACAACATCAACGAGATCGATACCGCCGCGCAGTTGCCGGTGTTCTACGACACCATTCCGTTCGAGTTTCGTCTAGCTACTCTCAGTGAATACCACACCTTCTCCCCGACGATTACCAACGAATTCAGGTTTGGTTTTAACCGCTTTTACAACACCACCCCCGTCGGCAACCAGACTTTCCCAGGGTTGGGAGGAGTTTTCCCCAATCTTACGTTCTACGATATGGGTGCCGGTTTGGTGCTCGGTCCCGACGGAAACGCTCCCCAGTACACCATCCAGAACTTCTATGGGTTCGTGGACAACGTCAGTTGGACCAAGGGCAAGCACACTTTTCAGTTCGGCGGCGAGTACCGGTGGTACATTTCGCCTCAGACCTTCACCCAACGTGCGCGCGGCGACTATCAGTACAACTCGTCGGAGACCTATTTCGAGGACATCTCGCCTGACAACTTCGGCCAGCGCTCCTCAGGCAATTCGGTCTACTACGGCAACCAGAATGCGATCTACTGGTATGTCAACGACCAATGGCGACTGAACCCGCACTTTACCTTGAATCTCGGCATCCGGTACGAGTACACGACGACGGCGGAAGGTGAAAACCGTCAGGTCCTTAATGCCGGGGCGAGCCAGCCCAACCTGATTGTTCCGCAGGCCAATGAACCTCTGATATTCGGGAAGCCGCAAGCCCCCAAGAACAACTGGGCGCCTCGCGTCGGTCTGGCTTACTCGCCGGGAAGCAGCGGCAACACTTCTATTCGGGCCGGTTTCGGTCTCGCCTATGATGTGCTTTACGACAACATCGGGATTCTGGCCGTGCCGCCGCAGATCGGCGCTACCAACAACGTGATCACACAAGGCCCAGGATCCCTGACTCCTAATTTCCTGGGTGGCGGGGGTCTCTCAGGAGGTGGCAGCGGAATCATAACCTATCCGACAGAGTTTGATGCGATCCAGGCTACCGCGAACTGGATTCCTCCGCATATCCATGATCCTTACTCGATCAACTACAACCTGGGTTTCCAGCATTCTTTCGGCAAGGCTTACACTGCCGAGATGAATTATGTGGGAACGCGTGGCAACCATCTCGACGTTCAATCCATTGTCAATGTATTACCGCCGGTGAACTCGTCGGTTGGCTTGCCAACGTACACGCAAGCGCCATCGCAAACTACGTTGAACGCTCTGCCGAATTCGCTTGAGGCTCTGGAAAACATCAATCCCATTTACGCGCCGTTTAATGCGGCCGGATTTAACGGCAGTCTTCTGACTGCGTTCATCCCCGCGGGTTGGTCGACATATAACGGATTGCAGACCAGCCTGATTCGCCGTTTCACCAACGGCCTAACCTTCACGGCGGCCTATACCTGGAGCCACACCATTGACAACAGCACGGCGGACTTCCACAGCACCGATTTAACTCCCCGCCGTGGAGAGAATCAATTCGATATCAACGCAGATAAAGCCACCTCGGCCCTGTCTCGCACCAACCGCTTTACGATCGCCGCCGTCTACGACTTGCCGTACTTCAAGAACGGAAGCTGGCTCATGAAGAACGTAGTTGGCAACTGGAATTTTAGCCCGATTTACACTTACGAGAGCCCTGAACTGGTGACTGTGCAGTCGAACCTGGACTCTAACTTGAACTTCGACTCCGCCGGTGACCGTACAGTTTGGAATCCCTCCGGTATTCCTGGGACTGGCAGCGATGTTACCCCGCTTCTAAACTCCCTAGGTAATACAGTAGCCTACCTGGCGACGAACCCGACTGCGCAGTACATTATTGCTGGTCCGGGCGCGATTGCGACCGTGCGCCGTAACACTCTTTCAACCCGGCCGACGAATGACGTTGACTTCTCTATCTTCAAGAACGTCAACATCACCGAGCGGGTTGCGTTCCGCATCGGGGCGCAATTCAACAATCTGTTCAATCATCCGCAGTTCATTCCCAATGCAAACCCGGGAGCGGGCCTCGGAGTCAACGATGTCCTCAGTTTCGGCACGGCCGGCGGGACCTACAAGAGCTTTACGGTTCCGAGCAGTCCAACTTTCAACAACCCCAAGGCGATTTTCGCCAGCAACGCACGAACCATCGGTCTGGTCGCGAAGCTGACGTTCTAAGCCTTGCCTGCTGTAGGCAAGAGATAAAAAAGGAGGCTCGAAAGAGCCTCCTTTTTCATTCTCTAGCGCACGTGTGGGCGCCCGCGCCCTCGCGCGTGCCGCCCCGCCGATAGGTATACGTAGCCCCGGACAAGGCGTCCGGAGCTACGTGCGCATTACCATAGCGGAGGTTTTGATCCCCTACAACTTTCTCAGCAGCTTCTTGAGGACTCGCACGCCCTTGTCGACGTGCTTTTCCTGAAGCAGGAAAGGGGGAAGGAATCGAAGTACAGTGTCCTGGGTGCTGTTGAAGAGCACGCCTTCGGCGAGAGCTTGTTCCACGATGGGACGCGCGGGCACATCGAGCTGCAAGCCCTGAATCAGGCCGCGTCCGCGCACTTCGCGCGCCACGGAGTAGCGGTCCACCAGCGCCTGCAGTTGTTGCCGCAAATAAGTGCCGACGCTGGCGACATTCTCGAGCAATCTGTCTTCTTCGACAATCGCCAGATATTCGAGTGCAACCCGGCACGCCAGCGGGCCTCCACCAAAAGTGGTTCCGTGCTGTCCAGCGGAGATCGCCGACGCGAATTCTTCCTTGACCAGAAAAGCGCCAAGCGGGATGCCTGCGGCGATGGGCTTGGCGACGGCGACGATGTCGGGAGTGACGCCGAAAGTCTGGAAGGCGAAGATGGTTCCGGTGCGGCCGAGGCCGCATTGAATCTCATCGAAAATCAACGCGGCGTGGTGACGGTCGGCCAGGGTGCGGCACTCTTTCAGGAAATCTACGGAACATTCATAAATTCCGCCCTCGCCGAAGATGGGTTCGAGCACAATCGCGCAAGTGTTGTCGTTCACTGCGGCGCGCAAAGCCTCGGCGTCGTTGCGCGGGACAAACTTCACGTCCTCGAGTAGCGGCTCGAATCCTTTGCGGTATTTGTCCTGCCCGGTGACGG
Source organism: uncultured Acidobacteriota bacterium (assembly GCA_963797795.1). Taxonomy (GTDB): domain Bacteria; phylum Acidobacteriota; class Terriglobia; order Terriglobales; family Acidobacteriaceae; genus JABDBE01. The sequence goes on from CAWCQY010000009.1 coordinate 237,669, forward strand.
ACATCGATCCGAAACTGCGTCCGTGGTAGGAGCCTTCGAGTGCCACCAGTTGGCTCTTGGCGACGCCTCCAGCGCGGTGTCCGGCGAGGCGCGCAAGCTTGATGGAGCCTTCAATGGCTTCGGTGCCACTGTTCGAAAAGAACGCACGCTGCAAGCCGGAAAGGGTACAAAGCTTCTCGGCGAGGCGTCCCTGATATTCGTTGTAGTAGAGGTTCGACAGGTGAATGGCGCGCGCCGCTTGTTCACGTAAGACCTTCACGATTCTCGGATGCGCGTGGCCTAGAGCATTTACTCCCAGGCCGGCGACGAAGTCCAGATACTTCTTGCCGTCGAAGTCGAAGAGGAAGACTCCCTTGCCGCGCTCGATGACCAGCGGGTAGCGGCTGTACGTCTGCAGCAGGAATTGCTTCTCGCGCTGAATCACTTCTTCGCTGGTCGTCATAGAGAAGCCATAATTCTACCCGAGATGAATGGACGAAGCCGTCAAAACACCTCGTAAAAGACTTTGTCATGGTTTTTTGTGAGAGCCATTGCGTAGTCAAAATCGGTGCAGAATGTCGCCCCGGTCTTTCGCGCAACATCAGCCGGGCCCCCGTTTCGCGAGATCACGGAATTGAGGCTGTCTCAAGAAGTGCGCCATTGGCGGGCTTAGAATTCTCGGAGGCATCGTCGTTGCCTGGCCCGAAGGCGGTGTGATTGCTGCCAAGGCTGGAAATCTCGACGGCACAACTATGTGTTGGCGGAGATAGTCTTGCCTGTGGAAAAGGTGCAGAAGAAACCGAATAGGCTCAAGTGCCGTTTACGGACCGGCCTGCTCCCGCCCGAAAACCTTGTTGGGATTCCGCACCAATAAAATGAACCAAGGTCCCGGCTGGCCTTCATCTTGCCTTGTAGTCGCTCTGTTGCACTAGGCCTTTTTAATTTCGGCGCTGGCCGACAGTTGCGAGTTATTGGCGGCCAGCTCGCCAGGTCCAGAATGGTCTCAAGCCGCTAGCGGGAGTAACCCGAAGCTGTTGGCTCTGAATCCGGTGGCCTAGTTTATTTATTTTTGGATCCGGGCATTGTGGGCACAAACGCCTCCATTTCTTGATCATCGCGGATTGAAAATAGCGCAGAGTGCCCTGCTTTACTCTCCGCCGTGATGCGCGCTCGTATGGCATGTGCTGCAGAGCGTAATCAGGTTTTGCTCCGAATCACCGCCGGAATGACTGCGAAATTCTTTGTGATGAACCTCGAGATTCAACATTGCGCCGCACGACTGGCATCTCCAGTGGTCGCGACGGAGCACTTGCCTGCGTAGCTGATCGTATAGCTCGGGATCGAGCCGCAGGCGATGCCGCTTTGGTTGGACCCGATTCACGATGCCTTCTCGCTCACGTGGTGCAGAAACGTCTGCCTCTCTTCACCAGGGAGGAACTTGAAGAACCGTAAGGCCGACTGCAGGAGGATCTCAGGATTTTCGTTCTCCAGGTTCGCTCCCGCCAAGAAGTCCGCGCAGATCATCTCCAGACAATAACCCCGCGATTTGTCCGTCCCCAGCATTGAGGCTGCGGTCTCAATCGCCTGCTCGACGACCGGGAGTTGACTTTTGTAAAGCTTGAAGTAGATAATCTCCCACGGTTCTGTTTCCCGCCCGGTCAGTTCCTTCTCGACCTCCTGCTTAAACTTTTCCTTCGGCATTTCCCGGGCCTTGTGCAACCAGGTTGCACAATCGAAGCCCTGCCGGTCCCTTCTCGCAATCTTCGCCAACTCCAGCCCCTTCGTCCAACCCACTTCCTTCAGTTCCTTCCTGGCCTGTGGTGGCAGGTGCTCGTGGATGGACATCAGGTAGTACGCCTTCCTCCGCGACTCCGGAAACCGTCTTTCCAAGAACTCGTCGAACGATTTCACGTTCTCTACCCGCCAGTACTGTCCCGCCCGCACTTCGCACAAGTAACGCCCGAGTTCAACGAACCGCGTATCCCGCTCCGCGTCCTTCTGCTTTTCCCAGGTCAGAATCTCGTCAATCTTAGTGAGCACGAACATCGCTCGGTGGCGATTCAGCTTGGGCAACATGGGCGGATTCCTCCTGAGGAACTCCCTCAGTTGTTAGACAGCGGTGTTAGCAAGAACGAGTTGGAATCCCATCTCACGCGCTTGTTTCCGAAGTCTAGCTTCCAGACGTAGGCGGTTCTGTATTTCGTTCTGGGCACAGACGGTTTCATCGTAGGCCTGCCCCATAGTCACCATGTGATAGATGATGCGCGCCAGTTTGTGGGCGGTGGCGGTGATCGCCTTGGGAGCTCCGAGTTTAGCCCGCATCCGGCGATAAAAGTGCCCGAGATAGGATTGACTGCGATGGAGTGCTTGAGCGGCCATGCGGAGTGCCGTTGCCGCTCGGTTCTTGACCTTCCGGGTTTTGACCGACAGCACTTTCCCACCGCTGACCCGGTTGTCCGGACAGAGCCCGAGCCAAGATGTAAACGCGGGTGCGCTGCCAAAGCGCGAGAGGTCAGGACCGATCTCCGCCAACAGAGTTTGCGTGGTGAGGATGTTGATTCCTGGGATCCGCGTCAAGTCGACTCCGAAGATGCGATGGAGATGACTTCTTAGATCGAAACGGGGCACGTCATCACTCGGTTCTTGCTCGTTTTTCGATTCCGGCAAAGAACCTTCGCGAGCATCCACCTTGGACTCGAACGCCTCGAGATACTGCTCAATCTCGTGGTCACATGCCCTGATCAACTCTTGGTAATGACGAAACGCCGTCAACGACTGGCCGAGCGTGAACAGATGCTCGCGCCGATAATCTCCCACCAGCGACTTGGCCAGGGTATCCTCCGTGGCCTTGACCCGCCGATCGCGGAGCGCCGCCAACGTGTGCGGGTTGCGCTCACCCGCCAGGATGGCCTGGATGATCGTTAGACCCGTCACGCCAGTGATATCGTTGATCACGTGGTGCAGTTGCAGATTCATCTGGTCCAAAGCCTTTTGCATGTGTTGCACGTGAGTCGAGGCCATCTGCACCAGGCTGTCCCGGTGGCGAAGGATGGAGCGCACCGTGCAGACCGCCTGTTCCGGCCGGAACGATCCGCGCAGTAAGCCCACCGTATGCAGATACTGCAACCACTGACAGTCGGAAACATCGGACTTGCGTCCAGGCACATTCTTCACGTGACGTGCATTGACCAGGAACACCGTGAACCCTCGTGCCTCCAAAACCTGAAACAATGGGATCCAGTAGACGCTCGTTGATTCCATCGCCACCGTCTCGATCTTGCAGGCTTTCAGCCAGGCTGCCACAGCGTGCAGGTCTTCCGTGAAGGTCGAAAAATGGCGCACCGGTTGCGGATCTCGATCCACAGGCACGGCGATATAGATCTCCGTCGCCCCCACATCCCCACCGGCAGCATTCGGGTTCAGGCAATGCAACACTGGCGCACCTATTTTCTTCGTGCTGTTCTTTCGTTTTCTCGCCATGGCTCCTCCCTGAAATTGACCTGCCATGCGAGACGGCCCAAACCATGCAAAAGAAAGTACTCTCCTGATCGAGATCGACGTACCTCTGTGCGAGGCCGCCGTCATCACTGATTTGAGCACTAGGTTTGGGACCATGCTAGTAAACGGGCTCCCGAAGGATGCACCATTGGAAATTCGGCCTACTTGCCGACGCGCACGGCCCCATCATCTTAGCCTTTCCCATTTCCGCCTCAGTTCCTTACCTGCTTGACTCGCGCATCGCGGGTCGCTTGCTAGTAAGTAAGCTCGTCAAGCCAACCAAGGTTGTCAGCTCCTGGCCGCCGCACTAAAGCGGTATCGACCAACTCTTGTTTCCCCAGGCAAAGTCCCAAGTAGGGGCAAGTGCTGCACGGGTTCTGGGGAAATCGAATGCCAGCGTGGGGTAGAAACTGTGCGGATTCGATTCGCCGGATCGTGTCCTCGACCAACTGGCCGAACTCCTGGCGCTGTTCTTGGCTGATGGTGGTGCGCAGATACTGGATCTCGACCAGTCGCTTGCGAACGAAGACCACTTGCGCGACTTCGGAGATGCTCGTCATCCAGGAATAGCAAACCAGCTGGGGATCGAGAGCCAGCAGTCCGGCGGGTTCCTCCGGGTAGCGGCTCGATGTCGTTTTCCATTCGAGCAGACAGCGCGTCCCGTCCAGCTTTCCGATGGCATCAACATAGGCGATGAAATCATTCTTCCCGGAAACTGGCCGCGTGAACTTGATCTGCAGGTTGCGGCGGGGCTGACGAATGCGAATGCGGTCGTCCTGGCAGAAGCGATCCAGAAGCTGAATGCCTTGCTGCAGCATCCGGTCCCAAGTGTCCCCGTTCGAGTAGTGCAAGCCCCGGTTCTGACAAGCGCTCCATTCGCGAAACAACACAGCGGCGGCATCTTCGCGGAGGAAATAGGCAGCGAGGGCCCGTTCAAAGGCCCGTCCAAAGAGCATGGCGGCCCGAGTATTTTTTTCCTGCCAACCATCGAGATAGCGATGGCGATAACGCCGAGGGCACGTCAAATATTGGCTGACTTGCGTAAAACTGTATGTCATCACGCCACCTGTGAGCCATCGAGATTAGCGGGAGAAAGTTCTTCCCAGCGGCCAGCGGGGGTAAAGCCGTCCAGCCGGAGCAGGGAAGTGCCGTTAAGAAAGACATGACTGATCTTCACGACGCCGGTCAGGCCGATCAACTGTGTTTCATCGACTTCATCGCGGCCGAGGAGTTCGACATCGTAGCCAAAGTCGCGCAGGAACCAGTTGAACTTCCACAGGGCTTTGGGGTTGCAATAGAGACGGCTGGAAATGACATGATCGGAAAATCGGCCGGGCTGGTGAACGGTGACTGTAAGGGTGTAATAAGGTTTTTGTGCCTGACGGCGAAACTGGACTCTCTGCACTCGAACCAGGAAGAGGCCGTCGGGAATTTGATCTGCCGCGCAGCGATCGGCGGCATGGAGGCCTGCAATTTGGCGTCTCATGCTAAACCCTCTTTCCGCCCGAGATAGCTGTTTAGTCGGCAGAGCAGAGCATCGCGATCTTTCTCAGCCCAGTTGGCCAAGTGAGCGACGAAGTTTTCGACCTGCTCGCGGGATGCGTCGCGCAGAGCCTTCGTCCCGCAGAAGTCGGTGGCGTAGGACTTGACTAGCGTGGCATCGAGCTGGTGCTGGCGGATTAGTTGGCAAAGACGATCACGGACTTTGGGACTGCCGTAGTTCCCGTTGGCCGGTTGAGGCGGGAGTTTCTTCGACTCTCGAGAAGACTGCCGAGTCTCGGCGAAGGACCCGATCTCCTCGACCGAGCAGATGCCGATGCCATAGGCCTTGCGCAAAGCGCGGTTTACGGCGCGAGTCTCGGCAACGCGCATTTCAGAACCATGAACGAGAGGCGACACATTCGATGGATCCGCATCTCCGTAGCCAGCGAAGCTTCTCGATTGGGATTTGCGAACCGTCGCTTTAAAGACCCACCGTCTCGCGGAAGCTTCCGACATATGCTGGTCGACCGTGGTGTCTATTCCGAAGCACCTTCTTCGGTGCGCAATTCGTAGAAGACCAGAGTGACTCACATACCACTTTCCATCGAGCAGGAGCAGTTCACTCCTGCGTACAGAAAGACGGAGCATCACCGTGAGATCCTGCAGAATTGACAGTTGAAGATGTGCTAGTTCTGGGTAAAGTTCTTTGGCAATGCGGAGATTCTGCCGTACCAGCTTTCTATCGCAAGCAGCGCGTAATGGCATGCGTCTTCTCTCCGGATCCGAGATTAGATACATAGTGTATCACAACGTATCTAAGCGTTGCATTCAGAAAATTGTTGAATCCTGCTATCTTTACGATAGGTCTTAGCCATGACAGAACCCAGGGTCGCACTGCTAGTTCGGGTGCCGGCCAGTCTCAAGTCGCGATTGACTGAGATCGCAAAGCAGGAGCGACGATCTCTGAGTAAGCAAGTCGAATTGCTCTTAGAGAGTTGTCTCGAGCTTCAGGGTCAACAGAGTTCGGTGTCGACGCCCTCCTCAAGAAGCGGCAGCCACGACGCGCGGTGGGCTAGACCGAAGAAGAAGGCTCGGCAGAAGGAACAACCACCTAAACTGTAGCTCCGAAGCGGCCACTGGCGTCGGGCATCCGTGCCTCATCTGTTTCGTCTGTTTACAAACTCGTCGACACAATAGAGCGGCCTACCTGAGAGAATCCCGGCAGCCATGGCCCCCTGACAAGCGCCACGAATCGTCATGAAGCGAAGGGATCCGCGACGCCTATAAAGGCTACTTTCGGGGACGAGTTCTTGACCAATACAGTGTCACACTGTGTCCTGGGTATTTCGCAACGACTCCGCGACGTCTTTGGCCTGGATCCGGCCTGAGGACGCCCGTCTTGAGCCGATGAAGGCTTTGAAAGCGAAATAGATCCAGGCCCTTTATTCTTAGCTTCGCAATCCGCTCCGAGCTGGAAGAGATGATTACCATCTCTCAATTAGCGACGTGAAGTCCTTCGATGAATTCCTCGAAAGACGCTTCCGGAGTCACGGGCGAAAGGCGTACTACCTGAAGTCAAGACTACGGTCATCATCAGAACGGACAGCGGAACGGTGATAGATAAGCCGAGCCCAACCTCTCTTCGGAACCGGGTTGTTTCGGAAAACTCGATTTAGCAGATTCTTGCGACATTCAATTTTGGCCACTTGGCTCGGCGCAGGATCATCACAGAAGCGAGTACCCCCCCAAATTTAGTGTTGCGCGAAGCTCTTCCGAGGCGGAAGCGCAGATTAGTGTGCCTGGCTTGCGCCTGCTCGAGCATCGGTCTTCTCGAGTCGGAACAGGATTGCAGGCGTTTTGGGAAACCGCAGTTTCGGGAGCCATCGTAGTTGGAGGTCGGCTATGCAGATGAAGGAAGCCCGCCCTAGCGGCCCAAATTGCGGACCGTCGCTGATCGAAAGTTATGGTCAAGTCTTTTCCGAGTTCCTCATCGAGGCAGTCGTTGACGCCAAGCATCCTGGTCGACTTAGTATGGAATCCTGGAATGGCCGCAAGCGTTTTGGAAACGCGAAGCGTGGGCACGTCGAGTCTGGGCTAAGCTGAGCGCCTCTTTCGAGACGATCCTACGATATTCGGACCGGCCTGAAGCGTGACCTGCACGTGGGCGATTCGAGTTCTGGGGACTTCTAAGACCGCCGGGCTCGAGCTTCCGGTCCGTTAAACTTCTGTGCGGAGTCGAAGATGAGGTTTTGCGAAACGAAGCCACTAAGTTATTTATTATCAATGCGCGGACTGCTCATAGACATCCCTTGCTGTCTTGCAGCGTACCGCAACACCGGACCTCTCAGATAAAACCTTCCCAGCTGGTTACAAAATACCACATTGGCCATTCCAAAAAGCATAGTGTTCCTATGGGCACGCCTCTATAATATTGGAAGCTGTTGTATCGAAGTGCCTTAGAGGCGGACCCATGTCTCCCCTGTTGGCAGTGAAAGTGCAGAAGACTGAACAGGATATTTTGTCCCTGCGGGCGGCGGAGCCTGTACGGCGCATGAACAGGGATTTTCAAATCCGATTTACGGTCATCCTGCTGGCCTTGCTGACGACGGCTGCCGTGATTTACGCCGGTTATAACCTTCAGGCTGAGCGACAGTTCCAAGTCCCGGACGACGGTGTATGGTGGGTCGAGCATCAAGGCAAACTTACCGCCGACCGGGTCGAATTCGGCGGACCGGGAACTCGGGCAGGCGTCAAACTGGGCGACCGACTCACCGCGATTGACCAGCACGAAGTAAATAGTACCGCGGCCCGAACCCGCCAACTGTATCGGGTCGGAGCCTGGTCGAAGGCTATTTACTCACTGGTACGGCAATCGGTCCCGGTGGATGTCGTGCTCATTCCGATTCCTGCGGAACGCTCACAATACAACTGGCTGCGGCTGATTGGTCTGATCTATCTCGGCATCGGGTTATATGTGCTGCTGCGGCGCTGGACCGCGCCGGGATCGACCCACTTTTACATCTTCTGCCTGGTCTCGTTCATTTCCTACGCGTTCCACTACACCGGAAAGTTCAACGGCTTCGATTGGACCATTTACTGGGGCAATGTTGCGGCTGGACTTCTGCAGGCCGCTCTTTTTCTGCATTTTGTGCTCACTTTTCCGGAGCGGCACTGGTTCGTCCGCCGGCATCGCTGGGTAATTCCGGGGATTTATGTTCCGGGCTTGTTGCTGTTGAGTGTGCACGTTCTGGCGGTTTCGTTTCTCAAAGCCAGTGAAGTGCTGCGCTGGAACCTTGACCGGTTGGAGATGGGTTGTCAGGCGCTGTTCTTCATCGCGGCGGCGGGAGTGCTCCTTTACAACTATCGTCATGCAAGCACTCCGATCCTGCGGCAACAGCTGAAGTGGGTTACCCGGGGCACGATTCTCGCGATCACGCCGTTCACATTGTTCTATGTGATCCCGTACCTGACGGGAGCGCTGCCCACGACGTGGATGAAGGTCTCGGTCTTGTCGCTCGGGATACTGCCTCTGACTTTCGGTTATGCCATCTTCCGCTACCGGTTGATGGACGTTGATCTGATCTTCAAGCGCGGCATGGCGTACACGTTGGCCGCGGGTGCGATTGCCGGTGCGTATTTTGCGGTCGTGGCGGGTGTGGCCGAGTTGGTCCACCTGCAGATACCCAGTTCCGGACCGATCGGGTTGGTCCTCGCGATCGTGGTTACAGCGCTGCTGTTTGATCCCGTCCGCAAATGGATTCAGGAACGCATTGACCAGTTCTTTTATCGCACGGGCTATGACTACCGGAAAACGCTGATCGAATTTGGACGCGAGCTGAGTTCGGAGACCGATCTGGACAAGATGCTGAGCGCGGTAGTGGATCGCTTGTCGCGGACCCTGTTGGTGGACCGCCTGGCGGTTTTCATGGCCGACGTGGATGCGTCTCAGCAATTTGTAGTGGCTAAGTCGTTTGGCATTGCGCAGACCAGCGGGCTGGATTTGAGTTTCCTGGGCACGCCCCGGCCGGAAGATGAGGTTGGGCATCTGTTCTTCGACAACACTCACCAGGTTCCGCGCGAAACTCCGAATGCCCAACAGGCTATCGCCCGGCTTGATCTGAACTATTACATTCCCTGCCGGGCGCAGAAACACACTATTGCGGTGCTGGGTTTGGGTAAGACGGTGGAGGGGGATTTCCTCACCAGCGAAGATGTCGAGTTGCTTGAGACGCTGGCCGGTTACCTGGGAATCGCCATCCAGAACGCGCGTCTATATGCTTCGTTGCAACAGAAAGTTGCCGAATACGAGCGCCTGAAAGACTTCAACGAAAATATTGTGGAGTCGATCAATGTCGGCGTGCTGGCTGTGGACTTGGCGGACCGCATCGAGTCCTGGAACTCGCAGATGGAAGTGATGTATGCGTTACCACGATGGCAGGCGCTCACGAGGCCTCTGGGTGACGTTTTCCCGGCTGCGTTTGTGGAGGAGTTCTACCGCGTGCGGCAGAATCCGGGCATTCACAACCTGTATAAGTTCCGCCTGGGGACGCCGACGGGTGAAAGCCGCGTGGTCAACGTGGCGATCGCGCCTTTGGTCACGAAAGACTTCAGTGTGATTGGCCGCCTGATCATTATGGATGACATTACGGAACGGGTTGAGCTGGAGGCGCAGCTTTCGCAGGCCGACAAACTTTCCTCGATCGGGCTGCTGGCTGCCGGTGTGGCCCACGAAGTCAACACGCCTTTGGCGGTGATTTCCTCTTATGCGCAGATGCTGTCAAAGCAACTTCAGGGCGATCCGCAAAAAGGTGGGCTTCTGGAGAAGATCACGCGCCAGACGTTCCGCGCCTCCGAGATCGTGAACAACCTGCTCAATTTTTCGCGCACCAGCGGGACAGAGTTCACGGCGATTGATGTCAACAAGATCATCTCGGACACGCTGGCACTCTTGGAACATCAGTTCAAAGTGACGCGGATCAAGGTACAGGACGAGAGGAGCGCCTACATTCCGTCAATCAATGGGAATGCGGGACGGTTGCAACAGGTCTTCCTGAACTTGTTCCTGAACGCCAAGGATGCCATGAGCAATGGTGGGACGTTGCGTATCGCCACGTTGAATGGAGAGAGCGTGAGTGTGGTGGTGTCGGATACTGGCTCTGGCATTGCGCAAGAGCATATCCACCGGATTTACGACCCATTCTTCACCACCAAGACAACGCCCCGCGAAGGCCAGTCTCGCGGCACGGGATTGGGCTTGTCGGTGACCTACGGCATCATTCAGGAGCACGCCGGGAAGATTCGGGTGGAGAGCCGCGCGGGTGAAGGCACTACGTTCTATCTCGAATTTCCGCTGACAAGGAAAGCTGTCAATGTCTGAAGCTGCGGTGATTGTGCGCCACAACCCGGGGGAGGCATCGCTGCCGGCGGCTGGCTCCGTGTTGATTATCGACGACGAGGCTGCAATCCGCGAATCGCTCGAGACTTTGCTGGAATTGGAAGGATACGGAGTTGTATCCGCGGCGAGCGGTGAAGAAGGACTGGCGCGCATTGGCGAACAGAGCTTCGACCTGGTGCTGCTCGACCTGGCACTCCCGGATCGCAACGGCATGGATCTATTGGCCGAAATTCACCTCCAGGATCCGGGGCTCTCGATCATCATGGTTACCGCCTATGGGACGGTGGAGAACGCGGTCAGGGCGATGCAGGCGGGAGCCGCGAATTTTGTCCAGAAGCCATGGGACAACGAGAAACTCCTCGCCGATGTACGCGCCGCGGTTGCTCGCCATCGCGCGGAGGAAGAAAACGTCCAACTCAAGCGCGCGCTCAAGCAACGCTACAACTTTGAAAACATCGTGGGCAAAAGCGAGCCCATGCTGAAGATTTTCGACTTGGTGGCCCAGGTCGCGCCCAGCCGCTCCACGGTGCTGCTGCAGGGCGAGAGTGGAACCGGCAAGGAACTTATCGCCAAAGCTATCCATCTGAATTCTCCCCGCCGCGATCGTCCCTTTGTGCCGGTCAATACTGGTTCGATGCCGCCTGATCTGCTGGAATCCATTTTATTCGGGCATGTGAAAGGCGCGTTTACCAGCGCGGTCGCTTCGAAGAAAGGCCTGTTTGAAATTGCTGACCGGGGTACGCTCTTCCTGGACGAAATCGGCACCATGAGCCTCGACACTCAGAGCAAAATTCTACGGGTGCTGCAGGACAAGAAGTTCATGCATCTGGGCGGGGTGCACGAACTTCAGGTGGATGTGCGGATCATCGCGGCCACCAACGTGGACCTGAAACAGCAGGTTCGCGAAGGCAAGTTTCGCGAAGATCTTTTTTATCGCCTGAACGTCATCACCATCGATCTTCCGCCGCTGCGCCAACGCAAGGAGGACATCCCGTTGCTGGCAGGGTTCTTCCTCAATCGATACTCCCAGGAAAACGAGCGCCCGACGCGGCGCATCACCCCGGAGGCTCTGCGCCCTCTTCTCACCTATTCCTGGCCGGGCAATGTGCGCGAACTGGAGAACGTAATTGAGCGGGCCGTTGTGCTCTCCACGGAGGCGGAAATTGGTCCTGAACTTCTCCCCGACCCGATCGCGGGACGAGCGACAACGTTTTCCGCCCTGGAACGCCGAGCGGACGCATCGCTGTTCGACATCATGGAGGATTGCGAGCGGCAGATCATTGTTGAGATGCTGGAAAAGTGCAACTGGAATCAAACGGACGCGGCGGAGCATTTCCACATCCCTCTTTCCACCTTGAACCAGAAGATCAAGCGCTTGAATATCGATATCAAGAAGAAAACCAGAGAGTAGGCTACCGAACGTTCGGTTTTGCACGGACTTGCTGTTTCGGGCCGGTCTATCGTTTTTCCGGGTAAGTTGGCTGAAAGCCGACAGCTGAAAGCTGAAAGCCTGCTTTGCCTCTGCTATAGTTCCGAAGAACGCAAACCACGATTCCCGAATCGCATGGAACTGATCTCTCCTACTGAATTCGCCAAGGACACAGTCCAGACCCTGCAGGATTATTCCCGTCTGGCCGGCCAATCGATTGTGAACCTGTTCCGCTACCCGCGCTATTTCGCGGATATGTTGCAACAGGCGGATCTGATCGGCGCCGGATCGCTCCCGATTGTGGTGCTTACAGGATTCTTCACCGGTGCCGTGCTGGCTTTGAACAGTGCGGATACGCTGAAAAGATTTGGTTCGCTTTCGTTGCTGGGACAGTTGGTTTCAGTTGGCATGGTTCGCGAGTTGGGCCCGGTATTGACCGGGTTGATGGTAGCCGGAAGAAACTCCTCGGGCATGGCCAGTGAACTGGGTTCGATGGTGGTGACCGAGCAAATCGACGCTATGCGGGCGCTGGGCACCGATCCGGCAAAAAAACTGATCACCCCGCGAGTGGTTTCCACTGTATTCATGCTCTTCTTCCTGACCATCATCTCTGATCTTTTGGGGATGGTCGGGGGCGGCGCGGTTGCCCGATTTCTGCTGGGGATGAACTCCCACGAGTACTGGAGCACGGCCTGGCAGATTCTAACCTTTCAGGATGTTTTCATGGGTCTGGTGAAGCCCCTGCTGTTCGGATTTATTATCTCTACCGTAGGTTGCTATTATGGCATCTCTGCCCGAGGTGGGACCCAGGGCGTGGGCAGGGCGACCACCCAGGCAGTGGTTGCGTCTTCGGTTTTTATCCTTCTGGTGGACTTCTTCGCGACCAAGTTCCTTATGGCGCTCTTTGGTAAGGGCTAACCCATGTCTGCACCTCCCACGGCGATGGAACAGCCCGTACCGTCTGCACCGGATGCCGCGTCCGATATCGTCGTATTTGAGAATGTTTCAATCGCTTTCGAAGACAAGCCGGTGCTCAACGGAATCTCTTTTAGTCTGGCCAAGGGGGAATCCAAAGCAATCTTTGGCGTTGCCGGTTCTGGAAAAAGCACGATTCTCAAGCTGACGCTGGGGTTGATGAAGCCGGATGCCGGGCACATCTACGTTCTGGGCGATGACGTGAGCCAGATGCGCGAAGAAGAGTTGTTCGCCCTGCGACGCAAAATCGGCATGGTTTTTCAGGAAAGCGCGCTTTTCGATTCGCTCACGGTGCGGGAGAATGTCGCCTTCCGGTTGCTCGAAGAGGGAAACGTATCCGACGAAGAAGTCGAACGCCGGGTGCGGGAAGCCTTGAGATTCGTTGAACTTGAATCTACGGTGGACAAATTTCCCGCGGAACTCTCGGGAGGAATGCGCCGCCGGGTGGCCATCGCACGCGCCATTATTACGCAGCCTGAGATTCTGCTTTATGATTCTCCGACGGGCGGCCTCGACCCCGTTACCTCCACAACCATCATCCAGTTAGTCGTGAAACAGCGGGACGTTTACAAATCCAGCTCGCTGCTGGTTACCCACCGGCTGCAGGACGCATTCACCATGGCGACCCACTACTTCGATCTTAAGGCGAACGAAATGCTGCCGTTGCCGCCGGGCACCCGCGGCGAGGTCGCAATGGCGTTCCTCATCCTCCGCGATGGTAGAGTGATCTTCGATGGCGATGCGCATGAGTTGGCGCAGTCGAAAGATGAATACATCCGGGAATATATTGCGTAGAAAAGTGGCAATCGAGGAATTGGTAATTGGGTAATTTAGAAATCGGGTAATTGCCAGATTACTCAATTACCCGATTGCGCAATTACGAAATCACGTTCTAGCTGGCCTTGGCCGCTTTCGCCATGGCCTCGCGCCGCGCAGCCACCTGACCCTCGACGTACTTCATCCACTCGCGCCCTTGCTTCGAGCTGTTAATTAACTTCTCCACGTTCGCAAACATCCGAGGGTTTTTCATCTTCGCGCGGAGGTCGCCCAGGAATGGCTTCACCTTGGCAAAAATGAAAAACATCTCACCGCTAAAACTGGGATCCAAGAAGAGTTCCTGGTTGACTGTATCGGCCAGGGCGAGCGAAGCAGCCATACTCCAATATCCCGCCGCCTGGCGCAACCAGTTGTTTTCCTGAGTTCCCATGGCACCGCCTACCTTCATGAAATCTTCGGCACTCTCGGGCCAGAAATTCACCAGCCACCAGTTGCGGGCTTTGCGAATTTCGGCTTCACGGCGAAGATCGTAGAGCTGCAGAATCAGTTGCGCATCCGCAGCAGTGGGCTTCTTAGGCATGAAAAACCTCCAAGATGATTTGAGATCGTGGGACCGGGAATCAGGTCAACTCTCACCCTACCAGATGCGGGATTTCAGAAAACGGTGCAGTTTTCAGAAAGAAACCCGAAACCGTTTACCACAAAGGACACGAAGGTGCACAAAGGAAAGCGAATACACTCGGCTTTGCTTTGGTCAATCCCCCCCAACCGCCGCTACCTCCACCGGAACAGCTCGCTCGTACTCGCACTCCTTATTCGGGCACGCTATTACCGGACCTGACTTCAAAAACTTCTCTACCAAATATTCGTTCCCGCAGGTGGGGCATTTCTCCGGAATTGGCTTGTGAGCGGAGGTGAACTTGCACTTGGGATAATTTCCACAGCCATAGAACGTATTCCCCTTGCGAGCGCGCTTCTCGACTAAGTCGCCTTCTTTACAGAGTGGACACTTCACGCCGATAAAGTTCTGCTTTACATATTTGCATTCCGGATATCCGCTGCAGGTGGTGAACTCACCGTAGCGGCCGTGGCGAATCATCATATTCCGTCCGCACTTGGGGCAGACTTCGTCCAGCGGAATGTCCGGGACTTTCTTGCCCTGATCGAGACGGCGCGTGGTCTTGCAATCGGGGTATCCCGTACATGCCATGAACTGCCCGAAGCGCCCACGCTTCAGAACCATCACACGGCCACAGTTTTCGCAATACTCTTCCTGGGTGGTCTCCTGCAAGTCGGCAGAATCCAAGTCAGGCAGGTTGATGGGGTTTTCTTTGGTGAAAGTGCAACTGTTGGGATCCTCTTTGTCGTAAGAACTGCAAGCGTAGAACGAACCGTGTTTGCCCCACTTGATTACCAGCGGTGAGCCACAGCGCTCACACTTCTCGTCTGTGGGTTTCTCCATCCGCTTGATGTTCTCCATGTGCTTGGCGGCGTAACGGAGATCTTTCTCGAACTTCTTGTAGAAGTCAGCCAGTGCGTCGGTCCACTTTTCCTTGCCCTCTTCGATTTCGTCCAGTTCCTCTTCGAGGCGAGCTGTGTACTGAACATCGAAGATGTCAGCGAAATTTTCGACCAGAAGGTCGGTCACTACCAGTCCGATTTCCGTGGGCGTGAACTTGCCGCCGAGCTTTTGCACGTACTGCCGCTCCTGAATGGTGCTGAGAATGGCCGAGTAGGTCGAAGGCCGGCCAATGCCGCGTTCCTCCAGTTCTTTTACCAGCGAAGCTTCGTTGTAACGCGGCGGAGGTTCGGTGAAGTGCTGCTCCGGTTTCAGCGCCTTGAGCGTCAAGTTCTGACCGGGTTCGAGCGCGGGCAGCTTGTGCTTGAGCTCTTCGTCCTCTTCGTCCTTGCCTTCCTTGGACTCTTCATAAACCTTGAGGAAACCATCGAACTTGAGCACCGAACCAGTGACGCGGAACCAGAATATCTCGGCACCGGACTTGGCGTCGATGTCTACTGTGGTTTGATCGAACACCGCTGGCATGATTTGCGAAGCCACGAAGCGCTGCCAGATCAGCTTGTAAACTTTGAATTCGTCTTCTTTCAGATACTGCTTGACCTGATCGGGATGGCGCATCACCGAAGTCGGGCGTATGGCTTCGTGGGCAGCCTGCGCCGCCTTCTTCTCTTTGTAGGTGTTGGGGGCTTCCGGCAGATACTGGTCGCCGTACTGAGACTTTATGTATTCGCGGACTTCCGTCAGAGCTTCATTAGAAACGCGCACGGAATCCGTACGCATATAAGTAATGAGGCCGACCAGGCCTTCCTCGCCCAGTTCCACGCCTTCGTAAAGTCGCTGCGCGATCATCATAGTGCGCTTCACGCTGAAGCGAAGTTTGCGAGAGGAATCCTGCTGCAGCTTACTAGTAGTGAACGGCGGAGTCGCGTTGCGGCGCCGCTCTTTGCGATCGACGGTGCGGACAAGCCAGTCTGCTTTTTCCAGCGCGACACGAATCTTATCCGCGTCCTCTCCGTTGGTGACTTCGATCTTCTCTTCGCCCTTGCCTATGAAACGTGCATCAAAAGCCGGTGGCTTCGGACCGGCGAGATTGGCGTCGATCGTCCAGTACTCTTTCTTTTCGAACGCCTTGATTTCGCGCTCACGCTCGACGATTAATCGCAACGCAACCGTTTGCACGCGGCCGGCGGACAAGCCCCGCCGAACCTTGTCCCACAGAAGCGGCGAAACTTGATAGCCCACAAGCCGGTCGAGAACACGCCGGGCTTGCTGCGCGTCCACGAGATTCTGGTCGATGTCGCGCGGGTGCTCGAATGCCTCCCGGACGGCGCGCTGGGTAATCTCGTTAAAAGTGACGCGGCGGATGCGCTCAGGCTCGTCAGTCTTCTTCTTTTTCTTCTTTCCTTTGGAGTCGTCGCGCAACTCTTCCGCAAGGTGGGCCGCAATGGCTTCCCCTTCGCGGTCCGGATCGGGAGCGAGGTAAATGTTATCCATGCCCAGCGCGAGCTTTTTCAACCGGGCAACCACTTTCTCTTTGCCGGGAATAACCACGTACTCCGTCTCGAAGTCATTTTCGACGTCGACCCCGAGCGTGCTCTTAGGCAGATCCTTTACGTGCCCGAGCGAAGCTTCGACAGTGAAGCCCTTGCCCAGATACTTCTGGATGGTCTTCGCCTTGGCAGGTGACTCGACGATGACTAAACCTTTGGCCAATGTGTCCTCAATAGATGACTTTGTTTTTGAAACTAGCACGAATGGCAGGCTGGCAACAAGTTTCGCGAGTAAGCTTCTGGCTTCTAGCTGCTAGCTTCTAGCTCGCACCCGCACTGTTTACCGCTGCCGCGAACGACGCCAGCATGCGTTGGATTTCAAGTACCCTACCTTCAAGATTTGCGAATTCTGCAGTCTCAAGTAAGTGCAAATCCTTCGCCAGCAGCAGATGATATTCCAGTTTATTTGCCGAACCCCGGGCGATTTGTAGGAAGCGCCTCATCTCTCCGTCTGACCTGCGACCACATCCTTCAGCGATGTTCGCGCCAACAGAGGCAGCCGAGCGACGCATTTGGCTGGTGAGGCCGTACATTTCTTCTTTCGGGAAGCAGCGAGTTTTCTGATAGACATCGAGAGTAAGCTCGTGCGCCTTTACCCACACTCTTAGATCTTTGAAGTCCTCCATGGCCGACCGCCTTTCTGAGCTAGAAGCCAGTAGCTAGAAGCTCTTCACAAAATTCTTCCCCGGCAACTGCTTCACCTTCCCGGCCAGCTCCAACTCGAACAGAGCCGCGAATATTTCGGAGGACGACAGAGCCGGCTCCAGCCGTTCCACAATTTCATCGATGTGCGTGGCTTCGTCTGCCTTGAGGAGCGCAAAAATCTTTTTTTCGTGCGGCGAGAGCTCGGCTTCTCCGAATAGAGATGCGGTTTGCCCGGCCTGCGATTCATCGCCGCCCTCGGGCTGCAGCGTAAGTCGTACGTCTGTCGGGAGTTCCTCCCACACGTCTTCCCATGTGGCCACCAGCTTCGCGCCTTGTTTGATCAGCGTGTTCGGCGTCCAGGAGCCTTTGTTGGTGACGTTGCCCGGCACCGCGAAAACTTCGCGGTTCTGCTCCAGAGCGCAGCGCGCGGTAATCCGAGTGCCGCTGTATTCGGCGGCTTCGACCACGAGAACTCCCAGCGAGATTCCGCTGATGATGCGGTTGCGAATCGGAAAGTTCTGCGGCGCGGGAAACGTGCCCATAGGAAATTCCGAGATGATGGCGCCGCCCAGAGCCAGAATCTGTTCCACCAACCGCGTGTTCTCCTTGGGATAAACAACATCGACGCCTGTGCCCCACACTGCCACCGTTTTACCCTTTGCCGCAATCGCGCCCCGGTGGCCGGCGGTATCGATACCCCGCGCCATGCCGCTGAAAATTACCAGTCCACGCGCAGCTAAATCACACGCCAGACGCTCTGACATCCCCGATCCGTATGGCGTGGGGTGACGCGTGCCCACCAGGGCGATTCCGGGCTGCGAAATCACCGCTTCGTTCCCACGCAGGTAAAGAATGAGAGGCGGATCATAAATCTGTTTCAACTGGCTGGGGTAGGCAGCGTCGTCCAGTGCAAGGATGCGGGCGCCGGCCGCAGCGGCCTTTCCCAGTTCGTCCTGCGCCATCTCCATCGAACGCCCAGTTCCGAGCGATTGCGCTGAGGCTGCCCGCAGGCCTGCCGCTTCCAGTTCAGTGAGCGATGCGCGGAAAAGGGCGTGCACGCTGCCAAAAAAATCAATCACGCGTCGTGCCTTGGTAGGACCCAAGCCGGGCGTGAGTGCCAAGGCGAGCCACTGCATCGAGGTTTCGCTGGTTTTACAAGTGGGGACGGCGGCTTCGGACACTGTGTCCTCCGGACAGCTCTCGGGGCATCTATACACGCCGGGAACCCGGTGTCAAGGTCAGATGAACATTGGGTGGAGAAAGCAATGTAGGCGCGGGCGTCCAGGCCCGGGCGGCCTCCGCCACGCGTGGAATACATCTCGCAGGACCCGGCACGGCGAGGACGCTCGCGCCTACATTCGGTTAGAATCAATCTGTTCCCTAATGAAACGCCTACGGATCTCCGCGATCTCCTACCTTAATACTGCGCCCCTGATGTGGGATTTCGAACACGGGGATACAAGTTCCTCCGCCCGGTCGCTTTTCGACATTTCCTACACGCTTCCTTCCCAGTGTGCCGTCAGTCTGCGCGAAGGGTCGGCGGATATTGGCATAATTCCAGCGGCGGCTTACACCAGCATCCCTGATCTCGTAATTCTTCCGGGAGTAGCCATCGCCTCACGGCGAGCAGTTCGTTCTATCCTGCTGGTCAGCAAAACTCCGCTGGAGAAGATTCAGACTGTTGCTTTGGATACCTCGTCCATGACCTCGGTCGCGCTGCTCAAAGTTCTGTTTGCGAAATGGTGGGGAGGCGACAGAGCATATGCTGCCATGGCCCCGGACATCGAACAAATGCTGAAGATGCACGATGCCGCCCTGGTGATTGGAGATCCCGCGCTAAAGATCGATCGCTCCCGCTATATCACTTACGATCTCGCGGAGGAATGGATTCGTTTGACGGGCAAGCCATTTGTCTTTGCCTTTTGGGCGGTACGGCAGGTTGCATTAACGGACGCGCGCGGGGACTTGGATATCGCGACAGTCTTTCAGGAATCACGCGACCACGGGCTGCTGCCAGAGAGCCTTGATCGCATAGCCCGTAAATGGGCGCCGCGAGTGGGCTTGAGCCAAACAGAAGTGAAGAGTTATCTGACCGAGAGCATTCATTATTCCTTTGACCCACCGTGCCTCGATGGCGTGCAGTTGTTCTATCAATTTGCCCGCGAATGCGGAGCGCTGCCGCCCGCGCCGTCATTGTCCTTTCTCGATGCGGCAAAGGCGGCGGTGATCTAGCCCTAATTCCTTAGCCAGCAGCTGTGCACTGTAAAATACCTTTGGCTTATTCGAATGCCGCCACATCTGCAGGCTTTGCTCGCGATCTCCACCTGGGTGCGACTGCGCCGGTTGGGCGGTTGGGGGTTGGTGTTGTTGGGAATCGCCGACAACTCTGTAGTTCCGCTGACTGGCAGCATGGATGTTCTGACCATCTGGCTCGCGGCCC
Source organism: uncultured Acidobacteriota bacterium (assembly GCA_963797795.1). Classification (GTDB taxonomy): domain Bacteria; phylum Acidobacteriota; class Terriglobia; order Terriglobales; family Acidobacteriaceae; genus JABDBE01. The sequence continues at coordinate 257,358 of CAWCQY010000009.1, forward strand.
GCCATCGCGAGCCGTGGCAATATTACGCACTGATGGCGACGATCGGGGCGGTGCTTGGCGGCTACATCACTTACAGCTTGGCCCGCAAGGGCGGCAAAGGGGCGATGGAACGCAGGCTCTCGAAAAGGAAAGCCGCGAAAGTTTACAAAAGATTCGAGCGCTGGGGATTCGGTGCGATAGCGATTCCTGCCCTAATGCCTCCGCCCTTTCCTTTTTTCCCTTTCCTGCTCGCCGCGGGCGCCATGCAGTACTCACGCAAGAAGTTCTTCAGCGCCCTGCTACTTGGCCGAGGAGTGCGCTATTCAATAGTTGCCTACCTCGGAGTGCGTTACGGCAACCACATCGTGCGCTTCTTTGCCCGGTACAATAAAGAGGCGCTGGCCATACTGATCAGCTTCGCGGTAGTGGGCGGAGTTCTTACGCTGATTCAGTATCTACGCTACAGATGAGGATCCAGCTTTTCCCCGAAGAATCCGTCCTTATGTATTTCCTCTGTGTACCATCGTGTCCTTTGTGGTCAATGCCTTTAAATGCCTTCACCACAAAGGACACGAAGGCACACAAAGGAAGGCACGCGACTCGTCAACATTTGGAGCAAGCACCGCGGCTCCGCTACAATTACTGTTGCGTTCTTGATCGCTCATGACCCTGACTAAGCCGCAAGCTCTCGACCTTTTTCGCTCCGATGATTTGATCGGTATCGGGATGGAAGCCAATGCAGTCCGCCGTCGGCTTCATCCTGAAGGTGTGGCCACCTACATCATTGATCGCAATATTAATTACACCAACTACTGCACCGAGTACTGCACTTTCTGTGCTTTTTATCGTCCGCTGAAGGGACCCAAAGCGAAAGAGGGATACATCCTCGACTTCGAAACCATTTACGAAAAGATTCGCGAGACGGTCGAGTTGGGCGGGACGGGAGTGCTGATGCAGGGCGGCCTGCATCCCGACCTGAAAATCGACTGGCACGAGCAGATGCTACGCGGGATAAAGCAGCGTTTCCCGAAGATTCACCTGCACTGCTACTCAGCTTCAGAAATCATCGCGATTGCAGAATACAGCGAACTGAACATCCGCGATACCATTGCACGGCTCCGAGATGCAGGTTTGGATTCGATTCCCGGCGGCGGGGCGGAAATCCTCGACGACGAAGTCCGCTACAAGATCGCGCGCCTGAAATGCCTGACCGAAGACTGGCTCAACGTGCATCGCACCGCACACCAGCTAGGGATGAGAACCACCGCAACCATGATGTTCGGCGTGGGCGAGAACTATGAGAACCGCGTGAACCATTTCCAGCGGCTCTACGAGCTGCAGGAAGAGACGGGCGGCTTCACCGCGTTTATTCCCTGGAGCTTTCAGCCGACGAATACGGCTCTTGGCGGGCGCCATTGGGACGAGGCCACCGCGGTTGAGTATCTGAAAGTTCTGGCGATCTCCCGGCTCTACCTCTCGAATTTCCTGAACGTGCAATCCAGTTGGGTAACGCAAGGACTGAAAGTTTGCCAGCTCGGGCTGCAATTCGGTGGCAACGATGTAGGCTCCGTGATGCTCGAAGAGAATGTGGTTCGAGCCGCGGGAGTGAACAACTGCACGACGGAAGAGGAGTTGCGGCGAATCATCCGCGACGCCGGGTTCAAACCCGTGCAGCGCGACACGCTCTACCGAACATACTTCTTGAATTAAGGCACAAGCAGGTCGCCTCAGCGCCCTACGCGGAGGTTCTCTGCGGTCCCTGCGATTTAAGATTCTTGGGGTGAGAGCGAAGACAAGGTCTTGAATCGTGGAGATCCAGAGAACGGCTGCGGAGAACGCGGAGAACTAAAGGCTTCGAAGGACACCAAGGCTCCGCTCACCAGAAACTCTTTCCCTCTGAACGACAAAAAAGCATGGTCAACTTACACCTAGCTTCCTCCACTCTCGATTTGGTAGGCCCCTCGCGTACAATAGAGGTTTCCATTGCGTTCGTTTGGAGCAACTGAGGGACCTCCGCAACTGAACAGCATCTCCATCTCGCTTGGCGCTATCGCCGCGTCCGTCGCCCCGAAGGGGGTCGGGCAGTACATCCGCCAGCATTTTCTCGATAAAACTTTCCAAGGCCTGTACCACCCAAACGCTTTTGACACCGCGCTGCTGATCCCCTACTTCATCGTGCTGATCCTGCTGGCCTCATATGGGGCGCATCGCTACGTGCTGGTTTACCTCTACTACAAGAACAAGAAGAACCGCACGACTGAACCGCCGGGAGATTTTCCAGAATTGCCGCGCGTCACCGTGCAACTCCCGATCTACAATGAGCAATTCGTGGTCGAGCGGCTGCTGGACGCCATTTGCCGCCTCGACTATCCGCTGGAGAAACTCGACATTCAGGTGCTCGACGACTCGACGGATGAAACCGTCGCCGTGGCGCGAGGGCTGGTCAATCACTACGCCGCCAAGGGATTTCCGGTCACCTACCATCATCGGTCCAACCGTGAGGGATTCAAGGCCGGTGCATTGGCGGAGGGTCTGAAGACCGCCCAGGGCGAGTTCGTGGCGATCTTCGACGCAGACTTCGTTCCGCCGGAAGATTTCCTGCTGCGCACCATTCACCACCTCGCCGATCCCAAGATTGGAATGGTGCAAACCCGCTGGACCCACATCAATCGCAACTATTCGTTTCTAACCGAGGTTGAAGCCATTTTGCTGGACGGCCATTTCGTGCTCGAGCACTCCGGCCGGGCTCGCAGCGGAGTATTTTTCAACTTCAACGGAACCGCAGGAATGTGGCGGCGGAGCGCGATCGACGATGCCGGCGGTTGGCAGCACGATACCCTGACTGAAGACACCGATCTTTCCTACCGGGCGCAACTCAAAGGCTGGAAGTTTATTTACCTGCAAGATGTAGAGTGCCCGGCAGAACTGCCGGTAGAGATGACTGCTTTCAAAACCCAGCAGGCTCGCTGGGCCAAAGGATTGATCCAGACCAGCAAGAAAATTCTGCCGCAGGTGCTCAAGAGCGATCAGCGGTTTCACGTAAAGCTCGAAGCCTGGTATCACTTGACCGCAAATCTCAGCTATCCGCTGATGATTGTGCTCTCGGTGCTGCTGTTGCCGGCGATGATTATTCGCTTTTACCAGGGCTGGTTCCAGATGCTTTACATCGACCTGCCGCTGTTCATGGCTTCGACTTTTTCGATCTCCAGTTTTTATCTGGTCTCGCAGCGGGAGTTGTTTCCGGGAAAGTGGTATCGCGCTCTGCTGTATCTTCCGTTTCTAATGGCTCTGGGCATCGGCCTAACCGTTACCAACACGCGAGCCGTGCTGGAAGCGCTGCTGGGGAAACAGTCCGACTTCGCCCGTACTCCGAAGTATCACGTCGAATCCAGGAAAGACAAGGTGCGCGCCAACAACTATCGCCGCGGTCTGGGCTGGGTGCCGTGGGTCGAACTGCTGATCGGCTGCTACTTCGCGATCACGGTGTACTACGCGATCGACAACGAGAATTACTTCACCGTTCCGTTCCTGGTGCTATTCGTTGTGGGCTACTGGTACACGGGATTGATGTCTCTGCTACAAGGACGATTCGCCGGGATCTCGCTCAGCGCGGAGACCCATACCAAACCATTTCCGGTCGGCGTTTGAAAATCAAGTCGAAGGTTCAAGGAAACCTCAATGCGCAAGGTCTTCTTCGTTATTGTTCTTCTCGAAGTCTTGTTTCTCACTCCGATGAGTTCGGCTCAGGATCGTCAGCCGAACGCCGACTACCGTGCCCGGCGGCAAGCCTTGGCCAGCAAGACCAACGGAGGCGCCGTTTTGCTCTTCGCGCCACCCGAGGCGGAAGGACCAAATGCGATTTATGGATATCGTCCAGACAGCGATTTCTATTATCTCTCCGGTTGGACCGCGCCCGGAGCAGCTCTGCTGATTGTGCCTGCGATTGAAGCCAAGGGCACCGATCCAGCGCGCCCTTACACAGAAATTCTTTTCCTGCCGGCCCACAACTACGTCGAAGAAAAATGGACCGGACCCCAACTCGGCGCCGAAAATCCCCAAGCCGGCAGCATCACCGGATTCGACCATGTTGAAGTTCTCGACAGCATGCGCGACCAACTCGTTCGCCTTCTGCCCCAACCGAGGGCGACAATTTATACCGATGTTCCGGGGCCCGGCGAGACCTCGAACTCCCAGACGCCCATGGAATGGTTGAGCCGCGCCAATGCATTCCCGCTGGGGCTTTCTCTTCAGGATGTTCGTCCGTTGCTGGCCTCGCTGCGAACCTACAAGGATGCGGGCGAAGTGGATCTCATCCGCAAAGCGGTTAACGCCTCAGTCTCAGCCCATTTAGCGGCCATGCACACCATGAAGCCAGGCACGACCGAGCGCGAAACCTCTGCCCTGATGCAGTACGAGTGGGGCAAGCGCGGCTGTGAACGTCCTGCCTATGCTCCTATCGTCGGCTCAGGTTTCAACTCAACGGTGCTCCATTATTCTGACGATTCGGGCGTAATCCAGTCTGGAGACGTGGTGGTGATCGACGCTGCCGGAGAATATTCCATGTACGCCTCCGACATCACTCGCACTCTGCCGGCCACAGGGAAGTTCACCGCCCGCCAGCGGGAGATTTATGACATCGTCCTGGGAGCACAGCGCGCAGCCATGGCCGCGTTTCAATCGGGGAAGTCCTATCTCCGCCGTGATAAGCCCAACTCCATCCACAACGTGGCATACGAGTACATCAACACTCATGGCAAAGACCTGCACGGTGAACCTTTAGGCAAGTATTTCATTCACGGCCTCGGCCATTACGTCGGCCTCGATGTTCACGACGCCGGCGATTATGATGTCCCGCTTGCGCCGGGGATGGTCTTCACCATCGAACCCGGCATTTACATTCCGGAGGAAAAGCTGGGAGTGCGCATTGAAGACATGTATTACGTCGACGCCAGCGGCAAGCTGATCCAGTTGACCGAAGCGCTGCCCCATACGGCGGACGAAGTGGAGCACGCCATGGCGACCAAATGAAAGTCGCCGCACGCACCTGTTCCTTTGATATCCTAAGACATTGTGCGGATGATGTGGTTATTTTTGATCCTCGCCTGCAGCGGCGGAGCCGTGTTATGGGCGGGCATAGCGGCATATCTTCGTGTGCGCCGTCACATGCGGATCACGGCTGAGCTAAGAAAAAGCGGCGTCCATCGCGAAGTGGACACCGTCTAGAACAGGCTTCCTTTTGCCGCAAATCGGAGAACCGCAGCTATGGCCAAACCAGCTACTCGGATCCTCGAACCTCAAGACCGTGTTCTCGACGGCGTAGGCCAAACCGCAATTGTGATTGGCGCCAGCCTCTTTGTAGCTCTGTGCGCCCGTGTCGCCTTGCCTTTGCCGTTCACGCCTGTGCCTTTAACCCTGCAGAATTTCGGCGTCCTGCTGGTGGGGCTCGCGCTGGGCCCGCGTCGAGCCTTCGCCGCCCTCGTTCTTTACCTTGCGGAAGGTCTTGCCGGCATGCCCGTTTTTAGTCCGACCGGTCCGGGAGGTGTGGCTCAGTTGCTGGGTCCCACGGGCGGCTTCCTGCTGGCTTATCCGTTCGTCGCCGGCATTGCCGGTTGGATCTTCGAAGCAAAGACCGGGGCAAGAAGCTTCGCGCGCGCCGCCGGAGCCTGTGTTCTAGCCGAGACTTATCTATTTGTCGGCGGCCTGTCCTGGCTCGCCATCCTCACCCATTCTGTCGCCCAAGCCGTTCGCTTCGGCCTTTACTGGTTTGTCTTTGCCGAAGTGATCAAGATTATGTCCGCCGCCGCACTGGCCAGCGGTTGGCAACGGTTTCATCAGGTTCAATCATGACTCTCACTACTGCCACTTCCGAACATTCGCCCACTCCCATCACCGAAGGCAAACGCGAAATCACAGTCGCTCACAGTCCCGATTCCGACGACGCCTTCATGTTTTACGGGCTAGCCACCAACAAGGTTCGTGTTCCGGGTTTGCGTTTCACGCACACGCTTTGCGACATCGAAACCCTGAACCGCAAAGCCATGGAAGGCGTCTACGACGTTACCGCGATTTCTTTTCACGCCTATCCCTACATTCAGGATCACTACGCGCTGCTCCCCAGCGGCGGCAGCGTAGGAGACGGCTACGGCCCGATGATCGTTGCCCCACGCGCGTACTCAGTCAGCGACATTAAGCAGAAGCGGATTGCCGTCCCCGGAACGTTGACGACTGCCTACCTGGTGCTCAAACTGTTTGCACCCGGGATCGAGACCGATGTTGTGCCCTTCGATCAAATCATCCCGCAGGTTCTGGAAGGCAAGCACGAGGCCGGCCTGATCATTCACGAAGGCCAGTTAACTTACGACAAATCCGGCCTGCATCGCATCGTGGATCTCGGAAAGTGGTGGCAGAAGGTCACCGGCCTGCCGCTGCCCCTGGGAGGGAATGCCATTCGTCGCAGCCTGGGACCGCAACTGATGTCCAGCGTTGCCACCGCGCTGCGCGAAAGCATTCAGTACGCGCTCGACCACCGCGAAGAAGCCCTCGCCTATGCTATGCAGTTCGCGCGGGACCTCGATTCGCAACTCGCCGACAAGTTTGTCGGCATGTACGTAAACGAACGCACTCTCGATTACGGCCCCGATGGCCGGGAAGCTGTACGCCGTCTGCTTGACATGGGCCACAAGGCCGGAATCATTCCGCAAGAGTCAAGGGTGGATTTCGCGGCGTAAGAAGCTTCTAGCTTCTTGCTCCTGGCTTCTTGCTCCAGCAGCTTCGTTAGCCTAATGAGGTGTCTGCTTGTCCCGCGTGCGCTCGCCCAGTTGAACGCTAGAAGCCAGAGGCCAGAAGCTAGAAGCCCTCTTTAAACGAGAAAACGGGATCAATATCCACCGGCACAGCGGCGGCTGACTTCAAGGACGTTTGCAGCTCTGACGGCATCGCCCCATACTTTTTGAACCAGGTCTCCGCCCGCGCCCGATCACCGGTTGCTTCTATTTCCAACAACTCCTTCGCCAGATCGTTGATGGTCGTTGGCATTCGCCCGTAGTCGATCGCGTACCGGCCCGAGGATTGACGGCTGACTGCCCCACGCTCTGAGAGATAGTTGAATTCCATCATTTCGGCCTGGCCGTGAGCTTCGGCGACGCCAAAGCGAACCGTACGAAAAATACCCGCCACATACGACGCATAATACTCTTCCAGCCTGCTCTTAGGCAGGACGCCGCGGTCGACCAGCCACTTGAGGCCAAACATTCCCACTATATCCGCCTTGGCTTCTTCGAGGCCGCTGAAGATCGGTCCAATTGATTCGCGAATCGTCACCTTGCCCGTTGCACTTCGAGAAAATGCCGGTCCAAGTCCGTGCGCAATCTCGTGCATGATGGTTGCCTGCAGGTAGCCCTCGCTCGAGGCTTTGGCCGACTGCGCCGGCAACATCAAATGCTGCGCCACCGGCAGAATCACGTAATCTACGCGCGCGTCCATGAAGTTCTTGAAGAATAGCTTTTTGCTTCCCTTTTGTTCGTGCACTCGCGGGTCGTTTGGAAGATTGTCGGCGACGGCCTGATATCCGTGGGTGAGATCGCCCGCCCGGAATGGAGTGTCCATAACTTCCATCGGAGTCTCGAAACCGTGCTTCGAAGGCCGATCCTCCGGGGCGAGAGGAAGCGCGTCCTGAATATCTGCTTCGTATTTCTGGAACACTTCCAGCTTGCGGCTCTCTTCTTCATTGCGGATCATCACCGCCGCGCCGTAGGTTGCCTTCACACCAAGTAAGCCGTCGTCGTAGGTTTCGTCGGGAGCAAAAACCACATCGAATTTGGGATTCTTCAAATCGAGCCAGGCTAGTTCGCTCTTGAAATAATCGTCGGTCAGTAGCGCGTCGGCCCGCAGGCGCAGAAAATTCGCAAACGCCGGATCATCGCTCAAAGCGGCAGCCTCGCGAAGGTCTTTCGCGGCTGGCTCGAGAAATGATCGGTACGCAATGTGATATGGAAGCCCCTCAAGCTGATCGCCGTGCCAGCGCACGACGGTGAACGAACCGTAAATCTCATCCTTTTTTTCGGGATGCGCTTTCACGTATTGCTCGATCTGCTCGCGAGTCAGGTCCTGCGGATAAAAGCCCCGCCCTGGCGGCATGGGGGTCGTGCCGACGAAGGGCTTGTTATTGTCGAGGAGATCGAATCGCGAAGCATTGATCCAGAGGTAGCGCCGCAGCATTTCATCTTTCGGACTCTTGCTTCCGGCCAGCGACTCGTACAGCGTCAAGCCGTCGGGATCCATCTGCCTCCAGTAAATTTGCTCGAGATTGCGCGAGGCATCGACCAATTTGTTTACCATCTTTACCTCGCGAGCACTCAAACCTGCGGAGTGGAACGGCATTTCTACACGGCGAAACTTGGCGAGCTGCTGCGCCAGGTCGGGCGCAACCTGCATGCCAGCTGACTCCGCGCCCTTCGCGGCAGAGCCAGTCATGGGCTTTGCGCCTTTTTGTGCTGAAGAAGTTGGAAGGATGAAGAAAGCAATCAGCAGTGGTACCCAACGGTCAAATGTTTTGAACATGAATGTTTTATTTTAGCAGAGCATATCGTAGTGAATCGTTTTACATCTCGCGAATCAACACTAACATCGCTATCATGTTGGGTTATGTCCAAGACGCCCAGAGCGGAGGGTCCGCAGACGTTGCTCATCGATGCCGATGACACGCTTTGGGAAAACAATGTTTACTTCGAACGTGCCATCGCGAATTTCATTTCGTTTCTAAATCATCATGAGTACACGCCGGAGCAGGTGCGTGAGGTTCTCAACGACGTCGAGCGAGAGTGCATCGTTAGCCATGGCTACGGGCTGCACAGCTTCAGCCACGCTCTGGTGCGAACCTTCGAGCGGCTGGCAGTCGAGCCGCTCACTCCCGCGCTGCACGAGACCATAAGCGGGTTCGCCCATACCATCGCCGAACATCCGGTCGAGATTCTGCGCGGCGTTCCAGAGACGCTTCAGTATTTATCCGAGCGCCATCGTCTGATGCTGGTGACCAAAGGCGCTCTCACCGAACAGTCCGGCAAAGTCGAGCGCTCGGGCCTTAAGGATTATTTCTCCGCGGTAGAGATTGTCGCCGAGAAAGATGTGTCCACGTATCGCACCATCATTTCGAAGTACGATCTGCCTGGGGATTCCACCTGGATGGTGGGAAACAGCCCGAAGTCCGACATCAATCCCGCATTGGCGGCCGGACTGAATGCCGTATTCGTCCCGCATGGCAGCACCTGGATTCTTGAGCACGAAGAGGTGGCGCCGGCAGAGCCACCGACGCGGTTACTAGTCGTTGAAACTTTCGCGGGACTAAGAGAACACTTCTGAGCGGACTGAATTGCATCTGCTTCGGAACCGCGCAGAACTTATCGAACGCTTTTTTGAGTTCGGCTGCGATGTCGGCTGCTTCCCGATGTTCAATGTCACTGCGCTGGATCATGTAAATCAGCTTCCCGTCGCGAAGCAGCGCGATCGAAGGCGAGGACGGAGGATATCCGGTAAAGTAACTGCGCGCGCGTTCGGTAGCCTGCGTGTCCTGCCCAGCAAAAACCGTGAACATCTTCTCGGGGCGGACAGAATTTTGCAAAGCAATGCGAACCGCCGGCCGCATTCGTCCGGCCGCGCATCCGCAAATGGAATTGACGATTACCAGGGTTGCACCCGCCTGGTTGACAATCGCGCGATCGACTTCCTCAGCGGTACGCAGTTCTTGAACTCCCATGCGGGTCAGCTCTTCGCGCATCGGGATCACCATAATCTCTGGGTACATTTCTTCTCCTTAGAGATTTTTAATAGCCTAACAGAAGTCTCAGCTACAGCGGACATCGGCGTTGAACGCTCCCGCACGAACGTAATGTCGGCGCCTGAAAAAGCCTTTGTTTTTGTTCGTATATAGTGATGGGAAGGGCAAATGCTGATCACGGAAAATGTGCCACTGGGGCCACTCACCACCCTCAAAGTCGGAGGGCGCGGCCCGCTATTTGATTGAGGCACAGACAATTTCCGAAGTATCCGAAGCCGTCGAATTTTCGCGATCCGAGAAGCCTTCCCCTGTTTGTTCTCGGTGGCGGCAGCAACGTGGTGATTTCCGACGCAGGCTGGCCCGGGGTGGTGCTCAAGATCGGAATTACCGGAATCAATCATCGCCACGGCCATGAGGAAGTCGTATTCGAAGCCGGAGCTGGCGAAGACTGGGATAAATTCGTGGGCTTGGTTGTGGCGCACAATTGTCGCCGGTCATTGAATGCCTCAGTGGAATTCCTGGAAGTGTGGGAGGAACGCCGGTGCAAAACGTTGGGGCTTACGGGCAAGAGGTTGCGAGCACGATTGAATCCGTGATCGCGCTCGACCTTAGAGATGGACAACTGCACGAACTGTGCAACCAGGCTTGTGGCTTACGTTATCGCCGCAGCATCTTCAACAGCAGCGAGCGCGGGCGATACATCATTTTGCAGGTCAACTATGCGTTGAAGCATGGCGGCGACGCGTACATCGCCTATGCTGAACTCAAGAAATATTTTGCCGGATGGAGCGAGAAGCCGACTTTGGCCAACATTCGAGATGCTGTGCGCAAGATCAGGGCCGGGAAAGGGATGTTGATTACAGCCGGGGACGATGACTGCCGTAGCGTGGGATCGTTTTTCAAGAATCCAATTCTATCTGCGGAACAGTATCAGGCGCTGACGGCGCGGGCCGCCGCCAAGAATCTGCAAATCCCCAGTTATCCGGCCCTCGATGCGCAGAAGAAAGTTTCAGCCGCGTGGCTGGTTGAGCACTCGGGTTTCAGCAAAGGGATACGGCAACGGATCCGTCGGCATTTCCCGCAAGCACGCGCTGGCGATCGTGAATCGCGGGAATGCAACTGCAGCAGAGATTGTGGCTTTCAAGGAAGATATTCAGCAGCGCGTGCAAGAGATCTGGGGCATCTCCTCGAACCAGAGCCGGTCTTTGTCGGATTCTAAATTGTGCGAGCGTCTCGCTCGTGTTCATTCGATAAATCAACCGGCGGCGGCCGCCCCAGATTGCAAACCCTTGTTTGGTATGTCCCCAGCGTTGGGGAAGGGTGGGCTTTCCGGCCCCGGCGGCAGCCGCCTCTATTTCACTCATCGGCAATTCTTGCCGCCTCTTTAAAGATTGCGACGAACATCTGGCGGGTCAGCTTTCCGGTCTGGGTGTTCTGGTTCGAGGGATGATAGGAGGCTAGTAAGGTCTTTCCATCCGGTGTTTTGTACGTGGGCTCCGTGCTGAAAAACGTAGGTTTTCCGGCTGCCAAGTTGGCCCTTGCGCTTTAGGTAATTGAGATAGGCATCAAAGCCGATCCGACCTAGCGCGACGACAACTTTCACATTTTTGAGACCCTCCAGTTCGCGATCGAGATACGGAGCGCAGTTCGCCAGTTCCTGGGGCAACGGCTTGTTGTCAGGCGGAGCGCAGCGAACGGCGGCGGTGATGTAAATGTCTTTCAGCTTGAGCCCGTCTTCGCGATCGGTGGCGTTGGGTTGGTTGGCAAAGCCAGTCTCGTACAACACCGGGAACATGAATTTGCCTGACGCATCTCCGGTGAACGGGCGGCCGGTACGATTGGAGCCGTGGGCTCCGGGAGCGAGCCCGAGGATAAGAACCCGTGCCTTGGGATCGCCGAAGCCGGGTACGGGCTTTCCCCAGTACTCGCAGTCGCGATAGGCGCGGCGCTTCTCGCAAGCAATTTTTTCGCGATACGCGACTAATCGCGGGCAGCGGGTGCAGGCGATGACTTCGGCGTTGAGTTGACAAGCCAGTCGCGATTTATGGATTCACGGACCATGGTTATCACTCTATACGATGGCTTCGCGTGTTCTGCTCTAGCCCGTATTGTGCAGTCCAGCGGCGATTCCGTTGATTGTGGCGCCGAGTGCGAAGTTGAGGATGTCGGTATTCTCGCCCGCCCGCTTGCGGCGCAGGAGGTCGACCTGAACCAGGCTCATCGGGTCGACGTAGGGATTACGCAAACGAATCGATCGCGACAGCACCGGGTTGCTCTCCAGCAATTCTTTTTCGCCGGTTATGGAGAGCAAAGCCCGCCGAGTTCGAAGAAATTCCTCCTCGAGCAAGGCAAAGACCCGGTCGCGCAGATTGCTATCCTCAACCAGGCCGGCATAGAGCCGCGCAATGGTGAGGTCGGCCTTCGCCATGGCCAGTTCGACGTTGTGCACGAGTTCGAAGAACAGCGGAAAGTGAGCCATCATCTCGCGAAGAATTCCGGCATTCCCGGGCGCCTCCGCAGCGAACTTTTCAATCGCGTGGCCCACCCCAAACCAGGCAGGGACAGCGTGCCGGCTTTGCATCCAGCCGAAGACCCAGGGAATGGCCCGCAGATCTTCCAGGCAGCGGCTCCGGCTGCGTCTTGCCGGACGAGATCCTATTTGCATGTTCTCAAGTTGGTTAACCGGTGTGGCCTGTTCAAAGTAGAGCAGCACGTCGGGATTGTCGGCAATATTCTTGCGGTAATAGGCGAAGGCGCTTTGCGACATACTCTTCCATCACGTCATTCCACCGAAGAGTCGGATTGCGGCTGTGAAGCGTCCGACCGGGCGAGCGCTTCGAGGCGACGCAGCAATCATCAACTCGAGGTTCCATTCCGCCAGCACCGGGTCGGAATATTTCCAGTTGAGTACTTCCCCTTGTTCCGTGATCCGTATCTGTCCCGTGAAATCTCCCGCAGGCTGGGCGAGGATCGCGGCGTGGGTTGGTCCTCCGCCACGCCCCACCGTCCCTCCTCGACCGTGGAACAGCCGCAAGTTGACGGTGCATTCGCGAGCCGCCTCATGCAGCGCGTGGTGAGCTTTGTGCAATTCCCAGGTGCTGGTGAACATGCCGCCGTCTTTGTTGGAATCCGAATAACCGAGCATGACTTCCTGGGAGCGTCCCCAGGAGTCGAGCAACGAGGAATATTTCGGCGAGTTCCAGAGCCGGCGCATGACATCGGCAGAAGACCGCAAATCTCCGATCGATTCGAACAACGGCACCGGCATGAGACCGGGGTCGTTTCCGTTTCTCTCCAACTTGAGTCCGGAAATCGCGGCCAGACGAATCACGTTAAAGATGTCCTGCTCTGATTGCGTATTGCTGACGATGAAAGTGCGGATTGAAGTGGGAGGATAATGCCGTTTCAGGTGCGCGAGGGTCTGGAAGGTATCCACTGTTTCGCGCGATCTTTCCGAAATCGAGGCAGTGGCTGCGGCGTCCAGCCTTCCTGACGCTGCCGCAGCCAACTCGGCCAGGCACTCCGAAAGAACGCGCGAATGCTGGCGAATGTCGAGTGCGTGAAGATTGAACCCAAAAGTTTGAATGGCCCGCAACAGGGGATCGATCACGAGTTCAGCCATGCGACTGCCGTGACTCTCGGAAAGGCTGTCTCTGAGTAGCGCGATATCCGAAGCAAATTCAGCGCAATGCTCGTAAGCAGGCGAGGTTGCTGGAACTTTTCTCGAGGCTCGGAGTCGTGCTTCCACAAGCTCCAGAAACAGGCGATAGAGCTCCGCCTCAGAAATCCTTCGCACGTGGGCGGATGACAGCAGCACCTCGTACTCCTTCATCCGTTGGCGTAATGCGCTCGATATACTGACCTGCCGCATGGACGAGCTTAGAAGATCAATCGCCTTCGAGATCTGCCGCAGATAGTGGTCGATGATTACGTTGCGGGCCATCTGCAGCGCGTCGCGCGTGCATTCCGCGGTCACGAAGGGATTGCCGTCGCGATCACCGCCAATCCATGAACCAAAAGAAAGCACGCAGGGCAATTCTCGCTCCTGAAGCTCAAGGCCATAGACCTCGCGGAAAGAGTCCGCCATCTCGGCATAGATCTTAGGCAAGGTGTCAAAGAGCGTCATGGGATAGGGATCAAGGCCCATTCGAATCTCGTCGGTCACGCTGGGATTGCTGAGCCGTACTTCGTCAGTCTGCCAGAGTGCGGTGATCTGGGCCACGATTTGCCTCTCCATCTCCGCGGCGTCCGAACTTGAAAGAGGCAGACGATCGAGATCTTCAAGAAGACGGGCGATGTTACGACGCTTGCCGAGCACGGTTCGACGCGCGACTTCCGTCGGATGCGCTGTGAAGACGGGCGTGACATCAATTCTTTGCAATGCCGCGAGCGCCTGTTGCGCGCTGATGCCGGCCATTTTCAATCGACTCAGCGTTCCTCGGAACGAGCCGGCGAGCGGGGCGTGATCCGCATGCAATTGGGCGGCGCGCCGTCGACGCTTGCGGTGATTGGTCTCCGCGAGATTCGTCAGTTCGAAGTAAATCGCAAATGCCTTGGTAAGTTTGTAGGCATCTTCGACCGTGAGATTAGCAATAGTCGCGCGGGCTTCCGCCATCAGATCCTCGCTATTGCCCTTTAGTTCAGCGTTTGAGGGTTCGCGATGCTGGATCAGCAGGCGCCGGAGATGCTCGACCGCGTCCAGCAGCGCCTCGCCGGATTGCTCTACGAGAACTCGTCCAAGCAAAATTCCGAACGACCGAACATCGCGGCGAAGCGGAAGTTCTTTGGCGGAATCAGAGGTCTCAGCAGTCAGCTCCGATAGACGAGCCTGTTGGTCGTCCGTTGCCCATAGTGGGGTGTCGCCCATAGGTAATAATAAATGAGGTGAGGGGCTGAGCCCTCTGTTCTGGGTTTGTTGAGAAGCGCCCTGCTTTAGAACGCCGACCCGGAGCCGAACAGGCTGTAGAGTAGCACCACTAGCACGACGCCGGTGAAGATCATGTACATGCGATCCTCTTCGGCTGCGAATCCCCAAATCGCTAACGCGACCCGGGCGACCGGGGTGGCAATTAGCAACAACAGTCCTAACTGGATGATGCCTCGGCCGTGCAATCCGTAGGCGTCGCGGACGATTCCGCTCAGCCTCCTGAGATCGGAAGGCTCGCCGTGGAAAACACGGTAATCCGCGGGCGAACGACCGTGACGGACCAGGTAGATCGCGCCGCCGACAAACACCACGAAAGCGGAGAGAGAGACGCCGGCAAGAAGAAGGTTGCCGACCATGTTTTCGATTCGCTGATCTGTCCAATTCCGAGTTCCGGCTTGCGCCATTCAGATTCCTCCGGTCAGTCCTTTGTAAAGCATCTGCACGCCGAGCACGGCGATCACAATACTAAAGACAAGCCGCAACACCTTCGTCTCCGCCTTTACCAGAATGGTCGCGCCCAGCATTGAACCGCCAAGGACGCCCAGCATCACCGGCATGGAAAGGCCGGGATCGACGTAACCACGGTTGAGGTACACGCCTGCGCTGGCTGCGGCCGTGACCCCAATCATGAAGTTGCTGGTCGTGGTGGAAACTTTGAAAGGGATCTTCATCGCTTGGTCCATCGCGAGAACCTTTACCGCTCCGGAGCCGATGCCTAGCAATCCCGAAAGTGCTCCAGCCCCAAACATCAGGCTGAAACCCGCGGGCACGCTCTGCACGTTGTAGTGCCGCATCCCTCCCTCTTCCGACGGGAAGTCTCCATTCAGCCGCAGGCGCGTGGCGAGCGGATCGGGCGGCGAATTGCGTTGGGCCCGGGTTCGCGGCCTTCGGGAAAGGTACGCCGAATAGAGAAGCATTAAACCAAAGATGATGGCAAGAGCCCTGGTGGAAATGAACGCCGCCAGAAATGCTCCGACCAAAGCGCCGGTTGTGGTCGCAATCTCGAGGAACATGCCGATGCGGATATTCGAGAATCCCTCTTTTACGTATGCGGCGGCAGCGCCTGACGAAGTCGCGATCACGGAAACCAGCGATGCTCCAATGGCGTAGCGAATGTCGACTTTGAAGAAGAGGGTAAGCAGTGGGACCAGGACGACCCCGCCGCCCAGTCCGGTAAGCGATCCCAGCAGACCAGCAACAAACGACCCTGCGGAAAGCAAAATCGTGAATTCCAGAATATTCATCGCGCCCCTCGATGAAAGTTTGCCATATGCAGTGAAATAGAAGTGTAACCCGGACCGCATGGTACGAGGTTAGTTTGAGCGGAGGCGAGGATTCCTTTTCAGAGGCCAGCCGATTGTTTACGACCCGGGCTTCGGTCTCGCGGGCGCAGAAAGCCGCTCGCCAGCCCACCGCGCACTTTCTGCGACTACCGGATCATCGTCTGATCCCAGTTTCTCCAAAACAGGCACGAACCCCCGATTCCCGCTGTTGCCCATTGCGATGGCCGCATTTCGCCGCAGGCCGGTGCGCTTGGTCCGGCGAATGGCAGAGCCGCGAAACTTCGCCCGGAATTCTTCCGCACTCATTTCGGCGAGCCATTCGAGCGCTGGATTGACCAGTCCTTCTCGTGACTGAAATTCCGCTGCGCCCGTCGCCGGAGCCTTGCGGTTCCAGGGACAAACATCCTGGCAAATGTCGCAGCCGAAAATGTGCCGCCCCATGCCCTCTCGCATTTCTTCGGGAATGGCGCCGTGCTTCTCAATCGTCAAATACGAGATGCATCTGTTGGAATCGAGCTGATACGGCGCGATCAGCGCGTCCGTGGGACAGGCATCGATACAGCGCGTACAGGAGCCGCAGCGATCGGGCGCGGGCAGATCAGGTTCGAGTTCAAGCGACGTCAGAATCACGCCCAGAAACAGCCACGATCCCAGTTTCTGATTCAGAATGCAGGTGTTCTTTCCAATCCATCCGACGCCGGCATACTTGGCATAGACGCGTTCGACCAACGGTCCGGTATCCACATAGCAACGAGTCTGTAGCGCCGGCGTCTTGCCGGTCGCGAGGGCATCTTGCCCTCGCTCCCCGACTGCATCTCGCAACGATTTTTCCACCACGCGCAACCGCCGCATCACCGATTCGTGATAGTCCTCGCGGCTCCACGCGTAGCGCGAGATCCATCCCCGATCAGCATTGTCGACCTGCGTGGAGTAGGGATGCGCTGTGTTGTAGTTGATGGCGCAGACTACCACGCTTCGGGCCCACGGAGCAGTCGACTGGAGGGAAGCGCGTTTGAGTTGTCCGGCCTCGTCGCGGGCTTCCAGGTACTTCATTTCTCCGGCGTGCCCGGCGCCGATCCAATGCGGAAAGTGATTGAGCTCGGGAAGGTCGCGGACCGGCGCGATTCCAGACAGTTCAAACCCTGCGTCGCAAGCCGCCTGCTTTAGCAGGGTCGTGATTTGGCTCAGCGGACTCATCGGTGCCCAGGGAAGACGTAGCCAGCTACGTCTCTACAGTACACGTTCTTGTTGTGTAAAGACGTCGCCTGCAACCTCTCTGGGCGGCAACATTTTCACTTCTTGCTGGCGTCGAGGGTCTTGTCGTCCGTGGCGGCCAACTCCGATTGAAACCTCGCGGCTTTCTCGGGATGACGCAGGGCACTATATTCTTCGACCAGATCTTTACGCGCGTTGTGCAGCCAGATCGCCGGCGGACTGGTCTGCTTGGCCAGGATCTCGTAGCCAGCCAGGCTCTCAACCTCCGCATCCGCATAGCGATGCTGCGGAATGAGGGCGCGTCCCAGTTTGATGCGCGCGATCGCCACGTTCAGGTGATAGGGCGAAAGCGTTTCGGCGTCCATCTGGAGTGCCTCCCGGAAAAGTTGCTCCGCGCGCGCGTACTGCTTCCTCTCCATGTAGACGCCGCCCAAGTTGACCAACGCGGAAGCGATGTAAAAGTGCTTTCCCTTGTAGACCGACCGGTAGATATCGGCCTGGCGGCGGAAATCTGCCTCCGCTTCGTCCAGCTTACCTTCCTGCATCGCCACTTTGCCCAATTCTCCTACGGCGGCGGCAACGCGCGGATGCACCTGCCCATAAACCCGCTCTTGAATGCTGAGCGCCTCTCGCAGCATGTCAGCCGCTTCGTTGAATCGTCCCTGAGAATTTAGCGTCCGTCCCAGAAGGGTCATCACTGACGCCGTTTCCGGGTGGTCTTTCCCATAAAAGCTCTCGATAATGTCCAGCGCCTGGCGATAATAGCGTTCGGTTTCGGGGTAGTGCCCCCACTCGGTTTGAATGGCGCCGAGGTTGATCAGATCCTCGGCTACATTGGGATGGCGTTCGCCGTAGAGCTGGCGGTCCATCGCCAATACGCGCAGGTTCAGCGAATTGGAAGTGTCCAGGTGACCGGCGTAGAACTGCGCGTTGGCCAACTCAGTCAGGCTCTCCGCCAGGTCGGCGGTTACTCCCCCAGGTGCAGACTGAATCTGCACCGCCTCGTCGAGCACTTGAATGCCCGCGTCGTATTTGCCCTGATTCACTAATACCTCTCCCAAGGCGTACAGCGCTTTTCCCACGCGTGGGTGAGTCGGCGGGAGGTGCCGCTTGCTCATCTCAAGTCCTTGTCGGACGAGCTGTTCGGCTTCATCGTATTGAGCCTGGTCAGAGCGCAACTGGCCGAGCGCCACCAGGCTTTCCGCCACTTCGGTGCTGTCCTGGCCAAAGATGGACTTGCGCCGTTCCAGAGCGGAGTGCAGCAACGAATCCGCTTGATCGAACTTGCCCAACTGCTCATAGATGGTTCCGAGGGTCTGATAAAGTTCCGCTTGCACCTTCGGATCGCCGTTGAGACTCTGCGCCTCCTGCACGCCGCGGTCAAGCAGGGTGACGACCCGCATGCTATCGGCGGGCCCGGCCGACTCGTCACCACCCTGAAACAGGTTCATCATAAAGAGCTGGATGCGTTGGGTCCGGGCCGCTTCCTCCAAGGCGGAGTTCCGGGCTTTCGCCAGCCGTACCGTGAAGAAGATCGTCATTCCGGCGATGATGGCGAACACAAGCGCCGCCGCGGTAACGGCGCGCCGATTCCGCCTGACGAACTTGCCCAGCCGGTAGCGGAAGGTGTCGGGCCGCGCCTCCAACGGCTCGCCCTTCAGATAGTGATCGATGTCTCGAATCAACGCTTCGACCGACGGATATCTCCTCTCCGTATCCTTATGCATCGCAGTAAGGCAGAGCACATCCAAGTCTGCCCAGGCGGTCTTGCTGGCAAAAAGGGTGTCAGAGTTCGCGCCCAACTGTTCGGCCGTCCCCTTGGAGACGGTCGACGGTTTCTCGGGATCCCGACCTACGATCATCGCCTCGGCTTCTCCGGGAGTCAGCTTTGACAGGTCAAAAGGAAGCGCACCCGCAAGCAGCTCATACAGAATCACCCCGAGGGAATAAACATCGGTGTGAATCCCGACTCGATCCCCGCGGATCTGCTCCGGAGCGGCGTAGGCCGGCGTCATCAGCCGCAGACCGGTCATTGTTTGATCAATTCCGATTTGATTCTTGCCCGCCGGCGTTTCCAGACTTTCGAGTTGCTTGGCAATCCCGAAGTCGAGCAATCGGACGCTTCCATCCGGCTTGACGAAAATATTGGAAGGTTTCAAATCGCGGTGGATGACTGCATGCTGATGCGCGTATTGCACGGCTTCGCACACTGCGCGAAAAAGTTGCAGCCGCTGCTCGATCGAGCACGCGTGCTGGCTGCAGTACTCGGTGAGCGGAACCCCTTCGACATACTCCATGACGAACCACGGAGTCCCGTCGTCCAGGGTATCGGCGTCGTAGAGCCGTGCGATCGATGGATGATTGAGTTGCGCCAGCGTGCGTTGCTCGCTGGCGAAGCGTTCGCGGCGCGCCGGCGACAGCCACGCATCGCGCAGCAGCTTGATCGCGACCAGGCTGCCCAGGTCGGCCCGCTCCGCCAGATAAACCACACCCATTCCACCTTCGCCCAGCGCCTGCTTGATGCGGTACGGTCCGATTTCTTTAAACCGAAGCGAAGGCGCAGCCGCTTCGTCGAGCACTTGATGCGCTACGTGGGCCAGATCACGATCGAGCAGGGAAGTGCCGCGATCTTCCTCAACCAGGGCCAGCACTTCGGCGATGAGCCCAGCATCATCGTGGCAAGCGGTTTCCAGGAAAGCGCGCTGCTCAGCTTCCGGAAGGTCCGCCACCTCGTGAAACAGGGTCTGGATTCGCTCCCAGCGCGTGCTGTCCATGGTTGCTCCGTGACCCGCGATCGTAGAAACGTAGCTCGCTACGTTTTCCGCGTTAAGTCAACTGGCTTGCCGAAGCTCATGAGCGAGCCAAGCCTTGGCGGCTCGCCAATCGCGCAGTATCGTGGCTTCGGAAACCGCCAGCAACGTCGCGATTTCACCGATATCCAGTCCCCCGAAGAACCTGCTCTCGACCATCATGGCTTGACGCGGCTGAATGCGCGCCAGCTCTTCCAGGGCCGTATCCAGTGCCAGCAAGTCCTGTCCGCAGGACGCCATTTCTTGCTGCGACTCGTCAAACGCGATGACCGTGACTCCCTCACCCCCGCCACGCTTGAACGCGTTCCGGCGCCGGGCCGCCTCAACCAGAACCTGGCGCATGGCCCGGGCGGCGATTCGCTTGAAGTGCACGCGGGAGGTCGAGGCGAAGCGCGGTGATTTCGCCAGCTTTACCCAGGCCTCGTTGACCATGGTCGTAGGGCTCAGCGTAGCGCCGGGGTCGCTCCGCTTGACACTCGACGCCAGCCGACGCAGCTCCTCGTAGGTCACGCTGAAAAGCTGGTCGAGCGTTCTTCTTTCCTCCGGTGTTTTGCCCAGCTCGTCCGGAAGGAATCTGCTTGCCACCTGATTATTTCGAAACCGCATGACAGTTTTCCAGGCACTTTTGCGCAATGCGTAGTGGGGAGTCTACGGGGTTATCAATCGGGGGAACGAATCGGGAGAGCGACTCTCCCAAGACCGGAATGGTATCAGCCGATACCACCTCTACGCAATCCACGAGGCTGCGGAAAAAGTACGATTCACGCAACCTTTGGGAAGGGCCCGACTTCAGTCGGGCCGCTAAGTCGATGAAATTGTTTCGGCGCTTTCAGCGCCTGAGGCGAGTTTTCCTCGTCCTCAGCGACTTTTTCCGCACCCTCATCAGGAGCTTTCATGAAATCTCCCCACAGTCTCACGAAACTCTTTTTGCCCCTCGTTTCCATTTATTTCCGAGAAGCATGACGGTTTTTGTCCCGCTTCCGCGCAATGCGTAGTAAAGGCTGGATAGAGACGTACGACCGGGGCTCTTATCCCGACCAACTCAAAAACCAGCTGTCGTCGGTTCGCTGCGCGCTCTTCGAGCAATACAAAATTAAAAAGGAGTGTTCCGTATGAAACGCAGGATTCTCTGTAACTTCGTAGTCTTCGCCGTCGCTTCGTTGCTTATCCCATCCGCATCGGCCACCTGGAGTGGTTTCCGCAGCATGGGAACAACCTCCACGATCGGTGAACCCTCTTGCGCTCAACTCGCCTCTCAGAACGTGGTATGCGTGGCGAGAAGCCAAACCAGTACTTTGATGGCAAACGAATATACCGGCGGGGCCTGGTCCGGCTGGACCAACCTGACCGGACTCGTTACCTCCGACCCCAGCTGTTTGAATGATGGAACCGGCAATGTGGTTTGTGGCGTGAGGAGCGGTACCAACACACTGGTTGCGACCATATTTGACGGCACGAAATGGAGCGCCTTCATCGATTCCAAGGGACAGATTTTCTCCGCACCCAGTTGCGCGCTCCTGCGCAACACAAAAGTCCTTTGCGCGGCACGCAGTCAGAGCAGTGGGCTCGGAAACGCGCTTCTGACTACCACCAGCTCAACTTGGGGTTCATTCAAAACTGTGACCGCCACGCTGACCTCCGGCCCAGGGTGCGCCGGCGACAACGATGGCGACGTAATCTGCGCGATGAATGGGCTTCCCACCGCCGGCAATGACACCATCATCGTAAACCGCTTCGATGGCTCGAAGTGGGAGGGCTTTCTGACGTTGCAAGGCAGCATCAGCGGCAGCAGCCCCAGTTGCACCCCTCTGGGCGTCAAAGGCCAGGTAGTGTGCTTCGACCGGGCCAGCAACCTCGCCATTTACGCCAACAAGTTCAATAGCGGGATCTGGGAGACCCAAAACTGGACGGGGTGGCGCGGAATCACCGGCGGTAACATCGGCCCGCGCGTCAGTTGCGCGGAGCCCTCTGCCGGGTCGCTCGCCTGCGGAGTGATCTACGTGCCCGACTCGTTCCTCTACACGGCCACTTACGATGGAACCACCTGGACCTCCTTCGCCAAAGTGGGTGCAAAGCCGATCAGCGGCGGCCCAGCTTGCTCTGAATTTAGCGGTGGCAAGGTCCTATGTTCCCTGGTCGGAATCAACAATCAATCGGTCAGCACGACCGGCCCGTAAAAGAAGATTGGCCACCAGAGTAGCTTCCCCGCGCGCCACTCAGTGCCTTGGGAAGCTGTTTCCTGGCGGCCAGCCGGCGGTGGGGGAAGCAGACAGCTTTCCCCATCCCTGGAACAGTAGTCCCCGTTTTTCGACCGCCTTCAGCCGCATATAGAATTAGGGTGACCCACCCTTTCGTGTTCTGTGCGAAAGGATGGGATGCAGGAATGTTTGAGGCCCAAGGTTTCGAGCCGGGGGCCAGCCTGCGCAATCCCTAAACAAGGACAAAGAATCGGGTGCCCCGTCCTTCTCGCGTTCTGTGCGAGAGGGCGGGGCTTTTTCGCCGACATCGCAGCGCCGAACCGCCGGACACATTCCAAACCGCTCACGCGCCGCGCCGCCCACCGAGATCCAATCTCCGCCCGGCGTTCTTCCGATGACCAGCCCGCGCTGCCCCGGGGCCTCTGTGCGTGTGATCCAGCTTTTCGATCAGTCTCTCCTCACGGGCAGGGCACAGGGTTGTTTGCTTGAGGAAAGCATGGGCCAGTACCCCGTGTGCTATAGTAGCTCCCTGCGCGACCCAACCGCGCCTTCGTTGCGGCTAAGGAACTCAGATGATCCGCAGAGATTCAAGCCTAATATTTTTCACTTTGCAAGTGCTTGCCGCCATTGCTGTGCTGGGAGGTGCCGCGCTCGGGCGCGATATCTCGTATCGAACCATTTATAAATTCCGTGGCATACCGGATGGCTGGGACGCAATCGGTGTGCCAGCGGTTGCGAAGAATGGCGACCTCTATGGGGTCACCGGTGGTGGTGGTCCTCCCAATGCCGGAACAGTGTTCAAGCTGACCGCGCCTCAAGCTAGAGATGGAGTGTGGAAGGAGTCTGTACTGTACGATTTTCCAGGTAACGGACAGCAGTCGCCGGCATTGGTAATCCTTGGCCCAGACGGAAACCTGTATGGTGTCAACTCTACCCTCACCATTTTTGAATTGAAGGCGCCAGTTTTGAGGGGCGGTGCCTGGAGGTACGTCCCGCTTTACACGCTTAATGGAAACAGCGATGGCAGCGCAATTCAAGGTCTGGTTTTTGGCGTAGATGGAAACATTTATGGCGCAACTGAGCTAGGCGGGAACTCCGGGTGTGGGCACGGTGGCTGTGGCACGGTTTTTGAATTGAAGCGGCCAGCGCAGAAAGGCGGCAAGTGGCGTTTTCGCGTGCTTTACACATTTACGGGAAAGCCTGATGGAGATGAACCTTGGGCGGGCGTCACGTTTGACCAAAAGGGAAACCTCTACGGCACGACGTTTCGGGGGGGAACCAACGATTGGGGTGCGGTCTACCGTTTGAAGCCGCCTACGAAGAGAGGGGGTGCTTGGACCGAGACTGTGCCGTATTCGTTCGATCTCAACAACAACGATATTATTAGTCCTGAGGGGTCTATAAACCTCGACAGTTCTGGCAACTTGTATGGGACTACGTCCCTTGGAGGTGATCTGAACTGTGCTGGCGGCTTCGGCTGCGGTGTGGTATTCGAGCTTTCGCCCCCGACTCAGAAGGGTAAGGGTTGGACCTTCACCAGCCTGTACGCATTCCAAGATGGGAACGATGGCGCCGTGCCGGGAGACCGCATGGTGTTTGACCGCATGGGAAATCTGTTTGGCACAACACAAACAGGTGGGGGGAATGGTTTCTCTGGCGCTGCTTTTCGGCTTAGCCCGCCATCAGGAGAAGCCACTGTTTGGACCGAAACTACTCTCCACAAATTTATCGCTCCCGAAGATGCGGGATGCACTGGCGGCCTGGCTTGGGGCAAGTGGGGCCACCTGTACGGCGTGACAGTATTGGGCGGGGCGGGATGCCAGGGCTTGGGTTGCGGTACCGCATTCGAGCTTCGCCCGTAGTAGTTGACGCCCAAGGTTCGGGGCCTGGCCCATGCTTTTCCTAAACAAAAAAGCGGGCTTTTCGATGACATCGAGGCGCAGGACCGCCGCATACATTCCGAGCGGTCCCGTCGCGCTCACGGTGAAAAGGCACGAGATTCCCAATTTGGGAACCGGGTCCGCAATCATTCAGATTTTGATTGCACTCAGCCCATCACTTCCGATAACATAGGAGCGTAGATGTTATCTACAAGATAATCCTCGGTCTTTGACAACCTGACAACGGACGCAGATCCTGAGCCGCTCTACGCAGTTCCAAAATGGAAGTGAGCTCGCGGGAGAGCAACATAACTCCCATGTTTTGAATATTTTGCTTCTAACTACCTTTAGAACCATAGATCTAGGAGGCAAGAAAAATTCCGACCCCTTGTTTTCTAGATTTTGCGCGGAATTGAGCGTTTTTTTTCAGCAAAAACTAGCACCGATAATTGTGCAATCTTTGCCTCGCCGAGGGATTCGATCAATTCCGAACTGACAAGCTCGACGAGCTCTTGATTAGAGTGTCCACGGCAGCCGTGAACACGGAGCGCAGCTCCGCCACATGTCCCGCCGGGATCGCTCTCGAAATCAGCAGCATGGCCGTTCCGTGCGCCATGGTCCACAAAGCCAGTGACAGGCGCGTGTGGTCCGCGGCTGTGCCGCCCAGGCGCTCGGCCAGTTTGGTCTCCATGAACTGCATGGTGGGCCGGTGTTCCCGAAGCGGAGAAGCGCGGTCCGGCCGGAAGGATTGCGAAAGTTCGTAGGCATAAGTGTAGAAGAGTTCGTATTCGTGGGCATGACTCACGGCGAACTCCAGGTAGCGCTCGCACGCTTCCTCGGGACACGAGCAGGGTTGAAGCGCGTCGGCCACATCCTGCTGGATTCGCCGCAGCAGGGCGCGCAAGATGTCCTCGCGGTTTTCAAACCGGCGGTAGACCGCCGGGGTATTGGTGCCGGCGGCTTTGGCCACGGCCCGCATGGTGAGCGTTTTCTCCGCGCCCTTTTTCCATAACTTCTGGGCGGCGTTCAAAATGCGTTCTTGCAGATCAGGATCAGGTTGCCGTGGCATTTCTGTCCCTTTCCCCTACATAAACGTTTTAATAATTCATGTTGACATTGTAAACGTAACGCTGTATACGTAATAACTATAGGCCCCTTCCCCCATTTTGTATAGCTGAATTCAGGAGTCTGAAGATGTTTTCGTGGGACAACCCGGAAGACCGGGTCGCGGTCGTGCAAATGAACGCAGAGCTGCGTCATGCGCGGCTGGAACTGCTCAGCGCAGAGTGCGCAACCCACCAGCTTCGCCTTCGCTTCTCAACGGAAGACCTTGCCCACTACGCCGAGCACGACCTCTTGCGCAAGGCCATTAACTCCGCCGCGGCTTTGAATGACTTTTATGCCTCCATCGAAAGGCAGCTTCCCGCTGCTGGCCAGCTTTTCAAGAGCAGCGCGCCGAGGCTCAGCGAAGAGCAGGCTTTGGAGTTCAGCGCTTCCATTTCCGCGTATGTGCGCCAGCAACGCGACCACTACTTTCCCGTGGGAGCGCCGCTAAGCGCGCAGCGCAAGGCAATCATGCGGCCGTTTTTCTCCCCGCCCTTGCTCGACCGCATCAGGGTTGTCGAACTCGAAGGCGAAAGCGTTCCGAACCCGCCGTTTTACTCCAAGGCCAGGGATCTGGGGTTCTTGAATCTTCCAGACTTTTCCCAGATGGCTTCCCTGACCTTTCTGGATGTTGCCGTCTTCAACGAGAGAATCACCGACGACGCCCTCTTTCACGGGCTGGTACATGCGGTTCAGTTTCAAATCCTCGGAACCCAGCGTTACTCCGACCTGCTGGTTCGCGGTTTCCTCAGAACCAATGCGCACTTCGCGGTGCCGCTTGAGGCCCACGCCTTCGCGCTGGAATCGAAGTTCGCTCGCCACGGTTCAGACAGTTTTTCCGTCGAGGAACAAGTCCGGCTCTGGATCAGGGAAGGTCGCTACTAGACCATGCTCCACCGAACATCGCATCTCCAGTTCTACATCCGACCTTCGTCAGCCGACGGCCCATAAATCGATGGCACCGGGATGTTGTTCAGCCGCAGGTAAACGCCCAGTTGAGCCCGATGATGAATATTGTGATTCATCACCCAGGTGCGAAGGGTCACACTTCGTGGCATGGAAAAAACGGTCACGCCGTTATTGAGAAATGACCATGGCTTTCCCATGTCGGCATCACTCGTGCCTGCCAGAGCCGCGCGGGCTGCAGCGACGTTCTTGTCGAACAACTCCAACAGTTCTTTCCGGGAGTTGGGCGCGGGCGGAGGTGTGAAAGGCTTGCCTCCGGGCGACATGTCGAAGGAATCGTGCTTGATTGTGTCGACTGCCCATCCGGGAATATTGGCAAGGTGTCCAGCCAGCCAGCCCATGCTGCCGGATTTTTCATGCGGCTTCCAGGCAAACTTTTCATCCGGAACCCGTTCC
Organism: uncultured Acidobacteriota bacterium; assembly: GCA_963797795.1. Classification (GTDB taxonomy): domain Bacteria; phylum Acidobacteriota; class Terriglobia; order Terriglobales; family Acidobacteriaceae; genus JABDBE01. The sequence continues at coordinate 283,888 of CAWCQY010000009.1, forward strand.
AGAGTCTTGCGGGTATTGGCCATTTCCTGATCGAACTCGGATAGAAGAGATTGAGTGAGGGACATTTGATTCTCCGCTGACGGTTGATTGAAGTCCTACACAACGGGCCAGATTGTAAGCGAATAAAAAGCGAATGTCAAGAGAGGCCAAAATTGCATTCGTTGCAGACGGGGATACAAAAGCTCAACTGGCGCGTCATCGAGACGAAAAAACGCCGGCGCCAACTCAGTAGAGCTGAACACCGGCGGATTCTTCACATCACCAACACCGCGCTTACGCCCGAATTCCGAGTCAATAAGCAAAGGTAGCGATCAGTCTTACTTAATCGTCAGAGCAGCGCAGGTCGAACCCTGAGACGGCGATCCCCATACATCGTTGGTGCCTTCGATGACACCGCAGGTGGCTGTGAGCGCCAAGTTCCATGCCAGCCAGGAATTGGCGTCGCTCTCAACATACACCCAGTAGGGTTTCCCCTTCTTGAGTGGCACTGCGCACTTGATGCTTACGACGGTGGTGCCGGTCGAGCCGAATGTAGGAAGGTTCTTGAGCTTTCCTTTGCAAAGATTGGTCTTATCGATTTTGCCGCAAGGAACACCCTTGCAGTCCTTGTCGACCACCAGGATGGCACCGTTCGTGCCGGTCACGAAGCCGAGACCCACGCTAACCTTCTTGGTGGTGCCTGACTTCAAAGAGACGACTTGCACGCCCGGAGTGTATTCAGTGCCGATCGGGCTGCCATCGGATACCGTGTAACCTTCGCCCTCTTCATAGCCACTGGTGCCGATGTTGTCATAGAACGGATGGGCGGGCGGCACGATTTTCTGATTGTGTACCTGGGAGGGCGCTTTCATGATCACGGTGGTTCGTCCACCGTTAATGGTGATTGCGGAGTTATCCTGAGCCAGAGCGGTTGCAGCGACAAGGGTCAGCACGGCCAAGCCGAGCAGTATTCTTGCGAATGCTGAATTCTTCACTGTTGTCTCCTCCGTTTGTTTTTCGAATTAGACTGGGCTCAACTGGATCAGGACGCGGAAGCCCACCTCCGTATTTTTCTCCTACTGCCGCGACAGTTGTTTCGCTGGTCCCCGCAGCGTGTGGAAATTTTCCCGACTGGCAGCGACTGAAACGTAGATGGCCGGGGGCCCCATCTTACATCTGTCGACTGTCATGTCAAGAAAAAATGTTCAGGACGAATGTTGCGACCAATGTGCAAAATTATGCAGATGGTCTGTCCCGTGCCGGCTTGATAAAACTTAGATTCCCAACTTCTTCACTTCTTCGTTGTAATACTTGCGGTAAAGAATATCCCACTCCTGGCTGCCCTCGAGGATCGTCCGCTTCTGATTCTCGATCTTGAAGCGCGCCGCCTGGTCGATCTTTTCTTCCTGGTTCAGCACGTCTTCCATGATCTTGCGCACTTCCAGGCGGATCGTATTCCGGTCCTCGATAAAATCCAGGTCATCCATCTCGGCCAGCGCGTCCGTGACCATGTGCGCTACTTTATTCACTTTGTCACGGCTGACTCTCACAGCACCGCCTTGTACTTGCGCACCAGTTCGTTCTTCACCTTGCGAAACATTTCCTGATAGTTGGCGCCGGTTTTCTGCATTTCAGCGGAATAAGCTTCCAGGATGACCCGCACCTCGTCGTTGATGCGGTCTTCGAGTGAGAATTCATCGAGAATTGCCGCGTGCACTTTCTCCGTGACCGCAGCGGTAGCCTTGGTCTCGATGAACTTGCCTGCAATCAGTTTTTTCGTGACTTCGCGGGCCAAATAGCCCACATATTCTTTGGAAAGAAGCATGGTGCGGATCGGAAGTTCGTCGTGAAACAAACAGTGTAGCACAGGGAGGGCGGGCGTCAGGCGTTAGGCGTTAGGCTTCAGGCTGCAGACATCTAATGCGATTTTGCGGTAGGGACATTATGGCGTTGAACCGGAAAGCCTGACGCCTGACGCCTGAAGCCCGACGCCTCGTCTTTGCAGCCATTCAGGCATACAATGCTCGTATCCGAGCCCCTTTTATGTCTCCGGCATCAGACGATCTCAGCAACCTCAAGGACGATATGGTGGCCTTCATCGAAGGCCACGGCATGCGCCGCTTTCCTGGCTTCGTCGACTACGAACAAGTGCAGAGCGTCACCTGGAAGCCGCAAGTCAATCCTGACAGCTGGAAGGATTTCGTCGAACTTGCGAAGGCCTCCGCAGCGCCATTCGTCACCATGGACTCGTGGCGGCTGGAGCGCGAGGAACTCGATGCCATGATCGAGCGCCTGAGCACGGCCGAGTTCAGCAGTGATGAGGACATCGAGGAAGCGCGCTGGCTGCGCACCTACGTCGGCAAAACCGGCTTTGTGCAACTGGGCTTCGCCCAACAAGGAGTGATGATGGTTTACGAAGCCTCCACGCCTTGGTACGAGCGCTACCAGAACATCCTCGAAATGGCCGACGATTTCGCCGGTTTCCCTATGGACGGCCCTGACCAGGACGACGACAAACCTTATTAAATGTGGGGACGGGTCTTCGGTCTGTCACCCTTCTTTGTAGCGCCCGCACGACAGCCGCCGAGACGGCGGCGTTACAATGATTCTCAATTCATGCAATGGACTCCGAAAACCGCTGACTCAAACCATGTCGAACTCCTGGCTGCGGCACTATCTTCAAGCACGGCCATCGGCATCAAAGATCAGCGGCTCGCCGCGACTCTCGCTCGCCTTCTCGTCATGCGCGGAATCGACGACCCCGAAGCCGCCGAACGCTTTCTCACTCCATCCCTCGCCCATTTGCACTCGCCGTATTTAATGTCCGGGATGAAAGCCGCCGCCGACCGCCTCGACGCCGCGATCGAGCGCAAAGAAGGCATCCTTATATACGGCGATTACGACGTAGACGGGACGACCGCGATCGTAATTCTGAAAACCGCAATCGAACTATGCGGCGGCTCAGCCGACTTTCATGTTCCCCATCGAATCAAAGAAGGCTACGACCTCAGAGGCGATGTGATCGAGCGAGCTGCCGCCGCAGGCATCCATCTCATCATCAGCGTGGATACCGGCATTCGTGCCTTCGCCGCCGCCGAGACGGCGCATCGACTCGGCGTGGACTTGATCGTCACCGATCACCACCTGCCCGGCAAAGACGGCATGCCCACTGCGCTCGCCGTGCTGAATCCTAATCAACCGGGGTGCGAATATCCCAGTAAGGCGTTGTGCGGCGCAGGCGTTGCGTTCAAGCTGGCGCAGGCCTTGATGGAGCGCCGCCTCGCCCACAGAGATCAAGCCCCGTTGCTGAAGTCGTTCATGAAAATGGTAGCGATCGCCACCATCGCCGACGCTGTGCCTCTGACCGGAGAGAACCGCGTGTTCGCCAAGCTTGGTCTCGACGCGCTGCGTTCGGCGGTAAACCCCGGGCTCAAAGCGTTGCTGGAAGTCGCACAGGTCGGCGGCAGGCCGCTTACCTCGGGCGAAGTTGGATTCCGCATCGCGCCCCGCATCAACGCTGCCGGACGCATGGATGTGGCCCGCGACGTGATCGAACTCTTCAGCGTAAAAGACTCAGGCCGCGCCCGCGAGATTGCCAACAAGCTCGACCAACTTAACGCTGAGCGTCAGGCAGAAGAACGCAGAATTCTCGAAGCCATCGATTTACGGTTTCAGCAGGAACCCGTATTACTGGATTCTTTTTGCCTGGTGATCGACGGCGACGGATGGCACCGCGGAGTAATCGGAATCACTGCGACGCGGGTTGTAGAACGCTACTGCCGTCCGACGCTGGTGATCTCCCGCGATGGCGACGACGCCCACGGCTCGGGCCGGTCCATTCGGGCATTTCACCTGCTGAACGCACTCGAGTCGTGCGCCTCGCTGTTCACACGATTTGGCGGACACGCGCACGCAGTCGGGTTTTCCATGCCGGCCGCGAACCTGCCAGAACTGTGCACTCATCTCGACACCTACGCCCGCGCACGCTTGACCCTGGCCGACTTCGAGCCCGTCCTCGATCTCGATGCAGAGCTCCCGTTCGATCAAATTACGCCCGACCTTTTTCAAGCCCTGCGAAAACTCGAACCCTTCGGAATCGGGAACCCCGAACCAGTCTTTGCCTCCCGCAACCTGCGTCTGATGGCTCCGCCTCGGGTGATGAAAGAAAAGCACGTCAAACTGAAATTGGCTTCCCCGCAAGACGCGGACGAAGAGCTTAGCGAAGTCGCTGTGCTGACCGCGCCTCGATGTCACCCTGATGCAGCGGTTTTGCCGCGTATACACGCGCAGACAGCAGGTGGCTGGCAAAAATCGATCACGCATGACGCCCTCGGATGGCGAATGGCCGAGCGCATCCAGCAGGCGAAATTGCTCCCAGGAGATTCTCTCGATATCGCCTTCACGATAGATCACAACGATCATCCCGAGTTCGGAGGATTGGAACTCTCGCTGCGCGACTTCAAGATCGCGAAACATGAAGACACATCCTTGACGCGAGCCGTCATCGTCGGCGCAATGGAGATTAAGTTGTTATGACCGGGTTCCAAGTGGAGTTATGTCCAGGTCAAAGCTGACTGTCTCCCCAATGGGGTGGTTCCGCCTTTACCGCCCAGACATAGTTGATCGGGGCATGATCGGCCAGATCGCGGAGTTTCACATTGCCCGGTTTCAACGCTTCCGTTTTCTCGTACTCCAAGGCGGCCCGAAATCGATCCCAGCGCATCTTGAGCATGGTCGGCGCGAACATCGTTTTTCGGTTGCGATCGATGTAGTTCGGTTCTCCAACATGGCGATAGCAGATGCTGGGCGGGACGCGAGCTACCAGGTCACAGCAATCCACATAGCGGAAACTCTTGACTCCTCGCAGCGTCGCGACAAATTTGGCGTTTCCCACCCGAGGGCAGCCGAATGTGTAAAGAGCGTCCGGCGGGTGCGCGCTCGCAAACAAGGTCGCCATGGCCGCACCCAAACTGTGGCCCGTCACCAGCAATCGGTACCCGTCAACCTTCTTAAGTGCCTTTTCGAGCGAAACCTGGAGATTTCTGAGCGCGCGGAAGAAGCCGCCGTGCACTTTACCTCCGATTGGCCAGTTGATGAGCCAAAACTTAATGTCGTAGAGCACATCGCGTGGGTCTGCGGCGTCTGTTCCTCGAAAAGCAACCACCGCCGTTCTGTCATTCTGCCGCAGCGCCAGAAAACCGTGAACCCCCTCGCCGCGGGCAGTTCCTGGATTCTCGAAGAAGTCACAGTCGGTAAAATCCACGCGTCTCAGAATATCTCCGATGCGCTTGCGGTCGAAACCAAAGTCAGGCTCCATCCTGCAATAGGCAAGCCGCGCCATCTCCGCGCATAGTGCCACGTCAGACTGCGGTGGAGGAGAAAAAAACTCATCCCGCCGCCCAGGGTTGAAAAGATCTTCGTGTGCTGCGCTGTATGGAATGTCCGGGCTCATCGGTTCCTCCTCCGAGACGTGTCGCCCAGGTCGGCCCAGAGTTCTAATTATGGTGGCGTATCTTACACCGAAACCGACACCTGAGAAACAATGAACTGAGCCCGAGGCCTGAAGCCTGAAGTACACTTACTGCAGATGCCTGCTCATCTAACCCGCTTGCGCCGCTGGTTTGCCGGCGCTACCATCGCCGCGATTTTGCTGGTGGCGGGCGCATATTTCTACGCGAGTCATCGCATCCAGAACGCCCTGAAGCAGGTTCCCGAGAAGATGGGCATCGAGATTAAGCAAAGCGCGACTGGTTTCACCGTCTCGAAGTCTGAGCAAGGACGAACCCTGTTCACGATTCAGGCCAACAAAGCCGTGCAGTTCAAGCAAGGCGGCCTCGCCGAGTTGCATGATGTGCAAATCACTCTGTATGGAAGCGATTCCAGCCGCTTCGATCAGATTCGCGGCGCCGATTTCGAATACAACCAGCAATCGGGCGACGTTACCGCCAAAGGGCAAGTCCAGATTGATCTCCAGTCGAACCCGAAAGGCCTGTTGAATCCCGACCAGTCTCCGCCTACCGAACTCAAGAATCCCATCCATCTGGAGACCAGCGGCCTCATTTTCAACCAGAAGACGGGCGACGCCCACACCAAGGAGAGAATCGACTTCCGCCTTCCGCAAGGCAACGGATCAGCCGTGGGCGTGAACTATGTGGCAAAGACGAACGCCCTCACATTGGTGTCACAGGTGAATGTCGTACTTGGCGGCTCTGCTGCCGCAACCATAACGGCTGCGCGCGCAACCATCACCAAGGATCCGCATTTTGTCGTGCTCGATCACCCGCACTTGCAAGACGGCGCTCGGCAGGGCGATGCCGACGAAGCCACACTTTTTCTGCGTTCCGACAACACTCTGGACCGCGTTCTAGCCCGCGGCAGCGTAGTTGTCACATCGGAAGGGTCGCAGCCCGCGGAAGCCCGATCCGAGCAACTCGAACTCACCATGGCGAAGCAGCATGACACATTGCGGACTGCCGTTTTCAGCGGAGATGTCCGAGCCCAGGTGGCGCGCGCAGCGTCAACGGAGGACGGGCGTCCCCGCCCATCGAATCCGAGCAAGGATTTAATGGCCGCGAACGAAACGGCGCAAGAGTGGCCGATGCGAGGCAATGCGGGCCGCGTCATCCTTGAATTTTCCGGCAAGAATCTTCTGACCAAAGTACATGCTGAAGACCACGTAAAGCTGCTGCAGCATCAGAATCCTGCCAGCCCCCCAGCGGGCGCGCAGGATTTGGAGATGACGGCGCAAGGCGTGGACTTTTTCCTCGCGGACAAAGCGAAGCGCCTCGATCGAGCGGAAACTTCGGGCGCGGCGCAAATCGCGATTCGCCCCACTCCTGGATTGAGCCCGGGCGGCCCGACAGGGCAGCAAGGTGGACAACAAACGTTGATTACGGCGACGAAGTTTGAGGCACACTTTGACGACGCCGGGCGCTTCACCTCAGTGCACGGCGCACCCGACGCCCGAATCGTCAGCCAGAATCCCGGCGAGCCCGATCGCGTCAGCACCAGCCGCGTCGTCGACGCCAGTTTCCAGCCCGGCAGTGGTATTCAATCTGTTGTCCAGCAGGGAAGTGTTGCCTACGTCGACGGAGAACGCAAAGCCTGGGGCGACCACGCCCGTTATACTCCATCCGATCAAGTATTGATTCTCACCGGCTCGCCGCGAGTGACCGACGGAGGAATGACTACGACCGCGAACTCGATGCGCCTGAATCGCGTCACCGGGGACGCCTTCGCCGACGGCAACGTAAAGACCACATACAGCGATTTGAAACCGCAGCCCGGAGGCGCGCTTCTCTCGTCGTCCAGCCCGATTCACGTAACTGCGCGATCCATGAACGTTCATGGCACCTCCGCAATCGCTCTCTACAATGGAGACGCCCGCCTCTGGCAGGACGCGAACATTGTCGAAGCGCAGTCGATTGAATTCAACCGCGACCACCGCTCCATGGTTGCTCTCGGCTCACCCTCATCCCAAACTGTCTCAACCGTCCTGATTCAAACCGAGCGATCGGAGAAAGATGGCTCCGAAAAAGCGATCCCAATCGCCATCACCTCTACTCGTCTCACTTACGCGGACAACGAACGCAAAGCGCACTTCGAGGGAGACGTCGTGGCCAGAGGTACCGATGTCACGATCACTGCCAAAACGATGGACGCATTTCTCGAGGCCCGCGGTCGCCAATCGTTGACCGGAGCAGGAAAGTTAGAAAGGATCGTTGCACAAGACCAGGTTGTGATCATTCAACCGGACCGCCGCGCCACTGGCGATCTCCTTATTTACACTGCCTCGGACGACAAATTCGTCCTGACCGGCGGACCGCCTAGCATTTTTGATGCCGAACATGGCAAGATTACCGGGGTTTCGTTGACTTTCTTTAGACGCGATGATAGGGTGCTGGTTGAAGGCAACAATTCATCCCCCGCCATCACCCAAACGCGAGTGGCACGATAAATGCGTACACTAGCCACCAACGAAATCGGCAAATCTTATCGCAGCCGCCGGGTTGTAAACGGGGTCAGTCTTCGTGTCGAGCAGGGCGAAGTTGTTGGTTTGCTTGGACCTAATGGTGCTGGCAAGACCACAACCTTCTACGCAATCGTAGGCCTGATACCCCCCGATACCGGTCGCGTCCTGATTGACCAGGACGACATCACCGACGTCCCTATGTATTTGAGGGCACGCCAGTACGGTATCAGCTATCTCCCTCAGGAGGCTTCGGTTTTCCGCAAGCTGACCGTCGAGGAAAACATCCTTGCGGTCCTCGAAGCCCAATCCATCTCCTGGCACGAACGTCGCGAGAAGATGGAGAAGCTGATCGATCAGTTGGGCTTGGAGCACATCCGCCAAAATCGGGGATACGCTCTGTCCGGAGGAGAACGCCGCCGGGTCGAGATTGCCCGCGCATTGTGCATCAACCCAACTTTCATTCTGCTGGATGAGCCTTTCTCGGGGATTGACCCGATTGCTGTGCTCGACCTGCAAAAGATTATCAGCGATATGAAAGCCAGCGGCATCGGCATCCTGATCACCGACCACAACGTGCGGGAAACGTTATCGGTCACCGACCGCGCCTACATTATTAATGAAGGGCGAATCTTCCGCCAAGGCACGCCGGAGCAGCTAGGCGGCGATCCCGAGGTAAGAAGGGTGTATTTAGGGCAAAGTTTCTCGCTGGTATGAGAGAAACGTCGTTGGTCGTCGGTCAAGAGCAAGAGCTTGAACCACTAAGGCCGAACGACCAAAGACCAAAGACCAACGACGAACGACTGAATCTATGGTTCTACTGCAACACAAACTAAGTCTCAAGGTCTCGCAGAGACAGATCCTGACCCCGGGCCTCGTGCAGATGGTCAGCGTTCTGGCGCTCAACAAGCTTGAGCTTAGGGACATGATCACGGCCGAGATGGTCGAGAACCCGGTCCTCGAAGAACTGGAAGAATCAGTTCCGCTCATCGACGATGTGAATCGCCGCGAAGAGGACCGCGACCGTGCTCCAATCGAAGAAAGCCCTACAGCCGCGGCCGACGCGGAAAAGAAAGATCCCTTCGAAGAAATCGACTTCGGCTCGTTTTTCCAAGATTACCTCGATCCCGGCTATCGCAGCTCCCGTGAAATGGAGGACATCGAACGGCCCTCGTTCGAAAATTTCCTCTCCAAGCCTGGCAGTCTGACCGATCACCTCGTCTGGCAACTGGGATCGATCTCGATGCGTCCCGAGGTGGAGGAAGCGGTCGAGCTCATCATCGGCAATCTCAATGAGGACGGCTACCTGATTGCCAGCGACGAAGAGCTGCTGGGAGTCGCGCCGCCGGCCGCGCCTGAATCCGATGCTGCCATCGTCGAGAATGTTTTCAAGGAAGCCGCCGCCCTCGGCTTGAGTTCGTCGGACCTAAGCGCGTCCGAGCCAGCGTCTTCGGATCTCGATCCGTCCGAGGCTATTCCGGCCGAGCTCGCGCTGGCGGGAATTGATTCCTCAGAATCGGAGAACGCTGCGGTCGCAGAACTCCCCGAAGCATCGGGATGGAACGAAGCAGAGCAGACTCCTGACGCGACTCCCAGCGCCATCGCAACCGCGCCGGAACCGGCGGTATCCCAACCAGCGCCGCTGCAGCGTCCCACGTTCCCGACATCCTTCTCTCTCTCCGACCTCCACGAAGCGATCGAAGTAATCAGACAACTCGACCCTCCCGGAGTCGCATGCCGAGACCTGCGCGAGTGCCTGCTCTATCAACTTCGCTACCACCAGCAGCAACTCGAGCTGCACAAAAACGGTAACGGAGAATCCACTGCTCAGACTCTCACCGACGCAATCGCGATCGTGGATCAGCATCTGCGGGCGGTGCAGAACAAGCAGTTCAAAGAAATCGCGCGAGCCCTGGCTCGTCCGGTAGAGGCCGTGGAGCAAGCGCTCAACTACATTCGCACTCTCGACCCGCGTCCCGGACTGCGCTACAACAAAACTCAACCTCGCCTCATCGAACCCGACGTCGCTTTTGTAAAGCATGGCGACGAGTGGCTCGTCGTCATGAACGACGAAGACGTTCCCCAACTTCGCCTGAACCCGGCCTACAAGCGCCTGCTCACCAAAGAGACCAACGACAAAGACACTCGCAACTACGTCAAGGAGCGTTACAAGAGCGCCATCCAGCTCATCAAGAACATCGAGCAGCGCAAGCAGACCATCGTTAAAGTCTGCTACAGCATCCTCGCCCGGCAGCAGGACTTCCTGGAAAAAGGCATCGACCAGTTAAAACCAATGATGATCAAGGAGGTGGCCGAAGAAATCGGCGTGCATCCTTCCACCGTCAGCCGCGCCGTGTCCAGCAAATACGCGCACACTCCCCAAGGCGTATTTGAACTGCGGTACTTCTTCAGCGAAAGCGTAAACGGCCCGCAGGGCGGCAACACGTCGTTGCTCATCCTGAAGCGCCGCGTAAAAAAGCTCATTGAGGAAGAAGATCCCGCCAGGCCCCTGACCGACGAGCAGATCACCCGCATCCTGCAATCGCAGGGCATCCAGGTCACTCGCCGCACGGTCGCGAAATACCGGGAAGATATGCGCATCCCGAGCACCCACCAGCGCAGGGTAAAAAAATGATGGCTTGTCATTCTGAGGCCGCGGCTTTTTGCGGTCGAAGGATCTGAGCGAGTCACAGCGCGCCATTGCGTTCCTGCGATGGCAATAAAGCGCGAGACGAGCTTCCATAATTGCAGTGCCCAGGCAGTGCAACGATTAAATTTCAATGAGGGGGCGCTCATGAACGTGGAATACACCGGCAGGCACTACGAAGTAACTCCCGCCATCCGCAGGGACGTTGAATCTGGACTTGCAAAAATCCGGAAAATCCTGGCTGATAAATTCGAAACCAAAGTCGTTCTCGCCGTCGAGAAACGCCGCCACAAGGCCGAGATCACCATCAGTCCCCGCAACGGACCTCTCGTCGGACTGGCTCAAGCGGGCGACATGCCTTCCGCCGTCAGCGAAGCCATCGAGCATCTCGAAAAACAGGCAGTCAAATACAAGACTCGCTGGCGCACCAAGAAACGTCATAATCATAAGACTCCAAGTCCCAAGAAATGGAACGGCGGGGCGCCTCAGGAAGCGCTGGGAATCGCCGTCGGCCTGTCCGAAGAAACTTCGGTGGACGTCGTTGTCCACAAGTTTCCCGCCGTCGCTCGGACCACTGAAGTTCACCTGGTGCGATCCGAGGACGCCGTCGCCATGCGGCCCATGACCCTCGAAGAAGCCATCAAGGAAGCACATTTCCGCGACCGCGATGTCTTCGTCTTCCGCGATCCAAAGGGTAAGGTAATGGTCCTCCATCGCACCCGCGATGGGAAGATGGAACTGATCGAAGCGCCATAAAGTAGTGCGTCGCGGGCGCCCCGCCCGCGAACTCTCGCATCGGCAAGCTTGTGTGGGACAGCCGCGTCGGCTGTCCCACCGAGCAAAGCTCGCCAGCGCATTTTTCTAACCTACAAACTCGCATACAAAATCCCTCGCGAAGCGTATGATGCTCCTGCCGTCTCCCCCAAAATTTAACTTCAAGGAGATCTATGAAAACGATCTACCGTCTCGCAGCTTTGTTGCTGTTGCTTGCTCCTGCGGTGCTCGCACAAGAACACTACACCGAGGGTCCGGTCTGGCGGGTCTCGCTGGTCCGCGTAAAGCCCACTCAAATGGACGCCTATCTCACCAGCCTGCAGCAATCCAGCAAGCCCATCCTCGATGCAGAAAAAAAGGATGGAACGATCATGGATTACAAACTCTTCCTCAAGGAAACCAAGAATAATCCCGAAGATTGGGACGTCTGTCTGGCCGTTGAATACAAGAACCACGCAGCCATGGATGGCCTCACCGCGAAAGCAGAAATGTACCGCGATAAGATCCTCGGCGGCAAACAACCCGCACAACAGCTCTCGGAAAAACGCGCCGAAATCCGCGAATTGATCAGCTCCGAATTGCTGCAAGAGATCATTCTCAAATAGCAGCGCCGCAACGATTTGATGTCGTGCCAGCTTGGGGCCGGATTTCCCGATTCGGCCCACTTCGCTCGATACCTGCTCCTTCCCGTTGTGACGGCGACGCCGTTTTGTGCTTTTTTTCTGGCTTTTTTGGCTTGACACCCGCAATGCCCGTTGCTAACATCCGCCCCCGCTTGCTCTTACCTGCGACTCGCCTCGGATCGTGGCCGCAAGCAGAAAGAGGATCACCTATGATTTCCAACTTATTCCACAAGAGTTTGCTGATCGTCACCGCAGTCCTTGTTCTTGGCCTGGCAGCGTGGGGGCAGTGTTCCAACGCGAACGTGACAGGAAAATACGGGTTCTCTGGTACCGGTCTTGACAAGAAGGGCAGCCCAATTGCCCTGATTGGTTATATTAAGGCCGACGGAAAAGGAAAATTCACAGGAACGGAAACGGGCAGTGATGACGGCAGCGTAATTACGAACGCTCCCGTTACTGGGACCTACACCGTCAACTCGGATTGCACCGGTTCAGGCACGATCAAACCGAAGGGCGGTAAGGTCAGCCATTACAACCTGGTAGTCGTGTCAGGCGGAAAGAGCCTGCAAACCCTGAACACGGATGCGCCTAACGTTCAGGCCGGCACGGTGCAAGCCCAGGGGAAAGCGACTTGCACGGCGGCTGGACTCAAGGGAAGTTTCGGAACTGAAGCCGGCGGGGTTTTCATTGGCGAGGGCGCGGTTGCTCTAGACGGCTTATTGATCTTGGATGGAAAGGGCAACATCAGTGGAACCGAATCCGGCAGCATCGCGGGTTCGATCTTCACCGGGCAGTCAGCCTCCGGCACCTACACCGTCGCTTCGAACTGTACCGGGACTATGGCCGTCACGGTATTGGGCCAGACCGAGCATTCCAGTTTTGTCGTGACCAACGGCGGCAAGAGTCTTGTCCTGGTTGAGACGGACGCGGGCACGGTCGTTTCCGGCTTCGGACAACAGTAATCGCGCGTCCTTTAGCGACCGAGGATCTAGAGCTGGTTTCGTAAATGGTCGCCCGTTTGTGTGGTGACGGGCGACTCGCCCGTCCGAGCTCTAATCTTCCACCACTCTGGCGGTCATCTCCTCAGTTGGGGCGCTGGCGGTCGTACCTTGGGCGACGATCAACTGGCGCGCTTCCACCCTGATCTTGGGCAGTTGTAGTCCGAATAAGGCGGCGCCTCCGATGCAGGCGACGGCACCCATGGAAACCGTGAGTGGCGCGCCCACGCGATCCGCCAAGGCTCCTCCAATAAACGCGCCGAACGGAGCCAAGCCCATAAACATCATGGAGTAAACCGCCATCACCCGCCCCCGCAAGTGATCCGGTACCATGGCCTGGATCAGCGTGTTCGACGACGACATCTGCAGCATCATGCCAAACCCGACGGGGAGCAGCAGCGCGACCGAGAGCCAGAAATTCCGCGAGAGAGAAAACAGAATCAGGCTGACTCCAAATCCTCCACAAGAAAATGCCACCCATCTTCCGAGACCATGCACGCCGGTTCGCGAAGCCAGTGTAAGCGCGCCCAACAACGCTCCTATACCGGTTGCACCCATCAGGATGCCCAGGCCGCGGGCCCCGCCATGCAGGATCTTGTCCGCGAAGATTGGCATGAGGATGGTGTACGGCATCGCCACCAGACTCACCAGCCCGAGCAGAAGCAGGATTGCGCGCATCGGCGCGGTATGGAAGACAAAGCGGAAGCCTTCGATGATATGCGCCCAGGGAGAAGCTGCCGAGGCGCGGCGAGCCGGGCGCTCGACTCGCATCATCAGCAGTCCGATGATTACGGCAATGTAACTTACGCCGTTAGCGAAGAAGCACCAGCCTTCTCCAATCTTCGCCACCAGAATTCCGGCTATCGCCGGGCCGATGATGCGCGCGCCATTGAACATCGACGAGTTCAGGGCAATGGCGTTCATCAGGTCTTCTTTGCCGACCATGTCGACGAGAAAAGCCTGGCGGCCGGGAATGTCGAACGCATTGACCACGCCCAGCAACGCAGCCAGCACGAAGATGTGCCACACCTGCACTCGGTGGGTAAGGGTCAGGAGCGCGAGCAGCAACGCCAGGATCATGGAAGCGATCTGGGTCCCGATCACGACGCGCTGCCGGTTGTTTCGATCGGCTACGATTCCGCCCAGCGGAGCAACCAGAAATACCGGGAATTGGCTGGCGAATCCGACTGCGCCCAATTGCAGCGACGATCCGGTGATTCGATACACCAGCCAAGCCTGGGCCATGCTCTGCATCCAGGTGCCAATGAGCGAAATAAGCTGTCCGCTGAAGAAGAGCTGGAAGTTGCGATGACGCAACGCCCGCAGGGTTGCAGGCAAACCGATTCTCCGGTCGGAGACGCTGAGGACCTGGTCTTCGGAATCTGCTGTGGTTGGTTGCTTGTTCAAAACTGAATCTTTCAAGCCGTCGCCAGGTAGCGCCGCACCTTGCCCGCCGGAACCGTGACGCTACACCTTGGCGGCCACGCCTTCTAGGATGACGGCATCCCATCTCTCGATTCAATCCGGAAGCCGTGGCTTGCCCAATTTGGGGCTTCCCAGATAGAGCAGGACGCGGTAAAGTCGGAGCGTCCTAAACTAGCTTCCCTGTCTAGTATAGAGGTTGGCCGAGCCTCGAGCTTGTGGAGAAGTTATGAGCACCGATCAGTTTCAACTCGAACGCCGCGCTGCGCAACGCTTTGACGTCCACCTCTCCGTTTCCGTACGCCATTCCGCTAGCGGACTCGAAGGATGCGGGTTCACGCAGAATCTGTGCGCGCGTGGTGCGCTCTTCCACACCGGCTTGCCGCTATTGGAAGCGGACGCCATGGAAATCACGCTAGTCATGCCGTCGGAAATTACCCTGGCGGACAATATGCGCGTGCGCTGCCGCGGGAAAGTCCTGCGTGTAGTTTCGTCAGCAGCGGGTGACCGATCGGTGGTTGCGGTGCATCTCGAGGGATACGAATTCCTTCCGGAAGCCGAAAGCGGATCACCCGACTCCGCCCGGATCGCGGGTCTACACGAGGTCCGCTCCTAGTGTAGAGCGCACACTCTTGTCCATTTCTTAGCCTTGATCCTCAAGATGAAAGGAATCAAGAGCAAACGCGGCGGGCAGCAGAGCCCGCCCCGCACGGGTGGCGGCTTTGCAATCGGCCGTGTTTTGCGTAGAATATTGAGGGGACATTCCCTCACTCTGCGGTTTTCCGCCGCTGTGTAGTCCTTTTGAGCTCTCGGGGAAGTGATGTGCATCTTGAAGGGGAACGTCTGTGCAAAATTCCGTTACGATAGTCACTTGGCGGGCTTTTGATCTCTTCATAACATGCACCTGCCGGGTACATAATTGAGGTTCCAGCCATGCATGCCAGCATAGCGGTCACCCTCCTTACCGAGGACACAGAACGGCTCACGGTCCTCCAGCAACGGCTGGAGAGCACCCAGATGGGCCGCAATGTCTTTGGCCATGTTGGGTTTCCTGCTAGTCCGACCGATGCCATCCTGCGTCAGATTCAGGATGCGCGCTCCGACGTCGTGCTGGTCGACATCGATCCGCAGAACGTCGAACGGGCCATGCACGCCATCGAATTGATCCACTCCAATACCAGCGAGATTGTGATCTTCGCGGTGGGCCCGATGAACGATCCCGGCACTATTGTTTCAGCGATGCGCGCCGGGGCTCGCGAATATATGGAGCGCAACGCTACCGCAGAAAGCATGGTCGAAGCCTTTACTCGCTTCACTGCTTCTCGCGGCAAAGCCCGGACATCCTCAGGCCGCGCGCGTGTGTTTGTGATCGCCAATGCCAAAGGCGGAGCGGGCGCTACCACGGTCGCGGTGAATACCGCGGTCGCCCTGCAGGAACTGCATGGTGGAGTACTGCTCGTCGACTTTGCCCTCCTGGGGCACGCGGCTCTTCATCTCAACGTTCGGCCGAGCTTCGGCCTGACCGATGCCTTGCAGAATCTGCATCGCATGGATTCTTCGTTGCTGCAGGGCTTCATGACCTCCTGCAAGAATGGCCTGCAATTACTGGCGGGTCCGCAGGAGCCTCATCAAACCGTCCCGACCACTGGCGAACTGGCTCACCTTTTCGATCTGCTGGTCTCGCAGTTTCGATACGTTGTGGTCGACTGTTCCAATCGCACGGATCAGACCGCCCGGCATCTTTGTGATCTGTCGAACGCAGTTCTGTTAGTGGCCCAGTCCGACGTGGTGTCTTTGTGGAGTGCTGGACGCTTGCGGTCGTTTCTCGAGGAAGGTTCCGGGCGGGAACGGGTCCGTCTGGTGCTGAACCGCTACAAGAAAATCCCGGGCTTCGGGGACGAAGACGTCGAAGCCGCGACTGGTTGCAAGCTGCTGTGGAAAATCCCCAACAATCATCAGGCGATTGCGCCTGCTATCGACAAGGGCGCTCCCGTCGCGTTCCACGAGGGCGTGGATGTGGGACGTTCGTTCCGCAGTCTGGCAGCGATGCTGGCCGATGCTTCTCCCACGGCAGAAGGATCTCTCGACCTGGTCTACCAGCCCGATAAGTCCGACTCCAAGAAGAAATCGACAACCCGCTTGCTGATTTCGCCGCTGCGCGCGGGCCAATAACTGATCTCATTCCAAAACAGAACTGTGACGGTTACGTTGGTTACCTTTTCGCGGTAACTGGACGCGGGCTAGAATCACGCCACTGTGATAAACCGGCGGCTAGTCTTGACGCTCTTGGTGTGGGTCGCGGTCCTGCCCTGTTCCGTTCAAGCAAAGCAATTCGCAATCGTGGCTGACAAGGCGAACTCCACGTCGAACCTGACTGCCTCCGAATTAGTGAAAATCTTCAACGCGCGTAACCGCAGTTGGCCGGATGGAAAAGCCATTCGGATCGTCATGCGCGATCCGTCTTCGGCCGAGATGCAGTTGGTTGTCCGCAAGTTGCTGAACATGACGCCGGAGCAGGCGCATGCATTCGTTCTGGCCCATCGCGACGTGATTATGGTCGCCGATTCCGATGATGCCGTGCTTCGTTTCGTCTCGACTTCCCCCGGCGCCATCGGCGTCGTGGACCTGTATTCGCTCACTCAGGACGTGAACGTATTGAAGATCGACGGCAAGTTGCCGGTCGAGCAGGGATATTTATTGAGGGGAAACTAGCTATGATCTCTGATAACGCGAACATCCGTAAAACGGTCGTATCCCTGGCCGGCATTGGTTTGCTGTTTATCGCCGTGGTTAGTGTGGCGCAGCAAACCGTTCCGCAGCCAAATGCGCTGACCGCAGTACTGCCCCTGACCACCAAGTCTCCGGAGGCTCGCCGCCTGGTCCAGGAAGCTTTGGGTTTGTACCTTGACCGCGTGGAACAAGAGCAGTCGATCGAGATTCTGCGCAAAGCCGTTCAGATCGATCCCGATTTCGCGATGGGTCACGAGTTTCTGGCGCAGATCAGCCTGGATTCCGCCGAGCAGGTCGGCGAACAAGCGAAGGCGTTTGCCACCAAGGATCACGCCACTTCTTCAGAGCAACTCGTAATCGAATGGTATCAGGATGCCGCCGACCACAATCTGATTTCCGCCATCACTAAAATGAACGACGCACTCAACCAATACCCGCACGACAAGTGGGTGGTTTGGATGACAACGTGGTGGCTTTTCCAGCAGGCCCAGTACGAGCGGGCAAGCGCCATCTACGAGCGGTCCGGAATCACAGATTCGCCCGGCCTGATGAACAACATGGGCTACAACTACGCCGGGATGCGCCAGTTCGACAAGGCGTTTTCAATGATGGACAAGTACGTTGCGGCGCTGCCCAACGATTCGAATCCGCAGGATTCTTACGCCGAGATTCTGCGCATGGCGGGCCGTTTCAATCAGTCGATCGAACATTACCGGGCGTCGCTCGTGATCAATCCCGATTTCTATTCGTCGCAGTTCGGAATTGCCGATACCTACTCGCTGATGGGAGATCAGGCTCGCGCCCGCAAGGAATACGAAATCGGATTCCAGAAGTTTTCCTTGCCGGAGCTGCAGCAGATTTTGTGGAAGACGCGGGAAGCGGCCACTTATGTCCGCGAAGACGACAATGACGGTGCGGAGCACGCGTTCCAGGCAATTGCCGATTATGCCCACTCGAAGCAGAACAGCCAGGCCGAAGCCGACACCTACCGGCAGATGGCGATATGCGAGCAGAATCCGAAGCAGTCGCTGGTTTACTTAGGAAAAGCAGAAGCCGCCACGCAGGAAGGCAAGAACTCCTTGAAGACTGCGATTTCGCAGGAACTGGCACAGATTCTGCGGGCTCGGGTCGAAGTCGCGTTGAAGATGGGTAACAAGCAAATGGCGAACTCCAACCTCGAGCGCCTGTCCGATTTGTCAGAAAGCTCGAACGATAAGCTGATCGAGTTGGCGTATCACGGAGCGGCTGGAGCGGTCTTGTTCAATGAACGTAAGTACGACCAGGCGATCTCACATCTCGAAGAAGACACCAACAACCCATTTTCGTTGAACCTGCTCGCCGCCGCTTACCAGAAGATCGGATACAGCGCAGGAGCGAAGCGCACTAACGAGACTCTGACCAACCTGAACGATCCCACGCTCGAACAGGCACTGGTCGTGCCAGCATTCCGCAAGTGCAGCGAGGGCCCGTCGTGCAACGGGACTGCGAAGACCGCGTCATTGAAGCGATAACAGCTCGCAGGGAGATCCCGCGTCTAATTTGTACCGAAGCCCTGGCCCGGCATCAGGCGCAGAATCACACCCAGAGCAGTCAGTACCGAGACGAAGTTGACCATAGTCGCACGGCTAGGATGCGCTGGCAGATCTCCAGCCACGAATACCTGGTATCCAGCTCCGAGTGCGACGAGGAAGAAAATACTCTCTCCCAACACGAGCCACAAAGCGAGGCACGCCGTCAGGAGTATCATGCGCTCGGTTCTGCTCAGCGCCAAAACAACCTGCCCACCATCCAGCACCCACACAGGAATCAAGTTCAGAAGATTCAACCAGGCGCCGGAGCGCGCCAGCGCAGCCCACAGCACGTTGGGCGGGTGGCCCGGACCTTAGCCAATGAAAACTAAACTTGGGGTGCCCCGCTCCTTGCGGTTTTTTCGCAAGGGGCGGGTGCTTGGATTACCAGGTCGGACTATCCATACCACTTCGACGTAACTAGCTCCATAAGCGTCTGTCGACGCCGACCCGAATCGTCGGTTGCGCAGCGCGTTTTTTACCGTTGACCACTCGCCTTAAAATCGGCTAACCTGATAACCGATACATTATCGACAAGATAATACTTGATCTTTGACAATCTGACCCAGACGACAGGGTGAACTTCATAGACCCGTACTCCAAAAATCACCTTAGTTCCGAAATGGGACAGGCGCCCCCGAGTAACCCCAATGTTCTCTAGATTTTGCGCGTAACTCCTGCAAACTCAAAGATCTAGCACATAGTCGTAAAATTAGTCCATTGTTTTCTGGATTTTGCAGCCAACAGGGGGAGGGGGGTACCCGGTACTAAACAGTAAACCCAGTCCCAAAATCGGAATGCGGACCGCCGATTAAGTCGATTGAGAGACGGTGCGAGCACAGCGCCTCCCGCCGCCTATCGACAACGCGGGCGAGGACGCCTGCGCCACACGAGCTTACTTCCCTGCCGTCGCTTTGCCTTCGAGTTTGGCGTCGATCGCAGGGTTGGAGCAAACTTCGTAGTACCAGCGTTCGGTCCACAGCTGGACGGAGAAATTGTGGGGATCGATCTGCGGCATGCGGGTTCCGCGGACTACAATCTTGCGGAAAATGTCGTTGCCGACCGGAACCAGCCCGCTCCACAGATGAAACTCTTCGCCCTCCCACGCCTTGGGCAAATCCAGCGGAGAAAGCTCGAGCGAAATTTCCTGCTTCAGCCTCTGGAACGCGGCTTCACTGATGCGGATTCCGTTCAGATTGTATTTCAGAATAAAGTCGTCGGGGCTGTCTTCGACATCGGCGTCGCTCACGGTTTGGAATGCGTAAACGTTGAACGGAGTCTCCATCGTCTTCATGGATTTCCGCACCCGCTTGCTGCACGAGGAGAGCCGGTCGCTCTCGTTGAGCGCGTCCGAGATCATGATGCGCTGCTCGCCATCCATCAGGTACATGGGCGCGGAATCCTGGTAGGAAATTCCCAGGCCCAATTCGATCCCCGGAAGTCCGGCGCGTTCAAGCAACTGGTTGTAGCCGCGCACGATCTCGATAATCTCGCGCGCCAGCACCGCGGCCCGGCAGACTGCCAGCCCCGGTTCACCCTCGCGCTCGAGGATGGCCAGAATGATGGCGTCGCCTTCGAGAAATACCTTGCTGGCTCCGTACTTCGAGAGCAGCTTGTTTACCGGATCGTAAAAATTCAGGCTGAAGTACGAAGCCGGATTCATTCCGCGTTCGAGCAGCGATCGCGTGAGCCGTGACGAGTCGCGAACATCGGCTTTGATAATCGCGTGCCGCAGCACTCTTTCCTCCGACGGCTTCTGTTCCTCGGGTAACAGGAACTCGTAGAGCGTGCCGTTCATCGAAGAGAGCTGGCGCATTTTTTCGTTGGCGATGAGATTGACGTTGTCCATCGCCGACCTCAGCGCTTCCAGATTTCTGAGGTCACGGTGGTAGCGCATGAAGTCGCGAAGGAACCTTGCAGCTATCTTGCCCCGGTCCGCGCCTTTGCAGGCTGCCACTCGCTGTACCGCAGCCTGCAGGCTGTCGCGCGATACCTTGCCCTGTTCGAGAATCAGCTTTTCGACCCGGCCGCGCTCCTCCCGTGAGATCAGCGCATTCTTCAATTGCTGGGCGTTGATGCGGGGCGAGTACTCGGCCAGCAAAGGCACCGCTTCATAGGAGGCCACGACATACTCCATGAGCTTCTCGCGGTCGAGCAGAGCCAGCCACGCGGTCAAACGGGTCTTTTGCGCGCGCTCTTCGGGCGTGGATTCGTCTGGAGTCCCGGAGCCGATCAGTTCCTGGGCATTTTCCGGAACGTTGAGCCATGCATTGATGGCGCGCTCGGGATCGGCTTCGAGGCCGAGGTTCAACGATTGCAGAAATTCATAGGCGATTCGACGGACATTGGTGAAGCGGTCAGGATCGCGGTCGAAGTTGCCCAGCATCACATACTCATCAGCGTTGACGTAGGCGTCGCAACCGTCGGCGGTGAAAATCAGCGGGTTCAGGAACAGCTTGTACTGTTCGTCACTGCTGCTTCCGAACAGTGCGCGCCGGGTGCGCGCCAGAGTCTCCTTCTCGATCTCCCGCAAGGTGCGGAACAGTTCCTGCCCGGTTTTGCGCAGGATTACTTTTTTCGCAACTTGGAAAGCCGCAACGCGCTCGCGATATTCCATCGCTTTCTGCGCGCGCATGCCTTCGTAGCTTTTTACCGTCATACGGCAGCGTTCCAGAATCTGGGCGAACTGCGAACCCAGTTCGATGCGCAGAAACTTGATGATCGCTACCCGGGCCAGCACATCGAGCGAGGGATTGCCTTCCGCCTTGGCACGATTCAGCGCGGCGGAATGCACGTCCGCCAGGAGAGGCTTCAATTCAGAACCAACCGGCTTGACATTGCTTTTCGGGCCCGCATGGGATCCAATGAAGTGGCTGCTCTGCCGCGGTTGTGGCGCTTCCGCCGCCAGCAGCCCTTCGACGTCGCCGTGGCGGACGATGAGCCGTGAAATCTGTGTCCGAGTCTGCGCCACAAACGTCGGACTAAGATGAACATCGTGCCGCAGATTGTCGACGCCGAGTTGCAGGCCTTCGAGTGAGAGTGACGGCGTGTAGCCGCTCAGGCGGGGAAGTGCCGCCTCTGGCGCTGCTTGTCCGAAGCTGAAGATCGGGATGCGTGGCATGGCGGGGACGGTCTTCGGCCTACGGTTGCTCCGCCCGGCTGATCAGGCTCACCCGGAATTGCGGCACCACCAATGCTTGCTCGACCGTTGGCAGGTTCAGCGCGGCCAGCTTCGAGGCAACAGCTTGGGCCTCGGAAGTAGCGCCCGTGCTGTTGTAGGCGCGCCACAAGAGCCGCATGGATTCGGGGTCTCCGGTGCCTTCTTCCAGATGAGGAATTGCTTCGGTGAACTTTCCCTGGGACACGAGTACCGCTCCGGCTGCGCCGTGATAGCAAAGCTGGATGACCTGGCTGCGGCTCGTTCCGGCCATAGTTTCGAGTTGCTTGACCGCCTTTGATGCCGAGTCGATGTCTTGCACTTCAACCAAACGGGTAGCGCGGGTCCGCAAGATTCGTGCCTGTTCCTCATCGCGGTCGCTGGCGGAAACCTCATGATCTTCCTGCAGCACTTCCTGAGCCGCCTGCAAATGTTTCATCGCCGCTTTGGAATCAGGTTCGTACATGCCGAGAATCCTGTGCGCTTCGGCTTCCAAGCGTGCCAGTCCGGCGGAATGCGCGTGCCTGGCTACATCGCTCAAAGCCCTTTCGGCTTGTTTGCGATTGTTCTCGCGGATCCAGGTCACGGCTGATTGCAATTCACGTTGTACCTTGTCAGAGTTGCTGGGAGCGAAAACAATGGCCCGGTCGTACTCTTCGCGAGCTTCGAGTTCCTTTCCCATCAGCGCGTAGGTGTCGGCGACGCCCAACTCCGAGCCAAAATTCGGATCGATTCGGATGCTCATGCGATATTGCTCGAGCGCGGCATCCATCTTGCCCGCCATGCGTAGAATCTCGCCGTAGGAATCATGCGGATTGGGCTGATCAGGATCGACTGCAATATAGCGGTCCATGGTCGCGAAAGCTTTTTCGAAGTTGCCCGTATCGGCGTATCCGTAAGCCAGGTCGTTCAGGGCCGCGGCATAATCTGGAAACAACGCGATGGCACGCTCCAACACAACAACCGCCTGGTCGTATCGTTGTTGTTGCATTAACCAGTCTCCCGCCAGATACGCCAGCCGCTGATCTCGCGGATACTTCTGCAGCAGATCGTTCATGGCGCTGATCGCCGGCAGGTAATTGTTCTCCTGCGCGTCGGCCACCCAGCGGATGAGCAACTGCTCACTCGGACTCACCCTCGGTGCCAACTCCTTGGCCCGCTTCCGCGTGGCTGCCTGTTCCGCTGGATCCTGGCTCATCCGCGAAAGCAGGATGAAGGCCTGGGCAAAATTGGGATCCGCCTTGGTCGCCGCTCGCAGATCCTGCAGCGTTTCCGGAATGCGGTACTGCTCGAACTCCCGCATCGCCTTCTCGAAACTAATGCGTGCTTGCGCCGAGGAAGTTGTGACCGGCAGTTTTGCAGACGCATTCTTCTGCCCGGGTTGAGCCAGATCAGACTTGGCGCCAGCCCACGCAGCCAAGGGCGAGAACACCAGCAGGTAGACGCACCAGCGGCGAAGCATTTGTCCCCCGGAAACTGTTGATTTCTTGCTGCTTATTGGACGAGCGTACCACGCGGGTTGGAGCCGCCCAAGATTACCTAGGTTACCCGCCAAACGATTGATTTTCCGGGCAGTTTGTCGCGATTGGAGATTATGAAAAGCCGTTCTTTGAGGAATGATTTTCCCGCACCCGGTCAGGAGACGGTCGTGTCTCGGGCAAATTGCCGAAAGCCATGTAGACCGGCCAAGCTTTGTTAATTGCGGCTAGTTCGATTTGGTTGTCGAATCCGGCGTGGCCGGTACCAGCTTCAGCCTTCGATTGAGGGTGGGCCAGTATTGGCGCAGCAGGTTCCCGCCGAACTTCCAACCCAGATCGGACGCATAGCGAGAGAAGGTGCTGCCGACGTCCCGGTTTTGTTCAGGGTAATAAGCGTTGGCCAGTCCTTCGGCCAAAAGCGGGCCAATCAGTCCGGAATAGTTCGTGACTCGTTCTCCCGAGTCGCTGCGCGTTACAAAAACATTGACTGCGGCGTACTTCACCGACTGCATGAAGGAGAGATTCTTCTTCACATAGAAGCGTGGGTCTTCGTGCAACATGGAAGCAAGCATAAAAGTCCCAAACAGGTTGGACGATGTCGAACGAGCCAGTTCGGCGCCAACGCGCTTGCCGTATCCTTCCCCGCCCTGGCCGTAGCCGGAGGGGCTGTTGATGGCCTGTCCGTAGGCGGCTCCGAGCAGGTCCCCGCCGATTGTGGCCAGCGATACGCTGTTATTCGCCGCCAGCTTGAACTTCTGCCAAGGGCTTAGCGGCCCAGTACCGGTCGCGAGATCAGGGAAGACCAGCGATTTCCGTTGCAAAATGCTGAAAAAGCCCACGCTGCTCTGAATCGGATTGTTACTGTGCGGCGCGGTTTGGTCTTGAGGGGTGGATGAAGGCGCGTCGGGCGGTGGAACGGATGGATCTTGTTGCGCAACACTGCCCGCGCACAGCGAACCGAAGATGGCCGTCGTCAGCAATATGCGTTTCATTCCGCTGGTCAGTACCGCTTTGAATGTCACGTATCAAGTCTCCTGTTTAAAATGATGATCCCCTAGTTCGGTGGTAACCGCTCAAGACAGCGTCAGATCTTCAGGAAAATGCCTTTGCGATACAGCACCCACATGGCCGTCCAGCAAACTAGCACGTAGCACAATGCATAAAGCAAGGACGCATTCGCCGGGTTGGCCAACGGCACGAAGATCCGGTGGTAAATGGATTCCTGCCAAGCCACTCCTGCGCTGGTATGCAGATGATCGAGTAAATGCGAAACCACCTCGGCAAACACGTACGCGGCAATCGCATTGGTTCCGAAGACCAGGAACAGTTTCGTCCAAACTCCGCGCCATTGTTTGACGTCTACGATAAAGTAACAAAGCGACAGGCATAGCAGGGCCAAGCTGGCGGTGAAGATTACGTAGGAACTGGTCCAAAGCTTCTTATTGATGGGAAATCCGAGGCTAAGAATCTTTCCTGTGATGACGCCGATCAATCCAAACACCGCCATGCCCAGCGCCTTGCTCTTCGCGGAGCGCGCGGAACGAAGCCACTGGCCCGTAAGCATTCCGAGCAGGCTGGTGGCGACTGCGGGAATGTTGCTGAGCACTCCTTCGGGATCGCGAGTGCCCTCGTATAAGTGCCCGGCGAGGAGCTGGCGGTCGAGCCACGCGACGATGTTGCGATCAGGATCAAGCAGCGGGATGTCATGAGTAGGGACGCCGAATCCCGGCACCGGAACGAAGCGCATTAAAATCCAATAGCCAACCAGACAGCCCACAGCGGCGATAATCCAGGCTCGCCAGTCAGTCCACAAAGCCAGGATTGCCGAAATCACATAACAGATCGCGATCCGTTGCAGCACACCGTAAACCCGCCACGACGCCAAATTATATTGATCGGGAAAGCCATTCAGAAACATCCCCAGAGCAAACAGCGCCAGACCGCGCCACAGCACGTGCCCCAAGAGCTTCTGCCGCGATTCGCCGCGGTCCAGGCGTGAGCTGAAGGAAAACGCCATCGCCACACCGACGATAAAAAGAAAGAAGGGGAAGACCAGATCAGTCGGCGTCCACCCATTCCACTCGGCGTGTTTGAGGGGCCAATAAGAATTGGGCTCGTCACCCGCGTTGTTGACCAGAATCATTCCGGCAATGGTTGCCCCGCGAAACAAGTCCAGCGACATCAAGCGCGAAGATGGCAAAGGCGACGGCGAAGGGGTCACGAATGCTCGGTTTCGGACAACGGTACTGGATGGGGCAGTCGCCATGCGAATCAGCTATCTTAGCAGGCCGATTCCGCTCGTGCGTGCCGGGACCCTTGTCTACGGGCGCGTATCCAGAGGATGTTTGGCCTTCTCGAAGAATTCGTTCTGCAGCTTCAGGCTCTCCTGATCGGCCTTGACCGCTCGAATCGCGGTTACAATCGAGTCCTGCCAGGCCTTCATTTCAAAGTCGCCGCGCTCGCGGGTCGCGGCTGAGCCGTCGCCCGAATAGTGATTCGGGAAGCGTGCGTACCACCAGATGCCGGTGTAAAGAGTGTCGGGCAGCTTAAGCCGGGCCTGGTCGGCCCCCGATTCCTGATTGGCCCGGTCGAGGTGCACCAGTTCGGGATTGGAAATCATCATCTTCGAGGTCTCCGACTCGCCCGCGTGCATATCGACTGAAGTTTTCTTGGGTGGCCCGCCGGGCGGCGGTGCGACCAACCCCATTACATAAACTACATAGTCGTGCGGTTTCTCCAGTTGGCTCTGGGCGAAGAAGGGCAGCAGGCTTTCGTTGCCGCCGTGCCCATTTACGATGATGATCTTCTTGCAGCCATTGCGCGCCATCTCGTCGGTGGTTTCCTGCAGCAACTCCAGTTGCAGATGCGAACTGTATGCGATGGTGCCCGGCTCATGCCGTGCCTCCAGGATCTGCCCGAAGTAATACTCGGGAAACACCACTGCGTATTCCTGTTCGGCTGCGTGCAGAGCCTCATAACGTACCTTCAACAAGTCGGTTCCGAGCGGCAAGTGAGGGCCGTGTTTTTCGAGAATCCCGAAAGGTAAAAGACAAGTGCCCTTGGATTGTTCGATTGCCGACTGGAACTCGGCGGCGCTGAGTTCCTCCCAATGCACGGAAAGTTTGGCTTGCGGCCGTCCGGGGGTCGTGCAAAACAGCACGATCGCCAACGCGAATAAGAGTTTACGCATGAAGGTTCTCCTGCACACGGCGCATTCTAGCACTCGCATGGACAGTGACTATGGTCACCATGACCCGCCGCTGGGGGCGGGATATGATCGGGTATCGGGCGTTTACGATGAAAAAACAGAAGTTCATTCTTTGCCTTACCAATAACGACAACGATTATCAGATCGAGCAGGCGGTAGCCGCTGAGGCAGCCGCCAAGCGTCTGGGCGTGGAGGTGCAGGTCATCCAGGCCGAAAATGACTCGGTTACACAGAGCCAGCAGCTGCTCAAGATTATTCAGTCGCGTAGCGATTCGCTTCCGGATGGAATCATTTTTGAGCCGGTGGGCGGGACCGCGCTGCCGCAGGTGGCGCGCGCGGCCGCGGCGGCGGGAATCGGCTGGGTTGTGCTGAATCGTGACGTGGAATACATCTCTGAACTGCGCAAGGCTTACCGGGTTCCAGCTTTTTGTATCACCTCGGACCATGAAGAAATTGGACGCATCCAGGGCCGGCAATTTGCCGCAATCCTGCCCAACGGCGGAGCCGTTTTATATATCCAGGGCCCGTCTGAAAATCTGGCTGCCAAGCAGCGGACCTTCGGGATGTACGAAACCAAGCCTGCCGAGGTGCAGGTCAAGCTCATGAAGGCGCAGTGGACTGAAGCGAGTGCACAACGAACCGTCAGTTCATGGTTGCGATTGTCCACTTCGCAACAGACCCATCTGGACCTTATCGCGGCCCAGGACGACTCCATGGCCCTGGGTGCGAGGAAGGCATTCCAGGAAGAATTGAATTTGCAGGCACGCGAGCGCTGGCTGAAGTTGCCTTACATCGGTTGCGACGGTCTTCCGAACAGTGGGCAAACCTGGGTGCGTCGCGGACTTCTGACAGCCACGATTTTTGTTCCGCCGAATGCCGGCACTGCTCTGGAGATGCTGGCCCAGGCCATCGAGAGCGGGGTTATGCCGGTGGAACGCTCGACCATTGCGCCGGTCTCGATTCCAGCGCTCGATGTTCTGGCCGCTTCTCATGCCGAGAAGACTCGGGCTCTGTCTGCCGGCGGGGCTTAGGCTGCGATCTCTTCCGCATGCCAGATTTTTTCTGTGCACTCTGCGGGACGTTTTAAGGTCCTGATTAGACTGCGGCGAACCACAAAAATCTTGAATCGCAGAGACTGCCGAGAATACCCGGAGAGTTCGCGGAGGTGGGCTTCCGCGGTTGTGCTTTCTCTTGCTACAGTGGTGCTTCTTAAGGAGCACTCATGCCCACACTGGTAGCGCAGCCCACTCGCATTTCAGCCGCAGGCACCAAACCCAAACTGATCGACGAATACATCGGCCGCGTCAACTCCAAGACGGACGGCGTTAGCGTCGCCCACATGCGCAGCCCGCAGGGCTGGGAAGAACCCGGACAAACTCCTGAATTCGACGAGTTCACCCTGGTGCTGAAGGGCATGGTGCGGGTGCGGCACAAAGGCGGTCAGATGGACGTAACCGCGGGCCAAGCCGTCATTGTGCATGGTGGCGAGTGGATCCAGTATTCGACGCCGGCGGAAGGCGGCGCAGAATACATCGCTGTCTGTCTTCCGGCCTTTTCGATGGATACGGTTCACCGGGACTCGTAACTCATGCCCTCCCCAACTCAGGTGTCGGGCGATTTTTTTCGCAGCCTCTTACGCCATCGCCTGGTTGCGCCGACTGTCGGTCAGATTTTCGTTCCTGCGGGCTTCGTACCAGAGCGCGAGTTCGACCCGATTCCAGAGACCAAGTTTGTCAAAGATGATGCGAAGGTGATTCTTGACGACATATTCCGTCGTGCCGATAACCTCGGCGACTTCACTATTCTTGAGCCCCTGGGCAACAAGCGCGATGACCTGCTGCTGGCGTGGGCTAGGGATGCGGGTTCCGTAGAGACCGCTCGCGTGCAAAGTCGCGGCCGATTTTGAAGACTGCATAGTGAACTCCTTCTTCTATCTATTTCCTCGCGCGCGGCCACACGCGAACTGGAATGAATGTTCTATAAATATTCGATTCGTACGCAGGATGACGATTTACCGCTTCGATTTCCGAGAGCCGGGCGCAGTCGGCGCTCTTGGGCAGATTGTCGAAGAGAATCGCTACCGGGAACAGCGTAAGTCGTCACACCCGGATGTGACGGTAGTCACACGGACGGGAACGGCAATCGTCAAAGGCAAGAATCGAGAAGCTTTCGGCATATTCCCAAAATGGCCGATGGAAAAAAATTGGTTTAGCAGGGACACGCGAAGACCTATTCCCTACGGATCGCGCTCAGTGACTCTGCGGCGGCGCTCCCTGCTCTGCCATGCGGCCAACGGCAGTGACGTCGATATCGACCGTATCGCTCACATGAAGCAGAAATGTGCTTGGATTCTTCAACCCCCAGGAGGCGTAGGGAACGACGATGTGGGTTCGGACGCTGAGAGTATTTCCTTTCATCTGTACTGGCAAAGTCACACTCATGGGATGATCGCTTCCGTGCAGTCTAAAAATACCTTCAACCTGGACACTAGTCGAATCTCCCTTAAGCTCGACTCGGCCCGGAATTTTCGTAGGAGTAAATGTGATCTCGGGGTAGCGTTGACTCTCCAGAACCTCCTGCCGCACTTTGCGATCACGGCTCGTGTTGTCGGAATCGCCGCTGTTGGCATCCACAATAATCAAGCCGCTGGCGGCGGCGGTTAATGGATTGAAGTGAATCGTCCCGCTTTTGAGGGCAAACGTGCCGTGCACGGCGTGCAAAGTGGCCCCTAGCGTGAACTCGATCCGCGTGTTTGCCGGATCAAGTTCGAGAGTCATCTCCTGGGCTCGCAATGTTTTGGCGGATGGGACGAAGGCAGAGTAAGAGGAGCCCCACGGGTTTCCAGCGAGTCCTTGATCGTGGTTTAAAGCCGTGCATGCCCGGTACTATACGCGTTCTGATCGAAACGAGCATCCAAGCCATCTTCAGCGAGGAAGATGATAGTAGACGTCCTGTTTGGAGGGAATGGGAACACCATTCTTGGAGGCCGGAGCGAAATGCCACTTCTCCAGAGCTGCAAGCACTCTTTGGTCAACCGCAGGTCCGAGGCTTTGTAGCACTGTCTTTTGCACAATGTTTCCCTGCTCGTCGATTGTGATTTCCACAATCACGTCACCTGCGATGCCGGCGACGTCTGACCCAAACACCGGATCGGGAGAGACGATCGGCAGGGCCGGGCGAATTTCCGGGCCGCTCAGGGTGCCGTAGGAAAGGGATCCGTAGAGAGATCCCGCTGCGGGGCCGTCAGGCCGGATGGATGCGGTTTCGTTACCCGCCTCCAGCTTCGCTGGCGGCGGTTTCATTCGGTGCGCGCCAGTTTTCTTGGGGGGCCGCTGCCAGGTGAGCTGCGGGTTGGGTTTTTCTTGGGCGACTCCGGAGTCCCCGCCGAAATAAATGCGGGTCAACGAGTTGCCGGATTGGCCCTTCGACACCGAAGAAGGAGCCACGAAGATCGGAGCGGGGCTGTGCAGAATCCAGGCAAGAAATATAAAATGCAGCGCCAGAGAGACGGTCAACCACGCGGTCTGGCGCTTCGGAACGGCGGGATAAAGTTGCGTCAACATCTGCACCAGGGCTTGCTTATTTCTCTATTCTACTCACTCTTTGGCTAAAATGAACCGGCGGCGAGATTACGATTTTCCTTTTATGCGGGGCGACCCTTTTCGAGATAGCTCGTCCGCAATAACTACAATCTTGCACTGCTACACAGCTACAATGGTTTGCATCTATAGTGCGGCAGCCTGAATCAACAGAACATTAATTATTGGGCTGCTTATGTTCGTACCTATCGTCTATGAACGACTTGAACCCCGGGAATCCATTGCGGCAAAAGAGGATATCTCTCGCCGGTTTGGCGGCTTTGTGTGCTCTTGCTAACTTTCTGCTTCTTTCCCGACCTGCGTTGAGCCAGGCTCCGGCGTTGGGAGCGCCCGAGCCAGTCAGCGCGTATTCCTCCAGCGATTCCAGTCAGTCGAATAATCCTGGCGCGGCCCTTGGCCAGACTCCGTTTTCGGGCAGCGTTCCTGAAGGCAAAGCCACTGCCGGAGTGTTGCCGCTTTCCTTCAGAGATGCGATCGATCGCGGACTACGAAACAACCTCGGCCTTCTGCTGCAGAGCGACGTGACGCTGGCGGCTCGGGGACAAAAATGGACCGAACTAAGCGCACTGCTTCCCCACGTGAACGCGTCGGTTACCGAGCTCGCCGAGCAACTTGACCTAGCCGCCCTGGGATTTCGCATCAACGCCCCAGGGTTTCCCAAGGTGATTGGTCCTGTAGGAGTGTTCGAGGCCGGCGGGTATCTGACACAGTCGTTGTTCGATTATCATGCCATCGAGCGTAAACGCGGCGCGACGTATAACGAGAAGGCGGCGCAGTTTTCCTTGAAAAACGCGCGCGAGTTCGTGATACTCGCGGTCGGGAATGCGTATCTGGTGGCGATCGCCGGAGCGGCCAGAGTGCAGACCGCGCAAGCCGACGTGCAAACGGCGCAAGCGTTGTATGACAAAGCGGCCGATCAGCAGAAAGCGGGCGTGAGTCCGGCGATCGATACCTTAAGGTCACGCGTGGAATTACAGAGCCGCCAACAGATATTGATCGCAACTCGCAACGACTACGCGAAGCAGAAACTGACGCTGGGGCGAGTTATCGGATTGCCAGCAGGACAGGAATTCAGCCTTACCACCGCTGCCCCTTACGAGCCCTTGGCGACCGCGTCATTGGAGGATGATTTGCAACGCGCCTACGCGACGCGCCCAGATTATCTGGCGGCGGCGCAACAGCTGCGGTCGGCGGAGGAATTTCGCCGGGCAGCGACAGCGCAACACTATCCTACGCTCGATATAGCGGGAAATTATGGGGTGGCCGGTATCCGTCCGGGCAGCTCGCATGGCGTTTTTGAAGCGGGAGCCACCTTGAACATCCCGATCTTTTTGGGCGGAAAAATCCATGCCGACGTTTTGGAAGCGGAAGCCACGCTGCGACAAAGCCGCCAGCAATTAGAGAACCTGCGCGGGCAGATCGACTACGATGTCCGCAGCGCGCGCCTGGACCTCACTTCTGCAGCGGATCAGGTGGAGGTAGCACGCAGTTCGGTTGATCTCGCGACCCAAACGCTGCAGCAGGCGCAGGATCGCTTCGCCGCGGGTGTCACGGATAACCTGGAAGTGGTTCAGGCGCAGGATTCTTTGACACAGGCGAATGAAAGTTATATTTCCAGCCTCTACGCTCACAATATAGCCAAGATATCCCTGGCGAAGGCTATCGGCTTTGCCGAAGAAGGTGTGAAGCAATACCTCGAGAATCAGGGCAAGTGAAATCATGGCAGAAAATACCAACACGGTTGTGCAAGACAATCAGCCTCAGGCCCAACGGCCTGCGAGTCAGCCAGCCCCCTTGCCAGCTTCGGATCGGGATCTACGCTGGAAGAGCTTTCAAGCGGGCAATCCTCGGTTCCGCGTTTTGCTTATTGTGGGAATCGTCGTCCTACTCGTGGCGGGCTTCTTTCTGTGGCGCTACCTGGGCAGCTATGAAGATACCGATGACGCGCAGATCGACGGCCATTTAAATTCAATTAGCGCGCGAGTCTCCGGGCATGTCTTGAAGCTTCTGGTCGATGACAATCAATACGTCGCGGCGGGAACACCTCTTATTGAGATCGATCCCAAGGATTATCAGGTGGCGGTAGATCGCGCCAAGGCGGACTACGCCGATGCCTTGGCCCAAGCAGACGCCGCGCGTGTGACCGTGCCCATCACCTCGGTGAACACGAGCAGCCAGACATCGACAGCGCAAGCCGATGTGGACAACGCAGTCGCCGGCATTGCTGCGGCCCGCCAGCAATATGCCGCAACCAATGCGCAGTTGGTAGAGGCCCAGGCCAACAACGTGAAGGCGCAGAACGACCTGGTACGCTACAAACAGTTAGTAGATAAGGAGGAAATCTCAGAACAGCTCTACGACCAGGCGGTTGCTGCCGCTAAAGCAAGCTCAGCGGCCGTGGATGCGGCTCGGGCGTCAGCTTCCGCAGCGGAGAGCCAGGTGCGTCAGGCGCAGAGCAGGCTGATACAGGCTCAGGCGAATGTTCGCGCGGCGGCTACCGGTCCGCAACAGGTCGCGACCATTCAATCTCGTGCGCAATCTGCCCAAGCCCAAGCCGATCAAAAGAAAGCCGCATTGGAGCAGGCGCAGTTGAATCTGCAGTACACGCTGATTGCAGCTCCGGTGAATGGAGTCGTGACCAACCGTACGGTCGAAGTAGGCCAAAATGTTTCGATCGGCCAGGAGTTGATGAGGGTGATCAACCTCGACGACATCTGGGTAACCGCGAACTTCAAGGAGACTCAACTGAAGCGCATGCAAGTCGGCCAGCGAGCGACCATTCACGTGGACACGAATGGCAAGGACTACAAAGCACATGTGCAGAGCATTGCCGGCGCGAGCGGCGCCATCACCAGCCTGCTGCCCCCGGAGAATGCGACTGGCAACTACGTGAAAGTTGTGCAGCGCATCCCGGTAAAGATCACGTTTGATCCCGGGGAAACCCGGGAGCATGTCTTGCGTCCGGGAATGTCGGTTGAACCTAAAGTCTGGGTAAAATGAGCGAGCGCCAGGATAGTTGATGTACCGCATCATCACAGTCGAGCGGGAATACGGAAGCGGCGGCGGTGAAATCGCCTGCGAGTTGGCCAAGAAGCTCGGCTGGAAGCTCTGGGACCATGCTTTGACGGAGGAGATCGCCAAGGTCAGCAACGTGGAGTGTGCAACAGTCGAGCGATGCGCGGAACGGGTCGACGGCACCTTTCAGCGTCTGGTGAAAGTGTTTTGGCGTGGCAGCCACGAACGCAGCATATCGTTGCCTAACGCGGAACCGTTTGACGCCGACCGCTTTGTGGCCGTGGGAGAGCAGGTCATGAAAAGAATCGCCGAGGCCGGCAATTGCGTGATCGTAGGCCGCGGCGCGCCCTACTTTCTGCGCCAGCGTGCCGATGCCTTCCATGTTTTTCTCTATGCGCCCCACTCTGAGAAGCTCAGCCGTCTGTTGAAACTGGGCAAGAGCAGCAGGGAAGCGGAAGAGTTGTTGGCCACCATCGACCGCGATCGCATGACTTTTGTGAAGCGCTATTTCGGCGCCGATTGGCCGACTCGCTGCCTCTATCACATGATGATCAACACTGCGGTCGGGAATGAAAATGTCATCGCCACAATTCTGAGCACCATGCGCACGTTGGAGCGAGTGCCGGTCAGCGTTTAATCTGTAGAAACATAACTAGCTATGTTTCTACCGCATAAACTTGTATTCGAGGATCGAATTACAACGGAATGGAAAGGCAGAATCGCGCTCTTCCCTTTCCCATGTTGGCACTTTAGTAATCCTTGCTACTGCACCTTTTTTGTTGCAATTTAACATTCCTGCAATATTCTCCAACTATCATGGGAAGGTCAGGACATTCGATCGAGGAGTGGCAGGTGGCGTCGCCCCGACTTTCACGATTCGCTTTACCGCTACAGGTGGCCGCAGTCTGCTACCGGTGGCAAGGGGAATCGATCGAGTTCCTGTTGGTAAACACGAACGGCGGCGGCAAGTGGACGTTTCCTAAGGGCGATCCTGAACCCGCGATGTCGCACAGCCAGGCCGCGGAACGCGAAGCCTGGGAAGAAGCCGGAGTTCGCGGCCACATCGAGCCGCGACACTTTCATCTCTATTTACATTCGAAGGGTGTCTTCTGGAAAGCCCCGGGTGTGCGCGAATTTGTAATCAAGGCGTTCTTGATGGAAGTCGAGTTGCACGATGGATCCCACGAACTCGATCGCAACCCAACCTGGTTCAGCCCCGACGATGCCAGAAAGATCCTGGCTAAAGGCCGCGAAGTGAAGTACGCGCGAGAAATGCAGGCCGTTATCGACCGGGCTGTGGTGCACATTGATCAGGCGAAGCCTGCGGCGGCTCGGTAGTTCCGCAACCGTTCACCTGCTCCAGTCTTCAATCTTCAAACCCTTCACCCGCCGGAAAACGGTATCGCTGGACACGAGCACTATATCTGAGGCAAGAGCCTGCGCGGCGATCATGAGGTCGAGATTGCCCATCGGTTCACCGCCGCCCTCCAGGGTGGCGCGTATTATTGAATATTGTTGCGCCGCCTCGGAGTCCCACGGTAACACGTCCACGCGGAGCAAGAACTCCTCGACCACAGTCTTCAGCTTCGTTGCGTCGGGTCTTCTGGCCAACCCAAACAGGAGTTCGGCCTCCGTGATCACACTGATCCCCACCTCGGCCATTTCAACCCGCAACAACCGCTCGCGAACCCGAGGCCGATTCCCCTTGATGATGTAGCTGACGGTGTTGGTGTCGAGCAGATAGCGGACCGGCATTTAGAACAGGTCCCGCTCTTGCGGCGGCGCATCCTTGCGATCGCTGAGAAAATCCTTCGGCACGGCGACAGTCTTGGCTAGGGCGAAAAAATCCTGCCAGGATTCCGGCCGCCGGGACAGAATGATGTCCCCGGTAACCTCGTCGCGGCGGATGTAAACCTGCGAACATTCAAACCGCAGGTCAGCGGGCAGGCGGACAGCTTGGCTGCGTCCATTGCGAAAGAGTTTGGCGATCCGAGGCATGGTATATACTATGGTATATTACATCGCGTTGTCAAGCGACTCCGCCAAATCCAAACGTCATGCGGAGCGTAGAACCAGATTCGCGATAGCGAAGCTGGTTCGAAGTCGAAGCATCCCTACTGCGAGATTATTGCGCAAGTAAGGATTCCTCGCTCTTCTCGGAATGATCGCGGAATCGGGATCGTCGCTCGAATGAATGAGTCTGCTTCTTCATCAAACCACCCCGCTCATGAGACGATTGAATTGACGCCATGATTCAGCTGTCCTCCGCCGGAAAACGTTACGGTCACAAACTCCTCTTCGAGGGAGCGGACTGGATGATTACGTCCCGGGACCGCATTGGCCTGGTGGGCGCGAACGGCACCGGCAAATCCACGCTGATGAAGATTTTTGCGGGGATGGAGACGCTCGATTACGGCTCCATCAGCACAGCCAAGGGCATCAGCGCTGGCTACCTGCCGCAAGACGGGCTTACGCTCTCCGGACGCACCGTGTTCGCCGAGTGCATGGCAGTTTTTTCTGAGCTGCGCGAGATGGAGCAGGAGATGGAAGACCTGACTGCCCGCATGCCGGAGCTGGACCAGTCTTCTCCCGAGTATGCTCAGGTCGCGGAGCGATATCAGCGCATCGAGCACGAATTCCGCACTCGCGATGGGTACGCTATTGAGGCCCAGGTCGGAAGCGTGCTCATGGGCCTGGGTTTTCGCAAAGAAGATTGGCATCGCCGCACCGAAGAATTCTCCGGTGGCTGGCAGATGCGCATCGCATTGGCCAAGCTGCTGCTGCAAGAGCCAAACCTCTTGCTGCTGGACGAGCCCACCAACCACCTCGATCTCGAAGCCCGCAACTGGCTGGAAGAGTATCTGACGCATTACCCAAACGCGTTTGTGCTGATTTCGCACGACCGCTATTTTCTCGACGTCACAGTCAACAAGATTGCCGAAATCTGGAACAAGCGCATTCACCTTTATCCTGGCAACTACGAAAAGTATCTGGCCTCGAAGACGCAGCGCATGGAGCAACTTGAGGCTGCATATCGCAACCACCGGGAGCGGATCGAGCAGTTGGAGGTATTCATCAATCGCTTTCGCTACCAGGCGACCAAAGCCAAACAGGTGCAGAGCCGAATCAAGGAACTGGAAAAGATCGAGCGCATCGAACTGCCGGAAGAAGAGAAGATAATCCACTTCTCGTTCCAGCAGCCGAAACCCAGCGGCCGCATCGTGGCCGAGTTTATCGGCGTAGCGAAATCCTATGGCGAGAAAGAAGTGTTTCGCAATGTCAGCTTCATGATCGAGCGCGGCGACCGCATCGCGTTGGTCGGGGTCAACGGCGCGGGCAAGTCAACCTTGATCAAGCTGCTGGCGGAGACCGAACCTCTCAGCGGCGGACAATTCCGCCTGGGCCACAATGTTCTGCCGGATTATTTTGCGCAGGACCAATACAAAGAGCTCAATCCGGATGCGCGCATTCTGGACGACATCGGCGAGCTCTCACCGCGTTCTACCCAGACCGAACTGCGCAGTCTGCTGGGCTGTTTTCTCTTCTCCGCAGATGACGTTTTCAAACGCATCGGCGTGCTCTCCGGCGGAGAGCGTAACCGCTATGCACTGCTGCGAATGCTTCTCCATCCTGCGAATTTCCTGTTGCTGGACGAACCCACGAACCACCTTGATATGCGAGCCAAAGATGTCCTGCTGAAGGCGCTCATGGATTACACCGGCACTGTGGTCTTCGTGTCGCACGACCGCTATTTCATCGATAAACTGGCCACGCGAGTATTCGAGGTGGGCGATGGAAAAGTGGAGGTCTATCCCGGCAATTACGAAGACTACCGTTGGCGAAAAGAAGGCGGTGCAGAAAAGCTGCAGGAAACCGTCAGCCGCTCGGCGATCATCGCGCAACCCGTAAACGGCAACAAGAACGAGGTCGACTCCGAAGACACCAAATTCAAACGCCTGAATCCCATCAAGCGCAAGCAAATGGAAGAACGGGTAAAAGAACTCGAAGCCGAGATCTCTCGCGCAGAAACCGCCATCGCCGAGTGCGAAGCCGCCCTGCAAACCTTCGTCAGCGCGGACGAGACGACCCGCGTCACGCAACAACTAGCCAGTCATCGTGCAAATCTGCAAAACCACATGGCCGAGTGGGAAGAGTTGGCGCAGGCCCTCGAAGCCTAGAGCTCGCGAATGGACTCGGCGGATCGGCCGCGAAGGAATCAGAATTTTGCGTAACTGTTAGACTTCAAGAGAAATGGAGAAGCGCAGCTATGATTGAAAGACTGAAAGAGAGCGGGGTATCAGCGATTGGCTTCAGGGCAGTTGGAGAAATTTCAGGCGAGCAAGTCAAGGCATTCGAGCACCAGATTGAATTCGTCATCGCACAACGAAAACAGCGGCCGATCGGTATCCTAGCCGATCTCTCCCAAATGGATGGTGCAGATTGGCAGGCACGTTGGGCTGAAATGCGTTTTTTACAAAAATATACCGACCATATAGCGAGGATGGCCGTCGTCGGCGCCGACAAATGGGAAGAAGTTGTCGCCATGGTCCTCGCCGGAACCGCCGTTCTTCAGGCCGAGACTCGCTATTTCACAATTGCGGAAATCGTTCATGCCTGGGAGTGGGTCCGAACGAGCAAGAACGCGGATCGCGTCCCGGTGCGCACAATGTACGCCGGTACAGGTCTGTTTAAGGACTACATCCCGGAGTACACGGAGCTGTAGCAGAAAACCATCTCGACCGTACGGTCGTGTTCTTCCGTAACCTCCTCTATTACCAAAGCCCGTGCGATAGTGAATTTGGCCCATGGCCACGATCTCACACGCGCCGCATGCGGCTGCGCTCGAATAAGCCGCACGGAACAAGGAAGGCCGAACTCGATGCTGCAGTCCACACTGAACCCATCCAACGCACCTAAATATTCTCCGAACCCGAGCACCTTCACCCCGCCGAAGAACATAACCTCCTCGATGGAGCAGGCCACGATCGGGCGTTCGGTAGTCATTAAGGGCGAAGTGAGCGGCGCCGAGTCGCTCTATGTAGACGGGCGCATCGAGGGCACCGTCAATTTCGCCGACAGCCGCGTCACCATCGGACGGAACGGCGTAGTCGTCGCCAATATCAATGCCAAGGAAGTGGTCATCATGGGTGTGGTGACCGGCAATATCCATTGCACGGATCGTTTGGACATCCGCAGCGAAGGCTCGCTCACTGGAGACGTCGTGACTCCGCGCATCTGCGTCGAGGACGGAGCTGTGCTGAAGGGTGCCGTTGAGGTTCGCGCCGAACAACAGAACGAGAAAACGCAGTCTAAGACTGCGGATGCGGCAAAATCGGCCGAGCCTCAGAAGGCAGCTGCGGCTGCAGCCGGATCAGGAACCTCGGTTGCGCTGGCCCAGGGCAGCAAGGTCATGTACAACGAGTCGAACTGAGAGGTCCCAAGAACAAACAGGGCACTGAGGATTAACCTCCACAGTGCCCCCTCCAATTCCGCTTCAATTTGGATCTCTCGCTATTTCTTCTTGGTTTCGTCTTCCTTCAAATCCAGCGCGGCTGAATTCATGCAATAACGCAGACCGCTCGGAGCCGGACCGTCGGGAAAAACGTGTCCCAAATGCGCATTGCAGTTGGCGCAACGCGCCTCGGTCCGTACCATCCCATAGGCGTTGTCGGTCTTTTCTGCGATCGCCGTCTGATCAACCGGCTTCCAGAAGCTGGGCCAACCCGTGCCTGAATCAAACTTGGTTTCTGAACTGAACAGAGGCTGTCCGCAGCACACGCACGCGTACGTGCCGGCATCCTTGGTCTTCCAGTATTTGCCGGTAAAGGCAGGCTCGGTTCCAGCTTTGCGAGTCACCTGATACTGCTCGGGCGATAATTGCTTCTTCCATTCCTCTTCCGACTTCGTCACTTTTTCAGACATGAAATTCTCCTTTATAAATCCTCTCATTGGATTGCGGCAGACGCCGAAAAGTCGCGGGCGCTTGAGACGTCTCCGATCCTTCCTCGTGACTCCGCCTTCTCTGTGACTCGGTGTCTCTGTGATGAACCTGCAAAACTCTTGACTTCGCCTTTCGTTCGCTTACAATAGCGCTATGGCGATCACACGCAGACAACGGCAAGTCTACGACTTCATCTCCGACTTCGTACAGAAGAACGGATATTCTCCATCCTTCGAAGAAATTGGAGAAGGCCTGGGGCTGAGTTCGCTGGCCACGGTGCACAAGCACATCTCCAATCTCGAAAAGAAAGCGCTGCTGACGCGCGACTACAACCGCAGCCGCTCCATCGACCTGCTCCCGCCCAAGGGGCGGTTGAAGCAAGCGATGTCGGTGAATACCACGATGGTGTTGCCGCTCCTGGGGCGGATCGCCGCGGGTCAGCCCATCGAGGCCGTGGAAAATCCGGAAACGATTTCTCTGGCTGATTTCGTCCGTTCCAAAGAAGTGTTCGTGCTCGAGGTCCGAGGCGACTCGATGCAGGACGAACACATCATGAGTGGGGACTACGTCCTGGTCGAAAAAGCCAAGACAGCCCACAACGGAGACATCGTCGTCGCTCTCGTCGGAGGATCCGACGCCACCTTAAAGCGCTTCCATCGCGAAGGCGAGAACATCCGCCTCCAGCCCTCGAATGCCAACATGCAGCCCATCATCGTGCCCGCCGCGTCCGTCGAGGTGCAGGGTCGCGTGATTGGCGTGTTGAGGAAGTATTGAAAGCACTCAGCATTTGGCATTCGGCATTCAGCCAACCCTGATTCTCCCTGCAACCGCACAAACGCCCGGGCCATTTACCCGGGCGTTTTATTGCTGATTGCCGAATGCTGACGGCTTAGCCCAAATGCTTATCAATGGCTTTCTGAATCGTCTCTTTCGGGACGTAGCCCACGATCTGTTCCTTCACCTGACCGCCCTTAAACACCAGCAAAGTCGGGATGCCGCGCACTCCATAACGCATGGGCGTCGCATTGTTATTGTCGACGTCCATCTTGCCGACCTTTACCCTACCCTGATAGTCCTTGGCCAACTCCTCGACAATTGGAGCGATAGCCCGGCAAGGTCCACACCAGGACGCCCAAAAGTCCACCAGAACTGGAGTCTCGGATTTGAGAACATCCTGATC
The DNA here is from genome assembly GCA_963797795.1 of uncultured Acidobacteriota bacterium. Lineage (GTDB taxonomy): Bacteria > Acidobacteriota > Terriglobia > Terriglobales > Acidobacteriaceae > JABDBE01. The sequence continues at coordinate 324,176 of CAWCQY010000009.1, forward strand.
GAAATTCGAATCTGTCACTTCAAGTATTCCGTTGCCTGCCATGGATCCTCTCCCCCGCACGCCTCCGCGGACGTGCCCCGCGAAAACAGTATAAAAGCCCATCCATTATCGACCGATGGGCCTTATTGATCTTAACACTTGTATTGGATGCAGAGCGGCCGCAGAAGTCGCAAAGGGCTGCGACCCCTGAACGCTCTTGAGGACCGCATCCGCCAGTGGGTTGCAGCGCAGAGAGCCGCGTCCTCGGGAGGCGCCATGAAAACCCTTCCCCGAACGATGCTCTTTTGAGTTAGCCCGGCAGGACCATGCCAGCACAAATAAAAACGTCCTAAACTTTTCAGTTCAGGACGCCTCGGCAGCCCTCCCCCAGAACTGCCAAACTACGATTGGATCGTAGATCGCTACCCCACGTGTGTAAACGTCACTTTGGTAATACGCATTTAATTGGGAGTAACTCCCAGTATTACTCGCACGTAATCGCCGACCCAAACGTCAGCTCGCCATTTTATTGAGGGCAAAGAAGAAGGCTCAGCCAAAAATTATGCAGCCGAGGTTACTTCGAGCCCGGCTGGAGATTTTGCACAGCCGGACAGGTAGGTTTCACGCGACCCCGCTACTGTTTCTGCCAGGTTTGTCCAGCGTCAGCCGTGGTCCAGCTTTCGGTCCCGAAGACGGACGGACCGGGAGTTTTCTGCACCTCGACGTCCCCGGCCGAATTGGCCGGAAAGTCGTAACGCTGCAGAGCCCGATCCTTGTGCTGGCTAAGCGCCTGCGTCCGCGAGTCGGCGAGGGTCAGCTTGCCGTGCATGGGATCTGCGAATTCGACTCCGATAATGTCAGCGACTAGAGCTTCGCCGTTCACGACTGGCCGGACCTGCGTCCAGTGCAGGCCAGCGTCCGAAGAGTGAAAGAGTGCGCCACCCGCGCCCCCGACCCAAATGTCGAGACCGTTGGCTGCGAGGGCCCGAAGAATCGTCTTGCTCGGCACCGCAACGGTTTGCCAGGTTCTGCCCGCGTCCCGGGAGCGTTGCAAGGTACCGTCCGAGGTCAATGTCCAGCGGGGCATAAGGTTCGTCGACACCAGCGGGACGATTTGAGCGTTTGAAACCGCAGCCGGCGCGGCCATACTTCCAGCCGACATCTTGGCCTCAGCCTCTTGCGACGGATCCTTCGCCTTGCCACGCACCATTTCAGTCAATTGGCTGCCGCCCCTGGCATCCGCCATTTCGACTGGAGCCGATTTCAAAGCGGCGTTCGGTGCAGCTTCGGGCAAAGCATCGCGTTCGGCAGTATTCGACAAAGGGCTCGGTAAAGCAGGCCGCGCTTCCGCCGTCGGCGTTCCTTGCATGATCGCGGGGTCGAAGCGCGGTGTCTCGTAGCGTTGACGGAAGGTCACGACTGCGCTTACCAGCACCACGCAAGCCGCAACCGCCCCCCAGCGCAACACCCGCGGGGCCAGCCAACCCGAAGTGACAGGAACCACCGAAGGCGCATCTGCGGCGTCGGGCTGTGTCGCCGTCAGCGACAGGATTTCCCGGCAGTTCGTGCACTGGGACAAATGCTCCAGGATGCGAACCTGCTCGGGCCGCGGAAGCGACTTCTCTAGAAACGCACCGAGCAAGTTCGGATCAGGATGGTCTCCTACTTCCGCAATTGCGCGCAGCCGCTGCCCTACGATTTTGGGTATGTCCGCCATCTGCAGTTCAGTCTCTGACAAACCTAAGACCCGTCCGCCGGGGCCTCCGCCTTCTTCTTGGAGAACGCTGCCCCACCCGTTTCTTGCGCCAGCCGGCTGCGAATGTTGACCCGAAGGTCACGCACGTCGACCTCCAGCGACTCCTGCGCCTGCCGCCGGCTCATCCCACGCCGCCCCAACGCTGCCAAGATCTGCTTACGCAATGACTTAGCCAGCTTGTCCAGCTTGCGGCTGATGGTGGATTCGTGAACCCCCAACGTCCGCGCAATCTCCGCCAAAGTCCGCTCATCCAGAAAGTAGGACGCCAGGACAAATCGATCCTCCGAGGGCAGCGCAACCAGAACCTCATCGACGGCCACCTCAACTCTGGGATCAACCGCTATCGCTAGCTCGGGCTCGGCTGAAGCGAACTGAGCGCCCTCTTCCGTTTCCTCGTCCAGACTGACCAGACGCCGCTGACGGCGATAACGGTTCACATGCTCCTGCACCATCACCGTGCGCAGCCAGCCTTCCAGCGAGCCGCGTCCGGTGTACGACGCTAGCTTCGAAGTGCGTTGCCCGTCGCGGGTGGTCGTGCCGTAGAGTTCCGCGTAAATCGAGTCCGCCAATTCGCGCGCAGCTGAGCTTTCTTTGGTGATGTAGCCGGCAATGTCGTAGAGTTTCTCGCGATAGCGCGTTAGAAAAACTTCCCAGGCGTGCTCGTTTCCGGCCGCACAAGCGCGAGCCAGCGCCAATTCCTCAGCCCGCAAGCTAATAAAGAGGTTGCGCAGGTCGTGGCGCTCCGCGGCAGCCGGCAGGTATTTCCGGGCAATCTCCTCGAGCACGTCGTCAAACTGTTCCCGAGTCAGCCCAAACGCTGCGCCTCCGCTCTTCTCATAAATCTCGGCGACAACAGAATCCAAACCTGCGAGAAGTTCCACAACGGATTGGACACCATCTCTGGCCATGACGGATGCGGTCTGATCCTGCCAATTACAGGATGCTACCAACTATTGGACGCAAGTCGCTGGAATTTTGCCGTTCACCAATTAGTCAAGGTAGGCAAGGACGCCCCGGAGATGGGCTCACAACCCGCATCTCCGGGCGTCCTTCAAAATCCGAGGGAGGCGCAATATGCGCTCCAGCTTGTTAATCCCGATTCTAGTGCTTGCGGCAATCACAGGTCTAGCCCCAGCCCCAGCCCCGGCCGGTGAACTTCCATCAGTCCCTCACTACAAGGTGCTAACTCCCATTGCCCACGGTAACCTGATCGTGTTTCCGGTCGTGGCCACCACCTCGCACGACACTCAGGATTTCCTCACTCTGGACGAAGGCGTGCGCTCCGGCGAAGTAGTCGTGAGCGAGTCCGGAAATATCGCCCCTCTCGTGCGGCCGCGTCATGGCTTCCGTCCCTCCCGCTACACTCCGGGCGACGGGGCTGAGGTCAACCGCTTAGTGCTGGTCAACAACTCCAAACACCCATTGATCCTGCTGGCCGGAGAAATCGTCACCGGAGGAAAACAGGATCGCGTCATCGGCAAGGATCGTCTTGTGCCCGCTGAAAGCGACCCCATCGATCTCAGTGTTTTTTGCGTCGAGCCCGGACGCTGGACCGCGACCAAAGCCGATTTTGGTTCCTATAACTCTGCAATGGCAGAGCCTGCGGTGCGCGCCCGGGCCATGGCCGACAAGGATCAGGAAATGGTTTGGTCGGAGGTGAGAAAGGCGCAAGGCTCAATGGCTTTGCAACTCTCCCCTCCAATGGCTTCTGCCCTCAGCAGCACAACTTCGTATGCCCGCGTGATGCAGAACGACGAGGTGAAAAAGAAGATCGACGCGGTAGCCGAACCCATGCAGCACGATTATCAAAGCGTGATCAAACAACTGCGCGATCGAAACGCCGTGGGCGTGGTCGTTGCGGTGAACGGCGAAATCATCTGGGCCGACATTTTCGCCAGCACCAGCCTGCTGGAAAAATATTGGCCCAAGCTGGTCCGCTCCTACGCCGCCGAATCTATCGTGAGCCGCTCGAAGAGCCACGATACGGACATCAAAGCCGCGCAGCGATTCCTCGACAATCTGGAACCCCGGCGGGAAATCGTCGAGTCCGAACCCGACCTCTATCGTCAAACGGAAATTACCGGAGACGGTTTCAAAGCCTTCGAGCTAACTTCGCTGCTGCCGAAAACAGGATTCGATCTCCACCTCGCGAAGATGGCGGAGTAGTTATCGGAATAAATTTATCCCACGCTACTTCTGCTCTGCCTTCTTTTCCGCAGCCCGCTTCTGCGCCTCGACCGTCCATGGCGGAACAACCCCGTTTGTGCGCGCGTAAGCCACCAACTGGCCGAGGTGCTCGTGCGCGTCGGCGACCAGGATATACACGACGTCCCCGGCATTCGCCTGGGGGCCAAGTTTCGGAAGCAGCTTTGCGAAATCTGCATTGCTCATGCCATTGATCGTCTTCTGTGCGAACTCCCACGACTTGTTCAACTCCTCGATGATCCGCGCCTTATCCGTCGTGGATTTTTCAAATGTCTTGCCATCGAATCCAGCAGGCGGCGTAGCTCCCATAAGGCTAAGAATCCCGTAGCGCTCCCCAGCAATGTGGAGAAAGACTTCCGCGAAAGAACGAGAATCCGCCGAGGGCCGCCAGGCGAATTTGTCGGCGGGAAGCGCATTGGCAAGATCCACAAACTTCTTCTGCACCGCCTGCAAATCGAAAAGAGACTGCGCCTTCATGTCATAACTGGGAGCCGTATGATCGGCGCTGGCCGCCGCATCCGAATTCTGCGCCCATGCAGAGCCACCACTCAGAGCCGCCGACAGAAACAATACTGCAAGAAACATTTTGTTCATATTCGATCCTCCTTCAGAAAAGCCGCTGGTCCGGTTAGACGAGCCCATCGGAAAAACAGTCCTGACGGCGCGGCACAAGTTTTGCAAGAAGGTCGATCAAGGCTCCATGGGGAATGCTTTTAGCCGCGAAGCGGCGCAAGAATGCAGCCCATGGCGTAAGCCATGGGTAAAAAGGAAAAAACCAACCAGCCCCAACGGGGCGAAAGACGAGTCGTCACGCACACACTTCCAGCGCTGCGATAGCCGCCGAAAATGGCTTCAGCCGTTGCCCAACCAGGGGCAATCTCTACTAAGGGATGTTGAGCTGACTCCCCTCTTGCACGACAGTTTGCTGCGAAGCCGCTCGCCCGACCGAATAGGTAACCCGCAAAGTCTTGGGCACACCCGGAGCGGGGTCCGATCCCATCGTCGCGTTGTTCACCGCCGTGCTCAAACGGCCATTCCGAATCATCGACTGCAGCCGTCCCACAACATCCCGGCTGCGGCTGCCCGCGCCATAAGTAGCCGAAAGAATGCTCAACTGGCTCGGGTTTCCCCCAGTTGGAGGCCGCATTGGAGGACGCGCCGGAGGTGGACTGATGGGAGGAGGAACGACGGAAGGAGGCGGCGCCGGAGACGGATTCCAACCACCGTTCCATCCGCCACTCCCCCAATTACCGCTTCCCCAGCCAGAAAACTTCGAGCCATCAATGATGCTGCCTTCGCGGTACTCGAACATATGATTGCGTCCGTCGGGTCCGCGCGCATAAATGCGCAAGACCTTGACCGACCCCGCCGCGGGATCCACGCCGAACGTGCTGTTCCCCATCAGGAAGAAGCTGTTCCTCGCAGCCAGTTCCCGCAGCCGTTGGGTTACATCCACATGTCTTGCCGCAATCCCGTACTGAGCATTCAGGATCAAATACTCGCCGCCCTTGCTGCCCCAGTTGCCGCCGCCCCAGCCCGAAAACAAAGCGCCATTCACCACGCTGCCTTCGCGATATTCGAAGATGCGGCTCTTTCCATCCGGCCCGCGCGCATGAATGCGCAGCGTCTTCACATTGCCCGGCGAAGGATCGATGCCGAACGTACTGTTGCCCATTCGAAAAGATATATTTGCGCGAGCCAGTTCGCGCAGCCGTTGCGTCACATCCACCCGCTGGTTCCCGTACCCATAGTCCGCCCGAAGGATCTGGTATTGTTGTGCCAGTCCCGACGCAGCCACAACCAAAGTAAAAGCGACCAAGGCAAAACCGTGCCTCAAGACTTTGGGGAAGCGCACAGTTGGTTCTCCTTCCGGACAATTCGGGAAGACTAGCCTGTTCCTAAGCAGAGAATCGTATAATAAATTTCAATGTAGACGCGAGCGTCCTCGCTCGTACCGGGACACTCCTGTCCGTCGCTTGAGGCCAAACAATCCCACCCCACAACCCAAACCCACTTTCTCGTTGACTGAGTACCCTCAAATGAGATAACCTTCATGTACATGTATTATCTGTGAGATAACGCTCGATCTTTGACAATCTGGCTGATCCCAAAACGGGTCCCGTCGCCGGCGCACACCCGCCGTAACCCCCATGTTCTCTAGATTTTGCGTGTAACTCCCGTAAACTCAAAGATCTAGCACATAGTCGAAATTTAAGTTGTTTGTTCTCTAGATTTTGCAGACCAAGAGGGGGGAGGGGGGTACCCGGTACTAAACAGTAAACTTCCTCCCAAAATGGAAAACTGCCAGTTCGCCTTTCGGCTCTCCGTAGAACTGATCGTCAAGAATGAGGATAGGAATATGAGGCATTCGAACTCGACCTGGCTGCGGCTGGCGTTGTTGACATCTCTGCTGGCAACGTTCGCCATCGCCGCTGATCCCGGCTATCACGTCATCAAGACTTACCAGCTGGGCGGCGACGGCGGCTGGGACTATCTGAACCTCGACAGCTCCTCGCGACGCCTCTACATCTCGCGAGCCACCCACGTGATCGTGATCGATGCGGATTCAGGCAAGCCCGTCGGCGATATTCCTGATACTCCGGGCGTCCACGGCATCGCGCTGGCTCCGGAACTCGGACGCGGCTTTGTCAGCAATGGGCGGGAGGGCACGGTCACGATTTTTGACATCGACACACTGAAGCTGATCGCTAAAGTCAAAGCCGGCGACAATCCCGACGCGATTCTCTACGATCCGGCCACCAGGCGTGTGTTCACCTTCAACGGACGAAGTCAGGACTCGACCGCCATCGACGCCGCCAAAGGCACGGTGCTCGGCACAATCAAGCTCGAAGGCAAACCGGAATTTGCCGTGAGCGACGGCAAGGGGGAGATTTTCGTCAACATCGAAGACAAGAGTCAACTCGACGCGATCGATCCTAATAAGTTGGAAGTGAAATCGCGCTGGCCGCTGGCTCCGTGCCAGGAACCGAGTGGCCTCTCTATGGACCGCAAGAACCGCCGCCTGTTCGCCGGCTGCGATAACAAGATGATGGCCGTAGTCGACGCCGACACTGGAAAAGTGATTGCCACGCCCGCCATCGGCGAAGGAGTCGACGCCACCGCATTTGACGAAGGCACCGGCCTCGCATTCGCGTCCTGCGGCGAAGGAGTGCTGACCGTGGTGCGCGAAGAGTCTCCCAGCAAATTCAGCGTCGCGGAGAACGTCAAAACGCAAGAGGGCGCGCGAACTCTCGCTCTCGATGAAAAAACCCATCAGGTTTTTGTGGTGACGGCGAAATTCGGACCGCCTCCAGCGCCGACTCCGGATAACCCGCATCCCCGCCGTTCAATTCTGCCCGACACCTTCGTGGTCCTGGTTCTCGGCAAGTAGTTGCCGCTCCTCCGACCCGGAGATTGAGCGAAGAATTGGGGATGGATAAAAAAGATAGATCGAATCGATTAAATGGATTGAAGAGAAGTTGAGCAGCCGCGCACTTACGGTAAACTATGCCAACCCCAGGCGCGACGAGGCCGCTGGGACGAGCTCCATGAGTGCCAGCGACGCAGAAAGATTCTATCGCGCGACCATTACCCAACGTTTGGACATCGCCCCCGAACTGTGGATGATCCGCGTCCAACCCGACGGCGAGTTCAAGTTCGCTCCGGGCCAGTATGCAACTCTAGGCCTCGAAAGCCCCGGCCTCCGCAGAGAGCGGCCTTACTCGATTGTGTCGTCGATTTACGAGAGCGAGCTTGAGTTCTTTTTCGAACTCGTTCCTCCCGGAGATCTCACTCCCTTGCTATACAGACTTCAGGTCGGCGATGAATTGCTGATGCGAAAGGTTCCGAAAGGGCGGTTCATGCTCGACACCCGGAGCGGCCGCACCAATCACCTCTTAGTCTGCACCGTAACCGGCGTTGCACCCTTTGTAAGCTATGTGCGCACTCTTTATCGAGACTGGAAAGAAGAGAAGTTCGCAGGAGACCACAAGCTCTTTCTGCTAAACGGTGCAAGCCATTCCTGGGAGTTCGGATATCTGGAAGAGTTACAGAAATTCGCGCAGGAGGTTCCCTGGCTCAAGTACGTACCCACGATCAGCCGCCCCTGGGATGATGAAACATGGACCGGCGAGATTGGACGCGTCGACGATGTTTTGCGCAAATACACCGACCTGTGGGGTCTCGGGGCGAATGCGACCGCGTATTTGTGCGGCCATCCAGCCATGGTCGAACGGAGCAAAGAGATTCTGAAGCGCATTGGCTTCGCTAAAGAGGAGTTGAAAGAAGAGATCTATTGGGTGCCTTCGCGGAAGGCAGTTGCATCGTAAGAATTACGCTACTAGACAAGATCTAGGGACTCTCTGAATAAGTAAGTTTCTGACCGCGCAAGTCTAGTACCTCAGCAAATGGTGGGTCGATGACCTAGCCTTCCACTTAGATTTCTTGCCTCCGCCTTCGTCCGTCGGGCCGGCCTTCATCTATGCGCTCGCTGTCAGCAGCTTCTGACGACTGAGAAACAGATTGATCAACCCGCAGATCACGAACAGCTGATGCGCGTTCTTCTTCAGTCCTCGGTAACGTAGCTTCACAAATCCAAATTTCAACTTCATCACCTGAAATACGTGCTCGACCTTGGACCGCACGCTCGATTTCGTCCGATTCTTCGCCCGCTCCTCCTCGTCAATCCCGTTCTTATAGCGGTAGCGACGGTGCGTGTGATCCTGCGCCCGGGGCGCGCACTCCTGGATCACCTCCGTTTGTCCGCGATAAGCCTGATCACCCCATACCCGGGTTTCTTCCCCGTGCAACAGATCGGGTAGCACCGTCGAGTCGGCCACATGGGCGGGCGTGGCTACCGCCGTATGGATGATCTTGGTCTTGCTGTCTACTCCTACATGGGCTTTCATCCCGAAAAACCATTGGTTGCCTTTCTTGGTCTGGTGCATCTCCGGATCGCGCTGCTGCTCTCGGTTCTTGGTCGACGTGGGCGCGTGCAGAATGGTTGCGTCCACGATCGTGCCGCTGGCGATGCGCACTCCCCGGGCTTGCAAGTGCAGATTGACCGTGCCCAGAATCTTTTCCCCCAGTCCATGTTCTTCCAGCAAATGCCGAAACTTGCACACCGTGGTTTCGTCCGGCGCCGGCTCCTGCCCCAGATCGATCCCCACGAACTGCCGCATCACCGGCGAGTCATACAGGGCCTCTTCCACGGCCGGGTCCGACAGGTTAAACCACTGCTGCAGAAAATAAATCCGCAACATCCGCTCCACTCCCACCGGCGGGCGCCCATTCCCCGGCTTGGGATAATAGGGTTCGATTAGCGCGCACAACTCTCGCCACGGCACCACTTGTTCCATTTCTTCCAGAAATACCTGTCGTCGTGTCTTTTTTGTGTACCGTTCAAAACCATTCATCGTCGCCAGACTCCTTTGTTGTTTGTTCGTCGATCTCATCTGGCGCAACTTACTCTATATTCCTGTGGAAAGGGGAGACCTTATTCAGAGTCTCCCTAGGGAGACTCTGAATAAGCGGTCAACCTAAGTTGACTAACAACGGTGTTCAGGAAACCGCGCTGCCGGGTTCGGGTCTCGGACGCCGGAGCGGGTCAGCACCGTCGTTGCAACCGCCTGTACGGGGCAAAGCCGTACGAGCCTACGCTATGGCGAGCAGTTTTCTGCGGCTCACAAACAGATTCACCAGCGCACAGGTAACGAACAGCCGGTGCGCGTTCTTCTTCAGCCCGCGATAGCGTACTTTCACGAATCCGAACTTCAGCTTCATCACCTGAAACACGTGCTCCACTCTCGCCCGCACCTTGCACTTCGTCCGGTTCTTCGCCCACGCCACTTCATCCACGATCTGGCCCTTGTAGCGACAGCGCCGCTGGGTGAAATCCCGCGCTCGTGGCGCGCACTCCCGGATCACCTCGGTTTGCCCCTGATAGGCTCCGTCGCCCCACACCCGCGTTTCTTCGCCATGCAGCAGGTCCGGCAACATCGCCACATCGGAAACGTTAGCTGCCGTCGCCACCGCCGTGTGAATGATTTTGCTCTTGCTGTCCACGCCCACGTGCGCCTTCATCCCGAAGTACCAGTTCTTCCCCTTCTTCGCCTGGTGCATCTCTGGGTCGCGGCTCTGCTCGCGGTTCTTGGTCGAGGAAGGTGCGTGAATCAGCGTCGCGTCCACAATCGTGCCCGTCGTGATCCGTACTCCCTTCGCTTGCAAGTGCAGATTCACCGTCCCCAGAATCTCTTCTCCCAGATTGTGCTCTTCCAGCAGGTGCCGGAACTTGCACACCGTCGTCTCATCCGGCACCGGCTCGGCTCCCAAATCAATTCCCACGAACTGCCGCAGGGTCGGCGAGTCGTACAAAGCCTCTTCCACAGCCGGGTCCGCCAGATTGAACCACTGCTGCAGAAAATAAATCCGCAGCATCTTTTCCAGTTCTTTCGGCCGTCGCCCGTTGCCCGGCTTGGGATAGTGCGGCTCGATCAGCGCACACAACTTCGCCCACGGCACGACCTGCTCCATCTCTTCCAGAAAGATCGCCCGCCGCGTTTTCTTCGTATACCGCTCGAATCCCGTCATCATGGCCAGTGTCCTCTGCTTGCTGAGAATGTTCACGTGGCACGAATTTATCTATATTCCCTGTGGAAAGGGAGCACTTAATCAGAGTCTCCCTAGAAACCCACGCTCGAGCTTCGACGTTCAAGCAGCAGCACGTCTCTCCAAATACCGCGGCGCTGGCCCAGTCTCTGCCGCAGTCCGACTTCCCGAAATCCGCAAGATTTATGCAATGCAATGCTCGGAACATTTTCCGGGAAGATGCTGGCTTGCAGCGTCCAGATCCCGCATTGCTCAGATTGCTCGATGAGCGCCAGGAGAAGCCGCTTGCCGATACCGCAGCCGCGCGCCTCAGCCGCTACGTAAACGGAAACTTCTGCCACGCCGGAATAAACACGTCGCACTGAGACCGGACTTAGCGCTGCCCAACCGAGAACTCGATGACTGTCTCGCGCAACCAGTCGACAGTCTTGAAGGTGCGCCTGATCCCACTTGGTCCACTCCGGAGTCTCTGTTTCGAAGGTGGCATTGCCGGTTGCGATGCCTTCGGAATAAATGTTTCGGATCGCATGCCAGTCGTCGGATCGTATGGCCTCGATGTGGAAGTCCGCCATATTCGGATTTGATGTTGGCGCAAGTTAAATGGCGCAGCTAACCGAACGCATCATCCCATTCAGCTTTCCGCCGGCGCGAAGAATACCAGAACCATCAACTCTTCCGCGATGTCGTAGAAGCGGTGCTCGATTTCAGCTGCGACAAAAACGATGCTTCCCTCACCGACCTCCTGATCTTCGGAACCCGCTCGCATGCGGCCGCGTCCGCGAACCACGTAGTACATTTCGTCTTCTTTGTGTGGGGATTGAGTGTCGGTGCCGCCAGCAGGTAAAACGTAGACTCCTGCGCTCAATGCCGGAACGCGGAGAAACTCCAAGTAACGCTTCCCGGATTGCTCGCGGCGTTTCTCCGTGTCGACGAGATTAAAGAATTCTGCTAACTGCACAACGACGCCTCCACGATCACCCAGTATTGCGGGTTGTGATCCAGAGAGCATAGCACTCCGCGGTGACTGCCAGCCTCCTAGGTGACTGCCAGCCTCCTACAGGAAAACATGTATTGTTTTCTCTTCCTGTCGAGCTCATATTCATGGCAAGCGCCACAGTCGACTCGGGACGGTGACTGTGGATCGTACTCCTCGTTTAATCGATGTCCGTCAAATCGGGCCGAATAGCGAACGCGATATTTCCGGCCGGTGCTCTGCGTGTGGCGTAGTTCTGATAGCCCGGCTCGAGAATTGGGAAGATGCCAGGCCCGAGCTACTGAGGGATAAACTCGAAAAGCTATTTGCTCGCCATTTGATCGACGCCAAGTGTGGCAAGAGTCAAAGCGATCGACCTGCCGAATAGGCCCCTAGCCAGCGGCTTCGGACACTTTAGCATCCACTCGATACGCAGCCTCTTTCACCCGGAGGAATATAATAGCGGGCTGATGCCGCTTACCACTGGCACGAAGCTCGGACCCTACGAAATCCAGTCTGCGCTGGGTGCGGGAGGTATGGGCGAAGTCTATCGTGCGCGCGACACTCGCCTCGATCGACAGGTCGCAGTCAAGGTTCTTGCCGCGCATCTTTCCTCATCTCCAGAACTGAAGCAGCGATTGGAGCGCGAGGCTCGTGCGATCTCTTCGTTGAATCATCCGCACATTTGCCAACTCTATGACATTGGTTCGCAGGACGGAACTGACTACCTGGTCATGGAGTTGCTCGAAGGAGAGACGGTCGCGGAGAGAATTCGCAAAGGCTCTTTGCCTCTGAACGAAGTGCTGAAGATCGGCGCCGAAGTTGCCGATGCTTTGGCGTTTGCGCATCGCGCTGGGATTGTCCATCGCGACTTGAAGCCGGCAAACGTAATGTTGACCAAGTCCGGCGCCAAGCTGATGGACTTTGGATTGGCAAAGCCGTTTGGCCTGAGTTCGCCCGCTTCTGGGGCAGCGCCTTCTTTCACCGCGGTGGCGACTCTCACCGGCCTGAGTCCGGCAAGTCCCTTGACCACCGCGGGCAGCATTGTCGGCACCATCCAGTACATGGCGCCGGAACAGATTGAGGGAAAAGAAGCCGACGCTCGCAGCGACATTTTCGCGCTGGGTGCGGTGCTTTATGAGATGGCGACAGGGAAGCGGGCGTTTGAAGGCAAGAGCCAGATCTCGGTAGCGTCGTCAATTCTGGAGAAAGATCCGGAGCCGATCAGTGCAGCCAAACCCATGACCCCCTCGTCGTTCGAGCATGTGGTGAAAACCTGCCTGCAAAAGAATCCGGAGGAGCGTTTTCAAACTGCGCACGACGTCAGGTTGCAGCTCAAATGGATTGCTGAAGATCGATCATCACAGTCCGCGCCAGTTTCGCCGGCCGCCGCTCGTCATCCACGCGCGCGGCTCGCTTGGGCAACGGCCATTCTGCTTGCGATTGTTGCCGGAGCAGTTTCCGGATTTATTATCGCCCGCCACAATCAACCGGCCCGCGTCATCCGTACCGTCATCGCTCCCCCTGAGGGAACCTCTTTCCGGCTGACCGGCGACCTGGCTGGCCCTCCCGTGCTTTCACCCGACGGCTCCTACGTTGCATTTTCCGCGGCTGGGTCGGACGGCAAGGTCGTGCTGTGGGTTCGTCCCATGGACAAGATTGAAGCGCGGGCTCTGGCCGGCACGGAGAACGTGATATTTCCTTTCTGGTCGTCGGATAGCCGGTCGCTCGGATTCTTCGCCGATGGAAAACTCAAAATTGTCGATCTCAGCGGCGGCTCTCCGCAGATAGTCTGTGACGCCCCGCAGGGTCGCGGAGGCTCCTGGGGACCAGATGGGGCGATTCTCCTGACCGCAGACGCACAAGCGCCGATCATACGAGTCAACGTCAATGGCGGCGCCCCGGTCGCAATTACAAAGCTTGACCGGGCACGGCACACTTCGCATCGCTGGCCCTTCTTTCTTCCCGATGGCAAACACTATCTTTATAGCGCCATCAATCACGATTCCGCCCGTTCCGAGAACGACGCGGTTTACTTTGCTTCGCTCGATGGCGCGGAGAATCGGCCCTTGTTTCACTCACTATCTAACGCCATTTATGCAAACGGTTTTGTCTTGTTCGCCCGCGACAGCCAATTGATGGCGCAGAAATTCGATGCGGCTTCGGGAAAACTCAGCGGAAACGCACAGGTGCTGGCGAACGGAGTTGCCAATGATTTCAGTACATGGCACATGGACGCCTCCACCTCGGGCGCGGGATTGCTGGTGATGGGTAGTGGCGGAACCCCGGATTGGCAACTCGTCTGGGTTGATCGCACCGGAAAGCGGATGGGGGTTGTGGCGGACAAGCTTTCGAACCTCCAATTTGCGCGTTTGTCGCCCCAGGGAGATCGGGTCGCCCTGGTGATTGATAGTGGGGCGAACGATATTTGGGTACTCGATCTGGTCCGCGGGATTCGCACCCGCTTTACTTTCGGTCCGGTTACAAACGACTTTCCGGTTTGGTCGCCGGACGGCAAGTGGATCGCCTACGGCTCCGAGCGCAACGGCAAGAATCATCTTTATCGCAAACTCTCCGACGGCAGCGGTGCCGAGGAGCTTCTGCTCGATGGCGAGCAGGCCATTGTTCCCGGCGACTGGTCGGAGGATGGCAAATATCTGCTTTATTCGCTAGGTCCGTTTTTTGGCAATGACGCAGAGATCTGGGCGTTGCCTCTGTTCGGTGATCGCAAGCCTTTTGTAGTTGTGCCTCACGGAGCCAGTTCTTACGGAGGCGCCGGAAGGCTGTCGCCTGACGGCCGATGGCTTGCCTACGCGTCCGTCGAGTCCGGTCAAACGGAGGTGTATGTCGTACCCTTCCGCGGGGGGCAGGGGAAATGGCAAGTGTCGCAAAGCGGGGGCGATCGGCCGTTGTGGGGGAAAGATGGCAAAAGCCTGTACTACGCGGATCTCAACTACACCGTTTTCTCCGTGCCCGTCAAACCATTGAATGACACGCTGCAATTCGGAACTGCGGAGCAGCTCGTGTCGAACCTCTCAAGCCAGATCTTCTTCTACGATGTCGCGCCGGATGGCAAGAAAATACTTCTCAACGTAATTTCGCAGCAGGTAAACCAATCCATTACAGTGGTCACGAACTGGGCTGAAGAACTGAAGAAGTAAAACTGGCGGTCCGCGTCGACTACTTTTTTCTTCACTTCATCAACCACAAAGGACACGAAGGCACACAAAGGATGGCTGGGAAGTTTAAGCGTCCGCTGCTGAGACTCCTCACTTCCCCTCGCACGCAGGGCCCAAAGTGAGCGGGTTGATATTCCTACAGCGTTTCCCTCAGATCGAGAACATTTGCCTCTCATCATGGTCGAAATTTCCTGCTCCCGATGCTCGCGAACTATCTATCTCCAAACAAGCAGGAGACCTCGAGTGGCAGCGTTCTTGCAGTGAGTATGGGTGCCGCTTCGTCATTCTTGCTTCAGGGAGTGTGTCGTGACGAGAAATGAATACGATCCTTATTCTGCGGTAACGTTCCTCCTGCTCGGTTTGGGTATTGGAACAATTGTGGCGATTGTTTGCAGTCCTCGGATATGGCGCGAAGTCGTCCGGGAAGAAACCGGCGCATGGGAGAGAGCGGGCAGACAACCGCAATGGCAAGCGAATCATCGAGTAGCCTGACGCAACAGGCGTGTGGCAAGGAGGTCATTATGAAAAAAATACTTCGAGGAGTTCATCTGTGGATGCTGCTTTTGCTTTCTGCTTCATTATTGTGCCCCATGACCTACGGTGAAAACAACGTCATGGGCGAGCTTCAATTCGAAGGCAAAACTCATGTCGAAAAGACTTCCGGGGTCTGGGTAGACGGACAATACGTCGGCTATCTGAAAGAACTCAAGGGATCGAAGAGGGTTATGCTTTTACCTGGTGAACATGTGATCACGGTGCGACAGGACGGTTACCAGGATTTCACGGAGCGAGTAGTGATTCAGCCCGGACAGAAGGAGACGCTCCGGGTAGCGATGGTCCCGGCCACAACCGGACCGCTCCCCAGCGTCACCGCGACCGTGAAGATCGCGGTCAATCCCTCGAGGGCGGCGGTGTTTCTCGATGGCCTTTTCGTTGGACACGTCGGAGAGTTTGAGGGCGCCGGGCGCGGGATGCTGGTCGCTCCGGGAGCGCATCGAGATCAGGATTGCGCTTCCCGGCTACGAAACTTTCGAGACGGATATTAATCCCATTGCCAATCAAAAAGTTGAGATCAAGACGGACTTGGTCAAGAATGGAGCGCCTCTGACCGAACCTTTGGTCAACACGCAGACCGGAGAGGCTACACCGCCGACGGTCGCTCCTGATGCATCCGCCACGCCATCGCGTTGAAACGTGGCGTTCGAAACCGATCCGGCTGCACTTGATTGCAGGTGTGGCCGGATATGTCCCCGATTTCAATACTGGCCATAACGTCCCTTCACTGACTCGATGAGTTTTTGCGAGTCGTAGCCGACGCCGTCTTTGAAAACGATCTCCACGTTTTCAACGTCCGAGATATGGCGTGCGGGATCGCCCTTGATTACCACGAGGTCCGCGTTTTTGCCTGCGGCGATCGTTCCGATCTGATCCTGTTTGCCCAGGTAGGTTGCGCCGTTGAGGGTAGCGATTTTGATGGCCTCGACCGGCGAAAATCCGGCTTCGACCAGCAGTTCGATCTCGCGCTGATCGCCGAATCCCGGGACGACACCTCCGTTGCCGGTGGGATCGGGGCCGCCGAGCAGCAATCCTCCGGCGGTTGCGAAAGCGTGCTCGAGTTCCATATCGCGCTTGAAAAGCATGGGCCAGTCGGTTGTCCGCGGCTTCATGGTCGTGGGCCTCTCGCGGTTGTAGAGATACGCCTCGCGCGCCTCGGGCGTCATTGCGTCGAGGACTTGCTGTCGCAGCGGAGGACGTCCAGGCAGGCCGCCGCTCTCAAAAACGGGTAGTGTCGAGGTAATCGCCACATGATGCTTCACCAGCGTGTCGATCAGGTCCTTCGCTTCCGCGCTATCCGCCGGCATATGTTCGAGCGTGAACGTTCCCGCGCTATCGCTGCAAAGATCAGGCTTTTTGTCAGGATCGAGTTGGGTGTTCACAAAGAAGCCGTGCTCGAAATCATCGATCCCGAGTTCCGCCGCTTCCTTGTATGTCACCGAGCACAAGTGCCCGGTGACTTTGATCCCGCGTTTGTGCGCGGATTCAATCGCAGCCTTCAATTCCGCTCGAGTGATGTTCATGTACGCCTTGAACGAGGTCACCCCGCGGTCTGCCCAATAATCGACCATCTGACGCGCCTCGTCCGGGCCGCTTAGCTGATGCATCTGGAGGAAATAACTGTTGGTTCCTTCCAGGTACGGACCGGTGACATCGATATGCGGACCGGGAAGTTTGCCTTCGTCGATGGCGCTCTTCAGATTCAGGTCGGCGTAGGTCTCGACGCTTCCCGTGGTGCGCATCGTGGTCACGCCCCCAGCCAAATAGAGGCGGGGCGCGGAGAACGTCATCTGCGGCACCAGAACCGGAGGCTCGAAGTTCCAATGGCTATCCTCGTCCGGCCGTGCCACGTAAAAAAGGTGGTTGTGCATGCCGACAATCCCCGGCATCACCGTGTATCCGCGGAGGTCGAGGATTGTGGTTCCGCCGGCTGAGGCAGCGTCCGAACCTGCCTGTACGGCGGCAATCTTGCCTGCTTCGATGACGACATTCCTGTCTTCGAGCGGGGGACCTCCGGTGCCATCGATTACCCGAACGTGTTCCAGGACTATTCTTCGGGGTGTTCACTCGCACATACTTCTGCACAGTCGGCGATAATGACGCGGTCTGTTGGGCATTCGCACAAAAGGAGAGCAGCAGCGCCAGCACAATCAAGAAGCGGTTGAAGAGCATTGGAGTCCCTCGGCGCCGCCAATTGTAGCTGATACGGACCACAGAATTAGCCCCGGCCCGCGATATGTGGCGGCAGTGCATAATTAGGTTGGGCTTAAATCCGCATTGGGATGTTGACCACATCCTTCGCACAAGCAGCGGACATAGCCAAGGAGCAGAGCTTTGACATTGCCGCAGGATGCGCTCTGGTACAAAGACGCGATCATTTACCAAGTCCACGTCCGTACCTTCCGCGATAGCAACGGCGACGGCATCGGGGATTTCCGCGGTCTGACAGAGAAGCTTGATTATCTGCAGGAATTGGGCATCACTGCGTTGTGGCTCATGCCGTTCTTTCCTTCCCCGCTGCGCGACGACGGGTACGACATTTCCGATTACAGATCGGTCCACCCCAGTTACGGCACGCTCGACGACTTCAAGAGCTTTCTCGTCGCGGCTCACGAGCGCGGGATACGGGTCATCGTTGAGATGGTGTTGAATCACACCTCCGATCAGCACCCGTGGTTCCAGGAATCGCGGAGTTCGCCCGACAACCCGCGGCGCGATTGGTATGTGTGGAGCGATACCGATACCCGCTTCCGCGGGGTGCGAATTATCTTTCTCGATACTGAAACCTCGAACTGGGCGCGTGATCCGGTATCCAAGTCATATTATTGGCATCGTTTCTTCAGTCATCAGCCGGACCTTAACTACGACAATCCGGCCGTCCGCGAGGAGATGTGGTCAGTTATGCGGTTCTGGCTGGAGATGGGCGTGGACGGGTTTCGGCTCGATGCGGTTCCATATCTTGTCGAGCGGGAGGGGACGTCTTGCGAGAACTTGCCCGAGACCCACGCAGTACTTAAAGAATTGCGCAGCAAGCTCGACCAATATTTCCCGGGAAAGATGCTGCTGGCCGAGGCCAATCAATGGCCGGCTGATCTTCGACAATATTTTGCAGAAGGTGATGAGTTCCACATGGCATTTCATTTTCCCCTCATGCCTCGAATGTTCATGGGTGTGAAACTCGAGGATCGCAAACCCATCATCGATATTCTTCAGCAGACACCGGCAATTCCCGACCCATGCCAATGGTGCCTGTTCCTGCGCAATCACGACGAGTTGACGCTGGAGATGGTCACCGACCTGGAACGGGATTATATGTATGACACTTACGCCGGCGAGAAGGCGATGCGGCTGAACCTCGGTATTCGACGGCGGCTTGCCCCGCTCTTGGATAATGACCGGCGACGCGTCGAACTAATGACTGGTATGCTGATGTCCCTTCCGGGAACTCCGATCATCTACTATGGCGACGAGATTGGGATGGGAGACAACATTCACCTCGGTGACCGCAACGGAGTGCGCACGCCGATGCAATGGGACGGAGGATGGAATGCCGGCTTCTCGTCAGCCGATCCTGAGAGCCTTTATTCGCCGTTGATCCTCGATCCGGTATACGGTTATCCGGCGGTAAACGTGTATTCACAGAAGCGGTCCGGCCATTCGCTTCTTGCCTGGATGAAACGCATCATAGAAACGCGGAAGTCTACGCAGGTTTTCGGCAGAGGGTCGATAGAGTTCCTGCATCCGGCGAACCATCGCGTGCTCGCTTACGTGCGGCAGTTCAAGGCTGAAACGGTGCTGGTGGTGAACAACCTTTCCAGTTCTGCCCAGGCCGTGGAGTTGGACCTGCGACGTTTCAAAGGCAACATCCTGGTGGAGATGTCTGGCCGGAACATCTTCCCCCGCATCGGTGACTTGCCGTACTTGCTGACCATGGGCCCCTACCAGTTTTTCTGGTTTCGTCTGCGCCGGATCTGAGGAGTTGATCTGTGGGGGTTGGCTCGGAGGTGTGATCTGGACGAGAGCAGCATTCTTAGCGATGATTTTCTTCGTGAACTAATCAGCGTTGGCGAAGTGGATCTCCTTGTCGGTGTGCCGACCCACAATAGCGCTAAGACCGTTGGAGCAACGCTGCAGGCGATTCGAGTTGGACTCCTGAAGTATTTTCCCCGCGAGCGCGTCGTCATCGTAAACGCCGATGGCGGATCGAAGGACAGCGCGCGCGAGGTGGTCGCGGCAGCCTCCATCAATGACCTGCAACATTCTTCAGACTTGTATGCTCTGCGCACCCTCCATTGCATCAGCACGGTCTATGGGGGAGAGCCAGCGACCGAGGTTGCCTTGCACACGATTCTGGCGGCGGCCGAACTGTTGCGCGCAAAAGCGTGCGCCATTGTTTCGCCGGATTCGACCAACATCGAGCCGGATTGGATCGAGCACCTGTTGCGGCCCGCCTACCGGGAGGATTTCGATCTGGTCGCTCCGCTTTACCGCCGGCACAAGTTTGATGGATTACTTCTGCGCAACCTCGTCTATCCGATGACGCGCGCTTTGTATGCCAAGCGCGTCCGGGAACCATTCGCAGTTGAATTCGCATTCTCCGGGCGATTTGGCAGTCATCTTCTGGAACAGCAGGTGTGGGACCATGCAGCGGGCGGAGTTGGCACCGAGATGCGCGTGACCCTCGCCGCAATGGCCGGAGGGTTTCGGCTCTGTCAGACTTTCCTGGGGACCAAGCAGCATCTGGATCGCAGTTCGGCGGACCTCGTCGCGGCGATGCGGCAGACAGTGGGTACGCTTTTCTGGTCGCTCGAACCCAATTTTCAGGTTTGGAGCGCGAACCACAACCCGGAAAGTATTCCCACCTTTGGCGCCGAACATGACTTGACCGTCGAACCGATACGAGTAAACCGAAAGCGGTTGTATCAACTATTTAGTTCCGGCGTCGCGGAGCTTGAGCCGGTTCTTAAGTCGATCCTTTCCGCTCAGACATTGGCTGAGGTTCAGGGCATCGCCAGGCTCACGGAAGATGATTTTCGATATCCCGACGAACTCTGGGCGAAAACCGCTTATGAGTTTGCCTCTTCGTATCACAAATCCGTAATCAGTCGAGACCACATTATTCAGGCATTGGCGCCTCTCTATCGTGGCAAGGTTTACACCTTCCTTCTGGAAAACCGCGACGCGTCCGGGGAGGAAGTGGAATCCAACGTCGAAGCACTGTGCCTGACATTCGAACGCTCGAAACCGTACTTACTTGATCTATGGAATGGAAGAGAGTGAGGTAAATATGTGGGAAATGATCGTTGGAGAATTGGATCACGCAATGCAGGAACTCGCGCGAAGTTTCGCGCATCTACTGCCTCGTCTGCTGGCAATGCTGATCATTGCGCTTCTCGGATGGGTAGTGGCGTACGTGGTGAAAGTCGGTTTGCGCGGGATTCTACGAATCGTGAAATTCGACAGACTTTCTGACAATACCGGCGCGACCCAGCTACTGACCAAAGCGGCTCTGCCCTCGTCGTCCGAACTGTTGAGCCGGGTTGTCTTTTGGCTGGTGTGGCTGGGCTTCATTGTGCTCGGAGTGCAAGTGCTGGGCATCGTCGGGCTGCAGGAGCACATCGCAAACTTCTTCCTTTATCTGCCTAGGCTGTTTGTGGCGCTGTTCATTGTGTTTTTTGGATTGGTGGCGGCGAGTTTCTTTTCCCGGGCTGCGCTCCTGGCGGCGGTGAATGCCGATTTTCCCTCGCCCCGGCTGCTGGCGACCGCGATCCGAACCATCATCGTCATTTTCGCCGTGGCGATGGCGTTCGAGCATCTTGGACTAGCCGAAAGGACCATCCTGGCCGCGTTTTCGATTGCCTTCGGCGCGCTCATGCTCGGTCTCGCCATCGCGTTTGGGACGGGCGGGCGCGACCTGGCAAAACAATTTCTGGAGCGAAGATTTCTCAAGGAAAAGGAGGAACAGAAACAAGACGAGCTTTCGCCTTTGTAACCTCCCGCCAGTTTGATGATGCGTGCAGGGTTTGCGATTACTCAACAACCAGAGCTTCGGGAGTGTGAACCAATACTTTTCCCCGCGTCTTCGAAACCGTTCCTTCACGTTCCCATCCACTCAACAGGCGGCTGGTGGTGAAGAGGCTTATGTCGGATAGAGCGCTGAGTTGCTCGTTTGTGGCCTCAATTTCGACTCCGTGGGGATGTATGCGGCCGGTTCGATGTCCCAGATTCAACAAGGTGCCCGCCAGCCGCTGTTGAGAAGTCTTAGTTACCAGTGCAACGTGACGGTCGGCGTAGCCTTTCAAGTAATGTAGAACGATTCGAAGCGCATTCTCCGCAAGTTGCGTATAAGCGTTCGCCAGCTTCCTTACGCTCTCATGCGTCCATACCAACAGTTCACAATCAGAGAGAGCTTCTGCGCTGCCTATGTAGTTGGGAGGATGTTTTAGCAACGTTCCCAACCCGAAGACATCTCCGGGGAGCAGCCATTGCAGCAGGATTTCGTCGCCGGTCTTGGTGATCATGTAATACCGCGCCCGGCCTTTTCTCAGCAGAAAGAGATGAGCGGCCGGCTCTCCGCCAGCGAGGATGGTCTTTTTCGCAGGCACCTCCCGGACCTTTGCGGCCGCGAGAATGGTAGCGACGGCCGTTGGTTCAAGGCCGGCCAGAAATCTCGACTTCACGGCCGCCGGCGAAGTTGCTTGGGGATCGATCATGTCCTCACGACGCTTGGTTATTCTTCAGATCACTCTAGCAGGCAGGCGCGCTTCTTAGCCGCATTCCATATTTCATTTGTTGCCGAAAGTCCAACTTAGCCCCGAGCTGGAACCGTAGTCACTGCCGGAAAGAGTAGACGGCGGCTGGTTATCCCAGTCGCCGTAAAAGGACAAATTCCATTTCAGATTGCTGAAGAGCTTCACGTAATAGGAAACATTGGTATTGAACTGAACACGTCCGGGTTGGGAGAGTGCTGGCAAGAGAATGGCAGTTACATTCAAGTTGGTCTTGCTGAACTTAAATAGTTTTACCTCCGCAGCAATCGCGGCTGCCAAGATGTTGTGCTGACCCTGGGGCCCGATGTTCGCGTTGTACGCCGTGTTCTGCCAGGCCAAGCCTCCAAGCAATGAGATGCTTGAATCGTTAGTGTTCTTCAAGTAGCGTCCGACGCCACCGCCGAGAGTAGTTTGAAGATTGATTCCCTGCTCCGAGCTTTGCAGAAAATTAGCCAGACCGGCGTAGAAGTAATTGTCCCAGCGCAGAAGGCGGGATGCGCTCAATTGCAAATTGTTCCGCGTGGCAGCGCTGGCGCCAGTGCTGGAAGAAAGACTCGAACTGAGGCTTGCAGAAGCGCTCCAGCGTTCTCGAAGATATTCGACGTCTGAGCCTACGTTGTATTGAGTCGATTGATTGCCTTTGGAATAAATGATTCCCGAGCTAATCTCGCCGTTGAAGCGTTGCCAGAAGCGATCGGAGGTCTCGCCCATCTTAACGATCTGCGATCGTTCGAGCACCACTTCCTGTTGCGGACTCTCGATGACCTGAATCTTTACCGGCTGATCGGCGGGCGTTTCGGGAGTGTTGAGCCTGCCGGTGTGCACCTCGCCGTTTTCTGTCTGCACAATGAACAACTGATTGCTTTCCAAATGCGCCACCTTCGACCATTGGACTGACGTCGTGCCATCGATGTAGTCGAAACTGACGTACAGCACGCCGCCGTTGAGTCCTTTGATTTGACAGGTCATGCGGTCGCCGTTCTTCATCACTAGCACGTCGGTCTTGTCTCGCGCGAGGAGGGGCGCTGCAACAAGCAGGACAGAACTCAGAATAAGGGTTCGTATGTTCATGGTAGCTCCTCTTCATTATGGTTTGTTCAGCCCCCGGCATGGCCAGAACATTCTCGCGCGACAGAGCGGGGTAGTTTGCCGGTCTGGCAGAGACGCCGCATACGATCTGCCGAAATTAGAAAATCAGACCAGCGTGTCAATCTCGAAACCGTGGGCAGAGTCGGTGCAGCACCGCGGACTTGCGGACCGCCAAAGCCTCACCACGAGGCTGCGGAGGTACGGAACAGGGTAAATTGCCTTCTGCGGAGCCTCCCACTGTAAGAATTACTAGTGCAACCTCCACTTTTTCGTGCCAGTCTGCCGTGCTTGTTGTCCATGAGTCAGATGGGAGGCTCATGAGCAGGCTACGCTTGGCCCATAAGCAAAGGCGCCTTGCCCGCGATGCATTCTCCGGGTCGACGACGATCAATAGCATCGAGTTGCGGACATCAGAAACAGTCCCTTCCCCGTGAACACAGGGCAAGATGCAGGCGCTCATCGCAGTGGGACCAAGGCGCATTGCTTTCCCGGCAGAGACCTCGGGGCCATGCAGGCCTATTAATGAATAACGGATCAGTGAGGAATTATGGCAACAGCGGCCAAGTCTTGAGCGTGTGCGCGACGGCTTGTCGCCAGTCTGGCCTACGTCTATGAGTGAAATTCACTCTTCCGTGGCGGAGAATTTTTCCCTAACCCGGGGAGGGCCTTTTTATCGGCTGCAAGTCCGATTTGGCTATGCCCACGAGGAACGGGCACGAGTTGTGCGCCGGGCGCTGTTCGCAATCGTTGTGACCTGGCTGCCGCTGCTGGTTCTCTCACTTGTTCAGGGACTGGCTTACGGCAAGGAAGTCCGAATCCCGTTTCTTCGCGACTTTGCGGTCAACGTACGCTTCCTGCTTGCGCTGCCGATCCTGATTCTGGCCGAATCGAGCATTGATCGACAATGGAGGACGCTCGTTCTTCACTTCCTAAGGGCCGGACTGGTAAGTGAAGCGGAACTACCATCTTTTGAAGCGGTCATCCAGAAAATAACCCGCCTTCGCGATAGCGTGCTGCCCGAGGCGACTATGTTGGCAGTAGCTTATTCGTCATTCTTGTTCACCTCACACACCGAATTGTTGATGGGGAGTGTGTCCAACTGGCACACCATCGGTTCGAACCAAGCGACGAGCCTGGCGGGGTGGTGGTTTACGCTTGTCAGCACGCCGGCCTTCCGTTTTCTTGGGCTACGCTGGATGTGGAGGATGGTTCTGTGGACGCTGTTCCTTTGGCGTACTTCGAGAATTCATCTTCGCCTGGTCGCCACCCACACCGACATGGCTGCCGGGCTCGGATTTTTGTCGGCAGGTCAGAAGCGATTCGGTCCAATCGTTTTTGCGGGAGGCGCTGTGGTCGCCAGCCAGGTGGGAAATGCCATCACCTATGAGGGAGCAACCCTGGCAGGAATGAAATTCGTTCTCATCAGCTATGGAGTGCTTGCCGTCGCGGTTCTGGTGGTTCCGTTGTTGGTCACGGCGCCGGTCCTCATAAAGACAAAAAGGCGCGCCCTGCTTGACTACGGAGCTTTGGTGACGAGCCACAACTAGTCATTTGCCACCAAATGGATCAAGGAGCATGCAGCCCAAGGCGATGAAATCCTGGGCAACCCCGACGCTTCGTCCCTGATCGACCTGGGGAGCAGTTTCCAGGTTGTGCAAGACATGAAACCAGTGCCAATCAATAAATCCACACTCATTTCTCTGGCTGCGGCGGCGGCACTGCCCATGGTTCCCTTGATAGTGCTTGTCACGCCGGCGGACGAACTGGTTCGCGGCGTCCTGAAGATGTTGATGTGATGCCCACAATGGGAAAAACCTTGCGAGACGAAAACGGTTGAATCCCCGTTGTTTGCCCACTACAAAAATTACCAGTGCCACACGTAGTATTTGGTGCGATATTGTAGGTTCGTCTGTAATCCTGTTGTCCATGAGTGTGCGAAGCAGGTCATCATGCTACCCATGGCCCGTCAGGGAGGGTTGCCGGCGGCTCAATGCAAGCCTTGGCCCGCCACCGTCGCGTTGCGCCAATTCATGAACGTCAAACAGAATTCTTTTTCGACGAAAAACAAGAGAACATCAGTTGGCTGTTTGGCGTTCAAGAATAAACGCTATACTTTCCACGAAGAGAATCTGCAAACACATAAGCCAGTTCAACTGAGGAGGCGCTATGCGTATACACAAGCTGTCTATTTCGATTGCACTCTTGATCGCGTTGCTAGGGTTTTCGGTTGGGTGCTCGAAACACCCCAGTGATGACACTATCGCGAAGGACATTCAGGACAAGATCGCGGCTGATCCGGACACAAAGGACTCTCAGGTTAGCGTGGCAGCGAAGGACGCCAAAGTGACTCTGACCGGCCAGGTTAAGACGCCTGCAGCCCAGGAGAAAGTAGAGCAGATCGCCCGGGAAGAACCGGGAGCGGCTGGCGTAGACGATCAGACCGCAGTGCAAGCCGGCGCCATGCAGCCGCCCGCCCAAGCCGCCCAGACAATGGCGCCACCACCTCCTCCGGTTGAGAAACCGAAACCTCAACCCATTGTCGTACCAGCCGGAACTACGCTTACTGTGAAGGTAGGTCAAGCTTTGAGTTCCAAGACAAGTCAGTCCGGCCAAACCTTTATCGCCACAATGGCGCAGCCCGTAAGCGTTGGAGGCGTGACCGCAATTCCATCCGGGTCAACGGTCAGCGGTACGGTAGTGACGGCCAAGTCTAAAGGCAAAATCAAAGGTCAAGGCGAACTCGACCTCGCACTCACGAGCGTCACGGTGAGAGGTCAAAACTACAACATCCAAACTGGCGTAATGGAGCAGACGATCAAAGGCAAGGGCAAGCGGACCGCAGTCGCGACTGGCGGAGGAGCCGCCGGTGGCGCATTGATTGGCGGAATCGCCGGCGGCGGCAAAGGAGCAGGCATTGGCGCTCTGGTAGGGGCTGGCGCTGGATTGGTAGGAGGCACGCTGACCGGAAATCAGCAGATTGAAATCCCGGCCGAGTCAGCGCTCAGCTTCCGGCTATCTGCGCCTTTGACACTGCCACCGGCGGCGCAGTGATCCGATGGCAACCAACTGATCACGACCCGAACACGGCGCGACGACCGGGTTCAGAACGATTGGTCGTCGTCTAGCAAGAAATGAGTGCGGCACAGAAAAGCAGAGGAGGGTTGGTCATGGCGAAAGGGAAGCAGTGTCTGGCAATCCTCCTCAACATGACGTTGTTTTTCGCGACCTGGCCTTTGGAGAGCTGCAAGAAGACGACAGAGCTGGCACCTCTGACTGGCGGCCCGAATGCTCAGGCTCCCGCCACGACCTACGCTGTGCCAACGGCGGATCAACTCTACCAGTTAGTTGCTCCCATCGCGCTTTTTCCCGACAACCTCGTGGCGCAGGTCCTCGCTGCCTCCACTTATCCCGACCAAGTCACGGCCGCGAACACCTGGCTCCAGCAGAACTCGGGACTCAAAGGCGATCAATTGATGCAGGCTGCCGATCAGCAGTCGTGGGATGCCAGTGTCAAGGGTCTTACGCAGTTTCCCGACGTGCTGAATCAGATGGCCGGCAGCCTGTCCTGGACCTCGGCTCTTGGCGATGCTTATTTCAATGTTCCGCAAAGCGTGATGAACGCGGTGCAGGTGATGCGGCAACGCGCCCAGCAGGCCGGCAACCTCAAGAGCAATCAGCAACAGAATGTCACGGTGGAAAATCAGGCTCCCGGAGCGGCGGCACCGCCAGCGGATGCGAGTGCGCCAGAGCCCACGATTGTGCAGGCTCCGCCGCAAACCATCATCATTCAGCCCGCCCAGCCGCAGGTCGTGTATGTGCCAACCTACAACCCAACAGTTGTGTACGGAGCTCCGGTTGCCGCATACCCCGGCTACTCGTCTGGAGACATGGCCCTGGCCAGCGTGATTTCTTTTGGTGTAGGCATAGCGGTCGGCGCCGCGATCGCGAACAATAACAGTTGCTGCGGATGGGGCTGGAACTCATGGGGATGCGGTTGGCACAACTCCACCGTGGTTTACAACCACAACACATACATTTCCAATTCCAATACTTTCGTCAATCGCAACAATTACTACAACCGCAACGTGAACAGCATCAACCGGAACAATATCAATACCAACAACATTAACCGGAACAACATTAATCGGAACAACATCAACGGCAACAACTATCGCGCCAATAATTTCGACAACAACGCTCGCAACAGTAACTTCACCACTCCAAAGTTTAACCAGAAGTACGATCAGCCTAAGTTCCAGAATGACCGCGGAAATTTGGGACAGGGCAGTCGTCCCGGCGGAGCCAACCAGCCCAACTTCAATCAACAAAACCGTGCGGGCACGAATCAGCAGAACCGTCCGGCTTTCAACCAGAATCAGAGCCGTCCCAACAATATGAATCAGGCCCAGCGCGACTCCGCTCGCGGTTACGGGCAAGAGGCGAATCGAGGCAACAGCAACGGTGCCTTCAGCAACTATAGTCCGGGGGGCAATGCGCGTACCAATAGCGCCCGCGGGCAGCAGAGTTTGGCACAGAATCGGGCTCCGGCAGGCGGAGGTGGGAATCGCGGCGGCGCGGCGCGGCCGCAGCCGCAGCCGCAGGCGCGCTCGACCGGTGGACGTCGCCGTTAGGAGGCGTGCAGCAGGTGCTGGTTTCGAGTTAATGGCAGGATAACGCTTATGCAATCCAAACATCTCGTTCAGAATCCTTTCAGATCGCGTCCGTTCATTGCGCCGCGCAAGTTCGCGCTGATGGCTACGATCGCCGCCGTTGTGCTCTTTGTTCTGAGTGTCCTGCCCGCCGTGGCCCAGCAGGGGAACGAAAAGACCTTCGCCACGCCCGGCGATGCCACTCTGGCTCTTTACACTGCGGTGAAATCCAACGACAGTGGGACCGTCGCGGCGATCTTTGGCACGAATTCCAGCGCCATCCTTCACACCGGGGACGATGTCGCCGACAAGAATATGGCGGACAATTTCATCCGCCGCTATGAGCAGATGCATCGCGTTGTGATCGAACCGGATCAGACCGCAACCCTCTATATCGGCGCGGAAAACTGGCCTCTGCCTATTTCTATCGTCAAGAACGGCAGCGGCGCTTGGTATTTCGATGCCGAGAACGGCAAGACAGAGATTCTTCAACGGCGCGTTGGCACCAATGAGAACGATGCCATCGAGATCCTGCACGGCCTGGTGGACGCCCAACAGGATTACGCTTCCGAACCACGCGACGGCGAGAAGACAAAACACTACGCGTTGAGATTCATCAGCGATGATGGCAAGCAAAACGGGCTGTATTGGAAAACCAGCGACAATGAGCCCGCCAGCCCCATCGGTCCGCTGCTCGTTTCCGCCACCAGCGAAGGCTACAATCCACAACAGGGGAAGGCGTCACCCTTTCACGGCTACTACTATCGCATTCTCACCAAGCAAGGATCCGCGGCCAAAGGCGGTGCGCGCGATTACGTTGTTGACGGCAAGCTCACTCGAGGTTTCGCGTTCGTGGCCTATCCCGCCGAATATCGCAATTCTGGCGTCATGACTTTTATTGTGAACCAGTCCGGACTCGTCTATCAGAAGGATCTGGGTCCGCAGACTTCGGACGAAGCCGCGGCCATGAAAGAATACGATCCCGATGATACCTGGGAGCCAGTCGACTGAGATCCTCGTGCCCCGATCGAGATCGAGTCGTTTTAGGTATTGGTGGGTAAGCATAGGCTTTTATGAGTAAGAAATCTCGCAAGAACGCTCGGCGATCCGCGTCAACCAGCAGCAAGAGATGGTTGATCGCGGCCCTTCTGGGCTGCCTGGGAATTGCCGGAGTCGTGACATATGCCTTCCACCGGCAATCTGTCGTAAGCGCTCAACAATCTCCTTCCACTCAACCTGCGGTGTTCAAACTAACCGCTGCGAACGCGACTCCGGCCCCGCCTGGCGCACCGCCAGAGATGCAGTGGATTCCGGGCGGCGAGTTCTCCATGGGTGCAGGGGATGCGCCCGACATGAACGATGTTGGCATGAAAGCCACCGAGGATTCGCGACCCATCCATCGGGTGTACGTCGATGCCTTTTGGATGGACAAGACCGACGTAACCAATCAGCAATTTGAAGAGTTCGTCAAAGCCACGGGCTACGTCACCGTCGCGGAACGCAAGCCGCGTGCGGAAGATTACCCGGGCGCGCCTCCGGAAAATTTGGTCGCAGGATCAGTCGTTTTCTCTCCGCCGGACCATCCTGTTCCGCTCACCGACCACTTCCAATGGTGGAGCTACGTAAAGGGAGCCAACTGGAGGCATCCTCTTGGCCCGGACAGCGACATCAAGGACAAAGCGAATTATCCAGTGGTGCAGATCGCTTACGAGGACGCCCTCGCCTATGCGAAGTGGGCCGGAAAAAGGCTGCCCACGGAAGCCGAATGGGAGTTCGCCGCTCGCGGTGGACTGTCCGGGAAGCCCTACGCCTGGGGCGACGAATTTCGTCCCAACGGCAAGTGGATGGCGAACACCCATCAGGGCACGTTCCCGGTAAAGGACACCGGAGAGGACGGCCACGTTGGAATTACCGCCGTGGCCCAATATCCACCCAACGGATACGGCCTGTTCGATATGGCGGGCAACGTCTGGCAGTGGACCAGCGATTGGTATCGCCCCGATTACTATCAGCAACTGGCGTCCGCGGGAGGCGTCGCACGGAACCCGCAAGGACCCGATTCGTCATTCGATCCCGCCGAGCCAACCGAGAAAAAGAAAGTCCATCGCGGCGGATCATTCCTCTGCACCGACCAGTATTGCTCACGCTATATGGTCGGCACGCGCGGCAAAGGCGAGATCAGCACGGGAACCAACCATCTCGGCTTTCGCTGTGTGATCAGCCCCGGGCAAGCCGAATCCCAGCGCAGCAAAACAGCGGGTGCGCTTCCCTCGCCAAGACCTGCGAAGCGAGTCGGAAATTCCACACTCTAGATCCGAGGAACAATGCGATTGCTTGTGATCAATTCCCTGACAACGCTTCAACAATTTGGCGTGTAATCGACACGCCCGTTTCCGATAATGAAAAATCGCATGACTTCATATGCGTGCAAGTGCCGACCGTTTCATGAAGCAATACTCGATAAGGAGTGGCGATGAGACTAAACAAAAAGCTCCAGGTGACGCTGGCGGCAATCGCGATCATGCTGCTGGCAGTCCTTTCTGCGGATGCACAAACCAAGAAGCCCAATATCCTCGTGATCTTTGGCGATGACATCGGGCAGACGAACATCAGCGCTTATTCGTTCGGTCTGGTGGGCTACAAGACTCCCAACATCGACCGCATCGCCCACGAAGGCATGATGTTTACCGACTACTACGCCGAGAACAGCTGTACGGCAGGACGTTCGTCGTTCATCACCGGCCAAACCCCAAGCGCACCGGTATGTCGAAGGTCGGAATCCCGGGCGCGCCGATCGGTCTTCAGGCGCGCGACGTCACGATCGCTCAGGCGCTGAAGCCGCTGGGCTATGCGACCGGGCAGTTTGGCAAAAACCATCTTGGCGATCTTAATCAGTTTTTGCCCACGGCTCACGGCTTTGACGAGTTCTATGGCAACCTGTATCACCTCAACGCCGAAGAGGAACCGGAGCGCCCATACTGGCCAACCGACGACGTGCCTTACACTTCCGCCAATTCACCGCGCGGCGTGCTCAAGTGCAAGGCCACTGACAAGGACGACGCAACCGTGGAACCGCACTGGGGCCGTGTCGGCAAGCAAGCTTGCGAAGATACCGGCCCGCTGACCCGTAAGCGCATGGAAACCATTGACGACGAGACCACGGCTGCCGCGATCGACTTCATGACCAGGCAGTCGCAATCTAACAAACCCTTCTTCGTGTGGATGAACACCACGCGCATGCATGTCTTCACCCATGTCCGGCCTTCGATGCTCGGCCAGAGTGGCATGCCAGGAAACGAATATGCCGACGGCATGATCGAGCATGACGGGGACGTAGGCAAGCTATTGAAGGCGCTGGACGATCTTGGAATCGCAAATGACACCATCGTTATTTACAGCACCGACAACGGGCCTAACCAGTTTTCCTGGCCGGACGCCGCGACTACTCCATTCCGCAGCGAGAAGGACACCAACTGGGAAGGCGCATTTCGCGTTCCCGCCATGATCCGCTGGCCCGGCCACATTCAACCTGGGACGGTTTCTACCGGCGTGGTCTCTGGCCTCGACTGGTTCCCAACTCTGCTTGCCGCTGCCGGGGACACGACGATCAAGGAACGACTGCTCAAGGGAACACCCGTCGGAGGCACGACTTTTAAGGTTCATCTCGACGGATACAACCAATTACCCTACCTGACGGGGCAACAACCGAAGAGCGCGCGTATTGATTTTGCCTACTACGACGACGACGGCTTGCTGGTCGCGTTCCGGCATGAGGACTGGAAGGCGGTGTTCTGCGAACAGAAGAAGCCGGGCGGGTTCGCCGTGTGGTATGAGCCCCTGACCTGCCTTCGCATTCCGAAACTATTCAACCTGCGCATGGATCCCTACGAACGAGCCGATATCGTCTCCGAGCAATACGACGATTGGCGGGTGAAGAACGCGTACTTGATGGGCTGGATGACGTTTCATGCTGCCGAGTTCATCCAGACCTTCGTGGAGTATCCGCCGAGCCAAACGCCGGCAAGCTTCACCGTCGATCAGATCGAGAAGGATGTGGAGCAAAGGGTCAAAGAGATGGCTGTGAAGCCGCCCGCTGGAAAGTGAAAGCGGAAAGAATTCACCTCAGAAGGACCAACGCAATTGGAGGCGCGCTACTTCGATGGAATCGTGTCGGAGAGTTCCCTCGTATCCGCTAGCGGCTTTTTCGAGGATGGAAGGCCGTTTTGCTGGAGCAGATACGCGAGCACGTCGAGCGATTCCTGCGTGGTGAACGTCGTGCCTGCGTATTGGGCCATCGGGCCTTTGATCTCGCCCCACACCGTTAGCAGCTTGGCACCTCCATACAGCTGTTGCCAGGATGCGCCTTTTAGCGCGGGACCAGCCCCGCCTTCCAAATTCACGCCGTGGCACGGCGCGCAGGACCGCGCATAGGTTTTGGCTCCTGTAGTCACCTGCTCCTCGCTGTACCATCCGCTTTCTCTTGTCCTTGGTTCTTCATAGACATGTCCGATGTTGCGATGGCACCGCAGGCAATCGACGGCGGCGGAGTTGACAACATCCTTGTGGACCAGAACCTTCATTTGGCTGCGCGAGCCACCGAACGAATCCAGCCTGTGGCAGCCGCGGCAGGTAACGTAATCGTGCGAAGTCAGATAGTTTTCAAAAGTCGCCCGCAACAACGGACGACGTTTCTCCCACTCTTCCTCGGTAGCAATGGTTCTGTGGGATTCGTTCCAGAAGTCTTTAGCGCCACGGTCGGCCTTGAACAAAAGCAGCTTGACATACTCGACTGGGGTGGCATGACCTGAGTCGTAAGGGATGTGACATTGTCCGCAACTGGCGCTCACCCCGGACTGGTTCACATAATGCGGGCCTCGCTTGTAAGCGTCAGAGGCCCAGGTCATCGAGTGGCAAAACGTTCCGCAAAATTGATCGGAGCTCGACCAGACTACGGCTGATTCGGTCATCGCGACCAGAAGGACGCCCAGCACAAGGAACGCCAACCCCGACAATAGAAAAGGAACCAGGCGGTGCGGTCGGGCAATCTTCGGTTTGTCGGGTTGATCCTGCGCCGCGTGCGAATTGTTTTCAACCATTAGCGGCTCCCATCGTTAAAGGTTCGTCCGTCGTCAAGCGCCCGACGAAGTCAAAAGGATGCGGCACTATTTCGAGGGCAAAACCCTTGACAGATCCACCGTATCGTCAAGTGGCGTAGCGCCGGCGGGCACGCCGTTCTTCTGCAACAGAAAGGCCATGATGTTCACTGAATTCGTCGCCAGTACCGAGTTTGGCGCCATCATCGGCATCTCCGTGTGCACGCTCGACCATAGAGACGAGACCTTCTTGCCTCCGTACGCTTGCCAGAACGACTTACCCACGAGTGCGGGGCCCATGCCGCCCTGGAGCGTAGCACCATGACAACTGGCACAAGTTTTCTTGTAAGCCTTAGCGCCCGCCGCTGCTTGCTGGGAGGTGTACCAACCCTCGGAGCCCGGCATCGCGCCACACACGCCGAGGGTCCCATGGACACCGCAAGAACAAAGAGATATGGGAAAAGCGTCTTTATGCTCAGGCGCAGCGTTGGCCTGGGGTGCGAAAAGCAAGAATTGATATTTGAAAAGCGTTCCATGCCGAAGTTATAACGCAGATGGGAAGCGTCCCCGACTGGCAGTTTTACCAGATCAGATCGTAAAATGATTGCCGTAGCCGGGGAAGCGACCGGGAAACGTACGCAGCGCATGATCGTCGGGCAACTAATTTACTCATTTGGCTTCAAGACAATCCCCGTGACAATCGAGACCACCGGGAGGATAATTTTGCTGCCCGGCGTGAAGTGTCGGTAAAGCGTGATCGTGAATCGAGCGGGTCGTGACCATCCTGTCTGGCTAGGTCAGATGAATCTCGTGGTGAAGTCATGCCTACCGTTTGAAAAAAAGAATCGACATGCGATTCGCGGTCTCTTTTATTTTTTCTTGAAACGTTTCGTCCTCATTTCGCACTTTAAGTGTAGGGGCACATCATCGTCGCCGCGGTCTTCTACCGTAGTCCAATCCATAGGGGAATCCATGCAACGCAAAATTATTCCAATAGCTGTGGCAATCGTGGTTGCAGTACTGCTAACTGGGGCTCGCGCGGCCGCAAAAGAAAAAGTGCTGTACGCCTTCACTGGACAAGCCGACGGAGGCTTTCCTCAGGCCGCGCTGGTCATGGACAAGAGCGGCAATCTTTATGGCACCGCTTCGGAGGGCGGCGATTTGGCCTCCGGAACCGTTTTCGAGCTGTCTCGTGTTAAGGGCGGCGGCTGGAACGAGACCGTCCTCTATAGTTTCATGGGCGGGACTGATGGAGCATTTCCCGCGGCAGAACTGATCTTCGACTCCGCGGGTAATCTTTACGGTACGACCGAAGGCGGCGGAGCCGACGATGCAGGCACTGTTTTCGAGCTTTCGCCCAACGCGGGCGGCTGGACTGAAACCATTCTCCACAGCTTCAACGTGTCCGATGGAGCTATTCCGAGTGCAGGCCTGGTCTTTGATGCTGCTGGCAATCTGTACGGCACGACGAGGTCGGGCGGCAAGCCTTTGGATCTCGGTGTTGTCTTCCAGTTGTCCCCTACTGCGAATGGGACGTGGAAAGAGAAAGTCCTCCTGGAATTCGGCCGTCACGCCGACGGCGGCGGTCCGAATGGCACGCTGATACTCGATGCTGCCGGCAATCTTTACGGGACAGCTTCTGGCGGCTATCAAGTGGCAGGCTCAGTCTTCGAATTGACACCCGCGGCAAATGGCAAGTGGAAGGAAAAAGTACTTCACGGTTTCACGGGCAAGAACGACGGAGGATTCCCCAATGGTTCTTTGGTGCTTGACTCCAATGGAAATCTTTACGGCACAACCCAGGAAGGCGGCACGTCCAAGGGTACTGGCCCATGTATGTTTGGCGGCTGCGGCACTGTGTTTAAGCTCGCGCCAGGTGCGAACGGCCACTGGAAGGAGACTGTGATCTACAAGTTCAAAGGCACCGCGGACGGCATGGGACCTGCGGCCGGACTGGCCTTCGATGGTGCCGGCAATCTGTATGGCACAACCGAGATGGGTGGCGGCATAGGCTGCGATTTTCAGTTCGGATGCGGAACTGCTTTTGAGCTGACTAGGCAGACTGATGGAAAGTGGAACGAAACGGTAATCCACCGTTTCAAGAGCGACCAAGGCGGAAAACATCCTCTTGCCGGACTGGTTTTAGATTCAGCGGGAAAGTCCTATGGTACGGCCTCAAGCAACGGACGAGGAAGCGCTGGAGTCGTATTCGAGCTCACGCCATAGGTTGACGCGAAGGCACTTCGGAAGACGAGCAAAAGATGCTAACGCCGCCTCGAAGAGTACCGAAGATGCCTTGATTGCGAGAGTGAAATACGACACCAGTCAGACCGGTCTGTCTCCAGTGTTTCATCTGGGAAAATGTAGTTTCAGCCACCCAAATAGCGAGCACCGCCTTTAGAGTACGAACTCATCGCCAACCGCATCAGTCTCTATCTCGCATCGGGTGGAGCGTTCTAGTACGATAGGAGACCCACTGGCTCCGCCGAACAAGCATCGCTCGGACGCTGCGTTGACGCGGTTCGAAGCCGGAATCGAGCGGCCTTTGTCGAGCGACTCGCGAGAAAAATGATTAGACTTCGAAGTCTGTGGCTTGGGTTAGCTCTGCTCGTGCCGACGCTGGGACAGCGCGCCAGCGCGCAAACCGACGAACTGCTGCCCGAGATCGACGCGTATTACAAGGTGAGCCAAGACGTGCGCTTGAGCTTCCAGGCGAAAGAGACTCGAGAGGGCGGGGATCCGACCCAGGCCGAAATCGGCCCCAGCATCGAGTTCTATTTGAAGCCGCTGCTCAGGCTAAAGAAAATTACAAAGTTCGATCTGGACGACTCGAAATCCAGGCCTCTGGTGCTTGCGATTGGCTACCGCTATTTACCTTCGCCGAACGAGCCGGCGGAAAACCGCATCGAGCCCGTCGCAACCTTTAACTTTCCCCTGAAGACAGGCTTTTTGCTTTCTGACCGGAACCGTGCAGACCTCGATTGGAAGAGTGGCAAATTCTCGTGGCGCTATCGCAACCGTTTACAGATCGAAAGACGGCTCACGATTCACTCCTATCACCCTGCTCCGTATGTCAGCGTGGAGCCCTTTTACGAAAGCCAATACGGTAAATGGAGTGACACCGCAATCTACGCCGGATGCATGTTTCCGATCGGCAAGCACGTTGAGTTTAATCCGTATTACGAGCACCAGAACAATACTGGGAAGAGTCCCAATCAACAGTTGAACCAGTTTGGCCTGATGCTCAGCCTCTTCTTCTAGGCGGAACGCAGCAAGGTCCGCATACAGCGCACCTCGACGATCGCCGGTCATAACAAAGCCCAGATTGACACCCTGACTCAGCAAATAACTTTGGGGCGCGACGAAAACAAAACTAATGCTGACGGTTTTCGGAAGTCCTTTAATTCTGGTATCAAAAACACTCAGACCTAGCTGCCAAGACAGCGGCAACCGATCCCTGGAAGATGTACTTCTTGCCCTTTACTGCCCAGAACTGTAGAGCTAGCAGGGCGAGGATTAATGCGCCGACGGCAATCAGCACATAACGAAGCGTCTTCTCTCGGCTCATAATGGCCCCTTCCGGCTCAAGACGACTGTCGAAGCCCCAGGGTCTGGGCAAGTTGCGCCGAGAACCTGAAACGGGTGCGCGGTGTCGGGCAAGCGAGATTTCGCCCAAACTTATGTCGTCCGGGGTCAAGCCCCTCGATTCAGAGCAGACTACTTGAGGGCTTTTATATATTCCGCTATTTCCTTAGCTTGATCATCAGTCAGCCCAGCGATACCTTTGTTGTGTGGCGCCTTACTGGTTGCCTCACCTTTAGTTATGTGCGCGACCAGTTCGTCCGAGCCCAGCTTCGTTCCCTTAACAGCCGGAGCTTTTATCGCAGGTTTGCCTTCTCCATTCGCGCCGTGACAACCCGCACATTTGGACTTATAAAGGGCTGCCCCGTCATCCGCAGCCCATGATGCGGCTGAACCGATCAGTAACATCGCGGCTAATCTAATCAACTTGCAGTTCACAGGTACTCTCCTTTTGTATGTCAGAGTATGTTGTTCCTCGCCTAGTCGTCCGGAGATCGCGAGGGTCACTGTTTTTGAACCTTCGAGATTTGCTCGGCGATGCCGAGGGTTTTCAAGATTTCCGGGGATGCCTCATCCATGGCCAATGGCTCATGGCAAGTGCTGCAGTCTTGGGTGATGGCGCTGCCATCCCCGGTGGTGTGAGAGCCGTCATGACAACGAAAGCAACCGGGAAAATCCATGTGGCCGAGGTTATTCGGGTATGTGCCCCAAGTGACCTTCAAATCTGGAAAGACATTGCGATTGTAGATTGCAAGAATCGCTTGGCTAGCCTGGACGATGTCCTGAGAACGCGTGGCGTAAAGGTCCGCGTAATCTTGCTGATAAAAACTGACGACAGCGACGGGCAATTTGACTGTCGCTTCCTCTCGTGTTTGGTAATCCGCTTTCAGCGCTTCCACGCCTCTCTTCTTGATGTAAGGTAACGTGACTGCAATGTCGCCACGAGCAAGTGCGTTGTCCAGGGCGCGATCCGGCAGCTCGAAGGAGTGCGTGGGGAGATTGTGGCAATCGACGCACTGCATATCGTATTTCGGCAGGGCTTTGGCGGAATCAGGCGAGGAATCGGAACTGGTGAAAGTCTTGATTTCCCCGGTTTTTGTGTTTTTGTATTCGATCCACGGGATCGCCTGCCTTGCCGGGTCTGCCACGGCGAAACGGATGTGAACCCCTGGGCCGAAGTGAGCACCATGAATGCCCATGATCTTGTTCCCTCCCACCCTCATCATTAGTACGGTTTGCGTGCGAGTGTTGGTTTCGTCTTCAGCGTATTTGTTGATCACACGAAGAGTCACGCCACTGAATTTCTGTGGCCAATGGCAGGTCTCGCAGGTTTCGCTCGCAGGCACCAGGCGATTACTCTCGAGAGCCGACGGAATCGGCTTTGGGTAACTATTCATCGCCGTCTCGACCAACTGGCGGATTCCGCTCGTCTTGCTGGCGACCCAACCGGCTGCGCCAGGAGCTACGTGGCACTCGACACACTCAAGCCTGGAATGCGGCGAATTCCGAAAGGCCGCGAATTCGGGGCTCATCGTGTGGCAAGTTCCTCCGCAGAATTGGGGCGTCTCCATATGCTTGACAGCGCGATAAGTGAACTGGGTTCCGATCAGGACATTTGCGAGCGTGGTTAAGGCAAAAAACCAAATCAATCGGTGCAGAGCCGCCTTACGATCGAAGACCGTTTCACCTAATCCCTTTTGCATACGACGCCTGCTCAGATAGAAACCGATAGGGATCAGTGCCAATCCAGCGAAGAAGAGTATCGGCAGAACTAGGAAAATCACAATTCCCGCATAGGGATTGTCGACGTGGCCTCGAATCTGCAGCGGCAAAACAAAAAGCCATGAAATCACTGCCGTCGCGACCAGCG
Organism: uncultured Acidobacteriota bacterium; assembly: GCA_963797795.1. Classification (GTDB taxonomy): domain Bacteria; phylum Acidobacteriota; class Terriglobia; order Terriglobales; family Acidobacteriaceae; genus JABDBE01. The sequence continues at coordinate 362,482 of CAWCQY010000009.1, forward strand.
CCGCGCCGAAAAGACTCAGCCAGTGCCGAGTCAGCAGAAACCATGCCGGTCTGCCATTCGTTGCATTCATTGGAAGCTGGGGAACAGTCGATAATGAACCGGGCGAGTGTATCGAGCTAGCGAAGAGAGCCACAACTGGTAAAAATGACAGGCTCCCCCCTGTCAAATCTGACAGTTGTTAAAGCATTGGCTTTCGAATTATAAACAACAAATTCTATAGCGGTGGGACCATAAGGGAAAACTTTGCCAGCGGTGTTAATCTAGTTGTTTTAGTCGTCGCTCAGAAAGCCCAAGTCGCTAGTATATAAAGCACTTGGCCAGCGAGAATTCCAAGCGCCTCCAGTCAGGAGTTCGAAATGCTGAACAAAGATCTGACTTCTGGGATGAAGCGGGAGCCGCAAAGCTCTTTCGTTACAAAACTCGCTCGGTCGCAAACTCAAACAAAACCGCGGGCCATCAGGGGAGCGCCGATGTCAGCGATTTCGTCTCGCGTTCTTTTTGTCTCAATCCCATTTATATTTCTCGTCGTTGTCCTCGCCGTTGGCCAGACCGCCCCGCAGAGTGGCAAAAGTGCCCCGTCACCTGCGGAGCACGCTACCGCAGCCCCCGCAGCGGATTCCTCAAAGTACGTTGGTGCTGAAACCTGCAAGACCTGCCATGAAGAGATTTACAACGGTTGGGAGAAATCGCCCCACTGGAAGACTACCCTGAATAAGGAAGCCGCTCCCTCAAAGCAAGGTTGCGAAGCCTGCCATGGTCCCGGAGCGGAGCACGTGGAAGGTGGCGGCGACAAAACTAAGATATTCGTCTTCGGAGATCACTCCCGGCAAGAGACCAGCGCCCGCTGCCTCGCCTGCCACGGCGAAGGACATGAGCAGGCCCATTTTTCCGAATCAGCCCACTCCAGCAGCAACGTCGGCTGTCTCGACTGCCACTCTCCTCATCACGCCAAGGAGAAACCGCACTTGCTCATCCAGAGCACGCCACAGTTATGCTACGGCTGCCACACCTCCGCCAAAGCGGACTTCGCCAAACCCTATCACCACCGCGTAAACGAAGGTCTTCTGCAATGCAACGACTGCCACAACCCGCATGGCACGGCGATCGCCGGCCAGCTTAGAACTATGCCGAACGGCGATGCCATCTGTTACAAGTGCCACGTCGACAAGCAAGGGCCCTTCGTCTACGAGCATGTGCCGGTCAAGACCGAAGGCTGCGTCAGTTGCCACACGCCCCACGGCTCAACCAATCCACGCTTCCTCAGGGTGAGCCTGGTGAACATGCTCTGTCTGCAGTGCCATACTTTTCCCACCCAGGGACCCGCCGGACCCGCACACAACCAGTCCGCGAAGTATCAGGCTTGCACTATGTGCCATGTGGCGATTCACGGCTCCAACTTCAGCGATGTCTTTTTCAAGTGAGGGAGACTCATGACTTCGCCAAGAAAACTCGGCCCGCCGACCCTCATTAGCTCTGTACTCGTCTTTGGCCTGCTCGCGGCATCACCGCAATCCCTGGCTGCGCAATCCTCAGGCGGCAGCCAGAACCAGCCCGCGCAGCAAGAAGGTGTCACCGCCGGAGATTACGTCATTCATACGTCCGCCGAAATCGGTTATCGCTACACCAACGTGACCGGCAGCGATAATATGTACGACACCCTGGTGAACCTCCAGACCGGCCCGCGATTTCTCGACGAGACCTTTTCCATGCAATCGCAGGATCATCAGGGCCTGCTCTTCGACAATCTTTCCGTCAACAGCTTCGGATGGGGCGGCGATCCCAACAATGTCTTGCGAGCCCGGGTAGAGAAAAACAAGTGGTACAACTTTCTGGCTAGTTTCCGTCGCGATCAGAATTTCTTTGACTACGATCTGCTGGTCAATCCACTAAATCCTCCGACGTCGAGTCCTTCGATTCCAGTGCTTAACTCACCGCACGCCTTCGACACTACGCGCCGCATGACGGATATCGATCTCACCCTGCTGCCGGATTCTGTGGTGAGCTTTCGCTTCGGATATTCGCACAACAACATGACGGGTCCGTCCTACACGAGCATCCACACTGGAACCGATGCCTTGCTCCTGCAACCGTGGAACACCACCATGAACGCCTACCGTTTTGGCTTGGACTTTAAGGTTGCGCCTCGGACCGTCCTTAGCTTTGACGAGTTCCTCTACTACTACAAAGGAGAAACCGACCCACAACTCTCCTCATTCGCCATGGCGTTTCTGCCCGGGGGAGGCACCGTCGAACTCGGCCTGCCCATCGATACCGCCAACAAATCGCCTTGCGCGGTGACACCACCGGCGACCAGCTTGATCAGTCCGACTGGAACACTGACAAATCTGGACTGCAACGGCTACTTCAGCTATTTCCGCAACCAGCGTATCCATACTTCCACTCCCATGGAGCGGGTCAGCCTGCGCAGCAACTACTTCCCGCGCGTGGAATTGCTCGGGTCTTATACATACAGCGCCGCGAACATGAACACGCCGCTGGACGAATCTTTTAATGGTCTGCAAAGTCGCGGGGACATCCGCGCCTTCACCACCACGGGAAACGGCAATGCCCGCCAGATTTCGAACGTGCTCGATCTCGAAGGTACCGTCCACGTAACCAAAAATATCCGCATTATCGACAAGTTTTATTATTGGGCTTTCCGCATTCCTGAGAACGGCAACTTTACCGAGACCGACAGCATTTGCACCGCCACCTGCAGCCTGCTGACCCCGCTCAGTGCGACCGCCCCAGAGGCCGCCACCACCCTGACCCAAGCCTCTTTCAACCAGAACTGGATCACGAATCAGACCCAGGTCGCCTGGGACATTTCGAAGAAAGTCGGGGTCAACCTGGGCTTCCGCTACAGCGATCAGGTCTTCAAACACTTCAACGACTTCTCACCCGGGGACGAAGACTATTTCGCCATTCACGGCTACACCGAACTCTTCGGCTTCTGGGCGCGCCCCATCCACGCTCTGCGCCTGAACTTCAATCAGGAGTACACCAGCTTCGACAACGTGATTGTTCGCATCTCTCCCCGAAAACAATCCCAGTACCGCTTCCAGGCCGGATACACTCCGCGTCCGTGGGCAGTCCTCGGCGGTTCGATCAATATTTTCCAGCAGTCGAACGGCGAGTCATCTACCAATTACCAGGGACACAACCGCAACTACGGACTCACTGCCTCGCTCGCGCCCAACGAGCGCTTTGCCCTCGATCTGGCCTACAACTACAACGATGTCATGCAGAACGCCCTGATTTGCTTCAACGACACGCCGCCGCCCGGCGTGAGCCTTCCCTTCGTCAACAACGCCGCCTCCTGCGCCGCCAATGATTCGGCGAATCCTCTGCTGGCCAACTCGTATTACACCAACCACACCAATTTCGGGATGTTCACCGTTCGCTTCAAACCCATTAAGCGGCTGACCCTGAACCTCGGCGGCAGTATCACCAACGTCGACGGCACAACGCCGCAGTTCAATATCCTCCAACCGCTCGGCTCCCTGCAGTATCTCTACTACCAGCCGGTCGCCAACTTCAGCGTCGATTTGACCCACGGGCTAGCCTGGAACAGCGGCTGGAACTATTACCAGTACAACGAAGGCTCATTTGTCGGCCCGACTGCCCCCCGCTACTTCCACGCCAACACCGTCACCGAGTCGCTGCGTTACGAATTCTGATGTTATTGCGATCGGTAAAGCGTGTCAGGAAGGACGGGCACTTTTAGGGATTTCCCTAGTTGTGCAGAGGCAGGGCGGAAACTAGGGTTTTATTCGGGCATTTCAAAAGACGAGCCGATTCATAGAATTCGTTGTTCCACTTTTGGAATGTTCGTAAAAGACTCACCCTCGCAGTGGTCGACTGCGATTCAGTAACTGATGACCGAACCTAGGTGTGTTCCAGAATTCATCTCGGTGCGAATCCTTCAATGCGGAAACTCAAATCGGGAGATGTATATAAGACTTGCGAGGGCGAACCGATGCCCCTTTTTGTGGCATCCGCCACGGTGTATGCGCGTGGTTTACGCGGCTCTAGAACAACATGCTAAGGACACTGTAAAAGGCAATGGCAGAGCGGCGATTGACGATCCTTAAGCGTTTAGGCAAAACACCGGTTCTGGGGATGTGTGAGAAATGCCGCTTTAAGTTTTTCACTCCGCGAGAGCTAACCTACCTGCCAGCAGAGGCCGAAGGTAACCTTTGGCAAAGATTCAATAGTCACCAATGCAACCACGGTGAAGAACAGACTCCCATACGACCAATCCGCACGGTTTGACGTAGGGTGAGCCCCGGTGCCGGCAAAACGCGATCTGGCTCTGACTGAAACGACAGCCACCGGATGCCCGTACGGAGAGAATATGACTGCTTCGGAAATTCGCGCTGTCGATGTTCCCCCTGGTACCGAACTGCTGCGAGGCTTAGAACAACAGGAAATTGAATTGATCTTAGCGGCGGCGAAACTCCGTCGCTTCCATGCGTCGTCTGTGATCACTCATCAAAATTATCCGGCCGACCGACTGTTCTTGCTGTGGAAGGGCCGGGCGCGTTATTTCGTTGACACCCCCAATGGGAAAAAGCTCATCCTGATATGGATTACCCCAGGGCACATCTTCGGTGCAGCTGCACTGGCACACTTGCCGTCCACTTATCTTGTCAGCACGGAAGCGGTGCGGAACAGTATGGTGCTCGTTTGGGATGGCCCAACCATTCGCGCCCTCGCCCTACGGTTTCCTCAGCTTATGACAAATGTCTTTCACACCACCATGGACTATCTCTCTTGGTATGTTGGCACCCACGCCGCATTAACTTCCCAGAGTGCGCGGGAAAGGCTTGCCCACGTACTTTTGGGATACGCACCCAGCATCGGCCAAAAAGTCTCGGGCGGCATTGAACTGGATGTGACCAACGAAGAGTTGGCGCACGCGGCCAATATCACTCCCTACACCACGAGTCGCGTAATCAGCGAATGGCACAGAACCGGTGCGGTTCGCAAACACCGCGGAAGAATCCTTTTGCGCTCACTCGAAAAACTCTTCCTTCACACCGTTTGAGCAGAACGTCCTTTTCCGCCTATGGCCTCGTGGATCGTTTTCCACATCAACTTGTAGCTCTCGCACAAGCGCGAGATTGCGCTTGAGCAACGAACGGTGTGCCATACTCTCCAGTTTTGGATTTAGGAACCTCTCAATGACTTCGAGGTTCAACTAGATTTGACGGAGGCTTCTTGGCTACTCCTTTAATCCGTGTGCTTGTGGTAGACGACTTCGAACCATTTCGGCGTCTTGTCGCGAAGGTACTTCAGCAACAGCCAGAATTGCAGATCATCTGCGAAGTCTCGGATGGCCTAGAAGCGGTTCAGAAGGCGGAAGAAATGCAACCGGACTTGATTTTGCTGGACATCGGACTTCCGCATCTGAATGGGATCCAGGCCGCCCGGAGAATCCGCGAGCTCTCTCCCAAGAGCAAAATACTCTTCGTGAGCCAAGAAACTTCTCCCGACGTTGTGCAGGGAGCCCTTGCCTCGGGAGGAAGCGGCTACGTTCTTAAAATGGAGGCTCGAAAAGAGCTACTGACCGCTGTAAACGCGGTCCTTGGCGGCAAGCGGTTTATCGGTGCCAGCATTAACGACTTCACCGACCCCAAGGATAAGCAAACCGCCGATCGCACTCGCAGCGAGGCCGTTTCGCCGCGCCCATCACCGAACGTGACGATTGCCCGCCGACACGAGGCAGGGTTTTATTCTGATGATCGATTTGCCCTTGATGACATTACGCAGTTCATCGGGGCCGCTCTCAAAGCCGGGAACGCAGCTATCGTTGTGGCGACCAAGTTACACCGAAACCGTCTTCTTCCACGATTGCAGGCGTACGGATTGGATATCGCTACTGCTATCGAGCAGGGCAGATATATCGCGTTAGATGCTGCTGACACCCTCTCGACGTTCATGCTCAATGGCATGCCTGATCCAGTTCGATTCTTGAAACTCTTCGGTGATCTAGTTGTGACCGATTCAAAGGCTGCGAAGGCAGGCCAAGCTCGGGTCGCAATCTTCGGAGAGATGTGCCATCTCCTGTGGGCACAAGGTAACGTGGAGGCGGCGATTCAGCTCGAAAAACTCGGCAACCAACTAGTCCAGACATACGATCTAGACATACTGTGCGGGTATTCTCTTAGTAGCGATCAGAGAATGGAGAGCCACGCCTTCCAACGAATCTGTGCGGAGCATTCTGCCGTTCATTCCCGGTGAAGAACACTATGAAAGGTCCGATTGATGGCGGTTACAATTTGACCTGCAAAAATTGATCGCTGTTTGCCCGCGATACCAGCTTCAGTAAACAGTTGTCGTGAGGCCCGGGGGTGCCTACCGCGCTCGTCTCGGCATCGCTACGCCATAATCAGGTGGCTTCTGACTGCGTATTGCACAAGCTCGGCATCGTTCTTGGCATTCAATATTTCCTTGATTCTGTACTTGTGGAAGGCGACCGTTTCCTTGCTCACGTTCAAGGCGTACGCTACCTGCTTCATCGACTTCCCCTCAGTTAGCAACTGTAGCACCTCGCGCTGCCGCTCGGTGAGCCGTTGCCCTTCTTCAATAAATTCCTTGTCCTGACGAAACAGAAAATCGACCGTTTCCTTGGCGATTGCCGGAGAAAGATAAGACATGCCCTTCAGAACTTCACGAATGGCAAGTATGAGTTCCACGGCCGCGCAGGTCTTCAGCAGGTAGCCTGAGGCTCCACGCCGGAACGCCTCTGCGGCCAAAGCCGGATCCGTATTCATAGTCAAGAACACCAACTTTACCGAACGTAATATCTGCTTCACCTGACAGCCGGCGTCAAGTCCGTTCAGGAGCGGCATTCCGATGTCTATGATGATTACCTGTGGTTTTAAATTAGCAGCGATGCGTACCAGTGCACGCCCGTCCCCGACTGTAGCTACCACATCGAATTCCGGTTCGAGAAGCTTCCTGCATGCATCGGCTACGAACGCGTGGTCGTCAGCGATCATGATCTGAGGGCGATTTCCCGCCATTTTTGACTCTTCCCTTTTCTTGGTCTCGATCAAGTCCAAACAAATCCTGCGGCCAAATGTCCGCTTTCTGAGACAAAACTTAGGTCTGACGCAATGTCCGCACAACTAGGGAAAACCCTAAGAGCGCCCGTCTTTTTGCCACCAATCCTGTCGACAGCCGCCGCACTGTTAGGGATTTCCCTAGTTGTGCGGGCGTCGCCTCGGACCTAGCCTGCTTTAGAGTTTGTAATTTCCTATCAGTCTGTCGCCTCCTTTCGGAGCATCGCCTAAGTCGGCTCGGAGCGTGCCCCGTGAGCGCACCGGAACCTTGCTGCTCTGAGCCCGTTGCGTAGTTAACTGCGCAGAATGTCGAAAAAGCGAGACCCGAGTCCGAGGAAGGAGAGAGATCATGCAATTCGATAAGCGCGTATTGAAGATCACCGGAATTGCAATCGCGGTCGTTGTGGTCATTCTGATAGCACTTCCTCTGTTCATTAACGTCGACAGTTTCCGCCCTAAAATCGAGTCGGCATTGACGGATGCCACGGGAAGGCAAGTGACTCTTGGAAAATTGAGCCTGTCCCTTATGAGCGGCAAGGTCGGCGTGGATGACGTAACCATTGGCGACGATCCAGCATTCAGCAAGTCGTCGTTCATCACGGCAAAGTCGTTGGAAGTCGGGGTCGAGTTGATGCCGCTCATTTTCTCCAAACAATTGAACATAACGGGCATTGTCCTGGATGAGCCGCAGATTACGTTGCTCAAATCGGCGGATGGCAGATGGAATTTCTCAAGCCTCGGCGGGACGAATGAGAAGAAGCCCTCTGAACCCACGAAGCCGGGAGCATCCCAATCGCTATCCGTGGACAAGTTGGAGATCAAAGATGGAAAACTGACGGTCGGGAATGCGAACTCCAGTACCAAGCCGCAGGTATACGACAACCTCAATGTTGAATTGACGAACTTCTCTTCCACGTCGCAGTTTCCTTTCACATTGGCGATCAACCTGCCCGGAGGCGGCAGCGCCAACATGTCAGGCAAAGCAGGACCCATCAATCCCCAGGACTCAGCCAAAACTCCATTTGACGCGACCATGAAGGTGAAAGACATGGACATTGCAGCGTCTGGTTTCATCGATCCGGCGAGTGGCTTTGGCGGTTCGGTAACGATTGATGGATCCTTGAACTCAAACGGTAGCCAGGCCAAGGCAACTGGCGTTATTTCCTGCGAAAAGCTGAAGCTCTCACCGAAGGGTTCTCCGGCTCCCGAAACTGTGAGCATCAAGTACGCGCTGAACACAAACCTTGACCGGCGGACTGGCACCATCACCCAAGGGGATATCGCGATCGGCAAGGCCGTCGCCCGACTTACGGGCGGATTCCAGACCCAGGGCGAAACGCAGGTGATGAACCTCAAGCTCAACGCCTCAGATATGCCGGTCGATGAGTTAGAGGCGATGCTACCAGCGCTTGGCGTAGTGCTCCCCTCAGGTTCCAAATTGAACGGAGGAACACTGTCAGCCGACTTGGCAATCAGCGGTCCGCTGGACAAACTGGTGATCGCCGGCCCGGTGCGAATGTCCAACACGAAGCTGGCCGGTTTCGATATGGGTTCGAAATTAGGAGCTTTATCCGCTTTTAGCGGAAAAGCCCCCTCGAATCCCGACACGACCATTCAGAATGCCAGCTTGAACGCGCGCATCTCTCCTGAGATGACGAATGCCGACGCCATCAATGTAACGATTCCATCCCTCGGCGTGGTGACTGGAGCGGGCACGATTAGTCCTTCCGGGGCGCTCGATTTCCGCATGACTGCTGACCTGCAGAGCGACAGGGCCGACGCACGGGCGCAGAGAACGGGGCGGGGTGGTGATCGGGGAGGCGTGTCCTTCATGATTCAAGGCACGGCATCTGATCCAAAATTTGTTCCGGACGTAGGAAGTCTGGCTAGTAATGCCGCAAAGGGTGCCTTGCAGAAATCCGTCTCTGGACAATCAGGCAAGACGGGTTTAGGCGGTGTCTTCGGCAGGAAGAAGGGGAACTAGAGGGCTATAGGGGTTTCCCTAGTTGCTCACAAGATAGCTATCGGCATAAATATAGGCTCAGCGCAAAGTGTCACCACAGTGCATGTGTTCGGAGGATGAGAGGCATGCTACGGAGCGGTACTATTCGAAGTTTCAGCAAGCTCGAGAGACTTTTGCTGTTCTTCGGGATATTACTTGTCTCTATCTATGCCGCCAATCAGGTTTACAGCACCATTTACTCGCACGCCAGCGTGCAGAGTTTCTGGGCGCATCAAGCATCTTCCCCTGTAGTCGAGGCTCAATCCATCTGGCAGAGTGGTATACCCGACTTCCGTCTTTGGTCAGAGAAGCGTATTCGAGCCTACCAGACGAGCCTCGCGGCGATTGTGCCCACACCGTTAGGAGTTCTCGAAATCTCCGCTATTCGGCTGCGCGTCCCGGTCCTCGAAGGAACGGACGAACTGACGCTGGATCGTGCGGTCGGTCACATTCCCGGCACCGCACCACTTGGCGAGACAGGAAACATAGGAATTGCCGGGCACCGGGACGGTTTCTTTCGTGGACTCAAGGATGTTCACGTTGGGGAAACGATCGATGTGTACACGCAGCGTGGCCGTTTACGCTACGCCGTGGATGAGATCGAGACCGTCCCACCAGATGATGTGTCCGTTCTCGCGCCGCGAGCGAAACCTTCCCTCACGCTGGTGACTTGTTATCCATTTTACTTTGTTGGAAGCGCGCCTCTTCGTTACATCGTGCATGCAATGGCTAGCGATACGAACCAAGTGAAGAGTCCTGAGCAACCGGGCATGGAGGCGAAGACCCAGGCAAACGAACGAGCTGACTAGTGTCAGTGTGGTCGTGAGATCTGTTGAACCAAGGCTTAGTTAACTATTTCAAACTGGAGGATGACAATGAATGCAGGCAGCGTGATAAGGAAAAGCTTAGTGCTCGCGTCGGTGATATTGTGTCTCGCTTTCGCAGTCTCAACCGTCGCACAAGTGCAAACCCAAACACACACCACAACCCTCCAACCAACACACGATGTGACGGTCGAGAGCGGTGAAGTTGTCGCGGTCGAAGGCAACGATCTGTTCGTTAAGATGTCGGACGGTACCCTTCGCCATTTCCCTAACGTACCCGAAAACGCCAGAGTCACCGTGGACGGGAAGCAGCTTGGTATTCACGAGCTCCAGCCCGGCATGAAACTGGAACGCACAACGGTAAAAACAACAACGCCCCAAGTGGTCACAACCATCCAAACCGTCACGGGCAAAGTGTGGCACGTGACCCCACCGCTCTCCGTCATCCTCACATTAGAGAATGGCGAGAATCAGGCTTTCAAGATCCCCAATGGACAGAAGTTCACCGTGAACGGCCAGGAAGTGGACGCCTGGGGTCTGAAGAAGGGCATGCTCGTTAGCGCATCGAAGATTGTCGAGACGCCGGTGACTGCCGTGTCGCATCAAACGCAGGTGACTGGAACCCTACCGGCCGGTACGCCGGTGTTGATCGCAAAGGGAGCGCCGACCGCAGCGCCGAGCGCCGAGGGAACCAACGCCGCGCCTGCTGCCGAGGGAACTACCACTACAGCTTCGAACCAATTGCCGAAGACGGGGAGTAATGTGCCTCTTCTCGGAATGATTGGACTGTTATCAATGTGCGTTGCGCTTGGGAGCAGGCTCCTGCGTCGGATTCAAAGCTAAGTGGTATCCGGTTTTCAGCCATAGCCATTGCTGATCCGTAAAGGGCCGAAACTCTTCCGAGGAGCGAAGAGCCGGCCCTAGTTTTTTCGGATAGAAGCTGCTTTATTCAACAGAGGGCAGAAAGTCCGGTTCACTTGGGAACGACGTGTTGCTCCGCGACGACAGATTGGTTTCGTGAGAGATCAATTTCTCAGTCCGGAGATGAATCCAGCATTGCTTGTCCTGCCAGCGCTGTCGTTGGTGCTTTCACATTGGTTCCAACTTAGAGTTCAATTCACGGCCGGGAAAACGCTACCAGGTTCCGATGCGGAGGACGGCAGAGGTCGCGATCCGGAGGCCATTTTGGGGATGTGTGGTACCGACGTCGTTGATCCAGGAATGGGTGTATTCCATTTCGAGAATGCGCCATGCGAAGGGACGGGCAACGACGAGATCCACCCCACCGCCCATGGCAACGCTGGGTCCGTTATTGGAAATCTCGACTGACCAGTCACTACGCTTGGGATAATGCGGGAGGGTGCCATTGCCGTCGTTCCACTCGTTGAGCAACTGTTTTTTCAGCGTCAGGTTGTCAGTTTCGTGGCTCACCTTGGTGCCACCGATCAACATCTCGGCGAACGGCGAAATGCGATGGGAGGCCAGCGGAGTCCAACGCGCCCCGCCACCATAGAATAAAGAGTCGCCACTTTGATTTGACGCGGGCATGTGCATGATGAGGCATCCGCTCACCTCTGCGAGCACCTGCCAGTGAGGATTGACCCGGGCGGCGCCGGAGCCCCCGCCACCGACACAGCTTCCACCCCCAAGGAAGCTCTGATAATAAGGAAACGCGGTAAGTTCAATCGGGGCTTCGCGCGGATACACGCGGATTGGCGAGCTATCCGGCGAGAATCGCGGAGCGAACTCGAAAGGCTTCTCCCCGGTTTTCTTATAATCCTCCAAGAGTTCTTTGCGAAGAACAAAATTTTCACCGAAGATGCCCGGGCGAGTTTCCCGGTGCCACGGAACCTGAAAGGCCGTGATGTTGGACATGCTGCGGCCGGGGTTCAGAAAGCTCCGCGCCAGTGCGATGAGCACGCGATTCGCGGTCCGGTTCTCGAGACCCATCAGGAGATAACGATCCGCAGCGTCTTCTCCGATCATCTCTACCGCACCCAGAGTGGGCGTGTCGGTCAGGGTGATAAATCCGGGGGAGGCGTGCAACATCACGTTCCCGATGGAAGCCTCGCTGATCGGCCCAATCTTCCATTGCGTGTGCCAGACTGCCGAAAATGCCAGGGAGCGTAAAAGGCTGACGAAGTAATCGCGGCCATCTCCCCACTGCACATTTTTGTACTTAGGATCGTTCTGCCGTTCGATATAGCCGAACACCGAGCCTTCGATGGTGTGGCCAACATAGGGAGCCATAAATCTGTCGCTGTCGCTCCAGCCGCGAAGCTCGCTCACCGAACGCGTGTAGTTCTCGAACCAATGGCCGTTCAGCGCATCGCGTGTGCCGGCCTCGGTCGCGAGATTAAAGCCATGCATAATCCCGGTGAATAGAAGAGATTGTCCAGTGGCGACGCCCCAACGGAATTTGGTATCGCGCGGCACTTCGGGTTGCATATAAAGAGGTGGATGCGATACCGCACCATTGGCGAAGTCGTTGGGAATGGGGTCATCGGGATCAGGTGTGCCCGAGTCGACGAGGGTTGACGCCGAAAGCGAGTAAATCCGGGAGTCATCGATGGCGCCGCGAAGGCTCGATTGACCCGCCGGAATATCATCGAAACCGGCAGCGCGGTCGACCATCAGCTGAGCAGCACACGGCAGTGACTGCAAAAGAAACAACGCCCCCAATAACGTAAGGTTTCGAATCGGGTCTTTCATCGCAAATCGTCTTTCCATCGTCAGAACAGGATTACCCAGCCGGACAAGACAAGGCAGAGGAATTCACTTCAAAGTTCGCCTCCCCTCAGAACAAAGGGGCACCCGTTGAGTTATCTACCCCGAGGGTGCACCTTTGCAAAGCTTGCGATTATTTCTAAAGCAGTGTGCGGACTTTTGCTACTGGGAAAATCCCTAGTATGCAAGGAGTTGCTAACGTGGGTCGCAATCGACTGCGATCAAATCCGCCAAGGCTTCGCCCCTTTTGCCTCTTGAACTAGGTTGTATCCCTCCAAGCCAACTGTTGCACTCGCGTTGACGCCTCCCGTGACGCTTGGTGCATAATGGCGACCGCCGCGAGCGGTGCCAGGCCTGCCGCCGGTCTATACCTAGGGATTTCCCTAATTGTTCCTGCTTGTTGTCCCGGATAAAAGTACTGGCAGCTGACGCGAAGTTTTCGGGCAGCGACATGCGAGCCACTCCAGCGAGCAGGAGTCTTTTATGAAAACAATGAGCTCCACTGCACTATTGCTGTTCGCTCTTTCCGCCATTTGGATTCAGCCTGCTGCGGCCCAGTCCCAGGACGGGCAGAAGCAAGATATCCAGCAGCTCAAGGACAAGCTTCAGCAGCTGGATCAGATGATGAGCGAAGTTAAGGGCGAGATCAGAGCGCTCGAAGAGGAACAGGGCCCACCCGTGTCCCCGCTAGTGGGACAAAATCCATCCGAAGGGAAAAAGACGTCTGCTCCACAGGAGCCAATGATCGCCGTCCCCTCGGAGGCAATTATTGCTCAGCCTCAGGCTGGAACCGTACCACTCGAAGGCGAAATCACGGAGCGGCAGAACAGCGTCAGCTTTTACGGGTTCACCATGCTCGACTCCGGCTACGACTTCGGGCAGATAAATCCGAACTGGTACGACGTTGTCCGTCCCACCCAGTTGCCGTCCTTCAAAAACGAGTTCGCGCCGAGTGGAAATGTATATGCCAGCGTGCGCCAAACCCGCTTCGGCGTGAAGTCCTCGACGCCTACGCCGTACGGCGATCTGAACACAATATTTGAATTCGAACTCTTCGGAACCGGAGTTGACGCCGGCCAAACGACTTTCCGTCTGCGGCATGCTTACGGCGAGCTAGGCCAGTTCGGAGCCGGACAAACCTGGAGTCCGTTCATGGATATCGGCGTTTTCCCGAACACGGTGGAGTACTGGGGACCGAGCGGGATGGTCTTCTTCCGCAACATACAAATACGCTGGATGCCGATCCGAAAGAAAACAGGCAGCGTGACTATTGCTCTGGAACGGCCCGGCGCCAGCGGCGACCAAGGTACTTATTCCGACCGCATCGAGCTAAGCAACATACGGCCCCGCTTCAATTTCCCTGATCTTTCAGGGAACGCGCGGATCGACAGGAACTGGGGCTACCTGCAGGTGGCCGGCATTGTCCGCAAAATCGGCTGGGTCGACACCAGCGGCAACCCCGTCAATCTCGGCGCCAGCGTCGTGGGCTGGGGCGTGAACACTACTTCCAATCTCAACTTGTCAAAAAACAATGTCGCAAAGCTGGCGTTTGTTTACGGCGCCGGCATTGAGAATTATATGGACGACGCACCGGTGGACGTTGGTATTCAGAATCAACCGAACTCGCCCATCCCCATCAAAGGCGTGGCTTTGCCCGTTCTTGGTGTGGTGGCGTTTCTCGACCACTCCTGGAATAAACACTTTACCAGCTCGGTCGGCTACTCACTGGTTGACATCCAGAACTCAAACGCGCAGAAGCCAGCCGACTTTCACCAGGGCGACTATGCGATCGCGAACCTGCTGTACCACCCCATTCCGAGAGTCATGATGGGCAGTGAGTTTCAGTTCGGCCGACGGGTGAACTTTAGCAACGGATTCAACTACAACGATTACAGAGTGCAGTTCTCATTCAAGTTTGATTGGGACAAGAGTTTCAAATCCCCAACGCTCTAACTCTGGCTGGCGGAAAGAAAGGAAAACCTAAATGTTGAATAGAACTTGGGCTGTAAAGCTACTTTTCGTCGCAACGATTATTGTGTCGTCGGTGCTTCCGATGTCGGCGCAGGCGCAAGCACCTCGGAGTCCCGTGGCGCCTCGCCGCGAAGTCGTGGCGGCAGTAGTCAAGGACGCCTACGACAAGTTCAAGAACGAAACCCGCGGGAAGAACGCCGATTACATTCCCTATCTCGCACAGGTGGATTCCAAACTATTCGGGATCGCGATCGTGACCACCGACAACCAGGTTCTCACGATGGGGGATGTGAAATATTCGTTCTCCATCCAGTCGATTTCCAAAGTCTACACGCTGGCGCTTGCCATGGAAGCACTGGGAGCCGACAAGGTCTTTCAAAAAATAGGCTCCGAGCCTACCGGACGCCCTTTCAATTCTCCGATCGCCGTCGTGGACATGCCGACACACACCGGCAACCCTTTTGTTAATGCGGGCGCCATTGCCACCACCAGCCTGATCTCCGGCAACAATGCAGATGAAAAGTGGAACAAGATTCTGGATTTCTATAGCCGCGCGGCCGGAGAAAAGTTGACATTGATTGACGAAGTCTACAAGTCCGAAGCCGCCACCAACACCGGCAACAAAGCGCTCTCGATGCTCCTGGCCAAGTACGAACGGATTTACGCCGATCCATTTGAGTCGGTGGATATCTACACCAAACAATGTTCCGTCGGAGTCAACGCCACCCAACTTGCGCGGATGGGTGCCACTCTGGCGAATAACGGTATCAACCCGGCTACCGGTGAACAGGTGATCAAGGCGGAAGACGTTCCGCACATCCTCAGCACGATGATGATGGCCGGCCTTTATGACGGTTCTGGTGGCTGGGCCTGGGATGTGGGACTTCCCGCGAAGAGCGGAGTGGGCGGGGGGATCGTAGCGATCGTTCCGGGAAAAGGCGCAATCGTCGTCTTTGCGCCTCCGCTGGATGAGGCTGGAAACAGCGTCAAGGCGCAAGAGGTGATCGACTACGTCAGCGACAAGCTGCACTATAACCTTTTTTCTCCTGCGTCGGTGGGTTGGAAATAGCGTAGTCACGAAGAGCTGAGAACGATCGGTTGGAATTACCAATGGCAAACACTATCCGGAAAATGGGAGCGCGATTACTGTCGTTGGCTCTCGCCCTTGGGTTGGCAAGTTACGGAATGGCCCAAGGCGCAGATCCCCAACAAGAAGGTCCGAATCATGGTACGCAAGACCCGACTGACGAATTAAAAAAACTTGACCGGCTGATTGAACAAAACAAACAACTGGAGAACCAAAACCAGGAACTGATGACGGAGATCAAATCTCTGCGTGGTGTGCTGGCGCAACAGTCCGGCTCAACCACGAACCTAAGTGAGACGGGCGCGCCGGCGCAGGCCGACACTACACAAGAACCAAAACCGATGACCGCGAATATCTCCTCGGAGCAGGGAGACAAGAAAACCTGGGGAACGTACACGGACAATCAAGGGTTCAAGGTGGCCAATACAGACTACGGCGATATGAGTATAAGCATATACGCGTATGCCCGCTACCTGAACCAACTAGGGCTGGAGTCAACCTTCACAAACGCGTTAGGCAACGTCATGAGTCTCCAGCGGCGCCAGGATCTCCAGCTCAATAAAGTCCAGATAAAGTTCCTCGGATGGATAATGAGCCCGAAGTTCCGCTATTTTCTGTACGCGTGGTCTTCCAATGCTTCGCAGGGCTTAGGTGCTCAGGTAGTACTCGCCGGCAACCTGAATTACGCCTTTAACAAACATTTCAACGTCGGCGCAGGGATTAGGTCCTTGCCGGGTACGCGAAGTGTGGAGGGCAATTTCCCCTTCTGGCTTGGTGTCGACACGCGTCTTATATCCGACGAGTTCTTTCGCCCTTCCTACACTTCAGGCGTTTGGGCCTGGGGCAAAATCGGAAGCAAGCTGGACTACATAGCCATGATCGGCAACAACCTGAGCACCCTGGGCGTAAGCGCGGCACAGCTCAACAACGGGTTCAACACAGTGTCCACCTCACTCGTTTGGATGCCAAGCACGGGCGAATTTGGCCAGGGCTTTGGTGACTTCGAAGACCATCAAAAATTGGCGACCCGTCTCGCGGGCCACTACACCCGAAGCGATGAGGACAGGCAGGAACAACCAAACAGTGACCAATTCGAGAACACCCAGATCCGGCTCGAAGACGGCAGTGTCATCTTTACACCCAATCTTCTCGGTCCCGGTATTTCCGTCAACGATGTGACCTACAAAATGGCCGCCTTTGATGGCGGTATCAAGTACCACGGGTTTTCATTGGAAGGAGAGTACTTTCTACGGTGGCTCGATCATTTTCATGGACCGGGCACGGCCGGACTTCCTGCGATCTTCTCTCATGGCTACCAATTGCAAACCTCAGCGATGGTTCTGCCTAAGACTTTGCAGGTTTATCTGGGAGGATCGACGCTCACTGGCAACGCCGCCGCGCTGGACGCGTACCGGGCAAAGTACGGCAGTCCTTGGGACTTTCGGGCCGGGCTCAACTTTTTCCCTTATCACAACAAAGTCATCCGGTGGAACAATGAATTTCTTTACCTGTACAGATCTCCGGTGGGCTATACCTCCGTTCCCTTCGCGCTCGGAGGAACCGGACCGGTCTTTGCTTCCACTCTCGAGTTAGCTTTCTGAGCGGGCGAGTATTTTTTCGAGAGAAATGTGGACACCTCGATGACGCAACTCCTCAAATAACGGAGTCCATGGATGAAACGTTCCTATGATTCTTGGCTTCACAGAATAGTCCGATTCGCTTTTGGCTCAGTCATTCTATTGGCGGTATGGTGCAGTCTTGCACCTGCACAATCCCAACCAGAACAACCCGAACTGAACGATGTTCACTTCCATTTGACCAATTACATTCAAGAAGGCACGGATATTCATGACTTTCTGAAGATCATGGGTACAAAGGTCGGGCGCGTCGCACTATTCGGAATCCCTCTGCAACAGGAATGGTCCTACCAGAATTCCGGTGATTTTGCTCCGACCTATTACCTGCAGACGGATGCCCCGCTCTATTACTACTCTTTCACCGACGCATACATCGCGATGGCGTACCGCTCACTCTCGAGGGAGGAACGGAGGCGCTTCGATCCCATGATCACTGGGTTCAATCCGGCTGACATGTACGCCGCCGATCACATTCGTCGGGTGCTTCAGACTTTTCCGGGCGTGTTCTCGGGTATCGGCGAGTTCACGATTCACAAGGAATTTGTATCGTCTAAGGTGGCCGGCGAAACTGCCAGCCTGCAAAACCCTGCGCTTGATCGTGTTCTCGATTTTGCGGAGAAGGTCGGACTGGTAGTGCTAATACACAGCGACATGGATGTGCCGTTCGCGAAGGAGGGCTCGCCGCCCGTTTATCTGGATCAGATGAAAGCGCTTTTCAGGAGGCATCCTCACACGACCATCATTTGGGCCCACACTGGCATGGGCAGGGTGGTTCGGCCGATAAAGAACCACGCCGCTCAGTTGGCGGAGATCCTCGCTGATCCGCAGTTCAGTCACGTCTACTTTGATATTTCCTGGGACGAAGTGGCCAAGTATGTGGTGTCGAGCCCGGAGGCGACTCGCGTGACCGCCGATCTTCTCAATCACTACCCTGACCGATTTCTTTTCGGCACCGATGAGGTAGCTCCATCAACTCAGGAGCAATACCTGAGGGTTTACCGGCAATATGAGCCGTTGTGGAAACTTCTGAACGATAAAACTCGCGAGAATGTGCTCAAGGGGAACTATGAGCGGCTCTTCGATAAGGCTCGACAGAAAGTCAGGGCGTGGGAAATGGCTCAGGGCCTGGGTCCTTCAGCGAGTTCCCGGTAATATCGGCTCGTTTAGCTCCGGTTCGATTCTCGATCAAAACTTGACGGTAAGGGCGAGGACGACCGTGGGGTCGGTCCAGCCGGCATTGAATATGTAGGTCGTGAAATCCACTTTCTTGTGAGCAACTCCGACTGAAAATCCACGTTGCACGTCGAGGTCCGTGTGGTAGGCCCTGGTTCGTTGCGCCACGAGACCGGCGTGGAACCAGTCCGTCGGCGAGTAGACGAGTTCGTCCCAGGTGTAGAAAAAATTGGAATTCCGATCGTCCGTGTTAAACACGTACTCACCCTGAGCGGAGAGTTCAATCCGCCTGTAGGAAAGCAAGAGTTCGTAGCCTGGCGCAACCCCTGTCGTACTTCCAAACACGACGCCGAACATCGGCGTGGCGTCGAACACCAATTTGTGACCGACACTGAAGTTGTAGCCGGCCCACAATGATCCCGTCTTTTGATACTCGTAGTTATAGCGGGCTTCGAGGTGAAGCCAGCTGTGATCTGCGGTGAAGGTTGGGGATCCGTACGATTGGTCATCTGGAATCAGATAACCAGAGGCCGCCAGAGAGAATGACCACGGGTTTGCCACGACGTCACCGGTGTCGGGGCCGTTCGTCGTCTGGGCCAGAACTTGGCCAGCGAGAACAACGACCAGCCCGAGCATCGCCAAATGCAGCGCGGATTTCATCCTCCCAGCACCACTGCGATCGCGACGAGTGCGCTCCCGAGAACAGCCATGCCAAGACCCATTCTCCAGGGGTGATGGTCTGCGTAGAGGCCGAATGCATACCCAGTAAGAAACAACATCAGAAGAGCAACTCCATTCGACAGTCGCAGAGCCAGCCTGACGTTGCTAACGAAAAGAAACGGAATCACCACCGGGAACGTGGACAGGAACACCGCCAAAAACACCGCTCCCGCTCCCAGCCAATCCTTCTTTCTAAGGGTCGGACGCTTCGGCGGCTCTGGCAATTGATTCAATTTCTGACGCATCACCTCGAATTCATCAGGCGACAAAACGGACGCCAGCGCAGGCGGAAGCGCGTCGGCAATAACCCGATGGGCGGAACCTGAGTCAGAAGCGTTGCGAACTGCGCGAAGCTTCGCAATGGCGGTGCCCCTCTCGACGAAACAACCAAGGAGGTACATGAAACTATCAATGATTCCCCACGCAAGGTTGCAGCCAACCGCGCCGATGAGTAGTGTGCGAACTTCTTGCCGGCCTGCCTGGTTGACGCTGATGGAGCAGGTGAAGGTGAGAACCATGATTAACCCGAACCAGATCTCCGAGATTCTTTCTACTGGTTCGAGCGCGCGTTTAGATGTTTTGGTTGCGATATGTGCAGTCGAATCAAGTTCACGATTTTCGCCGACCACCATTTCCATTTTTCGGTCTCCGGCTCTGACTCGCACTTGTTTGCTACAATCCCGAGCTTCCGGCAGGCAGATTACATGCTGCGCGAATGAGCCGCTGGTCTTGTCTCGAGAAATGCACTGACCGCAACGTCGACACCCACGAAGATTCGTCCTTCGCCCAGACGGTCGAGAAATCCGCTGCGGCCGAAAAGATCACGAACTGGGTCCGCCACTCGAACGAAATAGAGGTCGATATTGGACTCGTGAAGCTCGTCCCGCAGCTGCTCCAGCATCTCGAAACTGGTTACGTCCATCTCCGGGCAGGCCTCGAGATTAAGCAGGACTCCTTGTAATAGCTTACCTGCTTTCTTAACCTGTTCACGCAGTTCGTTGCGGACGTGATTCGCATTAGCAAAAAACAGTATTCCATTCGGACGGAAGATCAGCAGACCCGGAATCTCTTCAGTCTCGGGGTGATGCTTGACATCTGCAAAATTCCCGGTACCCGGAATCCTGCCCAGCACGGAATGCTGAGGCACGCTGAGTCTCCGCACCAATACGATCAAAGTCAGGCCAACCGCGAAGATCAGACCCTTGAGAATTCCCATCTGGAGCACGCCAAACAAGGCGATAAGCGCGCCCCAAATGCTTCCGCTGCGAAGCTTCGCGTAGTACTTCAGTGTGTTAACGTCGGCGAGATGCGCGACCGCGTGGACCACAATCGCTCCCAGAACGGCCTCGGGCAGATTGCGAATCAGCGGTAATAAGAATGCCAGAGTGAGAGCGACGGACAGCGACGCCGTAATGGTCGAGAGTTGGGTACGAGCACCGCCGGCATCATTGGCCGCAGTGCCCGACATGCCTCCACCGACGATGATGCCACCAGCCAGACCTGATGCGATGTTTGCTACGCCGATGGCACACAGTTCCTGATTGGGATCGATCTCGTATTTATGTTTCGCGGCAAATGTACGGGCGGCAGCGAGCGCTTCAGCCATAAGCACCAGCACGATTCCGAATGCCCCCACGAACACATCCCCCAGTTCATCTTCCCCGATTGCCGGCCAACTCAGTGATGGAAGTCCGGCGTGGATGGTGCCAACCACCTCCACGCCACGTCGTGTAAGGCCGAACCACGGTACCACCAGGGTTCCGAGCACGAGCACAACCAACGCCGACGGCACGCGCGGAGCTACCGCCCCCAACAGGAACATGATGCCAATCGCGGTTGCTCCGACAGCAAATGTCCAGGGATTAACCTGCGGCAGCGACGTGACCACGTGCCATGTCTGGTGAAAGAAATTGCCCTGGCCAGGGTGGATCCCCATCAGCTTGTGCCCTTGTTTCACCATGATGGTCAACGCCAGGCCGAAGACAAAGCCTTTGAGAACTGGTTTGGAGATGAACTCCGATACCGAGCCGAATTTGAGCAGACCTCCCGCCAGGAAGATAAAGCCTGCCGCGATCGTCGTGGCAGTTGCCAGCACGACGTAGCTTGCCGAGTCGCCCAAGGCAATTGGAGCCACCAGCGCCGCCAGCATGGCCGCAGAAGAAGACGTGGAGGTGACCGCCAGTTGTCGGGAGGTGCCAAAGATCGCGTAAACAAACATCCCCACCATGGCAGCGTACAAGCCCATCTGTGGCGGTACGCCTGCAATCCCTGCGTATGCCATTCCCTCAGGTACGAGCAGTCCGGCCAGCGCGATGCCAGCCACGATGTCCGCTCGAGGTGAGGACTCAGACAGCCAAGTGGTGATGGGAATGAATCGGGATATTGCCCGCTTTACCGACCTTGGTTCTTCCGCAGAGGAACTCATCTGGGTACTCCTAAGTCCTGTTCATTTCGGCAAGTTTTCTCTGTCGCCTTCCGTCGGAATAACCCGGAATCCGGGGGATTGGTAGTCTGGTTTGACGTATTGTTCCGGGATCGCAATGACGTTCCCGTCCCGCAATGAGGAGTAGTGGGGCGAACAGATTTCGACACCCGCTTCATTAAATTTGTCCTGGATGTTTTGATGCAGGTCCGAAAAGATGTTCAGCATCTCACGGGGAACATCGGTGTATGCGTTCAATTCATAAGCAACATAAAAATCGTCTAACCTTGTCTGCAGGATGAAAGGCGCAGGCTGGTGCAGCACATGCTTGGTAGCGAGCGCCGCGCTGATCAGCAGTTGATGAACGGTTCGCCAGGGAGCGTCGTACCCGATGGTCGCGGTTGTATGAAAGATCACCCCATTCTTTTTGGCCTCAACGCTGTAGTTTTTCACTGAACCGCTCATGACTGTCGCATTCGGAATCGTAATAATCTCTGCCTTCGGCGTAAGAACGCGGGTCACTAACAGATTTTTCTCTGTCACCTCTCCCGTGGTCTCTCCGATCTGGACCCAATCGCCGACCAGGTACGAACGCATGTAAGTAAGGATGACCCCGGCGATCGCGTTGGCCACCGCCGACGAGGATCCCAAAGAAAGCAGCACTCCAAGAAATATGGAAATTCCCTGGAAAGCTGGACTCTTCGCCCCCGGCAGATACGGAAATGCGACAATGACGGCGAGACAGAGCACCAGAATCCGTATCAACTTTTCGGTCGGCTCTGCCCAGTCGGGATAGAATCCGCGGATTCTCAGGTTTCCCTTGCTTATCTCACCAAAAGCCAATCGGAGCAGGCGAATCAGATAGTTCGTGGCCAAAGCGATGACCACTACCACCAGCAAGTTCGGCAGGTAATTCAATGCAGACTCGCCCAGGGATTCTAGTTGCGCAAAAACCCACTTTGACACCGTGTGCGATATTTCTCGGGTGGAGGAAAAGAATCCTAAGGTGATCGTCAAGTAAGTTTCGACAAACGCAAGGATTAGCAACCATCGCAGGATTGCGCCGACGCCCAAAGAAATAGGACCCAGGTATGCGACAGAAATATGCCAGGCCGACTTTGGTTCAGTACGCGCACTGGTCTGAATCTGGTTCTCGATACGGTCCCGCAAGGCAAACCGGATCTTGCGGACAAGCCAGCAAAGGGGTATCAGCACGAGGGTGGCAAGCAAGGTTTTGACGGCACCGCCAAGTATCAGTCGCCAGCTGTGCTCTTCGTGATAGTTTCGGATCGCCTGGCGGATGTTCTCTGCGTACTCCGTTGTGAGTTGTTGCCGTGGCTCGCCGGCCATCTTCGCATCGACGTCGGTAATCGCGAGAAGCAATTGCTTGTCGCTAAAAATCTCGGTCCACGTAGTGCGGCTTTGGACACGGATTGATTCTGGCGAGGAGCTACTTTCTTGGGCAACGGCCAGGATGCGTTTTTCGATACCCCTGGCGCGGTCTTGCGGCGTCAAGCCCCCCAGTGTGTCGTAAACAATCAAAATCGGGCGACCCTCGATCACGACCTCGCCAGGCGCATTGATGTCTTCCTCCGGAGACTCCTGGCTGCCGATGGCCGGTTGGGTTTGTGTGGAGGCGGGTGTGATCCGGTTTTGCTGTGCCAATGCCGGTAAAAAAAAGGCAGAGTAAAGAAGCCAAAGCGCAATGCAGGAGGAAACGCCATTCGCTCTTTTTTTCATAAAACGAGGCTATCAGATGACGGACGGGCCGCACTGTCGCCAATGCTTAGAGTCAGGCGCCCCGTTGACAATCCCTCTGATTGGGCTGAGTCCACCGTGCTTTCGCTGCTCGAAGCGCGATACATCTCTCTTCGCGACGATGCTATATCTTGCCTCGCATCCTCTCAACTGGGGAAATCCCTAGTGCCCGGCGATGGAACCTGGCGAGCAGACGAGGTTGGGTCAACTGGCACTTAGGGATTTCCCTAGTAGCAATGCACTCTTCATCGCTGTAGAAAGCTCGTACATGTGGTTGCGAGCTGAAGCGAGTAAACATCGATTCCCAAGTGATCGGCCTTGAACACTGCCCAGCTTCCGAGCCGGCGCGAGCTCTGTTTTAGCAAATGTGCGCCCGAACGGCGAAACGATGTAGACGGACTCACGATATGAACCTAAGACGACGCAGCAGTCTTCTACAGACCCTTCGAGAATGCACGGTGATTCTTTGTGTGGCAGCCCTCCTTGCCGAAAACCCGTGCGTCGTGGCACAGGACCAGCAGCCGACTGCCGCACCCGAGCCAGCTGCAGTCAAAATTCCGGCGGACCAGTTGGACTCTCTGGTGGCACCGATCGCACTCTACCCTGACGCATTGCTCAGCCAAACCCTGGTGGCTTCGACTTATCCTCTCGAAGTCGTTCAGCTCAAACAGTGGCTGGACCAGCATAAGGACTTGAAGGGGAAGGCGCTCGCGGATGCAGCGCTGAAGCAAGACTGGGATCCGAGTATTCAAGCTCTGGCTGGTTTGCCCGACCTCGTCAAGCAACTTGCCGACAACATAAAATGGACGACCGATCTTGGGAATGCATTTCTCGCGCAACAGAGCGATGTGATGGACGCGGTACAGCGCATGCGCAAGAAAGCGCAGGACGCAGGAAACCTGAAGTCTAGCGAACAACAGAAAGTGGAAACCAAGGTCGTCGAGAGTAAGCAGGTCATCATTGTCCAGCAAGCTAGCCCGGAGGTCGTTTACGTCCCGAGCTACAACCCAACCGTCGTGTACGGTGCTCCGATTTATCCGTATCCTCCGATTGCCTATCCGCCGCCTGGCTACTATGCGGCTGGCATGGCGATATCGTTCGGGGTTGGGGTTGCAATGGGAGCCTTTTGGAGTGGGGGCGCCGGCTGGGGATGCGGATGGGGCGGAAACAACAACGTCACCATCAACAACAACAACAACTTCGTCAACAACAGCAACCGGCAGAACATCAACAACGCGAACCGCGGCAACCGCGCAGCCCAGCAGCCCGCAAGAGGTAATAGTAATTGGCAGCACAATCCTCAGCATCGCGGGGGCGCGCCATATTCTGACAGGTCCACTGCCAACAGGTTCGGCGGCACTACTCGAGGCGATTCGCTGTCGAACCGGCAAGCAAATGCACGCCAGAATCAGGCCAGACAACAACCTGCGGGTGGCGACCGGGGAGGGATGGGAAATCGGCAACAGGCAGGGCGGTGGCAATCGCGGTGCCGGCACTCGAGACACGTCCAACCGCGGCGCCGGCAACATGAACTCTAACCGGGGAGGTGGAGGCGATCGCGTTGGCAATCGACAAGTCCCGAAGTCCCCAAGCGCTACGAACCGGAGCGCGTTTGGTGGAGCATCTTCCGGCATGAGCGGCAGCGGAGCACGCGCCAGCAGTTCGCGTGGGTCTTCCAGCATGGGTGGCTCTCGTGGTGGAGGGTCCCGCGGCGGCGGTGGCGGCGGTCGGCGGAGGTAGGTAAGAAACCATGATCACCGAGGGGAATATGAAATCAAGACTATCCAGATTCCGCACGCCGATTGGTATCTTCGTCTTCATACTCGTTGCTCCGTGGTGCATCCTGCCAGATCTCGCGGTAGCTCAAGCACAATCCGAGACGCAAACCGTGACCACGGCGCCTAAAGGCTTTGACACGCCGCAGCAAGCTGCTGAAGCGCTGATCACCGCTGCGGGCGCTTATGATGTGCCCGAACTGATGGCGATCTTTGGACCAGATGGAAAGGATTTCGTCGCCTCTGCCGATCCCGTTGAAGACAAGAACAATGCTGCTGCGTTTGCGACAGAAGCCCGTGCCAAGAACTCCATATCGATCGACCCTGCAAAGCCGACGCGGGCAATCATCATTGTTGGCGAAGAAGAGTGGCCCATGCCGGTTCCTCTGACAAAGAAGAATGGCAAATGGTATTTCGAAGCCAAGTCGGGTCGGCAGGAAATTCTGTTTCGCCGGATTGGCGCCAACGAACTGGACGCCATCCAAGTCTGCCGTGGTTTTGTGGATGCCCAGAAGGAATACGCTTTGCAGATTCACGATGATTCCGGAGTAAATCAGTACGCGCAGCGAATCTTCAGCAGCCCGGGGAAACAGGACGGCTTGTATTGGCAGAACCCGGACGGCACATCTGGCGGGCCGATTGGCGATGCTGTCGCCAAGGCGTTGGAGGAGGGCTACTCCATCGGCAAGTCCGGGTTCCATGGATACTACTTCAAAATCCTGAAGGGGCAGGGGCCGGCGGCGCCTCTGGGCAGGATCGACTACGTCATTGAGGGGATCATGATCGGCGGCTTCGCTCTTGTCGCCGTGCCCGCCGAATACCGGGTTACAGGTGTGAAGACTTTCATTGTGAGCAATGACGGCATCGTTTATCAGAAAGACCTGGGGCCTGATTCCTTGAATATTGTCAAGAAAATGGAGCTTTACAACCCTGATTCGACATGGCAGCCAACAGATGACGAGTGGCCGCCGAGCGTCGCCGGTAACGTTTCTGCGGAAGGCGGATAGTCGGCACGTGCGAGGTCGAGGACAGCCAACGTAGCCCTTCCAAATACACTACCGCTAGAACGAAGCCGCCACTTCTCCAAGGAGTTGATGCAGGCGGCCAAACTCGAGATTGGCAGGACACGTTGCTTCGGCTCCTCAGATGAAAGTGAGTTTGTTGAACACCGATATGTGACCTCGGGCATACGATTTCCTAAGCATCAGGAATCATTCACACGGCTGACGGGGCGGTACATATCAAGCACAAGTGGAGTACGACATGCGGCTAATGTTTGCTTGGAGCATGTTGCTAAGTTGTGTGGCTGGGCTCGCGAGCTATCCGCAGGGCCGCCTAATCAAGGTCGAGCAAACTTGGAGCGGCCCAGAGATTGCTTTACCGCCGAAGCCGCCGAAATTTAAGCCCGAGCGCTCGCCGAATGACAACTGCACGTCAGATGGCGAGTGGGACCGGCAGCACAACGCCTGCACCGCCCGCAAGATCAAGCTCCTATGACCGCCGAATCGGTCGCAAACAAATGGTGCTCATCGAGAGGCCGGACAACATGAGCCTCCAATCTAACGGCACGGCATTTCGCATGTGGCAGTGCAGAACTTGCCGCAGCGATGAAATGCGCGCACTGCGGCTTTACGGATGTCTCGAGCCATGGAACTGCCACTTTTTTCAATCTTTGCGCGCACGCCGGCGAGGCGACATATCAGGTGTGCGGGAACTGTAAGGGAGGACTCACTTCACAATGGCCAAGAAACGCGACAAAGACAAGAAGAACGGTCTGGGGCGCAAGCAGTACGAGTCGGAACTTCGCCGACTCCAGGCGGAGTTGTGCAAACTGCAGGACTGGGTGAAATACCGGGGTTTGCGCATCATTGTCGTCTTCGAAGGACGCGATGCAGCCGGAAAGGGCGGTACCATTCGTGCACTTACGGAACGGGTGAGCCCGCGCGTCTTCCGTGTTGTGGCCCTGCCTGCTCCTTCCGACCGGGAAAAGGGCCAGATGTATATTCAGCGTTACATTCAAACCTTTCCTGCAGCCGGCGAGATCGTAATTTTCGACCGCAGTTGGTACAACCGGGCGGGAGTCGAATATGTGATGGGTTTCTGCGGCAAGGAAGAGCATCGCCGTTTCCTGGAGCTCTGTCCGTTGATGGAAAAATACATCGTGGATGGTGGGACAATTCTCATCAAGTACTGGTTGGAAGTAGGTCAGAAAGAGCAGGAGCGACGCTTCGAGTCACGTATCAAGGACCCAGTCCGACAATGGAAGCTGAGCCCGATGGACCTGGAATCTTACGGCCGCTGGTACGAATACTCCAAAGCACGAGATCTGATGCTGAAGGCAACGGACACCAAATATGCTCCCTGGTTCATCGTGCGCTCTGACGATAAGAAGACCGCAAGGCTCAACTGCATTTCGCATCTCTTGAGCCTGATCCCTTACCGAAGAGTTCCGCGAGAGAAGGTCAAACTGCCCCCACGAAAGAAACATGGTCAATACGACGATCAGGCACCGTTAAAGGGGAAACACTTCATTCCCGAGAAGTATCGATCGTAGCAGGCCCCTTCGACTGCTGAACCACGGCGAGGTTCGAGGACAGAGCGGGCACTGCGGTTGCCGCTGTAGCGGGTGGGCTTGCTTGCCCCGTAGGCTCCGGTTGCGAGCATCCGGCATCTAAGGCTTCGGATGCACCCACAACAGTGGGACCTAATTCTCTTCGATTGAGCAAAGCCGCGCGTTCTCTAACGGTGAGGACCGGCTTATACGGTTCGCATCCTGTCGCATTCCAGGTATTGCAACTGCGTTCAGCGTTGTCTAGCATTTTTAGCGATGTCTGCATCGAACGTTCTCCTCTCCATCACCTGCGAAATCTGTCGAAGAGCCGGGCAAGTGGCATCAAGTCCAACTTATAGGTGGATGGCATACGAGCGACAACTAGGGAAATCCCTAAGCTGACGGACCCGGCAATCGTCAATAAAGACAGGGGTCTCTTAGGGATTCCCCTAGTTGTGCAGACATCATCGTCAGGCCTTAAACCTGATTCTTTAGGAAATCTCCAAAGGAAACGCCTTCCATGGAACCTCCCATTTCACCTCTGATCTTTGCTCTCCTGCTTTTTCTCGGCATGCTGATCCTGATCGAGACTGGCCGCCGTCTTGCCATCAGGCGCCGCTCCAAAGAATCAGAAGGAGAGCGCAGTAGCCTGGGTACAGTCGAGGGCGCGGTTTTCGCCCTGTTTGGCTTGATGATGGCATTTACCTTTTCGGGAGCGGCAGGGCGCTTTAACGAGAAAAGAATGTTGATCGCCGAGGAAGTCAATTGCATTGAAACCGCGTATCTGCGCCTGCAGTTAATGCCGCGAGAAACAGAACTCGCACTGCAAGACCTTTTTCGCCAGTACGTCGACTCACGACTCGAGACCTATCACCGGTTGCCAAATATGCAGTTAGCTGAGGAGGAGATGGCGAAATCCAAGGGACTGCAGGAAGAAATTTGGACACGAGCGGTGGAAGCTACGCGCCTTCCGAGCTCGCACCCCGATGGGGGCAAGTTGCTGCTTCCAGCACTCAACAACATGATTGACATCGCCACTACTCGCACGATGATGTTGCAAATCCACCCCCCGAGAATTATCTATGCCCTTCTGTTCGGGCTTGGTCTCATCTGCTCCTTGCTGGCCGGTTATCGGATGGCAAGCGGTCCGCACCGGAGTTGGCTTCACATCCTCGGTTTCACGGTCATCACGGTCATCATCGTCTACGTCGTTCTCGATGTGGAGTACCCGCGCACCGGTCTGATCCGGCTTGAGACCGCCGACCAACTGCTAGTCAACCTTCGCCAAGGAATGAAGTAGCAGGAGACCAGAGTCCACTTGAGGCGCGGCGCTACAGAATCACGCTGGCGTTTGGTCGGCGGCAGTTTCCCCGATCCAAGCGAGAAACAGCTTGTAGCCAACTGACAAGACGATCGCGCCCACGAATAGGCCGATGATACCCATCGCGACGAATCCACCAATCGCACCCAAGAAGACAACCGCGACCGGAACAGCGGCCCCGCGGCCAAGCAGCAAAGGCTTCAGGACATTGTCGATCAATCCCACGAAGATGCACCAAACCATGAAGATTACGGCCTTAGTGGTAGTTGCGATGGCAAAGGCGTAAATGGCTGCAGGAATGAGTACTAGTCCGCCCACTTGAAGGACAGCTGCGAAGAGAAAGACCACCGACCACACGCTTGCCCCGGGCAGTCCCATAACCAGAAAACCAATGACGGCGAGGGCCGATTGAATGAGTGCAACGCCGAGAATGCCAAAAGTAACGCTGCGAATCGTGGAACCCACCAGGCGCTCGAACTCCGGTCCGCGATCGCCGAAAAGGCGGTGGGCCAGCGAGCGCGTGACCTCGGCGGCTGCTCGGGCGTTTGCCAGTAGAACTCCGGAAACCAGGACAGAAAGAAAGAATTGCAGCACGGTGAACCCAATCCCGGCGGACGCGGAGAGTATTCCAGGAATGGCGGATTTGATTTGCGGACCGAGACGCATTACTGCATCAGTCAAATTGGTGGAAGCCATGTTCCACGCACGCGCCAGAGGCGCCCCGACGATTGGCCAGTGTTCGATTGTCGGGGGTGGAGGCGGGACGGTCAAGGTTCCGTCTTTCAGCCGCGTGGCCAGTGGCCGAATGCCTTCGATCAGGCTTTGGCCCATCAAGAAAATCGGAAGAATGAGAACTGCGAGCAGCAGAAGCGTCCAAAGAACCGCAGCCAGTCCTCCACGTCCACGCACTGCACGTTGCAGCTTTTGGAAGGTCGGGTAAGAGGCTATCGCGATAATTACGCCCCACATAATCAAAGGTATGAAAGGGCGCAGGATCAGCAGACAGCCGACAACCAGCAAAACTGCCAGACCGATCTGTATAGACACTTCGAGGGCTTGGTTTACTTGAACTCTGCCCTTGGCGAGTCCCTCAATACTCATGGGTAATTCCTTGGGGAGACTCATTCCTCACCTGACTTTCTCGATAGCATCGTGCGCCGCGAGTGCCACAGTCGCGGCATGCACGCCCACCGCAATCAAAATGCCGGTCAGCGTTAGTCCCAGTAGCGCAATCACAATGGCAATAATCCTCGATGCTCTTTTCACCGGACGGATATCACCGTAGCCCACCGTAGTTGCGGTGATGAACGACCAGTAAACGCTGTCGAACCGCGACCACCCTTCTTTTCTTCCAACGACCATTCCCAGCAATACGACGGTTGTCGCCAGGCACAATGAAAGAGGTAAGCTCAACCACAGCCCGAGACCAAACTCCTTAAGAAATGTGATCGTCAAACCGCTCAGCAGCAACTCGTCGCCTCCGGGTTCGGCTTGTGCTCAGCGAGGGTGGAACCAAACCCTTTCTGACTCCGCGCATCGGCCTTTAAGCCGGAAGATCAACGTAGCTTCGTCACTTCACCGGTGTCCAGCGAGTAATATGCTTCCACGATGGTCAGCTTACCTTCATCGAAGGCCTTTTTCAGTAATTCGCTCTTCACAAGCAGGTCCTGTGCAACGCTGTGCACGTGGTCGCGAACCGCAAGATCCAGAGTTTCGGGTTTCTTCGGATCCATCTTGGCGCAGGAAGGCGCAATGGGGGCCACGACGGCATCGAGATTGACCGACTCCGACTTCCCGCCGGAGCAAGCCGCCGTCACCGCGCCACAGCTTTGATGTCCCAAGACCACGATCACGGTTGAGCCGAGGTGCTCGATCGCGTATTCGAGACTTCCCAGCGATAGAGGATCGTCATCCTCGCCCGCGGAGCGCACCACGAAGAGCTCGCCCAATCCCGTGTCGAAGACCAATTCCGGAGGGACACGGCTGTCCGAGCAACTCAGCACCGCAACCTGCGGATGTTGGGTCTTGGTCAGTGCTTTTCGCTGAGAGGGAAAGTCGTGTGGCGCAGTCTTTCCCGTGACGAAACGTTGATTGCCAGCGGCCAGATCATTCCAGATCTGATCACCGGCGACTGCCGCTGTATGCTGGGCTAAAGCGGATATGCTACACAGGATGAATAGTACGAGATGGGCAAAGGGACGTGATGTGCGCAACATGAGTCCTCCCAGTAACTGAAAAGGAAGGCGGCCGAACATAGTTTCGGAAACCACCCTAGGTCCGACAGGATGTTTGCACAACTAGGTAAATCCCTAGGTGTGGGGGAGCCCGGAGATTGCTAGAATTCGAACCAGCACCATCAATCAAACCGATAATTATTTTGCTTACCCTGCCACGATCAGGCATGGGCGTGAATCGCTTTCGCCTGGTAACGCATGCGCCTGGTATATCGTAAGAATGTTCATGTCTTGTAACCGCTTGCAGGAAGCCAATTGCGTGGAAATCTATGCGTCCAAGGAAAATTGAAGTCTGT
Organism: uncultured Acidobacteriota bacterium; assembly: GCA_963797795.1. Lineage (GTDB taxonomy): Bacteria > Acidobacteriota > Terriglobia > Terriglobales > Acidobacteriaceae > JABDBE01. Next base: position 394,050 of record CAWCQY010000009.1, read on the forward strand.
GCGTTAGTGAGGCTCACGCTTATTTGCCTCATCGTCTGCGATCCGGGTTGGGCCCAAGACTTGCCAAATGCCCCGAGTGCGCAGAAAGCGATCGTGAAAAAGACGCAAGCCTCCGAAGCCAGTTGGCCGCGAACCCTGACGAGTGGGTTCGACACATTCCTCATCTATCAGCCGCAGGTGGAGAACTGGGAGGCCAATCGCATCTACCTGTATTCTGCAGTCGAGTTGAAAACGGGGAAGGGCGGCGCGGCCAAGTATGGTGTTGTCTGGTTCAACGCACGCACTGAGGTGGATAAGATCAACCGGCTGGTAACCCTCGACCAGATGCAGCTAACCAAGGTTACATTCCCAGCGGCAACGGACAAAGAGGCTGCACTGACCGCCTTGCTGCAGAAGAAGCTGCCGGGCGCAACCAAGACTATTTCTCTTGACCGGCTACAAGCGGCGCTGGAAGCGGCTGGAGAAGAGATAAAGGGTGTGGAGGTCAAGAACGATCCGCCGAAAGTGATCGTGACGGGCAAGCCGTCTTTGCTCGTTCTGATCGACGGCAAACCGCAGTTGCGAGAGATCCAAGGCACAAAGCTGCAGCGCGTCATTAACACTCGCGCCGTCCTCTTATTCGATAACGAAAAGAAGACCTACTACCTGCGCGTGCAGGACTGGTGGCTGCAAGCTGAGGATTTGGAGGGCCCTTGGTCGTATGCTGAAAAACTGCCGGACGACATGAAGAAGGCCGAGGAGTACGTCGTGAAGGAGGCTGCAACAGAGACGCCGAAGAGCGATCAGGGTTCGAAACCGCCATCACTGAAAGATGCTGGCAAGAAGGCAGAGATACCAAATGTATATGTGGAGTTCGGGCCGGCCGAACTGATCGAAACCAAGGGAGAGCCACAGTACAAGCCTATTCCCGGGACTGGGCTGGAATATGCCGAGAACACCAACGGCAATGTGTTCCGTCTTGGCGGCAGGTACTACATCCTGATCTCAGGCCGCTGGTTCGGTGCCACTTCACTGCAGGGACCATGGACGTTCCTCTCCGGCAGCGACCTTCCAACCGACTTTGCGAAGATTCCTTTGGCGGACCCCAAGTCAACCGTTCTCGCGTCCGTGCCCGGCACGCCGCAAGCTCAAGAGGCCGTAATCGCAAATTCCATTCCCCAAACCGCCAGCATTACCCGATCAGAAGCGGTGCTCGATGTGAAATACGACGGGGAGGCGGTCTTCGTGCCGATTCAAGGCACTTCGATGAGCTACGCACAGAATACGTCGTCGCCGGTGATCGAGGTTTCCAACAACAACTATTACTGCGTTGAAGCGGGCGTGTGGTTCAAGGGTTCAACGCCGCAGGGGCCGTGGCGGGTTGCAGATTCGGTGCCGGATGAGATATACACCATCCCGCCAAGCTCGCCTATCTACTACGTAACCTATGTGAAGATCTACGGTTCCACACCGGATGTCGTTTACGTGGGCTACACCCCCGGCTATTACGGAACAGTCGTCTCGTCGAGTTCCACGACCGTGGTTTATGGCACGGGGTGGCATTACGCGCCGTACATCGGTCCCACGGTTTGGTACGGCTGGCCTTACACCTACGGGGTGGGAGCCGGATTCACCTACACCAGCGCTTCCGGATGGAGCTTCGGCTTTGGCTACGGATATTCCTACTATCCTTGGTATTACCCGTGGTGGGGACCGATGGGGTACTACGGTTATGGCTGGTATCCCTACTATGGGTGGGGAGCATGGGGTGGTGCGTCGGTCGCCAATGTGTATGGAGTGTGGGGAAACACGGCTTACTCTCGTACCGGCGCAGCCTGGGCGAATCCGTATACCGGCAACTACGGAGCGGCGACGCGTGGCGCCTACCACAATAACCAGACCGGTCGGTCGACGATCGCCGGGCGCGGCAGCAATACCAACATCTACACGGGCAACACGGCCGGCTATCGCGGCGGTGCGACTTACAATCCGAATACCGGTATCGTCGCTGGCGGCGGAGCCGGATACGCGGGAAATATCTACAGCGGTCAGGGCACAGCCGGGCGCGGCGGATTTGCCTACAACACCAATACCGGAGCAGGTGTAGCCGCCGGCAAGGACAACATCTACGCGGGCAAGGACGGAACTGTCTATCGCTACAACCGGCAGAACGGCGACTGGTCTTCCAACAGCGGCAACGGCTGGCAGAACACAAACCGCCCCGATACCAGCCTGCAACGGCAGCAACAGGCGCGCACGCAAGGAACGCAGCGAACCCAGAACTTTAACTCGATGCGGAGTTACGGAGGCGGCGGCGCTCGCATGGGCGGCGGCCGAAGGCGATAGTGATGTCGGCGCACAAAGAAGTAGTTCTCGCTAGCCGTCACTTAATGCCAAAGGTCCAGCTTAGCCCCGAGCTGGTGCCGTAGTCGCTCCCGGAAAAGCCTGGTGGAGGCTGGTTATCCCAGTTGCCATAAAACGAGATATTCCACGACAGGTTGCTGATGAGCTTGATGTAGTAGGACGCGTTGGTATCGATTCGTACGCGGCCCGGCTGAGAAAGGGCTGGCAGGAAGGTGGCAGTTGCGCTCAGATTCGTCTTGCTGAACTTGAAGAGCCTGACATCCGCAGCGATCAGGGCGGACCCAACGTTTGTCGCGCCCACGGGAACGAGTGAAGGTTTATAGTTTGTCTGTAGCCAAGCGACCCCTCCGAGCAACGAGATGCTGGCTCGGTTAGTATTTTTCAAATAGCGTCCGATGCCACCACCGATCGTGGTTTGCAGATTGATTCCCTGCTCCGAGCTCTGCAAGAACGTGCCGATACCGGAGTAGAACCAATTGTTCCGGGGCAACAAGCGGAGCGCGCTGAGACCGAGTGCGTTGCGGGTGGAAGCACTGGTGCCGGTACTGGAGGCAAGGGTTGAGCTAAAGTTGGCATTTGCATTCCAGCGCTCCCGCACGTATTCGGTCTCCGACCCCAAGTTGAACTGGGTTGATTGATTGCCCTTGGAATAGATGACCCCCCAACTGACCTCGCCGTTGAATCGCTGCCAGAAGTTCTCGGATGTCTGGACCATCTGGACAACCTGGGGCCGGTCGATCTCTACCTTGTTCTCCGGAGTCTCTACCACTTGAATCTTCAAGGGCCGATCGGCGGCCGTTTCCGCCGTGTCGAGCGTCCCCGTGTACATTGAGCCGTCTTGCGTTTTGACGATGAACAGCTGCTTGCTTTCCAGATGGGCCACTTTCGACCAATCCACTGACGCCGTGCCGTCGATGTAGTCGAAGCTTACGTACAGCACTCCGCCGTCGAGTCCTTTGATCTCGCAGGTCATGCGGTCACCGTTCTTCATGACCATCACATCGGTCTTGTCACGTGCAAAAAGCGGCGCGGCAAGAAGGAGGAAAGAGCTAAGAATAAGCGCTCGAATGCTCATGGTGGCTCCTGTGCTTCATGCTGTTCTCAAACCGGTTGAAGGTTTGAGTGCTAACGCCAAACAGCTTCGGCGAAATCTCGGTCTTGCATCTTCTGAGTCGAGTGAGGCAGAGCGGACTGATTCGGGGGGATCACCGAGAAACCAACGGAGATATGAATGTGCGACCCGTGAGAGCAGCCTTGATAGCAGGGATCAGATCCGTCTTCATGTGGGATTTCAATACATAGCCCAGTGCCCCTTGCGACACGCAAGCATCGACAAATTCATGTTCGATATGAATCGTCAGGAAGACAAACTTGGCTCTGGAGCCCGCTTCGCGGAGTTGTTGCGCGGCCTCAATACCGCTCAGCCCTGGCATCGTTATGTCCGTTACGATTACATCGGGATCGAGACGTATCCCCGCGGAAATCATTTCCTGACCGTTGGTGACAGCCCCTACAACTTCAAAGCTTGAGCTTAATAGGACTCCCACCCGGTCAAGCATGACCGAGTGGTCGTCGGCTAGAAGCACGCGTGGGCGGCTCAAAGGGTATCTCCAAACGCCGCATTCGGAACGCTACCAGGCATGGTAGATTACAACTCCACAAATGCATTCGAGTGACGTAAGCCTCATCCAATCAGTCAAGAGGCAAGGTCCGATCTATCTCCCGGATCAAGACAGGTCGGTGCAGGGGTTTAGCTGTCACTTTCGATGGACGCTAATCGTCTGCATGATGCGACCCCCGATTTGGAGGCCATCACGACAGCGGCAGGGCTACGAATACGGCTGCGATACATCCACCTGAGATGCCAAACAGCATCGACACCCGACCGTACCAACGGCTACATATCCAGATCACTCTTTCCGGACTCGCGGTGACAACTTCCTCACCGAGCCAATGCTAGGGAGCCGACGGGTCGTCCGCAACTGGGGAAATCCCTAGTACGAGGAGGTTGTGCCTGTCTTTCAGGATGCTTTTTTGTAGAATTGTCCAGTCTCGCAAGGAAGCGAGACTAATCCCTGTTGGAGGGCAAACAACACCAGGTCTGCATTGCTCTTGAGATTGAACGACTGCATAATGTGGTGTTTGTGGAATTCGACGGTCTTTTCGCTCAAAGTCAGATGACCGGCGATTTGCTTGATGGAACAGCCCTCTGCGAACAGCTGGACGACGTCGCGCTGCCGTTCCGTCAAGGCCTTGGAAAATTGCTGCACGCGAGTCTGGCGAACGACCCAATCCTCAGCTTTAAGCCGGGGCGTCACATAAGACTCATTGCGTAATACAAGCTCGATTGCCGTCAAGAGTTCCCGTGCCCCTGAATGCTTGAGGACGAATCCTACCCTTCTCAGTTCCAGGGCCGCTGCCGCCAGGTTCGGGTCGTCCGACATGGTCAAGAAAACGAGTTTGATATTGGGAGCCTGCTCTCTCAGGCGCCGAGCAGCGTCGAGACCATTTAGCAGCGGCATCCCGACATCTACTACTACAACATCCGGTTTGAGCCGGGTCGCTTCCGACACCAGCGCACGGCCGTCCGCCACGATCCCTACGACAAGATACGTCTTCTCCAGCAACACTCGGAGGGCTTCGGCAAAGATGGCATGATCGTCAGCGATCAGAAGGCTGCGGGCGAGACCTGTCTCCTATTCTCTCCATAATTACTCCTTGATTAGATATGTCGTAAGGAAATGCCCAGTCAACGGTTGACCCACACTAGCCGCCCAGAGTTGTTTGCACAACTGTCAGAATTGACAGGTCGGTTTCAACGCCCAGAATCAGGCGGAAATCAGGTGGTGCTTGATCGCGAGCAAGACCAAGTCCGCATTGCTTTTAAGGTTGAACGATTTCATGATGTGATATTTGTGGAACATAACCGTTCTCTCACTGACATTTAGAATGTCGGCTATCTCCTTTGTCCGGCGACCTTCGGCGAGCAACTGAAGAACATCTTTCTGGCGGGGCGTCAGATCCTTGGAGAGTTGTTGCGCGCGAGCCTCTCGGACCGCCCAGTTTTCGGACTTCAGCCTGGGCGTCACGTACGATTTCCCCTGCAGTACTTCTGAGACTGCTTTCAATAACTCCGAGACCGCGGACTGCTTGAGAACGTATCCCACAGCCCCCAAATTGAGAGCGGCAGCAGCAAGGTTGGGATCGTCCATCATCGTCAAGAAGACGAACTTCACCTCGGGCAGTAGAGGCTTTATTCTCTCCGCGGCATCGAGGCCGTTAAGAAGAGGCATGCCGATATCCAGGACAATGACGTCCGGCTTGAGTTTGGGGGCCTCGATCAGCAATTGTCGGCCGTCCTGGACAATTCCAATTACGTCGCAGCTCTTCTCCAGCACTAACCGAAGCCCATTCGCGACGATGCTGTGATCATCGGCAATGAGCACGCGGGTACGGGCTGTAGATAGGCTGAGAGCCTGCATGATTTGTCGCACCACCGCACAGGAGTTCGCGGGACTAAGCCACACGCTGACTAGTGACTCTTAGCGGAAGCCACGCGTTGATTTTAGTCCCCTCGATGGTCGCGAACTAATTTCAAGTTGCCCTCCGGTTGTCGCCGACAATTCAGACGTAGACACGCTATTTCAATCGAGTCAACCAATTCAAACCAATGGGTGAACATCGTTATCACTGGTAAAACTGCCAGTTGATACTAGCAACTTTTCATGAGCATCTATTGAGGGGCCATTGGTCGAACCCGGTCCTGGTTGATCTCGTATTGGTCTCGATCAATAAACAAAGGCTGGAGGTTGTGGTGCCGCCTTATCTGGAGGAGCAGATTGCCGGCCGATCCTGGAGCGTCTCTCGGTGCAATCCCGGTCGATCCCGATTCTCGGAGTCCGTGAGAGCGGCGTGGCGCAGGCTCATCCTTTCTATTGTTGCTGTGGCCTTGCTGGTGTCGCGGTCAGGCGCAGTGTCGCCAATGATGGAAGTCCGGCGCGTGCTCATTATTAACGACCTTGACATTATCTCGTCACCCGGCTTCGCTGAAGTCGATCAGGCAGTCCTCACTGCTCTACAAAAATCTCCGTACCGGATCGAGCTCAATGAGGACAGCCTGGATGTCACGCTGTTTCCAGACCCAGTTTTTCAAGACAGGTTTCGAGAACAGATTCTTCAAAAATACTCAGCCCGCAAGCCCGACGTGATCTTTGCCGTCGGGCCAGCGTCCCTGAAGTTCATCGCCGAGATGTACGACAAGTTCCAGGGTACTCCAATTATCTTCTGCGGAATTTGGGGCGGAATTCCGGACCAGCTGAGGCACGGCATGCCCTTTACGGGTGTATTGGCCCAGTTACACCCCGAGGAAACCCTGAATGCGGCGTTGCACTTGCTGCCCAGCACCAAGCGCGTGGTAGTCGTCGGCGGAGTGGGTAAGTTTGACGAAGGATTCGAAGCCATCGCTAAGCAGAGTTTCCACAACGACGAATCGAAGCTTGAATTCGAGTATCTTTTCGACTTGACCATGCCTGCACTGCTTGAAAGGCTCAAGCATCTGCCCAGCGATACGATTGTTTATCACACTGCAATCTCGCAAGATGCGGCGGGAGAGCGCTTTATCGATTCCGCTCAATCGATACCGATGGTGGCCAGTGCAGCGAATGCTCCTGTGTTTGTAATGGACGATGTGAATCTCAGGGCAGGAACAGTGGGTGGCGATTTGGTGAACTGGGCCGACGACGGTCGCGTCGCGGCAGAGATGGCTGTGCGGGTTCTCAGCGGCGAGAAGCCCCAGGATATCCCCGTCGTCACGAGCAACCACGCCTATATGTTCGACTGGCGGGCGCTCAAGCACTGGGGGATGAACGAAAAGAACCTGCCCCCCGGCAGCATCGTGCTCCATCGGCACCCGAGCTTCTGGGAGGTATATAAGCAGTACATCGTCGCCGCCATTTTTCTTCTACTGATACAGTCCGCCGCCATTCTTGGACTGCTGTGGCAACGAGCCCGCCGAAGAAAAACAGAGGCAGAGCTTATAAGATCAGAGGAGAAATTCTCCAAATCCTTTCGCCAGAGTCCTCTTGCCATCACCATAGCCAGCATGGAGGACGATTGCTACATTGACGTCAATGAGACCTTCGAACAGCAAACCGGTTGGTCCCGCGACGAGGTCATCGGCCGCAGCCCGGCAGATATCAACCTTTGGGTAGATCCCCAGCAACGATCGCTGTTCATTAAACAGCTTCTCGCCGCGGGCAACGTGCGCGACTCGGAGGTTAGGATTCGCAGAGGAGATGGTCAGATCCGGACCGCTCTCGGTTCAGCAGAACTGATTGAGGTCAATGGTAAGCCGTGCGCTCTTTCCGTGTTCGCTGACATCACGGAGCGTAAGCTGGCAGAGGAGGCTCTTGCCAGTTTGAGCGGTCGTTTGATCGAAGCACAAGACGAAGAGCGCAAGCGAATCGCCCGTGAGATTCATGACGACTACAGCCAACGGATAGCGATGGTTGCGATGGATGTGGAACAGTTGGCTGAGAACGTCGGGAACTCTTCAGGCGAAACGAGCGAGCAATTCCATGAACTGTTTGATCGGGTCAGCGAGCTCGGTGCAGATCTGCATTCCTTATCACACCGCTTGCATTCTTCCACTCTGGAGAGTCTAGGGCTGCTCGCTGGCGTTGAAGCCTTCTGCAAGGAGTTCGCCGGGCAACAGGAAATGCAGGTCAATTTTGTGCATGGGAATATTCCCCGTGGCGTTCCGGGAGATGCCGCGCTGTGTATATTCCGCATCACCCAGGAGGCTCTGCGGAACATAAAGAAGCACAGCGGCGCCAACCAAGCCGAGGTTCGGTTGGAACAACAAGACGGGAGGCTCCACTTGTCAGTTTCCGATTGTGGAAGAGGTTTTGATTCGAACAAGCCGCCGGAGGAGTGCGGAATCGGTATTCACAGCATGGAGGAACGCTTGCGCCTTCTAGGAGGGAAATTGGAAATTCAATCGCAGCCCATGGGAGGAACTAGAATTGACGCGTGGCTACCACTCAAGATTGCTAGCGCGGCATGAGGGTTAGATGGAAAGCGCCATGCACCTGACTTGGGAAGGCGACCGCCGAATCCAAAGCCGCGATTCGTTTCGTGGCTGTGTCCGAGCGACTTAACGCCCCGTCGAACATTGCTACATACTACTAAGACATTGACCTGCAGACTATAATTTCTACCCATACGCCAGCGGATGCCTCGAACAATCAGCCCAGGGAAACCCATTGCTGTTGCGAAGAGGCCACAGATGCACAACTGTGCGCAATTAAACGGCTTACAGCGTTACCGGCGTTGGGCACGTTTGGTGACAATTGCGGTTTTTGTGCTGATTTCCAGCCATGTCCGCAGCCAGACTTCTTCGACCGGCGCTTTGACCGGTTCGGTGTTTGACCCTTCAGGCGATGTTCTGCCAGGAGCTGTTGTCCGTCTCACCAACCAGGAGACTGGCGCAACTGATTCCGCTACTTCCGACGGACAGGGCAGTTTTGGTTTTCTTCTGCTTCCGCCCGGCGACTACGAGGTACAAGCCAGCAAGACCGGCTCGATTCCCCTCATCGGCAGTGCAACCGCGAGCGTCACGGTCACGGAAACATCTCACCTGAATCTGCATCTCCGGCTCACGACCCTGATCCAGAGCGTGCAGATATCGGCAGAACCGACGATGCTACAGACTGACAGCTCTTCGCTGGGGAAGGCGGTGAATCAAACCGGGGTGAGCAGTTTGCCGCTGGTGACGAGGAACTTCGCTCAAATCACGAGCCTTGAGCCGGGAGTTGTAACCGGAGTCTACAACGCGGGAGAGCTTGGTCTGGGTGGAACTGCATTGTCGCAGATCGCCCAGTCGAATGATGGGATCTTCGTGCACGGAGCTCGCTCTTATGACAATAACTTTCAGCTGGACGGAATCAGCGTGAGCGACGTGCAAGGCAGCGCGGCGGGCAGCGGCGGAATTCCGATTCCCAACCCCGACAGCATCGAGGAGTTCAAGGTCCAGACGGGACTCTACGATGCAGCCTATGGACGCTACGCCGGCGCCAATGTCAGCTTGATTACAAAGAGCGGCAGCAACGCCCTTCACGGTACGGTTTTCGAGTTTTTCCGCAATACGGTTCTTAATGCCAATGATTATTTCCTTAACCAGACCGATCGACCCCGCCCGGTTCTCAATCAGAATCAGTTTGGGTTTGCCTTGGGTGGCCCTATAAAGAAAGAGAAACTGTTTTTCTTTGGCTCTTATCAGGGAACCCGCCAAGTGAATGGCCTCGCCGCCGGGCAGTCCCGGACGGCTTGTACCGCCAGCCTGAGTGAGCCGCCTCTGACCAATGATCGTTCCCCCGCCGCTCTGGGACAGATGTTTGGCGGTCTGGCCGGGGCACAGGGAGGCACGACGATCAAGCCTGACGGCTCTAACATCAATCCTGTGGCACTGGCGCTGTTGAATTTCAAGTTGCCGGACGGTTCTTTCCTGATTCCGACGCCGCAAACCGTGGACCCGACAAAGCCGCTCTCCCAGCAGGGCTTCTCAGTTTTCACCGATCCCTGCCATTTCAGTGAAGACCAGTACGTAGCCAATGTCGACTACCTCGCGTCGCCGAACAGCAAATTCGAGGCGCGCGTGTTCGTCGCAAATGATGCTCAAACTGTTACATTTCCCGGTAACGGCCTCAACCCTTCCGGTAACATTCTTGGGTTCCCGAGTCCCGGCAACACTGGCTTCAGAGTCTTCTCCATTGCTCATACCTACAATTTCCATAACGCGTGGCTTAACGATGCCCGGATTGGCTACGTCCGCACTCGAACCGACACGCAGGCTAGAACTGCGTTTGACTGGTCGGATGTCGGGGTTGCGGAAGGAGAGATGAGCGATAATAATGAACTCCCCAGCCTGAAAATTCTTGGTTCGGTCAGCATCGCTTCGGGATTTCCCAGAACGATCACGCAAAACAGTTTCGTCTTCAGCGATATCCTCAGCTTTGTTCGTGGCCGTCATGACCTTCGACTCGGAGGGGGGATCACGCGCCTGCAGGACAACGTCAACCTCGTGGGGCTGGGATCTCTCGTGCAATTCCTTAGTTGGCCCGATTTCTTACTGGGCAACAACGCGGCTAGCAACGGCACCAAATTCAGCAATGTCTTTGCCTCTTTCGATGACTTCGGCCTGACGCAGCGTGAATACAGGGTGTGGGAAGGCGCAGGGTTCGCAGAGGACGACTATAGAATCAGTAAGTTCCTCATGCTAAACATCGGCTTGCGTTACGAGCGACTCGGCCAATTCGGCGATGAGTTGGGGAGGAACTCGAGCTTCGACATTGACAAAGCCGATGGCAACCCTCCCCCGAGCGGGAGCGTAGCTGGCTACGTCGTGGCTTCCAACTTTCCGGGCGTGCCTCCGGCAGGTGTACGTCGTGCGAGCAACACATTCGGCAACGATGGTGCAGGACAAAATACCCTCGCACCGCGAATCGGGTTTGCCTGGCAAGTCTCCCCCTCAACCGTGGTGCTGAGAGGCGGATATGGAGTGTACTATTCCCGACCCACTGGCCAAGCCTTCTACCAAAACATGTTTGGTGCTCCTTTCTCGGTCTTCAGACTGAATGCCGGAACCGCAAACGCACAAGCGACATTTCAAGACCCGTTTGCGCAGCCGTTTCCCACGCCAGAGTCTTTTCCGATGTTCCCGGCCTACTCTCCCACGACCACGACAACCATATATTCTGTTGCGCCCGGTTTTCGACCAGCGATGGTTCAGCAGTATTCGCTAAATGTGCAAACCGAGCTGCACCAGGGTTATTTGTTGGAAGTCGGATACGTGGGCACTTCCGGTATGCACTTGATGCGCCAACGTTCTCTGAATCAGGCACTGTCCGCCTCCACCGACAATCCAATTCGAGGAGCTACCGACAACACGCTCGCAAATGTCTCGCTGCGAGTTCCCATCCTCGGAGTACCGCCGGACTCCCTTCAGGAAATGGAATCCGAGGGTAGTTCGTCATACAACGCGCTTGAGATGAGCCTGGTAAAGCGGCTAAGCCACGGCTTTCAATTCTTGGCCTCCTACACTTTTTCCAAGGTCCTGGACACCGACGGCGCCGACATTAACTCGACCTCGTCAGGAAATGCACTGACATTGGGGGACCAAAACTCTCCCAGCCAGCGATGGGGACGGGCTAGTTTCGACCGCACTCATCGATTCGTTTTTAGCACTACCTGGAACCTTCCAAGCCCATCTCAAGGCATGCCACGAGCAGTCCTGGGCGACTGGTCCCTGGATGCAATCGCAACCATCCAGTCCGGCAGCGCTCTTACCATCGCCGAGACCAATTCGACGAATGTCTTTGGGATCAGTGAAGACCGAGCCCAGCTAAGCGGCACTTGTTCGAATAGTCAACTTGTTAAGGCAGGCTCGGTGGAGTCCAAACTGAACAATTATTTCAACGCTTCCTGCTTTACGACTCCGCCGGTAATCGGCGCGGACGGCATTGGCGCGGCGTTTGGGGACAGCGCGACAGGCATCGTCGACGGTCCTGGACAAGCAAACCTGGATCTCGCGATATCAAAAAGCGTGGTCTTTAACTGGCCTCACGAGCAAAGCAATCTTCAATTTCGTGCGGAGTTTTACAACGCGTTGAACCATCCGCAATTTGGGGATCCCGACAGCAACTTCACATCGCCGACGTTCGGAGTTGTCAGTAGCACCTCTGTGAGCGCACGCGTTGTGCAGTTGGCTCTAAAGTTCGCATTCTAGATTGGCAACGGTCGCCGAAAAGAAAGTAGAAGGCGGAAAGAGAAATTACGGCGGCGCACCTCCGGATGCGCCGCCTTCGCAACAAAGTCTGCATCAATCTTACTTGCTGGCGTCCACCATCGGAATGTTTGCGGCCAACTCCAGGTTGATCAGCAAATCCAGGCGGCGGTCGATCTGATACCACTTTGCCGTCTTCTTGGCTGAGATCACTTTCTCGAAGATGGGCACATATTTGAGCAGCAGGGCCGAAAACTGCTGGTCGATGGCTGCCGAGCGGTTCATCAAATCATTTGCCTGGGCATCGGTCATGGTGTCGTAGCTCTGCGCATATTCCTTGATCAAGGCCACGCGGGTATCGCCGAGTTTCGAGACTTCGGCCGCGTATTGGTCATAGATCGGCCAAAACTTTGTTGCCTCCGTGTCGGTCAGCGGCATGTTGGCGGCGACGAGCCGTTTCCTTTCCGAGCGGATGTCTTCCCGCAGCAGCTTAATGTCAGTGTCGCTGGCAGTGTTCGAGCCGGCGCTGGCGGCCTGGGCAAACATCGGCACGCTGGACAGCAGCAACGCGCCGACCACGGTAAGAACGGCTAATACGCTTTTCTTCTGCATCTCTCTCTCCTTGGAACTGATTAGCGCACGTATCTGAGCGCTGGCTTGACTGCTGAATGTTCAGGATGCGCGAGCCGCCCTCAATTCAGATCGTCGTCTTTGTAGTACTTGGTGCCCTTGATAGTAATCTCTGCGGCCAGACCTTTGTCCGTCATCTGGTACATCCAGACGCCATCCGAAACGGAGGTAGCACCGGCCATTGATCCACCCTTCTCCGCAGTCTTGGCCGCGGCGGTAGCTTGTCCGCCGAACTCCCAGCCAGAGTTAATGAAACTGTCCAGCACTTTGTCACTGTCAAAGATGAAGATAACGCTGAACTTCTTCACGCCGAACCCAAGTCCCGCCTGCAACTCGACCATTTTCATGAAGGTTTCTTTCTTGGTCTTGTTGTTGATAGCCTCGCCTTCCCCTTTCCCGGAACCCGCCATCAGGATTTTTACCCCCGTGTTGCTAAAGACCGCGTAGCCGGCGCCATTTGCAACGGCGGTCTTGGCCGCTGGCTGGGCTTTGTAAAGCCGCTGAAGGATCTTCTGGGTGTTCGCCCTGATTTCACTCTGTTCCTTCGCTACTTTTTTCGCCTTGTCAGCGGCGTCATCAGCGTGTGCCAAAAGTGCGAATGTACACATGAGCGCGACGAAGATGACTCGTTGTTTCTGCAACGCTGCGAATCTTATTTTCACGGCTAATCTCCCCTCTCGTAATGTTGGGTGGTTGGCGACGGCTGCATAGCTAGCCGCCAGATCTGAAAGTGACACCGGCAGGCTCGGTTTAGCTGCTGCCCGTGTCGCTGACACGTCATTCTTCGAAGAACCCTAGACCTCACTCGATCTCCCCACAACTAGGGAAATCCCTAAGGCTTGCCGTGACCGCACTGACGCAACGAAGCTGTTAATATAAGGGATTACGGACTGGGGATTAAATCAATCTACTCGGATGTGCCAGCTACTGGCGAAGTCTTAAGTTTGCCCAATTCGTCAAGTACATTTTGCCAAGCCTTCGGGTCTTTCTTGGTCGCAAACGGCGCTCCCGTATCCGAATAATATATGAGGATGTCACTGCGCAACCCGTTCGAAACAGGGCTCTCGTACACTTTGGCTAGCAGCTTCGCGTAGGTTTCGTCGGTGAATGGGTAGGCTGTCGGCTTGGTGAGTTCTCCCGTGTCGAGGTTCTCATTGGACAGTTGGAGATGGCCTTCCTGTAGCGCGAGCAGCATCCCTCGGTAATGATCCAGGGTTTCGTTGAAACTGTGCATGTACATGTGTTCTACGGCTGGCGTGGGAGGATGGAATGCAAGGGCGCTAAAGGGTCCTATCTTCGGCGTGAGTCGCAAAAAGAACGCTTTGATGCGCGCTGAGATCCCCGGTTTTTCATAGACCTTTCCCCAATCTTTGCGGTATTCAGAATGCGAAACGTTGTAAATGAATTCGCTACGAACCTCACTGGGATGGCTGTTCTGGATCTCGTGTTTCTTCATATGCCATGCCACCTTGGTCGTTCTCGGTATTACCGTTGAAACCGCGTGGCGATAGCTGCCGATCGCCAAATCAACACTGCCAAAGACATCGGAAAGGTCAACGCAGTAGGTTCTGGCGAACGCTCTCTCCAGCACGGGCTTGGATACCTCAAATCCGATGAACTCATGATATGCCTGCGGCGCGTAGTTCCCTTCCGCGACCTGATCGACATCAAAACCAAATTCCACCTGCGCGTGTGCCGATGGCTTTTGATCATAGGTAACGACGGGCCCGTACTTCTTCGCAAGCTTGGGATACATCAGTGCAACCGAGACGTTGGTTGCCAAGGGATGTCCTTCCGTATCCGCGGCGTAGTGGGCAAGAGCACCCAGTCCGAACGCATATTCGTTCAGATTTTGGGACTCGGCGATGAGCGCGAGAACGAAATCGCCGCTCCGAACATAGTGCGTGAGATCGCTAAAGAAGCGGCTGCCGAAAGGATAATAGCCCATGTCTTGAATAATTGCGCCTCCATAGGCGTAGGCATGCGCCTGCTGCAATTCTTCGCTAGTTGCGCTGGGGAAACGCTGCAACAGTGCCGGCCGGATTCCATCATTCCACGCTGCATCAATGATCGCTTCATGGGTCAGGACAGCGTAGCCCGCACAACGAGGAACGAGGTAGGCAACGATGAGGATTGCGATCAGAGCTGTTCTTGCAACCGCCATGGCTCAGCTCCCGTCCCTCTAAATTCAACTTGTTCAAGCGACGATTGAGTTCAACACAAGGGCGAAGATGATCGCCGAAACCGTAGTGACCAGGCCCGGCAACATGAAGCTGTGATTGAACAGATATTTTCCGATCTTTGTCGTTCCAGTTTGATCAAAGGAGACGGCAGCAAGCAACGTCCCATACGTCGGGAGAAAAAAAACACTGTTGGCAGCTGGATAAAATGCAATCAAGTGAGAGGTCTGCAAACCCAATGCTACGCCTACCGGCATCAACATGGCTACTGTGGCGGCTGCACTGAAAAGTAAAGTGGACAAGACGAATAGGCCTGCGGCAAAAGCCCACGGGTAGCTGCGGACCATCCCTGCGATGCCACTGACAATGAACGCGCGGTTGCCTTCGAAAAATGAAGATCCCAGCCACGATACCCCGAGGATCGAAATCAGCGCCACGACTCCGCTTTTCATGATGCTGCCCTTCAAAGTTGCTTCCGGGGAAGCTTTGAAAATGATCATGGCTAGACCGGCGATGGCGATCATGATGATCATAATAGCCATGCCCATGCTCACCTGGTCGCTATCCACAATTCCATTTTCTACGGTCTGGTAAACGGGGCGAAGGGCTGGAATCATCCCAATCAGTACGATCAAGACAATCCCGGCCAGGAAAAGCATGGTCGAGCCGCGAGCATTGAACAACTCGCGTCCTTTTAAGGCTGGTAGAGGTTGAACACCTTTCAGTTCGCCATTGGCGAGACGATGTTGATATTCGGCGTCTTCGTTTAAGTTCTTGCCGCGCCATGCCACGGATACGGCACCGACAAGAACCGCAAGAAATGTCGAAGGAACAGTAATTGAGAGCAAACGTGGCAAAGACACATCTCGCGACGACAGAATGCCAATCATCGCTACCGTGGCAGCCGAAATGGGAGAAGCGATCACGCCCTGAAAGCCTGCGATGACGCTAATCGAGATCGGTCGCTCCGGCCGAATGCCTGCCTTTCGAGAGACCTCCGCAATCACTGGAAGAAGAGCGTAAATAACATGAGTAGTGCCGGACGCAAAGATTAGAAAATATGTCACCACCGGCGCGACGAAGGTAATGTAGCGCGGGTGCTTTCGCATGATTCTCTCGGCGATGCCGACAAGGTAGTCGAGACCTCCGGCCGCTTGCATCGCCGCCAACGCTGTAATCACCGCAATGATCATGCCAATTACAATTTGCGGCGGCCCTCCGGGCGGCATGCGCAAGATAAACACGTAAATGACTAGTCCGATCCCCGCCACCGTACCGAGCGCGATACCTCCGAGGCGAGTTCCGATCAGGATGCACGCTAAGAGGACGCACAGCTCAATCCACACCATAATTCGTTCACCCCCCAGGCTCATCAGTGCTATGGGTGTGCTAGCAGGCTTCAGTAGCTCTGGAATAACTTCTGGATCTCTGCCGGCGTACGTGGTTTTAGCAATGCAAGCATCAGCAGAATCCGCGACTTTTGTGGATTGAGCTCATCGGAAGCGACAAAGCCCATTTCATCGTCATTTACTTCAACGTTGCGCCCGACTGTCCCGGTTGCGACGCGGCTACTTCTCACGATCACAACACCTTCTTTGGCAGCCTTTTCCGCCGCTTCCAGTGAAATTTTGTTCACGTTGCCATTACCTACACCAGCTAAGACAATCCCCTTGGCGCCGTTCGTGACGGACGCGTCAATCAGGTCCCCCGGCATGTCGGCGTAGGCAAAAAGAATATCTACGCGCGGCAGTTTGGTAACGTTTGCAATGTTGAATTCGCTAGATGTCGTGTGCTTCCATTGCGGCGTACAGTAAAAGTCATTCTTACCATAACTCGCCACACCTACCAGGCCACGCAGCGGAGACATAAACGTCTGAACGGAGGTCGTGCTTGTCTTGGTGAGAGAGTGCGCACCGTGGATCCAGTCGTTCATTACGACCAGTACGCCGCGGCCCTTCGCGTTGGGGTCGGCGGCGACTCCCACCGCATTGAAAAGATTCAAAGGTCCATCGGCACTGACGGCCGTTGATGGCCGCATAGAACCGACCATCACTACGGGCTTGTCGCTTTTCACAACCAGGTTCAGGAAGAAGGCAGTCTCTTCCATCGTGTCAGTGCCGTGGGTCACGACAATGCCATCCACTTGCGGCGTGCCGAGTAGCTGATTAATGCGTTTGGCCAAGGTAAGCATTATGTCGAACGATATGTCTTGTGAACCGACGTTGGAAATCTGCTCGCCCTTGATGTTGGCAAGATCGGTGATGCCCGGGACAGCGGCAATCATGGCGTCGATGGTGACCGCACCAGAGGTGTAGCCTGCCTGCGTCCCCGTTGCTGCCGCGCCCGCGATCGTGCCTCCAGTGGCCAGAATTACAATATTGGGTTTCTTCCCTTCTGCGACGGTCAGTTCGCACAGGAGAACAAGAATAAACAGCATGCATGACGGCGATCTTCGATTGGGTTTCATGGTTCTTCCTCGGGCAGAGTTCAATCTTTTTTCACGTATTGGCTCTTATCCAGACCAGTCAACTTCGCCGGATCGAGCAGTTGGTTGATCTGTTGTTCCGTAAGAAGGTGCTGTTCGCGAATAATTTCTAGGATCCCCTTGTTGGTCTTGTAGGCTTCGGCCGCCAGTTCGGTCGCTTTTTCGTAACCCAAGATTGGGTTCAATGCGGTGACAATGCCAACTGTCGTCTCCATGTAGTGCTGCAGCACGTTTTCGTTCACCGTGATGCCATCAACACACTTCGAGCGAAATGCCATGGACCCGCGGTACAGTAAACTTTGAGATTCGATGATTGCCAACCCCTCGATCGGCTCGTAAGCATTGAGCTGCAATTGTCCGTGCGTGCCCGCCAGGCTAACGCTGTAATCGTTGCCAATCACGCGAAACGCAATGAGGTTCACCAGTTCAGGAATCACCGGGTTAACCTTGCCCGGCATGATCGAAGATCCCGGCTGCAGCGCGGGCAGGTTGATCTCAAAGAGCCCTGCTCGCGGACCCGAGGTAAGAAGGATCAGGTCATTCGCAATCTTCGAAAGCTTGATGGCTACGCTGCGGAGGGCAGATGAATACACCACGAATCCCTGTTGGTCCCACGTTGCCGCCAGCATGTCTGAGGCGGGAACAATCGGCTTGCCGGTCAATTTCGCCAGATGAGCCGCGCACTTTTCCGGATATCCCTTTGGCACGTTTATCCCTGTGCCAATCGCTGTCGCACCCATGTTGACCGAGTAAAGAGATTTCTCCGCCTGCTTCAGGAATTGGATTTCGCTTTCGATTGAGTCTGCAAATGCATAGAATTCCTGGCCAACCGTCATGGGCACGGCGTCCTGCATTTCGGTGCGACCCATCTTAACCATTTCAAGATAGGCGGCACCTTTGATCCGGAAAGAGGCTGCGAGTTTCTCCAACTCAGCCACAAGCTTGTCATTGCGCAGGAGAATGGCAACTTTGATCGCAGTCGGATAAGAATCGTTGGTCGACTGCGACATATTCAGATCGTCGTGCGGATCGACATACTGGTACTCGCCTTTCTTGTGTCCCGTTAGTTCGAGTGCGACGTTGGCGAGCACCTCATTGGCGTTCATATTGGTCGACGTGCCGGCCCCGCCCTGGTACCAGTCGACAAGAAACTGGTCGTGATACTGGCCCTGGAGCACCGCCTGAGAGGCCTTTTCGATGGCCGCTAACTTCTCGGGCTTCATTGCGCCAACATCTGTGTTGGCTTGGGCCGCGGCCAGTTTCACGATCGCCCATGCCTCGACAAACCCGGGATAGTGATTAATTGTGATATCGGAAATCTGAAAGTTTTCAAGCGCTCTGGCGGTCTGCACGCCGTAATAGGCACTGGCAGGAATCTCTTTCTGCCCCAAAAGATCCTTCTCGACTCTGGTCTTTTCTTGTGCAGTTATCGAGGAAGTGAAAAATAAAGACACTACAATTGCGAGGCTTAAGATCCTGACTTTCATGGCGCCTCCAGGGGCATTTCACCCGCATTCAACACTCAACCTGTTCTTTCCGCTTTTAGTCCAGCGATCTTAGAGGTCAAGTACTCGGGAGCTCATACAGTCCATTCCTAACTGGAGGGTAGTTTGGCTTACAACTAGGGAAATCCCTAACTTTGGTTTGAGCTTGGTGGGCGGGTGGTAGTTTGGGATAAAAGGGGCGGGTTTCTCCCAGCGAGTGGGGTCCTGATTGGCCCACATCCCGAGCCCGCCCAAGCGTGTTCTGGGGACACTAACGCTGACAGCCACGAAAAGTAAACTGGGACTTTTTCAAGTGAGACAACTTTATTTTTCTAGTGACCGTGACGACATCGCGCCGGCCCGAGCTTCAGGCGAGTGGTTTATCTCTTCCCTTGCGCATCCTCGGCGACAAACTGGTTCCACAATCCGTGGCGAAGTAGAAAGTTCACATATCGGCTCGTTTCTTCTTGTTGTAGTAACAAGGAAACACGCGCATAACCTATCTCATTCTGCGGATCGGCCTCCATGCAATCTCCCATTTCCTTAAAACGCTGGGAGATCTCTGATACCCGAAATGATCGAAGGTAGTCTTTTTGTGCCTTAATTTGCGCAAAGCTGGGATTGGTTAAAGGACCGAGCTTTGTGTACGTATTGAGATCGATCCGACACTGCTTCAAAGAGGTCTGTGACTCTTCCGCACTGGCAAATGCAATCAGCAAAATCATCGAGACGGTCAAAACACGCAGCCAAAAGCAACGTTCCATGGCTACTCTCCTTCATCGCCCTATCTTGCGCGCCATCTCGCGGACCATGCAACCAAAAACCCCACCCCTGCCAAACTCTGGCCGAAGTGGGGCGAATGCGAAAGGATAGACGAACGCAACGATAGAGTTAACTCGAGGCCTGCACAACTAGGGAAATCCCTATGTGCGATCCGCAACGGCCGCGAACAAGGCACACGCAGAACAAACGAAAGCCCGTCTCCCATGACTCTTAGGGATTTCCCTAGTTGTGTCGAAGATGAGACAGACCTAGGCTAATTTGGAAAAACAAGGCTTCGAGCCATCGTCGTCCTGGCAGGTGGGTGTCATTGCCGACAAGGAGTGACAGCAAATGAAGCGCCTATCCGCGATGCCGCGCCGTTGCGCGTCAGGAGCAGGTCCGTTGCCGTGCTTACGAAATTTATGAGCAACGCGGACGAGAAAAACGGGCACGAACTCGACGATTGGCTACAAGCAGAATCGGAGATAGCCCCCCAATTCACGAGGAGAAAAACCATGTCAGCTAAATTCGACTTGAAGCAAGGCGCAAGTGGTCAGTTCATGTTCAACCTAAAAGCGGCAAACGGTGAAGTGATTCTGACTAGCGAACTTTACAAGCAAAAGCAGAGCGCCATTGTTGGCATCGATTCGGTGAAGGCGAACGCCGGCGACGATGCCCGCTACGAGCGCAAGACGGCGAAGAATGGGCAAGCATACTTCGTTCTGACCGCCACCAATGGCCAGATTATCGGCAAGAGCGAAATGTATTCTTCGGTCTCGGCAATGGAGAACGGGATTCAGTCGGTAAAGAAGAACGGACCCGTGGCAACCATCCAGGACAACACGAAAGAGCTTAAAAACCCTGCTGCGTGAGCAAAGAATCGTGAGCAAAGAATTACGAGACGCCTCAATGTGTGGGCGGCTCTCTCTCGCATAACGTCGGGGCGGCACTCAGCGGTAACTTCTTATAACACGCCAGCGCGCTCAGAATGAGAGCAGTAGATTACTACACGAAGCACTTGGGTAGAGCCGTCGTACTTTCTCTACTTTTGCTGTCTTGCCCAACTTTGCGGTCCCAGGCTGCCCCTGCCAAATCTACTTCCACCGAAGCGCCGCCTGCATCCCCTACCGACACTATAGGTCGAGGCACACCTCGGGGGACAGTGCTGGGTTTACTTAGTGCCGCACGGAAAGGGAATACGGGGCTCGCCGCGCTCTACCTCGATACTCCCCTGCGAGGCGCAGATGCCGAGGCTCTGGCAAGCCAACTTGCCGCAGTCATCGATCGTCGTCTCCCTGCTCGGCTCAACGAGATTAGCGATGAACCCGAGGGTTCCCAGAGAGATCCGCTCAAGCCCGACGAAGACTTGGTCGGGGTGATACAGACAGCTGACGGTAATCTCGACATTCTGGTCGAACGCGTCGATCGTGGAAAAGCGGGAAAAGTCTGGCTTTTCTCCCGGAAGACACTGGCCTCGATTCCCGATGCTTTCCAGGAGTTGGATGCATCCCCCCTCGGAAGATTTCTACCGGATTTCATGATCACGACTCGGGTGGCTGAAATTCCGCTCTTTGAGTGGGTAGCAGTTTTTGTGGGGATGCCGCTCCTCTACCTGCTGACGGGAGTATTGAATCGCATTCTCAGTTCAGCCGCGGGTATCGTGCGGCGTAAGGTGAGCAGAAATGCCACCCTGCCGAATCCCCGAGTACTGCGGCCACCATTCCGTCTGCTGCTTCTTGCGCTCGCTATCCGATGGCTGACCTCGAGGGTTCCACTTCCTCTCTTGGCGCGGCAATTCTGGGCTACCACAGCATTGATGATTTTGGTTGTCGCGTGCATGTGGTTGCTAATGCTCTTGAACGAGATCGGCGAACGTTCCCTGGTTAGGCGTCGCCGGAGTTTGAGCGGAGCCGCTTCGGCCTTGCGTTTGGTTCGAAGGTTGATTGATGGACTAATCCTCTTCGCTGGTTTGCTGTTCACACTACACCACTTTGACATAAACCTGACCGCTACCTTAGCCGGACTCGGAGTCGGCGGCATCGCCGTTGCACTGGCAGCCCAGAAGACACTGGAAAACGTGATTGCCGGCGTTTCCCTGATCGCCGACCAAGCGGTGCGTGTTGGAGACGTTTTGAGCCTGGGCGATGTCCAGGGTACGGTCGAGGAGCTCGGCCTCCGCTCAACCCGCATCCGAACGTTAGATCGTACAGTAGTAAGTTTGCCCAATGGGCAGATCGCGAATATGAGGCTGGAAACTCTCTCGGAACGGGACAGGTTCTTGTTTCATCCGGTAGTGGGATTGAATTACGAAACTACCGCAGCCCAGTTGCACTCTTTCAGCGCTGGCGTTCGCACCCTGCTTAGCGGCCACCAGAATGTAGACCAGGCTTCCGTCCGGGTCCGTTTTCTACGCTTCGGTGCTTCTTCCCTGGATATAGAGATTTTCGCCTACATATTTGCCTCTGACTGGAACAAGTTTCTCGAGATTCAGGAAGAGTTGCTCTACGGCATCATGGATATGGTTCAGAAGGTGGGGGCGGCGATTGCGTTTCCTACGCAGACCCTATACTTGGAGTCAAATAAACAAGCTCAAGCGACTCGTGATTACGGCAAACGAAGCAAAGGTGGAGCGCTTAGTTAACACCGCCATCAAAACAGTTTCGCGATGATGACAACGAAAAAAATCTTTACGATGGTCATACCCGGAAATATCATCGCGTAGCCGACGTCTGGACCATCAGTGGGCACGAGCCGGTTTGTGTAAGCGAGAATGCCCGCATTACCGCACGCGCCTGCCACGATGCCGGCGACATCATCGAAGGGCATTCTGTAAACAAAAAGACCCATAATCATAATTGGCAGCACCAGCGCGGTCAGCACCACCGCGCCTAAGCCAAGCATCAGCAAACCCGTCTGTGTCACTCCCGCCGCGAACTTCGGCCCTGAAGCCATTCCAATGTGCGCCAGAAACAATGTGAGTCCGAAATTGCGCAAGACAAGATTGGCGGACAGCGGTATCGTCCAATTGATGCCGCGCGTGCGCCGCACTTTTCCCAGGACGAGTGCCACGATCAGCACGCCCGCCAGCCCCAGGACGAATTGGCCCAGGCCAGGGAGCGGTATAGGAATTGCACCGAGTAAGAATCCGGCTGCCATGCCGAGACCGATGGAGATATAACTGAACTCGGCAGTGCCCTTGATCGAATCGCCAAAAAACTTTCGCAGACCCGCGAAGCGCTCGCGATTGGCCAACAAACCGATACGGTCGCCGAACTCGAGCACGAGATCCGGTCGTGCCATGAGATCCGTGTCGCCGCGGCGAACGTGAAGCACAACTGATTCATTCTGTCCCGGAAGCTCGAGATCTCCGAGCACCCTGCCTACCACGCTGGGACGAGAGGCAAACACACGTAGATAGTCGAGATCGGCGCGGTCCTTTACCAGACGGCCGGCCGCCTCCTCGCCGAGATTTCGGCTTGCATGATCGAGCGCCTCCGTATTCTCCGCGACGGCAAGCACGACGTCATTCAGGGTCAGGACCGAAGTGGAGGAAGCCGGCTCATTACGGCCGTCCCTGCGGAGCGCTACAATCTGCACGCCATTTGACAACGTGGTCATCACCTCGCCGAGAGTTCTCCCGCATATCGCTTTATTGCGAACCAAAATCTCTCGCAATTCGAGTCCGGCGACTTCGGATGTCTTCAGCTTCGGCTTGAGGATCAAGAAGGCCAAGTAGAGAAACAAGATTGGTCCAGCCACGCCGAACGGATAAGATACCGAATAGCCCACGGCGGGATCATCGTTGCCCAGCGCTTGAATAGCCGCCTGCAACGTTGGTGTGCTGGTTCCTGATCCCGCGAATAACCCCAGTCCAACTCCGAGATCGACCCCCATCATTTTCACAAACATAAGACTCACTAGGCCCGCCAGCAGCACGCCGATGAGAGCCATAAGGTTTGCACGTCGGCCGTGGGGGCTCGTCAAGCCGCTAAAAAATTGCTTCCCATACTGAATGCCCACGGAATACAGGAACAGAGCGAGGCCCAGCGTTCCCACCATTGCGGCGGGCACCGACTTAGGCGCGAACCAGCCCATAAAAAGTGCAACGAACAAAACCGCGCCCACACCGAGGGAAAAGCCCCTGATGTTGACCTCACCGAGCAGATAGCCCAGCGCGATGGTCAGAAACAGGGCCATCATCGGCTGTTGCTCGAGAAAACTTTTGATGAACTCCATACCTCCTCCTGTATCCAACCGACAAGTTGTGGAGAAAGGATGTGGCGCAACCCGAGAGCGAGGGAAGGTCTGCGCCATCCGAAAGGACGAGCTAGCTAGCTCACACCGTTATTCAAAGGCGATGCGCGGCACCTTGCCACTAGGGAAACCCCTAGCCTCCTTAATTCACCAGAACTGAGATTTGTTTGCGAGGATGTGCGATCGGGCGTTGATGAAGGGCAGAGTCGTCCAGGTCATGAGCTTGGTGAGGGACAGTCCGGGGTCGCGACCTGAGAGAGAGGATTTTGAACACGGCTCCGCAGGAACCAGGGACTGGGAGTTGAGTTGGGAAGCAAGGAAAGGGATCAACTGCTGTTGCCGGCGAGGGCGGCGGAGCGGAACAGGTTCTGAAAGGGCCAGCCGCTGGCGAGATGGAAGCGGACGCAGCGCGCGGTGTGGCGGACGCGAGCGCCGATTTTGAAGAGTTGGGCGCGCAGAGTTTCGATCTGCGCCGAGCGCCACGGCTGGGGCAAATGCAGGCGAAACAGGTTGACTAGGTTGTAAGCGAAGCCGTACAGCAGCAGGCGGAAGGCGTTGGCCAGAAAGCGATGGCAGCTCAGGCGGTCAGCGCGAAAACCGTTTTTAAATTCCTCGATGCGGTTCTCGCACTCGCCGCGATCGTTGTAGAAGGCGAAGACCTCAGAAGCGCGACCCGGAGCGTTGGTGATCAGGAAGCGCAGGTTCGTGCCGGTGGCGGTGTGTTCAGCTTTGTAACAAATGCGGCGCTGGCGCGGCCAGGAGCGGGCGCGATGACGGAAGCTGGAGAAGCTGCGCTGTGGTAGCTGGGTGCGGCGATAACGGCGCTTGAGTTGCTTCTGGAGAGGTTCGGCGCGGCACTGGAAAACGCAGTTCGCGGGGATGCCGAGGACGTACTCGATCTCAAAGAACTCGCAGAACTGGTAGAGCAGGGGCAGCGCGAAACCAGCGTCGCCGCGTAGCTTGATTTTCACGCCGGGAAAGGCCGCCTGCAGTCGCGGCACCAGACGCAAGAGCATGGGCACGATGCGGGCATGGCTAGAGGCATTTCCCGGGCGCAGGCGCGCCGCCAGCAAGCATCCGGTGTGGCGCTCGAAGATGAGCATGGGGTGGTACATGTGCTGGTGGTAGGCGCCGTTGAAAAAACTGAGCTGCTGCTGGCCGTGCGTGGGATCGTCGGTGGAATCAATATCGAGCAGGATCGCGCCGCGTTCCCGCACCTGGTCGCTGCAGAGACGGATGAACTGCTCGACGAGAGCGTCGTTAAGGTATACCAGATCACGGTTGGAAGGAGCGTTCTCCCAGCGGCTGAGGGTAGGCTGAGAGCCGAGCGGGTGGCCGAGTTTCTGATCAGCGACGATCTGCAGCATGGGATCGTGGCGCAGGCGGTCGGCATCGTTGGCGTCTTCGTAACCGGCGACGATCTGGTAGATGCGCTGCCGCAACAGCTGCAGCGAGTCGTGACGGACGCGGTCATCCTCCCGCGGGTCGCTGAGGAGCGCGGCCAGATCCCGGGTCAGATGATGGCGCTCGTCGAAGGCGCGCAAGGGCAGCAGGCCGGCATCGCTGGTGATCTGCCCGCCGGAAAAATCGGCGCGAACGGGTTCATGACGGTAGAAGGAGAAGGTCAGCTGTGGTAAAACACTTTGTATCAAGCGATGGATGCTCCGAAATGGAATGCTGGGTGGCGAAACCCAATGTTCATCATTCCTTTTAGAGCATCCTTTCTTTTTTGGCTAGAGACTTGGTGAATAATCCAGGCTAGTGGGAAAGAGCAGCATTGTCCTATGAACAATCGTGGGAGCGTGCTAACGCAGCCCACAACGATGCAAGAGATAATATGCATGAGCTATGACCGAGTGATGAACAGAACTCGGCAGGCGGTTGTCTTACTACTGAACCTCTGCTGGGCTACTTATGGCGCTGCCACGTCAGACGTTTCGCGGCAAGGAGCTGTCATCGCTGCAGCCAGCCTCTCCAATCGAACTGGGGAGGCACACGAATGGTCTACAAAATAGTTCAGGTTTCCGAGCACATGCTGAATTAACCAGCTGTTTCCTGAATGGGTTGAACCGTGGTGCCGGGAGGGGGAGTCGAACCCCCAAGGGCCGAAGCCCGGCGGATTTTGAGTCCGCTGCGTCTGCCAGTTCCGCCATCCCGGCTCAAACATCTTAGGCAGAGAATTTAGCTTAATTGAGCGTCTGGGCCTTTGCAACCGCGCCTGCTCTACGCGTCGACTGTGGTTTCACTCTGGACTGGAAGCTTGGCCTGTTGCCAGGCGTCGAGACCGCCGATCACGTTTGTAATGTTTCGGAAGCCGGCCCGCTGCAGCAGGCTGCAGGCGATCATGCTGCGATATCCGCTCTTGCAATGGACGGCGATAGGCCGATCGCGATCGATCTCTGGCGGTGAAACCTTGAAATTGTCGAGAGGCCACCATGCGGCACCATCGATGTGTCCGGCGTTCCACTCGGGTTCGCGGCGTACGTCGAGCACTTGGGAATCGTGGACTTGCAGGCGATCACGCAGAGTTTCCGCCGTGATCTGGTGCACTTCGGCGAGCGCGAACCCCGCCTGCTTCCATGCTGCGACGCCACCCTTCAAATATCCGCGCGGATCTTCAATCCCCACTCGTGTTAAGCGGAGGCGCGCTTCGGACAACTGCTCGGGAGAATCCGCGATCACTACCGGACGCGCCGACAAGCCCAAAACCGTGGCTGCCCACGACGCAAACTGTCCTGACAGAGCGATGTTGACCGAGCCAGGTACGTGTCCGACGGCGAACTCGTCGCCGGGGCGCACGTCGAGCGCGACCACGCCTCCGTCTAACATCGACTTCAGATCGGGAGCCGATATCGGGGGCAGTTCGGGAAGATCGGAGAGCGCGGGCGCGCCCTCACGATTAATTTCCGCATCCTGGAGAAAGTACTCTGGTCGCGTTGGCAGGTTCTCGGTCAACTGCTGAATGAACTCTTCTCTGGTCTTGATCTGCAGCGCATAGTTCGTCAGCCGCTCGGTGCCGATCGTAGAGGACCGTTCGGCGCGCATGTTGCGTCCGCAGAGCGAGCCGGCTCCGTGGGCGGGATAGACAAGCACTTCATCTCCGAGCGTGAGCAGCTTGCGATGCAGGCTGTCATAGAGCAATCCGGCCAACTCTGCCGGGGTAAGCGTTTTCGAGAGGTCTGGTCGTCCCACGTCGCCCAGGAACAGCGTATCGCCGGTTAGAACCGCCCATGGTTTGGGAGATTTCTCTTCATCCGTGATCACAAGACAAATGCTTTCGAGGGTGTGTCCCGGCGTGTCCAGTACTTTAACGCGGGCCCTGCCCACTCGCAGCTCGAAGCCGTCCTGCACATCAATGTGGTCAAACTTGGCTCCTGCGCGCGCTCCCATGTAAATTTGGGCTCCGGTACGCGCGGCCAGCTCCCTATGCCCAGAAACAAAATCGGCATGCAGATGAGTTTCAAAGATGTGGCGGATCTTGACTCCGTGTTCCTCCGCGGCTTTCAGGTAAATGTCCACGTCTCGCTGAGGATCGACTACGACGGCTTCGCCCTCTGAGGCCAACATATAAGAAGCGTGCGCCAGACAGCCCAGGTAAAACTGTTCGAAGTACATGATCGTCGCCCCCGCCGAGAGTTCAGACTCGGCCCAGACCCATCATAACCCCACCGGCCGCAGGATTGGGAGCATTCCCGAACAACAGACGGAAGCGATCTGTGTGCTTCAAGTATGCGCGAGAGAGGAAAACTTGGCTGTTCCCAACGCCGATTTTTGCGCTACAATGCAGACTCGAAGTAACGCAGTATCCTGTTCCCCCCAGGAGGTAGTTTGATGTACCGGCCCCCCAGTGGATCGAGTTCTCTACTCGATGTCGAGTCAATTATTCGCGGTCTTACCCAGGAGTTTTGCCTGGCATTCAATACTGGCAACTATGACCAGGTAGCTGAGTTGTTTGCTTCGGACGGCGTATTGATGCTTTCGCATCGGGAGTCGTCACAGGGATCGAAAGGGATCGAGCGCGCCCTGCGGCAGTACGGCGACGCGGGATACCAGAATCTGCGCTTTGAGACCACGCGGGTCGACTACTCGGGCGACATGGCCATTGAAATTGGTCGTTACACGGTTTCCCTGGAATTGAGAAACACGACCGTCGCCGACGCGGGAAAATTCTTGCGCGCCTGGCGCCGCCTCGGTGCATGGCGGATCGTGGGCGATTCCTGGACTAGCAGCCTGCCCGTCGTCGATCATGAAATTAAAATCGGCCAAGACGCAAAAGTCGCTTAGTTCAAGTATTAGGTGTGTCGCGGGGAATCGGGACTTGCAATTGCGCTCCGCCGGTTCCTGCTGATAAGTTTGGGCAATCATGACTGGCACAGCGCCTGATCCGGTCGCTGCTGGAACGGACAAGCTGGCCGACGATATTGCTGGCGCTTCTGGTTGCCGCGATGCGTCGCGGTTCTGTCCCAATTGCTCCGCGAAACTGCAAGAGCGAGGCTGCAAGCTGAGTTGCTCACGCTGTGGTTTTTATCTGAGTTGTTCTGACTTCTACTGAAAATCAGCAGTTGGCAGTTAGCACTCAGCGGTTAACCTTATCGCACTTGGGTAGAAGCCGCTCAAGCGCGTCGGGACTGAATGCCGACTGTAACTTCAAATTGTTAACTGCTAAACACTGACACCGTCCCTCGCTTCCATCTACAATAGCTGGGCATTGAATTCATAACTTCAAGGAGAAACAAATGCAACGCAAGGCAAGCGCGGTGTGGAAGGGCGGACTTAAGGATGGCAAGGGTGCGGTATCATCAACAAGCGGCGTGCTGAACAATACTCCTTATTCCTTTAGCACACGATTCGAAAACACTCCCGGCACGAATCCTGAAGAATTGATCGCGGCGGCGCACGCCGGTTGCTTCTCTATGGCGCTTTCCGGGCAGTTGGGCGCCGCCAATCTGACAGCGTCGAGCATCGAAACCACGGCCACGCTTACCATGGAAAAGCTCGATTCCGGGTGGACCATCACGGCGGTTCATCTGGATGTGGTCGGCCGAGTTCCGAATGCCGATGAGGCTGCTTTCGAGAAGGCCGCAGAGAATGCCAAGAGTGGCTGTCCCGTGTCAAAGGTACTGAAAGCGAATATCACGATGACGGCCAGGTTGGAAGGCTAGGTTTTTTGGGCTTCAGGCGTCGGGCTTCAGGCTTCAGGATCTACCCTCGGTTGCCGAACAAAGGCAGTATGTGTCCGTCGACCTCATGAAGGGAGTAGCGCAAGTTCTGCAGCCTGCAGCATAGCCCGAGCCCGGCACTCCAAGTTTGACAGCCAGCAATGCCCCTGTAGAATATTGTCTGTGGTTCTCTTCTGAAAGGTGACCGCAAGGGTCGCCGCTAACGAATCACTTTTTGCCATCGTGGCGGAATTGGCAGACGCGCATGGTTCAGGTCCATGTACCCGCAAGGGTGTGGGGGTTCGAGTCCCTTCGATGGCACCAAGGTTTTTTCCTTCTTTTATCCGGCGTCGGTTCTAGATGGGACTCTTTCTCTTTGACGCGCCGGTGACAAAGGATTCAACACCCCTCCCGTATAATTATTGCGACTTGCCATGCCAGCCAGCCTCGATCAAATCGTTGCAGTGGCCCGCCGGAGAGTTGCCGAAACCAAGCTCTCGGCCGATATACGCCAACTCGATCGGCAGGCGGGGAACCACGTTCCTCGGGGTTTTCGGAAGGCCTTGGAATTGCGAAGCCAGAATGGTGTAGCCGTGATCGCGGAACTGAAACGAGCCTCACCTTCGCGCGGGCTCATTCGTTCTGATTTCGATCCCAAGAGTCTGGCGACAGAACTCGAGCAGGCTGGCGCGACTGCCTTGTCAGTATTGACGGACGCGGAGTTCTTTCAGGGGTCGCTGGAAAACCTTCGGAGGGCATCGGCCAGTACACAGCTGCCTTGCCTGCGCAAGGATTTCATAGTCGACGATTTCCAGTTGCTGGAGGCGCGAGCTAACGGCGGAGATGCAGTTCTGTTGATCGTGGCGGCTTTGTCCGAGGCAGAATTGAAAATGCTAACGGGCCGAGCTGGCGAGTACAACCTCGACGTTTTGTGCGAAGTGCATGACGAAGCGGAACTAAAACGCGCCGCGAACGCAGGGCACACATTGATTGGCGTGAACAACCGCGATTTGCGGACATTTCAGGTTGATCTGCAGGCCGCATTTCGGCTGGCGGACTTGATTCCAAAGAACGCGTTGCGCGTGGCGGAGAGCGGGATCAGCGGCGGAGTCGATGTCGCTCGCTTGCGCGCGGCCGGCTATCAGGCATTTCTGGTTGGTGAGTCGTTGATGAAGGCGGAATCGCCGGGAGAAGCGCTGAGAGCGCTTTTGGTGGACGCGAAGCGCGAGTCTCATGCGCTGATAACGGGATAGGAGCTTGATAAAACTGGAAACGGGCAACTGAGAACAGAGAACTGGGTTTCATGACCTGGGTAAAAATTTGCGGGATCACGAATCTCGAAGACGCGCTGACAGCAGTCGAAGCAGGCGCGAATGCCCTGGGATTCGTGTTCTATGAGAAGAGTCCGCGGAAGGTTGATGCCCAGACGGTCGGCGAGATTGTGCAAGCGTTGCCAACGGAAGTCGAGAAGGTGGGGGTTTTTGTAAGCAAGCCTGCCGAACACATGGAAAGCGTTGCCCAGCGAGTCGGCTTGACGGCGATACAGGTGCACCTTGGGATGTCGGACCTGGGGAACGAGAAATCACAGCGAATCATGCTCTCGAAACACTTTAAACAGCACATCGCGTTACCGGCCGGACATTTTTTGGATGAAAAGGCGCGATTCGATAGTCTCGCGTTGTTCATCAAAAGTAACGGGTCCGACGACCAGATCAGAGCAATCTTCTTGGACTCCGGCACTCCCGAACAGCCGGGGGGCACGGGCCACGCCTTCGACTGGGATAAGGCTGTGCCTGTGGCTGAGGTCATTAGGCAAGCTGGGTTTGATCTGGTCGTCGCCGGCGGCCTCACTCCTGCTAACGTTACCGAAGCCATCCGAATATTGAAGCCTTGGGGTGTGGATGTTTCTTCGGGCGTCGAATCGAAACCAGGCAAAAAGGATCCAGAAAAAGTGATGGCCTTTGTCACTGCAGTTCGTCAGGCGGAGAGGCTGGTTTAGCAAAATGGCAACTGCAACAGTCGCGAAGGCGGATAAGTCGAGCAAAACGCCCGTCAAAGGGCGCTTCGGTGTCTATGGCGGGCGTTACGTCCCCGAGACGCTGATGGCCGCGCTTGAAGAACTGGAGCGCGAGTATGACAAAGCGAAGCGCGATCGTGGTTTCCAGCGACGTCTCGACGAGCTTCTGCGAACTTATGCCGGCCGTCCTACGCCGTTGTTTTTCGCCCAGCGCCTTACACAACAACTTCGCGGCGCGAAGATTTATCTCAAGCGCGAAGATCTTCTTCACACCGGGGCGCACAAAATCAACAACTGTCTGGGACAGGGGTTGCTGGCCGAGCGCATGGGCAAACGCCGCATCATCGCTGAAACCGGCGCGGGACAGCATGGCGTCGCCACCGCGACTGTCTGCGCACTGCTCGGCTTCGAGTGCGTGGTGTACATGGGAACCGAGGACATGCGGCGGCAGGAACTGAACGTTTTCCGGATGCGCCTGCTCGGAGCGGAAGTGCGCGGCGTGAACTCAGGGTCGCGCACCCTGAAAGACGCGATCAACGAAGCCATGCGCGATTGGGTAACCAATGTTCGCACCACACACTATCTTCTGGGCAGCGTTCTAGGGGCCCATCCTTATCCGACGATGGTGCGGGATTTCCACAAAGTCATCGGGCGCGAGGCCCGCGGGCAGATTCTCAAGGCCGAGGGCAAGCTGCCGGCGGCTATAGTCGCGTGCGTTGGGGGCGGCTCGAATTCCATTGGAATCTTCTACGAGTTCATCAAGGACCAGCGAGTGAAGCTCGTCGGCGTAGAGGCTGGTGGTCGCGGCGAGAGCTTGGGCGAACATGCCGCGCGCTTTCGCGGCGGTTGGCCGGGCGTACTGCAGGGAACCTATTCGTACCTTTTGCAGGATGCGGCGGGGCAGGTCGCGAATACCCATTCGGTATCCGCTGGACTGGACTATCCCTCGATCGGTCCGGAACACGCGGCTCTTCACGATTCGGGCCGCGCGGAATACGTTTCGGCGTCGGACGCGGAAGCGCTCGCCGCTTGCACGCTGCTGGCTCGCACGGAAGGCATCATTCCAGCGCTCGAGTCCGCGCACGCTGTTGCTGAGGTGATTAAACGCGCGCCCGGAATGAAGAAGTCGGAGATCGTGATTGTAAACATTTCCGGGCGGGGAGATAAAGACATCGGAATCCTCCGGGAGAACCTGAAACTGGATGGCTAAATCGATTTGCCAAGTGCGATTCCTAAACCAAACTTCGCAGCCTCGAACCAAACTTTTCAAGTAATGCCTTTTACGTTTCCAAACCGTCCTTCTCTAGTGGCCTACGTCACGTGCGGTGACCCCGACTTGGCGACGACGCTGGACATCGTGCTTGCTGCCATAGGAGCCGGCGCAGACGTGATTGAACTTGGTGTGCCGTTCAGTGATCCCGTTGCCGACGGCCCGGTAATTCAGCGTGCCAGCCAGCGGGCCCTCGAGCACGGCACGAGCCTGGTGGATGTTCTGAAGCTGGCCGCGGAGGTGCGGCAGCACGCGCAGTCGACCGGGCTGATCGTCTTCTCGTATTTGAATCCGATCCTGCGTATGGGATTGGATAAATTCTGTAAGATAGCGCGCCATGCAGGAATCGATGGAGCTCTGCTGACAGATTTACCCGTGGAAGAAGCGGGCGATTATCTCCGCGAGATGCGGCGAAACCAGTTGGCAACCGTGTTTCTTGCAGCGCCCACTAGCACCGACGAGCGACTGAAGCGCATTGCGGAAGCTTCGAGCGGATTTGTCTACGCAGTCTCGCGCACCGGAGTGACCGGAGCCCGGCAACAGTTGCCCGAAGACGCGCGGAAACTGGTTCGTCGTCTCCGCAAGTACACGAAGCTTCCCATTGCTGTGGGCTTCGGCATTTCTACTTCAGAGCAATTTGCGGCGGTAGGAGAATTCGCTGACGCGGCCGTGGTTGGCAGCGCCATTGTTGAAACTGTAGAGCGTAATCCCGGCAAAGAAGCCGCGTCTGTGGCAGAATTCATAAAACAGCTTTCAGCAGTCAGCCCTCAGCTTTCAGCTCAAGAACGATGACTCAGGCGTTCGAGTCGCTGGCAGCCTGACCTGACTCTGGTGGTTGAACTGAATCTGACAGCTAACGGCCAACAGCTCCTATGGATATTTCCGACTGGCGCAAGAAAATCGACGAACTTGACCGCAAACTTGTGGAGCTGTTGAGCCAGCGTGCGCAGGCTGCGCACGAAATCGGGAAATTAAAACGCGGTATTGGCATGCCCATCTACGAACCGGATCGTGAACGCGCAGTATTCGACAACGTGCGCGGCGTTAATCCGGGGCCGTTGCTGGACCGCGATCTGCTCTGCATCTACGAACGCATCATGGACATCATGCGCCAGATTCAGCAGGAAGAAATCGCGCCCAAGCCGGCAGCGGCGAAAGGTCCGGGTGATACGGAATTGGATTCTGAGGTGAACGACTGAATGCCGTTGGTCGTTAGTCGTTGGTCGTAGGCCAAAGCCAAGACCACCGACCGACGACCGTCGACCATCGACTTTCTATGATCGTCGCAATGCAAGAATCGGCAACGGAGGAGCAGATCCAGCGGGTGGTGGAACACCTGATTGAGATGGGCTTCTCCGTGCATCGCTCCACCGGAGCACGGCAGACTGTGGTGGCCGCCGTGGGCGCGCGAGTCGATTTCGATATCCGCAATCTCGAAGTCTTGTCCGGAGTCGAACACGTTCACCGTATCAGTGCGCCCTATAAGTTGGCTGGCCGAAGCTTCCGGCCGCAGGGCACCGTGGTCGAGTTTTCTAATGGATTGAAAATCGGTGGCGATCAGGTGGTTGTGATGGCGGGGCCCTGCTCGGTGGAATCGCGCGACCAGCTTTTCGCAACCGCCGAGCGGGTAGCGAAGGCGGGGGCGCGCGCGCTCCGAGGAGGCGCTTTTAAGCCGCGCAGTTCTCCTTATTCTTTCCAGGGGCTCGGCTTGGAAGCCCTGAAACTGTTGCGCGAAGCTGGCGACCAGTTCGATTTGCTTGTGATCAGCGAGGTGATGGAGATCTCGCAAATAGCGATCATGTTGCCTTACGTCGACATATTTCAGGTAGGCGCGCGCAACATGCAGAATTTCAATTTGCTGCGCGAGTTGGGCAAAGTCAAAAAGCCGGTTCTGCTCAAGCGCGGCATTGCCGCGACTTTGGAGGAACTGCTGCTCTCCGCCGAGTACATCATGGCTGGAGGAAACTACGATGTAATTCTGTGCGAGCGCGGCATTCGCACCTTCGAGACTTACACTCGCAACACACTGGACATTTCGGCCATCCCGGTAATTCACAAGCTCTCGCACCTGCCCATGGCTTCCGACCCGTCGCACGGCACCGGAATTCGCGACAAAGTTGCTCCCATGGCGCGTGCGTCCGTGGCTGCTGGCGCCGACGTGCTGTTGATCGAGGTCCATCATGATCCTGATAGAGCGCTATCGGATGGTGCTCAGTCGCTTTATCCCGATCAATTCTCCGAGTTGATGGATCAGCTGCGAATCATTGCACCTGCGGTCGGCCGCAAGATCGCTTGATGTGCGGAGCGAATCACCACGGAGGCACACAGAAGGAAAGCGAGTATGAAATGCGAGATTCAGACTTTGTTGTCTTGCGGCTTTCTCTGTGCTTCTGTGTCTCTGTGGTGAAAATAACCGATGCCTATTCGCCAAATCACGATCATCGGAACCGGCCTGATCGGTGGATCGCTCGCGTTGGCTCTCAAGAAGCACGGTTTTGCCGGACGAATCGTTGGCTGCGATCGCGCACCTGTTCTTGAGCGGGCGCGAAGTAAGGCTGCGATTGACATCGGCCACACCAGTCCCGCTGAAGCGGTTCGGGGCAGTCAGATCATCGTTCTCGCGACGCCTGTCAGTGGGATTATCGATTTGATCGACCGGCTCGGCCCTGCGCTTTCCCCGAAAACTCTGCTTACGGACGTTGGAAGCACGAAGATGGAAGTCTTGCAGCGGGCAAAGGCAGTCTTTCACAAGAACACTGGTCTTCGGTTTCTCGCCGGGCATCCCATGGCCGGCAAAGAACAGTCTGGGGTGGAATTTGCCGATCCTGATCTCTTTCAGGGCGCGGCATGGTTTGTGACTCCGGTGCCCGGACAAAAAGTTTATGACGGTCTGAGTGGAGAATATTTGGAGTGGCTGGAAAAGATCGGAGCACGCATCGCAAGCATGGATGCTAACGAGCACGACCAGTTGTGCGCATGGATCAGCCATTTGCCTCAAATGATCTCAACCGCTCTGGCCGCCGCGCTGGTTGATGAATACGGCGCCGACGCCCCACTGCTCGAAGCCGGTGGCCGCGCACTGCGTGAGATGACGCGCATTTCGGGCAGCCCTTATTCCATGTGGCGCGACATCGCTCTTACCAACAAGGCAAATATTAGAAACGCGCTTCTAAGGCTGGAGCAGCACCTGGCGCATATCCGCGAGAATCTTGATACGCGCGAGTTGGCGATGGAGTTCGAGCGCGCGCACCAGCTGAAAAAAGTAGCGCCGGCAAAGCAGAAACAGCTCGATTAAAATCGGTAAGTCATCGATTTGGATTTATCGAATGACCCGACGCTGCGATGGCTCAACCCCTCAACTCTCATTTAGAATCTCATTCTAATGAACAAGGTCGTTGCCAATGCCGACGAGGCAGTCCACGATATCTCCGACGGCGCCATCATCATGGTTGGCGGCTTTGGACTGTGCGGCATTCCGGAAAACTTGATCCGTGCTCTGGTCCGCAAAGGCGTGAAGAACCTGACCACCATCAGCAACAATGTTGGCGTGGACGGTTTTGGCATGGGGCTTCTGCTCGCGGCAGGACAGATTCGCAAACACATCGGAACCTATGTTGGCGAGAACAAACTGCTGGAGCAAATGGTTCTGCAAGGCAAGGTTGAGCTGGACCTGGTGCCGCAGGGAACATTCTCTGAGCGCATGCGAGCGGGTGGCGCAGGGATTCCCGCATTCTTCACCCCCACCGGCGTGGGCACGATCGTCGCTGAAAACAAAGAGACTCGCGAATTCGATGGCCGCATGTATGTTATGGAACGCGCGCTGAAAGCCGATTTTGCCCTCGTGAAAGCCTGGAAGGGCGACAAGTGGGGCAACCTGGTTTATCGTAAGACCGCCCGCAACTTCAATCCGATGATGGCGACCGCGGCCAAGGTGACGATCGCGGAAGTCGAGCACCTGGTCGAAGTGGGCGAGTTAGAACCGGATTTGATTCATACGCCCAGCGTTTACGTGAATCGTATTTTCCAGGGCGAGTTGTATGAAAGGCGAATCGAGAGAAGAACGACAAGAAAGGCGTCATAGGTCGTTCGTCGTTCGCCAGAACTGTCGACGATCGGGATAAACGATATCAACCAACCGACCAACGACTAAAGACCAACGACCATGAGCAAGGACGTTGAAAAACGCGAACGCATCGTGAAACGCATCGCGCGGGAACTGCGTGACGGCTTCTACGTGAACCTCGGCATCGGCATGCCCACACTCGTCGCGAATTATGTTCCTTCCGGCATGGATGTGATTCTGCAAAGCGAAAATGGCATGCTGGGCATCGGCCCATATCCGCTCGAAGGAGAGGAGCACTGCGATCTCATCAACGCAGGGAAAGAAACGGTTAGCGAAATGGCGGGCACGGCCTATTTTTCGAGCGCCGACTCGTTCGCAATGATCCGCGGCGGCCACATTGACCTGAGCGTTCTCGGCGCCATGGAAGTGGACGAAGAAGGCAATCTGGCCAACTGGATGATCCCCGGAAAAATGGTGAAAGGCATGGGCGGCGCAATGGACCTGGTCGCGGGCGCCCGGCGCGTAATTATCGCGATGGAGCACACCACGAAAGATCTTCAGCCCAAGATTCTAAAGAAATGTACGCTGCCGCTGACTGGCGTGAGGGTCGTGAACACAATTGTGTCGGAGATGGCCGTGATTCAAGTAACGCCCGAGGGTCTGGTGCTGGAGGAGATCGCGCCCGGCCTGAACGCCGACGATGTGCAGCACGTCACCGCACCAACCCTGATTCTCAGTCCGAATCTCAGGACGATCGCAAGCTGAATAGTCTTACTCGGAGCCTGCGAAGTTTTTCATTCGCGCGGCTTCAAACTCATCGCCCTTCTGCCAGCCCACCAATTTAACTTGAGACGCAGCTTCCCATCCCAGCGCAAATCCGAATCGCGCCATCGCCGCATCGCCTGTGAAATCCATGCTCGGATGATATTCGTCACTCGGCTGATGATAGTGCTTCGAAGTGTACTCTTCTGCCTGCTTCATGCCCCAGGCAGCATCGTGTCCCTTGTACTTCGTGCCTTCGTTGATCGAAAACGCAGGAATGCCTACGCGTGCCAGGCTGAAGTGATCGGAACGGTAATAGTGTCCGGCCTCCGGACGCGAATCGGGACGAACCGTCAGGCGGAAGGTTTTCGCCATCGCTTCTACCTCGGGAAAAAACGTGGTGCGTTCGGCTCCTGAAACTTCCACTTCCTCGGGCGAGCCGAGCGGTGGCACGTCGTCATAGTTCAAGTCCAGACTGATCTTGCCGGCCGGAACGGGCGGATGCTTCCCCAGATACTCCGAGCCAAGCAGGCCTTGTTCCTCCGCAGTCACCGATGCAAACAAAATAGACCGTTTCGGTCTCTGACTGGCTTCCGCATACACCCGCGCGATCTCCATCAAAATGCCACAACCAGTAGCGTTATCGTTGGCGCCGTTGTAAATGTTGTCGCCCGGCATATCCGGGCGAATGCCAAGGTGATCATAGTGGGCCGTGTACATCACGGCCTCACTCTTGAGCTTGGAATCCGAACCCGGCAGCATAGCCAGCACGTTGTTCGATTCGAATGGACGGATCTTGCTGACCATATGCGCCTTCAATTTCACAGGCAGCGTCACCGGATGAAAATCTCGGGAGCGCGCATCAAGCATCATCTTGTCAAGGTCCATTCCAGCCGTGGTAGCGGCTTGTTTTGCAATATCGAACCGGACCCACGACGCGACCTTCAGCTTCGGCGTCCCGTCCAGCTTGAGGTAAGACTTCTCGCCGGAATTCGAATTCCGGACGACTTCCCAGGGATAACTTGCCATCTCAGTCTGATGAATGAGAATCGCGCCCACCGCGCCTTTGCGCGCGGCCTCTTCGTATTTATAGGTCCAGCGTCCATAGTAGGTGAGCGCTTTCCCTTTGAAGAAATTCACATCGTCGGAGGGCGGCTCGTTAACCAGCATCAGCAGAACTTTGCCGCGCACATCGGTGCCTTTGTAGTCGTCCCATTTATATTCGGGCGCCTCAATTCCGTAACCCACATACACGATGTCCGCGTCTACCTCGGACTGCGGTTGTTGCGTCTGGTCGTAGGCAACATAGTCCTCCAGCGGTTTGAGGTTCGTCGTGTCACCGCCCGCCGTTACCAGCGAAAAGATGGTCTCGGGCTCAGGCGTGATACCCACCATCGGGACCTTCTGCAAATAAGTACCGTTGTCGCCGACAGGCTTCAGGCCGTAGAGGGCAAATTGAGTCGCGATATATTCCGCCGCGATGTCCCCCCCGCGCTGCCCCGTGCCGCGGCCCTCGAGCAAGTCGTGCGACAGATAGCGCACGTGCGCCCGGATGCGCTCCGGATCGATTTTCTGCATAGCCGCGAAGGCTGCGCCCGGCAGCCGCACCGAAGCGCCTGATTGTCGCGATTGCTTGTGCGACCCCTGCGCTGCAACCAGACTTGCAACTAACGAGACCAGGACGAACACAAAACTGCCGTTGCGCATGGTGCGAGACTCCTGACTAAGAGCAAGATTGACCAGGAAATGGCTATTGTACGGGAAGAAAGAGGAGCGGCAAAGTTGCGCACTAACACAACTATTACTTCTCAAACAACCGTCTTCTGTGCCAGATAAGCGTAACGCGACAAGCGACGTTCTTTCGACACGAGGTGCACGCAGGCGAGAAAGTTCTGCAAGCCGTGGAAGTTGGTCTCACCTTCGATTCTGATCAGATCTTCGCGGCGTCGTTTGCGAGCGTCGTGCCAGTTTCTGGCAATCACTTCCGAACTGGCAGTGAGATCGTCGGCTCGTAGCAGTGTGAAACCAGCCTCCTGGATCAGTCGCTCGTTTTCCCCCTTTGGCAGGAAAAGATAGTGGCCAATAGAGCTGCGCACAGCCAGTTCCTCGCTGGTCAAAATGCCGGTCACGACCATGGCGTCAGAAAACAACATGCGGCCGCCGGGAGCGAGTAACCGGTACCACTCCTTCAGGACAGCGGGACGCCCATCGAGATGGCAGATGGCATCATTGGAGAGAATCGCGTCGAACGTTGCGTCTGCAAACGGTAGCGGTTGACTGGCATCACCGCGCTCAAACCGCACACGGGTTGCAAGTCCCTTGCTCTCCGCTAACTCGCGTGCATTGCGCACACCGCTTTCATTTATATCGATGCCTGTTACCTGAAGGCCCTCAGCTTCTGCTGCATATACCGCACAGCCGCCGGCCCCGAAACCCACTTCGAGAATACGAGTGCCCCGTTTTAATTCAAGCAACGACAGAAACTGCCGGAATTCCTCAGCCGTCATCCACCCCGTTTGTCCAAGGTCCTCGCCGTAGGTCTCAGCGCGCACTTGACGTTCGACCTCTCTGGCGAAGTTGTCGTACGCGGTGTCGTAGAGGTCGATTTTATTTTGCATTTGAGTGGGGTTGTTGGAAGTAAAGTACAAGACGGACAAGACGAATTTATGCGCCCCGGAAAAGTTGTTTCTATCTGGCCGTGATCTCATACACCACGGTGTAAGCAGTCCCATACAGGTTGCCATTGCCATCCAAAACCACGCCGCCGCCGGGATAGCCACCGTCTTGACCCGTGAACTTATGCAGAACTGTGTATTTCCACTTGCCGTCGCCACGGGGCGTCACCTTAAAGACCACCCCGCAGCCGTCGGAGCAGGAAAGATTGCCACCGTTGCTGGTAGTGCCATAAAGGTTGCCAGTCTTGTCAAAGACTAAGCCCGCACTGGGAAATCTGCCATTCTCCAATTTAGGGAATTCGTAGAGCAGTGCCTCTTTCCATTGTTTTTTCTCCTGGAGTGTCAGCTTGAACACGACGCCGTTACCGCTGGATCCACCCCCAACTGTGGTCCCATAGAGGTTGCCTGACGAGTCGGCCGCTAGACCGAAGAAAGCGCCGCTTCCGTCGCTTCCATCAAAGCTGTGCAGCACCTTCGCTGTCCAACTGCCACCTGAATTCTGCCCCATTCTGAAGACCGAACCACAACCGAAATAGCACGTGGAGGATATCTTCCCGCCTAGCGTTGTGCTGCCATAGAGAATGCCCGCGTGGTCGACAATCAGCGGAGCGTAGGGCTGAACTCCAACTTTTCCCTTGTTGCCATCGAAGCTGTAGAGCACGCTTTCGTCCCACGTTTCGGAAGCGGAGGTCAGCTCAAAAACGACCCCTTCGCCGACCGATCCCCCACCCGCTGTTGTTCCGTAGAGGTTTCCTCCATCGCCGATGATAACGCCGGCCTGGGGCCCCCCTCCATCGGGGCAGTGATACTGAAGACAGAAGTTGTACAGGACATTGAAGGCCCAGCCACTAGAACCTGGCGTCATCTCGAAGACGTTGCCACCGCCCGTTCCGCCCGATGGGCTTGTGCCATACAGATTGCCCGCCGCGTCGAAGATCAGGCCGCCATTCGGAGTCCCTCCGTCTTGGCCGTCAAAGCTGTGTATCGTTGTCAAGGTCCAGCCATTCGCGCCGGGCGTCAATTCGAAGATCGTGCCATGATTGTAGTCGCCGCCAGCCCCGGTCACGCCATACAGATTGCCCTGCGCGTCGAAGGTCAGCCCGCTAAACAGTCCGCCGGGAACCGTCTGGAGAATCTTAAATTTGGGCTTCGCCCAAGCCGTCGACAACAACACGACCGCCAGCGCCAGCACCGTCAACGACTGACGTATAAGGGAAGAAAACCGCGTTCGCCGCATTCGCCAGCTACCTCGTCGCGAACTATGTATGACCGGGGAAACGGCCCAAACCGTCCACGGGACTGGAACTATAGCATGGTTGTGGCTTAAGTCCGACGGATATTACTGAGCTTATCCCGCGACCGCGGGCTAGTTCTTCGATCCTCAACCAGCGCGGAATTCAGGAATTTGTTCGCCGGAATGGAACACCGGCTGCGGTCCCTCCCCGTTGGTTGTCGCGGCCTTCCGGTTGATTTCTTCGATCTCTTTCCGCTCCCAGCCCACGCTGGAAATTTCAATCGCTCCATCTTGTGCAATCCAGAAAATGGAGGGCACGTTGGTGAGGCCATACGCGTTCGATGCAGGATAGCTATTCGTGTCATCCAGCAGCACCGGGAAAGTCACGCCGTATTCCTTCACAAACGCGGCCGTCTCTTTCTTCTCGTTCTGCGAGACGCCCACGATGGTCACATTCTTTCCTCCATGAGCTTTGTGAATCCGCTCAAGAAAGGGAAATGCATATTGGCACACCGGGCAGGAAATCTTGAAAAAAGCCGCGACCAAAGGGCCGCGCGCGAGCGCATCCCGCAAGGAGAACTGCTTGCCATCCATGGTTTGCAGCTTGAAATCCGGCGCGGAAGTTCCCGCAGTCAAAGCAGTCATATCATTTCCTCCGAAGATGTTGCGAAGCCACCTCACCCTGCTTCCATTTTAGATGATCTTCGCCGCGCGCAGAACTTTCCGCGCCAGCCCCGTCAAGGGCAGAGTTGCGACTCGGGATTTCCGCACCCAACGTCCGTTCAGTCCTTCAGGATCTGGATTTCGCACGACCCGAACCACATAGTCCGTTACAGTGATGGAATGACGCAGAGTAAGACACGCCGTTGAACCGTTCGCGCCGGCAATCTCGGGCAACTCCCACATGCCTGGCATCAGGGTCGCAGTCTTCGAGCGCTGCGCCATGAATATCGAATCATCCCGCAAAGCGAGTGCGTAATGGATTTCTCGCTTCGTCTGGCGAGTTGTCTTCCCCGGCCTGCTTAGTTCTCCGCGTGTCGTGCACAAATCAGACACGGGACACAGTAGACACTGGGGCTGTCGCGGCAGGCAGATGGTTGCACCCAATTCCATCATCGCCTGGTTGAAGTCACCCGGACGCTGTTGATTGAGCAACTCTCCCGCCGCGCACCACAGACTTTCGCCCGTGAGCTTCTTCCCTTGAACGCGCTGCAAAACTCGCTCCACATTTCCATCCACCACCGCGACTGGTTCGTCGAAGGCAATGCTGGCAACGGCTGCGGCGGTGTATCGGCCGATTCCGGGCAGAGTACGCAAACCTTCCGCGCTCGCAGGGAACTTTCCCCCATGATCCGTCACGAGCTTCTTTGCCGCTGCATGCAGCATGCGGGCGCGCCGGTAGTATCCAAGCCCGCTCCAGAACGCTAACACCGACGCTTCCCGTGCTGCGGCCAGCTTTTCGATGGTTGGAAAGCGTTGCAGAAATCTCTGGTAGTAGTCTATGACCGCCGCGACTCGAGTCTGTTGCAGCATGATTTCCGAA
The DNA here is from genome assembly GCA_963797795.1 of uncultured Acidobacteriota bacterium. Classification (GTDB taxonomy): domain Bacteria; phylum Acidobacteriota; class Terriglobia; order Terriglobales; family Acidobacteriaceae; genus JABDBE01. The sequence continues at coordinate 436,692 of CAWCQY010000009.1, forward strand.
ATCCAGACTCGATACGGATCGCGATTCTGCCGCCACGGCAAATCTCGCTTGTGCCCGTCGAACCACTGCAACAGTCTGCGCCGAAAGCGCTGTCTATCAGTGGAATCCCTTATTGTTGACACGCCGTTCCTTGAGGGCATGGGTTCGATCCGTACAACCTTTTCACGCGCTGGCCCTACAAACTATAAGTCGTGGGAGAAGATTTCGCATGGCGCGATTCTACTGCAAAGAACCCGAAGTGGCGGAAACGACTCAACGCGCCCATTTCGCAACGCCGAGGGGTATGACTCAGGATGCCTCCCGGTTGACCTGTGCTCCCAGGCAGGGAATAATGACTGAGCCTGGTTTCCGCGATCCACGAGTGCCGGTTTACGCGCTCACAAAGGAGTTCCATGAACGACTTCAACCGCAAGGTGGAAGAAGCTTCTGCGCGTATCAACAAGTCGGTGGCCGAGGTAGCCGCCACGGTGGAGAAAGAGACCGCGGAGTTGATTGCTCATCTGAACGACGAAGTGGTACCGGTGGTCCGCCAGCATTCCACCAAGGCGCTGCGAACGGCGGCGGAAAAACTGGCTCAGCTCGCCGACTACATGGAAAAAAATCATCCTCCTCAAAAGTGAGCAGTTTGTCTCTCTTTCATCTTGAGCATCATTCGAGCCTCCCAGTTGGTGACCCTAAGAGTCCCGTTGCGATCGGTGTCGCGATCCTTCTCTTCTCTGTTTTCTTGACGGGTTGCGGTTCACACAAACAAGCGCACGTTGATGTTCCGCCTCCGCCGCCGATCGCTGTACCCGAGCCGCAAACGAGTTCTGTAAATGTTGAGCCGGCTAAACCAACCGTACCCGCACCACGCGACGACGATGCGCTTCAGATTCCTGCCGATGCGAAACCCATCTCAGTGGAGACAGGTCTGGCCAGTTGGTACGGAGGCCCATATCACAATCGCCGCGGTTCGAATGGCGAAATCTATAACATGCACGCCATGACCGCGGCCCATCGAACGCTTCCTTTGGGTTCGATTGTCCGCGTGGTCAACGTAAAGACTGGACACTCGGTACTTGTACGAATTACCGACCGCGGACCGTTTATCGAAGGCCGAATCCTCGATCTTTCGCAAGGGGCAGCCAAAAAAGTCGACGTCTGGCAGGCGGGCGTCGCCATGGTCCGCATTGAAGTCTTGCGCGCACCGTCTTCTCTGGAAACTGGCGGAAGATGGGCAGTGCAGATCGGCGCGTTCGAGCAAGAACATTCCGCGGACAAGTTAGCCGACCATCTCTCGCATCGCTATCAGACAGCAAAGGTGCAATGTTTCAGCAGTCCGGTTGGCGATTGGTGGGTGCGAGTGCGCGTACAGGACGACGATCGCAAACGCGCTGAAGAAGTTGCTCACAACACCCAGACTCCGCAAGGTTCAATCTTTCTCGTCAGGCTCGACTAAGGACCATTAATCTCTCAGCGACACAACCGGCACGTAGATCCCTTTCAACTCCCGTGTCCACCACGCTCCTGTGTTTTTCCTTTCCGCCGCACTGGTAAAGCGATACAGATAGAGCATGGCGCGAACGTAGTGAGGAGCGCCGCCGGGAAACGGATTACGGCCGAGCAACCCTAAGACCTCAGGAGAACCTTGCAGCAGTCGCGCCATAAAGCGAATGATCCAGGGATCGCTCTGGTAGTCGCCAAGCGCCGCGAACCACATCTGCCAGTCGAGGCGCGGCTGGTGCGGTGCGACCCAGGCGGGCCGGCGCGTGAGGTCTCCGGGCTTGTATTTGAATTCATACGCGAGCCAGGTCACGCCATCATTCGATCCTTCGATCACGATCTCAGGCCGGGTTGTGGTCATCACGGCAAACAGTCCGTAGCTGTTGATGATCTGAAACGACGAGACGCTTCGAATGGCCATTTCTGCGGGTGCCCAATGCACGCCAAACGGCCGCGCCACCTGAAAGGCACCGACAAACAGCGCCAGCGCGGCGAACGCCGTGCAGACAGCCCGTGACCAGACCGGTGATTTTCCGACTGTCGTTGGGACCACTCGCCGGATCAGCGACTTCGGCAACACACGACCGAAGAACGCATCGTCCACCAAGAACAGGCAAAAGCCGATCGTGAGCAGATTGAAGAACGCGTAGTTCCCGGTCAGAAGAATCAGAACTTGCAGAGCAACCATCGCACCCGCCGCGAACAATCGCACCCGGCGAGGCGCGAAGATCAAGAAGGGAACTATGAGCTCCACGAAAAACACAAACCCGACCGAGCCGCGCTGGAACCAATCCGGCAACTGATACATGTACCAGGCCAGCGGCGTCGGCAGGGGCTGAGTTTCATAGTGCACCGGCAACGCGGTGAAGTGGCGCCACGACGGATCTCCGCTAGCCAGTTTCACCACGCCCGAGAGAAATATCAAGCGGAACAACAGCCAACGATAGAGCCAAACGATTACCGGCGAGGAGCCCAGCAGAATCGCGAGGAATCCGGCTTCAAGCAGCAGAGCGTCCCACTGGTAGCCCATGAATTCCTGGCCCGCTGTGACCAGCGAAAGATAGAGCACGAACAACGCAACCCGTATGATGCGCCAGCGCACGCCGACCAGGAGCATCAGCGATAAACAGATTCCGGTGATGCCAACCGCTTCAATCGCGCCGTCACCGGAGTTCAGCCAAAATATGGTTGGCACCTCCCAATACACCGCGCCGTAGTATTCCCGCAGGGAACGGAGATATTCTGCGACCGGCGATATTCCATGCGAACCGATCAATCCCGCCGCCTGCGCCGCGAACGAGGCGAAGGCAAACAAATAAGCCGCTCCCAACGTTCTCAGAAATAGCCAGCTCGCAATGTTAAAAGTTTCAACTTCAATCGGAATTCCCCAAAGCGCGCGCGTCGCCCAATAGCAGAAGGAACGATGTTTCGCTACGGTTCTGTATGCCGGTTCCGCAATGAGTGCGAATCCCGGGAGATGTAGATAAAGCCACAGCATCCAGCCTTTTCCAGCTAACATCGCCAGCAGGGTGAACACCGCATGCGCTCCGCTCCGCACTTCCCCACCGGGCAGGAACAGAGTTACGGCTGCGGCGAAGTCTTTTTGGGGAAGATCGGGAAATCGGCTGCCGATTTCCTGATATGGCGCATAGAGCACTCGCTCGCCTGTGAGTTTTTGCCAGTATTCGATCCATGCTTTGCAGAACGAGCAATCTCCATCGAACACTAGCAGCGGTTGATTGAGAGAGTCGTTCATGTGTTCCAGATTAGTGCTTCGGTCGCTAGGTCGGCTCTCGGCGCTACGAACTGCCGATCAGGACTCCAGTGACAAAGACCAGAGCGCCGCCCAGCGCGACTTGCAGCGCGGCGGCAACCGTAGGCGTGTCCATGTAGCGATGGCGGATCCAGGTGATGACCCCGAGCTCAACCAGCACGACCACGAAGGCGACCGCCAGCGCAAGCTGGAAGCTCGGGAGTAAGAAGGGTAGGGTGTGGCCCACCCCACCTAGTGCGGTCATGGCACCGCAAACTATGCCGCGAATCAAGGGATGACCACGGCCGGTGAGGCTTCCATCGTCGGAGAGCGCTTCGGCGAATCCCATGCTGATGCCTGCGCCGACGGAAGCCGCCATCCCGACGAGAAACGCGTCCCGGGGATTGCGAGTGGCAAATGCGGCGGCGAAGACAGGCGCCAGCGTGGAGACCGAGCCGTCCATCAGGCCGACAAGGCCGGGCTGCACGATCTGTAGAACGAAAAGGCGGCGACGGGCATGCTCCTCGTCCAACCTGACATCAGGGCTCAACTCTTCTTTTTTCAGCTCATGAGCGCGGTCTTCGTGGGCGCGTTCTTCCTGGGCGAGATCGTCAAGCAGTTGGCGGATACTGGCGTCCTGGGTCCGGCCCGCGGCTTTCTCATAAAACTTGCGGGTTTCTACTTCGATGGCGCTGGCTTCTTTGCGGACCAGGTCGAGGCCGAGTGGCCGCATCAGCCAAATCGGCTTGAGCTGGACGAATCCTTTTACGTCCTGACGGCGAATCAGCAGAATGTGTTCTCCGAATTTCTGGCGATATAACTCGATCAGTCTTCGGCGGTGGCCGGATTCTTCGTCGCGCATGCCGTCGAAGACGGCGGCGGAAGCGGGGAAGTCCTGGCGCAATCCTTCGGCGAAATCGGCGAAGACGCGCTCATGTTCCTCTTCAAGTGAAATGGCCAACGCCAGAATTTCGCGCTGTGAAAGAGTTTCAAAGTTCCTCATGGGACATAGTGTAATCGGAGGAAAGGATCTTCTACATTACCCATCAAACACACTCACCGTTGGCGCGCGCGACCGCGACCGAGTTCCGAGATAGAACCAAATCAGCCTAGTTACCATCTAGTTATCTGAGGCCCACCCCCCTCCCCCTCGATCTTTTAGAATCATGGGGTTAGAGCCGGACTAGCCTCAAAATCTTTGAGTTTAAAGGACTTATACGCAAAATATTACGGACAAAGGAGTTAGGGTCCTATTTTTCGCGACGAGGTCGCCGTTGTCTCTATGCGGACGCATGTGGTCAAGCACCGTCAATCTGAGGATCCGACGAGGGGTGAGGTGGCTCGATTCCCTGGGGAACAGTGGCGGGGTTTCGAAGGAATCGTCGCGGAAGGCTGACCTTGATTATGAAAGAACTCGTTCCGCAGTGAACTTCGGTGATCCGAAGTTCACTGCGGCGAGGTCCACATTTGTCGAGCTCGGGCGGAGATCAATACGCGTAGAAAGGCCCCGGAACATTGCCGACCGCTGTCCCATCGATGGCGGTAAATACGCTACGCCCGTAGAAGAACGGCAAACCCCAGTCAAACGAGCAAGCCGTCGTATTCGACGAACTGCACAATCCGCTGCCTAGCGGACCGGCCAGGTTGCTGAAGGCTGCAGCGTCAGGATTAGCAGCGGTCACAGCGTCGAAGTTGTCCACGCTGAAAGAAACCGTGTTCTGCGGGCTCCCTGTCGCGCCCACGTTAGTAGCAGAATTCTGTGTGGTGTTAGGGGGGCAATACCACGAGTTGTCATCGGAGCAAATATTGGGCAAATTGTTAAGCTGAGGGAAGAAGAGCCCATTCGAACCGCTGTCAATGAAACTGGCGGTAAGGGACTCAGTGTTGAAATTCGTGACGAAGTTGTCTGACGAGTCCAAGTTGAACACAGTTGCAGAACCCAACCCGTTGTTCGACTGGGTGCCAATGCCGAAAATTAGACTCCCGTTTACACTGGGTGCCACGTCGGTCACTGCGGGCAACTGGACGATGACACCATTGTTGTCTGTTGGGAAGTTGAACACGGGATTGGTGATCTGCTGATTCGGGTTCGGGTCCCCGCAGAGGGTGCCGCAGGATACAAAGGCCGTGGCGCAGTTACCTCCGGACGAACACAGATAATATACCGCCGGAGGGGTGCCGCCGCCGCCAGGGTCGCAGGCTGTACCGCAGTCGAACGGTTCGGGCCCCACGCCCAAGATGCCATTTGCGCCCAAGGTCGCCTGCGTATCTTCGTTAGTCCCTGTGCATCCGCTCGGTAGGCTAAAGCTTGGAGTTGCCACAACCTGAACGGAAGTCGTTTGCGCCACCTCCCCACTCAGCACGATATTGGCTGGCGCCACGCTTCCCCACAGAACCGAGCCATCCAAGAAGTTAACGCAATCGTAGAGCGTGTTGTTGTTGCTGTCCATGAACGGCAGAAGAGGAATCGTAACCTCTGATCCCAGAACTCGGAGGCCGAAGGATCCCGTATCCACCAGAACGTTGTCGATGGTCTGACAAGTAGAGGTACCGGGAACGCAAATCTGGACGCTGGCAAAAGGGCCATTGACGTAGATCGGGTTGTTCCCAAGAAGTCCGCCGTTGACAGCAATGGGCAGAACATTCGTTGCTGTGCCGGATGCCGAGACCGTGATTGGCAACGACGCCGTGATTGTCGAACTGGCTATGGAGGTTGCCACGACTGTTGCGACCGAGGTGCTGGTCACGGTAGCGGGGGCGGTGTAGGTAACCGATGTGATGGTTTGGGCGCTCAACGTGCCAACGCCAGAAAGGGACCAGCTCACACCTTTGTTGCTGGAATCATTCGAGACAGTAGCGACGATGTTGACGGTGCCGCCCTCGTTGAGGGATGCGCTGGTCGGCGAGAGCGCAATCGTAATAGGGAGACCTGAAGGCGTTCCGCCGTTGCTACACCCGCCGAGAAATCCGAGCGTCCCGACCAAAACTAAAACAAAGAAGCTGCGCACACTTTCCTCCTTATTGTAAAGCGTCGACGTTGACGCCTTGTGGCACCATGTCAGGAACGTAGGCTCGGCCCACATACGCGCGCATGTGTCCGCCGTTTTGGAAAACTAGACCGGGCTGTTGAATGTTGAGTGGCCGGTGGCCTGGATGGCTCTCCCTTTGGGCTTTGGCCGCCTGCGAATACTGGTCGAAGTACGTCCCCAGGAGCTGTTGCATGTTGGGGATCACCTGTCCGTGCCAAACGATGGCAAAAACTTTGCCCGCCGGGGAAACGTATTCCTTCACTACGGTGTTGCCAGGGGCGGTGATTTCATGAATCGTGTAGGCCTCGGCCTGCTTGGTTTTCAGGCTCCCTTTCATCACGGCCTGATCTTCTTGCACCGATGAGACATCTCCGCCCAGAGCAGCTAAGGCGGGGAGGGGAAGCGCCAGCATCAGGAGAACAATTCCCGTCCATGAGGTTGTTGACAGAGAAATCCTAGAGTTTGATTTCATATGACTCACTCCGCTTTCTGCAGTGCGCAAGGCCAGCATGTGGTTGGATGCATTAAACCCAAAAGATGGCGATAAGTTGCTGTTGGTTGCCAGGATTCGCATCGCGGTCCCCGGATTGCTTGTGGTCGCGACATTTGGAAAATCAGCGGCGGCGGACAGAGTGTCAGCCCCACAAAATGAGATTTTATCCAATTTACGACTTGCGTGTGTCAAGGGTTGTAAAGTTATTTTACTATTCGCATTCCCCCTTTCGCGATTGGCGTGAGCGCGTGCTAAGCGGTAAATTGTTAGGCGGAGAGATTGATGTCCACCTGCGTATCGTGCGGCTCGCAAGTGCCGGACGCCGGACGCTTCTGCTTGTCCTGTGGGGCGGCGATGGTGTCGGGCGACGAACTTACGACTATGGAGTTTGTAGAATCGAAGCCCAGGCAAGCGGCGAAAACTTCCGGATCGGCGGCGAGGGTTTCGAGTTCCTCCGGCGGCCTATTGACGGAAGGCAGGTTTCTTCCCGGACGGCTGCTCGCTGGCCGGTATCGCATCATTGCGCTGCTGGGCAAAGGTGGTATGGGCGAGGTATACCGCGCCGATGATCTGACGCTGGGCCAGCCGGTCGCGCTCAAGTTTCTGTCCGAGGACGCGACCCGCGACGAGGCTCTGCTGGAGCGATTCCGCAACGAGGTTCGGCTCTCGCGGCGGGTGTCGCATCCGAATGTTTGCCGGGTTTACGACGTGGGCGAAGTGGACGGACACACGTTCTTCACCATGGAGTATGTGGACGGCGAGGATCTGGCTTCGCTGTTGCGGCGTATCGGACGCTTGCCCGCGGACAAGGCTTTGGAAATCGCGCGGCAGCTTTGCGCTGGTTTGGCTGCGGCGCATGCCAAAGGAGTGCTGCATCGCGATTTGAAGCCGGCCAACATCATGCTCGACGGGCGAGGGCAGGTGGTGGTGACGGATTTCGGCCTGGCCGGATTGGTGGATCAGATCCCGGGAAGCGACGTGCGCAGCGGAACGCCGGCTTACATGGCTCCCGAACAATTGGAGGGGAAAGAGGTCAACGTAAAGACCGACATTTACTCGCTGGGTCTTGTGCTCTACGAAATCTTTACTGGCAAGCGGGCGTTCAGCGTGGAGTCTTTGCCGGAGCTGGTGCGGGTGCGAAGCGAATCCGCTCCCAGCAAGCCATCGACCTTGGTGAAGGATCTCGATCCTGCGGTGGAGCGTGTAATCCTGCGGTGTCTCGAGCCTGATCCGGCGAACCGGATGAGTTCGGTTCTGACCGTGGCTGGGGCGCTGCCGGGGGGAGATCCGCTGGCCGCAGCGCTGGCGGCGGGCGAGACGCCCTCGCCGCAGATGGTCGCGGCGGCGGGAGAAACTACGGGGTTGGCGCCTCGAACGGCGATCCTTTGTCTGGCGGCGGCGATCCTGGGTTTGGGTTTAGTTGCGTTTCTGGCGATCAAGACAAGTGGGATGGGCAAGCTGGGTCTGGAGCTATCGCCAGAAGTTTTGACGCACAAAGCGAAAGAAATGTTGACCCGGCTTGGGTATGCGGATAAGCCTGTGGATAGCGCCGCGGACTTTTCTTATGACACGGACTACCTGAACTATATAGAGAAGAATGAAAAGCCGCACCCAGGCTGGGATGAAGTGCTCCCCGGGCAGCCTGCGCCGCTGCAGTTCTTATATCGGCAAAGTGCGCAATACATGCTTGCGACCGATTGGCATGATTACCTACTGACTCCGGGCGTCGTGACCGATGACGATCCGGCGCAGACCCTCTCGGGCATGATCAATCTGGCGCTGGATCCGCGAGGACGGCTGATATTCTTTCAGGCGATTCCAGCGCAAGAGGAAGAAGCGGCGCCGCATTCCCAGTCGTTTGACTGGAATGTGTTGTTTCGTGAAGCCGGGCTGGATCCGACACAATTCAAGACGACCGAGCCGATCTGGACTTCACTGGCTACGTCGGACACGAGAACGGCGTGGAATGGTGTTTGGCCCGGGAGCAAACGTCCACTGCACATTGAGGCTGCGGCATTCCAGGGCAAGCCGGTGTTCTTCTCGCTGATCGGACCGTGGACCCGACCACTGCGCGTGCGACCGGATCCGCCGACGACAGCGGGACGACGAGCGGGCAATCTGATTCTGTTGGGAATGATTTTGTCGGTGGTGGCTGGAGCCGTGTTGCTGGCGCGGCGAAACTATATTCGGGGCCGAGGCGATCGCCGGGGCGCGTTCCGCCTGGCTTATGTGGTTTTTGCGACGCTGATGGGGTTGTGGTTTTGCCAGGGACACATTGTTCCGACTTTGGAAACGCTTTTGCCGTTTTTCCTGGCCATCAGTACGGCGCTCCTTTTTTCCAGCCTGATGTGGATCTTGTATCTTTCGCTGGAGCCGTATGTGCGACGCCATTGGCCGCAAGCGCTGGTCTCCTGGAGTCGCCTGGTGATGGGCCAGTTGCGCGACCCGCTGGTCGGCCGCGATGTCTTATTTGGAGTAATCCTGGGAGTGGTGTGGATACTGATCTTTCAGGTCCGGGTTGCACTGACGATGAGAAACGGTGCGCCTCCTGAATTCTATTCAACCGACTATCTGATGGGTGGGCGCTACGCACTGGGGGCCTGGTTGACGAACGTTCCGGGGGCAATCCAGGGTACACTGCTTTTCTTTTTTCTACTCTTTGTGTTGCGGGTGCTGCTGCGAAAGGAATGGCTGGCGGCAATCGTGTTCGTGGCGCTGTGGGTTGCGCTAAAAACTCTGGGCAGTGAGCATCCCTGGATTGACGGGTCGGCGTGGGCACTGCTTTACGGAGTCGCTGCGCTGGTCGCATTTCGTTTCGGGTTTGTCGCATTGTCGGTCGGATTGTTCGTTACGGACACGCTGTTGAACGTGCCTCTTACGGTGGACTTGTCGGTTTGGTATGCGAGCAGTTCATTGCTGCCGGTTTTGAGCGTGGTGGCGCTAGCGGTTTGGGGCTTTTACAATGCGCTCGCGGGACAGAAATTGTGGCAGGGAGAACTCTTCGGTTAGGCTCCTTGCGCGCGACTTCACTTCTGACAAGAGAAAGCGGAGCTTCTCTCCGCTGGACGGCGGGCGGACGGCTGTCCCCACGCGATCTCTTTTGCGGCGGATCGTCAGCTTAGATCCGCACCCTCCGCGATTTCGCTGATCGCAATCGGCGGCAGGTTGCTCTGGCGCAGGTGCTGATTGAGTTGAGGCAGCCAATTTGTCTTGATGTGATTCCAATCGGCAATACGCAGCTTCAATGCCTGGCTGGATTCGTGGTACAGGGCAATGGCCTGCGAAGGCACGGCGCGATCTCCGCTCTCGACAACCGCCAATGAGGAAGCTAACCCGGCAGTGGCATTTGCGAGTCCGATTCCATTAGGCGCAGCGGCTTCGTTACCAGTCTGTATCTTCCGGATTTCAGTTTCGAGTTGCGACGCCGCGGTTTTGAGATCCGCGTGATCTTCTCCGAGCTTTTGCTCCAACTCCGATAATTGTTTTTGGACCGATTTGATCTCGGCAGAGACTTTCCGGCTGCGCATGGCCTCGGCGAAAATCTGCCTGCCAAGTTCGAGCTGCTGTTCGAGATCGCGAGTAGTTGCGGGGGACCGCGGATCCATGACGATCTTTAGAGGCTGAGCCAAAGTCTTGCCGTCTACATACAGCTTTACTTGATACGTGCCCGGGATGGCGCGTGGACCGCGTGGAACTCGATAGTCGTCGTCGCTCAATTGGTCGGCGACTGTGCCGGCGGGCTTGCCCCACTCAAGATTCCATACGAAGCGATGCATGCCGGGAGTGGTCTCGAGGATTTCTGGTTTCGGGAACCACCGCTCAGCGATCGGGACGAGCGGACGCTTCTGCTCTCTCGAATCGTCGGAAGAAAAGCTGCGAACAAGGTTTTGTTTATCGTCAAAAATCTCAAGCTTGATGCGCTCTGCCCCGTTCTTGAGGAAGTAATCAACGACAGCGCCATTCGGCGGATTGTTTGCGGTGGGCTCTTCCGGAGGCAAAGGAGATCCGAGGAAGAGATCGTTGTCGACGCGGACGGCCGCCGCCGGGCGATAAAGCCATGCGCCTTCAGCTTTCACGTCGTGCACCTGGCGCAGCGACGTGATGTCATCAAGAATCCAGAACGCGCGCCCGTGTGTGGCGACCACGAGGTCATCTCCGTGAATGACCAGGTCGTGGATCGAAGATGCGGGCAAATTCAACTGCAGAGATTGCCAGTGGTCGCCGTCGTCGAACGAAACGTAAACCCCCAGTTCGGTTCCGGCAAATAGCAAGCCGCGGGTTTGAGGATCCTCCCGGACAGCGCGCAAGAATGAAGATGCGCCAATGCCTTCAGTTATGAGTTGCCAAGTCGCGCCATAATCGCGAGTGCGGTAGAGATACGGTTTCTGATCATCGAGGCGATGCCGATCCACGGCTGTGTACGCCTCTGCGGGATCGAAGTGCGAGGCCTCGATCACCGATATCTTGCTCCAGTCCCCGAGGCCGTGGGGTGTGACATCTTTCCAGGTTTTGCCACCATCTCGCGTGAGGTGGATGAGGCCGGTGTCGCTGCCCGCCCAGATGAGATCTCCGTTCAAACTGGAGGGGGCAATGGTGTATACGACGCCGTATCCTCGCTGCTTTGCGTTGTCGACCGTTGCTGGACCTTCCGGCTTCGGCTCGCCCGGATGCTGGGTCGACCCGGTCAGATCGGGGCTGATGATTTCCCAGTGCAGACCGCCATCGAGCGTCTTCATGACGTACTGTGTGCCCAGATAAAGTGTTTTCTTGTCGAACGGAGAGATCAATAAAACCGGCGTCCAGGGATCCCGATACTTGCGAGCGTTGATTTCGACACCAAAATTGGGCAGCGGCCACGGAGTAATGTCCTGGCTGAATGAAGTTCGAATATTGAAACGGTTGACCCCTCCATAAGTGGCGCTGACATAGAGAATGTTCGGATCTTTCGGGTCGGGAGCAATGTAGCCACTCTCGCTTCCGCTGGCAGGAAACCAGTCACGCGGCGTGATCTGTCCAGAGTTGCCGCGGCTGCGAACCGCTGCGCTTCCGCTGTCCTGCTGCGTGCCGTAGACAACGTAAGGAAATTGGTCGTCGGTGATCACGTGATAGAACTGCCCGGTGGGCTGGTTGTACCAGGAACTCCAGGTCCGTCCGTAATCGAGGCTGATAGTCGTGCCCTGATCGGTGCCAAGAATCATGCGAGAAGAATCTTTGGGGTCGACCCAGATTTGGTGATAGTCGTCTCCACCCGGAGCGCCGCGGACGACGGAAATTGTTTTGCCGCCATCTTCGGAGCGATAGAGCGCAACGTTGGGCGCATAAAACACGTCCGGATTACTTGGGTCGATAGTGATATTTCCGAAATACCATGCGCGGCTGGTGAGGCGAGGGTCCGCGTTTTGCAGCGTCCACGTGTCGCCACCATCGTCGGAGCGATAGAGTCCCGGTTTCTTGCTGGCGCTGATGATTACGTAGACTCGTTTGCCATCGGGTGACACGGCTACCGCCGTACGACCCCAGTTACCCTCGGGCAAACCGTTTGTTGTCAGATGCGACCACGATTGACCGCTATCCTGTGAGCGGAAGAGGCCGCTGCCGGGCCCGTCGATCGGAGCGTAGGTGCTCCATGGCGGACGGTGGCTCTGCCAGGTCGTGGCGAATAGAAGCTTGGAATTTTCCGAGGCAATGGCGAGATCGGAAACGCCAAGGTCTGGGCCCTGATCGAGAACCCGCGTCCAACTGGCGCCGCCGTCGGTCGACTTGTAGACGCCGCGCTCGTTGTTTGGTCCGTAGGCATGTCCGAGAGCCCCGACGTACACGACATCGGCATTTTGCGGATCGACAACAATCCGGCTGATCTGGCGGGAATCATGCAGCCCCATGTTGGTCCAGGTCTGGCCGCCGTCGGTTGATTTATAAACGCCATTGCCGGAGGACAGATTGGAGCGAATGTCAGCCTCTCCCGTCCCCGCATAAATGACTTTAGGATCGGACGGCGCGACCGCGAGTGCGCCGATCGAGGCAACCGGCTGCTCGTCGAAAATCGGCTGCCACACGACCCCGGCGTCTGTGGTCCGCCAAATTCCGCCATCTACCGAGCCAAAATAAAAGGTGCTGGAGCTTCCGGGAGAACCTGCGACGGCGACAACTCGGCCCCCGCGAAATGGCCCGATCAAACGCCACTTGAGCCCGCTATAAAGTTGGGGAGGAACCGGCTGCCCGATGGCAGATGTAAGCACCATGAAGGAAACTAAAGTGGCAAGCAGGCAATTGAACCCGACGGGAGACTTGTGCACCTGGTTGGTCCTCATTTGTGAAAACATTTAGTGTAGTTGAAAGTTTAGAACTCGCTAAAGCGGTTGTGGCATCCAATGCGAAAGTCGCAAACATAAGACGCGGAGGAAGAATATGAGCGAACCGACAATTGACGTGTTGTGCAGGAACTGTGGCCAGACGTTTACCGCATTCCTCAAAGAGATGCAAAAAAAGAACGCCGAGGCCACCTGCCCATGCTGCGGCAAGAGCAGCGGGAACGTTTTGCAGAATAATGGGACGCCACCGGCCGCGCGGAATTAGTTTCACGGGAAATTTCCAGCTTCGGCTCTCTGATCAGCGAGTCTTACCCATGCCATCACAGCAAACGCTCCCATCGTAAAGATGGAGACCAAGGCGCAGGTACCGGTGATGTCGCTGACCTTCCACTGTGCTCCGCTAGGATCGGAAACCACGGAGAGCCCAGACTTCGGAATAATAAGAAAAACATTTCCGGCCGCAGACACTGCATAGAAGAGTATTGGCAGATGCCAATAGCTGGTCGGCAAGGGGCCGGAGGTGGTTGAACGACCTCGTAGATAGATTGCGAACAACTGGTAGAAAACATACACCGTGAGATACCAGCCGAGGAAATTGCTCATGGGCACGCCGAAGTAGGCTCCTCCCTGCCGCCAGATCCAAAGATGCAAAACGGTCGACCAGACTGGATCCTGGGAAAAATCCCAGGCGACCATGATGAATGCCGCCACCAAAGGCAGGGTCACAACGCGTGACCCGCCCAGCGGACTTCGCATATTTCCCAAAATCAAGCACGCAAGTGTCCACGAGAGATACGCCATTCCTAAATACGCGAGTCCAAGCTGAATAGGAACGACCGAAAGCTTTGGCCCCATCAGATCGGTGAAGTAGTACGGCCCGAAGGGAAAGCCGGTGCGCACTCCCACATTCTCAAAGATGTTCCCAATCAACAGGCAGATGACAAAGAAGATTAGGATGCCGCGCATCCGGTAGAACATGGCGCCGTGAATCAAGGCAAAGACGATTGGCGGAAGGACGTGCAGCACGACGATGGCGAGCATGGGCACTCGCCCTCGAAAGACCTGCAAAACCCTTGCAACGCCGTAGAGCACGAGCAGCGCCCAGAACACCAGGCTTGTTCCAGTCCCCATTGCAATAGTGTCGGCGGGTTTGCTCATGGCAGTGAGAATACTTCTCCCCGAGCCTCATCCTTTATTTTGCGCGAATTTCCAGCGCTGATTGCCCGTTGGCGCGGCAAACATCCAAGATGGCCCTTCCTGCGTACCTATGATGAAAGCAGTTCGACTTCAAAGGAGACACCATGAACAAGAAAATTGCAGTCTTATTGTTAAGCCTTATGGCTCTTGTGGCCACGTTGGCGCTAGCCGGTTCCAAGAATCCCATGGTCGGCGGCCAGGAAATGTATCCCACCAAAGACATCATCGATAACGCCGTCAATTCGGCGGATCATACCACGCTCGTGGCAGCGGTAAAGGCTGCCGGGCTGGTTGAGACTTTAAAGGGTCCTGGACCGTTCACCGTCTTTGCGCCCAGCAACGAAGCCTTCGCAAAGCTTCCCCCGGGGACGGTCGAAAATTTGCTGAAGCCCGAAAACAAGGACATGTTAACGAAAGTACTCACGTATCACGTAGTCGCCGGGCGGCTCAGCGCCTCAGACCTGAAGAAGGAGATCGAGGCAGGAAACGGGCAAGCCACCCTGAAGACAGTGAGCGGCGGGACCCTGATTGCCATGATGCAAGGCAGCAACATCGTGTTGAAGGATGACAAAGGCGACATGTCCACGGTGACAATCGCCAATGTTTTCCAATCCAATGGCGTGATTCACGTAGTCGACACAGTGCTCTTGCCCAACTGACTCTTTGTCGATTAAATTCGGCGCTCCCGCATCGGGAGCGCCTTCTTTTAATTACTTATTTAAGAGGTTCCGCTACTTTTCCGGAAGATAAAAAGCTTCAGGGGCGGGCCGATACACCCGGATCATCCACAGCGGGCGGCGAAGATTTCCCGGGCCGGGAGCAGCCCGACTCATTTGCAGCCAGCGGTGATACTCTTCGTGCGCGAGGTTGGTGTCGACGAAAACATCGGCGTAGCGATCTTCAGCGCGAGCCTTGGTTACCGTGACTTTTTGATGCCAGCAGTGCTGTCCGCTGATCGGATCCGGCTGGACGGGGAAGGTGAGGTTCTGATGTACGCCCGCATCCTCCCAGTGGATACGCGACGAATCGGGATCGCGGCTCTCGAAAGGCTGAATGCCGTGGATCTGCCGCATCATCCACTTTCCGGGCTCGACCTGTTTCAGATCAACCAACGCCGTGGACCAGCGTTCGCCGCCAAAGTCCTCTTGCAGTCGCCAGCGCCCGAGGTGATGCGAGCAGGCGACGACACCGGGACGCATTCCCTCCGTAGCCCAGACTCTATCCACAAAATAACCGATGGCGGTTTGAACGCGCACCAGATCGCCAGTCACCACCCCTAAACGCTCGGCGTCCTCGTGATGTATCCAGACCGGGTTCTTATGCGAGATCTCGTAGAGCCACTTCGCGTTGCCGGACCGAGTATGGATGAGCGTCGGTAGGCGGAAAGTTGGAAGAAGCAACATCTCCCCCTTAGTTGCGTCGATGTTGTCGCGATGTACGTGACTCTTGATGTACCCGGGAATCGAATGCTCCGGCCAGTGCCAGTCTTTCAGTGTCTTCGAATAAAATTCGAGCTTGCGTGAGGGCGTTGGGAAACCGGCGACAGCGTTACCATCGATCTGCACTCCGATTGGGGCGCCGTTCTTTTTGACGACATGCGTGACCGGATCGACCGTGCTTCCCTGCAATTCCTGCGGCTTGAGAACCTTGCGGTGCAATTCATAAACGTTGTTTTCAACCAGGAAGGCTCCGTACTTCCGCATGTAATCGAGCGGAGTTAGCCCCTCGCTGGCGGCCGCCTGAGGAAGGCCCGGAACGCTGTTCTCGAAGATCCAGCGGTAATACTCATCGATTCTGAGTTTCTCTCCCGGCCGGTAGGGCGACTCAAAGTATCGACGGATGCCCATCGATCCGTCCGGATCGACGCGCCACGACAACTCAATCCAGAATTCGTCTTCCTCCCACACTTCGCCGAGTCCGGCTTCGCGATGCGCTTCGTAGGTGAAGTTGAATGTCTTTCCTTGTCGCTCCAATGCCAGACGCAACACAGGCTGACGGAAACCGAGCCAGCGGGCGGCATGGGTCTCCTGACTCATCAGGTCGTGGCGTTCGGAAGCGTGCCCCATGGGCAACACGTAGTCGGCAAACCACGCGGTCTCGCTCCACGTAGGAGTCAGGCAAGCGTGGCGCCCAACTTTGCTTTCGTCGGTCAACGCCTCGATCCAACTCAGACCATCCGGATTGGTCCACACCGGGTTATAGACACGAGAAAAATACACAGCGAGCTTGCCTCGGCCTTCTTTCAGAAAATGCGGCAGCAGGAAGCTCATCTCGAAAAATGCCAGCGGATACTCGCGCGCCCACATCAACTCGTTCCATGCGTTGGGCGGCGGCGGCATCATCGGCGGCGTGGGAATGTACTTGTTCCAGGCGCTGGGAGCGGTTCCACCCGGGGTTCCGACGGCGCCGACCATCACTGCCAAGAACTCCAAAGCGCGCGCCACCTGCCATCCTCCGAGATTGCCAGCCGCGGCGTTTCGCCACACATGCGTGCTCAATGCCGAACCGGCGCGGCCCACTTCCCGCGCAACTTCGACAATCATGCGTGGGTCTGCTCCCGACTCTTGCGCGGCAAATTCCGGAGTGTACTGAGCGTAAGTTTGCTTGAGAACCTCCAAAAACGTCTCGAAAGTTTGAGTTTTGGCCGGATGCTCCTCGCGAAGATATTCTTCCCAGTTCACCCATCGCTCCATGAATTCGCGATCGAAGAGGTTTTCCTGCAGCAGCAGGTTACACATCGCGAGAAGGACAGCCGACTCGCTCCCAGGCCAGGTGGAGAGCCAGTAGTCAGCCTTGGATGCCGTGTTCGAGAGACGGGTGTCGATCACACAAACTTTTGCGCCGGCCATTTTCCCGTCGATAATTCGCTGTGCATGCGGATTGAAGTAGTGGCCGGCTTCGAGATGTGAACTCAGGAGCAAGATGAAGCGGGCTTTAGAGTGATCGGGTGACGGCCGGTCGAAGCCGTGCCAGAAGGCGTATCCCGTGCGCGCTCCGGCGGAGCAAACATTGGTGTGGCTGTTATGTCCGTCAATGCCCCAGGCGTGCAGCACTCGCTGGTTGTAAATCAACTCGTGTCCCGGCCGTCCGACGTGGTACATGATTTCGTTTTTCCGTCCCTCCTGCAAAGCCGGACGAATGCGCGAGGCCAGGTCATTTAGAACTTTGTCCCAGGTCACGCGCTCCCACTTTCCTTCTCCTCGTTTGCCAGTTCGCTGCATGGGATACAGAATTCGTTCAGGATCGTTGATCTGGTTAAGGGTCGCCGGACCTTTTGCGCAGTTGCGGCCGCGGCTGCCCGGATGGGCGGGGTTGCCTTCGAACTTCTGAACCTGCATCTTGTCCTTGTCAACATACGCCAACAGTCCGCAGGCCGCTTCACAATTGAAACAGATGGTTGGAATGAGTGAGTAATGCTTCTCAACTTTCTTCGGCCATTGCGCGGGATCGTATTCGGTCCAATCATCCCAACGATCGGAGGGGGGATAGCTGGATAGCCCTCCGGTGGGCTCGTCGAGGTCGAATGCTTGTGGGTTTAGAGGAAGAGGATCTTTCATAAATGTCTGGTTAACTTAGTGGAACACATTGTCCGGCTTTGACCCACAGGTCTTCGAACCAATACAAACCAGCCAGCGCCAACACCGCCGCAGCGACCGCAAAACCAACCGGTGCGAAGTCAGCAACTACCAAGGCGGCAAGAACAATCGGAGTAATCAATCCAGCTCCGACAACCAATCCCCAGAATCGTGAGCCCAGCTTTCCGCTGACTAAGGCCCGGGTAGCATTCCTGACGTCCTCACTGACGTGAGGCAGTGCGATCTCACCCAGGTTCATGGCCAAACTCACGACCAGGGAAACCAGGAGGATCAGAACGGCGTGCCCGAGAATTTCCGGAGCCACGTTCATCAAAACGCCCGCAATCAATATCGTCGCCGAACCCGCAACCAAAGCCTGGACCAGCAAGTGCCACAGAAAAAGCGGGCTTTGCCACAAGTCGCGGCCCTTCGCTTGGGCAAAGAGGAACGCCGAATAGCACGCGCTGCCAACTGCGAACGCGGCGGCGAACCATTGCAAAACGCTTGGCACGGAGCGGCCGAGAATTCCGAATAATAACCATGTCGTCCCAAGTGCGCCATAGCCGAGCAGAAAGTACGCGCCAAGGACCAGCCAGGAGCGGAAATTGGGTTTAGTAATAAGGTAGAAGAAACGATCGGGACGCTTCAGGTCGAAGATGAGCAAAGCGCTGGTTGCCGTCAGGCCAGCAAGCGCCACGATCGGGCAAACGATATTGAACAGCATTGCGGAGGTCGGACCGCCCAAACTCAATATAATCGCCGCGACCAGTAACACTCCCGCCGCAATCGCCTTTGTCCAGAGATAGCCGGCGATTTTCCACCCCCAGGGCGCGGGGTGGGGCACGTCGTAGACCTCGCGGGCCAAGGCACCGGCAAGATTGATTCCGTCGTTCATTCCGGCATCAGTTTTCCCGCCGCGCCGATCGGACCATAGATACGTATCTTCTCGCGACAGCCGGGTTGGCTCGAGCAAATCGCCCTCGATCCCGGCATAAAACAATTTTGGCTGCGTACCTTTCTGCGGCTTGCGCACCGAAACTTTCTGGGTCGCCACCACCCGGCTCACTTTGCTGCCGGGGTTGTCCAGATCGCCCGCAAGAATCGCCTGCGTCGGGCAGACAATCACGCATGCAGGTTCAAGGCTCATCTCCACCCGATGCGCGCAGAAATTGCACTTGGCCGCGGTGTTGCTATTGGGATCGATGTAAAGAGCATCGTAGGGGCAAGCTTGCATGCAAGCCTTGCAACCGATGCAGCGCCGGTTATCGAAATCGACGATGCCGTCTGTCCGTCGATACAGGGCGTTGGTCGGGCAGATCACCGTGCACGGCGAATCATCGCAGTGGTTGCACCGCATCACTCCGAAGTGGCGCGAGGTGTAGGGGAATTCGCCCTTTTCGATGTGCTTTACCCAAGTGCGAAAGACGCCAATCGGCACCTGGTGCTCCTCTTTACAGGCGACCGTGCATGCGTGACACCCGATACACCGGTTCTGATCGATGACAAATCCGTATCGCATTTACTCCCAGGCCTCGTGCCTCGAAAGACTGCGCAGCCCTGACATCATAGCTGATCTGTTCGCGTTCCCGACCGGCGGTATTCTTTTAAGAACCCCGAAGCGCTCCGTTCAATTCCCACCTTCCAGCCGCAATCGGTTTCCTTTGCGCTGAAAGGCGACTAAGATGGATCGGTTCCAATTGACCGCGTCACCGAGGAGATACCAATGAAGAGGATATATTCGACCGTCGCGCTAATTCTGGCAGCGGGAGTTTTGGCCCTGCCGGTATACAGCCAGGAGATGACCAAGAAAGATGCGCCGCCGAAGCCCGCGTTGAGCCCGTCGCAGGCTGTGCTGGAATCGTGGAACGACATTGGACGAAAGCTGATCGCTATGGCGGAGGACTTTCCCGAGGATAAGTACGACTTCAAGCCCACTCCAGCGCAGCGCAGCTTCGCCGAACAACTGCTCCACGCTGCCGGCGCGAACTACTTCTTCACCAATCTCGCACTAGGTCAGAAACCGCCGGCCGAGGAGGATCCGAAACGTGACCAATATAAGACCAAGGCAGACGTGGTTGCGTTCGTAAAGAAGTCGTTTGCCGACGGCGCAGCGGCCATCAAGGCAAAAGGCGACAAAGGCATGACCGACCTGATAACCGATCCCGACAGCAATCAACAGGTCCGCGTATCCGACGCGGCATACGGTTTCATCGAGCATTCGGGAGAGCACTACGGCCAACTCGCCGTCTATTACCGGGTAGAGGGGCTGGTGCCGCCGGAGTCCCGCCCAAAGAAGTAGGTGGCGCTGCAATGGGATTCTCTTGCTGTGACCAAGCACTCGGAAGCCTTCGAAGCGCCGGATCAGAGTACGCCGACAACCCGGCGGCGGCATGTTAAACTGTTGGAAATCGCCGGAGAGGTGGCCGAGTGGCTGAAGGCGGCGGTTTGCTAAACCTTCCCCGGTCTTGTCGCTTCAATCTTCCCAACAACTTAGATGCGGGAGCAAGTCTTCTCAAGTGGGGTAACTCTGCCTCATTCGGGTGTATTTGCTCCCCACTTTGCTCCCCAGATTCTCCGCGTCACGATTGATTCTCGCACTCTCGTTGCCCCAAACCAGCGAAGGCAGCCTTCTGGTTGTCCGTGCGGCTGCATTTATGTGACGCCGTTGCTGGGCTGGGATGACGCTGAGTTGATGGTGTAGCGATGGTCCGGAGAACGATCTTACAGGCGCGACGAAAAGGCAGTCAACGTATTTGGGGGGATAGCTATAGGAGGCTTCAGAATCCGGACACCCCACCGGACGGGGCGCGGCAAGCCCCTGCGTCAGAGTGTTTTTAATTCAGTCCATACTAGTGATTCGAGTGCGGCCAGTTATTGTTTTTTTTAATTTGGTCCTTATTTTTAGCGGTGGGGGTGTTCGGCTCCAAAACCGCAAACCCCGTCGGACAGACCATGGATTCGGTTGATTATCATGTAAAAAAAGAGATGCGCTCATTCACGAACGGGGGCAGTGATGTGGATATTCACTGCCCCCCATCGTGGTTTTGCAGCCCTTCACTGCCGACACCCGTCCTAATCAATTCCTTCCAACACAGATGTAGTTAAGCGTATGCCCCGTTGTGCCCGTCAGGGTTATTTGTGTAGGCGTCGGAGGCGTTCCTACCGTGACCACGGCACGGCAGGCGGCCGTACCAGTGATATCGGTACAAGTGCAGATGGGGGCGATGGTATATGTTTGTGAGAACGAAATGGCTGGGCCCTGAGCTTGGCCCTGGCCTGCCAAGTCAGTATTGAAGGCCACTCCGCTGCGAATAGCCCCCGCGCGAATCCCAGCATACGAGTACAACGCAATAAAACTGTCATTCAACGTCACGTTGTTGATGTTGTCCATGATCCCATTTGTGTTGAAGTTCTTGCGAATGCGTTCAATTAAATACTTGCCGTTCGTCGTCGAGTAATTGGCACTGATCTGGACGACATTGGTTCCGGAGTTTCCGTTGTGACCACCGCTGATGCCAGAAACTTGTCCCCCGGAAGCATTCCCGTTGTTTGCGCCGATCACGACACAGTTGAGAAACCCCTCACAATGCCCGTTGCGAATCTCCGTATTGAAGGCGTCGAGAAGGACTGCGGCGGTCGGAGTTTGGTTGCACGCAGGCGCACCTCCGGATTCCTGGGCATTGTTTATCGTCCAACCGTTTACCCCGCGCATCTCGGAATCCCCAATGTAGGCCCCGGTGGTGCCTTCCGCGCAGGCTGTGTTCCCCATCCCGGTGAGGACCTCGGCGTTCAACACCGGGCCAAAGTTCTGCGATCCGTTCGTGGGTCCACCGTGGATATCAAAGCCAACAAAGTTGTAATTACTGATCAGGAATGTGTCTGCGCCGGATTCCTCTTCGGCATAGAGGTTCTGCCAGCCGATGCAGCCATCATAGTTTTGACAGTTGAATCCCAGGTTCTTGATGTGTTCCCCATATCCCGTACACGTTCCCGTAAAACATGCAGCCGCATTGTAGGCATTGCTGGTGCTAGCAAAGCCGAGGATCGGCGTTCCCAGAAATAATGTTCCGCAACCGCCCCCAGGGGAACAGACAGCTGTCCCTACAGGAACGGTTACATTTACGGTGCTCGTCGATAAGCCACCGCTGAACGATTGCACCGCATAGGTCCCATTGTTCCCGGTGGGAGGAGGTCCGCTAAGTCCGCCCTTGACCATCGCCAATTCGCCCAGATAAATGTTGGTGGCGCTGAGTGTACCCGTAACCGTAATCGCCATCGTGGTGACGCCGCTCGTCGTCGTAACTCCCGTGGACACGATGGGGAAGGTGCGCTGCGGGAATGGGTGGTTGCAGGGCCCTGATCCCGGTCCGGGAGTTATGTGTCCGGAGCCCACTGGATTGTTTTGAGTAAGACAGATCGAAAGAAACGTACCCAGCCCTGCCGATGCGCCCGGCTGGTACCCTCGATGCCCCAGAACTTACTGGGAATAATAAAGGCGGGAGTGCCGATGCCGGACCCGAGGTTGTCCGAGTAATTGCCGCCCGTAGGACCGTCGGCGTAAATGCTGACTGTGCCCAGAAGAAGCTTCCCGCCGCTGTTGCCAGCGCAACTGTTCAACATCTTTGTGACCGTGGTTGCCGCGCACACCTGCGCGCCGGTGAAGCCCCGCGCATCAACCGTGGTAGGAACCGGGGTGTTAGAACTTTGGCACGCTAGGGCAACCTTGGCGCACATATCGCTGCCTGTCGTGAATAAGGTAGCGTCGATCGTTGCACCGCTGGCGGCAGGTCCATTGTTAGTAGTGTTGCCGACAACCGGCTGACCCTGCAGATAGCCAGTCTGGGCGAGCGCAGTACTGCCCAAGACAGGAAGCAGAGACATTAAGGACAGAAGGAGCAGTAGGTTCTGAACCGTCCTGTTCGATTGAGGGGAACGTGACAGGGTGCGTCCGTTGCGGACTAGTGATTTCATTGGATTCTCCTTGGTGTTTGAGTGACAGCCCAGTACTCCCCCCTCGTGCACGGAAAACCGTGGTCAAGTCGGTAAGCCGACCACCTCTAAACCTGACAAGTACTGTGCCGATGGGCCGATTTTCTCTTGGGTAGCTGCCCCAAGTAAGTACCGCTATTGGTGCTGGTCACCTTCCGGACAATGCCTGGAGGAAACACGTCGCATTTGGACCTGGAGGGGCAAGCCGTTCGATATTACTGGTAGGGTGCAAAACCTTTCCCATTGACTGCGATCCCAAGTCGGAGGAATCTCCGGGCGGCACGGACGGAGTTCTGCACATCTTCCTGGGCGACGGTGACGGCACATTTCACGTCGGACCAACCTACAAAGTCGGCATCGCTCCCATTTCTATCGCAATGGCCGACTTCAATAGAGACGGGCATCTCGATGTAGCCGTGACCAACAGCAACCAGTTCAAGAACCGGGGCAGCGTGATGGTCTTCCCCGGCAAAGGGAATGGCAAGTTTGCTAAGGCTGCCAAGTATGTGGTTACTGGGTCTCCTTGGAGCATAGCGGCAGGCGATCTAAATGGCGACAAGTTCCCCGACCTTGCGGTTACGCAAGAAACGCTTGGCTCAGTAGCGGTTCTTATCAATGATGGTACGGGCAGATTCTTGAAACCGATGACCTACAACTCTGGAGGCGGAGAAGTCGTAGATGTGAAGGTCGCCGACCTGCGGAAGAACGGTAAACAGGACCTGATTGTTGCCAACGACTCCGATGGGATGGTGGTCCTCCTCAACAAAGGCGACGGCACCTTCGGCAAGCCCACCATCTACGTACCCACCTGCCATAACTGCCAGGCCCCGGAAGCCTGCGTGGTCGCCGACTTCAACCTTGACGGAAATCTCGACGTGGCCTGTGCCACGAACTCGGAAGACTCCTACTTCTTCTACGGCGATGGCACCGGCAAGTTCGGCTCCGCAATCCCTATCAATGAGACCATCAAGCTTAACGGCGGTTACTCTATAGCTGCTGGCGACTTCAATAACGACCAAGCCCCCGACCTCGCCATCCCTATCGAACTCAACGGCAAGGTTGCGATCCTACTCAATACGAAGTAGCTGATATTCGTAGGAATCTCGCGACCTTCGCGAGTGTGCTTGGTTTCACGGGCTTCCCGTTGGCGACGAGGGTAATCGTGTCGCTGTGGATTCCGGTTAGGCGTGCCATCTTGCGAAATCCCATTTTGACAATCAGGTCTCTGGCTTCTTTGTTGGCAACGACCTTGCCGTTACTGTATTCCCGGCACCGGAAGTCCACCATGCTCATGTCGTCACCCTGTTCCCACCGGCGAGACGTTTCCTTTCCAATCTGCCTATGAATATTGGCAATGATGTGACTTCTTCGAAGCAGGCCGCGTGTAAGGCTGTGGCAGGGCTTTCCGTCATAACCCAGGAACTTTGCTTCCGGATGTTCCCGGTATGCACCGAGAACGTTTCCGTAGCATTTGACTTCGATTTTCTTGGTTCTTCCCGTTGGGTCTAATAGAGTGATCGGATAACGTTTTCCGCTGTGCGTGTCTACAGCTTTTGTCTCCAACCATAAGTCCCGGTTCTTGGAGAAAGGCATGATGAGGCTGAAGTTCGATGGTTTCTTCCCTTCGGGATACAAGCTTGGGAACATCAACGGAACGTGGATGAAGTTAAACGGCTTGGTAAATCCTTTCAGCATTCCGAGAATTGCAGGAGTGCTGATCGTAATGCGCATCATGGCGGGAATCGAAAACCAATCAGGGTTGCGGCGCGGTGTGGCGACTTCACCTTCCAACACCCAATGCCACGCCTGGAATATCCAATCGCTCTTAGGATCGTCTTCGTTCGTTTCTTTTGGAGGATAAAGGTATCCCAAGCCATGCGCCTTTGCGTCAACAATTAGAATGTTGCCTTGCTCGTCATAACGATACAAGACGTACCGCTTGGCACTGATGGCATATCCGAATAATTCAACTTGCCTCTGACCATCGAAGTTTACTTTCTCGATCTTCAAGATGGACCCTGGCACCTTGGTTCGGTCGTAACAATTGAGAGATTCGAACCGTTTCGCTATCTTGTCTACTTGATCCCAAGACAGCGCCTTGATAAGCGGTTCGTTCGGGCATCCAACGTCTCCACCGGTCTTCGAAGCTACAATGCACATCGAATCGGTATCGCAAAAGAGATAATGACCGCCCTGCTCGGTGATGCAGCGTTCGAGCATGGCTAGGAATAGATGTGCGCCTCCCGTGATTAAGGCAGCGATTGGAGGGAAATACCATTCCCCGGCTTTCTCGATAGTGTCTACGAACTGCGTGTGACGGTGTTCGCCAGAAAATACCTTCACTTTCACGGGCTTGAACTTCTTTTGCGGTGTTAACTCGAAGAACATTCCGTAGCTGGTCGAATTCGCGCATATCTTGAGAAAGTAAGACAAAGCTTCGTTTTTTGTCTTGTAGACCTGCTTTTGTTCAACCATGACTTGGAATAGATCCTGTTTGCGAGGGTCAACCGCGACCATTCCGCGAAGACTGGTAGCTTTCAAGCCCTTTTGTCTTCCATGGGCAACCATGCGGATTGCTTTTTCGATGCGCGGAACCTTCCCGGCGAGCAGCTTGGAAGCAATTATGTCCGGTCCGCTCAACCAGATGGGTTTCTCTGATGTGAAGTAGTTGACGCCAATGTTCTTGGTAATCCCATCATCGTTGTATTCGGCGCGAACGGGAAGAACGTCTTCATCCGGTCGAATTCGGGCGAAGAACTTCATCTTCTTCCAATAGCTTGGCTTGAAACAGTCGTCCAGCGTAATTTTGTCTACAAGAGTCTTAACGTCTGCGGTTGCGTCTTCGAACGACAAGCTTTCGGCGATCAGAACCTCCCGATTTCCGAGCAATGAATTTATGGTGGGATACTGACTGGAAAAGTCGGTCAAGACCACCGGCAGCGGTGTATTTCGGATTCTGCATTCCGCCCGGCCTCCGAAGTACGCTTGAGACGCGATGCCATGAATGCGATTGGATACGGCAAACTTTTCCTTCGGCGGGATTATGCCCATTGCCTTGAGATACGCCTTTCCCACGCTGGCGGGAGAAACGGCTTTGTCTGGATGTAGGTCAATGGGATGTTTATCGAACTCTTGTTTTAACGCATTCAGAACATCGACCGTGCATCGCACATCCTGACGGCCATATTCCAACTCCTCGATTGTTACCGTTCCACTAGGATCATGATCTTCCCACTTTTGATTCTTGGTTTCGAGCTCTTTGCATGCTGTCTTCAAAGAATACTGTTCGTTGAACAATGCCCACCCTAGAGTGTGCAGATCCAGAACCCGGCAGACAATCCGGGTTTTCTTTCCTACTTTATAAAGAGGCCATTCTTCCGGTCGAAAAGGTTTCGTCAGACTAAAAAACGCGGATTTCGAGTCTTTTGAGGTAACTCGAATACAAGGCCGTTCAGGATTAAATTCGATTTCGCCGGTCTTGCGTGAGACTCGCTCAGATAAAACCAACGTCCAGCCCCGATTACCTGCTGTTTTATGCCCTACCGATAGTCGGGAAATATCCCATGGCGCGTTGAAGGCCACAATCAGCGATTTCGTGAGAATCGCATCGAAAAATAAGCGCTCAACGAACTCGCTCCGGCTGTAAAGATGGATGTTGTCGTCGTACTCGTCGGATATAACCTCGGATTTCGATGCTCGAACATAGCTGCCGATAATGTCTAAATATCGAGGTTCCAGATGATCGGCATGAAGAATCCCCTCTTCGACGCATTCATAGCAGACCCCGACCAATCGGCAGACCCGGTAAAAACCGAATAACAGGGATTGTTCCTGAGGATCTAGAGTGGTTTCGGTGTCAAACAAAAGCACATACTCCGGCCACTTGGGTTCGTCGTAAGTGTTAATCTCTTTTTTCTTTGCTTTAACTTCAACTACGTGGCTGCGAAAAAATACATCTTTGGTTATTGTCATGCCACGCGCCTTCCTTTCTTCCTAGCGCAGACGTTCGTTTCGTCAGGCGAATTTGCAAATCTCCAGAATGCATCGCTTAAACTTCTGTGGTGTACGGCCATGGTACGAAGGACCGACCGATAAAACTTGCACAGATCGGGCTCCCGCTGCATGGTCAAGCCGGCTTGCGCCAATTTTTCCGTGATGAGCGCATGGCAATTAAAACAGAGGGCTAAAACGGTAATGGCGTCGAGCTTTCTGCCAAAAACGTGGTGTTCTTCGAAGAGTCGTCTATGCTTTCTGACGAATTCACCTTTGATAGGGCGCAATACCATGATTTCGTCGCACCCGCATAGCAGGCAAATGGGACGATCCCCCGGTTTGGCCAGTAATTTTGCAAGTCGTTGCGCTTTGCGCCGCGCTGCCCTGAGTGGATTGATGTTTTTCATACGATGTCCTTGAGTGCTGCGTAAAGCGAATCGAGTTGAAGTAACCCGGCGTCGCGCAATGCCCGCAAAGTACGCGGAGCGGTTATGAGTTGATACCCACCAATCTGTTTCCCGTGGAAAGGTCCTAGTTCTTGGGCTTTTTCGGTGCGTGACCAACGGGCCAAACTGGCAAGATAGGCTGAAGCGAATCGCGCTTCTTCCGAACCGCGCGCTCGAACGACGACCGGACCATGCGGACCGGGTAAAGAAAGTAGACGAACGTAGCGGTCCGATTTGGTCGCGACCCAGCGTCCCGTCCTGGATTTGCGCAAGGCAGCTGGGAGATGTTTCCTAACTGTGGCGGGTGTTGTACCTGCTGCACGTGCGGCGGCGGCAAGTGTGAGATCGTCGTGCCTCATTCTCGCGACAGCGTCGAAGCTACGTTTCTGGGTTTCGAACGTTCTATCGGAAGACGGGGCCTGAAATCCCTGTCTACTACGGTTGTTTTTCTTAGGCTTCTTTCTCGAACTTTTATGTTTTTTCGGCGACATCCTTAGCCTCCTAACTGCTTGGTTCTCTCGTTAAGAGTGCATTCTATGGGCCACATTGTAGCCTCAAGTAAAAGCAATATAACGTACTTAGCTAATTACACAAGAATGCATAACACTTCTGTTTTAATTAACTGGTAATATCTAGGAAAAGCTGTATAATTTAATGGTTGACAAAAATTAAAAAGCGGCGAGGACTAGTCAGCCTTCCGCTGTGGCTAGACGGAAATATTGCGCACATTGAGTAAACAAGTTTGGCGACGAAGGGAAACATGGCCGAATTCGAGGACATCAAGTCGGGTCCGGGCCGACCTACCATAGATGACGATTGGCTCGGTTCTAACCGAGACGCGCTATTGGGTATGCTCTCGTCTCGCTGGGCACGAATCGGATGGCAACTTAGAACAGCCGATAGTCGGGAAGATCTCAGACGAGCTTTTCAGCTGGTAAAAGACCATCCCAGCAAAGCTCTTTTCGCCCGTCTTTTGAGGCCAACGGGACTGGCCGCGAGTACAAAAGGGATTCGGATCAAAAGAAAGGCTGTGGAAGAAGCAGTCAAACGCAGGTCTATGGCTCAGACAGAATGCGAGAACTGCGTTAGTGGCTGCCGGGAAATCGAGATGGCGATGAATCAGGCAAGACCGGATCAAACGGAGTACGTACACCGGGAGTTCTTCCGGCGACGAGTTAGGTGTCAAGACGCGCAAGATCAGTTACACCGTTCCAAGATGACAGAGAGCGCTCTTGAAAATGAATTAGCCGATACAGAAGCTGCTTTTGCCCAAGAGCAACTTCTAGAGTTCATCAATGAGAAGAAATACGCTCTTCATCCTTTCAATCTTGCCAATGCGATGGCCGGTTTACCTTATGCAAAAGATGTTGAATTTCTGGGCGTCTGGGTCTCGCGAGAAAGATGCGCCAGAATAGAGTGCGACTTCTGGCCAAATCTCGATTACCAGGTGTTTGAGACAATCAAGACCATCTGGAACGACCAGGGCATTTCTGCCTCTTCGCCGGTAGATTTCTTCCGGCAGAAAATCGCAGCCCTTCCGAAGACACGAAAGGCAAGCATTCCCCAAGAGAAAGCGTTTGGAAAGAAGAAGAGGGTACCAAACTCACTTCGCCAACATTTGGCCGAGAATTTCTTTTATCTGGAACAAGCCATTAATAAGAGCTTGAAGTCCGTTAATGAAGACTCCCGACCGATGCCTTTCATCATTCTGTCGAATTTCGGTGAGATATTAGCGCAACAGAAAACCTTCGCGGATATTGTTCTGGCGAAAGGAGGAAGGATTGTGCCCTGACAGTGACGGATTCTTTCTTGAGTTTCGAGTAAGAATGAAATGCTAGCTACTGGCTTCGTTTACAAGAAGCAAAACAACGCATAAAACGGGCCTGCCGTCTGTTGGAAGCAGACGACAAGCCCTGACCACCATAGGAAAGGATGTTCCAATGGCAGCTAGCCACAACCTATCGCAACTCCCGCGTTCCATCAAATCTCCCATCAGCAAGGGCGGCGTGCTCACAATCTCCGGTTTCGGTGTGAGCGTGCGTATGCAATCCGGTCATCTTGAAATCCAGGATGGGGTCGGCGCGGATCGCCGTACAATCAAGCTGGCCCGTGTGAATCACCATCTGCGTCGATTGGTTTGCATCTCGGATGATGGCTTCGTCACACTCTCGGCACTGAAGTGGTTGAGCGATGTCGGCGCGTCTCTCGTGATGCTGGATCGTATCGGAAAAGTTGTGTTCGTAACCGGACCAACCGCGCCGTCCGACGCCCGGCTCAGACTTGCACAGGCACGCGCTCTCAGCAATGGAACTGCGCTCGCGATTTCTAAAGAATTGATCGCAGCGAAATTACAGGGACAAGAAAACCTTGTTCGCGACAAGCTGAAGAACCCAGCTATGGCGGATATCGTCGCTCGATCGAGAGGGAGATTAACGGATGCTGAAAACCTGGACGCTGTTCGCCTTCTTGAAGCGCATGCGGCGGTCGCGTATTGGAATGCATGGCGCGATGTTCCCATCCTCTGGCCCAAGTCCGATCTACGCAGAGTTCCAGACCACTGGCGCGCTTTTGGCACACGAGCAAGTCCGCTTACGGGCGGTCCCCGTCTCGCCGTGAATCCTGCAAGCGCACTTTTGAATTTCGTATTTGCCGTTTGCGAGTCAGAGGCACGTTTAGCCCTCGCCGTTCTCGGCCTTGATCCAGGAATCGGCTTTCTGCATCTTCCACGGCCAAACCGCGATTCACTGGCTTTTGACATTATGGAGCCGATCCGCCCGGAGGTAGAACGCTGGCTGTATCAGTGGTTGAGTACGGAGCCATTACGTAAGGCTGATTTCTTTGAGACTGCAACAGGCAATTGCAGGCTCATGACTCATCTCTGCGCCCGGCTATCCGAGACAGCGCCAACTTGGGGAAAGCTGGTTGCGCCCTGGGCTGAGTACCTGGCGCGGACCTTGTGGGCTACGATATCCCCATCAAAAAGTGAGCACAAACTTTCAACTCCGCTTACGCAGCAACATCGCCGTATCGCAAAGCGGCGTCCGTCGTTTTCGGAAGTCAGAGACCCCAAAACCAGAACGTCGCTGCCGTGGATGCGGCAAAACGGTTCGAGGTGATTCAACGAATTGCAATCAGTGCGACGCTGAGATTGCGACCAAGCGACTTGTGGAAGTCGCGAAAGCCGGACGTGTGGCTGGACATACCCCTGAAGCACTTGCCAAGGAGGCAGCAACCCACCGAAGGCACGCGCAAGCGCGGGCTGCTTGGAATCCGGCGAAGCAACCATCATGGCTCACCGAACAGGTCTTTTCGGAGAACATTCAACCGGCACTGGCGCGGGCTTCAGCTACAGCCATCGCAAAGAAGATTGGAGTATCGCGCTGGTACGCTGGCCGCATTCGCGAGGGCTACCTCCCGCATCCACGGCACTGGCAGGCTCTGGCGCAGCTCGTTGGCATTTCGGCGGTCGTGCCGACTGGTCCGATAGGGTGATAGGTTGTGGGCTGTTTTAAACTAGTCCGCTACCCTCCATGCGTCAAAGGTCATGGCGTGCCGCACGACGAGGTACAAGCTTGTCCGGGTGCCACCGCATAGAGATCCGTACCGTGGCCTGAGACAACAAACTTCTGCACGCTTACACTACTTGCGGTAGCGGATACACTTGTGGTTCCGTGCATGGTTAGTCGATAGACGACGCTGCAGGTCAATTTCCGTCCGAGCCTCATTGAAGGAGGGCTGGAACGCCAGAAGCTTTCCCGTCAAAAAAGTTACAGCGTGATTTCGTAGACTACGCCGTAGCCGTAGGCGCCACCGTATTCGGTCGCGCCGTAAAGGTGCTTCTCTTCCTTGTCCAGGATCACTCCGCCTTGCGGCCACATTCCGTCCGGGCCATTAAACTTGTAAACGACGCTATACTTCCACTTCCCATGGGGCTGGGGAGCAAGTTTGTAGATCAGGCCGCAGGTCCCGCCGCACCCTCCTCCGCCCCCGGCGATACCGTAGAGTGCGCCGCTTTTGTCGATTGCCAGCGTACCCTGAGGATAGCCGCCATTCTGGATGTTCGGAAAGGAATAGAGAATCGTCTCCTTCCAACGGTCGTGGGAGGCTGGGCTAAGCTTGAAGACCGTACCTTGGCCGGTCGGGCCGCCTTCCGTGGTAGTGCCATACAGGTTCCCGGAATGATCGAAGACAAGGCCACCATAGGGGAGCGATCCGTCGTCTTTGCCGTGTCCCTGGAAGCTGTGCAGCACGCGTTCCTTCCAACCGCCGCCAGCCATCGGCAAGATCTCGAACGCAATGCCGAAGTTGGCGATACCGCCGTACTCTGTTGTGCCAAAGAGATTGCCGTTCGCATCGCGGATCGGAGCAAAATAAGGTTGTACTCCATCGTTGCAAAATTGCACGAACTTGGCGCAGAAGCTGTAAAGGATATTTTCTGTCCAGCCGTTAGAGCCGGGAGTCAACTCGAAAGCAATACCGCCCCCGTATAGTCCTCCCTCGCGGGTGACGCCATAAACATTACCCGTCTCGTCAAGCACCAGGCCCGCCCAAGGATCTTCTCCATCGGTGCAATAGCCGCTACCTCGAGAGCAGAAGTCATAAAGCGTTGTTTCCGCCCAGCCGTTGGAATCGGGCGAGAGCTCAAAGGCTGTGCCCTCGTCGTGGGTGCCACCGGCGGCAGCAGCGCCATAGAGGTTCCCGGCGCGGTCAACGATCACCGGCGCGTTTGGATTATACCCTCCGCTTCCCGTGAAGCCATAGATAACGCTTTCAGTCCAGCGGGACGAGGTCCGTGTCAGCTCGTAGACCGCGCCGTGGCCTGCGCCTCCGCCCCCGCTTGTGGTTCCGTAAAGGTGCCCATGCCGGTTCAGGACAACGGTAGCTTGTGGCGCACACGCGTCCGGGGTGCAAGCGAAACTGTGCAGCACTTTTTCCTTCGGAATCGCCGAGGCGGAAGCTGCCAGAACCAAGGCCGCGGAAATGAGGACGAGAGTGCGGGGTGCCCAAAACCGATGCGACCGTTCTAACATCCAAGTTACCCTCGCCACAATGATGCCATCATCCGGAAAGCGCTGAGGCACAGAACCGCAGACTGGAATTGTACTATCAAATATTGGGCGTTGGGCAGCCGGCTTCGCAAAAAGCCGGCGCCCGGTTGAGAGTCATACCCGGGACCCCGCAGCCCTCTAATCGTCGTCCGGGGGCTGCGGAGTGCCGTTGTAGTTAATAAAGAACTGCTGAGTCTTCGGCGCGCTGATGTACTGGAATGGGCGCGCCGTGGTCAGTCCGAAGAAACCGGTATCCAGTTTCGTAGCGTGGTCATCAGCGTAGTTTCCGTTACCGATAAGCGGCAGACCCCAATTCAGCTCGACGAACTTTAGAATACTCCCGAAGTCCATGCAGTTGCCTGGACACGTGGTAGGAGGGGTGCCCTGTCCGTTCCAAGGCTCCGAGATGTAAGGGCTGTAGGTCTCGTTAGAGTTCTTGATCCCCGTATACGCGGAGACCACCAGCAGCGGCACGCGAAAGCCATACACGTAGCCTGAGCCCCACGTGCTCTGCTGGTTGATTATTACCGAAGGCGGTGTGACGTGGTCGTACCAGCCGCCCCAGTCGTCCCAAGTGATGAGGACGGCCGTATTAGCCCAGTAACCGCAATGGGAGGTAAGCTGCTGTCCCGAGTTGTTGTAGCCGCCGACCGCGTTGACAATAGATGCAACCCAGGAGGGCCCCCAGCCCTGATTGCCGTTGGGGTGGTCCGACCAGGCACCGTCGGGAATCACCCAAGTTACGCTAGTGGTGGGGAGGTTGCACACTTGCTGCCCCGGGCGCGTGTCCGCCCCCAGGTCGTGCAGAATCTGCCCCGCTGTGGTCGTATTCACGTGGCTCGTGAAATCCGAATTGTCACAATAAGGCTGATTTCCGTTGTAGGCTAAAGGCTCGCATATGTGGCTGATCGCATTTGGGGCAGTCCAGAGCCAGTACGGACTCTCGGTATAGTAGCCCCAGCCGATCGTGGGATGGTGCGCTTCGAGCAGGTCGCTCAAAAGTGCCATGATCGTAGCACGGAAACATTGGGTTATTGCTGGTTTCGCTACCGCTGTAGTCTATTAAGGCCACCGTCTGAGGAGTGGTGGCGATGCCGCTGCAGCCGGTATCTTGGCTAGGGGATAGCCCATCCGCGTTGTTCGGCCCCACTGGGTTCTCGGCTGAGAACAGAGGGCTGCTGGCGCTGGGCGCCGAGGTCCCGCCAAACAAGAACTGATGGGCGGGGAAGCTCGGGCCTTCGTTGGTTTGGAAAAAGTAGTTGGCGAAGCCGTAGGTGTTGGCGAGGTCGAAGTACGGCTGGATCTGGTTGGTCGAGTTGTCGACGTACTTGATCCAGAGGTAGTCCCATTGACCGTTAATCTTACAGTAGGAGTCGTTCTGATACTGGCCGGTGCAGCAGTCGCTGCCACCACCACAGTTCACTTGTGTAGGATCCCCATTAATTAGGCAAGCCCCGTTTGTTTGTAGGTTGCAGGTGTCCACGAACGATTTGTTGGAGTGGTCGGGATTAAAGTCGGCGGTCATAGCCGCAGGCGTCAGGCTAATTGGGTTGTTGCCATTTCCGTTTCCGTTGAAGTAGCCGACAGGGGAGAGATTCACGCCTGCTGGGAGGGTGGTGTTTGGGTCGCCAAACAGGTTGTCGACCGAGCGATTTTCCTGGACGACGATGATTATGTGTTGGAAGGTGACTTGGGCGAACGCAGGCGTTGCCGTAAGTGTTGCGAGGAACGACAGACTCAACAACCGCTTAGCTGAGAGTTTCACGGGAGGCCTCCTTGATGAAATGAAGTTCGAGACGGTTTCCCTGGGTTCTGAGCGGTGACCCGGCGTAAAGCTGAGTCGCAATTGCGTACATTATCCGGCAGAAATCTTCCTTGTCAAGGAGTTCGATTTCACCAACAGAGAGACTTTAGTTTTCATCAAAAGGGATTCTCGTTTTAGACAAAACGCAGGCTAGGGGACTATCCTGCACAGAAGAATTCACGTTCGCGCGCGAAGCGTAACGGTTGATCCTGGCCGCGCGGGGGCGGGACGATCTCGTAATCTCAGGCAGAGATTTACAGAGTGCTCGTGGTGGAAAAAGACGGCGTGAGGATGGTTACTAGTTCGTTAGCTTCCGTTACTCGCAACGCACCTAGGACACTTTTCCCCGTATATAACGGTGGATCAACGTAAAGGGGTAAGCTACACGGGGTGAGTTCGAAAACCATCCCGCAGCCCAAATCTCTGACCAAAGCCATCGCGGGTGTCCGGATTCTGAAGCCTCCTATAGCTATCCCCGTCAACGTATTTGGGGGTTATAGGGGCACGAGGGGAAAACGCTACGCTTGACCTCCCCCCCCGCTACCCGCGTATTCCGGCACCGGGCGGGAAGGAGTGGCGGGAGCGCGCGAGGAGGATGGGTGCGGGGCGGGTGACCGGAGCGAGAATGGGGAGCGGAAAGGGCGGGGGGTAAAATAAGGCAAGGGGAAAAAATGATTCACCTTGACAAGTATGCGCGAGACGCTTCGGCGTGGAGAGATCGTGCGGCCATCGCTTACGATGCCGCGCGGATACTCTTCACGCACGAAAATGCGCTAATGATGTGCTTCGAGGCCGCGCCCGTCGCGCACCATGCGCTTGAAATGTTTCTGAAGGCCGCCCTTATCAACGAGGGGTACACGATCTTCAACCCCAACAAGTTGTCGCAATTGGACCCTTCCGAGAAGCTGGATGAGGCCCACTGCGCTTGGAACCACAACCTTGTCGATCTTGCGAGGGCGTTGTCTGCAAGGCGCTCGGAGTTTGACCTGTCGGCGGAATTGATCGTGCGGTGGTATGTTCACGTCCGAGAAGGGGTGCTTACTGTCGAAAGCGCATTTGCGATGTTTGACCCATTCTTTTTTGAGCTTCGCTATCCGCAAACGCTTGACGAGTTGGATGGGATCGGGCCGGATGACGTGAGAGTATTGGATTCACTCGTTAAGATTCTTTCGCCGTTTGTAGGCAACGTGACGGCAGCAAGCGCTGAGTCACCTTCGTCCAATAGTGCATCATACGACTTGTCATCGGGCTAAAGTAATTCAGCCGGATCTGAGCTTTGCCATAACGGATTATGTTCGATTTGCCTTATGTCCTCAACAACCCACTAGTCAGAAGCATTTTCGTACGTTGTGCACAATTGTCCGAACAGGCCGCGCGCGCTTCGACAAGTGTATCGTCAATTTCTAATGCCTTGATCGCCGCGGCTTCTGCCTTTGGAAAAACGTCGCTCTCAGGCGCGTAACCGAAGCCTGCTCCCAGCCGAAGGTATGCATCCGCCAGGCCAGCGTATGCCAAAGCGTAACTCGGGTCTTTTTCGATCGCCTGCTGGAAATAGGCGATCGCTCGTTTTAACCCGTCTGCTGTCGATTTGCCGGCATGGTAGCGCCCTTTCAAATAAAACTCATACGCGTCAGCATCTCTCGTGTTTGCTTTCGCCACCTTATCGCGCTCGCTGCTGGTGATCTGAGGCGTCAGTTTACTTGCAAGGTCACTCGCAATCGCAGTCTGCAGCATAGATGCATCGTTGGCTTTGCGAGTGTATCGCTGACCCCATAGCTGTGCCCCGGTCGCCACATTCACCAACTCCACTTCCACGGTTAGATCACTCTCATGCTCGGCCACACGTCCGGTGAGCACACTATCGACATGGAGGTCCCGTCCTACACCTTGCGGATCTTCTTGCCGCGATTTATATCGAGATACCGTACTTTGCGCCATGACGGTGAGATTGGGAAGCCGGGAAAGCGAATTTGTGATTTCTTCAGACATCCCTTCCCCTAAATAGTCTATTTCAGAATTGTTGCTGGCATTAGCAAAGGGCAGGACTGCGATCGAGCCTATGGACGGGTTTCCTGAGGAACGGGAAACAAGAGAATGCCATGGCAAGAATGCCGAACCGGCGATAAGGACAGCCGCAATCGCGGCAAAGCCCCAGACGAATCGGCGCGAATACTTTGGGGAAGTCGCCTTTGGCTCCGCGATCGCGGTCGAGCTATCCACCGCACGCTTCAAACGCATCAGGTCTGCCCGGATATCGGATGCATGCTGATACCGAACATCGGGGTCTTTCTCCAATGCCTTGGCTACGATCTCTTCCAGCTTCGGCGGGAGATCAGAATTCAATCGGATTGCTGGCACTGGCGCCCGATTCAGGATTGAATCAAAGATCACTCCCGACGTATCTCCTCGGAACGGCAACATTCCGGTACACATCTCATACATGACAGAGCCGAATGAAAACAGATCCGTGCGCGCATCCAATTCCTTCCCTCTCACCTGCTCGGGTGACATGTAAGCAACCGTGCCGACGACACTGCAGGGACTTGTCAATTGCTCAGTGATCATTTCTTGAGTAGCGAGTGTGGTCTCGTTCCCGTTCTCAGGGCTTGGCCCGCTGATCTTGGCGAGACCAAAATCCAGAATCTTCGCGTGTCCGTTCGTGGTCACAAAGATATTTGCAGGCTTTATGTCGCGGTGGACGATTCCCTTTGACTGGGCCGCATCTAATGCGTCAGCTATTTCCAGTGCGAGTTCCAAGGTCCGTTCCACTTCCATCGGACGACCCGAAATCATGTTCTTTAGGGTTTTCCCTTCCAGACACTCCATGGCAATGAAGCGCCTGCCTTCGTGCTCCCCGATTTCGTAGATAGTACAAATGTTTGAGTGGTTTAGAGCGGAAGCGGCTCGTGCTTCCCGGCGAAATCGTTCGAGAACTTGAGGGTCTTTCGCAAGATCGTCGGGAAGGAATTTCAGGGCAACAAAGCGACCCAGTTCGGTGTCCTCAGCCTTGTACACGACTCCCATCCCACCGCTACCGAGTCTATCGAGGATGCGATAGTGGGAAAGCGTTTTGCCGATGAGCGCGTCGGAGTCCACCATTTGGCGCCAGTCTTTGATTGCCCCTCAATAAGTCGACGAAGCGGTCCGATTGCGACGCAGATCGACCGCCAACTATAGATAAAACTATCCACCCCGTCAGCTAATACAACTGGGGAAACCGCTAGTCCTTCGCTGGTATTACGTTTACAGAAGCTGCCTATTGAATCGCAAGTGTTGGCTCGCAGCTAGAACCGTTAGTTAGCGAAACCAGGCCACAGCGCTCATTGAGGAGGTTTTGAGCGTAATGGGGAGTTACGTCAACCACCCAATGGAACGCCTTTGGCAACGCAACTTTCGACCGATCCGCCTTCGTCAGACTTCAGCACACTAGACGGATCAGAACAGAGTCTCCGGCTGGGGTTCTGCCCGTTATGCACCACTCAAGATGCGGTCGATCTGTCGAAGATGAGAGAAGACTTATTCTTCCTTTCTTTCGTGTTCTTCTTCTCTTGACTCCTTATCGACTCTACCTTCTCTCCCAAACGGCTTATGGATAGCCGGTCAATGAGGGCATTCGCAATTTTATGCCCCTTAGCTCGGCAGGATCGCGTCTTCATCCTGCCAATACCGAATTGGGAGAAACCTTCGCAGCAATAATATGGTTTCTGAGCGCGTATTGCACCAGCTCAGTATTGCTTTTGGCGTTCAATGTCTTCATGATGCGGTACTTATGAAAAGCGACCGTGTTCGTGGTCACATTCAATTGCCCCCCGATTTCCTTCATCGACTTTCCTTCGGCTAGCCTGGATTATTCACGAGGTCTCTAGCCAAAAGAGAAAGGATGCTCTAAAAGGAATGATGAACACTGGGTTTCGCCACCCAGCATTCCCTTTCGGAGCATCCATCGCTTGATACAAAGTGTTTTACCACAGCTGACCTTCTCCTTCTACCGTCATCAACCCATCCGCGCCGATTTTTCCGGCGGCCAGATCACCAGCGACGCCGGTCTGTTGCCCTTGCGCGCCTTCGATCAGCGCTATCATCTGACTCGGGACTGGGCCGAAGGCCTCAGCGACCCGCGTCAAAAAGAACGCGTGCAGCACGATGCACCGGCGCTGCTGCGGCAACGCATCTATCAGATCGTCGCCGGATACGAAGATGCCAATGACGCCGATCGTCTGCGCCACGATCCCATGTTGCAGATCGTCGCCGATCAGAAACTAGGCGTCGCGCTCGGCTCCCAGCCCACGCTCAGCCGTTGGGAGAACGCTCCCGCGGGACGCGATCTGGTGCGCTGGAACGACCGACTGTGCGAGCAGTTCATCCGCCTCTGCGGCGAGCAGGTCCGCCAGCGCGGCGAGATCCTGCTCGATCTCGATTCCACCGACGATCCTACCCACGGCCAACAGCAACTCAGCTTCTTCAACGGCGCCTACGGCCAGCACATGTATCATCCGATGCTGGTCTTCGAGCGCCACACCGGATGCCTGCTGGCGGCTCGCCTGCGGCCGGGAAACGCCTCCAGTCATGCCCGCATCGTACCCATGCTGTTGCGCCTGGTGCCGCGTCTGCAGGCCGCGTTCCCCGACGTGAAAATCAAACTGCGTGGCGACGCCGGTTTCGCTCTGCCACTTCTCTATCGGTTCTGTGAGTTCTTCGACATCGAGTATGCCATCGGCATCCCCGCCAACTGCGTCTTTAAACAACGTGCCGAACCGCGGCAGAAACAGTTGCAGCGGCGCTATCGCCGCACCCAACTCCCGCAGCGCAGCTTCTCCAGCTTCCGCCACCGCGCCCGCAGTTGGCCGCGCCAGCGCCGCATCGGCTACAAGGCCGAGCACACCGCCGCCGGCACCAACCTGCGCTTCGTCGTGACGAACTGCCAAGGCCGCGCCTCTGACCTCTTCGCCTTCTACAACGATCGCGGCGAGTGTGAGAACCGCATCGAGGAGTTCAAGAACGGCTTTCGCGCCGACCGCCTCAGTTGCCACCGCTTTCTGGCCAACGCCTTCCGCCTGCTCCTGCACGCCGCCGCCTACAACCTGGTCAACCTGTTCCGTCTGCAGTTGCCTCAGCCTTGGCGCTCAGCCCAGATTGAAACTCTACGCGCCCAGCTCTTCAAAATCGGCGCCCGCGTCCGCCACACCGCCCGCTGCATCCGCTTCCACCTCGCCAGCGCTTGGCCCTTTCAGAACTTGTTTTGCTCCGCCACGCTCGCCGTTAACAGCAGTTGATCCGCCCCCTGCCCCCAACTCAGACTTTCCACCAGCAGTCCAGCGGAGCCGTCCCCAAAAAACCTTCCCCCACCCGGTCCCGCCCCAGTTTCGTTCCCCACGGCCTCTGACCCGCTCCATCCCTTATCGATCCATGCTCTTGATCCCACCTCCCCCACACAAATCTCAGCTCTGATGAATTAAGCAGGCTAGCAGCTGCAACACTTCGCGCTGTCGTTCACTCAGCCGCGGCCCTTCATCAATGCGTTCGTTGTCCCTGCTCAACAAGACATCGACCGTTTCTTTGGCAATCGCTGGGGAGAGATACGACTTGCCATTCAGAACCTCTCGGACAGCAGCTATCAGTTCAGAAGCTGCGCAAGTCTTCAACAAATAGGCTGAGGCTCCACGCCGGAATGCCTCGGCGGCCAAAACCGGATCCATATTCATCGTCAAGAACACTAACTTCACTGAAGGCAGTATTTGCTTGATCTGATCTCCGGCGTCGAGACCGTTCAGTAGCGGCATGCCTATGTCTAGGATGATCAACTGAGGCTTTGAAGTAGCCGCAATGCGCACCAGTGCATGCCCGTCACCCACCGTAGCCACCACATCATAGTCCGGTTCGAGCATTTTCTTGCAAGCATTAGCGATGAAGGTGTGGTCGTCAGCGATCACAATGCGAGGATGATTACCTTTCATGCTGGCTCCTCAATAGCGAAACGACCTGCCACTGCTGGGCGGTACAAAGCTCAGATGTGGTTTGCGACGATCTCGCTCCCGCTGCCGATTAGGCGCCGCCAGCCTGGGGCTGGCAGCGCGCTTTTCCGGTTTGCCCTGTCCGCCTAGTCTTTGGCTGAGGCGATTGCTTCCGCGGCGGCTTTGTTGTCCTCTGCTGTAAGCTGCGACGGACCGAGCTTGAAGGTCAGCTTGTCGATCGTGCCGGTGAAGGCGAACGGCACCTGATAGTCGTTGTCGTTCACTCCGGTGCGGGTATCAACGCCGACGTCGAAGGTCTCGTCCGCCACTTCCGGAAAGCGATCGAGTTTGCCTGCTTCCCTGTGGCAACAACCTGGCCGTCAGCCTTCAGTACACCGCTGCCGCCCTTGCCGATGCCCGGGCCCTCATAGGTGTAGTCGAACACGATTGTGTGCTTGCCCGCGGAGAGCGGTTGCTGGCCTTCCCAGCGGTACTGAGCGAGGGTGAGCATGTTGTAATCGAACACCGGCTTGCCTTTGAGCAGGTACAACCCATACCCGCCAAACCGCCCTCCATTGGTGACGATCATCCCATCGCCGCCACCCGCTGGGACATCGACCTCGGCGGTAATCGTGTACGATTTGCCCAGAAAGTTCGGTGCGTTGGCGGTCGGAATGCCAGGCCGGACGCCAGAGTACGTGAAGACGGTCTGTCCCGCAGTCGCACTTGGACGTGGTGCGAGCGCCCGCGCAAATGTATCGTTGTTCAGCGGGAGCACGTTGTACTTCGCCGCCTCCTGCAGGAATAGCGCCTGCATTTCCTTGACCTTATCGGGCATCTTGGCCGCGAGATCGTTAAACTGCGAATAATCCTCGCTCAGGTGGTACAGCTCCCACTTGTAGTCGTTCGGTGCAGGCAGAGGCGCATTCAATATCCATGGCCCATGCGGCGGAGTAGTGCAGGCGTACCAGCCGTCGTGGTAGATCCCACGATTGGCGATCATTTCGAAATATTGGGTCGTGCGGGTCGAGGGCGCATTGGCGTTCGCCTTCTTGAAGGTGTACGCCATGCTCACGCCTTCGATCGGTTTCTGGGCGATGCCGTCAACCGTATCTGGCGCCGGAATTCCGGTGGCTTCGAGGATCGTGGGCACGATGTCGATGATGTGGTGGAACTGGGTGCGGATGCTACCGACATCGTCGATATGACCGGGCCACGAAATGGCCAGGCCCTGCCGCGTGCCGCCGAAGTGCGATGCGATCTGCTTTGTCCACCTGAATGGCGTGTCGAATGCCCATGACCACGCGACCGCCATGTGCGGGTAGGTTGTCGCCGAACCCCAGGCGTCGTAGGCCTTGAGTTGCTCGGCGATGGGCTCTTCCAGGATGCCGTTGTACGCCCTCCACTGGTTAGACGTGCCCACAAGCGTGCCCTCGGGGCTGGTGCCGTTGTCGCCGTCGATGTAGATGATCAGCGTATTGTCGAGCTTCCCGATGTCCTCGACCGCCTGGATGACGCGGCCAATCTCGTGGTCGCTATAGGCCGTGTAACCCGCATAGACTTCGGCTTGCCGTGCGAATACCTTCTTCTGGTCGGCCGTCAGCGAATCCCATTTCGGCAAACTATCCGGCCAGGGGGTCAGCTGCGCATCCGCGGGAACGACGCCCAACCGCTTCTGGTTGGCGAAAATCTGCTCACGCATGGCATTCCAGCCCATGTCGAACTTGCCGTGGAACTTGTCGATCCACTCCTGTTTCGGCTGGTGCGGCGAGTGGCTTCCGCCGGTGGCGTAATAGAGGAAGAACGGCTGGTCGGGCGCTGCGGCGTTGATCTGCTGCAGGTAGTTGATCGCGTCGTCCGCCATGTCGGTGGTGAGGTTGTAGCCGGGCTTGCCAATCCACGGCGTGATCTGAGTGTGATCGCGGAATAGGTAAG
Source organism: uncultured Acidobacteriota bacterium (assembly GCA_963797795.1). Lineage (GTDB taxonomy): Bacteria > Acidobacteriota > Terriglobia > Terriglobales > Acidobacteriaceae > JABDBE01. The sequence goes on from CAWCQY010000009.1 coordinate 478,698, forward strand.
GCGTCCACTGGTCGGTCTCGCCGCCCAGGAAGCCGTAGAAGTAATCGAAGCCCATCCCCGACGGCCATTGATCGAAGGGTCCTGCCGTGCTGTATTGAAAGCCTGGCGTGTTGTGGTTCTTGCCGAACCACGACGTGGCGTAACCATTGTCTTTGAGGATCCTGCCGATGGTAGCGTTCTCCGGACCGATGATCGAGTCATAACCCGGGAAGCCGGTCGACAACTCTGTGATCACGCCAAAACCCACCGAGTGGTGGTTGCGGCCGCTGATCAGCGCCGCCCGAGTCGGCGAGCATAGCGCGGTGGAGTTAAATTCGATGTAGCGCAGCCCCGCCTTCGCGATCCGGTCCAGCGACGGCGTCGGAATGACGCCGCCAAACGTACCCGGAACACCGTAGCCCTGATCGTCGGTCAGGATGAGCAGGATGTTGGGCGCGCCCTTGGGCGGCACGATGCGCGGCGGCCACCAGGTGTGGGAATCCTGCGCGTCTTCTTTGATCACGCCGCCGAACGGCAGGGGAGGCGCCGGGAGTTGATTCCCTTTGGGTCGGTCAAAGCACTTTATAAATGGGATTGGACGGGATCTGAACAGGAGTTCAAGCGAGCGATTGCGCTCGACCCTCGCAATGCACCCGCCCACAACCGGTATGCTCAACTCCTAACTTGGACGGGTCGCGTTGAGGAAGGCATCACCGAGAACAAACGTGCGCAGGACCTGGACCCGCTTTCACCGATGATCGCCGGAGACCTGGGCTACGAGTACATGGTCGCTCAGCGCTACGACGATTCGATTCTCCAATGCCAGAAAGCGATTGACCTCGAGCCGAGCGCGATGTGGCTGCATTCGATGCTTGCCTGGGCGTATGCACGCAAAGGCGATTATGCGCAGGCCACCTCCGAGCACGAGAAAATGGGACCGCAGGGGCATGAGGTGTCTGGCGAGAACCAATTGACAGCTTCGGGGTTAGGTTGGATCTACGCGGTCGCTGGTAGACGAAGGGATGCAGAAAGAGTCATCGAACAGTTCAACTCATTATCGTCGACGACGTCTGTCGACCCCTATTGGGTGGCCGCAATCTACGCGGGCCTTGGCGACAAAGACCACGCTTTTGAACTCCTAGAAGAAAGTTATCGACAGCATTCTGCCAACTTGGCTTATATCAAGCCCGATCCTTTCTGGGACAATCTGCGTTCCGACTCCCGGTACCCCGACCTACTACGCCGGATGGGGCTGCCGCAATAACCGCCCCCTGCCAATTTTGATTGCAAGCGAGACGGGACGTAAGGAGACAACGTTTGCTCGACCGAACCTGAAGCTGCAGCTGCATCCTCATTTTTCTTCTTTGCAGCAATGTCTTTCTGCCGCTTTTCCTCTGCGACTCGTTCGATGAACGCGCAGAAGTTTCTGCCGAAGCCTTCGAGATCGTCCCATTTCGTGTCCTTGCTGTTCGCGACATCCTCCGTCTGGAGCAGCTCTGCCTGCTCATGCGCGAAGAGCATCCCGTTTTCCTCCCCTCGATAGGCGTCATAGACGAGCGTGTTGCAGAAATCCGCGCCGTCATAGTGATCGGATAGCACCACGAAGTAGGTCAGCTCCCCAAACAGCCTCACGATGGCGTCCACCCGGTGCTTATCCCGGCGCGCAGCAATTGCGATGGAGTGCTGGTGCGGCCCTTGCTGGCAGGCCTCCAGATAGGGCTTGTTGGTGAAAATGCGCGCGACCCCTTCTGGCTTTCCGGCATGGATGTATTGTCGCACCTCCCTGAATGCCCCCCCGGCCGCGACCTTCACGCCGACAAGATGCGCGAGGCCGACATACGCGATCTTTGCCACGGTTCGAAGTCCCTGGGGCGAACCGATCACCATCAGGTCGCCACCGATATGCACTTCTGCCCTGACCGGCTCTCCTGACCCCATTTCAATCAGTTGCTGCCCTTTCTCCTCGGCCTGCGTCCGCAACTTTTCCTTCTGGCTGTCGGTGAGGAACCGATGCACGAATTCGCGCTCGCCTTTTTCGTTCTTCTCCTCAGTGACGAGCGGTTTGATAATCACTTTACCGTCGCCTTTCACGCGACCGTCGTAGGTTTTTTCAGGAGTGATAATCGTCGCGGTGGTATGCGGCACCTTGCCGTAACGATCCGGGATTTGCAGCAACATACGCATCGGCGTGAGTTCGACCGCGAGCGCCTGCTCGAACTTTGAGTTGCCGTGATTGCAGCCATCGCAACTGCCATCCTTCACAACCAGATTGCCGCCGAGCGCCGCCGGAAAGATGTGCTCGTCCGTAAAACGGACGGCGTCCCCCTCCCCTTCCTTCATGCAGAACAAACATTGCGGCATGCCCTTAATTCTAATATTTGGCCTGATAAATATGGGACAGAGGCAGCTGGTAGATGTCCGAATTGTGGTCACATCCGTCTGTCCCCGAATTTTCCCGACTTTTCGATTCGAATCCTGCCCCTGAACCTACTGACGCAATAAGAACCCAGACGGCAAAGCTGCTTCAAGATTGATTTGTTCGCCGGTGATGGGGTGGTGGAATTTTAGAAATCGCGCGTGCAGGAAATATCCTCCATCGCCCGGGAGGCCGGGGAGATTTTCAAGAGGATGCGAAAGAGTCGCTTAAACCACACTCCGGTTAAGTATCCTGGATAGTTCACCCCGAAATCAGGGCAGCAGATTCAATGAGGTAGCGGGGGCACTGCACAATTGCTGCACAGATGCCCAGGCTTCCGCCTTGTAGAAGTCGCGAAGGCCGGACGTGTTGCCGGGCATACCCCGGAAGCCATCGCCAAGGAGGCAGCGACTCACCGCAGGCATGCTCAAGCGAGGGCAGAGTGGGATCCCGCAAAGCAACCATCATGGCTTACCGAACAGGTCTTTTCGGAGGAAATTCAACCGGCACTCGCGCGAGCCTCAGCTACGGCCATCGCAAAAAGGATTGGCGTGTCGCGCTGGTACGCGGGTCGGATTCGCGAGGGCTATCGCCCGCATCCACGGCATTGGCAGACGAGTCCACTCCGTATGGCGATATTTCAACAGTTACGGACAAAAGTGCGCTACCGCGCTTACGCTTTCTCCCGCCAGCACACGGCGCACCGCCGCCAACTTCAACTCCGTTCCGTACTCGGACTGCTTCGTTCCCTTGTGACATTGCTTCTCCTTGTCGAGAACTGTCACCATTATCTCTGTCTCAGTTTTGGGGTGCACTCCACCTGGGCGGGCCCCTAATTCCCCGATTTTTCCGCTCGGGAGGACGGTTTCACACTGGCGGCGAAGAGCAGGACGGATGTATAATCATGCGCCAGTTCTTGAGAATCCGTATGAGCATGTGCTCAACCTCAACAATGTGAGGACTTTCAAATGCGTGAATGCGACAAACGGCAGCCGCTTTCCAGCACTCCCGAGACAAGGTCAAGTCAGGCCAGCTTTTTAGCTATGGCGAGTATTCTGGCGTGCGTAATGCTCGGATCCACAGCGCTCGCCCAGGTAACCGTCCAGACCTGGAACGGTCAATTCAACGACTCGCATAACAACACGAACTACCCGTTCTTCATGGCCGGAACCGACCCGTCGAACCAAAACCAAAACGGGAGCCCTATCCCGGTTTACGTAGTTCCCTTGAAAGTTACCTTTGGGAACTCCAGTTGCACGTCGGGCCAGCATGTTTTTGACCCGAGCACGATCGTCTACAACAACGAGAGCGCCGTCCAGATGGTGGTGTCGTCGCCCATATTCACGGGAATAACTGGCTTCCCGACGGAGCCGAGCGGCTATGCTGGACAATACATCGACGCGTTTCAGCGGGGTAATTTCTGGTACGACGTTCTCAATTACAACCAAAATTATCACCTCAATCTCCAGAACCCTCCCACGTTTGTGCAAGAACAGAACTTGGGATTCCCTAACTTAACCGACGGCGCAGCCGCAAATGACACCACAGGACTTTATGGTCAATGCATTGGCGTCGTGAACGTGTTTAGCTTTCCCTCTAGAATCCCCTCTCTCATCGACTCTCTGTATCAGCAGCAGTTGATCAGCCCGACGGGTTTGGTCATGTTTGTCATGTATGACGTGTTCTTGGGTACCTATGCGCCTGTAGTGGGCTGGCGGGCAGGCGGTGCAGGCGAGCACAATTCTACTTTGACATCGGACGGTGGAGCTTTGTTTACTTGGCTCTACGCGACCTACAACGATGCAACGTCCTGTTCAAATAGCTCTCCCTGCCTATTTCCCGACGTTGACGATTTCTCGCACGAGACCGCCGAATGGGCCGACGACCCATTTGGCAATACGCAGGCACCTTGCAACGCGGGCAGCTCTTACCTTGAGGTCGCTGATCCTCTTCTTGGTTATGACACCGCTGCTTATCATTCTTACCCCGCGGCCAACGGTTACACCTACCACTTGCAGGACTTGGTATACCTTTCTTACTTCGGGAAAGATCTGAGCAAGGAGTACGGTCAACAGTTGACTTTTCAGGGTGCTAGTTACAATCCGCCCCTGGGGTACTGTTCCAACGGTGGATAGGTGAGACTAGTATGTCGATTCGTGCCCAGGGGGTCGGGTTAGCAAGTAAGAGTGCGGATCGATCCTTTTGCGAGCAGATAAGAGGGCGTGGAGAAGCACCGATATGAAGGACACCGGGCGAATGTCCAAAACGATTTCGCGAGTGGGGATTGTCGTGGCCTTGGCGGCTATTCCTGGCCCGCTACTCTTGCCGGAACCTCCGCTACATGCGCAGACCTTTAGCGTTCTGTACGAGTTTCAGGGCGGAAGGGATGGGCAAAACCCACAAGCCGGCCTTGTCCGAGATGGCTCCGGAAACCTGTATGGGACCACGCAGTTTGGAGGCACCTCGAATTATTGCGGTTACGGCGGGCCTGGGTGCGGCACCGTATTCAAGATAGATGCGAATGGCAACGAAACCATCTTGCACGCCTTTACGGGTATGCCGAAAGACGGAGCCTACCCATTCGACTCGTTACTTCTAGGCGAGGATGGAGCTCTTTACGGTACGACTTGGGCAGGCGGGGGATTGAATTCCGGAACTGTTTTCAAGATAGACCCTTCCGGCAAGGAAACGGTAATGCACAGTTTTGGTGCTTTAGAGTATGGAACTTACCCACTCGGGGGATTGGCCGTGAACGCTGGAGGCAGCATCTATGGCACTACGGAGGCGGGAGGCAGTGGGACATCGTGCTGGGGAGGTTGCGGAACGGTTTTCAAGCTCGATACAGCGGGCAACTTCACGGTGCTATTGGATTTCGAGGCTCCTGCCGAGTATCCGGGTGCAACCTTAACCGTGGACGTAAATGGGGATCTTTATGGCAACACGTCAGGCAATGGGGCCTCCCGTTTGGGGACGGTATTCCGGCTCGGCGAGAGCACTGCCGCGACGACGACGTTGCATACCTTCACAGGCGGAGCACGGGGTTCGACTCCGATCGGAAACCTCGTGCAGGCTGAAAACCGACACATCTACGGTACGACTGCTGCGGGCGGCGATCTGAAATGTCCTTTGACCCAAGGAAACGGCTGCGGAGTCGTATATGAATTGAGTCCTGAGGGCGGAGTAACTGTGCTGCATCGCTTCGCGGGCCAACCGGATGGAGCTATCCCTTTTGCCGGTTTGCTGCGGCATGAGTCCGGCGACTTTTATGGTACAACGAGTCTAGGCGGCGCATCTAATTTCGGAACAATCTTTAAGCTGGACAAGCACGGCAGAATGACCATCCTGCACAGCTTTTCAAATAAGGACGGAGCGCTATCTTACTCGAACTTAGTGCAGGATACAGCCGGAAACCTCTATGGCACAACGTATTGGGGCGGCAATTTTGGCTGCAACTCGCAAACCGGCTGCGGCGTTGTCTTTAAGCTCACGCCCTAAGGAGGAGGACACGATGACGACGAGACCGCTCACGCTTGCGCTGGCTGCCATCTTGGGCTCGTTCGTCACAGCTCAGGACAAAGGGATTCAGCCCGCAGCGACACCAGAAGCAGCCGCTCCGTCGCGTCTGTCCAGTTCGGTAGGGAAGGCTAGTATCGACGACGGTCCGACAAGTTATCCGCGCTTTTGCCTCCCAAAGAACTGCTTGTATTATGCCGGTGACTTCGACACCAACTACTCCGGGGCCAATGGCATCTTCAATTCTAATTATGACAATGGCGAGCTCGTGGCGCAGGCGTGGGTTGGCGTGAAGCCCGATCACGACGTCACCGTAACGGGCGCGACTTTTGTTGAGCTTGTGGGGGACTCAGGCATCCACCTCGTTAACCCAACGTCCTTTACGATTCAGGTCGGTATCAAGGCGGGACAGGCCGGCAAAACGGTGTGCAGCACCAGCGGAACCGCGACTGCTACGCCATACGGGTACAGCCAGGTTCTCTCTGTTGCCATTACCATCAAGAAGCTATCGACCCCTTGCAAGCTGAAGAAGGGCAAGTTGTACTACGTCAACTTGCTGCCAACCAGTGATGACACCTATGGGTATCTCTGGAACGTGCCGCCGAATCCTCAGAATCATTACGGTTGGAAGAGCGACCGGAACCATTGCTACTACAACAGCCCGGCTTTCGGCTACTATTACGTTACTTGCGACAGCCGAGGGGAGTTCTCTGAGTTGTCGATCGCTTTGACAGGGGTGAACGACTGAGGCAGGGAAAACGACGATTTGACATATGGCGCCCCAGCCTTGGCGATGAGAAGATTTTTCCTATGAATCCTACGCATCCTCAGCTAGCTGAACCCCGTCAACGTAGCAGATCGGGGAGCACTCTTAGACTCGGCCACATGGGCGCGGCAACACCGGGCAGGCGCACTTCGAACATTACTGCAGCACCAAGGAGGATCGCTGAAAGAGCGATTCCATATTCGATTCCAGGCAGCGGCACTCCCATCAGACCCAACATTCCGCCGAAGGCCATCACCTGCTGAATCACCTCTAGCTTTTCTCAGTCGTACCAAATAAATCCCTTGACATTCGTGATTGCCTCTTCTAACGTAGCGTCCAATTTCAGCGATCAGGATGTCGTCTAAGGGGGCGACGGATTCTCAGTTCCGTTTGTGATCCTTATCGCTGCTTTCCCGAGAAGGCTAGGTGTTTGCAGACGCGGAATTTGTTGAGCCGCGTGGATGCAGGAGTGTGTGCTTAACAGTCTGGCACCTTTAGGCCGCAGGAGGCGTCGATGGTTCGCTTCGCGTTTGCGTTGTCCTTCTGTCTGTTGCTAAGTTGTTTCGCCCTCTCTCAGATCGATCCGGCGGCTGGTATTCTGCCATTCTCCACGCAGGGCATCGGTGGTGTGGACTTAGCCACGAGCAACGTCTCCGTTTCTGCCCCTATCAGAAACAAAGCGGGCAAGATTCCGTTTTCCTACGGTCTAATGGGGAACTTCCATTCTTATATTTGGAAGTCCGGCAGTTCGTCGCAATGGTTCACAAACGCCTACTTTGTTCCTCAGCCAGCACAGTCATTCGGTTGGGGTGCGCTGAGTTCAAATTGTCCGGGGCAAAATTCCCAATTGTGGAACCTGTACGTGACCGACGCCACGGGTGCGCAGCATCCGGTACCGGGAGCAATCAGTTGCTCCGGGCAGCGGAACTTGTTATCGACAGCGACTGACGGCTCGGGCTACACGCTCTCCATAACGGGTACCTATCAAAGTGAATCGGTCATTGTCTATGACAAAGCGGGCAATGTGGTAAACCTAGCGCAAGCAGGGGGGACGACGCCGTGGTCAATCACCGATCCGGACGGAGCAACAATAGCGAGCAGCGGCTCCAGCTACCCTATCACATACACTGACTCGCTTGGCCAAGTGGCTCTGACTGTTGGGTCCAACAATACGTACACATACACCGACGCAGGCGGGAGCAATCAGTCGTACACAGTTTCGTACACGACCTACAATTTCGTGACCAACTTTGGCTGTTCCGGGATTACCGACTCCAACTACTCCGGCTTCTGGACTTTGCCCACCAGCATCACCACGCCCACTGGGGCGAAGTACACGATTGCATACGAGCAGACTCCCGGCTACGGAAGCGGGAACACGACGGGTCGCATCGCCTCGATAACGTATCCGTCAGGCGGATCAGTCTCCTACTCGTATTCGGATCCGAGCGGGCACAACGGGATCAAT
>CAWCQY010000010.1:0-253280 GCA_963797795.1 uncultured Acidobacteriota bacterium
TGTTCAGTCCGCGATTATGTGCAGCTGGTAGATGTGACGATGTCCTGAAGCGTTGCGGGACGGTTTCGTTCCCATTCCGGTTTCCGGAGAGCTGCACATAATCGGACAATCTCCCCGAAGGACTACTGTCCTGAGGAGAGATCATGCACAGTTCTAGATCAACGGCTACACCGAATGCTGTTGATGTCCGAAGCTTGATTCGTCTTTATGTGACGACACTGGAAGCCCGCGGCTACCGTCCATCGGCTATCTGGGGTTACCGAGGTGCCCTGAAACACTTCCTTTCTTGGGCTGAACCCGTTGGTGATCGCCTGGAAGTGAGCAAAGCTGCGGTCCGGCGTTTCCTAAATGGGCACCTAGCGGACTGCAGGTGCCGCGGCCGCGTCCAGCGTGGAATAGTGACGATCCGTTCGGCTCTGAACCATCTATTGACGATTCTTGGCGAAACGAGACTGTCATCGGAGGTAGCGTTTCCTGCGCATGTTGACACGGAACTGCGAGCGTACTGCGATTACGCGAGCGATGTTTGTGGACTTGCGCCGGCAACGCTTATCTCGCGGCGGCAGTGGATTGGACGTTTCCTGGTTCACCAGTTTCCCAAGGGAAGCGTCAATGTTTTTCTACTATCGCCGAAACGAATCAGGGATTTCTTCACTTCACAGTGCCAAGACTACCGACCGGGCACAGCACAAGTGGTTGCTTCCGCTGTGCGCAGTTATCTACGGTTCCGTAGTTTGCGACATGCGGATCAAGTGGAGTCTCTGCTGGCAGCGGTTCCGTCGGCCGCATGCTGGCGTCTGGCGGCTTTGCCACAGTACTTGGAGGCCGACGAACTCGCCTCGCTCATGGCTGGGTTCGACCGAAAGCTGCCTCAACAGCAGCGAGATTACGCGATCGTTCGCTGCTTGGTTGATCTGGGACTCCGTGCTTGCGAGGTCGCGGCATTACGTCTGGACGACATCGACTGGAAGAACGGCACCCTGACCGTGCGTGCGGGAAAGTCTCCAAGGTCTGATGTGTTGCCCCTGCCTTCCGCTACCGGACGGGCTATCGCCGAGTATCTGCACAAAGCGCGACCCGCCACCGAAAGCCGTGCGGTTTTTGTTCGTCACCGAGCACCACTGCACTTGCCGGTGAACGCCAGTGTTATCCGTTCTGTCGTTCGACAGGCGGCTGTACGCAGTGGCCTCACGCACCGGCTACACGGTCCACACCGATTGCGTCATACCGCGGCCACACGGATGCTGCATCGTGGTGCCTGCCTGAAACAGATCGCCGACATACTGCGGCATAGAAGCCTGGATACGACAGCAATCTACGCCAAGGTCGATGTACCGCGCTTGGCAACGATTGCGCAACCTTGGCCGGGAGGTGCTGCATGAGTCGGTCCAGAATGTCGGAGCAGGTCGAACAGTATCTGGCATCCCGCCGCGCCATGGGCTTCGATTTGCGGGGCGAAGGATACCAGCTTCACGCCTTCGCGCGCTTTGCAGACGAGACCGGTCGCCACACCGGTCCGCTAACGACCGACTTGCTGCTCCGCTGGGTACAAGCTGCAAAGAAGCCCGGGCCGGTCACAGCAGCCCGCCGAGTTGAAGTGCTACGTCCATTCCTCAAGTACTGCCGACAGTTCGATCCTGCCTGCCCAGTACTGCCATTGGGGCTTTGCGGGCCCGCTCATCGGCGGATCTCACCACACATCTACACAGAAGCGGAAATTTCCGAACTGCTTGCCGCTGCTCACGAGCTCAAGCCCGATGGACCGCGCCCACTGACGTATGTGACGCTGTTCGGCACACTGGCGGCAACAGGGATGCGCCTCTCGGAAGCACTTCACCTGGAGCAAGCCGATGTTAACTTGAAACAGTCAGCTCTCACGGTGCGCAAGACCAAGTTCAAGAAGTCGCGGGTGGTACCGCTTCATTCCAGCGCAACTGAGGCTTTGTCACGATACGCTAAAGCTTGCGTCACTATCTCCCGGCAACCAGGCGTCAGAACGTTCTTCCTCACGGCCAGTGGTCGGTCTATTCCCCATAGAACGGTTCACCACACCTTCGATGTTTTGCGTCGACGATTAGGCTGGGTTGCGCGTGGCGGGCATCCGCAACCAAGAATCCATGATCTGCGGCATACGTTCATCTGCCGGGCATTGTTGCGCGGCCAGCAACAGAATCAACTTGATCATGTGGCTGATGCCATCGCGACTTATGTCGGACACGCGAAGGTTTCCGACACGTATTGGTACGTTACCGCCATCCCGGAACTGATGGGGATCGCCTCCGAGCGTTTCTCCCGTTTCTCCTCGGGAGAATGCCGATGAAGAGCACTCCCCAAACCCATTTTTCAAGTCTGATACAGGAGTTCTTTCTCGAGCGTCTGATGCGCCAGCGGAACTCCAGCCCACAAACTGTGGCGGCTTATCGCGATTGTTTCCGGCTACTGTTCGAGTTTGCCCGAGAACACCAAAACAAGCCTACAGACCGTTTGGTCCTCGCCGATCTTGATGCTTCTCTGGTACTGGCGTTTTTGGATCATCTCGAGAAAGTCCGGAAAAACTCCATCCGCAGTCGGAACGCCCGATTGGCGGCGATACGGTCCTTCTTGCGTTTTGCTGTTCTGAAGGACCCGCAATCGCTGGCCACCATCCAGCGCGTGCTCGCCATCCCGATGAAACGTCACAGCCGGCCGTTGGTTGGGTTCCTGTCGCGCGAAGAGGTACAAGCGCTAATCAGCGCTCCCGATCCTTCCACACGATCCGGACAACGCGATCAGGCTTTCTTGGCCACACTCTACAACACAGGCGCTCGCGTGTCTGAGGCCATCAACATCAAGATTGCCGATCTCGCACTGGATGCTAGTCCCAGCATTCGGCTCCACGGCAAAGGCCGCAAGGACCGCGCCGTGCCGATCTGGCCTGCAACTGCTCTTCGGCTTCGTCGCTGGCTCGCGCAGATCGAACGGGCACCGGATAAACCGTTGTTTCCCGCGTCATCGGGTGGCCCACTAACACGGTCGGCGGTTACCGATCGTCTGCGACGGGCCGTGCAAACCGCTAGAGGCAAGTGCGCAAGCCTTGCCCGCAAACGTGTTTCGCCACATACCTTCCGGCATACGACCGCTATGCACTTGCTGCAATCCGGCGTTGATATCACGGTCGTTGCTCTCTGGCTTGGTCATGAAAGCCCAGCCACGACCCACCTCTATGTAGAAGCCGACCTTAAGATGAAGGAAGCGGCACTAAAGGCGGTCCAACCGCCGGTCACGAAGCAGGTCCGGTATCAAGCACCTGATCGCATGCTTCGTTTCTTACAGGGGCTCTAACTATTATGTGCAGTTCGCGAGTGCCACCAGCCCGTTGGTTCGCATCATGCGGCCTGCGGACTACCCATAATCGCGGACTGCGCATAATTCCGGTTATGTGCACGTGTACATAAGCGCAAGAACTACTTGTTCGCCGGCTCCGACACGGGCGGCGAGCGCGCAGCCGCCATCTACAGTTTGATCGGCTCGGCGAAACTCAACGGACTCGATCCTGAAGCATACCTGAGCGAGGTCCTGACGCGCATCGCCGATCACTCCGTGAACCGCATCGCGGACCTGCTGCCATGGAACATCACCCCGGCGGGCCCGACCTACACCACTGCTGCTGCCTAATCGAAGCACCGACACACTTGCCGTAAGTGTCCACGTATTTTTATGTGGACACTTATTTCCCACACTTCTATAAGCTCACCGATGTCAACATGGCCACGACCGGACGGTTACGCAGGTCCTGGAGATCGATTTTTTGAAGCGAGCCTTGCAGCATGTAGAACAACAGCGCCAGCTGCGGGCCGCCAGTGGCGGCGCACCGTTTACCAACAAATCGAGCGCGAAATGAAAGCGGGGACGCCCTTAACCATCCGCCGGATGTGTGCGCTGACCAGAGTCAGTCGAGCTGGTTTCTATCGGCGCGGAGTGATCTCGCAGGCCGCGTCCGTGGAACTGCGTGATCAGGTGCAGCGCGTGGCGCTGGAGTGGCCGACCTATGGCAGCCGGCGGATCACGGCGGAGTTGCGTCGTGGCGGCCTGTCCGTCAATCGCAAACGGGTGCAGCGGCTGATGCGGGAAGACAACCTGCTGTGTTTGCGGAAGCGCAAGTTTGTGACCACGACCGACTCCGCCCACGGGTTGCCAGTGTATCCGAACCTGGCGGCGGCGCTGGTGGTGAGCGGAATCAACCAGCTCTGGCGGGCCGACATCACGTACATCCGGCTGCTGGAAGAGTTCGTGTACTTGGCAGTGGTGCTGGACGCGTTTTCGCGGCGGGCGATTGGCTGGGCGCTGGAATCCACGCTGGAAGCCCGGTTGGCCGTGGCGGCGCTGGAGATGGCATTGGCGCGGCGGCGGCCCGCGCCCGGATTGGTGCACCATTCCGATCAGGGTGTGCAGTATGCCAGCCACGACTATGTCGCACGGTTAGAGACGCACCAAGTCCGGATCAGCATGTCGCGCCGCGGCAATCCCTGGGACAACGCGACCTGTGAGTCGTTCATGAAAACCCTGAAGTGCGAAGAAGTCTATCGCAGCGAGTATCGCAACCTGACCGAAGCGCGGGCTCGCATCGGCGAGTTTCTGGAACAGGTCTACAACCAAAAACGCCTGCACTCGTCTCTCGGCTATTGTCCGCCCGCCGAGTTCGAACGTCGACCGCCGTCGCCCGTGCTGGCGGTGGTCGTGGCGCAGGAGGTCGTATGAGTTTTCTGAGGCATGGGGAAATCTATCCATGCGATGAGGGCACGATCTCGCGACCGTGCCCCCGCTCATCGCCCTGGATGAGTCTCCAGCTGGCTATTCCTGGCAGGTTGCCCTCCGGCAGAGCCCGCTTCCGCTTCACCAGCCGGAGCTATACTGCCAATCATCAACCGCGCCCGACAATGCTTCGGCAGCGAACGGCAAAATGTCGCTTAACTGATTGTCTCAGCCCAGGGGTCCAGTCCAAACTGTCGCAATCAGCGATTGCGCTCAAAACCACTCAATGAGTGCTCTGGCGACATTTCAATAGTTACCTCCCGTAGAAGAAGCCGCGGCCGTGGGGTTCGAGAGGTTCCTGATGTAGGGGCCTGCGCCACCGCTTGCCAGCGGAGTACAATATCCGGGAAAATCGGTCGGAACATCTGCAGTAGATCCGGTCGGAACGGAGTGTGCTGGATGCTAACGCCCGCTCTCGCCGACTCCGCAAGAACCAGAGCCCGACGCCCAACAAGACGCCGGTAACAAGTCAACGGACGACGACATAACCGCAAGAAGGAAAGTCTTCTCATCACAACCAATAAGAAAGAGGAGTGTTTGAGATGAAAAGTAAAAAGGTGAGGAAGCGCGCCCTTTCGAGGCTCCGGTCGCTGATCTCGAACGACGCAGTAAGTGCATTTCAACAATGACAGAAAATTCATAGGAGGATTTATGGCAACGAGCAGAGTGGTACCGATGAAGATGGCGAAGATGAAGGTGGCGCAGGTTTCCAAACCGGGCGCAGATTTCGAAATCGTCGAGCGCGAGATTCCCGCGCCGAATGCGGGACACGTGCGGATCAAGGTGCAGGCTTGTGGTGTTTGCCACAGTGATGTGCTCACGAAAGACGGCTTATTGCCCGGAATTCAGTATCCCCGGATTCCGGGACATGAAGTCGCGGGCGTCATCGATGAAGTGGGCGACGGTGTTTCGGCGTGGAAGAAGGGGCAGCGTGTCGGCGTTGGTTGGCACGGCGGGCAGGACAACACGTGTCGCGAGTGCCGGCGCGGAGATTTTCGCAATTGCCAGAACCTGAAAATTGCGGGCATCAGCTACGACGGCGGCTACCAGCAATACATGCTTGCTCCCGTGGAAGCGCTGGTGGCGATACCCGATAGTCTAAAAGATGTCGAAGCTGCGCCCCTGCTCTGTGCCGGAATTACCACCTACAACGCATTGCGCCACAGCGGCGCGCTCCCCGGCGACCTGGTTGCGGTGCAAGGCATCGGCGGTCTGGGCCACCTCGGAGTTCAATTCGCCAACAAGTTTGGATACAAAGTCGCGGCCATTGGGCGCGGCGCCGAGAACGCGACGCTCGCGAAGAAACTCGGAGCGGCCGTTTACATCGACAGCGGCTCGACCAACGCGGCTGAGGAGTTACAAAAACTGGGCGGCGCGCGGGTAATTCTAGCGACGGCCCCGAACTCGAAGGCGATGTCCGCGCTGATCGATGGTCTTGGCCCGAACGGCGAACTCATGGTGGTCGGGGCGGCATTCGATCCCATTGAGGTCACTCCGGCCCAACTCATCTTTGGAAGCAAAACCATTCAGGGCTGGGCCTCAGGAACACCGGCCGATTCCGAGGACACACTACGCTTTGCCGAACTGAGCGGCGTGCGTCCCATGATTGAAACCTATCCGCTCGAAAAAGCGGCCGAGGCTTTCGCGCGCATGATGAGCGGCAATGCACAGTTCCGCGTGGTGCTGACGATGTGAGTTGGCGATAACCACGGGTACCCCGTGTGAACGCCCACCGGCGAGGCGCGAACCTGGGGCACCCGTGAATCGGATTCGTTGTCTTCACACAAAGAGGTACGCATGTCAGGCAAGAAAACAGCAATCGTCACGGGAGCATCGGGCGGTATTGGTGCAGGGTTGGTCGAGGCTTTCCTGAAGGAGGGTTATAACGTCGTCGCGACCTCTCTCAGTGTCAGTCAATCGTTGAAGGCCTCACCCAGCCTGGTTCTCGTCGACGGCGACATTGGTAAGCAAGAGACCGCTGCCAAAGTTGTCGAAGCTGCGATCCAGCACTTCGGAACCATCGACATTCTGGTGAATAGCGCCGGGATCATGCGCACCAAACCTTTCACGGACTTTACTACTGAGGACTTTAATGCCTTAGTCTCGGTCAACCTGCTGGGATTTTTTTACATCACTCAACTCGCTGTGAAACAAATGCTGAAACAGAAATCGGGAAACATTGTGAGCATCACTGCGGCGCTTGCAGATCAGCCGATCGCGGGGTTGAATGCGTCAGTTTCGATGATGACGAAGGGAGGCTTGAATACGGTGATCCGGAGCCTCGCCATCGAGTACGCAAAAGAAGGTATCCGCTTCAATGCGGTGGCCCCTGGTGTTGTCGACACAGCGCTGCACAAGGATGGGTCCACGGATTCTCTTAAGACAAGACAGCCGACGGGGAAAATAGCGGAGGTAAAAGATATTGTCGACGCTGTTCTCTACCTGGCGCAGGCAGATCAAGTAACCGGAGAAGTGCTGCACGTGGACGGCGGTGCTCACGCCGGCTGTTGGTAGTGACCGGGACCGACACGCTGTGAGTCAGGCATCCAGTAGCATAAGCGCGATCAACGATGCGAATTCTCAACATTTCCGATTGGAACCGATGCCGGCAGATCTTTTGCATGGCACTCGTGGTTTCTGCGATGCCCGCATCATTTCAATTGCTGGCCCAAGCGCAGGAAAAGGAGCGCCCCATGGAACACCCAACCTTTTATCGCACCATACAGATCGATGGGCTCTCCATCTTTTATAGAGAGGCTGGCCCGAAAGGCGCGCCGACGATTCTCTTGCTGCATGGGCTTCCCTCTTCGTCGCGAATGTTCGAGCCGCTCTTCGCGCGGCTTTCTGAGCGCTATCACATGGTCGCGCCCGATTATCCAGGCTTCGGACACAGCGACTGGCCCGACCCGAAGAAATTCGCGTACACCTTCGATCACTATGCCGAGATCATGAATCATTTCACCGAAGGGCTTGGGCTCTCGCGCTACACGCTTTATATGCAGGATTACGGTGGCCCTGTGGGTTTTCGCATGGCGTTGGCGCATCCTGAACGCATCGAAGCTCTCATCATTCAAGACGCCGTGGCTCACAACGAAGGACTCGGGGTGAATTGGAAAGCGCGGCGGGCCTTTTGGGCTGATCGCGCCGCGAACGAAAGCGCGCTTCGGGTAAATCTTCTCTCTCTGGCTGCGACACGGACTCGCCATGTCGGAAACGATCCCAACGTGGACCGTTACGATCCCGACCTGTGGACGGACGAATTCGCATTTTTGAGTCAGCCAGAGCAGGCGGACATTCAAAGCGACCTGTTCTACGACTATCGAACCAATGTGGACGCCTATCCGAAATGGCAAGCGTGGATGCGCGAGAAGCAGCCACGCCTGCTGGTGATCTGGGGCAAGTACGATCTGTCGTTTGACCCCGGCGAACCGGAACGCTACCGGCAGGATGTGCCGAAGGCTGAAGTTCACGTTCTCGACGCCGGCCATTTCGCGCTCGATACCGCAGCGGATCAGATTGCACAACTGGTCCAAGGCTTCCTGAAGTAAGGACGGAGGCTCGCGAGTTCAAAAGGGCGAAACCATTGCTCCCGCGGTGGAAAAGACAAGGTGCGGCAGGAAATTCTCAGACCCGTGTTTACCTACATGGAGGGAGGGCCGTTGGCAAAGATTTGTACGTATCTCTCTCATGACGCTGTTGAGGAGCCGGCGGCCAAGAAGGATTTGCAGTTTCTTAAGGATACGATCATCGAAGAGTATTATGAAGAGGTTTTTGAATGACTTTGAGGCCGCCGTTCAGCTCCGTGTTTGCGCGGAACTTATCGGAAAGTTTCAAGGCCAGTCTTGCGCGCCGTGATAGATGCGAGAGATTTCGACGGCCTGCTCCTTAACTTGGTAGACGGCGATGTAGGGAGAAAAGACCAGCTCGCGCCGCCCGTTCATTCGTCCGGGACGGCCACTGTGGGGAAAGCGGCTCAATGCACGGCAGCCGTCATAGATGACTTTCACTGTTTCCCGAGCAGCGGTGGGATTGTCCTTCTCGATTCTTCGGTATATGCGCTCAAGGTCTTGGGCAGCGAGCGTTGACCAACGAACTTCCATCAGGGCCGGAACAGCCGGTCGAGCCGTTCTCCCACTTGCTCGTGCGTGAGATACTCGCCGCGCTCCAAGGCTGCCTCGCCAAGCTTGACGGCTTCGACAAATCGAGCTTCTTCCGCGAGATAGCGAATGATCGCCTCCTGCGCAAGCGCATCCGCGTCACGACCCCGCTGGGTGGCCAGTTCCGCGAGTTGGTGCTGCTGCTCAGGCGTGAGATGTACTTCCATGACCGCAGTGTAAGGGTGCAAGGTTGACCTGTCAACGGCCCACGGCTGGATCATTTTAGGAGGGAAAGGCATAACACGGACTTGTATTTTAACGTTCACAGAAATAATCCGGTTCGCCGCTTCCCTCAAACCTTTGAGACCTAGCGCGGCGATGCGCATCCAACGGTTGAGGATTTCCTATGCGAGCTGACATTGTTCCCGGGTCTACGTTCCCCGACTACGAGCTTTCCGACCATACTGCAAAACGCCGGAAGCTCTCCGAACTGCAAGCACAGCATCCAATGGTTCTCGTGCTCGGCCGCGGAGGTTTCTGCCCCAAGGACCGCCGGCAGGCTGAATTGCTACTTCAACTCCACCGTGAGCTTGAGGTCTCGTATTGCCGGCTGGTCACGATCAGCACTGACAATATTAGTGAGACCAACGAATATCGCACCGGAGTCGGCGCGCACTGGCCTTTCCTGTCCGATGCGGGGCGGATCGTGCAAAAAGATCTCGACATCGCCGAATACACCGATCCGCTCCACAATCCCATGATCCCACACGTGATTGTCCTCGAACCCGGCCTGGTCATTTACAAGATCTACAACGGCTACTGGTTCCTGGGCCGGCCCACGCTGGAAGATCTCCGTCAGGACCTGCGGGTGGTTACGAAGAAGTGCCGGCCGGACTGGGACATCACCACCCCCGAACTCAAAGCCGCGTGGCAGCAAGGCCGCAAGGAACTCTTCTATCCGTACGGCAAAACGTACGCCCAAACTCTCGGCGAACAGGATTAGAGCCGTGATGACATTCCGCGAGGAGTCCCGATGAACCAACTGTTAGATCTGGCCGTGATGGCGCATGGTGGCCTTAAGCGTTGGAACAAGGTCAAGTCGGTGAAAGTCGCCGCATCGATTACGGGAGCGATCCGGTTTGTCAAGAGTAAGGGCGATGTTCTCAAGAATGTCATCGCGACGATCGAGACACAGAAAGAGCGCCTCACCATGGACTTCCCTGGCCAGGACAAGCGCACTATCTTTGAGCCGGCCCGCGTCATCATAGAAAAAACGAACGGGAGACTGATTGCTGCGCGCGATAACCCTGAAAAATCCTTTGAAGGGCATCAACTGTCAACGCCATGGGATGACCTTCATGTGGCCTACTTCAGTGGCGAAGCATTGTGGACGTATCTCAATACTCCGTTTCTTTACACCCAGGAACGTTTCGCTACCGAGGAGATTTCTTCGATCCAGGTAGACGGAGAAACGTGGCGGCGATTGAAGGTGACCTTTCCGGCCAGCGTGAAGAGTCACACACTCGAACAGATCTCATGCTTTGGGCCGGACGGATTGCTGCGGCGGCACGACTACACGGTCGACATCCTCGGCGGAGCAACCGGTCTCAACTATGCCTCGGAATACCGGGACGTCGACGGCATCATTGTGCCGACAAAGCGGCGGGTTTATGCGTATGAAGGGGACTATCAGCGGGTGAAGGAACCCCTGCTCGTCGCGATCGACATGGGCGAAATCACTTTCACTTAGTGAAACCAACCGGGCCACCCGGGGTTACAGGTTGGCGCGCAGCAAGCTGATCACATCGTCCGAGGTGATCACTCCGGTCAATTTGTTGTGATCATCGACCACGGGCAGCGTAAGCAGGTTGTATTTGTCGAATAGTTCGGCAAACTCTTTCTCGCCGGCATCGGCGTGGCAGGAAATCAGCGGCTCCTGGGTTAGAGAGAGCAAAGGAGTTTCCGGCGAGGCCAGCACCAGCTTGGCTAGAGGGACGGCTCCAGCCAGAGTTCCGTGCGAGTCGACCAGATAGATCGTGCTTACCGTCTCGACTCCGCCTTCGAACTGGCGCAGTGCTTCGACAGCATCATGAGCGGTGGCGTTCACGCCCAGCGCCATGTATTCGGTGTTCATTCGGCCAGCGGCGGTGTTCTCTTTGAACTCGAGGAGTTCCTCCATCTCCTCGCGCTCTTTCGGAGCCATTTCCAGCAGGATTTCCGAGGTGTGGTCCTCGTTCAGATCGGCCAGCAGGTCGGCGGCTGCGTCGGGATCCATCTGTTCGACGATGTCGGCGGCGCGGTCGGAATCGAGCGACTCCACAATCGCCTTCTGCACTTTGGGATCGATCTCTTCCAACGCTTCGGCTGCAACGTCCTCGTCCAGAGTCTCGAATACGGCTTCGCGCTCATCGGGGGCCAGGTCTTCAACAATGTCGGCAATATCGGCCGGATGGAGTCGGGCCAGGCGCTCGTTGGAAATCTTCAGCTTCACCCGGCGGGCTGGGTCGGTTTCGAGCAGATCCACAAACTCCCAGGGAATCGGCCGCTCGGGGATCTGGCGTAGCAAGGCCCGGAGCGCGCCGATCGGGACCACGCCTTTCAGCAGGCGGCGGACGGCGCCCCTTGCGCCGACGTCGACCGAACCCACTTTCAGCACCGGATGCCGGTTGGTGAAGTCCTGGTGTAACTCCACATCATTGACGCGAACCACTTTACGTCCGTGAACGTCGATGATCTGCTGGTCGAGCAGGTCGCGTGCGAGCAGAAACAGGCCTTCCGATCCGTCCGCAATCGGCCAGGCCGAAACCGCGCTGTCAATGCACAGACCGCCATTGATTGAATTGACCGCACTGAATGGCATAACCCGATCGCCGGACTTGGTGCGAACGATAAGCACGGCGATTCGGGCCCGATCCTCCTGGGGCGCAACCGCCACTTCGCGCACACGCCCGCATTGGCCTCCAGCCGGCTCAAATACGGGCAGGCCCAGCAATTCGGTAAGGGCAAGCGAGGACATTGCTCTGAGAGCATACCCAACTGCGGCACAGGAAGCCAGAACGGTTTTGCGGGTTTTCCCGTGCCCGGTGTCTAAACTAAAGTCGGCGTGTTCGAGGAGCCTAAAATCCAGGCGTATAATCCGCGCGTTGACATTTGCACAGGAGCAGGGCAAACTACCCAATCCGCTGGTCGGGAGCTTTTTGCGCGCGCGAACGGAAGACGCGGCGGGCCAACCCGGGTTAGCGGATGTTCCAGCTCCGCGGGCTGGTTCACTAACACTTGCTATGACCGAACTCCGGGTCTCCTATACGCTCGATTCGACGCTGGAGACCGTCGATAGCGCCGAGCAAACAGCCAGCCGAATCGCCGCCGAAAGCGGATTCGACGAAGACGTGGTCATGCAGATTTCCATGGCGGTTCGCGAGGCCGCGGTGAATGCCGTGCTTCACGGCAACGCCTATGATCCGGACAAGAAGGTCAAGCTGGACTTTGAACGGACCGGCAACGACCTGGTGATCACCATTCGTGACCAGGGTAAAGGTTTAGACCCAGCCAAGATTCCCGACCCCTTGGCCCCGGAGAATCTGTTGAAGACTTCGGGACGGGGAATTTTCTTAATCCGCTCGTTTATGGACGAGGTGCAAATCCACCCTTCCCAGACGGGCACCGAAATTAAACTCGTAAAGCACGTCCACGGGCCATCCGCGGACGTTAAGGAGGCTTCTCAGTGAGCATGAAGACCAGTATTCGTCAGGTTGATGGTGTGACCATCGTGGATTGCAGTGGGAGGATCACGCTCGGCGAAGGCAGCGTGATTCTGCGGGACACGGTACGCGAACTGCTTTCCAAGGGCCAGAAGAAGATTCTGCTCAACCTTGGTGAAGTGACCTATATCGACAGCTCGGGCATTGGCGAGCTGGTAAGCGCCTTTACCACGGTTCGTAACCAGGGCGGCGAACTCAAACTGCTGAACCTGACCAAGAAAGTTCACGACCTGCTGCAGATCACCAAACTCTATACCGTCTTCGACGTGAGAGACGACGAGGCCAGTGCGGTCAAGGCGTTCAGCTAGACGCGTTCTCTTTGTCCTTGGGCGACGAGGGCCGGCCTAAGCGGGACCGGCCCTTTGTCTGCCTTTTTCTGTTTCGGGAAAACTCCACTCTTTTTCTCGGCCAATTCCCTCTTCGGCTGCAGCCCACAACATACAATCGTTGTGTAGGTGGCTTTTTCCTCGCCTCGGTTTTGGTGCTTATTTCTCCGACTCACCTTCGCGCTAGAGTTTGCACACTGTTTTGGCGTGGACTTCTGCCACTAACGCTGACGCTGCTCTTCCCAACATGCGACGCAGCCGCAGACTGTATTTCCATTACCGAGGCCCGCCAGCACATCGGCGAGGACCAATGCGTCACCGGCAAGGTCCTTCGCGTAAAGCATAGGAGCCGGGGTGTCACTTTTTTCGATTTCTGCCAGGATTCCATGGTGTGTCCGTTTACGGTCGTGGTGTTTCCTCGCGACCTGAAGCACATTGGGGATGTGAGTCAGCTACAGAATCAAGTGATTGAAGTTCACGGCCCGGTGAAAGAGTATGACGGGCGAGCCGAGATTGTTCTGCAGCAACTGCGGCAACTGGGCGGGGAGGGCCTGCGGATTCCTCGTCTGCCCAAGAACTATGATGTCGAGAAAAAGGGACACTACAGCGCAGGCACATTTAGCCTGCCTAAGCCGGCGTACACAACTTACAAGAAAAAGCAGCCGGCAAAGATTCCGATCGAAATCCCGCCGGATTCTGCTGAGGGTTCGGGTCCTCCTCAATAGTTCTCCGCACCACAACGGAGACGCAACGTCCCTCGACTGCGAATCATCGTTCGCGAGCGAACGATGATTCTCCGTTCAGAATGACAGAGGTGTGGTGAATGCAGATGTAAAGCAGGCTGCTACACCATCCCTTTTCTCAACTCATCCAGAGGATAGAACGTGCCCCGCCAGACCACGCCGCCGCGTACCAGAGTCAGCGTCATCGAACGCAGCAAGATGTAGACGAAGAATGCCGCGCCGATAGGATGCAGAACGAAATAATAAGCCGGAACGTCGGACTCCCAGGACATGCCGACATAAATCCCAAATATAGACGCAAGCGCCACAGCGTAGGGCAGCCGTTCCCATCCGTGGGCAAACCAGATTCCGACAAATGGCATCAGGTTCAGGAACGCCAGCGCGAAAGCTGACAGCAGAAGACGCCACCATTGGAACGACAGAATGGCAAAGAAATTCTTGGTGAGATTGTTTACCATCCCCATCGCACCTTTCGCCCAGCGCAGCGAAATCAGGTCTGCGCCGTAGACGTTGCGTTGGGCATATCCGGCGTTCTTCACGATTTTCCCCAGCTTCATGTCATCCAGCACTTCGAAACGCAACGCCTCGTATCCACCTACGGCGTCGTACACGCGGCGGCGGATCAGGTTGAACGCGCCCACTCCCATGTGGTCTTTGGTCTTCGGATCGGCCACTTTCCAGGGGCGATGTCCGAAAACAAAAAGCGTTTGGAAGAAAGCAATCATCATCCGTTCGCCAGGGCTCTTCATGATCATGCGAGGAAACAGGACCAGGTGGTCCGCAGCCTCAGTTTCCGCGTATACCAGGGCTCGGGTCAGCACGTCAGGGCGGAAGAGCACATCGGCGTCGGTAAACAGCAGCCAATCGCCGTTGGCCTGATTGGCTGCGCTCCACATCGCGTGAACCTTCCCCAGCCAACCCGCAGGCAGCTCCGCAACATGAATCGCCTTCACCCGGCCGCTGGCCTCCGGAGCGGAGGCAATTCGATCCATCACTTCGCCGGTGCGGTCGGTGGAGCGATCATTCACCGCGACCACTTCGTAGTTGTCATAATCGAGTTTCAGCAGCGAGGTGAGAGCTGGCCCAATGTGTTCTTCCTCGTTGCGGGCCGGAACAATAATGCTGACGCGGGGATTTCCCTTCGCAGTCGCTGGTTTCCGATCCCATTCGGGCCGCGAGATATCAGCCACTTTGCGCATGCCCATGGCGGCGTCCACCAAGCGTGAAAGCCAGATCAGCCCGAGGATGCTGCCGGCAATCCAATGGAAAATGTTCCAGTGTAAATAACTCATCCCGGCTGGCCGCCGAGCGATCCAGGATCGCCGTCGACACGCACTGGCGGAGCGAATCGCATGCCGTAAAACAGTATGGCAGAAGAAACTGCCATCGCGATGACCGGCGGAATAAAAGCCGCCTGAAGCGAGCGCCGGTCGGCAACGTATCCCATGAGCGTTGGCGAAGGAACATCGCCGAAAAGATGGAACATGAAAATATTTACTGCGATCGCAGTGGCGCGGATGTGCGCGCCGACCGAGTTCACCAGCGCGGTATTGAGCGGCGAAGTATTCAACAAAAGAAGAAATGCCGCGACCGCGATGGCAGGCACCATCAGTGGCCCCCTGCGTGATACAGGCCGACAATCATAACCGGCACGCCCAGACCCATGCTGACAGCGGACACAAAGTAGTAGGAACCCTTCATCCGTGGCAGCAGACGGTCGCCGAGCCAGCCTCCGGCCAATGATGCGAGGATGCCATCGACCACGACAATTTCTCCAAACATCAGATTCGCCGATTCGAGTGTGTACCCGCGCATGCGTGAAAGAAAAGTCGGCATCCACACTTGGATACCGCCCAAGCGAAAATGTTCCAGCAGCCATTCCCAGGGTGACTGTCCAGAATGCTGGGTTGTGTGCCAAGCCCCGCAGGGTTGCCCGATCCGGAGTCTCTTTCAGCGAGTCGAACTGGCCACGCGGCGGCTCCGGGATGAACAACATCGAGAGCGCAAGCAGGAATCCAGGAAATGCTGCGATATAAAAAGGAAACCGCCATCCGAAGTGAGGGCCGAGCTTGCCGCCCAGCAGATACCCCGCTGCCGTACCCACGGGGATCGCCAAGTAGAAGATGCCGAAAATGCGTCCACGCTTGCTCTCGGGAAAAAGATCGGCAACAAAAGTCGGCGCGATGGTAACGAACGTCGCTTCTCCCACACCCACCAGCGTATGGCGAACCAGCAACTCCCAATAAGTGTGCGTGACCGCGGTAAGGAGGGTAAGAGCGCTCCAGAAGATCGCTCCCAGAACGATGATCTTCTTGCGTGAATACCGGTCGGCGAGCGGTCCGGTAAAAGGCGCGGCGATCATATAAAAGCCGAGAAACGCGCTGGTGAGGTACCCAATCTGGGTGTTGGTGAGATGGAATTCGCTCTGCACCAACGGCTGCACCGCAAACAACACCGAGCGGTCGATGTAGTTCAGCAGGTTCAGCGCGGTGAGCAGAGTGAGCGCCGTCCAGGGATAAAGTTTCGCCTGGGTCACTTGGCGAAGGAATATATCACGGCGGACTGACGGTATTGCGGATTCTTCTCCCGTCACCTTGATTACGATAATAACGCTTGGCGATAATAACGCTTGGCGATAATAACGCTTGACGTTATTAACGATAGTCGTTATTATTATGCTTGTGATCAGGAGTTTCGCGAACCGGGCGACAGAGGCGATCTGGCGAACCGGCAGGACCCGAGGCTCACCCCCATCGGAGGTAACAAAGCGCAAACTGGGAATGATCGACGCCGCCCTGGAGTTGCCTGATTTGAAGTGTCCGCCTGGCAATCGGCTCGAGAAATTACGCGGAGACAGGCAAGGGCAACACAGCATTCGCATCAACGATCAATACCGGATTTGCTTCGTCTGGCGCGATCACGATGCCTACGATGTGGAAGTGACGGATTATCACTGAGGATGGGGATGAACGACCGAGAATTCGAGTAAGGGGTAAGCAAATGAGTGTTGTGAGAAAAGGTACTCCAAATTGGAGAATTCATCCCGGCGAAATCTTGCGAGAGGAGTTCTTGAAGCCCATGGCGATTTCCGCCTACGCTCTGGCAAAGCGGATTCGTGTCCCGCCACCCCGCATCAATGACATCGTTCTGGAGCGACGCGGGATAACCGCGGACACCGCGCTCCGACTGTCCAGGTTCTTCGGAACAACTGAGCAGTTCTGGCTAAATCTGCAAGATGCTTATGACATCGGCCGGGTGAAGTCCGAACTGGCGCGGGAATTGGAACAGATCGAACCGCTCAAAGGCGCCGAGGCGGCACCTTAGCCACTGAGAAAAAGAGTTGCAGCGCCCTCCGTCGCGTTTCAGCGAACTCCTATAAGCTCTTAATTTCATATGCAGAACCTCTGCTACTTTCCAGCCGCCCGTTTCGGCCGCGGCCATCGAGCCACGATCACCGTAGAAATCCCACCTCGCGGACGAAAATCTCCCTTGACTTCAGCCCACACCGGACGCGCCCAGCGCACCACATCGTCCAGGACGCGGTTCACGATGTTTTCCTGAAAGATTCCCAAGTTCCGGTACGCCTGCAAGTATTCTTTCAGGGACTTCAGTTCCAGGCAGTGCTTGTCCGGCATATAGCGGATGGTAAGCACGCCAAAGTCGGGCAGTCCGGTTTTCGGGCAGACCGAAGTGAACTCGGGGTCATCCACCACGATTTCATACCCGGCAAACCGATTCGGCCAGGTCTCAATCTCCGGGAACTTGGCATCGAGGCCGGCCTGGGCATGTTCGGGGGTGTAACGTTTGGGCATGCCACATTGTAACCACAGCAGCCGGACCAAACTGCCAAATTCTGCCAGGATTCGTGCTCCATCCATCAAACTCGCGCATCTAATTGAAAAGGTTCCTACTACAGTTTCCAGGGCCCGCAGATGGTACATTTATGCGATCAGCCCTGTACAGGTCACTCGCAACGAAAAATGACGAACGATAATGCCAGCTTCCTGACCCGGCACCGCTGGATCGTGACCACAATCGCGATCATCGCCGCAGTGGTCCTGCTGGCTTCGTTTATGTCTCGCGAGCCTCCGGTTCCGGTGCGGGCTGTAACCGCGCAACGCGGCACGATTCGCAGCGTTGTCTCTACCAACGGAAAGGTCGAGCCGCTGCAAAACTTCGAGGCCCACGCTCCAGTCGGCGCCGCAGTGAAAAAAATATTGGTGCGGGAGGGCGATCACGTCAAGCAGGGTCAACTCCTGGTGCAATTGAACGACGCGGAAGCCCGCAGCCAGGCGGCCCGAGCCCGGGCGCGGGTTCTGGGGTCGGACGCTGATCTCAGCGCTATCCAGAAAGGTGGAAGCCGCGAGGAAGTCCTCACGCTCGAATCGCAAATAGTGAAAGCCCGTACCGACTGCGACACGGCGCAGCGCAACCTGGATGCGTTGCGGAGTCTACGGCAGCAAGGCGCCGCATCCCCCGGCGAAGTGAAGAATGCGGAGGATCAACTCAAACGAGCGAATGCGGATCTGAGCCTTCTTTTACAGAAGCAGAAAGACCGATACTCTCAGCCCGAGATTGCTCGAGTGGAGGCCCAGAAGTCAGAGGCGCAGGCCGCGTACGACGCAGCCGAAGACCTGCTCAACCAGTTGAACATTCGAGCGCCGTTTGCTGGGGTCGTTTATTCACTGCCGGTTCTCCAGGGCGCATACCTGAATCCCGGTGACTTGGTATTGCAAGAGGCGGATCTCTCTAAAGTGCGGGTACGCGCTTTCGTGGACGAGCCTGACATCGGACGCCTCGCACCCGGAGACAAAATCGAAGTCACTTGGGATGCGTTGCCGGGCCGAAGTTGGGAAGGAACGGTCAGCGTGATCCCAGCCGTCATAAAACTGCATGGCACTCGCAACGTCGGAGAAACAACGTGCATTGTCGACAACAATGATTTCAAGCTGCTGCCTAACGTCAACGTGGGAGTGACCATTATTACGATCGAGCATCGCGACGTCTTGACTGTTCCCCGAGAGGCAGTCCATCAGGAGGACAGCAAGGCTTATGTCTACCAGATCGTGAATAACGAATTGCAGCGCCGCTACGTCCAGACTTCGATCTCGAATCTCACTGAGGTGGAGGTTACTGGCGGGCTTCCGGAAAATGCTCTGATCGCGCTGGGTCCGACCAATTCCAAACCGTTGCGCAATGGTTTAGCCGTGAAGGTGGTTCACTAAGAAATGTTTGCATTCAGAAAACTCTCGATCCTCGTTCTTCTTGCTCTTCTTCCGTCCCTGTCCGCCGCCGATTCTGCGGACGGCAAACTACTTGCCGAAGGCCGCGTGGACGATGCCATCGTGTCGCTGCAGCACAGAATCAGCAGTGCTCCCAAGGATGCCGAATCCTACAACCTTCTCTGCCGCGCCTACTTCGCGCTGGCTGATTGGGACAAGGGGATTTCGGCATGCGAGAAAGCGGTCGCACTCGATGCCGGAAACTCGCAGTACCATCTCTGGCTGGGGCGAGTCTACGGAGAGAAAGCCGACCATTCCGGTTTTCTGACGGCGGCGAGCCTGGCCAAGAAGGTTCGAACTGAATTTGAAATTTCGGTACGCCTGAATCCCGACAGCGCCGAAGCCCGTACCGATCTGGCTGAGTTTTATATGGAGGCTCCAGGAATCATCGGTGGTGGACGCGACAAAGCCGAAGCGCAGGCTCAGAAAATCGCCGCTCTCGATGCAGTCCGAGCCGGCTGGGTCAAAGGCCGCCTCGCCGAAAAGAACAACGACTTGATCTCGGCGGAGAAGGAATATCGAGCCGCCATTGACGCCAGCCAGGGCGCCGCGCTGGCCTGGCTGAATCTGGCCTATTTCTATCGCCACAACGACCGCCTGGATTCCATGGAAGATGCAATCCGGCACGCCAGCGCGGCTCCGATGAATCAACCAGAAGTGCTGATGGAGTCCGCGAACATGCTGCTTCGCGCTAAACGCGCGCTTCCACAAGCAACCCAACTGCTTCGCCGGTACCTGTCTCCCAGTGTCCCCGTGGAAGCAGCCCCTGCGTTCAAAGCCCACTACCTGCTGGGAACGGCGCTTGAGCAGCAAGGTGACAAGTCAGCCGCCGCCCAGGAATACCGCGCATCGCTAGCCCTCGCCAGGAGCTTTGCCCTCGCTCAGGCGGCTTTGGACCGCCTGAATGGCCAGTTGGCGGACGTTGTGAGTCCGAACTAACCGCTGCGTGATACAAGCTCTCTGCCCGGAACTTGTCCTTTGATAGCGCTGTAACCCTACCCAAGAAACTGGTAGTTCCAGTAATTACACTTTCTTTTTGTGGCTGGTACAATCCGGTACTCGTAAGCCGTGTCGGTTCACATGCATCGATTGGGAAAGCGTAAGAGATTCTACGTTCCCGTAACAATAATCCAGATTCGTCCCTGCTTTGCAACGATAAGGACAAATTTATGCGCATGCGGATAAGGGTCTATCTTTCTGTGGCAGCCCTCGTGTTCGGATCAGTACCTTCATTTGCTCAACAGCAGGCCTCAGCGCCAACGGAAAAGAAACGCCCTTCTCTCGGTCTGGTTCTGCAAGGTGGCGGGGCTCTGGGACTGGCGCACGTGGGCGTTATTACATGGCTGGAAGAACATCACATTCCCGTGAACTACGTCGCCGGCACCAGCATGGGCGGCCTGGTCGGCGGGGTGTACGCGACTGGACGCAACGCGGCTGAGGTTCGCGAGGTGGTGAAAGGGATCAACTGGGATCAGGTCATGTCGGGGCAGACGCCGTTTGACGACCTCTCCTACCGTCGCAAAGAGGACCACCGCGACTATCCCAATAGTCTTGAATTTGGCTTGCGCAAGGGATTGCAGTTTCCCGAGGGATTCAACTCCGGCCAGCAGGTCTCGTTGATTCTCGACGAGGTAGCGCTTCCCTACTCGGAAATCGGAAGCTTCAACGATCTTCCGATCCCGTTTGCGTGTGTAGCCACAAACCTGGTCACCGGCCAGCCTCAGATTTTCCGCAGCGGCTCTTTATCGTTGGCTCTGCGCTCAACCATGTCCTTGCCCGGAATCTTCACGCCCGTGCGCACCAAAGATGCTATTTACGCAGACGGCGGATTGCTGGAAAACATCCCCGTCGACGTGGCCAAGCAGATGGGTGCTGGCCTGACGCTGGGAGTTCACCTCGAAGAGGCGCCCTTGCCAGCCGATGCCAATCTCTCCAGCTTCGCGGTGCTGGGCCGTTCGATCTCCGTCATGATCTCAGCCAACGAACTCAGAAGCATGGAGGATGTGGACCTGCTGATCTCGGTTCCGTTGCAGAAGTACGGCGCCCTCGATTTTGACAAAGCGGACGAGATCATTAAAGCCGGATACGACGCCGCTGCCGCAAAGTCCCAAATGCTCATGACCCTCTCGGTGGATGATGCCACCTGGAATCAATACTTGGCGCAACGAGCCGCCCGCCGCATCACTACTCCTCCCATTCCGACCTTTGTGGCGGTCGATGGCGTGAACGGGCATCTTTCGCAACGAGTGGAAAAACAAATGGCTGGATCCATCGGCAAGCCGGTTGACTACCAACAGCTAGACGACGAAATCATGCACTTGAAAGGGATTGGGCGATTTTCAACCCTCAGTTACGAAATGGTGGAGCGCAACGGCCAACAGGGCCTCGTCGTGAAGACCGAGGAGAATACCTATGGACCGCCGTTCGTTCGGCCCCTGATTCTGGTGGATGGATCCAGTTTGAACAATGTTACGTTCAACCTGGGAGCGAGATTCACGTTTCTTGATATTGGTGGTTTCCGCTCGGAATGGCGCACCGATATCATTCTGTTCTCGCAGTACGGGATTCGCTCAGAGTATTACCACCCCTTCACTCCCCAAACCCACTGGTTCATCGCGCCCCGGGTATTGGGCGAGAACAATCCGTTTTATATCTACGACGACAACAAACTGCTTTCCATCTATCGGCGGACCGATTTCGGAGGAGGTCTCGACACGGGTTATCAATTCGGAAGAACCTCGGAACTGCGCTTTGGCTACGAAGGTGGTTGGGAAAAGTTTACGCGACAAATAGGAAACCCCAATGAACTGCCGTCCTTTGCAGGTGGTTACGGCGATGCGAAAGTCCAATTCAGGATGGATCGCCTTGACGACGCCGTGATTCCTCGCGCCGGGCAAAACCTTTTGGCCGATTTTCACTGGGCCAACGCCAGTCCATACGTTTCCAATTCGTATCCGGTTTTAGAAGTCGGTTCTCAGAACTATTTCCGCTTGAACGAGCCCTCCTCTGTTTTTCTTAGCGGGTACGGGGGAACGACATTCAACTACGAAACTGGTTTGCCGCAGTTTTCCTTGGGCGGCTCGCAGCGCCTGGTTGCCTATGGCACCAACGAGCTGCTGATGGATAAATACTTCCTGTTCCAATTGGGATACATAAGGCAACTGGCAAAACTGCCACCTCTGCTGGGCGGCGGCGTCTACTTCCTCGGTCTCTATGAGGCGGCACAAGTCTATGGTCCTCCTCACACCATGGTGAACCAGGCCTCGGGATTTCCTACCGATGCCGCGGCTGGGTTTGTGGTTAACACGATCTTTGGGCCGGTGGAAGCCGCGTACGCTTACGGAGACACCGGACATCACAAGTTCTTCTTCCGCATCGGGCGGTTGTTCTAAGACTTTGTCGTCGCTGTACGGCGGAGGGTCGGGCCACGAGCGGCATCCCAAGCTGCGGAGCTCGATCCTGGCACGAGTGGGAAGCATCGCGCCGCCCCTCACTCAGCATGGTTTGCCGCCCTCATCTACAATCGTGTTCGAGTACTGCAACTTCTCCTGAGGGTGAACCTATGAAGCCTTCCCGTCGCACATCTCGCTTTCCCATTCTTTGCTTTCTTGGAATATTCCTTATTCCTTTCTGCGGAATTCTCGCAGCCGAGCAAGTGCCGCTCAAGCGCGCGGTGGAGTTGGCGCTAGCCCACAGCACAACGATGGAAGCTTCCCGCATCGACGAGCAGCGTGCCTTTGCCTCATATCACGAACTCCGCTACCAGTATCTGCCGCAAATGACCATCGGTTCGGGTCTGGGCAAATCTTATGGTTATCCGCTGAGCCTGGAAGGGTCGGCGCCCTCGATCGTCAACACTACAGTACAATTTGCCCTCATCAACCCCGCCTTGCAGGACTTCGTACGCGCCGCCCGAACGGAATATCAGGAGAGCACCGTCCAGACCAAGGACCAGCGCAATCAGGTAATTCAGGAAACGGTCTTGACTTATGCCGAACTCAGCAAGTGGGAATCGCAGATGACCCACTTGACTCATCAATACGAAGAAGCGCTCAAAATGGAGCAGATCGTCAATCAGCGGGTTGCGGCTGGCGTGGACAATCCGTTGATCCGAAACCAGGCACGCCTCAGCGCGGCTCGAGTCTACTTGCACATCTCGCAGGCGCAGGGCTCCATCGACGTGCTCCGCAACCGGCTTTCGCAATTGACCGGCCTTCCCGCAGCTTCAATCGAGACCGTGCCGGAGTCGATTCCCGAGTTACCCGAGGTCAAACAGGAAGACAATCTCGCGGCCAAAGCCGCAAAGGATAGCCCCTTGATCCAGGTTGCCGACATCCGCGCCACTGCGCTGTCCTTCCGCGCCCGCGGCGAGCATCGGGCAATGTGGCCAAGCGTCGATTTTGCCGCCCAGTATGCACTGCTCGCGACTTTCAACAATTATCAGGATTTTTTTCAGCCGCACAGTTTCCAGCCGAACAACGCAACCGTAGGAGTGGAGATCCGATTTCCCTTCTTGAATCCCTCTCAGCACGCCCACGCCCAGGCCGCCGACGCCTCAGCACTGCATGCCAGGAAAGACGTGGAGACAACCAAGAACCAGGTGTCGCAACAAACTTTGAAACTGCAACGTTCAGTCGAGCAACTTGCCGCAGCGCAGCAAGTCGTAGAACTCGAGTACCAGATCGCCAAATCCGGTCTCGACGCCACCCAGGTCCGCGTCGATGCAGGCAGCGCAACTCTGCATGATTTGGACGATGCCCGCAATCAAACTAACGAACGCTACGACGCCCTTCAAGACACCAATTTCGAACTGGAAAGAGCGCGCATCAGCCTGCTTCGCGCCACCGGCGAACTGGAGGCCTGGGTGGGAGTCGGCAAATAGGACAATAGGCGCCAGATCAACGATGGTGCTCCGGTTTTCCTTTGTGTAACTTCGTGTCCTTCGTGGTTAAAGGGGCTGACTCAAGATTGACCGCGGCACCGCCAGTTCGAGGCCCAGTTTCCCTGTTGGGCCCGCAAACCATCCATTCGCCCCAAGTGCTTTGCCTGAAGACATATCCAGCTATTAGACTGTCTTTGCAGATACTTAACAGGTTTTCGATCGCAATGTGCCCGGCCTCCAGCAAAGGGGGCGAGGCATGTACTTGGC
Organism: uncultured Acidobacteriota bacterium; assembly: GCA_963797795.1. Taxonomy (GTDB): domain Bacteria; phylum Acidobacteriota; class Terriglobia; order Terriglobales; family Acidobacteriaceae; genus JABDBE01. The sequence goes on from CAWCQY010000010.1 coordinate 24,150, forward strand.
ATGTACCTGGGTTCGCTCACAATACGCCGTAAAATGTTAGAATTAGGCTACACAAACATATGCCTTTAAAAACACTGTTTCTGAACCCGCCGTCGTTTGAGAATTTCGACGGGGGAGCCGGCTCGCGTTGGCCCGCCACCCGCGAGATCGAAAGTTATTGGTACCCGGTCTGGCTGGCCTATCCCGCGGGAATGCTGGAGGGCGCGCGCCTGCTGGACGCGCCGTCGCACCATGTCTCGGCGGAAGAGACCATCAAGATCGCCGCGCGACTACGAGTTCCTGGTGCTGTTCACCAGCACGCCCGGCTTCCCCGGCGACATCCGGCTGGTGCAGAAGATCAAAGAAATAAACCCCAAGATCAAGATTGCCTTTGTCGGCCCGCACGTCACCGTGTTGCCGGAAAGGTCGTTGAAAGACTGTCCGGCGATTGATTTCGTTGTCCGCAAGGAATTTGATTACGCGGTTTGCGAGTTCGCGCAGGGCAAGCCACTGGAAGAGATTCTCGGCATCTCGTACCTGAAGAATGGATCGGTGGTGCACACTCCCGACCGCCCGGAGGTTCAGGACCTCGATTCCCTGCCCCACGTCACCGAAATCTATCGCCGCGATCTGGATGTGACGGGTACAACGTGCCGTTCCTGCTGTATCCTTACGTTTCGCTCTACACCACTCGTGGCTGCCCCGCGCAATGCACTTTCTGCCTGTGGCCGCAGACGCTGAGCGGACATCCCGTGGCGCAAGCGTTCCACCGACGACGTGGCCCGGGAGATGGCCAAGGCCAAAGAATTCTGGCCCGACGTCAGAGAATTTTTTTTCGACGACGACACTTTCAACATTCAGAAGGCGCGGACCATCGAGCTCTGCGCCAAGCTGAAGCCGCTGAAGCTGACCTGGTCGTGCACCTCGCGAGTGACCACCGACTTACGAAACTCTGAAGGCGATGAAGGAGGCCGGCTGCCGTCTTTTGATCGTGGGCTACGAGTCCGGCGATCAGCAAATTCTGAAGAACATCAAGAAGGGCGCCACCATCGAGCGCGCCCGCCAGTTCACCAAGGATTGCCACAAGCTGGGCCTGGTGGTTCACGGCGACTTCATCCTCGGCCTGCCCGGCGAGACCCACGAAACCATTCGCAACACCATCGCGTTTGCCAAGGAATTGGACGTCGAGACGATTCAAGTCTCCGTGGCCCACGCTTATCCTGGAACCGAACTTTACGACTACGCCATGAAGAACGGCTTCATGGTCGGCGACACCAAAATGGTGGACGATGGCGGCCACCAGCTGGCCCACATCCAATATCCCGGCCTGCCTGCAGATGACATTCTCGAAGCGGTGCACCGCTTTTACGACGAGTATTACTTCCGGCCCAAGGCCGTGTTCCGCATCCTGAGAAAAGCGGTGTTCAACAGCGAGGACCGCAAGCGGCTATACAAAGAAGCCAAGACCTTCCTCAAACTCCGCGCCATGCGCCACAAGTGGGTCAAGGACAAACGCGAGAAGGACGATTCCGCCGCCGCGGTCGCACCCGCTAAGGCGTAGCGGGCTGGATCAGAACTCGTTGACCAAAGTAAGATAGCTATGAAAGGGCGCGGCTTCAGCCGCGCCGAAAGTGCGTTCTTAGAGATACAGGCTTTAGCCTCTGGAGTTTCGGCTCTTTCCGCCACCGCGCTCGGGATAACAGCGTGACCTTCCGCAAGTATCTGGTGCTGGCTGGCGTGACACTGTGTGCCTCCATCGGCGATTCGCTGCTCTCCCGCGGCATGAAGCAGGTGGCGGCGTTTCGCTGACAACATTTGCCTGAATTGATCCTGGCAGTGCTGAATCCCTGGGTCGCCCTGGGAATTCTGCTCTTGCTGGGATTCTTCGCTTCCTACATGACCGCCCTGTCCTGGGCCGATCTCACTTACGTTCTTCCCGCAACCTCGCTCGGCTACGTGCTGCTCACGCTGATCGCGAAGTTTTATCTGCACGAGACGGTGACCACCTCGCGCTGGATTGGAATTCTTCTGATCTCCGCCGGCGTGGGATTCGTTACCAAGGCCCAGCGCTCACCCACTCATCCCTCAAAAGCGCCGCCCCACAACGTCTGAAGCCGAACCGGCGTCAGCGAGCAAGGAGCGATGAAGCAAGCTTATACGTGGAGTGCGATTGCGGCCATTGTGCTCGCTTCGACCACCGGCGACGTACTGCTCTCCCGCGCCATGAAGCAGGTGGGAGATGTCGGCGCGCTCTGGCGTCGGACGCGGTCTCTTGGACGGTGCTGGGACGGGTTCTGCGCAATCCAAACTTTCTGCTCGGCGTTCTCGCCATGACGGTGGCTTTCTACAGCTTGCTGTTCGGACTCTCCTGGGGCGATGTCAGCCTGGTCGCGCCTGCCTCGGCTTCCCTCACCTTCGTCACCAATGCAGTCGCAGCCAAGATTTTCCTCCACGAGCGCGTAGATCACCGCCGCTGGATGGCCGCCGTGTGGTGGCGGCGGCGTAGTGCTGCTGGCCGCCTGAGGTGTGAGGTGTCCTCGCCATTTTTCCGAACTGAACCGTAGTCGCAACTCTAAGGGTTGTTGGTCGCCATCGGAAATGCGTCGTCGCCCCGGACTGCCTCCCTTCTACTGCGTACCTTTGCCTCTGACCGCCACCGTTTGCGGGCTGTCGCCTCCGTCGTCACTTACGTCAAGCTTAGCCTTCTTGAACCCTGTCGACTTTGGCTCGAATCTCACAGTGATGGTGCAGTTCCCCCCTGCCACCACGCTTGTCCCACAGGTGTTGGTTTGAAAGTAGTCTGCGCCACCGCTTCCGGCAAATTGGATGCTCTTAATGTTTACTGCCCGCGTACCATAGTTGGTGAGGGTGACCAGCTGTGGCCTGGAATTGGTTCCCACTGAATGTTTGTGGAAACTTAAACTCGATGGTAAGAGGGTCACTAGGGTACCCACTCCAGTCAACGGAACCGTTTGCGGGCTGGTAACAGCGTTATCCTTAATCCTGAGGGTGCCAACAAGTGTGTTAATTTTCTGGGGGTTGAAAATCACTGTAATGGAGCACTGCCCCTTAGGTAGTACCTTGGAAGGACAGCCGTTGGTTTCAGAATAATCCACGGAATTGATTGCGATTCCACTGATTTTGATGGGAGCGCTACCGATGTTGGTCAGCGTTACATACTGGGGGCTGCTACTGGTGCCAACCACTTGCACTCCAAAGTTGAGATTGGTGGGGGAGAGCACAACCGGTGGGACGGCCCCCAGCAGGACGGAAACGTTCCGGCCGTAAGAGTTGGCAACCGCCAAGTCCAGCTTGCCGTCCCTGTTGAAATCGCCCACCGCCAACGATGCGGGATTCTGTCCCCCAGCTGTCTCCGAGACGAGGGTGAAGTTGCCGGCGCCGTCCCCCAGCAGGATGGAAGTGTCATAGCTGATGCGATTGACGACGGCCAAGTCTAGCTTGCCATCCCCGTTGAAGTCGCCTACCACCACCGAATCAGGATCAGTACCCGCATACGGAGATGAGGCCAAGGTGAGTTTCCCGTGCCGTCCCCCAGCAAGATCGAAAGCCAGCCGCCATTCTCGCCGCTGGCTACGGCCAAGTCCAGTTTGCCATCCGCGTTGAAGTCACCCACCGCCACCGAATAGGGATACTGGCCAACTGCCGGAGAGGAGGCCAAGGTGAAATTTCCCGAACCATCTCCCAGCAAAATGGAAACTGTGCTGCCGCTCTCGTTGACAACCGCCAGGTCCAACTTTCCGTCCCCGTTGAAGTCACCCACCGCCACCCCAAAGATCACAATGTTCTTCGCCGGAACGTTTCTCACCGGGCCACCGCGCCTCAAAACGCGGTCGATGAGCGCCATAGAGACTTTTCAGGTTCCGCGAACGCCCTGATAACTTGGTAGACTCTGCCAATGACAAGGCCCCCGGCTCGCCAACTGCTGAGCTACCTCGCCTCGTACGACCCTCACATCTCAAATCTAACCTTGGCGCTGCGCGACGTAGTCTTGGAAGAGGCGCCCCAAGCCATTGAGTCGATCTCCAAAGGTTACGCGCTGGCGATCGGTTATTCGTTCACGGGCAAACCGCTGAAGGACGGCTTTTGTCACATCGTAACCTACAGCACTCACCTGAACCTCGGCTTTAACCGCGGTGCGCTGCTGCCCGACCCCAATGGAATCCTGGTCGGCAAAGGCAAGGCGATTCGGCACATCACGATCCGCGACGAGAGTGAACTGGAGCGGCCATTTGTCCGTCGTTACCTTCAGGCGGCCATCGACCAGATCGGTGGTCCCCCGACGCTGGCCGTAGGTTCGAGTCCAGCGTCGAAGCAGCGAAGTCTAAAGCGTCGGTGATTGCTGCAGGCCCGGGGAATGCGGCAAACCACAGTGACCACACCAAAGGTCAGTGAGCGTAATGGCGATGTTTCAACAGCAATCTGGGCCTTGGCACATCCCGAGCCCGTGCTCGGCGTAGAATGCTGCGTAATTGAGATTCGCCGGAGGCAAAGTTTTATGAAATATCCCTTGCGCTTTGGAATTACGACCTGTCTGATTTGCAGTGCTTTTCTGTTCGCACAAAGCAAACCTTCGTCGACTGAACAGAAACAGGAGCCTCCGGCAGCCGGAGCGCCCTCTTCTGCTCCAGTCAAGGTGTCAAACGTGTGCAGAGATCAGCAACATCAGCAACCGGCACCCTGCGCCACGCAGCCGCATCCTGTCTCTACACCGGACCCAGAGTATTCAAGGAAGCCAGAGACGCACACTACCAGGGTACTTGTGTTCTGTGGGTGGTCGTGGGAGCCGATGGAAACGTCCACAACATAAAAGTTGTTCGGGGTTCAGGACAAGGTTTAGACAAGAAGGCAGTCGAAACTGGACTGGACCCCTCGACTGAGACATCGGTTAAGCTACATTTCGCCGTTCGCTGCCGAAGCATTGTCGGGCGAGGTTGATGATTGGCAGTATAGCTCCGGCTGGTGAAGCGGAAGCGGGCTCTGCTGGAGAGCAACCTGCCAGGAATAGCCAGCTGGAGACTCATCCACGGCGATGAGCGGGGGCGCGGTCGCGAGATCGCGCCCTCATCGCATGGATAGATTTCCCCATGCCTTAGAAAACTCATCTCGCCTCCTGCGCCACGGCCGCCACCAGCATAGGCCGCGACGACTGCAGACGTTCGAACTCGGCAGGCGGACAATAGCCGAGAGACGAATGCAACCGCTTCTGGTTATAGATCTCCTCCAGAAACTCGCCGATGCGAGCCCGCGCTTCGGTCAGATTGCGATACTCGCTGCGATAAACTTCTTCGCACTTCAGCGTTTTCATGAACGACTCGCAGCTGGCGTTGTCCCAGGGATTGCCGCGGCGCGACATGCTGATTCGGACTTCGTGCGCCTCTAACAACGCGACGTATTCATGGCTCGCATATTGCACGCCCTGGTCGGAATGATGCACCAAGCCAGGCGCGGGCCGCCGCCGCTCCAACGCCATCTCCAGCGCCGTCACGGCCAACCTGGCTTTCAGCGTGGCATCCAGAGCCCAGCCAATCGCCCGTCGCGAAAACGCGTCCAGCACCACCGCCAAGTACACGAACTCTTCCAGCAGCCGGAGGTACGTGATATCGGCCCGCCAGAGCTGGTTGACCCCGCTCACCACCAGCGCCGCCGCCAGGTTGGGATACACTTTCATCCCGTGGGCGGAGTCGGTGGTCGCCACAAACTTACGTTTCCGCCAGCACAGCAGGTTGTCTTCTCGCATCAGCCGCTGCACCCGTTTGCGATTGACCGACAGGCCGCTACGGCGCAACTCCGCCGTGATCCGCCGGCTGCCATAGGTGGGCCACTCCAGCGCCACACCTTGCACCTGGTCGCGCAGTTCCACGGACGCGGATCGAGACCCGGCTGCACGCCGATAAAAACCCGCCCGGCTGACTCCCGTTAGAGTGCACATCCGGCGAATGGCGAGTTGAGTTCCGGTTTTCACTTCGCGCTCGACTTGTTGGTAAACGGTGCGCCGCCATTGGCGGCCCGCAGCTGGCGCTGTTGTTCTACATGCTGCAAGGCTCGCTTCAAAAAATCGATCTCCAGAACCTGCTGCCCGATCTTGCGTTCCAACTCTGCGATCCGCGTCTCCTCCGCCCGCTTCTGGCCCACGCCCGGAAACGCCCGCTCCCCGAACTTATCGATATCGCGGCTCCAGCGGTACAGTTCCTGGCGGTTCACTTCCAGGCTGCGCGCCACTAAGCCCGCCGACTCCCCCGCTCGCAATCGTTGCACCGCATCCAGTTTGAACTCCTTGCTGAACTTCCTTCGAGATGATCCCATCCAGTTTCCCCCTTTCGCTGCATTTTAGGGCTTAACTGGTTGTCTCAAAATCGGGGTCCACTCCAAAACCGTAAAAGGGTGGAGATTCGAACCGGCCCAGGAAAATGGTCAACCAGTCGCAGTACAGATCAATGTAGAGGTCTCGTTCCGCCTTGATGCCAACCCCCTAGTACTATGACTGCATAGAGAGTAATACGGTAAGGTACTTGGCAGACAGTGTGTCCGAGCTTATAGCTTGGACATGAACGAGCGCTCTGGGGTGCGGTTGTCCAAGCAAGACCGGCAGGAGTTGCGGCGATTGTTGGGTAGCGGGTTGCAGCCGGTGCGAACCGTGTTGCGGGCCTTGGCGCTGCGGCAACTGGCCGAGGGGCATTCCATCCGCGCGGTGGCGACCAATGTTGGGTTGACGCCAAAGACGGTGTGGCTGACCAGCCAGCGCTATCAGCAAGCGGGACTGGAGCGGGCTTTGTACGAGCGGCCACGGCCGGGGAAGGCGCTGTTGCTGGACGCGCAGCAGCGGCAACGCATCGTGGCTCTGGTGTGCGGTCCACCGCCGGAGGGCCGAGCGCGCTGGACGGTGCGTTTGCTAACGGAAGAGGCGGTGAAACGCAAGCTGGTGCCGCGGGTAGGAAGGGAAACGATCCGGGTCTTGCTGGAAAGCCACGACCTGAAGCCGTGGCGGGAAAAAAATGTGGTGCGTGGCGGAGCTGGATGAGGAATACATCGCGCGCATGGAGGAGGTGCTGGCCGTGTATGAAAAGCCGTTCTCCGAGCAGGAACCGGTGGTTTGTGTGGACGAGAAACCGGTGGTCCTTCACCAAGAGATTCGTCCTCCGCTGGCCATGAGGCCGGGATGCGTGGCGCGGCGCGATGGCGAATACCAACGTTGTGGCACGGCCAACGTGTTTTGCGGGGTCGAGCCGAAAGCGGGACGGCACTTCCCTAAAGTGACGGCCACCCGTTCCTCCCCGAGTTTGCCGATTACCTGCTGGAGGTCGCGGTTCGTTACCCGCGGGCGGACGTCATCCACTTGGTGATGGACAATCTGAGCTCGCATACACGCAAGGCTTTGGTGGAACGTTTTGGCGAGACAGCGGGTGGCTGGCTGTGGGACCGGTTCACCGTGCACTACACCCCGAAGCATGGCAGTTGGCTCAACCAGGCCGAAATCGCGATCAGCCTGTTTTCGCGACAATGCCTGGGCCGGCGCCGTATCGCAGATCGAGCTTCTCTGCGAAAGGAAACTCAGGCTTGGAGCCGTCGCATGAACCGACATCGAGTTCCGATCCAGTGGAAGTTTACTCGTAAAAAGGCCCGAAACATCTTTGGCTACACAATCACGCGGTCGCGGTACTAGCATCAAATCCCCCTCAGTTTTCTGCAATCGTTGTGTCGCCAGTCTTCAGTTGGCTAGTTGTCGGGTCGCAAAAACAATTCTCCACCGAGGTGCCGGGAGTTTCAAACCCAAGCCTGACATGGAGCGTTTCTGGTGATGGTTGCGCGGGGTCGGAGTGCGGCATAATTACTGCTGATGGTCTCTACACCGCGCCATCGAACGTCCCAGACTTCCCAACTGTGATCGTGACGGCGACCTCGGCGGGTGATCCAGTCAAGGTCGGTTCTGCGACAGTGAACATAAAGCCAAGTCCAATGCCTCAGTACACACAGGAGCAATTAGCTGACCTTCGCGTGAAGTGCGCTCCCTACATCAGGACAAAAGTGGAAGACTTGGAGAGCAAGAAAGCTCCCCTACCGCCGCACGAATGTCGGGGAGTTCTTGAGTGGATGCGAAACCCGCGTGTCGACGCTTTGTACATTTCTGAGAAGTCTCCGCAATAGCAACGGCACTCAGTGATAGTTTCCGCAACCAGGCCATAGCGCTCAAAACCCCTCAATAAGCGCGATCGCGATGTTACGACAGTTGAGCTAGTCCAGTTTCCCGCTGGTCGGAGGCGCCTTCTTCACCCCCATTTCATCGTCTACCTCATCTTCGAAGGCACGGCGTTTACTGGCTATGAAGCGTCTATACCCTTCCGGGTCAACCCAAGCATTAACGCCTTCGGTTGCCGCGCGCCTTCGTTTTCCTTCGAGATCGAAATATTCAGTATGGTGTCCGCCCCAGATGTCCGGTTGCAGGGTCTCAAGGAAATGAAGTGTGTAACGATAGTCTTGATTGATTCCAGGGTAGGATTCCGGCTGAGCCACCTTGTAACCAGGATTGAAGCCTGCACCATCGGGGAACACGACTTTGTAGGCCTTTCCTCCCTCGACTAGAGTGGTAACCCAGGTTGTCGCGCCTTTGGTGTGACCGGGTGTGTGATAGGCGGTTAAGATCACCTCTCCAAGTCTCACTGTATCGCCATCGCGCAGCACGCGGTCGACCTTGACGGGCGGCTGCCCCATCACTTGCCAGTCTTTGCCGTAGTAAAAATCGCTCTTGCCTCCGTCCTCGATCATTCCGATGTCTTCCCGCATTACGGCAATCTGCGCACCCGTGAGTTGCTTCATGTACGCGAAGGAGCCTGCATGATCTGAATGGCCGTGACCATTGATGATGATCTTGATGTCCTCTGGCTTAAAGCCGAGGGTTTTAATCGATTGCACGATCATGGGCCCGGAGTTCGGTGTGCCTGTATTGAGAAGGATGTTTCCTTCAGACGTTACAAAAAGCCATGAACTGAGACCTCTCGTGCCGACAAAATAGAGCGGCCCCACAATGTGGATCGGGTCTGTTGGTTCATCCCAATGGAGGTACTTGGAGGCAAGCTCAATGAAGAGCTTGTTGTTATTGGCAAGGTCTTCCTTGGTGGGCATCTTCGCCGGTGCTTCCTGGCCGGAAGCCTGGGATCTGGCAATCACCAACACTGCGACAATGCCTAGAACAAGTGCGGCTATTGATTTCAGCTTCATTTGCTTAACCTCTCGATCAACGCGCCTCCGAGATTATAGTTGTTGAAACCAGGTCAATTTCACGCAAAACCCCTGCGGCAGCACGATGAGTGTAATCGCGATGTTAGAACAATTGACATATTGCGACTGAAGGGCGATTATTCCAAGCTGCCGGGAGAGCGCGCCAGCAAGGCGTTTCACCCTCAAACAATCGGGTAGCAACAGGAGAACATAGTGCCGAATAAAAACGGAATGCTCTGGTGGGTTGGGCTAGCCATCTTGATGGGAGTGGTGTGCTTCCTTCAGCCAACATTGGCCAATGCGCAAATGACATCTGTGGGGATTGACTGCTCGCAGATTCACGCTCTGCACCTCATGGAAGCAGACAACATGGGAGCCGGCCGAGTTCTGATTGAGTGCGGCATACTGCCTGGCGGACACCCCGCGGACCCCGACAGCGTGCCGGCAGGACCGCCCAATATTCGCGTCAGTAACCGGAAGTGCAGTAGCGCCAGCGGTTGTACCCATGCTGAGAGCATGGTGTGGGGCAGCACGAAAGACGGGGGCAAAACCATCGTGGTGAATTACAACGATGATTACTACGGCGATGGCTCTGACTATTCCGGCACATCGTACTCCACCGCCGGAGGAGCGACCTTCCATGAGATCTCACCGCCGCCTTTCGCCACAGGACACGGCACCAACTGGGGAGACCCGATTGTGGTGTTCAATTCCAAGCTCAATCTGTTCTTCGCCGGCGACCTGGCAGAAGGTTGTGGAGGTGGCAGCATCGGCGGTATTGCCTTGTGGACCTCCAGCGGCGGCAAAAAGTGGACGGTTGGAACCTGCGCGCATATCGGTACCGTTGATGACCGTGAGTCCATGTGGGTGGACAACGAGCCGACCAGCGGGACTTACGGCCGCATGTATATTTCTTACAACGATTACTCCGTTTTCTTCCCAACTCTTAACGTGGTTTATTCGGACGACGGTTCGACTTGGAGTTCCCCGGTCACAATCGCGCAGGAAAACGGGAGCGACCTGATCCGCAACGTGCAAATCACCGGCACGCCTGCCGGCACACAACGGTACGAGGGGAATAACAGCACCGTGTTCGTTGCCGCCATGAATGAAGGCGGAGGGGGTTGGGCTAAACGTCAGAACCTAATGTTCAAATCGCTCGATGGTGGCAACACCTGGACCTCCGCCACCCTGGGTCCGGCTTTCAAGCCGACCGGCGATGCCCTATGCCCGCCGCCCTACTGGGTAGCGGTGGCTCCCATTTGGATGCACATGGGATGGGGCGAACCGGCGGTCGGTCCGAATGGAGTGGTTCACTACGACTACTCCGGAGCTGGAGCCAAGAAAGACGATCATGGGGACATTTACTACGTCCGCTCCATCGACAATGGAAACACCTGGTCCGCACCGATCAAGCTGAACCCGGATCCCGACGGCAAGTACAAGACGCAGTGGATGCCCACTCTGTCGGCTGATCTGAAAGGAAGACTGACCGCTTCCTGGTATGACCGGCGCAAGGCTCACTCGCAATGCGTCAACGCAACAGATCCGGGATGCAGGTATGAGGCGGTGGGACGCCAGTCGAAGGACAATGGCGCGACCTGGGGTTCGTCAATCACGATCAGCAAAGGTCTCATCCCCCAGCCGACGCAGGAGGATGCCAACATTAAGGCTTGCTGGGCTGGAGACTACAACTACGCTACGTCTCAAAACGGCTCTGCCTACGTAACCTGGACGGATGGTCACCGCGATGTTGGCGGAACACACGTGGAGGACGTCGATTTTGCCAAGGTTCCGTTGCGATAAACAGCTCTATGCAATCAAACTGATGTAAACAGGCGTGGCTGTTGAAAAACTCACACCTAGAAGTTCGCAGAAATCTCATCGCGCTAGGATGCCCTATAAACGACGTTCTCGATTTTGGTGGACATTTTCTATCCCTTCGCCGGGATCGTTTTTTCAAAAGAGGGGGTTTTTCAACAGCCACAGGCCATAGCGCTCAAAACCCCGGCTCGGAAAATGCGCGGACCGAAAAGACCTTTCCTCACCCCTCCCAGTTTTTGACCTGATTCCCAAATTGGGAATCAACCCCGCGCCGCTGCACTTTTTTCTTGATCTCACTCCCGAACATGCGATAACATAATAGCAATAATGTTATCTATAAGATAATATGGTTCTTTGACAACCTGACATGGGCACAGCCCTCCGCGGCTGCCAATTGCTGTAGTCCGACCGATTTACGCCAAGGCGAAAACTTCGTCCGTCCTATCCTGCTGTTCCGAAATGGAAAACGCAAGGGCGCTGGACGAGCCGCATAACTCCAACGTTTTGAATATTTTGCCTCTAACTACCTTAAGAACCATAGATCTAGAAGGCAAGAAAATTTCCGATCCTCTGCTTTCTATATTTTGCGGGAAATTGAGCGTTTTTTTTGGAAGCGAATTGTGGTGCCATACGCCCGCACCACAACCTGAAGGGTAGGTCTGGAAAAGGCGACGAATCGATTGAGGAGTGCTGGCAACCCGGAACTCGCGGCCGAACGCTAACCAAATAGCCGCATGAATCCGGACGCGGGCAAATTCGGCACGAGAAATGACGCATCTCGCATGCCCGCGACTCTGGCCACCGATTCCGCGGCTATGTATCCGCTGCGCACCGCACCTTCCATGGTGGCGGGCCATCCGGTCGCAGTCCAGTCGCCGGCGAGAAAGACTCGTGGCCACACCGTCTCCGTTCGAGGACGGAAGCCGTCCACTCCGGGCCGCGGCGAATAGGTCGCGTGGACTTCTTTGATGACTGTCGACTTCACCAGGTTCGCTTGTCGTGCGCCGGGGAAAAACTCGCGGAGTTCGGCTAAAGCTAGTTCGATGACTTCGGAGCGCGATTTCTCGACTAGGGTCTTCGACGAACTCACGACCAGTTCCACGTAGCTGCCGTTTCCGTTCTCGTTACGTCCGAGCAGCTTCGACTTGTGAAACATCCACTGAATCGTTCGATCTAGCAACACGGCATGATCGAGGTCGGTGACCTGGCAATCGAACCAGAGATGAATGCCGGTGATGGGTGAAGTCTCGAATCGAGCCAGCGTTTGCCGCAGCGGCTCCGCGGCCGACGTCTGCGGCAATATGCGGGATAAGGCGTCGAAGGGCACCGCGAAGACAACGAAGTCAAAACTCGTCTCCTCGCCCGACGCCACGAGCTTCACTTTATCGGGCTCGGGCAAAAACGATTCTGCGCTGCTCCGGAATCGGATCTCGCCGTCACGGGCAGTGATGTAGTCACCAGCGACGCCGTAAAGCTCAGTGAGAGGAACGGTGGGCACGCCCATCCGTCCCGCCGCAGCCGACTTCAAAAACGATTCGCGTACCACTTGCGCCGCGTAAGGCACCGAGACACGATCGAGCTCTTCGTTCAATGCGCTTACCAGCACCGGCTTCCAAAAGCGCTCGATGGCTTGTTTCGTCTGTCCGTGACGGTGTAGCCAGGCCAAGAAGGATTCGCCTTTGTCTCGCGGCATCGCAGGCGCAAGGGCCGCCATCGCTGCGCCAATGGCAAGCTTGTCGGAAAAACTCAGACAGGCAGCGCGCAGGAACGCAGGCGAATTATGAAAGGGCGCAGGCAATCCCGACGGCTCGATCACCGAGGCGCGTCCACCGGGCTCAAGGAAAGTCAGCCGGTCGTACCAGCGGATTTTGTTTTCGACTCCCAGCCGTTCATAGAACTGAATCAGGTTGGTGCAGCAGCCGAGCAAAACATGCTGGCAGTTGTCCACTACTTCGCCGGTGCCGGGATGTTGATACGAAGAAGCGCGGCCCCCGAGATAAGGCCGGCGCTCAAACAGAGTCACGCGAAAGCCGCTGCCGGCCAGGGCGCAACCGGCGGCGAGTCCCGCCAATCCTCCTCCAACTACGGCGACTCGGGGAGTCTGTTTCGGACGCTCGCTCATCAGGACAAGCGTTTCAGGAAGCCCTTAGCCAGAATGCCGAGCTTCTCGCGCACGGTGAGGCTGATCTTCGAGCTGAACACGTCGTATTCCCGCAGCGCAATCTTGTCGAGCAGCCGTCGATAGATCGTCATCAGCACCCAAAGCGCGGGCTGGCTATCTTCTTCGACCAGCGGAATAAGTTCCTCTCCCGCGCGATAATAATCGCGGGCGCGATCGGCCTCCATGGCCAACAGCGGACGAAAGACCGATGGATCGGAAACATTTTCCAATGCGGAAAGTGAAATCCCGAATTTGTCCAGATCCTCTTCCGGCAGATAAACGCGCCCCACGCTGGCATCTTCTTTTACGTCGCGAATGATGTTCGTGAGCTGAAATGCAAGCCCCAGGCGCTCAGCCAGAGGCTCGGCAGCCGGATCGCGATACCCGAACACATGAATGCAAACCAGGCCCACAACCGACGCAACGCGGTAACAATATTGGTACAGGTCGTCGAAAGTACGATAGTGGACGCTGAGCGCTTGTGGCGCGGACGCTGCCGCCCGCGTGCTGTCGTCGGCGCTGGGCCCACCCTCAACATCCATCGCAGTGCCATACGCCAATTGATCGAGCAGCCCCACTCGAATGTTGTACCGCCGCTGCGCATCGGTCAAAGCCAGCAGCACGGGCTCATCGCTCGGCTGGCCAGACTGGGCGCGATGAAACGCTTCCAGCCACGCGGTGAGTTTCTGCCGCCGGTCGTATTGCGATAGAGATTCATCGTCCGCGATATCGTCGCAACGCCGCATGAAGGCATACACGGCGCACAGAGCCTGCCGCTTGGCTCGCGGCAACACGAGAAATGCATAGTAGAAATTCTTGGCCGCGGTGCGCGTAATGCTGCGGCAAACCGAGTATGCAACCCCGAGTTGCGATTCGGTGGGTGCGAAGGGCGTGGGAGCGGACTGCACCGCCGTGCTCATCTTCGTTTTCCCCACAAGTTTCCCCAGGCAGCACCCGCCACCAATGCCAGTTTGCGCGATTTGGAAATCGCCGGACGCCGCCCCAGCACGTTGTATCCCTGCGCCTCGATGGCATTCAGAATTTCCTGGCCGCCGCGGCTGAACAAATCGATATCAAGGGCCAGTTCGCGGTCCACTTTTTCAATCAGGGGCAAGCCCCGCCGAAACCAATCGCGGGCCCGCTGCACCTCGAAGCGCATCATGTCGCAGAAAGCGGAGGTATTGCGTTGCGCTGCAATGTCATCCTCCGTGACTCCGAAGCGGCGAAGGTCTTCGAGAGGAAGATAGATCCGGCCTCTGGCATAGTCCGGGCTCACATCCTGCCAGAAATTTGCCAGCTGCAGAGCAGTGCAGGTGAAATCAGAAAGCGCCTGCCGCTCCGCATCGCGATACCCGCACACATACAGCACGAGATGTCCAACGGGATTCGCCGAGTAACGGCAATAGCCGACAACATCCTCGAACGTGGCATAGCGCGGAACTCGTTGATCCTGGCGAAACGCGGTCAGCAGATCGACGAACGTTTGCTTCGGAATCTCGCACTTGCGAACCGTTTCCGCCAAGGCCACAAACACCGGATGCTTTGGCTTTGCCTCATAACAAGCATCAAGCTCGGCCTCCCACTGATCCAGCAATCGCAACGAAGCATCCGCATCGCCGACTTCATCGCCCAAGTCGTCGGAGATCCGGCAATAGGCGTAAACATTGAAGAAATCCTGCCGCAGCCGCGCTGGAAGAAACCATGTAGCCACCGAGAAATTCTCGTAATGCGTCCGCGCCAGACGACGGCAGTACTCCTGAGCCTCCGCTAGCGTCGGCGCCCTCTCCGGGATGGCATATTCGGGCGGAAGGCTGCCCCACCCCGGCAAGGCGGAGGAAATCTCAGTCCGGGAATGGTTGGCAATAGATGACATGAATCGGTCAATGTGGGCGCGGCGTCCGCGCGGCTATCGGAAAACTTCGTACTCAGTGTCCCGGAATGATCGCAGTCTTGATATCGCCGTTGCGGTCCAGCATATGATGGAAAACCTGCTGCAGCCGGGAAAGTGGCGCCTCGCCAGTAATGTAGTCGGTCGAACGAATCTTCTTCTCGGCGATCAAAGCGAATGCCTTGCGCACGGTTTCCGGCGTGTGATGGAAAGTCGCTTTCAGCGTGACCTCGGAATAGTGCAGCCGGTTGGTATCGAGCTGCACCTTTGTGCCGCTAGCGCAGCCGCCAAAGAAGTTCACCGTCCCACCTTTGCGCACCATGTCGATGGCCAACTCCCAAGCCTCGGGACGTCCCACCGCCTCAACCACCACATCGCTGCCGCGCATTTCAGGAGAAATTCTACGTACCGCTTCCACCGGATCCTTGACCTTGCCGATCTGCACCACTTCATCCGCGCCCATGTGCTTCGCGGCCTGCACTTGAGCATCGCGTTTCACTACGGAAATCACGTTGCAGCCGACCGCCTTCGCCACCTGCACGAACATCAACCCGATGGGACCGCCGCCGACCACGGTAACCGTATCTCCAATCTCCACGCCCGTCTCGTGCAGGCCGCGGAGCACGCAGGCCAAGGGCTCAACCATCGCCGCTTCTTCGTAGCTCACATCGGGCGGGATGGCCAGCATATTAATTTCGACGATGCGCCGCGGAATGCGAATGTATTCCGCGTAAGCCCCATTGTTGAACAGCAGATCTTCGCAAAGATTGGCCTGATGTTTCGAGCAGTAAAAGCACATCTGGCAGGGCGCGGAGTTTAACGCCACCACCCGCATTCCCTTCTTGAAACCGCGGACTCCAGGTCCGACTTCCTCGATGACGCCCGCCAGTTCGTGCCCGAACAGCGCCGGAGGCACGATCATGCGCGCATGGTAGCCGCGCTGGTATACCTTAAGGTCGGTTCCACAAGTCAGGGCGACTTGCACCTTGACCAACACTTCGCCATCGCCCACGCGAGGAATCGGAACTCGTTCGATTTTGACGTCCTCTTTGCCGTAGAGGACCGCTGCCGTCATCTTTCCGTTCACTATCTATTTCCTTCCCACGAACTGCCCTCTTGAATCACGACCTTCATCGAATCCGGCTGGGGACGGGCCGCCAACCGCAAGGCCTCCACACTGTCCGACAGAGAAAAGCGGTGACTGATCAGGCGCTCCAAATCCATCTCGCGGCTCATCACGAAGCGCACTGAGTCTTCCTGTAGTTCAACCGACGCGCTATAGGACCCCAACAATCGTTTCTCATCTACGCAGATCGCGGCCGGATCAATCGTAGCTTCTCCGCGAACCGTCTGCGCAAACAGCAAAACCCGGCCGCCCGGACGTACAGCATCCATCGCGACCCGGATCAGACTGTTTCCGCCTACGGCAACAACGGCTGCATCAACGCCGCGACCCTCGGTCTGCTCCCGCACAGTTTTCACTGCGTCGGTGCGCGACGCGTCGATCACATTGGTTAAACCGTAGGTTCTGGATATTGTAAGCCTCTGGGCATACAAATCGGAAGTTACTACCGTAGCTCCCGACCGTTTGGCTAGTGTACTCAATATGATGCCGATAGGCCCTTGCCCAATTACAAGAACACTTTCGCCAGGGATTAGTTGCAGAGTCTCGATCCCCTTCATACAGGTATTTACCGGCTCCACAAAGCATGCCTGCTCAAACGAGACTCCATCCGGAATGCGAACCGTTCCGCGGTTCACAATCCAATCCATCACTCGAACATACTCGGCGAATCCGCCGCCCGAAGGCTCAAAGCCCGCAGTGCAGCCGACCTTCTTGTAAGTTTCACACTGGGCAAAGGTCTTGTGGCGGCAGTAGTAGCATTCGCCGCAGGGAATGTGGTGGAACACGACAACTCGGTCGCCCGGTTTAAATTGACGGACTCCCTGACCCACGGCGGCGACCACGCCCGACGTCTCGTGCCCGAAGATGCGCGGCGCCGAGTGCGAGCCGCTGGCAATTTTCTTGAGATCCGTTCCGCAAATGCCGCAGGTATGTACACGCACCAGCAATTCGCCTGGCCAGATCTTCGGCACGGGAACCGTTTCCACCCTGACATCGTTGACGCCACGGTAAACTGCCGCCCGCATGGTGGCCGGAATCGAATGCCTCGTCTCTTCGATCGTAAATTGTCCCGCGATGGCCATCTATCTTTACTCTGTCATCCCGAACTTTACTGTGTCATCCCGAACGAAGTGAGGGATCTCTACCTCACCTTAACTGACTCCCCGGATATTGGATGCAACTCCGGCCCAGAAACCGCTGATTTCTTTGGGTCGCGGATGTACCGCTCCAGTTCCGCGCACAGCGCCCGCGAAGCTTTCGCGCTATTCCCGGCAAGGTGGAAAACCTTGGACCACAGCCAGGGCTGAACCGCCACACTTGCGGCGAAAGCCGTCCCGCGAAACCGTCCGTCGCGATCCACGAAGCGATCCAGCGATGGCATGACAAACGTGCTCTCATCCGAGATCGCCTTCACCGCCATAAATCGCACCCCTCGCGCCCGCGCGCCGCGTGCCACTGCGGCTGCTTCCATATCAACTGCTTGTGCACGATAGGATTCGGCCAACTTCTCCTTCTGCTCCACGTCCACCACGGCGGCGACGCTGACCAGTACTCCACGACCAATTCCCGTCTCGACGTTGCTGCCGTCCCGAGCGTCAATGACATTGCTGGGTGAAAAGATCTCGCCCACCTTCAGTCCAGAATCGACCGCCCCCGCGAAACCCACCGATAGCACAAGCTCCGGCTCATACAGCGCAATCACAGCCTCGGTAGCCCGTCGAACAGCTTCCGCCCCGATACCACCGCACACCAGCACGGCTCGGCCGCTCTCGAAAAACTTGAACCTACGGCCCAAATATTCGCGCTCAACTCCAAGCCGGCCCTTTACCAGTGAACGCACTTCACGCTCAAGAGCAGCTACGATCGCGACTTTGGCGGAAGTAGACAAATGTTTAGACCCGTCCAACACCGGGCGCATACCCATTCGCCTGAAACCACTCCGCCGCCCTTCGCAAAGCCCCATCCACCGGAACCACCTTCCATCCCAGTTCGCGCTCCGCTTTAGCGGACGAAACAAACATTTTCTTCCGCCCCATGCGCACAGCGTCGATAGTGGCTCGCGGCTCGCGACCTAAGATTCGTCCAGTAACAATTTCATCCACCACGCCAGTCGCCAGCGCCATGACGTAAGGAACTCGAACCTTCGGCGAGGGCAACCCGGTAATCGCCGCCAGCTTGTCCAGAATCTGCTTCAACGTCAGATTCTCGCCGCCCAGAATATAGCGCTCGCCGCTTCTTCCCTTTTCCAAAGCGGCAACGTGGCCGCGCGCGCACTCGATCACATCCACCAGGTTCAAACCCGTATCCACGTACGCGGGGAACTTCTTTTTCAGGAAGTCTACGACAATCCGTCCCGTGGGAGTGGGCTTGATATCCTGTTCCCCAACCGGAGTGCTGGGATTGACCACGACCACATCCATCCCGCCACGTCCCGCCTCCAGCGCGATTTCTTCCGCCATGAACTTCGATCGCTTGTAAGGACCAATCATCTGGTCAAGAGAAACCGGAGAATCCTCGTCCGCGCCAGCGCCGTTCGCAGTGAATCCCATGGTAGCGACGCTCGACGTGTACACCACACGTCGCGCATGATTCTTTCGTGCGGCTTCGAGAATCGCCCGAGTGCCTTCCACGTTGGCCCGATACATCTGCTCCGGATCGCGAACCCAAAGCCGATAATCGGCCGCAACGTGAAAAACAACGTCGCAGCCCGCCATCGCTTTCTCAATCGAACCCGGATCCCGCAGATCGCCGATCACCCGATCTGCCTTGAGCGCTTGAATATTCCTAAGATCGCTGCTGGCGCGAACCAGCAACCGAAGATCAGCCCCCTGCCCGGCCAACACCCGCGCCACATGACTGCCTACAAACCCGGTTGCGCCAGTGACGAAAGCCTTCATCGGAGCTCTCAGCCATCAAGTTTCAGCCGAGTACACTTGCTGAAAGCTGAGAGCTGACGGCTGACAGCTTCTACTCCAACTTCTCCGGCTGGAGCGAAATATCCGTCTCACCCGCCGCCTTCTTCTCCCAATAATGCCGTACCCAGTTTTCCCAACTCTTGCCCGCAGCCATATCGCGCCCCGTAAATGCGAGGGCGGCAATCTCTGCATAGGAAATTCTTATCCGGGGAGAACCATCTTTTGGCAGCAATCGAATGAAACTGTCGGAAAGCCCGCTTCCACTGCTGCGATCGAAAATGTAGCCTTCGACCTTCGTTCCATCTTTCCGCGTGATCGAAACGTCGCCGCGATAATCGAACGCCTGCTCCAGCGCCGTGCGAAGCTCTTCCTCGTTGGCCAGCGATGGAACCGATCCCTCGAGCTT
The DNA here is from genome assembly GCA_963797795.1 of uncultured Acidobacteriota bacterium. GTDB lineage: Bacteria > Acidobacteriota > Terriglobia > Terriglobales > Acidobacteriaceae > JABDBE01. The sequence continues at coordinate 43,683 of CAWCQY010000010.1, forward strand.
CTCGTGAGTCGTCCCCGGCGCAACTTCCAGTAGGTCCGGATCCACCGAGGCTGAAGGCCCGTGCCCGGATTCCCGCCCGCTCAAACCCGCGTCTCCTCACCCATCGGCGAGTCAATCTGCACCAGCGGACTGAAAGCATGCACTGGCTTCGTGGGTTCATCCAGCAGCCGGAGCGCGGAACCATCTTCATATTCGCCGAACATGCGCGCCTTCACTTCTTGCCACATGCCGCTTACCGAACCAAACAAATCGTTGACCGCAGACGCTTCGTACCCACTGTGCACCATGCAATTCGCGCATTTGGGATTCCCCGACTCAGTCCCGTAATTTTCCCAGCTAGTCGTCTCCAGCAATTCCGCGAAGGTATCCGCGTAGCCGTCCTGCAGCAGATAACAGGGCTTCTGCCATCCGAAGACGTTGAAGGTGGGCATGCCCCAGGGCGTACAAGAGTACTCGCGTTTGCCCATCAGGAACTCGAGAAACAGAGCCGACTGATTGAAGCGCCACTTCTTGCTGCGATTCGAAAGCATGGCGCGAAAAAGCCGCCGGGTGCGAGCCCGCCCAAGAAAATGCTGTTGATCGGGAGCCTTGTCGTAAGAATAGCCCGGGGAAAGCATCATGCCTTCCACGCCGAGCTCCATCATTTCATCGAAGAAGGCGCGCACGCTCTTGGGATCAGCCCCATCAAACAGCGTGGTATTCGTAGTTACTCGGAACCCGCCGTCCAGCGCCGCTTTGATTCCTTCGATCGCCTTTTCGTATCCGCCATCCAGGCAAACCGAAAAGTCGTGATGTTCGCGCTGTCCATCCATGTGGACAGAAAAAGTCAGATACTTGCTGGGCTTGAACAGATGGATCTTCTCTTTGAGGAGCAGCGCATTGGTGCAGAGATAAATGTATTTCTTGCGCGCTACCAACCCTTCCACAATCTCGCCAATCTGCGGATGTAAAAGAGGCTCACCTCCAGGAATGGAAACCGTAGGCGCGCCACACTCATCGACTGCCCGGAAGCATTCCTCGGGCGTAAGCTGCGACTTCAACACATGCGCCGGATACTGAATCTTCCCGCAGCCCGCGCACGCCAGATTGCACCGGAAAAGCGGCTCCAGCATCAAGACCAGCGGATACTGCTTACGCCCCCTGAGCTTCTGCTTGAGGACGTAAGTTGCCACCGTCCACATCTGAGAAATTGGTACCGCCATTCGTTTACTCTCCCGTGCTGACTCGATAATTCTAAATTTTGTCATCCCGAGCGAAGCAAGGGATCTGTAGTGCTTGTCATTCAGGCAAACTGCAGATTCCTCGTCGCCTTCGCTCCTCGGAATGACAAGGATGAAGGCATCTATCCGCGATCTTTGCCAACTACCCGATCCGCCGCACGCCCGTTCCCTGCGCCGCACCCACCATCGCCTTGGAATAAGTGGTCAGCGCGATCAGCGGGAAATACTGCCGGTACAACGTATAAGTCAAATAAAACACCCGAGGGAAACCCGTGCCGGTAGTCTGCGGCTCATCCCATCCCCCGTTTTTCTTTTGCGTCCGAAGCAAGTACGCAATCCCCCGCGCCACTGAATCACTGCGCGTATCATTAGCTGCCAGAAGCCCCATGACCGCCCAGGCGGTTTGGGACGGCGTACTCGGGCCAACGCCTCGCGTACCGGGATCGTCATACGAACCGCAAGTCTCGCCCCAGCCTCCGTCGGGATTCTGCACCATCCTCAGCCACTCCGCACCCTGCTGCACATAAGGCTCGTGATGATCAATGCCCATCGCTTCCAGCCCGCGCAGCACCTGCATCGTCCCGTAAATGTAATTCACGCCCCAGCGCCCGAACCACGAACCATCCGGCTCCTGGTCGTCTCGAATAAACTTCAGCGCCTTCTTCACCCGCGGATCATTCTTGTCATATCCATAAGCCGCGAGCATCTCGAGAATTCGCCCCGTGATGTCCACCGTCGGCGGATCCAGCATGGCGTTGTGATCGGCAAACGGAATCTGCTCAAACACCATGCGCGTGTTGTCCTTGTCGAACGACGCCCAGCCGCCCGACTTGCACTGCATGGAGAATATCCAGTCAATGGCGCGCTGCACCGACTCTCGCTGGTAGCGGCCATTGGAATGCTCCACCTGCGCCAGCCCGAGACAAACCATCGCGCTGTCGTCCACATCCGGATAAAACTCGTTATTGAATTCGAAGTACCAGCCACCCGGCTGTCCCTTCTTGTTCTTCACTTTCCAGTCGCCGACGGTGCGCACCTGCTTCTGCAGAATCCAGTCGGCGCACTTTACCATCCTGGGATCAGTCCGTGGCACCCCAGCTTCACCCAGCGCAAACATGGCATATGCCGTATCCCAGATCGGCGACATGCAGGGCTGCATCCGGAAAGTATCGCCTTCTTCGATTCCCAGCTTCTCGAATTCATCCAGGGCACGAATCACTTGCGGATCGTCGAGCGAATATCCCAGGCAGCGCAGCGCGATAATCGCATTCAGCATCGACGGATAAATCGCGCCCAAGCCATCGCTCATTTCAAAGCGTTCCAGCATCCACTGCTCCGCCCGCTTCAGTGCCAGCCAGCGCAGCGGACGTATATGCACCAGCTCAAACCAGTGCGTAATCCGGTCGAACACCAGAAAGAAGTTCCGCCAGGAGACCAGCTTGTCGCTCCAGTGCAGGCGCATGCGCGACTTGTCGCGCCCGCCAACGAATAATTCCTCGACGCCCAGCTCATCCGGAATCTTCTTCAACGGCTTCTTTGCATAGCAAATCGACAGCGGTACCAGAATCGCCCGCGACCACGAAGAAATTTCGTAGATGTTGAACCAGAACCAATTGGGAAACAGCACAATCTCCGGCGGAATCGCCGGCACGGCGTCATAGTCGTATTGCCCGAGGAAGCACAAATAAATCTTGGTAAAGGTGTTGACCTCAGTCACCCCACCCATCTCAAGAATCCGCTTCCGCGCCCGCACCAAAGCCGGATGCTCCGGACTATACCCGCTCAGCTTCAAAGCAAAATACGCTTTTACGCTGGCTGATACGTTGGACGGGGCGTCTACGTAAATGCCCCAGCCGCCGTCTTCGTTTTGGTATTTGAGAATCCAGTTGCAGCACTTCTGGAAGCGCTCGGGATTGCCGGTACCGAGCAGCGTGTGCAGCAGAATGTAATCGCTCTCGAGCGTCGTGTCTGCGACCAGTTCGCCGCACCAATAGCCTTCTTCGTGCTGCTGCGAAAAGAGGAATTTTCGCGCGCCGTCTACCGCGGCGGCGACCCGGCTAGCCAAGTCGTCGATTTTTCCGAAGCGTAGTTGCGGCGCGCTTGACGCCGAAAACGAGGAGGAGGGGGTCTCGTCCATTTTTCTTTTATCTACTCCGCACTAACCGCGCTGGGGGCGCTGGCAATTGCCTCCACAATCTCGGGAGGCAAACCAAAGCGCACATTCTCGGGCATGACTTCGACTTCCTGCACGTTGCCGAAGCCCTTGCTGCCTAAAAACTTCACCACTTCTTCCACCAGACACTCCGGAGCCGAAGCCCCGGCCGTCAAAGCAATCGTCTTCACGCCTTCCAACCACTCCGGCTTAATGTTCTGGAAACTGTCAATTAGATGCGAGCCAGTACCCAGGTTGCGCGCAACTTCTACCAGCCGATTCGAATTCGAACTGTTATCCGAACCTACGACCAGCAACAGATCGGCATCCGAAGCCACATGCTTCACCGCGACCTGCCGGTTCTCCGTGGCATAGCAAATATCCTGCGCCGCCGGTCCCTTGATGTTCGGGAACCGCTCGCGCAAAGCCGCAATAATGTCTTTGGTCTCGTCGAGACTCAGCGTGGTCTGCGTCAAATAGGCCACGCGATCAGGATTCGGCACGGTCAGTGACTTCACCTGCTCGGGCGATCCCACGACTTGCGTCACGACCGGCGCCTCGCCCAGCGTTCCAATCACTTCATCGTGGTCGTGGTGACCAATCAGAATCAGCGAATAGCCTTCCTTGGCAAACTTGACCGCCTCGACGTGAACCTTTGTGACCAGAGGGCAGGTCGCATCAATCACCCGCAGATTGCGCAACGCGCTGGCCTCGCGCACTTCCGGCGAGACTCCGTGGGCGCTGTAAATCACCCGCTCGCCGGGAGGAACCTCGTCCACGCTGTCGACGAAAATCGCACCCTTACCTTGCAGTTCTTCAACCACAAAGCGGTTGTGCACGATCTCTTTTCGGACGTAGATCGGAGGCCCAAACGCCTCCAAGGCGATCCGGACGATATCAATCGCCCGCACCACCCCCGCGCAGAACCCTCGGGGCTTCAATAAAAGCAACGTCTTGCCATCGTTATTAGGCACGATAAGGTTCCTGTAAGGGTACACTTCCCCACTATGGTTTTATCTATTTAAGCTACCTGAAAGAACCATTTTGGTCAACGTAAGCCCAAGAACCGCATAGGATTAGCAGTGATTGGGGATATATAGCAGCGAACGGGCAAACGCACACGGAGCCCCGGACGCCTCGGCCGGGCGGCGAACGCGAGGATCCCTCCCACAGTGACTTCCTGTGACGCCCCAGAGTTACCGCTGCCCGACAGCTCGAAGCTCACACTCTGGCCGGAGGAACAACCTGCACACGGCCCCCGGGCAAGGCATCCGGGGCTACGCGGTTCGCGAAAGATTACCAGACCCGATTGACATCGTATTGATCGAGAACGGTGTCGGCACTCAGAATCGGCACATTCAACGCCTGAGCCTGTGCCACCAGCAAGCGGTCGAACGGATCGCGATGATGCAAGGGCAGCAGACCCGCCCGGACGGCCTGCTCCATGCTGATCGACAGTTCTTCAAAACCTTCCTCCGCCGTGTAGCGGGGTAACTCCGTAGCCAATGAAAGGGCATCGAACTTCCCGAGATTCACCTTGATCGCCAGCTCCCACGCAATCGCGGCCGAGACCAGCACCGTATTGTTCTGATTCGCAATCGTCGAGGAAGCCCGTCGGGATAGTCTAGACTCGTTTTCGAACCACCAAATCAAGGCATGAGTGTCGAGCAGAACTCTCACTCAAAACCCAAGTCTGCCAATTCCCGATCGGTAAGCGGGTCGAAGGCATCCGCAGAATAGGAAATTAGCCCCTTAAGCCTGCCAGGAACACGCTTCTTGGACGCGGAACTCAGCGCCACCAGCCTGGCGACTGGCTGGCTGCCGCGAGCGATCACTACTTCTTTGCCGGAGCAGGCTTCTGCCAGCAAACGCGAAAGGTTGCTTTTCGCCTGATGGACCGTGTATTTCATTGTTAGCTAATTATATTAGCTAACATGGTTGCGGTCAATAAATATTCCTGGCGGCTGATGGAGTCGGATCACGGTCAGAAGGGGGTGTAGGCTTGGAGATGCATAGAAGACGAGAGCCTCGGAGGAGGGCTGTTCGACTGACGTGTCCATGACTCGCAAGAATTTGGGGCGTTTTGTTTGCCCCGTAGTTGGCGTAACGCAATTTTTCGCCAATCGCTAACCGACCAGACGCTCAGTTCACCGTGAATGTCCCCTTGCTTCCGGTGCCGCCGATTGTGGTGACAGCGATCGGGCCAGTTACGGCCCCCGTGGGAACGTTGGCCGTGATCTTTGTGGCCGAGTTCACAGTGAACGTTGTAGCTTTAACACCGCCGAATGTAACCTTCGATGCCCCGGTGAAGCCCGTTCCCATAATGGTCACCGCTGTGCCGACCGAACCGGAGGTAGGGTTAAACGAGGTGACTGCGGGCCGGACTTTGAAATTGGTCTGCGTGCTTAGCTTGCCACCTGGCGTGGTCACCGTAACCAGACCTGTTTCTGAAGCGGGGGAAACGACGGCGGTGATGAAGTTAGTGTTGATCACTTTGAAGCTGGTGGCCGCAATGCCATCGAAGTCGACTGCAGTCGCGCCGGTGAACCCGTTGCCAAGAATGTCGACCGTCTGGCCGGATTTGGCCGAGTAGTTCTGAACGATGATGAACGGAGGGAAGCTGGGACTACTCACTGTATAGACACCCCCGTTGGCACCGGGAGATCCACCTGTTCCCACTCCGCAGAGAGTCCCGTCGGTGCGCTGGGCCAGCGCCACCCAGTTGTTGCAGGGATCGGTCAAACAGTTGAAGTCCCGCAATTTCGTGAAAGTGCCGGTGCGGGTGACCCGGAAAAGCACGCCATCGTTGTTGGCGCCTCCGCCTGTGGTGACGCCGTACAGATTGCCGTCGCTCGCAGCCACCAGGCCGGTTTGGATGTTGGTGCTTTCCGAACCGTCGGTGTTGAACGTATGCAACACAGTGAGCTTACCGGACAAGAGTGTCCGCTCTACCCAATGATTTGGGTGCGGTCGCGTGAACCGCCTCAACCCCCACAAGCCACATCTCGAAAATCTCGAGATGTGGGGGTTATTTGTCCAAGTCGATGACCGGGGGTTGGGCGGCGCTGGCGGAAACCTTTTCGATTTGGGCCAGGCCCTGCTTGGCCAACTCAATCTCGTCCGGCTGTTTCGCCAGACTGAGATAGAGCTGCATATGTTCGGAGGCTGCCTGGTAGTCCTGCTTCTGCAGAAGGGTCATGCCGAGCAGGTATTGCAGCTTCGGAATCTGGTGCGCGGTATCAGCCCGGACTCCCTGAAGCGCGCTTTTTTCCGCTTGATCGAAATTCTTAAGGTAATAATTCGCCACCCCGTTGCCGTAATAGGCTTCAGGAAAATTGACCGGGTTCAAAGCGATCAGCTTGTTGGTCAGGTCAACCACACTAGGCCAGTCGGAGGCCCGCATGGCTAACTGCGCGAGTCCATCATAGGGATAGCCGTATTTCGGATCAGCTGCGACGGCCTGCTCGAAAGAATGCTTTGCCGCCTGCGCGTCTTCGATGCCCAACTGATTGGGCGACTGGTTGCGCATTTGCAGTTGGCCTAGCTGATACCACGCGACGGCGTATCGAGGATAAATCTGGACCGCCTTCTCGAGGGACTTCTGAGCCTCTTCCCACTTACCCTTTCTCCCTTGTTCGATGCCCTTTTCGAAAGCCTTTTTGGCCGCAGCCGGAGCCTGGTAGCTGGTCACGCTGATGCTGGTTCCATCGACGTGCGCCAATCGGTGCAGCGAGAGCCGGCCCACATCGACGCTGTTCATCATATCTATGTGGCTGCCAATTTCCACGGGCTGAGAAGAAAAACCGGGCAGTTCGGCCTGTATCTGGCAATCCCGCAAATCCCGCGAACTCCCCCCGACCGTCCGGTTATTCGGGCTCGAACTGCTGGCATCACTGATGGAAGCGGCGGCGCGTTCGGTAGGATCGCCGAATCGAAAGCTGAAGTTGCCGTGCGAATCGCTATAGGCTTCGTTGTGTCGCTGGCTCCGGCAGATCGTCTGAATCACAGCAGGCTCGGTCATTTCAGTTCCGTCGTCGATCACCACTTTGCCGGAAACGAACACGTTTGACGTCACCGAAGAAGGAGTGGACGTAGTAGTAGATTGAGATGAGCTTGAGCCTAGGGAGCCCGTGGAAGGCCTGTTTCCGCCGGGGCGACCCTGAGCCAAAGCAGACGCGCTCAACGCGAAGAGGAGAAGAACACAACGCAAAAACGGCGTCTTCATAACAACGGCCCCGGGATGCTGTTATGCGCAGTATATGCCTTTCGTCGCCCGGTCAAACTGATTATGTGGTGTTTCGGCAAAGATTTTACAAGTGAGATCCTGATTGGTGTTTGGCCTGGGCGACGCCGTCGGTAGCCGAAGGTTACGCGTTCTCCTTCTCCTGAGAGCGTTCTAATCCGCGAGATTGGTCGAGCGGTCGGAGTACTAAAGTGTTCTGTCTCAGGGGACGATATTCCTAACAGATGAACGTTCGTCGATCCCGAAATTCCGGGGAAAAAGGACGACGAAACGGGCATCTCAGGAGCGTCCTAATGAAAGTCCTAATCGCTGAAGACGAGCCACTTTTCCGCAAACTTCTGCTGCAGTTGTTGACCCCTCAATTCGACCTGACGGTTACGGAAGAAGGCACCTCGGCGTTGGCGCGCCTGCAGGAAGAGGATGGACCCGTGTTGGCCATCCTCGACTGGGTGATGCCGGGAATGACAGGGATTGAGGTGTGCCGGCAGTTGCGAGCCAACCGGCGGACGGCGGGGATTTACGTGATCCTGCTCACCTCGAGAAATAGTTCGGCCGACATTGTTTCCGGGCTCCGAGCCGGCGCGGATGACTATGTAACCAAACCCGTCCAAGCCGAGGAACTTCGCGCCCGACTGCAGCTCGGCTGCCGCATCATCGAACTGCGGGCAGAGCTAAAACTCGAAGTCGGCGCACTGGCAATTGCCCTCGCCCGTGAAAAGCTGCTGCTAAGCCGGCTGGCCCTGGTTCCACAACGCGCTCAACGGCGCGAAACGAAGAAAGTTCCTTCGATGGTCTGACAGTTGGAGCAGTGCCTTCCCATTGAATACCGCCTAGTGTCCCAGCAACCCGAAAACTGCGACCCCGTTCGTAGTGCCTACGTAGACTTTTCCGTTGACGATCATCGGAGTGCCAAAGTGGCTGGCGCTTCCGAATTGATCCCGCTGATTCTTTGCCTGATTCGAGTTGTACAGCTCTTTCTCCAGGTTCGCGGCCTGATAGGCGTGGAGCACGTCAGTGGGGTCACTGTGTTCGATGGCCCAGACGATGCCGTTGCTGGAGCCGTTGGCTGAAACACTCGGCGTTGTACCGGGATAGGTAAACGAGGCCACACTCTTCGAATGCGGAGAGGTCGAGAGTCTGGCCTTCGAAAACGCGAATTGCATCAGGTTGTTTCCTTGCGGTCCGAAGTAGACGCTACCGTTGAAATACGCCGAGGTGGCCCATTCGCCGCCTCCGAGAACTCCATCCACTTCCTGGTAAATCGCGCTATCGTTATTGGGGTTGAACTTGCCCATGTTCGTGCGATCTACGACATAGATGTTCTGGTCTTTGCCGGCGCCGATGGCGAGGCGCCACACTTTTCCCTTGGCGTCTTTCATGGGCGGCAGGACGATGGCGCCTCCAGAACCGAGATCTTCATCGCGACCCGATTCCGAAACCGTGTCAAACATATTGAAGTAGTCAGCCACGCGAAGTTTGTTGTTCGTGGTCGAGATCTTGAGGAAACCGTTTCCGTAATCTCCCTTGTTGGGGAAACCCTTCTTGTTCAGAGTGGTGTCGAAGGTTCCGTTGCCGTCCAGAAAGAAAAAGTTTTTCCCGTCGGAAGCCATTCCAGATCCGGCTTGCCAGATCGCTCCTTCGTTGCCATTGGGCGTCACATTCAACACGCTGGTTTGGGCCAGCGTGCTTTCGTCGTACCCGATCACCCAACCGGTGTAGGGCCGGTGATCACAGTGAGAAGTCCACGCGGTATAGATCACGTGATTCAGCAGGAGCAGCCCTTGGCGTTCGGCGTATTGCCCAGGATCAAAGATAACCTTGCCGTTTTGGCTGTTGTCGCCGTGTCCGGGGAATTTCGCCTGGATGGTTGTAGGCCCGCCAAACTCCTCTTTCCCGGTAGTGATATCGAGCGCGTGAATACGCTGGAAGTACTTCGAAGAAGAGTTTTTGCTCATGGCGACTACATAAATTGTGCCGTTCGGACCGCTGGCACGATCGATGACCGGAGTCGCAGCAATGCCGATTTGCGGGCTGATCTGGCCGCAGTCGTGGGTATCCGAAGGCGTCTCGCCCTTCCCCAGCACCGACACATGCCACAATCGAGTCCCTGTGTCGGCATCGAAGGCGTACACCGTATCGTTCTCCGTAACTGTGTAGACGATGTTGTGCGTTCCCTTGCCAGAAATGGCGACCGAGGAAAGATACAAGGGCTCGGCGTCAATCACGCCGTCTACCGGAAGAGTGAACAGCTTCCCGAAGTTCGTCGAGTTGACGTTGCTATAAGTCAGGACGGTCTCTTGCAGGTTTTGCCCCGTACGCGCGATGTCGTTGTGATAAGTGACAACGTCCGTGGCGGAGCCCAGCAGGGCCGTGCACACACTGAAACAAATCATCCAGAACCAGCCTGAACTCAACGATCGGCCGGTCTGAATCGGGGACGAACTCGCTCTCCGCGGAAGACCCGACTGTTGCGCACCGGAGAATTGCTTCCAATCACTATGCTTCCAAAGTAAAGCCAGCATGAAGCCTCCAGAAATACTCCTCGATTTCCCTACAACTACGGTGAGTTCCAAGATCGAAATCCGCAGAGGTGCTCGAAACGTTTTCTGATTGAAACACTCTGAGCGAGCGTTCGCACACTCAGAAGTTCACAGGAGAGGCGATTCGGATGCCCCAGCGCGGGCGGGCGTTGCCCGGCCACACCCTTAAGAACAAGAAGTGTCGCGCCTCCGCGACAAGCCGTCAACAGGAAAGGTTTTGCATAGGTGCAGCAAAATTTGGTGGAGCTAGTCGGGATCGAACCGACGACCTCATCGTTGCGAACGATGCGCTCTCCCAGCTGAGCTATAGCCCCACACGTGACCAAACACGAAGTAACCAGCCAATTTTATCAGTGATCGCCTGCTCCGGCCAGACAGTCTCCGGTCTTCCTCGCGCTTCCCCTTCCGGCCCGCTTCGCGCTATAGTCTCTGTCCGGTTTCTTTTGGAGGCATTTATGGCGACTCATGCCAAACCCGATAGCAAAGCCCGGAGTTTCGGCGAAAACATCGAGAGCGATCTGGCTTCGAGATTTCTGCGTGTGGTTGAAACCGCGGCCATCGCTTCGGCCCGTACCATGGGACAAGGCGAACGCAAACTTTCAGACCAAGTCGCAACCGAGGCCATGCGCCAAACCATGGACAGCATTCCCATGCGCGGCACCATTGTGATCGGCGAAGGCGAGCGCGACGAAGCGCCCATGCTCTACATCGGCGAGAAAGTGGGAGCGGAATTTCCCGACGGCCGCGAAGTGCCGGAGGTCGACATCGCTGTTGATCCTCTCGAGGGAACGAATCTTTGTGCTACCGGTGCGCCCGGCTCCATCACCGTGCTGGCGGCCTCCGAACGCGGCGGCCTGCTGAACGCTCCCGACTGCTACATGGAAAAAATCGTCGTCGGGCCTTCCTGCAAGGACGCGGTGGAACTGGACGCGCCGGTCGCCGAAAACCTCAAAAACATCGCCAAGCGAATGAATCGCGACGTGGAGGACCTGGTGATTATCGTGCTCGATCGCCCGCGTCATGAAAAGCTGATCGCCGAGATCCGCGCCGCCGGCGCCCGCATCCGCCTGATCGGAGACGGCGATCTCTCGGCCGGCATCGCCGCGGCCGTCATCGGGACTGGCGTGCACGCAGTCATGGGCTCAGGCGGAGCTCCGGAAGGCGTGATCACCGCGGCCGCGATTCGCTGCCTGAATGGCTACATGCTGGGCCGCCTGGTGATTGATAAGCCCGAGTTGGAAGAGCGCATTGCCCGCATGGGTATCAAGGACAAGAACAAAATCTACGAAGCCGAGGACCTGGCTCCGGGCAAACAGCTAATCTTTGCCGCAACGGGAGTGACCGAAGGCGCCTTGCTGAAAGGCGTTCGCTTCTTCGGCGAAGGCACGCGAACCTCGTCGGTCATCCTGACCTATCGCACCGGAAAGGTGCGCTTCATCGACAGCATCCATTTGGAGAAGGGTCCGGACGTGAAGGTGAGGTTCGCGTAGGCGCGAAGTGGGCAGCGCTGGTGCTGTCGAAGCTCGTGTCCGGGCTTCGTCGGGATAGGCCTACCGTTGATTCATGTCGTCCCGAGTGTAAGGGCCCGCTGCGCGCACGTGCTTGAGGTGTGACATCAGCGAGTCCAGGCACGCGACCGCGCGCATGGCGCGACTTCTTCGCCGCCGCTCGCAGAGCGCTAGCCTCAAGCTCCTGACCGCAGAGCAGGCGCCGACAATCCATTTGTTAACGGCATCACCCATTGCTAATGTTTTTGTTGTCGCAAGCCGATATGTTTTCTGCGTGTCCTTGCGCTCTACGATAGTACCCTGAATTCCCTCTTTTCGAGAGACTGCATCCTTGCGAAATGCCAGACAAAACGCTAAGAAAAAACCTCCAATTAAACGCCGAAAACGCGCCTCGGAGAAATCCGGCTCCAGCATGAAACGAATCTTCGACGAAATCGAGCAAATTCGCCGGCACGTCAAAAGACCCAGGAACTTCAAACTGAAAGACCTAATCGAGGAAGGCCGGGCCTGAGCAGGCCCACATTTCTGCTTCCTCCTTGTCGATTTTCGATCCACCCATTCGTCTATTCCACGAACCGGGGGAATCACTCAAAATCAAGCCTCCCCCAAAAAGAAGGAGGAAGTATGAAGCTACGTTTGCTGTCGGGGACAATCGTATTCCTGATGATGACCACTTCCCTATGGGCTGCCAACGCCCCTAGCGCTACCGACTCCACGGCGGCTTTTGCGCAACTCAAGAGCCTGGCGGGCGATTGGGAAAGCAAGGCGCCCGATGGAAGCAAGTCTCATGCCCGCTACGAGGTTGTATCGGGCGGCTCGGCTGTGGTCGAGCATTTCGAGAGCGACGCCATGGGCCCGGCAAACGCGATGATCACTGTCTACTACCTCGACGGCGACCACCTGCGTCTGACTCACTATTGCATGGCGCACAACCAACCACGCATGCAAGCCGAGTCATATGACCGATCCACCGGCGAATTGCGTTTCGCGTTTCTCGACGCGACCGGCCTGTCGAGCCCGGAGGCGGGACACATGCATAACGCAACTTTCCGCTTCATTGACGCCGACCACTTCACCGCCGACTGGCAGTTTTTTGACGGCGGCAAGCCAAAAATGACCGAGTCCATGCAATACAATCGAGTGCGCTAGGAGAAAATCATGGCGAAATATATGTGTCTACTCTACGGAAACCCTGCAAACTGGATGCACCTCAGTCCGGAAGAAATGCAGAAAGCAATCCAAAAGTACATCGCGTGGGGCGCCAAGCTCCGAACCCAGAAGGTACACCTCGCCAGTCACAAACTGGCAGACGATGCGGGCAAGGTCATGCGCGGCAGCCAGCCGCGGGTGACCGACGGCCCTTATAGCGAGACCAAGGAAGTTCTGGGCGGATATTATTTGATCCAGGCAACCAATTACAAAGAAGCGGTCGAGCTCTGCCGCGATTGTCCGCAACTGGAATACGGGGGCACCATCGAGATCCGCGAAGTGGACCCGATGGGTGGGGATGCCTGAGGATGCTGCGGTGCGTGCCACCACGAATCAGGAAGTAGAACTAAAGCCCGACGAAATGGTCGACCATCTGTTCCGCAGCCATGCCGGACGGATGGTCGCCCATCTCACCGGTTTCCTGGGCCCGGAACATTTGCAACTGGCCGAAGACGTGGTGCAAGAGGCGCTGCTCAAGGCGCTGCAACACTGGTCCTACTCGGGCATTCCCCAGAATTCGGCAGGCTGGCTGTTTCGTGTAGCTCGCAATGCGGCGCTGGACGCGGTTCGCCATCACACGCTAACCGGAGAGAAGTCCGCGGAACTCGTCGCCGAGCATTTGAGAAATGCGGAAGGCGCGGCGGACGACACTGTTCTGGAAGAGCAACTGCGCGACGACGAACTTCGCATGGTCCTGATGTGTTGCCATCCGGCGCTGCCCCAGGATGCTCGCGTAGCACTAAGTCTGAAAACCGTGGGCGGCTTCAGCGTAAGAGAAATCTCCCGCGCATTCCTGGCTGACGAAGCCACCATCGCTCAGCGCCTGGTGCGGGCTAAGCGGCAAATCCGAGAGATGAATATTCGCTTTGAGTTGCCGGCGGGTCAGGACCTGGCCGCGCGCATGGACTCCGCGCTCGAGGTCATCTACCTCATGTTCAACGAAGGCTACACCGCTCAGGTGGGCGAGGATCTGGTGCGGCAGGATCTATGCGGAGAAGCTTTGCGCCTCGGACGCCTGCTGGCAACTTCGTCCGTGGGCACGCCGCAGACTCACGCCCTAGTTGCGCTCACGGCATTTCAGGCGGCGAGGCTCCCGGCGCGCGTGGATGCCGCCGGAGAACTCGTGCTCCTGGAGAATCAGGACCGCAGCCAGTGGGATCGAAACTTGATCGCGCTGGGCTTTCATCATTTCGGGTTGTGTGCGGAAGGAAACGTGGTTACTTCATATCACGTGCAGGCCGCGATTGCCGCCACCCACGCCCGCGCCCAGGAAGGGCGCGCAACCGAATGGGAGCTGATTCTCGAACTCTACGATCAGTTGCTCGAGTTGAGCCCGTCTCCGGTCGTAGAGTTGAACCGCGTCGTGGTCGTGGCTAAAGTGAACGGACCGGTGGCAGCTCTGGCAGAGTTAGAACCCCTTTCCACCAATCGCTCCTTGCGCAATTACTACTTGCTGCCAGCAGTTCACGGGCAGCTTCTGCTCGAGATCGGCGATAAGCCGGGCGCATCCCGATATTTCTGCCAAGCGCTGGATCGTCCCTGCTCAGAGCCCGAACGGAGATTCCTGCAGCGCAAGCTGGATCAGTGTACGAAGACCGAGGCGTGAAAGCAAAAGTGAATGTGTGGCGCGGGCGCCGTCGCCCGTGTGCTTCGAGAAGAAACAACGTCAAATCGCCGACACCAGTTCCGCCAGCCGCTTGGGAGCAATCAAAACGTAACTTCCCACGAGCAACTCCTTCACTTCCTCCCAATCGACCTTGCCTACATCCAGGCGGAGCGCCACCCAGCCTTTCGAGGCAATGTATGCAGGCAGATAAAATCTGCGGGGTTGGGCCTCCACCAGCGCCTTGTTGTCGCCGGGCAATACTTTACAAGTGACCGCGACGATTCCATCGCCGTGATGGTCATCCAGGAAATAGGCAAAAGTCTTTTTCCGGATCAGGAACTGTGCGTGCCGTCCGCAGATCTTTCGCTCGGCCTCCGGCAGTAGGAGTGCAATCCTCGTCAGTTCCACAAGGCGCGGATCTTCCTTGGATCGCTTTCTTGGATCGCTTTGCCATTGCCCATTACTCAAATTGCTTTTTCACGTCGGCCGGAACTCTCGGCTCCGGAGGGAAATCCTGCGAGTATCCCTTGAACAACGCAAGCGTCTTCTCAGCTCGTTTCGTCCCGTCGTGAACTGCGATTTTGTGTATCTTGGTGGGCGAGTAGCCTTCCCACAGCGAAACGCCCGCGTAGGCGCCGTCTTTGCGAAGAATGTAGTAGGTCATGTCCACGAAACGCAGCTTGGCCATGTCACCGTTGTAATTGCGCACGATGCGCTTGAGCGCGTCCACACCCGCGTCCTGCGGAGACATGCCGTGCCGCATGTTCTCAACAATCGTGTGCGCGCCCGCCACTTTGATGTTCTCTTCCCCGCTGCCGGTCGCGCCCGCCGAGCCCACATCCTGATCGGTATAGCAACCGGCTCCGATAATCGGAGAATCGCCAAGGCGTCCCGGCAGTTTGTAAGCCAGGCCGCTGGTCGTGGTGCACCCTGAAATCTCTTTCTTTTCGTTCAGCGCCGAGCAATGAATGGTCCCGGTTGGAGGAAACAACACTTTGTGCACGGCGTCAGCTCGCAATTCAGGCGCGATGCCGAGTTCGGCCGCCCGTTCTTCCAGCCGGCGGAAACGTTGCTGCATCAGCTCAGCGTGCGGCTTGGTTTCCCCATTAACCTCCGGCGGCTGCCAGCGCGGATCGTCCAGCCCAGGTCCCCACCAGTCTTCGTTCGAGTGATATTCCTTCCACAGCAGCCAGATCTTTCGCGAATGGTCGGTCAGCAAATTCTCGCGCGGAAATCCCATGGCGACGGCAAACCGTTCCGCGCCCTCGCCCACCAGCATCACGTGCCCGGTATGTTCCATGACGGCTTTCGAAACCAGCGACACATTCTTGATATTGCGCACGCCGCCAACCGAGCCCGCTCGCCGCGTGGGCCCATGCATACAGCAGGCATCAAGCTCCACCACGCCTTCCTCATTGGGCAATCCGCCGAGCCCGACGCTGGTGTCGTTAGGATCGTCCTCCGGCCCCTTGACCACGCGGAGAGCCGCATCCAAAGTGTCTCCGCCCCCGGCGAGGAATGCGTAAGCGGCATCCAGATAGTTGAATCCGTTGTTTGCGCAAACCATGATCGGCCGTTTTCCGGACGGCGAACTTGATTTCGTGTTTGCGGAGTCCTGCGCGCTGCTCACAACATCAGCCAACCCTACCGACAGAGAACCTGCGACAGCCGTCGTAAGAAAATCGCGGCGCGAAACGGTCATCAAATCCTCCCTCGAAAGTCAATGCTGGGAAACGTCCGCCAGAATACCACGCGGCGAGAAATCTGATTGACACTCGATTCCGGGCAAGCCACAATTGTGCCGCCCGCCGGGAGAATCCGTGCCCACTTCCCGGACACCTCCCCATTCGCCCGCGCAGGCGCCAGCTTGTTCGGGATTACGTAGACCTTTTCAGGAGGAGACGGTGACGAGGACATCATGGACAGTCGCGCTAATCGCATTGCTAGTTCCGGTGGCGATGACCCAGGAGCCCAGGCTCTCGCCGTCCATCACTGCGCGGGAAAATCCTCAGGCCGTCTCGACCGAGGCCGCGACGGAGCAGGTGTTGAAAACGAATTCGAAGAGTCTGCCCTTCTGCCTGCCAAAGACCTGCCTGTACTATGCGGGTGATTTCAACTCCGCCGACTCCAATGCCAACGGCCTGTTCAATGGCACCGAAACCGACGGCGTCGAAGGTCTGACCTGGGTTGGCGTAAAACCGCCCCGGGCTGCCACTGTCACCGGCGTTACCTTCAACCAGCTCTTTACCCAGGGTTTCGTGGGTACCAATCCGACTCCCTTCTACACTCAGATCGGAATGTCAGTGGATGGTGGTGGCAAACTCGTCTGCAACACCGCAGGCAATGCCACTTTGACTCCGTACGGCGAAACTGACTTCGGGTTAGTTCAATACAGCTACACCATCAAGAAGCTGAAGCAGCGCTGCAAAATTGCAAAGCCTTCGAAGATGTACCCGTCCACGTATGTCAACATGAACCCGACTTCCGCCAACGGGTACGGCTACCTGGTTAACGTTGAGGACCCGAAGCCAAGACACCACCGGGGATGGAAGAACGATCTCAACGATTGCTACTTCGAATTCTTCGCAGGACCACCCATCTCCACTTGCAACAGCCAGGGCATCGGCACGAACGGTTTCTCCGAACTCTCGATCGCACTGACTGGCACGGAAAAGGCCGACAACGACGCGAAATGAGCGGATCAAGCAGGGCCCAATGACCAGGACACTATGCGCTCTGGCCCTAATCGCAACCTTCGGTCGCTTCGCCGGAGCGCAGGACGGCAGGGTGTCCCCGTCCCCCTCCGTCCGGGAAAACCCTCAGGCGGTCTCTACCGCGCCAGCCACGGGGCCGGTGAAGACAACGAACTCGACCAACCTGCCCTTCTGCCCTCCGGAAACCTGCCTGTACTATGCAGGTGATTTCAACTCCGCCGACTCCAACGCCAATGGCCTGCTAAAAGCCAACTACGATAACGGCCAAACCCAGGGTCAGGTGTTCGTCGGCGTAAAGCCGCCCAAGGCCGCTATCGTCACCGGAGTCAGCTTCAACCAGTTTTTCACCGCAGGCTTCTCCGGCACCAATCCAACTCCGTTTCAGACTCAGATTGGCATCGTGCAGGGCTCCGGCGGCACGGTCGTCTGCAATACCTCAGGCCATGCCGTTCTGACCCAGTACGGCGAATCCGACTTCGGATTGATCCAATACAGCTACACCGTTAAGAAGCTGAAACACGCCTGCAAGGTGCAGGCCGGAAAAAAGGGGGCCACCTATATCAGCCTGCTCCCGTTGTCCGGCAACGGCTATGGCTACGTAGCAGATGTCGAGGACGCCAAGCCAAAGCACCATCGAGGATGGAAGAACGATTTAGACGATTCCTACTTCGAGGGATCTGAATATCCCTACCAGCCCACCTGGGGCAGCAGCGGCGTCTGCGCGGGCAATGGGTGCGACCTTTTCTCCATCGCACTGACCGGCAAGCAATCGCCCACTCGCATCAAGAACGCCCAGCAACCCTCAGCAACTCGCTGAGTTCCTGAACATCCGCTGCATTGGCATCGCTGATGACCACGTAACGCAATCCGCCTTGGCTCCAGGTCTCGACGCTAAAGCCGATCTCGCGAGCCTTGGTCACGCCTACTCCGAGCGGAACGATTCCCGACTGGTCTTGCAAAATAAATACCGATAACTGGTGATTGCGAAGTTCGAACAGCAGCTGGGCACCCGAGCTGTGCCTGAAATACATGACCCTGCCGCCAACCAGCTTGAATGGAGAATTCTGCAGTTCGGGAAGATTGAAAGTAAATGGCAGCTTGCCCTGAAACCACGGTTTCACCGTGTGGCGGTCGGTAGAAATCACGTCCACTGGATTCGCGCTCGCCATGGTCGCCACATGCAGGTCGAGCAGCTCTGCCAGAGCCTGCTGGCGAACCGAATGCCGCATCCACAGAGCAAGCGAGACGATCAGCAACAGGCCAACCGCCACCGCGGCCAACCTCGGTATCCACGCAAAGGTCCAAGCCGTTTTGCGATTGCTGCGGGCAATTTTTTCAATGCGCAACCGGAAATCCGGCGATGGCGAGTAGCGTCGAGCAGCAGCTTGCGTCATACGCTTCATCTGCAGGCGGCTGAGTGCATCCGCGGCACAGGATGGACACGTGCGCAAATGCGCATCGATATTCGCAAGTTCTTCTTGCGAACCATCACCGTCCACGTATGCGTCCAGCTTGCTCCGCCACAGATCGCAACTCATCCCGAGGCCCCTTGTAATTTGGCCGCCAACAATTCGCGCATCGCTTTGCGCCCGCGAGAAAGCCGCGACATCACCGTTCCTATCGGAATCCCCAGAGTTTCGCCGATTTCCTGGTAACTCATCTCCTCCAAATCGCACAAGAGAATGATCTCGCGAAACTTCACCGGCAACTTCTCGAGCGCGTCCCGGATCGTATCCTGCTGCATCCGCGCGAACAGAGCCGATTCCGGAGTTCCCGCCGCCTCTGGTTCTGCCGGCCTGTCGCCATCGTCGTCGCTGTCGAGCGAGACGGAAGCGTGCGCCTTCAGCCCCGTTTGTGTGGTCAGGAATGTGTTGCGCAGGATTTTGTATATCCAGGCGCGGAAGTTCGTCCCTTGCTGAAATGAGGAAAACCCTCGCAGCGCTTTCATGTACGTTTCCTGAACCAGGTCTTCCGCTGCGGCGCGGTCTTGCGTGAGCCAGTGGGCAAAGTTGTAGAGCTTGGAGAAAAGCGGCATCGCCAGTTCTTCGAACGACCCGAAATCGCCAGAACGGTCGGCCACGGCCCCAACAGTGTACCTCGCACCGCGTTCGTCTCGTTCTGGCGGATCAATTCTGCCACCTCGCCGGATTTCAGCGCGTAGCCCCAACCGGCAAATCAAGCGGCCTTCGCGTTTGGACGAATTCCGCAGCCCCGTCTTTTCTCCATCGACGCAGCAGCACCGCGTCCAGCGACCACTTGCCGGGCCCGTTAATCAGCAGAAAAATAACCGTCAGAATCTGCGCGTAATCCGACCGGATCTCATGCAGCACGGCCCAGAACCCGACCTGCGGGGGCGCCGGCGGCAGTGGCAACGGCGACGTTCCCAGATACAACGAAATCTTGGTCGAAAGGATGGCCACAATCATCTCGCCAATAAACGGGATCGCAATCAGCCTGGTCATAAGCCCGGAGAGCAGCAGCAGCCCTCCCACGATCTCAAGGTATCCGATAAAAGCCGCCGTGAAGTGCGGAAACGGTATCCCCAGTTTTGTGAAGCGGCCAACTCCCTGGTTCACGTATACAAACTTCAACAGCCCTTCCCAGAAGAACACTCCTCCTGCCATCAGTCTCAAGAGTAGGGTGGATTTCGGACCGTCCGTCGGCGGGTTGATAAGCCATGAGAGAAAGTTTTTCATTGGTTGCTCCATTCACTGCATATAACTGGAGCACCCGAAAAATATTCCCTGAAACAAATCTTTTTTCAACGGGCGGGAGTGCCCGGACGAGGCGTCCGGGCTACTTGAACGTTGTCGATTCACGAGGCGGCTTGCAGGCTGCGCCCTTTGCTTTGGTCGGCACGGAAGCGCAGCAGGGCGGCGATGTTTCCGGCGCGGTCGAATTCGGGGTCGTCTTTCACGTAGAACAGTTCGATATCGCGGCGGATGGCGGCGGGAATGATGGCATCGGTGACGTCTTCGATCTCGTGAGTGTCGTGGCCGCAGGCTGGGCAATGGCGGACCATATGCGCGTCGAGGTGGCCGCAACTTGCGCACACTACCGCTAAATGCGAGAACTTATCGCCGATTAGCAAGGTTTGCACTTCGCCCAACTCGAGCGATCGCAGCACTCGACGCAATCCGGTCACTCCGCGGGCGTTGCTCTTGGCCTGACTGATCGCTTCCCTGGCCAGTTCTTTGCAACGCTGGTCGAGGGACTCGCGCAGAATACGCCCGGACTGTTCGCGGATCTGCTCGTTCGTGATCCGGCTGAGATCGGCGGAGAAATGCCCGAGCAGTCGTTGCTTCACGTAGGGATGCAGTTGGGCTTCGAACTCGTGCCAAGTGGTGTCGTGGCAGCCGATGATCAGCTTCTCGAACAGGCCTTTCTCGAGAGCTGCGGTCAAGTGCTCGGCCACGCTCTTGAAGTGGTGCAACGCTTCATCGTGGACGCGCCGCTGCAGGTGGCCGCCGGCGTAGGCGTCGCTGCGTCCCTGACGAACCGACGGCGCGCGCGACATTCCCTCGCGCTCCTTGAGTTCGTCAAGCCGTAGATCGAAGAAGCGGGCCTTTTGGCGATCGACCAACGCGACCCAAAGACGAGGCTGCGCGCCCAGCAACAAGGCCAGCGGCTTCAAATGGAACTGGCGGTTGGTGAAGAGCTGCGTTCCCGGCAATTGCGAAGGCAGATCGAACTCGCGCCAGAATTTTTGGCTGCCGCAGGCAAACACCGCTTTGGCGCGGGCTTGATTGCCGTGCAGATTCTCCGCCAGTTCGAGAATGCGATTTAAGTCGGCGCGAGTGCTGCCGTTCTTGCCGTTCTTCTCCGCTTCGCGCAGGGCTTTGCGAACCAGATCCTTGGCGAGAATTGTTTCTTCGCGATGCGATTTGTTCTGCGGCGTGCGCGGTTCGAAATAAAAGCTGAGCGCCCAGCTTTCATCACCGTTAGTGTGGAATTGAGCCAGCTCACGGATGTCTTCCCGGGTAATGGTCACCATTTCCTCCTGAATGCCGTCGATGCTCTTAACCTTTTGCCGATGCCCGGACATGCTTGTCGGTCACCAGTTCTGGCTTGAACCGGCTGGCGAGCGGCGCCGAGTGTCGCAAATGTTCGCGCGCCGAATCAATCGAGGATCGCACCTCGTCCGGGTTGCGATCGGTGATGACACAGATCTCATCCAGCGAGAATCCTTCAATGGCATGCAGGATGAACGCCTCACGATCCGGGCGGCGAGCGCCTTCGAGGGCAAATTGCACGAGAGCGACCATCTCGTCGGAAGAGGCGATGTCTTCGGGCGTCGCGGCGCGGCGGTCTGCGATCACATTTTCGCCGGTCAGGGTTTCGTCCGGCTGATGGAACTGGAGTTCGGGTTCGTCACTGGCGCGAACGTTCGGCCGCCGCGCCGAATCCTCCAGATGAAACGACAGCAGGCTCTCCGGGCTGCGGACTGAGAGATCTTCGATCGAGCGAAGCGCCAGACGGTAAAGCCATGGTTCGAGTCCCAGGCTTTCGGGCTTCTCGCCTCCATTGCCAAGTGCGCGCGCGATGGCTTCGTCGATGACTTCTTCTTTGGTCACCGAGTCGGCTGTGATCTCCTCGGCAGTCTCCCTGAAATACAGTTCGCGCTCGACGAAACGCTCCAGACGGCCGAGACTGGCGTTCACGTAGGTACGGATGTCATCGGAGGAAGCGGTGGGCACGCGCACTGCGGCGACGGTGTCTTCAAACGCAACCTGCGACTTGCTATTGAAGTCCGCGATTCTGCGACGCTGCCATTTGTGCGAGCTTCGCAACAGATCTTTGTGTTTGCTGATCTGCTGCAGCAGGTCGTCAAAGGCCGCCCTCACGGCTGACACTGCGCTTGCGGCGGACTTCTGCACCGCCATCTGCCCAGAGGGCAGGCGCAAGTTGAGCGAGACCGTAGTTCCCTCGCGCGGCGAATTCTGCTCGACCACGCCCTTCAGATGCACCAATTCAGGGCGGAACACCTGCAGCCGCTTGCGAAGTTTTTCGATCTGGTGGTGGATGTCTTTTTCGATGTCGGGAGTTTTGCGGGCTCTATAGCTGATGTGAACATTCATCTCAGGCCTCGGATCACGGAAGAGATTCCGTGAAGATTTCCGGTTCCTTACAAGCCGATTCTACACCCGGCACAGGAAGGGCAAATGCAAATAAAAGAGGACATTTGGTTCATCACTGTAGGGTGTGATGGCTGTCCTTGCGCGTGCGGCGGAGAGTTGGGATGGGGGATCTCGATCTACACCGCGACCGTAACCGAGGTTTCCGTCCGCGTCACTGGTCGGTAGAGCGTATCGCGCTCGATGGGCTCGCGTCCGGCTTCGCGAATCAGGCGCACTAACTCTTCGCGGCGCATGCCTTGTGGAGTCGTCGCGCCGGCGTCGTGGTAAATCTTTTCTTCAATCACCGTTCCATCGATGTCGTCCGCGCCGAAGCGCAACGAGATCTGCGCCATCTTCGCCGTCACCATCTGCCAGTAAGATTTAATGTGCGGAAAATTGTCCAGTACCAGCCGGCCGACTGCAATCTGCTTGATGTCGAGCATGCCGCTAGTTGTTGGCAAGTGATGCAGCGCGGTGTTGTCAGGGTGAAATGCCAGCGGGATGAAGGTCTGGAAACCGCCGGTCTCATCCTGCAGATCGCGCAGCTTGAGTAAATGATCAACCCGGTCTTCATCGTTCTCTACGTGGCCGTAGAGCATGGTCGCGTTCGACTTCAGTCCGATCCGATGAGCAAGCTTCGCAGTCTCAAGCCACTGGTCGCCGTCAATTTTGTGATCACAGATGATGTGGCGAACGCGATCGGCAAATATCTCAGCCCCGCCACCAGGAAGTGAGTCCACTCCCGCGGCCTTGAGCTGCTTCAGCGTCTCAAGAATCGAAAGCTTGGCACGCTTCGCCAGATAGGCGACCTCGACCATGGTGAACGCTTTCAAATGCACTTGCGGGAAGCGTTGCTTCAACCCGGAAATCAAATCAAGGAAGTATTGAAACGGCAGATCAGGATGCAGCCCGCCCACGATATGGAACTCAGTAACTGCTTCGCTATATCCCGAGGCCGCAGTCTGAAATGCTTCCTCAAGCGCCATCGTGTAAGCGCCGACGGTATCTTTTTTCCGGCCAAAAGCACAGAGGCGGCAAGCAGCCACGCAAACGTTCGTCGGATTAATATGCCGATTGACATTGAAGTAGGTCTTATCGCCATGCAAGCGTTCCCGCACGCAATTCGCCAGCCAGCCCACCGCGAGGATATCTCCCGAACGGTAGAGCGCGAGCGCGTCCTCGGCAGTCAGGCGCTCATGAGCCAGAACTTTGTCCCGGATCGCATAAAGCCCCCGGTCATCGCTCTGAAAGGCGTGGGCGCGAATTGGCTGCGTGCTTGCCATGGCTTCGATGATACCGCACAAAAGCAGCGGAAGTCACAGTGGCGAGTCAGATGACAGCGGTCCAAAACTGCTTTTCTCCCCGCAAAATTCGCTTGGCAACTCCCGGAGATTTGAAGCACAATAGCCGACCTACAGGAGGCCTCATGGCAAAGCGCATTCTGCTCGCAGGTGTGTTGGGCGCGATTGCAATGTTTCTCTGGTCATCGCTCGCGCATGTGGTGTTGCCGCTGGCAAGGACCGGAATCCAGGAGATGCCGAACGAGCAGCCGGTCCTGAGCGCAATGCAAACCAGCCTGGGCGGAACTTCGGGCCTCTACTTTTTTCCCGGCACGGGAGCTGGTCCAGATGCCACGCGGCAGCAACAGAGCGAGGCCATGCAACAGTACGATCAGAAGCTGGCCAGCAATCCGTCCGGGCTGCTCATCTATCATCCGCCCGGCGCCAGGGCTCTGACGCCCGGCCAGCTAATCACCGAGTTTCTCACTGAGCTTGCCGAAGCCCTGATCGTCGTCTTCCTGCTGGCTCAGACTCGTTTGTCGAGTTTCGCTTCTCGCGTAGGCTTCGTGACCCTTGCCGGACTCATGGCCGCGATTACCACCAATCTTCCCTACTGGAACTGGTACGGATTTCCGACCAACTACACCATGGCTTATATGACCATTGAAATCGTCGGCTACATCGCCGTCGGAATCGTCGCAGCCGTAGTGATGAGGAACCAAGCAGCTGCGGCGTAATCGATGCGACCACGCTAAACACCGACAAGTTCATTACTTCAAGAATTGTCATTCCGAGCAAAGCGAGGAATCTGCTGTCTGCCGCCTACCGGAGAATCCCGCCCCCAAACCGCCGACTCGTAAAAGGAAAGGGCGCGGCGTCAGCCGCGCCGCCAAGCCGAAAAATTCGATTTAGGCCCCGCAGGGAACCGACGCTCTCACCCGCCGCCCTTGACACCCCAAACTCCCAAACGAATTAAGATGTAGCCATGAGTTCACCTCGCCTCCCAATCCTCTGCTCGATCGCACCTTGGCTGACCGTTCGGGACGGCGAGCAAGCTCTCCGCTTCTACCAGCAGGCTTTCGCAGCCGCGGTCGTCTACCGCCTGCCGGATCCCGGTGCCGGAGTAGTGGCGCGACTCTCTATCGAGGGCGCGGAGTTTTGGCTGAGTGACGGGCAGCTTGATGGGGCGCGCCAGGAGTCTCTCGGAGGCGGGTCGGTCCGAATGATTCTGACCGTCGCCAACCCGGATACAGTTTTCGCGCAAGCCCTGGCAGCCGGCGCGTCCGAGGTCTTCCCCGTAGGCCAGGAGCACGGCTGGCGATTGGGACGCCTGGTCGACCCGTTCGGCCTGCACTGGGAGATTGGCCATCCCCTGGCCGCTTAGCTCGAACCCGAACGTCCAAAGCCACAATATTGAAAAGTTCAACCCTTCAAGAATTGTCATTCCGAGCAAAGCGAGGAATCTGCAGTCAGCCGCCCGCACAAGAATCGCGCCACTGCGTGAAAGGAAAGGGCACGGCTTCAGAGGCTGCGGAAAAAGTATGATTCACAGAGGTCTGGGAAGGGCCCGACTTCAGTCGGGCCGCTAAGTCTCCGGCAATGTGTCCGCGCTTTAGCGCCTGAGGTGAGCTCTTTTGTCCCCGGCGACTCTTTCCGCAGCCTCTTCAGCCGCGCCGCCAAGCCGATAAATTCGCTCCACGCCCCGCAAGATTTCGGGTGGCGCAGCGCTTCCAACACTGCGATAAAACCCACCCCTTGACGCCCCAAACTCCCCGGAGTACATTTCGTTCTTCCCCCAAGCTGTAGGGCCCCGAACTTTCCCCAGGAAATCGTTTCACGCACCAGGAATCAAAGCTGCGATAGCGCCACCGTGTCGTCAATGGTCATCGTTAGTAGATTGTCATCCTGAGGCAGCGGAGTCGCTCGCCCGCGAGCGACTCCCAACGAAGGATATCTGTACCTTCTTTGGGTAAACGCTGAAAAGTTCAACCCTTCAAGAATTGTCATTCCGAGCAAAGCGAGGAATCTGCAGTCAGCCGCCCGCACAAGAATCGCGCCACTGCGTGAAAAGGAAGGGCACGGCTCAGCCGTGCCACCAAGGCCGGTGTGGCGCGCTATTGTCCCGAGACTTCAGCGATTGCGTTTCGAGTTGCGCCTGTTGGCCCGCCGCGGATATTTGAACTCCACTTCACCGTTCAGAATGAGATAAAGGAGAACGATTCCAGCAACCGCAAGGAAACCGTACTTCGCGACCAGCAGCGCTAGCTCAGTCATTTCTTGTTCCCCGCTGCGCGCGCGCTATCAACCACCAGCCTCGGCTTCTTCCTGCTTCGCCGGTCTGCATCTTCCCCGCGCCGTTTCTCTCGTAAAGAAATGAATTCCGTCGCGTGCGGAGTCGCGGCCTTGATGAGGCCATCGAAGTGGTAAGTATTTGTCTCCTGCCCGCCATACTTCTTGTTGTAGCGGGCCACTCGCCGAATGAACCCATCTGCCTCCATACGGGCGATATGGCGTCTGACGGTGCTACGATCGACACCGAGGCACTCTGCAATGGACGCTTTGGAAGGATGCGGCGGGTTGTCGCTATACCACCAGTAGCGGGCCAACTGCAGCAGAATATTAACGTCAATGGCGTCGAGACCAAGGGCATGTTGCTTTTCCAAGATGATCGACGGCAATACGGTCCATCCCGCTTCCATCAGGACGCCCGACCATTTCTCTTCGTTCCGTCGTAGGCGCTTGCTTTCCTCGGCTTTGGTGAGTACCATGTTGTTGACTTTAGCCTGTAATTACGTGGTTTTCAATGGCACCCCATGAGCGGCAATGCCCCAGGCCCGGGGCTCTTCCGCCTCTTCCGGGTGAGCGGCAGGAACTCGGAGCCGGGGGCTCTACGGTCCCCCAAAACAGCACGTAACGTGACCAGTACTCGATTCTGAGTAGACTCTACTATCCCATACTCAAAATCTACTAAATCACCCTTAGGCAGGCGTGCCCACGGGCGTGGCCCTGGAGTCGGTGAAACAGCCATCTCTGCAACGGAGGCCCGGCCTTTTGCGTCCTTTGCTGAGGCCTTTGGGCACGACCGACCGGGCCAGCTTGTATCATTGAAGGGGCATGACTAACGAGGACTTCCGTGAGATCGCTCATTCAGGCGGCCGAGTCATTATTAAGGTCGTTACGAATAAAGACGGGCGCAGGGCCTACCAGCAGACCTGGCAACATCAACGAGCCGTTGCCTCTGGCGTTTTCGCGATCTATGCGCTCGCTCAAGGCGTTCCGGTTTGTGGTCTGCCGCTGGGCGGGATCGGCAGCCCTATGAATCCGCCTCCGTTTCCGGGTTGCTACATGGTTTTTATCGGTTCGGACAGCGAGGGCAAGTACGGCCACGAATGTCCGGACTGCAAATCCTATTGGCGTGACGAGTTTGGCACAAACTTGCCCGAATTGTGGCGTGGGAGGGGAAGCGCAAGACTTCCTGACTAATGCCCAAAGATTTTATGTCGCGCAGTACTGCGAAAAAATGAGGGACGCCCTAGCAGCAGATGTCGATGGGGAGTACGTAATCGATATGGATGCAGTTGCCGATGCGGCTGGTAGCGCCGCGGAAAAGCCACCTTCTATTACGCGGAAGAGAGTCAGCAAAACAAATTCAACTGCAGTGCCTGTGGAAGCTTCAACGACATATTGGGAGTATTCGGCTATTGCTCCAGGTGCCGCACGAGGAATGATTTGCAAGAGCTATCTGAGAAAGTCATTCCGGCTATTCGCAACCGCATCAACGCCGGGGCCCTTATGAGGCATGCGTTAGAGATTCAATCTCTGCCTTTGATTCGTCAGTGGGTCAGTATGTATCGCAGCTTGTTCGCCAAGTGCCCCTGACACTGGCCCGCAGGAATAAGCTGGAGAACCGGCGATTTCACAACCTGCTCGTATCGGCGGCAGACCTGAAGGCGATCTTTGACATAGACATTTTAGAAGGTCTAAAGCCAGAAGACGTGGATTTTGCCGCACTGATGTTTCACCGCAGGCACGTTTATGAACACAAAGCAGGTGAGGCTGACGAAAAGTATATCGCTGACAGCGGCGACAGGTCTGTTCGTCCAAAACAAGCTCTGCGTGAAAGTCAAGAGTCAGCCCATCGCATCGCCGGGCTGGTCGTGAAGATGGCAGGAAATGTGCATCGCGCTTTTCATGAGATTCTTCCCGCTGAGCAGGGACCAATTAAGCAGTTTCCAAAATGGAATCCGGAGTAGGGCCAAGAGTCGTCATAGCTGGGCGGGTGGCCCGGTGCCCCAGGTTCGCGCCCGTTCTTTGGGCGATAACCTGGGTCCACGGTCGTGCGCTCTGTTCAATCCGCCCCGACGGCTTTCTTGAGCTTGCGGAACTGATTGATCTCCACCCTGCCATCTTCAACCGCCCCCCCATGGCTCGAATCACGGATTGCAGAGTACTGATGCACATATCGGAGCGGCGTTCCATCTTTGAAACCGCCGCCTGGTTAATGCCCAGCAGGTTCGCCAGATGCTGCTGCGTCAATTCTCTGGCTTCTCGAAGTTCATCAAGCGCCATCTCTGCAATCATCTTCTTGGTTTGGGCGTCCGAGCGCGCACGCGATTCGGGCGACATCCTGGCTTCAAGCTCACGAAAGTTTCTTGCCATCTCACGCCTCATGCCACACTAGGAATATAATCTGCGAGGAATGTTATTCAAGC
This sequence comes from uncultured Acidobacteriota bacterium, assembly GCA_963797795.1. Taxonomy (GTDB): domain Bacteria; phylum Acidobacteriota; class Terriglobia; order Terriglobales; family Acidobacteriaceae; genus JABDBE01. The sequence continues at coordinate 71,984 of CAWCQY010000010.1, forward strand.
TCCCATAGGGAGTGCCAGCTACTTACTCTCCAGATCCCGCTTTCCGTGGATCACGGCCGCGACAACCACCTCCGCCGGCGCCAAGCGGTAAATGATCCGATAACTGTAGGCGATCAACTCACGCAGGTTTTCGTCGTCGAACTCCGGTACCTTGCGTCCGGCAAGCGGGAATTTCTCCAGCGTCCGCGTGAGCGCGATGATTCGCCGAACAACTGAGCCAGCGTAGAAAGGGGAATCGGAGGCGATGTAGGAGGCGATCGCATCCACGTCCGCAAGCGCGCGGGGAGACCAGACTACTCGGTGAGCCATTTGCCGAGCCGCTTTTCCACTTCTTCTTGCGAAAGCGTGCCGCTAGTCCGGGCCTCGTCCAGCCCCCGCTGCACCTTTTCCAGTACATAAAGGTGATATTGGATGTCTTCCAGCGAGCAGTTGTCGGGCAGTTTGTGTAACAGCGACTCGACTTGTTGCTTTCCAGTCACAGTGTGCTCCCGCCCAGAATAACATTTCCGCGAGTCGCCCAGACCTTAAGAGAATGAAAATTCGGATTTGGGGTGCCCCGCTCCTTGCGGCTCTTTCGCAAGGGGCGGGAGGGTGGTCCATTCAAGCCGTTCTTTGCCTTAAGCGGGGATGCTGGAAGGCCAATTCATCCCAATCCGATGCCCGCAATCCCAACCTTCCCTCTGTGCCTCTGTGTCTCCGTGGTGAACCAAGCTCTTCTCTACACCCAAAACCTTGTCAAGCCCCCCGACCCTCCCATTTCCCCGCAAGCCACTGATTCAATTCATAAAATAAATCCCAAAACCATGTCATAGTTACCTCTCAACTCTGATATTCTTAATATAGATACCTAATCTCCAAGAGATAACGACGGCGCAAGCTCACCCGCTTGCGCCTTTCGCTTTTTCCCCAGCAACAATGCCAAAACCCAGCTCTCCGCCCCGGCGCCTCCCAGCGCCCGGCCCAAAAACCGCCCGCCAGCACGAACTCAACACCAAGCGCCGCGGAGAGCTCTCCGAACTAGCCTTCGCCCATAAAGCCGCCAGCGAAGGTTTCGGAGTCGCCAAGCCCTACGGCGACAGCGAGCGCTTCGACTTCATCCTCATCAGCCGCGGCTGGCCCGAAGGCGACAAACTCTGGCGCGTGCAAGTTAAATGCACCGCCAGCCTGATCAACGGCCTCTACCACGTCAGCCCCGCACGCCATTCCTGCGGAAGCGTCATCCCCTACCAGCCCACCGAAGTCGATTTCGTCATCGCCCACATCATTCCCGACGACTCCTACTTCATCTTCCCCATTCGAGAAACTCCCACCTGCCTGGCCCTCCGCCCGAAAAATTCCCCCCGCGGAATCCACGAACCCTACCGCGAAGCCTGGCACCTGATGCAGCCCAAGTAGCGCAATGCCAATCCGTGACCATCCGCGCAAATCCGTGGCGCGCTTTTCTGAACCATCGCGACCCGCTTCTTTACACCATCCCACCGACGTGTTAACCTCATAAGCGTTACAAAACAATTGAAAAATTAGACAGGAGTGCACCAGGTTAGTGCTAGCCAGAGAGCAAAAGAAATCCCTCATCGACCAGTACGGCACCCACGCTACCGATACCGGTAGCCCGGAAGTTCAGATCGCTCTGTTGAGCGAACGCATTGGTTCATTGACGGAACACTTCAAGATGCACCAGAAGGACCACGGCTCGCGCCGCGGTCTTCTCATGCTGGTCAGCAAGCGGCGTCGCCTGCTCGACTATCTCAAAACCTACAATTCCGATCGCTATAAGACTGTGGTCCAGAAGCTCGGCCTCCGCAAGTAGTTGCGGACCAGCCCGTTTCCGGAATTTCATGAATTGCACGGCCACACCAGCGGAATTGTTCTGCCGTCCTAACGGATTGTCCCTGGACCGCAGCGGTTTGACGAGAGCAGCAGAGACGGTGCGTCTCCAAGGTGATTTCCCAAGTCACGACTGGCGCCTGCTAATCCATTGTGCAACCTACCCGACGCGGCACCGGCGTGCCCTCCTGCCCAGAAGGATTTAAAAACATGAAGCATGACGTATCGGTTCAGCTAACCGGTGGTAAAACCCTCTCCTTTGAAACCGGAAAATTGGCCAAACAGGCCCACGGCTCAGTCGTGGTACGCATCGGAGAAAGCGTAGTCCTGGCCACCGCAACTTCGAATCCCGACCCCCGCGAAGGCATCGATTTCTTCCCCCTAACCGTCGACTACCGCGAGTACACGTATGCGGGGGGGCGCATTCCTGGGGGGTTTATCAAGCGCGAAGGGCGTCCCAGTGAGCGCGAGATTCTTACTAGCCGGCAGATCGATCGGCCGATCCGGCCGTTGTTCCCGGAAGGATTTAAGTGCGAGACTCAGGTCATCGCCTTTGTTCTCTCGGCGGACACAGAGAACGATCCCGACGTAGCCGGCATTAACGGCGCCTCGGCAGCCTTGACGATCTCGGACATTCCGTTCAACGGCCCCATCGGAGCTGTGCGGGTTGGATTAGTCAGCGGCCAGTTCATCATCAATCCGACTTACAGCGAGATGCGCGATAGCCTGCTGAACATCATGGTCGTCGGCACCGCCGACGGAATCGTGATGATCGAGTCCGGCGCCAAGGAAGTAAAAGAAGAAACGGTGGTGGACGCAATCGAATTCGCCCACATCGAGATCAAGAAAATCTGCGCCGCCATCAACCAGCTGAAGGAAAAGGCGGGGAAACCCAAGCGCAAAGTAACTCCGCCAGAATTCGACGAAGCCTACTACAACCAACTGCGAGCGAAGATCGGCGCAGACCTTTCCGACCGCCTGAACACCGAAAAGCATCCCAAAGCGGAAAGCCACAACCTGGTCCGCGACCTGAAGAAAGAACTACAAGCGGCGATCCCCAAGGAAGACGAGGAAGCTCAGGCCAAACTAAAAACCTACTTCGAGGCCTTACGCGAAAGAATCTTCCGCGAAGAAGTAATCAACAAAAAAAGAAGACCAGACGGCCGCCCCTTCGACAAAGTGCGCGATATCTGGGTAGAAGTGGGCGTCCTGCCAAGAACCCACGGCAGCGCCATCTTCACCAGAGGCGAAACTCAAGCCCTGGTCACAACCACATTAGGCACCAGCGACGACAAACAACGCCTGGAAACCTTCGAAGGCGAAGCCAAGAAGCGCTTCCTCCTGCACTACAATTTTCCGCCGTTCTCGGTGGGCGAGGTTTCATTTTTGCGGGGGGCTGGGCGGCGGGAAATTGGGCATGGAGCGCTGGCGGAGCGGGCTATTTCGGCGATGCTTCCTACCGAGGAGAATTGGCCTTACACCATGCGGGTGGTCTCGGACATTTTGGAGTCGAATGGGTCTTCGTCGATGGCGACGGTTTGCGGGGCTTCGCTCTCGTTGATGGATGCGGGCGTGCCTTTGCGTTCTCCGGTGGCCGGGGTGGCGATGGGGTTGGTGAAAGAGGGCAACGACTACGCCATCCTTACTGACATCGCTGGAGCAGAAGATCACTACGGCGACATGGATTTCAAGGTCGCTGGTACCAAAGACGGCATTACTGCCTTGCAGATGGACATTAAAGTCGGAGGCATTACCGCTCAGATTATGCGGGAGGCGCTGGCCCAGGCGCAGCGGGGGCGGTTGCACGTCCTGGAGAAGATGAGCGCAGGGATTACCGAGCATCGCGAGAAGGTCTCGGCTTACGCCCCGCGAATTTACACCCTGCAGATTCCGGTGGATAAGATCCGCGACGTGATTGGGCCGGGTGGCAAGATGATTCGCTCGATCATCGAGCAGACCGGAGTGAAGATCGACGTTGAGGACACGGGCAAGGTGAACGTGGCTTCGAACGACGAAGTCTCGGCGAATAAGGCGCTGCAGATCATTCGCGACCTGACGGCTACAGCCGAGGTGGGTAAGACTTATCTCGGAACGGTGACCCGGCTGGCGGACTTCGGCGCGTTTGTCGAGATTATTCCGGGGACCGACGGGTTGCTGCACATCAGCGAAGTCGCTGAGCATCGCATTAAGGATGTTCGCGACGAGCTTAAGGAAGGTGACCAGGTACTGGTGAAAGTGCTTGCGGTTGAGGGCAATCGCATTCGGCTGTCGCGCAAGGCCATCCTTAAGGAGCAACGGGCGAAAATGGGTGGCGGTGAACCTGGACCGGATGGCGGCGAACCGAGCAACGGCGAAGGTGCCGGGGCTCCGGCGTTGACCATTGAGGGCGGCGGAGATTTTCCCGACGACGAACCGAACTTCAATCGCGATGCAGTCGCGGGCGTAGCCGGAGGAACGGGCGGCGCGGAACGTGCTCCCGGCGATCGTCCTGACCGCGGTGGAGATCGCGGACGGGGTGGACGGCCCGGCGGCGGTGGCGGAAGAGGTCGTGGCCGGGGACGTGGACCGGGCGGCGGTGGGGGACGGGGCGGCCACGGCGGTGGGCATGGTGGACCGCGGCACTAAGAGCTAGCCACGGATCTTCACGGATTTACACTGATTTGTTTGAAACCAAGGCCGCGACTGGAATCGCGGCCTTTTTTCGCGGCTTATATTCGTGCTCATGCTGCAGGTGCGGCATCCTTAGGCAACGACGCCAGCTCTTCTTTCAGCATGACGATCAGGGCGGCGGTGACGGAAAGGACCACGGGGCCGATAAAGATTCCGATAAAACCAAATACCTGAAGCCCGCCGAGCAGCGCGAACAGAAGCAACAGGGGATGGAGTTCGACCTTGCTGCCAATCACCAGCGGCCGAATGATGTTGTCCACTGTGCCCACTACCACTGCTCCCCAAAGAATCAAAGCTATGCCTTTCCAGAGATGGCCGGTGGCCATTAAATAAATCGCAGAGGGCAGCCAGACCAGCATTGTTCCCACGATTGGGATGAGGGAGCAAAATGCCGCGGCTAGCCCCAACAGCAAAGCTGACGGCACGCGAAGAACCGCCAGTGCGATTCCGGTCAATAGGCCCTGGGCGAACCCGACGGCCAGAATGCCGTACAGGTTGGCAACGACGCCTTCGCGAATTCCGTTCAATAGACGCGAAGCCTGCTCCGGGCTCAGGGGCAGCATCGAAGTAACGTTGGCGATCGCGGCGGATCCGTCGCGGAATACGAAGAACAGAATCAGGAATGTAAGGATTGCGTCCCCGGCAAAGCCGGCCAGTCCTGCCGCCAAGGCGGTTCCCGCCGCAAACAGGAACTTGCTTGTCAGGCTAGGGAGGTTGGCCAAGGCGTTGTCCAGGCGCAAGGCCTCGACGTCCACATATTTCCCCAGCCAGAGCAGCGCGCTTTGCTGGGTATGATTCAGGTAATTGACCGCTCCTCCAGCCTGATTGCTCCGATCGCCAAAATACCGAGCCGCCTTAATCAACTCGCCGCCCGCCGAGGAGGCAAGAAGCAGCGTGGGCAACACGATAATCAGAAGTACGGCCAGGGTAGTTAACAGTGCGGACTTGTTTGGACCACGCACGATCCGGCTGATGCCGAGGTGAAGGGGATAGAATCCGATGCCCAGGACGGCGGCAAACGCCAAGGGCTGAAGGAAAGGACGAAAAAGCCAGAAGCCCAGCGACAGGGCTGCAACCAGCAAAGCCACGAGGAACCAAACGCTTACGCTGGTGTGCGGCCTATTCACGAGTATGGTTGGTTTCGACTTTCCGGCCAGAGGACAATGTACGCAAGAGCCTCAGTGTGCATTGCGACCACCTTACTCCAGACCGTGGGATATTTGCCAGTAAGGGTAGGGCGCGTTCATCACCGAAACCCAGGAAGAACGTACAGTTTCCTGGGAGGCTGCGAAAAAAGCCGCTGAGGTCAGGAAAGCTCGCTCCAGGCGCTTAAGCGCCGACACAATTTCAGCGACTTAGCGGCCCGACTGAAGTCGGGCCCTTCCCAAAATCTGCGTGAATCGTATTGTTTCCGCATTCGCAACTGATTGAGATCTTCGAGCCCAATGCTGCGATCGTACTTGCACGACTGCGCCCCGAATAAGAAAGGCCCGAATCGGAATGATCCGGGCCAATCTTTGCGCAAGCGCAAGTTAGTTACTTGGCGAGGGCGTTAATCAGGCCGTTGGTGTTTGGACTGCCCCATCCGGTTGCCAAATCGTAGCCTTTGGTTGCCGGAAGGCCATTGCCTCCGCTGGTGATGTCGTGGAACGCGGTCTTATAGCCTGACGACAGACCCAGCTTGTAGATGGCCGGATTAATGAATCCCGGCGGTTTATCGCCGTTGGTCTTCGCCTGTTGATTGGCGAGAGCCATATAGCCGGCGTACATGGGCGCCGCAAAGCTGGTGCCGCCGTATTCGTTTGCGGTGCAACCTTCTTGATCGGCACAGACGTAGAAGGTGAAATTCGAGTTAGCCGAGAGGTCCGGACCGTTGCGTAGCTTGGTGGAACCCTCGTTGGCCTTGGTGATGATTCCTTTGGCCTTCTGCCAGCTCGGAATCTTGATGCCGTCGGGAGAAATGCCGCCGCCACCGTCGACCCAAACGGTCTCCGAGGCCCAGCCCTTGCCGGGGCCCTTGGTGGTTAAATCGGTGCCGCCGACGGAGATGACGTATGCAGATTCCATCGGCCACCAGGTGTCGGTACCACGCCAGGTGCCGCTGTCACCCGCTGCTTCAAAGAAGCTCTGGCCCTGAGAAGCCATCTTTTTGAAGTACATGTCGTCTGAGGTGAAGTCGGTTCCCCAACGGTACCACGACGAACTCAGATTCAGAGGCAACGGTTTATGGGAAGACATGCTGCTCAACAGAGCTGTGCCGCTGGAACCCACGTATACATAAAGGGTGCCGATGCCGGGGGCCATGCCGAGCGCCTGGGTGATATCAAGGCTCTGTTCGGTGTCGTCGCAGCCTTGGGAAGCGACGCAATTGATGGAGGTTCCATCGGTGGAAATGCCCTTGACCTTGGCAGTCCTCTTTTGCCCAGCGTTCTTGTAGTAGGTGTTGATGTCGGCTATGTCAAATCCGTAGAACTCCAGCAACCCGATGGTCTGGCCTTTGCCGGTGAGCTTCGTTCCCGCGTAGTAAGCCGCTCTCATGTCGCTGCCGCAGAAGGACTGCGAAGGACAGGAGCCGGTCGTGGCAGGCGGTTTCACACCGGGAGGCCGGCGCGCTACTGCGGAACGCGGGACGAAATAGTTGTCCAACCCGGAGATGTGCATTAGCTGGAAAGGCAGATCGATGGAGGGTTCCCGGTCGGGAGCGTAAAAGTCGCGGTTCTCGATGGGGTCGTGATAAACGCCCAAGTTGATGTGGAAGGCAGTCTCGATGTTCGCCACCGAGCCCTTGAGCTGCAGATCGAGGGCATCGCGCGAGCCACCAACTACGGTAAGGCCGTTGGCCTTGGCGAAATGAACCAGGGCGTTGAAATCCTTCTGGCTGGGACCGAATTTCTCGGTAAATTGCTCCACCGTAAGGAAATGGCGGTAGGAGGGGCTGGCGGGATCGTAGACCTCGCGCAGGAAGTTGTCCAACCCTTCGCGCACTGGCATGACAACGTCGATTCGCAGCGACTGGGTTGCGGGGAGACGGCCGACAAACGCGGCCTGCCCATTGACCGTCACTTCACGGACGTGGCGAGTCAACAGGGACTGAGGCTGGGCGAGACCAATGCTGCTCGCGCCCAACACCAGTGCGACAATTGTGAGCAAAATCACATCTAGTCTTCGAATCACGATTTTCTCCTTAAAGAATTGGCAAGGGATTCGCTGGAATTTCCATTTTCGGTTGTCGGCTGGATGCAGCGGGAGAGCCCATCTAACGACGAGTTCCGTGCTGGATTCCCAAGCGCAGGAATTGTACGCCGAAACCCGTCCGGTGGGGGCTTTTTTTTAATGCCTTCCAGAGCCGGGACGCCTTGACCGTCGCGGTCTCCGTAAACTATCAATCGTAGTATTCCAGGCCCAGGTGGGTGATCAATTCCTCGCCCCGCAGGTGCCGCAGCGTGTTCTTCAACTTCATCAACTGAATAAACAGATCATGCTCAGGATAAAGCCCCGGCGCGGTCATAGGCGACTTGAAATAGAAACTCAACCACTCCTGAATGCCGAGGCCGCGAAGCTCCGTGCTGCGCTGCGCCAGATCCATGAACAAAACCAGATCAAGCACAATCGGCGCTGCCAAAATAGAATCCCGGCAGAGGAAATCCACCTTGATCTGCATGGGGTAGCCGAGCCACCCAAAGATATCGATGTTGTCCCAACCCTCTTTGTTATCACCACGCGGGGGGTAGTAGTTGATGCGAACCTTGTGAGTGAAATTGCCGTAAAGCTCGGGGTAGAGTTCGGGCTGGAGGATGTGCTCGAGGACGGAGAGTTTGGATTCTTCCTTGGTTTTGAACGAACCGGGATCTTCGAGCACTTCGCCGTCCCGGTTGCCCAAGATATTCGTGGAGAACCATCCGTTGAGGCCGATCATGCGGGCTTTGAAGCCAGGGGCGAGGATGGTCTTGATCAGAGTTTGTCCGGTCTTGAAGTCTTTACCGCAGATGGGAGCGTTATTTTTTCGGGACAGTTCATGCATTACGGGAATGTCGACGCTCAGGTTCGGGGCGCCGTTGGCGAAAGGCACGCCTTCCATGAGCGAGGCGTAGGCGTAGATCATTGAAGGCGCGATGTTTTCGTCATTCTGAGTGAGGGCCTTTTCGAACGCTTTCACGGATTGATGGGCAGCGCTGGGCTCGATGAACGTTTCGGTCGAACCACACCAGGCCGTGATCAGCCGCGCGGCACCGGAGGTTTTCCTGAAATCGCGGATGTCGGCTCGCACCTGTTCGGCGAGATCCATTTTGTTCTTGCCCTTTTTGACGTTAGGGCCGTCGATCTTTTTTACGTAGTTGTGATCGAAGACGGCTTTGCGGGGCTTGATGGAGCTCAGGAAAGGTTTGATCTGGTCGAGCAATTCGCGATCGAGGACGCCGGCTTTGGTGGCTGCGGTGTGCATGTCGTCTTCGAAAATATCCCAGCCGGTAAAGACCAGATCGTCGAGCCCGGCCAAGGGGACAAACTCCTTGATCTTGGGGGAACGGGCATCGGTGCGCTTGCCCAGACGAATTGTCCCCATCTGGGTCAGGGAGCCGATGGGCTTCGCGATTCCTTTCCGTATGGCTTCGACGCCGGCTACAAATGTGGTCGCGACCGCGCCCATGCCGGGGATCATGACGCCAAGCTTGCCTTTGGCGGATTGGATCTCGCTGCCAGTCTGTTTTCTGCTTTCAGTTTTTGCGGACTTCTGCCGAGTCGCCATCTTGTGAGGGCTTCCTTATGAGAGCTCTTGCTTATGAGAGCTGGGGATGTAAGGCAAACAGTTATGTTCTCGTATTGCGATGGGATTTGCAACCAAGGGGCGCTAAATGTGGCGTGTGACGCTTCAACGGTGGGATTCTCGCATCGGGCGGGGGATACAAATTCCTCGGCAAGCTCTCGGTATTGGAATACAAACAGGGGAGACGGGCAGGGAGTGCCCGTCCTCCATTGGCTTCAGTTTACTTCCCGTCCAGATCTACCGTCTTCACGGGAAGATCCCAGTGCGCATCGAGGATTTCGAAGCGGCGCTGCTCTTCGCGTTCGTAGGTTTCTTTGTCGGGGAATAATTGCTTTTTAAGTGCGTCCTCGTCGAAGGGTTCATTGGCAACCTTGGCATTCTTGAAGACGATGGTCACGCGGTAGTCCCAGCGGCCGTCTTCGGTGGTGTGGTAACGAGGCTGGTCCATCCAGACCTTGAGCATTCGCCCCATCTCGACTTCTTTCTTCAGGAGCGGGTAGTGATTCTTCTTGAAGAGTTGGAGGAATTCGTCTGCGTGTCCCCATTTTGTTTTGTAGTAATACTCGATCGCGAAGGGTTGTCCCGGCGCGGCGGGGGCGGTTTGCGAGAAGCCGAAGCTTGTGGACAGAAACAGTGCCGCTAACGCGATGACGATGGGTCTCATGGTGGATCTCCGTTTTTCGAAAGCTAAACATTCTGCGGGCGAGACGCCCACAGGACAGCCGGCAGGATGCCGGCGCTACGGTCTTACTCCGTGGCGCTGATTCGGTTCTGCCAATGTGACCACGCGAACCAGACTACTCCGGCAGCCAGGGCAACGCCGATTATGGCGTCGAATTGATGAAAGTACTTGCCAAGCTCACGCCAGTTTTCGCCCAGCTTCATGCCGAGCCAAGCGAGCGCGAAGCACCAGGGCCAGGAGCCGAGGAATGTATAAACGTGGAATCGTCCCCGAGGCATGCGGGCAATTCCCGCTGGGAGTGCGATGAAGGTGCGGACTACGGGGAGCAATCTTCCGATGAAGACGGCGAGGTATCCCCAGTGCGCGAAAAATCGGTCGGCCCAATCGAGTTCGCGGCGGCCCATCAGAATCCAGCGGCCGTATTTTTCTACGAGGGGACGGCCGCCGTAGCATCCGATCTCATAAGCGACGAGCGAACCCAGGTTGCATCCAATGGCACCGGCGGTGGCCACCCAGAACAACTTCATTGTGCCCTCGAACACCAGGTAGCCGGCGAAGGGCATGATCAGCTCTGATGGCAACGGGATGCAGGCCGATTCGATCGCCATGAGGAGGGCGAGGCCAGCGTAGCCGGTCGCCGCGACTACGGACTTGATAAAGACAAATAAGACCGCGAGAATTTGCTCAGTCATAAGGGAAATCGAGGATAAATCTTGTAGAGACATTGCGAGCAACGTCTGTACAGAGATTCTAGAATGATCCTTCTTGCGTAAAGGTGAATCCGGGCAAAGATGCGCCTTGGGTGCCTTTGGCCACCTTCACCCGTACGGTAGGCGCGTCGGGAGCGGTTACCTCGGCGGGGCGAAGCACGGCGTACTGCGAGAACACTTCGCTGTAGACTTTGGTGACGAGGTAGTCCTGTCCGTCGTCATCCTTGCGCCAGACTTGCCCGAGTTGAATGGACTTCACTGCCACTAGAGTTTCCTCAACTTTGTTGGATCTCTTCCAGACTACCTAGGGCTCGGGTCGTCGTCAATTGGACGGCGATTACGAAAGGGTTGCATCAGTTCGCCGCGGTGCCTGGCTTCCTTAAATTGCGGTTCATTCGGCGTTGTTTCGGAGGGGCGAGGACGCCCGTCCTCCATCGGGGATTTCGTTCTGCTAACATTTCATACTCGATTCCACGCACCGAAGGAAGGCATATGGCACGCGGCATAGTTCCTCGCCAACCGGCAAAGACTGGGCGTCAGGAAGGAGCTCGGGTCCAGCAGTCGCTTACGAAAACCGTCGGGCCGCGCCTGGGCCGACCGGAACGGAGATCCGGCACTACACCGCTGAAGGAGAAAAAGAAGTCCGCGCCGAGCGCGAAATACAACCCTCTCGCGCCGGAGCGGGTTGCTGAAATCCTGAAGCGGCTCGACCAACTCTATCCTGATGTCACCTGTGCGCTCACTCACAAGAGCGCGTGGGAATTGCTGGTGGCGACCATTCTGTCGGCGCAGTCAACTGACGCCACTGTCAACCAGGTGACGCCGGAATTGTTTTGCAAATATCCGACGGTCGCGGATTTCGCTGCGCTTACCCCGGAACAGCTTGAGCCGGACGTTCATTCGACTGGTTTTTTTCGCAATAAATCAAAGTCGGTCGTAGGAGCGGCGAAGAAAATTGTCAGCGAGTTCGGGGGCCAGCTTCCCGACGACATGGACCGGCTTCTTACCTTACCGGGAGTGGCGCGCAAAACCGCCAATGTCTTGTTGGGCACGTGGTTTCACGAGGCGGAGGGCGTCGTGGTGGATACGCATGTCACCCGCATCGCGCGCCGGCTTGAACTCACGAAGAATGTGGATGCTCCGAAAATCGAGCAAGATCTGATGAGAGTGATTCCTCGCGAGAAGTGGATCCTGTTCGCGCATCAGATCATCTGGCATGGACGCAAGCTGTGCATTGCCCGCAGGCCGAAATGCGTGGACTGCGCGTTAGAGAATATTTGCCACGCGGCAGATAAGACTTGGACTACGGTCGAGATTCATAAGAACGCGAAGCTGTGAACAATTTGTCACCCTGAGCGATCGAAGGGTCCCTGCGCTGTTTGCCGATGCCCCTGCCGTTTCAATGTATCTCTTACCTGATTCTTGCCCGAATTCCCTGCCGCATCATCTCGTCCACGAGCAGGCCCGCGATCTTTCGACTCCGTACCTTCTTCGCTCTGCGAAGAAGCTACTCCGCTCAAGATGACAGGGATGGGGGATTGAGCGTTTGGCGTGGCTAACGCTGCATCTCTGCTAGACTTTTTATTCTGATCTCGTCTAACGACTCTTCAGGACTCGAATGCGCACTGTCATCCCTTTTGCTATTGTCATCTTTATGAGCACTTTTGCCCCGGCCCAGACTTTGCCTGTACCTCAGGCCATTACCGATCCCAAACAGATCACCAGCAAGCCCAGCGCGGAGGTGGAACAGAATCAGCAGAGCCTCTCCATCGAGAAGCTGTACATGACCCGCCAAGTTGGGCGTGCATCGTGGTCGCCTGACGGCAAGACGATCGTGTTTGTGAGCAACATCGGTGGGCGCAACAATCTCTGGCTGGTGCCGGCGGGAGGCGGCTGGCCGACACAGCTCACGGTCAGCGATCAGCGGCAGATCGCGCCAGCGTGGTCTCCGGACGGCAAGTGGATCGCCTACATGTCGGACTATGACGGCGACGAGCAGTGGGACATTTTTATTGTTTCCCCGAAGACCGGGCAAGTTGTGAACCTGACTCATACGCGCGAGATTGCGGAAGAGTATCCGCGATGGTCGGCCGACGGACGCTACCTGGCTTACACGGTGAAGCCGAAGACTTCGTCGGTGTTTGAAATTGATGTTTACGACATGGTGATGCGGGATGTGAAACACATCACGTCCGGAACGCCGGCTGACAAGTTGAACGACAATCCGATTTGGTCGCACGACGGCAAATGGATTGCTTATACCCAGGAGCAGGCTAAGGGAACGGACTCGAATATTTTTGTCGCGGAAGTCGCGACCGGGCAGAGTTCCCTGCTGACGCCGCACTCGGGCGAACAGCTTTACCGGGCCAGTGACTTCTCTCCGGATGGAAGGAAGTTGCTGATCACTTCCAACGCTATGAATGGCTATGAGAATGTTGGGCTGCTCGATATCGCGTCCAAGAATATTTCGTGGCTCACCAGGGACAAGTGGCAGATCAGCGGTGGCAACTTTTCGCCCGACGGCAAACACGTTAACTGGACAGCGAATATTGAGGGCAATAGCGACATCTACTTGCACGACCTGGCAACCAGCAAAACTACGGCGTTGCCTCTGCCTAAAGGCGTCAATGACCTTGCAGGTAAACCCTCAGCGTTCAGCAAGGATGGGGCACGCTTGCTCTACAACCACAACGGTGCGACCGCTCCGGGAGATCTCTGGGTCTACCAAATGGCGACGGGGAAATCGCATCAGGTGACGCAATCGCTGGTCGCGGGTGTGCGCGCGGAAGACATGGTCGAGCCGTTTCTCGTGCATTTTCCCAGCCGCGATGGCAAGTGGACGATATCCGCGTTCGTCTACGTGCCTTATAACATGGTGCGCAACGGGTTGAATGCGGCCATCGTTTATGTTCACGGAGGGCCGGCGTCGCAGACCGTGAACTCGTTCAACCGGTTCATTCAGCACATGGTCAACCAGGGATACATGGTGATTGCGCCTAATTATCGCGGCTCGACCGGTTACGGGAAGGAATTCCAGCAGGGAAACCTCTTCGACATGGGCGGTGGCGATTTGCAGGATGTTTTGGCGGCCGCGGATTTTGTTAAGCAAACGGGCTATCTCGATCCCAAGAAAATTGTTCTGATGGGCGGCAGTTATGGCGGCTATCTGACGATGATGGGCGTGACCAAGGCGCCGGACGTGTGGGCTGCGGGTGTTCCGATTGTTCCGTTCGTGAATTGGTTTACCGAAATCCAGAATGAAGATCCGGTGTTGCAGCAGTCGGATCTCGCGACTATGGGGGATCCTGAAAAGAACAAAGCGCTGTTCCAGGATCGCTCGCCGATCTTCTTTGTGGATCAGATCAAGGCGCCGCTGCTTTTGCTGGCGGGCGGGAACGATCCGCGATGTCCCAAAGAAGAGGCTCAGCAGGTGGTGGATGCGGTCAAGAAACGCGGCGGGACGGTCGAATACAAAGTCTATGAGAACGAAGGGCACGGATTTGCGCGCGTGGAGAATCAGATTGACGCTTATCAGCGCGTCTCAGGATTTCTGAAAGCGCATGTGCCGCCGGCGGAGTGTAAGTGTTCGGTCACGGAGTAGTGTGAGGACGGCCCTTGATCTTAACGCCCTGCGGGCGGTTACCGGGTCAGAGACCCGGTTCCACACTTCCCAAGGGCTTTGACCAGACCCGGTATTGTGTATTGCTTCGCTTCGACGCTTACTGCCAGGCCGAGTTCTCGGAGGGTCGCCGAGGTGATGGGGCCGATCGACGCCAGGCAAATACCTTCCAGCGGGTTTGCTTTTCGCGGACGAGAGCGCTCGCGCTGCTTTCCCATCAGAGCTAGAAAATTCCTCACGGTTGACGAGCTTGTAAAGGTGATCACGTCCGGACGGCGCTTCGCGTCTTTCAGAAGCGCGCGGAGCTGGGTACCCGAGGATCTTGGTATTACCGTTTCGTAGGCTTCCACAACGTCCACCTTGGCGCCGAGTTTGCGCAATTCGCGCGGGATTACGTCGCGGGCAATTCTGGCTCGGGCCAATAAGACGCTTTTCCGGGCTACCTGGTGGCGCAGGCTTTCTACGACCGACTCGGCTACGTATTCTTCGGGAACGACGTTCACTTTAATGCCGCGTTTTTCGATTTCTTTTTTCGTTGCCGGACCTATGGCTGCGACTCTCAGGTGCTTCAGTTGTCGGTTGTTCAAACCGAGCTTACGAAGCCGCTCCCAGAGCGCTTCCACGCCATTCACGCTGGTCAGGATCAGCCAGTCGTAGGCATGAATCTTGTTGAGGGCTGAATCCAGAGGTTTGTAAGAGCGGGGCTTGCGGATTTCGATAAACGGAATCTCAACCACGTCGGCGCCAAGTTTTCGCAGGCCAGAGGAAAGCGCGCTGGCCTGCTGACGCGCGCGACCTACGAGGATGCGGCGTCCAGAAAGAGGCAAGTCTTTTTTGGGGGTCATCGAAATCAATGGCCCAGACCTTCTTGCTGCATGAGTTCGGCGACTCCAGAAATGTTTGAGTCCTTGTTCTGGCTGAGGGATTGAATGACCCGCGCTTGTTCTCCCTTGGTGCGATTCTGGCTTAGCTTGAACTTGGCTTCCACGCGTTTTACTTTTATTTCGAAGCCCACGATGTGCTTCAGCATCCGGCTGCGATATTGGTCGCTCATTTCGGACCACTGCGCCATGTAGGACGATTCGAAAGTATCGATCATTGAGTGCAGCGTTTGTTTCAGGCCCTCCTCATCTGAGAACAGCTGGGCTTCGCCATAGACATGAACGGCGGCATAGTTCCAGGTGGGAACGCTTTCGCGAATCTCATACAGGCTGGGCGAGATGTAGGCGTGGGGGCCGTGAAAGATGACCAGCGAATCCTCGCCTTGCTTCATCGATTTCCAGTGCGGATTCGCCTTCGCCATATGGCCGCGCACCAGGATTTGATCTCCGGCTTCTTCGATGAGGACGGGAAGGTGCGTAGCGAAAGGAACACCGTCAACATTGGAAACCAGGATAGCGAACGGATTCGCTCTCATGAATTTGAGAGTGGCGGAGCGATCTTCCTGGCGGTTGAATTCGGGTATGTACACTTCGGTCTCCGCCTAGTCTTGTTTGTGAGCTCAAACGCGGGCGCGGGCGTCCGCGGCACATATTCCATATTTTTATGGTTGCTGCGGTACGGCTAATCCTTGGCCGTAGACTTGTTCGAGGATCGCATCTCCGCCGCGCTGGAGCAAGGTTTCGCCTACGGATTCTCCTAACTGCAAGGGATCGCTGCCTTCGCGCGATTCGCGCAGAACTTTGGATCCATCGGGATCAGCCACGATCGCCTCCAGGTGCAAGCGCCCGTCGCGAAGTTCGGCGAAGGCGCCGATCGGCACCTGGCAGCCGCCGCCAAGCTTGTTGAGTAGCGCTCGCTCGCAAGCAGTTGAAATGCGAGCCGCACTATCATCCAAAAAAACGAGATGCTGTCGAGTGATTGAATCGCCGGCTCGGATCTCGATTCCCAGAGCACCTTGCCCGGCTGCGGGACACATTACCTCCGCGGGAATGATCTGTCTCACCAGTTCCGTTTTACCCAGGCGGTTCAGGCCTGCGGCTGCCAGGATGATCGCATCATATTCACCGGCTTCCAGCTTGCGCAGGCGCGTATCAACATTTCCACGAAGGGGATGAATATCGAGATCAGGGCGCACGGCTTTCAATTGCGCTTGCCGGCGCAGGCTGCTGGTCCCAACGCGTGCTCCTCGAGGCAGGTCTTCAATGCTGTTGTATTTGCGAGAACACAACACGTCGCGCGGATTCTCCCGCAGAGTGACGGCGGTGATCTCAAATCCCAGCGAAAGTTCGGTGGGAAGGTCCTTCAAACTATGCACGGCAAGATCGATGCGTCCCTCGGCGAGTGCCTCTTCGATCTCCTTGGTGAACATGCCTTTGGTGCCAACTTTGGCAAGTGCAACATCGGTGATCTTGTCGCCCGTGGTCTTGATGATCTCGAGTTCGACTTCGTGCCCACGCTCGCGGAGCAACGCGCTGATGTGATTGGCCTGCCACAACGCGAGCTGGGAACCACGCGAGCCGATGCGGAGACGGGCCATCAGGCTCGTCCTCCCGGTGCGCCGCCGGACTGGGCTGCCTTTTTATCTTTTTCCGTTTCTTGGAGGTTAAACAGGCGGCGCACGAGATCAACCACGGTCGTGGCCTCGGACTCGCGGGCCGCAGTTTTCAAAGTGTTGATCGGCGTGTGCATGATTTTGTTCACGATGCCGTGGGTAAGGGTGTCGATCGCGAGCTCCTGCTCGGGCGATAGCGGGCCAAGGCGTCCGCGAACCCGATCGATTTCAGCCTGGCGGATGGTTTCGAGGTGGTCTTGCAACGAAACGATCGTGGGCACCACGTCAAGAGTTTGCAGCCGCGCCTGAAAGCGCGCGACTTCAATCTCGATAATCGCGTTCGCGCGTTCAGCCTCCTTCTTGCGATCCGCAACGTGCGACGACACCGCCTGCTGCAGGTCGTCAATGTCGTAGACGAAGATTCCGTCCACCTTGTTCATCTCCGGATCAACGTCGCGCGGGACTGCGATATCGATGAAGAACATTGGACGGTTCTTGCGGCGGCTCATAAAGAGTTCGCCATGCTCGCGGCGGAAGATGGCGTGCGGTGATCCGGTCGAAGTAATGACGATGTCGCCTTTGTCGCAGGTGTCATAGAGTCTGCTGAATTCGATAGCCTGACCATCGAATTTCTGGGCCAGACGAATTGCCCGGTCGTAGGTTCGATTGGCCACGAAGATCGACGCCGCGCCATGGGCGAGTAGATGGCGCGCCGCCAGTTCACTCATCTTCCCTGCTCCAACCAGATACACGTGCTTGCCGGTCAGCGATCCAAAGATCTTCTGGGCGAGTTCAACTGCGACCGAGGCTACCGAAACCGCGGATGAGCCCACTGCGGTTTCCGTGCGCACGCGTTTGGCTACGGCAAAAGCTCGCGTAAGCAACAAGTCCAGCTGTGAGTGGATTGCGCCCACGGCCCGCGCGGTAGCGTAGGCTTCCTTTACCTGCCCCAGGATTTGCGCCTCGCCGACCACCATCGAATCCAGGCTCGAGGTCACCCGGAACAAATGACGGATGGCATCGTGTTCGCGATATTCGTAGAGGTGCGGCTCCAGTTCGGCGTTCACCAAGTGGAAATATTCGCCGAGGAATCCACGCAGGTCAGCGCTGCCGTTCCTGGTCTGGGCCAACAGTTCTACTCGATTGCACGTGCTCAAGATCAACCCTTCGTCAACACCGGGATGCTGAGTGAAGCACTTTAAGGCCTCGGGCAGTTTGGACTCGGGGATCGCCAGGCGTTCCCGCACCTCGACCGGCGCACTCTTGTGATTCACGCCGATGAGCTGGAAATTCATGACTGGGCGAACCTGTGAATGGCACTGAAGTAGTTGGCTGCCCAGGCGACGACAGCGGCAACAAATGCTCCGGCGGCGAGATAGGCGGCGCGGCGGCCGCGCCATCCCGCGGTCCAGCGGGTGTAGAGAAGGATCAGGTAGACGACCCACATCAGGATCGAGAGAAGGATTTTAGGATCGAGAAGGTCAACTCGTCCGTAGGTCGCCTGCGCTACGATGGTGCCGGCAATCAGACCTAGCGTCATGAATGGAAACCCGAGCAACAGCGATCGGAATCCGATTTCGTCAATCACTTCAAGCGCGGGCAACCGCGAAAGAAGACCGCCCGGCTTCTTTGATTTCAGCGATCGTTCCTGGATTAGATAAAGGATGCTGGCGCCGAAACTCAAGATGAGCGCGGCGTAACCAGTGAAGATCAGAGCGATGTGGGCGAATAGCCAGCCCTTCGCCAAGCCCGGCGACGTGAGCAAGAATGGCTGCTGGCCAGTCGCGGCGACGAAGGTGAGCAGAAAAACGAGGGGGAATACCACGATGCCCGGAGACGTGGTTTGGTACAGCAAGTACACGATCATGAACACGACCATGATCAGGAAACCTAAAACTGATTCCGCGTTATGCACGGACGTCAAGGTGATCTGGCCTGTCAGGAGTACCGAATCAGTGAGCGAGACGAAATGAAATACCATCCCGAGATAGGCCGCGTGCAAGGCGACCTTGTTCAACAGGTCGCTGGTGCGGGTGAGCGCGACCAGGGCGTACAGCAACCCTACGGCGTAGCAACCCAGCGCAACTCGCAGCCAAAGTATAGGCATAACTCGATTTAAGGCCCCTGTGCGGGTTCGGGCATCCTCTCCCGACACCCAAAGTGATTATAGTCTGCCCTGTGGGTGAGGCAGGAGGCAGTCGAGGAGATCACACGTCATTGTGATGTAGATCACAAGGCTTACAAGAACTTGAGGGTGGCTGGAGTCGAGCCATGCGAATTGGGATAAGTCATTGAACAGCAGTTTCCGGTTCATGGTTCTCAGTTTCTGCCTTAGGTCAATCCACTCCTAGCGTCCCTAAAACACGAGTAAGGGTTTCGATGTCTACCAACAGCTCTCGACCGTCAGCCATCATGTTTTCGATTTCATCGAATGCCTCGAACAGCCGCATCTTGACCGCGCCGTACTGTTCGGCGTCGGTGAGGGTGCGGCCGTGGTTCAGCGCCCACTGTCTTGCGGCCTCCTCGATCAGAAAGACGCTGACCGCAAAGGTGGTCTTTCGATCGGAGGTCACATCGAAGACGTACTCGGCTGCGGCCCCCTCAACGGGATTGGTGATCGCGGTCCGCTTTCCTACGAAATAGTATTGATAAACATAGCCTTGGCCACCTGTGTAGGTTTTCATGCGGCGGATGGTCATAAAGTCAGTCGTCGGTCGTTTGCCGTCAGTGGTTGGTCGCTGGCGAGCTTTCTTCCGAGGCGAACGACAATCGACCAAGGACCAACAACTGGTGCTACGGCTCGATCCTCGCATCCCGCAGGCGTTTTACTGCGGTCTCGGAGGCCAGAGGCGAATAGTAAACCTCTTTGAAGGTATAGGACTTCGCTTTCAAGGCAAGGATCGGCATAATCTCAATGTGCCAGTGATAGTCCTCGTCGATGGTCTTCCAGTAACCCAGGTTTCCTGACCGGTGCAGGCTGTTAGGCGACGTGTGCAGCACAAGATGGAAATCCTCGGTGATGGTGCGTATGCGCTGCAAGGTACGCCGAAGCAGCGAGCCCAGATCGCGCATCGTCCCTGGACGATTCAGCCCGAAGCGTTCGAAAGCGGCCTCGTGGGTGCGCGGCATGATCCAAGTCTCGTACGGCACCCGGGGCGCATACGGACATAGGGCGATGAAATCGCCGCGAAGCTCGATCACGCGGAGGTCTTGTTTCATTTCCTGTGAAATGATGTCGCAGAAAACGCAACGTTCCTTGCTCTGGAAATATTCGCGGGCGGCGCGCAGTTCATACAACACGCGACGGGGCACGAATGTGGTCGCGGTAAGCTGTGAAGTGGGATGCTCGAACTCCTGCCCCGCGCTGTTTCCGTGATCCTTGTATATGCCAACATATTTGAAGCGCCCGTCGCCTTTGAGATCTTGAATACGCTGTGCGGCCAGTAGCAGGAACTGTTCGATTTCAGAGTCGCTGGCATTCCACAAGTGCCGGTCGTGGGAGGCGTTCTCGACCAGAACCTCGTGCGCACCGACCGGGCGCATTCGATCGTAAATGCCGTCCCCGCGCCGGGTTGCCTCACCCTCGATTCGGTACATGGCGGTGGGATGAACGACGGCACGCGCCGACCATGGAGCGCCGGAAGTTCCGGACATGCTGGCGATGAGCTGTGGAGTCTCGCGGGAATCGGGGCAGAACCGGCAAAAGGCCTCGGGGCGCGGCGCGCTGTCAGGCACGTCGTCGCCAGTAATAACCCACGAACGGGTAATCGGATCCTTGCGCAGTTCCATGCCTAAGGAAAGCATCTCATCGGAGTGGCGTCAACTGCGTTCTGCTCTCCAGGGTTTTGCGGCGGGCGGAGGAGGATTGCGGTTTGTTATAATCCGCGCACGAAGCCGCCTGAGATGACCGAGCCTTCCACGCCGTTGATGCGGCAGTATGCCGCTATCAAGAAGGAACATCCTAGCGCCTTGCTGTTCTTCCGTTTGGGTGATTTCTACGAGCTCTTTTTCGACGATGCAATCCTCGCGTCGCGCGAGTTGCAGATCACACTGACCTCTCGCAATAAGGAAAAAGGCGTGGCCGTTCCTATGTGCGGCGTGCCTTATCACGCGGCGGAAGGCTACATTTCCAAGCTCATCCGCAAAGGATTCAAGGTTGCCATTTGCGAGCAGATGGAGAACGCCGGTCTTGCCAAGAAGTTGGTACGTCGCGAAGTCACGCGCGTGGTCACGCCCGGCACGGCCGCGGATTCGTCGCTGAGTTCCGAAGAAAATAACTTCCTCGCGGCCGTGGCGCAGATCGGAGATCGGGTAGGGTTCGCGGCTCTGGATCTCTCTACTGGCGAATTTCGGGCAACCGAGTTTAGTGGCGAAGATGCTGGGAAGCGGATTCAGGAAGAACTGCAACAGCTAAGGCCGAAGGAACTTCTGTTCGGCTCGGCGGCCCCATTATTTGAAAGAGGAATGCGTGGGGACGGCTGCGCTCGCCCGTCCGGCCGCCCGCAGGCCGGCAGCGGCTTCGCTGAAACTCCACTCGACGACTGGGTCTTTGCGCCCGACCATGCAATCCCTCTGCTCGAAAATCATTTCGGCGTCTTGTCTCTCGAGGGCTTTGGGCTCGCGGGCAAACCAGCAGCGGCGGCGGCGGCTGGCGCAATCCTCTACTACGTTCGTTCCACGCAACGCGGAACTTTAGATCACGTGGACCGGGTTGGCTTTTATGAACGGCAGAACTATTTAGTGCTCGATGCTGTGACCGTGCGGAATCTGGAACTCATCGAGCCGCTGTTCGCCGGAGCCGACGCCGGAGTGACTCTGTTCCGTTCGATCGACGCTACCGTCACGCCGATGGGCAAGCGGCTACTGCGCTCATGGATGCTTCGACCGTCGATCGAAGTAGTGGAGATCAATGCGCGATTGGACGCAGTCGAGGCGCAGGTCAGTGAAACAATTGCCCGAGAGGAACTGCGGCGAGCACTCGACGGAATTTTGGATTTGGAGCGCTTGCTGAGCCGGGTGACGCTCGAGACGGCGAATCCCCGGGATGTGCTCGCGCTCGCCGCATCATTGAGAAAAATTCCGGAGCTGCGAGTTGCGCTGGCACGATTCGCGACCGGGCGATTGACAACGCTTCACGGATTGCTGGATGAACTCGGTGATCTTCGGGAACGAATCGATAAAACAATCGTGCCAGAACCACCAATTTCGCTTGTGGATGGTGGCGCGATTCAGAGCGGCGTGGATAACGAACTTGACGAATTGCGCGACTTGAGCCGCAACAGCAAGCAATTCCTGGCGCAGATCGAGCAGCGGGAACGGCAACGTACCGGAATCAACTCTCTGAAGGTCAAATTCAATTCGATTTTTGGCTATTATCTCGAGGTCTCGAAGCCGAACCTGCATTTAGTCCCGCCCGACTACGAGCGCAAGCAGACTCTGGTTAACGCCGAGCGCTTCACTACCCCGGAGCTGAAGGAGTATGAGTCGAAGATCCTTGATGCGCAGGAAAAGATCGTAGAGATTGAGCGGCGTTTATTCACGGAGTTGCGTTCGGCTATCGCTGGCGAAGCCCGGCGAATCCGGCAAACCGCGCTGGCTCTGGCTGAGGTAGATGTGCTTTCCGCATTGGCGCAGGTGGCGGCTCTGCGCAACTATTGCCGGCCGCAATTTGACGATAGTTCTGATCTGGAGATTGTCGGGGGAAGGCATCCGGTAATCGAGCAACAGGAAATGGCGGGCGGAAATGAGCGGTTCGTGCCCAACGATTTGTATCTCAACTCAACCACGCACACAGTGCTGGTTCTCACCGGGCCGAACATGGGTGGCAAGTCGACCTATCTCCGGCAGGCGGCGTTGGTCGTGATCCTGGCGCAGATGGGTTCGTTCGTACCGGCATCGTCGGCGCGGCTCGGAGTTGTGGACCGTGTGTTTACTCGCATCGGGGCAAGCGACAATCTGGCCCGCGGGCGTTCAACGTTCATGGTTGAAATGACGGAGACTGCCGCGATCCTGCATACGGCGACTCCTCAGTCGCTCATTCTGCTCGACGAAGTGGGGCGCGGCACCGCGACATACGACGGCCTAGCCATTGCGTGGGCGGCGGTCGAGTATATCCACGCCCGCATGCGGTCCAAAACTCTTTTTGCCACACATTATTTTGAGCTGACCGAACTGGCCGAACGACTTTCGGGAGTCAAGAATTATCACGTCTCGGTGAAAGAGACTGCGGGCGGAATCGTGTTTCTGAAAAAAGTAGAGCCCGGCGCGGCGGATCGCAGCTACGGAATCGAAGTGGCAAAGCTTGCCGGGTTGCCGAACGAAGTTATCGAGCGAGCACGGGAAGTGTTGGCGGAACACGAAAGCGCAGAACAACGGGTGACTGAGCAGTTGGCCAGCGATGAACTGCATCCGCGCCCACCCGCGCAACTTACGATCTTCACGCCGTTGTCGCAACCGGTTCTGGAAAAGCTTCGCGAGGTGGACCTGAATCGGTTGACGCCGCTCGATGCTCTGAATCTGCTCGCGGAGTTAAAGAAGCAGGTGGATTGAAGAAGACAACATCAATTTCCGAACAGGTGGGCCAACTACTTATCGTGGGCTTCGACGGCACTGAGATGTCGTTACGGCTGCGTTCCTTGCTTACGCGGCTGCAACCTGCGGGTGTAATTCTCTTCGCGCGCAATATCATAAGCGGGGAGCAGACGCACAAACTGCTAAACGAATGTCGGACGTGCGTTTCTACCCCCCTGTTTACCTGCGTAGATATGGAAGGTGGACGAGTGGATCGCTTTCGGGACGTCACGGGTCCTGCGCCTTCCGCCGCGGAAGTGTTCGCCACCGGTGATCGCAAAGCCTTTCGCAACCACGGCAGGGTTATCGGCCAATCCTGCCGGGCTCTGGGTTTCAACACCGACTTTGCACCGGTTGTGGATTTGGCATTTGCGGCGTCGCGCAACGTTATGAGTTCGCGTGCCGTTTCCGCCGACCCCAAGGAAGCCACGGTTTACGCTCGTGAATTTCTGGCCGGGCTAAGCTCGGCAGGCGTCTTGGGGGCGATCAAGCATTTTCCCGGACTCGGCGAAGCCAATCTCGATACCCACCACGAACTTCCTAGCGTGCAGAAGCCGTGGAAAAAGTTGTGGGATACCGACATCGCTCCCTACCGTGCTTTGCGACGCGAAGCTTCGTTGGTCTTAGTCGGCCATGCTGCTTATCCTGCAGTGACCTACGATCACACGCCGGCGTCCTTGTCGAAGAAATGGATCACTGACATCTTGCGTAGAAAAATCGGATACAGAGGGATCGTGGTTTCGGATGATCTTGAGATGGGAGGTGTATTGAAGGCCGCTCCCATTGAGCAAGCAGCAGTGGCACATATCAGGGCTGGTGGCGATCTGTGCTTGATCTGCCATGTCGAGGAACATATCTCGCGTTCGCACGAATCTCTGCTGAAAGAGGCCGAGCATGACGCTAAGTTTGCTCGACGCGTGAAAGAATCAGTGGTGAGGGTGCTTGCGTTCAAAAAGAAATCCAGGGCGTTGAAGCGGCCGGTGACTGCTCCTACCGCCGCAATACTTGAGAAGCTTTCCCGGCAACTGTGGGAGTTCAGCGAACTGGTACGACTGGAAACCATAAAGCGGCAGGATCACGCATGATCGTTGCAGGGGTAATGAGCGGGACGTCCGCTGATGGAATCAATGTTGCTCTGGTGCGAGTGACGGCTGCAACGCGTGACCGGGCGCGGACGCCTCGTCTCCATTTTCTTGCGCACGCGGAATACCCTTATCGGGAACAAGTTCGGCGCGCCGTTTTAGGAGCGATGAATTCAAACCAAGCCAGCGTAGCTGAGCTGGCCCGGCTGAATTTTTTGCTCGCCGAACTTTATGCCGACGCACTGCTTGCAACGCAACGCCGCTTTCATCTCAAGGCCGAGCTTGTGGGTTGCCATGGTCAGACGCTGTATCACCAGGGAGAAGCTGCTCCGTTTCTGGGACGAAAGCTTGCTGTCACCTGGCAGACTGGCGAGGGGGCGGTGGTGGCGGCCCGTCTCGGCGTGCCCGTGGTCTCTGATTTTCGGCCCGCGGACATGGCGGCCGGCGGCAAAGGCGCGCCGCTGGTTCCCTTCCTCGATTTTCTTTTGTATCGCGACCATCGCGTGGGTCGAATTGTTCAAAACATCGGCGGGATCGCAAACCTCACCGCCATTCCTGCGGGCGCTTCTTCGAATCAGGTGCTGGCATTCGACACCGGCCCGGGCAATATGGTTATTGATGCTGTGACCCAGCGCTTGTTCGGCAAGCCGTTTGATCGGGACGGCAGGATTTCCGGCTCTGGCACCGTATTTGAGTCGTTGATTCGTGATCTATTGCGAAAGCCATTTTTTCGACACAAGCCTCCAAAGACTGCGGGCCGCGAAGAATTCGGACGCGAATTTGGTGAAGAATTCATCCGCCGCTGCGGGCGGGTCAATAAACGCGATATCGTTGCCACGGCCACGGCCTTAACCGCGCGGTCTGTTGCGGATGCTCTTCGACACCTCGTATTGCGAGGCAAACGCGGCTATCGGGATTTCATCGTCTCTGGCGGCGGAGCAAGCAATCCGACGCTCATGGCAATGCTGGCGAATGAATTGCGGCCCCTCGGCTTGCAGCTTCGTTCGTCGGATGAATTCGGCCTGCCCTCGGAGGCGAAAGAAGCGGCGGCGTTCGCACTGATGGCCTTTCAGACTTGGAACCGTCGGCCGTCGAACGTGCCATCCGCCACCGGAGCAAACAGGTCTGCAATTCTTGGAAAGATTTCTTATGCGTGAGCGAAAACCTTTTCACCGTTTTGCCGCGAATGCACAGTCGGGGGCGGGCGTGCTGACCTGTTCTTTAGTGCTGCGGGTGGTTTTCGTCCTCTCAGTAGTTGTTCCTCTGCTCGGTTGCTCGGCGAAGCCTGATCCCAACACGCTGGTGATGGTCATTGAGAACAGCCCCACGAATTTGGACCCGCGGGTCGGCCTCGATGCACAGTCAGAGCGAATTGATGAACTGATCTTCGATGATTTGTGCACGCGCGACGATCACCTGAACGTTCAGCCGGGGCTGGCGGAGCGCTGGGAGATCCCCGATCCTCTTACCTACGTGTTTCATTTGCACCGGGGCGTGACGTTCCACGATGGGCGGCTGCTCACCTCACGCGACGTCAAGTGGACCTTTGATTCGTTGCTCCAAGGAAAGATTCGCAGCACCAAGGCCGCGGCGTATCGCCCTGTGGATCGCATCGACACTCCCGATGATGCCACTGTCGTATTTCATCTCAAAGAACCGTTCGCTACGTTGTTGTGGAATGTTTCGGATGGTGCGATTGGAGTCGTGCCCAATGGAAGTGGGGACGAAATCAGCCGCCATCCGATAGGCTCAGGCCCGTTCCGTTTCGTCACCGCCGAGCCGGATAAAGAAGTGATCATCGAACGCAACGACGGCTATTGGGGTTCGAAGCCGCACTTGAAACGGGTGAGGTTCGCGGTGACTCCGGACATCAACACGCGTGCGCTTGAATTGCGCAAGGGCAGCGCCGACGTTGCGGTCAGTTCGCTAAGCGGAGACATGATTCTGGCCCTCGAACGCGAGTCCAATCTGGAGATTCTTCACTCTCCGGGCACGGTGCTCGGCTATCTGGCATTCAACACTCGGGAACCGGTTCTGAAAGATGCGCGGGTGCGGCAAGCAATGGCCTATGCCATCGACCGGGAAACGATCATTCACTATTTGCTGCGCGACTTCGCCCGGCCGGCCTATAGCCTGCTTCCTCCCGAGAGTTGGGCCTACAACGGCAATGTACCGCACTACGATTACAATCCCGATCGGGCTCGGCAGTTGCTTGACCAGGCGGGGTATCCGGCCGTGGACGGCGTGCGCTTTCATCTCACCATGAAGACCTCGACTGACGAAAGCCCGCGACTGGTCGCGGCCGTCCTGCAGCAGCAATTGCGCGAGGTTGGAATCGCGCTGGATATTCGTACGTTTGAGTTCGCCACTTTCCTCTCCGACATCATCCGCGGCAACTATCAACTGCATACCTTGCGGTGGGTCGGCGGCAACGAAGATCCGGACATGTTCGAATATGTTTTCCACTCTGCCAAGTTTTCGCCGCAGGGAGGCAATCGTACTTACTACGCCAGCCCGCGCGTGGATGCGTTGATCGACCAGGCCCGCAGCGAAGCGGATCAGAACGCGCGCAAACAGATCTATGCGGAAATCCAGCGAATCCTGGCCGAAGATTTGCCTTACATCAACCTGTGGTATTACGAAAATGTAATGGTGCACACGCGGCGCGTGCGAAATTTGACACTGAACCCGCCAGGCAATTACGACTTTATGAAAACAGCAGAGTTGGTTCCCTGATTGTCCTGATGTAGGCGCGGCGTCCTCGCCCGTGTACCGCCCCGTCGAATCCGATCGAGCTTTCGTGAAGAACGTGTAGAGACTGACGAGTGAGAGAGCCGCACCACACCTTGTCGCTCGCACAACCTCGATTCGGACCCGTGTTACCATCGAACTTCGGCAAAACTTACGTGCGCATTCTTTTTATCGGTGACATTTTCGGCAGACCGGGGCGAACCATCGTCAAGGATCACTTGGCAGCTCTAGTAAAAGAGCATGCTATAGACCTTGTGCTCGCCAACGGAGAAAACGCAGCCGCCGGTTTCGGCATCACGCCGCCTTTAGCTGAAGATCTCTTCGAGATGGGCATTGATGTTCTCACCACCGGAAACCACATCTGGGACAAACGGGAGATCGTCGATTATCTCAACTCCGCCGACGGAAACCCGCACAGCCCCGCTCGCCGTGTATTGCGTCCCGCCAACTACCCTCCTGGAATGCCGGGATGGGGCTTCTATGAGGGCCGCAAGGGCGAGGTTCCCTACGCCGTGATCAATTTGCAGGGCCGCGTTTTTATGGCCTCGAACGACGATCCTTTTCGCGTCGCCGACCAGTTGTTAAAAGAAATCAAAGCCAAGGTTATTTTTGTCGACATTCATGCCGAAGCGACTTCAGAGAAAATTTCGCTAGGCTGGTACCTCGATGGACGAGTCACGGTGGTCGTCGGGACACACACCCATGTTCCTACAGCGGATGAGCGCGTGCTGCCGGGCGGCACAGCCTACATCACCGATGTCGGCATGACCGGACCTTACGACAGCGTCATCGGCGTGAAGAAAGAATTGATCGTCGGTAAGTTTCTCAGCAATATGCCGACGCGATTCGAGGCGGCGACTGGAGATGTAAGGTTGTGTGCGGTCGTGGTGGATTGTGATGAGCGGACTGGACGGGCAAGAGAGATCACTCGCGTGATGGTGAGATAGGAAAACGGGCTTCGGGCTTCGGGCTTTAGGCTTCAGGAACGGCCAATAGGATCATGAGCGAATTTCAGGTTCGGACGACCGCAGCAAAATCAAACGGCTTTCGCTGGATGAGCGCGGACGCCTATCTTTTCGATATTGACGGCACGCTGCTCATCACCCGCGACGGAGTCCATCGCCATGCCCTGCATCGGGCGATGCGCGAGGCATACGGCGTTGATACCACGATCGAGGGGATTGCCTACCACGGCAAGACTGACCTTGGAATCTTGCGTGCGGCGCTGGAACGGGTCGGCGTCTCGCGCGATCAGTTCGAAGCGAATCTTCCGTTAGCGCTGGAAATTGTCTGCCGTGATGTTTCAGCGAACGCCAGCCGCATCACACCAACGCTGTGCTCCGCAATTCCCGAAGTGCTCAGCGAATTGAAGTCGGCAGGCAAGTTGCTGGGTTTGGCCTCAGGAAATCTGGAATCCGTTGGCTGGCTTAAGGTCGAAGCGGCTGGCCTGCAGGAATTCTTCAGCTTTGGCTGCTTTTGCGACCATAGCGAGAGCCGGGCTGACATCTTCTGCGCCGGGGTAACAGAGGTGCAACGCAAGCTGGGTAAGTTCGCAAGAGTTTGTTTTGTCGGGGATACTCCCGAAGACGTGAAGGCGGCTCGTCTCGCGAACTCTCAGATCGTCGCGGTGTGCACCGGGATTTTCAAGGCCGACGAACTAGCCGCTCTCGAACCCGATGCCTGCGTAGCCTCGTGCGCTGAACTGCTTACCAGCAACCATTTCCGTTAGTCTGTGAGGGAAGGAGAACATAACAATGGGCCAGCCCGTGGTTCACTTCGAAATCGGCTGTCGCGACCGAGGCAAGACTGCGACTTTCTTTTCTCAACTCTTCAATTGGAAAATGCAGGAGGCCGGGCCGGCGACCATGATCAACACCGCAGGCAACGGCGGCATACAGGGTCACATTACGGCTCTCGGTCACGAACCTGACCATTACGTGACCGTTTACGTCCAGGTAGAGGACGTGAAAGCCTATCTCGACAAAGCCCAAACGCTCGGCGGCAAGATTCTCGTCCAGCCGGTCGAGATTCCGACGGGCACCTTCGCTTGGTTTGCAGACCCGGACGGTAACACGATCGGACTGTGGAAGCCGAAATAGCGCGCGAAGAGCCTACGACCTAAGAACGGGTTTCAGTTTCCCGCGATTCCGCGCCGGGAGGTAACGCAACGCCGCCCGCGTCAACGAGCGATAAACTTCCAGTGCTTCCGGGAGGTTTTTCAGAACTTCCAGATGCTTGCGCACGATTTCCGCATCGCCGCGTACGATGGGTCCACTGAAGGCTCCGGCCGGGCCAAGTGCTTCATAGTTCGCGAGTGTCTGGCGCACGATCGGCAGCATTTTCCTGCGAGCCTCGGCCGCGGATAGCCCGGCGGTGCGCGCCAGGTTTTCTCCAGTCACCAGCGCCGCCACCAGCAACGGCGAAACAAACGATCCCCATGCGTGGTAGGCAGCCTTATGTTGTCTGCGAATGATGAATGCCTGCCCACCCAAATTCTTCGCAATTGTCCGCGCTCTCCGAACCGCCGCCGCATCGCCCTCTATCGCGAATGAGACTCCCTTTAGCGAAGATATCGATCCGCTGACAAACGTCATCATGGGATGAATGGAAGCCACCGATGCTCCCCTCTGCCGCAAAGCCTTTAGTTCGTCGCTTGCCAGTGCGCCGCTGGAGTGGAAGGCAATCTTCTTCTTCCAATCGACAACTGAAGCAACCCGTCGCGACGCCACACCAATTTCCCGATCGGGAACGCAAAACCAGACGAGATCGGCGTCCAGATGTGCGTCCTTGTTCGTAGAGGCGTGGGCCCGGACTGTCCGCGCTAGCTCGCGAGCCTTGCGTTTTGAGGGAGCGGTGTTGCGGGAAACGATCTCGGAGATGACATACCCGGCTTGCGTCAACCCCGATGCCAGTGCTCTGCCTAGTCTTCCTGGCCCGACAATCGCAATCCGTGGTTTAGTTGCCATCGCGGGCAGCATATCAGGGTACTTCCGCCATCGGCAAAATCTCTTCCACCGGCTGGGGTTTGCGCAACCGCCCCGGGCGACGCGTCCGGGGCTACGTGTACCTGTTGGCAGAGGCATCCCTTATATTGTTGGTATGCGGAAATCATCTCGTCCCACCAAAGCTCGTGTGCTTTCTTCCATCGAGGCCTACCGGGGCCCAGCATTCTGGGTTACCACCGATCAAGTGTTGGAACCAAGCGGTGTCCGCGGACGCCGCGACATTGTGCGCCACACCGGGTCAGTGGTGATTCTCGCGGTCGATGAGTCCCGTTTCGAGCCTTACGTGTTGCTGGTGCGACAGTACCGCCATGCTGCGCAGCAGTACCTATGGGAGCTTTGCGCCGGCCGGATTGATAAAGGCGAGAACGAATTGACCGCCGCCAAACGTGAACTGATCGAGGAAACCGGATACACGGCCGCCCGCTGGAAGCGAATCCTGAAGTTTTATGCGAGTCCCGGGTTTGTCGCCGAAACCATGTCCATTTATTTGGCCACGGGCCTGCGGGCCGGCCCCGCGAAGCCGGAGGAGGACGAAGTTATAGAAACCAAATTTGTCCCTCTGAGCACAGCCGTTCGCATGGTCATGGCCGGACGCATTCACGATGGCAAGACCATCGCCGGCGTGCTCTGGTTTAGTCACGAGTGGCGCAGCCGAAAAAAGCGCAAATAGCCGCGCTTTGCGATTCCCTCATTCGCTCCCCTTGACAGCCTCTCCGAGTAGCCGGAGAATGGCAGAAATCGGAAGGCACGCCTGGAACAGGAAAGATTCGTGCCTCAGGGGGCGTAAGTGGAACGTTTGAAAGGTACGGTCAAGTGGTTCAACAATGCCAAGGGTTATGGTTTCATCGGCCGGGAAGACGGGGCGGACGTCTTTGTGCACTATAGCGCGATCACGTCGGAAGGATACAAGAGCTTGCAAGAAGGGGACCAGGTCGAATTTGAAATAACCGACGGTCCTAAGGGTCCGCAAGCCTCAAATGTTACGAAGGCTGCATAAAGCAATAGGTTAGCCTGAACGAATTTCCACGCAGCATCTCAAGGACGCAGTCGTGAGCACTCTCGCGGCCACGAAGCCGTATGGTTTTGCGAATCTCATCGCGATGCCGTTTCCTGTCCCCGCAGCCTGGCGGCCACAGAACGCGGGTCGCTATGGCTGTCTTACGGATCCCTCTCAGGTAATTTGACGCGCCTCCCTTTTGGGTGTATCTGTATGGGCGCGCCGCATGCCCAAACGAATCTTTCTACTGCTAACCGTGTTCGCCGCCCTGGCCGCTCCGTCCCTCGGCAAGGAGGAGAATTGGCTCGAGGTTCGAAGCCCCCACTTCACGGTGCTGAGTAACTCGAGCGAAAAGCAGGCACGCCATGTCGCTGACCAATTTGAGCGCATGCGCTTCGTTTTCCATACCGCGTTTCCGCAAGCCAACGTCGATCCCGGAACCCCTATCATCGTGTTAGCTGTTAAGGACAAGAAAGACTTTCAGGCACTTGAGCCCGAAGTCTATCTGGGAAAGGGGCAGATCGAACTCGCAGGACTGTTCTTGCGGGCGCCGGATAAGAACTACGTTCTGCTGCGGCTCGACGCGCAGGGTGAGCATCCCTACGCGACGGTGTACCACGAAATATACCCATCTGCTTTCGAGCCGGGCGGAGGAGTGGCTGCCGCTCTGGCTCAACGAGGGCTTGGCGGAGTTCTATCAGAACACGGAAATACGGGATAAAGAGGTTCTGCTAGGAGAGCCCAGCCCGGAAAACATTCTTCTTTTGCGGCAAGAACGGCTGCTACCGCTTCCAACCCTTTTGACCGTAGATCAAAGCTCTCCTTACTATCATGAAGAGAATAAAGGTTCCATTTTTTATGCCGAGTCGTGGGCTCTTACTCACTATCTTCGAATAAAGGATGTCCAGGAGAAGACCGAGCACTTGACCGATTATGCAAAACTAGTGAGCCAAAACGTGGACTCAGTTACCGCGGCTACGCGTGCTTTCGGGGACTTGAAGCAACTGCAGGCCGCGCTGGAAAAGTATGTGGGCCAAGCGCGTTTTTTTCAGTTCAAGGCGCCGATCGTCGCGGAAGTTGATGACACGACCTTCAATGTTAAAACCCTTAGCCAAAGCCAGGCAGATGCAGTGCGAGCGGACTTTCTGGCATACGACCAGCGCGAGAAGGATGCGCGCACTCTACTTGAACGCGTGCTGCACGACGATCCCAGCAACGCCTCGGCACACGAAACCATGGGGTACATCGAGTTTCGCCACGGCAATCTCGAAGAAGCCCGGAAGTGGTACGAGCAGGCGGTGAAGCTGGATTCTCAAAGTTTCTTGGCCGACTACTACTTCGCCGCAATCACCATGAACAGCGGCCAGCTTAATTCGGAAAATAAGTCGCAGGTCGAAGATAGTCTGCGCCGAGCCATCAAGCTGAATCCCTCTTTTGCGCCGAGTTACGAGCAACTGGCAGTTCTTTATGGAATGAGACGCGAGAATCTTGAGGAAGCTCACAAGCTAGTCCTCAATGCGGTCCAGTTGGATCCCAGCAACCTTCACTATCGACTAAATACGGCTAACATTTTGCTACAGATGGAGCGCCCGAAAGACGCCGTCGCCGTCCTGCAGAACGCTAAGGGCTTGGCTAAGACGCCAGCCGAGGTCGACTCGGTTCAACAGTTGCTGGAGAGCGCACAGCATTACCAGGCCGAGAGAGAGCAAATGCAGCAAGCCGACCAATCGACCCAGGGGCTTCGATCTACTTTTCCAAGCGGGCAATCTTCGGCCGCGGCAGAGAAGGCGGTTGGCCAAGAACCCGACTCAGATTCACAGGTGAATGCACCGCCCAAGGAAGAACCGCGTGGTCCTCGCCACGGCGTAAAGGGCACGATTAAGGATGTGCGGTGTTCTCAGCCGGCAATCATGGAACTGAGGGTGGCAGTAGACGGAAAAGTGCTTTCCCTGCACAGCAACAATTACTTCAAAATCCAATACACGGCGGTGAACTTTACACCGGCGGGTGAGTTACATCCTTGCACTGATTTGGATGGAATGAAGGCGCATGTAGAGTTCTTCGAGGCTTCGGGAAAATCCGCGGAAGGCCAGATTTTTTCCATCGAACTCAGCAAGTAATTCCGCGAACGCAGGAAGCCGGCCTCTGTCGCAAGAAATTCCGATTCATCAGCACTTCGCTGCTCGGAATGACCGCAGAATCGCGGACTCAATCAGGACGCTTTGCCAAAGACCAGGGCTTGGCGCATGCCCTCGAAATGAATCTCCAGGAGGGTACGCGACCCGTCGGGGTTTTTCCGGTACACATATTCATTCCGGCGGTACTTGACATCGCGTTTCACCCATCTTCCGTCGGCTGCCGCAACCAGGTCGTTGTTGCGGGTGAATTTCACACTCGCATCGCCGATGTAGGATTCCCAACTGATGATGTAGTCCCCTTCCGGCGTGCGCGCGCCGTTCAGCGTCACCGCCGAAAGTATCGTGAAATCCCGCGAACCCTTTTCGAAAGATCGGGGCTTGAAGCCGTTCGAGACCAGATTCTCGTGGGTCACTTGGGCCTGATCCTCATCGGCATACGGACCGACAAGCACGTGGTAGGAATTCGTCCACAGAAAGCCTTTCTGGACGGCGGTTACGGGAAACCCCAGTTGCGCCAGCTTGTCCGTTTCGTCGTGAGCCTCTAGCTGATTCTTGAATTTGCCCACTTCGAAGTACAGTTCCGAAGTCGAGAGGGTATTCTGCGCTTTGGAGTCCTCGGTGTGGACACCGGGCTGGTTCGGCGGTTCTGCCTTAGGAGTGGTGCCGGGCTTCGCCGGAACCAAGTTGGAGGCGGTCGCACCGCCATTGGCCGGCATCGAGGCAGGTGGGTTCGCTGGCGAAGGCGGCGGGATGGTCGCCGTGGCAGAGGCCTTGGGAGCAGGGTCGCCTGCGACCGTTGGTGCGGCCGAACTCTTTGCAGGCTCGAGCTTCGGCTGCTGAAGCTTAGCTGGGCTTGCCGAAGACTGTGGCGAGAGTTTCTCGACTGGCGGCGGAATCTTCTCCGGCTGCCGAGCCTCAGCTTGTCGAACCTCTACCTGTCGCACCTCGGGTTGTGGAACCTCGGATTGTCTTACTTCGGGCTGCCGAACTTGCATCGAGGCAGGTTCTGGTAACGCTGTCTGCGGGGCCGGCGACTTCGTCTGCCTTTCTGGCGCGATCTCTTGCTGCGCAGGTGACAATGTCGGAACCGTCGGCGCCGGAACAGTTGTCGTCGTCACAGCCGGTGCCGCCGCCGAGACAACCATGGTTTCCGCATGGGGTTTTGCCGCGAATCGTTCTCCCAAATGAATGAGCGACTCGCCGATCTCACGGCGATAACTCTGAAAACACAAATACGGCCACCACGAAACCCGAAACCAGAAGCCCGGTCGCCAAACCCCTAGAGAAGCCGCTCAACCGCACCGATACCTTTGGCTCGGATGAAACCGCAGCAACCGGGGCATAATCTGCCCGCGCTGGCTTCGACTCCGGTCGGACCGGAGCAGGGATGGGTAGGGCGCGCGGTGCTGGGCCTTGCGGTGCTGGGCCTTCCGGTGCAGAAATCTCGGTGGCGGGAACTTGGGCCGCAGCCTGGCTCATCCAATTGCGGATCTTTTCGCGAGCCTCCGCCGGCAGAGACGTGAATCGCAAGGCCCCCTTGTGCGTCTCATCCATCCACGCCAACGTGCCTTCGGCTTCGATTCGCTGGTCGTTCTCCGCAAACCAGAAACGAATTGTTCCTTTGTTCGGCACCGGATCGAACGAGTGAAAACAAAGGCCCCCATCCGAGACATTCAATACGATGCCGCCATTATTCGGCTCGATATTGACGTAAGCGTGTTTGCCGATCGTCGTCCGTGGGGATTGGCGGCGTTCCAAGCGAGTCATTCGCAGCACCACTCGTCAAAGAAATTATTTGGAGTATTCGCAACGCGTGCAGCAATCGAGTCCGTTCAAGCAGCGGCGGACTGACCTGCAGCAGGTGACCGCACGTCGGATTCTCTATCTTGACCTTTCCGACAGAGCGGTAATATACAACGAACCGCCCCAGCATACAATCTCCATCCCGCTGTTCGGGGCAGTTACGGTCGTGAGTCCGATTGGTCCGAATCCTAGCCTACAAAACGGCCCAAATCTGGCCTCGTCCTCCTTCCCAGCAGGAATTACCGCGGCCCGCACTAGTGAAATTACCAGTTGTATCGTCAATGCATGACGGTATATTTCTTTTGGGCTAGTAAAAATGCTAGTCGCGTCCCGTTTCGGCATGCTGCGAGGGGGGTGCTGATCGCGGTCGCGTCTGGGAATTCAGGGTGTTATTTTCGTTTCGGCCAGCTTGGTGGGGTTCATCATAGTCGCTAATCTTCAAGTCTATGCTGGGGTACCATCGCATCGGTCACGGCATATCGAGATCCATGCCGCGCTCAGTCCCGTAGCGCGCGGTGGCTGGCAAATTTATACAGATCTTGGACCGACCCACCCCTCTAGGAGAAACCATGCCCGGCACATCCCTCCCTCCTAGACTCAAATCCCGATTTTATTCGTGGCCGACGGTCGCAATCGGGTTTCTGCTAACACAGGCAGCGCTCTCGCTCATCCTGAAGCAAGGCCCCAGCCTGGTGGCTTACTGCGAAATCAGCTATCTTCTTTTGCTTCTGATGGCCAGTGGCGTTGCCACCTGGAATGCCATCCAGAGCAGACAAACGATTCGCTTATTTTGGTCATTCCTCGCAGCAGCGTATGGGTTGTGGGCGCTGGTCCCATGCTCGTGGTTCTATAGCGTAGTCCTGCACGGCAAAATCCCAGCCTTTTTGTTCGACAATCCTCCATTATTTCTGCACATCGTGTTGATGATCGCGGCTGTGGCTTCCCGTCCTCACCTTAGACTTCCCAGTCATCGGCCGTACCGAGCGACGCTGAATTTTCTCATTTTGCTTTTTGTTTGGGTCTTCGCGTACACGTACCTCCTGTTTCCGTACCAGTACGGGGCACAGGCTTCGGCCATGATCCTGCGCTTTGAGGGTCTCTACTTCACGGAAAATCTGCTGCTTCTCATGGTACTGGGCACGCTGATCGCCCGATCCCAGCCCCCATGGAAGTCCATCTATTGGCATCTGTTCGGCGCGTCGGCCCTGTACGCATTCGGCTCATTGGCCGCGAACGTCGAGTGGGCCCTTAGGGACCCGTCAGGCGATCTGACTGGGGCGTCTTTCCCTGCGGTGCGAGGTTTGATCGGAATGGTTTTCACCGCTGCTATCTCCTGGCTTGTGTGGATCGGCTTACAGGGTAAGAGACTGACGCCGCAGCTGGCGCAAACCGTCCAACTGGACACGACAGACACCAAGTATAGTTCCGTCCTGGCCATGCTGGCTGTGCTGGCGATTCCGATTGTTGGCGTTTGGGAGCTGTTCCGAACCGATGAACCGCTTGGAACTCATGAGATCCGGCTTCTCCTGGTAATGATCGCCGGAGTCTTGTTAGCCATCGCCGTTTTTATCCAGGACTATATTGCCAACCGCGAGTTCACTTCCGATGTCGGCGTGGCGCACGACCGACTTCGTCTGGCTATGGAATCCAGCAAGTCGACCGGCTGGGACTGGGACCTTGCGAGGGGACAAAATGTTTGGTTCGGTGATCTGGAGACGATCTTCGGAATCAGCGCCGACACCTATCTGGCGGGCGAACAGGAGTTCTATCAACGGATGCATCCGGACGATCGGGAACGCGTCTCAAAAGCCCTTGCCGATGCAATGCAAAACCAGCAACCCTACATGGCAGAGTTTCGTGTTATTCGCTCGGACGGCACCGTGCGCTGGGTCACAGACCGGGGCAAATTCTACTACGCGGCCAACGGCCGCCCGCAGCGAGGGCTAGGCATCGGTGTAGACGTCACCGAGCGCAAACAGGCGGATAATGCGATTCGAGAGAGCGAGGAGCGCTTCCGCCGGGTGGCGAACACGGCTCCGGTGCTGATCTGGATGTCGGGTACCGACAAATTGTGCACCTACTTCAACAAGCCCTGGCTCGACTTCACCGGACGGCCACTGTCCGCCGAACTCGGAAACGGATGGGCTGAAGGGATCCACTCCGAGGACCTGCAGAGGTGCCTCGACGTATACAACCACTCGTTTGATCGGCGAGAAGACTTCAGAATGGAGTATCGGCTCCGCCGGCACGATGGAGAATACCGATGGATTCTCGATATTGGCGTTCCCAGATTTAATCCCGATCGCTCGTTTGCCGGTTACATCGGATCGTGCCTGGACGTTACCGAGCGCAAGCTGGCAGAAGAAGCGCTTTCCAGCGTGAGCCGCAGGCTGATTGAGGCGCAGGAGCAGGAGCGGACCCGCATCGCCAGAGATCTTCACGACGACATCAATCAACGTCTGGCATTGCTCGCCATCGAGCTTGAACGACTCAAGATGGAAATCCCTGATTCGAGCCCTGAAGTCCTCAGGCGCATGGACGAGTTGCGGAAACACACTTCGGAGATAGCTACCGATATCCAAACCTTGTCCCACGAGTTGCATTCTCCCCGGCTGGAATATTTGGGGATAGTGGTGGCCATGAAAGGTTTTTGCCAGGAGTTTGGGAAGGCGCAGAAAGTCGAGATTGACTTCAAAAGCCACGATTTGCCCAGCCCCGTTCCGTCAGACGTTTCTCTCTGCCTGTTCCGCGTTCTGCAGGAAGCCTTGCACAACGCGGCCAAACACAGCGGAGCCCCACGCTTCGCAGTGCAGTTGTGGGGAACCCCGGGCGAGGTTCATCTTACGGTTCGTGATGCTGGCGTGGGCTTTGATCTCGAAGCAGCCATGAAGAGCCGAGGGCTTGGTCTCGTAAGTATGCAGGAGCGAATCAGGCTGGTAAACGGCACCATCGCGATTGCATCGAAGTTGACCGGCGGCACCGAGATCAGCGCTCGCGTTCCAGTCAATCGGGGTGAGGCCGCTCCAGTAAACCTGTCGGCGTGAAGCTGATTGTTTGCTTCCGCGCCGCTCAGCGTGCTTTGCTTGCCTGTTCGCAGAATCTCTGTTTAGAAAACATAGTCGGGAAGGGCGCGATTGATGAAGCGCGGTCTTGCAATATTATTTTTGTGCTTATCCGGGGCTCTGCTGCTGGACGCACAGACCTTCCGCGGCTCCATTAACGGAGTGGTGACGGACCCGTCCGGTGCGCTGGTGCCAAATGCCCAAGTGCAAGCCACCGAGATTGCCACGCGGGCAAGCCATAACACAATCACCACCGCCGACGGACATTTTTCCGTGCAAGACCTTCCCCTGGGTGCCTATAAGATCACCGTCGCAGCTCCCGCATTTGCCACCTATACTGCCGAGAACGTCCGGGTTACGGCGGGTTCCGTCTACACGTTAACGGTTAGACTTTCCCTCGCTCAGGAGAACAGATCGCTCGACGTAGCGGCTGCTGCCCTCACAGTCGATAGCACGAGCACAACCCAGAGCGACACCATCCCGGAAGAAGCTGTACAAACCATGCCGCTGAACGGCCGGGACTTTACTCAACTGATCGCCATCGCGCCGGGCTACGGAGGTTACTCGATCAACGGTGGTGGCACGATGAACGGGGCCCGCAACAATGGCGTCAACTGGCAACTTGACGGCACAGATAACAATGATTTCTGGTACGACATCCCCGCTATCAACCAGGGTGGCGTGTCTGGAATCGCCGGGGTCCTGATGCCGATCGACGCCATTGACGAATTTTCTACGCAGACCCAATCCAACGCGGAAACCGGCCGCGACGCCGGGGGCACAGTCAACGTCGTCCTTCAGTCCGGTACCAACGGACTGCACGGAACGGCATACTATTACAACCGCAACGAATTTTACGCGGCTCGCTCGCCCTTTTTCGTGCCGACTCCGGAGTTTCCGAGAGCCCCGGAACTGCGCAATGAGAACTATGGGTTCACCCTGGGCGGTCCGATCATCAAGAACAAAACATTCTTTTTTCTCGGATTCGAAAAGCAGAACTACATTTTTGGCCTTACCGGATTGGCGACCGAACCGTCGTCTGCCTGGATACAGAATGCTCAAACGCTGCTCTCGAAATACAACGTCCCGCAAAGCTCGCTTTCGACGACCCTGTTTTCAGCACTGTGGCCGAGCTCGATCAGCACCCTCCCCGGCACGATCAGCAACTTTTTTGCCAATGTTCCTGCCACTGGTTACAGCTATAACTACGTGGCGAAGCTGGATCACAACTTCAACAGCAAACACCATCTGTCAGGACACTGGTTCATGGGTCAAGGAAACCAAGTCCAACCCCCCGGCGCGGCTTTGGTGCTACTGGAGGCAAGCTCCAACCTTGGCTACTATTTTGAAGAAGCTCCCATCCGCGTAGAAAATTATTCTGCCGTGTTGAACTCGCAGTTCACACCGAAGGTGAGCAATCAATTGCTTTTCGGAGTCAGCTATTTCAATCAGACGTTTCATGATGCCAACAACAGTTTCAACACCAAGGCCCTGGGCCTGTATCTGAGCCCCGACGCTGTCATGAACGGACAGCCCATTCTCGGCGCCCCGAATATCGAGATTTCCGGGTTCGATCAAGTCGGGATTACGCCTCCGGAGGGCCGTAACGACATCACCGGTCACCTGACTGACATCGTTTCCTACATTACCGGCAAACACGAACTTCGCTTCGGAGGGGAAGTGCGTCAGGGACGAGTGGACGAATTCTATTTCCGCCGCTCGCTGGGAAGCTTCTCGTTCGACGGCACACAGGGACCATGGGCGGGGACGTGCTCCGCAACCAACGTCGTGTGCACGGACACGTTGGCCCTGGCAGACTTTCTCGCGGGGGACGTAAGCACATCTTCGATCGCCGTGGGAAATGCGGAACGACACGTTCTGGTCAATTCGTTCGCTCTCTTCGGCCAGGACGTCTGGCGCGCAACGCCCGAGTTAACTCTTACGATGGGCCTGCGCTACGAGTACAGCGGGCCGTTGCACAATGGCGATAAAGATCTTCCGGTTTTCATACCGGGACGGGGCCTGCTCATTCAGGGCGCGGGCATAAGTTCGATCTTTCCGCCGGACGGAAACAATCTCGCTCCGCGAATCGGATTCGCCTATCAGCCCGGAGGCAAGGGTGATCTCGTGTTGCGAGGCGGGTTCGGCGTCTTCTACGAGCAAACTGCGATCAGTCCGTTCCTGGACAATCGTCCGCCCAATGCGGCGGCCAACGGCTTGGAAAACAATCCGGCAGGACCGGACGCGGTCGACAACTACAGCCGCAATACCTACAACTGGCTCACGGTTCAGCAGGGCGGGCAATCCATCTTTCCCGGAGTCGTGACTTGCGCAAGCTTGAACTACAAGGTCGAGCCAGGCTGCGGCGTTCCGAATCCGATCACCGGCGCCAACATCTACAACGTCTTCTCTGTCGGGCAAGATTTTCGCACCCCGTATTACTTCAACTACAACTTGCAACTGGAGAAAGGCTTCGGGAACGCGGCCGTGTTGCAGGTGGGCTATGTCGGGAGCCAGGGACGGAAACTGACGATCACGGAGAACATTAATCAGAACGGAGCATTTGACTCTCAATACCCCAACGTCGGTTCAATCAACCAATTCAACAGCGCGGTCACATCAAATTACAACGCCCTGCAGAGTGTTTTGAAGATACGTTCCTGGCATGGATTCACCTCGCAGCTCGCCTATACCTGGGCGCACGCTCTCGACGAGGCCACTGAGTTCCGCGCAGTGATTCCGCTCGATGGCGTCAACCTGAATCAGGAGTACGGCAACAGCGACTTCGATACGCGGCAGAACTTCACCGCGTACTGGACTTACGAAATTCCCGGCTCGTCGCATGGCCCCAAAATCCTAACCCACGGCTGGCAAGTAAACGGAATTTTGTCGTTCCACTCCGGACAGCCATTTAACTTCCCCGGCACAGGCGCCTCCGGCAGCCAGCGGCCGGGCTTAAACCTGATCGCTGACCCTTTTGCAGGCGTATCTCACACCTTCAATGCTGCCACCGGTGAGCAATGGGTGAACCCGGCCGCGTTCTGCGTGCCGTCGCCGACTTGCCTGCCGGACGACCCTAACGGCGATCTTTCACGAAATAAGTTCTACGGACCCGGCTTTGCCGATGTGGATCTCTCAGTCATCAAAAATATTCCGATTACGGAGCGCTTCACCCTACAGTTGCGCGCCGAAATGTTTAACGTTTTCAACCGCATCAACCTTGCCACCGGCGGAGGGTCCGTCGGTTCGTCCGGCTTCGTAACCGATACGATCGGCGATTTCTTCGGCGGTCCCGGCATCGGGCCGGGCGAGCCATTTAACATGCAACTCGCGGGCAAGATTATTTTCTAGCGGAGAGCAAACTACAACTTTTGTGAGTTGTAGCTATTCTCCCCCGCCTTTAAAAAATGTAAGATGCAGTGTCTCCGCGAGAAAGT
Source organism: uncultured Acidobacteriota bacterium (assembly GCA_963797795.1). Classification (GTDB taxonomy): domain Bacteria; phylum Acidobacteriota; class Terriglobia; order Terriglobales; family Acidobacteriaceae; genus JABDBE01. The sequence goes on from CAWCQY010000010.1 coordinate 113,593, forward strand.
TCGGCCGGCTGAAAGCTGCGTGAACGGTTTTCCGCGGATACGCAAACGAGGAGAAGAGGGGCGCATGAAATTGAGAATTTTGCTGCTTTGCGCGATCTGCATCGGCTGGGCGTGCACTGCCGCGGCCGACACGCTTGTTCTAACCAACGGCCAAGTCATCACCGGCATTTTTATGGGCCGAAGCTCAGCGGGAGTCCAGTTCGTCGGCCCCGATGGAATTAGCCAAATTTATCCAGCCCAGCAAGTTCAATCTTTGTCTTTTGGACCCGTTCCAACTACACCGCCCCAGTCGGCGGGGCCGCAACAGACCCAGGTTCCCGCCGGAACCGTTCTTCTCGTCCGCATGGTGGACGGCTTGGACACAAGCTCGGCCTATACCGGGCAGCTATTTTCGGCCACATTGTCGACCAACCTTGCCGCCAACGGCTACGTGGTCGCGTACTCGGGCACAACCGTGTACGGCCAAGTGGTCCAGGCGAACTCGGCAGGGCGCGCTACGGGCTCGTCGCAGTTGAAACTCCAGTTGACCCAAATCGTAATTAACGGCAATGCCATTCCAATCATGACCGATATTTTCGATTCGCAAAAAGGCAAGAGTTCAGGAAAACGATCGGCATTCAGGCTCTTGGGTGGCGCCGGGCTGGGTGCGGCCATCGGTGCCATTGCCGGCAACGCTGGTATGGGCGCGGCCATCGGCGCGGTCGCCGGCGGAGTCGGCTCGGTCGTGCAAAAGGGAGACCAGGTCCAGATTCCCAGCGAAGCGCAGTTGGAATTCACCCTGACCCAGCCGGTGATGCTCCCGATCCTTCAATAGATACACAGACTCAAATTAAGCAAGAACGAAATTCATATCGGAGGAACTCATGAGAATTCGATTGACGATCGCGCTCCTGGCGGTGATGGCAACAACCGGTCTATGGGCCCAGGAAAAAAAGGTGCAGGATCCAGCCGAAAGCACTGAGCTTAACGAGCAGGCATACGTGCGTCTGCTTCGCACCGACCTGAAAGCAAAGAAGGACCGGATCATCAAGGAAGTCATGCAATTGAATGATCAGCAGTCATCCATTTTCTGGCCCATCTATGGAAACTACGACGCTGAGCAGACAAAGCTAGGCGACCAGAAGCTCGCGATCATCCACGAGTACGCCCAGAACTTTCTAACCATGAATGATGCGAAGGCAGATGAACTCGCCCAGAAGGTCATGACGCTGGATGAGCAGCGGCTCGCCCTCAGAAAGAAATATTACGCGCTTCTCAAGAAAGCGCTCCCAACCGTAATCGTAGTCCGCTTCTTCCAGGTCGAAAATCAGCTCCAGCTAATCCTGGATCTGCAAATCGCCTCGAACCTCCCGATTATCGAGCAATCTGAGTAGACCGCCGCGGACGGCAACTCCGTTCTGATTCAATGAAGCGGAGCCGCTTCGCTCGCATTCGCAGCCCCCGAGCCTTCATTCAGCAGCAAGCGGTCAGTCTGCGAGTCGTAAGTAAAAATCTCGGCGTATCGCCCCCAATTCAAAGCAGCGTCGAGTTGCTGTTGAACGTCGTCCTGCGAGAAGTGCTTGTCCAGAACATCGCGAAAGAATTCCAAGGGAACCGCCCGGTCGGACTTCCGCTCCAAAGCATTCCGAATCTGCTGAATCAGTGTCACATGACTAAGAACAGCGTCACGAAACAGTTTTTTCCGCGTCGCAATATCTGCCTCGGCAAATTCCTTCCCCGCCGGCGTAATCTGCACGTCGCCCTGCGTCGACTCCGCCAAGCCCAGCATGACTGCCTCGTCCACGATGGGAAACAGATCATCCACTTCCATCAGCAACTCTTCGGCGAGGTGATACAAATCTTCCCTGCCCCCGCGATCGTTTAGGAATTCAAGAAGCCCGGCCATCCCACCCGCGGTTGCATGCGGCAACACCTGAAACGAAGCCTTGCGCAAAGAAGGCAACTGTGTGACCGGGCCAAACTCCAGCTCAGGCTGCGTCATCACCTTGTAGATGTAATCGACGTAGATAAGAAATTCCGCCGACTTGCGATCGCGCGGCTGCGGCAGTGAGATGCGAAAATCAGCCCGGATCTTCGCCGGATGCGTTCCCAGCACAACCACTCGATCGGCCAGCAGAACCGCCTCTTCGATATTGTGCGTGACCAGGAAGATGCTCCGCGTGGGAATCTGGTCGTTCATCCACAACTCCATCAGCTCGCGCCGCAGACTTTCGGCCGTCAGCACATCCAGAGCAGAAAACGGCTCGTCCATGAACAACACTTCAGGTTCAACTGCAAGGGCTCGCGCAAATCCGACGCGCTGCTTCATCCCCCAGAAAGTTCTTTGGGATAGGCATTCTCGAAACCCTTCAATCCCACGATGCCGAGCGCTTGCAACGCCTGCCGATGCCGCTCCGCATGCCCCACCCCTCGTGCCACCAGCGGAGCCTCCACGTTTTCCAGCACCGTCAACCAAGGGAACAAAGCAAAACTCTGGAAGACCATCCCAATGTTTGGCGTGCTTCCCTCCAGCGGATGGCCATGTACCAGCACGGTGCCACTGGAGGGCGCGGTCAATCCCGACAGAATTCTGAGCAAAGTCGACTTCCCCGACCCGGAAGGCCCCAGCAACGTGCAGATCGTACCCGCCTCGACCGACAAGTCCATCGGAGCAATGATTTGGATATCCCTCCCGTCCGGCTGCGTGTAACGCTTCTCAATCTGGCGTCCCTCAATCAGCGTTTCCCCCGGCTCCGGTAGCGGCGGCAGCGGTTCACGCACGGTCGCAGGTTCAGGCTGGCTCGGGCTCTCAACCTCAACTTCCCCCGAAAGCTCGTCCATTAGCCGCTGCCAGGCCTCTTCCGGCAGTTCATCGAACAACCGCATCCGGTCGTCGGGATCGATACGGTCAACCAACGCCCGCATTTCTTCCACCGGCAACGAGTGCAGCAGGACGTACTGGTGATAGTAAGGAAAGTGAGCGATAACCGCCGCAGCAAGCTCCAGCGGCAAGTGGCGGAACAGTGATTGTTGTTGCTCAAAAGAAAGGTCGCCCAGCGCCGCAGACGCCGGCACCGCATCCGAAGTCTGTAGCAGAGCCATAGCCTCATTCCAACGGGCCTGCGCAACCGCGTCCCGAAGCTGCTCAACAATCGGTGAACTCATCGCCGTTCCAACTCCAGAATCAAATTACAACCAATTCGTCGGGATGGCTAGACACTACGCCAGCGAAACTCCACCCTCGCCTCTTCCGCGATAGAATCTTAATTTCCCATGGACAACAAAGCCATCGCCGGCATCCTCTACGAAACCGCCGACCTGCTGGAAATCGACGGCCAGGATTCCTTCCGCATCCGCTCCTACCGCAACGCCGCCGAAGCCATCGAAGCCCAGCCGCAGCAGATTGCCGAATTAATCAGCGAGCCCAAACAAGTTCTCGCCATCCCCGGCATTGGCAAAGGAATGCTGATAAACCTGCAAGAAATGTTGAAAGAAGGACGCCTTTCACTTCACGCCGAACTCCTCAAAAAATATCACCCGTCGATGCTCGACCTGCTGAAGATTCAAGGCCTCGGCCCCAAGACCATCGCCCTCATCTGGAGTGCCTATCACGTCTGCGATCCCGAGGGCGTCGAAAAGTTGGCCCAGGAAGGCAAGATTCGCATTCTCCCCCGCATGGGGGAAAAGCACGAACAGAAGCTGCTCAAAGCCATTCAGGACTATCGCCGCATCGCGGGACGCTTTCTCCTCGACACGGCCGAAGCCCAGGCCGCAAAAATCACCGACCATCTCCGCGAGTATCCGGGCATTGAAAAAATCACGCCCGCCGGCTCCCTTCGCCGAGGCCGCGAAACCGTCGGCGATCTCGACATCCTGGTAACCGGCAAGGTCTGCTGCGACGACGAGGAACGGCAAAGGCTGATCGATCACATCATCAAGCTGCCCGGCTTGATGGACATCATCGCTCGCGGCGAAAACAAAGTCAGCTTCCGTATGCGCGGAGGCATGCAGGTGGACGTCCGCCTGCTCTCCCCCGATTCCTTTGGCGCCGCTATGCAATATTTCACCGGCAGCAAAGCCCACAACGTGGCCCTCCGCCAGCGCGCCTTAAAGATGGGCTACACTTTAAGCGAATACAGCCTCGCACAGCTCGACGACGAAAAAGCGATCGCCGGAAAAACCGAAGAAGAAATCTACGCCAAACTAAAACTCGACTACATCCCCCCCGAGCTACGCGAGAACCTCGGCGAAATCGATGCCGCCGAAAAACATACTCTCCCCAATCTCATCACGCAAGCCGATCTGCAAGGCGACGTCCACATGCACACCGTCGAAACCGACGGCCGCAATACTATCGAAGAAATGGCCGAAGCCGCCCGCGCTCACGGCTACCAATACATGGCCATCACCGACCATTCCAAAAACCTCGCCTTTGCCAACGGACTCGATGACCAGCGCGCGGTAGAGCACATCAAACGCATCCGCGCTGCGAATGAAAACATCGACGGAATCCGAATCTTCGCCGGAATCGAAGTCGACATTCTCTCCGACGGCACCCTCGATCTTTCCGATTCTGTACTAGAACAAATGGATCTTGTGATCGCGAGCGTCCACTCCCACTTCAACCAAACGCCCAGCGAGATGACCGACCGCCTGCTCAAAGCGGTCGAAAATCCCAACACCTCATTCCTAGGGCATCCCACCGGACGCCTGCTCCTCCGCCGCGACGCCTACCAGTTCGACGTAGACGCAATCCTGAAAGCCGCAGCCCAGAGAAAAGTCGCGATGGAGCTAAACGCCTATCCCGACCGCCTCGACCTCTGCGATCGCCATCTCCGCCTCGCGAAACAATACGGCGTCAAGATCGTAATCAACACCGACTCCCATCACACCTCCCACCTCGACAAAATCCGCTACGGCATCCTCCAGGCCCGCCGCGCCTGGCTAACCAAGGAAGACATATTGAACACCCTCTCAGCCCAAAAGTTCAGCAAAGCCATGAAACACGCGTGGTAGTAAGACCAGCCTTCCTTTGTGGACCGGAGCCTGCCCTGAGCGAAGTCGAAGGGTGTCCTCTGTGGTTAACGCCTTTCTTAGAACCACGAAGACATTGTTACAACCCGGTTAAAACTGCCTCCCGGCGGCAGATTCAAAGACGAAATCACACTCCGCAAATTACAATTACGCTTCGACCCGTACGGTCCAACGCCCCATGCCGAAAACCGTTACCAGAAGCAAAACCGAGCCCCAGAAATCCCACCGCCGCAACGGACATGTCAGAACCACCGCAACCCCCACCCCGCTCGACGACCCAGCCCTCTACGTCAACCGCGAGCTAAGCCTTCTCGAATTCCAAAGGCGCGTCCTCGAAGAAGCGCAAGACGAGACCGTCCCCCTGCTCGAGCGTGTCAAGTTCCTCTCCATCCTCGGCTCCAATCTGGAAGAGTTCTTCATGGTGCGGGTCGCCGGCCTCAAGCGGCAAGTCGAGAAAGGCGTTCTCGAATGCGGTCCCGACGGCATGCCTCCTTCGGCCCAGCTCGCGGCCATACGCGAGCGCGTCACCAGCCTGTTTCAAACTGCCCATGAGTGCTGGCACGGACAACTGCTTCCATCCCTGCACGACGCTGGCATCGACATCGCTGACTATTCGCAGTTGACCAACCCGCAGCGATCCGCCTTAAACAAATATTTCCACGACACGATCTTCCCTACGCTGACTCCCCTGGCCTTCGATCCCGGCCGTCCCTTTCCCCACATCTCGAACCTCAGCCTGAATCTGGCCGTGCTCATCCGCGACCAGGAAGGCGTGGAGCATTTTGCCCGGGTCAAGATTCCGAATTCCATTTCCCAATTGGTCCCCGTCAAACCGCTTCCCCGCGAAAAGGGAGCGGGCGGTAAGAATCCCGTCCGGCAATGTTTTGTCTGGCTGGAGCAACTAATCGCGGCCAACCTGAAGCTCCTGTTCCCCGGCATGAGAGTCCTCGAAGCACATCCCTTCCACGTAACCCGCGATGCCGAAACCGTAATTCAGGAACTCGAAGCCGGCGACTTGTTGGAATCGGTGGAGGAAGGTGTCTGGCAGCGCCGTTTTGCCGACGCCATTCGACTCGAAGTGAACGACGCCATGCCCGCGCCCGTGTTAAAGATTCTGATGGAGAATCTTGAAGTCAAGAGCGAGGACGTCTACCAGCTCACAGGCCCGCTCGCTCTCAGCCGCCTGCGCTGTCTCTCTGCCGTGGATCGTCCGGAACTGAAGGATCCGCCGTTCGTCGCCGCAATCCCTCCTGCTCTGGAATCGGAAGACGACGGGGAAGATGTTTTCGCCGCCATTCGCCGCCAGGACATTCTTCTTCAGCATCCCTTCGACTCATTTCAGCCGGTAGTTTCCTTTCTGCAGAAAGCCGCGAAGGACCCAGCTGTGCTCGCCATCAAAATTACGCTCTACCGCGTGGGACGGAATGCCCCAGTGGTAGAAGCTCTGCTCGAAGCGGTTGAAAACGACAAACAAGTCGCTGTCCTCGTCGAACTGAAAGCGCGCTTCGACGAAGAGAGCAATATCGAATGGGCGCGAAAGCTTGAGCGCGAGGGCGTCCACGTCGTCTACGGACTGCAAAATCTCAAGGTCCACTGTAAGACCGCGCTGGTCGTGCGCCAGGAAGGAAAAGTGATCCGGCGCTACGCACACTTGTCCACCGGCAACTACAACAGCGTCACCTCCCAGCTCTACACCGATTTCGGAATGTTTACCTGCGACGAACAAATCGGCGCCGATTGCACCGACCTGTTCAACTACCTCACCGGCTATTCCGCCAAAGGTGAATACCGCAAACTGCTGGTCGCGCCCATTGACCTGAGAGCGCAACTGGAACGCCTGATCCAGCGCGAGATCGAGCATCAGCGCCGAGGCGAGCGTGGACACCTGATTTTCAAGATGAACGCCCTGGTAGACAGGCGCTCCATCCGCCTGCTCTATGCAGCATCGCAAGCCGGGGTACAAGTGGATCTATTAGTGCGAGGGATCTGCTGCCTGCGTCCCGGAATTAAAGGCGTAAGCGAAAACATCAAGGTCACCAGCATCGTGGGCCGTTTCCTCGAACACAGTCGAATCTACTATTACAGGAATGCCGGCCAGGAAGAAATCTACCTCGGCAGCGCCGACCTGATGCCGCGAAACCTGGACCGCAGAGTCGAGGTTGTCTTCCCCGTCCACGAGCCCAAACTGATCCGCCACCTCCGCGACGATATCCTCGCCACCTACCTTGCCGACACAGTAAAAGCCCGCCACATGCATTCGGACGGAAGTTATTCGCGAAGCTCCACCCGCCAAGCTCAAGAAGGGTTAAACAGCCAGAAACAACTAATCGAGAGGGCGGTAACCCGCTCCCCACACTGATCCGCATCGCCCCCAAAACCGCCAAGTCCCGGGCAGGCGTTTTGCGTTTAACGGCTGTTCTCGTCAACGATCCATTTTCATTTCATCTCACATACCTTTGTGATTCACATCACATCACCGGCATCGACCATACGGTTAGGATGCTTTACGGCTTTGTGAGCCATTTGAAAGGACCAAAAGTGAAATCCATAGGAAACATGAGCTTGTCTAGGCAATCGTTCTTGACGCTATTCTGCGGGATTGTATTGGCGGGAACACCAATGTTCGCTCAAACTACTCCAAAGGAAGCGACCGAAGCCACAAAGCAGCACAACAAACAAGTCTTGCAGGAACTCCCGTTTAACAACAAACAGGATTTCGAGAACGCCAACAAGGGATTCATCGCCACTTTGCCGGAGGTGAAAGTCGTTGGAGCGAATGGAAATACCGTATGGGATCTGGGGACCTACGCGTTTCTGAAACAGGATGTGCCCCCGACCGCCAACCCCAGTCTTTGGCGAATTTCGCAGCTCAACATGACAAATGGCCTCTTCAAGGTCACGGAGCGCATCTATCAAGTACGCGGCTTTGACCTGTCGAACATGACCATCGTCGAGGGCGACAAGGGCCTTATCGTCATCGACCCATTGATTTCGACGGAAGTAGCCAAGGCGGCCCTTGACCTTTACTACCAGCATCGTCCCAAAAAGCCTGTGGTCGCGGTCATCTATACTCACAGTCACGTGGACCATTACGGTGGCGTAAAGGGAGTCGTTTCTGAAGATGATGTGGCTTCCGGTAAGGTCCACATATATGCGCCAGAAGGGTTCCTAGAGGAATCTGTCAGCGAGAATGTGTTTGCAGGTAACGCAATGAGCCGCCGCGCAATCTATATGTACGGTGCGCTGCTGCCTCGCGGTCCCAACGGCCAAGTCGATGGCGGTTTGGGTAAGACCACTTCCATAGGAACTGTCACACTGATTCCGCCGACCGACATAATCACGAAAACCGGGGAAACCAAGACTATCGATGGCGTTCAGATTATTTTTCAGATGGCCCCTGCTACTGAAGCGCCAGCCGAGATGCTGTTTTACTTCCCTCAATTCAAGGCGCTCTGTACTGCTGAGGACGCAACCCACACACTTCACAACTTGTTGACCTTGCGCGGAGCCCAAGTTCGCAATGCAACGAACTGGTGGAAGGCGCTGAACACCTCGATCAACATGTTCGGCGACAGGACGGAAGTAGTTTTTGCCTCTCATCACTGGCCTACGTGGGGCAACGCGAAAGTGATTGATTTCCTCGAAAAGCAGCGGGATTTGTATAAGTACATCAATGACCAGGGCCTTCGCCTGTTGAATCAGGGCTACAACATGACTGAGATTGCGGAACAGATGAAGCTGCCCAGATCTCTCGATCAGGACTGGTCGACCAGAGACTATTACGGTTCGCTGAACCACGATTCAAAGGCTGTTTATCAGCGTTACATCGGCTGGTATGACTCGAACCCAGCCAATCTGTACCCGTGGCCACCAGAGGAACTCGGGAAACGCTACGTGGAAGCGATGGGAGGCGAAGACGCTGTTATTCAGAAAGCAAAGGCGGCGTTCGCTCAAGGCGACTACCGCTGGGCCGCTGAACTCGGCAATCGTGCGGTCTTTGCGAATCCTGAAAACAAGGCGGCCCGTGAAGTAGAGGCCGATGCGTTGGAACAACTCGGCTACCAGACCGAAGACCCTACTTGGCGAAATGAATTTCTCATGGGTGCGTTCGAACTCCGCAACGGCGTTCCGAAAATTCCTGCCACGCAGACAGCAAGCCCCGATACCATCCGTGCCATGACGATGGAGATGATCCTGGACTTCATGGGGATGCGGATAGATGGTCCGAAGGCAGAGGGTAAAGTGATTACCATGAATTGGAGCCTGCCGGACACTCACGAGAAATTCGCAGTAACCCTAAAGAATTCCGCATTGACCTATACGGAGAACAAAGAGTTGGCCGGAGCGGACATCACGCTTACGATGTCGCGCTCAAGTATGGACAACATTTTGTTGCGGACCTCAACCATCGACAAAGAACTCGCCTCCGGAGCAGCCACAATGACAGGAGACAAGCAAAAATTTAGCGAACTAACCGGTCTTTTGGTCAATTTCGACCCGCTATTTAATATCGTGACCCCATAGCGATCATCGTTGTCCCACATTACCTTCGCAGACAGTTCAGCAGTCCGAGTGGGCTACTGAGCTGTCTGCCTAATTCATTGATCTACTGTTTCCGAAAGCATAGAGAGTCTGACAACCTGAGTGATTTCGCGGGTACCAATTGATGGCTGGCGTAACATGTAACCGCCTTCCATGAGAAGGCCGGTCCGCAAGTAGATTTTTTGATTTGCCTTCCTAACATTTCCCTTTCCTTCCTGGCGGGAGGGTGCGCAGAGCGGCCCGGAGCGGTCAAGGGTGCGTTCTTTGCGGCGTCAGCGAACCCTTGACGGCGAGGACCGATCTGTCACCATTCCGCAGACGTCATCCCGAATAACGCTCCAACGTCCTGTCATCCTGAGCAAAGCGAAGCATCTATGCATTGTTCTTACCCCTCCCAAGCCCTACACATCGCGTAGCGAACGATGTGCCAGCTTCGGCGCTGCGACAACGCTCCTCGAATGAATAAGGATTTAACCCACAACTAGCAAAGATGTGTTTCCTCGTAGCTTCTTGAACTTTTGCCAAGCGTAACGTCTTTAGTATTCCGCCTGGCAAAGCGATTACAATCAAACCCGAGACATGCCTGACGACACAACATCTCCGCAACCGCCAAACCCACCGCCTCCATCCGCTACCCCATTTCACATCGGCGAGGAATTCGGCACCGCAAAAAAGAACTTGCCCCCGGTCAAGATCGTCCTCATCGGCGTCGCCGTCATCGGCCTCATCGCATTGATCGCGAGTCTGGTCCAGCGTCCCCATTCCGCCACCGCAGGCGCGATCGATGACATCGTCTCCGTCGAGGTTCCCAACCAAAATCTGATGATGGTAGCCATCAACGTTTCGTTCCAGAACAATGGGACAAAACCATACTGGATCCATACCATCAAGGCTGACCTCGATACCGCCAGCGGCAGCTTCACCGACGACGCCGCATCCCCCGCCGATTTCGACCGCTACTTCCAGGCCTTCCCCACCCTGAAAGAACACGCGCTAAGCCCGCTCGAACGCGAAGCCAGAGTCAACCCCGGCGCGCAGACCAAAGGAACAATCATCGTGGCCTTCCCCGTAACTCCGGACGCCTTCGCCGCCCGCAAATCCATAAAGGTCACAATTCAACCCTACGACCAACCAGTCCCCCTGGTCCTGACCAAGTAGAGACGTAGCCAATCAGCGTCCCCCGTGCACAAACCACCGCGCACCTATGACTTAGGCTATATTATCTTATAGCTATACAAGAATGTTCCACGTGGAACACAACGCAGGTCACTGATGCTTCTGCAGGATCTTGCGGCGTTGCGCGAGGTGATTGTTGGAGTTGGGGTTGAGGTCGTCGTACTTCAAGCAGCTGATCGAACCATCTACTTCGAGCACAGCCAGCGCGACGTCGCGACAGCTGGCGACTCCATGCTCGCGCAGTGCGCGCTGCAACTCATCCATGCTGACGTGTTCTCTTGCCATGTGAGGCGCGATGACCTCGCCATCGTGAACCAGCAGGCTGGGCTGGCCCTGAACAAACTTTCGGAAGCGACGATTGCCTCCAGATACTTCCGCGACAAAATAATTCAGCACCAGCAACGTGACCGCGGCCACCACGCCGCCTACGAGCGTTGTGTCAGGGCCGGTCATCGCGTTCTGCACTGCGTTGCTGAGCAGCAGCAGGAGGGTGAGATCAAAGGGCGTCATCTGGCCCACTTCGCGTTTGCCGCTGAGGCGGACGCCGACCAGCACAACGATGTAGATCGCCGCCGTCCGCAGAAAAATTTCGAGGAGAACGTGGGCGCTGGGAACCATCGCGGCTTACTGGCCCGTGGTCACTGGGACGGGCGCGCTCTTGGGCGTGCTCAAGTATCCCACGGCCTGTTTCTTGTCCACAGTCCAGATCACCATTTCGTACAGCAGGTGATCGCGCCCGCTGTAGAACTGGATGGGCTCGCTGACGTTGCGATCCTTCTTTTCGATGGTCTTGTCGTCCGAGGTGACGTTGACTGTGAACTTGCCTTTCTTGGGATCGGTTTTCTTCAGCTGGAGGCTGACAGTCGACACGGGCTGGGGGTTCGCGCCCTTGATCAAAGTGAACTCGTAATAGTTGCGATCGCCTTTGTGCTTGAGCACCTCGAGGTCGCTGCGGGTGTTGGCGATCAGGCCGCTCTGCACGCCCAGGTCGCCGATGGTGCTCTGCAACTTGGCTTGCGTGGCAGCCAAGTCTGCCTTGGTGGAGGCCACGTCTGTCTTGACGCCACCCACGTCGGTTTTCACGCTGCCTATTTCGCCATTGACCTGGCTGATCTGCTGCTTCTGCTCATCCGCGAGACGTTGTTCGGCGGCGCGTTGCGCGACCTGTTCACGCTGCAGCTCCGCGGAGCGAGTTGCGAGTTCCTTCTTGGTCATGCCGAGTTGCGTGGCGAGGGTTTCAGAGTCGGCCTCGGCTGACTGCATGCGTTTTGACAGTTCGGCGATCTGGGCGTTACTGGCGCTTTGATCCTTGCCCATCTGGTCGATGCGCTCGCGCAAGTTGAACAGGAAATAAAGCGAGCCAGCAACGTAGAGGACCGCCAGCAAGGACACGATCCACTTCACGGCGTTACTCTCGGAACCAGTGTGGACTTCGACCAGTTGTTCGCCTTCGTCGGCCATAAACGTTTCTCCGCTAGATGTGATTGGGTGTTGTTCTTATTGTTGTGCAGGGCGGCGATAGTGTCAATTGTCACGAAAGAGTAGGGCCGGAAGTGCTTATGGACGCTTGCGCTTCTCGTCCATACGGAGTGCAGTTGTGCGCTGCGAAGGAATGCATAGATCCTTCGCGTGGCTCAGGATGACAGCGGTGATTGTAGTCTAGTGATATGCTAGACTATTACTAGGAGACTGCAATGGCTACGCTTTATGTTGAGAACGTGCCCGAGGACTTGTACGAAGCGCTTCGGGAACGGGCGCGTCAGCACCGCAAGTCGATCACAGCTGAGGTCTTGTCTCTGTTGGCAGAGAATGTGGTAACAGCGGAGGAACGAAAGGCCCGACAACAGTTTCTGAGGCAGGCACAACGGCTGCGATCGTACCGGGCGCGTTCGGCGGGCGCGTTCCCATCCAGCGAAGAGTTGCAACGCGAGGATCGGGGGCGGTGAGCACTTATGTGATCGATGCCAGCGTTGCGGCCAAATGGGTTCTTCCCGCCGGCGGCGAAAGCCTTACGCAGGAAGCTCTGAAATTGTTAAAAGGCTACGCGGCCGGTGAGGTGCGTTTTCTGGTCCCGGACTTGTTCTGGGCTGAACTTGCGAACATCCTGTGGAAAGCGGTGCGCCACGGGAGACTCCGGGCAGGTGCGGCCGAAAGCGCCCTCGATGCCATGCGAGGCCGCAACTTCCCTACTGTTTCTTCTCATACTTTACTGGTTGAAGCTTTTGCGATCGCGACGGCATTTGATCGAGCTGTTTACGACGCGCTTTATGTGGCCTTGGCGGTCACTTCCAAGTCGCAGATGGTGACCGCAGACGAACGACTGGCGAATGCGCTGGCGGCGCGTCTTCCGGTGAGGTGGCTGGGGTCTTTGTAGGGGGCAAGATCAACGGCATTACCACTAAGGACACGAAGGTGCACAAAGGAGCGCTCTCTTAGTCCTTCTGGACGAGGCGTCCGGGGCTGCGTGGGCGTGGCTGAGGCCTTTCGCCCCGCTGGGGCTTGTCTGCTTTCGCTTTTCCCACAGCTTGCGCTGTGGGCTGCATGCTTTCGCCGCTTGGCGGCTGGGCGGCCGAGAGACCAAGTCGCAACTGGTTACCGCTGATGAACGGCTGGCGAACCTGGCTGCGCATCTCCCTATGAAGTGGCTGGGGTCTCTGCGGGGCGTGCAAAATCAACGGTCATTCACCACCGAAGACGCGAAGGGAGGCGGGGACATGCGAAATGGGATGGCATAATGGTACTTATGATTGGCACGTTGAGGATCGATAAGGTTGGGCGCATCGTGCTGCCAAAGCCGATGCGGGAGAAGTTGCGGTTAAGGCCAGGCGACGCTTTGGAGGTCGACTGTTCCAGCGAACGCGTTATCTTGCGTCCGACGCGAGGAAGAAGGCGCATTTACAAGAACCAGGGAGTTTGGGTTCTGAATTCCGGTGAACCGCTTGACATGGACGTGGTCGACAGGACCCTTCGCCGAGTGCGAGAGGAACGGGATCGGCGCAATCTAGGGAATTTGAAATGAATGCCCCGGACGAGGCGTCCGGGGCTATGTTCGTTTTAGCTGGCGGCGCGGCGGGCTTCGGATTCTTTTTGCGAGACGTAGCGGAGCAGGATGTCGCGCAGAGAGACCAGGCCTTTTAGCTGCTTGCCGTCGGTGATCGGGAGATGACGGAAGCCGAATTCACGCATCAGGAAAAGGCAGTTGTCGATGGTTTCGTCGACGTTGATGGATTTAGGATTCACGGTCATGACTTCGGCGACCTTGGTGGTTCCCGGCATGCGCGCGGCCGCGACCACGCGGTTCATCACGTCGCGTTCGGAGATGATGCCGACGATCTCGCCATTGCGCAGTACCGGCAGCGCGCCGATGCTGTGTTCCATCATGAAACGAGCTGCTTCGAGCACGGTACTATCGGCGTCAATGGAGTAGACTCGGCGGTCCTTCACGATATCGTAAACCTGCCCCATATGTGACTCCTTTGTTGGCGGTTTTTTCACGGGTCCTCAGCCGCGGCCAGCCGCGAGATGGAACACTTTATCACGGAGGGGGCTGTTGGGGAAAAGTGGATTCATTGGCCGGGTGTGGCGTCCGACTGATGCCGATCTGCGCTCCCTGCATTGCCGTGCCGGGCTTTCATGTGTCGCCGCTTTGGGACTGGACGGGCTGGAAGGGCCGTCCTCCGTCAGGTTGGAACTAACTTTGACGAGGGGCACGCGGACAAGAATGTCCGCGCTACACGTCTTGCCTCCCCGTCCGGGGCTACGTTAGTTTGGGCCGTGCTAAGAGCTTTAGCTTCTGCTATCTTCTTGAGTTCGTGTTGGTTGCTTTCATAAAGGAGAGTTGATGCCTGCGTCTGTGCGCCCGGAGCCTTCCCGCTTCTATCGGTGGATGGTGCTCATTTTTGTGAGCATCGCGATGTTCGGGAATTATTACGTTTACGACGCGTTGAGTCCGTTGGCCGACGTGCTTAAGCAGCAGCTGGGTTTTTCGGATTCGAATATTGGGTTGCTGCAGGCCATCTATAGTTTCCCCAACATTTTCACAGTGGTCATCGGCGGGGTCTTAATCGACCGCATCGGGTTGAGACGGTCGTTGATGATCTTTGGGGTTCTGTGTTTTATTGGGCCAGCGATTACGGTGGCGTCGGGACACCTTTGGCTGATGGCGGTTGGGCGGTTGATTTTCGGCATGGGCGCGGAGTCGCTGATCGTGGCAGTGACGGCGGCGCTGGCCCGGTGGTTTAAGGGCAAGGAGCTGAGCTTTGCGTTTGGCATTAACCTAACCATCTGCCGGCTCGGGTCTTTTGCCGCTTTGAATTCGCCGACCTGGGCTCGGGCGGCTTATGCGAACTGGCGGTGGCCATTCCTGATCGCGCTTGGGGTCTCCAGCTTGTGTGTGGTCGGGGCAGTGATTTACTGGATCATGGAAGTGCATGCAGAAAAGGTTTATAGCCTGGGCGAAGTCTCAACGGACAAAGTGGTTTTCGCCGACTTGTTCAAGTTTGGGGTGAGCTATTGGTATATTGTCGCGCTGTGTGTAACGTTTTACTCGGCCATCTTCCCTTTCCAGACCTTTGCGGTGAAGTTCTTTATGGAGGCGCATGGAACTTCCCGTGAGTTTGGGGGTTTTCTTTCCAGTACGCTGACCCTGTTTGCGATGGTGGCAACGCCGCTGTTTGGCCTGATGGTGGATCGGGTGGGCCGGCGGGCGATCCTGATGATGGCGGGTTCCCTGCTGCTGATTCCGGTTTATCTGATGATGGGCTACACGCACGTCAACCTCTATGTGCCGATGGGGATGATGGGAGTGGCATTCTCGCTGATTCCGGCGGTGATGTGGCCTTCGGTGGCTTATATCGTTGACCAGTCGAAGCTGGGTACGGCGTATGGTTTGATGACAATGATTCAGAACATTGGATTGTTCGGCTTCAACCTTCTGATCGGCTGGGCGAATGATTTCGGACATGCCAGCGCGGAGAATCCGGGGGGGTACCACATAGGGATGTGGATTTTCTCGATTTTGGGCTTCCTGGGGGTGTTTTTTGCCTTCCTTTTGCATGAGCGGGAGACTGGGGCCCATGGGCACGGGTTGGAGACGATCACTACGCGATCGGCTTAGACGAAGTCAGGCTGAACGGTAGCCGGGACTAAAACCCTTTTTCATTTTAGGGGCTTAACGGCACGACTGAAGTCGCGCCCTTCCCCAAACCAGAGCGATCCTGGGTTTCTTTGGGCGGTTCTTTGGGTCTTTTCCGACAACTACTGAATCTAAAGGCTAATTGAACCGGATGTGGGTTGGCGGTATGGGACTGAACCTGCGGGTAACCGTATTTCGGTAACTTGAAGGGCGCGACGGGTATCCGCAAGCAGTACAACGAAAAGACATTTACGCCGCATCTGACTGAGTGCGGCCGGAAAAGACGAATTGACGGACGCGAAAAAGCAGCAGGGTCACAAGCTTTCCGAAGCAGAGGCAATCGAACGGGCTAAGCAGGGGGATGCAGAGGCCTTTGAGGCGCTGTATGACCTGCATAAACGGCGAGTGTACTCGCTGTGCCTGCGCATGACGGCCAATACGGCGGCAGCCGAGGATCTGACCCAGGAAGCCTTCCTGCAGTTGTTCCGGAAGATTGGAACGTTTCGCGGCGAATCTGCATTTTCGACCTGGTTGCACCGGATGGCGGTCAATGTCGTCCTGATGCAGCTGCGGAAAAAGGGTCTCCCCGTGGTTCCGCTCGAGGAGACGATGGAGACGGAGGAAGAGTCGCCCAGGAAAGAGCCAGGCGCGGACGATCCCCGGCTGGCGGCTTCGGTCGACCGGATGCAATTGCAGCGGTCGATTGCGGCGCTGCCTCCGGGATACCGGATGATTTTTTTGCTGCATGATGTAGAGGGTTACGAGCACAATGAGATTGCCGAGATGGTGGGTTGTTCGATTGGCAACAGCAAGTCGCAATTACACAAGGCGCGGATGAAGTTACGGGAGTTCCTTAGAACGAGCAGAGCCGAAAAGGCCACCAAGCCGTGAGGAGCTATTATCGAGGGGGAGTGGGGAGAGGTAGTATGACCTGTGAAGAGTTTGAGCGGGTCCTGAACGAGATCGGGAGCGGCCACAGTATTGAGCAGGAAGAGCATTTGAAGTCCTGCTCCGAATGTTCGGATCTGGTAGCGGATCTGAACGCCATTTCACAACAGGCGCGGCTTTTGAGAGGTTCCGAGGAGCCCAGTCCGTGGGTCTGGAACTCGATTGAAGTTGCGCTGCGGCAAGAGGGGCTGATTCGCCCGGCTCGGATTGAGCATTCGCGCCATCCGGCTGAGTTACTGGGCTGGAAGCTGCGATGGTTGGTGCCGGCAGCGGCCGGATTGCTGATAGCCTTCGGCGTATTGATCTTCCAACGCGGAACGGATCACCGGCATGTGGCCGGAGGTTCCGGTTCAGCGGGCGTGGTCACGGCTGACCTGCAGCTGAACGAGGGTGATCAGCAGTTGCTGAAAACGGTTTCGGAACGGATGCCGTCCATGCGAGCGTCGTACGAAGCGAATCTGCAGTCGGTAAACGCCTACATCCGGGATGCCGAGCAATCGGTGCACAGCGATCCGAACGACGAGGTCGCGCAACAGTACTTAAGGAATGCGTACGAGCAGAAAGCCATGGTTTATGAGATGGCTTTGGACCGTTCTCTGCCATAATAGAATGGTGGGATTTCGGGGCCGGCGGGACCAGCCGCCCGCAGGCAATGGGGAGAAGTCGATTATGTGCCGTAAGCAGCGCTCCGCAATGTTCGCCGTCGTGATTCTTGTTTTGGTTGCCCTTGCCGCGGCCGAAACGACGCGTAAGGAATATCACTACAAGGTGGGCCGCCGGGCCAACGTTTCGATCATTAATTTGTACGGTCCAGTCTCAGTGAAACCTGGTCCGGGCAAACAAGTGATGGTGACGGCGATTTTGTACTCCGGCAAAGTCGAAATCGACCAGAACAAGAGTGGAAATCGAGTATCGGTGTTTTCTCATCTTCTGGATGGGGCGGACGCGGATACGGGGCGAGTCGATTATGAGGTGGTCGTGCCGGCGGACGCGAATATCACTCTGCACTCGACAACCGGCCCCTTGCATGTGGAGAAACTGCACGGCGACGTGATTCTGGAAGGCAATACGGCAGTCGTAGACGTGCGAGACGTAAGCGCGGGGCATGTGCACATCAAGACTCTGAATGGTCCGGTGACGCTGACCAATATCACTGACGGACACGTCGAAATCACCTCAGTCAGCGGCGATGTGGCTCTGAACTCGGTCAGCGGTTCGCTGGTCAATGTAAATTCGAGCAGCGGGAAGATCCATTATGACGGCGATTTCGGGGAGGCTGGCGAATACTCGATGACCAGTCACAGCGGCGACATTGAGGCGATTGCCCCTTCTTATGCCTCGATCGAAGTTGTGGCGCGCTCGGTGCAGGGAAAAGTGGAGAATGACTTTCCTTTGCAGCCCGAACACACCTCCTTTGTGGCCCGGGCCGGGAGTGCCTTCGCGGGTACGATGGGCGCGGCCGCATCTTCGGTTAAGTTGCTTTCCTTCAGTGGTAAAATTCACCTCAAGAAACGTTGACAATCAGACATCGGACTGGACGGGTGCAAAGCCGTTTCAGTAAATCGGGATCCGCGAGAACCAGGCCCGGTTCGCTTCCCGCTGCGAAACCGCCGGCACGGAAGCGCGTGCGCGAAGAACGGGCGGTGTTTCTGGTGGGATTCATGGGCGCCGGCAAAACCACTGTGGGCCGGGCGCTGAGCCGCCGTTTGGGATTGCCGTTCGAGGATTTGGACGATCGGATTCAGCAGCGGGAAGGAAAGACCATCGAACAGATTTTTCGAGAGTCCGGAGAGGCCGAGTTCCGCAGAGCCGAGACGGCCGCGTTGCGCGAACTGCTCGGAGAGCTCGACTCATCGCTCCGCGTGGTGGCGTTGGGTGGAGGCGCTTTCGCCCAGCCTCGTAATGCGGCACTGATTGAAAAAGCGGAGGTGCATTCGGTCTTTCTCGACGCTCCGGTGGAAGAATTGCTGCGGCGATGCGCGGAAGAAGAGAGGGAGCGTCCGCTGCGACAAAATCCCAAGCAATTTCTCGAACTGTACCGGACGCGGCGGCCCTCCTATATGAAAGCGGCTATCCGGATTGAAACCAACGGCAAAGATGTAGACACAATCGCGGCGGAGGTGGCATGCAGTCTCGAGTTGGAGTGAGGAACAAGACGTCTAGGCGGATCGGCTTAATGGCTGGGACCATTCTGGCGCTCGGAGCGTTGTTCTTGCTGGCGGCGACGGCTGTCCTCGCCTCGGGCAATGATGATAAGGCGACGGCGAATCAGATGGTCGACTCCGGATCGTTTGGAGTTTTCATGAATGGACACCGGGTAGGCACTGAGACCTTTTCCATCCATCAAAGCAGCAGCGGCAGTTCGATTGTCTCGCAGTTCAAAAGCGAGGCGGGGGCCGACAAAGCCGAGCAATCATCCGAGTGGCAGATGGGGTCGAACGGCGACTTGCGAAAGTACGAATGGAAGGAACTCAGTCCGGGACAATCGCAGGCCGTGGTTTTGCCCAACCAGGATTTCCTGATCGAGCGCTTCAAGAGCGGTCCGCAGGAGAAGGAACAGGAGCAGCCATTCATGCTGCCGGCGTCCAGCAGCATACTCGATGATTATTTCTTCGTCCAAAGAGAAGTCCTGGCCTGGAAGTTCCTGGCCAGCAGTTGCAAGCAGGATAAGGGCGCACTGCAGTGCCCGTTGAAGCAGCATGTGCAATTCGGCGCGTTGAACCCGCACGCGCGCGCATCGATGTCGGTTGCGGTGGAGTTTGCCGGCCGGGAGAAGGTTACGATCCGCGGTGCCGAACGCGAACTGAACCGCCTGGACCTGAAGAGTGACTCCGGCAATTGGGCGCTTTGGCTCGACGACCAGTTTAAGCTGCAACGAATTGTGACTGCAGCTGAGAATACGGAAGTGGTGCGAGACTAGGTCTATATTGTCCCTGATCGATTCACGCACGCTACGAGTGCTGGTGACGACGCTGTTTTTTGCGTTGGGGCTTGGCTTTTTGTACATCGCGCGACGCACGCTGATTGCCTTCCTGTTCGCGATTTTCTTTGCTTACCTGGTGGACCCGGCAGTTTCCCGGCTAGAAAAGTGGACCCGCCGCCGGGGCCGCGCGATTGCCCTCATCTATCTGCTGTTTGTCATCCTGCTGGGTACGCTCTTCTTCATCGTGGGGCCGCGGACAGCGCACGAGGCGCGACGACTGGGCGAGGCTTGGCCTACGCTCACGGATCGACTGAACACTGGCGATCTGGCGCACCAGATTGGACAAGAACGCGGATGGAGCGGTGAAACCACCCAGTTGTTGCAGAAGATTTTGTCCGATCCTCGTTTTGCCGACGTGGCGCAACAGGTCGGACTACACGTTGCGGATGCTCGCCAAGCAGTCGTGGCTTCTGATCGTGGTGCCGATCCTGGCGATCTTTTTTCTGAAAGACGGGCGCGGGTTTAGCGAGGTCGGGATTTCTTTTGTACAGAGCCGGCCACAGCGCGAGTTCCTGAAAGACGTTCTCGCCGACCTGAATCAGATGCTGGCGCATTTCATCCGCGCCCAACTTGAACTCGCTGCCCTAAGCCTGGTGGTTTATACATCTTTCATGGAAGCGACGCGAGTGCCTTATGCGCTGGTGCTGGGCGCGGCGGGCGGCATGATGGAATTCATTCCCGTGGTCGGACCGCTGGTCGCCGCGGTTGTGATTTTGAGCGTGGCTCTGCTCATGAGTTATCCGCACTGGCTGTTGCTGCTGGCCTTTCTGATTGGCTGGCGTCTGGTTCAGGATTATGTGATTTCGCCGCGCATCATGGGAACGAGTATGGAACTGCACCCACTGGCAGCGATCTTTGGCGTGCTGGCGGGAGGCGAGATCGCGGGCGTTCTCGGCGTATATCTTTCCATCCCCGTGATGGCGAGCCTGCGCATCGTATGGCGGCGCTGGCGCTTATATGCGGAGAAGAAACGCTTCGGGCCGCTGAACGATTACTCGTTCGGGACCGAGATCAGCCCAAGGCCTTGACCCGCTCGTGTGAGCGCTTCCTGCTTTCTCTCTAACGCAACTCCTCCATCACTTGTTCGAGCACTTCCCTTCCCGGGCGCGTTACCGACTCCGGCAGCGTAGCCAACGGCTCTTCGGTCATATTGAGCATGTCGATGAAGCTCGGCGCCTCGGGGTTTACGTAGAACACTCCAGTCAGAACTTCGCCCTTTTCGTGGGCTTCGTGCAAGCGGCTGATGGCCTTGATTCGGTTGGTGGCATCGTAATCTTCTTCGAGCTTGCTGAGGCGCAGACGGGACCCGTCGTGCATGGTGACCTCGACGGTCGTGCCGGGGTCGTAGTCCACGTTGATCTCTTCGAATGCAGGGACGAAGCTGATGTCCTGCAGCGGCTCTTCGTGGTCCTTCATGTATTTGTAGGATTTGGTCGAGCCCTCGTGATCGTTGAAGGTGACGCAGGGAGAGACCACGTCGAGCATGACCGTGCCTTTGTGCGCGATCGCGGCTTTCAGCATGCTGTGCAGTTGCCGCTTGTCGCCGGAGAACGAACGGCCGACCAGCGTCGCGCCCAGCGTGATGGCCATGGCGCAGGTATCGATCGGCGGGAGATCGTTGAGCACGCCGGTCTTCAGCTTGGAACCGAGGTCGGCTGTGGCCGAGAACTGGCCCTTGGTCAGGCCGTAGACGCCGTTGTCCTCGATGATGTAAATGATCGGCAGGTTGCGGCGCATCAGGTGAACGAACTGCCCGATGCCGATGGAGGCAGTGTCGCCGTCGCCGCTGACGCCGAGCGCGATCAGCCTGTGGTTGGCCAGCACCGCGCCGGTGGCGACCGAGGGCATGCGGCCGTGCACGGCGTTAAAGCTGTGGGAGCGGCTCATGAAATACGCCGGACTCTTGGAGGAGCAGCCGATGCCGCTGGGCTTGATGACTCGCTCGGGCGGCACGCCCATTTCGTACATGGCGTCGATGATGCGCTCGGAAATCGCGTTGTGGCCGCAGCCGGCGCACAGCGTGGTCTTGCCGCCGCGATAGTCGAGAACGGTCAGGCCAATGCGGTTGATCTTGGGTGCGGGCGTCGGTGTCGGAGTCGGTCGTGGTCGCCATGTTATTTGCCCTCCATGCTCATGAGTTCGTCGGTGACCGAGCGCGCGTCCAGCGGCAGCCCGTGAATGTGCGCGATGCTGCGGAGCCGCGTGACCAGTTCCGGCTTTATGTCCAGCTTGATCAGGCTGAGCATCTGGGCGTCGCGGTTTTGTTCGACCACGTAAACCCGGTCGTGCTGTTCGATGAATTCGTGCACCTCGCGCGAAAACGGATAGGCCTTCAGGCGCAGGTAATCGGTTTCGATGTTGTACTCATCGCGCAACTGATCGCGCGATTCGATGATCGCCCAATGCGAAGTGCCGTAGGCGATAATGCCGATCTTCGCTTTGCCATTGGTCGATCAACTCGGGCCGAGGAACAAACGCTCGCGCCGTCTCGAATTTTTTGTTGATGCGCTCCATGTTCTTTTCGAAGTCGTCGGGGCGCTCGCTGTAGCCTGATTTTTCGTTGTGTCCGGTGCCGCGGGTGAAGTAGGCGGCAGCGGGATGCTCGGTGCCGGGCAGGGTGCGATAGCCAATGCCGTCGCCGTCCACGTCTTTGTAGCGGGAGAAACCTCCCAAGCCGGTCCAGATCTTCTTTGCTGAGCACCTTGCCGCGGTTGATCGGTTCTTTGGGATACTCGAACGGATCGGACATCCAGTTGTTCATCCCCAGATCGAGATCCGACATTACGAACACCAGAGTCTGGAATTGCTCGGCCAGATTGAAGGCGTCCTGCGCCATGCTGAAGCACTCGGCGACGGAGCACGGGAAGCAGCAGGATGTTCTTGGTGTCGCCGTGCGAAAGGAACGCAGTCGAGAGAATGTCGCCCTGCGAAGTGCGCGTGGGCAAGCCCGTGGAAGGGCCGACGCGCTGAATGTCCCAGACCACTCCAGGCACTTCGGCGTAATAGGAAAGGCCGGCAAACTCGGCCATGAGCGAAATGCCCGGGCCGGCGGTCGCGGTCATCGAACGCGCACCCGCCCAGCCCGCGCCCAGCACCATGCCGATCGCGGCCAGTTCGTCTTCCGCTTGCACGATGGCGAATGTCGCCTTGCCGTCAGGGCCGATCGCGAAACTCTTTCATGTAATCAATCAGGGTTTCGACCAGCGACGACGACGGCGTGATGGGATACCAGGTAACCACCGTGACTCCGGCAAACATGCAGCCCAGCGCGGCCGCCGAGTTGCCGTCGATAATGATCATGCCCTGGTTCTTGTCCATGCGCTGGATGAAGTAGGGATCTTGCTTGGTGAGATTGGCGGCAGCGTAGTCGAACCCGGCCTTGACCGCGGCCAGATTCAAATTGGCCGCCTTCACTTTCTTGGCAAACTGCTTGCGCAGGGCCTTCTCCACCTCGGCCATGTCGATGCCGAGCAACTGGGCCGCCACGCCCACGTAAATCATGTTCTTGACCAGCTTGCGCAGCTTGGCTTCGGGACACACCGGCGCGACCAGCTTGTCGTAGGGAACGGGATAAAAAACCAAATCACTGCGCAGCGTATTCAGATTCAGAGGCTCGTCGTAAAGCACAGCCGCGCCGGCGCCAGTGACATCACGTCTTCCTGCGCCGTCTCCGCATTCATGGCGATGACGAAGTCGATTTCTTTCTTGCGCGCAATGTACCCATCTTTGTTGGCGCGGATGGTGTACCAGGTCGGCAGACCGGCGATGTTCGAGGGAAACAGGTTCTTGCCGGAAACCGGAACACCCATCTGAAAGATACTGCGCAGAAGCACCGTGTTGGAACTCTGCGAGCCTGACCCGTTCACGGTCGCAACCTGAATGCTCATGTTGTTGACGACGCGCTTCGGCTCCCGTTGCCCAGAGGCTTCGTGGAGCGCTACATCCGTGGTGGCCATTCCTTAATCCTTCCTTTGACTGGAGCGAGTTTTCGCCCGCTCGGCGTGCTCTTGGAGTAATGAGGCGAACCTTTGATTATACGGCACGGAGGTGGTTGCGAACAGGCGCGAGCAGCGGAATTCAGGCACCAAGGCTGACCTGTCCTTGCAGAATCGCGGTATTGCCGAACTCCGCTTATTCCGCGCGCAGGAACTGCGCCATGTTGCGGAATTTGTTATATCGTGATGCGACCAATTCCTGGGTGGGCATTTTGATCAGTTCGGCAAAATGTTTCTGCAGCGCTGCATCCAGCAGAGCCGCGGCCGCTTCGTGATCGGTGTGGGCGCCCCCTTCGGGTTCGGGAACGATGCCGTCAATGCAGCCGAATTCCGCCAGGTCTGCGGCGGTGATGCGCAGCGCCTGCGCCGCAAGTTCCTTCTTGGTGGCATCGCGCCACATGATGGCGGCACAGGACTCGGGAGAAATCACGGAATAGATGGCGTTCTCCATCATCAGCACGCGATCCGCGACCGCAATCGCCAGCGCGCCGCCGCTGCCGCCTTCCCCGGTGATGGTCGTAATAATCGGAACCTGCAAGCGCGCCATTTCCCGCAGATTTCGTGCGATGGCTTCCGCTTGGCCATGCTCTTCCGCGCTCAGACCTGGATAGGCGCCAACCGTATCCACGAAAGTGAACACCGGCCGTCTGAACTTTTCCGCGATCTTCATCACGCGGAGCGCCTTGCGGTAACCCTCCGGATTGGTCATGCCCCAGTTTCGGTAAACGTTCTGCTTGGTATCGCGCGCCTTTCTGGTGGCCGATGACCACGACTTCCTGGCCGTGAAAACGGGCCATGCCACAAACCATGGCGTGGTCGTCGGCGAAACCGCGGTCGCCGTGAATCTCGCTCCAATTGGTGAAGATCCGCTCCACGTACTCCAGCATGAGCGGGCGTTGCGGATTCCTCGCCAATTCCGCTTTCTGCCAGGCACTGAAATGCGCCGACACCTGAGCTTGCAAAGCGTGAATGCGATCGTGAAGCTGCTGGATCTGGCTGCGGATGTCCTCGTCCTGCCCCGGCAGCGACTGCAACCGCTCCAGTTGCTGCTCAATTCTTCCCAGCTCTTGTTGCGCCCTCAGTTGAGACTCCATCTTCCTGCCATCACCGTTCCTGGCGGCCCAGCGGGCCTCCACCATCGAAAGGAGAAACTCCGTGCCGGTCACTGCCAGCATCGCATTTGCGGCCGCCGGGGCTGCCGCCGATTGCAAACCTGCACTCCTGTGAATGGAAGCTCTCATCCGCCGCACGTCTCAGTCCGTTTGTAGAAACATAGCTAGCTATGTTTCTACAGGCCCGTCTTAATCAATGACCCTCACTGCACCGCGGCCACACAATTCCTCGACCCGGGCCACAAAGTTGCGGTCTGGTTGGACATTATAGCCCTCCGCCTCCATCACCACCATGAAATCGCCTTGGCGTTCCACGTCAAACAATACTTTCGCCTCACCTTTGCGCTGGGCACAAAGCGCGTGCAGTTCATCGACTACGTGACTCATTCGCAGTTTCGACCGGAATGCGGATGCGCAGCGAGCGCGGCAACGGAACCTTGGCGTCTTCGAGCGGAATAATGTCGTTGGCCAGTCAGCTTCGGATTCACGCCTTCTTCGATCCGCAGGCCGCCGCGCACCAGCACCGGGACTTCGAGCTTCACCTTATCCTGCAGCTTCCGGTAGGCTTCGGGAAACACGATCATTTCCACCGAGCCTGCCATATCTTCGAGCGCGCCTTGCGCGTAGAAATCTCCTTTCTTCGACTTCAGCACGCGAAGGTTGGTGATGATGCCGGCGGTGCAGATGTTTTCATCTTTCCCGGTGGAAGCCTTGATGCCCGCGATGTCGGCGGTGCTCAAAGCGCGCAGGTCCTCCAGCTTGTCTTTGTATTTTTCCAGCGGATGGCCGGTAATGAAGAAGCCAAGAATTTCTTTTTCGGCGGCCAAGCGCGTGTGCTCATCCCAGTCGGGCGTATCGGGCAACTTGTCGTTGTTGGCTGGCACTTCATCCTGCTGGAATACGCCAAACAAGCCGTGCTGGCCGGATTCCGCGTCGCGCTGCGTTTTCAGCGCCCGATCCATCGCCTTGTCGAGAACGGCCATCAACTGCGCCGCGTCGCCCGAGCGAATCCATGGCGCCGCTTTTGATCAGAGACTCCAGCACACGTTTGTTCAGCAGCCGCAAATCCACCTTCTCGCAGAATTCATAGATGGAGCGATAACGTCCCAGTTCTTTGCGCCCCGCTACAATCGACTGGATGGCGTTGTGGCCAACGTTCTTCACCGCCGCCAAACCAAAACGAATCGCGCTGCCATGCGGCGTGAAGTTAGCGTCGCTCACGTTGATGTCGGGCGGTTCGACGGCAATCCCCATTTCACGGCATTCGTTGATGTACTTCACTACGTCGTCGGTGTTGCCGGTTACCGAAGTCAGCAGCGCGGCCATGAACTCCACGGAGTAGTGGGTCTTGAGATACGCGGTGTGATAGGCCAGTAGCGCATATGCCGCCGAGTGCGCTTTGGGGAACCCGTATCTCGGCGAACTTGCGCCAGCAGGTCGAAAATTCTCTCGATCTTCTTCGGACGGGTACCCGCGCTGTACCGCGCCCTCGACAAAGCGCTCGCGCTGCTTGGCCATTTCTTCAGGCTTCTTCTTGCCCATGGCGCGGCGCAGCAGGTCGGCCTCACCCAGCGAGTAGCCCGCCAGCCGGTTGGCGATCTGCATCACCTGTTCCTGGTAGACAATCACGCCCCAGGTACCTTCCAGGATTTCCTTCAGTTCCGGCAATTCGTATTCGATGCTCTTGCGTCCATGTTTGCGGTCGATGAAATGGTCAATCATGCCGCCCTGAATTGGCCCCGGACGGTAGAGCGCGTTCAAGGCGGTGAGGTCGTCGATCGAGTTCGGCTGGTAGCGCCGCAGCACATCGCGCATGCCGTGGGATTCAAACTGGAAAATGCCGGAGGTCAGCCCCTTGTGAAAAACGCTTTCGTAAGTCTTGTTGTCTTCGAGCGGAATTTCATCGAGCGTAAGCTTCTGGTCTGCGGGTCTGCTCGATCAGCTTCAGCGTGTCATCGAGAATGGTGAGCGTCGTCAGCCCGAGGAAGTCCATCTTCAACAGGCCCATTTTTTCGATGGCCACCATGTCGAAGGCAGTAACAATTTCGTCGTTCTTGGTCTTGAACAGCGGGACAAGATCAGTAAGCGGGCGTGGAGAGATCACTACTCCGGCTGCATGGACGCCCGCGTTGCGCACCAGGCCTTCCAGCTTGCGCGCGGTATCGAGCAACTGGCGTACCTGCGGTTCGCTTTCGTAAGCCTGCTGCAGCGCGGGAGAATCCTTGATCGCCTGCTCCAGTTTGATGTTGAGCGTGGTCGGCACCATCTTGGCGATGCGGTCCACATCGGCATACGGAATATCCATCGCGCGGCCCACATCTTTGATCGCTGCCTTCGCCGCCATCGTGCCAAAAGTGATGATCTGGGCTACGTTCTCGCGGCCGTATTTTCGGGTGACGTAATCGATTACTTCGTCGCGGCGGTTCATGCAGAAATCGATGTCGATGTCGGGCATCGAAATGCGTTCGGGATTCAGAAAGCGCTCGAAGAACAGTTCATGCTGCAATGGATCAAGATCGGTGATGTTCATCGAGTACGACACCAGCGATCCTGCTGCCGAGCCGCGGCCCGGCCCCACGGGAATGTTGTTTTCCTTCGCGTAGCGGATGAAGTCCCAGACAATCAGGAAATATCCCGAGAACTGCATCTGCTGAATGATCGCGAGTTCCCGCGCCAGACGCTGTTCGTACTCCGCAATGCTGTGCTTCACCCGTCCTTGCGCCTGCAAGCTTCGCAGCAATCCCAGTCGGCGCGCAAAGCCTTCCCGCGTGACGTGTTCGAAGTAACTGTCGAGCGTGTAACCGACGGGCACATCGAAATGAGGAAAGGGATTGCTGACTTTCTCGAGCCGCGTGCTGCAGCGCTCGGCTATGGCGAGCGTCCGCGAGAGCACATCGGGGGCATCTTTAAAGACGCGGAACATTTCGTCGTGGCTCTTGACGTAGAAGTCCGTGCCCTGGAACTTCATGCGATTGGTGTCCTGGATGGACTTCCCGGTCTGAATGCAGAACATCACATCCTGCGCGTGGGCATCGTCTTCGCAAAGGTAGTGGCTGTCATTGGTAGCCACCATCGGAAGGCCCAGCTCTTTTTCCAACTGGAACAGATAAGGATGGATGCGGTGTTCCATCTCCAAACCCTGATCCTGAATCTCGAGAAAGAAATTGTCTTTGCCGAAGATGTCGCGATAAAACGCCGCCGCATCCCGCGCCGCGTCGTACTTCTCTTCCATCAGACCGTTCGGCAACCTCGCCCTTGAGGCAACCGGATAGTCCAATCAATCCCTTGGAATGTTCCGCCAGAAACTTCTTGCTCACCCTCGGCTTGTAATAGAAACCATGCAGCGACGCCTCGGACGTGATCTTCACGAGGTTGCGATAGCCCTCTTCGTTCTCCGCCAGCACCAGCAGATGGTTGTAAGTATCGCCTTCTGGCGGAGTGCGTGTGATGTTGTGGTCGTCCTTCTTGCAGATATAGAGTTCGCAGCCGATGATTGGCTTGATCCCCGCTTGTTTGGCTGCATTCACAAAATGCACGGCCCCAAAAATGTTGCCGTGATCGGTCATGGCGACCGCAGGCATGCCCAGTTCTTTCGCGCGCTCACAGAGTTTGTCCACATCACAAGCGCCGTCGAGCATCGAATAGTCAGTGTGGAGATGGAGATGAACGAATTGGGACATGGGGGCTCTTATTGATTGTACGTGGGCGTCATTCTAACGGGAAACTCGCGCGGGAGAAGGCAAAGTTATCCACAGACAGCGCAGAAACATAACCAGCTATGTTTCTACAGGAGAGCAGGGCGTCGTGCGCGCACGATCACTCGGGTAGCTGAAACTCAACTCCGCGATCGTCGTTCGCTTTCTTGGTGGCGGCGATGTCAAGTTCGGCCAGCGGGATTTTCTTCGCCCGTTGGGCATCTAACACCCAAAAAGTTTTGCCAACGATGGCATAGTTCTGCACCTGTTCAGTACGTTTGTCGCGGAAAACCAGCTGCGTCGGCGGCAGCTCGGTCCTGGGGCGAGTCTGCGACGCACTGGATGCTTGAGCATCCCGCGCCTCACGTAAGCGATCGACCTCATTCTCCAGGCGATCAATCTGCGCCTGCTCTCGGTTGTTATCAACATATGCGGTCGAATAATCGGAGGCTGGAAAGTTCTGATAAGAACCCGCAGAATAAGAATCGTCCCCGTCGTACCAGGGATAACTGTAATAGGGATATCGGTAATACCCCGCGTAGGGCCAGGACCGGAAATAGCGACGACCGTGAAAGAAAAACGGCGAGGAGACCGGGTGGCCGAAACCGCCCATTATGAAGTGAACGCCACCGCGTTGGGTGCCGGCGAATACCTGACCGTGACTCATCGTCATCGGGCCGCGTCCACCCACCATCGGACCGTGTGCGGCGAACCCGGCATGTCCCGCGAAACCTCCCGAGGCTCCGCCTCCGCGACGTTGTCCCCACGCCGGTAGCGCGAGGAAAGCCGCGCCCAAGGCCGCAACTGCCAGCCAGCGACGCATACTCACATTATAGCGCCGCTGGGAATGATCTCGCCGGAAATCCCTAATTAATGGGCCGGCCGGGGGATAACAATCACGACCGCATCCGGTTGTCCGGCTCTGATCAGGTGGGGCATATTCGCAGCCGGCGGCGGCGAACCGATGTCCTGATCGGTCGCGTAAGGGGCATAAAACATCAGGTGAGGAGGAAGTTGCACCAGCCGATTAGTCCCCGGAACCAACAGGTAGCCTTGCTCCGATAGCATGTACACGATTCCAGGTTTTTGCGGCGCTCGGAACTTCCCGCTTTTGTAGCCAGCTTCTATTTCTGACTTGATTTGCTCTTCGCTCTTGCCCTTGGAGCGCTGTTCCTCGGCGTAGAGCCTGCTGAGCAACGTCGTAGCGCTTCCCTCAGCGTCGAAGCACGTGGGTTCGAGGTTCAGGGGATTTTGACGGTCCACAAGGCAGCTGAAACCGTTCGTACCGTCGCGGATTTTTACATAGCCGGTGCGTTCGAGCACATATACCGTTGCCTTTCCTGAGATTTCAGGAGGAGCAGCACTCTCCGCCAGCTTGATCCGCTCCTCGCGTGGCAAGGAAAAATCGTAAGCCGGTTTCGGCATGTCAGTTTGGGCAAGTGCACCGAGGTTTGTTCCAAGCAGGAGAACAGGCAGGAGCATTCTGTGCATGAATCGGCTCCGCGGAAAAATTCCCTTCTGACAGGAATTTCATCGCCGATCTCAATAGACTGGTGGGCTTTTCTTCGGTTAGCACGTCACGAGATCACACTATGGGTTCCGACCGCGGTCGCGCCAGGTTGGGCGCCTTATAGCCTCGCGACTTGGCAGGCTTTAATTTTGATCTCCACCGCCGTGCTTCAGCCGACAAACCTTACAATATGTCGGCGGCTCGCTGTTATCGACGTGATGTTTCACCGGCTTGACCGTCCGCAGGTACGCAAACATCGCCTTGAGATCGTCATCGGTAAGATTCTTGAACTCTCCGAAGGGCATGACCGAGTTCAGCTTCCTCGCCTTCACGTATCCGGTGCGAAGCACTTGAATGAACAGCGCTTCGTCGTAGTAGCTGATGCCCGACGGATCGGGCGTAATGTTGGCGGTGGTGACTTCTCCCCATGGGCCTCTCATCAGCCATCCGCCCGCATAGTCGAATCCGGCGACCGGCTGGCCACGATCCATTGGCGTGTGGCAGGCAGAGCAACCCGCCATGGTCACCAGGTATTGTCCATATTTCAAACGATCGGAAGGATCCGGAGCCGTGACCGGAGAAGTGATGGGCTGAGGTACGCTGCGAATCAGATACTTCACCGGAAAAATGATTTCGGTCTTCGACTGCTCAGCATGCACCGCGGGTAACGATCGTAGATAAACCACCACGGAAGCGAGATCCTCGTCCGACATGTGGCGGAAGTCTTCGTAAGGCATCATCGGAAAAAGCGTCCGCCCATCGTGCCCAATGCCTTCGCGAATAGCGCGCGCGAGTTGATCGTCGGACCAGGCGCCCGCCCCGGTTTCCATGTCAGGCGTGATATTGGGAGCGACAACGTGCCCCGGCAAGTCGGGCATATTCAACCACTGCCCGCTGCCTTCGGTGCCGGGAATCACCGGCGCCCCGTGCGTGCTCCAGTCATGTTGCGAATGGCATTCCGGGCATCCCGTCAATTCCGCGAGATATCGTCCGCGCTCCCGGCGCTGCGGAGTGGCTTCGAATTTCCGCGAAGTGAGCGCCCGCGCCCGCGGACCGATAAACGGCCGCCATCCGATAGTCAGGCTGATGGCAGCAATCAAAAGTACCGCAACCGCAATCCCTGAAAGGAAAAGTATTCTCCCGAGCTTTTTCATTGCAGCCCCCGCGTGGATTAGCTTTGTGGCTAGTATGTTCCAGGACGAAGCGAAAAGTCATCCTCGGAGCGTAGGGAACCTCCGCGGAGCTACGATGCCCAAGCGCAGTCTACCGCTTCTTCTTCCCTTTCGTTTTGGGGGTCTTGCGGGGAGCTTTCTTGACCGGCTTCTGGGGTTTCGGAGTCTTCCTTGGTGGCGTGTGCTTCTCGGCCTTTGGTGGGCTTGACACCTTGGCACTATCGGCTTTCGCCGCAGTCGCCGGTGGAGCGGGCGTCGGAGCCGATCCCTTTACTTTTTTCTTGCCTGCGACTGGTGCGACGACTGCGGCAGGTTGAACCGCGCCTGCTTTCGCAGCTCGGCCACGTTTGGGCGGAGGGGGCGGAGGAGGCGGTGGCGGAGGCGCGAGCGGCTTCAGGAATTTCAGAATCTCCGTACGCGAGTGCAGTTTTCCGTCCAGCAACAGCATGAATACATCGTGCGCGATCTTGGGATACTCCGGCATCTGCGGAGTGATGCGCAACTCCGTCATCTCGAGCAGCGGAATCTTCTGCTGCACCTGCCGCCACTTACCGAAGAAGTTCTTAATCTTCTGCGCCACTGCCTGTTGCTTTGCTGTGACCTCAAGGAAAAGAACCATCTCCGGGCGCGCTTCCGACAGCAACTTCCACGTCCGCGAAGGAGTCGCCGCTTCCTTGCCCGTCAGGCGTTTGGCCAGACTCTTGGCGTTGTCTTCCAAGTCCTTCCATGCCGCCACCAGATCCTTGCGCGGAATCAGCTTGCGCATGTCCGCAATATCTTTATCGCCCAGCCTCGCCGTCAGGAAATACAACACTGCAGGCGAGGGGTCGGTCGCGTAACCCAACTGACTCATCTGCTGCCGCGTTTTTATCAGCTGTCCCAGCCCCGATGCATCCATCTTCGCCGTGGACCAGTGCGGGTTGAGCACCTTAAGCCATTCTTCTTTCTCCAGCACCCGCACGATATGCAGCGGATCGTCCTCATACGCCAACTGTTCGATCTCCTGCCCGATGGCCCTGTCGGTGATGTACTCGATGTAGTTGTTTTCCTTTGCCGACTGAACCCGCGCTTGCGTGCGCTCCTCAAGCGGCCAGTGAAAACGGGCCGCAAACCGGGCGGCGCGAATCAGCCGCGACGGATCTTCCATGAACGAATAGTTGTGCAGGATGCGGATCAGCTTGGCTTCAATGTCGGCTGCCCCGTTAAATGGATCCATCAGCAGACCGCGCGACCCCGGATTCAGCGACAGCGCCATTGCGTTGATCGTGAAATCCCGCCGCCGTAGGTCCTCGATAATCGTCCCCGGAGAAATGATCGGAGGCTTCCCTGTCTTCTCGTAGCGCTCCGTGCGGGCCGTACTGATCTCGGCGCGTACGTTGCCGGGCAGCACCAGGTACACGGTTTTTAGATCGTCGTCCGTAGACGCGACCAGCGCACCGGCGTGTTCGAGTTGCTTTTGCAGCTTGAGGGGATTGCCCTGAACCGTAAAGTCCAGGTCGCGAATAGGAAATCCGCTAATGATGTCGCGGACGGCGCCACCGGTGAGATAAATGTTCATGCCCGCGTCGCGAGCAATGTCCTGTACCAGCGTGACCCCCCGCTGCTGGTCGGGGGTCAGCCGGATCTCCATGGTGTAGATGTAATCAGCCATGCCTTATTCAGAATTCAGAGTTACCAGGCGCGACTCCCTGGGGTCGGCCAGAGCAAGATTTCCACAGGGTCCAATCCCGCCTGCCCCGCAGGCTCCGGCACGTTGTACGTAAACTGCTCTGTAGACTAGACTTAGACGAGTTAAGATGGATGGCAGCAAACTAAAGAAAATAACACAATGTTAACAATTTGGCTACTGTGAATGAGATGACTCACTATGTTCGAGGCAAAAGTGTGAGAATCTGATTAAGCTCACCAGTGGAAAACCGCCGCCTGAGCCGCTTTGGTCGATCCCTATGCCTTCCACTCACAAAAAGGTAGTAGTCCGGAAAATGGACCGCGACTCCATCAACGGCTACGTCGCACCGTCCAATTTTGTGCGCGAAGGCAAGCTGGAATTGCTCAACACGGCGGGCAATGTGGTCACCATCGACCTGAAGGACATTAAGGTCGTTTATTTTGTCCGCGAGTTCGGGGACGCCGACTCTCCCAGCCGTAAGACTTTCACCACCCGCCCCCGCACCGAGGGGCTGTGGGTGCGGCTCCGGTTCAAAGACAACGAACTCCTCGAAGGCATGATGCCGAACGACCTCTCGATTACCACCGCCGAGGGTTTTCTGATCAATCCACCGGATCTACGTTCGAACACGCAGCGCATTTTTGTGCCCCGCAGCGCACTCGATTCTCTAACCGTGCTGGCCGTGATAGGCGCGACTCGCCGTCAGCGCCGTGGCGTCCCAGTCGATACCGGGCAGGTGCCGATGTTCGGCGAATGAATGAAGGCGAAATTTTCGGGATTTGATCGGGCGGAGTTCCATGATTCCTTTGCGCGCCTTTGTGTCCCTTGTGATTGATGAAGTTCAACTGCTTAAACCAGAAAAGACACGAAGGTACACAAAGACAAGCATTGACGATGCAGTTGACCAAGGCCGAGAAGCGAGTTTGAGTCCGGCCGTCCAAACTCTCTCGTTTACAATCGCAACTCCGAGTCATCTGGGCGGCATCCTACTCATCGCAGTGAGCCACCGAATGAAGCTTCTCCAATCCGCCACTCTGTTCGGCCTTCTCTTGATCGTCGCGGCCTGTGGCTCCGGACCAAGTTCTCAGCCAGCGGAGCAGACCCCACCCCCGCCGCCCTCAATCCTGCTGACCCAACTGAGCAGCGACACCTTCACCAATCCAGGCAGCCAGCACGCCACCGAAGTTGAGGTGAGCGCTGCAGCCTCCGGTTCGACCATTGTTAGTGCCTTCCAGGTCGGCCGCATTTTCAGTGGGGGCGGATCCGACATCAACTTCGCCACCTCCACCAACGCGGGCGCCACTTGGACGAATGGTTCGCTCCCCGGCATCACCATCTACGAACAGGGCACATTTAGTGCCGCGAGCGATCCCGTTGTCACCTTCGACGCCGCCCACAGCACGTGGATGATCTCCTCTCTCACTATCGCCAATGAAGAAAAAGTCGCCGTAAGCCGCTCTGCAGATGGCCTCACGTGGGACGACCCAATCATCGTCAGCGCCACACCCAATTCCGACAAGAACTGGATTACCTGCGACAACACTCCCGCCAGCCCCTACTTCGGCCATTGCTATGTCGAATGGGACGATCCCAGCGCCCGGGACCTGATTTGGATGAGCACGTCGACCGATGGCGGCCTAACCTGGGGGGCGGCCGGCAATACCGCCGACCTCGCCACCGGCATTGGAGGCCAACCCGTCGTCCAACCCAATGGCACGGTAGTGGTGCCGATCGAAAGCGACACGGGCGCTGAGATACTCGCCTTCACCTCAACCAACGGAGGCGCCAGTTGGACCACCGCCGCAACCATCTCCTCGATCACCGACCATCTCGTAGCCGGCAACCTGCGCACCTCTGCGTTACCTTCGGCCGCGGTCGACGCAGCGGGCACTGTCTATACCATCTGGCAGGACTGCCGCTTTCGCACCGGATGCACCGCCAACGATCTCGTGCTGAGCATTTCAGCTGACGGCGCAACCTGGACCACTCCAACCCGCATCCCGATTGACCCGCTCAGCAGCACGGTCGACCACTTTATTCCCGGATTAGCCGTCGAGCCGGCAACCTCCGGCAGCAGCGCGCACCTCGCCCTGACTTACTACTATTATTCGACCGCAAATTGCGTCGCCGCCATCTGCGCCCTCTACGCCGGATTCATTTCCTCACCCGACGGCGGCAACACATGGACTGCGCCCGAAACCCTTGCCGGCCCCATGTTTCTGGCGTGGCTGCCGAACACCTTCTCCGGCCTGATGGTCGGGGACTACGTCGCGACCGCATACTCCGGAAGCAGAGCCTTCGCCATCTTCGCCGCCGCGCAAGCGAATTCAGGAACAATCTTCAACGAACCGATCTACGCCAACACCAACGGATTCGCTACCGCGGACCGAGCCGCAGTCTTTTCTTCCGCCGCCGAGCGACCTGTTCCACATGCCCATTCCGACCATCCCCGCCAAAAGTTCTTCGACCAGGAACACCAGCACCCAATCCCCGAAGACTAGTGTAGAGCGCACACTCCCCGCTGCACTGGGCACTTGGGTTCACCCCATCCGACTCATTTCCGAACCCGGAAAAATCTCCGGTCGTAAGGATAAGCGTGCGACCAAACCACCCGCACCCGTCCCGCATCCGCATGCAGCGGATTAAGTCTGAGAATTACTTGCTTTCGGAGAAACGCGACTATTGCAATTGGAACTAAAATATAACCTAAGCAGTTAGCTTCTTAAAAGTAAGAACGGGCGCAGTAAGATTAGCTGGGAAATCAAGGAGAAACGGATGCCCGCATATGCCGTATTCATTCATGAAAAGACTCATCCCCGCCAAGTTGGACGAGTACAAGAAACAGTTCCAGCCAGTGCACCCGGCGAAGTTTCTCGCCCTTCATGAACGGTCCGCGTTCCTCGAAGGCCCGCAAGGCGAGGAAATCATCATCTTCGAATTCCCCAGCTACGAAGTGGCGCAAGCCTGGTATCAGAGCCCGGAGAATCAGGCCGCACGCCAGCACCGCTTCTAGGGCGCGGACTACCGTTGCATCCTCACCGAGGGCATTGCGGCCAAATAATCGACTCTAGAGAAGTGCATAATTAGGCTTGGTAACAATCGAACCCTGTGGTAGGATTTTCCTACCGCCGTGGCTACCAACGATACAACCCTCGAATACCTGACCACAACCAAGATCGGCGAAAAGGGCCAACTCACCGTCCCAAAGCAGTTTCGTCAGGATCTTGGCCTGGGGACGGGCGCGCCATTTGCGGTACTGCGTCTGGGAGACGGCCTCATCCTTCTGCCGGAACAACGACGCTTCGAGCATCTGTGCCAGAAGGTGAGTTCGAGCCTTACAGCGGCTGGCCTGACGCCGGAAGACCTCCTCGCTACCCTCTCTGAAGCTCGCAATCGCGTCTACGCCCGACATTACGGAAAAAGCCGTGTCTCTCGGCGTCGCCCCCGCGGCGGGAAGTGACCACCCCGCGCAAAATCCGCCTGTTCCTCGATTCGAACGTCTTAACCGGAGGAATTATTTCTGCGTGGGGACTCGACAAGGCCACACTTTCGCTTTGCGCAGCCAAGGTCTGCAAATTGGTGCTGGCCGAGGTCGTCCGTGATGAAGTGGAAGAAAATCTTCTTGTCAACACCACGCGTTTATCCTCGCTCGATGCCGACCAACTAGTCGAGGACTACCGCCGTTTGATCAAGCTGACCAACCCTGAACTAGTTCCCTATCCTGATAGGCAACTGGTACGGGCGAGCAGAAACCTGATCCGGCACGAAGCCGATGTTCCTGTGCTCCTGTCCGCCGTGGCCAGCAAACCGGACTGGCTGCTGACCCACAATACGAAGCACTTCACGAAAGCCGTCGCACAGCGGACGTCGCTGCGCATCGCAACTCCAGCCGAGTTCTTTCGAGCACTATCTGGCTTGTTCTTCTAGCCAAAATGCCGTTCACAGAACTAAGAAAAAGCCCCGCCCAAGCGAAGCTTGAACGGGGCATCTTTTTTGTGAGGATCTATTTGTACGTAGCGTTGGTGCGAGCGAGATAGTCGCGGTGGTCGCTGCCGTCCGTCATGGAACTGAACGCCGGACCATTCAGCGGACTCGCCTTCAGGGTATCTCGCAGTGCTGCGCTGACCTTGTCCAGGCCTTCCGCATTGGCCGCGAGGTAGAACACCCAAAACGTTCCTGGCGCTTCGGTGTGGATTGCCTCGACGTCGACCTCATACTCATGAATCGTGCCG
This sequence comes from uncultured Acidobacteriota bacterium, assembly GCA_963797795.1. Classification (GTDB taxonomy): domain Bacteria; phylum Acidobacteriota; class Terriglobia; order Terriglobales; family Acidobacteriaceae; genus JABDBE01. The sequence goes on from CAWCQY010000010.1 coordinate 150,774, forward strand.
TCGGCGAGCATTTTCTCCATCAGCGGCACGATCAGGTTTTTGCTGAGTGTATCGACCGCATCGTTGGGCGCGTCCGCCTTCAACTTGTAGGACGCGCCGTGAGTGTACAAGTCCTTCCACGATCCGGGATGCCAGTTGTAATAGCGGCTGACGAAAAGGCCGTCCCAATGTTTCGTGGCACTCGCCAACACAGGAGATGTGGCGCTACCGGAGCTGTAAAACTGGTCGAGCACGTTGAGCACCCCGGCCATAGACATCGCCGACCACCAACTGTCGTGAGTTGGGCCGTCGGCCTGGTGAATCAAGTTCTCGTCGTTGCCATATCCGACAACCGTCCCATTGGCGATGGCCTTATCCAGAATTTTCTGGTTAGCCGTTCCGGCCTTTGCCATGTCCGCCCATTGCGCCCGCGGAATATTCCAATACGCCACGTACGAGTACATCGGCGGCTTCTCTTTCACTTCTGCCGTCTGTGCACATGCCGGCAAAGCCCAAACGGCGGACATTGCGACTGCGCACAACAATGCGAACATCTTCCACAGTTGCCTGTTCATGATTGTTATCCTCCGTGATTTAGCCCAGGATCTCCATGGCGGGGAACCTGGCCTGGGCGACGGTAGTGTACACCTATTGTCTGGTCGGAACGTTTGTAGTCTGGCCACCTCCCTAATATTTCCTACACTGTTTCCCCAAAACAAACCTCGCCCTGTCGATTTCACGGCCCCTCGTTCGACTAATAAGTAGAGCAAGAAAAACAGCCGGAGAGGAGGCGACAATGGCAACACGGCGGACGATCCTGTGGAGCACCAAGTCAATCGCGGGAACCGCCATCCTCCTACTCGGGACATTTATTCTGTATCAGAACGCGGCGGGCGCCGCAGCGCGCGTCAACCGCACCCTGAAAAATGGCTCGCAGGCGTTCGGCGTTGTGCCCACCGTCGTCCTGGCGGCCTCGCAACCTGCGGGCGCCTACGCCGTCGATCACCGCCGGTTCTTGGAGAGCCTCTTCCATCAGGCACTGTCGTCTCTCTGGCCGCTGTTACTCGTAATCTTCGGAAGCGTACTGTCGAGAGATCCTTCCCGGGACCAGTCCAAGCGCATCGAGGAAAACAACCAACAACTTGCCGATTTCCCGCCCCTGCCCTACGTACAACTTCACCAAATCCAGACGAAACGGAAACCAGGGTCCGAATCCAACTTAGCTGGAAAACTCGCAAATGCGGCTTGGATAGTTCATTGGAAAGTTAACACGCCCATCACGCGTGTTTATAAATGAGTAAATAGATCAACTAGAAATAGTAGTAGGTTCGCTCCTACGGCTAGACTCGGTACACTGAGCTGTTGCACTGCGTGCGATCTCGAACTCCCCCAACGGATCGCCCGCCGCAGCGCCTATTTGTGCGCGATCGTAGACCAGCTTGGAATCCCCTGATGAAGGAGTTGCGCGTGAGGGTTCTCGCGGCGACAAACCACAACCGGAATGGAGGACCACCAGTGGCCGCCCGGCTGCGGGATCCAGCGGGAAAGCGCGAGGCCCTGATCCTCGCCGCGACCAAACTTTTCGCGCGCCAGGGATACGAAGCCACTCGCACCGCGCAGATTGCCGCTGGCGCAGGGTGCGCGGAAGGTCTCATCCATCGTTACTTCGGCGGCAAAAAAGGACTCCTGCTGGCGCTGATTCAGCGTCGCGTGTCAAAAGAAGTCGTAGAGCTAACGGATCAGTTGCCAATGGCGCCCACGCTCGAAGAGGAAGTTCTTCAGTTGGTCGAATGGGAAGTCAGGAACATGTGGCACGATCAGGACTTCCTGCGAGTGATCATTTCGCGTGCGCTCGTGGAACCGCGTGTGGGCAAAGTGCTGAGCCAGGCAGGATTGTCACGGCATGTTCCTGCGTTCGTTCAGCGACTCCAGCATTTTAAGCAGGGCCGCCCCATCTCGGAAGAGGAGATGGAAGGCGTGGCACAGGCGATCAAGACCATTGGACTCGTGTTTGGCTTCATGCGGCCGGTGCTGCTTCAGCAGGATCGAAAAGTTGCCAGAAAAATGGCGGCCACCATCGCAAAGATTATCGGGCGCGGAGTTTCTGAGCTTCGGCCGTAGTCTCGGCCAGTTAAGATAATGGCCGATGCAGAACGTGACCCTAGCTGCGATTGCAGCCCTGATCATCGAACTCGCTCCCGCCGTAGCCTTCGGCCTCGCCCGGGAGCGCACCACACGAACCGTCCACCGCTGGCCGTCCGCCGTACGCATCGCTTGTCCTGCAGTGGTTGTTCTGCCCTACGTCCTGCTTTCGCTCTCCGAGCACATCTTTCGATGGCATTGGTTCGCGCTGTATGCGGGGCTGCCCGTGATGATTGCCTGGCTGCTCGAGCAAGCAGCGGCGGCCGATCCTGAGCAGCGCGGTAATTGGCGCGATGCCATCATCCTGCTGGCGCTCGGGCTGGCCGTTGACCTGCGCTGGTTCGATCAAGCATGGCCCACCGGGCTGCAGGCCCTGAATAAGCTGCTCCTCGTGGACATCGGCCTGTACGGGTTTCTGGCTATCCGTCAACTCAGCGGCACCGGTTTTGACTTTCACCCGCGCTCGAGCGATTGGAAGAGCGGATTGCGCGAGCTGCTCTTTTTCACGCCTGTAGTTCTGAGCCTGGGGTTGACGCTAGGATTCATCCATCCCCATGCCAACTGGCCGCAGCCAGGCACGGCGGCGCTGCGCTGGGTCGCAATTTTCCTCTTCACCGCGGTGCCCGAAGAACTCTTCTTTCGCGCCTGGATACAGAATCTTCTCGAACGCCGCGTGGGCCGGCAGACAGCACTGCTGATCGCGTCGGCGTTGTTTGGACTCTCGCACTTCAACAAACGCTCGGCGCATTTCAATTGGCGCTACGTAATACTAGCGACCATCGCGGGCATCTTTTACGGCCGAGCGTGGCGCAAACAGCGGCGCGTACCAGCGTCGAGCATTACCCACGCAAGCGTGGATTGGATCTGGGGACTCTGGTTTTAGCGCTCCGCCCGTCTTGACGCCCGCCAAAAGCAAGAGCACAATCCTTCTCGAAATGATTTGGTCTGAATCGCTTCACGTCAGCATTTTAGGAGCGAACTATGCCGGCTAAGGTCAAGCAGGGAGATCTCGGGTTGTTGCAGCATCCCGCGTCCAAAGAACTCCTCGAATCGAAAATTCCTGCCCGTCTGGCCTATGTGTGGACCGACGGAACTCCGAGGGTCATTCCCATCTGGTTCCACTGGAATGGGCGAGAGATCGTAATGGCTAGTCCACCCAAGGCGCCCAAGTTAAAGGCCCTGGCCAGGAATCCGAAGGTGTCGCTCACCATCGACGACAACGTCTTTCCCCACAAAGTGCTTCTGATCCGCGGAAGCGCGCGCCTGGAAACCGTTGCCGGAGTTGTGCCGGAGTATGCCACCGCCGCCGAACGCTACTTCGGACCCGAGCAGGGCAAGGCCTGGGTTGCGCAGCTTCGGACTTTGATTTCCAATATGGTTCGCATCACGATCACCCCCGAATGGGTTGGCCTGCTCGACTTCCAAACCCGTTTCCCGAGCGCCCTGTCGGCGTGACCTTCGCCGCTCGGGAGTTGCCGGTTTTTAGGTTCGGGTAAGGGTTTTCCGGTTGATGCTGACCCTTTTTCTTCCCGTTTCCCGCTTTACATAATAGGGGGAAAGCTCCATCCGGGATGCGAGCCAGCACCCTCCCGCTTGCCGCTGGGAGAAGTAGTTCCGGTCAGCGGGTTGTGAGGTTCGCATCCCTGTGGTGGCTCGTGATCCTTTTCCGCTGCGCTCGCGCCTCAATTACAATCACGGTCTTGCTCTTGCAGGACACTCAAATGAAACTTGCACAGATTGCTTCTGCGCTGGGCGCACGCCTGGACAACGGCTCACCCGATACCGAGATCACAGGCGTCGCCGGAATTGAAGAAGCCGGACAAGGCCAACTCACCTTCGTGGCTAACCCAAAGTACGCGGCAGCGGCCAGAAAGACCAAAGCATCGGCAGTCATCGTCGGCGAAGACTTCCCTGCCCTCGCGACGGCTATGTTGCGCAGCAAGAACCCGTATCTCACGTTCGCCCGCGCCATTGCGATATTTCACCCGGCTTTCGTGTACGCGCCGGGAATCCATCCCACCGCGGTAATTCATGCGTCCGCCAAGCTTGGCGAGGGCGCGCACATTGGCCCGTATGTGGTGATCGACGAAGACGTCGAGGTCGGAAGGAACAGCGTGCTGCTGGCGCACGTGGTCATTTATCGGGGCGTTAAAATTGGGGACAATTTCCGGGCTCACGCTCACGCCGTCGTCCGCGAGCACTGCCGCTTAGGGAACAATGTGCTGCTGCAGAATGGTGCCGTCATTGGCGCAGATGGTTTCGGCTTCGCGAAAGGTGATCTCGGCCACTGGCACAAGATTCCCCAACCGATGCCAGTCGTCATCGAGGACGACGTTGAGATCCAGGCCAATTCCTGCATCGATCGCGCCAGCGTAGGTGAAACTCATATTTCGCGCGGCACAAAGATTGACAATCTGGTGCAGGTTGGTCACGGCTCACACATCGGCGAGCATTCGCTGCTGGCTTCGCAGGTCGGCCTCGCCGGATCGACTGAGATCGGTAAGCATGTGATTCTTACTGGGCAGGTGGGCGTGGTTGGTCACTGCAAAATCGGCGACGGCGCTATCGTTACCCCGCAAAGCGGCGTTGCGGGCGATATTGCGGAAGGAGCGATCGTCAGCGGGGCCCCCGCTATCGATCACAAGCTGTGGCTGAAGGTTTCAGCGTTGTTGAGCCGTTTGCCCGAAATCGCGAAGGCAGTGCGGGCAAAGCCGACAAAGACGTAAACCCCAATGGACATAAAGTTTCACAAAGGAAAGACATCAAGCCGAGGCGCTTCCTTCGTGGACCTTTGTGTCCTTCGTGGTCAACGGGGTTGGGTTTCGAAACTCGGGTGGTAATCCGCTTTCGATGGCCTGGCGAACCTTTGCCATCAGGCATTCGCGGCTACCGAAATCTTTAGGCTCGATGGGATCGTGAAAGATTACGGTCACGGTTCCTGGCCTGATCCTGAATTTCTTCTTGGGCATGACGTAATGCGAGCCTACGATGGTGATCGGGACCACCGGAACGCCGCACTCCTCGGCCAAGTAAAACGGCCCCTTCTTGAACGGGAGCAGCTTGCCATCCAAGGAACGGTGCCCTTCGACGTAGATGGTCATGTTGATGCCCTGACGAATTACGTCTGCGGCGGCGTGGACGGCGGCAATTCCAGACTCCCGGTTGCCACGATCCACTGGCACGAGCGATCCGAATCGCATAAGCCTTGCCAATACTGGAACACGGAACAACTCTTTCTTGACCATAACTGACATGCGGCGGGGAATCAGCGGCATCAGGATCGGGGGGTCGACGTTGGAAACGTGATTGGACATGAAGATGTAGGTTCGGGCGGGATCGAGCTTGTCCAAGCCAACGGTCTTTACCTGGATTCCGGCGAGTCTTACTCCGTTCCACGCGCCCCACATTGTCATGCGATAGAGCAGAGTGACGTCGCCGGTTATCAGAGTCCAGGGAAAACCGATCAATGCCGCGAAGGGGAGCAGTGCGGCCCAGAATCCGAGCATAACGAGAGTGTGAATCATTTCTATGGCACGATGTTGTCCACGTGGCTTAGCTCAAAATCAACTTGTTCTCGGCACCAGAGTTTTGGAGCTTGGCCGCATTCACTAGTTTCAGACGCTCCGGCAGCTTCTCGTAGATGCCGCCAAACCCTCCGTTCGAGAGAATGGCGACAACGTCGCCCGATCGTAATTCGGGCGCGACCAGTTGCACGATTCCATCGACGGTCGGAACAATGCGGGCCCGCCGTCCGTGCTTTTGGATCTGCGCGGCTACTGCGGCAAGATTCAGGCGTTCCTCGTCCGGAATCGCTTCTGACTTGAATACGTTCGCCACAACGACCTCATCGGCTAACGCGAGACTCTTCGCCAGATTGTCTTGCAACACATTGCGCCGCAGGGTATTCGAGCGCGGCTCGAGGATCGCCCACAAGCGTGCGCCCGGATAATTTGACCGCAGCGCAGTGAGCGTTCCCGCAATTGCCGTCGGGTGATGCGCAAAATCATCGATGATCGTAATGCCATTTACTTTGGCACGGACTTCCAGACGGCGCTTCACGCTCTTGAAGGTCTTCAAAGCAGCTGAAATCTCTTCCCGCGAGATCCCGCTGCCAGCAGCCATCGCGGCGGCGGCTGTTGCATTCCATACGTTGTATTCGCCCGCTATTGCGTATTCAAACTCGGCCCACCGCTTCCCATCGCGCACGACCGACCATGAGGTGCGTCCGGGTTCTAAATGCAGGTCGGTGATTTGCCAGGTTGCATTCGCGCTCGAGCCATACCGTTCAACCGGACAAAACGCCTTAGCAAGACAACGATCGAGGCTGTCTCCGATGTCGAAAGCAATTATGCGGCCGCGGCGTGGCACCAGATTCACGAGGCGCTTGAATGCGGTCTCCACCGCTTCGAGATCTTTGTAGATATCCGCATGATCAAACTCAACCGAGGTCAAAATGGCGGAATCGGGGAAGTAATGCAGGAACTTCGGACCCTTGTCGAAAAAAGCGGTGTCGTACTCATCGCCTTCAATGATGAAGTGTTTACCCTGTCCCAGTTGGAAGCTGCTGCCGAAGTTTTCCGCGATGCCGCCGATGAGGAACGAGGGTTGCAACCCTGCCGTGTGGAAAATCCACGCTAGCATGGAGGTGGTCGTCGTCTTGCCGTGCGTGCCTGCGACCACCAATACCTCTTTTCCACGTAGAAATTCATCGTGCAGAATCTCCGGCAGTGAACAGAACGGGATTCGCTGGTCGAGCACGTGCTCCAGTTCCACGTTGCCACGCGAGATAGCATTGCCAACGACCACGAGATCCGGTTGCGGTTGGAGGTTTGCCATTGCAAAAGGCTCAGACACCGGAATGTTGAGCCCTGCGAGAAATTCTGACATGGGCGGATAGGCGGCCGCGTCGGAGCCAGTTACACGAAAGCCGCGCCGTTGCAGCATGCCGGCCAAGGAGGCCATCGCCGTGCCGCAGATCCCAATCAGGTGTATGTGTTTGTTTTCGGTCATGAGTTCGCTGGCCCGTTCCGTCTTGGTCAAGGAGTCGAAACACGTGATGACACTGCCGCCGGTGTCGTCGCGGATTCCAGAATCCGCAGGATTCCTTCTTTATTCCCGACATTCAGTGCCGCACGCACGCCGAGAGGAAGCGTAATATTGCGGCGCGAGACGTGGCCAGATCGTAATCCGTAAGCCACAGGCACTCCCAAGTCTCCAACGACCCGCAACACAACTTCTTCCAAAGTGTAGCCCTGGTCCTTAGTCTGCAGGCAGTCCAGCATCTCGCCGAAAACAAATCCATGCACGTTAGCAAACTTGTTTGCCAATTTCAGTTGCATGAGCATGCGATCGATCTGGTAGGGCTTCGCAGCCACGTCTTCGATAAACAATATCGTTCCGGCCGTGTCAATTTCATAGGGCGTGCCCAAAGACGCCGCCAGCATCGAAAGACAGCCGCCATAGAGAATTCCTTCGGCTGAGCCGGGGAGCAATGGCTTCGCGCCCGATCCTGGTCCAATTTCTACGGTCCAATCAGAGAGCCCCGTGAGCGCCGCTTCGCAGGAGCTAAGATCAACACCATCCGAATGAGCGAAGTCTTTTGTGACCATAGGGCCATGGAAAGTCACAAGGCCAGTGGAGTCCAAGATGTAGGTCAGCAATGTCGTGACGTCGCTGTAGCCCACGAAAATCTTGGGGTGGGCTTTGATGTTCTCCACGTCGAGAGTATCTAGAAGATAGTTGGCGCCGTATCCGCCGCGGGCGCAAATGATCGCGCGGACGTCATCGCGGGCGAACATTTCATCGAGTTCGCGCGCCCGGCGTTCAGCGGAACCGGCAAAATAGAGGTCTTTTTCGAAAATGGAATCGAGATAAGAAGTTTTGTATCCGAGCCGACGCAGCGCATCGCATCCGGCTTCAAGCGAGTCCCGCTTAATGTTGCTGGCGGGAGCAACGATGCCGATCGTGTCGCCGGGTTGAAGCGCGGGCGGCTTGATTCGCGGGATGGCCGTCGGCATTGGAGTCACAGAACCATTCTTCAGGAACGATCAATCTTAACAGGCTCTGGAGAAACTCAATTTGTTACTTCGGTGACTGTTATGCGTGATGTCGAGTTTCTTTTGGCTGCCCAGACAAGGCGTCCGGGGCCACGTGTGTCAGGAGAAAAATTCGCCGCGGCAGATTAGCTGAGCCGTGCCTCTAAGGAACACTTGCTGCTCCCAGCGTACTGTCTGTACTCCTCCGGGCGTGCGCACTCGCACTGGCGATTCGGCTTTCTTGGTGACAATGGCAACCACGGCTGCGGCGCATGATCCCGTCCCGGAGGATTGGGTCTCGCCGACTCCGCGTTCTAAGAATCTGGCGTCAATATTTCTTTTATCCGTGGCATGCACCAGCTCAACATTGACCCCATGCTTGAACTTGTGATGCCGCCCGATCTCCGCTGCCTCGGCCTGCCAGCCCGGAGCAAATTCGTTCACGAAGACCACGTAATGTGGGTTGCCCATCGAGACCGGGATGCCTCGTACTTCACGCGTTGCCAGTTTGATGGGAAACTCGTCGCCTACCTCGGGCTCACCCATGGCGATTTCGAACTCGTATTGAGTTTCATTGCGCGAGGTGAAGGTGCAGGTCTTCAGGCCTGCGCCAGTGCGAATCACAACTTTTTCTTTGGCCTGCTCGGAGCAGAGATAGGCAGCCACACAACGTGTGCCGTTGCCAGAAATTTCTGCTTCAGATCCGTCAGCATTGAACAGGCGAGCCTGCACGTCGGCATCCTGAGCGGGAAACAGCCACTCCACGCCATCCGCACCCACACCTTGATGCCGGTCGCAGATACGCCGGCTGAAGGCCGCCAAATCGGCCGGGGCATGGTCGCCGTCAATGATGAGGAAATCGTTTCCGCAGGCACTCGCTTTAACAAAGGGAATCGCGGTAACGGGCGAAGTCATTCCGTATTTACCGGACCCAGAGAAGTCGCGCTTTCAAAAACAGGAGATTGCTTCAGCAGGCGCAACACCTGGCCCTGATCCTTGCGCGTAGCTTCCAACTCAAACTGAACTCTCACGTGCTGCGGAGTCGCGGCCACCTGCAGGTTGTCGGTCATGCCGTGGACGCTTTCGAGAACGCGGTTTATCTCCAGGTTGAGCTCGTCGGCGCTCCGGCCAGCAACCTCGTAAGCATAGACTGCGGCTTTCAAACCGAAGCGCTCCTCCGCGTATCCCAACAAAAAAAGGCAAAGCAAAATGAGTCCAGTCTCAAAAATCGATGTGAGATAGAGACCTCCGCCCACCGCCATTCCGACCGAGGCCACCACGAAGAGAGTTGCCGCCGTGGTTAGTCCGGTAACCAGTTTGTCCCGGGCGTGAAGGATAGAGCCAGCTCCGATAAAGCCGATTCCGGGAATGATCTGGGCCGCGATGCGAGTGTGATCGCCGATGTGCTCAACCGCAAGTTCATCCGAAAGCAGGGTGTACATCGCGGCGCCAAGACAAATAAAGAGATTGGTCCGCAGGCCCGCAGGCCGATGCTTCAGCTGACGTTCCATCCCGATCAAGCCGCCCAAAATAGCCGCCAGCGCAAGGCGCGCGATCGACACCCCGACGAGGGTGTTCATCTCGGTCTGAAGAATTTCGTAGATGTGATTCCAGTTGAACATGAGGGCGCAGGTTGGCTGGATTTTATCACCGGACAACTAGACCCCAACGCGTTCCTGAGCGGCACGGTTAACCCGCGTGATTACCGGGCGGAGCCTTGGGAAGAACCAGCGTGCGTCCAGTAGATTGTGGCTGCGGGCTGTCCCTCGGTACGAATCACCACGATGGAAGAAAGTTTTTGCCTTTGAACACCGATCGCGACAGGATCGCCATCCATCGCAACCACGAAGTCGGCGTACCGCGACGGATCCGCCAGAGCGCGCTCCCACAAGCCCTCGCGATCGGACGGCACTCTCCACGGGCGATGGTTGCCTTCGTTAATCGTTCGACGCAAAGAAATTCCGGCTTTCTGGAGAGCGCCCACGTGGTCGCCGAGATACATCAACAAAGTAGAGTTGTGAGGCAATTTCGTCAGATTCGATGCCAGTTCAGTTTCGAGGGCAAGGCGGGTTCGGGAGTTCACCCAGGCCTCGCGGAAACACACCGGCTGCGTTCTCCACACAGAGGCATAGCTCGCGGTCAGCAAGACGAGGAGGACGATGACTATCGCGGTCTTTGCGGGTTTGTTCCGTCCGAAGCGTAGCAAGAAATGAGCGACCAGAGCGGCGGCCACAGAGAACAAGGGAAGAAGCTGCAACCCATAGCGTACGTTGTAAAACGAGAATGGCCACCACGTGGGCAGGAAAATAGGGACACCACTGTACGCGATCGAAAGCATATAGAACGGAACTGGCACCCAGAGAAGGAGCAAGGGCCACAGTCGGCGATCAAGAATTGGAATTGCGAGAGCCCCGGCCAAGAGCAATACCATCCAGAGTTTCTGCCAGTTCCCTTCTGCCATATTCAGCTGCGCCGATTTGAGGAGGTAACTGAAGGCAACCGGTAAATTATGAGAGCCAGGATGTCCCGGAGAGCCCGGGGACGCATTTTTCTGCTCGATGGCCCGGGCCGAGTAGGGTCCGTTGGCAAACTCCAGCGGGTTCCTGTAAATAATGGCGTTGTATGCAATCCAGAGCGCCGGAGCCGCGGCTGCGAGTAAAACGAATTTCGCGAAACTGCGACGTAGGGCTTGATCGTCGCGCTTGAGGACGATGGCGAGCGCGGCCGCGCAGAGTGCGGTCGCAAGAAACCATCCGTCGTAGCGCGTGAGGCAAGCCGCCGCGAGGCAAAGGCCACACTTCATCAACGACGAAGACGGCACAATCGGTCGGCCATCATTCTGAGACGATGTCTGCGCGAATTCGCTGAAGTAGACCACTGCCCAAATGAATAGCGCAAGATACAAAGACTCAGTCATCGCGGTGGTCTGCAAGTAAATCAGATTAGGGTTCGCGGCGTAAATGATCGCGCTCAACCATGCGGCAATTCTTGCTGCGGGATCGGGTCTCGAAGAAAAACTTAACGCACCCCGCACCAGTCGAAAGATGCCCGCCGTGCCCAGAACATAAGCGACCATTGAAGGAATGGACCCGCCAATGCCCGATTGCCACGCCGAGTCGGAAATCAGGAATGGGATCATCAGCAGATGTGGCAATGGGAGCCAAACGGTTCCGAGTTGCAGCAGGCCCGGAGTGCGGGAGTCGAACACGCGGCGGGCGATGTTGAGGTGCGCCACTGCATCGCCGTAGAGGAGCAAGCCACCGTGCTGCAAATAATAAGCGAACGATATGAATGAGACGCAGGCAGCGAACTGGGCCACCAGGGCGGTTTCGCGATCCCACTTTCGAATGGGCTGGGCTTCGTTCGGTTGAAGACTTTTTCGCTGAACGTTCATTCCAGATGCGTCAGTTCGCGAAAGATTTGGAAGCGGGCGTCGATTTCCTCGCGGCTTAGGGATTGCAGGCGTTCGGTACCAAAGCGCTCTACCGCAAACGATCCCATGACGCCGCCGTAAAAGAGGCCTCGCTTCAAGACCTCGCGGTTCAACTGTTCTTGCGACGCGATATATCCCATGAACCCTCCTGCGAAGGAGTCGCCCGCTCCGGTGGGGTCTTTGACTTCCTCAATGGGTAAGGCGGGCGCGCGAAACGGATGGCGTCCAACACCGAATGCGCCTTCCCGAAAGAAGATCGTCGCGCCGTACTCGCCATGCTTGATCACGAGTGCTTGCGGTCCCATGGCCAGGACTCTCTGGGCCGCGCGAAGCAAATTGGATTCACCAGCGAGCATTTTGGCTTCGCCATCGTTGATCAGCAGCACGTTGACCAGTCTCAGAGTTTCCATCAGGTCCGGGCGAAAATCTTTGATCCAGTAATTCATGGTGTCGCCACCGGTGAGCCTGAGTCCGTCCATCTTCTGCCGAACCGCGGTTTGCAGCGTGGGATGAATGTTGCCGAGGAACAAGAATTTGGAATCCGCATACTCATTCGGAATCCGCGGCTGGAAGCCGGCGAACACGTTCAGCTCGGTGAAATCTGTTTTGGCCTCATTCAGATTATCGAGATACTGCCCACCCCAGCGAAAGGTTGTGCCTTCGGCGTGTTCGATCCCCCGGGTGTCAATTTTTCGTTTCTTGAGAACATTTTCGTGTTCGGCGGTGAAATCTTCACCCACCACGGCGACAATGCGGACATCGGTGAAGTAGCTGGCTGCGAGGGAAAAGTATGTACAGGAACCGCCCAATACATTCTGCACACGCCCCGAAGGCGTGGCAATGGAATCAAAAGCAATCGAACCTACAGCGACGATACTCATTATGAAGTCTTGGTCTCCAGGTATTTTCCGAGGATCAGTTTGAGTTTCTCACGAGTGGCAGCAGGAATCTTGTCGCGGTCGGTGAGAATAGCATGCGCTAAGGCCGCACCGCAGTTACAGTCTCGTTTGGCGGGCATCGCCGCTACCGTCTGGCGCACGACCTGGCAGGCGTTCTCGGCATTCTTCAGCAGCACGGCGACGATCTGATCGACTGTGACTGAGTCGTGGTGCGGATGCCAGCAATCGTAATCGGTCACCATGGCGACGGTGACGTAGCAAATCGCGGCCTCGCGAGCGAGCTTGGCTTCTTGCAGATTGGTCATGCCGATTACGTCCATGCCCCAACTGCGGTACACGTTGGATTCCGCCTTGGTGGAGAACTGCGGACCTTCCATACATAGATAAGTTCCACCGAGCTTGCCGGTCACACCCGATTTCTTACACGCACCTTCCACGATCCTGGCGAGTTCAGGGCAGACAGGATCGGCAAAGGCGATGTGGGCCACAACGCCCTCGCCAAAAAACGTGTCCACGCGATGGCGAGTGCGATCGAAAAACTGATCGGGAATCAGGAAATCGAGTGGCTTGTGCTCTTCCTTTAACGACCCGACAGCCGACACGGAGACAATTCGCTGGACGCCGAGCTGTTTGAAGCCGTGAATATTGGCGCGAAAATTCAATTCCGTCGGAAGAATGCGGTGCCCGCGTCCGTGACGCGCCAGGAATGCAACTTTTTGGCCTTCGAGCGTGCCCAGAACATAAGCGTCAGAAGGATCCCCGAAAGGAGTCTCCTGTTTCAGTTCCCGGACATCGGTCAGGCCGGGCATGGAGTAAAGCCCACTCCCGCCGATAATGCCAATCTCCGCTTCCGACAAGAAGACTCTCCTTGAAAATCACTCGCTATTAACGAATTTGTGATTATACAAGTGAAAGGCGAATTCGGAGAGTTCCGCGGCACTGGGTACTCGCGGCGGAAAGGTCTCAGGCTTGTCGCTGGAAAGTGAGGAGAGCGAATTTAACTTCAAGTGGAGACGGGCGGAGGCGCGCCCGTCTCCCCGCCAGCAAAAAGCTCGATTAGTGCATGATTTCAAAGACCAGACCGGATCCCTGAGCACCGCCCGCTTGGGTTGTGCCGAAAAGATTGCCGGTCGAGTCCAAGACGAGATCGCCGGTGGGATGGAATCCGTCGGTGCCGCGTCCGAACAGATGAACGACGTTGTACGTCCAGCCGCCAGTCGCTGTGGGCACGAGCTTGAAGAGTGTGCCGCATCCGCCGCCACACAGGCTCTGCTGAGCTCCCGCCATGGTAGTGCCGTAGAGATTACCGGCCGAGTCCATTACCAGCCCGGCAACCGGGTTAGCCGATGGAGCGTTCCCGAAACTATGCAGCACTCTCTCCCTCCGGTTACCTTTCTTGGTGAGCACCAACTCGAACACCAAGCCATAACCCTGAGCGCCACCCTGAAATGCCGTCCCGTAAAGATTGCCGGCTGCATCGAGGATCAAGTCACCGTAGGAATATTTTCCGTCGGCCCCGCCCGTGAAGGCATACAACACGCTCTCGGTCCATCCGCCGGAACCCGGCGTCAGCTCGAAGATTGCGCCGTTTCCAGAAGTGCCACCGGCGTACGTCGTGCCGTAGAGATTACCGGCTGGGTCAAGGGCCAAGCCATCGTACGGCGACGCTCCATCGGCTGCTCCGGTAAAAGCATAGAGCACGCTTTCTGTCCATCCGCCGGAACCCGGCGTCAGCTTGAAGACGGTACCGCAGCCCGTGCTGCAGGCTGAGTTCACATTGCCGCCGAGCAAAGTCGTACCGTAAAGATTGCCGGACGTGTCGCGGACGAGCCGGGCAAAGGGTTCGCGACCGTCCGCGCCTCCGGCGAAAATGTAGAGTACGCTTTCCGTCCAGCCACCGGAGCCTGGGGTCAACTTAAAGACAGTGCCGCAACCAAGGTTACAGTTCGCGCTGCCTCCGAAGTTAGTCGTTCCGTACAGATTGCCGGACGCGTCAAACACCAGGCTGCCGTAGGGCTGACCTCCATCGGCGGCGCCGCTGAAGTTGTAGAGCACGGTTTCAGTCCAGGCGCCGTTCGAGTTCGGAGTGATCTCGAAGACTGTGCCCTGGTTGTTGGTTCCGCCGAATTCCGTGGTGCCGTAAAGATTTCCTGCCTTATCGAAAACCAGACCGGCGTAAGGTAGCTTGGGGTCGCTGCCGCCCGCAAAGTTGTATAACGCGTTTTTGGAACCCGATCCGCCACTCGGAATAACCGCTTCACCCAGGTTCGAGTAGTCGCTTTCGACACCCATATTGTCGACAGCTGTGGCTGCGTAGTAATAGGTTTGACCGCCTTGGACGGTGCCGTCGATGTAGCTGGTGCTCGGATCCAAAACGGAATTTATTTTTGTGAATGGACCGTTGGCGCTGGGTCCCCGATAGACGTTGTATCCGACGATGTTCTGGGAGTTACTGGCGTCCCATGTCAAGTCGACGCTGTGTGCAGCTGCAAGGACCGGGAAGAGTAGAAGAGTGAGAAAAGAAATCAGGCTGGTGATTGACTTCGACTGCGACGTGAGATATCTCACGGTACCGCCTCTCTTGCCCGTGCTAGCGCACGGCGGGGGATTTGAAGAGCCGCTGCATCCGCGATCCGGACTGCGAGAGCAGCTTCGCAGTCAAACAACGTACTGGGTTGCAGCGATCCCATTATTCGGCTAAAGATCGAATTGCAATAGGTCACGGAAGTTCATGAGCGCGTGGTAACCAGTGCTGCGGATTGATTGTCTAAACGGCCAGTGAGTGATTGCTGTTTGGTCTGTCTCGATAGAGGTGATTTCACGAGGGCGCAATCGCCCACTCAAGATTCACCTTGACGCGGGAGCCGCACGGGCGGGCACACTTGCGCCTGCACGCACTACCGGGTTGGTAAGCTAACAACCGAACGCATCGATCTGCCATCTAAGCGGTGTATTCTATGAAGACATCGATGCTGGTAAAGTGCGAAAAGTGCGGCTATGAAAACTTCCCGCAGCACCGCTTTTGCGGGATGTGCGCGGCGCCCTTGCCTATTCCGATGGCTCCATCGGCCCGGTCCACTCCCTTGCCGCCGCCGCAGGTACCGAGGCCGGTAAGCCGGCCTTCGCCGATCGCGTTGGAGCGCGAGCCGGTTGACGTGCGAAGTCTCAGCTACCTGCTGGAGGATGAACCTCCTGCCAGCCATCGCGGAAAATATTTCTTGGCACTCATTCTGCTGTTGGCCGCGCTCGCTCTAGTGGGCTGGCACTGGCGGAGTGATTTGGGTTCGCTGATCTCCAGGTTCTCGAGCGGCGCTGGAGGCAGCGCTCAACCGAATGCATCTGCGCCAGCCGCGGACGCGAGTTCAGCGACAGTTCCGGCTACCGCCGCGAATCCGGATGCTCAAGCCCCGAAGCCGGGCACGGGTACCAGCGATCAAGCATCGGCGCCGCCAACCCAAACTCCGCCGCCTGCCGCGCCCGGCACGGCCAATCCTTTGCAGGGTCCGCAGTCGGATCAATCCCAACCATCCGATTCGTCCGCTGCGCCGGCGCCCGCTGACTCCGGCGACGCGGCGTCCCAACCTGCGCCCGCACCCAAGAACGCGAAGCCACGAGCTAAGGCGACAACGGCGGCTGCGCGCGCAGACGATCTGGAGGCTGAAGGCGAGAAATATCTTTACGGAAACGGCGTTCCTGAAAACTGCACCCGGGCCAGGACAAATTTACTGGCCGCGGCGCAGCACTCGAATGCCCAGGCGCAGAATGTTCTGGGCACAATGTATGCGACGGGCCATTGCGCCACTCGTGATCTGCCGACTGCCTACCGCTGGTTCTCGCGATCATTACGCAAAGACCCCAGCAACACCCGCATCGAACAGGATTTGAAAGTTCTGTGGAACCAGATGACGCCCGAAGAACGGCGGCTCGCTCTGCGCGATGAGCGGTGAGGTAGGCCAAGATTCGTGAAAGGGTGCGGCTTCACCGTTTGCTGAAAAAACTAGCGGTTCGTATTATGGCTCGCCTTCAGCCGTGCCATAACTGCTATTTTTTCAGCGACGCCTTCACGCGCTGATCTCGAGAACGGAGTTTTTCAGTCTGTTCAGCCGCGCCGCCAAGCCGCACACTCGGTTCATGCCCCGCAGAGCCTGTCCTGAGCGAAGTCGAAAGGGGAACCAACGCTCTCCACCAGGGGTGGCCCCCCCTTTTCGCGTTCTTTGCAAAGGTTCGGATCAGCCCAGCGGTCGTTTAGGACCAAAATCCCGCCTCTGTCCCTCCAACAACGAACAGACAAGAGCAGCGCATCCGCATGAGTAAACTCAGGAAGAAAGGCTGGGGCCAGCCCTCTGGCTAGGTCTGGTTCGATGCTAAAATAGCGGGCCGGAGAGCGCTCCTCTGGCCCGCCTTTAGCCTGGGATTTTTTTCAGGAGGTTACTCGAATGCGACGAAGACGGTTCTGGGCCAATGCGTGCTGGCTGACGGCTATCGTCGCAACTGTCCTTGCGCTGGGGAGCGTCGCGTCCCTAGCCAGCGAATTCAAGATAATCCACAGTTTCGACTGCGCCCCTGAAGGCTGCGGATCGAATGCGGGGCTGACCTTCGACGCCAAGGGCGCTCTCTATGGCACCACCGATTACGGGGGCAGCGGCGACTGCAACCTGGGCTGCGGCACCATCTTCAAACTGACCCCCTCGTCGGGCGGCGGTCCTTGGACCTTGAGCGTGCTGCACAGCCTGAACCTCAGCGAGGGCGACGCTCCGTACGCAGGTGTAGCCTTCGATCAATCAGGCAACCTCTACAGCACGGCGATTGGCGGCGGAGCGTATAACGGGCGGCACCGTATTTGAGCTGACGCCCGGCTCTGGTGGCTGGACTCTGAACGTGCTCCACAGTTTCGGAAACGGCAACGATGGATATAGCCCTTTTGCTGGCGTGGTCCTTGACAAGGCTGGCAACCTCTACGGAACCACACAAGAAAACACGGTTTACAAGGCATCGCCTTCGTCGGGCGGCGGCTGGACCGAAAGTGTAATCTACGACTTCACCGCCAAGGGCGACGGGAGCACTCCCGAAGCTGGCCTGATTTGGGACCAAGCGGGCAGTCTTTACGGAACTACCGTCTACGGCGGCGTCGTTACTCAGGGTTGCGAGGCTGGTTGCGGAACCGTGTTCAAATTAACTCCCGCCTCCGGCGGCGGCTGGAAGGAACGTGTGCTACATCGCTTCAACTGGGTTCCGGGTGGCCGCGACGGACAGGCTTCTTATGCGGGGTTGGTCTTCGATTCCTCGGGCAATCTCTACGGCACGACCGCCGGGGGCGGGACGGACAACACGTGTGGTGGCGGCTGCGGCACGGTGTTCAAACTCTCCCCGCGCTCGAATGGCCTCTGGAAGGAAACCACGCTGCATTCCTTCCACCTGGACCAGAATGGGTATGCTCCGTTCGCTGGGCTGGTCCTGGATAAGTCCGGCAGTCTCTACGGCACGACTGCCTGGGGTGGCCTCAACAATGCGGGCACGGTGTTCAAGCTGGCGCCCGGATCGAACGGCAAATGGAAATACACCGTTCTCCACCGTTTCACCGGCCCAGACGGAGCCCAGTCCACCGCTGGCCTGATCTTCGACAAAGCCGGCAAACACCTCTATGGCACCACCACCGTGGGCGGCAAGCACGGCGGCGGCGTGGTGTTTGAGATCATCCCTTAAGTAATTTTCTTACTTCCGTGTCCGACGCTGTTGGGTCGGAGGCAAATCAGATCTGCCACTCGGACGGCTTACACTACTGACACGCCCACGGCGGCTGGTCTGTCCGGGTTAGCAGGAATGCGTGAGTTTCGTTGTCTATCATCCCCCATCCAGTGATCTGCCCGTGATCGTTAATCGCGCTGGCGTACTGGAGACTCCAACCAGAGTTGCTTGGAATGAGATGGTTCAAATCCTGAATGCCATGTGCTCTACTCCAAACGAAAGCAATCCATCCCGAATAACCGACGACCTCGCCGCGATCGTTGATCGCATTCCCGACACTCCACGAAGCGCCGGACAGCTTTCCAAGATTTTCAATCTTCTTGTCTTTGCTCCATACTACCGCTGTGTTATTGGAGGTACCGGCGATCTGTCCCGAGTTGTTGATACTGCTCGCGGAAGTGCTCCCGCCACCCGGCAGCGTGCCCAGATCACGCATGCCTCCAGACTGTGTCCACGAGAACGCTCGCCATCCGTCGTAGCCAACCTTGTCCGAAAATCCGACTATTTCACGGCCTTGGTTAATTGCAAGTGCCTGGCTGTAGGATCCGCCACGGAGTACACCCAAATCCTGCAGATGGCCCTCCTTATTCCACAGGACCGCATGGGGCTCGTTGCCGCTACTGCTGGAGAAACCAACAATATCGCCCGCATCATTCATTCCATTTGCCCAACTCGCATAACCGCCACGCAGAGTGCCCAAATCGCGAATCTTCCCCTGAACCCAGAGGACCGCATGTGTTTCATATCCGTTGTCCGCATCGGCATACCCAGCTACATTCCCGGAAGCGTTGATCCCCATCGGCACGGCCCAGGCGCCTCCCGGAAGCGTGACTAGCTCTCGCATGCCCGCGCGCTCGCTCCAGAAAAACCCATTTGGGCCGCCCGTGACATAACCATATCCAGCGATATGACCACAACTGCTAACACTCTGGCCTTCGCTGTTGTTGCCTCCAGAAAGGCCCCCTAAATCAGTGATCGTATACTTCTGGGCAGACGCTGGGGACACTAGGAATAGAATCGCTGACACCCACGCGGTGAATGGGATTCCTCGCGTCATACGCTCACTTCTGCTTGGCTCGAAGTGCTGGCCGAACTTCACGGGAGTATTGTATGCCCGCCAGTGCCCCAGGTTCGCGTCCGGTCTTTGGATGTTCTTTGGACGCTAACCTGGGTTGAGCAATATTCGCGGCGGCGGCCTTTTCGGCGTCCTATGCGGAAGGGTCAGTGGGAGATTCCCAATTTGGGAACGAGATCAGACACCGTCCCACTTTCTGCTTGACCTGGCTCTTCCATATCCGATAACATAAGAACATACAGGTTATCTAGAAGATAATCTACGACCTTTGACAACCTGACCATGAGCGCACCTTTTGGGGCGCAGCTCTGACCCGCGGTTCCGAAACGGAACCGCAACAAGCCAGCAACCCCGATAACTCCAATGTTTAGAATATTTTGCCCGCAACTACCTTAAGAACCATAGATCTAGGAGGCAAGAAAAATTCCGATCCTTTGTTTTCTAGATTTTGCGTGAAAGGGAGAGTTTTTTTTGCGGAGGAAATGCGGGCAGCCTGGCGCCCCGACAGGAGTGTCCGCGCCGCACGACCTGTTGCTGAATATCCGTGCAAAGTTATTTGGAACTTAAAATCAGCGTCTCTAGAACACCGGGACGAGGTTGTGTTTCTTCTGGTAGAGCTGGCGGTCGACGGCGCGGAGGACATCTTCGACTTCGCTGCCGGTTACGTAGGCCGCGATGCCCCAACTGAACGAGAGTTGATAGCTCTTGCCGCTGGTGAGGTTCCACTGCTCCAGCGCACGGTGCAGGCGGCGGATGGGAAAGTCGGAGTCTTCTTCGCTGGTGTCCGGCATGACGACCAGGAATTCGTCGCCGCCCTGGCGGAAGACGATGTCGCCGCCGCGAAACGTCAGGGTGAGCAGCTTGGCAAATTCTTTCAGCAGCAGATTGCCTTCGATGTTTCCCAGCCTCGAATTAATGGCGCGGAATCCGTCGAGATCGATGGTCAGAAAAGTGAGATGGCTGGACAGGCGGTTGGCGCGAGCCACCTCTCTCGGAATCAGTTCGTTCATCGCGCGCCGGTTCAACAGTTGGGTTAAAGGATCAATCAACGAAAGGCTTTCCAATCGTTCATTCAATACCAGTTCGCTGATGAGGGCGCGGCGCGTGTTGTTCAGCGTAATCTTTTGTCCAACCAGATAAATGTTGAAGAGCAGAACCAGCGAGATCAGTCCGAAGAAGAGTTGCGGCAGGTAAACGTGTTCGATGCGAATGACGCGCTGCGCCCAGATGACGTTCGGTAGAACCAGCGCCAGCATTCCCGCAGTGAGTACCAGGATGACCAGGATTACGATCGACCACAACTGCAGATCGCGTCCCGAGAGCTGTTGGATCTCCCGCTGGATTTGTTCGGCGCGCGCCAGCATGGTGGGCGGCGGCGCGGTTTGTTCGTCTCTGCGTTTGCTGCATTCCCCCTCCGCTTTCGGGCGGACTTCGCCCAGCGAATACCGATGCTGGTAATTCTCTAATGAAATTGCGGGTGGGAGCGAGATGGAAGTAGGGTTGTGCGTTACGTTCGTAATCAGGGAGGCGGCTGCAATGCCTTCTCGGGATTTATTTGCGCCCCCGGACGAAGCGTCCGGGCTACCTAGTTATTTTACGGGGGCTTAGTGTCAGGCGTAGCTTACGTCGACCAGCACGTTCTTTCCGGCTTCTTTCCGCAACGTGATCTCGAGCGTCTGGCCTACGGGAAGGGCGTTGCGCACGTCTCCCTCGAGGGCGAGGGTTTGGGATGAAGGCGCCGTCGGAAAGAGTGACGATGGATTTGTTGGGCTGTCCGACGTTGGACTCAAAGAACACGACATCTTTTACTTTGCCGCGAGTTTTCAGCCGGGATCCATCGGAGATGGGGCCGGTCGATCTCGCGCCGAGCACGCTGTGGCTGGGTGCGAAGGCGGATTTCCCTTTGCGCAACTCAATCAAAACGTTCAGGCCAAGAATGCCCGAGATCGACAGCAGGATGAGGGACATGAACAGGCCATCCACCGTGGTCAGAGAGCCGAATATGACGATATAAAGGACGCCTAGCAGTGGAAGGAGCGCGAGGAACAGCGAAATCAACAAGGCCATAGGTCTCTCAGCGGAGGCCCGGTTCGAGGGCCCGTGGTACGGGGAACAGACTAGCAGAAAATCACGGAATTTTGCAGAACCGGAGTGGGATCAGGCGCATTGATCGCGCCAGTCGCCGATTTCCTTGAGACCTTCGCGACGGGTTTGCTCGAACAGGCGAACCCGATGGCGGATGTGCTCGAACTCGTGAATATCGGCCCAGACTTCAGCCTGCCAATGTTCTTCGTGGACCGAGGTCTCTCCGCAGGTGGCGCAGCGGGTGTGCAGCCTGCGGATAACGGGACCGGTAGGGGCGGAGTGTGAGTTCGGCAACTCGATGAAGATGCACCGCACTTCCTGTATGTTTTCGTTGGCGTCGATGACGTGCTCGTAGCGAAGTAGAAAGCCAAATCCCAGCTTCCGGGCTTCGGCCTCGGCCTCGGCGCGGGTTTGAAAGGGTCCATATTCGGCGCGCAACTGTTCGATCGAGTCGCAGGCCATCCAGAAGCTTTCTTTAGTGGTCATTTCCTACCTCGAACTGGGGCGGCACGGCTGGGGCGACATAGAGCTGAACCTGAGACGCACGCCCGAGACAGAGCAATTGGGATGCCGCAGTTTCATGACAAAACGCCCGTAAAAGCGCGGTTTGCAGCTGCGATCGCCCGGGGCGTGGAAGGTTTTATGCAAGCTTTTGCAGCGTTTTCCTTTGCCCGGGTGGCAAGGCTTGCCCAGTCGTGTAGTCCATCCGTTCATTGAGGGGTGTCAGGAGGTCTGCAGTAGAATCACGTCACCCCAGGCCCCAAGCTTCTTTTTGAAGGAGTCTGGTCCGGTTATGGGCAAACGCCGAGAGCCCCGCATCGAGATCAAGGTGCCCGTCCGAATTTTCGGGACTGACGCTGGCGGGCAGATTTTCTCCGAAAAGGTGTCTACCCTGAACGTCAGCCAACAAGGGGTAGAGGTGGCCGGGGTTCAAGCGAAACCCAACGTGGATGAGATTGTGGGTCTGACCTATGGCGCAACCAAAGTCCACTTTCGGGTGAAATGGGTAGGCACTCCGGGCACACCTAAAGCTGGTCATTTGGGTCTGCTGAACCTGTCGCCGGAAAAGAGTCTGTGGGACTTCAAACTGCCGCCCCCCAGCTTCGATGAAGCGGCCCAACGGCGATCGCCGAGCCAGCGGCCGATTGAAGTGCGTCAACTCGGCGGAGGTTTATCCGTCGGGCGAAACCGCTCCCATCCGTACCCGTACCTCCGACCTCAGCATAGGCGGATGTTTCCTCGAGATGCCCAATCCACTCCCGAAAGGAACGCAAATCAGAATTGCGCTGTGGGTTGAGGAGTTCAAGTTATGGGCCAGCGGCGAAGTCGTTACCAGCACTCCCGGATTTGGCATTGGCGTGAAGTTTACCGAGATCACGGAACAAGACAGGAATCAACTCAAGCAGTTTCTCGGCGGCAAGGTAAGAATGAGGCGCTGAAATCGCAAACCGGCGATCGGTTACAGCGGGCTGGGTGATGGCAAGACGAACAGTTGGGCGCTCAGATGATCCGCCAGCCGCTTGGCTGCACGTTCCCTAAGGCAGCGGTCGACGGCAGCTGAGAGGTACAAATGCTGCACGGGCTTCACCAGATAAGCGTGAGCGCCCAACGAGACCGCCTCGCGAATCTTTTCCGGATCGTCTACTCCTGAGCACATGATGACGTGCGGCTTTGGCCGGAACTCCTGCAGTCTTCGCAGCGTTTCCAGGCCATCCATGCCGGGCATCTGCAGGTCGAGTACTACCACCTGCGGAGTGCATCCATGGGCCACTCTTTGCAATGCTTCATAGCCGCTGCTGGCGGTCTCGACCCTATAGGAGTCGAGTTCCAGCAAGGCACAAAGATAACGGCGGATTTCTGGCGAGTCATCCACGACCAGGATGGTGGCTTTAACCGGATTACTTGCTGCATAAGCCATAGGAGGATTCAGACAACCAGCCAACTGAATATTGCATGCTGATTGCCGGGGCTCGTTCACTCCAGTTCCACGCCGGAAGTCCAGCGGCAAACCCGACTTGCTCTCCGAGTGATGACGAAATAGGATGCCCCACTCTTATAGACGCTTTGTTTATGACGCTTTTTCTCACGTCCAGTTCATCGGAGAAAAGCATCTTAACCGCTTAAAACGATTTAATGCAGGCCCCCCAAGCCGCGAAACGAAGCAACGCCTTTCCTGCACACAAGTACTGCCCAAGACAGTTGCAGGTATTTACTCCACCGGGCAGGACGCCGTCAACTGGTTTTGCAAATTTCCATGCTCTTCATTTTCAGGCACATGCATTCTCTTCACAGGGCATTGCACCGTTTCTTGTGCATTTGCGCCGCTGCCGTTTCGACCGCGATGCGGCCAGGCGCGCCCTGGCGGCCATTTGAAGCTTGAGATCAACCGCCTCACCACCACCGGAATGTGCAACCCCAATTGTGAAAAACTAGGCGGAAATCAAACGCGACAACAGCTTCGACCCGCTCGTCAGTTGTGGTGACCTCTGGTCATCGAAGTGCTGCGCCCCGCCGATTGACGAGGTGGAGACGGGGTGGCAAAGCCGTCGGATCGTGCCAGTGGGCGCCACCGTGCGCGGCGACATACAGGGCCAGTTCCAGGCGGCTCCAGACGCCGAGCTTGTCGAACGTATTGCGCAGGTAATTCTTGATGACCTGCTCGGTGGTACCGATCACGTTGGCGATCTCGCGATTCGTCTGGCCTTCCCAGACCAGCATCGCAACCTGAATTTCCTTGGCGGTGAGCCGATCACATGGTTGCATGAGACTCCCTCTGCTCCCTTTGGAAGACGGCAGTGGCCAGTTTCACCCGCTTGCGGCCATCCTTGATCCCGGCGCGGAGAAACAACGTACGCAAATGCTGTTTCACGGTCCGGGGGCTGATGTTCAGTTGCTCCGCGATCTCCTTTGTTGCTGCATCCTTCAACCAGCAACTGGAGAACCTGTTCATCGCGTTGCGTAATTTTGATTCGCTCAGATCCAACATGGAATGTCCTCTCTGCTCGCTTACGAATTCCTTACTCGCCCGTTTCTGATTGACGCGAATCAATCACTGAAAGGTAAAGCAAGTTATTCGCCAAAGCTTCGCCTGCGCACACGGAGGGATAAAGACCTTTGAATGCCGCAGTTTGAGGAAATGAGAGAACGGAATTTCGGCGTTCGGAGAGCCAATACGGGAGAAACGGTGCTGAAACGGCACAGTGAGAAGCTCTTGATATTCGGAGCGCGGCGACGAAAGGCCAAAGCAGTTCGCTGAAAAGCTCCGCCACACGAGGGCGCGCGAGGGAGAAGCCGAATGAAATCCCGGCTACTCGTAGCGCAGAGCTACCAGGGGATCAACTCTGCTGGCACGCCAAGCCGGGACGTAGCACGCGGCAAGCGCAACCAGGGTAAGCAGAGCGGCGACGACGGCAAAGGTTAGCGGGTCGGTGGCGTGGACTCCGTAGAGCAAGTTGGACATGAGCCTGGTCAACGCCAACGAAGAGGCGAGACCCAATCCCACGCCCGCCAAAGCGAGTTTTCCGCCGCGTCCAAGAATCAGACGAAGAATATGCTGGCGATCCGCGCCCAGCGCCAGGCGGATGCCGATCTCATGCGTGCGCTCGCCGACTACATAGGAGACGACACCGTAGATGCCGACGCTGGCGAGCACCAGCGCCAGGGCCGCGAAGGCTGCCGAGCAGAAGCATGGAAAACCGCTGGGTCGCGAGCGAGGACGAGATCGTCTCGTTCATGGTTTGAAAGCTGTATACGACTTGCTCGCGGCTCATCTGATCACTGGCATGACGAATGGAGTCGAAGAGCGCAGGTGTGTTTGCCTCGGAGCGAGTTACCACGTTCAGGCCGGCGGGAACCTGCGCCATGGCTTCGTCCGGCAATTGCATGAGGGAAAGATACATCTGGGATCGGAGTTCCTGTCGGTCGTCCGAGTCGAGGCCCCATTGCTTCACATGGCCCACGACGCCGACAATCTCGGCGGATGTGCTGCGGCCGTTTATGTGAATACGCTTTCCGATGGGATCCTGGTTGGGAAAAAACTTGCGGGCAAAGACATCGTCGATCGTGATCACGAGCGGAGCGTTTTCGTCGTCGTGCATTGACAAGAAACGACCGCGCTGGAGCGGAATCGCCATCGCCTTCAAATAATCGGGACCGACAATGTAATCGAGCGTCCAGTTCATATCGTTTTCGCTTGCGGGTTTGGGCTGGCCCTCGAGCCAGAACTGCTGTTCATCGTCTCCCGACATGGGAGCGCGCCCCAACTCAGCGAAGACTGCGCGGACGCCCGGGAGTCGATGCGAGCTTGTCATCGAGTGCGCGAAAGGTTGGCGCGGACCGCGCCAGGAGGCGCCGTCATGATGAATGGAGGCAGCGCAAGGCCGAAAGTCAGCACATTGCGCGGATCAAAGCCCGGATCGACTCTCCAGAGATTGGTCAGACTGCGGATCAGCAATCCCGCGCCGATGAGCAACACCAGGGCCATCGCCATTTCAAGCACCACGAAGACGCCCTGGGCACGGTGGCGTGTCCCGCTCGCGCCGCGGCCTCCCTCCTGGAGAGTCGTCGTGCAAGTCGGGCTGCGATGTTTTGAGCGCGGGCGCCAAGCCGAAGAAAATTCCCGCGAGCGCTGAAACTGCCGCGGTGAAGATCAGCACGCGAGAGTCGAGTCCGATTTCTTCGGCGCGAGGCAGCGCGGTGGGAAGCAGTGCGAGCACGGAGCGTGTTCCCCAAGCGGCCAGAAGCAAGCCGAGCGCCCCTCCCGCGACGGCAAGCAGCACGCTTTCGGTGAGCAACTGGCGCACGACTCGCCCCCGGCTGGCGCCTAATGCAGCGCGGATGGCGAATTCGCGCGTCCTGCCGGTTGAGCGCGCGAGCAGAAGATTGGCTACATTCACGCAAGCGATCAGGAGCACAAAACCGACGGCGGCCAAGAGCACCAGCAAGAGCGGCTGGATGTTGCCCACCATCCGTTGCTTGAGTGGAGTGAGGTTCGCGCTGATTCCCCTGTCGTCGTCGGGATAGGCGGCTGCGAGGTTACGCGTCACGCCGTCCATGTCAGCCTGCGCCTGCTGGATGCTGATACCGGGTTTGAGCCGGCCGAATCCATGGATGCCCAGGCCTGCGCCGCGATTGAGCAAAAGGTTGTTGTTCCATTGACCGATGGGAATGTACAGTTCGCTGTCACGGAAGCTCGGAGCAACCAGATGGAAACTGGCGGGGATCACGCCAACGATGGTGTAGTCTTTGCCGTTCAAGGTAAGACTTTTTCCGAGAACATCTGGCGCCCCAGAGAACTTGCGCTGCCAGAAACCCGCGCTGATCAGCGCAACCGGGCCGGCGCCGACCTGATCTTCATGGGGCGCGAAGCTGCGGCCCAGCACGGGCGTCACTCCGAGCAGCGGGAAAAAATCCGAGGAGGTGAACTCCGCGTTCACCTGTTCGGCTTCGCCCATGCCGGTAAGACTGAAAGCCGTTGCTGCGAGTGATGGCCATTGCCGAGAAGGTGTGGTTATCCTTCTGCCAGTCCAGGAAATTGGGATAAGAGATTGATCCCTGCGCGAAATTCGGTTTGCTTTCGGACAGGGCAACCAACTCGTCGGGGTGGTGAAAGGGCAACGGATTAAGAAGCACACCGTTCACCACAGAGAACAGCGCTGTGTTGGCGCCGATGCCGAGCGCCAGCGTGAGCACGGTTACGACGGTGAAGCCGGGACTCTTGCGCAGCATGCGCAGTCCGTAACGGAGGTCTTCGATCAAGGTTTGCATTTGTTATACGCCGACAGCAAAGACTCGCGCCTTCGCTAGACTGGAGCAACTTCCCTTCCCTTAACCGAGCGGTAAGGCTCTGATTTGACGGGAGCGTACGCCGGACGTAAGCGGAGCAGGTGTCCGAACGCGAGATGGGACGTTCAGAATCGAACAGATCGGGTGAGCGCGGGAGCTGGGGTGATTGGCAGACGACATCACGATGACCGTGTAATACTTTGCACATTCTGCCCTTCCGTCGCGTTCTTGGGTTCTCTCCATTCCGGGCTATACCCAACGCGCGGTTTTCGAGTTTCGCAGGAAGATCCGATTCGCGCCCATAATCCCAAGAAGTGCAAGCACTTGAGTGCGCCCATTCAGGTATAGTCCAGGCCAATCGCGACTGCTAGAATCAAGGGGTTGCGAGGTTGAGGCACAGCACTGTGGACGGCGAATTGCACTAGCCTATGGCGGAGTCGCACAAGCCGGGAGCAAGTGACCACCTGGAGCAAACGATTATAAGCGAACGGGAAAAACCGGCGCTGGATGAAACAACTTTCCAGCAACTTCTGAAAGCCGCGCATGTGCTTCAGGAGCAAAAGGCGTTTGAGGTCGCGAATCGCCCGAGGCCGGATCCCGCCGAAGCGCTTGCCCAAATCGTAGAGACCCAGGAGTTCTTGCGTTCGCAAGCCAGCGATTTGCAGGTCGCGGCCAATGTGATTGTAGAGCGGCTGCGGAAGATCACGAACGCGACCGGCAGTGGCGGTCGCGGTGGTGCGGAGAATCGCCTCGAGTACTGCGCGGCCGCAGGAGATGCCGCCAGCTCGCAGGATCCAGCCTGGCGATGGATTCGAGTCTGTCCGCGACGGCCAACTCTCCACCGGGTTCAGCCCGAGACACGGCGACAAACAATCCATGGCGCTGCCTCTTCACCACGAAGGCAAACCTAGCCGGCCTGCTGGAGATTCGCTTTGCGGATGCCGATTCAATTCAAGAGCCAGAGATTCGAAGCTGCCAACTCATGGCAGGATTGATGACCGAGGCAATCGCCCGAGCTGCGGACAAAGAGTGGAGGCAAACCCTGGCCGCGGAACGCGCCGCCATGCTGGAAGCTCTGGAACGAATCAAGCCCCAACTGGAGCGCCTCGCGGTCAGGATCCGGCAAAGAACATTGCCGAGCCGGCCAAGAAAGTTGTCGAACCGGCGCAGTACGTCGTCGAACCACCGGTGGAGTTGATCAACAGATGGCTAGCATTCCCCTCAGCGAAGCCAGTGCAAAGTCGGGCCGAGACACAATATGCCCACAGTGCGGATACCAGTTCGGAGATCAGGAACTTTTTTGCGGCCGATGCGGCAGCGCACGTCCGGCAGGGACTTTGCCTTCGGGTGACTTGCAGAGCAAATGGACGTCACCTTGGCATTTGCAGCCTGCGGTCGGAGACCGAAGCCGAAGAAACCGATGAAGACTCGCAAGCGATTGCGGAGGCTCGGTTTCTCCGGAGCTATCTCACGAACTAGATCCCGAACTCTCTCCCGAACTGAAACATATGAGGAGCAATTTCCAGACGAAGCGGTGAACCCGAGTTAACACCGGAAAGCGATTCTGCATTAGTGCTCGACGGAGAAACGGCTGAGGAAACGGCTGCTGTTTCGCGACACCGCTCTGGAAACTCCGAAGGCGCAATCGCCGTGGGCCTCCGCGAGTAAGGCGCACGAGTGGCTCGAATCCTTGCACCCGAAATCGGCCAGTGGAATCTGGCTCGCTAAACATCGCGCGGACGTTTATGTCGGGGCAGCGGTTGTCCTGCTTTTGATCGTGCTCTCCGGATGGGGTCTGCGTCCCGCGGAGGATCATGTTCATCGAAGAATCCTCCGCCGCCCAGCCTCACGCTTTTCGAGAAGCTGCTGGTGAGCCTGGGCTTGGCGGAAACACCACAGGCGCCGGTTTATCTCGGCAATCCCAATGCCCAGGTGTGGGTTGACCTGCACACGGCTCTTTATTATTGCGCGGGCTCAGACTTGTACGGCAAAACTCCGGGTGGGAAATTTACGACGCAGCGCGATGCGCAGTTGGATCAGTTCGAACCGGCAGCTCGAAAAAATTGTGACTAGCGCCAGGTTTTCTCCGACGGATTTCGCTCCCAGCCGGACCGGAAAAAAGTCTGCTGTCAAGTAATCAGAGATATTTGGGTCGATCTCAGTTCAGGTTTTGCTCGGAAAGTGCTCGCGACTCAAGCTTGCACGAGAGACTCGTGCCGCCTGGCCTCATACCAGAGCGCAAGTTCCACCCGATTCCAAAGTCCGAGTTTGTCATAAATGACGCGAAGATAATTTTTTACGACATGCTCAGTGGTGCCGATGGCTTCTGCGACTTCGCTGTTCTTGAGCCCTTGGGCGACAAGTTCGATGACTCGCCGCTCTCGTTCGTTCGGAATACGTTTTCCGTAGCGCTCTCCTCCAAACATATTTGCCTCCGGTATAAGGTTGTCGCCAGTTTCACTCGCTTGATACCGCCGTCAATTCCAAAACGATGGAAGAGACGATTGAAGTGCGCCTTGACCGTGCGCCGAGCCATCTTGAGTTGCGCAGCAATTTCCGTATTATCACAGCCCTGCAACAGCAATTCCGCAATCTGCTGCTCCCGCGGGCCCAGGCGAACAGGCTTTTCCTCCATGTCAGCTCTTCCTCAGGGGTTTAAATAATAACCGACGCCGCCCAGGGAAGTTTTCCACAGATCCCTTGCTGCAAGCGCCCTTCGCCGTCCAGCCGCAAAGAAAAGACAAGGTTTTGGCTGGGTCTCCCAAAAATCATAGCATTCAAACTGCCAAGTGAGCCGGATTTCCTCAGTAGTTCCCAGTATCCGGTCTCACCCGCTAACCGCACTGCTAATGCCCGTTAGGATCCCTGGTCGGCAAGGCCCTTTTAGTTCTCTCGGGTTACGGTACGCCGGCATTTAAGTAATAGAAAGCAAGGGAGAAAATTGGAAACCACGGAACTGGTCCGGCGACCACGTTTCTGTCGCAGCTTGTGAATAAGACCGCGGTTCCGGGATTCGGGTGCCGAGCATGCCGACCGTTCGGCATCAGATAAGACAACCACGCTCTTCGGCCTGCCCGCTCTGCCCACCCCTTAAGGCAAAAACCTTAGGACAAAATTCCCCGATCATGTAAGCGTCTTGAGAACTAATTACACTTCTTGACACTCCCGCGGACCGCCTCCAAGATACTCTGTCTTCTATAGTTGTGATGGCTGGGGGGATTTATTTAAGAGTTGACGAAGCAGGCTTGCGAGTTGGTTTGGTGTAACCTTGGAAAATAAGAAGCCAAGCCCAGCGATTGATCTAAACTAAGGGAACTTTTCCGGTACGCCATGAAACTGTCGGTCGTCATACCGGTCTATAACGAACGCGCTACTT
Organism: uncultured Acidobacteriota bacterium; assembly: GCA_963797795.1. Lineage (GTDB taxonomy): Bacteria > Acidobacteriota > Terriglobia > Terriglobales > Acidobacteriaceae > JABDBE01. The sequence goes on from CAWCQY010000010.1 coordinate 181,327, forward strand.
TGCGCTATGTAGTGGAGCGCGTCCTAGCCGTTCCGCTTGAGCTTGAAGTGCTCTGCGTAGACGACGGATCGCGGGATGGTTCGCGCGAAATTCTCTCCGAACTGCAAACTCAATACCGCCAGGTGCAGGTCTTTCTGCAACCACGCAACATGGGTAAAGGAGCAGCGCTCCGCCAGGGAATTCAGTCGGCCACCGGAGACTTCGTGGTCATCCAGGATGCGGACCTGGAATACGATCCAGCCGATTATCCGCTGTTGCTCGATCCCTTGATTCAGGGTAAGGCCGATGTGGTCTATGGTTCGCGCTTCCTCGGCGCTGCCCCTCACCGGGTGCTCTACTTCTGGCATTCCGTGGGAAATCGGGCGCTGACGCTGCTTTCCAATTGTCTTACCAATATCAATCTCACCGATATGGAAACGTGCTACAAAGTTTTTCGGCGCGAAGTAATCCAGTCCATTCCTATCGAGGAGAACCGATTCGGGTTCGAGCCGGAGATCACGGTCAAAGTCGCGAAACGTCGCTTGCGCATTTATGAAGTTGGCATCAGCTACTGGGGACGCACCTACGAAGAAGGAAAAAAGATAGGCTGGAAAGATGGACTGCGGGCCGTGTGGTGCCTGTTGAAATATTCCATAAAGGAACCTGCGGTTGCATCCCAGAAAGCTGTGCCTGCGGAGTCCGTCCAGAGTTCCCCGCCACAGAAACGGTTCTCCAGCGACGCCAGATGAAATCGCCTTTTTCCGGATGGGAACTGCACCTTGAGTGCAAACCTTTTCACATTCTTTTCCTATTGCGGGCCCGGAAACTGAGTGAGTCTGTTAACCATCTGGTTCACAATCACATAGCGGCTTCGCCCGTAAGCGACAAAGGTACGGAAATTGCTCGTACTGAAGCTTGACTCGATCTAAACCATTCAGAACTTGCTGCCCTGCGGGTTACGCGGTATCCTTGCGCGTCGCTCGTTCGCTACCCCCCTGGTTTCTGCGGACCGCAAATCGTCACCGCCAGATTGCCTGCAGGCAAGCAGTTGCAACTTAACGTGCTGATAAACCTGTCGTTCATAAAGGAGCTAAGGATTTGACCGCTTCCACGAGCCACATTATTGCGCCCCACGGCGGAGAACTTATCGACCTGATCGCGCCGCCCGAGCGAGTTGCCGAACTGAAAGCCCAATCGCGGGAGTGGCCGTCGTGGGATCTCACGCCGCGCCAGATCTGCGACCTCGAGTTACTGGTCAGCGGAGGATTCTCTCCCCTCCACGGATTCATGACCCAGGCCGACTACAAAGGCGTCTGTCACAACATGCGGCTGAGCAGCGGCGTCCTGTGGCCGATGCCGGTCACGCTGGACGTTAAAGAAGACTTCGCAAAGTCGCTGAAGCCCGGCAGTAGCAAGATCGCGCTTCGCGACGCCGAAGGAGTCATGCTGGCGGTCCTGCACGTCGACGAAGTCTGGCAGCCCGACCTCAAAGCGGAAGCTCAATCAGTCTTCGGAACTACCAGTGCAGTTCATCCGGGCGTCGATTATTTGCTGAACAAGGGGAACTCCTGGTACGTGGGAGGCCGTCTGGAAGGCATGCAGATGCCTTCACACTATGACTTCCGCACTCTGCGTCTCACCCCGGCCGAACTCCGGGCCGAATTCGCTCGCCTGGGCTGGCGTCGCGTTGTCGCTTTCCAAACCCGTAACCCTATGCACCGCGCCCACGTCGAATTGACATTCCGCGCGGCCAAGCAGGTCGAGGCTAACCTGCTGCTTCATCCTTCGGTTGGAATGACGAAACCCGGCGACGTCGATTACTTCACCCGCGTCCGCTGCTACCAGTTGCTGCTTTCCAAGTTCCCCGCGGGAAGCGTCAAACTTTCCATGCTCCCGCTGGCCATGCGCATGGGGGGACCGCGCGAAGCCATCTGGCACGCGCTGATCCGCAAGAATCACGGGGTCACGCACTTTATCGTGGGCCGCGACCACGCCGGTCCCGGAAAAGATTCCGACGGCAAGCCTTTCTATGGCCCCTACGAAGCCCAGGAATTGTTCAAGAAGCACGAGGCTGACATCGGCGTCACCATGGTTCCTTTCAACATGATGGTCTATCTTGAGGATAAGGACCAATATGTTCCCGACAACGAAGTAACCAACGGTTCGCGGGTTTTGAACATCTCAGGTACCGAGTTGCGGGATCGCTTGAACGAAGGACGCGATATTCCCAGTTGGTTCACCTATCCCGAAGTCGTGCATGAATTGCGTCGCAGCTACCCGCCGCGGCACAAGCAGGGCGTGACGATTTTCTTCACCGGACTTTCGGGCTCGGGCAAATCGACCATCGCCAATGTTCTTGTGACCAAGTTTCTGGAAGCGGGAGGACGGCCGGTTACGTTGTTAGACGGAGATCTGGTGCGCAAGCATCTTTCCTCGGAGTTGGGTTTCTCCAAAGAGCATCGCGACATCAATATCCGGCGCATCGGATACGTGGCCTCGGAGATTACCAAGAATGGCGGGATCGCGATTTGCGCTCCCATCGCTCCCTATGACGCGACTCGGAAAGCGGTCCGTAGCATGATCGAGTCCGGTGGCGGCTTTATCCTTGTGCATATCGCGACGCCGGTAGAAACTTGTGAGCAGCGTGATCGCAAGGGTCTCTATGCGAAAGCTCGCGCCGGCATTCTAAAGGAGTTCACCGGCATCTCGGATCCGTACGAAGTGCCCACTGATGCCGAAGTGGTCATCAACACCGCCGATCTGAGCCCGGAAGAAGCAGCGCAAGAGATCATTTTGCATCTCGAGCGTGAGGGTTTCATCGGGGTCAACGGACAATCGGCCTGATCGGCTAGGCGAAAAAGGTCAGGGCGGAGTTGTACGGAATTCAGCATGCTCTTCGAAAAAGTCTTGATCGGCTTTGTCGTCGGTACTCTGATCGGTATGACCGGGGTGGGCGGCGGTGTGCTTCTGCTGCCCGTCTTGATTTTTGTTCTCAGAGTGCCGCCGATCATAGCGGTCGGATCTGATGCCCTCTTCAACTTCGTCACCAAGATCGGTTCGAGTTGGGTTCACCTCAGCAAAGGCACGGTCCGGCGCAACGTCGTTGTGGCCCTGGCCTCAGGGAGCATCCCTGGATCCATCTCGGGGTCAGCCTGCTCGGTCATCTGCGAACCGTCTATGGGACGGGCGTTAACACATTCATCACAACCGCGGTAGGAATCCTCCTGATCTGCATTCCGACTCTGCTCCTGTTCCAGAGCAGGATCGAGGAGCATGTAGCCCATCGTTCTCCGACCCTGCAATCATTCTTCGGTATGTCGGCCATCGGACTATTGGCGGGCTTTCTCGTGGGCATGACTTCGGTTGGCTCAGGCAGCATCATCATGATGCTCCTGCTGTGCTTCTACAGCTTCTCGCCCAAGGTTATGGTCGGCACGGACATTGTGCATGCCGTCATACTGACCGGCGTGACCAGCCTGTTGCATTTCAGACTAGGCAACATCGATCCCTATCTCGTGGGTTCGCTGTTGATTGGCTCCATCCCGGGCGGACTGCTGGGTTCGCACTTGAGCACCCGACTTCCGGTTCCCTGGTTGAGGCGGCTGCTTTGTGCGGTACTACTGGCAACCGGCGCGCGTATGCTGTGGGCCTGAGCAAGAAATCCTGACATCATTCATGACGAACTATTCCAACGCCGAAACTCTGCAACGCATCGAATCCGCCATCGCAGCAGCTCGCGTGGTTTTCAGCCGTTTTACTGCAGGCGCAATTGAGACGGAATACAAGATTGGGCACGATCCCGTCACCGAAGCCGACCGCGCCCTCGACGTGGTTCTGCGCAAGGAATTGCTGCGCGACGGCGAGGGCTGGCTCTCCGAAGAGAGCGTGGACGATTACTCGCGCCTGGAGAAGGATCGGGTTTGGGTGGTTGATCCCCTCGATGGCACGCGCGAGTTCGTTGCCGGGATTCCCGAGTTCTGTGTCTCCATCGCCATGGTGGAGAACGGCCGCCCGGTCGCGGGCGGAATCTGCAACCCGGCATCGAACGAGGTTTTCCTCGGCTCGCTCGAATCGGGCGTGACCTACAACGGCAAGCCCGCTCGCCCCAGCCAGCGAACTACCTTGGATGGCGCCACGGTATTGGCGAGCCGAAGCGAAACCAAGCGCGGCGAGTGGAAGCAGTTCGAGGGCGCGAATTTCAATGTCCGCCCTATGGGATCGGTTGCCTATAAACTGGCCCTGGTCTCAGCCGGCCTCGTCGACATTACCTTCACCCTCGTCCCCAAGAACGAATGGGATGTAGCTGCGGGAGTCGCTCTGGTCACGGCCGCCGGAGGATTCGTCAGCACGCTCGAAAACGGTCCACTCAAATGTAACCGCCGCGACCCGCTCATCTCCGGCCTGATCGCTTGCGGTCCCAACCTTCGCGAACCCCTGCTCCAATTGCTCGAGAACCATATGCAGCCCAGCCAAGGTAACATCCGGTAGATTGAGGTACAGGGGTTTAGAAAGTACCTCAAAGGCCTGCGAAGGCACGAGGTTGACTCTAGGAAAACCCCGGGGCAGCGAACCCTGGACCGCGGTGACCTCATCTAATTGACCGTAGAGTCTTCCGTCACATTGACGAAACAACCAGGTTATTTGATACTTGGACGTTGCCCCGAGAAGGGCCGTATTTATGGCGCAGCCAACCGCAACACCTCGCGAAGAGCCCACCCGGTACGAGCCGCGCAAAACCAGTACTTGGGGTGACTTTCTGCGCCGACTCGCATTCTGGAAGGTGACAAAGCAAGAAAAGTTAGACCATTTGTTTACTGATGCGGTCAACGAACTGCACCCAGAGTGGGAAAGAAAGCGGCAGGCGAAAAAGGCCGTTTAGCGCTCAGGGGAGAATTCCTTCCTGTTTCGCAAACTCCACAATCAGTCGGACATCTGTGTGGAACTTGGCCGCCAAATACTGCAACACTTCTCTGTTCGTCTCCTTTGAATGCCCAAACGTCATTCTCGTCAGCAGTTGCCCAAGAATCTCGTTCTGATCCTCGACATCCGCAGCCTCGATTAGGTCATACGCAAACAGTCGGAGCGCAGTGCGTGGATCGGTCGTATACGCGAGATCATGCTCACGTGCAATCGTACGGAGGTACTCCATATTCAGCACGTCTGCGGCATTCAACTTGTCTGCCATGATGTTCCGTTTTCCGAGCCTCTACTCTTCGATCGCTAGGGTGATCTCCGTTGGTTACGGTAACGCTTACCGCGCGGGTGACCCAAAATCGTTACGGTTCTCACATAGCATCTCGATTCTGGGACGTCCGGTCTGCCTCCACACGGCCCTTTTCTTTAGCAGCGATCGTCTCCTTCTCGCCCCGAGGCGTTCGCCCCGGCTTGCGTCTTGATGTACGGACCACCTTGTAACACATGAGTAACTTTCTGCCCTGCTTATTTTGCAGTACCCTAAATTACAGAGACTCCGCGGAGCAATCCACCCGTGCTGCCCCCGCTGTCCCTGGAGATTCGTAATGAGGCATTCATCCATCTTCCGTCTGGTTCTAACTGTCGGATTCATTGCAACCACCTTTGTTGGATGTTCCCGCGACCCCAACGTCCGCAAGCAGAAATACTTTGACAGTGGACAACGCTACTTCGAAAAAGGTCAGTATCCCGAGGCCGCAATCCAGTTCAAGAACGCGGTCCAAATCGATTCCACCTATGCCAATGCGCATTACCGCCTGGCTCAAGCTCTCCTGAAGCTGCAGCAGTGGGGCCCGGCCTATCAGGAACTTGGCCGGACCATCGAACTGCAACCGGATAACTATCCGGCTCGCATCGACCTGGCGAATTTGCTGATTGCGGGACACGATTTCAAGCAAGCCCAGGAGCAGACCGACCTGCTTCTGCAAAAGCAACCCAACAATCCGCAGGTCCACATGGCAGTCGCGAACCTGCTCATCGGTCAGGGAAACGATTCGGCGGCCATTCAAGAAATGCAGAAGGCCATTGCTCTCGATCCCAACAACTGGGAGCCATACCTGAATCTCGCGCTCGTACAGATGAGAGCCAATCAGCCCGACGCCGCCGAAGCCAATTTCAAGAAGGCCGTCGAAGTGAATCCCCAGGCTGTGCAAGCTCAACTGGCGCTTGGGAGCTACTATCAGTCACGCAACCGGTTCCCCGAGGCCGAACAGCAATTCCGCCATGCCATGGATGTCGCTCCCAAAGATCCCGACCCTCCGGCGGCGATCGCGCGTCTGTACATTTCGCAGGGCAAAAAGGCTGAGGCCGAAGAATTCCTGAAGCAGATCAAGACCAAGTTCCCCGACAACTCAACCGGCTACCGCATGCTGGGTGACTTCTACTTTGCTACCGGCGACCTCGACAAAGCCACATCCGAATACGCCTTTCTTTATCACGATCACCCCAAAGACCTTCAGGTCCAGAAGAATTACATTCAGCTGCTCATCCTGAAGAACCGTCTCGACGAAGCCGCCAAGCTGAACGACGCAATTCTCGCCGCCAACGCAAATGACAATGAAAGTCTGATCTATCGCGGACAAATTCAGATCCGCGGCGGCCACCCGAGTGACGCAGCGCAGACCCTGCAAAACGTCTTGAAGAACGATCCCGACAACGCAGTAGCCCATTATCATTTGGGACTCGCACTCGATGAGATGGGAAATCCTGAGCGCGCGCTTGAAGAATGGCGCACCGCCGTGCGCTTGCGCCCTGATCTCATCGAAGCCCAGCGCTCGCTCGCCACTGCCGCCATGCGCCAGGGCGACATGGTTACGCTCGAACAGACCGCGACCCAGATCATCAGTCTGCAGCCCGCTTCGCCCGACGGCTACGCCATGCGGGCGCTCTCCAAAATCAATCGCAAGCAGTTCGCCGCGGCCGACGAAGACGTGAAAAAAGCCATCGAGATCGCGCCCCAGAGTTCCGTTGGTTATATTCAGTTGGGGAATCTGAAGCTGGTGCTAAAGCAATATCCTGACGCGGAGAAGGCATACCAGCAGGCTCTGGATCGAGATCCCAACTCCAACGACGCGCTCAGCGGGTTGATGAACACTTATCTGGCGCAAAGCCAGCCTGACAAAGCCATCGCGGCGGCGAACGCCCAAATCGCCAAGGCGCCCAACAACAGCGCCTTCTACGATCTGCTAGGCACGGCGCTCTTCAACAACAAAAAAGATCTCGACGGCGCTGAGGCTGCGCTCACAAAATCCGCCGAACTCAACAAGAACAATACGGACGCCTTGCTAAAGCTGGGCCAGGTCCAGAAAGCCAAAGGTTCAGCCGACCAGGCCATCGCCACTTTTAATCGGGCGCTTCAGGACAATCCGCGTGAGGCCATGTTCTACATTCTCATGGGTGAGCTTTACGAGTCGAAGCAGGATTGGGGCAAAGCCAAAGACGCCTATCAGAAGGCGCTCGAGATCAAGCCGGAGAATCCGTTGGCCTCGAATAATCTCGCTTACGTCATGATGCAATCCGGCGGCAACCTGGACATGGCGCTGTCACTGGCACGAACGGCGCGCCGCGGCATGCCCGATTCTCCCAACGCCGCCGACACCCTGGGTTGGATTCTTTACCAGAAGGGCGCGTATCAATCGGCGGTCGATCTTTTCCAGGAGGCGCTCAAGCTGGGCGAGAAAAACAAAACCCCCGACGATGCCACCTTCCACTATCACCTGGGATTGGCTTATGAAAAGACTGGCCAGAGCGATCTCGCGCGGCAGCATCTCGAACGCGTGCTGAAGATCGATCCCAATTACAGCGAAGCCGCCGATGTCAGGAAGCAGTTGGCGCAACTGAAATCGTAGCCAATCGCATGAATCCCGTGGGGACGGGCGCCCTCGCCCGTCCAGCGGAGCAAAGGTCCGCAGGCCTTTGCTTGTGGAGTTGGCCTAACCAAGCGGCCTAATGTGCTGGCGAATCCAGTCGAGTATCCGAGGGAAGCGAAATTCCCCACGGTCCATAGAACCGTAAATGAACTCGTGCCCTTCTGGCGCACCGACTTCGATGTAAAAGCCGTTTCGCCGCAGGAAAACGTCAGCCGCCGTGAACGCGATCCGCTTGTTGCCGTCGAGAAAGCCATGGTTATTGCCGAGCGACTCCATCAGCGCCGCGGCTTCTTCTTCGAGTGAGTTGTAATAGCCGGTCTGGGGGCGGAAAACGGCAGCCTCAACCGCGTTCTTGTCGCGAACCCCATGCAGGCCGCCGAACCTCTCGATCAAGAGGTGCTGCATCTGATACACCTCTGCGACCGTTATATATTCGGCCATTTACTTGGCGAGGCGCTCCAGCAGATCACGGTTGCGCTCGACCGACTGCTCGAAGGCATCCATGACCTGCGGACGAACCAGATGTTGCGACGGAACCACGTTGTGCAGGTAGTGCGCCAGCGCCTGCTCCAGCACGTGCCGCTGCGACTGCCCGTTCCGCTTGGCAACGGCGGTCAGTTCGTCCCACAGCTTAGCGTCGACTTCAGGAGCGACGCGCTTGGTCTTGGCAGATGGCATGGCTTAAGTCCGTCCAGCCTTCATTCTAGGCGTCATTCTAGTAAAGTCAATATAAATCTAGATAGATCTATACAATAGGGTGCCCCACGTCTCGTGCCTTTCGAGACTTGAGAGCGAGAGGAAAAAATCGCCCATTTCCCGATTCGGGAGAAACCTTGTCAAGCCCCCTTTAGCCCCCAATTCTGCTCAACTCTCTCATTGCAAACAGAATATAAAGTTGGAAAACATGTCATAGTTACCCTCCAAATCTGATAGTCTAGATATAGAGACAAAAAGAGGCGCAGGCATCCAGCCCGCGCCTTTTGTTTTGTGTGCTGTTTGTGTGGCGCGGACCTGCCCTGAGCGTAGCCGAAGGGGCCCTCGCCCGCGAAAACTCCACCCCAAATTCAAATCCAAAATGAAAGGGAGAAGTATGCGCCAGGGCGAACCCCCGCGCACGCAACGTTTATGACAGAAAATTCTGCTGCTTCGAAAAAGCCGCGCCGCAAGCTTCGATCAATCGGACGCTCGACACGGTACACCAAACGCAAAGGCACGATGGCGGAATTGATCTTCGTGATCAAAGCCACCAGCATGGGGTTCGCGGTGAGCAAGCCCTACGGCGACTGCGAGCCCTACGACGTGATCATCGAGGAGAACGGCCGCGTGTTTCGCATTCAGGTGAAATCGGTTTTCACGACGAACCGGTGGGGATACACCGTTACCGTGGCTCGGCGCGCCTATCACGGACCGAGCGTTCTATATTCCGCCCAGGAGATCGATTTCATCGCGGCCTACGTCGTTGCTCATGATGCCTGGTACATCATCCCAATCTCGGAGCTTGGAACTACGAAACAACTCCATCTCTACCCCGAGGGCACAAAGAGGACCGACGCCGGGCGCTTCGAGAAATACCGCGAGGCCTGGGACCTGCTCCGTCGAGGGGCGGCGCGTCCGACCCAAGTCTAGGGACGTGGCGAATTAGGTTTCCACAGGAATCCGGATAACAAAAACGGGTGCCCACGTCTCGCGCGTTTCGAGACGCGGGCCAGCGCGAAAGGACGTTTATCGGCAAAAGCCTTTTGCCGAAATCACCCCCAAATCGGCAAAGGCCTTTTGCCGATCTTCGAACAGCCACGCACCAAATCAAACCAACAACGAGGACTAAAATTATGACGATACCAATTGAGTTAACCAAGAAGTCATCATGCCGAGAGACCCCAATGACCGAACTTCACTGCTGCGCCTGCCGGGGATGCGGCGATCCAATGCTCCTGGCCTGGGACGGACAAACCAACAGGTACGGCGGAATGTGTCCCGGCTGCGGCGTCTTCTCCCCCCTAAGATCAGCCGAAGACGCCAACCCACCGAGACCCGCATGATGCACCGAAGAATGTCATCCTGAGGAAATGCAGGCCTTCGCAACGCGAACGAGTCCGCCTCAGCGGACGGCGCCAGACCATCAAAACCTCCAACCCTCCACCCAGAATGTCATCCTGAGGAAGTGCAGGCCTTCGCAACGCGAAGGCCTGCCGACGAAGGATCCCTGCACTACTCACCGCAGCGGCTGGCCCAGACTGTCGCGTTCATTTACCCACGAGGGTGCCCCGTCCAAGCTCGGCTTGGGCGGGGGTTTCCCTCGGCTGAGCGCACTCCACTTCCCCACCCTAACGTCGAAAAACACGACGTTAGGATGGGCCACCCGCGCGAAACGATGGGCTAGCCCCCCGTGCCCGCGCTACTGCCCACTCAAGCCCCGGTTCACCAACACCTTTACTTCGACACGCCGGTTTTCTGCCCTGCCCTGGGAAGTCTCGTTGGGTGCCGATGGATCCACTGTGCCCATGGCTCCGGGCGCTACAATATGCCGCACGGGCACCTTGCAGTCCTGGACCAAGTAGGCAATGACTTCCTGGGCGCGGTCCATACTCAACTTCTGGTTCATCGTCGCATTCCCTGAAGTGTCAGCAAAACCCTTAACCTGGATGATATAGCCCGTGAGACCTACAGCAGTCTGGGCCAATTGCTTGAGCGTGGCTTTGTCCGATGCGGAAATTGCAGAGCTTCCGACCGCGAAGTTGACCACGGCGTCGCCCTTGGTGTCATACTCGGAAAGTTCAGAGAACCGCTTAGTGGTCGCCAGAATGTCCTGCAGATTGGCGGCGGTCTGCTCCTGGTTGTTTGCAATCGACTGCATATTGGCGGCAGTCTGTACCTGGTTGGCCGCGATTTCCTGGGCATTGGTTTTAGTGGCTTGTTTGTTCGCCGCAATGTTTTGCGCATTGGTGGCGACCGCGTGTTTGGTCGGGGTCAGTCCGGCTTGAACGGCTTCGGCCATTTCCAAGTCTTCCGAGCTGAAGTTAATAGTCTTGGCAACCACCCGGCTCTGGGCATCGCCGACGCCCTCTACTGAGACCTTAAGGCCCGGGATAAGAACCGTGGCTGACATCTGCCTCTTGCTGAGGCCAAGACCTTTTGGCTGTTGCACCTTGGTGTCATCGTTGAGCGCAACGATGACCGTACCAGCGTCTACGCTCTTCACCGTTAGAGTCTCTCCGGTTCGTCCCGTAATTGTTCCGTTGATTCTGACCTTGTCACCGTTTGGCGTGAGATGCTGATAGGCCTTGATCTCCTGCTTGTTGGCCGCGACATCATCCCGATTGGCCACGATCTGCGCGCGATTAGCCTGATTAGTCTGAATCTGTGCGTTCACTTCCTGATCGCGGGTATGGATTGCTTCTTTCCTAAGTCCCTCTATTGCGTACGCCTGCAGGCCGGTTGGAACGTCGGACTGGGATGGAAAAACGGTGATTAGTTGTTGTGCAGCCGCCTTCTTCGCATCGTCTGTCAATCCAGCCTCTTCCACTTCTTTCCATTGCCGAGTGTATTGTTCTGACTGCGATTGAGAACCGGACCCTTGAGCCTGCACCTCCTTCCTCAGGTTCTCGGACCAGTTGGACCAGTACACCGTGTCCGCGGTGTTCTTGAATAGGGCGACATCTTCCTGGATTCGCTCGTCCTTCAGCATGATTTGCTCAGTTCTTGCGCCATAGCCCTGTTTGGTATATGTGACCTCCACCTTTGCCCGTCGCGGAAGATTGGAAACAACGTATTTTCCGTCAACTCCTGTAACGCCCTCGACCTTAGCTCCGACCTTCACCTCCGCGCCACGAATCGGAGATTTGTCTTCGCGATCCCTGACCACACCGCTCAGCGATGTCTGTTGCCCCAATGACATGGTGCAATTGAGGGCAATGAAGAGTAGCAGCGCGGCCTTAGAGCCGATATGCGTCATTGGAGGTTCCTCCTAATTACTCATTCAGCATAAATCTCGACTTGCTGCAGAAGCTCGTTCCAGCGTTGCCGAGTAATTTTCTTCTTCGACTCTAGGGTCACAACAAGGGGGTACGGTTGAAATTTCTCGAGCGGCCCAGTGTGAAAGTTAACTTTGTGCGTAACCGAATCCCCAGGCGGAGACGGCGGCAATTCCTCCGTTTTCTCCCCGATTACCTGCACCGCCACGTTTTCGTCAGGGGCGCTGCTCACAAGCACATATCCGCTCGCCCCTCCAAGATATCCGCGACCGGGATAGATAAACATGGTCGCTCGGAGAAAATCCACCGGTTGATCCGCGTCAGGCGCTGCGGCTGGCCTTAGCTTGCCCCATCCAATTTCTGAAAACCATACCCGTAGTTCTCTCGGCCTCAGGCTCTTTGCTGCGGTAGTGCCCCAAAAAAAACCTGTACGTGCCGAAACCGTAATCTCGAGGTTGTAAGTGTCCGGCGGGCCGTGCTTCTGAGTCGTTTCAGGTGCGAGCCCGTCAACTTGAAGTGGAGCTGACTGGCCTGCAGGAATCAGCGGCAACTTTACCAGACTGGGGTGCAAGGAAACCGAGTTGCCACCACTCGTCGGGAGAGCGAAGGCTTTGGTCACCTCAACCCTTGTTGGTGTGTAGGCGCTATTGTTGACGATCGTCATCTGTGAATTGAAGGGCGTAGATGCCACCACGTTAATTGGGGAGGACTCGACGAACACTAGGTCGACGTCAGGGCGATCGAATGCGTTGGCGAAGTAGCCGTGCAATGCCGAGAAAGCAGCAAATATCGCGGCTACGCCCACAATCCATTCTCTCCAGGAGTACTTCTGCCAAAATCTTTCCTTCTGGGTTTGCACCCGCGTCACGAACCCAGCGAGGTCAGGCTGAGGCAAGGCAAGGTCAACTTGAAGCGAATGAGTGTGAGCGTGGAAGTGCGACTCATCCTCCCAATGGCAAACGAGCTTCTCCTGGCCCGTCGCATTGGCGATGCAAAGGCAAAGTTTGAGACCTGGGTAATTGGAAATCTCAAAATCCTTTGGGAGGTCAAAATTCACAGGCACCTTGAAGGTCGCCACGTAAGGTATGGGTTCTGGGGCCCTAGACTTCCTAAGTGCTAGGGATAGGCCCCCTGAAACACGAGCCGACTTAGTTGCGGCAGATGGTCCCACAGACGACACAGGTAGGCCCTCGCTTTCACCATTTATTGCATGTTACGAACCCTGAGTAACGGACGAAAAAACATGAGCCGTTTGGCAATCCCGCCCCCGGCTTCTCAGCGCGCAAGGGTCGGATCATTGCTCTCTTCAGATGAAGGGAGTCGATGGAGGGAAGACGCAGAGATTTTCCCCCTCCGTATGACGTAAGTCAAGTGGATAATTCCCAGAGGCGACGTTAAGCTACTTGAGCTGGCGCCGAGCCCCCACGTGAGCAATCTGGGTTTAGTCCGCGGCTACGCCGGCGCCGACCACGGCTTCGCGGCGGCGAGTTGAGCGGTTGGGGAAATCCGGGGACAGACGGGACGTTCCCTAGTTTCTGTGCCGGGTGCGAAAGGAGCCACATCGGCAAAAGCCTTTTGCCAATTCTCGTCGTTCCCGCGCTCCCAGGGTGGCCTCCAAAGAGCGGACGCGAATTTGGGTTCAGCAACACTCTCCCTGGCCGCTTCCTGTCGACCATCGATCCTGCGACTGCTGTGAGAAACTCTAGAAATGGAAAAGAAGAGACTGCGGGTGCTCAAGTGGATTGGGACCGTCCCGGCGGTCGGCGTCTGCACGCTTTGCAATCGGGAGTTTACCGTCCCCGTGACCGCCATCAAGAGAGTTGCGGACGAGCAGGAGTCTCTCAAGCTTCAATTTGATCAGCATCGGTGCAAGGAAGGCTAGACGCTCAGATGTTCCCGCGGGCCGACTTTGCTTTCTCGGGCGTCCGCAACGGTTTCTGATTTTCGACGGCAGCCTCGGCTTCTTCCAGGTTGGTTCCGGTCGTTTCGGAAATGGACTCGCCGTGTCTTCTGGCTTTTTGCGACATCTCGTCGACAAACTTCCGGGTCAGGTGGTTGCTTCGGCGTTCGGGGATACGAGGAGTTTTACGCACATTTTAGATTTTGCCTGCTTAGCGTCGCCTCTGTTAGTTACGTTTGGACGTGTACTCAGATGACTCTGATCGGGCGAACTTGAGAGCGTTAGCTCCCTGCGGATCAGACTTGAAATTGCGGCTTGGCGGCATGGCTGAAAGCCATGCCCTTCCTCTGTGCTCGTGTCTCGTGTCGGCAGAGGCTTGCCGATTTTTCGCACCCGGGACGGGCGAGGCGCCGTCCCCACACGAGTGATGGATTAGTCTGCGGCTACGCCAGCGCCGACCACTGCTTCGCGGCGGCGAGTAGAGCGGTTGGGCGGGAGGCCGGCATCGCGAATCTTGTAAAGCAGCGCGCGGTAGCTGATGGACAGCGCTCGTGCCGCTTGTTTGCGGTTCCAGTGATGGGCTTGCAAAACTTTCAGAATGATCTTGCGTTCCAGTTCGCGCGTGGCCTTGCGGGTTAGGGCCTTGAGAGAGATTGGGCCGTCAAGGTTGATTTCAGGATTGAAGAATTCCTGCTCGTTACGCGCCATGAGATCGTTGCTGATGACGTCTTCGCTGCCCAGGATCACGTAGCGTTTGATCAGGTTCTCGAGTTCGCGGATGTTGCCCGGCCAATGATATTTCTGCAACACGGCCATCAGGTCGAGAGAAAGCGCGCAGGCGCGGCAATTGTATTTGCGATTGTAGTATTCGAGGAAATACTGGACCAAAGCTTCAATATCGCCACTGCGCTCGCGGAGTGGCGGCATGCGCAAATTCACCACGTTGATCCGGTAATACAGATCCTGACGGAAGGTGCCGTTCTCGATTTCAACGTCCAGTTGGCGGTTGGTAGCGCAGACAATGCGGACTTCAACTTTCTTGTCTTCCTGCGCGCCGATGCGGCAGAATTGCCCGTCCTGCAATAACTGGAGCAGCTTCGACTGCAGAGCCAGATCGAGTTCCGAGATCTCATCGAGGAAAAGGGTCCCGCGATGCGCCATTTCCACCCGCCCCGGCTTCATTCCATAAGCGCCGGTGAAAGCCCCCTTTTCGTATCCGAAGAGCTCGCTTTCGAGCAGGGTTCCGGGGATGGCCGGACAGTTGACTTTGACGAAGGGTCCGTTCTTCCAGGGGGAAAGGCCGTGGATCATGCGCGCGATGATGTCCTTGCCGGTCCCGCTTTCGCCATTGATGAGCACCGGGACGTTTGCGCTGGCAACTTTGTCCATGCGGGAGCGCAGTGCTTGCATCGCCTCGGACTTGCCGAAAACGATGGCATCTGGGGGGAACTCGCCTAAGGGATGGACTAGAGAACTGACAGAATTTGTCGTTGGAATAGGCATTTTGTTGCGACTGGCTCCTCTACCCAGCCCTTAGTAGCACCTTGAGAGCCAAATTCGGCGGCCTCCCTGATACCATTGTGAATATTAGTTTACTACTGTTTTGTCAATAACTTACCAAGTTTATAGTGGGTTTTGGAGAGGCGCAAAAGACCGTGGAAGTTGGGCTCATAGCAAGGTTTTTTGATAGGAAAAACTTTTCACACAGGAGAAGCAACTTTCCTTCGGGCGGGTTTCAGCTGCGACGTCGCACTCACCAGCGGACGGGAGAACTTAAGGCCGAGCAGGTGGTAGCCATCTACGTGGGTGATGCGGACGGCGCGGGCGCGGAGGATGCGGGAGGCCTTGGGGAAGGAGTTCCCTGAAACTAACGGGGCGCTAGGAATCTCCAATGAAACCTGCGCCGAGAGCGGCAGGGAGCGACGCACGGCGACCAAGGCACCGCCCGCGGAGATGTTCAACGCTGTGGCGAATTCCAATACGTCCTTTCCATCGTCGTCGCGGCTGCGGACAAAGATGGGAATCGCCAGGGGCAGACGGGGCCACTTCCGGCATTCGGATTCCGGGGTTCTTCGCTTCAACCGCATCCCTCAAGAATGAACTTAACTCATTCTTTACCGCACCTTGGGGGCCAAACCCAGTCTGGAATCTGGACGCCCTCAGGGGCAAAACCCGTTGAAAGCACGCCATCTCCGGCAAACGACCGCACAAAAGCAGGAGTTATCGGCACTTACTTTCACCGTGTCTTCGCCATTTTTCTGATAGTCCCGAAAGGGTGCAAGCACTCTGGGGTGCAAGCTTTTTCCCTTCCGTGACTACTTCCTTGCGTTTTCCGTTGACAGACGGAAAGCCATGTCTTAGCATCGCGACAGTCAGCATTCACCTCAGCGAGTTGAGTGCCATCCTCCCTCGCCGTAAAAATCACTGAGTTCCAACTAATGGTTGCCACGCCTGAAAAGATGCGTCTGCCCCAAATGAAAGAGTCTAAAAGATATGACGCCGAGCCTCGCTCGAACTCCGGGGTGACGGCACAATCCGAGCCGGACGCCAGCCAGGACTTGCTGCAGCAATTCACTCAACTCCAGGAACGGTTTCAGCGCACTACCAATGCGCTGGCCTCGGCTGCGCACGATCTCAAGACTCCGCTGGCCATCATGAACGGTTACGTCGAACTCTTGCAGAGCGAAAAGCTGGGCGGATTGAACGAACGGCAGCGTGAGATTCTAGCCGACATGCGGACCAGCGGGCAGCGCCTGCAGCAATTTATCCAGGACTTTCTGAGCTTCAGCATCCTTGAAATCGGCGAGATGAAAATGCACTTCGAGGCTGCTGATCTCAACGCTTGTCTGTCCGAGGTCTGCCGCCTGTGGTCCCATTCCTTCCAGCAGAAGGGGCTCGCGCTTTACTTTTTAGCCAACGAAAAACTGACTGAGTTCGCTTTTGATGTGGCCAAGATTCAGCGCGTAGTTTCGAACCTGCTGGAAAATGCATCCAAGTTCACGCCCGCGGGAGGGACGGTCTGGTTGCATGCGGAGCCCTACATGTGGGAGCGCCGAAGCGCCAGCAATTCGGAGAATCTTACGGAACGTCGGCAGCGCATGATCTCGCACCCGAATTCCGTTAAGATCAGCGTATCCGACACCGGCCCGGGGATTCCAGCCGAATACCACATCGAAGTATTCGATGATTTCTTTCGCCTGCCACAAAGCGAAAGTCAGGCCGGGATGGGGTTAGGGCTGGCGATTGCGCGTCGCCTGGTCGGCGGCATGGGCGGTAAGATCTGGGTTGAGAGCGAGCCCGGAGCGGGATGCAAGTTTTCTTTTATTCTCCCGCTTCTGCCTCCCTCGACCGCAACTAACAACGCAGTCAACCCAGGAAAAAGCAAATGAAACCTGCAGCCAACAACATTCTACTGGTTGACGATGAACCCGGAATGCTGCGCTACATCCGAACCCTGCTCGAAGTGGACGACTACAAGGTCGAGACTGCCGGCACTGGCGAAGAGGCCCTGGAGCGAGTGCAGAAAGGGTTGCGTCCCGACCTGGTGCTGCTCGACTTGCTCATGCCCGGAATCGATGGCCTGGAAACCCTCGAACAACTGCGGAAGCTTCAGCCCGGCGTCAAAGTCGTGATGCTCTCCTGCGTCAGCGACACGCGCAAGGTGGTGCAGGCAATTCGCCTGGGCGCGCACGATTACCTGACGAAGCCTTTTCAGAAGAGCGAACTGGACACCGTAATCGACCAGTGCCTGGGCACCAATCAGCAGAATTATCCCGGCGAAGTAGAAGAAGTCGGCGATGAGGTTTTCTTTGTCGCCGCTAGCCCAATCATGCGCAAGCTGCGTTCCCAGGCGGCGCTGGTTGCTAATGTCGATATTCCCGTGCTCATGCTGGGCGAAAGCGGCACCGGCAAGGAAGTTATGGCGCGGCTGATTCACAAGCTGTCTCCGCGCGCTCATCGAACTTTCCTTAAGGTAAATTGCGCCGCTGTTCCGGCCGACCTACTGGAGAGCGAACTATTCGGCTACGAAGCCGGAGCCTTCACTGGCGCTAATCACGCGAAGCCCGGGAAGTTTGAGCTGTGCAACAAGGGCACCATCCTGCTCGATGAAATCGGAGAGATGCCGCCGAGCCTGCAGGCCAAGCTGCTGCACGTATTGCAGGACCAGCAATTTTCCCGGCTGGGCAGCCGCTCCATGATCAAAGTGGATGTGCGAATTCTGGCCGCCACGAACATCAATATTCCGGAAGCCCTCGCCAACAAACGGCTGCGCGAGGATCTTTACTACCGGCTGAACGCTTTCACTCTGCAAGTCCCTCCGCTGCGCGAGCGCAAGGAAGAAATTCCGATCCTGCTCAAACATTTCATGTCGAACATGTCGGAGCGGTATGCCCGTCCTCCGTTGCCGCTGTCGACCGAGTTGCTGCAGGCCTGCCAGGATTACGCGTGGCCGGGCAATTTGCGCGAGTTAAACAATTTTGTGAAGCGCTATCTGGTTCTGGGCGACGAGAAGCTGGCGATCCAGGAACTGCGTCCCAAGAGCGATGCCAGCGGCGCCTCGTTCGACTCGGTGGCGCAGAACGCCGGGGACTCAAATGGCGGTTTGAAATCCTTAGCTCGGACGGCCAAGGATGGAGCCGAAGCCGAAGCAATCAGCAAAGCTCTCGACGAAACCAACTGGAACCGCAAGCAGGCCGCAGCGCTATTGAAGATTAGCTACAAAGCGCTGCTCTACAAGATTCGACAGTACGGCATCGCCCAATCCAAGAGTCACAAACTGTCTGCTGGCGCGTAAAGTTCCAGCGCTCCTATCGAGCCCCCGGCTTGTCCGAGTCCCGTGAATCTCTTTTTTTGACCAGCGATAAAATCACGACACTTGCCCAAGAAGCGGAGATACATGACTCTTAGCCAACTGATGCGAGTTGCTGTACTGATGTGGCTAGTGGAGTCCGGCGTCAAACCGATAGTCGTGGTGAGGATGCTGCGCTGAACGGATGCCAAGGGTACAGAAGCGAGTACAACGAAAATGCCCTTCGACCCTGGCAAAATCCTCGTCTAATTCACGGTGAAGACACCAGTGCTGGTGGATTTGCCGCCGGGCGTGGTCACGACAATCTTGCCGGTTTTGGCTCCAACCGGAACTTTCGTGGTTAGCTTCGAGTCCGAATTCACCGTGTATTCAGTCACTTTCGTCCCGCCAAACGTGATCTTACTGGTTTGGATCAGCCCTGTTCCGGTGATGACGACCTGATCCCCGACCTTGCCGCTGGTGGGAGAAAAACTGATGATCTTCGGGAGCACCTTGAATATCTGTTTGCTAAACAGAGTGCCGGAGCTCGTGGTGACGGTAACAATGCCGGTTTCTCCGGAGGGAACTGTCGTCGTCAAGTAGGTGTTGGAAACCACTCTGAAGGACGCAGGCGTTCCGTTGAAGGTTACGGCACTGGCGCTGGAGAAGCCCTGGCCCAGGACTCCCACGGTTTTGCCCACGAATCCTTTGGTGGAGACCAGCGATACAAATTGCGCGATGGCGGCATTCAGGCTGTAGATCACGCCATTGCCTTGAGCACCCCCGCGCTTGGTCAATCCGAAGAGCTTGCCCGTGGTGTGCTGTATGGGTGTGGCATACGCTCCGGCTCCGCTGGGCGCGTCGAAGTTGTAAAGGACGGTGTAGACGTTACTGGTGGTCAATTTAAAAATCGTGCCGTTGCCGTTTTTCCCGCCCCAGATCGTCGCTCCATAAAGATTTCCATCGTTCGCCGCAATCAGCCCCGCGTAGGCCTGATAACCGTTGGCGGTGTGAACATCGTCGAAGCTCATGACAACGGTCAGCGTTCCTGCAGTGCTGATCTTATAGATGACGCCGGCGTTGGTGTCCCCACCCGCGGTAGTTGTGCCATATAGGTAGCCGTCGGTTCCCTGGACGAGTCCGCCGACGGGGTAAGCGCCGTGGGGTCCGTCAAAGTTATAAAGCGTGGTGACCCGGGAACCCGCGATCTTGTAAACCGTGCCGTCGGAAGAAGTGCCGCCGTATTCAGTAACTCCGTAAAAGTTGCCGTCGCTCGCCTCAAGAAGAGCGCCGTGAGAGGTAGTGGGAATCGCGTTGATCACAGTGAAAGTGCCAGAAGGAGTCATCTTGAACGCGACGCCGGGGTAGGAGGTCCCGTAGAACTTGCCATCGCTGCCGAGAGTGAGAGGAGAGGCCGGATATCCGCCGTCAGCGGCTCCCTTGAAGTCGTAAACCACCGTGAAAGTCCCCGATGGCGTGATCTTGAAAATGTTCCCGTAACCGTTGGCGCCGCCCTCTTCGGTAGTTCCGTACAAGTTTCCATCGGCACCGAGGGTCAGACCGCCGAGGGGGGTGTTTCCGTGCACCGTGTCGAAATCATAAAGTACCTTGAACGCCCCCGATTGGCTCATCTGAAAAATCACGCCGAGGTTATTCTTGCCGCCCGTCGGAGTGATGCCGTAGAGTTTGCCATCCCTGCCCTGTGCCAGGATGTCAGGATACTGTGGGCAGCAACCGTCCTGAGTAGAGTTAAATTCGAAGAGATCCGAGTAGGCTTGGGCGCTGGCTAACGACGCAGTAAATGCAAGAAACAGAAGCAGCAATGCGACCAGTCGAGATGGGAGGTGAATAATGGGCGTTGCTCCATTGCGATACTTGCGCTCACGCGAAAAGCGGGGCTTTGTTAAGGTGATCGACCGAGTTGTCATGAAATTCTCCCTGAGGCACACACCTTTCAGGCAGTCGTGCGGTCCCGAACGATCAGGCGAGGCCGTCCCTTGGCATAGAAGATAGAGGTACAGTGCCTTATGCGGGATTCCGCTTCCCGCGCGGCTTATAGGCAGTTGATTCCCTCTTGCACGCGGCGGAATGTTATGGCAGATATCCTGGCCTGTCAAGGGAAACAGTGGCGCGGCACTGGGTCAGTTTGATAATTCACACCCTCGCTTTAGCATCTCTGACCAAGTACCAATGGCCCGATACGGGAAAGCAAGATTGAACGTTAGCAAGCAATGACGGGCGTCACATCTCCATAGCACGCATTGACCCGGTTCTGAGGAGATCACCGGGCAAGATCGTCAGTGCAGAAGCAGCTTGGGCAAGTTCCAATGCCGCCAGACGCTGACCACTCGCAGCGCAAAACAAACAACTGCACCGAGGATGGTCATGAGCTTGGGATTCATTCTTAGCTTCAGGCCGACGACCAGCACGGTTGCTCCTGCCAGGGCGGCGGTCGCGTAGACATCGGAGCGCAGGACGCTCGGGATGCGGGCCAGCAGGAGATCGCGGATGGTTCCACCGCCGACCCCGGTGACGCCTCCCATCAAAACGGCGATGAAGGGATTGATTCCGAAGTCGAGGGCTTTGCCGGCTCCGGCTACGGCGAATAGTCCCAAGCCAGCGGCATCGAAGACGATGATCACCCAAGGGGATAGCTGGCTCACAAAAGAGTAAAAGCAAAATACCACTGCCGCGCCGAGAAACGCTACGGCCGGATAGCGCCAGTCGCGAATGGATCCCGGCGGAACCGAGCCGATCAGCAGGTCGCGAATGATTCCGCCACCGAGCGCGGTTGCGAACGCCAGCACCATCAGCCCCAGCAGATCAAGGTTGCCTGCGATGGCTGCCATGGCACCCTCGACGGCAAAGACAAACGTGCCCAGTAAATCAATCGTCAGCAGTAGTTGGGCGGAGTCGTACTTGATAGTCCCTCGGAGTTGCAAACGCTGGCGACTATCGTAGCACTACGAAAACTCTCAGTGAGGGTGGGTAAAGCTGTGCGAGGTCGTTTGTGTAGCTCGTGTCCGATGAAGTTCAAATGCTTGAACCACAGAGGGCGCGAAGGTACACAAAGGAATCTTTTACTGAACGACTAACTCGACCACTGTGCTCCGCGTTGCGCCGCCGGATACGGCGTTGACCGTTATCGCATAGGTTCCCGCCGGAGTACCGGTGGTGGTGGTCGTCGTTGAACTGGAACCGCAGGCTGGCAAGAACAAAGTTAGCGCGAACAAGACGCCCAGAAGCAGCCCCGTCAGCCACCGCCGCCGGCGAGAGCGCTTGCCACCCAGCCCCGCGCCGAGCAGAGTCAGCCCTGAGACCGGCAACCAAGTCGCGTAAAGCGGAATCCCCGGGCCGTCACCATGCCTCAACTGCGTTGTGGTCGTCACGCGGGTTGTGGTGTTGATGATGATTTGCGAACTTTGCGCCCCGGTGTTGAGATTCGGAATGGGGTTATTGTTCCCGGGCACACAAGTTGCGCCGGTGGGCAGACCGCTGCCGCAGGAAAGCGAAACGCTGTCGGGAAATCCGCTGTTCGAGCTGGGCGAGACCGTGGCGGTGAAAATTGCAGGCACACCCGCCGGAACGGTAGATGTCGACGGCGCTACCTTGATGCTGAAATCATTTACTGTGACGCTCGCGCTGGCACTGGCCAGCATTGACTGGCCGACAAACGCCGAGGCGCTGTTCCCCAAGCTCACGGTACCGCCCGGAATGGTCGGAGCGACCGGCGTTAGAATCACGGTGACGGTTGCCGTGGCAGCGGCATTCAGAGTACCGATGTTGCACAACACGGTCAGGTTCACGGCGGTGCCGCAAGTGCCGGGGCTGGCAGTAGCCGAAACAAAGGTCGCATTCGCCGCCGGCAGGTAATCGGTGAACGTCACCCCGTTGGTAAACTCGCCGCTGTTCGTGATCGTATATGCGAAACTGACCTGGCTGCCCATACCGACCACCGACGGCTTAGCGGTGGGCGTTGGCATGGTCAGGTTCAGGACCGGCGCAAGCTTGCTCACGAAGGCATCACTCGGTCCATTAAGAGAACCCTGCGCTGAGTTGCTCAACGGGAAACCGCTGGATGAAGCGGTTTCTCCCGTCAGGTAGCTGGAACCTTGTGAATCCAGCGCGAGGCCGGTACCGATATCCGCGCCGATTCCACCGAAATAACTGGTTGAACTGGTCGGGGCGCAAGTGGGAAGCGTGAGCGGACTGCAGGTGGCAAGCGTGTTAATGCCGGCATAGAACGCGTCGCTGCTGCCTCCCTGATACGTCGACTGCAGAGGCCTTCCGACGATGGGGAAGTTTGGGGAATTTGTCCAGCCGGTAATACGGGCCACCGAATTGTTGTCGACTCCGATCGCCGTACCAACGTCCGTTCCCGCGCCCCCGAGATAGGAAAAGTAAATCAGGGGAAGAGGTATGGTGCAGGATGAACCGACGCATGGGACACCAAATTCGGCGACAAACGCGTCCGTGCCGCCGCCGTTCGAGGGCTGCAATCCGGTTCCGAGGCCACTCACGTTGAAATCCGTGGACGTGGTCGAACCAGTTATATAGGCATTCGGACTGGAATCAACTGCAATGCCGTAACCGATATCGTCGCCCGAGCCACCGATATAGGACGAATACAACAGTTGAGTTCCGGTAACGCCTGACGGATTGATCTTGATTACGAAAGCGTCAAAACCGCCCTCGTTGATCGCCTGATAGGCATTGAGCACGGGCATGTCGATGAAATTCGTGCCCCCGGTAATGTACGCATTCGAGTTGATGTCTACCGCAATGCCGCCCCCAACTGTGAGGCCATTACTGGGGCTGCTGCCGCCGAGGTAAGTCGAATACAGCACGCTCGCGGACCCGCTGGCGTTCGGATCCACCTTGGTGAAGAAGAATTGGTTCGGCGCTGCCGGCCGGGTTTGATAGGCTCCGATGGTAGATGGAAATCCCGTCAGTTGCTCGGTGGATGTGGTTGTTCCAGTTATATACGCGTTGCTGCCCCCGGCATCAACCGCCAGTCCCGAAGCGATGTCCGTGCCGCTGCCAGAAAGGTAGGTTGAATACAACAGGAACCTTCCGGTGGGGTCGAGCTTGCTTACAAATACGTGCTTGCCGCCAGTCAGCGGCTTTTCCTGAAACGCTGTATTGTTCGAACCGCTCGTCGTAGGGAAATTCGCAGAACTCGTCGTTCCCGCGACGATCACATCGAAGCCGGAATCAACGTCGATCCCGGCGGTGTAGGTAAGGCCGTCTCCGCCGAGATACGTGGCAAAAAGCAGAGACCCGGTGGGAGTAAACTTCGCGATGAAGGCACTGGCAATGGATCCCGGCGCGGGCTTGGTCTGATATTCTCCCGTCGTTTCCGGGAAATCGGTTGACGTCGTGGAACCCGCCACGTAAACGTTGGCGGCCGGATCTACGGCAATCGCCGGACAGCCCGGAGTGAAGGGAAGGCCGGTTATGGCGGAACAACTCTCAACCCCAGAGCCCCCGAGGTACGTCGAGTAAGCCAGCGTCGGGTCAATGATCAATGTGCGGTTGCGATCGTAATCGCCTAACTGGAAGCCGACCTCATCTTTGTTCGGTCCACGAAGCCGGAAGCGGCTGGCGACAATTCGTTCCTCCGAGCCAAATTTCTGATACACGCGCGGCGCTTGCAGACGGACATCGCCGTCGCCCGCGTCGAGAACGAGATCTCCGGCCGCATCGATCGTAAGAATGCGGGAGTTGTGACTGCCCGGACTCTGAAATCGGAAAGCGACCTGCCCGGGATTGCTCCCCGGCGCGACTTCGAAGTCATATTCCAACCGTCCCTGGTTGCCGTAGTACACCAGGTCGATGCCGGGATACACGCTGCGGTACCGCACCCGCGCGAACTGAGGAATGTCACGATGCCACTTGGCGGGATCGTTGCCCAGGAAGTAATTACTCTTGCCGGGAAGCGGGACGTCACCGACCGGATCAGCTGAAGAAGTCGCTCCCACCAGCTTCATCCTGACTACCGCAGGTCGAGCGGATGAACCGTGGTCGGCCGCGGAACGCTCCAGAGCAAGGACCGCTTCGTCCGCGGTGAGGTAGAGGCCATACCCACTACCTCGCGCCTGGAATTTCACGCGGGCGTCGGTCTGTCCCTGGTTCGGCTCAAAGATAAATGGAAGACGGCTGTACGTCGCGAGAACCTGCTGACGGCCTTGTGCAGTCGGGGTTTGCGGAGACGGAGCTTGCTCGGAAGCGAAAAGTTGGCGGGAACTTTCAACGTTGGCAACCCGGATCGTCGCCGGACCCGAAACTACGTTCAGAGCGACGGCTCCAAGCACGAACAACATCATCATTGCCACAAGCACCCTGCTTCGCGAACAAGTCTTTCCCAACCGATGGCGATCCAATCTCACTTAGCTCCTCCGATTTCCCGCGATGTCTTTTCCCGATTTCAGGGAGAGGAAGAAGAAACGGCGCACAAACAGCACCCCGAGTCGCGCCCGCGAAGCGGCTTGCGTACTTGTCACCAAAAAATAAGAGCAAAAGATAACTAACTACTTAAACATCTGACGGATAGCCTGTCAAGATGCGCGCCCTTATTCTCTGCCTTAAGATTCCTCAGATGCAGGCCGGGCCAGCCAGAGATGCCGTCCGGAAACACAAAAGTAGAGCGCGTGTCACCTTAATCAGCACTCGTGCGTTGTCGGGAGGCGCAGATGTTCTGCAAATTGTTTCATGCCACGTTTCGACGGTCCGCTGATGATGGGTCTCAAGTCCTTCATTCTCATGACGACACTCATTTACCGTTGCACCATTTTTGTGGCAGCGCGATTGCTGCTCCGATCGGGCGCGATCCTTCCCCGCCCTCCCCTCTTCGTCGTTCAGCCAAGTCCGCACGGCATTAACCGACTCAGTTCCCACCTCCTCTTTGGTCTTGCAAACTACTGACAATTAAATATCTTTGGCCTAAGAGCAAAGCAGCATTGCCTCTCTCGGAAAATTTAAGACCGAGTCGGTTGGCTACGGGGGACACAGGATGCTCGAAAAACAAGAAGACGCATCACCGGACCGGCGCGGGATAAGGCGTTTCGACATGCGCTTGCCCGCGATCGTCACACTCGGGGACGCCGGCGTTGACGAACTGTTGACCGAGACCCAGAACGTGAGCGCTCGCGGAGTTTTCCTCTACCTCGACCGGCCGCTCGCTCCAGGCTCCCGTTTTCATGTGACTTTGACTCTCCCGCCGCACGTCACCTTGACCGATGCGGTGCGCGTCCGCTTTACCGCACGCGTGGTTCGAACCGAAGCTCCTCTGCCGGCCTCACGGGTGGGTATTGCGGCTGCGATCGAGGAGTACGAATTCCTGCGCTCGATCTAACGGGTATCTGAAGGAATTTGCGGTAGAACGGAAAACACCTCCCGATTTTCCACGCGACCGAACGACCTCACCGAATAATTTGAGAGCGCAATAATTACTTTGCTGCGGCGAACGTCGTCCACGGTCGCGATGGCATATCGAGCAGAAGCTCTTTCTGCCAGGAAAACTCTGGATGTGCTCGCAGATGCTCTGCCGCGTCGAAGTTGATGCCGCAAGCGTGCCCGGCCGAGGCGGAGAGTTTCATCTCCGCTGCCATCGAGGCATCGGTGGCCTTGTTCTGCACAGCGCCGGCGATGCCAAACGGCCGCTGCCAGGGCGCCGAGCCGCGGGGAGAGAGATCGATGTGGCCGCATAGCGTCCGCTCGCCGGGCTGTTCTTTCTTGGCGAAGGTGTCGTAGTGATCCGACTCAAAGCGTTGCGCGGCCGCCAGATCGATGGTTCCTTTATATTTGGCCATGAGTTGCTCCCAGCGCACGTGGCGAGCATTCGCGCTCAGGCTAAGGTCATTCACGTCAAAGTTGGTTTCCTCGCGGGCGAGCTTCTCGTTGATGGGAAAATTGGATCCGACGAAATATCCGTCTTTCTTGCGGGCCAGAGTGACGTTCTTCAGACCCAATTCCAGGCTGGCAATTTCGTTTCTCTTGATGTCGGCCAGCAGCCAGTCGTTGGCATAACCTCCGTTGTTGCCTTTCTTGAAGATGCGGGCGACGTCGTCAATTGAAGCGGAGTACTGCATGGCTTTGCGGGCGCGGACAAATTCTGGAATGCCAGCGGGATCGTAGCCGAAGAAGCCGCCGATCGTCGTTTCAGTAATAATGATGCCCGCCGAGTTGATACCGAAGTCATCGCCGCTGTGTATGAATCCCGGGAAACCGTCCATTATGAAGCGGTAGCCCCGGGCGGGAACGATGTCGAACATGATGGTCCAGCGCTCACCATCCAGATAGTTGGTCCAGTTGTTGTGAGCGATGACGATCTTGCCGTCTTTGGTGTAGCTGCCAGTGGCCACGAAAGCGCTGCAATGCTCGGGCACAGCGACAGACGCGGATTTAATGCCGTGCGCTTTATCGTATTGCTTGACGTAATAGCTCCACTCCTCGGCGGCATTCAACGCGACCACGTCCCACAAATCCAACTTCACGCCGTGGGCGTTCGCGCCGTCGACGATGCCCTGCATTTCTTCCCGATACTCGGATTCGATGTGCGGCCACATCATGTTCTGGGCGGCCTCGCGAAAGAATTGCCAATCCTTACCGTTGTCGTGCGTTTGCTCGAGAATGGTAACTTTCAGCGCGTCTTCAATCTCTGGCGCGAGCAGGTAGCCATGCTGGAAGCCAATTTCGGAGGGCGAACCTTCGAGGTGGACAAATGTCCAGCCGTTTTCCGCAGGCCGGCGGAAGCTATGATTCAAGCGAGCGTCAGCTTCAGCCGTCTGCGCATTATTCGCTTTGGAGGTGCCCGCAAAAGAAATGATGGCTGTCGAAACAATACACAACACGGTCACGACGATGATTCGGCGCATGAAGTATCTCCGGTGAAGCCCAGCGGAATACTAGCAGAAATGGCGCTACCGCTTCTCGGCAATTCGCGTATTGAACTCTTCCATCTCGCGTTTCAACCGGGTGTAGCGGCGCATCAGGGTGCACAGATAACCGATATGGATGGCCCATGTAGCGACATAGGCGGCGTAGAGGTAATTCATCCTGCCCTTCCAGTCTGTGGTGCGTTGGCTTGTGAACCGCGCGGTTCGAGCAGGTTTTCCAAGGCCAGGGTCTCATCCAATTCCCGCCGCAGCACTTCCAAACGGTAGCGAGACCAACATACCAACCCAGCGAAACAGGAAAACGCCAGCCAGTTGATCAGAAGTATATGCAGCATGCGGGGATCGATGGAACCGCCTCCGCCGATTACCGGCTGGGGATGCTGGGTGCGGAAAAACCAGATGGAAAAATAGACCAGCGGAACGTCGAGCGCACCAAACACAGCCAGCACCGCCGCCAACAACGGGGTCTGTCCGCTGCTTGAAAATCTGCGCAGAACCAGGTAGCTGACGTAGATCAACCACAGCACAAGAGTCAGAGTCAGGCGCAAATCCCAGGTCCACCAAATCCCCCACACCGGACGCGCCCAGATCGGCCCCGTCACCAGGACCACGGTGCAGAATACGACACCCACTTCCGCCGTGACCAGGGCAACAATGTCTGCTTTCCTGGAGCGCCGAATCAGGTAAACGACGGACGCAAAGAAATTAATGAAAAACAAAATGAAAGCCGTCCACGCCGACGGCACGTGATAGTAGAAAATCCGTTGCACGTCGCCCATGGTCTGCTCGGTGGGAGCGGCCACCAGCGCCTCATACAGGGCATAGCTGAGCAGGACAGCCGTCAGAACTGCGAGGATGGGGAAAACGCGTTTCATTCCGCCTGCAGCACGAATCCGAATAAGAAGAGGCTAGCCATAGTAAACACCACATCGTAGGAAGCAAGCAACACGATCCAGAACCTGGCGGAGAATTCTCCGCTCAGGATGGCATTCGTGGCTCCGACCATGGCGAGCAGAGCCGGGATGGAAATGGGAAACAGCAGCAGCGGGAGCATGATCTCGCGGCTGCGAGTGCGCACGGACATGGCGGCGAAAAACGTTCCATTCACCACCAACGCCCACGTTCCTAACGCTGCGACTACAGGCAACTGATATGCCGCTCCCAGCGCGCGCAGGTTGTAAAACACAATGAAAAGCGGCGTCATCAGGGCCTGCAGCACCGTGACGAAGATGAAATTCCCGATGACCTTCGCCAGGAACAGCGCATTGGGCGGAGCTGGGGAAACCCGGTATGCGTCGAGCACCTGATTGCGCATCTCCCTCGCCCAGGTCTGGTTTAGCGCCACAACCGCTGCAAACAGAAACGCAACCCAGACCAGCCCGCCGGCAATACTCCGCGACTCTTCCGCCGTCGGGTCGAAGGAAAAGCTGAAAATCACCACCACCAGCAAAGAAAAAAACAGCATGGAGTTGATGGCGTCTTTGGAACGCCACTCCAGGCGAAGATCCTTGGCCAAGGTCGCTCGTGTCAGGCCGGCGACGCTGCTCACTTGGCCTCCATTCTCGCGGCGAGATCCGGAGTGCGGCTGACGATTTGCCCGGCTTCCATCCAGACGAACTCATCGGCAGCGCCTTCGAGCAAAGAAGCCTGGTGCGTGACCACAAAGATGGTCTTACCGGCATCGCGCAAGCCCGTGAGCAAGCTCACCATCTCGCGCGCGGACCGCAAGTCCACATTGGAAAAAGGTTCGTCGAGAAGCAGGACCTTAGGATCGTTCAGCAGCGCCCGCGCCAGCGACATCCGTTGCCGCATGCCTTGGGAATATTGGCCCACGGGCCGGGTGAGCGATGGATCAAGTTTTACCTTCCGAATCGCATCAGCGCAGCGTTCATCATCTGAGATTTCGTACAGCCGCGCGAAGTATCGCAGGTTCTCCATCCCGGTCATTTCGTCGTAAAGCAACGAAGGATGGGCCATGTATCCAAGTTGGCCACAAACGGAGCGAAGGTCGGTTGTTCCCAGCATCGAAATGCTCCCCCGCGTAGGCGGCGTCAATCCAGCCAGAGCGCGCAAGAGGGTAGTCTTCCCTGCTCCGTTGTCGCCGAGAATGGCGTAGAGCTTCGCGCCAGAAAACTCCGCGCTCACGCCGCGCAAGGCGGCAAAGCGCCCGAATTGCTTGACGAGACTTGTAACGGTGACGGCGGGAAGCATCGGAACCGAAGATAGCTGAAGGCTGCCGGGAAGTCGAGGGCGGACGCCCCCGTCCGCTCGGGCGGCGCAAAGCGCCGCAGTTCTGCAACGCTCTCTCTTGCAAGCGTGCGAAATGCACCCGGATGAGGCGTCCGGGCCCACGCGTTCATTGTGAGGATTAGTTCGGCATCGCGCCAGACCCGCCGGTTTCAACCTGGGTCATGCTCTTCGCGGGTGCATTCGGAGCCCCGCCACTGGCAGGCGCTCCCGGCTGTTGCGGGGCGTACTTGGAGG
The DNA here is from genome assembly GCA_963797795.1 of uncultured Acidobacteriota bacterium. GTDB lineage: Bacteria > Acidobacteriota > Terriglobia > Terriglobales > Acidobacteriaceae > JABDBE01. The sequence goes on from CAWCQY010000010.1 coordinate 211,188, forward strand.
CGCACTTAGCTTGCAGTTGCTTGGCATGGAAGACGCCATCGCGTCCGAAACTACCGTCGGCCAACGCCTGGGAATTGTCCTTGAACGTATCCGGCGGTGGCTCAGTGCCGCTGTAGGAGACCTGGAGAGTCTGATCATTCTCGATCAACACGAACTCAACTTTCGTGCCGTTCCGCTTGATGGAACCCGGTTGCACATTTCCTGCGACTCGCAACCGCTTGGTGTGGGCCGAGTCGCCCATGCCACGCAATTCCTTGATGGTGACGTAGTAACTCTTACTCTCCTGGACCCCGGTATAGGCCAGGTATCCGAGCGACAGCAGGATCAGCACGGTCGCGCCGCCAAACTTGAGATATCTGCTGGTTTCACTGGACATAAGAAGAGCCCGCTACCTACACGAACTCTATGCCTCGGCTTGGGCGCGGGTCAAGGTCCGAAAGGACATCCGGCATTTTCGCCTTTAGACGCAGATTTTCCCAGGATTACAAACAACTTGAAGGCAAGGACGGCGAGGTGCACGAGATTCGCGCTGCAGGCCAGGCCCACGCGATCATCAACGACGCCCTACGCCGCTGCAGTGAGCAGCGGCGCAAAGCATTTTGAAGAAACCGTCACCAAACGTGGCAGGCGTTCGCGCTCACCATCGGTTGCCCCGCCTTGCAGCCCCAAGCCTTCTGGAACTCACTCATATTCTGGACGACGCCATTGACGCGCCATTTTCCGGGTGAGTGCGGATTCGTGGTTATCTGGGTACGTGCATATTCGGGTCGCCGTTTCTCGCACCATACCCGCGCGAATCCCAGGAAAAAGCGCTGTTCGGGGGTGAAGCCGTCTATTGTCTGGCCTTCTTTGCCGGTCTTGTCATCTGCGATCATATGCTCGAGCGCCATCAGTGCAATACGTGCCCCACCATTGTCAGCGGTGTTCTCGCCGAGCGTGAGCCGGCCATTGAGCTTGAGATCATCAACTGCGACAAAACCGCTGTATTCATCGGCTACGCAACTGACTCGCTTTTCGAATTCCTTGCCATCGTCCGGGGTCCACCAGTCGCGCAAGTTGCCCTGCGGATCGAACTTGCGCCCTTGATCGTCGAACCCGTGGGTCAACTCGTGTCCGATAACCAGGCCGATTCCGCCAAAGTTCACGGCATCATCCATCTTCTTGTCGAAGAACGGGGGTTGCAGGATGCCCGCTGGAAACACGATCTCGTTGTAGGAACCGCTGTAGTAGGCGTTCACGGTGGGCGGCGTCATGCCCCACTCTTTCCGGTCGAGCGGTTTGCCAATCTTGGCGATTTGACGATCGGATTCGAATTCGTTGGCCCGCAGGTAATTCCCCAGCAGGTCTCCTCGCACCACGGTCAGTGAACTGTAATCGCGCCACGCGTCGGGATATCCGATCTTGTTGCGTATGGCCTGCAGCTTAAGCTTCGCCTGTTTCTTGGTCTCATCCGTCATCCAGGGCAGACCCTGAATATCCTGATCCAGCGCCTCTTCTAACGCAGCTACCATTTTCAGCATGCGCTGTTTGCCATCAGCCCCGAAAGTGAGCTCCACATATTTCTGGCCCAGAGCCTCGCCCAGCGACTGGTCAGTGAGTTCCACGCAGCGTTTCCATCTTGCCTGGATTTCCTTCTGTCCAGTAAGAGCCTGGCGCATTTTGAAGTTGGCCTCGACGAACGGCTGCGATAACCAGGGAGCAGAGCCGCGCAGCAGGTGCCAACTCACATAGATCTTCAGATTATCCAGCGATTCAGAGCCAATCACGCCGTTGACCTGCTTGAAAAATTCCGGGTTGCTGACGTTCAACTCCGAAAAACTGGGCGCGCCGGTCGTCGCGAAATAGCGATCCAAGTAAAAATTCGGCGCCATGCTGACGGCGGCGTCGCGCGTCATCTTATGGTCGCGCATCTTGGGGTCGCGCCGCAGAGTACGGTCCATGGAAGCTTTAGCCAGCGCCGTCTCGATGCGCAATACGGTCTGCGCCGAGTCCGCGGCCTGCTGAGGAGACTGCCCCGCCAGTATGAACACCTCGGTTACGTACTCCACCAGGTGTTTGCGCATTTCCGTCATCCGGGCGTCGTCTTTGATGTAGTAATCGCGGTCGGGCAGCGACAATCCACCTTGATCGATATACGCGATCACTTGATCTGCATTGTGCAAGTCGGGGCTGGAGTAGAAATTAAACAGCGGGTTGGGACCGATGAGATGCACCCGCGCGACCGCCTCAATCAACCCAGCCTTGTCCTTCACCGCATAGATCCGGTCCAGTTCCGGCTTGAGAGACTCGAGACCCTTCGCATCAACTTCCTTTTCATCCATGCAGGAACTGTAGAAGTCACCGATCTTCGCATCGATCGGACTCCGGCTGGGCTCGTTAGCCGAGTCTTTGTCCAGAATTTCCCGCAGAGTGACCAGATTCCGTTCATCGAGTTCGACAAAGCTGACCCACGCGCTCTGGTCGGCTGGAATTTCCGCGGTCTTGAGCCAGTTCCCGCAGGCGTACTGGTAGAAATCGACGCAGGGATCAAGCGTTTTGTCGATGTTGTCGATGCTGAAACCCACTCCCGCCCCCGCGGTGGAATCGGTCTGGGCACAAGCGAAGATGGTTGCGACCAGCAGGAACGCCGGCAAGAAACGGTGTACGCGCATAGAACCTCGTTTTGAAATAGAACGGAGAATTGTAAGCCCCGAAGCTTTGGACGAACAAGCAGAGAATAAAGATATGCTGCTCTCCGGCAAAGAGCACAGATTTGGTCCTTTGAACCCAAACAGGATCGTTGCTATTTAACATGAAGTCTGGCGCTCACGGAGTTGGTCTCAATTTAGCGGCGTATAATCGGCTATTGAAGACTCCAGCAAAGGTGATCAGTTATGGCTCTGACGAACAGTAATCCCGGCAACGGCAATCAGTCTCACGAGGGCAATGGGCACGGCGTTCCACGGCCACGCGCCGATTGGATCGCGCGCCGCAGGGCCGAGAATCGAGATGGCAATTTCTCCCAGATGCACTATGCCCGTAAGGGTTTGATCACGGACGAAATGATCTACGTGGCTGATCGTGAAAAGCTCTCCGCTGAACTGGTACGCGACGAAATCGCGCGCGGCCGCATGATTGTTCCCGCCAACGTCAATCATCCGGAACTGGAGCCGATGTGCATCGGCGTAGCCTCGCTGTGCAAGATCAACTCCAATATCGGAAACTCCGCCGTTACTTCGAACATTGATGAGGAACTCAAGAAGCTGCACACGTCCGTCCACTTCGGCGCCGACACGGTCATGGATCTTTCAACCGGCGGCGAGATTCACGAGATTCGCGAAGCCATCCTGAGGCACTCGCCGGTGCCCATTGGAACCGTCCCTATCTACGAGGCGATCTCGAGAGTGAAGCGCATCGAAGACCTCAATGCCGAGGTGATGCTCGAAGTAATCGAAGAGCAGGCCGAGCAGGGCGTGGACTATATGACCATTCACGCCGGGGTTCTGATTCAGTATCTCCCAATGGTTTCGAAGCGCATTACCGGAATCGTGAGTCGAGGCGGGGCCATTCTGGCGCAGTGGATGGCTCACCATCACAAGCAGAATTTTCTATACGAGCGCTTCGACGACATCTGCAAAATTTTTGCCAAGCATGACGTTTCGTTTTCATTGGGCGATGGGCTTCGCCCCGGCTGCATCGCCGACGCCAGTGATGAAGCTCAATTTGCGGAACTGAAGACCCTGGGCGAACTCACCAAGAAAGCCTGGGAGCGCGATGTTCAAGTGATGATCGAAGGCCCCGGCCATGTGCCACTCGACAAGATCAAAGAGCAGGTCGATAAAGAAAAAGAGCTCTGCTACGAAGCGCCTTTCTATACGCTGGGGCCGTTGGTGACCGATATCGCGCCCGGATACGACCACATCACCTCCGCGATTGGTGCCGCGATGATCGGCTGGCATGGCGCTGCGATGCTTTGCTACGTCACGCCCAAAGAGCATCTCGGACTGCCGAACGAAAAAGACGTGAAGGACGGAATCATCGCTTACAAGATCGCGGCTCACGCTGCGGATTTAGCGCGTCACCGTCCCGGTGCGCAGGATCGCGACAACGCGCTCAGTTATGCTAGATATAAGTTCGACTGGGAGAAACAGTTCGCACTGTCGCTCGATCCCGAAACAGCCCGCTCCATGCACGACGAAACCCTGCCTGACGACTACTACAAAGAAGCCGCGTTCTGCTCCATGTGCGGTCCGAAATTCTGCTCGATGAACTATTCGAGCAAAGTTGATCAATACAACAAGGAAGTCCACGGCCTCGAAAAGAAGGACTACTCGGAACTGGTGGAAAAGCTGGTCTCGCTCAAGTAACGCTCACGGAGCGGCGGACGCCTCGTCCGCCTGCGTGAGTCATCGGAGATCGGCCACTCTGCGCCTGACATTGACTTGCCCGCGCCTACGCCATAGCATGTTTTCCGAATGATCGGCCAGACCATCCGTTTCGTCGAAAATCGAAAACTCCGGAAGTTCCCCGCAGCGCATCTCGGGGAGCATGGCGGGGCATCAAATTAAAATGGCCGTTCCCGGACCTACTCAGACTCGTCGCCCTCCGAAAATGGCCTTTGGCGAGATTGTCAGCTTCGCCTACGAAACCTTCTCCGGCGATAAGGTTCGGTTTGCTCTGACCGCATTAGGGATGGTCGTCGGAACCGCTTCGCTGATCCTCGTCGTCACCATCGCCATGACCGGAAAACGGTACGTTCTGGATCAGATTCAGGGCATCGGCGTGAACATGATCGTAGTCGAATACCAGGGCGGCGGGCACGGGCGCGATTTTTTGACGGTTGATGACATGAACGCCGTATTGCTGCAGGTTCCGGGCATTGTGGCGGCTTCGCCCGTGGTTCCGCTCTCTGACCGCATTCCGATCGGCCTTGGACGCGAGCGCGATCTTCACCTGCTGGGTGTGCTCCCGCAATACACCGACGTGCGCAATCTGGTAATTCTTTCCGGAAGGTTTTTCGACGCGCAGGACGAACAGGCGCGCAATAAAGTCGGCGTCATCACCAAAGAACTCGCCGAGCAACTCTTCGGATCGGTGGACGATGCGGTAGGCAAAGTGATTAAGCTCAGCGGTCTGCCGCTCACCATCATCGGCACTTTCAGAGAGCGCGTGAACACCTTCGGGCGATCTGAGGTCACGGATAACACCGTGGTGATTCCCTACACGGTTAGCGGATACTTTACCAGTTCGCCCGAGGTACGGCAAATCTATTTCTCCGCCGCCGAACCGTCGCTCGTCATCCCGGTCACTGAAGACATCCAAAAGGTGATCCAGTCGCGCCATCGGCCGGAGTCGGTCTACTTCGTGCAGAACCTTACGGAGGTGGTCGCAATGGCAGACCGGACCGCAAACGCGCTCACCCTGGTGTTGCTGCTCATCGCGACGGTAACGTTGCTGGTGAGCGGCATCGGAATCATGAATATAATGTTGGCGACCGTCAGTACACGCATTACTGAGATTGGCATTCGCAAAGCAATCGGCGCAACCAATCGCGACATTCGTTTTCAATTCTTGTCGGAGGCAATTCTGATCTCTCTGGTTGGCGGTTTTGTCGGCGTGATCTTCGGACTCGCACTGCCGTTATCAGTACGGTTCTTCACCGAATACCGCCTCCCCATTTCGGCGCTCTCTGTTATTGTGGCAATCATGGTTTCTTCGTTGGTAGGAATTCTTTTCGGAACGGCTCCGGCAACGTTTGCCGCCGGGTTAGATCCGGTGGAGAGTATGCGCCATGAGTGACCCCGCGGATTGCAGGGGCTCTGGGCGGCCGGCCCCGGTCGTTACGAGCGCTCAAGCGATCCTACTTTCCTTGGCTTTTCTTGTGCTCTTCATCCCTCTGCTGACTTGGTCTCAGGACAATCAAATGCCGGACCAACAAATGCCTGCTGACGATTCCGGCATGTCGATGTCGATGCCCATGAATGGGCCCACGCCCGCTGAACTCCTCAGTTGGAAGCGCGAGAGCGAGGGCAACCATCACCTCATCGGACTCTTCGTCGCGCTGGCCGGCTTTTTCATCCTGTGCCAGGACTTCATAAAAAAGAAGTTTCCCGCCGTACGTTATGCGTGGCCGGTTTGTTTCTTGCTTTCGGGCCTATTCGTTCTGGTCTACAGCGACACGGAACTCTGGCCCTTTGGCCCGAAGCCATGGATTCAGGGAACCATAAGCAATCCCGAAGTGATCCAGCACAAGGTGTTCGCCATCTTGCTTCTTTGCCTGGGCGTGATCGAATTGCAGCGAGCGCGTGGGCGTCTTACGGCTATGTGGTCGGCTTGGGTTTTTCCCGCGCTGGCCATTGGGGGTTCCGTCCTGCTGCTCTTCCATTCGCATCACACCGGAATGCATGGCGAAAACCACATGGCCATCATGGAGCACATTCAGGCCGAACATTTCAGTTACGCGGCCACCGGTTTGGGCATTGGCTTAAGTAAGGGTTTGGCGGAAGTCAAAACCAGATGGCAAACCGTATTCGCAAAACTGTGGCCCACGTTAATGATCGTGCTAGGCGTGCTTCTGATGTTCTACACCGAGTAGAAGCAGACGCCAGCCGCGCCGCAGGCATTTTTCGCTCGGCCCATTTTGGGACGGAGTTTACTGTTTAGTGCCGGGTACCCCCCTCCCCCTTTTTTGTGCAAAATCTAGAAAACGAACGATTTATTTTGCGACTATGCGCTAGATCTTTGAATTTGCAGGAGTTGCGCGCAAAATCTAGAGAGCATGGGAGTTACGGCTGGCGCGTGGGGGCCGGTAGTTCCGTTTCGGTACCGGGTTTGGAACTGCAAATGGACTCGGCATTGCGAGAGCGAGCGAAAACGCCCGCCGCCTCGCGTGGGTTAGATTGTCAAAGAGCGCCCATTACCTTGCAGATAATGTAACTCACTTAATATTATCTTAGTTCCGGCAAGCGATCAAGAAGAAAAAGCTGGCGGTAGAATTGGAGTGCGGCACTCGCCCTTTCGCAAAGCAGGGTCGGGGCACCCCCGAGCAATTCATCGCGCGCCGGGGGGTAGAAATCACTACGCTGTTGCCCGCTTCCCACCCTTCCGCAAAGAACGCGGAAGAATGGGGCACCCAGGTTTATGTTAATTAAGACTTGCACTTTTAATAGGTGGGCCACCCGCCCCCCTTAAAACTGCCAACCCGGCCCTCAATTTCTGCTACGTACCTGTGCCGCTGAGCGCAACCGTTTGCGGACTGCCGCCTCCGTTGTCAAATACGTTAAGCGCCGCAGTTTTGGAACCTTTATGCTTAGGGGAAAAGGTTACGCTGATGGTGCAGTTTCCCCCCGGTGGCACACTTGTCCCGCATGTATTGGTCTGGGCGAAGGCTGCGGAATTTTTTCCCGCGATGTGGATGCGTTGAATGGTCACTGCCTGCTTGCCGTAGTTTGTGAGGGTGGCTACCTGCGGCTCGCTAGTGGTTCCCACTTTCTGTTCACCGAAGTCCAAATTCGGGGGCAACAGAGTCACCGCAGTCGCGACTCCCTTCAATGGAACCGTTTGCGGGCTGTCGGAAGCATTGTCCGTGATCTTGACCGCGACCGAGAGCGTGCCCCGGTGAGAGGGCGCGAAGCTGACGTTGATGGTGCATTGCCCGTTTGGCGGTACCTTGGTGGGGCAGTTATTGGTTTGTGAGAAATTCGCGCTGGCGGCGATCTTGGTGATCTTGAGGGGAGCGCCGCCGATGTTGGCCAAGGTCACGGGCTGGGGGTTGCTGCTGGTGTCAACCAGTTGCGTCCCAAAAGCGAGGTTGGTGGGGGAGAGCGTGACTGCGGGGGTGGCCCCAACAGGATATACACTGTGCTTTCGTAATAGCTGGGGACTGCCAAGTCTAGCCTGCCGTCGCCGTTGAAGTCGCCCACAGCCAACGAGTAGGGATAAGCACCCACTGCCGGAGACGAGGCCAGGCTGAACTTGCCCGTGCCGTTCCCTAGCAGGATGGAGACTATGCCGCAATAGATGCATACGTTGGCGACCGCCAAGTCCAACTTGCCGTCTCCGTTGAGGTCGCCTACCGCCACTGAGGTGGGCTCACTATCCGTAGCCGGAGACGAGGCGAGGGTGAAATTGCCCGTGCCGTCCCCCAGCAGAATGGAAGCCGTGTAGCTGCCGTCGTTGACGACCGCCAAGTCCAGCTTGCCGTCAGCATTCAAGTCGCCCACCGCCACTGAGTCGGGCAATGCACCTGTAGCTGGAGACGAAGCGAGGGTGAAGTTGCCTGTTCCGTCCCCTAGCAGGATGGAAACGGTGTTGGCGCCACGGTTGGCAACCACGAGGTCGAGTTTGCCGTCCCGGTTGAAGTCGCCCACCGCCACTGACCAAGGCAAAGAGAGGTTTCCTGGGGATGAGGCGAGGATGAAGTTGCCAGTCCCGTCTCCCAGCAGGATGGAAACCGTGCCGCTGTCATCGTTGACGACCGCCAGGTCCAGCTTGCCATCCCCGTTGAAGTCGCCAACTGCCACCGAAAAGGGATTGGCACCTGCACCCGGGGACGATGCCAGAGTGAACCTGCCTGTACCGTCCCCTAGCAGAATGGAAACATTGCTGCTGCCGTCATTGGCGACCGCCAAGTCCAGCTTGCCGTCCCCGTTGAAGTCGCCCACCGCCACCGAAGTGGGTGATTGACCAACACCCGCAGACGACGCCAGAGTGAAGTTGCCCGTGCTGTCTCCGAGCAAGACGGAAACCGTGCCACCATCAAAGTTGGCGACCGCCAAGTCCAGCTTGCCATCGCCGTTGAAGTCGCCCACCGCCACCGAAAAGGCACCAGGACCCGTAGCCGGAGACGACGCCAGCTCGAAACCAGCGTACTTTCCCGTGTTAGCCGTGACCGTGAAGAACACGACATTCGACGTGCCGCCGCCGGGTGCAGGATTGACCACGGTCACCCAAGCCGTGCCCTTTGTGCTAATGTCTGCTGCCGGAACGGTCGCGGTCAACTGTGAGCCACTGACGAATTGAGTTGCCAGTGCGCTTTCATTCCAGTTCACCACCGAATTTGCAACAAAACCCGTGCCATTGACTGTGAGTATGAATTGCGCTCCGCCCGGCGCTGTTGCGTCCGGCACGAGAGGCTGGCTGACGAAAGGTACAGGCGCTTGCGCATAGCTCAGCGCCGACAGAAAGCTCAGCAAAACCGCACCGAGGAAAACTGATCTGAAGTTTGTCATGGTTGCCTCCGGGCCGCGTTCCCGCGCGACTTTTTATGAATCATTGCGCTTACGGGTTTTCACCAGAGACCGGTGGGCTCGTGCGAGCAGCGCGGGTGCGGGCCAGGAGAGAACCCGTGACCTTCCCGGTTTCCTTCCATTGAATCTAACGGGGCCCACTTGCTAACAGGGAAGGTCTTGTCCAAAACCTCAAAGCCACCTACTACGGTCCCGCACGTCATGCAGTGACGGGCAGCACCGTTCTGTGTGACGGGTTCGAGAGAGGACAAACATCCGTGCTTACAGGAAAAGTGACGTAATCAGGCCATTACACTCAAAACCCCTGTCTCACTCTTTCCGCTCCCCTCGAATTTTGTCAACTGTTACGGGTGTGAGAGCTATGCACAGGCGCGGAGCCGCATGAATACTAGCGATTTCGCATACGTAGACGAATGGGGTGCGGTAGAATTCATCCCTAACCCTTATAACCCCGTTCTGACGTTGATACTTTGTCCCCACAGACCTAGACTGAACCGTATTTTGGTGAGAGCTAAGCCACGGTGGATGCTATGCCTTGAAGTCGGCTACGCCGTTCCAGACTAGCTGCACGGCGATGGCGAGGAGCAGAAAACCGAAGATGCGATTGATGGCTCCGGCGGCGCCGGGGCCGAGGCGGTTTACCATCGGGCCTCCGAGGCGGAGAAAAAGATAGACGACCAGGCCGAGGGCGGCGATGCCGATGACCATGCCGAGGTACGCGACCATGCTGTCGGCGTCGGCCGCGAGGCCCATAACGACTCCGATCGATCCCGGCCCGGAGAGCATCGGCATGGCCATCGGCGTAAGCGAAATGTCAGGTTTGACGACGGCTTCATCGCTTTCGGCGGCGGTCATGCGGCTGTCTCCGGTAACCATGGCCCAGGCGGTGTTGGCTACGATCAGGCCGCCGGCAATCTTCAGCACGGGCAATGAAATACCGAAGAGGATCAGCACGAACCGTCCGAAGAACAGGAAGACCACGAGAATGGCGACCACGTAGGCAGAGGTCTTCAGCGCCGTGTGAGTGCGATCACTGGACGGGAAGTTCGCGGTCAGAGTAAAGAACATGGGAACCGCGCCAAACGGGTTCACGATGGGAAACAAGGCCAGAAATGTGGCCACGGCCGCCGAAGGCAGATCCCGCAGAACGTGTTGCACGAGGTGGGCGGGAGGCATGGGGAGAAAGCTTATCAGTCGAGTGGCATTTCGGAAAAGCCGGCGTTGATTCCCGGGGAAAGCAGTTCCTAAGCGACATCAATGATCGTTTTCGAGCACTTTCGCGGCGCGATTTAATGCCGCCGCCAGCGATGTGATTTGCTGGCGGGTGCGAGCGAGATCGTGCTTGTCGATGGCTTCGTTAATCCCCGGAATCACGACCGCTGCGTATCCCGTGTACTGTCCGGGAGCATAAATGGCGTGGCGGAACCACGGGCGATTCGGTAGTCCCTCAGGTACGAGGAATGCGCGCTCAGCGTCGCGCAGGGCGCGGTTCAGCTTTACCGCATCGCTCGGAGCACTTTGTTGCCGGACCAGAATCTTCGCCGCAGCCTGGTCGAAGTGATGCGCCGCATGCGAGGCTTCGTCAAAGTTCACAGTTTGCCCAGCGAACGCACTCTCCGCTTTCTTTTTGGCGGAATCGATATAGGAGACGATTTCCTGGGCATATTCCTCGTAGTCGTAGGGGAGAATGTCGGCGTCGGCCATGCGGATGATCGAGAGCCCAAAGACGCGCGCCATCTGCTGTTCGTAGGTAAAGTCGGGATCGCCGAATTTCTTGAACCAGTTGAAATTGTCGAAGGCCGAGTGATAGACGCCGTAGGAACCGGTAGAACCAATATCGGTGGAGGGCACGCCGAGGTGTTGCAGGAAGACGGTGTAGTCCGATCCGCTTCCTAGATCACCCACGGGTACGTCCGCTTTCGCCTGGGCTGCCGGCGGACGATAATTACTGGTGCTGGTCTCCTGGGGATTCGCCGCCTCGCTGGGAATCTGGCTGCTCTTTTTCCAATTGTCATAGACGGTGCCGCCCTTGGGACTGGGAACGACCTTGCTGACATCACGCAGGAATTGTTTCAAGCTGGGCACGGATGCCGCGCCGAATTTCGCTCCCGAAACTGCGACGTCCATGTTGAAGTAGGCAACGGCATTGGCCAGTTCGCTCTCGTGTTGCTCGCCCCATTCGGTGGAACCGATCAAACCCTCTTCTTCGGCGTCCCAACTTCCGATAATAATTGTGCGCTTGGGTTTCCATCCTGACTTCAATAGTTCGCCGATTCCGTGTACGGCCTCAAGCATAGCGGCAGTGCCGCTGTTCGGGTCGACGGCTCCGTACACCCAGGCGTCGCGATGGTTGCCTGCGACCACCGACTCATCGGGAAGCTCGCTGCCGCGCACTCGTCCGATCACATCCCAGATGGTGCGGAGCTGGTAATCCTGTTTGAGATGCATCTTCACCTTCACTGGACCGGGCCCGAGGTGATAGGTGAAGGGCAGCGAACCTTGCCATTCGCGGGGGGAATCTGGACCACCAAGATGCTCAAGGATGGGCCATGCATCGCCATAGGACAGCGGCGTGGTAGGAATCTTCGGGAGCTGCGCGGATTGCTCCGGGGGAATGCGCTTGTCGTCGGGAAGCGAAGGGACAGAGGCAATTCCGGGCGTTGTGGGATCGCCGGAAAATTGGAACATGTAGCCGATGGAGCCGCGCTGCACTCCGGTTTCGGGGCGCCATGGACCCTGGGGATACTTGTCTCCGCGACGCCAGCCGTCGTCGGCGGGATCGGAGTAGATGATCAGGCCAGCGGCGCCGTGCTCCTGCGCGACGAACGCTTTCACGCCGCGGAAGTTTTCTCCGTAGCGCACCAACACAACCTTGCCGCGCACGTCGACTTTCAGCTGTTCCAGTTTCTTGAAGTCCTCGGGCGATCCGTAATTCGCGTAGACGGCATCGGCCTCGACGTCGCCCGACGGAGACATGGCGTTATACGGCGTGATGACCCGCGGATCGTCCGGAAAGGAATCTCCCTCTACGTGCTCGCGGGTGGGTCCATGCATGTGAACAGTCGAGGGCGCGGTCACATCAACGCTGATTTCCGCAGGGTAGTTCAGCCATACGCGGTATTCAACGATCTCGGTGTCCAACCCTGCCTCGCGGAATTTCTGCGCGACGTAGTCTGCGGTTGCTTTGTCTTCGAGCGAGCCAGCAACGTGAGGGGCTTGGGTCAAGATGCGCAGATGTTCCTCGGCGAGTTTCGGGTCGGGAACAGCCAGGAACTTGCTTTCCTGCGCGGTTTCTGCGGCGGCGTCACGAAAGCCGAAGATTGCGGAGGGAGCTGTGGAAGCCGCTCCCTGCACCGTTTGGGTTTGAGGAATGCTCAACAGCAGAAAGCCGGAAAGCAAAGCTGGGGCAAATCGAAGGGTCATAGGATGTCATCGTGAAACACGACAGTGTACATGATTCGCGGATGCAGGCGGTCACCAACAATCGCGGTGGGCCGGAGGGAGGTTCTTGGCATGACGCTAATAGTGCCCTGAGCGCATTATCACCAATATCACCAGATGCACCATATGGTGATATACTCATCTCATGAAACGCGCAACCATGACGTTCCCTGACGACTTGGCTAAGGCGGTGGAGAAGTATCTGGCGTCCCAGGAAGCGCCTCCATCGCTGACTACCGTGGTGCAAGCTGCCTTGCGGCAATATTTGAGCGAACGAGGTTTCTTGAGGACGCGGCGAACGCTCGTGATCACGCCCGCGGGGCGAGGCAGCGGACGTACTGACATCAGCCAGCAGCATGACCGTTATCTGGCCGGGACGCAGAAGTGAGACCGGCTGTCTTGGCTGACACTGGGCCGCTCTATGCGGCGGCCGATCCGGACGACGCCCACCATAAGCGGTCCCGGCGGGAGCTGCGTCGGCTCGCTGATGAGAAGCAGGAGATTATGGTGGCCTATCCTACCCTGCTCGAGGCCTACACGCTGGTGTTGTTTCGTCTAGGGGAAGCGGCAGCTTCGCGTTGGCTGGAAGACATGGCGGGAGCTGCATTAGTCAATCCCAGCGCCGAAGATTATCGCCATGCGGTTATCAGAGTGCAGTCACTGAAGGACCAACCCATCACGCTATTCGACGCGCTCGTGGCTAGCTCTGGCCGTCGAGGTTAGATCTGGAAGTGTGGACTTACGATCATCACTTCGACGCGATGCGTGTTGCGGTGTGGCGCTGATCTTGGCCGCACACGACCGCAGCGCCGCCTGCGGATGCTTCCGAAAGCGATAAACTGCTAGCATGCCGGTCAAAGATGCCACTCAGCGATTCTCCTCGCGGGTTGACAACTATGTGCGCTACCGGCCCGGATATCCTCCTGAAGTTCTCGATCTCTTGAAGAATGAATGTGGACTCACGCCCGGATCCGTGATCGCCGACATCGCCTCGGGCACAGGCATCTTCACGCGGATGTTGGTCGAGAATGGTAATCGTGTTTTCGCCGTCGAGCCGAATGCTGAAATGCGGCAGGCCGGCGAGCAGTTGTTGGGGAGTTATTCGGGCTTCGTCAGCATCGCGGGAACGGCGGAAGCAACCACGCTTGCAGACCACAGCGTTGACATTATTACAGCGGCCCAGGCGGCGCACTGGTTTGATCGCGAAAAAGCTCGCCGCGAATTTATTCGTATCCTCAAACCCGGCGGCTGGACTGTGCTCTTGTGGAACGAACGCCGTACCGATTCCACTGCCTTTCTTCGCGACTACGAACGCCTGCTGATAACTTACGGAACTGATTACCAGGAAGTACGGCACGAACGCACGACGGCGGAGATTGCCGGGTTCTTCGCGCCGTCGCCGTTCCGATCGCAGACGCTGGAAATGCGCCAGGAAGTTGAGTACGCCGGTCTCGAAGGCCGGCTGCTGTCTTCCTCTTACACGCCCACGGCGGGCCATGCAAACTATGAACCGATGCTGCGAGAGCTGCGGCGGATCTTCGATGCGCATCAGGTCAATGGACGTGTTTCGATTGATTACGACACGCTCGTTTATCTTCGGGCAGATGAAGTAAACCCAAGCATTAACCACAAAGGACACGAACGTTCACGAAGGGATTAGATTCAAGTCACGAATTTTCCAGACTCGGAAACCCAATGCCTGACGAAAAAACCTTTCATATGACTCCCGATGAGTTCCGCCGGCATGGTCACTCCGTCGTGGACTGGATCGCGGACTACTATGCGCGCATCGAATCGTATCCCGTGCTTTCGCGGGCGGAACCGGGGCAGGTCCGGGCGTCGCTGCCCGCGAATCCTCCGGCGAAAGGCGAATCGTTCGCGGCGATTCTGGACGATGTCGAGAACCTGATTCTTCCCGGCGTGACTCACTGGCAGTCGCCAAATTTCTTCGCGTTCTTTCCGGCCAACGCTTCGGGGCCTGCGATCCTTGGCGACTTGCTTTCCTCGGGACTAGGCGTGCAGGGCATGCTCTGGGCGACCAGCCCGGCGTGCACGGAACTGGAAACGCATGTTCTCGATTGGCTGGTGGGAATGCTCGACCTGCCGCGGAAGTTTCTCTCCACTGATAGTGGAGGAGGCGTGATCCAGGACACAGCTTCGAGTGCATCATTGTGCGCGTTGCTGGCTGCGCGGGAACGCGCTACGAACTTCGCCAGCAACAAGCATGGCTGCGACGGAAAGCTGGTCGCTTATACCTCATCGCATGCGCACTCTTCGATCGAAAAAGACGTTCAGATCGCCGGACTTGGCTTGGACAACCTGCGACTCATCGAAGTGGATGAGAACTTCGCAATGCGTCCGGACGCGCTAGCATTGCAAATTGAGCACGATCGTCGCGCGGGTCTCGTCCCCTGCTTCGTCTGCGCCACGATTGGAACGACGTCCTCCAATGCGATTGATCCGCTGCCGGAGATTGGCCGCATTTGTCGTGAAAGCAATATCTGGTTTCACGTCGACGCCGCCATGTCTGGGACGGCTGCGCTGTGTCCTGAGTTCCGCCACACTCATGCCGGAGTTGAACTCGCAGACAGTTACACCTTCAATCCGCACAAGTGGATGTTCACCAACTTCGATTGCAACTGTTTCTATGTGGCCGATCGCAAAGCGCTGATTCAAACGTTGAGCATTCTGCCAGAATACTTGCGCAACAAGGCCACTGAATCGGGCGCGGTGATTGACTATCGCGATTGGCAGATTCCACTCGGCCGCCGCTTCCGCGCTCTGAAACTCTGGTTCGTCATCCGCCACTACGGCGTTGAAGGGTTGCAATATCACATTCGCCGTCACGTCGAACTGGCGCAGCAGTTCGCGGGATGGGTGAAGAACGATGTCCGTTTCGAAGTGGCAGCGCCCGCGCCGCTCAACCTGGTCTGCTTTCGTCACAAAGGCGGCGACGAAGTGAATCAGGCGCTTATGGATCGCCTGAACCGAAGCGGGGATCTCTACCTGACGCATACGCGCTTGAATGACCGGTTGACGTTGCGAATGTGCGTTGGCCAGACCAATACCATGGAACGCCATGTCGAGCGGGCGTGGAGCAGGATTCAGGAAGAGGCGGCAAAGCTGTAGGGCAGTCTGATCAGAAGATTTCGCGTAGCCACGCTACCGCTGAATTTTCAAATCCTTGGGCGTTTCCGGCGGCGGGGTTGCCGGCGCTTCGGGTTTCAAGGCGCTTGCATTCGCCGGAGCTGCCGGGTTCACTCCAAAATCCCAGACGTAGCTGTTCATTCCCTGCTGACCCAGCATTTCGACCACGGCGTATTCTCCAGGCTCAAGAGCGTCCGAAGGTGTGACCTTGACCCAGCCGCCGGTCAGCCTTTGCGCAGTGGTTGGAACCAGATTCTGTTCCTGGCTGGTTTTTCCCAGTGCGTTGACTTTTATGTCTCCGATGTACGCGTTTACCTTTCTTTTCCTGCACGCGAACGATTTTGTAACGGTCCCACGGCTGCTCTGCTTGCTGCGGCTGTTGGGGTTGTTGCGGCTGCTGCTGCTGGGAGGTGGAGTTCGAAGTCTGATCCTGATCGAGGTTGATGTAAATCGTCGGCAGAGTCGCGTGCGCCTGGACGCTGGCGTGCGGAGCCTTCGAGCTCGATGGTCTGCTTGCTGCTGGCGATGGGGTTGATGGCGGAGCGCAGGATGTTTGCTTTCGTGTTTTTGTTGAATTCCCCGGTGTTCTGCTGCAGCAGCACGAGTTGCGGCTGAGTCTGAAAGGTATCGAGCAACAGCATTCCGCCAGCTTCGGGTAGATGCAGGTCGGGCGCGACCTGGGGAGTTTTGGCCTCTTCGGCGCGGCGTTCGGCTTCGACTTCCTTGTCGATTTCAACCGCTTCCGGGGCGGGAACGCCGGCGGCGCGATCCTTTGCGAATTTGTCGGTAGCCGCCCAATCCACCAGCGAGTTGGGCAACTCCTCCCATTCGTCACGCTCGGCGCTCGAAGTAACGCACGCGGTCGCCTTTGACTTCCCATTTGGTGGCGAGCTGGTAGGAACCGTCTTTCAGGATGAGGCGCTTGGCGAGTTGCTGAGCGAGGCGCTGGGATGACCAGGATGAAGGCGACCGCTAACAGCAGCGAGGCCAACACGAGCTCTAATGCTTGCCTTCATGACCATCTTCAATATTATGATGCCGGCCAGTGGCGTAGTGAATATCGGCTAGCGAATGTGATGTATGCGAACGCCGAGACGGAGACCTTTCCACGATTGATCGGCGGTGTAGACAGTCGCGCCAAGGGCAATTCCTAATGCCAAGCAAGCCCGGTCCCCCAGGGACAGCCCGAGCGGACGAGTCTGGGCTACGAGATCGCCAGCGATTCTCGCTTGCTCAACGGTAAAGGGCTCGGATTCGCGGACTGGGCCAATGGCAGCGTCCCAAGCATCGTCGGGATCCAGTCCGCGATTGACGAGCCTGGTTTGCACCTCGGCCAGATTGACCGTGCTGATTACCGCATCACGCAGAAGCCGAAGGGGTAACTTCGGCCTCCCCATTAAGAACGGCCAGCACCGCCGAAGCATCCAACACGATCCTACTCACGTTTAGCCGCCTCGCGCCGTTCCGCAATCAGTTCGTCCACCAGCGACGTTCCTGGTTTTACGTGCTGCCGGACAAGGCGTTGAGCTCGCTCGATTCGACGTTTCAGGGTCAAGATCCGTAATTCGTCGTCTTCGATGCGCAATACGACTTCATCTCCAATGTTGATACCCATGGCCTTACGAAAAGCGACCGGGATGACGACCCTTCCGTTTTCATTGACGCGGGTTCGAGTTTCCTGTCGCAGTGTCATCGATTCACACCTATGACACTACTATACAGATATGACATATACCAAAAACAAGACAATTTCGTACCGGCGGCGGCCTGCTGGAGTTCTCCAGCAAACCGGTGCCGGCGAATCTGGCTTCTACCCGGCGATGTTGGGCGTGGCTATGGCTGGAGCAGCGGAATCTGCGCGGCCAACTGGATGTCGATCAGCATTTGTGCTCTGCGCTCGATCTGCTCGTATAGGGCTGCCTTCTTCGGCGGCAGCACCTTGAGAATGTTCGGCCAGTATTTTTGCCGGAGTGCTGCTACGTCCGAATCCAGCTTCAAAATGCGAGTGGCCCAATCGGAGGCCTGCGCGTCGGTCATGGTCCCGTAGTTCTGCGCGTATTCCTGGATCAGGGCGTACTTGTCATTGTTGGTCTTAACCAGGTCGGCGGTGTATTGATCGTAGACCGGCCAGAACTTCTGGGCCTCAGTATCAGTCAGGGGCATATTGGCGGCGATGATCTGCTTTTTCTGCGAGCGGATATCCTTGCGCAGCAGATCGATATCCTGGCTCATGGAACTCTGGGAAGTCGGAGGCGTCGTGGCTTGCGCACTGTTGGCCTGCGCAACCGCCGAAAGGTGGAAAAATAGTATCGCTGCACTTAGTGCCAACGCTGCAAATAAAGTCTTCTTCATTTCGTAGCTCCTGATTTTTTATTGCCTGGATTGTTCCGGTGTTTTGTTCGCGATGAGACTCTGCAGGATTCCGGAAGCCGAGTCGCGAGAATTGTACACGATCAGCCTCGCTGGGTGCCCCGCTCAAGCTCCGCTTAGGCGGTTTTTTTGTCTCCCGTAATCACGGCGCGGCGCGTCATCGCTCCATGCGTCGTGCCGAGCGAATCAGACCCACTCCGAGGCTCAGAACTGCCCCGGCGAGAACTAGCGCGCCGACATAGGCAAGGTTGATCAAGCCGTTCGGCTGCGTAGCCGTCGGAGAAACGACCGACAGAAAGAACGCGGCGGGAATTAGAATTGCGGCGATTGGCGCGCCAGATCGGGCGAGCCATTTCCAAAATGGGGAAAGCACTGCCTCGTCGACATACCGAAGCATCACCAATGACAGGACAAGATAGACGCCGGCGTGCGCCGGGTGCCCCGCTCCTTGCGTTTTTTGCAAGGGGCGGGAGCGGTTGACCGTCACATCTTTCGGGATGAACCGGGTTTAACCTCCCCTCATGCCCAAGGGCCTGAGGCGTTACTACGGCGCTGGAGATCTGCACTTCATCACCTGCAGTTGCTATCAGAGAAAGCCTTGGCTCGATAACGGTGAGCGACGTGATCTGTTTCTGAACATTCTTGAAGAGATGCGGAAGGAGCATCGTTTTGTTGTGCTGGGATACGTTGTGATGCCGGAGCACTTTCATTTGCTTATGAGTGAGCCGCAGGTGGGGACGCCGTCTACGGCGATGCAGAGTTTGAAACAGCGGTTCGCGCAGAGAGTTGTGGTTCGGCGCAGGCAGCGGTATCCAGCAGGCTCCCGCCCCTTGCAGAAAACGCAAGGAGCGGGGCACCCGCTAACCAAACCTATGCCCATCTGGCAGCCTCGCTTCTACGATTTCAATGTTTGGACGGAGGGTAAGCGAATCGAAAAATTGCTCTATATGCACCGCAATCCGGTAAAACGGGGACTGGCCTTGGAGCCGGAGCAGTGGCGCTGGAGCAGCTTTCGAAGCTATGCTTTTGGTGAGGTTGGCCTAGTGCGGATCAATGATTGTGATGTTCTGCGGATGACGATGAGAGATTCGGCGTGATGCGCGCGCCCGCCCCTTGCACAGAACGCAAGGAGCGGGGCACCCAACCTATTATTTATTCGCGCCTCAAGAAAACCACCTAGCCACGCTCGTCGGTTTCTGGCATAATTACTCGTGCACCCATCCTGCACAAAATTTCAAAGACAATTTAAGGTGAGGAAGCGATGTCGGCAAAGTACATCTTTGTGACCGGGGGAGTGGTGTCTTCGCTTGGGAAAGGGCTGGCGGCGGCCTCGATTGGCTGCCTGCTGGAGAGCCGTGGGCTGAAAGTCAACCTGATGAAGTTCGATCCTTACCTCAACGTGGATCCGGGGACGATGTCGCCCTTCCAGCACGGCGAGGTTTTCGTTACCGACGACGGCGCCGAGACCGACCTCGACCTCGGCCACTACGAACGCTTTACCCACGCCAAACTTTCTCGCGATAACAACTGGACTACCGGACGCATTTACGAGCAGATCATTGCCAAGGAACGGCGCGGCGATTATCTCGGCAAAACCGTGCAGGTCATTCCTCACGTTACCAACGAAATCAAAGCGGCGATGAAGAAGGTCGCGCAGGATGTGGATGTCGCCATCGTCGAGATTGGCGGCACGGTAGGCGACATCGAGTCGTTGCCCTTCATGGAAGCCATCCGGCAGATGCGCCAGGAACTCGGACGCGAGCAGACTTTGTTTATGCACGTCACGCTGGTGCCTTTCATTGCGGCCGCGCAGGAGCTGAAGACCAAGCCCACGCAGCACTCGGTGAAAGAGCTGTTGAGCATTGGAATTCAGCCCGACATTCTGCTCTGCCGCACCGATCGCTTTCTTTCGAAGGAAATCAAATCGAAGATCGCGCTGTTCTGCAACGTGGAGGAAGAGGCGGTCATCACGGCCAAGGATGTTGCGTCCATCTACGAAGTGCCCGTGGTGTTTTCGCATGAAGGTGTGGACACGCTGGTGCTCCGGTATTTGCGGATCGACGCCAAAGAGCGCGATTTGAAGAGTTGGGAAGAGCTGGTGCATCGCGTCTACAACCCGAAGGCCGAGGTCACGATCGGGATTGTCGGGAAATATGTGGAGTACGAGGATTCGTACAAGTCGCTGAAAGAGGCGCTGGTTCATGGCGCTTTGGCGCACAACTTGAAGCTCAACTTGAACTGGATCGAGGCCGAGGGCCTCGAAGCTGGAGAGCAAGCCAGCGAAGAACAACTGGCAGACTACGACGGGATTCTGGTTCCCGGCGGCTTTGGCAAACGCGGTATCGAGGGCATGTTGATTGCGATTCGCTATGCGCGCGAGAAGAAAGTTCCGTACTTTGGAATTTGTCTGGGGATGCAGACGGCATGCATCGAGTTTGCGCGCAACGTATGCGGGCTGGCAGATGCCAATTCCAGCGAGTTCGATCCCGCCACTCCGCATCGCGTGATTTACAAGCTGCGCGAATTGCGCGGCGTCGAAGAACTGGGCGGCACTATGCGACTGGGCGCCTGGACTTGCAAGATCGAGCCTGGAACCTTGGCCCACAAGATCTATGGCCAGCTTGAAATCAGCGAGCGCCATCGCCACCGTTACGAATTCAATCGCGAGTACGAAGAGACTCTGACTGCTGGCGGCCTGCGGATTTCCGGTTCGACTCCGGACGGAACCTACGTGGAAATGGTCGAACTTCCCGACCATCCGCATTTTATCGGATGCCAGTTCCATCCCGAATTCAAGTCCAAGCCGCTGGAGCCGCATCCTTTGTTCAAGACGTTCGTCGGGGCGGCTTACGAGCACGGGTTGAAGCGGCGGGCGGAGAAGGCCGCGGCCGAAGTGGAGATGTTCCACCGGCCCGAGAAAGTGGGGAACGGGAAGCTATCACTGGGCACAGGTTCACAAAGCGACAACGCGATTACGACTTCGCTGCAAGGAGTCCGAGAAAGCTCACCGCCGTGATGGAGACGGTGGATAAATTCGGCCTTGGATTCAGCATCAGGACCTCGCCTCATGAGGTTAGATACATTTCTCCGCCTCTGTGATCTCGGCGTAGACGGCATTTCTTTCCAAGTCGAAGGCGTCCGCATCGGCTCCGGCAACTTGTTTCTCATCGCCGGGCCGTGTGTCATCGAGAGCGAGAAGCACGCGATTTTCATGGCGGAAGTTATCAAGGGCGTCACACGAGCGCTCAACTTTCCGTTCATCTTCAAGGCTTCGTACGACAAAGCCAACCGCACTTCGATGCGCAGCTTTCGAGGACCCGGGCTGACCGAGGGCTTGCGGATTCTCAAAAAGGTCAAAGATGAAGTGCACGTGCCGGTACTCACCGACGTGCACGAAACTGCGGACGTGGCCAAGGTTGCGGAAGTCGCCGACGTTCTCCAGATTCCCGCATTCCTATGCCGCCAGACCGATCTCATCATTGCCGCGGCCATGAGCGAACGGGCAGTGAATATCAAAAAAGGGCAGTTTGTCTCGCCGTGGGACATGAAACATGCGGTGGAAAAATGCCGCACCGCGGGCAACGACCGGATATTCCTTACCGAGCGCGGATCCAGCTTCGGCTACAACAATCTGGTTGTCGACATGCGCTCGCTCGCCATCATGCGCAAGTTCGCGCCGGTAGTTTTTGACGCGACCCATTCGGTGCAATTGCCCTCGGCATCTCACGGAGACGAAGATGCTGCGGCAACGAGCGGCGGGCAGCCGGAGTTTATTCCGGTGCTGGCACGGGCGGCCGTCGCTGCGGGAGTGGATGGCGTGTTCCTGGAAGTTCACGACAATCCCAAGGAAGCCAAGTCCGACGGTGCGAACGCGTTGGAATCGACGAAGTTGCGGGGGATGCTGAAGGAATTGTTGGCAGTGCATGGCGCACTTCAAGCCGCACGCACTACACCGTAGTTGATGATCCCCTAGGGGGCTCAGAACAAGCTAGCGGCAGAATCAGTCGCGCAGGGACGATCAAGATTAGGCCGGCGCGACAGCACTGTCCCTGAATCTGCTACCATTTTCGCCACTGCTAGCTCTCAAATGCTTGTCTTCGCCACCATCGCCGGCGTCTTCGTCATCCTCGCCGTCCTGTTGGATGCGTTTGAAACCGTTGTCCTGCCGCGCCGGGTGCGGCGGAAATTTCGCATCACAGTGTGGTTTTACCGCGGCACATGGATACCGTGGCGAAAAATCACCAGCCTGATCAAATCGCCGGGCCGGCGGGAGAACTTTCTTGGCTACTTCGGTCCGCTGTCTCTGTTGTTCTTGTTAGCGCTGTGGGCCTGCGGCCTGATATTCGGCTTTGCTCTGTTGCAATACGGAGCCGGCGAACACGTCATGCTGGCCAATGAACCCGTCACCTTCGGCCGGGTAATTTACCTGAGCGGCTCGACTTTCTTTACCCTGGGCTATGGCGACATCATTCCAACCTCGGAATTTGCGCGGGTTTTGTCGGTCTGGAAGCTGGGATGGGTTTTGGCTTTCTGGGCGTGGTCATCGGCTATCTACCGACAATTTATTCGTCGTTTTCCAGTCGAGAGATCGAGATCTCTTTGCTGGATGCGCGTGCCGGATCGCCGCCGACGGCCACGGAGTTTCTGGGAGGTTCGGTTGTTGTCCCCAAGAAGCTGTGCTGGATGAAGTCTTTCGCAAGTGGGAACGCTGGTCGGCTGAACTCCTGGAGAGCCATATTTCGTATCCGCCGCTTAGGCTTTTTTCGTTCTCAACATATCAATCAGTCATGGCTGGGCGCACTGACGATGATTCTCGATGCCAGTTCGATGGTGCTCGCTGGTATCGACGGCATCAGGGATGAACAAGCCAAGCTGACTTTTGCTGCCGCGCGGCACGCAATCGTGGATCTGGCCCAATTGGTACACGCGCAATACGATCCCAACGCCGTCGACCGGCTTGACCCGAATGAGTTGCAGAAAGTTCGGCAAGAGCTTCAGAGTCACGGCGTGCGTTTTTCGGCATCGGAAGAATCTGAAGAAAAACTGGCCCACCTGCGCTCGCTTTACGAACCGTATGCTCTCGCCCTGGCACGCAATTTGTTCGTCACCCTCCCCCCGTGGATTCACTCCGAAAAGAAAAAAGATAACTGGGAAGCGGGGCCGTGGGATCGCGCAATTCAGGCCAGAAGCCTCGCCGGATTGGGGCAGAGGGCAGAGCGGATACGTAAGATGGATGATCACTTCTGACTTCTATCTGTAGAAACGCAGCTTTGCTACATTTCGCGGAATCGAAGGATGCGTCCCGTCAGCAGGAGACGTTGCAAGCAACGCCTACCAGCTGGCGGCATGCTAACATCCTCTTTCTTCCATGAAACGTGTCGGCGAAAACGTGGTGCGCATTGAGGCGGAGGCGTTGCGGGTCCTCGCCGATCGCATTGCCGGCCCTATGGCCGACGGGTTCGATCGCGCGGTGGAATTGATTTGCGGTTGCGCCGGGCGAGTCGTGGTCACGGGCATGGGCAAGAGTGGCATTATCGCCCGCAAGGTCGCGGCAACTCTGAATTCAACCGGGACGCCTGCATTGTTTATGCATCCGGTCGAGGCGGTGCACGGTGATCTTGGGATGGTGATGCGGGGCGATGTGGTATTGGCGCTCTCGGCCAGCGGCGAGACCGAGGAGGTTCTGCGGTTGCTGGCCACGCTCAAGCGATTGCAGGTGCCGCTGATTGCGCTGACTTGCGATGAGATTTCGCCGGGAACGCGGGCGAAGGCGCCCGCGCCACACCGGCGAAACTGTCGACACTGGCGGCGGCAGCAGAGGTTGCGCTTGATTGCTCGGTGACCCAGGAGGCATGTTCGTTGGGGCTGGCCCCGACCGCTTCTACGACTTGCATGCTCGCCCTGGGAGATGCGTTGGCGATGGCATTGGCTGAGAAGCGGGGATTTAAAGAAGAAGATTTCGCTAACCTGCATCCCGGAGGCAAGCTCGGCAAACGTCTGGCGCGCGTTGAATCGCTGATGCACACTGGCGACGCCGTGCCCCGCGTCACGCCGCGCACAACGATGCCGGATGTGATCTACGAAATGTCACGTAAAAAGCTTGGCTTAACAGCCGTGGTCGAGGGCGAGAAGCTAGTGGGCGTGATCAGCGACGGCGATCTGCGGCGACTGCTAGAACTCCGCGGCAAAGATGCACTCGATCTTGCGGCCAGCGAATGCATGACTAAGAATCCGAAGACGATCGGTGGCAATCAGTTCGCGGCGACGGCGCTGGCTCTGATGGAGGAGAAGAAGATTACTTCGTTGGCAGTTGTGGACGGTGACGGCAAACTGCAAGGCATCGTCCACCTGCACGATCTGTGGGGAACTGAAATGATGTAGCGCCGGTGGGACGCTACCAGCAGACGATCCTTTGTGAACACCGCCTTATCTGAAACGATCCTGCCGCACTGTCTCCCGCTTTGAATGTCAAGTCGTAGTGTCCAGCAATCGCTTTCTTCACAGCTTGATCGAGCACGATTGTGCCCGAAGCAACCGGCTCGCAACTTCCCGCACAACGGCGCGCATCCCCGTTCCGGTTCCTCACCGGGAAAGTCAAAGTCTTCGGAAATGTGAAACCCGGATCCATCATGAGCGAGATGTAAGGCTCTGTGGGTTGCTGGTTACATGCAAGAGATCGCGTGGTGAGAACGAGGATCATGACCACTTGGTCCGTGGGACCGCAACTGTTGACCATGGTTCCGTAGGAATAGGCGGCCGCCGGCGCACCTCCCGATGAACCATGACTTGCTGTTACGATGAGCGCCACTCCCAAGAGATGTGTGATTGCTCTCACGTTCGTAAGCTAGCAAAACACAGCTTGAAATGGAATGGACTATCTGGCTTCCCTGCGGCAAAGACCATCCTGGTCCCGACGGGAGGAAGTTGAAATACATCTGAAGCGATGGTTCAATGAAAACATCTATGTATCACTACGATCCCAACACGGCGCTGGAAGAACTGACAGAAGACGCAACCCTCCCCAACCCGGTCCACGTGCGCGACATGATTCTGCGCAAACATCCGAGCCCCGACAAGTCGCTCGAACTTAATCGGATGTTCGTCGAATATCAGAAGTTTTTCGGCGAGACCCAGAAGCTGGGGAAGGAAATTCTGAAGCAGTTGGCGGGATAGCTACTTCGGGGACTAGGGGGAGCATCTGAACACGGCTGCTCAGGGTTTTCGCAACGATCGGCGGCTTCGTCCCAACCTTCCCGCAGTCGGCGGACGTACTCGTCCGCGTGCTCGTCGGCCCAGAGGTCTTTGCCTGAGCCTATCAGTTGCAGCAACGGATCGTCGTCAATCGGATTCATCCTGTGGGTATTTTACGCCATCGAGACGTGGCTGTTCGGATGTTTGATGACGTCGAGCGAGCCCGATCAGCTCTAAGAACTCCTCCGGGTCCGGCTGGATTGGCCGGTCGTCTATATGGTGAAGGTAGCGTGACGAGTCTGGCCCCCAATCAAAGTACAAGCCAGCGCTGGATTTTTCCAGAAGGGCGGCGGTCTCGCGTGGGATTTCAAGAGTCTGCGAGAAGAGCAGGGTTTGGTTGCGGTCTCCCAACAGCTTGGCGAACACATCTATTCGGTAACGTCCCTCGCTAAACTGGAAAGTGCTACCGTCCTTTGGTGTTAAGAAGTGGTGATTTGCCTCCACGCCAGTCTCACCAACGAATAGCCCGCTGCCCCTCGCATAGCTTTTCGTTCCCACACACCCAGATATTGAAATTTTGACGCGTCTCGTTTCGCGAAACAGCAACATACATGCTCTCGATTACTCGACCGCGTTTTGAGGTCGCGAAGAGCAGCGCTCGAAGGTAAACCTTCGGCGACATCGCCTTAGATCGTGGAGAGTCCGGACCAAAGTAAATCGTGGTCGGTTGCGTCATTTTTACTGTGCCCCGACGAAAACGGTCAGCCATACTGTAACGCCCGAGACCGAGAGCGCCAGAATCGAGATCGTAGTCGAGATCGGGTCAGCCATACTTCGCTGGGGCCTCCCAATTAGACCTCTGCATCGTCTGACAGTCAATCTAATCGTCTTTGCGTGGCGGAACTATTGCATTCCCACGTACAATAACCAATTCCCTGCTGCTCAGGATTCTCAACTATGCATCGCTGGTCTCAACTCTTTATTCCTACGCTGCGCGAGGCGCCTGCGGACGCTGAAGTCGCCAGCCACAAGTTTCTGGTGCGGGCCGGCTACATTCGCCAGCTTGCGGCCGGGATTTACTCCTATCTCTTTCTGGGGAACCGGTCGTTTAACAAAATCATGGGCATCGTGCGCGAAGAGATGGACAAGATCGGCCAGGAATTTTATTTGCCGGCGCTGCATCCGCGCGAGCTTTGGGAGGCCAGCGGGCGCTGGGAGGTAATGGGCGACAATTTGTTTCGGCTCAAAGACCGCAAAGGGGCCGATCTTTGTCTCGGCATGACCCACGAAGAAGTCATGACCTCCATTGCCAGCAAGGAACTGCGCAGCTACAAACAATTGCCGCAAATCTGGTACCAGATTCAGTCCAAGTTTCGCGATGAGCCGCGGCCCAGGTCCGGGCTTCTGCGGGTGCGGCAGTTCATCATGAAGGATTCGTATTCTTTCGATATCGATGCGGCCGGACTTGACGTTTCCTATCAGAAACACCACGACGCCTATTGCCGCATTTTCGACCGCTGCGGGCTGAAGTACATGGTGATCGAAGCCGACTCGGGCGCCATGGGCGGCTCGCAATCGCAAGAATTCATGGTGCGTACGCCTGCCGGCGAAGATCAAGTCGTGAGCTGCGAGAAATGTAACTACGCGGCCAACATGGAAAAAGCAACTTCGAAGCTGGACCCGGTACGAGGATTTGAAACCCGAGGGCGACGGCGAGCCGCTCGAAGTCCACACGCCGGGACAGAAAACAATCGAAGATGTGGCCCGCTTCCTCGGGGTTTCGCCCGAAAAACAAGATCAAGACGCTGGCCATGATGGCGGAAGAATCCGATCCCAAAACTGGGAAAACGCAAACTCCGTCCCGTGATCTTGCTAATGCGGGGCGATCACCAGATGAACGAGGCAAAGCTTGCCTCGGCGGTTGCCGGAAAACCGACTCGCCCAATGCAGGAGGACGAGATCATGAGCCTGTTCCGTTCTCCGGCGGGATTTCTGGGGCCTATTGGCATCGCGTGGGCAGCAGACCTCAAGGACATCGACCGCCCCGTTCTTCTGGTTGACAAAGCTTTGGAAGGCCGCAAGAACCTGATCTCCGGCGCCAACAAGGAAGACTATCACCTCAAGAACGTCACGCCCGGGCACAGCTTCCAGCCGACTGCGTACGCCGACCTCCGCAGCGTCAGTGCGGGCGAAACTTGTCCAAACTGTGGCGCGCCGCTTCGCATCGATACGGCAGTCGAAGTCGGCCACATCTTCAAACTGGGCTATAAGTATTCCGAGTCCATGGGCGCCCGCGTACTGGACCGCAATGGCAAGGAAGTCACTTTAATCATGGGATGTTACGGGATCGGAATCGAGCGCATTTTGACCGCCGCCATCGAGCAGAATAATGACGAAAATGGCTTCTGGCTGGCGCCATCCATTGCGCCTTTCGAGATCGTAGTCGTTCCGACTAATGTGAAGGACGACGACTCTGCTGAAAGCAGCCACGGAGATCGCGACCCGCCTGGAGGGTGACGGATTTGACGTGTTACTGGACGACAGGGACGAACGGCCAGGGGTGAAGTTCAAGGACGCTGACCTGGTGGGCATTCCCTTTCGTGTCACCGTCGGGAAGAAGGTTACCGAAGGTACTGTAGAAGTCGTTCGGCGCTCGACACGTGAAATACAGGATGCTAGCATCGCGGAAATAACGGATTATTTCAAGGCTTTACGGCCTGCGCGCTGATTGCATCGAGGCGCGCGACCGAAACCGGGAGCGCGCAATGGGTACGATCAAACTCGTTTTTGGCATTTTCGTGATTGTCGCGGGAATTTATCTCGGGGCAGAATTGGTCCCTGTTTATTATGAAAACTACCAATTCAAGGATGACATCAAGACGGAAGCCACGCTCGAGACTTACACCGCCAAGCCTGAAGACGCCATTCGCGATGCTATCTACAAGAAAGCACAGGGTCTCGACATTCCGCTGACCAAGGATCAGATCAAAGTTCAGCGTCATGGCACGCAGGGTACCGGATCACTCACTATCAGCGCGCCCTACGTCGTGCACCTGGACCTGCCTGGCTATCCCGTAGACCTGTACTTCGACGCATCCACCGAAAATAAGAGCCCATTCTGATAACGGCTGTGGAATTCCGTGTGATTTAGAATAGTCAGAGGAACTCCTTTGGGAGCCCTTGCTGTTCTTGATCGATGGCAGAGTTCCCGGGGATAACGCATTCGCTATGGGCAACATCTCACTGCAGTGTAAGGCTGCACTGCGTACAACAATCAGGTGATTTCCGTCCATTCACCGTGACCATCAAGCTCAAGATCCCGAAAAGAAAGAAGGGCGCGAAAGCCAGCAAACTGGTCTCTCGCGATCCGGTAATCAGAGTCGCCTTCGCGGTTTTCATCATTCTCTCCGTGGGCATCTGCGGATGGTTTTCCTATTACTTCATCAAGTACGACCGGATCATTGACCAGCGCTTCAAAGGACCAGTTTTCAGCAGTTCGGCCACCATCTACGCCATACCGCGCGCAATCAGAGTAGGCGAGAAGGTTGATTTGAAGGAGATCGCAGCCCAGCTCCGCAGAGCTGGCTATACGGAAAATGATGGCCCATCCCCCATGGGGACTTACCGCGTGCTTAATAGCGGCATCGAGATCAAACCCGGGGCACAGTCTTACCATAGCCCGGAGCCAGCCACGATCCGCATCCAGGATGGGCACGTCTCTAGTATCACGGGAAGATCGGGAGAGCTGGAAGCTTACGAACTGGAACCCCGCATGATTACCGCTCTGTTCGATGCCGAACAGCGCTCCAAGCGGCAATTGGTGAAATACGACGACATTCCCAAAATGTTGGTAGATGCCGTGCTTGCCATCGAAGACCGGCGCTTTTTCCAGCACGGCGGAGTGAATTTCATTCGCTTGGGCGAAGCAGCCTGGGTTGATGTTACTCACCAGAAACACGAGCAGGGCGGTTCCACGCTCACCATGCAACTGTCGCGCGCTTTCTTCCTCACTCCGGAGAAAACCTTCAAACGCAAGATTGTGGAAATGCTGATCGCGATGCAACTGGAACAGAAGTTCAGCAAGCAGCAGATCTTCGAGTTCTACGCCAACCGGGTGGACCTGGGGCAGCGCGGTTCGTTCACCATCAGCGGCTTTGCCGAGGCTTCCCAGGCGTACTTCAACAAGGACTTGAAAGATATCTCGCTTCCTGAGGCAGCGTTAATCGCCGGGCTCATCCAGGCGCCCAGTGCTTTGTCTCCTTATCGGCATCCGGAGCGCGCCACGGAACGCCGCAATGTGGTGCTGGATAGCATGGTTGAGACCCATGCCATCACCAAAGAGCAAGCGGACAAGGCGAAAGCGACCCCGCTGAAGCTCGCCCCTCCGAACGTCGAAGCGAGTGACGCGCCTTATTTCGTCGACCTGGTTCGCGACGCGGTAATCAGCCGGTTGAACGAACGTGAACTGAACGAGCAGTCCTATCGCATTTACACCACGCTCGATCCTGATCTGCAGCGGGCCGCGGCTCAAGCGGTGGATATGGGCATGAAACTGGTCGATGATCAGGTCACGAAGCGGCGCACCAAGAAAGTAAAAGTGGGCAAGAACAAATTCGAAACCACAATCGAGCCGGGTCCACAGGCTCAGGTAGCTATGGTGGTTCTCAATCCTCATACGGGAGAGGTTCTTGCTCTAGTCGGAGGGCGGAATTACGGCTTCAGCCAACTGGATCACGCGGTCGCGAAACGTCCCACGGGATCAATTTTCAAGCCGTTTGTCTATGCTGCCGCAATCAACACCGCGGTCGACGGGGCTAGCCCGGTCTTAACTCCCGCCTCAATGGTGATGGACGAACCGGGCAGCTTTGCGTACGGAGATCAGATCTACGAGCCACGGAATTACAAAGAGGAGTACCACGGCAACGTGACTGCTCGTTACGCCCTGGCGATGTCCTTAAATAATGCGACCGTCAAGCTGGCGGAGGAAGTGGGTTACGACAAGGTTGCGGATTTGGCCAAGTCGGCCGGGATCAGTTCGGTGAAAGCCACGCCGGCGATGGCGCTCGGATCGTATGATGCCACTCCTTTGGATATGACCGCAGCCTACACCGTCTTTGCCAATGCGGGAGTGCGCATCTCGCCGGTGATGGTCAACTCCGTGCGGAACGCCGCTGGTGACGTGGTCATGGACTTTAAGCCCGAAAAGCGGCCGGTGCTGGACCCGCGTGTAGCCGCTGTAATGACAAACATGATGGAAGGCGTGCTCAACTTCGGAACTGCCTACGAAGTTCGCACCCGCGGTTTTGAAGCTCCGGCAGCGGGCAAGACGGGAACCTCACACGATGGCTGGTTTGCCGGCTACACCAGCAATCTTCTGTGCATCGTCTGGGTTGGCTTTGATGATTACAGCGACATTCACTTGAGCGGAGCCCAAACCGCCGCTCCCATCTGGGCAGAGTTCATGAAGAAGGCGGTCGCGCTTCCTCAATATTCGGATGTGAAACCATTCGCTCAACCTGCGGGCGTAGTGGACGTGCAACTGGACAAGACAACGAACCTGCTGGCGACGCCATCCTGCCCGGAAACCTATACGGCGGCGTTCATCGCAGGAACCGAGCCGAACCAAACCTGCGATCAGAGTACAGGTGTAAAGGGACTTTTCTCCCGTATGCTTGGTTTGGGCGGCGATAAGGCGCTCCCACCGCCTCCTGGTCAGAACGGGACCCAGGCGAACGGGGAGGCGACCGCGGCCGACCAGGATGGGAAGAAAAAAAAGGGGTTCTTCGGCAAAATAGCGGGTATCTTTAAGGATGACAAACCGTCTAACCCTCCGCCCAAGCCGCCGGCGCCGGTTGGAAATGCGCCTCAGTGAAGGAACATTGTTGGGCTTGAAGGTGTCAAAGGATGTGTGGGGTGTTCGCCTGTTTTCTTAGGAGGTGAGCTATGCGCCGTCAACCTCTGTTGTTTTGCCTTCTGGCATTGGCCGCTTCTTCTGCTTCCGTTGTTTCCGTCGCACAATCTCAAGGTTCAACTTCGGAACTGGTGCAAGTCAGTCCGCCTACCATTCGCCGCGCC
Organism: uncultured Acidobacteriota bacterium; assembly: GCA_963797795.1. Lineage (GTDB taxonomy): Bacteria > Acidobacteriota > Terriglobia > Terriglobales > Acidobacteriaceae > JABDBE01. Next base: position 242,639 of record CAWCQY010000010.1, read on the forward strand.
GAACCTCCGGCAACTAGCGCCTCCGCCGACGAACTCGAAAAGCGCGGGGATGAGCTACGGTTAGAGAAAGACTACTTGGACGCCTTGGATTACTATCGCGCAGCGATAAGCAAAAAGCCGAATAATCCCGCCGTCTATAACAAGGCTGGGATCACCGAACTGCTGATGCAGCGCTACAAGGAAGCCGGAAAAGACTTCGAAAAGGCCATCCATTTTGACCACGGATACGCCGATGCCGTGAACAACCTGGGCGTAATTGATTATGAGGCCAAGAAATATGGGAAGGCGATCAAGCAATACGACAAAGCTATCCAGCTGCGGCCAGACTCAGCTTCCTTCTATAGCAACCAGGGAGCAGCTTATTTCGGAAAGAAAGAGATTGAAAAAGCGTGCGAAGCCTACACCAAGGCCATGCAACTCGATCCAAACATCCTGGAACGCACCTCGCACAATGGAATCTCGGCGCAGCTACCGTCCCCCGAGGACAGGGCGCGTTATGACTACGTCATCGCGAAACTCTGGGCCAAGCAGGGCGACCGCGATCGCTCGCTACAGTACCTCCGTCGAGCCATGGAGGAAGGCTACAAAGGGATTGGCGACGTGTACAAAGATCCGGAGTTCGCGGGGCTGCGCGGCGACACCCGGTTCACCGAATTAATGGCGGCGCGGCCAGCGGCAATACCGGAGTAAGTTGTGCCGTTACATTAGTTTAGGAATTTGTAAGAAATTTGTGCATCGGCGCGAAACTTTTTTCCGGGCGTGGGTTTTTAGTCTGTAATGACTCCTGAAAACAACAGGGTGAGTAAGGAGAAACGGTAGCCCATCGGTTGTCGACCCGAGCACGCCCCAAGCAGACAACCGATGGGTTTTTTAACGTCCGCAGTTAGCCTTTAGCTTTTGGCCGAACCAAGCCCTTGGTTTCCCGCGATCCTCATCCACCTTCGTTCGGAGAAGCTTTTTTCTTGACGCCCTCGGTGCAGCGCATCGACCAAAGAACCTTCGCCTTTGCAGCAACCGCGAAGGCTCTTAATGAGATCCATTACGGCGGGCAGCGGAAGGGTCGCCTTTCCGGTCTGTTTAGCTTTCGCCTTCGGGCTTCGTGAGGATAGACAACTGTTGCGCTTCATGTTTTGCTCTTTCTCTAAATCGATTGTGCTCCGGGCGAACATTTAACGAAAGAGCCATGCTAAAATATCTGCAATGAATTCCCCTCCCGCCGCGCTCGATTGGGCCCATCCTCTGGTTAGGGATTGGTTCGTTCGCCGCTTTGGCACGCCGACGGAGCCGCAGGAGCAGGGATGGCCTCACATTCTGGCGGGTCACACTACGCTGATCTCCGCACCTACCGGCTCAGGCAAGACCCTCGCTGCGTTTCTCGCCTGCATTGATCGGCTGGTGCGCAAGGCGCTGGCGGGCGATCTGCAGGACCGCACTGAAGTCCTCTATGTTTCGCCGCTCAAAGCGCTCGGCAACGACATCCAGAAGAACCTCGAAGTCCCGCTTGGAGAAATCCTGCAAATGGCGGGCGAGCGCGGACTACTGATGCCCCAGATTCGCACTGCCGTCCGCACCGGCGACACGCTCATGCACGAGCGGCGGGCGATGTTGAAGCGGCCTCCGCACATTCTCGTGACTACGCCGGAGTCGCTGTACATCTTGCTCACTGCGGAAAAGAGCCGGGCGATCCTGCGTGATGTCGAGACCGTCATTGTCGACGAAATTCATGCCGTGGCCGACGACAAGCGCGGAGCGCATCTGACTCTCTCCCTGGAGCGACTCGAAGCTCTGACCCATCGTGCTCCGGTTCGCATCGGCCTCTCGGCCACGCAGAAGCCGATTGAAGAAGTCGCGCATTTCCTTACGGGTAACGGACGCCCCGACCCGGTGATCGTGAATGTTGGACATAAGCGCAAGCTCGATCTCGCAATCGAAGTTCCCGCCAGCCAACTAGGCCCCATCGCCACCAACGAAATGTGGGACGAGATTTACAACCGCATCGTGGAACTCGTCGAGCAACATCGTTCCACGCTGGTTTTCGTAAACACGCGACGACTGTCGGAGCGAATCTCGCATCATCTGGCGGAAAAACTTGGACCGGACAACGTGGCCGCGCATCACGGCAGCCTCTCCCGCAAATTGCGTCTGAGCGCGGAGAAGAAGCTCAAAGATGGCGAGGTCAAAGTCCTGGTCGCAACCGCCTCGCTGGAATTGGGAATTGATATCGGCACGGTCGACTTGGTCGTGCAGATCAGCTCCCCGCGGGCGATTGCCGTGGCTCTGCAACGCGTAGGCCGATCAGGCCACTGGCGTGGCGCGGTTCCCAAAGGACGCTTTTTCGTAACCACTCGCGATGAGCTTCAGGAGTGCGCAGCGCTGGTGCGAGCCATCCGCCATGGCGATTTGGATCGCATCATGATTCCGGACGCGCCGCTGGACATCCTGGCCCAGCAGATCGTGGCCATTTGCGGGGCGACTCGTAGCGCCGCCGTCCCGGCAGCTGTGGGGCCGCCCCACCCTCACGACCGAGGGCAAGATGCCCTCGGGACAGCCAGCGAGGACGCCGGCGCTACAGATGCGGGTTGGGACGAAGACGAATTATTCGCTCTGGTGCGGCGAGCTTATCCATACCGAAGTCTTTCGCGTGAGACTTACGAAGCGGTCCTCGAAATGCTCTCCGAGGGCATTGCCTCGCGTCGTGGACGTTACGGCGCTTACATCCATCGAGATCGCATCAATCGCAAGCTGCGGGCGCGGCGCGGCGCACGGCTGGCGGCGATCACCAGCGGCGGCGCCATCCCTGAGACTGCGTTGTTCACCGTCGTTGCCGAGCCGGAAGGAACTGTCGTGGGCACGCTCGACGAAGACTTCGCCGTCGAGAGCAACGCAGGCGACATCATGCTCCTGGGCAACACTTCATGGCGAATTCGCCGGGTCGAAGGCAAGTCCGGACGCGTGCTCGTCGAAGATGCCCACGGCGCGCCGCCGAGCGTTCCCTTCTGGCGCGGCGAGGCTCCGGCGCGCACTGAAGAACTCTCCTTGCATGTTGCCGATCTGCGGCAAGGGATCAGCGACCGGCTGCCCAACACTTCGCCGATCGGAGTCTCTCCCAGCCAGCCTGAAGTCGCGGAGACCGTCGCGTGGCTGAAACAAGAGTGCGGGGTGGACGATTCCGGTGCCGAGCAGATGATCGAATACATCCTGCAAGGACGTGCCGTGCTCGGGGCCGTGCCTACGCAAGACACCATCATCGCCGAGCGTTTCTTCGATGAAGGCGGCGGGATGCAGTTGGTCATCCACGCGCCGTTCGGAGGACGGATCAACAAAGCTTGGGGCCTGGCCCTGCGAAAACGGTTCTGTCGCAGCTTCAACTTCGAACTGCAAGCCGCAGCCACCGACAACGGATTGAACATCGCTCTAGCCGAGCAACACAGTTTTCCTCTGGCTGATGTTTTTCATTTCCTGAATGCTGAGACGGTCCAGCCCGTCCTCGAGCAAGCCGCGCTGGCATCACCTTTCTTCGGAACCCGCTGGCGCTGGGATGCTAATCGAGCGCTAGCTCTGCTGCGCTTTCAATCCGGCAAGAAGGTTCCACCCCAGATTCAGCGCATGCGCTCGGACGATCTGTTGGCCTCGGTTTTCCCTGACGTCGCCGCCTGCCAGGAAAACATCGCGGGAGACATTCAGATTCCCGACCATCCTCTGGTCAATGAAGTGATGAAAGACGTGCTCACTGAAGCGATGGACTTGGATGGGCTGAAGAATCTGCTGCGCGGCATGGCCGAGGGACGTATCCGCTGCGTGGCCGTGGACACGCCCGTGCCGTCACAGTTCTCGCATGAAATCCTCAACGCGAATCCGTACGCCTATCTCGACGACGCGCCGCTGGAAGAAAGGCGCGCACGAGCGGTCGAGATGCGGCGGATCTTACCCGAGTCGGTTCTGGAGGAAGTGGGCAAACTCGATCCCGCGGCGATTGCACAGGTCCGCGAAGAGGCGTGGCCGGATGTTCGCGACGCCGACGAGTTGCACGATGTGTTGCACACGCTGATCGCAGTACCACGACTCACGTGGGGGCAGGAGTGGGCCGGCTATTTTGAACGGCTCGTGCGGGAGCATCGAGCAACACTGGCATCGAGCAGCGACCGACAGTATTGGGTAGCCGCCGAGCGCGCGCAAGTGTTTCCTTTACTCTTCCCGGATGCGACCTTCGATCCGGCAATTCCCGGCCTCGAGAGCGCAGTTCCCTCTCGCGACGATGCTGTTCTGGCGCTCGTCACCGGTTGGATGACGCATCTGGGCCCTGCGACCGCGCAACAACTCGGATCGTTGCTCGGGCTTCCTCCGTCAGAGATCGAAAAGGCCCTGCTGCGGATGGAAGCCAGCGGCGCAATTTTGCGCGGTAACTTCACGGATAAGGGACCGCGGGCGGGGTCGCCCGCGCCACACGAAGTGGAGTGGTGCGAGCGCCGTTTGCTGGCTCGAATCCATCGGCTCACGGTCGCCACCCTACGAAAGCAGATTGAGCCCATTTCGGCGGCGCAGTTTATGCGCTGGCTGCTGCGCTGGCAGCACGTTGCGTCGGGAACGCAGGTTCAAGGGGAACGAGCTACGCTAGACGTGTTGCGGCAACTGCAGGGATTCGAAATTCCGGCCAATGCATGGGAGCGGCAAATCCTCGCGAGGCGTATTGCTGACTACGATCCTCAGTGGTTGGATCAACTCTGTCTGACCGGCGCGGTCGGTTGGGGACGCTTGTCCCCACATCCTGCAACGCTCGAGGACTCCGCCGCGGGGAAACGGCGCGTGATTCCAACCAGCGTAGCTCCGATTACATTCTTTATTCGCGAAGAGTCAGACTGGATGACTCCACACAATCCCGCTACCAATCAGCCCGAAGCACGCGGGCTGAGTGACGGCGCCCACCAGGTGCTGGATTTCCTGCGCCAGCGCGGAGCTTCCTTCTTCGCAGATATCGTCCGGGGCACGGACAAACTGAAGGCTGAAGTGGAAACAGCTCTGTGGGAACTGGTGGCCGCGGGCGTCGTGACCGCGGATGGCTTCGATAACCTGCGCTCGTTGATTGATCCCAAACGGCGCGCCGGACAAGGCAGTGGGCGCACTGCGCGTCCGCGCCACAGTTCCGGAAGATGGGCGCTGCTTTACACCGATCAAGCACTAGAACGGAATCGGACGGTCGAGGCCACCTGCTGGATGCTACTGAAGCGTTACGGAATCGTCTTTCGCGATGTGCTGGCCAGAGAGACCAATCTGCCCAAGTGGCGCGAATTGCAAATGGCGTTCCGCCGCCTGGAAGATCGCGGTGAAATTCGCGGAGGCCGTTTCGTCGACGGCTTCCTCGGCGAGCAGTTCGCCTTGCCGGTTGCGGTTGAGTCTTTGCGGGCTACGCGCAAATTGCCGCCGTCCGGGGAAACCGTCACCTTGTCCGCGGCCGACCCCCTGAACCTGGTCGGCATCCTGGTTCCCGGCGAACGCATTCCAGCTATCTCAGGAAGAACGGTGAGCTTTCGCGACGGAGTCCCGATCGACCAACCCGACCCTCAACTGTCGATGCAACCGTCGGCGGCTGCCGGCTGAGCAAATTTCCCGCTTCGGAAAGACTTGAGCCGCTGCGCTTCACTGAGAATCTGGCTGACAATCTCAACCGGGAGCGAATCCAAAGACCGCATGTCCCCGGTCTTGTCCCGATATGCCTGGAGCGCCTGATCCACGAAGATCGTGTCCATATTCAGGTATAAGTTAGGCTTTCACCCATCACGCAGTCGCCCGGAGCACCGTACTCGGTCGTGCCAATCGACATCCAACTATGGCGTACAAACGCCGTAATCCTTAGCCACTCCTCTTGTTTCCCACACTAGCGTCTTATCCGGGTGCTTCGGCTTTGCTCTCTTGCCCTGCAACTTCATTCGATCGCCTGGCTTGATACCTGTCGTAGCGCCAGACAACATATAAATCTGCTTATCTTTTTCGTCGGTGAGGGTCATCCCGCTTTCGCCCGACATGACACAACCCGTGATCGCTCTCTTTTTCGAGTAGTGAATGATCAGGACGGTTGCGACGACAATGGCCGCTCCCACCGCGACAATTCCGATCACGATTTCATCCCCCTCGGTCTGCAGCTTATCTGCCCAAGCGGGTGTAGCGAGTCCCACACTAAGGACGACGATCAGAAGTCCACGCCAGAGATATTTCTGTGCCATCTCCTCCTCGTAATGTCACCGGCCTTGGTCTTCAATCGCGACGCCTTATCGGGTGTCGCATGCACTTCCGCCGAGACGGAGTTCGGCGAACTTTTCGCCTGGCTTCTCCGAGCCAGATGGTCTTTGCGGGTTCAGGGCGTCCGCACGAACCCGTGAAAGACCGAGTTCGAGTCCAGGTAAGCTCCCGCTATGTCACCCGCGGCGTTGATGCTAAGTCCGCCGGTTCCCTGAAGTTGGCCCGTCCCCGCGCCCGGAGCTTTGAACGACGTGTTGCCGTTGGGAGCCCGCACGAAACCGACAAACACACCGCTCGCTTCCGCATAGGTTCCCGTGATTTCCCCAGCCCCGTTGATGCTGAAGGCAACAGTTGCCTGGGCCTGAGTATGCGCGTCGAAGGAAGTTACTTTGCCATCCGTGGCTCGCACGAAACCGCGAAGGACGAAGCCCGCTTCTAAGGAGGTTCCCGCGATGGTTCCCGCATTATTGATGCTGATGGGCACGGTTCCCTGATGCCCTTGAGTGCCTGCGCCCGGCGCCTTGAAAACCTTTACCTTACCCTTGGCATCTCGCACGAAGCCCTGGTAAACACTGTTCGAGTCGATGTAAGTTCCCGCGATCTCCCCTGTTCCGTTGATACTCAGAATTCCGGTTCCCTGCCCCGCACCCGTGCCCGCACCCGAAACGTTGAACTTGGTTATCTTGCCCGTGGCAAGCCGCTCGAAGCCGTGATACACATTGTTCGCGTCAATGTAGTATCCCGCGATAACTTCTGACGAGTTGATGCTGATGGGGAAGGTTCCCTCGTTACTGCCCGCGCCTGCACCCGAAACGCTAAAGGTAGTTATCTTACCCGTGGCAACCCGTACGAAACCGTGGCGCGCACTGTTCGCATCGATGTAGTATCCGGCTATAGTCCCCGCCGCGTTGATGCTGAAAGGGAAGGTTCCCTGATGGAAACCGTTGCCTGCGCCCCGAGCTTCAAAGGTGGTTATCTTTCCGTCACCGCGCGAAGCCGTGACCCAGACCGTTCGCGTCAAGGTCGAATCCTGCGATTGCGCCTGCGGAGTTGATGCTGGTGGGGACAGTTCCTTGACGCATGCCCTTGCCTGCGCCCGGAGCTTCGAAGGAAGTGATTGTGGACTTGCCGCTGCGGCCGATTCTTGCCGTTCCCTGCTGCGGCGCCGACGCCCCGACCGCAAACAACAAACCCAAGCAGAGGAGGCCGACTCTCACCAATCTTTGCCCTCTGGATCGCGGATCTCCTCGCGGACTGATCAAAACTGACAGCATTGCCGTCGTCATTTCCGTCCTCCTGAAATGGAGTGGTTATCGCGGCACCGGTCTGTGCACACATGCAAAGGAGTAGAAAAGAATCAGGAGCCTGATGAGGGGGTCGCCAGACTCCCGATTCGGCCTTTCCCCGGCAAGACTGCCAAAAGCGCTTCCCCCATCGCTTCGCCAGGTCAGGGCTCATCGCTTCAATGCACATATCCGACCAATGATCTGCGGCCAGTTTGCGGACGAGGGCCCGCCTCATGTAATTGATTTATCTAGCCTGTTTCCGCGACGAGAACGGGTGTGCTATCGTTCTTGACTCGGAACTCCCTATCCGAACGGATAGCCCGACTATCTGTTCGGATAGTGGAACAGCGCAGATAGCCCCGAGAAATCCGGCGGAAAGTGTGTTAAAGAATTGCGTGCGCTTTTAAGGAGTTGCTGTGAACCCAAGGCTGCTGGTGATCGCGGGGCCCCGGAAGGATTCGACCTTTGCCCTTCCGAACGGTGATCTCTACGTCGGGCGCGACCCAGCCAACTCGATTTTCATCAGTGACCCTTCCCTATCGCGGCGCCATTGTGCGCTCAGTCGCGACGGCGACGGTTACAAGATAAAGGATCTCGACAGCCGCAATGGCACCTCGGTAAACGGAGTGGCGGTTCGGGAGGCGCGCCTGGCTCACGGAGACCAGATCTCAGTCGGAGATTCGATCTTCCTTTTCCTGCTTCACGACGACGCCGAGGATTCGACCGCCGGCCGTGTCGAGTACGAAGACCGTTTGACCCAGGCGACCGCGCAACTTCGCCCTCAAGACGTCCTCTACCTGCAGCCAGACCGGATTCTCAAGGAACTCCCACCGAGTTCTCGGGTAGCGCGCAACCTGAACGCGCTGCTGAAGATCAGCCGGGTCGTACATTCCATCCGCGATCTCGATGAACTGCAGCAGCAAATCCTCAACCTCATTTTCGAGGTAGTGCCCGCCGAACGCGGCGCCATATTGCTGGACGGCAAAGGGAGCGAGCGCTTCGAGACGGTCTTCGCGCGTCACCGTATCGCCAAGTCTGTTCTGCCCGTTCGCATCAGTCGCACTATCGCCCGTCAAGTCATGCAGGAGGGATTGGCGATTCTGGGCGCTGACGTACCCGGTTCGAACCAGTTGGCTGACGTCGAGAGCCTGGTGGACTGCCAGGTCCGCTCGCTGTTGTGCGTGCCCCTGACTATGTTCCAGAAAGTGACCGGCTGTATTTATCTGGATACCTGCGATGCCGCCAGCCGCTTCGACGAGGATCACCTCCAATTAGTCGCCGCGATCGCCGGCACTTCTGCAGTGGCTCTGGAAAATGCGCGCCGCATGCAATGGCTGGAACAGGAGAACCTCCGCCTTGTCGCGGAAGTCACGCTTGACCACAACTTGATTGGCGATAGCTCTCTGATGAAAGAGGTCTATCAATTCCTGGCGCGCGTGGCGCCCACTGATTCGAACGTGCTGCTGCAAGGCGAAAGCGGAACCGGAAAAGAATTGGCCGCCCGGGCGATTCATCGTAATAGCCCGCGCTCGAATAAGCCGTTCGTAGCGATCAACTGCGCCGCTATTCCGGAAGGCTTGCTCGAAAGCGAACTATTCGGCCACGAGAGAGGTTCATTCACGGGAGCGGTAGCGCAGAAGAAGGGGCGTCTGGAGATGGCAAACGGCGGGGTTGTTTTCCTTGACGAAATTGGAGAACTCGCCCCGGCTCTGCAAGTGAAGCTGCTGCGAGTGCTGCAGGAACGTGAGTTCGAGCGCGTCGGTGGCATGCGCCCGATTTCTGTCGACATACGCCTGATCGCTGCCACCAACAAAGATCTCGACGAAGCGGTGAAGTCTGGAACCTTTCGCAAAGATCTCTTTTATCGCCTGAACGTTCTCTCGCTGGTCATGCCAGCACTACGCGAGCGCCGCGAAGACATAGCCGTGCTCGCCGAATATTTTGTCGCCAAGTATGTCAAGAAAATCAATACCAGGGCCAAGCGGCTTTCTCCTGAGGCAACGGCGTGCCTGGTGAACTATGATTGGCCCGGGAATGTGCGCGAACTGGAGAACGCCATTGAACGCGCTCTGGTGATGAGTGTGTCGGATGTGATCCAACCCGAAGACCTGCCCGAGTCAATCCTGGAAAAAGGAGTTCCTCCCAGTGCCGAAAGTGCGAAGTACCACAACCGGGTGAAAGAATTGAAGAAAGAGCTGATCGTCAAGGCGCTGGAGGAAAGCAAAGGTAGCTTCACGCAGGCGGCACATATTCTGGGCGTGCATGTGAATTACCTGCACCGTCTGATTCGTAATCTGGATCTCAAGGATGCGGTCCACTCGTCGCCTAGCCTGCGTGCCGGGTCTGACCCGTCTCACCGCAAACCATCACGGCAACTGGAGACTTAGCAAGGTCGCCGGATTCAGGTAAACACCCTGCCAGCGCACTGCAACGTGCAGGTGAGGTCCTGTGGCACGCCCGGTTCCACCGCTTAAACCGATTTGTTGTCCTCCGGTGATGTGCTGTCCCTCTTTGACCTCGATCTTCGAAAGATGCAAGTAGAGAGTCAGCAAGCCCTGGCCGTGATCGAGCACCACGCAGTTACCTTCAAAGAACAGTGGCTGTGCCAGCAGAACCGTTCCAGCATTCAACGCCGCGACCGGCGTGCCTTCCGGAACGGCGTAGTCGAGCCCCTGATGCACGCTCTGCGTTTTGCCATTGAAAGTACGCGAAGTGCCAAACACATCCGAAATCTGAGCTTTCACGGCAGGATGAAAATCTCCGGCCCACTCGCGCTCGGGAGTTACCTCTGCGAATGCGTGTTCCTTGAGTGCCTTGTCCTGATCGATTTGCTGAAGTTGTTTAGGGTTGGGCTCTGTATATTGTTTGGGAACGCTGGCTGCGATGCTGTGATACTTCCCTTTGCCGACCGCAATCTGCTTTTGAAACGAGAGCTCTTTCCCGGCCGGCGTCGCGCCCTTTAGTTGGAGCGGATGGTTTCCGGCGTGAGTTTCCAGGCTTGCACCGGCAATCCCGTACCAGCCTTTGCCGCCCGGATCAAGAGAGAAGAACACGTCATGCTCAAGCCATTTGCCGGAAAGCGACTTCAACGGCTCGGGCGAACTCACATGGAACACGATCGG
>CAWCQY010000011.1:0-210359 GCA_963797795.1 uncultured Acidobacteriota bacterium
CGATCCGTTTACCGGCCGGGCCGGCTGCCAGCTGACCGACCACGAATCTGCAGCCTTGGTCTTCGGCGTCGCCGCAGGAACGCCCGATGCGCATGAAGAACGAGCACTCAGCAAGAAGCCAGCAAACAGGATCACAAAGCTCCCGCGCCAAGCCCCTGCGAGTATTGAGGATTGATGCACTCCAGAATCAGCCTAGCACTGATGCCGGCAGATTGCGGGCCGGAATCCATCCATCAAACCCCACTTCTTACCCCGTAAAACCGCATCGCTGAAAGGTCCCTAAGTCACTGATTCGTAATGAGAACACGATGGTAATCGCCACCAGTGGTTTTAGCCGGACATTTACCTCGCCCTGAGCAAGAATCTTAGAATGTCCCGGAGCTCGCCTCGTCAGTTTGGCGCACACGTGTTTATCGCAGCCATGGCGTTAGCGGCGCTGGGGTGTTTCTATATTGCGCTGGCGAATTGGCAATCCACAGACCACATCAAGTTTCTTTGCTACTTGACCGTCGCACTGCTTGCCTCATCTCTGAAAATAAAGCTTCCTGGCATCAACGGAACCATGTCGGTGAACTTCCTGTTCATCCTCCTTGGCGTGTTGGAGATGAGCTTCGCGGAAACGGTGGTGATCGGATTCGCGGCGGTTCTGGTTCAGTCTTACTGGAAGTCCTCTAAGAGTCTTAAGTCGATTCACGTTCTTTTCAATCTTTCACAGCTACCGGTCGGGACGGCAGCGTCGTACGCCGTATACCAAGTCGTCACAACCCACGGGCTGCATCGAAACGATCCTCTCGCCCTGCTGCTAGTTGCGATCACATACTTCGCTTTCAACACCTTCGCCATGGCGACCATTATTCGCCTGACGGAAGGTAAGCCGGTCTTGAAAGTATGGTCGGAGTGTTATTTCTGGTCTTTCCCTTACTACCTTGTGGGAGCCGCGATCGCCGGCTTGGTCAGCTTCTTGAACCGGCTCATCGGATGGCAGTCGTCGCTTCTCGTCTTGCCGCCCGTGTATCTGATGTACCGGTCGTATCGGCTTTATCTGGGCAAACTCGAAGACGAAACGCGGCACGCCGAGCAGGTTTCAAGTCTTCACTTGCGAACCATTGAGGCCCTCGCTCTCGCGATCGAAGCCAAAGACCACACCACCCACGATCATCTGCAGCGAGTTCGAATCTATGCCATGGAGATCGCCAAGGACCTTGGTCTGACTCCAGACGAAACCGAGGCCTTGCAGGCTGCTTCGGTTCTCCACGACATCGGCAAGCTGGCGGTTCCAGAACATATTATTTCGAAACCGGGGAAACTCACGCCGGAAGAGTTCGAGAAGATGAAGATCCATCCCATCATTGGGGCGGAAATTCTCGAACAAGTGGAATTTCCATATCCGGTGGTACCGATCGTCAGCGCGCATCACGAGAAGTGGGACGGAAGCGGTTATCCGAACGGGCTGAAAGGCGAAGCCATCCCGATCGGAGCGCGAATCCTGGCGGCGGTCGATTGCCTCGATGCCTTAGCTTCCGATCGGCAATACCGCAGGGCGTTGCCGCTGGACGAGGCCATGGCACGCGTGGTCCAGGACTCAGGCAAGAGCTTCGACCCGCGCGTGGTTGAGGTCTTGCATCGCCGCTATATCGAACTGGAGAAGCTGGCCCACGCGCAGCCTCCCCGGACTCCAACGAAGCTATCGACCGACATCAAGGTCGAACGGGGATCAGCTCCGGCCGCGGGATTCGCGGAAACCGAGACTCCAGCTTCACAACAGCCGGAACAACGCCTCGATTATCTTTCGAGTATTGCGGCCGCGCGCCAAGAGGCGCAAATGCTCTTCGAGCTCAGCCACGACCTGGGCAAATCGCTGAGTGTGGACGATACCCTCTCGATGCTCTCGGTGCGGCTGAAGCGCCTGGTGCCTTACGACTCGATGGCGGTCTACATCAGGCAAGACAACATGCTGACGCCGGAGTATGTAAGCGGCGATAACTTCCGTCTGTTCTCGTCGTTACGAATTCCGCTTGGGGAAGGCTTGTCCGGGTGGGTCGCGCAAAACAGCAAGCCGATTCTGAACGGAAATCCAGCAGTCGAGCCCGGGTACGTCAGCGATCCTTCGAAATACAGCACGCTTCGGTCGGCGCTTGCGGTGCCACTCGAAGGAGTCTCGGGCGTCGTAGCGGTGCTGGCGTTGTATCGGACGCAGCAGGACGCATTTACCAGAGACCATTTGCGAATTCTGCTGGCAATCAGCTCTAAACTCGGCTTTACCATCGAAAATGCGCTGAAATATCGCCAAGCCGAGGATTCCGCCACTACCGACTACCTTACGGGACTGCCCAACGCGCGCTCGCTCTTCCTGCACCTGGATCGCGAGATTGCGCGCTGCAAGCGCTCCAAATTGCCGCTGGCCGTGTTCGTCTCCGACCTCAACGGATTCAAACAAGTGAACGACCGCTTTGGCCACTTTCAAGGCAACAAATTGCTGCAAATGTTCGCCGAGGCTTTGAAAGAATCGTGCCGCGAATACGATTATGCGGCGCGCATGGGCGGCGACGAATTCATTGTCATTGCTCCGGGCCTCAATCAGGATGCGGCCGCAGAAATGGCGCACCGGATGGAAACCATCATCGCGGAAGTCGGAAAAACCATTTGCGGCGAGGGTCTGGTTTCGGTGAGCATCGGCCAAGCTTTCTACCCCGCGGACGGCGCCAACGCTGAACATCTCCTCGCAGAAGCCGACCGCCGCATGTACGCGGTGAAGAATTCCCACTACGCAAAGGCTGCCGACCGGAACACGGAAGCGCGGGCCGCGCGCGCGACCAGCTAGTTTCGCGCCCCGAAAGTCGCGTCCGTCTCGCGAAAAAAAACGCTCTATTCTGCCCAAAATCTAGAAAACAAAGAGCCGGAATTTTTCTTGCCTCCTAGATCTATGGTTCTTAAGGTAGTTAGAGGCAAAATATTCTAAACATTGGAGTTAGCACGGTGTGCGACGGCTTTCGGTTCCGTTTTGGGACTGATTGGGGTGAAACAGGACCGGGAAGCACACCCCACAAGGTCAGGTTGTCAAAGATCGAGTATTATCTTGTAGATAATCTACACTTCATCAGGTTATCGCAGCTGGAGGCGTGAGGTCAAGCAGAAAGTGGGCGGGCCGCTCGGCTCAGTTCCAAATTGGGAATCTGGTGCGAATTGTTTCATGCCGCGGTTCGGTTTGCTCGGGCAATCAAAACCCGCCCAAGCGAAGCTTGAGCGGGGCACCCTGAAGAATAAACTAAATAAGCGGTTCGTCTGGGCGAGCCCGGCCGGCCAGAGAACCGGCGCAGAGCTCCTTTTAACGACTGCAACTGTTGGCGGATTTGCGGATTGACTCGGGCTCCGCTGCGGAGCATAATTTCCCCGCACGTTTTGGGCACTTCCCCTTTCTGTTCACTGCCTGGGACTCGCTCTCCATACTGGCTTTTTATTTGAAGCATTGGGGTCCGATTCTGGAATTTTGAGGAGGAGTGCTCATCCATGAAAGACCAAAGAAGCTTTCCAGCCAGCAACCTAGTCGCGGCCGCCCTAATCGCGGCAGTAGTGTTTGGCGGCGCGTTGTTATCGAGCGCCCAGACTGATTCAGACACTTCGGGTCTCCGGACCCGCTACCCGCAAACAATTCCCGCGAAGCATCCGGTTACCAAGTTTACGACCCTCGTGAATTTCAACGGGGCGAATGGGGCCGACCCTAGTCGTCCCCCGATCCAGGGTACGGACGGGAATCTTTATGGCACGGCTAACGGTGGAGCAAAGGGCCAAGGCGTGCTGTTCAAATTGACTCCTGCCGGACAACTCACCACCCGTTACACCTTCTGCTCAGAATCAGGCTGCGCCGACGGCACCGGCCCAGGCGCCCTGGGGCTGGGTGCAGATGGGAACCTTTATGGTGGAACCACGGGCGGCGGGGCGTCTGGCTATGGCACGATCTTCAAATTCGCGGGAGAAAAGACCCTGACTACACTGCACAGCTTCGACAACACGGACGGCTACGCTCCGGGTGACAGAATGGGGCAGGTAGGCGGCTATTTTTACGGGACAACGTTTTACGGCGGCAACCTCAACGAATGTTTCGGTATTGGCTGCGGGACTGTCTTCAAAATGACTCCCGCTGGAAAGCTGACCTCGCTTTACGATTTTTGTAGCCAGACAGGCTGCGCTGACGGTGCGGTGATTTACACCTCGCTGGCGCTGGGTACCGACGGCGACCTTTACGGGTCGACGTGGGGAGGAGGGCCCGCTAACGCCGGCACGGTCTTCAAGGTCACGCCAAAGGGAACGCTGACGACCCTTTACAGCTTCTGCGTCGTGAATTATCCCTTCTGCGGTGACGGCGACAATCCCATCGGGCCTGTGCTGGGCACGGACGGGAACTTTTATGGGACAACGGGCTCTGGTGGGTCTAATGGGGAAGGATCGGTCTTCGAAATCGATCCAACAAGCGGAATGCTGAGCACGATTTACAGCTTTTGCACCCAGATCGCGTGTACGGACGGCGCCGACGCTCGCAGCGGAATAATCCTGGGCAGCGACGGAAACTTTTACGGGACGACCTACTATGGCGGAGCGCATAACGAAGGCACAGTCTTCCAAATCACGCCCGCCGGTGTGCTAAAAACGCTGCACAGCTTCGACGGCAAGGACGGGTACAACCAAATCGGGGTGATGTTTCAAGCGACGAATGGGGTCTTCTACGGGCAAACCACGGCGGGCGGTTCTGGTGGCGATGGCACGATCTTCAGCTTGTCCGTCGGCCTGCCCCCCTTTGTGGAAACGGCGCCCACAAACGGCAAGGCGGGGACGAAGGTCATTATTCTGGGAAATAAATTGAAGGGCTCAACCAGCGTGACGTTCAACGGCACGGCGGCTGTCTTCAAAGTGGCCTCGGGCACGGAGATCACGACCACTGTCCCCAAGGGCGCCACTACCGGCCCGGTCGTGGTGACGACGCCGAGCGGGACGCTGACCAGCAATGTGAATTTCCAAGTGCCGTAGGGCGCGAGTTGTTTTTTAGAACCCTTATTCGCTCGCGGCCGCTTACCGCAGCGTTGAAACACTGCACCACCCCAGATCGGAATTTTTTCGCAGCGTGTTGCGCCTCTCGCCGCTTTGCGGGTGAGCAGCTTATGGTTTGTTTTGCACGCAAGTGCAGAGATCCTTCGTTGGGAGCCGCTCGCGAGCGAGCGGCTCCGCTTTCTCAGGATGACAGCGGGTTGGTGGAGACGGAGAGGGTGGCGGGGCGGTCCGCTTACAGCGTCTTGAAATACTCGATGATCTGCATGCGTTCTTCTGGCGTGAGCTTGCGGCCGATTATGCCGTTGCCTTTGGGGCCGTCGTTGAATTCGTGGCCGGCATTGGAATTGCCGGGTAGATCGACGCGAAACTCGGTGGCGCCCTTGAGTGGGCTGGTATCGAGACCGAGTTTGACGGGATCAAACTGCTTGTTTCCGAGATAGAAAACCTTGGATCGTTCGGACGCCGGCGAAAGCAGCTCATACAGGTTGGGCACCGAACCATTGTGAAGATACGGAGGCGTAGCCCAAACTCCATTATGCGGCCGCGCCTTGTAGGCTAACGGTTCCCGAAGCTCGTTTTTCCGGTATCCGTTCCATTGTTCCTGTTGCTCAGGAGTCAGGTTGAGCTGCGCGTAGGCTTGGTCAATCACCTTTTTCGTAATGAACGTCAGCCCGTCACCGGCAGACAGCGTTTTCTGGCCCAGGGGTCCGGTATCAGCCTTCCGCTCATGAAAATTCTGAGCTTCCTTTGGGTCGGTTCCAATCTCTTCCAGAGGGATCATGGTTACTTTGAAGAATTGTCTCCCCTGGCTGTCCGTGTAGTCGGTCCAATGCTGCGGCTTGCGGCCGTCTTCTGAATTCATTGGAGGCTGGTGGCAGTGCAGGCATAGCTGGTTGTAGAGTTGCTGGCCCTGGGCTGCCTTCGTGAGATCGATTTTTCCCAGTATTTCTTCCGGCCATTTTGGAGACCAGACACCCTTGCCGGGAGCGTCGCCACCAAGCAGAGTCTCGATCTCGTGAAGATTTTCGACACGAATCGTGTTCTGGAACTGGGCTCCGGGATAGCCGATCAGATTGATGCGCGAGCGCACGCCCAGCGCCTCGCCGACGTTCCTGCCCATGGGTTGCTGAATGGAGCCGTTGTACTGCACCCAATCCATCCAGGAGGCATCCCAGACGGGCGGGTAGTTGACGGGCGCATCTCCAACGATCAGGTTCTTGTTGTTGTTCAATTCCGTGCCGAAGACGAAGTTGCCGATCCGAGCAAGGGCGTCGGTGCGTCCGTAACCTTCGGGCGTCGGAAAGAGGTGGAGGGTTGATTTGAACTCGGTGAAGGTCGTATCGAGATAATACTTGAGCGCCTGACGCAGCCGGACTTCGTCGGCGTGCGGATGGTCGGGACCGAGCACACGGCCGGCAAATCGGCGGAATCGCAGCGGATCGTAATAAGTCCAAGTAATTGTCAAACCCAAGGCTTCGGTGTATTTCTGCAAATCGATCAAGGATGGGCCAGCATCGATGCGGATTGCCTTTCCGCCGTGGAAAATCTCGCCGGTGTGACAAGCCGCGCAACTGATGCCGAGCACGATGAGTTTCTGTCCGGTGTAAGGATCGACGAAACGATCGTCGCGGGTAAAACCGACGGGAAGCGCGTCCGGATTTCCCTCGTACGCCTGGTCGGGGATGAATCCGAATCCTTGCATGTAATCGTCGTTACGAAACGGCGGCGCGCCAGTAAGACTGAACCGCGGCTGCTCCAGCGCCAAGAACCAGGCGTAGGGCAGGAGTTCACTTCCCTGTGCCTCGTGGTAGTAGCGATGACGCTGGTCTTCCGTCCAGTTCTGCGGCAGAAAAACGACCTCACGGGGCCGCTCGATTTTAGGAACCTCCAGACTATTGCTTATCGCGAAGATCAAAACCACTACCAGGCACGCGAGGAGTGTTCCGAGCAGCAGCAGGGCAGCGATCACGCTTTTCCGCCGGAGCCAGCCGGTCTTGCTGCTTTGTTCAGTCCCCTGATGCTCGCTCATTCGCGACCTCGATGGTTGAAGCTCATGCTACCCCTCGGCCGGATGGCCTGGGATCAATCAGTGGAAGCTATCTTTAAATGGAAGCGCGATTCTTGCATGAAAGCAAATCCGGTGCAAGCTTCGGCATTTTGTCGGGTGCTCGATGTAAAAAAGAGCAATCTCCGGGGGCGGGTAGACCATGCGGCCGGAGGACAAAATGTCACAAGCCCAAAAACGGGACGGGACATTTTGTCCCCGCGATTACTCCGTCACCATTGCTAACTAATTAATGCCATTAGACTTGAGTCCGCGGCCCCAAATCTGCAATTTAGAACTGTGCGATCTCCCCCGGCGATCAAGCGGGCGCAAGGTGCCCGCTGGAGGATTCGATTTCCATGAAGAAGTTTTCAGTAATCTGTTTACTGGTTACGGTCACCCTGGCTTACGCGGACAACACGAAATTGTCCCCGGACCTGCAAGCCTCATCTGCGAAGCATGCCGTGGTCGTGGTGCAGTACAACCAGGCGCCGGCAGCGCTTGATCTTCAGTTGATTACGAACTTGTTGGGCACCATCCTGAATAAGTTGCCGCTGGTGAATGGGATCGTCGCGGACTTGCCGCTGGCCAACATCCTTTCCCTGTCGAACCAGGCGAATGTGAAATACATCACTCTGGACCGCCCGCTGACACCTACGCTGAGCAATGCTGCGCCCGCGGTGAACGCGTTCGCGGCGTGGCAATCTGGGTATACGGGCGCTGGCGTCGGAGTTGCGTTGGTTGACAGTGGTGTAAGCGACCACCCCGATCTGCATGGCGGCTTTCTCGGATTGTCTCGCGTGGTGTACAGCCAGAGCTTCGTTTCCGGCACTCTGAGCGCCACCGATCAGTATGGTCACGGCACGCACATCGCCGGCCTGATTGCCGGCGACGGCGCCAGTTCCACGGGGTCAAAGTATTCGCGCACGTTTGAAGGAATCGCACCGGGCGCGAACCTGATCAATCTCCGTGTGCTGGATCAAAACGGCGCCGGCACTGACAGCGCTGTCATCGCCGCGATCGCGCAGGCGATCACGCTGAAGAGCCTGTTCAACATTCGAGTGATCAACCTTTCGCTGGGCAGACCAGTTTACGAAAGCTATAAGCTCGACCCCGTTTGCCAGGCGGCGGAAGCAGCCTGGAAGAGCGGCATCGTCGTAGTCGTTGCCGCGGGAAACGATGGACGCTATCAGCCGACGAACGGGTATGCCACCATCAATTCTCCGGGCAACGATCCCTACGTGCTGACCGTGGGCGCAATGAAACCCATGGGAACGCCCACTCGCAATGACGATCTCATCGCCAGCTACAGTTCAAAAGGGCCGAGCGCCATTGACCATATCGTGAAGCCCGACCTGGTTGCGCCGGGTAACCTGCTGGTATCGCTCGAAGCTCCCAGCAGCACCCTCTACAACGAATATCCGGGCAATCGAGTGCCCAACAACTATTACGTTGTCGGCGGAACCAGCGCGTCTTCTTCCAGCTACTTCACCTTGAGCGGAACCAGCATGGCGGCTGGCGTAGTCAGCGGAGTGATTGCAGATCTGCTGCAGAAGAGCCCTCAACTCACACCCGATCAAGTGAAGGCCCGCCTGATGAAGACGGCCTGGAAATCTTTGCCGTCGCAGAGCAGCGTGTTCGATCCGACCACGGGAATCACCTACACCGATCAGTACGACGTATTCACGGTTGGAGCAGGTTACGTGGATGTTGAGGCAGCGCTCAACAGCACCGATGTAGCCAAGGGAACCGCAATGTCCCCGACCGCAAACTATGATCCGAGCACGGGCAATGTGTTCCTGACGTCGGATCCGTCCGCAGTCTGGAACAATTCCGCAATGTGGGGAAGCGCCGCGGTCTGGGGCTCTTCGCAGTTCGTCACTTCGAATTCAGCGATGTGGGGATCGTCCGCGATGTGGGGATCGTCGGCTATGTGGGGATCGAGCGCGTCAACCGGATTCGGAACGGTTTGGGACAACAGCGCCATGTGGGGAAGCAGCGCGATGTGGGGCAGCAGTGCCATGTGGGGCAGCAGCGTATCGGCGGGCGAGCAAAATTAAGGGGCTGCTTTCGCCGACGGCCAGGTAGCGGGCCGGCCGTGCAAAGTTCGGCACGATTTCCGGTTCCAGCGTAGAATTGCCGCTACCGCCCGGAGATTGCTACAACCGGCAGGGTGGTGAACCCAGTATTCGAGGGAAAGCGAACGATGAACCCGAAAAGCAAACTGATTCTTGGAATCCTCACGGCCGTGGCAATGTTCGGCCTTTCCTTTGCGCTTCCGCGAGGAGGCGCATTGCAAGACGCTCAGGCAGCGCAGTTTCCCATGACGGTGGGAGTCTGGGCAATCTTCGTGTTGCTCTTCGTGAAATTGAAATAGCGAGGGCGGCTGATTCGCCGCCCCCACCTCACAACTGACTTCGTCCCGCAGCACCGGATCGTGAGCTAGACCTACTTCTTACATACCTTTCCCGGAACCGCGATCAAGCTGGGCGGATCTTCACCATCCTGGACCACTGAGAAAGGAGAGCCGGGTATCTCCGTCACCCCGTCTGAGCTCTTTTTCAAAACGCCAATGGTTTCCGGGTTGTTTGTCTCAGATACGAAAAGACGATTGCCGCTTTTTCCGAACGCCAACCCCAGAGGCCACTCAAGCGTGCCGGCAAGCGTGGTGGAGCTGTCATAGGCGAGGCCTCCGCCCGAACTGGTCGACAGCGTCGTGATTTGATTTGACATGGTATTGCTCACGTAGAGCCTGGTCTCATCCGGGCTGAGCAGCACGTTGTTAGAGTTCACGCCGTTGCTGTTGGTGAAGTTGTTGAGTTCAGCGAGGACTCCCTTTGAGCTGAGGCTGAAGACTTCCACCTGGGTATTGCTGCCCGCGTCGCCAAAATAGACGGTAGAACTGTCGCAACTGATCTCGACCCCTGCTGCAGTGCCTTGCGCATTGAACGGACCCAATTCCTTTATGTGCCCCGTGCTGTAGTTGATCTTGAAGGAATCAATTTGCCCAAGGTAGGCACTGATCAGGAACTTGCCGTCGGGAGTGACCTTCATCCCGTCGGGCGAGCCGCGAACTGAGTAAGTCTTTACCCCCTTGAGAGCGCACCCTGGACTGATCTTCAGCACCGAGATGCTGTTGGAATTCGTATTGCCCGCGAACAGAAGCGTACCGCCGCCGGTTGCCAACCCTATCCCATACTGCTGCCTTCCCGATTCGCCATACGAAAAGGGAGAGCCCTTGACCGCCTTTAGCTTTCCATTGGAGAGATCGATGGTGAATGCGGCGATGGTGCTGTCGCCACCGTTTGAAACGAATAGGCAATTGCTCGTCTTGGTTTCGGCGTAAGCGATCGGCGTCTGGGCGAAGTAACCGCCGCCCGCACTGACACTCCCGGTAGAGTAGGTATGGAGCACCTTGATGGCGCCGGTCTTGCTGACGGAAAGCGCAGTCGTGCTGTTTAATGTGTTGCCATTTCCGTTGTAAACGTTGTCGTTGGTGAAAAGGTATTGCTGGGCGTGAAGCTTCGCCGGATACAGTGCGAAGACACCGCCGACTAACGAAAGCACCAGCAACGATCGGAACCCCCTCATGGTTTCTCCTTAAGACTACGATTTCCTCTCGGACTCCCAAAAGCAGGCGGAATTATACAACGATCTGATCAGGCGGGCAGGGCTCGATCCCGGCAGGGGTTGGTTCAAGTGGTAAGCCGTACCAGCAACAACCTATTTTGTCGAAAATTTGTAAACCGTGGTCGACTGAAAATGCTGTCCGGGTTTGAGCTCGGTGGATGGAAAGCTGGGTTTATTCGGCGAGTCCGGGAAATGCTGGGTTTCGAGGCAGAATGCGTAACGGCGGTTGTAGACCTTGCCGTCCCTGCCATGAATGCCGTCCAGAAAGTTCCCGGTGTATAGCTGGATGCCCGGTTCGGTAGTCCACACTTCAAGCACGCGACCAGAAATGGGATCGTAAGCTTTCGCGGCGTAGAACAACGAACCCGGGGTGATGTTGTTCAGCACCCAATTGTGATCGTAGCCCTTTCCCAACTTTAGCTGTTGGTCATCCTGATCGATGCGCGCGCCGATCGCGGTCGCGGTCGTGAAATCGAATGGCGTTCCTTTGACGTTCTGCAGTTCTCCTGTGGGGATTGAAGTTGCATCGATCGGAGTGAATCGATCGGCCTGGATCGTGATTTTCTGTTGCAGGATGTCTCCGTTACCTTGACCGGCCAGGTTGAAGTAAGCGTGATTGGTTAAATTAAGAACCGTGTCCTTGTCGGTAGTCGCGCTGTAATCGATCTTTAGCTCGTTCTGGTCGGTGAGCGTGTACACGACTTTGACCGATAAGGCTCCGGGAAAGCCTTCTTCGCCATCTTTGCTCAAGTACGTGAGTTCGAGCGCCGGTCCGGCGCGGCCGGAAACATCTTTTGCGGTCCAAACCCGCTTGCTAAAACCCCCGTGCAGGTGATTATCGCCATCGTTCTTCGCCAGCGTGTAAGCGGTGCCATCAAGCGTAAACGTTGCGTGCGCGATTCGGTTCGCATAACGTCCAACGGTTGCGCCGATGTACGCTTTGCCCGACGCATAGCCGTCGAGACTGTCGTAGCCTAGAACGACGTCTTCGAACTTACCGTGCTTGTCGGGAACTTTCAGAGAGACCACGGTGCCGCCGTAATTGGTTATCGCTGCTTCCACGCCATGCTTGTTGGTCAGGATGTACAGATCGGTTTGCTGGCCATCCTCGGTCTTGCCGGATGATTGCTTTTGCATTTTCGATTTCGCCTCTGCGTCTAGACCAGATACAAAGATTGTAGCGATGGAACAGACCAGCATCACGGTTGCGATTGCGCTTCGTCTCACCATTCATCTTCTCCTGAAACTCTGATCCGGTGTCTACTTGGAACTCGACTGGAGCTCGATCTTGTCGATGACCAAGGCCCGTGAGCCCCCTCGCTCAAAAACTCTTCCCGTGGCCGTCACTTTCTGGCCGGCGAACGGTAGCAACTTCTCGTTCTGACCGGAGGACGGCGTGGAATCAGCGATGGGCCAGTAAATTGTTCCGTTGTCAGAAAGAATCACTAACGGCGAACCCGCTTTCGCACAGGCGACGGCACACTCGGGGCTTATCGGTTTCTTGAGGTTCTTCGTGAAAACGCAAGCAGAGTCGAGGACATAGCCTTTGATCGTGTCAGACTTCCCGCTACCGGTGGCCGCGAAAGCGACCGCTAGAAGTAGTCCGAGGGGAAGGAAAAATTTTAGGACAGCATTGCGAATATGCATGATTGTTTTCCGTTTTGAGGTTTTGGAGCGCTCACTTCGTGGCATACGTAAAAACCCTATCCAGTAGATCACTGATTCAAGCGCCAGCCAAGTCTTAGGCCCGGCTACGGACAAAACTCGATTTGGCATCTTCCGCAGCGGCTGAAACTGTGAACAACTTTTCAGGAGCTTGCGGCACGGCTGAAGCCGTGCCCTTCCCATCCGATGCGTTCCAATGTTTCTTCAAGCCTGCTCGTGCCACCACCGAATGCTCCCTCTCAGAAACCCACAGCAGGCGCGATCCCTTCGCTTTCCACGCACTCATACGCCTTGCCCGCCACGAGGTTCTTGTACTCCTCGGTTCTTCCGTTCGGCCACTGGATCACCACGCGTTCGATCTTGTCTCGTTTTCCCATGCCGAAAGTTACAGGAAGCTCGGATTGCGACAGATAGCTTGAGCCGCTCTTGACCATACGGGATTGCATGGCGCCCCCGTGGTAGATTCGAACCGCCGCGCCGATGGCATCGCGGTTTGACTGCTTGCCAACCAGGTGAAAACGGATGCTGCGATTTCGTCCGAGTTGATCGTTGCGATAGAGATAGGCTGGGCCGTTGTTCGTAGTGATGAGAACATCGAGATCACCATCGCGGTCGAAGTCCCCGTAGGCCAAGCCACGTCCTACCTTGGGCTGACGAAATTCCTCACCGACTTCCGCAGTTACGTCGCGAAAAGTGCGCTTCCCCTGGCTGAGAAAATTGTTCAAGAAAAGCTGCGGCGGTTGAGCATAGCCAACGTTTCCGCGGATGCTCCGCACGGTTTCGTCAATGTGCCCATTGGCGGCGACCAAGTCCAGTGCGCCGTCGAGATCGGCGTCGAGGAACATGCAACCGAATCCCAGCGTGGCCTTCGAGGGAAGTCCGATGCCAGCCTGGGTCGCTATATCTTCGTAGGTACCATTGCCGAGGGGTCGATACAGCCCGATCATTTCATTGTCAAAATTTGTGATGGCCACGCCGGCAGCGCCTGAGTTCTCGAAATCAGCGGCGTCGACGCCCATGCCTGCGCGCGCTTTTCCGTCGGCGCTGAAAGCGATGCCTGCCTCAACCGCCACATCTTTGAAAGTGCCATTGTGCGCGTTGCGGTAAAGCTTGTTGGGTTGCGTGTCGTTGGCAACGATCAGATCAGGCCACCCGTCCTGGTCGTAGTCGAACATGGCCGCACCCAACGATTTCGAACTGCTATCGAAGATGCCGCTGGTGGCGGTTACATCCTCGAAGGTTCCGTCGCCGCGATTGTGGAACAGCCAGCAGGTTTCGCCGCGATAGGCTTCAGGCGTGCAGTAGGACTTATGCTTTCCGTCAAGGCTGCAGAAAACGTCGTGCTCCGGCGACCACTTTACGTAGTTGCACACGAACAGATCGAGACGGCCGTCACGATCGAAATCGAACCATAGTGCAGACGTGCTAAAGGCTTGACGGCGACCGAGGCCGCTGGAAACAGTAACGTCGGCGAACGTTCCCTTCCCACTGTTCTTGAACAGGCGGTTCTGGCCAACGCACGTAATCAGGATGTCGGGAAAGCCGTCATTGTTGTAATCGCCAACCGCGACGCCCATCCCGTACATCTCGACATCGAGGCCGGACTTGTGAGTCACGTCGGTGAAGGTGCCGTCGCGGTTGTTATGGTAGAGGCGCAGGGTGGATGCTTGCCGCTTGTGGCCCGGCCAGTCCATGCCGTTAACGAGCAGGATGTCCTGCCAGCCGTCGCGGTCGTAGTCGAGGAAGGCGCAACCTGAGCCGAGAGTTTCCGGAAGAAGTTTGCCTCCGTAGGCGCCGCTGTTGTGCTGAAATAGAATGCCGGCCGATTTTGTAACGTCCACCAGGCGGAAACCTGGACCGGATGTTTCCGCCGGAGGCGCGGCGAAAAGTTCCAGCGGCAAGGCCGAAGCGGAGGCAGCGCCGGCGAGCCCGATTAAGAAAGATCTGCGGTTCACCGAATATTCACCAGGCCGCTGCGAATGGCGTACACCACAAGTTCTGCGGTCTTATGGATTCCAAGGGCGTCCATGATATTGGCGCGATGAACGGCCACCGTGTTGGCGCTCAGATCGAGGTCGGTAGCAATTTCCTTGTTCGATTTGCCGGCGACGATGAGTTGCAGCACTTCGAGTTCACGAACCGTGAGTCCGGAATTGCGCTCACCCTTCAATGCAGGGTTGCGAGCCACTTGCGGGTCAAGGACGATCTCCCCGGCCGCGACTCGTCGGATCGCCGTTACCAGTTCCATATCCACGGCGCTCTTCAGGATGTAGCCGCGGGCGCCGGCGTCCAGCGCCTGGTGGACCCATGTGTCTTCGGAGTGCATGCTCAACATCAGGATGGCGGTCTCGGGAAGCTTATGTAGAATCCGCCGGGTTGCGTCCAATCCGCTCATTCCCGGGAGCGCGCAATCCATCACGATCAATTGCGGACGCAACTGCTCTGCGAGGCGGACAGCCTCCGCTCCATCGCTGGCCTCCCCGACCACTGCAATGTCGCGTTCGTCTTCGAGGATTCGCCGAAACCCGCGGCGCACCAGGCTGTGGTCATCGACCAGCAGGACCGAGATCTTATTGGGCATGCTGCTCCGTTTTTTCTATTGGGACTCTTAGACGAACCAAGGTTCCGCCCTCCACCGGCTTGAGGAACTGGATGTTCCCGTTCAGCAGCTCAGCGCGCTCTCGCATTGCTACAAGTCCAATGCCCGACCGCGCGGACTTTTCCACGAATCCCGCACCGTGGTCCTCAACTTCCAACTCCAGGGCCTGAGCCAGGAACCGTAGCCGCACCCAGGCCTCGCGAGTTCCGGAATGGCGCGCGACATTGTTCAAGGCCTCCTGCAGGATGCGGTAAATATGAACGCCGACTCCGCCGTCGACGGCAAACGGCGTTCCTGATTTCTCATAGGATATGTTAATTCCATTTTGTCTTTCGACCACAGGAATGTACCAGTCGATCGTGCTCTCAAGGCCGGCTTCATCGAGCATGACGGGGTGTAATGCCTGGGAAAGGCTGCGCACCTTGTCGAGAGTGGACTGCGCGATTTCGGAGACTTCCCGTATTTCTTCGCGAAGAGGCGAGCCCTCCGGCACATGATTTTTTGCGCGGCTCAGCATGGAGCCAATCGCGGTCAGGATCTGCCCAAATTCATCGTGAAGCTCGCGCGAGATGTGCAGGAGCGTGGATTCCTGCGTGGAAATGAGTTTCTGCGCCAGCTCGCTGCGCTGCTCGGAAAGCGTGGCAAGCTGCGCGAAGAGGCGGCGATTGGATTGGATGACATAAAGGCTGGTTAACAGAATCGCGCTCAAGATCGCCGCAAGAAATATGTACACCTGACGTTGGACGCGATCGTATATCTGTCCAATGCGTTGCGCTACCTGTTCTTCGCTTTCATTGTTCTGGACCAGCAGCCGCGCGACGGCCGTGCTCAGAGCCGCCTGACGCGCCTGCAACGATACCCGGATCTGGGTACGCGCGTCGTTCTCCTTGCCATCGCGAGCGAGCGCGAACGTGCGGTCGACGGCGTCCCAGAATTGAACCATGGAGTTACTCAAGAATTGTCTTTGCTCAGGTGTGCGCTGCGCGACTGCGAATTGCTCTTCGAGCTTGAGTGCGTCGTCCAGATCCGCGCGGATGCGTTGAAATTGCGCCGACCACGCGGTTAGAGGATACGGCTCATCGTTGTCGAGCATATCGCGCATGGCCAGGGCGAGAGAATTCAAGTCGTTCTGGATGCGCAAGAGCTGGAGGGAATCTTTTCGGTTCCGTCCGGCAAGATCGTTTTGTAGCTCGCGAAGACCGGAAATCTGCACCGTGATGTACCACGAATAGGCCACCACGGCGGCAAGAGTGATGATGAGTCCCAGGAACAGCCCCGGAGTTGGTGACCGGCCAGACGCGAACGGGCGAAGCACCATCCGAGGATATAACGCGGGCACGCCAAGTACCAGCGTCGCAGTTGAGAACCCCTGCGATCATCGCAAACTACTAGTTTCACATTATTGACCGCGTGCGCGCGATACCTATAATCGCGTCACTTTGGTGGGGAGAACAACTTTGTTTTCTTCTATGAAAGCCAGAAATCTGATTTTAGTGCTCGTCATGTTGTTGGCAGGCATTGCAGCTTCCGCTCAGCAAATCACAGGCAACATCCGCGGAACCGTTGTGGATCCGAGTGGAGCTCTTGTACCGTCTGCGACCGTCAGTGCCAGGCACGTTGAAACCGGGCTGACGCGTTCGACGACGACCGATCGCAGCGGGAACTACATGTTGCTCGAGTTGCCGGTCGGGCATTACCAACTGGAAGTTACAGCCAAAGGCTTCCAGAAATATCTGCAGGCAGGAATCCTGCTGAATGTGAACGAGACGGCGACGGTTCCGGTTCGTCTGCTGGTAGGAGCGGAGACACAGAGGGTCCAGGTGCAGGCAGACGCCGAATTGATCCAACCCAGCGTGACCAGCCTGGGCAAGCCGGTTCTTGAGCGCGACGTCCTGGATTTGCCATTAGACGGCCGCAATTTCGCACAACTTGGACTGTTGCAACCGGGCGTCGTGCCCCTGACCGCCGGTCTCCAGCAGGCAGGAGGGGCACTACGCGATGGCCAGGCCTATGCAGTCAACGGACAGCGTCCGGAGTCGAACAACTTCCTGATCGATGGAGCGAACAATGTCAACGGGGTCGACGCAGGTTTTGTCCTCAAGCCGCCGATCGACGACATCTCGGAATTCAGGATTCTCACCCACAATGCCAATGCTGAGTTTGGCCAGAACACCGGGTCTACGACCAACATCATCACGCGGTCAGGCTCCAATTCCTTTCACGGCGCGCTCTGGGAGTTTCTCCGCAACAACGCCATGGATGCCAGCGACTTCTCTACTTCGACCGTCCAGCCATTGAAGCAGAACCAGTTCGGCGGAACATTCGGCGGACCGATCAGAAAAGATAAGACTTTTTTCTTTGGATACTACGAGGGCTTCCGCAACCGCCAAGGCGAAACCGTTAGTGCGACCGTACCTTCGCTGCTGGAGCGGCAAGGAATATTCCCCCAGCCGCTCTTCGATTTTTCCAGCGGCCAACCGGTTCCGGTTCCCGGGGGACAAATCACGCCTATCAACCCGATTGCCCAGAATGTTCTGAATTTCTATCCCCTACCCAACGTGGGGCCAAATACATTCATCACCACTCAGTCGTTGGCCGAGAACAACGATCAGTTCGGTTTGCGATTCGACCATTATTTTTCGCCCACCGACACCTTGACTCTCCGCTACATGTACAGCGGCGGCCCCACGACGGATCCACTTTCGACCGCGGGAGCCAATGTTCCCGGCTTCCCTGTCGGAGAAGATGACCGCGCCCAGAACTTTGTCGCGCAAGAGACGCACGTCTTTTCGCCGGCCGTCGTTGGCGTTTTCAGATTTTCGTATCTCAGAAACAAGTTCCTTTTCGACGAACATGTGAACCACGAGCCGCCCTCGGAGTTGGGTTTTCAGTATGAGCCCACGCTGGCCTCGGCTGCTGGTCCGCCATTCATCCAGGTGGCTGGTTATGCCTCGGTCGGCGATCCGATCACCGGACCACGCAACACGTACCAGAACACTTTCGATTATTCAGGGTCGCTGAGTTGGGTTCATGGCCGGCACGAAATGAAGTTTGGTGGCGGCTTCCAGCAGAACCAGATCAACGCGCTGCAAGGCATAGCTTCTAACGGATTTTTTGTCTTCTCGACGTTCCCTTACAGCGATGGGTTCGCGAGTTTTCTGTCCGGAACGCCTGTGTTCTTCTTGCAGGGCGGCGGCGATCTCGATCGGCATATCCGAGGCAAGGCTCTGGACTTGTACGGCCAGGATACCTACAGGATGACGCCGCGACTGACGTTGAACTTCGGGCTACGCTACGATTTGCCGTTTCCCAACACCGAACTTCACAACGAGCAGAATCTTTTTGTTCCCGGAGCGCAATCGAGAGTTCTTCCTGACGCGCCCGCCGGACTCCTCTATCCTGGGGATCCGGGCGTTCCTGCGGGTTTGATTCCTACCCAGAAAACGGGATTCGCTCCCCGTGTTGGCTTGGCTTTCGATCCAAGCGGCAACGGCAAATGGCTGATCACCGCTGCCTACGGCATTTTCTACGAGCCGTACGCCAACGGCCAAGGCGGGCCCTTGCAAGACCCGATCAGCGCGCCGCCTTACTTGCAGACCCCGCAGGTAAACTTC
Source organism: uncultured Acidobacteriota bacterium (assembly GCA_963797795.1). Taxonomy (GTDB): domain Bacteria; phylum Acidobacteriota; class Terriglobia; order Terriglobales; family Acidobacteriaceae; genus JABDBE01. The sequence goes on from CAWCQY010000011.1 coordinate 18,596, forward strand.
CCCAACTTTGCCGATCCGTTCAATGGCGCCAATCCGTTTGGCCTCACATTCTCTGAGCCCATGACGCTGCTGGTGATTTCCCGCACCCTGCGATTGCCGTATGCCCAGGATTTCGACCTCAACCTGCAGAAATCGTTCCGCAGAGACTGGCTGTTCGAAGTCGGCTACGTTGGAACCACTGGCGTGAAGCTGCCGCGATTTATAGAGGGGAATCCGGCGGTGTACATCCCCGGGCAATCGACCGAAGACAATGTGAATCAACGGCGACTCTATTCCGGCTGCACCTTAGCAGAGCCGGATAATTGCGTCTACGGGTCGGTGGGAGAGATCGCCAGCATCGCGAATTCCAGCTACAACGCCCTGGAGTCGAGCCTGCGAAAACGTTTCAGCCACGGCCTCTCTTTCCTTGCGTCGTACACCTACTCGCATGCCATCGATGACGTTTCCTCGTTCAACATCACCGGCTCCGCTTCGCAGGAAGTTGCAGGAGAGAACGATCTGGCGCAGAATCCGTTCGATCTCGCAGCCGAGCGCGGACGTTCGATGTTCGATGCACGGCATCGGTTCGTGCTGAGTTACGAATGGAGCCTTCCCTTCTGGCAACAGCCTCATACGTGGTATGAGCACGTACTTGGGAACTGGCAATTTAATGGTATCGTGACACTGATGAGCGGCACGCCGTTTACCGTATACGATCCGAACGATACCTCCCTGCAGGGAAGCGCGCCTGAGATTTCCGGCTTCTCCAGTAATCGGCCAAACCTGATTGGCAATCCAAACTCGGGCCCACGAACACCTCAGGAATGGTTTAACACGGCGGCATTTCAGCGACTCACGCCGGATCCGAACTCTCCGGTAGAGCAGTTCGGCGACGAAGGCCGCAACGTTGTGCAAGGCCCTCCGTACGCTAATTGGGATTTTTCGATGCTCAAGAATATTCCAGTCACGGAAGGAACGCAGTTTCAGTTCCGGGCGGAACTGTTTAATTTCTTGAACCATACGAATTTTCGGTTGCCGATCAGCGACATCAGCTCGCCGACATTTGGACAAATCCACTCGGACTTGGGCCCGCGTGTGATCCAGTTGGCGCTGAAGTTTCTGTTCTAGGGTTGCAAGTTTGGAAGGAACCGGCGAGGAATAATGTTTTCGAGCCTGAAGCGTAACTCCGTTAGAAAAGCGTTAGTCGCAACATTGGGCGTGCTCGCGCTCTTGTGGGCGTCTGCCTGCGCCGGGTTGTACGCGATCATGCGTCAGTCGCCCGAGAATTTTGCCCGGGTCATGGCCAGAGTTCCGGGTCCGGTCGCATTTCTTGTGCTTCCATTTGAAACGCTGTGGATGCGCGCACGCGCCGGTAAGCTGCACGTGGGAGATCCCGCGCCAGACTTTACCTTGGCGAAGCTGGACAAGAGCGCACAGGTACAGCTGTCGGCGCTCACGGCTCAGCGCCAACCGGTCGTGCTGATCTTCGGAAGCTACACTTGACCGCCTTTCCGGCGGGAGGTTCCTGCCCTCAACAAGCTGTACAAAGAGTACGGTGGCAAGGTTGCGTTTCTGGTGGTCTATATTACCGAAGCACATCCAAGCGATGTCTGGCAGATGCACAGCAACATTGAGGACAAAGTTGTCTTCGCCAGCCCCCGGAGTGAAGAGGAACGGGCCTTCGTCGCCGGGGCGTGCGTACGCAAACTGGGAATCGACATTCCGGCCGTGCTGGATGAGTTCGGAAACTCGACTGAGGTTGCGTACACCGCGTGGCCGGATCGTCTTTACTTAATCGACGCCACCGGGCACGTAGCTTACAAGAGCAAACCCGGGCCCTTCGGCTTCAACGCGGACGAGTTGAAGAACGCCGTGACCCGCGCCGTTCAAACAAACTGAAGCGCAAATGCCACGCCCGTGGCAGGCTATGACTGACCTACAGTTCTCACTGTACGAATAACTTTCATCTCCATTTGAAAAAAAGCGCTGGTGAATGGCGCGTCCGTCGGCGTGTATCTCGCTGGGATTACGAGGTTGTCCGAACTGGCATGGCGATTGCTCTGGTAAGACCGCGCAAGAATGCAATCAACACGGGAGGAACGATCAATGAAGAAACTACTTGGTGTAATGGCGACAATGGCGCTAGCAATGGCGCTCTCCGCAGTAGGATTCGCACAACAGGATCAATCGACCCAGCCCAGCGCCCAACCGACGCCGGATGCCCAGAGTTCGCAGGATAGTCAGACCCCACAGCAACCAACGGCAGATCAACAAGGTTCACAACAACCGAGTGCGCCCGACCAGGATTCTTCGAACTCTATGCCAGCGGCGCAAACCTCATCTTTTACCGGAACTGTGGTTAAGGCCGGTGGTAAGTATGTGTTGAAAACCAGTGACATGAATTACCAGTTGGACGACCAGAAAAAAGCCAAGCAGTTTGTGGGCCAGCAGGTTAAAGTCAGTGGAACTCTCGATAGCAGCACCAGCACAATCCACGTTTCCGACATCAGCTCCACGAGTTAAAATGCACTTTAACTGCGTGAGGGAGCTTCGCCTACGGGCGGAGTTCCCTCTTTTCTTTTGCCCCTGAGTCAGCCTCAGTCGTGAGGTCCAGGTGCTCGAGCCGCCGTGATCTGCATTACGAACACTACAGGAATTGGAACTCCCCAGGACCGATCGCGTAACCAGACCAAACTCGAGAGTCGTGCAAATCACAAGCGAACTGCAAGAAACTGCGGTAAACTTCTTGCCGCAGACTTTGACCTACTTGTTTAACGCCTCAAGCCAAATCGAATCGAATGCTGCCCTGGTCCATCGGACCGCATTTCCCGTTCTTCAAACCCAGGAGATTCTGAATGCGCATAACCAGATCTGTAATCATAGCCGTGCTGTTTTGTCCCGTGCTCGCCCTCGTTCCTGCCTTCGCCCAGAGCCCGGCGACGTCAGATAGCGCTCCTAAACTCGAACACTTCGATCTTAGCCTGATCGATAAGTCACTGGATCCCTGCCAGGATTTCTACCAATACGCGTGCAGCAAATGGAACGCCGCAAATCCTATTCCCGCAGATCAAGTGGCTTGGGGGACCGGCAGCGGCTTGCAGTACTGGAATGAGAACATCTTACGCGAGGCCCTACAGAAAGCTGCGGTGCAGACCAGCAATCGCACAGACTATGAGCAGAAGATCGGCGATTATTGGGCGGCCTGCATGGACGAATCTGGAATTGAGGCAGCCGGGACTCGCGACATAAAGCACGAACTCGAGCAAATTAGCCTGATGACGAGCAAGTCGCAGCTTGCCGACCAAGTGGCCCATATTCATATGGCCGTTCCCGGGGCTTGGGAGGGCGATGACAACCAGACACGCGCAGCGCTCCTCGGCTTCGCCCAAGCCCAGGATTTTGACGACGCAACCAAAGTCGTTGCCGCGATTGATCAGGGCGGGCTGGGATTGCCGAACCGCGATTTTTATATTAAGGACGATGCGAAATCCAAGGAAATCCTCAGCCAGTACGAGGCCCATATCAACAAGATGCTGGCGCTCTCAGGCGAAAGCGCAGCACAGGCGGCCGCCGACGCAAAGACGATCGTCGCGATGGAAACCGCGATGGCGCAGGTGCAGATGGACAATGTCGCGCGGCGTGATCCTAAGAACCTGAACAACAAGATGTCTTTGGAGCAATTGCAGGCCCTGACTCCTTCGTTCGATTGGAAGCACTACATTGCGGTGGTTGGAGCGCCGCCTTCTCCGCCGCATTACCTGGTTACGTCGCCTCAGTTCTTCCGCGGCCTCGAACCAATCATCCAACAGCGCTCGCTGGACGATTGGAAAGTCTACTTGCGCTGGCATCTGGTGCACGGTTCGGCACCGTACTTGAACAAAGCCTTGGTCGACGAGAATTGGAATTTCTATTCTCACACACTGCTGGGATCAAAACAGCAACTGCCTCGATGGCGACGCTGCGTGCGCGCGGCCGACCGCGATCTTGGAATGGCCCTCGGACAAGCGTATGTCGCCGCGGCCTTTCCGCCGGAAAGCAAACAGCGGACCGTCGCCCTGGTGAATGACGTTGAACATGCGCTCGACCAGGACATAACCAACATCGAGTGGATGCAACCGGCCACCAAGGAACAGGCCAAGATCAAGCTGCACGCGGTCGAGGACAAAGTTGGGTATCCCGATCACTGGCGGGATTACTCCTCGGTGAAAATCACGAACAACAGCTATGTGGACAACGTTCGCGAAGCGACTGCTTTCGAGTTTCGCCGCCAGCTCAACAAAATCGGGAAGCCGGTCGATCGCGAGGAATGGACTATGACCCCGCCAACGATCAACGCGTACTACGACCCGCAGTTGAATACCATCAACTTTCCCGCAGGGATCCTGCAGCCACCATTTTTCGACGGCAATATGGAGGACGCGGTGAACTACGGCGCGATCGGAATGGTGATTGGACACGAGATCACACACGGATTTGACGACCAAGGCCGCAAGTTCGACGCCCAAGGCAATCTGCGTGATTGGTGGACGGCAGCGGATGCCAAAGCTTATGACCAGCGCGGGGAGTGCATCGCCGACGAATATACTGAGGAGATACCGGAGGCTGGAGTCAAACAGAATGGGCATTTGACCCAGGGCGAAGACACCGCTGACAACGGCGGCTTGCGGCTCGCCTTCATGGCGCTCTCGAATAAACTTCAGGCGAGCGGCAAGTCCGTGGATGCCAAGGACGCTGATGGTTGGACGCCGCGGCAAAAGTTCTTTTTATCTTTTGCCAACTCCTGGTGCACGCAGTATCGCCCTGAATTGATGCGAACTGTCGTGCTGACGAATCCTCACTCGATCCCGAGATACCGGGTCAACAATGTCGTATCCAACATGCCCGAGTTTCAGGATGCGTTTACCTGCAAGAAAGGCACGCCCATGGTGAGGGCCAACCAATGCAGGGTTTGGTGAGATTTCTCGTGATGCGGGATATCCAAAATAAATTGGAGGATTCAGTTCGATGGTAAGAAAGCTTCTGCCCGTGGCGGGTTTGTTAGTTGCGATCTCCGCGTTCTCGCAATCCACTTCAGCCGGCCCCTTCGACGGAAAAGCCTGGTGGGATTACGTCAAGGTCCTCGCCGACGACAATATGGAAGGCCGCGAGACCGGGAGCGCGGGCCTCCGAAGGGCGGAGGCCTACATTGTCGACCAGTTGAAGCTGGCGGGGCTCGAACCTGCCGGCTCCGACGGCTACTACCAACAGGTGAAATTCGAGTCCCGGCAAATCGTCGAGAAGGATTCGAGCCTTGCTCTTGTCCGCGATGGCAAGATTGAGCCTCTAATTCTGGGCGAAGACGCGTACTTCAGCACGCGAATCGATCTGGCCCCCGAAGTACAGGCGCCGCTAGTTTTCGTGGGCTACGGATTGAACATTCCCGAGAAAAACTACAATGACCTCGCGGGTCTCGATCTGAACGGCAAAGTAGCAGTTATTTTGAACGGCACGCCGGCAGACATTCCGGGCGCTCTCGCGTCTCACTATCAATCTGCCGCCGAGCGCTGGAAAACGATTCAAAAAACTGGTGCCGTCGGGATCGTTGGCATCGCGAATCCTGCGACCATGGATATTCCATGGTCTCGAATGTCCGTGAACCGGGCACATCCGAGCATGGCATTGGCCGGTCCTGAATTCAATGAAACTGACGGCGAAAAGCTCGCTGTAATCTTCAACCCGGCGAAAGCTGCCAAGCTTTTCGAGGGCTCCGGTCACACGTTCGAAGAAGTCCTGAATCTGGCTAAAGAGCGGAAACAGCTTCCGCGATTCCCGCTGGCGGTTTCGATCTCTGCAAAGGCCAAGCTCGAAAAGCAGGAGTTGGAGTCAGCCAATGTGATCGCGAAGCTGCCGGGCAGTGATCCTGCGCTTAAGGACGAATATGTTGTTCTCTCCGCTCATATTGACCATATCGGAATCGGCGAGCCCATCAACGGTGACCGCATTTACAACGGAGCCATGGACAACGCCTCCGGGAGTGCGCTGGTGCTCGACGTTGCGGAGTCGTTGAAGAAATCTCCGGAAAAACTCAAGCGCTCGCTTCTGTTTGTATTCGTGACTGGGGAAGAGAAAGGATTACTGGGCTCGAAGTATTTCGCCGCGCATCCGACCGTCGATCCGAAGTCGATGGTGGCCGATATCAACGTTGACATGTTTCTGCCAATTGTTCCCCTCAAGGTTCTCACCGTATTCGGCCTGGCGGAATCCGATCTCGGCGATGCGGCCCGCGAGGTGGCGCAGAAGTATGGCGTCGGCGTGCAGCCCGATCCGGAGCCGCAGCGAAATATTTTTATTCGAAGCGATCAATACAACTTCATCCGGCACGGGATTCCCGCCTTGGCGATGGGCGTTGGAGTTACGCCCGGCTCTCCTGATGAGAAGATCTTCAAAGACTGGCTTACCCAGCGCTATCACGCTCCTTCGGACGACTTAAATCAGCCCGTCGCTCTGGCCGCAGCGGCGCTTTATGAGGACGTGATTCGAGGACTGTTGATCTCCGTCGCTCAAAACCCTCAACGGCCGCAGTGGAAACCGGATAGCTTCTTCCGTAGATACGCTCAGGCGGCCGGCGAATAAGGTCCGCAAAGCAACGCCCGCGCGTGCTTCCTGACCGCGTTTATTCCGGTGTAGCCGGGACGTAGACCATGTCAGCGCTCACGAGCTCTGCGTTGGGCACCTCGGTCTGAAGCTTGACTCGCTGCATCCCAGCCTTTTTCTGTGGCTTGGCGAAGAATGTCAGCAGGTACTGACGGCCCAGCCGGCGGGTTATGTCCTCAAGATACGGGGCGAACGAAACCGGGGCGCCGTTGCCGAGGTAATAGGCTTCGCCCCCGGTCTCGTCCGCCAGCTGAGAAAGATAATTCTGCCCCCAGTTCATCCGCCAAAGGCTGTGGCCATAGTGCCCCATCCCCGGTGTGTAGATAGCAAAGACGATCACGCCAGCGCGCTGGGCCTGTTGGATCACGCCATCGACGTAACCATTATCCGGACCGCTGCCCCAGATTCGGTCGATGCCGTCCGTGATCATTATGACCTCACGGCGTTCCTTGTTTTCAGGCCATCGTTTGATCAAGTCACCCAAAGAGAAATATGGACTCGCATTCGCTCCGGGATTTCCTAATGGAAGCCGCAAAGCCTTGGACGCCAGCGCGTGGTCGCTGGTGAGGTTCTGCACGACCTGAGCCGTCCCATTCTGCATATAGGTGACGCCGATCCTGGTGGTCGCGGGTTGCGCCGCGATGAACTGCCGGATGTCCTCCAACTGCGAGCCGAGGCTTACGTTCGACGAATCGTCGACCATGATGAACAGCTCGAGTCCCGCATGGTCTCCCTGCAACGGCAACCAGCCGGCTACGGTGTCCCGGTCGCGACCTTCGTACACCACTACGTCTTCACGGTTGATCTCAGGCACGTTGGAACCATGACGAGCTTCGACCGTCACCACCAGGCTCACGGCCGGCCCCGCCGGGGACGAGTTCTGCTCGGCAGCACTCAATTGCATGCTTGCCAACAGGGTTATACCTGCGATGAGTACCTCTGGTATTAGGAAATGTTTTTTCATAGTCCTCTCCTTTGCGAGGCGCAGGTGCCCGCGACGCCTACCGAAAGTGCCCCACCTTATAAGATGCAGGACGAGGAAAAAGGAATACGCCGGACCGGCAGAGGCAACAGACTCTTGCACTTTTACCCTCCCGCCGACGATACTGGAATCACACAAACTATGAAGACCAACCTTTCTTTGGCCAATCCTGCAGAAGTCGAAACTGAATGCCTGGTCGTGGTGGCACTCGATCACGGCTCAAAAGATAACACCGAAGTCAGAGTAGAAGCTGGCCCGATCAGAGACGTCGCGGCCGAGGTGATGGCCAGCGGCGAAGTCACGGGCAAAATATTTGAAAACACGCTGCTACATCGCCCCGCAAAGCTGAAGGCAAAACGTCTGCTGCTGCTGGGCAGCGGCAAGGCTAAGAGCTTTAGCGCCTCCGAACTGCGCAAACTGGCCGGCGCTGCTGTCCGCTCGCTCAAATCGAAAGGGATTCGCAGCTTTGCCTTTCTGACTCCCGAAAGCATTAAGAGCGACGAGGCCGTGAAAGCGATTGTGGAAGGAGCTTTCGTAGGCAACTTTGATCCTGACACCTACAAGAGCGACCGCAAGGATCAAAAGATCGACTACGTGACGGTTGTGGCGCATGGTGACCAGGCTCGACTGCAAAAGGCGATGGATGAAGCCCGCATCGTTGGTGAGTCCCAGAACTTCACGCGCGAACTGGTGAACGAACCCGGCAACCACATGACTCCAACCATCCTCGCGGAACGCGCGCGAAAGATGGCGCAGGAAGTCGGCCTGAAGTTCGAAGCGTATGGTGCTGACAAACTAAAAGAATTGAAGATGGGCGCCTTCTGGGGTGTGGCCCAGGGTTCGGACGAGCCACCCGCACTGATCATAATGCGTTACGAACCGTCGGATGCCCCGGCAACTCCCGTGCTGGGTTTGGTTGGGAAGGGCGTTACGTTTGACACCGGCGGCATCTCGATTAAGCCCGCAGATGGCATGGAAAAGATGAAATATGACATGGCCGGCGCCGCCGCGATGATCGGCGCGATGCGTGCCATCGCCTTGCTCAAACCGAAGGTCCGAGTCACAGCGATTGTGTGCGCCACTGAGAATATGCCTTCGGGCAAGGCCCAGAAACCTGGCGATATACAGATTGCAATGTCCGGCAAGTCGATCGAGATCATCAATACCGACGCCGAAGGCCGGCTGGTGCTCGCCGACGGACTCTGCTATGCCCGCCAACTGGGCTGCACTCATCTGATCGACGCCGCCACACTGACCGGGGCAGTAGTGGTCGCCCTCGGTTATGTGAACGCCGGCGTTTTTGCCAACGACGAAAAAATGTACGAACGTTTCAATCGCGCCACCGAAGAAGCCGGCGAGAAGTTTTGGCGCCTGCCGCTCGACGAAGAATACAAAGAGAATATCCGCTCGAACATTGCAGATATCGTCAATTCCGGCGGCCGCTGGGGCGGCGCCGTGAACGCCGCCATGTTCCTGAAGGAGTTTGCCGAAGACACTCCCTGGCTGCATCTCGACATCGCTGGTACCGCGTGGATGGAAGAGAACAAGCCGTGGATCGCAAAGGGCCCGTCAGGGATCGCCGTGCGCAGCCTGGTGGAGTTCGCCAGAGAATTTGGGAACTAAGCAGGTCCAAACGAATCTCTCTTAGTCAAGCAGCCTCATTGGGCTTCCTGGCATCTGAGGTTGCGCTGACTCTCCTCGTGTAACGTCAGCGATGCGACTTTTCTGCACACAAGGGGATCGTTCATGAGAGCACTTTTCGGTGTTGGCCTGGTCGTGTTGGTTCTAGGAATTCTTTCTTTTTCGTGCCCGTACCACATTCGGAACACCACGGGGTCAGCGCCGGCGATGTCCACCTTGGAGTGACCACCCACGATGAAGAGCGAGTTCCTCCCGCTCTGAGCGCGATTCTGTTGGTAGTAGGGGCTGGCATGATGATCGCTGGTCGAGGCAACAGTTAGTCCTCATTCCGTTCAACTACATTGCGGAGGGCACGCTGATTCCCATGACCGCCAAGGTCCGAATCAGCTCGCGACGAACAACCGCGATGGTTGCGAATAGAAACTTTTTCCTGCCCTCGTCCGGCTCAGCGAGGATCGGGTACCGGTGATAGAAGGCGTTGAACAGCTGCGCCAACTGGAATACGTGTTTCGCCAGATATGCGGGCTCGGTGGTTGCGATGCACTGGTCGATCACGTAGGACGTCTTCGACGACGCCAGCCACAGCTCCCAGATCTCGTTGCCATCCGTTTCATTTAGGTATTTTGCGTATTCATCCGTAGAAACGTAGCTAGCTACGTTTCTACAGAATGCGTCTGGATCGAGTCCGCCTTTGCGAAAAATATTGTTGGCGCGGACCACCGCATACTGCGCGTACGGCCCGGTCTCGCCTTCGAAGCTCAGCGCTTCTTTGAAATCGAAGGCGATCACCGAAGGCTTGGTGAACTTCAGCATGAAATAACGCAACGCGCCGACGGCAATCTGGGTAGCGATGGTCAGGCGCTCGGCATCGCTTAATTGTGGGTGGCGGGGATCGACTTCCTTCTTCGCTGACGCGATGAGCGTGTCAATCAGGTCATCGGCTTTTACGCCGAATCCCTTGCGGCCAGAGACTTCAATGTAAGAACGGGTTTTGTCCTCGTCGGACAACTGGTAGCCAAGCTCGGCAGCACAGCGCGGCGTGAGCGCGACCATCTCATACGAAAAATGTGTGTAGTGGTCCGCCTGCCGGTTATAGCCGAGTCCGCGCAGCGCCTCTACGACGGTATGCTGTGCCTCGGCTTGCCTGGCATCAATCACGTTGTAGATTTCGGCGACATCGCCAAAGTGCGGATGATTGGGCTCGCCTTCCGTAGTCGAAATCCAGCACTCATGTTCATTGGGATAACGATAGAACTTGCGATATCCAAAATCGCGTCCCAGCAAGCCGAACTTCCAGAGATGGTAGGCGATGTCTTTGCCGACATAACCTACAGTCCCGTTCGAGCGAACGATGACTTTCTGGTCTTCCTCAGCAACTTCTGCGTTCTCCGCGTCGTTTGGGGCAGATGCTTTGCCTCGCCGCATCACCCAGCAGCCTTTGTTCTTTCCCTCGGTCTCGAAAGAGAGCACGCCGCTGTCTTTAAGCTTGGTGAACGCAGCGTCCCAAAAATGCAGATGAAGAATTTCGCTCTCCCGTGGCAGGAAGTCGTATTCGATGTCCAGCCGGTCCATGGTTTCGAGATGGCGGCGCAGTACGGCAATCGAGATCAGGTCGGCGATGGCGGCCGTTTCGTTTCCGCCCTCCTCGAGCGCGTGCAACACTTGCTGGCGCGCTTCGCGGTTCTGCTTGTCCAGTTCGTACCAGCGGGAGACTTGCGCGTACAAATCCCAACAGAAGTAATCAAACCGCGGCTGCCTGCTGAGCTCTTCGATTTCCGCCCGCGACTTTTTCTCCAGAAATAAGAACCCCACAATTACATCTGCGACTTGGACGCCGGTATTGTCGATGTAGTTCTGGACGTCCACTTCCCTGCCCGCAAAACGTAACAGGCGAACAAAGGTGTCGCCGAGGATGGCGTTGCGCAGGTGTCCGATGTGCGCAGCCTTGTTTGGATTAATGCTGGAGTGCTCGACCAGAACCTTGCCCGTCGGAATTTCGACGGCCTTCGATTTTTCATCGGCGGCGAGCGCAGTGGCAAGTGATTCGCGCTTGACCCGTGCATTGATATAGCCCGCCCCGGCAACCTCCAGCTTCTCAAGACCGTCGATCGGTCCGACGCCCGCAACAATTTCTTCGGCAATTTTCCGAGGCGCCTTGCGTAGCGTCTTGGCCAATTCAAACGCGAGGGGCAGGGCGTATTCACCCAGTTCAACCCGGGGCGGCTGCTCGACAACAATTTTCGACAGGTCAAGACCGTAGCTGCGGTGCAAGAACTCGCGTATTTGCTGGGCTAACCGGCGTTCCAGATGACGATACAAGAATCCCTCGATGCGGTTGGAGAAAATAGTGATTGTAGCAGAGGGCGCGCAGCGCAGCGGTTTGACGGCTTGTGAAGGCTTCCCTATGATGAAAATTGGTCGTTGATCGTTAGTCTTAGTGTTCACCGACGAACGACCAAGGACCAACGACAGCTCTTATGCGTATAGCCTACCTCGACTGTTTTTCTGGCATGAGCGGCGACATGTTTATGGGCGCGCTGATCGATGCCGGTGTCCCCAGGCAACTGCTGGAGGAAACAGTCGCTGCATTGAATATTGGGGCAAGGCTGGAGATTTCCCGGGTCCAGCGCAACGGCATCAGCGCAACCAAGGTCGACGTCTATGCGCGCGGCGAGAAGGATTTACCGCGCGAGATCTGGGTGCCGGAAACAAGCCGGACGGAACACGCGCGCCAGGGCCATGAAGATAACGCGAACCGGCTTGATCCCAAACACGGTAAACATGAGCACAAGGAGCATGCGCATTCGCACGCCCATCAGGGAGAACCAGTCGCACTGTTAGAACACAATTACGCTCTGCAAAGCTCACCCACTTCGCGGAAGCATGATCACAGCCATACGCAAGACCATGGGCGCGGACTCAATGAGATCCGCGGCGTTATTCGCAATGCCGCGATCAGCGAGGCCGCAAAAAGCACTGCAATTGCTATCTTTGAGGCGCTCGGCGCTGCCGAGGCGAAGATCCACGACACCGATATTGAGAAGATCCATTTTCATGAAGTAGGGGCAGTCGATGCTATGGTCGATATCACCTGCGCCGCCGTGGGAGCTGCGGCGCTGGGCATCGACGAGATTGTCTGTTCGCCGCTGAATGTAGGCGGAGGCACGGTAAATTGCGCCCACGGAACCTTACCCGTGCCAGCGCCGGCGACACTGGAGTTGCTAAGAGATGCGCCCGTGTATTCGTCTGGGATTCAAGCCGAACTGGTCACCCCAACCGGGGCGGCCATCGTCAAGACTTTGGCAAAACGCTTCGCGCCATTTCCGAGAATGAAGGTTGACAAGACCGGCTACGGTGCGGGGGCGCGTGACTTCGCCGGACATGCGAATGTTGTGCGTCTGATCATTGGCGAATCTCAACCAGAATCTTCCTCTGAGATCCCTTCGGACACGGTCGTTGTTCTCGAAGCCAATATCGACGATCTGAATCCCCAGGTCTTCGGGTATGTAATGGATCGTCTGCTCGAGGAAGGTGCACTGGATGCTTTCGGCGTGCCGGTGCAGATGAAGAAGAACCGTCCGGGCATGCTTTTGACTGTTCTATGCCGGGCTGAGGATGCCTCGAAATTCACACATCTGATTTTCACGGAAACGACGACTCTGGGTGTGCGGCAGCGCGAGGACAGACGGCAGACCCTGGCTCGAAACTGGATAACGGTGGCGACTCGCTGGGGCGATGTGCGACTGAAGATCGCGAGCCGGAATGGCATTGTGACCAATTGTGCCCCGGAATATGAGGATTGCCGTCGCATCGCGACCGAGCGTCACATCCCCTTGAAGAGCGTGATGCAGGAAGCTATGCAGCTTTATATGAACCGCCAGCAGTGACAAAGTCATCAACCACAAAGGGCACGAAGCACCTCTCGTGATCACCTGAAATACACATGAACAAGAAGTTCTACATCACGACCCCGATTTACTACGTGAATGCGCGGCCGCACATCGGTCACGCTTACACCACGATCGCCTGCGACGCAGTTGCGCGCCGGCAGCGCATGCTGGGTGCGGACACGTTTTTCCTGACCGGCACCGACGAGCACGGGCAAAAGATCGAACGCGCTGCACAGGCTGCGGGCAAAACGCCGCAGGAATTTGCCGACGAAGTTTCAGCCCAGTTCCGTGCCCTTTGGAATCGGATGGGGATCACGTACGACGACTATATCCGTACCACCGAAGAACGCCACAAGAAGCGGGTACAGGCACTCTTCCGGCAGATTCGGGACAATGGCCACATTTACAAAGGCACGTACACGGGCCAATACTGCGTGTTTGACGAACTCTACGTGGATGCAGTCGGACCTGGTGCCCCTTGTCCCGAGTGCGGACGCCCGACGGAAACCGTAAAGGAAGAAAACTATTTCTTCAAGCTTTCCGCGTTTCAAGAGAAGCTGTTGCAACTCTACACTGAGCAACCTGACTTCATCCGTCCCGAGACGAGACGGAATGAAGTGATGTCGTTCGTGCGGTCGGGCTTGCGCGATCTCTCCATCAGCCGCTCGACATTTTCCTGGGGCATCCCTGTGCCCGACGATCCCAAGCATGTGATCTACGTTTGGTTGGATGCCCTGGCGAACTACATCACGGCGATTGGCTACGGATCGACTCACGAAGGTGCGCAGGAGGCATTTCGGAAATACTGGCCCGCCGACCTGCAGATGATCGGCAAAGAGATCGTGCGCTTCCACTGCGTGTACTGGCCCGCCTTTCTGATGGCGGCGGGGTTGCCCACGCCCAAAAGCATTGTCGCGCATGGCTGGTTGCTGTTCGAAGAGAGCAAGATGTCGAAATCGCGCGGAAACATCGTACGTACGGAGACGATTTTGGACGTGATGGGCGCGGACGCTCTGCGCTACTTCCTCCTGCGCGAGGTTGTGTTCGGACAGGACGGATCTTTTTCCTTCGACGCGCTGGTGCAGCGCTATAACTCGGACTTGGCCAACGGACTCGGCAACCTCGCCAGCCGTACGCTGACCATGATCACGCGATATTTTCGCGGCGAGGTGCCATATCCCGCGGCGGCTATCTCGCAAAAAGCGGGAGACAATGCGATCGCCGAGACCGCGCGCAGAGTGATCGCCGAGTATAGCGACTTGTCTGATCAATACCAGTTCTCGCGCGCTCTGGAAGTTGGCTGGAGCCTGGTGGCCGCAGTCGATAAATATATTGTCGAAAATGAACCTTGGGCGTTGGGCGACAAACAGGATGAAGAAAGTCGCTCGCGTTTGGCCACGATTCTGTATACCAGCGCGGAGGCGTTGCGCATCGTGACCGCATTAGCGCACCCGGTGATTCCCGATGCTACTTCGAGGATCTGGGCGCAGCTGGGTCTCGGTGACATTCGCCGGTTTCCGCTGTCCGATCTGAAGTGGGGACAACTTCAACTGGGCGCCAAGTTGGGCAACGTTGAACCCGTGTTCCCCCGCGCCGACAAGAGCGCAATCGAAAGGATGCAGAACATGGAAGAGCAGCAACGAAGCGCAACCAGCACGGCGCCAGCGCAGAGTGGCGCACCGACAGTTCCTCCTGTCGCCACCCAGGCCGCGGTTGCTACGCCCGCCGCAAAGACGGTTGCCCCCGTGCCCGACGGCAAGATCACCATCGATGACTTCGCAAGGATCGAGTTGCGTGTAGGGCAAGTGAAGGCCGCCGAGAAAGTGAAAGGCGCGGATAAATTGTTGCGGCTGGAAGTCGACCTTGGCACGGAGATCAGACAGGTCGTCGCCGGGATCGCCGAATCGTACGCGCCGGAGTTGCTAATCGGGAGAAAAGTTGTGATCGTTGCCAATCTCGCCCCCAGGAAGCTTCGCGGACTGGAATCCAACGGTATGATCGTGGCCGCGTCGCCGGAGGGCGGCAAAGCTGTGCTCGCTAGCTTTCTCGAAGACGTGCCGGTTGGAACGAGATTGAAATAAAGTCATCTCTAGAACCTACTCGATCTGGACGGACGAATCGCCCGTCATCACACGAGCTATGCCCAACGACCAATGACCAACGACCAACGACCGATCTTCGTCGACTCTCACGCACATCTCGAGATGGAGCAGTTCAATGCCGACCGCGACGCGATGTTGCAGCGTGCGAAGGAAGCGGGGATTGAGACGATTCTCGCTAGCGGCAGTGGGACTGGTCCCGGATCGCTTGACTGCGCGATCCAACTCGCAGGCCGGCACGATTTCATTTATGCGACGATCGGAATCCATCCTCACGAAGCCAAGCTTGCCAGCCAGGCCGATTTCGAAGAACTGGCGCACCTAGCGAAACGGTCGAAGGTCATCGCCTGGGGTGAGATTGGGCTGGATTATTTCTACGACCATTCGCCGCGGGAAGTGCAACAGCAAGTATTTTTGAAGCAACTGCAGCTGGCGCAAGCAGCGAAGCTACCAATCGTAATCCACTGCCGGCCATCTGATAACAGCGATGACGCCTGGGAGGTTTGCCTCAAGCTGCTACAGGACAAATGGGCCCCAAACGGGCTTGGAGGCGTTTTGCATTGCTTCACCGGAAGCTGGGCTCACGCCGAGCGGGCCCTTGCTATGGGATTCATGATCTCCTTTGCCGGTAACGTCACCTTCCCCAAGGCGCAGCAGATACGCGAAGCCGCGAAACAGGTACCGCTCGACCGCATGCTGATTGAGACCGATTCGCCGTTTCTCGCGCCCGTACCGTATCGTGGAAAACGCAACGAACCGTCGTTCGTGAAGGAGACAGCGCGGCGCATCGCTGAATTGCGTGGACTTTCGTCCGAAGAGATAGGGTCGCAAACCGCGAAAAACTTTTATCGTTTCTTTTCGCTTCACGAAAAGGCTAACTCCATTTAGCTTGTTTAGAGCATCTTTTATTGGGGCTGCGTAATCTGTTAATTAGAAGCGAGATATCATGCCAGAGAACACTTTTGACATCGTCAGCAAGCTCGACCTGCAAGAAGTCTCCAATGCCATGCAGAAGGCGCTGAAGGAGATTCACACGCGTTTCGACCTGAAAGATTCGAAGTCGAATATTGAACTCGAAGGCAAGGACGCCATCAATCTGCACTCGATTGACGAATACAAGTTGAAGGCGGTTACCGAAATCTTTCAGCAGAAACTGGTGAAGCGCGGTGTCTCGCTCAAGGGACTCACGTATGGTCCTGTAGAGCCCGCCGCCGGGAGCACTGTGAAGCAGAAGATCACCATGCAGCTGGGCATTCCGATCGAGAAGGCGCGTCAGATCGTGAAGGTCATCAAAGATTCCAAGAAGAAAGTGAATGCTTCGATTCAGGGGGATCTGGTGCGGGTGAGCGGGAAGGACCGCGACGCGTTGCAGGAAATCATCGCGCTTCTCCGCGGGCAGGATTTTGGTATCGATACGCAGTTCACAAATTACCGGACAAATTGAGGCTTGACGTTGGGGACGAACCCATTGAGCACGCACGCCGCGATCAACGGAAAAGAGATCTTCGAGTTGCTGCGCGGCGACCTTTCCGCGATCGAGCGCGAGTTCGGGCGAGACACTGTTTCCGGCGTAGAAGCCATCACCGAAATCGGCGAGTATCTGCGCAGCGGCGGAGGCAAGCGCATTCGTCCCATGCTCCTGCTGCTGTCTGCCAAGCTCTTCAATTACCCTGGACGCGGCGCCATCAAGCTGGGCGCAGTCGTCGAAATCATTCACACTGCCACGCTCGTCCATGACGACATCATCGACGAAGCCCAGACCCGGCGCGGCCGTCCTGCTGCCAACACCCAATGGGGAAACTCCAAGTGCGTGCTGGCCGGCGACTGGCTCTACATGCAGGCTTTCAAGATAGCCGTGCAGGAGCGCAATTTCCGCATCCTTGACACGCTGATCGACCTGACGCAGCAAATGGTTGAAGGCGAACTGTTGCAGATGGAAAAACTGGGCAAGCTGATCTCTTCCGACGAGCATTTCGATTTGATCTTCCGCAAAACAGCATGTTTGTTCTCTGTGTGCATGCGGATCGGTGCAATTCTAGGCGGAGCAACTCCGGAACAGGAAGAAAACCTGGCGCAGTACGGTCGCGATCTCGGCATGGCGTTTCAAATTGTGGATGACGTGCTCGACCTCACAGCTTCCGAAAACGTGCTGGGCAAACCCGTGGCCAGCGATCTACGAGAGGGTAAGGTTACGATGGCCGTGATTCACGCTCTCGAGCGCTGCACATCGAGGGAGCGGGAACTGATCGACCGGGTAGTGCGGCAACGAGCATTCGATGGCGTGACCCACGGAGAAATCCTCGGGATCCTCAATCGCTATGGTTCCGTCGAAGCTGCCAACGCTCGCGCGATGCAGTACGCCGGACTGGCGCGAAATGCGATCTGCGGCTTCCCCGACGGGGAAATCAAACGAGCCTTGTTGTGGGCCCCGGAATTTGTGGTCGCCAGAGAAAAATAACTTAAGATCTCCTAACCGCCACTCCCAGCATCTCGAACCTCCCGCCTTTCAACAACGGCCCCGAACCGAGAAACGCACGCGCCGGTAACTCTTTCGAGAAGCGTTTCACGTAAGCGACATTGAAGCGCTCCCACAGAGAAACGTCGGGCGCGTACACCTGCACCCAGACCAGATCGTCCATGTCCATCTCCGCCTGGCGCAGCACAGCTTCGAATCCATCAAATAGGAGCCGAAGCTCGTATTCAACGTCCTCCGGAGCCACGCCGGTCGCAGGGTCAATGCCAATGCGTCCGGAGAGATAAAGCGTGTCGGCCACCAGCACCGCGTCGCTGAACGGAAGAGATGATTTGCGGCCGGGCAAATTGATGTAGCGGCGGGTGGTCTTGGCTTTTGCTGGCATCTCTAATTATCGTTCCCCTTAGTGGCTGAATCCTCTGGAGTATGCAGTTTATCTAATAGCTTCAGTCTAACGCACCGGCGATGAACCACTCTTTCTCACTGATCTCGCA
The DNA here is from genome assembly GCA_963797795.1 of uncultured Acidobacteriota bacterium. Taxonomy (GTDB): domain Bacteria; phylum Acidobacteriota; class Terriglobia; order Terriglobales; family Acidobacteriaceae; genus JABDBE01. Next base: position 36,787 of record CAWCQY010000011.1, read on the forward strand.
CCACGGATACCTCGTCATCTTCATGGTGGTGCTGGCCGAAGCCATCGGGCTGCCGGTTCCGGCCGCCGTGGCGCTGGTGGCCGGAGGCGCAGCCGCGGCAGCCGGCTCCTTGAGCGTTTACAAATTCCTGTTCACCGCCCTGACGGCCATGCTCATTGGAGACTCGCTACTTTTCATTCTCGGCCGCTACATGGGTTGGGGGCTGCTCGGTCTTCTGTGCCGTTTGTCCGTCAATCCTGAATCATGCGTTCTGCGCTCGGCCGAGTCCTTCTACAAACGCGGCAAAACCACGCTCTTAATCGCCAAGTTTATTCCCGGCGTCAATACCATGGCTCCGCCGCTGGCCGGCAGCATGAGAATGCGTCCCCTGCAGTTCCTCCGCTTCGACTCCGCAGGCGCTTCGTTGTATATCTTTGCCTATGGCGGACTCGGATTTCTGTTCCGCGATTTTCTGGCTGCCATCACACGCGGATTCCAGGCCGCCAGCCACGTGTTTGGAGAAGTATTCTTCGTGGCGGCCATTGGCTACATCACTTATCGAGTCTGGCTTTACCACAAAAACAGAGTGTACCGCGTAGTGCCGAGGGTGCAGGTGGAAGAGCTGGCTCGCAAACTGGCTTCAGAAGAAAAAGACAAAGTTCTGATACTGGACGTCCGCAGCCATGGCTATTACGATGCCGGTGCGGCGCGCATCAAAGGCTCCATTCGCCTTGAACCAAATAACCTTGCCGAGGAACTCAAGACTCTCCCTAAGGATCATGACATTTACGTCTACTGTACTTGAGCACGCGAAGCCACCAGCGCCCGTGTGGCGCTGCAACTGCGGGAACAGGGATTCAATGCGTTCGTACTCGTCGGCGGAGTAGCGGCTTGGAAGAAGGCGGGGCAACCGCTGGAACCAGTCCCTCCGACTGACCTGGTAAAACTTCCCACGTTCGCGTAACACGGATTCCTCGCCGGCTCTCTATACTGCTTCTCATGGCCGCACACAACGAAATCGAAATCAAGTTTCGCATCGACGATATACGAGTGCTGAATCGGCGGCTGCGAAAATCCGGCTTTCGCTTGCTTACGCCTCGCACCCGCGAAATCAATACGCTCTACGATTTGCCCCGTCAAATTTTGCGCCAGCGCGGCGAGTTGTTGCGCTTGCGCCAATATGGATCCGAGTGGCTGCTGACCCACAAAGCCAAGGGCAAAGCAGGAATTCACAAGACGCGAGTAGAAACTGAGACCAAAGTCGCCAATGGCGAAAGAATGGAGGCGATCTTGCGCGCTCTGGGATTTGCCCCCACCTTTCGTTACGAGAAGTTCCGGGCCGAATGGAGCGACGGCAAAGGCCACGTGGTCGTAGATGAAACCCCGATCGGGGACTTCGGCGAGATCGAAGGCGCTTCGCGCTGGATTGATCGAACGGCGCAGGCTCTCGAAATCCCGCCCCGCGACTACATCACGGCAACCTACACAGAACTGTTTTTTCAGTGGAAACAGCGGACCGGCAGCGCGGCGAACGAGATGACATTCAGCGCTCTTCGAAGCAAGACGCGTCGTCGCCGGACAATGTGACCGCGAGTTCCAGAATGCCGCGCTACTCTTCCGGATTATGCACCAAACTAACTAACAAGTTCGTTAAGTGAGTGCGTGTAAACTTTTTGCAGCTGTGGTTTTGCCCCAGCGCGTGCCATTGCAAAAAGACAATTTCCGGCGCCTTCTGCGAACGGTCGAAGCGCTCTCCGATCTCGGCCCGGAGATGACCGCTGAACGTGAGTTTCCGCAGACCGCGCGCGCCATGTTGTCTGCGTCCCTTGAGGCTGCCGGCGCTCGTGAAGGTGCGCTTTTCATCTACAGCCACAAACCTTCCCTGCTCACTTCGATCGCAGTTGAGGGCTTCGCCTTGATGCCGGAGCCAGCAGTCATTCCGCTGTTGCCCAGGCATGTTCACGCACTCACTTCATCCCGCGAACCGGTCAATCTGCAATCCGGCTCCTACGACCTGTATTTGAGCGCCAACGGAAACGTTGCCCCAGAACTTTTCAAATGCATCGTCGCTCTAAGAGTCGCCAGCAAACTGGTTGGACTCATCGCCCTGGGCCGTCGCGAAGGTGACGCTGTCTACGACGCCGGCGAACTCGAGGCGCTCGAACTGCTCTGCCATTACGTCGCGCTCGCCGTCCACAATCACTCACTCACCCAGACCCTGGCGCAACGCGTCTCGGAAAACCTGCGTCTCATGGCTTCCCTCCACGGGTTTTATGACAACGCGCTGGAAGCTTTTGCGACCGCCATCGACGTGAAACACATCAACATTCACGGACACTCGCTACGCGTCGGGCGCTACGCTTCCGCCATCGGTGAAGCCATGAATATGGATTCCACCGAGGTTGCGGCGCTTCGCTCGGCCGGTTACTTGCACGATATTGGAAAAGTCGCCGTGGACAAACGTCTCTTCGGCAAACCAACTTCTTTGGACGCCGAAGAATTCCGCGAAATGGCGGACCACACGATTGTCGGACATCAGATTGTGAGCGGTGTACAGTTCCCCTGGCCTCGCATCCCGGAGATCGTGCGCTGGCACCACGAGCGCAGCGACGGTTCGGGATACCCCGACGGCTTGCTCCTCGAAGATGTGTCCATGCCAGTGCGTATCGTCGGCCTGGCCGATACTTTTGACGCCATGACCAGCGAACGCCCTTATCGTGAACGTCATTCGCTCGGCAGCGCCTTGAGCGAAATCGTGCGCCTGACCCCCCAAAAATATGATCCCAACGCCGTACACGCTTTGCTTCTGCAAGTCCGCCGCGATACGGTTGGCAGCAACCGTGCGCCTTTCCTGCAAGATCGTATGGGGGACGACATTGCGGCCTCCGACATCGACCACCTTGCCGCCAGCCTGCAGCATAAGATGAATCACGGCCGGCTGTTCCTCACGTAGCCCAATTCGTTCCGCGCACCCGGCTTATTTTCTTCATGTCTCGGTGAGTTCACCCGTTTTCTTTGGGTTGTTTCTGTATTTCACCCGCTTCTTGCTGGACACACCTCGGAATCAGGAAAGCGTCCTGCGCGCTAAAGCTCCTGAAGAAACCCGCCGATGGTTGATCTGTACCAATCAGCGGCCATCCTTTCCCTCCTATGTTCAACCGAAATGCAACTCACCCGGTCCTCAACCGAGCTATTTCTCCGCCAGCCAACGCAATTCCTCGATCCGGCGCGAAACGAAAGAGGTGACCATGGCAGCGACGATGGATTACACATTTGAAGCACTGGCCGAACAATCCGACACCTTGCAGTTCATCTTCGACGGCCTTCCCTGGGGCGTAATCGTCGCCGACTGTCAGGGCAGACTTTTGTTTTCCAATCCCGCAGCGGAAAAAATATTAGGAGTCGGCACCTTTGAGGCCCGATCCGACATCGGCGCATCCCTCGAAGGCTGGTACCTTCCGGACCAGGTCTCAATCGTTCCTCAGGATGAATTACCACTGGTTCGCGCTATCCGCGGGCAAGAGGTTGTCGATGAGCTCGTCTTCGTGCGTAACTCTCAACACCCGTCCGGAGTTTGGATCCGGGTAAACGCCTGGCCCCGAAAAGACTCGTCCGGAGCGATTTCCGGAGGTGTTGTCATGTTCCACGATTTCACGCAAGGTCGGCAGGCGCTCCAGAGCTTCGTCCTGCTCTCCAAGGTTGTCGAACAGACTGCCGACAGCGTCGTCCTCACCGATACTCAGGGCGTGATCCAGTACGTCAATCCAGCCTTCGAAGCGACCTCCGGATTCGGCAAGGCCGAAGCCCTGGGCAAGACCCCGAGAATTCTGAAGTCGGGCCTTCACGATGCCGAGTTCTACCGTCAGATGTGGGCTCAACTGGCCCAGGGATTCCCCTTCAAGGGTATGGTCATCAATCGCAAGAAAACCGGCGAACTTTACTGGGCACAGCAGACCATTACGTCCATGCGGGATGAAGCCGGTCACCTCACTCACTTCGTGTCGGTGTCACAAGACATCACCGAACTAAGAAAAAAGCAGGAGTAGGAGTTTCAGCTGCAACTGGCGCGCGCCGTGCAGCAGCGCTTCTATGCAGCCGCGCCTGCCGTGCCAGGCTTCGATATTGGCGGGTCCGCGAATCACGCCGACGAAACCGGAGGCGATTATTTCGATTTCATCTCCATGGCCGATGGTTCGCTGGTGATTGCCGTAGCCGACGCCAAAAGCCATGGCTTCAGCTCCGCACTGGTCATGGCACTTGCCCGGGCCTACGTGCGCTGCTTCGCAGCCATGCAACTGGAACTCGACGACATTCTGGCTCGAGTCAACCAGATGCTTCTGAAAGACCTCGAGCACGGCCATTTCGTCACCCTCTTTCTGGCGCGATTGAATCCAGATCGTCGAAGCTTGTCATATGCCAGCGCCGGTCACGTTCCCGGCTTCGTGTTCTTCGAATCGGGCAACGTAAAGCGCACGTTGGACAGCACCGGTCCGCCCCTCGGCCTGTTTTCCGGAAGCAAGTTTCTGCTGGCGCCTGCAATTCATCTCGATCCGGGAGAGATCGCGTTGTTCCTCACTGATGGAGTCACGGAATCGACCACACCCGACGGACACCAATTCGGGGCCCAGCGTGTGCTCGACTTCGTTCAGACCCACAACCAGGATTCCGCATCGAATATCGCTCAGGGCATTTACTCCGCAGCCCGGGCGTTTGTGCACGGCGATCCACAAGACGACGACATTACATCTGTCGTTATCAAAACCAATCTTCCTGAATAGGTTCCGGCTTATGTGGCTCTGACCCACCCCGCGGTACAAAGGTAACCTTCCGGCCTGCAACTTTTGCTCTGCGCCGGGTTCATAATTCTAACTATCTCCCCGTGCCCCTATGAAGTTGGGACGCCTCCAAATCGGCCTCGTACTTCTTCTCTCATTGCTGGGATTCGCCGTCTCCGGCCAGTTGGCACTCGGCAGGAAAAGGGACAAACAACTCACCGCCGAGATAGACCAACAGAAACGCGCACTGCATGCGTTGAACCGGCTGACATTCGGTCCGCGACCCGGCGACGTTGATCACGTGATGTCGATCGGTGTTGATAAATGGATCGACCAGCAACTCCATCCCGACAAGATCGATGACAGTGCACTCGACGCCCGCCTCTCGCCCTTTCGCACGTTGCACATGGACACGCGCGAGATTGTTTCAAATTTCCCCCCGGAGCCAACCATCAAGGCCGTGGCCGACGGAAAACAGTCGCTCCCGTCCGATCCTCTCAAACGTGCGGTCTATGAAGCGCAACTCGATCGCTATCAGAACAAAGAACAACGCAAACAGGAAACCGCCAACAGCGATTTCAGCGCCGGCAAACTCGACAAGACCCGCGACGACGAACGCCGGCAAGAGTGCATCGACGCCGATCAGAAAGTCGAGGAACTTTTGGACATGCCACCCGATCAGCGCATGAAGGCAGTCCTAAAGATGTCGCCGGAGGAGCAGCGCGTCATGAGCAGCTCTCTTCAAGGCGACAAACGGGACGAGTTCTTGGAGGGCATGAATCCGCGAGAGCGCGAAACCATCGAAGCTCTCGATCACCCACAGCAGGTGGTCGCCGATGAACTGGTCGAGGGCAAACTGCTGCGCGCCATTTACAGCCAACGCCAGCTGCAGGAAGTGATGACCGACTTCTGGTTCAATCACTTCAACGTATATATCAGCAAGGGCCCCGATCACTACTTGCTCACCAGCTATGAGCGCGATGTCATTCGTCCTCACGCCCTGGGCAAATTTGAGGACCTGCTGATCGCGACCGCGCAAAGCCCCGCGATGCTGTTCTATCTCGATAATTGGCTGAGCGTGGGGCCAAACTCCGATGTTGCTAACGGCATTCCCAAGCAGGCTAGCAAACAATCGAAACAGCGGATCAGAAACAAGGGGCAGACCACTCAATCCAAGGGCAAGCGTAACGGGCTCAATGAAAACTACGGCCGCGAACTGATGGAACTGCACACCCTCGGCGTGAATGGCGGCTACACCCAGGAAGACGTCACCGAGGTAGCCCGCGTATTCACCGGATGGACTCTGAAGCAGCCCAAGCAGGGCGGCGGCTTTACTTTCGAGGAGCGCACCCACGAGCCCGGGGACAAGATCGTGCTCGGTCACCGTATCAAGCCAAAATGCGAAAAGGAGGGTCTGGAGGTACTGCGCATTCTGGCTCATCACCCTTCCACTGCGAGATTCGTCTGCACCAAACTCGCAATACGTTTCGTTTCCGACGATCCACCACAGCCCTTGGTCGATCGCATGGCACAAACATTCTTGAAGAAAGACGGCAACATCCGCGAGGTGCTGAAGACGATGTTGGACTCTCCAGAATTCTGGGCGCCGGACGCGTATCGCGCCAAGGTAAAAACTCCGCTGGAGTTCGTAGTCTCGGCCCTGCGCGCCAGCGGAGCCCAAGTCACCGATGCCATGCCGATCGCACGGCAGCTTCAAAACATGGGAATGCCGCTCTACGGAGCGCAGCCGCCGACTGGCTATTCCATGAAGGCCGATGCCTGGGTCAATTCCTCGGCGTTGCTGGGACGCATGAATTTTGCGCTGGCGCTGACGGCAGGAAAAGTGCGAGGCGCACAAGTCGATCCCGCAACCGGCCGAACCGGCGACCCGCAGGAAACCCTCGCCGCACTCGAAAATAGTCTGTTGGAGGGAGACGTTTCCAAACAAACGCACGACGTCATTAGCGCTCGCCTGCAGGATTCCAAGATCAGCCGGCGAAAACTGGACGATCCGGCTCGGCCCCCGAACGTCAGCCTGATCGCAGGTTTGTTATTGGGATCGCCGGAGTTTCAAAGAAGATAGGTTTATCGCCAGAAGCTGAGAGCCAGGAGCTGCCTTATGTCAATTACAAGGCGAATATTTCTGAAAAACGGGAGCTTAGCCGTGATCGGCACAGCAGCCATTCCAGCGTTTCTCACTCGCGCTGCGCATGCCACCGAGTCGCTGAGCTCAAAGAACAGGCGCCTGGTTGTGATCTTCCAGCGTGGCGCAGCCGACGGCCTCAATATCGTCGTTCCCCATGGTGAGCGCGCCTACTATGCCATGCGCCCGTCCATCAACATTCCCCGGAATTCGGTAATCGACCTCGATGGTTTCTTCGGACTTCACCCTTCCCTCTCGCCCTTCCAGCCGCTCTGGAGGCAGGGCCACCTCGCAATCGTTCACGCTGCCGGCTCACCCGATCCCACCCGCTCCCACTTCGATGCGCAAGACTTCATGGAATCCGGCACGCCGGGAATTAAAGCGACTGAAGACGGCTGGCTGAACCGGACACTGCATTCTTTACCGCAGCCCGCTTCCGCCGATTCTGCATTTCGCGCCATCGCCTTGGGTCCATCCATGCCGCGAATTCTTTCCGGTAGCGAACCCGCCGTCGCCATAAACAACATCAACGACTTTGGCGTGGGCGGAAACAATCCCAAGGCTTCGCCTAACGCCAACACCTTCGAAGCCATGTATGAAAACTCGGTAGATTCCGTGCTGCACGGCACCGGACAGGAAACCTTCGATGCAGTAAAGATGCTGAAATCCGCGGATCCAAGCAAGTACAAGCCCGCACCCGGCGCCAACTATCGCAATGGACGCTTTGGCGACAGCCTCAAGCAACTCGCTCAACTGATAAGAGCTAACCTGGGCGTTCAAGTCGCCTTCGCTGACATCGGCGGATGGGACCATCACGTCAACGAAGGCAGCACCCAAGGCCAGATTGCGAACGTTTTACACGAGTTCTCGCAATCCCTCGCGGCCTTCTGGACCGACCTCGGCGATCTGGCCGAAGACACGGTGGTCGTGACCATGTCCGAGTTCGGCGGCACCGCCCGCGAAAACGGAAACCGCGGCACCGACCACGGCCATGCCAACGTAATGTTCGTAATGGGTGGCCCAGTCAAAGGCGGCAAAGTCTACGGACGCTGGCCCGGCCTGGACCAATCCCAACTCTACGAAGGTCGCGACCTGGCCGTAACCACAGACTTCCGCGCGGTGCCAGGAGAAGCGGTGTACAAACATCTGGGAAACAAAGATCTCAATCAGGTCTTCCCTGGCTTCGACAATCAACCCGGAAAGTTCTTGAAGTATTTGGGATAAACGCTACAACTCAACCATCACATCGGCGCCATCAACGTTAATCGGATACACGGCAACTTTGGCGGCAGGATTGTGGACCGCCTCGCCCGTCTGAGGGTCCCAGAGCCAACCGTGCCACGGGCACACCAGTTTGTTCCCCTCGATGACGCCCTGCCCCAGCGGCCCGCCACGGTGCAGGCAAACATTGTCCATCGCGGAGATGGACCCATTCACATTGGCAACGCAAATCACTCTATCACCGCAAGGAAATTCCCTGGCTTCACCTTCAAGAGGAAGTTCGGATTGTGTGGTGAGTTTAGTAAGCATTCAGTCAGATGAATTGCCGACGGCTGAAAGCTGACAGCTACTTCGGCTGCAAGGTCTGCGCGATCATAACCTGCCGCTTGAAATTCTCCACCATGTTCTGATCCAGCCGAACTTCGGTAGGCTTTTTCGCAAGGCTCATTTGATCGATCTTGTCCTGCAGCTTCAGCAAGGCGTAAAAAAGATTTTCCGGACGCGGCGGACATCCGATCACATACACATCCGTGGGCACGATTTTATCCACACCCTGCAGCACGGCATAAGTATTGAACGGCCCGCCGACGGACGAGCAAGCGCCCATTGAAATCACCCACTTGGGATCAGGCATCTGATCGTAGATGCGCTTCACCACCGGCGCCATCTTCAAAGTTACCGTCCCGGCGACGATCATCAAATCGCTCTGCCGCGGGCTGGGACGAAACACCTCCGAACCAAAGCGCGCAATATCAAACCTGGCCGTCGAAGACGCGATCATCTCAATCGCGCAGCACGCCAGGCCAAACGTCATCGGCCACACCGCCGACTTCCGCGCCCAGTTGAAAACGTAATCCACAGTGGTGATCAGGAAATTCTTCTCGAACTTGTTTTGCAGCCAGGCCATGAGGCTCCTCGGGCTCCCGGTAAAAGCTTCGCGCCCTAGTCCATGGAATCAGACCAGAAGCATTCTCAGTCTAGGTGTGCGCTGGATGAGTGTCAATCTGGATCAGGGATTAGCTCAGCAACGTAACCATCGCGGGTCCACTCGCAGGCCATTCCGACCGTAACGGCCAGGTTGTCACGCTAGAAGAATCCATCGAGAAACGCCGCCGCTTCATCCGAAATGCCGATGATTTTGTTCGTTGCCTGGCGATAGAATTTGAAATTGAGCTCCGTTTCCGGCTGCCCGTCGTTCCAGTCGGTAAATTGTTTGAGTTCGCTTCTCCCCAGTCGCGTCTTCGCAAGAGCGGTGCGTTTGACGGCGATGCTAACGCGGGGCGCTTGACGTGCGACTGCGCCGTTCTTCGCGATTGCTTCGGCGGAAGTGACCGCACCGCGCGCGATAAGGCCTCGCCCGCCCCCATTCTCGCTTGCGAAGACGAAAACCGCGTCGCCTTTGGCGATATGCTTGCCACCATACATCGTCTTCTGCGCGCTAAACACGAACGCCTTTGCCCGCAGGTCGCGAACCTCGGTTTTAATTGCGAACGCCATGATTTCGTAAGAAGTGATTGAATTTGAACTCGATAATGTATTTTATCGGGTTTACAGTCACCTGTTGAAATCAGGCAAGCGGCGCGTCATCGTCGGAGATGGCGATCCGGCTATCGAAGGCCTTCGGCAGCACGCCCGAGACGTGGTTTGCGAATGCAGCTTGCCCATGACCTCGCGGCTGCACTGCAGAATGAAAGCAAAATGAAGGTTCGCCGCCAGCACGTCGAGGAGTTGCACGTTGGCTAACATCGTGAAGCCCCCATCCTAGAACCCGCAACCGCCGCCTGACATTCAGGATCGACATAGCAGAGTGGGAGATCTGCGACGTGCACCTGGAAGACTATCATTAGACGACAAGGAGAACACACATGCCCTTGAAGAACCCTCCCCATCCCGGGGATTTCATTCGGACGGAGGTCATCCAGCCCGCGGGCCTGTCGGTAACAGCGGCGGCCGCGGCGCTTCGAGTTTCACGGCCTGCGCTGTCCAGTCTGCTGAATGGCAAGGCTGATCTATCGGGCGATATGGCCCTGCGGATCGAGAAGGCTTTTGGAGTAAAGATGGACACGCTTATGCGGATGCAGGCCTCCTACGACATCGCCCAGACCCGTAAGCGTGAGAAACACATCCATGTGCGGCGAATTCAGCAGCTTACCGATGTTCACGCATGAATGTGTGTGCCCTCCCGGCAACGTTCTCTCGCGTGACCTCCGTCCCGCCAGGCGAGACACCCGCCTTTCGTTGTCCTTCAGGTCAATCCCTTTAGTACCCGCTTCCCACCCCCCGAGCCGCCGTATAATCGAGGCGAAACCAGCTTAAATCTGGCAAGGAGTGGGCAAAGCACACGTTGGACCCTGTATTCGCATCGGCGATTTTCGCGCTGGGGCTGGCCTTTGGCAGCTTCCTGAATGTGTGTATCTATCGCCTGCCGCGGGATTTGTCGGTAATTCATCCTGGCTCGGCTTGCCCGAAGTGCGAGAAACCAATCCGCTTTTATGACAACGTTCCCATCCTGAGCTGGCTGATCCTGCGCGGACGATGCCGCTACTGCAAAGCTCCGATCTCGCCCCGCTATCTCGTGGTCGAACTGCTTACCGGCGCGCTGTTTCTTGCCTGCTACACCTATTTCGGATTCACTCTGGCCACGCTCAAGTTCTGCACGTTCGGATTCCTGCTCGTGGGTTTGATCTTCACCGACGCCGAGACACAACTCTTGCCCGACAAACTGACCCTGCCGGGACTTGTCCTCGGCTTGCTGTTCAGCCTGGTGGTTCCGGTCAACGATTTGCTTTCGACAATGCTGTTCGGTTTGGTCTACCAGTCTGCGGCGGGCGCTTCCAGTCCGTGGCTTTCGTTGTTGCAGGCGCTGATGGGAGCGGCGGCGGGCGCTTCGTTCATTTACGGCGCGGGAGCGATTTATCTGCGCGCGCGCGGCGTCGAGGGCATGGGCTTTGGCGACGTCAAGTTGATGGCAATGGTGGGCGCGTTTCTCGGGATTCGTCTGACCATCTTCACCCTGTTCGGCGCCTCGATCGTGGGATCGCTGGCGGGACTGACGACGGTATTGGTGGTATGGATTAAGCGCACGCGACGGCGCATGGTGCGGCATCACGAGCCCGCGAGCCTGGCGCGGCGTCACGGATGGGAGTCGGCCAGCATTGCCTTGCGGCGCTTTCCTATGCCCTTCGGAGTGTTCCTGGGCAGCATGGCCATGGTGGCTTCGTTCTTTGGCGATCAGTTTTTCCGCTGGTACTGGAGGTTGCTGTGAAAATGCTCAGCAACCCAATTGTGGTTCGAATGGTGGTGGTGCTGTTTGTCATGGGCTTTTCGTTCTGGGTAGCCACCGTGCTGCTGCGCCGCATGCGGCGTCTGCTCACGGAGGAATCTTTCGCGATTGACTCCGCTCCCGAGCTCGATCAGTTCCCCATGCAAACCTACAACGCCGTGATTCAGCAACTGAAGCAGCAGAAGCATGAATTGCTGAGCGTGCAGCAGGTGGAGCGGAGGCGGGCAAAGACGTCGGAAAACATCAGCGCCGCGGTGCTCTCGAATCTATCGAGCGGAGTGTTGTTTCTGACCCCGAACGGTTTGGTCCGAACCGCCAATGCCGCTGCCAAGAACATTCTGGGATTCGCGTCGCCTGTGGGAATGAGCGTTGCAGAAATATTTCGTCAAGCCAGGCTAAGTTCGTCTTCGTCTGCAGGTTCGCAGGAAATGCTGGCGGCTGCGGTGCAAGCCAGCTTGCGCGAGCGCGGCACTTCGAGAAGCGTCGAGGCGGACTATGTTACTCCCGCAGGCGAGCAGCGCGTGCTTGAGACCACGATCTCTCCGGTATGCACGTCCACCGGTGAGACCTTGGGCGCGGCGTGCCTGATCACGGACAAAACAGAATTTGCATTGATTCAACGGCTGCAGGAATTGCGCGGAGAGATGTCGGCTGAAATGGCGCTGGCGCTGCGGAATTCGGTCGCCACGATTTCCAGCTATGCGCAGCAACTGGCCGTGAACCGCGACCCCGCGCTGGTGCGGCAGTTGGCGGTCGATATCGCGTCGGAAGCAGCCGATTTGGATCACACCATTGGTGGTTTTCTCGCGGGCGCAAAAGCCGCGAAAGCTGCCGGAGCTTAGATTTCAATCAACGCCGATGCGCCTGTGAAGTTGCAGGCCCGCGGCACGGAGGATGAAACAACGATGAAACGCACATACGTTTGGATTGCAGGAATAATCGCAGTGGGATTGCTGGCATCCCTAGCCGCCGCCCAGGATTCAACCACCCAGCAGCAACCCCTGGGCGACTACGCCCGCGCCGTCCGAAAAGACAAAAAGCCCACCCCCGCCAAGCAATTTGACAACGATAACCTGCCGGTCGATGACAAGCTTAGCGTTGTGGGCAGTGGTTCTGGGGCTGGTGCGGCTGGCGGTGACACCACTGCGAGCGCGGCGAATGCTGAGACGGATGCCGCGCAGTCTGACAAGAAGGTCGATGACAAACCGCCGAGCGTGCAGCCTGGCGAATCGAAAGAGGACCGGCAGAAAACCTATGACGCGTGGAAAGACCGGTTGTCCGATCAGCGAGCGAAGGTCGATCTGCTGAACCGCGAATTGGATGTGGAGCAGCGCGAATACCAGCTGCGCGCGGCCGCGATGTATGCCGATGCCGGCAACCGGCTGCGGAACTCGGGCGCATGGGATAAAGAAGACGCGGATTACAAGCAGAAGATTGCTGACAAGAAAAAAGCGGTCGACGACGCCAAGCAGCAACTTGATGACATGCAGGAAGATGCTCGCAAGGCGGGCGTCCCCTCTTCGGTTCGGGAGTAGCCCGGCCCGTTGGGTTCAAGCCCTCGATAGAATCGAGGGCTTTTTTTTGTCTGGCTGGATTTGATGTGTCGTCCCCGAAATAGGAGAAGTGAGGGTGCAGCCTAAAAGCGAGTGCGGCTGCTTTAGGCTCAGGGGCCAAAATCCTCGTTCGCTGGGGCCGTTGCGGTGCGGCTAAAGCCGCACCCTTTCATGGTTCTAGGCGCGCGGGAGGTTCAGGATCCAGTAGGCGCTGATAAGCAGGAAAACCACGGCCACGGCCGCGACTGCGACCCGCGGCCCAAGAACTTTAAAGCGCTGGCTGAGGGCAGTCAGTAAGAGCACCGTCGCCAGGAACACAGTCACTTTTACGTAATCATCGCCGGTGTCGCGCGCGCTCACGCCCTCTTCGAAATAGTCTTTCGCCTGTTCGGCGAGTTGCGCTGCCTCAGCCGCATGGGCGTTCTTGTATTCAGGCATAAAGATGGGCCCCTGGGGCGCCGAAGGGTTATTGATGGGGTCGAGCTTCCACCAAGCCTGGAATGCGACGGCGTATTCGGGACGGAATCGGCGTTCGTAGAAAGTGGCGAGTTTCTCCCGGCCAGCAACCTTTGACGCAACCCAGCCGTTGAAAGTCACGGTGTCGTAGAGGCGGTCCTGTCCTTCCATGGTGGCCTTCTCCTGCGACATGGACGGTGGTACGGGAAGCCCGCGAGTAATTTTCGGCGGAGATCGCTTCCCAGCGCGAGGCCTGGTAGCCGCTCCAGGCGGTGGCAACCGCGACGATCGCGAGCAGCACGGCCTCGAGAATCTCGACCCACTCGCCGCGCCCGCCGGACTCGGAGCCGTGATGATGGCCCGCCTCGTGGATCTTGTGAGCAAACTCGACGTTGGATGTTGCTTCCGGCATCTTGAATCTCCTTCTCGCGGTTCGCAGAAACAATTTATCTCAGGTGTGAGCGGCGCATATTGCTTGAGCGCTACTTAGGACCATCACTCCGTGCCGGTTCGAGCTTCGCCGGGGAATCTGAATACCTCGCCGGCCCGGAGTTCAGCCGCTCGACGCACAATATCATTCGCTTTCTCGGCGTCGACTCCTTTGTCTCCGGCGAGGTACGCCAATTGGGTTGGCGCCGCAAACTGGGTACCGGAAGCTTCGACGATTTCAGCGATCTTCAATATTACGTCCTGGCGAATCGCGGTGAATTGTGCCCAATCACCGGTCGTACCGTAGGCAAAAAGCTCCAATTCGAAAGCGGCGCCGACAAAACTCATTACCCGAATTCTGGAGCCGGGCTCGATCGCCGGATGTTGGTCCAGCATGTTCTGCACGCGGTCCAACACGAAGCGTAATTGTTCGGCTTGGGTTTCAATTCGCAGGGTAAAAGTCTGGTTGATGAGGAGTTTGTTACGGCGCGCCATATTCTGGAATTGCATTTGCGCGAGCGATCCGTTTGGAACGACCGACAGATTCTGGTCGAGGGTTCGCAGCTTGAGGGAACGAAGCCCGATATCTTCCACCGTACCCAGTTGATTGCCGATCTGGCAGAAGTCACCGACGCGGATGGCTTTGTCCATGAGCAGTGACACTCCGCCGATCAGGTTTTCCAGAGTTTTTTGGGCAGCCAAGGCGATCGCAAGTCCGCCGATGCCGAGGCCAGCGAGGGTCGTCTTGACGTTAAATCCAAACATGCTCAAGGCGATGAGGGTAGCCATGACCAGCAGCGCGATGCGGGTGAGCCGCTGCATCACGATGAGGATCGACTCGCCGCCTTTGTGCTGGGTTCGGGTCCGGTTCAAGGCGTGTTCGAAGCTTCGGTCCGTGATGGTGCTTATAAGCCACACGAAACACGCGGCCAGGAGGGTCGCCATGAAGCGAAAGTAGTACACGCGGTACAAAAGGGGTGGTCCGAGCAAATAAACGAAAACGGTGTGCAGCACGATCGCAATGATGCACTTGAGCGGCGTGCCATGCCGCGTTTCCCAGACCGGCCGGAATGGAAGATTACGGAGTTTGCACCGGATCCGTTCGGGCGTGCTAAACAAGAACGCCAACACCCAAGCCATCAGCCACGAGAGCGGGATGGAAAGAAGCCACTCAAGCCATTGCGCCAGTGACATTCGCAGCACACGCCGACTGGAGAGCGCGGACGGTATGATTCGATCGGCTAAGGTCGGCGCCTCGCCTTGTAAGCTGGCGTAAAGCTCCGGAAGTTTCGCAACCGTCTCTTTCGAGATGAGCCAGACTTTCCCCGAGTCCGGATCATCCACTCGCACCAGGATGACGTCCGCAGTTTTAGAACCAACCGTTAACACTCCCGCGCGCACTTCGCCGGGTGGAAGCCCCGGCTCGATCGTTCCGACGGGCTCATCGCTTAACAATGCGATGTTGCCGCTAAAATTCGAGTGCAATGCGTGGAGTTCCCTGACTCGCTGTACTAGGTTGGCTTCCTGGCCTGGGCTTGATTGCAGGTAGTGAGCAGCGGTGAGGTAGTCCTCGTTTTCTGTGCATTTCAGCAGGCCCATCGCAGCACTGCGCGGGGTTTCACGTCCGAGCGGATCGACTGATTTTAGAGGCTCGGCTTGGGATGGGGTCAGCCCAGACGACCTCGGGATCTGCGCTTGCGAATGCGAAGACGAAAGTACGAAGGCAATAACGGCAAAAGTCAATTCGAGAGCGCAGGTTCTGCCGAACCTTGATCGCCCACGATTCCCGTCGGATGCTCGGTATAAAATCACGATGACCTGTTGAGACGATGGTGTTGCCTACTGAAGACGGTCTAGGGGCTGACCATCTGGCTTGTCCGCCGTTTGTTTTTCTTGTTTTTGTCCTTTTGCTTGCCTTTGTCTTTCTTTGACATGCCAGCCCTCCTGGATTTGAAGGCATCCCGTAGCGGCTGAGTTGTAACTGGTTTTGAGAGGCTATGCTACTGGCAATACTGCCAGTGCGAATACAAAGAGAAGGCAGGGGATACCGGATGGCTTGCGACGGCGGATTATCGTGGGTATTTGAGACAACTGTCATCCCGACCGAGTCAGTTGAGCCGCGACAGCGGATCAACTGCGAGTGGAGGGACCTACTTGTTTAGGTTGATACGGGTGCTTGGTGAACAACTCGGCGGCGAGATCCTCCCAGGTAGGATTCTCGAGCTCGATCAGCCAGATTTTCTTTGCTCTGTTCCAACGCTTGAGTTGCTTCTCCCGGTCGATGGCCTTGAGCACCTCGTCGAATAACTCGTAATGGACTAGGCGATGGCAGCGGTATTTCCTGCTGAAACCATCTACCAGGTCGTTCTGATGTTCATAGACTCGGCGCTCCAGCTTGTTAGTCATTCCGATGTAGATTACCCGCGATTTGCTCGCGACTATGTAGACGCAATAGGTATGCGTTTTCATTGCGGGTCCTCAAGCAGGTCCCTCCACTCCGCGATGCGATTGGCTTTCGCCTATCGCTTTGCTGCGGTCGGGATGACAGAGTTTCTTGATGTCCTACTGCCTGATCCTTGGGTTCGCCACCGAGTACAACAAGTCTGTCAGGAAATTCACTGCGATGTAAGTCAAGCCGATCGCGAGAATGCATCCCTGGACAAGATAGTAATCGCGGTTGCCGATGGCCTGGATGGTCAGACGGCCGATGCCGGGCCAGGAGAAAATTGTCTCGGTGACGATGGCGCCGGCTAGAAGGGCGCCGAATTGCAATCCCAGGACGGTGATCACCGGGATCATGGCGTTGGGCAAGGCGTGGCCATAGACCACCGCGCTCTCGGGCAAACCTTTGGCGCGGGCGGTTCGGATGTAGTCCTGGCCTAGTTCTTCTAGCATGGACGTGCGGACCATGCGGGTTAGGATCGCGGCGAGTGCTCCGCCCATAGTGATGGCTGGTAGAACCAGATGCGCTATCGTCCCCGAGCCGGAGACCGGAAGCCATCCCAACTTGATGGCGAAGAACAAGATTAGGATTGGCCCTAGGGCGAAGTTCGGGAAGGATAACCCGAAGAGGCTGACTACGCTGAGCAGCCGGTCGTCCCAGCGATCACGTCTTTGGGCGGAGCGGACGCCAGCTGGGATCGAAAGCAGCACGGCGACCAGCAAAGCCGCTAACGTCAATTGCAAAGTGTATGGGTAGCGCTGGGCGATCAGGCTGGCGACATTTTGATTAAAACGCAGCGATTGGCCAAGGTCGCCGTGGAGCACGCCTTTCCAATAATGAAGATATTGCTCGCCCAGCGGGACATCGAGACCGTAGGCGTGGCGCGCTGCTTGGATATCGGCGGCCGGAGCTCCCTCTCCCAGCATTTGCAGAACGGGGTCGCCGGGAACCAGGTGAATGAGAAGGAAAACCAGCGAGACCACCAGCCAGACTACCGGTAGCGTGTACAGAACTCGTTGCGTCAGGTAGCGGAGCATTTTTTTCAGGCTTCAGGCTTCAGGTTATCCACTTCAATGCCAATGTGCCTCAGGTGGTGGATCATGTGTTCGATGTAATCTTCGAAGACGAATTTCAAGGTTAGCGGCTGGGAGTCGGCGATGGTGCAGGTTCGCGACCAGGCAGTGCCGGGTACCGCTTCAGCAGCCACGAGCAGTTGCTGATTGAGGGCTCGCCAAAGTTCGATGACTTCATGCCAGTTCCGTTGTTGGTATCCGTGGAGCTTGACCCAGGCGTTGCCGTCGTAGCCCGGCATCCTGGGTTTGTCTTCCAGTTGGGTGCAAACGATCCTTTGGTGGTTGTTAGCGGCGGAGTCCAGAAGGTGTCCCAGTTCTTCTTTCGGCGACCACTTGGTGGGTGATGGTTTTAGGTTTACCTGGGACGGTGGAAGCTTTCTCAATCGAAGCGGGACTTCCTCGATCAGGGCACGCAGCTTTGTTAGTCCTTGCATTTTTCTATTGCGACCAGTTGTCAGTTCCTGGTTCTCAGTTCTCTAGCCCGTACCTGAAGCCTGAAGCCTGAGGCCCAGCCTAGTCTCCTGCCTTGCCGACGGCTGTAGGTTGCAGTTTTTCGATTTGCACTTTGGCGATCCGGTGGCCTTCCATTTGTTCGACCGTGAAGCGATGGCCATCGTAATCGAAAGAGTCGCCGACGCGGGGAATTCGCTGCAGGCGGGCAAGGACAAATCCTGCCAGGGTTTCGAAACCACCGTCGCGAGGCAGCGAGAGCTGATACTGCGACTCGAGATCGCGAATTCCGAAAGAGCCCTCGAGATTGAGCGCGAGCTTGCCTTCGAGTACAGGCTGCTCGGGCGGGGGAACGTCGAACTCATCTTCAATCTCGCCGACTAATTGTTCCAGAATATCCTCGACAGTAATCACGCCGGCGGTTGAGCCGAATTCGTCTACGACCACGGCCAGGTGCCGCTTGTGATCCTTGAACTCTTCGAGCATTTCGGTAAGCACCTTGGTTTCGGGCACTACCAGCACGTCGTGCATGATCTGGCTGATTCGCATGACCGAGATTCTGGCGGCGATGGGCTGAGCGAGGCGGAGGCGAGTCCAGCGCATCAGGTCCTTGGAATAGAGAACGCCGATGATGTGTTCGGGACCGCGCTGCGGATCGTAGACCGGGATGCGGGAATGCTGCTCTTCGACAACGCGGGCTAGGGCTTCGTCGAATGAGAGGTCTCCAGGTAGCGAGAAAATGTCCGGCCGGGGCACCATTACTTCGCGCACCGTAATGCTTTCGAGTTCCAGGGCGTGGTGAATCATTTCTTCCTGGAATAGCGGAATCTGGCCGAACTGACGGCTGGCGGTGACGATGAGTTTGAGCTCGTCGGGCGAGTGAATTGGGCCCTGCCGGATCTTGCGCGAGCCAAATATACGGAGCACGGAACCGGCAGCTGCACTCATGCCGAAAATAAAGGGACGAGTCAGGGTCAGGAAGACTTCCATGGGGGCGGCGACGGCTAGCGCGACCTGCTCCCCGCGCTGCAAAGCTAAAGACTTTGGAACCAGTTCGCCCAAGATTACGTGCAAGCAGGTGATGAGGATGAAGGCGACACCGATGGCAATTCCGTGGGCGTAAAGGCTGGCATGGGGAACGTGTCCCAGAAGCTCCTCTACCATATGGGCGAGCAGCGGTTCACCCACCCAGCCTAAGGTAAGGCTTACTACCGTGATTCCCAGTTGAACGCCGTTGACGACTTCGTCGAGGTTACGGTGCAGTTTCTGGACAATGCGGGCGCCGATGCGGCGGGCTTCGATGAGCTGTTGAATGCGGGTTTCGCGAATGCTTACCAGGGCGAATTCGGCCGCAGCAAAGAACGCGTTGGCTGCGACCAGGAGCAGAATCAAGAACACCCGGATCAGCACAAAGGCGATCATGGATGGGTAATTCTAACATTTCAAAGGCAGTAACGCATTCCCAGGGAGGCCAAGGCGTTGTAGAATAGGTAATAACACTGGAAGATCTGGTGCGTCTGGTTTAGCTGTGGACTCGGCCCTTGTTGTCTCGAAGGGGTTCGAGATTGGATTCTTTGCTTCCTTTTCTGAGGTTTGACGGTCTAACGCAACGGCGTGACTGATAGAGGCCAATCAAACCGTAACCCCTCATCCGAGGAACAAAACCCTGACCATCTTCGTAATAACTCATAGAGGGTCGAAGAACGCTGATCGTAGGAGGCGGACGTGAACGGCAATAGCAACGGCAAGAAGAAGCGGCGCAAGCGGATCATAATCATCGGCATCATAGTGGCGGTTATCTTGGTGTTCGCGGGCGCACTTTTCGCGTTTACCCGCGGAGGCACCAAGATCGATCCCTCGAAGCTGGCGAAGGTCGAGAAGGGCGATCTGGCAAAGAGCGTAGTCGCGACCGGCAAGGTCACTCCTATTACCAAGGTCGAGGTTAAGTCGAAGGCCAGCGGAATCGTGAAGAACCTCCTGGTGGAGTATGGCGACAACGTGAAAAAGGGCCAACTCCTGGCGCAGTTGGATAAAGAAGAGATTGAAGCTCAGGTGGACCAATCTCGTGCCGCTTTGCAGGCAGCGCAGGCGAATTATGCCAGCTCCGAGGCAGACTTTGAGCGCGCCAAGGTGGACGCCGAGGGTCCCGATGTGCCCTTGCTGAAGCGGGCTTACGATCGCTCCGTGGAAATGGCGAAGGACGGCGTCGTTTCCGAGTCGGCGCTCGACGATGCCCAGAAGAACTATCAAATGGCGCTGAACAAACAGAACGTCTCGAAGGCGCAAGTCATCGTCTTGAAGGCGAAGATCGCGCAGGCCCAGGCGGAGATGGTGCGGGATCAAGCGAATCTGAAACAACTGGAAGAGCAGCTCAGCTATACCGATATTGTCTCGCCGATCGACGGCATCGTTCTCTCACGCGACGTTGAGATGGGCGACGCTGTCAGCTCCATCCTTGTACTGGGCTCTTCGGCCACGTTGGTCATGACTCTCGGCGATACCAGCGAGGTCTACGTAAAGGGTAAGGTAGACGAAAGCGATATCGGGAAGGTCTACCTGGGGCAGCCGGCGCGGATCAAGGTGGAATCGTTTAAGGACAAGACCTTCAACGGGAAGGTGACGAAGATCTCGCCCATGGGCGTGGAAAAGGATAATGTGACCACCTTTGAGGTGCGCGTATCCATCAACAACCCAGGCGGGGAATTGAAAGCGGAGATGACGGCCAACGCGGAAATTATTCTGGAAGAGCACAAGAACGTTCTGCAGATTCCGGAAGGCGCGATTATCTACGACAAAGACAAGAAAGCTTCCGTTGAAGTTCCCGACCCTAAGGGCAAGGACGGAAAGAAGAAACTCGCAGTCAATATTGGCATCTCGAACGGCGCCAAGACTGAACTTCTCAGCGGTATGAAGGAAGGCGATCAGGTCGTACTTCAATAAGCTAGGGTTCTCCGCTCGGGTCAAGCGGACCTCCGCGGGCCATTCTCAGCGCACTCTGCGTTTTAAGGTCTTGGTGACATTCGTTACAACCTCAGATCTTAAATCGCGGAGGCTGCTGAGAACGGCCGCAGAGCGCGCGGAGTTAGTCATCGCTCTCTTGCACTAACCGGTACCAATCACAATCCTAAAGTTGTATCCTCCTTTCCAGCATTCAATGGAGCTCCCCCGATCCATGAATCTAATGGAAATTGCCCGGCAGACGTTTGCCACATTCAGAGCGCACAAGATGCGGATTTTCCTGACCATGTTTGGCATTGTCTGGGGAATCGCATCGGTCATCCTCTTGGTCGGGCTGGGCCGCGGATTCAGCGTAGACCAGAAAAAGCGGATGGAGACGCTGGGCAAAGACCTGGTCATCGTTTGGGGCGGGCGTACCAGTTCTCAAGTCGGAGGTTTGGCGGCAGGACGCGAAATCACCTTGACAGTTGACGACGCGCGGTTGATCCAGGACGAATGCTATCTGGTGAAGAACGTTAGCCCGGAGCTGAGACGCGCGGTTCCGCAGGTCAGCCAGTTCAACTCGGCGAATCGCGAAGTTGTCGGCGTCTGGCCTGCCTTTCAGAACTTTCGTTCCCTGCAGCTCAGCGAAGGCCGGTTGATCACGGAGCAGGATGAATCCGAGGGTCGCCGGGTCGTGATACTGGGCGACGCCGCCCGCAACCAACTGTTCAGCGGTCAACCTGCTTTGGGGGCGAATCTCGATATCAAGGGAATTCCCTACACCGTGATCGGTGTCCTCGAAAAGAAGACCCAAAACTCCAACTACAGTGGCCCTGATAATGATTTCCTGTTCGCGCCCTATTCCGCCGTGGCCCGCGATTTTCCCCGGCCGGAAAAGCCGGGAATCGTGCGCGGCTATCTCGACGATATTGTTTTTGAAGTTGCCAATCCCGACGAACACGCAGAGACCGTCCAGCAGGTGCGCCGGTCGCTAGGTCGAGTGCACCACTTCGACGAGAAAGACAAAGACGCCCTCTTTATATGGGACACTATGGATGGGGCCAAGCTGGTCGAGAACATTTTTAGCGTGATTACGATCTTTTTCGGGTGCGTCGCCATCGTCACCTTGTGCCTGGGCGGAATTGGCGTCATGAACATCATGCTGGTCTCGGTCACCGAGCGGACTCGCGAGATTGGCGTCCGCAAGGCGTTGGGCGCTACCCGGAGAGACATCCTGCGGCAGTTCTTTGCCGAATCTGCGATTCTGACTGTGGTCAGCGGTGTTTTAGGGCTGACGGTCGGCTTAGGCTTGTGCGCGGCGATGGCCGCAATTCCCCTGCCTGACTTTGTTCCTCACCCAATCGTTTCTGGTGCGTCTATCGTAGCGTCGGTGCTAACGCTTTCCGTGATAACCCTCACGGCCGGCATGTATCCGGCACAACGAGCCGCGGAGATGACCCCGGTGGACTCGTTGCGCTACGAATAACCACAATCCGGGAGGAATTCCATGCATGGATCGAACTTTTTTCGATCGAATCCGTATAGTTCAGGTGTGTATCAAAGGATGACTTCGTCTCGCAATCTTTCAGTGCTGCGGCCTAGGTCCAAGGATCGTTTGAATTGAGAGTTTCGAAAGAGGGAATGATGAGAATCATTGGGATTCGTTCGTGGATTCTGTCGTGCTTCATTGTTCTGGGCATGATCTGTCTAAAGCCTGCCCCGGCTGCGGCTTCGTCGGAGGGCTCTTTTCAGCGCACTCTGCAGGTAACTGGCCCGGTCAACCTCGACCTGACAACCGGATCGGGGAATGTGAACGTACGCACGGGAAGTTCGTCGGAAGTTCAGGTTACGGCTCGCATCAAGGCTACGAACTGGTTGGGGGGAGACGCGGACGAGCGCATAAAGCGAATCGAGGCCAATCCTCCCATCCAGCAAAGTGGCAACGATATTCGGATTGGCCACATTGATGACTCGGGACTGCTGCACAACATTTCCATCAGCTACGACCTGGTGGTTCCCCCGGAGACCCAATTGCACTCGCACACCGGATCGGGCAATCAGAGCGTCGAAGGCCTTCGCAGACCGCTCGAGATCGAGTCGGGTTCGGGAAGTTTGAAGGTCTCTGACATTGCAGACACAGTCCGCGCTCAGACCGGCTCGGGAGGAATCGAGATCGATCAGGTAAAAGGAAATGTGCGCACCCAGACGGGCAGCGGCTCGATCCGTGCGACCGGAATTGCAGGCGGATTCGAGGGCCGCACCGGCAGCGGGCACATTACGATGGAGCAAACGGCATCGGGCTCGGTACGTGCCGACACTGGTTCCGGCGGAATGGAACTCCGAGGTGTGCATGGTTCGCTGGATGCTGAAGCAGGAAGCGGCACCATCACTGCCGAGGGAAATCCCACGGGCTCGTGGACGGTGCATTCTGGCTCGGGCGGTATTCGCCTCAAGCTGGCGTCTGACGCAGGCTTCGACCTTGATGCGCACACCAGTTCGGGATCGATCTCGGTGAGCCAGCCGGTCACTGTGCAAGGAACGCTAGGACGCAAGGAATTGCGTGGGAAGGTTCGAGGCGGCGGCGTTCCGGTGCAGGTGGAAACGGGATCGGGAAATATCGACATTCAGTAATCGCTTATTCTGCAGCGATCCCGCCGTACCCTTTCTCGAATTTTCAATTGACAATTGGACATTCGGCGATTCAACTGGCTGCGTGTTCCTCAAAGAACTGATCTCCCAAAGCTGGCAGGCGTTGATGCGCAACCGGCTTCGCTCGGTGCTCACGATGCTGGGCATTGTGTGGGGGCTCGTGTCGGTGGTAATCCTGCTGGCCTACGGGCAGGGCTTGGGCGGGAGCGTTTTGCATGCGTTCCTGAATATGGGCGACAACGTGATCGTGATTTTTCCGGGACAAACCAGCATGCAGGCGGGCGGGGAGCGGGCGGGCAAGAAAATCAAGTTTGAATACGAGGACGTGCAGGCGGTCCGCGAGGAAGTGCCCATTGTGCGCGCGGTGAGCGCCGAGGTAAATCGCAACCTTCCCTTCAAGTACGGCACGCGAGTGGTCTCGCTGAAGGTGCGTGGAGTGGATCTGCCTTACGGGCCGATGCGCAAGCTGGATATTGAAGACGGACGCTACTTTAGCGATCGCGATTTCGTGGATCACAGCCGGGTGGTGATCCTCGGCCATGTCGCGAACAAGAGGGTTTTTCAGGGCGCGCCTTCCGTCGGCCAGTCGGTGAGCATTGGCGGCCTGGATTTCGAAGTGATCGGAGTCTTGCGCAACAAGATTCAGGATTCCTCCTACAACGGCCCGGACAACGACGACGGATTCGTTCCCTTCGAAACCTATCGCGATCTGAAGAACATCCGCGATCCCGACCTGATCGTCGTCCAGCCTACCGCTCCGGAACTGAACAAGAAGGCGCTGGCGGCGGTTCGCGAAGTCATTGCGCGGCGTCATCACTTCGATCCCAGAGACGAGAAAGCTACGCCGGTGTGGGACACCATCGAAGATCGGACCATGCTGGACGGGTTTTCCTTCGGCTTACAGGCTGTGCTGGGACTGATTGGTGCGGTTACGCTGGGAGTCGGCGGCGTCGGCGTGATGAATATCATGCTGGTTTCGGTGACCGAGCGCACCCGTGAGATTGGGCTGCGCAAGGCACTGGGAGCGCGCAAGTGGCAAGTGCTCATGCAGTTTCTGCTGGAAGCGCTGGTGCTGACTTTCTCCGGCGGCTTGATTGGAATTGGCATCGCCGTTCTTCTTACCTGGGTGATTCCGCCCATGCCCCTTTACAGCGAGCTCTACGAGACCGCGAATCACGAGGGTGACATCTTTCTGCATGCTTCGTTCATCGTGATCGCGGTTTCTTTCACGATCCTGGCGCTCGTGGGTGTGATTTCGGGATTTTTCCCGGCGCTGAAGGCTTCGCGGTTGGATCCGGTAGAGGCGCTGCGCTACGAATAGACGCCGAGACTTCCCCCCAAGATGAGATCGGGTTACGCCTGGGAAATGCCCCACTCAAGCCAAAGTGCGGCTTGAATGAGCCACCGGCCGAGCTTTGAAGTGTTGATGAGTGTAATCGCGATTTTGCGACAATAACCTTTCTGGGCTACCGCCAACCCCACGCTTTCATTGACGGGGATAGCTATAGGAGGCTTCAGAATCCGGACACCCGACGGGACGTGAATCGGAATTGAATCGGAAGTGGGGACAATTTCGCTACGAACTGGACGGCTACAACCAGTTGGACCTCATCACCGGCAAGGTGGCCCGGTTCTAGTCCGTCACGTTGCTGTGACTCAATCAATGTAGGGAGTATGAATAATCCGGGGACAGACGGGACGTTCCCCGGTTTCTGGAAATTAGGTGAACGTCCCGTCTGTCCCCGAGTTTCGTCCCCGAGTTTCCCCGAGTTTCCTCCCCCGTACGTCTCATCCTTCCAGCTACTGTTTCGGAGTCAGGAGGAAAGCTTGATTTACGCCGTTAAGGGTGCCGTAACCCACAATCTGTCCCGAGTTGCTGATCGAGGAAGCATGGTGCAGAACCCAGCCTGAATTCTTGGGGATCATTTTGTTGAGATCCTGCATACCTGCGGCTTTCGTCCAGATGAAAGCGTGGTCGGCGCCGCCGGTCACGGTAGAATCCCCGAGAATTTCCCCTGCGTCGCTAATGAAGCCAGGAGCACTCGAGGTTCCTCCCCGCAGCGTACGGATGGGGTGTATTCCGGTGCCATCCCAGTACACGACCACTCCGTTGGGATACTTTGACGAAGTGGAGGCGCCCACAACCGTGCCCGAATTGTTGAGCCAGACTGCGTAGCTGTTGCCTCCCTTCAATGGCTTCAGGTCCTTCCATCCCGCCGCGTTGCTCCAAAGGAACGCGTGGTATTTGCTGTTATTGTTGAAAAAGTAGGCGGTGCCGGCAACTTGAAGGCTCTCGTTGATATCGTCCGCGTAGCAGTAAGGGGCGCCCCGCAAACATCCCTCATCATGAATATGGTAGCTACCCTTGCTTTTGGTCCACAAAACCACATGCTCATCACCATTGCTGGTGGCTGACTCGCCAACGATTACGCCTTTGGAAGTGATCGCGGTAGCGAAAGTGTACCCACTGCCGCCTGGCAGATCAGGCAAGCCAACCATTGGGCCGGGGTTGGTCCAGACAAAGCCGCGGTACACGCCAGTTGTAGTATTTGCCGAGGAGCCCACGACCACGCCCGAATCGTTAACAACATATCCGATGCTCTGATCGTCACCGGATAGATGGTTTAAATCCTGAAAGCCATTGCTGCTCCACAGGAAGGCATCGGCAGCTATGTTGGTCGTGCACGGCACTGTCGGATAGACCGAGTTATCAGAACAGCCTGTGACCAGACCGGTGTTGTTGTTGTCGTCTGCATAGCTGCTGGTGAACCCCGGCAGGGCTCCGAGGGCGGTGACAGTATATTTTTGCGCGGCGGCGGTAGTGACAAGAAGCAGCGCCAGCAACGAACAGGTTGCACATTTCACTTGTTTAGTCATTACGAGATCCCTCCGCGTAGGCTGGGCAGGAATTTTACTCTAACAGACTGAATCGCACCAGATGCAACCACTTGCAACCATGGCTGAAAGCCTCGCGTATGGCGGCCGAGAGCTGCAACTTCAAAAGCCCTTTTCCCCAAAATGTGCCGACTTGAACTCGTGACAGGCACACCTGTTGGGCCTCCCATAGTTAATAGCGTCTGAGTAATCCGGGGACAATAATCCGGGAATAATCCGGGGACAGACGGGATGTTTCTGGAAATTAGGTGAACGTCCCGTCTGTCCCCGAGTTTCCCTCCCCGAGTTTCCCCAGCCTGCCTCCCGATTTTCCACCCGTGACCACCGACCTCATCGTTCCCACCTTTACAAAGAAACGTAAAGGTGGGCCAGCCCCGATGGAGGGCGTCGGTTGTGGGGTTCGAGGCTCCCACCCTAGCGTAAAGAACGCGCTAGGATGGGGCACCCCTCGTTTATCCGACGCCTGCGGAGTGCAGAGGTCCTTCTTTGGGAGTCCTTGGCTTTGCCAGGGACTCCACTGCGCTCGGGATGGCAGATTTTAGTGAGGTCCGGTCGCGCTGCGCTGGGCCGTGTGGCGATCCCGACATCTTGTCCGGAGACGGGGAAATCAACTTCAACGGCGGCGGACAAGAATGTCCGCCCTACACAATCCTCAGCCGAAGACTAGGCCGTCGGGCTGGCGCAGCAGGTGCCAGGCTTCGCGGTAGTGGGCGTAAGGGTCGGGGCGGCGGTATCCCTTGGGACGAAACATGAACGTGAGACAGTTTTCCACCTCGCGCACCGGCAGAATGTACCAGGTATCTTCCGGAATAATATAGACGGCCACGAAATCAATCTCGCCCGCGCGGTAGGCGACGCGATTCCGGCTGCCCTGGCTGCGACAAATGTTTACGGTGTACAAGCCGTCTCTCATGTGGGCGGCGGCTTTTACCTGCACGCGCCAGAGATGCTGCCCTCCCTGCACGATGAAGTCAAAGGGATGGCCCGCGCCATAGGGCTGGGCCACCATGAAATCGAGCGCGGTCGCTTTGTGCAAAAAGGCCACTTCGCCCAGATCGCCTAGCTTATGGGCTTGCAGCCCGCGTTCCCGGTGCGCTTTCAGGACAGGGCTCTCCTCGGACGCTGGAATGCGTCCGTGCGGAGCCCTGTTTTTGCGCATGGGTGCTGAAAGACGTCCTCAAAGAAGGCTTGCCGGAAAAAGAAAAGGCGCAAGCTGGGAAGCCTGCGCCAAAATTTACCTCTATATTTAGAATAGCAAATCCGGAGGGTAACTATGACATGTTTTCAGGATTTATTTTATGTGTTGAATCATCGACTTGGAGGGAATTGGGTGCCTTAGGGGGCTTGACAAGATTTTTGGGCGAGAGCGGTTTTGGGCGTTCCCACAGCTACGATCCCGGTAGGGCAGGCAGATCGCGTTACGAGTAAGATGCCGTCGTATCCCAGCGGTCGTGCAATTACCTCCGTGCCTTGACGCAACTCTGGTGACAGGTTACTTTCGAGTTTTCCCGGCAGAATCCTGTTTCTAATAAGGAAGAACATTGGCGAACCGTCCTCTTATTACTCTGACCACTGACTTTGGGCTGAACGATCACTTCGTTGGAACTGTGAAGGGCGTCATTCTGGATATCGTTCCGGACGCTGAAATCGTGGACGTCTGCCACGCTGTGCAGGCTTTTGATGTGCTCGACGGCGCTCTGACCATCGCTCAGGCCTATTCATACTTTCCGAACGGCACGGTTCATATGGTGATTGTGGATCCGGGCGTGGGCACGGCCCGGCGTCCGATCCTCTTGTCCACGGGACGACATTACTTTGTTGCGCCTGACAACGGCGTGCTGTCGTTGGTCTATGGCCGCGAGGAACGGTTGCAGGTTCGTCACATCGACGCCGAGCACTACTACCGGCAGCCCGTGAGCAACACCTTTCACGCGCGCGATATTTTCGCCCCGGTGGCCGCGTATCTGGCCAAGGGCGTGGAGGTCGCGAAATTTGGCGAGGAAATCACCGACTTCGTCCGCTTCAACGCGCCCAAGCCCAAACCGGTCGACGCTCAGACGTTCCGCGGCGTGATCCTCAAGGTGGATCGTTTCGGCAATCTGATCACGAACATCACGCCGCAAGATATTCCTGCGCTGTTTCAGGCAGAGCGTCCGGCCTTCAAGATTCGCGTGGGCAAGCGCGAGATTAGCGAATTTCACACCAACTACGCTGAGGGCGCGCCGAATGAGGTCTTCGGCATCCTGGGAAGTATGGGGTATTTAGAGATTGCCGCCAATCGCGGTTCGGCCGCGCAAATCATTGGAACCGGTAAGGGCAGCGAAGTCAATGTTGTCCTCGAGGGCGCTGCGGCCGCCAGCAACGGGCAATAGAATCAGGAACTCTTCGGCTTGAGGTGGACATAGCGCTCCATTTCCGCCGTCCATTTCAGAAAGCGCCAAAGGTTTTTGCGCTCCCTCCAGGTGAATTCCCAGAATTCGAGAAGTCCGATCTGCTGCATTTTCACCCCGCAGTAGGTTTCGATTCGCCATAACAAGTATGGGCTGCGCCAGGGAGCGAGGTGGTGCCCGCGGGTGGCATTCCACAGAAATCGGAACATGTAGCGCATTTAGAAACATCATAACCACAAACGACACAAACTTACACAAAGGAAAAATCGCGCGGTGCGGGTTTTCGTGGTTCAGGCGAGCGGGAAGGCGCGTGCTAGAATCCACTCTCTACCTGAGGATTGCCGTTTCTATGGCCGACGATGAAGCTCGCCAGAAAGCCGAAGACCATTACTATGCGGCGCTGGACTTGGTCTCCGAGGGCGAGCAGGAGCGCGCCGTGGAGGAATATCAGAAGTCTCTAGAAGCAGATCCTAGCTTTACCGAAGCGATGCACGGCCTGGCCAGAGCTCTGCAGGATCTCGGTCGTCTGGATGAGGCTATCGCTGTAGCGAAGCGCATCTCGGAAGTTGATCCAGATGACGTATTGGCCTATACCAGCCTGTCAGTTCTTTACCAAAAGAAGGGCATGATTCCCGAGGCCGAGGCCGAAGGCGCCAAGGCGAGGGTGTTGGGCTGGAAACAGCAGTTGAAGAAAGGCAGTGGTTAGTCGTTGGTCGTTGGTCGTTCGTCGTTAGTGCTCGCCGTTGGCAGGTTCACGCAGAGTGGCCATGACCGGACCAACGATCAATGACCAACGACTAGAGCTCATACTTCTTCATTAAATGCCGGAACGAGCGGTAGGAAATCTTCAGAAGATCTGCGGCTCGGGTCTGGACACCATTCGACTGGCTCAGCGCGGTTAGCAATAGCGATTTCTCGATATCGGCTACATATTTCTCCATGTCCATCCCGTCGGGGAGAGCGCTCATGTTCGCGGTTATCGCCGCGCCCGGCAGTCCGACTCCGGCGGCCGCAGCTCGTGCCTTAGCTTTCTCCGCTGGCAGTTCGACGCGCAGTTCGTCCGCGGTCTCCAATGCGACAGCGCGCTCGATGGTATTTTCAAGTTGGCGAACATTGCCTGGCCATTCGTAGCTTCCCAAAGCTTCCAGCGATTGGGGGTTCACCCTCTGAATGCTCTTCCCTGCCCCGGGCGCGTACTTCTTGAGGAAGTGGTTCACCAGGAGTGGAATGTCCTCGCGACGCTGACGCAACGGCGGCACGGAAACGGGAATCACGCTGAGCCGGTAATAGAGATCCTCGCGAAACGTATTTTCCGCGACTTGCTTGTCGAGATCGCGATTGGTTGCGGCGATGACGCGCACGTCGATGGGAATTTCGTTTGTCCCTCCCACCGGACGCACGGAGCGTTCCTGCAACACGCGCAGCAGTTTGACCTGCATAGTCAGGCTCATCTCGCTGATCTCGTCGAAGAAGATGGTTCCCTGGTCCGCAACTTCGAACAATCCCCGTTTATTCTGGTTCGCCCCGGTGAATGCGCCTTTCACATAGCCGAAAAGCTCGCTTTCCAGAAGGGTTTCGGGAAAGGCACCGCAGTTGATGGAGACGAATGGCTCGGCGGCGCGCGGAGAGCATACATGAAGGGCTCGGGCAACAAGTTCTTTTCCTGTCCCGCTCTCGCCGTAGATCAAAACGGTGCTTTGCGTGGAAGCGACGGTGCGAATCGTCTGCTTCAGTTTCTCCATCGCGGGACTTACGCCGACGATGTTGTCCAGCGAGTTGCGGGTAGCGGCATCGCGTTTGAAGGCGAAATTCTGACGGCTCAGCGATACCTTCTCCAGCGCCCGATTGATGGCGAGCTTGATTTCATCGACCAGGCCGGGGGATTTGCGGATGTAGTCGGTCGCACCCCCGGCTTTGACCGCTTGTACTGCGGCCTCGTAATCGTCGACGGCCGTCATCAGGATCACCGCCGAGTCGGGAGAAATCTGGTGAGCGTGGCGCAGAACTTCGATGCCGTCAATCTTCGGCATCTTGATGTCGGTCACGATGACGTCGTACAGGGCGCCATCCAGTTTTCTCTTTGCCGCTTCGCCCGAGTTCGCGGTCTCAACTTTGTGGCCTTCGCGGCGCAAGGCGATGTCCAGCATTTCGCAGATGGAGCGCTCGTCATCGCAAACCAGAATGTTACCCACGCGCTCCGCCTCCTGCCACCGCAGCGGTGGTCGTGGTGTCGAGCAGAGCCGACCGCGCCTGATCGCCGACTACAGAGGATGGAACCGGCGTTTCTCCCACCGCGAAGCGACGCAAGCGAAGCACAAATACGCTGCCCTGTCCCAGCTTGGAGCGCGCCCATACTTTGCCTTCGTGGGCCTGCACGATCTGGTAGACGATCGCCAGGCCGAGTCCGGTACCGCCTTCGAATTGCGACTGAAACGGCTCGAATATTTTCTCGATGAGCTGCTGGCTCATCCCCGGACCAGTATCGGCAAAATTGATTTGCCAGTCTCGCTCACTCGGCTCCAGCGAGACGGTCAGGGTGCCTCCAGACTTCATGGCGCGTACTGCGTTTTCGCAGAAATTCCAGAAGACTTGCTTGAGCTTGTCTCCATCCGCCGAAGTCCATGCTTCTTTGACGCCGTATTTTCGTTCTACCCGGATGCCGGTATCTTGCGCCGCGAGGCGATGTTCCAGCAGGGTAAGGGTGTCTTCCAAAAGTGGAAGAATATCCACCTTCGCGAATCTGTATTGGCGGCCGCGCGAATAGGCCAGGAAATCAGTAATGATTGTGTTGAGCCGCTCCGACTCCCGGGTGACAATCTGCAGCAACTGCCGATGTTCATCTCCTAGATCCGGGATTTCTGAAAGCATGCTTACGGACCCGGCAATCGAGGTCAGAGGATTGCGAATCTCATGCGCGATGGCGGCGGCTAACCGGCCGACGGCAGCCAGCCGGTCCTGCATGCGAACTTCGCGCTCCAGTCGCCGGATCTCGGTCAGATCATCGAAGGTGTACACGAAACCCAAGGTGCCCCGCTCCGGCACTGCCAGAGCCGAAACCAGCACGCGGCAGGTCTTACGGTAGCCATTGGCCGCAACCCATCGGACTTCGCCGTGAGCGGGTTCGGAATCAACGTGGGGCAGAGGATCCAGAAAAAGCTGATTGACGGGCTGACCCAATAGATCGTCTTCGGAACGCTCCAATAGCTTCTGTGCCGCCGTGTTGACCAGCGTGATGTGTCCGTCCAGCCCGGTGGTGATCAGTCCTCCGGTGATGGACTGGATGATGTTCTCGTGCAGGGCCTGCAGATTTTCCAGCGCTCCGCTGGTGTGCTTCAGCTTTACGTCCACCTGCCGCAGCTTGTTTGCCAGCAGGCCGGCAAGGTAAGAAACCGCCAGGTAGCCAAACAGGTTGACGAAAATGATGGCTTGCAGCGCTTTCAATTCCGGATGGGTGGTCGAATAAGAAGGAATGATTGCGAAGTAGGTCAGCTCCAGAACCGTTCCATACAGAATGAACGCCAAGGCAGCAGTAAGATATGCCCAGACCCGTGGCAAGAGAATGCACGCGACAATGATGACGAGCGGGTAAAGAAAATTGAGCGAGCTGTCTACGCCTCCCGTGGCGTAGACGACCAGGCTGACCAGCGCCAGGTCGGTGAGTACCTGCAGTACCGCCTGGATGCGATACTCCTGCCAAAAAGACAGCAGCAAAACGTAGAAGATTGAGATCGCGTACCAGAGCAGAATGGCGTTGACGAACAGCCGCAGCGGCAGCGGAGTGGGAGTCAGCCGCGAGATGGCCAGCTCGATTCCCAGGAGAAATGTGAGGATGAGGATGCGAACCTTGACCAGCCAGGCCAGCCACAGCCGCTCATCAAACATGGATTGCATGCCTAACCCAAATTTCCTGCCCTTTCTTGGGAGCGGGGTGCTTGCCTCGTCCCTTCTAGAAGAGCTTTTCGCCGGGCGGATCCGCTGATCGTCTCCAGCCAGGTATTCCGCCCAGGATTGTTCGTCCTTAGCCGGCCAGTTTGGCGATCATCGAGAACAACGGCATATACAGCGAAATAACGATGCCGCCGACGGCGACGCCCAGAAAGGCGATCAAGACGCGG
Source organism: uncultured Acidobacteriota bacterium (assembly GCA_963797795.1). Taxonomy (GTDB): domain Bacteria; phylum Acidobacteriota; class Terriglobia; order Terriglobales; family Acidobacteriaceae; genus JABDBE01. Next base: position 69,581 of record CAWCQY010000011.1, read on the forward strand.
TTCCAGCATGGCCAGCATGTCTTTGGTCGCGGTATCGACTTCGTCTTCGTAGAAATCGGCGATCTTCTGCAGCATGGCATCCATGGCGCCAGTGGCTTCGCCGACGCCGATCATCTGGGTCACCATGCTGGGAAAGACTCCAGATTCGCGCAGCGGATCGACGATGGTGCGGCCTTCTTCAATGGCCTTGCGCACCTTCATCAACGCTTCTTCGAGCACGGCGTTCCCCGAGGTTCTGGCGGTGATGCTCAGCCCTTCAAGAATGGGCACGCCGGAGGTGATCAGCGTTCCCAGGGTTCGCGTAAAGCGCGCCACTGCAATCTTGCGCAGCAGCATGCCAATGATCGGCGCATTTTCAGCAATCCATAGTCCAGGTAGTAGCGGCCTTTGGGATTCTTGCGGATTTGCTTGACGCCAAAAACCATGGCCACAACGCCCACGATGAAGAACCACCAGAACTGACCCACAAATGCGCTCAGTCCCATCACGATGCGGGTCGGCAATGGCAGAGCCACTCCCAATCCGGCGAAGAGGTTGGCGAAAATGGGGACCACATACTTCAGCAACGCGCCCACGACCAGGATCGCGATACTGATGACGGAGACCGGGTAAATCAAAGCGGATTTCACCGCTCCCCGCAGTTTCACCGCTTTTTCGACGTACTGCGCCAGGCGCTGGAGAATGATGTCGAGAATACCGCCGGTCTCGCCGGCTTCGATCATGTTGGTGGACAGATCGTCGAAGATCTTGGGATACTGCCGCATGGCGTTGGCCAGGGTTGAGCCGCCTTCTACCGTGGTCCGCACGCCCGTGAGCGTCTTTTGGAATGCCTGGTTTTCCTGGTTTGCGGCCAGAATTTCCAGACACTGCACCAGGGGCAGACCGGCATCGATCATGACCGAGAACTGGCGAAAGAAGATCGCGATCTCCTTGGTTTTGACTTTGCCCGAGCCGAAAGTCGGCATGGCAAACTCTTTGCCTTTTTCGCGTATGGCCCCCGCGTTGATACGCTCTTTGCGCAACTGGGTGGCCAACGCTTGTTTATTGGCCGCAACCCTTTCGCCGCTGACTTTCTCTCCGTTTTCGCTCTTGCCGGAAAATGTAAAAACTGGCATGGTGGACCTCTCCTTGCTTCGCTATCGTTTCTTCCAGCGCGCGCTTATTCTTGTCCCGCGCTGGATTACAGCCTTCATAGATTGTGCGTTCGGGCCCTATTGCCCAAAATCTGTTAGTGCTTTCCGCTCGCTGTGCCCTTGGCCGCGGGAGACTGGTTGCGGTTCAAAAGTCCCGCGCCACGGTTGATCATCTCCTGCAACTCGTCCACGTTGCTCGAACGAGCCATGGCAACTTCCAGAGTGATCTGCTTCTGGTAATAAAGCGTGGCCAGCGCCTGATTGAACGTCTGCATGCCGAACTTGTCCTGACCCGACTGCATCGACGAATAAATCTGATGGATTTTGTCTTCGCGAATCAGGTTGCGGACGGCTGCGTTCGGCACCAGGATCTCCATACCCATGGCCCGGCCCTTGCCGTCTGCGCTGGGCAGCAGGCTTTGGCACATGATGCCTTCCAGCACCAGCGACAACTGCGCCCGGATCTGGGGCTGCTGGTGGGCCGGGAAGACGTCGATAATTCGGTTGATGGTGGAAGATGCGGAGTTGGTGTGCAGCGTGCCGAACGTAAGGTGGCCGGTTTCGGCGATACGCAGCGCCGATTCAATGGTCTCCAGGTCGCGCATTTCGCCGATCAGCACCACATCGGGATCTTCACGAAGCGCGGCTCGCAGCGCGTCGGAAAAGCTTTTGGTGTCGGCATGCAATTCGCGCTGATTGACCACGCAATTCTTGTTCATGTGCACGAATTCGATCGGGTCCTCGATGGTGAGGATGTGGTCGTGCCGCTCGGTATTGATCTTGTCAATCATGGCGGCGAGCGTGGTGGATTTGCCCGATCCGGTCGGGCCAGTGACCAGCACCAGACCGCGAGGCTTGTCGCACATCTTGCTCACCACCGCCGGAAGCCCCAACTGGTTAAACGACTTGATCTCGAAGGGAATCAGACGGAAGACGGCCGAAGTCGCGCCCCGCTGGTTAAATACGTTGGCGCGGAAACGGGCCAGACCTTTCAATCCGAACGAGAAGTCGAGTTCCAGGTTCTCTTCGAAGCGATGCTTCTGCGAATCGGTCATGACGCTGTAAGCCAGTTGTTTGGTTTCAGCCGGCGTCATCTGCGGCAGATCCAGCGGCACCAGGTGCCCGTGTACGCGGATCTGCGGTGGCGAATTCGTAGTAAGGTGAAGATCGCTTCCCGACATCTCCAACATTCGTTTCAGCAGATCACTTAATGCAAGCGACATCTTTTTTATTCCCTTTCTTCTTCGTTGCGAACTCTAGTGAATCGTCTCGCGAGCCACTTCCTCGAGCGTGGTCATGCCCGCTGCGACTTTGATCAGCCCGCTGCGGCGCAAGGTAATCATTCCGCGCTCAATCGCCTTCTTCTTCAGTTCCACTGCGGAAGCGCCCACCAGAACCAGTTCCTTGATTTCGTCATCCACTTCCATGACTTCGTACAAACCGCAGCGGCCTTTGTAGCCGGTGTTGTTGCAGACGCCGCAGCCTTTGCCCTTTTGGATCTTTACCGTCTTGGCTTCCTCCGGGGTGTAACCTTCTTCGATCAGAGTTTGATGGGGAACATCAACGGTCTCCGTGCATTCCTTGCAGATGCGCCGGACCAGCCGCTGAGCGCAGATCAGGTGGACTGAGGTCGCCACCAGGAAAGGTTCAATACCCATGTTCATGAGCCGGGTAATGGTTTCCGGCGCGCCGTTGGTGTGCAGCGTGGAAAGCACCAGGTGTCCGGTGAGAGCGGCCTTGATCGCGATTTCCGCGGTTTCAAAGTCTCGGATTTCGCCGACCAGAATGATGTTCGGGTCTTGCCGCAGAAAGGCGCGCAGAGCGGTGGCGAAGTTTAGTCCGATCTGCTCCTTCATCTGCACCTGGTTAACGCCTGCCAACTGGAATTCGACCGGGTCTTCCGCGGTCATGATGTTGGTGTCCGGCTTGTTCAAGCGAGAGATCGAGGAGTACAGGGTGTTGGTTTTGCCTGATCCGGTTGGTCCGGTCACCAGCACCATTCCGTAGGGTTTCAGAATCGCTTTCTCAAACTTGACCAGCGACTCCGGCTCGAAACCCAGCTTGGTCATATCCAGGCGGAGGTTTTCTTTATCGAGCAACCGGAGCACGATTTTTTCTCCCCACAGCGTGGGCAGCGTGCTGACACGGAAGTCGAGTTGCTTTTTTCGCCCGCCGATGTTCATCTTCAGCATGATGCGGCCGTCTTGCGGCAAGCCGCTTCTCGCTGATATCCAGCTTCGACATGATCTTCACGCGCGAAATGATGGCATCCTTCAACTTAAGCGGCGGCGTCATGATGCTTTGCAGCACACCGTCAATACGGAAGCGCACTCGGAATTCTTTTTCGTAGGGCTCCATGTGAATGTCGCTGGCCCCGCGTTTCACGGCGTCGGTCAACACCAAGTTGACCAGCTTGACGATTGGAGCTTCATCGGCGGCCCTCTCCAAGTCCGCCAGTCCCAACTCCGCTCTGATCGGCTTGCAGTTCGACGTCGGATTCATCCATCTCCGACATCGACAGCATCACCTGCTCGAGGTCTTCTTCCTTGGTGTTGCCGTATGCTTTATCGATGCCCTCGAGAATCGAGCTTTCCGATGCGACCACCGGCTCGATATTGAAGCCGGTCATGAACTTGATATCGTCCATGGCGAACACGTTGGTCGGATCCACCATCGCGATCGTCAGGGAAGCGCCAACTCGGCTCAGTGGCAGGATCTGATAGCGTTTGGCGGTTTCAAACGGAATCAGCTTGACTACTGCAGGATCAATTTCGAAATAGGAAAGGTTGATGGCGGGAACGCCGTACTGCCGGGAGAGGAAGTTGGTGACGTCTTCATCGGTCAGGAATCCCAGCTTCACCAGGGCTGCGCCCAGGCGAACGTTGGTTTCCTTCTGAGCCTTCGTTGCTTGTTCCAACTGCTCTGGGGTTATGACCTTCTCTTTGACAAGAAGATCACCCAGCCGTTGAGACATACCTCGATCTCCTATCTGAGCGGCAGAGGGATGACGTCGACTTCGCTTTGCTCGCGCGACATCGCTGCTTTTAGGGGAGAAGTTGCAGCCTATCGCGTTGACACAAATTGTCACAGCAGATGCGTTACTTCACCAGTAACTTTGGTACTTGTACTGCGCGACGGGGGACGCATAATCACCTTTGCACCCCGTAAAATGCCCGTCAGGCGTGCTTTTGTAGGGCCAAAGAGTGCCGGAGGGCATGAACTTCGGTAAGACTGACGGCGAATGCCGTCAACCGGTTCGTGGTCATTAGGGCTCTCTAACTTGCAACTTGCGGAGCCGCATTTCGCTTACACTGAACGTATTCCCCATGACACCCACGGTCCGTCGAGAGCATCTTCGCGCTTATTACCACGCCCTCTACCTTGCCTGGGGACCTCAGCACTGGTGGCCAGCTCGCACCCGCTCTGAAGTCATCGTTGGCGCCTATCTCACGCAGAATGCGGCGTGGAAGAATGTCGAGATCGCCTTGCGGCGGTTGCGCGCTCGGGTGGCCTGAGTCTCCGGGCGATCCGAGCTACGCCGCTCCGGCGGCTGGAGGCGATGATTCGGCCCGTCGAGATACTTCCGGCAGAAAGCGGCAGGCGGCTAAAGACCTTTGTAGGGTTTGTCGACCGGCACTACGGAGGCTCGCTGCGATCGCCTCTTTGCGCAACCTACCGGGAAGTTACGCGAGGAATTGCTCTCGCTGAACGGAGTTGGTCCGGAGACCGCAGACTCCATCCTCCTCTACGCTGGCCAACATCCGGTTTTTGTAGTGGACGCCTACACTCGGCGCATCCTGGAACGCCACCGAATTGCTCCCGCCAACGCAAAGTACGAAGAATTGCGCGAACTCTTTGAGCAGGCGCTTGGCCAGTGGCGGGAGACCTTCATCTGTGAAACCGAGAACAGGGAACCAAGAACATGGAACAGGGTTTCGCCTCAGTTCCTCATTCTCCATCGCCAATGAGCCTTGCCAGGCGCTCGCCGCTGGCCCAGGTGTACAACGAAATGCACGGACTGATCGTTGCGGTGGGAAAACACTACTGCTTCAAGTCAGAGCCTAGCTGCGACACAATGACCACTGCGCGAATTCCTGCCCTGAGATCAAAATCTGGGCCAGGCTGCACGGCCCCCAATCGCGCGGTAGATTCATGGGCCCTGACTATTGAAGCTGAGTCGCCTCCTTTCGAAGCATGCGTCCGCTTATAATGAGCCGGACAAGCTTGCAGCTTCGTCGATCAGGTGCGGCTGCAGACGTGTCTGCTCCCAATCCAATTCGACCGAATCAAAAACCTTCCAGCCGGAAGAAGGTCATTATTCCGCTGGCGGTGGGAATCGCTCTGCTTTTTGGCGTGCTGCTTTCACTGACCTCTTTTGATTTGCCTCTGAATCCCGGCACCAACCAGCAGTTGCTGTTTTTTGCTTCGCTTTCGGCGCTGATCTTTCTGCTGTTCGTGGCCCTGACGTTCGTCCTGGCCCGAAATCTTCTGAAGCTTTTTGCGGAACGGAGACTGGGGGTTCTGGGATCAAAATTCCGCACGCGTCTGGTGGTGGGAAGTCTTTTGCTCTCGTTTCTTCCCGTAATCGGCATGTTCTTCTTCGCCTATGTGCTGATGAACCGGTCGATTGATAAATGGTTCTCCACTCCGGTGGAGGAAGTGCGGCGGGACACGGCTACCATGGCATCGCTGCTTTCCAACTATGCCGCACAAAACACGCGAGCCGAAGCCGAAGCCATGGCAGCTTCGCCAGAGACGCAATCTGCTTTTGCGAGCCGGCAATTTTTCCGCGGTGACGAAAGAGTTTCAGCGTCACGCGCCCACGCTGCAGGGAGGCTTTGCCCTGGCGATTGTTGACGGTGACGCGGAAACCAGCTTTGCCACGCCCGCTCCCTGGCCGCAACTGAAGGCCAAGATTCCCCTGGAGCAAGTGACGTCGGAGACCCCGACTCCTTTTACCTGGGACGCAAACCGAGTACATTCTGGGCAGCGCGCCGGTTGGCAATGATGGTTTGATCCTGGTGGGCATACCCTTGCCGAAACAATTTTCTGAAACCGTCAAACAGGTGGAAACCAGCCAGCAGCGTTATCTCGACCTCGCCCATGAACGACAGGCTGGTCCGACGAACTTACATGGAAGTATTGCTGCTGCTGACGGTGATGGTGCTTTTCGCGACCACTTGGTTCGCCTTATTTCTCTCCAAGCTGGTGACGCGTCCGGTGGTCGCGCTTGCCGAAGCGACGCAGGAGATTTCTCGGGGGCGACTCGACTATCGGGTGGAAGTCCGTGCCGCCGATGAAATCGGGGATCTGGTGCACTCTTTCAACCGCATGGCGGAAGAATTGGAATCCGAGCCGCCGCCAGATCGAAGCCTCCAGCCGTGAGCTTAGCGCCGCCAACGTTGCCTTGGAACAGCGCCGGCGCCATATCGAAACCATCCTGGAAAGTATCCCCAACGGCGTGCTTTCGCTGAATGCGGACCGGCTCATCACCCATGCGAACCATGCTCTGCTTCGCTTATTCCATCCTGCTGGGTGCGGAATCAGGGACGCCCGAGTGTGCTGATCGGCGCGCCGTTGCGGGATGTTTTCGCTCCCGAGGTCCTCGAAGATCTTGAACCCCTGCTGCGCCGAGCCGACCGCATGGGCACTACGACCACGCAGATGGAAATGGTCGTGCAGCGAGCCACGGTGAACGTTGCGGTAACGGTGGCTACCCTGAAGCACGATGGACAGGGGTTGGGATACGTTCTCGTGTTCGAAGACCTCTCGGAGTTGCTGAAGGCGCAGAAGCAGGCTGCCTGGCGCGAGGTGGCGCGGCGCGTGGCCCATGAAATCAAGAATCCGCTAACCCCGATTGCACTCTCGGCGGAGCGCATCCGCCGCCACCTGGAGCGCGGTACGCCTCCCGATGCGGCTTCCTTGCAAGTGCTCCACAGCTGCGCTGAAACCATTGCCGGAGCCGTGGAAACGGTTCGCACTCTGGTGGATGAATTTTCCACGTTGGCGCGATTCCCCACAGCGCGGCCGCAGTCGGCCAAAATCAACTCCATCGTGGAAAGCACGCTGGCCATGTTCAACGGGCGCCTGGACAACATCCGCGTGCGTACATTTTTGGCGCCGGAGTTGCCCAACGTGATGGCCGATCCCGAGGCCATCAAGCGAGCGCTGGCCAATCTTGCTGGACAACGCGGCCGAAGCGATGCAGGATGCTCTCTTCCGCGAGATTCAGATTTCCACCGCGCTGGTGGCCAGCCGCGATGTAGTCGAGATCACCGTCGCCGATACCGGCCACGGCGTTACGCGGGAATTAAAAGAACGGTTGTTCCTGCCATACTTCTCCACCAAGAAGCGCGGCACCGGCCTTGGGCTGGCCATCGTGAACCGCATTATTGAGGATCACCACGGCTCCATTCGTGTCGAGGAGAATCAGCCCGTCGGCGCCCGGTTCGTCGTCGAATTGCCGATTGTATCGGATGCCGTCGTCGAGCCTTCCATCAACCAGCATGCATAACATCCTTATCGTTGACGATGAACCCACCATCCGCCAGTCGCTCAAAGGCGTGCTGGAAGATGAAGGGTTCAAAGCGTCGATGGCCGAAAGCGGCGAAGCTGGGCTGGAAATCATCAGCAAACATGCATTCGATGTGGTGCTGCTGGACGTGTGGCTGCCCGGAATCGACGGCCTGGAAACTCTGGAAAAGATTCGCGAAAAAGAAAACGCTCCCGAGGTCATTATGATCTCGGGACACGGCACCATTGAAACCGCGGTTCGCGCCACCAAACTCGGCGCTTACGACTTTCTGGAAAAGCCGCTCTCCATTGATAAGACCCTCATCCTCATCAAGAACGCGATTGATGCCAAGCGGTTGCGCGAGGAGAACCGGGAACTCAAGAAGCAACTCATTCCGAAAAGCGTGATCGTGGGCGACAGCATCCCCATGAAAGCGCTGCGCCAGCAAATCCAGATTATGGCTCCTACCAACGGCCGCGTTCTCATTTACGGAGAGTCGGGGACGGGCAAGGAATTAGTGGCCCACGCTATCCATGCCCAGGGTCTGCGCAAGGATGAGATGTTCGTCGAGGTAAACTGCGCCGCGATTCCCGAGGATCTGATCGAGAGCGAACTGTTTGGTCATCGCAAAGGATCGTTCCCCGGCGCGACCGGAGACAAGGAAGGAACATTCCAGAAAGCCCACGGCGGAACGCTTTTTCTCGATGAGATCGGCGACATGAGCCTGAAGACACAATCGAAAGTCTTACGAACGCTCGACGAGCAGCGGTTCATCCCCGTCGGCAGCGATGAGCCGATCACGGTTGATGCCCGTGTCATTGCCTCGACCAACAAGGATTTGGAAGAGGAGATTTCCCGAGGGAACTTTCGCGAGGATCTGTTTTACCGTCTCAACGTCATCCCTTTTTCGGTGCCGCCGTTGCGAGAGCGCAAGGAAGACGTTCCCCTGCTGGGGCGTCACTTTCTGAAGGAGTTTTCCGCTACCTATGGCCGCCGGCTCCGTGAAATCACCGACGATGCCATCGATACACTGATGCGCTATTCCTGGCCGGGCAATGTGCGCGAGCTACGAAATGTGATCGAGCGCATCGTCATCATGAATCCCACGACGATCCGATTCGAACGCAAGCATCTGCCGCCGCTGGTTCATCGCGATGGCACCCGCCGCGCTGCCGGCAGTGAGTTCTCTACCCTGCATCAGGCGCGTGCCGCCTACGAGCGCGACTATATCCTGAAAAAACTGGACGAGAATCACGGCAACGTTACCCGCACGGCTGAAGTGCTGGGATTGGAACGCAGCCACCTTTACCGCAAGATGAAGACTTTGGGGATTGCCGCGAAGGAATAGCTCTTACCGCTTGATCATATGGATCTCAGTGCCGTTCTTCAGGAACTTCACTTCGTCCATAAGCTGAGTGATCAGATAAACTCCGCGACCGTGGCCGGAAAAAAGGTTCTCGCCCACAACCGGGCTGGGAATTGCCGCGGGGTCGAAACCGTCTCCGGGATCGCGCACTACGATCAGGAGACTGCGGTTTTCGTCACACGCCACATCGCATTCGACGATCTTCGTCGCATCAGACTTGGCTCCATGCACCACGGCATTGGCCAGCGCTTCGGAAAGCGCCAGTTCAATGGCCGATTCCTTTCCGTTGGCACAGTCTTTTTCCCGCAGAGACTCCATGATTCGCTGCACTACCGAGTCCACTGCTGCTTTGTCGGCAGCCAGGGTGACCTGGAGCTTGAAAAGTAACTTGTCAGCCAGGAAATCGAAAGTCGGTTCGGAATTGGTGGACATCAATGAAGATCGTTCCCGGTGCTTGGGTGCAGCTTGGACCACTGCGATTCTACAGGCGAATTGCGAGTCCGGCAACGTGAAAAGCATGGCCAGAGAACTCAATTTCGCTGAAATTCCTAGGTTTTCGCAGCATGGGTCAGCAATTCCAATTGACGGCGCCAGTCCAATTCCTCGATAAACTGGTGCGATTCGCGCCAGTCCGGGCTCACTTTCACAAAAAGCTCCAGAAAGACGCGGGTACCGACCATTTTCTCTATCTGCAGGCGGGCGGCCGTGCCTATCTTCTTTAGCATCTGCGCCTGCTTGCCGATCAGGATCCGCTTCTGCCCTTCACGCTCGCAATAGATCGCGGCGGCAATTCGCGTGAGTTTCGCGCCTTCTTCAAACTGTTCAACCAGCACCGTGGTCGCGTAAGGAACTTCCTCGCTGGTCTCGGCCAAAACCTGCTCGCGGATAATCTCGGCCACCATGAACCGCGTGGGTTGATCGGTTACTTGATCCTCAGGGAAGTAACGCGGTCCCTCAGGCAGGACACCAATCACCTTCTCCAGCAAGAGATCTAGGCCCTCAGGCTTGCGTGCCGACAGTGGAATAATTTCTTTGAAGGCATGAAGCTTGCGATAGCTATCGATGACCGGCAAAAGCTTATCTTTCTGATTTCGCAACAAATCGATCTTGTTCAGCAGCAGAAAAACAGGAGTGCCAGACTTCTTGGCCATCTCGAGCACGGACTCATCTTCGCGTCCAAATTTGCGGGTCACATCGACGATCAGCAGGAGCAGGTCGCAGCCCTCCAGCGCTTCGCGCACCTCAGACATCATCTTGCGACCCAGCGAAGTGTCGGGCTTGTGCACGCCCGGCGTATCGATGAGCACAATCTGCCCGCCTGCCCTTTTCTTTTGCTTTGGAACCTGGACGATGCCCAGAATGCGGTTTCTCGTGGTCTGCGGCTTGGGGCTGACGATGGCCAGCCTTTGACCTACGAGCGCGTTCAGCAGCGTGGACTTGCCGGCATTGGGGCGGCCAAGAATACAAACGAATCCGGAGTGAAAGGCCATGAGGATTGAGAAATTTGGTAATTGGGTAATTGGGAAATTCGAAGTTAGTCCAAATTACCCAATTTCAAAATTACTAATTGCTCAATGACTATATCAGGCGCATTTGCTTAGGCTGAACCACCGAAATCCGGACGCGCTCCACTCGGCGCTCGGTTGATTCCAGCACTTCGAAGCGCAGGCCGTCTTCTTCGATCACCTCGCCCTTCTGCGGAATACGTCCCGCCAATTCACTCACCAATCCCGCGACCGTAGCGGATTCTTTGCCTTCGGGACGCGTGCCCAGCAACTCATCCAGGAGGTCGACATCCATGTTACCGGGGACGATGTAGGAGTGATCGCTTTCACGCACCACTTCGGCTTTCTCGTGCTCGTCATCGATTTCGCCGACAATTTCTTCGACCAGATCCTCGATCGTGACCAGTCCCGCCACTCCGCCGTATTCGTCGACTACGATTGCCATGCGGACGTTATTTTTCCTCATCTCGCGCAGAAGTTCGCTGCCCAGCTTGCTCTCCGGCACGAAATACACATCCTTGCGCATCAGTGTGTCTACCGTCCGGGTGTGAGCTTCGGTGTCTGGCACCTGCAGAACGTCTTGCGCGTAAACGATTCCTTTGATGTTGTGGATGGTCCCATCGAAAACCGGAACTCGGGAGAACGGCTTCGTGCGTAGTAACTCAATGAACTGCTCGACAGTTGTATTCATGGGAACCGCGACAATTTCAGGGCGCGGCTTCATCGCTTCACGCACCGTCTTCTCGCCGAATTCCACGACCGACTGAATCATGTCGCGGTTGCTTTCGTCCAGGATGCCTTCTTCCTGGCCGGCTTCGATCAGCGCGTCGACCGCTTCGGCCTGGGTTTCAGGCTGCTCATTCGAATGCTCGTTGGTTAGAGCCGCAACCGACTGCAGGAATCCCAAAACCAGGGTCACAGGCAGAACCATGTAGATGAGAACTCGCAGAAACGGCGTCCAAGGGATCAACCATTGCCCTTTGGTCCTTGAGAAAAAAACGAATGGCAAGAATTGGTTAAAGACGATTACGATGAGGACCAAGCTCAACGTCGCCTGCAGAATTTCGTAGATACTCCAGGCCCGGTCACGGAATACGGTGAATCCCACCAGCATGGCAATGGCTGCCGTAGTCATTTGGGTGAGCACGGCCATCGACAGCGACGCACGGGCGCGGCTGACATGCAGCCTGGGCTCGACGTCGTGCTCGAAGGCGTCGATATTGTCCTGGAATTCTCGGGAAAGGAACTTCCCAATCTCAGTGTAGAGGCGCTCCACGTAGGAGACCAGAGTCAGCAGCCCCAACAGCATCAGGAACACGATAGCGATGACGAAGTTCATCAGGATGACCGTGCAGGCCGGGAAATGGGCCTCGCTCTAGTATGTCTCGCATCCTGCGCCGGCAAACTTCCAGGCGCATCCGCTGGCCTGCTCTTTTTGTTGCCGGTCACGGTTTGCCGGTGGGCCGGTCGCCCGTTTCTCTCAATTAGTCCCACGGGCAGTCCCAGCGAGTTCCTCAAAGCCTTTTCCTTGCGCTCCATTTTGCCGTCATCGAGTTCATGATCGTACCCGGCAAGGTGGAGCACCGCGTGCAAAGCAAGGATCCTGATTTCGTCGGCCACGGTGTGCCCAAGCTGGCGTGCATTACGGGCCGCAATCTCCGCCGAAATGGCAACGTCTCCCGCAAATCCGTGCATCAGCCCTGGGCCTGCGGGGAACGATAGCACATCCGTTGGCTTATTCTTTCCCCGGAAACGACGGTTCAGTCCCTGTAACTTCTGGCTGCTGGTGACCAGCACGCTGACCGTCCCTCGCAGCCCGACCGACCGGCGCGCGCGCAGTACAAATCTCGCCAGCGCCGCCTCGGTCAACCCAGGAACTTCTTTTTGAATGATGACCAAGCTTTCTCCGTGGGAACTCGACCAAATAAACAGGAGGGCCATAAACCGCAGCCCTCCCATCGAATCATGCTCGCTTTATTCTTTCGCGTCTGCTTCCGCAGGCATCACAGTATTCTTCTGCAGCGGGGCGTTATCCGAACCGTTAGCCTTGCCGTTCACGCTAGCTCTCGGCTCGAGCAGCGACAGTTGTTGTTCCGCCAGTTTGGTTTTGTGCTCATCATACGCGCGGATGATGCGCTGCACTAAATGGTGACGGACGACATCGCCCTCGTCAAAATGCACGAACGTCAACCCCTCGACCCGCGTCAGAATATCCACCGCTTCCAACAGTCCACTACGGCGGGCATTGGGGAGATCGATCTGAGTGACGTCGCCGGTGATGACCGCCTTGGAGTTGAAACCGAGCCGGGTGACGAACATCTTCATCTGCTCTGAAGTAGTATTCTGGGCTTCATCCAGAATTACAAACGAATCGTTCAACGTGCGCCCACGCATAAAGGCGATCGGCGCAATCTCGATAACGTTCTTTTCCAGATAACGATCAACCCTTTCGGGATCGAGCATGTCATAAAGCGCGTCGTAGAGCGGGCGCAGATACGGGTCGATCTTGTCCTGCAAGGTTCCGGGGAGGAATCCCAGACGTTCGCCCGCTTCGACCGCCGGACGGGCCAGAATGATCCGGTTGACCCTTTTCGCCAGCAGGGCTGAGATGGCCATGGCCACGGCCAAGTAAGTCTTTCCCGTGCCCGCCGGACCGATGCCGAATACCATGTCATGGCTCTCGATGGCTTCCACGTAGCGGGTCTGATTCAAGCTCTTGGGCTGCACCGTGCGACGCCCGAACGAGCGTTGCCGCCCAGCTTCGGCTAGCCCGCGCAGCGTAGCCTTTGGATCGGCTATCAGCACACGCAGCATGCTGTTCAGATCGCCGTTATTGAAGGCGTGTCCGGAGCGTTGGAGGTGGTTGTAGTCGGCAAAAACTTGCTCGGCGCGGGCAACATCGCCGGCGGCGCCTTCCACTTCGATGGAGTTGGATCGCAGGTCGATGTTGATGTTCAGACCATCTTCCAACACATGCAGGTTTTCGTCCCTGGTACCGAATAGGGTTTCAATCCGGGGAGTTATCTCAATGCTCTTCTTCATTCAGTTTTGGCGCATCCCTCCCTGCGCCGGCTGCGCTCGTGCTTCCCACACACTGGTGCTTGGATGGCATCGCCGCGACTTGGGCACACTCGTGCCGGCCTGAACGACGACAAAATTGTTCTCTGTGCAGGTGGAACCAGCCGGAATGCTCGCTCCCGAAGTGCAAGCGACTGCCATTGAGCTAAGGTTACCCCCAGCCTTGGATAGGAGTCAATGCCGCAGATTTTCCACGGCTCTGACGGCCTAGGGACGGCCTCGACCCGTTCGCGCCTGGTAAAGACGCGCCTTCGCCAGGAATCTGTTTCTGGATCTTATCCGTTTGACCAGCAGAGACTTACTCCCGTACAATATTTCTTTCGGACCCACCCGAATATCTCCTTGTCAGTAACCAAGAGAGAAAACCAGAAACGAAGGTAAACGAACTACATGGCAAATCATTTTTCGGCGCTGAAACGCGCCCGTCAGACTGAGAAACGCACGGCTCGCAACCGGGCCAACACTTCCCGCCTGCGCACCACGCTGCGCGACTTGCGCGAGTCACTCGCCAAAGGTGACAAACAGGGGACGGAGCAGGTTTTTCGCGAGACTGTGTCCGCGCTCGACAAGGCAGTGCAGAAGGGCGTACTCCACGAGAACACGGCTTCGCGCTACAAGTCCCGCCTGAACGTGCGCTTGAACGCGATCGCCAAGAAGTAGCGGCCTTCAGATCACAATCTCGAAGTATTTCTTCAGAACTTCCCGGCGCTCCTCGTTCGATGCGAGGAAGCGCTCTTCTCTGATCCCGTTGCGGGTGAAAATCAGCCTGCGTTCGGCGACGGTGATTCTGCCCTCTGGCGTAGCCTTGGTACACACGCTTTTTCGCGTAAACGGCGACTCCGGCGAAGTCTGGTGGTAGTGGCACATGCCGGCGAAATCGTTGAGGCTCCGCGGCGTCAGGGTGAAAGAGTATTGCCGCTTCCACGGCCCATCGCGCTCCGCTCTCTCCATGTGCAATGTCTTTCCGTCATCCGCCACTCGATACTGCCGTCCGTCATGTGTCCCCTCAGTGCCGGTGGACCGCAGCAAAAGCGGCTCAAGAAAAGAGTCGCCGAATCCCACATCCGCAAGCCATGGCTTGTCCAGATCGATTCGTAAGGCAAGATGATCGAACTCAGGACCTTCGCTGCCGTCTTCGCGCGGCACCCGAGCTGAGAGCAGGGTGACCTGGAAGCCAATTGACCGCAGCAACCCTGCAAACGCTCCGTTTAGTTCGTAGCAGAAGCCACCACGCCGTTGCTCCACAATCTTTTGGATAAATCCGTTTTCGTCGCATTCGATCTTTCGGCCGAGAGCAATATCGAGGTTCTCAAAGGGAACGGTGAACAGATGAGCCCGATGGAGATCGCGCAGCACGTCAGCTGTGGGTACGAGGGTCCCGGTATAGGCGATACGGTCGAGATAAGCGGGAATGTTAAGCATTGCGAGGCTGCCGAGCTTCGCTCGGCCGGACAGCCGGGGGCGGCTGTCCCCACGTGATCGGAAAAACTACACCGGCAGCTCTTCTTGCATCCAGCCAGTTTCTGGTTTCGGTTCTGACGTCAGATCCATCACCAATTTCTCCAGCACGATTCGCTTGCTCGGAGGATTCGAACGTAATGCAAGATCAGTCTTGGCCACCAGCCGGATGGCGCGCGTCAGTTCTCGTTTCGACTTGTAGCGTCGAGCCTGCTTGATAATGTCGTCGGCGGCAAACGGAGGCACGCGAAAACCTTGCCAAAGCGCTGCCCAAAGCATGCGCTGGTCGCGCACATTTCGTTCCAGAATCACCAGCATCTGTCGAAAGGTCTTAGCCAGCATATAGAGATGTCCGATGGCGGCTTCGTCTCCTTCGCCCGTGGTCAGGATCGAATCCAGCATCTCCAATGCGCGCACCCGATCCTTCGCGGAGATTGCATCGGTCAGCTCATACAGCGATCTTTGTTTGGCCGCGAGAACCATGGTTTCAACATCGCCCAACGTGACGCGCTTCTTTTCGCCGACGAACAGAATCAGCTTCTCCAGTTCGTTCGAAACCATCAGCATGTCGCCGCCGAGAGCGTCCACCAGTTCGCGGGCGGCGTCGGCATCGATCTTAACCTCTCGCGTGGCCCCGTATTCGCCAATCCAGCGCACTGCCTCGCTTTCTTCCACTCGCGCCAGTTCGACAATCGCGCAGTATTGGCCGAGGGTCTCGCGGATCCGCTCGTAGCGCTCTTTATCGGTTAGTTCCATGCGGCGCGGATCGGCGGGAATACTGATGTGATCCGCGACGAAGATCAATACCGCATCGGGATTTGGATCTTTGCAGTAGGCCTCAATGGCCGCCAGTTTCTCTTCGTTCGATCCGCGTCCAAACAGATTCTTGACCCCACGCACAAAGAAAACCTGAAAGGGCGCCATCAGCGAAGGGGTTCGCGCGCGATCAAGCACCTCGACCAGATCGGTATCCGCCAGATCAAACTCGAAGAGGCTGAAGTCCCGCAAATCCGGCGTGACCAGGTGTTCGAGAATGGCTTCTCGGCAGCGTTTGCGAAAGAAAACCTCGGCTCCCACAAACACATAAGCGGGGCGGAGCTTGCGGGCCTGCACCTCGGATACAAACCGATCGGCCTGGGCGAAGCCTCGCATCAGAAGCCCTCCAAAATACTCGACACCAGAGTTTGCGCAAAGTCGCGAGACAGCCGTTGGTACGCGGGGGTATCTTCTTCAAAAAAGCTGTTCAGGTCGCGCGGCACTTCATACTGCTCGCGAAACAAGTACGAAGGATTCTGATAAAGGACTTTGCCCTGTTTGTCGGCCAACGAGACTTTCATGGAGATCACAATCATCACGCTTGCGGCGCGCCCGGTTTGCGAATCATAAGTGAGCGGCGTGCTATAGGAGGCCAGCACCGTGCCATGCAGAACCGCGTCCGCATCGTCATTCACCTGATTGATCACGTGATAATGCGTTCGCAGGATAAACTCTTTTACCACGGCAGCGGTCAGCATCTGCTCGATCTTGAAAGTTTGAGTTTGGTTCACGAATGCCGGGATCGCAATGGTCCGGACATCGTCGGGAAGGGTTACGTTGTGACCTGCAGTGTGATAGCCGCATGCCGCGCCGACGACGCTGAGGAGAACGGCCAGCAGTGCCCCACGCCTCATTGGATCTTGCCTCTCGGCCGGGTCGCTGCCATAGTCTCGGCGCACTCCACGGCGGTCGCTGCAGCAATGCGCAGATTATCTGAAGCAGCCCACAACCAGACTCCGTTCGGTTGACTTGCGTCTGCGGCGATCGACACCAGGATATCGCTTTGTCCCGCGGCATTCACATTCGTAGGAGCGTCTTCCGCTCCCTGCGCGAGTTTCACGTGCTCACCCGCGAGGGCCCGCGAAATGTCTTCGACGTCCGCCACCTGTACGAGTTCGAGGTGAAGCGCAAACGCATGTCCGTGAAAGATGGGAGCCTGCACCAGCAGCAGAGATGGCACGGGCGCGTCCTCACCGGCGATTTTCTGATAATGCTTCAGCACGCGGCTCTCTACCGCCGCCAGCGCAGGCGCCGAATGTTCACCGTAGCGGGCAACCATATTGAAGGCCACTTGCGCGTCGAAAATGTTCTTCGGCAGTTGCTGAAAGGAAAGCAGGTTCACGGTCTGCTCGTGCAGTTCGTCCATGCCCTTCTGTCCGTGTTCGGACGCAGGTTCAAATACCGTGGCTACGGCCCGTTTCACTAGACCGGCTTTCTGCGCCCGCAGTATGAGCAGCGCGAGCACGACGGCGGCGGGATGGGCCACTACCGCCGGCCCCGGCTGCAACTCAGGAATTAACGACTGCCCCAGTTGCCGCTCGATCCACGGCGACCGCACCCTGGCGTCGGGCTCATCTTCCAGCGCAGAAGAAAGATCGATGATCGCGCTCCCCGCGTTGCGAGCCGTGTTCCAGTTCTTGCGCGTGGACTCTGGATCGGAAGCAAAAAACGTGAAATCAATATTCTGAAACTGTTCCGTGCGGACGTTCTGGATGAAGGTAACTCCATCTCCAACCGCTTCCAACTTTCCGAGCGCCTCCTCATCATCCAACAACCTGACATCAATCGAGGGGAAATTGCGGTCGTTGAGTACCTCCGCAACTTCCTTGCCTTTGAGGGTGCCCGCGCCGACGATGGCGAGCCGGTAGAAACTGCCTCCGCGCACGGGCTCGCTGCGAGCTACTGGAGCGGACTTGAAATTCGAACTCATGAAGTCTGCGAGGCCTCTTTGTACTGAGGAGGGGGCGGGTTGCGTTTCCGCCGGAAGATCCACTGCAATCGCCAGACCACGCCTGAAAACATGTAGGTCAGCGCGATCACAAACAGCACCCACTGTGAGAAAACCCAGATGGCTGCGAACAGCAACCCCAGCAAGATGACCAACTGAAACGGTTGCCGTGAGCGGAAATCAATGTCCTTAAAACTATAAAAGCGCCACGTGCTCACCATCAGATATCCCGCCGCTACGACAATGAGCATCCAGGTGATGCAACTCCATAGCGAGGAAATCGGGTCGCCGCCGGAGAAGTGCACCACCGCGGCGATGACCCCCGCTCCGGCAGGAATCGGCATTCCCACAAAATACTTTTTGCCCGGACGTCCGGGATTCGACGGTTGCGGATTCGATGCAATGTTGAAGCGTGCCAGGCGGCTGGCGCCAGCCATTAAGAACAGGAAGCTTGAGATGGCGCCCAACTGAATCATCTTGCCGGTTAATTCTGTGGACGAAAGAAATATCGGCAACTGCCGGAATCCCCACATCCACGCCAGCAGAGCGGGGGCGACTCCAAACGTAATGACGTCGGCCAACGAATCCAACTCACGGCCAAAGTCGCTGCTGGTGTGAGTCATGCGGGCGATGCGGCCGTCTAGCCCATCAAACAGCACGGCAAACCCAATGGCCTTGGCCGCAAAATCGAAATGCCAGGGCTCGGCAGCCGTCGCGTGCGTGACCTGCAAGATGGCGTAATAGCCCAGCGCAATATTCGCCGCCGTGAACAGCGAGGGCAAAATATACATGCCCTTGCGCAATCGTCCCGAAGGCCGGTCGTCTCTTCGCCGCTTTGGAATCCCTGGAACTTCCAGGTCCATTACCGTGCTCCTTGCCTCGCCTGTCCGGCGCTGCCTACTGCGACCGGTCGCTCAGCGTTCAGATAGGCCAGGACGCTCGATCCGCCCTTTACCCGGTCCCCCACTGTAACTTCGAGGACCGCGGAGGCGTCCAGCAAAACATCCACGCGCGAACCGAACTTGATCAAGCCGACCCGCTCTCCGCGTTCTACGCGATCGCCGATCTTCTTGTTGAAGACGATCCTGCGGGCCAGAAGGCCAGCAATCTGCTTGAACACCACGGTCTGGCCATCTCCTTCGACGGTCACAATGTTCTGCTCATTTTGCTCGGCCGATGCCGCGTTCATGGCATTGACGAACTTTCCCCTTTGATACTGGACTCCGCGAATAACACCGCCGATGGGAGAGCGGTTCACGTGCACGTCAAATACATTCAAGAATATGCTGATCCGAAGGCGCGGGGTGCCATTCGACATCACGCTTGAGACATCTGTGATCTTGCCGTCTGCCGGCGATACCAGAGCGGATGCTTCGCCTGGAATCGCCCGTTCCGGATCGCGAAAAAACCAAAGAAAGAATGCCGCCAGCAGCAACGCAGGCAAAGCCCAGAGAGCGCCAGTGAGCCAACCGATGAGCGCGGCGGCAACCAGAAGCGGAAGTGCGTAATAGTAAGCGTCACGAACCATTTTGGGAGATAGAGAGGATTATAGAGCAGGCCCAGGCCGTAACTCAGCCTTTCCTGTTAAATGCAAATAAAAAAGGCGCTTGCTAGCGCCCTGAGTGGAGACAGATAATTCCTTCCGCGGCTGAGCCGCACAAGATTGGAGCTGGATTAAGCGACCTGGTTCTGCGGTTGTTGCCGGAACTGCCGTTCAATGCTCTCCATCTGATCCTTCAGACGGAGCTTCAGTTTCTTCAGCCGCACTTCTTCCAATTTTTCGTCGTCGGTGAGATAGCGTTTTTCGGTGAGTGAATCAAGACGTTTTTCGTAGAGCGTATGCTCCATCGCCAACTTCCGAAATTCATCGTGGTTGGCGAAGAGCTGGTCCCTAGAAGTTAGCATCCAGCAGACCTCCTAACCGGGTTTCAGATTTAAAAGTTACCACACGGGCTATCGCGCTTCAACGTGAAATCTCGCGCCGGCATCTCCTGAGTTCTCAGCAGTTTCCGCCGGATTGCACCAGGTTTGATGCAATATCACGTAAACCCCAGACGGTAGACGATGGCATCTTCTTCTGGCTCGCGATAGTAATGCTTGCGCCGGCCGCTCTCGACAAAAGCCCATTTCTCGTAGAGTTGCCGGGCCGCGAAGTTCGACTCGCGGACCTCAAGGAACACCGCCTCGGCACCTCGGCCCCGAGCCAAATCGAGAAATTCTCCAAGCAGACGGGTGCCCAATCCACGGCGACGAACCGGCCCCGCGACCGCGATGTTCTCGATTTCCCACTCGTTGCCCAACTCCCTGCCCGCGATGAATCCCTGCGCCTCTACGTGTTCCTCAATAATCAGTGCGACGCGGTACGGTCCTTCGCTGGAGAACGCCGCTTCATACTGCGTGGCAGACCAATGCGCCGCCGTAGCAGCGTGCTTCTCGAGCGCGATCATCGCAGGAATGTCTGCGGTGGTAGCGGGACGAATGCGCGTTTGTAGCTCTGGAGTCACGATCGTGTTTCTAGCTGCCCTTGACGAAAAGCTCCGCCTCGGAGCGCCCGGTGTAGTTCGCTTCCAGTGCCTCTGGCGAAACGGTTTCTCCCAACACAATCTTTCTCCATCCCAGAAGCGCGATGGCATCACTCCGCGGCCGCTCGACCTCCAGGACGCGCAGCCCCTTCGTCCGCGCCCCTTCCGCCAGTTTGCTATCTGTCGTCACAATCAGAGCATCGCTGGCTGACTCCAACCATTCTTCGCGGGTAAACAGGCGCTCACGAATCGTGTGCACACCCGCTTTGTCAACATCGTACTCTCCCACAAACACCTCATTCCGCCCGCCATCAAACGCAGCCACGACCCTGCCTCGCGACTGACTGGCATTCGCCAAAGCTTGCAACAATGAGACTGCGGCAATCGGCTTCGCAAGCACTTCCGCGAGCCCTTTGATGACCGCCAAACCGATCCGCAGCCCGGTAAAAGACCCCGGCCCGGAAACCACGGCGAAAGCGCCGATGTCGCTCGTGGTGAAGCCGTGTTTCCCGAGCAAGGCAGCAATTTGCGGAACCAGCTCAGCGGAGAATGTCCCACCGATCAACGCGGCCACCTCGACGATTTCACAAGCATCATCCGGTCCGCATCGCGCCAGTGCGATGCTGCCGTGTTTGCCGGAAGTGTCAACCGCGAGAAGAAGCATGAGGTAGCATTGCAGAGAATGCAGATCCGCGAAAATCCGTGGCTGCTCTTACATCACTGTCCAGACTCGACCAATTCCAACAGCACTCCGCCCGCGCTCGAAGGATGCACAAACACATATCGATGGCCGCCCGCGCCAATCTTGATTTCGTTTGAGACCAGCCGCACGCCGTCCTTCTTCAGGCGTTCAACGACCAAAGTCAAATCAGGCACCCGCAGGCAAACGTGATGCAACCCTTCTCCGCGTTTGGCGATGAATTTTGCCACCGCCGAATCATCCGATGTCGCTTCCAGCAGCTCAAGCCGGCTCTCTCCCACGGGCAGCATCGCCACCCGTACCTGCTCACCATCAACAACTTCTTCGGCCGATGCGGTCAGCCCAAGGTTCTCGTAGATGCCCCTCGCCGCCGCCAACGATTTCACGGCGATGCCTAAATGATCAATTGTTATCATTCGTCGTCCACCATACTTTCAGGGCACCATGCGCTACAAAAGTCAGCACAAGGAAAAGCATACTGCTTATGGTAAACGGATGACGGATTGCCCGCAGAAGGTGTCGAATCTCGAATTCTGGCCACAAGCTTGCTCCCAGCCAGATCAGAAGTGAGACGCCCGCAACGATAGCCGCACCCTTCACCTCTGTCCATCCACCTTTTCGATAGGCAGTACGCAAGTACAGGAAGACGGCGACCAGGAAGGCCGCGAGAGCGAGCAACAGGAGCGTGAGCAAAATCTTGTCGGTCGTGTCCACTTCGGTTCCTCTAGCGTTGACCCAAACGCTCGACGATTTCTTCCACCAACGTATAAGGATCGCGCTTGTGTTCGGCTACTTCCGCGGCGTAGCGCGCAACATCGCCATTTTGCATTTGTTCACGTGCTTTCTCCAGTAACGCGTCGCGCAGCATCTCGATCAACCTCTCCTGCCAGTTTTCAATGCTGTGCTGCAAAACAAGGTTCTCTTTTTGCAAATACGCTTCGTATTCCGCAATCGCCGCGACCAATTCACTGATCCCCGTTCCCTCACTGGCCACGGTCTTCACAATTGGCGGAGTCCAACGATCGCCCCGAGAATGATCGCTGCGAATCGCCAGCGATTGCAAGGCTCGAATCTCACGCTCCACTCGGTCAGCGCCGTCGCGGTCGCTTTTATTGATGACAAAAATGTCGGCGATCTCCATGATGCCGGCCTTGATGCTCTGCACATCGTCGCCCATCCCCGGCACCAGAATGACGACGGTTACGTCGGCCAGCCGCACGATATCAACTTCATCCTGCCCGACGCCGACGGTCTCGATCATGATCAAGTCGCGGCCGGAGGCGTCCATCACCGTGGCCACATCGGCCGTAGCCCGCGCCAATCCGCCCAGCGAGCCTCGCGTCGCCATACTGCGGATGTAGATACCAGGATCAGAAAAGTGATCCTGCATGCGAATGCGATCCCCTAGAATCGCCCCGCCCGTGTAAGGGCTGGTGGGATCGACTGCGATGATTCCCACCGTACGATTCTCTTTACGATAATGCTTGGCCAGTTGATCGACCAGGGTGCTCTTGCCGGCGCCGGGTGCCCCGGTCAGCCCCAGAATCCGCGCGTGCCCGGTCTGCGGGAACAACGCTTTCAGCATCTCTGCCCCACCAGGCGAGCGGTTCTCGACCATGCTGATAGCCCGCGCCAAAGTCCGCGCGTCGCCCGAGCGCAAGCGCTCAATCCATGGTTGGAAGTTGTGGCTCAATCTGCCAGTGTAAAGCAGGCGCGTCACAAACAGAAACGCCGAAGCGCTTTGGTAGCGCCTCAGTTTAATCTGATGGGGTAGAACGGTTGTCAGTAGTATTATGTCCCGAAGCCGCATCCAGATGGCAAGAAGAGAGCCGGACCGTTCGAGACGGTCCATACCTTTGCCAAGGCGTATACCTTTGTTGGGCCGAAGGGCGCTCGATTCCTCTCAAATACCCACGAGAAGATTGAGGCGAAGCGGAGCTATACAAGAGATGGCGGAACTCAGACTATAGTTTTCGTTGGTGAACGAAACCGACATGGCGCTGTGTGCCGCGTTTGTTGGGGATTCCGAATTGCTTGTGACGGCTCTAGGATCGGCCAATGCGCTGAAGCGCTGAGCGAAGTCATTCACTAGCTAGGACTCAAACTGAGGCACTACCGCCGCCTTTGGTTAGCGCGAGACTTACTCGGCTGGAAGCTGGAGCGCCGCAAACTCGCCCCATGCGCGGTCCTCGGCAATCTCCTCGTCGGTAAGCGAGTCGTAATAACGAGTGACCGAGTCGGAGATTTCTGCTAACTCCTTCTGTTCTTCTTTCATTAGATCCTCAATCTTTCAGCAACTGCCTTGCGATCACCAACCGCTGCACCTCACTCGTCCCCTCGCCAATGGTGCATAGTTTCACATCGCGATAGAACTTCTCCGCCGGATAGTCCTTGATGAACCCGTATCCGCCGTGAATCTGCACGCCCTCGTTGGCGCAACGGACAGCCACTTCGCTCGCATACAGCTTCGCCATGGACGACTCCAGCGTGCTCTTCGATCCCGCGTCTTTCAACGATGCCGCCCGGAACGTCAGCAACTTCGCCGCCTCGATCTCGGTCGCCATATCCGCCAGCTTCCACTGAATCGCCTGGAATTCGCTGATGGCTTTGCCAAACTGCTTGCGCTGTTTGGAATATTTCAGCGCGGCTTCGTACGCGCCTTCCGCCATGCCCAGCGATAGCGCCGCAATCGAAATGCGTCCGCCATCCAGCACACGCATGGCATCGATGAATCCGTCACCTTCTTTGCCTAGAAGATTCTCCGCAGGAATGACGCAGTCTTCGAAGATGAGTTCGGCGGTATCGCTCGCCCGCAGTCCCAGCTTGTTTTCCTTCTTTCCCGGACGGAAACCCTTTCGCGCCCTTCTCGACAATAAACGCAGAAAGCCCATGCGTGTGCGCCGCCCGGTCGGTCACTGCAATCACCACTAGCATGTCGGCATAGTGCCCATTGGTGCAGAAAGTCTTGGTGCCATTCAGCACCCAGGTGTTTCCTTTGCGTACCGCGGTCATCCGCGCGCTGCCCGCATCGGATCCGGCGGACGGTTCCGTCAGTCCCCACGCCCCGATGTGCTCGCCGGTGGCCAGTTGGCTGACATATTTCTTCTTCTGCTCTTCGGTGCCGGCAATAAAAATGTGGTTCGAGCAAAGCGAAGTGTGCGCCGCCACGATGATGCCCACCGAACCGTCCACGCGGGAGAGTTCCTCGATCGCGGTGACGTATTCGATGTAGCCCATGCCCGCCCCGCCGTATTCGGTGGGAAAACCGTGCCCAGCAGGCCGAGCTTGCCCAGTTCTTTGATGATGGCCAGCGGAAACTCGCCGGCCTCGTCCCACTTCATGACGTTCGGGGCGATCTCGCGCTCGGCAAACTCGCGCACACTCTTCTTCAGTTGAAGCTGTTCTTCGTTCAGTAGAAAATCCAAGGATCCTCCGGTTGAGTGCGGCGGCCGCGTCAAAGATTCAATCCTGGCACGGCAGGAGGGAAACATTTGATTAGAACATAGCAGAGAGCAAGAGTGAAAGTTACCCTAGGCGCTCAGCGTGAAGAGGCCAAAGTTCTTCGGCGTCTCTGCGCATTTCGGCGACCTCAGCGTATTGAGATTTGTCGGCCAAAAATACCTCGAGATCATACAAACGCAGAGTCGCTGCGAACAGCCGCGGAGTACGGCGCGGGCTCTCACGTTCGAACCGCGATGAAGCGCTCGAACACTTCGTTGGAAAGAAGCCGGCCTTGCGGAGTCAAACGGATCGATATCTCCCTGTGCTCACCATCAATCCCGTTCGCACAATTCGGCAATGGCTTCGCCAAAATCCGCGACCGCGTCTTCTCCGAACTGCCGCCGCAACCTGCCGAGGTCAACACCGCAGTTCAGCCGCAGACCCAGAAAGAATGTCTCTTCGAGCGGCTGCGACCGATGAAACTTGGATACGATTCAGCGGCCCTCCGGCAACATAATGCTTCCAGCGAATCCGGCGCGGAAAATCGAACCGCTTCCACTCCTCGCTCTAAACCTGGCAGCATAGAGTGCGCATCCACGCCAAAGCCCAGATACGGCTGCCGGGTCCAATATTTCAGATTGTGGCGCGACTCGTAT
Organism: uncultured Acidobacteriota bacterium; assembly: GCA_963797795.1. Lineage (GTDB taxonomy): Bacteria > Acidobacteriota > Terriglobia > Terriglobales > Acidobacteriaceae > JABDBE01. Next base: position 94,718 of record CAWCQY010000011.1, read on the forward strand.
CCCTGCCGCGCGAAGTTGGAGATCTCATACTGCCGCACTCCCGCTGCTTCCAGTCGCTCGCAGGCCATCAATACAAATCCGCAGTCACGTCTTCATCTGGCACAAAGTGAGCGTGGTATTTGGTACCGCCCGCAATCAGTTCGCGGCCGAGACGTGAGTCTTCGTCCACCTCAAGCATGTAGACGCTGACGTGCGGCGCGTGGCGCGGCAATCAGTCTGTTCCACGGAAAACTCCCAGCTATCGACACGTCTGGTGTGGCAACCCCGCGATAAGGTCAAGGTTTATATTTGTGACCCCGGCGGCTTGTAAGCTGGCAATGTCGTCAAGAACCGTCTTGCGATTGTGCAGACGTCCGACTGAAGCCGCCTCCTGATCGACAAACGACTGCACGCCCAGGCTCACGCGATTCACGCTGCAGCGCGGAAGAGCTTCAATCACAGGCGGGGTCAGCGTGCCCGGAGCGCATTCGACCGTGATCTCCGCCTCCGGCTGGACCTCGAAATTTTGCGAAATCGTGACAAACAGCCGTCGCAGTTGCTCTATATCCAGTACAGTAGGAGTTCCGCCGCCGAGGTAGATGGAGTCGACGACTGCGCTCAATGCGTCCGCCCATCTGTGATACAGTCGCGTTGGCACGTTTCATGTCATCGCAAACCCGGTCCACATAGCGTTGAAAAACGGCGCGGGAAAAGACATCCGAAGCGAAGTTGCAATAGCTGCACTTGGTACGACAGAACGGCACGGAGATGTAAAGGCCGAGAGGCATCCGGACGATTATCCCACTTCGGTGGGACGCGAGGGCACTTGGTAGCGCCGGCATCTTGCCGGCTGTCGCGAGGGCACCTTGCCCTCGCAGGTTGGAGACGCCCCCAGGACAGCCGCCGGGATGGTGGCGCTACAAAAAAGCGAGCGAACGAAAACCTAATGACGCTTCCACGGGTGGTGATCACCGGAATCGGCGTGGTCAGCCCCAACGGCATCGGCAAGGAAGCCTTCTGCCGCGCCATTCTGGCGGGAAAGTCCGGCGTGAAGCGAATTTCGCGGTTTGATCCCTCCGAATTGCCGGTACACATCGCTGGCGAGATTCCGGAGTTTGACGAACTGGCCTGGGTGGACGCGCGCGAGCGCAAGCACGTTTCCCGCGTCGTGCCCTTGGCCGTAGCCGCCTCGAGCGAAGCCATTCAGGACGCAGGGCTCGACCCGGCGGCCATGTCGATGGAGGAGAAACGCGAGATCGGCGTGATCCTGGGCACGGGCGGCGGCGCCCAGGAATTCTCCGAAGAACAATACCGGCTCTGGCATTCCGGACACGTCAAGCAAGTCAGCCTGTTCTGCATTCCCAGCGGCACCATGGGCACGATTCCCAGCGAAATCAGCATGCGCTTCGGCTTTCGCGGCTACAGCCACGTAGTCACCGCGGGCTGCACTTCCTCCACCGACGCGATCGGTTATGCCTACCAGCATATTCAGGCTGGAGTGCAGCCAATGTTTCTGGTCGGAGGCGTGGATTCGCCGATCACTGCCGGGAATCATCAAAGGGTATACCTTTGCTGCGCGCGCTGACTCAGTCCTGGAACCATGCGCCGGAGCGCGGCTTCGCGACCATTTTCCGCCGACCGCGATGGGTTTGTGATCGCCGAGGGATCCTGGATGTTTATCCTCGAAGACTACGTGCATGCGCGTACGCGGGGCGCGCGCATCTACGCCGAAATCACCGGCTACGCTTCCACCTGCGAGGCCTTCCATCGGGTGCGAATGAGCGACTCGCCGGAAGAGCCCGCGCGCGCGATCACCTTGGCTCTTGAAGAAGCGGGCATCTGCCGCCGAGGACGTCCACTACGTGAACCTTCACGGCACTTCCACCGAAATGAATGATCGCGTGGAAACTCGGGCGCTGAAACTGGCTCTGGGCGCGCACGCGAGCCGGATTCCCATGTCCGGACTGAAGTCGCAGATTGGACACGCCCAGGGCGCCTGCGGCTCAGCCAGCCTGGCCGCAACCCTGATCGCCATGGAGCACGGAAAGATTCCCCCGACCATCAACCTCGACGTCTCTGATCCCGAGTGTGATCTGGATTACGTGCCCGACGCGGGCCGCAAAGCTCAGATCGAACACGCGATTTGCAACTGCGTGGGTTTCGGGTCGAAGAACTCGGCGCTGGTACTAAAGAAAATCGCATAGAGTCGGCGACTGTCCACACTTTGTCATTTCGTCATTCCGGGGAGCACAGCGACGACGAATTTGCTTTTCCCGGCCCGAGCAAAACCCAGATCCCCCGCCTCCATCCACATTTTCCATCCTGTACGCTTCTTTCCCATCTATCTAAGGTATCTTTGAGTTCGCCCACAATAGCCACCCATGGCCTCGGAAGAAGAAGTATTAGGCAAAGCGTATGACAGCCGGTTGATGAAACGGCTGCTCACCTACCTGCGTCCTTACAAATGGCAGGTAGGGATTGCGCTGGCTTCCATCCTGATGAAGGCGGGCGCTGACGTTCTCGGGCCGTATCTGACAAAGATCGTGATTGATCGCTACCTGGCGCCGGTGCCGGGACTGCGCACGCCGTTGGATCGCTTCTTAAGCAGCAAACCTCTGGTCGGGATCGCGCAGATCGCTGCGCTCTACGTCGGCCTGCTGGTCTTCAGCTTTCTCTTGGAATATCTCCAGACTTACTTCATGCAGTGGGCGGGGCAGAAAACGATGTTCGACATGCGCGCCCAGATTTTCCGTCACCTGCAGCGCATGCACATTGGTTTCTACGACAAGAATCCCGTCGGCCGCCTGGTCACTCGCGTGACCACCGACGTGGACGCGGTGAACGAAATGTTCACCTCCGGCGTGGTCTCGATTTTCGAGGATGTCTTCGTGTTGGCCGGCATTATCGCGATCATGCTGCGCATGAACTGGAAGCTGGCCCTGATCACCTTTGCCGTGCTGCCGCTGATCGGCATCGCGACCAAGATTTTCCGTGACAAGGTGCGCGATTCCTACCGGCGTATTCGCGTGGCCATTGCGCGAATCAATGCATATCTGCAGGAGCACGTCAGCGGCATGGTCGTGCTGCAGCTCTTCAATCGTGAGGAACGCGCCTTCGACAAGTTTTCCGAGGTCAACGCCGTTCACATGGACGCGTTCAAAGATGCGATCATGGCGCACGCCGTCTATTATCCGGTGGTCGAAGTTCTCTCCGCGATCGCGATTGCCTGCGTCATCTGGTTCGGCGGCAACAGTATTCGTGAGCGGTGTGATTCAGATCGGGACGCTGACCACGCCTTGGCGTTCTGGTTGCGTTCATCCAGTATGCGCAGCGCTTTTTCCGGCCCATCCAGGATCTCAGCGAGAAGTACAACATCCTGCAATCAGCCATGGCTTCGAGCGAACGCATTTTCAAGCTGCTCGACACACCAGTTGAGATCACGTCACCCGCACGTCACGAAGACGCCAGAGGGTCCCGGCCGCATCGAGTTCGATCACGTGTGGTTCGCATATCGAACGATGCCGACCAATGATCGATGGGAAACGATCACGTGGGGACGGCCGCTCCCGACCGTCCGCGTCGAGCAAAGCTCGACTACCTCCGGCCCTGATTGGGTTCTGCGCGACGTTAGCTTTACCATCGAACCCGGCGAAACCGTCGCCTTCGTCGGCCACACCGGAGCCGGCAAGACCACGATCATCTCACTGCTTATGCGCTTCTACGATGTGCAGAAGGGCGCGATCAAAATCGACGGCGTCGACGTCAAAGATATGGACCTCGCTGATCTTCGCCGCCGTTTTGGCGTGGTATTGCAGGATCCGTTTCTGTTCAGCGGAACCGTCGCCAGCAACATTCGCCTGGGCACGGAAGGCATCGACGACGAAGACGTGGAAAAAGCCGCGGAAGACGTGAACCTGGCTGACTTCATCCGCACTCTCCCCAATGGCTTCAAGGAAGAAGTCCGCGAGCGCGGCAGCACGCTTTCGACCGGACAAAAGCAGCTCATCTCGTTTGCCCGAGCCCTGGCGCACGATCCCAAGATCCTGATCCTTGACGAAGCCACTTCCAGCGTGGATACGGAAACCGAATTCCGAGTGCGTGATGCCCTAAGCCGCATGGTCGAGGGCCGCACCTCGGTGATCATCGCCCACCGGCTCTCGACCATCCAGCGCGCCGACAAGATCGTCGTAATGCACAAAGGCCAAGTTCGCGAAATGGGCTCTCACCAGCAACTGCTCGCCCATCACGGGCATCTACTACAAACTCTATCAACTGCAATACAAAGATCAGGAAGTAGCCACGAGCTCCCAAGTAACCGCTCAAGCCGACGACTAGCCACGACGCCACCAAACACTCGTGTGAGGACGGGCGCCTCGCCCGTCCGGGCTGAGTAAAGCTCCGCAGGCCCGCAGGTGGAGAAGGCCCACACGCTGCAGCCCCAAGTACAATGCTTCTGTGCTGATTCTCATCTCCGCCGGCGAGGCCTCTGGGGAAATGTATGGGGTCCAGCTCATCGAGGCTTTGCGGCGGATGGCGGCTGCGGAGCTTCGCTCCGCCGGACAGCCGGGGGCGCCGGTCCCCACGCAAGCCCTTGAATTCTTCGGGGTGGGCGGAGATCGCATGCGGGCTGCGGGGTGCGACACAGTCGTCGACGCGAAAGATCTCGCTGTGGTCGGCATCTCCGAAATCGTCAGCCATCTGCCCAAGATCTACGGTTTGTTTCGCAAGTTGATCGCGGAGGCGGACCGGCGTCGCCCCGATCTTGCCATCGTGATCGATTCTCCTGCTTTCAACTGGCGGGTTGCGCGGCAGATGCGCAAGCGCGGAACTCCTGTTGTGTATTACGTTTGTCCGCAGTTCTGGGCCTGGCGGCAGGGGCGAGTACGACTGCTGCGTAAATACGTCGACAAGGCGCTGGTGATTTTTCCTTTCGAAGAGAAGTTCTACCGCGACCGAGGCGTGGATGCTACTTTCGTTGGCCATCCGCTTGCCGATCTTTCTCCGCCGTCGATTAGTCGCGCTGCTTACGCTCAGACTAACGGGCTTGACCCGACCAAGCTCTGGATCACCCTTATGCCGGGCAGCCGGATGAAGGAAGTGCGGATGAATTTGCCGGCGATCCTGGATTCTGCTGCAAAGCTGGGTTCGGGGTATGAATTTCTGCTTCCGATCGCGCCTACGCTGGATCGCGGGTTTCTGGAATCTTTGATTGTTGGTTCTTCCGTCCGATTAGTTTCCGATGCGCTACCTGCATTAGCCCATTCGCGCGCGGGGATCATCGCCAGCGGCACGGCGACTGTCGAGGCCGCGATGATGGGGACTCCGTTCGTGATGGTCTATCGGGTATCGCCGCTGACGTATTTTCTGGGGCGGTCGCGAGTTAAGGTTTCGCACTTTGCCATGGTGAATTTGATCGCTGGAAAAGAGATTGTGCCGGAGCTGGTGCAGCAGGATTTTACTGCCGAGAAGGTAGTGGCGCGTCTCAAAGAGATTCTTTCCGACGGTCCCAAACGGGAGCAGATGATTGCGGGCTTGGCGGCAGTGAAGGACTTGTTACGCGGCCCGAATCCAGACCTGCTTCATCCTGCGGAACGCGCAGCCGAGGCGGTTATGGCGCTTTTTTCGAGACCGACCGTAGAGACGTAGGTTGCTGCGTCTCGCGCTCTGACGAAGCTTCCGCGGAGTAAACAGACGAGCGGGGAAAGAAGGAAAAAGCGGCTAAGCCTTGTCCTGGCAGCATCTTTTGCGTCACAATCTTCATCAGACTGATTTGAGACCTGCGGGATTTCCCGGGAGACGTTCCTGAATGTTCTTTCAACCTCGGCGCCAGCGTCGAGCTCTTACAATCTCTCTTGCTTCGTTATTTCTGTTCGTTTCGCTGCCCGCGTGGGCGGCCGAGAAGACTCGGCTGCGGGTGGACGACTATCAAATCGACGCCGAACTGACGCCGCATACTCATAAAATTTCGGCTCGGGCAAAGGTGAGATTCACGGCTCTCGAAGACATCACCGCCGCGACGTTTGAACTGCATAACGGCTTGCACGTGACGAAAGTGACTGACGATGCTGGCAAGGCACTTTCGGCCGAGCGCATCACGCAGGATTTCACGGTGCGAGTAGAGTTGACCAAGCCCCTCACCAAAGACAATTCGACGAGCCTCACCTTTGAATACGACGGCACGCTCGACTCCGCCGACGACAGCCCAGTGCAAGGGCTCAAGCTGGCCTCGATCGACGACGAAACCAGCTACCTGCTCTATGCCGGACGCTGGTTTCCGGTGAATGCCTACGGCATCAACCGGTTTACGGCCACGATGAACATCACCGTGCCGGCGCACATGGTCGTCATCGGGAGCGGAAAGGAGACGACGGGTAATCCTTCTGCCTCGAAAAAAGGCGCCGCAAGCGCGCTGCCGGGCAAGACCTACACCTTCGTTTGGGACAAACCGAGTTTTCCAGGGACCATCGTGGCCGGAACGTTTCAGGAATTCAAGAGCGACGAAGCTGGTGTGGATCTCCACGTTTTTTTCAAACCGGTTCACCAGAATTTGGGCGCGATGTACGCGGAGACAGCGCTCAAGGAGTTTACTTATTTCGTGACCCTCTATGGTGCCGCGCCTTCGACAACTCTAAGGGTGGTCGAGATTCCGGATGACACCGTGCCCGGTGCGTGGGCTCCGGAGATGGCCGCGGTTGCGGGCCGCGCGGTGACCGAAAAGGTGAATTACCGGCTGCTGGCGAACACTATCGCGCATCAGTGGTGGGGAGTTTCGGTGAGTCCGGATTCTATCGATGACTGGTGGCTGTGCGACGGTTTCGCGCGGTATTCCGAAGCTCGGTATGTGGAGAACGCCGCGGGGAGCTCTGGTTTGGATGAAGTAGTGAAAGATATGTCGGTAGGAGCGCTGGCTTACGACTCGGTGCCGCTGGCCACAAGCGGCAAGCTTGATATGTTCTCGCCCGAGTTCCAGTCGCTGGCGACGGACAAGGGTGCGATGATTTTGCACATGCTGCGCTGGGTGATAGGAGATCAGAAGTATGACCAGACAATGCGCACTTTCGCCTCGAAATACGCGGGCAAGTCGGCGTCTCTGGATAATTTCATCGCCATCGCGGAACAGGTCTACGGAGATAAACTGACCTGGTTTTTCACCCAGTGGCTGGATTCGACAGGCGCTCCCGAATTCAAGACCAAGTACACGGTTTACCGGCTGGGCACCAAGTGCCCCGCCAATCAACGCTGCCCGGGGTTCCGCATCGTAGGACAGATCACGCAAGACCTCGACCTTTTCCGCATGCCGGTCGAACTGAAAGTGGATACAGACGGCAACACGGAAGAAAAACGCATCGAGGTTGTGGGGACGGATTCGGCGTTCACCCTTGAAACCTTTGGCAAACCGCGTCGGATATTGATTGATCCGGGTAACCGGGTGCTGAAAAACTCCCCTGACATCAAGTTGCGGGCGTCGATTCAGCGGGGGCAGGCTTTGATTCAACAGGGTGATTTCGCGGCGGCGCTGTCGGAATTCAATAAGGCTCTCGAAGTCAACAAGAACAGTTCACTGGCGCACTATCGCATTGCCGAGGTGTTCTTTCTGCAAAAGAATTATCAGGCGTCCGCCAACGCCTATCGAGATTCGCTGAATGGCGACGGTGATCCGCGGTGGACCGAGGTTTGGAGCCACATTCAGTTGGGCAAGATCTTTGACGTTACCGGGCAGCGCGAACGCGCTACCAATGAGTATCGGCAGGCGCTGCAGACCAACGACAACACCCAGGGTGCGTTGGAAGAAGCGCGGAAATATCTGCAAAAGCCTTTCGAGCAGCAGAAGAGCAGCGGCGCCAACGGAAAGTAGTGATCTGGTTCAGTAGGCCCAGCGCAATAACGTGGCGCCCACGGTGAATCCTGCGCCCACGGATGCCAACAACACGAAATCGCCCTTCTTGAGCTTGCCTTCCTGTCGAGCGGTCTCCATGGCGAGTGGAATCGTGCCTGCTGTGGTGTTTCCGTAGCGGTCGATATTGATGATTACGCGTTCCGGATCCATGGACAGGCGGTCGGCGGTGGCCATGATGATCCGTTGATTCGCCTGATGCGGAATGAAAGCATCTACATCGTTCCCCTTCAATCCATTTCGCTCCAGGAGTTTCTCGCAGACTTCAGCCATCTTGCGGACGGCATACTTGAACACTGCGCCGCCATCCTGATGGACGTAGTGCATCCTTTGGTCTACGGTTTCATGGGTCGCGGGATTAAGGCTGCCGCCGCCCGGCATGTACAGCGAACATCCTCCTGAGCCATCGACCTCGTGGATGAAATCGATCAAGCCGAGTGACTCACTCTCGGCGGGTTCGAGGATCACCGCGCCCGCGCCGTCGCCAAAAATTATGCAGGTAGCTCGATCGGTGTAGTCGATAATCGATGACATCGTATCTGCGCCGATCACCATCACCTTTTTGTGCGCGCCGGTTGCGATAAACTGCGCGCCCGTCTGCAGCGCATACACGAAGGCCGAACAGGCAGCGGAAACGTCGAAGCCCCAAACGTTCTTGGCTCCGAGTTTGTGCTGTACGAGGCATGCGGTCGACGGGAAAAACATGTCGGGAGTAACCGTGCCGACAATGATCGCTTCCATGTCGGAAGGCGCCAGGCCGCGTGCGGTTAAGGCCCTCTTCGCGGCTTCCACTGCCAGATCGCTTGTGGCTACACCCTTGTCCACGATATGGCGTTCGCGGATCCCAGTGCGCTCCGTGATCCACTGGTCCGTGGTCTCGACCATCTTCTCGAGGTCGGCGTTGGTCAGCAGACGGGGCGGGACGTAGGTGCCAAGAGCGCTGATCTTGACTCCGATGACGCCTGCGCGCACAGGTTGGCTCACTCTATGAGTTCTCCAGGATGAAATATGAACTTGCTATTCTGCCGTACGGAGCGGGCAATGTCCAACTTAATGAGTTGAAATCGGGAGACGCGTGTGCAAACTGCAACACCGGCCACTCAACGGATTCCAGAGAAAACGAAAAAGCCAGACACCGGCGACCCACTGCACACGCAAGAGCCCGTTACCGTTGCTTCCTTCCGGACCTGGCGGGGTTGGCGGGAGTGCGTCGCGCGGGACCGATGCCTGACCTATTTGATTCTAGCATTCCGAACGTACTCTTCCCTTTCCTGCCGGAATCGCCAACAATAGATAAATTCATGGCTTCCGCACTTAGCCTGCAATCCGAGATCGCTCCACTGCCCGCGGCGGTTCAGCGTTACTTTGAAATCGCGCTGTATTTGCTCGTGCTGTGTGGCTTTGGGACGCTGGCGTCGACCGGAGGTCTGGACGTGCCCACGGTTTTGCTTGTGGGCTCGGCGATTCTGTTTCGCGGATATCTGTTGGCCATGCGTCGCGTCCTGCTTATTCCCGAGAAGTGGACGACGATACTGACGCTCGGTTACGTGGCCTTCTATCTCGGGGATTACTTCGTCTTTTCGGGCGTATTCGTCACTGCCACCGTTCATCTCGTTCTTTTCGTCATGCTGGTGAGGTTGTTTTCTACCCGGCGCGACCGCGACTACTATTTCCTGGCCGTCATTTCCTTTCTTATGGTGCTGGCGGCGGCGGTGCTTACCGTGGACAGCACTTTTCTGCTGGCATTCGCGACGTTCATGCTAATGGCGGTCGTGACCTGCATTCTGATGGAAATGCGGCGCGCCTCCGCCCAGGCCACGGTGCGAGCCAACTCATCGAGTGACGACCCGGCTTACCGGCAAATGGCCTTCTCTCTGGCAGGCGCGTCGCCAGCGCTGGCCTTCTTGATAATGCTCGGCGCTGGGGCTATTTTCTTCGTGCTGCCCCGCATATCGACTGGGTACCTCAGCGCCTTTGCTCGCAGCCGCGAAATCAGTACGGGCTTCAGCGACCAGGTACAACTCGGCCAGATCGGGGAGATTCAGCAGTCCAACTCGCTGGTGATGCACATCCAGATCGACGGCGATCCGCACGGCGCGTACGACCTGAAGTGGCGCGGTGTGACATTGAACATCTTCAATGGCAAAACCTGGTTCAACCCGCACGCGCAGCACGTCGTGACCAGCCTGGGCGGCGGTCGTTTCTTGTTGCAGCAAACCGGCGCGCAGTGGAAAAACCTTCGGCCTGCGGCATCCGCGCAACCAATTCATTATCGGGTTTTGATGGAGCCTCTGGTCAGCAACGTATTTTTTCTTGCACCAACCGCCGGAGTGCTGCAGGGCAACTACCGTTTGCTATCGATGGATAACGGGGATGCCGTTTTTGACCTCGATCCCGATCATCCCGTCGGTCGATATGAGGCGACATCCGACATTGCCCGCCCGAGCCCGAGCGAGCTGCGCACGGCTTCTTACGACTACCCGCCCGAGATATTGTTGGACTATCTGCAACTGCCGAAGCTGGACGGCCGCGTCGTTCCGTTGGCTCGGAAAATTGCTGCTTCCGCTGACAACAATTACGACAAGGCGGCCGCAGTCGAGCAGTATCTGCGAACGAACTTTGGATACAAGCTGCAACTTCCCAGAACCGTACCACGCGATCCGGTGGCGACTTTCCTTTTTGAACGCAAAGAGGGACACTGCGAGTACTTCGCTTCGTCGATGGCAATCCTGTTGCGGGTTTTGGGCGTTCCCTCGCGGATGGTGAACGGTTTCCGCACCGGGGAATTCAACGACCTTACGTCCCAATACCTGGTTCGCGCCAGCAATGCGCACTCGTGGGTGGAAGCGTATTTCCCCGGCTATGGATGGATCAGTTTCGACCCCACCCCAGCAGCGCCCGCACCGATGCACACCGGCTGGAGCCGCGGCATGTTGTACCTGGACGCATTGGCGTCATTCTGGCGGGAGTGGGTCATCAATTACGACGCTGGTCATCAATACAGTCTGGGCCGTGAGGCCACTCGCAATAGCGTGGAATGGTTCCGGGAAGCACGAGATTGGGCCCATCGCCACCATGAAGCGTTGCTGGCAGCAGTTCGTCGGACTCAGCAGACAATCGCCGGTTCGCCTGGGAAATGGAGCGTCGCGGGAGCAGGCATTGCACTTCTGCTTCTTTTTGCAGGCAATGCGCTGCGACTGTGGCGATTGCTTCGCAGTCGTCGTCTGGCGGCTCGCCCAGAAAAGTCACCAAGCCTTGCCGCGACGATTTGGTATGAACGCATGACGCGAATGCTCGAAAGGAGGGGTTGGCGTAAATCCCCAGCGCACACTCCGCAAGAATTTGTAACTTCCATTCAAGACGAGGCAATGCGAGAGTCGGTCGCAAAGTTTACCCAGCGCTACGAGTCAGCCCGATTCGGAGGTTCGGCTGACGACGCCCAGCGTTTGCCTGAACTATACGAGGAAGTCTCGACCGCTGCTCGACGCTAGTTGCTGAACAATTCAGGATCAGGATTTGGTCGCCAGCCACCAGCGCCGCAAGGCAACGACTGACCAGATAGCCTCGACTACTCCGAACGGCCAGGCGCCCTGAAGAAATCCATAGACTGAACCCAACGTGCACGCGACCGCGAATGCCAGGATGAACCATCGGCTTCGATCCTCGAAGGCATAGCAGATCAACATTCCTGTGACTGCAAACAATCCGAACCATGTCAGTCGATTCACGCTCCAGCTCCTGATCGCTTTATTCCCAATGTTTTCTTTGACCTTCCCGACTCCCCCAGACTGTGAATGTTAGAATAGAGGGATTCCATGCCTCACGAGAAGCCCACTGTAGCTATCGAAATCGCGCCGGAAGACGCCGGAAGTGCGCTCCCATCCAGGCCGAAGATCGGCTTCGTCAGCCTGGGCTGCCCCAAGAATCTGGTGGATAGTGAAGTCATGATGGGCATGCTGGCGCAAGCGGGAGCCGAGTTGATCCCGCGCGCCGAAGACGCCGACGTCATCGTGGTAAACACCTGTTCATTCATCGCCAGCGCCCAGCAGGAATCGGTGAACACGATTCTGGAGATGGCGCGCTTCAAGACCGACGGCCGTGCCCGAAAGCTGGTCGTTGCCGGGTGCCTGGTTGAGCGCTTTCGCGACGACATTCGCAAGAACATCCCAGAAGTTGACGCAGTCGTGGGCACGGGTGAACTTGAAAAGATTCTCGCAGCGGCAGGAATCGCGCCAGCGCCATCCAAGTCGTCTCCGTTCAACATTTTGACATCGCGACCCGAAGGCGACGCTCGGGAAGCGCAAGGACGATTCTCTCGCGAGTCGTGGGACGGAGCAATCGCTGATCTGCCGAACTACCTTTACGACGAAGAGACGCCACGAGTTCTCGCGACTCCTAGGTACACCGCGTACATCAAGATTGCCGAGGGCTGCGATCACCCTTGCAGCTTTTGCATCATTCCACAGCTACGGGGAAAGTTTCGCTCTCGTCGATTTGAATCCGTGATTGCCGAGGCCGAACGTCTGGCCCGCTCCGGAGTGCGCGAGATCACGCTCATCGGACAAGATACAACCTGCTACGGGGAAGATTTTGGCCTTAGAGACGGGCTCGCGCTCCTGCTCGAAAAACTGGCTGGCATCGAGAACTTGCGCTGGGTTCGTTTCCTCTACGCCTATCCCAACAAGATCACAGGACATCTGCTCGAAACCATTGCCTCCCACGAGAAAATTTGCGCCTATGTTGATGTGCCCCTGCAACACGCATCAGCGGCGGTTCTAAAGCGCATGAAGCGTGGCGGAGGCGCGGACATGTTCCTGCGTTCGATTGAAAAGATGCGGCGTACGATTCCAGATGTTACCTTGCGAACAAGTTTCATCGTAGGCTTCCCCGGCGAAACAGAAAAAGAGTTCGAGGAACTCTGCGGTTTCGTCCGCGAGGCTGAATTTGATTGGATGGGCGCGTTTGGGTACTCCGATCAGGAAGGCGCGCAGGCCTTTGCGCTGGATGAAAAGCTCCGTGCTCGCGAGATCGAGCAACGGCGCAAGCATCTTATGCAGATTCAACGGCGCATCAGCAAAAAGAGAAAGAAGGCGCTGGTAGGCCGGGAACTCGATCTCCTGCTCGAAGGAGTGTCCGAAGAGAGTGATTTGCTGCTCGAAGGACGCACCCCGCGGCATGCTCCCGAGATTGACGGCAAGGTATTTGTAAACGACGTTCCCGAGGGACTACAGCCCCTGCCGGGAGAGTTTTACCGCTGCCAAATCACCGAAGCTTATGACTATGATCTGGTCGCGAAAATTATCTAGGGATCTATGCCTCGCAAGCGCACTTTGAACCTGCGGTGCCCCATCTGCAAGAAACCGGTGAAGAGTAAAGATGCGGAATTCCCATTCTGCAGCGACCGCTGTCGCAGCATCGATCTCGGCAAATGGGCAAGCGGCGCTTATGTGATCTCGTCGCCGGTACAGGACATATCTGACGGCATTTCGGGCGGGCTACCGGACAATTCTGATGAAGACTGAGGCGGACCGGAGAGCGCAAACCGATTCCGGCCTTCCATCATCCCGCCCTCGCGCCCCGCTCTGGGCCAAGCTGGTGGCTACTTTCTTTGGCACGGGACTCCTCCGGCCCGGTCCCGGGAGTTGGGGTTCGGCAGCCACGGTTTTACTCTGGTGGCTGCTGAGCGGTTGGATCAACCCGAATTGGCAGCCTGCCGCCACACTGCTGCTGGCGGCGACGGCGATCCTCATTGGCATTCCCGCGGCTACCCAAGTGGCTCGGGCGACGGGCTTGAAAGACCCTCAGTTCGTGGTCATTGACGAAGTTGCTGGTCAGCTCATCGCTCTGACGGGCGTGCCGGTCTCATGGAAATCTCTGTTGCTCGGCTTTATACTTTTTCGGGGATTCGATATCGTGAAACCTCCGCCGGTGCGTCAGCTGGAGCACCTTCCCGAGGGAATCGGCATCGTATTAGATGACGTTGGAGCTGGGCTCTACGCGTTGGCCGTGATGCAAGTGGCATTACATCTCGGCCTCTTGCCACGTTAGCTTTTCAACGGACGCACAAGGAAGTTGAAATCGATGGGAATTTCTGACCGCTTGCTGGGTAAGGCGAACGTAAACGGAAAACCGCACATTGAAGCGGTACTCCCGGCTGCCGCCCTGCCCGGTGGCGAAGTACGGATTACGGGCCACGGTTTGCGGCCACAGGATTTGCGACGGCCCCGGGTTCGTTTTGGCGAAATCGAGGGCGCGGTGGTCATCAGTTCCGACGATTTCCTGGTCGCCCGCGTGCCGCAAGGCGCGTCCTCCGGACCCATCGTGGTTTCGACCAATGGCCACTCCAGCAATCCTCACCAGATCAAGGTCGCCGTCCCTATTGCCGAAAATTTGCATCCCGTGACCAATCCTGCGCTCGACGCTGAAGGCAACATCTACGTCAGTTTTTCCGGGAGCCGCGGGCAAAAAGTTCCAGTCGCCATTTACAAGATCGACACCAACTACAACGTCAAACCTTTTCTTGCCGATCTGATGAATGCCACTTCAATTGCATTCGACCGGGCGGGGCAAATGTACGTTTCCTCGCGTTTTGACGGAACCGTATACCGCGTGGCCCCGAACGGCACGATGTCCTCTTACGCCGAAGGCATGGGTATTGCCACAGGCATCGCTTTCGACCGCGCCCAAAATTTGTATGTCGGCGATCGCAGCGGCACAATTTTCAAGATTGGTTCTGACCGTCAGATCTTCGTCTTTGCGACTCTCGAGCCAAGTATTTCCGCGTACCACCTGGCTTTCGGCCCCCATGGAGATATGTTCGTGAGCGGGCCGACCACTTCGAGTTTTGATTGCATTTACAAAGTCACCCCCCAAGGAAATGTCTCGACTTTCTTCCGCGGTTTGGGACGGCCTCAGGGCATCGCCTTCGATGTGGACGGCAATCTTTACGTCGCCGCTTCCCTCTCGGGCAAGCGCGGCATTGTCAAAATCACTCCTTCGGGCGAGGCATCGTTGGCAGTTGCAGGTGCCGGTCTGGTCGGCCTCGCCTTCGGTCCGGGCCGCTCAGTCGTTCTGGCAACGAACAGCGCTGTTCATCATCTCGCCTGGAACATTCAAGGTTTGCCGTTAGCCGATTTTCCGGCCTGAGCCGAACAGAGAGCCTTAAAGAATCATCCGCGTGAATCCGTGAAAATCCGTGGCCGATCTTGCTCTCGTCTTTTCATTTACACTTTTACCCGTGAACGCAGAGATCATCGCCATTGGCTCTGAGCTGCTGACTCCATTCCGTCAGGACACGAACTCGCTTTACCTGACCGGAAAGCTCAACCAGCTTGGCGTGGAAGTGATCTTCAAGACCATCGTCGGAGACAGCCGCGAACATCTCACCGAGGTAGCCGGTCTCGCGGTATCGCGCGCCGATGTCATCATCTTCATGGGTGGTCTCGGCCCCACCGAGGACGACCTCACGCGGGAAGCCGTAGCCGACGCTCTGGGACTTGAACTTCACCGCGACCCCGCACTTGTCGCCGGTCTCGAACAGCGGTTCGCGGCCCGCAGTTGGAAGATGGCCCCAAACAACATCAAGCAAGCGGATGTCATCACAGGTGCAACCGTTCTGCCCAACGCGAATGGCAGCGCCCCCGGACAATGGATGAGCGGCAAATACGAAGGCCGCGAGAGAATCATCATGTTGCTCCCCGGTCCTCCGCACGAATTGAAGGCCCTCTTCGAGGAGCAATGCCTGGCTCGCCTCCGTGCCAAGCTTCCGGTGCAATTCATCGCAACCCGCGAACTGAAAATTACCGGACTGGGCGAGTCGCAGTGCGATGCTCGCGTCGCTCCCATTTACAAACTTTATACCGATATTCAAACGACCATTCTGGCTGGAGCAGGTGAGATTCAATTGCATCTGAAGACTCGCGCCGCATCTCTCGAAGCGGCACAGGCGCGAGTCGATCAGTTGGTTGAAAAGCTGGAGGAAGAACTCGGGGATAGCGTCTTCTCCGACAACGGCGATTCCATGGAGCAGATCGTCGGCTACTATTTGCAGATGCGCAACGCAACCCTGGCGGTCGCGGAATCCTGCACCGGCGGCCTGTTGGCAGAGCGCATCACCTCGGTGAGTGGAAGTTCTCGTTACTTTGTTGGTGGCGCGGTCGTTTATTCGAATCAAATGAAGACCGCATTCGCCGACGTTTCCGCCGAACTGATCGAGAAGCACGGCGCTGTGAGCCGCGAAGTCGCCGCCGCTCTCGCGGAGGGAATTCGCAGACGAAGTGGCGCAACTCTGGGCGTGGGCATAACCGGCGTCGCCGGCCCGACGGGCGGAACTAACGCGAAGCCGGTGGGACTAGTTTTTCACGCCTTGGCCAGCGACGCTGGAACCGAAATCGTGGAACGCAAGTTTGCCGGAGATCGAAAACGAGTCCGCCGGTTCGCCAGCCAACAGGCCATGGATATGGTGAGACGGAAGCTAATGTAGATCGGTCCTTGGCCGTTGGTCGTTGGTCGGAATAGTTTTGGCCAACGACCAACGACTGGCGACCAATGACGGTTTATGCGAATTTTCGTTGCTTTCGACATCGACGACGCGATCCGCCAGCGCATTCAGCGCTTCATGGAAGGCGTGAGCGGCTTTGCGCGCGATGCGCGCTGGGTTCGTCCCGAATCTCTGCACGTCACCTTGAAATTCATTGGCGAGAAACCGGTGGAGACTGTGGAAGAAATCAAGCGGGTTCTTTCCAACGTTCGCGCCGAATCCTTCGAGATTAGCTTCCGAGGCTACGGCTTTTTTCCGACGGCAAAAGCCGCGCGTGTCTTCTGGGTCGGAATCGAATCTGGACAACAACTCTCCGCTCTAGCGAAAAACGTCGATGAGGCTACGTTCGCTCTCGGCGTCCCGAAAGAAGATCACGCCTTCACCCCACACCTTACGCTGGCGCGGGGCGGCGGACGCTCCGGTGCTCCCCGCTGGCGCAAAGACGACGACGCGAACAAGAACTTCCAACATTTGCAGGACAAATTGGCCGCTCTCCCCACTCCCGACTTTGGTACCATGGCGGCCCACGAGTTTTTTCTGTACCAGAGCCAACTCTCGCGAGGAGGTTCGCGTTACACAAAGACTGCAAACTTTGCGCTGGTTTAGGGCCGGCATCCTGGCGGCGGTCGCGAGGACAGGTTGCCCTCGTCACTGTTGAGCACGGCGCAAAGTCTGTCCAAAGACCACATCAAATGACCGCGTTCCTTCTCACTGCCGCGTATAGCTACCTCCTGGGCTCCATTCCGTTTGGGTACGTTCTGATTCGCATATTTCGCGGGCAGGACATTCGCCAAACGGGCAGCGGCAACATTGGCGCAACCAACGTTTCTCGCACTTCCCCAGCTTTGGGCATTCTCACATTAGTTCTGGATGCGCTGAAAGGAATCTCCGCTGTGACCATCACGCGCAGTGTTTTTCCCGGCCAAAACACCTTGCTGGGCGCTGCGGCAGTCTTCGCGATCGTGGGTCATATGTTCCCGGTATGGTTGCGTTTCCGAGGCGGCAAGGGAGTAGCCACCGGACTGGGCGCCTTCATTCTTCTCACTCCCAAAACAATTTTGGTGATGGTGGCCATCTTCGTGATCGTCTTGCTGGCGCTTCGTTATGTGTCTCTGGCATCGATCCTCGCAGTGGCTTCGTTCCCGCTTCTGGCCTGGATTCTCGAGCCTGACCGTGCACCTTTGCCGATGCTCGGCTTCATCGCCGCCGCTTCCCTTCTGATCGTTGCCAAGCATCGCGAAAACATCCGCCGTCTGCTCACCCACAGCGAATCTCGTTTCCAATGGAGCCGCCGATGAGCGAAATTGCTGTCGTCGGCGCGGGCGCGTGGGGCACCAGCCTATCCATTGTCTTGGGGCGAAAAGGTACACACCGCGTCCGTCTGTGGGCCCACGAAAAAGAAGTGCGCGATTCCATTTCATCGCGCCGGGTCAATGAACTCTTTCTCCCGGAGCAAGTTATCCCCAACTGCGTTTCCGTTACCGGCAGTTTTGACGAAGCTCTTCAGGGCGCAGAAATTGTCGTGAGCGTCATGCCATCGCAACACTGTCGTGGCCTTTTCCAGAAAATGCGTCCCTTTCTCCATCCCCGCATGCTGTTTGTAAGCGCTACAAAGGGTTTGGAAGAAAGCACTTTACTGCGGATGACGGAAGTGATCTCTTATGTCGTCGCGTCGGACGGAGGCTTTCAACCCCGCATTGGCGCACTGAGCGGGCCAACCTTCGCCAAGGAAGTCGCCCGCGGCGATCCCACCGCCATCAGCATCGCGTCAAGAGATTCGTTGCTGGCGGAGACTATTCAGCGGGAATTCAGCGATCCGTCTTTCCGCGTTTACACCAACAATGATGTGATTGGCGTCGAACTCGGCGGCGCGCTTAAGAACATCATTGCTATCGCCGCTGGGGTTTGCGACGGCCTTGGACTTGGACATAACTCGATCGCAGCCCTAATCACTCGAGGCCTCGCGGAGATTACTCGCTTGGTCACAGCATGCGGCGGCCGGCCGGATACGATGGCCGGACTTGCGGGCTTGGGCGACCTCGTCCTTACCTGTACTGGCGGCCTTTCCCGCAACCGCAGCGTGGGTGTCGAGCTGGGCAGCGGACGCAAGCTTCCGGAGATCATCGCTGCCATGCATGGCATGGTGGCCGAAGGGGTCTTCACCACTCACGCCGCCGTGCAACTCGCGCGGGCTCGCGGAGTTGAAATGCCGATCACCGCGCAGATGGATGCCGTCCTGCACCACGGCAAGTCGCCGCGAGATGCTATCCACGATCTGATGACCCGCAGCGCCAAGAGCGAGACGGGGTTCGATCCAAGTGCATCCTCTTCTTGATCTTTATTCGTTCGAAACTCTCACGAACGTTCCAATCTCCCGTTCGCTGTCGGTCAAGTCCTCGCACGCCTCATCGAGAGCCTTGTAGTCGTCGAGACGCTGCTTCCGGAACTTGTCATAAGCTTCTTTGGAAGTCCAGAAATCCAACGTCGCGTAGCTGCGAGCGCTGTTGAAGTGATGGATTAGCTCTGTGCCAATATATGATTCATCCTGAGCAAATAACAGCGCCCAGTCGCCCTGAGATCCGTATACCTTTTCGAATCGCCTTTCCATTCCTTCGCGGACCTGAAACTCCCACATAATCAGGTAGCCCCATTCTGTGCGTTTCGGGTTTGCGGACCTAATACGCCCTCGACCCTCAGGGCTTGGCCTGCCAGATTTACCGCCACGAATTGAAGTCATGTCGTTATTCCAACAACCACTTGGCGAAAACTTGCCCGAGCAGGAATGCGTGCCAGAGCTTTTCAAATCTTGCCGGGAAGCCCGAAGGGCACCACTTTTCGGGGTACCTTCGTAACACTTGGTGACCGCGATATCACGCTACACTTTAAGAGTATTCGCTGAACTCTGGCTGTGTAGAAACTGCCGCAGGGGTCACGTGTCGCTGAATTTGCCAACGCCATCTCGCCTGCCCATTCTTTACGTCATTCTAAGTGTGCTCGTACTGATCAGCGTCGTTCCCATGTATTTTTACTCTGCGCAAGTAGAGTCGATCAACCGGGACCGCCTGATCACCAACGAAAGGCTTCTGCAGAATACCGTCACCCGTTCCTTGGCAGATGACATTTCACAACACCAGCAATCCCTGCGCATGATGCAGGCAAATCTGTCGTCTGCGTTGCAGGTAACCAGCGGCGGCGATATTACCGCCGAGCATGTGGAGGCGCCCGAGTTGCGCGCTCTGCTGGAAAATTTCGTTTCGTCTTCGGATGATCTGGCCTACGCCACTCTGTTGAATTCCGATGCCAAGGGTATTTCGGCCGGGCGAATCGCCCCTGACGCTTTCCTGCAACGCGAACTTGAGCGTGCCTATGCCGCCGCCCGCGAAGGTCGAGCCTATAACGGCGAAGCTCTGGTCGTAGGCACGGGCAAATCCTCGCGCACGGTCATGCTGGTGAGCACGCCCGTAATGTACGGGGGTAGCTTCCTGGGGATGATTGGCTCGGTTGTGGACCTGCAGTTCCTGATACGCCGCTTGCAGGAAGTCAACCGCGGCGGCCTTACTCCTTACGTGGTGGATAGCCAGGGCCGACTGGTCGCCGGCGCAACTTCCGACTACGCTACCGGCCAAGACATGTCGAACCTGGAAATCGTGCGGAACTTCGTCGAAGCCGGCACCAAGGTGCAAATGGTCGCGGCGACCCGCGAATTCAACCTCCGTGATGGCAAAACGAATATAAGAATGCTGGGCACCTACAGTCCCGTGAACAACCTGGACTGGGCTGTGGTCGTGCAAAAGCCGCGTGCGGAGGCTTACCGCGGTGTGTATGAGATGCAGCGCAACGCCCGTAATCTGGCGATCATGGCCATCGCTCTCAGTATCGGAATCAGCATCTTCGCCGCCCGCCGGATTACCAATCCGCTGCAAGTTCTCACGCATTTCAGCCGAGCTATTGCAGGCGGGGATTTCTCTCAGCGCGTCCACGTCAAGAGCCGTACCGAGATTGGCGAACTCGCCGACACCTTCAACGTCATGTCTGAAGAACTCGAACATTTCGTGCTTGACCTCAAGCGCGCTGCCAATGAGAACCTTGAATTGTTTATGGGTTCGATTCAGATGCTGGCCGGGGCGGTCGACGAAAAAGATCCTTACACTCGAGGCCACTCCGATCGCGTCACGCGCTATTCGCTGATGATCGCAAAAGAATTGGGTGTGTCAGAAGACTTCATAGAAACCGTCCGTATCTCCGCCCAGTTACACGACGTCGGTAAAATTGGGATCGAAGATCGCATCCTGAAGAAACCAGGCGCACTCACCCCGGAAGAATTCGACATCATGAAAACGCACACCACCAAGGGCGCAAACATCCTGCGCCCGGTGGCGCAACTGAAAGACATGATTCCGGGGATCGAACTTCACCACGAATCGCTCGATGGCCGGGGTTATCCTCATGGCCTGAAGGGAGACGAAATTCCGCTTCTGCCGCGCATCATCGCCGTCGCCGACACTTTCGACGCGCTCACCACCAATCGTCCTTACCAACACGCACATGCGCCGCTGGACGCCTTGAAGATCATTCATAATCTATCGGGCAAGCGCCTCGATCCAACTGCCGTTGCGGCAATTACCGCGATCTACGGGCGGGGGGAGATTCGCATCCCGCGTCAAACCGTGCCGGCGCGAACGATCCCCGTTGCGGCTGCTGTTGCGGTTCCCACAAATCCTCCGACTTCAGTGCCGGCCGTCTCGGAAGCTCCCGCGTAAATAAGTTCGCGCTGTCATCCTGAGCAAAGCAGCGACTGCACGAAACGTTGGCCCCGTCCAAGTCTCCACCTGCCGCTATAATTGAAGTTTGATGCGCGACTCCCAAAACCTATGATTCAGACCCTGTTTGGCAGCCTGGACGAAGAGCAGAAGCCGGGGCTCTTTGACCGCATGAAAGCAGCGGTGACGCGTACCCGCGAGAACCTCAGCCAGCGCATCGAAGAGGTCGTTTCATTCGGCAAGGAAATCGACCGCGCCACTTTGGACGATCTTGAAGCCACTCTCATCGGCGCCGATTTGGGCAACACGACTACCCGCGAAGTCCTCGACAAGCTTCGAGAAAAAGCCGACCGCAAACAGATTGGAAACACCGACGAACTGAAGCGGCTGTTGAAAGAGGAGTTGCTCGCCATCCTGAACGCCGCGAACACGCGTTCCGTCCAGAAAGTCGATGGTACCCCCGAGGTCATCCTCGTGGTCGGAGTCAATGGCACGGGAAAGACCACGACGATTGGCAAGCTGTCGCAGGTGTTTCGCTCGCAAGGCAAGACCGTCCTGCTGTGTGCAGCCGACACTTTTCGCGCCGCCGCCATCGAGCAACTGGAAATCTGGGGACAACGCACCGGAACGGAAGTCATTCGCACCAAAGCCGGCGGCGATCCGGCGGCAGTGCTCTACGATGCTCTACAAGCTGCTTCCGCGCGCCACACCGATTACGTCATCGTTGACACCGCCGGGCGTCTCCACACCAAGACTAATTTAATGGCGGAGTTGGAAAAGATGCGGCGCACAGCACAACGCATTATTCCCGGCGCGCCCCACGAAACCCTGCTGGTGATGGACGCTACCACCGGCCAGAATGGTCTCCAACAAGCGCGCCAGTTCACGGACGCAGCCGGTGTAACCGGAATCGTCCTCACCAAGCTCGACGGCACCGCCAAGGGCGGAGTCGTAGTCGCCATCTCTAGAGAGCTGGGTCTACCGGTGCGCTACGTCGGGGTCGGCGAAAAAGCCGGCGACCTGCTGCCTTTCAATGCCAAGGATTTTGTGGATTCATTGTTTGCGTAGTGAAGCTATTACCCGATAGCGAACGGCTTCATTGACGGGACCGCGATGTCTACCTTCTTCGCATTACTGGTCGCGCTTGCTGCCTTGTGGCTGGTTTGGCGGTTTGTCGCTGCCTTGTTCCGCCCCCACCAGCCCGCCGAGCCGGTCGATGACCCGTTCGCCTCGGTACCTGCTCCGCGGAAACGCGGTCCTAAGGGCCGCACGGGAGCGGTGGCGCTCGAAGAACCAGAGGATAACGGCCCTGCCGATTGCTTCCCGCCGCGGACGCTGTAAGGATCAGGCGACCGCAGATCTGCCCAGTGCCTTCATGTCCCCATAATGAAATAATGTTTCTGCCGTGACCACATCCCGCGACACTGACGAACTCTTTCTCCGCCGAGCCCTGGAGTTGGCCCGGCAAGGCATCGGCTTGACCTCACCCAATCCATGCGTCGGCGCCGTAATTGTGGACGCGAAGGGCGAAATTGTGGGGGCCGGAAGCCACACCTACGACGGCGTGAAGCACGCGGAAATCCTCGCCCTCGAACAAGCCGGCGAAAACGCTCGCAACGCAACCCTCTATATCAATCTGGAACCCTGTTCCCACCAGGGCCGCACCGGACCTTGCGCCGACGCCCTGATCGCCGCCGGAATCTCCCGCTTGGTTGCGTGCATGGGGGATCCGAATCCGCTGGTTAGCGGTCAAGGATTCGCCAAGCTTCGCAGCCAGGGAATCAGCGTCTCATCCGGCATACTTGAAGAGGCGGCGAAAGCGCTGAACGAATCTTTCGCTAAGTACATTCGCCATCGCGCTCCGCTGGTCACGCTGAAGGCTGCCATGACGCTCGACGGCAAAATCGCGCCTCCTCCAAACCAATCCTCCAACTCGGCACTTCGCGCCAACTGGATCACGGGCGAATCCGCCCGCGCTCATGTGCAGGAACTTCGTCATCAGAGCGACGCGATTCTCGTCGGCGTCGGCACCGTGATTGCCGACGATCCGCTGCTTACCGACCGCAGCGGCCGTCCTCGCCGTCGCTCGCTCCTGCGCGTGATCCTCGATTCGCGCTTACGCCTGCCCCTGGACTCCCGTATTGTCACGACTGCACAGGACGACGTCTTGGTGCTCTGCTCTTTCGCCGAGGAGAAAAAGAAAAAACAGCTACTGAAGCTCGGCGTTCGCGTGCAGCAACTGCCGACGGCAACCGCGGATGGCCATCCTGAAATGGCCGCGGTCGTCCGCTTCCTCGGCGAGATAGAGATCACGAGCCTGATGATTGAAGGCGGATCGATGGTCAACGCGGCCGCGCTCGTCTCGGGCATCGTCGACAAGGTCTTTCTCTATTACGCACCCAGAATTCTCGCAGGCGCGAAATCCGTTCCGTTCGCGGGGGGCGCCGGGTTCGCAAGCATCAGCGACGCGCCCTATGTGAAGTCCGTACGCCTACACCGTTTTGGTGAAGATTTCGCGGTCGAGGGATACTTGCGGGATCCGTATGCGGAATGAGGCTTCAGGGCTAGGCTTCGGGCTTCGGGCGTCAGGCTTTATACTCGGAACGAACTTATTCACGATTTTTAGTCGAGGTTGAATCGTGACACCTGAAGGCTGAAGCCCGAAGCCCAAAACCTGCTCACGGAGATTCCATGTTCACAGGAATCATTGAAGAAGTTGGACGCGTTACCAGCATCGCCAACGAACACGGCAACCGCCGCCTTACCGTTTCGGCCTCTGAGCTGCTCAAAGACCTGAAGAAGGGCGATAGTATTGCGGTTAGCGGCGTGTGTCTTACAGCTGTCGAAATCACGGCGAGTTCGTTCGGCGCCGATTTGGCTGAGGAAACCTGGAATCGGACTTCGTTTTCCAGAATCAAGACAGGCGCGCTAGTGAATCTCGAACTCCCCATGCGCGCCGACGGACGCTTCGGCGGACACATCGTCCAAGGCCACGTTGATGGCACCGGCAAGTTCATCGCGCTCGACAAAATTCCGGGCACGGACAACTATTGGCTGCGCATCGAGATCCCGTCAGACCTGGCGCGGTACGTCATCTTCAAAGGATCACTTTCGATCGAAGGCATCAGCCTCACGGTCGCAAACGTGGAAGGAACGCAAGTGACCGCCGCTATTATTCCCCACACCACCGAGATGACCAATCTGAAATCCCTCAAGCCCGGCGATCCCGTCAATCTGGAAGTAGACATGATCGCAAAATACGTGGAAAAGATGATGCGCGGTGATTCCGCGAACAGCTCCATCACCATCGAGCGATTGGTGGGGGAAGGATTTTAGAAGCAGTTGCTCAACTCGAAGCCTGCAACGGTTACGCTTCCACCGTCAGCTTATCCAGTTCCAGGAACTCCTGCACGATCGGTTCACCGCATTTTTCCATTTCTGCATAGGTGCCGAAGAAGAGCACCTTGGCTTCGTGCAAAAATACGATTCGGTTGGCCACCTTTTCGGCGAGGCGCATGTCGTGGGTAACCACCACACTCGTCAAGTGCAACTGGGTCTTGAGGCGGCTGATCAAATCACCCAGTAGTTGCGCCATCAGCGGATCGACCATGGTCGTGGGCTCATCGTAAAGAACGCATTCCGGCTGGGCCGCCAAGGCTCTCGCGATCGCCACCGATCGCTTCATCCCCGTGGATAGGTCCGAGGGAAGCTGATCGCGCATTTCCTTCACCCCCACCATCTCCAGCAGTCCATCGACGATCTGGAAGATCTGATCTTCCTTGAGGTCGCGGCGTTCGCGCAACGGGAAGGCCACGTTCTCGCCCACCGTCAGCGAATCAAACAGAGCTCCATTCTGGAAAACCATGGTCACTTTTTTCCGGATGCGCTGCAGTTCTAGCTCAGAGTAATTGGTGATGTCTTCCCGGGCCACGATAACCTGGCCTGAATCGGGCTTGAGGAAACCCATGATGTTTTGCAGCGTGACCGATTTGCCGACTCCGCTCCGTCCCAGAATGCAGACCGTCTCGCCCGCCATGACATCGAAGCAGACATGGTCGAGCACACAGTGCTCGCCGAAGGCCTTGGAGACCTCCTTGAATCCGATGTATGGTCCCAGTTGTGCGTCGCTGCTCATGCAGTTTTCCTCGTGCTCTGCGATTTTCTTAGGGATGATAATTGATACGAGCGAAATGCCAAATGACAAAGAATTAAACAGCACGGACGCATCCTTTAACTGCCCCGCCGGGAACGCACCTCCTTTGCCATTTCGAACTCCTCCGGAGTGTTCAGATTCCGAAAAATCTCCACCGAGAAGGCTGCCCGCACTAGCTCATCCTCCTCGATCACACAGGTCTTAACTGTCGCGAAAAGAGAATCAATCTTGTTTTTCCCTTGGAGCAACGATTGTTCCGCCGCGTCCGCAAAACCCCGCCGATAGGCCGCGCAAAGCGGCTGCAATCCTGCACCCGTGCGCGGAACCGTGACCGTTGCACCCGATTCCCGCGCGCGCAAAAGTAGATACTCCAAAAACTTCGACTCGACGAACGGCAAGTCGACCGCCAGTATCAAATTCAAGTCTGTGGTTGAACTTGAAAGTGCCCCATGAATTCCACCGAGCGGCCCTCGCTCGCGATACACATCCTCGACGACTCGGCCAAAGCTTGCGAACTTCACAGCATCCCCGACAATCCGCACCTCTTTCGCCATGACACCGGCCACCTTCAACACTCGGGAGAGCAGTGTCTCATCTCCTAAGCGGAGAAAAGCCTTGTCGTTTCCCATGCGAGAGCTTTTGCCGCCCGCCAGAATGAAAGCCGTCACTCTGAAATCGGTTTTATTCACGCGCTGATCATATACGGCACTTCAGGCTCAAATGATCCACCACCGCGGACTGTATCGATCAGGAAAAGAAGTCATAGGAGCACTAATGTGATTCCCTTGTTGCCGCGCCCGACATCGCGATCCAATATCAACTCTGGAACCTTCGCAAACAACACTTTGCTTCGCTCGTCATAGCTCGACCAACTCTCTCCATTGACGAACGCCGCAATCTCCGCTTTCTCTTTTCGCTGGCGCAAGAAGCCCCGAATCGCAAAGCGCAACACGCCGCCCGACCCGGTCGAGCCATAACCATGAATCACCTTCAGTGCCGCGATACCGTCCTTTCGCGCCCGGGCCAGCGCAACTTCGAGCTTCTGGTACGCCTGATCGCGAGTTGGGAGGCCTTCTTCGAGATTGATGACTCGTACTCTCGCGGACATAACCACTTCCCCTACTTGGACGCGCGCCGTACCACTTTACCCCTTTGCCTCATAAAGTGAACGCAATAGCGAACCCACCGAATCAGCCCGACTTGAGTGACACGAAAGTAACCTACACAAAACTGCGCTGCCGTTAGATGATGTGTTTTCCGGCGATCCCGCCCGGACAAACGAACATGCCTCAGAAGTTAATGGACGTTCTTATGTTAGGCCGTTGCTCCCACGAGTTTTCCTGGCCGCGGCGGGCTGCCGATGGCCAGTTCTACCAGGTTTGCCTTCTCTGCGCCGTAGAATACAGCTACGACTGGACAACCATGCGTCGCACCGAGCGCGTGGATCGCAGCCAGTCTGGTGCCGAGGCGGAGGGCACCATCAACCGGCGCAGCCGCACCCGTGCTCGCAAGCCGACCTGGGTTCCTCGCGCTCGGCGCCTCAAGCTCGACACGCCGGTGCGCTATCGCGTGAAAAATCTCGGAAGCTGGTACGAGGGAACCATCGCCAACCTCAGCCAGTCCGGCGTGCTTCTGCAGGGCCCGCAGCGCTTTCCTGACAATACGCTGGTGGAGATGGTTTTCGAGATGCCGGAAGAGATCTCCGGCCAGAAAAACAGCACTGTGCTCTGCCAGGGACGGATCACTCGAACCAAAGACTTGCAAGAAAAAACGGAGAGCTCCAGACTCGCGGCCAGCATCCTGGATTACAAATTCCTGCATCAGACTTAGCTCGATGGCTTTTCGAGCGGGATAAATTCTTTGCCCCGAAGCTTTGGCAAACTCTGATGATAGCCAGGCTTCCACCGATATTTTTCGGAAGAACCCGACCCGTTCATGCATCTAAACTATTCATATCTGATTTAAATTCCCTGGGAGTGACTTAATGAAGGCGAGGCTTACTCTCTACCTCATCACGTTGGCTTTGCTGGGCATGGTGTTAGCGACTGTGGGCTGTTCCAAAGCCCCGACCGATGCCCAAATTGCCAGCGATATTCAGAACAAACTGAACGCCGATTCCGGCCTTCAGGGCAAGCAACTCGTGGTGCAGGCCGCCAATGGAAGCGTTACGCTTTCCGGCCAGGTAGACAACAATGCCCAGCGTGATGCCGCCGCGCGCTATGCGTCGAGCGAACCCGGGGTAAGGCAGATCGTAAACAATCTGCAAATCGCTCCGCCGTCAGAGGCAAGCGTCGCCCAAGCCCCGCCGCAAGAGCAGCCCAAACCTTCGCCGGCCGGAAAGCATAGCCGCAAAGCTTCAAAAGACGCTGCAGATGACTCGTCCAACGCTCCGGCCGAAGTAGCACAGACTCCAGCACCAGCACCAGCACCGGCCCCGGCACCCGTTCCGCCTCCGGCTCCGGCCGCCGTCGCGCCAGTACCACCCGCGCCTCCACCGCCGCCACAGAAAGTCACCATACCTTCGGGTACAACCTTTGCCGTGAGGTTGGTAGACCCGATTGATTCAGAAACCGCAACTCAGGGCCAGACCTTCAACGCCACCCTGAATTCGCCCCTCGCCGTGGATGGCGCCACCGCGATTCCTACGGGCTGCAATGTTGAAGGCCATGTGGTGACCGTCCAGAGCGCCGGCAAATTCGCCGGGCAATCCTTGCTGGTACTCCAGATGGATCGCATTTCGGCGGGCGGCAATTACTACGGCATCCAAACCGATCAGTACAAGAAGCAGGGTAGCTCGCGAGGCAAGAACACCGCCGAGAAGGTAGGGGCCGGCGCCGGAATCGGAGCCATTATCGGTGCCATCGCCGGGGGCGGCAAAGGTGCTGCAATCGGAGCTGCCGCCGGTGGCGGAGTGGGAGCCGGAGCGCAAGCTGTTACTCATAGTCAACAAATCAAACTGCCCTCGGAAACCGTGCTGAATTTCACCCTGCAATCGCCTTTGACCGTAATCCCGACAACGCAGGGGCCCGACGCAGGGCGTGCGACCTTGAACACCCAACCGTAATCGTGGCCGTGCTCTTGGTGGTGCTCCTTACTGTGCAACAAATTGCGTTATGGCTTGCCACCCTGCTAAATTGATCCGCGATACCGTTTGCTGACAAACGCCGGTCCGCAAGGGTCAACGCCTGAAGCGCCGCATTGGTTCGGGAGGGCTGGCGGTATATATATGGCTGAAGCCATTGCCTGATGCGAATCGTGGCTCGATCGCTGACCTGCCGCATTCGTCTTATTTTTCGTACGCAGCAAGGTCGAACCACCGTTCCGTCTGCGCGGCGGCTTTGTTTCTTTCCCATGACTCCACTAGACACTCCGCATTCGACGAACGACCGGCAGTGGCGTCTTTGGATCCTCCGGTACGCCGCCGCGCTAGCCGCGACCGGAGTTGCCCAAAGCATCTGGTTTCTGTGGCCGGTGATGCGCCAGGATACATTTGTGATCTTCATCGCCGCCGTCATCGTGAGCGCGCGATTTCTGGGCTTCGGGCCGGCGCTGCTGTGCACCGCCGCATCCGGACTCGCCATCGATTATTTCGCCTTTGAGCCCCGCTTCAGCCTGGTCATGTCCGCAAATGACTACGGCCGTTTGCTGGTGTTTATTGCAATCTCGATTCTCGCCGCCGGCCTTGCCTGCCAGCGTTCCCGGGCTGAGACGCGCGCTGAGCAGATCCAGCGGCAGATGGCCGCCATGGTCGAATCCTCCGACGACGCCATCCTCACCGGGGATGTAAATGGAATCATCACCAGTTGGAATCGAGGCGCCGAGCGGCTATACGGCTACTCTGCCGCCGAGGCCATCGGTATGCCGGTAGGCCTCCTGGGCCCACCGGAGCATCCTGAGGATGTTCCCAGGATTACAAGCAAGGTCGCGCGAGGGGAACCCATTCAGCACCATACCTCCGAGCGCATTCGGAAGGACGGCACGCGAATCACCGTGGACATTTCGCTCTCGCCCATTCGCAACGAGCGCGGAGAGGTAATCGGCATAGCCAGCATCGCGCATGACATCACCGCCCAGCGGCGTTCGGAAGAAGCCTTGCGCCGCAATGAAAAACTGGCTACCGCCGGACGATTAGCCGCCGCGGTCGCGCATGAGATCAACAACCCGTTGGAAGCGGTCATCAACCTGATGTACCTCGCCCGCCGCCGACCCCAAGGCCAGGATCAATACTTGGGGATGGCCGAAAAAGAGGTGCTCCGTGTGGCTGCCATCGCTCAACAGATGCTGGGGTTCGTCCGCGAAAGTTCGTCCCCTTCACCGCTGAAGGTCGCGGCCACCCTCGACGATGTGCTGCAACTCTACCTGCGCCAACTGAACGAAAAGCACATTCGGATCGACAAAAAGTACGATCCAGCTGTCGAAATCCGCGGCTTCGCCGGAGAGCTTCGCCAGCTCTTCTCCAACCTCATTCTCAACGCCATCGATGCCCTCGACGATGGTGGCCGGCTAACTCTGCGCGTGACCCATAGCCACGAATGGTCCAGTAGCCAAGGAAACAGACCGCCCAGAACCGGGGCACGGGTGACCATTGCCGACAACGGCAGCGGAATCCGGCAGAGCGACCTGACCCGTATTTTCGAGCCCTTCTATTCCACCAAGGGGGAATCCGGGACCGGGCTTGGCCTCTGGCTCTCCCACGGCATCGTGCAGAAGCACGAAGGATCGATTCGCGTTCGCAGCCGCACTAAGCTAAGTTCCAGCGGCACTGTGTTTTCCATCTTTCTGCCAGAAAGCGTTGGCAGAGCCGCGATGGCTGAACCCCTTACCCTCGACCAGGGGCAATTCCCTCCTGCTCGCTGACAACGGTCCTCAAAAACGTTCAAAACCTTTGACCTACAGTCTTTTGCCTCTTGATTTCTGTGCCGAATAAAGGTCTAATTTCGACACTGGTTCAAGAGAGCCTCCCCGGGGCTCTCGGATAAGTTGAACACAGCCAGTAAACCCATGGAGAAGCTATGATGTCCCGTCTCAGTGCCAAAGTCTCTGTAAGCCTGTCTCTAACGCTGATTTGCCTGCTGAGCCTGCCACAGTCCGCGCTGGCGCAGGTCAAGCGTACTAAGCTGTCACCTACCCAGGCATTCTGTACCGGGAATCTCCCATGTGTGCCGACCTACCACAACGACAACAGCCGCGACGGCGTAAATCCGAACGAAACTGTACTTTCGCCCACCACCAACTTCGCCAATCTCACGGCCAAGACCGTTGTCACCGACGGCCTCATCTATACGCAACCGCTCTACATCCATGGTCTGAAAGATAGCAATGGGAACGTTGGCGTCTGTCACGGAGCCACAAATGTGGTTTTTGTCGCCACGGAAAACAACACGGTCTACGGAATCAATGCCGTGAGCGGAAGAAAATGCTGGCACACAACCCTTGATCCAACCGAAAAGGCCATTCCCTATTTTTCGATCAAGGCCCCGAATGGCGGTCCCTGCACCGAGATAACCCCGCAAGAGGGGATTGCCTCCACGCCCGTTATAGACACCAGCGTAAATCCTCCGATCCTGTATACGCTTACGCGCCATCAGGTTAAGGGGTCGGGCGGGCCCACCTACCGGCAGCTCCTGCATGCGATTGACACTACCACCGGCTTAGAGGTTGTCCCGGCTGTTGATATCGCGTCCGTCCTGGGAACAGGCTTCAATCCGCTGGTGGAACGGCAACGTCCCGGACTGGCCCTCTACAATCCTTCGTCCGGATTGGCGAATGTCTACATAACCTGGGGCTCCCATTGCGACTCCAATTTTTCAGGAATCTACGACGGATGGGTCGCTGAGTTCCAGCTTAATTATCAGAACCTGGGCACCGGTTTCGCCTCGCTCGGAAGCTTCACCACGGAACCCCTCGGCAATAAGAGGTATGGAGGGATTTGGATGTCCGGCGCGGCGCCCGGCGTGGATAGCAACGGGAACCTGTATCTTTCTGTTGGCAATGGGTCGGTAACGCCGCCCAGCATGCAAAGTGGGCAATGGGGTGAATCGGTGCTGAAGCTGCAGAGCGGCACTTCACCCACACAAGGTCCGCAGGTGGTCGATTTCTACACCCCGAACGATTATTACGGTCTCAACGCGGGCAAACGCAACGCTTGTTTCGGATCGGGCCCACCCTGCCCCAATGGTGACCTTCTGCCGATTTCAGGCGACACTGACGTGGGTGCCACCGGGGTTGTGCTTATGCCCTCTTTGGCCACCCCCGAACTGACTGCCATCGGCAAGCAAGGGATGCTGTACATCATCCCCTACAGCGCATCGAGCAACAACACGATGGGAGGGCTGGATGGTCCAACCGGCGGCTACACCGGCACCAAGGGTGCGGATGCCGGTTCCACTGACTGCTCCACTAGTACCACCCTTCCAACTCCCGGCTTCATCGCGCAGTGCTTCCCAGCCATTCCGTTTGATCCGAACAAGGGTGACTTTAACGGGCTGCGCACCAGTCCGGCCTTTTGGTCAGCTGGCCAGAACCAACTCCTGTTTATGGGAGGTCTGCGCGACGTTTTGCGGGGATACTCACTCAATGGCACCACGTTCAATACGACCGCCTACACGCCGAGCACGAGCCACGCGGTTAACTTCCCTTACCCCGGGGCCAGCATCTCGGTCTCGTGGAACGGAACGGATCCCAATACCGGAGTCGTCTGGGCGCTTTCAACGGCCGGAGCTGGGAACATCCAGTACGCCAACGGAAAAGCAACTTTCGTTGCCTCGAAGCCCCCGGTGCTCTATGCATTTCAGGCAGTGCCCAACACCCAAGGTCAGCTGACGTATCTTTGGGACAGCACCCTACTCCCGAACTCAACCACTGTGATGCCGGGCTCGGTAAAGTTCGTCGTGCCGACCATAGCTGGAGGGCGCATATACATTGCGGGCGGCGTACCAAACTATTTCGGGGTCGGAACCAAGGGTTGCGCGTCGGGCACCAAGTCGAAATGCGCCGGGCAGCTTACCATCCTGCACTAAAGACGCAAGATCGCAGTGGAGCGCGATGACTTTGCGTGGTGCAGCCGGTCTTAAAAAGCCCCGTGGCATCGCCCGGGGCTTTCTTTCCCTGCACCACTGTGTTAATCCGCTCCCAAAACAGGTGCTAACATCTCCGGTGTTTCTGCCGGAGGTTTTCATGCGCCCTGTTTGCCTGCTGGTCGCTCTGTCGGCCATCCTCTCATTCCCGCTGCACGGCCAAAGCTCGTGCAGCGGCATGAGTTTGGGCAGAGCCGCAAACCTGAACGGCTTCATTCCCTTCCCCGCTGACAATGCATGGAACCTCGACGTCTCGAACGCCTCAGTCGACCCCAATTCGGACGCGATCATCAATTTCATCGGCGCGAACACTCCCGTGCATCCCGATTTCGGTGCCGGCTTATATGATGGCTCGACCATCGGTATTCCCTACGTTGTGGTGAGCGGCACACCGTTCGTAAAAATCAAGTTCACTGCCTACGGCAATGAGAGCGATCCCGGCCCCATGCCCATTCCGCACAACGCCCCGATTGAAGGCTATCCTCACCCCGGCAACGGTGACCGCCACGTTCTCGTGCTCGACCGCGACAATTGCTGGCTCTACGAGCTCTACCATTCCTACCCTAAGAAAGACGGAACATGGAGAGCGGATTCCGCGGCCGTCTGGGATCTGCTCAACGACGAACAGCGCCCCTACACCTGGACCTCCGCCGACGCCGCTGGCTTACCCGTCTTCCCTGGTTTAGCCCGTTACGATGAGGTCGCCAACGGCCAAATCCAGCATGCGTTGCGCTTCACTCTGCAGTACAGCCGCGAAGCTTTTACGCCGCCGGCATCTCATTGGGCGCCGAACTCCACCAATTCCTTCGCCGCTCCCATGGGCATGCGCCTGCGCCTCAAAGCGAGCTACGACATCTCATCATTTCCCCCGCAGTCCAAGGTAATCCTGACCGCGCTAAAGCAGTATGGGCTGATCATGGCCGATCACGGCAGCTCCATGTACGTGAGCGGCGATCCCGACAATCGCTGGAGTAACGACGATCTTGGGAGTCTGAAGCAGGTGCCTGCCTCGGCCTTCGAAGTGCTCCTGATGAATCCTATCTACACGCCGAACAATCTCCCCCAAGGCAAAGCTCCGAAGATCGCCAGCTTCACCGCGAACCCTCCCATCAGCCATGCGGGGCAACCTGTAGTTCTCGATTGGACCGCAACCGGGGCATCCTATTTCATCGTGACCCCCCAAGTGGGCGCCGTACGCGGCACTACCGTCACCGTCTATCCAGAAGTCACGACTACTTACACGTTGTACGCAACCAATCAGTATCACCGCTCGAACAAGAAGGTCACGGTCACAATTCAATAGTCAAATCCCGATTCATCCAGAGCGTGGGACCTGATAGGGCGTGATACCGCGGTCCAAGTTCCAATGCCGCCGAAAGCGACTGCTAGCGGCCTTGACTCAAGATCGTATGGGCTCAAATTTGAAGAGGGAGTGTGAATGCCGCGCCCCACCCTTTTTCGCGTTCCTACGAAAAGGGTCGGTGTTACGCGGAAACAGCTACAGATTTCTTGCTCAAGTCGGCTGGCGCACGCGGTGCAAGCCTTCCCCTGACTTCAACTCATATGCCATGTACAGCACGACCGCCACGTTGATAAGAAAAACCGCCACATGGAAGGGACTGGGCCGGTTAAGCAGTTTGTAAATCTCAAAAGGCAGGTACAACATTCCGGAAATCAGAGCAATCCACTCCGCCCAGGCTCTGGCATACCAGAGTCCGTAAGCCTCCACAAAGCGCAACAGCGAATAGCCGACCGCGACTCCTGCCACCGCCCACAATTTGGCTTCGGTCAAGGAGTCAGCCCAATCGAGGAACACTTGCGCAAAGTGGTGATCCGGGCTGATATGCAGGAGCCTGAGCAAACCGTCAGCAATATCCCAGGGGTCCTCCCGGCGCACCAGCAACAGCACGCCGCACGCCGCCAGCAAAGCGATCAATCCTTTGGTCAGCTCGAGCGACGCGACCGCCCGCAGGACTTGTACACTGCCCCGGTGCTTGCCCTTCGTCGGTCCGACTTCGGTATGCAAGATAAAACTCATTAAAACATTATCTCCCTGGCTGCAAACTTAATTGTTGCGCCGCGGTAAAAATTCGGTCCCGAATCAGCAACGTACTTACCAGCGAGGTCAGGCCGGAAGCGGCAAAAATCATCGCCAGCACCACGAACTGATAGATCGCCGCATATACTGGTCGCGCCCCCGAAAGCAGCATGCCCGCCATCAATCCAGGAATCCAAACAATGCCCAGCGAACGGATGGAGTCAATGGCGGGAATCAGGCTGGCCTCGAAGGAAGCCTGCACGTAAGGCGAAACGCTGCTCCTCGATTCCGCTCCCAGAGACAGCGCGGTTTCGATCTCACCGGCGTGCGCCAGCACGTCCGCCCGGAATCGATTGAGCGCCAATCCGTTCGTGTTCATCGCATTCGCAATCAGCATGCTCCCCACCGGCACGAGCGAAGTGATCGCAGTATCAATGACGCCGAGCCAGGTCATCAACGCGATTACCGACCCGGCGCCAAACGCAATCGACCACGCGGAAACGCGAAACGCCCCGGGCATCCCCTTTGCGCGACGCGCCGAGGTCGCCCCGGCCGCCGCAATCATCGCAGTGAGAAGAAACCCGCTGGTCCAGCGCGGTCCCCGCAACAACAGCAGGAGAATGGATCCGACCGCCACGATTTGGACTAGGCCTCGAACCATCGCGATCAGCGTCTCGCGTTCCAGATGGATGCCACGTTTGCGGGCGAGCAACACAACCATCATGGCCGCCATAGCCGCCACCAGAGCCTGCGCCAAACCCAGCCGCAATGGATCGCTGAACAGAAACTTAAGCATGCAGCACCTCACGGATGGGCCCATGCCGCACGATGCGTCCCGCTTCAAGCAGCAAGGCGCGCTCGGCCAGGCGCGCGGCCTGGGCAGTATCATGGGTGACGAGAACGCAGGTCAATCCTTGATCGCGAACGATCCTCTGGATTGACGATTCAACCTCAAGCTTGGATGCCTCATCCAGCGCCGACGTAGGCTCATCGAGCAACAGGACCAGCGGTGAGTTAGCCAGAGTGCGAGCGACCGAAACGCGCTGGGCTTCGCCTCCAGAAAGATTCGCGACGTCGCGGCCGGCATAGCCCTTCAGACCCACCAGGGCCAACAGTTCCTCCACCGAGTCTGGCGACAACCGCTCTCCGCGCTGCCGCGGACCAAATTGCAGGTTCTCTTCCACCGTCCCCGGGAACAGAAACGGACGCTGGTTCACCATGCCCAGTTTCCGCCGCAAGTCACAGGGCGCGATTTGCCGGTAATCCGTGGCTTCGACATAGACAGTGCCATTTGTGGGTTCATCGAGGCGGTTCAGCAGCCTGAGCAGTGAACTCTTTCCCGAGCCGCTAGGCCCGACGATCGCGAGCACCTCGCCCGTCTGAATTTCAAAGGTGGCATCGTCGACCAGCACTTTATCCTTGACCGCGCGCCCCAAATGCTCGGTTCGCACAATGGGGTCGGAAGTGGGAAGCGGAGTCACGGGAATGTTAGAGATATCTCATCTTGCTTTTCCGCGAGCAGCTCTGCCGCTCACTCCGCTCAGAATGAGGTGATCGAAGTTATTGCCCCTGACTTCGAACCGCCGCCCGCAACTCTTCCACAATTTCGTGGGCAGCGGTGCGCGCAGCATCCTGTTTGGTGACGTCAAAAGAAATGGCGCCGACCCGGGCGTGTCCGCCGCCCCCGTAGCGCTCACAGATCTTCGCCAGATTGACCACTGGCTCCGAAGGCGCCCACGGATTCGATCCCACGGAGACTTTCACCCGGAAACTGCTCTTGCTCAGGCCCACGCTGTACACCGATTCCGGATGCAGATAGTACGGAACGAACTTGTTGTAGCCTTCAAGCTCCTGATCGGTGACATCGAAAAACAAAGTGCCATCTTTCGATTCCGTGCGTTCCCCGAGAATGGCCATCGACCGCTGATGCCGCTCCAGAAGCGGCGGCAGCAGTGATGCAACAAACGGCTCTTCGATAATCTCCGCCAGCGGCCTGCTGGCGAGCAGCGGAATCAGCCGCGGCACAAAATCATGCGTCTGATTCGATTCGATTACCATCGTCAACTTCATCGCCGGGGCTTTCATCTCCACCGCCGTGCGCGCGTCCGGATACATCGCCCCATCGACAATGTCGGTCCAGTGAACCAGATCCGCGACCGGCGCGGGATTGAAACCAAAGCGTTCCTCGGCGATGGTGGCGATGAAGCTGGTACAGGATTTGAAATCCGGATCATAGAACTTGCGGTTGCTCTGGTCCTGCTCGAAGTGGGCAGCGTCGGCGGGCGATAAAAATGCGCTTTCGTGATGGTCGAACCACCACGTGATCTTGGGCGAGCTGGAATACTTGAAGTCCACGATAGCGTTTTCGTCGCCGTCAAAATGACTCTCGTCAAACAACGCGCCGGCGCGATGCAGCAAGCCCGAGTAAACGAACTGCGCGTCGCCGCGAATCCGCTCGCGGTAAAAACGGCAAAAAAGCGCTGCCGATGACGCCCCGTCAAAACACTTGTCGTGATAGAACACCCGAACTCTCAAACGCGTCTCCCCTTCCGGTTCGAATCTGACAGACTACCCGAAACGGGGCGGAATCAAAAGCAAATAGGAAAGCCATCTCGCAGCGGTCGAGGTCCAGACAACGAACGAACGGGTACGACGCTCTGCGAGCAGGAAGGGTGAATGACGTTTCGAAATTCCCGCGGCTACGCGCCAGCCTGCTTTTCCGCCAGATCCCCGATAAACGGCAGTTTGAACATCTGCCCCTGATTGGCCTTGAGCAGCAGAACCAGCCAGATGACAAAGCCCGCCAATCCGATCAGCGGCCATATCAGGATGGTCAACCAGCCCAGCACTGGAATGTGCGCGATGATGCTCAGCACGACCCACAAAGCGATCCACGCAACATGGAAAAAGATGCACTGGAAGGCGTGAAAGCGGATAAACCGGCTCTTGTTGTAAGGCTCCATGACCAGAAAGATGATGGCCGGAATTATCGTGATGTAGGCAAGCATGCCAGCCACATTATCAGTCAGCCCGCCTGCCGAAGCGGCAGCAGGCCGTGCCGCCGGAGCTCCCGTGCGGCTACAGGCCGGACAAATCGTCGAACCATCTGGTGTTTGAGCCCCACATACCGTGCAAAAAGCCATGACTTTTCCCCTCAAGCATTGGTTTTGACCGCGACCCGAGAACGGGCGCACGTTACCAGAAATGAACCCTCAAGGCAAACGAAATCGAAATCGAAATTGAAGAGAGCACTCACCTGTGACCCTCCCCACTATGAAATCGCAGCTTGTCAGTGAGCACCGCAGAGAACCCTGACACCATCTGCCCCCCAACCCCGCTGTCATCCTGAGGCAGCAAAGTCCCCGGCAAGGCCGGGGACTCCCAACGAAGATCTCTGCACTCCCCGGAACCACCACAAAAGCCATCAAGCCCTCCAGATCGACAGAACCATGGGAAGACTGTCTTTCCTCAAGGCTCGAACACATCCACTCTCATCGTGCTCCAGTGAGCTGTCGCTTCACACCCACCTGCGCCATCGGTGCCCGAACAGCCAAAATTCACGGCGATGGTATGGCTGTTTGAGCCGGAATTGGTCACGGTGGTGACCACTGAAGCGGGATAGCTCAGCAGGGAGGGCAAACCCAAATTAGGCGTGGACGTGTAAACGCTTTTTTCAAAAAGATAGTTCCCCTCCTCGGAGGTGGGTCCTATCGTCGGCGCGGCGCCATCAACTAAGAACTGGTAAAAACCCGGCGGTCCCCCTCCGAAACAATTACACGATGGGGGAAGGGCGACTGAAATCTTTGCATCCAGCGAAATATGGAAGGTGCACGTTTGTCCCATCGCTGCTGGACACGTTACCAGAATAGGCGCAAACATCTTTGTCTTTGCTCTGCAACCCGTACTCCCACATTTGGCGGTTGCATCCTTCTTGTTGACCACGAAAGTTGTCGTCACCAGCGTTTCATTGCTGATAACCGTCTGGGCCGTCGCAGGGGTCGCGATTACCGACAATGCTGCCACGGTTAGTGCGACGATAGTCTCGAATAGGTGTGATTTCATGACTTTTTCCTCCCAGAAAGCGGCGCAATCTTATCACGAATGGCAGAGGCGGTTACGTCGGGACCGTCCCAGGAGGAGGGATCGGTCGTCACTGTTATCCGGCGCTATAATAAGTTCTTCAGAGGGCCGTATGAAGTATTTCCTCGCCTTGGCCTTGGTGACAGCAAGTTTGTTCGCATACTCCGAGCAAAACTCGCCCGAATCTACACCGCCCGACTCATGTCCGGTTACACGTCCGCCTGCCCAGGCATTCGTGCCACCTGCCGCTTACGCGACTAAGCTACCCAAGAACGGCTTCTGGCTGGGTACCGAGAAGCTGTGGACCGTGCTTCACGATCCCGAGATCTGGGAGTGGGCGCCACACCAACCAGGACACGAGCACGAAGTGCAGCCATTGACGCAAAAGGTGTTTTGGTTTCGTGTTGGTTATGATTACCGTTCGGAACCGCGCCCCAAGTTAAAGGTAACCGGGAGACGGCTTGACGGTCCCGCTCCGCCTCTTATGGTTATGGGAGCGACGAACGCCTTCACAGGAATCTCCTCCATGCTGACAGGTGTTTATGCACCGGTCGCGGGTTGCTGGGAGATTACTGGCGACTACCAAGGCGATAAGCTGAATTTTGTTGTCTGGGTGGAACCAGCTAAGTAAGCCAAGCCATTCTAATCGAA
Source organism: uncultured Acidobacteriota bacterium (assembly GCA_963797795.1). Taxonomy (GTDB): domain Bacteria; phylum Acidobacteriota; class Terriglobia; order Terriglobales; family Acidobacteriaceae; genus JABDBE01. Next base: position 133,888 of record CAWCQY010000011.1, read on the forward strand.
ACAGGGTGCCCCATCCTTGTCTGCGTTCTTTTGCGGACAGGGTGGGGGCAAGACTCCAAATTCTCAGGGTGCAGCGTCAAGCTCCGTATGGGCCGGGCTTTCTCGGCCGGTTTCCCAATTTGGAACTCAGCCCACCAGCCCACCCACTTTCTTCTTGACCTCACTCCTTCGCCTGCGATAACCTAGTGATCTGTAGATTATCTACAAGATAAGGCCGGATCTTTGACAACCTGGCTCTTGACCCATCCCTCTGGATGATTTCAACCGCTGGAAGCTCGACTCCACAGTTGAAAACGGAAGCTTTTTTGCTGCCGGTCCACGCAAACCCGCGCAGTTCCAAAAAGGAACAGCAGGCAATGAGGCACCGCGATAACTCCAATGTTTAGAATATTTTACCCGTAACTACCTTAAGAACCATAGATCTGGAAGGCAAGAAAAATTCCGATCCTTTGTTTTCTAGATTTTGGGCGAAAAAGAGCGTTTTTTTTGATGGAAATTCTGCACCATAATATGTGCAGTCTCTGCCGGGGAGGACATATCCCAATTTAGCGAACAGTAACTACTGCGCGGCGCTAAGATTACCGAAGGGTAAACACGGAACACGGCAGCTACCGCGCGCGCTTCTCGCCGACGCGGGCAAGGTACCTTAAGGCGCGGATCCCCGGCAAAAAGAAATACGCGCCTCCGCGCACGGTCACTAATGTTGGCAGGCCCGTGATGCGCGTGCGCAGGCCGCTTTGCTGCGGCAGGGAGAACGTATCGGTAAACGGGCAACCTGAAATAGGCTGACGATTGCCCAGCAGCGGATCGCTCTCTTCGGTGAGGCCGCCAAATTTTGTTCCCATGAGCCACGAGGCCTGCACGAACTCGAATTGGCGGGAGATGTTGGCGTTGATCGCGATGAAGTTAATGCCGTGCGCACCGCTATTCGGCTGATTGTTTTGGATAGCCTGCTCGGGCGTCAACCCAGAACCATACTCACGTCCCCGTCGCAGCAAGCGATGAAAACGGACTGAGGCAATCACGTCGTCGCGAAGATCCTTCAGGCCGAATCCCAAGGTGTGCCAAAGCCTGGACAGCAAGCCAGCCGTGCCAACCGGCAAGTCGGCATTGCGAGGATTGGCGCGACGAATGTGCGCGCCGAACGGACAGAGCGTTCCGTTGGGATCGGCATCGAAAGTAAACTGATTAAGCGGCGCATCCTCGGGATCAACGCCGATGATCGGGTTCGCGCCCGGAGGAAACAATGGCTCACCCTTCATCCGGCGGCCAACCATGGATTCCGCCAGACGCTGCCGTTCCGCGGGATCGGAATTGCTTTGGCGATCCACGAAACGCCAGAAGCCTTGCAAATCCTGTTCAAGCTGACGAAATGCCAGGTATGAGCCATTCCGTCCCAAGTCGCGCTTCTCTGGAAAGTCTTCCGCTGCGGGCAAAGCTGAACTCGACGCGTCGGTCGCTTCGAGCAATGGACGATCCGTGTACTTGCCGTATTCGTTGCGATAGCCGAGTACGAACTCTCCAAGGCACACCAGGTTGGCGTAGTCCAACTGATCGCCGCGCACTTCCCTTCTCTGATTCCAATCCAGCTCAGGCTGGCTGATGCCGTCGGTGAATCCGAAGGGCTCAACGCCGTAGAGGTTCGACGTAGGCAGGCAATCGAGTACTTCAAAAGCCGCCGCCCAAGTCGGAGTCTGAATGGTTTGCTTCAACGCTTCGAGCCCGCCCGGCTGAGCGTAGAGCATGACCAGCAAGTGAGGAAGTCTTCCTGAACTTCCCCAGAGCCAATTCTCCGGCGATGCTGGACCAACATCGCCCAGGCGGCGTGAGCGGCTTTCATCGCCCGACATTCCGGAGAGAAACTCAGCGGAGAAACCGGCGAGCACTTGCTCCGGAACATCCAACGCCCGCAATCCCTCGTGAGTGAAGGCGACCTGCAAGGCGGTCGAAGGAGCCTGCTTTAACTCGAGCGCCGTCGATACTGGCGCCGCCTGCAGCCACGAGCGAGCGGCGGAGGCGTCCTGAATCTTGAGCAGGAAGAAACATGCCTCAGTCAGCGAAACGTAGCCGAAGCGCACCAACCCCTGCACATCGCCGTATTCGACGGCCGAGACTTTCATGCTTGCATTGCCTTTAGAAAAGCCGAACCCATTTTTCCACCTCGGAATCCGTCATCGTAGATTTCTCGACTCCCTCGCGTATGAGGCTGTTTCTTTCCAGATCAAGAGCGGTGAGCCCGGGATGAGCGTTGTACCAAACCTCCGTGGGCATTTCATGCCGGCGGATGTAGTACTTGAACTTCTGTTCGTCCTTGGCGCCGTCGAGAATAAGCCAGTTGGTGCGCGGGTAGCCCACCCCGTTGCTGAATACGATGTTCAGCCCAAATGCGACCTTATTGATGAAGTCGTCCATGTAGCTGTCGAGGCTGCCATCATAATTACTGGCAAAGAACAAACGCTTCTTATCGTCGAGCCAAACCCAGCGAGCGAAATGGATGGTGTTCACGCGCGCGAGGCGTCCGCGGCTGTAAATATGTCTGGTGGTGTAATCGATTGCCCAGAGGAAAAAGATCAGCGTCCAGCGGCGGAACCGGCCGGGCTTAATGCTGCCGAACGCGCTGAATTGGTTGGTCACATCGTGGTCTTCGAGCGCACTCAGTCTGCGCGCGTGATCGGGATCGATGCGGGGAGCGATCTCCGGGTCGGAGCGTTCGCGGCGGCGAAGCTGAAAGATGAAGAAAGGTGAATAGAGCAAGAGGAGGGGCGCGATGATCAAGAGGATCAGAGGCACGGCCACAAGGTGGAACAGGTTGAGCAATTGCCAGCCAAGCGGCGTTGGCTCGGCAGGAGTGAGTTGGATGCGGCCGGCTTGCTGCTCCCCCCGCACGAAGCTTCTGAGGGTCTGGTGAATCTGCCCCGGACGCATTGCGGCAAGCGTATCCGTGTTCGACTGGATGAAGTTTTCGAGCGACTGCCTGAGGACATCTTCTTCTCGCACCTGGCGCACGGTTCGTCCGATCCAGTTCACATAAGTCGTGGCTGGCTTTTGATTGCGGGACTTCATCCATCCCAGAAGGTCCGCATTGGGACTGAAGTCCTGGCAATACGAAAAGATGCGACGCAAGCCGCTACCCGCGCGCTCTGCCAGATCGGACAGAACCTTCTCGGCGGGCCCGTCACAATCACCAAGAAACACGAGGTACGTGGGATAGTTCACGCGGGGCTGGCCGTAGACCGTGATGTCGTTCAGGGTTGCGTCGTCGAGGATTACGATGCGGGCGAAGTGCAGGCAATCGAATTGGCCGAAGGGGACGAGCGGGTTCAGGGGATCAACGACGCCGGGACCCCGGTTCATGGAGACGAGCAACTGCCGCAAGTCGTCTTCCCGGCCGGCAGCGATCGGCGCAACCACCATGAAATTGGATTGGGGTGTCATGCAACCTCAGAACTGGAGCGCAAAATCGATGAGCCGGTCTTTATCCCAATAGACCTTGCCGAGATACATACCGGGTCCGATCAGGCGGATCTCGTCACGGATCCAATGCGCAACCAGGGATGTTTCGGAGTAGTCGAGCACGATGCATTCCTTGCCATCGAGCCAGCTAGTGCCCTTGTAAACCTTGGCCAAAATTGCGCTCAGTCCGAAAGGAAGAATACGATTTTCCAAAGTTCCCTTGGCTGCATTGAAAGTCTTACCCTGCCAGCCGAAGTGATTGATGAGAGTTGCGAGTTCCTGCGAGTAGGTCGTGCCGGGTGCAATGATCGCGGTGCCGTTTGCCTCGCCGTTCGGAATGTCACCGGCTGTGCTTGCAGTGAACAGGTCATCCAGTTGTTTTTGTGACATGGCCAGGAGTTGGGGAACATCGTATGCCATAGAGTTTGCCTCCCTCTGAAATTGTCCCGGTGTGTTTGGAAGTTTTGCCCACTATGGATTGAGAGCAGGCATTTGTCAAATGAGTGAACGGGTTTTGACTCGGCGTTATCGCGGGATTACCATTGGCGGGTCGGCAGCGCCCACCATGATTGAGCGACCACTCAGAACGCTCATTATCTTTTACCTCTGGGTTGCATTGGTAGAGGACACGCTTCTGTTCCTGATCAGTTGGCTGGCGCCCGATCTCTGGTTCCGGGTTTTTCACGGCGTCGTCCCCGCAGGCCTGGAGATCGCCTTCCTGCGCCGCTCCGCCGGGCAGTGGGCCGCGTTCGCTCTTGCCCAAGCCATCACGCTCTGGCGATGGCGGAAGGAACCAGTCTGGCTTGCGGTTGAAGCCGGAGTGCGTTTCTCCGACTTGTTCACGGATATTTCTTACGTTATCGCCGTACCTTCGCTAACCAGACTGGGTTGGGCTTTTCTGCTGCCGCCTCCGTTTCTCAACCTCGTCGGTGTCGTCATCATGCTGCGCGGTTACAAACAGGCTCGGCGCAGTATCACTCCGGGGACGTAAAGCCTTTTTGTGGGCTATCGTTTCGCCTCCGAGAGGATGACGTCTGCCGCTTTTTCGCCGATCATGTAAACCGCGCTGACGATGAAGAAGCCCGGGATGCGCGGGAACACGGATGCATCCACCACGCGCAGGCCCTGAGTACCGTGCACGCGGAAATCGCTGCTGAGGACGCCGTTCTGCTCTCTCGGTCCGATCGCGCAACTGCAGGAGGCGTGATGTCCCCAGGCGTGGGAGCGGATATACTCTCGCAGTTCATCGTCGGATTGAACCTGATCGCCGGGCATCTCTTCTTTGGCGATGATGCCGCGCTTTCTCAGTTTTTCGGTCAGGCGACGTACAAACTTGATTCCATCCACCACCGAATCCAGATCCTCACCGCCGTCTGGCGTGCCTTCCTCGAAGTATCGAAAGTTGATCTCCGGCATGTCCCGAGGATCGGCGGATCGCAGTTTCACCTGGCCAGCGCGGTTGTTGGTATGCGCCTTTAGAACTGCCCAGGTGAGATAGTTCAGATTCTTGGCAAACAGATCGGAATAGTTTGGAAAGTAGCCTTCGAACCTTCCGAGAATGGCTAACAAGAACAGGTCGGGCAGCGGACGCTGCAAGGCCGAACGTTTGAATAAAGACAGCACTGCGCCGTTGGTGATGTACGGTCCTTCTCGCTGCGTGCTCCAGCGCTTGAACTGCGGATCGGTGGTATCAACCTTCGCGCCTTGAAAGATGTCCCATTCGGTGAAGTCCATGCGGTTCACCACGCCGACTTCGTAACGATCCTGCAGGTTGTTGCCCACGCCGGGGAGATCGACTCTGACGCCGATGCCGTGACGCTGCAACTCTTCGCGGGGACCGATTCCCGAGAGCATCAGGAGCTGCGGCGTGTTGAAGGCTCCTCCCGCGAGGATTACTTCCCGCGATGCGTATGCCGTGCGGCGCTCCCCAGAATTGGCGCTGGGATGCGCATGGGCGCGATACAGGTTCTCGCCGCTGAGATATTCCACACCGATCGCGCGCCGGTTGTCATCGAAAAGCACACGGGTAACGAGAGCGTGCAACTCGATTGTCAGGCGGTCGGGATGGCGCTCAGCAACTTCCGTCACCCGCTCCCTTGTGCCCATCCGCGCATGACCTCGAGTGGTGAGAGGCATGTAACGAATGCCGATTGAGTTGTCCTTGACGCTGCGCCAATCGTTGGGATCGAGCTGGCTCTCAAACAACCATCGCACCCGCTCAATCTTCTCGCCAATGTCTTTGATGGCTTCGAACCCGGAGTCGAGCAAGACTTCGAGCAGATTCAAGTCCCGAACCATGGGAAGAGCTTTCTCGGTGTGCAGCCATCCCTTCCATCCGTGACGGGTGGGATTGATCCCCAGCTTGGCAAGCCAGCGATAGGGCGTTCGATGGTGGCAGTTTTCCATGCGCTCGAAGAATCCGCGCATGTTGTCGGCCTTCCACGATGAATCCCCGGTGAGCGCGGCAATGTTGTCCCAGTCGGCATCGTGCGGGTACACCATAATCATTGCGTTGTGCGCGGTGCATCCGCCGAGAGTGCCGGCACGCGGATAAAGAACTCCATCCACGCGTTTACCAGCCCACACCTCGCGGTATTTTGGGTCTGATCGTTGCGCTTGATCATTACCGTAGTGGCGAACAAAGAAATCCCATTTCATGGCTTCGTTCTCGGAAGCGAAAGCATGAAACACCGGAACTTCGTAGTCGCTGGGAAGGCGATTCGAATTGGGCTCGACCGGATCACCGCCAGAAAGTTTCTTGGGATCGCCGCCGGCTTCGAGGAGCAGCACCGTGCGGCCAGCCTCGGCAAGACGCGCTGCCAGCGTGCCGCCGCCGGCCCCAGAGCCTACGACGATGTATTCACAATCCCCTCGTGGTACGCTCTCCGAAGTCATGCAGGTTCTCTCACGTCAGGCTGGTCAGTTTTCGTGGTTGCAGGGTTGCCGCTCTGCTGTCGATTTTGATTGATTTTTGGAACTGCTGCGAGATTATACTCGACAATCTTTCCACTGTTTCACTGATTGAGATAAGGATGGAAAGTGATGTCGCTGGGTCCGTGCATCAACGACGCGATTCTCGGATTGCTTGCCCTGGAGCACCGAATCGATCCGTATTTTCGGGATGAGTTCAATGCGGTTTTCCAGCGGCCTCTCTTCGAAATTGCCCAGGTCTTTGTTCGACTTCTTCATCACAATCCTGAGACCGAACTTTGCCAGGAGGTTCCCGTCCCCGGAGAAGCCGAGTTAGCCACGGCGATCGTGGAGCAAATGTCGCGTTTTACCGAGCGGGAATACCGGGGCCGGATTGCGGAGCGCGCAGGAAATACGAAAACCTACGGAGTGGTGCGCGCGGAATTCCGAGTGCTGCCCGATGTGCCCGCGCAATTCAAGCGTGGCGTGTTCGCAGAGGCGAGAAGTTTTCCGGCGTGGATCCGCTTTGGCGGACCGGGGCCACTCTCGCCACCCGACGTGAAAGATAGCGGCATACTGAGCGTCGGCATGAAGCTGATGGGCGTGCCCGGCGAGAAACTGCTGGACGACGAAAAGTGGACGCAAGACTTCACAGGAATCAGCGGTCCAACGTTCACTACTCCGAACGTGACCGAAAACTTGAAATTGCAGCGTGAAATATGGGCACGGACGCCGGTTTTTTATTTTCTCAAGCCTTTCGATTCTCATTTGCTCGACATGGTCATGCAGGGTTTGTATGCGCGAATGAATACCAGCCCGATGGAAGTGCGTTATTGGAGCTGCGTTCCTTATCTGTGCGGTGAAGGATTGGCGGTCAAGTATTCGATACGTCCGTGCTCTGACCACAAGACAAAGATTCCGTGGGACCCGCCTGCCGACTGGCTGCGGCAATCGATGGCCATGGCACTGGCGCAGGGCAGCGTGGAATTTGATTTTCTTCTGCAAGCCCAGACGGATGCACGACGGATGCCGATTGAAAACTCCTCCGTGGAATGGCCTGAGCGGTTGTCTCCTTCCATACCAGTGGCGAAAATCACAATTCCGAAACAGAAGTTCGACTCGCCCGAGCAGATTGTCTTTGCCCGAGAACTGTCGTACAACCCGTGGCATGCGATTGCGGCCCACCGCCCGCTGGGAAACCAGAATCGGGCTCGACGTTTGATTTACGCGCAGCTTTCGCGCTTGCGACAAAGCATGAACCACGAGCCGCATATTGAACCGAATGGATCGGAAGTCTTCCCGCAGTAACCGAACGTCAAGCCGTGGCGCAACCGTTCGTGATATATTGCAAGCCCATAGCGCATAGGAGTCACGGGGCGAGCTGTTTCGTTTTTCGAATTTTTGCCGTCGTTCCTTCCAGTAACACTGGCGGCAGATTCGCCTTGATCTGGTCTCGCGACGGTTTCGCATCGACCTGCTCTGGTTGCGGCCTCTGCGCTTGACCGGCGCTCGAGACCAAGCGCTGAGTTTCCTGGTAGGAGACACGCCATGACTCGTTCCGGTTGCCATCGTCTTTGGACATTGGGTTTTCTTCTGGTGCTTCTGATTGGCTGTAGCCGGAGTCCGCAGCCGGGTCACGTCCTGGATGAAGCCAAACTAGCTGGCCGCGAGGCGTCCTCACTTCCCGCCGCTGACGAAGACTACTTCCACGACATGGACAGCGGCATTAAGCTGAGCGCGGACGAGATCAAAGGCCGCAATATGTGGCTGGTGTGGACGGGCGGAGATGATCGCTTGTGGGATCAACTGTCCAACGCCAGCGTTGGAACCCTGGATTTTCTGAAGACCATCTCGTCCTATCCAAGTTTTAGGTTCAGCCGTGACAATCGCTGGAACTATATGGGCTTGGTCAATGAGCCATGCTTCGAGAAGGCTAGCGGTCCCGATCCGCAACGCTACGGACTATGGGTGGATAAACGCCGGGCCGACTGTCCACCTGATCCATTCGAGAACGAGAGCAAGTATCCGGGGGTTAAGATTGGCGCGCGCGGAAACAATATTCCTGCCGGTTCGTACTACGGTTATGCGACCGGGATCGTGGGATTGAGATTGTTTCCGAATCCTGACTTCGACGAAGCTGCGGCAAAAAAGTGGGATGCGAAGCGGTTTTACGACGACCCAAGCTATTACAACGATAAGAAGCTGATCAGGCCTTATCGAGTTGGAATGTCCTGCGGGTTCTGCCACGTCGGACCAAATCCAGTCAAGCCGCCTGCGGATCCGGAGAATCCGAAGTGGGAGAATCTCAGTTCGAACGTCGGGGCACAATACTTCTGGGTGGACCGTATCCTCTCCTGGGAGTCCGACATGAGCAGCTTCCCGATCCAAATCTTCCACACCGCGCGACCGGGATCACTGGATACGTCGCTCGTCTCCAGCGACAACATAAACAACCCGCGCACGATGAACGCGATCTATGGGCTGGGCGCGCGATTGGAAGTGGCAAAGCGCTGGGGCAAAGAAACACTGGCGGGCGGCGGCGTGAACAACAAGCAATTCAATGACTTTATTCACGAAGGCCCGCTGACGCAATTCTTCCAGGCGCCGGCCACGGTTTGGACGCCACGCGTGTTGAAAGACGGCTCGGACTCGGTCGGCGTGCTCGGTGCTCTCAATCGTGTATATCTGAATATCGGTTTGTTCAGCGAGGAATGGCTTCTGCACTTCCGCGCGCTGGTGGGTGGAAGGAAAATCTCACCGATCGAAATTGCCGTGGCCAACAAGAATTCCTCCTACTGGGATGCGACTCAGCAGCAGACCCCGGACATGGCGCTTTTTGCCTTAAAGGTTACGTCCCCGCATCTGCTCAAAGATGCTCCTGGTGGCGATGCTTATCTGACGAAAGACAAGGGGAAGCTGGCGCGGGGGAAAATTGTCTTTGCGGAACGTTGCGCGCGATGCCATTCCAGCAAAGGGCCTGCGCCCGCGCCCGGAGTTGATCCCGGTGGCTGTTCCGGAAAAGACTACCTCGATTGCTGGAATCGCTATTGGACCTGGACCAAGACCGAGGACTTCAAGTCGCAGATGCGGAAAATCGTCCAGCAGGACGATTTCCTGCAGCAAAATTATTTGTCTACCGATCTGCGCGTGCCGGTCACTCTGCTCCAGACCAACGCGTGCAGTCCGCTGGCGACCAACGCGATTAAGGACAATATTTGGGATAACTTCTCAGCGCAGACCTACAAGGACCTTCCTTCGGTCGGCACCATTACCGTGTACCACCCCATTACTGGCGAAGCGCGCCCTTATCAGATGCCGGCCGGCGGTCGCGGATATATACGTCCGGCATCGTTGATCAGCGTTTGGTCTACGGCGCCATTTCTGCAGAACAACACCGTGGGCAAGTTCAATCCGAGTCCATCGGTTGAGTCACGCATGGATTCGTTCCAGGACGCGATTGAGAAAATGCTTTGGCCCGAAAAGCGAGATAAGGACCCAGTGCTTGGGGACAAAATTCCGGGTGTGATTGATCGAACGACGGCCACCAGCTATCTGCGAATATCCGGCGGATATCTACCTGATTTTCTGCATCCGCTCATTAGTCCGGGCGAACGGTTCTTTCCATGGCTTTTTGGAGAAGGCGGGGTGCAGATCGGCCCCATCCCCAAAGGCATTCCGGTGAACCTGATTGCGAATCTCGACATGTTGGGCGAACCCGCGAACGAGGAGGAAAAGGTTAAGCGCGATGAGAAAATTCTCAGCCTGTTGTTCAAGATGAAGCACGACTTGGAGGCGCTACCCAAGAATGCAACTGATGAAGACGCGGACAAGGTCTTCGCAAATCTGGTTGATCCCTTGCTTGAGTTGAGTAAGTGTCCCGATTTCGTGGTAAACCGCGGGCATTATTTTGGTACGAGCTACCTTGCGGAGGAGCCGGGGCTTAGTGACGACGACAAACGCGCCTTGATTGAATACATCAAGACGTTCTAGCAAGGCGTACGCGAATGCCTGGTGGCGAGTCTCGCTATCCCGCTCTTTCGCCCTGGTCTTCGCCGGTGGTAGTGTCGAGAACCTCTCTGACTTTGGCCACCAGAGCCGACAAAGAGAAGGGCTTGGGCAGGAACCAGACTCCGGCGTCGAGCACGCCGTAGTGGGCGATGGCGTTGCCGGTATATCCGGAGATGTACAGCACCTTGGCTTGCGGGGCCACGCGCGCCACCTGTTCCGCCAACTGACGGCCATTCATCCCGGGCATAACTACATCAGTAACCAGCAGATCGATATCGCTGTGATTGGCTTTGCAGAGCGCGAGGCCTTCTTCGCCGCCGCCCGCGGTCAAGACTTTATAGCCGCAATGAACGAGCACTGACGAGGTGAGCTGGCGGAGTTGCGGGTCATCCTCGACCAACAGGATGGTCTCGGTTCCACGCCGCACCTCTTTGCGACTCTTCTCGGACCACAGTTCTTCGGCTGGCTGGTTCAGGCGTGGAAAGTAAATTTTGAAGGTGGTTCCCTGCCCCGGCTCGCTGTAAACCCAAATGTGGCCGCCCATGTGTTTGACGATTCCGTATACAGTCGAGAGTCCGAGACCAGTACCTTTGCCGACTTCCTTGGTAGTGTAAAAGGGTTCGAAGATACGAGCCTGGATTTCGGGCGCCATGCCAACGCCAGTGTCGCTGACCGCCAGCATGACATATCGTCCGGGTTCGACGGGTTGATGTTCGCGGGCGTAAGCGTGGTCGAGTTGAACGTTTGAGGTTTCGAGGGTTAGCTTGCCTCCGTTCGGCATGGCATCGCGGGCATTCAACGCGAGGTTCATGAGGATCTGCTCGATCTGTCCGGGGTCGGCTTTCACGGTACCCAGATCGCCGGCGGGAGCGGCGAGCACTTCCACGTCTTCCCCGATGAGCCGGCGTAACAGAGAGTCCAGATTCAGCATGATGTCGTTCAGGTTGATCATCCGCGGAGAGACCACCTGCTTGCGGCTGAAGGCAAGCAATTGGCGGGTGATGCCGGCCGCACGATCTGCAGCCGACTTGATCTGGGCCGTACTGTCGGCCAGGCGGCCAGGGGGAAGCCCTTCGGAAAGGACCTGGCTGTAGCCAAGGATCACGGTAATGAGATTGTTGAAGTCGTGAGCCACGCCTCCGGCGAGGCGCCCGATTGCTTCCATTTTCTGTGATTGGCGCAGCCTCTCTTCCAGAGCAACCCGTTCGGTCACGTCTTGGGCAAGTGAAGCGGCCCCGAGGACGCGTCCGAATTCATCGACCAGAGGAGTGTTGTACCACTCGCAAGAAATAATGCGCCCGTCTTTGGTGACATTGTCGTTGGTGCTGCTGGCTCCAACTTTGTGGCTGAGCAGATCATTCAGGACACGATCGACGTGCTCACGGACCTGCGGGGGGACGATGAAGCTGGCATGCTTTCCCATGGCCTCTTCGCGGGAGTATCCGAAGATGCGCTCGGCGGAGGGATTCCAGGCAGCGACTCGAAACTCAACGTCCCATTCCACTACCGCGAGAGGAGTGTGCTCGAAGTGCATGCGCAATTTCTGTTGCGATTGCCGGATCTCTTCCTCGGCGCGTTTACGGTCGGTAATGTCACGGCAGATTCCCAAAAGGCCGGCGATCTCGCCGTTCGCATCGCGGAATGGGCCCTTGGTCGAAAGGTAGATGCGTGCCACTCCGTCCGAAGTCGCGGCCTCCTCGTACGTCTGCGTACCTCCCGCTTCTAACACCTTGCGGTCGCGCTCCATAATCTCCCGGGCATCTGCCGGATCGAACAGTTCCGTATCGTCTTTGCCAATGACTTCAGCGACGCTTCGCCCAAGGAAACGTGCACCGGCAGTATTCATCATCAGATAACGGCCCTGCAGATCCTTCACAAAAACCGCGTCGGTCGTTCCCTCGGTGATGCCACGCAAAAGAGAGAGGTTCCTCTGTAACTCGCGGGAGCTGTAAAGCAGCTGATTATGAACGACGAACATCCTCCCGCCTGCGGCAGCGAAAGAAACCGTCGCCAAAACGACCGACCAGAGGAATTGCTCCTGCGCCATGCGCAGGATGAGGGGAAAGGTAATGGCGGGAATGAGCAAAGGAGAGAACTGCGCCAGCAATTGCGCCCCGCTGGAAGGAGTGGCGGCCCTTTCCAAATCCTGCTCTGCATCGTTCCAAGTCGCCGCTAAGACTGCAAGCAAGCAATAGGTCATCGTCCAGAGCAGATCAGGCCACATTCCCTGCTGGTAGTCGCCGGCCGCCCAGCCGTGGAGGGTGATGTTGGTAGTGATAGCAAAGACAAAGAAAAAAACCGCGAGCCTTCGAAACAACTTGCGTGCCGTCCGAAATGGAGTAAGGAATCCCCGAACCAGGAAGCTGAACGCCAGCAGGCCGAAGAAAATCAGTCCGACACCAAGGGCGCGACTCTCCATCGCCTGCGTCGCCGCCAGCCACCGCGAAGGAACATAAAGGGTGGACAGTTCCAAAGCCAGGACGAGAGTGCAGACCTGGATGAGGTCGCAGGTGCGGAGCCAGCGGAATCCGCTGTCTGGATCTTGCGGACCAAGAAACAGCGCCATCATCGCCGGCACGGCCCAGAAGAATACCAGCACATCGCTGGGCCAGACAGCGATGGAGCTGTGCAGATAATCGAAGTAGTAGGTGTAGACGAGCTCGCCCACGAAAGCGAGAAACAAGGAAAAAGAAACCAGCCGCCAGACCCGTTTGCCGAAAGGACCGGCGCTACTAGAAGCAAGCCAGCTCGTAATGGCCGCGAGCAGAGCCGCAGCCACCCCAAACCAGTCGCCCCAAACGGAAGCGGTCTCGGTGCCAAACCGAAGCCACAGAAGAATTATGTGCCCGAAGACCAGAACTGCCGCGGCAGCGATTGCGGGCACACGATACTTGACCATCGTGTCGACTCAACCTCCCTCGTTGGACTCGAGCACCCAACGCTCCCGAGGCGCGAGTTTTGAGCCCCAGGTATTACAACAAGGATTTGCGCCACCATGCAGGAGCTGATGTGCATGCGGGTTCACCTAACAGCCAGTGGAATCAAGAACGACCCTACATCAGGCGCGGTTTTTCATCCTTTGTCGCCGCTATTGTTCAGAGCATACCACTGCAGAGCTCCTCCGTAGTCGCGTGTATCCTCCAATCTAATGTTCTGTGCCGCGGACTTGATGAGAAACAATTGACATGCCTCAAGTCACAGCTTATGGTTTTGCTTCAAATCCCTCCGATTGGCAAGGTCGTTGCGAGATCTACGAATGGAGTCGAAAGAGTCGGCCGCGCAGTCTACCAGCAGATTCGGGGCTCCGCCTGCGGTCTTCAGCGCGCCCGGCCGTGTCAATTTAATCGGAGAGCACACCGACTACAACGAAGGGTTTGTCATGCCAAGTGCGATCGGTCTTCGCACGCGCGTGGCGGCATCTCTTCGTCCCGAACGCAAGTTGCTGATTCAGTCCCGGGCATTCCCCCAGTCCTTCGAATTTGATCTGGATAACCTGCCCCAACAGGCCACCGGAGCTTGGTGTGATTACGTTCTCGGAATTGCAGTGCTCTTGCAGCAAAGCGGACACATTTTACAGGGTGCAAATCTGTTGGTGCAGAGCGATGTCCCAATGGGCGCGGGGCTCAGCTCTTCGGCGGCCATTGAAGTTGCAAGCGCGCTCGCGCTCCTCAACGTCAATGGCGCGAGTTTTCCGTTGGCGGAGGTGGCGAGGCTCTGCCAGCACACCGAAAATTCTTTTATCGGAGCCCGGGCCGGCATCATGGACCAATTCGTGGCCTGCATGGGTAAAGCAGGACACGCCCTGTTGCTCGACTGCCGCTCTCTCGAATTCCAGCTTATTCCCATCCCCGATGGCGTTCGCTTGGTCGTCTGCAACACCATGGTGAAGCATCGGCACGCCAACGGGGAATACAATCAGCGCCGCAAAGAATGCGAGGAAGGGGTAAGAATTTTCGCCAACAGGTATCCGGGCATTGGTGCTCTACGTGATCTTTCGATCGATCAACTGGCTCGGCACGCGAAGGACGTTCCCGATAAGATCTACAAACGATGCCGTCACGTGGTGGAAGAGAACGAACGCGTACGCGCAGGAGCGCGCTGCTTGCGTGCGGGCAATTTGAGCGGTTTCGGAGAACTCATGCGACAATCGCACCGCAGTCTCCGCGACCTGTACGAGGTCAGTTGCCGCGAGCTTGATGTGATGGTCGAAGTCGCAGAGGACCTCCCAGGCTATTACGGGGGCCGCATGACCGGGGGCGGATTCGGTGGATCGACGATAAATTTAGTGAATACGGCGAACGCCCAAGCCTTTGCCGACCAAATTTCCGAGCTCTATCAACGAGCCACGGGAGTTCGACCTGCGATATACATCTGTTCAGCCGCCGATGGTGCAAGGCTTGAGCCCGATTCGGACCGGGTAGCTTGACACGCGTCACTCGCTCGAGTCGGGTGGCTCTATTTCACACACTGACGAGGACTGACTAGGCGGTGAAACTGAACCAGCTTCAAGGGACGTCGCATCGTCGCTACAATCCGCTGACCGGGGACTGGATTCTGGTTTCGCCCAACCGTGCGGAACGGCCCTGGCAAGGACAGACGGAGCGATCCGCTCCGCCGCCCTCCCTCGCTTATGATCCGCAGTGCTATTTATGCCCCGGCAACGCCCGCGCTGGCGGCATAGGCAATCCTTCGTATTCTTCTACCTTTGTCTTTGATAATGACTTCGCCGCTTTGCAACCTGACCTTCCGAACCTGAGCGTCGATGATGGCAGCAAGAATCTGCTTATCGCAGCCGCTGAGCGCGGCATTTGCCGTGTTGTCTGTTTCTCGCCACGTCACGATTTGACGCTGGCGCGGATGGCGACCCCCGAAATCAGCGGCGTTATCGAAGTGTGGGCCGAACAATACCGAAGTCTTGGCGATCTTCCATATATCCATCACGTTCAGATTTTCGAAAACCGCGGCGCTATCATGGGCTGTAGCAATCCTCATCCCCACGGGCAGATTTGGGCTACACAAACCATTCCAAACGAGGCGCGCAAGGAGCACGAGTCGTTCAAAGACTATCGGCGGGAACATCAAAGCTGCCTTCTCTGCGATTACGCGGCCTTGGAGATGGCATCAGGCGAACGAATCGTCTGTCAGAACGAATCTTTTCTCGCAGTCGTGCCTTTCTGGGCGACCTGGCCGTTTGAAACTCTTCTGCTGAGCAAGCGGCACGTCGCCGATATCCACGCGCTAGATGCGCGACAGCGTTCCGGGTTGGCAAACCTGCTTAAACGCTTGACCACCGGCTATGACGATTTGTTTCAGACCGAGTTTCCCTACTCGATGGGTTTTCACCAGCGTCCGACTGACGGCGACGAACACCCGGAGTGGCACTTTCACGGACATTTTTTCCCGCCGCTGTTGCGCTCGGCGAGCATTAAGAAGTTCATGGTGGGTTTTGAGCTGTTGGGATCGCCACAGCGCGACATGACGCCGGAGCTCGCAGCCGAGAAACTGCGAGCGGCCTCACCCGCATATGATTCGACGCCGTGATTAGTGCAGACCGGGCGTCAACACGGTGACGTCTCCAACCTTCTCTTGTCTGACCGCCCCCCGAAGATGGGAAGCGTGATCCATCAGCCACAGCTCGGGAAGAATCTCACCGACCAGTTTCCCGTGGCAAAAGATTCGCACCACCGAGCTCTCGGAAACCACGATTCCAACCGCGTTAGTCACAGCACTCATGTTCGCCGCCGCGATGTGACGGCTGCCTAATCCGAGAGGCACCTCTGCGTTCGACACATTGGCATCAAGATAGCGGCACGCGGAAAGAAAAATTCCGCCGCGACTGACTATGAAGGCCCCATCCAGCTGAGCCAATTCCTTGATTGTCCCGCGAAGATTGAAATCGCTCACGTGGCGCGACAACTCGGGATGTCCCATCAGCGGATCGAGAATTAAAGTTCTGGATTTCGCGAGGACGGATTCCTCGTCCCCAAGCGTGAACAGCGTACCGATGCGCCTTCCCTCTCGACCTTCGCGAGCGATCTCGACTGCGAGTTCGATGAGCGAATCGAGAACCTCGGGATCGTGCTCCGTGACTTGGCAAAGAATGCTCTCAAACATTCGCTTCCGTATTGCTGCACTCGCAACCCGTCAACGCGGCGAACGCCAGCAGCCTAGCGAGTGCGAGCTTCCTTGGATTCACCGTGCCGCAAAACCTCAATACGACAAAAAGATGCTCGCTGCTCGCCGAAGGATTCACTATGTGCCGAGGCTTCGCACTATGCGTGGTCAGGCGACTTCAGGTTCGACGCTTTCAGAACTCAGGTTATCGTTTTCTTGCCCGAGAGCGATCCGCAGATCGTTCGTAACACGCTTCCGAAATCAAAAAGTCGGGCGAGGAGAGAAGTAATCCGGGGAGCCTGATAACGGTAATGATGAAGAGGGCAATGCCGTCGGAGACGAGATTCAGGGCTTGGGGATCGTGGCTTCTGGATCGGCCTCGACTGTGACGTCAACCTTGGCGCCCTGCTTCAGGCGCACCGGATCGCCCTTCTCATCGGTCAGGGTGTTTTCGATACGGATCTCTTTATACAAATCATCCGCACCTTCGACCGCTATCTGAGCCTTCTCTGGTTCCTTCGGATCTGGAGACCTAATAATTTTCTCCACCGTTCCGGGTAAGGTGGTACTCGGTTTTTCAGTCACGAGTCGTCCTTGGACGCGGAGAGCGTCATCGCAAACACTGTAGCATACGAAAACCCGGAGTCTCTCAGCAAGTGGACCGCCGCTTCGCCGGGCAAAAAACCAACGTGCAGGGTAATTTGTTGCCACATCGCGCAAGAAGTAAAAGAGGCACATTGAGGATAAAGTTGGCGACTAGTTTCGCGTCCGAGTTGAGTAACTGAGCTTGCACGGTTTCAATGCGACGGAGTAGTTGGAGCGAAAGCACCGCCCGTCCGATTGAGAGAATCCAGCTTGGTTGCTATAATCGGGATGGTTCCGCACGCTCACGGCATTTCGACTGCCCGCGATTACCGGCAATTCCGCCAAGGTCCGGCGTCGCCCACAACTCGCAAGCGTTCAGCAATGGAGCGGAAGAACGTGGCCAGGTAGCTCAGGTGGTAGAGCGCAGCCCTGAAAAGGCTGGCGTCGGCGGTTCAACTCCGTCCCTGGCCACCACATTTCTAGTAGTATAATCAATAACATACGAACTATTGATTACGGTGTACGCAGAGTGTACACTGGTTTCAGTATTAACCCTCTCCCAAGGCTGTGGTAGGCAGAACGGGAGGGTATCCATATTCAAATCGAACTCTACAAACGCCACACAAAAGGATGCGGGCGCACCGACAAGAACTTCAAGAGGTGTGATTGCCCGGTATGGTTTCAGGGCCGTGCGCCGTGGCCTGCGGGCGA
This sequence comes from uncultured Acidobacteriota bacterium, assembly GCA_963797795.1. Taxonomy (GTDB): domain Bacteria; phylum Acidobacteriota; class Terriglobia; order Terriglobales; family Acidobacteriaceae; genus JABDBE01. The sequence goes on from CAWCQY010000011.1 coordinate 151,669, forward strand.
GGGGCTGGACGCCAACGGTGCCCTGAAATCCTCGACCGTACGCTGGAGCGCAACGGAAAATAACTGGGAACGGGCTGGGGCGAAGGCTCGGCTCTTCGTGGACGCTGTTGACGCTGGGCTCGACCTTCGTCAGAACCTCAGCATGACCACTGGCGAGTTGACGACATGGTTGGCCGACCACAAAAAGGGGACCGGTGTATCGAGTGGGCTCACCATCACTGAGGCGATCACGAAATTTCTCGACCACAAGGAAAAGGCTCCGCGCAAGCACACTGCCCGCAAGATCACCTCGGATTCTCTGTACCGCTACAAGTTTGTGCTCGACAGCCTCAGCGAGTTCTGCGCCAGCAAGGGGATCGTCCTCATCAAGGACATCACCTTCTCGGTCGTGGACGCATGGTCTCACACTTGGAATCTCGACTCGCAAGCCGCGAAACGCGGACGCCAAGAGAAAGTTCGCAACTTCATCAAGTTCTGCCTGAGCCACGCAGTAGATGACAAGCCGAAGAGTCCCCGCATCCTCGCCACGAACCCTATCGCGGAATGGGAGAGTTTCGCGCTGGACAAAAAGGACGATGCAGTCTCCGAGGCTCGCATCATTCGGCCAAAGGTACTGGCGAAGATCATGAAGGCCGTGGACGAAGTAGACATGACACCTGAGAATCGTGTCCGGGTCAAAGCGTGTATGCGCCTGCAACTCGAAGCCGGACTCGCTATCGTAGATGCCGTCATGCTGCACAAGGATGAATTGGTACACGCGAAGGGCAAGGTCCGAATCAAGGCGGCGCGGCAGAAGACCGATAACCCCGTCAACAACGTCATTACGCCGGAACTGGGTAAGCTGTTGCTGAAGGTCAAGAACGGCAACCCTGAATACTTCTTCTGGTCTGGTGACACGCTGCCCGAGGATGCGCCGTCGTACTTTCAGAAGTTGTATCGGAAGGTATTTGCGAAGGCGGGCGTCGAGCACACGTCCCATGACTTCCGACACACGTTTGCTGCATACTTCTTGGAGGCGGGCAACAGCACCGAGGATTTGCGGGCGGCTCTGGGGCATGGCAGCATCGACATCACGGAGCGTTATTACTCGCACTTCACCGGGAAGCGGCAAGCAGCGCTCGACGAAAGCATTGAGCGAACGCAGGCGGCAATGGCCTCGGGCGACTGAAGTATAGCTGTGATAGCCAAGACTTGACCTTGCAGGCAATCTCGTCGAATGGGGCGCTAATGTCAGGCAGATCCTTAGTCGGATGTTCAACGGAATGGCTGTTGGGAGGGCGAAGAAACGGAGCAAGCTTGTGCTAACGCCTGTTCACGACAGTTGACAATCCAGCAATCTTGACCAACGTTGTGAGCATGGTCACTGAAGGCCTTTCGCCAGGATTACAATAGCAGGCGTCGGGCAGGAGGGATTCTATGAACCCATCCAGAGCGCCTTCGAAGCTTCCCCAGTCTGTTCATCATCGGCTTAACATGTATGCGCTGGCGGCGACCGCAGCCGGAGTGGGAATAGCGTTTGCGGTCCCAGCGGAAGCGAAGATCGTTTACACGAAGACCCATCAGGTCATCGGGTTCAACGGCATTTACGACCTTGACCTCAACCATGATGGGAAGGTCGACTTTCTCATTCAGGAACTGGGCTCTTCCCAGAGCACCACCACCTTCCTACTCAATCGCTGGCTTTTTGTGAAAAGGGCTCTCGGCAATGCGATCGCTGGTAAAGGAAATTATGCCTCGGCGCTGAAGGCAGGGGCGCACATCGGCCCTCGCAGAGGCTTTATCAAAGGTGGAAGCAATGGAGCGACCATGGCCTTCATCTACAGATACTCCCTCACATCTACCCGACATCGCACCGAAGGTGACTGGGGCAACGTAAGCAATCGCTACCTGGGGCTGAAGTTCAAGATCAAAGGCGAGACCCACTACGGCTGGGCCCGCCTCAACGTTCAGATTGGCCACACCACCATCACTGGTACGCTGACCGGATACGCCTACGAAACGGTGGCCAACCGTTCGATCCCAGCGGGCGAGACCCAAGAGGGCGACGCCTTCATTGAACCCAGACAGCAGAACCGAGCTATTCCTGCTCCCACAGTGTCGCCGCGCGGAACATTAGGCGTGCTTGCCCTGGGAGCACAGGCAGTTCGACACAGGAGGCAACCATGACACTAAGGAAGATTCAAGTTGCCAACCCGGCATTCAAGCTGTGCCACGCTGCGGTCTTTGCTTCGCTGCCGCTGATTGTCCCCCTGCTTGCCCTGGCGGGGAATCGAGCGGAACACAAGCCTGCCTATACCGTGCTCCACAAGTTCACCGGCGGGGCGGATGGGGGAAACCCTGTGGCCAGGCTGCTCCGCGATAAGTCTGGTAACCTCTATGGCACTACGGTGTTCGGCGGCGCGTTCAACTATGGAACCGTCTTCAAGCTTGATCCCTCAGGCAAGGAAACCGTGCTCCACTCCTTTGCAGGCGGAGATGGAATGTGGCCGCTCGGCCCCTTATTGATGGACCAGGCAGCTAACCTTTACGGCACTACGACGGTGGGTGGTACGCCGGAAGGCGGAAACTGCCGTTTCGGCTGCGGCACAGTATTCAAAATTGACCCGGCGGGCAAATACACCGTCCTGTACGCATTCACCGGCGGAGCAGACGGAGGGGACCCTGAGACAAGCCTTATTCTCGATAGCGAGGGGAACATCTACGGTACGACTGCTGGCGGCGGCCATCAGGGCGGCTTCGCCTGTGTCTTCGGTAGCTACGGTGGTTGCGGGGTAGTGTTCAAGGTGGATCAGCACGGCAGAGAAACCGTCCTGTACGCTTTCAGCGGGGAAGCAGACGGCGCCGGGCCCAGCGGCGGTTTGGTCCGGGACCGGCGGGGCAACCTCTATGGGACCACCTATTTTGCTGGAAGCACCAGCTTTTTCGGAACGGTGTTCAAGGTTGATTCCAGCGGCACAGAAACCGTACTTTACAACTTCACCGACGGAACCGATGGCGCGGGCCCGCAGGGGACGTTGGTCCGGGACAAGGATGGAAATCTTTACGGTGCTACCAGCAATGGGGGCGATGACTCGATCCAGTCTTGCACTAGGGGGAGTTGGCAGGGTTGTGGCGTGCTTTTCAAGTTGGATTCCAGTGGCAATGAGACCGCTCTTTACGCCTTCGCCGACGGCAGCGACGGAGTCTCCCCTAACGGAGAATTGCTGCGTGACCGCACTGGAGCGTTCTACGGCACCGCCCCGGGCGGTGGCCGCGACGGCGGCGGAACCCTCTTCAAACTGGGCGCGAACGGCCGGTTTCATCTCCTCCACGCTTTTGAATCGGAAAGCGGCACCCTCCCCTACTCAGGGGTGATCACGGACAACGCCGGAAACCTGTACGGGACCACGTATGGTGGCGGGCTTGCATGCGGGAGATACTCTTGCGGAGTTGTGTACAAATGGACTCCATAAGGCCATAAGGAGCACCGCCGCTGAAACGATGCGGTAATTCTGGTCACAAATACCACCGGACTGCCGAAGTCACAGTGGCAGTCTTCAGCGGGCCTTCCTGGAAGATTATGCTCGTCAGTTGGTCATAAATCGCGGTTACGCTCAAAACCCCCTCAAAACGTGTAATCGCCTGATAACGGAAGTTTACGGCTCAGCCACTTCGCACAATGCAAGGAAGAGCCGCCCAGTTATCGGGCGGCCAGTATTCTCTTCAGTCCGAACTGCGCGCAGCATCATTTCCTGCGCTCCGTTTTCTGCATGTATCAGGCTCCAAGCCCTGCTCATCATTCACATCAATCAGTCTGTTTTTCAAACGCTCCCATGTCGCAGCGGCCAGACTTCTTGTCCGGTCGAGGCTTACCGCGCTGGTCCGTCTTTAGCAGATTGCCCTTGTCGTCGGTGCAGCCATTGGGGTTTCCCGCGTCAATCGCAGGACTACCCTTAAGCAATTTGATCGTCGGGGTAGGGCCGCCCCAGTTCCCCAGCTTGCCGAGCTTGGGACGGGTGTTGTTCATGTCGCCCGGGCCAGTAAAATTACAAGTGCCGTCACTGCTCAGGTTGTAACCGTTCGAGGTTATTGGGTCGTTATAGCAGTTTCCCCGTGAATTGTTGGCGAGAATGCTGTTTTGGAGGGTGGTTGTCCCCCCGTAAGTGTAGATGCCGCCGCCACCGGACCTCGCGCTATTCTCGCTTACGGTGCTATTGTTGATCGTCAGCGTGCCAGCATTATAGATGCCGCCGCCGTAGTACCCCGCGCTATTCTCGCTTACGGTGCTATTGTTGATCGTCAGCGTGCCAGCATTATAGATGCCGCCTCCTTCTTCGTATCCGGAGTTCCCGCTGACAGTGCTGTCGTTGATTGTCAGCGTCCCACCGTTGCTGATGCCGCCGGCGAGGTAAAGTTGCCAATTCCCGCTGACGATGCTTTTGTTGATTGTCAAGGTTCCACTGTTGGTGATGCCGGATCCAGAGCCGTTGCGAATTGTCAGATTTGAGAGATAGACATGGGCCTTTGTATAGGAAATCCAGAACACCGTAGTGACTTGGTTGCCATCCACAATCGTTGTCGCGGCATCAGACCCGACAATCTTCACAGAATGCTTAATCTGGAGATTCTCCGTGTAGACCGCCGGAGCTACCATGATGGAGTCGCGCCAGTGAGCCAGAGCAATGGCATGCCCGATGGTCTTGCAGGCGGTTTGCTCTGTCGTGCAGTCGTTGTCGTCATTACCGTTCACACCATCGACATACCATGTGTTGCTGGCCAACGCCATTGGGACTGAGGCCAGAAACAGAGCCACAAGCAGCAAGTTGGCTAGCTTCGATTTACCCCCCCTAAGCGCTTTCATAGGCTTTCTCCTCTGCCGAATTCGAGACTCGCCTGAGGGGTGTTGCGTCTCGTGGTGGGAGGTGCTCTTCGGGAGGCGAGGAGCGTACCACACAGTTTTCTGCTCAGGGTAAGGTGCTGTCAGTGATGCCGGTCACATCCTGGCGTGAGCAGCGGAGGGGACGGTAGCAGGTTCTCGTCGATGTTGTAAAATCGCGATAGCACTCATTGAGGGGGTTTTGAGCGCTATGGCCTGGTTTCGTCAACAATCCGGTCTAGGGTGCTAAATAGCCGCTAGCAAAACGCGGCCCGCAACGGAAAAGCCGCCCCGAGAGGCGGCTAGGTATTCGCACTGCTGCAGTCAACAATTGTCGGTAGCCAGAATGAATAAATGAGTTCGCATCAAGGCCCGGTGACCGTGACGTTGAAGCCTCCGCCATTGTCGCCGACGTAATTGTCGTTGATGCCAAGATAGAGGGTTCCCGCCTCGGTCACAGGAAACGTCTTGCTCTTGCCAATAAAGAACAGCTTGTTGGGCATGATGCCGACAGTCGCCACGCCCTTCGTACCATCAACTGCCGCGAAGCCTGAGCGATTCACCCTGGATGCAGGGACAAAGACACCGATCAGGGCATCGAGGCGGCCTATGGGCCCCAAGAAGACGCCCTTGGCCTCTTCGAGGGGGAGTTGGGCGCAGCCGTTCGGGCAGGAGCCCCCGTTCGGGCCGTACTTGCGGCCGTTCTCTTCACTGACTTTACCACTGATACGCTCAAAACCCCTCAATGAGCGAAATGGCCTGATTTCGTCAGTTGACATTGCGCGGTGATTCGGGCAATGGCCGGGTTCGCAGAGATTCGCCCAGTGGCGGGAATCACGCGTGGGCGGATGACGGGGAAGAAGACATGGTGGGTCGTACTTTCCCCGGACACGCGGTGCGGGCTAGAGCACAAGAGTGGGCGAAGCTGGTCGCACCGGCCCAGCATCAAACCAGTGGTTGCGGAAGCGACAAAAAAGGCAGCCGGTGCGGGTGACTGCCCTCTCGTCGTGTGACCATCTCCAACATGGCTGGTGAGTCGGAGCAGGACATACGGGCCACTCTGCCCTTCACTTTACCTGCCTGTCCATTGTCATCTCTGCCCAGCGTACCGCGTCCGCGATTGTACTGATGCTCGCCGGTTACGCAGCGTTCCGCCTTCGTACGGTGCACGCTGATGCTGTGTTAATGGCAACGATCTGAAAGTCTGGCAAGCCAGCAAAAAGAGGAGACAGCCGTGCGTAACTGTCCCCTCAGGAGGATGTTTCAACAGTGAAGTAATCCAAACTGTATACCTATGCACAAAACGCGACAAGGGGTAATTGTGCTAGCGATGACATGAAGTGTTCCTAGCGGGCTTTATGCAGGATGTTTCTCTGTCACGCTTGATAGCAATCCCAAGAATCAATTGCTAGGTGGATTGAAGTTGACCTCGATCAGCTCATGGGTTTCATTGGGCGCAGGCACCCACTTCCACTTTTGAATAGCATCATGAGCGGCCTGGGCCAGCAGCGGATGCCCTCCGATGATCTTAACCGTCTTTGCCGAGCCATTCGGCGCGACAACGGCTTCCAATTTCACGCTCCCTTGTGGCTTCATACCACGGGCAAGACTGGGATACTGCGGAGTCACGCGGTTTACAACTTGGCGGGTGCCTTCTGAAGTTTCCTGGGCACGGCAGAAGCACGACGCGCAAACACACAGAATAACTAAGGCCTCTGCCCGCCTCCATCCAGAAGTCATGACATGAGGGTAGGATGCTTCCGATTAAAGTTGAAGATAACCAGCGTAACCTTTCAGCGCAATGAGGCCGATCGCCGGACAATGAGTAGCGGCTGCGCCATGATAGCCCGCTTGTGCTGGAATCGGCACGCCGGTGCCCATTTACTCTCGTTTGAATCGGCTACGGCAAATCTGGGTCTGTAGAACGCCCGACCGCAAGAAACCACAGCTGTCGAAATATCCCGTTTACGCTCAAAACCCTCAATGAGCGAAATGGCCTGATAGCGCGTCAACCATCACTCCTTATGCGTTGGTGCAGACTGTCGGATAGTACCCGCTTGTTGCTGTCGAAATAGCCGCTATTGTCTGGTAAAACAACCAGATGAACAAACTACTGAACTTCCCATTTCTCGTTTTCGTGCTCTCGCTTGTTGCGCTGTGGTTCTCTTCCAACCTCGGACTCTTCATAGGCCAAAGGCTGCGACCGTTGAAAGAAGAGCAGCGAGACGACTTCGGCATTGTCGAAGCCGCCCTGCTGACACTGCTGGCCTTGCTTATCGGATTCACTTTTTCGATGTCCGTCAGCAGGTACGATCAGCGGAAGAACTACGAGGAAGCAGAAGCTAACGCGATCGGTACGGAATACGTCCGGGCAAACCTGCTGCCTGCCGCCAATGCTGCAACCGTGCGTGATCTACTGAGGAACTATCTCGATCAGCGGATTTTATTTTATAAGACCCGGAATAAGCGTGAATTGGAGCGGATCAATACCTCCACGGCTCAATTGCAGACTGAACTGTGGTCTGCCGTCCAATCTCCTGCCTTGGCGTTGCCGACACCAGTGACAGCCCTCGCCGTTTCTGGCATGAACGACGTGTTGAACTCGCAGGGGTACACTCAGTTCGCTTGGGGGTACAACATCCCAGGTGAGGCATGGGGTCTGATGGCAGCGATTGCCCTCTTTTGCAACCTACTGATCGGTTACGGCGTGCGTCGAAAGAACCACCTTTTCCTTCTTGTTCTGCCGCTTGCTGTCGCCTTCGCGTTCTTTCTCATCGCCGACATTGACAGTCCGCGTCGAGGTCTGGTTCGCGTGCAACCGCAAAATCTGGTCAGCCTCTCTCAGTCCTTGCAGCCGCACTAAAGCAAGGGGACTGTTGTAAAATCCCGATTACGCTCAAAACCCCTCGATGAGCGAAATCGCCTGTTAGCGTCACTTGAGGAATTGCTGAGTTGACGCCCGATGCAGGCAGACGCATAATAAATCACCCTCGGAGGAGGATTCTATGACCCGCTCTCCCCGGCCTCGCAAGAAAGCCACTCTTCCCGAGTCAGTTTACCGACAGCTCAACATGTATACACTCGCGGCGAGCGCAACCGGAACTGGGTTGCTGACCTTAGTGCAGCCCGCTCAGGCCGAAATCATATACACCCCTGCTAATGTGAGCATTGGCACTTCGACTTTTCTTGACATCAATAACGACGGCATCAACGACTTTAAATTCATCAACACCGTCCACACGTCTTTTCGGCGCCAGGAGTGCTCCCAAGGAACCACGGGGAATTTGGCTGTTTACGGCCTACGTCCAGCAAATAAGATTTTCGGACAGTCGGTTTGGGCCTCCGCTCTTCCGGCTGCGTCCTATATCGGACCCGGGCGAAAATTTCTCGGGAAAGGAATGGCTAAGGCCTTTGCTGCGTGCGGCGAGCCAGAAAACCGTGATGGGTTCTGGGCAGGTGGGAGTGGCCGAGGCATCGAGCACCGTTACCTCGGCCTGAAGTTTCGTATCAACGGCGAAATCCATTTCGGTTGGGCCCGGTTACACGCGGCCATATCCGGCGGAACTATTCAGGCAACCCTGACCGGCTACGCTTACGAAACCATCCCGAACAAGCGCATCATCGCTGGTCATACAAAGGGCTCTGACGCGACAACGCTGCAGCCCGCCAGCCTTGGGCATCTAGCGGCAGGGGCTTCTGCGATCCCGGCATGGCGCAGAGGAGAAGTGGTTGCCCCCGATCACTAGGGAATCCGGCGATTCTAAGGAGGGGATCATGCAACGATTTTTCCGGCCACGCAACGCTGCCGAACTTTCTGATTCAGTTCATCACCAGCTGAGAATGTATGCGCTCGCGGCCAGCGCAGCGGGTGTGGGAGTGGTGGCCTTAGCCCAGCCAGCTGAGGCCGAAATCGTGTATACACCCGCCAACGTGAGCATTGGTCCCATAACTTATCTCGATCTCAATAACGACGGTAACAACGACTTCAAGTTCACCACGCATCGCACCGCTCACAATACCCATGGCTGTAGCAGCGGATCTGCAGGCTTGGCCATTTACGGCGTACGTCCAGCGGATAAGATCTCCGGAGAGTCCGTGTTTGCCTCCGCGCTTCCGCCCGGGGCTTATATCGGCCCTGCAGGAGAATTTCATGGGCAGAAAATGGCTTTCGTGGTTGGCGGCTGCACTACCGGCAGTGGCGGGGCGTCCTTCTATGGCCGTTCCGGGTTTTGGGCAGGCCCGGTTGGCGGAGGCATCGATCGCTACGTCGGCTTTAAATTTGGTATCAATGGCAAAGTCCATTTCGGTTGGGCGCGAGTGAACGTGGTCATATCGCATCTAACCATTCAGGCAACACTAACCGGCTACGCCTACGAGACCATCCCCAACAAGCGCATCCTGGGTGGCAAGGAGAAGGGGCCGGATGCCATTGCCATGGAACCCGGCAGCCTCGGCAACCTGGCGCTGGGAAAGAAGTAACCACTGGTAGAGCACCTCTTGTCCTAGCCGCAACGGCTCAATGAGTGAAACATCTCGATAGCACTCATTGACGTGCCCGTGTGAGAGCGGAACCGAGGAGTAAGCGCTGAGATCAACGTATCCCTAACGGCCGTTGTATTCTGCGGAGCTCGTCTAAGAGGGCCTGCCGGACCTCTGGGCCCCTACGCTTGCCAGTGGCAATACGGCTGACAAAGGAAGGGTGAACACCCAATTTGTCCGCCACGCGGCGATAAACTCCGGAGTGAAGCCTGTGTGCTCTAAGCAGAGCCTCGTCATACGCACTATGGGAGAGCATGTCCCGAAGTTTACTCTCTCCGAGGCGCGCCAGTCACCGAAGGTGACAAGAGTATTTCGAGTAACTGCCATGAAAATGGCGGGTCTGTAAACGAGAAATCAATGACTTATGAGCGCTCGCTATTTTTATGCTGCGTGATGCGCCCGGAGGCTCATGACGCCTGTCGAGAAATCGCGATTACACTCAAAATCCCCCACTCTTGCTACGCTGCAAGCCCCTGATGCACCTGTTCCAACAATCGAGCCGGGATGTACAGGGTGCGATACTTCCCAACTCCGTACTTGATGACGCCAATCATGCTGCCGAAGATTCTGCGGATCGTGCTGGGGTGCATACGCCATAAGGCCGCGACTTCGTTCGCTGTGAAGTGGCGATCCTGCGAGATTGGCTTCTCGGTGGCTGGCTCTGGTACTGGTGCTGGTTCAACTGCGTTGCGTTTACGCGCCTTGGCTTGGAGGCGCTGGAGTCTAGTGGCTTTCATGGCAGACCCAAGACGAACGGGCCTGCACAGATTGGTTCAGCATTGCGTGTTCCCAGTTCTTTCAGTCTTTGAAGTGTACTGATTTCACTGTAATCCTCGGAGTATCAACGCTCCGCACGTTTCGCGTCATCTCAGATCGCGCCCGATGCCAGCTTCGGCACTCCCGCCGATAACCTATAGGAGCCATGTCGGGTCACCGCTTCCGCATGGACTGGTATTCAAGACCATTATAACATAGGTGCATTGATGAACGCTAGCTTCTTTTTCGGCTCACTGGTTGCTCTGATTCATTAGCCACGATCACAACATCCACGTCACCGGAGCGCATCGCTCGGACACTGTAGTCCATATGCAAACGCTTTACCAGTTTGCGCACGTTCCTTTTGAATGATGCGCGGAGGTTCTTATTTTTTGGATCGGGCGTGAGCGAAACTACTACTGCTTCGCTACGCTTCAAGCCCTCGCCCAGCTTGATCTTCAGTTCTTCCCATTCCTCCATAGATGTGATCGAACTCTTACGTGCTTGTCGGAACCTCTCGTTCGCCTGCTCAACTGTCATGAATTTTATCGGCACGGGGAATACCTCCAATGCACGCCACGTTATCAGATTAGTTAAGAGCGTGTCAATGGGTTCACGTTCGGGAGCCATTGTCGCCTGTCCAGCTCGACACTCAGGCCCGAATCCGGAGTTGCATTGCCCATGGTTGGCGCGTACGTCTCCCGTACTTGATCCACGGTCAGCGGTACGCCAGTGGCGAAGGCTTCATCCTTCGGGAGGACGCTGGGCGAGGAGAATGCCTGCCGCTTCTCGGCTTCAGTCAAAGTTACTCGAACAGGCTGTGGTGGTGGCAGCGTCGTATTCTCTAGGATCGTCTGCCACTCCGCTTGCTGGTCCGGCTTCAAGGTCATCAAGATCATGTTGCGTTCAAAGATCGGCAAGTCCCAGAAAACCTCGTTGAAGAACTTGCCGCTGTGTCCCTCTTTGGCTTTGCGTATCACGGGCGCAGGTTTAACAATCGGTCTGGGTGTTCTCACAACTGGCGCTGGTTCGATTTCTTCGGCTTCCTCCATGATGAACGTAGGTTCCGCAATCACCACGGGCGCTGACTTGGGCTCTGGCTTCGGCTTTGACTCTGGGTTCGCTTCGTAGTACGCATGTCGGCGAGTGTCCCAGTCATCCCGTGGACAGCCGGGCGCGCAACTAATGACGCCGCATGTCTTCAGACACTCCGGTTCAGCCTCTGTTGGATCGAACTTCAGAGCAGCGATGGTTTTCCTTTGGTCGCGCGCCTTTTGTTTCTGTCGCTCAACGGCAATCTTCGTCAGGCGCTTCTCCATGGCAAGGTGAGTCTGCCATGCTTCAGCTTTAACCTCTGGCGACGATTTGGGATCGTTGTACGTCTTGAGAGATTCTGCCGAGATGAACTCAGCTTTCTTCTCGCGCTTTGCAAATGCCTTGTTGCGGGAACCTTTGAAACTTGTCTTTGAACCTTTCGGGCGACCACCTGCGTGCTTAGCCATCGTTGCGCTCCCCTATGACTTCGCTCGACATGGGCAGACGTTTGTGGCCACATGGCTCAAGGGTGTACTCAGCCTCGCGTCCAACTCTGCGGGCGTCTCTTAGTGCACCGCACAAAATGCAATATAAACGGCGGGTTGCTGGCTTGGGTGCATTATCGCCTGCTATACGCGCGCGGAGGGCGTAGTTGCCTCGGCTTTGATTTCTACTCGTATTCTTCATGTGCTCTTTCTTCGGCGATCAGGTCTTCAAACTCTTGGTCGTTCTCGCGACCCGCAGCTAACAACTCGTCCGCGAGACGGCTACGTGCCTGCCGGGAGGTGCGCTGCGCAGCTTCGAGGACACAGTCGTTGCAGCGCAGCGCCATGCCGCCTTGCAGTATCTCGGGCGTCGTCCAGACTCGGTGGCCGTTCCCGCAGGACAACCAAATCTCTGGCGGATCGTAAGAAACGGATACGACGGTCATGCCGTCGATGCGGGTGCCGATGTCGATCATTGTTTGTCCATCCAAACCTTGATCTGTTGACTAACATCTTTGGAACGACTCATCGCGCGGCCATCATCGGCAAAGTGGAACCGTGGCCAGCGCCACTGACCTTCTGGCGGATCGACACGCGAAATCGTATATCCAAGCGCGACAAGCGCAGCCGCAGCAATCGCATCTCGCGTGTAGAACTCTTTGCCCGCTGACGGTACCACGGGCGTTGATTCGGCGATCTTCGTGATCTTCGTGGCGCTCGGCTTCGCTTTCATCTCGTCAAGAAACGTGTCGTACATCAGCAACAAATCCTTTGCCGATGCGACCTGCGCACCGTTCTCGTAATCCTGAATGGCTTCGTCGATATCGCCCGGATCAGAAAACAAGAACTGCGTCCCGATTGGGTCTTTGACTGCTCGGAACTGATACCGCATATGGCTGAGCAATGCTGCTAGTCGAACATCGGTCACAATCTTTTGACGATTCATTGGCCAGCCTTCTTGGGTGCTTCCTTCTTGGCCACTTCAGTCAATAACCCAGCTTTAATCATGGCGCGGCGTATCATTGCGCCAACTTCAGTGTTGAACGGATCGTACTTGGCCGTTTTCTTCTTGTTCTTTCGGCTCGACATCTTTCTTCCTCCCCATCTTCGTTCCACGAAATGCTGCGCGTACAAGCGCACGTCGCTTACATGTCTTGATGGCTATCTCGATCTTGAAACAGCCACAGCTTCTCGTTGTTCCACGGCGCAAGCATTTGCCGTTAACGGTTAGTTCTTTCCCGCAGCGACAAACACAATCCCAGTGCGCGGTGCCGTGCTTGTCGATATGACTGAACCTAAGAACGGTCAACCTGTCCCACTGGGTTCCATCCATCTCGATTAGAGGCGGCATGGGCTATCCGTTGTACGTCAAGCCGTTCGACGCGAAGTACGCATTGACCTGCGCGCTGACGGGGGTGTGACCCTCGTTACGGAAGACTTTCTGAAGACTTTCTGACGAGGTACAATGGCTGCGTTCAGCGGGAGGTAGTTATCAAACCGTCTTCGCGTCCGCCCGGAACGTTGTTCACCTTCTTAGCAGTCTTCATGCTGACGATTATGATCTCTCCCTGTGCGGAAGGCTCCGGCAAATATAAAGTTTTGCACTCCTTCGGCAACGGCAAAGACGGAGCCGGGGTCTGGGTCGGCATGGCGATTGATAGCAAGGGCAACCTTTACGGGGTAACCAATACCGGAGGGACCTACGGATACGGCACGGTATTCGAGCTTATGCCAAGTTCTGGCGGCGCGTGGACGGAAACCATCCTGCACAACTTTTGCCAGCATTTCCCTCGCTGTAGCGACGGCACAGTCCAGTGGAACACGCCTGTCTTGGACTCCCAGGGTAAACTTTACGACTTCAGTACGGCTGGTCTCTTCCAGATGACACCTGGACGGCACGGTTGGAGTTTCAAGGTGATCTACAGCGGGAATGGAGGACCTCGCCTACCAAACAATGCCCCGGATCTGTGCGACTTGCTCACGGACGAGGCCGGAAACTTGTATGGTCCGTGCTTCAGCTTCGGAAAGAACTACCATGGCGCAGCCTCCGAGCTGTCGCGCGGCTCTGAAGACTGGACCGAAAATGATTTGTATGATTTCTGTTCCACCGGCTACATATGCCGCGGCGGGGCCTACCCCGCATACCGACTCACATGGGATTCTGCAGGCAACCTCTACGGTGTAACGATCGAGGGCGGTGCACACAAGTATGGCGTTGCGTTTCAATTGGAGCGCACTTCCAGCAGGTGGAAAGAGCAGGTGCTCTACGACTTCCCCGCGTATGTGCCCGGATCAAGCCTGACGTTTGATAACGCGGGTAATCTGTACGGCACCACATTCCAAGAAGGTCCCTGCGATGGCAATGTGTACCAGCTCTCGCCACAGGGGAAGAGCCGATGGAAGCGGACGATCCTGTATCCATTTTGCACGCAGCAGAATGGCGGTGCTCCCCTTAATGCGGTAACATTCGATCCTCGTACCGGTGTTTTGTACGGCACTGCGTCTGCCGGCGGCGACAGTCAGTGCGAATGCGGGGTAATATTCAAGCTAACCCCGAGTTCCAATGGCAAATGGAAGTACAGCGTGCTGCACAAGTTTCACGGCCCGGACGGCGTCGCCCCGAATGGCCTGACTCTCGACTCAAAAGGTAATTTGTACGGTACAACCGTGGCGGGTGGTAAATACGGCTCCGGCGTTGCCTTCGAGCTCATCCCGTAACCCCTCAGCTTGTGCTAGCTCCGAACCGTGCGCTGCTGCGATTATTTCGCTGCTGGTCCTATCATCAATACCCAACTCTTTATCGGCTGGCGCGAGTCTGAGCCATAGACACGTCAGACAAATGTTGATCGCGGTAGGGACACCAGTTGCCCGGTGCCCCCCGCACGGACCCGGACGAGCGCTCATTAGCGCATCCGGTTCTTATCTCGGATGAGTAACGGCCAAAGCCAAAGCAAACCGCTTGTCCGCACGCCCGTCAGTCCCTGGGACACGCATGCTTCCCCGCTCTGTGTCGGGCACGTGTTAGATTGACCAGCGTTCTCCTTGATCCGCAGCCTTCCCTCCTCACTCTCCGCCGACGAAGTTCCGTCTTTGTTCGAATGATTCATCGGTACTACGCCGCAGTGTGACCCCTCGCAGACGTTCACGCGGGCCGTGTGGCCTGAGCCTTCTCCCGCCGACCTGCAGCGATTCCCTGCAGGTGTCTCCGAGGTCTCCCGGTTCTCGTGTATGAAGTTTCTAGGCGTGCCTGGGGCCTTCGACTACGCCGGACCAACAAGGGCTCGCGCTATCGCCCTTGTCCGTGTTGCCTTCCGCATATGTTAACTGCGTCGGCGTCCGGGTTGTATCTTTTCGCAGCTCAATCTCCCACCCCGCCTATTCCCCTGTTTACGCTTCGCCGTGCACCTCGCGATGCCCAACGCAAAACTCGGGGCCAAAGTGGATCGCTACTCCTTCCTTGTAAGAATTTTGCATTCTCTGCTTCATACCGGTTTAGCCCGGCGCACTAACATCGCGATTTCACTCGTTGAGCCCCGCGACGGGGGGTTTTGAGTGTAACGGCCTATTCTCGACAGTTATGCCAGAGATGAAGTATTAAATGAAACTGGCGTGGTTCGTCAGCAGATCATCGGTAGGATGTTGCCTTAGCTCAGCCGCGAGGCTGACTGCGCTGCCCTCCGCTTCATGGCGTGATCTCATACACAACGCCCTGATTGTAGGTTCCGCCGAAGATGGCTGTGCCGTAGAGGTGTTTGCCGGTCTTGTCGAAGACTACGGCGCCATTGGGTTCGGCTCCGTCGTTTTTGTCGGTGAAGCGGTGGAGAACGCTGTATGTCCATTTGCCATTCGCGCTGGGAGACAATTTGTAAACTACACCGCAGCCACCCGAGCATGTCTCGATGCCGCCCGCTGCTGTGCCGTAGAGGTTGCCAGCCTTGTCGAATGCCAAGGTGCTAACCGGACCGGCTCCATTCTGGAACTGAGGGAAGTCGTAGAGGATGGTGTGCGTCCAGCGGCCGCCCGCGGCGGGGGTGAGTTTGAAAACGGTTCCTTCGCCGTTCGCGCCGCCTTCCTGGGTGGTGCCATACAGATTGCCTTTCGCATCGAAGACCAAGCCGGTGATGGGTGTGCTGCCGTCGGGGCCCTGGAACGAGTGCAGTAGGGTTTCCTTCCAGCCCGATGCGGTGTGGGTTAGCTTGAAGACGACGCCATCGCCGTTGCCTCCGCCGGATGTCGTGCCGTAAAGACTGCCGGTGCCGTCCTCTATAAGTTTAGCGTAGGACTGGCCGCCGTCATCCTTGGTGGCAGGAAAGTTGTGAAGAATGGCTTCCGTCCATTCGCCGCCCGTTCCCGGCTTCAACTTGAAGGCGATGCCTCCACCATTGGCGCCCATGTCGCGAGTGGTCCCGTAGAGGTTGCCCGCCTTGTCGAGAATGATTTTGTCCCATGGGCCCGATCCGTCGTTCGCGAAGGGGTCAAAGCTGTGCACCACCGTCAGGGTCCAGGCCGCGCCTGTGGCCGGATCGGGTGAGAGTTCGAAGACGGTGCCGAAATCGTAAGTACCGCCGTTGTTAGAAGTTCCGTAGAGACTGCCTGAGGTGTCGAGCGTCAGTGACGAAACGAGGGACGACCCTTGCTTAATTGTGAGGGTGTACAGCAGACTATAGGCCCAGTGGTCACCGGACGATGGCGTCAGCTGGAAGATTGAACCGTTCGCGGCGCCGCCGCCCGGCGTTGTGCCGTAAAGATCCCCGGAAGGGCCGAGGGCGAGGCCACCGTAAGGGAAACACTCTCCCGGGTTGCATTTAAAGTTGCGCACTACCCGGAATGTAGGCGCCGCCGAAGCGTAGTTTGTCAACAGCAGAGCTAAAGACAGCACTACGCAGCCTCCGCCCAGAAGGGCACTCGACTTATTCCGTTGCATCGGAGTTTGCCTCATCGGAAAGAACCTCCGGCCCGGTGGTCGGTTAGCCGCCCACCACAGTCCGGGACTATATCACCGAAAACCGCCCGCAGGAGCCGGATTCACGAGGAATCCGACTCCCGAGGAGGGTGAGTTTCGCTGCTTTAGTTGCTAGGTTCTATCCCGTCGTCGTCGGGATCAACTGGTCCCGTGTAGTTCGGGATGCAATTTGGAGCAGTTGGGCTGATAAAGCAGCCCGGAGGAACCGGGGTCAGAATCGGCTGAAACGTGCGGGCCGTCGTCAGGTTGTAGAAACCAGTATCCAGAGGCTTAGCGAAAGCGTCGGCGTACTGGCTGTTCCCCGCAATCTTGCTCAGCCCGAAATTCGACTCGATGAACAGCAGGATACTGCCGAAATGGTAGCAGAACCCCGAGCTCTGAGGGGCAAGTATTGCCGCTGCCCGAAACCGTGCCAGAGACGAATCCCTGTTGCGTGTAGGCTGAGACGAAGATAAACGGCACGCGGAAGCCGTACACATAGCCGCAGCCCCACACGTTGCACGACTTCTGTTTAGTGTTGATCAATATATTGAAGGGCTCGACGTGGTCGTACCAGCCTCCCCAATCGTCCCAGGTGATGAGGATGGCCGTGTTTTGCCAGTAGTTACACTGAGTCGCGAGTTTGTTGCTGTTGTTGTCGTAGCCGGCGACGGCGTCGACGATGTCGGCGACCCAGGCGGGGCCGAAAGCGTTGCCGTTGCTCATGAGGCCGGCGTGGTCGGACCAGTTGCCGTCGGGAATCACCCAGCTCACCGCGGGAAGCCCGCATGAGCCGGTCACTCCAAGATCGGCCAGCACCTTTCCCGTGCCGATGTAGGGGAACACATCCGCGAGCCAATCCTGGCCTTGGCATGTCCCGTCAAACTGGGAGGTGGGCAGGCAGATATGCTCGATGGCGTTGGGCGCGGTCCAGATGGAGCCAATCGTGTTGCTGTACCACTTCCAGCTGTGGTTGGCGTTGTCGAGCAGGTCGGTCAGGGTTGCATGATCGAAGCACGGGAAGATAGGGGAGTAGTTCTCGCTGCCGCTGTTGTCAATGATGTTCACAGTTTCGCCCGCTGGAGCGGTGCAGCCGGTGTCCTGTTGATAGACGCTATTTCCCGGGTTCCCCGCAGAGAAGAAAGCGTTGGGAGGTGGAGTTTGGGCTGAGGTTCCGGAGAGAAGGAATTGGTGCGCGGGCATGCTGGGTCCCTGGTTCGTTTGGAACATGTAGTTTGCCCAGCCGTACTGCGTGGCGAGGGCGAGGTAGGGGTCTAGCCGATGGTATTGGTTGCCGTTGAAAGTGAAGGTGTCATTGGGGACGTAGTGGAGCCAGTTGTAGACCTCGACGCCGTTTATTATGCACATGGATTCCTTTTTGGGGCAGCAGTACTGGCTGTACTTGTCGTTGGTGCTGCAGCCCACGGACTGTGGCCCCAGATCGATGCCGCCGTGGTTGTACATGTTCACGAATGAGCCATTCGAGTGGTCAGGATCGAGATCGTCGAACAGCGGGTCGGGGGTGAGCGCTATCGGCGCGCCGCTGGGGGCGCCACTCCGTTAGGTGAGATGTTGTATGGAGACGGACATAGGCTGCCGGAAGATCCGCACAGGCCCTGGAACAGGTTATCTGGCGTGCGATTCTCCTGCACGACCACGATGATGTGTTGGAATGCTCAAGTAAGGTCCCCACTTTCTCCAGTGCTTTTTGGGGGGGCCTATCGGTTGTTGGGATCTGCTGGCTTCGAGCGTACTTGCCTCTTGGAGTCTTGCTGATTCTGCATTGCGAACCATTTCGTGCCTCCTCTGGTTTGGCGGACTCGCCTCAACCGCTGTCACGGCTGGCGGCCGACCGGATGTGAGCTTTTAGAAGCATCAGAAATACCAACGTCTTATCTGTGATCCTTTCGCGAACTGCGATTGCTTCGCGGAGCGGTGCGAGTCGGCTTCGACGTCTTGGCGATTCTGCACTCATTGAATCAGAAATGGAACCGTTAAAACTACCAGTCTGTCGTGCCCTTGGCGGCGAAACAAACCCCTCGCACCGAGTGTTTATTAGGAGGCCTATTTCGGGGCCTTCGGCGGGCAATGCGCATCATAAGTTGCCTGCATCTGCCTCAGTTTCAGCACGCCGTAGAACACCGTAATCGCCATGGCAACAACTAGAGTTCCGGCAAATCTTCTTTCCCAAAAGTACTCGCCCTCGCGGTTTGCGACATAGCTAGCTGTGATTAGACAGAGAATACCGAGGTTGATGGCCCAGTTTACGGGCTTCGGAACGACGAAGTGCAGGGTGCCGAAGCCGGCGAGCTGATAGAGCATGAACGGCAATATCGCGACCATCGGCATCAGCTCAGAGGCACCCAGAGAAACGTCGACTGTGCCTGAATCCAATGCGTGCAGCAGCCTGCTATGGGCCAGTTCATGGAACAGCGACGGCATCGCACACAACAAAGGGACCACCGCGAGCAACTCGAGTACCAGCGCTCCGCTCCAGGTCCCGACCTTGGATGAACGATCGGCGCCCGCATCGGATGATTCCGTGCCGATGTACAATCCGCCGACGATGGCCGACGCGCTGGCTAACATCAACAGCTCCACGGTAATTCCAAAACTCGTCGGCTCGCCCGACTTGAGCAGCAACAGGGCCATGAAACCGGGAATGTAAAACATCACGCGCACCAGTCGCGCCCAAACCCGTGCGTCGCGCTCGGGCGGCAAGATTGGGAGCGCGCGTCCATCCGTTCCGGTTGTTGGTCTAGCTTTCGACATTTCGGTATCCCCCAGGTGCAAGAAATTTGCGATTGATGTACTACCTGCCAGGTTGAATCTGTTCTTCATGCGCTAAGTGCTGCCCCGCTTGTTAGGCCGGCCGAAGCGAAACGCTAAGTGTGCCACTTCTACGGAGTGCACGCAATCCGATCCGTGCCAATGATCTAGCCCGACCTCGAATCGCCGCCCTGATTTGAGGGATCGACTCTAATCTTGATCCCTTTCGGAATGGGACGATCTGGGAAGCGCTCCGTCGGTACGGCCAGCTCGCTGGCATCGCGATGCGACAGAATCGTGGGGGTCATGATCTCGACGCCGGCGTCCGCGAAGGCGTCCAATACGTTGCGGCGCAGAGCGGCATACGTTTCAAAAATCCCCTCTGAGGTCTTGGTCCAGCCCCGAAGTTCGTATTCCACGGAATAGTTCCCGAAGGATTTTTCCAGCACTCGCGGAGGCGGCTCGGTAGCGATCTGTTCGGTTCGGGCGGCTCCATCCAGCAGAAGCTTGTGCACTGTCCTCCAATCGACGTCATAACCGATCGTGGCCGAAACGCCCACCGCAAAACCGCTCCCTGAGCCGTGGGCGCTGTAGTTCGTAACCGAGTCCGTCAGTACTTTGCTGTTGGGGATTGCGACCTGCTCGTTACCCACCGTGAGGACTCTGGTTACGAGCAACGTTTTCTCCAAAACTTTCCCGAACACACCTTCGATTTGCACCACGTCGCCCACCTTGAACGCTCGGGCGTAGGTCAATAGGATTCCCGCCAGGAGGTTCCCGATGACACCGCTGGAGCCGAACGTCAACAGTGCGCCAATGAACACCGAGAAACCGCGAAAGAATGCCGAGTGAGCGCCGGGTAGGTAGGGGAAGCTCACCATCAAGACGAACAGAAGCAGGAGGGTCCGGCAGAGCTTGTAGGTCGGATCGGCCTAATCAACCGGAAATCTCTCGAACACGATGGTCCCGTCTCGAATGGACGCGAAAAAATATTTCAAGCCTTTGAGGAGGATCCAGCCTAATAGAAGTATTACAAAGAGATAACCGAGGTCCGGAACGTAGTTCTCCACCGCCTGAGCTGAATCCCGCAGTGCCGGGACTAAGATCCTCTGCAAAGCGCCCGTGAATATTCTGGTGCGAGGAAAAATCGCGAACCCATATAGGAAGTAAACCAGAACCAGAGCAGTGGCCAGCGAATAACAGAGTGAATGGAGTCCGGCCCGAGTTATCCGGCTGGCGTGAAATCGAGGATTGGACTCGACTGCTGTGCCGCTCGCGCGAAGCCGGGCTTGCCATGCATCAATCCGGTTATCGGCAAACCAGTACACGAGACCCACGATGTAGACCGCCAGAAACAATATTGAACTGGCAATCGCTACGTAATAAACGCCGACTAGCGCACCACTTAGCCAGCCTAGCTCAGATTGCGGACGCAAGCGACCAATGGCGTCCCCCACAGCGGTCAGTAGTTTTTCGGCCGGGCCGCGCAAGAGGAAAAGGAAAACCAGAACAACTAGGTTTACGGCCGAAAATGAATTGCGCCAGCGATGGGACTTGCCCCTTCGGTTTAGCAGAAATGTGCGTATTCCCCATCGGGAGGCTGCAACCGCTGCAAGGAAGATCAGGCACTGGACAAAGAGGCGGAACAGGCGAAACGCGGGTTCGGCGATGCTTCCGCTCTGATCAATCCCCTGCATGGTTCATTCCCTGGCGGACGGTTCGCTCCACTTCAAGCTTGCCGTACATAAGGCCGCGAGCATCACTACCCTGTCCAGGCGCAGCAGCTGGTTGCGTCTACTGCAGTGATTCCCCTTGCTCAACGACCAGTTTGTACGCGACGTGGTACTTGTAGATATTGCTGAGGTACTGGATAGTCACCTGCCCCACACTCTGCGCCACCAGCAATTCGACGTTGCCGAACCACTTGTTAGGATCCAGTCCCTGAGAAGGCGCTTTCTTGCGAAGTTCGACGATGCGATTGGGACCGCAGTTGTACGCCGCGAACGTGAGCAGCAGACGGTTCACCGGATCAATTTTCGGGTCGTTGAAATACTTCTCAGCGATACTGTCCAGCAGCTTTACCCCAGCATGAATATTGTTTTCGGCCACGCAGGCGATCGAGAGCAGGAGGCAAAACCACAACACAAGCCACACGCCTCCACGATCCCGGGTAGTGTTTGTGGACATAACTGCCCGCAGGCGTAACCTTCAGCAAGTGAGGAGCAAATACGACTTGCGCTCAGCGCAAGAGCGCCGTCTTAATTGATTATTGTGCGACGGTCTTGGCTGTGGCCTTGCTGGCATCCTTGATGCCAACCGCGGTCTTCTCTCCACCCTTTTCTGTGTACTTAACCGTAACCTTCGCACCCTCTTTACCGGCGAGGAACGTGTCCGCGCTGCCTTTGCCGGCGTCTTTTGCAGCCTCGACGGTCGTTTTGTCAGTGTATTTGATGGTGTGCTCGGTCCCGTCCGCAGACTTGACTACGACGGTTTTGGTTGTCTTGTCCACCGACTTCACAACGCCGGAGACCACATGAACCAGATCTTCGTCCGCAACCGCATTGTGCCAGGCAATGCCTGCAGCTAAAGCGAACAGCACGGTAAGCAGAGCGACCCGCTTCGAATGAGAAAACATGGCGATTCTCCTTTGTGATTGTACGTGCGCCGCCGATTATACTCAGTCGAAGAGGGTTCTGCTAAAGCTCACCCGCTGCTTCAATCTGAGGGTACGGGCACTTGCTCAGCCTGCCGCAGGAGACCGTCACCCCGCCGGGACACCGAGCATCGACCGCATTTTGTCGGGCCGGGGTTGGTAAAGCAACTTTCCGATCGTGGCCGGTTGTGGCAGCCCATCGATCACGATAAGAAATTTATACTGCGGTGCTTTGAAAGCGCCGGAACGCTCCGCCACCTTCCAACTTTTCGGGTGTGTAGCAAAAGTGCGTGAGCACTTGTACCAGGTGACAGTGCGCCTGCAGCCGCGATTGCAGTGTACAAGAGTCGAAAAGTGTGGCTGTTTATTTTACTGGCTCCGCGAGGGAGTCGTTCAACTCCAGATGGCAGCACTCGGTTCCGTTTACGTGCACCCAGACCGTGAAAGGGGCGGGCCGATGAATCTGTTTGCCGCAATTCTTGCAAGGCTGCGTCTGCAGGTAGTCCTCCGCAGAGCCATGAAACGGGCAATCCCAGTCGCCGCAAACACAACGCCCCTGCATCATGACCAAGCACTTTAACGATCCGGACGCATTTGTTGACGGTTACCAAAGGCGTACGACTATGGTACCCTTCGGAAAATGCCAGAGCGTAGAACAGTCGTCTGTTTCCAACGAGGCTGGATTTGACGGTAGCGAGGGCGGCCGTTGTGGAATCAATCATTAGGAAGAATTGATGTACTAGCAGAAGTAGGAGACGAATCGGACCAAGGCTGGTAGAATGTCGGCGGCTAATCTAATGGCAAATCCAATCTCTTCGTTGACTCCCACTTCGAAGCTCCGGGATTTCTATACTCTGACTAAGCCCGAGGTGAACCTGCTGATTCTGATGACCACGTCTGCGGGATATTATCTCGCTTCTCGCGGGCCCTTCCGGATCGCGGGTTTGGTGAACACGCTGATCGGTACGCTGCTGGTTGCCAGCGGGACTGCGACCCTCAATCAATGGATGGAACGGGTTTGGGACGGTCAAATGCGGCGGACCGCGACTCGTCCTCTACCGTCGGGACGACTTGGCTCTCGCGATGCGCTTCTGTTCGGCCTTACCTTGAGCGTCGCGGGAGGGCTGTACCTCGCGATTGCAGTGAACTGGTTATCCGCACTTCTGGCAATCTCGACGCTGCTGTCGTACCTGCTCGTGTACACGCCGCTGAAGAGGAAGACCCCGCTATGCACGTTGCTGGGAGCCTTCCCCGGAGCGATGCCGACTTTGATCGGATGGGCGGGGGCGTCCGCTGGCATTGATCGGCAGGCCTGGTATCTCTTCTCGATTCTATTTCTGTGGCAGTTCCCACATTTTCTCGCGATTGCCTTGATGTACCGTGACGACTATGCTCGCGCCGGCTATCGCATGTTGCCTGATTTTGATCTCGACTCTCGCTTCACTCGCGCGGAGATTGTGGGCTTCACGTTGATCCTGATCGCTACCACGATGCTGCCGCTGGCAAGTGGCGGTCGACCGATCTATGTGGCGGGTATGTTCCTGGCGGGAGCTTTCCTGCTGTATCACGTTGCCAAACTGGCCCAGTCTACTTCAAAAGTATTGGCCAGCCGGGTGGTTCATGCCTCGGTCATCTATCTGCCTGTGGTTCTCGGAATCATGATCGCCGGGAAGATGTAGGTGCGCGCGTCCTTCCGCAAGTAGTGCTCCGCGGTCGCTAACGGGTCATGCGTTTCCGCGTGGATAATGGATAAAGGCTAGAGCGCCGCCGAGACGCCCCGTGTGGGGTACTGCAGGCATCCCAGCAAAACCACGAGGCGGGTCATCTGCTCGTAGTTCTCTGCGACACGAACCGGAGAGATGCGCACCCCGGGGAGAATCATGCTCAGATAAAGTCTCGGGATGGCCTGCATCGCGTAAAGTCGGAGACGAATCGCGTTGTTCACCAACTTCTCCGCTGCTTCGGCGGTCGTGGGATCGGAGCTACGACGACCAGCATCGGCCAGACGCAGCAGGATCGCTGCATTTTGAGCTGCGCAGGAGACATATTCCACCGCAGCCCGCAGGCGTTCTCGCTGAATTCTGCGGAACTCCGCCGGGGCAAGGTTGGCACGCAGAAACTCTTCCTCCTCGGGATCGACCAGATTCCGGAATGCCTCAACGTCCACTGCGCGGATATGGTCAGCAGGGTTCTGCAAGACCGCTGAAGCAGAGGCGCGGCCCTTGGCCAGCCTGATCAAAAAGCCCAGAGCCAAGAATGCAGCCAAGACAAGAATGACTGTGATAATCATTGTTGTAGAAGACGCTGCAACTCCTGGTTCCAAATTTCCATGTCGTACTTAGGCAGCGCTTTCAAGGTGAATTGGGGCTCCCGCTCAACTCGCAGAATATATAAAATCCAGACCAGCACGCAGAGGTGATAAGCGCCCATCGACGGCATATCGAAGTCATGGGGATCCGCATGGAAGCAAAGCCGAATAGCCGACATGGCTAATTCTGCGCTCGCAAACGCCCCCATACCCAGCGCTATACCGAACACCGGGCTACGCCAGGCCAACGCGAAATACCGCGAAAACAAGAACAATGCAATCAGCAGACCACATTGCAAGATGCTGACCGCTCGATCTGCCACAAATGTCATCGTGTTCAGTGAGAGATATGCGGACCCCGTCAGCGAGTCATCCTGAACACTCCCTGGTGCTGAAACGGCCAGTCCAACAGCGACCAGCAGAAGGATCACTGTCATGGCACGAAACAATAACCTCCCGGCTCCGCTGAGTGCCGGGTAGCGCTGGAAAAAATGGCTGAAGAGTTCATGGATCACACCGAACCGAAGAGCGGTGCTGAGGGCCAGACCAACCGCGTACACCTGGAAATATACCGAACCGAAATAGGATACATATTGGGATACTGCAAACAACAAACCACTCTGTAGCATCTCAAAGCCGGTATAGAGAAAGAACATCGGGAACTGACGATGCAATCCCCGACGAAGCATGGCAAACAGAATAATCCCCTGCAGGATGTGGGGAGCTATCCACAGGTAATACCAAAGCGTTCGCAGCGTAAGGATGGGCAACGCGCAAAATATACACCCTTTTGCGCCAGCCCACAACAACGGGTTTTGGCAGATCTACTGTCCCATCACGACTTTCGGCGGAGGACCCGTCGGGTTGCCGTCGGTCGGCATCGGCGAGGGGTGAACCACCGGCGGCGGACCCGTGGGATTACCATCAAAAGCCCTCAGAGTTGCCGGTATGGCAGGGGTCAGAAGCAGCGCTACAGCCAAACAGCGCAAGCCTATTTTCACGGTGTAAATTCCTTTCCAATGTGGGATTACCTCGTGATAATGTATTGGCGAACGCCATCTTGCACAAAGTACTAAAGTAATTTCGGATTTCCAAAAATGTAAAAATGACCCTGCATTCTGCACTTGAGGACCTGCAAGAAACCACGCTGAGAGCCTTCGCCGGCTGTCTGAACAAGCTGGAGTATCTTTCTGGGTTACGGGACAAAGAGGGAAGCTACACCCACTGGGGTTTTACCCGCGTGTACGGGGATTTGGCTGCCAAGAAGGCATTGGCGCGGGCGCACCGGTCTCTGCTGTCCAAGGTCCTGGCCATGCCAATCCGGAAACTTATGGAAGATGCGAAACAATCCGGTGAAGCAGCTGGAGTTTCGCCTGACGCCTACGTGGAACGGTTAGCGACTACAAGCCCGAATCTGCTGCCCCCTGGGCCCGGCGCCGGATCAGCTCGCCATCTCAGTTCAGTACTTCACGCGCTCTCGAGCTTGTTGAAGGATCCAAAACGGGACGCCAATCCCCCAATCTGATCGCAACCCCAACAACCTGACCGATGATCTCCGCCTCTTGCGGATACCGCAGAGCGCGAGCCGCGACCGGCGAGAGAGGATGCGGCTGCAGAATAATTTCTTCCCGGGTCATAGTGCACCAGCAGCAGGTGTGGCCGTCGCGCGTTTCCACGAAATAGATGGGACGCTCGTATTCCGATCGCCATCCCCCGTCGACCGCCTTACTCTTCGACTCGTCGATTTGCACAAAACTCCCCGGCGGCAAAATCGGATACATAGTCAAATCGTCGCTTCCGATATACCCATATGTGTACTGGCAGGTGGCAAACTGCGCCAGATACGCCAGCGGCACCTGGCCCCACTGTTCCACCATTCGTCCAAAGTTCACCGTGCGGCGGGGGTCAAAGCTGGGATCAAGGCGTATCGGCATCTGGATGCTGGAGAGGTTCGCCAGAGCTTCTGAGACATGCGATTTCGGTGGAATCACGAAGTCCAGATCCGCCGCCATTCCGTTCAAATCGACGCCGTACCAGGATAGTAGTTCGCGGATATCCCTGCGGTAGATCACCGCCAGCGAATACAAACGGTAGATGCTGGGGATGACTCCTTTTGTCTCAACATCGGAAAGCCGGCTCGGGGGAATGGCAAACTCATCGTTCGCGCGCTTCTGCGCGATCCGCGTACTGGCAGTTTCGACATCCCTCATGGTCAATCCCAGTTGCTCGCGCAGAACGCGCAAGTTTTGTCCGCCTGGAAACATTTGCCCCCCTCTAACATTGGCAGAAGTAACTGCAATAATAGCAACTTAGAGGCATCCACCGCACCACGAACTGCATTTATTATTGCGAAGCCTCGCCTAGACTGGGCGGCCACAAAGAGCTTGCGCCGCGGCTCAAGGGCCTGTTCCGAATTCGTAAATAAAAGCAGGCCGACACCGACGGCTTTCTTGTGATTCACCGAGAGCGCTTCTTATCTTGAACGCGAGCTTCGACGAAGTCAAGTGGATTGGATTCGGCCAACAAAGCGCAAAAGGCGGGGGCTGGACTGAAACCAGCCCGTGAACTAACTGCCTTCGCGGCAATCCAAGTTAGTCGGCAGCCGCGGCTCTATCGACCGCTTCCACCAGAGGCATGGACACCAAATGCTCACTTATGAACCAGACCTGCAACTCATTCGTGCGCAATACATCGCTGACGACCACATCATTGGTTCCGTCATCTCCCAAGTCGGAGGCCAGTTTCGCCAGTTCCCGGCAGTCCCGGATAATAATCTGGTGCGCGTCCAGCAGGCGCGACAGTTGCACTGGAACCTCTTCCCTTCCCCGCGGAGGCCTTTCAATTCGGGTCGTCTCCGCCACATCAGGGGCCATAGCAATGCTGAGTCCGCCGAGCAACTGAATCCGTTCGGCAATGGTGTCGACAAGCTCCGACTGCTCGCCGAAATGCTTGTCGAAAAGTAGATGAAGCTGGTAAAAGGTGGGCCCGGCGACTTGCCAATGTGATTTCTTGTACAGGTCGCGGAGCGTCATGGTGTCGGCGAGCATTAGGTTGAGTCGTTCCGTCATTTCCAGACGTACCGGCTCCTCCAACTCCAGAGGCAAAGCAT
Organism: uncultured Acidobacteriota bacterium; assembly: GCA_963797795.1. GTDB lineage: Bacteria > Acidobacteriota > Terriglobia > Terriglobales > Acidobacteriaceae > JABDBE01. The sequence continues at coordinate 179,120 of CAWCQY010000011.1, forward strand.
GGCTCACAGTGCCATACTGCTGGATTTCGCCGGCCCTCTGATGAATGTGTGGTTGGGCATTCAGTTTGGAAGCAGGTTTTTTCGGCATGGGGAGTTCTCCTCTTTTATGTAGACTGAATCCATTTTCTGATTTCTCTCTGACTTGGATGCAAACTGTCCTGATCGGTGCCGCGTGCGACTGCTTCGTCAAGTGTAATCCTGGCCTCGGCTGCCTGCTAGTAAGGATGATGCTCGATAGACGAAGGATTCCCGTTTGAGCACAAAATGTAGACTCGCCGCCAGCTCTACTAGAATCTCGGCCAGCAAAATTCCCCGCGATTGTCTATGATGGAATGTTCCCACCCAAAGATGGAGAAGGCAAACGTGGCTGAGACCCAGACGAATGGATTGGAAGTGCTCGAGACTCGGGAGTGGCTCGATTCTCTCGATTATGTGTTAGCCGAAGGTGGCCCAGAGCGCGCCGGAAGGTTGCTGCAGCAATTGTCGTTGCACGCCAAGCGCGCCGCCGGAGTAAACCTGCCGTTCACGGCGACCACGCCATATCAGAACACGATTCCCTCGGTTCAGCAGCCGCCGTTTCCCGGCAGTCAGGAGATGGAGCGCCGCATCAAGAGCCTCGTCCGCTGGAATGCACTGGCTATGGTGGTCCGCGCGAACAAACTTCAGGAAGGCATCGGCGGACACATTTCGACTTTCGCCTCGGCCGCGACTTTGTACGAAGTGGCGTTCAACCATTTTCTGCGCGCCCAAACCGAAACCGGCGACCGTGACCTCGTCTATTTCCAGGGCCATGCCGCTCCCGGCATGTATGCTCGCGCCTATCTCGAAGGCCGCATTCCGCGGGAGAAGCTGGAAAACTTTCGCCGTGAACTGAAACCCGGCGGCGGGCTCTCCTCTTATCCTCACCCCTGGCTGATGCCCGATTTCTGGGAGTTCCCTACGGTTTCCATGGGATTGGGGCCGATCCAGGCGATCTATCAGGCGCGGTTTATCCGCTATCTGGAAAATCGCGGGCTGAAGCTTTCTACCGATGGCAAGGTCTGGGCCTTTCTCGGCGACGGCGAAATGGATGAACCCGAATCCCTGGGCTCGATCACGCTGGCTTCGCGGGAACGGCTCGACAATCTGATTTTTGTGGTGAACTGCAACCTGCAACGTCTGGATGGTCCGGTGCGCGGGAACGGCAAGATCATTCAGGAACTGGAAGCAATTTTCCGCGGCGCCGGCTGGAACGTCATCAAAGTAATCTGGGGCGGCGATTGGGACACGCTCATCCGCAGTGATCGGGATGGCCTGCTGGTCAGGCGAATGGGTGAGATCAGTGACGGCCAGTATCAGAAATACTTCGTCGAGAGCGGTGCTTACTTCCGCCAGAATTTTTTCGGCACCGATCCACGACTGCTTAAAATGGTTGAGCACCTTTCCGACGAGCAACTGGCACGCATGCGGTTGGGCGGTCACGATCCCATCAAAGTACATGCTGCTTTCAAAGCTGCCGTGGAGAACCGCGGTTCACCAAGCATCATTTTGGCGAAGACCATCAAGGGCTATGGCCTCGGCGAGGCGGGTGAAGGCAAGAACATTACCCACCAGCAGAAAAAGCTCAACGACGATGAGCTGGAAATGTTCCGTTCGCGCTTCGGGATTCCAATTCCCGACGACGAACTCCACAACGCACCGTTCTATCGTCCCGCCGACGACAGCCCCGAAATTACTTACATGAAGGAGCGGCGCAAGCGGCTTGGAGGATACCTCCCCGAACGCAAAATGCGTTCGGCTCCGATCAATCCGGTCTCCGAATCGCACTTCGAGGAGTTTTACAAAGGCACTGACGGCCGTGACGTCGCCACTACGATGGTCTTCGTACGGCTGTTGGGAAAGCTGCTGCGCGATCCTGAGATCGGCAAACTAATCGTACCGATTATTCCTGACGAGGCTCGTACCTTCGGCATGGAAGCTCTGTTCCGCCAGGTCGGCATTTACTCGAGCGTGGGCCAGCTTTACGAGCCGGTCGACATGGACACCCTCCTTTATTACAAGGAAGCCAAAGACGGACAGATTCTCGAAGAAGGCATCACCGAGGCGGGCTCGATGTGCTCGTTCATTGCGGCGGGCACTGCATACGCAAATCACGGAATCAACACCATTCCCTTCTTCATTTATTACTCGATGTTCGGCTTCCAACGCATTGGCGATCTGATCTGGGCGGCGGCCGATATGCGCACCCGCGGTTTCCTCATCGGAGGCACAGCCGGCCGCACGACGCTTGCTGGCGAAGGCTTGCAACACCAAGACGGGCACAGTCACGTGCTCGCGCTCTCGGTGCCAAACCTGTTCGCGTACGATCCCGCGTTTGCCTACGAGATCGCCGTCATTATTCAAGACGGCATCAAGCGGATGTATGTGGATCAGGAGTCTATTTTTTACTACTTGACCGTCACCAATGAACCGCTGCCGATGCCCGAAATGCCGAAGGGTGCCGAAGTCAGAGAAGGCATTCTTCAAGGCTTGTATCGTTTCAAGCCCTCCGAGAAAAAGGACGCCAAGTTGCGCGCCCAGCTCTTCGGCAGCGGAACCATCATGTTCGAAGTGCTCAAGGCGCAGCAGATTCTCGAAGAGAAGTACGGAGTAGCTGCGGATGTCTGGAGTGTGACCAGCTACAAGCGGCTTTATCGTGATGGCAATGACTGCGAGCGCTGGAACATGCTGCATCCGGGCGAGACTCCCCGAGTGCCGTTTGTTACTAAATGTCTGGAAGACGCGCCCGGAGTTTTTGTGGCAGCATCGGATTACATGAAGGTGCTTCCGGAATCGATCGCGCAATGGATGCCGCGGCCACTGGTCGCCCTGGGCACGGACGGTTTCGGCCGAAGCGAGAATCGGGCTTCGCTTCGCGACTTCTTCGAAGTGGACGCGAAACACATCGTATTGGCCACGTTAACTGCGCTGTCACGGGAGAAACAGATCAGCCCGGAGATACTTCAGAAGGCAATCAAAGACCTGGACATCAATCCGGAGAAACCGAACCCGGCCATCGCTTAGAGCGCCGGCATCTTCCGGCACGACAACCGCCCGGGCGGTGGCGCTACAAAGAACCATCGGGAGAAAGATTTACAGTGACTGAATTCAAACTACCGGAACTCGGCGAAAACATCGATCAGGGAGATTTGGTCCGGCTAATGATTTCGCCCGGGGCCAGCATCACGCCGGGCCAGGCCGTCATGGAACTCGAAACCGACAAGGCTGTCGTCGAAGTTCCGTCCACCGTGAGCGGCTTCGTGAAGGAGATTCGCGTCAAGGAGGGCGAGAAGATCAAAGTCGGGCAAGTGATCTTCACCTTCGAAAACGGCGCGGGCGGCGTGGCGCGCGCCCCCTCGCCAGCGCAGGAGTCGGCTCCGGCTCCGCCTGCAAAGCCGACCCAAGCCGCAGCTGCAGCGGCAGCGGCGCCGCAAGTGGAACGGAGGGCAACGCCGACGGGCCAGAAGGGTCCGACGGAATTCAAGCTGCCCGAACTCGGAGAGAATATTTCGCAAGGCGATCTGGTGCGCCTCATGATTTCTCCGGGCGCTAAAGTTTCCGAAGGCCAGCCGGTGATGGAATTGGAGACTGACAAAGCGGTCGTCGAAGTTCCTTCTTCCATCAGCGGAGTGGTTAAAGAAGTTCGCGTCAAGCAGGGCGAGAAGATCAAGGTCGGCCAAGTCATCTTCACGCTCGAAGGTGCTGCTGCCCCCCCGGCAGAGCGGCCCAAACACCTCCCCGTCGAGCGCGTTTCCGGGCAGCATGGAGCGCGCCTCGCTTTTCAGGCTGCCATCCAGGCCGAGGGCAAAACGGAAGAACAGGCGCTTCCGCCCGACAAACCACAGCCACTGCCTACCAGCTTCACCATGCCGGCTCAACTCGACAAGGTGGCGGGTTCCGAAAACCGAACGCCCGTGCCCGCTGCGCCGCACGTTCGACGATTGGCGCGGGAGATCGGCATTGACATTCACGACGTAAAGGGAACGGGTCCGGGTGGGCGTATTAGCCAAGCCGACGTCAAAGCCCATTCAAAGTCGTTGCTCGCTTCGGTTGCGGCGGCTACGCAGCTGCCACGCGGAGCTCAATTCGCTCAACCGGAGTTGCCAGATTTCACTAAGTGGGGAAAGGTCGAACGGGTTTCCATCCGCGGCGTGCGGCGCAAGACTGCCGAACATCTGTGGCAAGCGTGGAATACCGTGCCGCACGTTACCCAGAACGATAAGGCCGACATCACGGAACTCGAGCAGCTGCGAGCGCGCTTTGCTCCGAAAGCTCAGGAAGCTGGCGGCAAGATGACCGTCACCGCCATCGCGTTAAAGGTTTGTGCGTCGGCGCTGAAAATCTTTCCTCAGTTCAACGCCAGCATCGACTTGGCCAAGGACGAGATCGTCTACAAGCAGTACATCAACATCGGCGTTGCGGTGGACACCGATCGCGGTCTGCTGGTCCCGGTGATACGCGATGTAGATAAAAAGAACATCGTCGAGCTCGCGACCGAGCTCACTCAGGCGTCCAAGAAAGCCCGCGAGAAAAAGCTCACCCTCGCGGAAATGGAAGGCAGTACTTTTACCATTACCAACCTCGGTGGCATTGGTGGTACCGGATTCTCTCCGATCGTGAATTATCCGGAGGTGGCGATCCTGGGCTTGTCGCGTTCCGGCATGGAACCGGTGTGGATCAATGGCAAGTTTGAACCGCGGCTGGTGCTGCCACTGTCTTTGTCGTATGACCACAGGCTGATCGACGGCGCCGACGCTGCCCGCTTTCTGCGCTGGATCGCGGAGGCTTTTGAGCAGCCGTTTTTGCTGTCGGTTCAGGGATAGAGAAACAAGAAACCCCAAAGGGCACAAAGTTACCCAGAGGAAGACGCGCGCTACAGTCCCAGCATCAAGTGATTTCAGGTTTTCCTTTGTGAACCTTCCTGTCCTTTGTGGTTAATGATTTTTATGACAGACCCGTCGAACCTGCACATCGCGATAATCGGCGCAGGGCCAGGTGGCTACGCCGCCGCCTTCCTCGCCGCGGACCTCGGGCTCAGAGTCACGCTGATCGACCCCGAGATAAATCCTGGAGGCGTCTGCCTGTACCGCGGTTGCATTCCGTCCAAGGCACTCCTGCATGTCGCCAAGCTGATCGACGAATCCCGCCACGCCAAGAATTGGGGGATCGAGTACTCGGACCCGAAGATCGACGTGGCCCGGCTGCGCTCCTGGAAAGAAAGCGTCATCAAGAAATTGACCGGCGGCCTGGGCCAACTCTCGAAACAAAGGAAAGTGGAATATGTTCAGGGCCGCGCCACATTCGAGAACTCGAACACGCTGCGCGTCAGCCGCGCGAACGGCGTCGAGGACTCGCTCACGTTCGACCGCATCGTAATCGCTACAGGTTCGCGGCCTGCGATCATTCCCAGCCTCAAACTCGAGACCCCTCGGATGATGGATTCGACCACCGCACTGGACTTGAGCGAACTACCCGGCACTCTACTCGTGGTCGGCGGTGGCTACATCGGTTTGGAACTCGGGACCGTCTACGCCGCGCTCGGCTCCAAAGTCTCCGTTGTAGAGATGCTGCCCGGACTGTTGCCGGGAGCAGATCGCGATCTCGTCCTACCTTTACACAAGCGCATGGAAAAGATCTTCGACGCGATCCTCCTGAGCACGACGGTTGCCGCCGTAAAGGAAGAACCCAACGGAATCCGCGTCACATTCGACGGTCCAGACGTAAAAGAACGCGAGAAGGTCTTCGACAAAGTCCTGGTTTCCGTCGGACGGAAGCCCAACTCCGAAATCCCCGGCCTCGAGAAAACTCAAGTCAAAGTCGGTCAGCGCGGATTCATCCAGGTAAACAAGCAACTCCTGACCGACGATCCCGCCATCTATGCCATCGGCGATGTAGTCGGCGAACCTATGCTGGCCCACAAAGCCATGCACGAAGGACGCACCGCAGCAGAAGCCATCGCCGGCCACAGAGTCGCCTTCGAGCCCAATGCGATCCCAGCCGTCGTGTTCACCGATCCCGAGGTTGCCTGGTGCGGCCTCACCGAAACTCAGGCGCAAAAAGAAACTCGCGAAGTCAAAGTCGCCAGGTTTCCTTGGGCAGCCTCAGGACGTGCCATGACCCTCGACCGAATCGAAGGCATGTCCAAGCTGATTATCGATCCGCAGACGGAGCGCGTGCTAGGTGTGGGGATCGTCGGCGTCGGCGCAGGCGACCTCATCGCGGAGGGAGTCCTAGCTATCGAGATGGGTGCGCTCGCTAAGGATATTGCGCTAACTATTCACCCGCATCCCACGCTGTCGGAGACAATCATGGAATCGGCTGAAGTCTTCTTCGGCACCAGTACCGATGTGTACCGGCCAAAGCGCCCATAGCAACCGCCAACTCGGTCGGCGAGCTTTCCTTTCGGTACAATGAAATCTCGCTCTGCACCGCGCCACGCGAGCGCGTCTATAAGCAATCCGCGCCCTTCCTCTGGAGAGAAGGAACCATGTCTTTTTTCTGTAAGCCGATATATTGGCTTCTGCTGTGCGCAGCGATCTCTGCAACCGCGGTTGGGCAGCTGCCCGGGGCACCGAAAACCACAACCGCCCCTGCTCCGCCGCCGGTAACTGACCCTCTCGGCCGCGATACTCCAAGCGGCACGATCTACGGATTTCTCCAAGCCGCGCAGTCAGGAAATTTCGCGACCGCGGCGCAGTACCTGCAGATGACCAACGCCAAACGCGCATCGCAAGGCCAGCAACTCGCCTCCAAGCTGAAGCATGTGATGGACCGCGCTTTCACTGGAAACCTGAGGCAGATCAGCAATAAGCCGGAGGGAGCGGTTCAAGAGGGATCTTCGTCCGACCAGCAGCACGTTGGGATTCTGTCTGCGGGAGATGTTGAGGGCAGTCTCGATCTCGTGCGCGTCACTGATTCCGGCGGGGTAAAAATCTGGCTCATCTCTGCCGACACCTTGGCCAAGGTGCCCGACCTTTACGACAGTTTGCAAGTACACCAGGTGGAAAGCCACCTGCCCGATTTCGTGGTGCAGTACGATTTTCTGGGAATGCCAGTCTGGCAATGGCTGGCCCTCGTGCTCGCCATCCCGGTCGCGGCCCTTCTGGGAAAGCTGGCAATCTGGGCTCTCGGACTCTTTCGAAAATTGCGCCGCCACCGCCCCGCAGCACCCGGAACCGCATGGCCTGCGATCTCGCCTCCACTGTGGCTTGTAATCGCAATCACCATCCACGTCGCCTTTGAGAGATATCTCGGTCTGCCTTTGCTGCTCCGACACTATTACCAGATGGTAATAGGCGTCGTGTTCATCATCGGGTGGAACTGGCTGGTCTGGCGAATTGTGCAGCAGGTGTCACAACGGCTTCGAATACGCGCCATTTACGCCGGTCGAACCGGTACAGGATCGCTCCTGCTTCTCGGCGAGCGCATCCTGAAAGCCCTGATTCTTATCGTCGCCGTCTTTGCCATCTTCGGCTCCCTGGGCTTCAACATGCGACGGCCCTCGCCGGACTGGGAATTGGCGGAATTGCCATTGCCTTCGCCGCCCAGAAAACTCTGGAGAATCTTTTCGGAGGCATTTCACTGCTGGGTGACGAAGTCATCCGCGTCGGCGACACCTGCCGCATCGGCGACCGGACCGGGACCGTCGAAGACATCAGCCTCCGCTCCACTCGCATTCGCACCCAGGAGAGGACCGAGGTTTCCATTCCCAACGGCTCGCTGGCGACGGCGAACGTGGAAAACCTGAGCCGGCGCGATAAACTGCTCTTCACTAGCAAGTTCGGCCTGCGCTACGAAACTACGCCCGACCAACTGCGCTATGTTCTCGCGCAGACTCGCCGCTTGCTCTATGAGCACCCTAAGGTGGAAACTGACGGAGCCCGCATCCGATTCATCGGATACGACGCCGGCGCGCTGACGCTGGAAGTGTTTTGCTACGTTCTTACCCTGGATAATGGAGAGTTCCTCGGGATTCAGGAAGACCTTCTGCTCAGAACTATGGACATTGTCGCGGCCTCCGGCACCAGTCTTGCCTTTCCCTCGCGCACTATTTATGCGCGCCGCGACCCCGGTCTGGACAAAGAGAAAAGCGAAGCTGCATCCCGCGAAGTCGAACAATGGCGCGAAAATCGAAAGCTACCGTTTCCCGACTACGCGCCTTCTGACATCTCCGAGTTCAGCAATTCGCTGCCTTACCCGCAGCCAGACTCGGCACTAAGGAGCAGGAAATGAAAGAATGCCTCCGCTTGGGGCTATTGCTTGTCATTCTGGTATGCGTCAGCGTGCCACTTGGTTCAGAGGAGATATTGATGCCGAACGCTTCCACCACCGGCAACCCATCCGCGGCAGCGGTCTCACCCGCGTGGATGGCTAGCTCGATTGCCAAGATGCAAAACGAACTGATCGCAAAGTACGGGAGCCAGGAACAACTTCGAATCGACCGAGGCCTTCATCAGGTAGCCGAGTTCTGGCGCGCCGACGATGGCGATGAAGCCGCGTTCGAAGAATTCGTCCGCGCCAACTTCGCCGGCGACCAGGCCACGCTCGACACCATGTTCAATCGCTTCCAGAGCCTGCTCGAACAACTCGATGGCCACATGCACGAGATCAATCGCGAGTTCAATCAGCAATCGGATCTCGATCTCGGCCCGGTGCTCCCTTTCGACGAAGTCTTCGCCGGCTACGATCCATCCGCCCATGTGCTCGACGATTTCTTCAGCAACAAACTGGCATTCACGGTTCTGCTGAACTTCCCCCTCACCACTCTCGACGAACGGCTGAAAGACGGCCCGAACGTGGAGCCGCCGGCAGTGGGCCGAGGTCCGCCTCGCGCAGCGCTTCGACAAGCGCATCCCCGCCGAAGTGAATCTCGCCATCGCCCAGGCCGGAGCCGAATCCGGCCAGTACATCGCCGCAATACAACATCTGGATGTATCACCTGCTCGATCGCCCAGGGCCAGCGTCTGTTCCCGCCCAAAATGCGCCTCCTGAGCCACTGGAACCTGCGCGACGAAATCAAAGCCGACTATTCCGACGCGCAGAACGGCCTGGCAAAGCAGCGCATGATCCAGCAGGTGATGGAGCGCATCGTCACGCAGACGATTCCCCAGGTCGTGATTAACAATCCCGCCGTGGACTGGAATCCATACACCAACGAAGTCAAGCCCGCGGCGGTGAAAGATTCAGATTCGACCGCTCCCGACACTCGCGCCGATCAGCAACGCGCCCGAACCAGATACGCGCTACGCCACGCTGCTGAAAACATTCAACGCATCGAGAAAGGCCGATCCATATTCTCCGACCGCGCCCACGCTGATCGACCGCCGCTTCGAGGAAGATCGCGAGATTCCGGAGGCGCGACGTGAAAGCCATGCTGGAGCAGGTGTCTGACTTCCCCGTTGGTGGCCCAGACCGCGAAGTTGATTCAATCCCGCCTCGGACGCCCGCTTGAGCCCTTCGACATCTGGTACAACGGCTTCCGTCCCGGCAGCAAATACACCGAAGCACAATTGGACGAGATCGTGGCCAAGAAATTTCCCACCGCCGAGGCCTACCAGAAAGACATTCCCAACCTGCTCATGCAGCTCGGCTTCTCTCCCGACCGAGCGCAGTATGTAGCCAACAACATCATCGTCGACCCCGCTCGCGGATCAGGCCACGCTATGGGAGCCGGGATGCGTGCCGAGAAAGCCCATCTGCGTACGCGCGTCGAAAAAAACGGTATGAACTACAAAGGCTTCAACATCGCTGTCCATGAGATGGGACACAACGTGGAGCAGACCTTCTCGCTAAACGACAACGACTTACACCCTGCTGCAGGGCGTGCCCAACACCGCATTCACCGAAGCTCTGGCCTTCGTCTTTCAGGGACACGACCTCGAACTGCTCGGCCTGCCCGCTCCCGACGCCAAAAGCCAAGCCGAAAAAGTCCTGAACGACTTCTGGGGCACCTACGAAATTGCGGGCGTCGCGCTGGTCGACATGGCTGTCTGGCACTGGATGTACGATCATCCGCAAGCCACCCCGAAACAGCTCGAAGAGGCCACGGTGCAGATTGCGAAAGACATTTGGAACCGATACTACGCTCCAGTCTTCCACAAAAACGACGTCGTTCTGCTCGGAGTCTATTCCCACATGATCGACTCTTTCTTATATCTGCCCGATTACCCAATCGGCCATTTGATCGCATTCCAGATCGAAGAACAGATGAAGAAGGCGGGCAGCATCGGCCCCGAGTTCGAGCGCATGGCCAAGGAGGGCCGCATCACTCCCGACCTCTGGATGGAACGGGCCACCGGAAGCCCCGTAGGACCACAAGCCCTGCTGGCAGCCACCAAGCAAGCACTAGCCGCCGTGGCTCCATAAATGGAGGACGGCGTCTCGCCGTCAAGTCTCCATCCGTAGAAACATAGCTAGCTATGTTTCTACCGGCGGAATGGCTTCACCCACCACCCCAGAAGCAAATGCGTGGGCCAATAAACCAACGCCGGCACAACCACCAGGTAAGCAGCCAGATAAACCATCCCCGGCACAAAATGCTGCTCGCGAAAGAATGGCCCACGCGCCCAGTTCACATCGAATTGCGGCCGCCAGAAATAATTGATCGGAACCACAATCCAGGCAGCAACTGTCTGATATTTCCAGCCGCGTCCGTCGTAACCCATCCGCCAAAGAGCCCAAAGAAGCAGCGGCGGCGTCACGACATGAAACAAACCGAGCGCCCGAACGAACAAAGACAAACCAGGATCGAACATATACTCGGTCCCGCCAACAAAATGCCTGCCAGTCAAAACCGCCCCGAACAAATCGATGGTGTAGAGAGATTGAAAAAGCAGCAACCCGCAAGCCTGCCACGAAAAAATCAGCGGACTCTCCAACCAAAGCGCCGCCGCGATAAGAAAGTTTCCCAGATCACAAAAGTAGAGAAAATTCTGCAATCCATACTGATGCCAGTAAGCCGGCATCCAAACCAGCACCCACAAGCTCCAGCCAACCTTGAGCCACAGCGGGACACGCATGCCCGCCATTGTACCCGTCTGGTGCAGGAACAAACTGAGAGCCGAGAACTGACAACCGACAACCGGTTTCCTAATTTTCTTGTTTGTGTCGAGCGGCCCAGCCCGTGTTCCCGGCTCTTCGTGATATTTAAGGTTGGTGTCGTCCGGCAGGAAACCCCAGATTTCGAAGACCGCGAGATTTCATGCGGATTCGATGACCACAAACAGCAGAACGAAACCTGCGTTTAGCAGGCATGTCACGAACGAAAGCCACTTGGTGGGCTTAAAGCCGAAGGGCAGAATGAAAGCGCCCATCAGCCCCGAAATAAAGCTGACGATGAGCCCATAGCCGAGGGCGTCCATGCCGTGCGGCGTCGGCGTCCAGCGATATATCGCGTCCAAGTAAAGGGGGCGAGGGCGCAGCATGAAGCGGTGGCAAGAATCTGCCCGATGAGGAGCGCGGGGTCGTCGATCAAATCCTCAAGCAAATTTCCCTTGCTGCGCGCGTTTGCCCATTTCCTCCACGCCAGGGCAACGAGCACCCAAGGTGCCGCGAGCAAGGTCAGCGCCAGCCCAATGGCGCAGATCCACGGCGCTCCCTTATGCATGATGCATTTGGTCCACCCAGGCCATCATAGTCGCAAATCCAAGAATCCCAGGTCTCGAAAAACGCGAGACCTGGGGCACCCGCGGTGTCTTTAGGTTTCGCCCCAGCAATGCCTTGCTTCGATCACCCTTTCTCGATCGCGCTGTGGTCCGCGTTGCTTGCAGAGGCGCAGAGCCTCCATCGACACCCGCAGGACACCGACCTTCGTAAGTGACGAGAGAGTCAAGGGTCTCGAACGGCCCTGAAAGTACCTACGTAACTTGATGCTCCTCACCACAGTACCTACGATTCCAGTATGAAGTACAACGCCCTTTTATTCTGCCCTGATGAGAAGACGGCTCGCGTCGTCACGCAAGTTCTGAGCGATCTGGAGTTCCGGGTCGAGCCCTGCAACGAGCCCTTCGCGGCGGTCAAGAAGCTGATGGCGGAGCATTTTGATGCCATCGTGGTGGACTGTGACAGCGAGCAGAATGCTGCCCTGCTTTTCAAGAGCGCACACAACTCGGGATCCAATCAGTCGTCGCTCGCGGTTGCCGTAGTTGAAGGCCAGGCGGGAGTTGCCAAGGCGTTCCGCATCGGCGCCAACCTGGTTCTGACCAAGCCAATCAATGTCGAACAATCCAAGGGCACATTGCGAGTCGCCCGCGGCCTGCTCCGGAAAACCGAAGGTGCGAAACCAGCGACCGCGCCGACAACGCCGAGGCCAGTTACAAGTATCGATGCCAAGCGCGCATCCGCTCCACAAGTTCCCGAGCCAAAGCCTGCAACTTTGCCAGTGCAAGCACCGCCATCTCCGATTCCAGCCGTAAGCGCTTCCCTCTTTGACGTTGAAGACGAACCAGCTCCCAAGCCGGAGCCGACGGAAGCCGCTCTGCTCGAGTCGATGCCAGATCCCATAACCACATCCGCTACCACCAGAGAATATCCGTGGCAGCCGATTTCCAAGCCCGCAGCGGAGCCCATGGCGACCGCTCTCCGGCACGCGGCCGAAGCTACCGGAAGGTCGGAGGTTGATTCTCCAGCGGCGACTAAGACTCCGCATTCATCGCCAAGCGTCTCCGAAACTCCGGTCAGCCGTTCCACCACCAGCTCCGCATCCGGTCAGGCGGCAGCAACCGCGCCCGCAAAAATAGCACCACAACCGCACAAAGAGGCGGAGATGCCACAAGTCGACGCGCCGGCTTTTGCTTCGCTCGGCGCAGGCCCGGATGAGCATGCATCCGGCGGCGGCAAGAAAACTATTCTGATCGCAGCCGCCGTATTGGTCGCGGCCGCCGTTGGCTACGTCGGCTGGACAAAAACGCATCCCGCAACCAACGGGACTCCATCCGCACAAACAGTGACCGCTCCGGCTCCGGCAACGCAGGTTCAGGCGCCGGCTCCGGCGTCGCTTGATCCTTCCGCGAAACCAGCGCAAGACGTCGCTCCGAGAACCAAGCCATCGCCCTCAACCAGCCCGCTCCCCGTCGAGCAAGGACCCGACATCACCCTCTCCACAACGGAGACGCATCCTCCTGCTCCGAAGAAGTCGACTTCCATCGTGGCGTCGAATCCCGCCGTTAAGACACCCGTGGATTCGGATGCGCCAGCGCCCATGGTGGTCAAGAACGAAGTGTCCACCCCCGCTCCGGCGACTCCGGCTGCGCAGGACCCGGTACAACCGCCTGCTCCCGGATCGTTGGACGTCGCTTCCAACGGCAACGACCAGGCCCTGTCGGGAATCATCGGTACGACCGCGACCAATCTGCCTCGACAAGCCCCTCAGCAGCTGAAGATATCGCAAGGCGTTTCGCAGGGGCTCCTAGTTAAAACCGTTGACCCCGTCTACCCTCAGCAAGCCCGCCAGATGCGTCTGCAAGGCGCTGTCGAACTTCTTGCCAACATCGGCAAGGATGGCAGCATCACGGCGGTCAAGCTGATCAGCGGCGATTCGATTCTGGCGCGCGCCGCCATCGATGCGGTCAAGCAGTGGAAGTACAAACCTTACTACCTCGACGACCAGCCCGTCGAAATCCAAACCCAGATCACGGTGAAATTCAAGCTCCCGTAAGCACTCGATTCTGCAAAAACGTTAGACGCGGCGCAAGGATTCAATCCTCGCGCCGCTTTGTTTTAGACTCGCCGAAAGCAAATCCCACCGCAATTGCCCGCTTGTTGGCCACGGTATAATCAAGAGATGCCCACCCGCTGAAATTCCATTCTGCAGGTGCCGGCCAAAAATCGATCTTCAGTGTGGCCCCAGGTCGCTGAGACCAGAAAGCTAACAGCTAGAAGCCAGGAGCCAGAAGCTTCCCTATGGACTTCAAACTAGTCAGTGATTACAAACCGAAGGGCGACCAAGCCAAAGCAATCGAATCCCTGACCAAGGGCTTGTTCGATCGAGAACAACACCAGGTTCTGCTGGGTGTAACCGGCTCCGGCAAAACCTACACCGCCGCCAAAGTGATAGAGCAGCTAAACCGCACCACCCTGGTGATGGCCCACAACAAAACCCTCGCCGCGCAGCTCTATCACGAATTCAAGAACTTCTTCCCCCACAACGCGGTCGAGTACTTCGTCTCTTACTATGACTTCTACCAACCTGAGGCTTATGTTCCGGCGGCCGATCTGTACATCGAGAAGGAAGCCACGATCAATGACGAGTTGGACAAGCTGCGGCTCTCGGCGACCCGTTCGCTTTTCGAACGGCGGGACTGTCTGATTGTGGCTTCGGTGAGCTGCATCTATGGCCTGGGCTCGCCGGAAGCTTATTACGGCATGATGCTTTTTCTGGAAAAGGGCCAGAAGATCAAGCGCGAGGACATCACCCGCAAGCTGGTCGAAATTCTCTACGAGCGCACCGATGGCGATTTTCGCCGCGGAACTTTTCGGGTGCGCGGCGACGTAATCGAGATTTTCCCCACTTACGACGATATGGCGTATCGCGTCGAATTGTGGGGCGACGAGGTCGAATCGCTTTCGCAGATTGATCCTTTGTTCGGGACGGTTAAGCAGAAATACATGCGGCTGCCTATTTATCCCAAGACGCATTATGTGATGAAGCCTGAGACTCGCAACAAAGCCGTCGATTCGATTAAGGAAGAATTGAAGTGGTGGGAAGCCGAGCTTGAGAAGCAGGGGCGCGTGGTCGAGGCGCAGCGGGTGCATCAGCGGGTGATGTTTGACCTCGAAATGATCAAGTCCATGGGCTACTGCCATGGCATTGAAAACTACTCGCGCCACTTCACCGGACGCCTTCCGGGTGAACCACCCCCGACGCTGCTCGATTATTTTCCGCGCGATTATCTGATGTTTGTCGACGAGTCGCATCAGACGGTGCCGCAGTTGCACGGCATGTATCACGGCGACCGGTCGCGTAAGGAAACGCTGGTTGAATACGGATTCCGTCTGCCGTCGGCTTTGGACAATCGTCCGTTGACCTTCGAAGAGTTCGAGCATCGCATGGGACAACTGATTTATGTGTCCGCGACTCCGGGTCCATACGAACTGACCAAGTCGGCAGGAGTCGTGATCGAGCAGATTATCCGGCCCACCGGCCTGGTCGATCCTCCCGTCGAAGTGCGTCCGGTTAAAGGACAGATTGACGACCTGCTGCATGAAATCCGCGAACGAACCAGCCGCGGCGAGCGCGTACTGGTGACGACGCTCACCAA
This sequence comes from uncultured Acidobacteriota bacterium, assembly GCA_963797795.1. Lineage (GTDB taxonomy): Bacteria > Acidobacteriota > Terriglobia > Terriglobales > Acidobacteriaceae > JABDBE01. The sequence continues at coordinate 194,395 of CAWCQY010000011.1, forward strand.
ACGCATGGCTGAAGATCTCTCCGAGTATTACAGCGAAGTCGGCGTGAAGTGCCGTTACATGCACTCTGAGATCGAGACTCTGGAGCGGGTAAAGATCCTGCGCGACCTGCGCAAAGGCGAGTTCGACGTGCTGATCGGCATCAACCTGCTGCGCGAAGGACTCGACCTGCCCGAGGTTTCTCTGGTCGCAATCCTCGACGCCGATAAAGAAGGCTTCCTGCGTTCGAGCGGCGCGTTAATCCAGACCATGGGCCGATGCGCCCGCAATTTGAATGGGCGGGCCATCCTTTATGCCGATCGCATGACCGATTCCATGAAGAAGGCCATGGGCGAAACCGACCGTCGCCGCGCCATCCAGGAGGCCTACAACCAGGCCAACGGCATCACCCCCGAATCCATCGTGCGCCCGCTGGAGATGTCGCTGGCCCGCATCATCGAGGCCGACTACACCGATCTAACCGCTGGCGATGTCGACGGCATCCCCGAATTCAAGTCGCAGGAAGAGTTGGATGGCTACGTCCGTAAACTGGAAAGCGATATGCGCGAAGCCGCGAAGCGATTCGAATTCGAAAAAGCAGCCAAGCTGAGAGATACGATCAAAGAGCTAAGGACCAAGGAATTCCTGATCGCGTGAGTTTGCGGCCCGGACGACTCCCCCCAAAAATTGCTGCCACGCCCGCAGAAACCGGGTTATACTGCTCGACGGTCACAAGTCCAGGACGGGAACCCTAAAGTTCAAGGAGTCCGTTATGCGACGCCCTCAGAGTCCGTCAAGTCGAGCCTTCCACCCCCACGAGTTTGAGCACCAACTCTCATGGTATGCCTTGGCAGCGGCCGCGACCGGCGTTGGAATTCTGGCGAGTCAGCCTTCGGAAGCAAAGATCATCTACACCAAGGCTCACCGGCAAATCACGCCCAATACCACCATCAAGCTCGACCTTAATCACGACGGCATCACCGACTTCAGTTTCAAGGACACCTTCAGTACTAGTTTCTACAGTTCGTTCGGCCGCCTTTTCGCCATTCCGACGGGAAAACACAATCAGATCCGGGGACACGAGGTCTCTGGGCGGGCATACGCTTCCGCTCTGTTCGCCGGCGCCCGTGTTGGACCAAAAAACCAATTCCTCCCCGGATCTGGAATGATGGCGGCGGTATCGTTCTTGGGTGGACGGCGACAACCCGGCTCCGAATCCTGCACCGGGCCCTGGGCGAACGTTTCGCATCGCTACCTCGGGCTCAGGTTCGTCATTACCGGCGAAGTGCATTTCGGCTGGGCACGCCTGGACGTGACCTGCTCAACTCAAGGCAGCATGGTTTCAGCAGTCTTGACCGGCTATGCTTACGAGACCGTTCCAAACCAGCCCATTGTTACCGGAAAGCAGAAGGGCACTGAAGACCCTGACAACACTTCTCAGCAAAGCCGCGGCCCCGCGCGACCAACCGCTCTCCAGCCAGCCAGCTTGGGCCGGCTCGCGCAAGGCGCGGCCGGTTTGACGTCCTGGCGGGGTAAGCCGTGAGCCCTCATAGCAGTGCCGTCAGAGGCAGGAGGCAGGTTCCATGCGAAGATACGCATTCTTTATCGTTTTTGCTTTTTCTCTGATCCTGGCGTTCCCGCTTCGCGCCTGGGCGCATGCTGAAGAGAAAGTGCTCTATCGATTCACCGGCGGACCCGACGGCAGCTCCCCCAGTTCCAGCCTGGTCACGGATGCAAGTGGCAATCTCTACGGCACAACGTCGTATGGAGGAAGACTCGGCGGTACCTGCGCAAATTACGGCTGCGGTGTGGTCTTCGAGCTGACTCCTTCTGCTGGCGGTGGCTGGCAAGAGTCCGTGCTCTATTCCTTCCGTGGTGTTCCTGATGGCGCTTACCCGAGCGGCAATCTGGTTTTCGATGCCTCGGGCAACCTGTATGGCACAACTTCCCGCGGAGGCACCGGCACCAGTTGCGGTTCGACAGGCTGTGGCACAGTATTCGAGTTGTCCCCGAGTTCCGGCACCTGGACCGAGACCGTGCTGCACAACTTCAAGTACGACCCCGATGGAGCTCTTCCCGCTGGTCTGACCTTCGACGCCTCCGGCAATCTTTATGGCACCACAGCCGGTGGAGGGATCAACACCCGAGGAGCGGCCTATTCGCTCTCTCCACCCAAGCAACACGGCGGCAAATGGAACGAGAAAGTGATTTACAACTTCAACGGCTTTGGAGTGATTCCCAACCCCGGCCTTGTCTTCGACGGCCAGGGAAGTCTTTACGGCACTTACTATGTTCTCGACCTTCAATTTTGCGACGTCGGTTGCGGCACTGTCTTCAAGTTGAAGCCTGCGCGTGGGCAGTGGACTGAAACCGACGTCTACGATTTTCTCGGCGGCGGCAACGGCGGCCAACCGCCGGCTGGCGTGATTCGCGACAGCCAAGGCAATCTTTATGGGACGGGCGCGCTCGGCGGAAACAACTTCGGCATCGTCTTCGAGCTCAAACCCTCCGGCAGCCAGTGGAAAGAAACCATGCTGCACAACTTTTGCAGCCGCAATAATTGCGCCGACGGATCATTTCCCTTGGCCGGATTGGTGATGGACGGCAACGGCGTTCTGTATGGCACCACCTACTGGGGCGGCAAGGGATGTGGCAATTGTGGTGTGGTATTCAAACTGAATCACACCGGGAACGCCTGGCAGGAAACTGTCCTTCATGACTTCGAAGGCGGCGATTCCGACGGAGTGAACCCACAGGAAAACCTCATCCTCGACGGCCAGGGAAATATTTACGGCACCGCCAACACCCCCTACAAAGAAGGCGCCGGAATCGTATTCGAGATAACCCAATAGGCCAAGAGCGAAGAGAAACCCGATTCAATAGTGCGCCCCCTCTTGCCGCCATCGCCAAAGTTGATGAATCGCAAGAAACGACGGCCACGGACACGTGTCGGATCGCCCACACTTTAAGCGGAGGAAATGAGTTCGGGGTGCCCGCTCCTTGCGTTTTTTGCAAGGGCCGGTGGCTGGCCCACCCTTGCGGCTTCAGCAAAGGTCGGAGCGCACAAAGTTCAAGGCGAGGTTGGACACAAAGCCAGCCCAGCACCCCAGTCTTCGCATCGGCCTCCTGAGGAACTCCCTCAGTTGTTAGACAGCGGTGTTAGCAAGAACGAGTTGGAATCCCATCTCACGCGCTTGTTTCCGAAGTCTAGCTTCCAGACGTAGGCGGTTCTGTATTTCGTTCTGGGCACAGACGGTTTCATCGTAGGCCTGCCCCATAGTCACCATGTGATAGATGATGCGCGCCAGTTTGTGGGCGGTGGCGGTGATCGCCTTGGGAGCTCCGAGTTTAGCCCGCATCCGGCGATAAAAGTGCCCGAGATAGGATTGACTGCGATGGAGTGCTTGAGCGGCCATGCGGAGTGCCGTTGCCGCTCGGTTCTTGACCTTCCGGGTTTTGACCGACAGCACTTTCCCACCGCTGACCCGGTTGTCCGGACAGAGCCCGAGCCAAGATGTAAACGCGGGTGCGCTGCCAAAGCGCGAGAGGTCAGGACCGATCTCCGCCAACAGAGTTTGCGTGGTGAGGATGTTGATTCCTGGGATCCGCGTCAAGTCGACTCCGAAGATGCGATGGAGATGACTTCTTAGATCGAAACGGGGCACGTCATCACTCGGTTCTTGCTCGTTTTTCGATTCCGGCAAAGAACCTTCGCGAGCATCCACCTTGGACTCGAACGCCTCGAGATACTGCTCAATCTCGTGGTCACATGCCCTGATCAACTCTTGGTAATGACGAAACGCCGTCAACGACTGGCCGAGCGTGAACAGATGCTCGCGCCGATAATCTCCCACCAGCGACTTGGCCAGGGTATCCTCCGTGGCCTTGACCCGCCGATCGCGGAGCGCCGCCAACGTGTGCGGGTTGCGCTCACCCGCCAGGATGGCCTGGATGATCGTTAGACCCGTCACGCCAGTGATATCGTTGATCACGTGGTGCAGTTGCAGATTCATCTGGTCCAAAGCCTTTTGCATGTGTTGCACGTGAGTCGAGGCCATCTGCACCAGGCTGTCCCGGTGGCGAAGGATGGAGCGCACCGTGCAGACCGCCTGTTCCGGCCGGAACGATCCGCGCAGTAAGCCCACCGTATGCAGATACTGCAACCACTGACAGTCGGAAACATCGGACTTGCGTCCAGGCACATTCTTCACGTGACGTGCATTGACCAGGAACACCGTGAACCCTCGTGCCTCCAAAACCTGAAACAATGGGATCCAGTAGACGCTCGTTGATTCCATCGCCACCGTCTCGATCTTGCAGGCTTTCAGCCAGGCTGCCACAGCGTGCAGGTCTTCCGTGAAGGTCGAAAAATGGCGCACCGGTTGCGGATCTCGATCCACAGGCACGGCGATATAGATCTCCGTCGCCCCCACATCCCCACCGGCAGCATTCGGGTTCAGGCAATGCAACACTGGCGCACCTATTTTCTTCGTGCTGTTCTTTCGTTTTCTCGCCATGGCTCCTCCCTGAAATTGACCTGCCATGCGAGACGGCCCAAACCATGCAAAAGAAAGTACTCTCCTGATCGAGATCGACGTACCTCTGTGCGAGGCCGCCGTCATCACTGATTTGAGCACTAGGTTTGGGACCATGCTAGTAAACGGGCTCCCGAAGGATGCACCATTGGAAATTCGGCCTACTTGCCGACGCGCACGGCCCCATCATCTTAGCCTTTCCCATTTCCGCCTCAGTTCCTTACCTGCTTGACTCGCGCATCGCGGGTCGCTTGCTAGTAAGTAATGATGGCTGTGATCGCTGTCGAGTCAAAGTAGTAATCGCCATTGCTGTCGATCACGAAATTGAGCCTGTCACCTTCCACCACGGCGATTTGAAAACTTTGTATCCCGGTGGTGCCTTTATCCCTGCCGTAGGAATCCACCGTTCCCGAGTAAAGATCGCCATTGATCGCACTGTTCAAGTCAACGTACCAATTGATCCCATTGCCGCCATAGCGATCTATATCCGTGAAACGGTATTTCACAGTTACCGTCCCAGTCGTCGGCACCAGAAAGCTTAGGACCGTATCCCCGACCGTGCCGACGGTTGAAGGGTGCTCGTAAATCGACCGCTTCGGCAGGACTAGGCGATCCCGCCCGCTATATGTAATGATCGGCGTCGCCCGCTTGTTTGTAAAAATGCAGGGGCCGTTCTGATTGCTGGGTTGCGCGAACCATCCTAATTTCGCGATCTTTTTGTCCTGGTCGTTGTACCACTGGGTGCTCGCGTGTTCGACATAGGGCAACAGCGCATAGTTTCCGTCCCGCGTGCCCGTCGTGTTGTAGCGGTAAGACCACAGAGAGCTATCAGTGTTGATCTTGGTTGAGAACCCGGTGGCGGCGTTGTAAGTCTGAGCGTATGCGCCGGCCGCGAGAAAAGTCAGGGCCAGTCCGATGCAAGCGAGGGTTCGCAGGAATGCTGCGGCGATGCTCGTTTCCTTTATCCCCAGTTCTTGTCGCTTCGATGTCTTGTAGTTCTTCATGATAATCTCCAGTCCAAAAACAGAAATCCTTACCCAACGCGGCCGAAACAGTATTCAGAACCATGAAAACTGATCTTTTCAGCCATCAGAATTCTAGACCCGGCTTCCCCGCTCAAAGCCTTTTCCAGCACGATTTCCGACCCGCACCGCTAGCTACGACTCCGCTGTGCGCTTCGGTCTCCGCCACCAATGCGCCTTCTCGCCGATTGCGCTCACCCCACCTTCGTCACAACGGATCGTGTCTGAAGTCACTGACAGCTATTCGAAATCAGACGACCTCATTGAAGGTGAACCAGGTCTCGCGATTTTGTCGACTTGGGATGAACCCAAGCCAGCAAGCACCCACAGCACAAAGCCCAACCAAATTAACGCCGTGATCTCCGATTGCGCTGGCTTCCCAGACCGCGTTGTCATCCAATCTCACGCTGTCATCCTGAGCGAAGCGAAGGATCCAGGCATTCTGTTGGGACCGCAAAAGTTGATGCATAGCAAGGAACGACAGCCACGGATTCATGCCCGCTATTTCCATGAGGCGACTGTTATGGGGGCAGGAGCGGCAGCAATCCTGCGAATTCGATGGTAAACTCGGGGGCGCACTGCGGCCCCGCGGGCCCGGTCCCCGCGCGGAGGCCCTGATTGGAGGTGGTTCAATGCAACCGAAACGCCTTTCTGCTTGCCTCCGCTGCTAATTTTCTTGACCGGTGGGTGGCCCACTCAAGCCGGTTTTCCGGTTTTTGCTGAGTGAGTCTTTCCGTGCAACTCGTGACATGTGCCGCGCGGGCCTTTTGACATGGAACAATTGCGCGGCCGCAGAGTCCCCGCTAACCCTACAGGCGATTTCGCGGCGAATTCAGCCCAGGTCACGGTGCCGGGCTGCCCGGACTGCGCGCTGGCGCGGCTTCCAGCGTGGTTCTCCCGCCGGGGCGCGGCGATGCGGAACCGGGTTTCTCATTTTGGGCGGCGCCACATAATCTTCGATGATGCCGTACAGGTCGACTCGGCCGCGCTTGCGGCGCGGACAGGGGGCGCGGTCTTCGAAAAGGTACCAGGCTTCGCGGTACTGCTCCCATTGGTTGAGCTTGTCCCCCGGGCAGACGCGGATCGTATGTTTTTCGCACGCGACCGCGAACGGGATGATGTACCACACGTCCTTCGGAATGCAGTAAATCGCCAGATAGTCGAAGTCGGACGGCCGGTAAAGTCCGTTGGGTCCGCATGCGTGCAGCAGGCTGGCCTCGTACGTTCCGGGCGTTGCCTTGCTATCTCCATGGTAAGTGGATTTGATCTGAACGCTGACGAAGCGTCCGCCGAGGTCGAGGATCACGTCATATTGTGCGCTGTCGCCGAGCGGTTTGGCCATCTGGTAGCCGAGTTCGATGGCTTTGGCCATGAAGCGAAGCTCGGCCCATTGGCCTCGCTTTTTGTGATTGCGGATGTCCATGCCGGAGGTTTTCACTGAATCCTTTGTGTTGCAGATGGATGTGTTCCAAATGGAAAAGGCGCGGCCGCTGGGCCACGCCTTTTTTATCTCTATATATAGGCTAGCAGGTTCGAAGGGTAAATGTGCCATGTTTTGGAGATTTATATCTGTTGTGGGCTCAGCTAGTTAGACAGATTCAGGTCGGTTTGGGGGCTTGACAAGATTTCTGGAATACGACACGAAGTTCGTGTTACACTTACTTCGTGTCATCTACCCGCCGATTGCGCAACGTCACCGTGACCTTGGAAGAGGAGGTCGCCCAGTGGGCCCGCATCGAAGCGGCTCGACAGGATACCAGCGTTTCGCGGTTGTTGGGGGCGCTGCTGCGGGAGCGCATGTCGGCCCATGGCGGCGTCGCAGAGCAGGCAGTCGAACGGCTCGCCAAGTTCGGCAAGCGTCACGGACTTTCTTTGCATGGGCTCAAAATTAGAGACCTGATTAACGAAGGGCGTCGATGAGCCGGTTTGTGCTTGACGCCTCCATCGTTCTCACCTGGTGTTTTCCCGATGAAGACGATGCGCTGGCTCAGCATGTGGCTGGCATGTTCAAGCGAGGCAGCACTGCAATCGCGCCATCTTTCTGGCCGCACGAAGTTTTGAATGCTTTACTGGTTGGAGAAAAGCGGAAGCGGATTTCTAAAGAATTGGCACGAAGCTTCCTCCACGACCTGGCAGCACTACCCGTTGTGTTGGAGCAGTTTCCCGCCGGAACGGTCTTCGACAGGATTCAGCAGCTCAGCCGCGAGCACGAACTGACCGCCTACGATGCCGCTTATCTGGATCTCTCGTTGAACAGCGGATTGCCGCTTGCGACCCTGGATGAACATTTGATCCGAGCGTGCACAAGGGCTCAGGCAAAGCTTGTGCAAGGATGAGTACGTCGTGAACAAGCTAGAGAGTCGCAGCGACCGCGTGCGATTTGGCCCCGCTTTCTTTTTCTGCCTGACGATCGACTACTGTGAGTTCTTTTTCGAGTGAGGAAAAGCGCTGCAGGATTTCGTGCATGCGCAGCGACATATTGCGAATGGTTTCGATCTGCGAGCGGGCTCCGGCGGAAAGCGATCCGGGTTCGAGCAGCAGCAACTCGGAGTTGCCCAACACCGACGTCAGCGTGTTGTTAAGCGTATGCCGCATTTCCAGCATGTAGCGGCCCAGAAGCGCCTGCCGTTCGAGCTGGAGGTTCGACTGTTCAAAGCGGCGGGCGTCGGCTTCGGCGTTAACCCGATGCAGGATTTCTCCCGCCACGAGCACAAGCGTGTCCAACCAGTTTTCCTGTTGCCGCAAGATTGCGATCGACGGCCAGCGGTCGCGAACCGTTTGCACAACCCGCATATCGTCGGAGACAAACAAGACGCGCTTTCCTGCCGCGTCCATTGCCTCCAGAACCACCGAGAGCGCTTGCGGACGCAGCCCGCCGGCAATGGCCAACTGGAAGGTATCCGGATCGAATCCGAGACATACATCACTGCTCATCAAAGTGAATGCGGGCACGGTGCGCTCCGACTGCCAGCGGGCGATCGACGGCGCGGGAGAGTTCGGCGTCATCGGAAATGATTAGTACGGAAGGTTGGTCCACGTTTCCCTTTAGAAATCAGGCTTTAGGCTTTAGGCTGGCCTTCCCGAAGCCTGAAGCCTCGTAATCACTTCGTCGTTCGTCTTTGTCCGTCTCTGGTTGCCCGGTCGAAGCCTCGCTCCAATCCGGAGAACTGCCGGAGACCTCGAATTCGGGCACATCCGAGGGTCGCAGCGGACGCGTCAGAGTTCGCCGCAGCCGCTTGGGCACTGAGCTTTTGCAGCACCCGTCTTCGCGTGCTTTCGCCAGAGCCGCTTCGACCACGCTCGGAGATCGACCAGCATCGACACAGGCTGTCCCGACGAATATTCGGCGTGGAACATGACCTTCCATGACTGGCAGATCATGCGCAGGCGGGCGATCGGTTCTTCGGCGGAGAATTGCGCGCGGCGGCAATCGAGCGTCTCCACGCCGCGGTTTTCCAGTTCACGCAAGCCGTCGAGAATGGCGTTGAGATCCTGGTGCATCAAGCGGAAGAAGATGCGCCTCATCAGAAAGCTGAAGCGGGTAAACGCGACCATGGCTGCGGGAAGAAAATATTTCTTGCCGACGAGGTCTTCAGCTTTCTTCCCTTTTCCAGAATGCGGCTGGTCAAGAGCTCGTTCAGATTGCGGCAGCCATTGGCGGTTTGCACAACTTCGTCCAGCGGACTCAGCCACTCCGGAACAGTCAGGTCCACGGGTCCGAGGACCGGGTTCCAGCGTCTGGGCTACATAAGCCAGATCGACGTCGGCATCTTCCAGGCGCGAGGGTGCGCAATGGGAGAAAACTGGACCAGCAGGAAGTCAATTTTGTCGCGATCGGAATCGGTGTGTTCCGGCTTGCGCAAATGATGCATCAGCAGAGTGCGTAGAGCTTCATCGCTGCCCAGTGTCGTGGTCTGCAGGAACTGGCGGAGTTGATGGACTTGAATGCGTGATCCAGGTCGAGCGAACAATTGCCGGGTCTGTTCGACCGATTCCTGCGGCGGCGCATCCACGCCAGCTTCCAGATCACTGTGGAGCGGCAAATCGATCACGAATTCGCGTGCCAGCGCGGCATAAAGGGATACAGCAGGCGCGCATCGCGCCACTCCGCCGCTAGTTCACTCAGTTGCGATGTGGGTGTCATGATTTCACAATCCAGTTGGCGACTTCTCCGGTGAAGCGGGCGGCGACCGCGGTGCGTCCTCCGTTGTATTGCACCGCGACCACACAGGCTTCGGCATCCAGCGTGCCATCGGAGTTTTGCAGCCGCAATTGTCGGCAAACTCCAGCGGCAAAGTGGAGGCGAACAGCACTTCCTTCGGTGTGCCAAATTCAATGATCGTGCTTTCCGTAAACGCGCCGCTTCCGCTGCACAACCCGAGTCAGGCGAACGGGAATGCGGACCGGGGTTGCATTGGGGAAGAACCTTGCCAGTTTCGTGGTCGAGCTTTCACGCGCGGGAGCAGTTGCAGCGCCCGATTTTGACACAGAGTTCCTCATTCCTAGTTCCCCAGGGTCGTTGATGCGGCCTGGATTCCCCAGTCCGCCGGTTAGCGTGGCTCAGGCACCCGGACCGCATCGGTTAGGATCAATGCACGAGTGCGGCCAAAGCAGTTGCAGCTCGCGAGTTGGGGCAAGCTATGTTTTATCAGTGGGATAGATAGGTGGCACTGAACCTCTCCCGGATGCCGTCTTAGGCTCTGTGTCTCAGATTGACACCCAGTCTCAGGCGGTGCAGTTGCCTCCACAATTGTGCAAACAATTGCACAGCAACAGTGAAGTCTGTCGCTAAGACATAGATTCCTGGGGCTCGCCGGGATTGGTACCGGCCTTGCTCATTATCAGGATGGAGCCGGACGGGCAGGACGTAACGCGAGATCTCCTCCCGCTGTCTGAATGGTCCAGAGTTTCTTGAACTGGAGATGAATGCGATGAAGACCGGATTATTTGTATTGTGCTTCCTTTGTGGCACGGCGGCATTTGGGCAATCGGCTGGTGGTACGGCGTTGAGCAATGAGGTGCAGGTCCTTGAGTTTCCGAGCCACGCGGTACGTGCTGCTGCGCAACCCATGGCGCAGGAGCAGAATCTGTTCGGGACAGACAGGCTATTTCTATGCTCAAGGCGAGCGACCGCTTTGGGAAGTGCAGCCGTTATCGCAAGCTGTACCTTTGGGCGATATCGCCCGCATGCTGAAGAAAGAGCATGCAACGGCGAAGAAGGCTGACATCGTTCGCAACGACTACAGTTAGTTGCCGGAGCTTACTCTGTTCCGAGCTATCAGGCGCAGGAGCGAATTCGATCGAACCGCATTCGCTCCCTATCCGAGATGCCCTTTACCGACGAACTTCACGGCTGGATGAGAGGGATCATCGAAGCCAGCTGAAGGTCGATCATCAGCAGTATCAGGTTGCCCAGGAACTCTCAACAGTGGGCTTGCCAATATCGAGAGCGGACCGGGCGCGGTCCCGCGCCATCCGAAGAGTCTAAGGTTTCAGTCGAAATGCTGTGCCCAAACCGTCGATGCCCCCAAATGAGGTAGTACCATAGAGCGCGCCTGCGTGAAACATCACCGGGCCAAAGGGTTCGCTGCCGTCCCTTTCCCCACCGAATGCCCAAAGCAATGTGGCTTTCCAAGGCGCTTTCTTGGTTGGGCTTAGCCTGAAGACCGTACCGCCGGAAAGGGGCCCGCCTCCTGAGGTTGTGCCGTACAAAGAGCCTTTCTTATCGAGGATCAAGTTCGCGGCAGGGTAGTCGCCGTCGTCACCGTCTCCAAAATCGTAGAGCACCAAATACGTCCATCCGTTTTTGCTCGGGGTCGGCGGTTTTAGCGCGAAGACTTTTCCGAATCCCAGTTTGCCTCCACTTGAGGTCGTGCCGTACAGGGTTCCGTTGTTGTCGAAGAGTACCCCGGCAGAGGGGCCATAGCCGCAGTCCACAAAGGCGTGAAGCACGGAATGTGTCCATCTGTGGTGTCCCGTAGCGGGAGGCTTCAACCGGAAAACTGTGCCACAGCCGTTGTGCCGAGGTCCACCAATCCCAGTGGTACCGTAGAGCGCTGCCAGTCTTGTCGAAGATCAGGTGGCCTTCAGGCTGTCCACCGCTCTCGTCGGTGAAGTTCCAAAGTACGGTTTTTTCCCAGCCGCCTGCCGATGGCTCCAGTTTGAACAAAGTGCCCAGGTTCGAGGTGCCTCCGACCACGGTAGTGCCGAATAGCGCTCCCTTCTTGTCCATGACCAGGCCGTTGTCGGGAGCCCCACCATCATCGCCAGACGAAAAACTGTAGAGGACAGACTCCGTCCATGTACCACCCTGAGCCGGAGTCAACTCGAAAGACTGTGCCGTAGTTGTACTGGCCCCCAAAATAAGTTGTTCCGTAGAGCGCCGAAATTTCCCCATTCTTGTAGGTGGCTAACAATCCGTAGTCAGGCTCGTCCCCGTCGGGACCGGAGAAGTTGTAGAGCACGTTCTCGGTCCATCCACCCGAACCGTCCGGGATCAACTCGAATATGGTGCCGTAGCCATGCGGGCCCCCGTCGGCGGTGGTGCCGTAAAACGTTCCTGTAGTCTTGTCATAAATAAAGCCGGAAACAGGAAGGGCACCGTCGCTGCCAGCAAAATTGTGGAGCACTGTCTCGGTCTGAGCGGAGGCTAAAGCTCCACCCAAGCATGGCAGGAATAAGTATATGAACATTACCGACAAAGCTTCTTTCGCTACCCGTTCCATTTTTCGCATTTGCCGGAATCCCCTATAGCTTCAAAAACGACACCGAGCATACACCTTTCCACCTATTGAGCACATTGGAAAACAATTTTCATCCGGGATTTGCTTCCTACCTACGGGAATCCGAACCATCGCGCTAATCGGGAACCGCGCCCGGGCCCACGCAGGCTCGTGGCTTGTGGAGAGGCATTTGGGGGGGTGCAATCCAATATGCGAGACGAGGAACTCTCACGATTTCGGTAGCCGGAACCGCTCAAAAATAGCAACAGGCTTGCGGAATCCGCATGTCTGGCTGCGATTTGAAAACTGGCGGAGAGAGTGGGATTCGCTTACGCCATTTCTAGCAAGTAGAAGGAACTACTACCACTTGAGTCATTATAGCCAGTGTTTATGCTGGTTTCAAGCATTTTATTCCGTACCCTAGAGTCTCCACGGTCGCCTGCCGTACCCTGCAATCAACCCTCAAAGACGCGTGAAACGGTATTAGCGGTAGGAGGTGGCGTCAAAGTTGATTGCACATCGAGGGGCTTCGAGCGTCGAAGAAGACGCACCAATCCTCAATAGTGTAATAGAGATGTTACAACAGCAAGCTGTCTCATCGGGATCCGTCAGTCACTCGAATCGCCCTACGCCTCCGCCGCTGGCCGCAGTTTGTGCCATCCGGTGAACGCGAGATGGAAAAGCAGGTTCGTGGGTACCATCAGCGATACATAGACAATCGGAATCATGTAGACGTTGGTGCCCGGAAAGCAGTAACGCGCCACATACAGCACGACAATCACGCTGCGCATGCCGGTGGAGGTCGCCAACACCCGGCGTGACTCGCGGTCGGGTCCGCCGATCAGCCAACCGATCAACATGGACAGAAGCAGCAACAGGAGCATCGCCAGGATGGTCCCGCGGCCGCGGATTGTATTAAGGGCTTCACGCCGTACCAGGCGCGTCTCCCACATAAGAAAAATGAAAACAATCGTGGCCAGAACGCCCAGAGGCAACACCAGCCGAGGGGCAATTTTCGGCGCGTGTCGCGCGGCCCACAAACCAGCGCTCAGTGGCAGCGCGATGTACAGCACGATGCTCGTGATCAGGAGCGAGGATCGGTCGCTGATTGCGCTGCACAGCCTGCGGCATCACCTCGACGGCCAGAGGGGTCATCGCGATGCTTACCAGCGAGAGCACGAAAGTCATGGCGGCAGCGAAAGGCAGGCGCGTCTTCGCCTGGCGCGTGAACTGCAATGCGATCGGCGTTCCCGGTATCGCGGCCAGTAGCACGATGCCGACACTGGCGTCGGGTGTCAGCGGGAAGATGCGAACCAGCAGGAAGCCTATGGCCGGTATGAGGATGCAATTCGCCAGCAGAGTACGGACAAACAGGGCGCGCTTGCGCACGATATCAAACAGCTCTCCACTGCTGACACGGAGCCCGATGGAGAACATGACAACGACAACGAACACGTTCAGCAACAGCAAGGGCGGAATCAGCAAGCTTTCCTCCGCTAAGATCCGATCGCGCAGCATGCCAATGAACCACAGGAAGGTAAACCCCTCGAACGACAGGAGGTTCGGGGCGGATCAAGGTTCCGCTTTCCCCTCCACCGTTTGGTTCATGCGCGAGCGACTCACTTCGCTTTTTCGATGACCGCCTCGACCTTTCCGTCGCGGATCGCACGTTTCAGCACGGCGTGGTCTTTTTCGTTCTGATCGGCATACGCGATCGAGAAAGCGGCGATCGCTTTGTCGAACGTGTCGCTCTTGCCCAGGTAACCGCTGATCATCGCGGCGTCCCCGGAGCGCGCGTGGGAGAGCGCCAGCGAGTAGCCGCAACACTGGGCGAAGAGGGTCATCCTGGCCGTGTCGAATGTCTCGACGGCAAACTTGATCTTGACGTCCCGGAGCTGGCGGACATAGAAGTGACGTCCTCGCCTACCCTCGGTCCAGCCAAGGAAGATGTCGCTGGCCGGCTGCATAAGCCGGTGGCCGTTCACGACACGCTGTCCGTGGTTCGGGAAGACGCTCTTTCCCGCATAGGCCTCCAGAACCGAGGCGCGCGCCTCCTTGACCTGCAGAATGAGAGGATCTCCTTCGCCGGCCATCAACAGCATCATCCAGCAGGCGGTGCCGACGCTCCCGACGCCGACGACCTTGATCGCGGCGTCCTTGATTTCGTAGCGGTCGAGCAACATGCGATGGTTAGGCGCCAGGGTTTCGCGGTACCGGGCGAAGGCGTCCTTGACGTCGGGATGGATGTCCCCGGCGGTGTGACCTTTCCAGTGGAAGATCGCCGGGAGCTGGTCTTTGATGATCGGCGACCCGCCCGAATCGTCTACGAGCTTCGGGAAGAGGCCTTCCGAGGTGCTGCTCTCACGCGCCTTCGCCAGGTTCTTGATCGCGCCGCGGCGGATCCCGGCATCCTTGACGCCCGCGATCAGCATCTCGGCCTCGACGGCGAAGTACCACAGGTCCAGCACCTTCATTTCGGCGAACTCGGCCATGTGCTCGCGGTAGGACCTGACACAGGTGAGGACCGCATCCTTGGCGACGGATTCGCTGAGGCCGTTGTCGCGACAGGCGATCACGAAACTCGCCGCGAGACGCTTGAGGTCCCACTCCCAGGGCGCCGGGAGGGTCTCATCGAGATCGTTGATGGCGAAGATGACTTGCCTCTCCGGGGTAGCGAGACCCCGGAAGTTGACCAGATGGGAGTCTCCGCCGCATTGCACGCGGATGCCGGTAGACGGAGTGCCCGCCAGATCGACCGCCATGGCGAGCGCCGAGCCCCGGTAGAAGGTGAAGGGAGACGCCACCATGCGCCCGTGGCGAAGGGGAAGGAGATCGGGAAGACGTCCTTCGTCGGCCTTCAGTACCAGGCGGACCGGGTCCGGCCGGTCGTGCGGCGGTTTCCACTCGGCGTGCGAGGTTCGCGGACACTTGTCCCGCAACGCTTTGCCCATCGCCTTGAGCTCGGCTCGCGAGCGGTGTGCCATGAAGGCCGGGAAGCTTGTTGTCGACGGTTGGCTGGGATTTTGACGCCACGAACTTAGCTGCGCTTTTCATCGTTTTCCTTTATCGCTACGAAAACTTCGCGAAACTGGTGTGTCGGCGGCGAGGCCCTCGTCGGTAAACATCTGAGCTTAGCCTGCTGGAGAAGACCTTCGTGTGACGCCCATCACGGCTGCGCATCTCACGGTCACCGAAGAAGGAGGTGCCGATGACTATCTTTCTAGGGTCACAGCTTACAGCAAATTCTGATTGAAAGGATTCTCCATGTCACGAATTTCATACTACGCGGGGTCGGCCATGATGTTGCTCTTACTGGCGACGAGTCTTATCTCGATAACCGCCGCTAAAACATCGCCGTCGAGCCCAACGCAGTCTTCAACCGCGTCTTCGCAGGACAAAGCGAAAGCCTGCAACGACGCCGCCGACAAGCAGGGCCTTAAAGACCCGCAGCGCAGAACGTCATGCAGAACTGCCTCAATAAGCGCGCGGCCTCCGGTTCCGATGCCAAAGTGAGTGAACAGGACAAAGCAACTACCTGCAAGAACTCGCGGACAAAAAAGGCGTAACCGGCGCGGATCGCCGGTCGTTTGTGAAGGATTGCATGAATAAGGCGAACCCGTAAGCAGCTTGGTTTTCTGTTTCTCAAGGAGAGAAAGTCCCATGATAAGGAACACAAGGCTGCTAGGCGCAGCTCGCGCGGGTCTGTGGG
>CAWCQY010000012.1:0-180444 GCA_963797795.1 uncultured Acidobacteriota bacterium
TCACGCTCTTTTACAAAATTGCAGCGAGGTTTTTGGCCAACGACGAACGGCTAAGGACTAACGACCGCTGCTACGATTTGTCGGTGATCTTACCGCGGGGGCTCCACCCGTTCCCATCCCGAACACGGAAGTTAAGCCCCGCTGGGCCGATTGTACTGCTCGCGAAAGTGAGTGGGAGAGTAGGTCGTTGCCGGCATTAAATAAAGGCCACGTTCAGAAATGAGCGTGGCCTTTTCCGCTTGCGCTAGTAATCTTTCACCGCCTTTCGGTTTCTGCTAGCATCCATGTATATGGCACCCGTGAAGCAAACTCGGCGTAGGCTAACTGGCACAACACCTCCGGCTCGCGGCCGCAAAACTCAGAAATCGCCGAAGAAAACTTTGCGAGAGCTTTACGCTCGCCTCGAAAAGACTCAGACTGGCTCCGTAGAATCCAAGCGCATTTCCCAGCAGATAGTCGACGCTATCGGATAAGTCATGGCGGCTGTCAGGATCAGGCCGCCCCGAGATGCCCGATGCCGTGCCTATCGCGAACACTTGCGGGATCGAGTGGACAAACGGCAGTTCCTGGCCCCGATGGCGATAGAACTCGACGAATGGCTCAAGCGTGCGCCTGCAGCTCCGAACCTTGAGGAAGCTCCGGAGGGCTGGCACAAATGTTTCGACTCTTTCACGATTTGTGGTGAAGGCGAGTGCATCAAAACACTGTTCACGATCTACGCTCCCGGCAAGCCCAGACGGGGCAGCGTCGACTTGGACAAATGGGGGAAGCAACAGTAGCCCCGATTATTGCGACAATAGCCCCGCAGGGCCGATTGTACTGCACGCGAAAGTGTGTGGGAGTCCTTCGGCTTCACCTCAGGATAAAATCCGGTCGTTGCCGGCATTAAATAAAGGCCATTGAGAGAAATCTCGATGGCCTTTTCCTTTTCGATTTGTGTTTGGTCGACCTATGGCAGAATAGGGTCTTTGCGGAAGGCAATCCGATGCTGCGCTGGCTTTCTCCGAAGAAGGGCGATTTCCCTTCTTATTCGCTTCTCGAAGCGGTGCCTTGCCGGGGTATTCCGCAAGAGCTTGCGGACCGGGAAAACTCCGCGGACGCGCAAGAGCGGCGGGCGCGGGTGGAATCCGGGTTGGTCGCTCAGGTAGGCGACGAAAGTGCGCCCGGCTTTGCCACCTTTCTAAAGGCGGGGAACGGCCTATTGCAACTCCGTTTGCCCGAGTGCGAAGGAGGATGCCTTCTCGTCTTCTCCAGCCCGCTGCGGGCCGCCGACTATGCCAAGGTGCAGGCCCCCGGGCGAACGTTCGAATATTTTTGCTCAAGTGCCGAGCAAGTGGCTTCGGTTGTCGCGGAATTCCGCACGCACGCAGGGATTAGCCATGTGGCGTTGGACCGCTGTCCCCGATGCAGCGTGCTCACAGCCGTGGCTGCATCGAGTCTGGATAGTGGGGCCAGGGTGATGCAGACTTGGAGGATATTTAAGGCCACAGAAATCAGCCGCCGCAACTTGTATTTGGAATATGCGCAGGCGGCCGCAAAGGCCGGCCAATTTCTCGTCGCACGAGACGTCACGCTCGAACTCGTCGGACACGTCACCGCCGAAGACCCGTGCGCACATCTACTGCTTGGGAAGCTGGCGATCCAGTTACGGGACAAGCAGCTCCTGCGCCAAGCCCAAGATTTTCTCTTGCTCCTAAAGCAGAGTGCGTACGTCGAGGAACTTCAGGATGCGAAGAAGCTGAAGCGCCTGCAATTCTGACGCGAGCGTACGCGTTCCCGGTTTCGAGGGCCGATCGTACTGCTCGCGAAAAGTGAGTGGGAGAGTAGGTCGTTGCCAGCATAAATAAAGGCCACGTTCAGAAATGAGCGTGGCCTGTTCCGTCTAGGGGCCTAATTGTGATTCGCGTGCTACTTAAGGACGGCCGGCTCCATTACAACATTTACCTTGGGAGCGTCATCCGGAACTATCGCTATTTTCCTCGTGTCCGGAGGTTCGTTGTGCCCGGGCTGTTTGTTGACCTGAAAGCTGGCTTTCCTGATCATTTCGTCGAGAGACATAGTATCTTCAGGGAGCTGAAGCTCGCCGCTGTCCTTTATTGGCTTAAGGGCGCTCGCGAAAAGGTACGCTGGAACCACGTAGGAAAAATTCGTCGACGTTTGTGTTATGCCCAAGCGAACTGGCGCACCGAGAATTTGACTTACCGTCTCGTTCGCGGCCAATAACCCCGCGTTCAGGATCCCTATAGCCTTAGGCGAGTCCGTTAGAAAAACCGGTGATCCGCTGGCGCCCCCCATACTCATCACATTGATCACAAACGAGTGGGGTGCTTTGCAAACAAACGGCAGGACGGCGCTGATAATTCCACGCTGCAGGAAGGGCCCATGCTGGTGGAGCCATCCTGGGGCTGTCAATGCTTCCGTGCCCATTGGGTAGCCAACGGTCGCCACTTCAACGCCCTCCCGAAGTGTGTCCGTTGTGGCGAGGAGATCTATTGTTGGAAGTCCCCTGGCTTTTACATGCACGATGTTAAAGTCCGGTCGGCGAGGTCCGTAATAGATGCCTGGCTGGCCGGGCTGGTCGAGCTGAATATCTCCAACTCGAACGACGCCCAAAACCTCCAGGGGGATTAGCGCATAGCCTTCCGTTGGGACGTTCGGGTAGCGCTCCTTGTCGATATGATGGAAAAGCGCCGCAACAAACGGCCACTTGTCTTTCGGCCAGTCGGGAGGCCTCTGGATGCTGAGTAGCGCGTCCACAACATGGGCGTTTGTTACCACCATGCCGTCGTCGAGAATGAATCCCGTTCCGATAATCGGAAACAGATCAGGTCTGGAGCCGCCAAGAGGCCGGGGCACAGCTGCGGGCATGAACGCTACGACAGCTGGCCTGACTGCCTCGAAGACTTGAGCAAGCGACATACATAAACCCCAATGGCCGATTGTACTGCACGCGCAAGTGTGTGGAGAGGTCGTTGTCGGCGTCAAATGAAGGCCAGGTTCAGGAATGAGCGCGATTTTTTCGTTTTGTCTTGTGTGGCGCGGGCATTCCTGCCCGCGAAGAGCGTTGGCCGGGAAAAAGGCGGACAAGAATGCCTGCCCTACACGATGTCCGGCCTACACCTGCTCGACCCACAGCCAACGATATTCTTCCGGTATCTTCACCAAACCCCTCCGGATGGGATTCTGCCGAATGTACTCGATCTTCTGCTGCGGGCTCTCTTCGTTGCGAATCACATGATCAAACGATTCTTCCTGCCACAGCGGTCCACAGCTTCCCAATACCTGATTCACGCGCCGCGCCGATGCGCCTTTGATCCCTTTCAGTATCTCGGCCAGGCAGAACATATCTCCGTTAGGATCTCTCATCGGTGTGAGCAATAAGTGCACGTGTTCTGGCATGACCACTGCCGCATGCAGACGAAATCTGGTGCCGTGCCCTCGCAAACAACACCGGAGAATCTCGTCGCGACAATTATCAGGCAGAGGCGTTAGTAGCCCTCTTCGAAAAGTGATAAAGATTGGACGATCCGCCTTTTGAAAATGAGGCAGCCGCCTGCGATATTCGTACCGGTTGCAGAGCATGAGGAACGTGTTGCGCGGACATTCTTGTCCGCGTGAAAAATGCGCCACCCACTCAGATTCTGGGATTCCCCACCATTCGGTCAAGAGATGTAATGAGCAAAACGCCGGATTGATTCCAATAAGGGAATGCTGGGATGGACTTTTCGCGGGCAGGAATGCCCGCGCCACACGGGTGTCCTAGAGTCTTGAGGTCGAAAGCGAAAAAATCAACGTCAACGGCGGCGGACAGGAATGTCCGCCCCACACAAGTATTGTCTTGACTTAGCCTTGCGATATTTTATATCCTTAATTTATAACCTTAATGGCTTTATGGAGCCTCTTCGGACGGGAATCGTCTGAGGGGGCTTTTTGTGTCTTGGGCGATGTAGGGAAAACGCAAGGTCCCTCGACTTCGCATCAGCTTCGCTTTGCGAATCTGATGCTGCGCTCGGGATGACAGAGTGATTGTTGGGATGACAGAGTTTCGTGGGTGATGGAGTCAGGAAATTAAGGAGAGTGAATCGTTATGAGCTTGGGTGTGGTGGTTGGGGATTTGTTTGCTTCGGTGGAGGTTGGGGATTTGTTGGCCTCGGCTGCTCGACGGGATAAAGGGGGCATGGCTCGGTTTACCGGAAAGCGGCGGGGGGAGATGGCCGAGGCGGCGTTTGTGGCTAAGGCGGTCAGCCTCGGATTTGGGGTGGCTAAGCCTTGGGGCGATAGCGATCCGTTTGACTTTATTGTGCAGGCGGGCGGGAAGCTGTCGAAGGTGCAGGTGAAGTCGGCGCATTGTGTGGGCGAAGACGGCACTTACAGCATTCGGGCGCATGGGCATGACATGAAGGCGTATCGGGCGGATCAGATTGATGTGCTGGTGGCGTTCGTGGTTCCGCTGAATATCTGGTATGTGTTTCCGGGGCGGGCGTTGCGGCGGATGCGGTTTTTGAAATTGTTTCCTGGGAGCCGGAAGCGGCGTTCGAAGTATGAGAAGTATCGCGAGGCTTGGGGATATTTGCGGGGGTGAGGCTGGCAGTGAGCGGTAGCGCGGAAATCAACGGCGACGAATCGGGACGTCTACCTTTGCCTGAAAGTCAAAATCCCCACTCTAGCCGCACAGGACACGGCTAGGGTGGGGCACCCGGCGGCGGCCGTTGCGGTGCGTGATCACCAGCCGATCCGCTTGGTTCCTGCTACCAAATCGAAATGGCGATCGCGGCTTAGCAGCGGAAATTTGTGTTGGCGGCAGAGGGCGGCGATCCAGATATCGTTGGTGGGAATCGGCTTGCCTTTGTGTCTTAACTCGAGCGTGATTTCTGCGTAATGGTGCGTGGTCGGCTCATGGATATCTAGCACCAGGCAGTCCTGCAACAGGCCCTTCAACCAGTTCGCATAGCTGGCCCGGTTTCGCGATAGTGCGATGCCGTAGCGATACTCCCCTAGCACAATCACCGGAATCGCGACCTGATCGGCGTGAGCCAGAAGAGCGATGACTGCGGGATCATTGTCGGCTGCGGCGGACAGGGCGTTGGTATCGAGAATCATTTCCAGAGAATCATCGCCAGAGTTCCTGGTCAATCTGCTCAAAAGCCTGCTTCACGCGTTTTTCGACCTGCTTCCGTTCTTTGTGGAGATGTTTGAGCTTTCCCAGATGCTTCATCCAGGGCCTTTCCTCAGACGTGGTCCGCAATTTCTCCTGGACGGCCTCGGTGACGAACTGGCGCAGAGGAATGCCGCGTTCGGCGGCCATCGACTTGGCTCGGCGGAACAAGAAATCGGGGATTTCGAGGGTTGTCTTCACGGTCCCATATTACCATATTTATGGGGAAGGATTGCGAGGAGAGGGCCTTTTGTTTCTTGGGGGTGATCAGGGACAACACAAGGTCCCTCGACTCCGCATCAGATTCGCTGCGCGAACCTGATGCTGCGCTCGGGATGACAATTTGCTGGGGGTGGCGGTGGTTTTCTCAAGATGACCGAGTTTTCGCGGGATGACGGTGTTTTCGTCGGGATGGCAGTATTTTCCGGATGGCAATTTTTCTGAGGGGTGAATTTCGGGAGCGCGTCGCAATGGCAAGGACCTGGCTGCGGCCTTTTCTTTTGGTTACGGTTGACGGGCAGCAACTCTACGGATTCGGAGGCGGGCTCAATAGCTCACAATGGTCGACGCACTTTACCGTGTCGGCCTCGACCGTGGCTTTCTTGTGGCCGGAAAAATCGATGTCGGGGAGGATCAGCAGGGTTTGCGTGCCATTGGCGACATTAAAAGTGCAGTTGAAGCTCATGGACTGGACGCCACGTTCCTTGCAGCCGGTCTGGTCGAGGGCGTCGGTGAGAGTCATGGTCTTGTCGTAGACCTGGTCGGCAAGATGTGATGGCAGCAGAGCGACCGTCAGGGGGATGGGCGACTTGATCTTCAGGCTGAGTTCCTGGCCGTCGTGGTCTGGAGTCATCAGACTGTAGATCTTGGGCACCGGCGTGATCTGATATTTTTCGTCGAGGATGCGGCGCCAGTGGAACTCGGGCTGAATGCAATCGTAGTACTGGATGTGGAGGTCGTTGGGGGAGATGAATTGCCGCGCTCCGGGTCCGAGGATGGCGCCAACCGTGGCGAGGGCGGGCTTCTCGGGCCTGCGCTCATCGCGGAAGGTGATGATCATCGGGCGTTCGGAGGGAAGATGACATTCGTAAATCGTGCTGGTGACATGCTCCTGCATGCAGAGAAAGCTGAAACTCGCAGGGGCTCCGGGCTGCATGGCGGCGTTCCATTCGTCGGCCCAAGTCATGGCCACGGTGACCGGGTATCTGGAGTCGATCTTCACGTGCATGCCGCCGCCGCCCACAGCGGGATGGTAGACCCGGCCGGCGTGGAGGCTGGCGGGCTCTAAAGGGATCGTCTCGCTGTCGGCGGCACTCCAGTAGACTTGCGCATATGAGTTCGCGGCGAAGGCGCAGAACAGCAGCGCGGCGAAAATGGAAAAGTTCCTCATCCTAGAAGTATTTGCTGGGTCCGTGCTTGTACCCTAGCGAATTCGCGAGGGGAGGATTACGAAGGTACCAAGTGCCCATGAGAACGAGAGGATGTCGGCTGGGCCTGGTGTCCAAAAAAGATGGCGAAGTGGGCGTTTGACGTGTATCCTCGCGTGGGCTGGGCAAACGGAATGGAAGTCCCGGCTCACCCTTGCCATGTCTACTGTCAACGTAGAACGCGTTGGGCCTGCGCTGAGCCCGGAGAGAAAAGTCAGCACGGCGACCTTTTCCGGTCGTAACGGGATTTTGTGTCGATATTTCTATTTCGCGATGTCGCTGCTACTGGCGGCGATTGTGGTCTCCGGTTTCAAGCGTACAGTTAACGAAAACTTGTTCCATCCCGCGCTGCCGCGGCCTTTCATTCTCTGGATTCATGGTGCAGCTTTCGCCGGGTGGGTGATCTTCTTCGTTGGTCAGTCGACGCTGGTGCGCATACGCAGAGTCAGTTGGCATCGCTCGATCGGTTGGTTTGGCGCGGGGCTGGCGACGGTGATGGTTCCGCTGGGCGTTGCGACTGCCATCATTATGGCGCGCTTTGATACGCTGCGACTCCATCAGAAGGGCGCGGATGCTTTTCTGAGCATTCCGTTCTACGACATGATTGCCTTTGGGGTGCTCATTGTGCTTGCCATCTATTGGCGCACTAAGCCAGAACTGCATCGGCGACTGGTCTTCATCGCCACCTGTGGGCTCATGGACGCGGCGGTTGCCCGCTTTGACTACGTGTTCGACCATAATCTCTTCTTTCCCTGCCTGGATCTGCTTATCCTGCTCGGCGTAGTGCGCGACCTGCTGGTCGATGGGCGCGTCCACAAGACGTATCGCTATGCGCTGCCGTTGTTGATTGTTGGCCAGAGTCTCGCGCTGTACATGTGGCGGGGCAATCCTGCCTGGTGGCAGGGGATCACGCATGCGATCCTGTGGTAGCCCACGAGTCTTGGCGATGCGATTATCGCAGCACTGAAGCGTGTGCGTGAGAACTCATCTTTTGCCCCGCTGGGGCTGGCCTCGTTCCCACGCTTTTTCCCAGGGCTTGCGCCGTGGGCTGTATTCTTTCGCCGTTTCGCGACTTCGAATTCACACTGTGTCGCCGAAATTCCAATTCTCACGCGCACACTGAGGCGCTGCGCCATCCAAGAACCGAGAGCGGCGTGGAGGGGCGGACAGGAGTGTCCGCCCTACTGGGGTTGCGAATTGAAATAGAATTATCAGATCGCGGGACTGTTCTCATGAGCAAAGTTAAAGTTGGGGCGTTTTCGATTTCTATCGATGGGTTTGGGGCGGGGCCGCGGCAGGATTTGCAGAATCCCCTGGGCGTTCGCGGGACTGAGCTTCACAACTGGTTTTTTCTCACGGAGACTTTCAAGAAGGTGCATGGTCAAAGCGGCGGGACTACGGGCATCGACAACGATTTTGCGGGGAGTTCTTTCGAAAATGTGGGCGCGTGGATTTTGGGCCGGAATATGTTCGGGCCGGTACGGGGTGCGTGGAAAGATGATTCCTGGAAGGGGTGGTGGGGTGACGATCCTCCGTACCATACTCCGGTTTTCGTGCTTACGCATTATTCGCGAGCGTCGCTTGCGATGGAAGGCGGCACTACTTTTTACTTTGTCACCGATGGACTGCAGTCTGCCTTGGAGAAGGCGAAAGCGGCCGCTCAGGGAAAGGATGTGCGAATCGGTGGCGGCGTGTCTGTGATTCGGCAGAGCCTGATCGCCGGCTTGATCGACGAAATGCATTTGGCGATCTCGCCGGTTTTCTTGGGCGAGGGAGAACATCTGTTTTCGGGAATCAATCTTCACCAGCTCGGATTCAGATCCATCCGGACTGTGGCTGGGGAAAACGCAACTCACGTTCTTATTAAAAAGGAATAGCGGCTGCTTGTGTCTTGGCGGATGGACGCAAGGTCCCTCGATTTCTCTCGGAATGACAGGATGTCAATGGCGGACAGGAGTGTCCGCCCTATACTGGTTTCGGGTTTCTGGTGAATTGGCGTTGGTGCCAGTAGGGGTACGCTGGTGTGGTTTCGCTGGCTTTGTCTAATTTCGCTACTTGTTCCTGGGTCAGGTTCCATCCTGCGGCGGCCAGGTTTTGGCGGAGTTGTTCTTCGTTGCGGGCGCCAATGATTACGTTGGCTACCGTGGGCCTTTGCAGGAGCCAGTTCAGGGCGATTTGCGGGATCGTTTTGTTGCTTTCTTTGGCGACTTCGTCGAGGGCGTCCACAACCTTATAAAGATATTCATTGGGAACCGGCGGGCCCTGCTCGCTGGTGCTGTGCAGCCGGCTTACTTCGGGGAGGGGTTGGCCGCGGCGGAGCTTTCCGGTAAGCCTGCCCCACCCTAACGGGCTCCAGACTATGGTGGCTACTTTCTGGTCGAGGCCCAGCGGCATCAGTTCCCACTCGAAATCGCGGCCTACCAGCGAATAGTAGGCCTGATGGGCTACGTAACGCGCCCAGCCGTATTTCTCGGAGACGGCGACGGACTTCATGAGATGCCATCCGGAGAAATTGGAGCAGGCGATGTAGCGGACCTTGCCGCTTTGGACCAGCGTGTCGAGAGTCTTGATGGTTTCTTCGATTGGGGTCTGCGCGTCGAATCCGTGCATGTGGTAGACGTCGATATAGTCGGTGTTGAGGCGGCGCAGGCTGGCTTCGCAGGCTTCGATCAGATGGTGGCGCGATGATCCTAGATCGTTCGGACCATCGCCCATGGCGAACGTGGCTTTGGTTGAAATCAGGGCACTGCTGCGGCGTCCGGCGATGGCCTTGCCGAGAATTTCTTCCGAGGCGCCTCGGGAATAGACGTCGGCGGTGTCGAAGAAATTTACTCCGGCTTCGAGGCAGATATCGACCAGGCGCGTGGCTTCTTTTACGTCGCTGTTGCCCCAGGCTTGGAAGAATTCGCCGCGCCCTCCGAAGGTGCCGGTGCCGAAGCTTAGGACGGGAACTTTTAATCCGGAGTAGCCGAGTTGTCGGAATTCCATGAGCGATAGATGCTCGGGCTGGGTTCGGGGATGCGGGTGGCAGGAATATGTTTAGAGGGGACACTCTTGTCCGCTTTTTATTCCTAGAGTCAACTCTTGAAACCAACGTCAAGGACGGCGGACAGGAGGGTCCACCCTACACGGTGATAATCTTGCGACATGTCTCCTACGTCTCCTCGATCTTCGGTTGTGTTGGGGCTGGTCGTCGGATTGTTTGCCGGCGTGGTGTTGGCCGGATCCCTGGGATGGTTGATGTTGTCGCGACATTCCGGGCGGAGTTTGTTGAGCCATGTTTGGTCGTCGGTGACGGGCCGAACGCTTAGCATCGATGTGAGCCAGCCTACCGTGGTCGATCGCATTCAGCGGCTGCAGCGGTTGGAGACTGTGGTCTATACGATGGACAAAGTGGTTACCGGGGCCAAAGAGAATCCTATCTTCCCGGATTTTCTGGCTGGCGACCGGCTGTTGATGCTGGTGCACGGGGAGGTTGTCGCCGGGATTGATTTTTCTAATCTCAAGCCGGGCGATGTTCGAGTGCAGGGGAAAGAAGTGCATTTGCATCTTCCGGCGTCGCAGATATTCACTACGCGGCTCGATAGCGCCAAGACTCGGGTCTATTCGCGGCAGACTGGGTTGCTGGTGCCGACGGATCCTGATTTGGAGACGCAGGTGCGTCAGGAGGCGGAACGCGAGTTGCAAGCCGCGGCGCTTGCCGATGGCATTTTGCAGACTGCCCATCAGAATGCGGGTTCGACAATCACGAGTTTGTTGCAGGGTTTGGGATTTGAGAAGATTGAGTTTGAGTAGGGGCGGGCGCACTGTCGGCAGTTTTTGACTCTTAGCGCTAACCCTAAAATCTAATTCAACGGCGGCGGACAAGAGTGTCCGCCCTGCATGGGTACCAGACGATAACCAAATTGCTTTCGGAAAGTCCATAATTCTAGAGCGCGTCTCTTCGGAGGTAGCCATGAAGCGTCGAGAATTTATTGTGCATACGGCCCGGGGGTTGGCGGCGGCCTGGGTTGGATCGCGTGGTCTGGCGGCTTGGGCTTCGACTCCGCCGGTTTTGGCGAAGAAGTTTGCGGCGTCGGATACGGTGGTACTGGGGAAAACCGGAATTAAGACCAGCCGGCTTGCAATGGGGACGGGCACGGTTGGCTTTGGCCATCATTCGAATCAGACTGAGCTTGGGGTCAAAGGGCTGTCTGAATTGCTGCTCAACGGCTACGACCACGGGTTGCGATTTTTTGATGCGGCCGATGCTTACGGAAGCCATCCGCATGTGGCCGAGGCGCTTAAGCAATTGCCTCGCGACAAAGTTACGGTGCTGACCAAGACGTTTTCGCGGGATCCTAAATCGGCGCGGGCTGACTTGGACCGCTTTCGCCGGGAGTTGGGCACCGATTATCTGGACGTTTGCCTGATGCACTGTTTGACCGAAAGCGATTGGACCGAACGTTACAAAGGCGTGATGGACGTCCTCTCCGAAGCCAAAGAGAAAGGGATCATCCGGGCGCATGGGTGTTCGTGCCATAGCATCGGCGCTTTGCGGGCGGCGGCGAAGTCACCGTGGGTGGAGGTCGATTTGGTGCGCATGAATCCGATTGGCTCGCATATGGATGACGATCCCAAGACCGTGGCCGAGGTGTTGCGTGAAATGCGAGCATCAGGAAAAGGGATTGTAGGAATGAAGATTCTGGGGCAGGGAGATTTGCGGACGCGGCAGGACGAGGCGCTGAAGTATGCATTATCGCTGGGGCTTCTGGATGCTTTCACCATTGGGGCAGAGAGCAAAGCAGAACAGCAGGATCTGATTCGGCGGATCGGGATGGTGGCCTGAGAGTGCCGTAGGTTTTAACGCAAGCTTGCCGACTGAGTAATCGCGCCAAGGAGCACAAGCAATAAAGGTGCAAAGAGGAAGATACCGGTTCCGACCAACAGAACGGCGGTCAGTAGATCAGGCTTCATCAAGTCGTCAGGGTGTGTGGGCCGATGCGGACGGATCATAGTGTTCTCCATTTTCGGACGGAGGCGGTAGATGCTGCATTGGGTGCAGGCTTTGTCTCTACACGAAACAGATTCACCGCTTACTGGCTGCCCCGACGACTTCTACGGTCATTTCCCGATCCTCCTTTACGTTGCACGGGACCATTGAACTGGCATTCTTGAAAATTCCTCTCCCCGGACTACCTTCAGACCAATTCCTGCAACTAAAGTTTCGCGCCGTAAGTGAGGCGCTGAAATCGAGGAGACTTTATGACACAGGTAGACCGCAAGAAGTGCGCGCACGTTCCGTGTACTTGCACTGCCAACGACAAATTCTGCTGCCAAACCTGTAAGGACGCGGGCGGCGAAGAAACCGAAACTGCGTGTCAGTGTGGCCACCCGGGTTGTGCTGCTCAAGTCACAGCGTAGGTTTCCCGGCGCCCGATTAGGCATTCGAAGATCAGTTCACCAACGAAAATGGAGGCAACAATTATGAAGCTACTTGCGATGTTCGGCACAACAGCATTGGCTTTGGTTCTGGGAATGTCCGCGCCAGTCTATGCGCAGCAGGACGAGGCGCATCCGCAAGAGGAGAAGCGCGCCGAGCCGGATGAAAAGGCAGCCCACGAACAAGACAAGCAGCAGGACAAACAGGAAGAGAAACAGGTAGATAAGGAAAAGGAAAATAAGCAGGTCGAGAAGGAACAAGTCGACAAAGACAAGGAGGACAAGCGCGCCGTCCAAGACGAGAAGGCGGAGCATCCGGAGGCGCGGCCGGAAGAGCGAGCGGATCAGCGCGAAGGAAAGCCGGCTGGCGGCCGTATTCCGGATGACCGTTTTCGGGCCAACTTCGGCCGCGAGCACACTTTCCATATTGGCCGACCGGTTATCGTTGCCGGTGCGCCACGTTTCCAATATGGCGGCTATTGGTTCGTGATCGCACAACCGTGGCCTGTGGGCTGGGCCTACACCGACGTTGTATATGTCGATTACATCAACGGCGGATATTATTTGCTGAGTCCGGTGCACCCGGGTGTTCAGCTTTCGATCAACGTCGTTCTGTAGGATTAAACGTAACGAAAGAACAAAGGCCACGTTCGCAGAGAGCGTGGCCTTTTCGTTCTTAGTGTGCTTCCGAGATGGCTGCGTTGGCTGGAGCGGACGGGGGCTCAGTTGCTACCTCCGGGACAGTCTTTTCGGGGAGATCGACGGGCTGGATCTTTGTTGTCGAAAGGATCCAGTTCAGCTGACGGAATACTTCGTTAGGATTGACTGTCTTAAGGGTGGGCCCCAGTTTATCCGGCGTGGCGGGGACAGTGGTTTCCAAGCCCAGGGCGAATTCGTAGCAATTTCCGTTCTGGAAAACGTGATAGTACTTCACATCGGCCTGGGTGTTCTCGGTTTGAGCGAAACCTTCGACTGAGTTGAACTCGGTCGCGCCAACTTTGGTCTTTGATATTGTGACTGGATCAGTCTCCGCATCACCGGTTTCCGGGAATGCGAATTGCTCGCACTCCGCGGGCGTCAGCTTGGGATTCATGCTGACATTAAAGAACGCCGCGTCGAAGTCGGTGCCGGCATACAGTTTGCGGGGCAGTTCGACCGCGCTGATCGTGGTTCCGCCCGGTTGGATGAAGTTCATTTCAATGGGTCCAAGGCCATCCAACTCCAGATTCGCTGCGTCGCCTTCTCTCAGGCTGTCGTACTTGGGATAGCGGAAGGAAACTCCGTAGGTAGGATTGGTGTATGTCGAAGCCGACAATTTTCGCTGGCGTGATTTCTTCTTGGCGGGCGGCTGGCTGGCCGCCGGCGTAGATGTTGAAACGGGGACGGTCGAGGCAGGTGTGGACGACGGGCCGGCCACACTCTGATTTGGCGTCGCGGTGGCCGAGGTTTTGTCGGATCCCTTCGAGCAACCGCTTTCCAGCAGGAAGAGTCCCAGCAGCGCAGTTGCGATCAGCGAAACTAGCACCACGGATTTACTGACGGGTCGGTTTGCGTTTGAGTGTGAGCGGTGTTCCTGCGACGATACGTTCCGTGGGGTTTTAAGTTGTGGCTTTGTTTGTGGTTTCTTGTCTGGATTTCCGGATAGTCCGAGCTGCGTGAAATGTGCCATGGTGGCCTCCTGTGCTGGTTCGCCCAATCGGGAACAGTAGGTGCAAGATGGCAGCCGTTGTGCGGTCCGTTGATTTCACGCGGGTTAGAGAAAAATGCGCTCAGAATCGGCGTGGCGCGGCGGAGACGGTGTGGCGGGTGGGACACGGGCAGGTGTAGAGCGGACACGCTTGTCCTAAAGGCCGGGCTGTTATCCGCTATCCACGGCTGCAAACCAAAACAGCGGTGGACAGGAGTGTCCGCCCTACGCGAGTTAGGCCAGGTTGCCGAAGCGCGTGGCCCGTTGTTGTTTGACTTTTTAATTGCTAGAACAGCGCGGTCGGTCGGCGCTTCCAGGTCTTGCCTTTTTCTTTGGCGATGTTTTCCATATCGTTTACGTAGGCGCCGGTCTGGGTCAGGATATGGTGCAGGTCGTTGCCGACGCTGATGAAGGTGAATCCCTTTTCCAGGAATTCGCCCACGCGAGCGGTGCCGAAGAGAAAGAGTCCAAGAATGATTTTGTTCTTGCGGGCGTGCTCGACCAGTTTCTGCGTGGCTGCGCCCAACTCCGGCGACGTGTACATGTGGGGGAATTCGTACTTCTCATAAAGGCCCATCGACATGCACAGATCATTCTGGCCGAGGAAGAGGATATCGACGCCAGGGACAGCGGCGATCTCGGCGATGTTCTCGATGCAGGAGGCGGTTTCAACCTGCAACGCAACCATGAGATTGTTGTTGGCGTTGCCGGCGTAGCCGAGCAGTCCGGCTTTGTTCATGCTGCGCTGCGGAAAATAAACCGAACGCGTTCCGGCGGTCGGATACTTGTTGCAACTGACGGCCTGCCGCGCTTCTTCCGCGGTGTTGATGTAAGGCACCAGGACGCCATCGGCGCCTAGGTCAAGGGCCTGCTGAATTCCGGGGCGATCGTCGTATCCGCCGACGCGCACCATCGACTTGGCCCCGCCGTTGGCGATGGCGCTCAGCATAGCGGAGAGTTTCTCGTGGTCCATGGGTCCGTGCTGCGTATCGACGAGCAACCAGTCGTAGCCGCTGTGGGCCAGTTGCTCGGCAACCGTGGGGCTGTGTGCGTTGAGGAACAGACCCATCTTAGGCGTGCCTTCGCGGAGTTGCTTTTTGAAATCGGCGCCACTGAGGGCGGCTTCGGACATATGAAATTCCTCCTGAGAAGTTCCTTAGTTTACCCTACTCGAACATTGCCGGCGAACTCCATTACGAATCTTCTTGACATCCGCGGCCCACAAGCGTAACTCGTTGTCTTTAGCTTCGCCCTCTTGCGATTAGAAAACAGAAGAAGAATCAATGGCCTACCTGGACGATTCATTGGCTCATCTCGAGGTCTTCGAAGGAATTGTGCCCTGGATGTATTTGGACACGAGGGGCTACGTTACCGTGGGCGTTGGCGAGATGCTCGCAACCGCTGCGCGCGCTCAGGCGCTCGGCTTCGTGGACGGAAATAACCAGCCGATCAGTTCGGACGCGATCCTGGCTGACTATAATCGGGTTTCAGCTCTTCCTCCCGCTAAGACGGCGGCCTTCTATCGTTCTCCAGCCTCGGCGATCTTGCCGCATGCGGCGATCGACGCTCTTCTGATGCAGCACTTAACTTTTTTTGACGGGCAACTCAGCCAGCAGTTCGCCAGCTACTCTGATTTTCCGGATCCGGCGAAGCTTGGCTTGCTCGATATGATTTACAATCTCGGAGTTACAGGGCTGTTCAAGGGGTATCCGACTTTTATGGGATACGTGCAAAAGCAGGATTGGTCGAACGCGGCAGCCCAATGCCATCGGAACGGACCAAATCAGGCGCGCAATGATTGGACGACTCAGCAGTTCCTGGCGGCAGCAGCCGTCGCAGCTTCAAACGGCTAGCCGTAA
This sequence comes from uncultured Acidobacteriota bacterium, assembly GCA_963797795.1. Taxonomy (GTDB): domain Bacteria; phylum Acidobacteriota; class Terriglobia; order Terriglobales; family Acidobacteriaceae; genus JABDBE01. The sequence continues at coordinate 15,550 of CAWCQY010000012.1, forward strand.
CGGGAGTTTCTCAATGACTTGCTTCACCACCCAGACAGCGATACATTAACGGTAATTTCCTTTCCTCCGCAAGTTGGGGCACGGCGCACTCTTCCCCCAGGATTGAGATTGCGCGATGAAACAAGAAATGAGATGGGGAGCGCTGGCCGCCGTAGCCATTGCGGCGGCCGTGGGCATCTCCTCGCGATCGACAGGCGGACCTCAGGGCAGCGCTCCGGCGGTGCGTCTGGCCCAACAAAAGGCCACTCAGTCCAAGACCAACCAAAAAACAGTTCAGACCCAGTGCTCGGAATTGAAGGATCTTTTGCAGGCGTTCTTTCTCAGTGAGAACGTTGCCTTACCGGGCGTCTGTTATCAAGCCACGGATGGGGCCGCTGCTGGTGCCGGCGATAAGTCGAAAGACACAGGATTTCAACCAAAATTTATCATCGCCACTCTCCCGGACCCGCTTCATACCCATTTCTCGCTTCTCTTTGATCGGTTCATCGAAGCAATCCAACAAGGTGCGCAGGATGAAGGCTACGAATACGATTCCTCATGGCTCCCGTGGGAAACAGAGGAGCCCTCGTTCGCACTTCTTCCTGACCAGGACGCAGAGGATGATCGCACGAAAGCACGTGAGGATCAGCCGGGAATCCTGCTGTTTCGGAAAGCCACGCCTAAGGATCACCAGGGCGCACGCGCACCGTATCAAGAGGCGTTGATAGTCTTCATTGTTGGCGAGGAATCAACTCGCGGCATTCACCGCACGCAATTTAGGAATGCGGCGGCGTGGATAACTGCTCTTCAGGCCAGTAGCGGCAGGCCGTCCGTGGGAATCCTCGGGCCAACTTTTTCGGGTTCATTTCCGTCTTTATCAGAGCTGCTTGCAACCGACGACGTGCGCAAGAGTCTGTACGGGGAGCCCGGAATATCAGGCGACCGGCTTGCGATCTATAGCGGAAGCACAACCAGTCAAGGGGATGCTAATCAATTTGCCCTAACGGAGGGAGTCTTCTTTCGCAGTTTTTTTCAGGACGATGATACGGAGCTGAATCGTTTTTGCAAATATCTAACGCGTCCGACCGGTGCAAAAGAAAGTTTTGACCTACACCGGCTCGCGATTCTCTCCGAGGATGAGACCGCATACGGCTTCGAAGCCTCGCAAAACCCCGTTTGCGAGCGCGCGACGTGGTTGTACTACCCCCGGGATATCTCGACCCTGCGCGCAGCCTACCAGAAGCAATCGATGTTCGATTCAGCAACTGCTCAGCAGAATCAGGATGCGCAGCGGAAAACTCTTCCTACCGATTTGGCCGATCCAGCGGGCAAGGAACATGACACAGTGCGAACTTACTCAGGCAATCAGACTCCGCTTTCGCAGGAAGCGGAATTACTCGGGATTGTCGGCGCGCTGCGGACTCACCGGGTACAGTATGTCGCTCTACGGAGCAGCAATACTCTTGATCCGTTGTTCCTCGCCAACTTCCTACGCCGTGAGTATCCCGAAGCCCGTGTGGTGATTGTTAATGCAGACCTTCTGTTTCAAAGGGGACAAGACGCAATGGCGCTCAGCGGCGTTATGACTTTATCCACATACCCGTTGTTTTCGTGGGAACGGGCATGGACCGCGCATCCGCCTTTTTCAGCCAGTTCCCACCGGGTATTTCCCGAGAGTTCAACAGAAGCAACGTATATCGCCTCCCGGTTGTTACTGGATTCGCTGATGCTTGGTCTCGGGCAAACGCCAAAGTGCGCGCCGCCGGGCGATGACGTCTCCGTACCGCCGGGCGATAACGTCTTCGTACCGCCGATACGGTGCAGCCAGGGAAGCTCGGATGTGCCGATTCCCGATTACGCTCCGCCGTTTTGGACAGTGCCTCCGCCGGATGGGGCCGGCGACTCGCGCGACTCGTACAAGCCGGCGACGTGGCTGTCGGTGATCACGAGGAGCGGATCATGGCCATTGGCGGCATTAAACGACAACATGCTTACGGCTCCCACGCCTCGGGGGTTTTGGGAAGCCTTGCTCGACTGGCGGAGTTGGGTAGCGGAGAACAACCATGATGGAGAATGGCCCTCGATGCCCTTGAGCATGAAGTTGCTCCTGTTTTCCCTGCTCATGTTTTCGTTGTTTCATGCATGGTGCTGTAAGTATGCGTCGTTTACCGCGAAGCCCGCCTTCCGCGCCCACTTCGCGACTCAAGGCTGCCGGCACCGCGTACTCATTTTCTTTGGCAGCTTCCTTGTAGCACTGATGGCCGTCATTGCAGGATGGGGCTGCGGAGTTCTTGGATGGACGGGTGGCTTCCCCACCTATGTCTGGCGAGTTCGGAGCTTTGTGCTTTTCGTGTGCGTTATCGCGGTATGCTCAATCCTTTGGAACGCTTCTGCTACCAAAAGGTTGAATGAGGAACCGGAGAATGACGTTGCCCGTACAAGTTCTAAATGGAAAGTGTTTTCCTTCTTGATGCTGTTTTCTGTGTTGATCGGGCTGCCCGTTCTAACCTGGGTTTGGCCGTTGGAAAGTGCGTTTATACTCGCGAATCAAGTGTTGACCTACTGGCGTGCGATGAACCTCACCAGTGGCGTTTCTCCCCTTGTTCCTTTTTTTTCGTTGGCTCTGGGATTGTATACTTGGTTCTGGTATTCGCTCCACGGCCTGGCTCTGTTTGGCCACGATTGTCCGCGCCTTCCCCGGATAGCGGACCTTAGAATCAAAGTCAAGGTCAGAAATGCGAAGAACGAAGAGGAGGAGAAAAAGCTGGATATTCTCCGCATGTTTAGTCGTGAATTTGCCGCGGACCCCGCCGAACGAGCTGCGACTCCGTTAGCAACCAGCACGCTATTACTCGTCCCAGTTCTGTTTTTGGTGTTCTGGCTACTGGTTGGACTCATCGCGCACGAGGTACCGGTGCGCAGCCTAGGAGCAAGGACCTATGCCCGGATCTTCTGCCTCTGGCTGGATTTCTGCTTCAGTTTGATCTTCAGCGCGGGCTGGCAACTCTGGGCGACCTGGAGCCGCTTGCGGCAGCTTCTGGTGTTTCTTGATCGCTTGCCCTTACGGCGTACTCTGGGCGCCCTGCGCGGATTTTCCTGGGGATCGGTCTGGAAAATGAGCGGCAATGTGCTTGACGTGCGCTACAAGTTGCTGTCACGGCAACTGGAATCCCTCAACCACCTTCATGCATCGTTGGAGGAATTCATAAAGACTGCCCCCGACCCGAACGACGACCAAGTCAAAGCAGCGAAAGATTGTCAGGATCGAGTGGACAAGAATCGTGTCGCAGTAGGGGTTTTTGCTGAATGGTATTCAACCGCTTATCGCGACGCGAACGCAGCCGTCGGCCCAGGTCGTTGGGATATCCAAGAACAGATTGCTGCCACAACGGGCCTGGTTCTGTCGCATCTCCTCGTCCCCGCATGGAGGGAAGAAAAGCAGTCGCTCATTTTGATCGACCCCGCTGGCATCGACAAAGATAAGGACGAGCCCTGGCAATGTCCACCGCCCTCAACCAAGGAATACATCCGGAACGCCGAAGAGCTCGTGTGCTTGAACTACCTCGGATTTGCGCAGAATCTGCTGGGACGCATTCGCACCATCACTCTCGGATCGCTATGTCTCTTTGTGGCAGCAACGTTGGCCGTGTCAAGCTATCCCTTCGATCCTCGCCCGGCGCTAAGCGGGGTCCTGCTCCTATTGTTCGTTGCGCTCGGCACCGTCGTAGTGTTCGTTTACGCGGATATGCATCGGGATGCCACCTTGAGTCATGTGACGAACACGAACCCTGGAGAGCTGGGCTCTGAATTCTGGTTCAAGATCATTGGCTTTGGCGCAGCTCCATTGCTCGGCCTTCTTACAACCGTCTTCCCCGAGCTGTCCGGCTCCATTTTCTCGTGGCTGCAGCCCGGACTTAATTCGCTGAAGTGAGTACGGAAAAAGATCAGGTTTCCGTGAGGTGCGGAAAGGACGAGCCTCGGAGTTCTTGATACTTGTCTAAGGAGGACGCACATTTATGCTCAAGACACTCGACATTCTAATCGGGGCGACGACGGTTGTGCTGATTTTCAGCATGGCAGTTACTGTCATTACGCAAGCCGTCACCAGCATGCTCAACAAGCGAGGCAAACATCTGCTCGGTGGTCTGGCCAGTCTTCTGCAGCAACTTGGCATTCCGAGCCGGGATGTGGCCGAGAAGATCGCCAACGCAGTGCTGACCCACCCCATGGTTGCGGGGGCAAATGGAGAACTCGGTACCGTGGTTCAGCGGGCGGAATTCACAAAATTGCTCCTCGACATGGCCAGCGACCAGGGAGCGGCGGGCCTGGAAAGTAACGCCAAGAGTGCCTTGCAGGATATGTTAAAGAAGAACGGCATCAACGATCCCGCGCTAACCCTAAAGAATATTCGCGCAATGTCCTTGTTGCTCGAAACCTCCAACCCTGAACTGGCAAGTTCTGTTCGCGACGAGCTTGCCATTCATCATGAGGCCGCCAGCGACTATGTGGCCAAGATTCACTCCTGGTTTGATCAAACCATTGACCGCGTGAGCCAGGCTTTCACGAAGCACGCTCACCGGGTCACGGTGGTTACAGCATTCGTTGTTGTTCTGATAGCGCAACTCGACATTATCGCTGTGGTCGACCGGCTTTCGATTGACGAGCAGTTTCGGAGTGCGGTCGTCAGCGATGCTGCAAAGGCGACGAATGACGCCGCAAAACAAGCTGGGGCAAGCACCGGCACTTACAATATCGACACCCATTCTTACTACAATCTGCTCAACAGCGCCGGCCTGATCACCTTGCCGACGAATCGACAGTGGTTCGAGCAGCTCTCGGATCCCCGCAAGTATCCCGGAATGATTATTGCAATTCTGCTGGTCAGTCTGGGAGCGCCCTTTTGGTACAACATCCTGAAAGATCTCATTGGACTGCGCTCCTCTCTTGCGCAAAAAGACGATCAGCAGCGGGCGCAGCGCCAGTCTTCGCAACCTCCGCCGGATGGTTCCACAACGCCTTCCAACACGCCCCCGAGCACGCCTCCTTCTATACAGGGCGAGCGTGGAGATCTTGCGGCGGCAGGATAGGAGGACAGCATGGTTCCGGAATGGATTGGATGTCCAGCGGCCAATTTTCATGTCGGCCGTCGCGGTTTTCGGCCTGAGGCCATCGCAGTCCACATTATGGACGGGAGCTTTGAAGCGGGCGAGTCCGTGTTTCGCGACCCACCACACAGAAATCAGCGCACTATGGCGTATCGAAGACCGGTGTGGTGCATCAATATGTCGACGAAAATGACACCGCCTTTCACGCTGGCATCGTGGTAAATCCGACGTGGAGTTTGTTGAAGCCCGGTGTGAATCCGAATTTCTACACTTGCGGCATCGAACATGAGGGCAGGCCAGACGATGTATGGCCGGACGCGCAGCTCACCGCCAGTGCTGCACTGATTTTGCAGATTGCCGCCCGCTGGGCGATCCCATTCGACAGCCAGCACGTATTCCGGCATCACGAGATCCGAGCGTCGAAGACCTGTCCCGGCAACTGGCTGCAGATCGACAACCTGCTGGCGCACATACCCAACTCGCCTGGTCTGGCGCTGATCGCCAATGCCTCGGTGCAGACGGTCAAGAATGTAAATCTGCGCCAGTCCCGGCCCAACACGGCGTCGTCCATCGTCGGCGTCATACCGGCGAACACAAACATCGCGGTTGCCGGATTCGCCGCCGGAGAGCGCGTGCAGGGCAACCCATACTGGTACGCGAACGCCCAGGGAAACTATCTATGGGCAGGCGCGACCAACATGCCGGATCCGAAGCCATTGGCCTAAGAGCTCCGCCGGTTTCGGTCACTCGTCCTGCTGGCACAGCATGCCAGAGTGTTTCAAAAAGCAGTCCTTCGCCCTGCAAGGACTTGTCGTCCCAGTTCTGTCGATGAGGACGCTCGCAGCTGGGCGGAAACCACGTCGTTCAGCGGTATTTTGTCCAAACGACGAAGTCGGGAGTAACAACGCTACTTGGCTTGGCCCGACGCGGCCATCGCCCGCGCTTTTACCGGAACGGGTGCTTCCAGCACGGTCGTTCTTTCTGCCAGCTCCGCGTACGAGAGTCCAATCTCGGTTGCGATTCGCGGCCACAGATAGCGCTCGTGCACTCGCAGTTGCGCGTTGCGCCCTGCTTCGGCACGGCTGTGGGCATCGGAGAGAAGCAGCCCTAACATGCGCGCCAGATCGTTTGCGTCTCCCGGCTGGAAAGTGAAGCCGGTGTTCGCGATCACTTCGCGGTTTTCCGGGATATCACTGGTCAGCACACAGACGCCGGCTCCCATGGCATCCAACAAGGCCAGCGAAAGACCTTCCAGGTCGGAGGGCAGGACAAACAACGCGGCGTTGGTAAGCAATTCATCGAGCGCGCGGCCATGAACCCAGTCGAGGAAGATCACGCGTTCGCTCTGATGCTTACGCAATTCATCGACGTAGGCATTCGTGTAGCTCGATCCGCCCGCCAGCACCAGCTTGGCTGGAGTGTCGAGTTTTTCGTATGCCTCGATCAGCAGATGGCAATTTTTCTCGGGAGAGAATCTGCCTAAGAACAGAATGTAGTTGTCCGGCTCAAGTCCCCATTCCAGGAATTGCGTGGAAGCAACTCGTTTGCGAGATCATGGATCCGTTTGGCACGTATGTAGTCTCGACTCCATAAGCTGTCCGGTAGTGCTGCTGCAGAGTCTGGGACACGACCATAGTGCGGTTCGGCAGCCGCGCTGAGGCGAGTTCTCCGAGGCGGAGAGTGAGCGAGGCAAAGCGTCCCCACTTCTTTCGCTGCCAATCTTGTCCCTGAACCGTGACTACCGTCTTTTTCCCCACCAGACGCGGAAAGAACGAAAACAACGCCGGACCCTGGGCATGGTAGTGCACGATGTCGCAACCACTGAACATTACGTGGACCGTGCTGAGCCAGGTGTGCACCAAGGTCTCGGAGTGCTTTGACCGGAACGTGGGCAGGCGAACCAGACCGCATCCCTTCGTATTTCGGCCGGGCAGGAGTGAAGTAACTGCGGCAGTAGACGGTGACATCGTGGCCCATTTCCACCAGCCGCTTGCCGACTTCTTCGTAATAGGTTTCGATCCCGCTGTACTTGGAGACCATGCCACGTCCGCCGATGAACGCGACGCGCAATGGTGGCGCGGCCGAGGGCAGTACTGCGGTCTTCTTGGCTTTTCGCGGCCATGGCCTCATGCGGGTGTAGAGGCACATCAAGGCGCGATAGTGAGCTTCCGGCGCGTGCTGCGCTTCCACGAATCCGCGTCCGGCAACGCCCATCTGGGCGGCCAACTCTGGCCGCTCGGCGAGAAAGGAGATGGCTTTCCCCAGTTGCTCCACATTGCCTGGCGGATAGAGAAGCCCGGTCTCGCCCTGGTCGACCAGTTCACGGCGTGAGCCGAGGTCCGACGCAATGACCGGACGTCCCCATGCGTAGGATTCGAGAATGGTCTTACCCAGAGTTTCGTAGGCTCGGGAAGGCAAGACGGTGAAGCGAGACGAAGCGATCATGTAGTCCAGGACTTTGCCGCCCACGTGGCCGGCAAATTTCACGTTGGTCAGGCCTAGCTCGCGCGCCAGGCTCTCCAGTTCTGATCGTTGCGGCCCATCGCCGGCGATCTGGAGCTGCACGTGGGGCAAATGTTTCATCGCCCGCAGAGAGATCAGCGACTCCCTTTTCCGGCGACAGGCGGCCGAAGTAGAGAATGGGCGCGTTTGGTCCGGCATTGGGCGGAGCTTGCGCCGGCAACTTCTGGAAATGGGGAAGCACGGTAATCTTTTTGCGCGTTGAACCCATTCTGCATAAGTTTTTCCTTCGCAAAACGGCTGGGGGTCAGGAAATGATCGACGCATTTCTGGTAAGTTCCCAGCCAGCGATGGAAATAGGCTTCGGCCATCAAGAGCAGCGCAGAACCCGGCGGCCCGCGTAACAACCCTCAGTGAGAACGTGCCTGAATTGTCCGCCACGGCAGCGCTCGCATGCCTGTCCCTTTGCGACCATGTTGTAGGTGGGACAAAGCAGCTTGAAGTCGTTCAGGTGATAGAGCACGGGCACGCCCTGCGCCTTCAGCTCCCAGAGAATCGACGGGGACAGATGGTGATAGATGTTGCGCACGTGCGCGACATCAGGGCGAAATGCTGCGATCGACCTGGCGCAATCGCCGCCGGGCGTCGGTGGAATAGATGGCGTGGGCCGCGAGTTTGGCACGCGCCAGCAATCCATGGCCAGAGCTTTTGAAATCGATGTTTGGCAAGAAATACTGATCGTAGGGCGTGGGCTGGCCGCGAGGATCCGCCATCGAAAAAAGCGCGACTTCATGTCCCTCGAGCCCGCATCAGTTCCATGAGCTCGAACATGTAAACTTCGGTGCCGCTGAACGGAAAGTTGTATTTATTGCAGAACAGGATTCTCATATGAATAGTTCTCCACGGGTCGGCTGACGTGCTTACTTCTGATGTGCATGAGAAGGAGATTGCAAAAGGCTGCCAGGTTCTTTTCGCGGTTGAAATGCTGAAGCACGTGCTGGCGCGCGGCCTGGGCAAGAGGGCCGAGCGCGGACTCGGAGTGATAGACCAACTCTACTCGCGCCACAAAGTCTTCCAGCGAACCCGGGCGATAAAGAAAACCGTTTTGACCGTCTAGCACCAGTTCCGGAATGCCAGTGATCGCGGGTGCAAGCACAGGTTTGCCGTGAGCCATCGCTTCCATGAGCACTAGCGGAATGCCCTCGCTGCGGCTGGTGAGCACGACCAGGTCGGCGCGGCGTAGTGGGCGTCGAGCTGCTGGCGCGACAAGTGGCCGGCGAGCCGGATCTCGCTGCGGAGATCCAAATCACCAATCAACGATTCGATGGAAGCGCGCTCCGGGCCGTCGCCTGCAATCAGGCATGTGAAGGGGACATTGTGGTTCTTCAGCAGGCGGCATGCTCGGACCAGGAAGGCGTGGTCTTTGACCGGATGCAAGCGCCCGACCGCGAGCATGACCAAGTGGCGATGCTCGCGCGGAATCTGCGAACTTCGAGGATTGCTGGCGCCAGGATCAACTCCCATGCGTTGAACGATGATTTTGTCCGGTTGGACGTCGGGATAGTGTTCGAGAATATACCGCCGGTTGAATTCAGAGATGGTCACGCAAAACTTGCATTGTTTCGAGTTTTATGTCGAGAAAGGCGGGGTGCAGCAATAGATCGGATCCGTGCAAAGTCATGCTGAACTCGATGCCCAGAATGCGGGCCGCCACCATCGCGATCCACGATGCGAAATATCCGTGGTGCACGTGGATGTGCTCGACATCGGTGCTTTCGATCAGCAATGCGTAGTAAACGCCGAGCCAGGTGTGTAGAAGCGCCAGCCCACGCTGCCTGAGCGGCTCACTTCCCTGCAACAGCGCGCGGCGAAAGAAATCCCTCAGCAAAGGGAATTTCACGAAACACATGAGGGCGGCGTAGATCAGCAGCTTGAGCCGGAGCGGTTGCAGGTACAAAGTTTCGGCTGCAAATCTTTCAAGGTTGGATTCATCCGCACTCGCGCAGCGGCGCGCGCTGCATGGAATCACCGTCACTCAGCGTCTGCGGAGTTCCTGAATTTCCTCCACTACGTACGGCTCAACCGGAGAAGGAAATTGATTGGTGAGGTAAGCAACGGTTGGCATCAACTTCCAAAGCCCTGAAGTCGAGTTCCGCGTTGCGACGGTTTTGTGCGACCAGCAGGCCCGCTACCGTGAACAGGAACCCATTCACGAATTGGTAGTTCATGACCACAAACGAGCCATTCAGCAGATACACTCCCAGCAGCAACGGCCATAGCGCTCGGAACTCTTGATCCAGGAAAGTGCTGTTCGCCGGCGAGAGCCGGTTCCGGCTCCGACCTACCTTGAAGAGATCCATTACAATCCATAGGTAGAACAACAAGCCCACAAGCCCGTATTGGACGACGATCTCAAGATAAGTGTTGTGAAAAAAGAACTGCTCCTGGTGAAAATCGCTGATCCTTTTTGAGAGTTCCGTTTGCATATCGGCCGCGCCCCATCCGGCAAGCGGCTTCTCCAAAAACATCTCCCAGCCAGCCTGATAGACGGCCATCCGGAAGATCACAGGTCCACGTTCCTCCAGCCGATCGCTAAGCGAAGTATTACGATCCGCAAAAGTGACGACCGCGGCGAGTCCCAAGCCGCCCGCGAGCACGAAGCACAGGCAGGCGCGCCGCAGCCGCCGGCTTGGAGAAAAGAAAAGCAACGCGAGAATCGACAAGGCAAACGACAGCCAGACTGCGCGTGTTTTGGTGGCGACGATGGCCAGCGGCAATGCCACCAGCAGAAGAAGCGCCAAGCACTCCCCGCAGCCGTTTGCGCCGGAACGAATTGAGGGCAACCAGACCCAGCAAATTCAGGGTGACGCCGTTGGCCACGGCCTGCAGAAATGGTCCGCGCGCGCGATCGGCGTGATAGCCCAAACTTTCGTCCAGAATGTAGCGGGGAAAGATGAATTGCTTGGCATCGATCATGAAAAATATGGCGGTGAGACTGAGGTATCCGAGCACGATCAATGAGAACGTCTCGAACCTCCGCAACGATCGAGCATCATCGAAGATATAAGCCGCCAGCTGATACAGCGTGAATGGAACCAGCCATTTGGCCGCAAACAGGCTCCAGGTCTCGGCATCGTTGGGTTGCGAAACAGCCCCCTAGAAAGCCAGCAGAAGCAGGGCCAGCATGGGCCATGTCACCGGAGCCGCGGAATTGCAGCGGTTGCCGCAGCACACATGCGCGCAGCAGCACTACGAGAATCAGCAAGCCAAACGCGAATCGATCGATGGAATGGAAATTGAAGTCCGGTGGATGAAAAAGCATCAGAGCCAACGTAGCCAGGAAAAGTAGCGACGGCGCCACGATCAACGCATGCAACGGCCGCAAAGAACTGCCGATTGCCCAAGCCAGAGCGTTACCGCCGGGAATTCGCGCTGCGGGATATGCGGTTGAGGACATAGCTACACGCCGCTTCCATGCAGAACGACGGAAATCGTCTTGTACAAGATCTGGAAGTCCCTCCATAGGGTCCAGCTTCTTATGTATTCCAGATCGAGCGCCAGGCCGCGCTCAAACGACGGGTCGCGGCGCGCGGTAACTTGCCACAGCCCGGTAAGCCCCGGCGGGACATCCAAACGCTGCAGATCGCCCAGGTCGTAGCGTTCGAAATCGTCGAGCGGATGCGGCCGCGGTCCCACCAGACTCATTTCACCGCGCACCACGTTCCAGAGTTGGGGCAATTCATCCAGGCTGTAGCGGCGGAGAAACCGTCCGGCACGAGTGATCCGCGGGTCGTCGGCCATCTTGAAGAATGGCCCTTGGCGCTCGTTGTTGCGTTCGCAGATGTTCTTTCAGTTCGTCGGCGCCGACGCGCATGGTGCGGAATTTGTAGCATCGGAAACGCCTTCCTTTTAAGCCCGCTCGCTGGGCCTGATAAAGGACTGGCCCTGGTGATTCCAACTTAATCACCAGCGCAATGATCGCCAGCAAAGGTGCGGCGAGTGCCAGGGCGGCAGCGGCCGTCACGGTATCGACCGTGCGCTTGAGGAACAAACTGAAGACTGGCATGCGTTCCTCGCGCAAAGTCAGAACCGGAATGTTGCCGAACTTCTCGAAAACTAGCGGATCATCCGGCTCAAATCCGAAGAGGTCGGGAACCACTTTGACATCGATCTGGTTGCGCCGCGCCTCCCGAATCACCCGCCGCGCACTGTCGGCCTGCTGCGGGGCGGTAAGGATAATCTCATCCACGAAATCGGTTCGCGCGATGCGCGCGAGGTCTTCCACTCGGCCGTGTACGTCGCCGCCGATGGGCTCGTCCTCGTCAAGAAAGCCCATGACCACACGCCGGCAAGCCGGGTCCTCTCCCATGTGAGCCGCGAGTTTGCGGCCAACCTTGCCCGCTCCTATGATCAGCACGTTCCGTACGTCGCGCCCGCTCTGCGCCTTCTGCGCGGGCACACGTCGCCAGTGGTTCCTCCAGGCGAGCATGATCAGGAAATTCAGAGGCGCACTGGCGGCCAGGGTGGTGAGGGAAATCAGGTGAGGTCCTGACCATCGAACGGCCAGAACAACCAGCGCCGCTGACCAAAAAACAACTTTGCCCAGGACCAATTGTTCCCGCTGCGGGACCTGAACGGTTTCGGGATGATAGAGGCGCTCGGAGAAACCCAGCAGGGTGAACAGCGCTCCATAAAGCAATAGCAATCCCGGCCCTGCGGTGGGAAACGGTTCGGGACGAAGTAGACGCCGCCGGATCGTGGCGGATCGCGAACTCCAAAAGCACGATAAGATGGCCCACCGCCGCAAAACTGAAGATGATCAGGAAAAAGTCCGCGCTCACTTGCCGGGCAAGATTCCAGCGCCGGCCGTGAACCGAAAGCCTCGGGAATAGAGCCTCCGCGAGGACCTCGGAGAGACGGCGCTTTCTTGGTTCCCCGAGACCGTCGGGATCTTGCCATTCCCAGAATCGCCCATCCACGGTGGCCGAAGAGGATTTCTTCCGGGGAGCGCCACCGGTCGACGCTTGCGCTCCGGGAATCAGCCGGGAGGGAGACGCAAATTTGCGGATCGGGGTTACGGGCTTGATTTTTAGAGGGGAACGCACTTCAGATCATTTCCAGTTCGTATCCTTCTATGGTGATGGCGACCGCGCGCTGGATCGATTCAATCGAGATCACCAGATTCTTTTCGCCCCTCTGTTCCAGAATTCCTTCCAGGCCGTCCAGGCAGCCGCCTCGAATCCTCACTTTTTGTCCAACCTTCAGGAAAGCGTGGAGCGCGCACGGTACCTTTCGGGACAAGAGCTTTTGCAGATCCTCAATTTGTTTGACCGGAATCGGAATCGCTACTCCTCTGAAACTGATCAATCCGATGACGCCCTCCGGTGTGCAGGAGTTCCATTCGCAGTCCGCCAGACAAATCAAAATGGGCAAATGTATAGCCTGAGAAAAGCGGAACATATACGGGTTGACGGCGATCGCTCCAACGGTGAAATTCTTCGAGCAGGGGAAGGAAGGTTTGCAGCCCTTTGTGTTGAAGTTGAGCCGTTACTTTTCTTTCAAAGCGGTAGCGGATTTGAATCGAGTACCATTGTGCTCCTTGCAGGCTGAGTGGTACAGAAAGGTTGGGTGCAGCTGTCATCGAGACGATTCTTTGAACGCGGCTCCGCTAGTTGAGTCCCAACTGATTTTTATCCTGTTTCTCACGAATTTCTAGACTGTCCTCGACAAGAATTTGCTTCTTCGCGTCTTTACTAAACGATCATCGATTCGGAGCCGCCAGCTCTACTTCCCACCTCTCGGGCCCCTACAGCTTCTCGTAAATCGTCTGCGGGATCGGAAATGTCCTTTGACTAAGCACCGCTCCCAGCAGGCGAGCATTCGCCGCGTGCAACTTTTCCTTTGCCTTTTGCGCGGCCACGCGCCGGGTTGAGTTTGCTTCCACAATCAGGACCATGCCATCGCATAGACTCCCCATCAATGTTGCCTCGCTGCCCGACCCGGTCGGCGGCCCGTAAAGTATTGTGTAGTCGAATGTCTGGCGCAGCTCGGCGAGCCGGGTACGCAGCCAGGAACCGGACAAGCCGTTTTCGTTCTCACCGAGAAATACACGCCTAGGAACGAGCCATAGCTCGTTGGAGAGCCGCGACGGGTCTCGCAGGGCGGATCCATCTTGATTCGCAATCAGATCGTGACCGTTCTTCTCGATAACCGGTTCCAATCCGGGGCTGTTCAGATTCGCCTCTACCAGGCAAGTCGTCCCCGATACTTGCGCGGATAGAGCCAGGCCCACCTGCATGCAGATCGAGCTGATATCGGTCTCCGTGTCCACCGGGCTGAATACAACTTGATGCGCCGGCTTGGGCCATCCCGGAACGAAAACCTGGCGCACCAACCCGCGGATCTGTTCCTCCGCGAAAGCGTCCGGATCCCAGCCCGCCCGTGCGGGCTGGCGGTACTCTTCTTGTTCGATTTCGATGGTTCCCGGTTCACAGACGTCGTCCAATGTCTGCGGCAACAAATCGACAAATGTGCTCATGGTTCCTTTCTTTAGCGAATGCTTTCCGGTCGTTGCGATTCGTCGTCTCGCCTCGCATCCAGGTGCGCCCTCAACGACCCGGTTCGGGTCGTCGTGGAAGGGCACAGCTTTCAGCCGTGCCGTCACGACGCGTAAAAACTGCTGGCTTTAGCCGCCGAGGGAGATGATTTTGTGACCCCATTGGCTTCGACTTTGTGAGCTGGTGAGTTTATTTTCACTCCCTTTGAGAACGTGTTTACAACTGCGATTACTTCAAGCCCGCTTCCACGAACTAAGATCGGTGCGCGGTGCATGTAGAACCCCTGAGGGCTGCAGTTACCTCGGCCACAATGCAAGATCAACTTTCAAAACTCCGGCCACTGCGGCCTTTGCCGATCGAAACTGTGCATCTTCCTATCCGTTCCCGCGGGGCAACGAAGCCAGCACCGGACTTCCCAAATAAGCAACGATTTCATCCGGAGTTCGAAACCCTGGATTCAGGTGATCAGTAACAAAAGCCAGGGTGATGCTGACCGTGCTTGCACACGCCAGGCCAATGAATCCGAAACTCAGCCCGGAAAGCTCAGGCAGGGCCGGGACGGTGGCTTGCTCGGCGATGGTCACATTCAAAATCCCGCCCTGATCCAGCGCATCCCCAATCCTGGCCTCTTCCCGCTTGTTCAGGTACAGCAGATATTTCTCCTCCGTCGCCTTCAAATCATGCAGCAATTGCTCCTGCTCGATGGCGCGATCTCCCAACTGACTTGCAGCTTCCCGGTAATGCGCCAATAAGATGTTCTCTGCCATGGCATGTGCGCTCATTGCATTCAGCTCGACCTGGGTCTTTAGCAACTCGGCCTTTGCCCATTCGTGATCCGGATCCTGGTCGCTGGTGCGTTCCCGGATCGGAGCCTTATCTTCAGCCGCGATGGAAGCCCTGGTTTCCGCAATCTCCCGATCCAGTTCCTGAACCGGGCGATAGGAAGGCTCGTACTTGGTAAGCAGCTTCGTCCGGTTCAGTTGCAACTCGAGCAGCCGCGCCTTCATCTTTTCCATCAGTTGGGGATTGTCGGAGTCGCGAATCTGAGTGGTGATCCGCTCCGGCAACGAACCCAGTTTTTTCTCGAGGACCCGCGCCCGCTCCGCGGTCGCCGCGATCGATACTTGGGTCTGACGAGCATCTGCATCCGCTTCGCTCAATTTTTGAAGCGCCATATCGCGCTCCAAGGCGGCCGAAGTCACTCCTTGGTCGGCCCCGAACCTCATCAATTGCAATTCGGCTTCCTCCAGGCCGCCGCGCGACTGGACGACTTGCTGATCAAAAAACTTGAACTCCCCCGAGGGACGGTGCAGTTGTTCATGGCGTTCGAGATACGCGGAAGCCAGCGAATGCAGCACGGTGGCCGCCTGGGCCGGATCGGACGATTTGTAACTCACGGTGATCAAAGTCGCCTTTCGTACCGCTTCGACGGTCAGCCGCTTATTGATCCGGCGCACGGATCGAGCCAATTGCCTTTCTTCGCTGTCGCCGAACAGGCTCCAGAACCATGAGCGCCCTTCAGAAACAAGACCAGAGCGCCGCACCACCGTCCGCAGAATCTCGTCGTCATGCAGTAGTTCCACCTCCGAATTCAGTTCTTCTTCGGTCACCCCCTCGCGTTCAAATTCCGCCTGGCTCGGCGTCGAAGTAACCACGGGATCAACACGGCCCCGCCGCACAAGCACTTTCATCTCTGATTCGTAGGGCGGCGCGATCAACCCATAAGCGAGAATGGCGGAGAAGACTCCAACAAACGAGATCAGCGCGAGCCGGCGTTGCCGAAATACCACCGCCAGCAGGTCGCGCAGGGTGGGGGAAGGCACGCGCGCCGATCTCGGGATGAGCTTAAGTTCCTCCGGCATATGAAAGTCCAACTGTTCATTTGTAGTTCTGTTGATTCCAGGCTGCGGGGGTTTGTCCCCGCTTTTCCGTACCGCTCCTCCTAAAACTGTGTCGGACTTGCGTACATGCTCAGGCTGGAAGTAGGCAAGTACTGCTTGATCTTTGAAATCAGATTTTGCGGAACAAATAAAAAATCACCCGGTCTGAGATGAATATCTTCCGACACATTTCGTGACTTCATCATCGCCTTCACGTCCAGCAGGTGGGACTCGACGAGGTCATCGGAAACCCGTCGAAACAGTACGATTTGAGAGTGTTTCGCTCGCGGAGTCAGGCCTCCCGCAACCGCAACGGCCTCGGTCACGCTGAGGTCGGAGCGTAATTCGTACTTGGCCGGATGATTCACCTCGCCGCCGACAATGAAATACGGCTTGTCGAAGTCCTGCAGCACGATCGTCACTTCGGGATCATGCAACACGCCGGCATAAGCCAACTGAACAGCGGTTTGCAACTCAGGAACAGTTACGCCTTCCGCGGTCAGTTGCCTCACGCCCTTCAAGGCAATGTAACCGTCCGGCTGAACCTGACCGTTTGATCGAACTCCGGGGAGAAGGCAAAAGAAATCGCCACCACATCACTCTTGCAAAGCCGGTAAAGCGGACGGCGTACCCCCGTCAGGGCTGGACTCAACTTCGTGGTCCCAGCGCCGTCCACTGCACCGGATTTCGTGGTTGCCCCTGGCCCGGTCTGTGCAGCAACCGCGTTTGGCTGCTGCGCTTGAGCCACGGCCACCATCAACCCCCGCTGCATGAGCCAGCAGGTGAGAGCGAGAACGCAATAGGCCACGCTACGGTTAATCTTCATTTTTCCGTTCAGGCCTCGACTCGCTTCCGAGGAACTGCAACCTTTCTGTAGGAGTTGTAACTCTTGAAACCTATCGCGATGAGGGGGCAGTGACAAGACATGGAAAGCGCAGCCCACAAAAGTATCCAGTCGGGACAAATCCCACCTGCCCCCGCTTGTCGCCTTCTGACCGCAAGGCGGCCATCACGCTGAGGGCCTTAAGCAACCCTAACGCCTGAGTTCTTCTCGCCCCCAGCAGTTAAGCAGCTACCACTTTGGTGGTACCCGCGGAAGTGGACTTGACGATCCTTCACGAGCGAGCCCAAGTCCTCCCCAAAGAGCAACGAATCAACGGGCATCAGGTCAAGGCGCTGTGCAATATCGGGAATTGGCCGGATTCGTGCCGGAACTCTCCTCAAGTTTTCCACACAAATAAGTCTCGCCAGGGCGTTGCGCTGTCACAGCTTTCTAATCGCCGAGCTCTCTATGATTAACGAATTCGTTATAACGAAAATGTGACCCTATGGAATCCAGACGCATCGCCACTTCGACTCCGATCGGCGTCCTGGTCGCCGATTCCAATCAGATGCAGTGCCAGTTGCTGGTGGGCGCGCTGCGCCGGCGCCCGGAGTTCCGGGTGCATGCGTGCGGCGTAGATATGAACGTCATCCTGAGCGCCATTGCAGGCTTTCCCGTCGATGTGATCCTGATGAACGCCGATCACCCCAAGCTGGCTGGTCAGGATATGGCCAACGTTCGCCGCTTGCATCTGGCGCATCCGCACATCGCCAAGGTTCTGGTGCTGGGCGAATCGAATCGCGACTCGGTCGTGAACGCCTTCCGCTCCGGAGTCAAAGGGCTGTTCTGCTTTGCCGACTATCCGTTCCGCTTGTTGTGCAAGTGCATCCAGAGCGTTCATCGGGGACAGGTGTGGGCGAACAGTGAGCAATTGCAGTACCTGGTCGAGACCGTAACCCAGGTGCCTTCTTTGCGTATGGTGAACGCTTGCGGAATCAGGTTGCTCACGCCGCGCGAGGAGCAAGTCGTGGCCCTGGTCGCGGATGGACTCAGCAATCGCGAGGTCGCCCACGAACTCGGCCTCAGTGAGCACACGGTGAAAAAATATCTGTTTCACATCTTCGACAAGCTGGGAATTTCCAGCCGGGTCGAACTCGTCCTGTACGCAGTGAGCCATGGCGGGGCGCGGCAGGCGGAGTGGGTCGCGGGTGGGGCCGGATAGAGGCAGCGGAGCGGGGCTGCGGCTTCGTCGAGCCATTTACTGCGCAAAGTCGAACTCAGAGGCGATTGAACATTGGCCCAGCTCTGTGATTCTGATCACAGCGACTTGTTCGGATTCGTGTCACGATTTAAGAGGTAGAAGTAACCGCCACTCCCGGCTAGGCCCCGGGGAAGGGGGTGTGTATGTCAACCGTCGCAACGGCAGTAGAGGTTCAGGTGAAGTCGGTCCTGATCGCAACCGATTTCTCCGAAGCATCTAAGAAGCCCCTCCACCATGCTCTCGCGATTGCTCGCCACCATGGAGCGAAATTCTATCTGGCGCACGTGGTTTCCTCACCGGGATTCACTCTCGCGGGCCCCGATGCTGTAAATGCGGCAACCAGGGCGGTTTGGAGGGATGCCCGTTCCTTGGAGAACGATCTGGTTGAAAGTGGGGCACTGACCGGGCTGCGTCACGAGGTTATCGTTTGCCAAGGCGATGTTTGGGAGGAGCTGGAAAAAGTAATCCGACAAGAACATGTGGATTTAGTGGTCATCGGTACACATGGTCGGCGGGGCGTAGGGAAGCTCCTTCTCGGGTCGGTGGCGGAGCAGATCTTTCGCCGCGCCGATTGCCCGGTTCTCACCGTTGGTCCAGGCTCCTGTCAAGAGTCTCCAGTCGAGAGCACTCGAGCCGCGCGGGCCTTTCTGTTCGCCACCGACTTCGGCGACGCTTCTTTACACGCCCTGCCCTATGCCGTATCGTCCGCCAATCACTTCGGAGCAAAACTGGTTTTGATCCACGTCAGTCCTTTGGTCGTGCCTCCGAAGAATGTTCATCGGTGCACTGCCAGCGAAGTCGTAGAGGCGAGAGAGAATGCTCGCTTGGACAATCTGCGGCGGCTCCAGGAATTGGTGTCACAGAGCGCCGAAATGGCTTTTAAACCTGAGCTCGTAGCGGAGTTTGGGACGGCGAGTGAAAAAATCTTGCAGGCAGCCGAAACTTTTCAAGTGGACGCCATCATTATGGGATTGCATCGCTCAGCCCACGTTGGGACCGCTTCACACATGCCGTGGGCCACAGCTTATGAAGTAGTGTGCAGTGCCGGATGCCCTGTCCTGACAATCAGGAATTGAGGCACAGCAAGCCATCAACGGCTGGATTTGACTGGGGACAGCCCAAGACTAATTTCATCTATTCAGGCCCGGGACACCCGTCCCTGCGGTTGCGCTCGGTTTGAAACCGGGGGCAAAGCACTGTATAAATGCGGGGGAGCTAATGCGTTTGCCCGACAGCCGACCTTACTCTCGCCGCTGGACCGTGATCGCCTCCGCGTTACTGTGCTGCGGGCTGGGGGTGGTTGTGCTGTACACCAAGCGCAGCGCTTTCTTTAGTCCGTTGGCGGTGGTGGTGGTCGCGGCGATTGGATTGGCGGCGGTGCTTCTGCAACTGCGTTTTTACAATCGCGGGCTCAGTGATCCGGTGCGCGCGCCGGTGTGGTTGAATCTGCTTGGTGTGTTATTTGCGTTGACGGCGCTGCTCTCGGATTATCTCGGTTTGAGCGGGCAGTTAGCCGAGGTTATGGCTCTCGGGGCGGTGGGCAGTTTCGCGATCAGCAGCGCGATGATTCTGCATGCTTTTCGCAAACACCGGGTGGCGCCGAAGTGAACGGGGGAAATGGGTCGTCTGCTTTCCACTGTTCCCCCGGCTTGCGCCGTTGTGGAGAAACGCATCTTTGCTACTCGAGGGCTAAAAGCCCTGATTCGTTTTAGCCCGGCCTACCGCAGCGCTGAAGCGCTGCGCCATTCAAAATCTTGGTTCTTGGCGGGTTCCGTGCTCTTCAACGAAACCTTTTGATCGCTGCAGCCCCGTGCGAGGCGTCCGGGGCCACGTGGGTTTGCTAGTGCTAGTTTTTGCGGAAATCTACGGCTAGCTTGGTTTCGACTTCGATGGGTTGGCCGTTTGTGCGATAGGGTTGGAATCGCCACCATTTGACTGCATCCAAGGCGGCGGAGGCGAGTTCTTCCGGGCCGCTGATGGCATGCACTTCGACGACAGTTCCATCCGTTCCGATTACTGCGTCGAGAATGACGACGCCTTGCACATTCGCCTGACGAGCGGCCTCGGGATAAACCGGATCGATCTTGTGGGTAAGCAGGCCTTCCATGACTTCCGCTGGAACATACGGAGGCGGTTTCCTGGGCAGCGGCTGGCTGGCCGGAATTTGCGATTCCAGTTCGTTCCAAGCCTGGTGCCAATGCCACCAGCCGAGTGCGCCCAGCAGAAGCATGGCGGCAAGCCCCACCCAGGCGGCGCGGCGGAGCATCGGGCTGGGAGTTTTTCGAACCGGCGGCGCCTGAGTTGCGGCGGGTTGCGCCGCGATTGAATTGGCGGCGGAGTTTTTTCGCGTCCAGTGTTCGATCAGGGTTTGCTGTTCGGAGGTCAGGCTGACAAACTCCAGACCACAATGCAGCAGCGCCTGATAGCGCACCACCGCCTTCAGGCGGAAAGGCCCTCCGGCATCGGGCAAGCGAAACTCAATGCCCACGGAATCGCCGGGCTTCACCTCTCCGGCCAGGACTACTCCGAGGCCGCGCTCTCCGATTGTGACCGAACGCCCGGGAATTGAGTAAGGTACTCCGGATCGTACGACGATGACATCGGTTGGAACAGCCAAGGGGAAACGCGGCACGCGGCGGGTGTTGGTAAACACCCGAACCGGTGCCTGGGTCGCTCCGGCACTCATGCTTTGATCTCTGTCTGCACAGGCACACCGCTCCTGGCTCGTCTCACAAGACGCTAATCAGGATAAATAAATGCTTCGGCCAGAGTGGTTGAATGGAGTATAGCATTTGCTTCGCGGGTGGATTTTCTTAGCGAGCCAAACCCATTAACCACAGAGGACACAAAGGTCCACAAAGGAAATCAGGATTTCATCCGTGGCGGTCCACTCGCGGATGGAGGAACGATGCCTAGCTGCCGGCTCTCACGGCCAGCGCTTGGCCGTGTCTTCCCATCCCGCTGCGCGGGCTGTTTGCGGGCTTGCATTGACTGCCGCCTGCGGGATTCGGATAGGCTGCTGGGTGGTTGTGGGACTGGCTAATGTCGGCTTATTGCTGGTGGCTTCCAGAAGCGACTCCTTATCGTCGGACAACAAGGGAGCGGCTACTCGCAATGCCTCGACTTCTTTTTCCAACCGCGCCAGTTCGAGTTCCTTCTGTCTCAGAACCTCATAAACGTTCTTCATGCGTCGATCCTCTCCTCCCAGTGTTTTTTGGGTGAAGCGTTTGGCCGCACTCTAACAGGAATGTGAGCTTTGTCAAGCACGAACACATGGAAAAACGCGACTCAGGCTGAAGATGCGGATTCCTCTTTGTCGCGATCCACGCTTCGATCCCCGCCATTGCGCCGGGGCGCAGGTGCGTCCTCCTGTTGCCATTTTTGCGCCAGTTGGTCCAATTCACCCAGCACCTTCTGAATATCGTTCATGCGCTTAGTAATGCCGTAGGTCACTGAGGGCGGAATGGTTGGTTCGTAGCTCTGATAGATGAATCCCTTCTGTTCCAGCAGACGCAAGCGCTCGGTCAAGACGCGGGACGAGATGCCGTCGATCTGGCGGCGAAGAACCCCGAACCGCGTAGGGCCGTTGGTCGATAAAGCCCACAAAACATGCATCGTCCAAGGACGGGTTAGCACTTCGAGTAATCCGGCCATGGGACAAGGCGTGGGCGATTGGGCATAGCGGCGCATGTTGTTGCCTCACTTAGTTACTTTAAAGTACCTACTTTACAAAAGCAAGTAGTTATTTAAAGTAACTTTTGAGGTGGAGCGCCATCTACTGCGGAGTAGCGGGACGTTTTCAGTCCAACAATTCTCAAGGAGGCCTCAGTATGGCCAGTAAATCAATTTCAGACTTCATCGCGAAGATTTCGCAGACTGCCCGGGCATCGAGCCCGAGCAAAACAGAATGAGCCGCATCTGCAGGATCTTTCATCACCCTGGCGGGACGAATTTGTTTTCCGCAATTTTTATCATGTCGGGATTCCTCCATTTTTCTCAGCAAGAGATCGGATACGCCGCGCAATCCGGCGTGCCCATGGCCGGTTTCCTGGTGCCTGCGTCTGGAGTTCTGGCGATGGCGGGCGGACTGAGCATTCTGTTCGGATACAGAGCCAGAATCGGCGCATGGCTAGTGGTGCTCTTCCTGGTTCCGGTCACGCTCACGATGCACAACTTCTGGGCGGTGAAAGATCCGATGATGGCGCAGATGCAAATGGCGATGTTTATGAAGAACGTGAGCATGATCGGAGGGGCGCTGCTGATTTCCCAATTTGGAGCGGGCGCGGTGAGTTTGGATGCCCGGAGAGATTCTGCGAGGTGATTTTGAGGGCAGCATTCAGCACTTGGCATCAGCATTCAGCACTTGGCAATGGGTATTTGCCTTCA
This sequence comes from uncultured Acidobacteriota bacterium, assembly GCA_963797795.1. GTDB lineage: Bacteria > Acidobacteriota > Terriglobia > Terriglobales > Acidobacteriaceae > JABDBE01. The sequence continues at coordinate 38,001 of CAWCQY010000012.1, forward strand.
TGCGGTCGGCCCGGGTTGAATTTTCCAAGAGCTGAGTGCTGAATGCGGAGTGCCGAATGCGGAGGCCTGATCCACTGTTCATTTGCGAACACGGCTGCGTAATTACGCACATTTTCGTCCTCGCCTAAGCAGTATTGGTCCGCGTTTTCGTATTTCTCGTCACATTCTCATAAATTGCCTCACCTTTCCGGAGTCTTAGCGTCCAACTAACCAATCAGGTTCGGTTTTTGACGAGTCGCGACCTCGTCGTGGAGACGAAACGCATGCGCAACGCGGAGGATCAGATTTGTTTTCGATGGAACGAGTGATCGCAGCTTTGCGTATCAATGCGCAGGAGTGGTGCGCGAGGACTCAGGGGAGAAACGGCGCTACTGGCCAACAAAGTTCGGAGGTGGGGGTCATGCAATGCAGTACGGAGCGAATGGCGGTAACGGGACGGGCAATGGAAACCTTCTACACAACGGGGATCCTCATGTCCAGGAAGTGGTCAAAACAGCTCATGAAGAACTGCGGCAGTTGATGCGTCAGCGTGCGGAAATTATGAAACGCATCGGCACCCTGAAGCAGACAATCTCGGGGCTGGCCAATTTGTTTGGCGACGATATCCTGGGAGAAGACTTGCTGGAGTTGGTCGACCGCAAAACTGGAGGACGCCAGCCGGGTTTTACGAAAGCATGTCGCATGGTTTTGATGGAAGCCGGACGGCCGCTGGCCGTGAGGGAGGTCTGTGAGCAAATTCAGCAGCGTCTTCCCGCGATACTGCTTCGCCACAAAGATCCCTTGGCTTCGGTGACCACAGTGCTCAACCGGTTGGTGGAATATGGCGAAGCGCTAAGCGTAGTTCGCGAGAACGGCCGGCGTGCGTGGCAGTGGGTATCGGAGCCGGCTTCCGTTGAGCAGGCCAAGTCCGTGAGCGCGCCGGTGTCTCAACTGTAGAGGCGTCGCTGCAACGTGTTTACAGATCGCCGTGCAGGACTACGCCGGCAGCAGCATGCCTTTTTCCAGGTGCCGGGTCACGTGCGCGTACGACGCCGCGTGAGGATCGTGGGTGACCATCACGACGGTCTTGTGAAAATCCTCGTTCAGACGCTTCAGGATTTCCAGCACTTCGGTCGCGGAGTGGCTGTCGAGATCGCCCGTCGGTTCGTCGGCAAGCAGTAACGTGGGGTCGCTGACGATCGCGCGCGCGATCGCCACTCTTTGTTCCTGCCCGCCTGAAAGCTGTTTCGGGAGATGGTTCACGCGTTCCTCCAGGCCAACCAGTTTCAGTGCGGTCATCACGTGATCGCGCCGCTGCTGGGCATTCAGTTTGGTGAGCAGCAGCGGAAGTTCGACGTTCTCGAACGCGGTGAGCACGGGAATCAGGTTGAAGGTCTGGAACACGTAGCCGATATGCACGTTGCGCCAGTGCGCGGACTGCGAATCGCTGAAGCGGAAGACGTTCTCGCCCAACACCAGCAATTCTCCGGACGTGGGCCGGTCAATGGCCGCAATCATATTCAGCAACGTCGTTTTGCCCGAGCCGGACGGGCCCATCAGAGCCAGGAATTCTCCGCCGCCGATTTCGATGGAAACGTCGTCCAGCGCTTTGACCTCGAAGGCGTCGCGCTTGAAAATCTTGCTGACGTTGCGGGCCTGAACCACCTTGGTTTGAATCGCGGTATGGGGAATGGTAGCTGCGCTCATGACTGTCCTTTGATCTTGATTTTGTCGCCGTCTTTCAAATCTTCGGGCGCCGATGGTGATGACGTCTTCGCCGCCATTGAGGCCTTGCACCAGAACGCCGCCGCTGCGTTGCGACAGAATTTTCACTTCCCGCTGCATAGCCTTGCCGTCGAACGCGAGGAAGACGAACTTCTTGCCATCGCGATCACGAATCGCCGGGGTGGGCACAAAAACTCCCTGCGGTTGCGTGCGTCGAACGCTTGTTTTCGTCCGCCAGAAATTTGACGGTGGCATTCATGTCCGGCCGCAAATGGGCATCCGGATTGAGAATCTGCACTTTCACCTGCACCGTCGCTTTGGCCCGGTTGGCCTGAGGCGAGATCTCGGCGATCATGCCATCCCACTTGAGGTCAGGGTATGCGTCCACCGTGACCACACCTTTTTGCTTGGGGCCTAGCCTGGCGAAATCGTCCTGCGCGATATCGAGTTCCACCTGAAGATCGTTGAGATCGGCGAGGGAAACGACCAGCCCTTGCGGACCGCCCTCGGCGGTGCTGGCAAATCCCGAGGTCACGAGCTCGCCTTTTTCGGCGGCACGCTCGAGAATGGTTCCGGTAACCGGGGCGCGGATCACGGTCGCGTCGAGCAGAGACTTGGCGTAATCCGCCTGTCCCTGCGCCTGTTGGAGCGCGCCCCGCGCGCGCGCAATTTCTTCTTTCCGAGGACCTAGCTTTGCCAGCTGGAACGCCTTGTCCAGAGAATTGACTCGTTGCTGGTCGGCTCCGAACTTGGCGGTGGCGTCATCCAGGGCCTGCTTGGAGACAACGCCTTGCCTCCACAAATCTTTCGTGCGATCGAGCGTGAGTTGATCATCGGCCAGCGTGGCGCGGGCTTCATCGAGATTGTGCTGCGCCTGCTGAATTTCCTCGGGACGAGATCCGTTTTGCAGTTCCTCAAGATAGGCGCGGGCATTCTCGGCGGCGCCTTTGGCCTGTTCGTACTGGGCGCGGAATTCGTCGTCTTCGAGGCGCACCAGGATCTGGCCCTCTTTGACCTTGTCACCCTTCTCCACGCCGATCCAACTCACCCGGCCCGTCACCTTGGAATTCAGGTTGATCTTGTGATGAGCCACAATGTAGCCGCTGGCGGAAAGCACTACGCCGCCGACATCGCTGCTCTGCGCCGAGGCGCGAACCACTTCAACCTCAGGAGCGGGCGTGGGAAAACAAGCGGTAGGCCGTCGCCACAACGCCCAGCAGCACCAGCACGCCGATTCCGATGAGGATGTAGCGGCGCGCCCAAGCCGGAGGCTCGCCCTCGCCGCCGGCGCGCGCGGTGCGATCGATTCGCAGGCTTTGCAGGTCTTCGTGTTTTGCGTCAATCGGCATTGTGCTTAAGGATGATTCGCTTCGTATCGGTGATGCAAATTGGTTGCTGAAATATGGCTTGCGTTCCTAGTCCCGCAAAGCGCTAAGTATGTCCCGGCGCGAAGCGTGCCAGGCCGGAGCGAACCCGCCCACGACGCCCATGATGAGGGCAAACATGATCGCGCTGAAGACCACAACCGGCGTCATTTGCAGGCTGAACACGACCTCGCTGAAGGTGACCTGATTTTGCGTTCCCGTGGTCATGCCGTTGAAGGGCAACATCAGAATGATCCCCAGCGCCGCACCCAGCAGGGACAACAGCAGCGACTCCAGCATGAACGAAGTCAGAATGCTGGGACGCGAAAACCCAATTACGCGCAGGGTGGCAATCTCGCGCCCGCGATAGGCCACGGCGGCGTACATGGTGTTGGCGGCGGCGAAGCAGGAGCCAACCGCCATGATGAAGGCCACAATCCAGCCCACGAACTTGATCGGGCCTCCCGACTTGGTTTGCGAGGCGTAGTAGTCGGGCTCGAGCAGGCCATTGAGTTCCAGGCGCTGATCGTCGTTGGCGCGGTTTTTCAGCGCCAGCGCCGCGACCGGATCGGTCGCACGCACCAGCACCGAGGAGTACACCGTGCGTTCGAAATCCGTGACCAGCTGATTGATGTCGCCCCATATTTCGGAATCGTGCGCCGTGCCGCTGGCGTCAAAGATGCCCACGATCGGCCAATCGCCTTTGCCGATGTGCACGGTATCGCCAATGTTGGCGTGCTCAAATCGTTTATTGATCGAGCTGCTTACCACTACCTCACGCTGTCCCGGAGTGAACCAGCGCCCGGCGACGAGGTGGATCTGCGGCCGCATCTCGATTCCGAGCGGAGTAAGGAAGCGGGTGGTGACATTGGTTTCTCCCGTCCCGCCCTTGCGCGGCATCACCACCACCAGGATGTCTTCGCCCGAAACCAGAGGCTCGCCTTTGCTGTTTTTGGCAATGCCGGGCAGGTCTTTCAATACCTGCATGGCATCGCGCGACACTCCGCCGGCGGCCAGTTCCGAGTCCGAACCTTTGCGCAACATCAGCACATTCAGCGGATCGCCAGTAGTGGCAAAAGCGCGGCCCAAGCCCGCCAGCAGCGCCATGATGAAGACCGCAGTGGCCACGGTGAGCGCGATTCCCAGGGCGGTCATGACGGTGAGACTCTTGCGCAGCCGCAGATTGCGCACGTTATAGCTGAGAGGGATTGCCATTGCTTTTCTCGTCCTTATAAAAGTGCCTTCTTCCTTTGTGTACCTTCGTTGTCCTTTGTGGTTGAAGCATTTGAAACTTCGTCAGCCACAAAGGACGCGAAAGTACACAAAGGACGTCGCTCATCCGATGTGTCGCAAGCCGTCCACGATGTTGACCTTCGCGGCGTGATAGGAAGGCATAAAGGAGCTGGCGAATCCCACCACCGCCGCGATCAACAGCGCTGCCGCTATCGTGATCGGAGTGACCTTCATGCCGGTGAACATTCCGCCCTGACTCGCCATCAAGCTCACAACCCCGAAGACAGCCAGCGAACCGATCAGCCCTCCTACCAGCGCCAGGGAAACCGCCTCGCCCACGAACAATCCCAAAATACTGTTGCGGGTAAAGCCCAACGTCTTCAGCACTGCGACTTCTCGGGTCCGCTCGCGAATCGACATCGCCATGGTATTCGCCGAGACCAGCAGGATGGTAAAGACCACCGCCAGGCAAATGCTCATGATGAAAGCCTTGATGTTGCCCAACATCCCAATGAAGCCCAACTGGAAAGCGTGTTCGCTCTCGGTCTTGGTGGGACGGTCGGCGTTGCGGAACTCCTCGTCAATGGCTTGCGCCACCCCGGGAACGGCATCGGGCGAATCGGCCAGAACCGCGAAGAAACCCTCCACTGCCTTTGAGCTTGGGAAAGCCTTCGTCGATGTAATCTTTGTTGAAGTAAATCGATTGCGTTGGATCCGGCGGGGTGAAGATTCCGCGGATGGTCAACTCCAGATTGACCGGGAAAATCTTCCCGGTAATATTCAAGGCGGTCGCCGACTTTCCAGTGAAACTTGTTCGCCAGGCCCACGTCCACGATGGCGCCCGCTCGATCATGCTGCCAGGCTTCGAGTTGGTCCGCGGGTATCTTGAATTCCGGGTACACCTTCAATAGTTCCTGGGGATCGGTGCCGAACTGGGCGAAGTAGTGTTCCGGCTTGTCGTCCATATATTGCCCGCCAAACCATTGTTCATTTACCACTTCCTTGACGTCGGGAATGGCTTGGATCTTCTGCCGGTAATAGCTGGGCAAATTGAAGACCAGCGACACCTTGTGGCGCACGATCAGGCGCTGCGCCGATTGTTCGCTGGGCTTGCTGTCATAGAAGCTCCGCCAGATGGTGATCAGGAACGTCAGCAGCAGCAGCGAGCCGCCAATGCTCAAGATGGTCAGGATGCTGCGGCGCTTGTTGCGGAACGCGTTCTTGCTGACAAAACGGGTCAGAGTCATGCTCGAACTCCTGGGAGAAACCTGGCTTGCCTACGCGGGGCCCCAAGCCAATACCGTTAAGCATAGCCGATGGATGCGAACCCGGACAACCCACCGACGTTCACAATTTCATCATTGCGGAATGAGCCTCCAGCTACCAGTGGAGATCGTCACTTGGGCCGAATGACAAATGTCACACCGCTTAGTTAATAACGGTGCCAGCGCCTGAAAAGTTACGCTTCAACTGGGGTCGAGATTGTGTGGTAGTGGCCCATCCGCAGGTAGGTCCTTCACGGTACTAAAGTTTATCCGCGCCGCCTCGCAATCGAATTTACGAGCACTTTCGTAACTCCACTTTAGCCCTACTCCCGGACTATCCTGAACACGTCCGGTCAATCAAGGACGCGCCCGAGGTTCTCCCCACCGAGGGAAAGTTGGTCTTTGCCTGCAACGAGGTAGGAAGATAATGTCGAACAAAATCGGGCGTTTCGAAATACTCAGCGAAATCTCGCACTCCGACATCAGTTCCGTCTATAAGGCCACCGACCCGGAGAGCGGGCAGACAGTGGCGTTGAAGACTGTCAATCTGGAACCGCTCGGCGAGCAGGCGCACGGCCTGGTGAAAAGCCTTCTGGAAGAGGCGGAAGCCAGCAAGGTTCTCAATAGTCACAACATCGCTTTGCTGTATGGTGCCGAAGAAGCTGGAGGCATTTTCTGCGCCTCGCTGGAGTATGTGCAGGGGAACAGCGTAGCCACTATGCTGGCTCGCAAAGAGGGATTCTCCATCTGGGACCTGCAGGATATCGCCCGCCAAACCTGCCAGGGCCTCGATCACGCCCACGCCAAGAGCCTCGTGCATTACACGCTCGAACCGGCCAAGATAATGGTCTCGTGGGATGGCACTGTAAAGATTTTGGGATTCGGGATTTCCACCATGAGCGCCTTCGCAGCCCAAGCTTCCGGAAGCTGCACCCGGAGTTCTGCATTACATGTCGCCCGAACAATTGCGTGGAGATCCGCTAAGCGCGTCTTCCAACATATTCAGCCTGGGCGCAATTTTTTACGAGATGGTCACCGAGCGCAAAGCCTTTGACGGAGAAGATGCGGACCAGGTCAGGCAATCGATTTTGGAAATGACGCCCGTGGCTCCGGATCAGATCAACCGCAAGATTCATCCCGCGCTCAGCCAGGTCATCATGAAGTCGTTGTCCAAGGCGCCTGAAGAGCGATACCAGTCCGGGCAGGATCTGGTGAACGATCTCGAGAGGTGCAAGGAAAGTGCGACCAAGGCGGCTGCCGCGGCCAAGCCGGGACAGCCGGCTCAGAAGTCGCCTGCTCCGCCGAAATCTGCGCCACCAGTGACGGCATCGCAGCCGAAGCCGGCGTTCAAACCCGCGCCGACAGCGGCCAAAGTTCCGCAACCGCAAGCGACCAAGGCTGCGGCAGCGGGATGGAGCGGAGACAACGCCAGCTCCGCGAGTACCAGCGGGCTCATCACGCCAAACCTGGAGTCGGCCGCGCCGGTGGTCAACACTTCCGCGGAAGCGTCGGTCGAGACATTCTCGGTTGATTCGCCTTCGGGCCCATCCGCAAGCATGTCTTCGTCGGCGATCATTGAACCCGAAGTCGAAGCGCCGAAGGTCAACCTCGATCCGATGATGGCAGAAGCTCCAAAAGCTGGCGCGGGCGCCACTCGCAGTTTCTCGGAGATCGATGAATTGCCGCCGCTCAAAGAAGTGTACGTCGCGCCTCCGCCGCCTCGGCCTGCGGATGAGCCTGCTCCCGCCCAAGCCGTCCATGCCACGATGTTCGAGGAAGCACCGGAAAAGCCGAAAGTGCAGCCTCGCGAGGTGGCGAAAAAAGCAGTCGCAGAAATCAAGAAAACGCCACCGCAGCTTTTCATGTTTTCGATCGCGGGCGCCATCGGAATCATTGTGCTGATCGTGGCTGCGATCGCCTGGCACATTCACTCCGAGAATGCGGACGACGATGCTCCCAACCCGCCACCTGCTCAGGCTGCCAGCGCACCGGCCGAACCGAGCGCAAGCCCATCCGCGGCCGGAGCTACCGCCGCGAATCAGACAACCGTGCAGGTCGCTCCAGAACCGGTGACCACGACTCCGCCTGCGGTCTCGGTACAACCGAAGTACAACAAGAAAGCCAAGGCAAGGCCTAAGCCGACGGCTCCGACGATTGTTCCCGGGCAGTTGAACATCAATTCAACTCCAGCGGGCGCGCAGATCCAAATCGATGGACAGAACGATCCCTCGTGGGTAACGCCGTTTAACCTTGCCGGGCTCAACCCGGGGCAACATTCACTGACCATCAGCAAGCCGGGCTACGGGTCTGAAACCCGCAGCATTGAGGTCGCCTCCGGCAGCAAGTCGTTCATCAGCGTCCAGCTTTCGCAACTCACGGCTACAGTTTCAGTGACCAGTGATCCTGCGGGTGTAGCCGTCTGGATGGATGGCAAAGACACCGGCCGAGTCACTCCCGCGCAGATCTCCGTGGACAAGCCGGGCAACCACAGCTTCTTGTTCAAGAAGCAAGGTTATCTGGATGAAACCACCAGCGCGAATCTGCAAGTTGGGCAGACTTTCCATTTGTCACCCACGTTGAAGGCGCTAGGCAGCGCGGACAACGTTAAGATTGGCGGCAAATTCAAGAAGCTCTTCGGCGGCAGCGACACGGCTGGAATGGGCGCAGTCAGCATTAAAACGCAGCCCAAGGGAGCACAAGTCGCTATCAACAACCGCATCGTCGATAAGAACGCGCCGGTAGATCTGTATCTGGATCCAGGCAACTATGTTATCGACATCACGATGTCCGGATTCAAGGACATTCATCGCGTCATCACCGTAGAGAAGAACGGCAAAGTCGTCATCGACGAAAGCCTCGACCGCGAATAAACATCGCGCACGTGAATGGAGGACGGGCGTCCTCGTCCGTCCAAACCCCAGCTTTAGTTTCAAGCACTACGCACAGGTTGCATTCCGATAGGAGTGCACAGATCCTTCGCTTCGCTCCAGGATGACAACATGTTGAGCTAGTAACTTTTCAGTAATCTTGAGGTATACCCCCCCTCCCCCTGATCTATTGGAATCATGGGGTTGGGGACGGACTACCATCAAAATCTTTGAGTTTAAAGGACTTATACGCAAAATATTCCGGACAAAGGACTTAGCGCGATTTTTGTGGTCGCACAGCTAACCCTTAGTCACTATGATTAGCTTGGAGTGTCGGGCAAAGTCAAGGGAAGAAATGCGAAGCTCGGGCCGGTCTTCCCGTTTTGGGAGTACGCGATTGGCCCAGACGAGCGGGGCGCCGGTCCTCCGCTGGTCTCGGAGCGATCGTTGTCCCGAGGTGTTAGACTCTGAGGTTTTCCTGCTGCTGCAGAGAGAAGGACTAAGGACTTATGAGCATTCAGCTTGTGGGAGTGGTTGGCGCGGGAACGATGGGGAATGGCATTGCGCACGTCTTTGCCCGCGGCGGCTACCGGGTCGTGTTGTGCGATGTGGAACAGCGCTTCTTGGATCGCGGGATGGAGACAATCAGCAAGAACCTCGACCGCGAAGTTGCGAAGAATAAGATTTCCGCCGGCGACAAGGCGGCCGCGATCGGCCGCATCGAGCCTGTGGTCGATCGCGCGAAGCTTGCTGGCTGTGATTTCGTGGTGGAAGCGGCTACGGAGAAATTCGGCATCAAGACAGAAATCTTTCGCGATCTTGACCGGCTTTGCCGACCTGAAATCATTCTTGCCTCGAATACCTCGTCCATTTCCATTACCAAGCTGGGCGCTTTGACCAAACGACCTGACAAAGTCATCGGAATGCACTTCTTCAATCCTGTGCCGGTAATGAAACTGGTGGAAGTCATTCGCGGGTTGGCTACCTCGAATGAAACTTTCCAGACGGTGCGCGAGCTAGCGCTGAAACTGGAGAAGACTCCGGTCGAGGTGAACGATGCTCCCGGCTTTGTCTCGAACCGCGTGCTGATGCCGCTGCTGAACGAAGCCATGTTTGCGGTAATGGAAGGCGTAGCCACGGCGGAGGCGGTGGACGAGGTCTTCAAGCTGGGGATGGCCCATCCCATGGGGCCGTTGACTCTGGCGGACTTCATCGGCCTCGACGTCTGCCTCGACATCATGCGCGTCCTGCATGACGGTTTGGGCGATCCCAAGTACCGTCCGTGCCCGTTACTGATCAAGATGGTGGACGCGGGCTGGCTGGGGAGAAAGAGTGGGCGGGGGTTTTACAGGTATTAGAGCTGCTCTCACAAAATCGTTCGGGGTCGTGAGTGTAACCGCGATGTCACAACAGGTTGCATGGGCCTTCGGCGCATTACGTAGGATGAAAAAAACTAGTCCTCATAAGTCATTGATTTCTCATGTACAGACCGCGATTTTCATGGCAGGTGTCTATTCGTTAAATTCTGCAAGAGAAGGAAGACCTTGGGCGGATTTAACAGAGCTCTCCAACGGAAACCGCGCTTTGACGACGTTCTGAGACACTATCAGGTCATTCGCTCCCCCTAGTCATTCTTACAGTACCAACCTGGTTTGTCCTTTAATACACTCCGATGAACTCGTAAGGAAGGAATAACCGTGTTGGGAGGGTGAACATGCCAGCCGCCACAGCAGTCGCACTAAGCCGTCGAAATGGAAAAACTGCGCCCCCGCCAAAGGGTCCCGAGCCGGTTACCCCCAGCTGGGTCGGGCGCGTCCCCCAACTCAAGCCGGGCCAGTACGCCGATGGCATGCCCATCCATTCGCCCGAATACATCTGCTGCAAGCTGCTTCTGCGGCCCAATAAGTTCCATTCGCGAGAGAGCTTCTTTGAATTCGGCAAGGTGATGCGCGCGCCAGCGAAAGAGCACGACGTGAAATACACGACCGAAGGCTTCCTGGAGCAGCCGGTCAAAATCCGCGAAGTGCTGTTTATCGACACGGATGACTTTCGCCTCTACAACAACGCCTTCATTCTGCGCCGCCGCATCCCGTACAAGGACGGTTTCCCAATCGGCGAGCCCGAGATCGTCTTCAAGTACAGGCATCCCGAATTGCAGGCCGCGGCCGAGACCGATGTCCGGCCGAATATTCTCGGCGATCACCGCGTCAAGTTCAAGGTTCAGGCGCTGCCTTTGAAGGAAAAGCTGGGCGGCATCCGTCTGCTTTACTCACACAACGTGCAGTTCACCCGCGGAGCCATTGGATTAGGCCGCGAAAATATCCGCGACATGGACGCTTTGATCGAGTTGCTCCCGGTGCTCGGTAGAGTCAGAAAGACTCCGAAAGAAGACATCCATCTGGTCAGCAACACCATCGTCGAGGAGGTGCTTCAAGACATCGGCCTGCTGGATTTCGGTTCGGGTCTCACCTGCAAGGCCAACGTGGCAATCTGGCGTACGCGCGGTGAGCACCGTCCGCTAATCGGGGAGTTCGCTTACCAGTTCAAGTTCAAAGACCGTGCGCAGCTCAGCCCGGAGGCATTGCGCCGAACGGAAGCCTTCTTTGTCGCGCTGCAGTATGCAGCCGAGGACTACATCGCGCTGAATGCGACGAAGACCGCGACCGTGTACCGGCTGCTAGGCAATCCGCCCAAGGCCCATGAGTGAACCGCAAGCTTCTTGTCCGAACGAAGGGATCATGGTCGTGAGCCATGACTGATACTGTCGCCACACTCGCACTTCAACCCGCCGAACCTGTTGCCAAAGCGGCAGCAGTTTCCATCTGGGAGATATTCCTGGAATTTCTGATCATCGGCGCCACCAGCTTCGGCGGTGTCGTGCCCTATTTGCGCGGCAGCCTGGTGACGAAGCGGCAGTGGATTGACGACAAAGAATTCGTGGAGATGCTGTCCATCAGCCAGAGTCTGCCAGGACTCAACGCCACGAACATGGCGGTTCTGGTAGGAGAGAAGCTGCGCGGCGTCATGGGTTCCATTGCCGGGATCATCGGCATCTGCCTTCCTGGTGGATTGCTGATGTTCGCTGTCGGCATCTTTTACCACCACCACGGCGACCATGTGTGGATCACTGCCGCATTGAAAGGGGTGGCGGCGGCGGCGGTTGGGCTGATCTTGTCCACCGTTATAAGCCTCAGCAAGAAGTCACTCTCCCATAATTTCGATTTTGTATTCATAGCAGCAACGGTGATTGCGGTGAACCGCTTGCACCTTGGAGTGCCGCGTACGCTGGTCGCGGTCGGGATTCTGGCCATTCTCTTCCACTATCCGCGCCAGGCACTAAAAGAGAGTGTGAAGCCATGAATGAGATTCCAGCCCTGGTTCGCGTGTTTGCCTATCTATCCATACTCACTGTCGGCGGTGGCATGGCGGCTTTCCCCGAAATGAAGATCCTGACCGTCGATGTGCACAAGTGGCTTACGTTCCCGCAGTTGATCCACTTGTACAGCGTCGGCCAGATGGCGCCCGGCCCCAACATGATGATGATCGTGTCGATTGGACAATGGGCGGGCGGAATCCTCGGCGCGATCGTCGTCCTGGCTGCCTTTTTCGGGCCGACTGCTGTGCTAGCCTTCATCGTTGCCAAAGGGTGGAAAAAACTCGAGAAGTGGCCGTGGAGAACGTCGATTCAGCGGGGACTGGCGCCGGTATCGATCGGGTTGCTGCTGGCCGGCTGTTTCAGCATGGCCAAAGGCGCCATTACCGGAACCGAAACCGCAGCCATTGCGGTCGGTGTGCTGCTGATCCTGCTGCAGTACAAAGTAAATCCGGCCCTGCTGGTGCTGGCCAGCGCGGGCGTCGGTATTCTTACGTTCATGCCTAAGTGAGCTGTGGCCGCGCAACCCGCTTTCGGCTTGATGAAAAAGAAGCCGCTCGAGGCTCTGGTTTTTCTCGCTAAGTTTTGCACATCAGGAATTCTGCCGCAAAGAATGCCGCATTAAGCCTGTTTTTACCAGGCCTTGGCACAAGCTTGCGCGTCTGTTCGCCCGTCAGCCGGCTTAACGGCGGAAGCGGTGCGAATGAACGATTGTGACATTATGCGGACGAGCGTGAGACCGCAAACGTGGCGCCAAAGCCGGCCTCTTGCGAAACGACCGCAAGGAGTGGGCACCCAGCATGCATCTGATGAGTTAAGCAGCCCTAGACCTTCTCCTCCGGGAACTCCACCTCCAGGCCGAGCGGGTCGGTGAAGCGGTTGGTTAGGTTGGCTAAGCCGACCAGCAGATGCAAGTCGACAATCTCTGCATCGGAGAAATGCTTTTTCAGCTTTTCGAAGTCGGCGTCGGTGATGTCTCGAGAGGCGCGGGTCAGTTTTTCCGCGTAGGCCAACGCCGTCTGTTCTTTCTCGGTAAAGCGGGAGTAATTGCCGCCTTTGAGCGCTTGCCAGTCTTCGGCGGTCAATCCGACTCGCTTTGACGACGCCACGTGATGCTGCTCGCAGTAATGGCAGCCGTTGATGAACGACACCCGCAGGTAAATCATTTCGTAGAGTTTGCGGTCGAGCGATCGGCCCACGCTGGCGTAGAACGGCAGAAAGTTCTTCAGCATTTCCGGACGATGGGCTAACGCTTTTTGTGCGTTGCCCGGTTTGCCGCGCAGAGCTTTTTCGTAAATCTCTTTGACTTCAGGAGTGGCGTTTTCGGGTTCAACCAATGCAATGCGTGCCATGAGGACCTCGCAGGGAATGAGAATTGCAGTCCGTATAATAAAGCAGCGTGGCGCGAGAAGGCTCGGTTGTTCCTACAATGGCCTCATCCTGTTGTCATTCCGAGGAGCGAATGCGACCAGGAATCTGCAGTTCGCCTTGAATACGAAAGAATGCAGATCCCTCGCTTCGCTCGGGATGACAGCAACTGACATGGGGGTGACAAAGTCGGGAGCCTGGGACAGGCGTGACTTTTGTCGGCAATCCGAGACGTTGCGAGCAACGTCTCTACAGGAGCGGTGATCGCTGCGTGAGCCAGCGGGTCAAAATCATCGGTGCGGGGTTGGCGGGAACGGAGGCCGCGTGGCAGTGTGCGCGTCGAGGCGTTGGGGTCGAACTCTTCGAGATGCGCCCGGTGCGCTCGACTGCGGCGCATCAAACTGCAGATTTTGCTGAACTGGTTTGCTCAAATTCCCTGAAATCCGACACGGAGAACACTGCGCCCTGGTTGTTGAAGGAAGAGATGCGGCGGGTGGGATCGTTATTGATCGAAATTGCGCGGGAGTGCGCGGTTCCGGCGGGGCATGCGCTGGCCGTGGATCGCGCGACGTTTGCCGCTCGGGTGACCGAAGCGATCTCGCGTGAGCCGTTGATTACGGTGCGGCGCGAAGAGGTTACGCAGGTTGATGAGGATCAGATCACGGTCATCGCGACCGGTCCGTTGACGTCGGATGCGCTTTCGCTGGAAATTGGGCGGCTCTCTGCGACGGTCCCGACATCTGCAACCGATGCAGTATCCGCTTCTATACACGCGGGGATGCCCGCACCACATAGTCTTTTTTTCTACGATTCGATCAGCCCGATTGTTGAGGCTGACTCGATTGACATGGCGAAAGTTTATCTGGCGGCACGGTATGACAAAGGCTCGGCAGATTACATCAATTGCCCGATGTCGAGAGAAGAATATGACCGCTTCTACGATTCGTTAGTGGCGGCGCAATCGGTCGAGGAGCGCGAGTGGGAGAAGCTGAATTACTTTGAAAGCTGCTTGCCGATTGAGGAGATTGCGCGGCGGGGCCGCGACACTCTGCGCTTCGGCCCCATGAAGCCGGTCGGACTGAAGGACCCGCGCACCGGGCGAATCCCCTACGCGGCGGTGCAGTTGCGGCAGGAGAATCTGCGGGCAGATTCCTACAATCTGGTCGGCTTCCAGAACCATTTGAAATTCGGGGAGCAGGCGCGCGTGCTGCGGCTGATTCCGGGGCTGGAAAACGCACGGTTTCTACGCTATGGGCAGATTCATCGCAATACCTACATCAATGCGCCGGCGCTGCTTTCGGAAACACTGCAGATGAAAGCGCATCCGCTGGTGTTGTTCGCGGGGCAGATTTGCGGGGTTGAAGGATATGTGGAGTCGATTGCCGCCGGGCTTATGGCGGGAATTAACGCGGCGGCGCTGGCAACGGGTTTAGAGCCTGTTCCTCCGCCTCGGGCGTGCGCGTTGGGATCGCTGACGAATTACGTTACGCGTGCCGACCCCAGGAAATTTCAGCCGGCTAACATAACATTTGATCTTCTGCCGGCGCTGGACCGGAAAGTCCGGGATCGGCAGGAGCGCCACCGGATGCAATGCGAGTTGGCGCTGCGGGAATTTGACGGTTGGATGGAAAGATTGGAAGCAATCAGGACGCAGCACAGTTAAAGGCTTTAACCACGGAGGACACTAAGGTTCACAAAGGAAAGCTTCGGCCCAGATAGATTCTTACCTAATCCCAGACCTGCCGCGCTAATTCTTGCAACAAGTCCCAAGCCCAGCCCGTATCACCTATCGGGACGTGTCTTGTCCGGCTTACGTTCCTCTAACCGGCGCGTCCAATCAATCAGGATGGTTCTCAGCGATCTCATTGGCGATGTTCTGCGCACACTGTGGTCACACAAGCTGCGGACCTTTCTCACCATGTTTGGCATTGCGTGGGGGATCGTCTCGATTGTGCTCATGGTGGCGGCCGGAGAAGGCCTGCGAAAGGGTCAGGAAGATCAAGCCAAAACCCTGGGTAAAGATGTGATGATCGTTTTTCACGGTCGCACCAGCTTGCAAGCTGGAGGAACGCGAGCCGGGCGAGTTGTGCACTGGGAGGATCAGGATGTGGCGGCGGTTCAGGCCGACGCTCCGGATTGCCAGTATGCCATTCCGGAGTTGGAGCAGGACGATGTCCGTGCCCACAGCAACTACAACAACGCCGCGTTCCTGGTTACCGGTTCACAACCGCCGTTTCAGGAGATTCGCAGCCTCGCGGTAGGAGAAGGAAGATTCTACGACTGGGAAGACACTCGCGAGGGCCGCCGGGTGGCATTTCTGGGTAGCGATGCCTCGAAGCAACTCTTTCCCGGGCGTAATCCGGTCGGAGAAAACGTTTATTTGAACGATTTTCCTTACGTCGTAATCGGGGTAATGGCGAAGAAGAAACAGGATTCCAGCTATGACGGTTGGGACGTAAACAAGATTTTCATTCCCTTTGGCGCCATGCGCCGCGATTTTCCAGATAAGCCTCCGGGCACTTCCACGACTTTCGATCAGTTGCTGGTCACGCCCAAATCCGTGGAGCAACACGAGAGTTGCACGCACCAAGTGCGGGCGGCGCTGGGGCGCATGCACCACTTCGATCCTCATGATAAAGAGGCTTGCCCCATCTGGGACACGGTGCAGGAGGCGCAAGCGTTTCGGCAGATGACCGATGGCATGAAATATTTTCTGGGCGCGGTGGGAGTGGTGACACTCTTTCTCGGCGGGCTGGGAGTTATGAACGTCATGATGGTCGCGGTGCGCGAACGGACTCGCGAGATTGGTGTCCGCAAAGCTTTGGGCGCGCCGGCGCAGACCATCTTGCGGCAATTCTTCCTCGAAGCGTTGCTGATCGCGGTTCTGAGTGGCGGGATTGGTTTGGTGGTAGCTTACGGAATTTGTTCGCTGGTTGATCTGTTGCCGATGCCGGACTTCTTCGCCGGGCTGCTGCCAACGTGGACGTCGGGATTGCTGTCGTGTGGACTGCTGGGAGCGATCGCTGTTCTTTCTGCGTTGTACCCGGCGCGGAAAGCGGCATCGGTGGATCCGATCGAGGCGCTTAGATTTGAAGCGGGCGGATAGAAAAGCATTAACCACAGAGGACACGAAGGTACACGAAGGAGACCGCGTGCCCCACCGTTGTGGTTAATGCCTTTGGTTTTCAAAAGTTAATGCTGATCGAAATCATTCGCGAAGCTTGGATCGCGCTCAAGCGTAATACCACGCGCAGCTTGCTGACCATGCTGGGTATCGTTTGGGGGATCACCACGGTTACGCTGCTAATCGCGTACGGGAGCAGCTTTCGCAAAATCCTGGTCGGCGGTTTTGATGCGTTCGGTAAAAGCGCCGTCATTTGCTGGCCGCAGCAGACGAGCGAACAGCCGGGCGGACAGCGCGCCGGCAAGAAAGTAGTCTTCGAGCAGGCTGACGTTGATATGGTGAAGGAAACGGCGCCGCTGGTGAGGCATGTTTGCCTGGAGACCGTGCACCGTCCTGGCATTGCCTACGGAGACAGAATGGTGGGGACGGCGGCCGTGCGGGGTGTTTGCCCGGAATATGGAGAAATGCGGAATGAGGTTCCTTCGGAGGGACGCTGGATTAACTCCAGCGACGAATTGGAGCGGCGACGCGTAGTCTTCCTCGGCGGACGTATTCGCGAGCAATTGTTCAGTGGACGTCCGGCCGTAGGCGAAACGGTGACGATTGGCGGCGTGCGCTTCACCGTGATTGGCATTATGGCGCGCAAGATTCAACTCAGCAATTACTTCAGCAGCGACGACGAATCGGTCTGGATTCCTTATTCTGCCGCGGGCGATCTTTGGAATACGCGGGACGCGGCCGTCCTGATCTTTGCGCCGATTGCGCCGCAGTTCGAAAAGAAAGCAATGGCACAGGTGCTGGCTGCCGTAGCAACTCGGCAGCAATTCTCGCCCACCGATCCGAAAGCGATTCAGATGTTCGGGCGCGACGAGTTCCGCCCGGTGATTGACGCCCTGACCATCGGCCTGCAGGTATTGCTCACGTTCATCGGCACTTTGACGCTCGGCATCGGCGGAGTGGGCGTGATGAACATCATGCTGGTTTCAGTGGATGAGCGCATTCGCGAGATTGGCCTGCGCCGTGCCCTTGGAGCCAGAAAGCGCCACATCAAGTTTCAGTTTCTGGCTGAGACTCTCCTGATCATGCTGTTGGGTGGCGCGATTGGCGTGCTTTTGTCCTACGCAATTGCCGCAGCTGTGGGCACACTGCCGTTGATGGGGCCGTTGTTTGAAGACGAGTCGGGCAAGGGTGATATCCATCTGCAAATCTCCTTGATGACTGTGACACTTTCCACCTTGGTGCTGCTGATCGTCGGTGTGATCAGCGGGTTGGTGCCAGCGCTGCGGGCTTCGAAGCTGGACCCGGTGGAGGCTCTGCGATACGAATGAAGATCGGCCACGGATTTCCACGGATTAAACGGATCGAGAGAAACAAGAATTATCCGTGCTGATCGGTGAAAATCCGTGGCCAGGTTTCCCGGCTTCCAACAAATTCATTTGACCCTATTCCCAGTTAGCGGTACCTTGCTGCCAGTTCTCTTAGGACTCCGCGAGGTGCCTGCTTGCCAATTTCCGCCGTGGATGCCATCGAGCCCGCCTTTCAGCACACCAAGGAGCAACTCTTGCATCCCTTCCGCGCGGCGCAGTGGGCGAAGCTTGCGCTAGTGGGCTTTCTGGCCGGCGAGCTCAGTTCCGGGGGATGCAACGGCAGCAGCTTCCGATCGCCAACGCGTCCCGGCGCCGGGCCGCATTTCCCTCTGCCCCACCCCAATCTCTTGTTTTACGCCTCATTGATCGCTCTGCTAATCGGTCTGGCGGCGGTTCTCTGGATATTGTTTTTGTACGTGAGCAGCGTGATGCGCTTTATCTTGTTTGACAGCGTGATCACAAAGCGCTGCGAAATCCGGCGCAGCTGGGCTCATCGGCATGAAGCCGGCCTCCGCTATTTCGTGTGGCAGCTTTTTTTGATCCTCGCTATGCTCGTCGTCCTGACTGTCCTGGTTGGAATCCCTGCAGGGTTTGCGCTTGCTGCAGGCTGGCTCAACGATCCGCGAGAGCACCTGATTCCACTCATCCTCGGCGGTCTTGTTCTGTTCTTTGTTGTGATCGGCTTGATTTTGCTTCTTCTGCTGGTCCACGTTCTCACCAAAGACTTCGTGGTGCCCAAGATGGCTCTCGAGAACATCAGCGCCTTTGAAGGTTGGCGCCGCCTGTTGCCCATGCTGCAGAGAGAGAAAGGCAGTTACGCAGGCTATATTGGCCTGAAGATCGTCTTGACTGTGGCAGCCGCCGTGATTGTGGGCATTGTAACTTTCATCGTAGTCCTCATTTTGCTGATCCCGGTCGGCGGCTTTGGCGTCGTCGCCGTATTGCTTGGAAAAACTGCAGGTCTAACCTGGAACCTCTTTACGATCACGCTGGCGGTCGTTGTGGGATCTGTTGTGCTGGCAATACTTCTTTACGTGATAGCTCTGATCTCGGTGCCGGCGATTGTGTTCTTCCCGGCTTATTCCATCTATTTCTTCGCATCGCGCTATCCGGTGCTGGACGCGCTTCTGCATCCGCCACCTGCAGCGCCGCAGGTTTCGCCTTTGCCTCCGCAGCTCTTGCCACCCGAGCCGATTGGGTAGTGTGTTCTGGATTATCTTCTGGAGGGACAATCTTGGAAGCATTTGAGAAAAAAGTGAGGGACAGTTTTGGGCAGCAGCCTTTTATGAACAGTCTAGGGGCAGAAATGACTTCCGTGAGCCGGGGCCGTGTTGAGATTCGATTCCCTTCAGCGACAAATTGACCCAGCAAAACGGATTCGTACACGCGGGCGCGGTCACCAGCATTATGGATTCCGCCTGCGGCTATGCGGCTCTGAGCGTGGCTCCGCCGGAAGCCGACGTACTTAGCGTGGAATTCAAGGTCAATCTTCTTTCGCCGGGGATCGGAGAATCGTTCATCGCCCGCGCGTCGGTGAAGCGCGCCGGGAAAAGGCTGGCTGTTTGTACTGCCGACGCTTTCGCGGTTAAAGCAGGCGAGGAAAAGCTGATTGCCACCATGCTGGCCACGATCATAAATATAGACTCGAAAGCTTAATCCCGGGCCCGGTTCTTAATCCAGATCGGCGAACCCACGAATCCAAAAGCTTTTCGCAGTTGGTTTTCCAGAAATCGCTGGTAAGAAAAGTGCAGCTTCACTTTGCGGTTGGTGAACAGCACGAACGTTGGCGGGGACACTCCCGCTTGCGTCATGTAGTAAATCTTGACCTGCTGCCGCGCGGGGACTGACGCGCGTTCGAAATCGATAAATTTCAGGAAGCGGTTCATCTCCGCCGTCGGAATACGTTTTCGGCGCTCGGAGGCAACTTCCTCCAGTGTGGGCAGAATCTTCTCCGTCCCCTTACCCGTGGCCGCGGAAACGAACAACACAGGCGCGTAGCTCAGGAATTTGAGGTCATAGCGAACCCGTTGTTCGTAAGCCTCTCGATCAGCCGGATTCTTGCTTTCGCGGATGCGGGTTGCCTTCGACTCTCGTCCGGCTTTCTTCTGGCCGCTGGTAACCAGATCCCACTTGTTCACAATGACGATCACCGATCGGCCGCTTTCATGGGCGTATCCGGCGATAGTGGCGTCGAGCGCATTCACACCTTCGGTCGCGTCGATTACCAGCAGCGCGATGTCAGCTGCGTCAAGGTGTTTACGCGCCATCACGACCGAGAGTTTTTCCGCCATCAAGTGAGTCTTGCCTTTACGCCGGATTCCAGCAGTGTCAATAAAGCGAAAAGTCTTGCCGTGGATCTCAATGAGCTCATCGACCGCATCGCGGGTCGTGCCCGGTATCGGCGAGACAATGGCCCGGGAAGTCCCGGTCAACCGGTTTAGCAGCGTGGACTTGCCAACGTTCGGGTGCCCGATGATCGCAACTTTGATTTCCTTGGGCTCGGGGACGGCTTCGCCTTCCGGCATGCCCGGAATCTCCTGACCGGGTTCGGCTGGTTCAGGTTCGGCGGTTTCGGGCTTCGCGGTTTCAAGCTTCAGAGCTTCGAAGATCGCTTCCAAAACGTCGTCAACTCCGCGCCCGTGTTCAGCGGAAATAGGAAATAGCTTTCTGATTCCGAGCCGATGGAATTCGTCGGTGAGCGATTGCTGTTTTTCGCTATCAATCTTATTGACCGCCAGGAACAGCGGCTTGCCGCCACGAAGCAGCAGCCGGGCAACGTCGAGATCGGGCGCGGTAAGTTCGCTCCGCCCATCGACCACCAGAATAATGGCGTCAGCTTCTTCCAACGCGACCTTGGCCTGGCGAAAGATTTCCGCCGGAATCAAATCCTTTTCGTCAGGCTCGATTCCGCCGGTGTCCACGATACGCAGGCGATGTCCGCGAAAGTGCGCTTCGCCATAGAGCCGGTCGCGAGTGATGCCGGGCTCGTCGCCGACAATGGCGCGCCGCGAGCCCACGATGCGGTTGAACAGAGTGGATTTTCCGACGTTGGGTCGGCCAACGATGGCAATCGTAGGAACGCCAGCCGTCGCCGGGGCGCTCATCGAGTTGGCATCGATTCGGGTCAAAAGCGTCAGCAAAGATCCGTGGAAACAGCCGCCCTCCGCTGTCCAGCCGGATCGAAGACCCGGCGGCCGTCTTCCACGTTAGTACAGCGGACTCAGGTCCGCCGGACAGCCGAGGGCGGCTGTCCCCAATGGCTTATTATAGAGACTCCGTGGCTCTAACCTCTCAGCCCGTTTCCGGCGTAAAGAAAAAGGGCGTGTCGCTCTACCAGTTCTTCGCCCCCGGAGGCGTACTCTCGCGCACCCATCCGGCCTACGAATTTCGCCGCGGCCAGCTTCAGATGGCCCAGGCCGTCGAGCAAGCTCTAGAAGAAAAGCATCATCTCATCGTTGAAGCGGGCACCGGAACGGGGAAAACTCTGGCCTACCTCGTCCCCGTAATTCGCTCAGGCAAGCGCGTGATCATTTCGACCGGCACCAAGAACCTGCAGGAGCAACTCTTCCACAAGGATATCCCTTTTCTCGAACAAGCGCTGTTTCCCGACGGCGACGGTCGCCTCAATGTCTGTTATATGAAGGGCCGAAACAACTATCTGTGCCGCAAGAAGCTCTATGACCTGCCCGACCAGCCGGTGTTGAGCGGACTGGAGGAGATCGAGCACTATCGCGCTATTGCCGCGTGGGAAAAGACGACTCAAACTGGGGATCGGGCGGAACTCGCCGAACTGCCCGAGGCCAGCGCGCTCTGGCACAAGATCGACGCGCGCTCCGACACTTGTATCGGGCAGAAGTGCAGCTCGTGGGATAAGTGCTTTATCACCGAGATGCACCGGCAGGCGATGGAGAGCGACATCATCATCGTCAATCACCATCTGTTCTTCGCCGACCTCTCGATCAAGCAGCAAGCGGAATACGCGCCCGATGCCGGTATTCTGCCCGATGTAGGGCGCGGTCATTTTCGATGAGGCGCATGAACTGGAAGACGTGGCCGGCAGCTATTTCGGAGTTTCGGTCAGCAACGGACGGGTCGAAGAGCTGTGCCGCGACGTGGAAGCTTCGCTGCAGCGCAACCACCTGCTTTCAGCGTCGATTTCGGGCGCGCTGAAGAGCTTGCGGGAGCGCTCCATGTTCTTCTTTGCCTTGCTTCCGCAGGGTGAAGGACGCTTTGCTTTCGAGAACCGCCGCGACTTCCTGGAGGAAAACGGCGACGAGTTCACTGGCATTGCAACAATCCCTCACCCGGCTGGTCTCGGAACTGGAAACCTTGCCATCCAAGCCGGAGGAGGTTTTCAACTTCGCCCGGCGCGCACAGGAACTGCAGGTGCAATTCGGCTTCTTGATGGAATCGGAAGATCAGCAACACCGTGTTCTGGATCGAGCGGCGCCGCGGTGGGCGGGACAAGCTCAATGTTTATCTGCAAGCCACGCCGATTGATGTGGCGCCGATTTTGAAGACTTGCCTGTTCGACAAACTGGAGTGCGCAGTGCTGGCTTCGGCCACGCTGGCTGTCGGCGGCGGCTTCGAATACATGCGGCGGCGGCTTGGGCTGGAGCATGTGCGGGAATCCGTCTTGCCCTCCCATTTCGACTACGAAAACCAGGCGCTGCTCTACGTGCCGCCCGATCTGCCCGATCCACGCACGCCGCAGTTCGCGGCCAAAGCGGCAGACCGCATAAGGCGGCTGCTCGAGATCACGCGCGGCCGCGCTTTCGTGTTGTTTACCAGCTACGCGCAGATGAACGATATCTATCAGCGTCTGCTGGGTGAACTCGACTTTCCCATGCTGTTGCAAGGCGACGCACCGAAAAGCGCGCTGCTGGAGGAATTCCGCCTGACTCCAAACGCTGTATTGTTCGCAACTTCGTCGTTCTGGCAAGGCGTCGATGTGCAGGGAGAACAGCTTAGTTGCGTGATCATCGATCGCCTGCCCTTCGCTGTGCCCAGCGACCCGGTGGTGGCAGCACGAGTGAAATCCATCGATGCCGAGGGCGGCAATGCGTTCTTTCAGTATCAAGTGCCTGCGGCGGTAATCACGTCTGAAACAGGGCTTCGGACGACTGATCCGTTCGCTGCACGACCGCGGCCTGCTGGTGCTGCTGGACAATCGGATTTTGAAGAAGCAATACGGGCGGGTGTTTGTCGAGAGCCTGCCAAATTATCGGAAGACGACTGAACTAGGCGCGGTTGAGAAATGGTTCGGCGTAACGCCGGAAGAGCGGGATCTTTAAGGAGGCATTTGTTCGGCAAAGGCCGATCATCCAATCAGCTTCATACCTGCCGCGCCAGCCGCTCTGTGATCGAACGTGACGGTGTATTGACACTCCGCTGCGTGCCCGCAGCGCTCAATCAAACAAGCGGCAAAATCGGCATGGCCGGCGCCGAACTTTCGCAACGCCTGCGCGATGATTTCCGCTCGCTCAATCACCAACTCTTTGCTTCGCAATAAAGTCTCCAAGACCTGCTCAATTTCGTTCTTTTTGAAACGGTAGGAAACCTCTAACACCCAAACTAGTTCCACGATGACGATCAGGGAAAGGAATCCAGGTGAATCCGCGGAGAGCGCGTCCATCACTCTTACCGCCGCGGTTGCCTGGGCGGCATCGTCGTGAGTGAGGTAGCGGACAACGACGTTCGTATCGAGCCCGATCATCGCGACCCTCCGATCAACGGGTCCCGGATGCGCGCTTCGCGATGGCGGCGTTCATCTCTTCAATCGATACCGGCTTGCTTCGCTTGCCTTGAAACAGCCCTTTCAGTTCTCGCACCGAGCGAGTGGCGGCAACAATGGCGAATTGACCCTTCCCCTGCTCCACGAATTCCACCCGATCCCCCGCCTCCAGTCCGAGGGCTGCGCGCACCCGCGAAGGTATCGTGATTTGACCCTTCGAAGTGACGGTTGCGGCTGCCATTCCTTACATATTAGTAAGGAGTATCAGGATTGTCAAGGATCAGGATCGCGCGCCCGGTACGCTTCTAAAGAACGATTTTCGCCCTAAGGGGCTTTCCTTTTGGCTCGGAAAAGCGTTTGTTTCTTCCACGATACAATTACAGATCATCACCTTCTGCCCGAGCTGTCAGATGCTGCGACAGGCACAGGTTCTTAGTGTGGATTGGGTGGAAATCCGAACCAGTTACAGAGAGGAAAGCGAATGCTTAGAAGTGCGTGGGTAGTGATCGCGGCCGTGTTGGTGCTTACATCATCCGGCGTGTGCCAGAACCAGGGTCATTTCGACGCGAGCTTCAACACCGCGCTTGTTTTCACCCGCTCAACTGAAGGGAATGGCGTTCAACAGAGCGCCACCATTGGCGCGAACTATTTTGGTACCTTCCGGTTCAGGTTTAAACCCAAGTCGAAGAACTCGTTCATATTCAATTACGGTCGCGCCAAGAACTCCCAGATTTACCAGACCGACTTCGATTACCATCAACAGGCATCCATTGTGGAGTACAGCGGCGGCTATGTCCGCAACTTCCTTGAAAAAGGCAAATTCCAGCCTTTCTTCCTGGTAGGTGCGGGAGCGCTCGCCTTTAGTCCCACCAGCATATGGGTGTTTTTCCCTGATTTACCGAACAATATCCCCAATCACATTCAGATCAACGTCAACGCGGTCAAGCAGACGGAGCCCGCGCTTCTGTACGGCGTCGGTGTCGATTACAAGTTACCGTGGAGATTCGCTCTGCGGTTGCAATATCGTGGACTTTACTACAGCAATCCGGATTTCAAAGTAAATACTCTTAACGGAAGCGCTATCAGTTTCGTCGCGGGATACAGAGGACACATGGCGGAGCCTTCGATTGGACTGGTCTTCAGGTTCTAGAAACACCAGGCCACGGATCTACACGGATTCACACGGATCAAAATAGATATTTCTCTTTTTCTGCTTAATCCGCGGGAATCCGTGAGATGCGTGGCCGATGTGTCAGGAGTTTAATGCGGCTTTGCGCAGCTTCCGGCTTTCCGCCAGCAACGCCATAGAATGCATCAGATTTTGCAAGGTCACAATGCCAATCAGGCGTTCGTCCTCTACTACGGGGATAATACTGAGATTGCGGGCGGTGAGCTTGCGGAACGCCGAGGCGAGCGATTCTTTCTTCTGGGCGACTTCGAAGATCCGATTCATCACAGCCTGCACGTACCCGTTCCCCTCGGCGCGTAGCGCAGCCAGGATCTTCTGTTTCGAGATCACGCCGACCATGTCGCTTCCCCGAATTACAGGGAAATCGTCCTGCAAGGAATGCACTGCCTTTTCCAACGCGTCTTCCAAAGTATCGGCGGGAGACAGTGTAGCGAAGTCGGTCAGCATAATGTCTTCCAGCCGTACTGTTTCCAGCACCGACTGAAATACGGCGGAACGCTCCTCCAATTGCGCCGCAATGAACAGGAAAAACCCAATCATGGTCAGCCAGACATAGGTAGGCTGAATCATCCCAACCAGCATGAACACAGTTGCGAAGGCCCGTCCAATCGAAACCGCACGGCGGGTGGCTTGCACAGGATCCATGCGGCGGCTGAACAAAGCTCGCAGCACTCGGCCTCCGTCCATCGGATAGGCAGGCAGTAGATTGAACACCGCCAGCCACACGTTGCACCAGAACAGGCTGCCCGGCAGGTTTCCGGAGTACGCGTAAGGCCTCGTCCAGAAATGAATCTGGGGCGTTGCAATCAGCAGTACGCCGCCCGCTACCACGGCAACGATGAGATTGACCAGAGGCCCGGCGACAGCGATGCGGATGTCACGTTTCCAGGTGAGCATCCCAGGTTCGAGCGGACGTTGGGTTTCATCGAGCAGCGTAACTCCGCCGATGGGCAGCAGGATGATGGCCTTGGCTGGAACGCCGGCACGCATGGCCACGAGCGCGTGCCCCAGCTCGTGAAGTACAACGCTGCCGAAAATAATTCCCACCAGAGCAAGACCGCGGCCCGCGTTCGCCGGCCCGTGCGCCGTCGACTCGGTAAGCCACACGAAAATGAGCAGAAAAAAGAACGTCAGGTGGATACGGATTTCAACTCCGAAGATCCGACCTGCGGGGATCGACCAATTTCTCATTCGCAAACCTGCAATGCAGCTCCTGCCTCTATTCTATATAGTTTAGACGCCGCAAAGTGGCCCTGAGATGCGACTTCGGGAAGTCGAAGGTGCCTGGACTGGAGTTGCCGCCGGGAAGCGGATCAAACCATGAGGGTGATTGCAGGAAAATATCGGAGCCGACAACTGCGGTCGCTCCCCGGTTTGGACCTTCGTCCCACGTCCGACCGGTTGCGCGAGACGCTGTTCAACGTGCTCACGGCGGGGAACCCGACAGCCCTCGATGGCACTGTCTGGCTCGATCTCTACGCAGGAACGGGAGCGGTTGGAATCGAAGCGATAAGCCGCGGGGCAGGTATGGTTTACTTTGCAGAATCGTCGGAGCGCGCGGCCGAACTCATAAAACAAAACCTGGCGTCGTTGGGAATAACAAATGGCTTTCGGATCCTGAGGCAGGATTCGATTCGCGCCCTGCAGGGACTCATGTCGAGCGGCACGGTCGCCGATTTGGTCTTCCTTGATCCTCCGTACGACATGGCCGCCACATATATTCAGACGTTATCGTCGCTTGCCGGGTCGCCTATTCTGAAGCCTGAAACTATAGTCATTGCGGAACATCAAAAGAAGTTCGACCCCGGAGAGGACTTCGCCCCGCTGCACCGCTACCGGAAGCTGGTGCAGGGCGATGCGGTGTTGAGCTTTTACCGGAAAGCGTAACGACAAATGACAAATCCGCACAGTTCCTACCACAAAGGTGAACTGGCTGTGCAAACCCGTGCCGGAGTGGGTTCGGATGGCTTATCTGCCCATGAGATGTATCGTGCGGTTATGCCCAGCGGAGTGCAGCGGTTCCTCATCGCGCAGCAACTCGCGGTGTTCTCCACGAAAGACGCACAAGGCCGCGTATGGGCGTCCATGCGATCCGGCCCGCCGGGATTTCTTCGTCCGCTTAATGAACGCACCGTGGAGATCAGTGGCTATTCACATCGCGACGATCCACTGCTCACGAATCTGGCAGCGCACCAGGAAGCCGGCATGCTCGTAATTCATCTCGCGGCCCGCCAGAGAATTCGGCTGAATGGCACGGCCAGAGCGCATTCCGACGGCCGGATTCTGCTCAGTACTCTGCAGGTTTATGGGAACTGCCCGCAGTACATTCAAGCGCGCGCGGTTAGTGGAGGCCGTGAGGTCACTCCCGCTTCCGCGCGCGTTGGCAAAACGCTGGAGCCGCAACAGCGGCTGTCGATCGAACGAGCAGATACCCTGTTCATTGCCACCTCTCACCCGGGGGCAGGGAACGATGCTTCTCATCGAGGAGGCAGACCGGGGTTCGTTTGCGTGGAAAACGAGAAACGTCTGCTCTTCCCCGATTACCGGGGGAACAACATGTTCAACACACTCGGCAACATCGAGTTAAATCCCCAGACTGGATTGCTCTTCCCCAACTTCGAATCGGGCAGTGCGCTGCAACTGTCCGGTAACGCGCGGGTTCTGTGGGACGATCCGCGGATGAAGCAGTTTGAGGGAGCGCAACGCCTGTTGGAGTTCGACATCGAGCGCGTGATTGAATTGCCTGAAGCGACGCACCTGCGCTTTAAGTTCCAGAGCTATTCGCCGTTCTTGCCTGAAAAGCCACACACGGCTACATCAGAATTTCATTCGTGCGACGCACAATCGGGTGTTGCATCTCCTGCAGATCGTTCTTTACCTGGTTAAGCCCGTAAACGCACTGCTCGAAATGGTTGGAAAGACGGGCGAACAGAGGCGCGACCTTGGTGTATTCAAAATGCTCGAACTTGGAGACGATGTAGTAGCTCTCCTTGCCGGCTTTCATCCAATCTACGAAATTCTCCACCCGGTTGCGCCGCAGACGAAGGTGATTGATGCTTTCCGGGAACATGCCGGTAAAGAAAAGGGTGTAATCCCCGATATGCTTGCGCACTTGGCGTTCGCGGTCGAACGAAGGCGCGGGCCCGTACACAGGATTGGATTCGATCAGCATCTCGCCGACATCCGTCAGCGGCTTGTCTGCGCCGTTGCGAATCTTGAATAACTGCTCGACTTCGCAGAACTCGGCCATGAGATGGGCGACATAATTCACAATCTGCGGGTCGCGGATCCCAATCTCCTCGGCATAATGCCGTCCGATAAGCTCAACAAAGAGCTGCTGCAGCGGATGCGATTCCGGAATCATTTTTTCAGGGCCCCCGAACTCCGCCTCCAAAGCGGGGTTCCTATCTGTTGCGTGATGTTTTATCGCGATCACGCCAGGAACGCAAGTGACTTTTGTAAGTCACAGCTATCTACTTTTTCTATGGTGCGCAAATTGCGCAAAGGCTTTCCTGTTGATTCTTAGCAGCCGTGGAGGTCGACTGCTGATCGCCCGCATTGCCTCAAGTTACAATCACCGGCAGGAGGCAATTTCGCATGTTATGGAACGACAAAACATTTCGAGCGGGACACGATGGGAACCGATCGTCGGTTACTCTCGGGCGGTCAAGGTAGGCCCTTACGTGCATGTGGCCGGGACGACTGCGACCGGCGCGGATGGCAAGGTCGTCGGCCTCGGCGATCCGTACGCCCAAGCTATACAGACCCTGAAGAACATCCAGTCAGCTCTGCAGAAGGCGGGCGCGACGTTGAGAGATGTAGTCCGCACCCGGATGTTCGTGATCAACATCGCCGATTGGGAAAAGATCGGCAAAGCCCATGGCGAATTCTTCCGCGACATTCGCCCCGCCACCTCGATGGTACAAGTCAGCGCCCTGATTTCGCCGGAAATGCTAATCGAGATTGAAGCCGACGCCGTGATCGCCGACGCCAAGTAAGCCACATAGCCCGGACGCCTCGTCCGGGCCGTCGATCGAAGGTATGCCGGATTCAAGGGAGAGTGTGGCTTGGCGATACGCGACAGTTTATTCCTTCAGCTCCTCATGAGACGTCTTCGAGTATCCTTACGGTCGTGCGCTTGGGGTTCCAATTACAGTCTGGAGACTGCACATGAAGATCCTCCGATTTTTTCTGTATCTTTGTGTAACCGCCGTACTCGCCACAGCGCAGGAAAACGCCAGCCCAACCCTTCACCCATTCACCGTCATCCGCACCGGCACACTCATCGACGGCAAGTCTGATTCCGTTCGCCGCAATCAAATCATCCTCATCCGCGGCAACCGCATCGAAAGCATTTCCGATGCTACCAGTGCGAAGATCCCTGCCGGCGCGGATGTGATCGACTTGTCCCAGGCTACGGTGCTACCGGGCTTGATCGATTCCCATACCCACATCTTCCTGCAAGGTGAAGAGCCCGCCCAAGGCGGATACGACATCAACATTCTGAAGTATCCGCTGGCCCTCCGCGCCGCCCGGGCAACTGTTTCCGTGCGCCGCGCGTTGGAGCAGGGATTCACCACGCTTCGCGACCTTGAAACCGAAGGCGCCGGCTACGGCGACGTAGGCATCAAGCAGGCCATTGAGGGCGGATACATTCCCGGTCCCCGACTTTTCATCTCCACGCGTGCCATTTCCACAACCGGAGGTTATCCGCTCGAAGGCTATGCACCAGAGCTCGACATGCCAACGGGCGCCCAGCTCATCGATGGCCCGGTCGAGGCACGCAAAGCTGCTCGCGAACAACTGTCCCACGGCGCCGACTGGATCAAGGTCTACATGACTCATCGATCGTGGGTGGGAAAGAATGGCGAACTGGTTTCCCAACCGACGCTGACGGTCGAGGAGCTAAAGGCGATCGTCGACGAAACCCACGGCTGGGGAAAGAAAGTCGCCTGCCATGCCTACGGCGGAATCGGATTGCATCGCGCCCTTGATGGCGGCTGCGACTCCATCGAACACGGGCTCGACCTCGATGACGCAGCCATAGCCCAGATGCTCAAGCAGGGAACCTGGTACTGTCCAACCATAAGTGCCTACTACCACGATTGGGCTCCCGCCGACACTCCCGAAGGTCAGCGAGATCGCAAGCGCGCATCGGTCCACGAAGTATCGTTCCCGAAAGCCCTCCACGCCGGCGTAAAGATCGTTTTCGGCACCGACATCGGAGGCATTCCCTGGAGTGAGCCCATTGCCCAGGAATTTCCCCACATGGTCGACCTCGGCATGCCGCCCATGGACGCGATAAAAAGTGCCACCTCGCGCGCTGCCGAGATGCTCGACATGCAAGGCCAACTGGGTGTAATCGCGCCCGGCGCTTACGCGGACATCGTCGCGGTAAATGGTGATCCGCTGGGCGACATTAAGGTCCTCCAAAACGTCCAGTTCGTAATGAAAGACGGCAAGGTTTTCAAGAACGAAATCAAGTAGGGGAAATCGGGTGGCGCAGCGCTTCCAGCGCAGCAATCAACGCCTTCAAACGAAAAAGGGTTTTACCCCACGGACAGTAAGATTTCGCCAGCGCCATCCGTCCGCCAAGTTCAAACCGGGAAGTCCTTACTCACACACTAGCAATTTATCTACTTGACACCCACCCCGCACGAGTCATAATGCCCGCATCGTCTTGGTGCGCCCCTGACTCCGCGATGGGGCGACGCGGGTTTTTCCGGTGGAGGCGAGTATGAGTGTGCTTGAACTGTGTGATCCCGAAGCAGCAGCAGTCCCGATAGACGCGAGTGTCGCAGATGCCATCCGCAAGATGCTCGACTTCCACGTGGGCGCGGTCGCCATCGTTGACAGCGAACGCCGAGTGGCGGGTATCTTCACCGAGCGCGACGTGTTGCGCAAGTTTTCACTCAGCGGACGCGATCCCGCACAAACCCCGGTTCGCGAACTGATGACGACGCCCGTAGAGTTGGCGACTTCCCAAACCGGCCCAGGCGAAGCTTTGCTCACCATGGTCGAACGCCATTTCCGCCACCTCCCCGTGGTGGATAACGATGGCAGGCTGCTCGGTATGCTCTCCATTCGTAACGTGCTGGAGTGGCGGATCGAGGATTTGAGTCGCGAAGTGGGATCGCTCGAACAGTACGTCAGCAACGACGCGCCCGGCGGAGACTAGAAAAGCAGCACGCGAGCGTACCCGCGTCGGCCAGCGAGAGCTGCGCTGAGCGCTCGGGTCATCGCGCCTGCCCTGATTCCCGTCTGAATCTCCAGCCGCCCAACTGGAATCGAAGTCAAACATGAAAGCTATCCAGGTAAGCCAAACCGGTGGACCCGAAGTTCTGCAACTCGCAGATTTGCCGGTCCCGCAGCCAAAGGCTAACGAAGCCATCGTAAAAATCGCAGCTTCGGGAGTGAATTTTATCGACACCTATCAGCGCGAGGGCCGTTACAAGGTCCCGCTGCCGTTCGTGCCGGGACAAGAGGCTGCGGGCGTGGTCGCCTCGGTCGGCGCCGAAGTGAAGTCGGTGAAGCCAGGAGATCGCGTAGCGTGGGCCGCCGTCCTGGGCTCGTATGCCGAATACGCGGCTGTGACCGCCGATCGATTGGTGCCCGTTCCCTCGGGCGTGAGCGATCAGCAGGCAGCCGCCGTCATGCTGCAAGGCATGACCGCGCACTACCTGATTCACGACAGTTTCCCTCTCAAACGCGGCCAAACGGCTCTGGTGCACGCGGCGGCTGGCGGCGTAGGGTCGCTGCTGGTGCAGATGGCACATGACATTGGCGCTCGCGTGATTGCCACCGTCTCAACTGAAGAAAAGGCTAAGCTGGCGCGGGAGGCTGGCGCCGACGAGTTGATCCTGTACACGCAAACAGACTTCGAAACTGAGACCAAGCGTTTGACCGGCGGTCACGGCGTGGACGTTGTCTACGATGGCGTGGGCAAGACGACATTCGAAAAAGGTTTGAACGTCTTGCGGCCACGGGGAATGATGGTCCTGTTCGGCGGATCCAGCGGGCCCGTGCCGCCCTTCGATCTGATTCAACTCTCGCAAAAGGGTTCGCTTTACGTGACTCGTCCAGCCTTGGGGAACTA
Organism: uncultured Acidobacteriota bacterium; assembly: GCA_963797795.1. Lineage (GTDB taxonomy): Bacteria > Acidobacteriota > Terriglobia > Terriglobales > Acidobacteriaceae > JABDBE01. The sequence continues at coordinate 69,685 of CAWCQY010000012.1, forward strand.
CATTGCAACCACGGAGGAACTACGCGCGCGCTCAAGCGCCGTATTCAAAATGATCGTAGAAGGCAAGCTCAAACTGCGGATCGAGCACGCTTATCCGCTGGCCGATGCCGCCACGGCCCACCGGGATCTGGAAGGGCGCAAGACGACGGGGAAGTTGCTATTAATGCCGTAACCGCGTTTTGCGCGGTTTTGCCGCGCTTTCGTGAGTCTCGACGCAACCCTCGAACACTAACGCCGCCGGGCTCTCGGCGAAGTGCTGGTAGAGCGTTTCATCGAATTTCTTGTAGGCTCCGTATTTTTCCGCGAAATGCCGGCCCCAATGTGGCCGGCTGCCGTCGGCGTCGGTGAATCCGTATTCGTCCGAAAGATCCCACGAACTGAAGACTTGGCCGGACTTCTGTTTCACTTCAGGATCGGAAGCGAGTGCCGCAACCGCGCGTCCCACGAACAGCGGAGTCTCCGAGGCGAGAAAGTCAGGCCTTTTCTTTCCTGCCTTTCGCCAATTTTCTTCGGTGACACCGAAAAGCTCGAGCATTGCTTCGGATCGCAAAAAACCGGGCGTCACCGCAAGTACCGTGATCTTCGTCTTCCGCAACTCGTAAGCCATGCTCATGGCCAGGCGGATTACCGAGATTTTCACCAGGTCGTAAAGCAGATTGAAGCGGTAGCCAAAGAAATCGCCGTCCGTGATTTCGACGACGAGGCCGCGGCCTTTGGCCAGCATGAGCGGCACCGCGTATCGGCTGGTGACAATGTGCGAATGCACCGCGTTCTGCAGCATGGGCAACCCTTTTTCCAGCGAGAGTTGCCAGAAACTCTTGCCCCATTCGGTAGCCGCGTCGCCACCCCATACGTCGTTCACCAGGATATCGAGCTTCCCCTTCTGCTCACGCTGGATCCTCGAGATCAGCTTCTTGACATCACTCTCTTCCGTATGATCGCAGCGGACCGCGATTCCTTTCCCGCCGCCCGCCGTGACCATGGCCGCGGTTTCCTCGATGGTTTCACGCCGTCCCTTGGTAGCCGGTTTGCCTCGCGTGCTGCGCCCGGTGCAGTAAACCGTTGCCCCGGCTTCGCCCAGCGCGCAAGCAATCCCGCGCCCAGCGCCGCGAGTAGCGCCTGCGACGAGTGCGATCCGATTACGGAGAGGCTGTTTCCTGGGCTCTTGCGTTGATTGGCGAGACACGGAAATCACGCGCTCCTTCACACTGTGCAATTCTATTCGCTCGCACGATAGATGATCTTCCCCGCACGCAGCGTGTACTGTACGGCGGCTAGCTCTCGGATGTTCCTGGAAGGATCGTCTTTCAAGACAACAATATCCGCCTGGAAACCTGGCGCGATCTGACCTAGTTGTTTCGACTCCCCAAAGCGTTCGGCAGGCGCTGTCGTGAGCGATGCGAGAATCTGGTGAAAGTTCATTCCCGCCTCAGCCATCAGGCTGTACTCCTCGCTGGGGTCATATTCGACCGCGCCAAGATCAGTTCCGAAAAGAACCGTCCCTCCCGAGGCAACCCACGCTCGTAGCTGGCCGACGGCGGTATGGGTAATCTCCTCCTGGGTCGAGATTCGGTCGTGACGCGCGTAGTACTTCCAGAGCGTAAGCGTAGGCGTGAGGGCAATTCGGCGTTCCTTCATGGCGGCAAGGGTGGCCGCGTCCCACGGGCCGGAATGCGGAGTCGTGTGAGCGACCACATCCACTCCGCCTCGAACCGCGGCCAGCACATCCGCACGGCTGTTGGGGTGAACGAAAGACAGGTTTGCCTGAACGATGGGCTTCGCTCACAGCGGCTGGAATTGCGCTTTCCGGGAACGCAGATTGGGCGGCGGGGGGTTTGCGATATGCAGCTTGATCCCGTCCACGCCTTCATCGAGTAGCTTTCGGGCAGACGACGCCGCTTGCGCCGCGTCCGCTAATCTCCGGAGCCGGGAATTTCATGAGACCCAGGAGGTTCAGAACCAATTCCGACGGATGGCCGCCCGGGGCAACCAGACGCCTCGCCCGTCGAGCGAATTCTCGGGCCCGGCACTTCCCCAGACTCAATGCGGTCACGAAGCCGCCGCGTGTTCGTCCCACATCGACCCTAGGTCAAACACGGAGGTAAACCCAAATCGTGTGAACATGTCCTGAAGCTGGCGGCTAAGTTCCGGTGCCGGGATCGTCGCCGCATTCGCCCACTTTCTTTCGAAAAAGTGCACGTGGCTGTTCCAAAACCCTGCCGTAATCGTGAAGCCCGAACAATCGAGCTTTTGGACTGTCGGGAGGAAGCGGCACAGACGCCCTGTTACCCACCGCCGCTATCTTTCCATTTTGAATGAGCACCACGCCGTCCGCGTATGGGTTCTGCTGTAGGGCTGGCATAAATCGTCCCTCCCACCAGAGCCAAATCCCCATCGTGCGAGTGGGCAGTTTGACCCAAAACCACGGCATTCATAAAACCCGATAAAACTCCGAGGAGCATTGCGAGAACTGGCAGGGTACTCCGCATGGATGCGACTCCTGTTGAGGCTGGTTCGAAGGTGATCCCTTAACCCCGACCGTGGTGCCTGATTATCCAGTTCTCCGCGTGTAATGCTGCGCGTATGCGGGAACTTCGCGTCCCGGGTCGAGCCTCGGATCATTAACTGGCCTTCCCGGCACCATTTCCAGCGGAATCACTCCCGCCCAGGTAGGAAATGCGTAATCCTCTTCGTCATCCACGGGAGGGCCTTGCCGCACCTTCGCCGAGAACTCCTCAATTGGCAAACGCATTACTAAGGTAGCCTTAAGCTCTTTCTCGTTGGGCTGACGGGATTCCGCCCAGCGCCCCGGCAGGATGTGCTCCGACAGCTGACGCAAAGCCTCCAACTTCTCTTTGGCATCGGTCACGGCGAACGCCGTGCCCAGGACCACCACCGAACGGTAGTTCATCGAGTGATTAAAAATCGAGCGCGCCAGCACCAGCCCATCCAGCAGCGTAACCGTGACGCAGACCGGAACGCCCTCGTCGACACGGCGCAGCATGCGGCTCGCGGCCGAGCCGTGAATGTACAGGCTGTCGCCTACACGGCCATAGCCGGTTGGAATCACAAAGGGTTGGCCATCCGCCACAAATCCAACGTGGCAGATGAAGCCTTCATCAAGAATCTTGTAGGCAGCGGCGCGATCGTAAACCGCACGATCAGCTTCGCGGACCAGACGCGTCCGCGCACTCGGAACAGGGGGTTGTGGCATGCAGGAGAAGCTCCCGGCAATCGCGAAGGATGAAGACGAAAAGAGTGTAGCAGGAGAGCAGCATTCAGCATTCAGCCCAGGCATTTAGCAACGGGCTCCCAAGGTTTGGCTGAGAGCTGAATGCTTCTTCTCTCACCAATTCACTTTCATCGCGAACTGAAACTGCCTCGGATCGTAAGCCGCCGTCGGCTGTCCGGCATTGGTCCACAGTTGGTTGACCGCGGCCACATTGTACCGGTTCGCGATGTTGAAGATATCCGTGATCAGGTCCATGCTGATTCGTTCCCCGAAGTTAATCCGGCGGGCGATGCGAAGATCGTTGAACACCGTCCAAGGTTGGGTTCCGGCATTGCGCGCCAGGTCGCCATCGAGCGAAAGCAGTGTGGTGTTCGACGTGGCCGTGAAGCAAGGTTCCTGGAACAATCCGGTGGATGAGAACTTCGACGGGACGAGCGGTCCGCAACCATTCCCGGCCGCGCCCGCGGTCATAATGTTCGGACGCGCCGCCGTGGGGGCGAACTGGAAGTTGGTGTTGTCCCCAGTAATGATCAGGAATGGCCGTCCCGACGCGAACTCGATAATCGGCGCGACCGTCCAGTTGCTGAAGAATTTCCTGGCAAAGCCGTCGCCGGCCAGCTTCCCCGACTGGTACACGCCACTGAATACAAAACGATGACGCTGGTCAAACAGTGAATTGGAGCGTTCCAGCTGTGGATAATAGCTGTCTTGCGGCGCCAGCGGTGATTGCAAGTCCGTCGAGTCGTCAATCGCATGCGAGAAGCTGTATGACGCCAAGAACTCGTAGTGATTCGTGAAGCGTTTGCGCAGGTTCGCGGTAAAGCCATTGTAAGCCGAGCTGCCGTTGGAATAGTTGGCATCCATATCGCCGAAGGGAACGATCACTCAGCCAGCGGCCGAGTCGAAGGGGAGCTGGCATTGCATTGCTTCCGTTAGGGCCAAGTCCCAATCCATCGGCGTTGGCCAGCAGGGCTGCGTCTGCCAAGCAGGGGCCACCCGCCAGCGAGGGATTCAATCCCGACGGCCGGAAGAAGTTCAACATAGCCGCTGGCGCGAACGCACCGGTTGGAGTTCCCGTGATCGCCCCTGGGCAAATCTGTACCTGCAGCGGGCCGGAGGGATACAACGGACTCGTCGTAGGAATTCCGACGGCGTTGGCGAAGGCCACCGCGTTCTGCCAGTTTTTCACCAGCAAATCTCCACGCGCCGTATTGGCGTTGATCGGCCGGTTCAGGTGCCGCCCGCCATTAAAGTTGTATGCCAGGCTCAAAGCGAAACCACCACCCAGATCTTGTTCGAAAGTCAGGTTCGCTTGCTCCGAATAGGCATACACAAAATTCTTCGACTGCGGATACCCGAAGGGTTGGAATGCCAGCGGGAAGGGCGATGCCGGGTTCAGATAATTCTGATTGATGAAGACCGACTGCGGAAAATTCAGCGCCTGAAACTGTTGCTGGTTCGGCAAATAGCCCAGGTTGGTCGTGAAGGGAGCAGGTATGCACGTAGGCACAGTTTGAATGCCCTGGAAAATGTTGGTCGCATTCAAATTTAATGGGCTGACGTTGCCTCGGGTTCGTGTCGCAGGGACTGCCTCCGGCGAACAGCAACTGTCCGCTCTTCGATCCGTCTGAAGCGTCGCCCAGGAAGTAAAGGCCGAGCAGAGGATGATCGTAGAACATCCCGAAAGACGCGCGCAGCACCGACTTGCCGTTCCCCCTCGGGTCCCAGGCCATGCCAATGCGCGGCTGAATGTTGTTGGTATCGGTTTGAATGCCTTTCTGCAGCCCCAGCGCGTTGTACGCGGTTAGCGCCAGCGGATCCGGCGGGGCCAACTTCGGCGGGAACTCGATGTCATAGCGCACGCCCAGGTTCAGCGTAAGCGTAGACGTCGTCCGCCATGAGTCCTGGAAGTAAACTCCCAGCGGCTTATTGGAGAACGAGTCGTTGGGATCGCCAATGCCCTGGATAAAAGTTTGCGGCACGCCCAATCCGTAGGCTTGTAGCCCGGATAGTCCGGGAATGGCCTGCTGCAAGGTCGGAGGCAGCGAATTGAAAATTGAACTCGGAATCACCTGCCCCGCGCTAAGCGCGCCAAAGTCATACACGCCGCCGTAGTTCACGGTGAACGTCGCCGTCAGCGGAATATAGTTAAAGTCCCCGCCAAACTTCATGCCGTGCTTTCCCCGCGTCCACGAGAAGTTATCGGTGAACTGGTAACGCTGTTCGGTGCGCTGGATGTACGAGTAAGGCTCGCGGCCAAAATAGGCGTATCCCGGAATGTTCACCGCAACATCGGAACCCCCGGGCGCGCTCGAGTAAAAGTACGATAACCCGCGTCGTGCATACTGGAAACTGAACGCGTTGACCCGGTTATTGCCGATCGTCCAGGTATCCTGAAAAACTCCGGCAACATCGTGGTAAGTCTGCTGCGAAGTCCGCGAGTACGAATTTTGCCCGAAGGTCTGATTCTCCCCATTCACTTCAATCCCGGTCACCTTGCTTGGGCTGACGTTCGCCCGCAGCGTGATCCGGTTGTTGGCGTTGACATTGTGATCGATTCGCAGCGAGTACAGTTCGGTGGCCTCGGAAACCGGAAAGTTCCCCACCTGAGCATTCAGCGTCTGAAACGACGATGGCAAGCCGTTGCACAACGTATTCCCCGGATTGCACGAACTCGGAAACTGGGTCAACGGACTGGTTCCGTTCGACGGAATCGGAATTCCACCCAGCGCTGCCAGTAATCCGAACGACTGCGGATAACTCCCGTTCAAAGCAATGCCGGAAGAACCTCCCACCAGAAACGCATATTGCGCCAGCAGCGCCGGCGGCAATCCAGGCGTGCCCAGAAAAGCCGCCTGTTGCGGCGTGACCTGAATATTGAAAGTTCCCGGAGGCGCCAGGCCGGGCGCGAAAATATTGGTGGCGTCGAAAGGAACCAGGCCAAAATTATCCTGCCCGATGCTCGCAAAACCTGTCTCATGCCGCCGCGTAATCTCATACGCAAAGTAATAGAAGGTTTTGTCCTTTTTGATCGGCCCGCCAAACGCCGTCCCAGCCTGCACTCGCGTATACGCCGGCTGCGGTACATTGCTGAACGGGTTCGTCGCCTGGATGTACCGGTTCCGCAAATAGCCGTAGACATCGCCGTGGAACTCATTCGATCCCGACCGCGTGATGATGTTGATCACGCCTCCCGAAGCCTGCCCGTATTCCGCCGCGTAGCTGTTGGTAATGATCTGGAATTCCTGCACCGCTTCCTGCGAGACGGTCGAACGGACCCCATTGGTCGAGTTGTCAATCGCGTTCGCCCCATCCACGTTCACCAGATTCGAGCGCGCCCGCTGCCCGCTGATGTTCAACCCCGACGTCGGAGCCGCACCAATGCTGGGCGCGTTGTCGCGCAGCACCTGCGAGTCCGTCAGCGCGAAGTTGATATAGTTGCGGCCATTGATCGGGAGGTTATCGATGCGCGCCTGCCCAATCGTGTCCGTCGTCGAAGTTCGCGTGGTCTCGACCAGTTCCGCCGACGAGCTGACATTGACCACTTCCTGGGTGCCAGCAACCGAGACCGCGATGGGCAAATCCGCAACTTCTCCCACCGTGATACTCACATGCTCGACTGTAGTTTTCGCGAAGCCCGCCGCTTCGACCGTCACCTGATACGTCCCTGGAGGAAGCAACGCGATGCGGTACTCGCCCTGCCCGTTCCCCGTCCCCGGCCGCTCCACGCCTTTCGCCTGATCCCGCGCCGTAACCGTCGCATTCGTCACCAGGCTGCCCTTGGGATCTTTCACTGTGACGTTCAGGTCTCCCGTAGATGCGCTTTGGCCGAAGCCAAATGTGGTCAACCCCAGCATCGCAACCATGAGCGAGACGAGCTTCCGCATTGTCATAAAATTTCTCCATAAAGACGGTTGAAGAGGGAGACGCCCGGCTCTTTCGGGCAGAAGGATGTAGCCAGTCCGAATTCGTCGGCAGGCTTCAATGCAAACATTCGTGAGAAGGCGCGTTCGGCTGGTTTGTACATCAACTCGCAACCAGAAAGCAAGCCAGATCACCAAAGGAGCATCGCGTTGGTTAGCCAACTCACGGAAGCCCGAACGCCTCGTCCGGTAGCAAAGCCCACCGGGCAACCGGCGAAAACAATCCGATTTTGGGTGGCGCCGCGCTTTAGCGCTGCGATACCCGCCCTCGAATGAAAAAGGGTTCTAAACCTCGAGGGAATGAAGGGTCAAACAATCACAGTCTTTCACCACAATTTCACTTGACATCCCCTCTGATCGGGCTAGGATGGGGCTCCGCAGCCTCGGGCCCTCTCACAAAGCCCGACATCGCACAGAGCCAAAAAGTCAGGAGGAAAACAACCGTGAAAAAACTAATTTTCGTAGCAGCGTTCACTGCAGCGTTATTTTCCCTGGCCGCCGCGCAGGACACGAAGTCAGTGCCACCAGTCACCGCCATCCAGCTTGTTCGCGGAGACCGAGCCGTGCCCGCGAACCCCAGCATAAAGGCGCCCTGGCCGCCGTTCTGCAGCAAGAAAAACTGCTTGTACTACGCCGGCGACTTCGATTCCAGCGCCTCCGATGCCAACGGCCTCTTCAATGCAAATGACACCGGCGGTGGCCTTGAGGCTCAGGTTTGGGTAGGCGTCAAACCGACCGAGAGTGCCACCGTCACCGGAAGCACATTTAACCAGTTCTTTGTCGAATCCGGAGTGGGTACGAACCCGACTCCGTTTACGGTTCAGGTTAGCATCACCCAGGGTAAAGCCGGCAAGACGGTCTGCAGTACCGGCGGCAAGGCCACCGAAACCGTATACGGCGAATCGGATTTCGGCCTGACCCAGTACAGTTACACCGTGAAGAAATTCAAAAAGGCGTGCAATTTCAAGAAGGGCAAGCTTTACTTTGTAAACCTTCTGCCGACCTTTACCGATAACTACGGCTATCTGGTCAACGTCTCCGGCAAGATAAAGAATCACAGAGGATGGCCGAACCAGCGCAACAACTGCTTCTTCAATGGTCCGGCCTTTGGCGCCGCCTATGTACCGTGCGACAGCCAGGGCATCGGGGCGGAAGGTTTTGCTGTGCTCTCAATTGCCCTCACCGGGACCGAGTAAGCGCCTCCGCAAAAACGAAAGACAACCAAACCGGGTGCCCCAGGTCCCGCGATTTTTCGGGACCTGGGGAATCCCCCCGCCCCACCACCGACGTTGGGACCGCCGCCCCCGGCTGTCCAGTCGAGCAAACCTCGACAGCTTGGTGTCAAACCAGTCGGCGCAGCATCCAGAAAGGCTGGGGAAGACTCTGATTTTGGGTGGCGCAGCGCTTCCAGCGCTGCGATACCCGGCCCTCGGAACGAACGAGGGTTTAATCCCTCGATTTGATATTTCCTTCCCATCTACAACCCATCCCACGTCGGGTGGCCCATCCTAACGTCGCGCTTTTCGACGTTAGGGTGGGGGAGCTGACGTGGCCTCTCGATGCTCTCTAGGAAGTAATTTCGGGAAGGGCCCGGCTTCAGCCGGGCCGTGAGAACCCAACGAACACTGGGCTTTAGCCCCTGAGGGAACACGAACACCGGGTGCCCCAAGTCCCGCTCAAGACCTGGGAATCCGCCTCACACTGATTCCCTGCGTTCACGGCACGGGGCGCAGAAGCCGAAGAACCTTCCACGTGGACATTGGCGCGAATCAGGGTTAATATCGGCGGAACTTGCGCCATTGCTGCTTCCTCCCAGCACTGGAATCCAAGGTTAGGAGATCGTCCCTGGCTCTGACTCACAAAGATCGCTCTCGCTTGGCGGTTCGCCTGCTGCTGTTGTGCACGCTCGTTTCCACCGCCTCAGCCGAGTGGAAGGAGAAAGTGCTCTACAGCTTCCAGGGGGGCGCAAACGACGGCGCATCGCCCGCAGGTGGCGTGGTGTTTGATAAGGCGGGCAATCTTTATGGCGCCACGACAGACGGTGGAGGCGAGTGTCCCCCAGCGCAGTGTGGAATCGTGTTTCAGCTAGCTCCGCCGGTCAAGAAGGGCGATCCCTGGACCGAGAATGTGATCCACATCTTCGAGGGCAATGGCTCTGGCGATGGCAACACCCCGGCGGGCAGCGTCATTCTGGACAGCGCCGGGAACCTGTACGGAACGACGGGCTACGGCGGCACGGGGAATTGCGTGCTCTTGGGCACGAAGGTCGGCTGCGGCACGGTGTACGAGCTTTCTCCGCCCAGGCAAAAGGGTGGGGCAGCCTACCGCAAGACGGCGTAACTATTGACGCGAACGGGCGTTTGTGCGGCACGACCGGGGGCGGCGGGCCGTGGTCTTGGGGCACGGTTTCTTGCTTGAAACCAAGCTCCGGCAAAGGAGGGTGGGGGCAGACAACTTTATACGGATTCAACGACAACAATCAGTACGGGGCAGATCCGGTGGGTGGGTTGACCCTCGACTCGCAAGGGAATTTCTATGGTACGACCAATGCGTTTGGGACACATTTTGGCGGAACAGTTTTCGAACTGAAGCCGAAGGGAGCCAATTGGGAAATCTCCCTTCTTTACAGTTTCGGCGGGCCACCGGACGGAGAATTTCCTGCCGCTGACTTGATTTTCGACAAGTCAGGTAATCTCTACAGCACCTCGCAAGCTGGCGGCAACGGGCAATCATGCCAGTCGGGCTGCGGCACGGTGTTCGAGGTCTCGCCGTAGCAACGCGACGGTTTGCCACAATCGGGGCGCGGAGATTCAGAACTCTGGAGTCTTAAGGAGGCGGGCGGGTGGCCCATCCTAACGTCGCACTCTTCGACGTTAGGGTGGAGGGGGAAACCCGGGGACAGACGGGACGTTCCCCAATTTCCTTGGAAGACTAGGCAACAAAAGAGAGGCCGGACTGACGGGAATCGGCTGCGGGCTTTCGGGGTCGCCCTCCTTTTTGCGGAGCAAGTCGCCGCGAAGTGAGCTGTTCGAGGGCAGTGATGAAATCGGCGGTCCCCAGGGGTCGACCCGTGTGCGTGCACTGGCGTAGTGCGCTGGCGTCGCCTTGCGATTCTCCGGCAGCCAGATACTCAATCCATCCGGCCGCCGTCCAGCGCTTTTGCCAGCTCTCCATGTCCAGAATTCCGGGAGCAATGTCGGGATTGCAGTGTGCCACGGCACTCGACCATGGCCACTCCCCGGGCGCTGACACCATGCCGGCACGCACCGGATTCAACTCCACATACCGCAGACCTGCCCACAGGTGCGAATCGTCCAGCGGACAGGAGTAGAACCGTCCCTGCCACACATGCCCACTGGACGACCGGCGAGCATTCCAATAAGACGCGTAGCGTCCGTGGGTGTGCTTGAGGGTTTCCGACAAAGCCGCGGGGCTGCGAGGAACGACAATCAAATGCACGTGATTGGACATCAGGCAGTAGCCCAGCAAGGACAGGCGGTAAAGCTCAGCATGTTGCCGCAGCAACTCCAAGTAAGCGACGCGGTCCGGGTCGTTCGCCAGAATCACTTGCCGGGCATTGCCGCGCTGCGTAACGTGATGGGCAACGTCGACGACAATGACGCGCGGCAATCGAGCCATTCGCTGAAAATATCAGAAGGATCCGCGTCTTGGGACTGGGTGGCGCACATTATTAGGTTGCGATTGGCCCGAGATTCCCGTATTGGTCGCAGAAAAACTAGGGAACGTCCCGTCTGTCCCCGGGTTTCTCCTTCACCGGAAGTTGCTACGAAAAACGCCCAAGCCAAGGTGCTGCCAACCGCACCGCCAAAGCGCCTCATGATCCAATACTCGACTGTACTCATCGTCTGCGCCCCGTACTGAACGCCGACGACCGAAAGCCGGTCCCCCCCTCTCTATGGTATGGCTCAGGTCGGCGGCAATCTCAGTCAATGCAACGGAATCGGCTATGGTGTGGTTTTCAAGCTGACACCCACGAAGGTATCTTTCAGGGTTTGCTGCACCCGATTTTGACCTCAGCGAGATCGCGATAATTGTAAAAAACCTACGCGGAAGGATTTTTACCGCCGAGTTTCCGTGCTATACTCCGCTCCCAACGAGGGCTCCCGGCTTCGCATCCTCTATGCGAGTCTCCTCGAACAAGGTGGTCTCCCATGCGACCGAAACAGCGGTCCTTCGTTGTGATCAACGCTTTTGTTGTGGTTGCCGTGGCTCTGGCTATGGGGCCCTCGGCTTGGGCTCAGCCGAAGTATAAAGTACTTGCCAACATCGACGGCGGGCTCTGGAGCGGACTGACCTTTGACTCGAAGGGGAATCTGTATGGTGTTACCACTGGTGGGGGCGAAAAGGGCGTCGGTTCAGTATTCGAGATGACGCGCAACTCGAAGGGCAAGTGGACGGTGACGACGCTGCACAGCTTCGACGGGACGGACGGGTCGTCTCCTAACGGCAACTTGATTTTCGACGCTGCGGGGAACCTGTACGGCACAACCCCTGAAGGTGGCACTTACGATGGCGGCACGGTGTTCGAGCTGACGCCAAGTTCTGGTGGCTGGACCTTTGGCGTACTTTATAACTTCTGTGAGCAATACGGGTGTCCTGAAGGAGGTGGGCCTTGGGCTGGTTTGACGCTAGGGCATACCGGCGATCTCTATGGTACCGCGCGCGGAGGTGGGCCCTACTACGGAGGCACGGCCTTCGAACTGGTAACAGGCTCCGGCGGATGGACATACAGTGTGCTGCACGACTTCGACGGTGAGAACGATGGCAAAGACGGCGGATTTCCTTATGCCGGACTAACCCTCAGCGACGCAAGCACTCTTTATGGGACGACCGCCTCGGGCGGCATGTACGATCTAGGTACCATTTTCAAGCTACATAAGAGCTCCGACGACTGGGGGGAGAAGCTTTTGTGGCAGTTCGATGGGAGTAGCGGGAGCTGGTCCTACAGCTGGGGTTGTTATCGACGTTTCGGGAAACCTGTACGGTACGACCCCTGGCGGCGGAGGGGTTTGCGACGGGGATTTTTGTGGAACGGTGTTCAAGCTGACCCACAGCTCGAACGGTCGCTGGGTTCACAGCGTACTGTATGGCTTCCCGAAGCCACAGGATGGGTTCGAGCCGATCACCGGGGTGGTTCTTGACAAAGCAGGCAACCTTTATGGGACTACTGCGACGGGCGGTACCGGCTCGTGCTATAACGGCTGCGGTGTGGTTTACAAACTAACTCCCCGCGCCGATGGCAGATGGAGATACACGGTTCTCCACAAATTCAACAGTCCTTACGAAAGCCCCCCTGACGGCAAACTGATCCTCGATGCGAAGGGTAACTTGTACGGCACTGCACTCAGCGTGGTTTACGAAATCACGCACGCTGTAGCCGCTCATTGACCGCTGTGCGCAGACTGCGGCTCGATGGGGCCAGTTGGGGGGAAACGGGACCTCCGAGGAATAATCCGGGAGAATAATCCGGGGACAGACGGGATGTTCCCCGGTTTCTGGAAATTAGGTGAACGTCCCGTCTGTCCCCGGGTTTCTCCCTGTTTCCTTTTCGGCGTGCTCTTTGCGAAGGCCATGGCGGCTACCTATCACAAATGGTTCTAGACGTGCGCACCACCCTACGGCGCGGGCGACGCAGGCGAACCGTCCAACGACACTGGCCGGTCAAACACCACATTCATCTCCGTGAACCTCGGCAGCACCACATCCCGCCCGTGACGCGTAAGCAGGAACAGGCCCGAGGCGCAAATTGCCGCGATCCTGCCCGATCCAGCCGTCGAAGCGTCCGTGGCTGTCGATACGATGGCCTCGATGATCAATTGCAGCGTATCGTCAGACACCTTGGCGATTCCCGCCGTCACTCCAATATTGATCAGCATCCAGGCCTTGCCCGGCCGATCGCCGTGCATCTTCCCTTCGGGATCAATCTTGGTGTGCGACCTCTCATCCAGTTCCGCCGCCGTAACCGAGGCCACCGCCGGAATACCCGCTCTTCCCGGCAAAGTCAGATCCGTGAAACTCAGCAAAATAGATCCTGCCCGGCTCAACATCCGCGGAGGCGTGCGGGCCACAACCTTCCCTCCGAGCAACGTCCCTTCCGGCACCACCACGGTCGAATTCAACCGGACCGGCTCCACCAACCGGGCCTGAAAAGAATCACCAGGCCGGCTCTTGGACGCGCTCACCCCGCCGAGAAGAATAATCTTCGCCCGCGTCCCGGTCGCAAGCGTCACCGGATCTGGCGACGCAGTGGCCGAGGAACTTTCAACCGGCGCTGCCAATGTGTCAGCCGGAGTCGCCGCCTCCAAAACCACAAAGACTCCATTGTTCTTAGATCCCGCCTTCTTCGACGCAGCATCCTTCGATTCACCTTGATTGGGCGCTTGAGTCGGCCCGGCGCTCGCATCCGCGGATTGCGTCGTTGCACTCGCAGCTGGCTGATGCCCTTTCTTCGTTTTCGCCTGAGCCCGTATCTCCGTCTCCCGATTGATGAAGATCAAAGCCACCCGCAACGGGACCTCCTTGCCCTCGGGCAAAGTTACAACCGCAGACTGAAACGTGGGATAGTTCTCATGGCGAGGCGTGAAAAACTTGATCACCCAGGGCCAGTGATCGTTAGGAATTCTTCGTCGCCGTCCCAACTTGTCCACCGTCAAGCGCACGGGGCTTCCCGAGGGAAAGAGCTCACGATCACCCGAATAAACGTCCTGTGCCAGCTTCCCCTCGATCACATCGCCCGGCTTCAAAGCCGAAACCTTTACGGTTGTGTCGAGTTGCACCTTCACGTAAACGCTCGATGGCAGGGCAAGGTCAATTTGAGGAGCAACGGCCTGCCCGGTGGATGGCTGTCCCGGGGAAGACGGTGCTGATGGCGAGGGCTGAGCGTAGCCCAGGCCGCAAACAACCACGACGACAATCAGTGAGCGCAGAAATCGCATGAAGTATGGTACACGCATCAAACGCGACTCGGGAAGCTTCAAGTTCTCTTTTCCATACATACATTATTGTACATATATTATTGCACCAACAAAGTGTTCCACGTGGAACACTTCGCCTCATTCATACCGGCTGATGCCTGAGCTCTCTTCTCGCAACGTCTTCAACGCCCAGGCCATGCGCGGCGTGTTGTGGGCGATGCCAAAACGCCCGCGGGCATCCAGCAAGATCATGCCGCCATGCCCGTTGACGCGCGCCTGCAAATAGTTGATCGCCTCTGCCGCCACCCACTCCGGCAAGCTGCCCGAGGCCACGCGATCCGTTGCCCACTTCGCGAGCACAAGTTTCATGATGGGCTCTCCCCATCCAGTGGTCGAGGCCGCCGCGGTTTTGTTGTCGGCGTAGCATCCGCATCCAATCAAAGATGAATCTCCCAGTCGGCCGGGCGCTTTGTTGAGCGTGCCCCCGGTCGAGGTCGCGGCCGCGATGTCGCCTTTGCCATCGAGGGCGACCGCGCCCACGGTATCGTGCGAGAGTGTCGGGGCAAAAAGATTGGGCGTGTCTTCCGCGGCCTGGGCTTGAAAATTTCTGAGGCGATCGACCTCGCGGGGAATGATGAGGTCTTCGTTCTTGCACAACGCGATGCCATGCTCGGCCGCGAAGCGCTCCGCGCCTTCGGCTACAAAGTATACGTGCGGGCTCTCGCTCAGGATCTTGCGGGCGGCGCGCACTGGATTGCGCAAATGCTCCACGCAGCCGACGCCTCCGGCGCGCAGCGTGGCGCCTTCCATGATCAGGGCATCGAGCTGCACTTTGCCTTCGCGGTTGAGGAAGCTGCCGCGGCCGGCATCGAAGGTCTCGTCATCTTCCATGACCACGACCGCCTCCTCGACGGCGTCGAGGGCTGAGCCGCCGCGGCTCAGCACCTGCCAGCCCGCAGCCATCGCGTTGCGCACGCCGTTGAGATGAGCCTCGACCATGTCATCGGGAATGGCCCAGGCGCCGCCGTGAACCAGCAGGACAGGATCAATCGGCAAGAAAAGCCCTCCCTTGGAAAGGACCGAACAGTCTAACATTGTTTGATGCGGACGCGGGTTGTCCGCGCGTAAAGCGTGGGCCATCCATAAGGCGTTACCGACCGCTCTTGCTGGCGGGAGCGGGAGACGATTGTGCGGCCGGTTTGTCGAGGTGGATTATCTCGGCCCCCACGGGTTGCTCCAGTATGAATTTGTCGTCCGGAAGGAGTTGGTTCAGGTCCAGTTTCACGATGTTCAGGGTGATGTCGTACTCCTCCTGCGGGCGCGCAATTTCGATTTGCCAGGGGAAGTTGATGGCACCGTCATTCTTGTAGTTGTTATAAATTGCGTTGGTGGTGACATTCCCGTCGCCGTCGTACAGGAGTTGGCGATGCGGCAGCAGGTCGGTACGGCTGAAGACGATCTTCCGCGAAAGGGTCCAGCCGTGCTCGCCTTTGCGGATCACATCAACCTCGTAATCCGCCCGCGATACCTTGTGGCTCTTGGCGTCGGTTACCAGTTCGGTGTCGTTTTCCATGACGGCAATTTCGTTCTGGGGATCGACCCGGCGCAGCAAGAGCGCATCGTAGATGTATTGCGGGCGCAGGTTTTCAAGCGGCTGTGCGGGATTGGGGGTTTCAATGTTATTTTGGCCGACCACGAAGCGGTTTTTCGGAGGGATCCAGAGTTTGAAGCCCTGGCCGTCGCTGACCATGTCGAAAGCTTTGTTGCGCACGATGGGCATCAGTCCAATCATCCGGAGCATGGCCGGTTTGCGGGCCAGCACGTAGCCGCGGATTTCCTCGTAATCCGTGACCTTGCCCTTCTTGACCCCCCCACCGTGGTGTCAATATCGACCGTGGCCTGCATGGTCTGGATCGCGGCGGCCTGGGTGTTGATGTAGTCGATGAGTTCCTGCTGAGTGGCGGTTTTCAGTTGGACGGTGGGAACCGGCGTCTCAACCTTGTGGGAGCGGAACAAACAGCCGGTCAAGGGCAGAACTGCTAATAAAACGAGCGTAGCTCGATAACGAAATAAAAAGGGCATGAGACGGTTGGGATGCAGTGTCAAATAGATGAGTATACCCAAGGTGGGGAGTCGGAGTCGCTGGCTTTAGACTGCAGGCTTCAGGCTTCAGGCTTTAGGCTTCAGGATTCGGAAACGGCATACTTGGCTTTATCGCGTGCCCTTATCGGGAATATCACCGGGGGTATGGCTATCTCGCTGTGACGGTTATCACAGATTCGTTGTCGCTCGCGATTTACCGTCGAGAAAGGAGGGTTATCAATGAGCGGTACTTATCGCGACTTGAGAGCCTGGCAGACAGCAATGAACCTTGTCGGTGATGTCTATCGTCTCACGCCGGAATTTCCCAGAGAGGAAATTTACGGCCTCACCAGCCAACTGAGGAGGGCAGCAGTCTCGATCGCAAGCAACATCGCCGAAGGCAAGGGTCGTTCTTCCGACAAAGAGCTACTACATTTTTTAAGCAATGCGAAAGGATCTTTCTTCGAAGTGGAAACGCAGGTCATAATCGCCGACCGACTCGGCTACCTGACTCACTCGCATGCCGAAGGGCTTCTATCCCAGACGGCAGAAGTCGGTCGTCTGCTCAATGGATTGATGAAGTCATTTCGCCTGAAGCCTGCCGCCTGAAGCCTTCTACTTGCCAGCCATTACTTTGCGGTAAGCGGCTACGTTTTTGTTGTGCTCCTCGAGGTTGCGGGCGAAGCGGTGGTGACCGTTTCCGTTGCTGACGAAATACAAATAGTCGGTATTCGCCGGATGGATCGCCGCTTCCAGCGATGACTTTCCCGGATTGCCGATGGGGCCGGGCGGAAGTCCCGCGTGGGTGTAGGTATTGTAGGCGGAATCGAACTGCATATCGGCGTGGTGGAGTGCGCCGCTGTAACTCCCTTGCAGCAGTTCGGCGTAGATCACGCTGGGATCGGCCTGAAGAACTCCATGTTTCGCCATTCGGTTGTAATAAACGCTCGCCACCAGCGGACGCTCTTCGGGTGCGGCGGTTTCCTTTTCGATAATGGACGCAAGGATGACGGTTTGCTGCACGTCGTTGTTCTGCCCACCCGTATTTTGCACACCCGTGTTCTGCGCGTCCGAGGTGAGGCCGATCTCGCGTGCGACCTGGCGGAACTGTTTCACCATGGCGGCGGCAATCTCTTCCATGGTTTGCATGCGGGTGAACTCATAAGTATTCGGGAAGAGATAACCCTCGAGAGTCTTGGCGTCAGGCGCGAGGTCGGCGATCAGGGCGGTATCCGACGTGGCGACCTTGAGGAAATCCTCGCTCGATCCCAGGCCGGCGTTCTGGATGGCCTGTGCGATGTCGAACATGTTGAAGCCCTCGGGAATCACGACGGTGTGGAAGTAGACATCGCCATGAACCAGCCGCCGGTGGACGTCGAGGGAAGTCGCGCTTTTATCGAAGAGATATTCGCCGGCTTTCAGGGAGTGCTTGCGACGCAGATAGTGCCAGAGGACAAAGGCGTCCGCGTTGCGAATCACGCCGGCGTTTTTCAGCTCAGTGGCGATGCGGCGAGTGGAGTATCCGGGATGCAAAAGCACAAAGGTTTGCCCGGCCGGGGTCACCGGCTGCGTTAGAGTCCAGGCCAGCCATCCGCCTCCGGCAAGGACAGCGAGCAACACAAGGATGAAGAAGGTGCGCACGTTAGAAATAGTTTAGATGAGAGATAGTCGTTGGTCGTTAGTCGTTGGTCGTTGGTCGGTGGTCATTGGTCGGTAGTCTTTAGTCGTTAGTCATTTGTCGTTCGTCTTTGGTCGTCATTCACGCATTCCCGAGATGTTTATCCGTCACATCTTTCCGTTGCGCCTGATGGTACAGCTATCAGTGGTGGAGGTCGGGACGTAATGGCGAGCTCGTATAAGGACTTGCGAGTTTGGAGGCAGTCTGTGGATCTGGCGCTGGAGATCTACCGTGAGACCCAGAATTTCCCTAAACATGAGCTCTACGGTCTGACCAGCCAATTGCGGCGCGCCGCTGTTTCAGTCTCCAGCAATATCGCCGAGGGGAAAGGCAGGTCTTCTGATAAGGAATTGGTTCTGTTTCTACACCACGCGAGGGGCTCTCTTTTGGAGGTGGAGACCCAACTCTTCATCGCGCGCGAGTTAGCCTACATCGAAGATCCCCGGGCCGAACATCTTCTCGGCGAGGTCGAGAACTTGGCGAAAGCTCTAAATGCTCTCATAAATTCGCTCAGAAAACCGATTGCTGCCTGAAGCTTGCAGTCTGAGAATCTTGGCCAGCGACCAACGGCCATCGACTAACGGCTGCCTTTTGCATCCATCCAGGCTTGCAGGATCAGGACGGCGGCCATCTGGTCTACTACCTGGCCGCGGCGTTGGATGGACATTTCGGTTTCGCGCAGCAGGCGGTTGGCCTGGGCGGAGCTGAGGCGTTCGTCCCAGAGGTGGACCGGCAACTGGAAACGCTGGCGGAGTTCTTCGGCGAAGCGTTGCATTTTTTCGGCTTGGATGCCTTCGGCTCCGCTCATACGCAGGGGGTAGCCCACGACGATTTCGGCTACCTCATATTCACGGATGGTCTTTTCCAGTTGTTCGAAATCGAGGCGCTTGTTTTGCCGGTGGAGGGTTTCGATTCCCTGCGCAGTGATGCCCAGCGGGTCGGATATGGCGAGGCCGATCCTTTTGGAACCGACGTCCATTCCTAGAACCCGGGGGTGCGACGAGTTCTGGGGGTGGGTTGGTTCCGAGGGCACGTGGGGATTATAAGTCTCGGTGGAAAAACCAAAAAATAGATTACGATGCTGGAATGGCGACCGGCGAGGCCCAGGTCCAGACGACGACAGTGGTTGCGACTTTGGCGCCTCCTGTCAAAGTGCGTCCCCATTGGGCGATGAACATCATCGGCATCGCGGGGATTCTTGCGCTCTGCTACTTTGGCGAATCGATCCTGGCGGTGATGCTGATCTCCGTGTTGCTGGCGTTTATTCTGGCGCCGATCGTGGACTTGCTGACGTTTCTTCGCCTGCCTCGCGGGCTGGCGGCGGCGGTCGCCATCATGCTATTGCTGGGATCACTCGTCGGGATCGTTTATTTTTCCTATAACTCGGCGGCCACGCTGCTGCAGGAGTTGCCGAAATACACCACCAAGATTCGCGATGAAGCGCTGCAATTCCGCAAGAGTGCTGAGCGGTTGGAGGTTTTGCCGCCGGAGCACGAGAAGGGCGTGCTGAGCGTCCGGACGGCAACCGACTGGACAGATATGCTGACGCGCGGCTTTGGTTCGGTGAGCGCAGCGGTCCTGGCGGTGTCATTCGTACCCTTTCTGGTGTTTTTCATGTTGACCTGGCAGCAGCACGTGCGATCGGCCACGGTCATGCTGTTTCCGCTGGAGAACCGCCATACCGCCTATGTCACGCTGGGCCAGATTTCCGCGATGGTTCGCAGCTTCATGGTGGGAAATGTGCTGATTGGGTTATTTGTCGGGGCGGTGAGTACGGTCGTCTTCTGGATGATTCATTTGCCATTCTTTTATTTTGCCGGATTCGCCAGCGGGTTCCTTAGCTTGGTTCCTTATATGGGAATGCTGCTCGCCATGGTGCCTCCGATTTTTGTCGGACTCGGGCATACGGACTCGCAGGATGTTGTGATCATCGTGGTGACGGTGCTGTGCCTGCACCTGATCGCGCTTAATCTTCTGTATCCTCGATTTCTGGGCAAGCGATTGCAGCTCAATCCTTTAGCGGTGACCATGGGGTTGCTGGTGTGGGGCGCGTTGTGGGGAGCGATTGGGCTGCTGCTGGCGATCCCGATTACGGCGGCGATCAAGATCATCTTTGCCCACGTGGAGTCTTTGAAGCCTTATGGGGCTTGGCTCGGGGAATAGTGGGTGGGGACAGGGCCGCGGTCAAGGTTCGAGCTGATTAGCGGCCGACAGCAAAAGCTACTTGCCGTTTCAGCGGGTATGACTATCTTTGAGTTCTTAAAGCCGAGAAGCGGCAAGGGGGAAGCGAAGAAGCGCGAGCGTGAGTTGGCCCGCAAAGTAGAACGGCTGATGGAGGCTAGAGACGAGGAGACGTTTAAGGCAGGACTTGAGCGCGATTTGGGGATAAAGCCGGATCACCCAAGGTTCGCAGAGATTCTTAAGGTTTGGCGGAGCGCGAGGTAGCTTTGTCGACCCGCTTCCCAAACTCGGCGACTTTTTGAGTTTTTTGTTCCTCCGAAAAGCCGCATTCGGTCAGGTGCTCCTCAACCAGCGAAGCGATTTTCGCCGCTGCCTGGGATCTGGAAATTCTCCTCGACGAGTCGGCCTCGGGCCTTGCGGCGGTCTTGGTTGCCATGGCATTCTCCCCTTTACTCGCTGACCCACGCTTGAGTTTATCTTACCAGTCAATCTGCACTCCGTCTGCCGAAAGATGATTATGATTCCAAACGACTTGAGGGCTGTGCGAGAGCCTAAGTTGTTTTGATCTGAGAAAACTGTGCCAAAATGAGGGCAGCGTTGGTGGTGGATTTGGCTAAATGTCTGTCCGGCAACAGTTTCGGCTGGCTATCTCAGGTCGGCGGTATCTTGAGAAAGAGGAATTAACACGCCAAAATTGCCTTTCCGTTCCGATTCGGGTAAGATAAAAACGTGTTGTTCCTTGCGTTCCCTCCGTCCGTGGATGGTTTTTCATGTTAAATGGCGACGGCAATTTCCACATAGGCGACAAGGTCGTATACCCCAATCATGGGGTCGGCATCATTGAGCAAATCAGCAGCCGCACCATCGGCGAGAGTGTGGAAAACTTCTACCTGCTCAAGATTAAGTCCAGCAGCCTCAAAGTCATGGTGCCTTTCCACAATGTCGGCACGGTCGGCTTGCGGCGGGTGGTGAAGAACGGGGAAATCCAGAAGATTGTGGATTTTCTTGAAGATGGCGAGTGCGACAACAACGCCGACTGGAAGTACCGCTTCAAGGAAAATTCGGAGCGGATGCGTACCGGGTCGTTGTTAGAAGTCGCCAATGTCCTGAAGGCTCTGCTGGTTTTGAACCAGGCTAAAGCGCTCTCATTTCGGGAAAAGAAAATGCTAGAGCGCGCCCGCTACCTGCTGGTGAGCGAATTGGCGATGGCGAAAAATTGCGAAGAGCCGCTGATTGAAGATCTGCTGACGAAAGCCCTATCCAAGTCGAACCTGCGGTTCCCGGAAGCTTCCGAATTCCAGGCGTAGGCCTTCCTAGCCGCTGGGCGCGACGTGCTTACTGACGTACGAAAACTCAAACCACAAAGGACACGAAGGTACACAGAGGAGTCTTCTACGGCGCGCGATTCCAACTTCCACGCAGGGTTTATAATCTCTTGAAGCATGACCGAGCTCATCAAAAGGAAGCTACAGGACGAAATGAATCAGCTCGAACATGAGCTGGTGCACGATCTCCCCAAAGAGATCAAGAAAGCAGCTGCGCTCGGAGACCTCAGCGAAAATGCCGAGTATCACATGGCGAAGCAGCGCCAGGAATTTGTCAAGGCGCGGCTGCGCCAGCTCGGGAAACGGATTGCCGATCTTTCGCTCATTAACATGGACAACATTCCCAGAGACAAAGTCGGCCTGGGATCAACCGTGCGTGTGTATGACAACGATAAGAACGAAGAAGTCGAATACAAGCTCGTGACCAGCGAAGAATCCGATTTTCCTTCGGGAAAGATTTCGACCAGCTCGCCGATTGGCCGCGCTCTGCTGAACAAGAAAGTAGGAGACACCGCAATTGTGGTGACGCCGAACGGCAAGCGCGAAATGGAAATCCTGAAACTAAGCACGATTCACGACGAGGCCGCAGCAGGGTGACGGACGGCGACAGAACCGGTTCAAGCCGGACTGGGTCAGGCCCGACTGGGTTTCGCGGGACTTGGACCAGCGCCTTCGGGCGAGCCTGCGGCGTGTTGCTGGACGCGATCGTGCGCTGGCTTGCATTAGCCCGCGTCAACCCGAATGTCCTGACCTTCCTGGGGTTGGTGGTCAACATCATTGCGGCTTTTCTGTTCGGATACGCCAACGGCGACAATCAGGCTCGCATGTTCCGCTACGCCGGGCTGGTGATCATCGGGTCTGGCTTCTTCGACTTGGTGGATGGCGCGGTGGCTCGAGCCAGCAATCGCGTAACCCGCTTCGGAGGTTTTTTCGACTCCGTGGTCGACCGTTACAGCGATGCTTCCCAATTCCTCGGATTGCTGGTCTTTTATGCTCGCGGTGACCGTTTCTTCTACGTCGTGCTCACCGCCATCGTGATGATCAGCGCGATTATGGTCAGCTACAGCCGCGCCCGGGCCGAGTCGCTAATCGGATCCTGCCGCGTAGGTTTTATGGAACGCCCCGAACGTCTCGTGCTGGTCATTATCGGAGCCTTGTTTAACCGCATGGCCCCGGTGCTTTGGATCATCGCGGTGCTCTCGACGATTACGGTAATCCATCGCATCCGCTACACCTGGACCCGCACCGAACTGGTCGACCGCGCCGCAGCGAATCCCGGGCAGGCAGCTTAGCTCAGAAATCATTCGACAGCGCCATTCGCCGCCGGCCGCAACCCGCGTCCAAACATCACCCCGGTTTCGACTTCCATCGCTTGCCGATCGCGCACATAAGGCCTGAATTTCCATCGCTTGAGGGCATCGCTAATGGCTTTTGCCTGATCGGGAAATGCGCTGAGAAAGTGAACGTGTTTTACCTTGCCTTCTTTATCGATGATGATCCGCACCGGAACAGAATTGAACCTGCGCTCGGTGAACACTGGATCCACCCGCGTGATCAGGTTTTCGTCCTGCGCGTAGTCCTTGATGCATACCGGCACGCCCGCGCCGTTCCCCGCTGTCGGACTCGCATCCGCGGGCAACTCCATCCGGTTCAGATCGCGCATCAAGCTCTCTAGTAGTTTCGTGTCGCGGCTGGTTAGCACGAGTTCCAGAGTATGGCAGCGGATTTCGGTAGCCAAAACATACCAGTGCAGCTCTGCAACCGGCGACCAATATGCAAAGAATGTAAAGGAGCGGCTAGCGATCCGGGTCTGCGTAGGCGGCAGTTCCACTTTGTAGTCGGCCTGCAGATTATTTTTCGTGTAGTTGATGAGTTCCCTCGCGCCGGACGCAGGCAGGGGAGTGAAGAACATGTCGTCGGCGGTGATCAAGATGCTGCCTCGAGCGGGTCCTTTGAAGGTGTCTGCAGGCATGATTTGCGCCAGTACATAGCGGCCACTCTCTGACGGCGGAGGCCCTTCGTATTTCTCGGTCCAATCCTTGGGCAGAGCGTAGGTCATCCCAAAATACGGGTCGCGGAAAACATTGTCGGTCACGTTCCCGCCTTCCGGCACAGGAGTCACGGAATCGCTGGCGCTCGACCAAGCGCCCTTAACCAAGATGACTCCGACGGGCACTTTGATCTCGGGCTGCGTGGTGCTGGAAAAATCACCACCGTTGGTGGGAGTATTTTGACTCCGAGCCGGTAAAGCAAGAACAAAGCAAACGAACAAAAGCAAGAACCCAAACCGCATATTCCCCCCTTGGAGCTGTATATATGAGAACGGTTCTTTCGCGCGCTGGGCTGGTCTGGCTCCCACCTTTCCGGCGGCGCAAATGCAGTTCTGGCGAGACACGTTCGCATCCCGCCAGAACCATCCGCAAAAATTACAGCGAACGCAGGAAGTCCAATATTTCTTGCTGCTGCGTGGGGTTGAGGTTGAAGAAGTTTTGCTCCACGGTGGTAGCTTCGCTGCCACGGCTCGCATGGGCCTGAATCGCCGTCAGCAAGTTCGTGGTGCGGCCATCGTGCAGCAGGAAGATTCGCTGCCCGAGGCCCCACAAGGGAGCAGTACGGAACTGGTCGCCGCCGGCGCCGCCCTGCGCGACGTTGTCCGCCAAGGCGTTCCCCATGTGATGCACCTCGATATCGGAGTACGCAGGTACCGGGGCACTGCTCAGCGAACCAGTAATGTTTGAGGGTTGTGTGTTTCCTACCTTCGAATTGTGGCAGGTTGCGCAGCCGATGGAGCTGAACAAAGATCCGCCGGCGGCGATCATCTGCCCGGAGACCTGCTGTCCATTCAGCACAACCCCACCAGGTGGCGGCGGGGCCAGGGTCCGCATGAAGTTGGCAAAGGCCGAAACGTCATCGAGGACTGCTGCCTGCGGCGACGCCGCCGGATTGGACGAGTCTTCCGGATACCCGTTCCCGCTAAGGTTCAGACAGTTCGAGGGCAGCCCGGTGCCTTGCTGGTCTTCGCCCGGCAGCGGGCGGTCCTGCGTGAACAGCAGGTTCGAGATACCCATTTCCACGTTGTAGGCTTCGCCGGTGAAGATGTGCAGCGATTTGTTTTGCGCCTTCCACCCGAAACGGCTGATCGTGCCATCGTTGCCGTTGTGGTTGAAAGATCCGGCGATGCCAAAGTTGTTGTTGCTGTTGTGCGCTTGGTTAGTCAGCAAGGTCGAATCGTCAAGGTTTTCGATCAGGCCCGCCCCAAAGGTCGGCGTGGGAATGCGGTAGATAATGTTGTTCGCCTGTTGCGCCGCCGCAAAACTCGGCTGCTGAACGCTGCATCTTCCCGCATCAGAGCGGCCGGTGACGGTGAACAGGTCTTCCACGCCGCCATTCGGTGCGCTGGTGTTGACCGTCCCGTTGGGGTTAAAGAAGAACGGGAACCGGGCCTCGCGCGTGGGACCATTGGCCGTAATGAAAGACGGAGTGGTGTTCCCGGGTGCCACGCCGTTGCTGGTGAACTGGAATTGAGGATTGACCGCAGCGCCGGTGCCGCCGACGGCAGGTTGCGCGTGGCACGAACTGCAACTATTCGAGTTAAAACGAGGCCCCAGGCCGTTGTTTGCGCCGCCAGAAACGGACTCGACTTCCTGGAAGCGCGCCTGGCCGTCGGTGAAAAACGCCAGAATCCCGGCCTTGTCGTTGGCCAACACTGAAGGGAGAGCGGCGCCGGTGCCGCGATTGCCGCTCTGAACTCCAGGGTCGGTTTGAGCAAATGCCATTCCGCCGAGGAACAGCATCCCCAATGTTAAAACGAGCGCGAGCTTTGCTGTTTTGATCACGATTTCTCCTTGTCGGTGTCCGACAAACTGTGTCCCGCGAAATATCCAGGGGGAGCTCCGTCACGCGGGCCACAGGGATGGGCTCGCAAAAAAGGCGGCGGGTGGACGGTTTTTCAGTGGACAGCTTTTAGGCACACGAATGGCGCTTGAAGCTGCATCCAGTTTTGGAGCAAGCTCCAGTGAAATCGTCGTGACTTTCAACGCGGAGACTACCCAACGCAACTTTTGTTGACGCGGCGACGCGGGGCACTGCCAACGAAGGCGCGGAAGTAGCGGCAAGAATCGGCTGAGTGGCGCCAGCCGAAAGTGTGCCCGAGATTAGTACAGGCAAAAATGAGAGTCAATCAAAAAGTGCGCATTCGTGCACTTCCGATTATTCCTCGGTCAGATCTCCCTGGGAAATGCTTACGGTAAGCTTTCCCCATTTGGAACCAGCTGTCGAACCCATGTCCAGGTGCTAGACTACTCGGACATCGGAGAGGCATTTCTATGGGCGACGTTCCACCAATAAGCGCGACCATCCAGAAGACACTCGACCTCGCGTCCCGTTGCAACCAGGCTGAAACCGGTGACAATTATGGGCTTTTGGGCGACCAGATCGAGGAACTCGAAGCTCAGGCACGAGAAGTCTTTCAGTCCAGGATGGCCTTGGCTTCACTGATGCCCAAGCTGCGTGCACAAAAGCCACTGACGCCGTCGGACATGGAAACGCTGGAACTGCTGGTCGTCGGCGATGCCGAATACTTCCTGAAGTATGAAGCCGATTTCGATCAGTGGAAGAATGAGCTCAAGCAGTTGCTTGCGGAAATATCCAAGTTGCAGTCCTCCGATCTGGCTGTAGACGGACTCATGCATTTGCGCGCACTGTGCGCTGAAGTTCGCCGTGTCCTGCCCGATGTCGTCTATTACCTCGATCAAAGAGAACGGGCCAGCAAGTTCAAACAAGCGACTCAAGGGCCGATTGACGCCGAAGGCTATCGAGTGCTCAGCGAGATCGTCGAGCAGATGCTATCGTCGGACAAAGCGTAGAACTCTCCCGAGCCTGAGCTAGAACCAATGTTAGTCAGTTTTCCTAACTGCTTAAGTGCTAATTGCTCTTTATGATGAACAAAATGATTTTCGCGAACCTGGTACACCGGCCGCTGCGTTCGGCGATCAGCATTGTGGCGATCGCGCTTGAGGTGACGCTGATTCTGCTGATCGTTGGATTGTCAGTGGGAATGCTGAATGATTCGCGAGCGCGGCAGGCAGGAATTGGCGCGGACGTGATCGTGATGCCGCCGGGTTCATCGTTCATCGTGGGGTTGACCGGGGCTCCGATGTCAATCAAAGTCGGGGACATTCTGGCGAAGCTGCCGCACATAGTTGCTGTTGCTCCTGTGGTGACCCATGTTTCTGCAAGCGGAACGCTGGAGGTGATCGCGGGTATTGATTTGGCGAGTTATGAGCGGCTTTCCGGCCCGTTTCATTACATCGAGGGCGGCCCATTCCAAGGTCCGAACGACGTGATGGTGGATGATCTGTTTGCCCGGTCCAAGCACGTGCAGGTGGGCGACACGATTGAAGTTCTCAACAATAATTTCCGCGTGGCCGGGATTGTGGGGCAAGGGAAGGGAGCGCGAAAGTTCTTGCGGATCGGGGTTCTGCAGGATTTGATCGGAGCCAAAGACAAGGCCTCGATCTTTTATTTGAAGCTCGACGATCCTAACAACGCCGATGCGGTCGTCGAGGAGATCAAGAAAGTTCCGGGGATGGAGAAATACGTCGCGACTTCGATGGCTTACTACCTGTCGATGATGACTCCAAGCAACTATCCCGGGCTGTCGACGTTTATCAATGTGGTGATCGGAATTTCTGTGATCATTGGGTTTATCGTCATCTTCCAGGCCATGTATACGGCGGTGATGGAGCGCACGCGCGAGATTGGAATCCTGAAGTCCATGGGCGCGTCGAAGCTCTATATCGTGAATGTGATTTTGCGAGAGACGGTGCTGCTGGCTATCGGCGGCATCGTAGTGGGGATTGTATTCAGTCTAGTGGCGCGGCTGGGGATTGTCCACCGCTTGCCGACGCTGCCGGTGGTAGTGACTGGCGGATGGATGCTACGGGCGGCGATTATCGCAATTGTTGGTGCGATTGCTGGGGCGCTGTATCCGGCGTACAAGGCGGCGCAGAAGGATCCGATTGACGCGCTGGCGTATGAGTGAAAACGCGGGTTTCCCTCGCATCTCGACCGCCGTTTTGACCTTGCGCGTGGCGTCGAATTCCCATGGCGGATAGCGTGAAGAAAAAGACACGATGGATTTTGTGGATTTCGGGTGCTATCGCTGCACTTTCTGGAATTGTCTATTGGGGCATGTACAAGCTCGGAGATGGTCTCAGACACATAGGGTTCGGGCGATGATCGTTGGCAAGGGCAGACCTTTGTTGACAATAACCTGCGCATTACGTTATCTTTAAGACTTTGCTAGTCCTGCGGTTGCCCGCCTGATAGCCCTGCGCCTTCGGCGCTCACTGGGAGCTCAGCGGTCTTCTTTGCGTTTTTATATTTCTAGGGAGATTTTGCATGTCAACCTATTTCCCCAAAGCGGGGGAAATTGTGCGCAAGTGGTATGTCGTCGATGCTTCCGGGCAAACGCTCGGCCGGCTTGCGTCACAAGTAGCCCGCATTTTGATGGGTAAGGAAAATCCGCAATACACCACCTTTCTCGATACCGGCGATCACGTGATCGTGGTTAACGCCGAGAAAGTGAAAACGACCGGCATGAAGTCGGAGCAGAAGGTTTATCAGCATTACACCGGGTATCCGGGCGGATTGCGTACTGAGGAATTTCGCAAGCGGTTCGAGCGCAAACCGGAAGCGATTATCGAGGCAGCTGTGTTGCGCATGCTGCCCAAGTCGAAACTGGGGCGGCAGATGATCAGCAAGCTGAATGTGTATCGTGGCGAGAAACATCCGCACGAAGCGCAGAAGCCGCAAGCGAAGGCGCTCGAAGTTAGAGCGTAAGCAGTACAGAAGCGTAGCGAGCTACGTTTCTACAGCGCGACACAAAAATTGAAAGGTTTGCACGCGAGCGGTTTGGCTAAAGGTCAAGAGCTAAGTGCTAAAGGCTAAGAATGGCAGAGCTAGTGCAATATTACGGAACGGGACGCCGCAAGTCGGCGATCGCGCGCGTCTATTTGCGTCCGGGCAGCGGCGAATTCAAAGTCAACGGACGGCCTTTTGAGGTGTATTTCGTGACTCCGGCGCAGCGTTCGGCTGCCAAGCAGCCACTGCTCTCGACAGAAACCGCGAGCACATTCAATGTGGTTGCCAGGGTTTCCGGCGGCGGAGTGAACGGCCAGGCGGACGCGGTAAAGTTGGGCATCGCCCGCGCGCTCATGCTGTTCAATCTTGAGTTGCGTAAGAAGCTCAAGGCCGAAGGCATGGTGACTCGCGATTCACGCGGCAAGGAACGCAAGAAGTACGGCCAGAAGGGCGCGAGAAAGCGTTTCCAGTACAGCAAGCGCTAAGATCTGTCGTTGGCCGTTCGTCGTTGGTCGTCCGCAACGGCAGTTGGCTTACGACGAACGACAGTTTTTCAGGGGTTCAATTCTTCCCGTGCTTCGGTACGGGGACGGGAATGGCAATCCGGGGCAGCCTCAGGGTGAGCGCCGGATGCAGACCAAATGAGGAGGTTAATTGGCTAACATCACCATGAAGGAGTTGCTCGAAGCGGGCGTCCACTTCGGGCACCAGACCAAGCGCTGGAATCCCAAGATGAAGGAATTCATCTTCGGAGAGCGCAACGGGATTTACATCATCGATCTGCAGAAGACGCTGAAGATGTTCAAAGAGGCGTCGAAGTTCGTGCAGGAATTGGCTAGCGAAGGCAAGATCGTTCTCTTCGTTGGCACCAAGCGCCAGGCCCAGGATGCGATTGCCGAAGAAGCGACGCGCTGTGGCGGGTTCTATGTGAACCAGCGCTGGCTGGGCGGCCTGCTCACCAATTGGGTGACAGTGCAGAAGTCGGTAAAGCGGCTGAAAGAACTCGACGAGATGGCCACGGATGGCCGCTACGAGTTGCTGCCCAAGAAAGAAGTCATCAAGCTCGAGCGCGAGCGCAAGCACCTCCAGGCCAACCTGGCTGGCATCAAGAATATGAGCCGCCTGCCCGATGCGATCTTCATCATCGACTCGAACAAAGAACAGATTGCGGTGCGCGAAGCGCGCAAACTCGGCATTCCAGTGGTCGCGGTGGTAGACACGAACTGCGATCCCAGCGAAGTGGATTACGTGATCCCCGGCAACGACGATGCGCTGCGGGCGATCCGACTTTTTGCTTCGAAGATCGCGGATTCTGTGGCCGAAGGCGCGCAGCTCATGACTGACAAACAAGTCGCCGACTTGGCAGCAGCCGCGGGCGCAGCGCAACAGGCCGAGCGGGATGCGGCAGCGCGCGAGGCTTCAGGCGAAGTCGATATTAACGCCGCGGAAGACGCAAGCTCCGAAGACATCAGCATGGAAGACGTGCTGGGGGCGGGTACGCGAAAGCAGCCGGCCGCTGCAAAGGAAAGCGTCGCCGAAGACGTACCGCAGGTCGAGACCCAGACGTATTGAGAGTCGTTGGTCCTCGGTCGGCAGCCGTTGTTCGACCGGGAGGGCATGGCTTTAGCCGTGCCGCAGTGAGCCTAGAAGATCCGGGCTTTAGCCCCTGAGGGATTCAGACCCGCGCGGGTCGTCCGGCGCGGGTCGAAGTTTGTAGAGCGGTCGTTGGTCTTTGGTCGCTGGTCATTGGACTTGACTTCCTGGCTAACGACCAACGACGAACGACCAAGGACATTCATTCAAATGAGCACAACTACGATGAATATTTCTGCTGCGCAAGTGAAAGAGCTCCGGGAGAAGACCGGAGCCCCAATGATGGATTGCAAACAGGCCCTGACCGAAGCCAAGGGCGACATGGAACAGGCGGTTGTAGTTCTGCGTAAGAAGGGTGTTTCGGTAGCGGCAAAAAAGGCGACTCGCGTGACCAGCGAAGGCTCGGTGGCCAGTTACATCCACGCGGGAGGGAAGATTGGCGTGCTGGTGGAGATTAACTGCGAGAGCGATTTTGTCGCCCGCACCGAGGATTTCAAGGAGTTGGTGCACGACATCGCCATGCACATCGCCGCCAGCGATCCGAAGTTTGTCCGTAAGGACGATGTCACTCCCGAGGCCTACGAGCGCGAGAAGGATATTTATCGCTCGCAGGCAATTGCCAGCGGCAAGCCAGCGAACATCGCCGAAAAAATGGTCGAAGGCAAGATGGCCAAATTTTACGAGGAGGTCTGCCTGCTGGAGCAGCCCTTCATCAAGGATCAGACGGTCAGCATCGCGCAGCTCATTGCCACGAAGATCGGCAAACTGGGCGAGAACATCGCGGTGCGCCGCTTCGCCCGCTTCAAGGTAGGCGAGGCCAGCGAGACCATTGCCATCACCAAGCCGGAACAGAAAGCTGAGTAGCTCGCGTAGGGACACCGCCCCGGCTCTCCCGCGAGCTCGCTAACCTGACTGCAACTCTGTAGATTTTCATCGTCCGGACCTGCGGAGCTTTGTTCCGCGGGACAACCGAGGGCGGCTGTACCCACGTGATTCTTGCCGGGATGCTAGACTAAATTACGGATGACAACTCCGGTCTTCAAACGCATTTTACTCAAACTCTCCGGCGAAGCCCTCGCCGCGACTCAGGGTTTTGGGGTTGATCCTTTTCGCATTCACGAAATCGCGGCTGAACTGGCTGACGTGCGATCTTTGGGCATTGAGATCGCGATCGTGGTGGGTGGCGGGAATTTCTTTCGGGGCGTTGCCGAGCAGGCGAAAGAGATGGACCGGGTTTCCGCCGATCACATGGGCATGCTGGCGACTGTGATCAATTCGCTCGCATTGCAGGATGCGCTGGAAAAGCAGGGCGTCTTCACCCGGGTGCAGTCGGCAATTGAGATGAAACAGGTAGCCGAGCCTTTTATTCGTCGGCGCGCGATCCGTCATTTGGAAAAAGGCCGGGTGGTGATTTTTGCCGGAGGCACAGGCAATCCATATTTTTCTACGGATACGGCAGCATCGCTGCGCGCTATGGAAATCAAGGCGGACGTAATCATGAAAGCCACGAAGGTCGACGGCATCTATGACGCTGACCCGGTGCTGGTGAAAGATGCTACGAAATTTGCTCAGATCACCTACATGGACGTTCTGAAAAAGGGCCTGAAGGTGATGGATTCGACGGCGATCTCGCTTTGCAAAGACAATAACCTGCCGATCATCATCTTCAATCTCAACCAGCGGGGAAATATCCGCAAGGTTGTAACCGGCGAGAAGATCGGGTCGCTGGTCAGCGCCTAAAGGCTGGCCACGGATCTGCGCAGATTTCCACGGATAGGTTCACTCCTGGTCTCAAAGGTTTATAATTCACAGTTTTGGTAACTCATCTTCAGGGGAGCTGACCATGGCTCAAGCTGGTATGGCCGCAATTCCTGGCCTCAAAGACACTTACATTCAACTCAAGACCCGCATGGACAAAGCGGTCGAAGACTTTCGCAAGGCGATGGCGTCTACGCGTACCGGGCGCGCGTCGGTGCATATGCTCGACTCCGTCAACGTCGAATACTATGGCTCGTATATGCCCCTGAATCAGTTGGCGCAGGTACATGCGCCAGAGCCACAGCTCATCACGGTGCAGCCTTTCGATCCGACCTCGCTGCCGGCGATCGAAAAGGCGATCCGCAGCGCGGACATCGGCTTGAACCCGATGAACGATGGCAAGATCATTCGTGTGCCCGTGCCCGCGCTCACCGAGGAGCGCCGCAAAGATATGGTGAAACATCTGCACAAGGTGCTCGAGGAGCATCGCACTGCGGTGCGCAACATCCGTCGCGATGGGAATGATGCCATCAAGAAGGCGATGAAAGACAAGAAGATCACTGAGGACGATGAGAAGCGGGCCATGGATGAAATCCAGAAGCTCACTGATGACGAAATCAAGAAGATGGAAGAGATGAGCAAGGGCAAAGAGAAGGAAGTGATGGAGATTAAATGACTGGGGCCGGCGTGCGCTTGAATCTAATCGCCGGTTCCCTCGTCTTGATTTGTCTAGCAACTGTGCTCGCTGGGACAGCCGCCATGGGAGCCGCGATGGAACCAAGAATAGTGGAGCAACAAGAATTCTCGGTCATCGGAATCCAGGTTCGAACGAGTAACGCTAAGGAAGTTACAGGCGGGGGCGCAATTCCTAAGCAATGGGCAAGGTTTTTTTCGGAAGGAATCGCGAGCAAGATTCCAAACAAAATGGACTCCGCGATTTACGCCGTTTACACGAATTACGCCAGCGACCGCGATGGTGAATACGATTTCATCATTGGGATGAAAGTGAGTAGTGTCTCCGAGGTTCCGCCAGGGATGGTTGCGAAGAAAGTGCCCAAGGGCACGTACGCGGTAGTTGCGAGCTCAAGGGGACCAGTTGCGCAAGTTGTTCCAAAGGCATGGCAACAAGTCTATAGTCTGGACGACAACCAAAAACTCGGCGGCACTCGCGCCTACAAAGCAGATTTCGAACTTTATGACCAGCGAAGCCAGAATCCGCAGGACTCGCAAGTCGACTTATACATCGGTCTGAAATAGCGCTTCCATATCTCTGTTATTCCGAGGAATGAACCGGCGAGGAATCTGGACGCGCAAAACCCAGATTCCTCGCTTTGCTCGGAATGGCAAGAGCGCGGCGAACCCATCCCTCCAAACCCTGCATCCAGAGCCGAAGTTACGCCCGTAATCTGTCCTAAGGTAACGAAGACTTCCTAAACTCCTATCTGTTTCCATTCTGGTATCGAGAATTCGCGGCTCCCCCCCAGATTCTGATTTACAGGAGCTACCATGAAACGGTCTCTATCGCTCGCGGGATTACTTGCCCTGGCGCTGAGTTTCGCCGGTTGCAACGGCGTTAGTAATTCGTCTTCAGCGGCGCAGAACAAGGCGCAAGTCTTCGCTACGGGCGAGGATGCGCCCGTGTCGTCGGTGGTCGCGTTCAACATCACCATCAACAGCATCACCTTGAACAACGGAACGACCACGGCGCAAGTCCTGTCCACCCCGACCTCGGTGGACTTCGGCCAGCTCGTAGGCCTGCGGTCGCTGTTGGGTTTTAACACCGCGGCGCCTGGCACGTATACCAGCGCGACTTTTACCTTCGCCGCCAGCAACCCGGCGCCTTCGATCAGTTACGTCGATCTGACCACGAATCCGCCTTCGATTGGCACCGCGACTGGAACCTTGAGCAACCCGAAAGTTACCGTTTCGTTCCCCACGACGGCGCCGCTGGTGGTGGGGAGCAACGGCTTGGCTGGTTTGCACATGGATTTTGATCTTCGTCAATCGCTCGCCATGGATGGCAACGGCAACCTCATCATCAACAACGGCCAGATCGCTGTAACCCCTGTGCTGGATGTGATGGCAGTCTCAGCCTCCGATGCCCTGGGACAGGTCACCGAATTCATCGGAAATATCGTCTCGGTGAATACGGCTGGAAATTCGTTCGTAATGCAGGGGCCTTACGGGTTCCAGGAAACGATCGACGTCGATACGAACACTCTATATAACGGCAGCAATAGCTTGAGCAGCCTGATGGCAAACGGGATTGTTTGTGTCGAGGGCACGGTGCAGGCCGACGGCAGCATTCTGGCTGGCGGAGTTGAGCAGATCACGACCGACAAAGCGTTTATTTCCGGCAGAGTTCTTGCCGTGAACCCCGGCCCTGTAGTGACCATCTTTGTAGGCGAAGAGCTGGGAACATCGGCGACGATCCCGACGGATAGCGTCTACACCGTCGACCTGAGCCAGGTGGCGCAGTACGACATTTGCTTTATCGATAATTGGTTCACGAACGAGCTGTTCAGCGCGTCATCTCTGGTCGTCGGCCAACGCATCTTTGTAGGCGGCACCTACCAGAGCAATGCGTTCACTCCTGACATGGTTTCCTTGCGGCGGCAGGGCGTGGTGGGATCGCTGGTGCCAAACAGTGTCAACATCACCAGCGGTAATCAAGGCATGTATCAGATGCAGAACGACCTCCTGATGAGCTATTCGGCGGGTGGGCCGTTCAATGTGTACACCGGCGCCAAGACCGTATTTGTCAACGTCAACGGGCTGAGTGGATTGCAGGCGGCGGGCGCGGCCAATCTGGTCTCGAGTGGGTTGGTTTTCTACAATCCCAATACGAACAAGCCTGTTGTTTTGGCCGGACGCGTTCGCGTACTGCCGTAAGCCGAAGAGTTGATTCGGACCGGGCGGCGCAAGCCGCCCGTTTTCCTTGCACCGGAATTCTCAAGCCACGCTCTGCGAACTCTGCGGCTGTTCTCACCGAGCTCTGCGGTTTAGGGTTTCTGTCGAATCCCCCCTCAAAATCTTAAAACGCTGAGGCCGCGGAGAACGGCTGCGGAGTGCGCCGTGCAGGGCGGCGACTCTTATTTTTCGCATGCTGGTTGGGCAGGGCGCGCCCTATAATCGAAGAGTCATGAAGCAAGTCGTCCATGCCGCCTGTCCGCACGATTGCCCGGATGCCTGCGGAGTTTTGATTACTGTCGAGGACGGTCGTGCGACCAAGATCGTCGGCGATCCCGCGCATCCTGTGACGCGTGGTTTTCTGTGCGCCAAGGTGGCAAAGTATCTGGATCGGGTGTATTCGCCGGACCGGGTTTTGTATCCGATGCGGCGGGTCGGGCCGAAAAGGGCGAGGGTCAAGGGCGACGCCGCCGGTACTACGCCGACGTGGCAGCGCATCAGTTGGGACTCGGCCCTCGCCGAAATCACTTCGCGCTTCACGAAGATCGCCGCGGAATTCGGCAGCGAAGCCATCCTGCCTTTTTCCTATGGCGGAACCCTCGGAGTTCTGAATGGCGCATCCATGGACCGCCGATTTTTTCATCGCCTGGGTGCATCGCAGCTGGCGCGCAATATTTGTTCCGCAGCTGGCGAGGCGGGACTGAAGTCGGTGATTGGGGTGAAACTGGGCACCGAGCCGGAGCAGTTTCGCCATTCGCGCTACATCATTGCCTGGGCAGCAAACATTCACGGCAACAACGTGCACCTGTGGCCCTTCATCGAGGAAGCGCGTCGCCAAGGTGCGAAGCTGGTGGTCATCGATCCCTACCACACGCGCACGGCAGACTGCGCGGATTGGTATCTGCCCATCAATCCCGGCACCGACGCTGCCCTCGCGCTTGGCTTGATGCATGTGATCATCGGCGAGAATCTTCACGATGCGGATTACGTCGAGCGCTACACCCTGGGATTCGAGCAGCTTCGAACCAAAGTGCGGGAGTACGCTCCGGAACGCGTGGCAAACTGGACCGGAATCGCGGCAACCGACATCGTGAAATTGGCCCGCGAATACGCAACAACCCATCCCGCAGTGATTCGATTGAACTACGGTGTGCAGCGCTCAGAAAATGGTGGCATGGCGACCCGCGCCGTCTCCATGCTGCCTTGCATCACCGGCTCATGGAAAGAGGTCGGGGGAGGGTTGCAGATGTCTACTAGTGGCGCCTTTGCCCCGATTCGTGCGGGGGACGGGCTGGAGCGTCCTGACTTAATGGTCCAAACGCTGGGGCGTCCGGCGCGCGTCGTCAATATGGTGGAGTTAGGCAAGGCGCTAAATACGCTCGACGACCCTCCCATCCAGGCGCTATTCGTTTACAACTCCAATCCGGCAGCGGTGTGTCCCAATCACAATGAAGTGATTCGCGGATTGCAGCGGCCCGATTTGTTTACTGTCGTCCACGAGCAGTTCTTTACCGACACTACAGATTATGCCGACATCGTTCTGCCCGCGACCACCTTTTTCGAGCACAAGGAACTGCAGACCGCCTACGGGCACTATTTCTTGCAGGTATCGGACCAGGCTATTGAGTCGCTGGGTGAATGTCGTTCCAATGTGGAAGTCTTTCGTGCGCTCGCCGCGGAGATGCGTTTCGACGATGAGTGCTTCCGCGAATCTGTCGATCAGATGATCGACGCGGCGCTGGATTCAGACCATCCTTGGCTGAAGGGAATCGACCGGGAGCGGCTGGAACGGGAAGGTCACGTTCGGCTGAACTTCGGAGATGCGGAGCTTTGCTCCGCCGGACAGCCGGGAGCGGCTGTCCCCACGCAAGCAAGTACCGATGCAGCGTTTCTGCCCTTCGCTCAGGGTAACTTCGCGACCGCCAGCGGCAAGGCCGAGCTTTATAGCGAATCTCTCAAGCAGCAAGGGTTGGATCCCGTCGTGAACTTCGAACCGCCCGGCGAATCTCGCCATAGTGAGCGAGCGAAAGCCTTTCCTCTGGAGTTGCTGGCGCGCAAAGCCGACAACTTCCTCAACTCGACGTTTTCGAACTTGCCCACGATCCAGCACATGGAAGAATCAGGCCTGCTCGAAATGAGTGCCTCTGACGCCCGGACCCGCGGAATCGCGAACGGCGATCAGGTGCGGGTCTTCAATCGGCGTGGCGATATACTTCTGAAGGCGAAGGTGGATGGCGCGGTGCAGCCGGGTGTGGTTTGTGCTCAGCTCTCGTGGGCCAAACTCGCTCCGCAGGGAAGAAACATCAACGTACTGACTTCAGAAAAACTTACGGACTTGGGCAACTCCGCTACGTTTTATTCCGTCTTGGTTGAAGTAGAGCTTTTCCAAACGGCATCCTGAGGGTGATTTAGGCGCATTGTGCTTGGACGGTGTCCACTGCTCTACCGTATAATTGCGGTTTTCCACACTCCCATAAGCTGAGGTAGTGGCGATTCATCGCACTCGTCAGGATAGCCCTGCGGTAATCGAGGGCAGGCACGGCCGCGCATGGCGACCCCCGGTTGTCGTACAGGGGGCATCTCCTTCATTTATAAGACGTTATCGAGTAAGCATCCGTGCGCTCTTCGGTTTCGTGCTGACCCTGCTCTTCCTCAGTTCGTGGGCGCTGGGGCAGCAAGATCTCATTACCCAGATAACTGTTTCCGGCAACCGCCGCATTCCCGCCGAGACTATTAAAGCCAGAATTTTCACTCACGTTGGGGACGTCTACGACCAGGCTGCGATCGAGCGGGACTACAACTCGCTTTGGAATACGGGGTATTTCGAAGACATCATCTTTACGCGGTCGCGGAACGACACAGGATGGACCCTCAATATCAATGTCAAGGAAAGGCCAACGATCCGGGAGATTGACTACGTTGGGCTGAGTTCGGTCTCGAAAAGCGACGTACTGGACCGTTTTAAGGAAGCCAAAGTCGGATTGTCGGTAGAGAGCCAATATGATCCGACCAAAGTGAAGAAGGCGGAGGTCACGATCAAGCAACTGCTGTCCGAGCATGGAAGGCAATTCTCCACTATTCGTACCGAGATTCACCCCATTCCTCCGAACGCCATTAGCCTCACGTTCGTGATCAAGGAGGGACCGAAAGTCAAGGTGGGCAAGATTACCTTCGAAGGGAACAAGCACGTCCCCAGCCGCATCCTGCGCGGCGCGATGAAGAACCTGAAGCCCATTGGAATCCCGCACTCTATCTTCCTGGAGAATATCTTCGCGAAGACTTACGATGCCACCAAACTCGATGAAGACACCGAGCGGGTTCGCGCCGAGTACCAAAACCGTGGCTACTTCAAAGTGCTGGTGCAGGAGCCTAAGACCCAGATCCACGATACCGGACATCAGGGATTTCATATCCCCCTGATTCAAAAAGGTCCAGGGAAGGCCGTGGACATCACCATGCCCATCGAGGAAGGTGACAAGTACAACCTGGGCGGAATCACTTTCAAAAACAACAAAGCGGTGAACAATACTGCCGCTTTGCGCCGCCTGTTTCCTCTGAAAGATGGCGATACCTTTGACCGAAGCAAGATCGCGAAGGGCTTGGAGAACCTGGGCAAAGCCTATGGCCAATTGGGATACATTAACTTCACTTCCATTCCCAACACAACCTTTGACGAGGAGAAGAAACTCGTCTTTCTCGATATTGACGTGGACGAGGGCAAACAGTTTTATGTGCGGCGAATCGAGTTCCAGGGCAACACCACGACCCGAGACAAGGTGATACGCCGTGAGATCGTTTTGGAAGAAGGACAAATTTACAACCAGCAGCTTTGGGAGCTCAGTATCCAACGTCTGAATCAGCTCGGGTTTTTCGATAACCTGAAGCCCGATGATCCCAACGTCACCGAACGTCACCTCAACGAAAAGGAGGGCACGGTCGATCTCACCCTCAAAGTGCACGAGAAAGGAAAGAACAGTATCGGGTTGAGCGGGGGCGTGAGCGGTCTGTCCGGCGCATTCATTGGCCTCAGCTACAGCACCAACAATTTTCTCGGGCTGGGTGAGACCTTGAGCATGCAGGCGAACATTGGAAATCTGCAGCGCAACGTTTCGTTCAGTTTTACCGAGCCTTACTTCCTCGATCGTCCACTGCAGTTTGGGTTCACGATCTATTTCACCAAATTCACTTACGATCAGGCGCGGCAAGCGGCCATTCTTAGCGGTCAGCAAATCAGTCTGCCAGAGAATCTGCAGCAGAATCTTCAGAACTACACCCAGTCCAGCAGGGGCTTTGCCGTAAACCTGGCTTATCCTCTGCACCGTTCGTTCAAGCGAGTGGGCATCAGTTATTCGTATGACAACTCTTCTATCGTAGCGCTCACCACGGCATCACAGACGCTCTTCGACTCCCTCCAATTCAGCGGAATCAGTGGCCCCAACGCGCTGAACGGAATCATCACCAGCAAGATCGTTCCCAGCTACTCGAAAAACTCTTTGGACAGGGCACTCTATCCCCACAAGGGCAGCAGTCTCTACATGGCTACCGAAATTGCCGGCTTGGGCGGGACGGTTAGAACCGTTCGTCCGATCGTGCAGTACAAGCACTGGATACCGGTGCAGAAGGGGCGCAATGCACTTGGCTTCAACATTCAAGGTTCATTTCTAACCGGTTACGGGGGGGTGGTGCCGCCTCCATTTCAGCGCTTCTACGATGGCGGCGAAAATGACTTGCGTGGTTTTGATATACGCTCCATCTCTCCCGTTTCGTTTCTTCCGAACACGACGTCGATCCAGCTGCGCAACCCGGATGGCTCGATCGTGCCCAAGAATCCCGCCAATCCGCTGGAAGGGGCTTACACCATTCCGGTTCCACTAGACCAGATCGTCTTCCCCGGAGGCGACTTGAGCGTGGTCACCAATATGGAGTACCGGATCACGATCGCCGGGCCGGTGGCTTTGGCGCCATTTGTCGACTTCGGCGTTGAGCCGATTCTCAGAGATTCACAGCTGAAAATCAACAACGGACAATTCGAACTCATCAACAGCACGATTTACGGCTGCCCTGCTCTGGATATTGGCCTGAATTGCGTTGGCGGGACTACGAAGATGTTCTCGCAATACCTTAGCCCGGTGGCAGGAACCAACTGGACCCCGCGAATGTCCACGGGTTTGGAACTGCAGGTGTTCCTGCCAGTGGTCAATGCGCCGTTCCGTATCTACTGGGCGTATAACCCGCTCCGTTTGGATACCACGGTGCAGGCGCCTGTTCCGATCACTCGTAGCATGTTTCCGCCGGGCGCCGCGGGAGACTATACGTATGTGCTGGCTCGAAATTCCTTTTCTCCTCCCTATCAGCTACGGGAGCCTCGTAAGACATTTCGCTTCACGGTGGCGACAACGTTCTAGGCATCGGGCTTCAGGCTTCAGGGTTCGACCAAAGAGCCCGGCACCAATCTGCGGACTCTGGGGCTCTTCTCAGCGTTCTCTGGGTTTTAAGGTCTTCTGATTCGAAGTCCTAAATCCCTAGAGAGCGCTGAGAACTGCCGCAGTTTGCCGGAGAACCTCGGCTGATGGCAAACAGGACATCTCTACCGTTTAACCGTTTGACGCTGGGGCGGCAGTGTTCCTATAATGGAAGACTACAACACCCTGAAAATCGAATAGTACGGGGTGGTCATCACGCTTGAGAATTTCGCGTGAGACGCTGGGTGTTAAGGTCTGCCTCCCCCAATAAGTGCACAGCCTGGTCGGCTTCGGGGCGGGACCCAGTGCGGTCCGTGAAAAATGACCTGAGGCGAGATTCCCGAAACAATTTCCAAGGAGTTCAAGCAAGCCCATGACAAGAAAGCTTCCACGATTTCTTCTGGCCACCGTGTTCGTCATCTCGGTTACCGCCCTGGCACAAAACGCCAGCGCGGGTGCCGGGTTACCCGCTGCTCCCAGCGCCGCTGCGACGACGCCCGATCCGACCGTCGCGAGCACGGGAAACAAGATAGGTACCATCAACATTGAGCAGGCAATCTTCGCCAGCAATGAAGGCCAGCGCGACTTCGAGGCGCTCAGCAAGAAGCTCGAGCCGAAGCAGACCGAGCTGAAAAACATGAACGACGAAGTGGAAAGCCTGAAGAAGCAGTTGAGCACGCAAGGTGACAAGCTCAACGACGATTCCCGCGGCGCCTTGGTCAAGCAGGTAGAAGATAAGCAGAAGAGGCTTGAGCGCTCCGTTCAGGATGCCAGGGATGACGCGCAAGCCCAGCAGAACGAGATCGCCCAGCGCATCCTGCAAAAGATGGCTCCCATTATCGTGAAGTATGCGGGAGACAAGGGATTCGGGTTGATCATGGACACTTCCAATCCTTGGCCGCAAGGACCGGTGCTCTGGGCGGGGCCGTCGGTGGATATCACCAAGGCAATCGTCGATGCCTACAACGCGCAGTCGGGCGTTCCCGCACCTGCGAGGCCAGTGACCACAAAACCGGCGGGCGCGGGGGCAACCACACATCCCGCGGCGCCTGCTGGAACCAAACCCGCGACCACCACCCCGCCTCCGAAGTAGCGGAGCGACACCTTAACGAAAGTTCCCGAAAGGTCACTCCGAGAGTGGCCTTTTATTTTCTTGGAATCGCAGGTGCTTGGCGCCCGCCAGGGCGCATGCCGGGCCTTACGAGAACTACCAACAACTCACGAGGGCGGACGGGAGTAGTACGGCAGTAACCTGGGGCGACCGAGGTGGCCGCTATAATCTAAAGCAAGTGGCTACCATCGAAATCGCCAAACGAACCGCGACGCGGCCGACTTGGGCCGAGGTCTCTTTGGGAACATTGCGGCGAAACTTTCGCGCGGTGCAGCAACACATCGGTAAAGCCGTTACGGTTTGTGCCATCGTGAAAGCTGATGCCTACGGGCACGGCGCGGTTGAGTGCGCACGCGCGCTTGAGCAGGAGGGCGCGCGCTGGTTCGGCGTGACTTCCCTGGATGAAGCGATTCCCCTCCGCGAAGCTGGCATTCGTGGACGCATCCTGCTTATGACCGGTTTCTGGCGCGGCGAAGAAGAAGAAATCATTCGCCTGGGATTGACTCCGACAGTCTGGGAGATGGGGCAAATTGAATTGTTTGAAAAGGCCGCGACCGCCCTCGGCGTGCCCAAACATCCTATCCATTTAAAAGTGGATACCGGAATGGGACGACTCGGAGTCGCGCCGGAAGACTTGCCGCGAATTTGCTCTGCCCTGAAGCTATCATCCCATCTCGTGTTGGAGGGTTTATCCACTCACCTGGCTTCCTCCGAGGTGCTCGACCAACCGTCGGTTGGGGCGCAGTTGAAGTCGTTTGATGAAGTGCGCGACTTTCTGCGCAACGAAGGATTCAATCCGCCCCTGATTCACGCCGCCAATACTGGCGCCGTGATCTCGCGTCCGGAATCATGGAACACGATGGTGCGGCCCGGGATTGCTCTGTATGGCTATTACTTGCCTTTCGAGCGCGCTGGCCGGGAGGTCAGCGGCAGCGGGTTGCGTCTCGCCGTGAAGCCTGCTTTGACGTGGAAAACCCGCATTCTTTCCCTCCGCGATATGCGCGCGAACCAGGCGCTGGGATATGGCGGAATCTATGTCACGAAAGCTCCCGCCCGCATCGCCGTGCTTCCGGTGGGATATGCGGACGGACTGAACCGACGACTCTCTTCTCAAGGCCGGGTGATTGTAGGTGAGAACTACGCCCCTATCGTGGGACGTATCTCCATGGACTTGACACTGGCGGACGTGACCGGCCTGCCCGGAGTTTCAGTTGGGGACGAAGTGGTGCTGCTCGGCACGACCGATGGCCTGAGTGTCGACGCCAGGGAACACGCCGCGCTTTCAGAGACGGTGCCGTACGAGATTCTCTGCGGAATCTCCAAGCGTGTGCCTCGAAGACCGGTCGACTGAGATTACGGGTTGGACCGGA
Source organism: uncultured Acidobacteriota bacterium (assembly GCA_963797795.1). GTDB lineage: Bacteria > Acidobacteriota > Terriglobia > Terriglobales > Acidobacteriaceae > JABDBE01. The sequence goes on from CAWCQY010000012.1 coordinate 112,109, forward strand.
GCTTCGCCAGTTCCGTATACGACTCGCGAATGCGTTCCACGATTCTGTCGTATTCCTCGCATTCTGCCGGCGTCAGCCCCACCAGCGCCTCCCGTCTCGTAAATTCGATCTGCTGTTGAAACAGACCGGCCAACTCTCTACTGATTTGCTGGGCTCGATCAAAGCTCGAAGAAGTTGAACCTTGGCGTGTCATTAGAGATCGGAATATTCAAACGGCCGTTGTTCGCTGCGGAGACGCAGCTTCTCGCCCCTAAGCCAGTTGCGTCCATGCTCACATTGCAAGGCGGAACGGTTGTCAGAGGGCTGTCAAAAGTTTGCTACTTCTTCCGGGATCTCCAGAATAGGTCTGACAACACCCGAGATCCACTGTCAAGGATTTCGCGCAGGGGAACCGCCTCGGGAAGACGGGAAGCGGCATTTAGGCACGCCGAAAACGTGAATGGTGCGATTTCACACCGCGCGTTCTTTTCTTGCTTCCATGTACTTTCGGAGAACGGCGTTGATCACGGTCTGATAGCCCCGGCCCTGCTTGCGGAAAAACGTCAGAACATCAGGGTCAACGCGCAAGGTAATCTGCTTCTTGGCTCCCGGCCAGACTATCGCATGGGCGAAGAAATCCGCTCCCTGCTTTGGTATGTCGGAAAAATCAATGCTCTCATCCCGCAGTGCGTCAACCCGCTTCCAGTCCGTCCTGGATCGCTTTTTCGTATTCTTTCCGCTCTTCATGATCCGCCTTTCTTCGCGAGATGATGCGGACGGTGTCGTGCGAGGGCTCGGCGAACGCTACAAAGGCGACGCGTCGCCGAACCATCCCAATGCCGATCCATCGCTCCTGGCCATAGTCCTCGCGCGTGTCAGGGCGAACAAGAAGGAAACCTTGAAACATCTCTTCCGCATCAGCGAAGTCGAAACCATGCTTCCGGATGTTAGAGCGGTTCTTGGCTTCGTTCCATTCAAAAATCATTGTAACTCCAATTGTAGCTACTGGCAAACACTTGGCCCGCCGCGTGTGTTCGAGGCTTCCCTGTCTCACTTATCCAATGGAGCGTTGTGCTTGATGAAATTGACTCTTCCTCGTCCCCATCCAATGCCCGTTCTTGCGGTTCACTGCAGGGAGGCTGATTACCGCCCGGACCTTTGTTATGCTCGGAGTATATGCCCTCGCGCTACGCACAGTGGATGTACGAGTGGGAGACCCGGCTCACTTCCGTGGACAACAATCGCGTGGTGCGTCCTTTGGAATGGGGCGTGGACTGGGCCCGGGACTGGCCTTGCCGGAACGGCTACTCTCTCGGGCATATTCCAGAGGATGGGGAAAGCTACCTGCGCGAATACAACCGGCGAATCATTGCGTCGAGCGATGAATTCTTTTCCTACATCAAGCCGGCCGATTTCCGCCTGGAGCGCCGGGAGGTCAAAGTTTTCAGCACACGCGCCGTGCCCGATCAAAGATTAGAGGCGAAAGTCCGGGGCACCTATGCGGATTTCCTGCGCTTCACCTCGCCCGTATGCACGCCGTATCCGGAAAACAACCTGGTGAATGCCCGCTGGTTTCCTGCCCGAGGCAGGCGCGCGATTGTGCTCTTGCCGCACTGGAATTCGGATGCCCTGGCTTATACCAGCCTGTGCCAAGTGCTGAATCTTCTCGGGATTTCGGTTTTGCGACTGACCATGCCCTACCACGACGTCCGGACGCCTCCCGAAATCCTCCGAGCCGACTACGCCGTGTCCGCAAACATCGGGCGCACGCTCGACGCCTGCCGCCAGGCTGTGATCGATGTCCGCTGCTGTCTGGATTGGCTCGAATCGCAAGGCTATCGCCGTCTTGGCATTCTGGGGACGAGCCTCGGCTCCTGTTATGCCTTTCTCGCCGCTGCCCACGACCCGCGCATTCAGGTGGCAGCGTTCAATCACGCCGCAACCTACGTCGCAGACGTAGTGTGGCATGGACAATCCACCCGCCACATCCGGGAGGGACTGGAATCGCAGATCGATCTCGAACGTTTGCGGATTCTGTGGAGCGCGGTGAGTCCGATCTCATACTTCGAGCAATTCGCGCGCTGGCGCAAAAAGTCGCTCATTGTCTACGCGAAGCACGATCTGACGTTCTTGCCCGAGTTTTCTCGGAGCGCTGTCGACGAATTCGCTCGACACGCTCTAAATCATAAAGTGGTGGTCCTGCCCTGCGGCCACTACACCACCGGAGAAACGCCGTACAAATACATCGATGGATGGAATCTGGCGTCGTTCATGCGGACGGCGTTCGAGGGTTAGCAATCAGTAGAGGTTGCAAGCAATGTTTCTACACACGCCTCCGTAGAGACGTAGCTTGCTACGTCTCAAGCGCGATTCGCGCGGGTATGTTTAGAATGAGGTGAATATCGTTGATAAGGTATGCCTACCCGACCCATCCAATCCGAGACCAACGAATATCGCAAAGGCGAATTCTCGATTAGCACCGATCGCGGGCGGCTCGACCTGGATGTTGTCCACGGGTTCTTGACCGACTGTTACTGGGCCAAGGGCATCTCGCGCGAGATTGTCGCCCGTTCCATCGAGAACTCGCTGTGTTTCGGCTTGTTCGCAGACCGAAAGCAAGTGGGATTTGCGCGCGTCATCTCCGACTGTGCAACCTATGCATATATCGGGGACGTATTCGTGCTCGAATCGTTCCGTGGTCGCGGATTGGGCAAATGGCTGATGGAATGCATCATGCAGCATCCTGGTTTGCAGGGATTACGTCGCTGGAGCTTGGTCACACGAGATGGCCACGGTCTATACTCACAGTTCGGGTTTGAGCCTTTGAGGAAGCCTCAGAACTACATGGAGCGTCACCGCCCGGACGTTTACCAACAACGCGGCCGCTAAAACGCAAGGTTTTTCCGGAGGTTGAGATGGAGAATAAGAACATGTCGCGCCCGCTCTACGAAGCCGATCCCGAAGTAGCGGCCGCCATCGACAACGAGGTTCGCCGCCAGCACGAAGGATTGGAACTGATTGCCTCGGAAAACTTCGTGAGCGGAGCTGTACTTGAGGCCATGGGCTCGGTGTTCACTAATAAGTACGCCGAAGGCTACCCCGGCAAACGCTATTACGGAGGCTGCGAGTTCGCCGACATCGTGGAGAACTTGGCACGGGAGCGCGCCAAGCAACTTTTCGGAGCCGAACACGCCAACGTCCAGCCGCACGCTGGATCGCAGGCCAACATGGAAGCCTACGCGGCGGTACTTCAGCCGGGAGATACCATTCTCGGCCTCAATCTCGCGCATGGCGGCCATCTCACGCACGGTTTCCACCTCAACTTTTCCGGAAAGACTTATCGCGTCGTTCCCTACGGCGTGACGAAGGAAACCGAGACCATCGACTACGATGACCTCGAAAAGCTTGCCGAAAAAGAACGCCCGAAAATGATTATTGGCGGCGGCAGTGCTTATCCTCGGATCATTGATTTCGCGCGCATGAGGCAAATCGCCGACAAGATCGGAGCCCTCTACCTGGTGGACATGGCGCACTTTGCCGGTCTGGTTGCAGGCGGTGCGCATCCGTCGCCGGTTCCGCACGCACACATTGTGACTTCCACCACGCACAAGACGCTGCGAGGACCACGCGCTGGCATGATCCTGTCCAAGCAGGAGTTCGCCGCCGCCATCGACAAAGTAGTTTTCCCCGGCATGCAAGGCGGCCCGCTGGTGCACATCATCGCTGCCAAGGCAGTGTGCTTTCGCGAAGCTATGCAGCCCGATTTTCGCGAATACGCCCGGCAGGTCGTGGCCAACGCCAAAGTGTTGGCGGAGACGCTGGCGGCCGAAGGCTTCCGCATCATTTCCGGAGGAACCGATACTCATCTCATGCTCGTCGACGTGTTCTCCAAAGGCATGCTCGGCAGCGAGGCCGAGAAAGCGCTCGATCAAGCCGGCATCACGGTCAACAAGAACGCTATTCCGTTCGACACAAATCCGCCCATGAAACCAAGCGGCATCCGTATTGGCACGCCAGCCCTGACTACCCGAGGCATGAAAGAAGTTGAGATGCGGCAAGTGGGCCGGTGGATCTCCGAAGCGCTGCATCACCGCACTGACGCCGCCGTGCTTGGGAAAATCCGTAAGCAGGTTTTGGGCCTGGCCGATACTTTTCCGCTGTACCCGGAGCGCAGAGCCCGGGCTCAAGCGGAAGTCAGGGCGTGAGGCCTTGCCTTCATTTCCTGAACCCCAGAATTCCTTTGTGTACCTTCGTGCCCTTTGTGGTTAAATCGCTTCCGTGAGAGTCGCGATCGACATTCGGCGGATGACGGAGTTTGGGGTGGGCACTTACACGCGGAATGTGGTCCGAGCCCTGGGCCGGCTCGATCACTCCAGTGAATATTTTCTTATTGGCTCACCCCAAAAAGTAGCCGAGATCGGCCCGCTTCCGCCAACCTTTCAGACCATCCCTTTGCTTGACGACGGAACCACCGCGAAAGGCTACCTCGAATGCCGCGCTATCCTCAAGCGATTGAACTGTGATCTCGTGCATATCCCGCACCTGTTCTGGATGCCGCGAACGCTGCCTTGCCCTTATGTAATGACCGTCCACGACGTTCTGGAGCACATGTATCGGGCCCATGATCGCTCCAGCCTGAGACGATCGCTGCATTTTCAACTTACGCGCCGGGTGCTGAAAGGGGCAGCCCGAATCCTGGCGGTCTCGAAGTACACCAAGAGCGACATCGAGAAATTGTTTGGCATCCCGGCTTCCCGCATTGAGGTTGTGTACAACGCTATTGATGAACGATTCCTTCGGGGTCACGCTTCGGACACCGACCGTCAAGTCCTCGCAGAACGCTATCTGGTAACTTACCCCTTTCTCCTTTATGCGGGCCGCATCAGTCCACACAAGAATCTGGTGCGCATTATCGAGGCCTTTTCCGCGCTGAAGGCTGAACTGGAAAAGGAGGACAAGTTTCCTGATCTCAAGCTGATTATTATCGGCGACGAACTCTCGAAGCACCCTGATTTACGGCGCACTGTCATCCGCGGTGGTGTGCAGAATGATGTGCGCTTCATGGGGTTCGTCCCCATTGAAATGCTGCGGGTGTTCTACGATGCGGCCAAAATCTTCGTCTTCCCCTCACTCTACGAGGGCTTCGGCCTTCCACCGCTTGAGGCGATGGCGCACGGAACTCCAGTCGTCACCTCCAACACTTCGTCCCTGCCGGAAGTCGTCGGCCAGGCGGCGGTGCTCGTGAACCCGGAAAATGTCTTCGAAATCATGCGCGCTCTGCACCGGGTATTGCTGGACCAGACGGTCCGCGAGAAATTCAAACAGCGTGGATACGAACAAGCTAAGAAGTTTTCCTGGGACGCGTCCGCCCGACAGATTCTAGGCGTGTACAAAGAAGTGGCAGGAAAACAAGAGAGAGAGATGCAATACGGCAAAGTAGTGTAGGCGCGGGCGTCCGCGCCCACTGGCGACCGAAACTCGAATGTTGCGCGATGGTTTCCAGAGAGCGGGAGGTGCCCCGCGCCACTTTACTCGCTCTCCAGCAATGGAGTGCCCGGCGAAACCAACCCCTGGCGATGCAACTTGGCGCGGAAGCGGGCGCGATCAGTTTCGGACGAAGCTGCAGCAAGACTCTTACGCAGCTTAAGGATTTTCTCTTTACGAGTGCGGCGGCGACGAATTTCGGGACGACGGCTAGGTGCAGACATGCATTGCGCTCCTGATTCTTGACCTGACGACCTGTGATTCAGAGATTTGTGAACCTATGAATTGTAACAGCCGAACGTGCAACCCACGCGCAGACGACGGCACGCGACGAGATCGACAACCTTGGCGGACCGGTTTTTTCTTGCGCGGGATTGCGGGCTGGGTACAATTGAATTTAGGTTGTGGGGGTGAGTATGAAGGGTTCAGTGGGTAGCATCGGTGCCGAAAAAGATCGACCCCTAAATTCGATTTCCTTACAGAATGCTGTGTTGTGCGCTGACTGCGATGTTGTCAGCGACAGTCCGCATGATCATTGTCTGGTTTGCGGAAGCCGATCCCTGTTCAACATCTCTCGTCTGTTAGGTGGGATGCTACCTAGCCAGCGAGCTACACTTGTCGATCCTGCAAGCCGGCCATTTGGTTTGCCGAAGCTAGTGCTGACGTTCCCGAAGACTTCGAAAGCGCTCAATTCGAGGGGCCGAACCAACGAGCGGAAGGACGCTTCCCAGCTGAGAATGTTCGGGTGAGTCGCTGCTGTCCGTATGAATTAGAAGCCACTTCTCTGGAATTATTCACCAAAACAAACCCCTTTGCGGCCAACTTGCTGATCCTCGTACTTTTCGGTAGAAACAGTGGGCCACATCAGCGCCAATCAGACCAACAACAAGTCTAGGTCCGGCCAATTTCCTCACGTTGGGGGGCCCTAAGAACAGGGTTTCTGGGGGCGGGTAAAACCCGATGTTGGTGGGAGTTGAGAGACTACTTCTTGCGATGCCAATCGCGCTTGAGAGTCTTGATGAGCAGGTATCCACCAACCGCGCCAGCGATGCCGCCCACCATGTTTTGCCTTGCATTGTTGCTGTCCTGCAAGTTGGCCGCGACTCCGATGGTCACGCCCGCTGCAAGACCGATCCATGGCTTCGTGAATGTGCCGGTGATCACGGAGGCGGACCCAGTTGTGAACGCCCACGCGCCCGGATCGTGTTCCACCGGGCGTGGGGATGATGGAGGTTCCGAGCCCATGGCCGCACAGGCCAGAGCAAGAATGAGAAGTACGGTGGTGACGCTCTTCATGAAAAATGCTTCTCCTTGAGATTTCGTGGTTGTTGCCGGTGGTCAGTCCTTGGGAGGATCTGGCCCAAGCCGCACAAAGACCGCATGGATATTCTTGTCATGGATATTGCGGGGGAGTTTGCCACCAATAGCGCAATCGCGGTGCCAACGCATACCTAGCCACCCTCGGGCAGAGGGATCGTGCTGTCCCGTGCTCGCTTGCAGCTGGGGCATGCCAGTAGCGGGAGGACTTAGCTCATTCGCGAACCTCGCGGAAGCGGCTTCCTTGCCACCTTCTCTTGGTCACAACGTTACTTTGACCGTTACCTTTCCGTACGTCGGTAACTTAGGATTTTGGGGGGGTAATGCAAGAGCTTTTCCACGAGGAGAGGAAAATATGTTCCACGCCCGTGACTTCCTTGGAGTGAATCCTGACACTGGAAGCAGTGGGCCACGTCCCCGAGAATCGGATTGACTAAAGGTCTGAGTCCGATCCAGGGAAATGTCCCAATGATAAGGGCCGTAAGACGGGGTCTTGGGGGCTGGGGAAACACTTGGTCGGGGGTAACAAAGACCCGGCCACGGTCACGCGAAGAGGTGCGCCGTTGGTTTAAGGAACAATTTGGAACCCGAATGCTCCCAAGTGGACGAGCCGAACCAATTTTGGATTTCTTACATCCGAAGGTTGAAAGGTCGGCAAGGAATTCATCCCCCTGAAAGGAGCAGAAAGTCTCGTTGACGTCTTCCGCGGGGTGCTTGGTGGAAGTTTGGGTTTCGATACACACCGCGATCCGTTGTGACTTGTGTCACAGTCTATAGCCTCCTGAGGAACTCCCTCAGTTGTTAGACAGCGGTGTTAGCAAGAACGAGTTGGAATCCCATCTCACGCGCTTGTTTCCGAAGTCTAGCTTCCAGACGTAGGCGGTTCTGTATTTCGTTCTGGGCACAGACGGTTTCATCGTAGGCCTGCCCCATAGTCACCATGTGATAGATGATGCGCGCCAGTTTGTGGGCGGTGGCGGTGATCGCCTTGGGAGCTCCGAGTTTAGCCCGCATCCGGCGATAAAAGTGCCCGAGATAGGATTGACTGCGATGGAGTGCTTGAGCGGCCATGCGGAGTGCCGTTGCCGCTCGGTTCTTGACCTTCCGGGTTTTGACCGACAGCACTTTCCCACCGCTGACCCGGTTGTCCGGACAGAGCCCGAGCCAAGATGTAAACGCGGGTGCGCTGCCAAAGCGCGAGAGGTCAGGACCGATCTCCGCCAACAGAGTTTGCGTGGTGAGGATGTTGATTCCTGGGATCCGCGTCAAGTCGACTCCGAAGATGCGATGGAGATGACTTCTTAGATCGAAACGGGGCACGTCATCACTCGGTTCTTGCTCGTTTTTCGATTCCGGCAAAGAACCTTCGCGAGCATCCACCTTGGACTCGAACGCCTCGAGATACTGCTCAATCTCGTGGTCACATGCCCTGATCAACTCTTGGTAATGACGAAACGCCGTCAACGACTGGCCGAGCGTGAACAGATGCTCGCGCCGATAATCTCCCACCAGCGACTTGGCCAGGGTATCCTCCGTGGCCTTGACCCGCCGATCGCGGAGCGCCGCCAACGTGTGCGGGTTGCGCTCACCCGCCAGGATGGCCTGGATGATCGTTAGACCCGTCACGCCAGTGATATCGTTGATCACGTGGTGCAGTTGCAGATTCATCTGGTCCAAAGCCTTTTGCATGTGTTGCACGTGAGTCGAGGCCATCTGCACCAGGCTGTCCCGGTGGCGAAGGATGGAGCGCACCGTGCAGACCGCCTGTTCCGGCCGGAACGATCCGCGCAGTAAGCCCACCGTATGCAGATACTGCAACCACTGACAGTCGGAAACATCGGACTTGCGTCCAGGCACATTCTTCACGTGACGTGCATTGACCAGGAACACCGTGAACCCTCGTGCCTCCAAAACCTGAAACAATGGGATCCAGTAGACGCTCGTTGATTCCATCGCCACCGTCTCGATCTTGCAGGCTTTCAGCCAGGCTGCCACAGCGTGCAGGTCTTCCGTGAAGGTCGAAAAATGGCGCACCGGTTGCGGATCTCGATCCACAGGCACGGCGATATAGATCTCCGTCGCCCCCACATCCCCACCGGCAGCATTCGGGTTCAGGCAATGCAACACTGGCGCACCTATTTTCTTCGTGCTGTTCTTTCGTTTTCTCGCCATGGCTCCTCCCTGAAATTGACCTGCCATGCGAGACGGCCCAAACCATGCAAAAGAAAGTACTCTCCTGATCGAGATCGACGTACCTCTGTGCGAGGCCGCCGTCATCACTGATTTGAGCACTAGGTTTGGGACCATGCTAGTAAACGGGCTCCCGAAGGATGCACCATTGGAAATTCGGCCTACTTGCCGACGCGCACGGCCCCATCATCTTAGCCTTTCCCATTTCCGCCTCAGTTCCTTACCTGCTTGACTCGCGCATCGCGGGTCGCTTGCTAGTAAGGTAGTAGTCTTAGTGGGGTTCGTATGAATTTGCTGGATCCAAACTCTGGAGGAACAAAGCTGCTATGAAAATTGCACATGACGTCACGGAGCTGATCGGTAACACGCCGCTGGTGCGGCTTAACAAAGTGACAGAAGGTTGCGCCGCGCAGGTAGTGGCGAAACTGGAGAGCTCGAATCCGTGTGCCAGCGTGAAGGATCGCATCGGCGTCAGCATGATCACCGAGGCCGAGCGGGCGGGGAAAATTCAGCCCGGCAAGACCGTGCTGATCGAGCCCACCAGCGGCAACACCGGCATCGGCCTGGCTTTCGTGGCGGCGGTCCGAGGATACAAACTCATCCTGACCATGCCGGAGACCATGAGCCTGGAGCGGCGCGTGCTGTTGCTCGCGTTTGGCGCGGAGATCGTGCTCACTCCGGGTCCAAAGGGAATGAAGGGCGCCATCGCCAAGGCCGAAGAATTGCTGGCCAACACCCCAAACGGTTACATGCTGCAGCAGTTCGACAACCCCGCCAATCCCAAGATTCACTTGGAAACCACCGGCCCGGAAATTTGGAATGACACCGATGGGCGCGTCGATATTCTGATCTCCGGCGTTGGCACCGGCGGCACCATCACCGGCGTTTGCCAATACATCAAGCCGAAGAAGCCTTCGTTCAAGGCCGTTGCCGTCGAACCCGCGGACAGCCCGGTGCTTTCCGGCGGCAAGCCTTCGCCCCACAAGATTCAGGGCATCGGCGCCGGGTTTGTGCCCAGCATTCTGCGCCGGGACTACATCGATGAAGTCGTTACGGTCACCAACGACGACGCGATCAACATGGCGCGCCGCCTGGCCAAGGAAGAGGGTCTTCTGGTGGGTATTTCGTCGGGTGCGGCGGTGGTCGCGGCTCTCAAAGTCGCAAGCCGAAAGGAAAATGCCGGCAAGCTGATGGTGGTCGTTCTGCCGGATTTCGGCGAACGCTACCTGACGAGTATTCTGTTTGAAGCGCTCCGGAACCAGGCGCTGCAGATTCCAACGGCGGCGCTTGTGGCCTGATGCATGCCCCACTTGCATCGCCTTAATTCGCGAAGACGTTGCCACCGTCCTGGAACGCGACCCTGCCGCCAGGTCCCGCCTGGAAGTTTTGTTGTGTTACTCGGGACTGCACGCGGTGTGGTTCTACCGCATCAATCACTGGCTGTGGAACCATGGCTTCCTGCTTCTCGCGCGATGGCTGTCGCAGGTGGCCCGATTCCTGACCGGAATCGAAATCCATCCAGGCGCGAAGATCGGCCGACGGTTATTCATTGATCATGGGCTGGGGGTGGTCATCGGCGAGACCGCGATCGTCGGCGACGACGTGACTTTGTATCAGGGGGTCACTCTCGGCGGTACCGGCAAGGAGCACGGCAAGCGGCATCCCACCATCGAAGACAACGTGGTGATCGGCGGAGGAGCCAAAGTTCTGGGCAACATCACCGTGGGCCGAAACTGCCGCATCGGCGCTGGCTCGGTCGTGCTGCGAAATGTCCCCGAGCATTCCACTGTGGTCGGCGTTCCGGGCCATATTATTTTCCGCGAACGGGGAACGAGTGGTGATTACCGATCCCAAACAGATCAACGATCCGCTCTCCGAGGCACTGGCGGCGGTAGCGACCGAAGTGAACAAGTTGCGCGAGCGAGTGCAGAAGCTCGAAGGCTCGGAGGTCGCAAACGAACCGCTGTCCGCATCCCTCCAGAGAATCATGGAAGATATCGATTACCAGATCTAAGATGTAACGGGAACCCTTCTACTGGAACTCCACTCACCCGTCCTCGCCTCTACCAACGGATGGTAGCCTTGGGCAAACGAGCCGGTGTCACGAATGCTCACCCGCACAGATTCCGGGACACACTGGCCGTGGACATGCTGAGTCGTGGCGGAAGCCCGTACGATGTGGCAAAGATGTTGGGAGACACAATCGAAACGGTTGAAAGACACTACACGCCGTTCGTAAAAGAATTGCGCGAAAGGGTAAGAGCAATCCTAGAAACCAGCTCTGGCCTCGAATCCATGGTCACACCTGTGTCACAATCCTTTAGGCCGATTTAGCAAACCATTGAAACCAAAACAGTTTAAGGCAGCCGGACCTGTAAGCCGAATTCGCCGGACTGCATTGCAAACAGACAACTTATTTGAAATCAGTCGCCGTGAAGTGTCAATGATGTCAACTTTGGCAGTGTTGGCAGGTTTTGCGTCACACCGGCGTCACAATCGTTGATTCTCGCAGACCGACCCTACACCTAATCCACGGCTACCGCGGAAGCAAGATGGGCGATCAATCGTACACACACAGCCAGCCACAAGGAAGGGGTTCCGGAGACGTATCAAGAAGCCTGTGTTGGCGTATACCGGCTCGAAAGCGTACGGCACATTCTGCGGCACACTTCGTCAGAAAGCTCGCTGCTGTGAGTTCATCCGCTTTTTGCTTCAACGGAGATCCTTACTTTGCCGTGGGCGAGCAAACCGGCTCGATTGCGATCGCTTGCGGGTTGGCGAAATAACGACGTTGAAAGTAGAAAGCCACGTTCACGAGTGCGATCATCACGGGCACTTCAACCAGGGGCCCAATGACGGCCGCGAATGCCGCTCCTGAGTTGATGCCAAATACCGAGACTGCCACCGCTATGGCCAGTTCAAAATTGTTGGAGGCGGCCGTAAATGCCAAGGTCGTGGTCTTGGAATAGTCCGCGCCTACTTTCTTGCCCATATAGAAGGACACTAAAAACATCAACACGAAGTAAATCAATAGCGGCACAGCGATGCGCAGGACGTCCAAGGGCAGGCGGACAATGTAGCCACCTTTAAGGGAAAACATCACCACAATTGTGAACAACAGCGCAATTAACGTCAGCGGGCTTACGCGGGGGATGAAGTTCGTGTTGTACCAATCGTTGCCTTTGGCACGAACCAGCGCAGTGCGAGTTAAGAATCCCGCCAGAAAAGGAATTCCCAGATAAATAAAGACACTCTTCGCAATTTCTGCGATAGACACATTGACAACGGCACTGCGAAGCCCGAGCTTGGCGGGAAGGACGGTAATAAAAACCCAAGCGTAGAGGGAGTAGAAAAACACCTGAAAGAGAGAATTGAAGGCGACTAGACCAGCCGCATATTCCGTATCACCTTTGGCCAGTTCGTTCCAGACGATGACCATGGCGATGCAGCGTGCAAGACCGATCATGATCAGGCCAGCCATGTATTCCGGATACCCACGCAGGAACACAATGGCCAAAACAAACATCAAAATCGGCCCGACAACCCAGTTCTGCACCAGTGAAAGCCCTAGCACACGCTTGTTGCGAAAGACCTCATGGAGTTCCTCATATCGCACCTTCGTGAACGGTGGGTACATCATCAGAATCAGTCCGGCCGCAATCGGAATGGAAGTCGTACCAACGTTGAAGCGATTCAGAAAAGGTACAACTCCGGGCACAAGCCAACCCAATACAACGCCGCCAAACATGGCGGCGAAGATCCAGGCGGTCAGATAGCGGTCGAGAAAACTGAGGCGACTTGTTGCCTTCATGATTGAGTCCTATTGCACGATATGCCGCTCAGACAGCACCCTTCGGTCGAGACATCCTGCTACTCGTGGGTGACAGGTGTCATTGTGTGACCAATGTTGTCGAGCTCTTTTTTGAGCGCCATGCTGTCGAGAGTCTTCAGCGGGAGACAGAGGAATAGACTGATTCTGCGATCCAGGATAAAGAACGTCTCGCGAAACGCCCGTTCCACCTCAGCCGTGCTTCCCTGAACTGCCGCTGGATCGGGAACGCCCCAATGGGCAGTCATCGGTTGTCCGGGCCATACCGGGCAGACCTCTTTCGCCGCGTTGTCGCAAACGGTAAAGACGAAGTCAAGCTTGGGAGAGCCGGGCAAAGAAAATTCGTCCCACGCTTTGCTGCGCAGACCGCTCGTCGAAATGTGCGCCGTTTCAAGTTGCTTCAAGGCTTCGGGGCGCACCTTTCCTGACGGATGGCTTCCGGCGCTGTAGCCGGTGAAATTGGGCCGGCCTTTAAAGTTCAGAATGGCCTCCGCCATGATGGAGCGTGCGGAATTGCCCGTGCACAGGAATAGAACGTTGTACTGTCCTTGCATACGTGCTTTCTCCTAGTTACAGCAGGTTGGTCCGCAACATGTCTTCGCACCTGCTCCTGCCGGTTTGACAGCCCGAACAAAAGCGCTCAAGAACTTGCCATCTATCTGAGGTGCAATGGCGTCGGCATCGACGCCAGCAGCCGCTAGAAAGTCGCGCGCATCTTCTGCGCGATAGACGCGCGTCGGCTCGATCTCAATTTGCTCAAAACCTGCCGCGGAGAGCTTGCTACGATATTCGTCATCTCCAAGTGCACCCGCCACGCAGCCGACCCACAGAAGCACACTTTGACGGATTTCCGGTGTGATTTCGCCTCGGGTCACAACATCGGAAACCGCAAACCGGCCTCCCGGTTTCAGCACGCGAAAAGCTTCCCTCAAGACACGATCTTTGTCGGCGGACAGGTTGATCACACAATTCGAGATAATCACATCGACCGAATTGTCCGGCAAAGGAATATGCTCGATCTCGCCCTTCAGAAACTCGACATTCTCGGCGCCGGCCTTTCGCTTGTTCTCGTTGGCAAGCGCGAGCATCTCGTCTGTCATGTCGAGACCGTATGCTTTGCCGGTGGGCCCAACCCGCTTCGCCGAAAGCAGGACATCCACACCGCCGCCAGAGCCAAGATCGAGGACTACTTCTCCAGGATTTAACTTCGCCAAGGCAGTCGGATTCCCGCACCCTAGCGAGGCGAGCATAGCCTCCTCAGGGACTTGGCCCGCCTGTGAGGAGTCATACAGATTGGACGTGATTGGGTCGCAGCCCAAGCCGCTTGCTGCTGTTGCTCCGCAGCAACTACTTCCGCCTGACTTCACGCGCAACGCTGCCTGGCCATACTTTTCTTTAACTACTTCCTTGATGTCCGTGGTGCTCATGATGGCTTCTCCTATTTACACAGTTGGACGATATCTTGGGGCTTTAGCGCCTTATTTCGAGTGCAGCATTCGGCGTAGAGGAACTGCAACAGTTCCTGGAGCGCATCTGTATTGGCCGTGTATCGCAGAAACGTGCTCTCGCGGCGGACGTTCACAAGCTCTTCGTTCCTCAATTTGTCTAGATGGTGCGAAAGGGTGGAATTCGGGATGTCCAGCTCTGACTGAATATCGCCAACGACCAAGCCATCCGGATGTGCAGATAGCAGCAACTGCATGATTCGAAGGCGCGGTTCGGTGCCCATGGCGGAAAGCATGTCGGCGTACTTTGCTACCTGCTCCGTGCTTTTCTTGCTGAGTGCTGGTGGCATGTTTCGATACTTGCAGAAATATAAAGTCTTGTCAACCAGAATTTCGCATGAAGCTCGCTAAACTCGGCTGAAGAAGCTGCTACTCGATTCCAGCAAGTGCCTGTCTGACTGTTCGAACCCACAGAGGAGGATTATCTGCGGGGCAGTTGTAATCCGCTCCGCTGACATCTGTATCTCGCTGGCGAAGGGACGCCACAATGGGAACTCCTGGCAGGGTCTCTCGGAAATGAGCGGCGAGCTTGCATCGTTCTTCCCATGGCGCGCCGTGCCCGATCAGGACGACGCCTACTGATTCATGCGAGAGATCGAGATTTTGCGCTGCGCGCGAGCCGAGAGCAGAGATTACGGGATGTCCAAGCGATTGGAGGATCTCGTCACGAATTGACAACAGGCTCTCGCGAAATTCAAGCTGCACTATCGTTGTCATGGTTCTCCGGAATCTGTGTCTTTCGGAACAATCTTGCGCCGAGACTCGGCGCAACCTTGGCTCCTTCAGGTGGGAATACCAAGTTTTGGCAGTAGCCATTGCGTCAAGACCACATAGGCCACAAGGAATGCCACTCCCCAAACCCAATTGGGCATGTTCACTAACTCCTATCTGCCAACTCCCAGTTTACGTAGGAACGTCATCATCGGGCACCAGTTCGTGAATCCAGACTGAAACAGATTCAGCCCAACAAAGGCCGTGAACAGGTACCAGTACGGGCTTACGTAGTGCCCAAGTGCCAGGGACAACAGGATAAAGCTGCCAGCGATCAATCGAAGTGTTCGTTCTACGGTCATAGCGGTTCTCCTTCAAAACAAATTGGTCCTACGCAATTTCGCATTGCGGAGTTTCGCATTCAGCGACATTTTCCGGCGCATGGGGATGCATCGGTGGAAACGATTGTCCCCTCTGAGAGAGGTAATAAAGAACCGGCACTGCCATTCGCGATAGAACGGTAGAGGCGACTTCTCCTGCCATCAAGGACAGAGCCAACCCCTGAAAAATCGGATCGAACAGGATCACGCTCGCTCCCACCACCACGGCGGCTGCGGTCAGCAGCATTGGGCGGAAGCGCACCGCGCCCGCATCGACTACGGCGTCCTCCAGCGACATTCCCTGGGAGCGGCGCAGTTCAATGAAATCCACGAGAATGATGGAATTGCGAACGATAATGCCGGCTCCAGCGATGAAGCCGATCATCGATGTGGCTGTGAAGAATGCCCCCATCAAGGCGTGCGCTGGGAGAATGCCAACCAGCGTCAACGGAATGGGTGCCATGATGACCAGCGGAGTCACGAACGACCGGAACCAACCCACGACGAGCACATAGATCAAGACCAGGACAGCCGCAAAGGCGAGTCCCAGATCGCGGAAGACTTCCACCGTGATGTGCCACTCACCATCCCACTTCATGGAGAAGTGGTCGGTACGCTCAGGCATGGTCGTGCCCTTGTATTGCTTCACACCATAGCCATCGGGCAACTTGATTTTGTCGATGGCTTCGCTCATCTTCATGATGGCGTACACAGGACTTTCTTCTCCGCCCGCCACATCTCCAATCACATAGACAACGGGCTGCAGATTCTTGCGATACACGCTGGTATCGATTGTCGTTTGTTGAAGGTTCGTTACTTCTTGCAGAGCGATTTGTCGACCGGAAGGAGTGGGAAGCTTGAGGCTCTCAAGGTCCTGGATCCCTGAACGATCGGGCCGTGACAGGCGCACCTCAATCGGGACATCCTCGCGCGATTGGGGATCGTGCAGCAGCCCGGCATCGGCCCCACTCAGGCCCACCTGCAACGTGCGAGTAACGTCCGCGGCGGAAATTCCATGAAGCGACGCCTTGTCGAGGTCCACCTTTAGGTCATATTTGGTCTGCAGGTCCTCAACGTACCAGTCGACGTCTACCACGCCAGGCGTTTGCTTAAAGATCTGCCTGATCTGAGCGGCCAGTTGGATCTGGCCTTTGTAGTCGGGTCCGTATACTTCGGCGACCAGAGTTTGCAGCACGGGCGGACCCGGCGGGACTTCCGCAACTTTGATGCGAGCCCCGAAAGGCGCGGCGAGCTTGTCCAGTCCGGGGCGCAGGCGCCGCGCGATCTCGTGGCTCTGTGCTTTGCGATCATGACGGGAGAGTAGATTCACCTGAATGTCGGCCTGATTAGGCTGCCGACGCAGGAAGTAGTGACGCACCAAACCGTTGAAGTTATAGGGTCCTGATGTACCGGCATAGATCTGGTAGTTCGTAACTTCTGGCTGCTGCGCAAGATAATGCCCTAACGTCTGTGCGACCCGTGTAGTTTGTTCCAGCGGCGTGCCATCGGGCATATCGATCATGACCTGAAACTCACTCTTGTTATCAAAGGGCAGCATCTTGACGCGGACCCACTTCAACGGGACGAAAGCAACCGCCGCGAGCAGCAGAATTATTACCCCACCGAAAAACATCCAGCGGCGGCGCGCATCGAGAATCAAAGGGTTCATGATCTTCCGGTAGAAGCGCGTGGTCCAACCTTCGGCCTCGTGCTGGCCGTGCCCACCGTCTCCGGCGTAGTGCCGCAACAGACGCAATGCTGCCCAAGGTGAGACCACAAAAGCCACGATCAAAGAGAACATCATCGCTGCCGAAGCCCCGACCGGAATCGGCCGCATGTATGGACCCATGAGGCCGCGGACAAACGCCATCGGCAGAATTGCGCCAATCACCGCGAATGTGGCCAGAATCGTGGGATTTCCCACTTCGTCCACAGCCTCCACCGCGACGTCCACCAAGGAACGCCCGCGACTCTCCGGCAACCGAAAATGGCGGACAATGTTTTCGACCACGACAATGGCATCGTCGACCAATATGCCGATGGAGAAGATGAGCGCGAATAATGTGACCCGGTTCAGCGTGTACCCAAGTAGGTAGAAGATCGCCAGCGTGAGAGCCAGGGTCACTGGCACGGCGAGCAGAACCACCCCTGACTCGCGCCAACCCAGGGCCAAGGCGATTAATAGAGTGACCGACAGCGTTGCGATCAGCAGGTGTTTGAGAAGTTCGTCCGACTTGTCCTTCGCCGTCTCGCCGTAGTTGCGCGTGACGGTGATGTTCAGATCATTCGGAAGCACATAACCTCGTAGAGCATTCACTTTGTCCAGCACGCGCTCGGAAATGTCAGTGGCGTTCGTGCCTTTGCGCTTGGAAAGCGTAATGGTTACCGCGGGGTATTCCACGCCAGATACCTGTCCTGCGCCACCGCGAGCATTGGCAAACAGCACGTAGGTGTTTGCTTCGGCGGGGCCATCCTCAAGCTTCTCCGCTACGTCACGCAAGTAAACCGGACGTCCGGCGTGAACACCGACCACAACCTGACGCAGGTCTTCGAGACTCGTGAAAAAAGTGCCTGCTTCGACCTGAAACTCGCGATTGTCACGCGCAAAACTACCGGCTTGGCTGCGGCTGTTTGCGTTCTGGAGTTGCCCCACAATCGCGCCCGGCGTAAGGCCGTATGCCGCAAGCCGTTGTGTGTCGAGCACTACACTTATTTGCCTGCTCTGCCCGCCGATGATCTCGGTCTCAGAAACGTCGTTGAGCGGCTTGAGTGAATTTTCCAGCTCACCCGCGATTCGCCGCAGGCGATAAGAGTCATAGTATTTCCCCCACAACGTCAGAGCCATGATCGGCACGTCGTCAATCGAGCGGACCTTGATGATCGGTTGTGAGACGCCGGGCGGGATACGGTCGAAGTTGGAGTAGAGCTTGTTGTAGGTCTGTACGATCGCATCTTCTTCTTTGGCGCCGACGTAGAAACGCACGACCAGCATGCTCACGCCGGGATGACTGATCGAGTAGATGTACTCAACGCCCGGCACTTCGCGCAGTAACTTCTCCATGGGAAGGCTGACGCGCTGTGCCACCTCGTCAGCCGATGCGCCCGGCATCTGAACAAAAACGTCGAGCATTGGCACAACGATCTGGGGCTCTTCTTCCCGCGGAGTCTTGAGAATGCTGAACACACCGAGAAGCAGCGCAGCTACGATCACCAGCGGTGTCAGTTTCGAATCAATGAAACCGTGCGCAATGCGACCGGCCAGACGCAAGCCTTTCGGAGGCGGCATCTCCGATTTGGATTTGATATCAGCCATTACTGGACCTCAATGCGCTTGCCATTCAGGTCGACTGCACCCGGTTTGGCCACAAGCTGCTCGCCATCCTGGAGGCCCGCCAGCACCTCGACCTCGGCACCGGAAGACTTTCCCAATGTGATGTAGCGCAAACTCGCAACCTTGTTTTGGTCCAGCACATAAATGCCCTGCAATTGACCGCGTTCGACTACCGCCGAGCGCGGAATCAACAGCGCCTGCCGCTCGCCACGAGAAAGCTGGGCTCGCCCGAACAGCCCCGAACGCAGAAGTGCGTCTGCGGGCAAATCGATCTTCACCAGGAACGTGCGAGTCGCGGCGTCCGCGGCTGGGACGATTTGCACAACCTTACCTTTCAGACCCGCGTTGTCGAGGGCATCGATGACGACCGAAACCTGCTCTCCTGTTCGTACATACTGGAGATCGTTCTCATTGACGGTGGCCTCTAGTCGATAGCGGCGCACGTCCTCGACGGTGAAGATCGGCATGCCGGGTGAAGCCAGCGTGCCCGAATCGGCTTTCTTCTCCGTCACCACGCCGTCGAATGGTGCCCGAATTCGCGTGTAATCCAGAGACGTGCGTGCCTGGCTCAATGCTGCCTGCGCCTGGGCCTGGCCTGCCTTTGCCATATCGCGACGCGCGAGAGTCGCTTGTTGACGGGCTTTCACCTCGTCGAACTCCTGCGGACTCACCGATTTCTTTTCGTAGAGGTTCTGGTAACGCTTCAGCGTTGATTCCGCCAGGGCCAGATCGGAATCTGCTCCGACTAGTTGCTGTTGAGCGGCAAGGTCGGCTGCGGTCGCGCGGTCTACAGCGGCTCGCGGCTGGGAGTCGTCGATTACGGCGAGCACTTGACCGCGCTGAACGTGGTCTCCTTCGTGAGCCCGGATCTCGACGATGTTCCCCATCATTTGGCTGGCGGCGTCACTGGTTTGGACGGCACGTACCGTCCCTACCGCTTCAAGCAAATCGGGCACGTTGGCCTGCTGCACGGCGAGCACGGCAGTGTTTCGCACGGTTTCCGGCGCTACAGCCGTGCGGGTTTGTTCGTTAGAGCAGCCGACGAGGCTAACCACCGTGAAGAGCACCAGAAACGAAAGTCTGAGTTTGGTATTCAAACGATTCATGGCATCACCACGGGAGATTGCGGATTCAAGCTTCCGCTCGCCAACTCCAGGTTGGCGTAGCTGGTCTGTAAGTGATAAACGGCCTCCCAGTAGTCGGTCTGGCTGCGGCGCGCCGCATCTTCAGCACCCAACAAATCGGTAATCGTGGTGAGTCCGCTGTCGTAGCGGTCCTGATTGATGCGCAGACTCTCCTTTGCCTGGGCGATTGCCGCTCGGGCCACTTCGATCTGCTGCCGGCCGGCATCGGTCTCGTAGTAGGCTCGCCTGACTTCGAGGCGAACTGCATCACTAGCGGCCTGCTTCATCGCTACGATCCTTTCTTCGAGCGCTCGCTGCCGGGAAAGTTCCGCGCGTTTTGCGCCACCTTGAAAGATGTCAACTTGCACTTCGATCCCGCCCAGCCAGTTGTTGCCTCCACCGCCAGCTAGAAATGTGGGATTGTCCATTTCCCAGCCCGCAAAAGCATTCACGCGCGGACCAAATGACGACTTGGCAACCAACACGCTCTGCCGTTGCGCTGCCTCCTCGGAGGCAATGCGCAACAAGTCGGGCCGATTCGTGAGCGCTTGTTTTTCGACATCCTGCACTGCGGGGATCGGAAGTGTGCGCTCAGCTAAGACTTCGGCAACCTGGAACGGAGATTCAAGCGGCATACCCATAGCCGTGTTCAGCTGTGCCCGCGCAACCTCCAGATTGTTCCTCGTCCGGATGAGCTCTTGCTGTCGCGCCGCCCTGCGGACCTTCGCTGTCAGCAGATCCGACTCTACGGTCAGCCCGCTGTCGAATCTCGCCTGGCTGCGGTCCATGATCGACTGGGCTGTCTTGTCAGATTGCTCGGAAACCTCCACTTGCTTGGCTGCGAGCAGAACGTCATAGTAGGAACTGACGACGCGGAAGACGATCTCCTGATCCGTCCGGTCCAACTCGTGTCCGGCAGCCTCGTTCATCTGTTTTGCCTGACTGACACCGTGCCAACTGGCGAATGAGTCGAAAAGGTTCCAGGTTCCGCCAAACCGCGTGGCGAAGTTGCCGAACGGCAGTGGCGTGTTCAGTTTGTTCAGGGCGAAGTCGGCAGCCGTGAAACGCTGTTGGCGCAATTCGCTGCCAAATACATAAACCGGGTCATTCCCGCGGGTGGCGGTTTCAGAAAAACTCAAATGAGGCATGAGGAAAGAACGTGCCATCCGAACTTCTGCGGAGGATGCCTTGGTGTCTGCGATCGCCGCCTTGCGCAGAGGATTTTTCTCCAGCGCGATCGTCACCGCTTGCTGCAGAGTAAGAGATAAAGGCCGGGTCTGTTGCTGAGCCGAAACCGCCGCCAAAAGGAGCCACACAGCAGGGACGCTCAAAACCATTTTGAAGAATGCTTTCAACCTTGCGCTCCCACGGCGTGCGCCAGTTTCATCCATTCGGTCTTGTCTTCAACGATTTCGTAGGTTGTGTGAAAACTGGCGGTCTTCTGCACCATAGCCCCCACCGAGCAGTACTTTTCCTCGGAGAGGCGGATGGCTTCCTCCACGGCGGCCACGTCAATTTCAAAGCCGGTGACCACATGGTGAATTCGGACAGCCGTGAACACCTGGGGCGGGCGTTCTGCCTGGTCAGCTTCGACACGGACGTCGTAGCCGGTGACTTTTTGGTGATACTTCTGGCGCAGGATGGTGATGACGTCGAACGCGGTACACCCAGCTAATGCGGCCGCAACCAGTTCAATCGGCTTCGGTCCAGTGCCTCCGGCAGTGTCATCCAACACCAGGTTGTGGCCGCTTCCGGTCTGGGCCACAAATTGGCGGTGCTGTTTAAGTGGTTGAGTTAACTCAACCGTGGCTGTAATCATGACTGCCTCCTGTTTGGTTCTATCGACCGAGTACACGAATAAATGCAGGAACCTGGATTTTGTTACAGGAAACATTCAGTGGGACTGCGGGCTTGGGACGCCGCGCCCCGGCGGACTGTATGATCAAGAACTAATAATGCGGAGAGAAATCCAATGGGTCTTCCTGCCAAATTTCGCCAGATGCCCCTTATCCTAAGTAGCGTCGCGATTGCGCTGACATCCGCGGTTCTCGCGTATCAGGCGAGCCTCATCCCGGCCTCACGGCTGATCAATCCCGACGAACTGGTCAAGATTCTTCAATCTGCCAAGAGCGAGAAACCTCTAATGATTCAGGTGGGTTCTCGGGTCCTCTACGCGCAGGCGCACATTCCGAACTCGGAGTACATTGGCCCGACTTCTAGTGAAAGTGGCTTGCAGTCGTTGCGCAAGCGTGTAGAACCTCTGCCGCGAAACAAGCTCATCGTTCTGTATTGCGGATGTTGCCCGTGGAGCCACTGCCCGAACGTCAAGCCTGCCGACGAGGCGCTGCATGCAATGGGCTTCACCAACGTGAAAGTCCTCTATATTGCGGACGACTTCGGGGCGAACTGGGTCGAGAAAGGCTATCCGGTTGCAAAGGGAGACTAGACATCTGAACTCTTCCTGTATGGGGTCGGCATATTGAAGAAAGGGATTCTCAGCGGCCTGGCGTTGATCGTAGTGGTGGCGGGACTTTATTTCATAACCCGTCGCCATGTCATGCCCGCCGGCACAGGCACGAGCGAACATTCCCTCGCCCCCGACTTCTCGCTTCCCATCTTAACCGGACAAAAACTCGATCTCTCGTCTTATCGGGGCAAGGTCGTCCTCCTGGACTTCTGGGCAACCTGGTGCGATCCGTGCCGGGAGGAGATCCCTCATTTTGTCGAACTACAAAAGAAATACGGCGACCAGGGTTTGCAGATCATCGGCGTTTCCATGGATGACGGACCAGAACCTGTACGCGACTTCTATCAGCGCTTCAAAATGAACTACCCGGTTGTGATGGGCAATGCGAAGACGGGTGAACTTTACGGTGGAGTCCTTGGATTGCCGATCGCATTCCTGATCGGGCGAAATGGCCGGATCAGTGCGAGGCACATAGGCATAACCGACATCTCGGTCTTTGAAAAAGAGATAGTGAATCTATTGCAGGGCAAGACTGGTTCCAGTTAGCCAGGCTCGTAGCCCTCGGCTATTAGCGGTTGCCCTTAGCGACCATGCGTTCATAGTCGGCGAGCAGATGTCTGCGGAGTTCGCCTGCCTTCCTCCGGTCAGGGCCCTCTGCGGGTGATTTTCGGCACTGTTTGATAGTCGCTTCGAGGCTGGAAAGGAACGCCTTGCACGGTCCGCAGCCGTTCAGGTGTCGCTCCAGTTCTTCACAAAGCGAATCATCCAACTTCTCGTCGAGATAGTTCGAGAGCTCGGCAAACATAGCCTTGCAGCGGGCAGGTCTGGGCTGTTCCTTGTTGGACTCTTCGAGGGAAGATGCTCGTGAAGTGACGACCGTTTTCCCGGAGGGTGATTTCAACCTTTTTATCAATTCCTTCCGGACAAACAGCCGGGCGCGGTGAAGACGGACTCGCACTGTACCCGGGCGCAACCCGGTGATCTCCGTAATCTCTTCGTCGGTCAGCCCCTCCATATCGTGTAGCACCAAGACAATGCGGTATTGTGGCGGTACTTTCTGAATGGCCTTTCGCAGCCGTTCTGCTTCCTCACTTCGGATCGCGAACGCTTCGGGGTTGATGCTGCCATTGCTCCCGTTCTGCTCAAGTTCCTTCCGATCGGGCATAAGTTCTTCCAGGGAGAGGTCTGGATTGGAAGCAAACTTGCTCCGGCGCCGACTCATCAGGCAGCGGTTCTTTGCCACTTTATAGAGCCACACTACGAGTGCTTTGGGACTGTCGAATTTGGGCAGGTAAGAAACCGACTTGAGCAGCACCTCTTGCATGGTGTCTTCCGCGTCCTGGCGCTGTCCGCAGATGCGCAAACTAAAAGAGAACACGGTGTTTTGGAGTAGAGTCAGGGCTTGATCCAACGACGAGTCATCACCCCGCCGCAGGAGTTGCACCGCTTGTTCTATTTCAGAACGCATCGCCGTAAATGTAGCATGAATAACCTCGCATAGCTTGACTCCACCCGACGTTGACGCGATGAACCTTGCTATCGATCACGGAATCGGAACGACAGGATGACGTTATGAGTTTGTGGGTTCGACATAAAGGAAAGTGTTCGTCACCTGGCGGCAGATGCCTTTGCGGTGCTAGGAATGGCTTCCTTGTTTTCTTGCGCTCCGTCGCTTTCTCGGTTTTCGGGCGGCCGAACCAGGACTGGCAATTAGGTCTGCAACCGTGGTGCTGTCAAGTATCTTTGCGGCAGCGTCTCGCAGGTCCAGAAATACTTGGTACAGCGCGCGATCACTCGAATCCCTCGCGATAAGATCTCGCAATTGATCCGCGTCCCCAAATGGTGCGAGCGGTCCGTCAATTAGACGAATGATTTCACTAAGTTGGATTTGGGAGGGGTCGCGCCGCAGCCGATAGCCACCCTTCGCTCCACGTATACTTTCGACAATTCGGGCATTCTTCAGCTCAAGCAGGATCAGCTCAAGAAACTTTTCCGGCAAGTCCCCGTCCGAAGCTATATCGCGAATCCTGACGGCCCCCTGCTCGTATCGCCGAGCAAGCGTCATGATCGCCTGCAGCGCGTAGAGCCCTTTTTGAGAAATCTTCACTATCGTGCTCCTCAAGTGCGGCATCAATTATGCGCGCTTGTGCAGCGGATTGAAACTTTTCCCTTTTCCCCCCTCGTCCTCAAACAGTTGGTCTATGTTCTGCGGTACCATAACCTCAAGGTCTTCTTAAACTTTGTAGTTCCCTTCTCCCGCTTCTCCCTGGTTTTAGTATCGGCGCTTTCTGTCACGGGACTTGGGGCTCTGATGTTTGCTGGACCGCTTGGTCTTTCCACTCCTCTCCGCTGAAATAGACTTCCAACAAGAAACCACAACAAGAAACCGACAGCCCAAGCGTCTCTTGACGAAATCCGAGCAAAAAGCGTCCACTCAGACAGTCAGGACAGATAGGTCCGATTCGTAAGGAGATTGGCACGGAAAACCATGCGTATTGCTCTTTCTTCGTTTGCCGGGTTTGTGCTGTGTACTCTCGTCGTTGTTGCATGGTCTTCGTCACCGCACTCTCAAAACTCAGAAACGGCGCAAGGCAGGACTATCGATTGGGATCACCTTCTGCAGGAGCGGCGTTATCTTGAGCTTGATAGAGCTCTCTCGTCGAAATCGGATCTGACCGATTCCGACCGCGCTTTTTTTGAGGGGGTTATGGCAAACCGCCGCAACCGGGTTGCCGAATCCATCCAGATTCTGGAACCGCTGGTCCCGTCCTTATCCGCCACAAACGCAGAGCGGGAAGTGATCGCGCTGAGCACGTTGGCTGACGATTATGAGAAGGCCTTCCGGTACTCAGATGCTGCGAATACTTATGGGCTGTTGGAGAGACGCTTCGGATCGTCCATGGACGACGAGGAACGACAAAGAGTGAGCAGGGAGGCCGCCCGGTGGAGTCTGTTGCGAGGAGCGCCACCACAGTCTGCCGAGGTCAAGGTGCCGTTCACCGTACCGATTACGAGAGATAAAGTCGGACTTCTGGAAGTATCCGCGGAGTTCGGCCGGTTCCACGAATCGTTGATCCTCGACACGGGGGCGAACCTGTCAGCAATCAGCTTCAGCCTGGCGCAACGGCTTGGTCTTAAGCTGTCAGAGCTCGGCGGCGACATCCAGCGGGATAGCGGGACGGAGGATGGCAGTTCACACAGCGGTGATTCCCGAACTTAGGCTGGGTGAGGCAAAATTACGAAATGTTGCGGTCATCGTGGTTAATGACGAAGATTTAATGATTCCTGACCTGCACTATCGCATTCCCGGCAGTATAGGGTTCCCGGTTTTGTCGGCGCTGGGGCGAATTACGTTCTTCAGCGGATGGCCGGTTCGGTGTGGGACTGAAGGCGGGGCGGGAAACATCTGATAGCGAAGAAAAGCTATTTCTGCAGAGACTGACGCCGATCGTAGCTGCCGAGGTCGGAGGGACGGAAATGTTATTCATCATTGACACTGGCGCAGCCGGATCATTTTTCACGGTGCAATACTACCTTGAGCACAAGAAGGATTTCACGTCGCAAGCGATCGGTGATTTCGAGTTAGCTGGTGCGGGCGGCGCGCGAACGTATACGGCTTACTTCGACTGGCAAGCTGAACATGAAAATCGGTGGAGCGTGCGTGGTGGTGAACGAGCTTCCTGTAATCACCCAAACCAGAGGACTGTCGGATGATAAGTTTTACGGCAACGTGGGCCAGAGTATTCTCGACCCATTCAAGAGCTACACGTTCGATTTTAAGAATATGAGTTTCAGTGCGGACGGCGATGCTTGCAATCAGGCGAAGAAATAGGACGGATGTGCGTTGCATCGGCGACCGTCAGAGGCGCCACTACTTTAGTTTAAAACCGATTTCTCCGAATGTTCGGAAGCAAGCACTGATCTTCCTGAGTGCGATGGATGCAGTACCCATTCGGGATTCGGGTCCGAAGTAACGGCGTGGGCCGGCTATCTTCATGGCGACTTCTTCTCCATCGTGTAGGTCATCTTGGTTCCTCTCTCCGTATCGGTCTCTGTGACTTTCATCCATTTCCCATCCGGGGAGACAGCCATGACAAGCCTGTAGTGAACTGCTCCATCCTGTTTGTCTGTTTCCACGATGGTGTTGGCGTTGATCTGCTTGAGCGACACTGTGCTGTGAACTGGATCCCCGTGGATGAAGTATTCCTTCCCGTCAAACTTAGCGTCATAACCTTCGCCACCGGGATTCGACGCCTGCAACCCGTGCGCCGTACTGCGATAAGTTACGGTAACCCCGTTGTCGGAAGTAATGTTTATCTTCTGCGCTTGCCATGATCCTGAAATCAAGTTTGAACCAACTGGACCAGAGCTTGTTCTCTTGTAGGTCTCTTCCGCGGTTACGGGTTGCCCGGTGGGAGCGGCCGAGTCTGTGACGTCCTGTAGCAAATTATTGCCGTCGGAGGAAACCGTGTCTACTTCTGAATAAACAATCTTGTCGCCCTGCTTTTCCGTCAACTGAATGCTGTTATCATCGATGAACCGGATAGACACTGTGCTGAAATACGGTGACCCAGCGATTGGATAGTCCTTATCACAGCATTTATCTTGATTTTGGGAACGCAGCTCGAGCATTCATAAATTCCGTTTTGCAAGACGTAAACTTCCGGCCGCTTAGGCAACTTAGCCGTGTCCAATTTGGCTACCCAGGTTCCATCGAACACAGTTTGTGCAACCAACGTTGCAGGGAATAGCAGCAATAGCGAAAGGACGCTCTTCATGCATTTTGTCTCCTTACTTCTTTAGTAATAAAACCGAAATACGCCTAAATCGAATTTGGGCCCGTTCCCAATGACGCGTCGGATCAGTGATTGTGAAGGCCGCCCCCGCCGTGGAAACCTACGCCGCCATGAAAACCTCCCCCATGGAAGCCTCCACTCTGGCCGCCGGCTCCATGGACGCCACCGCCTGTGAAGCCGCGAGATCCGCTCATCATTCTGGGTCCGGAATGGAAGCCGCCGCCTACGGATCCCGGCCCACGGTAAACGCCGTTGGCATAATTACGGCCTCTTACGTAGTGATCGCCGGGGCCCCAATTACGCGCATCAGTGCTGAAATGATGATAATAGTGCCCGTAGCCGTTTCGGTATCCGTACCCATACCCTCCATATCCGTACCCGTAGAATGGAGCCTGATACACCCACCAGGGCGAATAGAATCCCCAGCCGAATGGGCTGTAAAAAATTCCATCCCCGGGAATGAACGTGAACGAGTCGAACCAAGGGTCCCAATACCAACCAGCGCCCCACCAGCCTGAGCCCCACGGACCCCATTCGCTGTTCGCGTACAAGCCTGCAGCGTCGACGTTGGCTTCCGCCAAATAGGCCGATCGCAGGCTACTCCAGCGATACAAATCGTCTTCCTCGTAGGATTTCTTGTTGAACTTTTCCACTTTCAACGGGGCGTTCGAGGCAAGGCTAACCTCACGGCCGCTTTTTACGGTCGCCTGCCGACCGCCCTCTTCGACGGAAGCTTTGCCGTCGAAGACGCGGAGCTGTTCTTGATTCAAGTCGAAGTCATACAACCCGGTCTTTAACAGTCGCGCGGTGGTATCGCCTTCCGTGACGCGAATGTCATTCTCCGGATGTATTTCCGCCACTTCGACCATCGCGTGGCCTTTTTCCAGTTCGACCACCGTGTTCGTAATGCTGGGCGAAATCATCTTCACCGAACTGTTCTCACCCACTCGCATAAACACACCGGGGGTTAACAGAATCTCTGCCTTCCCAACTTCGGTGGTTAGCAGTTGGCCCGGTTGCAACTCGGTCGACCCGATCGATTTTGAGTCGAGGGTCTGGTCCCCCATCGAAGCTTTTCCTTCTACATAATTGAGAGTTCCTGGTAGCGCGGATTTTGCGCTCGTATCGATTGCCCACGCGGGCGCAGATAGAATCGCGGCCAGGAAGAAGCTTGCAATTGCTTTCATCCGTGGTAGCCGCATATGTAGTTGCCTCCTCACCTCTACTGTGTTTGATGAAGAGAATTCGTTGTGTGATGCACCGCAGGGAAGGTAGAAAACAAAGGGTAAGACATAGCTAATCGAATGGTCCCCTAGGTTAGATGCTCTCCGATGCCAGAAGGAAACCAGATTCCTATCGAGCAGGTTACTGCACCTGCCCCCTGGAGTGAGACAACCAGTTAAGAGATATTTTGCCGTTCGCTGAAAAATGCTCGACCAGCGAACCGAGTTACCGCACACTGGCCCCGGTTGGTGAAGCGGAGGCGGGCTGTGGTGGAGACCACCCCGCCAAGGAATAGCCAACTGAAACTCGTCGAGGCCGATGAGCGCCAGGGGCAGGCTCGAACACCTGCTCCCGGCGTTTTCCCACCCAGACATCGGATCGATAGATTTCCCATGCCTTAGAAAACTCACCAGGAAAGCTGCCGCGCAGCGGCCTCCAAGTTTTGCGCTGTCCGTTGGGCCTCGAACTCGCTGGGCGGTACGTAGCCCAGCGCCGAGTGCAGGCGTTTCCGGTTATAGACCTTTTCCAGGAACTCGCCGATCGCGGCACGCGCCTCAGCCAGATCGCGATACTCGTTGCGGTACACTTCCTCGTACTTCAGCGTTTTCATGAACGACTCGCAGGCGGCGTTGTCGTAGGGATTGCCGCGCCGACTCATGCTGATGGCGATGCCGTTCTGTTTCAGCAAGTCCGTATAGTCGGCGGAAGCGTACTGCACACCGCGATCCGAGTGATGCACCAGTCCTTGAGTTACGATGCGGCGCTGGAGTGCCATGCGCAGCGCGGTTAACGTCAGCTCGTCAGCGAGCCTGCGGTCCAGGGCCCAGCCGATCACCCAACGGGAAAAAGCGTCGAGGATCGTCGCCAGAAACACGAACTCTTCCGCCAGTCGGATGTAGGTCAAATCCGCGATCCACAGCTGGTTTATGCCCGTCAGCACCAGGTCTCGCGCCCAGTCCGGATAAATCTGCGACCGTGGTTGGAATCGGTGGTGACAACGAACTTGCGTTTGCGCACGCACAGCAAATTGTCTTCGCGCATCCGTCGATACACCCGCTTGGGATTCACCGTCCATCCCTGGCGCCGCAACTCGGCGGTGATGCGTGGCCGTCCGTAGCACGGCCACTCCAGCGCGATGCGTTGGATCGCATCCCGCAACTCCATGTCGCCAGCACCGGCCTTGCGGTCCGGATCGAAGCGGTAGAAACTGGACCGACTCACCCGGCCCAGCTCCAACCTGCGTCGCATGGTCAGTCCACCGTCGGCCTTCATTTCTTCCCGGACCTTACGGTAGACTGCGGATTTCCATTCGATGCCTGCAGCATCCGCTGCTCTTCGATGCGCTGCAAGCACCCCTTCAAAAAATCGATCTCCAGGGTTTGCTGCCCGATCTTACGTTCCAACTCGGCGATGCGTCCTTCCGACCAGCGGCGCTGCCCGTGGCCGGGAAGCGCGTTCCCCGGCCCTTGCCGGAACTCACTGCGCCAGCGATGCAGCAGGTTGGGGTTGACTTCCAACGCCCGCGCTACTTCTGCGATGGAAATACCCTGTTCCAGCCGCTGGATCGCGGCCAACTTGAACTCCCGTGTGAACCGCCTGCGAGACAATCCCATGACTCATTTTCTCCATTCCATGGATTTTGTCTCTTAACCGGTTGTCTCATTTTTGGGGGCAAGTCCATACGGTTACGACAAGACATTTTCAAAACAACAAGGACCACACATATTTTGGGGCAACCTCTCCTAGCGCTGGGCATTCATATTTATTAACCCATCTAGTACCGTGACCGCGTGATTTTGTAGCCAAACTTCTTGCGAGCCTGCGTGCGAGTAAAGCTCCACTGGATCCTGACTCGGTCGCGATTCATGCGGCGGTTCCACGCCCGCGTTTCCTTCCGCAGAGAAGCTCGATCGCCGATCCGGCGCCGGCCCAGGCATTGTCGCGAAAACAGGCTGATCGCGATTTCGGCCTGGTTGAGCCAACTGCCGTGCTTCGGGGTGTAGTGCACGGTGAACCGATTCCACAGCCAATCGCCGGCCTCTGCCCCAAAGCGTTCGACGACCGCCTTGCGGGTGTGCGAACTCAAATTATCCATCACCAGATGGATGGTATCGGCCTCGGGGTAGCGCGCCGCCACATCCAGCAGGTAATCGGCAAACTCGGGCGACGAGCGGTCGTTGGTCACCTTGGTAAAATGCCGCCCCGCTTTCGGTTGAACACCGCAGAACACATTGGCCGTTCCGCAACGCCGATATTCACCATCCCGACGGGCCACCCGTCCCGGCTGCAGGGCTACCGGAGGCCGAACTTCCTGATGTAGCACCACCGGTTTCTCGTCGATACACACCACCGGTTCCCGTACCGAGAGCGGCTTTTCATACACGGCCAGTACATCCTCCATGCGCGCAATATATTCCTCATCGAGTTCGGCCACGCACCACATTTTTTTCCCGCCACGGTTTCAGGTCGTGGCTTTCGAGCAGGATTCGGACCGTCTCTCGTCCCACTCCCGGCACCAGCTTGCGCTTCACCGCCTCCTCCGCCAGCAAGCGCACCGTCCACCGCGCCCGGCCCTCGGGCGGCGGACTGCAGACCAGGGCCACGATGCGCTGCCGCTGTTGGGCATCCAACCGCGCTTCTTTCCCCGGGCGCGACCGCTCATACAAGGCTCCCCCCAGACCGCCTTGCTGATAGCGTTGGCTGGTCAGCCAAACCGTCTTCGGGGTCAAGCCCAAGTTGCGGGCTACTTTGCGAATCGCTTGCCCATCCGCCAGTTGTCGCAGCACCAAGGCTCGCAGCACGGTCCGTACCGGCTGCAGACCGCCGCTCAACAAGTCATCCAATTGCTGCTGCTCCGGCTTGGACAACCGCAGCTGAACTTTCCTGCCGTCTCCCATGCCCCAGCAATACGCCCGGACCTGTCCGCTGACAAGTATCTATCTGTATTACTATTCATGTGGTCATAGTACTAGAATGGTGAGGAGGCAAGAGTATGAATATTCGCGGCGCATCTACAATCTTTTTCGGTTTCATTCTGACCCGTGTGATTTTCCTGCTCGCTGCTCGGGCTGACGAGTGGGATCAGATGACGAAATTTACCTTCAATCAACCAGTGGAAATTCCGGGCGGTGTCTTGCCTGCGGGCACCTATTGGTTCGTACTGCAAAACAATCAGTCGGACCGCAACATCGTGCAGGTCTTCAACGCTGATTGGTCAAGGGTTGAGGCAACTCTAATCACGAATCCAACTTACCGTCGACAACCAGCGGATCAGACGGAGATCAAGTTTGCGGAGCGTCCGCATCAAAAGCCGGAGGCGCTGTTGAAGTGGTATTACCCCGGTCGGTTGACGGGACATGAATTCGTGTATTCAGCCAGGCATGAGAGGGAGTTTGCGCGGGACCCAAAGCAGGACGTATTGGCAGAGCCGATGAGCCTGGCTTCGAACACGTTTGCGCCTCGGCCGTAATGGCTGGCTAACGCAGAGGTTGAAACAAGCATTGTGAAACGGCCGTGGCGGTCTTCGTAGCGATTCGGCATTTTCAGCAAAGCGGGCGGTCTGGAAGAATCAGGCCGCCCAATATCGTTAACTGACTGATCAAAGTTCAGGAAATCAGCACGGCGAACAATCCAATGAATAGAAAGACAGTATGGCACTGGTTGAGCAGGTGACTCCAGCCGGGAGGACTCCCGAAGTAGCCGCGCGATCTCTTTAACCAAGGACTGAAATGTTGACCGGGAATCAGTCAACCTCACCCACGCGACGAACTGATCCCGGGCCAGTGGCACTAATCGTCTCCCCGTCAAGACACTGCGGGAGAACGATCACCGGGGTCGCAAAGAATCATCGTCAGAGCTTGGCGCCTTGTTCACCCGCAATAACATTCCGCTGCCAGCCCTGATATTCACGTCTCCTTTGTCTGACGCCAGAGTGATCTCGCCAACTGGATCACTTCGTCCCGCATGGACTATCGTCAGATCCGGGAAATCGTAAACTCCGCAGGCATCAGAGGAAAACACCCACAGCGCTTGTAGCCGATCATTGCCCTCGATCTCGCCCCGACACTTCGTGCCGGGTTTGCTGGAGACGTGAACCAGCACGCCGCCGTACGTTGGTTCTCCGACAGACCGCAGTCCATCAGCAACCGGCCCGCCCCCACGGTAGACGACCTCACCTCCGATCTGATTGGTGGTCCACGCACTCTCTGACGTTCCTCGGTCGGGGCCACTCTCCGGAACTTGTGCTTCCTCTACCGCCATCATTGATGCCAATGCCCTCACATTGGTAGTGATGGGCATCCGCCGTTTAGAAACCACGAGGGTGTCGAACCGGAGGGACATTTGCGCGCCGCTGGCGCCGTTCCCTGGCTTGACATCAATCACGTGGCCTATGACTATAGCGCCAGCATGAATCGTTGATCCTGACGACAACGGAACATCCTGCATAACTCGTGCTGTAATTACTTGCCCAGCTTTGACCTTCCGTGAATTCAGAGAAGAGTTCAGGGCAACGGGAAGGATTGTGCCTATAGGAATTGCGCTCTGCGCAAACAAATCCGCCGCGAACATGACTAGACTGATCCACAGTACGCGTTTCATGGAAATCACCTCTCGAATTTATGTCATCGCTTGCCGCCTCGTAAACTATGCTCTCGACGATTTGGTCTTCTTTCCTCTGTAGACGCCCGCCCAACACGTCTCTCGTCCCAAGTAACCGTCAGCGGGAAATTGATGCCATCGTCCAACAAGTAGATGACCTCGATGTCGAGTTGCAAAAGCGTGCCTTCAGTCTGGTTATCAAACGTTCGATACCATCGCCGCGACACAAAACCACGGTACTCTTCGGTGGAAGCCATTTCAGCGGGTCAGGCAAGTCACCATTGGAGACCATCAGCGATCTTGGAATGTCCTCGTGCCGGGCGTTCCCTGGTTATCCGCGCACAGGTCAAAGATCACCAGATCTGGGTAACATTTTGCCGATTCGTGGAGCAAAAAGTCGGGGATGGCAACGTAGTTGATCCTGCTTCTTGATACCGGTTGACTGCACCTTTGGCGAAGACCATCGGAGCGAGATAATGTGCTCCAAAATCACCAGCGCAGAGGCACAAATTGCATACAGGATTAAGACTGTCTCCATACAGATCTCTCTCGCCGCCATTCAGAACTTGGGTAATGCCGGGGTGAATCCAATTCCTCCTTGTCCACTTGAAAAGGTCGACCCTGCCATGTGTGACCGGTTCAGGCCAGGTGAGGAGTGCGTGCCCGTCGCGCCGCCATGGCTGATTTCACTCGTCGCGGTCGCACTGCCCGGACTCGCAAGTTCCAATCTGTTGTCAGCATCCGTTGACGCCGAGTATTGAAAGAACTGCCTCGTCCCAGGCGACAAATCCAAGTGCGCAATCGGCTCGTAGGCCGGCAGAGTTGGCAAAGGTCGAAAGATGGTACTTAGCTGCCTGTCGCTCCGATCCAACGTGAACATCGTAGCTGGTGTCTGAGGGCAGTTATTGGAAAAGCAGAATTGTTGCTGGCCATACAATGGCGCGAAAAGTCCGACCAACAACGCAACGAGTATTGGTTTCATAAACCACCTCCGAATGCTTTCTTGCTCTAAAATCGTCTCAGGCGGATAGGTAAGCGCCTGGATCATTGAACTGGCTCCTTTGGCCTTTCGGCCAAGAATAAAGTCGGGCGACGTCAACCGACATTTGGCCATCCGGCGCCATCTCGATGTGAGCACGATCCATGGGGCGTGGCGCCGGCCCTTCAAAATTGATTCCTTCGCTGTCATAGCCGCTACCGTGGCAAGGACATTTGAATTTATCTTCCGCCGGTTTCCAGTCAGGCGTGCAGCCCAGATGGGTACAACGCATAAATGACGAACAAACGATCGGGATTCCGGTCGACCCAGATACGGAATTTCTGCAGCCACTTCTCGTCGATTCCCAGGCCGTAGTCTGAGGGATAACCAATTTTGAAAACAGTGGCTGGCTCAAACAGTACGCGTGGAAAGAAGAACCGAAGAAATGCAATGAACCAGCTCGCGACGAAGGCGACGACGCAACTCCAGACGAACCGGCGCCGTTGGTGGTTAAGTTCAGTATCCTTTGGCCCGACGAACGCGATTCCACCTGCCGACGCAGCCTTGGACGTTCCCACTGCCGGGCTCCCTACGTAGATCGTGGCGTCCAGCTTGGTGGCGGGAGAACTTGTTTGGCTGCGACTCGGTGTCACTGCCGAGCTTGGCTCGCCTTTCGCCTTTCCCGATTCGATAACCACTTCGGCGGGCATTTCAACTCCTTTTCGCTGCT
Source organism: uncultured Acidobacteriota bacterium (assembly GCA_963797795.1). Classification (GTDB taxonomy): domain Bacteria; phylum Acidobacteriota; class Terriglobia; order Terriglobales; family Acidobacteriaceae; genus JABDBE01. The sequence continues at coordinate 146,754 of CAWCQY010000012.1, forward strand.
ACGAAGGAGAGCGGCGCATCAGTGTTTTCCATGTCCAAACACTCAGTGCTAATTCCCTAACCTGGATTATTCACGAGGTCTCTAGCCAAAAGAGAAAGGATGCTCTAAAAGGAATGATGAACACTGGGTTTCGCCACCCAGCATTCCCTTTCGGAGCATCCATCGCTTGATACAAAGTGTTTTACCACAGCTGACCTTCTCCTTCTACCGTCATCAACCCATCCGCGCCGATTTTTCCGGCGGCCAGATCACCAGCGACGCCGGTCTGTTGCCCTTGCGCGCCTTCGATCAGCGCTATCATCTGACTCGGGACTGGGCCGAAGGCCTCAGCGACCCGCGTCAAAAAGAACGCGTGCAGCACGATGCACCGGCGCTGCTGCGGCAACGGATCTATCAGATCGTCGCCGGATACGAAGATGCCAATGACGCCGATCGTCTGCGCCACGATCCCATGTTGCAGATCGTCGCCGATCAGAAACTAGGAGTCGCGCTCGGCTCCCAGCCCACGCTCAGCCGTTGGGAGAACGCTCCCGCGGGACGCGATCTGGTGCGCTGGAACGACCGACTGTGCGAGCAGTTCATCCGCCTCTGCGGCGAGCAGGTCCGCCAGCGCGGCGAGATCCTGCTCGATCTCGATTCCACCGACGATCCTACCCACGGCCAACAGCAACTCAGCTTCTTCAACGGCGCCTACGGCCAGCACATGTATCATCCGATGCTGGTCTTCGAGCGCCACACCGGATGCCTGCTGGCGGCTCGCCTGCGGCCGGGAAACGCCTCCAGTCATGCCCGCATCGTACCCATGCTGTTGCGCCTGGTGCCGCGTCTGCAGGCCGCGTTCCCCGACGTGAAAATCAAACTGCGTGGCGACGCCGGTTTCGCTCTGCCACTTCTCCATCGGTTCTGTGAGTTCTTCGACATCGAGTATGCCATCGGCATCCCCGCCAACTGCGTCTTTAAACAACGTGCCGAACCGCGGCAGAAACAGTTGCAGCGGCGCTATCGCCGCACCCAACTCCCGCAGCGCAGCTTCTCCAGCTTCCGCCACCGCGCCCGCAGTTGGCCGCGCCAGCGCCGCATCGGCTACAAGGCCGAGCACACCGCCGCCGGCACCAACCTGCGCTTCGTCGTGACGAACTGCCAACCCGCGCCTCTGACCTCTTCGCCTTCTACAACGATCGCGGCGAGTGTGAGAACCGCATCGAGGAGTTCAAGAACGGCTTTCGCGCCGACCGCCTCAGTTGCCACCGCTTTCTGGCCAACGCCTTCCGCCTGCTCCTGCACGCCGCCGCCTACAACCTGGTCAACCTGTTCCGTCTGCAGTTGCCTCAGCCTTGGCGCTCAGCCCAGATTGAAACTCTACGCGCCCAGCTCTTCAAAATCGGCGCCCGCGTCCGCCACACCGCCCGCTGCATCCGCTTCCACCTCGCCAGCGCTTGGCCCTTTCAGAACTTGTTTTGCTCCGCCACGCTCGCCGTTAACAGCAGTTGATCCGCCCCCTGCCCCCAACTCAGACTTTCCACCAGCAGTCCAGCGGAGCCGTCCCCAAAAAACCTTCCCCCACCCGGTCCCGCCCCAGTTTCGTTCCCCACGGCCTCTGACCCGCTCCATCCCTTATCGATCCATGCTCTTGATCCCACCTCCCCCACACAAATCTCAGCTCTGATGAATTAAGCAGGCTAACTCTTCGAATACTCCTTCGGGCCGTTCAAAGTTCCGAAGATAAGAGTCAAAAAATCGAAGCAAGAACGGCGTCTGGCTACCTACGCCATTGAACAACAGAACCGGAATCTCCGGCTTGATCCGCTTCATCTCAGCCCTTACGGCAGTGCCGGTAGCGTCTGGCAAGTCATATTCCAATAAGACGCCCAAAACCGGGTGATCTCTCACCAGATCAAGAGCCTGTTCGCCAGTCGTCGCCGGCATGACTTCATAACCGGCCGACTCCAGCATGTACTTAAGCGCCTCCATGTACTCGGGGTGGTTCTCTACACAAAGAACCTTTACGTCATTCATGTCGAACCTCCGTTGACTAAGATCGAGCGTCACAACGGTTCTACTTCAAAGCCCCACGCTATTATAATAAGAGATCGATCGGCACGTACTTTTGGGTTCTGTTTGCGCGTGCCCACTCTTTGAGTTCCAGAGAGCTTGCGTACTGTGCCGGAGAGAGCCCCATGTTCTCCACGACCTCATCGAACGAAGAGGCGTTCTTGCGTGGCATTGGCACCACACCGTTAGAGCCCCAGCTCCGGTCGACAAATCTTTTTCTGCGCAAGTGATCTCCTCTCTGGGATCACCCCGGTTCAAGAGCAGGCACGTCCCATGCGACTCGCTAATCGCAGTTGGGAATGGCCGACGATATCGCATCCGACGAACTGCATTCATGCCTCCGCAACACTCGCTGGTGCGAGAGGATCCAGATGCCTTCGCCGTTCGCCACATAGATCAAGCCCCGTGCATCATCCGCCAAAACACTCGTGACTCCGCTGAAGGTCTGAATTGTCCGCGGATGCGCCGGATCGCTTACATCGAGCACACGAACCGACTGTGAGACACCGCCGCCTCCGCGCGTCCCTTTTGTGCTTCCAGTTGCGTGAGAAGCACCCGCGGCGGCAGAGTTGTCTGATTTTTCAGCGATTGCGAGCCCGGAGCTCACCATGGTAAGGTTCCCCTGCCGCACGTGGCTGACCATCTTTGGCGTTGTCGGCTTGGTTACATCGACAACCGTGAAACCTTGCTGAGAAGGCTCCTGCAAGTACAAGTACTGCTTTCTGTCATCTTGTTGCAGGAACATTTGTTGCGGCGATGCGCCGGACAGTGCCAGGTGGGCGATCACCTTCACGTCTGCGTAAGACGGATAGAAATCACCAGCCGATGCGTCAGAGCGTATCCCCAGAAAGAGCATGCCCAGTGCCAGGATCATGCCAACACGCATTGTTCGATTGATGGTTGTCATACCAAACTTTTCGTAATTCGGTTAAGGCGGTACGTTCGTTAACCCGCTTTTTTCAACGTGACCCTCCCATCAACTTTCTCTACCTCTTCGAAGCTCTGTTGGCAGCGAAGACAGTACTGAGTCCACGGCAGAGCATCAAGCCGCCGGGAATTGATGTCGTCCCCGCAAGCCACACACCCCCCGAAAATGCCTTGCTGAATTCGAGCCAGTGCTACGTCGATCATGCGCACCATCAGTTGTCGTTCGTCCCTTTGTTGAAAGAGAGCTTCCTTAGACAGATTTGTCGTACAAAGACCCCGACGTCCTTGGGGCAGTCAGAATCCAAGCTGCGTGTTTCATCTCCTAATCGATCGAGAGACCTCATCGCGTCTTCGCGCTGGATTTGGAGAATGCGCCGGCACCTTAGAATTTCTGAGCTGTCCACCTTTCCTGTTTGCCGTGACTGTTGCGTTCTCATACCTCCAAATCTCCTTCGCCACCGAACCGTCCCGCATTCCGCAGGTAAGAATCAAAGAAGCGCACCATGAATGGTGTCTGCCTTCCGATTCCGTCAAACAGCAGGACGGGTATCTCCGGACGTATGGCTTTTAGTTGTGCGCGCAACGTGGTGCCGGTTGCGTCCGGCAAGTTGTATTCCAGGAGCACTCCGTCGATCGTTTGTTTGGTAAGCAGATCGATCGCCTGCCCCCGGTTGCGTGCAGGCATTACTTCGTAGCCAATCCCTTCGAGCATGGTTGTTAGCATAGCCATGTACTCGGGCTGGTCCTCGACACACAGAATCTTCATTCCACTCATTTGCGTTCTCCAAAACTGAGGCTCAAATCAAGGTTGTCGTTTTCTCGCGATGCGCTCGGGGATCTAGGGACCAAGAACATGAGTCTGGATCTCTCGACTTCCGGGAGCGGTTGCATTCGAGGCAAGATCTCCCGAAGCGCCCAGTCGATTCGATAAACACTTTCCGAAATCGTCCGAATGCACTCCTGGTTTTGGCTTAGATACGCCGAGGCAGAGATAGCCATCAGGGCATTCCGAATGTGATGATTCATTTCGGAGATCACTTGTGTCCGCGCCAGCATTACCTGATATTGCCGGTGTACGACGGCAGCTACTTTCGCCACCAATACGCTAACCAAAAATGCGGACACAGCTTCTGCTAACCATCTTTCCTTCCGGCGTCCAAGATCCGGAACCAACAGATAGTGCATAACCTCAGTGATCGTGAAGCAGGCCAACCCAACACCCAATGGAATGAGCCGTTCAATCCACTTGGGGTGTAAATCGTTGAACCAGCTTCTTTTTCCAGTAGCACATCTTGCGGCCACCGAAGCAACCATGGGTCACCTCCAGTGTTTGCAAAGTGTCGGACTAACGAAAAGGTTTACTGATGCTGGGACGGATTAGCTAATCGGAGGCGGGCGATTGAAGTGGAAGCCTTTGGTCTGAAGCGTGGAGAATAGCCGTGGAGTCGGTGTTAGGTGTGCCGATTCGGGGGTGGGAGGAACTGGTCGAAAACTGTCAGCAGGAGCGCTCCATTTCGAGCCGCTGTTTTCAAATCGAGGTCTCTGGTCGTGGTGTGAATCGGCGCTGGCCGCAGAATGAACACGTGAGGCGCTGGGAAAATGGGGCGGTACATTTCGCGCAGCCAGGACCGCAAGAAGTGCGATGGACGCAAGAACGCCACGAATCCAGATCGTCTTGCAACTGCCGCTCGGAAAATGCCGATCAAGCGACATGCACCCCACCCTATTAGTAACGATAATTATATAACGGGTTTGGTTATCTAATTCCATCTTTGATTTCTACAGTGCATCTTCAGTCACCCCAAGACGCCGCCGAACGTGCGCTCGTTCTCGATCTCTAGGGTGTCCCTGGATGTAAACTCTGTCGTCCGAAACCAGTTCTGCATTCGGCACTTCGGTAATGACCTTAACTGGCTGCAAACCATTTTTTTCTGTGGCTTAGCAGAGAATGTCAGGAGATATTGACGGGTCAGTCGCTGGGCTAAATCATCCAGGTAGGGATGAAAGTTACCGGCGCTCCAGTGAAACCAATGTAATACGATTCCCCGCCAGTCTCGTCCGCAACCTGTGAGAGGTAAATCTGCCCCCAATACGTCCGCCAGTAACTATGACTGTAGTGACCCACCCCTGGCGTATAGATCACAAAAACGACGACCCCAGCGCGCTGAGCATCCTCGATTGCCGCGGCAAGATAAGGGTCTTGCAAATCACTGCTGCCGTAGTAACGATCGATTCCATCGGAGACCATGAGAACCTCCCGGCGGGCGGTACTCTGCGGCCACTGTTTGATCAGGTCGCTCAGGGAAAAATATGGGCTTGCATTCATGCCGCTGATCCCCAGGGGGGAGGCGTAGAGCTTTCGCAGCTAGGGCATGATCGCTGGTCAGATTCTGTTCCATGCGCGCAATGCCGTTCTGCATGTAGGCACCCCAATCTTGGTCGATGTCGGTTCTGAGATGACGAATTGGGAAAGATCCTCGAGTTGTGAACCCAGACTGATATTGGAACCATCGTCGAGCAAAATGACGAGTTCGAGGCTTGCGTGGTCTCCCTGGGCAGGAACCCAATCGGTAACTCTGTCGCGGTCACGCCCCTCATAAACCGTCACATCTTCCCGGCTAACGGCTGGTACGTCGGAACCGTGACGAGATTTGACCGTGACTAGCAGGTGTGCCGCTACTCCGTTTGCGGCCAGAGCCTCCTCAGCCGCAAGGTTCTGGGAGACGGATGCCCACAGCGCCAAACCGAGTATTGTCTTGATCCCGACGCCGCGCGTGCTCATAGTTCCTCCTCAATTGGCCTCGTCACAGCCTCTTTTTCTTTTTCATTCACCGTTGAGAATCTTTCCTCTGTGCCGGTCTGAAAGTGTTTCTGCAACCCGTGCTGCAGTTCCAGTCGGGCTCGGCGCAGGCGAGTCTTGACGGTCGAAACAGGGAGCCTCAGGACGCTGGCCGTGGCTTTTGTCGAAAGCTGCTTCAAATACCGGAGCTGAAAGACAATCCGAGAGTTCGGCTTCAGCCCTTGTATCATGTGACTCAGAATCTGTTGCAACTCCCGCCAGGAATAACTCTCTTCAGGAGAGAGACCCAAATCCGCCACTTCTGAATGTAGGTAAGCATCTTCAGTCCCACCGGATTCGGTGAGAGGAACCTCGTTCCTTCGAAAGCTTTTACGCAGATTCATCAGGGCTTCATTGATCACGATTCGGGTTAGCCAAGTTGAGAATTCAGAGTCTCCACGAAAGCCGGCGAGATGCGAAAATGCCAGTAGAAGGGAACCTTGTACTGCATCCTCAGCGTCCTCGCGGTTGTGAGTTATTCTTTGCGCCACACGTCGCAGCCTCCGCCGGTGCCGGCATACCAACTCCTCGAAAGCGGCTGCGTCTCCGCTTTTGGCCGCTGCGACCAACGCTATCTGGATGCTTTCTGCTGAGTTGCCAGTGGGCAAGGTGCAGACGTTCTGCCCGTTCACTTCATCTGTGAATTGAAGCGACATTGGTTAGCGTCTCCTCTGCTGCAAGCGTTCGCCGCTCGAAAGTCACGTCGAACCTGCTCCTCCTGTTTTAGGGCCTTCTTCAGTCGGTGAACGATCCGTAACAGCTCATCGGGGTCCTTTGCCTCAAGTGCGGCGTGGCAAAGATGCCTCCAGTTTTCCGATTTGTTTTCAGCCATGGTGCCGTTCCTCGGAGATTTCTTTGGTGAAGCAGGAAGTCTGCGATTCTCCGGAGATCCAACATGGCGGGACAGATTCGCCAGATCGGAATACGGATTAACGCCACAAACAGAGTCTGGGGAAGTTAGGCGAGCGGAGGGGGGCGAGTGTAGTGAGTACCGCCCGGGTAAGAAGAAATAACCGGCGCCGCTCCCGGCATCAAGGGAGAAAATGCGACCGGAACTTCAGGAGAAAAGGTTGCGATCGCAACGTGCCCGTACAGTTCACTTTGATCAAAACAAGGTCTTGGGTCATGATGTCGATCGCAGTTGACGGTCGGGGCATCCGAAAATACACGCGGAAAGCTTGGCGGAGCGACGCGTACGAGCAGAAGAGCAACCAACATTGCACAAACGACGGCGTAGTATATCGCCAGCCGATTAGCGCCGTTCTGCCGATGCCACATAAGCAACCCTACTCGCTATAAATTGATTGATGAGTGATTAATAGCTTTGGTTGGCTGTTGGCTAGTTCTTGTTTGCCATTGCCGGTTTGGTTGAAACCATACTGACCTGTCACACATCTCTTCTGATTATGCGGATGCCCGTGTGGTGCTCTGCTATAATGAGATTGTGAGGATGGCGAAAAGGCAAAACTCGCGATCCAGTAACCGCCCAACTACTTACCATCTGTTGATCATCCTATCCGTCTTTTCGCTGACGGGAAGCTTAGTTAGTAACACGCACATTTCACCTCAAGCCTTCCTACGGCACCACGGCACAATCCAACGCACCCCACGCAGTCCGTCAACATTTGAATCGTGATGCGATTCGTTGGGCGGCTCCGGTTTCACCCCGTTTCACGGATCGACATGCCATTCATGCATGGCGACTGCAGGGTTGCCCCTTCTGAATCCGATTCTCGACGAGAATCTCTACAACCGACCTCCTCCTTCCTGCTGAACTGGCTTGCTCCTGCTCCGCAATTAGTCGCTGTTCGAACGTGATTTGAGGCTAAGACCCAGGCGAACTCCGCTTTCGGCCTAACCGGCGCGCTCCAAAACAGCAAGGGATTGATGGAGGCACCATATGAAGCGTGTGCTGCTGCTAGTGTTCTATTATAGTGTTCTTGATTGTTTCGCTTGTGGAACTCGCGGTGGAGCGTGATCGTGTCTATCTGCTCTTCTCGACGGCCGCAACTGCAGGTTTGGTGCGCATCGCGTTGACCGGTCGTCAACATGTTCAAAATGCGTCCAAGGTACGACCCTTTATACCGGTAGACCAGGACGGTGAACGCGCCTCCGCCAGCCTCTCCACAAAGGAAGGTTACACGTCTAGCCCGCATTTTTCGGAGGATCAAGATGAGAAAGTTGAGTTTACTCGCCTTACTGCTCACACTGTGCCTGATGGGAGGTAGTGCCCATGCGCAGCAGTTTGACTTTGGGTTTGTTGTCAGTGGACTTTCTGCACCTGCTGGCAGCACCAACTCTTCAGGACTGTTCTTCCGAACGATGGGTGGAGGAGCGTACCCGGGATTCAGCGGAGACTTCCTTCTCGTGCACCACCTGGGTGTTGAGGGCGAATTGTACTGGAGGGCTAGTCAAAACTTGTACGGAGGATACCAGCCCTACCGTCCGATTTTTTACGACTTCAATGCGATCTGGGCCCCTCCGCTGACAAAATCCATCACTGCCGAGGTGATGGCTGGCATCGGTGCCGAAAGCTCCGTTTCTATACTCCTTACCCGAACTGCAACTACTATTCCTGCACCAATTACTTCAGCAGCAATCACTTTATGGGAGACTTTGGCGGGGGCATTCGATTCTACGTCTGGCACAGCGTGTTCGTGCGGCCGGAGGCCCGCCTTTACCTGATCAACAACAACGTCGAGTTTAGTTCCGGTTACGCATTGCGGTACGGCATATCCATCGGCTACTCCTTTTGGCGTTAGCTGCCGCACACGCACATAGATGGCGTAGAACCGTCGAGGTTGCGACAAAGCGGGTAATGCTCGGTCCTACGGAAGGGTCATGGAAACGAACGAATATGATCTGGTCGTCATAGGCAGCGGACCAGCAGGGCAGAAGGGCGCTATTCGACCCCGAGTCCCTCAGATTGCTAAGGGTGCACGTGATCGGCGACAGGGCCACGCGGATCGTGCACATCGGACAAGTCGTCCTCACGATGGGCGGAACGATCGAGTATTTCCGCGACACGGTCTTCAATTACCCGACATTAGCGGAAGCGTACAAAGTTGCGGCGCTGGATGGTATGAACAAGCTCTGACCTATGACGAGAGAAGAAATGCGACTGTTTGAATCGCGCACACTCACAGAAGCATTGGAAACGTTTGGGACCCCTATCTCAGCGAGCGAGCCTGACCTGAAGTTGAGGTGACTTATGGAGAGCATTCGAAGACCCGTTGTACCAAGTGGGGTAACAGTTCTTGCGTTCTTTTTGGTTCTCGTTGCGCTGTCGCCTGCCAAGGACAAATCTTCCAAGAAGCCCACGGATGTGCCCGCGACCGTGATCGCACACCTGCCGCTTCCTCAGGCGACGGGAAACCAAATGTTGCTGCAAAAGGAGAACGGAAAGAATTACCTCTACGTTCAGCAAGCTTCGAAGCAGGGCTTCATGATTGTGGATGTCACCAAGCCAGACAAGCCGAACTTGCTGAAGCGAACCGCAGAATCGAGCCAAGCTACCGCAGGGAACCTAGAGATGGTCAGCCCTAACGTTGCTATCGCTGAGACACCGGAGAACAAACCGGCCAGCCTCACTAGGAGAGACCATCCCACGGAGACCGTGCGTGTGCTGGATTTGAGCGACCCGCACAATCCGAAAACACTTCAGGAATTTAGTGGGGTGACGAGTCTCCTTGACGGCGGGCACGGCTTGATCTATCTCACCAACAATGAAGGGTTGTGGATTCTGCACTACAACCGGCCAGCATTGCTGGAGCCCGCCAAGACGAAAAAGCCATGTGACTCCGAATCGGAGATCGAGGCTATGCCTCCTGAGTGTGACTAAGATCCTCCTACTCGGGGACTTGGTGCACGGTGCATTCCTTCGAGATAGTCTTGATCGAGGTGATCGTCAACGTCACGGCAGATGCAGAACCCGTTTTTGTTAAGGCGTCGGAGCTTGTGCTCATCGAAGGCCCCTCACTCCCGGTTACTTCCACCCGTTGGCCCAGGTACTGACGGAGCTTTATTTTGCCGGTAGTTTGAAGCTCGTAGGTGATCGCTGGATCCTGCTTCGTCAGTGTGTGTAATCACCGCTAAACCTGCCGACGCAGCCCTGTACGGTTACCTCTCCCTTGGAACCCTTCGGCTTGTGCTGACTCGTGGCGCTGGGATTGCTGTCTTGTGCCAGGAGAAAGCCACCCATAAGCAGCAGAACAAACCATAACTTTCTCATAGAGATTTCTCCTTCCAGAACGGGATGACATCATTGTCATGAATTATAGTGATTGACTTCAATCTATCGGGCAGAGAAGGAGATTTTGGCGTGAGTTTCCTGATAGTGCAGTTCCTTCCATTGCCCGCCAGGCTTCACTCAAACTCGCTGCTGTACACCTCTAGCCTACTTAATTCATCAGACCCGAGATTTGTGTGGGAGAGGTGGGATCAAGAGCTTGGATAGATAAAGGGGCAGGTGGGTCAGAGGTCGTCGGGAACGAAACTGCGCCGGGACCAAGTTGAGGAAGGTTTTTGGGCACGGCTCCGCACGGACTGCCGGTGGAAAGCTGAGTTCGGAGGCAAGTGGTTCGGTCAACCGCTGTTGACAGCGAGGACGACGGAGCGGAACTGGTTCTGAAAGGGCCAGCCGCTGGCGAGGTGAAAGCGAACACAACGGGCGGTCTGGCGTACGCGGGCGCCGATTTTGAAAAGCTGGGCGCGTAGAGTTTCGATCTGGGCTGAGCGCCAAGGCTGGGGCAACTGCAGACGGAATAAGTTGACCAGGTTGTAGGCGGCGGCGTGCAGGAGCAGGCGGAAGGCGTTAGCCAGGAAGCGGTGGCAGCTCAAGCGGTCGGCGCGGAAGCCGTTCTTGAACTCCTCGATGCGGTTCTCACACTCGCCGCGATCATTGTAGAAAGCGAAGACCTCGGCGGCGCGACCGGCGCAGTTAGTAACTACGAAGCGCAAGTTGGTTCCGGTGGCGGTGTGCTCGGCCTTGTAGCAGATGCGGCGCTGCCGCGGCCAGGAACGGGCGCGGTGGCGGAAGCTGGAGAAACTGCGCTGCGGGAGTTGGGTACGGCGATAGCGGCGCTGCAACTGTTTCTGCCGCGGTTCGGCACGCTGTTTAAAGACGCAGTTGGCGGGGATGCCGATGGCATACTCGATGTCGAAGAACTCGCAGAACTGGTAGAGAAGTGGCAAAGCGAAGCCGGCATCGCCACGCAGTTTGATCTTCACGTCGGGGAAGGCGGCCTGCAAACGTGGTACCAGGCGCAACAGCATGGGCACGATGCGGGCATGACTGGAGGCGTTTCCCGGCCGCAGGCGCGCCGCCAGCAGACATCCGGTGTGGCGCTCGAAGACCAGCATAGGATGATACATGTGCTGGCCGTAGGCGCCGTTGAAGAAGCTGAGTTGCTGTTGGCCGTGGGTGGGATCGTCGGTGGAGTCGAGATCGAGCAGGATCTCGCCGCGCTGGCGAACCTGCTCGCCGCAGAGGCGGATGAACTGCTCGCACAGCCGGTCGTTGCAGCGCACCAGATCGCGTCCCGCGGGAGCGTTCTCCCAACGGCTGAGCGTGGGCTGGGAGCCGAGCGCGACTCCTAGTTTCTGATCGGCGACGATCTGCAACAGGGGATCGTGGCGCAGACGATCGGCATCATTGGCATCTTCGTAGCCGGCCACGATCTGATAGATGCGTTGCCGCAGCAGCGCGGGCGAATCGTGCTGCACGCGCGCGGTTTGACGCGGGTCGCTGAGGCCTTCGGCCCAGTCCCGCGTCAGATGATGGCGCTGATCGAAGGCACGCAGGGGCAGCAGACCGGCATCGCTGGTGATCTGGCCGCCGGAAAAATCGGCGCGGATGGGTTGATGGCGGTAGAAGGAGAAGGTCAGCTGTGGTAAAACACTTTGTATCAAGCGATGGATGCTCCGAAATGGAATGTAGGGGCTGCAACCCCAGTGTTCATCATCCCTTTTAGAGCATCCTTTCTTTCTTGGCTAGAGACTTCGTGAATAATCCAGGCTAGTGGGGGAGGAAAGCGAATACGTCGGCTGCCCGGGAGCGTCTGATCGCAGTATCCATCATCAAGTGTCTTGGGCAATTCTCTACCAAGTGGCAAGCTCGTGGAAATTTGCTATGGCCGATGGCCCAAGCATAGCAAGCGGCGGGTCTGAACAGTAACGGTTGACGGTTCTGAGTTGCGTTCGATGTTTAGCCTTACCGCAGTGCCTTCCTCCGCATGGAATTTGCTCGATACCTGTGCCGGCGTGAGAGATTTAATCGGCTGGCCGTTCACTGCCTCGAGATAGTCACCCGGTCTAATGCCTGCATCTGCAGCCGGCGAATCTTTCCAAACCGACATCACTTGGATCCCGTTCCGAGCGTCCTTCGCAATCTGAATTCCGATTGTTACGTACCGATAAGGGTCTGGTTGGCAGTTCTCGTCCCGCCGGAGGAAGACCCTGTCATGTTTGAAATCAAACGTGACCTCGAACTGCCGCAAGATGTCTGATCCAAGGATTCCGCTAAAATCTTCTGAAGAAAACGCACCTGCATCCGACTTGGTCTGAGCTCGAACCACTTGATCCTTTAGCGTCGTGTCCCCCAGTTGAACGGTAGGCAGGCAGGCCAAAATGGCTGGTGATGTCGGATTGCCGGCGCGCAGTATGCCTTCAATAATCTCCCTCGGAGTCCAGGTCCGTGTCACAAGCTCCCACGTTTTCCAGCCAAGATTCGTCGAGTTCGTACCGGTGTCGAAGACGAACGTTCCAGGCGTAGAAACAAAGCTCACCGGCACAAGAAACTGACCGTCGGAGCGACGAAGTGCAACTGATTGCCCCAAACTTCCAAGACTCGGCAGTGGCCCCACGAGTAGTTGTTGCTTCGAATAGCTCAATTTGAAAGTAAGGTCTTGAAGAATATCGTTGCCGAGCACGCCGTCTACGGTTGTGCCCAAAGCTTGCGACAGAGGCGCCAGAGTAATCTCAGCCAGTTTCACATGGCTGAAAACCGATTTACCAATTCTGAGAGACTCCGCCTCAGTAAAATCGACTGCCAGATTTCGGAAATTCTTGAGGACTTGCTCGGTTCCAACAGACTTTAATCCTAATTCCGCGGCAACAGAAGCATCAATCGACGATTCCTCGCTGCCGGTATCGAGCAGAAAGACAAGATCGCGATCATGGATTTTACCTGGAATTAACACGGTGTCGCTGATAACCTGTATTGCTATGGATTCCTGCGCGCTCACCCAAAGGGGAGCAACCAGTGAAAGGAACAGAACGGATGTGCGGCAGAAGAGTTTCACGGCAACCAGAGGATGAGCGCCAATTGAAGTCCACTATAGCAGTACCTTGAGAAACCTGTGGCGCTTTGCTTCAATTATCTTCATCCGAAACTCGCGCATACGTAGAATTTATTGACGGTTCTCGAGACGCCGGCTGATAATGCGGCAGCGCGGGGAGATGCCTGACAAATGATCGGTTCGGGCGCAGGAATCAACCGTGCAACCAACTCCCTGGGTTCGTTATCCAACTTCATGGGGAGTCGGTGACCGAGGTAATGTCTGTGTCCTTGTGTCCCATGTTGTATAATCCCGCGAAGTGGTTTACGGCTGACTGAAATATGCGATCGCTGAGACATTGTAGAGCTGGTCAGCGCAGATGGCAGCGTGTGCTGGTCGTCATTGCCGTTTGCTCGCTGACGCTCAGTGTCGCTACCCGTTTTTGGACTTCCAGCAATTATCAGTCTCACGTCGTAAAATCGATTGACCGCCGATCTATTGAGCCTAAGCGCCAGCACCTTGATAGAGATGCTACTCGATGGATAGCGCCGGGCACGAATTTCAGTATCATCGAGCCCGGCACGATTGAAACCCGACTGGCTCCCGCTGAGCCTCTGCTTCCGAAGCCCGTTTTCAGTAACAGCCTGTACAACAGGCCCCCTCCATCGTCTGAATTCCTCCTTTAATTTTTCACGTAATTCTGTATTGCTTTGATCCGGTTATGTGTCGTGATGGCAGGATTTTGCCTGCGCTCACGACGTTTTGGATCGCGGCCCTAACAGGTCAAAATTGAAAGGTCGAGGAAAGGATACAGATGCCTCTTGAGCCTGTTACTCGCGTCGAGCATCTGGATGCTCTGCGACGTTTGGATACTTGCACGGTCTCGAACGCAATCGAGACTTTCCAGTTAAGGCTGCGGAACGCCGGCTTCGCCGACGCTCGCGTTCGGTGCGTCTTCGACGATCTCCCGCCCATGGTGGGCTTCGCGGCTACGGCCCGTCTTCGTACCGGCGAGCCGCCGATCGCGGGCTCTTACCTCGATCGTACCGACTGGTGGAACAGCATTCTCCGGGTACCGCCACCGAGAATTGCGGTATTGGAGGATTTGGACGAACCACCGGGCGTCGGAGCATTTCTTGGCGACATGCACGCGGCGATCTTGAGAGCACTAGGCTGCGTGGGGTACGTAACTAATGGCGCGGTGCGAGAACTGCCGCGCGTAAGAGATATGGGCTTGCAGCTGTTTGCGGGAAATGTGGCGGTGTCGCACGCCTATGCCCATATCTTCGACTTTGGATCGCGGGTCAAGGTGGGCGGCTTGGAAGTGCGTCCCAGTGACCTGTTGCACGGGGATCGCCACGGATTGTTGATTGTTCCTAAAGAGATTGCTCCAGAGATTCCCGCGGCTGCGGCGAAATTGCAGGCGGCAGAACACAGGGTGATCGGCCTTTGCAAATCCCAGGATTTTTCCGTGGAGAAGTTACGGCAGGTACTCAAGGAGTTGAGTTAGTTACAGATTGCTGGCCCAGATGCCAGGGAGGGCTGGTGTTTAGAGACTGATGAAACAACTTCACAAAAGAAATGGTAATCGGGTAGAAACGTTTAACGCATTCGGTTACATAACCATGGGTCTTGCCGCGATGCTGGCGCTCGGACTGTCATCGTGCAGCGCACGCAATAAGAAGGTCGAAGCAAGCGCGCAGCAGGCGGTCACCGTGGGCGTGACTAGAGTGGTGAAGAAAACCCTGAGCCGGCAAATTACTTTGTCCTCCGAATTGGTGCCCTTTCAGGAGATCGACGTTTATGCCAAGGAATCCGGCTACGTGCAGAAATTGGACGTCGACTATGGAACCCATGTAAAGGCGGGTCAGGTGATGGCCACCCTAGAAATTCCAGAGCTGCAGGCACAATTGGAGCAGGATCAAGCCGAGATCAAGAATGCGATGAACCAAGCGAACCGTGCCGATCACGAACTGACACGCTACAACGCGCAGTACAACGCCCTGCACCTAGGATACACGCGACTAAACCAGGTCTTCGAGACGCAACCTGGCATCGTCGCCCAGCAGGAGGTGGATGACGCCCAGGGCAAGGATCTCGCTGCCGCCTCTCAAGTGGATGCCGGGAAAGCGGCGTTGGAAGCGGCTCAGAGCCAACTGGCGGCGGCTAGAGCGAAACTCGCTCATGATCAGACTCTATTCGATTACTCGAAGATTACAGCGCCCTTCTCAGGAGTGGTCACCGAACGCTATGCGAATCTGGGCACTCTGGTTCAGGCAGGCACAAGTTCGAGCACGCAGGCAATGCCGATCGTGCGGTTGTCCCAGGACGATCTCTTCCGCCTGGTTATTCCTATTCCAGAGTCCTACGTTCACTACATTCGTATCGGAGATCCGGTAGATGTTCGCGTTCCCTCTCTCAACCGGAGCTTCCCGGGAAAAGTGACCCGGTTCTCGGTGGACGTCAGGGAAGACACTCGCACCATGCACACCGAAGTGGATGTTCCGAATCCCCAACGTGTGCTGATGCCGGGCCTTTACGCCGAGGCCGCTGTTGCACTGGAACATCGAGAAGACATCCCCACGGTTCCATTGCAGGTCATTAACCATGCAGGGGACAAGAGCACGGTGTTTGTGGTGAATCGTCAAGGAGAGATTGAGGACCGACCGATAACGCTGGGAATTCAGACTGCCACGGATGCTGAGGTGATTTCCGGCTTAGACGAGGGTGAACAAGTCATTGTCAGCGATCGTAGCGCGCTGAAGGCGGGCCAGAAGGTTCATCCCCAAACCGTGCAGATTATGCAGTACCAGGAAGGGAAGCCAGAGTAGAGACCGTGGGGTTCACCGCGGAACTCCAAAGTGAGAGCAAATGTCGGGCTTTTCAATACGTAATCCGTACTTCATTGTCGTGATCTGTCTGGCGCTGGTGGTGATTGGCGTTACCAGCCTGGCTCGAATGCCGGTGGACCTATTTCCATCCATCAACCTGCCCGAAGTAGTCGTGGCCACGTTTTACTCCGGAATGCCCCCGCAGGACATTGAAACCGATATCACTGACCCGCTGGAACGATTCTTTACTCTAGCCAGCGGCATCGATCACATGGAATCACGCTCGTTGCTAGGAGTGAGCATTATTCGAGTCTATTTCCAGCCAGGAACCAGCGCGGACGCGGACGTGACCGAGCTTTCGAATCTCGCACTTGCCGACCTGAAGCGTCTGCCACCGGGTACATTGCCACCCGTGGTGTTGAAGTTCGACGCTTCCAGCTTGCCTGTCTGCTTGGTGACGCTGAAGGGGCAAGATCTAAACCAAACTCAACTGCATGACATAGGCCAGTTCGCCATCCGCAATCAAATCGCGGTGGTGAAGGGCGCTGAAATTCCGCCGCCATTCGGCGGCAAGTACCGGCAGATCATGGTCTATGTCGATCCTTACAAGTTGGCTTCACGACAACTGAGTCCGATGGATGTCGTGAACGCGGTGAACAACTTCAACCTGATCCTGCCTGCGGGCGACGTGAAGATGGGGCCCTTCGATTACTACGTGTACTCGAACAGCCTAGTCAGCGATATGGACCAACTGGGAAAGATCCCGGTCAAGACAGTGGGGAGTTCCTGGGTCTCGGTGAATGATGTAGGTGAAGCGCAAGATGCCAATCAAATCCAGTACAGCCTGGTACGCGTAGACGGTCAGAGATCGGTTTATCTGCCCATCATGAAGCAAGGTGGCGATACTAACACCATCGAAGTCGTGAATGGCATTCGCGACATGATCCGTCATCTCTTCGATGTTCCCAAGCAGTTAGTGGCTTCCGTCGTGTTCGACCAGTCAGTTTTCGTGAAGGAAGCCATTCGGACGTTGCTGCACGAAGGGTTGATTGGTCTGCTTCTCACCAGCTTGATGATTCTGGTTTTCCTCGGGAGCTTCCGTGCCACCACGGCGGTGTTCTTGTCGATTCCGCTCTCCGCTCTGGCCACCTTTGTGGTGTTAAATATGACGGGCAGCACCATCAACACCATGATCCTGGGCGGACTGGCGCTGGCCTTCTCCCGCATTATCGACAACTCGGTCATTTCGCTGGAAAACATTTATCGCCATCTGGAGATGGGTTCTGCGCCCGGCGCAGCGGCGGAGGTGGGTGGTAACGAAGTCAGTCTTGCTGTGCTGGCTGCCACCTTAACCACTGTGGTCGTCTTTTTCCCGGTAACCTTCCTTTACGGAGTAAGCAAGTTCTTGTTCAGCGCGTTGGCTCTCGCAGTGGTGATTTCGCTTTTCGCCTCTTATTTTGTCGCGATGACGGTGATTCCGTTGTTCTGCTCACGCTTCCTCAAGGCCGTACCCCAGCATGAGGAGCATCCGCAACGGTCTGAGGCGGGACCGGAGGCGCACCAGTCGTGGTGGGACAAATTCAATGTTGGCTTCAACCGGATGTTTAGTCGACTTCTGGATTTCTATGAGTACTGGGTAAGACGTGCCTTGATACGTCCGGGCCGCACGGTGGCCATGTTGAGCGGAGTGTTTGTGGTCAGCCTGGCCATCTATCCATTCCTCGGGTTGGCATTCTTCCCGCAAACTGATGCCGGCCAATTCACGATCAACTTTAAGGTGCCGACTGGCACGCGGATTGAAGTCACCGAACAATATGTCGCCAAAGTGGAAGACCTGATCCGTCAGGTCGTAGATAAGAAGGATTTCAAAATGGTGGTCTCCAACATCGGCGTGGTGCCCGACTTTTCGTCTTTGTATACCACCAACGCTGGACCCTACACGGCCACTATTCAGGTAGCGCTGAACGAACCTCACCATCTGAGCAGTTTCGAGTACATGGATCGAGTGCAGAAGGAGATAGCAACCCGCTTCCCGGATGTCCGAACCTTTTTTTCCAGCGGTTCGATGGTGGACGCAATCCTGAACATGGGCATGCCTGCACCGATTGATATTCAGGTCAGCAGTCCAGATCTGCACCAAATCTTCGGCATCGCGCAGGATTTGGCGGGACGCATCCGGCAATTGCCCGGCGTAGGCGAAGTCTACATTCCGCAGGATCTGAATTATCCGGCCTTGCGGCTGGATGTAGACCGGGTACACGCGGGCGAACTCGGACTGACGCAGAAGGAAGTTGTAGATAACGTCATCACCGCTCTTAACTCGAATTATATGATCGCTCCCAATTACTGGGTCGATTACAAGACTGGCAACGACTATTACCTGACGGTCCAGTATTACGAAAAGGGGCGTCCCGCCATCCACAATTTCGCTGATCTGACCAACATCCCCATCCGCGCACCGAGTCTGCGGCAACCCACGACGCTGGATTCAGTGGTAAAACTGCAGAATGTCCAGACGCCGACGGAGGTTGACCACTATCAGATTCAGCGCGTGACCGACGTTTACGTGACTCCGGCCAGCGAAGATCTCGGGAAGGTTGCCGACGCGGTGAGAGGCGTCATCAGCCAGACGAAGCTTCCGGAGAATGTGCGTGTCAACCTGCGCGGTATGGTGCAAGGCATGCAGGAATCGTTCCGGAGCTTCGCCATCGGCCTGTCGCTGTCGGTCATCCTCCTTTATCTCATCTTGGTGGCACAATTCAAGTCGTTCACGGACCCATTCCTCATCATGCTTGCTATTCCCATGGGATTCATTGGGGTATTGCTGATTCTCCCGCTGACTGGGACGACCCTCAACGTCATGTCGCTGATGGGAGTGCTCATGCTGGTGGGAATCTCGGCTTCAAACAGCATTTTGATTGTGGAATTCGCCCATCGGTTGGAAGACCAGGGGAAATCGGTAGAGGAGGCGGTAATCACCTCGTGCCGTGTTCGTCTGCGCCCGATTCTGATGACGTCTTTGGCCACCATCATTGGCATGGTGCCTATGGCTCTCAAACTCGGTACGGGCAGTGAGCAGTACGCTCCACTGGCACGTGCCATCATCGGCGGCCTGACCGCTTCCGTGGGTCTTACGGTTTTTGTTGTGCCGGCTGCTTATTTGCTGGTGTACCGCAATCGGGAGGCGGTGGCGAAGCCGTGACGGATTGCGTGAGCTTTAACATGACCAGTTTTGCGAGTCACGGTTCGGGTGAGAACTGATGCCGCGTTTCTCAATTCGCAATCCGTACTTCATCATGGTCGTCTGCCTGATAGTCCTGGTTATCGGGGTCACGAGTCTGGCGCGAATGCCGGTTGATCTTTTTCCACCCATCAACCTGCCGGAGGTGGTGGTGGCCACCTTCTACTCCGGCATGCCGCCGCAGGATATTGAGACTGACATCACTGACCCGCTCGAGCGTTTCTTTACGTTAGCCAGCGGCATCGACCACATGGAATCGCGCTCGTTGCTGGGCGTGAGCATCATCCGCGTCTATTTTCAGCCTGGAACCAACGCGGACGCGGACGTGACCGAACTCTCGAATCTCGCTCTAGCCGACTTAAAGCGGCTGCCGCCGGGCACATTACCGCCAGTAGTGCTAAAGTTCGACGCCTCCAGCCTTCCGGTAGCCTTGGTGACGGTCAAGGGGCCAGGACTCAACGAAACCCAGCTTCACGATTATGCGCAATTCCAGATCCGGAACCAGATCGCGGTGGTTCCGGGAGCCGAAATTCCGCCTCCGTTCGGAGGGAATTATCGACAGATCATGGTGTATGTCGACCCCTATAAGCTGCTGTCCAGACAATTAAGTCCGATGGACGTAGTCGGCGCGGTGAACAACTCAAACCTGATTTTGCCGGCCGGAGACGTAAAGGTTGGGCTCAACGATTACTACGTTTATTCGAACAGTCTGGTCGACACCATGAAGCAGTTGGGGGAAGTCCCGATCAAGATGGTTGGCACCTCGTGGGTATCCGTCGACGACGTGGGCAAAGCCGAGGACTCCCACCAGATTCAATACAATGTAGTGCGGGTCGATAGCCAGCGGTCCTGCTACATCCCCATCATGAAGCAGGGCGGAAACACGAACACCATCGATGTGGTGAACAGTATCCGTAAGCTGGTCGGACATCTCTACGACATTCCCAAACAAATGGCGGCGAATGTAGTGTTCGACCAGTCGGTTTACGTGAAGGAGGCCATACACACCGTACTGCACGAAGGCCTGCTGGGATTGATTCTCACCAGTCTGATGATTTTAATCTTCCTCGGGAGCTTTCGAGCGACGTCAGCAGTCCTGCTGTCGATCCCGCTATCGGCGCTAGCTACGTTCGTGGTGTTGTACATGATGGGCAGCACAGTAAACACCATGATTCTGGGGGGACTTGCACTGGCGTTCTCGCGAGTGATTGACAACTCTGTAATCTCTTTGGAGAACATCTACCGTCACCTGGAGATGGGCGCCGCTCCGATTGTCGCCGCCGAAGTTGGCGGTGCGGAAGTGAACTTGGCTGTGTTGGCCGCTACTCTGGTGGATGTGGTCGATTTTTTCCCTGTGGTTTTCCTATATGGTGTAGCGAAGTTTCTCTTTTCTGCGCTGGCCCTGGCTTTTTGTCTATCGCTGCTGGCTTCTTTTGTGGTGGCGATGACGGTGATTCCATTGTTCTGTTCGCGGTTTTTGAAAGCAGTGCCGCACGCAGCCGAGCATCAGCATAAGCATTATGAGATTGAGCCAGAAAAGGCTGTGAGCCAGTCATGGATGGATCGGTTCAATGCGCGCTTCAATCGGATGTTCAACCTGATATTGGACTACTACGAGCACTGGGTCAGGCGTGCATTGAGACGGCCTGGTCTGACGGTGGCCGTCCTCAGCGGTGTTTTCCTGGCCAGCCTGGCCATCTATCCACTGTTGGGGTTGGCGTTTTTCCCCCAAACCGATGCTGGTCAATTCACCATCAACCTGAAAGTTCCAACCGGAACCCGGATCGAGAACACAGAACAATACGTGTCGAACGTGGAACAGTTAATCCGCAATAAAGTGGATCCGAAAGATTTGAAAATGGTGGTTTCCAACATCGGCGTAGTTCCGGACTTCTCCTCTTTGTACACCACCAACGCTGGACCGTATACCGCGACGATCCAAGTGGCCCTCAACGAACCGCACACATTGACCAGTTTTGAGTACATGGATCGGGTCCAGGAGGCGATGGCCAGTCAGTTTCCGGACATTCGAACCTTCTTCTCGAGCGGCTCGATGGTGGATGCGATCCTGAACATGGGCATGCCCGCGCCGATTGACATCCAGGTCAGCAGTCCAGATCTAGCCCAGATCTATGGTGTTGCGCAGGATCTGGCCACCCGGATAAGACGGGTGCCAGGAGTCGGAGAGATCTACATCCCGCAAGATATGAATTACCCGGCGTTGCGACTTGACGTGGACCGTGTTCATGCGGCTGAACTGGGGCTCACGCAGAAGGATGTGGTCGACAACGTCATCACGGCATTGAATTCCAATTACATGATTGCGCCGAACTATTGGGTGGATCGGAAAAGTGGCAACGACTACTACCTTACGGTCCAATACTTCGAACACGGTCCGGCAGCAATCCACAACATGATCGACTTGGGACAAATCCCGTTGCGCGCTCAATCGGACGACAAGAAAATCGACCGAGGCTGCAGCTCAGTGTTGCCCGGTAAGGTTTCGCTGAGATCCGCAGCGCTTTCCGATCCGCCCAAACCCGCATGGACTTGTGGCAAGAACGTCGCTGATTCCAAACCAATTCAGCCGATGAAAATACAATCCCAGGCACGACCGGTCACGGTTCTCGATAACGTTGTCAAAGTGAAGTACGTTCAGACGCCGACCGAACTGGACCACTACCAAATCCAGCGAGTCATCGATCTATACGTTACTCCGTCCGGAGAAGATCTCGGCCGAGTTACCCGCGCCATCAAGGGCATCGTTAGCGAAGCAGATATTCCGGGCAATGTGCGAGTGAATCTGCGCGGAATGGTTGAGGGTATGGAAGCGTCGTTCAAGAGCTTTGGACTCGGGTTCCTGCTTTCGTTCGTGCTGCTGTTTCTGATTTTGACTGCTCAATTTAAGTCTTTTATCGATCCTTTCCTGATCATGCTGGCGATCCCGATGGGATTTGTCGGCGTTCTGATCATCCTTCCGCTGACCCACAGCACGTTGAATGTCATGTCCCTGATGGGAGTGCTGATGCTGGTGGGTATCGCGGACTCCAACAGCATTCTCATCGTTGACTTCGCGCACAATCTGGAGCGACAAGGCTTGTCGCCGGCCGATGCAGTTATTACGGCGTGTCGCGTACGTCTGCGGCCAATCTTGATGACCTCGCTAGCGACTATTATCGGCATGATTCCATTGGCGCTGAAATTGGGGACTGGAGCGGAACAGTACACACCCATGGCACGCGCCATCATTGGAGGCCTCACTTCGTCGGTTCTTTTGACAATTTTTATCGTGCCCGCAGCGTATTTGCTGGTTTATGGCAGACGCAAGGAGCAGGTGGCAGAGGCTCTGCCCGGGGAGCCAGCGGAGTGAAAGAAAGACGAGAGATAAGTGTCTGGCATAGAACGCTAATCCTTGGCGTCGTTCTTTCTCTCACGGTGAGCGTCGCAACCAGGTACAGCATCGTTGTGCAACAGGAAGCTGCGGCAAAGATCGTAACGCCGCAGTCTCTCGACGCCAAGCGGCAGCATCTGTTGAATGACGGGCTGCACTGGTCCGCTCCCGCGGTTGCGTTTGTTTTGTTCGTGCCTGCGGGAGCTTCTGCTGTGGTGTTGCCCGCGGCTCCTCCCATTACACGACTTTATTCGGAAGACCTTCTCTATAGCCGGCCTCCCCCTTCCTGCTGAATCTCTTTCTTGAGAAATCTGTGAACAGGTTCCGTGCTGGAACATTTGTTCGAATCAGCGGGCCTCAGGCCCTGTGATTTCAGCAGGCAAGCTCCTAGAGAAGATCATGAAAAAAGATATTTGTATCGCTATCGCCGTATTGGTGATCGTGCCAATGCTGAAGGCCTCTCCAACTCGAAGTAACTCCAATGCATATGTCCAGGGAACTGTAGTCGAGGTAGAGAAACACAGAGTCTATTCCCCCGATTACGCGATCGGGGGCAGCAACCCCTCCGATGCGCCACTAACTTCGCGGTATTACGCTTACGAGGTTTCTGTGCGCGTCGATTGCAAAACCTATGTTGGCCGCTATGAAACGCCGTTTAACTACTTGCCGTCTGAATTTACCCTTGATCAGCCGATCAAGGTGCACTTGACTAAGCATGTCATGTACTTTGACCTGCCGAATGACCCGGATATGAGGATGGGGATTATTCGCCGCAGTTCGGACTGCGGCCAGAATCGCTAGTCGCAGAGTCGGCCTCGGAGGATCCGTCAGGGCGAACGACGACGATTTCGTCCGGGAGCTGAGAAAGCGGCAGATACCCCCTCGCCCTCGTAGGGCGCGTGAACGAAAGGTGAGGGGAATTTTTGAAGAGTTTCTTCGAACAGGCAAATCCATGAAGCGAAGACACGAGTATACCGTCCTATTCTTTCTGTGCCTGCCCCTGCCCGCGTTTGGGGTCGCCCAAGTGTCGGTCAACCCACAAACGGCACTGGCTTTGCCTCAGGCTCCAACCCCGCAATCCAATCCAACGCAAGGCACACCTAACGCACCGGCAAATGCGCAGCCATCCTCTCCTTCCCATACCCCTGGCACGCCAATGTCTCTGACCCTGAAACAGGCAGAGGTGCTGGCGATCAAGAACAATCCGCAGATTTCGGTCGCTCGGCTAATCGCTCTTGCTTCCGAGCAAGTTATCCGGGAGGTGAAGTCGAACCTCTGGCCGACGGCAACCGGGGATCTCACCGGCGTGGATGCGCAGTCCGGCAGCCGGATTACTGCAGGTGCGCTGAACAATCCGATCATCTACGAACGCGCCGCGGCCGGTCTCATGGTCACGCAACTGATTACGGACTTTGGGCGCACCACGAATCTGATCTCCAGTGCGAACTATTCGGCCAAAGCCGAGAACCAGAATGCCACGGCCACCATTCAGCAAATCCTTCTGGCCGTCGACAAAGGCTTCTACAACGCTTTGCAAGCGCAGGCGGTGCTAACGGTCGCGCAGCAGACCGTAAGCGAACGACAAACGGTTGCCAACCAGGTGGAAGCGCTGTTCAAGAGCAAACTGAAATCCGAATTGGATTTCAGCTTCGCAAGTGTCAATCTGGCACAAGCAGAGCTTTTGCTGCTGGACGCTCAAAACAATGAGAACGCAGCTTTCGCTACGCTGTCGATGGTGCTCGGTTTTTCCACCTTGCAGAACTTCCAGCTTGTGGAAGAAACTAGTTCGCTCACGCCGCCACCGGGCAATATAGATGATTTGATTTCCCAGGCATTTTCCGTGCGGCCGGAGATACTTTCGCTACAGTTCCAGTATCAGTCCGCCAAGAAATTCCAAACCGCGGAACGGGACCTGCTTTTTCCCAGCATTCGCGCAATCGGGGCGGTTGGAGATACGCCCGTAGGAAATCCCGCAGTGGCTCCGAATCCGGGGGCGCTGAGCAATACCTATGGTGCCGTCGGCGCTAATGTCGAGATTCCGCTCTTCAACGGGTTCCTGTATACCGCTAGAGCCCGTGAGGCGAATCTCAGAGCGCAAGCCACCCAAGAACGGCTGCGTGACATGCGTAACCTGATCTCCCGCGACGTTCGCACCAGCTGGTTGAACGCGAATACGGCCTATCAGCGGTTAGCGGTTACGCAGCAATTGCTGCAGCAGGCCAACCTGGCACTGCGTCTTGCTCAGTCTCGTTACAATCTCGGGCTCGGCTCAATCGTTGAATTGAGTCAGGCACAGCTGCAGCAGACACAGGCCCAAATCAGTTACGCCCAGGCCGGCTATGACTACCGCCTGACCTTGGCAGTCTTGACGTACGAGACCACGGGAATCTAACGATGATCCGTTCTTTGATCCGGCAGGTTTTGGTCATCTACAGGAGGAGGCACAACCCATCATTTATTGGTAGACGCCGCAGGAGAAAGCCACCGCTCAGTACCCGCGAATGGCTGATTCTCACCTTCGGCATCGCTACAGTTGTTGGAACGATATTCATATTCGCGCTGGTGTACTTACAACCGGGCAGGTAAAACGTGGATGTAAGACAGCGCTGAACGGCCTCGCCTCGCGCTCTGCTCTGAAACGAGGCGTCTTCCGAAGTTTCGAATAATTACTTGGGTTCTAATGGTCAGGAACATCAGCAGCAAGAAATCGTTCTTGAATGCGCGGCGGCGCAGGAAGACGACATCGTTCAGTACCCGCCATGGGCTGCTGCTTATTCTTGGTATTGGTACCTTCGTCGCTTTGGTGTTCATTCTTGTTTACTACATCTGGTATCTCCCCATTGAGAAGTCTATACAGTAAAGTATGCGGCTCTGGATTTGCTCAGTCGGATTTGCAGGAAGACGTCAGGGAGTGACGGCAAATCGCTGGTCCGCGTTCTGGAAATTTGGCTCTATCAACCGGCTCTGGTAAGGGGCTAGACTAAAGGATCTAAAGATCCCTTTCGAGGAGGACTTGTATGAATCGTACGAAAAGTTTGATTGCCGTTGTCGGATTTGTGCTCATGAGGCTGGGAGCAGTCGCGCAACAACCATCCACCCAGTCAGGGT
Source organism: uncultured Acidobacteriota bacterium (assembly GCA_963797795.1). GTDB lineage: Bacteria > Acidobacteriota > Terriglobia > Terriglobales > Acidobacteriaceae > JABDBE01. Next base: position 172,420 of record CAWCQY010000012.1, read on the forward strand.
CGACCGGGAACAGCAGTGCGCCGGCATCCAATGTCAGCACGGTGCGCGGCTGCCTTGACGGGGAGCGCGGAAACTACATCGTAGTCGAGGACAAAACTGGCCTGGTGTATGTGTTGAAGGGAGTCGGTAACAAGCTCGATGGTCAACTCCACCGCGAAGTCGAAGTGAAAGGACAAGTAAGGTCTGGGATAATCAAGACGGGCGTAAACCCGATGAAGTCCGGCAGTAATCCCAGCGATACCGTACACGGGGTTGACGGCGTCCCATTGGAAGTGGCCGACGTGCGGGCGGACGTCCGTACTGTCTCGAAGCACTGCAAAGCTGCGGACCAGGAGTGACGAAAACTAATAACAAAAGGCGGCAAGTTAATGCGTCACGTCTCGGCGCCAGTCGTTGACATCGTGCGCAAGAGAAGCGACGAAGACCCCGTCACAGTCACGATTGACGCCTTGAAGAAAGTGCCGGAGCACTGCGGGTGAGGTCGGGTGGAAGCGGTCGTCCTTACTTTCGCCATTGCTACAGTTGTTGGAAAGATATTCATACTTGCGCTGTACTACCAACCCGGCACGTGGGAGATTACCTGCCATGCAAGACAGCGCCAGAATCAGTGCGTCTCCTACAGACAAGGGGATCCTTCTCGAAAGTCGAATGGTTATTTCGGTTCTAACAGCAAGGAACATCGCCGGAAAAAGGAGATCTTTCTCGGGCATACGCTAAGCGCGCTGGCGCACGCCAACTCCTTCTGTTTTTTTTATGGCCTCCGTACCTTCGTCGCTTTAGTTGTCAATCTCACCTGCAACGTCTTTGCAAACAGCCAATTTCGGTTGTGTCCCCGGTATGGTGGTTCCTCCGACGCTTGCGAACCGCCTCGCCCACAAAGTGTAGATTTCGGGACAGCACCTAACTGCTGCTCGCGTGGTATAAATCGCGCGTTCCAGTACTTATGCCGAAATGCAGGAAGAGGATTTTGGGACGAGCTGGACACGCCACAAATCTGGAACGTGCCGGGCAAAAGCTCGACGGAATACGAGCATTTCCGCCCAAATTTTCGAAAGGCAAATTCGCCGAGCCCCCCTTGCAAACAGGAAATCATTCCCCGCGAGATGTCAATGATGTTAGGTTTGGTAGTGATGGCAGGTATGCGTCACACCGGCGTCACAACGGGATCTCCTGTTTTGTAAGCGATTGAAATAAAGAACTCGTGGCAGCCGGACCTGTAAGCCGAATTCGCCGGACTGCGTTGTAAACAGGAAACTTATTTGAAATCAGTCGCTGTGAAGTGTCAATGATGTCAATTTTGGCAGTGATGGCAGGTTTTGCGTCACACCGGCGTCACAAATTCGCGGATTTCACCGAGTGAGCCCGACTCGGCACTCTGGGCATCGGATGTGCCCGATGCGGCAAACGAAGAAGGAACGCTGAGGTTTGCTGCGTCCAAAAAGCCGAAATACTCGTCGGCTCATCGGAACGCGCCTTCCCCCTTCTGGTGTTTGGCTGTCTGGCACAAGAATTACTCGATCCTCCCCGTCCATGTCTTCAGTGCGGACCCGATAGAGTTCCATCTACTACGCTTTGTAAGAGTATTCTCAAAGTTCGTACTACGCGATTGGCATTCAGACGACGCCAGGAAATTTCAGCCTGTCGATGAAATAATGATACCCCTCTGGATCCAGCTGCTCGCGCTTAATGCTCCACTTCTTTCTATTCGATAAAATGCCGTCAGGCCTGAACCATGTCCTTGAATCTTTCCACTCGACTGGCACCGCAATTCACCAGGAACGTCCGGCATCGGGGCGAAGAATACTATTGGCGCGACCAAGTCCGTATTGAGCGGGCTTCTGAAACTGAATTGCACGCCCGGGTGCGGGGTTCGCAGACTTATGATGTAGAGCTGAATTTCAGAGACGGAATCCTGTCGGTCTGGTGTGACTGCCCCTACTTCGTGGACAATGGCGTCCCATGCAAGCATCTCTGGGCCACGATTCTGGCAGGCGAGGCACAGGGCGGCCTCTCTGTGGCTACTTCTGCGCCGCAACTGGTATTGAGCGACGATTCTGAATTGCCCTTTGACGACGCTGATCTCAGGACGCTAAAGGTTAGATGGCGAGACTCGGTTGCCCGCTCGCGCGTACCTGTCACCACTCGACAGCGGGTGCCGAAACCGCCATCGTGGCAACAGCAATTCAGCGAGATCGTCGCCCCCGGCTCGCGGCCGGCCGCGCCAGAGTCCACGTGGCCGGCTAAGCGGGAGGTTCTATACATCGTGGACATTGCAACGTGTCTCTCGGGCGGCGGACTGTGCCTCACGCTGGAATCTCGTGATCGCAAGAAAGACGGCAGCTGGACACGCCCCAAGCCGCTCGCGATGAAGCGCAGCCAGATTCAGCGTCTTCCCATAACCGAAGACCAACAAGTACTGTCGATGGTGGCTGGAACACAGATGTACGCCTATGGATACTTGGATCCTTATGAACGTCTTCCTGAATTGTCAATGCTTCCGCCTGCACTGAGCGCTATGCTCATGCCTCTCATGGTCCGAACCGGCCGCTGCTACTTGCGGCCTCAGAACGAGCCCGAAGCTTTGCTACCGCTGGCTTGGGATGACGGCGAGGCTTGGAGTTTTGGGCTTGAGTTGGGCAAGGCGAAAGACGGACAGTGTGCGCTCACCGGATTCTTCCACCGTGGTGAAGAGCGAATGAAACTGACGGCCCCGCTTCTCGTCGCACCTGGCCTTCTACTTACCAGGGACCGAGTGGCACGATGCGCCCAGGAAGCTTCGTTTGAGTGGATTTCAGCTCTTCGCCAGAAGTGCTCGATTGTGGCCCCCGAGGGCGAAAAAGATCAATTTCTGGCCGCCTTGCTCTGCTCCCGGAACCTGCCGCCACTGACTGTGCCAGAGGAAATGTGGTACGAGGAATTGGCGTCAATTCCCGCTCCGCGTCTGAAAATTTCCCAAGCGCCGACTCGCTTAGGACCAGGGCGCCTGCAAGCGGAGCTCTCGTTTGCCTACGACGACCGGATTGTGCCGGAGTTCGATTCCTCGCGGGGCGTCTTTGACGCTGCCAGCCGGCGGTTTCTGATCCGCGATTTCGACGCCGAAGCAACGGCTAATGCATTGCTTGATCAACTGGGCGTGAAACGAGGCCAAGCGAGTTACTGGGAGCCCGAACCTGTCCGCGGGTTTGCGGCGAGTAAGCTGCCACGGGTCGTGCGGTCGCTGGTCGAGGCAGGATGGCACATTGACGCCGAGGGAAAAATCTTCCGCCGGCCGGGATCGTACCGGCTCGAAGTGTCCAGCGGTGTGGACTGGTTCGAATTGCACGGCGAAGTGGATTACGGCAACACCAAGGCGCGACTGCCAGAATTGCTCGCGGCCCTGCGTCGCGGCAACAACATGGTGCAGCTCGATGACGGAACCTACGGAATGCTGCCGGAGGAATGGCTGCGCCGGATCGGTCCCCTGGCCGGAATGGGTTCTCCCGAGAACGGACACATTCACTTTACCCGTTCCCAGGCAGGACTTCTCGATGCCCTGCTGGCCACACAGCCCGAAGCACAATGGGACCAGACGTTTGCGCGCGTCCGGGCCGATCTGCACCAATTCAGTGCGGTGGAGACCACTGCACAGCCTGAGGGATTCGTGGGCCGTTTGCGCGATTATCAGTGCGAAGGATTGGCGTGGATCCTTTTTCTACAACGATACTCTTTCGGCGGTTGCCTGGCCGATGACATGGGTGTGGGCAAGACGGCGCAGGTGCTGGCTCTTCTCGAAATGCGTCGCGAGTTGCGGTGCACCGGCAAGCCAGTCGCACCGTCCCTCATCGTGGTGCCGAAATCCCTGGTGTTTAACTGGAAGCAGGAGGCGGAGCGCTTCACGCCTCAACTGCGGGTTCTGGACCACACCGGCATGGCCCGCGATGGCAACGACTTCGCGGCTTGTGACGTGATCCTCACCACCTATGGTACGCTGCGCCGGGATATCCTTTCTCTTAAGGATCTCGAATTTGATTACGTCATCCTCGACGAGGCTCAGGCGGTCAAGAATGCCGACACTGAATCCTCGAAGGCAGTACGCCTTTTGCGTGGACGATATCGTCTCGGGCTGAGTGGCACTCCGGTCGAGAATCATCTCGGCGAACTCTGGAGCTTATTTGAGTTTCTCAATCCCGGAATGCTTGGCGCAGCCAGCGTTTTCAAGGTTGCGGGCGGCACATGGCGCAATCCCACGGAGGACACGCGCCGCTTGCTGGCTCAGGCCCTGCGGCCGTTCATTCTGCGCCGGACCAAGCAGCAAGTGGCGCAGGAACTTCCGCCCAAGAGCGAGCAGACGATTTACTGTGAGATGGAGACCGCCCAGCGCAAGCTCTACGACGAATTGCGCCAGCACTATCGCGAGTCACTGCTGAAGCGAATCGAAACGGATGGCCTGACTAAATCAAAGATCCAGGTTCTGGAAGCCTTGTTGCGTCTGCGCCAGGCCGCTTGCCATCCCGCACTTCTCGACCCCAAACGCATTGGAGCTCCCAGCGCCAAACTCGAAGCGCTGCTCGCGCAATTGCGCGAAGTCCTCGACGAAGGACACAAGGCATTGGTGTTCTCGCAGTTTACCAGCCTGCTGAAAATTGTTCGCGAGCGGCTGAATGAAAGTGGCATCGTTTACGAATACCTCGATGGCGCGACTCGCGACCGCCAGGCCAGAGTCGAGCGTTTCCAAACTGACCCAAGCTGCAGAATCTTCTTGATCAGCTTAAAGGCAGGCGGAGTCGGGCTGAACCTTACCGCCGCCGAGTATGTATTCATCCTCGATCCCTGGTGGAACCCGGCCGTGGAAGCGCAGGCGGTGGATCGCACGCACCGCATCGGACAACAGCGTTCGGTCTTCGCGTATCGGCTGATCGCCCGTGACACCGTCGAGGAGAAGATCCTCGAGTTGCAAAATAGCAAGCGCGACCTGGCCGCCGAAATCATCGGCGCCGAGAGCAGCGTCATTCGGAACCTGAAGCCCGAGGACCTCGCGCTTCTACTTTCATAGCGTTCTTGTGACAATAACAAGGAAGTAAGAAATGAATCGCGCGAAAGTTGAGGCAGAGTCGGGATAAGTGCAGCTTCCGTCACAATCGGGCGTAGGATTGGCCCAACCGAAAACTGTGTCGAGGGGGGCTTGTAGTCATGAAGGATCGGTATGGGGCATTACTGCAGGATCTGCGGGCGTGAGCGGCCGAACGAGCAGTTCTCGGGCAAAGGTCACAAGATTCATGTGTGCAAGCGCTGCCAGGCCAAGCCGGAGACCGAGCGCCGAGCCATCGAGGATCAGGACGATCTCTTCCGGTTTCTCAAACAGTCGCACATCTCCGAGAAGAATGTGATTCGTCTGGGACAAATGGCGAAGTCGGACAATCCGCAGGTCGCCAGTCTCGCCGAGATTGTCCTGGAAGTGGCCCGGCTAAAGCCCTACAAAACCGGGAGACTCAAATTCCTTGCGCAGAAGCATCCGGAACTGCTACGCAAGTTGGAGAACACGGGCTTGATTTTTGCGCATACCTGGGACTGGAGGACTAGGGAAGTCTTCGCCCAATCCAATTCGGAAGAAGCGGAAGTCATTGTTCGAGAGGATTGGGAGGGAACAGATTTGTCCGCGCAAGAGGACTGGGAGATACCGTTTTGAACTGACCTGGCTCAGACCTCGCACTTTCTCCTGCAGACAAAACCGCAGTTGCCGGACATACCAAGGATACGCATGACGTTGGACGGCACTCATTGGGCCTACGAGTTGCAGCGAATCTGTTCCCTCTTCCTGGCTGACGGCCTGCGTTGATTCCGCCACTTCCTAACCATCGCCCGGAGTCCTACCTTGGCCGTTACTTGCGCCAGACGTTTATCAGGCACCGCTTAAAGAACGGATGAGAGGCAATAGAGAAGATTGGCTTCGTTTTCGAGATTGGTCCCGATAACGACCTTGTCGTGACGCTCTTCCGGGATTCCTCTGCCGAGCTGTGATTAACGGGTTGTTCCTGCCGAAGCAGCGGACGCGCGTTCCTGCTTCCGAATTCCGCTGCCGCTGCCCAAGCAAGCGCGTCACATCGGGCGTCACAACGGGATGAGGTGTTCTGTAAGTGATTGAAAACAAAAAGTTGTGGCAGCCGGACCTGTAAGCCGAATTCGTCGGATCGCATTGTAAACAAACAACTTATTTAGAATCAGTCGCCGTGAAGTGTCAATGATGTCAACTTTGGCAGTGATGGTAGGTTTTGCGTCACACCGGTGTCACAATGGGCGGTCTGAGACGATTGTTTGCTGGTAGTCGCGATCAGGTTACGTACAAGTTTGCCTTCGCAAGTCGGCGCAAGAAACTCTCCTTGGCGGCGTGTGTCTGCCGGATCTTGTCAAGTTCCATCTGAAATTTGGCCCGCTTGTCCCGGCGGACTGCGAGATCATGCAAGTCGGTCAGCAAGCCAACTGCCCTGGCATAGTCATTGGGCTGCCGCTTCTGGATATGCACGGCAACCTGCTCCCAGATTTCCGGTTCGCGTCGCCCTAGTTGATCGAGATAGCGAGCTCGGTTTGCCTCGTCCTGGGCCTTTCGTATTGCCTCTTCTGCCGCGCGTTGTTCGTTCAGCCGCTGGATTCTTTCCTTCGCTCGCGCTTGGGCCACGGCCAGGATATCGCCTACACTGCGCCGGGCCGCTGCAGCCGTCTGCGAACAGTGTTGAGAGTTTTGAGGCCGGAAACGCCGCATGAAGTCGTTTCGCCAGCGCTCGCCCCGCTCCACGACCGCAGTAATGAGCAACTCGTTCTTGTCCTTTTCCGGCAGGCCTCGGATCCATGCGGACAGCTCTTTGCGGCTCGGTCCAGCGGCGAGTGGGCTTGAAGCCTGTGCTGCAACCTCGACGAGATCCTCGTCGATTTCGAGGAATTCGATCAGCGCATCGAGGGAACCGGACAATTCTTGCAAGCCTGCAGGCACGGACGGCTCCGTTTCATCTTCATCAAGTCCTCCATCCTGCGCACTGCGAAGCCAGCCAAGATAAAGGCATCGGAGGTCGCCGCGAAGCAGGTCTGAGCGCAGAGGCATTAGGGAGGCCATCCATCCGGTCCCGTCGTCCTCGCCATCCCACTCCGACTCACTTCCAAATTCAACGATCACGAATCTCGCGGTTCTTCGCACACGCACAGCCTCGCCTCGAACCATGGCCTTGAGCAGGTTGTAGTCGAGTAATCCCTGCGGGAGGCGAACATGAAACTCATGCGTCCCCCAGTTCGCTACGTAGACAAAAGCGTCGAAATACTTCTCCAGCAGCTTGCTCGGATTGGTTTTCAGATCTCCCCATTCGTAGTGGTTGGTGAAACTCGAGGTTGTGATTGCGGCCCGCGTCGAGATGGAACGGAGCGCTGCCATCTCTTTTTTCGTAAGCGGACGGTCGATTGCGCGGAAATCGTAGTACTGGTATTCGCTCACCAAGTCCCTCGGCGCCAGTGGCGATAAGCGACAATCCATTCCACGCCTGCCGGTGCCGGCGTTGGCAAAGGCAGGTCCAGGATTGGAATCTTCTGCCGCGTCTTGCCCCGACGGCAAATGGCAACAATTTGGCCGTCTAGCGTCATATCGACTTTCTCCACGTCATCCCCCGATTTGGCCGATTGACTTTGCGGGAAGACCGAGAAACATTGCCAATCTTGCATGCCACTGGTCCAGCAATTGTTGACGATGCACCAAGATCAATGTGTTCACCTTCCGTGACGCAATCAACCATGCTGCGACTGCCGTCTTGCCAAAAGCTGTGGGAGCGCAGAGAATCCCCTCATCGTGCTGCGCGAACGCGTCAACGGCATCCTGCTGTAACGGGCGCAGTCGACCGGAGAACTCTACTTCGATCGGGCGGCCAACGGACCGTTCGTCCCTAACCATGGGCTTGATGCGGTGCGATTTCAATAGCTCGATGACCTCTGCCAGACAACCACGTGGCAGGGCAATGTGGTCGGCACGCTCCTTGCCACAGGCGATGACTCGCGGCTTGTTGAAAGTGG
>CAWCQY010000013.1:0-230896 GCA_963797795.1 uncultured Acidobacteriota bacterium
CGCTTTGGCTCAGCTCGCGGCGCTGCAGTCCGAGCCTGGCCGGCTGGCGGACCTCTCCGCCGCGGCGCTGCTCACTCCGGCCCTGCACCAGCAGGTGCTCGCCGAGCTGAGCGTCAAGAAGCGACTTGCGTTCGTGACCGATCAGGTCGCGGAACTGTTGCTGGCCAGCAAGCCGACCCCGGATAAACTCCTCAACTGATTGCCGGCCATTCGGGTGCTGATCCACGGGTCCCGGTTTGCGCCGCTAGAACAAATCCCTATCTCACATCGTGCGTGTTTCACGCCAGAGGAGATCCGGCATGTCGTTGCACATCGGAAGCATCGCCCCCGACTTCACCCAGGACGACCGAAGGGCCCATCCACTTCCACGAATGGGCGGCGACCTGGGTGATCCTGTTCTCGCACCCCAAGGACTTCACGCCGGTGTGCACCACCGAGCTGGGCACGGTGGCCAAGCTCAAGCCCGAGTTCGACAAGCGCAACGTGAAGGTCATCGGCTCAGCGTCGACGACCTCGACTCGCACAGACGTGGAGCGGAGACATCAAGGAGACCCAGGCACGAAGCGTCAACTACCCGATCCTGGCGACCCCGACCGCAAGGTCGCGACCTCTACGAGATGATCCACCCCCACGCGAGCGACACCCTCACGGTGCGTTCCGTGTTCGTCATCGACCCGAACAAGAAGGTCCGCGCGACCCTGACCTATCCGGCCCACACGGACGCAACTTCGACGAGTATCTGCGGGTCGATCGACTCGCTGCAGCTGACGGACAAGTCACTCCGGTGGCCACGCCCGTCAACTGGAAGCGCAGCCCGGTCAAGACGTGATCATCAGCGCCTCGTTGCAGGATCCCCAGGTCCTGAAGGAGAAGTTTCCCAAGGGGTACAAGGTGCTGAAGCCGTACCTGCGACGACGCCGCAGCCGAATCGGTAGGGAAGGATCGGGGGCTTCGCGGGATCGATCCGGGGCTCCGCCCCGGAACCCCGGATACCTGCTGGTTGATGGGCACTGAACAGGTCCTGGCAGCAGGGGCGAGTGGGGTCCGTCCACCCCGCCGTGCTCGCGCGCTTTCAACATCTCGTGGCAGGGATCATTAGACGCGCGGGTACAAACTGGCGCTCGCTGCGCGCGGCGGGTCCCACGGACCACCACTCGCCCTTGTTTGCACAGCAGGACCTGCAGCGCCCATCAACCGCAGGTGAGAGATGAACCGCACCGCCCGACTCGTGCGAACGCTGCTGGTTCTGGACAATTGCGGAAGATCTCTCTCGCCTCCACCTCCAATCACTGGCTGCGACCGAAAGAGTTCGGGCGGGTTGGTTTCTCTCTCACCTGCGGTAGCCGTGCCCAACACGTCATGCTGGGCGTGAGAGGGTGAGCGGTGGTCGGTGGGTACCCGCGGCGCGCAGCGAGCGCCAGTTCCATCCGCGCGTCTAATGATCCCAGGCTCAAGTTGATGAAAGCGAGAGAGCACCGCGGGGCGACCGACCCCGCTCACCCCTGCTGCCTGCAGTCGTGTTGTTGGCATGGATACCAGTAGGTCTCCGGGGTCCGGGGCGGAGCCCCGGATCAATCCGCTACTCCACGGTCACGGTCTTCGCCAGATTGCGCGGCTGGTCGACGTCGGTGCCCCGCTGATCGGCCATGTGGTAGGCGAGGAGCTGCAGCGGCGGACGGTGAGCAGCGGCAGCAGCAGCGGCGGGGCGTCGGGGACCTGGATCGTCGCGGTCGCAGATCGAGGTGGCGCCGGCTCGTCGCCGTCGACGCAGACCGCGATCACGCGGCCTGCCGCGGCGCGCGCACCTCCTGCGATGTTGCCGATGATCTTCTCGTAGCCCGGGCCGCGCGGCGCGATGACCACGACCGGCAGCTTCTCGTCGATGAGCGCGATGGGGCCGTGCTTCATCTCGCCGGCGGCGTAGCCCTCGGCGTGGATGTAGGAGATCTCCTTGAGCTTGAGCGCGCCCTCGAGCGCGATCGGGTACTGCGGGCCGCGGCCGAGGAAGAGGAAGTCGCGCGCGTCCTGGCAGTCGCGGGCGATGCGTCTTGACGCTCGGCGCTCGCAGCGCAGCACGTCGCTCCATCTGCTGGCGGCATCGGCACAGAGCGCGTCAGAGCGCTCCGCGCCTCGGCCGCGCGTCGAGCGTGCCGCGCAGCCGCGCCGAGGTAGACGCGCCGAGCAGGTACGAGCGCCGCGAGCTGGGTGGTGAAGGCCTTGGTGGAGGCGACGCCGATCTCCGGGCCGGCGTGCGTGTAGAGCGCCGGCGTCGGCCTCGCGCGCGATCGGCCGAGCCGACGACGTTGCACGATCGCGAGCGTCGGCGCGCCCTGCGCCTTCGGCCTCGCGCAGCGCCGCGAGCGTGTCGGCGGTCTCGCCCGACTGGGTGATGGCGACGACGAGCGTGTCGGCGTCCGACCATCGGGTCGCGGTAGCGGAACTCGCTCGCCAGATCGACCTCCGCCGGGATGCGCGCCAGCGCCTCGATCAGTGAACTCTGCCGACCAGCGCCGCGTGCCAGGCACGTGCCGCAGGCGAGCATGCACGACCTGGTCGAAGCGCCTGGACGCGGCTCGTCGAGAGTCGAGCCCGTCGAGGTCGACGTCGCCCTCGTCGACGCGAGACCCGGCCGCGCAGCGTGTCGGCGACCGCGCGCGGCTGCTCGTGGATCTCCTTGAGCATGAAGTGCTTGTAGCCGCCCTTCTCGGCCATCACGGCGTCCAGTCGATGCGCCGCGGCGGCGCGGTTCGAGCGCGCCGCCCTGGCGATCGGTGATCTGCGACCCGTCCGCGCGTCAGCACGCGCCATGTCGCCGTCCTCGAGGAAGATGACGTCGCGCGTGTGCTCGAGGAGCGCCGGGATGTCGGAGGCGACGAAGTTCTCGCCCTCGCCGAGCCCGACCACGAGCGGGCGGCGTTCTTGGCGCGCCACGATCGTGCGTCGGGCTCGCGCTCGCGAGACGACCGCGAGGGCGTAGGTGCCCCGCACCTGCGCGAGCGCTGCGCGCACGGCGTCCGGCAGACGCATCTGCCGCCGGTCGAGCTCGTCGCTCGATGAGGTGGGCGAAGATCTCGGTGTCGGTCTCGGCTGGCGAAGACGTGGCCCTTGTCCGCGAGCTCGCTCCTTGCAGCTGCGAGGTGGTTCTCGATGATGCCGTTGTGCACCACCGCGACGCCCGTCGCGACGGTGTGCGGGTGGGCGTTCTCCTCGCGTGGGCCGGCCGTGCGTGGCCCAGCGCGTGTGGCCGATGCCGAGCGTGCCCGTGCAGCGGCTCCCGCGCGAGCACGTCGCCTCGAGGTTGGCGAGCTTGCCCGCGCGGCGCGCGCGATCGCGCAGCCTGCCGCCGTCGAGCGACGGCGATGCCCGGCGGAGTCGTAGCCGCGGTACTCGAGGTGCGCAGCCCCTCGATGAGGAGCGGCGCGGCCTCTCGGTCCCGACGTAACCGACGATTCCGCACATGGTGGCTGCTCCTCGAAGACGCGCGCCGGGACCGATACAGGGCGGACTCGCAGGGTCGCCGAGACCCTCTCTTGCTATGTCGCCGGCTCTCGCCGCCTCCGGCGGACGCCGCTGCCTCCGTCCTCTCGACCTCCGCTTCGTACCTGTTCGACCGCGGCGCGCGCGAGAACACCAGGGCGCCTGCCGGCACGTTCTCGTGACCGTCGGTGCCGGCGCCGACGTAGGCCCCTCGCCCAACCGTCACCGGCGCCACGAGCTGCGTGTCGCTGCCGATGAAGACGCCGTCGCCCAGCGGGTGCGGTGCTTGTTCTCGCCGTCGTAGTTGCAGGTGATCGTGCCCGCGCCGATGTTGCGTCTGCGCGCCGATCTCGGCGTCGCCCAGATAGGCGAGGTGGTTGGCCTTGCTCCGCGCCGCAGCGGGCCTTCTTCGGTCTCGACGAAGTTGCCGATGTGCGCGCCCTGCGGCCAGCTCGGTGCCCGGCCGCAGACGCGCGAACGGACCGACGACGCAGGCGGGTCCGACCCTGGCGTCCTCGATCACGCTGTGCGATCGAATCACGGCCCCGTCCGCAATCTCGGTTCGCCCGGTCAAGATGCATCCCGGCTCGATGGTCACGTCCTTCCCGAGCACGACGTCGAGTTCGATTCTGGTCGTCGCGGGATCCAGCAGCGTGACGCCGCTGCGCTGGTGAGTGGCGTTCACCCGCTCGCGCAGAGCCGCCTCGGCGACGGCCAGCTCTCGCCGATCGTTCACGCCCGCGACCTCGGACCAGTCGGCGCCGATCGCCGAAACGCCGCCTCTAGATGCGGCGAGCTCGACCAGGTCGGTGAGATACAGCTCGCGCTGGGCGTTGTCGGCGCTGACCGCGCCGAGGCTCTTCCTCAGGAACGAGGCCTCGAACCGATAGATCCCGGCGTTAACCTCGCCGAGGCTCCGCTGCTCCGCCGTCGCGTCGCGCTCCTCGACGACGCGCTGGATTCGCCCATCGCGCCCCCGCACGACCCTCCCGTATCCGGTCGGGTCCGGGGCCTGCGCCGTGACGATCGCGAGCGACCCCGGCGCTGCGAGGAGGCGATCCACCGTCTGGCGCGTCAGGAGCGGCACGTCGCCGACAGAACCAGCACCGTTCCGTCGAATTCCCCGAGGGCCGCGAACCCCACCCGCAGAGCGTCAGCGGTGCCGCGCTGTTCGGGCTGGATCGCCACTCGGACGTCCGCTGGAAGAAGCGCGCGCACGTCGTCGGCGCCGTGCCCGAGAACCGCCACAATCGGGCTGGCGCCCAGCTCGGTCGCGAGCTTCACCGGGAACGCGACCAGCGGCCGGCCCAGCACGCGGTGCAGCACCTTGGGAATCCGGCTCTTCATCCGCGTCCCCTTGCCGGCGGCGAGGACGATCGAGGCCATGAGTCTCGTCATGGGCTGATATTACAGCAGCGCCAGCCCAGTAGCTCCGGCGGGGACGGTCGGCTGCTAATTCAACTGCCGCGGCACCTCTTCGACAATCTGAAGCTCCGGAATCTCCTTCTCCCCGGCAGCCTCTAGGTCCCGGAAGCGTCGCGCTTGCGGCAGCGCCCGGCTCTCCAGCGAGGCGACCGAGCCGTTGTAGGCGCGGACGGTCCTTGCCAGGTTCTCGCCGATCACGTTGATGTGCCCCCGAAGGCCGCCAGCCGATCGTGCAGCTCGCGCCCGAGTTTGGCGATGCTCTCGGCATTCTCGGCCAGCCGCTCCTCCCGCCACCCGACGGCGATGGCGCGCAATAAGGCGATGAACGTGGTCGGCGTCGCGAGCACCACGCGGGCCTCGCTCGCGTCCTCGAGCAAACGCCCATCGCGCTCGGTCGCCGCCGCGAGCACGCTGTCGTTGGGGATCAAGCGACCACGAACTCCGCCGAATCGAACTGCGCCCAGTAGCGCTTCTCCGAGAGCTTCTCGACATGGCTGCGCACCAGCTGCGCGTGGCGCTCGAGTGCCTGGTTGCGCCCCGCCTCGCTGGTGGCTTCGATGGCCTCGAGGTAGTGGGTCAAAGGCACCTTGGAATCGACCACCACGTCGCGGCCACCGGGCAGGTGCACCACCAGGTCCGGCCGGCGCAAACCGTCGGGGGACTGCACGGTGACTTGCTCGTCGAAGTCGCACCGAGCCGCCATGCCGGCGATCTCGACGGTGCGGCGCAGCTGCATCTCGCCCAGCGTCCCCCGGACCTGGGGCGTGCGCAGCGCATTGACCAGCTTGGCGGTCTCACTCGAAGGTCATCATTTTGCCTGCGCAGCCCCTGCAACTCCGTCGAGAAGACCGTGGTCTCGCGGGCCCGAGCCTCGGCCAGCCGCAGCTGCTCCGCGCCGAGCTTGTCGAGCGCCTCCCGGAGCGGCGCGACCAGCTCACCCACCGCCTTCTGGCGCTGCTCGACGCTTCATCGGGAACAGCTACCACCAGCGACTTGAGGCCGCCCTGCGCGATCGCCAGGAACTGTTCATTGGCGCCCTTCAGCGCCTCGGCTGCCAGGGCCTGGAAGGTGTCCCGAAGCTGAAGGTCATGTCGCACACGTCGCCGCCGCTCGGCACGGAGAATCCTCGATGGTCCGCATCGCATGGAGCGCTGCCTCGGAGCGGTGCGCCCGCTCCGCCAATGCCGGATCGGCCCGGGCAGCCGAGAGCCGCCCGAGGATGAAGCCCACGCACAACGCCATTGCAGCCGCGGCTATCCACAGAATCATCCGTTCAGCCTACCCGGTCCCTCTGTCGTCGTTGGCAGTCATGGTCAGTCGGCGAGGCGGGGAGCACTCCAGGACAGGACCAGTCCTCCAAGAGTAAAGTCCCGAATCCCCAAAGGGAGGGTCAACGGTCTTGAGGGTCGCAACAGGGATGCTGCTCGCCGCTGGCTGCGTGCTTGGCGCTTGCTCCGGCGGAATCAAGCGGGACGTCCGGGGGCTCGACGGGTCGCGCGGCTGAAAACCTCTGGCACCGGCACGACCGGGGCTCGACGGCGAGGCACTTCGTCCGGTGGGACGACAGCTGGCGGTAACCCATGCGCTGCAGCCAAGGACCAGACCCTGTGCTCCACTTCGACCATGGGCCCCTTCTATTGCTGCTCGCACGTTTGCGCCGACGAGGAGACGGACCCAGCGAACTGTGGTGAGTGCGGAAACCCCTGTGCGTCGACGCAGAGTTGCGTCCTCGCCAGTTGCGTCAATAACCCCCCCTGAACCCCGCCATGGTTCGGCACATCCTCCTCTTGCAGCCAAGTCCCGCCTCCACCGCCGAGATCGAGGCATGCCGCGGCGCGCTCGGCGCTTTGGTCGGCCTGGTCCCAGGCCTGGTCGACTTCCACTGGGGCCAGAACATCGGCCCCGAGCATCGGCGCGGCGGCTTCACCCACGGCTTCACCATGGACTTCGTGGATCGAGCGAGCCTCGACGCGTATGGCCCGAATCCCCACCACAAGCCCGCGGCGGCCGAGGTCCAGGCGACGTTCGAGCGGATCGTCGTGTTCGACTTCGAGGTCTGACGCCGGAAGTGGTCCGGCCAGCCGGCCGCTTGGAAGGCTCTACCCCGCGGGCGTATCGTGGTGGCGTCGTTCGCGCAGCGGAAGGACGAAAGACCATGAGACAGGTCAGCGACTGTTCGTCGAGATTGCTCCTGTTCCTCGTGCTGACCGGGCTGGCGCCGGCGGCCCTCGCCACCGTGGACTACGCCGTCGGTCCGGGAGATCTCGTCCTGCGACGGCTCGGCGCACGCCGCCGATGGGCAGGTGATCGGCGTGACGCGAACCATCCACAATCTCCAGGGGGCGGCGCCGCCTTGCCCGTACAGCTACTTCCTGAATCCGCCCACCGTGACTCCGGGGGAACGGCGTTCCGGTCGCGATCCTGAGCGACGGCCCGAGCCCGGCCCGACCTACCTCGGGACCACCCCGCCCTTCGAGCCCTACGGCCGGCCGCAACGCCAACAACACCGCCACCGATCGGATCGTCGATCCCCGGACGGAATTCCGCCCGGGACCTACAACCTGGTCCTGGCGCTCGATCCCGGAACAGCGTGACCGACATCAACCCGTCCAACAACGACACCCGCGGTCGATGAACCTTTGGCCGCCAACCCGCTCCAAGATCACGAGTCCCTCCTCGCTGCCGACGGCCATCGTCGGCACGCCGTACCTCTACGCTTGAGGAGGCCGGGAGGCGGCACCCGAGGCTCCTGGTCGCTCCTGGCGGGATCGCTGCCGACCGGCATGTCGCTCGACCCGGCGGGCGAGCTCAGCGGGACGCCGACGAGGCCGGGGTGTTCACTTCGTCGTCCAGCTCGCCTCGGGAGGCGGACACGCAGGTGGCGGTGCTCGAGCTTGCCGGTGGCGGCCGGCTCGGGCGCCCTCGCAATCGAGCAGGGCGGGCACGCAGCTGCCGAGCGCGATCGTGAGGTCGCCCTACATCCAGCAGCTCGTCGCGCAAGGCGGCGTTCCGCCGTACACGCTGGAAGGGGACATCCCGCCGGAATTCGGCATGCTGCTCTCCACCGGAGGCGTGCT
The DNA here is from genome assembly GCA_963797795.1 of uncultured Acidobacteriota bacterium. Taxonomy (GTDB): domain Bacteria; phylum Acidobacteriota; class Terriglobia; order Terriglobales; family Acidobacteriaceae; genus JABDBE01. Next base: position 7,980 of record CAWCQY010000013.1, read on the forward strand.
CGCGGGCACGCCCACGAGGCGAGCGGCGGGCCCGTGCAGCTTCACGGTGGTCGTGACCGACTCAATCGGGACCCAGGCCTCGGCGACCTTGACCTTGCAGATCATCTCGCCGAGCGCCCTGACCATCACGACGCCGTTCCTGCAGCCGGCGGTGGTGGGACGTGAGTACGACCAGGCGATCTCTGGCCTCGGACGGGACCCTCACGGGGGCGACCTTCAACTGGAGCCTGCCGACCGGGAACCACGCTGCCTGCCGGGCTCGCGTTCCAGCAGATCGGCAATCCCGCCGTCGCCGACCTCAGCGGCACGCCGACCCAGGCCGGCATCTTCCCGGTGGTCGTCAACCTGTCCGACAACTTCGGCCATAGCGGACAGCGGCAGTACATCCTGACCGTCACCGAGGCTGCGGTTCCGGTGTCGCCGCAGAGCCTGCCGGTGGCGGTGATCGGCGAGCCTTATGTTGTCCAGCTGGATGGCGCGAGTTCTTCGACGCCGAGCTGGCGCATGCCCCTACCCGGGCTGTTGCCGGTGCACCCTTTCGGCGGCAGATGAGATCAGTGGAACCGTGCCGGTCGGCACACCGACGGGCACCTACTCGTTCGGTGCGGGTATGGATTCGCTCGGGGGGGAGGCTGTCGTGTCCCTTGAGATCCAGGTCGTGGCGGCTCCTGCTGAGCTTCAGGGTCACACCCATTGGGAGGCTGCGCCACCGGCAATGGCGCGACGGGAACAGGGTTGCTCTTGCTGGCGATGGTCTGGCTCGAGCACCACAAACTCCTCCACCGCGCAGCGGGGGAGGGGTGAAGAGGTCTTCCCTAATGAAAGTGCTCCGAAGCCGCGGCATGCCGCCTCGCTCGGGGGTTCGTGCTGGCCGCAGTGGGGGTACTGTTCTCTCCGCCCCGGCCGCGCTTGCACTACTATCAGTGGGCGCTGGCGACGCAGGCGGACACCGCCCCCCGGTATCAGCCTCGTCTCGAACGGGACCCTGATCGGCGAGCCGCAGTACGACGGCACCTCGAACTTCAAGGTCAGCGTCACGGACTCGCCGGGACCACCGTCACCTCACCGGTCTACACCTTGACGGTCTTCGCGGCCGGCTCGCTCGCCGTGGCTTCGACCCAGCTCGAGCCCGCGTACCTGAACAAGACCTACAACGACACGCTCCACGACGCGGGCGGGACTCCCCCCTACAACTCGCAGCTCGAAAGCGTGACGCTAGAGCCGAGGTACCCGGCGATCCGGACAAAGGTCGGCGCGAGCCGAGTCAATCGGCCTCGGTTTCTATTCCCGCCCTGGGCGAGATCGAGGGCGTTCCCACCGAGGTCGGGGTCTACGCGTTGAAGGACAGGTCACCGACAACGAGTCGCCACCGGCCTCGCCCAGGGGCTGGTGCTCCTGACGGTGAGCTCGACGACGAGCTTCGCGTTCGAGACGGAGCAGCTGCCGCCGGCCACGGTCAACGAGCCCTACTCGACGACCCTGCGAGACCAATGCGCCCCCAGCGATCGGTGACATGTTCCTGGTGGTGAGCACCGCGTCGGAACCGGAGTGACAGCGCGGCCAAAGGACAGGGCCCCCGGGCCTACGCCTTCTACTCGGACGGCCAGATCCAGGAGATCCACTCGAGGCGGGGACCTCCTCGTTTCTCGTCGCCGCCACCGACGCCCAGGGAGGGTTCGCGGAGCAGTGGTTCACGATCCTGGTGAACGGCCCGAACGCCGCGAAGCCGAGCGGCGGCTGCCAATCGGTCCCCGGCACCCCAGCGCTGGCGGGTCTGATCTTGCTTGCCCTGACGCAAATTCGCAGCCGCCGCCGCGTTCACTAGCGTGGCCCGAACCAGGCGGTAAGCGCTTCGCGCAGTCCCTGATCCGTGCCGTCTCCGACCCACGCGACGTGTCCGTCGGGCCGGATCAGCACGGCGGTGGGAGCGGAGACCGCGCCGAGCACCGGGAGTTCCCACGCGCCATCATTGCGAGCCTCGATCAGACGCACCCGATCCGCCCAGGGCGCGATGTCGAAGGCGCCAGGCTCGGATACCTCCCATTCATGCCACTTATCGGCTGTGCAGAAAGAAACTTTAGGTCGTATGAGCAGTCGCTGAAATTTTGAGCTCCGGACTAGAAAATGCGGATAAGCGTAAGAATGTAAAGGAGTCCCGTGTCGTGAGCGATGCGGGCCCAGTCGCCCCTTGTATAATCGAAGGTAATCGTATGGCTTCCAGTGTGGTCGACGGCAACCCGACCTCCAGCGCTCCCGACGTGGGGAAAGTGCGCGCGGAATTCGGCGCGCTGCTGTCAGGTTGCGGCGTTTATGACCTGACTTCCAGGGCCAAGATCGCGCTCGCCGGCAGTGACCGGGTGCGCTGGCTCAACGGAATGGTCACCAACAACATCCGCGACCTTGCTGCAGGGCGTGGCGTCTATGCGTTTCTGCTCAACCCGCAAGGACACATTCTGGGTGATCTGTACGCCTACAACCACGGCGACTCTATGATCATCGACACTGATCAGTCCCAATTAGAAAAGTTACTGGCAACCTTCGACCATTACATCATTATGGACGATGTGGAAGTCACGAATGTCGGCGACAAACTCACTGCGATCGGAATCGCTGGGCCGAAGGTAGGAGAAGTGCTGCGTGCGGCAGGATTTGAGGTGCCCGAACTGGAGCCGCTGCAATTTGCAGAAGTCACTTGGCAGAACCTGGTTGTGACGGTTGTGCGAGGGGACAACGCAAGCCTCGAATCTTATGAGCTGTGGTTGTCGCCCGATCACGCATCCCTTCTCCGGAATGCGCTCACCAAGGCTTGGGGAACCGCGGTGGGTGCAACCGCGCTGGAACTCCTGCGGATTGCCAGCGGGATTCCGCGTTATGGGCCGGACATTCGGGAGCGTGATTTGCCGCAGGAAACCGAGCAGCAGCGGGCAATCCATTTCAGCAAGGGATGTTACATCGGGCAGGAGATCGTAGAGCGCATTCGCTCTCGCGGCAACGTGCATCGCAAGTTCACCGGGTTCGAGGTTCAGGGAGAACTGCCTGCTTTGGGCACCAAGATCCAGGCCGACAGCCGGGACGTAGGGGAGATCACCAGTGTTGCTTCCCTTCCCCTTGCCGGCGGCGACCGACTCGTGGCCCTGGGTTATATGCGGCGCGAGCTTGCGACTCCGGGCAAACAATTTCAAGTAGGCAGCACTCAACTTTCGATCGCCGCTCTGCCGTTTTCAGAGATATTCCAACGCGTAAGCCTGTAGGTGTTGAAGGGACAATCTATGGCTGAAAAGAAGCAGGAGAGTTTTACAGTGACCGACCGGCGGCTGTTCACGCCGGAGGGCGAGATTCGCCAGGAGGTTTCTCAAGAGGAAGTCTCCAGCGCAGTGCCGACTCCGCCACCGTCGCCGATTGCGCAAGTCGACGTTGCTCCGCCAAAGGCGGAGATGGACACGCCGCCACCGCCAACCGCCGACGAACAGCGGGAGCAGGCGGATGCATACCGCAAATCGGCGAAGGATCTGGACGCGCGGGTAGAGCTCAGCGGGCATTCTTCCAAAGAATTGGAGATGACCTTTGAGCGCTTCATGGCGTCGCTCTACATGAGCGCCATGATGCAACTCGGTCTGATGCACGAGCAGGGCGGACAACCGCGGGTCGATCTGATCGGGGCGCGGCAGACCATCGACACGCTCAGCCTGCTGTCTGAAAAGACCAAGGGCAACCTTACCAGCGCCGAGGAAGATTTTCTGCAAAATTGCCTTTATGAATTGCGCATGGCCTACGTTGAGGTAACCAGTGCTCTGGCCCGTCCGCCGCAGACTCCCGCCTCGAACGCCGCAACGACGAAACGATGAAGGCCATGCTCACGGTGCTGGGCAGCGGCACCTCGATGGGGGTGCCGACCATCGGGTGCGATTGCGCCGTGTGCCACTCTTCCGATCCGCACGACCGCCGTACGCGTCCTTCCATTCTGGTTGAGTATGGCGGCAAATCCGTCCTGATCGATTCCACGCCCGACTTCCGGGAGCAGGCCATCCGCGAGCATATCCGCAAGCTTGATGCTGTGCTCTACACTCACAGCCACGCCGATCACATCCTCGGCCTTGATGATTTGCGCCCGCTCAGTTTTCGCCACCGGCCTGACAAGCTCCCGCTCTATGCGCGGCCGGAGGCAGCCGATTTCATTCGCAGTACCTTTCGTTACATTTTCGATGGCGATTACAAGTTCGGCGGATTGGCTCAGGTCGAACTCAAATCGTTTCAAGGTTCGATCGAGCTGTTCGGCGCGTGCTTCGAGCCAATCCCGGTAATCCACGGCGACACCGAAATCGATGGCTTTCGCTTTGGCACCGCGGCCTATCTGACGGATCACAGCAGCGTCCCCGAGACTTCGTTGGCGAAGCTGAAGAATCTCGACATCTTGTTTCTGGATGCGCTGCGGCACACCCCGCATCCTACGCATTCAACGGTCGAGACCTCGTTGCGCATTGTCGAACGGTTGAAACCGAAGCGTGCCTTCTTTACGCACATATGCCACGACTTGCCTCATGAGGCTACCAATGCGTCTTTGCCGCCGAATGTGCGGCTTTCTTACGATGGGATGAAGCTGGAGTTTGAGATTTAGATTACGTGGCGAGGGCGCCCGCACCACACTAGCAATGCAAGTTTTTCACAAACTCGAAGACGTTCCCGCAGGCTTTGGCCCCACGCTGTTAAGTGTGGGTAACTTCGACGGCGTGCATCGCGCACATACACGCGTACTGGCAAACATCGTCAAACGCGCCCGGGAACTGGGATACAAGTCGACGGCGGTCACTTTCGAGCCGCATCCCACGCGGATACTCAGACCTGATTCAGGACTGAAACTGCTGACGCCTACTCCGGAAAAACTTCGCTTGCTTCAGGCGACGGGCCTTGACGCCGTGCTGCTGCTTCCTTTTACGCGCGACTTGTCCCTCATGACTCCCCAAGAGTTTGCCCATGACATTCTCAGAGAAGGTTTGCGAGCTCGCGAGATACACGAAGGTTACAACTTCCATTTCGGCAATAAGGCAGCCGGTGATGTGAAGCTGCTCGCGGAGTTGGGCCGCGACATGGGTTTCGAGGTGAAGGTCTATCCTGAATTACGACTGCGGAGTGAGCCGGTTTCGAGCAGCCGAATCCGCAAACTGCTGACCGACGGACAAGTCAGCCGCGCACGCCACCTGCTGGCGCGGCCGTTCGGTATTTTGTCCAACCCAGGGCGCGGCCGGGGCTACGGCTCCAAATACACGGTTCCCACCATCAACTTGAGCCGGTATCAAGAACTTGTGCCCAAGGATGGCGTTTACATCACCCGCTCTCGGATCGGCGAGGAGTGTTTCGATTCTGTGACCAACGTGGGCAACCGGCCCACGTTCGGAACTGAATCATTCGCGATCGAAAGCCATCTGCTCAATTTCCACCCGATTGAACTGACTCCGGAAACAGAAGTCGAAGTTCATTTTCTGCAGCGACTTCGGGACGAGATTAAATTCCCCTTGGTGGAGGCTTTACGGGAACAGATTGGCAGGGACGTGAGGAAGACGCAACGATATTTCCAGTTGCTGAAGTTGAGAGATCGAGCGAATGCGTGATCGCTGTACTGAGCTGTAGACGCGGAGCTAATGGGGCAGGTAGCCGTCCTCCATGGGAAGCTTGCCGTCGACTCTCACCACGTTAACCTGATCGTTGATCGAGCGGACGTCGACCAAGCCTACGGCGCCGGGCATCGTCTCCACCACCTTGAGAACGTCTTCGTCGGAGTCGACAGTGGTAATCGACCCTTGGTGGACCGCGATAAACGACTTCAACTCAGCCGAGGACATCTTGCTCAGCCGCTGCAGCGTAGAAGTTTCCCCGGTGGAATCCTTGTGCAGCACAAGAATCACATCTTTGCCATCCTGCCACTTTTTGACTTCCAAACGAAAGACCTTGGCCAGATGCGTGGAGGAAACCTCGCCCACGGCATTGTCCTTATTAACCACTACGGCCATATGATGCGCGAAGCAAGGAAGCAACGAGCACATCATGAAAGCAAATAGACAGCAGATGCGAGAACGTTTCATACGCAGACCCCGTCGCGAAAAAACAGTTGATTCAAGCATCCAGCTTCTGCCTGCAAAAACCTAGTAGAAAGCTTATGGATTGGTTACGTTGGTGATCGTGACGAGGTCACTCGATGGGCTCGACCGGGGTCATCTCTTCGCCCAATCTGCGGTCGGGCAATTGCACGACGACGATTGCCACCAGCACGAGCACGATTCCGAGCGTCTGTGAAGGCCGCATGATTTCACCTAAGGTCACAGCCGCAATGACGATCGCGAATACCGGCTCCAGACAGCTGACCACAATCGCGCTTGTCGGTTCCAGATGTTGCAGTCCGGCAAAATAGAATGAGAAAGGCGCGAGCACCGAGACCAACGAAAACAGCAGGAGGAATAACCATTGATCTCCGGAGTAGTGCGCGGCTGCAATCTTCCACGGAGGATTCACAAATATCCAGAATAAAGATGCACTCAAGGTGACGTACAAAAGCACCGTCCAGCGATCATAGCGAGCCAGAATGCTGTGTCCGCCGACGTTGTAGAAAGCAAAGGAAAATGCCGCACCGAGAGCCGCCAGCACTCCAATCGTGTCCAGGCTGAATCTGCCAGAACCGAATATTCCAATGACCAGGGCAATCCCGGTCACCGCCAGCACTACGGCCGCGACGCGCTGAAGAGTTGGCTTCTGCAGCCCGCGCGCAACCATGTAGATCAACACCAGAATAGGCGCCGTGTATTGCAGGATGATGGCCGTGGCCACATTCGTCCGCTGAATCGCAAGGTAATAGAGGTAATTGGATGCGGCCACGCCCAGAATGCCCAGCACGAACATGCGTCCGAGATCGGGCATGGGTAGGCGCAATCGCTTCCAGCCGCGAATCAGCCCTAGCGCGAACAGAAGCACAATAAACGAAAACGTGGTTCGACTTTGAGACAAGATCAGGGGATCGATGGGGCGAAGAGTTTGCCCCTTGGGCAGGAGCCGTCCGGTAAACGCAGCTCGACCGAGAGTGGCCGCCACGCCCCACAGAAACGCGGCGCTGGCGATGTATAGATATCCCCGGATAGGTTTGCGATTGTCAGTTTCCAATTGCGGGTTGCCCACGTGAGCATCGCGATGCTAAACGTACTCAATTACGTAACTGATCTTAGCCGTCTTCATCAACATGGCTGCGACCGAGCAGTATTTTCCCTCCGAGAGCCGCACCGCATCTTCAACTGCCTTGTGCGAGACGTTCCCTCCAACTCGATAGACCAACCGTATCTCGGTATAAACGGTTGGTGGCGTTGCCGCGCGATCCGCTTCGGCTCGAACTTCGATGCTCGTAAAGGGCTCCCGTTTCTTGCCCAGGATGCTGGCAACATCGTAACCGGTACATCCGCACAAGCCGATCAACACCAATTCCATGGGACTGTTGCCGGTTTTACTGTCACCATCGACCACAATGCCATGACTGCTTCCGGCATGGGCCAGAAAACGGTGAGCATCGGTCCACATTGCTTTCGCTTCGATCATGCCACGCTCTCCTCTACCGCCGATTATCCGTCTGCGGCTCCGGGTGGATCAGTACGCGAAATAACTCGGGCGCCTCCTGCTTGAAGTGGATCTCCAGGTCGGTCGAAATATCGTGCACCCGGGAGAGCGGCAGATCGTCGGAAAAGGTGCAGTGGCAGGAGACGTAGAGCCGCCCACGTACGTGCTTGACCTCGACGTCGTGCACATCCAGGACTTCCGGAAAATGCGCTACCACGGCTTTCAGTTTCTTCTCCAGGAGAGCGTCTCTCACGACTTCATCACCGGTTTCGATGGTGGCCGGCTCGCTTTCGATGTGAGTCAGGATGGTTGAAATCTCGGGGACTTCGTGGCGGATATCCGATTCGAGCCGGGTTACCTGATCGTGCGCCTCTTTCAAACTCAACTGCTCACCTAGTTCGAGATGCTGTTCGACGTGTAAGCGCCCGCTCAAGTCCTGGACACTGATGTCATGCACATTGAAGTTATTGCGAGTGGCCACGGCCCGAACGCGATCGAAAATGTTTTCTTTCCGGGCCGGCCGCGCCACCGAACGAACCACCACATCAGCATCCGGCAGAACCCCTTGAACGGCTGACGTCACGGCATCGGCAACTTGCTCGGAACGCTGAAAAGTTACGTTGCGCGCCAAGCCAATCGAGAGATCGGCGAAGTAGCGGTTGCCCGCCCGGCGGATGCGCACGCGATCCACTTCGAGCAATCCATCGACCTTGTTGACTGCCGCGAGTATCTTGCCACGGACGCCCGCTGGAGCGGCGTCAAGCAGAGCATCTATCGTCCGGCGAGCCAGTCGAGAACTTACATACACGACCACGCCGGCAACAAACAGCGCAGCCACAGGATCGGCGTTGCGCAGCCGATCCACGCCGTACGCACGACCGATCAGCACCAGCGCCAATCCCACCACCACGACGCCGCCGGACCAGATGTCCGTCGAAAAATGTAAGGCGTCCGCTTCCAGGGCCTGGCTGTCATACTTTGTGGCGATTCGACCGAGAGCCCGCGAGCGCCAGAAATCAACCGCCATGGAAATGAACATGACCGCAAAAGCGGCGACGCTGGGTTCGATCTCCACATGCCGAAAGAACAGCCGCTTCCCCGCCTCATAAATGATCCAGATGCAAGTCAGAAGCAGCAGGGCGGTCTCGATGAAAGCGGAAAAATTCTCCACCTTGCCGTGCCCATACTGATGGTCGGCGTCGGCAGGTTTATCGGAGACCTGGACAGAAAAGAATGTGACGATCGCGGCAATCAGATCGAGACCCGAGTGTGCAGCTTCGGATAAAATCCCCAAACTTCCCGTGGTGATTCCTACAACAACCTTTAGCGTGGTAATGGCAATCGCCGCCAGCACGGAATTTCCCGCGACTGAGCGTTTTTCCGCGCGCATAGACACAGCGCTGTCAATTGCCGGCGATTTGGCCATCCCAGCATTATCGCCGCTCCCGACTCTCTCCGCCAATTGCAGATTTCCTCACCCGTAGCCGACAGCGCGCAGACTCTGTGCTAGGATTTTCGTTGACCTTTTCCGATCTTCATTTGGAGGAATCATGAACGTAAAGCGACACGGGTTAGTCTGTCTCCTGCTTGCGGGCACCGCCCTGGGCCAGGCACCAAGTTCTACGCCTGCTCCGTCAACCCGGCCGTCGGCTCCTGCTCCAGCCGGCAATCCCGAGCAGAATCAGGAAGCGGAGGCCTCCAAAGTCGCGCCAGATACCGCCGTTATCACCATCAATGGATCGTGCGAAAACCCGCCCGCCGGCAATCCGGCCGACCCGAATTGCAAGACCGTAATCACTAAGGCTGAATTCGAAAAGATACTGGAAGCAGTTCAACCGAATATGCCCCCCCGGGCCCGCCGGCAATTCGCTTTGCGGTATTCCAATGCGCTGGTGATGTCTCAGAAAGCACATGAAATGGGTTTAGACCAAGGACCGAAGTTCGAGCAGCGTATGAATCTTGCGCGGGTCCAGATTCTGTCCCAGGCGTTTAATCAGGCGGTGCAGGAGAAAGCGTCCCAGATTTCTGACAAGGACATCGAAGACTATTACCACAACAATCCCGCTGCCTATGAAGAGGTTGAATTGCAGCGCATATTCATTCCGCATTCCCAACAGCTGCCCGCCTCCAAGATCAAACTGAGCGAGGCGGCGGAACAAAAGCGCCAGAAAGACGCCGACGCGGTGATGCAGAAGGAGGCCGACAAACTTCGCGTCCGTGCCGCCGCCGGAGAAGACTTTGCCAAGCTGCAATTGGAAGCCTTCCAGCTTGCGGGAATCAAAACTAAGCCCCCCAGCACTAAGATGGGTAAAGAACGCCGAAATAACCTGCCTCCCGCTCAAGCTTCGGTCATGGATTTGAAAACCGGCGAAGTCTCCGAGGTGTTCGCCGACCAAAGTGGGTATTTCATTTACAAGGTTGGTGTAAAGAATGCGGAACCCCTGGATGACAAGTTGAAAGAAGAAATCCGCGGAACGCTACGTACGCAGAGCGTACAGGAACAGATGCGGGCGGTTCAGAAGTTCGCAACTCCGACCTTGGATGAAAGCTATTTTGGGCCGGAAACGGGTCCGCCGCGCGGCATGCCGTTGCCGCCGCCTCCCGGCTCGTCACCCAAGGCTCCTTCGCCTGGCCCCAAGTAATGGCAGTTGTGAAACCAAGTGTCATCGTAACCGGCATTGCGGGCAACCTCGGACTGCGTCTGTTGCCGCAACTGGCGGATTATCAGGTCATCGGAGTGGATCTGAATCCACCCCAGACCAGCCATCCACTGCGCTTCGTGCGCATGGATCTTGGCCTGGAGGAATCCTGCCGAGAGTTGTTTCTACTGTTGCGCGAAGCGCGCCCGGTCGCGGTAATTCACCTGGCGTTCGTGGTTGATCCCGTGCGCGCCGGCGTGCTCGACCTTGACCAGATGTGGCAGATCAATGTGGCCGGCACTGCCCGAGTGATGGAAGCGATCACAGAAGCCAATCGCGACGATTCCATCGTGGGAAGGTTCATCTTCCCGAGCAGCGTCTCCGTGTACGGCCCAGACCTGGCGGAACCGGTTGGCGAGGACTTTCCCCCGGGGGCGCACACGCTTCCTTACGCGATTCACAAAATGGAAGCTGACAAGGTAGTCCGGCAGAGAGCGCCGGCACTGCGGGGCTGCAGCGTCTACATGCTACGCCCGCATATTTTTGCCGGCGCCAGCGTGGAGAATTATATGGTTGGCACTTTTCGCGGCACGCCCAACGGCCGAGGAAAGCGCGCCACCAAAATGCGGCAGCAGGGCAAGCGTCTTCCCTGCATGTTGCCCTATGGACAACAGTACCTCGAAAAGCGCATCCAGTTCGTCCACGTGGACGACATGGCCCGGCTGTTGGCCCACATTGTTCGCCGGACCGAGCCTGAATCTCAGCGTCTCACGGTTCTAAATGTCGCCGGTCGCGGGGAGCCTTTGACCTTCGCCCACTGCATCGAGACGGCTCACGCTAAACTCAGGCGCGTCCCTGGAAAGTGGGCGTTCCGTCTAGTGCTGCACTTGCTTTGGAAGTCGGGGATCTCGGCAATCCCGCCAGAGGCGATGCCCTACATGACCGGCGAATACCTCATGAACACTGACCGGCTGGGCAAATTCCTGGGCGACGATTATGAAAACGTAATCCGTTACACCATCGCGGATGCTTTTGCTGATTGCTTTGCCGCCAACTCCGCCACCACGACATAGCTTTCTAATGTCGGCTCGCGGATCGCTACTTCATTTCTTCCCACGATAGAGTCCGGCAATCCCGAAGGTGTATGGCGTCCACGAAGCTTCGCGGAATCCAGCATGACGCATCCGGCTAATCATCTCTTCCGGAGAAGGAAAGCGCTCGACCGAAGCGGGCAAATAAACGTACGGGCCCTTCACGCCAGAGACGAGCGTGCCGACGGCAGGTAAAATACTCTTGAAATAAATCCGATACAACTTTCCCATCAGGCCGCGCGGCTCTCCAAAATCCAGAATTCCGCACTCCCCGCCGGGACGCAGCAAGCGCACCATCTCCCGCAATCCAGCGTCGTAGTCCGCGAGATTGCGGAAGCCAAACGCCGCGGTAATCAAATCGAACTGCCTATCTTGAAAAGGGAGCCGAAGCGCATCCGCCTCGACCCAGCGCAGCGACTTTCCCACCGACTTGGCAGTCGCCCGCTTCAGCATCGCATGCGAGAAGTCCACGCCCAGGATCTTCGCCGACGACTCTCCGGCCTGTCGACGTAAAGCAAAAGTCATGTCGCCGGTCCCGCAACAGAGATCGAGCACGTTTGCGTCTTCTCGCTTCAAAATCGAAGCAAACGCATGCGCCGTCTTCCACCACCACAATCGGTCCACATTGAACGAAAGCAGATGATTCAGCAGATCGTATCGCGGCGCGATCGAGGTAAACATTTCGCGCACCGCGAGCGAGGCCGACGCCGGATCACTCGCTCCTTCAGGCGTAGCGCCCATAACCGTCGGTCTATTTTGATGGCTCACAGTTGTTTGGTCGCACAACTCGATTCAACAATCGGAGATTTCGTAGCAACTGCGCGCTGAGCTGCCTCTCATGTCGCGGAGAACCGCCTCAACTCGTTCACTGCCTCGATGACTACTTTCTCCGGCACATCGGCCGCAGTCTCGACTTTACCAATCTCCCGTGGGAGCACGAAATGCACGACGCCGTTGCGCGTCTTCTTGTCACTCTGGAGTAAGCGAACGATGTCCCGGCTGCCGGCTTCGACTCTTGGGAGCTTTCCGAGATTAAACACCGTGTCCGAGATTCGGCGCGCAGCATGACTGTCGATTCGGCCGGTCACAGCCGCGATATGCGTAGCCGCAATCATCCCCCACGCAACTGCCTCGCCGTGAAGAAAACGCCGATAACCCGACTCAGCCTCCAGCGCGTGCCCAATGGTGTGGCCGAAATTCAGCACACGTCTCAGCCCGCTCTCCCGCTCGTCGGAGGAAACCACCTCAGCCTTCAGCCGCACGGATTCCGCAATCACCCATTCCAATGCCGCCGCATCGCGACGTAAAGCCTTCAGCTCGATTTTTTCAAGGCAGCCAAACAACGCTGGCTTTCCGATCACTCCGCACTTCACCGCCTCATAGAGCCCGGCACGAAACTCACGCTCCGGCAAAGTGGACAGCACCGCAGGATCGATCAGCACCGCGCGCGGCTGATGAAAAGTTCCAAGCAGATTCTTACCCGAGCGCAGATTTACCCCGGTCTTGCCGCCGATGGCAGCATCCAACTGTGCCTGCACCGTGGTGGGAATCTGCACCAGGTCGACGCCTCGCATATAAAGCGAAGCCAGCAGTCCGGTCACATCGCCCACCACACCGCCGCCAAAAGCCACGATCACGGCGTTGCGATCTGCGCCCAGCCGGGTCAATTTCTCCGCCAATTGCTCGACAGTGGCCAATTTCTTGTGGCGCTCGCCGTCGCGCATCTCGACCAGTCGCGACTTGAATCCGGCAACCGAAAGCGACTTCATCAACTTCTTACCCCACTTTCGATTCACCGGCGGCACGGTGACAACGAAAAGGTGCAAACGATCTCCAACCACGCCGCGTAGCAATTCTCCCCGCCCGTGGCAGCAAGCCGTTTTCGATGACCGCATCGTAAGGATGGGGTTGCAGCGCGATGGTCACTCGGATCATGGAATCTCATGATAGCGTAACCGCTGCCGCAAGCACCGCGCCGCCGCGTGATAACATTTTTCCTGCATGGAATCTGCGCCGTCCCAAACCGATTTTCTGGTGATAGGCGCCGGAGTGGCCGGACTGCGCGCCGCGGTCGAACTCGCGGGTGCAGGCAGCGTTCTCGTCTTGGCTAAGCGCGAGGTCACAGAATCCAACACGCAGTGGGCCCAGGGGGGCATTGCGGCTGCGCTCAGCGACGAAGACGAGATCAGTCTCCATCTCCAGGACACCCTGCAAGCCGGCGATGGCTTGTGCAATCCCGAAGCCGCCAAAGTATTGGTCGAGGATGCTCCCGAGCGCATCGACGAACTGATTCAATGGGGAACCGAATTTGACAGGCAAGGCACCAAACTGACATTTGGGCGCGAGGGCGCGCACAGCCGCAACCGGATCCTTCACGCCCACGGGGATTCGACTGGGCGCGAAATTCTTCGGGCACTCTACGCCAAGAGCAAGACTCTAAAGAATATCTCGGTACGCGAGTTTGAGTTCTCGACCGACCTGGTCCTGCAGAACGGACGAGTCTGCGGCATCCATCTGATTAACGAGAGAGGCGAAAAACAACAAATGACCGCGTCCGCGGTCCTGCTCGCCACTGGCGGTATGGGGCAACTCTACCGCAATACGACCAACCCCGCAGTCGCCACCGGGGACGGCGTCGCCATGGCGTTTCGCGCCGGCGCCGAAATCAGCGACATGGAGTTCATCCAGTTCCATCCCACGGCCCTGTACCTGAAGAATGCCCCACGCTTTCTGCTCTCCGAGGCCTTACGCGGTGAAGGCGCATACCTTCGCAACATTGAGATGCACCGCTTCATGACCAAGTACCATCCCCTGGCCGAACTGGCGCCGCGCGACGTTGTAGCCCGAGCCATTCTCCATGAACTCGAAGTCAGCCAAGTGAAGGACCCGGTCGTCTATCTCGATCTCACTCACCTCGATGCCGATCACGTGAAGAAGCGCTTCCCGCGAATTTACGCAACCTGCATGCAGTTCAACATCGATATCGCGACGGACTTGATTCCGATCCGGCCCGCCGCGCATTACGCCATGGGCGGCGTGCGCACCGATCTCGACGGGCGTTGCACGCTGCCCGGCTTGTACGCTGCCGGGGAGGCGGCGGCCACCGGGGTGCATGGCGCGAACCGCTTGGCCAGCAATTCCCTGCTTGAGGGCCTGGTCTTCGGCGCGAGAGCTGGCAAAACCATGCGTGACGAACTGCAGCGAGCCCCGATGGGCTCCAGCCAAACCCAACCGCGCTGCATCCAACGGCCCGGTCGACACCACGACCGAAGACGTGATTCGTGAGATTCAGGATCTGATGTGGCGGGATGCAGGAATCGTCCGCACCGGAACAGGATTGAGAGCGGCGATCGAACACCTGAATCACATGGCGCCCCGAGTGGCCCATCCACAAACCCGGCGCGCGCACGAGGCGCAAAACCTCCACGCTCTTGCCTTGCTGGTAGCCCGTTCCGCGCTAGCGCGCGAAGAAAGCCGCGGCGCGCATTATCGCACCGACTTCCCCGCCCACAACGATGCGAAGTTCCTCAAGCATTCCATCGTCAAGGGCGATTCCATTCGCTTCGCTTAAAACCACTAACGCTCTTGTTGTTGCGGATGGACTAAGGAAGCCAGCACGGAAACCATCAACACCCCCGCAACCACTCCCAGCGCAATCCCGGTGGGAATCTGACAATAGTCAGCGCCCATCATCTTCGCGCCAATGAAGATCAAAACCACGGCAAGCCCGTAGTGCAGGTAGTGAAAGAGGTCCATCAATCCTGCCAGCATGAAGTACATCGAGCGCAGACCCAGAACCGCAAACACGTTGGAGGTGTAAACAATAAAAGGATTCAGCGTAATCGCGAGAACCGCGGGAATCGAATCGGTGGCAAAGAGCAGATCGGTAACCTCGACCAGTACCAGCACCACAAGCAGTGGCGTCGCATACAGACGCCCACGCCGCATTATGAATTTGTCGCCCTCATAATCTTCGGTGACCGGCACCCAACGCCGAAACAAACGGACTACAGGATTCTTCTCCGGCTCGATTCCCGCGCCATGTTGGCGAAACAGCTTGATTCCGCTGTACACCAGCAGCGCCCCGAAAATGTAGGTAATCCAATGAAACCTTCGAATCAGCCCGATGCCCACTACGATGAAGACCGCCCGCATCACCAGCGCACCCACGATTCCCCAGAACAGCACCTTGTGCTGGTGATCAGGTGCGACGCGGAAGTATCGGAAAATCAGCAGGAAGATAAACAGATTGTCGACACTAAGAGAAAGCTCGATCACATAACCGGTGACGAATTCCACCGCGCTTCCGCGCCCGTGCCAGAAATAAACCAGCACAGCAAACGCGCAAGCAAGGCCGATCCAGATGAGGCTCCAGGTCAGCGCCTCGCGAAACTTCACGGTATGGCCACGCCGCTGCAGGAACCCGAGGTCGAGCACCAGCATGCCCAGCACGAAAAGATTGAAAAGAATCCAGAACAGTAGCTGGCTCAATAGAGTTCCAAGTTCAAAAGTTCAATCGGCAAAACTCAATTGCCCATTCGTTCGTGGCGTGGACTCGACAATTGCAATCATGTTTGATTCTAGTCAGCCCGTCCCCACTTTCCCTCTTGCCAGGGCTGCCACATACCGAGAGTCTTCATCAGTTCATCCAGGTGCGTCTCTTGCATGGTCTGCTCGATTTGCGCGTGATGGAGCCGCGGACCGACCCGTTCGGGAGCGTTGGCCAGATTAAACGTAAAAGCAGCCGCTTCGGCGACGTGCTTCTTCAATTGCGCCAGATCGACTTTGTCGAAGGTATCGGACATGGCGTGATAGTTGAGCAAATAATTCGCTTCCTCTTGTTCCGCCACGAACGTCGGCACTCCTTCGAGCATGAAATCGAAATGGTCGGTGCCCCATTCGGCGGTGGTGAGCAGGGTAGTTGCGTCAAACTGCTTGAGCGGTGCAACCAGATTACTTGCTGCGTTGACCACATCCTTGCGTCCGCCGACAGAGAAGCCAGTGACCTTGCCCGTTCCGGAATCGAAGATAACCACCGCCGCAGCCTTGTCCAGTTCGGCGCGATGCGCGATGGCATAAGCGTGCGAACCCAGCAGGCCCTCCTCTTCCCCAGAAAACAGTATGAAGCGAATACTGCGTCGCGGCCGCAGACCCGCTGCTTTGATGGCGCGAAGCGCATCGATCACCAAAGCCGCATTGCATCCGTTGTCGAGCGCTCCCGTACCAAGTTCCCATGAATCGAGGTGTGCCCCAAGTATTACGTACTCGCCAGATTTCTCGCTCCCGCGTATTTCGGCGACCACATTCGTCGCCGTGATGGGCCCGCCGACGCGATTGGGAATCGCCAGATCAGCACGAAGCTTCTGCCCAGAGGCCAGCAGGCGCGCCATCCGGGCCGCGTCCTCGCGCGCTACCAGCACCATGGGGATGCGATCAATTTCACCTTGCAGAGTGTCGGTGTGGCGATAAAGCAGGTCGTTCGGACGCGTCGACTGGAAGGCGATGGCCAGGGCCTTACCCTGCAACGCGCGATTAATGATATCGGGAGCCCTCAGATACTCGGCGAACAGGTCATCCCACTTGGCCATTTCGTTGGAGTGGACGAGCAGCAACGCGCCGGAAATATTGCCGGCTTTAACAAAGTCTTCAGGCTTACCGAAGCCAACGTCGAGTACCGGCACGTCTTGGTGAGATGGAAGCGCCGGAGCCCAAGCCCTGGACACAACCCTGACGCTAAATTCTTCCGGCGCGGAGATGCTCATTCTCGTAAAGCCCTCCGCCCAGGAGGCTTGAATGGTGAAGTTTTCCGTGTGGACGCTGTCGGCTCCCGCCGCTTTGAAGCCCGCTACACCCCAATCGACAGCCTGCCGCATGGCCAGCGTTCCCGGAACCCGCCCTCCAATTTGATCCGTGAGACGCTGCAGGTTGGATTCGAGCGCCGAAGGCTTCAAAGACTCGGCGATAACTTGGTCGGCGGGACTCTGCGCGAATGCAGCGACCGCCAGAAACACAGGGAGGAACAAACACGCTTTCGCGATTCGCATAAGGTTGGAATTAGAAATCAAATCCTGAAAAAGCGAAAGCGCAAAGAATCCGTGGTGTACTCAGGAGGCAAGTGACGATCCTGCCTGTGCGTCCTCCCCACTTGCGGTCCAAAGTGGAGGCTGGAGGCACGAACCCCAGGTTCGGCCCTGGTCAAGAACCAACTCCGGGAGCTATTTAGAAGCCACCGCTTTGATCACTGACTCATCGGTGCCGGGCGTTATTTCAAATACCACGCCGTAATTGTATAGACCGCCCTGTGACGCGGTACCATAGATGTTGCCCGACGGATCAAAAATCACGCCAGCTTCGGGCTCTTGCCCATCGGGGCAGCCTTGGTTATGGCAGAAAGCGTGTAGAATCGTCTCCGTCCAAGTGCCTCCTTTCTCCGTTAGTTCGAAAACGATACCCGAATCACCGTTGACGCCATAATATGTCGTGCCGTACAGATTCCCAGACGCGTCGAAGAGGAGATTGGCAAGCGGGATCGCTCCGTTACTGTAGCCAAAATCGTAGAGGACAGTTTCCTTCCAAGTGCCATCCGCCTGAGGCGTGAGCTCGAAAACTGTGCCCCAACTGTCTTGTCCAGCACCTTCTGTCGTGCCATACAGATTCCCGGCCGCATCGAAGATCAGGCCGGCGCTGGGAGCCTCGCCGTCGTTATAGGAGCTAAAGTCGCACAACACCGTTTCGGCCCAGCCGCCGTTCGCGCCAGGCGTAAGTTTGAAAGCCGTGCCGCAACCTTTGGCGCCCTGCTCGCTCGTGCACTGCCCCGCGCCACCGAATGTCGTCGTACCGTAGATGTTCCCCTCTCCGTCGAAGATCAGGCCGGCTTTAGGGTTGGCCCCGTCCCTGGAGTCAAATCTGTCGAGAACTTTCTCACTCCACTTGCCATCAGCGGCGGGCACCAGCTCGAAAACCGTGCCGCAACCGAGGTTGCACGCAGTAAGGTTGCCGCCCGCCGCGGTCGTGCCAAGGAGGTTACCAGACGCATCGAAGATCAAACCGGCACTTGGGTTGGCCCCGTCGTAGCCTGCGCCAAAATTGTGCAACACCTTCTCAGTCCACTTGTCGCCAGCGTGAGGAGTGAGCTCGAAAACAGTACCTCCGTATTGAGAGCCACCAAATGCGCCGCCGTTAGATGTCGTGCCGTAGAGGTTTCCTGCAGTATCGAAAATCATGGCAGCCCTTGGGGAAGTTCCGTCGTTGCGGGCACCAAAGCTGTGCAGTATCCGCCTGGTCCACTTGCCGTTCTTGCCAGGCGTTAACCGGAAGATCGTACCACCTGTATACTTGCCGCCATAAGATGTCGTGCCATAAAGGTTCCCGGCCGCATCCAAGATCAGACCTGCGGCGGGATATGCACCGTGTCTTTCATCGAAGCGACCGATGAGCTTGTATTGACCGGCGCACGCGGGCCTGACGGAAGTCAGGAATCCGCAAACCGCAATCAGACTGGTGATTAGCGTAAATAGGGTCTTCTTGCTTCGCATAGACGCCTCCAAGCTACGGCATACGGTAGGAATGCTGGAAGCCTCGACGGACTAAATTTGGAAGGACGTATGGCTCCCGACGCGCGTCCCAGAGCATACACTCGGCCCGCGATAAACGCCAAGAGAGTTTTGCCGAGATCAAAATCGGCGCACAGCACAGCGTCCTGCCGGTCGAGCCTTCGCCAGACAATTCACTTCTTGTCCAGCATCCGCACCGTTTCGAGGGACACAGTTCCGACGATCTCCAGGCTCTTGGGGCTGAGCTTGTCGATGGTGTCTTGCGTCGTGTGATGAAAAACGTTGTTATATCCGTAATCCAAATCGATCAGGTCTGCGCTGGGAACGCCGCGCTGCACAAAAGGAAGGTGGTCGTCCTCGATCGGGATGCTTCTTTCGAAGAAGTGCGATTGATAGCCCAGGCGAGTCGCTGACTGATAAATCAGATCCTCAAGCCACGCCGTGGAATTCTGTTCATGCTCAATATTAAGGTCCGCGTCACCAATCATGTCTTCGAGCAGGAAGGCTTTGATCTTCTTGATGGTGCCATCATCCTGCCATTTCTGGGCAAGATGGCGCACGCCGTAAAGGCTCTCCGGATCGTACCAGGGCAGCCTCATCGACTCTTCTGCATCGTCCCAAACCAGCCAAACGCTGTAGCCGTCCAGTTTCTTGCCGCGCAACTGATTCGCGATTTCGAGCAGCAGCGCACTCGAAGAGGCGCCATCGTTCGCCCCGATGTAAGTCGTGTTTCGCAGCGGGTAATTAGTGTCGTAGTGACTGGCGATCACGATGATGCCGTCACGCGTGCCCGGATACTTCGCAATGATGTTCCGGACAGGAAACTTCCCTTCTGTCGTGTCGATGGTGAAGTAATCGTCCTCCACCACGTCGCCTTTCAAATGGGCGTGAATGTAATCCTCTACCTTTTTGTGATTCGCACTGCCGATGGGACGAGGGCCGAAGGCCACGATTTCCTTCACGTACTGCATAGCGCGAGCGGAGTTGAAAGCAGGCGCCGGACTCGCATCGCTCGGGATTGCGGATGCATCCGCCGACGCTGAAGATGTTGAAGGCGCCAGTTCCTTCGGCGCGGCCTCTTTGTCGCGAGCACAGGCGAACAGGGTCAAGACCAAACAGGACGCCACAACAATAAGCAGCCGAGGCCGCCCCTCACGCTCTTCGCGGTTGGTCAATCTCATTGCGCCTTTCGTTCCGCCCTCGCCTTCCGCTGTTTGGGATGCACCAGCCAGGCGATTCCGATGCTCAACAGGTAGAGCCCGATCATCGGCGCCGCAAAAATGCACATGTTCAGAATGTCCGTGGTAGGCGTAATGATGGCCGCAATGATGAAAATCACCAGAATCGAATAGCGCACATTGCGCCACATCCACCCCGCGCTTACCACGCCCATCAGCGCCAGGAAGAACACCAGAATCGGCAGTTCGAAGACCAGGCCCAGTCCAAGGATCACAGTCAGAAACAGGTCCGTGTATTCGTGGATCGTAATCATCGGCTGGAACTGCTTGCCATAGCCGATCAGGAACTCCAGCGCCGCCGGATAGACCAGCTTGTAGCCAAAGGCCCCACCCGCCAGGAACAGGCCCACCGTCGAGAACATGAACGGCGTGATGTACCGCTTTTCATGCCGATAGAGTCCGGGCGAAATAAACATCCAAACCTGGTAGAGCACAACTGGACACGCCACGAATAAGCCCGCTAGCGCCGCAACCTTCAAGTAAAGGTTGAAGGGATCGGTGGGATTCAGATAAACCAGCGTCTGCGGCATCCCGTTCTTCTGCAGCGCTTCCATGATCGGCTTCTGCATCCAGCCGACAATCTTTTCGGCATATCCCCAACATGCGAAGAAACCGACCGCAATCGCGACAATCGAATAGATGATCCGCCGCCGCAATTCCTCTAGGTGATCAAGGAAGCTCATTGCAGGCATGGCGTCCTGCGGCGTAGCTGGGGGCAATTCGGCGATCTCAGGCATCCGGAGCCTTCGCCATGGCGTGCGGTTCAGAGGCTGGTTTCTCCGAACCAGGTTCAAACCCTGCAGCTAGAGCTGGATTCGGGCTGCCAGCGGATTCCAGCGTCAGGGGCTTTGCGGCAACCGCACCCTTCGGGGGCTCGGACGGGGGCAAAATCTGCTGATGATTCTCCACTTCCAACTGCGAAATCTCCGATTCCAGCTGGGCTTTGAACTCGTTCGAGGCCCGCCGGAACTCATTCAGGGCTTTCCCCACCTGGCGCGCGATCTCCGGCAGCTTCTTGGGCCCGAAAATGATCAAGGCCAGGAAAAACAGGAAGATCGTCTCCGAGAACCCCATGCAATTCATCATACTGCCCCGACGTGACGGCGGCAACGCATCGACGCGCTATTTGACAATCACTTGACATCTGCAGCTTGTCTCGGAGAAATATCGCAAGAAAGTTCCGAACCCTAGACGCCGACCGTGCATCTTAAAACAGTGAGCGCATAAGTCTTTCCCCCTAACCTGGTTGGTTACTTAAGGTCAGATCAAGACTATTTGGGGACATGCTATACTTCGATCAGATGCGGTGGCCGGGCCCTCTGTTACGCCCGAACCGAAGGAAACCATAAAGATGGCCCGTAGTTCTCGTCGCACTCTCTTCCTTGCAGTCTTCGTTCTCATCATTTGCGGATTCCTTGGCATGGTCTTCGGCCAGAAGATCAACCCCGCCGCAGCTCCAGGCGGCGATTCCGACGTGCGCGACAGCCTGCGCCAGTTTACCGACGTCTACAGTCTGGTCGAGCAGAACTACGCCGAGCCCGTGAATGCCGACAAGGCTATTTATAACGGAGCCATTCCCGGCATGCTCCATGTGCTTGACCCGCACTCGAACTTCTTTGATCCCAAGTCCTACGCGCTGCTGCGCGAGGATCAGCGCGGCAAGTACTACGGCGTGGGCATGACCGTCGGCCCGCGCAATAACAAAGTGATCGTGATCGCCCCATTCGCGGGCACGCCTGCCTATCGCGCCGGCATCCGTCCCGGCGACATCATCGTCGCGGTCGACGGAAAGCCCACCGACAACATGAGCACCAGCGATGTTGCCGACTTGCTCAAGGGCCCGAAAGGGACCACCGTCCATATCACAATTATCCGCGAAGGTACCGACAAGCCCATCGAGTTCGCCGTGGTTCGCGACGAAATTCCACGCTATAGCGTCGACCTGCACTTCCTGATCAAGCCCGGCATCGGCTATCTGCACATCACCGGCTTTAACGAGACCACCGAAAAAGAAGTCTCCGAAGCGCTCGACCAGATGGGGGACCTCAAGGGTCTGATTCTCGACCTGCGCCAGAATCCCGGAGGCCTGCTCAGCGAAGGCGTCGGCGTCGCCGACAAGTTCCTGCGCAAGGGCCAGTTGATTGTTTCGCATCACGGCCGCAACTCGCCCGAGAAGCGTTACACGGCAACCCGCGGCGACGGCGGCAAAGAATATCCGCTGGTTGTCCTGGTGAATCGCGGCACCGCCTCCGCGGCTGAGATCGTCGCCGGTGCCATTCAGGACCATGATCGCGGTCTGATTGTTGGCGAGACCACATTCGGCAAAGGTCTCGTGCAGACCGTATATCCGCTATCCGAGAATACCGGACTCGCCCTCACCACCGCCCACTACTACACGCCCAGCGGACGCCTGATTCAGCGCGACTACTCCAACGTGTCGCTTTACGACTATTATTTTGATCGCCCCGACGACGATAGCAAGGCCTCCACTTCCGCCAACCGCGAAGTCAAGCTCACCGACAGCGGACGCACCGAATACGGCGGCGGCGGCATTACTCCCGACGTGAAGATCGATCCCATCAAGAGCAATCATTTCCAGGATTCCCTCCTGCAGCACTACGCCTTCTTCAACTTCGCCAAACACTACATGGTCAATCACCATCCGACCAAGAGTTTCGAAGTCGACGATCTCACCATGCAGGACTTCCGCAAGTTCCTCGACTCGGAAAAGGTTCCATTCACCGAAGGCGAGCTGATGCAGAACAACGACTGGGTACGCGCCAGCATCAAGAGCGAGATTTTCGTCAACGCTTTCGGCCAGGAGGAAGGCCTCAAAGTAAAGGCGGAATCCGATCCTGAGGTGCTCAAAGCCCTCGACCTGCTGCCGCAAGCCAAGCAATTGGCCGAGAACGCCAAGCGCGTAGTAGCCCAGCGCACCAACCCAACGCCGCTAGGCCGCTAACGGTTCGTTGCAAGTCTAGGCACGGGCGTCGGCCTGCGACACACACGTAACCCCGAACGCCCTCGTCCGGGCTCCGGGGAGCGATTCAAAGCGGCTGCTACCGCACCTCTCTAAGCCCATAGCCTAATAGCTCCGGTAACATTGACTTGCCCCCAGCGCTATGTGACAATCCGCCCAGAATCGCGGCGCGCCTCGCCGAGCCGCCGATCCTCATTGTCGGCGCCGATTTAGCATGGCCATAGCCAAAGAAGGAGCACAAATCTTGCCCGCATTGCTAGCCATCGCCGCCGGATGGACCGACTGGCGCTCCCGTCGCATCCCGAATTGGCTGACCGTGCCCGGACTGCTGCTCGGGATCGCCGCTAACACCTGGCTGCGAGGCTGGTCAGGAGCCGAAGATTCCCTGCTGGGTGCAGGCCTGGGACTGGCGCTGCTGCTGCCCTTCGTCCTGATGCGCGCCCTTGGCGCCGGAGACTGGAAATTCGTAGGCGCGCTCGGAGCCTTTCTAGGTCCGCAAAATCTGCTCACCGTGCTGCTGCTCGGAATCCTGGTAAACGGCCTGATGGCGGCCATCATGATCATTCGGAAAAAGCGCGTCCGCGAAACCGCCCGCAACCTGGGACGCATGCTGGCCGCGTTCCTGACCATTCACTTGCCCGGACCCGACCTGACTCTGGATAATCCAGATTTGGTCAAAGTCCCGTTCGGCGTAGCCGTGGCCATAGCGGTTATTCTGTATACCGGCAGGCAAGCCTGGGGCATCACATAAATGGGGAATCGCATGAAGATGTAGGCGCGCTCGTCCTCGCGTGCTGGAGTGGAAAAGAAGTGGTTAAACTGAAAAAAATCGTATCCGAAACCAGCGGCTCAGAGATCGCCGAAGCCGCCCTCGTGATACCCATTTTCTTCATGCTCATGCTAGGCATCTACTGGTTCGGCCGCGCCTTCAACACCTACGCCACCATCAACCACGCAGCACGAGAGGGCGCCCGCGTCGCTACCGCTTCGAGTTCCGCTTGCGTCGCTTGCAGCGGCCCGAATACCCCGCAGACGGCGAATCAAGTTGCGGATCAGGTCAAAGAGGCTCTGCAAGCTTCCAGTCTCGATCCGACTCAGGTCACGAATCTTGGGGGGACTCGTGCGGCCTGCGGCAGTGGACCGGCAGTATCCTGCGCGCCCATCACCAACCCCGGCGACCCTCAGATTTGCGTCCGTTTCAACGTGCAACTGCAGCCCGCAGCCAGCCTGCCTCTTGGCTCCGGCCCGCCAGCTTGCGGGGTGTCAGTGGAGTTCCAATATCCGTATCAATTTGCGTTTCCGTTCACCTCCCTCGATATGCAGAAGATCATGCTGAACGCTGGCGTGCAGATGACTGGAGAATATTAAGAGCAATGTTCGGCGAGAACCAGCCCGCCCACGTTTTCCGCCGGTTGCGGAGACACTCGGACTTTGCTGAAAAATTCGCTTTTGGGTGGCGCCGTCGGTGCTTCCTCCTCCTTCGTGCTACTGACGCCGCAGCTCTCATCGAATTCGCCGTTGCTCTCCCTTTGCTCGTGGTGTTAGTCGTAGGAATCTTCGACTTTGGCGGAGCTTTCAACCTGAAGCAAGAGTTGAGTAACGCCGCGCGCGAAGGAGCGCGCTTTGGAGCTGCTCAACCCAGCAACGACATATCCCCTAGCATCAGCAAGCCGCCATCCGTGGACGCAATACGCTTTCTGGTCGATTCCTATCTGCAAACAGCCCACATCAACGATTGTGGTCTCAGCGCTATCCCCGAACCCAATAATGGCGGCGGCCTCTTGTGGGTGTACACCGCTTCAACCGGCTGCCCGGCTCCGGTGCGCTAACGCTAACCATCAGCCGCGGTGTCTTGGTACCAATTAATCCCTCCGGCGCCACCGTAAACATGGTCTGCACCACTGTCAGCATTTCGTACCCGTACCAGTGGCACTTCAATAGCGTCATTCAGTTGCTGGTACCCGGCGCCAATTACACATTCACCAATCTTTCAACCTCGTCGACTGCCGTCAATATGGATTGAACGTGCTCATGCCAAAAACCATTCTCTCGCGGCGATCCCCCAACGAAAGGGGGCAGACCATCATATTGGTTGCGATATCGATCGTGAGTCTCCTGGCGATGGCTGCGTTGGCGATCGATGTTGTGACTTTGTATGTAGCTCGCAGTGAGATTCAGCGAGCCGCGGACGCCGCCGCCGTGGCTGGTGCTAAAGCGCTCGCGGATTCTGGCATCACCACGCTTCTGATCACAGACCCCAAGTTCCCGACTGTGCAAGCGTGGGCGCCGAACGTGGCGAATGCCCAAATCAGCGCGGTGTTGCAGAACAATCTGGTTGCTGGAACGGCGCCCAGCTTGGTCTCGTCGCCGATTGACTGGGCCCGCCAGGGCAATCCGCACATCACGGTCAATTTGCAGAGAACAAATCTGCCTACTTTTTTTTCCAAGATCTGGGGAGGAAGCGCCGCCAGCGTCACCGCCACCGCTACCGCCGAGGCCTACAATCCGGCTAACCTCACCCCCAGCACCCCCATCACACCCATTGCTTCGAAAAGTGTGAAGCCGTGGCTGGTCGCAAATGCCGATCCCACCCTGAGTGCTCCTATGTTCGTGGACACTGGAACGTGGGCGGTCGACTCTGGTGTGATCGGAAAAAACTTCGACCTTGTTTCCGATTGTAACGGCACCATAGTGCCTTGTGCTTTGAACCAGAACCCTCCGAAGTTTCCCCCCGGCAGCAGCACTCCCCAAGTCCAATACGTTCCCGCGACGGTCGTTCCCAACTCCGCCAACGTGTGCCCCACTTCAGTCGGTTCTTGCAATTCTTCTTGTCTGGGAGCGAGCCCCTACGAACTGAGCGTTGAGTGCGCCGACGCAAACCCCTACTTATACCTGAACTGTGGGGGCGGTAGCGCGAATAATACCTGGGACAATACCGTCAACCCCGGCGGAGCCACTGGTGCGAGCGCGACGGGAGCCCAATGCCTCATCCATGCCACAGGGCCCGGACCAGGTACGCAGCAAGACACGCTCAACCCTACCCTTTGGCCGGGCGCCCCCATGCAAATCACGGGTGGTGCCGTCTGCAGCGTGGCACCCACGCAGTTGGTGACGACGAGCAGCTCCATAGTGACGATTCCGATTATTGACACGAACTACCCCCCGAACAATTTTCCCGCGAGCGGCCAGCCACTCACAGTCGTCGGATTCCTCCAGGCATTCATAAACCAGGTCGACGGTGTCCCCGGCGGCTTGGGCCAGGCGCCTGCTGGCAGCATCAACGTCACGGTCCTCAACATCGCCGGCTGCAGCACACCACCCAACGCCGCGAGCCCCGTAATCGGCGGCTCCGGCTCTTCGCCTGTTCCGGTTCGCCTGATCACGCCGCCGTAGCCCGCACGAGCCCGGCGTTTTGGAGCGCCGACAGCCTACCAAAATCCGCCACCGCACGACTTTCTCGTTGACTCCGTTTTCCCAATCAGATAACGTGTATACAAACGCATTATCTACCGGATAACCCGCGATCTTTGACAATCTGACCAAGCCTTTGCATGCCGCTTCGCTAGCCGCAAAGCGGCGAAAGAATGCACCCCCCGCGCAAGCTGTGGGGTAGGAGCCCGGAAAAGCGCAAAGCCCCGGCGGGGCGACAGAGCCCGTGTGAATCCCGAATCGGGAACGGCACCAGCCGTAACTCCCATGTTCTCTGGGTTTTGCGCGTAACTCCTGCAAACTCAAAGATTTAGCACATAGTCGCAAAATAAATCTCTTGTTTTCTGGATTTTGCAGAAAAAAGGGGGAGGGGGGGTACCCAGTACTAAACAGTAAACTTTCCCAAAATGGGAAAAACCGAGAGACTCCTCATTTCGTCAGCGGTTTCAAAATCTCTCCCAGTAGATCAGGCCCCTCGATTCGCCCGAGATGCGGACTCCTGATTCCGTCGTGGTAAGCGATCGAATAAGTCTTGAAGACCTTCGCATTCTCCACCAGCAGGTCGATCGG
This sequence comes from uncultured Acidobacteriota bacterium, assembly GCA_963797795.1. Lineage (GTDB taxonomy): Bacteria > Acidobacteriota > Terriglobia > Terriglobales > Acidobacteriaceae > JABDBE01. The sequence continues at coordinate 35,070 of CAWCQY010000013.1, forward strand.
TTGCTTGCTATCTTTCGAAGCCCGTAGAGCGTCCTGCAACACCTCCGCAGACCAGGCTCGTCCGTTCACCGCGATCAACTTCATCCCCGGACCAATTCCGGCCGCGTAAGCCGGCGATCCGTGGATCACATCTGAAAATTCGCCGCTTTCGCTGACCGCAAAACCAAGCGAGTAAGAAACGTCTACCGACTTGCCCAATTTCTCGCCCGCGTGAACGAACACATTGGGCTGATCGGTATAGACGACCCGCCATCCGTCGCGTTCGATGGCATTAACCGGCACTTCATTCTTGGTCGAGTTCACGCGCGCATTCAAAAGCGTGGCCCAGTCATACGGGACAACCTGTTTCAGCGCGGCCACCAGGTCGTCAAATGTGTAAGGCACAACTTTCGGAGGACCGCTTTCGCCGCCATAAAACAGACGGCAAAAATCGTTGAGCGACTTCTGTCCCTGACTCACCTGCCGAATAATCGTGTCCACCTCCAGCCAGATCAATTCTCCTTCGGGATAGTAGTCGAGCCCGCGACGCCAGTTCTGCCATTCCGGTCCCTGCAAACGCAGAATCTGCACCGACCGCGCCGTGTCCTCAAGCGGACGCCACGTGCGTCCCGCCCGATGGTCGATCATCGCCTCGGTTTCGGCCAGGGCTTCGCGGTATTGTTCCGGCGTCCACAGTCCGGAGCGCGCAGTCAGAACATTTCCCAAATACTCGGTCAGTCCCTCGTATACCCAGAGCAGATCGCCCCGCATCGGATCCTGATAATTGCGCGTCGCCAATCCCGCGGGCCGTCGATACTTGCCATTCCACGAATGAGTGAATTCGTGCGGCAACAAGGCCGCTTCCTCGAGATGCAGATCGGGCTCGACGAGCGTGCGTTCTCGAACGCTGTTGTCGCTGGATTGGTGATGCTCCACGCCGTGATGGCCCGCCTCGTCGCTAAGCGTCAGCAGAAAGTGATAGTCGAGATAATGACGCGCCCCGAACAGAGCTCCGGTTTCCGCAACCAGCTTGCGGTACGCAGCCTCGTCCGCGGGAGTCATCGCCAGGCCCGCATCGCTCTCGCCGACCATATCGATGACATGCGCCGGAGTTTCTCCCGGCTTCGTCAGTTCGATCTTGCGGTAGTGATCGCCTGCGATCAGCGGAGAATCAACCAGCGTGGTTAACGAGACCGGCTTGAATATTTCCAAGGAACTTTGGCCGCCGGCGTGACCCCTGCTTTCCTTCGTCAGCGCGGTCCCGTATTTCCATCCAGACGGAAGAGACACGCCAGCGCTGACTTGCACCGAATCCGAACTCGCGCCCTGCGGATAGAGGACAACCTGATTCCAGTTCAAGTCGAGAACGTTCGTGGTAGCTGACGGCCCGCTCGCGCCGGCGCTGCCGTCGTTGGTAATCGTATCGAGCGAAACCTGCAACTGAGTCGCGCCCGAGGGCACGTCGACGTGGAACGAATACATGTCCACTGGATCGCGCTGCCACTCCAGCGTTTGGCCTCCGGCTTCCATCTTGATGCCGGCCACGTTGGCTATGGGTCCTGCGGGACGATGATTGCCGGGAATCCACTCCGGATAAACCAGAGTCAGAGGACCGGGCTGGGCCGGAATGGTCAGGCGCGAATGATAGATATTGCGAGGCGCATCCGTCAGATCAACGAACAACTGAATGGACTGAGCGGCGGAAGAGTAGGACAGGAAAAAAATGACGAAGCATGCACAAAACACCAAACGACGCACTGGTTAACTCCCCTCGAGCAAAATTCAGGAGAATGGTGAGCTTAACGGAGCCAATAGCACGGACGCAACTGCGATGACATCGCCGCCACTGCCCTTCAGGTTGTCCAGCCAATGTTCCCGACGGCGACTTGCCGCTATACTAGCTTTTGGCGAGGCCATCGCTTCACGGAGAAGACATGTCGAGTCTGAAGGAATTCCAATGCGAGATTTGCGGGATCGTCACCGACAATCCGATCCGTTGGTTTGTGATCGAGTGCGGCGATCAGAAACTCGCAGTCATCAAGTGGGACCTGACTGCCGCTAATAGTCCTTCTGCGCGGCATTTCTGCGGCGAAGCCCACGCTCAGGTGTATATCAGCCGCTGGTTTGAATCCGTGTGCGTACCTCCCAAACCGGTTTTCAAGGTTTCCTGAATCCGCTGCGATTGCACTTCCTGTTCGCGCGTGGCCCTGCGTGCATTGGAGTTACACTAGCGTTTCCTTTGCAAACAGAATCAGATCGAAGTACGCGACCATGCGGTCCGCAACTAAAGAGGTCCGACAATGAAGCTGCTAACCAAGTTCAATCTCATCCTGCTGGTTTTGTTCGCGATTGGCGGGCTGATAATTTCGCAGGTCACCTATCGCTTCCTCATCAACAACGCCCGCCGCGAAGTTTTCCGGGAAGCGGAGTTGATGATGGCCAGTGCAAAGGCGGTACGAGACTACACAGCTTCAGATCTGGCGCCGTTGCTCGAGCAGAACCCGCAACACAAGACCAGCTTCCTGCCAGAAACGGTGCCGGCTTTCAGCGCGATCAGTACTTTCAACCGGCTGAAGCAGAAGTATCCCGACTATTCCTACCGGGAAGCCACGCTGAACCCGACGAATCCGGAGCATCGGGCCGCCGATTGGGAAGTTGACATCATTCGATATCTGCGCGAGCACCCCGACCAGAAGCAAATTACGGGAGAGCGCGAAACTGCAGTTGGGCCTGCGCTGTACTTGGCGACACCGATTGTGGCGGATCCGCCGTGCCTCGAGTGCCACAGCCGTCCCGCGGCGGCTCCGGCTGCGATGATCGCCAGCTACGGTTCAAACAATGGCTTCGGGTGGAAACCAGGCTCGATCATAGCCGCACAAATCGTCTCTGTGCCGATGTCGTTGGCGGTGCAGAACGCGAAAGAGGCGTTCCGCGTTCTGCTGATTTGCCTAACCGTCACTCTGATCGTGACCATCGTCGTTCTGGATGCCGCGGTTTACTTCATCGTAATTCGGCCGCTGAAGATGGTTTCGGATACTGCTGACCGCGTCAGCAAGGGAGAGATGAACCTGCCTTCCGTGCCGGTAAAAGGCAGCGATGAGATCGCCAGCGTGACGGCGTCGTTCAATCGCATGCAACTCAGTCTGGTGAAGGCGTTCAAAATGTTGGGTTGACGAGGTGAAACCATCCTGACTTATTGCTTCTGACTGCCTCCCGAAAGAGCGAAGTTGACAATGACGTCAGTGTTCACTGGCACCGGCTCGCCTTTTACCACATAAGGCTTATATCGCCATTGCTTAACGGCGTCGAGCGCGGCCGGAATCAACATGGGATGTCCACTAACCACTCTGAGAGCCTCAACCGTGCCGTCCTTTGAGATATCGGCGTCGAGAATTACCGATCCCTGAACGTGCGCCTGGCGCGCCAAGGGCGGATAAGCTGGCACGATCGTCGAGACCAACAGCCCCTTTGACACTTCTTGTGACAGACGAACCCGTTGGGGAGAACTGGGCTCACTTTTGGCGCTAGCGCGTGCGGGAGGCGCGGGCGTGGCTGCTGCTGGAGGAGGTGTTTCGGTCTTGACCGGAGCAGCTTGCTGTTGCGTCTCCGGGGGCGATGTTTGCGGCGCTGGAGACGAGCTTGCTCCTTTTGAGGACGCGAAACGCATGGCGAGAATGATGATCAGGATCAGGAACACGCCTGCGCCAGCGGCGAGCAGCAAGTGTTTCAACCGGCTCGAGGGTTGTGTTTCAGTCGGAGGCAAAACTGTTTTGACCGACGCCGCATGGGTTCCTGGAAGCGGAAGCAGCTCTGCGGCTCCCGAGGTATTCTTTGCAGCAGGTGCGGCTTCTGCGGCATCAGCCACTGAAACCGAGGGGACCGTGGCCCGTTTTAAAAGAAATTTCTGGCGCTCGTCCGGAGAATCGATCTCCTCCGCGACTTTGAGGTACAGATCTTCGATAGAGCCACAGCGCGCGGCCGCGCGTTTGACCACAATATCCGCAATCGGTCCGATACGAAGCGCAAGCTCGCGGCTGACTTGCTGCAGAGCCGCGGGCTCGATGCGCGTGGAGCTTCCCTGCTCCCGCTTCGATGACTCGGTGGCTGACTGGTAGGTGGGTTGAGCTAAGGCTGAGGCTGCGTTGGCGGCGACTTTGGTTCCCGACTGACTTGAATCTCCTACCAGACGCCGCAGCGCTTCGATGAGCAACTGGATGTCCGATTTCCATCGGGCGTGCGTCAACTCGATACAGTTGCGATAAGCAAGCTCCGTAAGTTCCGGCGGCAACTGTTCAGCCGACGGCATCCTGGCAGCGCGGACCAAAACCGGAATAACCGGGATATCCCGCTTCAACGCTGCAGCAGTCTCGAGGCGAACGAAATCCGCGGGATCATCGAGACGGCGTAGGCCGCGCTCGTCTTTCGCGTTGAGCCATTCCGGGCCCATCACGACCAGCAGGACGCCACATTTGGTGACGCCTTCCTCAATGGCTTTGCGGAAGTCGCGGCCCGCCTCAATAGCGGACACGTCCATGAATACGGTGCGCTCGTCGAAGTGCTTGACCAGATCGTCGAACAAACGACCAGCCTCCCCTTGCGAGTCACTCCGTCGATAGCTGACAAAGATGCCGCCCAAATTTGCGTTTCCTCAAAGGAGCTGGAGATCTCTTAGCGCCGAGAATACCGGTCGCGACTGTCGCGGGGGAAGGCGAGGGCCCGCTGGGGCCAAGTTCGCGTTCGTCGTGCACGGTAACTCATTCTAAGACTTACCATTGCGAAAACAAAGTATGAATTGAGGGTCGGCTTGTGCGGATGTTTGCTGGTTTGGTCCGTAGCCCAGGTCTCGAAACGAGACCCTGGGGCACCCGGTTTTACTTACCGAAAGGATGGTTCACCCTTTTCTGTGGACGAGGAGTGTTCCGACCTTACACCCACCTTAGCGCTTTTCGAATGGGACCCAGTGTTGCGGGTAGGGTGGGCCGATGTAGTCGGCGCGGGGACGGATCAGGCGGTTGTCGTCGAGTTGTTCGATCACGTGCGCGGTCCAGCCGCTGATTCGCGAGACGGCAAACACCGGGGTGAACAGGTCCACGTCGATTCCCAGCGTGTGGTAAGTCGAGGCGGAGTAAAAATCCACGTTGGCGTTCAGCTTTTTTTCCGCCTTCACGAACTGTTCGATGGCATGAGATATTTCGAACCACTTGCTCTGGCCGCTGGACTTTCCAAGGTCTTCCGACATCTTTCGCAGGTGCGTGGCTCGCGGGTCTTCGGTGTGATAAACGCGATGGCCGAATCCGGGAACCTTTTTCTTTTGCTCCAGCATTCCCCGGACGTACTCCACCGGATCGGAACCCGAGCTGTTGATCGCCTCCAGAATATGAAACACGGCCTCGTTGGCTCCGCCGTGCAGTGGGCCTTTCAGGCAACCGATGGCGGAAGTGATCGCGGAATGCATATCCGAAAGAGTTGCCGCAGTGACTCGCGCAGCAAAGGTCGAAGCGTTGAGCTCATGGTCGGCATGCAGGATGAGCGCGATGTCCAAGGCTCGCTCGGCGGTTGTTGTGGGCCGGGAGCCGTTCAGCATCAGGAGGAAATTGGCGGCATGGGAAAGCGACCGGTCAGGCTCTACGAGGGGCTTCCCTTTCCGAATGCGATCGTAGGCAGCCACGATCATGGCAACTTGCGAGGTCAAGCGAATCGACTTATGAACGTTACTTTCGTGATCGTTATTTTTCTCTTCCGCATCGTAGAACGACAACGCGGATACTGCGGTGCGTAATACATCCATCGGAACGACGTGCTTGGGTGCCGAACGCAGCAGAGTGATGATTGCGGGGTCAAGCTTACGTTCTTCCGCGAGACGTTCACTTATTTCCTTCAGCTCATTCCGCTTGGGCAGCCGGCCGGACCACAAGAGATAGCAGGTTTCCTCGAAAGTTGAATGATCGGCCAGTTCGTGAACATCAATGCCACGGTAGGCCAGAACACCCTGATCTCCGTCGATGTAACAGATGCCGGAGGTAGTGGCGACTACTCCTTCTAAGCCTTTCGGGGCGTGCGCCGCAGTCACAGTGGACATGCTTCCTCGCTGAAGCTATGGAATGTGTTGTGGCCGCACGGAAGGGAGTCGAACGCGCACGTCACAACTAACTTTTATACGCCAAAATTGTTAACTTTCCAACCCGCGGCCCTAGCCGAAGGTGCGGGTGGGGCGTGGTTAATGGTTTGGCGAGGGTCGAGCGGCACTCAGCACTCAGCCAGCCCCCATCCACCAAGCGTGGTGGGCTGACTGCTAAGTGCTGAATGCTTTTCTTGCAAGCTACACAGTTTCCCCCGTTCCAACGAGTTAACCCGAAGGTACAGGGTCCTGCTGGATATGGCTCGGGGCCATCTGTTCCCGGTTACAATCGGAGCATGCGCATGCGTTGGGGATGGTCGGTTTTGGCCATTGCGGCATTGGCGACAGCGGCGTTGGCCGCCGACCAGCCGAATAATCTCGCTGTGCTGCCTTGCCCTCAAGCGGCCAGCGACTCCGCGTGCAATCCCTCGAAAGAGGATCTGAAGAAATCCAAGGATGCGTTTGCCAAGGCATTAAAGTTGCAGAAAGCCGAACACTTCGATGAGGCTTACCAGGAATTTGATACCGCGGCCCGCCTGGTTCCAAAGAATCTCGAATACGTAACCGCGCTCGCGATGGTCCGACAGCAGTTGGTTTTCGACCATCTGCAGCATGGAAATGACGATCTGACCAAAGGAAAGCTGGTGGAAGCGCAGGCCGAGTTTCGCAGCGCTTCGAATCTCGATCCGCAAAACGAATTTGCCCAGCAGCGTCTTCGTGACTCATTGGCGGAATGGTCGCAGAAAATGACTGGGCCGCCCCAGGTAGTGGCCGAGTCGTGGGAGGTGCGCGTCGTCCCCGATCCGGCTCTGCATGAATTCCATTTTCGGGGAGACTCGCATGCGCTGTTGACCGAAGTGGCTGCGGCCTATGGAGTAACCGCTGAGTTCGACGAGTCCGTGCCCTCGCGCCGCGTCCACTTCGACATTGAAAGCGTGAACTTTTACACGGCGATGAGAGCCGCTTGCGAAGTGACCGGGGCTTTCTGGGCTCCCTTATCGGAAAAGCAGATCTTCTTGGCCCGCGACAACCAGGAAAACCATCGGCAATTCGATCACATGGCGATGCGCACGTTTTACGTGCCCGGAGCCACGACGCCGCAAGATCTGAATGAGATGACAACGCTGTTGCGGACCATCTTCGACATCCGCTTTGTCGCCCAGCAGCCACAGACCGGAATGCTTGCCGTGCGCGCACCCGCGGGAGTACTGGATGCGGTGACCCAAGTGTTTGAGAGCTTCGGGGCGTCTCGCCCGCAAGTCATGCTGGACATTCAGGTATTTCAGATTGACCACCAGTTGACCCGGGACATGGGGATTCATATTCCCAACAATTTCACGCTGATTAACATTCCAGCCGGGGCTCTGCTGGCGCTAACGGGGCTCGGTGGACAAAACATTCAGAGCTTGATTAATCAATTCATCTCGAGCGGAGGCATCAACCAGGCCAGCTCGTCGGGTCTTGCTGGATTAATTGCGCAACTGACGGGCCAGCAAAACCCCATTTTCAACCAGCCGCTGGCTACCTTTGGCGGCGGTCTGACGCTGATGGGATTGACTCTGGACACCCTGAGCGCCGAACTCTCGCTTAACGAGAGTTGGGTCAAAACCCTGGAGCATTCTACGCTGCGCGCCGCCCAGGGGAATGAGGCAACATTTCGGATGGGCTCGCGTTATCCCATCCTCAATGCGAGTTTCGCGCCGGTCTTCAACACCCCGGCAATTTCGCAGGTGCTGCAGAACGGAAGCTTCCAGGCACCTTTTCCGTCCTTCAGCTATGAGGATCTGGGTCTGACGTTCAAAATAAAACCCTCGGTGTATTCCAACTCGGACGTTGGCCTGGGCTTCGAATTGGATTTCCGGACTTTGGCCGGCCAGAGTCTTAACGGCGTACCCGTGATTGCGAATCGCGAATATAAAGGCAACATTACCCTGTTAGACGGAGAGCCCGCAGTGGTCGCCGGTTCCCTGAGCCAAAGCGAACAACTCAGCCTGAACGGAATTCCGGGACTGGGAGCGATTCCGGGATTAAATAAAATAGTGGCATCCAATGGCAAAATGGAGGAGACGGATGAACTGCTGGTTGTAATTACGCCACACCTGATTCAATACAAGCCGGGGCAGAGTGTGGAAGTATGGCTGCCCAGGAGCGGTCAGTGATGACGGCAATGAAGAACCGTCAAGCGGATTTACTTCTTGGCCGCGGTGTTCTCCTTGGCAGCGAAGTCCACGAGTTTCTTAAGCACATCGTATGGGACGGCCGGCACCTTGCGGCCGTTAACGAATAGCGTCGGTGTACTGTTGACATCAAGCGCCTTGCCCAACGCTTCCGATTTCTCCACTCGAGACTCCGTTTCCGGTTTGGCAGCGCAGGCGGCAATCTCAGATCCCTTTACTCCCGAGCTATCAGCCAACGCAGTTAATTTTTCGTCTGCATTGGCAGCTGTGATATCGCTTTGCGCAGCGTAAACACTTTCAACAAATTTCCAGAAAGCATCGTTGGAGCTGCGACTGACACAGTCCGCATAGGCCGCAGCCTTGGTGGCCCAGTCGTGCATGGGAAGCGGAAAAGATTGAAAGACCAGGCGAACATTCTTGTCCTCGGCTATCAGCTTTTCAAGGATGGGGTGAGCTTCCTTGCAGTGCGGACACTGCAGGTCGCTGAAGTCGACCACGGTAACTGGAGCCTCGGCGGGCCCGTACGAAGGTCCGTTCACACCCTTTTCCAACTCCTTCTCGGTTGCAGCAAAGGGATGGGCGCCAAACGGCATAATGTCTCCGTTCACGGCATGCTTGCCGTCGGGGGTCACGTATAGTTTCAGCGCCTGCTGACCCTGAGACCCGCTGAGGACCACATTTACCTCCGAAAGCCCTTCGATTTCGGATGGCTTGATGCTCGATATTTTCCAGGTCAGCGAAGCGTCGTATCCGAACCACTGGTGCAAAAAAGCGTTGACCGTTTCTTCGGATGGAAGATTCGTGGCCACAACGGGTTTCGCCGCGGCATGAGGCGCGGCAGGCGTTTGTTGCGCGCCCGCCAGAGTTAACAGCAGAAGCGGGATAAAGAGATATCTAAATAGACGATGCATGCGTTCCTTTCAAAGAACTCTTTGGGTCCAATCTTCATCTGAATTCAATCATCAGACTTCGCTGCGATTGGAAAACGGCGGCCATAGCCGAAGGCTTTTTCTGAAATCTTGATGCCGGGCGCAGCCTGTTGCCGCTTGTACTCGCTGCGTTCCACCATTCGGATGACGCGCCGAACCAGACTAACATCGAAGCCGCGTTCCGCCGCAATCTGATCGGCGGTGTGCGACTCCTCGACATAGTCCTCGAGGATGGCGTCGAGCACTTCGTAGGGCGGAAGGCTGTCGCTGTCTTTCTGGCCGGGACGCAATTCCGCGGATGGCGGCTTCTCCAGGCTAGACCGAGGAATTACCGGGCGACGCGAGTTCACGTAATGACTGAGACGATAAACCATAGTCTTGGGCACATCAGAAATCACCGCTAGCCCGCCAACCATGTCTCCATAGAGCGTGCAGTAGCCAACCCCCAGTTCGCTCTTGTTTCCCGTGCTGAGCACAATGGTGCCGAACTTATTGGAAAGCGCCATCAGCAGAGTGCCCCGAGTCCGCGACTGGATATTCTCTTCCGTCTCATCCTCATTGCAGCCAGCAAATACTTTGGCCAAGGTCTTCTTATAGCTCTCGAAGAGGTCGCCGATACAGAGCAATTCGAAGCGGATGCCAAGGTTTTCGGCGAGTGAGCGCGCATCGTCGATGGAGCCCGTCGACGAGTACGGCCCGGGCATGCCGACTCCAATCACATTTTCAGCTCCGAGCGCATCGGTCGCAATGGCTGCGGTGAGCGCCGAATCGATGCCTCCGCTCAGACCAACAATCACTTGTCGAAAACCGCATTTGCGCACGTAGTCGCGCGTCCCCAGCACGAGAGCGGAATACGCGCTCGCTTCTTCGCCTTCGATTTGATTGTGAATCTCGCCGGTCAGTTGATCCGAATCGAAATAGACGATGTCTTCTTCAAAGGACTTCCCTTGCGCGATCACTTCGCCTGCTGGATTCAACACCAGGCTGGATCCGTCGAAGACCAGGCTGTCGTTGCCACCGACTTGATTGACCATCGCGACCGGCACCTTGTAGCTGCGCGCGATCGTGGCCAGCATGTCCCGGCGCAATTCGCGCTTGCCGAGCCAGAAGGGCGATGCGGAAATATTCAGCAGAAAGTTACCGCCAGCGTGAACCAGGGCTTCGACGGGATCGAACGTATACAGCCGTTTGTTCCAAAAGTGTTTATCGTTCCAGGCATCTTCGCAGATGGTGAGCGCCATCTGCTTCCCGCAAAACGGAAATAGCAGTTGGCTCTTTCCCGGTGCGAAGTTGCGCATCTCATCAAAAACATCATAGGTGGGCAACAGCATCTTGGACTGCAGGAAAGCCATCCTGCCATCTTTGAGCAGCGCGGCAGAATTCATCACCGACTTGCCGCTTTCCGCATGGGCCGGAGTGACCAGCCCGCAAATCACGGCGATCCCTCGGGTTTGATCCGCGATGTGGTCCAGGCTCTCGCGATTCTGCTGCACAAACGAAGCGCGCTCCACCAGATCGCGCGGCGGGTAGCCAGAAACGGAGAGTTCCGGGAAGAGAATCAATCCTGCGCCATCCGCGTGGGCTCGATGGGAAAATTCAATAATCTTCGCGGCGTTTCCGGCGAAATTCGCCACAGTGGGATTGATCTGTCCGAGCGCAATCTTCACTATTCCAGTGTAAAGGCAGGCAGCGTGACCGCCAAGTCTCTCACCCTGGTCAATCTATCTGGAGCCAAGCTACGTGGAATAGTGGGGTGGGCCCGTGGGGTCCGTAACTGGCGGGGGCTGCTGAATCACCGGCACCGCGCCGCCAGCCGGCCTTCCCTGATCTGAAGGCGCTTCTCCCGGCCGCCGCAGGCTGGGAGCATTCGCAGGCCTTGCCTGATCGGTTGCCTTGGCAACGCTGGGCTGCGGTTCGAGATTGACTTCTTTTGCGGTGCGCAGAACTTTACTCCCGTCAACTTTCATGGTTTCGACGCGCACAACTTCATCGCCCACCATACGCACGAAATCCACGTCCTGTGGCGGCTCGCCGTAGATCCACTCTTCGTACTCAATCTCGCCATCCTTCTCGCGAATCTTCCGGGGTGGGCGACCCTTGGAGTAGATCAACATCTCGCGGTTCATCCCAACCAGCACCTGATGATTCTCGATGGCCTCCTTCACCTTGGGAGGAACCGTATCGAGATAAGCTTCGGCGGCTGACTTGGCGTCGAAGTCAAGGACGGGACGGAGCAGGTTTTTGAACTTCTCCGGCGTCAGGTCGGGGACGTAGTGATCGAACACCAGATCCACGTAAGTGCCGCGCGGATTCGCATTCTGGTCGCTGGAGCCAACCGGCATCGTTCCCGCGCCTCCACCAACTTGAATGTGCTCATACCATTTTTGCTTTTTGATCGGGCCACCGTTGATTTCGAAACGAACTCGGTCGTCCTTGATCACCACGCTGGTGATCCGCGCTTCGTCCCCCGGTTTCACCGCCGGCCCCCATAGGGCCATCAATTGCTGCAATTCCTCCCCGCTGGGCGAGATCACTCCGTCCTTCAGGGTGAGACCTTTTTTCCCCATCGGGAAAGGCGTGCGAATGAACATCAGTTCATCAGTGAATCCGTGAATCAGATCCATTCGCGTCTGCTTGGAAAGATGAGGGAGCGAAGCAGCAGAGTTTTGGCTGGCAGGTTTCTGATCGGAAGCGCCCGCACTCAGGCAGGCGCAAAGCAACAGGGACAGGGCCGAAACATGACTTCGCTTCACAGGGCACCAAAGCACTAACTGGCCCGATTATAGCGCGGATCGAGGAGATCGGACGAGGACTTTTCTTTTGTTCTGTAGATGCTCCAAGATAATGTCACCCCATAACGGCAGCGAGACTCTGTGACCCTCCGAGGATGATGACGATGAGTCAGAAAGAGTTCCAGCGAGTGAAGGTCATTTGAGCGAGCGCCAGGTGCAGCGCCTCAAACGCCGCTATCGGCCCGATTCTCTTGGCTGGGTGCAGCACGGCAATCGCGGACGCTCCATGCCGTGGGCGGTTTCGCTTCCCCAGAAGCAGTTGATCTTGACCTTGGCCCGCGGCAAGTACCGGGGCTTCAACGATTCCCATTTGACGTAAAAACTTCAGGTGGAGGAAAACCTGGCGGTCAGCCGCGAGACCGTGCGCCGCATCTTGCGCGCCGCCCAACTGGCCTCCCCGCAGAAGCGGCGGACATGCCAGTACCGATCCCGCCGCCCGCCCCGCCCACGTTTCAGCATGATGGCGCTCACCGATGCCAGCCGTCACGCCGGCTCGAAGACCGTAGCCCCGCCCTCACTCTGATCGGCTTTCAGGACGACGCCACCGGCCAGATCCCGGCCGCCCACTTCCAAAGCGAAGCCGAAAATACCGTCGGCTATCTCCGCGCTCTGCACGCCCTGATCACCGCTCACGGCGTCCCGCTCAGCCTCTACCGCGATCGCCACTCCATTTTCCAGCGCAACGATCCGCACTGGACTCTGGCCGAACAGCTAGCCGGGAAAACGGTCTCCTACTCAGCTCGGCCGCGCCCTCGAAGAACTCGGCATCCAGCAGATTCCCGCATACTCGCCCCAGGCCAAAGGTCGCATCGAACGCGCCTGGCGCACTTGCCAGGACCGTCCGGTCAGCGAACTTCGTGTCGCTGGCGCCGCCACGCTGGTCCAGGCCAACGCCGTGCACCCACTTCTGCGCCGACTACAATCAGCGCTTTGCCTGTCCCGCCGCCGATGCCGCTTCCGACTTCCGCCGCCTGCCCCGCCGCTTCGACCTCGCCCGCTGCCTAAGCTTTGCAGTATTAATGCGCCGTGGCCGCCGATCCCCTGCGCTTCTCTTCGTTGTTGATCCACGCGGCAATTTTGCGAGTATTGGCCGAAGCGAAATCATCACGTTGCTCTCGCAGGTTCTCTTAATGTAGGCGAGGTAGTAACCGTCGGATGAAGCTACGGGAACGAGGAACACCGTTCCGCCAGCATTTGCTCGAACACTTCTGAGTTGGCGTCCGCCCAAAAGGACCCATGGTCAATGCGTGAATCTGCTTCACGAGCGAACCATGACTTGCTGGAGGTTTTGTTACTGGCGATAAATCGCCTCTCTCACAATTCTGGCAGCAGTCTGTTCTCGTATTGCTCTAAGACCCATTCCCAGGCTTCGACCACCCACATCACATAACTGTCCTGATTGTTGCAGTTCTTACGGACATAGCGCTTGTGCTTGTCGGGAAAAAGTAGGGGCCGTGTCCGTGTTCGCTGGGCTTGATGATCTGCACTTGTCCTTACCGGTCGCGTGTGTATAAAACATAGCGCTTCGTAGAGATTCCAACCCCCAACCGGCACCAGGGTTCTTGTGTAGTTCGTGTGCTCTACGGCGAACCTGCTCAGATCGAAAAGGGCGTTGATGAAGCAGATTGAACCCCCTTGGTTGATTGCACACTTTTAATATGGAGTGAACGAATTCATTAGAATTGAGCAGATCCATTCACTTGGGGCAGCCTTCTATCATATCGGCGGGATCCTTGCGCTGAACTTGTGAAGCAACTCAATTGATCGCGCTCCGGTTCCGTATGCGTAGGAGATTCCTTCGTGCTGGCACACATAATTCCGTGGGATACAATTCGCGGAACCCGAAGGCGAGGTTCAGGCACGCATCTACGGTGGTTTTCGCAATCCAGAATCAGCGCATAGAGTGGGCGTTTTTCTTCACCTGTCCATACGACCCCGTCAATGCAGTCTGGCCCACGACTACACACCCGCCTCGCCTGCCAGGAAAGCCTTGCGGAGGTTCCAGATCTGGAGAGGCACGATTTCGTAGAGATGCTCAGCCGTGATGTGCAGCGGCGTGACATGCGGAACAAAGCGTAATCAGGTTTTGCTCCGAATCGTCTCCGGATTGGCTGCGAAATTCTTTGTGATGAACATCGAGATTCGACATCGCGCCGCACGATTGGCATCTCCAGCTGTCGCGGCGGAGCACCTGGTTGCGGAGTTGTTCGTAAAGCTGGTGGTCAAGCCGCACGGGAGGCCGCTTTGGTCCGATCCAATTCACGACGCCTTCTCGGTCACGTGGTGCAGAAACGTCTGCTTCTCCTCGCCGGGGAGGAACTTGAAAAACCGTAAGGCCGACTGCAAGAGAACCTCAGAGTTTTCATTCTCCAAATTCGCTCCCGCTAAAAAGTCCGCGCAGATCATCTCCAGACAGTAACCCCGGGATTTGTCAGTACCTAACATCAACGCGGCGGTCTCAATCGCCTGCTCGACGACCGGCAACTGACTCTTGTACAGCTTGATATAGACAATCTCCCACGCTTCCGTTTCCCGCCCAGTCAATTCCTTCTCGACTTCCTGTCTAAACTGCTCCGTGGGCATCTCGCGGGCTTTGTGCAACCAGGTTGCACAATCGAAGCCCTGCCGGTCCCTCCTCGCAATCTTCGCCAACTCCACACCCTTGGTCCAGCCCACTTCCTTCAGTTCCTTCCTCGCCTGTGGTGGCAGATGCTCATGAATTGACATAAGGTAGTATGCCTTCCTTCGCGACTCGGGAAACCGTCTTTCGAGAAATTCGTCGAACGATTTCACGTTGTCCACCCGCCAATACTGTCCCGCCCGCACTTCGCACAGATAGCGCCCCATTTCGACAAATCGGGTATCTCGTTCCGCTTCCTTCTGCCGCTCCCAGGCCAGGATTTCGTCGATTTTGCCCAGCACAAACATCGCGCGGCGACGATTGAATTTCGGCGGCACGGGTGGCTCCCTAGTAATTAAGCTCGTCAAGCCAACCAAGATTCTCAGCTCCTGGCCGCCGCACCAGCGCGGCATCCACCAACTCTTGCTTTCCCAGGCAGAGCCCCAAGTACGGGCACGTGCTGCAGGGATTCTGCGGAAACCGGATGCCACTGTGCGGCAGGAAGTCTGCCGACTCGATTCTCCGGATCGTATCCTCGGCCAGATGACCAAATTCCTGACGCTGCTCCTCGGTGATCGTGGTGCGCAGATACTGAACTTCTACCAATCGTTTGCGAACGAATACCACCTGAGCCACTTCAGCGATACCGGTTATCCAGGAATAACAGACCAGTTGAGGATCGAGTGCCAGCAGTCCCTTCGGTTCTTCGGGATATCGGCTGGAGGATGTCTTCCATTCCAGCAGGCAGCGTGTCCCGTCAAGTTTCCCGATGCCATCAATGTAGGCGACGAATTCGTTTCTCCCGATTGGCCGCGTGAACTTGACCTGCAAATTGCGCCGCGGCTGGTAAATCCGGACGCGGTCGTCCTGGCAGAAGCGGGTGAGGAGCATGATCCCCTGCTCGAGCATGCGATCCCAAGTGTCGTGGTTCGAGAAGTGCAGATTCTGATCTTTGCACGCCGACCATTCGCGAAAGAGGACATCTCCGGGATCTTCACGGCGAAAGTAGGCACCCAAAGCTTGTTCGAAGGCACGCCCGAAAAGCATCGCGGCACGAGTGTCTTTCTCTTTCCAGCCGTCGAGATAGCGATGGCGATAGCGGCGAGGGCAGGTCAGATATTGGCTGACTTGCGTGTAGCTGTATATCATCACGCCACCTTCGAACCGTCGAGATTGGCGGGAGAAAGTTCTTCCCAGCGGCCAGCAGGGGCAAAGCCGTCCAGGCGGACCAGGGAAGTGCCGTTGACAATGTACGTGACTGATCTTTACTACGCCGGTCAGGCCGATCAGCTGCGTTTCATCAACTTCATCGCGGCCGAGCAGTTCGACATCGTAGCCAAAGTCGCTCAGGAACCAGTTGAACTTCCAAAGAGCTTTGGGGTTGCAATAGAGGCGGCCGGAAATGACATGGTCGGAAAATCGACTTGGGCTCGAGAATGTTGAAGCGTAAGGGTGTAATAGGATTTCTGTGCTTGACGGCGAAACTGGACTCTCCGCACCCGAACCAGGAAAAGTCCATCGGGGATTTGGTCTGCCGCACAGCGATCGGCGGCGTGCAGGCCTGCGATCTGGCGTCTCATGCTGCACCTTCTTTCTGGCCGAGATAGCTGTTGAGCTGGCAGGTTAGGGCATCTGCGGTCTTTCTCGGCCCAGTCGGCCAAGTGAGCGACGAAATCCTCGACCTGCTCGCGAGTGGCTTGGCGCAAGAGTCTTCGACTCCACAGAAATCAGTGGCGTACGACTTGACCAAGGTGGCATCGAGCTGATGTCTGGCGAATTAGTTGGCAAAGGCGATCACGGACTTTGGGACCGCCGTAGTTCCCGTTGGCAGGTTGTGGGGGGAGCTTCTTCGATTCTCGAGAATGTTGCGACGGCTCGGCGGAGGACCCGATCTCCTCGACCGAACAGATGCCGATGCCGTAGGCCTTGCGCAGAGCACGGTTAACTGCGCGGGTTTCCGCGACGCGCATGTCTGCGCCATGTACAAGGAGTGAGACATTCGATGGATCGGCATCGCCATACCCAACAAAGCTCTGGGACTCCGATTTGAAAACAGTTGCCTTGAAGACCCAATGATTCTCGGCGGGATTGGAAACGTTCGCCTCCAATTCTGTCGTTATCCCCGTGCAGTGCTTACGTTGGGCCAATCGCAGCAGCGCTGAGTGGGTTATGTACCAGCGTCCGTCCAGAATGAGCATGTCGCCCGCCGCTATCGAAAATCGGTGGGTGCGGCTGACCTCACGCAGTAGTAGTAGTTGCAAATCGGTGACATGCGGATAAAGTTTCTTGACTACGCGCAGGTTCTGACGTATTAGCTTCGTGGGATGTGTGCTAGGCATGTATCCTCCAACGCCCCTACACTTTGTGATATCCAAATGATATCACAACGATATCTATTTGTCGAGAAAGATCTGTCACGCTCCGGGGACGACTAGGTCCTAAATGCTAGAACCGAAGGTTGCTCTGTTGATAAGAATTCCGCCGGATCTAAAGGCTCGCCTTGTGGATCTGGCCAGGCGCGAACACCGCTCTCTGAATCAGGAGATTGAATGCCTATTGGAGCGTTCTTTTGCCGATCCTGCAGAAAAGCCAGCTGATTCCTTAGGGCCTGAGAAACCGAGAAAGCTGCGAAACCCAAAAGGATCAAAAGGTGCCTAATTGAGGCGGTGGATGAGGGATGTGACACCGTCCGCCGTTGGGCACATAGGCAGTTGTCTGTGATGATGTCCAACCTTGGAAATCCATCCCAAGGAATCCCGCAGCCGGGCTGGCTGAACTTTCGTGGGAAATTTGGTGATAAAATCTGGAACCAAAAGTTGAGCCAGCTGAATGGGCGGTGTCGGCGTATTCAAGTGGATTCGCGCGGCGCCCACCCGCGATCCGGAAAGAGCTTGCGGCCTGCAGTTCCATCCTTTATAGCAGCGGTGTTGCAGGGTATGCATCTCCAAAAGCCCCGGTAAGTAAATGTCTCCTTGGTTTGGTCTGTAGAGCGTTTATCCCAACTAAAATTTAGCCGCTAGCCCTAGTTTTCAGGTAGTCGATGCAGATCACGCGTTCGATCTCTGGATCTGCACAAGGTTGCGGATGAAGGCTGCTACGGAAGACTCGCACTTCGTCCGTACTCCACGCCGGCGGACTAGGAGGATGACCCTTGAAGATCAAAAAGAGCATGACCGACAAAGCGATTAAGGCAAATCAGACCAATGGCAAAAAAAGCAATGGACCCGACCATCCGGTCGCCGCAAATCAAAACGCGCGGAAACACGGTCTGCAATCGAAGCATCTGGTCTTTAAATCCGAGGAAGAGCAGCAGGAATTTGACGCGCTGCAGAATGACCTGTTGGCCGAATACCAGCCGGTCGGTCGAACGGAATTGGAACTGCTCGAAAAGGTCGCCGTTAGTTTTTGGAACTCGGCGGAGGAGAGCGGCTTGGAAGTGCAGGAGCTTGCTCATCGGCGCAAGGGGGCAGCGGCGATTTTGAGCACGTTGGCCGAGAACTACGACGGTGAGCAACTTCCGCTTTTCACCGGTCGGGATGGTTCGCGTTCCGCACTCCAGTTCGGATGGGACTGTCAGGAGTTGGTGGTTCGAACTGGCACGAGAAATTCGGAGGAGGAGGGCGAGGGAATCGACGAAGAAAGAAGGGGTAAGGTCGGACATGTGCAGATCGAGGCCAAGCTGAACACCTCGTTGGGCACGCTCCTGCGCTATCACGTGACCATCAGGCGAGATCTCTATGACGCGCTTAGGGAACTCCGGTCTATACAGCGCGAGAGGCGCGAGCAAAACGTCGCGCGGGAGGATGAAGCACCAACCCCCCGTCGCACAGCACCCGAGGGAAGGGGGAAACTAAATTGACTTCTTTCGCAGCCGCAACCGCGACGAAGAACTGCGAGGATAACCGCGAACAGGACGAAAAGGAACGCACCAGTCAGGCAGCCTTGCGGGGGGAGTTGTCCGCCACTCAGCGTGATTTGCTAGAAGTTATAAATTGCAGACAGATGGGACCTGAAGGATTGCGGGCCGCGCAACCTCACCTGTTGAAACTCTTCGGGCGTATCGAGCGACTCAATGAGCAAATTGACCATGCTTTTGGTGGCCAGGCATTTCTTCCTAATGTCGGGCCAGCCAGCCCGGCGAACCGACGCAGGTTCAACGCGTACTTTGAATACCACAGAAAGGTAAGCCGATTGCTCTTCAAAGCTATAGAGGTGTGGGCATTGACCTGTGGCATGAAGATGGACGATGACTGGGTTCCCATGATGATCGTTTACATGAGCCAACAGGCGGCCAAGGCGCGAGCAAATGCGAACCGGGGTGCCATGAAAGATTAGCTGAATGCCGTGCTGGACCACGATCATCCCGGTCTCAGCGAGGCTACGCTAGGTTCGCGCGGTCGGCGGAAAAGCAAATGTCGGTGGGTTTTTGCGAAACGAACCCACTAAGTCCTTACGTTGCAATAACGATGTAAGGTGATCGTCAGCGGAATGCTCGAGTACGGCGGGTGCGACCGAAGCAGCGTCGCGTGCGCCGAGAAAGCGCAGAAAGGCAATAGGTGGGTTTCCTCCGACGATCAGAATCAAACAGAGCATGGGCAGATGCTCTCTTCTAACATGCTTCTGCTGAATCTCATCCTGGTAATCGACGTGACTTTTTCAACACCCACAGGCCATAGCGCTCGTTGAGAATTGCCCGAGGCGCGCAGTGGCGATAAATAACGATCTCTTGCGCGAGGCGGAAGCGGCGCACATGATGCGCGCCCGGTCCGAACAGTCGGCCGCTCATCAGCCACAAAGGACGCCGTTCAGTTTCGCTCAGGAAAGTCTAAGATACCAAAAAAGAAAGAAGGCCACGAGTGCAGGTTGGAGCTCGCCAGACGACCAAGGAACCTTAAGCCTCTACCGACACCTGCACGCCGTCCCTGGCCACCTGCAGCGGAAGAACATGGCCTCCGTTGTCTCCAATCGCAGTGGCAACGCGGCTGGCTGCACCCTTTTCTACCAGGAAAATCGCGCAGCCTCCGCCTCCAGCGCCGCAGGCTTTTGCCGCCTTGCCTCCGTGCCTAGCTGCGACCGCAACCAGTTTGTCGATCAATGGCGTGGTGATGCCGGGTGCGTTGCTGCGGCGGAGCTTCCATTCTTCGCGCAGCAGCCGGGCTACGTCTTCCCATTCGCCGCGTGCGAGGGCGTGGTGCATAGCCCGCGCGATCTCGGCAATCCTCTCGAAGTTACGGAAGACCTTGCGATCGCCGTTGATATGGGCCTTGAAGACTTCCCAATTGTTGATCCCGGACTTTCTCGGCGCTCCCGTGTACGCGAGCACGAATCGTGACTCGATCTCTTCCGGCATGACCGGAACGGCCTCGCGGTGAATGCCGTCGGCATCGAGATGGATTGCGCTCACCCCTCCATACAGGGCTGGGTAATAGTCCTGGCAACCTGTGGGGACAGCGATGATCTGCGCCTCGACGTTCTGGGCGATTACTCGCATTTGTTCGAGGGTTAGGTTGCGCTCGGTGAAACGGGCCAGCGCCGACGTGGCCGCGATCATCAGCGCGGAAGATCCCGAGATGCCTGCGCCGGCTGGGGATTCCGAATCGGTTTCAATCAGCAAGCCCTCTCTGGGGGCGAAGAATTGCAGGAGGCGCGCTGCCAGCGGGAGCCGAAAGCGGGGCGCGGCGCGCAAGGCATCGAAACTGGGAAAGAATTCTTCCTTCCTGGTATCGAGCGAGCGCACGTGAATGCGTCTTCCTTTAAGTGGCGTAATCCGGCAAGTGGTCTGGATGTTGAGCGCAAAATTCAGAGTCAGCGCGCCGGGATGGAACAGATAAAGCGGCCACAGATCAAGCGTGCCCCCGGCCAGATCGGCGCGGCAGGGCGCCTGGGCCACGATGGTTCGGCTGCTGCTAACCTCGGGCGATCTTTGCATGCAGTGTTTGTATCACGATTAGCATAACGTAGGCGCGGGCGTCCTCGCCCGTACAGGCCGAGCGAAGCTGCCAGAACGCCAGCGCTACAGGTCTTTGGCCGCCGCCAGAACCTCGGGGATCACGCTGTCCGCATCGCCCGTCGTAGTGCGGTGATTAACGATACATGCTCGGAGGCAGAACTTGCCGCGCAAGGTTGCGTTGGACAGGTACACGTGCCCACGCTGCACAACGCGCTTGAGAATGACAGCATTTTGCCGATTGAGCTCCTCTTCCGAAAGAGATCCGGTCCCAATGTAGCGGAAGCACACTGCACTTAACTCGACGGGCGCCAGCAGTTGCAGATCAGGTTGCTTGGCGATGGCGGATGCCAGGCGCTGCGCCAAGTCTAAATCCTTCTGGATTGCGGCACGGAATGCCTGCAAGCCGTGATAGCGCAGCGAGAGCCAAAGCCTCAGCGCGCGGAAGCGGCGTGAGAGTTCCAGAGACTCTTCGAAGAATGCGAATCCCTCGACTGGATCGTTGGTCAGCGCCTTGGCATAGTCTCCCGTGTGCGAAAAGGCGGCGTGGGCGGCGTTCACATCGCGGTATAGCAGGCAAGCGCAGTCCAGAGGCTGGTAAAGCCATTTATGGGGATCGAGGGACAAAGAATCGGCGAGATCCATGCCCGTGAACTTGGCCGGCGTCGCAATCGCAGACAAAGCTCCATAGGCACCATCGACGTGCATCCAGAGGCCATAAAGGCGAGCGATGGCTGCAATCTCCGGCAACGGATCAATCGAGCCCGTATTGACTGCACCCGCAGATGCGACCACTGCGATGGGAATCTTTCCTTCTGCTTTGTCGCGCTGAATGGCCTGCTCCAGTTCCGCCGGGATCATACGAAAATTCTGGTCCGTTGGAATGAGACGCAGGTTTTTCCTGCCGATTCCCAACAACGCGACTCCCTTGGGAATCGACATGTGAACTTCTTGCGATGTATAGACAATACCTTGGGGCACGCCGCGGACACCCGATTCGTTCGCGGGCATCTTGGCTTCACGCGCCATGGCCAAACCCATCAGGTTGGCCGAGGAACCACCGCCGGTCAGGCTGCCGCGAAACCCGGCACAGCCGATTGCCTGGGCCAGCCAGCCGACTACCGTGCGTTCTAACGTAGCTGCCGCAGGACCCGAACGCCACGCCGTGACATTTTGATTCAGAACACTCGCCAACAAATCGGCAACCGCAGCGACGGGTTCGCCAGAACCCAGCACGTATCCGAAGAAACGACCGTTCTGCACGCGAGAATGCTCGATCACATCCTGCAGTCCTGCCAGCGCCTCGGCGCCCATGCCCTTTTCGTTAAGGGGCGTGCGGAAAAGACGGTCTGTCTCCGAGCCCGTGGCCGATGGAGATATGGGGCGCGAATCCAATTCGCGAAGATAGTCGGCAGTGAGCTGCGTGACTGTCTCCGCCAGACGCCGAAACTCATCCGGAGAAATTTCCAAAGATCTCATGAACAAGAATTGTATTTTATGTAGGTGCGAGCGTCCTCGCCCGTGCAGCGCAGAAAGAAAATTCAGACTCCGGAGAGATCTTCAGATGGAATCGAGAGCAGCCACCGCCGAGCTGAGACCGGGCAGCCGAGGGCGGCTGTCGCCACGTTAGGAAATATTCAGCGCTCGCTTGATCGTGCCGCGCTCTTTCTGAATCTTCTCCTGCAGCAGAGTGATGGCATAGATCAACTGCTCCGGCCGCGGTGGGCAGCCCGGAACATACACATCGACGGGAATCACCTGGTTCACGCTTTGCACGAGAGCGTAATTGTTAAACACGCCACCAGAGGTCGCACAGGCTCCCATCGAGATCACCCACTTGGGTTCGGGCATCTGCTCCCAGAGCTGGCGGATCACCGGAGCCATTTTGTTTGAGACGCGCCCGGCAATAATGATGAGATCAGACTGCCGGGGAGACGGCCGGAACACTTCCGCCCCAAATCGCGCAATATCGAAACGGGATGCCCCCATGCTCATCATTTCGATCGCGCAGCAGGCCAGACCAAAAGTCATGGGCCAAATGGAGTTTTTGCGCACCCAGTTGACCGCGTTGTCCATCGTGGTGAGCACCACCCCTTCGGGAGTCGGATTCCCGTAAGTAAGGTCTTTGACCACGCGCTTGCCATTTTCGGTGGTGACGTAGGGGCCGAAACTGAGATCTGTGCTCATTCACAACTATTCTACTTGTCCGGCCACCTTCCGTCCAAGTCTGCGATCTCCACGCTATCCGCGCTAGAATTGCCTCGAGTTTTAAATTGCACGGCCGACTGTCTTGCGGCTCGGGACACAACCGCCGGACCACCAACGAAAGGAAACCCTCTCGATGCCCAGAAATGTGAACACTCCGCTTGCACAACCGATCTTTGGTGAGCCCGTCTTCAACGAAGGCATTGTTACTCCCGATCCAACTCAGTTCAGGACACCCGAGCCGTCGGATGCCGCGCTTTACAAGCAGATTCAGAATCTCTTGAATAAGGACACGGTTAGTTTCAGGCCCGCTCGCGGCAAAGCCAGCGATCTCTATACCCTCCAGAGTGCTTGGGGACCACATGGGCCAGGGATCATCCGGGGAATTCAGAACTCCCGGCAGATTGTCTTTCATGTCGTCGGAGATACGGGCGCCTCAAACTCCCACAAGTACCCCGACGAAATTAAGGTATCCGATCAAGTTACCCGCGATCTGCATGCCGCCAACGCGGCGAACCGGCCCGCCTTCCTCTACCATCTCGGAGATGTGGTTTATGATTTCGGCGAATCGCAACATTATTACGATCAATTCTACGAACCGTACCGCAATTACGCCGCACCGATCTTCGCGATTCCGGGGAACCATGACTCGTTCATCGTGCCCAAAACGCCTGCGGGCAAAGAGCCGCTGAAGACCTTTGCCCGCAACTTCTGCTCGACCGCGCCAGTGGTTACACCCGAAGCCGGATCGCTTCACCGCACCGCCATGACGCAACCGGGAGTTTATTTCGCTCTCGACGCTCCGTTCGTACGCATCATCGGACTCTTCAGCAACGCGCTGGAAGATCCGGGAGTAATCTCAAGCGAAGGCAAGAAGTGGCCTAAAGTTCCCAACGTGCAACTTGATTTCCTGACCGCTCAGCTTAAACGCATCAAGAAGGAGAATTACAAGGGCGCGGTGTTGCTGGCGACGCATCATCCAGCTTTTACTTATCAGCCTCCGCCCGGCGGCAGTGGCTCGGGCGGGAATCACAGCGGAAATTCTGTAATGTTGCGGGAAATTGACACCATCTGCGAGGCGCAAGGTGTCTACCCTCACGCCTTTCTTTCCGGCCATGCCCACAACTATCAGCGCTACACCCGCGCAGTCAACTTCAGCGGAAAGAGTTTCGATGTGCCGTTCGTAGTGTGCGGGGATGGCGGCCACAACGCAAACCCTCTAGTCCACGGCAAGAATGGGCAGCCGGGCCAAGAACCAGCGAGAGGCGCGAAGGTGGGCTACCTGGATCCCAACCCGGCAGTCGAAACCAGTGGGCTGGTGCTGGAAGATTTTAACTACCAGGACTACGGCTATTTGCTGGTCGTTGTCAACGCGACACAAATCAGCATTGCCTTCCATCCAGTGAACCCTACGGGGCCGGCGCACTCCAGAGTGGACACGGTGACCATCGATCTGGCAAGCCACAAGAAAGTCCGGAACTGACGGCAATAAATCTCGGAGCAGCTTCAGGGATTCAGTACGATCTTGCCGAACATCTGACTCTTTTCCATGAGTTCGTGGGCAGCACGAATTTCTTCCAGCCGGAAAGCGCGGTCCACAACTGGCTTCAACCGCCCCGCAAACACGTGGGTGAGCACATCGTGCAATTCACCCAGGGTTCCCATGTACGAACCTAGAAACGACAACTGGCGCGAATAGACGAAGCGCAGATCAAACGCAGCGTTGGGGCCAGTGGTCGCGCCGCAGGTGACAATCGTGCCTCCCGGCTTTAGCGATTTCACGCTTTCCTCCCAAGTGGCGGCCCCAACGTGCTCGACCACGATATCGACGCATTCTTTGTCGGTGATCTTCCGCACTTCCTGCGAGATCTTTTGTGTGTAGTGATTGATGCCGTAGTCGGCGCCGAGCGCGCGGCCCTTCTCCAGTTTATTCTCATCGCCCGCGGTCGTGATTACGCGAGCGTGAAACATCTTGGCAATCTGGATCGCAGCAATGCCCACGCCAGAACTGGCTCCGAGAACCAGCACCGTCTGCCCCGGACGAATTCCCGCCCGCCCAACCAGCATATGCCACGCAGTCAGAAACACCAGAGGGACGCTCGCGGCTTGGTTGAAATCCAGGCTGTCAGGGATGTTAATTACGTTCGCCGCCGGAACGGCGATTAGCTCGCAGTTGCCGCCGTCGACACCATTGCCCAGCACCGTAAACTCCCGGCATTGATTCTGAAGTCCGGCAACACACTTCGCACAGCGACTGCAGAAATGCATGGGTGCCAAAAGCACCCGCTGCCCCGCTTTGAAACCCGCGAGATACTCGCCGACCTCAACAATCTCACCCGCGATGTCGCTCCCCAGAATATGCGGCAGTTTCACGCCGGGCAGGCCCTTTCGCACCCAGATGTCAAGATGGTTCATCGCGCAGGCTTTGATCCGGACCAATACCTGATCCTTGCGCGGCTGCGGGTCCGCGACGTCCTCGTAGCGAAGAACCTCCGGACCACCGAATTCGTGAATGCGAACGGCTTTCATGAAGGTCCCCCGAGAAAGTTAGAAGCTACCACAAACCCGTGTTGACTTGTTCCCCCCACCCACGAATAATCAAGCTGAGATGGATATCTACGAAGAAATCGTGAAGCTCCGGCAGGAAGGCCGCCGCGGAGCGGTAGCCACCATCGTTAACGTGCGCGGCTCCATCCCCTCGTTCGAGACCGCGAAGATGCTGGTGCGCGACGACGGCTCAATCGCCGGCACCATCGGCGGGGGCTGCGTCGAGGCCGAAGTCTGGCAGGCGGCGCGCGAAGTCATGGAGAGTGAGAAGCCGCGGAGTCTGACTTTCAATCTCAATCAGGATCCCAAGTACGATACCGGCCTCGTCTGTGGTGGCACGCTCGATATTTTCATTGAGCCTGTTCTACCTCCAGCATCACTTTATATTTTCGGCGCAGGTCACGTATCCGTAAACCTTTATAAAGTTGCCCGCGGAGCCGGATTTGAGGTGACCGTAATCGACGACCGCGAAACCTACGCCAGCCGGGACCGCTTTCCTGAAGCCAAGGAACTGATCGCCGCAGACTTCGACCAGGCCATGGCCCGAATCGAGCCGAACGAGTCGTCGTATATCGTGATCGTCACCCGCGGACACCGCGACGATATGCGGGTGCTCCGCTGGGCGGTGCAAACCCGGGCGCAATACGTGGGCATGATCGGTTCCAAACGCAAAACGATTACCATCTTTCGCGAACTCACGAAGGAGGGCATTCCCGCGCAACTCTTCGACCGCGTACACGCTCCCGTCGGTTTGGATATCGGAGCGATTACGCCGGAAGAGATTGCGGTGGCCATCACGGCGGAGCTGATCGCCGTCCGCCGCCATTCGGAACGAGTCTTGCCGCACATGAGCTGGTTCAGCGGCCGCAAGAGCGAACTGGACAACGACCATAGCGTCGCCGAAGTTCGGGAAGAAAACGAGAGCCATCGCTGATTGACAGTCGCGGTGCTTCCCTTTCTGCTATCGTCGCATCATGCCCTACGCGCCCGACCTCTACGCCGTGATCCTCGCCGCTGGCGAGTCCACGCGCATGGGCACGGACAAAGCATTGCTGCCTTGGCCACTAGCTACGTCCGGCTCTCCGCCGAGCGGCCAGACTTTTCTTTCCGCTGCCATTCAGGCTCTCTATCCTTTCAGCGACAAAGTGATTGTGGTGGTGGGCAAGAACGAAAACAATCTGGCTCCGGTCGTTTACGCCAAGGGCGCATCGCTGGTGCGGAATCCCAACCCTGAGCGCGGCCAGTTCAGTTCCCTTCAAGTCGGACTACGTGAGGTGCTGAACGACGGCCGCGATGCCGCCATGATCACTCTGGTAGATCGGCCCCCGGCGAGTGCCGCGACGTTGCAGACTCTGCGCTCAACCTTCGCCGAGGCGGCAAACGACGTATGGGCCGTCGTTCCCGAATACAACGGAAAACATGGCCATCCCTTTCTGGTAGCAAGAGAGATGATCGAAGCCTTTCTAAAGGCTCCGCCGAGTGCGAACGCGCAGGATGTCGAGCATCAGAATGTGCACCACGTTTCTTATGTTGTCGTGGATGATCCGCTGATCACCTTGAATATCGACACACCGCAGGAGTATGCGGCATTATCTCAATAGTCCTCACGTATTTCAGCAAACATGGAAAAGACACAGGTGGCCTCCGCTGTATCGCCCAAATCCGCTGATTTTCTCGACTCGGTTCTGCGCCTTCAACTAAAACTCGCCGTCTTCGATTGCGATGGCACCCTGTGGGCGGGCGACGCCGGAGAGCGTTTCTTCGATTGGGAGCTCAGGCGTGGCCTGCTTCCCGATGACGTCGCGCGCTGGGCGCGAGCGCGCTATGCCGACTACAAAGCTGGCCAAGTCAGCGAGGATCAGATGTGCGGCGAAATGGTGACCATCCACAGCGGGCTGCTCGAGTCCGACGTGCTGCAGGCCGCAAAACAATTCTTCGACGAGAACTTCGCGAGCCAGATCTTCCCCGAGATGCGGGAACTGATTCGCCGTCTGCAAGGCTCGGGTTGTGATGTTTGGGCGGTGTCGTCCACCAACGAATGGGTGATTCGAGCTGCCATGAAACACTTTGGGATCGAAGAGAAAAAGATTCTGGCCGCAGCGGTTGAGATCGACGCCGGACGCATCGCCGACCGTCTGATTCGAGTACCGTCCGGAGAAGGCAAGCCGCGAGCCATACGCCAGGTGATCGGAAAGAATCCCGACGCGGCCTTTGGCAACTCCCGCTGGGACGCTGACATGCTCGCGATTGCCCGCCACGGGTTTGCGGTCAACCCGAACCCTGATCTGGAGAAGAAAGCGCGCGAAAACGGATGGACGGTTTATTGGCCGGAGGGAATGCAAAATCCGTGATCATCGATTAAATCCGTGGCTAGCTTTTGATTTGATTTAACGCAGCTGCAAGCGCATCCATCGCAAGGTGGCTGGCGTGCGCGGAAGCTTCTGGCAGACCGCCAACCGCCTGCACCAGTTCCTCCCGGTGCAATTGGCTGGCCGCCGCCACAGTTTTTCCCTTCACCAGTTCCGTAAGCGCCGAACCGCAAGCCATCGCGGGAACGCACCCTTTGGCAAGAAAGCGGACATCGGAGATGTAGCCGTCGGCGACCTTCATACTCAATTTCAAGATGTCGCCGCAAGCCGGATTTTCGACCTGCACGGTAGCATCAGAATCCACAACCTCGCCCGGGTTACGCGGATGTTCAAAGTGATCGAGAACCTGCCGGGAATACATCCACAGAATTGTAACGTGCCAGCAATCACCGACCGTAGAAACAGTGCTGGCAATGTTTCTACCCCGGAACGTTGTCCGCACGCAATCGATCCCGAACGCCTGTAAAATTGTTCCATCGTGCCCTGCGATCACACTCCCCGACGAATCGTCTCTCTCCAGCCCAGCGCCACCGTAATTCTCGCCGCCGTCGGCAAACTGGACCGTCTCGTCGCCTGCACCAAATACTGCGCGGATGTTTGCCCAGAGATCAGCCCAGAGACAACGATTGTCGCCGACTCCTGGACCGCCAGCACTGACCAGATTGTCGCAGCTCGCCCAGACCTGGTGATCGCTGCAGTACCGTACCAGGAGAAGGCAGTAACGGAGATCCTGAAATCAGGCGCCCGCTTTCTGGGCCTGGCGCCCAAGACGCTCGCCGACATCTACACCGATATCGCCTCCATCGCCGGCATGATGGGCACCAGCGACCGCGGGGAACAAGTGATTCAAGAAATGCGGCAGGAGATCGAGGCGGTCCGTCGTCAAGTCAACAGGTCCAAGCATCCTCGCGTCTTCTGCGAAGAATGGGGCAAGCCCCTGATCTCCTCGCAGCCGTGGGTAGCCGAATTGGTGACGGCGGCGGGTGGAGAGTTCGTAGGCACGCCGGGGAAACAAACATCCGCCGAAGCCGTTCTTCTGGAGAATCCCGATGTGGTCATCGCCGCGTGGTGCGGCGCCGGCGACCGGGTTCCTTTGAAAAAAATCGTCCGCGATCGTAACTGGGGACAGATGCAAGCCGCGAAAGAGAATCGCATGTACTGCATTCGAGATGAATTTCTGAATACCCCGGCACCGACCCTGATTCAGGGTTTGCATGCCCTGGCCGCGGCCATCCATCCGGAAGATTTTCCACAACCTGCCGGTCTAAGATGCATAAGCAGGATATCTCTCTCCGGGAAATTGACGGCTCAGTGAACATTTCGGATCACCGAGTCTCTCTCGTCGGAACGTTGGCCTGCCCATGAAGCGAGTCGTCGCAGCGTTGATCTTCAAGGACGGAAAACTGCTGGTGTGCCAGCGCACCCGGCATCAAACCATGCCATTGAAGTGGGAGTTTCCCGGCGGCAAAATTGAGGAAGGCGAACAACCACGCGACGCCTTGCGCCGCGAACTGGACGAGGAACTCGGAATCGAGGCGACGATCGGCGAAGAGGTCTCGCGTATCGTCCACGAATATCCCGGCGGTGGCTCGGTCGAGTTGCGTTTCTTCGTGGTGCGCGAGTACCGGGGAGAAATTGAAAATAAAATCTTCCGTGATGTTCGCTGGTCCCCGCAGTCGGAACTGCCGTCGTTCGATTTCCTCGAAGCCGACCTCCCGCTAGTGCGGGCTCTAGCCGAAGGCAAGATTGTCTAGCGAAGATACTTTTAATTATCGTCGTCGTTCAATTAATTATGTTGTCATTCCGAGCAAAGCGAGGAATCTGATTTTCGCTGCGCGCGCAAAAACCGAGACTCGTCGCGTCGCTCCTTAGAAAAACATCAAAATTGGGAGGGTGGGGTCACTGCGAAGCAGGATCCCTGCGCTTCAGCGTAGGGCGGTCATCTCCGTCGCTCCCGCTGCTGGCGGTAGTCGTGCCCGTCGGAGTGGCGCGTCGCAAAGTCGGACCGCCGTCATGTCCGTTGTCCAGCTTGTGACGGTTCTCCAGTTGCGCGAGCCGCGCCTTTACGTCCTGAAATTCTGAGGTGTCCAGTTTGTATAGCGGCTCGGGAGGCAGCAGCGTATTGATCTCTTGCTGGGTTTTCGCAATCCGATCCGGGGTTTGAGGATGCGTCTCGAAGGTCTTCGCCAGGGTGCCGGGTTTGTGCTTCTCCATGGCCTTGATTTTTTCGAAAAACGAAGTCAGCGCTTGCGGATCATAGCCCGCCCGGTACAAATACTCGACGCCAAGAAAGTCCGCTTCCGACTCGAAGCTTCGCGTGAATTTAAGGAAACCCATCGGAATCGCGAGGCTGGCCAGGCTCTGGGCGGCATAGCCGATTCCCCCGCCAACGAAGATCAACGGGATCGAAGCCAATTGCATCAGTTGACCGCGTGTGTTCTCGCGAGCCAAGTGGCAGGCCGCGACGTGCGCAATTTCGTGAGACATCACGCCCGCCAGTTCAGCCTCGTTGTCAGCCGCAAGAATCAGCCCGGAATCTACGTAGAAAAATCCTCCCGGCAGCGCGAACGCATTGATATCGTCGGTATCCACTACCTTGATCGTGAAGGGTACCTGCGCGTCGGAGTTCCGCACCAGATTTTGCCCCACGCGATTGACGTATTCGGTGATCTCCGGATCAGTCACCAGCTTCGTAGTCGACTCGACCTGATGAGCGTACTCCTGGCCCATTTCAATCTGTTTTTCCAGGCTGTACCAGTTACCGATGCCGCGATCGCAGCCCACTTTGCGGTTGCCAATGGCATCGATATCGCGAAGACTTCCATCATGATAGGTCTTAGCCGCTTTCGGCAGAGGTTCGTCTGGAGGAGCAACCGGCGGCGGAGTAGCCACCGTTGGGCTAGCCGGATTCGGAGTTGGAGCAGTTGGCGCAGGGACCGCGCTCGCCGTAGTCGCGGTATCAGTAGCCGCTGGCGCGCCCGGGTTCGGAGAAGACTGATCCTGCGCGACCGCCAAACCTCCAAACACCAGCAGGAAACCCACGGCAATCGCGAGCACTGGACGACGCATGACCCACCACCAGTGTGGATTTTTACACACTTGGGGGCAAAAAAGTAGCCGAAAATCTACCAGTTTCCGGGGCATCGGAATCCCTGACGCCAAATGCCCTGATCTATTGCCCCGATCTCAGCGTCCAAAACCAGGCAAGGCTAAGCACGGTCATGATTATGGTTGTCGCCCATGCAGTCCAGTTATAGACGCGAGAATTCACATACTCGCCCATGAGCTCCTTCTTGTTAACCAGCAACAGCATGAAAATAAGCACGGGAGGCACCGCCACTCCGTTCACCACCTGGGAAAGAATAGAAATCTTAACCAGCGGCAGGTTGGGAAACAGAATCACGCCAGCTCCAGCCACAATCAAGATGGTGTAGAGCCAGTAGAACACCGGCGCCTCAGAAAACTTCTTCCCCACCCCAGATTCAAACCCTAACCCCTCGCAAACCGTGTAAGCCGTCGACAACGGCAGAATCGAAGCTGCAAACAACGAAGCATTAAACAACCCCATCGCAAACAGGATATACGCGTACTGGCCCGCTAGAGGGCGGAGGGCTTGGGCGGCGTCTTTTGCGTCGGAGATGTTGTGATAGCCGTGCGCATAAAGCGTTGCTGCGCAGGCGACGATGATGAACCATGCGACCACGTCAGTGAAGATACAGCCCGCAACTACGTCGATCTGCGACGCGCGGTATTGGCGTTTGGTTACACCTTTCTCTACGATCGACGACTGCAAGTAGAACTGCATCCATGGGGCGATCGTGGTTCCGACTACGCCAATGGTCATGAACAGGTAGCCGGGCAGCATGAAGGCTGCGCGTGGCGGAGGTTTTACCGTGGCGACCAAAGCATCGATCCACGCGGGCTTGGCGAAAAATCCCGCGAAGATGTAGGTTACGTAGAAAAAGGACGCAACCAGGAAAACCTTTTCAACGCTCTTGTAATGTCCCTTGACGACGATCAGCCAGACGATCATCGCACAGACCGGGACGGTGATGTACTTGGAAAGGCCGAAGAGTTCAAGGCTGCCCGCGATTCCAGCGAACTCACCAACGACGTTGCCGAAGTTGATGATCAGGATTCCGATCATCATGAAAAATGTGATGCGGAAGCCGAATTCTTCGCGAATCAGATCGCTGAGGCCCTTGCCGGTGACCGCGCCCATGCGGGCGCAGATTTCCTGAACCACGATGAGAGCGAGCGTGATCGGGATCAGCGTCCATAAGAGCAGATGCCCGAACTGCGCTCCGGCAGCGGAGTAGGTGTAGATGCCGTTGGCATCGTTGTCGACATTTGCGGTAATGAAGCCCGGACCGACTACCGAAAAAAACAGCAGGATCTGGGTCTTCGAGCGTTTCAGGAATTTCATGCGTCCAGTTCGCGGACATACGAAGAGACATTGTCAAACGACCAGACAGAATAAACGGAGAAGCGAAATCTGAACAGGTGAAAAGTCGCAGACTGTAGAATTCGATGGTGCGCCTCCAGCCGCAGGCAGGAGTGCGGAGATGCTTCCTTCCGCAGAGTGGTTCGCGTTGCGAATCACTCTGCTCCGCTCAACATGACATGGAAATTACAGTCAAGGCTGTTCCAGCCGTTCTTACGGCTGAGAGCCTAGTAATTCTCGCCGCCAGATCGACAGGCCCTGCACTCCGATTGCCAGCAAGCCTAGCGTGGCAAGTTGCGACGTTGGAGTGGCCCGAGATGCGGGAGTCGGCTGCTCGTCGGCGCTATCATCTTCGCCCTTGGTTTTGCCGGTGATGATTGCCTTGTTCGGGATGGTTTCGTAAGCGTAGCCGGTAAGAACCGCTTGCTCCCCGAAGCCCTGGACAAATAGCCGCGCCCAGCCATAGTGGGTCTTTCCCTTAATCTCGAAGCGAAATCCCAAGTAGCCGATTGTGACGTTTCGCCATGGGCCATGAGAGGCGCTGGAATTCCAGTTCCACCGCCATGTGCCCATGAGATAGTGTCCGTACGACAACTTGTTCTTATTCGGCCTAATGCGGACGCCAGACCCCAGAGCAGATGCAGAGGCACCCGTCCCCCAGATTCTGTTTTTCATGCCGACGGGCTCCGCGGACAAATTAAAGTGTCCCCCCGAGGTCGTTGCGGTCCGAAAAGTGGTGAAGCTGAAATCGGCTTTGTGGTCGTGGTTCAGATCCAGCTTGGAATGATTGACGATTGATACGTTGGCTGGCGTGTAAATGATCTTGGCTTCGCCGGGCTGCACGAGAGTCAGCATCCCCATTCCTGCTGCTCCTGTGGCAATCGCGTACGCGTTGAGCCTTTGATGGATTGACTCGGAGAGGTTGGAAGCTGTCCGGGAAGAATGTTTCATTGGTCTCCTTTCGAGTCGACTTCGAGTTCGAATTCCTTCCGCCGCCGGAGGGATAGTGCGGGTGCTCCCATTGCCAGTGCACCTAGCGTGGCGGGATCGGGCGTGTTTGGAATGGGATTGGTTAGAGATGCAGTGGGGGCGGAATCCTCATTAGCCGGATCGTCTGCGGCCTCTTTGGTCTCGCCGGCTTTGATCGATTTATTCGGGATGGTCTCGTAGGCGTAGCCGGTCAGCGTTGCGGCAACTTTATCATTCTTTGCAGAAACGTCCAGTCGCGCCCAACCGAAGTGAATTTTTCCCTTAATGATGAACTTCAGACCGAGGTAGCGTTTGCTCACATCATTCCAAAGGCCGTAGATGCAATTGTTGGAAACGTCATTCCGAGCGCCCCCGTCAAAATACGAATATGCCATGAGCTTCCCGCGGTGAGAGAAATGCCCTTTGGGTCCGACTTTGACTCCTGGCGGCAGAGCCAAGGCAACTCCTGGTAAACCCGAGCTACATGGTTTCGCCCAGATCTCATTCGCGGACGTGGAACTGCGACCGGCGGGGTCAACGGTCAAGCGGCCAACAAATACAACGCCAGAGGCGGTCCAATAACGGTTAAGGAAAGTGAAATCGGCTATTCCGTCATGATTAAGATCGAGCGAAAAGAACTGGTTGATTGGAAGGTGCTGATGGGCGGGCGTGTAGACGATCTTCGCTTCCGCGGATTGGGCAAGGGCTATCGCGCTCACTCCTGCTGCGACTGCCGCAGTCGCGTACATGTTGAGTTGGTGGTGGATTGAGGCGGGGAGGTTGGCGGTCTTGCGGGGCCCGGAACGGCGTTTCATCGAATCCTCCAAAAACAACTCACTGCATGCCGCCTACCGATTCTTCCCGCCGCCACAGTGGAAGTCCATTAGCACCAAGAGACAACATGCCGAGCGATGCCGGTTGCGGAGTGCTGGGAATGGGATTGGTTAGAGATACATTCGGGGCGAAATCCTCATTAGTCGGATCGTCCGCCGCCTCTTTGGTCTGGCCAGCTTTGATCGACTTGCCCGGGATGGTCTCGTAGGCGTAGCCGGTGAGGGTGGCGACGATGCTATGTCGCTTAGTCTCGACGCTTAACCGGGCCCACCCGTAATGGGTCTTGCCTTTGGTGAGAAACTGCAAACCGAGGTAGCGGTTACGGACGTCCTTCCACGGGCCTGCACTGAACGTGCTGTGGGCCGTGGCCAAGTAAAAGCGAAGCGGCCCTGACGTGTTAAACCTCGACCTGCTGATACGAACGCCTGCGGGTAGAGCAGCTGCGAATCGGCGATAGTCTTGCGTTTCCGATTGCACCCAGACGCGATTGTGAGCAGGCGCGTACGCTTCCAGGAGGTTTGTGCGGCTGTTGTAAGTGCGATCTTGGATAGCGAAATCGATTCTTCCGTGATTGTTCAGGTAGAGGTAGTAAGAATTGTGCGGCTCGATTTTAAAGTTCAGCTTGGTGTATACGATCCTTGCTTCCGCCGATTGCGACAACGCGAGCAAGCTCACTCCGGCAGCGGCTGCCGCAATCGCGTACATGTTGAGCTGGTGATGGATTGAGGCGGGGAGGTTGGCGGTCTTGCGGGGCCCGGAACGTCGTCGCATACGTGCTCCTAGGCGGGCAAGAGATTATCCTCCCGGGTTCCTGATTGTCACGAGAATTGTCCAAGCATGGCTTCCAAGTCGGTGATGAGGAGCGGGAGAAGCTTTGGGCGGTTGCTGCGGAAGTCGTATCGGTCCGCTGAAGATTGAAGGTCTCTTTCGCCCCGCCGGGGCTTATCGGCTTCTCATCTTTACCCACGGCTTACGAGGCTGCGGAAAAAGTCGCCGGGGACAAAAGAGCTCACCGCAGGCGCTAAAGCGCGGACACATTTTCAGCGACTTAGCGGCCCGACTGAAGTTGGGCCCTTCCCAAAACCTGCGTGAATCATACGTTTCCGCAGCCTGTTTACGCCGTGGGCTGCATTCTTACGCCGCTTCGCGGCTACCGATCGGGATGATTGAGCTTGAGCGGTTGCGGTCTCTGCGGCGCGGCGATGGTTGGGAACCTTGGCAGCTTTTGACGGGGCCCCACATCTCGAACGGCACGAGATGTGGGGCACCCGGGGTTTGTTGGAAACAGCTTTACCCGGCTCTTACTTTCCTAAGAAGCCTTTGTCTACGCCTACGCCGGTGCAGAAATCCCATCCGGTGGTGGCGCTGTGAGTGCCGCAACTGCCGGAGGTGATGTCGGTAAAGTCGGCGGTGTTGGTGTAGTTGGCGTAAATCTCGGTGTTTTCGGCGTTGCTGCTGGCGTTGAATGTGCCCGCGTTGTTGACGATGCCGGCGAGCGACGGTGAGGCTACGCTGGTGCCGTAGACTTCGAGCCATCCGCCGTAGCAGTTTGAGTTGTAGACGGCGACGGGCGAGCCGCCGCTTGAGTCGAAGGAGAAGTCAGGCGTGCCGCGCTTGGTGCCTACGATGCCCGAGATGCTGCTCTGGAACGACGGGCGGGCTTCGTACTTGCTGGGGCCTCCGCCGCCGTCGGCCCATGCGGTCTGGTTGGTGTAGTTGCCGCTACTGCGATTGACCTGCGTGCCTCCGGCAGAAACTACGTTGACCGAGGAGCTGGGATAAATCACGCCGGGAGAATCGCCGGCTGAGGCGAAATAGACGACGCCGGACTGGGTGAAATAGTGATCGGAGCCGGTCTCGCTGCTGGTCTCACTGCCGCCCCAGCTCATGGAGACTTCGCCCTTGCCGCCGTGCGCGGCGATATAGGAATTGGCTGCGGTCACCGCCTGGTACAACGCGCTGTTCGAGGAGGACGAGGCTTCCATCAGAACGATCTGGGCGTTCGGAGCCATGGCGTGCGCCCATTCGATGTCGAGCGACTCTTCGCCATTCCATCCGTTGCGGCAGCCGTTCGACGGCTTTCGTCCGCTGCCGTACTGCACCGAGAAGTTGGGAGCTGGCAGACCGAACTCGGTGGAGAATGTGGCCAGGTCGGCGGCGGCGCTCGGATAGTCGTAGGCGTCGACGATCACGATGACGCCGCTGCCACCGGTGGGAACTTGGGTCGCGGTCGCGATGGGACAGCCGCTGATCGGGTTCGACACAATGTCATACACGCAGCCTAGCGAGGCGGGTGTTTCGCCGCCCGGGTTCGCGGCTGGCTGGACGACGCCCTCGGGAGCGTGAATGATGTAGTTGGTGTGCATTCTTTTGCCGGCATCCTCGGGCCTCGCGATGCTCGAAGCCGGAACGATGCCGTCTCCCCGCCGCACTTGGGCCGAAGCGACACTCGCCGCGGCGATCACGGCGACAACAATCATCTTGCGCATTTCTCTTTCCTCCTAAAGGATTTGGTCTGGCAAGAACCCCTCGGAAACTGCTCTTGACCGCGTATTTCTTGAGCTGGACTTCCGGCATCCCGGGTCAATCCCGGCTCAGAATGACATCTGTATACGCAAGCTGAGTGGAAGTCAATGTCTCAACGCCTGTGAATCGTGTCTTGTTACGGAATGCGGAATTTCCGGGTTGGGCGCGGAAGGCGCGAGAATTTTCATTGAAGAAGAGTCGGAGAATCCTGACGCGGAGGCTGATCAAAAATCTAAACCGCCGCTTTTTCGCAGAGGATGCGAAAAAGACGGCGGCCGGAAGGCTGGTTTGTCCGCCGCTTGAGGGGTTAGCGACGGGCAAGGCGGGCAACACATCTCTTTTTCGAAGGTCGGAACCCATTATCCGTTGAGTCTGCCTTAACGCCGACTGCTCATGCAGGATTTCGACGGGATGGCTCCGGTCAAAATGGTTCGTGCTGAGGGTAGGAGGCTTGTCGAGGATGGCCAATGCTGTTATGGTTTCGCGGTTCGGTTATTGGCCTTTGTGACCGTGTATAGGGCGCGCGGAAAGCGGATTGGGGCGGGTGGAGTTACCCTGCAATCCACGTTAGGCTTCCCATCCGTACTTAAAGCGGAAAGAGATTAATGGTTTGTCCGGCACTGAGATAAAAGGAGATCTGACCGACGCTGCGGTGGTGTCGGCGATCCGCTCGGGTGACGAGAATGGAATGGCGGCTTTGTATGACCGTTACTCTGCCGTCGTCTACTCGGTTGCCCTTCGTGTGCTGGGCGACACGGGTGCGGCTGAGGATGTGTTGCAGGAAGTGTTTATGCAGTTGTGGCGAAATCCGGGGTTGTTCGATTCGAGCCGGGGCAGCCTGGGGGCGTGGCTGGCCGTGATTGCACGGCATCGGGCGATTGATGGGCTGCGTAAGCGGCGTCCGGAGACGGATATTGCGGATGTGGTGGTTTCGGTCGAACCCGACATGGCGAGTGACGCGGAGCGGGCGCGGGCGATGGAGAAAGTGCGAGGCACGCTGGGCGCCATGCCCTCGGCGCAGCGGCAGGCTTTGGAGATGGCTTACTTTGAGGGTCTGTCACACAGCGAGATTTCGGCGAAGACAGGAGAGCCGTTGGGGACAATCAAGACGCGCATTCGATCTGGATTAGTGGCGCTTCGTAAGGCTTTTGCGACATGAGCGTGCACGAACAATTCGCGGAGGATCTCGCACTGTACGCCCTCGGGGCGTTGCCGGGCGAAGAGCGCGTGGCGCTGGAGAAGCATTTGGAAGAGTGTGCCGGCTGCCGTCGCGAGCTCGAGCAATTGCGCGGGGACATGGCGTTGATGGCTTTGTCCGCGGCTGGTCCGGCGCCGCCGCTGCGAGCGCGGCAGAGGCTGATGGGGGCGGTAGGGCGCGAACCTCGACGGGCAGCGACTCCGGAACGACGGAGTTGGTGGATGCTTGTGCCGTGGGTTGCCGCGGCGGCACTGGCGGTGGGATTGGTTGCTTTGTGGTTGCAGAATTCTGATCTGCACCGACGGATTGCTGGCTTGCAAAATCAGTCGGCGCAGCAACTCGCGGAGTTGCAACGGGCTCGTGAAGTGGTGTCTACGCTGACGGCGACTGACGCGATGCGCGTCACTCTGGTGGCGGCTAAGACTCCGCCGCAGCCGCAGGGCAAAGCCATTTATGTTCGCGATCGGTCGAGCCTGATTTTCCTGGCCAGCAATTTGCAGGCGTTGCCCGCGGAGAAGGCTTACGAATTGTGGCTGATTCCAGTCAACGGGGCGCCGATTCCGGCGGGCGTGTTCAAGCCTGATGCTCACGGGAGTGCGACGGTGATCAATCCTCCGCTTCCGGCGGGTGTGCAGGCCAAGGCTTTTGCGATTACGGTCGAGCCCGAGGGCGGTTCCTCGGCGCCGACCATGCCTATTGTTTTGATTGGGGCTGGCGAGTAGGGTTTTTCACGAGACGCAGTCGGGTGTTCTCGCTCAGAAACGTAGCTAGCTACACTTCTGCAGTCGTTGTTTTGCTTTTCTGGAGGTAAGCGCTTGGCGGTAGCCCCACTTACATCGAAACTTTTCGCGGAAGGCACACTCGCCGATCGCACCCACCGGCGGATCGCCTGGCGGCTGCTTCCTTTTCTTTTCATCCTGTACATCGTTAATTATCTTGACCGGACCAGCGTTGCGTATGCGGCGATCGGGATGTCGCGAACGCTGGGCTTTAGCGATCGCGTGTTTGGGTTGGGGGCGGGCATTTTTTTCGTCAGCTATGTCGCATTGCAGATTCCGGGCGCGCTCATGGTGGAACACTGGAGCGCACGGCGCTGCATTTCCTTGATCATGATCGCGTGGGGATCGCTGACGGTTCTGACCGGCCTGGTACACACTGCGGGACAGCTCTATGCGGCGCGGGTACTGCTGGGGGCCGCGGAGGCCGGTTTTTTCCCTGGCGTGGTTGTGTATTTGAGTCATTGGTTCACTCGCAAGGACCGGGCCAAGGCGGCCAGCAGGTTTATGGCAGCCATTCCGCTGTCATTCATCGTGGGGTCGCCGCTGGCGGGGTGGATTCTCGGGCATCCCTGGCTGGGAGTGGACGGTTGGCGCTGGTTGTTTGCGCTGGAGGGTCTGCCGGCAATTTTGCTGGGTGCGGTGGCATTCTTCTATTTGACCGACTGGCCCCGCGAAGCCGCGTGGCTGGCTCCGGAGCAACGGGAGTGGGTTGAAAAACAACTGAAAAAAGAAAGGCCGGCGCACAGTCAGAAGATCACGGCATGGCAGGCGCTGCACTCGCGTCCTATCCTATTGCTGGCTGCGGTAGCGTTTTTCGAGTACTTTGTGGCTTACACCGTAGCTTTCTGGCTACCCACGATTCTCAAGCGGCAATCGGGGTTCTCCGATTTGCGGGTGGGACTGATCGGAACTCTGCCGTACGTGGTGGCATTGATGGCGATGCTAATCAACGGATGGCACTCCGACAAAACGGGCGAACGGCGGTGGCACTCGGCAGTGCCGCAGTTCATCGCGGCCATCGCGTTGTTCGCTCTCATCGCGTTGCCCGCTTCGACGAGCGTCTCGGTCACATTCTTTACCCTGATGTGCATCATGTGGGCGTTTCTGCCGGTCTTCTGGGCAATGCCGGGCGAGATTCTCAGTGAATCAGCGGCGGCTGCAGGTGTGGGAATGGTGAACTCGGTGGGCAGCGTTGCAGGTTTTGCCGGTCCTTTTGCCTTCGGTTATTTGAACAACCGGACGGGATCGTATTCGTATGGATTGGCGCTGATGATGGTTTGCGCGATTGCCGGTGGGTTGCTGGTGCTGCGGATTCCGGTGACGGGGCCTGCGGAATTCTCGCGCTCTTGACGCTGTCGGGCACTGTATCTTATTGCGGTTGCACTTCAATCCAACCCTTTGTCATTCCGAGTGCTTTTTGGCGCGAGGAATCTGCATTTTCGCGATTGCAAACAACAGCAGATTCCTCGCTTCGCTCGGAATGACAATCGGATTGAAGAAGACTAGTTGTGCTTGTCCTTGTAGACACTCTTGCTGATGCGATTTTGCTGCCGATTGATCCCTTTCTGTTCTGCCTTGGTGAGGTGTCCGTTGTGCTCGGCCATGTCTTTTTGCTCGCGGCTTTGCACGTTGGCTTCGCGCTTCTCCAGATTGGCGGTCTCTTTCGGGCTCAGGGATCCGTTCTTGACCCCGTTGGCGATGCGATCCTGCTGGTGGGTTTCGCGACCGTTGACCTGATTGACCCGGGGATGGCCGGGATCGACCGCGCCTGGTCCGGCTCCGGAAGTGGAGGTGGTTGTGGTTTGGGCAATCGCGGAACCGGTGAACATGAGCCCTCCGATTGCCAGGATCAAAAGCGAGTTCGAGATTTTGTTGAGCATATGGGTGTAAACCCTCAGCGAACAGGGTAGTTCTCTGGTTTCGCACCCAGCGAGTTACGAAAGTGAAGGGCGGTTGGTCACCCGCGATACCCGTCTTCCGTTCCGGCAACCTCTCCAAGAAAATACCGATCGTTGCAAGAGATCGTGATTCGATTGTCTGCTGATTTTCACAATAACTTGACACCTTGGTGTCAAGTTTGCCGCTTTTATAGATGAGACTCGAAGAAATAGTGAGATGAGGAGGCATTTATGGATGCGAACTACTTGGTCTTATGCGGAATGGTGTGGGCGCAATTTGGTCAGGAAGCCGCGGGGCGGGAGCTGATTCGGGCGCTGGCTTCGCCCGACGAATTGGTGCGCGTGCTGGCTCGTACCATGCTCGAGCAAGCTGGTGGAGGCTCGAAAGAACTAATCGGACAGGCGCTGGCGGACGATGAGATTTCCGTGAGCATGGCCAGCCTTTGCGGCTTTGAACAGGGGCAGCGGTGCAAGCTCAAGAGCTGGGATGGAGGCGCATGGCACCCGGCGGCTGCGGCGTGAGGGAGTGCGGGTCGGTTCTGGCGGAGGAATTTCCTTTGTGCACCTTTACTGTTAACGGATTTTAAAGGCATTCACCACAAAGAACACGAAGGTACACAAAGGAAATCCAGATCTCAATTGTTCGTTCTAAGTTCTCAGTTACTCTACGCCTCTTCGCTTTCCGTCAGCTTTGAGATTACGTTGAAGTCTTCGAGGGTGGTCATGTCGCCTTTGACTTCTCCGCTGGTGGCTAGCTCGCGCAGCAGGCGGCGCATGATTTTTCCGCTGCGCGTTTTGGGCAGCATGTCGGTGAAGCGGATATCGTCGGGCTTGGCCATGGCTCCGATTTCTTTTGCCACCCAGCGTCGTAGTTCTTCTTTTAGCTCGGGAGTCGGTACGCGTCCCTGTTGCAGCGTAACGAAGGCAGAGATTGCCTGGCCTTTGAGCTCGTCGGGACGGCCTACTACCGCGGCTTCTGCTACGGCTTCGTGGGCAACTAACGCGGACTCTACTTCCATGGTGCTCAGGCGATGTCCGGAGACGTTGATTACGTCGTCCACCCGTCCCATGATCCAGAAGTAGCCGTCTTTGTCTTTGCGGGCGCCGTCTCCCGTGAAATATGCGCCTGGAATCTGCGACCAGTATTGCTTTACGTAGCGATCGGGATCGCCATAGATGGTGCGCAGCATACCCGGCCAAGGCTGGCGGATGATTAGAAATCCTCCGGAGCCGTCGGGGACTGGCTTGCCATGCATATCCACAATCTCGGGTACGACCCCGGGAAACGGTCGTGTGGCTGAGCCTGGCTTGGCTCCGACTGCGCCAGGGATGGGCGTAATCATGATGTGGCCGGTTTCGGTTTGCCACCAGGTATCGACGATAGGGCATTTTTCGTGGCCGATGACTTCGCGGTACCACATCCACGCCTCGGGGTTGATGGGTTCTCCTACGGTGCCCAGCAGGCGCAGACTGTCCAGTTTGTGCTTTCGCGGCCACTGTTCGCCCCACTTGATAAAGGTGCGGATCGCGGTCGGCGCAGTGTAGAGGATGTTCACCTGATGGCGATCGATGATGCTCCAGAAGCGATCGGGTTCGGGGCAGTTGGGCGCGCCTTCGTACATCACCGTGGTAGCGCCGTTCTGTAGCGGGCCGTAGACGATGTAGCTGTGGCCGGTAACCCATCCGATGTCAGCCGTGCACCAGTATGTGTCTTCTTCTTTGAGATCGAAGACCCACTTCGTCGTGATATACGTACCGACGGAATAGCCGCCCGTCGTGTGGACTACGCCCTTAGGCTTTCCGGTGGTGCCCGAGGTGTAGAGAATGTAGAGAGGATGTTCGGCGTCGAGCGGCTCGGCCGGACATTGATCGGAGACCGATGCCATCAGCTCGTGCCACCAGTGATCGCGTCCGGCCTGCAAATGGATGGGCGAATCGGTGCGCTGATAAACGATCACGTGCTTCACCGAAGGACAGGACTTCAGTGCTTCTTCGACGGCGGGAAATAGTTTGACTTCGGTGCCTCGGCGATAGGAGCCGTCTTGCGTGATCACGGCTACGGCCTGTGAATCGTGGATGCGGTCGACCAGAGCGTTCGCGGCAAATCCGCCGAAGACTACGGTGTGCGGCGCTCCGATGCGGGCGCAAGCCAGCATCGCAATCGGAAGTTCGGGAGTCATGCCCATGTAGATGGCGACGCGGTCGCCTTTCTTGACGCCGAGCGACTTCAATACGTTGGCGAACTTCTGCACCTCACGATGTAATTGCTGGTAGGTCAGGGTGCGGACTTCGCCGGGTTCGCTTTCCCAGATCAACGCGGCTTTGTTCTTGCGCCAGGTTTGCACATGGCGGTCGAGGCAGTTGTAGGAAAGATTAATCTGTCCGCCCACGAACCATTTGGCCCAGGGGTTGTTCCATTCCAAAACCTTGTCCCACTTCTTGAACCAATGCAGTTCTTCGGCGATGCCTGCCCAGAATCTTTCGGGATGCTCGACCGATTCGCGATAGATGCGCTCGTAGTCTTCCAAGCTTTTGATGTGCGCTTGTTTGCGGAAGTGCTCCGGACATTCAAACCTGCGCTGCTCCTGCAGGACGGAGTCGATGTTGGTATCGGGAGTGGGGATGAAAGCTTTTTCTGCCATGCTTGTTCCTCGCGAGGGTGTGGACCGGTCGCACCGCATTCTACTGCGCCGAGGGAGGTCTTGTCAGGGACGGGAGAGTATCCCTTGATTCTGAGTCTGTCTTGAACTCTTTAGAATGCTTCGCGGTCGACGATCAACAAGTTGTTTCCGGTGGGGACGTTAAGCAGAGCATTCGACCCTGGGAAAGCGGCGTAGGCGATCCAGGCAATGAGAGTCACGCTGTACGCGACGACGTTAAGCAAGTTCAAGGTGGACGGATGGATTGCGCGTTCCGAATACAGAACGAACGCAACCATTTCGACTGCTGCGAACCAGCCGAAACCGAGCGCGATACCGATGCTCTGTTGTCGCCAGGAGACCCCCATGCGCCTGGAGAACAGCAAGAGCAAAAGTATCAGCGCGCATTGAGCGAGCCGCACGCATTTCTCAATAACGATCATTACGGCACCTAATGAAGTATGCGGCCCTCCGAAGTTCGAGACTACTAGCAGAAGCACCGACCCCGCCACCACCAGTGCCGCCCACCTGAAAAGCATCAGTCCAACTTTCCTTTGGTTAGGAAAACGACGAAACACGTCCGACAGGATTTCACGGATGATCTTGAACCCGAAAACCCAGCAGGCGATGGCGCCAATCCAGTAAGCGAAAAAGTATCCCATCGAACTGTCCGACCGATAGAGCGGAAACAAGATCGCGAAGCTCGCAAGATTAAAAAGAACGTAGGCGAAGAAGATCGGAAACTGCCGGTGAAGCTTGCGCCGATACATAATTACCGCTAGTGGGATTTCTATGAGCGGATGAAAAATCCAGAGCGCTTCGACAGCATTGATGCTAGCTTCCATGGAGTTGACCTCCCGCCGCGGCCGCCTACAAATTTAGCAGTTCTTCGACACTGCGCCAACCAATTTAAGCAAGGTGATGGTTACCGATCCGTTCCACAAGAAAAAGCTTAGCCGCTTTTGCTTTGATTCAGGTCGAGAAATTTACGGCGGTCTTTTTCGGAGGGGATCGGGCAGGAATCGTACTTACCGAAGGTGCGATAGCGGTTCCGCGCCACGAGGTTGTAGCCCCAATTTCGCAATCCTGATGGCAGCGCTCTCAGGGCCACGCCGAAAGCAGCCCATCCCCCGCCCAGCTCTCGAAGAACTGTAAGCGCGGCGTCGGACCGGGACACAATTCGCTCTTCCGGCAAGCCGCGATCGATAACCACATACATGGTATCGAGGTCTTCGGATGCCGCTCCGTGCTGACGCAAGAGCCGGGCTGCGAAGTCACTCTGCAGGGAGGCGAAGCGGAAGCGATCCCGTGAATCGTGCTTCAGAACGAACTGAACGAACCGGTTGCAAAGCGCGCAGACGCCATCGTAGAGAATGATCGGGTTGGGGCCGGAAGCCGTCA
This sequence comes from uncultured Acidobacteriota bacterium, assembly GCA_963797795.1. Taxonomy (GTDB): domain Bacteria; phylum Acidobacteriota; class Terriglobia; order Terriglobales; family Acidobacteriaceae; genus JABDBE01. The sequence goes on from CAWCQY010000013.1 coordinate 79,441, forward strand.
TCGTAGGCCTTCCATCATGCTACCGGATACGGTTCCCTCCTGGAATTTGCCGCGGCACGACGGAACATGCAGGTCAGGCCAACATGGATCGTAAGATACGGGTAGTGAAATTCTTGCTTTGCATCTGCAAAGGTCTGCATGTTAGGTTCGCCCTCGCGTCCGATGCGTGCGCACTAAAGCCGAATGAATACTCGAATTCGGGCAGCCTCGAAGGCTTCGCCGAATGGCCGGAATCGTGCTAATGCCTACTAATTTGATGGACGTTATTTGCCTGATGGTAGAATGTCGTTGCGGTTTTGGCCTTGTGGGAAATATGCGCAGGGTTGTGGCTCCATAGCGAAGGTCCACCTTCAATACGAGGAGGAGTAATGAAAACGTTTTTGCTTGGTTGTCTGCTGGTATGTGTAGTCTGTCTGCCGGCTCTTGCACAATCGGCGGGTTATCAGGCGGGTAAGATCGTGAACGTCGAAAGACTGCCGGGGACGGGCGGAGGCGGAGGCGGAACCGATGCGGCGCTGAAGCCCGAGACCGCTACTTACAAGATATCCGTGCAAGTGAACGACACGGTCTATATCGTCCGGTATCAGGCGCAGGGTGACCAGGACTTGTCCTGGATTAATGGTAAGGATGTGCAAGTCAAGATCGCGGGCAAGAAGATGTATGTGAAGCGGGTAACCGGGAGGGACGCAAAGGGGAGCATTCTGAGCAGTACCAAGGCAGGCACTCCCTAAACCGTTCCGCGCGAAACTGTGTGAGCGAGACGGGAACCAGCCTGCGATAAACGGGTGCTGAATCCCGTCTCCACAAGTTTGCCGCGTCGATCCGCCGAGCAAACGCCACGAGTCAGCGAGGCGTTGCCCGGCTCATCTCGGGCACGTAGTCTTCGACTCTCGCTTTTTCGAGCAGATATACGCCGGGCCCCTGTTGGCCTCGAACCGTGCGGCAGAATTCCGCCACGAAGAATTCAGCTTTCAACGCTTCGGTGAACGCCCAGCGGGTTTGCAGTCTCCACTCTCGGGCGAGGGCCGGATCTTTTTGCTCCACGTTTCCGATGTCGCTGGGAATCTCAATCGCAATTCTCTGGCGACTTAGGGCGGCGCCGAGGTCGGTTCGAACCGGCTTGCCATCGCCATTGAACTGGATCAACGGAGTCAGGGTTGAAAGTGCGTCGAGGATTTCGGCGCGGCTCTCTTTTCCCTGCAGCCTCTGTTGGACGCGGCGGCTGGTCAATGGCCATGTGACCCAGAGGCGATCGGTGGCGTTCCGGTGTAACGGGCTGGAAGTTTCGGGTCCATAGAAATCGACTTTATAACTGTCCGATACCACGCCAAGCCTCGCGAAATTCAGATGCGCGTTTCGGCTTTGCAAGGGATCGAAGGTCCAGGTCATTTCGTTAATTCGAAGATCATGGCTTCGAAGATCGTGGCTTCGAACTTCGTTGGCTCGACTGTCATTGATTCGACCGTCATCGATACGCAAGGCGAGTACCCGTTCGCGCTGTGCCAGTTTCAGCTTGTAGCCGAGGCGCAAGGCGCGATAGGGCTCCAGCACCGCCAGCATATGGGAGTGCACAATCAGGCGGCCGTGCTCCACGCCCAGAAAGCCGAAGGCAAACCCGACCAGCTTCGCGCCGTCGAAGGCGCCGACCCAAATGCATCCCGCCTCCCTGGTTGCGATGACCAGAGTCAGGGGAGTGGTGTCGAGGTCGGAGAGGCCCCAGACTTCCCTCTCCACCTGTTCGACCTGCTTGAGATCTTCGACAGTTTGCAGGTCGCGAATCGTGATCGCCGGGTTGGACTTCGTCTCAGCCATCTGGAGTCAGTGGGGAAAGTCGCAACAATATACGCGAGAAGGCCTGCACATGCCAGTGTGAGCAATTTGAGTTTAAAAAAAGGGGTACAGACTGTCGCCAAAGCCGTCAGAATGGGTCAACGAAAGTAATTTTTTGTAAAGATGCAAGTGCTTCTTTTGTTTGAGGATAGAATTGATTGTGCTCGAATAAAAACCGGCAATGCCCTGGTCCGTCGGAGGCGCAATATTCCGCAACCTGAGTGGGGATTTGAACGTCCAACCCTTGGGCACTGAGCCAAGCACAACTATAATTATGGTGAATTCATCATTCTTTCCTTCGGAGAGAGGTCTGCGAATGACAACTGCTTCGCGCAGGCCCAAGGGTGCAAGGGCAAGGCAGAGCTTTACTTTCCCGAAACCCTCGGTCAAACCCGGCCAGCGGCAACTCCACACGCTCACGAAATCCTTGCTGGGACTCGTTCTGTTGCTCATGCTCACTGCGTTTTTGTCAGGCTGTGGAGGAGGGATCCTAAACCTGGTTCCGCCAAGGCGAACGTAGCGCCGGCGGTGCCGGTGTCGGTGGCGACCGTCGAGCGCCGCGACATGCCCTTATACCTCAGTGGCCTGGGATCGGTGACGGCCTACTACACCGTCAGCGTGAAGAGCCGGGTGGACGGCGAACTGGTGCAGGTGAATTTCAAAGAAGGCCAGAATGTTAACAAGGGCGATCTTCTGGCGGTGATTGATCCGCGGCCTTATCAGGTTGCGCTGGAGCAGGCGCAGGCCACACTGTTCAAGGATCAGGCGTTGCTGCGCGACGCCAAACTGAATTATGAGCGTTTCAAAGGATTGCTGCAGGTCTCGGCGCGATGTCGCAGCAGCAAGTGGACACGCAGCAGGCCACCGTGGACCAACTGGAAGGAACGGTCCGCAACGATCAGGCCGCAATTGACAATGCCAAGCTGAATCTCGTTTATTGCCACATCACTGCGCCGATCAGCGGCCGCATTGGCTTGCGGCTGGTCGATCCGGGAAACATGGTTCACGCCACCGACACCAATGCCATGTTGGTGATCACGCAACTTCAGCCCATCGCGGTACTGTTCACGCTGCCGGAGGACAACCTGCCGGCGGTGTCGCAGCAGATGGAGAAAGGCACGCTGGAAGTGGACGCGTACAGCCGGGACGACCAGACCAAGCTGGCCACCGGCAAATTGCTGACCATCGACAACCAGATTGACCAGACCACCGGCACCGGGCGGCTGAAAGCGGTGTTCGACAACAAGGACAACTCGCTTTGGCCGAACCAGTTCGTCAACATCCGCTTGCTGCTCGAAGTGCGGAAGAACAGCACCGTGATTCCCGGCAGCCGCGATTCAGCGCGGCCCGCAGGGCACTTATGTATTCGTGGTCAAGGCGGACAAGACGGTGGACGTGCGCCCGGTCACCGTGGCGTTCACGCAGGACAACTTGGCGGTCATCGCCAGCGGACTCTCCCCGAGCGAAGTGGTGGTGACCGATGGGCAGGACAAGCTGCAAGCAGGGCAGCAAGATCGAAGCTCGCCCGGCACGTCCGGAACCGGCCAGCGCAAGCCGGGAGCAATACGGTTCGGGCAAGTCCTTCAGCGAAGCTCCGCGTTCAGGAACGCAATGAATCCGTCGCGTCTTTTCATTCTCCGGCCGGTGGCGACTGCCCTGCTGATGGTGGCCATCATGCTGGTGGGCATCGTGGCCTACCGGCAGCTTCCGGTTTCCGCCTTGCCCGAGGTGGATTATCCGACCATCCAGGTGGTGACGTTCTATCCGGGAGCCGACCCGGACGTGATGGCGTCTTCGGTGACGGCGCCGCTGGAGCGGCAGTTTGGCCAGGTCCCCGGCCTGAGCCAGATGACCTCGACCAGTTCGTTCGGCAGTTCGGTCATCACGCTGCAGTTCGAGCTCGATCAGAATATTGATGTCGAAGAGCAGCAGGTGCAGGCGGCGATCAATGCGGCGCAGACCTATCTGCCGTCGGATCTGCCCAATCCTCCGATTTATAGCAAAGTGAATCCGGCCGACTCGCCCATTCTGACTCTGGCGCTCACCTCCAAGACGCTGCCGCTTTCCAAGGTCGAGGACCTCGCCGACACCGCCATGGCGCAGAAGATTTCGCAGGTTACCGGCGTGGGCTTGGTTTCGATCAGCGGCGGCCAGAAGCCGGCGGTGCGAATCCAGGCGAATCCCACGGCTCTGGCTTCCTATGGGTTGAGCCTGGAGGATGTGCGAACGGCGCTGGCCGCGGCCAATGTGGATCAGGCCAAGGGAACGCTGAATGGCCCGCGGCAGTCGTTCACGATCGGGGCCAACGACCAACTGCTGTCCGGCGATCAATACCGCCCCATCGTGATTGCCTACCGAAACGGCTCTCCGGTGCGCTTCGGATGTGGCCACGGTCACCGACGGCATCGAAAACGCGATGCAGGCCGCCTGGATGAACTGGATCCCGCGGTGATCGTGAACATTCAGCGCCAGCCGGGCGCCAACATCATCAGCGTCGTGGACCGGATCAAGAAGCTGCTGCCGCAACTGCAGGCAGGCTTGCCGGCGGCCGTCAACGTCTCGATCCTGACCGACCGCACCGAAACCATTCGCGCTTCGGTGAAAGATGTGCAGTTGAGTTGATGCTCACCGTTGCCCTGGTCGTGATGGTGATCTTCCTGTTTCCTGCGGAATCTTTCCGCCACCGTCATTCCCAGCGTGGCCGTGCCGCTTTCGATCGTGGGCACTTTCGGCGTGATGTATCTGCTGGGCTACAGCCTCAACAACCTGACGCTGATGGCGTTGACGATCTCCACCGGATTCGTGGTGGACGATGCCATCGTCATGATCGAAAACATCGACCGCTATCTGGAAGAGGGCGATTCGCCGCTGGATGCCGCGCTGAAAGGCGCCGGGCAGATCGGGTTCACGATTGTTTCGCTGACGGTTTCGCTGATCGCGGTGCTGATTCCGCTGCTGTTCATGGGAGACATCGTCGGCCGGCTGTTCCGCGAGTTTGCGGTCACGCTGGCGGTGACGATTCTGGTCTCGGCGGTGGTCTCGCTGAGCTTGACGCCGATGATGTGCGCCAAGCTGCTCAAGCGCGAAAGACGCTGCGAAACGAAGCCGCTTTTACAACGCTCTCCGAGAATTTCTACAACCGGGTGATTGCGTTCTACGGCCGCACGCTGAAGTTCGTTCTTCGAGCATCAGACCGATCACCTTGCTGGTCACCGTCGGGACGCTGGTTCTCACCTTGTTTCTGTATGTGATCGTGCCCAAAGGATTTTTCCCGGTGCAGGATACGGGCGTGATCCTGGCGATTTCGGATGCCCCGCAGAACATGTCGTTTCACGGCGCTGGCGCAGCGCCAGCAGGCGCTGGCCCGGGTCATTCTGCAAGGATCCGGATGTTGAGAGCTTGTCTTCCTTCATCGGCGTGGACGGCACCAACCTCACGCCCAACAGCGGGCGCATCCAGATCAACCTGAAACCGCGCGATCAGCGCAAGCGCAACTGCATCGGACATCATTCGCCGGCTGCAGCCGAAGCTGGCGCAAGTGGAAGGCATCACGCTTTACATGCAGCCGGTGCAGGACCTGACGGTGGAAGACCGCGTCAGCCGAACGCAGTTCCAGTACACGCTGGAGGATGCCGACGCGCAGCGAGTTGAGCGACGCTGTCGACGCAATTGGTGGACAAGCTGCGCACTCTGCCGCAGCTGCGCGACGTGGCCAGCGATCAGCAAAACGGCAGGCCTTCAGGCGGACCTGATGATCGATCGCGACACCGCTTCCCGGCTGGGCATTCTCCCGCAGCAGATCGACAACACGCTGTACGACGCCTTCGGGCAGCGGCAGGTCTCGACCATCTTCACGCAGTTGAACCAGTACCACGTCATCCTGGAAGTGGACCCGCAATTCCAGCAGAACCCGGGCTCGTTCAAGGATCTGTACGTGAAGTCGGCGAGCGGCACGCAGGTGCCGCTTTCGGCCTTTACCCAGATCCAGACTTCGAATGCTCCTTTGGCGGTCAATCATCAGGGTCAGTTTCCGGTGGTGACGCTGTCGTTCAATCTGGCGCCGGGAGTATCGCTGGGCGACGCCACCAAGGCCATTGACGAAGCGGAGCAGGAAATCGGGATGCCGCGCCAGCGTCCATACCGCGTTTCCAGGGAACGGCGGCCGCGTTTCAGAATTCGCTTTCCACCGAGCCCTGGCTGATTGTGGCGGCGATCGTGACGGTTTACATCGTGCTGGGCGTTCTGTATGAGAGCTACATTCATCCCATCACGATTCTTTCCACGCTGCCTTCGGCCGGAGTGGGCGCGATTCTGGCGCTGCTGCTGACCGGGAACGATCTTGGGCGTGGTGGCGACTGATCGGAATCATCCTGCTGATCGGCATCGTGAAGAAGAACGCGATCATGATGATCGACTTCGCGCTGGAGGCGGAGCGCGTGGAGCACAAGCCGCCGGAGGAGGCCATTTTTCAGGCCTGCCTGCTGCGTTTCCGGCCGATCATGATGACCACCATGGCGGCGCTGCTGGGCGGCTTGCCGCTGGCGCTTGGGCAGGGCACGGGCTCGGAACTGCGCCATCCGCTGGGCATCACGATTGTGGGCGGCCTGTTGGTGAGCCAGGCGCTCACGCTGTACACGACTCCGGTGGTTTATCTGTGGTTCGACCGGCTGGCCAAGCGATTCGAACGCTTCGGGATCGGCAATCCGATGGAAGAACCGGCGGCGGGAGACTAAGTCATGAACATCTCCGCTCCCTTCATTAAGCGGCCGATTGGAACGTCGCTGCTGACGCTGGCGCTGTTGATGTCGGGAGCGCTGGCCTTCAACTTTCTTCCGGTTGCGCCGCTGCCGCAGGTTGAGTTTCCGGTGATCCAGGTGTCGGCCAGTCTGCCCGGCGCCAGTCCGGAAACCATGGCCTCGGCGGTGGCGACTCCGCTGGAGCGGCAATTCGGGCGGATCGCCGGCATCAACCAGATGACTTCGGTCAGCCAGCTTGGGTGCGACCGGCATCGTTCTGCAGTTCGATCTCAACCGCAACATTGATGCGGCCGCGCCGCGACGTGCAGGCCGCCATCAACGCGGCGCGCAGCCAGTTGCCTTCGTACCTTCCCGGCAATCCGTCGTACCGCAAAGTGAATCCCGCGGATGCGCCGATTCTGATTCTGGCGCTGACCTCCGACAGCGTCACGCTGCCGCAATATCTACGATCAGGCCAACTCCATCCTGGCGCAAAAGCTGGCGCAAGTGAGTGGCGTCGGCCAGGTGTATGTGGGCGGCGGCGCCAATCCGGCGGTGCGCGCGGAGCTGAATCCGAATCTGCTCAACAAGCTGGGCATCGGCCTGGATGCGGTCCGCGCCGCTCTGGGCGCGGCCAACGCGAACCGGCCCAAGGGTGAGGTCGCCAATGCCATCAATGCCTGGACGATCAACGACAACGACCAGATCCTGCACGCCGATCAGTACCGCCCGCTGATCGTCGGCCTACAACAAGAACAATGGAGCGGCGGTGCGCCTGGGGGATGTCGCGGACGTGAGGACTCGGTGGAAGATACGCACATCTACGGCGCTGTCCAACGGCAAGCCGGCCGTGACTTCTCATTGTTTTCCGCCAGCCCGGCGCGAATATTATTCAGACCGTCGACAACGTTCTCGGCTTGTTGCCGCAGCTGCAGGCGTCGATTTCTCCCGCCATCAAGCTGAGCGTGGTCTCGGACCGCACCACCACGGTCCGCGCTTCGCTGCAAGACATCGAAATCACGCTGGTGATTTCCGTGGTTCTGGTGATTCTGGTGGTATTCGTTTTTCTGCGGACCGTGCGCGCCACCATCATTCCCAGCATCGCGGTGCCGCTGTCGCTGATTGGCACCTTCGGCGTGATGTATCTGCTGGGCTACAGCCTGGACAATCTGTCTCTGATGGCGCTGGCGATTTCCACCGGATTCGTGGTGGACGACGCCATCGTGGTGCTGGAAAACATCACCCGCTATCTGGAGCAGGGGATGGCGCCGGTGCAGGCGGCATTTCGCGGCGCGCGCGAAATCGGATTCACCGTGCTCTCGATGAGCACGTCGCTGGTCGCGGTATTTATTCCGATTTTGATGATGGGCGGAATTGTCGGCCGGCTGTTCCGGGAATTTGCGGTCACGCTGAGCGTCGCGATTGCGGTGTCGCTGGTGGTCTCGCTCACCACGACGCCGATCATGTGCGCGCAGTTGCTAAAACCGCTTCACGAAGAAAAACATGGGCGGGCTTACCAGCTTCAGCGAAAAGATGTTCGACGGAATCCTGAACATCTACCGCATCAGCCTGGGTTGGGTGTTGCGCCATCAGTTCGCGCGTGCTGCTGATCACCATCGCAACCGCTTGCTTAAGCGTTTACTTTTATCAGTAGGTTCCCAAAGGGTTTTTCCCGCAGCAGGACACGGGGCGAATTCAGGGATCGGTGCAGGCGGCGCAGGACATTTCCTTCGACGCCATGAGCCGCAAGATGCGGCGCTATGTGGACATCGTGATGAAGGATCCGAACGTCGGGACACATGATTGGCTTTTGCGGCGGCACCACGGCGATGAACCAGGGCCGCATGTTCATCACCCTGAAGCCACTGGGTGAACGGAAGCTAACCGCCGACCAGGTGATTCGCGGAGCTGGGCAAGAAGTTTGCCGAGGTGCCGGGAGCCACGCTCTACATGCAGGCGCCGCAGGACCTCCGATCGGCGGCCGCCTGAGCCAGGCGCAGTATCAGTACACCCTGCAGGGCGAGGATTTGAATGAGCTGAACACGTGGGCGCCGCAGTTGCTGCAGAAAATGCGCGCCCTTCCGCAACTTCAGCAGGTCAACACCGATCAGCAGGACAAAGGACTGGAAGCGAACGTGGTCATCGATCGCGACACGGCTTCGCGGCTGGGCGTTGCCGCGGCAGGACATCGACACCGTGCTCTACGACGCTTTTGGCCAGCGCCAGGTCTCGACCATCTACCAGCCCCTGAACCAGTATCACGTGGTGATGGAAGTCGCGCCGCAGTTTCAGCAGAGCCCGGACACGCTGCAGAGCGTCTACGTTCATTCCTCCAACGGCAACATGGTCCCGCTCTCCGCCTTCGCCCACTTCGGACCGGCCAATACTTCGCTCGCCGTCAACCATCAGGGACAGTGGCCGGCGGTGACGATTTCCTTCAATCTCGCGCCGGGTGTTTCTCTTGGTCAGGCGACCACGGCGATTGAAAAAGCCGAGCGCTCGATTAGCTTTCCCGCGACCATCCACGCCAGTTTCCAGGGAACGGCGGCGGCTTTTCAGGATTCGCTGGCCAACGAACCGGTCTTGATCCTGACGGCGCTGCTGGCGGTTTACATCGTTCTGGGAATTCTCTACGAGAGCTACATTCATCCCGTCACGATTCTGTCGACGATTCCCTCGGCGGGCGTGGGCGCTCTGCTGGCGCTGAAGCTGACCCACAACGAACTCAACGTGATCGGGCTGATCGGCATCATTCTGCTGATCGGCCTGGTGAAGAAAAATGCCATCATGATGATTGACTTCGCTCTGGAAGCGGAGCGGAAAGAAGGCAAAGCGCCGATGGACGCGATTCACGAAGCTTGCCTGCTGCGCTTCCGTCCGATCATGATGACCACCATGGCGGCGCTGCTCGGGGGTTTGCCGCTGGCGCTGGGCACGGGCACGGGCTCGGAACTTCGCCGGCCGCTGGGCATCACCATCGTGGGTGGGTTGATTGTCAGCCAGGCGCTGACCCTGTTCACCACTCCGGTGGTCTATCTGTACATGGACCGGCTGCGCCTGCGCTCAAGCCGAAAGAAGGCGAGTTGCCCGGGCCGGTATCGCCGGCGACCAGCCACGCGGACTAGCGCAGAGCAAAAACTCCATCGCTGCAGACAGTCGTCCCCAGAGTACCAATCCCGGTCCTTCAACCATTACTTTCGTTACTTGCTGTAGGTCACTCGCGATTCTACGATTCGGAAAAGTGGGTGAGGATGTTTAGAACGGCCGCATTTGCGATTGCAGTAGGTGTGCTGATGACCGGGGCGGGCAACGCCGCAGGCCAGAGCAGCGAATACCGAGTCGTCTCCGTCGCCAACGGAGGAATCATCAAAGGGACGGTGAAGTGGTCCGGACCTGAGCCCCACCTGAGCAGCTTCCCCATCACCAAAGATCCGCAAATTTGCGACCCCGATTCGCATAAGACTCGCGACTTGGAACGGCTGGTCATCGGTCCCCAGGGCGGCGTCGCAAACACTGTGGTGTTCATTAACAGCATTTCCAGTGGGAAGGCGTTTGACTTCCCTTCCGCCCGGCGTTCCCTGGACCAGCGACTTTGCCGCTACGAACCTCATATTTTGTTGGTTCCTGAGCATGGATCGCTTCAGATGAAGAGTTCGGACGCCACTCTTCACACGATTCACATGGACGGTGCCGCCACCTATAACCTTCCATTCCCTTTTACCAATCAGACCGGTTTCTCGCGATATGAACACTCCCGGGCTGGTCAACCTGAAATGTAACGGGGGACACGTGTGGATGAACGCCGAGATGTTCGTGGCACCGCATCCGTACTACGCCGTCACCGATGAGAACGGGTCGTTTGAGTTAACCGATGTACCGCCAGGAGAATACGAAATTGTTGCCTGGCACGAGGGCTGGCAAGTCCTTGGACGTCAGGCCGCGTTTGATGTTCTGACCGAAAAGAAAGTTGAGCGCCCGATCTTTTCCGAGCCACGGACCTGGGAAAAACAGGTCAGCGTGGGGGCAAACGCAACCGCAGACGTAAACTTCGTCATCACTGCAAAGTAACTGCCCCAAACTACTTCTTCTTTGAAATCAGCCCGAGAATCTTGCTGGCCAGTTCATCGGAAAAGCCAAACCGCGCCTTGGCCCTCGAATAAAGATTTACGGCCTGCTTGTCGAGCCAGATCATCGTGGCCTGTCCCAGGCCGTCCTCCGGCCGGGCGCGATAATTCGTCGATCGGGGCGAGGATTTGGAATCCTGCTCAATCGTGTAGTAGTAGAGGGCCACGCTCTTGCGTGAGACGCCTTCGGGGCAATCGAGCGGTTCGGGAAAGCCGTGCAACGATTTTTCGTTGGTATCGAAAATTAATGCATGGTTGAGCAGCGGCGGGTACTTCGTGACGCAAGTCCGCATCTTCACATCCCAGAGTTCGATAGCGCCGCCCCATTTCTCCTGCCACTCCGGATTCAGATAGAGAATGAGGTTGACGCGCCTCCGCCAGTGTTTGTGATAGTGATGGTGCGAGAAATCGGTGTGGACGTTGAGGAATCCGCCACGGCTCGACTGATGCAGACCGCCGCCCTCCAGGCTGGGATCCGCGACCAAATTCGGAATGCCAGTCAAGGTGGAGAGCCAACTGACAAAGCCCGGCGAATTCAGTTCATCGGCCACCTTTCTCAACCCCGGCGGGAAGAGTTCTCTTTTCGCCATACCAAGTTTGTTTTCGTTGTGATGCTTGTATTGCGTCCAGGCTTGAGTGTTGTGATCCGGGAATTCATCGGCAATGGCACGAGCCACTTCAGGATCGAGGAAGTCTGGCAGCAAAAGGTGGGGCACAGGATTGCCTTCCCTATACCGCCTGGCCAAAACCGGCAATTGAGAATTCCACCTTGAGTAGGGGAATACTCGGTCGCCTTGCTCTACGGTTTGCAAACAAGACATCGGCTCTTAATCCTTACGCGACAATCGGATCCGCGAGAATCGGCGTGCTCACACACCGAACCGTACAGAGTTCAGGCTTATAGTCTGTTCAGTTTATCTGATATGAAATTGATTCTACCAAGTAAACCCGGCCGGAAGCTGCTGATTCGCCGGGTTCAGTTTACTCGGCAAACTACCACTGCGGCATTCTGGTAAGGGCAATCGATGCCGGCGATTCCCGGTTGTTGCAGAACAACCCAATCGACTCCGTACTCGGTCCGCAGCCGGGGAAAATCCTCTGGGTAAAACGTCTTCCAGCCCTTCAGGGATTGCACTTGCCGAAGCCAATCGTCGGCCATAGGTGGAAACATCGAGACCGCGCCACTGTCCTTGACGGCGTCCGCCAACATGCTTCGCTCCGCAATGGCCCGAAATCCGTTCGCGTCCTCTCCCGGAATATTCGTGTAATAGGGATCAAGCGCAAAGACGGCATCGCTGGGGGTGTTGGTTCGAATCCAGTCGAACGCCTGAACCCATTGGTTTTTCGGGGCGGCTCCCGGCCACTCAATATGTGCGCTGGCGGGGAACAAGGCGCGCTGACCCACAAACATCCCCGCGCACAAGGGCACAAACAGGGCCGCCCAGCGCCACGCTCGATTCTTCAATACATATTCGCCGATCAGCCCACCCGCGAATAAGAAGAAAAGCACATAGAGCAGGTACAGGCTGCGCATAGGCTGAAGTCGCGCCAGGCTTTCAAACCGCGCTGGGATAGACAGAATTACGCCGGCAGGCAAATAGACAAGCTCGTAGAGAATCAAGGACCGGCACAGCAGGTCCAGATTACGCAACTTTTGCGAACGCGCGATCCGGCTGAACCACCATAGGATGGGAATTGGCGCAACCGCGCCCATCAATTCGTACCAATGCCATTGAAGGAAGTAGTGATAGGGATGAGAAAGTGCCACCTGATGGTAGGCCGGCGAAGGCGGCGCGAAGGAGATGCCGAATGGCAACAGGCATGCGAGACTGATGAACCGTCGATCGAACTTCTTGACGCAAAGCACCACCGCGCAGTATGAAAGCGCAAAAACCGACATGAGCGGATGGAGAGCCGCCGCGATCACAAGAAACAGTCCGGCCTGGAAGTATTTTCTGTCGACGATCTTGGCGACGGCAAAAATCGCCGCGAAAGCAACCAGGTTTCGCGGATTGATGTATTGATCCATGACATACAAAGCGGTTCCGGCCACCGGCAATGTCAGAAGGGCTGCGACCATCGCCACGCCAGCCCAGCGTGCTCCTGGATCAGGAAAGCATTTGCTGACCAATTGCCAGCAAGCCAGCAGAAGCAGGAAGATAGAAGTCAATTGCCAAAACAAGAGCACAACGTCGAGCGGCAGATGACTTACTCGCACCGAGGCCGCTATGAAGTTCGGGAACAACGTCAGATGGGCATGAGATTCGAAGAATTGCGAATTAAACGGAAACAGCTCGGGATGCAGAATTTTCTCGACCCCGGGAAGGTAAATCTCCGCGTCCTCTGCCCCAGGGTGGTAGCCCTGGACAAGGAACGCCCCCAAGGTAAGGAGGCAAAGCAGGAGGAAATCTTTAAGCTTCAAACCGACTCTCCACGAATGGCTTGCCCGCAACCAGAAGAAACTTTTCTTGAAGTGACAGACCCGGATTGTACATCGTGATGGGTCTGTTGCAGGTTGGCGGGCGGGTTCGTCGGAGGCAAAATGCTCCACAGACTAAGAAGCGCCCCATGACCCTTTCGAGTCACGGGACGCCCAAACAGCCCTCCCCCAGAACTGCTCAAACACAGGATGTGTTCTCCCTGCGGAGGGTGTAAATTCCACGTTGGTGCCAAGGGCTGGCACAAAACGGCTACGGTGCGCACTTCCGCCTCTCTTCCTTGAAAATTCCGTTCGCGAGCTTTTCCGGGGGCGGATCGCGTCTTTCTGCAACCCGATCCCCGGTTACTGCAGTAATCTGCGCGACGGGCATAACGATTGACGATTGCTGGCGGTGTCCTTAGATTCGCAATAGGGGGTTGTATGAAGGACATTCATGAGGTCCTGCGACGTAAGCAGGCCCGGTACGCGCAATTAGCCAAACAGATCGAGATGCTGCAGCAGGCGGCTGAAAAGCTGCGTGAAGTGGCTCCTCTGCTGGCTGAAATCGAGGATGACGACGCCGCGGTTTTGACCGAAGTGGACGACCAGCCCACGGCAAAGGCCGCGTCGGTTTCTTCGGGCGGTTCCGCAGCCCCTGCCAAGCCGGCTCGCGGCGTGGCTCCGCGCTGGCCCTAATCCAGGGAGATTCTGCCCGGCATACATGAGCGGCATATGACCTTTCACGCACTTTTGGTTTCCAAGGATGAAGAGGCAGAGGCGATTCTTACGCCACTGCTTTCCCGCTGTGGCGTCGCCGTCGCCTGCTGCGGATATCCCGAAGCCCTGTGCCGCCTGACCGAAGAGAAGTTTGACTCCGTGATCGTTGACTTCGACGATCCGCACAGCGCCGCGCTGGTATTACAAAACGCCAGCCAGGCCACCTCGGGGATCAAGGCGGTAACCGTCGCTCTGCTGAGCGACAAGACGAAGGTGCGCAATGTATTTGGCGCGGGCGCTAATTTCATCCTCTACAAGCCGATTTCTGAAGAGCAAGCCGAAGCCAGTTTGCGCGCCGCCACTGCTTTGATCAAGCGCGAGCGCCGCCGCTCTTTCCGCGTCCCCGTGCAGGTGCCCATCCAGCTTCAAGTTCAGAACGGGCCTCAACTCGAAGGCATCCTGCTCGATCTCAGCGAAGATGGCATGGACGTTCTGGCGGCCCAGCCGCTCTGCCCCGGCGCCACTATCAGCGCCCAATTCACTCTTCCCGATGGCACCACCGAAATTCAAGGCAGCGGCGAAATTGCCTGGGCGAGTCCCAATGGACAAGCCGGCGTACGCTTCATCGATCTTTCCGAAAACCTTCGCGCTACCCTGAAAACCTGGGTGTCGGCCAATGCGCCGGAGATTCCGCCGCCCGATCCCGAGCCGGTATCGCAGTGCACTTTGACTGATCTAAGTCTGGGCGGATGTTACGTCGAAACCGAATCGCCGTTTCCCGAGCGGTCCGGCATTACTCTCTGTCTGAATGCGGAAGACGTTGAAGTTCAGGCGGAAGGCACGGTTCGCGTGATGCACCCCGGATTCGGCATGGGCATCGAGTTCGCCTCGCGCACGACCGACGAGCGGGCCCAGGTGGCAAGGTTCATCGGATTCCTGACCAGCCGTCCGGGGATGGTTCCCGCATTGCTGATTACGCCGCGTATCCTCGCCGCGGGCGATCAATCACAACCAACCCGACCCGCTCCCTAAGGAAGAACTCGACGACCCGCTGCTTGAATTGCTGCGCAGCCACGAGTCACTCAACCAGGAAGAATTTCTGCAGAAACTCCGCCAGCAACGCGGATCGGAAGAAGTCACCTCGGCCTGAATTGGCCTGCTTCGTATTCCAACGAAAGCTTGCAGCCCAACATCCCCAAAACACTAAGAGGCCCGCACGCCGTCTCTCGTGCGGACCCCTTAGCGCCGGGTTTGTTCCACCTCGAATGACGAAAGTCTAGCGGGCACGGCTTGCAACAAGGTGGCAGCCAAGTTAATTTCCCGTGAAATCACGCGCTGCATTTTCCACAGACCGTAGCCGAATCGGACTTAGCTCGTTGATCTGCACCTCCCGGATTGCTCATTTGCGCTCGCTTAAGCAACAATCTCTGTGCAGCTCACATCCAGATGCCGGAGGCAATTCCCTGCTGAATTCGTCTTCTGCGGAGCCAAGGCACACGACGCCGCAAGAAGCCCCGTCAATTTCGCCGGCGGTCCCATCTTTCCCTTGCCTCTGCTCATCGTGATGGCAACCGCGTTTCTTGTGATTCTTCCGTTCTTTTTTCTCGGCAATCCTTCCGGGCACGATTTTGAGTTCCATGTGAACTCCTGGATGGAAGTTCTCGGCCAATGGAGGCAGGGGATCGTCTATCCGCGATGGGCGGCCCTGGCGCAGTATGGATACGGTGAGGCCCGATTCATTTTCTATCCTCCCGCCTCGTGGACGCTCGGGGCTGCGTTGGCGGCGCTGTTGCCATGGCAGAGCCGTTCCCGGGGTTTATGTGTGGTTGGCGCTGACGCTTTCCGGATGTTCCATGTTTTTTTTGGCGCGGCTTTGGTTGGATCGCCGCGATGCAATCTTCGCCGCCGCGTTGTATGCCGCCAATCCTTACTACATCGTGATCGTGTATTGGCGAAGTGCGTTCGCGGAACTGCTTGCGGGCGCGCTGTTGCCTTTGCTTTTGCTCTACGTGCTGCGTTCAGAAGAAGAGGGAGGCAAAGCCGTCGTTCCTTTGGCACTGATCGTGGCCGCCGCCTGGCTGACGAACATTCCCGCCGCCGTGATGGTGAACTATTCCCTGGCGATACTGATCGTGATTCTGGCAATTCTCAAGCGCACGCCGCGCTTCTTGCTGTACGGCGCACTTGCGGTTTTGCTCGGTGCGGCTCTGGCGGCGTTTTTCCTGGTGCCGGCAGCGTACGAACAGAGATGGGTGAACATCGCCGAAGTATTGTCTCCGGGCGTGCGGCCACAGGATAATTTCCTTTTCACGAACAACAATGACGCCGATCACAATCGTTTTAACTTGATGGTCTCCGTGGTGGCTTCGGCGGAAATGATCCTGCTGGTGATTGCGCCGCGTTCTTTTCCCGTCTATGGAGGCGCCGACAGCCCCGGCCTGGTGGACGCTCTTCGGATGGGCTCTATTCGCCGCGTTACTCAATTTTTCGTTTACGTCTTTTCTGTGGGTGCATCTGCCTGAGTTGCGCTATCTCCAGCTTCCATGGCGATGGCTGCTGTGCCTGAATGTGGCTTTCGCGCTACTGGTGACCATGGCTTCGCGGCGCTGGATTGCGCGCGCTGCTGGTCTGTATCGCTATGTTGCTGGTGCTGGGTTTCGTCTGGCATAGAATTCAGCCTCCGTGGTGGGAGAAGGCCGAGGATTTCGGTCAGATGCTTGACAGCCAGCAGAGCGGAGCTGGGATATGAGGGGACCGATGAGTACGTGCCCGTCGGGGCCGACCCCTACGAAATCAAGCAGGATGCTCCCCGCGTGGCGCTGATCGAAGGCGGCGACGCAACGGATCAGGTCCAGCGAATCCAGATTCAACGATGGAACGCCGAATCGAAGGTGTTCACCGCCGAAGTCAGCCAGCCCGGGACAACTGGTGTTGCGGTTATTCAACTATCCCGCATGGCGCATCGAAGTGAATGGCCAGGTCGTCGCAACCACCACGCGAGATGTCACCGGACAGATGTTGATCCCAGTTCAAACGGGCGAGAACCATGTACAGATCACGTTTACGCGAACCTGGGATAGAACTCTCGGAGGGATCATTTCAGGCGTTACTGCTCTATTCCTTGGAGGCTTTTCCGGGCTTCGGCGCAAACGTTCACGCCGATGGCCATTGGTCCGTTGCTATATCATTTGGTAAAAGAAAGCGCGTGGAGCCTGGACCAGAGAGGGCGGTAAACAGGATCGTCGGCCAATGAATCACATACTCATCGCGACTTCGAACCCTGGCAAGTTGCGTGACTTTGCTGGCGCTGCCGCGTCCCTTGGCATCGAGATCGCTGTCCATTCCCAACTTCGCTTCGTTGCCTGCCGTGGTCGAAGACGGTCTGACTTTCAAGGAAAACGCACGAAAGAAAGCAGAGAGTTACAGCCGCGCGGTTCCCGGTGAGATTGTTCTGGCAGATGATTCCGGGCTTGGAAGTGGACGCACTCAAGGGCGCTCCGGGGGTCCACTCCGCGCGCTATGCCGCTGATGCGCCTCACTTGATGAACAACAACACCGACGACGAAGCCAACAACGCGCGCCTCTTGCGGGAATTGAAAGATGTTCCTGCCGACAAACGCAGCGCCCGGTTCGTATGCGTGATTGCCGCTGCTCGCGACGGGCAAACGTTGGAGGTGTTTCGCGGAGAGGCCGAAGGCACTATCTTGAATCGCGCTCGCGGGACAAATGGCTTCGGTTACGATCCCCTGTTCTACTTTCCGCAGATTCAAAAAGCCTTCGCCGAATTGACTCCGGAAGAGAAAGCGCAGTACAGCCATCGCGGAGCGGCGTTCCGGCAGTTCCTGGCTTGGTACCAGTCGATGCAGAGGGTCGGCGCGAGTTGAACTTCGGCGCGCCGCCGCTATCGTTTTAATGCTTCGGTCAACGATTGCTCTCGCGTGAATCCTGGTTGTATCGAGAACTGGAATGTCTCGGGCCGTAGGATCTCGCAGGATCAAAGACAGTTCCGTCCCACCCAGAATCAAACCCTGGATCTCATCGCTCTCTTTCAATCGATCTACGATCGTAAGCAATCGGTCACGCGTTTCCGGCAAAACCATGCCTTTCACCAATTCATTGAAATAAATGTGATGAATGAATGCCTGGTCACTCTCATCAGGGACGGCAAGCGCGATTCCTTCTTTGGAAAAAACATCCGGGTAGAATTCCCTTGCATAGTGGAGCGGGTACCAAACAGACCAAGTTTTCTCAATCCCAGGGCCTTCGCGTGCTCGCATGTTGCCTCTACGATGCTGATCAGTGGAATCGGGGACTGGCGGCGGACTTCGTCAAAGACAATGTGCGGCGTGTTGGCCGCCACCAGCCCGCACTCGGCTCCTGCCCGTGCCAGCCTCTGTATTTCCTCACCAAATACTCGGTCAGCCTGCTCCAGTTCGTTCGCCGCTACCATATCAACCAGCTTCTTCAAATCGATGCTGTTGATGATGATTGAGGGATAGCTTCCGTCCGGCACAAGCTCGGCGTACGCTGCGATAATCAGCGATAGTATTCGATGGTCGACTCCGGCCCGATCCCGCCGATAATTCCGATTCTCTTCATTACGCACTCCGTTCCTTGACTTCCCTTCTCCCGCACCAACATAATAAAAGGTTCCGTTCTCATACTTGAACTCATAAGGAGCGTTCTGTGGCAGCAACCGCCAGTCCTGCGGCTCCGATACCGATCAAAGGTGGTGTGGCTCCGCTGCGGGCCGGCCAGGGATATTCGTTTTGGCTGCGCCGTCTGCACTCGCTCACCGGGATCATTCCGGTGGGCGCGTTCCTGTTCGAGCACATCCTGATTTCCAACTCCTCCGCGATCGGCGGTCCGGCTGCCTACGCCCGCCAGGTTCGCTTCCTTGCCAGTCTTCCCTTGGTTCCCGTGCTCGAGTTGTTTGGCATCTGGCTGCCGATCCTGTTTCATGCGCTCTACGGTTTCTACATCTGGTACCGCGGAGAGACGAATGTCGGGGAGTATCCCTGGACCGGAAACTGGATGTACACGGCGCAGCGTTGGACCGGCGGAATCGCCTTCGCCTACATCCTCTGGCATACCTGGACGATGCGATTTACCGGCGTTGACTTGCACGAATATCCGGGGGCGTCTTTCGGCAAGGTGCAAGGCGAAGTATTTCAAACGCCAATGTTCTTGTTTTATGTCGTGGGACTGATCGCCGCTTCGTGGCACTTCGCTTACGGCATCTGGTTGTTTTGCGCGAAGTGGGGCATCGTTTCCGGCGAAAAGGCACGCAAGCGATTTCTGGTTGTGTGTTTGGCGTTTTTCTTCGTGCTGACCGGCGTGGGTCTGGCCAGCCTGACATCGTTCCGCTCGCACACGCAGCAAGCGACCGACCCTGCGGGCGCAAGCCTAGTCGAAGCGGGATCAGGCGAGACGAAATAGAGCTTAGGGAAAGCGGTAATTCGACGATGGCAGCAAATCCGAAAATTATCGTTATCGGCGGCGGCCTGGCGGGTCTTTCCGCCGTCATCAAGATCGCCGAGATGGGCGGGCAGGTGGATCTGTTCTCCATTGTCCCCGTGAAGCGCTCTCATTCGGTCTGCGCGCAGGGCGGCATCAACGCCGCCAAGAACCTGAAGGGCGAAGGCGATTCCACCTGGAAGCACTTTGACGACACCATTTACGGCGGCGACTTCCTGGCCAACCAGCCTCCTGTGAAAGCGATGTGCGAAGCCGCGCCCGGCATTATTGACCTGCTCGACCGCATGGGCGTGCCTTTCAATCGCACCCCCGAAGGCTTGCTGGATTTTCGCCGCTTCGGCGGGACGCTTTACAACCGCACCGCATTCGCCGGAGCTACTACCGGGCAACAACTTCTCTATGCGCTCGATGAGCAGGTACGCCGCTACGAGTCCGAAGGCAAGGTCAAGAAGTATGAGCACTGGGAATTTCTCTCGGCCGTGCTCGATTCGAACAAGGTCTGCCGCGGCATCTGCGCCATGGATCTGCGTTCCATGGAAGTGCGCACTTTCCCTGCGGACGCGATCATCATCGCGACCGGCGGCAATGGGGCAATCTTCGGCAAGTCCACCAACTCCGTGGTGTGTACAGGCTCGGCGCAGTCGGCGCTGTATCAGCAAGGATGTTTCTACGCCAACGGGGAGTTCATCCAGGTTCATCCCACGTCGCATTCCCGGCGAAGACAAACTGCGCCTGATGTCGGAGTCGGCACGCGGCGAAGGCGGACGAGTGTGGGTTCCGAAGACGCCGGGTGACAAACGCGATCCGCTGTCGATCCCGCAAAGCGAGCGCTGGTATTTCCTGGAGGAGTGGTACCCAAAATATGGAAACCTGGTGCCGCGCGACATCGCTACGCGCGCGATTTTCAAGGTTGTCTTCGAGCACAATCTGGGCATCGATGGAAAGCCGATGGTCTATCTCGACCTGACCCACATCGATCCCAAGATTCTCGATCGCAAGCTGGAAGGCATTCTCGAAATTTATGAGAAGTTCGTGGGCGACGACCCGCGCAAAGTTCCCATGAAGATTTTCCCGGGCATGCATTACACCATGGGCGGGCTGTGGGTTGATTTCAACCAGGCCACCAACATTCCGGGAATTTATGCGGCGGGCGAATGCGAATACCAGTACCACGGGGCCAATCGCCTGGGCGCAAATTCGCTGGTCTCCTGCATCTTTGGCGGATTCGTCGCCGGACCCGCAGCGGTGCAATATGCCCGCGATCAGAAAGCGGCGCCGAGCAATGGACATTTCGACGCGGAACGCAAGCATCGAGGAAGAAAATAATGCGATGCTGATGAAGTCGGACGGCAAGGAGAACCCGTTCCGGCTATGGCGCGAACTTGGCGAATTGATGACCGCCAATTGCACCGTGATCCGCTACAACAATAAGTTGAAGGAAACCGACGGCAAAGTTATGTGAGATGCTGGAGCGCTTCCGGCACATCAATCTGAGCGACCGGTCGCAGTGGGCCAACACCAGCGTGGTCTTCGCGCGCCAGCTTTACAACATGCTGCAACTCGCCCGCGTAATCGCGCAGGGTGCAGCGATGCGGGACGAGTCTCGCGGGGCGCACTACAAGCCAGACTTTCCCGAGCGCGACGACAAGAATTGGCTGAAAACGACGAAAGCCTACTTCGCGCCGGATGCGGATGAGCCGAAGTTTGAATTCGAGCCGGTGGATGTTTCGTTGATTCCGCCGCGCCCAAGGAAGTACGACGCGGCTAAGTAACGAATCGCTTATTTTTGTGCGTCATCCTGAGCGAAGCGAAGGATCTGTGCAATTTGCAGGCGCCGGCACAATACAGAGGTTCTTCGTTCCGGTCAGAATGAAAGAGGAGTAAAGGGCTAACAGCGAATGGCTAATCACAAAACCGTCATAATAAAAATCAAGCGCCAGGACAATCCCAACGCCCAATCGCACTGGGAAGAATTCGAACTGCCTGGCAACCGGGCATGAACGTGATTTCCTCGCTGATGGAAATTGCCGCGCAATCCGGTCACCCGCGACGGCAAGCCGACCACGCCCATCACCTACGACTCCAATTGCCTGGAGGAAGTTTGCGGCTCCTGCGCCATGCTGATCAACGGGCGCGCCCGCATGGCTTGTTCTGCCCTGGTAGACAAGCTCGAGCAGCCCATCCGTCTGGAGCCGTTTACCAAGTTTCCGGTGGTTCGCGATCTGGCGGTCGATCGCAGCGTCTTGTTCGAAAACCTGAAAGCGGTGAAGGCCTGGGTTCCGATTGATGGCAGCTACGATCTGGGATCCGGTCCGCGCATGACTCCCGAAGAACAGGAGGCAGCCTATCCGCTTTCGCGCTGTATCTCCTGCTGCTGTTGTATGGAAGCCTGCCCGCAGTTCAACGAGGACACCGGCTTCGTGGGCGCGGCCACGATTTCGCAGGTTCGCTTGTTCAATACGCATCCCACGGGCGCGGCGCTGAAACGGGAGCGCTTGGCCGCGCTGATGGGCGATGGCGGCATCCAGGAGTGCGGCTACGCCCAGAACTGCGTCGAGGTCTGTCCCAAAGACATTCCCTTGACCCGATCTATTTCCGAGGTCGGGGGCGAAGTCATGAAACAGGCGATCGGCGACCTTTTCCGCAAGTGAGCTCTTGTGGCAATGGGCCAAAATGGCCCGTCAGTGACGTTTTCTGGGCCTTACGCTGCCAAACCGTGATATAGTGCGCACTTCGTTCCGGAGTCTGGAAGAGTCAACTGCTTGTTTTCCCGGGCACATAGACAGATGGCAATCCGGATACTTTGAAACGGCACGTCAGCTGCAGACATAAATGAGTAGTTGGCGGCCGGCTGCGAGCGAGGTAACAAGCGGTAATCTGGCCAAGGTAACTCTTTAGTAACCTCGCAGGCGAAAGCTGGATTGGCATCCAGCGGCGGCTCGATTTAGAATAGCCGCCTGCGTTAGCGCAGCATTAAGATTTGAGGCCACTTCGTGAAGGTTAAAACAGGCCGAGTTTTTCTGTTGGTGTTTCTGGCCGCCGCCGTGTGCGGACAGGCTTTTGGGCTGCATCAGGTCGTTCCGAACCAACCGGTCGCATCGCGCCAGCCAAACACCGAGCCAACTCCGCCGTGTCCTGCTGGAACCCGGTGTTCCGCCCTTCCCGCGATTCGCTGCTGCGCCAGAACGAGGAAATTGACCGCCTCGAATTACCGCGCATTCAGAATCAGGCTGAACTCGATCAACTGATCGCCAGCGAGGAACTGGTTCCGATCGTCGCCGGCCAAACTCTGCGCTTTGATCCGCGGCTTGATCCCGATCGCCGCTATTGCCGTCCCTGGACCCGCGATTTTCTTGACGATCTGAGCGAGGCCTACTACAAACAGTTTCACGACCAGATCCAGGTGAATTCTGCGGTGCGCACGGTGCAGGTACAGAAAAAGCTTCGCCGGCACAATCGCAACGCCGCACCGGAAAAGGGCGAAACCGCCTCGTCGCATCTGGCCGGCATTACGGTCGACATCCAACGCCGCGGCATGACTCGTCAGCAGATAGCAATGGATGCGAGCAATACATGATTCCGCTGAAAGAACAGGGTCTGGTGGAGCCGGAAGAAGAACGCCACCAATGGGTATTCCACGTGGCGGTCTCCGGCCGTTACGCGGACTTGCGCGAGTCGAAAATGCTGGCGGGCGAACCGCAGGATGAAGCCCAAGATGACCCGCTGGGAGACGCGCCGACCATCTCCGCCAGCAGCGACCCGCAGCCGTAGTTCCGACTCTTTGCCTCTGCGCCGATCAGATTTGATTCGTAACATTCCATCTAACCGTCGCCATCGGCCAATCACTCAGGGCAAGTAAATTCCACTGCTCCTGTCGTACAATTCAAGATTCGGATTGTTTACACTCGATGTACAGCAAACTTAAGGAGAGCTACCCATGCGCAGATGTTTGATTCTCGCTTCACTCATCTTGTTACTGTCCTCGGTAACGTTGTGGTCACAGGCCAAACCGGCAGCGGCGCCGGAACGCCCCACAGCTGTAATCGATACCACGGCGGGCAAACTTACCTGCACCCTTTTCCCGGACAAGGCTCCGATCGGCGTGGCCAATTTCATCGGCTTGTCTACGGGGACGAAAGACTGGACCAGTCCCGTCACTCATGCGAAGAAGCATGGCGTCCCGCTCTACGATGGCACGATTTTCCATCGTGTCATCCCCAACTTCATGATTCAAGGCGGTGATCCGATGGGCACCGGAACCGGCGACCCCGGCTACGTCATTCAAGAATGAAACTTCTTCCGACCTGAAGTTCGATCGGCCTGGCCGACTGGCCTACGCAAACGCCGGCCCGGGCACTAACGGCTCGCAGTTCTTTATCACCGAGGTTGCCTATCCGAGCTTGAACGGCGGCTATACCATTTTCGGCCAGTGCGATGACGCCAGCGTGAAGTTGGTGAAAACAGATCGCCCGGATAGGCCGCGACTCGAACGATAAGCCCAACAAGCCGGTGTAATTAATCACATCACAATCACCGGTGCGAATTAGCGCAAAGCTCGGTAGCGCCGGCGTCCTGCCGGCTGTCGCGAGGGCATCTTGCCCTCGCACCCGAGATTAACTTTTTATACGAAAGGAACTACTATGACCCGCCAACCCGGTACTTACGCAATCTTTGATACATCGGAAGGCAGCATCGTCTGCCGCTTGTTTGAAAAGGACGCACCCAAGACAGTTGCAAACTTTGTCGAACTCGCCGAAGGCAAACGCGAGTGGACGCATCCTGTCAGCCGCAAGAAGAGCAAAGACCGACTATACGATGGCACGATCTTCCATCGCGTGATTCCCGATTTCATGATCCAGGGCGGCGATCCGGCGGGCACCGGAATGGGTGGCCCCGGCTATCAGTTCGAGGACGAGACCAAGAGGCTCGCCGCACAAATTCGACAAAGCGGGAAAGCTGGCGATGGCAAATGCCGGTCCCAATACAAACGGTTCGCAATTTTTTATCACGCTCGCGCCTACAACGTGGCTCACGGGCAAACACACGATTTTCGGCGAAGTAGTCGAAGGCCAGAACATCGCCGAGAAGATCGTCAGCGTCCCGCGCGGTGCGCAGGACAAGCCGAAGAAAGATGTGGTGGTGAAGTCGGTGACGATCGAGCGAGTGTAGATTCGTCAAACGAAGAACGCCGTTTCCGCAGGCAAACAAGAATGCCGCCTCACCGGGCGGCATTCCTGAAAACCGTTGCACCTAGACTCCGATCACGGCCACCAACTCCTTCACGGCCTCCGCGCTCTTATCCAACGCAGCCTTTTCGTCCGGCGTAAGCTTGATTTCGAATGATCTGCTCGATTCCTTTCGAGCCTAGCTTCACGGCACGCCCACGTAAAGACCTTTGATCCCGTATTCGCCTTCCAGATAAGCCGCACAGGGCAGGATTTTCTTCTTGTCTTTCAAGATAGCCTCGACCATCTCAGCGACCGCCGCCGACGGCGCGTAATAAGCGCTGCCGGTCTTCAGATATTTCACAATCTCGGCGCCGCCATCGCGCGTGCGCTGTACCAAGCGGGCCACGGTCGCCGCGTCCATCAGTTCAGTGATCGGAATCCCCGCCACGGTGGAATAACGCGGCAGAGGAACCATGGTGTCGCCGTGGCCGCCGAGGACAAACGCGGTGACATTCTCGACGCTGACTTTTAGTTCCTCCGAAATAAACGCGCGAAAGCGAGCCGAATCGAGCACGCCGGCCATGCCGATCACACGCTCACGGGGAAAGCCGCTCATCTTGTACGCGGCCTGCGCCATGGCATCGAGCGGATTCGACACGATAATCAGAATGCAGTTGGGCGAGTGCTGCACGGCTTTGCCCACCACATCTTTCATGATTTTGTGGTTGGTGTTGAGCAGATCGTCGCGGCTCATGCCGGGTTTGCGCGGGATGCCCGCCGTGATCACGACGATGTCGGAGTTCGCGGTATCAGCATAATCTTGCGTGCCCAGGACGTGGGAATCGCGCTTCTCGATGGGCATGGCTTCCAGCAGATCGAGGCCTTTGCCTTGCGGGACGCCTTCGACGATGTCGATGAGGACGACGTCCGCCAGTTCTTTGGCGGCGATCCAGTGGGCAGCCGTGGCGCCCACATTTCCAGATCCCACAACCGTGACTTTTTTACGCATAATGTTCCTTTCCAAGAAAGATCAAAATCACAACCACAAAGGACACGACGGTACACAAAGGAACATAATTCGAGACCTGATTTCTCTTCCTTCGTGGACCTTGGTGTCCTTCTTGGTTATTGGTTGTCCATTCGCTAGCGCGACGCGCTCAGCACAGCCGCATCCATGTTTTCGATGATGTGGCCAGCAAACTCGCTGGTACTTACCTTGGTGGCGCCCTCCATCAATCGTTCAAAGTCGTAGGTAACTTGTTTCTGTTCGATGGTCCGCTCCATGCAATGCTCGATCAGATCGGCAGCTTCATGCCATCCCATGAGGCGAAACATCATCACTCCCGACAGAATCACCGAGCCCGGGTTGATCACGTCTTTATCTGCATACTTGGGAGCTGTGCCGTGGGTCGCTTCAAAGATCGCGTAGCCATCGCCAACGTTGGCGCCGGGCGCGATACCCAATCCACCGACTTGCGCGGCGCAGGCATCGGAAATATAGTCGCCATTCAGGTTGGATGTCGCGAGAACCGAGTATTCGTCCGCTCGCGTCACTACCTGCTGAAAGATGGAGTCGGCGATGCGGTCATTGATCATCAACTTCTTCTTCCACGCGCCTTTCCCGTGGCTAGCGTAGATCGCGGTTAGAACGTCACGCACTTCCTGATAAATGGATTGCCGGAATTCTTCCGTCGCGAACTCCAGCCCGGGCTCAGTCAGGTTGGCGTTTTCCTCAATCGTAAGATTCGGATTCTTGTCTTTGTTATCGAGGATCCAGCTCTCGCGCTCGGTGACAAGCTTGTCGCGGAATTCTTTCGTAGCCAGCTCATATCCCCACTTGCGGAAAGCGCCCTCGGTAAATTTCTGAATGTTGCCCTTGTGCATCAAAGTGACGCTCTTACGACCGCTGTCCAAAGCGAATTGGATTGCCATGCGTACCAGCCGTTTGGTCCCGGTCACGGAAATCGGCTTGATGCCGACTCCCGAATCTAGTCGCACCTGTTTCTTGCCTCCCTGGAGCATGTCTTTGTTTAGAAACTCAATGAGCCTGGTAGCTTCCGGCGTACCCTGTTCCCATTCGATTCCAGCGTAGACGTCTTCAGTGTTCTCGCGATAAATCACAATGTCCATGCGTTCGGGATGCTTCACCGGCGACGGCGTGCCCTTGTAGTACTTCACCGGGCGCACACAGGCATAGAGATCGAGAATCTGCCGTAGAGCCACGTTCAGCGACCGCATCCCGCCGCCCACGGGTGTAGTCAATGGACCTTTAATGGCAACGCGAAACTCGCGGATCGCTGCCACCGTGTCATCCGGCAGCCAATCGTTGAATTCGGCTTTGGCCTTTTCGCCCGCGAACACTTCGTACCAGGCGACGCGGCGCTTGCCCTGGTAGGCCTTTTGCACCGCGGCATCGAACACACGCACGGATGCTTTCCAAATGTCGCGGCCCGTACCATCCCCTTCAATGAAGGGAATAATCGGATTATCAGGCACTTGGTAACGTCCGTTGCTATAGGTGATCCGGGCGCCATTCGTGGGCACCGGAATGCCGTTGTATGAGACCACCATCAAATCTCCTCCAGGAATATAAGAGAAACAACAATTATAAGGGCTATATAGGACGCGCGAGAAACGGCGCGCCGACCGTTACCACCTACGAGTACCGAAATACTTCCGCACTCCGAACGCGTTGTATCTTCCCCAGGGACCGTTCGGCCCCAGATCGGCCGGTCCAAGATAGCGATCGCGCGCGCCCAACCGATCGAACAGGAAATGCTGGGTAGCGCGGAATTCGAATCCTTTGGCGATGTAAATTCCCAACCCCCAGGAATGCTCGATGCCGATCGCGTCCCATGACCACGTGTAGAGCGTCTGGGGAACATTTTTGCCAAAGAGGAATGCAGGCTCTCCGAAGAACATGATTCTGCGAAACTGCCCCTTGCCAAAGGGGCGAATCTCTAACAGTCCGGAGATCATGTAGCGGGCAAACATGCTGCATGGGGCATTCACGCCTCCATAGGTGCCGGCGTTTGAGGCGCACAAGTTTGGATCGATCTCGTTGTGCGGCGGAGCGATATCAAACTGTGCCCAACCGTAAAAGGTGTCGTGAGGAAAGAACATTCGGTCCGATTTTGCGGTCACGGATTCACTTTGTGCTCGCAACGCTCCGGGCAATGCCAGGCATAGGACGGTCAACAGCAGCAGCCGTTTCATGTAGCCTCCGGAAAGAGTGTGGTTTGTTCGGTCAGGAAAACTCTCGATCTAACGATTCGCTGGACCTCCGCCGATCGGAGATCGTTATCGGAGCCTCCTGCCCAGCCTGCTTGTGCGCCTGCTTTTGGAAGAGACACATTGTACCGCACCAAGTCTTGGGTTCTACCTCGGCCGGTGGGGATTCAGCCTTCGAGCGGCAACTGGACGACCGCTTCACAGCCCTTGCCTTCGGCGCGATTGTGCAGCGAAACACTTCCACCGTGAGCCTCGGCAATTTGCCGACTCAGGGCTAAGCCGATGCCTGACCCGCCGGGCTTGGTGGTAAAGAAGGGCACGAACAGATTTGAGGGATTCGCAATTCCCGGGCCCTCGTCCTGCACAAAAAGATGGAGCCAACTTCCGTTCCTGGACCAGCCGACTCTGACCTGTCCCCCGCTCTCGAGCGATGCGTCGACCGCGTTGCGGATCAAGTTGATCAGCAGTTGCTGCAACTGTTCGGGATCGGCGTCCAACGTCACTTCCGGTCCTGGCTCGATGTTCACGGCAATGCGCCTTTCCAAACTGGCCGTAGTTCTGACCAGCGTATTCACGTCGGTCGGGCGAAGCTGGGGCTTGGGCAACCGGGTGAGCCTGGAGTAGTCACGCATGAATCGGCTTAGAGCGTCCGAGCGATCGACGATAACCCGCAACCCGCGGCGCAAATCGTCCTCCCAGTCGGCAGCGCGAACCTCGCGCTTCATGATGTCTTCCAAACTGCCGGCGATCGAACAAATGGGAGCCAGGGAATTATTCAGTTCATGGCCGAGCACCCGCACCAGGCGCTGCCATGCCTGCCGCTCTTCTTCCCGCAAAGCGCGGCTCAGGTCCGCGATCACCACCAGATAATGCGGCTTGCCTCCCTGCCGAAATATGGAACGGCGAACACCCCAGCGGCCCGATCGTCCGGGAAAGGTTTTCTCCAACGTGCGCGCCGATTCACCCTCCAGGCATTCTGACAGGCCCAAATCCTCGGCACTCTTTCCCAGTAGACGTTCGGCGTTTTGTGCCATGACGCGTTCGCCTGCGCGGTTCACCAGCCGCAGCTTTCGATCGCCATCAAAGGCAAAGACGGCGACATCGATTTCAGTCATTACGGTCGTCAACAGTGCGCTCGCTTCCATGGCGCCGAGGCGTTGCTCGCGCAGCATTTCCGAAAGCGTATTCACCTCGATCATCAGCTCGCCCAGAGCGTCTCCCATTTTTGCGCCGCGCACTCGGAAGGAGAAGTCGCCCTCGCGTAGCGCGGATTGCATGTTGGAGAGAGTTTGCAGCGGACGGATGACGGCAGAGCGCAAGGCGAAGGCGAGGCCCAGCCATAAGAGGATAACGAGG
This sequence comes from uncultured Acidobacteriota bacterium, assembly GCA_963797795.1. GTDB lineage: Bacteria > Acidobacteriota > Terriglobia > Terriglobales > Acidobacteriaceae > JABDBE01. The sequence goes on from CAWCQY010000013.1 coordinate 108,500, forward strand.
GATGTAAGAGTCCAGCGCGTGCTGAACTCGTGATCTCCGGTCCAGAGCAGTGTGAGTGCGAGCGCGACCCCGGCGACCCCCGACCCCAAGGTGAGCAGTAGAATCCGGTTTTCGTGGCTTAAGCGTCGCTTGGATTTTCGCGGCGGATGAACTCGAGGCGCCGGCTGAGCCGTACCTGTGGCCTCGGCCGGGCCCCGAGCATGGTTAGCTGCTTCCGATTCCATATTTCTGCAGCCGTCTGTAGAGCGCACTGCGGCTTAGACCCAGCGCCTCAGCCGCCTGGCTGATGTTGCCGCCATAGCGGTCGATGGCTTTGCGGATCAGCATGGACTCCACTTCTTCCAGGCTGAGATCCTCCATCCGCTGTGTATTTTCGCGCGGAGTTCGCAGGCTCAGATCGCTGACTCGTACCAGGTCTCCGCTCGACAGGAGCACTGCGCGTTCCACCGCGTGGTCCAGTTCGCGAACGTTCCCTGGCCAAGAATACTCCAACATCGCCTGCATGGCGGAGGGATCGAGCGTTTTTGCCGGCTTGCGATAGCGTTCCGCGTAGCGATTGAGGAAATACATGGCGAGCTGTGAGATGTCCTGGCGTCGCTCACGCAACGGGGGGACGCGGACTTCGACCGTGTTCAGGCGAAAGAGAAGGTCTTGCCGAAAGCGCCCGGCGTCCACTTCCTGGTTCAGATCGGCATTGGTCGCGGAAATAATTCTTACGTCCACCCGCCGTGTCTGCGAAGAACCTACTCGTTCCATCTCCCCGCTCTCGAGAACCCGCAGCAGCTTGGCCTGTTGGGAAAGTGGAATGTTCGCAATCTCATCCAGAAAAAGCGTGCCCCCATGCGCCAATTCGAAGCGGCCAATCCGGTCCGTTCTGGCGTCGGTGAAAGCGCCTTTTACATGGCCGAACAACTCGCTTTCGAAAATTCCTTCCGGCAGGCCGCCGGTGTTCACAGCTACCAACGGTCGAGAAGCTCGGCTGGAGAGCGCGTGCAGCGTCCGCGCTACAACTTCCTTCCCGCTGCCATGTTCTCCCGTGACGAGGACATTGGCATCGGACGGACCAACGCTGCTGATCACGCGTAACACCGGTTGCATGGCCTCGGAGTTTGCGATGAACTTCGGGAGTCCTTCCGCTCTCAGCAATCGATTCTCCGCTTCGAGCCGCTGCCCGCGCCGCAGGGCACCACTCAACTCAACCTGAGTACGCAGGACCGAGAGCAAGCGTGCATTCTCCCAAGGCTTCTGGATGAAGTCTCGCGCGCCCCGCCGCATCGCCTCGACCGCCACATCCACGCTTCCCCAAGCCGTCATAACGATCACTGGCAAGGTGCTGTCATTTGCCTGGATTCGAGAAAGCAGGTCGAGACCTTCCTGCCCGGAGGTCGTGTCGCGGGTATAATTCAGGTCGATCAGCACGGCGTCAAATTCCCGCGATTCGAGTGCGTCGAGTACGCCGGAAGGCGAGGTCACGGCTTCGACGGTAAAACCTTCCGGCTTCAACAGCAGGCGCAAGGCCTCCAACACATCGCGCTGATCGTCAGCAATCAGCAATCGTGCGCCGGAATTCGAAGCGGCAGGCATAGTCATAGAGGATAACGCTGTCGTGGTCATGTCGTCTCAATCCTGAGCCAGGGTCCGCACAGCAATCGCTTCTGCCTACTCGTAACGCAGGGCAACCATGGGATCGACTTTCGTCGCTCTTCGTGCCGGGAGATAGTTTGCGGCCAGCGCGACGCCAGCCAGCAACGCCACAATCCCGCCGAAGACCGCAGGGTCGGTCGCGCTCACTCCAAAAAGAAGGCCCGACATTAGTCTGGTCGCAGCCACGGAGGCCACGATGCCGAGCACCACTCCCAGAATGACGAGCGACATTCCCTGCTTCACTACCAGTTTCAGCACGTCGGCCTTCTGCGCGCCCAATGCCATGCGAATCCCAATCTCGTGGGTACGCTGCGAAACGGTGTAAGACATCACGCCGTAGAGTCCGACGGCCGCCAGCAACATCGCCAGGCAGGAGAAAATCGCCAGCAGGAGCGCCGTGAATCTTCGCCGCAGAACCGAAAGCGCGATGACGTCTTGCATAGTGCGCAGATTGGAAAGTGGGACATCCTTATCCACGCTCCACACCGCGTTTTGCACTCCGGAGGTAAGCGCGAGTGGGTCTGATGTCTTACTGCGCACAACCACAAACACAGAAGGCCAGTGAGCTTGTCCAAATGGAAGATAGACTTCCGCTCGCGGAGCCGTCTCCAGACCCTCGTGCCTCACATTTCCGACCACACCGACGATTTGGATCTTGTTGTTCGCCGGACCAAAATCGAGGATGTATTTCCCAATCGGATCTTCGCCTGGGAATACATTTCTCGCGAGCGTTTCGTTTACCACCGCCACTTGAACTGAACCGCGCGCGTCCTGTTCGCTAAAATTGCGGCCTTTCAACAAGGGAATCCCCATAGTGCGGAAGTAGCTGGGAGTGCTGACGCGGATGTCGGCGCTATAGTCTTTTTCGCTACCTGGAATCCTGAAGGTACGATCGCTGTTCCCGCCCGAGAGCGGTAATCGGCTCACCACCCCCGCAGATTGCACGCCAGGCACGGCCTCCATGCGTTCCTGGACCTGTTGATAGAAGGCGTCCTGCCGCTCCGGGCTCGCGGACGGCGGCAATCCTACGTTGAACACTAGGAGATTTTCGGGATTAAAGCCCGGATCGACATTCATCAGCCGCACGAAGCTCTTGACGATCAAACCTGCGCCGATCAATAAGACCAGCGAAAGCGCCACTTCCGTAACCACCAAGGCCGAACGGGTCCTGCCTCGGCTGCTGGTGCTTCCCCGCTCGCCTTCTTTCAACGACCCGCTGAGATTCTCCCGCGAGGCGTGAAACGCCGGCGCCAAGCCAAACAGAATTCCGCTCAGCACCGAAACCGCAATGCTGAAGCTGAGCACTTCCGGATTCAATCCGATGTGTTTGAAATTGCTGATCTCCGGCGGACTCAACGTCAAGAGCGCCGGAACCGCCCACGCGGCGAGTAGAACGCCCAACGTTCCGCCGATCAATGCCAGCAAAACACTCTCCGTCAGCAACTGCCGTATCAACCGCAAACGGCTCGCGCCCAACGCGCTGCGGATGGAGACTTCCTTCGCTCTGTCGGTCGCGCGGGCCAGGAGCAGGTTCGCCACGTTCGCGCATCCAATGAGCAACACGAGAACCACCGCCGCCACCAGGAGAAGCAGCGTAGGCCGAATATCACCGACCAGATTATCCTGCATCACCACAACATCAGGTCGCACGCCGGCATCCGCATCGGGATACTGTTTTTCCAATCGGCGCGAAATAGCATCCATCTCCGCTCTTGCCTGTGCCAGCGTGACTCCTGGTTTAAGCCGCGCCCACGCGTCAAAATAACTGCTGTCCCGAACCGGACGAGGATCTTTTTCCGAGGTTAGAGGATACGGCGGCACGTCCCACCGGGACGGCATCCAAAGTTGGCCGTAGCCATCCGGCGCAAAGCTGGCAGGCATCACTCCAACTACCGTGTAAGGCTCGTCATTCAAAGTGATGTTGTGTCCCACCAGGCTAGGATCTGCACCAAAGCGACTCTTCCAAAGACCATAGCTAAGCACCACGACGTGGTCACTGCCCGCCTTCTCATCTTCAGCAAACAAACCGCGACCAAGCAGCGGATCGACTCCGAAGAGAGAAAAGAAATTCGCCGAAACCATCGTGAATCGAACGTGTTCAGGACGCTCGCCGCCTGTCAAATTGCCGGGAAAGCCTCGCGATGCCGCCATTGAAGAGAAAACGTGGTTTTGCGCGGCCCAATCCAGGTAATTTGCCGGAGAGGCGCTGCCGTTGCCTGAGAGGCAAACGATCCGATTCGAATCAGGATACGGCAGCGGGTGCAGCAGCACTTCATCCACCACGCTGAAAATAGCAGTCGTGCTGGCAATGCCGAGGGCCAGAGCGATGGCCGCGACCACCGTAAAACCGGGACTCTTCCGCAACATGCGGAGACCGTAACGAACGTCTTGCATAAAGCCTTCCATCGCTTACCTCGATTGGGGAGCGGCCACGGACGGGACAGCCTCCGGACTCGCAGGATTTTTCACGATCCAACCGTCGAAAAGTTGGATCGTCCGGTCACTGTAAGCGGCGTTGGCCTCGGAATGCGTGACCTGAATGATTGTGGTTCCCTGATCATTCAGCTTCTTGAACAACTCCATGATTTCCTTGGCCTGGCTGGAATGCAGGTTGCCCGTGGGCTCGTCAGCCAGAATCAGCTTCGGATTCCCCACGACCGCTCGCGCGACTCCCACCAACTGCTGCTGTCCCCCAGAAAGCTGATTGGGATACAAATCCTTCTTGCCCACGATCTGAAAACGATCCAGGATCTCGGCGACCATTCCGGCGCGCTGCGAGCGCGAGATATTGCGGTAGGAAAGCGGTACATCCAGGTTTTCGTAAACAGTGAGGTTGTCCAGCAAGTGATAGCTCTGAAAAACGAAGCCGATATATTTTCGGTTCAGCTCTGCTCGCGCCTTCCGATCAAGCTTGTGCACGGCATTTTCAAGAAGGAAATACTCCCCTGCCCAACTGTCATCCAGCATGCCAATGATGCTCATTAGCGTGGACTTCCCCGAGCCCGAAGGCCCCATAACCGTGATGAACTCACCTTCCCGAATATCAAGGTTGATGCGGCGGAGAACATAGGTAACGCCGGCAGCGGTCTTGTAGGTGCGTTCGATATTGCGCAACTGAATCATCTCTTCTCCACAAAAACTGCACTGCTGGGTAAACTTAACGCGTTATTCGTCTCTTAACGCCACCACGGGATCGACCCTGGCCGCCCAGTGCGCCGGCAAATAACTAGCGAACAAGACCGTCGAGATCAGCAGGAGTGAGGTCAGCGCCAACGTGAGGGGATTGAATAAACTGACGTTGTACAGCAAACTCGAAAGTGCGCGACCTACGATAAAAGTCGCAATCAACCCGAGAAGCAGCCCACTCAAGGCGAGCCGTACGCCCTTGCCCAGAATCAAACGCAGCAAATCGCCTTGTTCGGCGCCCAACGCCATGCGAATCCCAAGCTCTCTCGTCCGGAGTCGTACCGAATAGCTGATCACCCCGTACAGCCCGAGCGCCGCCAACAACAGAGCAAGCCCCGCAAAGATCGACAGCAGTATCATTAAGAACCGCCGGCTCACGAGCGACTCGTCCACTCGTTGTTCCATGGTCTTCATGTCATAAAGAGGTTGAGTCGAGTCGACCCCACGGATTGCCGTCTCAAGCGCGCTGGCCAGGTTCTCAGGATGGGAGTTGTCGGTCCGAACTACGATCCCGGCCGTCCGGTCCGGGAATTGCGCCAGGGTCAAGTAATAAAAACCTTCTGTAGTGTCGGCCTCGAGCGATGAAGCCTTCGCGTGTTTGACAATTCCGACAATCGTCATCCACGGAGATCCGGTCCCAAAATTTATGCGCTGCCCAATGGGATCCTGGTTTGGCCAATAGCGATGAGCGAGGGTTTCGTCAATGACCACCGCCAACTCCGTTTGCTTCCGATCGTCGCGTGTAAAAACGCGGCCGCGGACCAAAGGAATGCCGAGTGTCTTGAAGTAACCTGGAGAAACGCTCCGCGCGTTGCCGTGCGGGCCCGGATCGTTCGGGGCCGTAGGCTGTCCCTGGATGCTGAACGACGACGATCCGCCGTTGTTACTGAAGGGCAAGGCATCAGCGATCCCTGCCCCGGTTACGCCCGGAATGCTCTTGAGTTGCTCTTCGGCTGCGGCAAAAAAAGCTGCTTGCTGCTCATCGGTCTTATACGTTGTTGGTGGAAGCGAAAGTACGGCCGACATCAGGCCATGGGGTTCGAATCCCGTGTCCAGCCTCTCAACTTGCTTCAGGCTTCGGACCAGCAAACCGGCGCCGACCAACAGGAGCATTGCCAGCGCGATCTCGCCGACGACCAGCGCCGAACGCAATCGCTGACGGACGTGGCCCGTACCACCCGCTCGTCCAGCTTCCTGCAGCGTCTGAAACCAGCGCGTGTGGGTGGTATGCCAGGCCGGCGCCGTCCCGCACAAAAGCACACAGAGGACGCCGATGCCGGCTCCGAACAGCAACACCGGTCCGCTAATGTGCACCGCCAGATTGCTCGCAAGGCTCGGCGGCGCCAGCAGCAGCAGTAACGGAATCGCAACCTTCGCAAGCAGCAACCCGAGCAGGATTCCTGCCACGCCCAGCAACAGGCTCTCCAGCAGCGATTGCTGAATCAGCCGCCAATTCCCTGCGCCTAATGCAATCTGGATGGAGATCTCGTGTTGCCTCCCCGAAGCGCGTGCAAGTTGCAATCCGGCGATATTGGCGCAAGCGATCAGAAGAACAGTTGCAACCGCCGCCAGCAAAATGGAGAGCGGCTTGCGTAAATCTCCCGCGATAAAGTCGATCAGCGGCATGCAGAACATGCCCCACCCGGAGCGTTGCCCGAAGCTCTTCTCACCCTCCGACGCAATCTGCTGGGCCGAACGGAGACGCAGATACGCGTTCGCCTGCTCGGTTGTGACGCCCGGTCGCAGCCGTCCCACGGCAAACAAGCTTTCGTTGTAACGATCGTTGCTGTCGAAATAACGGCCGCTCGGAATCCCAATCGGCGACCACAACTCAGCCCCATTCGGCCAGTCGAACGACGGCTGCATGACCCCAACGACCTGATAGGACTCCTGGTTCAGCAAAAGGGTTCGGCCAATGATGGCCGGGTCGCCTCCGAATCGGCGTTTCCATGTGCGATACGCAAGAATCACTTCATGATTGGCATTCGGCTGATCTTCCTCCGCCCGAAAGACACGGCCCAGATACGGCTGCGCCCAGAACACATCGAACCACTGCCACGAAACTTGAGCGCCAACCAGTCGCTCCGGTGTAGTACCGCTCTCGCTGTAATTGAAGCTGGTACGCTGCAGCACGGCCGCGGAAGTGAAAATGTTTTTGCCGGTGACCGCATCTCCGAAGTCGGGCGCGGACATGCTGATATTCTGCAGATCCGGTAGAGTCGCGTATTTCACCCGAAGAGCCATTACGCTATCCGGATGAGGAACGCCGCTGGGATTGAGGAGGATGGCGTTCATCACGCTGAACACCGCCAGGTTCGCGCCAATTCCGAGGGCGAGCGTGAGGGTCGCGACCATCAGGAAGCCCGGGCTCTTGCCCAGGCTGCGCAGGGAGTAGCGAAGATCTTGCGGCATTCCCTTCATATACTTGTGAACCTCCCTGGGCTGGTAGTGAACCCGTCAAGCTCTCGCGAGCGTTGGAACCCCGCGATCAATTCACCTCGACGCTTTCCTCAACCACGCGTCCGTCAAACATGTGGATGGTGCGCTCAGCGTGCCGAGAGAAACGCGGGTCGTGCGTGACCATGCAGATAGTCGCTCCTTCGCGGTGCAGGTCGCGCAACAAATCCATCACCGCTTCCGCATTGCGCGAATCCAGGTTTCCGGTAGGCTCGTCAGCCAGCAGGATGGCGGGGGAACCAGCCAATGCGCGCGCCACCGCAACCCTCTGTTGCTGGCCTCCGGAAAGCTGCGAGGGATAATGCTTGGTCCTGTGGTTCATTCCGACGCGCTCCAGGGCATTGTGCACACGCTCTTTGCGTTCGTTCGCGGGCATGCCCCGATACGTAAGCGGCAGTTCCACATTTTCGTAAACCGTCAAATCGCCAATGAGATTAAAACTCTGGAAAATAAATCCGATTTCGCGATTGCGTATGCGCGATCGCTCGCTGATGTTGAGATTCGCGGCGGCATGTCCGTTCAGCACATAATTTCCGTCCGTCGGCGAATCGAGCAATCCGATCAGCGCCAGCAGTGTCGACTTGCCCGACCCCGACGGTCCGGCAATTGCCACATACTCTCCCTTGCGAATCTCCATGTGAATTCCAGAAAGCGCATGCGTCTCTACCTCATCGGTAAAAAACACCTTCGTGATGTTTTCCATCGAAATGATTGTTCCTGCGTCCGCCATCGAAGTTCCTTTCTCTTTTAGCGCTCGGCCTATTCCAAACGAACGCGATCGTACGAATCCCAGCGAGACATATCGGAAAGAATGACCTGGTCGCCTTCCTTCAACCCCTGCAGAATCTCAACGGTATTTACCGAACTGCGTCCCAGCTTCACCTGCGCCCGTACCGCGTTACTCCCGTCGGGCTCCAGCAGGAACATTCCTACCGTGCTCTGTTCCTGCCCGAAGGCCGGACGTCCCACGTACAGCACGTTTTCCATCTTTTCCAGATCGATGGTGCCGTCCACGCTGAGGTCGGGCCGCGCACCCTGCGGAAGCTTGGCATCCAGGTTCACATCCACGGTAACCGTCCCATTCACTACAGACGGATCAATGCGCACAACGTGACCAGGAATTACTCCATTATGTGTATCCACTGAAGCTGGCTGTCCAATCTGAATGTCTTTGGCTTGAGTCTCTGCAATCTTTAATTCCGCCTTCAATCGCTGCGGCTGGACCACCTTGGCAAGCGTGGTACCGGGCGTCACAAACTGCCCGATCTTCAGAGTCTGCTCTTGCAGCACGCCGTCAATTCCCGCGCGGACCCGCAGATGATCGAGCTGGCTCTGCTTTAACTGTGCCATGGCGCGGAATTCTTCCACCTCCGCCTGCTTGGCCTGAAGTTGCGCCTTCAACACTTCGCCGCTATTCACTAGTCTTTGTTTCTCGATGTCGGTCTGGGTAGACAGTTGCTCGGCTTTTTGGTTCGAAACCTTCATGCTGAGTTGCGAGATGACCCCCAGCTTTGCCAGTTCAGAGTCGATGTCGGCCTGCATCTTGGCTTGGCTGTATTCCGATTGGGCCTGCGCTGCAACCGATTTTTGAGCCAGCACCTGGCTCGCCAGCGCCACTTCCAGATTCTTGTAATCGGCTTCGCCGGCCTTGAGCTTCCACTCCGCATCCAGCGCTTCTTGCGTCAGCTGCGGATTGCTCAACTCCAGCAGGATCGTGTCCGCTTTTACCTGCGCTCCGGGAAGTTCAAGGATCTTGTCCACGCGTCCTTCGGTGACCGCTGGCAGAAACTGGATTGACCCTTCCATCGGAACCAGCGTTCCGAGGCCCCGCACCTGCCGCAGAACGGAACCGCGCTTCACCGTGTCCACCCAAACCGTGGACCGCTCGACCGTAGGCGCGGCGGGCTTCAGCCGGGACAACCCCATCGTCACCAAAGCGACAAGCACAACTCCCACAGCCGCATAAATGATCTGTCGGCGGCGACGTTGACCTGCGACGGATGGACGAGCAATATCCATGTTATGAAAAGAATGGCACGCGCACGACCACTGGGAAGCTTACGTAACTTATCTGTCTCCAACTGTTTACACCCAAACTAGGCCAAGTTCAATGAGCCCATTCTGTTCATTCATGGGAAGCAACTGTCCGAATCCGGACACTCAGATTTCAGATCTGAAAGCTGATTCCTGAGCGCTCAAAGCCGCCCGGTTTGCGCACCCGAACTTCGCTCGGGTATTCTGGCAATAATCTTTCCCGGAAGCAACCAGCAGCCCCAAGGAGAAAAATGTCCATTGTGCGCAAATATCTTTTGCTAGGAATGGTGATGATCATGGCGACCTCAACCTTTGCTGCCTCGAACTTATACAGTTTCACCCTGCCCAACATCGACGGCAAGCCCATGCCCCTGGCCGGCTTCAAAGGAAAAGTAATCCTAATGGTCAACGTGGCCAGCCAGTGCGGATTTACTGTTCAGTACACGGCACTTGAGGCGATTTACGAAAAGTATAAGGACCAGGGGTTCGTCATTCTTGGCTTTCCCGCGAACAACTTTGGACAGCAGGAGCCCGGAACCAACGAAGAGATCAAGACTTTCTGCTCGAGGAAATACAGCGTGACGTTTCCTCTGTATTCGAAGATTTCTGTCAAGGGGCCGGATCAGGCTCCGCTGTATCAATACCTGACCAAAGACGCTGACCCGTCCCACACCGGAGACATCAAGTGGAACTTCACCAAGTTCCTGGTCGACCGCAACGGCAACGTCGTAGAGCGCTTCGAACCCAAGGTCACTCCGGATTCGCCAGAGGTTACTTCCGCAATCGAAAAACTGCTGAAGCAATAGATCCTCGCACGGTAGAGACGTAGCTAGCTACGTCTCTACCCGCTCCCATCCTGCTACAATCTCCCCGCGTCCCCAACCGACTCCAAAAGCTGCGGCTATGGACTTCGATCAGCTCGAAACTTTTCTCGAAGTTGCGCGGCTCAATTCCTTCTCCCGCGCCGCGGAGAGGCGCTTCCGCACCCAACCGGCAATCTCATCTCAGATTCGTTCGCTCGAAGAGGAAGTGGGCGCAAAATTATTAGACCGCTCCGGTGGAAAAGTTTCCGTCACCGCATCGGGCAAGCTCTTCCAGAAATTCGCCGAACAAACGGTAGCATCCCGCAAGGCGATGCTGACCGCCATCGCCGAAACTGAGCGCGTGCCCCGAGGAGAGATCGTCGTCGGCGCTAACGAAGGCACGTGCCTGCACATCCTGCCCGAAGTTTTCGCCGAGTTCAAAAAGCAGCACCCAAATGTCAGCGTAAACATCAAGCGCGCGGATTACGCCAAGATTCTCGAATCGGTGGTCGATAATTCAGTCGACTTCGGCGTCGTTTCCCTGCCCGTGACCGACACCCGGCTAACGGTCGTCCTCATTCATCGCGATGAACTCGTAATCATCGCTCCCCCGCAACATCCCCTAGCCAAGATGAAATCAGCCACCATCGCCCAGGCTGCGAAGTTCCCGCTGGTCGTGCCCAAGATCGGACATACCCGCGACGCGCTGGAGAATCTCTTCTACGAGCGCAAGCTCAAGCCGCGCTTCACCATGGAACTCGACTCCAGCGAACTGCTGAAGCGCTTCGTAGCCGCCGACGCGGGAGTAGGCTTCATCGCCCGCTCCAATGTTCTGGAGGACATGCGCGCCAACGCACTGGTTGCCATCCCCATCTCTGACGCCACAATTCGCCGCGATCTCGCGTTAGTCTTCCGCAAAGACAAAGCCCTAAGCCGCGCCGCGCTGGCCTTCATCGATATCGCAGTAAGAATCAAAGGCGTAGACGCCCAAGCCGCTGGAAAACGCTAGTCAGAATTCTCGCCGCGCTAACTGTAGGAGCGCAAAGAGGTCGGCCAACCGTCCCGGAAAGTCCGTGGTTATTTGCTGGTGGGTTTCTCGCCCGCAGCGCAGAGCCAGTATCCCGGTCTGCCTCCGTACACCATGAACTCACAGCGCTCGAGCCCGCCATAATAGTCGCAGTGGAGTCGTTCGGGATGCGTACATTTCGGGGGCTGCGATAGTTTGGGATACGACAGACGTTCCATGTCATATCTCTGTGCGGCGATGCGATCTTTGGCTGCTTTCTCGGCCTGTGCAGCGGCCTGTCGCTGGTCGCTCTCTCGCTTCTGTTCGTCTGTACCCAATCGTGCTACGAGGTCAGCGTTTTCGAAGACGTTCCTCTTAACGGTGAACGGGTAATCGGAAATTCGCAATTGCCCGTATGCGCTGTCTAGTTCATGCAGCCAGCCGCGCACTTCTTCGAGGCTCGCGCTCTTGGTCTCCAGAGCTGTGCAAACCCGTTCCTCCAGTTCAGCGGCTCGGGTTGCAAGCTCTCGCCGCTGGCGGATACGATTACTCCACTGTTTCTCGGTTAAACTCATGGCCGTCTCCTAACCGCGGGCCGTCCGCCTTCTGACGGCGAGCTGCGTGGTGGCTTTGCCCTTTGCGGCTCGCGCCCTGCTGTTTCTTACGGCGACAAGGTGAGCGCATTCAGGACTGCAATATATCTTGTGACGGGATTCAACCTCGAAAGGAGGATTCACGCAGTCAGTACGGGCACAGACTTTGAACAGCACCCCTCTGAGGACATCCAGTTGAATAGTTGCGATGATGGCTGTTAAGGTCTTGACCGTCGATATTGTTGCGGTTGGTACCATCGCATCCCACGCAAAGCGTATCGGCAGGGGTTTAAAGAGCTTGCTGACTTTTCTGCGGTCGAACTGGGACTCGAGCTTTTTCCATTCCCGTGGATGTCGAAGGAGGGCCTCCCTTATAAGGCGCTGCCATTCTGCAAAATCATTCTTGCTGATTCGAAAGAGCCCGAGGGTGCCGGCCATTTCCAGAAAGCCCTCCCAATATTCCAGTGGCCAGGACAAAAACTCCTGGCGCAGTTCCCATGGGTTGAAAGGACCGTGCGGTTCGCGGCGGACTGGGAGAGACCGATGCTCCGCCGAATCCGGGTCATGCAGAAAATCACGAAGTGAAACCACCTGCGTTGTTGCAGGAGACTCATGGTGCTCCACTACGATGGGGAGAGTCACGCGAATCTGTGACATAAACTGTGCCTTGTGTATGTCTCTCTACTAGTATAGTGTCACATAATACGGCCTGTATTCAAGCGGCGCATGAAACGAAACGAATGGCAAGAACTCCGAAACCTCCCAAAACCGACGAGCAGCGCGAAGAAGAAAGGCGCCGTAAGAATTTTGCCGACAAGCTAGAGCTTATCGCGGAATATCTCGGGGAGGATGATTTTGTATCGGCAGCGAAGGGTTACAAGCCGGATATGACGAAGGGGGAATTACAGGAGTGGATTATGCTGTTTCGCGCCGCCGTGCGCGAGAAGCGCGGGCTTTATTGACAATTCGCTCGAAATTTTGCTCGGCCTTTTTGAATTCCTCTTTGTTGAGCTTCTTGCGCTGGGATTCAACCAGATCCTCAAAACTCTCCACAAGAGTCGCCATTGCGGACTTTGGTTTTTCAGCCGATGTCGCCACGTAAGAACCTCTCCTGGAACGCGTGCCCTTGCTGCTCATATACAGTGTAGCGTACCCGGCAAGCTTGGTTGAAGCCACATCACCGAGGTATCTTGATCTTTTAGATTACTAAATGCCCGGCAGGATCTTCCCTGCCCGCAAAAACCCAAAAACAGCTTTTCTGCCGAAAACTTGTCAAGCCCCCTGGAGGGTCCATTTCCTCGCAACCCGCTGATTCTACTCGGAAAATAAATCTCGAAATCATGTCATAGTTACCCTTCCAATTTGCTATTCTAGAAATAGGGACTAAATCTCGAAATAAACAGGCGCGACCGGAAATCCGGCTCGCGCCTTTTTTATTGGAGCCAAATGAAGAAGAAATCGAGTAAATCTTGCCAGCAAACGCGGCCCATCGCGCCTCTGGTTCGCGGACCGCTCAAGACTAAAGAGAAAGGCGAGCTGGCCGAACTTGCGTTCCTGCACAAAGCGGCAAGCCTGGGTTTTGGCGTTGCCCGGCCCCACGGAGACAGCGAACGTTACGACTTTATCCTTGACTCCGGCGAAACGTTTCTGGAGGGTGCAGGTGAAATCAACCTCGTACACTGAGCCCGACCGCAGCGCTTATGTAGTCAATGCCTGCCACAACCACAAAGGACGCAAGGTCAAGGCTTATCAGGCCGACGAGATCGACTTCATCGCAGTCTATCTCGTTCCTCTCGGCATTTGGTACATAATCCCGGTGAACCAGCTCGGGGCCCTGCGCGCCCTGCGCCTATATCCTTCCGGCTGCCAAGGCGCCGCCCGCTTCGAAGCGTTTCGCGAAGCCTGGCATCTGATGGCGCCGGGAGCAGACTTGCCCCAACCCCGGATACTGCGCCGCACCCGTCCAAATCTCCATCACAAGCCTTTCGTCAAATAGCCAGACCAGCCCCCCGGGATCGGGTCTCTTAACGAGGGCCTTACTTCTAGCCGCGAAGCGGCGCAAGAATACAGCCCACGGCGAAGCCGTGGGAAAAGAAGAAAACCGACCAGCCCCCGCGGGGCGAAAGGCCCGTCCTCACACGCATTTCCAACCCCAATCAGCGATGGTGACGCTCGTCCAGTGAGTCTGGGTTAAAATCTTTTCACGTGCGCGCCTCAAGAATCCTGTCGCTGCTGACGCTAGCTTGCCTTGGTTTGTCGTTAACGTCGGCCCAGACTCCACGTAAGCAGTCCCCCAAAGATGCCGCGCCTTCCGCCTTCAAACTTGTTTCCATCAAGACGACGGGAACGAAACGCTACAAGCCCGAAGAAGTGATCGCTGCTTCGGGCTTGCAGATCGGTCAAACCGTTAGCGAAGACGACTTCAAAGAAGCGGTCCGCGTCCTGGGCGAAACCGGGGCCTTCGGCGATATTGCTTACAGCTTTCAATACTCGCCCGACGGCGCCAAGCTGGAATTGCAGGTCCAGGACGCCGAACAGTTCGTGCCGGTTCGCTTCGACAACCTGGTCTGGTTCTCCGATCAGGAACTGCTCGACCAGCTCCATGCCGCGGTTCCGCTCTTTCAAGGTCAACTTCCAGCCGGCGGCAACCTTGCAGATCAGGTATCCAATGCTCTGCAAGGTTTGCTGATCGCACACAACGTGCAGGGCCGGGTTGACTATCTTCGCGCGGCCCACGAAGACGGCCCGGTCGAAGCATTCGTCTTCTCCGTGTCGGGGCTCCAGATTCACATTCGCAATGTTGCATTCGCCGGAGCCGGCCCAACCGAATTGCCCTTGCTTGAAAATGCCGCCAGAAAACTGCAGGGCGCTGATTTCCTGCGCTCGATACTGCGCACTCAAGAGGACAAGAATTTCCTGCCGCTTTACCTCCAACGCGGTTACTTGAAGGCTGCGTTTGGTGATGCCCAAGCGAAGGTTGTACAGGACGGTCCGCAGGAAACCCTGGTGGACGTGACTTTCCCGGTCGATCCCGGGCGCCAGTACAAACTGACTGAAATTGAATTGTCGGGAAACAAGGCCTTCGCTGCCGACGCTCTGCGGCCTCTGATTCGTGCTCAACTCGACCAACCGGCAAATGCGGTTCAGCTAGACACCGACATCGAAGCCATGAAGAAGCTATACGGCACCCGGGGATACATGGCAGTCATGATTCAACCCGATCCGGAAATGGACGACCCGAACTCCACCGTCAAGTACAAGCTGCAGATCCAGGAGGGCGACGTGTACACCATGGGGGACTTGGATATCCGGGGCCTCGACTTGCGTACCACGGCGCGGCTGCAGGATGACTGGAGGCTGCGTGAAGGCGATCCCTATGACTCCAGCTACCCGAAGCAATTTCTGGAGCAGGCGGAGAAAGAGATTTCCGCCAAGGGAGACTGGAATACCAGCGTCCGCGAATCTCTCAATGCGAACGAGAAGACGGTAGACGTAAGCTTGCGTTTCGATCCAAAATCGCAATAAGCTTCGAGGAAAATCCTTGACGGCCCGTGCTATCGCCCTTCAAATGGAAACATCTAACCGTGTAGCGGCAGATCGATTGATGAAGGAGAGAAAATTTTCATGAGTATTTCGCGGAAGTTCGCAGTTTCCCTGACCAGCGCCCTCTTGGGTGCAGCTCTATTACCTACCTCTTTCGCTGGCAAGGCCGACAGCTTCACCGGCACGGTCAGCGACGCCATGTGCGGGGCGAAACATATGATGGAGGGCGACGACGCTGCCTGCCTCCGTGCCTGCGTGCAGAAAGGCTCAAAGTACGCCCTGGTCGTCGGTGACAAAGTCTACACGCTGGATGTCAAGGACAAGGCCACGCTGGCCGCGCTCGAGAAGTTGGGCACTGGCAAAGCCACGGTGAAGGGCGAAGCGAGTGGCGACACCATTGAAGTCAGCTCAGTGACCGCAGCCAAGTAGCCCCGTTTTTCTAAGCGGGCGGAAATCCGAATCCGGGTTTCCGCCGGACTTTTTTTGCCTCACGAACCAATTTTCATATTCCCTTTACAATTCGCTATGTTAGATTTGACCCTCATCTAAACATCGGAGGAATAGCATTGGGAAAAGACATGGTCCCGAAGAAGATTTTCTTTACCAAGGGGGTCGGCAAACATCGGGAACGCCTTACGTCTTTTGAGCTGGCGCTGCGGGACGCCGGCATTGCCGCGCAGAATCTGGTTCGCGTCTCATCCATCTTTCCGCCACAATGCAAGCTGGTTCCGCGCTCCCAGGGACTGAAGCATCTGAGTCCGGGCGAGGTCGTGTTCGCTGTGGTTGCCGAGAACTCGACTCGCGAGCCGCATCGATTGCTCGCAGCCAGTATCGGCGTGGCCATTCCGGCCGACCGCAATACGTATGGCTACCTCAGCGAGCACCACTCTTTTGGCGAGACCGACGACTCGGCGGGTGAATATGCCGAGGAGCTTGCCGCGGAAATGCTGGCCACAACTTTGAATGTGGAGTTTGATCCCGACCGCTCATGGGACGAGAAGAAAGAGATTTACCGGATTTCGAATAAGATCGTGCGCACTGCGAACATCACCCAGTCGGCTGTCGGGGATAAGCGCGGGTTGTGGAGCACGGTGATTGCTTCGGCGGTTTTGATTTTCGACTAGTTGAAAGCTCAGTCTCCGCGGACGGGTCGGGCAACCCAATAAAGAAGGCCATCCGCGAGGGCTATCACCGTAAAAGGAATACCCACGATCGCGAGGGCCAGGCCAGCTTCGGGGTCGTACTGGGCAGACGGCTTCGTTAAGACCATCAATAAGACTTTGCCAAGCACGCCGAATCCAAATACAGCAAAGAACCCCGCGTTAATTATAAGTGCGGGCCAAGTTGAACCCCTCCACTCCAACAGTATGCCGAGCAGTAACAAGGCCACGCAGACCAACGGTCCTATTTGTTCGAGGGCCGCACTGGAAGGCCGAGTCGCACCATGAAAACTGGAAAGCTCGTATTCGTGTAGAAAACCAATGCTAAGCAGTCCAAGGCACATCAGATTCGTCAGCGTGATCCAAACCCTCCGAAACGTCCGCAGAGACATTCCATGGAACCATAGCTGTGAGCTGTCCTCCATCTGCTATTTCCTTGCTCCCACCTTCTTCTTCCCTGCCGTTTTTCCCTTGCCCAGCCGCTCCAGCACCGCTGCCACGACCAGCGGCAGTCCGACCGTAGCGTCGACAAACAGCTCGCCAAACTTTCCGCCTTCTGCCGGAGGCACGAACTTGCCCCATGAAATTGCTTCGCTGTAGGGACTCCCCGAAAGGCCGCCCCAATACACCGGCTCCGGACAGATTCGCACGCCGTAGTGATAGCGCTTCAACGGAACATTCTCTCCCAGCCGCCGATGCCGTAGCTCACAGAATGGTCCAAACTGCTGTGCCCAGTTGCGCGGAACGCCTCCGCCGATGGTAAAAATCCCAAGCCTCGTCTGTCGCAACAGCGTCGCGGCAAAATGTTCCAGATCTTCGAACGGATCGAAGCGCAGCTTGTGCCGCCCGGTTGATTCACGCAACCGATTGTTCAGCGCCACATCCAGACCTAACTCTGAATCGGTAAATGCCGGAACAAACACTGGGACACCCTTTTCATACGCCGACTTGAGAATGCCTCGCTGCCCTTTCGCGTGTTTCGCCAGATGCGCCCCGATCGCATGATTTAATTTGTACGAGCACGCTACCTCATTGTGATCCCAGCCTTCCAGGATCTGCGACATTACTTCTTCCACGTCGTCCAGATTCTGCTCGGGCTCAAGCGTGTCGTAAACCCGGTTGTAGCCTTGTTCGTAAAGTTCGGTGTCGGAGACGTCCGGGTTGTAGCGGAAATGCGCCCGTCCCGTGGCTTCGACAAGCCCATGCGCCATGAGCGCTCCAGTCGAAACAATCGCATTCACGATTCCACGGTCGATCAGGTCTGCGATGATCAAACTTTGCTTGGCGACGGTCATGGCACCGGCCAAGGTCATGACCACGAAGCATTCCTCATCCCGGGCCATGGCCTCAAGAACGTCAGCAGCCTCGCCCACCTGCCGCCCGGTGAACGCGGTCTTCCCCATTGCGCGCACCAGATCGTCAACCGACCGGACGGAGCCGAGGTCCAGCGACTCCAGCGGAATCAGCCGGTCTTCAATCGGATTATGCAGCTTGCGGTCAATTCCCGCGCCGTCATGATTGCCATGCTTCAAGGTCCACCCCCAACTTTACGTCGAAGCAATACTCTACTAGAAGGCGGCAAGCTCCTGCTACCGCTGAGAACTCAGAACCGATAACCGGGAACTGATATTCTATTTCGTCGTCGAAGGAGGTCGTAGTTTTGCCGCCAGAGAAATTTCAAGTCGGATTGGTACAGATGTCGATGACATCCGACCCTGATCAGAATCTGCAGCGCGCGATCGAACGCGTCCGTGAGGCAGCAGGGCGTGGCGCGCAAATCGTGTGCCTGCCTGAACTTTTTCAGACGCAATATTTTTGTCAGCGTGAAGACGCATCTCTTTTCGATTTAGCCGAACCAATCCCCGGTCCTACGTCGGCGAAACTGGCGGAAGCAGCCAAGCAACTGCGGATCGTCCTTATCGCTTCGCTGTTCGAGAAACGCGCTGCCGGCGTTTACCACAATACGGCTGCGATGTTCGACGCAGACGGAGCTTTGCGGGGCCTCTACCGCAAAATGCACATCCCCGACGACCCGCTCTACTATGAAAAATATTATTTCACCCCCGGCGATCTGGGATTTCGCGCTTTCGATACCAACGTCGGCCGGGTGGGCACGCTGGTCTGTTGGGATCAGTGGTATCCCGAGGGCGCTCGGCTTACTGCTTTGCAGGGGGCGCATGTGCTCTTTTATCCAACCGCCATTGGATGGCATCCCGCCGAGAAAGCGGAGTTTGGCGTGGCCCAGCACGATGCCTGGCGCACGATTCAGCGAGCGCATGCCATCGCAAACGGGGTCTACGTCGCCGTGGTCAATCGCGTCGGTTTTGAAACCGGAGATATTCGGGGAAAGGCGGCTCCTGGCGCGGGACTGGAGTTCTGGGGTGGGTCATTCTTATGTGATCCCTTTGGCCGAGTGATTGCTGAGGCTTCGCACGACAAGGAAGAGATTCTCGTAAGCGAGGTCGATCTGAAAGCGTTGGAAGACATTCGGCGCAACTGGCCGTTCTTGCGCGACCGGAGAATCGATAGCTACGCGCCGATCACTAGCCGGTTGATTGATTGAGGAGGGCCCTGTGGCGAGCGCTCGTGAGTCTAGCGTGGGTGAGAAGTCCTCTTTCGCCCCGCTGGGGCTTATTTATTTCCCACTTTACCCCACGGCTTACGCCGTGGGCTGCATTCTTTCGCCGCTTTGCGGCTGAAATAATCATGCCTTAGCTGCTGAGGTCCATGCCATCTAGCTCGTCAAGGTCACGAACCGCGTCCCCTATCAACGGGCTTCGCATGCCGGCGGAGTGGGAGCCGCACGAGGCCACTTGGCTGGCGTGGCCTCACTATCGCGATGATTGGCCGGGAAAGTTTGAGCCAATTCCCTGGGTTTATGCGGAAATCATCCGCAATCTTGCGAGACACGAACGAGTTGAACTGATCGTCAACGACGCGGCGTCCGAAAAAAGCGCTCGCAAAGTCCTCGATCGCGCCAACGCGCTCAGTGACAACGTTCGTTTCCACCGATGGCCTACAAACCGGGTCTGGACCCGCGATTCGGGTTGCACGTTCGTCACGGCGCCGAGCTTTGCTCGGCCGGACAGGCGGGGGCGGCTGTCCCAACGTGTTTCTGGGCGGGATGAGCTTGTCGCCATCAAGTGGCGCTTCAACGCTTGGGCCAAATACTCGAATTACCAGCGCGACGAAAAAATCGGAAGCCTCATGGCCGATGCCGCGAACGCACGCGAACTCCGCCCAGCCTTCGGCAAGCACCGCGTCGTCCTTGAAGGCGGTTCCATCGACGTCAACGGTCAAGGTTCTTTGCTCACGACCGAAGAGTGCCTGCTCAGTAAAGTACAGCAGCGCAATCCGAGGATGAAACGGAAAGACTACGAGAAAGTCTTCGCGGATTATCTGGGAATCAGGAACGTGATCTGGCTGGGCTCGGGAATTACCGGCGACGACACCCACGGCCACGTAGACGACATCACTCGTTTCGTAGCGCCAGACACGGTCGTGACTGCAGTCGAGACCAATCCCGACGACCCCAACTACGAACCTCTGCGCGAGAACATCCGCCGCCTGCGCGCGGCCGCCGATCAGGACGGAAAGCCACTGGCCATCATCGAACTACCCATGCCCGCGCCGGTAATCTTCGAAGGACGCCGCCTGCCTGCCAGCTACGGAAACTTCTATATCGCCAACGGCCTGGTCTTAGCCCCCGTCTTCAACGATGCCAATGACCGCGTTGCCCTCGATATCCTCGCTGACGTATTCCCGGACCGCGAGGTTATCGGGATTTATTCGGGGGACCTGATCTGGGGATTCGGTGCGATGCATTGTATGACACAGCAGCAGCCAGTCGTTGGTCTTTAGTCGTTGGTCGTTCGCTTGGAGCGTGCAGCTGTGTTGAGCAACGACGAACGACCACGGGCCAACGACTATTTTCTATATTGCGTCGGCTGCGGACCCTTCTCCAGCATCTCGCGATTCCAGATGGCACCCTCGCGGGTATAGCTCGCCAATTCGAAATCCTGAGTGAGTTCGAGAGCGTCCACGGGACAGGCGTCCTCGCAGAGTCCGCAAAACATGCAACGGCTCAGATCGTAGGTAAAGTTGGTGAGTTCTTTGCGGCGGGTGTGCTCGTTGCGCGCGCTCGTGACCACAATCAGGTTTTCGGGACACGCCAGCGCGCACAGGTCGCAGGCAATGCACATGGTCTCGTTGGTGTCAGGATTCACGTTCAACCGCGGAGCCCCGCGATAGCGCTCAGCCACCTGCGGCCGTTGCAGAGGATACTGTTCGGTATAGATCTTTCTCGGATCCTGATAACGAAATGTGACTTTCAATCCCTGAAGCAGATCCAACAGGAAGACTTTGCGTAGCAGCTTGGGAATCCCCATGACGAAGTAAGCATAACATCAAGCACAAAATCGCAGAAGGCCCGGAAGTGAAGCGCCCCGTTACAATGGTGGTCTGGCCGATGCACAGACCAATGACTAATGACCAACGACCGGCGGCCTCTGATGAATTCTGGATGGAAGAGGCTCTCCGCGCCGCCCAACGCGCGCTGGAAGCGGGCGAAGTCCCGGTGGGCGCGGTCGTAGTCCATGAGGGCGAGATCGTTGGCCGAGGCTGGAATCGTAACCTCACCGAGTCCGACCCGACCGCCCACGCCGAAGTTATCGCCCTCCGCCAGGCCGGTGCGAACCTGGGTAACCACCGCCTGGGCGACTGCGAACTGTTTGCTACAATTGAACCGTGCCCCATGTGCGCAGGCGCTTTGGTGCATGCACGAGTGAAGCGTCTGGTGTACGGTGCGGACGACCCGAAAGCGGGTGCAGTCCGTTCGGTGATGGAGGTGCTGAACCACCCCAAGCTCAATCACCGGATGGAAGTTCGCGGAGGAGTCTTGGCCGGCCGCAGCGCGGAGTTGTTGCAGTCATTCTTTAGAAGCCGTCGCGGGGAAGGTCGCTAGTCGTTCGTCGTTGGTCAGGACCCGGGCGAGGACGACGTCAAGTGGGAGCATCCCGAAGGGCTGCGATGGATTCAAGACAGAAGAGGCCAACGACCACCGACTAACGACCAACAACAGTTCCGGAGAGGTGCGTGAGCGGTTGAAACGATCCGCCTCGAAAGCGGACATACCTTAACGGGTATCGGGGGTTCGAATCCCTCCCTCTCCGCCAGACCTTTAATTTCTGCTATTTACAGTACGTGACTACCAACTGACTACCAAATTCCGATCATTTGCCTCCGCGCGGTATTAAGCACTGGAGGCAATATGGCAGTCACACTCTATCGCCAGGTCGGCAAAGGCAAGGCTCGGCGCTACCAGAAGGTCAATCTTGGGCGTGGGCGCCGACCGACCAATCTCGCCGGTCCCTATTTCCTGCGGTATTCGCTCGCCGACGGCACCCGTCCATGGGAAGCGGTTGGCGACGACCTCGACGCGGCAATCGACGCTCAGAAGCGCAAGCAGGCATACTTCGAAGCTCTCGATGCAAACGTCCCCGTCATTCAAGACCAGGACGAATCGGGTCGCACGAAAATCACTGATGCTGTGTTTCAGTGGTTCGCTGAGCTTCAGCTTTTTCAGGGCAAAGACCAACAAGGCAAGAGCGAGAAGACGCTGCGGGCGTACAACTACCGGCTCGGATTCTTCCTCGACTTTACCGCCCAGCAGAACCTGCGGTTCCTAGACCAGATCGACCGCAACCAGCTTCTGCGGTACGTGAAGTTTCTTCGAGAACATGACAGCGACCTGGATGACCGCACGGTTCACAACATCTTCGAAACCCTGAACACGTTCCTGCGGACACGGGACATTCTTATTGCCGGCAAGATTCTGGCGGAACTTGACTACGCCGAGAAGCCGCCGAAGCCGTACACGAAGCAGGAACTCAAGGGCATGTTTGCAGCCATGGACGACGAGGAGAAACTGCTCTACGGTCTGTTCTTGAATTCCGGTGTTCGGGATGCAGAGATGCAGAACACGGAATACGCAGACTTCAACTGGGAGAAATGCACGCTGCACGTTCAGCCGAAGGCGTGGCGCAAGTTCCGTCTCAAGGGCAAGAGCAAGAAGAAATCCGCCAAGGACAGATTCATTCCGATTCCGGCAAAGCTAGTTTGGAAAATCAAGGACAGAATGAGAGAGCGGAACGCTCAGCCGCATGACCTGGTGTTTCCGAACGGTAAAGGCAAACCCGACGGACATTTCCTGCGCAAGCTGAAGGCGATTGCCAAGAAAGCTGGGGTCGAAGACGCGGAGCTTCACCGCTTCCGCAAGACCTACGCCGACACACTGCATGAAGAAGGTGTCTCGGTGAACACCATCCGAATCCGGCTCGGTCACGAGTCACTGGACGTAACGCTCGCCTACCTCAAGGGCAAGGATGCCGAGTCGGAAGAAGCCAGGAACATGCGAACAGCAGCAGCCTGGCGCTGTACGCATAGAACCTAAGACAGTCGACGCGGGAGATCGGTGGCCATCGCGCCTGATCTCCCGTTTCGACTTTAGACCGATAGTTTCTGAGTTGGCCGTCAATCCATGCACAGTCCTTCTTCGGGGTCACGTACCCAAGCACAACTGCGCACTTGGTCGCGCCCAGGGCTGGCGCTTCTTGCTGACGACCGCCGGCATTAGCGTACCTGGGGCTATGTTGAGCAACTTCACTGCTAGTGCGCCCTGCGTGACGGCGGCGCCAGCGCGGTCGCACCGCGGCCAGAACTCCGCGACCGTGGCCTCTTCCGTGTCCGCAGAGTTTGCGCTGGTGGATCGGGTTCGCCAGTACGTCGGAGAACCGCCGGTCGTATATTGATGGCGGATGTTGACACAAATGAAGATTCGAAAGTAGCTTTACCGCGGAAAAGGATTTAATCCTGGGGATCACCTTGATTATTGTGAAGTCGGATGAGAGTCTAATGGTCGGATCTTTCCACATTTGACCAACCGGAGGCTCGCCGTCTATGTCTGCGCCATATAGAATTACTCGCCCTGATAGGGGCGCGACACTCGTTGCCACAAATGCTCAAGAGAACTTCAGATCGTACTTGGACAAGCTCATGAAAATGATTCCAGGCGAAGTTGTCGGTTTATATCTGGTTGGAAGTGGCTTCATCAATAAAGACGAGAGATTAACGATCCTTGTTTGGTCCGTCCTGTGTCTGTTTGGCGTTGTCTTAACAAAGGCGTATGGCACTGCTGACCCAGTGAACGCGAAGCCTCCCGACTGGACCCACGTCCTGATTTCATCCATCGCGTTCGTGATATGGGTTTACACCATGGGTGGCCCATTCGCATCCTACAACATTGCGAGCCCTCGGATCGGTTCCCTCTTGGTGCTCGCGTGGACATTTTTCGTTCCATTTTTCTATAAGGGAGTGGACTAGGTCAGAGAGACAGAGACCACTTCGCAACTCTCACTTAAATGACACGTTCTCGAACCGCTGTCCGGCTGCAGAATCTGCGTGAGTTCGCGGTTCAAGTTCGGCATGGCACAACGCACCAAATTGCGGGCACTGGCATTGTCGTGTCAGAGCGCGGACTCATCCTGACGTGCGCACACGTGGTACTGGCGGCCGGTGTAAATCCCCGTTCCGGGGGTAGAATCCCTTCCGTATGGAAGTTGTTACTTGGTTCGACACTGAAAACGGATGCAAGTCTGGGTGAAGTGGAAGTGTACTTCCCGCAGGCGAGAAAAGATGACCTTAAGACAAGACGCGCTAAAGTCGCGCGGTCCTTTAGGGACTCAGATGATGACCTCGTTCTTTTGGAGCTTATAGGAGAGAGTCCGGCACCAATTCTACCTGATCATGTTGCACGGCTTGGTAATGCAGATGGCTCGTTGGATCATGAATTCATAAGCTATGGATTTAGGCGGCTCGGCGACTATTCTGCTGGCCGGGCGAGCGGAAAGATTCTCGGGGATGTTCAAACACCCGAAGGATTGAGAGTCTTAGCTGACCCAATCCAATTGCAGTCCAGTCAGATAAACAGAGGCATGAGCGGTGCCCCCGTTCTCGATGTTGTGCGTAACCTAGTCGTTGGTATCGTCTCTGAGACCTGGTTCCCAGACGAGACGACAAAGGATCGCGACACCGCCTGGGCGATAAATGTAAGTGTTGCGAGCCACCCACCTCTCGGACTGTCGCTCCAAGATCATCCCGAGCCTCTAAAGGCCAGCTTTCGGCCCGAATTTACAGATCTTAGGTTTGAAACTGAAAAGAAGCGCGAGAAGAGTTCAGCTCGATTCTTCGGAGTTCCTGACGCCGTCCCTCACTGGGTCGGTCGTGAAGATCTGGAGCATTCCCTTAGCAGCAGTTGGAGCGGTAATCGAGCAAGAGTGATCGCTCTAATAGGATTTGGGGGACAGGGCAAGTCAGCTCTCGTCCGCCACTGGCTCGATTCGCTCTTTCGCGACTCAGGCGGGGCCAAACCCGATTCTGTATTTTGGTGGAATTTTGGTTCTGTCAATTCAATCGAAGCATTTTTGGCAGCGGCTCTAAATTTTGTGGCCCATGGAAAGATCGATGTTCACAAATTCTCGAATGCGCGTTCACAGGCAGAAGTACTCGGTGCAATGCTTGGTTCCGAACGCTTCCTTTTTGTCCTCGATGGCTTAGAGGGAGCTCAGTACGAGGAAGGTGATCAGTCTGGTCTATTGAGACGAGACGAGTTGAGGCGACTTCTACAGCATTTCGCTCATCCGAGCCACAATTCTGTATGTGTCGTTACAACCCGCTTATCGGTACTCGACTTGCTTGACTACGCAACCGCAGTGGAATTGGAGGTGGGTTCTCTCAGTATTTCTGAAGGCTGCGCATTGCTGCAAAGTTCTGGGATAGCGATAAAAGATGACATTTTAGAAAATATCGCAACCCATTGGGGTGGCTACGCTCTTGCTTTAAATCTGATTGCTGGTGCTTTTGCAGATGGTCAGGCTACACCGGCGGACCTAGCACGGTTGTCCGAATACCCTCACTTTGAGTGGAAACATCAACAACTTGATAACCTTTTGGACTATTACGAAAGTGTTCTTCAACCTCAAGAAGCGTCCATTCTCGATATCGCCAGTGCATTCCGCAGACCTATCTCGGAAGCCACTGTGCTTGAACTGGCGAAAGACCCGACTCTCTTGGTCGGAGGCCGTTTATCGCAATTGGACGATGCCGCCTTGGTAAAGGCGATCGCTAGACTCAAGCACCTTCGTATTCTTGTCCAAGATACCGCGCAGATGTCCTTTACCTTGCATCCGATTATCAAGCTGCACCGATTCGGCCAACTGGCCCAGCGCGGCAACTTGCTTTCAACTCAATTGCACATAAAGATCGCAGACTACTACATTCGGATTACCAATATCAGATCTTCATTTCCGCGGATAGAAGAACTCCAGCCGCTTATCGAAGCCGTACATCACGGTTGCCAGGCGCGACAATACGGAAACGCTTTCAAAATTTACTGGGAGCTCCTATCTAATAAATGCCACTACTTAATTGCCTACCTAGGTGCCTACGACGTTGTGGTGGACCTGCTCGCTGGCTTTTTTCCTGATGATTCGGTTTTCGGGCCGGCTGATATCCCGGACGAACAGGAACAATGGGCGCTGCGCACCTATGAGCGAATGCACTCCGCCGAAGAAGTTTATTTCCAGCCCGATATCTTGTCCGAACCAGTTAAATTGAATCAAGTCCGGACCCCAGCCCTTTCGGGTCCTGCCGGACGCATGATTCTGCAGTTGCTTGGCACGTGCTTCGCAAGATTGGGGGAGTTAGGTAAAGCGTGGCCTGTGCTAACGATGGCGTACATATATTCGTCAGGCTCGGGTCAGGATCAACTCGCTTTAGACTCTCACTTGTGGATTTCTGACATCGAGATGAAGCGCGGATTACTGAGCAGAGCAATTAAAACAAGCGAATCGTGCTTGGCTGGGGCAAAACACTTGCGGAATCCGAGTTCCCAAATGTCCGCACTATCCCTCATCGCCTACGGACACTTTCTGAAAGGAGACATGAAACTTGCCGGCGATTGTTTTGAAGAGGCTCTTGAAACTCAAAGGCGCATGGGCCGTGCCGATGCGCCGTCAGAACTCTGGTCCACCGCCGGCCTTCGCCACGCTCGATACCTGATAAGACGTGGCGAATATCTGCGCGCAGGAGAGATCGTTAAGGAGAACTTGGCCGCAAATTCGCGGTGGAGCAATACGCCAGAGGTTTCCATGGATGCACGCGAAGACATTTGCGCATGGACGTGTTTGTTGGGTGATCTGGCTGCCGCAGCGAACAATCGTAAAGAGGCAAATGAAAAATATGCCGAAGCAGCTCGAGAGGCACGCGCCTTGGGGAACCGCGCTCTCTTGATTGAAACACTCAGCCAACGCGGCAGATGGGTAGCAAGGTCAGGAAGAACTGCTGATGCGATTGAGATTCTGACGGAAGCTCTGGACCTTGCCTTGTCAGGAGGATTCTTCATTTCGCAGGCGGATATACGATTGAGCTTTGCGCTTGCTTACCGTGGCGATGAGAAGAATCATCTTTGCAAACAACAGCTAGGATATGCATTAAAAATCGCCCGGCACTGTGAATATGCTTGGGTTGAACTCGACATGAATAGTGAGCAGTTGCAATCTTAGACGCTTCGGCCGCGGACGACGTTCTGCTTACCAAAGCATGTCAATCCCTACCTTAAGTTCAAGGACGCCGAATCGGACGAAGCACAGGAACATGCGAACAGCAGCAGCCTGGCGTGTCCTGACTGTTACGACCGAACACCAGTGGCGTCGAACAGACCGCCGCCGATCGCGCGCAGCTTGAACCGGAATTCCTCCCCGTGCTGATCGCCCTCCTGTTGGCCGAGCAGGGCGTGGGCAATCTCGTGCAGCAGGATTTCGCGCACGAGCGTCGGGTCGTCGGCGTAGCGCATGTTAACCCAGATCAATCTTTCCTCGTGGAAAGCTCGGCCATAGCGTCCGGCGATGTCGTCCTCGTCGCCCATGTCATCTTGCTCGTAGACGGCGCGGACTGTCCATTCTGACAACCCATGCTCCTTCAGCATCGCTTGACCCAAAGCTTCTATTTCTTGCTTGGTCATCAGTTGTTCTCTATCTCTTTCGACATTTTCTTCGAGCGACCTGAGCAGCTGGCTGCGTCATGCGACGCAGCTTCACGTCGCGCACCGAGATGGTCGTCCTTCTCGAGTTGCTCATTCGTTCTCCTCATTCCAGCGGCGTTTTGTAGCAGTCGTCGCAATAAGAATTCCATGCGTCGCTGTTCGTGTCCTCGTCGTCCACCTGCACGTGCACATGGCCCTCTGGAATCTGCTTGCCACAGCAGCCGCACTGCAAGGGCATCCTGCCGCCCGGGTGCACCACGCCGTTCACTTTAAGCCGGATGTTTTCGAGCGGCTGGCGACGCCATTCTTCGAAGTCTGCCTGGGCCTGCTTCGGGTCTGCGTATCCGTAAAGGTACTCGATGCTGCCCTGCATCACATACACGGTGTTGTCGCCGTAGTCTGCGCCGCCCTTGCGGTTCACTTCCTCGATGATGTCGGCGATAATTACACGGTTGTAGACCCTGCCTTGCGGGGCATTCGGCTCGGGCGTCACATAGATGTAGTGGTCGATGCTCATCAGAGTTCCTCCGTGAAGTCCCGGCCGAGCGTTGGGATATTTGCCTCGTCCAGCATCTTCAAGAATGGATCATCTGCTCGGCACGACGGGCACGTACCCGTGAACTCCAGCGTCTCGCCTTCTTCCTCGGCGGCGGCCACCATCATCTCGTAGATGTGCATCGGCAGGTGCAACTTGAATTCTTTGCCGCACCGCTTACACGGGACGATCATCGTTTTGTATTCGCGTTCGGTCACAGTTCCTCCTCAAAAGCGGTGGTGTCGTTGTCCAAGCGGGTGTCCATGGAGCGCTCCAAGTCGCTGATGTCCACGCCCGCAGCAGGGGCTGGCTGGCAGTCGTCGCAGTACGTCACGCTGTCGCCGTCCTTATCGCTGCCGCCGTGCTCATGGCCGTGTGGGATTGGCTCGCCGCATTCATCGCAGTGAAAGACGTCCTCAACTTCGGTGGCGCCACAGTATTCGCATGGCAGCGTAGTGAAGTTGAGATAGGCGCCGAGAAGCGCATGGATACGAGACGCGACAACATTCCAGTCGCTCTTCCCGTCGTTCTCGACGACGACCGTCTCATCGCCGTCCAAGCCGTTGCCGTGATGGAAAACGACCTTTGTCAGCTTGAAGCAGGGCTGGTCGCCCTGGCAGGTACGGCCCCAGACAAGCTGGCTGGCCAAATCATTCGCTGTGTTGTAATCACTCATTGTTAGTTTCTCCTAATGGACTAATACTGAAGTTTTGCTAACGCGCGTAAAAGAACTCGATCTCCATGTCATGGGTTTCACTGTTGCCCTAATCACGGTTGGTCTGCCTCGCCGCCCTTGAGTCCGGCATTCGGAAAACTCTGCCAGATCTCGCGGACGACATCCGCGGCACCATCACCGACCAGACCTCGGCCACTTCTCAGCGCCACGGCTGCCGCCTCAAGCACGCCGGCGAGCGCCACCTCGCGTAGCAGTCGCTCGGTCTCGCCGAGGTAGAGTGCGACTGCGACAGCTCTTGCCTCGGCGGGACTGATGCCGGTTCCTTCTGCAACGGCTGCTTCGGTCGCACCGCTCTCGTACATCTCGATCGCCTTGTCAGTTGCCTCTGTGGTCAACATCTGTGTTCTCCTTCTCAGGGGCACCGGACTCAGCCGGTACCCCGGTGATGGCATCTTTCACTGTCTTCACCCCAGAAGCATTCTTCACACCAGCGGTTCCTGCCTTGCCAAACAAACCCAATGCCATTGCCTATGGGAGCTCCGCAGGTCGCACACTTGCGGAAGCCAAGTGCCCTGTGCCAGTCATCAAGCGTGACAGGCTGCACGTCAGGCAACCGCTTCAGCCTTCTTTCGTCCGCCATGTTGTCTCTTACCTCTAAATGCCTAATACTCGAAATCCCGGTAGATGGACTTGATTGAGGAGTGGTTCTGATTTCGGTCCGCTACGGGTACGACCGAGCATGTCGTACGCCTGTCGTACAGTTCGTTTCTCGTAGGAAAGATCTACTCTGCAATCAACGTGTTATCCACCATGCGGGTGGTTGGATTTGAACCTAGAACACACGTTGAAAACACGTAAGTTGTTGATTCTATGTTCTCGACAACCTCGCAAAACGCGCCGAATGGTCGCCCGATCGTACAGTCGGCGTACAGTTTGGTCTTGTGGCAGCCAAGGTCCTTACGGCATGGCCCGCTGATCGTCTCACCAGCCCTCCCCCTATGAGTACTCATAGCGCTAGAATCCATCGATTTCTCGGTCCGTTGAAAGAAGGCCCCAGGCAGGGACCCCCGTCGAGCGTTCGGAGGACTGGGTTGTCGGCGTCAACTTGATTCATGTCCGGAAACGTAAGCTCCAGAGTCTTAGCCATCGCATTGCGACAAGGCCGAGCCCAAATCCTAGGGTTTCTATGCTGCGCCAGCCGTCGCCGCAACAGAAGAAGCATCATCCTCAGCTGAGAGCACGCCTTGAGCTCTCAAAGACCTCAGGGTACTGGTTTCCAACTGTTGTTGACGCGCAGCAACCCAGGGCGAGTAATGCTTTTCCGTCACCTTGACGCTTGAGTGACCTAGTAGCATTGAAACTTGGTCGATCGGCATCCCTGTAAGCAGATTTTCGACTGCAAAGGTGTCCCTTAGCATGTGCGGGTAGCACCTCTTCGGAGTGTTATCAGGATTGCGGAGGTCGGCAATCTTGAATAATCCTCTGAAAGCTTTGTCCCAGGTTTGGACGGCAGATGATCTGCTGGCCCCGTTCCAGAAAAAATATCGGGGATTCTGTTTGTGACCGGAAGGCGGAACGTTGCGCAGAGCTTCAGTTATGTCGGGCGGCAACACCACGTAGACTGGAGTGCCAGTCTTCGCTTGATAGAGAAGGATCTTGTTACCTACCAACCGAGAACGTTCGAGGGTCACAGCATCACCGATACGCAACCCACTCCAGCGCATCAGTAACAGAACGGCCCGGATCCGTGCTGACCAAATTTCTGCCTTGCCGTCTTTTGACCCCTTCCCAAACAAGTAAGTGGCATCTAGCACCTTCTGGAACTGTTCGCGCGAGAAATAGTCGGTCGGCTTCTGCTTCACTATTATTCGCGTCAGTCTAGACGCTGGATTTGTGGTAAGCCAATCTTGCCTGATGCAAAACCGAAAGAAGCTCCTCACTATCTCCTGCATCACGCGCGCCGTCAGAGCTTTAACCTTCCAAGATGCTCTCCAGTCCGTCAGTTGAGCAACCCTGCATCAGTTTCTTGGAGAGCCCCAACTGTGACCGGTACGGCAGCTAATGCCTAGCGCGTCATAGTGCTTTGCTGGACCAGTGGGAACGACAGGCATGGGCTGGTTGTGAAAACTGCTCGCGCGCTTGGCTAGGATGGAAAATGAAGAAAAAGAAAACCGGACGCAATGAGCCCTGCCCTTGCGGGAGCGGGAAAAAGTACAAAGTCTGTTGCGGTGCCGCTACGGGTCATCCTGTCGAAAGCACTGCCCCGAAGATTGATCGATCGGAACCGAAAGTGACCTTTGTTTACGACACTACAATGCTCGCCAATCGTGTGGGCCGCGAGGCCGCCGTTGTGGCGGAGCATTTTGATACCCTTTGCCACGAATACGCGAACGACATCGACGAGGTTTACAGTACGGTTGCCGCCCTCGCCTACTTTGGAATGATGCAGGCCGACCAACACGACGATGAATTGCGAAAACACGTGTCCGTTCTGCTCTCCAACGCGCTTAAGTCATTCACAGCCGCGTTCTCTCTCCTGCGCACCGGATGGCGACTGCAGCCCTATCTGTGCATTCGTAATTCGTATGAGGGTTTGAGCGTAGCCATCCACCTGATGACAACCCCTGAGGACCTCGAACTCTTCAAGAACGACAAGTTAGACTCCACGTCAACTTTCAAGTCAGCCAAGCGCCTCCTGCCGATTTTTGGGCGAATCTATGGGAATCTGAGCGAACAGTTTGCCCACATTGGCCGCCCATTCCGTCATGTGCAAAAAGGGAACAAATACGCGGAGGACGAGTCTGATCTGTGGGGTTGCCTGAGTCAGCTGACGCTGTTGATCTGGTTCCTCTACTGGGTGGTGGAATTAGCATTTTATGAGTGGACACCGAAACCACAGTTCTGGGTGAAATCCGGAGAGAATGCATATCAGTTTTCCCCAACTCCCGAAGCATCGGCTTGGAAGACTCGGTTGCTAGCTCGATACAAAGGGAAGGTTCCGGGCTTTCCGTAGGTCAATCTTCATCGTCGAAAGAATTCCACAAATCCTCGAATTCGATCCGTTGTCCGGCCGCGACGATCTCATGCGGCATGGGTGTCATGGGTATTGCGTAGGATTTCTCCTCTTGAATTCGACGATGTAATGAGTCGATCACGTGTTCTGCGGGACCGATTTCGTAACGAAGCCTGACAAATTGTGGCCAGGCGCAGACAGAAAGTTCTTTGGACTTCGGTTCATACCCGTAGCTCTGAAACCGTGATGCTGATCTTCCGATTGCAAATAACCGAATAGCCGGAGTTTGGTCGGCTGTGCCAATCTTCAGTCCCAACGATTGAAAGAGCCGCTGCGAGCCGAATTCGTGAATCCAGCTGCGTACCTTTTCGGCCCACAAGTCCACCTGGTCGACGAAGTTTTTGGCGCGACTTCGACGTTCCTTAATTTCATAGGTGCCAAAGTCTTGCCATTTGAGCTGAAACAGCGCGAGCTCACCGGTGGTCCGATCGAGCACGGCTGCGTCAACATCGGTTACAGCATTGCCGTGCCGTTTCAGCAGTATCGGTCGATCGACAACGTCGTAGCGATTGCCCAAGAACAGGTGACACAGGTCGTAAACCATCCAAGGCTCCCTCACTTCACGAAGCGAGGTTTGAATTCGTGCTGAACGCTTTTCTTGCAGGCTCCGCACTCCCTGAAAGGGGTTCCTGAAGATGCTGCTGACCGGCGATAGCAAATAACCCTCGGAGACTTCGATCAGCATGGGTATGAATGGTGTCGTGTCACTCTGGAAAAACTCATGTTGATCTGGACTGAAGGTGAATAACTTGAGCGCGGCAGACACATCTTCTTCCGGCATGCGTGTGAACTCGGAAATCGAGCGTATTAGATCGGGTGCTTGCTTCCATATCGTCAAGCTCATTGCATAGTTAGCTTCGGGAATCTTCCTTTTGCCGACATCTATGAACCCGATATGTTTTAGATACAAGCTGACCAACAAAAGGCCGATTGCGACTACGGTTCCGCCACGAACACCCTCAATGGCAGCATCCGGATGTATCCCCGCCTCATTTCTCCAATCGATCGTTTCATTCGTAACAGCGGCGATAAAGTGGTTATCTAATTCTGGTTCGGCGCTATATCCGATCATGGTGCCGCGGCCCGTTCGCCATGGGAAAACAAGGCGCTCCATTCTTGCGGCAACATCCTTCAAGAGACTTTTGTCGATTTGAGAATCTTGTGGGTCAGACCAGCCCGCTTTCTTCTCAATCTTCTTAAGCTTTTCTGGTTCTAGGCGATCAAGGAAATAGTCTCTCGTAACCCGTTCACTCATCCGCAGAACAATACGATCCCCTATGGTCCGCCCATCTGCCATTCCGAACCGTATCATCTGAGCGGACTCCCCCAGCAATACAGATCGACCCAACTGATGCAAGAACGTCATTGCAGCACCGCGGCTTTCTGACGTGCTCTCCATTAGAGGTACACCGCGAAAAGTGCTTGGCGTCGCTAGGAGGAGGCCTAGTGCCGGATTCCATCCTCGGACCATGAGGTCGAAATCCGGGATTGGCAGCCGGTGCTGTGTGTTCTTCGATAGGTACTGCATCACGTGGTGAAAATCTAAAACTCGACAGATCTCGATCAAGAAGGCCACTTGGGAGGCGGCGTCGAATTGTCGGGCAAAAGTCTTTACGCTCTCAAGCTCCTTGGCGGCCAACTCTGTCAAACGGTCTGAAATGGTCTGGGAGGAAGTCATTTGATTGATTCGCCACCGCCTGTCCGCTCGCACGATGCCCCGAGGGCTGACTACCATTGCTACCAAAAAGTGCCCTATTTATTTTGCCATCGATATTGGTAAAATGTGGGCGCGCTCGGTCGCAAACGACTGGTAGCGTTGGCAGTATAAGCAGAAATTTGCCATCGTTTATGGCAAAACAAAGGCGGTGGATGTTAATCCCCCCCTCTCCGCCAGATTTTCTTGAGCTTTAGCCGACCCGCTTTTACTTCACAAATGTCAACCCATGCGGCACAGCCCAACGAAAGACGTACGCGTATAGCATCACGATAATTCCGACGATGGCGCCTAGCGCTATCGAGTGCCACACCACGAAACGGAAAATGATTCCTTCGTTTCCAACCTGCTCCGTGGCGGCGGTGGCTATTGTGATCGATTGTGCGTCCACCATTTTGCCCATGACTCCGCCGGCGCTGTTGGCCGCGCACATGAGGATGGGATCGATGCCGAGTTGTTGCGAGGTGATTCGCTGCAAACTCCCGAAGAGGGCGTTCGACGACGTATCGCTGCCGGTCAACGCGACACCGAGCCAGCCCAGAAACGTCCCGAAAAATGGATAGAGCCAGCCCGTGCGAGTGAAGGCAAGGCCCAGCACCGCGTCCAAGCCAGAGTATCGGGTGACGTAACCCAGACCCAACATGAATGAGATCGCGATCATCGCCAACCGCATGCGCACCAGCGTGCGCCAGAAAACTTGCATGAGTTGAACCGGGCCCAGTCCGAGCAGCAGCCCTGAAACGATGGCGGCGAAAAAACAACCGGTCCCGGTTGCCGACAGCCAGTTGAAATCATATCGAGCGGGCTCGGCGGTCGGCTTGGTCACGACGGGAGCAGCCCGGTACACCGCATTGTGCAGGTAGGGCACATCCCAGCCGGGCGGGCCCGGACGTGGTTTGCCGTCCGTAAGCACAACTCGAAAAGCCGGCGTGGTGGCGCGGTTCATGGCGACCTTGATGGATGGAAGCCCCCACAGAAGCACAAAGACGGACAGAATGGCAAAAGGCATCCATGCTCTCAAGACCTGCAGAGAAGTGTAGGGACGTACCTTGAGGTATCCATCAAACTTCGCCGCCGACCATTCGCCGCCAAACTGGTCCGTGATCTCAGCTGTGGGCGGAGGCAGAGGTGTGGCATCTTTGTCATAGTCGAAGCGCCAGATTTTCTTTGGCTTCCAGAAGCGGAGGAAAGTTACGACAGCAATAATCGAGACCACGCCGCCCATGATGTCGACGAGGTTGCTGTCGACGTAGTTCGACCAAAAGAACTGGGTCAGCGCGAACGAAAAGCCGACCACCAGGATGGCGGGAAAGACTTCGAAAGTTTCCCGCCAGCCCACCATTGTGCGCACCAGCCAGAAGGGGACGAGAACCGCGGTGAAAGGAAGGATGCGGCCAATCATGGCGTTGAGGTCGGACTCGGGGAGAGCGGTCACAGCTGCCAGGGTATGAATCGGCGTACCGATTGCGCCCCAGGCTACTGGCGCTGTGTTGGCGATCAGATTCAGTGCGGCGGCGTGAAACGGCCTGAACCCGAGCCCGATCATGAAAGCTCCGGCGATCGCAACCGGCGCTCCGAAGCCGGCCGCGCCCTCGATGAAGGCTCCGAAACAAAATGCGACTAGCAGAACCTGCAACCGGCGGTCGGCCGTGATTCCGGCAATCGATTCCTTCATGATTTCGAATTGCCCAGTCTCGACCGAGATGTCGTACAGGTATACGGCCGCAAGAACGATCCATGCGATCTTAATCAGTCCGAAGGCAACGCCGTATCCGAAACTCATCGCGGCCAGGATGAGCGGCATCCTGAAAAACAGAATCGCGACTGCCATCGCCGTCATGGCACCTGCGATGGCGCACCAGTGTGGCTTCAGCTTGAAGCCGGCCAAGAGCCCAAAAAGCACAGCGATCGGAAGCCCCGCAACCAGCGTGGAAAGCCACCAATGACCAAACGGATCGTAAATTTGGGTCCATTGCATGACCTGCTCCCTTCGAAGAGAGTTTGATGGATTGTCGAATCGCCCGCGTATGACTCGGCCCCGCTGCTAACTCCACTCCCAACTTTTCGGCACGTTTATGTAAGAACGGTCCAGAGCCGCAATAGACGGGCAACCGAGCAGCCTCAGAGTGCGTTCGACATCGGTTCGCAGGATCTCAATCGCACGTGCGACACCGGCTTCGCCCCCGGCAGCCAGGCCATACGCGTAAGCGCGTCCGCACAACACAGCGCGTGCGCCCAGGCAGATCGCTTTGACGATGTCGGTGCCACGCCGAATTCCTCCATCCATCAGCACTTCGGCTTGACCCTTGACCGCTTCTATTACCTCGGGCAAAGCCCGCAAAGAAGCCGGAACGCAGTCCAGTTGGCGGCCGCCGTGATTCGAAACCACCACCGCCGCGGCACCCTCATCAATAGCGCGACGCGCATCATCGCCGATAAGAACGCCCTTTACCACGATGGGGCCACCCCAGCACTCACGGATCCAACGCAAGTCTGCCCACGTGACCGCCGCTCTGGCCAAGGCCGCAGCGACATCGATGAGCGGCATCGGTCCTTGTCTTGGAATGACAACGTTCGGAAGTCCGGGCAGGCCACCGTCGCGCAGAAAACTGATCAGCCATCCCGGATGCCGCAAGAGTTCTGGAATGAACGGAGCCTTCGCCAGCAGTCCGGCGCTGACGAGTTCCTTCATCCCGTTACGAAAATCGCGCTCACGCATTCCGGCAACTGCGGTGTCAATGGTGACGACGAGGGCCGAGAATCCCGCGATCCTCGCTCTTTCGATCGCGGCCTCGGCCGCCTCGCGACCGCCCATCAAATAAAGCTGGTAGAAGACCGGACCGGCGGAACCCGCTCTCACGTCTTCGAGCTTGTGGCCCGAAATCGTAGACAGAATATAGGCGGTGCCCGCCGCGCCGGCAGCGTGCGCGGCGGCGACTTCGCCGCCCGGATGCATGAGTCGGCTATACCCCACCGGGGCAAGCAAGAATGGAACAGAAAGATCAAAACCGAGGACGCGCGTACCCAAATCGCAATTCGCGAGCGCCACGGCGTGCCGGGGGCGGAAGGTTACGTCCTCAAATGCGCGGCAGTTCTCGCGGAGAGTAACTTCGCCTTCCGCGCCGCCGTCCAGATAGTCGAAAACCGCCTTCGGCAAGCGGCGGCGCGCCATGGACCGAAAGTCTTCAACGCATACCACGCGGGGAGAGGCGACTGCGCGGGAGGTTCCATTCATCGGCGATTCCAGTATCAGTAGCTCCTCAAAACAGCTAGATGGTACCACTTGGAAAACCAAAAGACAGAAAACGGGAAGCCTGAGTCTAGATGTCGATGCGTTTGTCGGTATGCCGGTTCACATACCAGCACGGGCTGTAGCCGAAGTGAGGAAAAAGGGAGTGAATGCACACCTGGGTCTCAGGCTGGGCGAAATCGTATTCCGTCCTGCCGTTCTTTTCATGGATTGCGTAGTAGGGCTGGATGGTCACGGTAGAAAACGGATCGCGGCCTTTCGGAATTCTGTACCGGAGCGAAAGATAGTCGCCCGCGTATGTGAGCAGCGCCAATAGAACCAAAGCGGTGGCAATGCGAAGGACTATGCCTTTCAACCGGTTCCTTCCCTAACTTTGAGACTCGCCGCGCAGGGCCGACTTAACGTCAAACGGCCCAAAAGCAGCCAAGCAGATTGAAGCGTGGCTACCCCGTTGGCCTCGATATGGTACACCAACTTCGTATCCGTGACGGGCCGGATTCGGGCGAACATCCTTGGTCACAGTCACACATTGCAAGAAGTTCCTCTTTCTAATATGATAGACTAGTCAGACTAGTCTATTAGAGAGAAGAGGTGATTCCCATGCCGAGGCCCAAACCGACCGGGGGTTCGTCTGGCAAAGGCCGGTCCGCTGCATCCGCGCGCCGGTGGCAACTGCAAACCGCCAAAGCGCAATTCAGCGAGTTATTCCGCCGCGCCCGTTCCGAGGGACCACAATATGTCACCCGGCAGGGCAAAGAAGCGGTCGTGATCCTTCCGGCTGAGGAATTCGAGCGGCTGACTTCGCGCACTCGCCAACCGCGGAGTCTAGTAAAGTTCTTTTCGGAATCACCATTGGCGGAAACCGGACTAAATCTCGATCGCAAACCGGATTACGGACGAAAGGTTGATTTGTGAGTGGATTTCTTCTCGACACCAATGTCATTTCAGAGCTGGTCAAGGCCAAGCCTGAACCAAGAGTGACGAAGTGGATCGAAAGCACGGACGAGGATCTACTCTATCTGAGTGTTCTCACCCTGGGTGAGATTCGCAAAGGGATTGCTTCCCTGCGCCAGTCGGCACGTCGAGGGGCCCTTGAAACCTGGCTTAGCCACGAACTCGCTCTTCGTTTCTCAGGCCGCATTTTGCCAATCGACGAACCGGTAGCGGATCGTTGGGGGCGAATCGCGGGAAGCGCGGCTATAAAGAAATTCCCTCTTCCCGTTATCGATGGATTCTTTGCCGCTACGGCCCAACACCACAATCTGATTCTCGTCACCCGAAACACTCGAGACATCGTCGCGACCGGGGTACCTGCCTTCGATCCATGGACCGGGTGAACACGTGTTAGCGCGAGTTTGAGGGAGGATGTCGCAGCTTCAACTCGGATGCTGGAAATCTGGATCTGCGGAAGCGGATGGAACTTCACACCACGAAATACTTTGCCTGCGGATGGTGCACCACGATCGCCGACGTCGACTGCTCCGGCTCCAGCAGGAATCCAGTCGTCAGCCTCACGCCAACGTTCTCCTCTGGATGCAGCAACGCGAACAGCTTGGTCTGATCTTCCAGATTGGGGCATGCCGGATAGCCGAACGAATAGCGCGATCCCTGATACTTCTGGTGGAACAGATCGCGGATGTGGGCCGAGTCCTCGCCGCCGATGCCGAGTTCCTCGCGCATTTTCTTGTGCAAATATTCCGCCAGTGCCTCGGCTGTCTCGACACTCAGCCCGTGAAGATAGAGATACCGGGTATATTCGCCGCCCTCAAACAGACGTTGCGTCTCCTCTGACGCCTTCGATCCAATCGTCACCAGAGAAAGGCCGATAACATCCATTTTTCCCGAGCTTTTGGGAGAAAAGAAATCAGAAATGCAAAGCTTGCGCCCTTCTCGTTGGCGCGGAAATGTAAACCGCAGCAATTCTCGTGTGGTGGCAGCCGCCCCCGGCTGTCCACGCCGAGCAACGCTTGGCAGCTGTGCGGACTCCGCCTCATAAACAATCACATCATTCCCATCAGCCTGAGCCGGAAAATATCCATAAACGACTTTGGGTTCAAAGATCCCGCTGGCTATAATTTCTTCCTGCAATTGCAGTTTGATGGGACGAAACTTCTGTTCCACGAGCCGGACGTAGTCTTCCTGCGAAGCCGTCTTCAACTGCCACTGATTCTTGAAAAGGGCGGTATCGTTGATGTACTGGAAGACCTCGCGCAGATCGAAATCCTTGCGCACCCGCACGCCCCAAAACGGAGGCGTTGGAATGCTGGGAGCATCGCTCACCACCGCGCTTCGTTCAGCGAAAACCGGCCCAGTCTCTTCGTCAACGGCAGCCGCTTTCGCATACTCCTTCACTGTGCGTCCCTCTTGCAATCGGGCGAGCTTCTTGCCGTTCGCAGTCGCCAGATCCTCCATGATGTGCAGCCCAGCAAAAGCATCGTCCGCGTAGAATACGGCGTTCGAATACTCGCGCCGCAGGTCATCCTCGACATACTTCCTGGTCAAAGCCGCGCCCCCGCAGATCACTGGGAATTCCAGCTTTTGCCGTTCCAGATCCTGAATGACGTACTTCATCTCCAGCGTGGATTTCACCAGCAGCCCGCTGAGCCCGATGGCATCTACTTTGTTATCCTGCGCTGACTTGATGATCGCATCGCCCGGCTGCTTGATGCCAAGATTGATGACCTTAAAACCGTTGTTGGTGAGAATGATGTCGACGAGATTCTTTCCGATATCGTGGACGTCGCCCTTGACGGTCGCGAGCACAATCGTGCCCTTCTGCTGCGAACCGGACTTCTTCTCCATCTTCGGTTCGAGATACGCAACCGCTTGCTTCATTACGCCCGCCGAATCGAGCACCGACGGCAACTGCATCTTGCGCGCGCCGAATAATTCACCCACCGTTCGCATTCCGTCGAGCAGAACGGTGTTGATTAATTCCAGCGGCGTGTACTCGTGCAGGGCATCTTCCAGGAGTTCCTCGAGCGTTTTCTTGTGTGCGCCCTCGCCTACCGCCTTTTCACCGTTGATAATGGCAAACTTCAACTTGTCGTCGACCGAAAGCGTTTCTACATGGGCCGTCGTCGAGCCTTGCACTTTGCCCTTGGTGCCAGCAAAATGCTGCATGTACTTTTGCAACGGATCGCCGTCCGAGCGATCCTGATAAATCAACTTGCGGGCGAGTTCAACTTCTTCATGAGGAATCTTGTATAACGGGTAGATTTTCGTGTAGTTCACGATGGCCATATCCAGGCCATAGTCGACCGCCTCGTGCATGAAAACAGAGTTCAAGACCCGTCGCGGATAAGCATCCAAGCCGAAGGAAATATTGCTGACCCCGAGTATCGTCTTTACATCGGGGAGTTCCTGTTTAATCCGCTTGATCGCGTTCAGCGTCTCCATGCCTGCCGAGCGATACTCTTCCTGCCCCGTAGAAATGGGCAGCGTCAAAGCATCGAAAATAATGTCGACCGGGCGAATGCCGTACTTGGTCGTCGCGAGATTGTAAATCCGCTTGGCGATCGCCGTCTTTTTCTCGGCGGTTAGTGCCATGCCCTCTTCGTCGATGGTGAGCGCAATCACCGCCGCGCCATAACGCTTGGCCATCGGCAGCACTTTCGACGTGCGTTTCTCGCCATCTTCCAGATTGATCGAGTTGATGATGGCTTTGCCCGGAATGCGTTTGAGGGCTTCTTCGACTACGTCCGCCTCGGTGGAATCCACGAGGATCGGCGCGGGAACGCGCGTCGCGACTTTTTCCAGAATGGCGGTGATGTAAGCCTTCTCATCTTCACCGACGATGGCGCAGCACAGATCAAGCATGTGCGAGCCTTCGTTCACCAGCTTCTTCGCCAGAGCGAGAATGTCATCGTACTTCTTACCACGCACCAGGTTGCGGAAGTGCTCAACCCGCGTCGTGGTATTCATTTCTTCGGCGACGACCAGCGGCTTGGGATCGAGATCGAGAGGAACAGACGTGTAGGCGCTCGACGCTGCAGCTGTCGGCTTGATGTCGCGCTGGGCAGGTTCGACGCCAGAGACCGCGTCCACAACGGCTTTCAGATGTTCGGGCGTAGTGCCGCAGCAACCGCCGACGATGCGCACACCGTAGTCCTGAACAAAATGCTTGTGATACTTTGCCAACTCTTCCGGCGTCAATTTATAGACGGCGTGTCCGCCTTCATTCTGCGGAAGACCAGCGTTGGGCAACACGGACACGTACTTGGTCGAGTTGGCGCCCAGAAAGCGTACAGCATCGTTCATCTCGACGGGGCCGGTAGCGCAATTGAGCCCGATGATATCTACGTCGAACACTTCAAGAGCGGTCAGCGCAGCGCCGATTTCAGTTCCCAGCAGCATCGTCCCGCTCTCCTGCAACGTGACCTGCACCGTAACCGGAAGACGCTTCCCTGCTTTTTGCATCGCCTCGAAGACGCCGACCACCGCCGCCTTAGCCTGGCCAAGATCCTGAGCAGTCTCGATTAGAAGGACGTCGACGCCGCCTTCGATCAAGGCGAGGATCTGTTCGACGTAGCTTGCGACCATGTCATCGAACTTTATGTGTCCGAGTGATGGGAGCTTGGTTGTCGGGCCGATTGATCCGGCGACGAACCGCGGACGGGTGCTGGTGGAGAATTGTTGGGCAACTTCTTTCGCGATTTTGACTGCGGCGAGATTTATGTCTCGGACCCGGTCCGCCAGACCGAATTCGCCAAGAACTATGCTTGTGCCCCCGAAGGTGTTGGTTTCGACCACGTCGCAACCAACGGTAAAAAAGTCAGCGTGGATGTCACGGATAATATCGGGACGGCTCAGCACCAGCACTTCGCTGCAATTCTCCTTGCCCCAATAATCATCGAGGGTAGGGTTGCGCTTCTGGATATTCGTGCCCATCGCGCCGTCGTAGATGACGACGCGCTCGCGAACGGTTTGGAGAAAATCAGACATTATTTCTGTCGTTGGCCGTCAGTCGTTGGTCAAGCTCAAAATCTGAATCCGTGGCGACACTGCCACCACGCCTGCCGAGCACTAACGACCAGCGGTCAATGACTGACGACCCTTCCCATGCACAAACGCCGGTCCTCGGTTGGGGGACCGGCGTCATCCATAGTCCGGACAAATATCTTCAGACGGAAACTAAGAACCTTAGCTTCCTGGTACCGGCATCGCGGGCGCGCCCTCCGCCACCTCAGCTTGATTGAACACCGCGTTCGCTCCCATATGTGCTGGCCGGGGGGCCAGCATCTGCTCTTTGCGGTAGACCAGGTTGCTGGCGTTGAAGGTTGCGATTTCGAAACCGTGCCCATGGGTGATGGCGTCCGTGGGACAAGCCTCGACGCAGTATCCGCAGAAAATACATCGGTTGTAGTCGATGTTATAAACCTTGGCGTAGCGTTCGGCTCCGCTCACCCGATGCTCGGCCGTGTTCTCAGCCGCTTCAATATAAATGCAGTTCGAGGGACAGGCGGCCGCGCATAGAAAACAGGCTACGCACTTTTCCAAACCGTTTTCATCGCGCTGCAGGACGTGCACGCCACGAAATCGCTCTTGAAACTTGGCGCCTCGAAGCGGTCCCGGCCCGTCGGGATAGTTCTCCACCTGCGTGGGCTGGAACATCTCCATGAAAGTGATGCTCATGCCCTTGGCGATCGCCGCGATGTTCTTCAGCACTGGCATACCTGGTTAGTATAACGGAAGCGCCGCGCAGGCCGCAGAATGCGGCAGCGAACGGGAGTGGGAGTGCAGTGGAATGTTGCATTTGGCAGTGTGTGAAACACCGAGAACTGGCGGGGCAGGAATGATCCGAAACGGCGTGCAGAGTTGGGGGAGATGGCGTTCATGCACAAGGCCTCGACGCAATTCAATCTGCGTGTGTATCCAGCGGGCAGAAGAGGAGGGATGTGGGAACAGTATCGCGAGGCCTGGTGGGTTAAGGGACGAGGCAAAGGCAGCAGAACGCTGGGAAGGCGCAAGAAAGCGGGAACCGAAGAGAGGCCCGGCTCAGGAGGAGATCCGCGGGCACGGGCCTCAATCAGGTAACCGCCGGGAAGAATTGTATCCAATTCCCTGGCGAATGTCTAGTATGTTTATGGACAAAGATATATTGCCGGGAAATTCGTTGACCGGAGTGCGGGGTAAGGGTCTCGGTCTGGAGGCAAACGTTTTAGAGTTCGAGCGTGCCGTGAAGTACAAGCATGCACGGCCGCCGCTTCGCGGCTGTGGTCCTAGTGCTGCACGTTCAGGTCGGCGTAGAGGCTGAAACTGGCGAGGGCAACCTGGTCGTTCCCCGGGATGTAAAAGCCAAACTTGCCGGCAGCCAGATTGGTTCCGGGCGCGTTCCACTTGTCTAGAATCACCCAGGCGTCACCCTCCTTCGCCTGGTGAACGATTTCGGTGGGCGTTACGCGAATCTGCATAAAGCGAAAGCTCTTCTTTTCGCTCTTGTGGGGAGCCTTGAATTCGTCCGACTTCTGCCCGTTGTGCACTATTGTGCGGTAGAAATTGTTTTCATCGAGCTGAAACAGAACGTAATTGTTAGGGTCGAGATAGTTCACCACCCACTGC
This sequence comes from uncultured Acidobacteriota bacterium, assembly GCA_963797795.1. Lineage (GTDB taxonomy): Bacteria > Acidobacteriota > Terriglobia > Terriglobales > Acidobacteriaceae > JABDBE01. The sequence continues at coordinate 151,833 of CAWCQY010000013.1, forward strand.
AGCCGATGCCCTTTCTGCAACATGACGGAAAAAGCAAATGTGCCGGATGCGGGGGAAACACCGTAGAGCACGAAGTCTCCACCTTTGTGGACAAAACCGTTCTTGTCCTGCCTCCAACCCGCCGGGTCATCCCACTTGGACATTCCGCTGGGAGCAAGGGGAAGGTCGAGAGTCTTCGATTGACCAGCGACGACCTCGACGGTCGACGAACGAGTCAAACCATCGGCGATTCGTGCGGTAAGCGTGTACGTTCCCGGTGGCAGACTCACGGCGTTGCCACTGGCCACCTTCACTGGCGCTTCTCCGGCTTTGGCAAGATTGACTACGGCTTCCGGAGGCGAAAAAGTGATACGCAATTCACCCGTGCCCGCCTGCAAGACCGCATCGGCACCGGTTAATGCGATGCTTGGGCCAGCGGCGAAGTGCTTCTGCATTCGCTTCGAGATAAAACGATCCTTGCGCAACTCGATCACGTGGTCGCCCGGCGGGATGGTGGCGAGACTGAAAGTTCCATCCGGCTGCACCGTTCCTACGGGCGCCTGATCGATGAAGACTTGCGCGCCCGGCGTCCCGCCCTGGATGGAGAGCGAGGCAAGATGAGGAATGGGTTGCAGGCTGAAGGACAGCTTGGTTTGTTCTCCCTTGCGGACGCGGACATTCTGCGGCGGAAGATCCTGGAAGCCTGCCTTGCCAACTGTGACCAAGTAATCCTTTGGCTCAAGATTTGGGATCCGCAGTTGTCCGCCTTGCGTGGTTCCCTTCTGGAGCTGTCCATTGAGATAGACTCGAGCCTTGTCCTCGCCCGTCACAATCACCAGAGTTCCAATATTCTGGCCCGACTGCAGGAAAGCCGCCAGAGTTGGAGCGGCGCCGACGTCGATTTCCAGTTTGTACTGATCGCCGCCATGAGTCAGGGCCAGTTCATGCGTACCGAGAGAGACTTGGGGAAGCTCCCATCCGTTCTCTCCCATGGCGGCTGCGGCCTGCCCGTCAAGACTGAGCTTGGCTGCGGGATCGCTGCAGTAAACATGGACTCGGTTGCCGAGATTGCTGACCACCACGGCAAGGAGACGATTGGCCACGACCGGTCCCTTGACCGCCGGTGGCGCGCCCACATCGCTCGAAAACGTGAAAGATGCGCTTCCCTGGGTCCCTTCGAACTTCAATTTGTGTTCGCCGGGCGCCAGCTTGTCGAGTATCCACTGCGCCCCTTGGAGATCGACGGCGGCCTGGTCATCGAACGCAACTTTTCCCGTGCCCGTATCGGCAGAAAGCTTGACGATCGGCAAAGCCGGTTCAAGAACTAGATCGATCGAATTAGGGGAGCCAGCTTTGGCATCGATCGAGCTAACCTTGGTCTGGTAGCCACTTAGTTCTGCCTCAATTTGATAGCTGCCGTCGGGCAAATCAACTTGCAGATCAGAGGTGCCACGGACCTGGTCGTTAATTCGAATGGTCGCTCCCGGAGGCGTAGTGTGCACGGTGAATCGCGTAACGGCTGGCGGCGGGTTCGACGAGTGACGATGTCTTGCGAGGAAAAACGCCGCTACCAGCACTAGGGCGACAGCGACAGCCGCGAGTGCGCGCGGGAGCTGCATCGAACTCTTGGGCCGCGTCGGACCAGTCGTGGAGGATGCTGGCCGATCACTCGGAGGTAAAGATTTAACCTCGGCCGGTGGAGGAGCCGATGCAGCGGGCGCTCCGGCAACATCCGCGCTGGGCATGGAAGAGTTACTTTTCTCGGATACGGACGAAGGAGAAACGTCAATCGTCGCCGGCGAAAAGATCGACGCAGTCGCTCCGTCCCCTCCGAAGTATGATACGGGAGCGACCCCGGAGTTCGTTGCTGGCGCGCTTTCTCGGAATCAGCATTTTGTGCCGGGATCTTTCCCTGGACGGTCGGCAGGTTTAATCGGCCGAGAATCCCATTCGCCATCGCGAGAACTTCTTCGTCGTCCAGATACTTGGCAGCCAAAACCTGGATGCGTTCCCCGAAAACCTGCTTCACGGACGGATCGGTGATGGTCTCAGCTTCGCGCTCCGTCCGTCGCAACTCTTCCAAGTCGCGGCGTCGTGCCTGGCGTCGCTGGGCATGAAGCTCCCGCTGCAGAGTTTCCTGAATCTGAACCAAGCGCAGCTCGCGCGGATATGCAGCCAGCGCTTCTTCGAGACGCGACAACGCACCCGCCAGATCACCCGACGCCTGCAGCTTGCGCGCCTGCGAGAGACACTCACTCACGATCTGTTCCCGCTTCTGATCCAGGATGAGGGTACGAACCGTTTTGGAAAGCGGGTGGCTGGGATTCAAGTCAAAAGCCTGTTGCGCTAACTGCTCGGCTTCCTGCCAGTTCTTCTCGGCCACCACTCGCGCCTGCTCTACCAAAGCATTGGAAAACACGGCGCGGGTGAGCGCATTGTGTTCGTCGAGTTCGTAGGCATCTTTCAACAACTTGATCCCATCGGCGAAACGGTCTTGCGCGCATAGCTCCTGCCCCTCGGTCATCAGCCGGTGCGCTTCTGTGGCGCGTCGCAATCCGTCATTGGCAAGTTTTTCGAGCTCTCCCAGTTCGGCATCGTTCGGGAACTCGGCGTTGGCCTGTTCCAACAAGGTCCAGAGCGCGGGCGTAGTCGCTGGAATGCAGGCAGGCATCGATCTGCTCGACCAGCCGGGTTTTGGCTTCGATGCGGGATTGCTGTTCGCGCCGTTTCTGCAGCCGCTCCACTTCAAATTTCAAGCCCGGGATACTGGCTGTAGATAGTGCGCAGGATTTCCCAATCGTTGAGCGCGTCGCCGAACGCACCTTCTTCTTCATGATGAGGGCCCGGGCAACGATGGAGTTCACCAGATCGCGCTTGTCCTTGACCAGCCGCAGAGCGCGCTCGAAATGGGTCTCATCGGGGTGCAGGTGAAGCGCATCTTTCAGGATGTTCACCCGCTTGTCCAGATCAGGCTCAGCCTCGACTTGCCGGTCCACCGACGCGACGTATGCGGAAAGTTCCTGCCGCTGCTGTTCTTCCACGTCGTACTTCAGCGCCTGGAAAATCGCGTTTGTCGGGATACTTGGCAAGATAGGTGTCGCAAACTGCGAGCGCCTTGCTGAAATTGCGTTCCGCCAGTTGCTTCCGCGCCTCGGCGTACGCCGTATTCATGGCATCGTGTTCGGAGCGAACCTCGTTGTAAAAACTCTGGTAGGTGGCACTGCCCTCGGGGCTGGAAATATCTGGCGCCCGCCGGTCCAGTTCCAGAACCACCGCCAATTTGCTGAGTGCGTTGCTGACGTCCCCGTTCTGCCAGGCCTCCATCGCGGCACGATGAATTTGCGCTTTCTCCTGGCGCAGCTTGTTGTATTCCTGCTCCTGGCGATCGACCTCAGCAATGAGTTGAAGGGCGCGCGCCTCTTTCGGTCGGAGCTGCAGAACGTTCTGCAAAGCTTCGCGAGCGTGAGGATACGCGTGATTATCGGTATGCTGGCGGGCCAGCCGATACCAGTTTTCGATCTGCTTCTCGCTGCGCCGGCTTTCGATCTTGCTCTTCAGGGACAACGCCAACACGTTGTCCGGTTCCATCTCCAGGATTTCCTGAAGCTTCTGCAGGGCCAGCGGATCTTCTTCTTCCTCAAAGCGGGCTTTGGCGGCATCCAGCAACTGCGCGATCGTTCGCCGTCGGACTGTCGTGTCCAACTGATGGCGCAACGACGTGATGGAAGAGTCGAGATGGCCTTCAGCTTCCAGCTCTCCCAGAATTTCACCGGCAAACTGATAGTCCCCTGTCTCCATCGCCTTGGTGGCACGTTCCAGCCGGGGGCGAGTGCGCGAAGAATCGAAGAACTCGATAGGCTCGTTGCGCAGCGCCTTTATTGAGCGCATCGCTAAACTCGCGCGCACTGGAAAAACGATGCCAGGGCTGCTTCGCCATTCCCTTATGCACGACCCGGCCAATCGATTGGCTGACGCCGGGATTGATATCAGAAGCCGGAGGCGGAATCTGGCGGCGGATCGCCTCGACGATCTCGTCGGCACGGGCGCGCTGGAACGGATGCCGCCCAGTGAGAGCCTCGTAGGCCACAACACTCAGCGAAAAGATATCGGAAAGAGCCGACAGCGGCTTCATCTCAATCTGCTCGGGAGACATGTAAAGCAACGTCCCCTTTTGCGCCCGGGTGGAATGCGTGTCGGTCATGTGCGCCACACCGAAATCGATGATCTTGACCGAGTCGTCTTCCATCACGAAAATGTTGCTGGGTTTCAGGTCGCGGTGGACCAGGCCTCGCTCGTGCGCCGCCTGCAGGCCTCGGCAGGTCTGGGAAATGATCCCGACCGTGCGCTCGACCGTCAGCCGATGGCTGGCCTTGCGGATAAAAAGTATCCAGCGTCGTGCCTGGCAGAAGCGGCATAACGAAGTAAGGCTTTTTCTTGCCATCCTCTTCGAACTCGCCGATATCGAAAATCTCGATGATGTTGGGATGGCTCATGGACGCGAGCACGTCACATTCCTTATAGAACAACTGCAGCGAAGCCGGATCGGGGATATCGAGGATCGTCTTGACCGCGACTTCGCGGCGAATCACGGTGTCATAGGCCCGGTAGACCACACCCATGCCACCCTGTCCGAGGACTTCGCGCACCTCGTAGCGGCCAGCCAATCTTCGCGGTGTGACAGGATCCATGAACCCCTCTCCGGGGGGAAACTTAGCATGTTACTGCTTTTGACGGGGGAATGACGCGGGTTTCTGCATGAACATCGTAGAGGTCGACCAACGCACACGTAACCCCGGCCGTCCGGGGCCGAACAAAACATAGCCGGCTAGCGCTTTATGCCTCAGCTGCCCGCAAAGGCTCGGCGAGGCTGAGCATAAGTCGAGAAAATCCCGGAAGATCTAAAGATTGAGGCCCGTCCGACAATGCCCGCTCGGGGCACGGATGCACTTCGACCATAAGTCCGTCGGCTCCGAGGGCCGCGGCGGCACGCGACATGGGGGCGATGAGACTAGGACGCCCGGTCCCGTGCGACGGATCGGCAATCACCGGCAGATGCGTTAGTTCCCGGGCCAGCGCAATTGAGGCGAGGTCCAGCGTATTCCGCGTCTCGGTCTCAAATGTCTTGATTCCGCGCTCACAGAGGACGACGTTGGCGTTCCCGCCTGCAACGAGGTATTCAGCCGCTAACAGCCACTCTTTAACGCTAGCCGACGGCCCACGCTTTAACAGCACTGGCTTATCTACTTTAGCCAATCGCCGCAGCAGCGCGAAATTTTGCATGTTGCGTGCTCCCACCTGCAACAGGTCAGCATGTTCGCAAATCACATCCACATCCTCCGTGCTCATCACCTCGGTGACCACCGGGAGACCGGTTTCTTCCCGAGCTTCACTCAGCAGCCGGAGCGCTTCCACACCAAGGCCCTGAAATTCGTAAGGAGACGTTCGAGGCTTGTATGCTCCGCCTCGCAGCAATCGCGCTCCCCCGGCCTTCACAGCACGGGCGGTCGAAAACAGTTGCTCTCGTGATTCAACCGAACACGGGCCCGCAATCACGACAAAGCTTCCGTCTCCAATCAGCACACCACCAATATCGACCACGGTACGATGCGGCTTTACCTGGCGGCTCACAAGCTTGAAGGGCTGCGCGATCGCAACCACGCCATCGACGCCGGGCGCAGCCGCCAGCGCCTCCAGTTCATGCCGGCGTCCCCCACTGCCGACCGCCGCCACAATGGTGCGCTCTTCTCCGCGGGTAATGTGCGCCTGATATCCAGCCTCCTTCACACGATCAATTACGTGTTGGATCTCTGCCTCGCTGGCCCGCTCCCGCATGTTGATGATCATTGCTCGGCTCTCCCTGGTTCCCTTTTACTTGCAGCCCTTCGATTAAACGACCCGTTCGAAGTCATAACCAGACTCCGTCAGCGCGTACGCCAACTCTCCATAGTGGTCCGGACCTCTCGTTTCCATCGTAAGGTCAATGGCTGTGTCGCCAAGCCCTACGCCGTAATGAGCCCGCTCGTAACTGGTCTCGACGATGTTCACTAGTTTTGTGGCAATCACACCCGTAAGCCGATTGAGCGCTCCCGGATGGTCGGGCAGATGAATCCGCAAACGCACCAGCCGACCGTCCTTCACCAAACCCCGCTCGATGATCCGCGCTAACAGCGTGACATCGACATTGCCGCCCGATACCACAACTGCGGCAGTTTGACCCTTGAGATCGATTTTGGCGTGAAGAAGCGCGGCAACGCCGACTGCTCCCGCGCCTTCGGCCACCGTCTTTTCCCGTTCGAGCAAAAACAGGATTGAGTTAGCGATTTCCTCTTCATCCACCAACACCAGATCGTCAACGTACTTTTGCACCAGCGGCAGCGTTCTTTCCCCCGCCGAACGCACGGCGATGCCGTCTGCGACCGTCGACGCAGCCGGCAAAAGCACCGGCACCTTTTCCTCAAGCGCGGCAGCCATCGATGGAAGCGCGGAGGTTTGTACCCCGATCACACGTATTTGCGGCCGCAGTTCCTTCAGGGCAACAGCCACGCCAGCGATGAGGCCACCACCTCCGACTGGCACGATGACCGCGTCAAGTTGCGGCAGTTGCTCGAGCAACTCCGGGCCCAACGTGCCCTGACCCGCAATGACGTGTTCGTCATCGAATGGATGAATGAAGGTTCGCCGCTCCCGGCAACAGCGTTCGCGCGCGCCAGTGTAGGCTTCATCGAAACTGGTTCCGTGCAGCACGACTTCAGCGCCGTGCCTTCGCGTTGCGGAGACTTTCGCCAGAGGGGTGGTAAGCGGCATCCAGATCTGCGACTTCACTCCCAGTCGCCCGGCATGATAGGCTACAGCCTGAGCGTGGTTGCCGGCCGAGGCAGCGACCAGACCTCGCTCCCGTTCTTCGGAAGTCAGCATCAGCAGCTTGTTCAGTGCGCCCCGCTCCTTGAACGCTCCTGTCCTCTGCAGGTTTTCCAGCTTGAGAAAGACAGGCCCACCCGCAATGCGGGAGAGTTCATGCGACTGCGCCGCCGGCGAAATCCCGATGCTCGGGCGAATCCGGCGAAGCGCATCCTGGATGTCGTTCAGCGTAACCATATGTGAGTGCAGCTCGCCAACGGCTTCGGGACTCCCATACCGCAGTGCTAAACGCCCCACAGACACTGATCTGGATCGTCGTGAAGTGTGCGGTCGGTACCGGTGAGCCAATCTTCCCGTGTGGGGCTGCACACGTCGATCGCCACCACATCTTCCAGGACATCGGACGAATGCTCCATGCCCGGCGTAATGGTCAGCATCTGATTCGGACGCAACACAACATCGCCCGTCAGTAAAGTGAAACTGCCAGCAGCCTTTCAGCAGAATGATCACTTCTTCATGTTCATGGCGGTGGGCCCGAGTGGAAGATCCCTTAGCGACTTCGAGTCGGGCCACACTCATCTTCTCGTCCCTGCGCGACGGTGCGCCGGTACAGGTCCGTGACCGCCTGCGGCTGCATCGAATTCCAGTCATAGACATGCATAATATTCGATCTCTCTTCCCCGCTTATCAGTCGGCGCCGCTGGCCTACAAACTCGGCGGCCGGTTGCGCCGTCTTCTCTGGTATTCCGTCTGGCGTAATCCGTACCGGATCCAGGAAAGTCATGAGCTCGCGCAACCGCGCTCCCACTTGTTCGATCGGGATGGGTCTGCTCACTCTTACGTGTGGCGTTAAACCAGGGACGTCCAGCTTCGTTTTCGGCGATCCATTTGCGTGCGTATTCTCCGCGCTGAATCTCACCCAGCATGCGACGCATGGTCTTGCGGGTTTCGTCCGTGATCAACTGCGGCCCGCCGGTGTAATCGCCGTGCTCGGCCGTGTCGCTGATGGAGTACCGCATGTAGTTCAAACCGCCACGATACATCAAATCCACAATCAGCTTCAGCTCATGCATGCATTCGAAGTAAGCGATCTCGGGTTGGTACCCAGCTCCGACCAGGGTTTCGAAGCCGGCTTTGATTAGCGCGCTTACGCCGCCGCAGAGAACGGCTTGCTCGCCGAACAGGTCGGTCTCGGTTTCTTCGCCGAAGGTTGTTTCGATGACGCCGGCTCGCGTGCATCCCAGTGCTTTCGCGTAGGAAAGAGCCAGAGCCTTCGCCGATCCGCTGGCATCCTGGTAGACGGCCAGTAACCCGGGAGTTCCGCCACCGTCGATAAAGACTTCTCGCACACGATGGCCAGGAGATTTCGGGGCGATCATGATTACATCCACGTCAGCGGGCGGCTTAATGGTCGCGAAATGGATGTTAAAACCATGCGCGAAGAAGAGAGTCTTCCCCGCGGTGAGGTTGGGCGCAACCGCTTCGTGGTAAATGGCTGGCTGAGTTGTGTCCGGAGCCAGGAACGCGATGACGTCTGCCCAGACTGTGGCTTCAGCGGGGGAAAGCACGTCGAAGCCCCTCAGCCTCGGCACGAGCGCGCGATTTGCTTGCCGCGGGCAAGCGCTACCGCTACCTGGACTCCGCTGTCGCGAAGATTCAGAGCGTGAGCGTGACCTTGCGAACCATAACCAATCACCGCGACTTTCTTGCCGCGAATGAGCGCCAGGTCAGCATCGTTGTCGTAATACATGTTTGCCATTTGTGTTCTCCTTTTAATCTTGTTGTATCGACATGCGCACAGCGTTGCTGGCCCATTCGATCGGCTATTGACAGCATCTCCCGTCTTCATCAGACGGGACGTGATTCCCCGCGGCGTGAAGCGGAGCATCCAGCACTTTCAGCAGCCGAGCCACCAAGCGCTCACGGCCTCCAATCATTGTTAAACCGAATAGGACACGGATTCGTCCTCCAACGAATCGTCTTGACCAGGTGCGCCTGTCGAAGCTTCAGGTCTCGGACCACGCGTCATGGCGACTCTGCCGGTTCGCGCCATCTCCAGAATCCCGAAGCCGCGCAATATCTCAACCAAGCCGTCAATTTTGTCCTCAGCCCCTGTGGTTTCGATGACGAGCGACTCGCTGTTCACGTCGACGATGCGGGCGCGAAAGACGTGTGCCAGTTGCATGATTTCGGCGCGCGTTTCCGGGGTCGCGGCCACTTTGATCATGGCCAGATCGCGAAAAACCGACGGAGTCGAAGTCACATTTTCGACGCGTAGCACATGGACCAGTTTGTAGAGATTGGCTTCAATCCGCAGCGCGCCACCCTCATCGGTATCGACCACAATGGTCATGCGCGAGATGCCAGGCTTTTCCGTGTGCCCGACCGTCAGCGACTCGATATTGAAACCGCGTCGCCGAAAAAGCGATGCCACCCGGTTCAGCACTCCGGGCTTGTTCTCTACCTGGACCACCAGTGTCATCAGCATGCTTTCCTCACAAGTCCTGCGCAGTTTCGACCAACGGACTGGGACGACGAATCATGGCGTGAAGATCGGCGCCCGCGGGCACCATGGGGAAGACCGAGTCCTCCTGCTCCACACAGAAATTGATCACGTAGGTGCCGAGATGTTCTCGAGCCTCGCGGATGGTTGGCACGACCTCAGCACGCTTTCGAACCGCGGAACCGGAAAGGTCAAACGCCTCCGCGAGTTTCACGAAGTCTGGGCTATACAACGGGGTGGCCTTGTAGCGGCGTTCGTAAAAAAACTCCTGCCACTGGCGCACCATACCCAGATAGCCGTTGTTGATAATCGCGACCTTGATGTCGAGGCGCTCTTGCGCGATGGTGGCTAGCTCAGCCATCGTCATCTGAAAGCCGCCGTCCCCGGCGACAACCCACACTTCCGCATCAGGACGCGCAAACTTGGCGCCGATCGCGGCGGGCAGGGCGAAACCCATCGTGCCCAACCCGCCGGAGGTGATCAGCGTCCGCGGTTTATCGTGCTTGTAATACTGCGCTTCCCACATCTGGTGCTGGCCGACGTCAGTAACTACGACGGCATCCCCAGAAGTCTCGCGCCACAGGTCATTCACCACGTGCGCGGCGTACAGATGGCCATCATCCGGTAAATTCTGGATGTCGCGCACCGCCGAGTCACCCTTCAGTTCCTGAATTCGCGACAGCCATGCTGCACGATTGCCCGCGTCCACGCGCGGCAACAGTTCGCCGAGGACTTGACGCAAATCGCCGATCAACGCCACGTCGATCTTCACGTTCTTGTTCACTTCGGCCTGATCGATTTCGATGTGGATCTTCTTCGCCATCGGCGCATACGTCTTGAGGTTGCCGGTGACGCGATCATCGAAGCGCATACCGAACGCCAGCAGCAGATCCGCTTCTTGTATCGCGGTGTTCACCCAGGCCTCGCCGTGCATGCCCATCATGCCGAGGTTCAGGGGATGCGATGCCGGGAAAGAACCAATGCCGAGAAGTGTCATCGCCACCGGCGCCTGGGCACGTTCGGCAAAAGCGCACACCTCGCGCATTGCGCCAGAGAGCAGGATGCCGTGCCCTGCAAGAATCACCGGTCGCTTGGCATGATTGATTAATTCGAGCGCATCGCCATATTGAGGCGTAGACGAACTGGCTGCCAGACAGTGGCGTCTCTGCGGTTCGGCGGCCTCCCAGTCGAATTCGCAGCTCGCTTGTTGTGCATCTTTCGTGACATCGATTAGCACCGGCCCCGGCCGCCCCGACTGCGCCAGCCAGAAAGCTTCACGCATCGCGGGAGCGAGATCTTCAGCTCGGGTCACGAGGTAGTTATGTTTGGTGATCGGCAGCGTGATGCCAGTGATATCGGTCTCCTGAAAGGCGTCATAACCGATCAGCTTGCTGCCCACCTGGCCGGTGATACAGACGATCGGCGAAGAATCCATCATCGCAGTGGCAATGCCGGTAACCAGGTTGGTGGCACCCGGTCCTGACGTGGCAATGGCGACGCCGACTCTGCCGCCGGCGCGAGCGTAACCGTCGGCCATGTGAGCCGCGCCTTGTTCGTGGCGCACCAGCACATGATGGATCTCCGGGTACTTGCAAAGCGCATCGTAGGCAGGCAGAATCGCTCCCCCCGGATAGCCGAAGATGTGCTTCACGTTTTCCCGCTTGAGGCACTCCCAGATAATCTCTCCGCCAGTTTTCTTCATAAGCTCCTCAAACACGCAATGTAGGCGCGGGCGGCCTCGCCCGTGCGGAATCCCGGAATTTCTTCCTTCGTGTCCTTTGTGGTTCCAGCCTTTGAACGTCGTCAACCATAAAGGACACGAAGGTACACAAAGGATTCATTCCCTAATTCGTAATCGCACCCTGTGCCGCCGACGAAACCTGCCGCGCGTACTTCGCCATAACGCCGCTGCGATAACGGGCTTCGGGCGGCGACCACGCGGCGAGCCGTTTCCGGATCTCATCGCCGGAGAGTTCCACGCGCAACTCGCGTCGTCCAACGTCAAAGATGACAATATCTCCTTCGCGAAGGGCGGCAATGGGGCCGCCGTTAGCGGCTTCGGGTGCAACGTGACCCGCCATGAGTCCGCGCGTGGCACCGGAGAAGCGGCCGTCGGTGAGCAATGCCACTGAGTCTCCGAGTCCCGCGCCCACCAGGGCCGCGGTCACACCGAGCATTTCGCGCATGCCCGGTCCTCCGCGTGGGCCTTCGTAGCGGATGACCAGCACATCTCCAGCCTGAATTCGGCCCTCCTGCACCGCGGCGAAAGCCGCTTCTTCGCTATCAAAGACACGCGCTGGCCCGCGGTGATGAAGATGTTTGTGCCCCGCAACCTTGACGACGCATCCTTCAGGAGAAAGATTGCCTTTCAAGATGACCAGCCCACCCGTCGGGTTGATGGGATCGTTGAGAGAACGGACAACTTTTTGCTTTGCGGTCTCGGTCGCCGCTTCTGCCTCTTCGGCGATGCTTCTGCCACTGACGGTGACCGCGCTTCCATGCAGAAGCCCGGCCTGATTGAGCCGTTTTGCCACCAACCCCGTGCCGCCCGCTTGATACAAATCGGTCGCGACGAACCTTCCGCCCGGTTTAAGATCGGCCAGCAAGGGCACCCTCTCCGAAATGCGATCGAAGTCATCCAAAGAGAGGCCCACCCCTGCTTCGTACGCGATAGCCAGCAGATGCAACACGGCATTGGTCGAGCCACCGGTCGCCGCCACGCTGGCAATCGCGTTCTCGAAGGCTTCGCGAGTAAGAATCTGCCGCGGACGAAGGTCGCGGCTTAGCAACTCCATCACCTTCGCACCCGCAGCCTGGGCGACTTCTGATTTACGAGCATCCAGTGCGGGCACGCTCGCACTGCCCATCGGCGAAAGCCCGAGAAATTCGCAGACCATCGCCATGGTGTTTGCGGTGAACTGCCCGCCGCAAGCTCCCGCTCCCGGGCACGCACTGTTTTCCATCGCCAGCAAATCCGCGTCGCTCATCCGCTTCTGCGCATGCGCACCCACAGCTTCGTACACGTCCTGAATGGTGACGTTCTGCCCGTGGTAGCTGCCCGGGGCAATCGATCCGCCGTACAGCACAAGGCCCGGAATATTCAACCGCGCCAGCGCCATAATCGCTCCCGGGATAGTTTTGTCGCATCCCACCAGCGCGACGATCCCGTCAAACTGATTGCCGCGTGTGACCAATTCGATCGAGTCAGCAATCACCTCGCGGCTGACCAGCGACATTTTCATGCCTTCGGTGCCCATCGTGATCCCGTCGGAGATGGAAACCGTGTTGAACTCCATCGGCGTGCCCCCGGCAGAGCGAATGCCTTGCTTGACCGAGGCCGCGAGCTCGCGGAGGTGATAGTTGCAGGGGCCGATTTCAATCCAGGTATTGGCTACTCCGATCAGAGGCCGTTTCAGATCCTGGTCCGTGAAGCCCACGGCTTTCAACATGGCGCGTGCTCCCGCACGACTAGGCCCTTGCGTAAGAGCCGCGCTGTTGAGTTTTCGTTCGCTCATTCCCGCTCCCATCTTTCTTCGATCAAGCCCATAAAAAACTTAAGGCCATCATCTTTTCTGGATGATGGCCTCTGTTTGAATCTCTTCTGGGCTACATCATCCGCTGGTTCCGGGTGTTACAGCTACACCCGTAATAATAAAAAGTACCAGCAGAATGACTACGCGAAATAGCTCCGCCCGGAACCGAAAGACCGGCTTCCAAGACGACAACGAGGCTTGGGCAGAACTTATCATCTAATAAATACTACGGCTAAATACTATGGCCGATGCACCTTTGGATTCCAAATACAATCGCATCTTTATCGAAAACTGTCAACGATTCGCTAAGTGGGATAGTGCCTCTCCGGGCACTGGCCCGATTTAAAGCTGGCGAGTTTGTATTCTCCCGCTCGCCCATCGTACAATGTTCAAGCGGTGCAGGCAGGGTCTCGTATCGGGTTATTCCCGCCCGGCGAAGACGAACCAAGTTGCGTGTTATCAGCGCGAAAGCTTAGTTCGGGATCCCTCCCCCGCCATCGCATGCACTTCCCCGTGGATAAAAGTCCCCGGAAGCAACCTTCGAACTAGAAACGAACGGCAGAGCACGCCGGTCTAGGAATCGTTACAACCATGGTCATACTAATTACCCTCGTCCACATCGCGGTTTGCTTGTTTCTCATCATCGTCGTGTTGCTGCAGAGCGGCAAGAGCGGCGACATTGCCGCGGCCTTTGGCGGCATGGGGAGCCAGACCGCCTTCGGCCCGCGCGGAGCGGCCACGGTTCTGTCGCGTGCCACTACATGGTCAGCGATCATCTTTATGGTGACTTCGATCACGCTCTCGGTTTTCGCTTCGCGCCGTGGCGTTACGAACTCCGTGCTGCAGGGAGTCAAAGCCGCGCCGGCTAAGACGCAACCGGCGAAGCCGGCAACGCCACCCTCGGCTCCGAGTCCGCAGAAATAGGTCGTCGGTCGTTCGTCGTTGGTCGTTGGTCCACGCAAGGCCAAGCGCTTAGCCAAAGACGAATGACCTAGGACCAACGAACTGACTCTCATGATCCACGAAATCCTTCCTGTTGGCCCTTTGCAGTGCAATTGCTCCGTCATGGGAGACGAGAGCACGCGCGAAGCTATGGTGATCGATCCGGGCGATGAAATCGAAAGCATTCTCGCGCTGGTTCGCAAACACAACCTGCAGGTAAAACAGATCGTCATTACCCACGCGCACATCGACCATGTGGGCGGAGCCATGAAATTGCGGGCTGCAACCGGCGCGCCGATCCTGCTCAATCAGAATGATCACGTTCTGCTGAAGATGCTCGATATCCAAGCCTCATGGATTCAAGTGCCACCCCCGGGTAAAGTGGAAATCGATCGCGACATCGGACAAGCGGACACGGTGAAGGCCGGCTCGCTCACGGCCGATGTCATCTTTACGCCCGGACACACCGAGGGCAGCGTCTGCCTCTATTTTCCTGCCGAGAAAAAACTGATCGCAGGCGATACGCTGTTTGCGGGCAGCATTGGCCGAACCGATTTGCCCGGCGGTTCCTTCGAGAAGATCATCGATTCCCTGCACGACAAGCTGCTGGCCCTGCCGGATGATACGGTCGTCGTCCCCGGCCACGGCCCCCAGACCACGATCGGCGAAGAACGCGAGAATAATCCGTTTCTGAAGAGCTAGCCCGGCATTTCGATGTGGGCGGCGTGATTGACGGAATTCTCCGCGATCGTCTCCTGCACTGGACAACACCTCTGGCAACAATTCGCATCCGAATTCAGACGATTTTACGGAACCAGCCACAGAACCTTTCCCTGTAACTGGGGTTTAGTTTATGTGACGCTCGTAAGCAGATCACACGTAGCTGAGAGCAGGGCTGCGAAAGGAGCAATTGTGCCGTCCCGAAATCCTGGATTGACCAAGCCACGAGTCTTGGTGGCTGACGATAACCCGGCGATGCTTAAAGCCGTCGTTTCGCTCTTAGCCTCTGACTTTGAAGTGGTTGGGGCGGTAAATGACGGTCATACTGCAATCGAAGCCGCAGTCCAACTTCAGCCAGAAGTTGCGGTTCTTGATATTTCCATGCCCGTTTTAAACGGCATCCAGGTAGCAGAACGCATAAGGCGAGTAGTCAACTGTGCAACCAAGATTGTTTTTCTCACGGCGAATAACGACTCCGAAATTCGCAAAGCTGCGCTGGCCACCGGAGCTCTTGGCTACGTGCTGAAGCTGCGTTTGCACCTGGACTTGATTCCCGCCATCAAACTCGCGCTGGCCGGGGGCTGCCTGGTGTCCCCCGCACTCTGAGGCACAAAGATTCAACAAATGTTATTTGTGCCGACGAAGTAACGTTTCAAGGGCGGATCTTTCTTAATCCTTCTTGCGCGCCAGCCGCTGAACCAAAACCCTGAGCGTAGTCTGAGCTTCAGGACTCCACCAGGCCGCTGAGACCTGGTCAAGCTCAAGATCGAAGGGTGCAGCAAAAAGCTCGAACAGGTCGGCACGCGCACGCCGCCGGGTTGCAGCCATGGCGTCGACCGGCAACGCCAGCAAGCTGCGGCTCCAATCGATTGCCCGGCTCACTACCTGATCAACGACAACAACCTCGTCAACCAATCCGATCTTCGCAGCTTCATCCGGAGAAATTAGAAGCCCTCCGACCGCAAGTCTCTCCGCCTGATGCGCACCCACCAACCGTCGCAGCCCGGAAAAAATCACTGGCGGCAGAGGCAGTCCAACCTGCACTTCGTTGAGTCCGAGCTTCCAATCGCCTTGCGCAGCGACCCTGCAGTCGCAAAAGATTGGCAGCACGGTCCCGCCGGCCGTAGCGTGGCCGGTGATGGCCGCAGCAATGGGAATCGGGGAAAGCGCAAGCGCCCGGAGCAATTCGTACAACTCGCTCCACAGACTGGCAATCGCCGGGCGATCCAGAGTCAACAATAACGGCACGTCCAACCCAGCCGAGAATCTGCCAGGCGCCCCGGAAATGACCACTGCGCGAGCCCCATCTTGCGGAGCCGATTCCACCGCTCGCTTCAGTGCAACAATCAAGTCCGGCGATAGCGCATTCGCCGGCGGGCGGTTTAGCCGCAGCTCGCGCACCGCCCCGTGGTCAGTGGTCAAGATCATTGACGCTCCGCTACTCTTTCCGCAGACAACACCTTACTTTCGCGGCATCGACTGAAAGATTGCGAACACGGCTCCCTGAGGATCCGCGAGCACTCCAAAGCGCCCCACGTTTTCCATAGTCATGGGTTCGAGATAAAACTTTGCGCCAAGTTGCTTAGCCTTGGCGGCGGTCGCATCGCAGTTCGAAGTCTGGAAGTACGGCAGCCAATGCGGCGGCGTGTGCGGGTCGCGACGCTCCGCCGGCGGAATTCCTCCGATGAACTCCTCGCCGTTCTGAATATGCAGATATCCCGAGGGCGGATCGTCGTCGGTGCCGCTTAGTTTCCAGCCGAATAAATCAGCATAAAATTTGCCCGCACGCGTCTGATCCGGCGTACTCAAATCCGCCCAGCACAGAGTTCCATCCGCGCCGGTAAAGGTAATGCCGGACCCGCGCTTGGCTTGCCAGACCGAGAACGTCGCCCCATCCGGATCCTGCAAAACCGCCATGCGGCCGACATCCATGACGTCGAACGCCGGCGCCAGTACCTTGCCACCAACTTGCGCAGCCCGTGTTGCCGCAGCATCCGCGTCATCCACCACCACATAGATCATCCAGTTCGGCGGCACTCCCTGCGCCCGCTGCTCTGGCCGTAGAGTACACGCGGCGCTCACATCCCCGCCTTGCAGTTTGAAGATGGTGTAAACGTCACCCGGCCCCATCGGGAGGTCGCTGATCTCCCAGCCAAACAGTGAGCTGTAGAAAAGCTTCGCCGCGTTTTGATCGGTAGTGGACAACTCAATCCAGCAGAAAGATCCGGGTTTGTGCTTCTCGATGCGGGGCATGAGCGAAGTATAAGTTGACCGGGACGTGAAGTGGAGTCCAATTTTTCCACACATCACTTCCTCACACTGGTGGGCTGTCTAGTGATGTGTTTTACGGATTCAGAAACTGCAGCACGCGAGCAATTCCATCCCGGAAATTCTGCGTCGGCGCGATCAGAGTGACGATCAGGTATCCATCGCTGGAAAAATCATAAAAGTGTCCCGGGTGAACCAGCACGGAAAGCTTGCGCAGAATTTCAATGGCTAGGTCTTCGTCGGATTGCGTCACCGGAACTCGCAGCACTGCATACCATCCGCCGTCGACGTCGAGTCGTCGACAAGTTTTCTGTTTGACCAATGCCCGATCCAGTTCGCCCAAATTCGCCCGCACCCGATCCAGCAGCAAAGGCTGAATGGAATGACGCTGCGCCAGCAACACGGGAGTAGCAATCTGAATCGGCGCACTCATAGACAAATAGGTATCGGCGACGACCTCCAGACGCGCCATCGCCGCGGAAACCGCATCGCCGGGGCCGCTGGTCACGATCCACGCCAACTTCATCTGCGGCAGCCCTGAAATCTTTGAGACGCCACTCAGCGCAAAGGTCAGAACATCGCGGTTGGCAGCAAACGTCGCACGCGGGGCGCCATCGTGCGCATAGTCGAGAAACACTTCATCGGCAACCAGCGCCAAATTATATTCGCGGCAAAACTGGTTCAGTGCACTGCGTTCCTGGTCAGCCACGAAAGATCCCGTGGGATTATTAGGATGGACCACCACCACGGCGCGGGTGCGATGGTTTACCGCCTTATATAAAGATGGAAGGTCAATCTGCCAGCCGTGATCGTAGAGCAGCGGATACGGCACCAGCTTCACATCCTGCAAGTCCGCAAGAAACTCAAACAGCGGATAGCTCGGTTTAGGCACCAGAATTTCATCATCCACATTGCACAGCAGACGGAAGACGTAAGAATAACCCTCACTGGTGCTGGTCGTGAGCACCACAGATTCGGGATCGACGTCGTCATGTTGCTTTCCGTAATATCTGGCCACAGCCTCGCGCGCGCTACGCAACCCTTTGGGTTGGGGATCGTAGTCCAGGGCCTTCGCATCGACCAGCGCGCTCAAGATGGTGTCCGCGTCGTAATGCAACTCAGCGCGCGTGGGATTCGAAATTGTCAGGTCGAGTACTTCCCTGCCCGCAGCCCGCAGCTCCTGCTGCGCTTGGGTGAAGCGGTTAGGAGTAAGCTTCCAATCGGTGCGCCGGGAAAACATACGCGACCATCATACGCAAAGAGCTGAAGGTCACGGAGGAGATGGAGCCCACAGCATGCGAAAAGATAGACCACCGCAGCCAACTCTAACCTCAAAGGCACGCCCCGCCTGGGTGCCTGTGCGGGGCGTGAGTTTTTCCTTTACGTCGAACTGGAGGTTCTTACTTTCCGTTCCCTAGCGGATCGATCCCGGCCGGCAGCTTCGTGCCGTCGGTCGGTGGCTTCGGGCACGCAACTTGGGTCCACGTACCGGTGCTTCCGAAGTTGGTCCTCTGGTTCCATAGCTGAAATGGACCGGAAAGCGGTTTGCCCGACATGGTACCAATCCAATCTGTCGCGCCACAGGTGTTCGCGTCCACAGTGAACGCGCGGAACGCAACCACTAAGCCGTCTGTCTTGCTGTGATACGAATTGCCGACCACCGGCCATGACGAAAGTCCAGCGCAGGAGGACAGAGCTCCAAACACCCGACCGTTCCGCGCCACCGTCGAGTCGGTCACTGGCTCCTCGAACCGAAGGTAAACGCCGCTGAATAGCTGGAAGCATTGCGGAGCGCGCGGTCCGTCACTCCTCCAGCACCGGACTACGATTTCGGCCGCGGTTACTGCCCCATTCCCATCATCTGATAGTTGGAATTTGTCGTCGTCACCACCAGCTGTTTGGCAGTCGCGTTCAGAACCGACTGCTGGACGTAGTTCGTGCCATCGGGCAGGCTGGCCATTTGCACCGTCAACGTGACCACGTCTTTCGGATTATCCATATAGGTGTTCACGTCCAGTGAGCTGATCTTCTTGGTTGCCGTGTTGAAGTTCAAGGTCATCTGATCGCCGGACTGGGCATAGTTCTTGAAGACAATCGCCACGGTTTGCGCTCCCGGGTTCGGATTCAATGAAGCGTTGCCCGACTGGAGCGCCTGCGCCATTTTCTGCGGGTCGGGCGGCACGTACATGCCGAGAACCTGCTTCACGCCTCCCATGTATTGCTGCATCTCTTCCGTCTTCTTCTCAACGATCCGCTGCTTCATTCTCCCTCCGCTCGGGGGTTGCGGCGGCGGACCCATGGGAGTCTTCTGCACCGTGCCGTCCGGGCCGTACATGCACTGCGACGACTTAGGAGGCTTGGCGTCCCCCTTCAAGGTGAGTTGGGTCGTTTCCACCCATTGGTAGTGTTGAAGCTTTGCCTTGTTCTCCGCAATCGACTGCTTCACCGCTGCGACTTTCTCCTGCAGGTCGCCGCCGCCCTGGGCCATCGTAGGGACGACAGTCGACAACACAAGTGCAGCTATGAACCGCAAATGTCGATGGCTGGCGCGAAATCTGCTGGTGGGAGACTGCATCGCACTCATCCTGATGGTGACTCGATTCATCGTGACTCTCCTCTGACTCGCATTTAGTTCGCTGGATCCACAGCCTTGCGATTCGTCTGCGCGGGATCCTCGAACCATATCCCCAACCAGACAACACTCCTGCAGACGAGGGCAGTCTATAGAGCCCACGCCACCCCGGTAACTAGCAAAACTGACAGTCGGCACATGCAGCAAATGGGATGGCTTGCCCGTTAAGCCCGAGAGGAAGCGCACGCTTTCGCAACGCGACGGCGTGCCGGCGCAGGATCTCTGAATTCTGTTTCCCGATAAAAAAGAAGAACTAACGTCTTGAACTAGGGGCGAACCAGTCTAGCCCGACGCAACACACATCAGGGCCGAGCTTCGTAAACGATGTTGAAAGGCGTTTCCGTTGCCCGCCGAAACCGGTTGAACCCAGCCGAGGTTACGACTTCCCGGATGCGTGCTTCTCCCGACTGCGCGCCCAGGCACAAACCCACTTCCTGCGACCGCGAACAAGGCGTGCACAGCAAGGTCGAGAACGAATAGTAAACCCGGCCCACGGGATTCAGATTGTCTTTCAACTCGTCGTTTGCGAATGGCTCTACAACCATCCACGTTCCGTCATCTCGCAGCGACTTGCGAACGTGGCCGGCGGCGCCCACCGGGTCGCCCATATCGTGCAAACAGTCGAAGACCGCGACGAAGTCGTAATCTTTCCCGGGATACTCCTTGGCTTTGGCAACTTCAAAGGTCACCCGGTCTGAAATCCCCTCCCGCTTTGCCGAATCGCGCGCGGCTTCGATCGATTTGTCGTGATAGTCGAAACCGAAGAAGTGCGATTTCGGAAACGCCTTCGCCATTAAGATTGTAGAAGCGCCTTTCCCGCAGCCCACATCGGCCACTTGCGCGCCACTTTCGAGCTTCTGTTTGACATCGTGAAGCGCGGGAATCCAGGAGCTCACCAGATTGGCCGCATAACCCGGCCGGAAAAACTTCTCGCATCCATGAAACACTCCTTCATCGTGCTCATGCCAACCCATCCCCGCACCGCTTCGAAACGAGTCAGCGATCCGCGGAACGGCTGCCAGCGATCCCAGCGCCAACTGGAAGGCACCCGGTAAGTAAGCCGGGCTGTCTTCCTGAGCCAACGTGAAGGCCTGTTCCTCAGTAAGACTGAACTTGTTGGTTTTGTCATCGTAAGTGACATACCCGCCCGCCGCCTGGGAAGACAGCCATTCTCTTACATAGCGTTCATCTGTTTTGGTTTTTGCCGCAAGTTCGCCCGAGGTCATGGGCTGCGCCGCGAGCGCTTTATACAACCCGAGCCGCTCTCCGATTACCACCATCCCGGCGTGTACCGCCGCACCGAGATCCCCGACAAACTGCCCCACAAATCCATTCAGCTTTTCCATATCGATTGCCATAGTGAACTCCTCCCCAAGTTTCCAAATTCTAGCTCACTTCCGCGGTCAACGGCTAACCCATCCAGAATAAACGGAGCCCAAAAGTGGCATACTATGACTGGGCACTCGCAAACGATCGTTCAGGAAATGAACTCAACTGCGCGGAGGGGATATAATGACGAGTTTTGCCGCTATGGAAAAATCTACGCAATTCGAACTCCGCCTGGCCGAGCGCATGTCGCGCCTCGGCACCGAGACCGCCTTTGAAGTGCTGAACAAAGCACGCGCCCTGGAACGCCAAGGCAAAGACATCGTCCACCTGGAAATCGGCGAGCCCGACTTCGACACCCCAAAAGACATCGTCGACGCCGGCATCGAGGCCCTCAAGGCTGGCTACACGCACTACGGCCCGGCGGCGGGGCTGCCGGAGTTGCGCCAGGCGATCGCGGACGACGTCGAACGCAGGCGCGGAGTCAAAGTCACGAGCGACTGGGTGGTCGTGGTTCCGGGTGGCAAGCCAATCATTTTCTTTTCCATTCTGGCATTGGCCGATGTCGGCGACGAGGTCATTTATCCCAACCCCGGCTTTCCCATCTATGAGTCGATGATCCATTACGTCGGCGCCAAAGCCATCCCCATCCGCCTCTGGGAAGAAAAAGATTTCAGCCTCGATGTGGAAGAACTGTCCCACCTGATCACTGACCGCACCAAACTGATCATCTTGAATTCACCCCACAACCCCACGGGAGGCACGCTCAGCCAGCGCGACATCAAGGGCATCACCGAAGCCATCGGCGATCGAAACATCATGGTCCTCTCCGACGAAATCTACAGCCGCCTCATGTTCGACGGCGCCCGCCACCACTCCATCATGTCCGAACCCGGCTTCAAAGAGCGCACAATCCTTCTGGACGGCTTCTCTAAGACCTTTTCGATGACGGGTTGGAGAATGGGGTATGGGGTTATGCGGCCGGACCTTGCTATCCAAATTGCGCGGCTTAACACTAATTCGAATTCTTGCACGGCTAGCTTTACGCAGATTGCTGGAGTGGAGGCGCTTCGCGGCAATCAATCGCCTGTGGACCTGATGCGGACTGAGTTTCAGAAGCGGCGTGATGTGTTTGTGGCGGGATTGAACCGGATCAAAGGATTCTCGTGCCGTGTACCTAAGGGGGCTTTCTATGTTTTTCCCAATATCCGCAAGACGGGATGGACGTCGAAGAAACTGGCTGATGCTTTGCTTGAAGAGGCGGGCGTGGCTTGTCTTTCGGGAACGGCGTTTGGCGATTACGGGGAAGGCTACCTGCGGTTCAGCGTGGCCAATTCGATGGAGAATCTGAACAAGGCGCTGGGGCGAGTCGATCAGTGGACCAAGGAAAATTTGTAGCACGGGCGGTAACACGGCGAGCTGAGTTTTTACAGATCAAACCTAAGGCTAGCCGTCCGCACATGCCGGGATACGGGTTGCCCAAAGGCACGAAGGGTTTGCTGCCCTGGAGTTGGGCGCGGCAGCGACTGGAGAAATCTCACAATTATTGGATCACGACTGCCAAGGCCGATCGGTCTCCGCACACCATGGTGGTTTGGGGTTTGTGGCTGGAGGGACGGTTCCTGTTCAGCACTGGACGACAATCGCGCAAGGCGCGCAACCTGGCGAAGAACCAGCGCTGCGTAGTTTGCACCGAGAAGGCGGACCAGGCGGTGATCGTCGAAGGAATTGCAGAGGACACAAGCGATGTCGCCCTGCGCCGTAAATTCCTCAAGCAATACCAACGCAAGTATGCCTTTGATATGTCCGGATTTGAGGCGGACATTTTGAACCTGAAAGAGCCGGTTTATGCGGTGCGTCCAGTGGTGGCCTTTGGACTCGACGAGAAAAAATTCCTGAAGGCAGCCACGCGGTGGCGATTCAAGACATGAGCTATTCGCCTGCGCCGGACCCGGTGGAGTAATATGATCGGCGGCTGGTTTTAAGTTGGTAAGCCAGTCATCTGCAAGACTTCCAACCTGAGAGCAACCTGAGAAAACGATGACTGCGAAATTCCGCGTTTTTGCCACCTGCGATATTGGGGAATCGATCGAACTGCTGCGCAAACGGGGATATGAGGTCGAGGTCTATCCCAGGCCCGAAGCGCCGCCCAAAAGCCTGATTGTCGAGAAGGTTAAATCCGGGGTTGACGGGCTGATCACGACATTGCGCGATCCCATCGACGCCGAGATTTTCGAAGCGGGCAAGGGACACCTCAAAGTGGTAGCGCAAATTGCCGTGGGCTTCGACAACATCAACCGGGCTGACGCGAATCGGTACAGAGTTCCTTTTACCCACACGGCGGACGTTCTAACCGAAGCTACGGCGGAATTTTCCTTCTTCATGATGGGCGTGCTGGCGCGAAAAATGTGGAGCGCGGAACATCTTACGCGCGACAAGCAGTGGGGATACTGGCATCCTTATTTGCCGTTTCTTGGGGATGAAGTGACTGGGAAGACGGTTGCGGTGATTGGCACGGGGCGCATCGGGCTGGCCATGATCAAAAAGTGCAGCGGTTTCGATATGAATATCCTGTGCTATGACCCGGCTTACCAGAACGACGCTTACGTGAAGGCTATCCAAGAGGTGATGGACCTGCGCCATGCGCGCGGAGTACAGCGGGAAAAAACCTGGATCAAATACACGACTCTGGACGATGCGCTGGCGCAGGCAGATTTTGTCAGCGTTCACGTACCTCTGCTTCGCGAAGGCGAAAGTTCCACGCCAACCTATCATCTTTTCAACGAACGCACTTTGCACATGATGAAGCCCACTGCCTTCCTGGTGAATACTTCGCGGGGGCCGGTGGTTGAGGAAGCGGCGTTGGCGAAAGCGCTACGCGAGAAATGGATTGCGGGGGCGGCTCTCGACGTTTACGAGAAGGAACCGCTGCCTGCGGATTCGCCGCTGCGGGACCCGGCGATTGAAGACCGTTGCCGGCTGATGCCGCATTTTGCCAGTGCGGCGCGGATTACACGGTTGTCGACCGATCCGGATAAGGGCATGGCTGGGCGGTGTGCGCAGGGGTTGATTGATGTGCTTGAGGGAAATTATGGCGGGGATGTTACGAAGATGCCCTATGTGGTGAATAAGGAAGCTTTTGGCGAGGCTTAGGTTTGGATGTTTCTGAGTTGGAAGTTCGCAGGTGGCACTGGCGGAAAGCAGGTCCCTCCACTGCGCGCGCTTTGCTTCTCCGGTGGCGATGGTGGTGTTTAGGGGATATTTATTGTACAAACTTCTGATTCATAACACAGACGGGCGGGACGCCCGTCCTCCGATTGATTTGATTTACTCGGAGATGGTGTGTTCTTCGCTGCTTTGGGCGCGGAGAAGGCGATCTACGGAGTACGGCGCGCGGCGGGCGGGTTCGTGGTAGTGGCGCACTTGCATTTCGCCCAACAGGCCGACGGCCAGCATATTCAATCCTGCCAGCAGCAGCACTGATGCAAAGATCATGAGTGGGCCATGCTGGGTCATGACGTCGGCGTGGTGCAGGAATTTCTCAATCAGCAGCCAACCTGCCACTCCGCTTCCGGCCAGGATACTCAGCATTCCGACCGTGCCGAAGAAATGCAGCGGACGCGCCAGGTATCGCAGCAAAAAGCGAATCGTGATCAAATCAAAGAACACGCGGAAGGTACGCGAGATTCCGTAATGTGAAGCGCCGCGTTCGCGATTGACGTTGCGAATTGGGACTTCAACGATCGAAGCTCCATACCAGGAAGCCAGCGCCGGAATGAAACGGTGCAACTCACCGTAGAGCGGCACCTGCTCCAGCACTTCTCGGCGATAGGCTTTGAACGTGGTTCCGAAGTCATGAATGCTAACACCGCTCAACTTGGCCATGAGCCAGTTGGCGCATTTCGAAGGAATGCGGCGCAGCCAGAGGTTGTCGATGCGGCGCTTTCGCCATCCGCTAACAATGTCGTAGCCCTCGGCGATCTTCTCGAGAAACAGTGGAATGTCGGCGGGATCGTGCTGCAGATCACCATCCATGGCGATAATGTAGTCGCCGCGGGAGTGGTCGAAACCCGCGGCCAGCGCGGACGTCTGGCCAAAGTTGCGGCGGAGCTTCACCACCGTCACCCGGCTGTCGACGGCGGCAATCTCGCGGAGCAGATTGAAGGTTCGATCGCGGGAACCATCGTCGACCAGCACAATCTCGAAGGTCTCACCATGCACCTCCATGACCGCTTTCAGGCGATCATAGAGATCGGTGACGTTCTCCTGCTCATTGTGCAGGGGGACGACTATGGAATATCTGGGCATGAAAAGATATTATAACGCGCAGCGGGGCAATTTTGCGCTTCCAGTTGTGACCCGGGTGGGCGGCGAGCGAAGCTAGAATGGCAACAGTCAGCGCGTGCCTTTTGCTGTATCTTTCGCATATAGGAGTTCCGTTTGGCGTATAACTCTGAGGCAGTTGCAGGGCACTGGCGGGAGAGGAGCCCGCACCAATGGACATGAAGGTGATTATCATGATGGGCTGCGTTCTTTGTACGACGTCCGGACTTTGTTTCATGGAACTTCGACGCATCCGAAAGAAGCTTAGCGCCAAGTAGCGGGCGTAAGCCCTTTTCCCTCCAAGTAAGGCGTGGCACTCAGGCGCAGATGCTCGCGTCTGCATTTCCTTCTGTCGCTGTGTTTTCTACCTCCGGGTCGTCCATCCGTTGAGATTGCTGCGCGCTTTTATAGGTGCACACGCCCTAGCCTGCGTTTGACAAGCCCGGTTGACCATTGACCTATAATTCCCGGTTCGCTTCCAGCAGAATTGCCAAAGAGGAGAATGTGGCTTGAGCCCTAAAGAAGATGCGACCGGGAATTGCGGTTCCCTTCACCGCCGACGCTTTTTGCAGACCAGCGCCTTAGCGGGAGTCAGCGCCGCACTTCTACCGGCTATGGCCACCGCGCGTGCGGATACGGCTTGTCCTGGTTCGGCCCCTGAGATCAGAGCATTCGAGTTGGATGAAGTCACCATCGCCGAGTTGCAGGCCGGAATGGCTTCGGGAAAATTCAGCGCGCGCTCGATCGCCGAGAAATACCTGGCGCGGATCGAGGAGATCGATAAGCGTGGGCCAGCGCTTAACAGCGTGCTCGAAGTGAATCCCGATGCTTTGGCCATTGCCGATGCGCTCGATAAAGAACGCAAAGGACAGCATGTGCGCAGACCGATGCACGGCATTCCGGTTCTGATCAAAGACAATATCGACACCGCGGACCGCATGCAGACGACCGCTGGATCGCTGGCGCTGCTCGGCTCGAAGCCGGCGAAGGATTCTTTTGTTGCGCAGAAGCTACGCGAGTCCGGGGCTGTAATCCTGGGCAAGACAAACTTAAGCGAGTGGGCAAACATTCGCTCCAGCCATTCGAGCAGTGGATGGAGTGGACGCGGCGGCCAGACTAACAACCCTTACGCGCTCGACCGTAATCCGTGCGGATCGAGTTCGGGCTCAGGCGCTGCCATCGCTGCGAGCCTGTGCGCGGTTGCGGTGGGCACGGAAACCGACGGCTCGATCGTCTGTCCGTCTTCGGCGAACGGGCTAGTTGGGATCAAGCCGACGCTCGGCCTCATTAGCCGCTCCGGCATCATTCCTATTGCGCACAGCCAGGATACCGCTGGCCCGATGGCCCGCAACGTGCGGGATGCTGCGGTCTTATTGAGTGCGCTCGCCGGAGTCGATCCAGGCGACGACGCGACCACGGCGAGCGCAGGCAAAGGGGCGGCGGATTATACGAAGTTTCTCGATCCTCATGGACTTCGAGGGGCGCGCATCGGCGTGGCGCGCAAATATTTTGGCTCGAACGATGCACAGGATCAGTTGATGGACAATCTGATCGCTGCCATGAAGCGGCAAGGCGCGGACATGGTCGATCCAGCCGACTTGCCCACTCACGGAAAATTCGATGACACGGAGTTTCTAGTGCTGCAGCATGAGTTGAAGGCCGACCTCAATGCTTATCTCGCGGCGCGCCCGGGAGCGCCAAAATCGTTGAAGGAGGTCATCGAGTTCAATGACGCCAACCCGGAAAGAGAGATGCCCTACTTTGGCCAGGATATTTTCATCAAGGCCGAGGGCAAGGGTCCGCTGACCAGCAAGGAATACACCGACGCACTGGAGGCGAATCATCGTCTGTCGCGGCAGGAAGGCATCGACGCACTGATGGACCAATTTCACCTCGACGCGATTATGGCGCCCACAGCCGGTCCGGCGTGGCTTACCGATCTCGCCAACGGAGATCACGCCGTGGGCGGCAGTTCGAATGCGGCCGCCGTGGCGGGGTATCCCGATATCACCGTGCCTGCGGGATTCGTCTTTGGCTTGCCGGTGGGAATCTCTTTTTTTGGGCGGGCGTGGAGTGAACCGGTTCTGCTGAAGATCGCGTATGGATTCGAGCAGACAATTCAGGCGAGAAGGCCGCCACGGTTTCTGCCGACGTTGAAACTGTGAGTAGGATGGTTAGAAAACGTAGACCCTAAGCGTGAGCTTGGTCGAGGTGCTTCAGCGTGGGCAGCGCACGGATGGACTTCCCTGATCTTTGCTCCGCCAGGCGGATTTCATAGAGACTCTGCAGGTTCAGCCAGAATTCCGCGGTGGTACCGAAGAAATGAGCCAGACGCAATGCCGTATCGCCAGTAATAGCCCGCCGCCGATTCAGGATTTCCGTGATACGATTGGTCGGAACTCCCAACTGCCGCGCCAGTTCCGCGGCGCTCATTCCCAACGCGCTGAGTTCTTCGGCCAAATGCTCTCCGGGATGAATTGCAGACCGCGCCATGGCATTCTCCTAATGGTAATCGACAATCTCCACGTTCGAGGGACCCGGGGCACCTTCCAACCACTCGAAACAAATCCGCCACTTGTCGTTGATGCGAATGCTGTATTGTCCCTTGCGGTCTCCCTTGAGCGCTTCGAAACGGTTCCCCGGCAGCCCGGCAAGGTCGCTGAGAATGACCGCTGCCTCCAGACGGTCCAACTTTAGACGCGCAGCACGTTCGATCCCGGAAAAAGCCTTGACCCGTTTGCCAGCCGCGAAGTCTCCGGTCCGCTTGTCCCGGTAACTGCCGACCAATGAGTCAGAGTAGCATTAAGTACGCGTTACGTAAAGCATACAGTTATTGCTAATCGTTAACAGGAAGAAAGCAACCTCGAGAAGAGTTGGCTAGATCTTGGATGCAGGATTTTTTCTCAATTTCTATGTCATTCGCGTTGCATTGGGTAAAAAGTCCGAGCGACATCCGTACCACATGTTATCTAGAGTGGTACGTTGCGCTCCTTGAGCTGCTCCGAAGATTCTCAGCGCTCTGGTTCCAACACCGTGAATAGACTGGGGCTTGCACAAGCAACCCTTTCTCCGTTCCACCGTTTGCAGTTTTAGAGAAAACATTTGCACCATTCCCAAGGCGTTCGACTTTACTTATAATCGGTCCCTCGCTGCAGATGCTTCCCCCGCATCGCGAAGGGAATCAACCATGCACTGGCTCCAGGCTTTCATATTGGGATGGCTTTCATTTGGGCTCACCACAGTTTTTTTCCTGTTCTGGTTGTGCAGGCGCACTGCCTCCTCGGTTAAAGATCCAATCAATCCTGCTTCGCTTCCGCCGCAGCGAACTGAGTTCGCCACAACTAAATTGTCCAGCGAACTTCGTTCGGCTTGATCTCGCTGACGTAGCGCTTCTCTTTTCGTTCGCGGCTCGCGGCGCAACCTCGGAACAATTGAGGTAGCGCGGTCTCGACTGTTTCGGAGGTTCAGACTAAGGGCAATCATTTCGCGGCGGTGCTAAGATCGACGATTCGCAGTCGTGTCTCGCCATGAAATCCGCCAACCTGATCCAGTATTTCCGCCATTCGTTCCGCTTGCTGCGAACGTCGCCGGTGTTTTCCGCGGTTGTGGTCCTGATGATCGCGCTTGGAATTGGTGCGAACACTGCCGTGTTCAGCGTGGTCGATGGAGTTCTGCTGCGCAAACTTCCGTACCGTGATCCCGATCGTCTGGTCATGATCTGGGAAAAGAATCCTGCGTTGGGCGCGCAAATTGGCGAGCGTCTTCCCGCCGCGTTCACGAACTTTGCCGAATGGCAGCGGCAATCCAGCGTTTTCGAGGGCATCGGCGGAATGGAAGACGCAAACCTGAATCGCACCAGCGCGGGAGAACCGGAGCGGGTGAATGGCGCGCGCATCTCACCGAACTTCTTTCAGGTTCTGGGAGTGTCGCCGGTGATCGGCACTACATTCGACTCCGAACCGCAAAATACCCAGACCGCCATGCTCAGCAATGCATACTGGGAGAGCCATTTCGGCGCGAACCGAAACGTGATCGGCCAGAGCGTCACGCTCAATGACGTTCCCTACACGATCGTTGGTGTGCTCCCGGCACATTTCTATTTGCCGTCCACGCGTGAAGGTAGCGAGCAGCGCAAGCCCGACATCTGGGTTCCCTACGAACCTGCTTCGCAGCGCGCTGCGCCAGAATTGAACCGGCTGAAGATACAGGTTTACGCGCGACTGGGCCCGGGCATTTCTTTGGAGCAGGCCCGCGCCGAAATGGACCTGATCGGCAAACGCCTGGAAGAACAGAATCCAACGCTCAATGCTGGATTTGGAGTGAACATCTTCCCGGTGTACGTCGAAGATGTAGGCAAGGACCTTCGCCGCAATCTGCTGGTCCTGCTCTCTGCAGTGGGACTGATTCTGCTGATCGCATGCGCGAATCTGGCGAATCTGGTATTGACTCGTGCGATGGCGCGACAGAAGGAATTGGCAATTCGCAAGGCGCTCGGAGCCAGTCGCACTGAGCTGATCGCGCAGATGATTACGGAGAGCCTGGTCCTGAGTTCGATTGGAGGCATTCTTGGTTTGCTGGTCGCGCACTGGGGAATCAAAGCCATTCTCGCGCTCAAGCCGGCAGACATTCTACGCCCCGAGCAAATCCACATCGAAATTCCGGTTCTGCTTTTTACGACCGCGGCCAGTCTTCTCGCGGGCGTACTCTTCGGAATTTTCCCTGCGCTGTATGTCTCGCGCGCCGAGGTCATTACGGTTCTCAAGCAAGGTGCGCAATTCACCCGGACTCACCCGCGAACCTTGCGCGCTGCTCTTATCGTGATCGAAGTTAGTCTGGCTTCGGTGCTGTTAATCGGCGCAGGATTCATGATTCGCAGTCTTCTGTTTGTGCTTGATGTAGACCCGGGCTTTCGTCCCGATCATTTGTTGACAATGCATTTCAGCCTGCCGCCCGATCGTTACTCAACCAACGAAAAGACGGCCGCATTTTGCCGTGAGGCGCTCGAGCGCATCACCGCACTGCCTGGCGTGAAGGCCGCAAGCTTCGCCGATGGCTTGCCACTGACCCGCATCCGGCTTATGCGATTCACGGTCGAAGGCGATCCCGTTCCCAAGCACGGTAGTGAACCGACAGCGGATCTACGCGGGATCAGTTCGCCGTCCTACTTCGAGACTCTGGGCATTTCGTTGGTCAGTGGCAGAAACTTCACCGCGGACGAAATCAACCAGAACCAGCCCGTGATCGTGGTCAACCAAAAGCTTGCGAAAAAGTTGTGGCCAAATCAGGATGCGATTGGCAAGCACATTTGGAGCGTTCCTGCCCGAGCAGAAAAAGATCCGGTGCAGTTGACGGTGATCGGAGTAATCCGCGACACGCGCCAAGCCTCACTCGAGACTTCTACGCGCCCGGAGGTCACGCGGCCCATGCAGGACTACACCTACCTGACGCTCGCGGTTCGCAGCGCCGCAGATCCAACCGCGCTGACGGCGAGCATCAAGCGGCAGATCTGGGCACTCGACAAAGACCTTCCGGTGTTCGACGTCCTCACCATGCAAGACGTTCTCGATGACATCGTCGGGCAACGCCGCTTCGATTCTTTTCTCATGAGCATTTTCGGAGGGCTTGCGGTGGTTCTCGCCTGCGTAGGCATTTACGGAGTGCTTGCAACCACAGTGCTGCAGCAGACTCGCGAAATTGGAGTTCGAATGGCTCTCGGCGCCAGCCGCGGCGACGTGCTCAAGATGATCATGGGACAAGGCCTGCGATGGGTATCGATTGGCCTGCTGATTGGCCTAACCCTGGGATTTCTGTTGACGCGAATGCTGGCGAGCCTCTTGTTCGGAGTCGGCCCCGCGAACGTCGCGACCTACATCGAGGTGAGTGCGATGATGCTGTCGGTAGCAACCGTGGCCTGTTATTTGCCCGCAATTCGTGCCATTAGGATCGATCCCATGCGCGCCCTGCGCTACGAATAAGCCCCGACTCAAGCTCCGCTTTTGAGAAACCGCCGTAACGGCTCAGCTAACAGCTCTGGCATGTGGTAAAGTCTGCAGAAAGCTGGTCTCCATAGATCTCGGGTCGGTCAAAACTCATCCTGGAGGTCGTAGAATCCCATGAAGAAGATATCTTTGCGTTTCATGTTGGGGCAAACGATTGCCTTGACGACTGTGGCCGTCGCCCTCGCAAGTCTTGCTGGGGCTGAGCGTCGATACACTGTCCTACATTCTTTTCAGGACAACCCCGCGGCGATTCCGTTTGCAGCGTTGGTTGCTGACTCTGCGGGCAACTTATACGGAACAGCTGCCGACAGCGCCGCCGACAGTTGTGGGAGCCAAGGCTGCGGCGCGGTTTTCAAGCTGACGCTTGCGCCAAGAAATAAATGGAAGTACAGCGTAATTCATCGCTTCACCGGCCCCGACGGAAACACTCCGCTGGGGAGTCTGATTTTCGATGGCTCGGGAAATCTTTTTGGTACAACATCCGGCGGTGGCGCTCACGGCTTGGGCACGGTGTTCGAGCTTTCACCCTCAAGCAGCGGATGGAAAGAGAGCGTTCTTTACAGTTTTGCTGCACCCGACGGCGATGGGGACTCTCCTCAAGGTGGCTTGATCTTTGACGACGAGGGCAATCTTTACGGGACCGCCGAAGGTGGAGCATACGGCAAGGGTGCGGTATTCCAACTTAAGCCCTCAAGCGGCAGGTGGCATGAAGCGCTTATCTACAACTTCACCGGCAGCGGCGACGGAGCAGGAGCGGACGGAACTCTGACCCGCGACTCCGCCGGTAATCTCTACGGCACAGCGGGCGCCGGCGGACAATTTGGCCAAGGAGTATTGTTCGAACTCACGCCATCCGGTGGCACGTGGACCGAGACCGTGCTGTACAGTTTTTCGGGCGGCGCAGACGGCAGCGACCCGAACGGTGGCGTGACATTTGATGCCGCCGGGAACCTCTATGGAACGACCTTATCTGGCGGACTTAGCTCGTGCGATGGTGGCTACGGCTGTGGCACGATTTTCCAATTCACACCTGCAACCGGCGGCGGGACGCTAAGCACCATCCATACCTTCAAGGGTACGGATGGCAGCGGCCCTTTCGGTGTTTTGCTCTTCGACTCGTCCGGAAGTCTCTATGGCACGACGACCGGTGGTGGTATCGATTATGGCGTTGTCTTCAAGCTTTCACCCAAATCGGGTGGAGGCTGGACTGAGACCCTTCCGCATCAGTTCAACCTGCAGGATGGCGCATTCCCCTACGGCGGTCTGATCTTGAACGGGGCAGGCGCGCTTTACGGTACGGCGAAGAATGGCGGTGCTTTCGAATACGGTGTTGTGTTCAAGATTTCCCCGTAGCCTACGGTGTGCCCGCACCGTAGAGATTGTTGGCTTTCCTCGTGACCAAAATCTGCGGGCAAAATGCGCGTTCCCGAACAACCAGCGTGAGCGATGGAGGCCCCGGGCGGAGTCGAACCGCCGACCAACGGTTTAGGAAACCGCTGCTCTATCCAACTGAGCTACGGGGCCGATGCTCCCTAACCTCATTATGCCACGCCCTTCAATCGGCTTTGGCTTGGGTGGGCTCGGGCCGCTTTGGCGGAAGCACAAATCTCAACGGGGACTTGATCGCTTCGCGGCAGAGGAAGCGCAGGATGGCGAACTGTTCGGCGAGGGTGAGGTCGTAGGCACGCAACGCGACCATGCACGCGATGGTAAAGCTCACCCCCAAGTTTAGAACAAAGACTAGCCCAATTCCCTCCACCGCGGAATAAAACCAGGCTCGGCCGAGGCTTTCTGTGCCAAATCGCGCGGCGGCTAAGGCAAGGGTTCCGGAAGAGAGAGTTACGTGACGAACGTCTAAGGGTAGGCCGAAGAAGTGGCCGAGGACTGGGGTAAAACCGAGAAGATACCCGAGAATAACGCTGGTCGACCAGCCTCCGAGGTTGCGCTCCAGAATATGCGCTAGCTTTCGCATCGTGCTGGGATGGACGCGCGATCCCAGCGGGTGCTGAGCTACCGCTTCCGAGATGCGGTAGTAAGTGGCAAAATTCTCGCACCATCCTCCGGCGAGAGCCGCCATCCACAAGATGATTCCGGTAATGATTGCATAGAGCGCGGTATACGATGCGAACGGATGCAGCGTCTGATACACGTAGGTGGCGCTTTCGACTGGTAGATAAGAGTGGGCGAACATTACGACCCACAGCTTCTCGAACAGCACGGCTCCCGCACTCACGGCCAAGACATTTCCCAGGGCGGCTGCCAGTTGCGTGCTGGTGATGTGTGAAACCAGATTAGCAATCTTGCTGGATCGCTCGACGCCACGATTGTCCCGCACGATACCGGCGAAAGTTGCCGCGGTTGCGGCGGGCTGCTTGGTGGCGAGCACCAAGCCAAAGATCTGCAACAGTACAAAGCTGACGGCGTAATTGGTGCCGCTGGCAAATCCTTCGACAAAGGGCGGCAGTTGAGCTTCGACGATCCGCATCTTGATCGCGGCCGTAAACACCGTCAACAAGCCACCACCGATCGCCGCGCGCCACATCTGCCAGTATTCGGAACGGCTATGGGCGATGTAGTGCTCGCCACTTCGGCCGGTTCGCTCGACTGTCTTCCGGGCAACTAGGCTGAGGTTCTCGCGAAGCAGTGCAGCCAGACTCCGGTCGGACTTCCGTCCAGCCATGAGCAGTTCAAAGAGATGTCGCGTAGCCTGGGTTCCGTCCGCGGCGGTCGCGGGACAGAGCACCGCAACCAGCGCTTCCATGCGGGCAAAGCAGGCGCTGATCTTCTTCAGGTCGAAGACCAGTTCGACGCTGACACCCGCCGACTCCATGTGCCGGTTAACGGCCGCCAACTCCTGTCGGCAGCGGCAGACCACAGTCTCCCATAACACAACGTTAGCCCGCTTTTCTGCGGGAGCCGGTTTGAGAAGTTCCTCCGTATGGCTCAACAGTTCGTAAAAAGGTGAGTCCGATATGCCAGCCGCCGAGCTGCGATCGCGCATTTCAGGTTTCAGACCCAGCCAACTGATGCGCGTTGCCAGGAGACGGAGCGCCTCCCGCAAGTCCGATATCTGTTGGCTCCAGGCGGCGCTCGACCCGGGCGGGAAGCAGATTGCGGTCATGCGTGAAAATAAGTCTGAGGGGATTTCGGTAAACTGCTGGGCTCGCTCTTTCGACGAATAAAGGCTGATGAGCAGCCTCGACGCATCAGATTCCTTACGAGCCAGCGGCAGAAACTTCGCCACCAGCCGCACGATGAATTCGGTGGGCAGAGCGTGATCGGAAGGTATTCCGGTTTCAGCCAGGAGCGAGATTGATCCAAGTTCCTTCAGTAGCTCGGCGAATGCCCGCTGAATTCCAATCCTCTCCGGTTCGTTGTTTTCGAGATATTCCGCCACGCTCACAAGCCCAGCGTGGTTCCCACTGCGACGGTCCGCACGCTGGATCAAGCCGACGAGGCAAATCAAGGCGGCGTGCCGTGATTGCAAGTCCGAAGCAGCGCTGAACGCGAGAATGGCCTGAACTATCTCCGGCGAGGCCGGAGCAGGTGGAGGACTTTCCAAACTCGACGCCGTGGATTGTGTTTGTCTCATTTCGATCGTATGGAAGCGAATGGGGAGATCGCAGAGTGCTCTTTATATCATGCAAGCTTGTAATCGCGGTCGTCGACGCATCCAGCCACTGCGACCAGTCAAGGGGCGAGCTTGAAGACGGTTCCGCATCCGGAGAAGCCGCAACTGAGATCGCCGCCGTCGCTGGTGGTTCCGTAAAGATTGCCCGCCTTGTCCAGGATGAGGCCAGCGATCGGATGCGCCCCGTCGGGCGAGTTGTTGAAGCTGTGCAGGACCGTCAGCTTGCCCGCCGTATCCAGCTTGAACACGGTTCCGTAGCCGGAAGAGCCGCCGTAGAAAGTCGTGCCGTAGAGATTTCCGGCCGGGTCGCGAATCAATCGTGAATAGGGATTTTGCCCGTCCGGCATCCCGGCGAAACTGTGCAGCAACGTGAGCTTGCCCTTTGCGGTCAACTTAAAGACAGTTCCGTAGCCTCCAGCAGTGCCGCCGTAGTGCGTGGTGCCATATAAGTTGCCGGCGCCGTCCCGCAACAAACCTGCGAGAGGGTTCACTCCGTCGGGGGTGCCGGAGAAACTGTGCAGCAGGGTCAGTTTGCCTTTGGAGCTCAGCTTGAAAACCGTTCCATAGCCACCGCCCGCGCCGCCGTATTGAGTCGTGCCATACAGATTTCCCGTTTTGTCGCGGAGCAAACCTGCGTATGGATCTTCCCCGTCGGGTGTCCCTGCGAAACTATGCAGCAGGGTTAGCTTGCCGTTCGCATCCAGCTTGAAGACGGTTCCGTAGCCGCCGCTAGAGCCGCCATACTGGGTTGTGCCGTAGAGGTTGCCGGCTGCGTCGCGGACCAGGACCGATCGCGGATCTTCTCCATCGGGAGTACCGGCGAAACTGTGAAGGATGGTTTCCTTGCCTTTCAGACCGAGCTTGAACACGGTTCCGAAGCCGCCCTGAGCGCCGCCGTAGAGAGTCGTACCGTAGAAGTCCCCAGCTTTGTCCCGAGTCAAACCTGCGTACGGGTCCTCCGCATCGGGTGTCCCCGCGAAGCTACGAAGTACGGTCTCCTTGCCGGCAGTATCGAGTTTGAAGACGGTTCCGTAGCCACCCCTGG
This sequence comes from uncultured Acidobacteriota bacterium, assembly GCA_963797795.1. Taxonomy (GTDB): domain Bacteria; phylum Acidobacteriota; class Terriglobia; order Terriglobales; family Acidobacteriaceae; genus JABDBE01. The sequence goes on from CAWCQY010000013.1 coordinate 187,592, forward strand.
AGCCGCCGTACTGAGTTGTTCCGTAAAGATTGCCAGCGGCATCCTGAGTCAAACTTGCGTCGGACTGTTCTCCGTGGGTTGTGCTGGTGAATGTGTAGAGGACGGTGAAAGTCTGTGCGTGTGCCGCTCCGGGCGCGACCAGCGCCAGCACTGACAGAATCGCCAGTGCTGGGGCTGAAAGCGCCGAGGACGTGCATCTCCACGAGGGTTGTTTCGCCTTGGTCGTCACCAACTGAGCCTCCTGCTATCCGCACCCTCTAATTTTCAGCGCTCAGCTTTGCCGCCGGATCCTTTGACCTTGACCTTTATCGGCGACGATTTTTGAGCCTGCATATCTGGCATCGCCACTGTATTTCGCCAAAATTTGCTCGACCTCTTTGAGGTTCCCGGAAGTGCGACATCGGTCAAGTTCGCCCTCGCCGCGCTCACATTGAGCAGCACGCTAATGCAAGCGTTGAGGTCGCTGCTGAAATAATCAGGAATTTGCTGGACACGTCAAACCAGCCGTCCGATAAGCTTCCGCGACCGATTGCGAGTCTAGAACGCCACAGGGCGGGATGTCCACATTCTAACCAGCAGAGGCGGGCGCAACGCCTTATGGGTTGCGACCTTGCTTGGGTTTTGAAGAGGAACCGACGACTAGTACTATGACCACATGAATAGTAATACAGATAGATACTTGTCAGCGGACAGGTCCGGGCGTATTGCTGGGGCATGGGAGACGGCAGGAAAGTTCAGCTGCGGTTGTCCAAGCCGGAGCAGCAGCAATTGGATGACTTGTTGAGCGGCGGTCTGCAGCCGGTACGGACCGTGCTGCGAGCCTTGGTGCTGCGACAACTGGCGGATGGGCAAGCGATTCGCAAAGTAGCCCGCAACTTGGGCTTGACCCCGAAGACGGTTTGGCTGACCAGCCAACGCTATCAGCAAGGCGGTCTGGGGGGAGCCTTGTATGAGCGGTCGCGCCCGGGGAAAGAAGCGCGGTTGGATGCCCAACAGCGGCAGCGCATCGTGGCCCTGGTCTGCAGTCCGCCGCCCGAGGGCCGGGCGCGGTGGACGGTGCGCTTGCTGGCGGAGGAGGCGGTGAAGCGCAAGCTGGTGCCGGGAGTGGGACGAGAGACGGTCCGAATCCTGCTCGAAAGCCACGACCTGAAACCGTGGCGGGAAAAAAATGTGGTGCGTGGCCGAACTCGATGAGGAATATATTGCGCGCATGGAGGATGTACTGGCCGTGTATGAAAAGCCGCTCTCGGTACGGGAACCGGTGGTGTGTATCGACGAGAAACCGGTGGTGCTACATCAGGAAGTTCGGCCTCCGGTAGCGCTGCAGCCGGGACGGGTGGCCCGTCGGGATGGTGAATATCGGCGTTGCGGAACGGCCAATGTGTTCTGCGGTGTTCAACCGAAAGCGGGGCGGCATTTTACCAAGGTGACCAACGACCGCTCGTCGCCCGAGTTTGCCGATTACCTGCTGGATGTGGCGGCGCGCTACCCCGAGGCCGATACCATCCATCTGGTGATGGATAATTTGAGTTCGCACACCCGCAAGGCGGTCGTCGAACGCTTTGGGGCAGAGGCCGGCGATTGGCTGTGGAATCGGTTCACCGCGCACTACACCCCGAAGCACGGGAGTTGGTTGAACCAGGCGGAGATCGAGATCAGCATACTCTCCCGGCAATGCTTGGGCCGACGCCGGATCGGGGATCGAGCTTCTCTGCGGAAGGAAACGCGGGCGTGGAACCGCCGCATGAATCGCGACCGAGTCAGGATCCAGTGGAGCTTTACTCGCACGCAGGCTCGCAAGAAGTTTGGCTACAAAATCACGCGGTCACGGTACTAGGATGGTTCCAGCGTCTGACAGAATGTTTGAATGAGTTCGCTCTGCCGCGGAAGCGCGCCGATGAACTCAAATCCGTGAAGGAAGCCCATGCGGTGCCGGACCACGGCTCTCATCACGAAGGGTTCAGAAACGTCTGGAATCGAGAATTCCAAGGTAATCATTTCTCCCGCAGCCAACTCGCTGGTGATCACGGCGCCCAATCCCGCCTCGGCAATCTCAAAACAGCGGCCGTGTATCCGCACGTATCCGTCATTCCCAAGCAGCTTCACAATAACCGGTAATTCCGTGCGATAGCGAGCGTAACGTCGGGTGGCAGACTTGTGCATTCGTCGAGCCTTGAAGACCTTTCCAGCGAATCCCCGCCAGATCGATATCAACAGAATAATGGATTGTTCCAAACTCGGACAGTAACTTTGGGAACGACTGTTCGGAAGCGCCGAAGGGCTACGTCCTAAGGTGACGGGGCCGGCTAATGTCGTAACGGGAATCGCTGCGTTCAGGGCAGGCTTAGCAAGCCGATCTAGTTTGGAGGTCTTCCATGATGGATCGCAGGCGGCGTGGGCCCTTGCACAGACCCATGAGTGGCAACCCTGTTTTGCTGCGAAAGCTGAATTGACACTTGTATTTTGCAGGAGCCGGGAGCACACTGGGCTCACCGAGTAGAAGGGAGAGGGGATGAATACCAAAATCTTCCGAAACCTATGGACAGATGACCAAGGCCAGGACATTGCCGAGTATGCAGTTATGCTGGCGGTGATTCTGGTGCTGGTGGTTGGCACTATCCGTTTGATTGGATCGAGTTCAAACAACGTATTCTCTTCCGTGGCCAGTTCGATTGGCCAATAGCTGCTGCGAAACGGCAAGTTGATTCGCGTGCAGAGCCAGACCTATAGGTCTGGCTGCTTTTTGCGTGGACAATTGGATGTCCGCGTTCTTTCGTTGCCAAAATGCAAGCAGGGAGCCTCCGGTTAACCCTGCCCAGAAGTAACTTCGACGAGGGCCCTCGCTCTGGTATGATCTTTTGAACGGTTTGTCTGGCAGACCGGTTGGCTACCATGTTCATGCCTCATCCCAATCTCAGCGACGAAGTGAACGGCAACATCGTCGAATCAGAAATCGAGGGCGGAGTATCGCTGGGAGACTTGCCACCGTCGACCGTGCTCGAAATCCAGACCCAACACCATCGGTATACGGCAGTGTTCCTGGGCGAGAGCCAGGCGCTGATTTCAGGACATCCGGAATACTGTCCCGAACCAGTGCTGGTGGCGATTGCCGGCTCCACTTGGGGAGGATCGATGCTCAAACTGCGCTATATCGGTCGAGGCATGCACCTGGAGTTCTGCCATCCTGAATATCGCACTCCGATTGTTACATCCCGCATCCAGAACGTGCGGGAGTGCATTCATTTTGATTTCCAGAATTCTTCGGTTGGAAATCACAGTCCGGAGGGTTCTGATCCGGCGCCCGCGGAATCCATGCCTGCACCCAGCATGCTGCTTCGCGGAACGTTTACGAAACCTTCCTGAACCACGTCGGATCAACTGCTGCCGCATCCCGAATTTTCTCCGGGGCGCGCTCACAACCAATTCTGTTCTTAATCATTACGGCTAAACGCACCGGAGCTACTTCTTGAACAGATTCTCGAATGCCGCTCGCGCATCCAGCGGCCGTGCCGAACTCGGCGTAGATGTCTCCTTTTCCACCCGAACCAGCATGGAGTAGAAGGTGCATTGATTGCGCTCGTCCTTACGGGCGACCCGCTCGGGGATGGGCTGGGTACACTCGAACCGGCTCGAAGTATCGAAATACGTGCACTGCCGGCAGGAATGCAATTCGAAGCCACACTTCGGACATTTCCCGACCGGCTCAGATATCGATGTCAGAAGAGTGCCACACTGCGCGCAGCGAGAAACGCTATGCGTGCCCGGCATCTGTAATGCCCTCGGCCCGAAAGTCTCTTTCTTAACTGGCCTCTCGGTGGATTGCTTTTGCCGCTCTTCGTCCCTGCCGCGATCCTGATATCCATGCTGACGATATTTTTGCTCAGACACGAACCAGCCCCCTTTGCAAGCGCATATTGTCTCGCTTCGCCAGCAACTCCACAAGTCCGCGGCGCTGATTCTTATCAGTGTGTTCGGCGATGAGGCCACCTTCAGCAGGGAAGAAAACTTGAACCTCCCGTAGCCGTGAGCGGCGTACAGCGCATCTTAGCGAACCGGCGCAAGAGGGAGATGCGCACCTGAATGGGTTGCCCCACTTTATGGCGGTGTGAGTGTTCGATGCCACGCTGCCCGAATTGTATTTCCCAATAGCGGGTGCTACCATCCGATTAGCAGCATGAGAGTTGGAGGTTTCATTTATGTCGGATAGAGAGAGCAACAGTTTTCTTTGGTTCCTTGCCGGGCTAGGGTTTGGGGCAATCGCTGGTGTCCTTTATGCTCCACGTTCGGGCGACGAAACCAGGCAGGCGCTGCGCTCCAGAGCCGAAGACGGGCGCGAGTTCGTTCGCGATCGGGCCAATAAGGCCCGCGAGCAGGCCGCAAGCTGGGCCGATCGCGGCCGAGATGTACTGAACCAGCAGAAAGAGCAGTTCCGGTCCGCGTACGAAGCGGGGCGGCAGGCCTACCAGGAAGCAACCGCGTCCGAGGGTGGCGGCCCGCAAAATCCGTGATTCATCAATTCCCCGCCGTCGCGATTGTCTTGGAACCGTGAAGCGGAGGAACGCATATGGATTATCTACCTATTTTCATCGCTGTGACCGCAGCGGCCGTGGTGATACAGGCAGGAATTATGGTGGCCCTGTACTTGGCCGTTCGCCAAACCACGGTGCGCCTTGAATCCCTGGCCACTGAGGTCAGGAGCAAGGTTTTGCCCGCGGCCGAGACGGCGCACACCATACTCACGGAGCTTCGTCCGCAGATTCAGATCGTGGTCGCGAATGTAAGCGAATCGAGCACCCTGGTCCGCGCCCAAATCGAGCGCCTCGACGCCACGGTCAGCGACGCCGTCGATCGCGCGCGCCTGCAGGTAATCCGAGCCGACGAACTGGTGAATCGCAGCTTGGACCGCGTGGAAAGTACGACCGACATGCTGCATAAGACAGTGCTCTCCCCGGTGCGACAGCTCTCGGGTCTGGTCCAGGGAATCACTTCCGGGCTGGAATTCCTGATCAGCGCAAAACGCAAGCGCAACGGCGTTCCCGCGCCACAAGACGAAATGTTTATCTGATCGTCGCTTCTCTGATCTTCAATTTTGTTTGACCGCAAAACAAAACGTCCCACCCTCTTGCGAGTGTGGGACGTTAGGTCGAACAGCCCTCCCCCGAAGTCTGCTCAATCACAATGTACCAAGCGGGGGATTGGAGGTGAATGGCCCAATCGTGCCAGTGACGTTGGGACTCAAATACCGGTTCCCAGCGATACTTGCCGACTGCCATAGCAACTGCGACTACAAGATCCAGCCGCCACCAATCACAACGTCGCCGTCATAAAATACAGCAGCTTGTCCAGGAGTAATCGCCCGCTGCGGCTCATCGAAGGTAACCAGAACCTCGTCGGTACCCGACTTCTCTAACGTCGCGGAAGCTGCCTCATGACGATGCCGGATCTTCACCCGAACCCGCATTGGCTCGCGCAAATCCTCCACCGCAACGAAATTGACCCGGCGCGCGCGAAGCGTCGGCGAGTACAACTCGTCCTGGTTGCCGACCACCACTTGGCGCTCGTCGCCCTTGATCTGGATGACGTACAGCGGCGAACCCGTGGCGACACCCAAACCCTTGCGCTGCCCGACGGTAAAGTTGTGGATGCCGTTGTGCTCGCCGATCACTTGCCCGTCGGTGGTCACAAGTTCACCCGCCGTATCGGGCAGAGACTCGCCGTGTTCCGCCAGATACGCATCGAGAAACTTCTTGTAATCGCCGCCAGGGACGAAGCAGATCTCCTGCGAATCCGGCTTCGCGGCGAGAGCCAGCCCATGATGCCGTGCCAGATCCCGAACCTGCGGCTTGGTCAATTCCCCAAGAGGAAACAAAGTGCGGCTGAGCTGCTCCTGAGTCAGACCGAACAGAAAATAAGTCTGGTCCTTGGAAGAATCAGCCGGACGCTTCAGCAACCACCGCCCGCGGGTCGCATCGAATTCAACGCGGGCATAGTGGCCGGTTGCCAGCGCATCCGCGCCAATCTGCTGGGCCACAATCAACAACTGATCAAACTTCAAGTGATTGTTGCAAAGGCTGCACGGGATGGGCGTGCGGCCCGATAAATACTCTTCGACGAAAGGCTGTACAACGTCGCGCTCGAAACGGTCTTCGTGATTGACCACGTAATAGGGGATGCCTAGCGTCTCAGCCACGCGGCGCGCGTCATAAACATCGTCGAGCGAGCAGCAGCGTCCTTGAACTGCCTCGGGCATGCCAGCCTGCCCCGCCATGCGCCGCTGGTTCCAGAGCTGCATGGTCAAGCCGACGACTTCGTGCCCCTCCGCGCGCAGCATGGCCGCAACGGTCGAGGAATCGACTCCGCCCGACATGGCTACGGCGATGGTCTTGGATGGCATAGCTTCTAGCTTCCGGCTACTAGCTCCTAGCAAAAACTTCTTATTTTCCCGCTCACAAATATTTCGCTTGTTGATCGGAAGAATCGGAAGCAACAGTCTCAAGCTAGGAGCTAGAAGCTAATAGCTGTCTTATTGTAAACCGGTGAGAGCTCTCTCAGTCGGGCCACAGTTCGCGGTAGTAGATCAAGGGCAAATTCAACATCATCGGGTGTGTTCTGTTTGCCTAGGCTGAAGCGCAGGCTGGCGCGCGCTATTTCTGGCGGAAGACCCATGGCCGTTAGCACGTGGGAGGGTTCGATCGCTCCTGAAGAGCATGCCGCACCGGTCGAAACTGCGAGTCCCTTCAAATCCAGCGCGATCACCAGCGCTTCTCCTTCGATGTAGTCGAAGTGAATGTTCGTCGTGTTCGGGACACGCGGTGCTCCTTCGCCATTGATGCCTGTCGCTTCCACGTCGGAAAGAATTTTCTCTTCGATGCGATCGCGCATTGCTGCCAACCGCACCTGATCCCCTCGCTCCAACCCTTCCCGAGCCAGTTCTGCTGCCTTGCCGAGGCCGATAATTCCGGGAACGTTCTCCGTGCCGGCGCGCCGCGATCTTTCGTGACTTCCACCATAAAACATTGGCTGGAGGATGGTTCCCTTGCCTACATAAATCGCGCCCACTCCTTGCGGCGCATGTAGCTTGTGCCCGGAGATCGAAAGCAGATCGCATCTGATCATCTTTACATCGATCGGCACTTTCCCCGCAGCTTGCACAGCGTCGGTGTGGAAATACACATCCGCCTCGGCCGCGATCTTGCCGATCTCCTCGACCGGCTGCAAAACGCCGGTCTCATTGTTCGCCATCATGATCGTAATGAGCTTGGTGTCGGGACGCAAAGCACGACGCACGTCATCCGGATCGACTAGCCCGCGGCCATCCACGGGAATATAAGTGACTTCGCATCCCATCGCCTCCATGTGCTTGCACGAGTTCAGGACCGCGTGATGCTCAATCGTCGAACTGATTATGTGGTCACCAGTCCGCGTCAAGCCAGAAATGGCAAGATTGTCACCCTCCGTACCCCCGCTGGTGAAAACAACTTCCGAAGGCCGGCACCCAAGCAGCGCCGCCACCGATTCACGCGCGCGCTCGACAGCCGCCCGCGTCTCCTGCCCGTGATGGTGGATGGAAGACGCGTTCCCAAAGTGCTCCGCAAAGTAAGGCCGCATGGCCTCAAGAACCTCCGGCAGCACCGGGGTGGTCGCGTTATTGTCGAGATAGACCCGCCGCATAGAACTCCGACTTTTATTCTACGCCCGCAGCAAAGGGCAGTGTGGCGCGGGCGCACCCGCCCACGAACGCCTATGGGATTGCGCCGTAATGAAAACCTCAGTCTGACGAGACCAAGAAAACCTTGTCAGCCGTTGGTCTTCAACATCTGCTCGGCGTGCCTGCGGGAGGTCTCGGTCAGCTTGGCTCCGCTCAACATGCGCGCGATTTCTTCGGTGCGCTCCTCTCCGGTGATCCGGCGAACCGCTGTGCGGGTGCGTTCGGCGGAGCTTTTCTTCTCGATCAGATAATGATGGTCGGCGAAGGTTGCGATCTGCGGCAGGTGAGTAACGCAGAGCACTTGATTCGACCGCGACAGCGCCTTCAGCTTTTTGCCGACGGCTTCGGCGGCGCGTCCGCCGATGCCGGTATCGATTTCGTCGAAGATGAGGGTGCGGTGCGCGGGCGAGGGCGCCCGCGCCAAACTAGCCTTCTTCGCTTGGCCAGCTTCTACACTCGCTTTCAACGCCAGCATCACCCGCGACAGTTCGCCGCCGGATGCTATGTGCTCCAGTCGTCGTGGCGGCTCGCCGGGATTCGTGGAAATCATGTAGAGGACCTGATCGAAGCCGGAGGCAGTCCAGTTCCCTTCCTCATCCGTCCCGCTCACCTCGATACGAAAGTTGGACTTCATGGCGAGATCGTTGATCTCAGCTTCGACCAGCTTCTCCAACTTGCCAGCGGCGTCATAGCGCTTTTTCGAAATGGTACGAGCGGCACCCAGATACTCCCGCGCCGCCGCTGCCAATTCGCCGCGCAGCTGGACAAGAATCTCGTCTTTATTTTCCAACTCGGAAAGCTTGCGGCTCACTTCTTCGCCGTGATGAATCACATCCTCAAGAGTAGGGCCGTATTTGCGCTTCAATCGATCGAGAGCCGCGAGACGATCTTCCACTTCGGCGAGGTGTTCGGGCGATGCCTGAACGCCGCCAGCGTAATCGCGCAGGGTCGCGCCCACGTCCTCGACGCTGATGCGCGCGGTCTCAATGGCTGCCAGCGCCTCGCGGAATTTGGGCTCATAGCGCGACAGCTCTTCGATGTGTTTCTGGGCTGCCCGCAGCGAGGAAGAGGTTGAAGCGCTGCCTTCGTAAAGGAGATCGAAGGCGTTCATCGCCGCGCCGTAGATCTTCTCCGCGTTGGCCAGAACACGCTTTTCGATCTCGAGGCGTTCGTCTTCGCCCGGAAGCAGCTTGGCGGCTTCAATCTCGCGCTTCTGGAAAGTCCATAGATCAACCAGCCGCAGCCGGTCTTGCTCGCCTTGCTCAAGCTCTTCGATCCGACGGCCAGTACTCTTCCAGTTGGAGAAGGCCTCGCTTGTGGGGTCAAGTTGGATTCCGGCGAAAGCGTCGAGCAGCTCCAGTCGTGCGGCGGCATCGAACGAAAGAATGGACTCGTTCTGTGCGTGGATCGTGGCCAGATACGGGGCAAGCTGGCGCAACACGCCAACCGTAGCGGGCTGATTGTTGATGAAGACGCGTCCCTTGCCTCCGGTCGCGATCTCGCGGCGTAGAATCACGGATTCGTCTTCGTCGTTGGGATCGATGCCATTGCCTTCGAGAATTCGAGTGACAATTTTTTCGGTTTTGTCGTCAACTTCGAATACGGCTGAAATCACAGCTCGATCCGTGCCGGCGCGAATCACTTCGGTGGAAGCTTTTTCGCCGAGAAGAAGTGCGAGCGCATCAATCAGAATGGATTTTCCGGCGCCGGTTTCTCCGGTCAATAAGTTCAACCCAGCAGCAAACTCCACTGCCAGGTTGTCGATGACCGCGTAATTTTCGAGGCGCAGTTCGGCAAGCACGGGTTGTCCTGAAATGCCTGAAGTTGAGCGCAGCATAGCATGAAAAGCGGTTAGCGGTAGTGTTGCTAATGTGGGCGCCCGGCGTCCACGCTCGTGCGGCCCGAGACATTCCTCTTCTCTAACGGGGCCTGTCCTGAGCGGAAAGCGTCTACAGCAAAAACCCGTTAATACATGCGATACGTCTCCGTAAGAGCGCTGCATTGTCGTCTATAATTAAACAGCGAAAACCCCAATGCATTTTCCCTTACTACTGGCAGCGGTGGTTGGCGGAGAGATCATAGATCTAGTTGGTGAAACCGGTCCCGTCGCCAAGATCGTTCTTCTACTCCTGTTGATCTTCAGCGTGATCTCGTGGGCCATCATTCTTTCCAAGTGGAGTCTGGTGCGGCGAGCGCGGGTGCAGAGCGGACGCTTTGTGCGAGCTTTTCGCAAAGCTCAACGGTTGCAGGATGTGTCGGCCGTGGCCGAACAGTTCAAACCGAGTCCATTGGTTGCGGTGTTTGAAGGAGGCTTTGCCGAACACCGGCGGCAAGGAAGCAGCGTGGCGATTCAGCGCGCCATGCAGATTGCCTGCTCGGAAGAGGTTACGCGCCTGGAGCGCAATATGCCGTGGCTCGCGATCACGGGCGCGGTGACTCCGTTCGTTGGCCTGTTTGGCACGGTCTGGGGCATTATCGATGCTTTTCATGGGTTAGGCACCGCGGGCGCAGCGACATTACGGGCGGTTGCTCCCGGTATTTCCGAGGCTCTCATTACGACCGCGGCCGGATTGGCCGCGGCGATTCCCGCGGTGATTGCCTATAACCTGTTGGGCAGTTCCATCCGTGAGTTTGCCGCCCGCGGGGATGACTTCGCGCTGGAAATGCTGAATGCTGTAGAGCGGTCGCAGCCCGTGGTTCCGGAGGTGCGCAGGTAATGGCCTTTACGGCTTCTAACGGACGCACCCGGACTGCCCTCGCCGACATTAACATCACGCCGCTCGTGGACGTTGTTCTCGTGCTCCTGATCATTTTCATGGTGACCGCGCCTGTATTGCAATCGGGGATTGAGGTCAGCGTACCCAAAACGCGCACAGTCAAGGAGATCACCGAGGAGCGACTGGTCATTAGTGTGGACAAGCAGCAGCGCGTGTTCCTGGGGAACGATCCCGTAAACATCAATGAGATTGCCGCCAAGTTGCGGCAGAAGATTCGCGATCCACAACACCAATCCATCTTCATTCGTGCCGACGAAAATGTCCCCTTCGGCGCCTTCGCTACAGTGATGGATGCGGTAAAGCAATCGGGAATCACGAACGTGAGCATTGTGACGCAACCGCTACAAAGTCATGGAAGTCAACGCTGAAATATTTTTCGAGCATGATAACTGGGGGCGCAACCTAGCGTGGTCGGCTGGGCTGCATGTTGCGGTTGCGGTCTGCATCGTCCTGTATGCGCTTATCTGGCATGGCGGCAGCGGTAGCGCGTGGGGCGCGGGAGGCGGTGGTGAGGCCATGGGAGTAACCTTGGTTAGCTCGGTTCCACTTCCTGCGAACCCGGACCAGACGCAGAATGTCCTGGCCAACGAATCCAAGGGACTGACCCAGTCGCTCCCGAAGACGGAAGAGAAAGAACCGGAAGCGATCCCGATTCCTGACAAGAATACGAAGACGAAACCGAAGCCGCGGATTAGCGAGAGTCAGAAAGCTCAACCGCAACCCGAAGAAGTGAGCAACGTGGTTCCATTCGGGGAAGGCGGCCCGGTCAGCGGTCCTTACGGGACTTTCAACGCAGGCGGCGCGAAAGGCGGGTTTGGCTTTACTGGCGGCGGTGGTGATTTTGGATCGCGCTACGCGTGGTATGTGCGCGTGGTGCAGCAGAAAGTTTCCGAGAACTGGCTCAAATACGAGGTCGATCCTGGCATCGCCGATGCGCGGAGAGTTTATGTGACGTTTGACATCAAGCGGGATGGGCAACCCACGAACGTGGAGATAGAACAGTCAAGCGGCGTGCCCTCGCTCGACCAGTCAGCAGTGCGCGCGTTGCAGCGCATTGATACTTTTGGTCCCCTGCCGCCCGATTATTCCGGAAACAAGGTTTCGGTGGAGTTCTGGTTCGATTACAAAAGGTAGCCATCAGCTTTTTGGCTAAACAGTTTGTGTGGAAGGAATCGGCTCACGAATGCGCAAGGGCAACTTGCACGTGGCTGTTTGTCATCATAGGATTGGTCTGAACGCTGGTATCGGCAAAAGGACGACCGGCACGCACTACTTCAGAATCAAATCTCGCACGATCGCAGCGGTTTTCAGCCTTCTGCTGACTGCGATTCTCTCTGTGACATCTCTGGCCCAGGACTGGATCAAGACCGGCACAGGCTTGGGGATGGAGAAGGTTCGTCTCGCAGTCCCCGATTTTAAGCCTTCCACCGCAGATGCCAAGAATCCCGACCTGCTCAAAGTTTTCAACGACACGCTTTGGAATGATCTGGACAATGCAGGTATCTTCGACATGGCTTCGAAGAGCTTCTACCCTCTGGCGATTCCGGGCACGCCGACTGAGGTAAAGTTTGAGGCTTGGAATGCTCCTCCACCGAATGCGGCAATGTTGGCGTTCGGCAACCTGGGTGTAATCGGCAACAACCTGACCGTGCAGGGCTGGCTGTACGACGTGAAGAACATTACGTCGCCGCAGGTTTTGGGCAAACAGTACCAGGATGCGGCGACAACTGATGCAGCGCGCACAATCGCGCACAAGTTTGCCGACGAAATTATCTTCCGGCTGGGCGGCGGTATTCCCGGTGTGGCGGAGAGCCAGATTTATTTTGTAAGCAGCCGCAGCGGGCACAAAGAAATTTGGGTGATGGACTACGATGGGGCGAACCAGCGGCAGATCACCCATCTGGGTTCGATTTCGCTGTCTCCGCGAATTTCGCCCGACGGCTCGCGTCTGGCTTTCAGTTCCATGACGAAATCGGGTTGGGACATCGTGATGTACTCGATGGATCTCAATCGCCTAGTCGCATTCCCCAAATTTGGCGGAACGAATCTCTCACCGGCCTGGTCGGCAGATGGCACCAAGTTGGCGTTTTCTTCTTCGCGATCTGGGGACTCCGAGATTTATGTCGTGGATCAATCGGGCTCAAATCTGAAGCGCATCACGTCTTTTAAAGGCCCCGATGTGTCGCCAGTGTGGAATCGCAAGACCGGCGCGCAAATAGCGTGGGTAAGCGGCCGCAGCGGTCTGCCGCAGATTTACACAATGGAAGCGGACGGTACCAATGTGCAGCGTCTCACCGATCAAGGTTATGCAGTTTCGCCTGCATGGTCGCCCAATGGGCAATTTCTGGTGTTCTCGTGGATTCGTCATTACGGGCCGGGAGCTCCGGGCGCGGAAGATATTTATCTCATGGACGCCGCCAGCAAGCAGTGGGTGCAACTGACTCATGATGGCGGACGAAATGATTTTCCGTCGTGGGCTCCGGATGGACGGCATATTGTTTTTCAATCCAGCCGTTCCGGCGGGGAGCAGATTTGGTCCATGCTGGCTGATGGGAGCAACCAGAAGCAGTTGACGTTCATGGGGAGCAATACGCAGCCGAATTGGAGTTGGAAATAGGGTTTCGTGCCCGGGGGCTTTGAAACGACTTGCTTAAGCCAAAACCCAAAGGACAATGCCCAACGGCACGCGTGGAGGCGACCCCGGATAGGAATCGCAAGTTTTTCAGTACTCTGGCAGCGAGATTCAGCAAAACTTAACATTGGAGTTGTAGAGTTTATGTTTGGCGAGTTCTTCAAATAACTAAGCCCGGAGGAGGCGGAGAATTGAACCCGCCCCGATCTGGATTCTGAAGCGTGCGTTGAAGGGCAACAGCGCGCGAATACGCAGGAGGAAAAGTGAAGCAGCGAAGACTGAAGTGGATCACGCTTGTATTCGCATTGAGCGCCGTCCTGTTCCTTGGCGCTTGCCATAAGAAGACACCACCCCCGCCACCACCCCCGCCACCGCCACCACCGGCGCCGACGGCCTCGCTCACGGCAAACCCCAACACCATCCAGAAGGGACAATCGACATCGCTCACCTGGCAGACCACGAATGCGACCGACGTGAGCATCGATGGGGTTGGAGCGGTGCAGGCCAGCGGCTCACAACAAGTGACCCCGTCGGATTCGACGACGTACACGCTGACTGCGAAGGGAGCCGGGGGTGCGCAGCAGGCTACGGCACGGGTTACCGTGACTTCGCCTCCGCCGCCACCACCACCGCCCGCAGCCGGACCGAGCGATGAGGAGTTGTTCGCGCAGAACATCAAGGACATTTACTTCGATTACGACAAATCCGATATTCGGGCTGACCAGCAATCTTCGTTGCAGGCCGATATCGCTTTCCTGTCGCAGCATCCCAGCATCCACTTCGTGATCGAGGGACACTGCGACGAACGCGGGTCCACGGAGTATAACCTGGCTTTGGGCGACAGCCGGGCTGGCTCAGTGCAGAGCGCGTTGACACAGGGCGGCGTCAGCGCCGGGAACATTAAGACGATCAGCTACGGTAAGGAGAAGCCATTCTGCAACGAGTCCACCGAGGCTTGTTGGCAGCAGAATCGGCGCGGCCATTTCGTCTATCAGAAATAGTCGCTGAGGTGCGGGGCGTTGGGCTCCGCACCTCAGTTTCTGATTTTAATTTTGGCCGAGCTGCAGCGCGCCGCGGAACCTCCGAGACAACTATGTCTGGAGCGCGCTATCCTTCAAAATAGAGTTGCGCCCGGACTGGCGGCTGGTCTTGCCCGACCGGCGCTTTCTTTGAACGCGGATTCTTGCAGGACCGGTTTATTTGCAAATCAACGTTTCACGAATCAAGGAACAAGCCATGAAAATCCACCGATATTCGACCATTGTTGTTCTGCTGATCGGCTTCTGCGCTACCGGGACGCCGGCTTGGGGCGTAAGCAAAGAGATGGTTCAGCTAATGACCCAGGTGCAGACGCTTCAGGACCAGATGACCAAAATGCAGCAGTCCTTTAACGAACGCATGGGTGTCATGCAGCATCTGATGGACCAGAACACCGACAGCATGAATAAGGTGGCGGCGTCGATCACCGCAGTTCAGAGCGGCCTCGAAAAGCTGCAGACTGATAACGGCGGAAAGGTGGACCAGCTTTCAGGCCAAATCCAGGCGCTCAATGATTCTCTGGACGAACTAAAGGCGCGCCTGGCTAAGGTCAGCAAGCAACTGGAAGACATGCAGGCGGCGCAGCAAAGCGTGGCCGCGGGCCAGGCCGCTCAGCAGGCGCAACAACAGGCTATGGCGCAGGCTCCGCCCCCCGATGTGCTCTACAACAACGCGCTACGAGATTACAACGCGGCGAAGAATGATCTCGCGAAACAGGAGTTTTCGGACTATGTGAAGTTCTATCCGAACACCGATCTCGCTGGAAATTCGTACTACTACCTGGCAGAGATGGCCTACAAGCAGGGAAATTTTCAGGAAGCGGTGCAGAACTACGATCAGGTACTGCAGAACTTTCCCACCGGTAACAAAGCGCCCTCGTCTGATTTGAAAAAGGGCTTGTCTCTGATCGAGTTGGGGAAGACGGATGACGCAATCGCCCAGTTGCGTCACGTGATTCAGCGCTATCCGCGTTCGAATGAGGCGCTGCAGGCGAAAGACCGGTTGCGCAAGTTGGGAGCGTCGACGACGGCAACGCGCGCGCCTGGGCAATAAAAGCGCCGACTAGTTCTGGTGGTGGTGATGGTGAGAGTGCTCGGATTTCTGCTTGTTATGCTGTTTGCTGTGGTGCTTGTGGGATTCGACGGGTCCGGCGAGCGGCGATTCGGTTTGCGCCCAGAGGGTTAAGGTCGAGAGCAAAACTGCCGCAGTTAGAATCAGTCGCTTCATCGGTGATTCCCTCTCGTATACATTATAAGACCGATACGAACTTTTGAAGTTTCAGATTAGGTTCATTATAGGCGGGCTTTCCTGCCGGATTGGAAGAATTTGACTATGACGAAAGATCAGGACCGATCTAAAGGCGCGGTGGAACAGGATGAAAAAGATTCGTCCGATAACACTTCCATGCAGGGGCAGCTGGGGCACCGGGATCAGGATCCGATGCTGAAGTCGGCGGATACTGATTTTCCGGAGCCGGGTGGAAGCCCCGAGCATTCGGGCGAACCGGAGGACAAACCGAAGCGCGGGCGTACGGACGCCGCTTGATCTGCTGGCAAACACTGCCAGCAATGTTTGCACAATTCGGCGTTCATTTCAGAGTTTGTCTTCCTATTAGACCCGGGCCATGCGATTGCCGCGACCTGCGGATAGCCTGTTGTAAAATCTAAATCACTTATGCAGACGAAGACTCCTGTGGGGATCCTGGGCGCGACCGGAATGGTGGGGCAGCGCTTTGTGCAAATGCTGGAACACCATCCGTGGTTCGAGGTCGCGTGGCTGGCGGCGTCCGACCGCTCGGAAGGCCGCTTGTACGGTGAAGCAGCGCGCTGGAAGATGAAAACGCCCCTGCCTTCACGCGTAGCGGAAATGCGGGTCTCTCCTGCTACTCCGGAGGGCGCTCCAAAAATCATTTTTGCCGCGCTGGACTCTTCGATCGCAGCCGAAATGGAACCCCGTTTCGCCGCCGCAGGCTGCGCCGTAGTCACCAACTCCAGCGCGCTCAGAATGCAGAGCGATGTGCCGTTGGTGATTCCAGAGGTCAATCCCGATCACATCCAAATGATCGAGTGTCAAAGCTGGCGAAAAAATTCGGGCGGTTTTGTGGTCACGAATCCGAACTGCTCCGCCATTGGATTGGTAATGGCGCTGAAACCGCTGCAGGATTTATTTGGGCTCGAGACAGTGATGGCCGTCACCATGCAAGCAGTGAGTGGCGCGGGATATCCGGGCGTGGCGTCGCTCGACATTCTTGGCAACGTGATTCCTTACATTTCGAAAGAAGAAGAAAAAATGGAGGAGGAGACACACAAACTGCTGGGACGGCTGAATGGATCTGGAGTCGTTCCGGCGGCATTCGGCATGAGTGCGCATTGCAACCGCGTTGCCGTGGAAGATGGCCACACGGAATCGGTTTCGGTGAAGCTGAAGAAGAAGCCGCGCCCAGAAGAGATTATTCAAGGCGTGGAACGAATTTCGCGGCGTGCCCCAGGAATTGCGAGCTGCCCAGCGCTCCGGAACAACCGGTGCGCTATACCGCGTCTGCCGACCGGCCGCAGCCCAGGTTCGACGTTGAGTCGGGAAACGGGATGACGGCCACGGTCGGCCGTTTGCGGCCATGCGGCGTCCTGGACTGGAAGTTCACCGTGCTTTCCCACAACACCATTCGAGGTGCCGCGGGCGCTGCATTGCTGAATGCTGAACTGCTCAAAGTGCGGGGTTACCTTTGCGGGTGAAGAGCCGCACGCCTCCAAGCAGCCGAGCTGGTGCGTTTGAGTGCCGCGAAATCCGCGCCCGAGGTACGTCTGCCAATGATCGTCATGAAATTTGGCGGCACCTCGGTGCAGGATGCCAATGCCATCGAGCGAGCCGGCGACATCGTAAAAGGACGGCTCGCGCAAAGGCCGGTGGTCGTGGTCAGCGCCATGTCCAAGGTCACTGACCAGTTGCTGGCGATGGCGCGCGCAGCCGGAAGCGGCGACCGCAAAACTGCACTCAATCTCTCCCGCTGCCCTCCGCGAACGGCATTACAACACCGCGGGCGAACTGTTGGGTACAGCGCTCTTTACCGAGTTCCATGGCGATCTGGGAGTTTACTTCGAGGCGCTGGACGAACTCTTGCGCGGCATCGCTGCCGTAGGCGAGTTGACCCCGCGCACCACCGATCACGTGGCCGCATTCGGTGAAATTCTCTCCAGCAGGATCGTCGCGGCAGCGTTTTCCGCCCAAGGGCTCGATTCCACGATGGTGGATTCGCGCGAGTGCGTTGTCACTGACAATGAGCACATGCGGGCCGCTCCTTTGATGGAAGAGACGAATGAGCGGCTGCGGGCGAAGGTCCAGCCTGTGCTGGACAAAGGCCGAGTGCCGGTCATGGGCGGGTTTATCGGCGCCACCAAGGCCGGGATTACTACGACCATCGGCCGCGGCGGATCCGATTATTCCGCCGCCATCGTCGGAGCGGGACTGGGCGCCGAGCGCATCGAAATCTGGACCGACGTGGATGGAATGATGACGACCGACCCGAACCTTTGCCCGGATGCGCGCCGGATCAAGGTGATTGGCTTTGATGAAGCCGCCGAGTTGGCGTATTTCGGCGCCAAGGTGCTACATCCCGCGACGGTGCTGCCTGCGATTCAAAAGAATATTCCGGTTTACGTGCTGAACTCGCGGAATCCCGACTGCGAAGGAACGCGCATTTCAGCGCGCGTTCCCCACTGCCGCAATTCTTTCAAGGCTATTGCCGCCAAGAAGCGCATTACGATTATCGATGTCGCGGCTCCGCGGATGCTGTTAGCTCATGGTTTTCTGCGGGCGATTTTCGAAGCTTTTGACCGCCATCGAGTTCCCGTGGATGTGGTCTCTACCTCGGAAGTGAGCGTGTCGCTGACTGTGGATTCCAATGAGTCGATCCCGGCGCTGGCGGCCGATCTGGCGAAACTGGCGGACGTAAAATATGAAGGCCGCAAGGCCATCGTCTGCCTGGTGGGAGAAAATTTCCGGGAGACGCCGGGGATTGCTGCGCGCGTCTTCGGCGAACTCGCCGACGTGAAGATCCGTATGATTTCTCAGGGCGCGTCGGAGATTAACCTGACCTTCGTGATTGAAGAGGACGAGGTGCCGCAAGTCATGCGGCGGTTGCACAAGACGTTCTTTTCGGATTTGGATCCAGAGGTGTTTGCTTGAGCAAAACCTTGCAATCGCAGAGAACGCTGAGAACTGCCGCAGAGTGCGCTAGAGATTTGCCTTCATGAATATTCTGATCCTTGGCCGGGGCAAGACAGGGTCACTGGTGGCGGAAGTGGCCCGTCAGCGCGGCCATCAAGTGAATGTGCTTGGCGCAGCCGAGAATGCAGGAGCGCCTCCGCTCTGACGCCGCGAAGCTGGCTTCGGTCGACATGGTCATCGATTTCACTGCCCCGAGCGCGGTACTTCAGAACATTGAGGCTTGCCTCCATGCCGGGAAAAGCATGGTGGTGGGAACCACCGGCTGGTACGGCGAGCTGCCTCGAATCCGGCAAATTGTAGAGAAAGTGGATGCGGAAGCGGCTTCTTATATGCCGCAAATTTTTCCTTCGGAGTGAATCTGTTTTTTGATGTTGCGCGAAGCGCCGCAGCCGCATTGCAGCATCAGTATTTCGGACAGATCTTCGAGCGCCATCATGCGCAGAAAAAAGATGCGCCTTCCGGGGACAGCGGCTGCGCTGCAAAGAATCGTGCAGCGAAGCTTCGGGAACTGAGCTTGAAATCACGTCCTTCCGCGAAGGGGACGTCGTCGGGATGCACGAACTGGTGCTCGACTCGCCCGGCGACACAATCTACGTTTGCCACGATGCCAAGTCACGCCGCGGGTTCGCCGAAGGGGCAGTTCGCGGTGCCGAGTGGCTGTCCGGGAAAAAGGGTTTTTTCGATTTCAAGGACGTGTGGCGAACGCTATGAGGCCACCTCGCCCAGACGCTCGGTAACCTTAACATTCTGCTACCGAAGTAGGAACAAACTACGTCAAATAAACGTATCCTTAGACTATGCGGATGCTTGTCGACATTTTCGCGCAGATCTTCCGCACCCTCTGGGCGCACAAGTTGCGCTCGTTCCTCACCATGTTCGGCATTGCCTGGGGGGTGGGCTCTTTACTTCTGCTGGTGGGCCTCGGGGAGGGCTTCCGCTCGGGCAACAAGCGCGAGATGGCGCAGTACGGCAAGGACATCATGTTCATCTTCCCGGGACGCGCTCCCGTGGTGCAGGGCAGCATGAACTCAGCGCGCAACTATCTCCTCACCTATCAGGACTATGCCGATATCCGCAAGGAAGCTCCGCACGTGCGCAATGCTTCCCCAGTGCTGATTCGCAGTGACGTGCGAGCGGTCAGCGAGTTCGCCAGCGCAAGTGGGGAGATTGCCGGTGTGGAACCGCAGTTCAGCGAGATCCGTTATCTTCCTCTGAATCAGGGCCGCTGGCTCAATAGCTTGGACGAAACCCAGAGACGGAACGTCATCGTCCTCGGCGATGAACTGGTCAAGAACCTGTTTCCCGGACGCCCCGCCGTGGGCGCAACCATCATTCTGAACGACATCACATTCGAAGTCATCGGCACCGTAAAGCGCGTGGGCCGTGGTGACGATAACTCCACCAACATGCGGGGCTACATACCCTACCAAGTGATGGCAACTTTGTTCCCGCTAAAGGGCGAGAATCACGAAAACTCCATCTCCTTCATCAACTATCAGCCCCGCGTGACTGACGAGCACCTGATTGCGCAGGATGAGGTTCGCAAGCTGGTTGCCCGCAATCATGGCTTTGACTATCGCGACAAGAATGCCTTCGAAGGGTGGGACACGATTCAGAACTCCAAAGCGGTAGGTCTCATCTTTGACGCCATGAACATGTTTCTGGGCGCTGTGGGACTGGTAACGCTGGCGTTAGGCGGTATCGGCGTGATCAATATCATGCTGGTCACCGTCAGTGAGCGTACCCGGGAGATCGGATTGCGCAAGGCGCTGGGCGCTACCAACCGCAGTATTTTGCTGCAGTTTTTCCTGGAAGGAATACTGCTCACTTTATTCAGCGGATTGATCGGCATGGGATTTGCCGCGGGCCTGATGGCGGTTCTGGGCACGCAACAGGGACCGGGAGGGTTCGATCCTCCCAAAATTGTGCCGATGTCGGCATTCCTGGCGATTGGCAGCCTCACCCTTGCGGGCGTAATTGCAGGGCTTTATCCCGCGCGCAAAGCCGCGATGCTGCAGCCCGTCGAAGCGCTGAGGCAGGAGTAGAAGATGTTCCGTGATCTTTTTCAGGAAGCCTACGGTGCCATGCGGCACAATCGCCGCCGCACTGCGCTCACCATGCTGGGAATGGCGTGGGGCATCGCCACCGTGGTTATGCTGCTGGCTTACGGGGACGGCTTTGGCCGCGCCTGCGCCAACATCTTCGCCAACTTTGGCACCAAACTGATGATCCTGGTTCCGGGCCGCACGTCCATGCAGGCCGGCGGTCAGAAGGCGGGCGTTGCCATTCGTTTCACGATGGACGACGTGGACACGCTCACCACAAATCTTCCGCAGATCACGCACATCACGCCTGAAGTAAGCAAGCAGTGCAAGATCCAGTTTGACACGCGAACCTTTGACTTCAGCGTTACAGGAAATTATCCCAACGTCGACTCCGTGCGCGCGCTCAAACTGGGCCAGGGCCGCTTCTACAACATGCAAGATGAGCTCCAGCGTGCCCGGGTCACGGTCATCGGCTCCGAAGCCAAGGAAAAACTCTTTTCCGGACGAAATGCTATAGGCGAAAGCATCCGCATTGATGGCCTCAGCTTTGAGGTCGTCGGCATCCTGAGCGCCAAAATGCAGGAAGGCGATGACGACATTAATCGCGCCATCTACGTCCCCTTCACCACCATGAGCGATCTTAAGGACACACACTACCTCGATTCCATCTGGTTCAATTACGAAACTCCGGAGTACGAGCGTTTGGAGCAGGCGCGCGCGCAGCGTTCTCGCGGTTGAGCACAAGTTCAGCGCAACCGATCGCCGCGCGGTGCGCGTGTTTAATCTCATGGAGCAGGTTCACCAGTTCGAAGTCATCACCATCGGGCTGAAAATTCTGCTGGGTTTCATCGGCACGCTGACGTTGGGCATCGGCGGCGTTGGCCTGATGAATATCATGCTGGTCTCGGTGACGCAGCGAACGCGCGAGATTGGCGTGGAGAAGGCTCTGGGCGCTCGCAGAGGACACATCTTGCTTCAGTTCCTAGCTGAAGCTCTCACCATTACCTTCATTGGCGGAGCGCTGGGCGTGATGCTGGCCTATGTGGTCTCGCTCTCGGTCGGAAGGCTCACCCTGTATAGCGCGATGGCACAGAACGCCGAAGGGGGCGATATTCGCCTGATCATCGCGCCCGGCACTCTGCTCGTCGCCATTCTCATCCTGACCGCGGTGGGGGTGATCAGCGGCATGGTACCCGCCGTCCGCGCCTCCCGCCTGGACCCGATCGAAGCCCTGCGATACGAATAGGAACGATCGGCGCCTGAGGAACAATTCTCATCACCGAGCCCGTCAGTTCCAATTTGGTAAGTCGGCTTTCCGGATTTGGTTTGTCTCCCATGGCAACATGCTGATCAGTAGTAGTCTGAAGGCAGACTGCTATGTGCGCTGCTCTCGTTATCCGAAAAGTCGTCTGTGGCTTGCTTTCGGTTGCCCCGTTCGGGTCCATTGCTTGGGCGACTCCTCCCGGCTCTGCTCAGAATCCGGCCACGTCCACCTTGCGCTGGGAAGAAGGCCGGCCTGGCTGCACATTCAGCCGGGACGACGACGGCAAATACCGTTACGGCTTCTGGACCGATGATTTCGGGATCATCCTCGCTGTGGACTCCCAAGAATTAGAGAAAGTACGTCGCCGTGCCCAGCCGGTCCTTGCCCTGCAATTGACCTTACGTTATCGCGGCAAGGATTCGCTTGAGCTCGATCCCGGCAAAATCACCCTTGAATTCGTGAAGCATTACCACGACGTCCACAGCGCGCTCGACCCGGACAATCTCGCAGGCAAAGAACAGAGTGATGTCGACGCCCTGGCGGAAGAAACTGATCGTGCAATCGGCAAACACCCCGAGAAGAAGACCGAGAAGGAGGCGACGCTGGCGGCGCGTCAAAAGGATGCCGCGGACATGATCGAATTCCTGAAAACTCGCACCCTCCGCGCGGTAACTCTGGACACGGACCATCCAGAGGCCATCGGCTGGGTCCTCTTTAGCGCCAAGAGCAAATGGATCGCCGAACTGCAGAAACAAGAGGAATTCTTGCTCCGAGCTCCGATCGGAGATCGGGTTGTCGAGTTTCCGTTCTCACTACCGCCCAGCGAAGGTGATCTAATTCTGCGACGTCGGCCGGAGAACTAATCGAACTGCTAAGGAGGGCGCCCGCGCCTACAACGTGGCTCCATCAATGCGCAGAACTTGCACCGTAATGTTATCGGGACCACCGCGGTCTTTCGTCGTTTTGATCAGAACCCGGCACGCTTCGGGTGGATGGTTGAAGGCAACGATGCCCTGTATTTCATTCTCACTCAATAAACTCCACAACCCGTCGGTGCAAAGAACCAGAATATCGCCCTTCTGCAATTCGATCGGATCCTGTGGAATTTCGGGCGACACCTCCGCGCCCGCCCCTAGAGCGGCAGTAAGGATGTGCCTCTGCGGATGAGTCTCGGCTTCTTCCGCGCTGATTACTCCATTCTGGACCAGGCGGCCCACGTAAGAATGGTCGTGGGTTACGCGAGAGATGCTGTCTCCCCGCACCAGGTACAAGCGGCTATCGCCAACGTGCCCGTAGTAAAGTTGGTGGTCCAGCAGAACAATCGCTGTGGCAGTTGTCCCCATTCCGTGTAGTTCAGGATGCCCTTCAGCATATTGCAGAATGCGTTCGTGTGCGGTCTGGAAACCTACGAGCAGTAGGGAGCGTATATCCCCGTCAGGAGTTTCGGCAAAGACTTCCTGGATGGCTTCGACCGCGATGCGGCTGGCCTCCTGGCCGCCTTCGTGCCCCCCATGCCGTCTGCGACAATGGCGAGTCGGCCCTTGCGCGCGAATTCTTCGTCGGCAACGGGCTCCCAGTACGCATATTGGTCTTCGTTGTTCTCTCGCTGGCAGCCAATGTCGCTCATGCTCGCCAGCTGAACTCCGGGCCGTATTCGCATCACCCCTCGCACGTCATCTTCGACCAACTTCAGAACCGATCCCCCGTCATTTGGACCCAAGGCGAAATCCGATCTAAGGCGGATCGACCACCGCTCCGACCGTAGCAGGATTAAACCCGGCTCGCAAACACGGAGAGCGGTTTTATGCCGATCTCTAATGAACTTGGGATTATATCGAACCTTGAGGTTTTATTTGTCCTCGCCGGAAGCTTGTTACGCGATCCGAACAGGCTGGCTTTTCCAGACCGGGCTGATGACATTTGTCACCGCCTGCTGATGATGATCTCCACTGGCGCGGCGAGATCGCTTCCCCGATGATGAGTCCACTGGCCGAATCGGTTAGATCCGGCGGGGGCGAGGCAATTGAATGATCGCGGCACTCCAGGAAATTCAAGAACATCGAACGAATCACGCTGGCCATGGCGGAGCGGTGATCGCGAGCTTGCACCGGGCCAGTAAGAACTTCGGCGAGGTGCAAGCCTTACGCCACGTGGACTTCGCCGTCCGAGCAGGTGAACTGGTCGCGCTCCTGGGGCCGAATGGCGCCGGCAAAACTACTGCCGTCAAACTGTTTCTCGGTCTAGCCAGACCGTCGACAGGGACGGTAAATGTCTTCGGCGGAGACCCGGTCCATGCGGAGGTTCGTACCCGTATCGGAGCCATGCTGCAAGTGGCCAAGGTCCCGGAGACCTTGCGCGTAAGCGAACACATCGATCTCTTCTCGTCCTACTATCCAAAGCCGTTGCCCCTGGCCGAGACCCTGTCGATGGCCGGCCTGCGAGAGATCAAGGACCGGGTGTTCGGGGAGCTTTCGGGTGGACAGCGGCAGCGGGTGCTTTTTGCGCTGGCTCTGTGCGGCGACCCCGATATCTTGTTTCTCGACGAACCCACGGTCGGCCTCGACGTGGAGTCCCGAAGGATCTTGTGGGAGGAGATTCGCAAACTGATCGCTCGCGGCAAGAGCGTGCTGCTGACCACCCATTATCTCGAAGAAGCGGACGCCCTTGCCGACCGCGTGGTGGTGATCAATCACGGCGAAATCATTGCCGAAGGGACGCCGGCTGAGATCAAGGCAAGCACTGCCGGACGGCGGATTCGCTGTGTGAGTTCCCTGGATATCGAAACCGTGCGAGCCATGGCCGGAGTGATCGAGGTCCGCAGGGATCGCGATGCGCTCGAGATTCACGCGGCCGAGGCGGAGCCGATTCTTCGCGAGTTGTTGAGACGCGATGGGGACCTGTCCGGTCTCGAGGTCTCGAGCGCCGGATTAGAAGAAGCGTTTCTTGCGCTCACTAAGGACCATAGTAATGCTTGAAACGACACATTTCGAAGAGGTGATGAAATGGCGACTGCTTCGACAGCATTCGATCACAGTTCGTTAGGATGCCCACTTGGCAAAACCCTTCTGATTTATTTCAAGGAGGCGAAATACGAGTTTCTAACCCGGCTGCGCCTTCGGGCCTACTCGATCTCTACGATCACGTTCCCGGTGATGTTCTACGTGCTGTTCGGGCTGGTGCTGAATCCCAAGGACGCATCCGTCGGTGGCGCTACGATCACCACGTATTTGATACCGACTTACGGCACGTTCGGAGTCATGGGAGCCTCGCTTTTCGGCACCGCATCCGGGCTGGCTGCGGAGCGCGGATTGGGCTGGTTGCAAGTGAAGCGCGCCAGTCCGATGCCTCCATTCGCATACTTCACGGCGAAGGTCATGCTGGGTATGATCTTTAGCACGGTGGTCGTGCTGCTCCTGCTGCTGCTGGGATTTACCTTCGGGGGCGTGCATATGCGTTTCCTGGATGCCGCGAAGCTGCTTGCAATCCTGGTCGCGGGTTCTCTTCCCTTCTGCGCCATGGGATTGGCCGTCGGTTATTTCGTAGGGCCAAATTCGGCGGTCGCGACCATTAACCTGATTTACCTGCCGCTCTCATTTTGTTCGGGACTCTGGGTGCCGATCATGTTCTTGCCTAAGCTATTGCAGCAGATTGCCCATTTCCTGCCGCCCTACCACTTATCTCAACTCGCCCTGGGTGCGGTGGGAGCGGGACAACACGAATCGACCTGGACGCACTGGGAAGCGCTGATCGGGTTTTCGCTCATCTGCTTGGGCGCGGCCCGCTTCGGATTTCAGCGCGACGAAGGAAAGACTTACGGCTAAGGCCGAAGCTGCAAAATAACTTGTCAAGGAGAACACTATGAACGTCAATCGATGCGCTGGTTGGATCCTGGTTCTCGGGGCGATCCTACTGCTTGTCACTTCTGGAACACTTGACTTGCTCGTGATCCTGCTTCCACTATCGCTTCTGCTTGCCTTCGGAATCGGGTGTTCCGGACATGACAAAACCAGGCTGACGGGTGATCTCAAAAAGGGGTAGCCTAGAGCTTGCACCATGAGGCTTTTACCTAAAGATCGAGACCACGGCTGGGCGCCCTACACCTGGCTTTTTTACTTCTGTTTCTTTCTCCTCAATCCGATAGTGAATCACGCCGGCTGGAAGCAGTGGCTTGCGACCGGACTGGGCACCGCTGCTTTCCTTGCTCTTTACTTTAGTTTCTTCTGGATCAAGTGCCCTTGGAATCTGCTTAACCTTGCGGGGTTGACGCTATTGGGCATTGGATTTGCACCTTTCAACGAGGGGGCCTGCACATTCTTCGTTTTTGCGGCCGCTTTCAGCCCTTATGCGGTCGAAACGGAATCGGCCGCGCTCAAACTGCTCGTGGCTATCCTGGCAGTGGCCACACTGGAGTGGTGGTTTCTGCATCTGTCCGGGTGGTTCTTGTTCTACGGCGGCGGGCTTTCGATCGTAGTGGGTTGCAGCAATATCTTCTTTGCCCAGCGAAATCGCGCCAACGAGAAGTTGCGAAAGGCCAATGAGGAAATCGAGCACTTGGCCAAGGTGGCGGAACGCGAGCGGATTGCCCGCGATTTGCACGACGTCCTTGGGCACACCCTTTCCGTGATCATTCTGAAATCTGAATTAGCCGGGAAACTGATTGACCACGATCCGGAACGTGCGAAGGCCGAAATCGCTGATGTGGAACAGACTTCCCGCGCGGCTTTGGCCGATGTCAGGAGCACGATTCGGGGATATCGTGCCAACAGCCTCGATGCCGAACTCAAGGAAGCCAGGGCGACGCTGGAAACTGCGGGCGTAACCGTGACCTCCGATTCTGGGGAAGTTCGTCTGACGCCTGCCCAGGAAAGCGTGGCTGCGCTCGTAGTGCGGGAAGCCGTGACCAACGTGGTTCGGCATGCGCGGGCCCGCAATTGTCATTTACGACTGATGCCCGTCAACGGAAATTGCCGGATCGAAATTCGGGATGACGGCCAGGGCGGTGGCGCGGTCGAGGGCAATGGGCTGCGTGGCATGCGTGAACGAATTGAAGCCCTGGGCGGCACTCTTGAGCGCGAGAACAGCGTGGGAACCAGACTGAGCATTGAGTTCCCGCTGACTCAAGCGAAAGCAGGCGACCATTGAGCGCGCCACCCAAGAACGGACGCAAAGCGATTCGCGTTGTGATCGCCGAAGATCAGGGAATGGTGTTGGGCGCGTTGGCTGCGCTGCTCGAGATCGAAGGCGACATCGCCGTTGTGGCGCGATCCCGCAACGGCAAAGAAGCCTTGCAGGCCGTGCTTGAGCACAAGCCTGACGTCTTCATTACCGACATCGAAATGCCAGAAATGACCGGACTCGACGTTGCCGGCGAACTCAAACGGCGGCGGACCGGAACGCGTGTGATTATTCTGACCACGTTCGCCCGCGCAGGCTATTTACGCCGTGCACTGGAGGCTGGAGCCTCGGGATACCTGCTGAAAGACATGCGCTCCGAAGAGCTCGCCGAAGCCGTGCGCCGCGTGCAGCAAGGCTTGCGCGTGATCGATCCGGAACTGGCCACCGAAGCCTGGGCGGAGCCGGATCCGCTCACCGACCGCGAGCGGCAAGTGCTTCGACTAGCGGGCGACGGCGTGACCAGCGGCGACATCGCGGCCGAACTCAGCCTCTCGGAAGGAACGGTCCGTAACTACCTGTCCGAGGCCATCAGCAAGCTGGGAGCCAATAACCGGGTCGAGGCAGCGCGTATTGCGCGGACGAAGGGCTGGTTGTAAAGGCTGCCGGTGTGATTGCCGATCGATAGGCTAAAGCATGCCGCCGGTTTTCACGGTCAGGAGGCTTAACGCGGTCTCGAGTTTCGTGATCGCTTCGCCGAGTTCGGGATGCTCTCCGATTCGTTTTCGCAAGGCATTTAGTAGTTCATGTGCACTTGAAACGTGCTCCACAACCGGTGCGTGCGGCTGATTTGGATTCGCTTCGGGCGCGCTTTGTGATGACATGGGACAATCACCTCTGAGTTTGTCCGTGTGGCCGGCTCTGGGTCGCCGCGCATCCAAGCGGAACAATTCCAGTTTGGTAGGGATCGGCACTATTGTCAATCTGCTTGGCGGTCGCTAAATGCGAAGTGCCGATCGCAAGACTGCGGTGCTCAATGAAAAGGTTCATATTGACCGGGGCCCCTGGCTCGGGAAAGACCGCGATACTCCGTCTACTAGAGCTTGATGGCTTCAGCGTCGTCGAAGAGGCGGCGACTGACGTCATTGCGCTCGCGCAAGCGCAGGGCGTCTCTGAACCATGGACACACCGCTTGTTCATCGACTCGGTTGCTGATCTGCAGCGAGTGCGGCAACTTCGCGCGCCCTGCGAGCCGGATGGGATACAGTTTCACGATCGCTCCGTCGTCTGCACTGCTGCACTGGCGGAGTATCTCGGGCATCCCGGCTCGGACATACTTTCCCACGAATTAAAACGTATCGAGACGGGTGCGATCTTTCAGAAGCGCGTTTTCTTCATTCGGAATCTTGGCTTCATTACGCCGACCGAAGCTCGGCGGATCAACTTCGAGGAGTCCCTTCGTTTTGAACGGGTCCACGAAGAAACTTATCGCAGCTTCGGCTTTGAGATCGTTTCGATCGAGCCGGGAGGCCTGTCAGACCGAGTGACTGCAATCAAAGCGGCGCTTTATTGAGCGTGTTTTTGGTCGGCGCATGCGACAGCAGGTTTCTCGGCTCCGCAGGATCATCCGAATTCGAAGATGATCTTGCTGCGCTCGAAATGACAATGGGAAATTAATCGACGATCAGCTTTCGCTGGTCATGATGAAGAGCGGCTTCATTTCGAAGCTGCTGAAATGGGGGCGAAGCCGCGTCGTGTTGTAGTGCTCTTTTACATTTACCACTTTCTTCGACGCAACTACGGCGTCCACCGGCATGTTGTCGTAGCGTCCGTTCTTCAGCACAACGAGCCGGCCGTGGATCTTGTTCAGGAGCAGGTCAAGAGCAAGATTGCCGTACGCCATGGGTACGATCGAATCAATGGCATCGGGATCCCCGCAACGCACGAGGTATCCCAGCTTCTGGTTGATTACTTCGATGACCTTGCCATTGTTGTACTTGGGCGAAAGTTCTTTTAGTTTCTCCGAAACCAGATCGCCGATGCCGCCCAGCTTTTTGTGGCCGAAGGCGTCCGTGGTGTGGTCCTCAAAAACCATATCGCCACCTTCGAACATGGCTCCTTCCGAAACCAGGACGACGGAATAGCGGCTTGGATTCTTTCGGCGGTCTGCAACCAACAATTCCGTCAGTTGCTCGATGTCAAAGCGATGCTCGGGAATCACGCAGCGGTTGGCAGCTCCTGCCATGGTTGGAAGCATGGCGGTAAAACCGGCGTAGCGGCCGAAGACCTCGAGAACCAGGAAGCGCTCGTGCGAGCCAGCGGAGGTCCGCAGATCGTTGGTCATTTGGATGGTGCGCGTGACCGCGGTGCTGAAACCCACGCAGTAGTCGGTTCCGGGGACGTCGTTGTCCATGGTCTTCGGAATCGCAACCACCTTCACGCCCTCCTGATACAGGCGCACGCCGTAGCTCAATGTGTCATCGCCGCCGATGGGAATGAGGTAATCGATTCCGAGCCAGGCGAGGTTTTTAAGAACTTCCGGGGTCAGATCGTTAACATCGGCGTTGTAAGTCCCCTGAAGATGATGGGGAACCGCGGATTTCTTGACTTTGCCGGGGTTGGTCCGCGAGCTGTGGAGGAACGTACCGCCGGTGCGGCCCGCGCGATTGACGATTTCTTCCGTCAAGGTTTGATAATTGTCGCTGTTGTCGTAATCTTTCTCGCGGACAATGTCGACAAGGCCGGCCCAACCGCGGCGCAGTCCGATCACCTGGCAACCTTCGCGGATGGCCCGGAAGGTGACAGCGCGGATTGCGGGGTTCAAGCCGGGCACGTCCCCGCCTCCGGTGAGGATTCCGATTACTCCCTTTTTCGTGTTCACATTTGCCATTGTGGGCTGTTCTTAAAGTAAAGCAGTGGAGAGCTTGGAAGCAACTCTGGCCTCATCCTCGGACGGCTGACACTCCCACTATTTTTGTCGTTCCAGAGCAAACCGGTGGCCGCGCGGACGACAACAGCGGAATTTCCCCCCGATACGCGGGGAACGGCGACCGTCTCGATGGTTGGGAGAATCGTTTTTGGTGAGCGCGGATGGACTCGAACCATCGACCCATGCCTTAAAAGGGCATTTGGTTGGCGACCGCTCTTGTGTTTTCATGCATTTCCAGGCTGTTCGTATCCTGGAAAGCCGTACAGTCGGCGTCTACTGCTACCCGAGTTGCTACCCGACTTCCGTAATCACCCCTCAGTGCCATTCCGCATTTTGGATCGACTGAATTCGACCATCACGGAGTTGAGCCAGGCGGTCGAGCTAGAAGTGGAGAAATGTCCCGAGGCAAAGCGGTTAATAAGCATCCCGGAGATGTGCTTTACCCGTCTAGGCTTTCGTGCTGATCCTTGGGAAAGCTGAGCGCACCGCACTCGTCGTTACTACTGAGGTCTGACCAACCCGGAAAGCGGGACCGATTGAATGCGACACGACTCGAACGTGCGCAAGCAAGAATGCGTGCACGACAGCAACCAGAAGCATCTAGGCCGGCCACGCAGAGACTTGTTCCAGGCCTGACCGAATCGACTTCAGCGGCCAGCCTCCCCGCACTGGCGGAATACTTTACGCCCGCCGAAGTCTCGAAGAGGCTGAAGATTAGCACGAAGCAGGTCATCCGCCTTTTCGAAGGCCGGGCGGGTGTGCTCAATCTCGGCGGGCAACGCAGACCGACTAGGACAGACAAGCGCTGCAAGTACTCTATTCTGCGCATCTCTCACCCTGCACTTGTGCAGTTCCTTTTTGAGCACCAAGCGTGAACGATTGAGGGTATGCGCGGTTGGCAGTTTGCCGTCGCCGGTTGCTCGTTGGGTTATGAGTGCCACTATCAACAGAATCTAAAGACAATGCGCGGCGCAAAGAGTAATGCATTGTTCTTAGAAAGAGCGAAGTGTAAGCCTGCCTGCCCCTTTTGCAGCAGGGTCGTACATACCAACGACGAAAGTCCCGATGTAATTGCTTGAAGTACTGGCCGAAAATGTACCGAAGCTGCCCCCCCACGGGCCCCAGCTCCCCAGCCCCCCAAGTTGTCCCCGAAGCCGTTGATCTGCTTCTCCTGATCGATCGCGAGCTGGTAGCCAAGGAGTAAATCGGCTTTACTGCCGTCCTCCACCTTGGTGAAGCCTTTGGCCGCCATTCGGGAATCGATCGCCTGCTTGACCTGGGCATCCAAGATCTGGTCGGGGATGGCCACCTACCGCGGGAACGCCTTGTACGTCGTTGACCCATGCATAGGTGTGGTATTTTGAAAAATCAGTTCCTGGCATGTAGTTGGTTCTCACATCCTGCGCGAATGTCACGGAGCACGCGACGAGGACCAGAACCAATGCAGGACCAAACTTTGCCGTCGCTGGAAAAATAATTTCCTTTGTAAATTTCACTGCAATCCCCTTATTTTTGTGTTCCTTGTGCCGCGTCCTCTTTCACGCTTTCTCTGGTATTAGACACGGCCTTACACCCCAAATTTCGGTTGCGTATTCGGCGATCGTGCGATCGCTCGAAAACTTCCCCGAGGCCGCTACATTCAAAATGGCCTTGCGTGCCCACCCGTTGGGATCGGCATACAATGCGCACAGCCGCTCGTCTGCCTCGAGGTACGACTTCAGGTCCGCCAAGTGCATGTAATGGTCGCCGTGCGTCAACAACATCTCGCGCAAAGGCTCGAAGACGCCCGGCTCATATCGGCTGAAGTAATCCGAGAAGATCAAGTCCAGCGCCTGACGGGTCTCGGGCTCATGTTCGTAATGCCAGTGCGGGTTGTACCATCCCCGACTGCCGATCACCTGGTCGGCGGTCAGACCGAAAAGGAAGAAATTTTCTTCCCCGGCCTCGGCGGCCATCTCGATAGTCGCGCCGTCGCGTGTGCCGATCGTCAATGCGCCGTTCATCATGAATTTCATGTTGCTTGTACCGCTGGCTTCGTAGCCTGCCGTCGAGATCTGGTTCGAAACGTCACTGGCGGGGATCAGATGCTCCGCAAGCGAAACGCAGTACTCGGGCAGAAATATCACTTTCAGCCGTCCACGTACTGTGGGGTCGCTGTCGATGGTCGCAGCCAGGTTGTTAATGAATTTGATAATCACTTTGGCGAGCCGGTATGCAGGCGCTGCCTTACCAGCGAAAACAAACGTCCGTGGATGCATATCCAGTTCAGGGTTCTCGTGTAGCCGGTTGTAGAGCACAACGATCCGCAGTGCATTCAGGAATTGGCGTTTGTACTCGTGGATGCGTTTGACCTGGCAATCGAAGATCGACTCCGGATCAACGGTCTGCCCTGTCGACCACCGGAGCCAATCACAGAATTGTCGCTTGGCATTTCGCCTGGCTTTGCGGAAGTCACCACGGAAGCCATTGTCCTCGGTGAATGCTTTGAGCTTGCTTAATTCGCTTAAATCACGGATCCAGGCATCTCCAATGGCATTAGTGATGAGTCCAGAAAGTCCGGGATTGCATAATTGCAGCCAGCGCCGGGGTGTGACTCCATTCGTTTTGTTGTTGAAACGTTCCGGAAAGATCTCTGCAAGGTCTTTCAGTGTCGTTTCGCGCAACAGCTTCGAGTGAATCTCTGCCACTCCGTTAGTGCTGTGGGAGCCGACGACCGCCAGATTGGCCATGCGAACCTTCTGGTCGGGGCCATCCTCGACAATGCTCACGCGCTCAATCCGATTTGTATCGCCTGGGAACCGCCCGCGAACATCGCTTAGAAAGCGGCGATTGATCTCGTAGATGATCTCGAGGTGCCTGGGCAACATCTCCTCAAACCACCTAACGGGCCATTTTTCGAGGGCTTCGGGCAACAACGTGTGATTCGTGTACGCGAGCGTGTTCTGTGTAATACGCCAAGCCTCGTCCCAACCGAGGTGCACTTCGTCGACCAGAATTCGCATGAGTTCTGGAACCGACAGAGCCGGGTGCGTGTCATTCATCTGAATTGCCACTTTGTCGGCAAACAGGCTCCAATCCAAGTTGGAGCGTTGAAAGCGGCGCACCGCATCTGCGAGTGAGCAGGCAACCAGGAAGTACTCCTGCATCAGGCGCAGCGTCTGTCCCATCACTCTGGAATCGTCGGGATAAAGGACGCGGGTCAAGGTTTCGGCCGAGAGGGTCTGAGTGAACGCTTCTACGAAATCGCCGTGCGAGAACTCTTCAAAGTTGAAGTAGTCGGGCGCAGCTGCGGCCCAGAGGCGCAGCGTGTTGATCGTGGAACCGCCATATCCGATTACGGGGCGGTCAAATGGGATACCAATCAGAGTCGACGGACGGCCAGGCACGGGGCGTAGGCTCCCGCCGCTGAGCTCGAATGAGCAGCCTAGGCTGACTTCCACCTTCTCGTTCGGGCGGGCGATCTCCCAGGGATCGGGAGAACGGAGCCAGTTGTCCGGCATTTCCCGCTGCCATCCTTTCTGGATGGATTGTTTGAATATGCCGTATTCATATCGCAGTCCGTACCCTATGGCCGGCAGCTGCAGCGTCGCGGCGGATTCAATGAAGCAGGCAGCCAAACGTCCAAGACCGCCGTTGCCCAGGCCAGCATCGGGCTCCTGCTCCAAGATCTCGAGCAGGTTGAGTTTCTTGTCCTCGATGAACTGGTCTGTGAGTGGAGCGAGCAGAAGATTCGTGACATTATTTGCGAGTGAGCGGCCGATAAGGAACTCCATCGAGAGGTAGTAGAGCCGCTTAGGATTTCGTTGCTCGTAAGTCTTCTCTGTTAAAAGCCATCGCTGAGAGAGAACGTCGCGCACTGACCGGGCAAGGGCCTCGAAGCGGTCGCGCGCCGTCGCCGCCGCCAGGCCGACGCCACTGTCAAACAGCAGGTGCCGTTCATAGAGCGCTTCGTCCGTTCCCGAGAATTGCACTGGACCACATCCGTACTTCGCGGTGAGTGTCTTGGTATCTGGCAATTCGTGTCGTTTTGCTGCAGTGTTGGTTACCATGTCGATTCCTTCAAGAGTTTCTGAGAGTTGGCGCGCTAGCCTAGATCCCAGCGTGCTTGTTTGATCTC
This sequence comes from uncultured Acidobacteriota bacterium, assembly GCA_963797795.1. Lineage (GTDB taxonomy): Bacteria > Acidobacteriota > Terriglobia > Terriglobales > Acidobacteriaceae > JABDBE01. The sequence goes on from CAWCQY010000013.1 coordinate 221,438, forward strand.
TTTCGCTATATTGCGGGCCAAGTTGTGAGTAGCCCGCAAATTGCTGCCGAAGAAGCGAACGTCGCCGTTCACTGTGCGCTCGAGAACAATTTTGCCCTCGCGTGTGAGGATCTGACTCCGCACCGTTAACTTTGTGGCGCCGCTCACGGTGGTTACCGCACGCCGCGTTTCGTCCCCAGGTGTGTATTTCTCAACCGTTGTCTTCAAGACCAACAAATTCGGAACCTCGTTAGCCTTGCGGTCGCCGTCGCGGAAAACCTGCTTGAATTGCTTTGTCTTATTCAATTCTTCCAGGAGGTTCTCGTAGATCGCGACTTGGAAGGAATATGCGAGCTCCAGGTCGCCGGGGTTGACCCTGTCCACTTGCACGCTCCATTGCATAGCGGAGCCGCTACTTGCATCGGAGGATTTCACCGCGGCAGTTTGGGCAGGTAGCCAAGCCGGAAATGCAACCATGATCGCCACCATTGCTGCTATATAAATGATCGATGAATGCCGTCTACTTGTTTTCATAACTGACCTCTGCAGTGCTTTGTTTCGTGGGCTTGTCTTCGTCAGAACTGGAAGGTACGCCTCGAGCCACCAGTTCATCCTTTACGAGTTCACCTTGTCCTTTACTTAGTTGGAAGATCGCGCCGTGAACTCCTCCATCACTGTCCACATATTTCAGGGTCAGGGTGTCGTACTTTTTATGGGCGAAGAGACTAACGACCCGGCCACCACCGTACGGTGCCGCAGCCTTACCCAACTTCATCGGCAATCCGCCGACCTGCTTGCTCTCTTCACCCAGAAAAACAGCCTGGATAGAAGTGATTCTTACCTCTGCGTCGGGCTTGGCGCCTTGCTGAAATTGCAACGCATCGCCTCGAATGGACAGAGTTCCGTTGCAGTTGCTCTTTGTGTTTTCCAAACCCAGAAGGTGAGTGGCCCGAATGCTGAATGGTGCGCTCGCGTTTACTGGGGGAGCGGTGCTCTGGGCCAATGCGCACTAGGCCGGAGCTGAACAATAGTGCCCAGACTCTGATGAGTGCGTGTCCGACGAAGTAACTGTTCCTATGGTTCCTTAGAATGAACAAACGATCCATCCTTCCTCCAAGCTCGAATCGATTTCCCAGATCGAGCTGGAACTCTTGCACAATTCCTGAGACTCGGGCGATAGCAGCGCGGTTCCCAGAGCGGACCACCACTCGTGGCCAAGCGGTACGATTTCCCCAGCTCACTCCTTGTCGTAAGGCCACTTCCAACCGCTAATCTCAGGGCTGTCGATGCCGTGCTCGTAAGCATGGCGTCTACATGCAATCTGGCTGTCGCGAAACTCCTCTTTAGCATGCGCCCCAATCCGCTGCAGTTTTGGGACGCGGTCAATCGCGTCGATAGCGAGACTGAACCGGTCCGTCTGGTTGTTAATTGCCAACTCCATCGGCGTGTTAATGTTCCCCTTCTCTTTGTAACCGCGCACATGCAGATTCCGGTGGTTGGTGCGGCGATAGGCGAGACGGTGAATCAACCAGGGATAGCCATGGAAGTTAAAAATGATCGGCTTGTCTACCGTGAAGAGAGAATCGAAATCCGCATCCGTCAAGCCGTGTGGATGTTCGCTGCTAGGTTGTAGCTTGAATAAGTCGACCACGTTGATAAATCGGATTTTCAGGTCAGGGAACCGTTCCCTGAGCAGCGTTATCGCAGCCAACGCCTCTTGGGTTGGGATGTCGCCGGCTGCAGCAAATACAACGTCGGGTTCCTGGCCTTCATCATTACTGGCCCAATTCCAGATGCCGATACCCTTTGTGCAGTGCGTAATCGCAGCATCAATATCCAGGTACTGCAGATGCCGCTGCTTGTCCGAGACAATGACGTTGATGTAGTTTTCCGAGCGCAGGCAATGATCTGCTACGGACAACAAACAATTGGCATCCGGCGGGAGATAGATGCGGGTTACTGCGGCACTCTTGTTGAGCACTACATCCAGAAACCCAGGATCCTGATGCGTAAAGCCATTATGATCCTGACGCCACACGGTTGAGGTAATGAGAAGATTCAGCGATGCGATCTTGCGGCGCCATGATAAGTGGTTGCAGATGGACAACCACTTGGCATGCTGATTGAACATCGAGTCGATCACGTGAACGAAGGCTTCATAGGAGGAGAGGAAGCCGTTGCGACCTGTAAGCAGGTAGCCCTCGAGCATGCCCTCCATCGTGTGCTCACTGAGCATTTCGACGACACGCCCGTCCGGGGAGAGTTCTGTTCCATCACGGTCCTCGGGGAACGTTTCAGCGATCCAGAATTTCTTCGAAGCCTCGTAAATCGCATCGAGCTTGTTGGAAGTGTTCTCGTCGGGCGCGAAAACCCGAAAACTGTTCATGTTCCATTTCATGACATCCCGCAGAAAAGTACCCAGCGGGGGCACGTTCTCGACTTCGATGGTTCCTGGGCGGTCGATCTTGATGGCGTAATCGCGAAAGTCGGGCAAACGCAGCTTTTTTCTGAGCTCTGCATTCGCGTGCGGACTGGCGCTCATGCGGCGGCGGCCTGACGGCATCATTTCGGTGAGTTCCGGTAACACCCTGCCATACTCGTCGAACAGTTCTTCGGGTTTGAATGAGCGCATCCAGTTCTCAAGAATGCGAAGATGTTCCGGTTTAGTCTTGACTTCTGCTAGCGGAACCTGATGCGAACGCCAGAAGCCTTCGATCCGATGCCCGTCCACTTCCACCGGCGCGCCCCACCCCTTTGGCGAGCGCAATATCACCATCGGCCAGCGCGGCCGAGTTGCAATTCCGGTTTTCCGGCACTCTTCCTGATGCGCCTTAATCTCGCCAATGCAATGCTCAAGCGTTGCGGCCATCGCCTGATGCATGCTGTCGTGATCGGATCCCTCGACGAAATAGGGATTCCAGCCATACCCGCGCAACAGACTTTCCAATTCTTCGTGAGTAATCCGTGCCAGCAGGGTCGGGTTGTTGATTTTGTATCCGTTCAGATGAAGTATCGGTAGAACGGCCCCATCGCGAATGGGATTCAGAAACTTGCTGATGTGCCATGAGGTCGCGAGCGGACCAGTTTCGGCTTCGCCGTCACCCACGACCGCCGCTACGATCAGCTCGGGGTTGTCGAAAGCGGCGCCACAGGCGTGCGAGAGGACATATCCCAGTTCACCTCCTTCATGAATCGAACCCGGCGTTTCTGGAGTACAGTGGCTGCCAATACCTCCTGGAAACGAAAACTGCTTGCAGAACTCTCTCAGGCCTTTCTCGTCCTCGCTTTTCTCGGGATAGATTTCACTGTAAGTACCCTCCAGATATATAGGCGCTAAAACTCCCGGCGCTCCGTGTCCTGGGCCTGCGAGAAAAATCATCTCGAGGTCGTCTCTCTTTATAAGACGACTCAGATGGGTGTAGATAAAGGCGAGCCCTGGGCTTGAGCCCCAATGACCGAGCAGGCGGCTCTTAATATGTTCTGGTTTTAAGGGCTCCCGTAAGAGAGGATTCGCCTGAAGGTAGATCATTCCCAAAGCAAGGTATTTGCACGCGCGCCAAAAAGCATCGATTTTATTCAGCTCATCGGCGCCTAGCGGCGCACCTGCAACGGTTGATCGTGCAATCCCATCGGCGCTCAGTGGTCCGGCTAGTTCTTCAGTTCCTGTTAGCGAGGTCATTTTCCCTTCCTTACTCGTCTTTGTGCTCTTCCGACACTTTGGGGTTCAGCAAGCGTCCGCCTTCGTCGTGGTTCAACACCCATCCACAAACTGATTGCACGCTTCTCTCAGTTGACAGCTTGCAAGCTCCAGCATTGCTCCCTGCCTCTACGTTGCAACTCGCGTTGAATTTGTTCGATTTCCGCCGCATCGTTTGCAGTCATTGCGAAGTCACCGGCGAGGACTATGTACAGCATGTCAATGAGTGTGTCAGTCGGGATGTTCATCAGTTCTCCGAGCATGGCCTACTCCCTTGGAGCAATTTGAAGATCGCATTTCGTATTCGCAATCCGGCTGCCAGAAGTGGCCAGTTGTAAGTGGATGAAAATACCTGTCTACCAATTGGATCGGTAGTTCCGACACAGACATCGAATGACCTGCCAAGGGCACTAGACCGAATTTGGGCAGCAAGCCGAAGTTTGTCCCAGCCGCCGGCCTGTACTTGGAGTGGCCATAAATCAATCTGCGATAGCTTGATTACGGCTTTTCGGCGGGCGTTTGCTGAACCTGAATGGTGGAGATCCGATCCGCCTTCGTCGTATCAACCGAGACGATTCCCAAATTCCCGTTCGAGTCGCGCGCTCGAATGGTTACTATGGACTGTTCTCCCGAAGGTCCGGGAACTATCCTGCCGTCGACCAATACGGACACGCGGAGACCCGAGCTGGGATCGCCCGGATTGGTCTGTTCGACTTTTTGTTCGGTTGCTCGCTCACCAGTGGAACTCGAGCTCTCGGTACTAGTCTTGCGCTCAACGAGGTGGAGACTACCGTCCCGCGTGGTACCCGGGACATCGATGGAATAGCTTTTCACGACGCTGCGTTTTTCTCCGGAAGTGCTCTCGGATTCCTGGCTCATGACCTGAGAGACTTCGCCTAGCTTGCCTTCGGAGTCGAGCCGGGAAACGCGCTCCTCGGTGGTGCGGTTCTTCCCTTCTTGCCTGGTAGTATTTTGCCGTATCTCGCTCAGTTGCCACTTTCCGTTACCGTCCGGAAGCCATGTTGTTTTTTCAATTTCCCACGTATTTTTTTTTTTTTTTTTTTTTTTTTTTTTTTTTTTTTTTTTTTTTTTTTTTTTTTTTTTTTTTTTTTTTTTTTTTTTTTTTTTTTTTTTTTTTTTTTTTTTTTTTTTTTTTTTTTTTTTTTTTTTTTTTTTTTTTTTTTTTTTTTTTTTTTTTTTTTTTTTTTTTTTTTTTTTTTTTTTTTTTTTTTTTTTTTTTTTTTTTTTTTTTTTTTTTTTTTTTTTTTTTTTTTTTTTTTTTTTTTTTTTTTTTTTTTTTTTTTTTTTTTTTTTTTTTTTTTTTTTAAAAAAAAAAAAAAAAAAAAAAAAAAAAAAAAAAAAAAAAAAAAAAAAAAAAAAAAAAAAAAAAAAAAAAAAAAAAAAAAAAAAAAAAAAAAAAAAAAAAAAAAAAAAAAAAAAAAAAAAAAAAAAAAAAAAAAAAAAAAAAAAAAAAAAAAAAAAAAAAAAAAAAAAAAAAAAAAAAAAAAAAAAAAAAAAAAAAAAAAAAAAAAAAAAGGGGGGGGCGTTCGCGGCTCGCTTTGCGCAGTTCGTGCGTCTTGAAAGCTGGAGCTAAACCGCCGTTGGCGCTGGGGAGCATCACGGTAGTGTTTGCTTCTTCCAGATCCTTCCCGATCTTTTTCGTCTCCACGATTTCGCGTTGTACTGGTTGAAGCCGTCCATTGACATCGGGGTTGTAGGTCACGCGCACTATATTCGAGTTATCGCCCGGCAGGATGTGTTTCTCCTCTTCCGTTACCTGCACGGGGGCTTTCATCCCATTTACATCCCGAGCGAACGTACGCATCGTGGTTTTCACGGTGGAAGCATCGACGGTCAGGGTTTCCCTTTCGATGTCCTGATAAGGTTCGAAATGTCCATCGGTTCCGCGGATCTCGACCGATCGCTTGTCCAACGTCCGGTTGCCACTCTGGCTATGGCTTTCGATGATGCGAACGGGAATACGTTCAGGAATTAAATTGTCGCTCTTCGAGTCCGTTGTTACGGTCCAAGAGTTATTCGCCTTCGCGGCGGTTTGGGACTCAAACGTCTGCGCAAATAGGTTCAAACTAAAACAAGAACAGGCGCCAATAACGAGGAGGAACACACGGCCTAAACGAACGATTCTTGAGGCGCGACACCCTTGAGCAAACGATTGACCGGCAACCTGTGGAGACCGCTCACACGTATTCACCGTTGGCATGGCCATCACTTAGACCGCCAGTGCATTTGAAGCCGTCGGTTTCCGTCTCTGTCGTTGACTACGATCCACTTCATGCCTAGAGAAGCATATTTTGTCCTGCCACTTTCATAGATTGGTGCGTAGATGTCACAGGAAACAGCCCGAATGAGAGACTTACTGACCTCCGTTGGTGGCTGCAGAGTGAGTGATGTAGGGAACATTGTCGTTTCCTCCTGTTCAAGATCCTTAGCACGCGGTTTGCCTTTTTCCAGATCTCCAGCGGTAATTTCTCCGCAACAAGATGAGTGTTTGGAGCGCCGCCTGATGTGCCCACATGTAGGAATTGACCTTTAGCGGGTACGGGATGTGTCACGAAATTGGTCAGAGGGTCACTGTGTTCGCCACTTAGCTGGAACTCGATTTGGAAATCAATCTGCAATGTTCATCGCGTGCATCAGGATGGCGCGAGCCATACTCGAATGTGGTAACCGCGCTTGGTTTTCGCTTGCCGCACCTCCCGACTTCGGTGTGCTCAGATAACGGTGGCGAGCCCTGCCCTAGTCGTGGGTAGTGGGCTAAAGTTGGAAACTGGTGAACCGAGGGCGATCGAGCGAGCAACGCACTAGCTCACTGCCAACTCGCGCTGTTCGGAGTATTGCCCGATTTTTGTCAGTGCTCATGCGACGGCGGCAGATCAGCGGGGGAAGAGTCAATCTTGTCAGCGTTCTGCTATGGGGTGGGGCATGCCGCGCCGTCCATGTACTCCGTTCGCCAGTGCATAGAGTTTTGGAGATTTGTTCGAGATCGCAATCAGGCACAGCCCCGCAATCGTTGACCAGAAGAGAGAGCGGGCGCGACGGCACAAGGACAACGTCAAACCGGTTGCACTACTGGCCCCGATCAACTTCGCCAGAATCATATTTCCGCCCTCATAGGTCCCTACGTTTCCCGGATTGAAGATTCCTACGACATTGATCAGCTTGGTTAGAGCTTCGAGAATCAATGCCTGCACCAAGCTGCCCGGAACTCGCATGAAGTGCAACACTAAATAAACCTCCAGTATTGCCAGACAATGACACGCCAAGTTCAGGCTCAGGCTGCCCCAGAAAAGTCCGGGCGCGTCGTGGCAAAACTGTTGGAGGTTGTTCTCAGCGGAACGAATTACTGACTGCTTGCCCATTACCCAGACTCTGCACCAGGGCAGGCGCGCGATCATCCCTGCGCACCGGGACAACAGGGGCCAGCGACGTTGTATAGCTACGACAGTTGCAACCAGAAACAGCAGCAGCACGCTTGTTAACAAAACGAGATAGAGTCGCCAGCTTTCAGAAAGCGAAACCAGGAGCAGAGCCGAAATAATTCCGGCTACGCTCACTATCGCCGAAGTTAGCAAGTAGAGTCCACGATCGAGCGTCACTGAAGAGACGGAATTCGCGATAGGCACCGCCGACCCCAATAAAAATACTCTCGTAGTTTCTCCGACTACCTGTCCGGCAAGGCCCAACTTCCCTATACCCTCGGAAACCAAGCGAAGTGCGAACGCACGACCGAATGACAGTTGGCGAAGGTCGCAAAGAAATGTAAGCCGCCAAGACCAGGTCTTTATGAGATGAGAGATTCCGCCTAGGGCGATTACTAATGCCATCCCCCAGCCCACCGCCTTTGTCTGCTGGACGACGGTGTGGACGCCGGTTCGATGCACCAGACAGGCCAGCAAGCTGACGCCGAAGAGCACGGCTGAAAGCCGCAACATCTGTTCTCGCCAATGGACCTTAACCATGGATGACCTCATGAAAACTTGACGGTTGTATAAAGAGGACGTGAAGTCAGTCGGCTTCGCCCCCGATGGCGCCCATACAATCTAAGACGGAGCTAAACACCTTCATCTGACTGAGTGCTTACCTCTACTGGTGAATTTGCCCAAGAGAAACTCTTGGGCCAGACTGCCGGCAACATGCAGACCCATGTCTATCCCAAAAGTCTGGAATACATGCCCGGCCGTACGAGCCGAAGCGGGGTAGTAAGCCGTAGAAATGGAATATCCAATTAAACTGCCGCCCCACTGAGAGTAATTCGGCTGCCATGCGCCGTTATCTCCCTTACAGACAATTGGAGCCAACATGGCATGAAGGGCCCGAGACTTCTTCGTACCGGTGCCTTGGTAGAAATAGCGAGGATCCTGATGCAGAAGCGATGGCAGAATAGCGTTGCTGATCAAGCTTCCGGTAATGGCATCGGCGAAGCCAGCTCCCAACCGCTTGCCATATCCTTTCGCACCTTGATTCCATTCGCTAGGATTGTCACGAGCCTGTTGGACGCCAGCCCACGCAGCCGTGCGGGCGAAGAAAAACGGATTGGTGAGGCTTTTGTATGCCAGGTGGAACTTCATGCTCGTGGTAAGAGGCTCGGGGTGAGGTTCGTAAACCACATACATATTCGGTATGAAACTTAAAACGCGCTGCTGTTCCTCAGCTCTGAGCTGTTGCGCAGCAACTTCCGTCGACGAATAACTTACGGTAACTGCCCGCTGCACAGCCAGAATGCGGAGTTTGACGTCGCTTAGCGTTTTGTCTTGCCCGGGTTCGACTGTAATGGACGAACTCCAGTCAGCAAATCCTTCAGCAGTGACAGTGACCTGATAGGCGATTTCCGCCGGGGCCTGGTCGAATACAAAGGCTCCATCGTCCTTTGTTACAACTGTGAGCCGATCGCCCGTTGGCCCGTGAAGGAATACTGTGGCACCGGGAATCGGATCGTCGCTGGTATCGACCACGGTACCGAGGATCCTTCCTGTTTTTGTATTTGGCGCTTCAGCAGACTGGGCCGAGGCCGGTACTACAAGGGTCATCCCGCCCAGGACGATCAGCCCCAACATGTGTGTTAGTTTCAGGAGCATTCCCAAAGGCCGGTTAGGTGAGACATGTGTTTTGTTTTGCATCGTCGATATTCCTAGCTCGTGGAAAGGTTGAAGTTAATCGTGATCCGGGAGTCCACTTCCACCGGTTCTCCGTCGATCATGTACGGCTTGTAACGCCATTGCTTCACCGCATCGATAGCGGCTTGCGCGAGCATTGGTAAACCGTTCTCGACTCGCACATCCTTTACGCTGCCATCCGTGCCAATCACAGCCATCAGCACTACTGTTCCTTCAATCCGCGCCCGACCGGCCTCCGCCCGGTACTGCGGCGCAACGTCGTGGATCAGGTTCGCTTCCGCTACCCGGGAGGCGATACGCATTCTCTTGACCGCCGTCGGCACAGGCGATTTCGCAAGCACTGGAACGCTGGGCGCGCTATTCAGCATTTCGCTCACCGCTGCAACGGGAACTCCCCCAAGCATTCCTCCCGTTGTGCCGACCGGCGATGGCGGCGCTTCTTGCGTTTTATGGACTGGGTTGGGAATGGCAGTGCTTGTCGGGGTGTGTGTGGACGCGGGATTAGCCGCATGAAACTTTATGGGATTCCCCCAACCTGCGGCCGGTGGCGGCGGCAGATATAACATCGTCAGCGTCTGCATCTTGGGGAGTGGTTCCGTGTGATACAGAGGAATAACAATGAACGCGAGCAGGAGGACCAACTGCAAA
>CAWCQY010000014.1:0-56795 GCA_963797795.1 uncultured Acidobacteriota bacterium
CGCTAGCAAGAATATATTCGTGCTGGAGTAGATTGGTTTCTTGAGCGGAACTGCGGGGGTAGTCCAAAGCGACTGCCCCTTACTATTTGCCCTTCACCGTCGCACAAATGGGTTGTAGGGAAGAACTCTTTCGGAGCCTGTAGCATGGGTCACGGCGTTCACTACAGACGCGACTAACCAAACCCCTTCCCCCAGTTTCTCCCTAAAGTCCCATTCGCTCGCGGCCGATGAAGTCAAAAGACCAGATTGCCCGAGGTCCCCTTTTGGAATGACCTTCGTCCGGGGTTCACTTTCACGATTGAATGCGGGAGATTTTACTTCCCGTACTGAGAGGCCAGGCCCGTGCTGTGATCGCTGGAGAATCGAGCTATGAAACAACTTGCTACCCAATCCGAGTCGCAGGAAGAGAGTCTTAAACGTCTCGGTCTGAACAATCTCGGCCAGGTCTATTGGAATTTGCCCACTTCTGCCCTTTACGAAGAGGCCATTCGTCGCTATGAAGCATCCTTGAGTCATCTGGGGCCGCTGGTCGTGCGCACCGGTCAGTACACTGGCCGTTTGCCTAAAGACAAGTTTCTGGTCCGCGAACCATCCAGCGAAAACAAGATCTGCTGGGGCAAAGATCAATCGCCCTCTGGAGGCGGCGAAGTTTGACGCGCTCAAATCCAGGCTCTGTGCGTACCTCCAGGGCAAAGATGTCTTCGTGGAGAACTGCTACGCGGGAGCGGACGAACACTATCGCCTTCCCATTCGTATCATTAGCGAGCGTGCTACCGCCGCTTTGTTTGCGCGCACCATGTTTATCCGCGAACTGGACTTGGACAAACTGGGGCGACACGTGCCGGAATTCACCGTGCTGCACGCGCCTAACTTTCATGCCGACCCGGAAATTGACGGAACACACTCCGAGGCGTTCGTGCTGCTGCATTTCGGAAAGAAACTGATCCTCATTGGCGGCACCGCCTACGCCGGGGAAATCAAGAAATCGATTTTCACGGTGATGAATTATTTGCTGCCGCAAAAGGGTGTCATGGCCATGCACTGTTCCGCCAACTACGGCAGCGATGAAAATGATGTAGCCATTTTCTTCGGTTTGTCAGGCACGGGAAAGACCACCCTGTCGGCCGATCCTGACCGCACGTTGATTGGCGACGACGAACACGGCTGGAGCGACAGCGGCGCCTTCAATTTTGAAGGCGGCTGCTACGCCAAAGTCATCAAACTCTCGCGCGAAGGCGAGCCTGAGATTTACGAAACCACCCGGCGATTCGGCACGATTCTCGAAAACGTCACCATGGACATGCGCACCCGCCACGTGGATCTGGACGACGCCTCCCTGACCGAAAACACCCGCGCCGCCTACCCCATCACGCATATTCCGAATATGACACGCACCGGCACAGCGGGACATCCGAAGCACATCATTATGCTCACCTGCGATGCCTTTGGCGTTCTGCCACCGGTGGCGCGTCTCACGCCCGCACAAGCGATGTACCACTTTCTTGCCGGATATACCGCGAAAGTTGCGGGCACGGAAGCTGGAATCAAAGAACCGCAAGCGACCTTCAGCCCCTGCTTCGGCGCGCCCTTCATGGCGCTGCCGCCAACGGTTTATGCCAAGTTACTCGGAGACAAGATCGCCAAACACAAAGTGGATGTGTGGCTGATCAATACCGGCTGGAGCGGTGGCGCTTACGGACAAGGTCAAAGAATCAAACTGGGCTTCACCCGCGCCATGGTCAAAGCCGTCCTCTCCGGCGCGCTGAAAGATGCAGCCGCCAAACCTGATCCGGTTTTTGGATTTGCCGTGCCACTGTCATGTCCGGGCGTGCCCGAAGAAATTATGAACCCGCGCAATACCTGGAAGGACAAAGCTGCCTATGACCGCAAGGCGCGCGAATTGGCTCGTCATGTTCGAGAAGAACTTCGCGGAGAATGCCAGGATGCCTCCGCAGAAATCAAGCAGGCTGGGCCGAAGTTACCGCTCGCCACTGCGGAGGCTCATGCTTGATGAAAGTCTGAATCTAAGAGGGTATGTGTTGGCGGGGGCAATTCATCCATGATCGAACGTCGCCGCGAACCCAGGGTTCGAGCAGATATTCCTGTGCAGGTGTGGGGTACGGACGCGCGCGGCGAGCCATTCTCCCAGACCGCCTCTGCGACGAACGTCAGTCAATGCGGCGCGCTGCTGGTGAGAATGGCGTGCGCCCCAAGAAGTGGCGACTTGATCGGGATCGCCTATGATGGCAGGAAGGCTCGTTTCAGGGTTATTTGGAGTCTTGAGTCGGGCGGTTGCCAGGGGATCAGGGTCGCGGTTCAGAAACTAGCGGCCGACCAGTGCCCATGGAAGGACATGTTGTTGCGGATGGCCGTGTGCCTGACCTCCGAGGAGCCATCCGAATTGTGAATATACTGGTATTCGTACACAATCTTCTGAACCAAGGTCTGCGGATTGTTTTGACCTGAAACCGCCCCGCTTGGGGGCCCGCGAACTCGATCACCAAAGACTCCGCTATGAACGACATCCCTCGCCTGTTTCAGGCATTTCTCGCTCCCGCTCTCTTCGTGTCCGCGACTGCCTTGCTGATCCTTTCGATCAACGTCCGCCTTATGGGGATCGTCAGCCGATTGCGGCAGTTTGTACACGCAAGGCATGACGCTGCCAGGAATAGTCGTGTCCAGGAAGCAGAGGCTTACACCGTCCAGATCAGCGCGATCGAGCAGCGTGCGGAAATGATCCGGCGCTGCTTCCTGCTGGTGCTCATTTCGCTTGCTGGGACGATTGCTTCCTGTCTGCTGCTAGGCTTTGGCCTCTACTGGGCAAAGGCCGCGGTGGCCGCCGTCGTCCTTTTTGTTCTAGCCATGATCTGTCTGCTGGCGGGCACGATCTATTACATTCGCGAAATCATCGTAGCGCTGAGCTCGGTCCACAGCGAGGCAAGCGATACGCGCTTCATGGACCTCGGCCCCCCACCCGAGATCCGCCACCACAATTCCCTCTGAGGAATGGCATCGCTTTCTACACGCCGACCGGCAGCTCCGGCAGGGGCGGCGTAACTGACAGATGGTTTTTCACCGCCGCGGCCAGACGTCGTATGCCTTCGCGTATCTGCCCGGGAGTGGCGTTAGAAAAGTTCAAGCGCATGTGGCGGCGGCTTTCGCGGCCATTGTTGGCGTAGAAGGACTCGCCGGGCACGAACGCCACATTCTGCTCGATCGCCGATTTGAAAATCGCCTGGATGTCCAACCCTGCGGGCAGAGTCACCCATAAGAAGAGCCCACCTTGAGGATGAGTCCAGGTTACTTCGGATGGAAAGAACTCTTGCAGAGCCTGCAGCATCACATCGCGGCGTTCACGGTAGACCTGACGAATCAGCTTCACGTGCTTGTCGAGGAATCCATCGCGCGCGACTTCGTACGCCACGAATTGCGTGAAGGTCGAAGTGTGCAGATCCGCGCCCTGCTTGAGTTGCGCCAGCTTGCCGATGACCTCAGGCGGAGCGACAATCCATCCCAGCCGAAGCCCGGGTGCCAACGTCTTCGAAAACGTACTCAGGTAAATGACGTTGCCGATGGAATAGCCATTGTCGCGGCGCAGGTTCTCGCGGTCGAGCACGACCAGGGAGGGAAGGTGCTCGCCCTCATAGCGCAACTGCCCGTACGGGTCATCTTCGACGATCGGAACGCCATACTTGTCCGCCAGCAGCACGAGTTCATGGCGACGCCCCTCCGACAACGTGGTTCCCGCAGGGTTTTGGAAGTTTGGCAGCACATACATGAACTTCGGGCCAGATCGCAGAGGCATCTCCAGCAGGTCGGTGCGTAGGCCGTCCTCATCGATTGGCACCGACACATATTCCGCGCCATACACATTGAAAGCCTGCAGTGCGCCGAGATAAGTCGGCGCTTCCACCAGCACGCGATCCCCGCGATTGATAAACAGCTTGCCAATCAGGTCCAGCGCCTGTTGCGAGCCCGAGGTGATTAAGACGTTCTCCACCTTCGCCTTGATCCCGTAGCGCGCCATGTTGTTCGCAATCAGTTCGCGCAGCGGCTCGTAGCCCTCGGTCGCCCCGTATTGCAAGGCCGAAGCCGCCTGCTGCGTGAGTACCTTGTGGCAGGCTTCCTCAAAGCGTTGGATCGGAAACACGTCGGGCGCCGGGAGTCCGCCGGCAAAGGAAATCATCCCCGGCCTTTGGGTGATCTTCAACAACTCGCGAATTGCAGAACTGGTAATCCCTTTAGTGCGTAGCGCGTAACGAGCGGTCCAGGCCGTCGACATGGGGAAACCCTCCTGACAGTCAGTGTAGGCTCCCGGCATCTGCCGATACTGTGACGCATGAGACATGAGCTTGTGACTCAGGTAACTGCTGCCAGATGACCGGTAGGTATGTCCGGTGCGAGGCCTTGTGAGTGAGGGGATTGGACGTGAAATGTCGCTTTTATGTGTAGGGAGAAAAGTCCCATCCCTAATCTCTTAATTCGCATGAAAAGGAAAACACGATGACTCGCGTCCTGAAATCTGTTCCAGTTATCTTATTGGCGATTTCCGCCTTCGCGCAGAGCGGCGGTAGCGCTGAACCCCCCATCAATATGACTGTGACCACACCCGGTGGAACCGCGAACTACATCTCGCTGTTCTCCAAGAAGAACACCATTGTGAACTCTCATATTGTTCAGAAAGGCGGCAACGTGGGCATTGGGACGACCGCTCCGTCCTCGCCCTTGACCGTCAACGGAGCCATTCAGAGCCTGGCGGTCGGATTCATGTTCCCCGACAAGAGCGTGCAGAGCAGCGCCGGCCTTGTCAACGTGACTCATGACGCGACCATGGTGGGCAATGGCCTCTCGAGTTCTCCTCTCGGTCTCGCAAATCCTCTCTCCATCACCGCGGCGGGCAGTACCACCCCGCTTCAAGTCACCAATCCAAATGGGGGTGGTGCGATCTTTGCACAAGATAGCGGCAACTCAGCCAACGGGGTAGGGTTGTTCGCTACCAGCAACAATGGCACCGCCGTCTTTGCCGCCGGTGAATCGACGAACAGCATTGGCGTTGAGGGAGCGGATGATTCGGCCGGCGGTATCGGAGTTCTCGGCTTTGGGGTCATCGGAACTTCTTGGGCCGGTTATTTTAACGGCGATGTCAATGTCACCGGCAACATCTCGAAGGCTGGCGGATCATTCAAAATCGACGATCCTTTGGATCCCGCCAACAAGTATCTCTATCACTCTTTCGTCGAGTCGCCCGACATGAAAGATATGTATGACGGCACCGTGACCACCGACGCCGCTGGCAACGCCACCATCCAGCTGCCCAAGTGGTTCCAGGCCCTGAATCGCAGCTTCCGCTACCAATTGACGCCGATTGGACAATTTGCGCAGGCTATTGTCGCCACCGAGGTCGAGCACAATCAGTTCACTATCAAGACCGACAAACCCAATGTGAAGGTCTCCTGGCAGGTAACGGGCACACGCCACGATGCCTGGGCAAATGCGCATCGCATCCCGGTTGAAGTGGAGAAGCCAAAGGAAGAGCGTGGCTACTATATTCACCCCGAACTTTTCGACCAGGGACAAGACAAGAGCATCTTGGCTGCGCACCGGCCAGATATGTTCGGACCGGACGGCGTCATCGTTCCAAAAAAGTAAAAGGCACAGGCGCAGTTGAATGGCCCCACTCTTTGCCCTCGTACAGAATGGGGTCAATTTTTCAAGACGCGATTCCCTTCAGTTGGTAGACTTGCCCAGCAGTTCCAAGAGACATAAGCATGAAGCGCGCCGCTCTGGGAGTTCGAATGCATTCCGGTTGGGGAGTGCTGCTAGGAGTCGCCGGAGATGCCAACGAGCTGGAAGTAATATACCGGCGACGCGTTGTCGTTACCGATCGTGCAGTGCCTGGCGGCAACCAACCGTATCACCACGCTGCCAGCCTTGGGTCCCAAGAATCGGAGAGATACCTCGCCAACTATGCCGCCGTCTCCGAGCGCCTGGCCTTCGCGGCAATCGGAGAAGTAATCCGCGAATTGGACAGGCGCGACTACCGCACTGTAGGTTCTGCTGTCCTCCTGGCCTCAGGTCGCCCGCTGCCGTCGCTTGCGAAAATTCTCGCCTCGCACCCGCTGATTCACACCGCAGAAGGCGATTTATTTCGCAATGTGATCAGCCAAGCTTGCGAGCAGCTGAAAATTCCCGTCACGGCAATCCCAGAACGAGAACTCGACGAAAGAGCCAGAACAGCGTTTGGCAAAGCCGCCAGCCGAGTGCAGCGCATGATCGCCAGCCTCGGAAGTTCCATCGGTCCGCCGTGGACCAAGGATCACAAATCGGCCGCTCTCGCTGCTGCAATGATTCTGACGCGCGTGTAGGACGGACGCTCCTGTCCGCGGCCTTTGACTCTGACTTTCAACTGAAATAAGGAGTGCAGCGCGCGCGTTGAGCGCTTTCCTAACAATCGCAACCAGGGCCGCCAGGGGACCCGCACTCTTTCCAAAGCTTTTCCCAGTTCCAAAGCTGCAGCCGCGCCGACTGCGGCAGCGGGAATCCCATCTGATGCGCGAGCATACACACCTGTCCGCGATGATGGGCTTCGTGAGAGAGCATGTAGCACAGCATTTCCACGCCAACCGGCCAAGGCGGAGCCCAGCCGTCTCTGCGAAATTTCTGTACGCGTCCCCCACTCCCGCCCAGCGCATCGGCCAGCATCTCCGTGCACCGAGCGGCACTCTCGGCCAATCCCGCCCCGGCCTGCTGCGGCGTGCAGTGCGATCGGTTAAGCTGCTTGGGAAGCTTCAGGTGTGGAGCCGAAAGCCTGAGCCACTTGCAGCGGACGTTGTGCATGTGCGTAAAGATCGCCGCAATAGTGCGGGCCTTGGCAGGTGGCTTGGCTTTCCACGCAGCAGGGTCAAGATGTTGGATAAGAACTTGGTTCATGCGCTCATTGGCCACAAAGATCCGGACCGCGGCTCGGCCGACTTGAGTGTGAACTGCGGGTTGCGTAATTTCGGGACGAACCCTAGCCTGACGAACTTTAGCTTGACGAGTGGTCACGGTTTCCTGCTCCTTGAATCTATAATACGTTCGCGTCGTCGGCGAACCGAAAGCATTCGGAACTTTCACCCGGTGCTCATCTCAGCTGGTGAAAAATTGCAGCAGCCATCGTTGACCCCGGTATCGCCACTGTCTTAGACTCCAACAACTTCATCAGGAGGGACCATGAATATCGGAACGTTCACTCGCAGGAATTTTGCCGGGCGTCTAGCCACAATTCTTTCCAGCGTTGGTCTTACCGGTGCGGTGCTGGCGGGCAGCGCGCAAGCCGCGACGGATGACAGCATCCGCAAACTCGGCGACGACGGCAAGCCCGCCGATGGAAAGCAGATGATCACGCCCATCGTGGTTCACAATGGCCTGATCTATGTAGCTGGGCAAGGGGCGCACGATCCAGGTCCCGCCGAGCAATTCGAAATTGGACATCACACCACCATCGTCATGGACAATGTAAAGAAACTCGTCGAAGCTGGCGGCGGCACGGTGGACAGCATCCTTCAGCTCAGCGTGTTTCTCGCCGACATCAAGTACTACGACGGAATGAACAAGGTGTTCAAGACCTACTTCCCGAACGGTGGTCCGGCCCGCACGACGGTCGCCGTGGCTGCGCTTCCCGGAAATTCGCTGGTGGAAATCAACTGCATCGCGGTGGTGGTGAAGAAGTAGCCAGGGCTACCGTTGAGAAATCGCGATTCCACGGAGGTCCGATGACCGCGACCAATCCGCAACCGCACGGTGTTGCTCGAAGCATCGTTGCTCTACTCGCGGGTCTATTCGCAGCCGTAATCCTTTCCATTGGCACGGACATTTTGATGTATGCCATCGGAGTGCTTCCGCGATTAGGCGAGCCCGCCGGCAACAACGCCTTGTTGCTCGCAACCGCGTACCGCACCGTCTACGGCATTGGGGGCAGCTACATAGCTGCGCGGCTCGCACCGAATCGGCCCATGGGACACGCCCTAACGCTGGGCGTACTCGGCCTGATTGTGAGCATCGTGGGTGCTGTGGTGACATGGAACCGCCAGCCGTCATTAGGTCCCCACTGGTATCCCGTCGCGCTCATCGTGCTCGCGATCCCAACTGCTTGGGCGGGAGGCAAACTGCGGGTAATGCAGTTGCATCGAGCGGCTGGAGGTGTTGAATCATCCCGCTGTGGCGGGACGCGGTTGGACGTTCGTCGGCAGGCGATGGTAATCTGGCGGTCCGAACTTTCGTACGCCACCAGGATGACACCCGATGGAGCCCGATCCGATGAGCGCGCCCGCAGCGGCAGGTGCCTTGCCTGCCCTCCCGCAGCCGGTCGCCGCGCCGCTTACCCGTGCCGCGATCTTCCTGGTCATGACACTCAACCCGGGCGTCTGATAATCGCGCCACTGTGCGCTCGTTCTGCGGAGACCTCGCCGCGTTGGTGCGCGCGGTGGAATTTCGCGATCTCGAAGGGAGCCTTTCCTGCGTTATGGGATTTGGGTCCGATGCGTGGGATCGTCTCTTTGGACCGCCACGGCCGGCAGAGTTGCACCCGTTCCGTGAGATTCGAGCCGGAGCGCGCCATGCGGTCTCCACGCCGGGCGACTTGCTGTTCCACATTCGCGCCAAGCGGATGGATCTTTGCTTCGAGCTTGCCACTCAGCTTATGGCGCGTCTCGGAAATGCGGTTTCGCCGGTGGACGAAGTGCACGGCTTCCGTTACTTCGACGACCGCGATCTCATCGGCTTCGTCGACGGGACGGAGAATCCCAGGGGCGCGGCAGTCATCGATGCCGTGCTCGATCGGCGACGAGGACGCGGCGTTCGCCGGCGGCAGCTACGTCATCGTGCAGAAATATCTCCACGATCTTGGCGCATGGAATGCGCTCTCCACGGAGGCGCAGGAACGCATCATCGGCCGCAGCAAACTGTCCGACATCGAATTGGATGATTCGGTCAAGCCAACCTCAGCGCACAACGCGCTCACGACGATCGTCGAGAACGGGAAAGAGATCAAGATCCTGCGCGACAACATGCCCTTCGGCCGGCCTGCGCACGGTGAATTCGGCACTTATTTCATCGGCTACAGCCGTTCGCCGCGCACCATCGAGCAGATGCTCGAGAACATGTTCATCGGTCGGCCCGCCTGGCAACTACGACCGTCTGCTCGACTTCAGCCGCGCCGTCACCGGGAACCTGTTCTTCGCGCCATCGGCGACGTTTCTGGAGACTGTACTGAAGACCGAGCGGCAGTGCGGATCCCTCCGCGGCGCCGGCCGACCCCACTCCATCCATCGCATCGGTGCGCGAGGGCTCGCTCGGCATCGGTTCCCTCAAAGGAGACATCCGAAATGAATAATCTCCATCGCGAACTTGCCCCCATTTCCGATTCGGCATGGGCTCAGATCGAAGAGGAAACATCGCGGACGCTCAAGCGCTATCTTGCAGGACGGCGCGTCGTCGACGTGAAGGGGCCGGGCGGCAGCGGCCTTTCTGCCGTCGGCACCGGCCACCTGCGGACGATCGCGGCTCCAGGGGAGGGCATCGTTGCAAGACAGCGCGAGGTGAAGGCGCTGGTCGAGCTGCGTGTTCCGTTCGAGCTGGATCGCCAGGCGATCGACGATGTCGATCGTGGCGCGAACGACTCGGACTGGCAACCGGCGAAGGATGCCGCCCGACAGATCGCCTTTGCCGAGGACGGCGCCATATTCGAGGGCTATGCCGCCGCCGGCATCGGGGGTATCCGTCAGGGGACCAGCAATCCAATCATGACGCTCCCCGCCGAAGTGCGCGAGTACCCGGAAGCCATTGCGCAAGGCTTGAGCCGGTTGCGTCTCGTCGGTGTCAACGGCCCCTACTCGGTGCTGCTCGGCGCCGACGCTTACACCGCACTCGCCGAGACCAGCGACCACGGATACCCGGTCCTGGAGCACGTCAAGCGGCTGGTCAACGATCAAATCATCTGGGCGCCCGCCATTGCCGGCGCTTTCGTGCTGACCACTCGTGGCGGCGATTTCGAACTGCACATCGGCCAGGACGTCTCCATCGGTTATCTCAGCCACACCGATGCGGCTGTCCGCCTCTATCTGCAGGAGACGTTCACTTTCCTCCTGCTCACCAGCGAGGCTGCCGTTGCGTTGGCTCCTCCCGGGAAGGCGAAGACCTGACCAGCTTTTCAAGACTGCTGTGCTCTCGATTTGCGAATCCGGAGAGAGGCAGAAAACTCTTGCGTTGTGGGGAGAATCAAATGATTGTTGAATTGGATTAGGTCGATGTGCATCGCGCCATGGGTCATTGATGTCGGGGAGTACGAGAGCCGTGGACCAGAATTATGGAATCATGGCATGGCTCTCCGTTTCTCTGCCTTGAATCACGACCTCAGTTTTTGTTATAACCAAAATGAGAGTTGTCAGGTGGGGTCGTAAAACGAGTTGCCGGTTCTTTCGGAAGTTAAGTGGCAGCGTCGTGTAGCCTAGTCGAGAGAACAGAAGCGCGTGATGCGCCTCGCGTTCGTGCTGTTGGGAAACCCGTAGTATCGCGCTGGTAAGGCGCCTGCGAGAGTGCCAAACATTCTCACTGGCGTAAAACATCGAACCTCCTTGTCCTGAGCTGTGAGGAGTTTCCGGTGCGCTTTGTACGCAAGCCCGATGTGCACCACACTCGCCTTGAGTGCAAGCCTTCGGTGAAACCTGCGTTCTGCCCTGCTTTACCCTCTGCGGATGGCGGTCCCGCCGTTCGCCCTATCCCATCAAGCGGTTATAAGACTGCACAGGCCGGAGGAAGATAATGGCGACGAATCTTATCCAAATTGAGAACGACCAGGAAATCAAACAGCGGCTGGCGGCGGAACGCGCCCGGTTGCGCAAAATCGCGGGACTGGATCAGCCCGATCACTTTCACCGGCCGGTGGAACGAGCCTTCACCGCCGAGGAGCGCAGTAAGGTCACGATTCTCTTCGGCGGCTTTACCTGGAAGCACGAAGACTTGATCCGGGCAGTGTTTCAGGGCTGCGGCTATCGCTGCGAGAAGCTGCCGGTACCGGACGTTCCCGCATTCCAGATCGGCAAAGAATATCGGCAACAACGGCCAGTGCAATCCCACCTATTTCACTGTCGGCAACCTGGTGCAGTACCTCCAATTCCTGGAGAAGGAGGGCATCCCTCGCCAGGAGATTCTGGACAACTACGTCTTCTTCACCGCGGTTCCTGCGGGCCGTGCCGCTTCGGCATGTATGAAGCCGAATACCGCTTCGCGCTGAAGAACGCCGGCTTCGATGGCTTCCGCGTGCTGCTGTTCAAGGACAGCGACGGCATCAAAGCCGCATCGGGCGAGCCTGGACTGAAGTTCACCATCGACTTCGGCTTCGGCATGCTGAACGCCATGCACCTCGGCGACGTGATCAACGACTTGATCTACCAGATCCGTCCTTTCGAAGTGAATAAGGGCGAAACGGACCGCGTGTTCCATGAGGCGGTGGACGGGTTGTGCGAGGACCTGCGGAACCGTGATTCGTTCGAGATCGAGGAGCGGGCTCCCGAGTGGGCGAAGCCCAAGTTCAAGAAGAACAAAGTTCTGCGCAACACCTTCAACGTGTTCGGCAAGATGGCACGAGCACATGTGGGGCAAGGATTATCTGAATGCGCTGGAAACTGCTCGCGAGCAAGATGAACCGATCGAAGTGGATCGCACCAAGGTCAAGCCGGTAGTGAAGATCACCGGCGAATTCTGGGCGCAGATCACCGAAGGCGACGGCAACTTCCACATGTTCGACTTCCTGGAGCGCGAGGGCGCGCAGGTCATGGTGGAGCCGATCGCCACCTGGGTGGCGTACCTGATGTATCAGGCCAAGGCCCATGCAAAAGCCAAGTGGCCGGTGAACCGTCCGCATCGCAATCCGGAATGGTATGAAGTGAAGAAGCAGGCATGGCGAACTATTTCGGCTTGCGCAAGAAACTCATGGGGCATCGGCGTGGGCGAGCGATGTGGAATTTCTTCTATCACCGCACGATCAAGAACCTGGGCGGCATCACGCACCACCTGGTGCCGCAGACCGAGTTGGCCGAGATGGCCCATCCTTTCTACAACCAGTTCGCGCGCGGCGGCGAAGGTCACCTCGAAGTCGGCAAGAACGTTTACTACACCGTGCATCACCTCTGCCACATGGTGCTGGCGCTGAAGCCGTTCGGCTGCATGCCTTCGTCGCAGTCCGACGGCGTGCAGTCGGCCGTGATCAACAAGTTCAAAGACATGATTTTCCTGCCCATCGAGACTTCCGGCGAAGGCGAGGTCAACGCTCACAGCCGCGTGCAGATGGCGTTGGGCGAGGCCAAGGTAAAGGCCAAGACCGAGTTCGAGCAATGTCTGAAGTCCACCGGCAAGAGCCTGGACGAGATCAGGGAATACATTGCCGAGCATCCGGAGCTGCGGCGGCCCTTCTACCACGTGCCGCACCGTGAAGGCGTTGCCGGAACGGCGGCGCAGTTCATCCTGCACGTGAGCGATCGCATGGACAAGAGCACGCGGCTTTGGAAGCGCGCTCGCGTTCCGGGGATCGCAGTGCCAAACGCGGCGTAATCGTGGCAGCGAACGCCGTTTTGTCGCGATCACATCGCGACGAGACGGCGGTCACCGCAATTCAAAGCACTTCTTGCCAATATTGGAGAGACAATGCACGACCATCTGGGCCGCAACCGAAGCCGCAGTTACTCCAGATAGCTCCCGCGCCTGTACCAAAGGCCGCACGACCATCACACCGAATTCATGGTCGGACTGGATGTCGGCTCGACCACCGTCAAGGCGGTGGTGGTGGACGCCGCGACTGACAAGGCTCTGTGGCAGGACTACCAGCGGCACGAAACCAAGCAGCCGGAGAAGACGCTCGAATTCCTGCGCCGCATGGAAGCCGAAGTCGGCATCAACCGGCACAACACGCGCATGTTCATGACCGGCTCCGGCGGCGGCGGGATCGCCGAGCAGATTGGCGCGAAGTTCGTGCAGGAAGTCACGGCGGTTTCGCTGGCGGTCGAGAAGATGCATCCCGAAGTGTATTCGGTGATCGAGCTCGGCGGGCAGGATGCGAAGATCATCGTCTTCAAGGATGACGATGAGACCGGGCGCAAGAAGAAGATTCCGTCGATGAACGACAAGTGCGCGGGCGGCACGGGCGCGGTCATCGACAAGATCAACGCCAAGCTGAAGATTCCGGTCGCCGAGCTTGCGATGCAGGGATACCACGGGATCAAGCTGCACAAGGTTGCCGGCAAGTGCGGCGTGTTCGCCGAGACCGACATCAACAGCCTGCAGAAAGTGGGGACGCCGCCGGATGAGTTGATGGCTTCGCTGTTTGAGGCGATTGTGCTGCAGAACCTGAGCGTGCTGACCCGCGGCCACACTCTGCGGCCGCACGTTTTGCTGCTGGGCGGGCCGAACAGCTTCATCAAGGGCATGCGCGAGGCGTGGCAGGCGAACATTCCGCGCATGTGGCAGGAGCGCAAGGTCGCGATTCCCGACGGCGCGAAGCCGGAGGATCTGATCAAGGTTCCGCAAAACGCGCAGTATTTCGCCGCGCTGGGCGCGATTGAGTTCGGCAAGAGCGAGGAAGACTGCGTCGGCTGCTACCAGGGCTACGAAAAGCTGGTGCACTACATCGAGTATCGGCCGCCAGGAAGAAAAAGCCAAGTCTGGCGCGAAGGGTCTGACCACCGGCGAAAAGGAACTGGACGACTTCAAGGAAGCGTACCGCCGCAAGAAGTTTGTGCCCGCGACGTTCCCGCAAGATAAGACCGTCGGCGGATTCATCGGCATCGACGGCGGCTCGACTTCCACCAAGGCCGTTCTGCTGGACGAGCAAGGGCGACATCCTCTGCAAGGCCTACCAGCTCTCGAACGGGAACCCGATCCAGGACACGATCGAAATGTTCGAGAACCTGCGCGGCCAGGTGGAAGCGCAGAATGCCAAGCTCGAAGTCCTGGGCGTGGCCACGACCGGCTACGCCAAGGACATTTTGAAAGATGTGCTGCACGCCGACGTCGCGTTGGTCGAAACCGTGGCCCACACCGAGTCAGCGCTCAAGTTTTACGAGGATCCGCACGTCATCGTCGACGTGGGCGGGCAGGACATCAAGATCATCATCCTGCACAACGGCCGCGTCAAAGATTTCAAACTGAATACGCAATGCTCGGCGGGAAACGGATATTTCCTGCAGTCAACCGCCGAAGGTTTCGGCTCGAGCGTGGAACAATACGCTGATCTGGCTTTCTCCGCTCAGGCCATGCCGGTTTTCGGCTACGGCTGCGCGGTATTCATGCAGTCGGACATCGTGAACTTCCAGCGGCAGGGCTGGCGGGCGGAGGAAATTCTGGCGGGCTTGGCGGCGGTGCTTCCCAAGAACGTGTTCCTGTACGTGGCGAGCATTCCGAATCTCGCGGCGCTGGGCACGCGTTTCGTCCTGCAGGGCGGAACGCAGAACAACATGGCGGTGGTGAAGGCGGAAGTGGATTTCATCCACAACAGCTTCCGCGCGGCGGGCAAGAAGCCGGAGATCATCGTCCACGAATTCTGCGGCGAGTCGGGCGCCATCGGCGCGGCGGTTGAGTCGCTGCGCCTGTGGCGCAACGGCCTGCAGACCACCTTTGTCGGCCTGGAGGCGGTGCGCAAAATCCAGTACCGCACCACGCGCAACGAAGGCACGCGCTGCAATTTCTGCAAGAACAATTGCCTGCGCACGTTCATCGACATCCGAACCGCTCCCCAAAGATGACCTGAGCTTCGTGCCCATTCAGAAAGTCACAAAGTTCCGCTGATGCACGGCGAGCAGCGCTTGATCATCGCGACCTGCGAAAAGGGCCTGGTCGAAGATGTCAACGACATGAAGGACATCAAGGCCGGGATCGATGAGATCAAAGACAAATACCCCAACTTCGTGGACTTCGCCGCTCGCGAGGTCTTCCGGCCGATGAATCCGAAGAGCGTGGCCGACCCCATTCCGGTGACGAAATTCTGGAACAAGGCGGCCAAAGAGCGCATTCCGCTCATGGAAAACCGCAAGAAGCTTCGCGTTGGCATTCCGCGCGTGCTGAACATTTACACCTACGCCCCGCTCTTCAACGGATATCTCGAGAGCCTGGGTGTGCAGCCGGAAAACATCATTTACTCCGACTACACCAGCTCTGAACTCTACCGCGCGGGCGCCAGCCGCGGCGCAATCGATCCCTGCTTCCCGGCGAAGATCGGCATTTCGCACGTCTACAACCTGATCCAGGAAAAGCATCGCAAGAAGCCGCTGGACGTGATCTTCTTCCCCATGTACGACGTGCTGACCTCGCCGCTGGTGAAGATCGTCGGCGCCAATGCTTGCCCGACCGTGACCGCGACGCCGGAAACCGTGAAAGCGGCGTTCACCAAGGAAAACGACGTTTTCGCCGAGCACAATGTGAAGTACGTCGATCCCATCCTGAACTTCGCCGATCGCAAACTGTTCGCCCATCAAATGCTGCAGGCCTGGCAGCCGATTCTGGGACTGTCGCACGAAGAAAACGATCGCGCGGTCGAAGTTGGCTTCAAGGCGCTGGCCGACTACGAAGCCAGCATCCGCAAGCGCGCGCGCCAGGTGCTGGACCAGCTGGAGCGCGAAGACCGCATCGGCATCGTCATGCTGGGCCGGCCGTATCACCATGATCCGGGCCTGAATCACGAGATCCTGGAAGAGTTCCAGAAGCTCGGCTATCCCATCTTCTCGCAGAACACGCTGCCGCTCGACGAAGACATGCTGGAGCGCCTGTTCGGCGAGGAAGTTCGCGCCGGGGTCATCAGCCATCCGCTCGACATCACGGATGCGTGGAAGAACTCCTATTCCTGCAGCACGAACCATAAGGTTTGGGCGGCGAAATTTACCGCCCGGCATCCCAACCTGGTGGCGCTTGAAGTTTCCAGTTTCAAGTGCGGCCACGACGCGCCTATTTACGGCGTCGATCGAAGGCATCATCGAGCAGTCCGGCACGCCTTACTTCTGCTTCAAGGATCTGGACGAGAACAAGCCACCGGGCTCGATCAGGATTCGCGTGGAGACGATCGATTACTTCCTGCGCCGCTACCGCGAGGAGGTCATCAAGAAGCGCAAGGCGAACGAGGAGATCGAAGCGCAACTGGCCGCCCTCGAAGAACAACTCCGCGGGCAATTTGAGCAGGAAGCGCAAGGCATGGCCGCGGACTAATCAGCGTCAAGGCAAATCAGCGGCCAACCAGTTGTTGCTCGCGTAATTCGACAAGGCGGGTCGTCAGGCAACTCAGATATTCCTGCATTCCGTCACCGGTCTTGGCTGAAACTTTCAAGACCTGCATACCGGGACGCACCGCCTGAATGTTGCGATAGGCGGAGTCCCAGTCAAATTCAACCGCCGGCGCCAAGTCCATTTTTGTGACAACCGCCACGTCTGCGCTGTTGAAAATCGTCGGATACTTCAGCGGCTTGTCTTCCCCCTCAGTGACCGAGATGAGCACCAGTCGCAGATTCTCACCCAAGTCATACGAGGAAGGACAAACCAAATTTCCAACGTTCTCGATGAACAGAAAATCCAGATGGTCGAGATCCCATCCCTCAAGGGCGTTTTGGACCATCGCGGCTTCAAGATGACACAGCGTTCCGGTGGTAATTTGTTTGACCGGAGTCTGACTGCGCGCGAGTCGAAGCGCATCGTTTTCCGTGGCGAGGTCTCCGACAAGAGCCGCAACCCTGTAACTCTGACGAAGCAGCGTGAGCGTCTTCTCAAGGAACGTCGTCTTGCCCGAGCCGGGGCTCGAAACAAGGCTCACGACGAACACGCCCGCCTCGCGAAAGCGGTCGCGAAGCGCGCGAGCTGTCACGTCATTCTGTTTCAGAACACTCTTGCGAACTTCTACTAAGCGGGGTTGTGAGCCCATTCTTCTATCTCCAGTGCCACGACTTCGATTTCCTTGCCTTGCACGACTTCAGAAGTAGGCATTCCGCATTCAGGACAGCAAAACAATTGAACGGAACTGAGAGGACGCCGTATCTGGCAGTTTGGACAAAAGACCACTACGGGAACCTCTTCGACGATCAAGCGTGCACCCTTCAGCGGAGTGTCTTCGCAAGCCATTTCAAACGAAGACAGCAGAGCTTCCTTCACCACACCGGACAGAGCCCCCAGCTTGAGGTGGACCGCACTAATGTGAACGCCACCACGCTGCGCGGCTTCTTCCTCCGCCATTTCGACGATGCTCATCGCGATGGAAAGTTCATGCATAGCTCCACGTCTCTATGCGAACGAAATGCCGCGATCGCGGCCTGCCCAAGGCTGATCCCACCATCGTTAGGCGGCACCGCATGATTCGTCCAGATTTCTATCGGCTCGCTTTTCAAGCAGCGACTTCAGATCTTCCAACAGCAACTCGTTTTGAAAAACACCGCCAGAGAGAACTACGATGTTCAGAGTCGTGGGCTTGGCAAATGGTGATGAGAGCGTCGCTCAAGCCTTGAGCTGAGCCCACGCTGGAAGGCGCGCGCAATTTCTGCGAGATCCCGCCCGCGAAGTCGGTCATGGATCACAGATTGAAGTAGCGGACGAAAGTCCAGTTCGCCCCCACTGAATGGAAACGGATATGGGTCGGTCGCCGGCGCAGTTCGTGCCAGTTGCTCGAGCCACATCGCGGCCTGTCCTTCGAACGTGATCTCGCGGGTAAAGCCAAGAAGCGCAGCCGCTGCGTCGAAAAGTCGGCCGATCGAGGTAGTGGCAAAGGTCCGCACATCTTTGCGAACCAATTCCAACGCATTTTGGTAGCGCCGGAAAACCGAAGGGCATGCAAGTCAGATCGGGCAGGCCATCTAACTGCGCCAGAAAACCAGCGGCGGCCTGAACTGGAAATTGCGCGGCAGCGTCACCGCCCGGCAGCGACGCACTGCGCAGATGAGCGACCCGCTCAAAGCCCGCCTTGACGCTGCCGACAAAGATCTCGCCGCCCCAGATGCTGCCGTCGTCGCCGTAGCCGGTGCCGTCGAAGCTGACTCCCACAACGCGCGTTTCCCATTCGCCTCGCTCCGCCAGCACGGAAGCAACATGGGCGCGATGATGCTGCACCGCCAGCTGTTGCGGGACTCCGAGCGCCAAGGCGTGCGCCGTGGAGAGCGTATTGTGGATGAGAATCGTGCACCACCAGCAGTTCCTCCGGGCGAACCTCATACATCGAAATCAGATCTTGGATCGTCTCTTGAAATGCGCGGAGCGACTGGTAATGTTCCAGGTCGCCGATGTGCTGGCTGACGAAAGCCTGGCCGTCCACAACCAGTGTGATCGGTGTTTTTCAGGTCGGCGCCTACCGCCAAGATCGGGCGCTCGGTCGGAATCGTCGCCACCGCGCCGGGAGCATAGCCGCGTGAGCGACGAAGAATAACCGGGCCGAACACTCCGGCTCGGGCCACGGAGTCATCAACGCGGCGTGCGATCGGACGCTGTCCGATCAGGAATGCATCGGCAATGCCGGAAAGGCGATCGAGCGCTTCTTCATCTTCATAGGCGATCGGTTCGCTCGAGCGATTCGCGCTCGTCATCACCAGAATCGTCCGGCGCGCCAGCCGCGAACAGCAAGTGGTGCAACGGCGTGTAGGGCAGCATCACTCCGAGTTCGTTGTTTTCCGGAGCGACTCCGTCGAGTTGTCGCTTTCGCCGGCGCAAGCACAATGGGTCGCGCACTGGACGTCAGCAGCGCTTCGGCATCTGCTGAAAGTTCGACCAACTCGCGGGCAACTTCGAGGTCTCTTGCCATGAGCGCAAACGGTTTTTCTTTGCGGTATTTGCGCTCGCGCAAAGCCGCGACAGCTCGCGGCATTCCGGGCATCGCACGCGAGATGGTAGCCGCCGAGTCCCTTTCACCGCGAGGATTTTGCCGCCGTTAAGCAGCTCGGCCGCTTTGCGGATGCTGGCTTCACTTCCGCGCACGATCCCCATCGCGAGGACTGCAGGTAATAGCTCGGCCCGCAGGCCGGGCAGGCAACCGGTTGGGCGTGAAAACGGCGGTTGCCCGGATCGTGATATTCCGCGTCGCAGTAATCGTCCAGCGGCCAGTGCTGCATCGTGGTGTTAGGCCGGTCGTAAGGAAGACCAAGGACAACCGTGTAGCGCGGACCACAGTTCGTGCAGTTGATGTAGGGATACCAGTAGCGCTGGTCCGCCGGATCGAAAAGCTCTTTCAGGCAATCGTCGCAGACAGGAAGGTCCGGCGAAATGCGGACCGTGGGCCGCTCGCGCCGTTGGCTCTCACGGATGGTGAACTCGTTCAGGCCGACCGGAGCTGCAGGATGGACTTCGATTTCCGCGATGCTAGCGGCAGGGGGAGGCTGGGTCTTCAGGTCGTGAACAAAAGCCTGCAGCCCCGGTTCGGCTACCTTCCAGATAAATCTCAACGCCTTCCTCGCCGTTCAGCACCCATCCGGCGAGAGTATTGGCGCGGGCCAGACGATAGACAAACGGACGGAAGCCGACGCCTTGCACCACGCCGCGAACTCGAATGGAACAGGCGCTGGCCATTGTTTACTCCGCATCCACCATGCAACTGCGGCCCTGCCAGCCGATTTGAACCACTTTGCCGTCTTCGACCAGCACGCGGAACGTTGCGCTGTCCCGCCGGCCAGGTCGCGCATGCGGTGCGCGGGCGGCAGCGTCGGCTTCGACGTCATACTCGACGAAATCGGAGCGCTGCCATTCCAGCCACTCGCGCATCTCCTGCGTGTGCGGGCAGCGCGCTGTGCCGAAGAGTTCAAGCTTGGCCACGGCGCAAGTACCTCCAAGCGTTTCGCGAATGATGTGGTAGATCGAGGCTTGCACTTCCTGGATGCGCGGAATGTAGTCGCATTGCACCACGATGGGAAAGTCGGCCAACCGGCGCCGCTTGATCTCGCCGCCGTCATAACCCAGCAGCGCGACGGTCAGCATATTGCGCTTGCGAGCTTCTTCGAGCGCCATGATGATGTTGCGCGATCCGCCGCTGGTGGAAATTCCGATGGCAACGTCGTCCGGACGCGCCTGCGCGATGAGTTGGCGAAGGAAAATGACTTCGGTTCCAACGTCATTGGCGATCGCGCTGATATTCGCCGGCTCAAGCGAGAGCGAGACGGCTGGAACGGACGATAGCCCGTCGGCGGAAGCACGCAGTCGATGGCCCAATCGTTGGCGTCGGTAGCCGATCCGCCATTGCCGAAGAGGATCAGCTTGCCGCCCTTCGACAGGCGATCGTGAATGGCCAGCGCCGCGTTGCTGATCTGCTCGGCTTGCTCACGCGCCACTTGCGCGCGCAACGTCGAATCATCCTGCACTTTCATCAGGATGGAGGCTGCGACTTCGGCCACCAAATCGCCGGTCTCCTGCTTTTCCTGACCAAGAAACGGATAGAGAAATCCGGCTGCTCCAACTTCGTGGCCGAGTTCGCGATGTTCGAAGAAGACATGCACCGTTTCCCACAGCGTGTGGTACAGGATCTCGATCATTTCCTGATGAATGAACGGATCCTGAGTGAAGGCCTCGACCGCATAGGAGCCTTCCACGCCGGGCAGAGCGAAGGTCAGCGCATTTCGGGCGTAGGCAAACTTGAGGGCAGAGCGAATCTCCTCGTCCCCGCCTTCGGAGGGCCGAATCCCATCACGATATCTTCGGGATGAAGAATCGTTTCCAGCCAGGGCCGGAACAGAATGGAAAGATCGAGCGCAGGCAGAGCGCGCTTGCCGACAATCACGGGATGAACAAATTCGACGGAAACATGTTGCGCATCGGTGGCGTAAGGACCGCGTCCGAAGGCGAGCAGGCGCCCTCCCTGCAGAAAACGCTCGGACATGGCGCGGCAGGCTTCGGCGAGGCGGGGGGCCTCGCGAGAAAAAAAATCCTCGACAATCTGGTTCCGCGCGAGCAGGCGCTCTTCTATTTGAGTTGCCAGTCCGCAAACAGTTGCCATGCAGTATTCCTTACTAATCCGTCTCTAACAAATGCGCGGCAGCGGATCGCCGACCAGCATGTCGACAATCCGGCTGCCGCCATAACGCGTCGTCACCAGAACCGCGCCGGACGGGCTGTTCGCGCACTTCGCCGATCATCTGCGCATTCTCTCCCCCGGGCGCGAGCGTCAAGGCGTTGAGGGCGGCGTCGGCGTATTCCGGGGCAACCACGGCGAGGAATTGGCCTTCATTCGCAATATGCAACGGATCAAGCCCCAGCAACTCGCAAGCGCCGCGAACTGCATCACGCATCGGAATCATTTCTTCCAGGAGCACAATTCCACATCCGCAGTCGCGCGACAAGTTCGTTTAGAGAGGTGGCACGCCGCCGCGCGTCGGGTCGCGCATCCAGCGGATGCCGGGGCCGGCAGCTTTTACCAAAGCTTCGACCAGAGGGAAGAACCGAGCGCGTGTCGGAACGAAGATCGGCCTCAAGATCGAGTTCGCCGCGCGCCAGAAGAATGGTGATGCCGTGATCGCCGATGGGGCCGGAGAGCAGAATCCTGTCGCCCGGGCGAACCGATCTCGGATCGATGTTCAACCAGTGCAGAGGCCGCCCAATTCCGGTCGTGGTGATGTACATGGAATCGGCTTTGCCGTGCTCGACAACCTTGGTGTCGCCGCCCGCGATCGTGACTCCGGCTTTGCGCGCTGCATTGCCCATGGCGCGTACTTCGGCCTCGAGCACCGGCGTCGGCAGTCCGGCTTCGAGCACATAGGTGACGACCATGGCTTCCGCTCTCGCGCCCGAAACCGCCAGATCGTTCACCGTTCCGTTCACGGCGAGTTCTCCGATCGAGCCGCCGGGAAAACTCAGGGGCTTGACCACGAAACTGTCAGTGGTGATGGCGATGCGGGTACCGTTGAAATCCAGGTGGGCGGCATCGCCCAGCGGTTCTGAAGAGGCAGCAAAAAGAAGCGGAGCAAAAAGACCTTCGACCAGCCGGCGGCTGGCTTTGCCTCCGGCTCCGTGAGCCATCTCGATTTGCGGCTCGCGGAAGCGGACCTTCGGCTGAACTGTCAACGGGCGAGCTGATCAGCTGCGTTCAGGCCACCGACGCTATGCTGGTCACCATTGCCGTTTTGCGGTGTTCGTAGTTGAAGTACGCTGCGCATGATCCCTCTGATGAAACCATGAGTGCACCAACCGGATGTTCCGGCGTGCACTCCTTGCCAAAAAGCTTGCATTGATGGGGC
This sequence comes from uncultured Acidobacteriota bacterium, assembly GCA_963797795.1. Lineage (GTDB taxonomy): Bacteria > Acidobacteriota > Terriglobia > Terriglobales > Acidobacteriaceae > JABDBE01. The sequence goes on from CAWCQY010000014.1 coordinate 22,209, forward strand.
TTGAGCACACCTTTCAGCACTTCTCCGCATTGCGCAGCCTTGGGATCGGTCACGCGCACTCCGGGAACGTGGAAGCGCTGCTCGGCATCCCACTCGGCATAACTGTTCCCGGATGCGCAGAGCTGACTGAGAAATGAAGCCGAGTCCTCGCCACTCAAAATAGGGACGCAACTCGAAAACATCTGCCATGGCCCTAAGCGCGGCGCGATTTCCTTCCCACGGCACTACGCGCTTGTACTGGTTCTCGATTTTGGCTTCGTCCGCCTTCAGTTGGCGCAGAACCATGACAATGGACTGCAGAATATCCAGCGGCTCGAAGCCGGAAACGGCGACCGGCTTGTTTTCGTTCTTGGCGATCCATTCATAGGGCCGGCAACCAATCACGGTGGAAACGTGGCCCGGGACCGATGAACGCGTCAATACGCATGTCCGGAGAATCGAGGATCGCCCGGATCGCGGGAATGATCGTCACGTGATTGCAGAACACGGAAAAATTGTGGATGCCCTCAGTCTTCGCTCGCACCAGGGTCAGCGCGGTCGAGGAGCCGTGGTCTCAAATCCGATGGCAAAGAACATGACGTGCTTGTCGGGATTCGCTTGCGCAAGCTTAAGCGCGTCGGAAGGTGAATAGACGATGCGGACATCCATGCCGCGGGCTTTGTGTTCGAGCGGACTTCCCTGCGTGCCCGGAACCCGCATCATGTCGCCAAAGGCGGCGAAGATAACGTCCGGGCTGTTGCGCGATGGACAGACCGTCATCGATTCGTCCCATCGGAAGCACGCAGACCGGACAACCCGGGCCATGAATCAGTTCGATGTTGGACGGAAGCAGATCTTTCAGGCCGAAGCGGTAAATCGCGTGAGTGTGGCCGCCGCACACTTCCATGATGCGGTAGTGGCGCTTGGGATCGGCGAGCCGGCGGATCTCTTCCGCCGTCTTGGTGATGACCTCGGGATCGCGAAACTCGTCGACAAATTTCATGCTCAATCCTTTGCCTGCCTCAACTGAGATGCCTCACGACGCTTTCGCGTTCGTCGGCATCGTCCAGTCCGTACCCTTGAACTTCTTGCATCGCGGCTTCGGCCTCTCCCAGCATTCGGAGCGTACGCATCTGGTCCAGAGCATCTTCCTCGCTGATCTTGCTCATGGCAAAACCAACATGGATCAGAACCCAGTCTCCCTTGACCGGCAAGTTGTCCTGCAGGAGTCCCAAATCAACCTTGCGCCGGACACCAACCACGTCAATCAGCGCGGTGTTCGGCTGGTCAGGAAAGAGTTCAACGATTTGTCCCGGTATGGCTAGGCACATGTCCTCACTCCTTTGATCTTCCTGTCTCTCTTTCGAGCCAGGATGTTAAATGAAAACTTCAATTCGTCTTTCACCTTCAGCGCGCCTCCGGCGACGGAGGCCAGTTTCAAATCATAATCCGTTTGCAGAAGCGAAAAGGTCCCAAAGGCCCGCAGCGAATCCTCGGCCAGCACCACTCGTGCGGGGACAGTTTGAGAGCGAGTGACGCCGTGCAGGGTCAACTCGCCATTGAGGGCGACCGAGTACTGTCCTTCGCCGGTTTTGGTGGCGACGAGGTTCGAGCACTCATAAACGATCTCGGGATAGGCCGAAATCTCAAGAATCTCCTCCTGCATGGCCCGCTCCATCTCCCGCCGATCCTTGTCGGAAATATCATCCTTCACCGTCAACGACGCCGGCGTGGATCGTAACTCTGAGCGAAGACCGCTCGAGATTATCGGGGTTCACCTCCGCTTCGCCCGAGAAGTCACGGATGGCGATGATTGGACTGTGGCCGAAAGCCGACAGCAATCCCCCGGAGAATACCTGCACCGTGAACTGGCTGGCTCTCGTGTCCATGACGTAATGAACGCTGGTTTCCGTCGTTAGATGCCATTGGTGGTCCAGGCGTCACATGGCCCGCAGTTTCAGATACCGATCAACATCGGGCAAGGCAGCCTGTACAAGATTGCCAACTCCCAGTTGTCCGAGATAGCGCCGGACGAGCGGGTTGGAAAGGATCAATCCTGTCCCAAACAGAATAAGAGCTGCTCCACCGAGCATGTACAACGTGTCTTTATCAGTTCCGTTGTGGTTCGTTCCTTCAGAGAATTCCATGGCCACGGCAGTCTCCTCTCAGTGAATGTCGTTCGCGTCTTTCGAATCTGATTTACACCCACTCAAGATCTTCGTAATCAGCGACTCGACCAGCTTCACCGCCTCGTCGACGGCGCTCTCGACTGGCTCACTGAGCCCCATGTGACCTTCCTCCGGACCGAGTGTCGCCGGCTCACATCCGACCAGCAATACCTGTTTCAGTGGCCCACCCATAGACGTCGCGAGGCGCAGCACATTCAATGGATTCATGCTATGGGCTTCGACAGCGCTCTGCCGCTCTTCCGGATCGCCCAGGTCGGTAAGTCGGGTTCAATCACATACAGCGTGCCCGCCGGTTCGCCGCGCGGACATGCATCAACGAGGATGGTCGTGTCGTATCCATCCAGTAACGCATAGGCCAGGTCGTAACCCTCGAATGCCGAAGTCAACGACCTTGCACGTTCTGTGGGCAACTCGCGCGCTGACAAGCGCCGCGCCACCTCGACACCAAAAGCATCATCCCCCAGAAATATATTTCCAATGCCAGCGATGAGGATCCGGGGCAACTTCGCCTGCTCGGCATCTTCATCGTCACCGCCGGGAAGCGGTTCAACTTCGTCCGGATCGAAGAAGAAACGGTGACCTGGTTGTCGCATCAGGCCGATGTCTCTCCCCGGATCCTCATCGATGACAACGCAAACATGGACCTTGCCTTCGTAGTCTTGTTCGATCGATTCGATAATGGCGGTCTTACCCGCAAGCGCGATATCCATAATGTCGCCGCCCGCCCGCGGGCGCAGTCTAACCCGGCTGCCGGGCCGCACCTCGATATCCGAGATACGCAGGTCTTCGACCGGTTTTTTGGCTTCGAGGAGCTGCCATTCCCATTCGTTCATGGCATCTCCTCCTTCAGCGAACGCAATTCTCTCAGAGTTCCGTGGAGCTTCATCAGGTGCTCCATCGGCAGGGTTTCCGTTCGTTCCAGCATTTTGCGGGCGCGTTCGTCGGTGTTGCGCATTTCGCGCTTCTCGTCGTCGGTCATGGTCAGAATGCGCAGGGCAAGAATCTCATCGATCTCCGTGCCGTCGAACAGGTCGCCGGGGCTCTCCGGCGCAATTTGCGGGTAATCGTAGAGAATGATGGGCGAGGAGAGCATGGTGTCGCGCTCTCCTTCTGCGCCGACCAAAACCGGCCAGGCTCCGACATTCTGGCAGCTCGCGGCGAGGTCTCTCAAGTGTTCGGGCGGCTCGAGCAGAGACACAAACTGACCATCCTACTACGCCCAGCAGGATGTGAGCGGAGACCAGCGATCGCATCAAAGCTGTGTCCCGGCTGATCTGGGCGGAGTCGTCTTCCAGAAGCGGTGAGGTTCTTCACCCGCACTTGGACTTTGAACAATCCGTCGGCAGACGCGCGATGCTCTGATCTCGACCATGCCTTGAACTGGTTCCTGCTTTCGTTGCAATCGATCCGACGAGCCGGCCGCTCGCGTCGCGCAAGAACTTCCGTTTGCTCGTTTCGGCGGGAAGGTCGAAATTCCACTCAAGCGGGGCTGCAGTCAAGCGCCTCCAGATTGCAGGCCGGCACGGTCACTTCACACTCAATCGCCTCCTGCCAGGGCACGAATACCTTGCCGTCGACCTCGAGCAAGGGAACAGGCTCGAAATCAGGCGCCGCACCCGGTTGCTGCGTTGGATTCCGTCACCTTGCCGACCGAACGCGCCACCAGCTTAAGGAAGCGTACTCTCACCTCGACTGCAGTGAGAGAAGCGCCCTCACAAGGCACTCCGTCTGCATACTCCAGGCATCCGAACCAATCTGTGCCTCGCTGTAGGCCTGCGGATAGAGCACGCCAAAGTTGAAGCGCTGGCGATTCTTCACCGAGGAAGGCCGGTAGGGATAGAGCATGTACCCCTCGTAGAGCACGGCATTCGCGATTGCGTCGACGGATTTCGTGTTCATCGCTTCACTGCCTCTTCGAGCGCAGGAAGCATGCTCTCCAGCGCCTGCTCCCAGGTCGGAATGCCGTGCTCAACCTTGTACTGATAAAGTCGCTCGAAAACATCCCGCCGCAAACACAGCCATGCGCTGTTGGGATAGTAGATGTCCATCATTTCGTGCCAGACTTTCACCGGCAGCCGGAAGCGGGCTTCCTTGTCCCAGGGGATCGGCGCTACCTGCAGGGCTCCATCGCCATCTGCATAGAAAATCGTTCCGCTGAACAGGAAGCAGAGGGGAACATCGCCATCCGCCAGGCCATGGAAGTACTTGGTCGCGGCCACATTGAAATCGAAGGTGCAGGGCACTGGAAGATCGACCACGGTGGTGCCTTGAAACGCGGGTGCGACGACGCTGGCATGGGTCCACAGCATGGTCTTCAGAGTCTGGCCCCAGCGTTCCGGTCTCCCCAAAGAGGTCGCGCAGCTGCTCTTGATCCTCGGCACTGTACTGCCGCCGCGTTACTTCAAGCTGAATCTGACAGCGCAACGCGACCGAATGGACGATTTCATCTGGCACAGCATTCGTGATTCGGAGCTTGAACAGGAGCGTCGGCGCCACGGTGAAGCGCTGCGGTTCGCGCCTTTCGATCTGGAAGCTCAGGTCAGGCATCGCTTCCTCTCTCGACCACGCGTGGCCCGGTCGTTTCAGTCCGTCGAAGAAATCGCCGATCTCCTGCCAGACTTCGGTTCCTCCGGAAAGCCCTCGCCAGTTGGCGCGAATCAGGCCTACCAGCTTGTAACACTCGTCGATAGGGAGCACATAGTACTCGGGAGCAGCAAATCCGCGGACATGGCCCACGCGATTGACGAGCAGAGCTTCAACATCGGATTCCATTTCCTTGAGCACCGGATTGGCGTCCTCGATGTCGTTCCAGGTCTCGAGCGGCAGCAGCGACTCAGTCGCTCCCGCCGGGCTGGGATAGAACGCGACCACCCTGGCATCCGGGGTGCTGCGGAAGAAGAAAGCCATGCTGATCGGTACCATCAGGCTGTCCCACTGGCCGTCGGAGAGACGAAAATCGGCCAGGGCGAGGACGCGACGGGGAACGCGCTTGTATTTTGTCCCCATCCCGCTGAATAGGATTGCGCAGGCGTCGCAGGCGCAGAGCAGCTTTCGGCTGCCCGGTTCGATCAGATGGGGATGATCGGCTGCGACTTCGGCGCTGCACAGTTCGCAGCGCTCCACATCCCGCTTGCGCCGGATGAACTGGCGGAGCACTCCAAACGCGTTCTCGTATCCCGGCTGGACTGCATTCATCATCGGCTCACGAACAATTCTCTGACTGCGGCGTCAATTTCGTAACGCCACCCAGCTATTCACGCGCTGAAGCGGCTGCGATCACGCCGCCCAGCTTACCCAGAGCGCACAAAGCCGGACGAACCTGCCGGTTCTTCGAGCCCCTCAATCGACAAGCGAGTTCATGTCCGGTGCGGCTTCGTACAGCGAATCCTCGACCAACTTCTTGAAGAGTCTTTCCCGTCGAGCCGCAGCTGTGCCCGGTAACTTGCAGATGCAACCGGACCGCGCCGTCTTCGATGCCGAGCAGATCCAGTTCGCCTCCGCTCTTGCGCACTTGGGGCCGAACTCGCTCCACCGCCTGTGCTACGCGAGCTCTCCAGATCCAGAGGATGAAGGCCATACAGAACCAGCAGGCTGCTGACCAGCGGATCGCAGCCCAAGTCGTCGATGGTGCGCTGCCCGGATCGCCGTCCTTCGCGACGATTTCCATGACCCGTTCCAGGCCGGCGCCGTGCAAGTCCAGAAGCAGTTGCACCAATGCCTTTGCGCTTGCCCGAGCTTCCGGATCCGCGATGTTCTCCAACTCATCGACCAACTCGCCGATGCGCTGGACCTTTACCTGGAAATCTTTGTCATCCGGCATAGTGCTTTCCAGCCATAAGCCGCGAGCGAGTGACAGGCAGACTGAAGACATACCAAAGTCACTCGGCCTAATAACTGTCGCTTGCCCACGATTCAACTGCACAACGCATCGATCAGCGCTGAACGCCGAACATGGGGGAATGGTGGGTCTTCAAAACCTTTCCATCGCCCAGATACATGTGCACGCCGCAAGGCAAGCACGGATCAAAGCTCCGCACCGCGCGCATGATGTCTATGCCCTTGAATTTGTCCGGCCCGTTTTCCTCGAAGATGGGCGTATTCTGCACCGCATCCTCATACGGCCCGGGAGTGCCATAAATGTCGCGCGGATTGGCGTTCCAGGGCGTCGGAGGATAAGGATGATAGTTGGCGATCTTGCCTTTGCGGATCACCACGTGATGCGAAAGCACGCCTCGGACCGCTTCGTGGAAGCCGCAGCCGATGGCCTCTTCCGGCACTTTGAAATCGGACCAGGTTTTGGTCTTGCCGGCGTGAAGTTCTTCCAGCGCCTTCTCCGCGAAATGCAGAGCACACGCCGCGGCGTAGGCCTGGAAGTAGGTCCGAGCCCGGTCGCGCTCAATGGCATTGCTCCACTTGGGGATCTTCCACTCGAACTCGACTTCGGGCTTTGACATGGTTTTCGGCAGGTAGATCTTCACGCTGTTGCCGGTGGCCTTGATGTAGCCGATGTCCACCAACCCGGCCAGCGCCGTCGCCCACAGCCGGGCAATCGGTCCGCCGCCCGTATCCAGCGCTAGATGATCGCCGGTCCGTTTGTCGAACCAGCGCGGCGACATCACCCACGTGTATTTGCCGGCAAAGTCACGCTTCTGCGGCCGAGGGATCGTGGTCTGATTCCACGGATGGTTCTTGTCGACCGGATTCCCCAGCGGATCGGTTTTCACGAACGTCTCGGCATTCTTCCAATCGTCGTAGTAAGAACTGCCCAGGAGAATGCGAATGTTCAGGTTGATGTCCACCAGGTCGGTCGTAACCAGCTTGCCATCGACCACGACGCCGGGCGTAACAAACATCTTCCGTCCCCAGTTCGTCATGTTCTTGTAGGTGTAGTCGCAATGCTCGGGGTCGTTGAAAGATCCCCAACATCCCAGCAGGACACGGCGCCGTCCGACTTCTTCATATCCCGGCAAAGCGTCGTAGAAGAAGTCGAACAGGTCGTCGTGCAGCGGAAGAACCTTCTTCATGAACTCGACGTACTTCATCAGCCGACGATGTAATCCGTGAAGAGTTGCACGGTCGGCACGGTCCCGACTCCGCCCGGATAAAGAGTGGACGGATGCACGTGACGGCCTTCCATCAGGCAGAACATCTCGCGAGTCATTCGGCTCATCTGCAAGGCTTCCAGATAGAAGGATCCCGTGAAAGGATTGAGCGCCCGCATGATATCGGCGATGGTGCGGAAGCCGTGCTCATTGGAGTGTGGCGCCGGGGTTGATTCGGCTTTGGCCAAAACTTTGGGATTCGTTTCCTTGACCATCTGCTCGCAGAAGTCCACGCCCACCAGGTTGTCCTGGAAGATGTTGTGATCGAACATATATTCGGCGGCTTCGCCTAGATTGACGATCCACTCCGCGATGTGCGGCGGCCTGACTCCGAAAGCCATGTTCTGCGCGTAGGTCGCGCAGGTGGCGTGATTGTCGCCGCAGATGCCGCAGATGCGGCTGGTGATGAAGTGCGCGTCGCGCGGGTCTTTGCCCTTCATAAAAATGCTGTATCCGCGAAAGATGGAAGATGTGCTATGACACTCGGCCACCTTCTTGGCGTCGAAATCAATCTTGGTAAAGATGCCCAGGCTGCCCACGATGCGGGTAATCGGATCCCAATTCATCTCCACCAGCTTCTTTGATTTGCTGGGGGCATCTTTCGTCGGTGCAGTGATAGTGCTCATAGCGATCGCTCCTTTGTTTGCTCAGTCGGGCTTCTCAGCTAGGTTCTCTAATAAGATCTCGGGTGGTAACCAGTGGTCAGCTCCGCGCGCGGATGCCGCCATTTGGGCTCTTTGTTTACCGTATTTTGCGTGATTGTACGCAATGCCCGGATGGCACGGCCATACACGCCCAATGCTGGCAGTCGAAACGTGTGCCCCCGGCGGTTCATCCATGAACGGCATAAACTTATCAGGGAAGCCCGGCATCGTGCAGCCGATGCAGATGCCGCCAACGTTGGGGCAACCGCCGATTCCCGCCATCCATCCGCGCTTGGGGACGTTGCAGTTAACCACCGGTCCCCAGCATCCCAGCTTCACAATGCATTTCGGGGAGCCATAGACTTCTGCGAAATCGCCCTGCTCGTAGTAGCCGGCACGGTCGCAACCGTCATGCACGGTATTGCCGAAGAGCCACGTGGGGCGCAGTTGATCGTCCAAAGGAATCATGGGGGCCAATCCTGCAACCTGGTAGAGAAGGTAGAGCACAGTCTCCATGAAGTTGTCAGGCTGCACTGGACATCCAGGCACATTCACGATCGGCAATCCAGCTTTGGATCGCCACTCCCAGCCCAGGTAGTCGGCCAAGCCCATGCAACCGGTCGGATTTCCCTCCATGGCGTGGATGCCGCCGTAAGTGGCGCAGGTTCCGATCGCGATCACCGCCAACGCCTTCGGGGCCAGTCGGTCGATCCACTCATTCGTAGTGATCGGCTGCTTCGTTTCCGGGTCAGTTCCGAGCGCCGCCCAATATCCTTCCTTCTTGATTTTTTCGTTCGGAATCGAACCTTCCACCACCAGAACGAAGGGATCGAGCTTGCCTTCCCATGCCTGGTAGAAAAACTTCATAAAGTCATCGCCAACTTCGACGGCAAGGACGGGATTGTGCAGGTGCACCTTGGGCAAGCCAGGGATCGCACCCAACAATACGTCTTCAACGCTGGGTTGCGTGGCCGCCGTTATCGAAACCGAGTCTCCGTCACAGCCGAGGCCGGCGGTGATCCAGACTATGTGCACCTCTTTAACCGCCGGTGCCTTCTGTGTAGAACGACCATACGGAACGGTTGCTGTTCCCATAGCTGGATTGCTCCTTTCCATGCAAAATTGATCTCGTACCGATGGTTTGAATCCTGCCCGGCCGTACATTTGACGACCCTCGCCGTGCAAGCACACTCAAATCGTTTGCAGCTGCAAAAAATTACGCAAATCTGATCGGCAATCAGAATCGCCCCATTGTGAGATGGCTGCAAGGGCAGCAGCCCTGTTTTATTTCTCCAAGGAAGTCCCACATGCCGCATCGGGGATTTCCCTAATTGGAGGATTCGGTCAAAAGGTGACGGATGACGATGCCAAACAGTCCAGAACTGGGACGCGGAATGAGGCAGGGCGCGATTCCGCAGCAAGGAGCAGAGCGAAAGAAGTCTCTACAGAAACAACACAGTCTTCAGCAGTGTCTCGATGCCATTCCACGTGATCTGCACTCCGATGCACAGGAGCACGAAGGCGATGATACGCAGAATGCCGTGGGAAGTGTGGGGAGAAACTCGGGCTGTAATTTTTGGCGCATAACGGTAGCACAGGAGAACGGTCAGGCTCAAAGCCACCACCGACAGAAAAATCCCCAGGTGAGCCATGAACTTGGACAGCAAGTCCGCCTTTACTGAGGCATGGGCAGTCAGAGTCAACATGACTACGATGCAGCCCGGACCCACGGTTACCGGAAAGGTCAGCGGGTAGAAGACATTCTGCTCCACTGATCCGAAGTTATCTTCCCTCACGGCTGTTCGATCGGGACTCGCCGTACTTTCCTGCTGATTGAGCAGGCTCCATCCCATGCTGGCAAGAACCAGCCCCCCGGCAACCTGTACTACGGGAAGCGAAATTCCAAAAAACCCCAGTAAACCGGTTCCCACCAGTTCGACCACCAGCATAAAGATGGTCGTGGTGATCGCAATTTTGCGTGCCAAATCCCGGTATACGGATTCAGGTGCGTCTCCTACGAAACCGAGGAATACCAATGCGGAGCCCAGCGGGTTAATCACTGGCAGAAGCGCGCTGAAACCAAGCGCAAAGAACTTGAAGAGAAAAAGCACGCTTGCCATATATAGCGAAACAGCATAGCACCTGAGCCTACAGCTCGGGTGCTCGTTTGTGGAACAATGCTTCCCAAATTCGCGCTGGATCAACCCCTGCCAGGACGACTACAGGACCGGTTTGCTGGCGAGGGAGAACAACATCTCATCCCGTTCAAGCCGTCTTTTCACCGACATTCCATTGCACTGCTCGCTGTACCAGTTCCCGTGCACTTCGCAGGGACAGTTTCTCTTTAATGTGCGCCTGGTAGGACTCGACAGTTTTCACGCTCAGGTGCAGGGCTTCCGCGATCTGACGCGTTCCATGACCCTCCCCAATCAGCCGGAAAACCTCCAACTCACGGTCGGTAAGGTCCGAGATCGACGAATGCTCCGAAGAACTGGCCCCGCGAACGTAATGCCGCAGCATGCTATTGGCGATCCGGTCGCTGACATAAATCTCGCCGCTCAGGATACGGCGCAACGCCACCAGCACTTTCTCGGTCGCCTCCTGCTTCATGATGTAGCCGTTAGCACCTGCCCGCAATGCCCGTTCCGCATAGATTGATTCATCATGCATGGACAGGATCAGGACCGGCAGACGCGGAGACGTCAACCGGATGTTCTTAAGCAACTCCAATCCATCTGGGCCATTGAGAGATATGTCCACCACCAGGATGTCCGGCCTCGCGGTCTGAATTGCCGACAACGCCGCGTGCATCTCTTCAGCCTCGCCACAGACGGCCAGATCGGCCTCCTGATTGATCAGCAGGGTCAATCCCTGCCGGACAATCGGATGATCGTCAACCACGAATACGGCTTTCTTTCTGGCTGTACCATTGTTGTTGACCTGCTTAGTGATCATAGGCGACCTTCTTCGACCCTTCCTTGCCCTTCGCGAGTGGAAAGCGACACGTGACCGTGACTCCTCGAGCGCCGGCGCTCTCAACCTTTAGGGATCCGCCAATCATTCGAGCTCGATAATTCATGATTTGCAAACCCATGCCCGAGTCGTTCGTGGAATGCTCCGGCAAACCTACTCCATCATTTTCTATTCTCAGAGTACCGTATTCCTTCCGCGCGAAAAGGCTGATTACGACGTTCTTGGCTTGACCGTGCTTGATTGCATTGTTTACAGCTTCTTGAACAATGCGATAAAGGTGGGTGGACATATTGGCATCGTGAATCAGAACTGGTTTCTCTACCCGCAAAGTGCACGAAATATGAAACAAGTCTTCCACCTCGGCCGCCCAGCGTTTCAGAGCCGACATAAGGCCATGGGCATCCGCAATTACTGGAAGCAGGCCGTGCGCCAGCTCTCTGGTCTTATTAATGGCCTCGTTGACCAGGGCGACGATCCTGGCCGCTTCGGCCGCCTCGGCGAGGCCTTTCTCGGCAAGTTTCTGCTCCTGAACTTTGCTCATGAAAGCAATGCCAGTCAGATGTTGCCCTAAACCATCGTGCAAGTCTTGCCCGATGCGCCGCTGTTCTTCCGCGCTAATCTCCAGGATCGCCTTCTCCAAGCGCTTGCGCTCCGTGATGTCGGTTCCAGTCGCGATAATGTATGCAGGAATTCCGTTCTCTCCGGGAAGGATCGTGCCCGACCACGCAATCAGCCGCCGCGAGCCATCTCGCGCCACCCAGGAAGTTTCATAATCCCTGTTGCTCTGCTCTACCCTCAGTTGTTCGACGATGGCCTTAAAGCGTTCGGCTTCCTCCGGAACCACGCACAGATCCCAAAAATATTTCTGCTTGACCTCGTCGAAGGAATAGCCCGAGACCTGCTCGCAAGCTCGATTGAAGCGCACGATCCGCCCTTGCGGATCAAGAACCACGACCAAGGCGCCGACAGTATGCAATATCGCCGAAACAACATTGCGTTCTTCCTGCAGCGCTTCCTCTGTCCGTTTCAGCTCGGTGATATCAAACGCGATGCCGTGAATAAACCAGGGCCGGCCATTCTTCCGGCGGATCATCTTGGCTTCACAGTGAAACCAGACCACCCTGCCATCTCGCGCGATGATGCGATACGCAGACCGGAGAGCCATCCCCGAAAGAAACATTTGCGCCGCCTCGACGCTCCAGCGCTGTTTGTCGTCCGGATGAATCTGCTGATACCAGCGAATAGGATCTTCCAGCCATTCTTCCTGCGAAAAACCCAGACTCGCTTCAATTTGAGGGCTTACATAAGCTTCACCGATCCCTCGGTCCAAATGGGCCATGAAAACGACTGCCGGAATCTGCTCGACCAGCGCTCTGATAGATAGCGTCAACATTCGGCAACTGCTCTTCGGGTTCTTGTCCTTGGAGCGCGTCGGCCTGCGTTCCGAGTTGGCCGGAGTTGCTGAGGAATACCGCGGCAAGATCGGCGAGAAGAGTTTCTGCCTGTAGGGGGCTGATGTCTTCGGTCGAGTTCCATTTGGGTTGCGCAGCCTGCGCTACCGTTTCGACGCTAGCCCCGGAAACCATGCCGATACCTCACCAAAATCTTGGACCCAAGACTTCTAGACATTTGCCTTCGGACTCTTGCGCCGCCAACTTGGCTCCTTGTTCAGCGAAGCTTGCGTAAACCTGCGCAGCGCATGGATCGCCCGGCCGTAGGTCATCACTGCATTAGACGACAGCAACGAACCCGGCGGCTGATTCATAAAGGGCATGAATTTGTCAGGAAAACCGGGCATCGTGCATCCGATGCAGATGCCGCCAACGTTCGGGCATCCGCCAATCCCGCCCATCCAGCCGCGCTTCCCCACATTACACTGAACCACCGGCCCCCAGCAGCCTAGTTTCACAATACAGAGCGGCGATCCGTATTCCTCGGCGAATTCCGCTTGCTCGTAATAACCGCCTCTATCACAGCCTTCATGCACAGTAGCGCCAAACAACCAGGTTGGACGCAGCGCCTCATCGAGCGGAATCATCGGGGCGCGTCCTGCGGCCATATATAAAAGGTAGAGCAGCGTCTCCATGAAATTGTCGGGCTGCACCGGACACCCAGGGACGCACACGATCGGGATCTTTGCCGCGGACTTCCACTGCCATCCCAGATAGTCGGGAAGACCCATGCAGCCGGTTGGATTTCCTTCCATCGCGTGGATGCCGCCGTAGGTCGCGCACGTTCCCGCAGCCACGACAGCCCATGCCCGGGGAGCAAGTCGATCGATCCACTCGCAGGTCGTAATCGGCTGGCCAGTCTTCTTGTCGGTACCCAGGGAAGCCCAGTAGCCTTCCTCTTTATTGTTCTCGTTTGGAATCGACCCTTCGACCACCAGAATGAATGGAGCCAACTTCCCCTCGGCGGCGAGATGAAAACGCCTCAGAAAATCGTCTCCGTTCTCAATCGAAAGAAAAGGGTTGTGAAGGCGTACTTTGGGAATCCAGGGCATCGCTCCTAGAACAATATCTTCGATGCTCGGCTGCGTGGCCGCAGTCATGGCAATCGTGTCGCCATCGCACCCAAGACCAGCCGTTATCCAGAGGATGTCGATTTCCGAGATAGCCTGCGGAGCTTGCGAACTGCCCTCTCGAATCGTCGCAGTGTCAGCCACTCGATGTCTGCTCCGAAGACGGAAAACTGGCGAATCGGCCGCTAACCGAGGTCCGCCAACTGCGTATTCTACAGAATTCCCTACTGGGACGATGAGTTAATTTCCGAAGAGAAAGCCGCCGCTGCGCGACAGATTCAGGTCTCGAACAGCGGCGAGCACCCCCAGAGGAAACGCTGCAATGCGGGAGTCAAGGGGATGAACTGTGGTTAGGGTGACGCAAACGAAACAATTTACATCGCGCTGATCTTCATGTATCGCGCTGCGTCCTTAACAGAAGAAAAGAATACGTATGCGGCGAAAAGCAAGCTTGCCGTTCCTACTAAGTTTCGAACCACCTTAAGCGCGGTCATGACGTCTCCTCAAATATGCCAAATTTACACTTGACCTTCGATGCCGTTGGCCCCGCAGCTGTTGGTCCAAGAGGAGCTCTTTTTGGCTGCACCATACCTGGCGGTTTTTCTCAAAGCGATTCAGTACCGCTGGAATCACCAAGCGGCAAGGCCGAATCGGTGATCAAATGAGGGGACACCCGAACGGCTTCCCCTTTTCATTAAATGAACACTCTCGAAAAACTAAATTCAGACCCAAGGGTCACAGTCCGCAAAGCTGGTCCTCCAGATCCGAGCGGGAACTGTATTGTCTACTGGATGCAGAGGGCGCAGCGCGGTACTGACAACCCAGCTCTCGACATGGCCGTGAATCTCGGCAACGAGTTGGGAAAGTCGGTGGTTGTATTCTTTGCGCCCGTCCCGTATTACCTGCACGCTACTCAGCGGCCTTATTCTTTCCTGGCGGATGGCGTACCTGGCATTGCTCGAGATGTCGCGAACCGCCGAATTGGTTTTGTGCTTCGTGCTTATCCCGAACACAGCCTGTTGAAGTTTTGCGCTGAAGTGCGCCCGGCCACAGTGATCGGCGACGAGAATCCCCTGCGCGAGCCAGAGAAATGGCGATGCCGGGTTGCAGAACAAGTCCGTATGCCCTTTTGGACCGTCGATGCTGACGTAATCGTTCCGTCTAGGTTGTTGGGTCGCGAGCACTATGCGGCTCGCACGATCAGGCCGAAGCTCAACGAGTTGCTGTCTCAATTTCTGGTTCCCCTGAAGAATCCATTGGCGCATACACCCTGGACTGCGCCACCGGGCCTGCGATCAATTCCGTTGGAACACGATTTTACGAGCGACTGGATTCTGGATCGTTCAGCGCCACCCGTGAAGACGGCGGGGTGGCAGCAAGCAGGCCCTGCGAACTCTGCATGAATTCGTGAACAAGAAAATCGCCGCCTATCCTGTCCAGCGCAATCACCCGGAGGTCGATGGCACCAGCCAGCTTTCTCCCTATCTGCATTTCGGCCATATCGGACCGCACACTGTTGCGCTTGCAGTGCAAAATGCACCGGCTCCCTTGCAAGCCAGGCAAGCTTTTCTGGAACAAGTCATCATCCGGCGGGAACTGGCGGTGAACTTCGTCCGATTCAATCGTCACTACGATTCACTAGACTGCCTGGAACCATGGGCGGGCCGATCTTTTGCGGAGCATGCGACCGACCGAAGAGAGATTGTCTACACCGAGCAGCAACTGGAAAATGCCGAGACCCACGATCCTCTGTGGAATGCCGCGCAGAAGCAGATGGTTTCACCGGCTGGATGCATAACTACCTGCGGATGTACTGGGCCAAGAAAATTCTTGAATGGAGCCCATCCATCGCGGTCGCCTACCAACGCGCGGTTTGGCTGAACGATCGTTACGAACTCGATGGCCGCGATCCCAACGGTTACGCCGGCATTGCCTGGGCAATCGTGGGCAAGCACGACCGGGCCTGGTCCGATCGGCCGGTGTTCGGGAAAATTCGTTATATGTCCTTCGCCAGCACATCGCGAAAGTTCGATTCCAAGAAATATATCGAGCAGATCGCAAACCTGGAACGGCGCGGCGTTCCCGCAGATTAGGCTGGCTGGTTTTCCTTCTAAGTCTCAGAGTGGTTTCGACGATGCTCGGTCTCTGAGTTTCTGAGTTTGGAGTTCGCGTAGCTTATATCGTTGCAGCTTCCCGGTAGCCGTCTTGGGAAGTTCCGGCAAGTACTCAATCCATCGCGGACGTTTGTAGGCGCCAATCCTCTCGGCAACCCAATCTTGCAACTCTCGCGTCAGCTCATCACTCGCAGCGAACTCGTCGTTCACCACTACATAGGCCGCCACTTTGGTGAGTCCGCTCTCATCGTCGCGAGCCACGACCGCAGCCTCCCGAATCGCCGGATGCGCAATCAACGCACTTTCGACCTCCGTCGGACTCAACCAGCGACCGCTAACCTTAAAAAGATCGTTAGCGCGACCTGCATACCAGAAGTAGCCTTCTTCGTCCTGGTAATATTTGTCACCTGTCCGGAACCAGTGGCCGTTGAAAGTTTCCTTGGTCTTCTCATGCTGATTCCAGTAACCGGCGCAGGTCGAATCGCCTTTGATCAACAGATTGCCAATTTCGCCGGAAGCCACCAAATTCCCATCTTCATCGACGATCCTGGCCTCGTAGCCGGGGATGATCTTTCCGCTGGAGCCGGGCTTGGCCTCACCCGGACGATTCGCGATCACCATCTGCAAAGTTTCCGTGGAACCCAGCGAATCGAGGATCTCAATCCCAAAGCGCTGTTTGAAGCGCTCAAAGAGCGGGGCAGGCAAGGACTCGCCCGCCGAGATCGCGTGGCGCACGCTGCTAAGATCAAACTCCCTTTCATCCCCACGGTGGTGAGCCAGCAAGGCGGCATAATTCGAAGGCACCGAGAAAAACAAAGTCGGCCGGTAGCGTTCGATGTCGGCATAGACAGTTTCGGGCGTCGGACGCGCCGGAGAAAGAATCGTCGTGGCTCCGCAGCCCAACGGAAAATAACCGGCATTCCCCAAACCATAAGCAAAGAATAATCGCGCCACACTGTAGCAGCGGTCGCGCTCATTCATCTGCAGAATGTTTCGAGCGTACAGCTCCGAACACACCACCATGTCGTGATGAAGGTGCACGCAGCCTTTAGGAGCGCCAGTGCTCCCCGATGAATAAAGCCAGAAAGCCGCATCATCTTTGCTGGTGGGTTCCGCCTCCAACTCCTCAGACGCAGCATCCATCAGCTGACTCAGGCAGGGATGCTGCTGGTTCGGCGCGCCGACAACCACAATCTCTCGCAGATACCTAAGCCGTTCCCGCGGTATCGATTGCAGTTGCGGCAGTAAGGCCTCGCTCACCAGCACAACGCGAGCCCGCGTGTCGTTAAGAAGATATTCGTACTCGTGCGGTTTCAGAAAAGTGTTGGCCGGCACGGCGACGGCGCCGATCTTGATTGCTCCAAAAAAAGAGTAGAGAAACTCCGCAGTATCCAGGAGCAACAGCATGACTCGCTCTTCCGGACGCACACCGAGTTGACGAAGCGCATTGCCGACACGGTTCGTCCGCTCCAGCAATTGCCCGGTAACTGACTCGTTCGTCGCCGCATTCAATCGCAATCTTCTCTCCTCTTCCTTCGAGAACATTGCGATCCACAAAATAGGTCGCAACATTGAACACCTCCGGCAAATTCGTCAAAGGCTGCGCAATCTTCTCCGGCGTCGGGGCGAAACTGGACATGCGAGTCAGTTAACGGAGCGGGAGTATAACACGGATATCGATGCTTCTTGCCTCCTGCCGCGCGTCATTCTTCATGAATTCGTTTGCTAAGCCGCAGCCAGATAAACATAACGCAGAATGAACAGGACCGTGAGGATCCAGACCAAAGCGTTGATCTCGCGATATTTTCCCGCCGCCACTTTCACCAGCGTGTAAGAAATCAGCCCCAGGCTGAGCCCGGTCGCGATGCTGAAGGTCAATGGCATGGCCAGCATGGTGATAAAGGCCGGGGCCGCTTCGGTGAAATCCCGCCACTCGATGTGAGCAATCGATTGCGTCATCAATGCTCCCACCAAAATCAAAGCCGGGGCCGTTGCGTAGCCCGGAATCGCTGCCGCCAGCGGTGAGCAAAACATAGCCAGCAGGAAGAAAAGGCAACAACCAGGTTGCTCAGTCCAGTGCGCGCTCCTGCCGCCATGCCGGCTGCGCTTTCGATATAACTCGTGACCGTGGACGTCCCCGCCAACGATCCAAAAATAGTGCCAACGGCATCCGCCAAGAGCACTCGCCCCACGCGAGGTATCTTGCCGTCCTTGATGAACCCGCCTTGTTCGCACACGCCCACGAGCGTCCCGACGTTGTCGAAAAGATCCACGAACAGAAATGCAAACAGGATCTCGAGGAATCCCAGATGAATCGCACCGCGCAGATCAAGTTGCAGAAAAGTAGATGAAGCGTGCGGCATCGAAACAATCGCCGAGGGCCACTTCGAGAGTCCCGCGAAGGATTCCAACCAGCGTGGTTCCGAAAATGCCGATCAGGATTGCTCCGTTGACTTTTCGCACCACCAGAACAAGCGTCAGGACAAGGCCGAAGCAAGCGGTCTGCACCTCACGGTCCGAAAAATTCCCGAGGCCGACAAACGTAGCCGGATTTGCCACCACGAGCTTTGCATTCCGCAGCCCAACAAATGCGATGAAGAATCCGATCCCGGTAGCAGTCGAATGCTTCAGGCAATCGGGAATGCCGTTGACGATCTGCTCCCGAATGCGCGTAACCGTGAGCACAAGAAAGAGCGCGCCCGAGAGAAAAACCACGCCCAGCGCCGTCCGCCACGGAACATGCATGCCCAGGCAGACCGAATAAGTAAAGTAGGCATTGAGCGACATCCCGGGCGCTAGAGCAATGGGATAGTTGGCATAAAGACCCATCACCAGAGTCGCAGCCGCAGCGGAGACGCACGTCGCAAACACTACGCCTTCCGCAGGCATCCCCGTCTGCGACAAAATCTGCGGGTTCACGACGACGATGTAGGCCATCGTCAAGAACGTAGTCAGCCCGCCGAGCAACTCCTGCCTAACGGTCGTCCGATTCTCCGCCAGTCGAAAATAACGTTCGATCAATCGTTCTCCATGGCATGTCCCATTCAAAGAACCACATTTTCAATCGGCCGTCGCGGGCTGGCTCGTGCGTTCAATGTCGGATAGCCCATATAGAAAACAAAGGTCGGCTGCCATGCGGAGTCGCCTAGAACTTCAGCAAGTATGCCGGCTCGCTGCGCTGGTTTTCCCAGCGCCTTCTCATGGTCGATCATTTCCACCGCCTCATTGCAGGGCCGTCCGGCCAAGCCGCGGGCCGTGGCCAACAAGTGCGCCCGCTGCCAAATTCGCCCTGCATGCAGACACTGTTCCCGGTCATAACGGTCTTGCACTGCAATGATTCCAATCAAAGGCGCACTCAGCATCAGCTCCGAATACCGATCCTTCTCGCCTTGCGACGCAACCCGTTGCAGCATCCACAATGGCATCATCTTGGATATTGCAGTCGCAACCGGAGGGAGCCCGAAGGCATCAATGGTCAGGCCATCGCGAAACTTCTGGACCTCACTCCAGTTGATCCGAATCCATCGATCGCTGCCGCGAACTACGTCCGGGTCGGAATAGATTTCGCGGTTCGCCGCAGAGCTTATTTCTACAATCTTTCTTCGGTCTGCATCGGCCGTGAAGAGAAAAAGTTTGACGTCTGGTTCGTCGCCGGTCAAATGGCTTAGAGCGTCGAGGAACTCGGACGGCACCGGTTTCTGCGGAATGTAGGCACCGCGATTCGTGTGGCGTCGCGGGATCGCGTCGTACAACTCGCTCTCCTCACGTTTCCCTGGGACGAGATCGATGCGCGCCAGAAGCTCCGGTTTAGGATCAACCGGGATCGATCCCAGCTTTCCCGGAAATAGAGTCACGGTGGCCTGGTGGCCATCGGCGGCCGCGGCCAGCATCAGGTTCTCCAGAGCGCAGCCCATCCCGATGTGCTCTTCTCGCAGATAGGGATCAAGCGCCCCGACATTCCGATTGGTATCGATATACAACTCGATCGCCGAATTCGTAACCTTGAAAAGCCAAGGCTGCGTATTATGAGGGCTGGCGGCCAGAATCGCGGCCCGCACCAGAGCGAGCGCTCCCTGGCGAGAGTCCCGATGCCAGTCTTTCCATGCTTCGTAAGCCGGACCCTGGCCAACACTGAAGACGCCCTGGTCGTAGGCACGCCAGACCCCACCGCCGCCGATGGCGACCGTAACGACTCCCGCGCCCTTCAAAAATGATCTGCGCCGCATAAGCACCTCTCAGCGGTGCCCAGCCGGGTCAAACCGCAGCAGCACCGAAACTATACTCTGTACTCTGTCGATGCTACGAGCCCAACAAATTCTATGATGAAGCTTACTCGTCCGGAAGTCGGCATGCCCCGGGATGCAATTCAACGATAACCCGTCACTGATAACGGTGACTTGATATATTCACGATCAAGAAAAATATCCGTGAAACTCAACTCAGCTTCGCTCCCGCTCTGGCGCCAGGATTTTCGTCTGACCCTTCACCTCGCGCTGCCTCTTATCCTCGCCGAAGTGGGCTGGATGAGCATGGGCATCGTCGACACCATCATGGTGGGAAGGCTGCCCAACAGCGCCGTCGCCATTGGCGCTACCGGCCTGGGCCAGAGTCTCTACCACAGCGTCGCCATTTTTGGCGGCGGCCTGCTGCTTGGCATGGACACTTTCGTCGCGCACGCATTCGGACGCGAAGATTTGGACGATGCCAGACACTCGCTGGTGAATGGTGTGTTCCTCGCCCTCGCGCTGACGCCGGTTCTGATGCTTGCAGTGTCATTCTGGCCGGCGTTGATGCAGCGCTTCGGAATCAGCGTGGAACTCGTCGAACCGATGCGTCCATACTTGCGCGCGCTCAACTGGGGCACATTGCCGCTGCTCGCCTACTTCGCGCTCCGGCGATATCTGCAGGCGGTGAACGTGGCCCACCCCATCATGTTTGCCTTGATCTCTGCCAACCTCGTAAATGTCGTTGGAAATTGGGTTCTGATCTACGGGCACCTTGGCTTTCGCGCCATGGGCATTACCGGCTCGGGCTGGTCAACCTGCATGGCCCGCATCTACATGGCTCTTTGCCTCGCCATCACACTCGTCTGGGTGGAGTCAAAACGTCTGCGGCCGGGCTGGATGGGCACGGTCCGGATTGACGTCCGCAGAATGTCCGCGTTGCTAAAGCTGGGCGCTCCAGCGGCAACCCAGATCCTTTGCGAAATCGGAGCTTTCTCCGCCGCAACCGCACTGTGCGCCAGACTCGGTCCCGTTCCCCTGGCCGGTCATGAGATCGCTTTGAACTGCGCCGCACTCACGTTCATGGTGCCGCTGGGAGTCAGTTCCGCGGCGGCCGTCCGAGTCGGACAACAATTAGGAAAACGCGACCCGGATGGCGCTCGGCGGGCCGGATGGTCCGCGATCCTGATTGGAGTCGGGTTCATGGCGTGCTCCGGCTCGGTGTTCGTCTCCCTCCCGAAACTGATCGCACGCCTGTTCACTCCGAATCCCGCCGTCATTCAGGTGGGCGCACAACTACTGCTGGTCGCTGCCGCTTTCCAATTGTTCGATGGCCTGCAGACTGTCGCCACGGGAGCACTGCGAGGCGCCGGCGATACGCGAACCCCCATGCTCGCCAACTTCGTCGCCTACTGGCTGATGGGGTTGCCCTTCGGTTATGTCCTATGTTTCAAATTCGGATGGGGCGCTTTGGGCATATGGATTGGGCTCTGCGGCGGCCTGATGATCATCGGATTGGCCCTCCTGATCACGTGGCATAAAAGAAAGCTTCAGTGATGGGTTCTGCCATGCGTCATCGCGGAGGCCAGTGTTCTCTCCAGCAGGCCAAGGGATCTCGCGTGCACCGCAATTTCGCCCGCGATCGTCGATCGCTTGCCAGCGGCCCATCGCCTGCGTATCATGCAACCGTTATGACAACTCGAAAGTGTGGCCCCGAAAACCGGCCTTCGCCAGAAAGCACAACTGATGTCGGCATCCGAGATGGACCGCAGCATGGTGCGCCTCGCCTACCAGATCGTCGAAGAGAACGGGACGAATGGCTTAGGACTGATTGGCATCCGGCGGCGTGGCGTACCGCTGGCGGAGCGGTTGAGCAAGTCGATCGGGCATATCGAAGATGTTCAGGTTCCTGTCGGCACTCTGGATATCACTTTCTATCGCGACGACCTTTCCACCGTCGGGCCAAAGCCAGTCGTAAACCAATCAGAGATAGGCTTCGCCATTCAAGACAAGAACATCGTTCTGGTGGACGACGTCCTGTTCACCGGCCGCACCATTCGCGCCGCCTTGGACGCTCTTTTTTCGCAAGGTCGTCCCCGCCGCGTCCAGCTCTGCGTCCTGATCGACCGCGGCCACCGCGAATTACCTATCGAAGCCGCCTTCGTTGGTCGCACCGTGCAGACCACGATGAACGAAGTCATCGAAGTGAAGCTGAAAGAAATTGACGGCGCGGAAAAAGTCTTGCTCATGGAAAAGTAATCAGACCACGACTCACGTCGGGACAGCCGCTCCCGGCTGTCCGGTCGAGCAGCGCCTGCAGCTCGGGTGAGGGATGCGCCTTAATCAGACGCTCAGCTCCCGAAAACCGTGGCGCAAAGCCAAGTCGAGGTTTAGAATCAACCGCGATTCTTAGGGTCCGCATGGACTTCCGATGAACTCGAAGAAAAAAGTTTCCAGCAAGCAAAACGAGCGCCTGCTCCGGGCCGCGCGGAAAGCCATGAAGCAGGCCTACGCGCCCTATTCTCAATTCAGAGTCGGCGCTGCGATGCTGACCTCGAAGGGAGAAGTCTTCTCCGGCTGCAACGTCGAGAACGCTTCGTACGGGCTGTCGAATTGCGCCGAGCGCACCGCGATCTTTGCGGCCATCGCTAAATCTGGCCCGGGTCTGAACATCCGCGCCATCGCGGTCGTCAACGACCAGGGCGTTCCGTGCTCCCCGTGCGGAGCCTGCCGGCAAGTGATTTACGAGTTCGGTCCGGACGCGACGGTTTATTTCCAAGCGGCAAAAGGTTGGAAGGAGAGCCACATCACTGAACTCCTGCCGGAAGGATTCCGCCTCAAGTGACCGGGCCGCAGGCAAGGCAAACCATTCGTGCCATCGACGTCATTCGCAAGAAGCGCGACGGGCAAGAGCTTTCGCCAGCGGAGATCGAATATCTGGTCCGCGCTTACACCAGCGGCGAGATTCCCGACTATCAAGTTTCCGCCTGGCTTATGGCCGTGATCCTGCGTGGACTGACGCGAGCCGAAACCTCCGTGCTGACCGACGCCATGCTGCACTCGGGCGACGTGCTGGATCTCTCCGAGTTCACCGCGAAGAAAGTAGACAAGCATTCGACCGGCGGAGTCGGCGACAAAACTTCGCTGGTCTTGGCGCCGCTGGTCGCGGCCGGCGGCCTGGTCGTTCCCATGATCAGCGGCCGCGGCCTCGGACATACCGGCGGCACGCTCGACAAACTGGAATCCATTCCCGGATTCAACGTGAACCTTCCGCTTCCCGAGTTTCGCCGCGTTCTCCGAGCCTGCGGCTGCGCCATGATTGGCCAGACTGCCGAGATCGCTCCCGCCGACCGCAAACTCTACGCTCTGCGCGATGTCACTGGAACCGTCGAGAGCCCGTATCTTGATCTGCGCTTCCATCATGAGCAAGAAGCTGGCGGAGGGAATCGATGCTCTGGTGCTGGACGTCAAGACCGGCTGCGGCGCGTTCATGAAGCGGGACGAGGATGCCGAATTCCTCGCCGAGCTGATGGTCGAGACCGGCGAGCGCATGGGGAAGTCTGTGATCGCGTTGATCACGAACATGGACCAGCCGCTCGGAACTCATGTGGGGAATGCGCTCGAAGTCGTCGAGGTGATCGAGGTTTTGCGTGGGGAAGGTCCGGAGGATCTTAGAGAATTGTGCGTGGAACTCGCAGCCCGCATGTTTCAGTTGGGCGGAACCGCGGACACGGTGGTGCATGGGAAGGAACTGGTTCAGCAACTGATCGCCTCGGGAAAGGCGATCGAGAGATTTCGCCAGATGGTGACCTTGCAAGGCGGAGACGCGCGCGTGATCGACGATCCCGGACGCCTTCCTCGCGCGAAGCTTCAGCAAGAGGTGAAGAGCGCGCATAGCGGCTACGTTGCGGCGATTGACTGTGAAGCGGTGGGCCACGCTTGCGTAATTCTCGGCGGCGGGCGCGAGAAGAAGGAAGACGCGGTCGATCCGGCGGTTGGAATCGTTCTGCATCGCAAGCTCGGCGATGCGGTGGCGACCGGTGAGGCACTGTACACCGTGCATGCGAACTCTGCGGCTAAGGCGGCTCGGGCAATCGAGTTGTTGCTGAAGAGTTATCAGATCACAGAGGCTCCACCGCAGAAAAAGAAGCTGGTTCATCGCGTGATTCGAGGATCGGGGGTATAAGACATGGGCCGATTCACCGGGATTCTGGGCCTGCTGACGATGCTGACCCTGGCATATATTTTCTCCACCAACCGGCGAGCCATCCGCGGCAAGACGGTTGCGTGGGGGCTGGGCCTGCAATTCGCTTTCGCCGTGTTCGTCTGCGAATTGACATCGGCCGCCGCATTTTTCAATATGCCGGCGACGCTGTGAACAAGCTGCTCAGCTATGCCTTCGTCGGTTCCCAGTTTGTCTTCGGCGACCTGGGCAAGCAGGGTTCGCGTCTTGGTTTCTATTTCGCTTTTCAAGTGCTGCCGACCGTCATCTTCATTGCGGCGTTCTTCGCCGTGCTTGTATCACTACGGAGTCATGCAGTTCATCATCAAGCAGGCGGCGCGGGTGATGACCCGGTTCATGGGTGCGAGCGGGGCGGAGTCGCTGAACGTGGCCGCCAGCATTTTCATGGGGCAGACGGAAGCGCCCCTGACCATACGTCCTTTTCTGCCCGACCTCACCCGCTCCGAACTCATGACCGTCATGACCAGCGGGATGGCCCATGTTTCCGGCGGAATCATGGCAGCTTACATCGCGTTTGGAATCGAGCCCAAACATCTTCTGAGCGCCGTAATTATGACCGCTCCCGGCACCATTCTGATTTCGAAGATGCTGGTGCCCGAGACCGAAGAGCCGAAGACTGCCGGCCGCGTCGTAATGAGCGAGGAGGAAGTGGAGGCCGAAAAGAAAGAGAACGTGCTGGGCGCGGTGGCTCGCGGCACGACCGACGGCCTGAACCTCGCGCTGAACATCGCTGCCATGCTGATTTCTTTTCTGGCGTTGATCGCGCTGATGGACGGAATCCTGTACGGAATCCACAACGGGCTGGCGCACTTCGGATTTCTCTGGTTTCCGGCGAGCCTGGAGAATATTTCCGGCACGCTTTTCGCTCCTGTGGCATGGGTGATCGGAATCCCGTGGAAAGACTGCCCGTTCGTTGGCAATCTTCTCGGTACGCGCATGGTGCTGAACGAATTGGTGGCGTTTTCCATGCTGGGGCCGCAGAAGGCGGTGCTTGATCCGCGCTCCTTCACCATTGCCACTTTCGCTCTTTGCGGCTTTGCCAATTTGAGTTGCATCGGCATTCAGATCGGCGGTATCGGCGCGCTGGCCCCGAATAAGAAGGGGGAGTTGGCGCGGCTTGGAGTGCGGGCGATGCTGGCGGGGACCATGGCGAATCTGATGTCGGCGTCGATTGCGGGCATGTTGATTTAGTGGGCATAGCATTTTCGTGGTTCCAGGCCAACAGCAGATTCCTCGCTTCGCTCGGAATGACAAACCTGTTTGTGTGTTACCCCTTTCTGTTTGTGTGTTGCCCTTCGCTTCGCTCGGAATGACAATTTGGTTTGGATGGTTGTGGGGTTAGGCCTACGGCGTTGAAGACGGTGCGGAGGTCGCGCCAGTTGCCGCGCCTGGCGCCTTCGATGCAGGCTTCGAGCTTTTTGATTTCGTGCCATCGTTGGGATTGATGCGTGGTTAGCGGCGGGATGTTTTCGGTTCCGGGGTTTTCGCGGTTTCTTTCTGGCTGGTGGTTGGAATTCCCTGTGGCGGCGTTGCGGCTATTGGCCTGGTGGGGGTCCTTCGACTCGCGCTTTCGCGCTCGCTCAGGATGACTGGGTTTTTTGTTGGGTGCTGGGCTCGTCAGCCTTGGAGTGCAGAGGTCCTTCGTTGGCAGGCCTTCGCTTCGCGCTGGCCTGCGCTTCCTCAGGATGACAAGCTTCTTGCGGGATGACGTTCTTCTTGCGGTTGGGTTTGCTTGAGCCGGTGTTGGAGAATTTTGTTCGGGGTGTTCGGTCAGGTATTGCTGGGCGTAGTTGGGGACTTCGCGGACCATGTCGTCCTGGCGGAGGTGGAAGTAGAGGTTGCGGGAATTTCTTACCGCGATGTAGAGGGCTTTGAGGACGATGTTGGCGCGCTTGTTGTCCATCGTGCCTTTGAGGACGGCGTCGATGGTGTGCATGAGCGCGGCCTGGATGGCTTCGGCGCTTTCGATCAGGGCGACGGGGTGGATTTGGGAGTCGACGCGGGTCTGCACTCCCTTGATCATGCGGGTGTGGAAGTAGCAGAAGTATTCTTGTTTGAGGGCGGGGGAACCGCAGCGGTGGCCGGTGATCTGGATGTGGGTGCAGCGACGGACGTTGGGATGTAGAGGCATGGGTATATACCGCGAAAATCGCGTTTTTCTCCTAAATCTATGAATTGATTGGGTTGGAAAAAGAGATACCCTTCTAAAATATCTCTTCTAAAGGACTTAGCTGTAGGGGATATCTCGAGGGCCGGCAGGAGGGCCGGCTTTTTTATCCCCTACTTCTATGATAGCTGATTGCATAGGGTAAACATGACATGATTTCCAAAAATATATTTGCTTTGAGAGAATGACTTGCGAGAAATTGGGGGGTCTGGGGGGCTTGACAAGATTTTTGGGGGCGCTCGACGTAGCTCAGAGCGTGGCCCATCGGTCGCGTGCATAAATGACATTCGTAATCTTCATTTGGGCTTTTGGATGGCAGGAGCTTTTGGCGGCTGGTATGGTCTTGCCAGCGAACGCGCATTTCTGCGGGTTTGCGAACGGAAGTGCGCGTGCCATGATCAAGACAATCTTCTGTTGCCTTCTGCTGACGGTGGGCGCGTTCGGACAGACGGCGCACGAAAACGACGATCCGCAATTGGCCAAACTGGTGGCGCTCGAGCATCTGTGGAACGAGGCGCAGGTGAATCGCGATGAGCGGGCACTGGAAGGCATGATTGCGGATACATTTTCGAACACGGAGTGGGACGGCGAGGTCAGCCAGCGGGGCAAGTTTCTGGCGGACATCAAAGATCCGAAATTCAAGCCGGACCTGGTCACGATCCAGGATGTGAAAGTGAACCTGTATCACAATGCCGGGGTTGTGACCGGCGTCTATCACACCAAAGGGTCCTACAACGGCAAGCCCTACGACCACCTTGGCCGCTTCACCGATACATGGGTTTTCGAGGACGGGAAGTGGGAGTGCGTGGCCAGCCACACCAGCCTGCTGAAGAAATAGAGTTGAGAAATTGGTTGGGGTGATAGGATTTAACCTACGACCCCCGCGCCCAAGGCGGTGCGCTACCAGGCTGCGCTACGCCCGACTTTCAACGACTTAGGCCACGTTCGACCCGTATTCAAGACTAAGGCAGGTGCGCTATGCCTGAAGGGGAAGTTGCACTTTGCGACCACACCGAAGCGCCCGCGCGAGTCATAGGCAAGTCTGCCTGCACTTCGGTGAAGTAGCCCAGATGCACCGTCCTCTCTATCGTAATGCAGGCTCTCCAGGCCTCCGTCTGCCTTTATTTTGGACCACGACACGCCCTTGTCTGAGAACTGCCCGTGCTTCCTGGGTACCATCATTCTCACCGCGTACACACTTACGGAGTTGTGCCGCTGGCGTTCAGCCCGATGTGATCTTCGTGGTCAACGTGAATCTTGGGAGCACATTCACATGATAGCGATCCAGGGTTGCATTAGTCCCTGCTGGCGTTCGCAGCTTCCGAACACCGTACACGTGGGTTTTTCTCTCGTCGCGCCGTTCGGTGAGAAGGCACCCAGGCATAGCGGAAGTCGTCCACAACGGCAACGAAGCCCTGACTCAAAGAGATGGCTCTCATAAAGTTTACTTAGCGAGCGGATGCAGTGGATTGTCTTTCCGTCAAGCGGTACTCGCAGGGATCGATCAAAGTCTTTCAGATTTGGATGCGTCCGTATTCCGAGTCCGTATTTGGACCTTCGTTGTAGAGCCAATCCGCTCCGATGTGATCCGCGAACTCTGCGACCGTCATGGCTTCCTCCGGTGGAACTTTGACTCGGCGGTGAGTGATGCAACACTCGTCCAACGAATCCGCAACTTCCTTATAGAATCGGAGGCCACCCGCATCGGACACATACACAATGGCAACGTTCTTTCCGCGTAAGTCAGCAGCGAACTTGGGAAGCCATCCTGTTAGGTAGCCGCCCGTGGTGGCTGCCACTGGCGTGCCATCTGGGTCCCTCAGCTTCATCTCGTCCATCTGGTCGCAGTCGGCCTCGTTGCGGAGGACGAGCACGGTCTGAGATGCCCGCACTTCCGGCAGGTGATACAAGAGCTTACAGAGTGGGAGGATTGCTTCGGGCCAGCCTTCTGCTTTCCACACATTGGGGCGCAGTTTGGTATAGATCCTTCGGGACTGCGTCCCTCAGGATGACGTACTTCACGGGTTGATGGCGATGGACATTGCTTGATCGATCGCCGCGCGCGTTGGCTTGCGGGGGGTATAATTTCGGGTTGACATGCAAAATCCCCGTTATGCCCTGGTGGCTTACGTTAGGAATGCCGTCGGGGAATTTGTAGAGAAGCTCCGGCAGGAACTGCATCCCGATTTGCCCCATTTGCCCGCCCATGTGACCATTCTTCCTCCGCGGCGATTGCAGGGAGGGGAAGTGTCGGCGCTCGAGACGCTCGAAGAGATTTGCAGCCAGGCGGAGCCTTTCGAAGTGACTCTTGGGGATGTTGAGACGTTCATTCCGGTTACTCCGACTGTGTTCATCCGGGTGGCCCACGGCGCGCACCGGATGCGGGACCTGCACGACCGGTTGAACAGGGAGGCGCTTGCCGCGACGGAAGAGTGGCCTTACATGCCGCATCTCACGATTGCGAAGCTCGGCAATGAGGAGTTGGCGCAGCAGGCGTATATCTTTTCGCGAGACCGTTGGGCGGTGTTCGAGGGCAGCCGACATATCCCGCTCAGTCAGCTGATCTTCGTGCGCGAGGAGGAGCAGAATCGCTGGGTGGATCTGGCGGGGATTCCGCTGGGGCGTAGTTTGGTTCGCCCGTGACAGTAGCTTTTCGTAGTGCGCGCGGGATCCTTCGGGACTGCGTCCCTTCAGGATGACGTCTTAACAAGGCGAGATCCTTCGGGACTGCGTTCCTTCAGGATGACGTCACAGTGAAGGGGATTGGGCCAGGCCCGCCACGTGCTCTCCATCCTTGATGTGACCTTTCGATTGTCCAAATTCCTGCTACGGCCAGTGGGCCATGTCCTTAGGTACAAATCCCTCCCGTGCATTGCTAAGAGCAGAAGGCGAGCGTAAACAAGAGGTTGGAATCGCTGCGCAAGCCGCCTCGGGCACCCTTCCCCCAGCGAGTTCATAGTGGGTTTCGGGAGGTTTCATGCAGATTGGGGTCTACGGAGCAGGGTACTTAGGTACAGTCGTCTCCGCCTGTCTGGCGGACTTCGGAACCCCCGTCAGCTGTTGCCATCCGGATAGCTCGCAAATGGTTGCCATGGCCCAGGGCAGCGTCCCCTTTCACGAAAAGAACCTTACCGAAGTCATCAAGCGTAACGTGCGGTCGGGGCGACTGGCGTATTCGACGGACATTGAGTCTTTCGCCCGCAAGGCGCAGGTGATCTTTTTGGCCGAGGACAGCCCGCAACACTTGACTGACCTGGCGATACGCATCGCGAAGGCCGCGCCGAAGCCGCCGATCCTTACGGTTGTGACTCCGGTTCCGGTGGGGACTGCGTCGGCGATCGAGAAACGACTTGCGGAGGCGGGGTTGCGGGCTTCGATTGTTTCGCAGCCCATGTTCTTCACGCCGGGCTGCGCGATCGAGGATTTCAACTGGCCGGATCGCATCATTCTGGGGACGGATTCGAACGATGCCGTGCTGGCTCTGAAACAGATCTTCCATTCGCTGGTGATGCGCGGCGTGCCGGTGATTGTGACCAATCACGAGACGGCTGAGCTGGTGCGGGAATCGGCGACTGCGTTTGTGGCGACGAAGATTTCTTTCATCAACGAGCTGGCGAGCTTGTGCGAACGGGTGAACGCGGATGCGGTCAGCCTCTCACTGGCTCTTGGTCTCGACAAGAAAATCGCGCCCCGGTGTTTGCAGCCCGGAGCGGGCATGGGTGGTTTGTTTGCAGAGTCCGATATGGATTCGCTGGCGGACCTGGCGCAGCGCAATGGAGTGGCGCTCAAAGTTCTGAGCGCGGCGCGCGAAGTGAATCATGGCCTGGCCGATCAGGTGATCGAAAAGATCTCGAGATGCGTGCAGTCGGTGCAGAACAAGGATGTGGGGATTCTGGGCTTGGCGTTTAAGCCAAATACCAATTCCGTGGCTGGTTCGTCTTCCATGCGGCTGGCTAAGAGTTTGATCGCGCAGGGAGCGCGGGTGCGAGCCTATGATCCGGTTGCGTTGCCGGATGCGCGCCTCGAGTTGAATGGATCTGTGTATTACTGCGAGTCTCCTTATGCCGCGGCCGAAGGCGTCGATGCCCTGGTGGTGGGCACGGGATGGCCGGAATTTCGAGGGCTCGATTTCGGGCGCATCAAGCAAACGCTACGCCGTCCACTCATCGTAGATACCAAGAATTTGCTCGACTCCGTCCGCCTGCGCGCTATGGGATTTGAGTATGTTGGCGTGGGCCGCGTGTAGGCGCGGCGTTCTTGTTGGGTGGCAGTGTCGATGAGTGTAACAGGGGTTTTACGCCAGTTATCAAAGTCCCACCTGTCTCAAGCGGGCATGTCTCGAGAGGTTTAGATCTGGTCCTGAGCGTCGCGTGTTTGTTTGTCAGCTGGGAATCGTACGCCGCGTCTTCGGCTACGGTAGCCTTGGATCAAGGCCAGGGGCGCATAGGCGAAACAAACCTGCCGGAATTGCTCGAAGGCGCATACGGCGCGATAGGCCACCTGGTCGCCAACCCTTTGTGGTAATCGGGGCAGGGCAACGTTGTCAGCATCCGTCAGAACGGATGGCGGCCATTCGTCGTTATATCGGCGCTTCCAGAGCTTCACGTAGCCGTTTATTTTCTGCCGAACTGCTTGGTCGAGGATAACCGTGCGAGGCTTACTGACTATTTCATCTCCGCGCACCAGAGAATGATGTGCTTCCTTGAAGACGGCAGATCGATCGGCACCCCGGAGGTCAGCCAATTCGTCGCGGTAGGGAATCTCCAGAAAGCGGCAGACCT
Organism: uncultured Acidobacteriota bacterium; assembly: GCA_963797795.1. Lineage (GTDB taxonomy): Bacteria > Acidobacteriota > Terriglobia > Terriglobales > Acidobacteriaceae > JABDBE01. The sequence goes on from CAWCQY010000014.1 coordinate 53,145, forward strand.
CCCGCATGACTTTCGCGGGATCGCTGGTCAACTCTTCATAAGTCACCTGGCAGACCGGTTGTCCAATGGAGAGAAGGGAATCAACCCCTCTCTTGAGAACCTGGTACCCAATCAACCCTCGCAGATAGACTCCCCGCTTTTGGTAGGCAGCGGCGCCGGCTTGGGCAGCGCGCGCAATGGCATTGGCTGTCGCCGCGGGATCTCGCCATTGAACGATGAACCGCGCTTGAGGAAATAGTCTGGCGAGTGCAGGCAGGGAATCATAGTAGATGGGAGACTTGTCTCCCCAGATGACCGCACCTTTGCGCGCGGCGTAGGCCTGGTGAACGGCGGCAAACGCCGTGGGAAAGTCTGCCACTCCGCGAGGCAGATCGTTCGCGATGATTCCATGCCGGGTTAATGCGCCATACCGGAGTTCCCAACGCGTTGCCCAATCGCAATAACCTGCGGGTTTGCGAAAGACCGAGCGCAACAGCCAAAGATCAGCCTCAAAAGTCAGCGCAACCTGGGGATGCTTGTTCAGGAGGGCGTAAAGAAGTGAGGAGCCACCACGCCAACTGGCCACGATGAACAGCGGCCCCGGAGCCATACTCACACCCGCGGCAGGTTTCGAAGACTCGCACGCTGTCGGGTTCATGAGGCGACCCCATCAGCAAGTCGTGGCTCGCGGTTCAGTTTGCCACATAAGAGCATTCCTTTCACGCCTCAGCGAAATCGTAGGTCCGGTGGCGGGTGAAGTCAATGTAAATGGGATCTCGGCCGACGGGCAAGACTCGAGGACCTCTCTCCTGCCGGCGGTACGTCAACCAATGAAGAATCGCGATTTCACTCCTTGAGCGCGGGTGAGGCTGATTTCTAGGGCAAGTGGGCGAACAGACGGCGCAAACTTGTGCTAAGGCCTGATAGCGACAGTTTACGGCCTTGGCTGCTGTAGTTGCCCTTTGGCGACGAACTGAACAATCGGATAAGAAGCTTGCACACTGAGCCAACCAGGTGAATTGGGGATTGTCTCTGTGGGTTTCAAAAACGCAATGATGTTCCCCGTTTTGGCGTCCCGGAGAATGAATTGAATCGCACCATCTCGCAAACTGGGTTGCTTGTAGAAATCGGGCAATGCGATCTCGAATTTTCCCTCCCGGTCGGGGCGAACTGTGCCGAGACGAATTGTTGTCACTGGCCCGTCAGCAATCCCGAAAAACCCGTGTGACCACCATGCCAAGTAGTTAACCTCGATTTCTCGACTTTGCGCCCGGGTCGTCGAAGCGGGCAAAAGTTGCCCACGAAACCAAACCGAGCCAAACGGATAACAATCAAGCCACTGTTCAACTGGCATGCCAGAGAATGTGAGGTCGAGGGCTGCAATTTCGCATCCAGGTAGATATGCGATGATCTTTATGTTTTCAGCAGGTCGGCCGTCGACGAATGGCTCAATATCGATTGACGCTTTCTTCCTTTCTGCCCTCACGAATCCACCGTACCCACCAAACGGGCCTGTGAGGAAGTAGTCGATCTGAACGGTTTCAGAGGCAATCCCCGATGGGAGCCTGAGTGAGACTTTCGGACGGTCTTGTGCCTCGACAATCGGCACTAAGGTGAGGAGGGCAACGAAGGCGAGGGACCTGCGCCACATGCCCATTAAGTATAACTGTCGTAACAGTGCGCCGTGAAAAGGCGGTGGACTTCAGCGGGTGCAACTCCCGCCCGGGAACTGGTTCGCTCCACCCGGTAGCAATCGAAGCGGCAGCGGAGACAACGAAGCTGTCGGAGCTTTCGATGGAAAGGGTCGCATGGCGACTCCGCGAGTCTGCAGGCCATAACATGAGTGAACGCTGAGCAGGCCCCGAAAAAGTAATTGCAGGAGCCGACCTGACTGTTACACAGGGAAGGCCGCTGATGGTGGAGATGGACGAGCGAACAAGCTCCATCGGACCTGCCGGGGTAATGGCGATGGCATGTAGGCATAGGAGACCAGACGCAACACGGGAAGCCCCAGCGGTGATCATAATAAGGATCAACTGGCAACTCGCGAGAGACAGGCCGGGCCGTGTGGGGTGGCGGAGAGGCTTACAGTACCGATGAAGCCGGGGAATTCCGGGGGAGGGAAGAGGCCTTAGTTAAAGACGAACGCAGGAAGCAGCGAAGGACCGAGGGATTGGCGATGAGCCTAACAACTCCATTTAGTGTTCAGAAGTTGCAGACGGCGTTGCACGCAAAAGCGAAGGAATCGCCCGACTTTCGTTTCTACGCGCTGTACGACAAGGTGTATCGGAGAGATGTTCTGGCATATGCCTACGAACGCTGCAAGGCCAATGGCGGAGCAGCGGGAGTGGATAACCAGACATTCGAGGACATCGAACTGTATGGCGGGGAACGGTGGTTGGGCGAACTGACGCAAGAGCTGAACAATCAGACCTATCAACCGCAACCCGTGCGGCGAGTGTATATACCGAAGCCGGACGGGAAGCAGAGACCGTTAGGAATACCTACAATCCGAGATCGGGTTGTGCAAACGGCGGCAGTGCTGGTACTCGAACCTATCTTCGAGGCCGACCTGCAGCCGGAGCAGTATGCCTATCGGGCGGACCGCAGCGCATTGGACGCAATACAGCACGTCCACAAGCTGATCAACACGGGTCATGGGCAGATCGTTGATGCGGATCTCAGCAGCTACTTTGATAGTGTTCCACACGCCGAGCTTATGAGATCGGTGGCTCGCAGGGTCGTCGATGGAGCGATGTTGCATCTGATCAAGATGTGGCTGGAAGCTCCGGTCGAAGAAACCGACGAGCGGGGCAACAAACATCGGAGTACGCGCAATCGGGACGAAGGTCGAGGTACTCCGCAAGGAGTCTCCGATCAGTCCTATGCTCAGCAATCTGTACATGCGACGATTCGTGCTGGGGTGGAAGAAACTCGGGCACGAGGAGCGTTGGAAAGCGTACATCGTGAACTATGCCGATGACCTCGTGATCTGCTGCCGCGTCGGTGCCAATCACGCACTAGCCGCGATGCGGACGATGATGTCGAAGCTGAAGCTGACGGTGAACGAGAACAAGACGCGGGTCTGCTGTCTGCCGGAAGAGAAGTTTGATTTTCTGGGTTACACGTTCGGGCGCTGCTATTCGATGAGGAGAGGCCGGGTCTATGTGGGCACGGCTCCATCCAAAACACGGATACAGCGCATCTGTCGCACGATCAGCGACGAGACCGGGCGAGATACCGTCAGGCTGGACCCGAAGACAATGGTGGAAAAGCTCAACCGAATGTTGATTGGCTGGGCCAACTACTTCTGTCTGGGGTCGGTCAGCAAAGCCTACCGTGCGGTCGATATACACGCCCGCCGAAGGCTGCGTCGGTGGCTATGCGACAAACACAACGAGCCGCGACCGGGGTACAAGCGTTTTCCGGAAGCGTCTCTGCCATCCGTGTTTGGCTTGGTCCAGTTACCACACCGGACCGCCAGCCTTCCGTGGGCGAGAGCGTGAGTCTTTTCCGAGAGCCGGATGCGGGAAATCTGCCAGTCCGGTTCGATGAGCGGGAACAGGAACCAGGGCCAGGCCAAACCGGATTGAGGTGACGCGGTGAAAGCCCCGTCGAATACCACCGGGAGACTACAGTTACTGCGCCTGTTCTCGACTCTACTCTCGATTA
>CAWCQY010000015.1:0-455601 GCA_963797795.1 uncultured Acidobacteriota bacterium
AGAGGAGTTAGGAGCAATTTGAAACTATCTTATGGAATTGCTTCTGTTCGACATCTCTCGTAACGACTTCCATCGATAAGAAAGCCTAAAAGCCTGGCCATCTCGTGGATGTGATTTAAATCACAGAGATATGTGACTTATCCGGATCATGCCCTTTAACTAGACGTACACGTGAGCACTGATTAGTTTATGAGGTCCGTGCCGCTATGATAACTGGTAAGACGTACAGGAAATTCGTTTGAGGCTTCCGAGAGTCCTCCCGAATCACGCGGCAACCCTTACATAGTCCAATACCAATAGAGGAAGAATTGTTGTATGTCCACGGGCGGACGGGACTGCGATCATTGAAGGATCGGGGCCCATGAGGCATGAACCTACTCCTCCGTCACGCATCGTGTCTGAGCAATTTTGCTCACTTTTGTCCACCCATACTGTTCACCTGAGATGCGGGTCGTTAGTTCAAGACGAGCCAACGCCCGTGCGGCGGAAGTCTGGATCAACTCAGTGCCCCACGCCCGCCGATGGGAGTGATTCTCCACGACGAACGCTGAGTTCTTTCGCACAACGTCTTCTTTTTCCGGCACTCTCCGCTGCGTGCTCCGAAAGCTGATCAGGTAGTTGTGGTGCCCCTGGCTCTAGTTTGTGACCCAGCTCAAAATCCGCAGTACTGACCGTGTTTCGGTTAGCTACGACATTTCGGCGGCGGCTCCGAAATATCGGGGTAAGTTCCCAGACGTCGAGTCTTAGATCCTTCGCAACGGCTGCGTTTCCAGTGCTTTGGGAACACCTTCGATGTGGTGATCGGTTTGCACAAACCATGCGCGTACTCGCAGGCGATCCACAGCGGAAGGAAGGGCGCGACAGATCAGGGCCCAGGACATTCTGTCGCTCACAAATTTTCACCGCAATACGAGGGCGCATTTGCCACGACTCAAGCTGAGTGGTCGCTCCGAGGTGCTGACGATCAACGGAAAGTCTGAGTTGGTCGTACAAGGTGCTTCGGCATATCAGCGGGTGCTTAACCCGTTGGAAAAGGGTCACAAACTCGGCACGCGCGGCCCATACGTCGCGCGGTCAAGTGAAATGACCAGCCTTATCGTTTGCCACCCATACGGGACGGACATTGATCCGTTGTTTGGCGGAATTAACAAGCTGGCCACGAGAAGAGGTGTTGGCATTCTCGGTTACAAAGTAAAGGCAAAGTGCACGCTGCAGGCAGGTTGGCGCTATCTGGACGTGAACTATCGCAGCAAAGCTATCTTCGATGCGGCGTACTGTTGGGCCATAAGCATAAAACTGACGTGAGCGTGACCCTTTCGCAGCCATGGCCGGTTTCGCAACACTGGAACTCGTGACCTACGTCACAGACCAGGGCCTAGCGCATTGCTACTTTCGCCGGTTATGGTCAGTCATCCTTCGCATGATGCGATCGTGGCAACTTCAGAATTGAATCGCGGAGAGACAAAGACCTTGAAGAACATCCGACCGACAATCATGATTGCTGATGACCATACGTTTGTGGCCGACGCGTGCAGGAAGCTGCTCGAACCGGAATTCGACGTAGTGGCTACGGTGGGTGACGGGCGCGCGTTGGTGCGCGTCGCAGCCAACCTAAAACCGCAGGTCGTCATTGTAGACATCGGCATGCCACTGTTGAATGGACTCGACGCTGGCTACCAAGTGAAGGAACTGCTGGGCTCGGTAAAGTTGGTATTCCTGACCATGAATACGGATCCCGCTCTGGCCGCCGAGGCATTCCGGCGGGGAGCTTCTGGCTATCTCCTGAAGACTGGAACGGCAGTGGAACTAATAACCGCCGTCCGGGAGGTTCTGCATGGCAAATCCTATCTTTCTCCGGCAATCGCGAAAGAAGCAGTCGACTTCTTGTTGCACCCGGACAAGGAATTTATCGCTGAAGAGGAACGGCTCACAGAGCGGCAGCGCGAAGTGTTGCAGTTGCTGACGGAAGGCAAGTCGACGAAGCAAGTCGCATCCGTGTTGAATGTGACAACTGCCACAGTCGTCTTTCATAAGGTCCGAATCAAGGAAACATTGAATGCCAAGAACGATGCTGATTTGGTGCGATACGCGATCAGAAACCACGTGATTGCCGCCTGATCGAAAGCTCAGCCCGACAGCCCCCGGGGAGGCTGCGGCCACTCCGCCTGTTTCGACTCTGCAACGCCTTCGGATTCGCGCTAACTTGGATCGCTCCGCCGTCTTTCAGCAAGACGAAATGGTGCGTGACCTTCTCGTGCGAGAAGCTCCGACCGTCGCCCCGTTTCATCATCGCGGAGTGCTGCTGTTCGGGTGTTTGCGGGTTTGCCTGCTGAGTGTGTTCGGCGGGAGGGATATATATGAAACCGTCTTCGCGTCAGCCTCGAACGCCCTTCAGGGGAGCAGCGCAACCTTCGATTGATGCGAGTATCGCCCTTGGGGATACCACGCCTGAAAAACCCAGAGAAGCCCGCTAAGCGCGTTCTTGATCCCATCGAAAGGATTTTGGAAGTCCTCTTCGGGCTCATCATGGTAATGACCTTTACCTGCTCGTTCAGTGTGGCTGGTTCCGGCCACGCGGATATACGAAATATGCTGATCGGCGCGCTCGGCTGCAATCTGGCTTGGGGAACCATCGACGGAGTCATGTACTTGATGTCATGCTTCAGCGCACGAGGACGGAGCATCCTGGCCTTGCGAGCGGCCCGCGCTGCTGTCGATCCCGTACTGGCGCGCGGCGTCATCGCTGATTGGATGCCGCCGCTGTTTGCCTCCGTCCTATCGCCGTCACAGTTCGAGCAGATGCGCCTGCAGTTGATGGAGTTGCCGGAACCGCCGTCCCGCCCGCATCTCGTCAAAGATGATTGGCTGGGCGCACTTGGAGTGTTCCTGCTGGTTCTACTTGCTACACTGCCGGTTGTGCTTCCCTTCGTTTTTTTCCGACAGCCCATGCTGGCGCTACGTATCTCCAATGTCGTTGCCGTCGCAATGCTGTTTTTGACAGGCTATGCGTTTGGACGGCAAGCCGGGTTTCATCCTTGGGGGATGGCACTGACAATGGTTCTCGTTGGCGGCGCAATGGTGGGGTTGACAATCGCCCTTGGAGGATAAGAGTGGTGCGCCATCTAAGTACCGTGGTCGTGGCTCTCCTCCTCCTCGCTGAGATACAAGCTCAGACTACGGCCCACAGTTCCGCAACAGACTCGGAAGATGCCGTCTCGAATCAATGGGCATATTCCGTCTCTGCCTGGGGTTATCTCGTCCCGAACGACCAATCGTACGGGGCTCCAACATTAACGGCTGACCGAAAGTGGCTGCATCTGGAAGCGCGATACAACTACGAAAACAAAGAAACCGGATCCTTGTGGGCGGGGTACAACGTGGAGCGTCCGCACAGCAGCTTGGGATATCGGACGCCGCAGGAGTTTGCCGCCGCGACGAGAGCGGCTGAGGCCGGCTACGCTTTAATGGCTCCGCCGTCCTCAGCCGCGAGCCCGGAGTTGAAAAATGTCGTATGATCCGGTGCGCGGAGAATGGGGGCAGGTCAGGTCTCGGATGGCGTCTGGATCAACTCACTGACAAGGGTCTCGCCCTTGAGATCGCCCCCAAGAGCACCAAGTACCACAAAGACGATGATCTGAATTGAAGCGCTGGTTCCGACAGATGGGACGACAGACGGGACAAAGTGACAAGAACCCCAGAAGACAATCCGAGAACTGCATTAGCATGAGCAACCAGTTTCGCGAAATTCCGTATTGACGGAGGGAAACTATGACACTGGCGGCCAAAGCCGTGACTTCAATATCCGAGCAGTCCCACAATAATAAGACTTCCAGCCTTCATGGCACATCGCTCGCGGAGCCGAGCAACATGCGATCGGCAAGCTCTGCGGGACAAGTGTCCGCGAGACTCGCAGGCCGAGTGGAGGCCGCCGCACAACCGCCCGGACCCAGTCCGCCTGGTACTGGAGGCCGATAAGGGACGTCTCCCCGAGCTCCTTCCTCTTCGCCACGGGCGTATGGTGGCGTCTCCCTTCACCTTTTATCGTGGCTCGGCGCTCGCCATGGCGGTGGATCTGGCGGGCCTCCCGTATACCGTCATCCGCGTGCAATGCGGCGGAGACTCCCACCTGGTCAACTTCCGAGGTCTTGCCACGCCGGAGAGGCAAGTCATCTTCGCCATCAACGATCTCGATGAGACCCTTCCGGCACCCTGGGAGTGGGACCTTAAGCGTCTTGCGACGAGCTTCGTGATCGCCTGTCGTGACAACGGCCTCAGCGAATCCGACGCCAAGGACGCAGTCCTGAGCTGTGTCCGGTCGTACCGCGAACGCATGGCCGAGTTCGCCGAAATGAAGGTGCTGGACCTGTGGTACTTCGCCGTCGCGGCCGAGACGCTGATCGCGGGCGTCAAGGATCACGGGATCCGCCACGGCGCGATCAAGAACTTGGCGAAGGCGCGAGAGAGCAGCACCTCGGAAGGCCTGTTCCCGAAGCTCGTAGGCGATTCGGGCGGGTCACTGATCATCAAAGACCAACTCCCGGCGATCTTTCACTGGAAAGGTCACACCGCCGGGCATATCCATCCGGATGTCAGCTACGCCCTCGCCCGGTACCGCGAAAGCCTGGCGCCTAACTATCGCATGTTGCTCGACCGCTACGAACTCAAGGACGCCGCAGTCAAGGTCGTCGGCGTCGGCAGCGTCGGCACTCTCTGCTGGATGATGCTCTTTGTGGCCGGAGAAGGAGATCCTCTCATTTTGCAGGTCAAGGAGGCACGTGCTTCAGTTCTGGAGGCTTATGCGGGAAAGAGCGTCTACCCAAACCACGGGCAGCGTGTCGTGAACGGCCACCGGCTTATGCAGCCGGCGAGCGACATCTTCCTTGGCTGGACCGAGGGTAGGCGGGGGCGTCACTATTACATCCGCCAGCTCCGCGACGTCAAGATCAAGTTTGCCGTCGAGACGTTCGAAACGGCCAGGATGATCCTCTTCGCCCAGTGTTGCGGCTACTCGCTGGCGCTCTCCCACGCGCGCTCGGGGGACGCCGCGATGATCAGCGGGTATCTGGGTAAGAGCGAGGCTTTCGACAAAGCCGTCGCTACTTTCTCGATCGCCTATGCCGATCAGAACGAAAAGGACCACGCTATGCTGAAACGTGCGATCCGCGATGGAAAGGTTGAGGCGGTCATCGAAAGAGCAAACTGAGTCGCCCGCGCTAGAAGGAAACAATCGAGAGGGGAACCGTGGTCCGCATCGAATCTGCTTTCGTTCGCGGGGATCACGTTCCTGTGGTTCATCGGCGGGCTGGGCTACCGGATTGCGGAGAAAAGCGTGCTGATTCCGCCGTTGCTATTGCTGAACGTGTTCGTTGTGATCGTCATGTTCTCCATCGGGCTGCGTGTCGGCAGCGGAGAGCTGTTTGATATCGTGCGCAAGCGCGCCCTGTTTGTCCGTACCCTACTGGCGAATTGCGTCCTCATACCGGCCATAGGCATCCTGATGGTTCGCATCTTCCCGTTGACGCCCGACGCCAGTGTCGGCATCCTGCTTCTGGCCGCAATACCGGGAACGCCGATCGCATTGCAGTTCACGCGCCAGGCGAAGACCCGACTGCCTTTCGCTGCCGCCATGACTTTTGTGCTCTCGCTGGTAAGCATTGCGATGACCCCCCTGGCCGTCGAGTTGATGCCGCAAGCTGCGCAGCGCAATCAGAGACCGATCCTCCTCCTGATCGCAAGCATCGTCCTGTACATCGCGCTGCCATTGTGCGCGGGTTTGTGGGCGGCGCGACACGCGCCGAAAATTGCTCCCAGGCTGGTATTGCCGATGGGCCTTCTGGCCTCGATTGTCTTCATCTTTACTATGTGGGAGACGCGTCTGGTGCGCCGTGAAGCCTTCAATGCAATCCGTGGTCGCGGGACCATCCTAGCCATGCTCTTGTTGCTGCTTCTATCCATGTTGATCGGCTGGCTGATCGGCGGACCCGACCCCGAGTCACGCCGGGTGTTGGCGACCTCGACCGGCATGCGCAGCGTGATTGTCGTCCTGTATGTGGCGCGCTACTGCTTTCCGGGCACCAGCGTCTACATGATCCCGATTGTCTATCTGTCGCTGATGGTGCCTGCGAACCTGCTTTTCCATCTCGCGTTCACCGGATGGCACAAACTGTGGCCAGCGGTGGAGGCGTAGAGTGCATCGAGGTGAAGTGCCCCCGTTTGCTGTACCAATCCGAATGAGAGTTTCCGGGTTAGCGCGTCGAACTAGGGCGCGGATGTTGCACCGCAAAGACCAGCCGCCTGGCGAATAGCGTCCGCAACTTTTGCGGCGGTCTGCTCATCCGCGAATCGAATCTTTGCCTCATGATCGTTCGGTAAGCTCGCTTTAGACTTCAACTTATCCTTTTGATACGATTGGCGCTGTCCGTGAATTGCTGCACTCGTTTTTATCTCGACCAGGTAGGTTTCCGGCGAAACCCGGCCTTTCCACTCGCTTTGAGATGCCATAATCCGTGAATAAGACTGAACCTCTACACCGGAAACAGCTTGGAGCTGCACTAGGTAAGTGTCCACCGTCTTATCGTGAGATTCTATCTTAATGTTTGTCCAAGCGAGTGAACAGGTCGACGGATCTGCATTTACGTCTGCCAGGCTATTGGTGGTCGTGTATTTGACACCCGCCATATCGGCAACACTAGTACCGCGACCGCGTGATTGTGTAGCCAAAGATGTTTCGGGCCTTTTTACGAGTAAACTTCCACTGGATCGGAACTCGATGTCGGTTCATGCGACGGCTCCAAGCCTGAGTTTCCTTTCGCAGAGAAGCTCGATCCATCCTTAGTGAGAATGTCGTAAACGCCCCTCCAACCGGAGCCATCGGCCCAGGCGCCATGGACTAACACGACATTGCGCACGCGGTGCTCGTCTTTCTGGGCAGTAAGTACACCGGAGCTGAAGACCAACAGAGCCATGCAGAGAACTCTGTACGTTATCGTGCGCGGTTGGGAACATCCCGCGTAAATTGTCATTTTCATCATTCATTCTTCCTTGATAGCGTTTTGGTCTTCGGAGAAAAGATCACGCGCGGGTCTCGAACATCGCCGACGTGAGCTGGCGCAACTGTTCTTCAGCTCGATAGGACATTTCCGGCGAAGTCGACTTTCAAGCGCCGTGCAAGTCGGCAATCACCTTGAACGTTCGAACATCGAGCTTCCCCTCCAGCAGTGTCGGAACATCCGCAACGAAACGGCGGAGAACGGGATTCTCCCGATGTTTGTTGAAATGTTCTTGCGATTCGTAGCGCTCGTAGAGGAACCACGAGGCGGGATCTGTTGCGGAGCGGTGCAGATCGTAGATCATTACGCCGGCGTCCACACGGGACGCTAGAACAAGCTCCTCCAGTCGACCCGCAAGTTCTTCTTCCTTTCCAGCTTTGCTGCGTAGGAACACAGCGTTAGCAATGGGCTCTGCCATGCTCGTTCTCCTCGTCAGTGATCAGTTTCGATACGGATACCCGCTCAGGCTGCATTTTCCTTTCTTGCCGCGCCGTTCCGGGCTTCGATGGCCTTGACCGAGTTTACAAACGCCTTTTCCAAAACGCCCTTGCCGATGGTCCCGACGACCAAGCCGAGCAACCGTCCCTTGAGGTTCTTGCCCTCGCGTACGACGACCACATCAATGTCCGTGGTGCCGTTGGGATTACGAGTGAAGGTGTAGGTGTGGCCCGACGCGCCTCCCCAGGTGTTGGAGTCGGTCGTCGTGAGGACGACGTGGTTAGGATCGGACCAGTCGTAGTGCAGGCGTTCCCAAATGCCGCCCGAGCCTTCTGTGACGTCGGCCTCCGACGGGCCGCGGCTATGCACCTTGAGGTACTCGTCGGTGCTGTTGCCAAACAGCTTCGCGCGGCCAGGCCCGAAGTCGGTAAGCCCAGCGATGCACTGCTCGGGTGTCAGGGTGGTTGTCTGGTGGAGATGGATCGTGGACATGTGTGCTCCTTTCGCTAGGCGGCCACGAATTGCTGCCCGCCGTCGATGTCGTAGGTTGCGCCCGTGAGGGCAGTGTTGATCATAATGTGCACGGCCAGCGCGGCAACGTCGGCCGGTCCCACGACGCGCCGAATGGGAACCGTCGTGCGAAGCTGATTGCGGCGGTTTTCGAGTTCATCGCCAAGCAGAGATGCCGACAACGGTGTGTCGACGAAACCGGCGGCGATGAGGTTGACGCGGATGGGCGCAAGTTCAAGCGCGAGGCTTGCGGTAAGGGCGGGGAGCGCTGCAGTGGCAGTCGGCACCATCCCCATTCCGATGCCGGGTCGCCGGCCGCCGGTACCGCCCATGAACAGCAGCGTGCCTCCCGGTCTTACTTTGTGTACGGCATTGCGGGCGACTTCGAGCATCAGCAAGGGATGGTCGTCGAGGGCGCGACGCGCCTGCTCGAAGTCCATGTCGAGGAGGCGCCCGTAGTGTGGTCCTCCGGCCGTCACCATCACGTGGTCGATCGGAGACGCTAGCTCACCGAAAAACTTTCCAAGGGAAGCGGGGTCCGAGGCGTCGAAAGCCGCGGTGCTCAACGCTCCAAGCTCGTTTGCGGCGCGCTGAAGCGGCTCGGGATTGCGGCCGGTGAGAATCACTCTGGCCCCCTCAGCGCGCGCTCGCCGGGCTGTTTCCAGCCCGATCCCGGCGCTGCCGCCGATCACAACCACGGTTTGCCCGAGGAGTTCCGGTTCTCGCTGCATGGGAATAAAGTTTCTTGCGGCGCTCATGGATTCCTCCGATCGGCAGTTTAATTTCACTCTCGTTTCAAGGCGAGACGGCTTATTGCGGCAGCTCTTCGCCCGACTGCTCTGCCACCATGTACTTGGCGTACCATTCCGGCCAATTCGGGTCTGCCGCACCGATGCGTTTCTCGTGCTGGCCGTGCGCGGCGGTCGTAAAGTTCTTGCCGAATTGAACCGAACACCACGAGCCCGGCGGCGTGAACTGAACCACAAAGGGCGGCGTGACGTCCAGCCTCTACCCGAGCTTTTTGTAGAACTCCTTCGCGCGGTCGACATCCGAGACGGGGATGACAACCACCTCAAGCTTCATGTCGAGTTTCGCGACGTTCGCGTCGCTGGTCGCGTCATTACTGCGGATTTCCATCGTAGGATTTGCCATGTTTTTCCTCCTAATGCTGGGATGAGAATCTGCTCGGGGTCGAACCATGGACGTTGCGCGCGAAGAACAGGGTCTTCAGAATGCGGATGGTATGTTAGCAAAACTTTGGTTGCGTTTTCCAGACCCGACGCAGCTAGTCGCTTGAGCGGCGCGGCCGGTCGGTTATTTTGCGGACTTGAGGCGTTTTTCGAGGGCCTGCACTTCGAGGTTCAATCCCTCGGGAAGGCGGTTGCCGAACTTCCGAAAATATTCCTGGATCAACGGGACTTCCGCGAGCCAGCCGTCGATATCAACACTGAGCAGTTCGGCCACGTTTGCGGGTGACATGCCCAATCCGCTGGTGTCGAGATCAGAGACCTCGGGGATTTGCCCGATCGGCGTAGTTTTCGCGTGCACCTTGCCATCGCAGCGCTCGAAGATCCATTTGAGCACCCGGCTGTTCTCGCCGTAGCCTGGCCAGAGGAATTTTCCGTTCTTGTCCTGGCGAAACCAGTTGACGTAGAAAAGTTTGGGCAGTTTGGTTGCGTCCGAGCTGGCTCCGATCTTAAGCCAGTGCGCAAAATAGTCGCCCATGTGGTAGCCGCAAAACGGAAGCATGGCCATAGGATCACGGCGCAGTTCGCCAACCTTGCCGGCGGATGCCGCGGTGGTCTCGCTGCTGACGGTTGCACCCAGGAAAGTGCCGTGCTGCCAATTGAAGGCTTCGGTGACCAGCGGAACAATTCCAGCGCGGCGACCTCCGAACAGGATGGCATCGATGGGGACGCCCTTTGGATCCTCCCACTCCGGCGCGATAACCGGGCACTGCTTGGCGGGCGTCGTAAACCGGGAATTTGGATGCGCCGCCTTCCGGTCGGAATTTGGCGTCCAGGGCCGCCGCAGCCAATCGACTAACTCGGAGGGCTTCTGATCCGTCATCCCTTCCCACCATATGTCGCCCTCCGGGGTCATGGCGCAATTGGTGAAAATGGTGTTCCGGGTTATGGTGAGCATGGCGTTGGCGTTCGACTTCACGCTCGTCCCCGGTGCTACACCAAAGAAACCATACTCGGGATTGATGGCATAGAGCCGGCCATCTGCGCCGAATTTCATCCACGCGATGTCATCACCGATGGCCTCCACCTTCCACCCCGGAATGGTCGGGATCAGCATCGACAGGTTGGTCTTGCCGCAGGCCGAAGGGAAGGCGCCGGTCATGTACTTGACTTGTCCGGATGGGCTGATGAGTTTCAGAATCAGCATGTGCTCCGCCATCCAGCCTTCGTCGCGGGCTTGTACGGAGGCAATGCGCAGCGCGTGACACTTCTTGCCAAGCAGCGCGTTTCCTCCGTAGCCGGAGCCGTAGGACCAGATCTCGCGAGTTTCGGGAAAATGGCAAATGTATTTCTGCTCCGCGTTGCAGGGCCAGGTGGAATCCTGTTGGTTGGGGCCGAGCGGAGCCCCGACGGAGTGCAGCCCGCGGACAAATTCACCGTCGTTCCCGAGGACCGCAAGCACCCGGCTGCCTAGCCGGGCCATTACGTGCATGCTGATGACGACGTACGGCGAATCGCTGATTTCAACTCCGATCTTGGCGATCGGCGAACCGATCGCTCCCATACTGTAGGGAATCACATACATGGTGCGGCCAGCCATCGAGCCCTTGTACAGCTGCGTGAGCTTTTGTTTCATGCTGGCCGGGTCTTCCCAGTTATTGGTCGGTCCGGCGTCGTCTTTGCTTTGCGAGCAGATGAAGGTTCGGTCTTCCACGCGGGCAACGTCGGCGGGGTCAGAGCGGACGAGTACGCTGTTGGCGCGCTTGCCAGTATCCAGCGGGATCGCGGTGCCAGTGAGGGTCATCAGGCGGATCATCGCCTGATATTCTTCCGGCGAGCCGTCACACCAGTGAACCCGAGCCGGTTTGCAGAGCTGCGCCACTTCTTCAACCCAGCGCTCCAGCTTGGGATGCTTATGATCGCGGGCGGCGGTCTCGACTTCAATCGTGGTACTGGCCATGGTCACCGTCTCTTTAACTGGGGCGCAGGCCGTGCCTCGACGGTTCGAGCTGTCTGGGCACGGGGTTATCCGGGAAACGCAAACTCACTATTGTCTCGCAGTTGGGAGGATTATTCCAGTTGCGTGGCGAGCTGATGTCAAGCTGCTTGTGGCCTGTTCTCGACAATTGACAGTGTCGGACCACGCCAAGTATGGATTTTGACATGCCAAAGCGCGGAACAGATGCTTGATCGGCACGGGTGGTCGTTCTGCGGTATACAGTCCGCGGCTAATCGACGTGAAGGGGTGGAACGTCACGCGTCAGGCACGGGTTGGGATAAATCGCCATCGCGCTCATCGACCAGCGGTCAAAACGTGTATCGCCTGTTATCGACAGTTGACTCCGGCCTGCCCGTGTTATTGGACGTAGACAATTCGATGAACGGCTTATAGACCTGCCATTTTCTCCTGAACCTTGGGAATCCAGACTTCTTGAGCAGTTGGCTCCATGAGGTGAACTCGCTCAAGTGCTTTCTCAAAAGTCATGCGCGCCTCGGCATTCTTCTGCAATGCCTTCTGCGCATCTCCCAAAGCCATCAGAGCCTGCAAGGAATCGGGCGCAAGGGCAATTCCGGCCTGAGCTTCGGAAAGCGCCGGTTCGGGTTGGTGTTGCTCGAGCAGGGTTCCTGAGATGACGGCGCGATCCATCGCAGCGGCGTACGAAACGTTGAAGGTACCATCGTAAACAAACACGCCATCTTCGATCACAGCGGTCGGCTTGAGCTCCATGAACTGACTGTATGGGCTTAGAAGGCTTGAGCCTGATTCATAGAACGTCAGGGAAATGTGGCTGAAGAATACTGGCCCCTGGATGACTGGAGGAGTTTCGGTCTTCAGCCCGGACCAGATCGTGTCCATGGTGGGCAGCGTCTTGCAGGGAATGCCATAGGCGTGGAACGGAATCAACGGCTCGGCCGTGTACGCGAACCAACATTCTTTAATCCCTCGCTCGTCAACGTAACGCTTGACGGCTTTTAGTTGCTGTCCCCAGTCCGTGGTGGAGTCGGTCAGATACTTGTGGATGTTGGCCGGTCCGCCCCAGAGTTCGTTCGCGTAGGGAATGTACGAGGTGGGGAACGCCCGGAGCGAAGACACGACATGGAAAATGATGAGGACGGCAATGGGCCACACCCAACGGCGATCGCTTTGAATCAGGCTCCAGGCCGCTCCGCCCGCCAACACAAAGATGAAGATGAAGACCAAAAGGATGTGCCGCACTCCGATGTTCAGACTCGAAGTCATCGAAATACAAAAATAAAGCGCAGGCGGCAGAGACAGAAACAGGATCTCGCGCCATCCGCGTAGCTTGCCGGTGGCGATGGCATAGACGATCAGCGGGAGGAAGATCAAGGTGGTCAGGGTCGCTTTTATGACGAACGCCACTGGGAAATAGAACCACACCCCATGCGCATAGATCCTCCCAAACATGTAGCTGGGCCAGGTATTCGCCACCGAGCGGACGTCTGCCAAACCATAGAGCCATGACTCCGGCAGCACTTTCCAGCGCGCCATCTTCGTGATCACCTTTGCTTCCGCCGGACGCAGGTTCGCGAGTGTGTTCTCCAATGGTGGATTCAGCTGTGTCCCGGCGGGACGTGCCGCGTAGCGGAATCCGTAACACACCCACATAATGCCAACGGCGATTATTCCGGCAATCATAAGCGCACCGGCCAGGCGTGTTGCCTGATGCAGGCGGGTCTCGTCCGCCGCTTGACGGGGGCGCAACAACTCGGTGACCGCGAGCAGGATCAGCATCGGCGGCAGCAGCACTGCGGAATGCTTGACGATAAAGAAGACGCCTGCCGCGAGACCGAGCACTACGACGCGTCCCCACGAGGAAGATTTCACATACCGGTAGAATGCATAGATGCTGGCCAGCAACGCGGCCGCCGCGCCCGTGTCCGTCGTCACTAAGGCGCCATGAGCAAGAAAGTTAGGCTCGAACACGATCAGCGCGAGTGCTATGAATCCCGCGCCTGTGCCAAACATCTCGCGTGCCGTAAGGAACGCTAGCAGCGCAACCAATAACGCAAAGACCGATGCTGCCATTCGGGCGCGGAAGATGACCTTCTCGTGATCATTCTGAAAGATGAGATCGCGCCCGCTAAGGTAGGCCTCGGTCTTGAAGTAACGGTTCTGCAACTGCGGCTCATGAAGGTTCATTCCGAGCAGCGGAACGGCAGCAATCATCTTCACGAGGGGCGGATGCTCAGGGTTTAGACCAAAATCGTGATGCTTGAGAGACATATATCCGGCAAAGATGTGATCGCCTTCATCGAACGTAAGCGACTCGTGCTTGACGGAGTACAACAACTGGAATTCGAGAACCAGGAGCAAGAGCATGACCGCGGCTATTTTTGCCCAAGACCGCTTGAGCAGTGAATGGAATGTGTCAGGGATTCCCGTCGCGGATTGCGAAACTGCACGCGCCTGTGCGTTCATCATTTCTCCGCATCAACAACATAAGCAGTAAAACACGCCAATCCGCAGAAACACCGCGAATTTGAAGATAAGTATCATCGCGATTCGACTGAGCGTGTCAGTTGCGGGATCAAGGGTCTCGAAAACGTCGGGAGTTCGAGTCGCACGCCAAGATCCTCGGCACACCGCGCCGAATCTTATCGCTTCGCTTTGTCATTCCCATTTCGGGAATGCACCCAATCTTTTTTCATTATTTCCTTGACTTCACTTAAAGATATAATATAGCGTAGCTATATAACGCTTCCACCCAGGAGCCTCCAAGTTGTCCTTCCCCTCCACATCCATCTGCCTGGCAACTTCTTCCCCTTCGACCACCCCGCAACTCCTTTGTCTCCAAGATTTTGCCCGCAACCCTTTTCTTTTCATAGATCTGGCGGGTACCCCTTCCACTCGACCCAATCGAATCATAGATTTACGCGAACCACGCGATTTTTTTTCAGGAGTACTTCATGCCCAATTCGGTACCACCACATCCCAACGTTCGTAGGTGCACCCACATCAAAGCCGCCGGACAGCGCTGCGGATCGCCCGCCCTGCGCGGCGAATTCTTTTGCTATTTCCACACCCGCGTGATCAAAGGCGTGCAACAGCGCGTCGACATGCTGCTCCATCCCATGGCCCTGCTCGAAGATCACGAGGCCATCCAGCTTTCCATCATGCACGTAGTCGATGGCCTGGTAAAAGGCACGCTCGATCTGCCCCGCGCCCGGCTCATCATTCAAGCCCTGCGCATCGCCGCCCGAAACGCAAAAGAGGTCCGCTTCGACGACTGCTACTACCGGGACAACGAACAACCCATGGTGCGCGAGGTCCCCGATTACGCCCAACAATACTTGATCGAACATCCCGAATTCGGCCCAAGCTTGAGCCAGTGTGACGCAGTAGCTCCCGCCCGCGAAGCTGTATCAAACCCAAACACATGTAGCGCGGACATTCCTGTCCGCGAAGCTGGAGCAAACCCGTGTGGCGCGGACATTTCTGTCCGCGAACCCGAAACCAACGCCGCCGCCCAGCAAGAAGCGCAAGCCGAAGCGGAAGCCGTGCAACCAAACGCAGCCCAGGAAAACCCAACCGCAGAACCAACCGAAACCCCAGCCGCGAAGCGGCGAAATAATGCAGCCCACGGCGCCAGCCGTGGGACAAGAAGTGAACCCGACCCAGCTCCGGAGGAGCGAAAGAAACCCGCGCGTGCGTCGCAGGAAGAAGAAAACGAACTCAAGCGAGTCCAAGCCGCGATCGCAGGCGCCGAACGCGGCAACTGGCGCGACCTGCGCACCGTCTTCGAGTTCGCCGGCATCACCCCGCTCAACAAGGATGCCCCATCCTAATTCGGAGGGCCGGGGAAACACCGGCGGCCTTTCCCGAGGCCTTTTACTTCGTCCTGCCGCCTTCGACTTTCAGCTTTTCGCTGGCTGCGGCCTGGGCTGCCGCCAGCCTCGCCGTCAGGACGCGGAAGGGTGAACAGGAGACGTAGTTCAGTCCGGCTTTGTGGCAGAACTCGACCGAGGATGGTTCGCCGCCGTGTTCGCCGCAGATTCCGACTTTCAAGTTGGGACGCGTCTTGCGGCCGCGTTCCGTGGCCATGCGAATCAGCTGTCCGACGCCTTCGCGATCGAGGACGGCGAAGGGATCCTGCTTCAAGATGCCCTGCTCGATGTAAGTTGGCAGAATCTTATTCACGTCATCGCGGGAGAATCCGAATGTGGTCTGGGTGAGATCATTGGTGCCAAAGCTGAAGAATTCGGCTTCCTTGGCGATCTCCTCCGCCATTAATGCGGCGCGTGGCAGTTCGATCATCGTGCCGACCAGGTACTGGACGGTTTTGCCTTTCTCTTTGAAGACTTCTTTGGCGACGCGATGGACGATGGCCGCCTGATTCGCCATTTCTTTCACCGTCGCGGTCAGCGGAATCATTACTTCGGGCTTCACCTTCACGCCGGCCTTGGCCACGGCCACAGCCGCTTCAAAGATCGCGCGAGCCTGCATTTCCGTGATCTCGGGATAAGTGATTCCGAGGCGGCAACCGCGATGCCCGAGCATCGGATTGAACTCGTGCAACTCTTCCACGCGGCGCAAGAGCTTGCGCAGCCCCGCCAACCTCGACGACTTGGGCTTTGTGGCTTCAAGCACCGCGATCTCGACCATGAGGTCTTCGCGCCGCGGCAAGAATTCATGAAGAGGCGGATCCAGAGTGCGGATCGTGACCGGGAAACCGTCCATCGCCTGGAATACGCCGACGAAGTCCGAGCGCTGCAAAGGCAGCAATTTCTTGAGCGCGGCCCGTCGTTCTTTCTCGTCGCGCGCCATGATCATGGCGCGCATGTGCGGGAGCTTCTTTTCGCCGAAGAACATGTGCTCGGTGCGGCAGAGGCCGATGCCCTCGGCTCCGAAAGCGCGTGCCTGGATGGCGTCGCGCGGGATATCGGCGTTGGCCCGCACGCCCAGCTTGCGGAACGGTTCTGCCCATCCGATGAATTTGAGCAACTCGGGCTCATCCGGTTTGGCATCGAGAGTGTTGAGCTTGCCTTTGATTACGCGGCCGGTGGTTCCGTCGAGCGAAATCCAATCGCCCTGTTTGAATACCTGGCCCTTGACCCGCATCTCGCCAGCCTTTTCGTTGACTCCGATGTCGCCTGCGCCGGCGACGCAGCACTTTCCCATTCCGCGGGTCACGACTGCGGCGTGACTGGTCATGCCGCCACGCGATGTGAGAATGCCGACGGCGACTTCCATGCCGTGAATGTCTTCGGGAGTAGTTTCCGCTCGCACAAGGATGACCGGCTTTCGCGGGCTCCCGTGGCCTGCCTTTTCGACGGCCTCGTCGGCGGTGAAGACGATCTGTCCGACGGCAGCGCCGGGCGATGCGGGTAATCCGGTAGCGAGGACTTCGACTTTTGCTTTTTTCTCGTCCAGACGCGGAACTAGGAAGTCATAAAGCTGGTTGGGTTCTACGCGGAAGATGGCTTCGTTTTTTGTGATCAAGCCTTCGTTCACCATCTGAATGGCAATGCGCACGGCTGCAAGTCCGGTGCGTTTACCATTGCGGGTTTGCAGCATGTAGAGCTTGCCTTCCTGAATGGTGAACTCGAAATCCTGCATGTCGCGATAGTGCTTTTCCAGCCGGGTGGTGATTTCGCGGAGCTGGCGGTAAACGTCCGGCATGATCTTCTTGAGTTCGAGGATCGGAACCGGGGTGCGGATGCCGGCGACCACGTCCTCTCCCTGCGCGTTCATCAAGAACTCGCCGTAGAACTCTTTATCTCCAATGGCTGGATTGCGGGTGAAGCCGACGCCGGTGCCGCTGGTGTCGCCGAGATTGCCGAAGACCATGGCCTGAACGTTCACGGCGGTGCCGAGCATGTCGTCGATATTGTTGATGCGGCGGTAGGTCTTGGCGCGCTCGTTGAGCCAGGAGCGGAATACGGCGTCGCGGGCCATTACCAGTTGCGTGTGGGGATCCTGGGGGAAGTCGTGCCTGGTGTGCTTTTTGACTACCTTCTTATATTCCGCAATCACTTCTTTCAGGGCCTCCTCGTTGAGGCCGGTATCGAGCTTGGCGTTTCTCTGCTCCTTCTTTTTGTCGAAGACTTCGTCGAAGTCGGCCTTTGGGATTTCGAGGACGACGTTGCCGAACATCTGGATCAGACGGCGGTAGGAGTCGTACGCAAAGCGCGGGTTATTGCTGCGTTTTGCGAGGGCTTCCACGCTTTGGTCGTTCAGGCCGAGATTGAGAATCGTATCCATCATGCCGGGCATGGAGAATTTCGCGCCGGAGCGCACGCTGACCAGGAGCGGATTTTCGCCCTTGCCGAGTTTTTGGCCTTGAAGTTCTTCCAAACGTCTGAGAGCCTCATCCATCTCGTGGTTGACCTGCTTGGAAACGCCTTTGTGCCGCATGTACTCGCGGCAGGCTTCGGTCTGGATGGTGAAGCCCGGAGGCACGGGTAGGTCGGCGTTCGTCATCTCGGCGAGGCCTGCGCCTTTTCCGCCGAGAGTATCTTTCATCTTGCCGTCGCCATCTGCTTTGCCGCCGCCGAAGAAATAAACGTACTTGAGAGAAGGGGGTTGCTTGCGGGTCTTAGGAAGTTTAGAAGTGCTCACGAATTTGTCCTCTTTCGGAAACCGGGTTATGAATTCGAGCCTCACGGTGTATGAGGCTTGCCTCTCGACAACGGTCTTCCGCGACGTCGTGAGACGGGAAGCCTCTTGGAAGGTCGTTGGATAATAAATCAGTTTACAGGATTTACTGGCATGGTGGTCGCAGGCGCCGGTTCGCCTGCGGGTGCGCGAAGCCAAATTCGATTACGGCGACGAGAGTATCGTGAGTTCCTGGCCCCTGACGAGGCGTCCGGGGCCACGTGGTTTTTTGGCGGGGGCCACCCTTTCTCACTCTAAGCTGACAGCACATTCTCGGGCGATTTGTTTTTCGGATTCAGGGCAGATGGCTTCAGCAGCGCGACCAGTGCGGCTGCGAGCAGGGTGATCGCTCCCAGATAGGTAAATCCTGCCAGGAAGTTTCCCGTTCTTTTGTTGAGATATCCGACAATGAGAGGAGCGAAGTAGGCGCCCAGATTTCCGATGGCGTTCACGAATCCCATTGCCGAACCGACGATTCTTGGTGGCAAGGTTTCTGTCGGCACGGCCCAGAAAGCCCCCATGGGGCCGTAAGCGCCCACACCGCTTAGAGCGATGAACGCGAACCCGAGCAAGAGCGAATGAGAAATCGTGGCGACGGCAAGCAGGATGCAGCTTCCTCCGAATAGCATGGCTCCGGCGGCGTGGAAACGGCGTTCATGTACCTTGTCGGAGTGACGGGAGATGATCAGCAGGGAAGCTGCGCCAACGAAGAATGGAAGGGTGTAGAGAATTCCGGTCGAAAGACCATTGAGCGGTCTGAAGGTACCCATGGCGCTGGGCAACCAAAACAGCAGGCCCATCTGTCCGCTTACGAAGCAAAAATAGACCGCTGCCAGGAGAAAGACCTGAGGTCGCAACATGGCTTGAATGTAGGGCACTGTTTCCGATCCCACCAGCGCAGAGGATTCCTGGTGCAAGGTTTCCACCAGAGGGCCGCGTTCACTTTCCGGGAGCCAGGGAGCTTCGCGGGGGTGGTCCTGAATGAATGCGAGCCAGACGGCAAGCCACAAGAACGGCAGCGAACCTTCGGCGACCAGCATGACGCGCCAACTCCAGTGGTCCAGAATCCAGCCTGAGACCGGCGAGGAGACGATGACGGCCCCCGGCAAACAGAGCAGCCACAGGGCGTTGGCGCGGGCACGTTCGGAGCGGGAAAACCAGTGCGAGAGGAGGACCAGCGTCGCCGGATAGACGCCGCTTTCGGCGATTCCCAGAAGCAAACGCAATAACAACAATTCGTGATAGGTACGAGCCAGACCGCAGCCCACCGCGAAGATGGCCCATGCGACTAATAGAATGCTGATGAATTTCTTCGCGCTCCAATGCTTGGCCAGATGCCCGCCGGGAATCTGCAGCGCGAGATAACCCCAGAAGAAGATGCCGGCGACGGTTCCTGCCTGTTGCGGATCGAGATGGAGGTCATGGCTGATGCGCGGCAGGGCAAGGGATATGTTGGTGCGATCGATGAAGGCGATCGTGTACATGATAAGAGCGACGGGAATGATGCGAATCCAGCGGAGTGAAATCGACGATGAAGTGTTTCCGTCGTGCTTGGGCGTAGTGATCATTAAGGCAACGGAGCTCCCGTGGGGTGGACCGCGGTGGAACGGCAATCACTATAGCAAGGTTTCTCGGAATCCAAGCACGACCTGGCAGAAAGCGTTGCAGTATTCTTGGGCCTTCTGCCGGAGGCAGCTGCGTACCATATTCTGTATGGTTAAAGGTTCTTGCAGGAGGTTGTCTGAATGGCGTCTTCGAAGGGGCGTTTGGGTAAACGAAACTGGGTCGGCCTGGTTCCGTATGGGTTGAACCAGCGGCATCCCAACGCCTACAAGGACATGTTGGCCACGTTGTGGGAGAACCGCGACAACCTGGGTTATGCGTGGCGCATTCTGAACGACGGCTGTTGCGATGGCTGCGCGCTGGGCACGACCGGGATGCACGATTGGACTATGAAGGGAATTCACTTGTGCGCAGTGCGATTGCAGTTGCTTCGCTTCAATACCATGCCCGGGATGGACTGGCGTGTGCTCGAAGACGTGAGTGCTCTCAAGCATAGCAGTGAGAAGCAGCTTCGCAAGCTGGGACGCTTGGCGGTGCCGATGATCCGGCGAAGCGGGGAAAAGGGATTTCGCCGGGTGTCGTGGCAGGACGCGATCTCCACTGTGGCTGAGCGCCTGCGAAGCACGGATCCTCGGCGATTGGGATGGTATATCACGTCGCGAGGACTGACCAACGAGGCTTATTACGCGCATCAGAAGGTCGCTCGCTTTATTGGGACGAATCACGTGGACACCAGCGCGCGTATTTGTCACGCGCCCAGCACGGCCGCATTGAGCGCGACGGTGGGCTGCGCGGCGACGACGTGTTCCTATTCCGATTGGATTGGAGCGGATCTGATCGTGTTTGTCGGGTCGAACGTGGCCAACAATCAGCCAGTCGCGACCAAGTATCTGTATTACGCGAAGAAGGCTGGGACCAAGGTTTTCGTGGTCAATCCTTATTTTGAACCTGGGATGGAGCGGTACTGGGTGCCCTCGGTCACGGAGAGCGCACTGTTTGGGACGCGGATTGCCGACGACTTTTTCCAGATTCATGCCGGAGGCGACATTGGGTTTTTTTATGGCGTGATCAAGCACCTGATCGAGAACGAATGGATTGACACGGATTTCATCGCGCAGCGTGCTGCGGGCTGGGGCGAGCTGAAGAGCAGAGTGGCGGGTCTCGCATGGACGGATCTGGAGCGAAGTTCGGGGTTGTCGCGGGCCGACATGTTTCGATTTGCGCAGGCATTTGGCAAAGCCCGGCACGCGATTGTGGTATGGAGCATGGGCATCACGCAGCATCGCTATGGCAGTGACAATGTGCGTGCGATTGTGAATCTGCAACTGTGCAAGGGAAACATCGGACGGGGACACACGGGATTGATGCCAATCCGCGGCCACAGCGGCGTGCAAGGGGGCGCGGAGATGGGTGCGCAGCCAGCTGCTTACGTGATGGGATCAGCGGTCAGTGAGCAAAACGCGAAGAACTTTAGGGCCCCGGAGATGTGGGGCTTCGAGCCACCTGCGTGGAAGGGGTTGAGCGCCGCCCACATGATTCTGGCGGCGGAGCGTGGCGAGATCGAGGTTTTGTGGCAGACCGGTGGAAACTTCAAGCAGACGCTGCCGGAACCGGAGTTGGTGAATCGGGCGTTGGGCAATCTAAAGTTGCGGATTCATCAAGACATTGTGGTCAATCCGACCATGCTGGTCGACCCGGCGGACACGGTTGTTCTGCTGCCGTCGCGCACCCGCTACGAACAGCGTGGCGGCGGAACCGAGACGAGTACAGAACGGCGGATTATTTACAGCCCGGAGATTCCAGGTCCACGCATTCCCGAGACGAAGGATGAGTGGGAGATCCCGGTGCTGGTGGCCCGAGCACTCGACCCTAAACGCGCGGGGACCATCTTCCCCTGGCGAGATACGCAGGATATTCGTAACGAGATCGATCGCGTGTGCCCGACTTACAAGGGGATTGCCGGGCTTCGAAAGAAGGGTGACAACTTTCAATACGGTGGACGGCATCTGCTGGTGGATCGCTGTCTGACGCCGGATGGCAAAGGGCACTTCAGCGTGATCGAGCTGCCGGAAGAGCACGTGCCCGAGGGGAGATTTCTGCTGTCGACGCGGCGCGGAAAGCAGTTCAACAGCATCATCCACTCTGAGAGGGATCCTCTGACGGGGGCGGTTCGTGATGATGTTCTGATGTCGGCGGAAGATGCCGAGCGGTTGGGACTGCGGAATGGAGATGCCATCTTGCTGCGAAATGAACTGGGCGAGTTCTCCGGGCGCGTCAGAATCGATCGCATCAAGCCGGGTTGTTTGCAGGCGCATTGGCCTGAGATTAACGTGCTGATTCCAGCCGGGAGATTGGACCCGAGCGGGGTTCCTGACTACAACGCGACGGTGGAAGTAGTGGGGGCAAATTGCCTGGCTGCCGAAGCGGTAGAGCAATCGACCGCATAGTTCGACTTGAGCATTAGCCAGGCGGGACGGCGTACCTCAGTCACCCGCAGCTTTCACGTCAATACAGGTGATCCAAACCCTTCAACGTGATGTAGACTCCTTAGCTGTGTAAAGCCGGCCGGAGTCTGTCTCCATCGGTCTTTTGCAAACCTTGGAACCGCCGGCAGAGGTTTACTGGCTGGTTTGCTCTCGGATGTCGAAGGAAAGGCGCAATATCTGAACAAGGTTATAGGCGAGGAAATCAAAGTTCGGAGGTAAGCGAGACCCCGAGTTTAACTCTGGTTCCGCAGGTGTGAGGATTCTGATCGGATGGCATCTACTTTCTTTCGATCTGTTCGCTCTCTCGAAGCCGACAACTCCCAGCGTTCTTACCTGGGTCTGGCTCTGGCAGTGTCCCTGCTCGGGGCGTGGATGGTCTGGTTTTTTCTGGCGCGGGTGTCGGTCTATGCGGTCACGAATAAAGCCGAGTTGGAAGTAGATCGGGCTGCGCATCCGGTTGAATCAGCCGTCAGCGGCCGAGTTGTGGCGACCCATCTGGCCCTCGATCAGCAGGTAAAGGCTGGGGATGTGCTGGTGGAGCTCGACTCCGGAGCTCAGCACCTTCAGCTTTCCGAAGAGAAGACACAACTGGCTGGGGCAAATCCGCAAATCCAATCCCGCGAAGAAGAAATCGCCTCGGAAGAGCAGGCTCTGGTGCAGGATCAGCAGGCGGCAAAGGATGCCCTGGAAGAAGCCCGCGCGCACTATCGCGAAGCGGAAGCAGCTGCCGCGTATGCGCAGGCTGAATCGGACCGGCTGCGCAAGATGTACAACGCCGGCGTGATTGCGGAACTAGACCTGAACCGGAGCGTAGCCGATGCCCAGCAGCGCCGAGCTGCAGCCGACAGCCTCCATTATGCTGTAGTGCGCCTGGAGGGAGAGCAACGCACCCGGACCAACGAGAGAAAAGCCCATATCGAGCAACTTACGAGCGAGCTCAATAAGCTGCGCGGCGACCAGGCAACAGCGGGCGTGACCATTCAGCGGTTGCAGGAAGAGGTGGATCGCCGATGGATACGGGCTCCGGTTGACGGAAAGTTGGGCGAGGTCGCGCCTTTGAGGATCGGGGCAGTCGTCCACGAAGGCGACAAGCTTGGCGTCGTGGTACCGGCAGGGAACTTACGGGTCGTGGCGAACTTTGATCCACCAGCAGCTTTAGGCCGCGTCCGGCCGGGGCAGCATGCGCGCCTGCGTCTGGAGGGTTTTCCCTGGGCGCAATACGGAAGCGTCACCGCCACTGTCACCAATGTCGCGAGCGAGATCCGCGATGGCAGCATCCGGGTGGAACTGGCGCTCGACTCCCACTCAGATTCTCGAATTCCCCTGCAACATGGCTTGCCGGGCACGGTTGAAGTCGAGATCGAAACCCTCTCGCCGGCGAACCTCGTGCTGCGCACGGCCGGGAGTTTGCTGGCTGGCCCGAAGAGCGATTTCGGAAACCTCGGCGCGGTGACCCCGCAATGAATCTGAGCCGACGCCGCATCTTCGTTCCGGAAGTGGTTCAGACATCGATGATGGATTGCGGTCCGGCGTCATTGAAGTGCCTGGCCGAAGGATTTGGCATACCCGTGAGCTACGGGCGCCTCCGCGAAGCCTGCCAGACTGACGTCGACGGCACTTCTATCGACACGATGGAAGAAGTCGCGGTGCAACTTGGGCTGGAGGCTGAACAGATCATGGCTCCGGCAGATTTTCTGTTGCTCCCGGAAGCCAACCTCTTACCCTCGATCGCAGTTGTTCTGCGCGCCAGCAAGGTAACCCATTTCGTGGTTGCCTGGCGGGGTCTCGGCGGTTTGCTGCAAGTCATGGATCCCGCGACCGGCCGCCAATGGGAACCCAAAGCGCAGTTTGTTTCCAGTCTATATATCCACACTCTTGCGGTTCCCGCCAAAGGCTGGAGGGAGTGGGCGGAGTCGGAGAAGTTCACCCTGCCACTGCGGCGGAAGTTGGACGATTTGGGTATCTCGGGGAAAGCCGCGCAGCGTCTTGTCGAATCGGCGCTGGACGTTCCCGGGTGGCGAGGTTTATCCCGCCTGGAAGCAGGCACGCGGAGCCTGGGCGCAATCGTCCGATCCGGGGGATTGCGCCGAGGAGCGGAGGCCGAGCGGGTACTGGGCCGGCTCCTTGAGCAAGCCAGCCGAGACCCCAAAGATGGACAGGGCGTAATCCCGTCGAACTATTGGTCGGCGTGGTCGGCGCCCGATGAAGATGGAGAAGAGCAGGTTTTCTTTAAGGGCGCGGTGCTGGTGCATGTGAAGGGACGCCGCTCGCGATCTGCGGTTGAGGAAACTGGGAAGCTTTCACCCGAAGTGGCCGCCGCACTTGAGGAAAAGTCGAGCCGGCCCGCGCTTGAACTGTTGCGGATGCTGAAGGCGGACGGATTGCTTGCTCCTGCAAACGTAGTGATCGCTCTTGGCCTCGCGACTCTTGGAGTGTTTGCTGAGGCGATTTTGTTTCGCGGCTTGCTGGACATGCCTCGCTACTTCGGGTTGTCCGGACAGCGGTTGGGCGTGATGGCGGCCCTGCTGATTTTTCTGACAGCTCTGATGTTGCTTGAGTTGCCGATCGCATCCGGCATGCTGCGCATTGGAAGGCATCTTGAGGCACGCTTACGCACTACCTTTCTGGAAAAAATCCCCAAGCTTGGCGACCGGTACTTTCACAGCCGCCTGACTTCGGACATGGCGGAACGCAGTCATAGCACGCACCGCATACGCCTGTTGCCAGGACTGTGCGGGCAGCTTCTCCGTTCCGTGTTTGAGCTCGTCGTCACGGCTGCGGGAATCATCTGGCTGGATCCGCGACTAGCCTTGCCGACTCTGGTCGCCGCCTCGCTGGCGGCAGGCTTGCCCGCGCTGGCGCAACCGGTGCTCACCGAGCGCGACCTGCGAATGCGCAGCCAGAATGGAGCCTTAAGCCGTTTCTATCTGGACGCTCTGCTCGGCCTTGTTCCTGTGCTCACGCATCGAGCCGAGCGAGCCTTGCGCCGGGAACATGAGAGCTTGCTCGTGGAATGGGCACACGCAGCCTTTGGGCTCGTACGTGCGGCGATTTGGGTCGAAACCATACAGCAGCTCCTCGGATTTGGTTTGGCCGCATGGCTGATGCTCGACCACATCAGCCGCGCGGGTGAGACCGGAGGCGCGCTGCTGCTGGTGTATTGGGCGCTCAATCTGCCAGTCCTCGGGGAGGAAATTGTAGAGTTTGCACGCCTATATCCCACGTACCGCAACATCACCCTCCGCCTGCTCGAGCCGATTGGCGCTCTCGAAGATGAAAGCGCCGCGCCCGAGCCGGTCAGCACCAATTCTCCAGCCTCCGTTGCCAGTGAAATTGAATCGGCAGACCTTGAATCTGCAGATCTGGCTGGCGGAGTAGCCATCGAGTTGGCAAACGTAAGTGTGCACGCTGCGGGACACACCATTCTGGACAAGATTAACCTAAAGATTGAGCCGGGCGACCATGTAGCCATTGTTGGGGTCTCAGGTGCGGGCAAGTCCAGCCTCCTAGGTCTGTTCCTCGGATGGTATCGGCCGGCTGAGGGCAGCTTACTCGTGGATGGCGCGGCACTTGAAGGCGCTCGTCTAGACCAGCTGCGCAAAGATACAGCGTGGATAGATCCGGCGGTGCAACTCTGGAATCGCTCTCTGTTTTTCAACCTTTGTTACGGCAACGAGGACGGTGTGCCGACCGCGAGCTTGTTGGAACAATCAGAACTTCGCCAGCTGCTTGAAAAGTTGCCCGATGGACTGCAGACGGAACTCGGAGAAAGCGGCGGGCTGGTTTCCGGCGGCGAAGGCCAACGCGTCCGATTTGGACGTGCCCTGCTGAGGCGCGAGGTGCGCCTGGCTCTGCTCGACGAACCCTTTCGCGGACTTGATCGGCATCAACGACGAGAGCTGCTGGCGCGGGCTCGCCGTCACTGGGACCGCACAACGTTCCTGTGCGTCACGCACGATGTAGGCGAGACCCTGGGATTTCCTCGAGCGCTGGTGGTGGAGAATGGGCGGATCGTCGAGGACGGCGATCCGGCGGAGCTTGCCCGGCAGGCAGGCTCTCGTTATCGGGCGCTGCTGGAAGCTGAGGAAGGCGTGCGGGAAGGATCGTGGTCGAGCGGCCACTGGCGCCGCTTGCGGCTGGAAGATGGCCGCCTGATCGAAGAGTTGCGACGGGTGCCGGTATGAAAGAGGATCTGCCCGCGCTTTTCTGGTCATTATCTCAGCTGGGTTCCGGCCTTGAAGCTCTCGCGCGTAGAAGCAAGCTACAGCCATTACCTGTGGATGTCCCGCATCCGCCAAGTTCGATTTCCTGTTTGGATGACACGGACGTGAGCAAGGATGTGCTGAGCCAGTGGATTGAGTCGGCAGCCGCATGGTTAGGCCTGGAAGCGGAGCCTTCGGCGCTGCCATATGAAGGGTTGGAGCGCATCCTAGGAAACGCTGGGCCGGCAGTGCTGCAAGTTCCGGGGAACGGCACTCCTAGATTCCTTTTTCTTCTGCCTCGAAACCGGGGACGCGTATCAGTACTCGCCCCCGATCTGCGCACGGTGCCGCTGCAGTTGGAAGCGGTTCGAGCTCTGCTCTGCGGTACTCTCGAGGAGACGGTGGCTCCAGAAGTTGACGGCCTGCTCAACGACGCGGGCATTCCGGATGCACGCCGCGGCATAGCCAGGGCGGCACTCTTGCTCGAACGCCTGAGGACCAAGGAAGTTGGCGGATGCTGGCAGCTTCGTCAGTCACCCGGCGCCCCTTTCTGGAGCCAGGCGAAGCACGCCGGCTTGCCGCGCCGTTTAGGCACGCTCCTGGTGGCGCATGCCATCGAGTATTTCCTCCTGATTACTTCCTGGTGGCTCATCGGACGCGCCGCGCTTTCTGGACATCTGGACAATGGCTGGTTGCTCGCGTGGGCTCTGATTCTGCTTACGCTGGTTCCTTTCCACGTTTTCGGCACCTGGTTGCAAGGCCTTATCGCCATCAACGGTGGACTTCTCTTCAAACAGCGGCTGCTGTTCGGCACGCTTCGTCTGAAACCCGAGGAAATCCGGCACAAGGGTGTGGGCCAGTTTCTGGGCCAGGTCATGGAATCGGAAGCCGTGGAGTTGCTGGCGGTGACCGCCGGGTTCCAGGGCCTGACTGCAGCCATCGAATTGATTGCCGCTGAAATCGTCCTCACGCAAGGCGTGAGTCGTGCGCTTGAGTTGTTGTTGTTGCCGCTGTGGATCGGACTTACGTTGTTCATGGCAGCCCGCTATTTCCGGCGACGGCAGCGTTGGACGGAGTTGAGACTGTCGATGACCAACGATCTCACCGAACGAATGGTCGGGCACCGCACCCGACTTGCGCAGGAGGCCCGTCAGAAATGGCACGAGGGTGAGGATGAAGAATTGGAGCGTTATCTGGAACTCTCGGAGAGCACGGACGCTGCGGCAGCCCTGCTTACGGCGCTAGCACCGCGGGGCTGGTTGGTTCTTGGGACGTTCGGGCTGACTTGGGCGTTTGTTGCCAGTGAGGGACCCAATGTCAGGCTGGCGATTTCCCTGGGCGGCATCTTGCTGGGGTATCGTGCGCTGAAGAGGATTTCGACCGGCCTGATCATGATGGCCGACGCTGTTATTTCCTGGCAAAAAGTGGCTCCGTTGTTTGAGGCTGCGGCCAGGCGGCAACTGCAGGGCTCTCCCGCCGTCGCTCTCACGCCCGTCCCTCGCAACGATGCAAAAGACGACACGCGGGACGGTGACAATGGAAAAGAACCGGTTATGGAGGCTCATGATCTCGTGTTCCGTTACCAGGATCGCGGCGAGCCCGTGCTGAGAGGATGCAGCCTGACCGTTCGTCGAGGCGATCGGCTGCTGCTTGAAGGGGCATCGGGCGGAGGCAAATCTACGCTGGCTTCGCTTCTCGTTGGTCTGCGGGTGCCGCAGTCCGGCCTGCTTTTGCTGCATGGACTCGACCGGCAAACCCTGGGTGAAAAAGGCTGGCGCCAACGTGTTGTCTCCGCTCCGCAGTTCCACGAGAACTATGTGCTCAGCGAGACCTTTGCGTTCAACCTGTTAATGGGGCGCCGCTGGCCGCCGCGCGAAGAGGACATGAAGGAAGCATCGGCGATTTGTGGCGAACTTGGACTTGAGCCCCTCCTTAATAAGATGCCCGCGGGAATGCTGCAGATGGTTGGGGAGACGGGCTGGCAGCTCTCGCACGGGGAGCGCAGCCGGGTTTATATTGCCCGGGCGCTGCTTCAGGGCGCCGAAATCGTGATTTTCGACGAGAGCTTTGCGGCTCTCGATCCGGAAAACGTAAGACTGGCGCTCGATTGCGTGCTGCGACGGGCGAGGACCTTGCTCGTGGTTGCACATCCCTAAGGCGCATCTGCCAAATCCGGCTCTCTGGCATGCATGGATCCCTCACCTTGTTCGGAATTCAGGACAAGAACTCTTTGGCTCTTGATATGAAGTTTTCCTAGGGTAGAATTGCAACCCTCAAGAGGTTGACCCATGGTTGGCAAGACACTTCGCTCGTATCGCATAGAGTCAAAACTGGGCGCTGGCGGAATGGGTGTGGTGTATAAAGCCGTGGACTCCCGCCTCGACCGAACGGCTGCGATCAAGGTTCTGGGTGCTTCGGCCTTCAGTGCGGAGCGCGAAAAGCGGTTCGTTCAGGAAGCGAAAGCTGCTTCTTCCCTGAATCACGCGAACATTGTCACTATCTATGACATCGATACTCAGGAGGTAGACGGCAAGCCCATTCACTACATTGCAATGGAATACGTGGCCGGCGAAACGCTGGATCACTTGATCGGACGCAAAGGCCTGGGGATTCGCACCGCGCTGAAGTATGCGGCGCAGATTGCCGATGCGCTCGCCGCCGCTCACGCAGCTGGAATCGTCCATCGCGATTTGAAGCCCTCGAACGTAATGGTCACGCCGCAAGGGTTGGTCAAGGTTCTTGATTTCGGGCTCGCCAAGCTGAACGACGGGGGCGAAGCCGACGCCTTTGCGGAAACTGTTCACGGGGATGGAGCTTCTCTCACGGAAGAGGGGACCATCCTTGGCACGGTCGCTTATATGTCTCCGGAGCAGGCCGACGGCAAGAAAGTCGATGCGCGTTCTGATATTTTTTCGTTCGGTTCCGTGCTCTATGAAATGGTTACCGGCCAGCGTGCCTTTGCCGGCGGATCCAAGCTATCTTCCCTTTCGGCAGTCCTCCATACAGAGCCAAAACCGCCTTCGCAGGCGGTCCCTGATATTCCGCCGGAGCTGGACCGGATCATCGCCCGATGCCTGAAGAAAGATCCGGTACGCCGCTGGCAAAGCATGGCCGACGTCAAGGTGGCTTTGGACGAGTTGCGCGATGAAATGGAATCAAGCAGCATCGACCCCAGGCGGCCAGCGAGTTCGGGCAGACCCGCAGCACTTCCCGCGAGACGCTGGCTCGTTATCGCTGGCTTGAGCTCGCTGTTAATCGGACTTGCTTTAGGCGCCTATTCGGGGCAGAGTTATTTACTCTCTGCGCCACTCACGTTCCAGCGACTGACGTTTCGCCGGGGCGACGTCACTGCGGCGAGGTTCGGCCCCGGTGACGCGGTTGTCTACAGCGCCGAATGGGATGGCGCTCCGTCCACCTTGTTTTCCACTCAGCCGGGGAATCGCGAAGCCAGGCCCATGGGCCTTCCCACGGGAAGGATTCTGGCGATCTCGGCTGCCGGAGAAATGGCGATTCTGCTGGGCGCTGAAGATGTGGGGACGCTTGCACAAGCTCCTTTTGGCGGAGGCGCTCCCCGGGAAATGCTGGAAAATGTCAGCGCTGCGGACTGGAGCCCGAGTGGGGATACGCTCGCCGTGGTGAGAACGATCGGTGGGAAACATCGCCTCGAATATCCGGTAGGTACCGTCCTCTACGAAAACGATGTGCGTCCTCCGATTGCACCACGAGTGTCTGGCGACGGCAGGCTTGTGGCCTTCTTTGATTACGATGCTGAGGTTGGAGATTACTCCTTGTGCGTAGTTGGACTCAACCACCCGAAACAAGTACTCTCCCGGGGTTGGCGCGCGATCGGTTCGCTGCACTGGTCTCCGGGAGGAGGAGACGAGATCTGGTTTTCTGCCGGCCAACCGGGCACCGATCCCGCACTCTATGCGGTCGGTCTTTCCGGCAAGCAGCGATTTCTCACCCAGGCTCCGGGTTGGATCGTGATGCAGGATGCGGCTGCCGACGGCCGTGTGCTGCTGAGCGTGGTGAACTCACGGCTGGGTATTCGCTATATCGACTTCGAACATTCCAGCGAACGCGATCTGGCATGGTTGGACGCTTCTTTGCTCTACGAAATCTCCAGCGACGGAAAGAGCCTGCTTTTCGTCGAACTCACCAATGGCGAAGGTCGGAACGCTGCGATATATCTGAGAAAAACCGATGGCTCGGCCGCGATCCGCCTCGGGTATGGCAACCGGCCTGCGCTATCACCGGATGGGAAGTGGGTGGTATGCATCCATCATGAACCCGGGCGCTCGCGACTAATGTTGCTCCCTACGGGCCCGGGAGAGTCGCGTTTCCTGAAGGTTGACGGGGTGCACTTCGAATCGCTCGGGTGGTTCCCAGGCAGCAAGCGGATTGTATTTACGGGAAATGAATCGGGGCATCCAGTTCGCACCTGGACGTACGATTTGGACTCCGATAAAGCCACGCCATTGACGGCTGAGGGAACCAAGGGGACGCAAGTGTCCCCCGATGGTCAGTGGTTCGTGCTCGCTGATCCGCATACCCTATCCCTTGCGCCGGTCGGGAGTGGTACGCCTCGGAGCGTTGGTCCGCTGCAAAATGGCGAGTCTGTGGTGCGATGGAGCGCCGATGGGCGCTACCTTTTCCTCCAACAGCCGGAAGGGGATGCCATCAGGATCAGTCGGCTCGAGGTTGCCACCGGACATAAAGAAGCTTGGCAGACCCTGAAAGTTCCTGAGCCCGGGGCCGGCTTTATCGGCGCCCTCGCGTTGTCAGCGGATGGGAAAGCGTGCGCTTTCTCGTTTCAGCACGATCTCGCCAACCTCTATCTGGTGCGAGGTCTGAAATGACAACTTCCCGACTCTGAACCGGAATCCTTGCGGGGCAAACGAAGAGACCGCGAATCGCTGTTGGCGACTTGCGATCTCAAGAGTTTGGCGATGATTTTGGCGACTCCGCTTTCGCGTACCTGCAACTCCGCGAAAATTAGTCGAGAATCGCGGCGGATGACTGACCTGCCTTGAGATTGCTCTTCACTTTCATTGCTTGTCTCCTTTTCCGAGATTTGGGTGGGGCACGCTTGAGACTGTGCAAACCAAATGCCAGAGTGCGGCGGGATGGCGCGAGGAATGTGTAAAGTTGCAAATGAAAGGGTTAGGAATGACCACCTATCCGTGCTCCCTGCGAGCCTGTGAGCTTGCGCTGTCGACGACCAAACAAGCAGGTTAGCGACCTAACATTCTTGCTGGTGTTCTTGGCGGCTGAGCTCCAGTCGGCCCGCGCGTTGCTCTCAAGCTCGCCGCTGGCGCTTTGGAGTCAGCTTCAAGGTCCGGATAAGCCGGAAGAGGTGGTTGGGATGTACGCCAAGGATTCCGGCGGCTTCGGTGTAGTTCCCGTCCGCTTGCTCAATCGCCTGCTCGATAATTTTCTTCTTCGCCTCCCGGATGCCGTCGTGGAGCGCTGTAACCGGCTCGCCCGCAGACGCTGTTTCTTCGAGGATTGAATCAGGGAGGTCTTCGGGCAAGATCAATTCAGTTGAGCCCAACACCACTGCTCGCTCGATGGCGTTTTCCAGTTCCCGCACGTTGCCGGGCCAGGCGTAGCGCAGAAGGCAGGCTCGCGCCTTGGGAGATATGCCAGCCACGCGCCGGTTGACTTTTTCGCCGTAGAGGGACGTGAAGTAAGCTGCCAGCAACGGAATGTCCTCTGGACGGTCCCGCAAGGGAGGAACCTCGATCGAAACGACGTTGAGCCGATAATAAAGATCCTGCCGGAATTTCCCCGTGCGTGACGCCTCATTAAGGTCAACATTGGTCGCTGTAATCAGCCGAATATCGAGCTTGATGGGGCGCGTGCTGCCCACCCGTTCGAACTCGCGCTCCTGCAGAACGCGCAGCAGCTTGGCCTGCAGGGGCGCTGCCAGTTCGCCGACCTCGTCGAGGAAAACGGTACCGCCCTCGGCGGTCTCCAGTTTTCCTTTCTTCTGCCCCACGGCGCCGGTAAAGGCGCCCTTTTCGTGGCCAAAGAGTTCGCTCTCCAGCAAAGTGTCGACGATAGCCGCGCAATTAATTGCCACAAACGGGCGGTCTGCCCGGCCGCTGTTGCTATGGATGGCGCGGGCGACGAGTTCTTTTCCGGTGCCGCTCTCGCCTTGGATCAAGACCGTGGACTCACGCGGTGCGACGCGGGAGACAAACTGATACACGGTACGCATGCGCTGACTTTCTCCGACCATGCTGTGCTGGATGTTGAGTTCTTGCTGCAAACGCCGATTCTCATCTCCGAGCCGTTCGAGGTGGCGCGCATTCTCAATGGCCAGCGCGGCCACATTCCCGAGTGCGGTCACCAACTGCAAGAGTTCTGAATCAAAGCGGGCGCTTTGCGAGGTTGCGTCCAGGTAGAGTGCACCCAAGCGTTTGTCCTGGACCTCAAGGGGAACGGCCAACACCGAGTGCACCTGGGGGCTGAGCAGACTCTCCGCCTCTCGAAATGTTTCGTCGCCCGGAACGTCGCTGCACAGCACGGCCACGTTTTCTTCGATAACCTGATCCAGAATGGTTTGGCTGACTTGAATCGCCTGGTTTGGGCCCAGGCGGCGATCCCAACCGATCACGGAAGCGAATCCCTCCGTCCCCTCTTCGGTCAAAAGGATGGCGGCCCGGTCGGCGCTGGAGATTTCGAGGACCGCCTCCAGGACTTTCTGCTGAAGTGCGGCCAGTCCGTGCACCTGGTTAAGACGCTTGCTGAAATTGAGGAGCACGTTCAAATCGCGGACCGTACGTTCCGTGGCGTCTAACGAACGCAGCTGCGAAGGCTGCAGGTAAATCGCATCCTGCTTTCGCAATATCATCGTGGGTCCGCCGGGTGTGGCTGCGGAATCAAGCCGCAAGGCAGCGTTATCGGTGGAGAGCTCTTTGGGGAGACCTTGGAATACCAAGATCGATTTGCCGACCCGGATCTGGTCGCCGTCCGCAAGCAGCCGGTCTTTAACCGGTAGATTATTCACGAAGGTGCTGTTCCGGCTGTCAAGATCCTGGATCAGGAACCCTTGCCCGTCCTTCCGAATCAGGCAGTGCCGGCGTGAGACCAGCGAGTCAAGAAGCGAAATCTGATTACTTGGCTCCCGGCCAATCGATACTTCATCTTCCGTAAGCGGAAACGTTCTGCCTTCGAGAGGACCGCTGACCGCCTCCAGTCGTGCCGGGCCGGAGGCAACACTCTGTTTGAGATCGTGGTCCACCGCACGAGTATACCCAACCGCCCAATTCGCCGCGCTTCCTAACATAAATGCTAGGTCGCTAAACCTGATTGTTAGGTCGCGCGCCGCAGAAACGGCGACGGGTCAACCGTTCCCCGGGGAAAATCCGAGCTATCTCGTTTCCTGTCAACGGGAAGCATGCGGCAGTGTCCGTTTGAACCGGCGGGTTACTTTTGGCACACGGCTTGCATTACTTAAGAGTGCTTGACAGCACGTTGGAAGACAACAAATTCCAGACGAAAGGAGCCCTCCCATGAAGGTTAAGACGAACACGAAAGCCGGCAGCGCAATGTGGGGCAGCTAGTTCAACGTTTCACGAACCGCCCAGAACTGGGCGAACAGACTGATCGAGTGAACAAAATTTCAAGAGAGGAGTCCTCCAATGAAAGTCAAGACGAACACGAAAGCCGGTAGCGCGATGTGGGGCAGCTAATTCAGGTTTCTCAAACCGCCTGGAATTGGGCGAACAGACAGACCGAGTATAGAAAAATTTCAAGAAAGGAGCCTCCCATGAAGGTCAAGACGAACACGAAGGCCGGCAACGCGATGTGGGGCACCTAGTTCAGGTTTCTCGAACCGCCCGGAACCGGGCGAACGGGCTTACGGAGTCAATCAAAAATTCAAGAAAGGAGCCTCCCATGAAGGTCAAGACGAACACGAAGGCCGGCAACGCATTGTGGGGCAGCTAATTCGATGAGTCGTTCGAACAATCCAGAACTCGGGGATGCTCCGAAAAATTGATGAACACTGGGTTTCGCTCACCCAGCGTCCTCTTTCGGAGCATCCGTCGTTTACGGCAACATCCTGCCTAAACCTGAACGTCTCCCTCATGGCCACTTGATCCCCCCGGTTTTCCCGAAGAGTAATCCACCACAAATGCTAGTCTGATGTATCAACCGATGAACAACCGTGACATCGAGGCGGCCTGGAAGTACCACGACGGCACGAAGCACTCTTACTGGAGTATTCGTAGTAATCCTCACACCCTGGACTGGGCGAATCGGCCACTTCCTTTCAAAATCTATCCGACCATAGAGCCGCTCCCGCTGCCGCAGGATGTGCCGCAAACAGGAGTGGCCGCGCTCTCCGCGATTTCAGGGCTCGTGCCTCCTGGGAACGGCGATTCGGTGCCGGAACTGCAGGATCTGGCGCGCATCTTCCATTTCTCGGCAGGGATTACCAAACAGCGCGCATATCCGGGAGGAGAAATCTACTTTCGCGCCGCAGCGTGCACCGGGGCTCTCTACGAGATCGAGGTGTACGTCGTGACTGGCGATCTCGAGGGTCTGGATGCCGGGGTGTATCACTTTAATCCGGCGGACGTATCACTACGGCTGCTGCGAAAGGGCGATTTTCGCGGGAACTTGGCCCAAGCGACAGCGATGGAGTCGGCAGTGGCTCATGCCCCCTCGATTATCGCTTGCACCGGAACATACTGGCGAAATGCCTGGAAATATCAGGCGCGCACCTATCGCCATTTCGGTTGGGACAACGGCACGCTGCTGGCAAATTTGCTGGCCGTTTCGGCAGCTTCGGGGCTGCCGGCTGAGATCGTACTCGGTTTCGTGGATGCCGAGGTGAACCGTTTGCTTGATCTCGATACCCGGCGCGAGGTCGCCTATTGCCTCGTGCCCATCGGGTGCACATCGGAAATTGCGCTGCCAGACCCGAGGGACGTTCGGGCGCTTGGCTTGCAGACGATCCCACTTTCGCGGAGCGAGGTCGAGTATCCCGCCATGCTTGAGATGCACGATGCGTCTTCGCTAGAGTCCAAGGAGAAGGTCGCTCAATGGCGCCGGAAGCAGGTGGTCTTCCCGCTTTCCGTTCCGGAAGGGCAAGCTGTTCGCCTTCAGCGACTGCCAGAAGAAGAACAACCGAAGGACACGATCGAGCAGGTGATCCTGCGCCGCGGCTCTACCCGAGCGTTCGATCGGGCAGCATCCATTTCGGTGGCACAACTCTCCACCATTCTCGACCTGGCTACCCGGGGTCTTCCGGCTGACTTCCTTGAACCTCCCGGCATGCAGTTCAACGATCTCTACCTGATTGTGCATTCGGTGGACGGGCTCAAGCCGGGCGCTTACTTCTTCCGTCGTGAAGGCAACGCGCTGGAGCTATTAAAGGAAGGGGAGTTCCGTGCCGAGGCCTGCCATCTTGGACTGGATCAACAACTTCCGGCTGACGCCTGCGTGGACATCTTCTTCCTTGCTGACTTGAACCGCATTTTGGAGCGATACGGGAACCGGGGCTACCGCGCCGCGCAGTTGGAGGCGGGCACGATCGGCGGCAGAATGTATCTGGCCACGTATACCGAGCGCCTGGGTGCGACCGGGCTAACGTTCTTCGATGACGACGTAGTTCAGTTCTTTTCGCCGCACGCGAATCGCAAGAGTGCCATTTTCCTGTTCGCGATTGGCAAGCCGCTGAAACGCAAACCACAGTAGAGCGTCTCGAGAAGACCGGAGGTCTGCCATGAAGAAACGCGGAGCACTTCCGCAATCGTGCCGGGAGCGCTCGCTGTCCTAGCGCATTCGCTCGGAGGATACTGCGACTCCACTCCCCTTAGTAACGTTTTAGAGTTCGAGCGTGCCGTGAAGGTACAAGCGTGCCCGGCCGGCGATCTTCACGCGATTGCCAGCGATTGTGCACTGCACGGATCCACCGCGGGCGCTGAGTTGTCGCGCCCGAAACGTGTCCTTATCTTTATCCTTACCCAAGCGCCGGGCCCAATATGGAGCCAGGGTGCAGTGTATCGAGCCGGTTGCGGGGTCCTCATCAATGCCGGCCGATGGCAGAAACATTCGGCACACGTAATCCAGGTCACCCTCGCCGGCAGCGGTAACAATCGTTCCGCGCCCGGCGTCCAGTTTGGCAAGAGCGGCAATATCGGGCGAGAGCGCTCGCACTTGCTCAGCCCGATCCAGCACCACGAGGTAATCGCGCGATTTCATTACCAGGGCCGCTTTCAAACCGAGGGAGGATAAGAGGCCGACTGGCGTCTCACACGGTTGGGGAGGCATGGCGGGAAAGTCCATTTCAAAGCTGTCTTTGCCCTGATTGGCGGCGTCCTGAGCGACGGTCAATATGCCGCCGCGGGTGTGAAAACGAACCGGCCACACGCTGTGTTTCCGCAGCGCGAGCACATACGCGGATGCCAAGGTCGCGTGCCCACACAGGTCGTCCTCTACTTTGGGCGTAAACCATCGCAAGTCGAAATCACCATCCGCCCGAGGAACAACAAAAGCTGTCTCGCTGTGCCTGTTCTCAGCCGCAATTTTCTGCATGATGCTATCCGCGGGAAAAGCGGAAAGGATGCAGACCCCCGCCGGGTTACCTGCAAAAAGCTCGCTCGTAAATGCATCAACGTGGTAATACGGAATCGCCATGTCATGCTCCTCTGAGCTACTGGATTCCTCTTAGGAAATGCGCCATCAGGATCGGCAATCGTTGAAAATCTGCATAAATACAAGTTACATCGGAAACAGGTCGGGATGCTGCCAAAGGCGATCATTAGGGTAGGCAGCCTGCACATGCGACGAAGCGCCGCCAGCCATGGGAGAACAACGACCGCTCGGCCTCGACCTGCTTTTCGCACCGAAGGACGTGTTCCACGCCGGCACGCCCGGCGACAGTTTCCTGCATTTCCAGGGAGGCTCCCCGCAGGTAGCTTGTTCGTAGCATCATCTGGATATCAGGCGGATTGAACTGCGATTCCGGTTTCTATGTCTTTCCCCCGGAATGAGAGTAGGGCCTCACGCAGCGTAGAATGAACATCGAAAACCGAGAGCAGGTTGGTAAGCGCAAGTAGTCGTCGAATCCAAGGACTGGCGCCAGCCAGTTTCAGCGAGCATCCGCGGGCTCTCATCCAAACGTATACGACCACCAACTCGCCGAGCCCGGCGCCGTCAACAACCTCCACCCCACTGAGATCGACCACGAGGTGACGGGCATGGAGCGAAAGCTCGGCTATCTTGTTGGAGAATGCTGTCACCCCGTCGCGATAGGTGAATCGTCCTCGGCAGTAGAGGACCGTGACGTCATCGATTGCGTGGGTTTCCAGATCCATCTTCGACCTGCTCGCCCTATCTTTTTTCATCTTTTCCCCTGTTCATTTTTTTCGAGCGGTGTTATCCGGATCGTGGAAACAGAGTGCATGCGAAACTCCCGTTTCCAGGAGCTTGGCCGCGAGTAGTGCCTGGGGGAGTTGCTGCCTTTGGCGCCCAAGCTCCTGGAAACGGGGTTTCTCGGAATGTCAGAACTGAATCGCACAAGCCCTGGTCGCCCGCTCTCCGAGGCCGGGGTGCGACCGATTTGGTCTACATACCTTTGTAGGCGACGGTCACGGTCCTCGATTCATTCGCGCCCAGGGTCATTGCGTAGTCCACGACAATGGATCCGTCGGTGTTGGTGATCGGACCTTTGACGAAGCGGACAAAAGCGTTGCATGGCAGCGGTGGTTGAGGGGTGTTCAGCTTAAACGCAAAGTGCGGGAAGCGGGTTGCGCCGACATTCTGTAACATCAGCCCGAACCCGATCTGCTGGCCCTTGCTGATTGAATTCCACCCGAACGCACTATTCAAGGTGGAATCGAGGTTATTTTGGAGAACGCCGTCGGCATTCACATTGGCGTAGCGAAAAATTACTAAACTCCTCTCCGCGTCAGTGTTGTTCGTGATCGTCATGGCGATGGTTGCAGGCGGCGCTGCTCCACGGACCTGGGTGATGGTTTGGGTTAGCGTCCAGATGCCGTCACTGGTGGTGCGGGCGATCTTCACGGATTTTGGATCCTGACTTACCAGGGTTGCGGGATTCCAATTTCCGCTGTCGCCGAACTCACCGTAGTCGAAGTATTCACTGTGCCCTATGATGCCATCGATGTCGCAGATGCCATACCCTTCGCCCACCCCCCATTGGCAGCGAAGAGCAGGTGCTCGTGACCGTGAGGGGTCTCAAGTTGAATGATGTTGCCGTTTACGGTCACGCAATACTTCAGAAAACTCTCATCGTGGCCGGAGCTGAACGTGAACGCGCATTGGTCGATAATGTTGGGATTCCCGGTTGCAACTTCCACTGCGGCTGTTTCTGGTTGAGGGTTAATAGTTGCGGTGCTTGGAGCTTCAGCAAAACTGAGAGTGCAGAGCGCCAGCGCCATGATTGCAAGAACAGATTTCTTCATAAAAGACCTCCTAGTCTTATTTGTTAACGTTCGTTCGCCGCAAAAACGAAAAGGTGCGAACCGTACGGTACCCGGTATTGCTTCGGCTCCTCAGTGCTGCTCCAGACGCGGTGCTGACGCTCGGGTAAAGTCTGTTGTGGCGCAAGCAATCTTCGGGACTGCGCTTTGTACGGCACGGTTGATTTGCGGGTCCCGAACGCTCGATCACGGTTTGGAGGCTGCGGCGCCTTCGTTATCAGGAGTGCGTTGCTTGGCGGTCGACGCTCGGGTTTTCGCGGCGCGCAGTTGCTGAGCATAAGGGCTGTCTTCCGGTCGCCATATTTCCGCCAAAGCGAACTGGCCATCGGACGAGTGAAACCGCAGTACGGGTTTCTCAGGCGCAGTCAGAGAGGTTATCTCGCGCGTGAAAACGGAGGCAATGGTCTGGCCGCGATCATTGCGAAGCGCGAGATAATTCTGCATCACCTGCCTGACGTAGTAATCGCCGGCAGGAAACGTTTTGTCGCCGACGTTAAATTCAAAAGGAATGTGCGCTTTGAGGGCCCATTGCACGGATTGCGCGTGCGCCATGCCAGGAAGCGACGCAGCAGCGAGGATGAGGGACGTCAGCGTGGATCGAATCAGCTGGTTCATAAATTATTCTCCTAGTGTTTTCCAACGTCATCTGCAAGGCGTTGCCGGGTAAGATTGGCGCGAAAGTTTGAGTCCGCGCCTAGTGTCTGCTTCCAATGCGTGAAGCACCGATCTGAGCAACGCAAGTCCCAAGAAGCCCGACCTCCAATTACGCGCCGGACGCTGGGCCTATTGGTCTCTAGTTGGAATATCGGAAAGGGAAGGGAAAAGACGCCAACTGGGAGGAAAAATCCACGCTGGAAGCTTATGGACGCTGGGTTTCAGACTCCGCCAACTGCTGTGCTCTGCGAGTGTCGGGGTGGTCGCGACCCAAGGTGTTTTGTAGATGTTCGGCCGCCGAGCGAAATGCGGCGTTCGCTTCATCCTGCTTGCCTTGGGACTTCAAGGCGCGCCCAAGGTTCAAGTAGGCGCGACCAATCATGCTTGAGAACGCTCCAGGTGGCCCGGCGGTCTTTAACAGCTCCAGGGCCCGTTGCGCGTCGTCGGCGGCTTGAGCCGGTAGTCCGGCGTCGAGCTCGACCGTGGATCGGCGGAACAGCGCAATGGGCAGGAAATCGCTGCCCGATCGACCCGCCTTGCCAGCGGCTTCGACAATAGCCACTGCCTGATCCGCCAACCGTACGGCCGTCTGAAAATTACCTCTTCCCGCCGCCAGCAGTGCCTGCGCCGAGGCCAGAGCCCCAAACCAATAATTGTCAGAGGGAAAGGTTCGACGCAGTATTGGTTCCAAGTCGGCAAGCATGGTTGCCCCACGGTCAAAGTCATGCTGCTCGATGCAGATCAACGCGCGCCAGTATAAAGATTGATAGATTACCAACTGGTCGCCGGTTTGCTGCGCTTTGGCGTTTGCCCGTTCGGCATAATCTGCCGCTTCTTGGAGACGACCCAGTTGAGCCAGCGTTTTGACATAGTTGTTAAGG
The DNA here is from genome assembly GCA_963797795.1 of uncultured Acidobacteriota bacterium. Classification (GTDB taxonomy): domain Bacteria; phylum Acidobacteriota; class Terriglobia; order Terriglobales; family Acidobacteriaceae; genus JABDBE01. The sequence goes on from CAWCQY010000015.1 coordinate 40,049, forward strand.
AGAATCGGGGAGACGGTCTCTTCTGTCTGACCGGCGCGACTGATATCGATCGCCCGACGAAAAAGCTTTTCCGCTTCCAACGGCCGTCCGAGTTTGTCCAGCGCCAGCGCCCAGTCATTGAATATCACTACGGCAGTCTGAGTGTCACCGCGCCCCAGCGGCGCCAGCAAGGCGGCAGCCCGTTCGAAGGTGGAACTCGCCAGATAATTCTGCCCGGCTACGCGGTAAGCTTCCGCCAACTCTACCGACGTGTGCAATTCCAGGTTTTCGGAGTCAAAGGGCGATTGCTTCAATATTCCCTGTACTGCCTGCATTCGGGCGAGGCCTTGTTGCGGATCGCCGCGTTCCTGGGCAACTTCGCTGCCGCGCCGGAGACAGAAAATTCGATCTACGTCATATTGTGATCCCGCGGGAAGTTCACGCAGTCCCTCCTGAATGAGGGCCTCCGCGCGATCGTGTTCGCCATCCCGCGCAAGAGCACCAGCAAGAGAGCACGAGGCCTCCGCACGCGCGATCGGTTCCGCCAGCGGCCGCGAGAGCTTGTAAGCTGCCTCCAGGACGCGGCGGGCCTTCGCATCTTCGTCCTGTGTGGAGTACTGGTCGCCGATGACGACCATCAGTTCTACACGGGAGGTGTCGTCTGCGGTTCGCTGGCGCCCAAGGATGTTTTCCGCGCTTCCCAACAGCTCATTGACGGTGAATGGTTTGCCCGAAGGGGCCGCATCGGAGAGCAAGAACTCATTGAACTCGATGGTGGCTTCCGCGCGAACTAATTGCCGAAGCGCGAAGTCGCGCTCTGCGCGAGCCCTTCGAGTCTGCATCAATGTCCCCAGAACTCCGGCGATCGTGGCCAGAATTGCCAGGGTCGCGAGCGTAACCGCCGTACGGTTCCGGCGCACAAACTTGATGGCGCGATAAGAGAGCGTGTCCGGCCGGGCGCTGATCGTTTCGTTCCTCAAGTATCGGCGGAGATCGTCGGCCATGGCGGTGACGGAGGAATAGCGTTCCCCTGGTTCTTTCTTGAGCGCCTTCCCAATGATCGTGTCGAGGTCCCCGCGCAACGACCGGCTGAGCTTGTAGATCGTCGTGCCACGCTGGGCGGCGTTGCTGATGGCGACTTTTGGGTTTCTGCTGTTGGGAGCCACAACATCCGAAGGCCGCATCGGCTCTGTATCCACAATCGCCTTAACCAGATCCGCCGCTGTATGCGGTCCGGCCCCGGCGGGATGTTGTCCGGTCAACAACACATAGACCAGTACACCCAGGGCGTAGACATCGGTTGCGGTTGTGATCGCTCCGCCGAGCAATTGCTCGGGAGCGGCATACTCCGGCGTCATCGCTCGCGCGCCTTCGGCGGTAAGGGTCGCGGTCTCCCCGGTCTGGCCGTCACCTTCGAGCAGTTTGGCAATACCAAAGTCAAGCAGCTTTACCTCCCCGTCATTCCGCACCAGTACGTTCGATGGCTTGAGATCGCGGTGCACGATCAGGTTAGCGTGGGCTTGCGCAACGGCCCCCAGCACACCGAGGAAGAGTCGGATACGCGCTTTCACACCCAACCGGTGCTGGTCGCAGTAGCGATCGATGTGATCGCCGTCGATGTGTTCAAGAACAAGGTAAGGTTGTCCGGTTTGCGACACGCCCGCGTCGAGGAGTTCTGCGATGTGGCGATGCGCCAATCGCCCGAGAATGCTGCCCTCGCGTTTAAATCGTTCCTCACCGCCCTTCCCCATCAGAGCGATGTTGAGGAACTTCACCGCTACTTGCCGCTCAAATCGTCCATCGTTTCGCTCCGCCAGCCAGACGCTGCCCATGCCCCCCTGACCGATCTGGGATAGCAATGTGTAGACACCAACGGACTGGCCCACGAGACCCTGCACTGTGGGCAATCTGACGGAATGCTCCTCGAGGAAACCTTTCTCGGATAGTGCCCGGTGCTCCTGGAGCAGCATCTGCAACTGCTCCGCCACACCTGGACTCTGGGTGCGCAGTGCGGACAGCCAGATCGAGCGCTCTTCGTCCGTCATGGCAAGCGCTTCGTCCAGGTATGGACTCAAAGCCTGCCATTGATCGGGACTCAACGTGGACATCCGACCCTCAGAGTGGCAAATCCGCGCGGATGTTGCGGTGGAGATAAATGCGAGCCTTCTCCCACTTTCTTTGCGCGGTACGTTCCGAGATTTTCTGCAGAGCGGCGATTTCGGCGAAAGAAAACCCGCAGAAAAACTTCAAGTCAACCAACTCAGCGAGCTCAGGCTCGACTTTCGCAAGTTCATCCAGAGCATCGCTGATCGAGGAGAGCTCTTTCGCGTCGGCGGGATTCTGCACGCCCTCAGTATCGAGCGAAGTAATTTCGAACTCACCACCGCGTTTGATTGCGTGACGGCTCCGGGCATGATCAATAATGAGTCCTCGCATCACGCGCGCAGCATATCCCATGAAGCGCGCCTGATCAGGAAACGAGGCGCCGTTACGGCCGGCCATGTCCAGATAGGCTTCGTGCAAAAGTGTGGTTACGCTTAGGCTTGGTGGAGCGCCACGCCGCGCCATTTCCCGCTTTGCCATGCGGTGTAACTCGGAGTATAAGGTGCTAAAGAATGTATCCATGGCGGCACTGTCGCCGCTTTCCGCCGCGGTGATGAGCGATGAAATTGTTGGCCCCATGCGGCACCCCCTACCAGCAAAAAGACCCGAGTGTCCTCAGCGTCGCGCATTTTCGAAGGATAGTCAAGGTGATCTCAGCTCTTAACCGGTCTGCTTAACTCATCTTCGCATCCCGGACTTGCGAACTTGAATCGGTTGGTTTAGGATTGCCCCCTTTTTCGATGGTGAATCGGTAGAGCCTTGGGACCCGACACACTATTGAGAATGGAATTTATCTGATGAAGCTGATCCGGTTTGGAGATTCAGGCAGCGAGAGTCCAGGAATTGTCGCTGGGGACGGCACGCGGCTAGACGTTTCCAGCTTTGTGCCGCACTATGATGAAGAGTTTTTCGCGAATGACGGACTCTCTCGACTGAGGCTATGGTTCGAGGAAAACGCGGCTTCCGCACCGCGCGTTGCGCAATCGGTGCGCCTGGGATCACCAGTCTCGCGCCCCAGCAAGATCGTCTGCATTGGCTTGAACTTTCGCGACCACGCCCGAGAGAGCAAGATGGAAATTCCGCAGGAGCCAGTCATATTTTTCAAAGCAACGACCTCACTCGCCGGCCCGAATGATGATCTGGTGATTCCGAAGAATGGACGAAAAGTGGATTGGGAGGTCGAGTTAGCCGTCGTGATCGGCAAGAAGTGCGGCTACGTCGAGAGCGACAACGCACTCGAATGCGTGGCGGGTTATGTTCTGCACAACGATTATTCCGAGCGCGCGTTTCAACTGGAGCGGGGCGGGCAATGGGTCAAGGGAAAGAGTGCGGACACATTTGCGCCGCTCGGACCTTTTCTGGCAACGCGCGACGAAATTCCGGACACCAACGGTTTAAAGATGTGGCTGAAGGTTAACGGAGAATTCCGGCAACGCAGTTCCACTAGTACTATGACTGCATAGAGAGTAATACGGTAAGGTACTTGGCAGACAGTGTGTCCGAGCTTATAGCTTGGACATGAACGAGCGCTCTGGGGTGCGGTTGTCCAAGCAAGACCGGCAGGAGTTGCGGCGATTGTTGGGTAGCGGGTTGCAGCCGGTGCGAACCGTGTTGCGGGCCTTGGCGCTGCGGCAACTGGCCGAGGGGCATTCCATCCGCGCGGTGGCGACCGATGTTGGGTTGACGCCAAAGACGGTGTGGCTGACCAGCCAGCGCTATCAGCAAGCGGGACTGGAGCGGGCTTTGTACGAGCGGCCACGGCCGGGGAAGGCGCTGTTGCTGGACGCGCAGCAGCGGCAACGCATCGTGGCTCTGGTGTGCGGTCCACCGCCGGAGGGCCGAGCGCGCTGGACGGTGCGTTTGCTAACGGAAGAGGCGGTGAAACGCAAGCTGGTGCCGCGGGTAGGAAGGGAAACGATCCGGGTCTTGCTGGAAAGCCACGACCTGAAGCCGTGGCGGGAAAAAAATGTGGTGCGTGGCGGAGCTGGATGAGGAATACATCGCGCGCATGGAGGAGGTGCTGGCCGTGTATGAAAAGCCGTTCTCCGAGCAGGAACCGGTGGTTTGTGTGGACGAGAAACCGGTGGTCCTTCACCAAGAGATTCGTCCTCCGCTGGCCATGAGGCCGGGATGCGTGGCGCGGCGCGATGGCGAATACCAACGTTGTGGCACGGCCAACGTGTTTTGCGGGGTCGAGCCGAAAGCGGGACGGCACTTCCCTAAAGTGACGGCCACCCGTTCCTCCCCCGAGTTTGCCGATTACCTGCTGGAGGTCGCGGTTCGTTACCCGCGGGCGGACGTCATCCACTTGGTGATGGACAATCTGAGCTCGCATACACGCAAGGCTTTGGTGGAACGTTTTGGCGAGACAGCGGGTGGCTGGCTGTGGGACCGGTTCACCGTGCACTACACCCCGAAGCATGGCAGTTGGCTCAACCAGGCCGAAATCGCGATCAGCCTGTTTTCGCGACAATGCCTGGGCCGGCGCCGTATCGCAGATCGAGCTTCTCTGCGAAAGGAAACTCAGGCTTGGAGCCGTCGCATGAACCGACATCGAGTTCCGATCCAGTGGAAGTTTACTCGTAAAAAGGCCCGAAACATCTTTGGCTACACAATCACGCGGTCGCGGTACTAGTGAGATGATCTTTGATGTTCCTTTTCTCGTGAGCTACGTCAGCCAATTCATGACGTTGCTTCCCGGCGATATCATTAGCACCGGGACGCCGGCTGGAGTCGGATTGGGCATGAACTCGCCAAAGTACTTGAAGCCGGGCGATGTGGTTGAGCTTGGGATCGACCAACTGGGCGAGTCGCGGCAGAAGGTGGTTGCATGGCAGCCTTCAGTTGCCGACGCGATTCGCTCCGAACCGGCGGACGCGTGAGGTGGAGGCCGAGCAGATCCGAGGCTTGAATCGAAACGCGGAGGTTTCCTCTGAAGGCTAATTCAAACGCTTTTCGCCTCGACGGCAAACTTGCCGTAGTCACGGGAGGGTCTAGCGGAATTGGGCGCGCGGTCGCTCAACGATTCGCGGGCAACGGAGCGTCCGTGCGCGTGTTGGACATCGACGAGAATGCCGCCCAAACAGTGGTCGGCGAAATTGTCGCTGCCGGAGGCAATGCCAAGGCCTACCGCTGCGACGTATCTCGGCGGGACAACGTGGAAGCCGCGTTCAGCGCCATTTCTCGCGAAGGGCACATTCATATCCTGGTGAACAACGCGGGCATCTCTCACGTTGGCAACCTGGAAAGCACTTCGGAAGAAGACTTCGACAGGATTTTCGGTGTCAACGTAAAAGGTATGTACCACTGCATGAACGCTTCGGTGGCCAACATGAAGGCGAGCGGAGGCGGCGTCATTTTGAACATGGCATCCGTCGCCGGGACATCGGGGCTTGCAGATCGTTTCGCCTACTCCATGAGCAAGGGTGCCGTGGTCGCGATGACCTACTCCGTGGCCAAGGATTACCTCGCCCACAACATTCGCTGCAATTGCATTTCGCCGGGGAGAGTCCATACGCCTTTTGTTGATAAATTTCTGCGTCGTAATTATCCCGGCAAGGAGCAAGAGATGTTTGAGAAACTGGCAAAATCGCAACCGATCGGGAGAATGGCTCAGCCGGAAGAGATCGCCGCCCTTGCTCTTTTTCTTTGCTCGGACGAAGCGTCCTTCATCACCGGTTCGGATTACCCGATCGACGGGGGCTTCCTGAATCTTCGGGGCTAGAAGACATTCCGATGGTAAATTGCTCAGGCCGTCGTCTCGCCAACACGCTCCTCGTTGCATCGCTGATTCTGAGCGCCAGTTCGTGCAGAGAGTCGCCAGCCAAATCGCTCGCGCAAGCAGAAAACTCCTACGCCGATTTGATGGATGCTTCGAGCATCATGGCGGCGATTGATTCAGGTCTTTTCACCAGCTACCGGGGCAAAGACCTTTCCGCATGGAAACAGATCTATGAGGAAAGACACAGGGAGGTTGCAGCGCGTCTGGGAAGAATCTCCGAGAAAGAATTGTCGGCAACGGATGCCCGCGCCCTGATGCTCATGCGCAAGGGTGTGGAGTCAATGTCGGCAGACCAAACCTCACTCGAGCGCAAAGTGCATTGCAGAGATGCTCAGCGCCGCGACCTGAAGGTTGATGATCTGCACTTCGCGCTCTATTCCTGCTTCGATGAGTTGGGCAACAACCTGGAATTCGAAGGCAAGCGTGTGAGCCGTGTCGCGGCGTTTGATTTGCTCACCCAGATGGCCGAACCGCAGCGCCGCAAGGCCCTCTTCATGGCGTTTTTGCCGCTGTGGAAGGCGGTGAACGGCAACGACGAACCCGACAGTCCATACCGCCGGCTGATTGCGCGATCCGCTGCTGACGCGGCCAAGAACGGATCGCAAGTGGATGACGCCGCCAAAACGCTGGGAGTGCAGTCCGCTCAAATCGAAACCTGGCTGCTACAGATTCTGGAGGCCTGGCGCGAGGCCAGCGGCGGCCAGCAAATCGAGCCGTGGGATTACGACTACGTGGGGGGTACAGCCGACCGTTTACTAGGCAAAGCCATTCCCCGAGAATCACTGCTGCCGATCACGCAGCGTTACTACCAAGACCTCGGCGCTGACTTGAAACAACTCGGCATTCTTTATGACCTCGACCCGCGACTCGGCAAGGCGCCGCTCGCTTACTCAGATTTTGTTGTCCGCGGCCATATGGTTAACGAGGTGTGGCAGCCAACCGTGGTCTATGTCTCCGGAAATTACGCACGCGGGGGCCTGGGACTGCTCAACGAGTTCGTGCATGAGAACGGCCATAGCGTGCATATGATGGCTCTGCACACGCGCCCGGCCTTCATGGACCTAGGCGACCCGGTATTCTACGAGGCTTTCGCCGATGTTCCCTCGTGGGATACGTACGAACCCGCCTGGCAGCAGAAATATCTGGGGACGAGTGCGCCTGAATCCGATTCGCTGCGCGCTCTCTACTCGGGTGTAATGCTCGATGTGGCGTGGGCGCTCTTCGAAATCCGCATGCTACACAATCCGGCAGCGGACCCCAACGCAGTTTGGACGGAAATCACGAGCCGCTACTTGCACGTAGTCCCGCATCCTGAGTTGGCATGGTGGGCACTGCGAGTGCAGTTGGTGGATACGCCCGGCTACATGGTGAACTATGGCCTGGGCGCGATAATTACGGCGGACATACGTCATCGCATTCAGGAATCGCTGGGCCCGTTCGCCACTGGCAATCCGCAGTGGTATCCGTGGATAAGCGAGCACCTGCTGCGCCAGGGCATGGAGCATGAGACTTCGGTCGAGTTAAAGGAGTTTCTTGGCAGACCGGTATCTCCCGAGGGGCTGTTGGGGGATATTCAAAGGATGGGACGCCCGGCACGTGCTCTCGGAAAGGCCAAGACCAGCCGCGCCCCGGGCCGTCGACCTCAGAATTAACTCCGCGGAGCTCGATCCAGATGCTCAAGCTTTCCGCCACCCTGCCGATTTGGAATATGTGAGTAATGCGGATCGGGGCCGTCGTGCGCCGAGCTCCCCCTCACACCTGGCTGGGACTACGCTGTGCGGGACTGCCTAAGACGAAAGGGCAGAGCTATCCGCGGTTCGTAGGCCCTTGTCAAAATCGGCTCTCTCGAGGTGGACGCTTAGGCAAGGAGTGCAGAATGCAATTGACCATTAAGAAGCGCCTGTTTGTCCTGACCATCATCGGCTTGATGTGCGTGATGGCGGTAGGAGCGACCGGATACTGGGGTTTTACGATGTTCGAGAAAGCCACTGCCGAAGTGTCCGCGACGGGGCTGGCGATTCGCAATCACATCGAAGCAGGCACCTACAACGACATGACTAGAGACGATATTTCCGCCATGTTCGCGAAAAAGGGACAAGACCGACAAGACAGTGTGGACAACCTGGCTATGCACTCGAAGTTGGTGGCGCAGCGAATTGCCACGGCCCGCGAGTTGGTCATGGATCCTGCCATCCAGTCCTCGCTGGACGAAGAGGGCCGTCTGGTTCAACAGTATCTGGGCGCAGCCGACGCGCTTTCCAAAGCCATCGCGAGCGATGCATCCAAAGCTGACTCCGGACCATGCTCCCAACTGTACCGAAGCCTCCAGGAAAAGATCGAAGACAGCAGCGATCAGTTGGAACAGAGCGCGAAGTGATTGCTCGATTGATGAGATTTATCGCTTCTCACTCTCAGAGTTTGGCTTTCAGCTGGGCTCGCAAATTGCAAGCCATTCATAAACAAATACTTCTTGGCTTCGTTTTGCAAAAACAGCATTAAGGTCACACCTTGGGTGCCCTCCCCTATCCTCGCGTCAAACGTACGCTCACCGGCGGAAGGAGCGTCTCCCCCGTGCGACGTCTCTGGAGCCGCTCCAGTCGGTCGACGGAGCGACTGAGTTGTCGCTCGATGGTAGTTTCATAGCGAAGGATCTTATCAAGTGCATCGCTATTCGGAATTACGTGCTGAGCGATGGCGATTTCGCGCACTGAAGTATTTCTCGACTGTCTCAGTTCCTCAAGAAGGATGATGGCGCTCCGCACCGTAAACATAGCAAGAAGCGAAGAGCGTAACTCAGGACTTAACTGCTTCGACAGTTTTGAGATTGCCGGCGCAGCCAATCTTTCCTGGGCAGCGCACTCAAGCGACTTCCAGACCAACTCGAATTTCGGCTCGATCGCGAAAATCCTTTGCTTTAACTCCCCCCAATCCTTTGGGAATTCTTGAGTTTCTTGGATCTCCTCGGCGGCCTTCTTTAGTTCCTGGATTATAACGTCTTCCGCTTTGTCTCGCTCCGTACACCACTCTGCTTGCTCAGCTAACTCTCTTCTACCCAAATTCCGTAATGCGACACGGTTCATCGCGTTCTCATAACGCCATGCCCGTTTGAGCCTCCACCAGCAAAGGGCGATACGTTCCACTTCCAGCTCCTCTGCTGTCCCCATCGGCTGATACCTGGCGCGAAGGCCGTTCAGAATTTCTTCGTATTCGGTCGGATCTTCCCCGTGGCTGACAAAATCCATCATTTGCCTAGCTAGAGAACAAGCCATGCTTGATCGCGTTCCTCTCACTGTAAGCTTTGCCTCTGGGTGTCTTGGGCCCAGTGGACTTCAGCGCGTTCTGGCGATTGGCTTCGAGTTTGCGGGCGGAGACAGTGGCGGCTTTCTTATCTACTGCCCGCCGTGAGACCGCCTGTTGTGTTGCTTTTTCACTTGGAGGCTTCATTTACAACCACCTGTGCCCGGATGGCCAAGGATCCCGTTCCTGGTGAGCCCCACCGCAGAACAGATAACAGGTCCCCAGGGCGTGGTCCTTGCTTCTACGCGATTAGATGCTGGGTCTAGAGTGAAGGTTTTATTAGTACTAAGGTAACTAACAGATTACAGACAGCTTATCCATCTATCCACCACGAATCCAGGGGCATACAACCAATTGGGAAGCTTACGGGCGCAGCGGACTTTGTCGGACAATCGCCTTCTCGGGCATCCTGGCATTTACCCGATGCGACGGGAAGCCGCATTCAATTCTTCTTGGCCTCTCGTTTTCTTACCATATTCACTTCTCTTTCATCCCAGAGCTTGGTTAGAGTGGTCTCCAAGTAGTTTGTAAGTGACCGCCGCTCTTTCCCGGCTTCCTCCGTCAGCCTTCGCTTGAATTCAGCGGAAACTCGGAAGTTTAGAGTCTCCTTCTTTTCCATAGGTCCACAAGCTCCGAGGCGATGCTATCGAAGCCTACGCCGAGGGTCAAGGCCGCTAGCTTTCTTAATTGACAACCGTAATGCATTATGCATTAATGGTGCATTACAACAGCGAGGTGGCTATGACAGTCTTGGTAGATAAGTTGTCCCGCCGTAATCGGAGACTCGCGCGCCAGAGGTGGGGTTCAGAGGTGAACCCCCAAGTTCTGGAACTGCTGGCGTACTTTTCCAGAGAGTTCAGTTTTTCAGTCTCATCTGGGGATCTGCTGCTCCTAGACAAAGGTTGGTACGTGACCCATACCGGCCTTATACGGCTAGCTCGGAGAAAGCGATGCCAAGGGATTCTAGTCCAGCCAGCGCGGGAGTTTTGTGATCCCAAAGAGTCACGTTGGGCGTTCGAAGCCACTGTCTATAAATCAAAAGGATGCAAAGGCTTCGTCGGCTACGGCGATGCCGATCCGTCCAATGTTTCCTTCCTTGTCCATGGTGCGGAAATGCGCGTAGCTGAAACTCGCGCTGTCAACCGAGCGCTGCGAAAGGCCTATGGAATCGGCATCTGCTCTGTCGAAGAGATCGGTTCGTACTCGGAGCCGTCGACAGCGTCTCCGCAATCGAAGAAACTTGCTCCGCAACCTACCAACGGAAACTACGGCGGACGAACAGTTCGCGATCACCTCTGCCAACTTATTCGTCAGCATCAACTCGACGCCAGTTTGGTCAAGTCGTACGCAACCGATTTCTGCGGGGTAAAAACTCTTCGTGAAGCCACGCGCGAGCAGGTCGAAGGCTTCGTCGCGCATCTAGCCGATTGGGCCAGCAAAGACCGCGATGCTGTACTGTGCCAGCTCAACAGCTATCTCGGCTCAAAAGAAGGTGCCTCATGAGACGGCATATCCAAGGCTTGCACGACGCCGACTGGTCTGTTGCATCTCAAGTCCGCGATGGTCTGTTACTCGTCCGCGTCGAGCGAGCCCATCATCGTTGGAATGCACAAAAGCAGTTCTATCTCCTCCGCTTCTCTATCCTCGAACCCAAAGAACTATCGGGACACTCCGTTACCGGCCGCCTCTACTGCACGCCTAGCCTACTTAATTCATCAGACCCGAGATTTGTGTGGGAGAGGTGGGATCAAGAGCTTGGATAGATAAAGGGGCAGGTGGGTCAGAGGTCGTCGGGAACGAAACTGCGCCGGGACCAAGTTGAGGAAGGTTTTTGGGCACGGCTCCGCACGGACTGCCGGTGGAAAGCTGAGTTCGGAGGCAAGTGGTTCGGTCAACCGCTGTTGACAGCGAGGACGACGGAGCGGAACTGGTTCTGAAAGGGCCAGCCGCTGGCGAGGTGAAAGCGAACACAACGGGCGGTCTGGCGTACGCGGGCGCCGATTTTGAAAAGCTGGGCGCGTAGAGTTTCGATCTGGGCTGAGCGCCAAGGCTGGGGCAACTGCAGACGGAATAAGTTGACCAGGTTGTAGGCGGCGGCGTGCAGGAGCAGGCGGAAGGCGTTAGCCAGGAAGCGGTGGCAGCTCAAGCGGTCGGCGCGGAAGCCGTTCTTGAACTCCTCGATGCGGTTCTCACACTCGCCGCGATCATTGTAGAAAGCGAAGACCTCGGCGGCGCGACCGGCGCAGTTAGTAACTACGAAGCGCAAGTTGGTTCCGGTGGCGGTGTGCTCGGCCTTGTAGCAGATGCGGCGCTGCCGCGGCCAGGAACGGGCGCGGTGGCGGAAGCTGGAGAAACTGCGCTGCGGGAGTTGGGTACGGCGATAGCGGCGCTGCAACTGTTTCTGCCGCGGTTCGGCACGCTGTTTAAAGACGCAGTTGGCGGGGATGCCGATGGCATACTCGATGTCGAAGAACTCGCAGAACTGGTAGAGAAGTGGCAAAGCGAAGCCGGCATCGCCACGCAGTTTGATCTTCACGTCGGGGAAGGCGGCCTGCAAACGTGGTACCAGGCGCAACAGCATGGGCACGATGCGGGCATGACTGGAGGCGTTTCCCGGCCGCAGGCGCGCCGCCAGCAGACATCCGGTGTGGCGCTCGAAGACCAGCATAGGATGATACATGTGCTGGCCGTAGGCGCCGTTGAAGAAGCTGAGTTGCTGTTGGCCGTGGGTGGGATCGTCGGTGGAGTCGAGATCGAGCAGGATCTCGCCGCGCTGGCGAACCTGCTCGCCGCAGAGGCGGATGAACTGCTCGCACAGCCGGTCGTTGCAGCGCACCAGATCGCGTCCCGCGGGAGCGTTCTCCCAACGGCTGAGCGTGGGCTGGGAGCCGAGCGCGACTCCTAGTTTCTGATCGGCGACGATCTGCAACAGGGGATCGTGGCGCAGACGATCGGCATCATTGGCATCTTCGTAGCCGGCCACGATCTGATAGATGCGTTGCCGCAGCAGCGCGGGCGAATCGTGCTGCACGCGCGCGGTTTGACGCGGGTCGCTGAGGCCTTCGGCCCAGTCCCGCGTCAGATGATGGCGCTGATCGAAGGCACGCAGGGGCAGCAGACCGGCATCGCTGGTGATCTGGCCGCCGGAAAAATCGGCGCGGATGGGTTGATGGCGGTAGAAGGAGAAGGTCAGCTGTGGTAAAACACTTTGTATCAAGCGATGGATGCTCCGAAATGGAATGTAGGGGCTGCAACCCCAGTGTTCATCATCCCTTTTAGAGCATCCTTTCTTTCTTGGCTAGAGACTTCGTGAATAATCCAGGCTAGAGGGCTGTGGAAACTCAACTGGTTTCTGCGCGACTTCGGTTACGACACCGAACTGCTCGGACACGACGAGATCGATGACAAGAACCTGGTTGGCCTGCGCGGAGTCGTCAAGGTCAGCCAGGTTGTCGTGAACGGCACTTCCCTGCTCAACCTGGATGCCTTTGCACCTGCCCGCCAGTGGGAACAACTCTCGAGCGCGTCACCCGCGAGCCTCGCTGTATGGGAGGGGTCAAAGTGACATACAGCTATACGCAGATCAGCCAGTACCTCACCTGCCCGCGCCGCTATCGTCACCGTTACCTCGACGGCTGGCAAGAAAAAGATACCCGGGCAGCCATGCTTTTCGGGCGCGCCTTCGAACAAGCTTTGTCCGCGTACTTCCTTCGGAAAGACGCCGCAGCGGTTCTTTTCCGCGAATGGTCCGTCTACCAAAAGCAAGGCTTGCATTATTCGAAGGGCGACACCTGGGATCGGATGCTCCAACAAGGAATTCAGCTCCTAGACCGATTCTGCCAGGATGATCGCATTTGTATTCGTCGACCACGCAGCGAGTTGCAGATCAAGTTTACGAGGCCGGTTTCCGGGAAAAATGACTTCGTCGCCTACGTTGACGCCATCGGAAAACTCGATGGTGAGGGCTGTCTGATCGAGTGGAAAACCACATCAAGTCGCTACTCAGAGGAACCAGATGGACTGCTGGCCCTGGACCCGCAACTCGTCTGCTATTCCTGGATGACGGGGATCTCTCAAGTCGCTCAGGTCGTCTTCGTCCGCAAGCGGTTAGTTGAGATCCAATACCTACGAACCGCAATCACCGACGAACAGCGTCACGAGTTCGGCCAACTGGCAGAAGACACGATCGGACGAATCGAGTCCGCCCACTTTTTGCCTCACAGTGGCGTTCGCTTCCCACAGAATCCCTGCAGCAACTGCCCCTACATCGGGCTTTGCCTCGGAAAACCACAGACAGCTGAAACCCGTCTGGTTCGACGTCCTGGAGCAGAAAGCCTTGGTTGGCTTGACGAGCTTGCTTACTAGCAAGCGACCCGCGATGCGCGAGTCAAGCAGGTAAGGAACTGAGGCGGAAATGGGAAAGGCTAAGATGATGGGGCCGTGCGCGTCGGCAAGTAGGCCGAATTTCCAATGGTGCATCCTTCGGGAGCCCGTTTACTAGCATGGTCCCAAACCTAGTGCTCAAATCAGTGATGACGGCGGCCTCGCACAGAGGTACGTCGATCTCGATCAGGAGAGTACTTTCTTTTGCATGGTTTGGGCCGTCTCGCATGGCAGGTCAATTTCAGGGAGGAGCCATGGCGAGAAAACGAAAGAACAGCACGAAGAAAATAGGTGCGCCAGTGTTGCATTGCCTGAACCCGAATGCTGCCGGTGGGGATGTGGGGGCGACGGAGATCTATATCGCCGTGCCTGTGGATCGAGATCCGCAACCGGTGCGCCATTTTTCGACCTTCACGGAAGACCTGCACGCTGTGGCAGCCTGGCTGAAAGCCTGCAAGATCGAGACGGTGGCGATGGAATCAACGAGCGTCTACTGGATCCCATTGTTTCAGGTTTTGGAGGCACGAGGGTTCACGGTGTTCCTGGTCAATGCACGTCACGTGAAGAATGTGCCTGGACGCAAGTCCGATGTTTCCGACTGTCAGTGGTTGCAGTATCTGCATACGGTGGGCTTACTGCGCGGATCGTTCCGGCCGGAACAGGCGGTCTGCACGGTGCGCTCCATCCTTCGCCACCGGGACAGCCTGGTGCAGATGGCCTCGACTCACGTGCAACACATGCAAAAGGCTTTGGACCAGATGAATCTGCAACTGCACCACGTGATCAACGATATCACTGGCGTGACGGGTCTAACGATCATCCAGGCCATCCTGGCGGGTGAGCGCAACCCGCACACGTTGGCGGCGCTCCGCGATCGGCGGGTCAAGGCCACGGAGGATACCCTGGCCAAGTCGCTGGTGGGAGATTATCGGCGCGAGCATCTGTTCACGCTCGGCCAGTCGTTGACGGCGTTTCGTCATTACCAAGAGTTGATCAGGGCATGTGACCACGAGATTGAGCAGTATCTCGAGGCGTTCGAGTCCAAGGTGGATGCTCGCGAAGGTTCTTTGCCGGAATCGAAAAACGAGCAAGAACCGAGTGATGACGTGCCCCGTTTCGATCTAAGAAGTCATCTCCATCGCATCTTCGGAGTCGACTTGACGCGGATCCCAGGAATCAACATCCTCACCACGCAAACTCTGTTGGCGGAGATCGGTCCTGACCTCTCGCGCTTTGGCAGCGCACCCGCGTTTACATCTTGGCTCGGGCTCTGTCCGGACAACCGGGTCAGCGGTGGGAAAGTGCTGTCGGTCAAAACCCGGAAGGTCAAGAACCGAGCGGCAACGGCACTCCGCATGGCCGCTCAAGCACTCCATCGCAGTCAATCCTATCTCGGGCACTTTTATCGCCGGATGCGGGCTAAACTCGGAGCTCCCAAGGCGATCACCGCCACCGCCCACAAACTGGCGCGCATCATCTATCACATGGTGACTATGGGGCAGGCCTACGATGAAACCGTCTGTGCCCAGAACGAAATACAGAACCGCCTACGTCTGGAAGCTAGACTTCGGAAACAAGCGCGTGAGATGGGATTCCAACTCGTTCTTGCTAACACCGCTGTCTAACAACTGAGGGAGTTCCTCAGGAGAAATCCGCCTGTGTTGCCGAAACTATTGAGCATTGCATAATATAGTTACAATGGAAACAGTTCGGCCTGCTGCCAGAAGGCGATCACCAGAGTGGGCCGTCGGCGCATCCGCCGAAGCGCCTGGCGGGCATAGTGGCTCAACTGTCCAAAGGTGGTGGGACAGAAGTTGGGCAACTCGTGCTGTTTCCAGTGTGACCACAGATACTCGACCGGGTTTAGTTCTGGTGCATAGGCGGGGAGAAACTCCAGCCACAAGCGTCCTCTCTGCTGTTGCACAAACTCCCACACCGCGCGGCTGCGATGGCCCGGCAGGCCATCCCAGACGATCAGCAGCTTGCCGGGAATGTGGCGTAGCAGATGGGAGAGAAACTCGATGATCTGCCGGCTGCGAATGGAGCCAGGAAACAGCCGGAAGTAGAAGTTCCACCAGGTCACGCCCGCGATCGCCGACAACATCTTCCAGTTGAAGTGATATTGCAGCACCGGCGTCTGTCCGCGTGGCGCCCAGGTACGGCAGCGGTGCGGACGCTGGCTCAATCCACTTTCGTCGATGAAGACGATCGTCCGGCCTTCGTTTTTGGCCTTTTTTTTAACTCCGGCCAGCGCTTCTGCTTCCACATCCGGATCTTCTCCTCATCTCGTTCCAGCGCTCGCCCGGTGGGACGCTGACAGCTCCATCCCAACTGCCGCAGGATGCGCCAAGCCTGCGAGGCGTGGTAGCCAACCCCACATTCTTCCTCGATCAGGTGGGCCACCCGCCACGCGGTCCACAAGCCGGTTTCGTATCCCAGAGCTTCCGGCCCACGCTTCAGCCCGCGCTCGACCTTCTGCAGATCTTCCCCACTCAGCCGAGATTTACGTCCGGCGCGCCCGGCTTTCCGCAAACCGGGAACACCAGCGGCCCCCAGTTGCCGGGCCCAACGGCTCACCGACTGTCGATGGGCTCCGACCTGCCGCGCCACCTCGGACTGATGGACTCCCTTCTTCAGCAACCGCGCCGCCCGCAAGCGCCGCTGCTCCAGTGCCTCAAAATCTCGCCGCACTCCTGCTGGATTTCCCATGCGTGGACAATACCACAAGAAGTCAGAAATGTCACTATATTATGCAATGTTCAATAAATCGTCGCCGAGCGATGTTCGTGCTGACCAAGATCGATGAGATCCTGGCCTGGGAAAAACAAAAGGAAGCGGAACGGGATATCCGCTTTGTTGAACTTGGGTGCTATCTGTGCGAGGTCAGAGCCGGACAGTACTGGCGGGTGGAAAACGTTAAGTCCTTCGACGAGTTCTTGGCAAGACGGTTTCCGGAGTCGCGCAGGAAGGCGTACTACCTGATGTCGATCCATGAGCACCTTCCGCCCCAAGCCAGGCGAGAACTGAAGGAAGTCGGTTGGACCAAAGGGTTGGAATTGGCGAAGATCGCGAGAAGAGACAGGCAGAACTTTGATTGTGCAACCTGGTTGCACAAAGCTAGAGAGATGCCTAAGGAGCAACTCAAGCATGAGGTGGAAAAGGAGTTGACGGGCCGAGACACCGAGCCAGCGGAAATTATCTACTTCAAACTCTACAAGAGCCAGATCCCAGTCATCGAGCAGGCAATCGAAACGGCAGCACTGATGCTAGTACTACTGTGTTATAAAAAGGGCGATCCACAAAAGGGACAACCCGAGAGTTGTCGGAGCAGAACCCGTGCGATGGTTTGTCGAAGGGTAGCAATGGACCAGGGGTTATGCCGCTCCACGCGTACCGGGCGAACCCCGAGGGCGGAACTTGAGCGGCATTTCCGGGACGGGTAAGTCCACTTGACCGACGCGAGCGGAGGGGGAAAAACGGCTCCGCTCGGCCACCAGGAACCCATAGGCCGCAATACAGAGAGTCGCGTGATGATGAAAGCCGCGCCAGCCTCGTCCTTCATAGTGGCCCAGTCCAAGTTCTTGCTTCAGTTCTTGGTAGTCACGCTCGATGATCCAGCGCTGCTTAGCCACACGCACCAGATCGGAAAGGTTCGTGGAGGCGGGCAACGTAGATAACCAGTACTTGGTCGGTTCGGCTTCTTGCTTCGGCCACTCGATCAGCAGCCACTCCTCGGGCCGAGGCTCGCTGCTCCAGTAATCGCGATGGGCCGCACGCACGCGCACAGCCGCAAAACGGGAACGGAGGGGTTTACGAGTTCCTTCCCGCCAGCGCACCGTCTTCCAGTGGGAGGAAGGCAAGCTCATCGCCAATTCGCGCACTGCAACCGGAGCATGCTTGTCATCACGGCGTAACAGCTTGGTGGGACGTCCGATTCCTTTCCACTTCCGTTTGGGTAACGGTGCCTGGCCTGGTTTCCACACACTCACCGACGACTGGATACCCACTACGTACCGCAAACCTAATTCGGTGATGCCGTCGCGAAACCCGGTGTCGTTGCCATAGGCCGCGTCAGCCAGTACCGGAGCGGTGGGGATCTCTCGGTCCAGGGCGGTGCGAATTTGTTGCAAAGCAATTTCCGGCTTGGTTTGAAAACTGATTTCCGGCGGTATGCCCGTGGCCTTTCTCCGCCTCTTATCTTGGGTCCATACTTCCGGTAAGTAGAGACGCCAGGCGATCGGCAAACTCACCTCCGCAGTGCTGATCGACAAACTCACCGCCACCCGGCAGTTCTCTTGCTTGCCCACTTGTCCACAGTACTGTCGCGTGACTCCTACCGAATGCCTCCCCTTCTTCACCAATCCCGTGTCATCGACGATCCAGGCTTCGATCGGTCCTGGCTTCTGCATGGCGGGCAGCGCATACCGACGCACCGCTTCCAGAATGTCTTCATCCCTCCAGGGCGCATGGGCCACGACATGGTGCAACGACTGATGGGTTTGGCGCACGTTGTCGGGGCAGAGACGAGCCGCCATCGGTTCCACGCTTTTGCGTTCCCCGGGAAGCAGCAAACCGGTGCAATAGGACTTCAGAGGGACCACGCGATCCAGGTGCCCCGCGGCTTGCGCCAGGCGATTCATATAGGCCGCGAAGCGTTTTTGCTGGGCGCCTGGCGCAACAGCATGGGCGCTCATGACCAGCAACTTAACATTAAAGGATGCAGTCCGGGGTGGTTTCTCAGTCTAAGGTATCGACTTTATAACACAGTAGTACTAGGGGCCTACCAACCAAACTTGCAAACAAAGGATTGGTGGCCGGCAGTGTTCGATTTTGTCGGCCATCCAAGTGTAGCAACTTGAGTACAAGGCGAATCCTTAGGCTGCGATCTTCTGGCCCAAGAACTCCTTGGCTTTAGCCTTTTCGTCGTCCCACTTCTTCAGCTGCTCGGGACTAAGGAAGTTGACGACCCGCTGACGAATCGCGTCGCGATTTGCAACAACCTTGCCGATGACGTCGGCTTTGGTCGTGTTGGGATTCTGTTGCATGTACTCTGCGATCTTTTCTCTTGCTTCCGTAAGAGCGACGCGAAGCTTTTCCTTTTGATCGTCGGTGAGGTTCAGGTCGCCAGCGAAACGCTTCAATTCGGTCGCCACTTGTTCGCGTTCTTCATTGCTCAGATCCATGACATTTCTCCTTGATCGTGTAGTGAATTTACAGTTCTAGGTGGATCGAAAAGCTCTGCCAAGAAGGTCTTGGACGAGGCTTCACGCCCGCCAAAGCGGGAACACGGAGTGAATGAAAAAATCTCTGAAGGGGATTTCTAAGATCCTCATCCCACTCCCGCCAGAAACCCCACTCCCGCCAAGAACTCTGGCAAGAGTGGGGCTATGCGAAAGGATGCACGGAGCTAAACGTATCCCCGCGAACCGGTTAATTCAACTGCCAAAACTACAAGCCTGTGCCTGTATTACTTCCAGTCGCAATACCCATCGCTTGGTTCATTCGACTTCGATCATGAACGAGTCGAAATCATTTACTATCCCGCCAGACCCTTATTGACCAGCACCTTGACGTTTACGCGCCGGTTTTCGGCTCGGCCCGATGCCGTCTCGTTGCTCGCCATCGGATCAGCCTTGCCCATCGCTCCCGGTGCCACAATGTGTCGCACGGGAACGTTGCACTTCTCGGTTAGGTAGGCAATCACCGCCTGAGCGCGGTCCATGCTCAACTTCTGATCCATGGCAGCGGTGCCCGAGGAGTCAGCGAAACCCTTCACCTGGATGATGTAGCCACTCATATTGATCGCATCGTGCGCTAACTTCGATAACGCGGCTTTGCCATCCGCCGAGATGATTGATTTCCCGACCGCGAAGTCGATGTTCAGATCAGCTTTGGTACCGTACTCAGTCAGCTCAGAGAATCTCTTGGTGTTAGCTTCGATCTGCTGCTGGTTGGCCGCTATCGCCTGTTGGTTGGCCTGAGTGGCCGCTTTATTCGCAGCAATATCTTGCGAATTGCTTTGAATCGCTTGCGAATTGGCCTGAGTCGCTTGTTTGTTTGCTGCGATATTCTGAGTATTGGACTCAACGGCGTGCTTGGTCGGGGTCAGCCCAGCCTGAATGGCTTCAGCCGTTTCGAGATCGTCCGCGTCGAACGTAATGGACTTTGCCACCACTCTGTTCTGGGCATCGCCAACACCTTCGGCTGTAATCCTGAGGCCCGGGATCAGAACCGTGACCGACATCTGCTTCTTGCGCAGGCCGAGTCCTTTTGGCTGTTGCACCTTGGTGTCATCATTCAGAACGACGGTGACGTTTCCGCCATCGGAGTTCATTGTCAGAGTGTCTCCGGTTCGAGTGGTAAATCACGCCCTTGACCTTGGCCTTTTCGCCGTTCGATACGCCGAACGCCGACCCTACCAACAGGCAGCAAATCAATGAGCTGCATACCACCATCGATTTCGATGTTCGCATCATGTTTAGTTTTTCCTCCCTTCCATCAGTTTGTGCACGCCTCGCCCGAGCAAAACTCTACGCGCCGCGTTCCCGCCCTTTCACGGGCTAAACGCTCCCACGACTCAGATTAGGCATGCAGGTTCAGAGAATCTTTCTTAGCCTTCTCTGTTTAGTCTGAGCGACAGTAAAAACAGGCCACCGGCGATCAGGATGAGATCGCGCCCGGAGATGGGGCGCCCCAAGATGTAAAAAAGCGGAGCCGTCAGCCTAATGATCCAGACAACGGAAAGCAAAAGCAGGATGCGCATTCCCATCGCCGCCAGGAGTCCCGTCCGCCGAGCCGGGCCTTGCTGCGACCCAGGAAGTTTGCTCGACAGAATCGAAATGAAGATGACGTTGTCGACGCCCAGCACGATCTCAAGGAACGTCAGCGTGATGAGCGCGAGCAGACCGGAAGAAGCGAAGAATGCGTCCATGTCACCGCTCTCCTTCGGAGCTGAGCTGCATATTATGGGCGGGTCCCGCTGCCTTTCAATGGCGCAATCGGCCTTCGCTCCCCCCGTGGTGATCGAACCGAAGCCGGCCGTCCAGGACAAGCCTGGTCCACAGAATCAGAACCCCACCCAGAACAAATCGAACTTTCCCCAGCGAGCGGCTCCTGTCGCTCGCTCGTTCCCCCACTCGGCCCGCTGTGGTTCGCCGTCGCGAGGTTACCCTTTGGTTAGGGAGAGGTTTTTGGTCCGCACGTTTACCACAGAGATAATAGTGGGTGGCCCACCCTTTATTGTCTGTTGCATGATTGTTGCATGATCGGGGTCCAAACGACGGGGAAACGACGGGGAAGAAGCAGGTACACCAAAGTAACTCAACAACTTACAAGCGGCTGATTCTGAAAGAGATGGCCTCTCTGTTTTGCAGACCTCTCCCTTACCACTTGGGTACCGCGCCCTATGACCTAAATTAGCGTGAGACGCCGCAAAAGTCTACCTGTCCGAAGACTGGCATCTCGAAAAATGAAAAAGCCCGCGCTGGCGCAGGGCTCCCTTGCTGAAGTCTGGAGCGGGAGACGGGATTTGAACCCGCGACTTCGACCTTGGCAAGGTCGCACTCTACCACTGAGTTACTCCCGCTCAGCAATCTCGATTATAAACAAGCGAACACTTCACAGCAACGGCGGGCGCATCACGATAACCCTCCAGTGAAATTCAATACTGGTCGCTGGCGCCGTAAGAAGACAGAAAGGCCGCAGTCTCGCGGCTGCCAATCAATCTGAGGACTGGCACGCTTGGGCCATGAGAAACTCTGAGTGCCTCAATCCGCGGGCGGTTGACGCGGTCAAATTTCCAGATGAAGGCCAGTACTTCGTTGAGGTTGCCGATTCGGTGAGCTTCGCCGCGCTTGAACGCCCGCGTGATGGCACGCCAAGCGCAGTAAAGTCTTGAGCGTTCCAGCCAAATCACCTGAGTGGCGCGTGGCAACCGGATCTCGAAGCTCGCCACCGCAAAATTACCGTCGCTGATCCACTCATCACCTGCGTGCGCCTTCTTGATCAAGGTCCGGAAAGTGGGAAGATCCTTCTCTTCCCAATGATGCCAGAGGTCATCAAGACAGATGACGGGCGCACCCGTGCGTTCGCCAAGTTGCCGCGCCAAAGTAGTTTTGCCGCTGCCGGCGCAACCCAGGATGACGATTCGTGCCACGATTGTTGGCTACCGGAGGAAATCCGCCACGTCGAGCGGATCCATTTCACGCTGACCCACAACCCGCGCTTCGTGATTCTTCAATACGCGCAGCCGGTCTTCGGTTTCTGCATGGCGTCGTTGGCTTTGGCCGTGATCTGGTTTCGCACGTCCCAAAGTTCCTTGTAGAAAAGGTGCTCCATCCTTTGATGAAGAACCTCAACCGGCGTACCCATTGTGCCGATTACGCCGCCCCCAATGATTCTCTGCGCCAGCTTTAGATGATGAAAGCGGAAAAGGTGAATGCGTTCGTCGAAATCCAGAAGCCGTTCCGCCACATCATGCAAGCCGAAGAATTCATCATGGCGGCGATAAAGGTCATCCACGCTGAGCTTCGCCTGGCGCAATTGAGCATGGAACACCTCGCCAAGACGCGGGCCGATGTGAAGCATGGAAAGAAACCCGGGGGAATCGAGGCCGCTGCCGTGTCCCAATCCGGCGCGAATAATATGGTAGTCGTAGGGCGTGATCGTCTCCAGGACGTGGAGCATCGAGATCGGATACTCGAGCATGTGGTTGGCGCGGCGAATCAGCCGGCCGGCGTTCGGGAAGTCGCCTTGTTCGATGTGAGTGCGCGCGCGGCCCAGTTCCCAGGCAACACCTTTCAAGAGTAACTCGGAAGCCTGATGCACCACCTGGAAGGTCATCTCGTCTTTGTGGAGAAACTCCTCGGAAGACTTTTGTAGCGAGAGCAGTTCGTCGGTGTGCAGGTAACGCTCGTAGTCGGACGCTCCCTTGCCCGGCAAAATCGGTTTCTTAAAGTCATCCATTACTGCTTTTCTCCAGAAGGGTTCTGCGCCCCGGTCCACTGCGGATCTTTTTCTGGCGCTACGATCTCGCCATCGCGCATGTGAATAATGCGGTCCCCGTAGCTGGCGGCCTCCGGGTTATGCGTGATCATCAAAACCGTCTGGCCCAGTTCGCGGTTGGAGTGCCGCAGCATATCCAGCACAATCACTGAGTTCTTCGAATCCAGGTTGCCGGTCGGTTCATCCGCGAGCACAATCGCCGGTTTGTTGATCAGCGCCCTTGCCAGCGCGACCCGTTGCTGCTCGCCTCCGGACAACTCGGAAGGCCGGTGAGGCAGGCGCTTTTCCAACCCCAGCAAGCCCACAATCTTGTCGAAGTACGCAGCGTCGCGATTCCCGTTCGCTCCGGCAATGTCCAAAGCAATGTTGATATTCGAGCGCGCATCGAGGGTCGGCAGCAGGTTGAATTTCTGGAATACGAATCCAATCTTGCGCTTGCGCATGCGGGTGCGTTCGGCGTCCGACAGTTGCGCGAAGTCGTCCCCGTCGATGACGACGCGCCCCGAATCGGCCCGAGCCAGTCCCCCCAAGAGATAAAATAGTGTGGACTTGCCGCTGCCGGAGGGGCCGACGACGCTCACAAACTCGCCCTTCTGCACACTGAAAGAAATCCCGCGCAGTGCGGGCACTTCGATCTTACCCACGCGGTACGTCTTGCACACATCCACGGCTTCGATTAGAACTGGCATCCAAATAATCGATATTACACGAAGGTAGAAGCCAATGTAGGCGCGGGCGTCCGCGCCTGTGCAGCCCTGATCAGAAATTCATCCTTGAAGAGTGCTTCGAAGCAATTGACATCACACGCCCGTGCAGCCTGGAGCCGGAATTTTCACACTTGAAGGGTTCTTCAAATCAAGCGGCGCTGCTGCGAGGCGGAGATTGCACTATGGGCGGCTGTGCGCGCTTCGGACCGCGCTTCCGAACCAGCAACACGCGGATACGCTCCAGCAACTCAACCGGCGCGTACATTCCCTTGGGCAGAAAAACATCAGCCTTGCTGTCGCGATCATAGAACTTCACTTTGCCCGACAATAAAATAACCGGAGTGTGTGGCGAGATGCTTTTGATTTCTTCAATCAGCTTGTTTCCGTCCATGCCCGGCATCGTCAGATCGGTGAGCACCAGGTCGATGCCACCTTTCTTAAATCGTTCCAGGGCCTGCTCGCCGCCGGTGCAAGTGATTACTCGATAGCCTCGGGTTTCCAGCATGACCTTGCGGATGGAAAGCGACTGTTCGCTATCGTCGACACACAGAATCGTTCGCTTTGGTTTCATTCGTGTTTCCGAAGTGGCAAACCGGCGAACCGCGCTGCCGGAAAAATCCTGGGAACTTTCTTGTTAGAGAATTTAGAGCGAGATGAATCGTAAAGGCGAAGTCAGAAGATGTAAAGTGCCATCCATGCTAATGGGACACTGGGCCCATTGAAAAATCTCGGCGGTTGTGCATGGGAGCATTTTTGCTGCGCATTCGCGCGTGACGCTCTCAGAAAGCAACTTCTCCGCGGAGGATCTCGAAAACATTTCCACCGACACGCACATTAACCACTCTGTCATCCTTGCGAGAGGCGCGAACAAATATCCGGCTGGGACGCTTCATCTCGACTCCCTGCTCGATGAGCACGCGCTCCTCGGGTTGAGCGACGCCGTGGGCGACCATCCATGCCGCCGCGCATCCCGCCGCCGACCCAGTCGCCGGATCCTCGCCGTTGTAGAACAGCATGCGAGCGTGCAATCGGGCTGCAGAATCCATGGTCTCGCGGCTAACAAAATAGAAGAATCTTCCTCCCGAGCGCTCCAGATATTCCTCAGAACCCTTCATGTCGACACGCAGATTGCGCGCGATTTCTAATCCGCGCAGCGGCACCACGGTGAAAGCCACGCCGGTAGAAATCGTCTGGATGGGCAAGGA
This sequence comes from uncultured Acidobacteriota bacterium, assembly GCA_963797795.1. Taxonomy (GTDB): domain Bacteria; phylum Acidobacteriota; class Terriglobia; order Terriglobales; family Acidobacteriaceae; genus JABDBE01. The sequence goes on from CAWCQY010000015.1 coordinate 64,507, forward strand.
AGGATCAATATCGCCGTCGCGCAACCCGCAGGCTCGCACCACCGTTTCGCGATCATGTCGCTCCCCAAACTTCGGGTCGACCTGGGTCATCTCGCCAAACACCGGCTCCCCCGGCTTTTCGTCAAACCGAACTGGAACCTTCCCCACATTAAGATCCAGTACAATTTCGGGTGCTCCCGTCGACCCGCGCAATTGAAATGCGGTGCCGAGCGTGGGGTGACCGGCAAACGGCAACTCTTCCTGCACGGTGAAGATTCGCACCCTCACTCCATGTTCGCGCTCGGCCGACGTTTCACGCGGCAATATAAATGTGGTTTCGGAGAGATTCATCTCCCGTGCGATCGCCTGCATTTCGTCGTCGCTGAGTCCCCGCCCATCAACGAAGACCGCCAAAGAGTTGCCCTCAAATGGCCGCGAAGAAAAGACGTCCAACTGCACGAAGGGAAGCCGTCGAAGTGCTCTAACCATGGTTTAACTATTGTATCGCCAGCGATGAGTCAAGGGTCTTGGGCGCGCAGGTTTTCCTTTGTGCACCTTCGTGTTCTTTGTGGTTATGAATTCTCCCACCCATCGCCTGCCTCCAACCCATGATCAAAAACGCTCCCGCGTTTGACTGAATTTTCACCGCCGCGTATCCTAACCAATGTATGCGCACCTGCTCCCCGCCCCGCTCCACGTGTTGTTGTACGTGGTCCCAGGCGTGTGGGTAGTGCTGATAGGTTTTCTCACACCCACCCGGCAAACCGAGGGTGGGCTTCGTTTTTATGTCTGAGACGCCACTTCTGGAACCGGCAGCGAGCGAGTCCCGACTAACCCTATTTTCTAAGGAGAGATTATGACCACCGACACCTTAAACGAAACCGCGACGAAAGTTCTCCGCATCAACGACACAGCTCCCGATTTCACTGCCGAGACCACGCAAGGCACAATCCACTTCCATGAATGGATCGGCGACGGCTGGGCAGTTCTGTTTTCGCATCCCAAAGACTTCACGCCAGTCTGCACTACGGAACTCGGCTACATGGCCGGTCTCCAGCCGGAATTCGCAAAGCGAAACACCAAAATCATCGGACTGAGCGTCGACCCGGTAAGCAATCACAGCAGGTGGGCAGCCGACATCGAGGAAACCCAGGGCCACAAGGTGAACTATCCGATGATTGGCGACACCGACTTGAAAATCGCCAAACTTTACGGAATGTTGCCCGCTGAAAGCGGAACGACCTCCGAGGGCCGCACCGCCGCGGACAACGCCACCGTGCGCACCGTCTTCGTCGTTGGCCCAGACAAGAAGATCAAACTGATGCTCATCTATCCCATGAGCACCGGCCGCAACTTCGACGAGGTACTACGAGTCCTCGATTCGATGCAGCTCACGGCCAAACACAAAGTCGCGACGCCGGTGAACTGGAAGCAAGGCGGCGATGTCATCATTCTGCCGGCAGTATCGAATGAGGAAGCGCAACAGAAGTATCCCGAAGGTTGGAAGTCACCCAAGCCGTACTTGCGAATCGTACATCAGCCGAAGTAGCCAAAGATTGTGTGGCGTGGACACTCTTGTTCGCCAAGCTCGTGGCCACAGATTCGCGCGGATCGCCGAAATCCGTGCTAATCCGTGGCCGCTCTTTTCTAATTCTAATGCCCAACCGGAAAATTCATTCGCGCCAGCAAATCCCGGTAGTCTGGCTCATCACGCAAGCCATCTAACGCGGGATAAGCTCCTACCGACACCAGCAATTCGTCATGCCGGTCGTAGGCGGCTTTCAAATACTGAAGAGCTTGCTCTTTATCGCCCAACAGCGCGCAGGTTTGGGCCACAGCAATCGGGGAAACCAATCCCTGAGCGTAATATTTCTTTTGGACCGCCAGCATGTTCTCCAGCATTGCTTGCGACCCGCCCGCGGCGAAGCCCTCCTCGGCTGCCTTCGTAATTGCGAGCGCAGAACTATCATGCAGCAAGAGGGCATCTTTCCTCGATTGGGCAAGGAAGTCTGAGTAGTCCCCTTCGGCCAGGTAGAAGACTTTCAGATACAAGTGAGGAGAACGAAAAGCCGGCTCTGTGGCTTCCATCTGTTTCAACAGGGCGATGGCCTCATCTCGCCGCCCGGAATGGAAGAGTATGTTGCCCTTGTCGGCCAAAATGGATGCAGAAGATGGATCAAGGGCCTGCGCCCGTTCGATTTCAATCAGAGCCTCGGGCAATCGGCGCACCGCCATCAAGTAAGTGGCGTACCAGTGATGAGCGGCCGCATTCTTCGGATCGAGCTCAATGGCGCGCCTGAATTCCACGTCCGCGTTCGCTACGTCCCACCTTCCATAGAACAATACAAAGGCCAGCGAGGCATGCGCGGCAGAAGATTGATCGTCAAGTTCCACTGCCTTTTTTGCCGCCGCAAAGGCGCGAGGATAGGCTTCCGACGCGGGCATCACCGTGTACTCGCGCAGCAGGTTGTAACAGTCCGCGAGTCCAACGTAGGCCGGAGCATAGTTTGGATCGTGCACAATGGCCTGCACAAAGGAATCCACAGCCTTGCTCAAGTCGTCTGGCGTTCTCTTGTTCCAGTAATACCTTCCCTTGAGATAAAGCTGTTCGGCTTCGGGATTGTGGTCGTGAGAAGAGGCCTGCACCACGCCGCGTGACGAACCGTGCAGACTCGTTGCCGCATTGCTTCTACTATCGGTAGCCGCCTTGAAGCTCGCGTTCGGATTGCGAAAGAGTATCAACGCAAACGCGGTCATGATGATGAGCGCTGCGGCCGCAAGCCAGCCAGGCTTCCTGCGCGCCGCCATCGAGGACGTCGGTGCCGCGCTCTGCGGGACGCTCGCGCCGGAGGCTACGTCAAAAAGCGGAGGGCGCCCATTCACGACCGTCAACCGACCGCCCGAGGTTCCGGGCTGGGGCGTCTGCTTCTCCTCCTGCGCAGCGCCGGCATTTCGCGACGTTGCCAGCCAAGCCGAGAGTTCGTCGGCATAGGCGTACACCCGCCCCTTGGTTCCGGGTAAGCGGTGGACGGGCAAACCTAATTCCTTCTCCCAACGATTGACCGTTCGCTCGTCCCGGCCGAAGAAAACCGCGATCTCCTTCCAGGAGTCGAGGCGCTGACGATTTGTTGACGCGCTACTGCCCACCATATGTCGCGAAGTGTCTGGTTCTGTCGGGTAATGCCTCTTGCCGGGTGGGGGAGCGGCACCCCAGTATATGCGAGAGTCGGGGTGTCCCGTAAAGAGATTTATCCCGGCTCGCTCGGTTTCCCGTGTAGTTCCTTGGATCGAAGGAAGTAAGTGTTTTAAAACCATTTACTTAGAATATTTTTCGCAGGCTCTGACGTGAGTCTCAAACTTAATCCAGTTTCGTGTGACCGATCGAGCAGAGACATAAAAGCTAAAGCATAAGGAGAGTCCAATGGTTCGTATTGGCATTCTATGTGTGGCCTTCCTCGCCCTCTGCGCTGCCGTTCCGGCATTGGCTCAGGCGCCGGCGGCGAACACCATCACCTGCTCTTCAGGTACAGCCTGCAAGAAAGGAACGATCCCCGTATTTACAACCACGGGTGGCGCCGCCAAAGTAGACAGCTCAATCGTAAGTCAATCCGGCACGACCGTTTCGGTTGCCGGTTCGGTCAACGCCAATACTGGGTTCGACATCGGAGGCACTCCATTTGCATTCGGCTCTGTCTCCAACACCAACGCATTTCTTGGATTTGCCGGAAACTCTACGACGACAGGTACGGGAAACACCGGCGTGGGCGCCTCCGCGCTCAGCGGCAACACGACGGGCACAAACAATACAGCTCTGGGCGCTTCCGCGCTCAGCGCCAACACGACAGCCAAGGGCGGCTCCGCCTTCGGCTGGTTTGCGCTTGCTGGCAATACAACAGGTGCTCAGAACCAGGCCTTCGGTACCGGAGCGCTCTTTTCTAATACGACTGGGTCGTCCAACTCCGCCTTCGGCCTCGCCGCTTTGTACAGCAACACGGCGGCGAACAACAACTCCGCCTTCGGCTACGCCGCCCTCCACGCGAATACAGCGGGCACCCAAAACGAGGGTTTCGGCTACGAAGCACTCTTCACCAATACGACAGGGAACGGCAACGCCGCTTTCGGCACGGGTGCTCTGTATGCGAACACGACGGGCGGATCGTCAGGCACGACGGGCGGCAACTCCGCCTTCGGCAACTTCGCGCTCTTGGCCAATACGACAGCCGGTGGCAACTCCGCCTTTGGCTTTAGCGCGCTCACCGCCAACACGATCGGCGCGAATAACGTTGCCGTCGGAGCTGCCGCCCTCGCAAGCCTCACAACTGGGAGTGGAAATGTCGCCATCGGCACCGCGGCTGGCGGCAATCTCAACGCGGCCGAAAGTAACAACATCTACATCGGCAACAGCGGCATCGCCGGTGAATCGAACACCATCCGCATCGGCTACATCGGAACAATCACCGCCGCTTACGTGGCCGGGATCTCTGGAAAAACCAGTGCCAATGGCGTGGACGTTCTCATCAACGGTGCGGGCCAGCTCGGGACCGTGAAGTCCTCGCTCCGTTATAAGCACCAGATCGCCGACATGGGTGCCGAGAGCGACGTGCTAATGAAGCTGCGGCCGGTGGCTTTCTATTACAAGCCGGAACTCGACGACACGCAGACCCGCCAATACGGGCTGGTAGCCGAGGAGGTAGCCAAGGTTGCCCCCGAACTGGTTGTCTTCGGCGAAGGCGGCACTCCGGAGACCGTCCGCTATCACTTCGTCAACGCCATGCTCCTCAACGAAGTTCAAAAGCAGCGCCAGCAGATAGAGGAACAGCGGAAAGCGAACGAGGAGCAACGTGGCACGATCACACGGCAGCAGCAACAGATTCAGGACTTGGCAGTACGCATGGCCAAGCTCGAGGCGTCATTGGCCACGAAGCAATCGGCGCGGTAACGGAGACAATCATTTCACGCGTAAGGGAGGAAGATATGAATATCGAAACCACGTCAGCAGGCGACAAGAGAAACTCGCAACCGTCGAGCTCGCGGTTGGCCACGCTCCTTGCGGTCTTGATCTTCGGCGCTTCCGTCGCGCTGGGACAAGGATTCAAAATGACCCAACTGAATCCCTCCGGCTACCAAGCGGGTACGGCGTTCGTCTTTTCCGTGAATGCCAGCGAATCCGTCGTAGGCTACGGCACGGCGACCTCGGGGGATACGGTGGGATTTTTGTACGCCAAGGGCAAATACACCACCATCACATACCCGGGATCGGACGGTTACACTCGCGCCCTCGGCATCAATGACTCAAACGAGGTCGTGGGCGACTGGCTTGACAATAATAATACCCTCCACGGCTTCACCTATATCAATGGGACCTATAACCAGTACGACGCCGGGGGCAACCCATCTACTTCGATCTTCGGAGTCAGCAGCACCGGAGACTTCGCTGGCGCCTCCGGCGGTAACGGCATCGTTGAAGGCTTCGTAACCATCGCCGGCAAGGCAACTGAGTTCTACGCCAGCGGTAATGATCTCACCTATGCCTACGCCATCAACAGTTCCGACGAAGCGGTGGGTGAATACGTCGATTCCAACAATCTGCAACACGGTTTCTCGCGGAGCGCGAGTGGAAAGATCACAGAGATCACATACCCCGGCGCGACCCAGACGGTGGCCTATGGCATCAACGACGCCGGCGAGATTACAGGTACTTACGTCAATACCTCTGGATTAACCTATGGCTTCACCTACAGTAAGGGTAAATATGCTTCTACCGACTTTGCCGCAACCCACGGGATTAGCAGCCAAGGTGCCTACGTCGGCTTCTATTGGGGCGTCGACGGAGCGCCGTCCGGTTATCTGGCCTCGCCACAAGCCTTCAAGCTAAGCACGGTCAAAGTCCCGGGCAATCAACAAGCGCAACTCTGGGGCGTCAACAGCTCAGGCGTCACTGTCGGAGACTACGTCAATTCGAAGGGGATCGAGCGCGGCATGATGATTTCCGGGGGCAAGGTGAAGAGCATTAATGATCCAAAGGGCACCACTACCAACTGCTTTGGCATCAACACCAGTGGCGACATTGTCGGTTTATACACCGATACCTCGGGCAATCCGCACGGGTTCGAATACACATCCGGAAAATTCAAAGATATACCGGGTCCCGCCGGTTCGATCGCTAGTGCTGCCTTCGGAATTAACGACTCCGGAAGTATCTCTGGGCTTTACGTCGATGGAAGCGGGAACGGCCACGGTTTCGTTCTCACCGCCGGCAAATACAAACTCCTGAATGCCCCCGGCGCGCAATTCACGCTCGCCCGTGGCATCAACAACGCCGGCATGGTCACGGTGCAGTGGAGAGACTCGGCTGGCTACTTCCAGGCTTCGCTTTACAACGGCAAGAAATACACCACGATCAACGTCCCGGGCGCTGCGGTGAATCAGGTTCAGGGCATCAACACCGCCGGCGACATCGTCTACTTTGTGTCCGACCCTTACGGAGTCGGCCACGCCGCGTTGAAGAGTGGGAAAGACTACTACATCTTTGACTATCCCAAGGGTTCCAACACCGGAGCCGGAGGCATTAACGACAGCAACTTGATCGTTGGCTCCTACAATCCGGCGGGGAAAACTGTGCCCCAGGCTTTCCAGGGCACGGAGTAAGGGAAGCTGATGTTTGAGATTTAAACCGCAGAGTGATGCCCGCCGTGCCAAGTCATGGCGGGCGCGCTGTGAAATCCGAGGCTACAAGGATTCGTTTTCACTTCCAGGAGACTCTATGAATCACGTCCAGCAGCAGGAAAAATGCTTTCGCAGTTTTGTGTTACTTGTGGCCGCAATGTTCGCGCTCTCTTTCGCCAGCGCGACTCCAGCACTCGCCCAGTGTACCGACAGCTGGACCGGAGCAGGGGGAAACGGCAACTGGAGCGATGGTTCAAACTGGTCGACTGGCACGGAGCCGGGGTCCACTGACAGCGTCTGCATAACGACATCGGGAGCCGCAGTGGTGTTGGACGTCGCCGACGGGATAGCCGACCTCGCCGTCGGCAGCTCCGACAGCCTCACGTTTCCCACCATAACTAACACGAACAATGGCCTCAACCTCAATGGCTCCTCACTCACGAACCGCGGCCAGATTATCTTGGCCGCTCCGGTGCAGTTTGGCACAACGTCTTTGATCTTCTCATCCGGCGGGACGGTCACCCTGACCGGCGGCGGAACGATTACCCTGAGCGCCAACTCCTTTGGCGGCGACTCTGTCGGAGGCAGCGCGAAGCTGTTGAATAAGTCGACCATCGAGGGCGGCGGCGGCTTCGACATGACATTCAACAACGCCAAAACCGGCGTGATCAACGCCAACGAGTCCGGAGTTCAACTCGTCGTGGGACGCAACCAGGCCCAGGGCGCCTCAACCAATACCGGCCTGATGGAAGCCACCAATGGCGGCCAGCTCGCGATGGGGAGCCTCACGCTGAACAACGTTGGCGGGACAATTAAGGCCTCGGGCAAGAACTCCTACGTCCAACTCGAGGGCGAAGGTCAGGGCGGCGAAAACTTCACCGGGGGCACGTGGACAACCGCAAACGGAGGAGTGATTCAGGTTGTTGACAGCACCGCGCTCCTCGACGGCACGAATGGGAACACCATAACCAACTCCGGAACCATGCAGTTGGTTGACGGCGCGGCGCACCCGGGCGGCAATTTTCAAGGAACCATGAACAATACCGGGACCATTCAAGTGCTGTCGCGGGGCAACCAGGTCGGCTTGAACATTCCTGGTGGCCAGACCTTTACGCTGATGGGCAGCGGCAGTCTAACCTTGGGAGATGGCACGAGCAACTCGTACAACAACCAGACCGGTATCAGCGGCGGCGGCACTTTTGTGAACCAGCAGCTCGTCCAGGGAAGCGGCTACGTCTTAAATCTCGCCAGCTTCAACAACAGCGGCACCATCAACGCCAACGTTCCTACGGGTACGAATAACCTGCAGCTTCAATTGGGCCGCGCCGGAGCCAGCACCAACACTGGAATCCTTGAAGCCACGAACGGAGGAGTGCTGGTTGTAGGAAGCACCACCATTAATAATACCGGCGGCACCATCGAATCGGTAGGCGAGAACTCTAACGTCTCTTTGGTTGGTTCTTTGGGGGGCTCAGGGCTGACGATCAGCGGCGGCACTTACACCACTTCAGGCGGGGGCGTCGTTTACGCTTATGGAGGAACGACATTTGACGGAACCACGAACGCCGTCACGAACTCCGGGACGTTCATATTGCCTGACGCGGGCAACCCTCCAAACATTAATGTCCAGGGAATGTTCGTCAACACTGGAACCATCCAAATTCTGGCCGGACCGAACAACGGAGATTCAGTTTATTTCCAGGTTCCCAATGGGGAGACCCTCACCCTCACCGGCAGTGGCAAGGTGATCATGGGAGATGGCACCGACAACAGCTATAACAATCTACCAGTGTTCGGTACCGATTTTAGCACCGGCATTCTCGTGAACAAGTCTACGATCGAGGGGACGGGTCTGATTGGCTTTGACTTAGACATCACTAACAATGGCACCATTAGCGCCAACGTGCCCGTTGGCAGCAGCGGTCTTCAGCTCAACATAACCGGCTACCCCGATGGAACCGTCAATAACGGAATCATGGAAGCCTCCAATGGCGGCATGCTCTATATTTCTCCCTCCGCCAGTTTCAACAACCTTGGCACGTTGACTGCGGCCGCCAAGAGCACGATCAACATCACCAATAACGCGCCATTTTTGAACCTCTCAAATGGCACGTTCACGGGAGGCACCTACAACGTCGCGGGAACCCTCCAGATTCCCGGCAACATCACCACCAACGACGCAAAAATCACGCTCAATGGGAAGGCATCGCAGATCCTGAACCCCAACACCAGCGCTTTGACAGGCTTCGTCACCAATGCCGTCAAGGGCAGCTTTAGCCTCAAGGGAGGCCAGAGCTTCACCGCTGCAGGCACATTCACCAACCAGGGAGTTATCTCCGTTGGGAAGGGCAGCACCTTCACCGTGGGGGAGGGTGGATCGTATGTTCAGCACAGCGGCAAAACTACCGTGAATGGCAAGCTCGCGCTTTCGAGCACTGAGGAAAGGACGGACGCTTCCGCTTCCGAATCTGACCCTGCCGCTGCCGCCATCAAGATTGCCAAAGGCTCGCTCTTGGGCAACGGAGGAAATGTTGCCGCCCATGTCTCCTCGTCTGGAACCGTAATCCCGGCGGATTCGATGACCACAACCGGCAAACTGGGCATCACCGGCGCTTATACCCAGACCGCGGCGGGCGCGCTGGACGCCAACCTGGCCGGCGCCAACTCCGGCCAGTTCAACGTGCTCAACGTCACCGGCACAGCCACGCTGGGCGGAACTCTGAACATCGGGCTGCTGAATAATTTCGTGCCCCTGATTGGCGCCGAGTTCGAGATTCTGACGGCTAAGCACGTGAGCGGAACGTTCGCCACCGTGAACGGCACCAAGATCAATGACAGCGAACACTTCACCGTGACCTACAACTCGGACAACGTGACCCTCACGGTGGTTTCCGGCGACTAGTTTCGCATTGGAACACGACTCGCCAAGCAGTGCCGAGGTGAATGGCCTGCTCTACTGCCACCTGTGCCGTTTCGTCTCTTCTTCGTCACGTGAGTGTCGGCGAGGAAGTCCCTTTGCCGAGGCCTCGGATCCAGGTGGTTCACGGAACGGTTCCACAGAAATGGGCTCATAACACACTTCCAGCACGGTTAGGTATTCTGTACCGCCCGGCAATTGAAGGACTACGCTGTCACCCGCTGCCGACTTCATCAACGCGCGCCCCAGAGGTGACACCCAACTGATGTGGTTGCGGTTGAGATCGATTTCGTCGGTGCCCACGATGCTCACCACTCGCGATACTCCCGCGGCATTGGCATAGCGCACGGTCGCTCCGAAGAATGCCCTCGTCGCCGCCTGCCCCGCTCTCGGAGCTTCCGGGTCCACCACTTCCGCGGCTTCGATTCGCTTCGTGAGAAAGCGAATCCGCCCATCGATCTGCCGCAACCGCCGCTTGCCGTACTGATAATCGGCGTTTTCACTGCGATCGCCGTTGCTGGCAGCCCACGCCACCACCTCCGTCACGGCCGGGCGTTCCCTGGTGAGCAGAAACCGGTGCTCATCTTTGAGGCGCTCCAGCCCGCCCGGCGTGATGTAGTTCTTGACCGGCGTCGCAGGCTCGTCCGGTTTTGGTTTTCTCGTAAACCCTTTTCGCATCTCGTAGTCTTTCCAGCGCGAATCCAGTTGGCGACCCAACGAAGGCGGATGAACGCCAATGGACCGCCCTTGCAACGGGGAGAAGGATTAAACGTCGTATAATCTCGTGCGCGCAGCTTGGAAGCAGAACATATGAAAGTACAAGAACAAATCGAGAAGTATATTACCAGCCAACCGGAGTCAAAACGCAGTGACATGCGCGAGTTGCATCGGCTCACACTTCAAGTGTCACCAGAATGCAAATTATGGTTCTTCGATGGCAAAGACAGCAAAAATCATACTGTTTCCAACCCTACGATTGGATATGGATTTCACACAATAAAATCTGCCAATGGAAAAAGTAGAGAGTTTTTTCAAATTGGTGTGAGCGGAAACAAAACTGGAATCTCTGTCTATATTCTTGGTCTCAAAGATAAGAAGTATCTAGCCAAAACGTATGGAAAAAAACTGGGCAAGGCGAGCGTGACCGGATATTGCATTCGGTTTAAAGCTCTGAAGGATATAAACCTCGATACGCTTGAAGCGGCAATAAGATATGGGCTTGCAGCTTAGGGAGACTCTGAATAAGGTCTCCCCTTTCCACAGGAATATAGAGTAAGTTGCGCCAGATGAGATCGACGAACAAACAACAAAGGAGTCTGGCGACGATGAATGGTTTTGAACGGTACACAAAAAAGACACGACGACAGGTATTTCTGGAAGAAATGGAACAAGTGGTGCCGTGGCGAGAGTTGTGCGCGCTAATCGAACCCTATTATCCCAAGCCGGGGAATGGGCGCCCGCCGGTGGGAGTGGAGCGGATGTTGCGGATTTATTTTCTGCAGCAGTGGTTTAACCTGTCGGACCCGGCGGTGGAAGAGGCGCTGTATGACTCGCCGGTGATGCGGCAGTTCGTGGGGATCGATCTAGGGCAGGAGCCGGCGCCGGACGAAACCACGGTGTGCAAGTTTCGGCATTTGCTGGAAGAACATCGACTGGGGGAAAAGATTCTGGGCACGGTCAATCTGCACTTGCAAGCCCGGGGAGTGCGCATCACCAGCGGCACGATCGTGGACGCAACCATCCTGCACGCGCCCACGTCGACCAAGAACCGAGAGCAGCAGCGCGATCCGGAGATGCACCAGACCAAGAAAGGCAAGCAGTGGTTCTTCGGGATGAAAGCCCATGTAGGAGTGGACAGCAAGACCAAGATCATCCACACGGCGGTAGCCACGCCCGCCCATGTGGCCGACTCGACGGTGCTACCCGATCTGTTGCACGGGGAAGAAACCCGGGTATGGGGTGATCAGGCTTATCGCGGACAAACGGAGGTGATCCAGGAGTGCGCGCCCCGGGCGCAGGATCACACGCACCGTCGCTACCGCTATAAGAACGGGATTGACGAGGAGGAGCGGGCGAAGAATCGGACGAAATCGAGCGTGCGGTCCAAGGTCGAGCACGTATTTCAGGTGATGAAGTTGAAATTTGGATTTGTGAAGCTACGTTACCGAGGACTGAAGAAGAACGCGCATCAGCTGTTCGTGATCTGCGGGTTGATCAATCTGTTTCTCAGTCGTCAGAAGCTGCTGACAGCGAGCGCATAGATGAAGGCCGGCCCGACGGACGAAGGCGGAGGCAAGAAATCTAAGTGGAAGGCTAGGTCATCGACCCACCATTTGCTGAGGTACTAGACTTGCGCGGTCAGAAACTTACTTATTCAGAGAGTCCCTAGAACGAAAAAGGGCGGGTGGCCCACTCAAGCCGTCTTTTGGCTTGGGTGGGGCGGTTCTCGGGGTCAAAGGCCCCACGCTAGTCGCAAAAAACGCGACTAGAATGCGCCACCCGTCCTGGTCTCTTGAGCTTTACTACTTGGGCCGCGACTCCGGCGGCACAAGACCTGCGAGGCGGTAGTACACAACGAGCTGGCCGTAGTGTTCACCGCTATGTTCGATGAGGCCGTATGCTATGTCGAGAACGCGCGCTTTCTGTTGAGGGAAATAAACAACCTCCGTCGTCAGGCCTTTTTCACCTTTCGACTGGATGGCGGCTGCGCCATCGGCGAAGGATTTCTTGACGAACGCAACGACGTCGGCCTTGGACTTGTATTGGTCGCGCTTCGGATCTTCTCCCGCGGGAGGCTTCTTCCCCATCACAGGATTAGTGAAGTAGTAGGTTGAACCCGCCGCGTGCAGCAACTGCTCGGCGAAGCTCCGCTCCGCGGGTGTTGGCTTGAAGTCATATTTGTCCTCGGGAAAATCTTCGGCCATCGCCGTCAGCTTGCCGCCAATCTCATTCCAGGAATCGAGCACGACTTTCAATTCCGGATCGGCAGGTTTGACGGCTGCATCTTTCTTCATCGCGTCCTGGGCATAGGCGGGAAATGCGAATGCCAGCAGGACGATAGCGAGAAACGGTATTCTTTTCATTTCTTTCTCCACGATTGAGTTTCGCGAATCAAAGCTCCAACTTCTTATTTCGCCTGCGCTAGCTTCGCAACAACTGCGGCAACTTTATCGAGTATCTGGTTCCAGCCCTCTAGTTGACCGCTATTTTTCGCGCTCTCCATGGGTTCATTTCCAATGTGGGTGAGTTTCGTCTGGCCGTTTCCGAGATCCTCAAAGATGGTCACGTCGTACGCACCGTCTATGGCCTCATGTTCTATTCCTAATTCCGCAGGCTCAACCTTGTTTCCCTTCGGATCCGAAAAGTACATGGAGGAAACGATCTTCTCGTGCAGAACAATCTCGTGGTATTCAACCGCATTCCAGCACTCCTGCCCATCCGGCGATCTCATGCAGAAGAGAGATTTTCCTCCCACGCGAAAATCCATCTTGCAAACCGGCGCAGTAAAGCCCTTCGGCCCCCACCACTGCATCACATACTTTGGGTCTGTCCACGCCTTCCAAACCAATTCGCGCGGGGCATCAAAAACTCTTGTCACAACCATCCGCTCTATCTCGTTAACCGTGTTGTTTGTCATCTCTGACCTCCGTTTTTTTCATTTGATTCACAACCACATCCAGCTTGTCGAAACTCTCTTCCCAGAATCGGCGATAGCTGATCGCCCAGTCGCTGACTGTCTTAATCGCCGCTGGTCTAAGCGTGCACACACTCTCTCGTCCACGTTTCGCCTTGATCACAATCCGCGCCCGCACCAGGTAGGCAATATGTTTTGAAATCATCTGCTGCGAAAGTGCAAACGGTTCCGTCAATCCATGCACAGAGGCAGGCCCATGGGAGAGTCGTTCGATCATTGCCCGCCGGGTTGGATCAGACAAAGCCGCAAATGTTGTACCCAATTTATCCACAACCATATGGTAGTGGATAATTGGTCAATGTCAAGGGTGAATTTTGCGATCCTTGATTTCTGTTCACTGATCCCCAACGTGCCAGTATTGGCCGCCAATTTTCTGGCCGGGCTACACTGCGGCTAGTGTGTAGTTCCAACTGCCGCGAAATGTGTTTACAATTGACCCATGCAGGAGCCATTTACCCGCGACCGCATTATCGAGGCTCTCCAGGCGATGCCGCCAAATGCCACCATCGACGATGCTATTGAACGGCTCGTATTTCTGGCCAAAGTCGAAACAGGACTGGCCGAGCTTGATGGGGCCCAGGGCATTCCGCACGATCAGGCCAAGCATCGTTTCGGACTGTAATGCGCATTCTTTGGTCGCCACAATCGCTGCGCGATCTTGACGCTATCCACGAATACATCGCTAAAGATTTCTGAGCATTATGCAGGCCTGACCATCGCGCGAATCTTTTCTGCTGTCGAGCAGTTGATCCAGTTCCCGCACTCGGGACGTATTGTGCCGGAGCGAGGCGAACCTGAAATTCGCGAAGTCATCGTCGGGCGTTTTCGCGTGGTGTACAGGGTTCAAAATGAGTTAATTGAAGTCGCAACCGTTTTTAGAGCAGCAAGAGAATTTCCAGAAAGATTCTAGGGTGTGGGACAGGTGGCCCGTCCAAAGCTTGTCCTGAGCCCTGTCGAATGGGTCCACGCTACACTGGAAGAGGCACCGTACCGCGAGTTGCTCCTTCAAAATGATCTCTTTCTCGAACATCAACAAGCAGTATGGCACCGACCCCCACCGACCCTCGTCTCCAAAGTAACTTTCGTCCTTCGCCTAGGAAGAGTAAACCAAAATAGACAGAAAGGGATTTGTTCATGCGCAGCCTAAACCGCATTGCGAGCACTGCGCTTCTTGCGGTCTGCATGGTCGGTAACGCGGGCCCCGCGCAAGATCCGCCCGCTCTGATAATCTCCCCGTCGAAAGCGACCATGCTGGTCGGTGACACGCGAACGTTTCGCGCCGTTGGTAAAGACGGTCGCATGCGGCATCCTGTGCGGTGGAGCGTCGCCCCTGAAAACGCCGTTACTCTCACGACCCAAGGTGACGAAGCAACCCTCGAAGCCAGGGAGCCATCCTCGACAGTGGTTCTGAGCGGATATTCGGCAGGCGATTCCGCCGAGGCCAGACTTGAGATTCGTTCCGGTAAGTTGGCCACTGGTTCGCAGATCTGGTCCGTCGACTCGATTCCGGGGTGCAAGACGGGAAAGATTACGCAGGCCGTCCCTTCCGCCAGCGGTCCCGATCTCTACGTCCAGGAAGACTGTCCGCACGGAACGGTGATTCGCGCGCTGACTGCCGACGGGCGCGAGTTGTGGCGCACTGGAGTGGGTGGTCAGGGAGCGCACGTTCCATCGGCGGCGGCTGCAAAGGAGGACAGGCAACCTACCCAACGCCTGAATCAAGGAAGCAACTCAGTATGCGACGCAGTCTCGCCCGGCATGGCCAAAGAAAAAGTCTCGAAACTGGCCGACGACCGCAACCTTCATCTCACGGAGGAACAACGGCAAGGCGACACCTGGGCACTCGAAGAGGAAGGGTTCCGCTGCACCATTCTATTTGACAGCAGCACCGGAGCCGTCGTGAAAAAGAGAAAAACCATCGTCACCGATTAGCGATCTCGCCCGCTCACTCCCCGGATTCTTTCCGCTCCTCCATCATCACTTTTCGCAACGCCCGGTTGATCCGTGTCTGGTAGCCGCGCCCCTGCTTCTTGAACCACACGAGCACATCAGCATCCAGGCGCAACGTGACCGGCCTTTTGATTGGCCGGTACAAATTGCCGACTTCTGCGATCGGATCATGCGAACGCTTCCCCGAAGCCGCCGAAGCTCTCAGCCCGGCAATCCGGCCGCCTCTCGTAACTGGTGTCCGTCGTTTCATTTACAGCTAAATGTATATATCTGCACATATAAATTAGCCAGTACAAAGTGTTCCACGTGGAACACTTCGCCACTCCTATGCAAAGAGCGCCCAGCCCAGCTAACATGAAGTCGCAAGCATTTGGTTCCAAAAAACGGAAGCGCATCTGGTCCGGTGACTGGCTCGGTCTTCAAAACCGTCGGTCGTCGTCTTTCGGCGGCGATGGTGGGTTCGACTCCCACTCGCTTCCGCCATTTTTAAATGGGTTGTCGGTTTGGGCAGTCTTGATGTCTACGGGTTTACCGCAGATGCTGCAGTTTGGTAATGCTAAAACGCATGAACAAAAAACCCTCTCCCCGGTCATCGGGGAGAGGGCCGCATGCAGTCGGTGCGTGTTTTAGTCGTCCGAGTCTTCGCCGGCGGGTGCCGGGTTGTTGAATTCACTCGGGGGACGAACCGTTTTCTCGCCGGGATAGGGCCGCTTAAACCCGGTGGACATGTACCAGTTCAGATGGTTCACGGTGTCCGGGTCTTCGGAGTCGGGCTTGGTCAGTTTGCCGGCAAAGATCTCCTCCTTCTTCTCCAGCCAAGCCGCCCTGAGGGCCTTGACCCGATCGTGGCCCTTTGTGGTGGCTTCGTGCTCTCCCACGCCCTGGTTCAGCGGGACCTGGTTCCGCACGTGCGTCCACGGGTTGAAGTTGGCCTTGGAACTGTCCTTGACGAAAGCCGTCCTCATCGGCGACGCGACGAGGTCGTATTGGTTCATCGGGGTCAGACCGAGGATTTGCTCCATCGTCCGAGTCATGTTGACCTGCGTGTAGTAGTAGTGTTGGGTGGGTCCGTACTGCACCGCGTATGGGCTGACGATGTAGCCCGGGCTGCGGTGACCGTCGACGTGGTCGACGCCGTTCTGCGCGTCGTCTTCCTCTATGAAGATCGCCGATGTGGACCACACATTGCTGTGGCTGATGGTGTCGATAATGCGCCCAACCGCCAAGTCATTATCGGCTTGTTCGGCGTCCACGGTCGGCGGCCCGCCGGTGTGGTCGCACATGATCCACAGGATGCTCAACGCGGGCACCGTACCGCCAGCGATGTCATTATTGAAGTCCTGCACCCACAGCGCGTAGCGGAACTGGTCGGGAATGCCCAGATCGAACTGCGGGAAGTTCTTGATGAGGTGGTTATACACGGCCGGGAGAGAGGACTCTGCCTGAACCGTGTTCTGGTAATACAGCGTCTTCTCTTTCCCCTGCAGGAAACGCTGCGCGTCTTTGTAAAAGTCGGTCCAGCTCGGCTCTTCGGTCGACCCGTTCGGCTGTTTGAACGTATCGTTTTCGACGTATTCTCCGTAGAGCTTCATCGGCAGACCGGCAGCCGTCGCTTCCGAGAACAGGAAACCCTTCTTCTGGTAGGCAAGTGCATCGCCGGCGTTCCCGCCGGGATAGCTGCGGACCCAGTCAGGCGACTGGATGTCGTCGGCGTAGGGCGCCATGCCCTCGGTGATCCACTGGTGACCGTCAGCCGACTGGCGGCTCGGGTCGTAGAAATTGTCGAAGAGAGGGAAGCGCTTCACCAGCTTGTGCACGTTCGGCGTGTCCAGGATCTTGTTCGTGGGGTCGTAGCCGAACACTGCCAACCTGGGGTCGCCATTGCCGGCGGCCACGTCTCCCAGGACCTGATCATAAGTGCGGTTCTCACGGACGATCAGGAACACGTGCTTGATCAGCGACGGATCGCCGATCTTGGCCGGGATTGCGACCGGCTTCGTGTTCGGGTTGCCACCGGAGGCAGACTTGATATTTTCCGCCAGATCCCAGTGGTTGTTGTAGATAACCTGCTGCGTCATTCCCTGCAAGGTCCCGCTAAGCGGCACGGGGACGATGCTGACGGTGCCATTGTCCTGGTGGGTGTTGTAGTCGCAGACGCCGTAGTCGCATTCGTACGAAAGACGGGTGCCGACGCCCTTGTCGTTGGCAACGATGAGCGTGTTATGGGCCTTGTCAAGCACGACCGAGCTTGGCGCATACGCTACCGGGATCATGCCCACGACAGGATTCTGTGCGCCCTTGGCGAGGTTAACCACCCCGATCGCGTTGGCATTGTAGAGCGCGACGTAAGCAACGCCATTCTCGGCATCGACGGCAATCGAGTTCGGAGCGGCGCCATAGGCCGGACCTTGGCCGGGTACTCCGATCGGCAGCGCAAGGTTGATAGTCCGCGCTACCACGTTGGTGGTCGTGTCGATCACCGAGATGGTATCGCTATAGGTATTGGCGACCAAAAGGAACTTTCCGTAGAACGCCATCCCGGTCGGGTGCAGACCCGTCGAGATGTTAGCGGTGACCGTCATCGAAGGCAGATCAACCACAGAAACGGTGCCGGTGATCGCGGCGCCAACCACCGAGTCGGCGACGATTTCAGTGCCGGCGGACCAGATTTGGAAGTCCGCCTCCGTAGCCGCCCGGCCACCCTCGTTGCTGACGTAGGCGGTCGTGCCCTTGCTGTCGATCAGGATGCTGTGCGGCGCATTGCCGACGCGGATCTGCTCACCCTGCGTATCCGTGGTCAGGTCGATCTGGGTGAGGGTATCGTTCTGGTTCAGCAGGGCGTAGGCGCTCTTGCCATCCTGTGAGAGGGCGAGGCCGCCGGGATACGAAGTGCTCGGAGTATAGAACGTGCCGCAGGGTACGGCATAAGAACCCGGAGGACTGTTCTGGAAGCAGGTGATGAAGGAATTGTTCGGCGGCACGCTGATCTGTGCATTGTCTTCCAACAAGCCCTCGGGAGTGACGTTGGCGATGGTGACATTGCTGCTGTCCTGGCTGAATACCAGGTGCTTGCCGTCCGCCGAATAGGCGATGCCGTTATAGCTGCCTTGCGCATCCTCTCCGAACGTGGCGTAGTTCTGCAGGACATTGCCGGTGTTGGTGTCGAAGATCTCGACGGCCTGCGTCGCGCCCAGGACGAGGACGGCGGCGGTGTGATTGCGGACATTGGGGTTCAGCGCGATAGCCTTCGCGCGGACCCGGATGCCGAGGTCGACTTGGGTGCCAGCTGGGGTGATGACCGCGCCATCACTGACGACCCACGAGCCGTTCGGCTGTGGGCCGGTGACGTAGGTCGGGAACTCCTTGGATTGAGCGGCGGCGAGCCCCGGAAGGCTCAGCCCCGCCGCCAGCAGGCCGGCGAGCGGACGCAAACGGTTGATGCTGGATTTATTTCGAGTTTTTTTTCGAGAGTTATTTTGAGCCGTTTTTCGGGACATGTGCCGTTCTCCTCTTTGGATTTTTTTCATCGCGCAACGTTAGAAGGGACTTCGTAGCGGTTCTCATCTGGTTACTCAATCTCAAACGGGGCTTGGCGCAAGCGCTCAGGACACCAAGGCGACCAGTCTAGTGTTGAGAAAAAGACACCAGCATTACGCCCACATTACATTTTTGTAATCTCGGGTTTTAAAGCTCCGGCCGTGCGACATCGAGCTGGAATACGATTGCGGCGGCTCTGTGACTATCGGGTGAAAATTCCATTAATAAATGGACTGAACTCTTTCTTTCGTGATGTAGCGGGCCAGATAATGAAACGCCTTCGGAGGAAGACTCATGCCCAGCACTCCGCAATCCCGTAAGACATTCAAAATTTCCGATTCCCTTAACCGGCAACTCAATACGTATGCGCTGGCGGCAAGCGCAGCCGGTGTGAGTGTGCTGGCGCTGGCCAGGGCCTCCGAGGCGAAAGTTGTCTATACGGAAACGCATCAAGTGACGCATGCACACTTTCCCTTGTACATTGATCTCAACCACGATGGCATCAGGGATTTTGTACTGCGCACGACGTATTACAGGGGCAGCTCGTGCTTCGCAGGGCTCGACGCATCGGGATACCGCAACATGAACAACGCGGTTGCCGGGAGACGTTTTAGTGACAGCAGCTATTTTTTTTCTGCCGCCTACGCTCTGCCTGCAGGCGTCCGAATCGGACCAGAACGCAAATTCCCCGTTCATCACCCACTTATGGCCGTGGAATTTTTCAACCGTATCCACAGCACCCAGTATTCCGACATGGGTCCGTGGGTCCACAAAGGTAAAGGTGTCAGGAATCGATATCTGGGACTAAAGTTCGTCATTCACGGCAAGGTTCACTATGGATGGGCCAGACTCAGCGTCACGCTGGGGCACCATCGGCAATACGACGATGTAAGCGGCACCCTGACTGGGTACGCCTACGAGACCGTCCCCAACAAAGTCATCATCACAGGAAAGACGAAGGGCGAAGATGTGATCATGTTTTACCCTGACACGCTAGGAGAGTTGGCGGGCGGAAGAAAATAACCTCCTCTCATAGTTACAAAATCTCGATCGCAGGGTGCCCCATCCTAACGTCGCGGAAATGATCCGACCCCAAACCTCGCTCCGGTCTTGCGACGTTAGGGTGGGGATTTTGACTTTTGAGCATTGCAAGGGACGGGTAGCCAACTCAAATTCCGCTTCCGGCTTAAGTGGGGACAAAACCGGGGACAGACGAGACGTATGCCGTTTTCTGATTCCCAGCTATTGAGGCCTCTTCAAGAAATGAACAAACGTTGCGATCCATGCCGCCGACCATACCAAACCAGAAAAGACGATTGCTGCCATGTATAAGTGGTCGCCGCGGCCACCGAAGCCTATTACGAGCATGAGCGGAGCCAGGCCTATCGCAGAAATGATATAAGGCCCTCGCTCCCCCAATACCCGTTCGAGAGCCTGGAATCCGATAATCACAAGGGCAGTTGGTATGCTCCATAAAAGGGCGATGGCTCCCACAAACAAAAAGCTCATCGGGTCTTTATACCCTCCCGCCCCTATCATTAATATGACCAAAGATATCAAGGTCATTGCTGTGACCCGTTTTTTTGATTTGCTCATAGATTTCCTTGGTCTTGCATGTTCTGAGGACATGGTCTAACTGGCTTGACTGCATGTCAACCAAGGATGATGGATTGGGAGGCAGTGGATGTTTTGGGGAATGCAGGGACTGGAATGTGCAAAAAATCAATTCGGGGACTCTCTCGTGGGATTGAAAACGTATCCCGACGTTGCGAACGTCGTTTATAGACGCTCTAAACGAAAGTTCTTGGGCTACCCGCGTCCCGTTCCGAGCCGTCATCGACGAGCGCGCGCAACGGACCCAAGCAGGGTTCATAGCGTCGCCAGCGCTCGACGGAGCTGCGATAGATCGGCTGGCGAGTCTGCCACTTGCTGGGGGTCTTCACCGCCCGCGGATTGGATTCGGGGCGGAGGCAAGCGTCGTGCCACGCCAGGCCGCATGCCGCAATGATCCGCCGTATAACTGGTTCGGGCGCGCGGGTCAGGTCCTCGTAATCGACCTCGATGAAGCAATCCGCCGGCAGCACGCTCCGCCAATGGTCGATGAGCCGCTGGTAGCTGCGGAAATACGCGACCAGTTCGGCACCTCCGGTTGGAAACGGCATGCTCGGATGGAAATGAGTTTGGTGGATCGACAACGCCGTGTCGATTGCAGCGCGCCTGCAATGGATGATGGTTGCGCGCGGCAATGCCACGTGGATCAGCCCGGCCCAGAGGAAGTTGAACGGCATCTTGTCGGTCACTCGCGCCGCCGTCGGCGCGATCGTGCGCAGCACGCCGAGATAGTCTGCTGTCGCCTTGTCGAGAAACGCGTCCTCGTCCGCGCTGGAACGGCTCCACGCTGCCCCGCGCTGGTTCCAGAAATTCAATTCGCCGCCGGCCCCGACCTCGGGAAGCATGGAGACAATCTGCTCGACCAGAGTTGTGCCGGAACGTGGCATGCCGATGATCAGTACCGGCGTCGCATCCGAGCTGCCGAGTTCGGACGCCCGCGCGATGAATTCGGGTGTGCAGCGGGCAATCAGGCGGTCGATCAAATTGGAGAACGCGGCGGAGTCGAACGACGCAGCGCCTCTCCTCACCGCGTCTGCAGCGTCGAAATGCTGCATGGCCAAAGCGTAGTCGCCAAGATCCTCCGCCGCTTTGCCGATCGCGAGATGAAGCCGCTGGCGTTGGCCCAATTCCAGTCCTGGCAAGGACAGGGCGGATTGCATCCCTTGAAGCAGACCGTTGTCACTGCTCGTGACGGGGCGGCACCGGACCAAATCGTAGTAGCTTCCCGCCAGCATCGGGGCGATCGCGACCGTCCGTTCGAAGCAAGCGCGGGCCTCCTCGAAACGGCCTAGCTCAGAGAGCACGCTGCCCAGCAGATCATAGGCCATGGCGTTCCTCGGATCGGCCACCAGCATCTCTCGCAAAACCTGTTCAGCTTCCTGATTGCGATCCTCGATCACCAGCGCCCGTGCCTCACCAAGTCGGCCGAAGCTGCTCCTACGTCCGGTCGCCGCCGCACGCCGGAAACAGCCGATCGCCTCGCCGACATGGCCCAGTGTGTAGACCAGGGCGCCGGCGCGGAACCACGCCTCGGTCAAGGATGGGAGCAGATTCGTGGCTCGGTCGTACGCAGCGAGTGCGCCGCCGATGTCGCCGAGTTTCTCTGAGGCGATCCCCAGGCGGAAATGTGCATCGGCGTAGCGCGGGTTGCTAGCGACGGCCCGCTGCAATGCCGCGATGGCGTCCGGTACGCGGCCGACCTCAAGGCAGGCGAGGCCGAGATCGTGCTGGATGATGGCATTGGACGGCTGCAGCAGCGCTGCATCGCGCAACGGCGCGATCGCATCGGCTGGCCGCCCGGCCCTGAGAAACTCAGTGGCCATGGCAAGCAGAGGCGCCACCTGCTGCTGTGGCGCGGCTAGGTTTGGAGACTGGGACATGGCGTTATTGTCAACTTTCCCGGGCAACCGGCACGTGCAGTGTGACCCGGGTGCCTTGCCCCGGTTGGCTGGTGATCTCAGCATTGCCGCCGTGAAGCAGCATGATGCTCTGGACAATCGCCAGCCCCAGGCCAGTACCGCCCGAAGCCTGCGAACGCGACGAGTCGACACGGAAGAAGCGGTCAAAAACCCTCGGCAGGGCTTCCGCCGGAATGCCGACTCCGGTATCGGAGACTTCAATGCGAATCGTGGAGAAATCCTTCTTCGAAAAATCAGGGTTCGAAAAATCCTTGCTCGAAGGATCAATGCCCGTCCCCAACACGACGGCTCCGCCGGGTGGGGTGTGTGCCAAGGCATTCGAGACCAGGTTGCCCACTGCCCTTTGCAAGAGCGTGCGGTCCAGTTCGGCAATGATGGGCTCCTCGGCGACGGAAGTGGTGAGCGAGACTCCGCCGTCCGCCGCTGAGGCTTCGTAATATTCACGCACTCCGCCCAGCAATTCGCCTACATCGACCCGCTCGCGACGCAAATGGGTTAACGGGCTCTCTGCCCGCGCCAGAAACAGGAGGTCGCCGATGAGATCCGATAGTCGCACGGCTTCTTCGAGACAGGACTCGATCACATCGCGATATTCGTCGGCGCTTCGCGGGCGGGCCAAGGATACTTCGGCCTCGCCGCGGATATTATTTACCGGCGTGCGCAGGTCGTGCGCAATGTCCGCCGAGAATCTCGAAATGCGCTCAAAGGACTCTTCCAGGCCGTCCAGCATTTGGTTGAAGGTACTGGCCAGGGATGCCAGTTCGAAGGGATATCCTTCCGGACGAATGCGCTCCTGCAGGTTCGTCGAACTGATGTGGCGCGCGGTGGTTGCCATTTCCTCCACCGGGCGAATACCGTGGCGTGCAATCTGGTACCCGACCAAGGGAAAAATGGCGAAGGTCGCCAGCAGAATGGTCCAGAACCAAAACCGATATCTGGCCAGGAACTCCTCTTTTTGCGAGACATCAATGGCAATCTGAATGGTGTCAGTTTGAGTTCCAAGGGAACCGACGGGCGCGGACACGCTGGTGACGCGAAAGCCTCGGCCGCCCCTGCCCCTCAGCGGAATGGTGCGATCAGGGCGGCTTTGAGTTTGATTGGCTAATTGCATGAGGTCCAATTGATCCGCCATGCCCGGCGTGATCAACAGTGTTGTGTTTCGTTCATTCAGCAGGCGAATATAAAATTGCTCATAGCGTCGCGCCGCCGATTCCAGCTCAACTTCCTCCCGCAGTGCGTCCCAGTCGTCGGGTCGCTCGTGCAGCATGGTGCGCAGCACGTGCACCTTGTCCGCGAGGAACAAATCGGTGCTTTTCTCCAGTTCGCTCAGCAGCACTAAATAAAGACTGGCGGTTGCACCGAAGACTAGAAACAAGCCTGCAAGCGCGTAGCCTGCGGTTAACCGGAAGGCCAACGTTCCCCACAGGCGTGAGAGCGGCGCGAGGCTACTGCTCGGATTCCAAGACATAGCCAGATCCCCGAACGGTGTGGATCAATTTAAGCAAGAAAGGATCGTCGACCTTGCTGCGCAGCCTTCGCACATTGACGTCCACGACATTGGTGTCACTGTCGAAGTTCATGTCCCAGACTGCTTCGGCGATCTGGGTTCGCGACAATACCTCGCCCGCGCGCCGCGCCAGCAGGGATAAAAGAAGGAACTCTTTGGAAGTCAGATCCAACCGCTGACCAGCGCGGGTCGCACGCTGGCGCAATATGTCGATTTCAAGGTCGGCCAAGCGAAGCGTCTCTTGCATACGCGAAGGTCCGCGGCGCAGCAGGGATCGTACCCGTGCCAGCAATTCGGAAAAGGCGAATGGCTTTACCAGGTAGTCGTCCGCGCCCAGTTCAAACCCTCGTACCCGCTCGTGTACGGCGTCGCGAGCGGTCAGAAAAAGCACGAGTGCGCGCCGGCCGCGTTGGCGCAGGCGAGAGAGAACCTGCCAACCATCCAGCCCTGGGAGCATCACGTCGAGAATGACGAGATCGAATTGCAATTCCTGCGCGAGGTGCAACCCGTCCAACCCATCTCCGGCGAGATCGACCACGAAACCCGCCTCCCCAAGTCCCTTCTTCAAGAACTTGGCGGTCTTGGCTTCATCTTCGATGACTAGAATTCTCATGACTCACCAACCTAAAAAGTGAACCGTGCCGAGAACTGCAACACGCGGGGAAGGCCGTTTGGGCTGATTTCCTGCAGTGTGCCAAAATTGCCCGGCCCAGAGTTGGGCACCAAATAGCAGGTTTGGTTGAGTGAGGCTCCGTCACCGCAATTGGTCCCGATCGGGTTGTATTGCAACTGGTTGATCCCCGCCGCCGTTTTGCACGTAGTAGTTGGCGTGGTTGAACAGATTGAACGCCTGCGCCTCAAGTTGCAGTTCTTTGCCTTCCTTAAGCGAAAAACTGCGCGCCAAGCCAACGTCGATCCTCTCCAGCCACGGACCGTAAAAAGAGTTCAGCCCAATTCCCGGGGTAGGGCCAGCACCATTGATGCCCCCCGCGGTGTTCGCGGTGTCCTGGTTGAAGGCGCTGTCGTTCAGGTTGTCATTAGCGCCGTCGCAGTTGCCGAAGGACAAGGTCGAACTGGTGCATGCCGGACTCAACAACCCGGCATAGGGACGGCCAGAAGAGAACTCCATAACCGTGCTCAGCATCCAGCCTGAGAGCAGGGCGCGGCCTGTCCCCGAACCGGTCAGTTGTTCGAGACCGGGACGGTAAACTCCGGCAACGCTAATGCGATGCCGCTGGTCTAACAGCGAGGGAGCGTGAGTATTGCTGAAGTTGAACTGATTGTTAAAGTCCATTCCATCCAACATCATGCTCTTGGCGAAGGTGTAGGAGAATTGCAGAGAAAATCGCTGTGACATGCGGTGCTGCAACTGCACGAAGAGGGAGTTGTAATAGTTTTCCGCGGGGCTGATCAGTTCGTTGATTTGGCCGAGATTGGGGTTGATGCGGCCTTCGGTCAGGAGATCGTTGTCCATGTTCGGCAAGGTGATGGTCCGCCCGCTGCAGGGCGCCATGGTAGCGCCTGGAGGACACACGGTGTAGGTCGTCGTGCCTTGCAACGGATTCAGGTTCGGGTCATACGCGCTGCCCGAAAGAATATGCACGCCGTGATTCCACATGGTGCCGATACTTAGAGTTGTGTTCTCGAAAATCTCGCGCTCAACCTGCAAACTCGCCTGCAATATATAGGGCACTCGAAACTGCGGAGAGACCAGGGAAATGTCGGGGGAAGCTGAGAACAGGGGGGAATTCCCCGGAAGGATATTCGGAAACGTCGGTAGTTGCTGGTTCGGCGGACCGCCGATGTAACTGACACTCGCCGAAGACTGCTGTGAGGCCAGCCCGTTCGAGACCACGGCGTTGCGGTAGTTCAGCCCGTTCATGTTGGTGTAGAAGTTCCCGAATCCCCCGCGCACTACGGTCTTCGGTACGGGCTGCCAGGAAAATCCGAGGCGCGGCGCCAGGCGTCGAAACTGGTTGGGATACTGTCCAGTGAGCGGGAACGCGGGATTTTCCGCCGGCTGGGGGTAGACCTGGAAGTCCTCGCGCAAGCCCATTTCTATCGTCAACTGCGGCAATGCCCGAAAAGTATCCTGCACATAGAATCCATAGTAAGGCACGGCAAAATGAAACGTCGGGTTTCCCGCCGACTGACTGAAGACGTTGTATTCGCCGAGCGCAAAATCCTCCAGATTCGAAAATTCGTAACTGCCGAGGAATGACCCGAACTCGACGGCTTCGTTCGGGTCCGCACCGCCATCGTTGTTGTCCGAATCCCACGCGCGATTGAAATCAAAGCCGAATTGCAGCGTGTGTTTGCCGATTACGTAGTCGAATCGGTCGGCGAGAGAGTACTGCCTTTCGAAAACCGTTCCCACCGAGAAAGGAGCGTTGCCTAGCACGAAAGCGGCCGGGCTATCCAGAATCAACGTGGGGGTGTTTGGAGCCAACCCGGTCGGTGTCGCGATTTCGTTGTCTTGCGAAGTGCCGGCGTGAAATTCGTTCAGCAGTCTTGACGAGAACGTATGCGTCCATCCCGCGGTGGCCTGGAAGGTGTGCACGTAGGCGTTAGCCAGGGTCTGCGTCCCATAGTTTCCCACGGTCGGGTCGGTGATGACGCCGCCAGGCGAACTGAACCGGTTCAAATTCAAACTGAGGAACAGGCCATCGTGGGGGCTGGCCTGATAGTCCAGCCGGGGTGTAAGCACCCAATCGTTGCGCTGTCTTGCTTTGGTGCCGAGATTGGAGTTGAGCGCGTTCACCGTGTTTGATACTTGCTGGAGGTAAACGGGATTACTCGGATCCGGAGCGATGTCGCTGCCCGGTATTGGCAAGGGCCCGTTGGGCGCGGGTAGCGTCGTGCCGGCGGGAATCCCAAAGTTAGCACTCAAGAACGCAGGCAGGTTTGCCGGCGTCGTAGCCAACGCCGTGTTGATGACGGAAATCGGATTATTCCGCAGTTGCTGCTCATAATCCACGAAGAACCATAAACGGTTTCGCAGAATCGGCCCGCCCACCCCGCCGCCAAATTGCTGTAAAGCATCCAGCGGCTTAGGAAAGCCGGCGGCTTTATCGATGGCGTCGTTGGCTCCGGTCGCCGAATTCCGGTTGTAATAGAAGGCGCCGCCGTGGAACGCGTTGCTTCCCGACCGCGTCACCGTATTTACAAAGCCCGCTCCGCCTCCGTAGACGGCCGTATAGGGGCTCACTGAAACCTGAAACTCCTGGATCGCGTCCTCGCCATACAAGTACGGAATGCGGTAGCGGCCTATAATGTCGGCGAAGTAGTTGTTGGTAGCGTTGCCTCCGTCGACGGTGAAGGCGTTGGAGCCATTTCCGTTGGCGTATCCGGAGTCCTCTCCGCCCTGTTGTCCGGCCATGCTCACCAGGCCGGTGTCGCCGTCGTAGCTGGTATTCGGCGAGAGCACCGTCAAGTCAGTGTATTTTCGTCCGTTGAGTGGCAAGTCTTCAATTAAAGACCGATCCAGCACTGTGCTGGCGGAGGATTCTTCTGGCCGCAGCAGCGGTGTCGTCCCGCTCACTTTAACCGTGTCTGCGCCGGCTCCCACCTGCAGCTTGATGTCCTGGGAAGTAGTGTTTCCTACCAGCACTTGAACCAGCGTCTGGGCATCGCGAAAACCCTTGAGACTCACCGTGACGGAATAAGTGCCCGGCATGATGACCGGAAACCGGTAAAGTCCTGTATGGTTGGTCGTGCCAGTGAGCTCTACCCCGGTCGCGAGGTTTCGCACCACCACGGCCGCACCCGGCACCACCGCTCCACTCTGGTCTGTAATCCGTCCGCCGAGCCCTCCGGTTAGTACAACATTCTGAGCTGGTAATCGGAGCGTACTCGCTAACACGAACAACGCGGCCAGGAGCAAGCGGGTTGCAAGCGGGCTTGGTGTTGCGGTGAATGAACAGAACGTTTTCGTTATCGAGTTGATTTTCATCGAACCGACCTCTTGTGTTGCTGCCGCCCGAGTCGGGCCTTGAAGAAAACCGGAACTGGCTGAACACCCAAGGCGTAATCGCCGTGCGAGGAGAAAACAATGTTCATGAGCGGCTGCCCATGTTCATTTGAGTTCCCACTAGCGAAACCATGTTGTCTCCCGTTATCAGAACCTGGGTCTGTCCGGTCACCATCACGGAGATAACCAGATCGTCAGGAGCGGCAGACTAACTTAGCTTGGCAACTTGTACTGCGGATCTGATCACCAGTCTCCCTTCGAGAAGCTCAATGCCGATCTGGAACTAAGAGCGATGGCGGCACAGCGTCGCCGGCGGAGTACGGTGCTGAATTCGCCGCGTAGGGACGAAAGACCAGGCTTCGCCTCAGGCGCGGAGCTACGACTAAACAACCGTAACGCGCACACGGTTACGAAAAGTCGACGCGAATGTGAATTTCGGATGAAAAAAAACCACAACTAGCTAGTGCCAAAGAGTCTCGGTGCCGTGAGTCCCGAGCTTTCCGGGCTTTGGGAGGCGATGCGCGGTGCGGAGAAAACGAGGACCGGAGGCTTGCGAACCGCAAGCGGAGCGAATTGCGCGCAGCGGCACATCACGGCGTCTCGCGCATCGAAATTTGCTCAACACGGGCCCTATGTCGTGCCAGCGGAAGGGTATTCTCCTCGGCCCGCAGCTCTAAATTTGCCTCCTCACTAAAAGTCGTTCGGCCACAAGTCGGACGAATCCTTCGTCCGCTGAATCACCGTGGCTCGCAGCACCCCTTGGCTATCAAACGTCCCCTGCACTTCGACGGCGCCGCCTATCGTCAGATTTGCACTCAGTTGTTTCTGGATGGCGATGGAAGCATCCACCTGCACCAAACTCCCCGTCCGGGTTTGCAACGTAAATCGCGATTCGTTGAGGGTCGTGATGCGCCCGAAGATTTCGTGTTCGGAGCCAGGAGGGACTTTCCGGGCCCCGGGTGCATAGGCAACTGTATGCGCGGTCGGGGCAGCTTCGATCAAGCCGAAGATACTGAGTTGCTTATAGCTGGCCACGTATACACGCCCGTTCACGACCGTGGGCACTACGTTCGCGTTGCCTAAAACGTCCGGCCACGATCCGGCGTTCGCTTGAAACAGGATGGGCAGCGTGCCGTTTGACGGAGTCGCATTCATTGCGTAAAGCACCAAGCTGGTATCGTTCTGACTGTCAGGACGCGAGACTGCCCAGATGATGGCATTGCTCGGGCCCGAAGAAGAAACGCTGGTAAAGAAGCCTGGATCCTGGCCTCGGTGGCCTTCATTGATTACTTGCGTGCCGGCGTGGATGAGCTGGACCTTAGGCGATGTCTGAACCGTCCAAAGGTTCAAGGTGTGGCCGCCGCTGCTGACAATGTGTCCCACCGCGCCGTCGGAGAAGTACGACGGCCCGCACCAGCATCCGCCAATCTGGACTACGTCCACAATGCCTTTGTTGGTCGGGTCAAATCCTCCGAGTGCGTTTTGATTCAAGAGGAACAGATTTCCCTCCTTGCCTGCAGCCGCGGCCAGGTCGGGAATCGATCCCGGCTGCGAGGGCAGGAGCATGACCCCTCCCGAGCCGTAATCACCGTCGGTTTGGTCGAGCATGAATTCGTCCGCCGGGGTAAACAAACTGCTCACCCGGCTTAAATCGGGAGTCAGTTTAACCACGCTTTCCTGGATATCCGTTTCCCCATCGTAGGTATTGTTCTTGTAGTCAGAATTTCCGGTAACAAAGAAAACTTTGCCGGAGGCGTTCGCGGCGAGACCAAAACCTGACATCCAGACCGAGGACAGATAAAAACTGCTCTTCGGTGGGATCTGCGTGTCGGTCAACTCATTGTGAGGCAGGGGCGACAGCGCATCCGCCTTCCATCCCAGAACCCATCCCCGTGTTTGTTTGGGGTTGTGGTCGCAGAAGCTGCCGAATCCGGCGTAGATGTTGCCGTTAGCCTCGAGAAGTGCAGGACGCTGTCGCTGAACCGTGGCATTAAACTCAAACATTTTCCCTCCCGAGAGGGCGTGTGCCGCCTTGACCACGACTGGCGTTAGTTTGTCTTGGAGATTCCCCAAGTCGAGCGCGTGCAGAGTGTAGGTAGGAACACCTGCAACCGATGAATAGACCATCACGTACATCGTGTTGAGGGCCACATCGATGACTGGTGTGCTCATGATCCCGACGGTTGGCGTGGGTGAATGACAGTGGGCGACGTTCAGCGGAGTGCCGAAATTTCTGCTTACCAGCACCACGCCTTTCGACGTACCGATGGCGTAAATGGTGTTGTTTTCCGTCGCCACGTAGACCACCTCACGCTTGCCCTGGTACTGGCCGGTTGTAATGTTCACCCCGGGCACAACCAGGGGCTGACCATCCACTTGTTCATCCAAGGCCACCGAGCGTTGTAAGCCGAAACTGGTCCGGTTGACGTTCTGGGGGGTCAACACGGTCTCGTTTTGGTTCCAACCCGTCCGCAAATTGTCATTGTGATAGGTCGTGACGGCTTGATCCGTCGTAGGGACTACGATGCGCGAAGGTAAGCGCCAGCCTGACGCGAACGTTAAGAGTGCCGCGATCCCGATAGATGCCGCAATGTCCTGGCCCGCGTTTCTCGACATTGTTCCCCCCCGCGATGGCGCCGATCCAGAAAAGGACGGCTCTAAACATTCGGCCCTTTGGACTGGAAATACCCCTAACGACACGATTTGTTTGTGAGCGCCCTTCGCACACGCTGGCAAACAATCATAGGCAAATTCGTAGGCTCAGAAAATCGGGTTTAGTCTGTAGATCAAGAGTAATGTTCCATACAGACCGATTCACCCGTTCCGGCGGGTTCTACCGCGAGAGCACGAGATGAATCATCAGCAGAAACTCCGTGCGCCTCGGGTGGAGGAACGATCTTGATGCCGGCGAGAAAAAGGTCGAAGACTGCCGAGCGACTTGTGCCCAAGCAGACCATCGGCCGATGACAACCTTATGTCTTTATAGGAAAAGAGAGGAGGCAGAAGAGCTACGATGCCCTTCCGATATCTTGTCACCCAGAAGTGGCATGCGTAAAGTCTGAGCGAACGGCCAAACAAGAGGTTGTTTTTCAGTTCGCGAGGAGCCTAAAGATGTTGAAGTCTTTCCCCCGGAAGACAGCCCGTCCCGGATTTAAAATTGAAATTGCACAGACGGTTCAGCCCCTGCAACAGATAGCCTGCCGAGATCGGGCGTGTCGTGGGCGACTCATTTTCTCACTTGTGAGTTTTCTATTGATTTGTTCTCTTGTAAGTTATAGCGAGGCACAGACGTCCCCGAACTTCTTCAGTATGCAAATGAACAGCGGCACCATCTCCCAACAGCCCTGGCCCGTGGTTTCTTTTGGCGGCATGCGCTTATGGGATAGCCAGGTGCATTGGCGCGACATCAACACCGCCCCCGGCGTCTATGACTGGTCTCTCCTGGAACGATGGTTAACGGATGCTCAGCTCTACAATGTCAGCGTGCTTTACACCTTTGGGGAAGTTCCGCAGTGGGCTTCCTCCGATCCCAACGACCAGAATTGTTCCGGCGGTGCGGGAGCCTGCGATCCTCCGAATGATCTGAATTCCGATGGCACCGGCAGTGATCAACACTGGAAGAACTTCGTCAGTGCCCTGGTTTCCTACAACCAGAACAGCTCAACCGGCCACATCAAATACTGGGAGCTCTGGGATGAGGCTCTCGGCAATCCGCTTCGCTGGACGGGCACGATCGCGCAACTGATCCGAATGGCACGCGACGCCAGCAATATCATCAAAGCCGCGGACCCGTCAGCGCTGATATTGAATCCAACTTTTGGGGCTCAATTGAGAAGCTCTCGCGACATGTTGGACAAATATCTGGCAGCTGGCGGTGGGCAATATACGGATGCCATCGCATTTCATGGCTACGTGACCGGCAAAGGGACCGCCGGCATTCCGGAAGAGTTGGTTCAGAACATGAGCCTGTCAAAATCCGTTCTCAAGAAATATGGGCAGGGTAACAAGCCGCTTTGGGATACCGAAGCCAGTTGGGGCAACGTCTTAAAGAACGGATTTAACGATCGAGACCTCCAGGCCGCATTTCTCGCCCGCTTTTACCTGCTGCACTGGTCGGTCGGCACCGCCCGCTTTTACTGGTACGAGTGGAACAACGAGACGGATGGCGGGCTGTGGGTTCCGGACAAGAATAACCCAAGTCTTCCAGGAAAAGTATTGAAGGCTGGTGTTGCCTACGCTCAGCTCTATGACTGGATCGTAGGCGCTACGCTGACTTCATCATGTGCTCCCAGTGGAACCATCTGGACTTGCAAACTGAGCCGACCAGGCGGATACGAGGCAAAAGCGATCTGGAACACAGCAAAGACCTGCCACAATGGAAGCTGCGGCACAACCAACTATACCGTCAACTCGAAGTACAAACAGTACCGAACCCTCAGCGGCAGGACAATCGCCATCACCAATTCGAAGGTTCCAATTGGCATCAAGCCGATCCTGGTAGAAAACTGAAGTAGGTCGAAGCCAAGTCCGACAGAACTTGCCAGATGCCTCGGGTCGAGGGTTCCCATTTTCCGTGGAACCACGGGGCCTTCGAAATCAAGCGATCTCCTTTGAAGTGACGGGATAGAAAAGGGACAGTTGCTGTTCGACGTTATTGCTCCCGCAGGACGGGCAGACGGCACCGTCAATTTCGTAATCGTGAAGGTTGACCTGTTTTGTGAAAGGCTTCAGGCAATCGCGGCAATGGAAAAGGTATGACGGCAGAGTGCACCTCTCACGAAAATTGGGAAGGCGGGGTTAACCGCCTTCCCCATGGATAGCCCGGTGAGATAGGTCCGCCGAGAGTCCCCATCGAATTCCTTAGTCGCTTGTTCCAACGCGGCGGCTAAGTCGTCCATGGCGGCGGCATCCACCAAAGATGTTTTGGACATTGCGGCATGACTACGATTGCCTTGATGGCGCTACAATTGGAACGGATGGCCGTGCCGATGCCCACGTCGGTTTGCACTCCCACGGCGATCGGCCGGGGCTCCACAATCTCCTGGATTTTTATTTCACGGCCGGAGCTAAGCAAGCGGTTACGGAAGCCGCCCTGCTCATCTATCGGCCGCCTTTGCTCGATATCCTGCCCATGTACATCATTTTTCTGTTGTTCACGTCGATTGTAATTCCGCTGTCGCGGAACATTGGATGGAAACCGATCTTGTGGACGTCTTTCGCTTTCTGGGTGCTCGCTCAGTTCGGTTTTCGCAGTGCCGAACACACATTCATGATGCGATACATTCCTACGCGGATTCCATTGAACGAGATGGGCTCGTTCGACCTGTGGGCTTGGCAATTTCTTTGGTTTGCGGGTGTGTGGCTAGGTGTGCGTTGGGCCCAGGAAAGGCTGGCGATTGAAGCATGGGCAAGGCGGGTGGCTGCTCCAGCTACTGTAATCGCTCTTACTTGTTTCATCACTCGGCGAACGCTCGAACACGGTTTGCAACTGGGTGCGTTTGAGTTTCTCTTCGACAAGTGGCACCTCGGACCGATGAGGATACTGGATTTCGCGGCTGTGGCCGCGTTGCTAATCCTTTCGCAACCGATTACAAAAATGGCAGCCATAAGGCCTCTCGTACTGTTGGGACAATCTTCGCTGCAAGTCTTTTGCGTCCATCTTCATGTTTTGCTTCGCCGGTCTCACGCTGATGGGCAACGCGTCGATGCTGAATGGATGGCGACAATTCCCACTTCTGAGCGTGACATTTACGGCGATGTTAATCACAGCGAAGATTTTCTCAAAGAGTGAGGCCAAGAACGAACGGCAAGCACCAGCACAAATATCTTTCGGACCAGACCCGGCATGCTTGACAACGTTGAGGGTGGGAATCATGCCATCGGATAAGACGGTGGGGCAGACAGATCGCGTTGTTCGTTGATGATCACACTGGCGTTCGGCCAACCGACTCGCGAACCCCGCCGGTGGATTGCCCATTCGGGAAGAGGCCCCCGGAAAGTCGCTGATACGGTTCGCGGTTCTTCGTTCGCAACGGCTCTCGAGCTGCTCCTACAGCATTCTCTGTAGCGCAGATTTGCTCGGTCCTCTGGCGATTCTTGCGTCTATTACCTGGCTCGGGAGTCTAACTGACACAAACAAAGCTTTACTTTTTGGCACTCAATTTGCCTCTCCCGAGACCGGGAGGGACAGCATGCTAAAAGTGAACATGGATAGTGTTGGTCAAGCCGCAATTGTCGAGTGCGAGGGCACCATGGACTGGACCCCTGGGCTGAGACAATCAGTTAAGCGACATTTTGCCGTTCGCTGCCGAAGCATTGTCGGGCGCGGTTGATGATTGGCAGTATAGCTCCGGCTGGTGAAGCGGAAGCGGGCTCTGCCGGAGGGCAACCTGCCAGGAATAGCCAGCTGGAGACTCATCCAGGGCGATGAGCGGGGGCACGGTCGCGAGATCGTGCCCTCATCGCATGGATAGATTTCCCCATGCCTCAGAAAACTCATACGACCTCCTGCGCCACGACCACCGCCAGCACGGGCGACGGCGGTCGACGTTCGAACTCGGCGGGCGGACAATAGCCGAGAGACGAGTGCAGGCGTTTTTGGTTGTAGACCTGTTCCAGAAACTCGCCGATGCGAGCCCGCGCTTCGGTCAGGTTGCGATACTCGCTGCGATAGACTTCTTCGCACTTCAGGGTTTTCATGAACGACTCACAGGTCGCGTTGTCCCAGGGATTGCCGCGGCGCGACATGCTGATCCGGACTTGGTGCGTCTCTAACCGTGCGACATAGTCGTGGCTGGCATACTGCACACCCTGATCGGAATGGTGCACCAATCCGGGCGCGGGCCGCCGCCGCGCCAATGCCATCTCCAGCGCCGCCACGGCCAACCGGGCTTCCAGCGTGGATTCCAGCGCCCAGCCAATCGCCCGCCGCGAAAACGCGTCCAGCACCACTGCCAAGTACACGAACTCTTCCAGCAGCCGGATGTACGTGATGTCGGCCCGCCAGAGCTGGTTGATTCCGCTCACCACCAGCGCCGCCGCCAGGTTCGGATACACTGGCAACCCGTGGGCGGAGTCGGTCGTGGTCACAAACTTGCGCTTCCGCAAACACAGCAGGTTGTCTTCCCGCATCAGCCGCTGCACCCGTTTGCGATTGACGGACAGGCCACAGCGGCGCAACTCCGCCGTGATCCGCCGGCTGCCATAGGTCGGCCACTCCAGCGCCACGCGCTGCACCTGATCACGCAGTTCCACGGACGCGGCCTGCGAGATCACTCCGCGCCGATAGAAACCAGCTCGACTGACTCTGGTCAGCGCACACATCCGGCGGATGGTTAAGGGCGTCCCCGCTTTCATTTCGCGCTCGATTTGTTGGTAAACGGTGCGCCGCCACTGGCGGCCCGCAGCTGGCGCTGTTGTTCTACATGCTGCAAGGCTCGCTTCAAAAAATCGATCTCCAGGACCTGCTGCCCGATCTTACGTTCCAACTCCGCGATCCGCGTCTCTTCCGCCCGTTGCTGCCCCACGCCGGGAAACGCCCGCTCCCCAAACTTATCGACATCGCGGCTCCAGCGGTACAGTTCCTGGCGGCTCACTTCCAGACTGCGCGCCACTAAGCCCGCCGGCTCTCCCGCCCGCATTCGTTGTACCGCATCCAGCTTGAACTCCCTGGTGAACTTCCTTCGAGATCCCATCCAGTTTCCCCTTTCGCTGTATTTTAGGGCTTAACTGGTTGTCTCAAAATTGGGGTCCACTCCACTTCATGCTCGACTCCAGCAACGCATACAATTTTTGAGCATGCCACCAGGCGATTTCGCCTGTCGGATTGGGCGCCATTCCTAGGTCTATGATTGATTAGCCCAAGCAAGACAATAGTCACGATAGAGAGCGAAAACATCATGAAGATAAAGCCGGTTATGAACATGCGAGCCGCCCTCCTGAGTTTCGCAATTCTTCTGCCTACGCCCCTGATCGCGCGAGCAAGCACTGACGTGATCGTCATGAAGAACGGCGACCACCTGACAGGCGAGATTAAAGGCCTCAATGCCGGCGTGCTTTACGTCAGCATGGAATACATACTCGGAACAAGCTCGCTGCAATGGTCGAAGGTGGCTCGCCTCGAAAGCAAACAGCTATTCCTCGTGAAGACTGAGGACGGCTCGGTCTATGCCGGCACACTCAACACCGCGGATACTCCGCGTGGCCGACCCGTGAAGATTGAGGTCGCCGAGCCTTCGGGAAAGGGAACGGAGATCGACAGTTCCCGGATCGTGCAGATGGACATGACCTCCGCGAAGTTCTTCCAGCGATTCAACGGCAGCCTAAATACAGGAATCATCTACTCCAAGGGCAACCAATCTACCCAATACAGCTTAGGCTCCCAGGTCACCTACCCGCGAGAACGCTGGGCCGCTGGAGCCAGCTTCACCTCCTCCTTGTCCACGAGTACCGGCGTTACTGCCTCCACCCGAAACCAGCTCGACCTCGATGCCCTCCGTTTCATGCGCTGGAACAATTGGTTTTACGAGGGCCTTGGCATTTTCCTGCAAAGTTCAGAGCAAGGGATTATCCGGCAGGGCACCTTCGGCGGTGGTGTAGGACGCTACTTGAAAAACACGAACGCAGCTCGCATATCGCTTCTTGCCGGCTTTGCCGGGCAGAGCACGGATTACGAGCAAAACGCCGCTTCGCAAAACCTGGCGTCTGGCCTGATCGCTGCGGAGTTGCAATTCTTTCGCTTTAACAAAACGAATGGCGACCTCAAAGCTGCTCTTCTGCCGGTCATTTCTGATGCAGGTCGGGTGAAATTCAATATGAACGCGACCTATTACATCAAGCTCACCGGCAATCTGTCGTGGAATGTCTCAGTCTATGGCAACTGGGACAGCCGACCTCCGAATGGCTTGTCCGGCAGCGACTACGGCTCTAGTTCGGGACTCAGCTGGACGTTTGGGAACAAGTGACTGGAGTCTGGCGCAACCAGGGCGAGGCGCAGCAAAACCGGTAGTTTTGCCAGTTCCGTCCCGGAAATGAGGAGCGGACAATCGCTAAGACGTCGCATTTTTCCGATAGTTCTAATAGCCCACATTCCGGCCGGTCGTCCGACGCCCTTTCGGTTGAGACGAATCGGCCAAATAAGAGGAGGCGCAAAATGTCCCCAAATCCAGAATCAGCCAGACTCCAGGAGGCCAGCACGCTCGAAACCATGAGATTCCACCAACAGATAGGCCCCGGCAAGAAGCACTGGAGAAAGTGGGGACCTTACTTGAGTGAGCGGCAGTGGGGCACGGTTCGCGAGGATTACAGCCAGGACGGTAATGCCTGGGACTACTTCACTCATGATCAGGCTCGATCGCGCGCCTAC
This sequence comes from uncultured Acidobacteriota bacterium, assembly GCA_963797795.1. GTDB lineage: Bacteria > Acidobacteriota > Terriglobia > Terriglobales > Acidobacteriaceae > JABDBE01. The sequence continues at coordinate 101,621 of CAWCQY010000015.1, forward strand.
CACTGGGGCGAGGATGGTCTTGCCGGCATCAGCGATAGCAATCAGTTGTTGTGCTTCAGCGTAGGTCTGTGGAACGGCAAGGATTCGATACTGAAGGAACGCTTGTTCGGGTTGACCAATAGCGAGAGCAACCACGGCGAGGACGTCAAAGAGTATTACTTCTATCTCGATAGTACGCCGACCCATTCCTACATGAAGTATCTGTACAAGTATCCGCAAGCGGCGTTTCCCTACAGCGATCTGATCGAAACGAGCAAGCGGCGCAATCGTGGCGACATGGAATATGAGCTGCTGGATACCGGTATCTTCAATGGCGATCGCTACTTTGACGTTTTTGTCGAGTATGCCAAGCAGTCACCGGAAGACATCCTGATCCAGATCAGCGTGAGTAATCGCGGTCCTGAGCCAGCCACACTGCACGTCCTCCCGACACTATGGTTTCGCAATACCTGGACATGGTGGCCTGGTACGCCGAAGCCATCCCTCAGGCAAGTCTCTGGACAGAAGGGCTATCAGGTCATTGCGGCGTCACACGTCGATCTTGGGGAGCGGTATCTGTACTGCGAGGGAGATGTCCCGCTGCTGTTCACGGAGAACGAGACGAACAACGAGCGGATTTTCGGCTCTGCCAACGCCACTCCCCACGTTAAAGACGGAATCAACAACCGCGTAGTTAACGGAAATCAAAATGCGATCAATCCTGAAAAGGCGGGAACTAAATCTGCGGCACATTACCAGTTGCAAGTGGGAGCGGGACAGACAGCCACCATCCGAGTGCGGCTAAGCGAGGCGGCACCGTCAGCCATCGGCAATCCCTTCAAGGACTTCGCGGAGATTGTGCAGGCGCGCCAGCACGAGGCCGATGAGTTCTATAAGTCCATAACCCCAGCCCGCGTCAGCGAAGATGAAGCGCTCGTCATGCGGCAGGCGCTGGCCGGGATGCTGTGGTCTAAGCAGTATTTCTTCTTCGACGTGGACAAATGGCTCGACGAACACGGTGTCGACCCGATGAAGCCCGGCGGACGCTTTATGCGGAACAGCGAATGGTTCCACATGGTGAATCAACACGTCATCTCAATGCCCGACAAATGGGAGTATCCGTGGTACGCCGCCTGGGACCTTGCGTTCCACACCGTCGCGCTCTCCACGGTCGACGTGGAGTTCGCCAAAGAACAGCTCGACCTGATGCTGCAGTCGTTCTTTCTCCATCCGACCGGCCAAATCCCGGCCTATGAATGGAACTTCAGCGACGTTAATCCCCCGGTCCACGCCTGGGCCACGATTTTCCTTTACCGGACGGAGCAGGCCCTTAAAGGAAAAGGCGACCTTGACTTCCTCAGGCGGTCGTTTGCGAAGCTGACCCTGAATTTCAGTTGGTGGGTGAACCGCAAAGACCGGTTTGGCAAGAATCTGTTTGAAGGCGGCTTCCTCGGGCTGGACAACATCGGTGTCTTCGACCGCAGCGCGGCGCTGCCGACCGGCGGCAGCCTTGAGCAGGCGGACGGCACTGCATGGGTCGCCATGTTCTGCCAGAACATGCTGGAGATTGCCGTGGAGCTAGCGGCCCACGACAGCTTTTACGAAGACATGGCCCAGAAGTTTGCTGAGCATTTCCTATGGATCGCACGCGCCATGAATCAGGTGGGGCCAGAGGGCATGTGGGACGAGGAAGATGGTTTCTACTACGACGTCCTGCGGCTTCCCGACGGCAGCGCCAGGCGGCTCAAAGTTCGCTCCATGGTGGGTCTGCTGCCCTTGTGCGCCACTACCGTGATCGAGCCGTGGCAGCGCGAAAGAGTACCGCGAGTGACAGAGCTTTTGAGGGAACGTTTGGAACGCATGCCCGAACTGCGCAACAGCATTCATGCAACCGGGCCTGGCCATATGGGGTACGCCGAACGCGGCATTGCCGCGCTGGTGAATGAGGACAGGTTGCGCCGGATTCTGACGCGCATGCTCGATGAGAACGAATTCCTCAGTCCTTACGGCATCCGGGCGCTCTCCCGCTACCATGGCGAGCATCCATTTGTCGTCCATGTGGGAGGACAGGAATACCGGGTGAACTATCTTCCCGCAGAATCCGACACCGGCATGTTCGGCGGTAACTCCAACTGGCGCGGCCCGGTTTGGATGCCGGTGAATGCATTGCTGATCCGTGCCTTGTTGTCGTTCTACCTTTACTACGGCGACAACTTCAAGATCGAGTGTCCAACGGGCTCGGGCAAGCTTATGAATCTGTTTGAGGTGGCCCGGGAAATTGCCAGTCGGTTGACAAGGATCTTCTTGCGTGACAAGTCTGGCCGGCGACCGGTGTACGGAGGGACTGAGAAATTCCAGACTGATCCTCAGTGGAAGGATTACATCCTGTTCTACGAATACTTCCATGGAGACAACGGGGCGGGTTTGGGGGCGAGCCATCAGACCGGCTGGACAGGTGTCGTCGCCAAGCTGATCGACCTTTTCGGCCGGATCGAAGCCCATCAGCTTCTGGATGCCGGTAAAGCGGGCGGCTTCACCAAGAAAGAACCGACGCTGGACAAGCAGGTCGCTTGATCGAGTTGGTGGTCGAGGCACGGAGGAAATGGAGCTCGTCGGCCTAAACCTGTGGCAGCAAGAAGCGTGAACGGCAGGTCACCGTGGTTTTATACGGAGCATCGGACGGGAATCGCCGACTGCATCTCGGCAAGACCTACGCTCTCGACGTAGCTCTGGCTATCTTCGTGCTCGTAGGTTCAACTGCGAATTCGCCAGCTCAGCTTCCCAGCGCCGCAGCAAATTGCTTATCAACCAGACTTTCTCACTGCGCATTGAGACGCGGACCGAGCAATTACGGTTTGTGCTTGACCGGGTGCAAAGCATGCTGGACCAACATCCTGCGATCGAATCTGGAAGCTGTAGAGTTCGGGTCATGAGTTTTGTCGGCGGAACCGAAAGAGGAGATGATCATGTCCATCTGGCCTCGATATCCCACGTTGTACGAAATCAATACCTGGGTTTGGCTTTCTGAGCTCAGCCGGAAAACTGGAACCTCCGTTGACTTGAGCTCCGTGCCCAAGGTTGAATGGGACGCCATCGCGAAGTTCGGTTTCGATGCCGTCTGGCTGATGGGAGTCTGGGAACGAAGTACTGCGGGCATTGCGATTGCCAATCAGAACCAAAATCTGGTTGACGATTTCCGTCGAGCTCTACCCGATTTTAGGCCAGAAGACAACGTGGGATCTCCCTACTGCATTAGACGCTACGTGGTTGACAAACACCTTGGAGGTCCTGATGGTCTCGCAATTGCCCGGCGAGAGCTCGCGAAGCGAGGCATGAAGTTGCTCCTGGATTTCGTACCGAACCATGTAGCGCCGGATCATCCGTGGGTCACCGAGCACCCCGAGTACTTCATTCGCGGGAATACCGATGATGCCAGGAACGACCCGGCGTCCTTCATCGAGGTACAAGGAAGTGTCTGCGCCTGCGGACGGGACCCTTACTTCCCGGCATGGCCAGATGTTCTGCAGCTCAATGCGTTTCAACCTGGGCTTCGGCAAGCAGTGATTGAAACCGTCTCCAGTATCGCGGCTCAGTGTGATGGCGTCCGTTGCGACATGGCCATGCTTCTGTTGAACCAGATCTTCGAACGTACCTGGGGCAGTCGTGCAGGGCAACGGCCGCCAACCGAGTACTGGAGTGACGTGATCGCTGCCCTCAAGAGAGCGCATCCGAACTTTCGCTTCATTGCCGAGGCTTACTGGGACCTGGAGTGGGAGTTGCAACAGCAGGGGTTCGACTTCTGCTACGACAAGCGGCTCTATGATCGCCTGGAGCATGACAATGCAGAGACTGTGCGGCTTCATCTCTGTGCTGACCTTGCCTACCAGCAGAAGCTGCTTCGCTTCCTCGAGAACCACGATGAGCCTCGGGCCGCAGCGACCTTTTCGCCCGCAAAGCAGCGGGCCGCAGCGGTCACAATATCCTCCCTCCCGGGGGCAAGGCTCTTCCATGAAGGACAATTTGAGGGCAGAAAAGTAAGGCTACCAGTCTTTCTGGGCAGACGCCCCGCGGAGCCCGTAAACAAAGCATTGCAGGCTTTCTACGACAAGCTCTTGGCAGCCATCAATGCCCCAATATTTCGCGATGGCGAATGGAAGCTGTGCGAACGCAGCGGCTGGCCCGACAATCCAAGCTTTCAAAACCTGGTGGCCTGGAGCTGGGTCAAGGACGATGATCGACGTCTCATTGTGGTCAATCTTAGCGACAGTACTGTTCAAGCCCGTGTGCAGGTGCCGTGGGAAGAAGTGCGAGGGGCGACCTGGCATTTGACTGACGCCCTTTCGGATGCTAGCTACAATCGCGACGGCGATGAAATGGCGACGTCCTTCTACCGCCATCAACCCATCCGCGCCGATTTTTCCGGCGGCCAGATCACCAGCGATGCCGGTCTGCTGCCCCTGCGTGCCTTCGATCAGCGCCATCATCTGACGCGGGACTGGGCCGAAGGCCTCAGCGACCCGCGTCAAACCGCGCGCGTGCAGCACGATTCGCCCGCGCTGCTGCGGCAACGCATCTATCAGATCGTGGCCGGCTACGAAGATGCCAATGATGCCGATCGTCTGCGCCACGATCCCCTGTTGCAGATCGTCGCCGATCAGAAACTAGGAGTCGCGCTCGGCTCCCAGCCCACGCTCAGCCGTTGGGAGAACGCTCCCGCGGGACGCGATCTGGTGCGCTGCAACGACCGGCTGTGCGAGCAGTTCATCCGCCTCTGCGGCGAGCAGGTTCGCCAGCGCGGCGAGATCCTGCTCGATCTCGACTCCACCGACGATCCCACCCACGGCCAACAGCAACTCAGCTTCTTCAACGGCGCCTACGGCCAGCACATGTATCATCCTATGCTGGTCTTCGAGCGCCACACCGGATGTCTGCTGGCGGCGCGCCTGCGGCCGGGAAACGCCTCCAGTCATGCCCGCATCGTGCCCATGCTGTTGCGCCTGGTACCACGTTTGCAGGCCGCCTTCCCCGACGTGAAGATCAAACTGCGTGGCGATGCCGGCTTCGCTTTGCCACTTCTCTACCAGTTCTGCGAGTTCTTCGACATCGAGTATGCCATCGGCATCCCCGCCAACTGCGTCTTTAAACAGCGTGCCGAACCGCGGCAGAAACAGTTGCAGCGCCGCTATCGCCGTACCCAACTCCCGCAGCGCAGTTTCTCCAGCTTCCGCCACCGCGCCCGTTCCTGGCCGCGGCAGCGCCGCATCTGCTACAAGGCCGAGCACACCGCCACCGGAACCAACTTGCGCTTCGTAGTTACTAACTGCGCCGGTCGCGCCGCCGAGGTCTTCGCTTTCTACAATGATCGCGGCGAGTGTGAGAACCGCATCGAGGAGTTCAAGAACGGCTTCCGCGCCGACCGCTTGAGCTGCCACCGCTTCCTGGCTAACGCCTTCCGCCTGCTCCTGCACGCCGCCGCCTACAACCTGGTCAACTTATTCCGTCTGCAGTTGCCCCAGCCTTGGCGCTCAGCCCAGATCGAAACTCTACGCGCCCAGCTTTTCAAAATCGGCGCCCGCGTACGCCAGACCGCCCGTTGTGTTCGCTTTCACCTCGCCAGCGGCTGGCCCTTTCAGAACCAGTTCCGCTCCGTCGTCCTCGCTGTCAACAGCGGTTGACCGAACCACTTGCCTCCGAACTCAGCTTTCCACCGGCAGTCCGTGCGGAGCCGTGCCCAAAAACCTTCCTCAACTTGGTCCCGGCGCAGTTTCGTTCCCGACGACCTCTGACCCACCTGCCCCTTTATCTATCCAAGCTCTTGATCCCACCTCTCCCACACAAATCTCGGGTCTGATGAATTAAGTAGGCTAGGATCTTGCAAGCGCCGATGGGGTTCACCTTGCAGGCGCCGATCGCCACAGCGTGAGAGTACAGACCACTCATAAGACTTCGGATGTGTTGGACGGTGCGCTGTCCGAGCGTCTCCGCGAGCTTCGACAGAAACACTGTGGCCTCCGCGGTCTGATAACTTCGGAGCTCACGCTCGCCGAAGTGCGGCTTCAGGTGCTTCGTCCAGAGTTGCTGGTAGGAGTGGCTCGTGTTCGCGCGCTTGTGCTTCAGGATGTAAGGCTCGTATGTTGCGTCCCAGAAGTCGGTGATCGTTTGATCGGGATCGATGCCCTTCAGGACCTCAACTCGCCGGTCTTCGTCCTCTGTGTTGATCTCCGCGATGAACGGAGCCGCGAGCGTCTTTGCCTGGGACTTGCTGAGCTTCGCGTCACCGATGCGGCGCGAGCGTTGCACTCGTTCAGGCTTGCCGTTGACGGTGCGACTGCAGTAGTATCGCAGATGCCATGCACCGTTCGCTTTGTAGAGGTACCCTTGTTGGAATGGCATGATGCGAAGAGGGTATCTGTTGCATGGTTTTTATGCAACAGCACGAAAGTCATGCAACGGCAAAAAGTTAAGTTAAATACTTTTTTTTGTTAAAGTTGGCGCGGTACCCAAGTGGTAAGGGAGAGGTCTGCAAAACCTTTATGCGTCGGTTCGATTCCGACCCGCGCCTCCACTTTACGAACATCATAGGCCCTGATTCCAGCGACCCGACGACCCGAACGATCCCTCGGTACCGCCTAGGCAATGAATGACTATGTGTCGACCAATAAGGCCGCGTTCGCCCCTGCCCAAACTGTCATAGGCACTAGTACTATGACTGCATAGAGAGTAATACGGTAAGGTACTTGGCAGACAGTGTGTCCGAGCTTATAGCTTGGACATGAACGAGCGCTCTGGGGTGCGGTTGTCCAAGCAAGACCGGCAGGAGTTGCGGCGATTGTTGGGTAGCGGGTTGCAGCCGGTGCGAACCGTGTTGCGGGCCTTGGCGCTGCGGCAACTGGCCGAGGGGCATTCCATCCGCGCGGTGGCGACCAATGTTGGGTTGACGCCAAAGACGGTGTGGCTGACCAGCCAGCGCTATCAGCAAGCGGGACTGGAGCGGGCTTTGTACGAGCGGCCACGGCCGGGGAAGGCGCTGTTGCTGGACGCGCAGCAGCGGCAACGCATCGTGGCTCTGGTGTGCGGTCCACCGCCGGAGGGCCGAGCGCGCTGGACGGTGCGTTTGCTAACGGAAGAGGCGGTGAAACGCAAGCTGGTGCCGCGGGTAGGAAGGGAAACGATCCGGGTCTTGCTGGAAAGCCACGACCTGAAGCCGTGGCGGGAAAAAAATGTGGTGCGTGGCGGAGCTGGATGAGGAATACATCGCGCGCATGGAGGAGGTGCTGGCCGTGTATGAAAAGCCGTTCTCCGAGCAGGAACCGGTGGTTTGTGTGGACGAGAAACCGGTGGTCCTTCACCAAGAGATTCGTCCTCCGCTGGCCATGAGGCCGGGATGCGTGGCGCGGCGCGATGGCGAATACCAACGTTGTGGCACGGCCAACGTGTTTTGCGGGGTCGAGCCGAAAGCGGGACGGCACTTCCCTAAAGTGACGGCCACCCGTTCCTCCCCCGAGTTTGCCGATTACCTGCTGGAGGTCGCGGTTCGTTACCCGCGGGCGGACGTCATCCACTTGGTGATGGACAATCTGAGCTCGCATACACGCAAGGCTTTGGTGGAACGTTTTGGCGAGACAGCGGGTGGCTGGCTGTGGGACCGGTTCACCGTGCACTACACCCCGAAGCATGGCAGTTGGCTCAACCAGGCCGAAATCGCGATCAGCCTGTTTTCGCGACAATGCCTGGGCCGGCGCCGTATCGCAGATCGAGCTTCTCTGCGAAAGGAAACTCAGGCTTGGAGCCGTCGCATGAACCGACATCGAGTTCCGATCCAGTGGAAGTTTACTCGTAAAAAGGCCCGAAACATCTTTGGCTACACAATCACGCGGTCGCGGTACTAGTGGCACGTCAGAGCTATGTTTGAAGTGGGCGCACTCTGGTAGCATGCGCCGATGGTCAGCGAAGCGAATAAGGCGGGGTCCGACGAACGTAATCAGTGGCTGACTTACCTGGCGCAACTCAATAATCGAAGCCTTAGCGCAGAAGACAGATCAGGCGCGACGACGTGGGTCTTGTTGGGAGTTCTTGGGGCGATAGTCTACAAGAGCGTTCCCCTCATCCCTTGGTTTTTGGGAACGCCTGGATACCTACAACTATCCTTCACTTTGTTCCTCCTGATGTCGAATGTGCTCCTCACTCTAACGACAGTCCTGACAGGACTGATTCATTACTCTGGAGCACCCCAAAGAAGACTAATGACGGATCGGGCACGCAAGCAACAATTCGTGCTTACCTACGTGTTGGCTTTTCCGCTCTGGTTTCTTGTTGCTTGCGCGCAGTTATGGGTGGGACTTATGTGTTCAGATTCTCGCTTTGTTCGATGGAACCTATTGAGCATTGCATAATATAGTTACAATGGAAACAGTTCGGCTTGCTGCCAGAAGGCGATCACCAGAGTGGGCCGTCGGCGCATCCGCCGAAGCGCCTGGCGGGCATGGTGGCTCAACTGTCCAAAGGTGGTGGGACAGAAGTTGGGCAACTCGTGCTGTTTCCAGTGTGACCATAGATACTCGACCGGGTTTAGTTCTGGTGCATAGGCGGGGAGAAACTCCAGCCACAAGCGTCCTCTCTGCTGTTGCACAAACTCCCGCACCGCGCGGCTGCGATGGCCCGGCAGGCCATCCCAGACGATCAGCAGCTTGCCGGGAATGTGGCGTAGCAGATGGGAGAGAAACTCGATGATCTGCCGGCTGCGAATGGAGCCAGGAAACAGCCGGAAGTAGAAGTTCCACCAGGTCACGCCCGCGATCGCCGACAACATCTTCCAGTTGAAGTGATATTGCAGCACCGGCGTCTGTCCGCGTGGCGCCCAGGTACGGCAGCGGTGCGGACGCTGGCTCAATCCACTTTCGTCGATGAAGACGATCGTCCGGCCTTCGTTTTTGGCCTTTTTTTTAACTCCGGCCAGCGCTTCTGCTTCCACATCCGGATCTTCTCCTCATCTCGTTCCAGCGCTCGCCCGGTGGGACGCTGACAGCTCCATCCCAACTGCCGCAGGATGCGCCAAGCCTGCGAGGCGTGGTAGCAAACCCCACATTCTTCCTCGATCAGGTGGGCCACCCGCCACGCGGTCCACAAGCCGGTTTCGTATCCCAGAGCTTCCGGCCCACGCTTCAGCCCGCGCTCGACCTTCTGCAGATCTTCCCCACTCAGCCGAGATTTACGTCCGGCGCGCCCGGCTTTCCGCAAACCGGGAACACCAGCGGCCCCCAGTTGCTGGGCCCAACGGCTCACCGACTGTCGATGGGCTCCGACCTGCCGAGCCACCTCGGACTGATGGACTCCCTTTTTCAGCAACCGCGCCGCCCGCAAGCGCCGCTGCTCCAGTGCCTCAAAATCTCGCCGCACTCCTGCTGGATTTCCCATGCGTGGACAATACCACAAGAAGTCAGAAATGTCACTATCTTATGCAATGCTCAATAATTGGCTTCGGTGCGTGGTGGTTGATAAATCTTTGCCTAGGGATTTTGAAAACTCTGAAGAAGCACCGGCGCGCCAAAACAAGAAAGGTAGACCTTCCCCAATTTAGCGGCGTCGCCTTCGGCGCAGGGAAACCAAGCCTTCTCATTGCTGCAATCATTTTTCCGTTGGTTTTTCTGTCCTCGTCGAGCGTGATCACGCTGATTTGGCTGGCCGCGGAACGATCGTCCACCAACTGGGTAACGCCCTTAAGTGCAGCGGTACAGATGTGGGCAGTGTGCGTGATCATTTTGATTTTGTTGTGGCGCGTGGTGCACCTCGGAGAAAATGAGGCGTATCTTTCGCTTGAACGTGCAGTTCTTGTTGAAAACCTCGATCCACAAGAGATAAGGGCCCGGTTTGTAACCGAATTGTGGGGTCCAGAAATAGGTGAGTGGCTGCGCGGCATGGGCTCTCGCCTTGTTGAAGCTGACGGCAAGCTAAAACAAGCGACATCCGCAGCAAAACAACAACTCGCTGAAATCGAAATGATCGATGAACGATACGCGATGGAGCGCTCTGGTAGAGCTAAGAAGGCGACAGAAGAGCTAAATGCCCTGATGAAAGAACACAGGCTGGCACTCGAAAAGTACCTGCTTGATTTGAAGGAATATGTCGCCGTTGGCGCTACTTGGAGTGGACCCCTCGGCTGAGACAACCAGTTAAGCTACATTTCGCCGTTCGCTGCCCAAGCATTGCACGGCGCGGTTGAAGTTTGCCAGTATAGCTCCGGCTGGTGAAGCGGAAGCGGGCTCTGCTGGAGAGCAACCTGCCAGGAATAACCAGCTGGAAACTCATCCACGGCGATGAGCGGGGGCACGGTCGCGAGATCGTGCCCTCATCGCATGGATAGATTTCCCCATGCCTCCAAAAACTCATACGGCCTCCTGCGCCACAGCCGCCGCCAGCATCGGTCGCGACGGCTGCAGGCGTTCGAACTCGGCGGGCGGACAATAGCCCAGAGACGAATGCAGCCGCTTGTGGTTGTAGATCTCCTCCAGAAACTCGCCGATGCGGGTGCGCGCTTCAACCAGGTTGCGATACTCGCTGCGATAGATTTCCTTGCACTTCAGCGTTTTCATGAACGACTCACAGGTTGCGTTGTCCCAGGGATTGCCGCGGCGCGACATGCTGATCTGCACTGCGTGCGTCTCTAACAAAGCGACGTAGTCGTGACTGGCATACTGCACGCCCTGATCGGAATGATGCACCAATCCGGGCGCGGGCCGCCGCCGTTCCAATGCCATCTCCAGTGCCGCCACGGCCAACCGGGCTTCCAGCGTGGATTCCAGAGCCCAGCCGATCGCCCGTCGCGAAAACGCGTCCAGCACCACCGCCAAGTAAATGAACTCTTCCAGCAGCCGGATGTACGTGATGTCGGCCCGCCAGAGCTGGTTGATTCCGCTCACCACCAGCGCCGCCGCCAGGTTCGGATACACTGGCAACCCGTGGGCGGAGTCGGTCGTGGTCACAAACTTGCGCTTCCGCAAACACAGCAGGTTGTCTTCCCGCATCAGCCGCTGCACCCGTTTGCGATTGACGGACAAGCCACAGCGGCGCAACTCCGCCGTGATCCGCCGGCTGCCATAGGTCGGCCACTCCAGCGCCACGCGCTGCACCTGATCACGCAGTTCCACGGACGCGGCCTGCGAGATCACTCCGCGCCGATAGAAACCAGCTCGACTGACTCTGGTCAGCGCACACATCCGGCGGATGGTTAAGGGCGTCCCCGCTTTCATTTCGCGCTCGATTTGTTGGTAAACGGTGCGCCGCCACTGGCGGCCCGCAGCTGGCGCTGTTGTTCTACATGCTGCAAGGCTCGCTTCAAAAAATCGATCTCCAGGACCTGCTGCCCGATCTTACGTTCCAACTCCGCGATCCGCGTCTCTTCCGCCCGTTGCTGCCCCACGCCGGGAAACGCCCGCTCCCCAAACTTATCGACATCGCGGCTCCAGCGGTACAGTTCCTGGCGGCTCACTTCCAGACTGCGCGCCACTAAGCCCGCCGGCTCTCCCGCCCGCATTCGTTGTACCGCATCCAGCTTGAACTCCCTGGTGAACTTCCTTCGAGATCCCATCCAGTTTCCCCTTTCGCTGTATTTTAGGGCTTAACTGGTTGTCTCAAAATTGGGGTCCACTCCAACTGCTACTAAGGAAGAAGTCGAAATGCTTCAAAGTGCCGCCTCTCAAGTCCACACATCCGCCCCCGAGTGGAAGGATCATGTCGTCGAAGCGACAACTGTAGTCGCAAGCCTGAAACGATTTCTTGCGACCGACGGCGGTGCAAAGGGTTAAGCGAATTGGATCAATTCCTGAGAAAAACCGTCCGTGCTAATTCGTATTAGTCATCTGTACATTGTGCCTACCTTTTCTACCTTCGTCTATTTTTCTCACAAGAGCAATGACGTCCCCTGTGAAGCCGGGCTCCTCACGAAACCAAGCATGAAAACCCCTTTAGTTGCTTCCAAGCACGGCAAAGGCTGGCGCCGGCAGGGATTCTCCCGCCGTCCACACGTCGTTCGTCTTGCACGAACCGCCCTGGTCATCCGAACACCAATAGGCGGTAGGGATGGCGTCCACCTGGTCGGTGTCGTTGAAGTTCCAGGCGGCGAATGTATTGGACTCGGTCCGGTTGTCGGTCTGCAGGACGATCCAGTATTGAGTATCGGCTGTGACTGGAATGCCAGCCTTATCGTTCTTCGTCTCGAGCGTGCAGCAACTCCCGAAGTTCGGCAGACCCGACAAAGCCCAAGTTTTGATGGCCTGGCCGGGCACGCCGCCAGCATCGGCATAGAGGCCAAGAACAAGTCCGTTGGTCCCTTCCGCGTAGCCGACCGCGACTTTGATCCGGGTGACGGTGTGATTGGTCGTCGGCGTGAAAGCGGCCGCCTGCCAGTATTCGGGAGCGCCCGACACGGCTGTCGGCCCGTAGATTGTGTATCCTTCGCTGCTCCAGTAAAAGCCCTTTGGATATCCCCTTGCAATGTTGTCAAAAATCTTGACCAAGCCGGAATCGGAGGATGCCGTTTGCGTAATCGAGGAGGACTGCTTCGTTGCTTTCGCTGTTCTTCCATCTTGGCTCAAGACGATTCCATCCATGCTGGCGGCAAAAGCTGTCACGCCGGCGATGGCCAGCACGGTCAACGTCAGCAACATTTTCTTGCCCATGTTATATATCTCCCCCGGTCTTTGCGTTGATTTGCTCAGGTGAAGCCGGAGCTTGGAACCTCGCTCGCTGCTTTATCGCAACAGGAACTGATCCCAGCACTCCGGCGCGGTGCGTTTGTGAACAGATCGGCTGTGAAAGGGCGGGAAACGAACGGCAACAATTCCCTATCCGGCCCAGCGGCAAAAACAACCCCACGGTTACGGGAAACGTCAAAAACTAACGGTTGGAAAGCGAAGGGATTTTTTCATCCACAAATCCCTGTGTCAAGCGGAATCTGCCTCTGGAGCGGGATTTCAAGCGGGTACATGCAAAACTCTGCGTACGGTTTGCAATTGTATGCACGACGATCCGTCTGCGTTACGCGATGATTTTTAGGAGTTAACGAGCGGACGAGGTTCCGACTTACGGCACGCGCGGTCGCAGTCTCTCGACTATTGTGAGGTTTCGGAAATGAATGTGTCCGGCGGATCAAAAAAGCAGCGGCGCCAAAAGGCCTGGTCCGAGAGAGTGCCAGCCTTCCATTGCTGGAGAGCCGGCAAGGTCGCCGCGGCCATTCCGCCATCTTCCGAATCGAAGATCACTACCACGCCGGCCGCGCTGGTCGGCGTCTGTTTGAGTTCCGCATATTCCTTCTCGAACAGGGACTTTGTGAATTCCAACTTTGCCTGCGGGCCCGTACCGGATGCGCTCGCCTTTTGCACGGTGAGGATCTTCACGGTTTTTCCTTGAAGGGGTTCCCATGTTCCTGGGAAAGAAGCGATCTCTTCGCTCTTCACTTGAAAGGGTTCAGCGCTCGCCGGCCCTGGAGTGTCTTCCGCTTTCTCGTTGGATGTAAAGATTTCCGGCACCTCGAGACTCGAGCGCCGGATCCAACCGCGCGAGAGGCCTGAGATTCGCACGTGAACCCAGTTCACGTTCATGTCTAGAATTTCGAACTCATCCTCTGCAGTAGCGAGAAACAAGACCTTGGCGCCTTCGACCGGACTTACCAGCACCGGAGTCCCCGACTTTTTCACCGCAACCAGATTCTTGGGGTGAGCCTGGGTACGAAGGATTTCGTCCAGACCCTTGGCTTCTTTGGTGAGCTCGTCCATGTGTTTGTCGGCCACAGCTTTCTGGGTAGCCAACGAAGCAGTCAGATCCGAGCCGACGCCGTTGCCCAATTTGAAAGGCGAGGGGCCAGGTGTCGCTGGAAGTTTCGAGTTCGCCATTGAGGTCGCCGAGGCTCCATGGTTCGGCATGGGCGCCGAGATCGCAGGAGTCGACGCGGCAGGTGAGTTCTTAGGCTGCGACAGCGTTGAAACCGCTGGAGGGCTGGTCACCGAAGAAGGTGCTGGACCGCCTAGGGCATCCTGAAGGCGGTCAAGAAAATCGGTTTCCAGGCGACCATTGGAAGGCAGTGACTGGTAGCCGGATTTCGACGGATCGGAATCCGTATACCAAGCAGTAATCTTGGCGCTGACCCGCACCAGAGTTCCGCCGGAAGGCGCGGAACTGGCCTGTATCGTGCATAGATAAAACCCGCGCTGAAAGTGCTCCAAGGGATGATCGCCTGGAACCGTGAAACCATCCAGCACAGGCAATCGCCCGGAAGCCGAAGGCTGCAGGCTCTTGAGCGTCTTGTCCACCGTTGCCTTCGACTGTTTAAACGTGCGCTCGTACGGCGCGCTCTGGGCAGCGCTGGAGCTTGACAGCAGCATTGCAGTTGCGACGAAGAAAAGCAGGAACACATCCCGCGTCGAAGACGAGATGCAGTGGGATTGCCTCACGGCAGTGGCTCCAGCTGGTCGCGTTGAACCCATCCGTGCTGTCCGTCTTCCGATTCGATACCGTACCAGTAAGGAGTGACTACGATGATCACAACTTCCGTCCCGGCGTCCAGAGACTTCAAGTTCGACGCCGTGTGGAAGGGAGCGGATTTCAGTTGGGCGCCTGGAGCTTTGATCACGCGCTCCGCTTGCCTCCGGAGTTCTTGGACGTGCTGTTCCATCGCTTGGACAGAACTCTGTGCCGCGGACAGCGCCAGCGATTCATCATCTGCACTCTTTTTTTCGAGCGCCTGCCTGGCTAGCTCTTCCTCACGCTGTTTTTCGCTCTGCCGAGCTTGAGTCTTCTGCAATTCGAGTGCGTCAATATGATCCTGGATGTCTTTGTACTCGGCGCTTTCGACGGTGCCGTTCGAAGCATGCGGGGTGCGGCGGAAATCTTCGACAAAAATTGCGTCGATGCGCAAAATGGATGTGGTCGCATCTTTACTCTGGACCACATAGCGCACTGCGAGCGTCCCTTCGTCCCTGGTCTCCTTGAAATTGGCGGGCGCCAAAACCTTGGTGCGAACCTTGTAGAAAACCGTGCCCGGATCTTTCCATTCGGGAAACAAAGTCGAGGACGTGGCCACCGAGGCTTTATCGATGTACTTGTCTTTGTTGTATTCGAAACTGCCTTGAATGATCCCGTTGTCGACAACTGTCCCAACCGCCTGCAGGACTTCGCTCTCTGGAGCCTCAACCTCCGTGGAGAATCCCAGACCAAAATCTTCGCGTTTGTGGCCGCGACCATGCAGCGGAGCAGCGGCGAAGGCCAGCCAAGAGACCGTGAGCGCAGCCAGCATCAGCCTGCAGCCGAGGATGGAGGGGTGGTTTCGAGCGAGCCCCCTCGCAGGGATCAATTTGCATGTTCCTGCCCTTTTGTCGATGTTCCGCATGCACTCCAACTACTGGCCCGACCTTCGCATATTACGAAGATCGCTAAATGCGATCTTTGTTTCTAGCTCTCATACTCTCGACCGCCGTCGACTGTCAACCGGGAATCGCGCTTTTACCCAACGTCGCCCTGATGACAAATTTTTGACAATTTTTTTACAAAATCTAGACGAACTTATCACATTCAAAATGGAAAGGAATGCTACCGTCACTTGCAAAGGCTCGGGTCTGATGCTTAAAACCATGAAAAGAAATACGAAACGCACGGGGCAACTAGCGAGCCGGGTTCAGCTTGGGCCATCCGAAAACGGCATTACGAGCAAACGATCGCGCGATCGAGCCGCCAAGAAGCAGGCGCTCATCCGGGCCGCGTTGGGACTGTTCGCATCCAAGGGATACGAGGTCGCAACCACTCGCGAGATCGCGGCTTCCGCCGGCTGCGCAGAAGGGCTGATCCACCGTTACTTCTCGGGAAAGGCGGGTCTGCTCGCCGCGATGATCGAACATCGGGTATCGAAAGAAGCACTGGACTCGAGCGACGACCTGCGGCCAGCTCCAAACCTCGAGGATGAGTTTTTGCAGTTGGTCAATCGCGAGGTCGAGCGGGTATGGGAAAGCCGTGATTTTCTCCGGGTATTTATCCCGCGGGCTATTGTCGATCCGGATGTAGGAACGGCGATGAATAAGGCGCTCATCTCCGTGCGGGCAAAGGCAATCCTGAACCGACTCAAACGTCATGAATCTCATGCCACCACCCTGCCTCAAGAGACCATCGAGGGCTTGGCGCAAGCGGTCGGAATGCTCGGCCTGGTGTTCGGGTTTGTGCGTCCGGTGCTCCTCGGCCAGGATCGGCTTCGGGCCAAGAAAATGGCGACCACTGTCGCCAAGATGTTCCTCGGTAATCCGCTATATCCGTTAGCCGCTTAAGCCGTATTTCCAGATTCGAGACATCATCTTTTCCAATTTTCCCTTGACATCAATTCAACGAACGTGATACTTGTGCGTGCGCGCGCACTTTACAATACTTGTTGTCGTCGTTTGGCATAAACATCGTGTTACGAGGCCCAGATGACCGTTCGCGCTATTTGTGTGTTTAAGGAGTTTTGCGGACTCTGTGGGCTCCCAGCCCTGCCCCCGAAATGAAGTACGGGGCGTCGGCGCAATCTTAAGAAACAACACAGTCTTTGGAAACGCAAAGAGACAGTTCGTTCCGTTCGGTTTCGTGTTCGTCGATTCGCCAGTAGTTTGCCTTTGTGATTTCGCACCTAGGAGGACTGGATGATCTCGTCACGGAGAATTCTTGCGGGTAGCTTGCTGGGGATGTTGCTGGTGCTTGGCTGCATCCAGGATGCTCATGCATTGCCCGCCTTCGCCCGCAAATACGGCCTGCGTTGTTCGGCATGCCACGAATCCTGGCCTATGCTGAATTACTTTGGACAAAAATTCAAAGACAACGGTTATCAGCTCATGAATGATCGGGACGCTCCGATCTGGCAGAATCCGTCGTACTGGCCGGTCACCTTCCGCATGACCCCGATCTGGCACCGGGTTAGCACGGGCAGAGTGGCCGTCGACGAAGGAGCCGGTCAAAACAACGCCGAAGCCAGGATCGAAAGCTCGGGCTTCGACCTAAGCGGCCTGGACTTCCACACCGGTGGAACCTTAGAAAAGAACTTCTCTTTTTACCTGCTGCCTTCTTCGGACAGCACTGGAAGCTTTCACTTTGAAACCGTGATGGCCCGTTTAGACAATGTCTGGGGCAGTTCCTGGCTCAACGTGAAGCTGGGGAAGTTCGAACTCGACAATCTGCTTTCTGAAAAGCGTATTCTGACTCTGACTGGCAACGGCGGTATCTATCAGACCTACCACTTCATCCCTGTCGGCGACAACAATATCTTCGGGCAGATCGGAGACAACCAACTCGGCCTGGAGTACCTGGGACACTCGATGGACGACCGGACTCGCGTTTCCGCCTCTCTCATTAGCTCGAGTGACGGGAATGTAGGTTTAATCACCGGCGCGAATTCCTATACCGGATTCTTCACCGCGAGCCAAGCCTTTGATACGGGCAAGCTGGGAGTCCAGCGAATCGGCTTCTACGAGATGGTAGGACAGGCAGCGACAATGTATCGGACCTCGGCCGGCGTGCCCATTCCTGGGTCGGGAATTGGTAACAAAGGATTCAACCGTATCGGCTTTGTTGGACAGTTCTACTTTGGTCCCCACTTTGACCTTCAGGTCGTCACCCAGCACGGCGCCGATAACGCATGGTTCGGACAAGGGTATGGCAATGCGACCGACCCGAACAACGGCACGCCGGGGAACGACCTACCGAACAATACCCCCGGAACGGTTCTTCCAGCCACCGCGCGGGCCCCAAGCTGGAACGGCGCCACCTTTGAAGCTCACTACGTCTACAGTCCGCAGCTGATCTTCATCGGCCGTTTTGAGTTGGAACGGATGTCACAGCAGGGAACGGTTGGGAACGCGTCCAACCTGGGAAACATCACGACCTATACGATCGGCTACCGCTACAACCCGTTTATGACCAGCCGAGCGGGATTCGCCTGGCATAACGAATACAATTGGCTGCATCAGGACGGGACCGGACCGCAACCCGGCCAGAATTTGAACTCGAGCGAATTGTTGATCGGCTTTGACTTCGACTTCTAGAAAGGGACAGCAATGCGTACAAAATCATTCGTGCAGTGTTCGTTGTTGATGAGCGCGGCTGCTGTTCTCGCGCTTTGCTTGCCGGCGAGGGCTCAACTCTCAACCGTTCAGCTTGAAACGTGGCTGAATTCACCGGCGGCGACCAGCCACGTCGCCAATATCACCGGGAATGCCAAAGCTGCAGCCGCAACTTATCGCAGATACTGCGTTGGCTGCCACGGCGAGATGGGTGACGGCAACGGCGAGGTTGCGCAGTGGCTTGAACCTCCAATGTACCCCAAGCCGCGCGATTTTCAGTTGGCGATATTCAAGTGCCGCTCCACACCAACCGGTACCTTGCCCACCGATGAAGACCTCTATGACACGATTGCCCGTGGGTTAGACCGCTCCAGCATGCCTATTTGGAGCACGTTCACCAAAGATGAGCGCGCGAATCTCGTGGCATGGATCAAGCACTTCTCTCCGCGTTGGCAGACCGAAAAGCCGGGAACGCCCATCCAGATTCCTCCCGAGCCAGAAGTAACGCCAGAGCGGGTCAAAGCGGGACAAGAAGTCTTCGGAAGAGTGCAATGTTGGAAGTGCCACGGTGTGCAGGGAATGGCTAACGGTCCCTCCGCCCCAACTCTCACCGATGACCTTGGCCGGCCAATTTGGGCCTACAACTTCACCGACGGATCTCGACCCAAGTGCGGTAGTACCGACCGCGACATCTACAAAATCTTCATGACTGGGCTGGATGGCACGCCGATGCCGTCATTTGCCGATAACCTTAAGCCGGATGAGGCGTGGGACTTAGTGTTTTATCTGCGCACGCTCCAACCCCACAACGCGTTTAATGCCAAGGAAAAGCAGATCGCCAGGCAATTGGGATTAAAACCGGTTAGTCCACAATAATACAATCCGAGATCGTGCGAGGTCTGTTCACAGGAGAGGGTCAATGAAAAAGCAACACTACTCGAAGTTTGTAGCGATACTATCGGGGCTAGTACTAGTCGGCTTCGGGGCGCTAAGCCTCGACCAAAATGTCAGCGCTGCCGCGGAAGGCTCAATAGCCGGAACCGTAAAGCTCGATGGCACTCCTCCGCACATGAAGGGCATTGATATGTCGAAGGACCCTTATTGCGTGAAGCAACACGAGAACAGCCCGGTTACCTTGGAGAACGTTGTGGTTGGAGCAAACGGTGGTTTAGCGAACGTCGTTCTCTATATCTCGCAAGGTCTGACCGGCAATGAGACTAGCTCAGCGTCTTCAAGCGAGCCGGTTTTTGACCAGAAGGGCTGCCAATACATTCCGCACGTCATCGCGATGAATGTCGATCAGAAATTCAAAGTCACCACCAGCGATCAAACGACCCACAATATCCACCCGCTACCCAACCCGATGACCGGCAACATTCCGTGGAACAAGTCTCAGCCCCCCGGAGCACCGCCTATCGAGACCAGTTGGAAAGCAGTAGAAATGATTTCGGTGAAGTGCAATATTCATCCCTGGATGCACGGCTACCACGCTGTGGTCAAGGGCCCCTACGCGACCACCGATAAAGACGGCGGTTATGCGATCCACGGTGTTCCGGCGGGCAGCTACACGGTGACGGCTTGGCAGGAGGATCTGGGAACTCAGACGGCAAAGGTTACAGTCGCTGGCGGTAGCGCGGCAAAGGCTGATTTTACCTTCAAAGCCAAGTAACGAGGTGGTGCCCGATTGCCGCCGAAGTGGGCGCCGTGGTCTGAGCTCCGCTAGCCGTGCCGGTATTCGCTTGACAAATCCTCACCTTCGGTACAGAGTTCTGCACCAGAAAGTGCCCGGTTGGTCCGCCAACTTGGAGTGCCGGGGGGCTGGCGGTGGACGAGTAAATCAGGGCTGGGCAGAGGGGGGCATATGGAAACTGCAATCGGAGTGTTTGCTTCGCGTGATCACGCGGAGAATGCGGTGAAGGAGCTACGGGAGCGGGGTGTGCCGGAGGATTCCCTCGTTTTCCTGACTCGCTCGGAAAACGAGGCTAAAACCATCGCCAAAGAGTTCGGCGCATACATCGGAGGCTTCGTTGGTGGAGCCGCCGGGATGACAACAGGGGTTGTTGCTGCAACCTTG
The DNA here is from genome assembly GCA_963797795.1 of uncultured Acidobacteriota bacterium. Classification (GTDB taxonomy): domain Bacteria; phylum Acidobacteriota; class Terriglobia; order Terriglobales; family Acidobacteriaceae; genus JABDBE01. The sequence goes on from CAWCQY010000015.1 coordinate 121,742, forward strand.
CTTCTTCCTGGGATCGGGACAGTATTCGCGCTAGGGATCGGCGCCGCTGCACTGCTCACGGGTGCGGGTGCGGGCGCGGGCACAGGTGCCGCCGTCGGCTCGGCGGCAGCACACGACACGGATTCGCCAAAACCGACCACGGCTGAAAGGTCCTCTGAGGACGTGGCGTTTTTCTTGGAAGTACTCAAGGAAGGACGTTCTCTAATCGTGGTTCGGACAGAGTCACAAGAACTTGCGACTGTAGCATGCGAAGTTCTTGACCGGCTGGGACTCGGAATGCGGGGGCATACCCCGGTCAAGATGCAAACCGCCGCCCGGTTGGTCGGTGAAGTAACCGTCCTCGATATCAGCGGCAGAATTACGCTCGGCGAGGGCAATGTTATGCTCCGCGAGATTGTTCTGGATCTGGCCGGAAAAGGCCGGAAAGCGATCGTGCTGAACCTGGGAGAAGTTCACTATATAGACAGTTCAGGAGTCGGGGAACTGGTGAAGGCGCACACGACAATTCGCAACCAGGGCGGGCAGTTGAAACTGGCTAATCTGAATAAGAGGGTAGACGACTTGCTCCAGATGACCCGACTGTCAGCCGTCTTCGATATTCAGAAGGATGAGGCCAGCGCGATCAAGTCCTTTGGCGGTTCGTCAAAGGCCGTGGCTTAGACCACACTTTGGTCATCGCTGGAGTTGTTTCCCAAGGGTGGATGGCTACTTTTGTTGGCCATTCTTTTGTCGTTTGCCCTCGCGAGTGTGAACGGTCGCATTTGCAACAAGCTCACGAAGGCGGACCGAAACCGGTCAAGGCGAGGGCACTATGGCAAAAGTGTTTGCAGTGACTATTATCGTGATTGCAATTCTCTCCGCGATTCCCATCCTGCGTCACACTTGGGACGCACCGGCCGATATCTCGACCCACGGCGGGTTGATCGACGAACAGATGTCGGAAACCATGGCTGAGGCCGGAATCTCGTTCCTGGCTTCGCAAATTCTGCTGGCTTTGTTCATCTGGAAATTTTCCAGTTGGCGCCCCGGCGACAAGGTCAAGACCTTCCCCGGCGGCGCCAAAGCCATGGTTTGGGCAGCGTTTCTGTTGGTTGGAACTGAAGTCTTGGCTCTGGGCGTGTTCGGGGCCAAGGCCTGGGCCAATGTTTATCTCACTGCGCCCTCGGCCAACGCTATGCCAGTTCAAGTGCAGGCCGGCCAATTCGCGTTTTACTTTCGCTATCCTGGCCCGGATGGAACGTTCGGTCCACTCCATCCCGACCTCATCAGCGAAGCCAACGCGAACTTCTTCGGTTTGGATACCGGCCACGATCAGGATTCCAAAGACGACATTGTGACGGCGGAAATGGCGATTCCGGTCAACCGCGAGATTCATTTACTCATGCACGCGAAGGACGTCGGGCACTCGTTCTATGTTCCGGCTCTGCGGGTGCAGCAAGATTTTGTGCCTGGGTTGGATCTTTCGCTCCATTTCACCGCAACCCAGATTGGAAAGTACGAAATTGTGTGCACGCAGCTTTGTGGCTTGGGACACTACAACATGAAGGCATATCTGGAGGTGATGTCCCAGGACGATTACGATAGTTGGCTTAAGAAACAAGCGGCATTGCAATAGATCCCGTCGACACTACTATTCAGGGGAATGGGACATCTCTTTCGAGGTGAACACATGCACGATATGTCTGCACACGCGGCAGAACACCATGCGCCGACCAGTTTCATCCGTCAGCACGTTTTCAGTCTCGACCACAAAGTGATCGGCAAGCAGTATTACGGCTTGGCCCTGGTGGCTGTACTGGTTGGAATGGTGCTTTCCTGGCTGATGCGCATTCACTTGGCCTGGACGAACTATCCCATCCCAGGTCTGCATTTGCTTTCCGCGAACGGAGCGCCCGGTAATGTAATGACGCCGGAGTATTACCTGCAACTGATGACCATGCACGCGACGATCATGGTCTTCTTTGTTCTGACCACCGCGCCCTTCGCTGCCTTCGGCAACTATTTCCTGCCTATCCAAGTGGGCGCGGAGGACATGCCGTTTCCGCACTTCAACATGATGTCGTTCTGGGTCACGTTCGTCGGATTCCTGGTTCTGATGTCATCGTTCTTCGTGAGCGACGGGCCCACCCTTGGCGGCTGGACGCAGTATGCACCGCTTAGTGCTATCGGATCAGCTTCTGGCCCCGGCCAAGGCACGGGTGTGGTTCTCTGGGCGGCGGCCATCTGTATCTTCTGCATCGGCCAGTTGCTGGGTTCGCTGAACTTCATCACCACGACGCTCGATATGCGGACAAAGGGCATGAGCATGTGGCGCTTGCCGCTCAGCGCCTGGGCTTGGTTCATCACGTCGGTGATGGGTCTCACTGCGTTCGCCGTACTGATGCCCGCGACCATCCTCCTGATTCTCGATCACGTCGCGGGAACGAGCTTCTTTGTACCCTCGGGCCTCGTGCTCAATGATCAATTGCAGCCGCACTCAGGTGGATCGACGCTGCTCTGGCAGCACTTGTTCTGGTTCTTCGGGCACCCAGAGGTCTACATCGCGATTGTCCCCGGCATGGGAATTGTGTCTCATATCCTAGTCGCTAACATGCGGCGACCCATGCTTAGTCACAGGGTCTTGGTCTACTCCATGGGAGCGTTAGCGGTCCTCAGCTACATGGTCTACGGACACCATATGTTTGTCAGCGGCATGAATCCGGTCTCATCGCTGGCATTCTCTTTCCCGACGTTGATCATAACGATCCCGTCCACGATTATCGTCCTCATCTGGATGGGCAGTATTTACGGGTCGAAATTGCGCATTAACACCGCTTCCCTGTTCGCCTTGGGCTTTGTCTCGATGTTTATCAGCGGCGGGGTGAGCGGCTTTTTCCTGGCGCAGCCCTCGATCGACATCATGCTTCACGCGACCTACTTCGTGGTGGGACACTTCCATTTGGTGATGGCGGTTGCCGCCATTTTCGGCATTTTCGGCGGAACTTACTTCTGGTTCCCGAAAATGTTCGGCCGCATGATGAACGAGACTCTGGGCAAGGTTCACTTCTGGCTCACTTTTGTCGGCGCTTACTGCATCTTCATGCCTTTCCACTATCTGGGAATTGCAGGCAATGTTCGACGCTACCAGGCTTTTGTGGACGACTACCTGCAGCCGCTGATCCCAGTACATCGCTTCATCACCGTCGCTGCCCTACTAACAGGGGCGGCCCAGCTGATTTTCCTCTATAACTTGTTCCACAGCCGCTTCTGGGGTAAGCCTGCAACCGACAACCCTTGGGAAGCGACATCTCTGGAGTGGAGCACGCCTACGACCCCACCGCCGCATAACAACTTTGGCGACAAACTGCCGGAGGTCTTCCACGATCCATACCAGTACGGTGTCGAGAGCTCTGCCGGGGACTACGTAATGCAGGCCTCACCCGAGAAAGTGAAATCGGCGCACGACGAGGCGTAATCGAACAATGGTGTAAAAGGAGTTTTGTAGTCTATGGCGACGACAGTCCCCGAACCACCGAAGATTGAGGAGCGACGCGATCCGTCGAGATTCGGGATCGATTCCGGCAATGGTGGCCGGCGGAACCTAGTCCCGGCTGGTGGAGATTTTCGCGCGGTCAAGGACTACGCGCCGCCGCCGGCTTCAACCGGAATCTGGGTCGTGCTGGCCTCCATCACGATGACCTTCGCGGCGTTTACCAGTGCCCTGATCGTTCGTCAAGGCTCGGCACTGGACTGGCGGCATCTCAGTCTGCCCCGAATCCTTTTCTTCAACACTTTGCTCCTCCTGGCCAGCAGCATTACGCTGGAAGTGGCCCGCCGCCAGGTTGGCACCTTCATGAGCGGACGAAGAGATGCCGTCGCCAATCCTGCTCGCTGGCTCTATATCACGCTGTTCTTGGGTTTGTCGTTCGTAGCTGGGCAGTATGTGGCATGGCTTCAACTGAGGGCCCAGGGGCTGTTCCTAGCGACCAACCCCAGTAGTTCATTCTTTTACGTGCTGACCGCAGCACATGCCTTGCACATACTTGGCGGGTTGGGTGGCTTGACGCGTGTCATTCGCAGGTTCAATCGGTCGATCCTGCGGAAGAGTACGCTGGATGCCACTTCACTGTACTGGCATTTCATGGATGTGCTGTGGGTGTATCTGCTGTTGTTGCTGTGGATCAAGCTGTAGCAAACTTGCCAACAATGAGGAGGCACCGTGAGCCACGCCGATACAATGGGAGGACACGCAGGAGTGATGGAGAAGCCTGCGTTTTCGGTTCCCGCGAAAAAGATGGCGATGTGGCTATTCGTTATCGCTGACACCGCAACTTTTGCCGGTTGTCTTGTTGCCTATGGATTCCTCCGCAACGCCACTCCTGACTGGCCGCGACCGTTCCACAGCATTACCAACGTCGCGCTGATGACCTTCATTCTGGTGACCAGCAGCCTTACCATGCTTTTTGCCATCGATGCGGCTAAGGCGGGAGAAAAAGCTAAAGCGCTGCAATGGACGCTGATTACCGCCGGTGCTGGTGCCCTTTTCGCTTTGTTGCACATTCGGGAATGGCTGGGACTGATCGGTGAAGGCATGACCCTGCTCAAGAACCCATGGGGCACCGGTCTGTTTGGCGCCGTGTTTTTCAGTATAACCGGCTTGCATCTGTTGCACGTGACCGGTGGGGTGATTGCGCTCGTGGCAGTTGGGATCCGCTATAAGGGCGGCCGTTACAACGCTGACGATCTCGAAATCACTGGTCTTTACTGGCACTTCGTGGATTTGGTTTGGATGTTCGTTGTGCCGCTGGTTTACCTGTTGAACCTTTCGCACTAAAACGGAACAGGAGCAAAACAATGGCTATGGCAGAAGGGCACGAGAGCAACGCGAGCAGATACGTGATTGTTTACATTTGCATTCTTGCCATCGCGTGCCTGCAATTCGTGATTGCATATTCCAACATCACCGCGTCGCAGATTTTCGCACGCATGCTGTTTCTGGCGGTCGTTGAAGCTGCGCTGGCGCTTTTGTTTTTCATGCACCTGTCGGATAACCATGGGCTTCTGTGGTTTGTCGTGATCTTCACCGTCTTCGTGCTGCTGGCGATGCAATATGGGTGGACGGATAGCTTCCGCGAGTTGCTCGGAGCGCCTTGGTCTAGCTATTCAAAGACTTAATCGACGGCAGCAACTTTTGGAAACAGATATGAAGTTCCTGAGCACGATCCGACTCATAGGCATTGCGTTGGCAGGACTGTCCGTGCTGCTGGCGCCTCTGCCTGCTTTTTCCCAAAACTGTGCGCTTTGCTATACTCAGGCGTCTTCTGCCGGGGCGAGGATGATTGAGGCTTTGCGAAGTGGTATTTTGGTCATGGTTATTCCTCCCACGTTGGGATCCATTGGTATGATTTTCGTCGTGCGTCGAAAGAACAATCGGTTTAAGCGCGAGGAGTCCGCGGTAGAAGACTGGTAAAATAGCGACCACCAATCTGATGGCAAATTCCATCTCTCCGCAGACGCTCACCGCCAAGCTCCGGGATTATTACGCTCTGACCAAGCCCGAAGTGAACCTCCTCATTCTGATCACCACGTCTGCAGGCTATTACCTGGCTTCTCGTGGACCATTCAGGCTTTTAGGCTTGATGAATACGCTGGTTGGTACGCTGCTGGTCGCCAGTGGAACCGCAACCCTCAATCAATGGATGGAACGGGACTGGGACGGCCAAATGCGACGCACCGCGAACCGCCCTCTGCCTTCGGGACGAGTTAACTCTCGCGAGGCGTTTCTGATTGGCATTCTGTTGAGCGTGGCTGGAGGCCTGTATCTTGCGATTACGGTAAACGTGCTATCGGCATTTCTTGCGGTTTCTGCGCTGCTGTCTTACCTGCTCATCTATACGCCGTTGAAGAGGAAGACACCTTTCTGCACGCTGCTGGGCGCTTTCCCTGGGGCGATGCCGACACTGATCGGATGGGCTGGCGCATCAGCCGGCATTGACCGACATGCTTTGTATCTTTTTTCGATACTCTTTCTGTGGCAGTTCCCACATTTTCTGGCGATTGCCTTGATGTACCGCGACGACTACTCCCGCGCAGGTTATAAGATGCTGCCCGACTTCGATCTCGACTCTCGTTTCACTCGCGCCGAGATTGCGGGCTTCACCGTGCTCCTGGTGCTCGCAACCATGCTGCCGCTCGTGGATCGCGCTGGCTTGTGGTATTGGGCCGGCATGTGCCTGTCCGGAGCGTTCCTGTTCTACCACGTGGGCAAACTGACGGCATCGGGATCGAAAGTGCTGGCCCGCCGTGTCCTTCATGCATCGGTCCTCTATCTTCCGGTAGTTCTCGGAAGCATGGTCTTCTGGAAGGCCTAGAGTCTCCGGCGGCCGTTTGGCTTTTCAACTTGTGTTTTGTCGGAAACGATTCCTCGCGACCATCGGAATGGCCTTACCCACAACGGCCGCGATCCTGTTCGCCAACCGCGCCTTCGCGCAAGCCCCAGCCCCGGTTAAACCGTCGCAGATCTCACATACACTGCCCGTGACAAAGTTCTATGACGCTCCTCATCCCTTGCCCGCTGGCAAACCAGGCGAACTGATCCGCTCGGAGTCGTTCGATGAATACGAACTCCCAGCTGAGGTGTCAGCTGTTCGCATTCTCTATCACTCGCGGTCTGCAACCGGCGAGGACGTGGCAACATCGGGCGTAGTTCTGATTCCCAGCGAGGAAAATCCGCCCGCCGGGGGCTGGCCGATCATCGCGTGGGCACATGAGGCCACCGGCGTCGCTCGCTCCTGCGCTCCCTCGCTTATGAGAAACGTAGGGCACGGACCGTTCCTCTCGATGTATGTAAACCTGGGGTACGCCGTGGTCGCCACGGATTACACCGGGCTGGGAACCAGTTTTCGGAATGCATTTCTGGACGCCCCGTCCAACGCGACCGACGTTATCGGCTCTGTCTCTGCGGCCCGCGCTGCCGTGCCACAACTTGGCGCGAGGTGGATTGTTATGGGGGAGGGCGAGGGCAGTTTAGCGGCGGTCGCCGTCGCGGAGAAGCAAAACGAGATTCGCGATGCAGGGTATCTCGGCAGTATCGCAATTTCCGGCCTCGCGGACGCGAAAGAATTATTCGCGCATTCCACGCAAGGGCCTGCAAGCGGCATGTTCACATTCCTGGCTTATGGCATCAAGACGGTGTATCCGCAGTTTCAAGTGACCGACATGTTGACGCAAAGGGCGCTTGCACTTTATCAGGAGGTCGGGCAAAACTGCGGGGAAACAGCAATCGTTGGCCAGGCGGCAGAAGTCCTAAAACCGGGATGGGAGAATAATGAATTCGTTAAGCAATATTTCGCAAGAAACACTCTTGGCCAGACTCGAGCGCGCGGCGCGATCCTGGTAATCAGTGCCAACGCCGATCGAACCGTGCCCGTGGCCGCACCCGTCATTGCTCGCATGTGCAAACAGGGTGACCGGGTTCAGTGGGAAAGATATCCCAATGTCGACCAAGGTCGCGTAATCGGCGACTCGGCGAGGGATCAGATTACCTGGATTGAAGCGCGATTTGCCGGACGGCCGGCCCCGGCGAATTGCCCTTAAGCCTGGTTCAGTGACCGTGTACTGTAAAAAGGTACTTTCGCAGCGCACGCTCACAAGTTCATCGTTCCTCAGTTTCTCTAGCTAGGTGTTGCGAAGGGTGGAATTCGAAATGTTCAGCTCCGAAGTCCAGCTATGACGAGATATCAGTTAGACCAAGTCGTCGAATGGCGCGTATCGGTAGGTGTTTACAGGGAACCGGCTGGATGTTGAGCGAAGTGCGCAGATGGTCCTGCGGCATTCGTGGACTTGGTGTCGCGAGTTCCTAGCCCAATCACCATGGCCATGTCTTTCGGATAGACCACATCGCGTCCTCGCGCCAGAAAGTGGTAGTAGATCGACATCGCCGCTCCATACGAACCGAATCCCGCCGACACTACGCGTGAATGCGCCGCCAATCCCACAATCATCCCCACGAATCGGAATCCCGACGCTCCGCTTGCCGCGCTACTTCCCGCTTCTCCCACGCTCGGATTCCCTTGTCCCGCATCGCGATCCGGGGCCGCCTGGGTCGCGGCCAGCATCACCGCGATGGCCGTCGTCAAATACCGCGTCCGCGGCGTGGTCACTTGGGCTCCACCCTCCGCGTCCAGCTTCAGGTGCTCGTCCTTTGCTACAGCTACGCCTTCCAGATTCGTCTCGACCTTCTGCTCCAGCCCGTTCGGCGGTGCAACTCGATTAAACAGAATTCGCAACTGCCCGTTGCGTCCCAGCCGCCGCGCCGGTTGGACCTCGATCACTGAGCCTTTAATCGCGCTGCCCTCCGGTAGAATCAGGTGATCCGACACCACCAGCGGCTCCGTGATCAGCGCCTCTACCGGGTCGCCCTTCTTTGCCGTCGACGAGCTCAGCGACGTCACCAGCCGCGCATGCACCACGCTTCCCGTCGGCGGTGGCGCTCCAATATCAGTCAATGCTTCCGGCTTCACCGCCTCCGTTCCAAAATCCAAAGGTTGCAACAAGTCCGCATTAAAGCTCGTTCCCGCATCAATGTATTGCGGACGCACTGGCAACTGTGTTAGCGCCATCCGTTTCATTTTGTGAATCTTTCCCGGTTCATGAATCTGCTTCTGTAAATCGCTCCACTGCTGCTGGATCGCCCTTCGCGTCGCACTCATTTTTTTCGACGCTGCGTCTTGCACTTTGTTTTTCGGTTCCGGCTTCTCACTGGCCGACACAAACCGCAGAACTCCATCCGGCGCCGGAGAAGCCACTGTCTGCAGCGCCACGTGCCTCCCGTCGCTCATAACCAGCTCATTGAACCGCACATGAACATGCCGCGCCGGGGAAAAATTCCCATCCGTCGTATCCATCACCCAGATCTTCGCAGGCACACCATCTATTGCCGAGATTTTTCCGTTGACGACCGTCCCCGCTGGAATCAGCAGCTTGTCGAATGCGTACACCGGCTCCGTTGTTTTGCCATGAATCGCCTGCCCCACTTCCCGAATCCGCACCTCCGAATCCAACGCTACCTTCAGTGGAGTACCTGGCGGCACTGTCAAGGGAATAGAACTGACCGGTGGTGGCAAGGGAACGGAATTAAATGACTGTGAAGTGGTTTCGGCGGGTCTTGTCTCAAGGGTTTGACCCCAAAGCCATGTACTGCAGATGAGCATGAGAAAGACCGCCTGAACCACTTGACGAATGCACTTCATTTTAACACCTCAAAGTTGGGCGGCGACGCAGATGAAATCATAGTCGCTGTTGAGAGTGGAAATGCGCAGAGTGTTGATGGATGAACAAATTGTCATGTTTCGGAAAAGGGACGGTAATGTTCCCGACATATCATATTTCGATGATTCGTTCGCGACAGGACGTCGTCGCGCTGCCAGACACCCACGCGGGGTGAGCACGACACCCCGCGCGGGGACTGAGAGTCCTGGCACCGAAAGCCTCCTCGATTAATTGGAAATGAAAACTGGATGAGGACGAGATGTAGGGTTAGGGCAGCCCCCAGTTTGCACTTAGGAATAAACGGTGAGGTGAAGGATGTTCAGGGAAATCTTCCGCAACCGGAATAGTGGTTTCTTCCCTGGCCTTGTGTTCTTAGTTTGCCTGTTCGTTGCGTTCGTTTCGTCTCTGATGGCTCAGACGGTTGGAACGGGTATCTTGACGGGCAGGGTTACTGGCGCCTCAGGTAACGTGATTGCGAATGCCACCGTGACGGCGACGAGCGTAGACACGGGTCAGATACACAGCGCGACCACTGGGGCAGACGGCTCTTATCGGTTTGAAGGTCTACCTTCCGGCACGTACTGGGTGAAGTTTGAGGCCGCTGGTTTCAAGATAGTGGAGATTCCTTCTGCAAAGGTCACGGGTGCGGAGGCCGTCGTTCTGGATGAGAAACTGGACCCGGGCGAACCAATCAATGGCGAACCAGCCCCGTCGCAACAGAACACTTTGCCAAACGCGCCGTCAAGCAATACGACAGCACCTTCGCTTGAGGATCTGGGCCTGACTCCGCAGCAGACTCAGGGAAGCGCCCAGGATCAGGCCAGGCTCGACAAACGCACGCACATGCTCAAGATCCATCAGCGGCTCGGTTTAATCACGATCGCTCCGCTGGTCGCCACGTTCATTGAGTCCGCAAATGCTGGCGGCAAGAATACAAGCTCGACCGACCGCACGGTGCATATGGTTCTGGGTGCGGTGTCGGGCGACTTATATTTCATGACCGCTTACTATGCCATCCGTGCGCCCAGGATCCCCGGAACGGAAACCCGTGGTCCTATCCGCCTGCACAAAGCCATGGCCTGGATTCACGGTCCGGGAATGATCCTGACGCCCATCCTCGGAGCGATTGCTTATAATCAAAAGAACAGCGGGGAAAAGGTGCACGGGATCGCATCGGCGCACGGGCCGGTTGCCATCGTCACGGGCGCGGCCTTTGGGATCGCCGTAATGTCGGTCTCGCTCAAATTCTAATCAGTGCTTATGCAGAAGAAAATACTGATAGCCTTCTTGCTTCTGGCGCTCCCCGCGTTTGGCGGACAGGATAGCCAGTGGATCCTTGAGCAAAGTAATCTCACCTATCATGTGTCGTACCCGCTGCATCAGTCGGAGGGGGTGAGCCATGCGGCGCGAGGGAAAGGCGTTTGCCACGCTGGACAATGCGATTTCCTGATCGCTGTACCTGTGAAGTCATTCGATTCGGGAGACAGTAACCGCGACCTTCACATGGTTCAGGTAACGCGTGGCGCACAGTTTCCATTGGTCACAGTGCGCACCCGCTTGCCCGAGGCGGCATCCACGTCGTCGACGGTTAACGCTGATCTGGAGATCCAGTTTGCCGGCCAGACCGCCCAGTTTAAGCAAGTTCCGTTTCAACTGGCGACGCAAGGGAACGAAATTAAGATATCGGGGACAATACCGGCGACGCTCACCGATTTCAAGATCGAACCACCCACGCTGCTAACCGTGCCAGTCAAGAACGAAATTCCCGTGCACGTGGAGATGACTTGGCGGCCGCAGTAAAGGGCAGGCTTCGCATTCCTCACTGAAGAGGCGTGTAAATTCCACCCAAAATTTGCAGGAGCAATTTCAGGTTCTGAATGTGACTTCGCCTCGCGTCGTCGAGACCAAGCATCTCGACGAATCTGTCGAGTTAATGGAACCAATGTCGGCTCTGATACCTTCCTCAGCAGCCTTGGGCCAGAGGAACCTCGGCTGTCTCGAAGGCCGTTCAAACATTCGAAGAGCTTTCTGCATCCTACTTGGGGGTGTAAAGTGTTGGAACGGCGGAAAGCCTCTATGCGATTGCTGTTGGTAGAAGACGATGCATTCATTCAGCAGTTCCTGAAACGGGCGCTGGTGGAGGCCGGATACCAGGTGGATGCGGCGAGTACCGCGAAAGGCGGGGAAGCCATGGCCTTGGAGGGTATTCACGATGCTTTCATCATCGATCTTGGCCTGCCCGACTTGGATGGGTTGGATTTAATCGCCCGCTGCCGCGCCCAGGGTAGTTCGGCGCCAGTTTTAATCCTGTCTGCCCGCCGTTCAGTGGACGAACGTGTGCGAGGGCTAGAGCAGGGCGGGGACGATTACCTCACGAAGCCATTCGCCCTCCCGGAACTGCTGGCAAGGCTGAGAAATCTCCTGCGCAGATCCGCGGTTCCACAGAGTGAATCGGTGCGCCTGCAAACGGCCGACTTGCAGCTTGACTTGGTACGTCGTGAAGCACGACGGGGCGATCACTTGCTGCAGTTGACGCCACAGGAGTTCTCTCTGCTGGAATATCTTTGCCGCAATGAAGGTCGTGTGGTAACTCGGACGATGATTCTAGACCACGTTTGGCGGATGCGAATTGATCCCGCGACCAACGTCGTGGACGTCCATATTTATCGTCTGCGCAGCAAAGTGGACCATGACACCCCGCGACCGCTGATCCACACGATTCGTGGTGTTGGCTATGTTCTCAAGAATGCCTAAGAATTTACCCGCTACCGCCGCTTGGCGGATTTCGATTTGGACGACTCTGGCGTTCGGCCTCGGAACGGCTGTGGCTTTCTACATTGTTTATTTCCTCGTCGCTCAAGGAATCCGGGAGCGCAGCGACACTTGGCTTAGAGGCGAATCCGAAGTTCTTGTGCAAGTCTTGGCGGATACTCCCAGAGACCACCTGCACAAGCGGATCATTGGAGAAGTAGCCGAGCTTGCCACGCGCGAGGTGCCCGACGAGCGCAATGCCCGCGGCGAGCGGCTGAACTCGGTCTTCTTTCTGGCAACAGATCCCAACAACAGCGAATCCCCATTCTGGGTGGGCCCAAGCTCGAAGGACGTGTTTGTAGCCGCGATTCAACGGGCAAAGCTGGTTCCGGGAACTCCGAAATCGATAAAGGTAGAAGGATGGAAGCAGACCTTCCGAGTGGTTGTTCAGGCGCAAGACGGCAGGACAGTTTATCTGGGACTCTCGGATCGTGGGGCTAAGTATCTGCTGCATATTTTGGCACGCCGTTTTTTCCTGGTCTGGGGCGGGATGTTCCTGCTCGGTTTCGTAATTTCGTACTGGAGCGCACGTCGCACTCTACTGCGCGTTGAACGCATCACCGAGACCGTGGCGCGAATTGGCACCGAAGACCTGGAAGAACGATTGCCTGAGCCTAGAATTTCAGATGAGATCTCACGATTGGCTAAGACTTTCAATCGCATGTTGGACCGGCTTCAGTCCTCGGTGAATCAACTTCGCACGGTCACCGGCGCCGTCGCGCACGACCTCAAGAGCCCAGTAACCTTGATTCGCGGAACCCTCGAATCCGCATTATGTCAGGAAGGAAATGAGAAGTGGCGTGACTCGGTTGGGGAAGCGGTCGAAGATCTGGACAGGCTATTGCAATTGCTGAACACCACGCTCGATCTTGCCGAGGCAGAGGCCGGGGCGCTGCACATCGATCGCGTTCCAGTTGACTTCTCCGATGTCGTGAGACAACTAGTTGATATTTATCATCCGGCTATGACTGAGCGCCATCAGGAAGTGACTAGTGACCTCGAAGAGCATGTGGTTGTGGATGCTGACTTGCCTCTGCTGAATCGTGTGGTAAGCAATTTGCTTGAAAACGAATTGACTCACTTGCCGGTGGGATGCCGAGTGAATATTTGGCTCCATTCTCATCAAGGGTCAGCAGAACTGGTGATCGAAGACAATGGTCCGGGATTCCCGCACGATATCGGGAGCCGTGCTTTTGAGCGTTTCGTCAAAGGAAAACATTCTCATGGGCACGGTCTCGGACTTGCCTTTGTGCATGCGGTCGTCCAGGCTCACGGCGGCGTGGCTAGCATCTCCGATCGTCCGGGAGGCGGTGCTGTCATAACTTTGTCGCTACCTGTCGGCCTGCTCCAACCAGCATAGACGGGACATTTCGGCGAGTGTTCAGAATCCCTCAGCCAGCACCTCCGACGAGAAGTGCCCGTTTCGCACAGAGTTATGCGTTCACTTCGTCGGGGACATCCGGGGCTGCTATGTTTTCATATGCATCTTGGACGTGGAAGTTCGTTGGTCGAGCTCGGCGACCGGAGAAGGCCTCTCTTACCAGCTTGAAAATGGTTTGGCGGTTTTGAGCAACCACCTTCAGCCATGCCATTTTCCCCATCATGGGGAAATAGATCCCGCGGAAGCATAGGCGCGCAAGGAACATATTGATGCGATAACCAAGAGGCTGGTCATTGAGAGAGTCGACTGCCTGGGCCAGCGCTTCCGGGCTGTAGGCGTGGGCCCAACCATATTTCACTTCGGCATGAGCTTCTTCAATGGTCATCTTCAGCGGCGTGTGGGCCATAGCAAACGGGATGAACTCCTGCCAGTGCTTGGGGCGCGTAAGCCGGCCCGAGGTTTCCAGGCGCCTGTAGAGCGGGGTCGCGGGCAAAGGAGTGAGCAGACCAAAGATCGGCAGCCCCGGAGGCCACGTCCGAATCTGTCCAAGAGTTCGCTCGGCCACCCCGGTCGTGTCATTATCCATACCAAAAATAAATGATGTGATGGCGTACACATTGCGCTGCGCCAGCCGCGACAGCACCGCCCCATACTCATCCGGCTTGTTGAATCCCTTGTTCACATCTTTCAGATTGGCCGGGTCGATCGACTCCATGCCGATAAAGATCCATTTGCCTCCAGAAGCCGCGATCAGGTCCACCAGTTCTTCGTCGCGCAATAAATTCGCGCTGATCTGCGCCACCCAGTGCACCTGCGCGTCGGCGGCAATGATGTCGCGCAGCAGCGACTTCGTTCGCTTGATGTTGATGGCAAAATTATCGTCAATGAAAAAAACCGCCATCTGTCCCTTCTCGCTTCGGGCGCGGGCCTTCAACAACAGCAGTTCATTGACCACGCTCTCATTCGTACGGAAACGAATCGAGTCGCCGAAAAATCCGGTCACAGTGCAGAACTCGCAACCGTAAGGGCAGCCCCGCCCGGATTCGACCGGAATAATGCGGAATGTTCCCCAGCCTTCTCCGATTTTCTGGAGCATCGCGGTCGCGGCCTTCGGCACCAGGTTGAACTGCTTGAGATCAATCGACTGCCACGGAATCACAGGGTATTCCTTCAGTGACGGCTTACTCTCCTGGCCAAAGGCATCCACCGGCGCATAAACGTCCTTAAGTTGACCACGAGCGGCATCTTCTACGATGCGCGGCCAGGTCGCATCCGCTTCGCCCAGGGCGACAGCGTCGGCGTGGCGCGGTCCGCCATCTCGACCGAGCGCTTCGTCTGCCATCTCGGTCACGTGAGGTCCCCCCATTACCACCGGAACTCCCGTGGCCCGAACCGCATCCGCAATGCGATACGCCTTGGCAATCATTCGGGTCATGGCGCCGATACCGACCAGTCCAATATTGTTGTTGCGCACAAAATGCGCGATCCCCGCTTCATCCATAGGTTGGGCATTGCCATCGACCAGCAGCACATCATGGCCCGCTGGCGTAAGCGCCTGCAGGAGAAACATCCACAGATGGGGCATGAAATTGCGTGTGACGCCATTATCGGGGTTGTAGAGGAGAATTTTCATGACCGCTCCTTGTTTGAAATCGTCTTGGACTCAGCGTGCGGGCCGTCACAAACGATGCCGGAGCGGCGTTCTTGCTTTGTGTCTCCTGAGTATTCTCATTCTAGAATCATCATAAAATGTCGCCTTCTGCCCTTCCGTTTTGCCAAGTTGTTAGGGTCAGGCCATCACTGCCCAAACAATTTCTTACGCACATCAGGCCAGAACTCTTTTGCCACATTGAAGAACGCATCCAGGGCGATTTGTTGTCCCCACTTAGTTGCAGTATTTGCGAATGATCGATCCGCGGCCGGATAGTAGGCATTGGAAATGCCTGCTGCCACGGCATTTCCGGCCAGCTCTGATGTGTTGAAGTGGTTGCCGCCGTCATCGCCACGAGTGATAACTTCCCGGCTGAGAGCGTATCCAGTTCGCTTCCAAAATCCGCCCTTGCCTTTCACGAAATAACGGGGGTCTTGGTGGAGGGCGACTGGAAATAGGCCTTCGCTCATGATGTTGCCAATTGCTTGATCTGCGAATGCCCCTCCGTAGTATTTGCCAACCCCTGCGCTCCTGTTCCGAACGAGCTGTACTGCTTCTGCGCCATAGATAACCCAGCAAAGATGCCAGCCACGAGAAACGCCGATGGATCAAAAGAGTCATCAAGTGCAACTTTCATCTTCGCGCTCGGCGTCAACGGTTTGATTTCCGCTGGGTTTTCTTCCGAGCGATAGTTGGGGATTATCCAGAAGATGTGATTCTTACTCAGTTGATGTCGTTGATCGTCCTGTTCGAGCTCGGATTGATCGGATTGAGTCTGACTAGGTTGTGGCGCATCCGGCAGCGTTGAGGTTTCCTGACCGATCGCCGCAACACCTCCAAGCAGCAGATTAAGAAAGAGCAGCCCACGGCAGACCACAGGAATTAATAAAAGTGGCGGTACGCTGCGCATTGTGGAATTGGATGCAACTTGGCAGCGACTGTGAGGGAACATGAAGAACTTGTCATTCGCTCGACACGGCAAATTCATTCTCAGCTGGTAATCTTCTCCACAGACAGTCGTGAATCTAATGGGCCAATGGCTGACCGACTTCGCATGGCGGCGATCTGGGGCGAACCCTCTTTGCTGTTCTTCAACAATTCTGCCTCTTCGACTTGATCTCGTGAGATCCCGACCCCCTCAGAACAAGTGCCTTTCCTTAGGTTGGCGCGTTGCCTTCTTGAGCTTGGGTTGCTGAAACCTAGCATAAACGTTCGTCCGGGTGGGTCTGTCAATGAGGAACATAGGATGTCGTGGTCCAATGCGAAGAGGAATAGCCCAACAGGTCGCGACCAAGCGTCGGTATCGGAAGTCGTAGCGTGCTTCCGAGATGAGAGGGACCTCTTGTTTCGACTCGCCTGGCTGATTGCCGGAGACAAAGCAACAGCCGAACAGTCCGTAGTCAATGCCTGTAACATGACTGTTCAGGGCCACAGTCCGTTCCGCGATTGGATGACTGAATGGGCGAAGTCGTCGACGATCATGAGTGCAATATCCAAAACCCTCGATGCGATACGCAGCTGCGAGCCTGCGTACAAAGATCTGCGTTGCCTGCATAGCGAACACCGAGTACGACACAGGGATGCGGAGCCGTGCATGAGTTTCCTGTTCGGGATCGATCCCGGCATCATCATCGCTGAACTTGATCCGCTGGCTCGATCGGTTCTCGTCCTTAGAACGGCCATTAGGGCGTCGATCCAGGACTGCGCTCTGCGATTGAACGTCTCGCGGAGCACCGTGCTTGCCGCCAATTGCCGGGCCATGACATGGCTTCGTGACACACAACTACAGCACCACCCAGAGTGCGGATAGAATGGGGCTCCGACCTTGCATGCTTACTGGCCCTTCTACTCGATCTCGCGAGGTTCTGTCCGCTCAGGAGACGTGCCTGTATCTGGGTTGTGGTTTCCGGCGTAGTCTCGTGCATGGCTGCATTTTCGCACTAGTTTCAATGTGGGTCATCCTGGCCGCACCCCTCACCCGTGCTCAAGACAACTACGAAATCCAGGTGTATGGATCCGACTTGGTCGATCCCGGACACACTATGGTCGAACTCCATAGCAACTTCACGATCGACGGCTCGAAGACGATCATAGACGGTGTTTATCCCACCAATCACGCCGAGCATGAGACCGTCGAGATCACCCACGGCTTCAACGACTGGTTCGAGTGCGGCTTTTACATCTTCACGTCAATAACCGCCGGCCAAGGCTGGCAGTGGGTGGGGGATCACATTCGGCCGCGCATTGGCGTCCCTAAGAAATGGCACTGGCCCGTGGGTGTGAGCATCTCCAATGAAATCGGTTACCAGAGGCGGCAATATTCCGTCGATACATGGACGTGGGAAATCCGTCCGATCGTAGACCAAAAAGTCGGTCGGTGGTATTGGTCCCTGAACCCCACTTTCGACCGCTCCTTCCACGGCGAGAGCGTGAACCAAGGCGTTGTTTTTTCACCAAATTTCAAATTCAGCTACGATTTCACTCCGAAAATTGCTGGAGGCCTCGAGTATTACGGTTCGGTTGGCCCGGTGACCGGATTCGATGCGGTCTCGCAACAACAGCAGCAGATTTTCCCCGCGATTGACTTGAATATCGCTCCGCAGTGGGAGATCAATTTCGGCCTTGGCGTGGGTCTAACGGGCGCGACCGACCATTTGATTGCCAAAATGATTCTGGGCTATCGCTTTAATTTCTGACCGCGAAACAGGAGCGGGCGAATGATAAAGGGTGTCTTGATCGGTTTTTGTCTGGCCATAGGGATTTTGGCGGGTGGTTTGTTCTACTACTTTGCTGCGGGCATCGCACCAGTAGCCGCAGCCGATCCGCCGATGCCATTTGAGAAGAAGCTTGCGAGCATGTCGCTCGACGCACATATTGAGAAGCAGCACATTCTCCAATCTCCTGTGTCCGCCGACGAATCTAGTTTTCTTGCGGGTGCTGACGTGTACAAACAGCACTGCGCGGCCTGCCACGGACTTCCAGGGCAGCCGCCCACAGACTATGCGGCGACGATGTATCCGAAACCGACACAGTTGTTCCGTGGTATGGGTGTGACCGATGACCCAGTATCGGAGAGTTACTGGAAAGCGGCCAATGGCATTCGATTGTCCGGGATGCCCGCCTTCAAGACCAAGCTGACCGACACCCAGCTATGGCAGGTCAGCCAATTGGTCGCGCACGCAAATGAAATTCCCGAAGCCGTGAAAAGGATGCTCCTCGCAGATTCGCGGACGTCAGCATCAGTACCGCAATGAACTCGGCATCGGGTCACGAATCGGTCAGAAAATAATCAGTGTTACACATTGGACACAGCCCAGTGCTCAGCTGGCAGAGTTCTCCTCGTCGCGCTCAAAGAACGCCGCGGCCGGCAGGCTGCCGATGACGAAGGTACCAAACGACGAAGACCCTCTGGCGGCCCGTAGGAGAAATCGTGAACGCAGTCAGAAGGAGAAGACAAGAATGAATATCAGTGAGGGGCGGCGTATATGCGGAGTAGCTCGAAGAACTGGCGGTGTTCGGCACGCCCCGACACTTTCACAATGCCGGAACCACATACCCTTCCGCTAAGCAATTCTTGACTGTTCCATCGCCAGCTTGCACGCGACCGTCCAGCGACTCAAAGTTACGTGCGAGACTCCGACGTGACCTTGATGTGTGAGACGTCTACGGGCCTATGTGCCGGCAATGCCCTTGTTCTGCAGGATCTTGACTACGACCCTGCGGTCCTCGGCTTGTCCCTCTGCTGTTGCGTCGGATGCCACCTGATGACTCGTACCCATCGCCCCGGGGGCCAGCATATTGGTCAAGGGAATGTTGCCCTGTTGTTCAAGAAACTCAGTGACGTTGGCAGCCCGCTCGCTGCTGAGTCTTTGGTTAAGGGCTGCGGATCCCACGGACGATGCATACCCCTGCACCTGGAGTATGTAGGCCTTGATGCCCGTGGCCTGCTGGGTTAACTGCAGCAATTCGGGCTTATATTTCGGTTCAATCGAAGTACTGCCATTGGCGAAGTAAACCGTCACTTCTCCCAGAATGTTGTAGTCAGCCAGCTCTCCGAAACGCTTGTTGTCGGCTGCAATCATTGCTTTGTTCGCAGCAATGGCCGCCTGGTTCGCCTCGGTCTTCTGCTGCTCGGCTGCAAGCTGTATCTTTTGCTGCGCTAAAGCCTGTTTCTCGGCTTGAATCTGCTGCTCACTCTGCTGTATGTGTTGCTGGTTCGCCTGGACTTGCTGTTCGGTCGGGGCTAGCCCAGCCTGATAGTCCTCCGCGTTCTTGAGGTCGGACCCTTTGAACTTGACGACGTTCGCCACCAATTGGTTTTGGGCATTGTAAGACCCTTGCACCTGCACCGGTAGGCCCGGGATTAACGCGGTGACTGCCATCTCTTTTTTCCGGGCCCTGAGCAATCCCTCAACTTCGTCCACTTCGGTGGAGGGTGTGAGAATGACGACGATGTTCCCGGAATCCTGAGTCTGTAGCGTCATCGTGGCGCCGCTTCGTCCATTGATCACTCCCTGGATACTTTGCGCAGCAACAACATTGCAAGTCAGCACAAGTGCTGTCAGTGATAGCGCGATTCTTTCGGTCCGGCTTCTATTCATAAACCTTCTCCTTCATGACCGCCCCTGCATCCGAAGTCGCGTAGGCAAGCAGTCGATTCGTGTTTCAGGCTAGCGAATAAGAGCTTAGTGTGTGAACTGGCAAAAGTGCCAGCCCTCCTCTGCACGAAAGGGCACGGGCTGGCTTCGCCTGATCTCGGCGATCAACTCGCGATAATATTCACGACGCGCCCCCGGAATTTTGACACTGCGGAGTTATTGCAAGTACCGCTCAAAGTAAGACTGCGCTCTACCATCTGGCATCCCGCAGCCGTAGTGCAGACGCCAATGATATTCCGGGCTTTCGGGGGGACGAACTCCCAAGCTACTCTTAGGAGGGAACACAAAAGCTCCTGCCCTCATGAAAGCCGGCATGGCATGCGCTGCAAAGCGTAATCAGGTTCTCCTCTGAATCGTCCCCGGCCTGGCTGCGGAATTTTTTGTGGTGGACCTCGAGGTTCGACATCGTGCCGCAGGATTGGCACCTCCAGCCATCGCGACGTAGCACCTGGTTACGGAGAGTGTCGTACTGCCCGGAATCGAGCCGCGGGCGCGCACGTTTTGGTCGGACACCGGTCATGACGCCTTCTCGGTCACGCGGTGCAGAAACGTCTGCCTATCTTGGACTGGGAGGAATTTGAAAAACCGTAGTGCCGACTGCAAGAGAGCCTCAGGATTTTCATTATCCAGATTCGCTCCCGCCAAGAAGTCCGCGCAGATCATTTCTAAGCAATAGCCGCGGGATTTGTCTGTCCCTAGTACTACTGTGTTATAAAGTCGATACCTTAGACTGAGAAACCACCCCGGACTGCATCCTTTAATGTTAAGTTGCTGGTCATGAGCGCCCATGCTGTTGCGCCAGGCGCCCAGCAAAAACGCTTCGCGGCCTATATGAATCGCCTGGCGCAAGCCGCGGGGCACCTGGATCGCGTGGTCCCTCTGAAGTCCTATTGCACCGGTTTGCTGCTTCCCGGGGAACGCAAAAGCGTGGAACCGATGGCGGCTCGTCTCTGCCCCGACAACGTGCGCCAAACCCATCAGTCGTTGCACCATGTCGTGGCCCATGCGCCCTGGAGGGATGAAGACATTCTGGAAGCGGTGCGTCGGTATGCGCTGCCCGCCATGCAGAAGCCAGGACCGATCGAAGCCTGGATCGTCGATGACACGGGATTGGTGAAGAAGGGGAGGCATTCGGTAGGAGTCACGCGACAGTACTGTGGACAAGTGGGCAAGCAAGAGAACTGCCGGGTGGCGGTGAGTTTGTCGATCAGCACTGCGGAGGTGAGTTTGCCGATCGCCTGGCGTCTCTACTTACCGGAAGTATGGACCCAAGATAAGAGGCGGAGAAAGGCCACGGGCATACCGCCGGAAATCAGTTTTCAAACCAAGCCGGAAATTGCTTTGCAACAAATTCGCACCGCCCTGGACCGAGAGATCCCCACCGCTCCGGTACTGGCTGACGCGGCCTATGGCAACGACACCGGGTTTCGCGACGGCATCACCGAATTAGGTTTGCGGTACGTAGTGGGTATCCAGTCGTCGGTGAGTGTGTGGAAACCAGGCCAGGCACCGTTACCCAAACGGAAGTGGAAAGGAATCGGACGTCCCACCAAGCTGTTACGCCGTGATGACAAGCATGCTCCGGTTGCAGTGCGCGAATTGGCGATGAGCTTGCCTTCCTCCCACTGGAAGACGGTGCGCTGGCGGGAAGGAACTCGTAAACCCCTCCGTTCCCGTTTTGCGGCTGTGCGCGTGCGTGCGGCCCATCGCGATTACTGGAGCAGCGAGCCTCGGCCCGAGGAGTGGCTGCTGATCGAGTGGCCGAAGCAAGAAGCCGAACCGACCAAGTACTGGTTATCTACGTTGCCCGCCTCCACGAACCTTTCCGATCTGGTGCGTGTGGCTAAGCAGCGCTGGATCATCGAGCGTGACTACCAAGAACTGAAGCAAGAACTTGGACTGGGCCACTATGAAGGACGAGGCTGGCGCGGCTTTCATCATCACGCGACTCTCTGTATTGCGGCCTATGGGTTCCTGGTGGCCGAGCGGAGCCGTTTTTCCCCCTCCGCTCGCGTCGGTCAAGTGGACTTACCCGTCCCGGAAATGCCGCTCAAGTTCCGCCCTCGGGGTTCGCCCGGTACGCGTGGAGCGGCATAACCCCTGGTCCATTGCTACCCTTCGACAAACCATCGCACGGGTTCTGCTCCGACAACTCTCGGGTTGTCCCTTTTGTGGATCGCCCTTTTTATAACACAGTAGTACTAGCTCGACCGCCCAAGTCCCTGCCGCAATATCAGTCGCTCAATCTCGCGTCGCGACTGCCTGATCTCCTCTATCTCAGAGCGCAAGCGTTTCATCTCTGTCTCTTTTTGGTGGAGGTACGCTTCATGCTTCGTCAGGAAAAGAGCTAATATCTCCTCTTCCCCTTGCAGCACTCCGACGGGCACAACTGCAGCATCAGAACCAGGTCCGACCACCCGCGACTCACCTTCCCGCACGCCTTCTTTTTCTCCAGTCGGCCCGGCAAAATCTGGTCCGGCGCCTTCTGCACCCTCACTCGGCAACAGCCCCAGAAATTCCAATCCGAAGCAATACCCGTAGCGATCGCGGACTAACGCGGCGACGCGCAGGCGACTGGACGTTTCAAACTCTACCGCCATCACATCGCCCGGTTGAAGAGGCACTCCGCCGTAGAGTGCCATGCCGCCCTGGCTGATCTCGGTCGTCAGCCCGGGCACGGTGATTTCCGAGGTGTCGTTAGGGGCAATAATGCGGACAGGCAGCTTCACCTGGTGTCGCGGCCAACGTCGAGTGCTTGGGGGAGCCATCGCTATTTTAGTGCGTGCACCTGGATGAGATAGAGTGCGCAGCCCAAGCCAAGCATTCCGACCACCACCGCTCCCGCGGCAAACTTCAAGAACCGCCGGCGGGGCTGACTCTCGCGGTTCGATGCCGCTCTGAGCTTCTCCATCCACTTTTGTTCAGCCGCATCCTGGTTCGCGGTATTCAGATTCAAGGTTGACTGAATAACCGCTCCCAATCGGCGGCGATCGTCTACGGGAAGCGCAACGAAGCGAAATGGCTGCTGCGTGCTGGTGAGCGGGCTTAGCATTTCCGCAGAGCCCAGCACGGGTCCGGAGTGCGTGACGAACATGACCTTCACCTGCGATCCCCGATCGATCGGAGTAGGCAGGGAGAGCAATCCGCCATTCACGGAAAGAACCTGCAGTTTGCCGGAAGCGCGTTGACCATCCTCGAATCGAAGAACCGCGGGTGTGATGTCTGCGAGATTGATTCTCGGCGCGCGGAGTTGAGCGTGCAGTTGGGAGAGGCCGTCCATGTCACTGCCAGTATGGTACGCACTCATCAAGAGCGGGAGATTACGAAAGGAGTTGTACGGATTCCATTGTCTGAATTCGGAGTTGCGGGTCGCTTTCGTAATCTGCTCCGGATCAACCCAGTGTGAGATAGTGGAAATCGAAATGGCCGACTTCCCCCACCACAGACGAAAAGTCCGCGCCCCTCGCGTCAGCCTGTGGGATACCGCTTCCGCCACGATCCAACTCGAAAATGGCCGTCAACTCTGGGCCAA
This sequence comes from uncultured Acidobacteriota bacterium, assembly GCA_963797795.1. Lineage (GTDB taxonomy): Bacteria > Acidobacteriota > Terriglobia > Terriglobales > Acidobacteriaceae > JABDBE01. Next base: position 145,024 of record CAWCQY010000015.1, read on the forward strand.
AACCCTTCGCATCTCGACTACCGGAGGCCTGCTCGAACTGGCCAACTGCCTTGACGAAGGCTCCAAAGTCAACCTGACCCTGCACCTGGGCTCTCGCACCATACGAGGCAAAGCGGCGATGTTGTTTCCCATGTGGGCCACGCCGGGTTACCTGCAGCCCTTCCGCTTTACCGATCTGCGCGACGAAGAATGCCTCGCGCTCGACGCTGAGATCCGCGACCTTCTCAAGCAGGCCAGGCTTTTAACCACAGGACGCCGCGGCCTGAACATCAGACCTCCTCGAGTCTTCTTCAAATCGCTATAAGTCACCTGCAAAAAATGCTAGTTCCGGCATCCCCCACCCCTGGGTCATAGTCCCTAAGAATCTTCGCATCGAAGGGGTATTCCAATGGGGCGGGCAAGACTTGTTTCAGGCATCATCCTGCTGTCATTCGCATTTCTTTTATCAGGCTGCAACGGTAAGCCGCAAGAGAACGCCCCTATGCAAACCGGTCCGTCGCCAGAGGAAACCCGAGCGATCGCCAAAGAAGCCTATATCTATGGCTTTCCAGTCGTGACGAACTATCAAACGCTCTACAAACAAGCCGTCGACTCGGCCAACCCCGACTACCGGGCTCCGTTCAACACCATTGCGAGTTCGGCAAACGTAGCGACACCTGACGACAAGTTCGTGGTCACGCCTAACTCCGACACCCCTTATTCGTTTCTATGGATGGACCTGCGCGCCGAGCCCGTGATCGTGACCATGCCGAAGATTGAAAAGAATCGCTACTACACGGGTCAGATGATCGACCTCTACACCTTCAACTTTGCTTATCTGAGGACGCGCAGTTACGGCAACGATGGCGGCACTTTCATGATCGTGGGGCCGGGATGGAAGGGTGAAACTCCAAAAGGTGTAAAGGCAGTCGCTCAATCGGAGACTGAGTTCGCTTACCTTCTCTTTCGCACGCAGCTTTTCAATCCAGCCGATTTGGGCAACGTAAAGAAAATCCAGGCTGGCTACAAGGCGCAAACCCTCAGCCAGTATTTGAAACAGCCCGCCCCGCCTGCTGCTCCTGCCGTCAACTGGCCCAGGCTCACCTCAGACGCGCTCACTTCGCCTGCGCTGTTCAGCTACTTGAACTTCATGCTTCAGTTCTGTCCCACCAACCCATCAGAAAAAGACTTGATGGAGCGCTTCGCCAAGCTCAACATTGGTGCGGGCAAGACCTTCGACTTTTCGAAGCTTTCTCCCGAGTCGCAAAAGGCAGTGACCGACGGAATCGCCGACGCCGGAACCGATATGGACGCTCTGATGAAGCGAGTCAATGCTGATGAGGTCCCCAGCTCCGACTTCTTCGGCACGCGCGAATTCCTGAAGAATAATTATCTGTACCGGTACGCTGGAGCCAAGCTCGGCCTCTACGGCAATTCGGGCGAAGAGGCAATTTATCTGGCTTATTTCGTCGACGGCAACCATCAACCGCTGGACGCATCGAAAACCAGCTACACGGTGCTCTTTCCCAAGGGCCAGTTACCTCCTGCCAAAGCCTTCTGGTCCATCACCATGTATGACGGCAAAACCCAGTTCCTGGTGGCGAACCCTCTGAAGCGGTATCTGCTCAACTCCACCATGCTGAGTCGTTCAAGTATGGCAGCGATGGTTCGCTCACCGTCTATGTGCAAAAGGATTCTCCGGGCGCAGCCAAGGAACCCAACTGGCTGCCCGCGCCCGATGGCCCATTTTATGCGATCTTGCGAATTTACATGCCAGCACCGGAAGTCGTGAACGGCACCTGGAAGAAGCCGCAAATGCAACCGGGCGCGGGGAATTAATCAGAAACATGCCGGAGGCTGCAACCATCACGAACCGTTGGCTTCACTTTCTGCCCGGCATTCGGGTTGTCAAAGAATGTGAATTGGCGCGCGTCGCCTGTTTCGTCCCTGGCCGGAGAACCCATTCATACTCGCAGAATCATCACTTCGGTGGCTTTTATGAGGGCGGCGGCGGTCTGCCCAGGCTTCAGTTGCATCTCGCGCGCGGAAGTCGCTGTGATAATCGAGGTGATCTGCTGGCCGCCAATCGAGATCTTTACCTCCGCCATCAGGCCGCTAATCCGCACCGTATCGATTCGTCCCACTAGCTGATTACGACCACTCACGCGCCGGACTACTTCTTTGCGTTGCTGCTCGGTCTTGCCACGGGTTCTGAAAAGCAACCTGTCCACTTCGCTCTGCGGAATACGATGATGTCCTCCCGCAGTCCGATTGCTTCGAATCTTCTTCTTATAGATCCACTGCTTGATGGTTGGAAAGCTGATCCCTAGCTGTAAAGCGGCGTCACGAAGCTTCAGCAACTCTTCGGCCTTCCGTCCGGACTTGGCCTTCCGCTGCATGGGAACAAATCGTATCGTCAACGCAGAATGCGGTCAAGACGCCAAGCTCGTCCCGCGAGTATAACCTTGCGCTAACAGTTAACGCATAAAACTGTGTCGCATTCGACATTGCAAACGTACTTGATATACACTTTTGCTTCTCTCTCACGATCATTTGGGTAGGAGGAGGCCTGAATGTCCAGAGCAGCATTGTGTATTTCTGCGGTCGTTCTCTGTCTTTCGTCAACCATAACCTTTGCTCAGGCCCAAACGGGAGCGAGCCTCTCCGGCACGGTGACGGACCAGACCGGCGCACCCCTTCGCGATGTTAAGGTGACAGTCAGGAGCGTCGATACAGGTGAAACGCGCACGATCACAACCGACGGCGGAGGGCGCTATCAGACGTCCGGCCTGCCACTCGGGCACATCGAGATTCGTGTGGCAAAACATGGGTTCGCCGATGAAACGCGGACGGGAATCAGCTTGGCCGTTGGCGAGAATGCCATGGTCGACATTAAGATGCGGCGGAGCACGCCGGACGCCTGCGCGAGCGGCCACGAGTTCGCTACCACCGATTGCACGCTGACCTGGCACGGCATCACACTGTACGGTGCCTATGACGTCGGCGTCGGCTGGGTCAGCCACGGCTTACCGGAAAACGGCTATAACTATGAAGGCGAATCTCTGGTGAACCGGAACGGCTATCAACATCGGTTCGTCGTCGCGCCGAACAACCTGCAGCAGACCGGTCTCGGCGTCAGGGGCAAGGAAGAGTTTCTACCTGGCTGGTCGGTTGTATTCAACCTTTCCACTGGCATCAATCCTCAGTCCGGCCTGCTCGCCAACGCCTCAGCCACCCAGACCGCCAACAACGGCCTTCCCAGGAGCAGCTATTCGTTCGCCATCGACGGCGCGCGCGCGGGCCAACCCTTCAATGACGAATATTATGGCGGTATATCGTCCGCGCGCTTCGGCACGCTGACCTTCGGCCGCCAGCGCGCTCTGGGCACCGATGCGATGCTCCAATACGATCCCGCCGGCGGCGGCTATGCCTTTTCCTACATCGGCTATAACGGCACGATGGCCGGTGGTGGCGACACCGAGGACAGCCGTTGGGACGATGCCCTGAAGTATCGCCTCGCCTATGGTCCGGTCCATTTCGGCGCGATGTATAAATTCGCCGATGGTTCGGGCGGTTGCTACTCGGCCTCCGGAACCTGGACTGCCGCCAACTGTACGCCGGAATCGGCGCATAACAACGCCTACGGATTCGACCTCGGCGGAGAGTACGGCAAGTTCTCCGCTGACGTCGTCTTCCAGCAATACAACCAGGCGATCAGCGTGTTGAACCCTTTGCTGGGCCCTCAGAGTCCGACGGCGCCCTATCAGTCGACCACCAACAGCATCAATACAAACCCAATCACCGGGGCCAATCTGATCGACCCGAGCAACACCGTATACGGCATCGTGACCGACAACCGCGCCATTATGGTCGCTGCCAAGTATAAGTGGGACCCGTTCAAGTTTTTTGCCGGCTACGAATACATCTGGCAAAATAACCCGTCGAACCCGTTGGGCGTTGGCGCTCCGGACCAGGGCGGCTACAACATGAGCGGAGTCGAAGACAACAATCTTGATTCTGAAAAGTTGTTGAACATCTGGTGGACGGGAGTGAAGTACACCTACCGCACCAAAACCGATTTCACTTTCGCTTGGTATCAACAACGGCAGAACGACTTCCGGGTTCCGCCGGCCTGCACGCCCGAGGCCGGTTTCCGCAGTTCCTGCGCGGGCACCCTAAACGAGGGGTCTTTCTATGCCGATCATCACTTCACCAAGCGTTTCGATGGTTTCGCCGGAATTGCCTATTCCTGGGTGAGCGGCGGTCTGGCGATTGCCATTCCTCATAAGCCGGGCGTTCCCTACATCTACAACAACAACTGTGCTCCGACAATCGGTGGTCGTTTTGCGTTCTGATCTTCTCTCTGGCGGGCTCAGTCGAGAGCCCACATGGGTTGTGGTTCATCAAAACCTCGCACGGTTTCGAATTGCCACGACTTCATTCCACCCAACGAACCACTCTCCGATTCTGTCGATACGTTCCCCGTTCTGAGATCTTATCCGAGCGGAAGAACTATTCCGACCAACCACTCCCATTGTCTCGATTCGCTTTCCGTCCTGAGATGGACAGGGAGGAGCGCGGATTCAGGGCCACGACGAACCCCGTCCTCAGCCCGAAACAAGCTCCCACTCGTTACCGCAAATGCATGAAAAACAACCTGAATCGATCCTTGTCCATCGAAGCTAACAGGTCAACTCTGTCCGTAACCTTCCTTTTGAGTCGTCTGCGGTATAATCAAGCTAAGTAACCGTGGGCCGGATGCTAACGCCAACAACAAACCGGGTAAGACATTGGTCGCATTGGTTGGCGATGAGCGTCGTGATGTTTTCTCTGGTCGTTAGCCTTGCGACCCGCACCTTCCACCTTACCAGTTCGCAGAGTGCAGCTGTCCAATCCAGCGCGGCTCAGGGGATGCGGCAACACATGAACCGCTATGCCACTGCATTTGTGCCGCCTGTCCCGGTCTTCAGCACTTTCCAGGCTCCGACTGCCTATCCTTATGTGGCGCCTGCGGGACCACCCCTGGCAGTTATTCTTCTCGACGAAAGCCTTTACAATCGTCCGCCTCCATCCTGCTGACCGCAATTCCGCTGCCCTTACTTTTTTGAACTCAACTTCAGCCTTTTGGAACTGAAGTCGTCCCGCTCCGAAGCCTAACTTGGCTTCTCTCATGCCGGACGGAGTTCGCACCCGGCCAAGGCCGTGTTTCGGACATGAACTGATCAGTCCGTGAATGCGCATGGCTCCTGGCAGCGTTACCGGAAAGCGAATCTTTGGAGGAATTATGCGAAAGAGCTTGATGTTACTTGCTCTCGTGTTCGGCGTTTTACTGGTCTGCCTGAACGCTAAAACCACACGGGATATCAACCAGGGATACCAGACCGCTACAGTCGTCAGCGTTGAGAAATACGAAACGCCCTCGAATTACGTCGGTGACAATCCTGCCGACGCCCCCCTGCAGTCACGCAACTATGCCTATGAAATTGGCATTCGCTTGGACTGCAACGTCTATGTCGGGCTCTATCAATCCGCAATTCACTATCTCCCGGCCGATTTTGCCCCTAACAAAACGGTTGATGTGCGAATGCAGAAGCACGTGATGTACGTCAGCCTGCCCTACAACGATTGGGACGTAAAGATGGGCATTGTGAGTCATCGCCGGATCAAGGACGAGTCCTGCCCAGCCAGCAGCTAACTATTTACCGCGACCACTTGCGGCTCAAATGCCGCGAGTGGAAGCCATCAACTGGACCGGTTCCCAAGGAGGAACTTATATGAATCGAATTCAGAATCTGATTGCACTGAACATCTTTCTGTTCGCCACGCTGGGAGCAGTCGCTCAACAACCCTCTAACCCGCCCGCCCCCGGCGGCAGCGCCGCGCCGGTTCATCACCTCTCCACGGTTCGCGGCTGTCTCCAGGGTCAACGCGGAAACTACATCGTCGTCGAAGACGAAACCAGTCTCGTCTACGCACTCAAAGGGGTTGGCAACAAACTCGACAGTTACCTCGACCATGAAGTCGAAGTGAAAGGGCGCACAATGCCGGGAACGATCAAGACGGGAGTGAATCCGTCGAAGCTCGGCAGCAATCCCAGCGACACAGAACATGGAGTGGATGGAGTTCCTTTCCAGATCGCCGACGTGCAAACCGATGTGCACACGATCTCGAAGCACTGCAAAGCTGCAGACCAGGAGTGATGCTGTCTGTTATTCAATGCGCCATGCGGCTCCGGATCGCTTGCCGATCCGGGGCCGCGCCCGTCCGGTCTGTCACAAATGAGGTTCTATGGCTAAGCGTCACATCTTGATCGTAATCGGAGTTGTCGCGCTGGTCGCGCTAATGGCTGCGATCGAATATCGCGGACGGGATCGCGACTCCGACCCGAAAGCCGCGGAAATCCCCACCGCCGCAGTCACTATCGTGAAGCGCGGTGTGCTTTCGAATACGCTCACGCTGGCCGGTCAATTTCAGCCTTATCAGGAAATCGAAGTCCATGCGAAGGTTTCCGGTTATGTGCAGCACATCTACGTGGACATCGGAGATCGCGTACGCGCCGGCCAGACGCTGGCCGTCCTTGAGATCCCGGAACTCGATGCCCAACTCAAGGGAACCCAGGCCGAGGTTCTTCACAGTAAAGATGAAGTTGTCCGCGCGGAAAACGAAGTCATCCGCGCCGAGTCCGATCACGCCGCACTGCATGCCGCCTACGCGCGATTGCAGCAGGCGGCTGCCGCTCGCCCTGGGTTGATCGCCGAGCAGGAACTCGATGACTCGCGATCCAAAGACCTGGCCGCCGAGGCTCAAATCGACGCCGCGAAGGCCGCACTCTCAGCCGCGCGGCAGCAAACGGCCGTGTCAGACGCCGACCGCATGCGGGTAAGCGCGCTCGCCGACTTATGCCAACGTCACCGCACCCCTGAGCGGTGTCATTACCTGGCGCTATGCCGACACGGGCGCGCTCATCCAGGCTGGAACTTCCTCGAGCACCCAATCCATGCCAGTGGTCAAACTGGCTCAGAGCGATATCTTGCGTCTGCGTTTGCCGGTGCCTGAATCGGCTGTTCCCTCGATTCATGTCGGCTCCCCGGTGCAGGTTCAAGTCAGGGCGATCGGGCGGACGTTTGCGGGAAAGGTCGTCCGCTTCACGCGATCAGTCAGCCTCGACACTCGCACCATGGAGACAGAGGTCGATGTCGACAACGCGGATCTGTCGCTGACTCCCGGTATGTACGCGGACACGACCCTCGAGCTTGATCGCAAGGAGAACGCGCTTGCCGTCCCTGTACAGGCCGTGATTCAGGATGCAAATGGACATTATGTTCTGGTCGTGGACGATCAGGACCGTGTGCGTAGAAAAGAGATTGAACTGGGTGAGCAAACCTCCAACCGCGCCGAGGTCCTTCGCGGTCTTGCGGAAAACGAACGCGTGATTGTCGGAGGGCAGTCCAACTACCAGATCGGGGAAGTGGTCAAGCCAAGGCCGGAGCCTGAATCCGTTGCGTACGAAAATCAGGCGGGAGCGCAGAAGTAATGCCCAGATTCGCTCTCAAGTATCCGTTCTTCATCATCATGATCTGCCTGGTGATCGCTGTCGTGGGCGTCACGACCGTGGTTCGAATGCCAGTGGATCTCTTTCCGCAGATCAAGGTTCCCGTCGTGGTGGTGGCGACCTTCTACGCGGGAATGCCACCCGAGCAGATCGAGGCCGAAATCACCGACACCTTCGAACGATTTTTCACGCTGGGAAGCAACATCGACCACATCGAATCCCGCTCGTTGACCGGCGTCAGCCTGATCAAGATTTACTTCAAGCCGGGCACGGATGCCGATGCCGCACTTAGTAACATCGCAAATCTGGCGATGGCCGATCTTCGGCGTCTGCCGCAAGGAACTTTGCCTCCGGTGGTATTGAAGTTCGATGCCTCGAGCCTTCCAGTCTGCCTGGTAACGCTGAAGGGGCAAGGCCTGGACGAGACTCGGCTTAAGGACCTGGCGCAATTTCAGGTTCGCAACCAGATTGCGAATGTCCCCGGCGCGTCCGTGCCTCAGCCTTTCGGCGGACGCTATCGCCAGATCATGGTCTATGTGGATCCGGTGAAGCTCGAAGCTCACCAGCTCAGCCTGATGGACGTAGTTCACGCGGTGAATGATTCGAATCTCATTCTTCCCGCCGGGGACGTGCGCATCGGTCCCAAAGATTACAACATCTACGTCAACGCGCAGTTGCCCGACGTGGATGAGCTAAACCGCATACCACTGAAGACGGTGGGCAATGCTTCGGTGATGGTTGCTGACGTCGGCGAAGCTATGGATTCGGGCACGATTCAAACCAACATCGTCCGCATCGACGGACAGAAATCGGTGTACATCCCGATTTTGAAACAGGGAGGCGACAGCAACACCATCACGATCGTGAACGGAATCAAGACGGCGATCGGCGGTCTTGTAGACATTCCGAAGTCGCTCAAGACAGCGGTGGTCTTCGATCAGTCCATTTTCGTCAAGAGCGCGATCAAGAACGTATTGAAGGAAGGTGGAATCGGGCTGCTGCTGACCGCAATCATGATTCTTGTGTTTCTGGGAAGTCCGCGCGCCACCATGGCTGTGCTGCTCTCGATTCCGCTCTCTGCCCTGGTCTGCCTCTTGATCATGAATGCCATGGGCGGATCGATCAACGTCATGCTGCTGAGCGGATTGGCGCTGGCGTTTTCGCGGCTCATCGACGACTCCGTCGTCGTGCTGGAAAACATCTTCCGCTACATGGAAATTGGAGAACCGCCGAGAGTGGCGGCGGAAAAGGGTGGGATGGAAGTTTCGCTGGCGGTCCTGGCTGCCACATCGACCACGTCCATCGTGTTCTTTCCCGTGACTTTTTTCTACGGCGTCAGCCGGTATCTTTTCATCGACCTCGCACTGGGCGTGGTTCTGTCGATCTTCGCCTCGTACATTTTCGCTATGACTGTGGTTCCGCTCTACTGCGCGAACTTCATCCACATCGAGGACGTGGAGGAGGAAATTGAACGCGACTCAGAAACGAAGTCCGCATCGCGATCCTTCTTCCGAAGGTTCCTCGGCCGATTCAATGAATTCTTTCATGATCTTCTAGCACGCTACGAGCATTGGGTAACTCGCGCCTTGGTGCGGCCAGGAAGAACCGTAGCTTTGATTTTGGGTGGCATTGCAGTAGTCCTCATTGGCGTCTTCCCCTTCGTCGGGACTGCATATTTCCCGCGCACCGATCCTGGTCAGTTTGTCATCAACGTGAAAGCTCCGAGCGGGTCACGTCTTGAAGTGAGCAACCAATACATCGCACGCGTCGAGAAAGATATTCGCGAGGTGATCGCGCCCGGTGATCTCGGCATGGTCGTCTCCAACATCGGGATCACGCCCGATCTTTCCGCCGTGTACACCAGCAACTCCGCCATGGACACGGCATTTGTCCAGGTGAGCCTGAAGGAAGATCACTCGATCGGCAGCTATGAATACATGCGGCGGGTTCGCCGCAAACTGTCGGAAGACCTGCCGGAGTTGACTACCTATTTTCAGGCGGGAGGGCTCGTCGATAGCGTAATCAACCTGGGCTTGCCGGCGCCGATCGATGTACAGGTCCGGGGCAACGATTTAAACGGCGCTTTCGAAATAGCCTCGGATCTCGCTAGGCAAATTCGCAGCCAGAAAGGCGTGAGCAGCGTGCTCATTCCCCAAGACCTGCTTTATCCCGGGCTGCAACTCAACATCGACCGTGAACGCGCCAGCCTGATTGGACTCTCACCCAAACAGGTGGTTGACAACGTGATCACTGCGCTCACATCAAACGGCATGATCGCGCCTAGCTACTGGATCGACCCCAAGACCGGAAACAATTACATGCTCACCGTGCAGTACTTCGACAAGCAGATTCAGAACATGAGCATGGAGGGCTTCAAACAAATTCCGTTGCGCGCCGCCAGCATCTCGAATTACACGCCCTTGCAATCGGTTGCTGACGTTAAACCCATCAATACTCCGACCGAAGTCGATCACTATCAACTGCAGCGCGTAATCGACATCTACGTCATGCCGTCAACCGAGGCGCTGGGTGGAGTAAATCGTGAAGTCAACCAACTCGTGAGCCGCCTGCAATTGCCCGAAAACATTCGAGTCAGAGTGCTCGGAGCGGTCGTCGGAATGCAGGAGTCGTTCAAGCGCTTTGCCATCGGCCTTCTGCTGGCGATCGTGCTCGTCTATCTAATCCTGATGTCGCAATTCACTTCCTTCATCGACCCGCTGATCATCCTCATGGCGATTCCTCCCGGATTGGCGGGAGTCGTCCTCACCCTCTGGCTCACCAACAGCACCTTCAACATCATGTCGCTGATGGGGGTCATCATGATGACCGGGATCGTGGTTTCCAACAGCATCCTGATTGTTGAGTTTGCCCGTCAGTTGCGGAAGGAAGATTTTTCGCTGCAAGATGCTCTGGTCCGGGCGTGCAAGATCCGCCTGCGACCCATCCTTATGACGTCGCTGGCTACTTTATTAGGCATGCTCCCGATGGCGCTGGGCTTGGAGACCGGCAGCGAACAGTACGCTCCCCTGGCGCGGGCCGTCATTGGCGGCTTGGCGGTTTCGGTTGTGGTCACAGTGTTCCTGGTCCCCGCGGTTTATCTCATGATTCACGGCAAAGAGAAAGACACCCGGGAGGAGCAATCTGCATGACACTGAAATTGATGTTGCTGACTGGTTTCGCGTCGACATTATGTTTCGCTCAATCGACACTCATTTTGCAGAACCCAACCGACGCGCCATTGGGGGTTTTGGCCGCTTCTTCAAACTCACAGGTCGTGCCGGAATCTCAGCAGCCGCAACCATCACCGGACATTCGCCGGCTTTCCCTGAAAGACGCCGAAGCCATCGCGCTCAAAAATAATCCCGTCATCTCCGAGGCGCGGCTCAATGCGCTGGCTTCCCGGCAGGTGACGCGCGAGGTGCGATCCAATCTCTGGCCCCAGACCTATGCCAATCTAACCGCAGTCGATGCGCTCAATAACAGCCGCATCACCGCAGGAGCCTTAAATAATCCCATCGTCTACACACGCGCGGCAGGGGGAGCGGTGGTGAGCCAACTGATCACCGACTTTGGCCACACAACCAATTTGGTCGCGAGCGCGCGCCTCCAGCAAAAAGCGGACGAACAGAACGCAAGTGCCACCAAAGAAGACATTCTACTCGCGGTAGATCAGGCTTTCTACAATACGCTGCAGACCCATGCCGTTCTCCGCGTGGCCGAGCAGACCGTGGCCTCGCGGCAATTGTTGGCCGATCAAGTTTCAGCGCTCACCAAGAGCAAACTAAGATCCGATTTGGATTTGAGCTTCGCGAACGTGAATCTGGCGCAGGCCAAGCTGCTGTACTTGGACGCAATGAACAATGACAAGGCTGCGATGGCAGGCTTGTCTGCGATCCTGGGATACTCGGCGCTCGAAAACTTTGAACTGGTGAATGAAACCGAGCCGCTGGCGCCACCGCCCGCGGATATCGATCAGTTGATCGCCGATGCGTTCAGCAAGCGTCCGGAAATTCTGGCGCTGGAGTTCGAGTCGGAGTCAGGCGAGAAGTTTCAACGGGCGCAGCGCGATGAAATGCTTCCGACGATCAGCGCCCTGGGGGCGTTTGGCGACGCTCCGGTCCGCGATGATCGCGTGTATGGGCCATATGCCGCGGTAGGGGTGAACGTTCAGATTCCTATATTCAACGGATTTCTCTACTCCGCGAGATCGCACGAAGCAGATCTGCGCGCCCAGGCCACGCGACAGCGCCTGATGGACATGCGAAATCGCATTTCGCGAGACGTACGCACAAGTTGGCTCGCCGCAAGCACTGCTTTCGACCGCGTGAGCGTGAGCGAGCAACTGCTGGCCCAAGCGAATCAAGCCCTCGATCTCGCGCAGACGCGTTACAAGCTTGGCCTCAGCTCGATCGTAGAGTTGAGCCAGGCCCAACTGCAACAGACCCAGGCTGAAATTGGCAGCGCACAAGCAGGGTATGAGTATCGGCTCGCATTGTCCGTTCTGCGCTATCAGATCGCCGGACTATGAACAAAGCAACCAACTCGAAAGAGCATGATTGTTCAGGAGATGGCGGAAGCGAGTGGGAGTCCAGCTCGAGCCCAGAGTGGGGAGCGTGATGGCGTATCTCGGGACCTCTCTCTTGAAAGCCTTCGAGGTTATCGACCTGGAAGAACGCATTGGTGCTTTGGACGGAACAAGGGGAATAATTGAAAGCCCTGCTCACCGATGACGACGATCACCACGACCGCGCTATGGCGCAACACCTGCATGAGAACCAACACATCGGTCGGATCACCGTCTTCGGCTTTGGTTCGAGGTATAAAGCCGAAGTCGTAAGGAAAGGCCATTCCCGCAGGCAAAACCTTTTTGAGCTCAAAAACCTTTTGCTCTGAATCGAATGCGTATTTGTTGCGGCTGCCTTTCGGCGTCTCAATCGCAACCTGGATGATTTCGTGGTCCTCTTGATCCACGGACTGGAGCCGCGATGGGTCCGCAAGAGCACTCGCTGAACGTCGATGTTTACCCATTCAGCCGCCTACCGACTGTGTGCATTTCACAGCGATTGTTTGCGGCGAGCTTGATCTTGAGGAGGTTGTTCCGAGCGCGTCGCCGCAATATTTCCCGAAGTTCCCAGAGCGATACCGACGTGACGAACCAGGCGACAGTCGCGATAGCGAGCACGCTGCCCAGATTCGATTTTGGCTTTCGTTGCCATACAACTAGGGCGAACACGATCAGCCCTACACTTCCCATAGACGATCCAACGGCGCCCACGCCTGCGGCCATTCGCCCACGCAGTGCGCCGTGCGCCCCGACGCGCTCTTTCTTTTGCTTTTCAAGGGTGTCTATCAGGGTCGCCGTTGCTGGAAATATGGCCGGAAAAGCCAGAAACAAGCCGCCTACCGCGGGCCCGAACCGCTTGGCGATAACCCCGACCAACGCGGTGACTGCGCCTCCAAAAAAGAATCGCACTACATACTGATACCAATGCGAGTGCCTGAGCGCGGAGGGATCGATTTTGATTTTCATTGGCTGGCTCCCCGCACTGCAAACAACAGGCCGAATGCGAAAACAAACCACAGCACCATCGCCAAACTAGTGGTAGGGAGAACCGGCAGACGCCGATGAATTAACAATTGGCTCACGGCAGATGCGTACAAGAAGAAGGCTAGCGAACCAAATACCATGGACCTTGCTTCCACACTGGCATACGCTTTGCCATCTTTGGTCGCGGTCAATAAGAGTGTTGCCAAGGCCACAGAAGGGGCAGCTCCGAGTAATCCTGCAAAGGTTTTAGGCTTCAGCAGATCACCCAGCAGGGTAAACGCAGAAACCACAGCCCCGCCCACAATCAGCTGCAATAGAACTTCATCCACTGTTCACCTGCGATAACAGCACTTCCCCAGTTAGCAGCGCTTCATACGGCCTTCCGTAGGGGGTAAGACCGGTTCCCCATACCCGTCCTGTGCCCGCGACCAAGCCGCCTCGAAGTTGCCTCTTCCAACGATCACGTAGTCGGTCTGATCTAATCGTGTTGAGACCCGTCGTACCTGCCCTGAGAGCAAGACTTGGGATGAGGCTGCCTATGAGCGCTCCTTGCTTCAGTCCAAACCCGGGTGGTTGTTTAGGTTTTGGAGGAAAGCGCACCCAAGGTGCACCAGGAAACCAGCAATCAGCGCTACCAGCACAACGCCAGACAGTATTGGCCAGAGGTACATCGTTTCCCTCGTTTGCAGAAAAGGCGACCGTGAGGGTCCGAATGTCGATCTGGTCAATCGACGCTAACCCATGATCGCCCCTGAAACGTTCCGCTTTCAACATAGCTCGCATATCGCGGGCCGGACAATACGGCGAATGCTGTAGACGCGCGCTAATGGCGAGCGGAACAGTTCGTTGGCGGTCACATCCAAGCTCGTGGAAGGCGGTTCTATGCTGCGTCAATCCAACGGTGACCGCGTGCGAGTGGGCATCCCCAAGTCTTCCCTTGCCATCCTATGCGCCGATTGGAAAGACAACCCGAAGAGCGATGATTGGAGATTGTGATGTCTGGAAAAAATACTGCAGCATTTGGGATTTATCGGAGTCAAGCCGATGTTGAGTATGCAGTCGAGTTACTGCGGACGGAGGGCTTTCGCAATACCGACATCTCCGTTCTGTTCCCCGAAAACTAGGGTACCAAGGACTTCGCGGTGCAAAAGAATACCAAAGCGCCAGAAGGAACAGCTACCGGGGCCACTACCGGAGCCGTGATCGGCGGAACCTTGGGTTGGCTTGCCGGCATTGGAGCGTTAGCGATCCCTGGGGTGGGCCCTCTCATCGCAGCCGGACCGATCGTGGCCGCTTTGACGGGCGTTGGTGTCGGCGGTGCGATCGGCGGAATCGCCGGAGCGCTGTTTGGTATGGGCATTCCTGAGTACGAGGCCAAGCGCTACGAAGGCCGAATCAAGGAAGGCGGAATTTTGCTTTCTGTCCACTGCGATGATTCCAACTGGACAAAAAAGGCGAAGGACATCCTGGATCGCACCGGTGCGACGGATATCGCGTCGACCGGGGAAGCCCGTGCCGACTGGCAGAAGACGGACAAGCCATTGCCACGTGCGAGTTAGTTCCTGCGCCGATCGGCTAGGTACGTGATTTTCTTGAAGGTAAGCGCACCCGAAAAATTGGAGTCCGGATGGCGCTTGGCGCGCAGCCTGGCGATATCCTGCGCTTGTCATTCAGTGATTGGCTGCGCCTCGCGGCGCTGGGCATCGGCATCGGCTTGGTCGTGGCAGTTGCTGCTATGCGCCTGGAGTCCAGCCTGCTTTTTGGCGTTCTGCCGACCGATCCCTCGGTTCCAGTGGCCGTGACAGGATTGATCGCGCTGGTTACGCTAGCCGCCTGCTCGGTTCCGGCCCGGCACGCAACCAAGGTCGATCCCACGGTGGCCCTGCGCGACGAACTAAGCTGCAGGCGCTAACCGCCTGCAACAAGTTTTCCCTGGACTTGCTAGACTATAGACAGTCTCGTACACATGTCTCCGCCGGACTCCTGTGCGGTCCGATGATTCGTTTTCGGAGGTTGTCCAGTGCCGAAATTCCTGCGATTTATCCACATCCTCCGATTGCCGCACTGCGCCATCTGCAATGAACCCGTGGAGCTTGAAACCTCGAAGACCGACGAGAATGGGAAAGCGGTTCACGAAGACTGCTATGCTCGCAAGATCCGATTGAAGGAAATCACGCCTCCGCCCAAAGCGTCATAACTAGGCGGCTGGTTTCACCAAGTCATCAATCAAGAACGGATATTCGGCAATGATACGTTGGAGGTCTTCGTTGTGCTCACGGAGCGAAGCCCTCAGTTCGGCCAGTATCGGCTGTAAGGCCTCCGCATCCGTCGTCGCGACAGCTTGAGCGCAGAGTTCGCGGATTCGCCTATCCAGGCTCACAAAGACACCCCGACTGTCACGAATCATGACACAAGACAAGGAACTGTTCCATACCGTACAGACTGTATGGTCGAAACGAAAGCCAACGCACGGCTCTGCCTCCCAACCGTTCAAAGAGTGAAGACTACCGGTTTCTGAAGTTTGAGTCGGTTCGGGGACACCATGGCTTCCGAATCTCGCAATCAAGTGTTGCGTGTTATGGCGGAGTACCTGCACGCACCGTGCTATCCAAACCTCCCCTCACGGAGTCTAGGTAGGACGAAGCGTTCTTTTAATGCACACAGGACCTGCTTCATCCCGATATTCGAAGGAGGCACCCATGCGACTGTGACCGTACGCGTTGTGCAGCGACCCGACCGGGATAAAGGAGGCTCTGACAATGATTCAGCATAGCATTCGCGTTCTGAGCGTCTTCATAGTGCTTTCGATCTCAGTCTCCGCGCAAAAGCAGCCGAACTTCGCTCCAGACGCCTATAAGAAGCTAGCGAGTCTCGCCGGTGATTGGGTGGGTAAAGACGAGCAGGGTGAGGAAGTCAAAAGCAATTTCAAACTGGCCATCTCAAACACGGTCGTGATGGAGACGCTCAATGCTTCTGGTATGGAGGAGATGCTTACGCTTTACAGCGTCGATGGTGACGGGATTTCTTTGCTGCACTATTGCCCCACCAACAATCAACCGCATATGCGCGCAGTGCCACCCTCCGGGGACGTAAAGCAGTTGACCTTCTCGTTCCTGAGCGCCAGCAATCTCCCCAGCATCGCGGTTGGGCATGAGCACAAGATGGTGCTGGACTTTGAAGACAGGGACCACATCACGGAACGCTGGACTTGGCGGAAAAATGGCACGGACACGGATATGGTGTACCATCTCGCGCGCAAGCAGTAATTTGGGGAGCGTCGGGTTGCCGTCGCCACAATAATGCAACCAGTAGCAGATCGATCAGGCAGCCAGCGTCTGGCGGTTTGCCGCATCGATCAAGACAGCCATGACCTCGCCTAGAGAGACGAACTCAAGTTCGTAGGGCGAAACGGCATGCTCTAGCTCACATTTTACAGAAGGACATGGATTAAACAATTCAAGTTGAATGCCGCGATGGCGTGCCCAGCGTTGCAGGAACAACAACATATTCAGACCTTTGCCCACAGTGACGCTTACTCTTGAGAGGTCTATTACGATCACACGATCCGCTGCCCGCCCCGTGACCGCATCGTATAGCTGAAGGGCTTCATCACCGCCGCTGATGGTGGAGTGGACCCCAATTTTGAGACAACCAGTTAAGCCCTAAAATGCAGCGAAAGGGGAAACTGGATGGGATCTCGAAGGAAGTTCACCAGGGAGTTCAAGCTGGATGCGGTACAACGAATGCGGGCGGGAGAGCCGGCGGGCTTAGTGGCGCGCAGTCTGGAAGTGAGCCGCCAGGAACTGTACCGCTGGAGCCGCGATGTCGATAAGTTTGGGGAGCGGGCGTTTCCCGGCGTGGGGCAGCAACGGGCGGAAGAGACGCGGATCGCGGAGTTGGAACGTAAGATCGGGCAGCAGGTCCTGGAGATCGATTTTTTGAAGCGAGCCTTGCAGCATGTAGAACAACAGCGCCAGCTGCGGGCCGCCAGTGGCGGCGCACCGTTTACCAACAAATCGAGCGCGAAATGAAAGCGGGGACGCCCTTAACCATCCGCCGGATGTGTGCGCTGACCAGAGTCAGTCGAGCTGGTTTCTATCGGCGCGGAGTGATCTCGCAGGCCGCGTCCGTGGAACTGCGTGATCAGGTGCAGCGCGTGGCGCTGGAGTGGCCGACCTATGGCAGCCGGCGGATCACGGCGGAGTTGCGTCGTGGCGGCCTGTCCGTCAATCGCAAACGGGTGCAGCGGCTGATGCGGGAAGACAACCTGCTGTGTTTGCGGAAGCGCAAGTTTGTGACCACGACCGACTCCGCCCACGGGTTGCCAGTGTATCCGAACCTGGCGGCGGCGCTGGTGGTGAGCGGAATCAACCAGCTCTGGCGGGCCGACATCACGTACATCCGGCTGCTGGAAGAGTTCGTGTACTTGGCAGTGGTGCTGGACGCGTTTTCGCGGCGGGCGATTGGCTGGGCGCTGGAATCCACGCTGGAAGCCCGGTTGGCCGTGGCGGCGCTGGAGATGGCATTGGCGCGGCGGCGGCCCGCGCCCGGATTGGTGCACCATTCCGATCAGGGTGTGCAGTATGCCAGCCACGACTATGTCGCACGGTTAGAGACGCACCAAGTCCGGATCAGCATGTCGCGCCGCGGCAATCCCTGGGACAACGCGACCTGTGAGTCGTTCATGAAAACCCTGAAGTGCGAAGAAGTCTATCGCAGCGAGTATCGCAACCTGACCGAAGCGCGGGCTCGCATCGGCGAGTTTCTGGAACAGGTCTACAACCAAAAACGCCTGCACTCGTCTCTCGGCTATTGTCCGCCCGCCGAGTTCGAACGTCGACCGCCGTCGCCCGTGCTGGCGGTGGTCGTGGCGCAGGAGGTCGTATGAGTTTTCTGAGGCATGGGGAAATCTATCCATGCGATGAGGGCACGATCTCGCGACCGTGCCCCCGCTCATCGCCCTGGATGAGTCTCCAGCTGGCTATTCCTGGCAGGTTGCCCTCCGGCAGAGCCCGCTTCCGCTTCACCAGCCGGAGCTATACTGCCAATCATCAACCGCGCCCGACAATGCTTCGGCAGCGAACGGCAAAATGTCGCTTAACTGATTGTCTCAGCCCAGGGGTCCAGTCCAAAGAGTGCCAACCGGAAGTTTGAGCTGAGGCTTTGCCGAGCCTATCATGTTGGTACGGTGGATCTCATCGCCGTGAGCATTACGGCTTTTGGAGGCTCAATGAACCAGGAACATGCTTTGACCCGTCAGCGCATAAGGACGCCGCGCGCCGCCGCCATCGCCGGTATCATCTTTTCTTTGTTATTCATTACCAGCCTCCTCCTGATCTGGGTTTCTATTCCCCCCAATCCACTCGGGCCACCGAAGGCGGTTATCAATCATTTGAAGACGATCTCTTTCTCTTTGAACCTGGTGCCGTTCGCCGGCATCGCCTTCCTGTGGTTCATCGCCGTGGTGCGCGACCGTTTAGGGGAACTTGAAGACCGCTTCTTTGCCACTGTATTCCTCGGTAGCGGGCTGCTGTTCATTGGTATGGTCTTCAACGCTGCAGCCGTTGCAGGAGGGATCATCACAGTGTTAGGCAGCGGATCGGAAGACCTTTTACAGAGTGGCGCCTACACCCTCGGGCGCGCCGAAATTGCTCAGACTATGCACATTTATGCGATGAAGATGGCCGGGGTGTTCATGATCTCGACTTCTACGATCTCGCTACAAACTCGGATCGTCCCGCGCTGGATGGCGGTCCTCGGCTACGCACTGGCGCTGGTGCTTCTGCTGAGCGTCGGAACTATTGAATGGATTCCGCTGGTCTTCCCGTTGTGGATTCTCCTGATTAGCGGGTACATCCTGACTGAAAATCTTCGTGGGTGGTCTGAGGCTGCAGCGTGAGAAGTACGGGAAGGCGGCGAGCTGGCTAACAATGGAGGCTAGATTCCCCGGATTGTCCCGTGGCGAACTACCTCACATTTAGGGCGGTGCGAACCGCTGACAGCACGCTGAACGCTCCCAGGATCTGCCATAATCTTTCAAATGTGCGGTCGCTACCGATTGTTGCGTCGAAAGCAAATGATCGAGGAGCATTTCGCACCGTCTCAGGTGAAGACGACTGGAATCCGCGCTACAACATCGCGCCGACTCAGCCCGTACCGATCATCCGACAGAACCCGAAGGAACCTCGCCGGGAATTGGCGCTGGTGCGTTGGGGTTTGACCCCCTCATGGGCGAAGGACATGTCCGGCGAAGCCATGATGATTAACGCAAGATCAGAAACGGCGGCGACGAAGCCCGCGTTCCGCGATCCGTTGACCAATCGTAGGTGCCTCGTCCCGGCAGACGGATTTTACGAGTGGCAGCGAAGGGGCAAGACGAAACAGCCGTACTGTTTTGAAGTTAATGGCGGAGAATTGTTCGCGTTCGCAGGACTGTGGGATCGATGGAAAGACCCGAATGGGCAGTGGCTCAAGTCCTGCTCGATTCTGACAACGACACCTAATGCAGTCACCTCGTCCGTCCACGACCGTATGCCTGTCATCCTTGATCCAGACAGCTATGACCTATGGCTCGATCCGGGGATGACCAATGTCGAGGCAGCATCGGAGATGTTGAAGCCCTTCGATGCCAGACTGATGAAGTGCTACTCTGTAAGCACTCGCATCAACTATGTTGCTAATGACGACGCAGAGTGCTCGGCTCCCGTTGAACTTACCGAGACTCAAGCAGGACTCTTCTCATAGATCACTTCCTACCGGGCGTAAAGCGTTCCCCGCGCCGAGATAGCACTTCCCGCATTTGGGGCGCACCCTCTCAAGAGATGATTGCACCTTTTCGAGATTGACCTTGCGTGACATTGGATCGCAGATTGATGGCAGATTCAGCGGCGCCGAATTGTCGCCACAGTCGCCACAGTTCTCGTGTTTTCGGTAGGAGGCGGTAGGAGGTACGGAGACTCGGAAACGCGGCCTGATTTCATGGGCATCTTCGCGGCCAACCTCTTCGCGCAACTGCTGCCGTAGGTCGTCGGTCAGTTTCATCCGTTCCTCTGTACGTAATGTGTCACCATTACTCTCACAACCCAGTCAATGAGTTCAGTTGGGCCGCTGCCACCCATCGGGATGAAAGTGCATGGTGAGGTTCATTGATCCCAAACGTTACTCGCGACTTTCGAGGGAGTGAGATCGCGATAATGCAACAGTTAACCTTATCCGCGTCCTAGCCTACTTAATTCATCAGACCCGAGATTTGTGTGGGAGAGGTGGGATCAAGAGCTTGGATAGATAAAGGGGCAGGTGGGTCAGAGGTCGTCGGGAACGAAACTGCGCCGGGACCAAGTTGAGGAAGGTTTTTGGGCACGGCTCCGCACGGACTGCCGGTGGAAAGCTGAGTTCGGAGGCAAGTGGTTCGGTCAACCGCTGTTGACAGCGAGGACGACGGAGCGGAACTGGTTCTGAAAGGGCCAGCCGCTGGCGAGGTGAAAGCGAACACAACGGGCGGTCTGGCGTACGCGGGCGCCGATTTTGAAAAGCTGGGCGCGTAGAGTTTCGATCTGGGCTGAGCGCCAAGGCTGGGGCAACTGCAGACGGAACAGGTTGACCAGGTTGTAGGCGGCGGCGTGCAGGAGCAGGCGGAAGGCGTTAGCCAGGAAGCGGTGGCAGCTCAAGCGGTCGGCGCGGAAGCCGTTCTTGAACTCCTCGATGCGGTTCTCACACTCGCCGCGATCATTGTAGAAAGCGAAGACCTCGGCGGCGCGACCGGCGCAGTTAGTAACTACGAAGCGCAAGTTGGTTCCGGTGGCGGTGTGCTCGGCCTTGTAGCAGATGCGGCGCTGCCGCGGCCAGGAACGGGCGCGGTGGCGGAAGCTGGAGAAACTGCGCTGCGGGAGTTGGGTACGGCGATAGCGGCGCTGCAACTGTTTCTGCCGCGGTTCGGCACGCTGTTTAAAGACGCAGTTGGCGGGGATGCCGATGGCATACTCGATGTCGAAGAACTCGCAGAACTGGTAGAGAAGTGGCAAAGCGAAGCCGGCATCGCCACGCAGTTTGATCTTCACGTCGGGGAAGGCGGCCTGCAAACGTGGTACCAGGCGCAACAGCATGGGCACGATGCGGGCATGACTGGAGGCGTTTCCCGGCCGCAGGCGCGCCGCCAGCAGACATCCGGTGTGGCGCTCGAAGACCAGCATAGGATGATACATGTGCTGGCCGTAGGCGCCGTTGAAGAAGCTGAGTTGCTGTTGGCCGTGGGTGGGATCGTCGGTGGAGTCGAGATCGAGCAGGATCTCGCCGCGCTGGCGAACCTGCTCGCCGCAGAGGCGGATGAACTGCTCGCACAGCCGGTCGTTGCAGCGCACCAGATCGCGTCCCGCGGGAGCGTTCTCCCAACGGCTGAGCGTGGGCTGGGAGCCGAGCGCGACTCCTAGTTTCTGATCGGCGACGATCTGCAACAGGGGATCGTGGCGCAGACGATCGGCATCATTGGCATCTTCGTAGCCGGCCACGATCTGATAGATGCGTTGCCGCAGCAGCGCGGGCGAATCGTGCTGCACGCGCGCGGTTTGACGCGGGTCGCTGAGGCCTTCGGCCCAGTCCCGCGTCAGATGATGGCGCTGATCGAAGGCACGCAGGGGCAGCAGACCGGCATCGCTGGTGATCTGGCCGCCGGAAAAATCGGCGCGGATGGGTTGATGGCGGTAGAAGGAGAAGGTCAGCTGTGGTAAAACACTTTGTATCAAGCGATGGATGCTCCGAAATGGAATGTAGGGGCTGCAACCCCAGTGTTCATCATCCCTTTTAGAGCATCCTTTCTTTCTTGGCTAGAGACTTCGTGAATAATCCAGGCTAGGGATTTCCCCAGTAGCGGAACTCCGCATACTCACCAAGAATAGTTCTGAGCTTTTGAAAGCTCCAGCATTGGAGTCCCTCGCGACGACCACGGGCCCATCGGAATGGAGCCAACTTTGATCCGACCACGAGTACTGCTGGCGGATGACTATCCAGCCATACGTGAAGCCACAGCTGGGCTTTTGAAGCCTCAGTTTGACGTAGTGGGAACCGCAACGGATGGCGCGACCCTGGTGTCGGAGGCCCTCCGCCTTCTTCCCGACGTAATTGTGACCGATATTACCATGCCAGTTTTGAGCGGAATCGATGCCGCCCATCAATTGCGCGAGCCTGCTCCATCAGCCAAAATAGTGTTCCTGACGGTCCACCCAGAAGAGCAGTTCATCAAGGCGTGCATGGCAGAAGGCGCATTGGGATATGTCCTCAAGTCCCACATGAGGGCCCATTTGAATCCGGCAATAAAAGCGGCCCTTGTCGGACGAACCTACATTTGTCCATTTGTTCCTCGGTGATGTTCGTCAATGAGTTTCGCATGGGCCTGCAGCCCACCTATAGGAATGAAAGTGCATTGCCAAGGTTCATTGATCCAAACACGTTACTCGCGACTTTCGAGGGAGAGCAGCGCCCTGCGACTTTGCGACAGGCGTCATGTGCTTCCGGCACACCACGCAGCATGAAAATAGCGAGTTGCTCGTAGGTCTTTGATTTCTCGTGGGCAGACTCGCCATTTTCATGGCAGTTAAGTTGACGTTTCTGGTCGCGATGCCAATCTTTCCGAGGTTATACTACCTCGTATGAGTGGCCCCGATCGAAGAGAAGTCGTTTTTCAGGCGACCGCCGTGGACAACGACCAGCACCACTATGTAATTCAGACAGCGCCCGACGGATTGTTCTATGCGTGGAAAGACAACTATCCGAGTGCCAGCCCAAAACAGGGGCCCGGACTTGATAAGGTCACACTCACGGTTGATGAGTTAAGAACGAAATTCGCATCGGGTAAGTGGATACTCCTTGAGGGCAGCATCCCCTGAGTGATTCCTCGATCTAGGCGGCCTCGTCGTCATACTCCTCGGACAGCATCTGAGCGAAAAATTCCTCGATCTCTTGCGCAGCCATCTACCGACGTTGCTGAAGCGCAATCTCGCGCTTGTGCGAAGCAACGGGTTGATCTGGAAAACGATCCAAGAGACCATAGGCGGAAAAGGGGCGTTCCGCTCTAAGCGGCGCGAAGGAAGAGTCTTTCGAGTGAGCGCAAAAGGATTCTTCCGCGGTGTTTGCGAACCGCACCGGTTCTGTGCCATTCGCTGATTACACGACTCGTCGTGTAGGGAGTGATATTGGCTGCGTGGGCCAACTCTTCGTTGGTCACATCGAGTTCAATGCCTCCCGAGACTTTTTGGCCGATGCTGGGGGCGTATCCCAAAAGGACATGGGCAAGCCTCTCCCGTGCGCTCTGGGAAGTTAAGGCAGCGTGGGTGCCAATATACCAAGAGAGATAATCGATGGCGGTGTGGAATGCATTTATCATAAGCTGAGGGAACCGTCGGGCGAGGGTGCGAATGGTTGGGCCATCCCAAACGAGCATAATACTGTTCCGCACTGCTTCGGTGCTGGCGGGATAAGTGGACGGTGGGGGTTCCAGCGCAGCTGCACCGAAGATGTGGCCTGGGGTAATCCATATCAGGTTGAGCTTTTTCCCATCGGGTGTGTCAACGAAATAACGCGCCCGGCCCGTACACAGCAAAAACAGTTGGTCGGCACGGTCGCCTTGATGAGTGATCACAGACGACGCGCGGAAGCGACGGAGTCTGGCCGCCGCTAAGATCACATCAATTTCCTGTTGTTCTAGGCCCCGCAGCAGTTCGGTGCTAGGCGGAACATCGACGGCGCGAATTTCCAAAGCAGTCATATTCTCTCGGTCCGGGCATCCGGTACCGGATTCACGGCTAGAAGAAAATGCCAAATCCAAAGATCGGCCCGTGCAAGCTAGGACTGATCGCGCTTGGCCGTTATTCCTCTGCGATAAGAGCCGCATGCGCTAATGAGCGCTCGTGCGGATCCGCGCGGGAGGCGATCAGCGATGGTTATCCCTACCGCGACCGCCAACTACTAACCGGACCCTGCAGACATTGTTCCTCCTAGTACTACTGTGTTATAAAAAGGGCGATCCACAAAAGGGACAACCCGAGAGTTGTCGGAGCAGAACCCGTGCGATGGTTTGTCGAAGGGTAGCAATGGACCAGGGGTTATGCCGCTCCACGCGTACCGGGCGAACCCCGAGGGCGGAACTTGAGCGGCATTTCCGGGACGGGTAAGTCCACTTGACCGACGCGAGCGGAGGGGGAAAAACGGCTCCGCTCGGCCACCAGGAACCCATAGGCCGCAATACAGAGAGTCGCGTGATGATGAAAGCCGCGCCAGCCTCGTCCTTCATAGTGGCCCAGTCCAAGTTCTTGCTTCAGTTCTTGGTAGTCACGCTCGATGATCCAGCGCTGCTTAGCCACACGCACCAGATCGGAAAGGTTCGTGGAGGCGGGCAACGTAGATAACCAGTACTTGGTCGGTTCGGCTTCTTGCTTCGGCCACTCGATCAGCAGCCACTCCTCGGGCCGAGGCTCGCTGCTCCAGTAATCGCGATGGGCCGCACGCACGCGCACAGCCGCAAAACGGGAACGGAGGGGTTTACGAGTTCCTTCCCGCCAGCGCACCGTCTTCCAGTGGGAGGAAGGCAAGCTCATCGCCAATTCGCGCACTGCAACCGGAGCATGCTTGTCATCACGGCGTAACAGCTTGGTGGGACGTCCGATTCCTTTCCACTTCCGTTTGGGTAACGGTGCCTGGCCTGGTTTCCACACACTCACCGACGACTGGATACCCACTACGTACCGCAAACCTAATTCGGTGATGCCGTCGCGAAACCCGGTGTCGTTGCCATAGGCCGCGTCAGCCAGTACCGGAGCGGTGGGGATCTCTCGGTCCAGGGCGGTGCGAATTTGTTGCAAAGCAATTTCCGGCTTGGTTTGAAAACTGATTTCCGGCGGTATGCCCGTGGCCTTTCTCCGCCTCTTATCTTGGGTCCATACTTCCGGTAAGTAGAGACGCCAGGCGATCGGCAAACTCACCTCCGCAGTGCTGATCGACAAACTCACCGCCACCCGGCAGTTCTCTTGCTTGCCCACTTGTCCACAGTACTGTCGCGTGACTCCTACCGAATGCCTCCCCTTCTTCACCAATCCCGTGTCATCGACGATCCAGGCTTCGATCGGTCCTGGCTTCTGCATGGCGGGCAGCGCATACCGACGCACCGCTTCCAGAATGTCTTCATCCCTCCAGGGCGCATGGGCCACGACATGGTGCAACGACTGATGGGTTTGGCGCACGTTGTCGGGGCAGAGACGAGCCGCCATCGGTTCCACGCTTTTGCGTTCCCCGGGAAGCAGCAAACCGGTGCAATAGGACTTCAGAGGGACCACGCGATCCAGGTGCCCCGCGGCTTGCGCCAGGCGATTCATATAGGCCGCGAAGCGTTTTTGCTGGGCGCCTGGCGCAACAGCATGGGCGCTCATGACCAGCAACTTAACATTAAAGGATGCAGTCCGGGGTGGTTTCTCAGTCTAAGGTATCGACTTTATAACACAGTAGTACTAGAGACCTCGGATTAGTTTAAGAAATCCTCGCTGTCGGCTACTCGGACACGGCATAGGTTTATTTCCGATACACCACGCCGCCCTTCATCACGAAACTTACGCTCTTTAGCACGCTGATGTCCTGCGATGGATCGCCATGTACGGCGATGACGTCGGCCAAGTAGCCCGCCTTTAGCTCACCGATCTGGCCTTGCCAACCCAGCAATTTCGGTCCGTTCACCAAGTCGGCCTGCAGCGCGGCTAGTGGGGTCATGCCATATTTCACCATCAGTTCGAGTTCACGCACTTGGGTACCGTGGGGAAACGGGCCAACGTCCGATCCAACAGCCATGGGCACTCCCGCCGCAAGCTGCTTGCGAAATTCGATTGCGTGCAAGTCGAGCATCTGCCGATCGTGCGTTCTTTGCTCCAGCGAGCCGGCATGTTCCGAAAAGTATTCAAAAAT
The DNA here is from genome assembly GCA_963797795.1 of uncultured Acidobacteriota bacterium. GTDB lineage: Bacteria > Acidobacteriota > Terriglobia > Terriglobales > Acidobacteriaceae > JABDBE01. The sequence goes on from CAWCQY010000015.1 coordinate 171,042, forward strand.
GGCAAAGGTCGGCACCGCAAAGATTTGCTTTTCGCGCATGATCCGCATGGTCTCGTCGCCCAACTGATTGGCATGATCAATCGAAGCCACGCCGGCCCGCGCCGCGTAGAGCGTGCCCGGTTCGCCCGTGGCGTGAACCGCAACCCGCTTACCGCTGCGCGCAGCTTCTGCGACAGCGGTGTTCAGCTCCGCTTCCGAGTACTGATAAATGGTGGAAAAGCGGCCATTGCGAATCGTGTCCGGACCAGTCTCATAAATCTTGATGAAATCCGCGCCCTCCTTAAACTGTTCCCGAATCACGTCTACTAGCTCAGTGCTGTTGTTCGCATAAGTTGCGTTAGAACGCACGTGCTGCGCGGGATTGAAATGATTCGCATCTTCGTGTCCGCCAAGAATGTCCACCGCGTTTCCGCTGATGCGCAGACGCGGTCCCGGAATCAGTCCTTGATCGATAGCATTGCGCACTGCGGTGTCAGCCGAGCCCGCGCCTTCCGTGCCCATGTCGCGCTCCGCAGTAAACCCCGCCATCAAGTCAGCCCGAGCCGCGAGTACGGCGAGGATGGTTCGTTGCGGCACCGACTCCTCGACAGTCTGCAAGTCTTCCGCGCCGGGATGCAGGAACAGGTGCACATGGGCGTCGATCAAGCCGGGAAGCAGAGTGCTGTCACCCAGATCGACGGTTTCCGCGCCCGCAAGGTGGGTCACCTTTGAGCCCACTTCGACGATCCGTTCGCCCTGCACTAGCACTTCGCCAGGAGTCAGAATTCTCCCCGTCTCGACGTCGAGCAGCCGTGTAGCGTGCAGCACGATGGGGTGATTGGATTCGGTCTGAGCGCCAGCGGTGACCATGCAGAACAGGAAAATCGTAGTCAGGGCAGGGAAGAAGTATGTGTTTTTCATGTTCTCGGAAGGATGGTACCACTGGATTGGGCTGGATTTCGAGTGAGGCCTCACCCCACCTGTCATTCCGAGCGCAATGAGGAATCCATGCTCAGGCAAGATGGCGCCGATAGGGAATGCTTCACTTCGTTCAGCATGACAAATTCTTCATGCCAAAGCCATAGGTCCCGAGACGACCGTAACGTCGCCACAACAGTGCTCCAGCGATAGCATGAGAGATCAATCGTCTCGGATGGAGCCGCTCATGCGTCGATCCTGCAAAATCATCGCAATTGCCGTAGTAATCTCGTTCGCTGTCGCCGCCAGCCACGCACAATCGCTGGGAGACGTGGCCCGCGAGCAGCGCCAGAAGCAGGCAAAAGACGCCCATCCCGCCCACAAGGTGGTCACGAACGAAGATATACCGGAGCAACCGGAGTCCGTTTCAACCACCTCCGTGAGGACCGACGAGCACGAAACGACTCCACCATCGGCGGCAACCAACGACACCCACGCCGGCGAAGAGTGGAAGGCGAAGATTGGAACCCAAAAGAACTCAGTTGCGTCCTTACAAAACCAGATTGACAAGCTGAACGCCTCAATCCATTTTGCCGGGCCGAACTGCGTTGCCAACTGCGTGCAGTACAACGAACGGCAGATTCAAAAGCAGGACGAAGTGCAACGCATGCAAAAACAACTGAACGAGCAAAAGCAAAAGCTCGAGGACATGCAGGAATCCGCGCGCAAGGCCGGATTGGGCAGCTCAGTTTACGAGCCGTAGGCTGCCCAATCTTCACCCGGGTCGATCGCCCGATCCAAATAAATCCAAAGCACCCGCGAAAAAAGCGTCAGCATCGGCGCCGAAGGCAAGAACAACAAAATTGCCCACAGAGTAATTTTCTGCAGCGACCAGGGAGTGAACGCCCACAGCAGCAGCGCGATCGCCACAATCGCAATCAAAGCCAGTCCGTAGCTGATATACATCGCGCCCAGAAAATAACCCTGTTCGCGCTCAAACTTCAATCCACAATTCGGACAGCGTTCCCACATCTTCGGAAATCCCGCAAAGATCGACTTGCGGAAGATTCTGCCAATACGGCATCGCGGACACCGTTGCAGAAGTATCGCCGAAACAGTCGACATGCGACTCGTCGTCATAAATTCATGAAGTAGCGCCGCCAGGACGCCGGCGCTACAAGGCGTCAATCGACACTAACACGCCTAATCGCATCCTGATCCCATCCCTTGAGTATAAAATCGCGCTTGGCGTATCATCGAGGCACAAAGCCGTGATTGGCCGAAGGCTCTCGCACTACGATGTTCTCGCGGATCTTGGAGCAGGGGGCATGGGCGTGGTGTACCGCGCGCATGACACCCGGCTTAATCGCGACGTTGCCATCAAAGTTCTTCCCACCGACCGCCCCTTGAGCGCAAACGCTCGCGGCCGCTTCCAGCGCGAGGCCATGGCGGCATCGGCTTTGAACCATCCGAACATCATCACGATCTACGAAGTCAACTCCGAAGGCAATATCGATTTTATCGTGATGGAGTACGTGCGCGGGGCGACGTTGTCGTCGGTGCTGAAGAATCGCAAGCTCGAATTGAGTGAGGCCATCCGCTATTGCATTCAGATTGCCGACGCGCTGGCCAAGGCGCATGCTGCGGGAATCATTCATCGCGATCTCAAGCCCGGCAACATCATGATCACCGAGGATGGACTGGTCAAGGTTCTTGATTTCGGCCTGGCCAAGTTCGATCCCACGATGGCAGGCGGTGACACCGAGATCACGGATGCGGAACGGACCAACCAGTTCACTCTGACGCAGCCGGGCGCAGTCACAGGCACGGTTGCGTATATGAGTCCGGAGCAGGCACGTGGAGACAAAGTAGACGCGCGCTCGGATATTTTCTCCTTCGGCATCGTCATGTTCGAGATGCTAAGCGGCCATTTGCCTTTCATGGGCCCGAACTCGATAGCGTTGCTGCACAACCTGCATTTCAATCCGCCGCGCGACCTGACCCAGTTGCGGCCGGACGTTCCCAAGCCGCTGGTGTCGTTGATCTCGCGGATGCTGGAAAAGAAAGCTGAGAAGCGGATTCAAACCATGGCCGAAGTTGCGATGGAACTGCGCCGAGGGGCTGCGGGCTTAGTCGACGGGCCTCTGACATGGCATCCCAGTGACGCGACAATCGATATGGGTCGGCTGCCCGGCTCTTTTTCACGGCGCTTTTCGAATCGTCAACGATGGATTGCTGGCGCTCTGTTTTTGTTTTTACTGCTAGCAGGCATCGGAGGTTGGCGCTGGCTCAAGAAGCCCAAGCCGGTTCAAAATTCTGCTTCTCTGGGGTCGCCGGTCGATGACGATGCCTACGCACTCTATCGGCGAGCCAGGGAGGACTTAGATCACTCCGATCGCGCTGACAATATCGACGCTGCAATCAAACTTCTGGAGCGGGCCGTCCAACTGGATCCGCAATCTGCCGCCAGCTACGCCGCCCTCGGCGAGGCTTACGATGCCAAAAACACTCTCAATCCCGATCCGCAGTGGATGAAACTGGCATCGGAATACGCCAACAAGGCGGTCAGTCTGGATGGTTATCTCGCCGCCGGGCATGTGTCGCTAGGCATGGTCAAGATGAGCGCCGGCGATTCCGCCGGGGCAGAAAAGCAGTTTCGCACAGCGTCCGATCTCGATCCCAAGAGTGCCGTGCCACACCGCTATCTCGGCTTGCTTTATGACAAGACCGGCAAAGCCGACCAAGCAGCTGAAGAATTGAAGCGCGCGCAGCAGTTGGATCCGAATGACTGGAAAACCTACCTGGCCATGGGCCTGGACGCTTATCAGGCGGGCCGCTTTAAAGAAGCCGCTTCGGCATGGGAAACGGCTCTGAAGCTCGAACCTGACAATGTCCCGGCGCTGCGCAACTTGGGAGCGGCTTACCATTCGATGGGTCGCGACGACGACGCGGTCGCCGCCTTGCAGCATGCCCTTGAAATCAAGCCTGCTTCGGATGTCTACACCAATCTCGGGACGATTTTGTTTTATCAGGGCAAGTACGACCGGGCGGTACCTGCGTTCGAGAAAGCGGTGGACATGGGTGCCAACAATTACGACAATTGGGGCAACCTGGGCGATGCCTACCGCTGGTCGAGCAATAAGAAAGATAAAGCCAAACCGGCCTATGAGAACGCGATTCGGTTGGCCCGGGAAGAAATTACCAAGAATCCGAAGCAGATGGAACTGCGAGTGGACTTGGCCGTCTATCTAGCCAAGAGCGGAAACAAGGATGGGGCATTAAAAGAACTCGAAGTGGTGGAGGAGGCCCACGACACAAATCCGTCTGATCTGTATAGCTCGGCATTGGCCTACGAGCTCTGCGGGAAGCGTGACCAGGCCCTAAATACGCTGTTGGCAGCGGTTAAAGCGGGACAGGACATGAACGATATCAAGAACGAGCCTGAGTTTGTTTCGCTTCGCGCCGACCCCCGCTACCATCTGACGATCCTGAGCGCAGCCGCTACGAAACCCGACCAATAGGGATTCGCCGCCGTCTGTGCCTCTTGACTTTCCTGCCTCCCCAGCTTAGTGTGCGATGCGCTTCAGTTTTTCGGCCCCGGAAATCCACTTCGTTAACGATAAGGAGAAAGTTATGGCCGTTTATCTTTACAACTTGATGTTCTCGTTGACTGGCTCCAACCTGAACGTGGGCAGTTTTGAGCTGTATCCCTCGCAGCTTCCGCCAAGTCCCAACATCGGGAATCTATCCAGCGCCTGGTTTACGGCAAGTTCCATGCCTCCTGGCTTGCCAGCGTATTTCCAGGTGATGACGCAACCTCTGACATCGAGCCTGTGGGCAAGTCCGCAAAGCGACGCTAACGATCTGACTTTGAATCCTGGAGACTATCTCGTGATGAGGATTTTCAGTCAGGATTCCAATGTATCGAATTATCAGGTTCGGGTTACGGGAGTATTCGGCCGGGGTACGAGCACGGCGTTGGGGGCGGGAGGCGGCAATCTGCAGTCCCCCCTGGTGATGAGTTCAGCCTCTACCCCGAACAACACCCTGCCTCGCGCGGTGATCGACGTCGACGCCAGCCTCGCTACGAGTTGGCCCGGACCTCTTAGCGATGGTTCTTGGGTGGCCGGTCTGGGCCAGGTCGTGGTCGCTCCCGGTGGCGTTTCCAACGATTACACGCTGAACGTCGGCGCCAGTGTTTATGTAAAAGCGAATCCCCCATCCGCCGGCAATCTCTTCACCTTCGGACGCGATCCCAGAATGCACGTAACCGGAACCGCGAGAACGAACGTAGCTGCCTAGGAATTTGGGACAACCAAGGGCCGCTGGGAAGCTTTCCCGGCGGCCTTTTTCTGACGAGAAGAAACTCCAAGCAACTATTTCTTACGAGTCGCTTGCGGCGGAGAAGTCACAATCGCCCGCCGCACCGGAACAATTGCACCCCGCGCCGGATCAGTCGCCGCGTTAGCCCGTGCCAACACTTCTTCCTGAATGTACTTCACGAAATCCTGAATCTGCCGCTGCATTTCTTCCATGCGCTCGCGCATCTGCAGAATGATCGCCATCCCGCTGATGTTCACGCCCAAATCCCGGGCCAGCGACAAGATGAACTCCAACCGTTGCAAATCCTCGTCGGTATAGAGCCGAGTATTGCCCTCGGTGCGCGAAGGCTTGAGCAACCCCTCCCGCTCATACAACCGCAAAGTCTGAGGATGGATGCCATACATCTCCGCTACCGAAGAAATCATGTAAGCACCCTTGGATTTCCGCTTCGTCATCGCTCAAAGTCTACAACAAAAGGAAGAGGCCACGGATTTTGCGGATGCAAACGGGTTTTCGATCCGTGCTAATCCGCGTAAATCAGTGGCCAGCTTTTAGGCGACTGCTTCCGGCTTTTCCTGCGGAGCGGGAGTCCATCCCTCGGGCTTGACGGCGTGATTGAGGAAGTAAGCCACGACGCCCGCCGCGATCAGCAACATTCCAAAGGCAAAAGAACTCATCCCCAAAACCTGCTCGGTTTCGCTCCGAACCACGGAAAACCCAAGTAGCAGCATGGGAGCAATGCCGACGGCGACCGCTCCGAACATTCCGCCGGGAACGCGGAATGGGCGATGCAATTCAGGTTCGCGAACGCGCAGAACAATGAGCGCCATGAACTCGAGCGAGAGACTGACGCCGTAGAGGAGAATGTCGATGGTCACCAATCGTTCGAAACCGAGGCCGAGGCACAAGGCCCAGCCAACGGCGCAGACCACAATCGCGACCCACGGAGCCCGCGAACGTGGGTGAAGTTTGCCGAATACGCGCGGCAACATGCCATCCTGAGCCATGGCGAGGGGCAGGCGCGAGTAGCTCATTACTAGGGCGTTGAACATACCGAAGCCGCTAATCATGCCGCCAAGCGCCAAACCGACGCGCAACAGTGGCCCACCCAGCAGTCCAGCGATGTCCGCCCAGAATCCAGTCTCCCACGCGCTCGAAGAAAGTCCAGTCATCCACATCGCGGCGACAGGGACGATGTAGCTCAAGGCCACGATGACAACCGCAGCCAGCATGGCACGAGGATAAGTCCGCTGCGGACGCTCGACTTCAGTAGCGATGGTCGATGCATTATCCCATCCCATGTAATTCCACATGCAGATGAGCAGCCCGGTAAGGATGTCGACAGAAGACGTAGTCGGCTTGGTCACAGCGTGAGCCAGCGCTCCAATCTTGAAGGGCGCAATAGCCACGATCAAAATGAAAGGCGCGGACAGAACAATCAAAAGCCAGAGGGAAGTGGTCGAAACCACGCGAACCCCGGCAACATTTAACAGCGCGCAGACGATGACGACCGCGAGTCCGACTATCCATCCGCGCGATCCCTCAGCAAACCAGGGGAACAGGCGCGTGAGATAGAGCACGAACAAAGTTGGATAGATCGCCATGTCGAAAATCGACGCCACCAACGAGAGCCAAGCTTCCTGGAATCCCCAGAAATTGCCCATGGCGCGGCGCACCCAGGCATAGTATCCGCCTTCTTTGGGCAGGGCGCTTGACAGTTCGCCAATCATGAAAGCAGTGGGCAGGCTCCAGAGAATCGGAGTCAGCAGAAGAATAAGGATGGCTTTGCCGTAACCGGCTCCGCGCACGATATCCTCTGTGCCATAGGTGCCGCCCGACACCATAAAAAAGGTGGCGGCGACGAGTGGCCACAAAGTGAGGCGAACGGATTTCTTCCGGCTGGGGATGAGTGCGGGTGGCTGGAATGTTTGACGTGGCGCGCTAGCTGTTGCCAATTTCTATGGCTTCCTCCCTTGGGCGAATCACTCTCAGCCACCCCGTCGCGCCTACATTCGCTCTGGGCCTTCCGGTGCACTAAGATTCCGGAAGCTGCGCTGAAGTTAGTTCGCAGCAGTGAGAATACGGCAAATTAGATGCCTTGTGGAAAAAAAATGATGAGAATTAGGAATATTTTTTCTCGGAGGGTCTGCGTCGGAGGTAATGAGCCGCGCTGTCTTAGACGCTCTTCCAAAGCTCCGCCCGTGGGTCTTCAGGATTCAACTTCGCCAGCTCGCGCAAAATTTCCTTCGAGCGCTCGTCGCGGGGCATGGGCACGGTGGTCTTGATCTCGACGATCTCATCTCCGCGGGAACCTTCCTTGGTGGCGGATGGGACGCCCTTCTCGCGCAGCCGAAGCTTCTGCCCAGACTGGGTTCCGGGTGGAATCTTGAGCATCGCGCGGCCATCGATGGTCGGAACTTCGACCTTGGCGCCAAGCGCCGCTTCCGTAACGCTCACCGGAACGGTTAGGTGAATATCGTCGCCTTCGCGATGAAAGATAGGATGGTCGCCGGTGCGAATGATCGCGTAAAGGTCGCCGGTTGGCCCTCCATGAGAGCCGGCATTGCCTTTGCCGGGGATACGAATGCGCTGGCCATCGCGCGTACCCGCTTTGATACGCACCTCGAGCGGCTCAGTCTTCTCGACAGTGCCTTCGCCGTGGCAGGTGCCGCAGATTGTTATGTTTTTGCCAGTGCCGTGGCATCTCGCACAGGCCGTATTGAACTTCATGCGGCCGCCGGTCTGCGTAACCTGGCCGGTACCATTGCAATCGGGGCAAGTTCCTGGAGATTCGATGTAGCCCTTGCCGTGACAAGTTCCGCAAACATCGCGCCGGGTAATGTTCAGCCGCATCACGCCACCGCGGATCGCCGTCCAGAAGGGAACGTTGACCTGGTACTCAAGATCCGACCCCGGTTCGGGGCCTTCGTGGGCTGCGGCGCCGTGTCCTCCGAACATCCCGGAAAAGATGTCCTTAAATCCTCCGCCGCTACTGGATTTTCGGCTGCGGCCTCCGCCCTCAAAGAGATCGGAGAAATCGAAGCCGCCGAAATCGAAGTTAACGTTCTGACCTCCCGCGGCACCGGGGTGGCCGCCCGGCGAGCCTCCCCTGAATCCGGACGAAGACCCTCCTCCTGTACCGCCGCCAGCTCGGGCATAAGCTTCAGCCGTCGCGGGATCAATGTTGTCCGAGTAGAACCCAAGCTGATCGTACATCTTGCGCTTTTTGGGATCGCTCAGGACATCGTTGGCTTCGGAGAGTCCTTTAAACTTCTCCTCGGCAGCTTTGTCGCCGGGATTAACGTCCGGATGGTACTTGCGCGCAAGCTTGCGAAAAGCCTTGCGAATGTCCTCGGCCGAGGCCGATTTTTTGACTCCAAGCGTGGCGTAATAGTCTTTAGTGGCGTTAGCCATCTCTCTTTATGCATCCTACCAAACTCAGTTTTGAATCTTGTGCCTTCCGGCTTCGAGTACGCCGATGCGCTCATACTTCGGCGCATCCACGTAGACCGGAATCCGGTTCACGCCCGTTATGGTTTGCGCGAAGACGTACCATCGGCCTTCGTCTTCCGCGAAATTTAAGAAATATGACTGACCGTTCACTTCAAATTGCAATTTCAATCTCCCCTGGGTTCAGAAAACGCCTCGAAAAAACCAGCCACGGATTTCACGGATTCTCACAGATATCCGTGACGATCCGCGTCAATCCGTGGCCAAGCTGTTCAGCTCTTACTTCTTATCTTCGACGTCGACGTATTCCGCATCTATGACGCCTTCGTCCTTTTTGGCGTGGCCGTTGGACGATGCGTCTGCTCCGGCGCTCGGTCCCGCTTCCGGCCCAGCTCCCGGTGTACCTTGAGGCTGGGCTGCTTTGTACATGTGCTCGGCCAGCTTGTGCGAGGCCTGAGTCAGGGTCTCGCGGGCTTTGTCGATGGTTGCTTTGTCGCCGCTTTCGAGCGCTTTCTTCGCGTCGGCGATTGCGTTTTCGACGTCGCCGCGTTCGGAGCCGGAGATTTTATCGCCTTGCTCGCGCAGCATCTTCTCCACGCCGTAAACCATCGAGTCGAGCTGGTTCTTGGCGTCGATGGCTTCGCGCTGGGCCTTGTCTTCGGCCGAGTGCGCGTCGGCCTCCTTGGCCATGCGCTCGACTTCTTCCTTGCTCAGACCTGAAGACGACGTAATCGTGATCTTCTGGTCCTTGCTCGTGGCCATATCTTTCGCGGTCACGTTGAGGATGCCGTTGGCGTCGATGTCGAAAGTCACCTCAATCTGCGGCACGCCACGCGGAGCCGGCGGCAAGCCCGTCAGGTGGAACTTGCCCAGAGTGCGGTTCTGCGCCGCCATCGGGCGCTCGCCCTGCAACACGTGAACTTCGACCGAAGTCTGGCTGTCGGCCGCAGTCGAGAACGTTTCCGTCTTACGAGTCGGAATCGTGGTGTTGCGCGGAATCATCGGCGTTGCTACGCCACCCAGGGTTTCAATCGCGAGGGTCAGCGGAGTCACGTCCAGCAACAACAGATCCTTGACTTCGCCGCCAAGCACGCCGCCTTGAATCGCAGCGCCGATCGCGACGACTTCGTCCGGATTCACGCCCTTGTGGGGCTCTTTGCCGAACAGCTCTTTCACCAGAGCCTGAATGCGCGGCATGCGAGTCTGTCCTCCGACCAGCACGACTTCATTGATCTTGCTGTTATCGACGCCCGCGTCTTTCATGCACTGTTTGCAAGGCCCAACCGAACGCTGAATAATATCTTCCACCATCGATTCGAGCTTCGCACGAGTCAACTTCTTCACCAGATGCTTCGGACCGCCGGCATCCGCCGTGATGAACGGAAGATTGATTTCCGTCTCCATGGTGGTCGAGAGTTCGATCTTCGCCCGCTCCGCTGCGTCGCGCAAACGCTGCAAAGCCATTTCGTTGCCCTTGCCGCGCAGATCGAGGCCTTCGTCCTTCTTAAATTCGTCGATCAGCCAATCGACAATCCGCTGGTCAAGGTTGTCGCCGCCCAGGTGGGTGTCACCGTTGGTGGCTTTCACTTCAATCACGCCTTCGCCCACTTCGAGCACGGAAATATCGAACGTTCCACCGCCGAAGTCATAAACCGCGATGGTCTCATCCTTCTTCTTATCGAGACCGTAGGCCAGCGCCGCCGCCGTGGGCTCATTGATAATGCGCTTCACATCCAGCCCGGCAATCTTGCCCGCATCTTTCGTGGCCTGCCGCTGGGCATCGTTGAAGTACGCCGGCACGGTAATGACCGCGTCGTTCACTTTCTCGCCGAGGTAGTCTTCCGCCGCCTTCTTCAGCTTCTGCAGAATCATGGCGGAAATCTGCGGAGGCGTATGCTCCTTGCCCTGGGCCAACACCGCCACGTGGTCGCCCGACTGCACGACCTTGTAGGGCACCATCTTGATCTCTTCCGTCACTTCGTCGTAGCGACGTCCCATAAACCGCTTGATCGAATAAACCGTATTCTCCGGATTGGTGATGGCCTGCCGCTTCGCCACCTGCCCGACCAACCGCTCCCCGGTCTTGGTAAATCCAACCACCGACGGGGTAGTCCGCCCACCTTCTTCATTGGGGATCACCTTCGGCTCGCCGCCTTCCATGACGGCAACGCAAGAGTTGGTGGTTCCCAAGTCAATTCCAATAATCTTGGCCATAACTGGCTCCTCCTGAACTAGATAAGTCCTGTGTAATCAGTAGATTTATGATTACGAACGATCCCATCCTAAGACTTGAGTGAATCGTTGTCAAGTTTTAGATGCGCGAGAACATAAGGAGGATGCGGCATTGTTTGCCAAAAAAGGCCTCGCGTTCCAGACGAGAGGCGGATCGGGAAACAAGGACAGAAGGCGGATCCGCGTGAGTTTTCGTCAACTCAGGTTAGCGCCGGGTGCCCCAGGTCTCGCTGGTTTTGAGGCTGTTACGAAACTACTAGCGAGGAGCGCGGATCGGTGGCAAGATTTGGTTGCGGGAGCGAGGGCAAGCGATGGGATTCATCGAAGGGGATGCGCGGACGCAGGGGACGCTGTTTCCGGTGACTTTGGAAGGATTCATACCCGACGATCATTTTTGCCGGGTGATTGATGCTTTCGTGGACCGGTTGAATATGAAGCTGGGATTTGTGCGGGCGGAAGCGGCGGAGACGGGACGCCCGGGATACGCCTACATCGTGCCCGAAAATCTGTCGTACGTGATTCCCATTTCCTTCGCCGCGTTACGCAACCGGATCTACGTCTCTCCCAATCGCCCTCTCCACTCCGAGAATGAAAAGTACCGCGAGGCCTGGTGCCAGATGGCCTGTCCTCGCGACGAAGTCGCCCCCACCCGTCTCCTGCTCAAACGGCAACCAGACTATCCCTTTGACGCCTGTAAGCTGTGCAACCAGAAGTGCCCTCCACGAGCAATCCGCACGGAACTGCCTCGCGACCGTCGTGGACGACGGCAAAATCTGCCGTCTTAGCACAGGCAAGAAGAGACCAGCGCAGTCGTTAGTCCTCCCAACCGTCTAGGCTGTATCGAACTGAGCCACCATCGCAGCGTGCATTCTTGACATGTGTAACACATGAAAGTATGCTAGCAGCATGTCAAAAATGATTCAGCTCCGCAATGTCCCCGACGCACTGCATCGCAGCCTCAAGGCACGCGCGGCGATGTCCGGCAGATCGTTGTCGGACTACCTGCTGGCGGAGATCAAAGAGATTGCGGAACGGCCCACGCTGGCGGAGCTGCGGGATCGTCTGCATCGAAGGAAAGCGGTTGCCGTCGAGATCGATACGGCCCGAATGGTACGAGAAGAACGTGAGGCGCGGTGATCGTCCTGGATGCGTCTGCGGCCGTGGATTGGCTGATTCAGTCCGCGGCCGCTCGGCACATCGAGAGCCGAATCTTTTCGCGCAACCAGTCCCTCCACGCTCCTGAGCTTCTGGATCTGGAGGTCGCTCAGGTGCTGCGCCGGCTGGTACGGGAGGGCACGGTTTCCGCATTCCGCGCTGAACAGGCCATTCAGGATTTGCTCGACCTGAGGATCACCCGTTATCCGCACTCCATGCTGCTGCCCCGCATCTGGCAACTCCGTCACAATTTGTCGGCGTATGACGCGGCATACGTAGTGCTCGCCGAAAAACTTGGCGCCACCTTGCTCACCCGCGACGCCAGACTCGCGGCCGCTGCTGGGCATGCCGCAAGCGTCGAGGTCGTTTGATTCTAAGAATGCCGTCTGGCGAGCGTAGGGTCAGCCTTCAATCGTACTTCTCATACAGGATCGACTTCCGGTCCCAGCCCAGCGACTTCAGCAGGTCGCGGTTGGCTTTGACCATCTTGTCCAGCCCGCAGATGTAGGCGTGCATGTCGCTTCGGCCCTGAGCGATCGCGGGCACATGTTCCTGCACATAGCCGCGAAGACCCTGCCAGTCCGGACCGCCTCGGCTTAGAGTGGGCCGGTAATGAAAGTTCGCGTGCTCTCGGGCCAGGCCTAGAAATTCGTCGTGATAGTAAATGTCTCTTTCGGAGCGATTTCCGAAAATCAGGTGGAGCTGCTTGCCCTGGTGACGTGACTCGTCGCCGAGCAACCAGTGCAGCATCGAGCGGAATGGTGCAATCCCAGTCCCGGTAGCGATGAAAACCGTATCGCGCATGGGCGGGCGCAGGATGAAATCGCCGAACGGCCCCTGGCAGCCGATCTCGTCGCCTTCTTTCATGTCGCAAAGAAAGTTGGACATGAAACCATCCTGCACCCGATTCAGGCAAAGTGCGAAGCGACTATCCTTCGAGGGCGGGGAAGCGATCGAGTAGGCACGCGTGATCTCTTCGCCGTCGGGCATGTTGGTTTTGAATGAAAGCCATTGCCCGGCGACGAACCCGAAGCGGGGAACACCCTTCATCTCGAATTCGAGATGCTTAGTGAAATCGGAGAGCCGGGTGGAGCGGACGAGACGCGCAGTGAACGTTTGGAATGGCATCGGTTGTATAGATGAGGGAGAGTGTCCTGACGACGCGACGAACCCGCATCAGCCAACACCCTGTCATCCTGAGCGAAGTTGTCGTTCGCGTAGCGGACGACAACGCATTCGAAGCACCCCGCGACTGATCGTACAACCTTGCTGATTCAGGGAGCTATTCCACCGTGACCGACTTCGCCAGATTCCTTGGCTGATCCACGTCGCAGCCGCGGCGGACCGCGATGTGATACGCCAGCAGTTGTAGGGGAACGATTTCGAGAATCGGCGACAGCTCTTCGGGCGCGGGGGGAATATACAACACGTGGTCGGCGGCTTCTTTGATCTCTTCATCGCCCTCGGTGGCCAGAGCAATGACAATGCCGGAGCGGGCTTTTACTTCTTTCAGATTTGACGATGTCTTCTCGTAGCGCACCATCGAGAGCTCATTTTTCGGATCGCGCGTGGCCACAATTACGACCGGCAGGTTCTCATCGATCAGCGCGTTGGGACCGTGTTTCATCTCGCCGGCGGGATAGCCCTCGGCGTGGATGTAAGAGACTTCTTTCAGCTTCAGCGCGCCTTCGAGAGCGATCGGATAATGAATGCCGCGGCCTAGAAACAGGAAATCCTGGGCACGGACGTATTGCTTTGCCAGGTCTTCGCAGGCTCGATCTTGCGTAAGCAGGTGCTCGAGTTTGCCGGGAATTAGCGTGAGTTCGTGAACCGCAGCCTTGGCCTGCTCGGCATTCATGGTGCCGCGCAGTTGCGCCAGGTAAAGAGCGAACAAATAAAGCGCCGTGAGTTGGGCGGTGAACGCTTTGGTCGAGGCCACTCCAATCTCGGGACCGGCGTGCGTGTAGATGGTCCCCGCGGCTTCGCGAGTGATCATCGAACCCACTACATTGCAGATGGCCAGCGTCCTGGATCCTCTGGCTTTAGCTTCGCGTTGTGCTGCGATAGTGTCAGCAGTTTCTCCGGATTGCGAGATCACCAGTGTGATCGTTTCGGACGCTACGATAGGATCGCGATAACGCCACTCGCTTGCATAATCAACCTCAACCGGAATGCGCGCAAGGCTCTCGATCATGAACTTGCCCGCCTGGGCCGCGTGCCAACTGGTTCCACACGCTTCGATGTTAATTTTCTTTGCAGCCCTGAATTCCGCGTCCGAGATTTCCATCTCACTCAAAAAAATGTGTCCGGTCTCCTGCGAAATGCGCCCCAAAGTAGTGTCGCGCACCGACCGTGGCTGCTCGTAAATCTCCTTGAGCATGAAATGCTTAAACCCACCTTTTTCTGCTTGCAACGGATCCCATAAGACGTGTTGGACTTGGCGGGTTACGGGTTTTCCGGCGAAGTCGGTCAGAGTTACGCCTCCGGGAGTAACCACGGCGACGTCACCGTCGCCGAGGAAGAAGAGATCGCGAGTGTGATACAGAATTGCAGGGACGTCGGAGGCTACGAAGAATTCGTCTTTGCCCAAGCCGATTACCGCGGGTGGCCCATTGCGGGCTGCAACAATTTTGTCGGGGGCGTCGGCGGAAATTACTCCGAGGGCGAAAACCCCGGTTAGTTGGCTCACAGTTTTTCGAACCGCTTCTTCGAGCGACGGGCGCGTGCCGTTGGTCTTGGCAAAATACTTCTCGACCAGGTGCGCGATGACTTCCGTGTCAGTTTCGGTGGTGAATTTGTGGCCTTCCTCGATGAGCTTCTTCTTCAGCGTGACGTAGTTCTCGATGATTCCGTTGTGCACGACGACAATTCGACCAGTGCAGTCGCGATGAGGATGCGCGTTCTCTTCTGTGGGACGGCCGTGAGTCGCCCAGCGGGTGTGGCCGATGCCGTAGGTTCCATCGAGGGGCTTGAGGCGGATGACCTCTTCGAGATTGCGCAGTTTGCCTTCCGCGCGGCGGATCTGGAGACCATCGCCATTTCCGCTGACCGCGATTCCGGCCGAGTCGTAGCCCCGATATTCCAGACGGCGCAGTCCTTCGATGATGACCGGGACCACGCTCTTCTTGCCCACATACCCAACAATGCCGCACATACTCAACTCCCTGGCAGTCAATTCTTGTCAGCCGCCACCTGAAGTCGAACTCCCTGAGACTCTCTGGTTCCATCAGGCGGCGCCGGGGGTCCTTCGACTTCGCAGAATCTCCGCTTTGCGGAGATTCTGCTCCGCTCAGGATGACATTTTGTCCTCAGGATGACAGCTCAGTGGTTACTCCTCGAGGGAGAAATGGAATTCTTCGATTACCGGATTGGTTAGAACTTCGCGAGCCATGCGCGCCACTTCCGCTTCCGCGTCGGCCCGCGTCAGCCCGCCATCCAGAGTGAGCTCGAAATACTTGCCTTGGCGGACTTCCTCCAGGCCCTTGTAGCCCATTTTCCTGAGAGCGCCGTGAATAGTCTTGCCCTGGGGATCCAGAACGCTCTTCTTCAACGATACATACACGTAAGCTTTCATGGGGGATTCCTTCTAATTATACGTCAGGGCGAACCGAGGGGCGGGGCACGACCGGCCTAGACCAGTTGGGCAATCCGCGCGTCCAGGTCTGCCAAGGCACTTTGCAGGATTTCGCGATGACGAGGGTTCTGGGCGGCTTCGAGTTGCTGGAGCACGTGCTGGCGTGACAACAGCAGGCCTTGCCGCTTGCGTTGGCTAGCGATTTGGGCGGGAGTCAGGGTCGGCGTCGATGGGTTGGGGCGGGAGACGGCTTGAGACTGCTGCTCCTCAACCGATTTGCTCTCCCATCCTCGCGCCACGCAGAAATTATATCCGCCCCATCAAAGAGTCGGCTTGCTTTGTCCAGCATAAGGGAATCCCTGATGGGTTGCGTAGTATTTTACCTGCTAAACAAAACAGGGTGTTCGGCGTTGTAACCTGGCAAGGAAAGTGCCAAGCTGGCATCAAACATGACAATGTAGAAAATAAATACCCTTGCACGTGGGGGGATTAGGTTTATCATGTGCCGTAAGTTGGTTAGGGTCTCGGTTAAAAAGGTTTGCTCGAGGGGGCTTCCTTGAAGGACTCGTGCAAATGGACCCGGAGCGTCACTTCGAAGCCGGAGATGTAGGGCGTTACGAGGCATTGCTGCAAATGGCGGACCTTGTGGTCCACCACCGTGGCGTGCCAGAGCTGTTGCCGGAGTTAGCGCAGCGGCAGCACAAGGTAGCCTCTTTCGAAGTCGCCAGCTTTTCTCTCTACGATCCCCAAAAAAATGTAATGCGAATGCACTTCTGGGAGGGCAGCGACCGCCTTTCCGACCTCACCGAAATACCGGTGGAAGAATCGGCCCGCGGATTCGTCTGGGAGAAACAGCAGCCCATGGTGTGGCCTGATCTACACCAAGAGACACGGTTTGGACGCGCGGTGAATCTTCTCGTCGAAAAGGGAGTTCGATCTTACTGCACCCTGCCGCTGACCACTGCGCAAAAGAAGTTTGGAGCGATGGGACTGGGGAGTTCTCGTCCCAACGCGTATGGCGAAGATGATGTGGAGCTTCTACGGCGGGTTGCAGAACTGGTGGCCCTGGCTTTGGAAAACGCGATGACACGGGCCGCGTTCCTTGAGGAGAAGGAACGTCTCGAGATGTTACTCGAGGTTAGCACGACATTAATGTCCAACCTGGATGTGCGGCAGTTGTTCCCGGCGATCTCAAGTCTGATTCGAAGGGTGGTCCACCAGGACTATGCCAGCGTCGCGCTGTATGAAGAAGCCAACCGCTGCCTGCGGGTGTATGCGCTGGACTCTCCGCTTGCCGATGAAGTGATCGGTCCAGAGACGGTCTTGCCCATTGCAGAATCTACCGCCGGATCGGTTTTCCTGAAAGGAGAGACCAGGGTTTGCAACCGCGAGGATCTGATGGCGGTAGGTTCTCCGATCGCAAGCCGAATGCTGGAGCTGGGAATTCAATCGTTCTGTTCCATTCCCCTGGTCACGCGAAAAGGCAAATTGGGTCTTTTGAATCTGGGCAGCGCGGCTGACGGCTCTTTCGCTTCGCAGGACATCAGCTTCCTGAAGCAAGTGGCTGCGCAGGTGGCGATCGCGCTAAACAATGCCCGCGCCTACCGTGAAATCGCGGAGCTGACGGACAAACTAAAGAAGGAAAAACTGTACCTGCAGGATGAAATCCGCTCCGTACTCAACTTCGAAGAAATCGTCGGCGAGAGCCCGGCTCTCAAACACGTATTGACCCAAGTCAACACGGTAGCGCCCCTCGATGCCACGGTATTGATCCTGGGGGAGACGGGGACTGGCAAGGAGTTGATTGCCCGCGCCATCCACCGCATGAGTTCACGGAAAGACGGAAGTTTCATCAAGCTGAATTGCGCCGCGATCCCTACCGGGCTGCTAGAGAGCGAACTGTTCGGGCACGAGAAAGGCGCGTTTACCGGCGCGGTCAGCGCCAAGATCGGGCGTCTCGAACTGGCGGACAAAGGAACGCTGTTTCTAGATGAAGTAGGAGACATTCCGTTGGAATTGCAGCCCAAACTATTGCGCGTGTTGCAGGACCAGGAATTTGAGAGGCTGGGTGGGGTTCGGACCATCCGGGTGAACATTCGTTTGATCGCCGCGACCAATCGAGATCTCGCGAAGAGCGTCGCCGCGAGGGAATTTCGCAGCGACCTTTACTATCGACTGCACGTTTTCCCAGTCCGGATGCCGCCTTTACGGGATCGGGGGAATGATATTGAGTTGCTCGTACGTTACTTTGTGCAGCGGTTCTCCCGACGCATGAACAAGCAGATTGAGACCATCCCCACGGAAACCATGAATGCGCTGGCGCGCTGGGAGTGGCCCGGGAATGTGAGAGAGCTGGAGAATTTTATCGAGAGATCAGTAATTCTTTCCGAGGGGTCGATTCTTAATGTTCCGCTGTCGGAGTTGAGGCCCACCTACGACGGCGCTCGGAACGATGCCACCCTGGAACGTCTGGAGCGAGAGCACATTCTTCGCGTGCTGCGCGAAACTGGCGGAGTGATTTCCGGTTTGCACGGGGCTGCAGCCAAGCTGGGCATGAAACGAACTACGCTCCAATCCAGAATGCAGAAGATGGGCATCTCCCGCCTAGACTACGAGAACTAGATCGCACCAGAGCCCAACCACAACGCTCAGGCCCTTGAGCGACGATATGTCGGCATTCTGCCGGAGCCTCGTCAGTTTCACCCAATGAATTTGGAGTCCGTAGCCGGGTTCTTTCAGTCCTTGCTGTTACTTGTCGTCATGCTCGAGTTTGGCAGATGGGCTGCGAAGGACTACGGGGCGGACTCATGAATCCGTGAAGTCTGCAGTTGCTCAGAATTCAGATCAAGAGGCGAACGCGATCGGAAGAATTCGAATGGCACGGCTGTGTGGCGACTTTTTTGAAGGAAGCCTGCACAGGATTCGAGGAGGCACGAGGAGAGTTCTTTGCTCATCCCACTGGGCGCTGCAAGATGTCGCGGAGGCGTCGAGCGAGTCATAGCTGGCGGGGACGCGCGGGGCCGGAGCCAGGCAACCAACCGAAAAACCTCGTTCCCGTTAGTGATTCAACACCCTACGGCAAGAACTCAGGACTTAGGCGGGATGACGCGGGGAAACCGAGTTCAGGGCTTCGGACCTTCTGCAGATCCCCTGTATCTGTTCTCTTGTGCAGTTTCGTGGCATCAAGAGCGAGATGCCAGCGCAGGCTGGGAGTTGATCCAATTCCTGCGATCGCCGGACAAGGGCGCGCGCGCGATCGCAGCAGCCTTGCTGGCGAAAACGGAGCATGCGCGCCTTTTGGTTCGGGATCTGCGTCGAGCGCGGGCTCGGGTCACAAAGGCGGCTACCGGCGGCGCGGGGCATCCCAATGGGCAGGGGCCCAGCAAGGCGGCTGAAATGAATACACCGTATGGGCTGGAAATCGTGGAAAGCTGTCTCACTTGCAGGTTGCGGAAAGATCACTGGTTCTGCGGGCTCTCGGCCGATGTTCTGAAATTGTTGAGTTCGGTAAGCCATCTGAGTACCTATCCCGGAGGCGCGGTCCTTTTCGTCGAAGGGCAGACGCCGCGAGGGGCTTTTGTGTTGTGCTCGGGCAAGGCGAAGCTCTCGACCACTTCGCGAGAGGGCAAGGTGCTCATTTTGAAAATTGCTGAAGCTGGCGAAGTGCTCGGGCTGAGCGCCGTCATTGCAGGCGAACCCTTTGAACTCACCGCTGAGACGGCGGGACCGTGCCAGGTAAACTTCGTAGAACGCGACGCCCTGATGCGACTGATGGAGAAGAATGGGGAATTTGGGCTGCATGCGTCGCAGGCCCTGAGCCGTGAGTTCCAGTCGGCGTACCGGGATATCCATGACCTGGTGCTGGCCCGCTCTTCCGCGGGTAAGCTCGCAAGACTGCTTCTCTCATGGACGCCGATTCGAGAGCAGTTCGAGCCTTCCGAAATCCGCGTTCGGGCGAGCCTGACCCATGAAGAGATGGCGCAAATGATCGGTTCTTCGCGGGAGACGGTGACGCGACTGCTGAGTGAACTCAAGAAAAAAGAGTTCATCCGCCTGGATGGCTCGACCCTGGTGATCCGTAATCGAACGGCGCTGGAAGCGCTGGCTGCATGACGGTTGCAGCTGCGGTAGACGGCCGGCTCTCCTCCCCGGCCGTCTATCGAATGGCGATATTCTCCTAAAAGTGGAAGCCAATTTGTGCCGCGTAAGAGCGCGGCGTGACGTAGTGTGTGCCGCTGAAGGTGGAAAGGAAATTGTACAGCGCATAATTGTTGGTCAGGTTGATGGCCGTGAATTGAGCGCTCCACCGGAATCTGTCGTTGTGAAACAGGTTGTCGTGGCCGATCGCAAGATCGAACAGATTCCGCGGTGCGACGCGAGGTGGATTGCGGTCGTCATTCTCGGTGCCGGGAGCCGGTATAGTTAACAATGTAGATCCGTACTGGGATGCCGGGCACAAGTTGTTGGGGCTGATCGGCGTGCCGATGGGATTCGCCGCGCTGGGAGGCGTGGCATGGATGGCACCGCAAAATAATCCCGCCTCGAATTGCTGATCGGGGCTCAGGCCGGAGACATCTACGACGGAGTCGCTGCCCGCCGGCCCGTTGGCGCAGTTGCCCCCCGCGCACGGCGCCGGGCCGGCTACTAAACCGCTGTCATATCGCCAATTGAAACCAAACCATGGTCCCGTTTTCCAGGGCTGGTATTGCAGGTGGGTGGTCTGATTGAATTTCTCGTCGTGGTCAATGCGAAACGCCCCGATAGCGCCGGGAACGGAGCCAGCTCCGCCGATCTGGGGGGTGAAAAAGCGCGCGGCGACGCTGGAAAAGACCATCAGGGCAGAGAATCCGTGGAAGTTCGGGATACTAATGCGGCCGGCGTATCCGGGAATCTTTGAGTTGTTCCACTCGATCGGAAAAGTGATCGGAGTCGCGCCGAGCACGCTGAAGTCGTAGGCGTTATGGGTGTACTTCCAGATGTACTCGCCGGAGAAGACGACGTATTTCCCAAAGGCTTGCTGGATTCCGGCGTGGAATTCATTGCGCCAACCGGGACTCAGCGGGTTGGACACAGGGGCGGAACAGAGAAGAAGCGGGTTGACGACCGGGTTGGTGCAGCCGATGCTGGAGAGCACGAGGTTCTCGTTGAAGGGGCTCTCCATGGTTCGCGCGTAAGAGACTCGTAAAACGGTATTGCTGGGTTTGATGTTGTAGGCGATTCCGATGCGAGGCTCAGCTTCCTTGTGCGTGGTCAGGCCATTGTAGAAATCACCGCGCAGTCCGAGGTTGAAGGACCAACTGCCTTTTGTAATCGTGTCCTGAACATAGAGAGCGAGTTCCTTCACATCTGTGTGTCCGTTAAAGGTGTACTCACTGCCTCCGCCGGGTTGCGTCAGGTCGTAGGGGAGCAGCGTAGTGCAGGGAGCGGCGATGGCTACGCCCCCGACGAAACAAGGGAGACCGTTGGCGCCCACAAGGGAAGGGAGATATTTAGGATCGACGATGCCGAGAGTGTCACTTTCGTCGAGAAATGTCTGCTCGTAAACAGCTCCCGCTTTAATGTTGTTGATGCCCTTCACGTAGGTAATATTTGAAAGCAATCCCGCATTGGTGAGCGTGCGGTCCTGGCCCACGGTCTCGCTCTGCAGACCTGGCGCCCCGAGGTCTGCGAAGGGGTTCGCGCTGGGATAGTAATTGTAGGCGTCCCGCCGAACGAAGGCCCCTAGCGTGAACACGGTTGTGTTGTTGATCAATCGCGTCCACGACGGTGCGATATTGAAAGTTTTGATCTGGGAGCGCTGGTCCGCAGGGCCAACCGGCAAGCCGTTCGGACCTAGTCCGCCATTGAAGACGACGACGCCGTTCCACGGTGTGGCGAATTCGGAGTCGTAGGAATTCGGCGTCTGGAACCAGGAGCGCGTAAAACCCAAGTTTAAGTGAATCGAGTCGGACGTCGAGAATTGATAGTCCACCCGGTCGAAAACGTTCTCTTCGTTGCCCTTATCGTGCATTACTGCGAACTCCGGCGGATCAAGAAACCGGCCGCTGTTGAGACCGCTGGCGGAAATGAAATTTCCCCACTTTGCGCCTCCGTATGCCAGGTTGAAGTCCAGATTGGCCGTGCCAAATGACCCGTAGGAGCCGCTCAGGCTGCCGTGGGGCGTGGTCACGCCCTGGCCGGAGCGGGTCGTAACATTGATAACGACGCTTGTCTTGTCGCCATATTCCGCGGGCGGCGCACCCGAGATTACTTCCAGAGACTCGACCGCGTCGAGAGGAATTTGGTTCGAGAACACCTTGCTCTGCTGGTCGGTGATAGGCTGGCCATCCACGGAAAAGGAGTTTTCAGCGTGATCGCCCAATCCGTGGAAGAGACCATTCGAATCTGCGGCGATTCCGGGCGTGGCAAGCGTTACCAGCGAACTCAGCGACGAGGACTGGCTCTCGAGAGGAAGTTTGTCGAACAGCCCTCGATCCACGTCGGTGTGAAACGTCGAATCGTTCTCGATCAAATCCCCGCCACTCTCAACGACTACGCTCTCGGAAGAGCCCGAGACCTGAAGACTTACTTTGAGGGTCAGGGGCACAGTCGACCGCACCTCAACATCCTGCGTGTAAGGAGCGAAGCCCGAAACCGTCACGCTAAGATGGTAGGGATTGAATGGGACGTTCGGGAAGGCGAATTTGCCGGAACTGTCTGTGGTCGTTGATCGTTCAAAAGCACTGACCGGATTATGAATTTCGACGGTCGCATTCGCAACCACAGCATCCGATGGATCCACAACTGTGCCGTTAATGGATGCGGAGTTCCCGCCTGACTGCGCGTAAGCGCGATGGCTTGCCGCCAAATATAAAACTACGATGAAAGCCGCATAAAGCGACTTCTTGTAAGAAGCCAGCATAAATTCCTCCCAAGGAAAGAGAGCCAGGGTTGACCAATGGGGTCGACGAACCCCAGGTCGATTCTTAAGTGTTTGGAATCCCTAGACGGCGGGAGGAGGACGGATGCGAAGAGCGGAGACAAAGCCTAACGACTTGCGAGTTGCTTCTGGCGAAGCGACGATAGCCGCGCGAACAAAAATCGGGACCGGGCGATAAACCGTGGTACTGAGAACTCCGGCATGGGCCACAGAACAGATCGAACACTCATGACTGGGAAGCTTGGAGTTGTCAGTGTGGACGTGGACCGCCTGGACGACACTGACGAAGGCGACCAGCAGGATACATAGCAAAGACAAAGCCGCGGCGGCGGTGTCTTTGCGCGTCTTGTACCCGGACAAAATCAAACGAAACGCCCCATTCCCTTAATTCTGGCTACACCGCAGGTTAGCCATATGATGCACCCGGAGGCGTCAAGTTGCACCCTCCGAAAGGTCAGAGCCCAAAGAGTTCCCGTAGCCGTTTCGTCTGGGCGCGGCTGACTGGGATTTCCGTTTGCTTCTTATCGTCCAGGCGCAATTGATAGGAACTCTTAAACCATGGAACAACTTCTTTTATCCGGTTAATGTTCACCAGGAACGAGCGGTGCGCTCGCCAGAACAGATTGGGATCGAGGCTATCCAGCAACTCTTCAAGCGTCCGGCAGTTGGATTGTCCCTCCATGCCGCTAGGACCACTCGTCACCACGGTAATAATGCCGTCTTCGATGGAAGCGAAACAGATGTCTTTTTGATTGACCAGGAACAGGCGGCCGGCCGCCTTTAAAAGAATCTTGGAAGTTTGCGGCTTCTGGGATTCGATCATGCGCATCAGCGTATCCAATTTTTCCGAAGATGCGCCGCGGGCTTCCGTTTTAGTCCGTGCTTTCTGCACTGACTGGGCCACCCGCTTCTTGTCAAAAGGTTTGAGAAGATAGTCCACCGCATTCACTTCAAAAGCCTTCACGGCATATTGGTCGAAGGCGGTGGCGAAAATGATTTTTGGCAGCTGGACTTTGCGATCGAGCAGCTTTTTGATCACTCCAAAGCCGTCGAGGCCCGGCATTTGCACGTCCAAAAAAACCAGGTCTGGATTGTGCTCGCGGATGAGGTTGACGCCCTCGACGCCGTTCTTGCCTTGGGCGACCACGTCGACGTCGCCAACGTTTTTCAGCAGAAAGGCGAGTTCGTCGCGGGCGAGTTGTTCATCGTCCACGATTACTGCAGACAAGGACATTCCGTCTCCTGAACCCTAGGAAGAGTATAGAAGACAGCTGGCCGCAACATCAATGAGGAGGAGTCGCGCCCGGCATCCTCATGTTTCCCATGTCCATCTTTTGGTAGTCAGACGGTACGACGAAAAGGCTGGCAGGCTGTGGTCCCACTTGGATGTCGCGCATTTCCCCACCGTCGTTCTTGCCTTGCCATTTCACCGGAAAACGGAGTTTCGGATCGATCCACACATAGCTGAGATCGCCATCCGCGGAAGTACCCTCGTACTTTACGGTGCTACGGCCATTGACAACTTCGTCGCCGATCTTGCGGCAGCTTCCACCGAGCTTGGTAGCGAGCTTTCGCCATTCGTCACAGGCGTTCTCAACGTCGGTGGCGCGAAAGAAGTTAAACGAGCGCTGGGCGCCGGGGCCGTGTCCCATGGGGGACTCGATGTACATTTTTCGTTCCGGCATCAGGATGTCCGTCGTCTGCGCGGCAAAGTTCATGATCATTGCGCCCGTGTGGCCATTTTGTTCATGCCCTTCAAAGCGCATCTTGTCCTTGCTGACGTAGATTTTCGTTGGCCCCGACGAGCCGTCTTTCGCCGAATCGTTTATCAATTCGGCGGAGAATTCTTCTTGCGCAAACAGGGCAGTGGCCAGGAGCGAAAAGAGCGCTATACCTAAAATCCGACTGAGTTTACGATGCACCGAAAGCCTCCTTAAGGTTAGCGATAGGGACGGATGGGGGAACGGAAACGTCCGCGTCATCGCGACGAAGCGCAGGCAGAATATCAGAAGATTCGCGGCGCGAAAAGATGTGGGTTATCTCTTGGGTTATCTTGCCGTCGACCGGGAAATCAGTGCTGCGGCTTTGGGATCTTCGCCTGATCCATTCCGTGCGATCAGGTGGCGTTCTCGAGCGCCAGCGCCATACCCAAGCCGCCGCTGACGCACAGGGTCGCAACCCCTCGCTTGGCCTTGCGCTTGAGCATCTCATGGAGCAGGGTCACCGTGATCCGCGTGCCGGTGCAGCCGATGGGATGGCCGAGCGCAATCGCCCCGCCATTGACGTTGAGTTTTTCGCGATCGAAATGTAATTCCCGGTCGCAGGCGAGAACTTGGGCAGCAAACGCTTCATTGAGTTCCACCAAATCGAAATCGGCAAGGCGAAGGTGATGCTTCTGCTCCATCTTGCGCAACGCCGGTACTGGACCAATTCCCATGATGCGCGGGTCGACGCCCACCGAGGTTACGGCGAGAATGCGAGCCAGTGGCTTCAGATTGTTTCTCTTCGCGAAGTCTTCACTGGCAAGCACGACTGCTGCGGCGCCATCGGTTATTCCGGAAGAATTGCCCGCCGTGATCGTCCCGGTTTTCGAGAACACGGGGGAAAGCTTGGCCATCTTCTCCGGCGTAGCTCCTGCAAAAACATGCTCGTCGCGGCTGAAATTCTGCACGCCTTTCTTGCTCTCGATAGTGACCGGGGCTAGCTCACCATCAAATCGTTTGGCGTCGATGGCCGCCGCCGCGCGCGACTGCGAGCATAGAGCGTACTCATCCTGCTCCTCACGCGTGATGTTGTATTGCTCGGCCAGCACCTCGGCGGTTTCACCCATCAACATTTTCGCCAAGGGGCAGAAGAAGCCATCACGGTACATGCCATCGACAAGTTCCTGATTACCCAAGCGATAGCCCCACCGCGCGCCGTCGAGATAGTAGGGCAACCGGGACATGGACTCGGCCCCGCCAGCCAGCACGCACTCAAGATTGCCGGTTGAGATCTCCTGATATCCCAGCGCGATGGACTTCAGGCCCGAGGCGCAAGCTTGATTCACGGTGTAAGCTGGAACCTCCTGCGGAATGCCACTGCGAATTGAGATTTGCCGTGCGGGATTTGGGCCTCCGCCCGCCTGACGGGCGTTCCCGAAGATCGTTTCTTCAATCTGGTCCGGGCGGACTCCGGCTCGCTCAATAACCGCCTGCGCCGCAACCACTCCCATGTCGGCTGCGGTCATCGAGGCCAATGAGCCTCCAAACTTTCCGATCGGCGTGCGTGCGGCCGAGAGAATGTAAACGTCGGGCAACCGAGCCTCCCTGATTTCAGTCTAGCATCCGATGAACTGAGGTTTAGATGCGACGACGGAAAGCAAAGCTTCAGGGGGCCCCACCCCACCATGCCTACGAATCAAAAAAACTTTCTATCTGGCGCCAATATTTGCGGACTATGCATTCGGTTCTGAGATGGCCGCCCTGCGGGAGAAGATTGAGCTTTATGCCGGCATGCCGGGCAAAACTATCCACAAGTTTCCATGGAATGTACGGGTCGTCTTTGGCGTGGAACATCAAAATCTTGGAAGGCGTAAGCTCTTCCAGGTGATGCGCCGGGTTGTAAAATACGCCGTCGTGCAGTTTGTTCCAATTCTTGGCGGACAAGCGGTAGGCATTTCCAAAGGCCGTGCGGATGTAGGCGGGATAGCTTGGGTTGGAAGTTTCCTTCTTTTGCTCCTTTCGCAAGATCGCCCAATCCACCACCGGGCAGTTAGCAATCACTTTTGTGATTCGCCGGTCCAGCGAAGAAAGAATGGCAGCGGCGCCGCCGAAACTTCCCCCGATGACGAAGATCTTTTCGGGCGAACAACGGAATGTCCGTCCAAACGCAAGCTCCCGGATTCCTTTGGGCAACTCAGTCACGATATCGAGAACATCCTGATGCGGAGAGCGCTCGAGAAAACGTCCTCCACTCTCCCACGCGCCACGCCATCGAGGATAGAAGACCCAATATCCCATGGCTGATAGATACTCGACGAGAGGCTGTTTTCTGGGGACCGAAGGCATGCCGTCGCAGAGAATGATCGCTTTCTGATTCTGGCCTGAACGAACCGGAGGCAGGAACTCCGCCAGAATCTCTTTCTTGAATCGGGTTCTGAACATGAGTTCAGTTTAATCTGCGACGACGATGATTCGTTCACTGAATTAGACTAGAGAACGTGAATTACATTTACGGTATCAACGCCGTGGCCGAGGCGCTGAAAGCTCGTGGACGCACCTTTGCGTGGGTGGGAGTCGCAAAGGAGCGTCATGACCTTCGCCTGAAGCATGTGGTCGATGAGTGCCGCCGGCAGGGAGTTGCGGTGCGCGTGCTGCCGCGCGCGGAGCTCGACGAGTTGGCCGGCAACAATGCGCACCAGGGCGTGGTCGCGGTCACCTCGGCGAAACAATATAACGATCTCGAAGATGTGGTCGCCGCCAAGCGCGGAGAGCACTCCCTCATCGTTGTGCTTGACGGCATCGAGGACCCGCATAACCTTGGCGCGATTCTTCGTACTGCCGACGCCGCCGGCGCCGATGGAGTTGTAATTCCCGAGCGCCGGGCCGCGGGAGTGACGGCGACAGTGACCAAGGCCTCGGCTGGAGCCAGCGAGCACTTGCCGATCGCAAAGGTAACCAACATTGCCCGCACCCTGGAGGAATTGAAGGCGCAGAATTTGTGGATGGTTGGCCTGGA
This sequence comes from uncultured Acidobacteriota bacterium, assembly GCA_963797795.1. Taxonomy (GTDB): domain Bacteria; phylum Acidobacteriota; class Terriglobia; order Terriglobales; family Acidobacteriaceae; genus JABDBE01. Next base: position 198,311 of record CAWCQY010000015.1, read on the forward strand.
CGAACGCGGCACACAATCCTACGACTCGCTCGACTACAACATGGACTGCGCCATCGTGCTGGGCGCGGAAGGGAAAGGCTTGCACGATCTGGTGGCGCGGAAGTGCGATTTTCTAGTCTCGATCCCTATGCTAGGGAAGGTGCCATCGCTGAATGTATCGGTCGCGGCGGGGGTGATGCTGTATGAGATTGTGCGGCAGCGGAGAAAGAAGTCCGCATGACGTTCTTCCGCGTCCTGTGTGTCCTCTGTAGTCTAGCCGTTCCGGGCCTTGCTCTTGATCGCGAGGCTTTCACTTTCACCAACTACGATTTGACCGTGCGCGTCGAGCCGGGACAGCAGCGTTTGGGTGTACGCGGCAAGATTATGCTGCGGAACGACACAGCCGCTCCTCAGAAAAATGTTGCCCTGCAAGTTTCTTCGACGCTGGATTGGAGATCGATTCAAATCGGCGGGAACACTCTGGAGTTTGTTACACACGAGTACACTTCCGACATTGATCACACCGGCTCACTTTCCGAAGCGATCGTTACGTTGCCGCACGAAGTTCCTCCGAAGGGAACAATCGAGCTGGACGTCGGATATGAAGGGGTGATTCCGCTCGATGTCACCCGCCTCACGCGAATTGGCGTGCCCCAGGAAAAGGCAAAGCACACGGACTGGGACCAGATCGGCAAGTCGTTCACCGGAATACGCGGAATTGGATATGTTGCGTGGTATCCGGTGGCAACGGAGTCTGCGAACTTGTCGGAAGGCAACAGCGTATTCGAAACGCTGGGACGGTGGAAAGCGCGGGAAGCGGACGCCGCGGTAAGAGTTAAACTCATCGATTCGGGGGAGGGCTCCGCGCCCACAAAGGTGTTGTGCAACGGTAAAGTAGGCCCGCAGTTTTACGAGCAAATGGGCAGAGCATATTCAGTCCAGGCGGACTGCTCGTTCGACCCCCTGGGCACGACCGTGCCTCTCTTTGTGATCGGCGGCTATGACGTGCTCGAGCGGCCTAGTTTAAACATTTACTTCCTGCCCGGACACCAGGCCGGAGCGGACAACTATGCGTTGGCTGCGACTCTGATCACACCACTGGTAACCGAATGGTTTGGCGTGCCGCATCAAAAAGCTGAAACAGTGGAATTGGCCGATCCTGAAGCTGCGCCCTTCGAGAGCGGCGCAATGCTGTTAACGGCGCTGAGCAACACCAATTCAATTGCCTACGAACTTACCGCGGTTCACCAACTCACGCACGCGGCGTTCTTCTCTCCGCGTCCATGGATTTACGAGGGTCTGGCGCACTTTGCGCAAGCGCTCGAACAAGAGCAGCAAAACGGGCGCCAGACAGCGCTGGATTTCATGGGCCGGCACCGGACTGCGATCGTCAACGCCGAGAAAACACTTGCAGGGGCGCACGCCCAGAACGAGGCATCCGAATCCCTGATCAATACCGTCACCGAGGAGTTCTATCGCAGCAAAGCGATGTACGTCTGGTGGATGCTGCGCGACATGATGGGTGACGCGGCACTGAAAAAGGTGATCGCAGCGTACCGTCCGGATCAGGATAAGGAATCTGCTTACCTGCAACATCTGGTCGAGGCGCAGACTCACCGCGATTTGGAGTGGTTCTTCGATGACTGGGTATATCGTGACCGTGGCTTGCCGAACTTTCGGGTCGCGTCGGTCTATCCACGCCCGAAAGTTGATGGCGGCTCCATATTGACAGTAACGATAGAGAATCTTGGCGACGCGGGTGCGGAGTTGCCAGTGACGTTGCGGATGGAAGACGGCGAAGTTTCCAAGCGGGTTGAAGTGCGCGCGAAGTCTAAGGCCACCCTTCGGATGGACGCAACCTCGACACCGTTGGAAGTCGTGGTGAATGACGGCAGCGTGCCGGAAAGCGACGCGAACAACAACGTCTTTAAGGTGCCATCACCTGACGCAGGGAAGTGATCGCCGATTGGCAATGGTAAATCGGCGTGCGCTGATTGCGATCGCTGGAGAAGTTTCTTGGCCTACATCCAATTTCTCGGTGCTGCTGGAACGGTCACTGGATCCAAGCACCTGATTCATACCGGCTCCGATGCCAGCGGCGGCGGCTTCCGGGCTCTTATCGACTGCGGAATGTTCCAGGGGCCGAAAGAGTGGCGCGAGCGCAACTGGCGGGACACTCCAATCCCAGCACGGCAGATTGACGCGGTGGTGCTGACCCATGCGCACCTCGACCACTGCGGATGGATCCCGCGCCTGGTGAAGGGAGGATTCCGCGGACCGGTTTATGCGACCCCGGCGACCATTGATCTGTGCGGCATCCTGCTGCCCGACTCCGGCCACCTGCAGGAAGAGGATGCTGCGTTTTACAACAAACTGAAGAAATCAAAACATGACCCAGCGCTGCCCTTGTACACATTTGAAGAAGCGCAAGAGTCGCTCCAGTATTTCCGCGCGGTCCCGTTCGGTGAGACCAAGCAACTCTGCCCCGAGATTTCGTTCCGCTTCGTGCGGGCGGCGCACATTCTGGGATCGTCGATGGTTGAGCTTACGCTACGCAGCAACGGGCAGACTCGCAGTTTGTTGTTCACTGGAGACATCGGTCGCGTACGGGATCAGAATGTTGCACCCGGCAAAGTGGTTCATTCAGGGCCTACGGAGGGCGAGACGGCGGACATCCTTGTAATGGAGTCCACTTACGGCAACCGGCAGCATCCCACGGTTGATCCGAGACCCGAGTTAGCCGCACTGATTCGCCGGACTGCTGAACGCGGCGGGAGCGTGATCGTGCCTGCGTTCGCGGTGGAGCGCACCCAAAAGTTCCTTTTCATGTTGAAGGAGCTGATGCAGTCTGGACAACTCCCAGCGATTCCGGTCTTCTGTGACAGCCCAATGGCTATCAAGGCGGTGGAGATCTTCATGAAGCACACGGAAGAGTACAGTGAAGATACGCGCCGGCTTGTCGGCCAGTACGGCTCGCCGATCGAGTGGCCCGGTTTTACGTTTGCCTCGACTGCGGAACAGTCAAAGAGGATCAATAGTGTAAAAACTCCATCGGTCATCGTTTCTTCGAGTGGCATGGTGACCGGAGGACGCATCCTGCACCACCTCGCGCAAAGACTGCCTGACCCAAGAAACACCGTGATTTTTATCGGTTTCCAAGCGCCGGGTACGCGTGGATTCACCATCAAGGGTGGCGCAGATGAAGTGAAGATCTTCGGTGACATCGTGCCGATCCGCGCGCAGGTGGCGGTGCTCGAGCAGTTCAGCGACCATGCGGACACGCCCGAGTTGCTGCAGTGGTTGCGGACCTTTCCCCGGAAACCGCCCGCGACTTACCTGGTGCACGGTGAGCCGACGGCATCCTCACAGTTGCGCGATACGATAACCAGGGAACTAGAATGGAATGTCCAAATCGCGCAGTGGTTGCAGAAAGTGCAAGTCATCTAGAAATCGGGTAATTTATGAACTTTGGTAGAGTCTTTCCAACTACTCAGTTACGAAATCACTGAATGCCCAAATTAGGGGTTCCCATGACAGAAGCTGAATTGAAAAAGCATCTTGACCAAGCGGAGAAAAGTCCCAAGCAGATCGCGGCAGCGGTTTCAGGTCTGCCAGACAAAATGCTGCGCTACAAGCCGTCGCCGGACAAGTGGTGCATCCTGGAGATTCTGGGTCATCTGGCGGACATTGAGATTGTGTATGCGCACCGCTTCCGGCAGATGCTTGCGGACAAAAAGCCCGTCATCGCACCCATGGATCAGGATGCCTGGGCCCAAAACCTCGGCTACATGGAGACTCCCGCTCCCGAACTGGTTGCGCTCTACGGATTGAACCGGCATTACACGTTGCAGTTGTTGCGCCGGCTGAAATCGGACGATCTGACGAAATCTGCTTACCATCCCGAACTGAAGCACGACGTTACCGTGGCCGATTACGTGGAGAGGATCGGAACTCACGGGGCCAATCATCTGGCGCAGATTGAGCGACTAAAAAAGCAAGCGATCCCAATGTAGGCGCTGGCGTCCCCGCCCGTGCTTTGGGTCATTATGTGAGATTGGCGTTGCTGAACCGCACCAGGGCCAGCAGTTTGTTGGCGGCGGCACCCGAATCGATCGAATTCGACGCGAGCGGCAGAGCGTCCGCCAGATGGTCGGCTCGGCTGGCTGCAACCAGGGCTGCAGCTGCATTCAGCAGGACGACGTCTCGTCGAGGCGACGTTTTTCCCGCGAGAATCTCACGAATTATCGCTGCGTTCGCGGCGGCGTCTCCACCGGAAATTTCTTCAAGCGTGCTCCGGTTCATCCCAAACTCTTCCGGGGTAACTTCGTAAGTACGCACTGTTCCCTCGCGCACTTCCGCAATCCGGGTCGGACCGGTAATCGTAATTTCGTCCAGCCCATCCAGTCCATGAACCACCAGGGCCCTATGCAATCCCAGCATGCTGAGCGCTTCCGCCAACTTCTCCACCAGCGCAGCGGAGTATACGCCGACCACCTGAGCCGATGCGTGCGCCGGATTAGTAAGCGGCCCAAGCAGATTGAAAACCGTGCGTAAGCGCAGTTCGCGGCGAGCGGATTGAACGTACTTCATTGCCGAGTGCATGGCCGGAGCAAAAAGAAACGCGATGCCGACTTCTTCGAGACAGGTGGCGATCCGAGCGGGAGGCAAATTGATGTTGACGCCAAGCGCTTCCATCACATCGGCCGAACCGCATTTTGAAGTCACGCTGCGATTCCCGTGTTTGGCTACGCGCACGCCAGCGCCAGCGACCACAAGTGCAGTCGCAGTTGAAATATTGAAGGTGCCACTGGCATCGCCGCCTGTGCCGCAAGTATCCACCAGCGCATCGCGTCCGGTGCCGCTGACGTCGAGGGTATGATCCGGTTGAAAGTTCAAAGGAACTGCGGCGGCGCGGATCGCTTCCGCAAAGCCAACGATCTCCTCGACCGTTTCGCCCTTCATGTGCAGCGCCACCAGAAGAGCGGCAATTTGCGCATCGGTGCATTTGCCGGTCAGGACCTGAGACATGACTGCGCGTGCCTCTTCGCGGGAGAGCGATTGGCGATGATTAGCAATACGATGAATTGCCTCAGTGATCATCGATGAAATACCAGAGTAGCATCGCAGGCGTCCACTCGCGCTTGAAAGCCCTATCGCCCGAAACGAAACCGTGACGACGAATCGCCGGTCAGCGCGACGTGTTCCGTTTGCCCAATGGCACACCCTTCGATAGAATCAAGTGTTTGCCGCCCGCGGTTCGAAGCTGCAAGCAGGCCCTGCCGAGATTGTTGTCAATCTGGAATTGTTATGAAAATTCATGAGTATCAGGCTAAGGCGATCCTGAAAAAATATCGGCGTCGCCGTGCCACGCGGCGACATGGCTGAGACCCTCGAGCAAGCCGAGGCCGCTGCAAAGAAGTTGTTTGACGCGGGCGCGAACGGGGTTGTGGTCAAAGCGCAGATCCATGCCGGAGGCCGCGGCAAAGGCGGCGGCGTGAAGATTGCGAAATCGGTGGGTGAAGCCGCTGATCTTGCCTCGAAGATTCTCGGGATGACGCTGGTGACCCATCAGACCGGACCCGAGGGTCGTGTCGTTCGCCGTCTGCTCATCGAAGAAACTTTGCCGATCGAGAAGGAACTCTATCTTGGAATCGTGATCGACCGCATCGAAGCGAAGCCGGTCTTTATGGCATCCGCCGCTGGCGGCATGGAAATCGAACAGGTCGCGGCCGAGAATCCCGATGCCATCCTCAAAGAGTACATCGAGCCGGGAATGGGTCTGGAAGCGTTCCAGGCGCGCAAACTGGCCTTCAAGTTGGGGCTCAAGCCGGCGCAGATCAACGAGGCCGTTCGTCTGATGACCGGGCTTTTTCGCGCATTCCAGGAGACCGATTCGTCCCTGATGGAGATCAATCCATTCGTCAGTTGTTCTGACGGCCGTTTATTTGCCCTGGATGCGAAAATGAATTTCGATGACAACGCTTTGTTCCGGCATCCCGATCTCCGCGAGCTGCGCGACGTCACCGAGGAAGATCCGCTCGAAGTCGAGGCCTCGAAGTACAGTCTGAATTACATCAAGCTCGACGGAAACGTGGGCTGCATGGTGAACGGCGCGGGACTGGCTATGGCCACGATGGACATCATTAAATACGCTGGCGGCATGCCCGCAAATTTTCTGGATGTGGGTGGGGGAGCCAACGCCGAACAGGTGACCCATGCTTTCGAGATTCTGCTCAGCGACAAGAGCGTGAAGGCGGTATTGATCAATATATTCGGCGGAATCCTTCGCGTGGACACGCTGGCCACGGGGGTCGTCGAGGCAGCCCAAAAAACGCACATTCAGCTACCGATCGTATTGCGTCTCGAAGGGACCAACGTCGAAGCGGGACGGGAGATCCTCAAACAGTCAGGATTGAACTTCATTGTCGCCGAAACCATGAAGGATGCGGCCGAGAAAGTGGTGGCGGCAGCAGCGTAACTGTAGCGCAGCCGGCAAGATGCCGGCGCTACTGAGAGATTCGCCCCAAAGAAATCATAGGCGGAATTTATGAGCATTCTGGTTGACAAATCGACGCGGGTCATCGTGCAGGGGCTGACTGGTCGGGAGGGTACGTTTCACGCCAAAGCCTGTGCGGAGTACGGAACCAAGATCGTCGGCGGAGTTACTCCCGGCAAGGGCGGCACCACTCACGAAGGCTGGCCGATCTTTAATACCGTGCAGGAAGCGGTCGATAAGACCGGCGCTGATGCATCGGTGATTTTCGTTCCGCCGCCATTTGCCGCTGACGCGATTATGGAAGCCGCTGACGCCGAAGTGGAGCTGATCGTCTGCATCACCGAGGGCATTCCGACGCTGGATATGGTGCGCGCGTGGGAGTATCTGCAGAACCGGCGCTCCCGGCTGATCGGGCCCAACTGCCCCGGCATCATTTCGCCCGGCAAGTGCAAGATCGGAATCATGCCGGCGCGGATCCATCTTGAAGGCTCAGTGGGAATCGTTTCGCGCTCGGGCACGTTGACTTACGAAGCGGTTTATCAGCTCACCACGCGCGGGATCGGGCAGTCTACGGCGATTGGCATCGGCGGCGATCCCATCATCGGCACGAACTTCCTGGATGCGCTTGAGCTGTTCAACAAGGATCCCCAAACCGAAGTGGTGGTCATGATCGGGGAAATCGGTGGCAATGCCGAGGAGACCGCGGCGGAATATGTGAAGTCTCGAATGAAAAAGCCGGTGGTCGGATTCATCGCGGGTCAAACCGCGCCCCCCGGACGCCGCATGGGCCACGCCGGCGCCATTATTTCCGGCGGCAAAGGAACTGCCGCCGAGAAGATCAAGACGATGGAAGCTGCAGGAATTCGTGTGGCGAAATCGCCGGCTGAAATTGGCGAAACCGTGGTGGCGGCAATGGGCGTCGCGGCGAAGGCGTAACCCACAAAAACGCCTTGCGTCACTGATCGCCAGGTTGATTTGGCAGGGCTCCTTCGACTCGCCTGCACATTCGTGCCGCTCAGGACGACAATGAATTGAAGACCAACGACCAAGGACAAACGACTCAACTATGAAGACTCTGCAACGCACTTTTACCATTATTAAACCAGACGCGGTTGCCAAGAACGCTGTTGGTGACATCATCGAGCAGTTCGAGAAAAACGGCTTTCGCATCTTGGCGATGAAGATGCTTGAGATCTCGAAGCATCAGGCTGAGCAGTTTTACGCCGTGCATGCAACCCGGCCCTTTTTCCGATCGTTGACCGATTTCATGTCAAGTGGGCCAATCGTTGTGTTGGCGCTGGAAAAGGAAAATGCCATCGCCGACTTGCGCAAGCTTATGGGCGCCACGAATCCGGCCAATGCCGAGGAAGGTACGATCCGCAAGAAGTGGGCGAGCGACATTGAACACAATGCGATCCACGGTTCCGACGCCGACGAAACCGCCCGCTTCGAGCTCAGCTATTTCTTTGCCGGATATGAGTTGGCGAAGTGACGTGGTTGGGCGCCATGGGGCACATAGCGGCGGACGCCTAGTCCGCCAACGACGCCAAACGCCGCAACCGGGCGAGATAGTGACGAGCTTAGCTGCCCGGACGAGGCGTCCGGGGCTACTTGGTCCTTGGCCGGATAAGAAGGTTTTGTCATTCGGGTGAGCTGTCGCTCGAGGAAGGCTGGCACTATGCCTTTAGTCCAAATCACGATGTTGACTGGTCGGACCGCCGACCAGAAGCGCAAGCTGGCGCAACGCATCACTGATGCCATGGTGGAAGAGGCAGGGGCTCGGCGCGAAGCCATTGTCGTGGCGTTCCACGAAGTCTCAAAGGAAAGCTATGCTTCGGGCGGGGTGTTGATGGCGGACAAAGGAAAGTGACGACAGCGCCTGGATCCACCCGCGCGGGCGAGTCACCCACGACCCCACGAACAATCAGCCTAGCGGTTCGTACAAGTGGCCTTCCAACCGATCGCCAAACTTAGGCAATTCCTTCTTCGCGTACTGCAGAAAATGAGGCGCGGCACGATGCGCCTCAAGCGCAGCATCGTCCTTATATTGTTCGTATATGAAGAACCGGCGCGGCTCAGTCTTATGCCGATGCACCTGATACAACACGCAGCCAGGTTCCTTGCGGGACTCCTCGGTCAGCTTGGAAAACAGACCGACAACGTCGGCCTCACGACCCACCTTCGCCATCCACGTCACAGCCAGCACGACCATCGCTCGCTCCGTTCTTAGATTTTTGCCTGCGCCCTGGTTCTCGATCCAGTCAACTCCCGAAGTTTCTCCGCAAACTCATCGAGGAGTATGGTTTCCTCACGCCCTGGCCCAGTGGAGACCATTCCGATGCGTGCCCCACTTTCCTTCTCTACGAAAGCCAGATATTCGCGTGCCGCCTTCGGCAACTTCTCCAGGTTCGTAATTCCCTGAGTCGAAGTGCGCCAGCCCGCCATTTTCCGATAGACACATTCGATCTGCGCGTAGCCGCTGTCCTGCGCCGGCGCCTCATCGGTACCCTTGCCGTTGATTTTATAACCCACGCATACCGGAATTTCCGCGAGTTCGTCCAACACATCCAACTTGGTCACCACCAGCCAGGAGATTCCGTTAATCATGCCAGCGTAACGCAAGAGTGGCAAATCGAGCCACCCGCAGCGGCGCGGCCGCCCCGTTACGGCGCCAAATTCGTTGCCCCGTTTGCGCAGCATGTCTCCGTTCGCGTCCAGTGCCTCGGTGGGAAATGGTCCGCCGCCGACGCGCGTGCAGTAAGCCTTGGTGACGCCAATCACCGTGTCGATTGCCGTCGGAGCGACTCCAGTTCCAGTCACAGCCCCGCCCGAAGTGGCGCTCGATGATGTCACAAACGGATAAGTGCCGTGGTCGATGTCGAGCATCGTGCCCTGCGCGCCTTCGAACACCACCGAGTCGCCGTGCGCTAGACCTTTGTTTAACAATGCGGCGGTATCGCAGACGAATGGCGCGACCTTAGCCGACGCGGCTGCGTATTCCTCGTACATTTTGTCCGCGTCAAGCGGCTCCGAGTTGAACAGCGCATGCGCGATCGTGTTCTTCTCGTGGCAGGCGTTCTGAATATGGGTCCTAAGCAGCGGAAGGTCCAGCAGATCAGCGACGCGCAGACCCCGACGTCCCATCTTGTCTTCATACGCGGGGCCAATGCCACGCGAGGTAGTACCGATCTTCACCCGGCCCGGCGCATTCTCCGACGCCAGCTCGATCATGCGGTGATAAGGCAAGATCACGTGGGCGCGGTTGCTTACGAACAGGCTGCCGTCCACCTGGACTCCCGTCTCACGCAGGGCGGCAACTTCCTTTAGGAACGCCACAGGATCGAGCACAACCCCGTTTCCGATGACACTGCGACAGCCGGCGCGCAGAACGCCACACGGCACTAACTGCAGAACGAACTTTTTCCCATTGATAATTACGGTGTGGCCTGCATTGTGTCCGCCCGCATAACGCGCGACGATAGAGAAATTCTCCGAGAGGACATCGACAATCTTTCCTTTACCCTCGTCGCCCCATTGGGCGCCCACGATGACCGCAGCTTTCCCCTTCTTCAAATGCAAACTCCTTGGAACGTGGATGGCGCGGCTGCTCCCAGCCGCAATGCAGGGTCGCACACACTCGTTGCCCGCATCGAACCAACGAGTCGCTGAGTTACACAGGATATACGCGGAGCAGAGGTGTACTTGTAATGATAACCCCGGCGGGCAAGAGATGGCAATTGGGAGGCAGGCTTCAGGTATCAGGCTTTAGGACCCGGCACGCAGAGTTCTCCTGAAGCCTAACGCCTGAAGCCTGAAGCCTGTAAACTAACTTCATGCCCGAACTCCCCGAAGTTGAAACCATTGCCCGTGGCTTGGCTGGCCGGGTGACTGGCGACGTTATTGAGTCAGTGTGGCTTGGGTCCAAGCCCGAGCCCCTCAAATCCTCGGCGTCCGAGATCGTTGCCGCTCTCGAGTCCAAACGGATTGCTGGTGTGCACCGGGTAGGCAAGCACATCGTATTCAATTTGGAGAACGGAGGTCGGGCGTCCTCGAAACCGAATGCTCGGCGGAAATCTTCAAAGGCAGCGAGCCAGGGCTCCCGCTCCACATCAGACGCGGCGCAGTGGATCGTGCATCTCGGCATGACCGGTCGCATGCTGGTCTGCAACCCCGACCATGTGATCGAGAAGCACACGCACGCTGTCGCGAGACTTGCTTCGGGAAGGGAACTGAGATTTGTAGACCCGCGCCGCTTCGGACGCCTCAGCGTGGCCCATGGATTCGAAGCCGCTGGTTCCGAACCACTCGAAGTCGACCTTGATCCCTTTGTCAACCTTTTCCGCGGACGCAAAACTCCAATCAAGAGCGCATTGCTGAACCAGAAGCTACTGCGGGGTGTGGGCAATATTTATGCGGACGAATCGCTGTTTCGAGCTGGTATCCGGCCGCGCCGCCGAGCCACGTCGCTCACGCGCAAGGAACTGTCACGGCTGTATGCGACTGTCCGGGAAGTGCTGAAAGAAGCCATCGCGCTGGGCGGCTCTTCGGTATCAGATTATGTGGATGCCGATGGAGAGGAAGGATTCTTTCAGCTGCAGCACCGTGTTTACGGACGCGAAGGGGAGCCGTGCCTGGTGTGCAAAACCCCTATCAAGCGCGTCGTGATCGCCGGCCGCAGCAGCCATTACTGTCCCAGTTGCCAGAAATGAAATGCCAGTAGAAGCGTAGCTCGCTACGTCTCTTCTCTCGCCGGGACCGCAATTTTGTGCATATCCGAAACGTTGCAAGCAACGTTTCTACAGTACGGTGGCCCTCGCTACTAGCTTCTTGAAAGCTCTCAGGAAAATGTCATTCTGCTCTGGCGTGCCGATCGTGATCCGGATCGCAGTCGGCGCCCCCCAAGGTCCCAACGGCCGCACAATTACGCCCTCGGCCTGAAGACGTTTGGCCATGGCGGCGGCATCGTCCTCCAATTCGCAATACAGAAAGTTGGCCCAGGTCGGAATCGGAGGGTAGCCCAGATCGGACATCTCCGCGATCAAGCGTTCGCCTTGCTCGGTGTTGTTCTTGAGCGTTTTCAGAGTATGACCTTCGTCCTCAAGGGCGGCCAACGCCGCTGCCTGAGCGACAACAGATACAGAGAATGTGGTCCGCATGCGGGCGAAATAAGACATCAGCTCAGCCGGACCGATTCCATAGCCAACGCGCACTCCCGCCAAGCCATGAGCTTTCGAGAATGTACGTAGCGCCACCACTCTGCGACCCTGGTTCACGTAGTCGAGGGCGTGCGAGTAATCCACGGCGCGGACGGCGGCGAGGTGTTGCGCAAAATCGTAGTACGCCTCGTCCAGTACGACGATCACATGTTCTGGAAGCTCGTCTACGAAGCGATCGAGTTGCTTTGCGGAGATGAGTGTGCCGGTTGGGTTGTTCGGATTCGAGATGTAGACGATGCGGGTATGCTGATTGACCGCCGCGAATATGGCGCTCAGATCAAAGCCATTGTCACGCATCGGAACCTGAATGAGGTGTCCGCCCGCCGCCTGCGTGGCGATCGGATACACGATGAACGAACGCTCGCTGGTGATCGCGTTAAGCCCCGGCGCCAGCAGAGACCGCGCAATAATGCCCAGCAATGCGGTCGAACCTGCAGCGGGAACGATTTGTTCCGGCTGAACATGATGGTGTTCGGCCAATTTCTGACGGAGTTCGCTTGCGTCGTTGTCGGGGTAGAAATGGCTCTCGGCGAGCGCAGCCTGCATCGCCTTCACCGCCTTCGGCGAGGGCCCGAACGGGTTCTCATTCGAGGCCATTTTGATGCAGTCCACGTGGCCCTCCTGCTGCGCCTGGCGCAGCGACTTGCCCGGTGTGTACCCGCTCAAGTTTCGTACGTGTTCGGGCACAAGCTTGCTGAAGTCGGTCATCTTCGACTATCTAATCTTTACCATGTTGCTCGGACAGTGTCATCTGCACTGATGTGTAGGCGCGGGCGTCCTCGCCCTTGCTGTTGCCGATGGAAGAATAATTTGGCATTGACCATCTGGCTACCGGGGCGATGGTGCCCGCGCCTCTAGCGGGCGAGAGACTTGAGTTTCGTGACTTCCTCGGGCGTGAGCTTGCGGAACTTCCCCGGATGCACATCCAATTCAAGTGGACCATAGCGCACCCGCTTGATCTTTTCGACGTGGTGTCCGATCTCTTCGAACATGCGCCGGATCTGCCGATTCTTGCCCTCGATCAGCGTGACTTCGTACCATGGATTGGCAGACTCACGAATCACCCGGATCTTGGCGGGAGCCGTTTTCACTCTCTTGCCGCGATCCGAAGGAATGAAGATGCCTTCGCGCAACCTCGTCAAACCCTCCCCGGGCGGAGTGCCGGCCACTTTTACCATATAGGTCTTGGGCACGTGGGACGCGGCTTTCATCAGGCGATTGGCGAATTCGCCGTCGTTGGTCAGCAGCAGCAGACCTTCGCTTGCGTAGTCGAGGCGTCCCACGGGATATACCCGCGCCCCAACACCGTGCAGCAGATCCATGACGGTGGGCCGTCGTTCAGGATCGCGCAGCGTGGTCACATATCCTTTGGGCTTGTTCATGAGAAGGTAAACATGTCGCTCCGGTCCGTGCAGCAGTTTCCCATTCACGCGAATGTGATCGCTCTCCGGATCGGCTTTGCTGCCGAGTTCCGTGACCGTCTGGCCGTTCACCGACACCAGTCCGCCGGTAATCAGTTGCTCGGCCTTGCGGCGGGAAGCGATTCCAGCAGCGGCGATGATCTTCTGTAGACGTTCAGCGGGCATAAGAATCCAAGGATGGAAATCCGCGGAACTGTTGGGCACGTCGCTTCAAGCAGCCGGATCGCTCTCGCCGGAGTGGAGCTTGTCGACCGTAGCCAGCTCGGGATCTTCGGTAGTTTGATCCGATTCGGAATCTTGAGCTTCACTTGTCGCTGCGTCAGGTCCGCTTGTGGCCTCTGCCTGCTCGTTCTCCACCGCCAACAAGTCGCTTTGAAACGATTCCGCGACCAGCTTTTCGAATTCCTCCATGCTAGGCAATTCGCCAACATCCTTCAGGCCAAACCGCATGAGGAATTCTTTTGTGGTCTTGTAAAGAATGGGCCTCCCGATCACCGCTTTGCGGCCCGCGGTCGTGATCAGTTTGCGATCGAGCAAAGTAGCAATGACTCCACTCGAGTCGACACCGCGAATCTCGCTGATCTCCGGCACCGTTACTGGCTGCTTGTACGCGATTACCGCTAGAGTCTCGAGCGCAGGCAGCGAAAGGCGAATCGGTGGCTTCAGGCTCTTGGCGAAGGCGCGCACGATGTCATGATGCTCAGGCTTGGTCGACATCCGGTATCCGCCCGCGACCTGACGAATTTCAATTCCATGATCTGGAGAATAATAGTCGACGACCAGTTCCTCCAGAGCCAAACGAACGCGTGACTTGACTTCAGTCCCATCGGCGGCACCCTCGGCGACGACCGAATCCTTTACCAATTCAATCAGTTGATCCAAGGTCACCGGCGTTTCGGCCGCATAAATAATGGCTTCGAGTTTGGCTTTAAGGCTCATAAGCTCCTAGCTGCTTCTACCGCCAGTCGTCCCGCACCGCTGCCTGTTCTGCCATGACCGCCTCAAATCCTACATGCTTGCGCAGCAGAATTTCCCCGAACAAGCGCTCTTGCCGCAGTTGAATGGCCTGCAGGCGCACCATTTCGAGCAGAGCCAGAAACATGCAGACCAGCGCCTGCCGCGACTCAACATTGCGCAACATCTGCTTTAATCGGATCGGCCGGTCTTCGAGAGCCAGTCGCCGCCGCAAATACTCAATCATTTGTCCGACGGTGACCGTCTCTTCGTCCACCTGGATCATCGGCCGGTTGCGGGCGCGATCGAGAATTTGCTGGAACGTCTTTACCAAATCAATGACGTCGGCAGCGATCTCCGGCTCTGTGCCTTCGGCGTCCTTGAATTCGTTCAGCCCCGGGTTCGACCAGATCGCATCTTCGATGTGCTGCTTCTGCATCAGCATCTGCGCCGCGGATTTAAACTTCTCATGCTCGATAAGCCGATTGACCAGCTCTGCGCGCGGGTCGTCCTGAGCATCCGAAGCCGCGGCCGGATCGCGAGGCAACAACATCTTCGATTTGATGTGAATCAGAACGGCGGCCATATAAATGAACTCGGCCGCCACGTTCACATCCAGTTCGCGCAATTTTTCCACGTACGCCAGATACTGCGCCGTGATTCTCCCGATCGGGATATCGTAGATGTCAATGTCTTGCTTGCGAATCAAGTGCAGCAGCAGATCAAGTGGCCCTTCGTAGACATCCTCTACCGTGACGGCGAAAGGAAAGTCGCTTTCCTCATGCGGAGGTTTTTTCTCGACGCTCGGCGCAGAACTGCCTGCCAGTGCGGGGCCAAGATCCAACGCCGCCGTACCATCGAAAGCTATTTTTACTTCGTTACTCATTGCGATGTCATGACCCTAAGCTCGCGGAGCCTCGTATTCAAGCGACATCCCCATGGCCTCGCGAACCTCGCGCATTGTAGAATCGGCAACCTTGCCTGCTCGCGCCGAACCAGCTTCCAGAATATCCCACGCCAGCCGCGGATTGTCCTCATATTTCTTGCGCCGCTCCTGCATGGGATTCAAGATGTTAACCAGTGCATCGGCCGCCCAGCCTTTGCACTCGATGCACCCGATGCCCGCAGAACGGCAACCCTCATTCACTCTAGCCATGGTCGCGGAGTCGCTGAAAATCTTGTGCAAATCGCCGACCGGACAAACATCGGGGTTGCCGGGATCTGTGCGGCGGACGCGCGCGGGATCAGTCACCATGGTCTTCAGCTTCTGCCGTACCACGGGCTCCGGATCCGTCAGCATGACCGTGTTTCCGTACGATTTCGACATCTTGCGCCCGTCGGTTCCGGTGAGCTTCGGCGTCGGCGTGAGCAAGGGTTGCGGCTCCGGGAACACAGACCTTCCCTTGTGGCTATAGAACCCGTTGAACCGCCGCGCAATCTCCCGTGTCAACTCCACATGCGCGACCTGGTCCGCCCCTACTGGCACGAAATCACCTTTGTACATCAGAATGTCCGCCGCTTGCAGCACCGGATATCCGAGAAAGCCGTACGTCGTCAGGTCTTTCTCCGTGATGTTTTGCAGTTGCTCCTTGTAAGTAGGCACCCGCTCCAGCCAGCCCAGCGGCGTGATCATCGAGAAAAGCAGATGCAACTCGGCATGTTGCGGCACGTGCGACTGGATGAACATGGTGCAGCGCTCAGGATCGAGTCCCGCGGCCAGCCAGTCGAGCAGAACTTCGATCGAGTTTTCCTTCACTCGTGAAGTGTCGGCGTAATCGGTCGTGAGCGCATGCCAGTCGGCCACGAAAAAGAAACATTCGTACTGATCCTGCATGCCCACCCAGTTCTGCAGGGCGCCAACATAATTGCCCAAATGCAATTTGCCGGTCGAGCGCATACCGCTGAGCACGCGTTTTCGTTGTTGGGGGTCAGGAGCCATCAGATTCTCAGGAGGATGTAGTTAAAGATCCCGACCACTGGAAAGATCAGTTTGCCCAAGAGTCCGCCACCCAGAAACACCAGGGCCATCAAGGCGAACATCCCCAGCGTGTCATAAACGCGTAGCGCATTCGGGGGCAGAAAGTGTCGCAGCACATGGCTGCCATCGAGCGGTGGAACCGGAATCAGATTGAAGACTCCGAGAATAATGTTGATCCTCATCAGCTCATAAAGTAACAAGCTCGACGGAACAAGCGCGGAGTTCATTTCCGGTGAAATCAGCCCATACGGAATACCGAAGACAATCTGTTGTCCTAGCGGGGACGACAGCTTGATCAGCAGCAGTGCGAGCAAAGCGCAGATCGCTACCAGAAAGTTACTCACCGGACCGGCAACTGAAGTCAAGAATATCGTCGAGGACGGGATTCTTGAAATTGCGCGGATCCACCGGAGTGGGCTTGGCCCATCCGATCATTGGGAAGTGGGCCACCGCCGCAATCAGCGGCAGCAGCACGGTTCCAACCGGATCAATGTGCTTGATGGGATTCAGCGTGACCCGGCCCAGCATGCGCGCAGTCGGGTCGCCGCGGCGGTTCGCCATCCAGGCGTGCGCCGACTCGTGGACGCTGATCGCGAACAAAAAAACGATCAGCTGAAACAGGATGTCAACATGCTGCAGGGTCATCGGGCGTTGGATTTGATACTAACACGCGAGGCCCGATCTATCGCCTCTCGAACGCTTTGCGCAACTCTTCCGGCGCGATTGGTTTTACCTTGATCGGCTTGGCGGGAATGCCGCCGACAATGTGGAACGGTTCGACATTCTTCGACGCCACGCCCATCGACCCTACCATGCCGTGTTCGCCCACTTTCACTCCACTCAATACGGTGGCGTGATACGTGATGCGCGCCTTCGGCCCGATCTCGGTCTTGTGATTGTCGACGATCATGCCGTCGTTGAGATCGTGAGCGTGCGAATAGACGTTGGCGTAATCAGAAATCGACGAACCTTCGTGGATGATGATTTCGCCGCGGTCGTCCAGCAGCACGTACTTGTGAATCGTGCAGTTGTCTTCGATGGTCAGGTTGTATCCGAACGAAATCTCGACCCCGTGAAAAATCTTTACGTTCTTGCCGCAATGTTTGAGGACGTGCCGGGCAACCATGGCGCGCACGCGATGTCCCAGCCAGTGATTCAGCCCGGCCGGCGAGCGGTCAAACATCATCCAGAACCAGATGAGAGGCTTGCGTTCGTCGTATTTTACTGCGTCCACGTCGCCGTAGGTTTCTGGTTCCAGCGTGGCGTTGCGCGGATCGAAGGAGTGAATCAACACCTGTTCCGCCAGAGGCGCGCTCGCGGTCGGCGTCGCATAAGGGCGTCCCAGATAAAGCTCATGCAGCGCGTTGCGCACCACCTCGCTGCGATGTTCGGGATCACGGTTCGATGAACTCCTGATCCAGCTTGTCAATCCACGCCAGAAACGCCTTCTCGGCAGCCGGAGTCGGATTGAGGACGCGATATTCGTATCGGGGCATAGCCGCCTCGTCAAGAATCGAGCAGGATTCAAACATAGCACACCGGGGATTCTGGCCCGATTGGAACTGGTAACCGCGAAAGCGGATGCAATGCTTTATAATTCGCGCCGCGTGATCACTCTCGCCCGCAAACTTCGCGTCAGTCGATTACTTCGCCCTGGGCTGGGGAACGATGGTTGGTGTGGGATGGCTGGTCGTGATGGACGACTGGCTGCTGCGCGGCGGCGTCCTGGGCGCAATCCTCGGCTTCGCAATTGGCGGAGCGCTGCTGCTGCCCATCGGCTACGTGTACGGCCGACTGGTCGCGGCGATGCCGGATGCGGCGGGTGAAGTCGCATACACCGCTAAAGTTTTTCCGCAGTCGGTTAGTTTCGCCACGGGCTGGATGATGATCCTGGCCTACTTCATCGTCTGCCCGTGGGAGGCGGTAGCGGTTGGCAGGATCGCGGGCTACATTTTCCCCGCGCTTGATTCGATCGAACTCTACCGCATCGCAGGCCAGCCAGTTTACCTGCCGCATCTGGTGATCGGGCTCGGCCTGACTGGGCTGCTCACTGTGCTGAACTATAGCGGTATCCGGTTGAGTGCTACGTTTCAGAACTGGACCGCCTTTGGAACGCTGGCGCTTGTTCGTGGTGTTCGTCGGAGTCGGGGTCAGCAAAGGGTCACCGCGGAATTTCCCGCCACTGTTTACCCATGGCCCGTTCGTGTCCATGCTTCTGGTCATGCAGATCGTGCCCTATTTCATGACCGGGTTTGAATCGGTCGTGAAGGGCGCGGAAGAGGCCAGTCCGGAATTCCGCGCCCGCGGATTCTTCAAGGCCATCTGGATGGCGATCGTGAGTCGGCATTCTTTTCTACATCATCGTGATCGCCGCCGTTGGATATGTCGCTCCCTGGAAACAAGCTCACGCATGAAAAATTCATGACCGCGGTTGCTTTTGAGCACGCCGTGGGCTCGCGTTGGATTGTGAGCGTGATTCTGACTGCCGCGATGCTTTCGCTATTTAAAGTGTTCAACGGAAATTTTGTCGCGGCCAGCCGGTTATTGTTCGCCATAGGACGACGCGGGTTGGTGGACCAGCGACTTGGCTATGTGCATCCACGCAATCAGACGCCATCGGTCGCTGTGATTTGCATTGGACTGGCTACCGCTGCGTGCATGTTTCTGGGAGATGCCGCGCTCGTGCCCATTTCCGAAGTTGGCTCGGTGGCTTCCGCGATAGGATGGCTGGCGGCTTGTGCGGCTTATTACCAAATGACGTCCGGCGCCGCTGCGAGCGTTTGGTCGCAGCGGTGGGAGTAATCGTGGGCCTGCTCATGATCCTGATGAAAATTGTGCCTGGCATCCCCGGGCATTTCAGTGGGTACGAATGGTTAGCGCTAGGAATCTGGATCTTCATCGGACTGAGTCTGAGCTGGCAGCGCAGACTTTTTCCGGCCGCGCGGAAAGACGCGATCGTGAATCGAGAAAGTAATAAAACGGAGAACTCGTAATGCGAACCATCCGCTTCCAAACCCTGTTGGTAATTCTCATCCTTACTACCTGCGCAGCCTTGTCTTCGCCCGCTCCCCGCCCGTTCGACGTGGTCATTACGAACGGTCGCATCATCGATGGCACGGGCTCGCCCTGGTATTCCGGTGACATCGGCATCCGCGACGGCAAGATCGCGGCTATCGGGAATCTGGCCAATTCATCGCGCACGCGGACCATCGACGTTGGCGGCAAAGTTGTTGCGCCCGGCTTTATCGATATGCTTGGGCAATCGGACCTGACGATCCTCAGTCGATCCGCGCTTGCCCTCGAAGATTTACCAGGGCATCACTACGGAAATCACCGGCGAGGGTGGATCGGCCGCGCCGCTCAACTGACGCCATCATTCAGGCAGACCGCGCCGTCTACGATCACTATCACCTCACTCCCGAGTGGCGCACTTTCCGCGATTATTTTGCCCAACTCGAAAAGCAGGGCATGGGAATCAATCTTGCCAGCTACGTAGGCGGGACCCAGGTTCGCCGTATGGTCCTCGGCGACGACGACAAACAACCCACACCCGTACAACTCGAGCAGATGAAAGCGCTGGTGGGGCAGGCCATGCGCGACGGCGCGGTCGGAGTTTCAACCGCCCTCGAGTATGCGCCCGCTCCCTACGCCAAGACAGAAGAGTTGATCGCGCTGGCTGGAGAAGCGTCGAAATCCGGGGGAATCTACGCCACGCACATGCGTAACGAGAGTGATGCGGTGCTTTCTGCCATCGACGAAGCGCTGCGCATCGGAAAAGAAGCTCACATCCCGGTCGAGATTTGGCACATCAAGGTTGCGGGCAAAGAGAATTGGGGACGCATGCCGGAGGTGGTTGCGAAAATCAACGCGGCGCGTGCCGAAGGTATTGACGTGTCGGCGAACACCTACGCTTACACCGCGTGGTTCAATACCATGTCGGCGTTTATTCCACCCTGGGCGCACGATGGCGGCGACGCCAAGCTGGTCGAGCGACTGAAAGATCCGGCGATGCGTGCCCGCATCCGCAAAGATCTCATGACGCCATCGAAGGATTGGGACAACGAATGGCAGGAAATTCCCGGGCCGGAATCGGTCTTGATTGGCGTGGTTCAGAACCCAAAGCTCTTGCCGCTGCAAGGCAAGACACTGGCCGACATTGCGAAAATCTGGAACAAAGATCCAATGGACGCGCTGTTTGATCTGCTCAGCGAAGACAACGCGTTCACTGAAGTGGCGGTCTTCGGCATGTCGGAACCCGACGTTGCCCTTGCCCTGCGGCAGCCTTGGGTGTCAATCGATAACGATTCCGCCGGCACATCTCCTGATGGAATACTCGGTCAGGAACATCCCCATCCTCGCGCCTACGGCACGTTCCCGCGCATTCTGCGCAAGTATGTTCGCGAAGAAAAACTGCTCACGCTGGAAGACGCCATTCGCAAGTTCTCAGCACTGCCCGCGCAGCGTATGAGGCTGACTGACCGCGGAGTATTAAAAGAAGGCATGTGGGCCGACCTCGTGATTTTCGATCCGGCAACGGTTCGCGACCTGGCTACCTTCGACAATCCCAATCAATTGTCAGAGGGCATGGAATATGTCCTGGTGAATGGCGTGCCAGTGATTGATCAAGGCAAGATGACGGGAGCGAAGCCAGGGAAAGTTTTGCGTGGAGCCGGCTATGCGAGGTGACCAAAATCAAATTCGGTCGTCACGGCTTGAGGGCGGCTCTGGTTTCGGGGGATAGAATGGGCGAAACATGCGGTTCCAGCAGGGTGCCCGTGATGTTGAAACCCGGATTTCCTTCGCGCGTCAGTTTCAGATTCAGAAGCCGAGTCAGAGATGCCGTGCCGCTCACCTGAAAAATCCCTGCCGGAGTTTCCAACTTACCTTCTTGAATCTCAAACGTTCCGCCCTGTAAAGACAGATGCGCGGCAAGGCGGCGAATCTGCAGCGGGCCAGATCCCTCGACTAGCACAACATGGCGCAACGAGCCGTCGCGCACCTCGACCTTCAAAGCGCCGGTGGCGGAGCTCAACAACTCAGCCCCGGCCAATCCCGATGTTTTGACGTGGTAAGTTGCCATGGCCGAACCTGTGATCCAATCATCGTTCATGTTTTCGGAAAGCTGATTGAGTGCAATCCGCTCCAGCGTGCCGCTTCCGGAATACTCCGGAGGCCTTGCAGTGAAGTCGGCTTCCCATTCGCCAACATGCTTCCCGCCAAGCACATCCCCTCGCAGGTCGGACAACCGCAGTTTGCCGTCGTTCAGTTCAACGTTCGCCGACACTCGGTTCCCTACGAGCTTACGAACAACCACTCGATTTGCGGCGAGTTTCCCAACTGCATGCAGAGTCAGAAAGTAGGGAACACCATTCGCCGGTGAAGAAAGAAACCGGTACCACGGCTGTTGGCGAACGTGAGGATTGAGCAGTTCGGTCAATCGATCGGTCGCGATTTCGTCTCCATGCAGATCAAAGCGAATCAAACAGCCGTCCGGCTGCACGCATGGTCGAGGAACCGACAAAGAGCCATGCCACGAAGTATCAGCGATCGAAGCCGTCAGGTTCTGCACGCTAATTTGGTCCGTCGTCAGGAGAACGTTCGCAGTCGTGATTTCTACGGGAGCGTTCAACCCGCGAATCTCCGCATGAATCGAATGCAACTGGGCCTTCCCCACCGCCCTCGGTGCCATGAAGCCTTGCCAACCACCCGCGATTTGTAAATCGACTTTGGCCAAACCATCGGCGGCTGGCTGAGAAGTGGGAATGCCGGCCATTCGCGCCACTTGCAGGAGCCGTCGTAACTGTGCATCCCCTTGAACGGTGAAGCTGTATCCCGAGCGCGACGCCCAACCACGAACCGTCGCGGGCACCGGCCTTCCCAAACCCAATTCGAACGGGCCAACCTCCAGATGAGCCTCCACCGGAGGCGCGGCAATTTCCCGCGAGGTTGCTCGCGATCGTGGATTCACTGCCAGAGATCTCGCGGGAGACACCACGAATGGAATCCTTCCCAGTATTAATTCCGTTTTATTCAGCTTCGACCTGAGCTCAAAGCCCGAAGTTTCCCCGCTACCTTCCCAGTTCACGCCATCAGCTGGCGCGTTGCTGTCCCGGCGAAGCTTTACACTGCCATCCAGTCGCCCGGCCGCAATCAAATCATCGGGCACAGCTTGTTTGGTGTGGCGGGCCAATGCAATCAGGGACTGAATCGGCAAACCCTCAGCGGTTAACGCGACGTCGTAATCGCGGGATGAGAAGGGACCGATGATGCTGCCAGCGAGGCTGATCGTGCCATCGCCGACCGGAGCCTTGCAGACAACGTCAGAGAGCCTGTGATCGAGCGAACTGTAATGACCGCTGCACTCGGCCGCCAGCCGCAACTCGCCGCCGCCAAAAATGTCATAACGGCGGAAATCCTGCACCGACGCCGTCGTCGCTATCGCAAGACTCGCGGGTGTACCCGTAAGCGTGGTAGAAACTCTCAGTCTGCCCCGCCAGCCCTTGTCGTTGCCATAGGCAAGCTTGGTGGCCTGGCCGAGTTGCGCTCGGATCCATTGCAGGTTGAACTGCACCGGCGTATCGCGCAAACTTGCGGCTCTCTGCCACGATCCGCTAGCCGTGAGCGTACCGGTGTCGCTGAGATTGAAATCGGTGCGGACCGGCTCCGCCTCCAGCCGCATGCCCCATGTATTTTCCGAGTCCTGCCAAAGCGCAAAATCTGCTTCAGTCAGCGCATACGGTTTCTTCTCTGCTCCAAACTTGAAATTGATCCGGCCGCGGTCAGCCTCGATATAGGGAAATCCCGGACGCGTTTCGGTCTTGGCTTTGCTGGTGGGAGCTACCGTTATTTTGGCTGCCCGTTCGACCAGGTTCTCGAGATTCCAATGTCCTTCCGCACCTCGCACCAGGTTGAGGCTCGGCTCGGTCAGGCTCAGCCGCGCGATCTCGAGGCGTCCACGCAACAGCGAAGTCACGCGCAACGACGCCGTCACTTCCTGGGCACGAAGCATGGGTTCAGCGCTGAAGGCCGGATCGTCGTGGATCACAAAGTTCTGAAGATCGAATCCGGGCTGGGGAAGCAGGCGCAAGCTTACGGTTGCGATATCAACCGGTCGTCCCAATGCCAGACTTATGGAATTGACAATCCGGACTTTGAGGCGATTTCCCCCGGGCCGGATGAGAAAAAGCGCGAGGAGCACGATGACGCTTAGCGTCAGAACTCCGCCGCGCCTTGATCGCCAAAAACTCACTGAACCACCTTGAAGGTTCGCCGCCAGCGAGTTTCATCGAAAAAGTGAAGCACGACATGGACCAGGAAGCTGAGTCGTTGACTGACTTCCCGCTCCAGATATTGTCCCGCCGGCGTCTGAAACGACCAGTAAATAAACATGGGCCGCCCAATCACATTCTCCTCCGGGATGAAGCCCCAGTAACGGCTATCCAGACTTACGTCCCGGTTGTCCCCCATGCCGAAGTAGCTGTTTGGAGGCACCACCAGATCGTCACCCTCAATGTGCTGCGGCAAAGCCATTTCCCAGTCCGGAGTCACGTTGTTCATCTGCGACGGCGCGATCTCAGGGAAGTTATCCCGGTAAAGATTGACCTCATCGCCGTTCTGATGGATTACGTAGGGCTCATCCAGCTTTACTCCGTTGCGGTAAACCACGCCTTCGCGCAAATGAATACGGTCGCCCGGAATGCCAATGATTCGCTTGACCACGTAGAGCCCCGGTTCCGCCGGCGACAGAAACACCACGATGTCGCCGTGGCGGATCTGCCGGTGGGGCAAGATCGGGCCAAGCCACGGCGTCGGCGGCGCGAACTGCTCCCGATTCACAAACACGTGATCCCCGATCAGCAGTGTGTTCTCCATCGAACTGGAAGGAATCTCAAAAGCCTGCAAAATGAAGGTAATGATGAACAGTCCAGTTACCAGCACAGCCGCCAGAGACGCCAGAAACTCAACTGTGGTCTCGCGTGGTTTTTCCGCCTGCGTATTTTCTGTCTTAGCCACTAGGTTTTATCCCGTTTAATTAGGAGTTGTTCGCTCTTAGTTGACTACTCGAAATGTCCGATCCCAGCGAGTGAGCTGATACAAATGGCTGACCGCGTAGGCGAAGTGATAAAGTTTATCACCCGGGGTGGAAGAAACCGGCATCTCATCCTCCACGCTCCGCACCGACCAATAGATCAACAGCGGACGGCCCACAATGTTTTCCTGTGGCACGAAGCCCCAGTAGCGGCTGTCGTCGCTGTCGTCCCGATTATCGCCGAGCACGAAATAGTCCCCCTCCGGAACAATCAATTCGCCGTCCTCGACCAGTTTCCTCATCTGCAGCCACCACTCCGCTTCCTGGCCGGGAGCTGAAATGTCCAGCCGCGGGAACTCATCCCGAAATAAGTCATGTTGTCGCGAGACGTGTTGCACGTATGGCTCCCGGAGGCGGACGCCATTCACGTAAACCTCCCGATTGATCAGGCGCACCCGATCCCCCGGCACCCCCACTACCCGCTTTACGAAGTGTTCGCTGGGATGAACCGGATAGTGGAAAACCACGATATCCCCGCGGTGCACGGTGCGGTAAGGCAGAATGTGGCCGAGGAACCGGCTCCCCCCGTAACACAACTTATCGACCAACAGGTAGTCCCCGATTAGCAGGGTGTTTTCCATGGACTCGGAAGGAATCTGGAAAGCTTGGATGATAAATGTGACGACGAAGATCGCAATCACCACCGTGGTCAGCAGCGATTGCAGTGAAATCAACCAGTCCGGGTGTGGCGTTTTCCCCATTCGATTCCGGCTATTGGCGTCCTTTGCCGGGCACTTTGCCGCCTGAATCCCCCGGTAGCGAAGCCAGGTGTTCCAGCACCTGGTGCGCCGCACCTTGTTCGGCGTTCTTCTTGGTCGATCCCTCGGCTCGGCCCACGAACTCGGTCTCACCGTGATTGCCGAGCGCTTGCAATCGAACCTCAACTGTAAAAGTCTTACTGTGCTCAGGACCTAGCTCCTTGACCAGCACATAGGACGCCTGCGACCGGCCTGTGGCCTGCAGCTTCTCCTGAAGCGCCGACTTGTAGTCGGTAAGCGGCAAACTGCTCCCGTTTCGTGTCAGGTGTTCAACCTCCGGAGCGATGATATGCTGCAACACCACGCGCCGAACCGTCTCCAGCCCGCTGTCCACATACATCGCCCCCAGCACGGCTTCCAACCCATCTACCAGCAGAGCCGTCTTATTACGGCCTCCGCTTTTTTCTTCGCCTCGACCCAGCCGCAAATAATGTCCAAGTTCCAATTGCCGCGCCACCTGGATCAAATGTTTCTCACTGACCAGGTGGGCTCGCAATTTGGACAGTCCGCCTTCTCGAAAATGCGGAAAGCGGTGAAACAACTCCTCAGTCGTAATCAGCCCCAGGACGGCGTCTCCCAGAAACTCGAGCTGTTCGTTGTCACCCACCCGTATCGGCGTCTGAGTCTGCATGGATTCGACTTCACGAGCTTGCGAGCTGTGAGTGAGCGCCTGCTCCAGCAACTCCGGTCGAGAGAATTGATATCCCAGAGCTTGCTCCAACTCCGAAGTGTTCCGTGGCTTCATGATCTCGTTGAACGGTCGAAGGCTAGCCCATCCGTCCATTCATGCGAATGAACGGATGGGCTCAGTTGCATCCCGGTAAGACATCTCCCTGAGCGCGAACTCCTTGAACTAGTGGGGGGGTGAAGTCGCGTTCGGAGTAGTAGTGGGGGCCGGAGGTTTGGATGCAGCTGGAGGATTTGCGCCGGTCGGAGCGCCGCCACCCGTCAACTGCGCCAACCGGTCGCGTTCATGTCGTGCCGTGGTTCCCGCCGCTGTTCCCTCCTGGGTCATGTCAACCGCCCGGTTCGCTTCCTTTAGCGCTTCCGGATATTTCCCCTGCTTATCCAGAGCGAGCGCCAGCCGCAGGACTACTACAGCGTCCACCTGCTGCGGATAAGCATCGATGGACTTGCGAAAGTAGCCCTCCGCGTCAGCATATTTCTCCTGCCCGTATGCAATCGTGCCCAAGACCGAATATGCGCTCGATCGCAACAGCCCTTTGTAGGCGTCGACCTGGCTTTGGGTTGCGGTGGCTGGAACCGGGACATCAGTGTCGATCGTTTGCAAAGCGTGGTCCGCGTATTTCTTAGCCTGATCGTACCGCTGATCCTTATCAAGATCCGTATCCCGTGTGCGCTCCGCGATCACTTCGGACACGGCGATGAGCGCCACCGGATCATCCGGATCGAGTTTCAGCACCTTCTGCGCCATCTCCGACATTTTGTCGCCATTGTTCGCGTTCTGGTAGCCGCCGACGGCGGCTTCGTAGAGCAGAACCCGCAGTTCGCTGTCAGGGAACTTGGTCGCGAAGTCATCGGCCGCCTTCTCCATGGCCACCGGGTCCTTCTGATTCGCCACCGCCGCGTGATAAGCGTCGAATTCCGCTTGCGTTTTGGCTTGCGGTGGCCGTTTCCCCGCGGGTGGCGCCGGGGCGGCCGAACCTTGCTGCGTTGTGCCTGCAGGTTGCTTGGGTTGGGTAGTCGTCTGCTGCGCCGCTACGAAAGCCGTTACCGCTAGCATCCCCAATACCATGGCTGCTCGCTTCATGCTCTCTCCTTAGGTTTGAGACTCGGGCGCCTTGGTCGCGGGTCACCCGTAATTCCTACTTCATCGCCCATTTACTGCGGATGGCTGGGCGGTTCGTAAGGCTGTGCAATCCCATGTTCAGCCGCGGCTTTGGCCTCCGGCAACGATCCTCCGGCGCTCAGCGCTGCCCGGTACTGTACCAGCGCGGCGTCCCGGTCTTCCTGTAGATCGCAGATTCTTCCCAGATAAATATGCGACCACGCCACCACCGAGGGCTCCTGCGCAACCCCCAGCGCCTGCTCGAAATAGTTACGTGCCCCCTGCATATCGCGATTCATCGCCGCCACTTGCGCCAGAATGAAAAGGGCTCGACCCCGATCTTCAGTCTTTTCATCCAGCGCCTGCTGCGCCAGCTTCTTCGCTCCTTCCACATCCCCGGTCGACAAATCCTGCTGAGCCGTTAACAACAGCTTGCCCTGGGTGTGTCGCGACAGATGCAACAGTTCTTCATTCGCAGTGCTGGCAAACTTTACCTGGGCAGCCGCCTTTTGTTCCTTGGGCACGTTGATGCCGTTGATCAAATCCACGTACGCAGTCCGCAGCCCGATCGGGCTTTTTTCAAACTGCGCCAGCGCTTCATAAAAATAAGGCGTCAGGATGAACCCTTGCTCCACCGATTGCTGCACCAGTTGCTGCTTCTGGACCTCCGGCGTCTTACTGCTCCACGTCGTTCGCGCCTCGATCGCCCGGATCAGGCATTCCGTAGTGAGCAGCGAAATATCAGTCCTGAAACTTTCATCCATGGGCGAGCCCTTGACATTCTCCAGCAGCGGCTTCAAATGCTGCATGGCCAGTGGATATTTGAGATTCATCGGATCCAGAAGGTAATGCAGATAAGTATGCCGGATCGTTTCCATCTTGAGCCCGGACTCCGCTCCCGTCCCCGGAGAAATCACAACGTAATAATCGGCTCCGTAATCGCGCGCATTCGTTTCTCCCGGTGCTCCCATGGGCTCAAGGTACACGGAGAATGTGCGCCCCAGATATCCCGCCGACGGCAGCTTCAGATAAACCTCGGTGTCAAATAACGCCTTCGACAAAGGTTCGTGGTATCGCGCTGTCAGATTGGCGTAGGCCGGTTGGTGGCTCATCCAGATCGCATGGATTCCAGCTTCCGTATAGAACTTCTGGATCAGCGGGACAAATCCCGAAACGTAGGAGGCGTCCGGCGGCAGGTCAGCTTCTTTGACCTTGAGCGTCAACGCCGGCGGCGGCGTCAGATTCAACGCCAGCGAAACATACTGCGCCAGCGTACGCCCCGGCTCCGGCTGCTGATGATCCCCGTAAAACTTGCACATTACATCGGTGGATTCTTTTGCCTCCGCCGAAGCCTCAATCGCTTTCGCTACCTCGGCGCGCACCTGACCGCGCACCGGATCGGACACATCCAAATTCGCATCATAACCGCAGGCATTGATCGCGGTCAGAACCGTGAACAAACCCTCATTCCCATCCAGTGTTACCTGAACCGTAGTTTGCGCCAGGCACACCTGTGCGGCCAGCCCAAGCAAGGCCGCAAACAGCGAACTCCGAAGCCTGCGATCCAGGAACCCTCCTGCAAACGATGAGATGTGCGGATTACACTGTCAGTTTAAGAGGTTCTTCGCGGAGGGTCAACGGAGGATCTGCTCTAAGCCTTCAGCTCCCAGCTTTCAGCCTGTAGTTATCAAGCGACGAAGCCTGAACCCCGAAGCCTAAAGCCTGAAGCCAGTCTCTCTTACCCCTTCACACTGATCTTCGAAAACGTCAACACCGCGCGCCCAGCCGTCGGCTGGCCCATCGAAGTCGCCGGACGGAACGTGGTAAAGATCAGCATATTCTTGACCTGCGTCGGCAAACCCTTCGCGTCCTGCGGACTCGACAACACCCGGTAATCCTCCACCCGGCCGTTCGAATCCACCAACGCTTCGATGACCAGTGAATCGCCGGCGATCGAGTCCACCGCCGTCTCAAAGGCCGATTGCTGCAACCGCGGCGCGGTATTCAAACTGAGCGGAACGTCCGCATTGCTTTGCAACGGCAAGGCCAGAAAGCCCATGAGAAATCCAAAAATCACCACGGCCGTTGCCAATCCTGCTGTCGCCGGAACCATGAACCCTCGAACTGCATTTTCCACCCGAATCCAAAGATCGCGGAAGTACGGACGCCGCGACTCCGCTACCTCCCGCGAAATCGCCAGACGCAGTTTCAACGACAAATCGGCAGGCGCCTTCCGCCGCCCCACACTCGTAAGCAATTGCTGTGTTCGACGAAGAGAAACGTATTCCCCCTGACAACGCCCACAGCCGTCGAGATGCCGGGTCAGAGCCATCATCTCCGTACCCGTCACCGCCCCATCCAGATAAGGCGAGAACATCGATTTAGCTTCGGTGCAGTTCATGACACCACCTCGAATTCCCGTGGATGACATGCGACTCGGGACTCAACCTTCACTTCCCGATCCCCAGCCCGCAAACCCAGTTCCGGTCCAACCTCCTGCACATATGCCGTCAGCCGTTGACGGAGCGCTTCTCGTCCCCGCGTCAACCGCGATTTCACCGTCCCCAGCGAAACCTGCGTAACCTCCGCAATCTCCTCGTACGACATTTCCTCGAGGTCGCGAAGAATCAGGGTCGTCCGGTAAGGCTCGGAAACTTTCCTCAACTCCTCTTCCACGCGCGCCCGAACCTCCTCATGCGCAACCCGATCGAAAGGCGAGTCACTACCATCCACCAATGAATCCTTGATCGCCGAAGCCACGCCTGATTCCGTGAACGTCCGCGCCGGCTCGATCGAAGTCTCTTTCGATTTATGCCGAAACCACCAGCGCCGCCGGTTTGAAGCTTCATGCACGGCAATCCGGTAAATCCACGTCTTCAAACTGGATTCCCCGTGAAACTGCTTGATCCCGCGGAAGACCTTCAGAAACACCTCTTGAGTCGTGTCAGCGGCATCGGCGGAGTCCGTCACCATACGGTAAACCATGCTGTAGATCGGCTGGTGAAATTCGCCAATCAGCCAGGCGTACGCATCCTCCGACCCAGCCTTCAGTTCGGCCACGATCGCAGCCTCCTGCGCCCGGATTCCAATCGCCCCCGCCAAATCCCCCACTGTAGTTGCTCCCGCCATAGCGCTCATGGCGCAACTTCCATTATAGGAGCTTTTGGCCTGCAACCCGTGGTCAAAATTCGACCCATAAATCCCCAACCCACAACCCTAAAATCTTCATACATATAGACCCCAACCACCCCCGCCAGGTTCCAACAACACCAAGTGTGGCGCGGACATTCCTGTCCGCGTCCCAGAAATGTAAATGTCATCCCGAGCCAATTTGGAACCAGCTCGTCAGCCCAACCCATTTTCTTCTTGACCTACCCCTCAAATGGCGATAACATAATACAAATAGATTATCTATAAGATAATCTAAGGTCTTTGACAACCTGCCGACGGCCGCACGCGCAACTCTTGCTCCCAGTTCCAAAACGGAACCGCGGGAGCTCAGAAAGCCACGTAACTCCCATGTTTTCTAGATTTTGCCTCTAACTACCTTAAGAACCATAGATCTAGGAGGCAAGAAAATTTTCGACCCTTTGCTTTCAATATTTTGGGCGAAATAGAGAGTTTTTTTGAGGTAATTCTTGCACCAGAATGTGTGCAACACGCCAGTCAAGGTTGGGGCTGGGTCGGCTGAGCCGCAGGCGGTGAGCTCGTAGTCGTGCTCGGCTTTGCTGCCGTCGTCGGTGTGGATGGACTCGGTTTCGTCGATTTCGTCGCCGTCTTCTTCTTTACCGGCTTCTTGGGCGGCTCGTTGTCGTCCACTACGACTTTCTTGGGAGGCGCAGCGGGAGCGGCCGCCGCAGCCTGCAGCTCCCGAACTTGGGATCGCAGTTGCGTCAGCTCTCCTTCTTTTGCGCCGGCCAGCGTCTCCATCCGCTCAGCCAGCGCGCGCCGTGATCGCTCGAGCGCGCTGAGATCGTTCTGCACGGTTTGGAATTCGTCCTTCGAGCCGAATGCTCCCGCCGACTCAACCACCGGTCCAAACACGTCGAAGAGCGCGTCAAGATTGCGATAGAGCTTGAAGGTCTCCGCAATGTTCTCCGGCGAAGCTTTCAGTTGAGCAATGATCTCCGGCAGCGCATTTTGCAGGTTGCGCTGCAGCGATTCGACGTCAGCTTGAGTGCTGCGTTTGGTGTTCGAATCGGTCTTCCATTTTTCGATTCGCAACTTGGCCAGGTCGACCTGCGTCGATTGCGCCATCTGCTCAATCTGCGAAAGCACCAGATTGAGTTGACTGACGGAAGCATACGGAACCGGTGGCGCGGAGGCCGCCGGAGCCGGGGAAGGCGCAACCTGGGCCGTCGCCGTACCGATCAGAAAAAGCAACACCCAGATGCCAACGGGGCGAAGTTTCATGAGATATTCCGCCCTCAGCATACCCATTTTCGTAGTTTTCGTAAAATTCAGGAGGCCCGCCGCAACCCCAAAGTGATTTCATCAGCCGCGCAAAGTTTGACTAACCTTAGCGGGTAAGCGAGAATTGCTTATCTGATCCGGATTTCCGCGCCGGATCTTTGATTCTTCCTCAGTGGGCCTGTGGCGCAGTTGGGAGCGCGCTTCCATGGCATGGAAGAGGTCGTCGGTTCGAACCCGACCAGGTCCACCAAATCTCCCAACAACTTAGACGGGGCGGGTGCTCACAGCGACGGCATTTGTGTCATGGTTTGTGTCATAACCCGCCTTTCTGGTGCTCATCGCAAGGGCTTCCATCGCATTGCGCTTGGCTTCCATGCGGACGTGGCTGTATCGCTCCAGCATGCGACGGCTGACGTGACCAGCAATCGCCATGATCGTTGAATCTGACGTTCCGTTCTCCGCAAGCTGAGTGATGGCGCAGTGCCGCAGATCGTGAAACCGAAACCCCGGCAGGCCCGCTTTCTTCGTCAGGGTCCTCCAGGCCGTCCGCCAGCTTTTCACGTGCCGCGTCGGGGAAAACCCAGTGACGCTGTAGTCCACTACTCGCTTGCCGCTGAACGTGAACTTAGGGACGAAGGCTGCAAAGACATAGTGCGACGGCTCAACCGTGCCAAAGCCCTCTGCTCTTCGGCGGAGCCTTGCAAGAGCGGAGATCGCAACATCAGTGAGGGGCACTACCCTTTCACCCGCAGCCGTCTTGGACGTGCGAATCGTGAGAGTGCGGGCGAACAAGTCCACGTCGCACCATTGCAGCCCTTTTAACTCGCACCCTCTTGCAGTGGTATTCAGGCAAAGAATCGCCGCAAGGTAAGCCGTTTCCCACTCAGGCCGCATGACAGCAGTCTTGAGGAGCCGCTGCTTTTCTTCCTCAGTGATTGCCCGCCCGATGCTGCTCGGCTCTTTGAGGGGCCTTATATCGTCGGCAACGCGTGCCCAGAGCTTCGCTCGCTTGAGGATGCGGCGCAGGATGCCCAACTCTGCATTGAGCGTGGCGGGACCAACTTCCTGTTCCGCTCTCCAGGTCCTGTAATCGGTGATCCGCTTCACGGTGATTGCCTTGAGCGGTTCCTGTTTGAAGTAAACCCGCTGTTGCACCAAGAGTTGTTTCTCTTTCGCTTGGCTGGCGGGTGCCAACTCCAGCTTCCGGGCGCTCAGGTACTCATCCGCCGCGTGTGCGAATGGCAAGCGGGCAAGAGTTGTGGAGTTGTGCGTCAGCTTCCCTTCGGAAGCCTCAGCGATGAGTTGTTTTTCCTTGGCCTGTGCTTCTCTCCAGTCCTTCGTTTCGAGGGACTGTCGGAAACGCTGGCCGTTCACAACGAAGTGGCAATGCCAAGTCTTACCGCGTTTTACGAGTGACATTTTTCCCTCCCCGGTTGCGTTTTGTGTGTCGCTTTCTCCATTCGTTGCCGTTTTCCGTCCACCACTGCTTTTTCGATTGCCGCTGCCCCCACTGCGCGCATAGTTCCGAGCAGTAGTTCTGTCGAAGGTGCCGAGCTGTGAAGTACGGAGTCTCACAATTTGGCCGTGCGCAAATTCTGAGGCGCTCAGCAGGATATGAGTTCAGCTCGAAAGACAGAAAGCGAGCCAAATCCTTGACTACATAAAACAAACGTCCGCCGATGGACATGAACCATTCGCCTACTTCCACCAGTGCGGTGATAGAACCGGGACCAGGCGGACGCAAAATCTTGCCGCCGAACACAGGTTGGTGCTTCCGCGCCTGCATCGTCTCCCGGAACTTTTCGCCTTCTTCTGGATTGCTGAAAGGGGGGGCCGGAATGATCTGTGAGGGACTGTAGTGCCACCAGCTTGAGCGGAACCCTCTTTGAGTGTTGCGCCAATCTCTAAGGGATTGGCGAAACTCTCCGCCCTGTTCCGGATTGCCGAGAGCTCCAAACCTGCGAACGAATCTGAGTATGGACTGAGGGTCATCTCGCCAATTCACCAGCTCTTCTGTCAGCGTGCGTACTCCCGTATCAAGGGGCACCATTGCGCGCCGCACTGGAAGTCCGCTGAATACAGACCGACCCTTACCGTTCAGCCCATGAAAGTACACCAGCGATTGTTTCCAGTGTCCGACAATTTCATCTCCTGCGAGTTGGGCGTCCGCGACTCCTGCTAGA
The DNA here is from genome assembly GCA_963797795.1 of uncultured Acidobacteriota bacterium. GTDB lineage: Bacteria > Acidobacteriota > Terriglobia > Terriglobales > Acidobacteriaceae > JABDBE01. The sequence goes on from CAWCQY010000015.1 coordinate 231,587, forward strand.
GCGCAAAAGCTCATTACGCGAAACGAGTTGCTAGATGTAACTCTCACATATTGACTCTAGCACAACAACACGTTCTACTACAACCATGAAGACCGAAAACACACTCACGATCCCCGCCGCCGCGAGGCGTCTCGGATTCACTCTGAAATACGTTTATGACTTGATCTATTCAGGCAGGCTCAAGGCTCACAAGATTGCCGGACGCTGGCACATACCTGAAGCAGAAATTGAAGCTAGACGGAGAAAGCGATCCCAGCTATGAGCAACGATGTTCCGACGCTACTCGATCTTGCCGAAGTCGCAAAACATTGTCACGTCTCGCCTCACACCGTGAGGAAATGGGTGCGGGAGGGAAAGTTGCGCCCTGTTCGCCTGTGCCGGAGACTGCTGTTTCACCCGGATGAAGTTGCACGTTTCTTTGGCAGAAGCAAAGTGAGATGGCTTTCTGTGGAGTAATCGGGGCAATGCCGCGCCACTCGCATGTCTAGCCTCTTCTACCGTCGCTGGAAACAATATTTCCAGATGCCAATCGCCGAGTCAGTTGAACGCCTCAGCCTTTCCGGTTATCGGTACTACGGTTTTCTGTGCCGCGAAATGAACGTCCACTCTGCGGTTGAGCTTCATTACAGCAACGCCGAGATTGCACAGGCCACGGAGATCAAAGACCACAAGACAATCTCCAAGGTGCGGAATGAGTTGCAAACCGCGCGTCTAATTGAGTGCCACACAGTACCGCCAGGTGTGTACGCCCACATCATGCTGGATCAAAACGGAGGCCGCATTCCAGCACCGGAAGGGCGGACAGGTATACGGCGCTACGTGTCTAACAAGCGTGTCAGAACTACTCCCGATAACGAGCCAGCCACTCCGGCAATCTCATCAACCGCCGAGAGCAGCCACCCCGGAGCGTCCATATCGACTACTGAGACACAAACCAAAGTGTGTCGCACGCACGGACGGGCAATACATTGGAAGAGGGGTCGAGAGTGGCTCTGTGAAACCTGTCATCCAAACCCGCACGACTTTTGTCCACCTACTGCTAGTGAAGTCGGGTTCTAAGCATGGGAGATTCTCTCGCCCCGTGGGGGATGTTCTCCCCTTCTGGCCGGGCAATTTCCCTGTCCACGTAGGGAAATATTCCCTACCGTACATCTGGCATGTGCAGTAATAATGCAGCTATTTCTCATCCACTGCCCTTATGAACAGAACTATGAAGAATGAATCTGAGATAGCCTTGCTCTGGGCGGTTTCCACTGAATTGAATGAACGTCGTTCGTAAGCATCCTCCCTGAGTCTTTGGTTGCCCGCCTGAGAAGTGCGCCACCTGCCCTTGATTACCGAGTTGTTCACGAATATGCTAACAAGCAGCATGTTCACGCGCTGCTACGCAGATAACTATCGTTGCCTCTCAAGCTTTGACCTTCCCCTGGAACGGCTCTCGGTTCTTCTAGGACCGAACGGTGCGGGAAAATCTACGGTTCTCGACTTGTTGGCCAGCTTACGGGACTTCATCTTGGGGCGTGGAACTTCAACCGACCTCTTTCCCTCGGAGACTCTAACCCGCTGGGATCAACGTACGGAGCAGACCTTTGAGTTGGGTGTCCAACTTGAGCACGGCAGCTACATTTATCGTCTGCGCATCAGCCACAGGCCGGAACGGGCATTAAACAAGGTTATGGAAGAAAAGCTCACGTTGGATGGGCAGCCACTTTCGTCTCCGACGATCAGCAAACTCAACTGTACAACGATTGGCACGGCGCGGGACCGCAACTGATGCCTGACTGGCACATTTCTGGTGTCTCACGTGTGTACGAAAGAAACGACAACACAAAGCTGTGGGCTTTTCGCCGCTTTATCGAGAGCGCTTTGGTCCTCGCGCTCAATCCCTCGCTTGTTACAGCGGTTAGCGCTGAGAAGCAGCCTGTCACATTGCCGAAACCGGACTGTTCGGACTTCGCCAGTTGGTTACGCCAAATCGCGACGGCTGAAGCATTGGCCAGACAGGAAGTAGAGCAGAGTTTGGCGCAGGGGGCGCTTCCCGGATTCCGGGTGTTCCAAGCGGAACCTTCAGGAGACGCGCAAATACTGCAGTGCATCTTTCAGTCCGATTCCACAACGAGGAAGTTCCGCCTCGACGAGCTCTCTTCGGGACAGATTGCCCTTATCATTCTTGAAACAGCCCTCGCCGTGGCTGGAGCGCGACACGGCGCGCTTGTTCTGGACGAGCCAAGCAACTTCCTTGGCCTCAGCGAAATTCAGCCACTGCTGACCCGCCTTCAAGACTCTGCCCTTGAGGGTCGCTTTCAAGTCATTCTCACCGCTCACCATCCAATGGCGGTCAACTTCCTGGCAGCCGCACATGGCTTGTGGTTAGAACGCGAGCCGATGGGTCCGGCTCGGATCCACCGGATTCACAGTGACGAAGACATTACTGAGGGCAAGGCAGGAGTGTGCATCTCCGATCTTATTGCACGCGGTTGGCTATCCAGCATCGGCGTGCCTACACCTGACGCAGCTAAGCGTTAAACCATCCAATTGGGCAACACCATCCATGGCCCGCATCTGCAGAATCGTCGTTGTCTGTGAGGATTGGCGACATTCCGCCTTTGCGCGCGCCTTTCTCTCCGCTGCAGGTGTTGATCGTCGTAGCATCGATCCCAAGGTTAATCCGCGGGGCTGCGGATACAGAGTGGGTCAAAGAGCAGTTCGTCAATGAGGTAGCGAATCTTGCTAGATTCTCAGAGGGCCGTGGCGTCCTTGGACTTCTTGATGAGGACGGCAAAGGAGTGGCGACGCGTCAACAGGAGGTTGCCGAGAGACTTCAGGCCCGTCGGTTGCCGGTCGTTACCCCCGATGACGGGCGTTGTCTGCTCTTACCTACGCGAAATATTGAAACGTGGCTCTATTGGCTTACCGCCCGGCGGAAGGGTGAAGCCATCGCCGTTGACGAGACTGCGGACTATAAGAAAAAACGGCCCGCCCGTGGGCACCACCCGCATTCGTGATGAAGATTCTCGGTTGTCGGGCGAATGCTTGCATGCTCTCGACCACACGTCGCTGCCCAACAGATGTCCTCCAATGCTTGGGCAAGCGCTCTCGGTGCTGCGCAGGTTCGTCAATGCAGTGCGTAGATGACTGACCCATTCAGGTGGGTACAAGGCCGGAGGTTTTGGTGCCAACGCGCCACCTTCCGAGTGCGTCCCGGTAGCGGAGATCGGCGGGGCAGGCCGGGAAGAGCCCGCCCATTCGGTGATCAGCCTAGCCGACTCAAGAAAAGAATAACTCAGCGTGACGGTATCCGTAAAAATGCGCTCAAGGGCGCAGTTTTGCTGTGTTTGCTCGCAGTTTTACACTTGGAATTTCAAAATAGCACACTTTTGCCTTAAAAACGAATGCAAGTAACACATAACTCAGGAACTTAGTTTGAAAGGACACCAACCATCCTCGCTGGGTCCTGGTCCTGGTTGCAGAGCTTCGTAACTTCGTCACGCCGGGAAATGATGGCCGGACACGTCAATATCTCTCGGCATTAGTCGGTCACACGCCGTAGCGCTCCATCTCATTGACAGGCACTCTTCCTTGGGCGGACACTTGCCCCTGTCAAAACTTCGCCCCACAAGGAGGAACATCCCAAATGAAATCGCTGAATCAGCCTGCCTTGATACCGGCGCTCATTTCTTCCCTGATTCTTGTCTGCGTGGCGCAAGCGCAGACCTTCACCGTACTTAACAACTTCACTGGGAAGGCGAACGGGGGAAATCCTTATGCAGGGTTGTTCCGAGACAAGACGGGTAATCTCTACGGCACCACCTACTACTACGGCGCTTACGGCTTCGGAAACGTATTTAAGCTGGATACGAGCGGCACCGAGACTGTGCTGTACAGCTTCACTGGAGGGACGGACGGAGGAAATCCCTATGCAGGGTTGGTCCGGGACAAGACGGGCAACCTCTATGGCACCACCGAGGACGGCGGCGATCTCTCCTGCAATTCCGGCTCCGGCTGTGGGACGGTGTTCAAGATAGATACGAGCGGCACCGAGACTGTGCTCCACAGCTTCGCCGGGGGAACGACGGACGGGCGCAATCCCTACGGAGGGTTGCTTCGGGGTTCCGCGCGGGGCAACCTCTATGGCACCACCTTAGGGGATGGCAGCGGCGGCTACGGGACGGTGTTCAAGGTGAGTAAGACCGGGAAGGAAACCGTGCGGTACAACTTCAACGGGGCGGACGGGGCGTACCCCAACGCAGGTTTGATTCGCGATGGTAAGGGCAACCTCTATGGCACCACACTGGACGGCGGCGCTTCCGGCTACGGGACGGTGTTCAAGATAGATACGAGCGGCACCGAGACTGTGCTCCACAACTTCACCGGAGGAACCACGGACGGTTGCTATCCCGATGCGACTCCGGCTCTGGACAAGAAGGACAATCTCTACGGTACTACCGTGGAGTGCGGTTCCTCTAACGTGGGAACGATATGGAAGGTGAACAAGAAGGGCAGCGAGACCGTGCTGCACAACTTCGCTAGTGGGTCGTCCGACGGGGCACGTCCCTACGCAGGTGTGATTATGGACGCGAAGGGCAACCTCTACGGCGTCACCACCGAGGGCGGCGGCGCTTTCGACGACGGAGTGGTATACGAACTGAATACGAGAGGCGTGCTAACCGTGCTGCACAGCTTCGCTGGGTCGGACGGGGAATCTCCCGTCGGAGGTCTGATCTTCGACGCGGCAGGCAGTATCTATGGCACCACCTTGTCTGGTGGAAGCGGCGGCTACGGAACGGTGTGGCAGATCACAAAGTAGTTAGGATGGCAAAGGCGCAGTAGGTCGCTGTAGGTATCTCAGGGCCCGCCGATATTTCCACCGAAAACTATCGGCCAGCCATCTAGCGAGAGCGAGTCCAAATTCATCGACGGCCAGAAAGAACATGCGTTCATCGCTTGACCAAATTGTAGATGTGTTGAATGGATGGAAAGAAGATAAACGAATTGTGGCGTTATTGCTTTCCGTAGCCGAATGGGGCGCATTTCTCAAATGGCGCGGGGTGGTAGTGGGAGCAACACAGTCTCGCTTCTTAGTTTTTGGTAGCGGCGTTGAAATCGCGGTGTACTTGCAATCCGCAACTGATTTTGAGTGGCAAGACCCAAGAGAAGCTCCCGCTGAACTGCGCGACGAATCGGCTGGAACATACGATTCGTTCCTAGAAATTCGCTCACCTGAATACCGCTGTCTGCTGGCCGCCTTTAAGCGACCAGACGAACGCGAGGTTGACACAGATGCCTCCACGCCCTAATGTGGGCATGAGTGCGTTACATGGCTCCGGCTGGCACCGGGGCTTTTCTATTTGTGATTAAATCATATCCGTCAAGCGGAGGGCATTGTGAGCGCATTCGATCTCGGATGACGTAACTGGCAGACTCAACCTGATAATCCTTGTGATCGTTTTCGCCATTTTTGCGTTGCTGGAATGGATTTTCGGGCACCCTTTACGCGAAGATTGGCGCTCTCTTGGGCTGATCTTGGTTGGATGGCTACGATGGTGATTATCGGCGCATCTTTTGACTCTGTGGAGAGAAGACTCAAAAACATCGAACGCAAGTTGGATTCCATTTCTAAATCTGCACAAAGTCAAATTCAGCCACTACGTGCCGGGACTGACTAGCGCGAGGGCCGTGGGAAGTATTTTTTCCCGAACCGACAGACGGTGACGCTGCGCGGCTCGATTTCATGGTGTCGTGGGATGCGGTGCGACACGTGCCATTCCATGATGTGCTGTCCAATGCCCTTCGCCTAGCCGATAATAAGCCGTTAAAGCCACCCACTGAACGGGGGAAACTCTACCAGCGGTTCATCAGCGTTGCAGGGTGGTTGCAAGTGCTGTTGTCGGGAAAGCCCATCCTGTTGCCGACACGTAAAGTTGCCGCGCTCCTGGGATGCGACCAAAGAACAGTATCGCGGATGAGAAAGCTTGGCGTTAAAGATAAACTCTTAGTACCCGTCAAAGAGCATTGCTACCGGCCAGCAGGCGGAAAGAGTGAGGCCACGGAATTTCGATTCGCAATTGAGCGTTATCCGGTGGAATTGTCGGGGCAACAATGACGCAAACGGATAGATTTCTGCAATTTTTGCGGGCGCGGGCAGAGCGCGAGATTCGTGAAACCGAGGTGCTTGTCCGTATCGAGAGCGACGTACTTGTGATTACGAATCGCTGCCCCATCGCTGAGCGTGAGTCCTTTCGGGCGGAACGGGATGCGCCCGCCGTTCAGGAGCGACCCTAGCCGATTCGAGGAAAGGATAACTCAGGCTGTGAGAGTCAACGTCCAAACTTGGACGTTCGCCAAGATGCCCCGTAGCGACGGTCAATTTGAAACCCGCCGCTAGGACAGGGAGCCCCAGCGTCGCGGCAAACGCGATTGACGGGCCTGTTGTGGGATCGCCAAAGGGGCGCGTCCCTAAAGAACGGAACGTCCAATAGGCGATTAATTCAGCGCTTCTTCGCCAATGGGACGGACTCAAGTCTTTCCACGATGTCAACCGTTTCGGATTCTACGCCCTTGACCTTGGCGCGTTCGGACGAAATGGCGACTCCCTTCTGCCCGCAGTTGATCATGATGCTGTCCCGCTCCATTTCATTCTCTGCCTCGGATTCCTTTTCAGCAGAAACCGAGCATTCAGAAAAACCCTCATCTCGCAAACGTGCCATCAAGTTCGCGGTAACATGGATTGCCGAAAAGGCAGTGTTCGAGTTCTCCCACATTCTTGAAACAAACGAAAGCCGATTGCCGTCAAATTGCACGGTACCAATGAGCAGGTGTGGCTCGGTTTGACGCGCCACACCCCACAAATCACGCCCTTGTCCCTTCCAAGGGGAAATGTCGTAATGCTCTGCGAGAACCGATAGGACCCGTTCTTTAGGCATACCCAAGGACAAGTGAATCGGAGAGAACTCGATCGTTGCCTCTGTTGTCCCTTTGGGTTCTGCCGCCTTCGCATCCGTGCTGCCCTTGTCAGCAGGCTGCTTGCTTTCGGCAATGTTTTGGGCCGATCCAACGACCGTCATGGATAGGAACAGAAGGGCGACAGAGAATGCGATATTGGCATGACTGGACAGAGGCATTCGACTGCAGGAGTGTGTGGCCAAAGTGCGTCTCCTTGAAAACAGTGACATTGGCTATAGCCAATGGTGCAAAGTTAGGCTATCGCCAATGCTCCGAGCATGGCAAACGATATTTGCGAGCAGTTCGGCGCTAATCTCCGCCGGATTCGTCGCAAGCGTGAATTCACTCAAGAAGAGTTAGAGCTATCGCGTCGGCATGGACGTGAGCTATTTGAGCGAATTGGAGAATGGGCGAAAAGAACCGTGCTTACGCAAGATGAAAGAAATCTCGCAAGCTCTCGACATTCCGTTAGCGCAACTGCTACGCGGCGTGTGATCCGCAATTTCCGCAGGGAGCGGATGGAAATGGGCTGAATGATTCTGATAGATTCTAGCTAAAGCCTTACCCGATGCTTGATACGCTGCCAATAAAGCAATTGACACTCAGGAACTAGCCCCGCAACACTTTTTGTATTTCTTTCCACTTCCACAGGGGCAGGGGCTATTTCTTCCAACCTTGTCTGAGCGCACAGGAGATGGCTTCTGCTGACTCTGCGCCACGAAATCTATTTCTTCGAATGAGGGGATACGAAACGAGAATGTTGTTTTCCCCTGTGGGTGTGTTACGGCGAAATCTCCGGCGCCAAGAATATCCATGCCGATGAGAACATCCATCCCGTGATGGAGCGCCAATGCTGCCACCCTCACCATCGGAAACATCACCCTATTGGGAAGTCCAATATTAACGAGGTGACTATTTGTTGTGACCGACCCTCCGCCAACCCCAACCTGCGTAGCGCCGATTGATGGCAGGCCAAGATCGGATACAACTCGCGGCGATACTGAACTATGCGTTGCTCCGGTGTCATAAATCGCCCTGAATTTCTTGCCGGCAGGAATACTTCCTGCAGTCGGAAGAAATGCAGGAAATATTTCAACTTCGCTAGTCAATACCAGCACCCGTCCGGTGTGCTTCACCGTGAAGCAGGAATGGCTGGGAGGTGGGGCGACTTGCGGTGTCGTCATCTGGCCGCGCTAAAGGCCGGACTATAGAGCATCACTGTGTAGCTGTCGGAATCCGGGGAACACGGTTGCAGCGTAAATGTTCCAGGTTGATACTTACCCATTGCGTAGGCGAATGCCTCCTCCATTGTGTCGAAGGCACCAATAAGATCTTGATCCACGATGAGCAGAATTTTACCGTTGTGTTTGGAGGAAAGTTCGCGCTGATATTGCGATGTACCAATCCAGATTCTTTTTCAGATGGTTTGGCACATCACTTTCCAATTTGCGAGGTTCCGTCATAAAACCAGCCAATCTGGGGGAAGCACAATTATAGCCCCCTGTCACGGCTTCAACAACTTGGGACAGATTTGTCTAGCCCGCTATACTAATACCCACAAATTGGGTGACTAGAGTGCGGCACCGCAGGAACTCCGCGTTCTCGGCGAGAAAAACCACGCGGCATCACAGAATTGTCCCACCGGAGAATGTAAAGAGTTCTTGGACTGTGGGGACTTAAAGGCGAGTCGTTTGGCCGAAGTGATCGGCAGCGACAGAAACAGCACGAAGGGGGTATTTCCTCTCTGGCAGCAGTGAGCCTCATAGGCGCAGTTAGGGTGACCCGGAACGCGGTTTTTCCCTTTTTTTCGAAAATTTCTTCAATCGAACAAGGGGGAACTCCGTCCATATTCCGCCGCGATGGTGGTATGGCGGACAACCCCAACCCGACTGCCGAGGCTCGGGGGCAGCAAAAGGGGGACTTACGTGGGTGAAGCGGCTTTAGGTGGCTTGAGAGGAGAAGTAAACACCCTGTATTTCATGGGGAAATCACAGTCTATCTGGTTGGCTGGAATCTCCTGAACCGAGAACGTAAAACGCTCGCGCTCTCGGTACATGACAAGGTGGATCACCATCTCCTCGGACACACGGACGAGGAAGTTGATTGCAGCTAACATGTCTTTCCCGATGGATACAGGGTTCTCTCCCGAGAGATGCCAAGTTGGGCCACTTACCTTTCCGTCCGGTAACAGGTGAAAATTTTTGACTATCGTTTTGTGATCCTTGGTGGGATGCTCGAAGTAGTTCCGCATATCTGCTAGCCGACAAACACCCGGTGCTGCAGTTTCGACAAACTTCGTGAGGGGCTCATCGCCCCCGATTGTCTTTGCTAGCCGAGCATGCAAGTGGTCAAAGTTTTTGTCGGCTCTGTACAGAGCAATAAACAAAGAAGGCAGTCCAGAAATCGCCTATTAATGGCGCGGTTAGCGTCCACGAGAAATGCGCCGCAGTCTGCTTCAAGATCTTCAACCTGCGGGAAGGGGCTGAGGACCCGGCCCTTTTCACTGGGGATACCTACTTGTTTCACACTTTGTTCAATTACGTCGGTCTTGTAATTTATCCGCTTCGCTAAGGATTCGCAGCGTAGTAGCCATTCCTTGCACTGGTGTAGCTGCTTGCGGATCGCGTTCGTCTCAGCCTCCGTCGCCATGAGAGCGGAGTTTAGTATCTGATCGCTCTGCAAGAGCACTCTGGCAACAATCTGATTGGATGTGCCAACGTCTTGAACAGGAGTGATTACGAAAGGAGCGTTTGGATTTGTTTTACCCGGATCTATCGTCTCCGGCGTCGCAATTCTGAATGTCTTTTCCGCTTTATAGATTTCTAACAACTCGCCCGTGGAGAGCATCGCGCGAATCGGAACCTTTGCCCTCCCTTATCTCAAATGAACCGCCAGCATCGCGAGGCATTGGTTTTCGTGTCTGCATGCAACAATGCTACCCACCCGTTAGGATCGTGTCCACTTTGGCGATTTGGGGGGCACTTCAGCAGTGTCACGCTTCAATTTTCCCTCGACTCAAAATCGGAGCACCATATGAGAAAGCGCTTCATATGACCCAATTTCAACTATTCCGTGGGTTGCTATCGCGCAGCTTGCGAGTTTTGGCGCCGTAGTGGCTAACCTGATTTCCAAGGTCCCTTTTATTTTTTCCAAATCCAAGAAGCGGAAATCCGGCCACGGCATTTGCGACAACCTATGCTCACGGACAACCAAGACTGCCGCCAACGCCCACGCTAAACCCCAGGTAAATATGGTGCCCGGGAGAGGTTTTGAGTGTAACGGCCTGATTTCGTCAGTTGACCGTGGCGGCAGTACACTTGACGGTCATGAATGCTGTGGATTGGGCTGTCTGGTGGTTGTTCATCGTGCTTTTGTTCGCCGCAGGGGCATACGGCGTCTGGCACAGCATTACTGCGACGGAGTTTACGGCGCGCGAGACCGTCAGCGGACGCGCAAAGTATCGCTACAGACCGAACCAATTCCAGCGGGTTTTACACTCCTTGTCGGTGCGTTATTTTCGTTGGCAGCCTTGATCTTCATTGTTCGACGAATCATGAGTTAGCCGCTCCTTTGCGGAAAGAGGCGAACAGACGGCGCAAACTTGCGCTATGGCCTGATAGCGACAGTTATCCCGGCCCGGTCCTCAGCGTTCCGCGCCCGCTGTGGTTGTTCCCTCCTGGGACACCTTGAGGTTGAAGTCAGGGCGAAGCGTTTTTAGGTCGGGGCGTTTGGAAGCTCCGTCCGTTTGCTGTGAACCATATTTCAGGCTAAAGGCGTAAACACTGCCGTCGTCCGAGCCGACATAAACCACCCCGTTCGCCACGGCTGGTGAGGAAAACACTTGGGCGCCGGTGGTGTAGCTCCATAGCATGGCGCCGCTGTGGGCGTTCAGCGCATACACGTTGTCGTTTGCCGAGCCGACATACAACACTCCATCCGCCACGGCTGGCGAGGAATACAGCCTGCCGATGGCGTAGCTCCACAGCATGGCGCCGGTGTGGGCGTCAAGCGCGTACACGTTGCCGTCGCAGGAGCCGACATAAACTATCTCCATTCGCCACGGCGGGCGAGGAGATCACACGTCATTGCCGGTCGTGTAGCTCCACAGCAGGGCGCCGGTGCTGGCGTTCAGCGCGTACACGTTGCTGTTCCTCGAGCCGACATAAACCACGCCATTCGCCACTGCGGGCGAAGACATATACGTAGCCAGCCAGTGGGGTAGCTCCACAGCTTGGCGCCGGTGCTGGCGTTCAGCGCGTACACGTTGTTGTCGTCCGATCCGACATACACCACCCCATTCGCCACAGCGGGCGAGGAATGACACACTGTAGCCGGTGGAGTACCTCCACAGCAGGGCGCCGGTGCTGGCGTTCAGCGCGTATACGTTGTAGTCGACCGAGCCGACATAAACCACCCCATTCGCCACCGTGGGTGAGGACATCCACCTGCGACGCCGGTGATGTAGCTCCACAGGTGGGCACCGGTGCTGGCGTTCAGCGCGTACACGCTGTCGTTGTCGCGAGCCCGATATAAACCACTCCGTCCGCCACGGCGGGCGAGGAATCCACTAGGCTGCCAGTGGCGTAGCTCCACAGCTTGGCACCGGTGTGTGGCGTCCAGCGCATACAAGTTGCCGTCGAAGGAGCCGACATAAACCACTCCATTCGCCACCGCGGGCGAGGAAATCACTGCGTTGCCAGTGCCATAGCTCCACTTCAATCCGATGCTTCCAACATTGTGGAGGCTCAGCACGTTCTCATATGGGTTCAGGCGGGTCCCGTTGGGATCGAAATGGAACTGGCTCCAATCGGTCTGCACCAGAAACGCCTCTTGAGCGCCCTTGTCGTTATTTCGCTCCAGAGCCGTGACCCAATGCTCGCCGGGATGGGCGCTGCGGGGCGCGTGAATTCTCGCATCGTGGAACTCTCCCTTTCCGTTGGTGACTACCAGCGCCTTGTCCTTCGTGTCGAAGAAGATATCGACTCCCACGTGCGACTTGAATCCACGGCCCGAGACGAGAATCTTGCTTGTGGGCGGTCCAGATTTCTTTGAGAGAGTGATCGAAGGCGCGGCGCTGGCTATCCCGCAGAGCAGCAAACACGCAAGGAATAGAAAGGCAAAAAACGCAATTGGCTGAGGGTGTTCCCGAGGGTTGGACATTTAATCCCTCCTCGTTCAAGCCGCGATTGGATTTGCTAGCGGAAACAGCGTACTTGAAACGCGCGGACGATCTTGTTCCCTTTCCGCTGGTTTGTCAATTGGCGAAAAATCCCGATTACACTCATCTGATGGGGTTTTGAGCGAAATGGCCTGTTTACGTCACTTGAGAAACCAAGCGCGTTGACTCTCGATCCGACGAGGTGGATAATGAACCACCTTCTGAGAGGGACACATGAGACACCTTCCCGGCCGCGAAAGACAGTTAACCTTCCCGATTCAGTTCACCGACAGCTCAACATGTATGTTCTTTCTGCCAGCGCAGCCGGAGTGGGAATGTTGGCTTTAGCGCAACCTGCCGAGGGGAAGATTGTTTACACACCCGCACATCATGTGATCGACTACGGTGCTAGTTACAAGCTTGATCTCAACCACGATGGCATCACTGATTTCAGTATCCAAAACCTGTTGAACTATTGCGATAACGATGGTATCTGCGAGCAAAGCCCTTCGAGTCTATCCTGCGCGCCGGCAATGTCGCCGCGGGAACGCTTGTGGACAATCGTGCCAATGCATTTCCTGCGGGTGTGAAGATAGGTGGGAACAAGACTTTTCGCCCAATCGTCAGCTTGGAAGAAATAACCTACTTCGGCACACACCGATACTACGACTTCGGGTTCTGGTTCAATGTCAAGAACCGCTACTTAGGTCTGGCTTTCAAGGTTCGCGGCAAGACCCACTTCGGATGGGCACGCATGAGCGTGGCCGTGGCGAAATATTCAATCTCCACCACCTTGACGGGATTCGCCTACGAGACCATTCCGAACAAGGCGATCATCGCTGGCCAGACGAAAGGGCCGGACGACATGGGTATTGGAGAACCGGACGCAGCTCTCACCCCGCCCACTCGTGAACCAGCCACGCTAGGCTTACTCGCCCTGGGATCACCCGCACTCTCCATCCGGCGGCGGGAGGAGTTGGTAGGCGAGCGACGATAGCACCAACAAGGTCCGAGTTTGTACGGCTATGACGACATCGCCGTCCTCCCGTTTGTACCGAAATTTGGGGGGATGGATGACGTTAAATCGCGATTACACTCAATGACCCAGTGAGCGGTGAGTTTAAGCGCCCATTGTGAAAGAGGACGGTCACCACCATTCGCACGAGGTTGGCGTCTTTGGGGCCGCGTAAAAGCGCGCTCTGGAAGCCTTGGAGAGCCAGTGTAATCCGCAAAATACTCGCTCGGAACGCGAATAGCACACTTTTTCCTAGTTCTGTGGCCTAACTTCCTGATTTATCGAGTCCTTTCCGATCCGGTTGTGCGCCTCGGGACGATCCGATTATTGCAGGGAGGACTCGATGACAACAGCACTTGCCGGTTCCGGGGATAAGCGCTGCACCGCGAGCGTAACGCGCGTCCAATTTTGGACGAATGCGTTCTTTCGTACCAATTTTGCCTTTTTTGATTTTTTCCAAATCCAAAAGGCAAAACTCCGTCCAAGCCCCCGCGACCAGGCCGTAGCCCGGACAACATTTGCCGTCACGCCCAGCGTCCGCTTCGGAAAGTTGTCCAATTTTGGAAAACTCGGATTGACGGCCCGCTGATCCCGGGAAGGCAAGAACTGTGTGTCGTGGTTTGTGTCGTAACCCTTGCATCCCTGCCCGGTCTCGCGTGAGTTTGCTCGGTATCGCTCGGGTAAAAGTGAAGGGCAGGGAATAGCGGCTAAAGCCGCATGAACACTGCCCCTCGGTATCACTCAGGTTTTGTCTGTGTCGCTCCGTTACAATCAAAGATGAGAAATGGCATGGAAGAGGTCGTCGGTTCGAACCCGACCAGGTCCACCAAAGTCCTCGCAACAACTCAAAAGGAAGCAGGGCAACGTCGTTGGCGCCGATCATCAATGCTCAGGACATCTCGAAGTCTTTCGGATCCACCGTGCTCTTTCAGGATGTTTCCTTCACCGTCTCCGAAGGCGATCGCATCGGACTCATCGGTCCCAACGGTTCGGGCAAGTCCACGCTGCTTCGGATTCTTGCTGGCGATGAAGATGTAGATAGGGGCGAAATCGCCGTTCGCAAACGAGTGCGGCTCACCTGCGTCCTGCAAGACTCGAAGTTTGCACCCGGCCAGACGGTTCGGTCGGTAGTCGAGAAGGCATTGGATCGCGCCGCGGTCTCCGCCACGGAACGCGGAACCCGCTTCGCCGAAACCCTGGGCCGCGCCGGCTTTGATGAACTCGACACGGAAGCGATCTCACTGTCGGGAGGCTGGCAAAAACGCTTGGCGATCGTTGAAGCGCTGGTTCAGGCTCCGGATATCCTGCTGCTTGATGAACCGACAAATCATCTGGATCTTGCGGGAATTGAGTGGCTCGAAGCGCTGCTTCAAGATGCCGCGTTCGCCTGCGTTGTTGTGAGCCACGACCGCTATTTTCTCGAGAACGTTGCCACGGAGATGGCCGAACTCAATCGAACTTATCCCGATGGACTTTTGCGCGTGCATGGGAATTACAGCACGTTTCTGGAAAAGAAAGAAGAATTCCTGCACTCACAGTCGAAGCGCCAGGAAGCGCTGGAGAACCTTGTTCACAACGAAATCGCGTGGCTGCGGCGTGGCGCCAAGGCTCGGACGCGCAAATCCAAAGCTCGAATCGACAAAGCCAGCGACTTGATGAACGAGCTCGCCGATCTGAACGTCAGAACTCGAACCGCAACCGCGGACATCGATTTCTCCGCAACCGACCGAAAGACCAAGCGGCTGATCGAACTCGAAGAAGTCGGTTACGAGATTGGCGAGCGCACACTCTTCGACGGGCTGAACTTCGTAATCACCGCCGGGATGCGTGTCGGGCTTGTTGGCCCAAATGGCAGCGGCAAAACAACTCTGCTTCGCTTGTTGCGTGGAGAATTGGCGGCGACCGCCGGAGAGATTCGCCGAGCGGACTGGTTGCGCATCGTCTACTTCGATCAGACTCGCCAACTCGATCCGGATGTAACATTGCGCCGAGCGCTGGCTCCGGACAGCGACTCAGTGGTCTATCAGGATCGGGTGGTTCACGTCGCCTCGTGGGCGGCGCGATTTCTGTTCACCGGTGAGCAACTGAATCAACCTATCGGCCGGTTATCGGGAGGTGAACGCGCCCGGGTGCTGATCGCGCAACTCATGCTTCAGCCAGCCGACGTGCTCTTGCTCGACGAGCCCACCAACGATCTCGATATTCCTACGCTCGAAATACTGGAAGAAAGCCTGCTCGAATATCGCGGCGCTCTGGTGCTGGTTACGCACGATCGCTACATGCTCGATCGCGTTTCAACCATCGTGCTCGGCCTCGATGGGCAAGGTGGCGCAGAGAGCTTTGCCGACTATTCGCAATGGGAATCGTGGCAAGCGGAGCGGAAACAGCCGGCGAAGGGAGCCCGCTCCAGCGGCAATCAGCCTCGACGCGCAACCGTCGCTTCGGAATCATCAACGACGAAGAAGAAGTTGTCGTATCTCGAAGCGCGCGAATACGCAACCATCGAGCAACGCGTGGCCGAGGCGGAGCAGACGCTTCAAGAGAAACGCGCTCAACTCGAAGATCCCGCGATCGCAAGTGACGGGCCGAGCCTGCTGCGCGCCCATGCTGAGATGGACGAGGCTCAGAAGCTGGCGGACGAGCTGTATTCGCGGTGGGCTGAGTTGGAACAAAAAAAAGGATGAGCCACGCCTAAGCTCGGGCAAAATCGATATATCCCCGCTGGACATCGGCCCGGACCAGCTTCACGCGCAGTCGGTCTCCAACGTCCAGTCCCTGCTGCCCTTGAACCAGCATTCCCTCGACACGTGGTTGGGTGACACGAACGAAAGTCCCTTTTGAAGACGCGCCAGTCACCAGCGCATCGAACATCTGACCAATCCTGTGGATCATTGCAACCGCAGCCAGGCGTTTTGACATCTCGCGCTCAACTTTACGGGCCGCATCTCCTTTCGCGGTGCAATTCGAGGCGATGGCAGATAGCTCGTCATCAGAATAAGGATTCGGCTTTCCCGCGAGCATAGCCTTGATCAGCCTCTGCGTCACCACATCGGGGAAGCGCCGGTTGGGAGCGGTCGAGTGGGTATAGTCCTGCACCGCAAGTCCAAAGTGTCCCTGCTCCGGGTCTCCGGGCCGCTCTAAAACATATTCGCCGGGACCGATCAGTTTGATCACCGCTAGAGAGACGTCCGCAAAGTGATCGGGATCAGCGGATCTGCGCTTCAGTAGAAAATCGTTGAGAGCCTTGGAATCGGGATCAGGAGGGAGGTTGCCACCATGCGCATTCGCGAGCTGCACAATCCGGTCCCAACGCTCGGGTGTTTTCACAATGCGGCGAAGCGACGAGACTTTCTCCAGCATGCGCGCGACGACTCCGTTGGCCGCGATCATAAAGTCTTCAATCAGGTCGGTGGCGAGGTTTCGCTCCTGCTTCGCAACGTCCACGACCTGCTGATTGAGAATTACCGGATGCACTTCACTGGTGTCGAGATTGAGGGCGCCATCCTGGTAGCGCTGCTTCCGAAGCGCCTGCGCGGCTTCGTTTTGCAGCTTGAGTTGTGCCTGCAAATCGGTAGATGCCGACACTCTTGCCGGAGCCGGTCCCCTACCTTCAAGCCACGCTCCTACCGAGGTATAGGCCAGTTGCGCCTGGTTGCGAACAATCGCCCGATAGACGCTGCTCGCACTGACGGAGCCCGAGGCGTCGACGACGAATTCGGTGACCACGCTCAGTTTGTCGCCGTTTTCCAGAAGAGATGTCGCACCGGTCGAAAGTTCCTCCGGCAACATCGGGAAAATTCGCACGCCCGTGTAAACGGAGGTGGTTTCTCGCGCGGCGTGCTGATCGATTGCAGAATGCTTCGGCACGAAGGCATCCACGTCGGCGATGCCAATCAGCACTTTCACATCCCCGTTGGGCAATCGTTCGGCGACCTCGATCTGATCAAGGTCTCTTGAAGTGTCGTTGTCGATCGATGACCAGAGCAGACTGCGGAGGTCGCGGATGTTAGCGCCCGGCGCGACTTGTGGCGGATGCGCTTTCAGTTCCGCAAGCTGCTGCGGAACTTGTGGCGGGAAGTCCGGGTCGAAACCACGCGCTTCCATGACTTGTTTGGCAATCGCTTGAAGATCGATATGAGAAGAGCGAACGTCGTTCATGAATTCCTCATAACACCAGATTCCTCGCTACGCTCAGAATGACAATCGGGGGATATTTAGAGAAGGCTAACATGTGACTTTCGATTGTGCGTGGGTTGACGCGAGAACAGCCGCTTAGCACGCAGAGAAAACACGGCAGTAACCAAACTGAGACACTCCCGACGATCGGCGGCCCTATCGTCGTGATATTCTAATAACAGTAGCTGCGTCCCCGCCTTTGGGCAAATTTTTCCGCAGTTCCCTTGAGAAATCATGATTTCAGTAAGCAACGTCTCCATGCGCTACGGCGCCAAAGTTCTGTTCGAAGAAGTATCGACGGCCTTCACGCCGGGCAAGCGCTACGGTCTAACCGGACCGAACGGCGCAGGCAAAACCACGTTCATGAGGTTGCTCACCGGCGACCTCGATCCTCAGAAGGGAACCGTCGTGCGCCCGAAGAAGTTCGGCGTGCTAAGCCAGGACCAGTTTGCCTTCGATGCCTATCGCGTGATCGATACCGTGATGATGGGCAACAAGCGTTTGTGGGCTGCAATGGAAGAGCGCGACCGCATTCATTTGAAGCCCGAGCTTACCGACGAAGACGGAATGAAGCTCGGCGAGTTGGAAGGGATTGTCGGCGAAGAAGACGGTTATACCGCCGAGACGGATGCCGCCATTCTGCTGCAAGGGCTCGACATTCCAGACCACCTGCACGAGCGACGGATGGGCGAGTTGCAAGGCGGACAAAAAGTTCGCGTGTTGCTGGCGCAGGCTCTGTTCGGGCATCCGCTCGCGTTGCTGCTCGACGAACCCACGAACCATCTCGATTTGGACTCGATCCACTGGCTGCAAGGTTTCCTGAATGACTATGACGGTGTGCTGATTGTGATCTCGCACGATCGCCACTTTCTTAACAGCATTTGCACGCACATTGCCGACATCGATTATCAAACCATCATCACGTATACCGGCAGCTATGACGATATGGTGGTGGCGAAGACGCAGATCCGGTCGCAGATCGAAGGGCAAAATGCGCAGCGGGAAAAGAAAATTGCTCAGCTCAACGAATTCATCGCGCGATTTTCGGCGGGCACTCGTTCCAGCCAGGTGCAGTCGCGGCGCAAAGAAGTAGAACGCTTGCAGGTGACGGAACTGGCGAAGTCGAACATCCAGCGTCCGTTTTTGAAGTTCGAGCAGAAGCGTCCTTCCGGAAAACACATTCTTGAGCTGGAAGGGGTTGAGAAGTCTTATGGCGATACCGAAGTTATTCGCGGCTTTACTGCCAGCGTGACCCGTGGAGAGAAGATCGCGTTGATGGGCAGGAACGGTGCGGGCAAGACGACATTGCTGAACGCGCTGCTGGCCAATTCTCCGACCATCCCGGACGCAGAACTGCGCAAAACCAGCGGCTACGACGGACAATTTCTCACCGACGGAAAAGTGATATGGGGCCACGAAGCTGCGGTCGGATACTTTGCCCAGGATCACAGGGCGTTGATTGAAGGCGGGATGACCGCGTTCGAATGGCTTCATCAGTGGGAGCCCTCCGCCGCGCACGAAGAGATTCGAGGCTTGCTGGGTCAAATGCTATTCCCGCGAGAGGACGCACTGAAGCGTACGGACGTTCTATCCGGCGGCGAAGCGGCTCGGCTGTTGTTTTGCAAGCTCATGCTGCAAAAGCCGAACGTTCTTGTCTTTGACGAACCGACCAACCACTTGGATCTGGAGTCGATCAACGCGCTCAACATCGCGCTGCAGCGTTATCACGGGACCGTGCTTCTGGTGACGCATGATCACGATCTGATCGACGAGGTCGCTACCAGGATTTGGCACTTCGAGGCGGACCACAAGATCACCGATTTCAAGGGCGCTTACGAAGAGTACCAGTCGGTTTTGGCCTAAGAATTTACTCACGCGCACCACAGCGCGGACGCCCGCGTCTACATTGCTCTTCCTGCGGCGGCGCCTGATGCCCACGCCCATTGGAAATTGAAACCTCCGAGATGTCCGGTCACATCGACGACTTCGCCGATGAAAAACAGGCCAGGCACTCTTCGGCTCTCCATCGTCTTTGCAGACAATTCATCAGTATCCACGCCGCCCGCGGTTACTTCCGCCTTGGCGTAACCTTCGGTGCCGGCGGGGGCCACGACCCACTGGTGGACCAGACGTTCGACCTCGGCGAGCCCTGCGTTGGTCCATCCGGCCGGTGGATGCAGATCCAGCCAACGGTTCGCAAGACGAGTCGGCAGAAATTTGTGCAACGCTGATCTCATCGCAGTGACATTTCTGGGAGCATTCTGTTCGCGAAGCGCTGCGGTCACATCGCCGCCGGGCGCCAGGTCGATGGTGAGGGATTGAGACGGCCTCCAATAGGATGAGATTTGCAGAATCGCGGGTCCGCTCAGTCCGTGATGAGTGATGAGCATCTTCTCTCGGAATTGCTGATTGCCGCAGGAGGCGATCACTTCGGCCGAGACTCCGGTCAGCTCGCAGTACCCGCTGCGGTGCTTATCGTCGAACACAAACGGCACCAGCGCGGGCCGAGGTTCGCGAATGGCTAATCCGAATTGGCGGGCCAAATCGTAGCCGAGCCCTGTCGCACCCATCTTTGGAATCGAGAGTCCTCCGGTTGCGACGACTAATACGGGGGCACGAAATTCCATTTCTCCGGCGCGCACGACAAACTCTGTCGTCTTCAACACCTCTTGAATTCTAGTGTTCACGCAAAGAATGGCCCCCGCTTCGCGGCATTCGGCTTCGAGCATGTTCGTGATGTCGCGAGCGGAGCGGTCGCAGAAAAGTTGCCCGAGGGTTTTTTCGTGATACGGAATGCCATGCTTTTCTACGAGTGCAATGAAATCCGAAGGCGAGTAACGGGCGAGCGCTGATTTCGCGAAGTGAGGATTTGCCGAGATAAAGTTTTCGGGACGGCAGTGAATGTTAGTGAAGTTACAACGGCCGCCGCCGGAGATGAGGATCTTCTTTCCCGCGCGTTCGGCTCGCTCCAGTACGGCGACGCGGCGTCCCCGCTTACCCGCCACGATGGCGCACATCAAACCCGCAGCGCCGCCCCCGAGCACTAAGGCATCAAATTGCCGGATCATCGAATCGCTGAATCATTAATTGAGGAATCATTTAGAACTGCCGATTTACTAAATTGATTGAGACCGAAATTGGAACTCGGGAATCAAGATGCTAAACAGAACGCCACAATCGTCTGACCATGCGCTCCAGTAGTTCGTTCGATCTCCCGAAGCAGCTTCGATTCCAAATCATCGGGATCCAGATTCATTTCGCATTCGGCAATTTCTTCATCGGTGGCGCCCTCAAAACAAAGTTCGCAAACGCCCAGGCCATCTTCCGAACGAACCGGTGGTCCAAAGACGCGACAAGTCATGGGACGCGCTTCATAAAGTTCACAAAGTCCGGTCGCAGGATCGAGCGCAGGGCAGGGCTCATCGTTGGCGAACTCCGCAAAGCGCTGTTCCGCCTCTTCGCCCTCGTCCAACAATCCGCTCACCGGATTACCAGGGAAATCTTTCGACAGCCGGGAAACCGCTTCCCGCGCCCGTTCGCGCACACCTTCAGCACGCGCCGGTGCGCGCTCGTGCAGGCTTGCGAGTCCTTCTCGAAGCCGGATGGCGTCGAGCTGATTGATAGGAAAGACTCCGATGCAACACTGCGTGCACCCTGGACGACAGACTAACCACTTGCCACTTCGACGCGCGGCATCGGCTAGTGCGGAATCCACGATCTGAACCAACGCCCGATCTCGAGGCTGCGAAAAACAATGCACTTTAAGAGAATACCGCAGGGTGAGTCTTTCTTCTCGGGTTGTTTCGCGGTTGTTCCGCGGCGCCACGAGTCAAAGAAAGAGGGTTTTTCGGCCGAGCTGCCCGATGAACAGTAGCCCGCGCCTGGGCCACTGGCAGGCAATTCCGCGGTTTGAGAATGACAAAACGGGTGTATGATCGGTCGATAGCGGTGGGGTTGAGGATCCCCACCCGCTGAGAATCCCCTTTTGTAAGAGGTTGCTCCCCAGATGGCTGCGCCAGCGAGTTCTGGTACGAACCGGCCACTCACGCTCGACCACCCTTCCTTTGAGAAGTTGTTGGCAGCAGCTTGGGTTCTCCAATGTCTGCACGATCAACTGCACAATCAGCAAGTCAGTGACGTCGAAGCGATCGCTGAACCTGTCGAAACTCGAGAGAAAAGGGAGTTGGGGGACGCGGAATTGCAAGAGGTCATGAACCCGATGGCCCAGTCCTCACCGATGGCGATGGAGGCCGACTGCAAACCTGCTGCACGTGGCGCTCGCGTTGCCGACGATGGAACTCTCGCCGAGCTGGCCAAGACTCGAGAGGCAATCAAGACTGGAATGGTGGATTTGGAGGCCACTGTGAGGCGTCTGGTCTCGCTTTCGCCCAGGCCCAATAGTGGGCCGGCGCCGGCCGAACCTCCGCAGGTGAAAGCAACGCCACTCGAACTAACGCCCGTCAAACTCGAAAGGAAGCCCGCGGCGCAACCCACTACCGTGCCCCCGATCGCCAAGGCGTCCGTCGCCAGACAGAAGCCGGGCAACAAGAGGTTGGTGTCGCAGGCTTTGTTGTTAGATCTCGAAACGATTCTCAGCCGTCTCAACGATGCTTTCGCTCACTGTCGAACTTCTTTGCGCACCAGTTCCGCCCTGCGGTCAGTCCGCACTGCCGCGATCGCGGCGTACGCCAATCTTCAAGCCGCTCTCGACCATCTTCGCCGCGTTTTCACCCGCTATGCGTCGACAATCCGCGTCAGTTTTACCCTGCGATCGCTCCGAGCGGTCGCCATTGCAACTCCGGTTTGGCTGCTGGCAATGATTGCCAGCTTGATATTGCTCGAAGCGTGGCTGCATCCGCCTTTTCATGCCGGGCCGGCAACTTCGTCGGCCAGCCCTTCCACTGCCGAGGCCTCAGTGAAAGTCAACCCTCCGTCGCTGACCGCCTCAACCCAAATCGCATCGCATCCCGCCAAAAGGATCGAAAGCAACGACTTCCGGCGACCCACGCCGCTTCCTTCGCTTGCGGCCAGCCACGAGCAAATCACTGACTCGGCGACTTCGTCGGTCGTGCAGCAATTGAGCCGATATGAAATTAACGGGTTGCGACGCCAGGCAAAATACGGAGACGATTCTGCGGCTTTTACCTTAGGGATGACCTACGAGATCGGACGCTACGTTCGCCAGAATTGCGTGGAAGCAGCGCGCTGGGTGAGAACAGCAGCCGAAGCTGGCAATCCCGCCGCTCAGTACAACCTCGGGCTGCGCTACAGGGACGGCGATGGCGTAGCCACCGATTTGCGTGAATCCGAAAAGTGGCTGCGCAAGGCGGCCGCCCAGAGAAATCGGCAGGCCAAGCTCGCCCTTAGAATGCTCGCCTCGCGCTAAATCCTCCAGTCAGAAGGTATGGCTCAAAGCGTCCGGTGTTTGTCCGCTCCGGACCTCGCCTCTGGCGTCCGAACTGTGTAGCATAATGTCTTCATCTGAGGAGGATTTATGCTGCACTCCAACCAGGTCCCGATCACGCAATCCGCACTGCTCGTAATTGACGCTCAGGATTCCTTTAAAGCCGCGCCGGTCTGGGAGCGCCGCAACAACCTTGCCTTTGAGAAAAAGGTTGCCGCGCTGATCGAAGCGTACCGGTCCGCGCAATTACCGGTCGTATTCTTTCTTCATACCGACAGCGATGAAGGCTTTGCCACGGACAGCCCTTTTTTTAAACTGATGGACTTTATCCAGCCGCGTAACGGCGAGCCGGTCTTGATCAAGAACACGCGCAATTGTTTCACCAGCACCCCGTTGCAACCGTACCTGCTCGAAAAGGGTGTGCGGCGAGTTGCCATTACTGGGATTCAAATGGAGCAATGCTGCGAAACGACCGCCCGGGTTGCGGCGGATCTCGGATACGCCGTCGACTTCGTCACCGAAGCGACCATGACTTTTCCGATTCCTAACTGGGATAACCCGGGCAAAGAACTGGACGTCGATGCCATACGCGAGCGCACCGAGTACGCCCTGCGGCGGCGCTTCGCTCGCATCGTGACGGTTGCGCAACTTGCAGAAGAGTTGAACGGAATCCATTGCGGAGCCGTCGCGTAATTCGTCACGCGGCTGCATGGATCGCAGCGAGACTAACTCTGCATTTGAACTTGCAGAACCTCTCCCGGGAGGCGAACCATCCGGGACTTGGGAGCTATCTCGGCGGAATCGGACTGGCTCCGATTCCTTCGCATCGTATCCTGCGCCTGAGATGAAGCCTTTTCCAACCGATCGCTAGTGGAACTCATTCTTTCCATGCGAATTCCAAGAGTGCGTTCCAGTTGGTGCAGATCGGAGCGCTGTTCTCTGCCAAAGAGAGTGGAAGCGACGCCGCGCTCACCCGCACGGCCAGTGCGCCCAACTCGATGGATAAAGTTTTCCGCCACTTCGGGTAAATCGTAGTTGATGACGTGGGCGATGTCTTGCACGTGAATGCCACGCGAGGCGAGATCGGTTGCAACCAGGATGCGATAGCGTCCCTGCTGAAACCCGGCGAGTGCGGCAGTTCGCTGCGATTGCGAGCGGTCGCCATGAATCATGGCTGCAGCAAATCCTTCGCGATTCAGGTTCTTGGCCAGCCGCTCGGTTCCGCGCTTGGTGCGTGCGAATACCAGACAGCGTCCAGTTTCTTTCGCCAGCAGGCGATGCAACACTTCCTGTTTGCGGTCCGCGTCAACCTCAAACGCCTGTACCCGCACATTTTCGGACGGCTTCAGCGTGGATCCGAACGCAACCCGCACCGGGTTTCGCATGTAGTCGTTTACGAGGTGAACAACGGACGCTTCGAGCGTCGCTGAAAAGCACATGGTCTGGCGATCTTTGGGCAGGACAGCGGCAATCCTTCGAATTGCGGGAAGGAATCCCATGTCCAGCATGCGATCGGCCTCGTCGAGCACCAGCACGCGCAGCCCACGGAAATTAACCAGTTTGCGATTGAGTAAATCTTCCAATCGTCCGGGAGTAGCGACCACTACGCGAGCTCCGTTGCGAATGGCGCGGAGTTGCTGTCCTTCGGACAGGCCTCCGACGACTAAAGCCGCGGGCGTGAGTTGCTTGCCACGCAACGCATCGTATTGATCTGCGACCTGCATTGCCAATTCACGCGTCGGAACCAGCACGAGTGCCGCGATCCCGGGTGCCTGCTGTTTGAGCAGGTGTTCCATGATTGGAATCAGGAAGGCGAGCGTCTTGCCGGTGCCAGTCTGGGCGGTAGCGAGCACATCCTTGCCATCCAGCGCCTGAGGAATGGAAGCGGCCTGAACCGGAGTCGGTATGGAAAAACCAGCGAACGACAAACGATCTTTGACGTAAGGGGAAATCGGGAGTTCTGAAAAATTCTGCATTTTGCTTTCTCTGGCGTAAGCGATCACGGTGCACGCACAACATTCCCGGCGGCCAACGTGACCTGCATGCCAGTCTTGGTTTTGATTACGCTGAAGACGTACGGAGGGGAAACTTAAGGCGGGAATCTCAGATCAAATACTGCACCAGAGCAATCGCACCATACAACCGCGGTATTAAGCGTGAAATCATTATATCACGCACTCGCGAGCATCCGTGTACCTTCGTGCCCTTTGTGCCTTCCTGTTGATGAATTTGCCGCCCCAACACGCTGGACGAACCTGCTTCAAGCTCCCATCGAAACCCGGGTGCCGAGTGGGGATTCTGCGGCCTGAGGTCGAGGGGCTGCGTTGTTTTCCAGTCCCCACAGATCTTTTTGCGCACCCGCTTCGAGCCCAACTTGTTGCTCGGCGCCAGAACCCACTGGCTTAATCCAAACCACTCGAAACTCTGCTTTGTGTTGCCGGTACTGAAGCACGACCAGGGTCCCAACCTCGAAATGGCGACGGACCCCACCCAGCCGAACTCCACTCCGGCTGACGTCGAGGGTATGGACGAGCTCAGAATAAGCCTCGCCAGAACTGTCGTTGCCGGAAATTCTTACCGGTAATACGGCCTTTGCCCGGTCGAGACGGCGTTTATTGCCGACCGAAGATTCTGCCTTTTCTACCATAGCGGCCAGAGCTTTGTTTGGAGGATTCAATGCCACGTCCTTTATCTGTTGATTCGCTGTTCAGGGAGCAACTGGAGGGAGTGAACTGTTGCTGACTGTATGCATCTTCAGCTAGTCGCGGGATTTGCGCCATAGCACAAAGGTGTGGGACGCATCCTTCCTAGGTGTTGCCCCAGAAATACGGGGTAACCGTGCTCTGGCGCGGGGGAGGGTGACTCGGGTAATCGCCATTCGGTTACAGCTGTGAACCGCATGCCCCGAACGGGCCATTGCCCGATGAAGCCCCAAAGCGCATTCTGGTGCCAGACGTCGACAGGTCCCGAAAAGGGGGCATGGAGGCGCGAGCGTCCCCCCTCGTGCTCGACGCAAATCCCGAAAGGGTTGGAGGGTGACAACGTGACTAACTTGCTTCGCAGACTCTGGTCCGAGGAAGAGGGCCAGGACATTGCCGAGTACGCAGTAATGCTGGCTGTGATCCTGGTGATCGTGGTGGGAACGATTCGCTTGATCGGTGGCAACGCGAACAACGTGTTTTCCAGCGTATCCAGCTCGATCGGCAGCTAAGTTTCAGGCGGGTGAAGAAGTTTGGTTGGAGTAATACCGCAATGATTTTATTATCGCTGAGCTTATGGCAGAGCCGGGCGCCTCGCCCGGTTTATGCTTCGGCAGCGGAGGTAAGCGCCGTTATGGCGTCGTCCAGAGTGGGGAAAATCAGAAAGAGCGGTTCCACTTTGGTAGTCTCGAACAACTTCAGCACGCGCTCGTTGACCCCACTCAACGCGATGCGTCGCGTTGCTTTGTGGCGCGTGACGTAGGCGCTGACCAGCGACCCCAGTCCCGACGAATCGATGTACGGAACCTCGCTCAGGTCAAGAATGACCACGGGGACATTTTCCTCTCGCCGAATTGCATTCTGAAACAAAGGCAAATTCTCCAACGTGAGGGGACCGCTCAGGCAGAGCACGTGTGGCCCTGCCATCCCACTCAATCGCTCAATCGTTAGAGGCTCCGTTGTCATCGGGAGATTGTATGGTGACACGGAGCAGTACGCAAGCAACCGACCTGCAGATCGGGCGTGAACGTTCACGCTCACGTTCGTCGATTCTCAAGCTTTTGGCCAGCCCTGCCGATGTGCAATCTGTCAGTGATCAAAAGGTCGTAGTGCCGTTGCCGATCGTTCACCTTGAGCGTCTGTGGGGGGCACTGAAACCGTT
The DNA here is from genome assembly GCA_963797795.1 of uncultured Acidobacteriota bacterium. Classification (GTDB taxonomy): domain Bacteria; phylum Acidobacteriota; class Terriglobia; order Terriglobales; family Acidobacteriaceae; genus JABDBE01. Next base: position 258,143 of record CAWCQY010000015.1, read on the forward strand.
CTCGCTCGTACGCAGGAGGTTGCCACGGCGGAAGACGCATCCATGGTTCGCGGTTCGCTTGTTTCCACTCCCGGAGCCCCGGACGCGGGTACGCTCGCACGCGGGTTGCCCGGTTCTCCCGCAATCGAGGGTTCGCCCAGGGCCAGCACCAAATTGCGAGTCCTGCTGGTCGAAGACAATCCGTCTGACGTTGAATTGGAGTTGCTCACCTTGCGCAAAGACGGCTACGAAGTCTCGAGCGACGTGGTTCAGACTGCCGAGGAGTTCACCGCTCGCGTACGCGCGACCACCTACGATCTCATCCTGGCCGATTACAACCTTCCGCAATGGAAAGGAACGGAGGCGCTCGATATCCTGAGCCGCGAAAAACTGGATGTGCCCTTGATCGTGGTCACGGGCTATCTGGGAGAGGAAAAAGCTGTCGACTACATTAAGCAGGGCGCGACGGATTGTGTTTTGAAAGACCGATTGGCCCGGCTTCCGCCCGCGGTGCGCAGGGCTCGGGAGGAGAAGCAGCTTCGGGATCAGCGCCGCCAAGCGGAAGAGGAGCTGGCCCAAAAAGTCGCGGAGCTGGCGCGCTCCAATGCGGAGCTGGAGCAGTTCGCCTACGTCGCCTCGCACGATTTGCAAGAGCCGTTGCGCATGATTGCCAACTACACCCAACTGCTGGCGGAACGATATCGCGGCAAGCTGGACGAGCACGCCGACAAATATATCGCCTACTCGGTGGATGGCGCGACCCGCATGCAGGCCCTGATTCAGGACTTGCTGAGATTTTCCCGGGTGGGCAGACAGGAACTCGAACCGCGGACGACCGACTGCCGCGCCGTGATTGAGCAGGCTTTGAAGAACCTCCACGCGTCTGTCCTGGAGAGCGGCGCGCTGGTGAACTTTAGTCGTTTGCCGGTACTCAAAGCCGATCCTGGACAGCTTACCCAGGTGTTTCAAAATCTGATCGGCAATGCCATCAAGTTTCGCGGACCTGAAACCCCCACGATCCAAATCGACGCAGAAGAGAAACATCACGAGTGGGTGATCACCGTTTCCGACAATGGCATTGGCATTCCGGCAGAAAATCGGGAAGACATCTTTGTTATCTTCCGGCGGCTGCATACCCGGACTGAATATGCGGGCAACGGAATTGGCCTTTCAATCTGCAAGAAAATCGCCGAGCGGCATGGCGGCAGGATCTGGATTGAAGCGCAAGCCAAACCTGGTTGTTGCTTCAAGTTCACCCTGCCTTTGGAAGTCCCCAAGGCAGCCCAGGTGGCGCACGCATGAGAACAACCGAAGTTTTGCTGGTCGATGACAATCCCGGGGACACGGACTTGACGGCCGACGTGCTGTCGCGGAATGGCCGACCCAGTCACATCCACTCGGTGATGAACGGGGTGGAGGCAATCGCATTTCTGCGCGGCGAAGGCAAGTATGCCAACGCCCTGGCTCCCGACTTCGTGCTGCTGGACTTGAGTCTTCCCGGAAAAGACGGCCGTGCGTATTGGCCGAGGTCAAAGGCGACCAACGGCTGCGGAAGATTCCCATTTCGATCTTCAGCACCTCCGAGGCGCCACAGGACATTGCGCGCAGCTATGAACTGGGTGCGAACTGCTACGTGACCAAGCCCGGAAACTTGCAGGATTTCATCACCGCGGTGACCGGGATCGCCGAATTCTGGTTTGGGTTGGCGCGCCTGCCGCGCGAGGGGGAACGATGAAGCGCGGACGTCGAGTAACTTCCGGAAAGTGCGGGCTAAGGCCTATTTACTTCTCAGTAATCGTGGGTATACCCCCTCCCCCCCGATCTTTTGGAATCATGAGGTTGCGGCCACACTACCCTCCAAATCTTTGGATTTAAAGGGCTTACACGCAAATATTCCGGGCAAAGGACTTAGGGTCTATTCAGTTGTCAAAGAGCTAAACAGCAATTACATAGAATTAACTTGTTGAACTGGACAAAGTCAAGCGAAGACGGGGGCAAGTTCGACGCCAACTCCCGTTTCGGGAAAGTTACCGGGAGCGCAGCGGGACGAGCGCGACGGGTTTGCCTCGCGTCGGTTTTTGCTGTTCGCTTCCGGCTTCAGCTTGTTTGCCGCGGTGTTCCGCTGGTTCACGGCGAGACGCCCGTCCTCCATGGATTCGAACCATAAGTAACTGCCGTTTGGCTGGTGAGGGGGATGGTCTGGCCGATGATCTTGCAGTGAGGCCAAGCCGAGATCGTGGAATTCTTCGGACAATTACTTTCTCCTGAGTTCATGCCGCACGGGTATTGCTACCTGTGGGATTGGCGGATGGTGTGGCTGCACGTCCTTTCAGACGGGCTGATCGCGCTCTCGTATTACTGCATTCCGATCGTTCTGATCTACTTCATTCGCAAGAATCAGGAGATTCCCTTCAGCCGGATTTTCTGGATGTTCGGCGCCTTCATTCTGGCCTGCGGCACGACTCACCTGATGGAAATCTGGAATGTGTGGCACGGCAGCTACCTGCTGGCGGGAGTGCTGAAGGCAATCACAGCCGTGGTGTCGGTGATCACGGCGGCGATGCTCATACCCCTGGTTCCGAAGGTGATCTCGGTGCCGGGCCGGATGCAGCTGCAGGAGGTGAACCGCAAACTGGAGGAAGAAGTTACTGAACGCAAGTGGGCGGAGGAAGTGCGGAGCCGGCTGTCGGCGGTGGTCGAGTCCTCCGAGGACGCGATTATCAGCAAAACCCTGGAGGGGACGATCACGTCCTGGAATCGGGCGGCGGAGACGGTGTTTGGCTACTCGTCAGCGGAGGCTCTGGGCAAGTCGATGCGAATGCTCTTGCCGGCGGACCGGATGAACGAGGAGTCCGACATTCTGGTGCGAATTGGGCGAGGTGAGAGCGTTGACCATTTTGAAACCGTCCGGGTGCGAAAGGATGGCAAGAAAATTGATGTTTCGGTGACGATTTCGCCGATCAAGGACAGCGGTGGCGCCATTGTTGGCGCTTCAAAAATTGCGCGCGACATCACGCAACACAAGCGAGCGGAACAGGCGCTGAAGAAAAGCCTCGCGACCAGTGAGGCTGCTCTGCAAGAGCTGGCCGATCAAAAGTTCGCCCTGGATCAACACGCGATCGTGGCGGTTACCGATGTCCAAGGCACGATTACCTATGTCAACGACAAGTTCTGCGCCATCAGCCAATATTCGGAGGATGAGCTGATCGGCCAGAATCACCGCATTCTCAATTCGGGGCACCATTCGAAAGAATTTTTCCAGGAGATGTATCAGACCATCGCCAGTGGCAAGGTTTGGCAGGGCGAGATCAAGAATCGGGCCAAGGATGGTTCGATTTACTGGGTAGATACGACCATTGTTCCGTTCGTGGGAGGGAATGGAAAGCCGCGGCAGTATGTGGCCATCCGAGCGGACATCACGGAACGCAAGCGGACGAAGTTCTGGCCGCGCAAGCGCTGGAGTTGTCCCGCTACGCCGAGAGATTGACCGATTCGCAGCAGGAGTTGCAGAGCGAGACATTGATGCTGCAGTCGGTGCTGGACAGCATTGCTGAAGGGCTCGTCGTCGCCAACGAGCGGGCGGAATTTGTGATCTGGAACCCGGCAGCGGAGAAAATCCTTGGTCAGGGCGCGACGAACCTGCCCCCTTCGCAATGGTCCGAGCACTATCGAGTTTATCTGGCTGACATGGTGACGCCTTTCCCGGCCGACCAACTGCCCTTGGCACGTGCGATTCGGGGTGAGACCAGCAACACTGAAATGTTCGTGCGCAACCCGGAACTCGACCATGGAGTCTGGATCGAAATCAACGGTGGACCTTTGATAGACAAGAGCGGAGCGCTACACGGCGGCGTGGTCGCATTACGCGACATCACCCAGAGGAAAGCTGCCGAACGCGAAATTCGACAACTCAACGATGAACTCGAAGGAAGGGTGACCCTGCGAACCGCCCAGTTGGAAGCTGTCAACCGAGAACTGGCCGACCAAAAGTTCGCGATGGATCAGCATGCCATCGTAGCGCTGACTGACGTCCAAGGCACCATTACTTATGTCAACGACAAGTTCTGTGCCATCAGCAAATATTCCAGGGATGAGTTGATCGGCCAGAATCACCGCATGCTGAGCTCCAACCACCACCCCAAAGAGTTTTTCCGGCAGATGTATCGCACCATCGCCAGCGGAGAGGTTTGGCACGGCGAGATCAAGAACCGCGCCCAGGACGGCTCGTTTTTCTGGCTGGATACGACGGTGGTCCCGTTTGCCGGTGCCGAGGGAAAGCCGCGGCAATACGCTGCCATCCGCGCGGACATTACGGAACTGAAACAGGCCGAGGAGCGAGTCCTCCAGCGCACGGTGGAACTTGAAACCGCCAACCGGGAACTGGAAGCTTTCAGCTACTCGGTGTCGCACGATCTGCGGGCGCCTTTGCGGCACATCAGCGGGTTTTCCAAGATGCTGCTAGAGGAATTCGGTTCCACACTTGATCCCACGGCGCAGCACTACCTCGATCGAATTCAGTCGGGAACCCAAAAGATGGGCCAACTGGTGGATGAACTGTTGAATCTGGCGCGGGTTGGGAGGCAACCCCTCAATCGGCAGCCCGTCAAGTTGAACTCGATTGTCGCGGAAGCGATCGACATGCTTCGGCCGGAGTGCGAAGGCCGGGAAGTCGAGTGGATCATCGCCGACCTGCCGCTGGTGCAGTGTGATCCGGTTTTGGTGAAGCAGATTTTTCAAAACCTGTTGGCCAACGCTCTCAAGTTCACGCGCCCGCCGATCGGCGCAGGCGGTGCACGGGCAGGGATGCCGGCGCCTACACGGCACGCGGTTATCGAAGTCAGTGAGAAAGAGGAAGGTGGCCAAGCGGTGTTCATGGCGCGAGACAACGGCATTGGCTTCAACATGAAGTATGTGGACAAGTTGTTTGGGGTGTTTCAGCGCCTGCATCGTGCGGAAGACTTTGAAGGTACGGGCATCGGCTTGGCCACCGTGCAGCGTATCGTGCAAAAGCATGGCGGCCGAGTGTGGGCTGAGGGAGAACCGGACAAGGGTGCAGCCTTCTATTTTACCCTCGGCGCGGGAAAACAAGTGGAAGCGAAAAGCAGCGGAGCCACGGCTGGAGGCCAATCATGAACGCAACGGAACTCGACATACTTTTGGTGGAAGACAATCAGGACGATGTGGACCTTGCGCTGCATGCGCTGCGGCGGGAGAAGCTGGCAAACAACATCTGCGTCGCGCGTGACGGCGAGGAAGCGCTGGACTTTCTCTTCTGTCGGGAAGGGTTCGCGCATCGATCGTTTGATCATCCCCCGAAGTTGGTGCTGTTGGATTTGAAGCTGCCCAAGGTCGATGGAATGGAAGTGCTCAAGCTGGTCAAGAGCGATCCTCGAACCAAGACGATCCCCGTGGTCATTATGACGTCCTCAAAGGAAGAGCGCGACTTGGTGGCCAGCTATCACCTGGGGGCAAACAGCTATATCCAAAAGCCGGTGGACTTTGACCAGTTCCGGGAGACGGTCAAGAGCGTAGGACTGTACTGGCTGGTGACCAATCAACCGGTCCCGTTGAATGGCGTGCATAAAGCGGCAGTGCGCGACTGAACGAAGGTACAGTGGCAATCGCACGAGCGGGCGGTGGAGGATTCCTCTCAAGCAGCCCTCCTTTAGATGAGCCGCGCAATGCTCCCGAGGTTCAAGCTCTTGCCACTTCCGCCGATCTGCAAGTTGTACCTGGGTCGTAGTGCCGTGAGCGGACAACACAGGTTGCCGGTGAAGGATCCAGACTGATTTTCAGAAATGCGTATTCGAGTGCGCGAACTTTTCTCTCAGGGGCTAAAGCCCGGGTTTTTCGTAGGCGTGACCGGTATGGCCGAAACCATGCCCTCCCACATGCAGCTAAGGAGGAACGATGAATAATGGCCACACTCATGTTTTGCTGATCGAGGACAACCCCGGCGATGCGGATCTGGTGCGCCTGCGGCTGGTCGAAGGCGATTCGGCGGTCCACGTAAGCTGCGTAAACCGGCTGGCGGATGGGCTTGCGTCGATGGCCAAGGAAGCGCCTTCGGTGGTGCTGCTGGACCTGAATCTGCCGGATAGTCACGGAGCGGAGACATTCCGCAAGGTGCTCGAAAAAGCGCCGGGTGTGCCGGTGGTGATCCTTTCTGGCCAGGATGACGAGGTGCTGGCGATGAAGGCGCTCCACCACGGAGTGCAGGATTATCTGGTGAAGGGCGACATCACCAGCCGCCACCTGGAGCGGGTGATGCGCTACGCCATCGAACGGCAGGCGCTGCTGCGCACGCTGGAGATGAGCCGCCACCAGCAACTGGAATTCAAGAATCAGTTTTTGTCTCATGTTTCGCATGAACTGCGGACGCCGCTGACTTGCATACATCAATTCGTGACCATCCTGCTGGATGGCTTGGCAGGCGAGATCAACACCGAACAGCGTTATCACCTGGGCACGGTATTGAGCAGCGTGCACCAGTTGCGGGCGATGATTCGTGATCTGCTGGAGGCGACCCGCGCGGAGTCGGGGAAAATCCGGATCGAACCCCGCTGCATCACCATTAGCGATCTGATCCAGCAGGCGGTTTCGATGATGTCTGCGACCGCCAAGGAAAAGCAGGTTGGTTTGGAAGTTGGATTGGATAGCAGGATTCCGTTTGTCTACGCCGATCCTGATCGGGTTCTGCAGGTGTTGATCAACCTCATCGACAATGGCATCAAGTTCACGCCGCCTGAAGGGTCAGTCCAGGTGAAAGCCTGCCTGGCGGAGTCCGATCCCAGCATGGTTTATGTTTCCGTGGCCGATACCGGGCGCGGTATTGGTCCGGAAGCCAAAGCTCTGATCTTCGAACGCCTGTACCATCCGAATTCTATTGACAACAGCCGGGCCGGCTTGGGCCTTGGACTCTTTATTGCGAAGGAACTGGTCGAACTTCATGGCGGGCGAATCTGGGTGGCAAGCGACGTCGGAAATGGCAGTACATTTTCGTTTACCTTGCCGCTGTATTCGCTGGCGAAGCTGCTTTTTCCGGTCATCGCCTGCGAAGGCCACTTGCGGGATGCCATCGTTCTGGTCAAGGTTGAACTGACTTCGCTTCCCAGTGTTTCTCGATCCATATGGAAAGACGCTTGCCAGCGGAGTCTCGAAACATTGCGGCACTGCGTCTATCCCGATAAGGATCTGGTGCTTCCGGTGACGGGAAGTGTGGGATTCAACGAGACTTTTTTTGTGGCGGCATCGACTGATTTGACCCGCGCAGAAATCATGATGAAGCGCGTTCGTGAGCAACTGGAAGCGAACCCAGGTTTCAAGGCCGCGGGCATCGTGAAAGTCTCGGCGACCGGAGTGCTGCTGCCTTCCGCCGAGGACGGCAGACCGCTGGAAGAGATGGTGCAAACGGTGGCAGATCGCATTACTGAGCTGGCGATGTCGGCCCTTGCTTCAAAACCATCTGTCGAAGACGAAAAGGGAGATGTAAGTGCAGGCATAAATTAAGACCGAAGCAAGATCGATGGAACATTAGATCAACTTAATGGAGGACTCACAATGGATAAACCGAAAATCCTGATCGTCGATGATGACCCTGATTTGAGACGGGCGCTGAAAATACGCCTGCGCGCCAATCACTACGACACGGTGCAGGCTTCGGATGGTTACTCTGCCATTTCGGTGGCGCAGAAGGAAAACCCCAGCCTGATCATTCTCGATCTGGGCCTGCCTGCGGGGGACGGGTTCGTGGTGTTGAAGCGGTTGCAGGATAGCGATTCGCTGTCCAATATCCCGGTCATTGTGCTGACCGCGCGCGATCCGCAATCCAACGAACAGCAAGCTCTGCAAGCGGGGGCAACCGCTTTCTTCCAGAAGCCTGCGGGCAATAACGAACTGCTGGATGTAGTTCGCGCGACTCTGCCGAATACGTGGCCGGGAACGAACCTTCCCTCGTAAACGAGATGGCGTAAGCCCGGACGGCGAAGTGTGCCCGGATCGCCCCCGATTTCTGCGATGGGCAACGAGTTTCCGACGGGCGCCCGGCATCGCGATAGCGGTACCGTCGAAACAGAAGATTACAACCGACCCGGTCTGGTAGAACATTGCCTGGAACCAACCTGACCTGGGTCTTCGACCGCTTGAGCACGAAAGCGGAGATTGACAATCAAGAAAACGTCGGCATCGCACGACTTTCGATGAGTTCGCCTTCCCAGCGCGCGATGACCGCGCACGCCAGGCAATTGCCAATGACGTTGACCGCAGTCCGTCCCATATCCATAAGCGCGTCGATGCCGAGGATGATGAAAATCGGCTCCGTCGGCAGATGAAACGTTGCCGCGGTCGCGAGCAAAACCACCAACACCGCACGGGGCACGCCAGCCACTCCCTTGCTGGTCAGCATCAAGGTGAAGACCATCATCAGTTGCTCCGGCCATCCCATGTGCATTCCAGCAGCTTGCGCGACGAAGATGGAGGCCAGAGCCAGGTACAGCGTCGAGCCGTCCAGGTTGAAGCTGTACCCGGCCGGAATGACGAACGCGACGATGCGGCGGGGAACCCCGAAAGCCTCCATTGCTTCCATGGCGCGAGGCAGCGCGGCTTCCGATGTGCTCGTGGCGAACGCGATAGTGGCAGGCTCGGCCACCGCCTTTACGAATCGGCCGGCCGGAATTCGCGCCAGGCGTGAAATCGGGAAGAGGATCAGCAGCAAGAAAGCAAGCAACGCGCCGTATCCGGTGAGCAGCAGTTTTCCCAACGGCAGTAACACTCCAATTCCCATATGGCCGACGGTGTACGCCATGGCCGCCCCCACGCCAATAGGTGCGAAGTACATGACCAGGTTGGTAAAAGAGAACATGGTCTCGGTGAGCGATTCGCAAAACTTCAGCATGGGAGCACGCTTGGCCTCGGAAAGTCGCGCCAGGGCAATTCCGAAGAGAACCGCGAACACGGCTACCTGCAGAATCTGATTCTCGGCGACCGACTTCGCAATATTCTCGGGAAAGACATGCAGAAGAAAGTCATCCCAGCGCAGGGGAGCCGTGTTCGTCGGTTGGGCCACAGGGACGCTTGGCGAAATTGCGAGACCTTCTCCGGCGCGGCTGAGGTTGATGGCGGCGACGCCCAGAAACAGCGCCAGGGTAGTGACGACTTCAAAATAAATCAGGCTCTTCAGGCCGATGCGGCCAACACCGCGCAGATTGCCGTGTCCGGAAATGCCGGTAACCAGCGTTCCAAAGATGAGCGGGGCGACGATTACCTTAATCAGCCGCAAAAAAATCTCGCTCAACACCCGCAAATGCTCGGCGAATTGCGGGCGGTCCAAGCCAATCTCTCCCCCCAGCAGCATGGCAAAGAGAATCCAGCGTGTCAGCGATTGCCGCCAGAGTCCGGTTGATGCGATGGCAAGCAGGCCCGCCCAGCGCATGGCAGCAATCCAAAGATGTGCCGACACGAAGAGAGGCAACAACGCCCCGGCCGTGAAGAGTAGGACTCCGACCACAGAGATCGCGCGTGGAACTGGCGGTTGTTGTAACTGTGGCGACGAGTCTGCGGTGGCAACGCTCACGTTGCTGATTTCCCGGTCAAGAGTCAGGAAAGGTTATTCTTTACCATCCATCTTGTCCAGCGTGTGACGATACGCTGGTAAGGCAGCGGAAGAACCCAAATCATGAACCCATCGTTGCCCCGGTTCGCACGCAGCCGAGTTCGGCTTCCGTCGTGCGTAGGATTGCACGAAGTTGGAATAGCGCCCAAGCCAGGGCTCCAATTCCCACGATCCATACCGACAAGCAAACATTCACTACCCAACCCGGCGCTTCTCCCACTCTTCGCAGCACAAAGGGCAGAAAATTCCAGGTAGTGATGTGAACGTAGTCCCACGGATCCTGAGTCATGGCGTAATTGTTGAGTCCCCATGCATCCATCTTGCCCAACGCAAACGCGACCATGTTCTTGAAGCGCAACGCAATCACGAAGGTCGGGTGGCCCAGCGTTTCCATCTGGTAAATCTCGAGCGGCAGCCAGAAAGCGAGCGATGCCAGTTGAATGACAGCGCTCACCGCGATCAGGGCCATACCAATTCTCCAGACGAACTTCCCAAGGTCCACGCGATGACGCATCAGCAACGGCACTGAGATAAAAGCAACCAGCTCCGCAGTCGTCGAGACATAGCGGTCGCCCCAGGCGAAATCACCACTCCATACCGTGTACTTGGCATAAAAGGCGGTGTAGGCCAGAAGCAACAGGAATGCGGCGACCAGGTACGCCCGGATCTCCGGACGAAATCGTTTCCACGCCAGGGCAGCAATGATAATCGTCAGCGCCAGCAGAGGATCGAAAAGAAAGATCGACTTCTCCGGAGCAAAGAGCGCACCCAGAAAGCCCACCTGGAACGGGGTTTCGAATGGATAGCTCGCGGGCAGGGATGGATCCAGCAGGCGATGTTCCACGGTGAAAAAGTGCACGTAGGTGTTAAAGAAGGATCCGAAGCGGTAGTACTGGTAAAGCCGGTCGACCAGCAGAAAGGCGGCGTAGACGGGCAGGGAAGTCTTTGCATAGACGACCCAACGGTCCCATAACGCCAGGCCGCGTACCCGCTCGAACCAGAACGCGACCAATATAAAGGATGCAGCCGCCAGCAAGTCCAGGCCGGTAGTCAGCCGGGTCAGCAGGTTAAGCCCCAGAGCGCCCGACCCGATCAGGAGCGCACGGCGGCTGCCGGTGCGCAGCCATTCGTACTGAAACGTGAAGCCGGCCAGGGTCAGAAGCAGGATGTAATTGTTCTCCATCATGTTCTGGATGTAATGGAGATGCGTGGTGCAAAACAGCAGCGCGAGTGCGCCAGCGGTCGCTTGCCGGGTGCCGAACGTCAACAGCCGCAGGAAACGGAAGCAGACCAGCGCTGTCAGAACATTAATCAGAATGTTGGTGCTGTAGCTGACCACGATATTTCGCACGCTCGGGTCGTTGCCGTTATAGTCCTCAAACACGGGCAGGCGCTCGACGTAGGTTCCCACGATGTCCGCCGGAAGCATGAGCAGGGGCTGCCCTATGCCATACCAGTCGAACAGTTTTCCGCCGCGTCCATGCACCCCGAATTCGGGATACTCCTGCGGGAACACGGGCGGTTCCGAGGTCCAAAAGGAATGAGCGGTCTGCAGGCGGTGCATGGTGTCAGCCGAGCCAAGCTCGCCCGATTGCGCGACGAATGCCCCAAGTGCCGCGATCAGGGCGAGGAGAACTATGGGATCGCGGAACCAACCAGGGCGAACGCGCATGGCTAGCTCTTTCGCGACCGCACGATCGCTTCTCTCGCTTCCTTGTCGGCGGTTTTGCGGCGTTCGGTTTCACGTTTGTCCCACAGCTGCTTGCCTTTTGCCAACGCTATCTCAACCTTTACTTTACCGTTCTTGAAATACATCCGCGTCGGAATCAGCGTGAGCCCGCGCTGCTGCGTTTTGCCGATGAGTTTGCGAATCTCCTCTTTATGTACCAACAGCTTGCGGGTGCGCAAGGGAGCGTGATTGAAGATGTTGCCGTGTTCGTAAGGGCCGATGTGGCAGTTCAGCAGCCAGAGCTCGCCGTCTTTGATCAGGCCATAAGCGTCTTTGAGGTTGGTGCGGCCGGCCCGAACCGATTTGACCTCGGTCCCGGTCAGCGCAACGCCTGCCTCAAATTTTTCCAGCAAGAAGTAGTTATGTGAAGCGATCCTGTTAACGGAGGCGTCCCGCTGCCCTGCGGCGGTGGGATCGCGGCGAGGATTTTTCTCCGGATTCGGCCGGGTTGGTTGCACAGGCTGGCGTGGCATGGTTCTCATTAGCTTATCTCATAGGAGCGGGCCGGCGTCGAGGCGAGGAGCAAGCAAGTCCCCGACCGTCGGACTGTAGAGACGTAGCTCGGCTACGTCGCAGACGCGGGATGAAGAAAATGGGGAAGCGGAAAGCCCGCATCTACAGTACACGGACCAAAGTGTATAACTGCCACCCTACCAGTCACTTCGGGAGGCTCTGAGGCGATGCTATAATCGCGCAGCTAACACTATATTTCGGTAAAAATTTAGAGTTCAATCCTGAGGTCCTGGCCGGCCAGCGGGAGAAAACTGTGTACGAGGAATTTTGATGAAACGCTTTATCCGCTTGGCGGCGATGCTCCTGCTGGTCCTGGCCGTCACCCTAGCCATCGCGGCTGATAAGAAAGCCAAGTCCTTATACGAAAAGGGGAAGGACGCCGAGGCGCGACAGAATTACGAACTGGCCTACGACTGTTACAAGCAAGCTTACGACCTGAAGCCTGGAGATCTTTCCTACCGGGCGGCCTATGAGCGGCTGCGTTTTCTGGCCGGCGCATCGCACGTCCATCGCGGGCAGTTGCTGCGCGAAGCCGGCCAACTCGATACCTCGCTGGCCGAGTTTCAGAAAGCCGCAGAGATCGACCCTTCCAGTGCTATTGCCCAGCAGGAAATCCAACATACCAAGCAGATGATCGAAGCGGCCAAGGCCGCTGGACCGAAGACGTCGGCTCTTCCCGCGAGCGGCGTCCAAAAGCGACTTGATGAAGCAGCCGGCCCGGTCGAGTTGGCTACCATCTCGAACACTCCCATCAATCTCAAGATCACTGAGGATTCAAAGGTCATCTACGAGACCGTGGGCAAGTTGGCGGGGATCAACGTCTTGTTCGATCCCGACTACACCTCGCGCCGTATCAAGATTGAGCTGAACAATGTCTCTCTTGAAGAAGCGCTCGAGATTATTGCCCTGGAATCGAAAACCTTCTGGCGGCCGGTGACGCCCAACACAATTTTCGTCGCTTCCGATAATCCGGCCAAGCGCAAGGATCTCGAGCAGAGCGTCATCAAGACTTTTTACATGGCGAACCTCTCCCAGCCGACCGAGCTGCAGGATGTAGTGAACGCCATGCGGCAGATCCTCGAAATCTCCCGCATTCAGCCCTTGCCCTCGCAGAGCGCAATTGTGGTGCGCGGAACTCCCGACCAGATTGCCCTGGCGCAGAAATTGGTCGGCGATCTGGATAAAGCCAAGCCTGAAGTCATCGTGGATGTTGCCGTGCTTCAGATCAACCGTGACAAGTCGCGCACCTTAGGCATCAACCCGCCCACCAGCGCGACCGTGGCCTTACAGAACAACCTTACAACCTCGACCACCACGGCTACTACGGGTGCAGGCAACACCGGAACGGTGAATCAAACCAGCGGCACTCCCAATCAGCTCAACCTCAATCAGCTCGCTAACCTGAACGCGACGGACTTCACAATCACCATTCCCCCGGCGACGGCGACCGCGCTATTCACCGATACCAGCACCAAGCTGATTCAAAAGCCGCAGATTCGCGCTGTCGATGGGCAGAAGGCATCGCTCAAGATCGGCGACCGCGTGCCGGTGGCGACTGGCTCCTTCCAACCCGGAATCGGCGGCGTCGGCATCAATCCGCTGGTCAACACCCAGTTCCAGTATCTCGACGTCGGCGTGAATATCGATATCACCCCCAAGGTCCACTCCAACGGCGAAGTCACGCTGAAGATCGTAATGGATATTTCTTCCGTGACCGGCACATCCAACATCGGCGGCATCAGCCAGCCTGTGATTGGACAGCGCAAGATCGAGCACGAGGTGCGGCTGAAAGAAGGCGAAGTCAACATGCTCGGCGGCATGTTGGAGGACACGCAGACCAAATCGCTCACGGGGATTCCCGGGCTGGCCCAGATTCCGATCTTGAAATATCTCTTCGGACAGACAACCACCGACCACTCCGAAACAGAGACTGTTTTCGTCCTGATCCCGCACATTGTGCGCGCTCATGAATACAGCGACATCAATCAGGAGGCCTTGGACGTAGGAACCGCCAACGCAATCGAACTGCGCCGGGTAAGCCATCAGAGCCCACTGGCGGCGCCTGGGCAAACGCCCGCGGCTCAACCTGCGGCGCAACCGCAGACCGCTCCGGCGACTGCCCCGGCGAATCAGGCGCCAACTGGTGTGCCGTCCGGTTCCGCAGCCTTCAGCTTCGATCCCGCCAGCATCACCCAGGCGAAGGGCTCGACTTTTGCCGTGAATGTCGTGCTCGCGGGTGCGCAAAATGCGCATTCCGTGCCGCTGCAGATCAGCTACGATCCGAAGATGCTGCAAGTGGTGAACGTTTCGAATGGAGGTTTTCTCTCGCAAGATGGCCAGGCGGTCGCTCTGGTGCATCGTGACGACGACACCACTGGAACTTTGCAGATTACGGCGACGCGGCCACCGGGAGCCAGCGGAGTCTCCGGCCAGGGCACGATCCTGACTTTGACGTTGGTAGCAAAAGCCCCCGGGCAGTCTGCGCTGACCATCGCCCGTGGAGGCGTACGCGATCCCGGCATGCAGGCTGCGCCTGCGGCCGGCGCGGCGGTGACGGTAACGATTCAATAGCATCATGCCGCCGCCATCGCGCATTGGCGGATGCAGTCGGCAAGAAATTCCCCAGGGGATGCCCGAGGTCGCGAACGACGTAACCATCTGAATATGCGGTTAACCCTTCCAAAAAAAAACCTCGTGCGCGTGCGAAAGATGCGCGGGTTCACCCTGATCGAGCTGATCGTGGCGACCGCGATCCTGCTGATCCTTACAAGCCTGGCAATCCCGCTGGCCCGGGTCAGCATCAAGCGCGAAAAAGAACACGAACTGCGGCGCGATTTGTGGGAGCTGCGCGACGCCATCGATCGCTACAAAGACGCCGCCGACCGCGGTGCCTTCCAGACCAAGGTGGGCTCGGAAAACTATCCTCCCGATCTGGAAACGCTGGTCAAGGGCGTGGACATGCAAGGAAAGAAATTAAAGTTTCTGCGCAAGATTCCGATTGATCCGATGACGAACAGTACCGAGTGGGGCATGCACTCCATGCAGGATGATCCGGAGTCCGATTCCTGGGGCGAGCAGAACGTTTTCGACGTGTATACCAAATCGCAGGACACGGCGCTCGACGGGACCAAGTACAAAGACTGGTAAATGGCGACAGCACGCAAAACGCGCAGCCGCGGCTTCACCTTGATCGAGCTGATGATCGTCATCAGCGTCATCCTGATTCTCGTCTCCGTCGCGCTCCCGGCTTACAACCAATCCATCTGGCGCGCCCGGGAATCGGTGCTCAAGCAGAATCTTTTCGCCCTTCGCTCCGTTATCTCGCAATACACTCTCGATAAGCAGAAGGCCCCGCAGTCTCTCGAAGATCTGGTCACGGGAGGTTATTTCAAGCAGATTCCGAACGATCCAATGACTGGCCGCAACGATACCTGGACCGTCGAAGAAGAGACCGACACAATCATGACGGTAGATCAGCAGCAACCCGGAATCTTCGATGTGCATAGCGGGTCAACTGCAGTCGGCAGCGACGGAACCGCCTACAATACCTGGTAGGGTTCCTCGATCGTCTCAAGTCATCCCCTGTTTTCACTTTCTTTCAACGCTCGGACGAGTCGAAAATGTTTCGTCCCGCCACCTATTAGTCTTGCCAGTACCCCACAAACGGTTCCAAAGGTAGTTTCGTTGTAGGCAAATGCGATCAGGAATCGTCTGTCCGGAGTCCCAGCAGACAGGCCATAAATCGAGAGCGAGGATTTCGATTGTGGCTTGTATCTTCCTTTTGTGTGGCTATTGCCTTTTTCAGTGCACGCCGGCAATCGCTCAGGAGCAACCGCTGGATGCGCAACCCGCGACCGGTTCGATTCAGCAGACTGCACCTCCTCCAACGAAGCCGGCTGATCAGTCGGAGCAGTCAACCGCTCCCGCCAAATCCGAGGCAAAACCAAAAGAAGAAAAGCAAAAGCGCGGGTCGATCGTAGCCGCGCCTCTGCCCATTTCGAGTCCGGCCATCGGCTCTGGAATCATCCCGGTGCTCGGATATATTTTTCCCTTCAGCATGAAAGACAAAATCTCCGCGCCATCGGTCGTCGGGGCAGCCGGTCTGATCACAAACAACGGCAGCCGGGGCTTTGCGGTTGGGGCACAACTCTACATGAAAGAAGATCGCTATCGGATCACTGGCGGTTACGTCCACGGAAATATTGACTACAACATTTATGGGACAGGCGAGGCGTCCGATCTGAAGTTGCCCCTGATACAAACCGGCCACGCGTACTTTGGCGGTATCCTGCGCCGGGTTTGGCATCAGTTCTTCGTAGGCCCTCGATTCTTCGTCGGAGAGTCGCTGATTACAGTGAAGCCGAACACGGTGACCGGAGTCCCGATCCCTCCGGAGGTTGGGCTCCAGACCACCCTGACATCCGTCGGCGCAGTCGTGACCCGAGATACCAGCTCCAACCGCTTCTATCCGACTGAAGGAACTTTTTTTAATTTCGCGTCCGACTTCTTTTCCCAGGGATTGGGCAGCAAGTATTCCTTCCAGTCTTACAAAACCACGTTCAACTACTATCGAAGCTTGAGCGAGAAACAGGTGCTCGCCTATAACGCCTTTTTCTGCGCGACCGGCGGAGAGCCGCCCTTTTACGGAAACTGCATCTATGGCACCAACAACGAATTGCGGGGCTATACTGCGGGAAGGTATTTCACCCGCTTCATGCTCGCAACCCAATTGGAATACCGCCTGGAACTGCCCATGCGACTCGGCGTGGTCGTATTTGGCGGTCTTGGCGGCGTGATTCCCGGAAGCAGTCAATTAGTCGAGAGCAGCAAGTTCTTGCCCGCAGGTGGTGGCGGGCTAAGGTTCCAATTGAGCAAGAAGTATCACGTTAATCTGCGAGCCGACATTGCCCAGGGCACCGACGGTCACACCTTCAGCATGGGCGTTGGCGAAGCCTTCTGACGTGCTGCTGTCCCGCGGCTGTTTATGGTCCGCCGCCCGTGCCGGCAGCGGCCCAGTAACAACTCGGAGTCGCCTACTGCCAGCTCCTGTCGTTTTGGATTTTCTTCCGGGTTGCCCATGCTTTGCGAGAGGGCTAGTTCTTTCGCCTCTAGCGCCAATTTGACCTTCCGCAAACGGAATGTATAAAATGCCCGTCGTGTCGTTCGCCGTAGAGTTGTAATTGTTGGATGACGCGGGAACACTGCAATCCATTCGCCTCTTCATCCCAAATGCCGAGGCACAAGGGTTTATCCGTTGTCAAAATAACCAGGGGAGAGCGCCATGTCCCATCACCTCGATTCACCCATCGCCCGGCAAGACATCCGCCTCGACATCACCGACCTCTACGTTTTCCGCGGTGAAACCGGCACCGTGTTCGCGATCAACGTCTGCCACTCAATTTTCGGTCCCATTTCCGCGCCCGGCTGGCATCCCGAAGGCATGTACGAATTCAAAGTCGATATCAACGGCGATGCCGTCGAAGATATAACCTACCGCCTGACGTTTGACGAGCGCGACCAGCAAGGTAAGCAGCGTTACGTCGTGCGTTGCATCCGTGGCGCGCAAGCTGCGGATCCGCATGCCGCCGGCACCGTCGTCGCGCAGGGAACAACGGGCGAGGCCGTTACCACGGCGGCCGGTGTGCGCGTATGGGCCGGCAAGGCTGGCGATCCGTTTTGGATTGAGCCCGATGTGCTGCACGCGGTCGGCCACGCCTTTCAGGACGGCACGGTCGTGAATCTTTCCGGATGGGATCCAAGTCACGCGAAGAACCTGTTCGCAGGCCACACGCTATATTCGATCGTGCTGGAACTGCCCGACAGCGAACTGCTCGCCGGCGCTGGCGACAATCGTAAGATCGGGGTCTGGGCGGTGTCGTCGCTTGCCACCGACGCCGGCGGATGGCGTCCGATCAACCGCGTGGCTCTTCCGATGATCCATCCGCTGTTCACCCAGTACAACGCAGATCTCGGCAATCGTCTCAACGCCGGGCGCCCGGCCGATGACTTCGCAACTCACGGAGAGACCGTCGCCAAGGCAATCGCTGGCGTCGTGTCCGCATACGGAACCGCGCAAGATCCCCAGGCATATGGGGAAAAGGTCGCGCGCCGATTCTGTCCGAACATACTCCCATACGAGGTCGGAACGCCGGCCGTGTTCGGCTTTGCCGAATGGAACGGCCGCTCCCTCATCGACAACGCGCCAAACGTCATGTTCTCGTTAGCGGCGAACACGCCGGTGAGCCTCGGCATCGGCAAGGAGTCGGTCACCTCGAAGCCGTCGACAAGCTTCCCGTACGTTCCCGCCGTAGAAGCGGAAGAACGGCTAGCAGCGTAAGAGTTCCGACGCGAGGTGGCTGCCGGATTGAGGTGCGGAGATGGCTGGCAAAGAATCACCACAACCTCCTTGACCAGCGGTTAAAACGTGTAATCTGATTTCGTCAGTAGCTCGCGTCAGGTGGCGTTCCCGATGCCATCACCTGGAACGGTGATACCGGTCACTGCAACTATGCCCGCCCAGTCATAACTTGAGTTCGAGGTCCCTGAGTCCTTCCTCATCGCACGTCGGCCCTGCAAGACACAATCAAAGGCAACTCGGAAACATCGGGTTTTCCCCGACCTAGTCCCGTGTTGATCAGCGCTCTCCGGGCCGCCGCCGAAACCCCCAAACCGCAATGAAATTCTGACGAGCCACGCGATGTTGGCGGGAAAGGAAATGTTATGAACTGTAAAAGACTCTTGGGAGCCAGGAGCGCCGCTCTGTTGCTGGTCATCCTAGTAGCCCTGGTATTGGCACCCGGCGCATGGGCTCAAAGCAAGTACAAAACGCTGCACAAGTTCAAGGGCGGCAAGGATGGGATTTATCCGACCGGCCGTCTGATCATCGACGCGGCAGGAGATATTTATGGCACGACGGTGAGTGGCGGTGATAACGGCTTGGGCAGCGTCTTCGAGCTAATCCCAAACCAGGACGGAAGCTGGGCCGAGAAGGTGCTCCACCATTTCACTGGCGGCAAGGACGGGGCCAGTCCCGATGCTGGCGGCGTCACCTTGGACCAGACCGGAAATCTCTACGGAACGACGTCGTACGGTGGCATGCTTGATTCGGGTACCGTCTACAAGCTGGCTCCGAATCTCGACGGAAGCTGGAGCGAGAGCGTGCTCTACTCTTTCGGGTCGGATGGATGGGGGACGAACGGACCGTTGAGCATCGACCCAGCCGGGAATCTCTATGGCGTGCATTTTGGGGCGGCAACGGGTCGTGCGGTGTCGGCTGCGGCTCCGTCTTCGAGCTGAGTCCGAAGCCGGACGGAACCTGGACCGAGAGCACGCTTTACAAATTCAGCGGGAATGACGGAAGCAATCCGGAAACCGGTGTAATCTTCGATGCTGCCGGGAATCTCTACGGCACGACGGTTACTGGCGGCAACTGCGGGGAGTGGGGATGTGGCGTCGTCTATAAGCTGACGCCGAATACCAACGGAACCTGGAGCGAAACCGTGCTCTATAAATTCTGTTCGCTCACGAAATGCCGCGACGGAGAGAGTCCCTACGCCCCGCTGAGCCTGGACCAGGCGGGAAATCTGTACGGTACGACGCAGGTCGGCGGAGCTCATGATTTGGGCACGGTGTTCGAGCTTATCCCGAACCAGGACGGAAGCTGGACCGAGAATGTGCTCCACGATTTCACTGGCGGCAATCCCTATGGTTCCGGCGTAGTCCTCGATCAGGCGGGAAATCTGTACGGCACTACGTACCAAGGCGGTAGCTTCAATAACTGCAATGGAGCCGGCTGTGGCGTCGTCTTTAAGCTAGCTCCGAACTCTAAGGGAGGATGGCAGGAGACCGTGCTACATAACTTCGCCGGCCAT
Organism: uncultured Acidobacteriota bacterium; assembly: GCA_963797795.1. Classification (GTDB taxonomy): domain Bacteria; phylum Acidobacteriota; class Terriglobia; order Terriglobales; family Acidobacteriaceae; genus JABDBE01. Next base: position 277,845 of record CAWCQY010000015.1, read on the forward strand.
CCCGGAGCCAATCCAGTTGGTGGACCGACCTTTGACGCCTCGGGAAATCTTATCGGGACGACTTCGGGCAGCACGAACTGGGGTGAATGTTCCGCGAAAACATGCGGCTCGGTGTTTGAAATTACGCCGTAGCTGGCTTCTCCGGCTACTCGGGGTAGGAGTGTCGAGTCGCCGGAGATCGAATTACAGCTCATAACTGTTGGTCGCGGTAGGGACGACCATCGCTGATCGCCCGCCGGATTGGAGATTGCATCATGAACTATAAGAAATTCTTGAGAGCTGCGAGCGTGGCTCTGATGGTCGTTATCGTAGTAACTTTTGTGCTCGCGTCCGGCGCTTGGGGGCAAGGCAATTACAAGACGCTGTATAAGTTCAAGGGCGGCAATGACGGAATCAACCCCGACGCCAGCATGATTTGATCAGGCAGGTAATCTCTACAGCACAACGATGCACGGCGGCTCTGGCTATGGCACCGTCTTCGAATAAACGCCGAACCAAGATGGAAGCTGGACCGAGAGCGTGCTATACAGCTTCGCGGGTGGCCAAGACGGGGCCTATCCCTTTTCCGGCGTGATCTTCGACCAAGCAGGAAACCTCTACAGCACGACGTTCTCGGGCGGCACCGCTGGGGAAGGCACAGTCTTCGAGTTGACGCCGAACCAAGACGGAAGCTGGACCGAGAGCGTACTGCACAGCTTCTCGGGCGGAGATGGGAGCAATTCCGTCAGCAGCGTGATCTTGGACACCGCGGGAAGTCTCTATGGCACGACCACATCGGGCGGTGCCGCTGATGATGGCACGGTCTTCAAGCTGACGCCGAATGGCGACGGAAGCTGGACGGAGAGTGTGCTCCACAGTTTCAAGGGCGGTACGGACGGAATCTATCCTACCGCGCACGGCAGTCTGATTTTCGACGCGGCCGGCAATCTTTATGGCGCGACGGCGGATGGTGGCCAAGGTAGCTGCGGCGTATGGGCACCCGGCTGCGGCACGATCTTCGAACTGACACCGAACTCCGACGGAAGCTGGACGGAGAACGTACTATATCGGTTCTCGGGCAAAGACGGAGCCAATCCCGATCCCACCCTGATATTCGACAACTCAGGCAATCTCTACGGCACCACAGAGTGGGGCGGCAAAGTCAGTTGCACCAACCACTACGCAGGCTGCGGCGTCGTCTTCGAACTGACCCCGAACGCAAACGGTAGCTGGAAAGAGAGCGTACTCCATCGGTTCAACGGCAAAGACGCAGGGCTACCGGAGGCCGAACTTCCTGATGTAGCACCACCGGTTTCTCGTCGATACACACCACCGGTTCCCGTACCGAGAGCGGCTTTTCATACACGGCCAGTACATCCTCCATGCGCGCAATATATTCCTCATCGAGTTCGGCCACGCACCACATTTTTTTCCCGCCACGGTTTCAGGTCGTGGCTTTCGAGCAGGATTCGGACCGTCTCTCGTCCCACTCCCGGCACCAGCTTGCGCTTCACCGCCTCCTCCGCCAGCAAGCGCACCGTCCACCGCGCCCGGCCCTCGGGCGGCGGACTGCAGACCAGGGCCACGATGCGCTGCCGCTGTTGGGCATCCAACCGCGCTTCTTTCCCCGGGCGCGACCGCTCATACAAGGCTCCCCCCAGACCGCCTTGCTGATAGCGTTGGCTGGTCAGCCAAACCGTCTTCGGGGTCAAGCCCAAGTTGCGGGCTACTTTGCGAATCGCTTGCCCATCCGCCAGTTGTCGCAGCACCAAGGCTCGCAGCACGGTCCGTACCGGCTGCAGACCGCCGCTCAACAAGTCATCCAATTGCTGCTGCTCCGGCTTGGACAACCGCAGCTGAACTTTCCTGCCGTCTCCCATGCCCCAGCAATACGCCCGGACCTGTCCGCTGACAAGTATCTATCTGTATTACTATTCATGTGGTCATAGTACTAGCTGTTGCACAATATATATAAGCTCATTGAGGGTTTTGAGTTCCCATGGCCCTGTGGCCCACCCATAGGAATGAAAGTCCATTGCTAGGACTTTCGGCGGAACGCTACGGCCTCATAACGTCACTTGAGAAATCGCAGCGTTGACCTTCGATCTGAAGAGAAGGGATAATGCCCTAGCTCTTCGGACGGAGGATTTATGAAGCGTTGTCCCCGGCCACGTGCGACCGCCAAACTCTCCCGCTCACTCCATCAACAGCTGAACATGTATGCGCTCGCGGCGGGCGCGGCGGGAGTGGGATTGCTCGCTTTGGCATCGCCTGCTGAGGCGAAGATTATTTACACACCAGCCCACCGCGTCATCACGCCAAGGCACAGCTACAATATCGATTTCAACCACGACGGGATTACTGACTTCAAGATCGCGAACTCCGTTAGTGCTTGCACTGACTTCTGCTTCTTCGAGTTTCGTCAGTGGCCCGCTGACGGCAACAGCGCGGTAGGCTACACCGTTGGCAGCGGATTTGCGCTTGACTCAGCTTTGAAGCCCGGTGCGCGCATCGGACCCCGCAGTCTTTTTAAGAAAGGAACTGCGGCAATGGTCGTAGCGCGCAGTAACGTCTACACCAGCAACAAGACGATCGTCTATGGTCCCTGGGTTAACGTCAAAGACCGCTATCTTGGACTTAAGTTCCACATCAAAGGCAACACCCACTACGGATGGGCGCGGCTGAATGTCAAGGTCAGCAAAACCACGATCACGGCTACGTTGACCGGCTACGCCTACGAGACTGTCCCGAACAAACCCATCTCCGCCGGCAAGATGAAAGGGCCGGACGATGCCAGTGTCGAAGAATCGAACACAGCGCTCACCGTGCCGACACCCGAGGCCGCCACGTTAGGCGTACTGGCGCTAGGATCGCCCGGACGGTCTATATGGGGACGGGAAGAGGAAGCGGTTGCTGCGCGGTAACGCCACCAGGAGTCGTCTTGCCGACAACCCCAAAATCCATTAGCCGCTGCGGTGTAGATTCACCACGGCGACAAATCGGCCTCTTCACTCACTGACCGGCTTGCGAGTGCCAAGATCTGAATCCATCAGGCGTAACGCCGCCCCTTCAACACTTCCCTCAGTTCTTCAATTTGTGCCGCTCGCAGGCCTCCACGGTTTTCGTCGGGTCGACAGCTTCATCGTCCACTTGTTCGTTGATGATTGTCCCGGATTTGTCGATGAGGAAGGTGGCGCGCCTCGCGGTTTCCATGGGAACGCCCTGGATGTCAAACTTCTGCGTCAATCCATAGCGGCTGGTTACCGGCCCTCCCCAATCGCCGAGGATGGGAAAGCTGATTCCGTTTTGTTGAGCGAAGGCAAAGTTTGAGAAGGGACTATCCATACTTACACCCAGAACCTGGGTGTCGGCGCCCTCCAGCTTGGCAAGATTCTGCTGGAGAGCTTTCATCTCGCGAGTTCAACCGCCGGTGAAGGCGAAGACGAAGAATGCCAAAGCGACGTTCTTCTTCCCCCGGTAATCCTGCAGCGACACTTTCTTCAGCTCTTTGCCATCGAAGGCAAGCAGGCTGAAATCCGGAGCGGCGTCGCCCACTTTCAGTTTCATGGGCGCCGCTTCCTTCTGCGCTTTATTTTGGGCCTGCAAGAAAGATGACGACGACGGCGCCAAAATAAAACTTAGAATCCCCACACAAACAACATGTTTCCACTCTCGTTTCATAGACCACTCCTTAACCGCATCTTAATTCTAAAGGAGCAGGCGCAAAAACCCAGACCGGATTAAATCTCGCCCCGGGGTTGTCTGATTGCGTAGGCTATGCCGGTAAGTCTAAGATTGTCTCCGGTTCCGGCTGCACATGTTCAAGAGACCAGGCGATGCGCGGACTGAATCCCGCCGGATGTTGGCCGCCCTCGCTGGGCGGAAGTTTTTCCTGCTGTTCCTCTTTCTTTTGGCTTCTCTGATTCTCTATCCCTATGCCGAAAACACCGTCTTCGGCTACTACGCATTCCGGGTGCTCGGAAGCACGGCGATTGTACTTTGCGTGTACGTGGTCAGTTTCCGGCGCAGTCTCGTGGTTGCCGCGCTGGTGCTGGCGGTTCCGACGTTCCTGCATCGCGTGCTGAATCTGGGCGTTCATGGAAGTTGGTTTTCTGTTCTCAATGTCGTGGGCAGCTTTGTTTTTGATGTCGTTATTGTGGTGGTCATCTTCCGCCGGGTTTTTGCTCCCAAGCAGCCGGACGCGGAGACCATCTTTGGAGCGCTTTGTATTTATCTGCTGGCGGGCTTTGCCTTTGCCAGCATCTACGGCATGATGGCGTTGCTCCAGCCGCACGCCTTCTATCTCGACCCAATGGCCAATACTCACACCGTTCCCGACCGGCTCGACTTTATCTACTACAGCTTTGGGACGATGACCTCCCTGGGCGCGGCCGGCATTACTCCCGTCTCGGCGGAGGCGCGCTCGCTCTCCGTGATCGAAGCCATCATCGGCGTGCTCTACCTCGCGGTTCTGATTTCGAGATTAGTCGGATCTTACCGGCATCCCCCGGCGTAGCGTCCCCACCGAGCTTTGATGTGGTTTTGAGCGCGTAACTGGAAATCGAAGGCGAGCGGGGAATCGAACAGTTTGCTGGAGCACCATCGTCGTAGCGCTCATCTTTCGCCTCGCTCCGCATGACAAGCTCACATAGCCCTTAGAGTGCGGTCGGATCTCCATCCAATAGATTGATGCGGCCAACTCACAAATTTCATAGTTAATCCTTACGGCTTCTTTATGCACTCCGCTCTATATTCCGACTCGTGAGCAGTTCAGATAGGCAGCGGTCGCAAGTCGCCTGAACCACAAAACGACGTGGCCAGCCTGCTCTGCTCGACGGAGGCATTACGTGTCCAGACTTTATCTGCCTGCAACTTTGTTCTTTGCTTGCTTCGTTCTTCTCCCTGTTGCCCGGGCTCAATCTACTTTCGGAAGCATTCGCGGCACGGTACTGGATGCCTCGGGCGCTGTGGTTCCGGGCGCTGTCGTAACTATTCATTCGCTGGACGAGAATTTTGAACGGCAAGTCACGACCAACGACTCTGGCGATTTCGTCGTCGAAAATCTCAAAGCGGGTCACTACAAGTTGACGGTGCATCATGATGGACTCGCGGATGCCGTCGTCAGTTCGGCTACGCTCGATGCGCGACAAGATCTCCGCATTCCAATCACACTCACGATTGCGACTGCGACCACGGTGGTCGAGGTGAGTAGCTCTCCCGACCAGATCAACACAGAAAATGGCACGCTCAGCGATTCCAGGGACAATCTGCAGATCACCCAACTTCCGCTGAACAATCGTGCCACCACGACCAGCCCGTTGGGAGCGCTGACCATTTTGCCGAACGTACAGCAGGACAGCTCGGGAAACATCGCGCTGGGCGGTGCGAGTTCTTCGATGGTGAACTTTTCTGTCGACGGCATTTCCACCGCGAACGTCCGGCAGAATGGCGCGCTGCAGGATGCTTACCCTTCGCAGGAAGGAATCTCCGAGGTGAAAGTAACCTCTTTCAACAACAGCGCGGAATTTTCCCAGGTGGGCGATGTCACTTTCACCACCAAGAGCGGCACGAATCAGTATCACGGCAGCCTGTTTGAATATTTTCAAAACGACGCGCTCGATGCTGATCCTTACGGCTTTAATGGTAAGGCGCCGAAACACTTCAATACTTTTGGTGGATCGCTGGGCGGCCCGCTGAGCATTCCGCATCTCTACAACGGCAAAGACAGGACGTTCTTCTTCTTCGATTACGAGGGGAACCGCCGCTCGACCTCAGTCGCCGAGCAGTTCCTTGTGCCGACGCAGGCCGAGCGCAATGGTGATCTGACCGCGATCGGTGGCCCCGTGATCTCGCCCGGCAGTATCAATCCCACTGCCAGGGCGTTGTTGAACTACTATCCGCTCCCAAATGTCAGCGGCCAACCGAATTACAATTACGAGAATTTCCAGGCCACACCGGCGAGCACCAATGGCGTCGATCTGCGGATCGACCAGAACATCACTCCGAAGCAATCTGTTTACGCGCGCTTCAGCCGCAAGAACATCACCGAAGACTATGCCAACCCCTTGCTGCCGAATGACTCCGACAGCGTGCACAATCGTAGCCTGCTGACCTCCTACACCTACGCCATGACTTCGCGGATGGTGAATGAGTTCCGCTTCGGTTTCACCAACGTGACGACCAGCGTGGGGTTCCCGATCGAAGGAGCGGACGCGCTCTCGCAACTCGACTTGACTGGTGTGAACATCAGCCAGCACCCCACCACACATGCTTTCCCTACTTTTAATTTCAGTGCGGGGACAGGGTTCACGCCGATTGGCCGCGACAAGACCGGAGTGACGCAATCGAAAACGACCCAGTTTACGGACAATCTGACTTGGACGCTGGGCAAGCACACCCTAAAGACTGGGGTTGACGCACGCCGGGTGCGGTATGCCGACATTGAGACTTTCTTGCCCTCCGATGATTTCGGTCAATTTACTTTTCAGCCCACCTTTACCGGCAACGGCTTCGGCGATTTTCTTGAAGGGTCACCCACCACCCTTTTCTTTGCCGTTTCCAGCCCCGACGTAGCCGGAACCGCCTGGCAATACAGCTTCTTCGGACAGGATGAATACCAAGTTACCAGCCGACTCACGCTGAGCTACGGCCTGCGCTGGCAGATCCTCCCAGGTTTCGCCGAAGACGGCGGCAACCTGGCAAACTTCGATCAAAGAGACAACTCCATCGTCGTGCCCAATAATCTCGCTGCTTATCTGGCGCAGCAGAACCTCCAGGGTTCGAACCTCGCTTTCCAACAGTCGTTCAACGCCTGCAATCTCGGCTACGCCGCTCTGCCCTGCACCAACTACATCACCGCCAGCCAGGACCATCTGCCGCAGTCGTTGCGCAACACTTATTGGCGCAATTTTCAACCGCGGTTCTCACTCGCTTACCGTCCCTTCAACGATACGAAAACGGTCATTCGCGCAGGTTTCGGGATCTTTACCATCACCAATCTTGGGCCGCTCTCTTTTAACAACAGCGGCAACCCGACATCCGCGTTGCACACTTATACCAACGGCATGAGCGCGAATGGCACGCCTCTGATCCACTTTCCTAACACCGCGCCGTCCACGGTGGGCGTGCAATATGGCGGCGGAGGGCTCGATCAGGGTGTCGATCCCAATTACCGTGATCCGCAGGCCAATCAATGGAACCTCACTGTGGAGCGTCAGCTTACGAGTAGCGACAGCCTGCGCGTCAGCTACGTTGGCATGCACACTTACCGCCTTAGCATCACCGAAGACCTCAACCAGATTCCCGCCAGTACCACGCTGTACCAGACGACGGCCGCAAGTCCATACGTCGATCCGCGTGCGCCCTATCGCAACTGGTTCACGCTCTACAGCACCTTCAACGCCGGCGAAGCCAACTACGATGCGCTGGAGGTCGAGGAGAGCCATAAGATGTCCCACGGCTTCTACCTCGATGCGAACTACACCCTGGCGAAGAATCTCGCTGACAATCAGGGCGATACTCCCACGGCCTTTGCTAGTGAAGTGAACTACGGAATTCCCATTGCCAACCGCTTCGATATTCGCAGCGATTACGGCAACGTTGAAGGAACACGGCGTCAACGCTTCCTTCTAACCGGGCTCTACCAGTTGCCTTTCGGTCTGGGCCGGTCTTTCCTGAATACTGGAGGCTGGAAGAATGCCGTGCTCGGAGGTTGGGAGTTGACCACGGTGACTCTGTTTCAAACCGGCCCGTGGCTCACGCCCAGCATCAGCAATTCCTACGATCAGTCCAATACCAATGTCGTCAATCGCGGGGCTTACTCGCGTCCCGACCAGGTCTCGACGAATTTCTATCAGGGTCAGTCGCGCGCGCACTACTTCAACTTGGCGGCCTTTGCGCCTACTCCTGTCGGCGCCGGCCGAATTGGCAACGCCGCAGTCGGCATCCTCGAGGGACCAGGCACAGCCACGGCGAGCCTGGGCCTGGCCAAAGTCTTCAATGTCACTGAGAGAGTAAAAGTGCGCTTTGAGTCCACATTTACCAATGTGTTCAACCACACCAACTTCGCTCCTCCCGCCACGCAGATCGATAACCCAACCTTCGGCGTCCTCAGCGCTCCACAAACCGCAGAGAACGCCGGCAACCGCACCGGCCAACTCGCCCTGCGCGTCGAGTTCTAGTGGTGTGGGCCAGCAATGCATGCAGAATTCAGCCTTATTGGACAAGGAAGATGCGAACTAGCATCGGGAAGATCGTCGAAGAGGAAGATCGTTGAAGAAGATCGTTGAAGAGGAAGATGCGGTTTCATCCCGTCGTCTAAGCGCGCGGGGGCGTGGGAAGCCAGTAGGCGCTGACGCATAATCTGACGGACGCGAGTAGTGTCACCTTTGACCGCACACCAGCGACGTTTGAGGTCATATCGAAGTCCGAAATCAGGACTACCGTACCCAACGGTGCGAGCAAGGGCAAGGTCAGATACGCTGCTTTCGCTTGCCGTCCGTGACGGAAACAATCGCATTGGTAGGAGAGCCCGCACGCTCGCCGAGGGCCGCAGACACTTCGCGGAGTACTGACTCAATCCGAGCCAGCTGGGCGGTTACCTGCTGAACGGCTGGCACAGTGCGCTCCGGTACGTTGTTGTAGGCAATGACCTGGAGGGCATTACGAATGTGGTGGTTTAGCTCCACAATCCGCCGCATCCGATCTAGCAGACCTCGGTAGCGTTTCTCGATGTCGGTCAGAATCTGGAACACTAACAGGCCAACCGCTGAGGACACCGCGGCCCCAGCCAACATCAATGATATTCGTGGAAGGTATTGACGTGTGACGAACCAATCGAGCACACCGCCGCTCAAGAATACCGCGGCTGCGACGACCAAGGCCGCCAATGCTCTGTGCGTGCTGGATAGAATCGCGAACCACGGCTGTTGGATGGTAGTCTGAAACCGAGATGGGTCGGCGTCACCAAGCATTGCAGGGGAGCTCCGTGCTGTGGTCATGGTAAGCAAATCCCCACCTTTTCGACAGTGATTCATGTCACAGAGAAAGCAACCAAGGCCCCAAACGGAGCCAGAGATATCTGCGACCCTGCTGGCATGGTTGGCGCAAAATCGCGGGTGCACTCATTGGGGCGTTTTGACTCCCATGGCCCGATTGCAGCGGTTGACTCCTGCCCATCGCAGGGGGATACTTGGATGCTGCCAGTTGGGGGAATCCTGCCACGCACGCCTGGGAAACCTGCCAAGTCCCAAAGGTCATTCCATCAACGGCTGGTCAACAACACATGCCAATTCACATCAAAGGAAACTCAAATGACTCGATTGTTGCCCAGGTTTTGCCGAGAAAGGTTCTCAAAAGGAAGTCTTTCCCAAAGAAGCCTTTCCCAACGAAGTCGCAGTTTCGTATTTCCGTTGTTTCAGCTTGTAACCTGCCTCCTGATGCTCGCGTTGTGCGCCCCGGCGCAGACTGCGTTGCAACAACTCTCCCCGCCCGCTCAGAAGGGGTTTACAGGAATATTTGGTGGAGGCCCGTTTTATAAGACTGCGAATTTCAATGTCCCGAAGAACATTGCTGAAATTGAACACTCTGGTTTCTCCGAAGCCATCGTCTGGAGCGTTGAAGTCAATAGCGAGGGCGACTTGAACTTCAACGGCGAGTTTCCGTTGACTTCGAACGGCGTCTATGTGGGCAATAAGACTTATCCGAAATTTGCCGCGGATATGGCCACGTTGAAGAAAGCAGGAAAGGTCAAAAGGGTCACCTTCAGCATCGGTTCATCGAACTACGGAGACTGGGAAGACATCACTGCTTTGGTGAAGGCGCAAGGCGTCGGCCCGAAGAGCATTCTGTACAAGGATTTTAAGGCCCTGAAAAAAGCCATCCCGGCTCTGGATGCCCTCGATTTTGATGATGAAAATAGCTACGATCTCGGCACCACGGTTAAGTTCGGGGTCATGGTGGGCAAACTCGGCTATCACGTCGTGCCGGATCCTTATGTCAACGCCAGCTATTGGCAGAGTGTGGTTTCAGGAATCAACAAGAAACTCCCAGGCACGGTTGACGGAGTACATCTTCAGGCCTATGCCGGCGGTCAAGGTAACAATCCATGCTCGGGTTGGGGTTTTGGCAAGGTGCCTGTTTTCCCTGGCGTATGGGACAAGAACTACACGCCAAGCCAAGTGCAGACGGTGATGAGGGGCTGGCACAAGGAATGCGGGATAATCGGCGGGTTCATGTGGATCTACGACGACTTTGTCGGCAATGGTCTGGCCAAAAAGTACGCCACCGCAATCAACAAGGGAGTCAAATAGAACTCCTGAGCAGGGGCCGGCTCAGATCACCACGGTCGCAATCGAGCGACGCGGGCTCGCTCGGAGCACTCCGGGAGGTTTGCCATTGGTTCCGGCACGGCCAGAACTTCCCCGTCGGACAAGTGAGACAAACAAAATTGTTGTGCCCCGACATGACCGCCCAATCCGCCACGAACATTCTTAGGAGCGTTCTATGCCTTGTCAATAGGCAGAAAATTGCAGTGTCGTCGTCATCGAACCTGCCAGGCATTCGTCTACTCCATTACGTTCAAAACCCCAACTGACGGGCGAGCAGACGGCGCAAGCCTGTGATGTGGTCTGTCGACAACAGTTGACCACACAAATCCTTGCGAGATAGCATTCACCGACTGCGGTCGAGGGCTGGTTCCTAAAGCTGCCGAGTCGATGGGCCGCGAGCACAACCTTTGCTCGCTTCCAGCCGCACATAACACAGCATAGGAGGAATCACAATGCATCCTCTACGCAAACTACGGGAATCCGGTAAGCCTACAGCCGCCCAGGTGAGCGAGTTACTTGCCGAAAACATTGTATTCAACAGCCCCATCCTGGTACGGCCCATTCAGGGGCGTGAAGTCATCGCGGCGATTTTCGCTCAGTCGAGCGCTACGCGTGGTTCCGGTACCTATACGGCCGAGTTTAAGCTCGATGAGCGCACCACCTTCTTGCGCTGGGTGGGGACCATGGATGGCCACAAGCTAGAGAGCTTTGAGATCATCGTGGACAACGAGCAGGGCCTGATTGTGGAACGCACCATTGCCCTCCGGCCGTATCCGGCTCTGAAACTGTTCCGCGACGCCATGTATGCAGCGCTCAAGGATAAGCTGCCGCCTGATGTTTGGGACTATCCAACCCCGTAGTTATCTGCTTTGCCGCTTTCCCATTCGCAGTCTTTGGTTCAGATAGAGCTATCGGATAAGTCTTCCGCCGCTAACGTTGGCGGCGGAACATTTGCATTGCACCCTTTGAACCCGGACAGGGTCTGCCCATCTCGCCCACACTGGGGAGGATCTCACAAGATCACACTGGACTGGCAGTTCTACCAGTTTTGGTGAGCGAGAAGGGCTTGTATTATTTGGCGACAACACGGGTGCGTCGTGAGGTGGATCGCGATCCAAGTCCGATGCTAGTCAAAAGTAATGGGCCGAGAGAGATCGAACTTATTCGAATCGGAAACCATTGCCGGTAAGTGAATGTTCTTATAGCTCGCCCGGGCGACAGTCGCGTCACAAATTCAGGAAGGAGCGTTTTATGGCGTCATCTAATAAGCAGGTAACTTCGGCGGTGCTCTTCGTGTTGGGCCTCGGTTTGTTGGGCGCTGCGGTGCCATGCCGCGCTCAAGCCACACCACCTTTGTCCGACACGCATCTGCTCGCGACGGCAGCCACGACGACCGATGCGGGCTTGGCCACCAGCGCGAAAGGATCAGCCGATTGGCCAACTGCTGCTCCAGCAGCAACCACTGATCCTTTACCGCCGAACCTGGATCCTCAACCCTCAGCCGGATCTTCTTCTTCTTCTTCTTCCTCTTCTTCTTCTGACGACGCCTGGCGCGCCAAAATCGCAATTTACGGCTGGTTCCCCGGCGTCCACGGAACAGTTGGTGTGCTCGGCCATGACACTGGTTTCAGCGTCCCGTTCAGCGATCTCTTTCACTACCTCAAGGGAGTGATCCCCGTCGCAGTGGATGTCCAAAAAGGCCACTTCGTGATGCCGATTGATTATCTCTGGATGAAACTGGGGGACGATAGGGGAATTCCCTTCACCGATCCGCTCTTCAGCTCGGTCAATATCCATCTGACAGAATCGATTTTTACCCCGAAGGTCGGCTACCGGCTCTATGATGGCGAGCACTTGAAGGTTGACGCCTTGGGGGGAATCCGCTACTGGTACCTTAGCCAGAACCTCACACTCGAGCCCTCGGGCCCCAACTTTGGGAAATCGGCGAGCTGGGTCGACGGTCTCGGCGGCGCGAGATTTATTCTGCCCCTCGGTGAGAAGGCGGCGGTTACCGTGGCCGGTGATGCGGGCGCTGGTGGGGCCAACCTCGACTACCAGCTGCTCGGCCTGCTCACCTTCGATGTCACCCGCAGGATCGGCCTCGGACTCGGCTGGCGCTATCTGGATGTGGACTATCGTCCAACCAACAAGCAATTTGTGTACGACTCAATCACGAGTGGCGCGTTGGCCGGCCTTTACTTCAATTTGGGTGGCAAGCCGCCGGTGCCGCCCGCCGCGACTTGTTCGTTGCAGCCCAGCGAAGTGATGGTGGGCGAGCCTATCACCGCGACTGCCACTGCTAGCAACTTTAATCCCAAGCACACGCTGAGCTACGCCTGGAGGAGCACTGGCGGGAAGGTCTCCGGCCGAGACAATACCGCAACCATTGACACCAATGGTCTTGCAGGTGGCACTTACCAGGTTACGGCAAACATCACTGACGCCAAGATGAAGAAGGGTGGCGAAACGAGTTGCACCGCCAGCTTCACGGCAAAGGAACTACCCAGGAACCCGCCGACCATCTCCTGTTCGGCCAGTCCTGCCAGTCTGACGGTTGGTGAAAATGCGAGCGTAACTTGTACCTGCACCAGCCCTGATAACGTTCCCGTCAGTATCAGCAACTGGAGCGCAACCTCTGGCTCCGTTTCCGGCAGCGGTTCAACCGCAACGCTTAGCACCGCAGGGGCAGAGCCTGGAACATCCACTATCACGGCGACCTGTACCGATTCCCGTGGGTTGACGGCTCAATCGAGCGCGCAGGTATCAATGGTTGCGCCACCGACCAAGCTGGAAGCGAAGTTGACGATTGGTCGCAGCGTTTACTTCCCGACAGCCAAGCCCAGCCCGCAGGACCCCGATGGCGGTCTGGAACCTAGCCAGCAGAAGACCCTTACGGAGTTCGCTTCGGACTTCAAGACCTATCTGCAGTACAAGCCGGATGCACAGATTACTCTGGAAGGCCATGCCGACCAGCGTGGAAGCGCGGAGTATAACCAGGCACTCTCCGAACGGCGTGTTGCCCGCGCAAAGAACTTCCTGGTCGAACAGGGCGTTCCCGCGGCCAACATCCAGACGCAGGCGTTGGGCGATCAGCACAACCTGACACCGGCTGAGGTGAAAGAACAGGTCGATACCAATCCCGACCTCACTCAGGAAGAGAAAGACAGAATCTCGAAGCGGATGCAGGCCATCATCTGGGCCAGCAACCGCCGCGTGGATATCTCTCTGAACGGTAGCGGGCAGCAGTCGGTACGGCACTTGCCCTTCCATGCCGAGGATGCTCTCACCATTATTGGTGGTCGAACTTCAGAAATGAAGACTGCACCGAAGAAGAAATGAATAAGAAGTAGACGGCAGCCCAAACCATAAGCTGTCGGCATCGTAGGTTCCAATCGGGGTGCGGCTCACGCCGCACCCTCTTTTTTCGGGGACGTTTGCCCAATTGTCCTCATAGGATAAGCGCATGCTCAACAAAGCGATCGCGACAATGTAGCAGCCGCCAGATTGGGCCGTTGGAACCTTACGAATTGATAACTTTTCAAAAATCTCGATAACGCTCATTGAGGGGTTTTAAGCGATATCGCCTGATAACAGCAGTTGAGAGAGTGTTGTCCCCGGACAGGAATGCGGTGATTAGAAATAGCCAGCGCTGCCCTGCCGAACGAGGGGAGACGTAACGCCAAGAACGACCTACGCCAACGAACCGAAGGCTGAAATCCTCGGAACGTCTCCGTCGGAAACGGTCAACTATTGGCGCCTCAGACGGGACGACGATTAGGGGATGAACTGATAGACCATACCTCCATTGTGGGCGCCTCCAGCAAAGGTGGTCCCGTACAGATTCCCAGCTGAATCGAAAATTAGCCCGCCGCTAGGGTAATCGCCATCCTTGCCCGGCTTGAAACTATATAGTTGTTCCTTCCATACGCCGCCCGCGACTGGGCTCAACCGAAAGACGGTGCCACGATCATAGGTGTCGCCAGTGTTGGTGTTGCCGTACAGATTCCCTTTTGAGTCTAGGACAAGATTGTCAATGGCTCCGCTTCCGTCCTTACCGTTGAAGCTGTACAATATTTTTTCCGACCATCGGCTCTTGGCGTCGGGCGTGAGTTCAAACACCGTACCGCACCCCTCATCGCATTTTGAACTGCGTCCGCCTTTGAAGGTTGTGCCGTACAGGTTGCCGGCAGCGTCGAAAACGAGGCCGTAATAGGGGTTGTGGCCGTCCTTGCCGTTGGCTTGGAAACGGTAGAGAACTTTCTCGATCCACCGGCCTTTGGCGTCACGTGTTAGTTGAAAAACCATACCGCAGCCGGGGACTTTGACACATCTGCCGCCATAGGAGGTGGTGCCATACAAGTTGCCCGCCTTATCGAAAATCAAGCTGCCATATCCGGGGCTGGCCCCGTCATGGGCTGTGGAATCTAGTGTAAAGCGGTGCAGCACTTTCTCAGTCCACTTACCGTCATCCCCGGGTGTCAATTCAAAAACTGTTCCGCAGCCTTGCCCAGGGCAGGTTGACGACCCTCCGCCGTAGGTTGTGCCAAACAGATTTCCGGCCGAATCGAAAATCAGCCCGGCATAAGGATACTCCCCGTCCGCACAATTAGTAGTGGAGCAAAACTTGTAAAGTACTTTCTCACTCCACGTACCATCAGCTCTTGGAAACTCGGGGACAGACGGGACGTTCACCTAATTTCCAGAAACCGGGGAACATCCCGTCTGTCCCCGGATTATTGCAATCAGGACGCCCGGATCCTCGACACCAAACCGCGTGGGCACACCGCGCCGAATCTTATCGCTTCGCTTTGTCATTCCCATTTCGGGAATGCACCCAATCTTTTTTCATTATTTCCTTGACTTCACTTAAAGATATAACATAGCATAGCTATATAACGCTTCCACCCAGGAGCCTCCAAGTTGTCCTTCCCCTCCACCTGCCCGGCAACTTCTTCCCCTTCGAACCCCACGCAACTCCTTTGTTTCCAATATTTTGCCCGCAACCCTTTTCTTTTCATAGATCTGGCGGGTACCCCTTCCACTCGACCCAATCGAATCATAGATTTACGCGAACCACGCGATTTTTTTTCAGGAGTACTTCATGCCCAATTCGTTACCGCCACATCCCAACGTTCGTAGGTGCACTCACATCAAAGCCGCCGGACAGCGCTGCGGATCGCCCGCCCTGCGCGGCGAGTTCTTCTGTTATTTCCACACCCGCGTGATCAAAGGCGTGCAGCAGCGCGTCGACATGCTGCTCCACCCCATGGCCCTGCTCGAAGATCACGAGGCCATCCAGCTTTCGATCATGCATGTAGTGGATGGCTTGGTAAAAGGCACGCTCGACCTGCCCCGCGCCCGGCTCATCCTCCAAGCCCTGCGCATCGCCGCCCGAAACGCAAAAGAGGTCCGCTTCGACGACTGCTACTACCGGGACAACGAACAACCCATGGTGCGCGAGGTCCCCGATTACGCGCAACAATACCTGATCGAACATCCCGAATTCGGCCCGGCAATAAGCCAGTGTGGCGCGGACATTCCTGTCCGCGAAGCTGGAGCAAACACGTGTGGCGCGGACACTCTTGTCCGCGAAGCCGAAGGCAACGCCGCCGCCAAGCAAGAAGCGCAAGCCGAGGCGGAAGCCGTGCAACCAAACGCAGCCCAGAAAAACCCAACCGCAGAAGCAACCGAAGACCCAGCCGCGAAGCGGCGAAATAATGCAGCCCACGGCGCCAGCCGTGGGACCAAAGCAAAACCCGACCCAGCTCCGGAGGAGCGAAAGAAACCCGCGCGTGAGAGGCAGGAAGAAGAGAACGAACTCAAGCGAGTACAAGCCGCGATCGCAGGCGCCGAACGCGGCAACTGGCGCGACCTGCGCACTGTCTTCGAGTTCGCCGGCATCACCCCACTAAACAAAGATGCCCCATCCTAATTCGGAGGACTGGGAAAAACACCGGCAGCCGCCATTTGAAGACTTGTCTTCAAAGCACTAACATCTAGTCATGCCGGTCGAAACTGAAATCACTCAAGCGAACTACACGCCAATTCGCGCCCCGCGGGGCAACAGCATCTCCTGCAAAGGCTGGCAGCAGGAAGCCGCCATGCGCATGCTGATGAACAATCTCGACGAGGAAGTCGCCGAGCGTCCCCGCGATCTGGTCGTCTACGGAGGAACCGGACGTGCCGCCCGCAGTTGGGAGGCCTACCATGCCATCGTCGCGTCATTGAAGAGCCTCGAGAACGACGAGACTTTGCTGGTGCAATCGGGCAAGCCAGTCGGTGTCTTCAAGACCCACGACTACGCTCCGCGCGTGCTGATCGCGAACTCGAACCTGGTCGGACATTGGTCCAACTGGGAAAAGTTCAACGAACTGGAGCGCGCCGGCCTGATGATGTACGGCCAGATGACCGCAGGCTCGTGGATCTACATCGGCTCCCAAGGAATTGTGGAAGGCACATTCGAAACCTTTTCCGCAGCCGGCGAAAAACATTTCGCCGGGGACCTCGCCGGCAAGTTGATCGTGAGTGGCGGCATGGGAGGCATGGGCGGCGCCCAGCCTCTCGCGGCCACCATGACTGGCGCGGCCTTCCTCGGCATTGACGTCGACCCCGAACGCATCAAGAAACGTCTCAAGACCGGCTACTGCGACTTCATGGTGACGACGCTCGATGAAGCGCTGCGCATTCTGAAGAACGCGGTCCGGAAAAAAGAAAACGTCTCGGTCGGACTAGTAGGAAACTGCGCCGACGTGATTCCCGAACTCGCCGAGCGCGGCGTGGTACCGGACATCCTGACCGATCAGACCTCGGCGCACGATCCGCTGAACGGCTACGTGCCGAATGGCATGACACTCGAAGCCGCGCTAGAACTGCGCCGGCGCGATCCGCAGAGCTATCAGGAAAAGTCGCTGGACGCGATGGCGCAGCACGTAGAAGGCATGCTGCGCCTGCAGAAGATGGGCGCAGTCACCTTCGATTACGGAAACAATATTCGAACATTCGCATTCCAGCGCGGCGTAAAAAACGCATACGACTTTCCAGGGTTTGTGCCCGCATATATTCGCCCGCTGTTTTGCGAAGGCCGCGGACCATTCCGCTGGGTGGCTTTATCGGGTGAGGCTTCCGATATCCACGTTACCGATGATCTGGTCTTGGAGTTGTTTCCGGAGAACCGAATTCTCCGCCGCTGGATCGATCTGGCCCGCAAGCGCATCAAGTTTCAAGGACTGCCCGCGAGAATCTGCTGGCTGGGATACGGCGAGCGCGCCCAGTTCGGGCTGGCGATGAATGACCTGGTGAAGAAGGGCAAGATCAAGGCGCCAATCGTGATTGGACGCGATCACTTGGATTGCGGTTCGGTCGCCTCTCCATTCCGCGAGACCGAAAGCATGAAGGATGGCAGCGATGCGGTAGCTGATTGGCCGCTGCTCAATGCTTTGCTGAACACGGCCGCCGGCGCTTCGTGGGTTTCAATCCACAACGGCGGCGGCGTTGGCATCGGCTACTCGCTGCACGCCGGACAAGTGACGGTCGCGGACGGAAGTGAAATGATGGCCAAGCGAATCGAACGCGTCCTGACAACAGATCCTGGGATGGGAGTGATCCGCCACGTAGACGCGGGCTATGACGCAGCGAAAGAGTTTGCCAAGAAGACGGGCGTAAAGGTGCCGATGTAATGCAGTCTCAAGCCGATCGCTTCCTGAGATACTCTCCCGGCGGGACAATGGCTACCCCCTCAATCTTCTTGCCGAAATATATGCCGAAGTGGCGGACGTCGCCTGTCAGCAGATGAGTGCATCGACCTGCGATGGCCGCCAGTACGATCGGCACATCTTTTTCAGGCAGAGAAATTCCGCGAGGAAGTTCCGTTTGCACTGCTTCGAACAACCGTATCTTCTCTGACAGCCTATTCAGCCGCCTCCGCTGATCTTCCTCGGCAAGATTGACCCTGGCCTCTTCCAAGGCATAACGCGAGCTGCACAGTGTCACGTCCTGAAGTTTCCAGAGTCGCAGAAGTCCCGCATCAGAGCGGTAAGCCACGGAAAAAAGAACATTGGCGTCAAGGAACAGGCGGTCCATCTATGAAGGCCGCCGATGCGGAACTGAATCGGGGTCGACCCCGAGTCTGCGCACCGCCCTTCGGGCCTTTTGGTAGTCGGTGGCAGTGGTCGCTGTCGAAAGAAGGAACTCAGCTTTGCGCTCGGGACTATATCGTTCCACGGGGACGAGAACCGCAGGGCGAATCAGGATACCGTCGTCCTTTTCCTCGGCGACCACCATGCTCCCTTCTTCAATGCCAAAACGCCGGCGCAACTTCGCCGGCACAATGATCGCGCCACGCTTCCCAACTTTTGCTGACTCCATCAATTCCTCCCCAATGCCTGATTATACCATTTGCCTGATATTCAGGCGCAGGTATCAGAGTTCACCCTTTTCGAGGTGGCTGCTAAACTGCTTGGGAGTGCCGTCTACACCAAAATCGCGTCATCGGGCGCCAGCTCTGCTGCTGATCAACATCGGCCAGTTGCTCACGCTACAATCTTCCTCGAGCGAGCAGGGTCCGCGTCGCGCGCAGGAGCTCAACGAGCTCGGCATCATCGAAGATGCTGCGGTGCTTTGCCTCGGCGGAAAGATTGTTTCGGTCGGCAAGAGCAAAGACGCCCTGCGTGATTCCTGGCTCAAAAGGAATCGCAAGACAGTCCTCGAGGTCGACTGCGAGCACCAAATCGTTCTGCCAGGTTTCGTGGACTCCCACACGCATCCGGCATTCGTTGCGCCGCGGCTGGTCGATTTCGAGAAGCGCATTTCGGGCGCGACGTATGAGGAAATTGCCGGGGCGGGCGGCGGCATCCGGTCGAGCGTGGAAGGCGTCCGCAGGGCAGGGAAGAGCCTGCTAACCGAAAGAGTTTTGCAAGCGCTCCGTGAGATGGCCGAGCAAGGTACGACAACCGTAGAAGCCAAGTCGGGTTACGGGCTGAGTCTGGAGTCAGAGTTGAAGTCGCTCGAGGCTATTCGCGACGCTGCCAGGCATTGGCCCGGCACCGTAGTCTCGACCCTGCTCGGTGCTCATGTTCCGCCCAAGGAATTCCACGGCCGCTTGCGAGAGTATGTCGAACTTGTTTGCGAGAAAATGATCCCGCAGGCGGCCAAACGAAAGCTCGCGCAATTTGTGGATGTGTTCACCGAGCGCGGAGCATTCAGCGCAGCGGACACTTCAAGAATCTTTGAGGCCGCAGAGAAACATGGTTTGGGAGTGCGGGCGCACGTTTGCCAATTGAGCGAGACTTCTCTGCAGACGCTGTTGCGCTACAATCCGGCGTCGTTTGATCACATGGATTACGTGAGCCGGGACGACATTCGAGAACTGGCACGGCATGACACCATTGCAACTTTAGTGCCGGGCGCGAATTACTTTCTCGGGCTGGAGAATTATCCTCCAGCACGGAAGCTGATCGATGCGGGCGTGCCCGTGGCTTTGGCCACCGATTACAATCCAGGCTCATCGCCCACACCCAGCATGCCCTTCGTAATGTCGCTGGCATGCACTCACATGAAAATGTCCCCAGCGGAAGCCATCTCCGCCGCAACCATCAACGGCGCTTGGGCGCTGCGTCTCGGCGAGCGGAAGGGCTCGATCGAGCCCGGGAAAGACGCGGACCTGGCTGTATTCGAGGCGGACGATTACCGCGAAATTCCGTACTGGTTCGCCGCCAACCGGTGCGCGTTTACGATTTTGAACGGGACGCTGATTGCGTCGACCGGCTCCGCAGTGTTGGGCTGAATGCGGACGCTTCTCACGTTGGCATAATAAGACTCTGATACTCGCTTGGACGCTTTCAACACGCGCAACTGTGTGCGATGATTCGTCTCCTGCCTGCGTGGGTACACGTGACTTTGTAACGACGAAGCCCGGTCCGTCACTACTGTATATGTGCGAGGAGCGCGGATGAACCCGCACGAGGACCGCAACTGGACGTTTGCGTAAGTGATCCGCTAGACTGGCACAGCCAGTTTCTCGAAGTTGGGGCGGTGAGCGAGCGGAGGGTCAGAACGCCTCCGTTGCGTGGGGTAGAGAAATGGTGCAAATCGATGTTCCCGTTGCCTTCGGGATCGGTTCTCTGTTCGCCGATGCTGCCGCAAAGCAGTTGCGATTCGGACGGCCCGAATACTACTATCGAGCCATTTGGAAACACAACATCTTCCAGATTTTCTTCTTTAGTTGGGTTCCTCTCTACTTTCTGATGAATTATTTCGGCTGGGAAACAACCCACATGTGGTGGAAAGCGGATTCTATCGACGCCTATCCATACTTTGTGCCAATTTTTGTGGTCGTGTTTTTCGGAGCAGCGAATGCGGGGTTCCTGCTGGGAAGACGACTTGTCATCCGAGATCACCTGGTGTTGAACCGGTTTGTCTACCTTGGCATTGGGCTGTACGCGCTGATTTGGACTTTTGCGCAGACTCACCGAACCTTTCGTTTAGGGACTTACACTCAATTCGAGCAAGGTCAGAGTCCGCTGTTTTATCAGGACTGCACTTTTCTGTGGATGCTGGTGTTCACGTTGGTGGTTTGGGCCGTGGGTATCGCCGTCTTCGCAATCGGTCTGTGGCTTGAGGGAAAGCACCTCGACTATCTTGAACCAGCGAAATCAAGCTGACGAGACCGTGAAATCGTCCTTTTGGTCATGGAGCCGGGGTGGGGCAGGCTTATGGGGTTGGGAGGATTCGCGCTGGTCGTTCTGGCAGCCGTCGTGCTGTTCGTGATTGTGCTGCTGGTGTGGTTTCCTGACCGGTCGTCCAAGAACGATCGAACTTCGCTGCCGCCCGCGTACGAACTTCCACGCTACTTCCGGCTGAACGCATCTGGCAAAGTCGACACATCTGTTCGCTGGCCCGGTTGGGATGGCTGGTACTTCTTCATGATTCCAGACGAGGAGCGC
The DNA here is from genome assembly GCA_963797795.1 of uncultured Acidobacteriota bacterium. Classification (GTDB taxonomy): domain Bacteria; phylum Acidobacteriota; class Terriglobia; order Terriglobales; family Acidobacteriaceae; genus JABDBE01. The sequence continues at coordinate 299,092 of CAWCQY010000015.1, forward strand.
CTGCCCATCAAACTGGTTCGCGGCAGCATCATGACCGGGCTCTACGGGCTCGAGGGCATCGACAACTACGAACAACTTCAACTCCGGTTGTCGACCTCAGATGCGGTTGAACATCTGCTCTTAACTCCGACCGAGATCGCGGCTCAGACAGCGAAGGAGAAGTCGAACCATCTCTCGCATCGCTACCTGCCGAAGCGGACCGACCTGGCGATGCGAGCCGACGTGCTCGACGTAATTGTGAGCGGGGCCAACGTAGTATCGGACGACACCAGCGAGCACTACGGCAGGATCGCCGGTCAATGGCCGAACTATAAGGTTGATTTTATTAATCCCGAGGCCGGGATCACAGTCACGCTGAATTGCAAGGCGAAGAACATCGTCTGGTGGGCCGACTTCCGCAACCTGTTCACGTATTTTTCGGCGTTCGCGGACTTTGAAGGAACCATCACGTACCGGCGGGGCACCAGCGGGACGATCCGGCACACCTGCCGCGATCGCGAAGAGACCTATGCACTAAAGGGAAGAGGCAGTTTCGAGCACGGATTCGCCCGCAGGCCTTTTGATTGATAGCAATTCTGGTTTCCGGTCGGGGCGATCGGCGCCTTTGTTCCCCTTTAAGGCGATTCGATATCAGTATGAACTGTCTGCGGCGATGACGGCTTCACGGTGGCTTCATGATGGCCCGGGCTTTGGAATCAATTTTCGCAACCGAGGCGGTTGCTATCTCGAAGGGGCTTACGAACAGTGAAGCCGTCAAGATCGAATATTCCAACCAGGTCGCCGAGGACGAGAAGGCGGGTACGTGACGGGGCACCGCGAGCGACTTTCACAGGGGGTGGACAGTGCGGGCGGTGACCGGCACGGCATCCTGGAGTACACGGGGAGAAGGGAATGGCCGCCGGCACCATCAGCTCGAACATGATCTATTACAATTTCTCCTACACCGGCACTTACGCCGGGCAGGCTATCAGCGGAACGGGTTACGGTGAGTTCTTGAACATGTAAGCGCGGCGCCAGTGGCCGGTCTCCGACGGCCTGAAGGAGCACTATGGGTGAACGTTTTTACAAGAGACATGTTCCTGGTCGGCGGGCTGTGGAACGTCGTGGGCGGCTGCTCATCGTGGTGGGGACCCCGTGGATCTTCTGCATCTCCGGCCTTCAGCCGCCGGCCACCGGCCTACTACGACGGGTGGCTCGCGCTGCTCCTGACCTTCGGCATCGGGTACCTCATGGTCTGGCGGGACATGTACGGCAACAAGAACATCGTAATCCTGGGGATCATCGGCAAACTGGCGTTCGCAGCCGTCTTTGTCTACAACATGATGGCGTTCGGCGGGCAGATTCCGCGGCTCTTTCTGATACCGGTCATCGGTGATCTGGTCTTCGTCGTTCTTTACTGGATGTTTCTGAACTTTGCCAAGCGAATCGGGCGATAGCGGGAGGAGGGCTCTTCGAACTGCCGCGTGTGCTGAAACAGGCGTACGAAATTGTGATCATCGGCTCCGGCTTCGGCGGATCGATCATGGCCTGCCGGCTGGCGGAGGCCCAGGCGGCCGAAGTCAAAGCCGGCCGCGGGAAGGATGTCTCGATATGTGTGTCTGGAGCGCGGCAAGCGATACCATCGCGGAGAGTTTCCGCGCGACCTGGCCCGAACCAAGGACTGGTTCTGGCGAGGCGGAGGCAGGAAAGGTTGGCGCGGGTTGTTGGAGTTCAGATCCTTCGACGGCATCAGCGTGCTGTGTGGAAGCGGTGTAGGCGGGACCTCCCTGGTATATGCCGATGTGCAGTTGGACGCGTTCACGACAATCCTGCGGAATCCGCGCTGGCCGAAGTCGGTGGACTGGACGCGGGAGATGCCCGGATACTACCGCAGGATCGTCGAAATGCTCCATCCCAGCCCCATGGCGGAGCCTCCACTCAAGACCCTGGCGCTGAAAGCCGCCGCGGACGGAGTCGGCGCCGGAGAACGATTCAGCCTGGTTCCGTTGGCCGTCTATTGGGGTCAGAATGGCAGCCAGCCGGGCGTCCTGGAGAACGACCCGTACGGATACGGCGGTCCGCCGCAGATGGCTTGCCAGAACTGTGGCGAGTGCTTTATCGGATGCAACACCCACTCCAAAAACACGATGGATCTCACGTATCTGTGGCAGGCGCGAGCGCGGGAGTGGAGGTCTATTCCCAGCATAGGGTTAGCTCATCGAGAACAATGCTGAAGACCATCCTGTCTGTCCGAATGGTTACACCCTCCATTACACCGATTTGAGCTGGAATTTCTCCGGCACCGTGTGCGCCAAAACAGTGATTGTTTCCGCGGGCGCCTTGGGGTCGACGGAACTGCTGCTGCGCAGCAAGTACGGCTATGTTCAGCGGCAAGGCGGACCCCGCCACCTTGCCAGATCTAAGCCCGATGCTGGGCCGACACTTTTCCGGCAACGGCGACTTCGGGGCGGTTACTTTCAGGGCCGAGCGCCTGACAGAGCCAATGAAGGGCCCAACCATCACGGCAGCATCGATTACCGCGACCGGTTCGATGGCCACGGGTTCATGGTCGAGGACGGTGGCATTCCCGACTTTCTGCGGGCCAATCTGCAACTTGCGCCGGGAGGCTTGGCCCTCGGGGCGCCGGCTGTGGCGTTTCTTGAAGGACTTGTTTCGAGGCGTCGGAGGCCGTGGCCTCGCCGAAGCAGTTTTCGACCGTCTTGATTTTGACGCCGTGCGGCGATGTTGCCCTACCTGGTGATGGGGATCGATGCGGCGAGCGGGGAGATGTCCGTCGACGACGAAGGCAATCTCCAGATCCGTTGGCCGTACCACGACAGCTTGCCGCTCTTCCGGGAGATTGAGAAGACATTGCGCGGGATCTCGGAGTCGCCGGAATTGGGAGGCAGCTTCTTCCTGAACCCCACTTGGACGACGAATAAACAGCTGATCACGGCCCATCCGCTGGGGGGATGCCCCATGGGCGATAACATCACGACGGGGGTGGTGAATCCGCAGGGGGCGGTATTTAACTATCCGAGTCTGTATGTGGTCGATGGCTCGATCGTGCCGTCCGCTATCGGTCCGAACCCATCGAAGACGATCGGTGCTTTAGCCGAGAGGATTGCTGCGCACGTCGTTCGGGGTGACGCGGCGTAGAACAAGTTGGCGCAGTCTCCCGCTGTTGTTGTAACCGTTCGCCGACTATATTGCCATGAATCGCTCCACACGAGAGCGTCGATCGGGAAACAGGGAACGTGAATCATGACGCTGGTTTCCGTTCTGGATTGGATTTCGCGCCACTTCGTCCGCTTTGCGATTTATATGGTGTTGCCGGTTGCCGTTCTTTCTACGACGCTTGGTCCCGCGTTGTTTTGCCATTGCAAATCGGGGGCGCTGGAGAGCCTGGCCAATCGGCCGATACTTCACGAGGCAGCGGAGAGGATTGGAGTCCGATATTCCATCCACTCGCCACAGTTCTGTTGCATGCGAGATGGGTGGCTCTGGGGAATCACCATCGACGCGATCGATATCGAATTGATTCAGCAGCCCCTGTTCATCCATCTGGATCAAACCCGAATTGCACCGGCTCGGGGCATCTCTGTGGGAGAGATTCTGGTCGGCCTACCGGGAACAGCCGATCTCATCAAGGCCGACCACATACAGACTGATATTTTCTTTCGGAAGGCCGAGACCGAGCAGGTTCAGATTCTTCTCGGACTTACGACCGGTGATTCGTATCTCCGAACCGGGAGACTCACGTTAGCGGGACCATCGCTTCCGCACGGCTCAGAGCGCACCATGACTTTGGCGCATGTGGACGCGGATGGGGTCGAGATAGCTTTGCAGCGCCAGCGCAATGCCGAGTGGAACTTTGATCGTGCACGTTTGCTGCGGCAACTTGGGACGGACCTGGCCACCCGACCGGTACTTTCCCTCGGGGCAGTTTGGAGGATGGTCCTTCGTCTTCGCCGGATTCTGTTGCTGGTGATCCTCGCGGTCGCGTCGCTGCTGATCGTGGTGAAATTGCTTCTGGTCCGCTGTCTGCCTCCTAGCCGGGGTCGGACGATTTCCGTTGTGCTTGCTGTTCTGATTCCGTTCGCGTGCTATGCAATTCTATTCCAGCATTTGTCGGTGATCCGATTTCTGCTTTATTCATTTTTGATTGTGCTGGTCATCGCGTGGGCGATGCAACGCGCGGTCTATCGGGAGGGCCGTGAATGGCAGCAGCGATGGGAGCCGTTTGCGTTGGATGTGTTTGCTGGAGTCACATTGTTGTCGCTGCTCGTCGCTTATGGATTATTACCCTCGCATCCAGCTTCGCTGACATCGGTCCGGGTGATCGAGACCCGGCTGAATAATGTGGCGGCGTCCCTGAGTGACGGGGAAATCGGCGAGGCCGCATTAGGACGGCTTGCCGTGCCGCAAGTCGTCGATGACAACTTCACTCTCGAATTGGCGCCCGCGTCGGCGATGTTGCGGGCTATCAACATCGGCCAAGGATCTTTTGAAGGCAGCGCTGCCGGCGATTTGTCCTGGCTCTCTAGTCGATTCGATTGGCTTCCCAAGAATTGGAGTGAGCCGCAGGTATTCCTGTGCGGCAGTTTCCGGGACATTGCGCTTCCCGCGCGGGAAGCGGGTGGAAAAGAGTGCGGTTCATCGACGCAAATGCCTCAAGTATCCGTAGACGCGGCCGCTGGTCTCACTCTGAATCCGATGAGCGTCAGGTATGCGGTGCGGTCGCGTGTTCGATCCGAAAATCTTGATGCCAGTGCCGATGCGGACGGTAATGAGCAGCTTCTGCACATCGGACGTATCAAGACGTGGCCCGATTCCGCGATTCAAGTTGGCGGTGGATCGGGAACACTCAGTCTTAATCGTCCGCTGGATCTGAACCTGGAACTCGACGATGTGCGGTTTCGCGATCAAGTTGCGCTCCAATCCGGCGGCGCACGTTTCTTGTTGCCCGCCATGGTTAACGAGGGTGCTCAGCTTGATCTCACAATGCGTGGCCTCGCAGTTAGCGCGCGGCGGGGGCGGGTTACGGCCAGCTCAGTTGTGTTCGAAGCTAACCAAAATACTGACCCACGAGGCCACTCCATCTCTCTGGAGACGCGCCTCCGAGACGTCGAGATTTCGAGCCGTCGCGCGGGAGATTCTACACCTTGGCTGCAGGCGGGAATTCCTGCGGTCCGGTTCCAAGTTACGGGGCGAACGCCGCCGGGGCCGATTCCGGGGAAGTTCGACGCAGAGGGACGGCTATTTATCGCGCGGACGCCCGACACGGAGCCTGGGCCTGGAAATGCGGTTCTCTGGACTGAGAACGGTCTTCGGTTTTCGCTTGATCCTCAACGTGGAGCTTTGTATGTGCCCGAGCAAGAGCTGTTGATTCACCAATCCCTGACGCCAAACGGACCGGCATCGCTGGCCCTGAACTTGTCAGGGGTGGGCCATCTTCTTTCGCTTACGATGCCGTTCGAAGCTCGCACTGAGGCGCACGTTAGAATCCCCGAGTTGGTTGCGGGGGTGTATCCACTGCAGGCCGAATTCCGTGATCTTAAGTTTGACACATCAATGACTTTCCACAACAGCACCGTGAGCCTGACCGCAAGTTACGGCAGCGGATGGAATCTCCTCACCCTACCCTCGGTTGCAAAATGGAGTGGACTCACCGAAGTTTCGCATTTGGAGTTGCAGACTGATGGATCGCTGCCCGCGCTTCCGCCCGCTGACGAGCTACAACACGATGCTTCGGCGCTGCTCAAGCAACTGAGCACGCTATCAAAAACTTTGCCGACCCCGGCGACCTTTAAGTTCGACGGAGCTTGGCCTGCCAAGCCCGGCGGTGCGGTTCTGCGGCTGCAAGGACCTTCAGGCGAAGGAGTCGCGGTTCGAGACATCGTGTCCAGTGTAAGAGAGCTCCTCCTTCCGGCGCTGCGCCTTAAAGCGCTCGATTCCCGCACGGAGTTTTCTCATGTCGAAACTCTGGACGGCAAAGGCGATCTCAACGTAATTACCGAGGTGACGGCAGACGGTAATGAGACCAATGTAGGAGTATCGATTCCACTTCAACCCGATGGTGAGCTCGCATTCAAGATACGCCGCGGAGAGCGGGCGATTGATTTTGGATTAGAGAAGAAGCTCCTGCTCGGCTCTTTGCAGTCGCAAACCAGCCCGTTCTTACGGAGCTTCGGGGTCAATCTCGATGGGGTATCCCTCGATGGGCAAGTCGACCGGTTTCAAGCGGCCGCACAATTCTCTGGAACACAAATTACCGGATTCGACGGGGATGTGGGACTCGCTCCGGGCCCGATTCTCTCATTAGATCTTGCGAAAATCACTCTCTTCCGTTCGGAGTTTTTCAAGCATCTTGATTTGTCCTCAGGTGCTGGTGGTTCGACTAATGATGGATTGCATCTGAGAATCGCGTTCAACCCAGTAACGCCGGCATCGCTTCCGACCAATCTCTCTCTTGAACTCTCATCGGTGGACCTGCGCGCGACAGACGGCAAAAGCCGGGAGTATCACGCTGGACTTTCAATAAACTCCAGGATCCGAACCGCGTCTTCGATGCAGGCGGCTCCGTCCGACGGCGATGTTGCCGATAAGCTCAGGGCCGCGTTCACCGGCCTCGATCAACACATTAACAAGCTAATTCAACTCTTTGGGAATCCAGCTTCTTCCGAGTCCGGGGTTCGCGATGTGCACTGGGAACTGAGCGCTAAGAATCGCTCGGCTGACCAGCCGATTTTGTCTTTGAACGCGACCAGATGTGCTCTGGTCGTTGCCCTCGATATCAAACAACTGGCTTGGCTAAATCGAAAGAGCGAGGCTTCGAGCATCCGTTCCACGATCGATGTGCAAACCGAATTCACCAGCCGCGGAGACGAACTGGTAGCGGATGGTTATGTGCCGGTCGACGCCACGGTGGATTTGTTCGGCGCCAAAGAAAGACATTTTGAGCTCCGCTTGCCATTTCTGATTCTGCTTGCAAACCAGCTCCATCAAGCAGCCGCAGGATCGGACTTGCTCTTTGATTCGGCTTATTACGACACTTTCTGGGCCAATTACCGCGCGGTGCAGGCGTCGAGTAACTCTGCGTTGTGGAACGCAAAGATCGTTGATGTTGGTCCCTTGGCGATCGAGCAGTTTCGTATTCCGGGAGAAACCTTACACTCGGCCGTAGGTTATGGATCGGCGCTCGAGCTGTATGCTCCGCTCTCGGCGCAGGTCATGTTTGGTCAAGCAGCCGGCGGATGGCAAAGCAGCCTCTCATGGCCCGACCCCGCGGGGCCAATCGGCAGGTTCGACGCCCGCTTGAACCTGAATCTCCAGAACTTGCAGGCGAGTGCGTTTGGCTTAAGTTCGCCGCAAGGAGTCCTCGGGTTGCTCGATGACCAACTCGACGGCGAAGTAAACTTCAAAGCGGTCGGTCTTACGGTTAGCCGCGAAATCTTTGGGAGAACCGGTCTACAGTCCTCCGCTCTTGATCAGTTGGATCGGCTCGGCATCAGCGTGCGGTTCCGGAGCGCGCCAGACCGCAAGATTCCCGGCGTGGTACAGGCGATCACTCGTGTCCAGCTCAAGTCGCTGAACGAGATCATGAGAGACCTGGCACGAGATCTGCAGCTTCAGGCTCCGCCACACTCTCTTTCCTATGAGTCGCTTTCATTCAACTTTGAGGCAGCCAATGGGAAGGTCCAGGCCACGCCTTCTTTGCTTGAAATGCGCGGGATGCGCCTGTTTTCGACCGACTTGCTCGCACTGCAGGGAGACCTTCGTACGCACCTGGGAACTGACACGGAGCCGTTTTCGCTTCGCAGCCTGGTTCAATCAGTTGAAAGTGCATTGGCAGTGGATGGCGTCAGTTTCCCGGGCGGCGGCTTTCGGTCGGGTAACACAAAATTCACCTTTCGGAGAAATCGATGACCAACATCAATCCTGGCCAGTTCGCATGCCTACCCCAACTTTCTACAGGCTCGCTCGTAGCAAAGGCCTGCCGCGCCGCTCTGATTTTCCTCCTGGTCGTAGTGTCTGCGGGCTGCGGAAAGAAGAATACCGTGGGGATTGATGTTGACCTGTACTTGCACGCCGAAGCCACAAGCCCCGAGGACCTGCTTCTCCAAACGGCCGTCCAGGATCAGATTGACAAGAACCCGGTGACACATGACAGCCTGATTCACGTCCGCGTCGTGGACAAGCTGGTTTTCCTGGACGGCACGGTCCAGTCCGAAAAAGAAAAAGGAGAAGCGGAAAACATCGCAAGGAATACGGCGGTCGCCGTGAACGGAGCGGCAATCAAAGCCACCGACGTCAGAAGTCACATCACCGTTCAATAAAATCTCGCCACATCTCCGATTTCAACGCGTCTTAGCGGCCTGATGTACGTCTTGACAGCATTCGTTATAACGAAGAATATCAAGATAGATGAAAGAGGGAACTCGATCCCCGGGGGAACGACGGCGCGCGGACTGTCTGGAGGAAACAACCTTCCTGAACCTGATGCGCACCACCGACATGCTCTCCCGCGGGCTGGTCAAGGTTCTCAAGACCGAGGGCGTTTCCGCGACCCAGTACAACGTGCTTCGCATCCTGAGAGGCGCGCGGGAGGGGTTAGCCTGCGGCGAAATCGCGGCTCGCATGATTACGCGGGACCCGGACATCACTCGACTGCTCGACCGCCTGGAAAAACGCGGCTTGATCTCCCGCTCCAGGGAAACTAAGGACCGGCGAACGGTGATCGGACGGATCACGGCCGACGGGATCAAGCTTCTAGCCCGCCTCGATAAACCAGTCGCGGATTTCCACCGCAAGCAGCTGAGCCACATGGGGCGGAAACGGCTTCGGGCACTTACGGAGCTGCTGCTTGGCGCCGCTCGCGCCGAAGCGGGGTGAGCATGAACCACTGGCTTTTAATCGGAGTAGATCTTGTTAGAGTTCTTAGTATCTTTACTTATTAAGGACATTTGTTAAAGCAATCTGTCCGGACCCCAGATTTCGCAAATGACTGGGCTTGACAGTTTTGTAAGGGTTGATAATCTTTATCTTCGAGCTGGAGGAAGAATAATGGGTAGGCGTACAATCAGTCGGATTTTGATCTCAGGGATGTTTCTTGTATCAGTCATGATCGGGGCGAATGTTATGGCACAGACTGTGCCGGCCCCTTCGATCGGCGGCCAGCAAACGCAACCCAAGGGCGGACAGAATCATAGCGCCGCTGAACATAACCCGGCTTGCCAGAGAATCATCAGCGAGTGCAAGAAGCTGGGATTCATTCAGGGACAATGGAAGGAAGATAATGGCCTCTGGAAAGATTGCTTCGACCCGGTTGTAAAGGGAGGCAATGCGACCCGTGATGGTAAGCCGATCAGCGTTCCGGTCAACCCGAGCGACGTTCAGTCCTGCCGCGCATCAGAAGGCCATCATAAGTAGCGACGGCGGTGTACGCGTTGAAAACGATTTGCGTCGACTAAGCGAGAATCATTGATTCACGCCGCTGGCGAGATAGCCGCCATCCACGGCAAGCAGAGTACCGGTCACAAAGCTGGCAGCGTCTGAGGCGAGAAAGATCGCCGCCCCGATCAATTCCTCCAATTCACCGAAGCGCTTCATCGGAGTGCGGATTAGCACTTCCTGTCCTCGCGGCGTGCCTACCACCAACCTCTCAGTTAACGGCGTGCGGAAGTAGCCCGGCGCAATCGCATTCACGCAAACTCCATGTCGCGCCCATTCGATCGCCAGCGACTTCGTCAAAGAGGCCACCCCTGCCTTACTCGCGCAGTACGCGGCCACTTCATAAAGCGCCAGAAATGAGCCCATGGAAGCGATGTTGATAATGCGCCCGTAGCCACGCTCGATCATGTGACGCCCGAAAACCTGGCAGGCTCGCAACGTGCCGGTCAGGTTCGTGTCGATGAGGCGATCCCAGTCGGCATCAGGAAAGTCCAGGGTCGGAGCGCGTTGGTTGAATCCGGCGGCGTTGACCAGGATATCTACTTTCCCGAACGCCTGGACCGACGCCTCCAACACTCTTGTCAACGATTCGCGATCGGCCACGTCGCAGCTTACGCGCAGCGACCGCCGGCCCAGAGACTCGATTTCGCCGGCAACCTGGTTCACGAGTTCCATGCGGCGGGCACTCGGCACCACGTTGGCTCCCGCCTCGGCCAGCCCGCGCGCGAGAGTGCGGCCGATTCCAGAACTGCCACCGATCACGACGGCCACTTTCCCGTCGAGTTCCATGCCCTTATATCCCATAGCTCCTCACGAGTGTATCTGAGCGCTCAGATTCTTCGTACCAATCCTTCTTGCGTCGCTTTCGTGTTGCGCACTAATAGCAAAACCAAAATCATACCCGCGAAGGGCACCAAGCCCGCGATGATCACGATTGGGTCGAAAGAATGAGTGCCCGCGGCCTGGCGAGCGTCGGAAAAATAGCCGATGAGTTTGAAAGCGACGATGGTTCCGATGCCGGCCCCGGTACCGCTCAGCCCGCTTACCGACCCCACTGATTCGCTGTTATAAAGGTCCGACGGCAGCACATTCGCCATCGTGGTGAAACCCGCATAGGTAAATGTCGCGACCGCAAACAGGAAAGCGATCAAGTACAAGTTAGTCGTGAAAATCGTGGGGATGAGCATGGTCATTCCGGCTCCGCCGAAAACAATCAGCGCTTTGCGTGCCGCTCCCAGAGACCATCCCCGCTTAATCAAATAGCCGGAAAGACCGCCGGCGAAAAAGCTCCCTAGATCGGCGGCGATGAACGGAATCCACACGGCGATTAATCCGGTCTTGAGCTCGATTCCCTTCGCCACCAAGTAAATTGGAAACCATTCTGTGATGAAGAAAAAAATCGGGTCGGTTGACGCTTTCGCAACTATGACTCCCCAAGTCTGCGGGAAGCGCAGCAGTCGACTCCACCCTAGCCGGAGTTTGCCTGGCTCGGAAAAATCCGATTCCTCCTTGTCCGCAACGATCATTTCGAGTTCCGTTTGGCTAATGCGACCGTGCGTCTCTGGCGGGTAGTACAACCATCGCCAGAGGATCAGCCAAAGAAAGCCAAGAATGCCCGGGATCATAAAAGCCGGGCGCCATCCCCAGCGGAAATATATCGACAGCACGATGAACGGAGCGACCGCTCCTCCGATCGACGAACCGCTATCAAAAAGCGCGGTCGCAAGCGCGCGTTCACCTTTGGGGAACCACTCGGAGACCGCCTTGGTTGCGGCTGGCCAGTTGGCGGACTCTCCTGCGCCCAGCAGAAACCGGAATGTGGAGAAGCTGTAAAAACCGCTCGCCAACGAGGTCAACATCGAGACCGTGGAATACCAGACTACGGTGAGGGTGAGGCCGCGGCGCGTGCCAATGCGGTCCATGAGCCTCCCGAAGGCGGTCTGTCCGATCGAATACGCTACGCGGAAGGCGATGGCAATATTCGCATAGTCTGAATTTGTCCAGTGATAGTCGAGCTTGAGATACGGCGCGAGAAGCGAGAGCGTCTGCCGGTCAATATAGTTGATGACCGTGGAGGCAAACAGAAGGCCACCAATCCACCAGCGCAACGAAGCAATCGGCTTCCCGGCGGTCGCCATGAGTTATTATTTTGCGAACTGCAGCTAAGGACTAACCGTGACCTGCGCTTTCGTGTTGAGAGCACTGTGCAAAGCGGGCCCCAGAAGCGAAGCCGAGTTCTCGTCGAGATAGACAGTCGCATTGGGATGAGTGCGCAGAATCGACGCCGGCGCCATGGGGCTTATCGCGCCCTCAAAGCAAGCCTTCACCGCCTGAGCCTTGCGCGTGTCAGGTACAACCGCCAAGATCTCCTTGGCTTTGAGGATTTGGCGCGCCGACATCGAGATAGCCTGCTTGGGCACTTGTGAAATGTCAGCGAACCAGGCCTCGCCTACCTGCTGCTGGCGGCAGGCTTCATCCAAGTTCACGATGATGTAAGGTTCCTCGGTTTTAAAGTCAGCGGGTGGATCGTTGAACGCGATGTGCCCGTTTTCGCCAATACCAAGAAACGCGATATCTACGGGCTGGGCTGCCAGCTCTTTGCCCACACGGCTTACCACTCCCAACGGATCAGCAGCATCTCCGTCGAGCAGGTGGTAGTGGGAAATTCCGGTTTTGTTCAGTAACTGCTCAAGAAGCATCCCGCGGAAACTTCCCGGATGGGTGACCGGCAAGCCGATGTATTCGTCAAGATGGAAAACTTCTACCCGGGACCAGTTGATTCCGGTTGCTTAGTCAAGGCATCGAGAAATTCGAATTGTGACGCAGCCGTCGCGGCAATAATCCGCGCATTCCCACGTTCTGCGATGGAGCACCGAATGGCCACCGCCGCTTGTTGGGCAGCCGCTTGACCCAGCGCGACCCGATCCTTGAACATTTTAAGCAGCATGAGGAGTGCTCCTTTCCCTTCCAGGAACTGCTCGTTTGAGAGTCGGCAAATTATACAAAACAGCGCAGTCGAACAGATGCGGGCGCGAAGCCGAGTTTCATGATGTGAAAGCCGGACGTAGCTGGACCGGCAAGCGCCAGGCAACCAACTCGATTCCTGCGATAGAATCCTTACGCGGCGGAACCTGGAACTGAACTCTGCCTGCTGAGTGCTGAATGCCGACTTCTGACACCCAATCCGTTGCGACGACTCTACCGGCCCGCTACTATACGGACCCTGATCTCTTCCGCGACGAACTCGAACGTTTCTATTGTCAAACCTGGATCTGTGCCGGACGAGCCAACCAAATCCCGACGCCGGGCGACTATTTTCTGCGCGAGGTCGCGGGTGAAAGCATCATCCTCACTCGCGACGGAAGCGGTTTGTTGGGAGCGTTTTTCAACGTGTGCCGGCATCGAGGAACCCGTATCTGCGCCCAGGCGGAAGGACGTTTCCCCGGACGGATTCAGTGCGGATATCACGGTTGGACGTATGGGCTCGACGGTAGCCTCATCGGTGCTCCGCACGCACAAGACGGCTTTCGCCGCGAAGACTATCCGCTCAATCGGGTTCATGCCGATGTCTGGGACGGAAACATCTTCATTAACCTTAAATCAGAGCCGGCCCCGCTTGCCAGTCAGTTAGAAGATTTACCTCAGAAGTTTCTGCATTGGCAGATGGTAGAACTGAGCACCTATCGGCACATCGAGTATCAGGTGAAGGCCAATTGGAAGCTGATCATGCTGAACTACAACGAGTGCCTGCACTGTCCCATTCTGCATCCGGCGCTCAGTGCCATCACCGATTATATGTCTGGCGATAACGATCGGCCTCATCGCGGATACATCGGCGGCTCGATGGAGTTTCAAGGCGGTGCCAAGACCATGAACAAAGATGGCAAGCTGCGCCGCGAATATCTTCCCGCACTCAGTGCCGAGGAACGCAGCAAAGTTTACTACTACGCGGTCTTTCCTAACCTGCTATTAAGCCTCCATCCTGATTATGTAATGACGCACACGCTCTGGCCGCGTGCCGTGGATCGTACGGACATTATCTGCGAATGGCATTTCCATCCCGCCGAAATGGCCAAGCCCGGCTTCGAAGGCAATGACGCAGTTGAATTTTGGGACAGCACCAACCGGGAAGACTGGGCTATCTCAGAGCTTTCGCAGGCAGGAATCCAGTCTCGCGCTTATAAACCCGGCCCCTATTCCAGTTGTGAGTCGCTGCCCCACGCCTTCGACCAAATGGTACTGGATCGCGAAAAGCAGGCGCTCAAGAAACAGGTTCGCTAAGAGACTGCGATCGACTCGCCGCGATCTGGCATGTACGCGTCGACGGAACCTTCGCGCTACCTATGACGAACTCAGATCTTAGCGACCTCGGTGCGCTGGCACGAGTCTGGCATGAAAAGCCCGAAGGGTGTACGATCCTCCTGTCTTCCCGGTGCACCCGGGTTGACGGCTTTGTCGTAGCGAAGTACCAGGCAACCGGGGAACCGATGAAGGTGTTTCTCGGGCCGTGCCGGAAGGTAGAGAGGCACCTCGCCCTCCACGTTGGGTTCTCGGTAAGCCACGGGAGGACTCGTGTCACTTGGTCTGAAACGCCTCACTCTGCCAAGTAAAAGCCTCAGTCTGTCTTTTCAAGTTGCGTTGTCTTTGCTCCTGTGGGTAGCGCCGGCGCTCACACAAAAGGCGCCAACAGAAAACAGCAGCCTGCCCAAGTATGACCTTCACACCGAAACGAAGACCAAGGGAATGATAGATGAAGTGAACTTGTTGTCGGTCGGTACCAGGAAAGACTTCACCGAGCTGATCATCAAGAATGGTGACGACAAACTCCACATCTACGTTTGCCCCAAACCATTTCAAGAGGAGATGGGAATCAGCTTCAGCAAAGGCGACCAGATTGTGGTTACGGGTTCTAAGGTAAAGCAAGACTCATCGGACGTGATTTTGGCACGAGAGTTGGTGAAGGGTACGGACACGCTTATGTTCCGCGACGACAAGGGCAACCCGGTATGGGATGCACGAACCGGCAAGTGACTTTACGAGTGAGGGGCCTATGAAACTCTCCGATACCATCGAATTGGTGCTGAAGAGCAAAGAGGAAAATCGAGTTCTATCGGTAGCACCCGATCAGTCGGTGTACGAAGCGATTGAAAAGATGGCGGAGCACGGTATCGGCGCTTTGCTTGTGATTTCCGACCATAAACTTGTCGGAATTCTTTCAGAACGCGACTACGCCCGCAAAGTAATCCTGATGGGCCATTCTTCGAAGGACACCCTGGTGCACCAGATCATGACCAGCCCGGTTGTGTTCGTGAGTCCGCAGCACAGTGTAGACGAGGGCATGTCCATTATGACCAAACATCATTTTCGCCATTTGCCAGTCGTGCAGGATGACACCGTGGTTGGAGTGGTCTCAATCGGCGATTTGGTGAAGTGGATTATCTCCGGCCAGGCGCAAACCATTCAGGAGCTAGAAGGCTATATCACGGGAGCGTATCCCGGCTAACCTTCCGGTTGGTTACGGTCACTGTCGGAGAGAATCCGTTGTTATTGAATCGATGCCGCGGCAAGGCGTGCATTCCTCTTCCCCAACCAGTACAGCAGTACGCCGACAACCAGTACCAGCCCGGTTAATCCGACGATTTTTGCGACGGCCAGCATTTTGTTGGGCTCGTCGGCAGCGGGAATCAAAGACAGCGCGATCGTCAAGAGCGTGGTACAGAAACCTAAGCAGGCCATCATTAACGCCACCGGTTTGCCGCCCGGCACGCGAATCACTCCGGGTCCGGCGGGCTTGCCTTGCAATTTGAACATCGCGGCGAAGAGATAGAGGAAGGGGATGAAGTACGTGATTACGCTCATGCTGACCAGCACGTCGTAGGCACCTTTGACGCTGGTACCTGCCTGCCCCAGGAAAGCGAAGACCACGCCCAAGACACCTTGCGTCAAGAGAGCGAACCAGGGAGTTCGCCAGCGGGAATGGAGCGCTCCAAAAATCGGAGGAAGAAAACGATCAAGGCCTGCCACAAAAGGCAGGCGGGCTACCGCTGCAAGAAAAGCTCCCGCGGCGCCCAGGTTGCTGAGGGCGATCAGGAAGGCGGCAATCGGAATAATGCCATCGAATCCAATACGCTGTGTCGTCTTGGAAATGGCCTGCATGAGTCCCTGCAAATTGCCGACTTCCGATTGGGGCAGGGCGAGCAGGACTGATACGGTTCCAAGGATGTAGCACAAGACGACAGTTGCGCCGGCGGCAAAGAGCGCAAAGGGAATGGAGCGGCGCGGGTTCTTAATTTCGTCGCCCATAAAGGATGCGGTTTCGCAACCGGCGAACGCGAAGATCAGGACGGACCAGAAGAGAACATCCTTGAGTCTGAAACTGGGGACGAGGGCTCTGGGAGCGAAGGAGTTGGCGAGACCGAAGCGGTGCCACGCAATTAATCCCAGAACAATGATGATTCCCACGGGCACCCACATCGCGAGCGCTCCAAGGTTGTGCAGCCATGTGCCTACGTCCAAGCCAATGATGTTCAAGATTGTGACCACTGCCAGTGCGACGACGGAAAATACGATGTAGTATCTCGCGTCGGATGAGAGACGCATCCCGGCACGGGGAAACATGAAGAGTGCGTTGCCGGCGGCGAAGTAGAGCACTGTCGGGAAATATGGCAGGTTGCACGTCCAGTACGTCCAAGCTGACATAAATCCCGCAAAATCGCCAAAGGCGTGTTTGCTCCAGACGTACAGACCACCTTCGTTGGGATAGCGCGAAGAAAGTTCAATCACGCAGAGGGCAAGCGGTGTGTAGAAAATGAGCCAGGCGCCGATCCAGATTACAATTGAACTTGGGCCTGCCGCGGCGGCGGTGGCAATCCAGCGCAGGCTGATGCCGGTAACCACGTAAAACAGGAAAAGGTCGCGGAAGCCAAGTACGCGAGGCGGCCGTCTGGGATCGGCCGCCTCGGCAATACTGAGATTTTCAGGCGGATCGCATGATGATTTGAGGTCCACTCGATTGGTTCCTGGTTCTGTCTCCGCTATTTATTTCCCACGCCCGCCTGATTGTCGTGATCGTAATATTCGTATGCCGACATCGGCTTTTCGCCGCCTTTCTTCCACACACGCGAGTCTTCGGACTGTTTACCCAGCGCACGCGCCATCTCCCGTATGTGAATGGCGACGGCGCCGCAGCATGCACCGATGTAGTTGATTCCGATCTCGCGCGCTCGCAGCGCATAGTCGGCCATTTCTTTGCGCGTGAGTTGCAACGGATCGAGCGCGTAAGGAAACTCCGGCAAGCTGGTGAAGTCCGGCTTTTCTTTCGGTGTACGATAGGCGGTGGGCTGGCATCCCAGATAGCCCGGCACCGCGCGGCGCATCTGTTCCATGGCAGGCAGCATGTGCTCCGGTGGCCGCAGACAATTAAGGCCGACGACGTCCGCACCTGCATCGAACAACGACTTCGCCGCGTCGGCTGCGGTCTTTCCGTCGGTCGTTTCGTCTTTGTTCTCGAAGCAGATGGTCACCATGGCCGGCAAGCCAGTTTTCTTGGCTCGCTCAACCGCAATCAGGGCTTCACCCAGCCAGGAAAAAGTTTCTCCAATGATGAAATCAACGCCCTCATCCACCTGCACAACGAGCTGCTCATCGAACGTCCTGCGAACCCGGTCGGCTGCTGACTGACTGTCGGGCTCGTACATCCATGTCAGACTCAAATTGCCCGCGACCAGACACTTGTCCCCGGCGACCTCGCGAGCGATGCGGACAGCAGCACGATTCAATTCCGCGAGGCGGTTCTCCAATCCTACGGTTGCCAGTTTGTCGCGACTGGCATAGAACGTGAGCGCCTGCAGGACCTCGGCCCCGGCCTCACGAAATTCAATGTGCAGTTCGCGCAGGGCATCGGGATGGTTGAGCGCGACCTCGGGCGTGAACGGACCCGCGCGCACCCACCCGCGCTTTTCTAATTCCAACAGATAACCACCGTCACCCAGAACCGGTCCTTCTTTTAATCGCTCAAGAAGACCTTTCTTCTTCATGCGTGCTCCTTAATGGGTTAATTTCTCTGTATTCGTCGCCCGAATCTAATAGGAACGCCCGTCATCGGCCTTCGCTGGCGAGCCACCGGTGTTCATGCTTCAGCCCGAACGAAGTCCCGTTTCTTCACATCTCGCAGGACCTGATGCGCGGCATTGTGACCGGGGGCGCCGCTCACGCCGCCGCCGGGATGCGCTCCCGCCCCGCACAGATACAGCCCCGTGATTGGCGTCCGGTATTGTGACCACCCGGCCACCGGGCGCATGAAGAATAGCTGTTCGAGCGTCAGGTCGCCATGGAAAATATTGCCCTCCGTCAGACCGTAGGTCCGTTCCAAATCAAGCGGGGTTAGGACTTGTCGCGCCAGGATTGCGTTCGGCACATTCGGGGCGTACTCGGCAATTTTCTTCACTACGCGATCGCCCAGCAGTTCACGCTTTTCATCCCACGTTCCTTCCCGTAAGCGATAGGGTACGTACTGCACGAAGCAGGTCAAGATGTGCTTGCCCTTGGGCGCAAGCGAATCGTCCGCATTGGAAGAGACTACACAATCTACCCATAGTTCCTCTGGGATTTCGCCAGATCTGGAAATAGCGTAGCAGCGTTCTGCAAATTCAAGCGATGAAACCAGAGTATAAAACGTACGCTCCAACGGAGTGGCATTCGGGGAAGTTCCCGTGAAGTGCGGTTCTTCCGCCAGCACCATATTTACTTTTGCGCAAGGGCCATCCATCTTGATGCCGCGCACCGAACGGACAAAATCTTCAGGAAGGTCGCTGGCCGGGATCATCTGCAAGAAAGTGCGCTTGGGATCGGCGTTTGAGAGCACGAGATTGGATCGAATCTCCATTCCATCTTCAAGCACGACCCCGCGAACCCGGCCGTTCCGTACATCAATCTGTGAAACCGGAGCTGAAAGCCGAATTTCGGCGCCGAATTGTTGCGCGGCGGCCGAAAGCGCCTGAGTGATCGAACCCATCCCGCCCATTACGTGTCCGAAGAAGCCTTGCAGTTCGTGTTCTCCACCGCTCAACAGATGAAAAAGCAGACCAATCGCAGTGCCCGATTGATACGGGCCGCCGTGTTTACCGTAGACGTTGTTGGCCAGAAAAAGAGTCTTGATTTTGTCGGACTCATAGTTGCGATCGAGAAAGTCACCGAGGCTCCCGGTCAGGAAAGAGATGAGCTGAGAAATTTCAGAGCTCGAGATCGACCGGAATCGTCTCCCGACCCGGAACAGATCCGACCAACCGTGCAGGCTGCGCGTATCAATTTCCGGGGGTGGTTCCAGAAAGAACGGCTGCAGGTAACGAGCCAGTTTCTTCAGCTGATCATCGATGCGCACAAAAGTTTCGGCATCTTTGAAAGATATCTTGCGAAACTCGGCGACGGCACGATCCCTCTCGGCCCACCACGGCACTACCTGTCCATCAGCGAAGGGGACCTGAATTGCGGGATCACACGGCACCATGCGCAGCCCGAACTTCGGCAGATCGAGGTCGATGATCACTTCCGGACGCAGCATGCTCGCGATATAAGACGTAGTGGACACGCGGCAGCCGGGAGCGATTTCCTCGGTCACGCAACATCCGCCTACAATATGTCTGCGTTCGAGGACGAGCGTCGACATTCCCGCGCGCGCCAGATACGCGGCGGCGGTGAGCCCGTTGTGACCGCCGCCGACCACGATCGCGTCGTATTGCTGTTTGGAATTGGGAGCCACATTACCTGCGTGGCCGCAGGCATGTTCTGGCGCCGCGGACAAAATACATTACCGCAGAAACTGTGAAAATTGAATGGAAATCAAAACTGCGCGGCCACCACGATAGTCCGAGGAGCGTGGCCTGCGCCACAGCGGAGGCGGTTATTGCTCCAGTGGAAGCACTGCGCACAAAGAGAGAGCGCCCCGGACTGATCGAATCCGGGACGCTCTTCTGAACAGCCCTCCCCAAGAACTGCTCTGGCGACAGATTAGATCCTCAAATGAAAGTCGTAAATGGCACGGGTGTGTTAAGTCCCGGCACAAATGGGCTAGAGAGCGCTTGTACCTTCGGCAGACTTGTGCGTCACCGCCAATTGACATGTGGCAGGCAATGTACTATTCGCTTTCTCTGCCGGTCAGCACCGTGATCATCGGTTGTGATTCTGTTGGCCAACTCGAACACAACGTGCAACTAGCGCGCGAGTTCACCCCGTTCAACCAGCAACAGATGGCAGCGCTCAGCAAGAAGGCGCAGCCGGTATCAAAGCAGTGTTTTTCTTTCGCTTTTTACGAACGAGCCTAGGAACAGGTTGTCGTAGGTTTTCAGGCTCGGCTCAAGCGTGGACCAAGGTCGCTAGCATTGGTTGCGTGGGCTCTTCCGCGACCGGCAACTCGATGGTTACACGCGCGCCGTGAGGCTTGACATTTTCTATTCTAAGATCTCCGCCACGTTCTTTCACGATCCCGTAACACACGCTTAATCCCAGTCCCGTCCCTTTGCCGACGGGTTTGGTCGTATAAAACGGGTCAAGAGCGCGGTTCAGATTGCCAAAGCCCGGGCCAGTATCTTCCAGTTCGATTACTGCCCGTGAGCCGCTCTGGTAGGCGCGAATGCTGATCTGCTTGGTTCCGGCGATCCCTTCCAGAGCGTCGCTGGAATTGTTGAACAGGTTTAGCAGGATTTGTTTGATCTCATCCTCGCTGACTGCCAGGGACGGCAGGTCCACCGCGATGTCGATTTCGACTCGAACGTTCCGTGTACGCGTGTGATATTCGCGAAGAGCCAGCACATCCTGCACGAGCGGCGAGAGCTGCACAGCGTGGGTGTCGCGAGCGCTTTGCCGCGAGAAGCGAAGCAGGTTGCCAATAATCCGTTTCATGCGGCGGGCTTCACTCACCATTTTTGTGAGTTGATCACGAGTATGAGGTGTAGCGATGGCGTCGCTTATCAATTCGCCGTATCCCATGATCACAGTCAGGGGATTGTTGAGTTCATGCGCGACTCCTGCCAGCAGTTGCCCCAGAGCTGCCAGCTTTTCCGACCACACGAGTTGAGTGTGCAGAGCCTTCAGTTCCACCGCTACCGCTAGATCGGCTGCGAGCATTTCAATGCGGGAGAGTTCAAGCGTATTGATCGCATGCGGGTTTCGTGGCGCAGCCAATCGGATGCAACCGATCGTTGAGCCTGCCGGCGAGCAAAGTGGAATCAATAGTTCGTTTCCGCGCAGTGTAATCTGGTCTGCGGTCAGCGCAAACGGGATCGCCTCATACGCAGGCAGCGAGTACGAACTCTTCCCGATGAGCTGCGCATGGGAGCACAAACTCTTGATGTGATCGATCGTCCAGTCCTGGGTTTGAACTTGCAATCTGCGTAAAGACTCCGACGACAGTCCGCTGGAGCCAGCCACTCGCAACTGGCGCTCTGCATCTTCGAGTTGGACTACGGCTACGCTGAAGTTGCTAATCTCTGTGATGGCCGAAGCAATTGCTGGGCAGATGGTATCCGGCCTGGCGCCGCCCAACAGGCGGGAGGTGATCGCCGAGAAGCGTTCCAACTGGCGGTTGAGCACTTCTGCTTTGTGTTGCATGCCAGCGATCGATTCTGACTTGTCTTCTACCACGGCCAGAATCATTCCAAAAGCAACGAAGAACTTGGGAGTGTTCCATAGTTCTCCCGGAATGATCAGGTTCGGGGCGAAACGATCGATCAACAGCCCGATCGGAAACACGAGTCCCCAGGAAAGAAATCCGCCCGCGATCGTCAGCATAGCCGGCGAAACTCGCCGTTGGCTCCGGCAAATGAACAAACCCGCCAAGCCGAACCCGACTCCGAGGAGCGCGATGGTTCCTTCATTAAAGGAGCCTCGGAAAGCAGCACGAATCGCCCACGCTCCGACAAGCGAGCACAGGAGAGTGGCCGCCATTGAGTACAGCGACAACTTTCGGCTCACCCGGAAGAAAAACCAGATCGCTCCGCCGAAGCAGGCTATCAGGCACAAGATGTAAGGCCAGCGCGCGTGCAAGTCGTAGCCGGTGCAGGCCACGTACGCGACGGACGGCACGCCCAGCACAAGCAACAGGACAGACCGCTTCGCATAGTCTTCAACCACGGAAGACGCCGAAACTAGAAAACTGACCGCAGCCGCTTGTAGAGCCGCGAAATCGATTGCCAATAGAAGGGAACTGACCCGGCCGTGATCCGGCTCCAGCAATTGCGCCAGGAAATGTGTGAACACCAGTGCCCATCCGACCGTCCAGAGTGTCAGGCGGCTGCTACGGGCTTGGCGCTTCAGGCATACAAAGATAATGACCAGTACGCCTACGGTTAGAAATGTCGGAATTTTTTCGAGGATCCCCATCAAGATTACTTTGGGGGGAGAGTGACGGTCTCAACAGTAACCAACCGTAATACCACGGGTCAACACCAGAACGTGCCATTGGCGTGGCACCAAAGTTGGGTATGGGCAAGGCTTCGGCAGGTATGCTCTCGTCACGAACAGTGCCACGGAACAAATTGGCAGCCTGACAAAAGATTCGTGTCGGAGTGTGCCTGCCATTCCCTTCAGCATCGACAAAAGCCTGATCCCACGTGAGATGATTAGCCTGTGAGACATCTCGAAGAAAGCCGATCATAATCGCACCAGCGCGTCTTGCTGAATTCTCGTCTGCTGCGCACAGGAGTCAAGATGCTTGAATTTAATTCCGCTTTATCTACCGCAGTCGAAGTCGACGAAAGATCGCAGGCCCCGGAAAACGCGACAGCCAGGGTGAAGGCGAAAGGGCCGCTTTCGTCTGACCTGTTGGGCAAAATGCAACGCTATTGGTACGCCGCGAATTATCTCTGCGTCGGACAGATCTATCTTCTCGACAATCCGCTGCTGCGTGAGCCGCTCACCAAAGTGCATATTAAGCCGCGCTTGTTGGGGCATTGGGGTACATCGGCGGGGCAAAACTTTATTTATGTGCATTTGAACCGGCTGATCCGGCAAACGGATGCCAATATGATTTACATTTCGGGTCCCGGCCATGGAGGGCCCACCCTTAACGCTTGCGCGTATCTCGAAGGAACCTATACCGACGTGCATCCCGAAATCACCCAGGATATCCACGGCATGCGCCTTCTGTTTCGGTCTTTTTCTACGCCTGGAGGCATCCCCAGCCACTGCGGACCGCATACCCCGAACTCCATGCATGAGGGAGGCGAGCTGGGATATTCACTGGTTCACGCTTTTGGTGCGGCCTTCGACAATCCTGACCTGATTGTGGCTTGCATCGTCGGCGATGGCGAGGCCGAAACCTGTCCCCTCGAAGGAAGCTGGAAGAGCATCAAGTTCCTGAACCCATCGAGAGACGGAGCGGTGCTGCCGATTCTGCACCTGAACGGTTATAAAATCTCTGGCCCCACGGTCACAGCTCGCACCAGCGACCAAGAACTTACTTCCTTCTATAAAGGCCTTGGCTACGCTCCATGCTTCGTTGAAGGGGACGATCCCGAAGTTGTGCATCAACGTTTCGCGGAGGCTCTCGATCGCTCCTACTCGGACATACGAGACATCCAGAAGAGCGCCCGAACAGAGAATACGCGGTCAGGCAAAGACCAAATCCGACAACCCTGGCCGATGATCATCCTGCGCACTCCGAAGGGCTGGACGTGTCCGCAAGAGGTAGATGGCGTGCCTATCGAGGGCACATTTCGCGCGCATCAGGTTCCGCTCTCTACTGTGGCGGAAAATCCGGAACATCTAAAGATGCTCGAAGCCTGGATGCGGAAATACCGGCCAGACGAGTTGTTTGACCAGAATGGTCGGCTGATCGCTGAGCTTGCCGCGCTGGCGCCGGATGGAGATCGCCGTATGGGGGCCAATCCTCACGTCAACGGCGGACGGTTGCTGAAGGCGCTCGATCTTCCCGACTTTGCCCAATACGCGTTATCGATTCCGGGTCCCGGCGAAGTCGTGGCCGAAGGCCCGCGCAAGCTGGGAGAGTATCTGCGCGATGTCATCAAACTCAACCCAACGAATTTCCGGCTCTTCTGTCCCGACGAGACCAACTTGAATCGGCTGAATGCGGTGTTTGATGCGACCGACCGCTGCACGATGGAGGCGATCGTTCCCATCGATGACCACTTGTCCCCCGACGGCCGAGTCATGGAAGTGCTCAGCGAACACCTTTGCGAAGGCTGGCTCGAAGGCTATCTGCTGACTGGCAGGCATGGCATGTGGTCTTCTTACGAGGCACTCGCCCAGGTGGTCGATTCGATGGTGACGCAACACGCGAAGTGGATGGAGGAGTGCCTGGAATATCCCTGGCGGAGGCCGCTTGCATCTCTAAACGTTCTGCTCACCAGCCACGCGTGGAGGAACGACCACAACGGGTTCAGCCACCAGGCGCCCGGCTTTGTGGACAATGCCCTGCAACGCCGCAGCGAGGTCGTTCGGGTTTATTATCCACCGGATTCGAACTGCTTGCTTAACGTTTTTGATCACTGCTTGCGCAGCCGGAATTACGTCAACGTCGTGACCTGCGGAAAGCAGCCGGAACTGCAATGGCTCACCTTTGATGAAGCGCTAGCTCATTGTTCCCAGGGGGCGTCGATCTGGAACTTTGCCACCAACGATGGTGGAACGGAGCCGGACATTGTTCTGGCATGCGCCGGGGATGTCCCAACCATTGAGGCCTGCGCTGCCTCCTGGCTGCTGCAAAAGACGTGCCTGGCATCAAGGTGCGGGTGGTGAACGTCGTCGATCTCAACGCACTGATGAGCCCCGACGATCACCCCCACGGCATGGACAATATTTCATTCAACGCGCTGTTTACTCGAGATGTCGATGTCATCTTCGCGTTTCACGGCTATCGCTGGCTCATCCATAGCATGGTGCATGGCCGTGTCAACGAGGCCCGGTTCCACGTGCGCGGATTTAACGATGTGGGCACAACCACCACTCCGTTCGATATGGTTGTGCTCAACAAGATGAGCCGGTTCCACCTGGCCATTGATGCGCTTAAGCACGTGCCCCGATTGCGTTCACAGGGGTCAGACGCGATCGACATGTTCAATCGGAAATTGTACGAGCATCACGTTTATATCCGGCAGCATTTTCAGGACATGCCAGAAATCCGGAATTGGAGCTGGACAAAGGATTTCAGCGAGCCTGCCGCTCCTGCACCATTGGCGAAAGGACAACCGCGCGCCCAAATGTTTACGGACTCTTAAGCAGGGGCGGGGTTCCCCTGGTTCAGGCTCTGGCGGTAAAGATGAAGATTCTCGTACTCAATTCCGGTTCGAGCAGCCAGAAGAGTTGTCTGTTCGAAATCGGCGAGTCCGTTCCCGAAGACCCGCCCGCTTGTTTGTGGGAGGGAAAGATCGAGTGGGATGGCAGCGTCGCCGACCTTTCCATAAAGAGTCCGAATGGGATTTCTCGAAAAGACCAGGCGAGAATCTCGTCTCGCGCCCACGCCATTGAGCACCTGCTCGGCACACTTTGGACCGGCGACACACGCGCGGTTTCGGAGATTGATGTTGTTGGCCATCGCGTCGTCCACGGCGGTCCTGACTATGAGAATCCCGTGTTGATCACAGCCGAGGTCAAATCGGCCATCGCCAAGGTTTCTGCGTTTGCTCCGCTTCACAATCGTGCAGAGTTGGAAGGTATGGAAATCGTTGAGCGGCTGCTCGGCCCAGTACCTCAGATTGCCGTCTTTGATACTGGCTTTCACCGCAGAATGCCGCTCGCCGCGAAAGTTTACCCCGGGCCGTACGAATGGTTTGCGGACGGGATTTGCCGTTACGGATTTCACGGCATCAATCATCAGTACTGCACCGGACGCGCGGCGCGATTGTTGGGCAGACGCACGGATTCCTTGAGACTCGTGAGCTGTCACCTGGGCAACGGTTGTTCTCTCGCGGCAATTCGAAACGGTCACAGCTTGGACACGACAATGGGATTCACCCCGCTCGAAGGCCTGATGATGGGCACACGTTCTGGCTCGGTTGATCCTGGCATTCTCACTTACCTGATGCGACAGAAGGGAATATCGGCGCAACGCCTCGATGGCATCTTAAATAAAGAATCGGGGCTGCTCGGAATCTCAGGACTCTCCGGCGATATGCGCCAAATTCTCGCGGCTATCAGGAATGGCCACGAACGCGCCAAACTTGCCTTTGACATTTACATCCATCGTCTGCGATCCGGTATCGGCGCGATGACTGCGGCGCTCGGTGGGATGGATGCTCTCATATTCACCGCTGGAGTCGGTGAAAACTCTCCGGAAGTGCGCGCCGCAACCTGTGACAGTCTTGGTTATCTCGCCCTGGAGCTCGATTCTGAAAAGAACGCTCGTTCTGCTTCGGACCATGATATCGCCACTGCTGACTCATCCGTTCGCGTTCTGGTGATTCATGCGCAGGAAGACTGGGCAATTGCACGAGAGTGCTGGAAGCTCAAACCGGTCGAGCCTTCTCCTCCGGAACGGTAAGGCAATTTTGAATTTGCGCCGCGATCCCTTGCTCTACTCGCGACCTTGGATGGGAGCGGAACCGATTTGAATGGGCACGCGAAGGTGACGTCGCGAGAATAGCGCCGTGATCGGGAAAGAAGGATCGACAGCATGCCCGCGCCCACCAGAGCAGCTCCATTGTCGGGCAACATTCTGCCGGTTTGCACCCCAATCTCGGCGATGGCGATAAGCAGCGGAAGAGACGTAGCCGAGTAGAAGACAAAGGGGATGCGGTCTTCTCTGGCAAGCTCATAGCGGTAAAAAACGATGGGTACCGAGCGGGCAGCAAACAACAGCAGCAGGAACAGCGGCAGCCTAAACAGGGCGCGCGGACTTGCCATGAGCGCGTGAAGATCGAAGTGCATTCCGCTGGTCACGAAAAACATCGGGATCAGAAATCCATACCCGATCGCTTCCAGGCGATGAATCAGCCGTGTCCCCTGCTTTCCTTTGCTGCCCAGGGAAACGATCATTCCGGCGGTGAAGGCGCCAAGAATCATGTCAAGCCCGAACTTTTCGGCAATGGCGATGAGAAGGGCGAGCACCAGTATGGAAATACGAACCGGCAACTGGCTCGCGGAGTTCATGGTCGCGCCCAGATAGTTAACGATCCGCGGAGGTTTGGGCAGCAGAGCAAGTCCAGCGGCGACGAGCGCAAACAGCACGAAAAAAACCATCAGCGCAGTCTGCAGCCAGCGCGTGTGCTCACGCGTCATCAGCAAAGACAGAAGGACAATCGGTCCGAATTCCCCCATGGCACCAGCGGCGATCACGTAGGTTCCGAAGCGGGTATCGAGTTCGCCTGAATCGCGCAGGATCGGCATCAGAGTGCCCATTCCTGTGGTCGTCAATGCGACTGCGACAAGGAGTGGAACCCGAATCAGATGTGTCCAAAATAGAAGAGCTGAGAGCGAAAGAGCTACCAGTACGGAAAGTCCCCAACCCGCAATCGCAAGCGACAGGGGCCTTCCGCGAACCGACTCAAAGTCGATCTCCATTCCCGCCAGGAAGAACAGAAAAATGAGACCCAGATAACCGAGCAGCGCGAGCATTCCGGTGGGCGACGCCCACCCCAGCACCTGCGGGCCCACGACGATGCCAAGTCCAACTTCGACCACGACCATGGGCAAACGCAGGCCGATCGGTATTTCTGAAATGAGCGGCGCTAGAACAGCTATCGCCGCTGTCACCAGCAGAGCGGCGCCATCGAACTGCATGCTTCCTCCTCGACCAAAAAGGGGGAGAACCTACCGGTCGAAACTGGGGCGGTTATCTTGAATGACAAAGCCAGAATATGTGGCGGGATACTCGTCAAGTCAAGTGAAATCCGCGGCCACTAACAGCTCTCTCCCAACGCGCTATCGAGCGTAAAGATTGAGAGGAAGTGTATCTTAAGTGGTGCGTCAATCGTGAGAAATGGGCGTCGCTCGCGGTGACGCCAAACCATGAGGCCGATAAAAAAGTGACTCTTTGCCGTGAGTCTTCTGCGTTGCTTTCAGAGCGAAAGCGGGAGGCTAGGACTTGAACTCTGATTTTCCGGTGACTGAACTCCGTGCCACCTTTCCAGCGATTCGGAAGAGCGAAGATTTCGTCTTTTTCGACAACGCCGCCGGCGCACAAATCCCGCAATGCGTTCTCGAGGCTGTTACTTCGCATCTGGTGAACTGCAACGTTCAGCGTGGTGGACCTTACGAAAAGAGCCGGCAGGTAGACGCGACCATCGCGCGGGCACGCCAGAGTGTCTGCGATTTTGTTAACGCCGACCATCCGGATGAGATTGCGTTCGGAATGAATGCTACCTCGTTCATTCGGTTGGTCAGCCTGGGCGTCGGGCAGACACTCGGAGACCGGCGAGGAATCGTCGTGACCGACATGGATCACGAGGCCAACATCGCGACCTGGCTCGCGTTGCAAAAGGACGGGGCGCAAATTCGCTGGTGGCGCATGCGGGACGACGGGACCCTTCATGTCGCCGATCTCGTGCCGTTGCTTTCGCCGGCCACGCGCTTGGTGGCGTGTACGGTCGCTTCGAATGCCATTGGATCGGTGGTCGATGTCGCGGAGGTCGCGAAGCACGTCCATGCCGGCGGCGGAGAGGTATTTCTGGATTGCGTGCATTACGCGCCGCACGGTGTGATCGATGCGCAAGAGTTCGAATGCGATTACCTCGTCTGCTCCGGCTACAAAGTATTTTCTCCGCACATGGGTTTTCTCTGGGGACGACGAGAACTGTTGAAAAAGCTGCCTACCTTCCGGGATTTCATCCCCGATGAACCGCCCGCCAAACTCGAAGTTGGAACATTCGTCTACGAGAACGTTGCTGGAATGGACGCGGCATTGTCTTACCTGGCAAACTTGGGCGAACGGCTTGATCGCGACGGGTCGGCTGCCTCGTTGCGCGCCCGGTTGATTCGCGCGATGGAGGCGGTTAGGGCCTACGAGCAAGTGCTGTCACAACAAATGCTTCGCGTCCTGCAAGAGGAAGGTGCGGAAGTGTACGGTATCACCGAACCTGGCATGACTGCATACCGGGTGCCGACTTTCTGTTTCAACTTGAAAAGCATTTCTCCCGTTAAAGTAGCCGAAGAGTTGGCTCGAAACCACATCGGCGTACGCGTCGGCCATATGTACTCGCCGCGCCTGATGCGACGACTCGGTCTGGATCCGGACACCGGTGCCGTACGAGCTTCACTGGCCCACTACAACACCGTCGAGGAAATTCACCGGTTTAGGGAGGTTCTGAGGAAGATCAATGCAAACCACCGGGATTGAAGAAGAAGGTGACCGCGAAGACGGTTCTAAGTTGTCGACTCCGCCAGCGGGAGCCGCACTTGAAAACGGGTGTCGCCGGGTTTCGAGTTGACCAGAATACTGCCTCGGTGTTTCCTCACGATCCGTTGCACCGTGTCGAGGCCGAGCCCTGTTCCTTCTCCGACCGCCTTGGTGGTGAAGAAAGGCTCGAAAATATGCGCTTTGACTTCTGGCGAAATGCCTGGACCGTTATCGGCGATCTCGACGACGACGCAACTGTCCTCGCGATAGGTTCGAACTCGAAGCTCGCCCTTTCCGCCCATCGCGTCAATCGCGTTGTCAATGATGTTGGTCCACACCTGATTCAGTTCGCTCCCGAATGAATTAACCAGAAGAGGGATGCGCTGGTAGTCGCGCTGCACCACCACGCCGCGCCGGAGCTTGTAATTCATAATGGTAAGCGTGGTCTCCAGGCTCTTCACAATGTCGACGTTTTGCACCGGCGACTGATCCATGTAGGTGTATTCCTTGATTGCCCGGACCAGGTCAGAGATTCGCGAGGTGCTGCTTTCGATTTCGTTCAGCAGGTTCGCAACCTCTACCGACGCAGCGATCCTCACCAGAGCAGCTCGGGCCGTGGTCGAATCCAGAGCCGCGAACAGCGATTCCAGCATTTCCGGCCTAACGTTCTTTTGTGCCAGATCGGCCGATAGCTGCCAAAGATCGTCCTGCCCGTGACTGCGCAACAAAGAATCAAGCTGTTCCTCGAGGTCGCTGGTGGTGAGCGCGTCGGGCGGCGGTTGATCGCGCTGGATGAAGGAAGCCTCCAACTTCTCGATTTCAGATTTCTGGGCGGGAGTGAGATCGCGTCTTCCCAACTCGTGACTCGCGTCCTTGATTTTTTTCAGAAGATCGCGTAGCTGGCTGGCGGCGCGTTTGGCTGCGGATGCGGGATTGTTGAGCTCATGCGCAAGCCCTGCCGAAAGCTTACCTAGAGAAGCCAAGCGGTCGCGCTGCTGTTCCAGTCGGGTGGTTTCACGGATTCGGTCGGCCATGAGGCCGACAAGACGCTTGGTCAGTTCCGGCATCTTTTGAACAAGATCCGGAAACAGCGAGGCGGGAAATCTTAGAGCATGACTGTCCAATTCAGCCCGGCCGCTGACGGTAAACTGTTTCATTCTTGAGAAGGGCAGCAAGCCGGTAACGTCGCCCGGATTCAGGTTAAAGATGATGGTTTCGCCCCCAATTTCGCCGCGCCCCTGGAGTTGTCCCTCAAGAAGAACAAACATGGCGTCGGCGGGATCGCCTTGCCTTGAATAGTTTTCACCCGCCTTGAGACGCAGTTCTTGCGATTGGCTGATGAACCAGTCGATCTGGTCGCCCGGCAAATCCGCGAATATGGGGAAACGAAGCAGTTCCGATTTGTCGACCATTTAGACCTTGCTCAGGTACTGATGGATGAATTGCACTGCAACCGATCCTTCGCCGACCCCGGAAGCCACGCGTTTCACTGAACCATGCCGCACATCGCCCACGGCGAATATACCGGGAACGTTGGTCTCGAGAAGGAAGGGATCTCGCTCGAGGCCCCACCCCTTGGGGTGTTGGCCGCCGCGCATAAGATCGGGTCCGGTGAGGACGAATCCGCGTTCATCGCGCTCAACTACACCGGCCAGCCAGTCGGTTCGCGGCAACGCTCCGATAAAGATAAACATGGAGCTTGCCGGCACGCGCTCAATCTTATTGGTATCGGAACACAGAACCGAAATCTCTTCCAGGTGAGTTTCGCCATGCGCCTCGACCACGCTGGCATGGGCCCACAATTGAATATTGGGTGTTTCTTTAATCTGGTCGATCAAATACTGCGACATAGTGCTCGATAAAGACTCACCGCGCACCAGGATAACGACGCGGTCCGCATAGCGCGCGAAGTTCATGGCCGCTTGGCCAGCCGAATTCGCGCCTCCCACAACATAGACAAGTTCGCCTTTGCAGGAAAGCGCTTCCGTGGCTCCGCCGCCGTAATAGATACCGGCCCCCTGCAGCCTGTCTATTCCCGGGATGTCCAGTCTGCGCCACTGCACTCCGGTGGCGATCATCAATGCGTGGCAGGAGATGTCGTTTTCGTCAGCCAACTTGATGATCCGATAGGAACCTTCGGTCCGGACGGCGACGGCTTCCTGCGGTGACAAAATCTCCACCCCAAAACGCTGGGCTTGGACGACTGCACGCCGCGCCAAATCGCTGCCGCTCAACCCGGCTGGAAATCCCAAATAATTCTCGATGCGCGAACTCATTCCGGCCTGGCCTCCCGGCGCTTCGCGCTCAACCATCACGGTGTGCAGACCCTCCGATGCACCGTACACAGCAGCCGCCAAACCGGCCGGGCCTCCACCTACAATCGCGAGGTCGTAGAAGTCGGTCTGGGCGCGTGTACGCAATCCAACCTTCTGTGCAACGTCGGCCGGGACACTTTCCAGAAGCTTTGTGCCATCAGGGAAAAGCACGACCGGAAGGTCCGCCGATTCGGGTCCGAGAGCCTCCACCAGACGCTTAGTTTCCGGGTCGTTGGCGGTGACTTCAACATCGATCCATTGATAGGGAACACGATTGCGTGCCAAGAAGTCCCGCAACTCATAGGACCGGGGCGACCAGCGCGTTCCCAATACCCGAATTCCCTGGAATGCCGGATGGTAGGTCGCTTGCCAGTCGTCGAGCAAGTCGTCCAATTGCGGATAAAGGTGTTCGGCCGGAGGATCCCACGGCTTCAAGAAAAAGTAATTGATACTGGCCTGGTTGATGGCGCCGATGGCAGCCGTAGTGTCAGCGTAGGCGGTGAGTAAGGCTCGCTTCGCCTCGGGAAAGATCCGCATTCCTTCCTGCAGAAATTCGACCCCGTCCATGTGGGGCATGCGCTGGTCCGCCAGCATCAAGGCTACGCTGTCGCTCCGCACCTTTAGTTGCTTTAGCAGGTCCAACGCTTTCTGGGGAGAATCGCTGCCGATCACGCGGTAGTCTGCGCCGTACTTCGAGCGCAAATCACGCTCGATCGCTCGAAGGACATCGGTGTCGTCATCCACGCTCAGCAAAATCGGTTTCGCCATGGTCGGTCTTATCGTGAACGATTATTTCAGAATTCCGAGCTACCTGAAGTTCATTAGATACTGAAACTTGAAATTGGTCGCGGAATTAGATGCACGTTTTGCCGGGGCCGAAAATTGTTTTTGCTGCTTGGCGACATCGATCATAATGCCATCCGCAATCCGTTCGATACGTTTGTTGCGGGCGTAAAACGCCCTCAAGATTGGCGGCCGTTTTACAACTGCGGCACACCAGCGTCACATTCCGAGCAGATTGGGATGGAGCTTCACGTAGCCGTGCTCTTGCGCCCACAGGTCGAGCGGGACAGAGGCGAGTTCGTCGACGAGAGGTTCGGCCAAACCATTCTTAGTTAGATCGATCGACTTGATGTAGCTGCGGCAAACATCGCAGCACTCGACGCGCATGTGAGGAAATTGGTCAGCCGCGTAGATCGGAAGTTTGGCCTGGTCTTCGTGACCGCATCCGGGGCAGACCACGCGGCGGAACTCCCACTCGGAGAGACAGAAAACGCAGAGCAAGCTACGGCGAGCACCGTCTCCTTGCGGGCGGAGGACACCGAGGGCGGGCTTGCGATTGCAGAACGGGCACAGCGCATGCGCGTAACCGTCAAGTTGCAAAGGAACGCGGGAGCGGACAAACTCCGCGCATGGCTGGAGAAAAGCAAGCCCGACGAAATCCTGGGGTTCGACAGGCGCCCCACTCGCTGCGGACCAACAATGCTGGAGCAGGTCAACCCAGGAAGTGGAGGCCCGCCTTGTGCCTCGCGCGCGACTTGGGCGAATTCAGGAGGGGCCTTCGCTTCGACCAGAGTGAGAAATGCAGGGAATCCGGCGAGAAGTTCCGGAAATGCTGGCAGGCCCGTCTGCACAACTGGAGCCTTGTTGCTCGATGCCGGCTCAATACGCTGGTACAGATCCTGCTGGAAGCGAGCTACATTGATGTAGAAGCCGAGAATTTCTGCCGCAAAGGGATGCTGGGCGGCAAGTGCTTCAGCCCGCCGGATCCGCTTTTGCCACGTAGTCTTGGCCACCGGGCGATTATGGGGCTTTGAGTTGCGGCAGGCAACTGAGCCGGTCTGAGCGTTCATCCCAATGGGTGCTTCCGGTTGACTCTGCCGAGCCGTGGGACTATATTTTCTGACAAGTTTGAGCTGCCGTCTGAGTATCCGAAGTCGGTTTGTTATCGAAGCGTTCGGAGGATGCTACAAATGGAACTCTCCCGCAGAACCTTCCTTAAAGGCGCGCTCGTTGGTGGAGCGGGCTATCTCTCTCCTGGGATTTGATCTGACTCCAGCGTTTGCGCAGCTCAAAGAACTCAAGATCGCCCGCGCCACCGAGACGCGATCCACCTGTCCCTATTGTTCGGTAAGCTGCGGCGTTCTCATTTATACGATTGGCGACAAGGCGAAGAACGTCACGCCGCAGGTGATTCACGTCGAGGGCGACCCCGACCATCCCATCAATCGTGGCACGCTGTGCCCCAAGGGAGCTTCGCTCGAGCAGGACATCCTCAATCCGCGGCGGCTGCTGAAGCCGCAAGTCCGCCGGCCCGGTTCGGATCACTGGGAAGACATCGCGTGGTCGCAGGCTATCGACGAGATCGCTCGCCGCGTCAAGAAAACCCGCGACGACACCTTCATTGAAAAAGACGCGCTCGGGCGCACCGTGAACCGCTGCGAAAGCATGGCCTGGATCGGCGGCTGCACGGATACCAACGAGTTCAACTATCTGGTCGTCAAGACCATGCGCAGCCTGGGACTTACCTATATAGAAAACCAGGCCAGGGTTTGACACGGCCCCACGGTCTCAAGTTTGGGACCAACTTTTGGAAGAGGGGCCATGACCAATGGCTGGATCGACATCAAGAACACCGACATGATGTTGATCATGGGCGGGAACCCCGCCGAAAACCATCCCTGCGGCTTCAAGTGGGCCATTGAGGCCAAGAAGACCCGCAATGCCAAGCTGATCGTGGTCGATCCGCGCTTCACGCGCACGGCCGCCACCTCAGACCTGTTCGTGCAGATTCGTGCCGGGATCGGATATCGCGTTTCTGGGCGGAGTGCTCCGCTACGCGATCGAAAACAACCGCATCGCAAAAGAGTATCTCGCCAATTACACCAATGCCGCCTTCATCGTGAAGGAAGGTTTCAAGCTGCCTGAAGACGGATTGTATTCGGGTTTCGATGCGGCCACGCAGACTTACGACCGGTCCTCGTGGAACTATGAGGAAGGAAACGATGCTGGCGGAGCTGCCCCCGCACGATGCGCTGCAGACACAAGTCAGCCGCGCCGCCGACTGCCGGCCGAACGCCTGACCGCCCTTGCCGTCCTGCCTCCGGCAAGGTGGCGTACGACCTCACTCTCCAGCATCCGCGATGCGTCTTTCAATTGCTGAAGCAGCAGTATTCGCGCTACACGCCGGAGATGGTCGAGCGCATCACCGGCATTCCCAAAGACCAGTTCCTGAAGGCCGCTGATCTGTTCACTTCCGTCCGCAAAGACGGCGACATGAAGAAAGTGGCGACCATCATGTACGCGGTGGGATGGACGCAGCACACTTTCGGCACGCAGATCATCCGCACCGCGGCGATTTTGCAGTTACTGCTGGGCAACGTGGGACGCGCCGGAGGCGGCGTCAACGCTCTGCGCGGCCACTCCAACATCCAGGGCGCCACCGACATGGCCGGAGTGTTCGACATCTTGCCCGGATACCTGAAGGTGCCAATCCCGACCGACACCGACCTGGCCGCTTATTTGAAACGGATCACGCCGACCGCTTCCAAGCCGGCTCCGTGGGATTCGTTCAATTACTGGTCGAACACGCCGAAATTCGCCGTCTCCTATTCTGAAAGCCCTGTACGGGGACGCGGCGACAAAAGAAAACGACTTCGCCTTCCACTACATGCCCAAGGTGGATCGCAATTATTCCTGGACCCAGATCTGGGACAACATGTATCGCGGCTCGGTGAAGGGGATGTTCGCGTTCGGCATGAACGGCGTGGCCATCGGGCCGGATTCGCAGAAGAACATCGATGCGCTGAAGAAAGCCGACTTGCTCGTCGTGGGCGAAATTTATCCCGACGAGACCAGCGAATTCTGGAAGTCCCCGGGAATTACGCCCGAGGAAATGAAGACCATCAACACCACGGTCTATCGCCTGCCCTGCGCCGGGTTTCGCCGAGAAAGACGGGTCGATGACCAACTCGGCGCGCTGGCTGCAATGGAAGAACGCCGCCGTTCCTCCGCCGGGCGATGCCGCCTGGATCAGGACATCGTCGCGCAAATCTTTCTGAAGGTGCGTGAGCTTTACCAGAAGGAAGGCGGCAAGTTTCCGGATCCGATCCTGAATCTGACTTGGCCTTACGTCGATGCCCAGCATCCGGCTCTCGGCGGATTTGGCGAAGGAGATGAACGGCAAGGCGCTGGCCGATCTTACCGATCCCAAGACCCAGGTGACCATCAAGAAGGGTCAGCAATTGCCGGGCTTCGCCTGGCTGAAAGACGACGGCACAACTTCCTGCGGCAACTGGATTTACTCCGGGAGCTGGACCGAGGCCGGGAACCAACTGGCGCGTCGCGGCACCGAAGATCCGTCCGGCCTGGGCATTTACCAGAATTGGGCATGGTCGTGGCCGGCGAATCGCCGCGTGCTTTACAACCGCGCGTCCTGCGATCCGTCGGGAAAGCCGTGGGATGCGACCCGCAAGCAGGTCTGGTGGAACGAGGCTGCGCAACTCTGGGTGGGCAACGATGTGCCCGACTTCAAACCCGATTCGCACCCCAAGGACCACATGGGCCCGTTCATCATGACCGCCGAAGGCGTCGGCCGGATCTTTGCGCCTTTGGGCG
Source organism: uncultured Acidobacteriota bacterium (assembly GCA_963797795.1). Taxonomy (GTDB): domain Bacteria; phylum Acidobacteriota; class Terriglobia; order Terriglobales; family Acidobacteriaceae; genus JABDBE01. The sequence continues at coordinate 334,741 of CAWCQY010000015.1, forward strand.
CGTTCGCCGATGGCCCTTCCCGGAACATTACGAGCCGATCGAGAGTCCGGTGCAGAATGCGCTGCACCCGAATCAGTCGAACAATCCCGTGGTCAAGAAGCTCAAGACGCCGGCGGACAAGTACGCCACTCCGGGCGACGGCTTCAACATGATCTGCACCACCTACCGGCTCACCGAGCACTACCACTACTGGACCAAGAACAATCAGATGAACGTGCAGCTCATTCCCGAGCCGTTCGTCGAGATTCCCGTGGAACTGGCGGCGGAGCTGGGGATCAAGGGCAACGACAAAGTGAAGGTCACCAGCGCGCGCAGCTACTACATGGCCAAGGCGTTCGTCACCAAGCGCATCAAGCCGATGACGATCGACGGCAAGAAGATCTATCAGATCGGCATTCCGATTCATCAGGGTTATCGCGGCATTCAGGAAGACGAGGGCAGGGACGCGAGGACGATACTCAACCGGCTCACGCCGACGGTCGATCGATCCCAACGCATACACGCCGGAATTCAAGGGCTTTCTGGTGAAGCTGGAAAAGGCATAGGCTGATGAGCCAGGCACATTAGCAATCCGAGAATCTCCGGCCATGCCGGCCCCGCTCCGGGCGAGGGCGTGGAGCGCGATTATCAGGTCTGCAAGCTGGTGGACACCACCACCTGCATCGGCTGCAAAGCCTGTGAAGTCGCCTGTCTCGAATGGAACGGCTACACGTTCACCGACACTGTGTTCGACAACAGCTACCAGACCATGCCGCAGACGGCGTGGAATTACTGGAACCTGATCAAGTTCAACGAGCACGAGCGCGAAGACGGCACCATCACGCTGCTGATGCGCAAAGATCAGTGCATGCACTGCGCCGATCCCGGCTGCCTCGCGGCTTGCCCCGCCGACGGCGCCATCGTGCAATACACCAACGGCATCGTCGATTTTCAGCAGGCAGAATTGCATCGGTTGCGGATACTGCGTCAGCGGCTGCCCCTTCGATATTCCCAAGTTCAATCCCGCGACTAAGAAGATGTTCAAGTGCACACTCTGCGCGGACCGGGTGAGCGAGGGATTGGAACCGGCTTGCATCAAGTCCTGCCCCACCGGCTGCCTCCACTTTGGCACCAAGGACGACATGAAGGATCTGGCCGAGAAGCGCGCCACCCAGCTTCGCGAGCACTTCGGCTTCGAGAAAGGCGGGCGTGTACGATCCCGCCGGCGTGGGGGAACCGGCGTCATTTATGTGCTGCACGATGTGACAAATCCCGAGGCGTATGGCGGACTGCCGAAGGACCCGCAAATTCCGTGGGTGGTCCGCTTCTGGAAAGGGCCCGCGAAGTGGATCGGGAATCTGGCCATGCTGGGCGGCGTCATCGGCGTGACGCTCCACTATTTGCGCTTCGGTCCGAAGGAAGTGCATCCCGGAAGATATGAGAATGGAGGACAGCCGTGAGCGCCTCGCACGTCATTTCCTCAGGACGAACTGCTGGCGAAACGCGGCGGCCGCATTTGTCGTTATACGCTTGGCGAACGCGTTCATCACTGGCTTGGCGCCTTTACCTACATCTATTGTCTGATCACCGGTCTGGCCTTCTGGTCCCCTTATATGTTCTGGCTGGCGATGCTGGTTGGTGGTGGCGCGACGGCCCGATTCTGGCACCCTGGCTGGGCCTGGCCTTCACGCTCTCCATGTTCTGGATGTACAAGATGTGGCGTCGCGACATGCTTACGACCGATGCCGACCGGCGCTGGTCGAAAGTGATGAAAAAGTACATCGAGAACGACGACCAGAATCTGCCGCCCATCGGCCGCTTTAACTACGGCCAGAAACTATTTTTCTGGCTGATGTTTTATGGCGTGATTCTGCTGCTGATTTCGGGCGTGGGACTGTGGTTCGTCGAATCCATTCCGTGGAGTCTGCGCTGGCTGCGTTATACCGCCGTCACTGTTCACGTGGTCGCGGCTTTGGCAACCATCGGCGGATTCATTATTCATGTCTACATGGGCACGGCCATGGTCCGAGGCGGCTTCACTTCAATCATCCGCGGAGAAGTTACTACTGCATGGGCGAGAACTCATCACCGCCTCTGGTACGAGCAGGTTACAAAAGGAACGTCCGCCGATAAGTAAAAGTCAGCCGTTCGGCACAATTGACGCGCGACCAGAAGAACCTCAGGCGCGTGCTTTATCAATCATCGCTTCCCAGATACCTTTGGATTTGAGAATGAGTTCAACCGTTTCGCGGACAGCGCCGTGGCCGGCGAGGGCTATGGTTGTGTAATGGGCCGCATCTTTTACTTCTGGAACGGCATCGCCCACGGCAACAGCGAGACCAGCGCGGCGCATTAGGGGAATATCTGGCAGATCGTCTCCGATATAGGCGACGGCAGAATCGGAGACGCCAGCTTTTTGAAGGATCTCTTCATAGGCTGGCATTTTCACCGGCCGCTTCATGTAGACAAACTCCATCTTCATTTCATGGGCGCGACGGAGGAGTGCAGCGCTTTCGCGGCCGGTAATGCAACCCGTACGCAGTCCGGCGGTCTGCGCGAGGGTCAGGCCCTGGCCGTCGTGCGCGTCAAAAGTTTTGATTTCGAGGGCGGTCCCGTCGGTTTGCGAAAGCAGAATGACGCTGCCGTCAGTCATGGTGCCGTCTACGTCCATGAGGAGCAGTTTTATTTGCGCCGCGCGCTTCTTGAGTGTAGCGGAGATTTTCGAAAGGCCAGCCAAATAAGCCTCCAGCAAAACAAGCGAACAGAGAGTCTAAGTCAAAGCCTGGTCACGCAGCTACAGGATAAAACACCCCGGAGAAAGAATGCCTAGCCTCCCATATGTGCTCAGCGTTAGACGATGCAGGATATGATTGACGCGAGACTCCCATCCGCACGGGGCGTTTAGTTCTTGGCATCAGTTTCAGCCTTTTTGTCTTTGTGGCCAAAATCCGAGCCAAAGTGGGGTTCAGACTTCGTCCCGGTAACCTTCACCGGAAGTTCGGTTCCTGCTCCATTCTTGGTGAAAAACGGGTCTGCTGGTTTAAGCAGTATCGACTTCCACCCAGTGACCATATGCGAGAGCTTTGCGTCCAGGCGCGCCTTGCCATGAAAGTCGAATTGGTTGCCGTCCAGGCTATATTGGCCCGTCAGGTTGACTTGGGTTCCGGGAATATCGAACTGCAGTCGTGAAAAGTTGATGACACCATTCGCCAGATCAAACACACCACCTAAATCGGCCTGCACGTTGTCAGGAATATTGTCCTGCGCCAACTTCGGCTTACCCTGACTGCGCATGCTGAGGGCATCGACCTTGCTTTGGATCTTGTCGTTCGTGAAATGGGTTTGGGACACTTGGAAGCGACCGGACAGCTTCAGGCGGTTGGCGACATCGCGCTCTCCAGGTGGGAGATCGAACTTGGTTTTCAACTGCACTATCCCGGTCATGACTGGAGGATCGGTGCGCACTGCTAATTTCAGCAGGTCCTCGATTTTCCCCTTCACGATCGAGACATCAAGCTCTACGCGATGCCCTTTCGGGTCGTTCATCCGCACCACTGACCCGTTGGCCACCAGTCGCGAATCCAGGATTCTCGCTTTTACCGGCTGCAGGTATGTGTCTCCGCTGGTTCCGTCCACGATCGCATGAAAGTCGGTATGCAGCGGGACCGGCCGCCCGCTTATCGTAATGCGAAAATCCGGAGTGTCGGTCACGCCATCGACTACGATGTTGTCCAGAGTCCCGGCATATTGTCCCGTGGATGACAGGATTCCGCCAATGCCTTTAATCGTGCTCAAGTCTGCATTGTTGAATGAATAGCTGCCACGCACAGGTGTATCGCGAGGGCTGTCTGCCCGCCAAGGTCCAAACGATCCACTGGAAAGAATGTTTCCCACGGGCTTGGGATTGGTCAGGTTGGCATCAAAGTGTAGAGGCTCATTGGGCCCGATGCTGGTCATTTTCAGTCTCTCAATGTCGAATTCGAGCGGAAGTTTGCCCGGTCGCAGAGTGTTAATGATCAGCTCGGCCTGGTCACAGACAAACTTGTCGACGACGATCTTTATCTTTCCGCCTCTGGGGGCCATGCTCTTGATCTCTCCGCGCTGTTCCCTGGGCGGCAGATTCAAATCCAATCCCTTCACGTAGACGGTGTTGATATGCATGGGAGAATGCAGAAGATCCATCACACCGGTGCGAAAGCGGAATTCTGCAACGCTGATGAGCGGTTGAATTCCGGGCTCGTGATTGTTCGGGTCAGCGTCTCCAAAGAGCCTGAGGCCCTCGCCTGAAACCTGAAGTCCGCGCAACAACGAGACGTGGAATCCATCAAGCTCAACTTTGCTGTTGAATCGAGTGGACAGGGTCTCGGTAATACGCTCCCTCAGGATCGGCTCGGCGTGTGAGATCAAAATCCACGCCAGCGCGGCGACGATTACAGCGGAAACCAAGGCGATTCCGGCGACCCAGCGCCACTTCCGGCCCTTATGCTCAACCGGCACGTCTTGTTGGTCATCTAACATAGGGCGTCGAATACCAAGGCGTTCAAAAGGCATAAATGTCAGGTTAGACTCAATTTGAATCCCGCGTAGAGTGTAGCGTCTAGTCTCCGGGACACAATCGGGCGGACACCTTAGCAGGAAATACTGAGATCCACATCTATCCCTGATCGCGCCTGGCCCATCTGGATTTCGTACGGTATTCACCCGATTGTCCAGCGCGGGCGGCATAAGCTAACTTTTCACTCTAATCCTTTTATCGGGTGAGTGTTCTCGATGTGGGTGGGGGGCGGTCGAGGGTTAGTGTCGGCGGCATCGACGTTCAGACCCTCACGACCGCCCCTTTTTATTGTCCGTGGTGCCGGCTGAAAAGCACGTGATATGTGTCCTGTTCGGGTAGTATGGTTCTAACGGGGCAGTGTGAGATGAGCGCTCGCACAATCACACTTTCAATTTCGTTCGAACCCCTCAAGAGACAGTCGATTTAGGATCCAACTATGGCGCAGCAGGAGGGTTTCTGGATCAGTTGGCGTGAGCGTCTGGCGGCGCTCCGCAATATACCCCCCGTTCTCGGAATTGTATGGGAATCGGCGCCGGTAGTCGTGGCGGCGGGATTGATTTTCCGCTTGTTTGCTTCGCTGCTGCCCATGGCGCTCCTGTGGATTACAAAGCTCATTATCGACAGCATTGTGCGTGCGGTATCGGCACATCAGCAGGTACAGCCGGGGTTCTGGTGGCTGGTTGCAGCGGAATTCGGGCTTGCGGTGCTAGGCACCGTACTCACGCGAATCATCGATTACTTGGACTCGCTTCTCGCCGATAAGTACACGCGCCATGTGAGCATCCGGGTGATGAAACATGCGGCTGAACTGGATCTCTTGGCCTATGAGAACCCGGTCTTCTATGACCGGCTGGAGCGGGCCCGGGTACAAGCGACCGACCGTTTGGGAATGATCCAGTCCATTGGGCGTCTGGTGCAGCAGGTCGCGACCGTGGTGTCCTTATCGATTTCGATCATGCTGTTCTCGCCCTGGCTCATGCTTCTGCTGATTGCGGGCGTCGTTCCGGCATTTCTTGGCGAAAGCCATTTTGCGTTCCTCGGGTACGCCAAGAATTTTCGGCAGACTCCGATCCGGCGACAACTGGACTACCTTCGCGTGCTGGGCGGCAGCCGAGAGGCTGCAAAGGAACTGAAGCTGTTCGGTTTGAATGAATTCCTCACCGAGCGCTTTACCCGTCTCTCCGACGAAATCTACTCGGAAAATGTCGCCTTGTCTCGTCGCAGGCTGATTGCCGGCTCGTTCCTGTCGGTTCTCGGTACTATGGGTTATTACTCAGCGTACGTATTCGTGATCTGGCGTACGATCGCAGGGGCGCTTAGCATTGGCACGCTGACCTTTCTCTCTGGGGCCATCCTGCAGGCGAGCAGCAATATCCAGCAGATTTTCTCTACGCTTTCCGGCATCGCAGATCAGGCCCTGTTCCTAACGGATTTGCTTGCATTCTTTGAAATGCAACCTACGATCCGTTCCAAGCCGCTTGCCCTCGCCGCACCCAAGCCGATCTTGCGCGGATTCGAATTCCGAGACGTTTCGTTCCGGTATCCGGGCAGTCCACGGCTGATTCTCGACCGGATGAATTTCCGTCTCCAGCCTGGGGAGCGGGTGGCGTTGATTGGGGAAAACGGGCAGGGTAAGACGACCATTGTGAAGCTGATTACACGGCTTTACGATCCCTCGGAAGGACAAATCCTGCTTGATGGGGTCGATCTGCGCGAGTATAGCCTCGAAGATCTTTACGGTGAGATTGGCGTTATCTTTCAGGACTTCATGCGATACGAAATGACGGCCCGGGAAAATATAGCGGTAGGCCGCGTCGAGGAGCTCGACAATCTTGCGGTATTGCGGACGGCAGCACGGAAGAGCATGGCAGATAGCGTCATTGCCCGGCTTCCTCGGGGATACGATCAGATGTTAGGCGGTCGCTTCGATGGAGGCCTGGATCTTTCGGGTGGCGAGTGGCAGAAGATCGCACTGGCTCGCGCCTACCTGCGCGACGCGCAACTTCTGATTCTCGACGAGCCGACCGCCGCGCTCGACGCCCGCAGTGAGTTCGAGGTTTTTCACCGCTTCGCCGAACTTACCACGGGAAAGATGGCGCTTTTTATTTCACATAGATTTTCTACCGTGCGAATGGCGGACCGCATCGTAGTGCTGGACAATGGCAGGATTGCCGAAGAAGGGAGTCACGACCAATTAGCGGGGAGAGGCGGCCGTTATGCCGAGATGTTCGAAATGCAGGCCGCCAATTATCGCTAGGGAACTTTCAGGATGCCGCAAAACGTCCATCTGGAAATGAGCAGCGCGGAAGCGGAACGCCGCTTCGAGCCTTCGGAAGGCGTGCCTCCGGACGAGCACTCCCTGCGCCTGAATGCCGCGGCGTTGGCACGCAATCTCTCGTGGCTGCCAAGCGAAAGCCCGTCCCGGGTTTTTGTTGAGCGTTGCCGAACGCTCAACAAAACATTCAAGCCGCTGCTCAGGCGACTGCAGTCGCCTTTGCCTGCCTCTGGCATTTCAGACGACGCTCGATGGCTGTATGACAATGTTCACCTGATTGTCTCGGAACTTGAGGGAGCAGCCGACACCTTTAAGCTCCGGCGGAAAACTCCTCATGTCCGCACTCCGAACGGCGCCATTATCCCGCGAGTCTCGGCATTGAGCGAGGCGTTCCTCGCCGGAACCGCCTACCAGTTCAGTCGAGAGACCTTTACTTCCTTCGTTGAGGCCTTTCAACAACAGACCGTCCTGAAAATGAAGGAGCTATGGGCGCTGGTTCCGGTGCTGAAGTTAGTCTTGCTGGAACAGATTGCAGTTCGAGGCTCCCAGATCATTGCCAATCCCGCCGGCTCATACGGCGTTGGCGTCTGCGTTCGCAGTCTTCGAGACGTCAGTCACACTTCCTGGAAAGAGGTGCTCGAACCATTGATTCTGTTCGATGGCATTTTGCGCGAGGATCCAGCAAATGCCTATTCCCGGATGGATTTTGACAGCCGTGATCTGTATCGCAACCAGCTCGTGGATATCGCTGAAAATTCCGATTTCACCGAGATGGAGGTTGCCGCTGAGGCCCTCGCGCTCGCGCAAGAAGCCGTACGGCGGAGTGAAGCAGATCCGCGAGTAGGCCAACGGGTCTCTCACGTTGGTTATTATCTCCTCGCAGAAGGAACCGCCTTGCTGCATCGAAGGGTAGGCTTCACTCCTCCGTTGTACGAGAGAATATGTTCGACACTGCGCCGGTACCCGGATGAGTTTTACCTCTCGACCATCCAGTTGCTCACCTTCGGTCTGATGTCAGCGATTGTGTTGCTGTTGATTGCTGCCCAAGCATCGCTCGGACTGGTTCTGTTCTCCATGCTGGCGTTGTTTCTGCCTTGTTCCCAAGCGGCGGTTCAGCTGACCAACTACTTGATCACCTCACTGCTCGAGCCGCACATTCTCCCCAAACTCGACTTGTCCGAGGGAGTTCCGGACGATTGCCTGACCTTCGTGGCAGTACCCAGTTTGCTTATCGACGAAGGCCAGGTCCGCAGACTTGTGGATGATCTCGAGGTACGCTTTCTGGGCAACCATGATCGCAATATGCATTTTGCCCTCCTGACCGACCTGCCCGACTCGCGGTCGGAGCCTCGCGAAGAAGATCCTCTGGTAGATCTGTGCTCGGCATTGATAAGTGAATTGAACGAGAAATATGCAGATCGTGGGATGGGATCGTTTCTTTTTTTCCATCGGCATCGGGTTTACAACCCGCGCGAAGAAGTCTGGATGGGATGGGAGCGCAAGCGCGGCAAACTCATGGACCTTAACCGGTTGCTGCGCAGCCAATACGACAGCTTCCCAGTCAAGGTGGGGGATCTCTCCGTCCTGCCGCGGGTCCGCTTCGTAATTACGCTTGACTCCGACACAGAGTTGCCGCGAGGGTCTGCGCACCGGATGGTGGGGGCGCTGGCACATTCTTTGAACCAGGCGATCATCGATCCGGAACGGAACATTGTTGTAGCTGGCTACGGCATCTTGCAGCCGCGGGTTGGCGTAAGCGTTCAGAGTACCGCGCGCTCGCGGCTGGCCAACATCTATTCGGGCGAAACGGGATTCGATATCTACACGCGCGCGGTTTCCGACGCGTATCAGGACCTGTATGGAGAGGGCATCTTTGCAGGAAAGGGAATTTACGAAGTTGACGTGGTACAGCGGGTTCTCGATCGTCGATTCCCGCGCAACGCTTTATTGAGCCACGATCTTATCGAAGGCGCCTACGCGCGCGCGGGGTTGGCCAGCGATATCGAGGTGATTGAGGACTACCCGTCCCACTACAGTGCCTACAATCGGCGTAAACATCGTTGGGTACGCGGAGACTGGCAGGCCGCCGGATGGCTGCTGCCGGAAGTTCCGGATGAATCTGGCCAAAGGGTCCGCAATCCAATCTCGATTACTTCCCAGTGGAAGATTCTCGATAACCTGCGGCGAAGCCTGGTTGAGCCCGCCACTTTGCTGTTGCTTGTCTTGGGCTGGGTCGTGCTGCCTGGAGCGCCTGGATATTGGACTCTGGCGACGATTGCGATTTTGATTGTGCCGGCATGGTGCCAGTTCGTGTTTGAACTGGTACACGCGGCGATTGAACGCAAATCGACGCTCGCCCGCGATGCAGTGGAAACCCTCTTTGCGGCTCATATCAATGTCTTTCTAACTCTGGTGTTCCTTGCACACCAGATGCTGATTTCGCTGGATGCTGTTGTGCGAACCCTGACCCGGCGTATCGTAACGCGGCAGCGCCTTTTGCAATGGGAGACCGCGGCGGAGGTGGAGATCGGCAGTTACAAACGCACCCGCCTTGACAGTTATTTAGATTGGCCCCCCGCGCTTGCTATCGGACTGGGATTGCTGGTGTGGTTGGTTCGCCGCAGCGCTCTTCCTGCTGCGTTACCGATCCTGTTGTTGTGGGCATCCAGCAAGCTGTTATCAGAATGGCTGAACCGCCCGGCCCGCGCTCTCCGGGGCGAAGTACCGGAGAAAGACGAGTTATTGCTTCGTCGAGCCGCCCTTCGCACCTGGCGCTATTTTGCCGAGTTCAGCACCGAGGAACACAACTGGCTGGTGCCGGACAATGTGCAGGAAGAACCTCCTTCTATTGCAGCCCGGGTGTCGCCTACAAACTTGGGCTTCCTGCTTAACGCCCGTCAGGTTGCATGCGAGTTTGGTTATCTCGCAGTTCCCGAGTTTGCGTCACAAACCCTACGCACTTTGGCCACGGTTTCGAAGCTCAAGCGGTATCGCGGCCACCTGCTCAATTGGTATGACACGCGGTCGCTGATGCCACTTAGCCCTGAACTCGTCTCCACCGTGGACAGCGGAAACTTGCTGGCCTCACTCTGGACTCTGCAGCAGGGATGTTTGGACCGGCTCGGCCGCCCCTTGTTGGACGTCAGCGCGTATGAAGGTCTTCTGGATCACCTTCGTATTCTGGTTGATTTGCGTGTGCTTTCGCCAAAGCGCTTTTCCATACTGCAGAAGGAGATCAAGAAGCAGGACTGGCTTCAATACCTGTTGAGTCTTCCTGACGCAGCTTTTGAAAACGGTCGTCGCAAAAGCGCCCAAATGAATTCTTCGAACGACGCGCAGTGGTTCCTGGAACAATCGCGATCGCGGATTGACAGTGTCAAGCGGACCGTTCGAACCTACGTTCCATGGTTGCTGCCCGAGTTTGCGCCGCTGTTGGCCGGTCTTGCGACTGGCCAGAGTTCGAGCGAACTGCCGCCAATCGAACGCCTGCCAGACTTCATCGATACATTCGGTGCCCGACTGCGGTTTGTCGCCCGTTCGAGCGCATCCGGAGAACAGGTTTCTCTCTATCACCGGCTCGAAGCCATGCTGCCAGAGGCCCGCTCTAGTGCGGTACGTTTGATCGATGATCTTAATACGATTGCTGCGACTGCGGGCAAGTTTGCCAACGAAATGGACTTTCGCTTTGTTCTGAATCAACGCAAGCTCTTGTCCGTCGGCTTTGATCTTGAGTCTCAGCAAGTGCATCCGGCCTGCTACGATTTGCTGGCCACGGAATCGCGCACCGCCGTCTTTGTCGCGATTGCGAAGGAAGATATACGGCAAGAAAGCTGGTTTCTGCTTGGCCGCGCTCACACGATCGATCATGGGCGTCCCGTTCTGTTGTCGTGGACGGGGACCATGTTCGAGTACCTTATGCCACTTGTCTGGATGCGCACCTATCCGAACACGCTTCTGGAACGATCAGGCAGTGCGGCGGTACAGTCGCAACAAGCGTACGCGGCGAGCCGGCGAATTCCGTGGGGTATCTCGGAGTCGGCTTACTTCAGAATGGATGAGGCCGGAAACTATCAATACTATGCCTTTGGCATTCCCCATCTCGCTCTCAGCAAACGTGAGGCGAATGCGCTGGTGGTCTCTCCGTACTCAACATTCCTGGCTTTGCACGTGTGCGCTACGGATGCCCTGGAAAATTTGCATAGGATGAATCGCGACGGATGGGTAGGGGCTTATGGATTTTACGAGGCGGCGGACTTTACTTCTTCGAGACCCCATTCGTGGCGTCGTCGGTGCGAAATGGTCCGCTGCTGGATGGCGCACCATCAGGGCATGAGCCTGCTCTCGATCGCCAATTACCTTCAAGACGGCGTGGTCCAGAGCTGGTTCCACGGCGAGCCGAGGGTGCAAGCAACGGAACTGCTGCTGCACGAGAAGCCCGTCGCTCATATTCGGGCAGCGCGGACGGGATACCGGGCCAGCGCTGCATGAACGCCGTCCGGGTGGCTCGATCCCAATGACCGGTCAGTGGCTTGGCCTGATTTCCATCGGTGAAGGTGCTTGATGCGGAAATCTGCCGCTGTCCTTGTCTTTGCCTTCTTCATTGCTGCATTTTCCCAAGGCGCTGTGAATGCTCAGGTCAATCCGAAGCCAGATGCAATCATCGTCGACGCGAATGTTCCATCCCATCCCTTTCCACACTTTTGGGAGAAGATGTTTGGGTCCGGACGAGCCGTGCTCGCGCTACGCGACAGCTACCGCCGCGATCTGCGCGAGGTTAAGCAAGCCACGGACTTCGAGTACGTGCGCTTCCACGCCATTTTCCACGACGAAGTTGGAGTCTACGACGAGGACAGCCAGGGACGCCCCGCGTACAACTTCTCCTACGTCGATCAGATTTATGACGGACTCCTGGCCACCGGCGTGAAGCCGTTTGTTGAGTTGAGCTTCATGCCGCAAAAGCTGGCGGCTCAGAACACCCTGCACACCTTTTGGTACAAGCCTAACGTGTCTCCACCGAAAGATTGGGTCAAGTGGGACGACCTCATCGCCGCGTTTTCCAGACACCTTGTCGATCGCTACGGTATCGATGAAGTCGCGCAATGGTACTTCGAGGTGTGGAACGAACCCAATCTGGATTTTTGGGCGGGAGAGCCCAGGCAGGCGAGTTACTGGGAGCTTTACGATCATACGGCGCGTGCAATCAAGGGCGTGAATCAACGGCTTCGCGTGGGAGGCCCTGCAACGGCACAAGCGGCATGGGTGGATGCTTTTATCAAACATTGCGTCGAGAGCAAGATCCCCGTGGACTTCGTCTCGACTCATGTCTATGGCAACGATCGGGCTCAGGACGTCTTCGGGACTGATGAGAACATTCCGCGTGACAAAATGGTTTGCCGTGCGGTCGCTAAGGTTCATAATCAGATCGAAACTTCGAGCATGCCGGATTTGCCGTTGATCTGGAGCGAGTTCAATGCCAGTTACAAGAATGAACCAGAAGTGACCGACTCGACCTACATGGGCCCTTGGCTGGCGGATACGATTCGCCAATGTGATGGCCTTGTGAGCAGCATGTCCTACTGGACTTTCTCCGACGTGTTCGAGGAACAGGGCGTGGTGAAAACGCCGTTTTATGGCGGCTTTGGCCTGATTGCCGCTGGAGGTATTCCGAAGCCCGCTTTCAATGCCTTCTTGATTCTGCACAAGCTTGGAAATCAGCGTATCGCGCTCGATTCCGACTCTGCCCTTTTAACTCGGAGGCAAGATGGCACTCTGGTTCTCGCTGTGTGGAACTATGCACCGCCCGAGCCGACCGGGTCAGCGAGAACTGTTACTGTGCACTTCAAGAATACGAAATCCCACAGTGCCACGATCGCGGTTCTGGACCGCGAACATGGAGATTTTCACACTGCGTACGAAAAGATGGGATCGCCCACCTATCCTACGCAGGCACAGATCCAGGAGTTGCGCAGGGCAGCCGAACTTCCCGCCCCCGAAACCCGCGATCTGAGAAACGACGAACTAACCCTCACAATCCCCGTGCACGGCTTGGCGCTCATCGAGTTGAAATAGTTGCCATTTGTAATTTGCTCCGGCAGGGCTGGCCTTATCCTGTCGGCTGGGCTGCGGGAGGCTGGTAATTCTTGAACCCGGCGCGTTCCATGCCGCGCTGCGCCTCCGGATTCTTCATGAACGTCTGCCACACGAATCCAGTGCGGACATTTTCGGCCATGACCATCGTGATTCCGGTGTCGATCCCGATCACATCAGTGTCGTACCAGTTCTTCAACGGATTGAATGCATTTACGAATCCATAGCGGCTCCAGGCGCCTCCGTAATGACTCTTGATGTTCTGAAGGACGCGCATTACCGGTTGTGGCAGAAAGGGAAGGGAACCTGCCGACGCACTGGGGACAACCGTTCCATCGATTGGTCCCATCGACGGTGGCCCTCCCCACACGACGTAGCCTTTTTGCGAATCCGATGCCGTAATACCCCAGAGGTCGTCGCTGTAATCCGGAAATTGTTTTGCCAACTCCAAACAAAAGCGTCGATGGACGTCGGTGGCGATCACGGAATTGTGAAAGTAATCTGCAAACTTGTCCCGTTTGCCACGGAAGTCGAACCAAGCCTGCGAGTACTGGTGCACGAACAAGGGCGCAAACGAGCCAATGTAGCGAAGGCCATCATATTCAAACGTGGTTCGTTTCCACGCGTTCCAGGTTTCGACACGCAGCGGATACGCGGCGGAGCCCAACCCCAGGAGGTACATCATCATCAGTTCGCTGTAATAGTCCCAGCGGCTGGGCAAGAAGCCGATTTCAGGGGTCCATCCATGCGGCAATAACGATGTGTCTTCGGAAAGCCAGGTCCAATCCACCCGGTTGAAAATCTGATACGCCAATAGACTGATTTCAGAATGTTGGAAGTGCTGCCGGCAAGTCAGAATTCCGCAAAGCAGAATTGCCGTATCGACGGAAGAGACCTCGGAGTCCCATACCCGTTCGCCGGTGTTGATGTTGGCGAAGTGATAAAAAAATCCGCGATGCGTAGGCAGCTTTTTCCACAAGAAGCGCAGACTGGCTAAGGCGCGCTCGCGCGCCTCCGGCATCGAAACGTAACCACGTTTTTGTCCTATGCAGAGGGCAGTCAGCCCGAAGCCGGTCGCGGCAATGCTTGCCACGATTCCGGTGTCATTCGTACGCACATTGCATCGGTCCTTGACCATCCCGGTTTGTGGGTTGGCTTGCTCCCAGAAGTAGAGGAAATTTGCCTTCTCTATTTCCTCGAGTAACGCATCATCGGCCGGTGAGACGTACGTTTGGTCCGGAGCTTTTGCCCCCTTGGGTTCAGTCGAGGCGGCCAAAAGGTATGGCAGACGGTCTGTGAACGGCAGGCAGGCGGCTAAGCCAGCGATCTGCTTCAGCAGTCTCCGGCGCGATAAACTCCAGTAGCCGGGATGGTTTTCGTATTCCTCGCGCACTTGGTGAATTCTAGACCATTTCACTCCGGCGCGTGGATTGGGGAACAACAAGTGTCCCGCACAACCACTCCAGGCTGCTTTATACCAGTGTCATAGAATACTGGGTACGGTGACGGAATGACTGGTGGACGAAAGATTGCAATTTACGTTCTGGTGAGTGCAGCTCTCGCCGGCGGCATCGCGGCGGTGTTGATTGCTGTTCACAGGGCGCAGCCCATCACGATACGGGGCGCAGTCTTGAGTCAGGATGCGGATCCTCAAAAGCAACTGCCGATTGCGGACGTGCAAATCACGGGTACGAGCGGTTTAGCGGTCAGCACTGCGAAGTCCGATGCCTCAGGTTTTTTCAGCCTTACCCTGCGCCGGGGTCTCAGGCGGCGCCAGCCAGTCGCACTTCAATTTCGACATCCAGATTACCAGCCGCTCGACCTGAATGAATTCATCGGAGACAAAGTTTACATTGCACGAATGACCCCGATTCCTCGTGCAACTCATGTTGATGACGGCCGCCCCGAAGTCGGGGTTGCGAACGTCCGGGTTCGTTATTCGGTCAAAGCGACAACAGAAGCGGACGTCGGCAGCGCAGTTAGAACATTCCAGGTCGTGAATGCCGCGAACGTGCCTTGCAAAGGACGTCATCCGTGTTCGCCCGACGGAAAGTGGAAGGCTGCTGTGGGCTCTGCTTCGCTCGATGCGGGGGAGGGAAATGAGTTCCGCAATGCCAGAGTGTCCTGCATCGCTGGACCGTGTCCTTTCGCAAAGGTCGACTCTGAAGACGTGTCGCACGGCGGCCGCATCGTTAATGTGTCAGCTCGCAATTGGTCCGACACCACCACTTTCCTGGTGGAAGCGGAAGTGGTTCATCCGATGGTTAGCGACATTGTGCGCGTATCTTATCCCGTAATCTTCGGCCAGGCGCTGAATTTCAGCTTGCCGGTCTCTGCAGAAGGCCCAAGTATTGAAGCGGAGATAAATGGCGACTCTATCGTTTTCCCTTTGGGGCCGGATCTCTTTTTGAGCTGGGCCGATTGCCAAGTCAGAGTTGATAAAGACCAGGCAAGAGCCTATCGCTGCGAGCTCAAGTCCGGATATCGATTTCGATGAAAGACAGCGATGGGAAGAGCCTGAAGCCGCCTCCTTCAGCGAGTTTGTGGCGACCTCTGCAGAACCCAATCTTTCGCAATTTATTAGTCGCTGATGTTGTTTCGGACATCGGCACTTTCATGCAGAGCGTCGGAGCTGCGTGGTTGATGGTCTCGCGAAACTTGGCAAGTTCGACTGTGCTAGGTTGTTAGTGCGAATGAAAGTACGAATGGAGGTGGGATTGTCCGTATTTTCGAGTCATCTTGCGAGTATTCCCTTGACGAGGAAAATTACCCTTGCGGTCTTGCTGCTGGCAGTTCTGGGCTCTGCCTCTGGGAAATCTTCCAAGCTGGTCATGAGCTGGAAGAACCCTGGCTTTGCGCCGGGCAAGAAATTTGACCGCGTGCTGGCGCTTGGACTAAGCGACAAGACGGAGATTCGCGCCGATTTCGAAGACGCGCTTGCCGCCCAGCTCCGGCAAACAGGTATGACCGCGATTCCAGGCAACGCCATTCTGCTCCGGCCGGAGTCCACGAAGCTCGATCTGGATTACCTGAAGACGCAGATCCGGGAGAACAAAATCGACGCGGTGGTCGTGTCCCGATTGATCAAGGTAGAGAAAAATGTCACCTATATTCCGGGCGGCCCCTCTGTCTCGCCCTTTCCCTACTACAACACCTTCTACGGCTATTATCGCGTCGTGTATCCCGTGGTTTACACGCCCGACTACTTGCGGGAAGAAAAGAAAGTGCGCATCGAGACTAATCTCTACAGCACCGCTTCACCCGATGGAGAACTGGTCTGGACAGGCATCACCGACACCTTTAATCCGTCCAATATCGATAAGACGATCAATGGACTGGTGAAGCTCGTAGTGAAGCAAATGAAGAGTGAAGGTGTCCTGTAGCGGGAGTGGCGAGGCGGAGCGGGTGACGCCGCTCGATGTGAACAAAGAGTCATCCAGCATCCTGTTGAGTCTGGAGTGAAGTGCGAGATCAATTTCGGTTTCTGCATGGAAGTCAGGACCTCTGGAAAGGACTGACAACGTGGATGGGAAGAGGTGGCTCCGCAGGTTAGGCATAACCGTTGCTGGCTTGGTCGTGATTGTCCTCACTCTTTGGGCGACGGCTGCGTTGTATTTTGATCTACCTTCGGCTCTGCTTCGTAAGCCGGTCGCAGCGATTTACCTGGTCGGAATATCCGGCGCGGCGCTGTTCTACCGCGAGCGCTGGTTCGCGTTTCTGATCACGCTCGCAGGGTTCGTTCTCGTTCTCATCTGGTGGCTTTCGCTCAAACCATCGAACACGCGCAATTGGCAGGACGACGTGACGCAATCAGCTTCCGCTGAAGTTAATGGCGATCTTGTAACCATCCACAACGTCCGCAACTGCGACTATCGGGCCGAGTTCGACTACCAATGTGGTTGGGAGACGAGAACATTCCATCTCTCAAACTTGAAGGGACTCGACATCGCGCTGACCTATTGGGGCTCGCCGTGGATTGCGCATCCCATCGTCAGCTTCGACTTTGGCGACGAGGGACATGTTCCTATTTCGATTGAGACTCGCAAGGTGGTCGGTCAGGGATATTCCGCTGTTCTTGGATTCTTTCGGCAATACGAATTGATCTACATTGTCAGCGACGAACGAGATTTGATCCGGTTGCGCACGAACTATCGGACCGGGGAAGAGGTTTACCTGTTACGAACGGTTGCCTCTCCGCAGCAGGCCCGCGGGCTGTTTCTTCAATATCTCGACCGCATCAACCAACTGCACAAGACCCCAGAGTGGTACAACGCCCTGACCAACAATTGCACCACGAACATCGCAGTTTCTCAGGCTGCAACAAAAGGTGCACGGACGTCCTGGGATTGGCGCATCCTGCTCAATGGGCACTCCGACGAAATGATGTATGAGCACAACCAAGTGGTGACGGACGGCTTGCCGCTCGGGGAATTGAAAGAGCGGGCGCATATCAACGCTGCTGCCCGCTTGGCGGACAAAGATCCTGAATTCTCGAAGCGAATCCGAGAGGGACGTCCCGGGTTTTCCGGTCAGCAGTGAACAGGTACTTGTGAGGAGTTCTGCATCATAGGGCGAACGTGCTGGCCCGGAACTAATAGAACAGCGCCTTAGTTTATTATTTCAACCGCGTATGACTCCTCCAGCCCACGACGCATCGCGATTATTTGTGGAGATCGGGGCTGCCATCGTTCTGCTGGCAATCCTTGCGCGAGTCGCGAACCGTTGGTGTTTCTCCGCCATTCCTCTCTATTTATTAGCTGGCCTCGCTTTCGGCAACGGCGGTCTTGCCCCTCTTCCCCTTAGCCATGACTTCATTGGAACCGGGGCCGAGATTGGCGTCCTTTTGCTGCTTTTCATGCTCGGGCTGGAATATAGCGGAGAAGACTTGAAAAAGAATCTCCGCTTTGGACTGCCGGCGGGCATTGTCGATTTTGTATTGAATTTCACGCCTGGGTTGGTGACCGGGCTTGTTCTCAAGTGGAAACCGCTGCCTGCCGTGTTGCTGGGAGGCATTACCTACATCTCGTCCTCTGGTGTGATTGCCAAGGTGCTCGAAGAACTTCGGCGTATTAATAACCCGGAAACGCCGATGGTTCTGGCGGTGCTCGTGCTGGAAGACTTGGCCATGGCCGTCTACCTGCCTCTTGTTGGGGTGTTGCTGATCGGGGGTGGGCCAGCGAAGATTGCGGTATCCGTCTCGATTGCGGTCGCGGTGGTACTCTGTGTGCTCGTGGTCGCGCTAAGATATGGACGACAACTCAGCCGATTTCTCGGTCACGAATCCGACGAGGTCATTCTGCTTACGACGTTTGGAACTGTACTTCTCGTAGCCGGGTTGGCTGAGCGATTCCAGGTGTCGGCTGCGATCGGTGCATTTCTTGTGGGTATTGCGCTATCTGGACCCATCGCCGAGCAGTCCCATAGACTCCTCGCTCCGCTTCGCGATCTGTTCGCTGCGACTTTCTTCTTCTTTTTCGGACTACAGATCGATCCCGCTACACTACCCGCCGCGCTCCCAGTCGCGCTTGGCTTGGGCGTGGTCACGGCTTTCACGAAAATATCGACCGGATACTGGGCGGCGAAGCGAGCCGGGATCGATCAGCGTGGAAGCCTACGGGCGGGGACGGCGCTGGTCGCACGCGGCGAGTTCTCTATTGTGATTGCGGGCCTGGGTGCGGGGCTCGAACCTAGTCTGGGGCCGCTCGCCGCGGCTTACGTGCTGTTCCTCGCAACTCTAGGGCCCATACTTGCGCGCCTCGCGAAGTGATGTGAGCGATCCGACACGCAGTTTCATAATGGTCCACGCGCATAACTCTTCCGGGTTTTGAGCTAGTTTTGTATTGATAATTTTCATTTTTCTGATATTCTCGGCACGTTTCGGGACTTCTCTGAACGGCGGGACGACCCTCAGACTTCCCTCGCCCGTGCGACTCCTGTCGCGACCGATTCCCAGCCGCTCTGTTTCCCCCGAACGAAGGAGCAGTTGTGACTACCGCACGAAAATTGAACGTCATCTCAGGCAGTGAACGTAAGCCAGTCCGTGGTGCCCGCCTGATCCGCAATTCACACCCGGACCAAACCATAGAGGTTTCCATACGACTTCGCTCGAAAGCAGAGGCAAGACATAAAGAACTAAAGAGTGCTTTGGAAAGACCTGGTTTCAAGCACGTGTCGCGCACTGAGTACGAGAATACCTACGGCGCCGACCCCGCTGATCTCGCCAAGATCAAACAGTTCGCCGGCGAATTCGGCCTGAAAGTGCACGAAACGGGTACGGAACTTGCGCGCCGGACCGCAGTTCTCTCAGGAACCGTGAGCAATTTCCAAAAAGCCTTCAACGTGGAGCTCAAAGAGTACAGTCATCCCAGAGGAAACTTCCGCGGCCGCGTTGGTGCAATCAGCGTGCCTACGGAGTATGCGGATATTATTCGGGGGATATTCGGGCTCGACAATCGGCCTCAGGCAGCGCCACACTTCAGACGGGCGCAGACGCCGGACAAACATAGGAGGCACGCGCCCTCCAGTTCCCATGATCCTAATGAGGTTGCGAAAATCTATGACTTTCCAACCGGAGATGGAACCGGGCAATGCATCGGGATCATTGAACTAGGTGGAGGGTTTCAGCTGAATGACCTAAGCAACTATTTCAGTTCACTCAATATCAACGAACCGCAGGTGATCTCCGTGTCCGTCGATGGAGGCAGCAACAGCCCAAGCACTCCAGACAGCGCTGACGGCGAGGTGATGCTCGACATTGAAGTAGCGGGTGCGGTCGCGCCGGGTGCGAAGATCGTGGTCTATTTCGCGCCGAACACAGATCAGGGTTTTCTTGACGCGGTCACCACTGCGGTGCACGACAGCGCTAACCAGCCCTCGGTCATTTCGATCAGCTGGGGCTCTGCCGAGTCGGAATGGACGGCTCAGGCGTTCACTAATTTCGACGAAGCCTTTCAAGCGGCGGCGGCAATGGGAGTTACTGTCTGCGTGGCGTCGGGCGACAATGGCTCTTCCGATGGAGTCAATGACGGCAACAACCACGTTGATTTCCCGGCCTCCAGTTCGTTCGTGCTGGGTTGTGGTGGCACCACGTTGCAAGCTTCAAATGGACAGATCGTCAACGAGGTAGTGTGGAACGATCAGTCGAGTGGCGGTGGCAGCGGTGGTGGTGGGGTGAGCGATGTATTCCCGCTTCCCGCTTGGCAAAGCGGTTTTGGTGTTCCGTCGCCGTCAGGTCAAAATGGCGGACGAGGAGTGCCGGACGTCGCCGGTGATGCTGACCCAAACACCGGGTACAACATTCTGGTCGATGGAGAGAGTGCCGTCTTCGGAGGTACCAGTGCCGTTGCACCTTTGTGGGCCGCGCTGGTGGCGATAATCAATCAGCAGGTCGGAAAGCCAGTCGGATTCCTGAACCCGTTGATTTACGCTCAGGCCGTTGAAGCCTCTGGCTTCCATGACATCACTGACGGAAACAACGGTTCCTTTAACGCAGGTCCCGGATGGGATCCATGCACCGGCTTTGGGAGTCCCGATGGAGCCCAATTAATGGCAGCCCTGACCGGAAAAGCGGGCGCACAGACAGCAGCAGACTCTGGCGGGTCGAAGCGGTCCGCTGCTTAAAACCTTGCAGGGGCGGGCTTCACTCGCCCCTGATTCTTTCCCTGTGAGCTTTGCTAAAGCTCAGTGGCATTGGTTCGCTCGTACTCTTTATGTCACGGGAACCCTATGGGGCATTACGTCCCGCAAACTAGGATCCCGTTATCCGATACCAGGCCAGTCCGGCTTGCGCGCCCAGCCACCGGAATGGTTCATTCGGGACATAGTCCAGGCTCGCGTTCAGGAAGGGGTACTGCTTCCAAGCATCCTCGCGTCCGGCGTCAAGGTCTGCAATAATTCTGCCGAAGATCGATGTCAGATTCACGCCATGTCCGCTGTAGCCTAGTCCATAGAAGATGTTCTTGTTTCTCCCGGTGCAGCCCACTGAGGGGGACTCGTCGACGGACCAGTCGACCACTCCCACCCAGCCTGCTTCGAATTCGACGCCCGATAAAAGGGGATAGATTTTCGCCAGCTCACGCTTGAGCTGCGCAAAATGGGAAGCAGCATCGTTGGCATCGCTGATCCCGTTGTTGAAAAAGTAGCTGGGCCTCCCTCCGCCGATGTGGATACGATTGTCTTGCGTCAACCCGAGGAAGAAGACCTCAGTGCGGCTGTCATTGAATGGAATTCGTTTGCGCCATCCGATTGTGGCTAATTCCCCATCGCTGAGAGGCTGCGTCACAGCCACATATTCGTGTACGGGCAAAATCGAATTTCGAAAAAATCCCAGCCTCGATGTGAACGCATTGGTCGCCAAGACCAGCGACTTCGCTCTGACTGTGTGTCCGGTGGTCGTATGAATCAGGTGTTCGCGACCTTCTTCGATGGTGGCGACGGCTGTATTCTCGTAAATCTCCGCACCGGCATTCTCTGCGGCGCTCTTGAGTACGTGAACCAACTTCATGGGATGGACGTGCCCGCCATTGGGGTCGAAGAATGCGGCTTCGTAAACCTCCGTGCCGATTGCGCTAATCAATTGCGGCTTGTCCCAGAACTCAACCGGCATGCCCAGAGATCGCGCCTGCTGTACATAAGCCTTGGCTGTTCGGACATCGTCCTGGTTAACAAGTACTTGCAGTGCGCCATGTTTTTCCAATTCGCAGTCGATGCCAGTCGTTGCACTGAGCGCTAATAAGGTTCGGATGTTTTCCACCGTCAGATCGTAGATCTTCTTATCGATCGCTGGATCAGAACTGAAATGCATATACCGGTCGGCAGTCATGGTTAGAACCATCGCGCCGTTTCGCCCCGAGGCACCGTTTCCACAACCCCTGGCTTCCAGAACGACGACTCGCTTGTCCGGGGAGACGCAGCAGATATAGTAGGCCGAGGATAATCCGGTGAAGCCCGCACCAATCACAGCGACATCAACAGTGATGTCATTCGTCAATGGAAGGTTTTGAGCCGGTTGACTCCTTGCCCAATAGCTACCATTGGGTTCGAACTCCATCGGCTCATGCCAGATCTTCGGAGAGACTTGGTTCAGGCTGGCGGCACCAAGCAACGCCCCACCGCTTGCGATGGCTGCTTTTCTCAGAAACCCGCGTCGGTTCGTGGTCTCTTGCATGGGTAGAATGAAACACAACTCAGGGAAAAGTTTCGCGTACTCGGGGAACGCTAAACGAGTTGCCGCTCTCTCGTCCACAATTGGGTGATCTCCTCGAGCGACCGGCCTTTGGTTTCCGGAATCAGCCAGCCTACGAGAATGATCGTCAGCAATGCCCCTGCGCTGAAGAGCCAGAACGTGCCATCGGACCCCAGATATTTCTGCATGATCGGGAACAGTTGGTTTCCCAGGTAGCCTACCAGCCAAAGCGCGGTCGTTGCTATGGACATGCCGCGCCCGCGAACCTTGGTAGGATAAATTTCCGAAATAATGACCCAACAAGCTACTCCGTTGCCAAAGGCATGACCGGCGACGAAGCTCATCACAAAAATCAAGACCGCCAGGCCACTGCCGTGAATGTGATAGAACCAGCCGACTAATGCAAGCGAGACGAATTGCAGGGTGGTACCGGCAAGGATCAGGGTCTTGCGCCCCGCACGATCGACCAACCAGAGCGCGAAGAGGGTGAACAAGAGGTTAATGAGGCTGACCAGCACAGACTGGAAAAACGCGTCGCTAGTTGCGGTCCCGGCGGCGCGAAAGATCTGGGGCAAAAAGGAGAAAAGCGGAGTAATTCCGCTGATCTGTTGTAGCCCGGCCAGCATTATGCCGAGAAGCAACGGGCGACGAAAGGTGGTGAAGAGTTCCGAGATGTGGCCTTCTTCAATGGCCAGCGAATTTTCGATTTCCGCTGCCTCGCGCCCCGCAACCTCAGGGCCGTTGATTTTGGCGAGCACTTCGATGGCTTGATCCCGTCGGCCCATTTTCATCAGCCAACGCGGACTTTCGACGGCAGGCAAAATCATCAAGCCGAACAGAATCGCCGGTGCGACTCCGGCGAGAAACATCCAGCGCCAGCCCGTGGCTATGTTCCACGCGTCATCGCCCATGCGTTGAATTAGCATGTTGATGAAGACAGCGGCGAGAATACCGACCACAATGCCAAGCTGGTAGAGTGTTACGCACCGGCCGCGGACGCGCGTGGGAGCGATTTCCGCGATGTAGTTTGGAGAGATGACTGACGCGGCGCCGATGCCTACCCCGCCAATCAGTCGCCATAGGACGAACTGATGAAGGTCTGCCGCGAAGATCATCCCAACAGAGGACAGCGCGAAACAAAGGGCGCAAAGCGCCAGCCCCTTTTTCTTGCCGAGATAGTCGGCCACGGTCCCTGCCGCGATGCAGCCGACAATGCATCCGATCAACGCGCATCCTGCGGCCCAGCCCACGCCGGCCGCATCGAGGTGGAACAGCTTGCTCAGATATCCAATCGCGCCGCTGATCACAATGTTGTCGTATCCGAATAGAAAGCCGCCAAGAGTGGCGACGCTGGCCGCAATAACTAGAGGAGTTCGAGAATGACCGGAGGAAGGATTCAGATCAATTACCTCGGGACGCGAGTTCCGCGCCGCATATCTGGGGATTTTCTATGACGGCCTTCGCCGCTAGCATGAAGCCGAGAGTGTGGGCCATTCCGGCGTGCCAAGGCGCGGAACAAGTCATTTGGGGAGTGTGGTCGGGAATCAGCACGCCGTCGAAGCGGTTGCGGTGAAGAATCGCGAGAATGCGAATCATGTCTACATCGCCTTCGTCGATAAAGGTTTCGCGATAGCGTGGAACCTTTCCCACGACGTTGCGGAGATGAATGTAGGCAATCTTGCCTTGCTTGCTGTATTGATCGACCGCGTCGTAAATATTTCCTTCGGTCATCTCCGCCAGAGTTCCCACGCAAAGCTCCAGCGCGTTGCTGCGGCTTGGAGCCAGGGCAATCAATCTTTGATACATGTGAGGCTGGTAAACAAGTCGTGGCTGCTGTCGCATGGTCGGCATAGGAGGATCGTCAGGATGCGCCGCGAGTCGCACCCCCGACTCCTCAGCCACGGGAATCACTTCTTCCAGAAATCTTTGTAGGCGTCGCCAGAGTTCTTCGTGCGAAATCGAGGGCAGAATGCCAACGGGTGCGTTCCGGTCGTAGACCATGTTCCAGACCATTCCGTTCGGGATGGGCACTTCTTCGGCGGGACCGTCCATTCCTAAGGTGATCGCATGGCCGCGTCCCAGCGGCGCAGTCACTCGGCCGCAAACACCGGCCAGGCTGAAGTTGTAGCCGAGCACAGGAATGCCGGCTTCGCCGAGGCGGCGAATGATGGTCTTCACTTTCTCGATCTGCTGCGGACGTCGTGGGCCGTCGAGCAGAATGTCGTGCCAGTGCGCGGGATCGAGATTCTCGATCGCAGCCAAGACCAGCCCCGCGTCTTCAATGTCTGCTCGAAGGTTCTTGAGTTCCTTCGTCGTCCAAAGTTGATTGGGATCGCCGGCAACTCCCCAAGGTTCGTATTTTGAGCCCGTGGGCTGATTGTTACGCGGGTTCGAAGGGCCTTGATTGAAATAATCAACGAGATGAACTACGACGTGCGTGCAACCGGCCTGACGCGCGAAGTCGTAGTAATCGCGAGTGAGCATGTGACGGTAAAGGCCGAGACCGATATTCATAGGCGATTCCCGATGCCTCCACCATAGTCAGGGCTGAGGATTTGTCCGTTAATCTCGCTGGCCAGCTGCGAGCAAAGAAAAACAAACGTGTCAGCGACCGACTCGGGGCTGTTGCGTCTGCCGAGCGAAACTCGCAACACAAATTCCCGGTAGGCCGGGTCTTCCTCGAAGACCTTCAAAGAACTACCAGCCGCGACGTTGCCTGGCGAAACTACGTTCACGCGAATACCCGTTAGTGCATATTCGAGAGCCAGACTGCGCGCGAAGTTCTCCAGCGCTGCTTTGGCCGATGCATAGGCAGGGATTTGGGAGTGCGGCATTCGAGCTACGTAAGAGGATGTAAACATCAGATGGCCGGCAATGTTGCGCTGCGTCCATCGCGCAAGCACGGACCGCGCCAGATAGGTTTGCGCGAAGTAGTTGAAGCGGAAGATTCGCTCGTATTCAGCTTCCGACGTGCTGGCGAAGGGATGCAGTCCGCAGCCGCCGGCATGGCCGATGACCGTGTCCATTCCTGGAAACTTTTCGAAGGCCGCGTTCACGATGCGTTCCATCTGGTTGGAATCGGTAATGTCAGCGGAGAAATAAAGATACGATGAAGGCGGAATCTGCCAGTCATTGAGCGTCTGCTGGGCTTGCTCTTCGGCTTTGATGTCGGTGAGCACCAGCATCGCGCCGCTTTCGACCAACCTCCGAATCATGTGCTCGGCGATCGCACCCAATGCCCCGGTGATCAGAATCGTCTTGCCGGAGAGATCGATGCTGATCAAGGCTGCCGACTCCCTTCGATTCTGGAAAGCACTTCGTGACCTGATTCGGTGACCAGCACGTTGTCCTCAATACGTGCGCCTGCGCCGCGTTCAGGAACGTATAGTCCGGGCTCAATCGTAATCACCATTCCCGCCTCAAGTTTGGCGGATTCTCCCGGGAGGATCAGAAATCCGGGATCGTGATAGCGAAAGCCAACGTGATGGCCCGTGTGATGGGTGAAGAAAGACGAGAGCCCGTGAGCTGCGATCTTGTCCCGGGCCAATGCGTCGATCTGGCCTGCGGAAACACCGGGACGAATGCCATCGACTGCGGCTTCCTGCGCGTCCGTAGCAATGTCGAGAATCTCCGCAGCTTCGGGTTTCGGAGAACCTACCGGCCCCGTACGCGTGAGGTCGCTCCAATAACCATTCACACACGTTGCCAACTCGATCAAGACCAGATCGCCATTCTCCAGACGCCGTCCCGTCGAGCGGTTGAATCGTCCAGCCTGTGCGCTGTTAGGGCCGGATTGAACCATGGCCCACCCTCGAGAATGAAATATGCCGTCGCCGCCAATCTGACAGTAGATGGCGGACTCCACCGCGGCCGCAACCTCCGCCTCGGTAATTCCCGGGTGCAAATTCTCAAAGAACGCTTTCAGGCCAACATTCGCAACCCGATTTGCGCACCGGATCGCGTCGACTTCTTCTGTGGTCTTTCTTAAATACAAATCCGTAAAAGCCTTTAGGCGCTGAGCATCCGGCTTGGCGGTGAGCCCGGATAGCTGCTCTGAAAAACCTTCAGGGAAGGGAATTTGTTCGCCAGCTTGAATCGGCAGAGAAGTTCTCGAAGCACTGGGATTCATTCCAACCCGTTCCTTCGTGGCTCCCGCCTTGAATAATTCGCTGCCTACCGCCGAAACCAAAACAGAATATGGATCACTGCATTTGAGGTCACCCCACGGATATTCCTGAACCCGCAACCCGGCGGGAATGTGGTCTCTTGGTTCAAGCTGAGGGACGAAAAGCACAGGTTCCGTGTCCGCGAAACAAATCAGCAGTGAAGCGCCCCAGAAGGGAAAATATCCTGAGAGCATCAGGAGTTCGTCGGGCCTCCACGCGATCCAGGCCTGCAAATGATTTTGCTGGAGGAAGCTGCGTATCTGTTGTGCGCGAGTCGGCGGAATTGTAGTCACGAATCGATTTCCCCTTTTACATGATTCCGTACTTCTGAAACGCGTCAACCGCACTGCTTCCTTCTTCGATGGCCTTCCGCACCAGCTTTTCACCACGCGCCTTTTCGAGCGCCTTCGTGAAGACCTCCGTTTCAGCCTCCGCTGGAACCAGCAAGACTCCATCAATATCGCCGAAAAGAATGTCTCCAGGACGGACGCGGACCGATCCAATCTCAACTGGAACGCGGAAGTCGACCACTTTGTAGCGCGGGGCTGCGTCTTGTCCGTAGGAGCCGAAACCAAAAGTAGGGAAACCCATGTTCAGAATGGCCTTGGTGTCTCTCACATAGCCATTCAACACCGCCCCGCGACTGCCCAGCTTACGGGCTCGCGTGCTCATGAGTTCTCCCCAGAGCGCGTTGCGGGGCGACGAACCGGTGTTGACGTAGACTTCGTTGCCGCGTAAATCGTCGAGCGCTTCCAGCATCATGCCAAACGATTTCTCCATTAACTTGTTGGCGCCGCCGGCGACCTTTTCGGCAAATACATCCACCGAAAGAACCGGCATAGCGCGGCCGATTACGACCATATCCTGCCGCAGAGGCTGAATCTGCGGCGGGAGGAACTGGCGCTGGAGGTCTAGCTTGTCCATCACATCACCCACGACGCAGGTGAAGAGCTCGCGCTCTACGATGGCGAAGAGTTCGTCGTCGGATTTCCACAACTTCGGAGTGCTCATTAGCGCTTACTGGGTCAGGCTGGAATCAAAACGAATTCAAAGTGTTGGCAGCCTTAGAATAACCCGCCGCTGCTCCGGGATGCACGCGCTCATTCAAAAAATGGTTCGCCTTTCCGCGCGTAGCGCCGGGCAACCTCCTCGTTCAGAGTAATTCCCAGGCCGGGTTTCTCCGGAAGGGTAATGAATCCATCGCGAATAATTGGCTTGGGCAGACCTTCGACCAGATCATTCCAGAAGGGAACATCGGAAGCATGAAACTCGAGACAAAGAAAGTTTGGGATAGCCGCACAGAAATGCACCGACGCTAAAGTCCCGACCGGACTGCTGATGTTGTGCGGCGCCACGGGCATCGTGTGCACGTCGGCAAACTGGGCGATGCTTTGCGCGATCGACAAGCCTCCAACTTTCTGAAGATCGGGAGTAACCACGCTGAGCGCGTGTTGGGCGATGATTTCCTGAAAGCCGTCGAAGAGGAAGAGGTTCTCCCCGGTCGCGATCGGCACCCGCACCTTCGAGCTCACTTCCTTCAGCGCGGCAGCGTTGTTGGGCGGGACCGGATCTTCCAGCCACAACAACCGGAACGGCTCGAGTTCGTGGGCGACTTTTACCACGTCGCTGGCGGTATAGCGCCAGTGGCAATCGACCGCGATATCAGTGTCGGCGCCCACAGCATCGTGCACCGCGCCGATCAAACTTACCATGTGATCGATGGCGCGATTGCTAAGCACTCTGTTATAAGGGTCGGAGCCCTGTGTGCCCGGCACATCCAGATCAAACTTCAGGGCGGTGAATCCTTCCGCTCTCTTGGCGACAGCCTGGCGGCGATAGTCATCCGGTGAAGCGGGAGGATCTTCGCCAGCCTCGCCGTAGTAATCTCTGGCAGTATGTTTGGGGTCCTTCGCCCACGATGCCGAGCGGGATCGCAAAACTTCGTCCAAACTCTCCAGGGATTCGCCGCCATGACAATCGGCGTAGATGCGGACCTTATCTCGAAACTTTCCTCCCAGCAGGCGATAAATCGGCGTGTTGAGCCACTGGCCGAGCACATCCCAAAGCGCTGCTTCGATGCCACTGATGGCGTTGTAGACAATGCCCGCCACCGAACCAGCGCCCGAAGTGGCAAGCTGTAGCTTTCGGAACAAGCGATGAATGTCGCGCGGGTCTTCGCCCAGCAGCAGCGGCTCCAGCGACCGCAGAATCGATGTTAGGCCGGGAGCAAAGAAACACTCGCCCAGACCTCGAACGCCTTCGTCCGTTTCAATGCGAACGAACGTCCAATCGAAGTTGCCCTCTACCACCGCAGTCTTTAATCGGAGGATCTTCACGCAATTTTCTACCGGGCGATTATACGCTGCGATTGCTACCGGTTTTTTCGGACATGCGATGAAAGCTACGGGGTTGTCACAAACTTCACGCAGGCTGGCGACGAGACCTGGAACACATCTTCCGTCCGGGCAAGCTGCCCGGTCTTGCCGTCGATGCGAAAAACAACGATTTCGTTGGAATCCTGATTCGCCACCAGCAGCCACGATCCGGTGGGGTCGATTGCGAAGTTGCGTGGTGTCTTTCCGCTTGTCGGATAAGTCTCGAGATGCGTGAGCAATCCCGTTTCAGCGTCGATCGCGAACACAGCAATGCTGTCGAATCCACGATTCGAAGCAAAAAGAAATCGGCCCGAAGGATGGATCTCGATTTCCCCCGCGGTACTCTCGCTGCTGAAGCCTTTTGGGAGCGTGGAGATGTTTTGCAATTCGCGCAGAACGCCGCCGGCCGCGTCGTAAGAGTAGGTCGCGACCGAAGACTGCATTTCGTTAATCACGTAGAGGAACCGCCCATCGGAACTGAACACCAGGTGCCGCGGACCCGCGCCGGGAGCGGTTTTCACAATCTGTGGCTTGGGAACCAACGTTCCTTTGGCGGCATCGAAGTCATAAACCAACAACTGGTCAAGCCCCAGGTCCGCGACAACCGCAAATCGATTGTCCGGCGAAAGCGCTATGGCGTGAGCATGAGGCCCCGCCTGGCGTTCGGGATTTACGCTGGAGCCTTTGTGCAGTGCAAACGATGTCGCCTCCCCAAGCCGGCCATCTTTGAGCACCGGAAAAACGGCCACACTACCTTGCGTGTAATTGGCAACCAGTGCGTAATTGCCACTCCGATCCAGAGTAATGTGAGCCGGACCTGCGCCGTGGGAGGAAACTTGATTCAAGAGAGTGAGCTTCCCGGTGTCAGATTGAATGGCGAATGCGCTGACCGCACCTGTGGGCTGGCCGTTATAGGTGTCTGTCTCGTTTACCGCATAGAGGAATCTCCCGCGCGAATCGACCGCCAGAAAAGAGGGATCGACGGCTTCGGCGCCAAGCCCGAGCGAGGTCAGTGTGCCGCTGGATAAATCGAAGCGGTAGGCGTAGATTCCTTTGCTGCCATGGTCGGTGTAAGGGCCAACATAAACAAGAAATTGTTTTGGGGCGGGTCCGGCCGCACGATTGGTCCCAGGTGAGGTTACGGCGATGAGCAGAAGGACCGCCAGAAGCAAGATCCGTCGAAAATGGAGCATAAGGAATGTCATAGGATTACCTTACCGCTCAGGCTTAAGTCTTCCTTTGTGAACCTTCGCGTCCTTTGTCGTTTCAGCCTTTGGACTTCACCAAGGACGCGAAGGTTCGCGAGGAAAGATTTGCGGGGTCGGTATTATTTTGCTTCCTCCGGTTCCGGAATCGGCTCAATACGTCCCAACAAGAAAATGTACCCCACAATCCCTAACAGCAGAATTATGGTCGCAGTCACGAACGCAGCCGCGAAGGAGCGAGTTCCTGAGACGATGTATCCAGTCACTATGGGCGCGGAAATCGCCGCAATCTGGCCACAAAAATTGACCACGCCTCCAAGTGTGCCAACACTTTCCCTCGGCGCGATGAGAGATGGAACCGTCCATGCCACCGGCGCGGCTGCAGCCAATCCTCCCAGGGCAAGACTGATCCAGACCAATGCGATCGCAGGACTGTGAGCGGTCGCCGCGCCAAAGATCGCGAGTCCGAAAGCCATTCCAACGACCAGAACACTTTGGCGAACCCGGTTTGCATCCCAACCCTGCTGGATTAGAGTGTCCACCAGCCATCCGCCCACCAGAATATCCGTCAAAGTGGCAAACAGCCAGGGGACGCTGGTGTAGAAAACAGAGTGGAACAAATCCATGTGGAGAGAAACGGAAAGATAGCTGGGAAGCCAGGCGAGTAACAGAAAGAAAGTGTAGTTATAAGCGCCCCACCCCAGCGCGAGTCCGTAAACCTTCCTTTGCCTCAAGAGATAGCCTAGCGATGCGCCACTCCGCACTCTTGCGTGATCTTCCGGTTGAGCGCCGCCCTCGAGAATGAATTGAAGCTCCCCAACCGACAGTCCTTTGTCTTCGCTGGGATTGCGGTAGATCAAGTAAAACAGGCAAAAATAGAGAAAACTGATAAAGCCCGTAGCCGCAAAACTCCAGCGCCAGCCAAAATACAACAGTAGCAACCCGATCAGCGGGACTCCAATTGCGCTGGAGAATTTTGCCGCCGCATCAGTAATCGCTGTTGCCAGCCCTCTTTCCTCTCGCGTAAACCAGTAGCCCAAGGCTTTGGCGTTCGCTGGAAATGTGGGAGATTCACTCACTCCCAGAAGCAATCGCGCTCCGAAGAACCAACTGAGGCCGGGGGCAAGGGCAGCTGCGAAAGAGGAAACGCTCCACAGCAGCGCGCTGATTCGCCCCACCCGGCGCACTCCTAACCGGTCCAGCAGCACTCCCGCGGGCATCTGCATCAACGCATACGTCCAACTAAAGGCGCTCGATAGATAGCCAAAAGCAACCAATGATAGTCCGAAAGATTCATGAAGCGCGTCGCGGGAGACCGACAAATTGATTCGGTCGAAGAAGTTGACCAGAACCCCGAACGCCAGCAGGAAAGCAATTCGCCATCGCCTGCGATGCACCCACGAACGGCTTGAGATCGTTTGAGGCAAGAGCGCTCCGGAAGGAAGTGGGCTGGACGGCATGGTTTCGACATGCGACCACCATCGTCAACAAATTCTGCGGTCTTGCAACAGCAACGGAGTAATCAAAAGCGACATCACAGGACGATCATTGGACTCCAATGCCAGCGAGCAGGCCACCATCTACCAGATAATCGCCTCCGGTGCAGAATCCTGCCTTATCCGACGCCAGAAATGCCGCCAATTCAGCGACTTCTTCGGGCGTGCCGATTCGCTTGAGCGGATGAGCCGCGCCAAAACGTGCGAACGCCTCTTCTGCCGGCAAATCTGGAGCGAAGTGGGCCGCAGAGCGTGCCAGCATGGGCGTGCTGATCGAACCTGGGCTGATGGAATTGACGCGGATATTGTCGGCGGCATGGTCGAGGGCAAGCGCGCGTGTCAAGCTGTGAATTGCGCCTTTGGATGTGGCATAAGCCGCGACGCCGCGCTGGCATGCGTATCCCTGAACGGATGCGAGATTGATGATGGACCCGCCTCCGCGCTTTTTCATCTCCGGAATGCCGAGGTGCGCTAGAAGATAGATGCTCCCAACATTCACCAACATGCAACGGTTCCAGGTCGCAAGGTCCGTCTCGACGACGGTGCCGAAGGGATGAATCGCGGCCGCGTTAACGATGATGTCCAGACCGCCAAACTGGCTGACGGTCTTGCGGACGGCCGCCCGCGCTTCGTCGAGGTTGCTGACATCGCAGCGTTCCACCTGAAGGGTTAAACCAAGTGTTTTCGCATCGCGAGCAAGTTCCTCGTTTCCGGACGTGTCTATGCCACATGCAACCACCTGGGCGCCTCCGGCAGCAAAGCGCTTCGCGATCGCACGGCCAATTCCCGTAGTGCCCGTGATCAGAGCTACCCGTCCCGTAAACTCGTTCATCGCGGTTGAGTCCTCACCCCGCACACTAACACAGTGTTTTACCCGGCTAATTCAGGAATTGCATACTTCAATCCCTGCATAACTCCGCGCAGTTCGGCAAGGCCTTTCAGTCTGCCCACCAACGAGTAGCCGGGATTTACTTTCTTGCCGATGTCGTCCGCCAGCAGATGCCCGTGATCGGGGCGCATGGGAATTTCATGGTCTGGCCGGCCCCCGCGTCGCCGCTGTGCCTCTTCTTGCATGATAGCGCGGATCACGCCCACCATATCGGAACTGCCGCCCAGGTGTTCAGCTTCGTGAAACGATCCGTCGGGCTCGCGCGTGACCTGCCGAAGGTGCGCAAAGTGAATGCGACTCCCGAATTCGCGAGCCATCGCCAACAGATCGTTATCGGCTCTGGCTCCGAACGACCCTACACAAAACGTGAGGCCGTTGGCGAGCGTATCGCAGGCGGCGAAAATCGCCTT
Source organism: uncultured Acidobacteriota bacterium (assembly GCA_963797795.1). Classification (GTDB taxonomy): domain Bacteria; phylum Acidobacteriota; class Terriglobia; order Terriglobales; family Acidobacteriaceae; genus JABDBE01. Next base: position 367,362 of record CAWCQY010000015.1, read on the forward strand.
TATATCCTCGGCGGTCGAGACGACTCGCGGGAGGCCGAACAATGGCCAAGGAGGATCATCGGGATGTATGGCTAGGCGGACGCCGCTCTCCGCTGCGACCGGTACAACTTCCTGGAGGAATGCGACGAGGTTGGCTCGCAATTCGACGGCAGTCACCCCCCGATATTCTGCGATCAACTTGCGAATCGTCTCCCGGTTGTACGATGCCTCGGCTCCAGGAAGGCCGGCGATGATCGTTTGTTCCAGGTCATTTCTGCGGACTTCTGACATTAAATCGAAGCGGACCCGCGCCGCCCTTGCCCGTTCTTCGGCATAGTCTGCCTGAGCACCCTCGCGCTCCAGGATGAACAGGTCGTATGCCGCAAAATCCACCGCATCAAAACGCAGCGCGTAGCCGGTAGTCGGCAAACGCCACTGCAAATCTGTCCTGGTCCAATCCACTACCGGCATGAAGTTGTAACAAATGACCTCCACGCCCGCTTTCGCGATCGAAGCCACAGTGTCCTTCCACGCGCCAATGAATTGCCTGAAAGGTCCGGATCGGAGCTTGATCGAATTGTGAATCGGAATGCTTTCCACCACTGACCAGACAAAGCCCGCAGCGAGAATCTCATCTCTGCGCTTTAGCACCTCGTCCAACGGCCATACCTCGCCTCGGTAGAGATGGTGTAAGGCGGAGACGATTCCAGTGGCGCCCGCTTGTTTGATGTGGTCGAGAGAAACCGGATCGCCGGGCCCAAACCACCGCCATGTTTCCTTCATGGATTGATGTTATCCCCCCTCGAATCCGGCGTGGGCATACGCGCGTTTTATCTAGACTATTCTAATGGCTCAAACTTCTGCCGCTGAACTCGCAAAGCAGGACCAAACCGTGGCGCAGGCGAATAGAGATCTATTGAGCATTGCATAATATAGTTACAATGGAAACAGTTCGGCCTGCTGCCAGAAGGCGATCACCAGAGTGGGCCGTCGGCGCATCCGCCGAAGCGCCTGGCGGGCATGGTGGCTCAACTGTCCAAAGGTGGTGGGACAGAAGTTGGGCAACTCGTGCTGTTTCCAGTGTGACCACAGATACTCGACCGGGTTTAGTTCTGGTGCATAGGCGGGGAGAAACTCCAGCCACAAGCGTCCTCTCTGCTGTTGCACAAACTCCCACACCGCGCGGCTGCGATGGCCCGGCAGGCCATCCCAGACGATCAGCAGCTTGCCGGGAATGTGGCGTAGCAGATGGGAGAGAAACTCGATGATCTGCCGGCTGCGAATGGAGCCAGGAAACAGCCGGAAGTAGAAGTTCCACCAGGTCACGCCCGCGATCGCCGACAACATCTTCCAGTTGAAGTGATATTGCAGCACCGGCGTCTGTCCGCGTGGCGCCCAGGTACGGCAGCGGTGCGGACGCTGGCTCAATCCACTTTCGTCGATGAAGACGATCGTCCGGCCTTCGTTTTTGGCCTTTTTTTTAACTCCGGCCAGCGCTTCTGCTTCCACATCCGGATCTTCTCCTCATCTCGTTCCAGCGCTCGCCCGGTGGGACGCTGACAGCTCCATCCCAACTGCCGCAGGATGCGCCAAGCCTGCGAGGCGTGGTAGCCAACCCCACATTCTTCCTCGATCAGGTGGGCCACCCGCCACGCGGTCCACAAGCCGGTTTCGTATCCCAGAGCTTCCGGCCCACGCTTCAGCCCGCGCTCGACCTTCTGCAGATCTTCCCCACTCAGCCGAGATTTACGTCCGGCGCGCCCGGCTTTCCGCAAACCGGGAACACCAGCGGCCCCCAGTTGCTGGGCCCAACGGCTCACCGACTGTCGATGGGCTCCGACCTGCCGAGCCACCTCGGACTGATGGACTCCCTTTTTCAGCAACCGCGCCGCCCGCAAGCGCCGCTGCTCCAGTGCCTCAAAATCTCGCCGCACTCCTGCTGGATTTCCCATGCGTGGACAATACCACAAGAAGTCAGAAATGTCACTATCTTATGCAATGCTCAATAGGAGGCAAGGAAAATTCCGCTCCTTTGTTTTCCGGATTTTGCGGAGAAACGAGAGTTTTTTTGATGTAAATGTTGCACCAAAACTTGTGCATCCGATGCGGGTCGCTCAGCCCTCCCACTAACACCCTCCGGTTCGGAACCCGGGGGAATGGGGGGACGTCCCAGGATTTTCTGGTTCAAAATATGGGCTCTGGCAACAAGGCCGCTAAAGGAATGGATTTACGATGTGAACGCCGTCGATCTCTCGCGCTTCCTGCATATCTTCTGAGAAAACTACGCGACAACCGGACTGTTTGGCGGCCCGCAGGACCAGAGCATCCCAGAACGAAAAACCGTGAAGCCGGTGCAGGTCGATCGCGGCCAGAATGTCGGCGACCTCGGGTGCGGCAACATCGAACTCGGCCAGCAGCTCCACTTTTCGGCGAGCGATACGCGGATCAAGTTGCAGTTTGCGGGTGACAGTGACGAAATACTCCTGGAGCACCTGCAAGGAGACAACGCCGGTGCCCGCACGCCGGTGCTCAGCAACCAGATCGAGGGCTCGTCGTTGCTTCGCCGGCGCAGCTTTGTCGTCGGCATAGACGAGAACATTGGTATCGAAGAAGCTACGGGCGCTCATGAATTTCGTTTCGATTGAAGCGCCAGCCGCGGGAGTGGCCCCGGCCGGAGAGTTTCTTGAACTCCTCGATGCTGCGCTCTGGATCGTCGCCGCCAGCCAGTTTTTGCAGGTAATCGCGGATCAACTGATTGAGACTCTTGCCTAAGGCATCCGCCTTCCTTCGGGCACGGGCGACCAGTTGTTCATCGATGGATAGGGTGACATTCATGAACACAGTATATGTGCGCATGGATCCTGTGTCAACGCCAAAGCCGACTTGGGGACATCCGAAGAACGGAGCAGGGGATGATCCGGCAGGCGCGCTCAAGAATGTGCATGAGCGTGAGCGGGTAATCCATCATCGTGCCTTGCATCAGGATCCTTTCTCCGTGGTCCTCCTGAGGAACTCCCTCAGTTGTTAGACAGCGGTGTTAGCAAGAACGAGTTGGAATCCCATCTCACGCGCTTGTTTCCGAAGTCTAGCTTCCAGACGTAGGCGGTTCTGTATTTCGTTCTGGGCACAGACGGTTTCATCGTAGGCCTGCCCCATAGTCACCATGTGATAGATGATGCGCGCCAGTTTGTGGGCGGTGGCGGTGATCGCCTTGGGAGCTCCGAGTTTAGCCCGCATCCGGCGATAAAAGTGCCCGAGATAGGATTGACTGCGATGGAGTGCTTGAGCGGCCATGCGGAGTGCCGTTGCCGCTCGGTTCTTGACCTTCCGGGTTTTGACCGACAGCACTTTCCCACCGCTGACCCGGTTGTCCGGACAGAGCCCGAGCCAAGATGTAAACGCGGGTGCGCTGCCAAAGCGCGAGAGGTCAGGACCGATCTCCGCCAACAGAGTTTGCGTGGTGAGGATGTTGATTCCTGGGATCCGCGTCAAGTCGACTCCGAAGATGCGATGGAGATGACTTCTTAGATCGAAACGGGGCACGTCATCACTCGGTTCTTGCTCGTTTTTCGATTCCGGCAAAGAACCTTCGCGAGCATCCACCTTGGACTCGAACGCCTCGAGATACTGCTCAATCTCGTGGTCACATGCCCTGATCAACTCTTGGTAATGACGAAACGCCGTCAACGACTGGCCGAGCGTGAACAGATGCTCGCGCCGATAATCTCCCACCAGCGACTTGGCCAGGGTATCCTCCGTGGCCTTGACCCGCCGATCGCGGAGCGCCGCCAACGTGTGCGGGTTGCGCTCACCCGCCAGGATGGCCTGGATGATCGTTAGACCCGTCACGCCAGTGATATCGTTGATCACGTGGTGCAGTTGCAGATTCATCTGGTCCAAAGCCTTTTGCATGTGTTGCACGTGAGTCGAGGCCATCTGCACCAGGCTGTCCCGGTGGCGAAGGATGGAGCGCACCGTGCAGACCGCCTGTTCCGGCCGGAACGATCCGCGCAGTAAGCCCACCGTATGCAGATACTGCAACCACTGACAGTCGGAAACATCGGACTTGCGTCCAGGCACATTCTTCACGTGACGTGCATTGACCAGGAACACCGTGAACCCTCGTGCCTCCAAAACCTGAAACAATGGGATCCAGTAGACGCTCGTTGATTCCATCGCCACCGTCTCGATCTTGCAGGCTTTCAGCCAGGCTGCCACAGCGTGCAGGTCTTCCGTGAAGGTCGAAAAATGGCGCACCGGTTGCGGATCTCGATCCACAGGCACGGCGATATAGATCTCCGTCGCCCCCACATCCCCACCGGCAGCATTCGGGTTCAGGCAATGCAACACTGGCGCACCTATTTTCTTCGTGCTGTTCTTTCGTTTTCTCGCCATGGCTCCTCCCTGAAATTGACCTGCCATGCGAGACGGCCCAAACCATGCAAAAGAAAGTACTCTCCTGATCGAGATCGACGTACCTCTGTGCGAGGCCGCCGTCATCACTGATTTGAGCACTAGGTTTGGGACCATGCTAGTAAACGGGCTCCCGAAGGATGCACCATTGGAAATTCGGCCTACTTGCCGACGCGCACGGCCCCATCATCTTAGCCTTTCCCATTTCCGCCTCAGTTCCTTACCTGCTTGACTCGCGCATCGCGGGTCGCTTGCTAGTAAGGATGAAAAGCCGCTCCGCGACTTGCGAATTATAACGGACGGTCAATAGTGTGTTATTTTTTGACGACGAACTTGATCACCGACTGCCACATCCACATTGCGCCGATGGAGATGTTCCATCCCGATGCTCTGGAGTTGATCCGCCGCAAGCGGCCCAATTACGAGCAGATCGCCGAGTTCTGCCGCTCGCCCAAGTCGTTCCTCAAACACATGGATGCAGCCGGCATCGATCGCGCCGTGCTCATCAATTATGTCGCGCCCGAAGTCATCGGGTTCACCGCCGAGGTCAATCAGTGGATCGCCGATTACGTCAAAGAAAATCCTATGCGCCTGATCTCGTGCGGCGGCCTGCACCCGCGTCACAGCCAGAACATTCTGGCTGACGTCGAGCACCTGCTGCGGCTCAGGATCCGCATGATCAAAATTCACCCTCCCCACCAGCTACTGTTTCCGAATGACTATCAGAATGGCGTGACTGAACTGGAAGTAATCTACCGCGCGGCCGAAGCTAACGGAATCCCGGTCATGTTTCACACCGGCACGTCGATTTTTCACGGAGCCCGCAACCGCTACGGCGATCCCATTTACGTTGATGACGTGGCCGTCGATTTTCCAAAGATGAAGATTCTGCTGGCCCACGGCGGCCGCCCGCTCTGGATGCACACCGCGTTCTTTCTGCTGCGCCGCCACCCGAACGTCTACCTCGACATCAGTGGCATTCCACCCAAGACCCTGCTGAAATATTTCCCCAGGCTGGAAGAAATTGCGCACAAGACGCTATTCGGCACGGACTGGCCCGGCCCGGGCGTTCCCGACATCAAAAAGAATCTCGATGATTTTCGCGCTCTGCCATTGAAAGAGGAAATCAAGCAGCAGATTCTTAGCAAGACGGCGCTCAATATCTGGCCAGCTTAGCGGTGTGACGGCGGTGCGGTAACCGACTCTCGGACGCGTCGCAAAAGCTTCGAACCGGAAGCTCCGATTACTCTTTGTCCAGCAACCTCAACCAACGCTTTATTGCCCGTTGCAACGCTTTTCCTTTCGACTCCACGTCTCCCATGTTGCGAAACATCGCCAGTCTTCTACCGTCTGCATAGGTGCCTTCCAGCAATCCGGATGTATCGTTTATCTTGGCCCCGCTTGGAAATACCAGCCGGATGCAATCTTTTCTATACAGATTGAACACCACGATGTATCTTTTGTATTCCTTGGGGTTGAAGGGCTTCATTTCTCCGGTTTAGAAGAACGTTGGAGCATTCCACTTTATTTCTTCGCCAATCTCGTGATCCGCGCTCAAAATAATCCGCCGCAAGGCTTCCACCACTTCCGCCCGCGGGTGCTTGAGCTTCTGCATATAGGCGTCAACCTCCTCCGGTTCGGACGCTTTGATTGAGGCATTCGGTTCTTCTTTCATTCTGGTCACCCCCTTGTATTTTGAAAACTGCGGAGTTTTCCTGAAGGCTTGACACTGCACTGGCCGACTAAAGCAGAAGGAGTCTTCGGACCGAGACAAGTAGCGTCAGCAGGCCGTGTTATTAGGCCATCGTCTGCATGCGCAACTGCCTCACGCGGAGTATGCCCCCGACCCAAGCAATCGGCATCGCGAGCGCGGCCAGCGCTAGCGGATACCAGTGAGGGCCGAGCCTGCGGTTCCGGGTTGCGATGACGCCGACGATGTTCAAAACCAAAGCCACGCGCTCTTTCAAAACTACCTTGGCGCAATTCTGAGCCTGCTGCCGGCTAAGAGACTCTTGACTCTCACGGTTTGCCGGAGCAGAATTGGTTGCTAGTTCGCCTTTCGTTAGCAGTTCCCGCCTGGTCGAGGAAATGCCATGAGGCGACGACCCCAGGTTGTTTGCGCAACGTTCGTTGACCCTCAACCGAAGCCGCCTCAGGAATCTTCCCACTGAGGAAAGACCTCGAGGCACCGCGATTCTCTCGCGATCAATGCTGGATTGATCATACTGGATTGATCATCCTCGATTGATCAGGAGGTTTAATGTACTCCTTCTTTTCGCTAGCTGCTTTGGGGCTCGACAGCTTTCTCGCTTGCCTCGTGATTGGCGCGCGTTCCGTGCCATGGCGAGATCGTGTTCGCCTGGCCTTGGCGTTCGGGGGTTGGGATGCAATGGCCACACTGGCGGGATCACTCTGGCCGCACCGTTCGGTGGAACTTTCGGCAATCGTGGCGTGGGCTCTCTGGGCTTTCCTTCTGTGCAGAATCGCGCGGCCCAGCCGCCGGTTTCTCTATCTGCTACCCGCTTTGCTCAGCCTGGACAATCTGTTTGCGGGAAGCCCGGCCAGCATGGCGCCAGCTATCGCGGTGAGCAGCGCCTCAATGGCGTTGTGTGGTCTTTGCCTGGGGTCGGTTTGGTGGCGCACCCTTTTCGCCCTCACTACGGAGGCATGATGGGCGTTCTGCTGCATGCACACTATCGGCTCATGGGACCGGGCGGTCAGAAAATTGTGATGCCCGCGCCGGTCGACAAGGACACGCCCAATGCCCCGTGGTGGTGGGATCACGTTGCCAGCCAAGCCGCGGATTTCCGGCGGGCCGGATTTACCGCGGTCTTGCTCCCTCCCATGTGCAAGACTGCCTCAGGCGCCGCTTCGGACGCTGACGGATACGGGCTGTATGACAACTATGACATCGGCTCCAAGAACCAGGTTTTCAATGTGCCTACCCGATTCGGGGATCGCGAGCATTTGTTGCGTTGCATCGCCATACTGCATGCTTGCGGAATGGATGTGTACGCAGACCTAGTGATGCATCAGTACGACGGCGGGAATAACGGAACTTACAAATATCTCGGCGCGGATGGCAAGACGTTGAACGGCAGGTTCTCGAAACATCCGTCCTGTTTTGTCGGCGCGCCGCCGCGGGTTGCGGTGGATCCCGTCGCCAATCCTCAGGGCAACTTTGGCTTCGGGGATATGGCTTCCTACATCAATTCCACGCCCAAGGGGTACATGCTTAATGGCGCGATCGAGGCCGCAGATTGGTTGACGCGAACCCTCGACATTCAGGGCTACCGGATTGATGACACAAAGGGAATGGCGGTGCAGGCGGTTCGGAAGTTGCTGGAGTCCGAATCCATGGCTAACCGATTTGCCGTCGCCGAATATTTTGACGGCAACGCTTCCGCCCTCCACTGGTGGGTTTGGAACAGCGGCATGGGCGGACGTTGCAATGCCTTTGATTTCACGCTGCACTGGGTGATCCAGGCGATGTGCAACAACAATTCCAATTGGTGGATGGGAGCCCTGCAGGGCGCGGGCTACATCGCCGTTGATCCAGCCAACGCCGTCACTTTTGTCGATAACCCCGATACCGACCTCTCGTTCGGGGAGAATGTCATCTGGAACAAGATGCTGGGCTACGCTCTGATCCTCACGGCCGAGGGCTATCCGTCCGTTTACTACAAAGACTACAGCACCGACCCCGGCTGCTATGGACTCAAGCCGCTCATCGACAACCTGATTTGGATCCATGAGAACCTCGCCTTCGGCACTACGTTGACGCGCTGGGGGAATGACCAGCAGGTCTATGTGTTCGAGCGTCAGGGTTATCCGGGATTGCTGGTGGCGCTGAACAATGACCAATGGAACACGCAGCAGCGCACCGTGCAGACCAGCTTCGGTCCAAACGTTCAACTGCACGAGTACACCGGCAAGCACTCTGATATCTGGACCGACGGGCAGGGCAGAGCTACATTTACCATTCCGCGGAACACCAACGGTCAAAGCTATCTCTGCTTTTCTCGTATTGGCTATGGGCAGGTGTTCTCGCTGAATCCGAGGCCAACGACGCAGACTTTTTTCGGCGCCCAGGATCTGGATATTGGGCCGGTGGTAGATGGAGCGGCAGCGCAGGCCGGTCGAATCTGGTGCCAGCAGGGCACACCGGTTCAGGCTGCGCTGACCACGGAGACAGATGGCTGGGGAACGGGCACGGCAGTCACATTGGAAATTGCCGATGGAAATGGAAAGGTGTTGGCCACGGGCCAACATACTGCTACATCGGGAACGACGCGCATAGCGGCCAAGGCGCCCGGATCCGGATGGCTTGCTCTCCGATTAGGCGGGCGTGGCCTGCCGAAAGCTGGCGCGTCCTACGCATTGACCGTAACTTACACGGGCACTGAGGAGTTGGCAGGATGAGTATCGCAATTGTAACCCGCTCTTATGACAACACCCGATCGGGTGCCAATACCCAGGAGACAATCCTCACGCCCGCAGCCGTCCGCACTCGCGGCGTAAAACAACTGTTCGCGCTGGCCCTGCCCGGCGACGCCCGGGGATGCGAAGCTCAGCCCCTGGTCGTTCCTCGGGTGCAGGTGGCCGACGGCAGCACGCACGACGTGGTCTACATCGCGACCATGGCGAATCAGGTCTTCGCCTTCGATATAGATACTGGCGCCCGTCTCTGGATGTTGGAACTCGGACAGCCAGTGAATGGGAACACGGGCATCGACTCCTACCGGATCAATGACCACTGGGGCATCTTGTCGACGCCGGTGATCGACACTCAGGCCGGGGTGTTGTACGCCTGCTCATGGATCAGTCCAGATGGTTCGGCCACCAAGGCGCAGCACTTTCTTCACGCGATCAGCTTGCGTGACGGACATGAAGTGCACGCCCGGATTAATCTCGAAGGCGTCTCGTATGACCCGGGCCATGGTCTCGCGGCGATAAGCTTCAAGTCGGCGCATCGAAAACAACGTGCCGCGCTGCTTCTGGCTAACGGTGCGGTGTTCGTGGCGTTCGGCACCATCGCAGAGAGCGCTGCGACCGCTCGAGGCTGGCTGATTGCGGTAGACACGGCCGCATTCAAAGTCAGTGCGACCTGGACCTCGACGGCGCGCGGCAGTGGAGGTGGAATCTGGCACTCTGGAGGCGGCCCTGCGGCGGATGCCGATGGTTTCATCTACGTCATCACTGGAAATGGTGGATTCGATGCTGTGACTGATTTCGGCGAGAGCATTGTCAAACTGCGCTATACCCGGCCCGCATCCGGCCGCGCCGGTTCTATTAGCGTGGTGGATTGGTGGACGCCCTGGACCGACGACGGGCGCACCGGTGGAAACCCCGAAGGCGAAGCGGATACGCAACCCATGCCTACCAACTTCCGTAAGGACGTTCATATGGTCCGGAGTATGGGAATGCGGGCGATGAGCATGGGCGGCGCGTGGGGAGATCAGGATTTTGGCGCGGGAGGGCCCGTGCTGGCGCCGACTGCGCAAGCAGTACTCGCGGCTGGCAAGGACGGCATCCTTTATACAGCCAATATGCAGAACCTGGGGAAAACCGAACCGGCCAACCTTCAGCCGGGGACGTGTGCGCAGAATTATGGCAAGCTGAAAACATCTCCGATTTTCTACACCTACTATCCCGGTCCTCAGCTAAGTTCAACGCCGCAAAATATTGCGCAACTGAATGTCTGGGTGACGCAGCGCACGCAACACTTGCATGGCACGCCGGTAGTCTGGAATAGCGCGGCCCACGGACTACTGCACTTCTGCTGGGGCGAGAACGGCAACCTGCGCGCGTGGACGATGTCTGGCGCTGGCGTCTCGGCCTATCTCGCCTGCAGCGCGGAAGTAGCATCCGCGCAATCTCCCGTCCCCTTGGGCGGAATGCCGGGTGGCATGATCTCCCTTTCAGCGAATGGTGATAGCGACGGGATCGTCTGGGCATCGATCCCTTATACGGACGCGAACATGGAACTCAGCCCGGGACGGTTCCTGGCTTACGATGCGGCGCTGTTCGGCAAGTATTCCGATGGCAGTGGCTCCATCGTTCCCCTGTGGGATAGCCAGCAGTGGAATTGGCAATTCACCCACAACAAATTCAACCGCCCGGTTGTGTACAACGGAAGAGTCTTGCTTCCAACCTACGACGGTAACGTGCTCGTGCTCGGTTTGGCATGAGTTGCCGACCGGCTCTCTGAGAGAAATCCTCCGCCGCGCATCTCTAAATCTCCGTCGCATGCGCCGCCGACAATGACGATCGTCAAAACGTATTCGTCGTTGAAAGAAAAAAACCAACCAGACAATGAACACAGCCTGGGATAGTTGTATCCTTGTTGGCAACTGGGGCGTTTCCGTTTCGCAACATTCAAGATTTAGTGCCACGGTCTGTAACGTCAGGCTTGGAAGTCGCACTATCTTCTAAAGCCCCGAAAAGGTATCGGGGATTTACCGTTTCAAAATACGAACCCTAACAGGAGAACCTAGTGTTAAACACGAATTACAATTCGAAAAGCAAGTTTCTTCCAGTCGTATTGTTGCTTCTTGCCATCGGAGTCTCGACCGTTCCATCTTCCCAGGCTCAAACCGGTGACGAATCAAAAGGTAAGGCATCAGTCAATCAAGAATGGCTCCGTGTGAGAGAAGCCCTGAAACACGCCAAGCCTATGCCTATGCCAAAGGCCGCCTTGGGCGGATCTAAAGAACTCACTCCCGCCAAAGGCATGTCCAGCTTTGACGCGAAAACCAAAAAGGTCCAGCTGTTCAAGAGTGCAGACGAACTCGGGTTGCGTCCGTCCGGACAGCAACGTGAGGGCGAGGCAGGCAAGGAGCCGCGCGCATCCAAAACCAGCTCTCATTTCGAGCCTCGCGGAGACAGCAACGAAGGGCTCTCATTTCTCGGATTCGGCGAGAACGAAGCCAAGCCCCCGGCAACCAAACCGTCGCCACTTTATTACCCCTATAACTTTCCTTTTAACACGGACTTCAGAATTTTGGGCCGCTGGAATGTGAATGGCGTCAACTACTACTGGCTGTGCAGCGCTTCTGAGGCTTCGGATTTCCATATCATCTCCGCCGGACACTGCGTTTACAACCACGACCCCACGAACAACGGCAGCGGCACCGGAGCCGGATTTGCCAACGAGATGTGGGCGTGGGCTGCCGAGACCGACGTCGTCGATCCCATCGACTTCGACAACTGGCCGGACTTCCCCTACGGTGTCGCCAAAATGACGCTGATGACCACCTACAATGCCTGGATTAACAACTCCGATCTCAACTGGGACTTCAGTTTCATTACCCTTGATCGCAGGATCGGCGATCACGTGGGATGGATGGGCCGCGAATGGGGCAATCAAACGTCCTCTCTGAACTTTGACGGGTATCCCGCCGAGTCGCCCTATGTGCCCTCTGATAATCCCTATCAATATCCCGGTTACGACGCGAACAATGTCCAGTACTACACCTGTTGCCGGATTGGCATGAGCGCTTACGTTTACGGAGGCCACAGCGGCGGTCCGGACTGGCGCTACGACGGCACCAACCGCTACGTGCAGGGCGTGAACTCAACCTCTGACCGGAACGGCAATGCCGAAGCCACTCAACTCACCGGACAGATTGAAACTGATCTGGAAAACACGATTGCCAACGACCGGAATGTGCGTCCGCCAACCGACCTGGCTCAGACCATCGAATGGGTTTTTGACGGCACTTCCAAGAGTCTGGGACAAACCTCAACCGAAATCGGCTACACCTTTCCCATGACCTTGAACGCATTCAACGCCGGCTACATCGATGCCGGGGATACCTGGGCTGACGTCTATCTGACTCAGGATCCGAATAACATCACCTCCGGGTACTACATAGGAACCCACGATTTCGGTTACATCGGCACCTATACGTACACGGTTCAGAATGCCACGCTCACCGTTCCGACCTACGTGCCACCGAGCACCTACTACGTCGGATGGGTGCTGGGCGATGCCAACCAACAGTACAACACCGACAAGAACGTGGCAGTCATCACCAATCAGACGATGAACGTCTTCGCTCCCTCGCTCACCTCACTGACGGTGGTTCCAAACGTCGTCGTCGGTGGCCACCCAGTTACCGGTACCGTGACTCTGAGCGCGCCCGCGCTACCCGGAGGAACAACGGTTAACTTGACCAGCAGCAGGCAGGCGGTTGCAAAGGTCCCACCCAGCGTCGTCGTGCCCGCAGGTTCAACCACGGCTCAATTCCGGGTCGTCACGCACGGCGTGTCCACAACCAACAACATCGTACTGACGGCCACCTATGCGGGCGGGCAACAGCAAGCCTCGCTGACGGTGAATCCGGCATCTCTCACGGCTCTGACTTTGAGCCAGAAATCGGTTACAGGCGGTAAAACGGTGACCGGGCAAGTCCAGTTGGATGGAAAGGCTCATGGGGGCGGCGTGAAAATTGCGTTATCGAGCTCCAACTCGCACGCCATCGTACCGGCGTTTGTAACCGTGCCAACGGGTGAGAATAAGGCAACCTTCACCATCAAAACGACGAAAGTCAAGAGCAAGCAAACCGCAACCATCAAAGCGATTTTCAAGGGCGTAACGAAAAATGCGACCTTGACCATCAAACCCTAGCCCGGCCTAGTCGGCGTGCGTATTGTCCCGGGAAAGAGGAACTTCTTTCCCGGGGCAACCCCACTCTTTCCTCCTCCGCGAACTTCCTGTCCGCTTCCGATGTCATCCAATTCGACCAAAACCTCATTGACATCCTGAACCCCCGCGGCGGATCATTTGCGTTTACTTTCGCGGGCATATCAGGGTGCGCAAACGTGGCCCATGCAATCGCACGAATATCTGAATAAATGTATCCCGGTTCCCACCACTAACATCTTGGTCTTGAAAGGAGATGCCAACAGGGACTTACACCTTCTTGCACGTGCTGATCAGCCTGGTTGGAATGCCTGCGAGCCGGCGTAAACTTTTCCTGAGGGAGGCCAATATGTCCATTCGACCAATCAAGCGCGTTATTCAATCGAAGCCCACGCTCGAGGGAGCCGGCGTGCATCTGCGCCGGGCATTCGGCTTCGGAAACACGAAAGACTTCGATCCGTTCCTTTTGCTCGACGATTTTCGCAATGACGTGCCAGAGGATTATCTCGCTGGTTTTCCCTGGCACCCTCATCGGGGCATCGAGACCATCACCTACGTTCTTGCGGGAACGGTGGAGCACGGCGACAGCATGGGAAACAGCGGCGCCATCGCCGCCGGGGACGTGCAATGGATGACCGCGGGCAGCGGCATCATCCATCAGGAGATGCCCAAGGGCGACCAGTCTGGCCGGATGCATGGTTTTCAGTTATGGGCGAATCTTCCGTCATCGCTTAAAATGACTGCCCCGCGTTATCAGGAAGTGAAAGCGCTCGACATTCCCGAACTGAAAGACGACGATGGCACGCACGTGCGCGTCGTGTGCGGGACTTTTTGGGGGAAGAAGGGCCCGGTGGACGGCATCGCCGCCGATCCCATCTACCTCGATGTATCAGTTTCTCCGGGGAAAAGAAAGACTCTGCCGGTCGAGACCACTCGCCATGCTTTCGCTTACGTTTTCGCCGGGACTGGCAAATTCTGCAACGCATCGGGTCCGCTCGCAGTACCGACCGAGGCGATCAAATGGTCGGACACCGCACCTCCGGTCGAAGCGAATAACCGATCGCTCATACTCTTTGATCGCGGCGACGAAGTCACAGTGCAAGCCGGCGACGATGGAATCCGGTTTCTGCTGGTCTCAGGAAAGCCGCTCGAAGAGCCCGTCGCATGGTACGGCCCGATCGTCATGAACACGCAGGCACAACTGCAGCAGGCTTTCACGGAGCTCCAGGAGGGAACCTTCCTGAAAGAGAAACGGGGCAAGTAGAAGCTACAACGTCGGGGCATCGCGTTGTAATCTGGATGATCGCAGAGTTGATCGATTCAGCCGTTTGGGGTTCTCTCATTCTCATCAAATGTTGCGACGCGTCTTCATCGCTTCGTGGTTGATCGCACTCGCGGCGCTGGCCGTGATTTTCCTCCTTAATACAGGCGGTTGGAGGACGCGCATTCGGGCGAGACTGCTGCGCACCGACAACTGGCCCGTGGTCGTCGCACCGCCGGCAAACTTTCAGCCGAAGGTTCCTCCGGGATTCAAGGTCTCGGTATTTGCCCGAGGCTTTACCGAACCGCGCTGGCTAGCGGTCGCTCCCAACGGTGATGTGTTCGTGGCCGACTCCGCCATCGGCGAAGTAGTTGTGCTGCGCGACCCGGAGAACCAAGGCAGCGCTCAATCCCGCGAGATCTTCGCTGACCGTTTGAACCTGCCTTTTGGCATCGCCTTCCATGAGAATTACGTTTACGTTGCCAACACAAATGAAGTCTTGCGCTTTCGTTATGACCCCCAGACGTCAAAGCGACTCGGCGATGCGGAGCATATCCTCGACCTTCCCGGCATGGGCTATAACCAGCACTGGACGCGGTCACTGGCCTTCAGCCCAGATGGTCAGAGCCTGTTTGTGTCGGTGGGATCAAGTGCCAATATCTCGATCGAGTCCGATCCTCGCCGGGCTGCGATTCTCGTGACCGACCCTGAGGGCAAGAACATGCGAATCTTCGCCAGCGGAATGCGGAACGCGGTTGGCATCGACTTCAACCCGGAATCACGGAGCTTGTGGGCGGCAGTCAATGAGCGCGATGATCTGGGCGATGACGTTCCCTCCGATTATTTCACTCATGTCGTCGAAGGCGGTTTCTATGGTTTTCCTTATTCATATCTAGGCAATCATGTGGACGATCGGGTGGCGCCTCGGCCTGACCTGGTCGCGAAAGCCCTCGTCCCGGATTTGCTGCTGGGAGCGCACGTCGCGCCGCTGCAGTTTGTCTTCTACCATGGCAAACAGTTTCCCCCCTCCTATTGGAGTGGCGCCTTTATCGCTGAGCATGGCTCTTGGAATCGGCGCATCAGAAGCGGCTATCAGGTTGTCTTTGTTCCCTTCCGCGATGGCGTCCCTGTCGGGGAACCAACGCCGTTCTTCTACGGATTTGTGCCTGACCGCGCCCGCAGGGAAGTTTATGGCCGCATGGTCGGGGTCGCGGTGCGACCGGACGGCTCATTGTTGATTTCGGACGACGCTCAAAAGCTGATCTGGCAAGTCTCCTACAAGCCCTAGCCTGACTAACTCGATAGCCCTTCGCTCGATGAATCAGACCGGTGGGTTACCATGGTCTGAGAAGCGCGTGTCTCCAAATGTGCTGCTCCATTTGACTGTTGCAGGTTGCCCGAGAACAGATGAAAAACTTGCCGCCACATCTGAAGTTTAGTCTTGCGGTTGCGGGCTCTCTCGTGGTCGGATGGCGTCCGCTGCTGGGCACCTTCACGCTTGCGCTTCGCCGCGATGAGTACACGCAAATTCTTCTGATCATTCCGATCAGCGCAGCTCTGATCTATACGGAATGGCCTGTGCTGAAAGCGGACGGCAAAGGGAACAATCGCATCGGCGCAGCATTGCTGATTGCGGCAGTATTGCTCGCGTTGTACGGCAAGTTTATTGCGCCACTCGATACGCAACTCATGTGGGGAATGTTCTCGATGGTGATCTGGTGGCTGGGAGCATTTATTGGCTTCTTCGGAGTTTCGACTTTTACGTCGCTGCTCTTTCCTCTCTGTTTCCTGTTCTGGCTGGTTCCGATTCCTGAGCCTGCGTTGAACAGGATCGTGGCCCTTTGGCAACACGGCTCCGCCCTCTCTGCCAGTTGGCTGTTTTCAACCTTGGGCGTCCCCGTCACTCAGGATGGCGTCATGCTCTCGATACCTGGGCTAAGCCTGGAGGTCGCGCAGGAGTGCAGCAGTTTGCGCTCCAGTCTTATGCTGATCGTCACCAGCATGGTCCTCGCACACCTTTTTCTCCGCTCCTTTTGGCGGAAAGCTGTTGTCGTCCTGGCCGCAATTCCTCTGTCGATTTTCAAGAATGGGATTCGCATCTTCACTATCGCCATGCTTGGAACCCGCGTCGATTCTGGATTCTTGCACGGCAACCTTCACCATCGCGGTGGAATCGTCTTTTTCCTCTTGGCCCTCTTTGCTCTGCTGCTCTTGCTGTGGCTGTTGAACCGCAGCGAGAACCGGCCGTCCCAGGGTCGCATCCACCCCCAGAAGTCAACCAGGGTAGGGGTCAGCTGAACAACTCCCGCTCAAAGTCTTTGACTGTTCTGCAGCTTCCTTCTAACATGCTTACGCTTGGAGTTTGTCCCGTATAATCCTTATCACCTAATCAATGATCGGTCAGACTATCTCGCACTACCGCATCCTCGACAAGCTTGGTGGCGGCGGCATGGGAGTTGTCTTCCGAGCCGAGGACACCGAACTTGGTCGCTTCGTCGCGCTGAAATTCCTGCCCGAGGATGTCGCCCACGATGAACCCACTCTGGAACGCTTCCGAAGGGAAGCCCGAGCCGCCTCGGCGCTGAATCACCCCAACATCTGCACCATTTATGAGATCGGAAAGCATGAAGGCCAATCCTTCATTGCAATGGAGTATCTCGATGGGACGACCCTCAAGCATCTCATCGACGGGCGTCCACTCGAAATCGAACGTCTGCTGGCAATTGCGATCGAAGTCACCGACGCGCTCGACGCAGCTCACGCCAAAGGAATTGTCCACCGCGACATTAAGCCCGCGAACATTTTCGTCTCTAAGCGCGGCCACGCCAAAATCCTCGACTTCGGACTGGCCAAGATCACCGACAAAGGCAAGTCCGTCAGCGGTGATTCCCAAACTGTGGGCGACGCCGGCGCACTCCACCTGACCAGCCCGGGGACGGCCCTGGGCACGCTCGCGTACATGTCGCCCGAGCAAGTGCGCGGCAAAGAACTCGGGCCAGGCACCGACCTATTTTCCTTCGGCGTTGTGCTCTATGAAATGGCGACCGGAGTTCTGCCCTTTCGCGGAGAAACCTCGGGCGTCATCACCGAAGCAATTCTCAACCGCGCCCCCACCGCTCCCATTCGCCTGAATCCTGATCTGCCGGCGGAACTGGAACGCATCGTCAGCAAGGCCCTGGAAAAGGATGTTGAGCTTCGCTATCAAAGTGCCGCCGAAATCCGAGGTGATCTGAAGCGCCTCAAACGCGGCTTGGACTCCTCGCGCATTTCGACCAGCGTTGCTGAAGTCGCGGCTGATACGAAACAGACCCCCGCAGTCACGAAATCGTCTGCTGGCGGAAAAGTTGTCCCCGCAAGCCGCTATCACTTGGCCGTCGTCCTCGCCGCCGTCGCGCTGCTTGCGGCGATCGGAATGGCGTTCCTCCTCGTTCGCCACAACGGACCCGTAAACTCGGCCGCCTATCACCTCCTGACTTATCGCCGGGGCACGATTCGCATGGCCCGCTTCGCCCCCGACGGCCAAACTGTCGTCTACAGCGCCGCCTGGGAGGGCGCGCCCGTAGAAGTTTTTACCACGCGTTTCGGCACGCCCGAATCCCGGCCCATCGGAGTTGCCGGCGCCGAAATCCTGGCCATTTCTTCCACCGGAGAAATGGCTCTCCTGCTCAACAGCCAGCAGACTACTTCGCAAGTTCACAGCGGAACCCTTGCACGTATGCCCTTGGTCGGCGGCGCTCCCCGTGAAGTGTTGGAGAACGTCCAGTGGGCCGATTGGTCTCCGGACGGCACTCAACTCGCCGTGGTCCGCGACGTGGCGGGAAGGAATCGTCTCGAGTATCCCGTCGGCAAAGTGCTCTACGAGACCGGAGGTTGGATCAGCCATCCCCGCATCTCGCGCCACGGCGACATGATCGCTTTTCTGGATCATCCCATTCAGGGCGATTCGATCGCCGGGGTCTCGGTCGTGGATATGAGCGGCAAGAAGCGCAGCGTGGCTGACCCGTACGAAGGCGGCGCCATCGGCCTCGCCTGGTCGCCGGCCGGGGACGAGATATGGTTTACCGCGACCGAACTAGGAATCGATCGTGCGCTCTATTCGGTCAGCTTGTCAGGAAAAAAGCGGTTGGTCGCGCGAGTCCCCGCCGACTTGACCCTCCAGGACGTGTTGCCTGACGGCCGAGTCCTGCTCGCCCGCGACTATTGGAGGCGAGGCTTGATCGTGCACACCTCCAAAGACGCGTCGGAACGTGACTTTACCTGGTTGGATTGGTCCTATCCCGTCACTCTCTCCGACGATGGCAAGATGCTTCTGTTCCGCGAAGAAGGCGAGGCCGGCGGCCCGAGCTACGCCGTGTACCTTCGCAAGACCGACGGTTCGCCCGCAGTGCGACTCGGAGATGGGCAATCGCTGGCGCTCTCTCCGGATGGAAAATGGGCGCTCTCCAGCCGCGGCGACAACCAGACCGATCTTTTTCTTCTACCCACCGGACCCGGAGAGCCCAGGCAGTTGGACGGTCACGGAATCATTCATAGCGCGGCACGGTGGTTCCCGGACGGAGCCCGAATTCTTTTCTCCGGAACAGAAACCAATCACGGTGTTCGTCTGTACATTCAGGACGTCGCCACCAACAAGATCGACGCCATCAGTCCCGAGGGAACCAACGGGCTCTCCTTTGCCATGTCGCCCGACGGCCGGTTCGTCGCCGCCGTAGGCCCCGACGAAAAGGGTTATCTCTTTCCCGTTCCCTCCGGCGAAGCGAAACCGATTCCTGGTCTTCTGCCGGGCGAAGCCCCGGTCGGCTGGAGCGCCGACGGCCGCTCGCTTTACATCTACCGCGGCGGCGAGCTGCCAGCCAAGATTTACCGGCTGGACATCGCCAGCGGCAATCGCACCCTGTGGAAGCAACTCATGCCTCCCGACCCCGCAGGCGTGGAATACGTTGGCCCCATCCTCCCCTCACCTGACGGCACGGCCTACGCATACGGCTACCGCCGCCTCCTGTCCGATCTGTACCTGGTAGAAGGATTGAAATAGAGCCAACCCTGGGCTCCAACGTGTAGGGCGGACATTCCTGTCCGCCGCCTTTGACTTAAGACCTTGTTCGCGGGGTGCGTGATGAAAGCATCAGCCAGCCCCCACGTGGCCACGTTGACGTGCGTTTGGGCGTAAAGCAGAGATGAAGCAAGAACCGCAAGTACCGCAAGTACCAAGAAGCCTCCTGATACTCATCCCATAGCTCCTCCTCATAGGTTCCGGTTTGGCTTTGGAAACTGGCGGTGTGCACCCGTCTACAGCTTAAGAACAACGTCGCTTCCGTAACCGGCTGCCCATACGCTTGCCCCATCAAACGCCAGACCGCCGGGCTCACGCCGGGATTGAAACGGTACACAATCACGCCATCGCTGATTCTCAGGACGTCGAGCTCTGCTGCTGCCACCCAGATGTGGCTACCATCGAAAACAACCGCGTAGGGGTTGCCATTCACCGGGAAATCGCCGAGATTCTCCCCGTCGCTTGCCCTGAGCTTCGTGACGGTATACGCATTGCTGTTTGCCACCCAAATGTTCGCAGCATCGAAAGCCATGCCGTTAGGCTGAGCCCCCACTTTGAAGGTACCGGCACTTTTGCCGTCGAGCTTGAGTCTCGTGACCGTGCTATTGAAGCTTGAGACCCACATATAGGTGCCGTCGAATGCCAGACCGCGAGGCCCGTCAAGCGAGAAAGTCCCCAACGTCTTTCCGTCGCTCGTCCGAAGTTTAGATACGGTGCTCTGCACGCTGTTCGCCACCCAGATGTCGGCGCCATCAAAGGCCACACCCCAGGGCTGCTGACCGACGGCGAACGTGCCCAGGTCCTTGTCGTCGCTAGCACGAATCTTGGTTACGGTGTTGGCGTTGCTGTTGGATACCCAAATATTTGCCCCGTCGAATGCCATTCCGTATGGAGTGCGTCCGACGCTGATGGTACCCAAATTGGCCCCATCGTTGGCGCGGAGCTTGCTCACCGTATCATCGTTCTCATTGGTGACCCAGATGTTAGCTCCGTCAAAGACAATGCTGCGCGGAGCGTTGCCAACCTTAAAACTGGTGGTCTGGTTAGCGGGGTACCACTTTAGGAGCGCGACCTTCAGCGGATTGCTTGCTGCTGGGTTTCCGGTTTTCGGTGGCGCGCTCACTTCCTGCGCCCGTCCCGAAATTAGATTTGCGGTCGCAACAACTATCAGGACTAAAGAGATTCCGCTCAGTACGCGTTTCATGATTCTTACCTCCGAAGGGTTCGGCCGAGTGACGCAACAGCACCGAAATATGGAAGAGTCCGACTAGTACCGTGACCGCGTGATTTTGTAGCCAAACTTCTTGCGAGCCTGCGTGCGAGTAAAGCTCCACTGGATCCTGACTCGGTCGCGATTCATGCGGCGGTTCCACGCCCGCGTTTCCTTCCGCAGAGAAGCTCGATCGCCGATCCGGCGTCGGCCCAAGCATTGCCGGGAGAGTATGCTGATCTCGATCTCCGCCTGGTTCAACCAACTCCCGTGCTTCGGGGTGTAGTGCGCGGTGAACCGATTCCACAGCCAATCGCCGGCCTCTGCCCCAAAGCGTTCGATGACCGCCTTGCGGGTGTGCGAACTCAAATTATCCATCACCAGATGGATGGTATCGGCCTCGGGGTAGCGCGCCGCCACATCCAGCAGGTAATCGGCAAACTCGGGCGACGAGCGGTCGTTGGTCACCTTGGTAAAATGCCGCCCCGCTTTCGGTTGAACACCGCAGAACACATTGGCCGTTCCGCAACGCCGATATTCACCATCCCGACGGGCCACCCGTCCCGGCTGCAGGGCTACCGGAGGCCGAACTTCCTGATGTAGCACCACCGGTTTCTCGTCGATACACACCACCGGTTCCCGTACCGAGAGCGGCTTTTCATACACGGCCAGTACATCCTCCATGCGCGCAATATATTCCTCATCGAGTTCGGCCACGCACCACATTTTTTTCCCGCCACGGTTTCAGGTCGTGGCTTTCGAGCAGGATTCGGACCGTCTCTCGTCCCACTCCCGGCACCAGCTTGCGCTTCACCGCCTCCTCCGCCAGCAAGCGCACCGTCCACCGCGCCCGGCCCTCGGGCGGCGGACTGCAGACCAGGGCCACGATGCGCTGCCGCTGTTGGGCATCCAACCGCGCTTCTTTCCCCGGGCGCGACCGCTCATACAAGGCTCCCCCCAGACCGCCTTGCTGATAGCGTTGGCTGGTCAGCCAAACCGTCTTCGGGGTCAAGCCCAAGTTGCGGGCTACTTTGCGAATCGCTTGCCCATCCGCCAGTTGTCGCAGCACCAAGGCTCGCAGCACGGTCCGTACCGGCTGCAGACCGCCGCTCAACAAGTCATCCAATTGCTGCTGCTCCGGCTTGGACAACCGCAGCTGAACTTTCCTGCCGTCTCCCATGCCCCAGCAATACGCCCGGACCTGTCCGCTGACAAGTATCTATCTGTATTACTATTCATGTGGTCATAGTACTAGTGATTCCGGAGGGCCATACTCCGTGGAAACTGGGACACGGCCCTTACAACACCGTGTGTGAGTGTTGTCCGATCAGGAATTGAATGTCAAGGGCAAAGTGGGGGGCTGGCCCCTGCTTTCCCGTGCACAAAAAGCGGGCGTAGTGTTCTTTCGCGTTCTATGCGAAAGGGCGGGGTACTGGCAGCGTCGCAGATCAGCCACCTGCTGGTGCCCCAGGTTCGCGTCCGTTCTTTGGACGCTAACCTGGGCTGCGGAGACTTTCGGCGCGGCGGGCCTTCCCGCGTCCTCTGCGGAAGGATCAGCGAGAGATTCCCAATTTGGGAACGAGATCACACCCAGTCGCTTTTTTGCTTGACCTCACTCTTTCATATCCGATAACATAATAACAATAATATTATCTACAAGATAATTTACGATCTTTGACAACCTGACCATGAGCGCACCTTCTGGGCCAGCCGCAGCTCAACCCTCAGTTCCAAAATGGAACCGCCAGCAGCCCGGCAACGCCGATAACTCCAACGTTTTGAATATTTTGCCTCTAAGTACCTTAAGAACCATAGATCTAGGAGGCGAAAAATTCCGGCTCTTTGTTTTCTAGATTTTGGGCGAAATAGAGCGTTTTTTTTCGAGGAAATTGTGCACCAGAATATGTGCAGTCTTGACAACGCCAGCATCCGGCCGCTTCCCAGCGAAGAGTGTTTCAGAAGCTAAACTGCAGCCCGAATTCAATCTGCCTTGGCGAGCCAAGAGCATAAACGCCGGTTCCGACGCCCACCCGGTTCACGTTGTGCCCAATCGGATCAGTTCCATTGATCTGCCCAACCGCTCCGGTCAGCAACCCGTTCAGCGTGGACGAGGGCAGATCAAAGTTTGCGAAGTTGAACAGGTTGTAGAAACCGACGCTGGGCTGGATCGTGAACCGCTCGTGGAAAGTGCGAGCCCAGGTTAGCTTCATATCGAATGCCCGCAGCCAGGCAAGATTCACCTGTCCGGGCGGGGCAAGCGGAAGAGTGGGAGCGATGCCATCGCCCATTTGCTGCAACTGCGCCAGGGTGAACAGGCCGTTCTGAATCAGGACTTGGCCCGCCGGAGTGGCCTGTCCGGCGTAGGTGTTGTTGTAATGGGTAATGGCGGCGTTGATGTTTGATGCGTTGATACCGCGGTCGAAATTCCCGACAGTTGTTCCGGGCATAGGATCCTGCACGGTGCCATCTCCGGTAAAGTCGGTGCGGAAGATTTCGCCCGGACCCAGGTTCGTATTCGGAACAATCACGCGAGACTGAGAGCGGGCTCCAGAAATGCGCGATCATGCTGACCTGAAATCCGGCAGGCAAATCGGCGTATCCTCCGAACGAGATCTGATGGGTGCGGTCCAGCACCGAAGGTCCAAAGTAGCGGTTGGGGCTGTGTTGTCGAGCGCACCCGATGATGAAATCCTGATCCGACGCGGCCGGGCTGTCGGCTGAACCACCGCCGGTGTTTTCGAAACGAGATAAAGCAGTAGGACACCTGGAAGTTCAGATGCGTGAACTCCACGAACCGGCTGTTTTGCATTCTCGACCAATTTCGCTTGCAGACCGTTGTACACCGACCTGCCGATCGGATTCAGAAATGATAGTGGCGGCGCGTTAGGGTTAATGCCGCCGAAGGCGCAGGGGTAGCCAAATCCTACAGTCGGGTTGTTGCAGGCCACGTTGAAGTCTGCGGAAGAAGTCAATCCGTTGCCCGCATATGCGGCCATGGTCGCACCGGCATTAATCGCGCACTGGATGCCAGGCACGCCGGGCAGACAGCCAAACTGTGCATTGGTCACGTTGATCGCGTCCAGAGCGCCCGTTTTACTGAAATAGTGAGTATCCCCCGTGTGGTTCTCATCAATTCCGAGTAGATAGTGGGTCTCTACGTTGCGCACGAAAATCCGCAGTCAAGATCATGCCGCGACGGACTTGGTGCTGGATGCCCAGCGTTAATTTGCACGGACCGAGGAGTTTGGTAGTTGGGATTGAACATGAAGGCCCTCCAACGCCTAGTCCTTGATCGAGAGCGATACCCGCATAATTCGGATTGGCGAGGTTCACGTTAAACGGTGATAGCGCCTGGTACTGCCGCTGGTATGCCTCGATCTGGTTGGCTACAGCTCCCAATCGCTACCAGGCCGCCGGATGCAGTGCCGCAAAACGTTGGCAAAGGAAGTGCGCCGCTGGGAGCGAGAATATGTTGAGGAGTGTTGGCGCCGTTGCAGGCCGTGGGGAACTGTCCGAAGGCGCCTGTTCTCTCCCGCCCGGTGTCGAATGGCAGGTTATTCCAGACCGCGTTCTCGTAGAAGAGCCCGATGCCACCGCGGATCACAGTCTTGCCCTGGCCTGTGAGATCCCAGGCAATGCCGAGTTGGGGCGCAAGATTCAAGTTGGGTTGTTTAACGGGATTGCCTAGGCCAGGTATCAACGCATTGAGTTGTGGAATTCCCGGAAGGTTGCTGTCGATGCGGCCCGTATCGCGAACGTAACGCAAACCGTAAGTGAGAGTAAAGTTCCTCTTCACTTTCCAATTGTCACCCACGTATGCGCCGATGCGATTGTCGGTGATTCCGCCCGCCGGGTAACCAAAGGCTGGGGTGGTGGTGAAATATCCCAGGCCATTGCCCAAGGTAACAAATTCCACGGGATAATTCAGCGGGTTGGCGTCGCCTCCAGGGAAGGGCCCGGTCTGCGCAAATGTCGTTTCGAGATCTCCCACGTTCGTGAACAGGTACGGCGCGATGCTGAAGAGGGCCGCGAAAACTCATGCCCACGATGTGGTTGTAACCGAAACCGTAGCGGATGACATGCGAACCCAGTGACTTGCTGCCGTCGTACTTGAGCTGATGGTTACTTTGTAGCGTGGTCTGCGGAGCAAGGTAGATTTGGTCCGGTGAATAAACCCGTGCTGCCCATCTGAATTTCCAGCGGAAACTCAGCCAAGGGCAAACTGCTGCCCAGGGTCGCGTCCACGATCTGGTTCTGGAACTTCAGATATTCGAACCGGACGCTGTGGCTGAACGTTCCGGTGGTGAAGTCCAGGCCGATCACATGGTTCCGAGTGATGTCCTTGTTGTCATACACCGAGAAGCCGAGACCCGCGTTGGCCAGCAGAGAATTCTTGAAGTAGCTGAAGCGATAGAAGGCGTGCGCCGACTGGGTCAGTTGGTAATCCGCCTTTGCCATCAAATTGTCTTCGGTAAATGGCGCGTTGAAATCACCCGAAAATTGACTGAAAGGGGCGCCCACTAATACCGGTGCCTGCCCGTGTTGCAGAGTCCGCTCCGCATCCAGGAAGTAGAAGAACTTGTTCTTGATAATCGGACCACCGAGACGACCGCCGTACTGAGAGCGCTGAAAAGCAGGAGGCGCCAATCCCGGCGGCGTCGGCAATGCCGCGGCCAGCGAGCTATCGCGGAACAGGCCGAAGGCCTCGCCATGGATGTTATTCGTCCCTGACCTCGTGGTCACGTTCACAGCGCCGGACGAGGTCAGTTCGTTGGAAAGATCCAGGCTCGACTGGCTGACTTGGAATTCCTCGATTCCGCTGGCCGGAATGTTCATGGTTGTGGTGCCGACGGTTTCATCTGAAACGTCGACGCCGTCCACTTCGATTCGGGCGGTGCGGCCGAATCGTCCGCCAAATGAAATCGACGAATACCCAGCCTTGGTCGGGTCGAAGTTCTGTCCATCCTGGATCTGAACCCCGGGCTCGAGCTGGGCCAGAGCGAGAAAGTTGCGGCCATTGACTGGCAGGTTTTCGATCTGTTCCGCATTCAACACGCCCTGTACCGTCGCCTGTTCCGTATTCACTCGTACAGCAGAGCCTAGAACCTCGATAACCTGGCTCTCCTGCCCGATTTGCAACTTCGCGTTCACCGTCGCAGTATTGCCAACCAGAACCGTCACCGGCGTTTCCACCTGACTGAAACCTCGGGCTAAGACCTGCACTTTGTAGTCGCCTGGCAACCAGGGCTCCGGAGTTGTAGGCGCCGGAGGAATTCGTCGTAAGGCTTATGACTTGCCCTGTGGCCACGTTGGTGATCGTCACGCTGGCTCCGCTAATCACCGCGGCAGAGGGATCGGTCACATTCCCCACGATGCTGCCAGTTCCCACAGTCGTCTGGGCAAACAACGGAGTAGACCAAACTCTGCTGTTGTCAGCATTGCCAGAAGCACAATAGCTATCCATTCGAGCCTTAAGCAAGTTTGTTGAGAGCCAAACATCCCTACCTACCTTTCGAGAAGTACCTGATCTTGCTGGGGAAAATGGCGCGAAAGACGCGCGAATTATTGAAAACAAACAATAGGACGCTGCACTTTGGTTTGCAAGGTAAAAGGCCGTCTGCGGGGGTTACTTTGGTAACGAAGATGGGAAGGGCAATCGCGGTTCATCGAAACGTCTCTTACCCATGAAGGCGCGAACGTTGAAGCGCATAGCTATATGGTTGGCTCCGAACAATAGCCACACGAACGGAGTGCGATCTCGGCCACGAATCACTGATGGGGAGCCACGTTTGGCCATTCTACGACGCGGATCTTGCCGTCAGGGTCTGCGCCGAGAGTCGGTGCGTACAGTCCAACGAATTGGCGCCGCCACCAGTGGCCTTCTGACGTTTGTCGCCCATAGTCGTAAACCAATACTGCCAAATCACAGCACGGACCTGGAGCGGCGGTTGCTGAGGAAACGGATTCCCGGCAAAGAGCCCAAGCACATCGCGATCGTTCGAAAGCAGCCAAATTTCAGTGCTTGGTACGATCGGATATTCGCGCCAGGAGCCGAGACGAGGCAAACCACAAGTTCCAGTCGAATCGCGGCTGATAGGGCGCGTAAATGCCGGGCGGCTGGGACGGGTCCTGAGGCTTATAGCGGAAGGAATAGGTCTAGCCAGGTTTGCCCATCCGCAGAGCCTTGGAACTCGATTTCGTAACGTCCGCGGGTCATGATCGCCGAACAGGCCGTATCGATTGGCGATCCGAAATGGTTCGAGCGCGGTGACTGGCGCGCTGGGTGGTCAGGTTATGGTGAGGACATCCAGAGCAATTCGGCTGTGGTCACGTAGAAGACCCAGGCGAGCATCACAGCGGCAGCGAGAACTTAAGAACGCCGAAGCCGCGAAGGACTGGTGACGGCGGCGGCTCGTTCGTTTTCCGAGTCGCGCTGCAGGCTTACCCTGCGCATCAACGAAGGACTTCTTCCATCGTAGAGGCAAAAATCGCAGTACAAGTGATCATCCAGCAGCAGAAATCCCAAGGCAGAACCAGATAGTTCAGAAACGTGTAGTTCGCCGTCAGAATAATGCCGATTTCCCACGCTGTGACGATGAAGAAGCAGACATCCGCCAACGCCGCGGCAAAAAAAACATCCAGACCAAGCCCAATTCAAGCGCGAGCGTCGCATAAACTGTCGAAGCGTGAAACCAGTGCGGCAGATGCTGAACATACCAGCCGATCCAGGTCGGCAGCGGCCCGTTTTGATAGTACTCGTCCATCGCGGTGAATTGACGCCATTGCGGGTCTCCACTCGCGATTTTAGCTACTCCCGACTCAAAGTAGATGCGAAACCATTCCCACTGCAGTAGGAACAGACTTGCCCGCGATGGTGGCCGCCGAGGCCCCAACCCGGTCGAATCCGGGCGGAGCAAAGAACAGAGAGATGAAGCCAGCTTCCAGCAACATGCCATCGGATTGGTAGCCGGAGAAGTCTCTGCGCCGCACTGATGAAGGAAAGAAAACATACGAAACAAACTGCAACGTTCCGCGTGGCCAGAAATTCAGAGTCAGCAGTAGCGAGGCCGCCATGCCCAACCCAGCAGAGAGCCAAGTCAGCATATGCGGAGCCGCTAGAAAACCACAGTAACGTTGGCGCGAACCAGAAGCGGGAGTGGCCAAACGAACGCGCTACTGCCTGCAGATAGTCATTTGCCGGGAGGATGCCTTCGGGACCGATAAGGCCGCGGATCTGAAATACCAGCGAATAGAAAGCAGAGAAATAGATGAAGCCAAGCGCGCGAAGAAAGAGCCAGCGTGGAATCAGGCGATCCGAAGCGCCATGCTCGGAGTCCAACAGCCAACGAATGGCGGATGCAGGAGCCCAGTCCATGAACGCTGAGCATTATATATAGGAGCGGGGCTGGTGTTTTCGCGGGGTACGTTGTCTGTGGTTGAAGTGCGAAGATTGGCAGGAACTCTGAAGTCTGGCCCGAAGTGACCTAAACTATTCTCCGCCTCTCGACAAGGCGACGACTGTTTCCATCTGATCTCTTACACCGTTGTCCAATACTTTAATCGTAAAATTCACCGCGATGTTAGCCTGCGTCTCGACCGGCCGGCCATTCTGCAGATAAGGCTTGAACTGCCAACGGCTCGCAGCTTCGCGGGCCGCCGAGGCCAGGATGGCGGGACCGCTGATGACACGCAAATCCTGGATCATGCCGTCGGCGCCGATCAATGCCTTCAAAAGTACCGAGCCCTGAACCTTCATTTGCCGGCCCAACAACGGGTACGACGAATCAGGTCGCTCTGGCGTTGTGGCCTTGGCCAGAGACATCCGCACTTGTTCGGATGCAACCGTAGTCGGAGCGCGCTCGGCTGCCGCGGAGCCTTCCGCTACTGAGCTTGAGTCGGGCGGCAGATCAACTTTTACTGAGTTGTTGCCCAGGTGGATGGTGTCGCGATTCCCGCCAGCAACAACTTCGACTTCGAGCGGAGGAACTGCGGACCGGGTGATTTCGACGGCGGGCCGCGCCGCAACTGCCGGGGTGGCCGAACTCCTGGTGGCGACAACGACAGCCTTTTGCGGTTGGACCGGGGCTGCGGCAGCCGGTACTTGCATTACAGTGGCCGGATTCCACTCAGGCGCCGTCTCACTCGCGACGGAATTCTCGGCGCTGCCAAACCAGAAATCTCGATCCTTGATCACGAGCACAGTGAGAGCAACCAGGAGGAGAACGAGCGCCAAACCGAGGCGGCTGCGATCACGCCCATAAGCCGCGCTAACCCAGTTCGTGCCGGCTTCCCGTTTTGTCGTCTGCTCTCTCATCTCTGACTTTCACCTACTGCTACTGTGCACTACTAAGATGATATGTTTCGCGGTCGAAGACAATGGCACGGGGGGCTAATGTGCATGGCACGACCGGGCCATACGACTTAGAACCAGTTTTGTCCGGGAGGCGAGGTTCTGGGCCCGAGAATCGCCCCTTTTGGTCAGAAGTAAGGAGCCGCTGTGGTAAAGTAAGGAATTGGGAAAGGGTGTCCATTGCAGAAGCAGGCAAAAATCACTAGCAAGGGTCAAATAACCATACCTCGCGAGGTTCGCCGGGCGTTGGGCGTTCGGCCCGGAGACAGACTGCTATTTGAAGGCGATGAAAAGGGGATAAGGGTGCGGCCGGCAAGGTCAGGGAGCCCGTTCGCCAAGTATCGAGGTATCGGGAACGCAGGAATTCGCTCCGGAAGAAAGGGAATCGCGACGTGGGTTCGAGAAGTACGCGGCCATGACGACCGCGATTGATACCAACGTCGTCATTGCCCTCTGGGACCGTGATCCTGCGCTCAACTCGGCGGCGCAGGCAGCTCTCGACGAAGCGCTGGGACGCGGAGCTCTGATCATTGCTGGCCCGGTTTTCGCAGAACTGATGGCTGCCCCCGGACGTAGTGAATTGTTTCTGGATTCGTTCTGCAGAGAGACCGCCATCCACATTGACTGGTCGCTGAAGGAATCAGTCTGGCGAGCCGCGGGACGGGCGTTCCAGACTTACGCCGCGCGTCGGAGGAAACATCGCGACCCAGGCCCTCGGCGTATCTTGGCTGACTTCCTAATCGGAGCGCATGCTCTTGAAGGTGGCTATCCTCTGCTCACGCTCGACGACCATCTGTATCGCACCGCTTTCCCCAATCTCACCGTAATAAAAGTCTAGCCGTCTGATCGCCGCGTCTGTCGCAACGCAAAGCCTGCTTTGTACTTTTCAACACCTCAGTGGAAAAGACTGTGGAAAAGCCGGGAAGTATCTTTGTAACTGGCTCAGCGAGAGATGCTTCTACAGCTTGCACTGAGTTGGTTGCTGCGCTTGGTGTAATTTGGAGGTTAGCAAAAGTTGCGGAATCCGCGCGGAGACCGGCTTGAAAATCAGGATCGACAAGCTACTGCTGGAACGCGGACTGACAAGTTCGCGCGAGCGGGCGCAGGCGTTGATCCTGGCAGGCAAGGTTCTTGTCGGCGGGCAAAAAATAGAAAAAGCCGGCACCGGTGTGGACGCGGATTCTGATATTCGTCTGCTGGGCGAAGATTTGAAGTACGTCGGCCGTGGTGGCCTCAAGCTCGAGAAAGCGCTTGAGCATTGGCACATTGAGGTCGCGGGTAAAATCTGTCTTGACGTGGGAGCTTCCACGGGCGGTTTCACGGATTGTCTGCTCCAGCACGGGGCAGCGCGGGTGATTGCCGTCGACACCGGCCACGGTCAGATTGATTTCCGTCTGCGTAAGGACGCGCGGGTGCGTTGCTGGAAAAGACCAATGCGCGCTATCTGACGCGGGAGCAGGTCGGCGAAGTCGTTGACTTTATCGCAATGGATGTTTCTTTTATCTCGGCAACCCTTGTTCTTCCTGCAGTCATCGCAGCAGCATTCCCTGACTCCGCCGCCGAACGCCGTGGCCGGCAAATGGTCGTTTTGGTGAAGCCCCAATTCGAAGTAGGGCGCGAACAAGTGGGCAAGGGAGGCATCGTGCGCGACGAAGCAGCACAGATGGGTGCGGTCGAGAAGGTGCGCCTCGCGCTTGTGGCGCAGAATTGCGGGCGCACAGATGTGATCGAGTCTCCGATTTTAGGGGCGGAAGGGAATCGGGAGTTCCTGCTGTTTTCAAGTTTTTGAGTGTTTCCCTGGGCCGGTGCAATCCGCACGCGAATCTTTCTTGACGATTTCTGTACAATTCAAACTTCACCATGGATATTGGAAAGACTTCATCCGCAAAAGGCAAAGCTGCAGCTATCGTTTCCAAGCCGGACAAGGCGGAACTGGCGAGCATTGTGCCCGGGCTCGTCGATTGGTTTGCGCAACGCCAGTATCAGTTAGTCGTGGATCCCGAGACCGCGCCTTTCGCCGCCGGCATCGAAGTGCTCGGCCGCGACGAAATGGCCTCCCGGGATCTGAACTTCGTGGTCGTGCTCGGCGGGGATGGGACATTGCTTTCGGCGGCTCGTTCCATGGCCAGAGTCGGAATCCCAGTGCTCGGGGTGAATTTGGGTTCGCTAGGATTCTTGACTGAAGTGCCGTTGGAGGAACTCTACCCAACGCTGAAAGGGATCGAAGAAGGGTGTTCCAATGTGGAGGCCCGGTCGATGGTGCACTGCGAGGTGTTCCGCAAAGATGCACTGGTCGCCAGTTATGAAGCGCTGAACGACATCGTGGTGGGGAAGGGAACCATCTCCCGCCTCAACCATTGCGCGGTTTACATTGACGGGGCTTTTGTGTCCGTCTACAAAGCCGACAGTCTAATTGTCTCGACTCCCACCGGTTCGACTGCCTACTGCCTCGCGGCGGGCGGGCCAATTCTGATGCCGTCGGTGGATGCGCTTGTGGTGACGCCGGTTGCGGCGCACTCTCTCACCCATCGGCCACTCGTGGTTCCCGGCGCATCTCATATCGAAATCGTGGTCAATACCGGTCAGGACGAAGCCTACTTGAGCATCGACGGTCAAGTCGGCATGCCGATGTCCGATGGAGATCGCGTCACTTGTCGCAAGTCGGAGCATCAGGTAAAACTGCTTCGCATTCAGGGAACTTTTTTCGATGTGCTGCGCGCCAAACTGAAGTGGGGGCAGCGGTGAGCGCCATAATTGTGAAACCCTTCAGTCTACTTTTCACGATGATGTTCGCTGGAGCACTTACGGGCAGCGGATGGGCTCAAACCAAACCCAGTGCTGATCTCATCATCATTAACGCCAAAGTCTGGTCAGTGGACAAAGCGCATCCCACAGCGGAGGCGGTCGCCGTCCTTGGCGATCGCATTGTTGCTGTCGGCTCAAACGCCGATGTGGAATCCTGGCGTAGCCCCGCCACCAGAAAGATTGACGCCGGCGGCAAACTGCTGCTGCCCGGATTCAACGACGCTCACGTTCACTTCGTCAGCGGCGGTTTACAACTCGACGCCGTTCAACTGAATGACGCGACCAGCGCGGGTGAATTCGTTCGCCGAATCGCCGAACAGGCGAGGAAAACCCCGAAAGGAGAATGGATCCAGGGCGGCGATTGGGACGAGACGAAATGGAGTCCGCCTAGCCTGCCCTCTAGAGAGCTGATTGATCCGGTAACTCCCGACAATCCTGTATTTCTTGGTCGATACGACGGCCACTCTGCGCTGGCGAACTCGGCCGCGTTACGGTTAGCCGGCGTCACGTCACAAACCCCTGATCCGCCAGGCGGCACCATCGTCCATGATACGCAAGGCAATCCCACGGGCGATATGAAGGACGCGGCCATGGACTTGGTGTTTAAAGTGATTCCACCGCTCTCGCACCAACAGCGCCTGCGCGCGGTGCGGCGGGCCCTGGAGTACGCCGCTTCACTCGGAGTCACGAGCGTGCAAAACATGAACCCGGACTATGCCGACATCGCCGCGTACGCGGAGTTGCTGCAGTCTGGTGAACTGACGACGCGCATTTACGCGGCGCCACAGATCGACCAAGTAGACGATCAGGTGAAAATCGGCATCAGGCATGCGTTTGGTGGACCATCGCTTCGTATTGGCGCGGTCAAGGCGTTCGCCGACGGCTCGCTCGGTTCTCGTACCGCATACTTTTTCGAGCCATTCAGCGATGAGCCGGGCAATCGCGGATTGCTGGGTGAGGAAATGCAACCGCTTTCCCTGATGCGCGATCGCATGATGAGAGCCGATGAGGCAGGTTTGCAAATCTGCACGCACGCGATTGGTGACCAGGCGATTTCCACCGTTCTTGATCTGTACGCCGACGTCGTCAAAGCTCACGGCGGAGCTGACCGGCGCCTTCGCATCGAACACGCGCAGCACATGGCGGCGAAAGACTTCAGCCGTTTCGCGCAGCTGAATGTGATCGCATCCGTTCAGCCCTATCAGGCTATCGACGACGGACGCTGGGCGGAAGCGCGCATCGGCCACGACCGGGCCAGCCGGACCTACGCTTTTCGCACGTTTCTGAATGATGGCGTGCATCTTGCCTTCGGCACCGACTGGGACGTCGCCCCGCTGAACCCGATACTGACGGTTTACGCTGCGGTCACGCGTGCGACCCTGGATGGAAAGAATCCCAACGGCTGGTTTCCCGAACAGAAGCTTACGGTCGCCGAAGCTGTCGAAGCTTATACGATGGGCTCGGCGTATGCTGAATTTCAAGAGCAGCTGAAAGGTTCCATCACGCCGGGAAAACTGGCGGATATGGTCTTGCTGAGTGACGACATCTTCTCCATCGACCCGGCAAAGATTCGTGACGTGAAAGTGCTCAAGACTATCGTCGGCGGAAAAGTAGTATGGGATGCCACCAACTCCTCCAAGCACTGACTGCGCACACGTTGATTCTTTCGATCGCTCGGGCATCCTCGATGCAATCGGCCGGTTTCTGCGCGCAGTAACCAGTTTTGTGGACGCTTTGTTACCTGTCCGGATGACGGTTTTCCTCGCGCCCTGCTGCCCAGCCTTGGCGTGTACTTCAGGATCTTGACCGGGTCTAAGTTTGAAGTTAAATTTCCTCTAATCTTTCCCAAGTTTCCCCGGCCTGTGGATGGCAGATCTTGAAATGGGGGGGTAAGAGAGAGGAGAGGGGTTAGTTCCCCATGCCTCCGACGAAAGCTGTCTCATCGCCAAGAAGGAAGCTGAGGCGCAGTACGCAAAGCTGCAATAGATGGAAAAGCGATATAAGCCATGCCCTAGTCGTTCGGCGCATTCGGTCAACTGTCGAAAACAGGCGTGGGTGTTGAAAAACTATCGCAACAGAAGCGGCTTCTTACGGGGTGTATCTTGCTGAATTGTTCTTTCCCACATTCTTTTTAAGCAGTAACTTCGGTTGGCTGAGGAACCGCACCAAAGGTGGCGTATGATGAGTTTGGCCGTCCAAAACGGAAGTCCACCCATTTGGGAGTCCGTTATGAAACAACCTCGCAGTGAGTCCAGGAAGTCCTTTTCCTTACCCAGTTTTGAGTCTCGGCTCAATATGTACGCGTTGGCGGCGAGCGCTGCCGGGGTGGGAATGCTGGCATTGGTTCAGCCGGCGGCAGGCAGGATCATCTACACCAAGGCGCACAAGTCCATCGGTCCGAACATGACGCTTCATCTTGATCTCAATCATGATGGAGTTGCCGATTTCGACCTAAAGGACACTCTTCGCACCAGCTCTGCGGGCGGAGCCTTTGCGGCGCTTTCTGCCCAGCCAGACGGGAAACAAAATGCCTTATGGGGGCACACAGTTCCTTTCCGCGGCTATGCTTCTGCCTTGTTGACCAAGGTGCGGATTGGGCCGAAGGGGCAATTCCTTTCGGGTGCAGGATTCATGGCGGCGTATTCGATCAGTGGAGGGCGCCCCGGTAACTTTTCCTGCAGCGGCCCGTGGGCTAATGTAACCAACCGCTACCTGGGGCTGAAGTTTGCGATCAAGGGAGCTGCGCACTTCGGCTGGGCCCGCCTCAATGTAAGCTGCACTGGTGCCACAGTGAATGCAACGTTGACAGGCTACGCCTACGAGACAGTTGCGAATCGCCCGATCCTTACTGGCAAGAAAGGCGGGTCAGAAGAACTGGACAACTCGATTCCAGCAGCTGCTGCGTCGGGTATGCTGGGACAGCTGGCCCGGGGAACCAAAGGCCGTCTTGGCGAGTGACGCCTGAGCGGTCATGACGAGGTCTTCAATGCAATCCTCTCAGCTGTCTACTCTACATAAGTCTGTTGCGCTTGTGGGCCTCGTTGTAGCCTTCTTGCTCCCGGTCGCTGCCCGGGCTGCTGCACACGAAAAAGTGCTCTACCGCTTCGGTGGTGGGACCGACGGAGCATTCCCCTCTTCCAACTTGCTGCTGGATACCGCTGGTAATCTCTTTGGCACATCTTCCCGGGGCGGCAGGACGAAAGATTGCACCGGGAGTGTCCCGGGCTGCGGTGTGGTGTTCGAGCTCGCGTTTTCTGGCAACGGCAAATGGCAAGAAAGGGTACTGTATGCCTTCAAGGGCGGGAAGGATGGTCTGGAACCGAGCGGCAATCTTGTCGTCGATGTGGTGGGCAATATCTATGGCACGACCTACGGAGGAGGCACAGGAACAGTTTGCACGGCGATTCCTGGATGCGGCACCGTTTTTGAATTATCTCCCAATGGGGACGGGAGCTGGAGAGAAACCGTGCTTTACAGCTTTCAAGATGGCTCCGATGGGGCGTTGCCGGTCGGCTTGACCATCGATGCATTCGGCAACCTCTATGGAGCCGCTATAACCGGGGGCACGGAGTTTGGAACGGTCTTCGAGTTGTCGCCGGCGGCCTACAAAGGTGGTGCTTGGAAGGAAAAGACCTTGTACTCATTCCAGGCTTTCGAGATTCAGCCAAATTCGGGACTTGTCTTTGACACGAAGGGCAATCTATACGGCAGTTGGTTCCAACTCTATTCCTGCTACCCGGGCTGCGGCGTTGTGTTCGAGCTCAAGAAGACGGGTAAGAGTTGGCAAGAGACGGATCTCTACGATTTTCAGGGCGGTGGGAATGGAGGCGAACCCATGGCCGGGGTCATTCTCGATGGCAAGGGGAATCTTTATGGAACAGGGGCAGAGGGCGGAAACAACTGGGGAATCGCCTTTGAATTGAAGCGAGCAGGTAACCAGTGGACAGAAGTCATTTTGCATAATTTCTGCAGCCATAACAACTGCGCTGATGGAGCTGCACCCCGAGGACCGCTCGTTTTTGACAACGCCGGAGACTTGTATGGCACAACCGAAGGCGGTGGAGGGGGATGTACGTTTCCCGGATGTGGGGTAGTGTTCAAGCTGGCTGCGACGAAGACTGGCTGGAAGGAGACCGTGCTGCACACTTTTAGGGGAGAACCAGACGGTAGCAGCCCCATCCAAGGCCTGACGTTGGACGGCAAAGGCAACCTCTTTGGCACAACCGAGGCAGGCGGAAAAGGCGCCAATAGTGGATATGGAACGGTGTTTGAGGTGACTCCTTAAGGCTTGCAAGAGTTCTGGCGAACATCCTTCTTATTTACCATGCTTCTGCCGCCATTCCGATCGCGAATCACAGTGACTTTTTCAACACCCACAGGCGATTACACTCAAAACCCCCGGTAACCGAGGTGGGAGTGGGGAACAGTTCAGACGAGGGAATCAAAAAGCATCCAGTTTTTGCGGGGATACGAGGAATTTACGTCCATTTTCAACGTATGCCCGACGCACTCGTTGCAATGTATCGGGATGAAATTTCTCCGTTTCAACATCGAATCGCCGGATGCTACCAAAAAGAAAGGCTTGCCAGCATATAGGAAAATAGATCAGCGTTTCCGGGTCCTTGAGTGCCATTGAAACGTCCGTACTATTTCCAATGCTAACGAGCGGTTGCTCTGCGGTGATGACTGGGTCCTCAGGTGAATCCGTATAGCGTAGCGCCCAAGAAAAGCTCGCTAGCCAGTCGGGACCTTTCTTAATCTCTTCACGCATCCTTGAGATGGTCCAGTTCTGGATTTCGCCTTCAGTCATCCGTCTTCCTTCCAAAGAGTCCACCCTAATGCGCGTATCGGAAAGAACCTCTGTAATCGTTGCTACACGGATTGTCTTAGACTGTTCGCGCAACTCGTCAAAGAACAACGGCGATCTGGCTCTAATCATTTGCATGTACGCTAGAAGGAACTCCTTATGATCGATCCATGAGCGAAAGCCATCCTTCAAGATTTGAGCCCGGATGCGAGGAAAGTCGTTCTCTAAACGTTTGAAAGTTATGTCTGGATGCTCTGCGGCGGTGTTCTCAATCGCGTAGTCGTAAAAACCGTCGATATAGCCAATTTGTTTTGGGCTACGCTCCTTCCATTTCTTTGTATGCAGATGAAAACACCAAAGAGGTTTGGGGAGGTTCGCCCGCGCAGGGTCGATAAAGCCCCTCAGATACCCCTGGGGCAGGTAATGATCGCGGCGATTCTTCGTCTTTTGCTTCGCGCTCACAATAGTCGATTTTACGCGACCGACTTTCCACACCGTCCTGGCGGGGTGAACTGCGAGCGGAATAACGAAAACCTTACCGCTTATTTAGCGCGTTGCTGGAGGTTGTTGGAGATTTGGCTGCTAACCGTGCCGCTTTTTTCCTGCGCTTCTCTTCCACCGATTCGTGATATGACGGCATTCCTAGATAGCTCTGCTGGGTGAACTCACACAGCTCTTGGATGTCATCGCGCAAGTAGACACTACGGGCGTAAGCCGCTTTATCTCCATACAACGAATAGAAGTCGGTCATCTTGAACTCAGAAAACAATTCTCGGGAGGTTAGGATAAGGACCGGATTCATTTGTTTGCCGACATCCATTCTTTTCCGGCCTTGTATGGCAAGTTTGGTTAGCCCTTTGATCTCACTCTTGTCTAACGCATCGTTGAAACTGCAAAAGCAGAGGACCGCGCCTGGGAACAGGGTGGCCGCCTGCTCAGCCCTGCTGAAGTCTTTTTGCTCGAACCGGTTAAATGACTTGCATTCGCCGATTATCAAATAAGGTGAAGACGTGTGGCTAAACCGGCTCGGGGCCGCGAGCATCCCAAAATCAGCTTCGAACTCCTTGCCTGCAGCATTACGCATGGTGAAGCTCGTTACCCAATTCGAAGTACGAACAACTTTGTCACTCAAGAAATTCAATGCCGTCGCAACGCAATACGATCCGCCCGCAAAATGCCCGGTCGCAAATGGGCCTATCACTTTGTAGGCCCAATCTTTTCTTCGTGGGGGCGAGGCCGACGGGAAGATGAACTTCCTAAGGCAGTGCGGACATGACATCCTTGGCGCTAGGTCTTCGAGGCTGAACCAGCTTGTATGCAAGCATTCTGGGCAGCGGAGTGCCATTCCCAATTTGAAAACGTTGGACCGAACGAGAGCGTTGAGATGGCCGCTACTCGTCCCCAATCCCCCCACATTGCTTCTCTCTAGAATTTCGATGACCTGAGGAAGCGAAGCAAAGCCTTTGTGGACTTTCTTTCGCTTTAGGCCGTCACCCTCTTCAACCTCAAGCTCAACCTCCTCGGCTTCATGAGCGAGCCGATCGATAAACTTAAGAAGTTCCAGCGATCTGGCCACAATGCCTATGGCCCTAATACCTCCCAGGGCATCGATGATTTGCTTGCATGTTCGACCGGCTGGCGATAGCTCCAGCTTATATCCCAGTGATTCAGCCATCGACGATAAGATATTTATCGGGCTTGGAACGCGCAGGTAGGTGGAAAAGCTGTGCTCTCCGGCTAATATCACTATCCCTTCGCGGGATATCCACGTTTTCTTCTCTCCGAAATCCCGTGTTAATTTCGCCGCCACCTCGCTTTTCCACGGAATGATTGGCGTTCCGCCCGAAAACGAGTTGAGCACATTCGCGCAGGCAGCGGTCAACGAGCAAAAGCGGTCATGCTCCGCAAAATCGTGGGGCTGTGACCTTATATGAAGCCCTTCCCCGATCAGACTCGCCTCAACCGATTTTTCCGAATGCTGGACCGTCTGAGGCTCGGCATGATCCGCGCTTCGGCCCCACTCCTCCCAAATGCGGGGTACACGGTGATCCAGGTGTGCGTGTTGCGGAGGTGGCCAAGTCAGCTTTCTAATAAACTCTGTCAGTGCCTCAACGGACTGTGACCTCGCACAGAGTATAGTCGCATGATGATAGGCGTTTGACGGCGGAGGGAAGGGCCGAAAGACCGCTTTGATGAATTCATTGCAATAATCAATGAGATCCGGAGCCATGCTGGCTGGCAAAGGTCTGATATCCCATCCGAGCGCCCGCAGATTCCAGAACTCTATTAGATCGAACGAGGATCTTTCATCCATGTAAAACAGCTTCGAGTCAATCGAGAAGCTATTTCTGAGAGTATCTAGCTCATGGTGCGTCGCTCGAAGGGGGTAAAGGTATTTGCGTTCGAACAGCTCGGGGAATTTGACCGCCTTAATCACGGTCCTCTTTCCATCGAGCATCTTCAAATAAATATTGGATATGTCAGCCACTGGCCCGGACTCAGGCAGAAAGCCGAACGTGGCAGCGAACAGCAGCTGATACCTTCTGTCCGCGCATGACGGGATAATCACGTCAGGAGGGTGGCGCTGCACGAAACGAAACGAGGTCCGATACAAATCGTCGCATATGCTGCGCAGATCAACTCCTATCTTGCATCTTCCTCTTTCGTCGCGCGCGTTCAGATCACCGATTGCCAGAATTCGCTTGTCGGGAAATGCAATTCCGTAACCGGCGGCAGCACCCGGCCTCAGCTCGACTAGGTAATCAGGCTGGAAGGCTTCCACCAATCCCTTGAGCATGGCCCTTGCCGGGATTGTCTTGAAATACTTCTCGCGATATCGTTGGGGGACCTGTTTGAAGAGCGGGATGATGAAATTGAAAACACCGCCCCAGAGCGAAGAATTGACCTCGAATATTCTCTGGAGGCCAGCCTTATCTTTCGGCTCAATAACAAATGCAAAGCGCAGGGGGCGCACCCTGACGGTTGCACCTTCCATAGAAAGTCCTTGAAATACTGCACCTTATCTTATACGGGATCAGCTTTTCTGGTCCAACTCTTCGGGAGCAGACACTCCGGCAAGTTCGGCAATAACTTTCCAATGACATCGATGTGGTCGCCTTCTCCCTGCGCGAATGTCTGCCGCGTAGGATTCAGAAACGCCAAGCGTTGAGGACATACGAGAGATCGTAACTGCTGCTAGGTGCGGCTGTATTTCTCTATCGTAGGCTTGTTCGTCTGGCCAAATAGACTTGGGTGAAGTGTTCCAGGCACGTTTTGCAGCCTCATGTCGCCGTTGGGTCTCCGAACGGTTTCGTTGCGCTTCTGGTGACTGCGCGACCTCTCGGCCTAGCTTTGCGAGTTCGGTGAGCTTGACCCCAGACACTTCCCGGCCACATTTCGGGCAATGCTGACCTCGCCGGGTCGCGGCACCACAACCAGCACAAATCTTTAAAGGCTGAGGAGCGGGTTCGAAGTGAAGAACAAATTCCTTTCCTCTGCCTTCAGTCCTTCGACGCTGGGTGAGACGGGTCGGCAAATCCCGATTACGATCAGTTGGCTTTCGAATCGAGGTCCACAGAGTTTGTGCAAGCCATTCGGCAAACGGCGCAACGGCACGACCCCAGGTCGTAGCGGTTTCGGCGAGCCGGATAGCAAGGGGCGACATAAGGCGGCAATTACCATTAGGCTGTTCGCAAAACCACTCCCGCTTCAGAGTCTCACGGGTAATCCAGTCCAGCACAAATGCATCGATTTCGGGACGGACCGGCTCCATCAGATCGCAAGCAAGGCTGTCCCGAGATGGAGTATCAACGTGCAGAACTCCTAGCCCAACGTCCAGACCTAGGGCAGCAGCCGCGAGACGTGATTCCGATTCCAACGCGCAGTACAAGTAGTTTAAGGCGGCGTTGGCCGGGTTGACCGCGACACGCGGTGACCCCGTGAGAGGCGAAACCCGTGCACCAAATATCCGCCAGTGATCGGGTACTCGCGATTGATCCTTCTTCGGAAAATTCATCGGCAAGTTGTGCCATGCCGACCAGTAGCAACCCGCTGCCAGCGATTCAATCAAGCGAATTCGTTCCATCGTGTCGACATTAGTCAATTGCTTGCGGTACTCGGATATCGTGTCAGCGCCTTCTGTCACCAGCAGTTTGTGACGCGCGACATGCTCTTGCCCTGCGAGCTTTTTGTCGATAAGTTCACGCGCAATTTCCAACGCTGCCCCGCTCTGATGCGCCAGTGCTTGCGCTCGTCGTAGTCGCGCATCGGAGGGGCACACTGGGCCGGTGACACAGAGCACCTTCCCATTGCGTTCAAGCATGGCAAACGCCGTTTCCTGATCTGCCAGCCAGCGGAGAGCGGCCAGGGATACAAAGCCGTCAGAGCCAATAATAATGAGGCGCTTTAGGCTATGACCGACACGTGCCAAGCGGAATGTGCGGCGTTCTCCGCCGACACCGTCTTCCAACAACAAGTGTCCACGCTCGACATTTACGCGTATGCCGTAGCCGTAGAGAGTTAGAACGCCACTTCTAGGAACCAGTGAATTGTGGGATTGCGGGAGTTGGTATACGGTTTTCGTAGCTGCCATTGGAGTGCTCTTCCTTTGGTGGTCAGGGCTTGCTGCTTGCTGATAACAGGCGGCAGGCCCGCTGTTCTATGGTCTTATGTCATTGTACATCAACTAGATACGATCAGGAAGATCGCCCGGCCACGGCCAACCGGCAACGGGCAGTACATGGTACTTTTACCAATAGTATGAACAGAGCCAACCTCGGTTATCGCACAGAATTCATATACACAAGTCATCCCGTGCCAAAGGAAGTTGCGTGGTACAAATGGGAGTTCCTCCGACGAAATCCAGAATACCGAGCGGATTACGAGAAATTTACAAAGAAGTTTGGATCATGGTTTAGTCGAAGGGGTTATTGGTACGACTCCGACCGCCGCGAAGCCAAGTGGACAAAATCAGACGAGGACTACTTCTACGCCAAGATTGCGCCTGCCATAGCGCAGCTTTGCCACAAGTGGCAAATCAGCAATCTCTTTCCCCCTGATTGGCGATTCAGCAGGAAAAGGGAAACCCGTACAGTCGGGACCAGGGAGTTGGCTCCGCCAACGGGGATTGCACCCGAACTAAATTGGGACTTCGGCTACATGATGCAACTGCTCGAAATGGGATTTACCGGTACCGCAGATTCGGCCTGTCGGTATCGCAATCTGGTACGTGTCGAATTTGATTTGAATCGGCCGATGAAGGATCTGGTCTGGTACGCGAAGTATGTTTTGACGCGCGCGCTGGCGAACTACCGGGCAGAGCTGCAAGAATTGCGGCTCACACCTCCGAGTGGCCGTCGAAGACTTGAGGACTACGCCACTCACCTCAGAGTCTGGGACCTGAAACAAAAGGGTAAGTCTGTAACGGAAATCGCCACGTCGGAATTCTCCGTTGAGCGCCGAGATACCGCACTTCAGAAAGTGCGGGACCATCTCAAGGCAGCCCAAAGATTGATTTCCGGCGGCTATTCAGAAATAAGTTAGTCAGCTTATATCTTCTAGTTTCGTGCGCACCGGTCTGTCAGGGTTAAGACTGATGCGCAGGCAAAAACTAAATCCGCGAAACGAGCGTGAAAAGCAGGCCCTCAACCGTACTTTCCACGCGTTGAATTTGGTTCGTCGCAAGGGCTATGCGTTAGAGGATGCACTGCGCGAAGCCGGTACCTCTGCTCGGTCCTTCCATAAGTACGTCGGTTCTGAAATTCTGCCATCCAAGCCGGGTCAACGTCTTCGCGTCACCAAAGAAGACCGCCGTATTCGCGAGATGCCAGTCATCACTGGGATTGGCGACGTTGCTACCAAAATACATGGATCGAAGAACGCGAGCATCAACGCCGCGCATCGCAGGGCAGCACTGCACTATCTGCGCAAGGGTGACGACTCGCTCCTCGTGGCATTTCGAGGAAAGTCCGTCGATGGTGTTGAGTTGCTGACTGATCCGGAATTGATAAGCGCTCTGGCGGAACAGGGTGCGATCAAACCGGAACAGTTTTATGCAAGCGTCGGGGGCGAGGGATGACCGAACCGGCGCAGATTGCGTTACGGCGAGAGCGGCGGCTGATTGAACTTGGCACCCGCACCCCCATCTGCGTCTATTGCGGTGAGACCGTAATCTGGTGCCTCGAATTGCATCCCGTTGGAGATCAAACAGCCGGTCCGAAATTGACCGAGATTCGATGCCGCAACTGTCACTGCAAGGTCGAGTGGAGAAATGTGACCGATCCGGTGGAGCATGCTGCTAGGCGAGAACAGCAACTGGCGCGGCTTGGTTCCCGTACTCCTATCTGCATTTATTGTGACGAGACTGCGATCGAATGCATGGAATTACACCACGTGGTAGGAAAGAAACTCGATTCGACGCTGATGGAAATTCGCTGCCGCAACTGCCATCGCAAAATTGAATATCAACGAGATGTCCTCGGGCTAACCGGCAACGGGATTCGCACAGCGCCGGTTCTCGCCAAGGCTGAAATCTCTCGCCTTCGCCTTCTTGGTCTCGCCGAGTCTCACGAATCGACAGCACAGGCGTTGCGCCGCTGGGCGAAGGATTTCGAGCCATCACCAACCGGCCCTGTATTGCCCAATTCAAAGGGGAAATAGTCATGCCAGAACTAACCAAATTCGACATTTTTACCCGCTGTCACACTGTGCTACCGCCAAGGCCACCAAGCGGATTTGCTGGCGAGGCGGCAGAAGTTCCGAAGCATCCTCCGTACATCCTGGCCTTCGATACCGAGACGACCGAGGACCTGGAGCTAGCGCTTGCATTTGGCGCTTACCAATACAGCCGTCTTACGCCAGATGGTTACGTCATCGAAGAGGAAGGACTGATTTTCGCCGACAACCTCGATGAACCCTCGCTATCGGTGCTTAGAGAATATTCCGAGGCCCACAAACTTAGGCTACGTTCTCGTGGAAACTTCGTCGAAAAGATGGTGTGGCCCACACTTCGGGCGGGCGGCGCACTCGTTGCCTTCAATCTTGGGTTTGACCTTAGCCGTATCGCCGTGCGCTGGAGCGATCGAAAAGACGGCAAGGGCTTCACGTTTTACCTCAGCGACTATTGGAGTGAAAAGCGCCAGCGTTTGGAAGTCAACCGATTCAGGCCCGGTATCGCCCGTACTTCGATTGACAGCAAAAAGAGCTTTTACTCAATCGGGTTCACGGAAGGAACTCCGGAAGAGATCAACGAATACAGACGGGGTCGCTTCCTGGATGTGCGCACGCTGGCATTTGCCCTTACGAACAGGAGTCATAGTCTGGAATCGCTATGCAAAACGCTCGGTGCTCCCGCAGAGCTGGCCAAATCTGAATACATACCCGGTCCCCTCAGCCCAGCAAAAATCGACTATTGTCGGCGGGATGTGACCGCCACAGTCTGGTGCCTGAACGCCCTGCGAAAAGAATTTGATCTACACGAGGATCTAACCTTGCATCCAGACCGGGCGTATTCTCCGGTTAGCCTAGCCAAGTCATATCTGCGCGATATGGGCTTGGTCTATCCAGCGACAAAATTCGATGTCTCCCCAAGCGTCCTAGGCTCAGCGATGGAAGCTTTTTACGCTGGCCGCACAGAGTGCAAGATTCGCAGGACAAAAA
Organism: uncultured Acidobacteriota bacterium; assembly: GCA_963797795.1. Classification (GTDB taxonomy): domain Bacteria; phylum Acidobacteriota; class Terriglobia; order Terriglobales; family Acidobacteriaceae; genus JABDBE01. Next base: position 411,543 of record CAWCQY010000015.1, read on the forward strand.
TACCTGAAGTTTACTGCGACCTGCTCAGTGCCTACCTGACCGGTAACGCACTTGAGAAAAACTGGGATTTTCTGACGGCAGAATCAGTCAGCATCGAAGACTGCACACAAGAAGCACGCGAACTTCTTCAGGAAATAGCGCGGGATCCGGTAGCAGTCCTGTTGGATAAGAGTACGTGGCCTAAACTTCGCTTCTTCGCTCCGATCAAACCGAACGGCGACATCCTGCCCCTACGCGCCAAGTACGATGACGAAACCCAAAACATTGGCTTCAATTATGCTCACGGGAGCGACCCCGTATACTATGCCGGATTCGATCTAGCCGCCTCTGTTCTGCTCACTGGAAAAATTCCGATCATAGAGTCGGCGTTCAAGCTTGTCCCGCATGGGGAGCAGGCTGGCTTGAAAAAAATACACATCCGAGGTGAGGTGACGGTTAATCCGATTGAGGATGATTTCTACCAATTCGTCACAGAAGAAAGAGCCAAGGTCAAGAAGACCAATGAGCCCCTTGCGGACTTCCTCAAATGTGTAGGCAACGGCGGGGCCTTCGGTCTGTTTGCCCAAATCGATCCTCGTGTAGAACCAGAGGAAGTAATCGTGCAAGTATTTTCAGGCGTAGCCGATCCATTCCCTTCGAACACGGTCAACACGGAACGAAGCGGGAGTTGGTACCTTCCAATCCTCGCTTCTTGGATTACATCCGGCGCACATCTACTTCTCGCCCTCGTAGAACGGCTAGTGACTGATGCAGGAGGAACTTGGGCGCTCATGGATACGGACAGCGCTGCAATGGTGGCAACAGAACACGGCGGCTTGGTTCCGTGTTCGGGTGGCAACTGCCATATGCCCGATGGTCGTGAGGCCGTTTATGCGCTTAGCTGGGAAGAAGTGCGGACAAAGGTAGTCGAACCACTCAGGGCTCTCAACCCTTACCGAGGTGAAGCTGGCAAAGAAAGCGTATTAAAGATCGAAAAGGAGAATTTCAATTCTGATGGTACGCAGCGTCAACTGTTCGCCTACTGTGTGAGTTCAAAGCGGTACTGTATGTTCGTCGAGGATTCGGAGGGCAGGCGTGAGATCGTCAAAGCCTCTGCCCACGGTCTCGGATTTCTCTACCCTCCATTCGAAGACAAGGAGCGAAAGCATAAAAAGCATCAATGGATTTGGGATGCCTGGGAATACATCCTGGCGCTGGAACTGGATGGCCCAGACGCGGCCCAATCCAAACGCAAGTCGTATTTTGATTTACCCGCCATGATGCAAATTGCGATTACTACGCCTGCACATCTAGCGCGATTCAAGGGGCAGAGTGGCTTTCGCCCGCTTAACTTCATGCTCGCGGTTCAATTGATGGGAGAAATCTCTAATGGTTCGCAATCGAAACTTTGCTTGGTGACTCCGTTCACGAAAGACAGAAGCGCTTGGAAAACGGCGAACTACCGGGATATCGCAACCGGCGACAAATACACTCTCTTTGATGAAGACGCCCCGAGTACACCTGGCCAAATTGATGCGATTTGCTACGGGGGCAGAATTGACCAGCATCGCTTCCATCCCGAGCCGAAATTCTGCGGATCAGATGGCCAGCCCTGCGCACGGAATACGCGCGGCCTGCTGCAACGGCGACATGTGGAAATTGGACGCAAGATTCCGATTCGGAAAGAGAGTAACAGGCGCTGGGAGGGAGGCAACGATCCAAGCATCCTGCAAGGTTATGATCTGGATCAACCCGATTCAACTGCGACAGAGTACGTTCGCACGGAAGATAGCCGCAAGCATACAACGCACGCCGTCGCTTCGTCGCAGTTAAGGGATTGGCTGGGCCTTATCCCACTGGATTTACTCTCCTTTCGGATGGGTGTCGATAGACATACTCTAAGAAGTATTCGCGACGGAAATCCCGCCCGACGAGAAATGCTGGCCGCACTGATGGAACTGAAGAAACTTTGGATCAACGCAGAGGAATGTGGCGGTCTGGAGAGCGCTCGGGACGCCATACGACGCTCCCGCCGCGATTACAAGAGTGGGGGACAATTGCGCGACTTTATGCTTAGGGATAAGAAAGCTAAGACAACCGGATGATGAGTGTAATGGGGATTTTTCACCAATTGACCTAGGTCAACCCATTCCAGAGTTGCCGTTCCACAGAGCAGTTTGCTGTTACGGTCTCAATATTCTCGCAGGCAGTTGGAAGGACCGGAGTTTGCCATCCATCACATCGAACAGTGATGGCTGTCATTGTAGAGCGTATCAAAGCAGTGGTATGGTTCTGCTGACAACTCGGAAAGGCTCAAAACCCCTCTCTTCGGGGGCGGACAGTTGTTCAAGATTTTGAGCCGACCTCAACGAAGACCCAGCTGGAGAAGCTGGGTTTTCGTTTTCTGTTTCAATGATTGTCGTTGGCTCACGACGATGTCGCAGACCGTGCGTGGTCAATGAGTGTAACCGAGATTTTGCAACAGCTGTTGGGGCATGGCGATCAGCGAACAGTAGAGGTGTGACTCAAGTCACTGACATCACGTGCTCATTCGTGTGGGATTAATACGCATGCTCGCCTCCCCGAAAAGCAGTTCCCGCCAGAAAAGCAGTTCCCGCCAGTTGAGACGGGCTGTTCCCTGAGGCGCGGACCAAATCAACGAACAGCTACTACAAGGGTCGGCCTGTAAGCGCAGCGTCGTGCTAAATGCTTTGGAAGGTTGGAGGCCGTTATGGAAGTTACAGTGGAACATCTCGGAGCGTTGCAGTTTGAAATCCAAGCGCGTCAGCACACCATCGTGAGTGATCAGCCGCCGGAGAATGGTGGTCACGACGAAGGCATGACACCGCCGGAACTCCTACTCGCTTCTTTAGGCTCGTGTGTAGGTTTCTACGCCGCGCAATATCTGCGCAAACATCAGCTCGCAACGGAGGGCACCCGCGTTCGGGTAACCGCTGACAAGCTGAAAGATCCCGCGCGCATCGATAACTTTCACATTGAAATCGAAACGACCGCGGGGTTAACCCAGCAACATCGGGACGGAGTCGAGACCGCAGCGCGTCATTGCCTAATTCACAACACGCTTCTGCATGCGCCGAGCATCACGTTCGAAATCACGCACCCCGTTTCTGACAGGAACCCTTTGGTATTACACTAACGCGGTGACGAAGCTGTTTTGTCTTTGGGACCAATTGGCCGAAAGACTATAGTTTACGAAACCAGGCCATTACACGTTTTGAGAATCGGCTGGGCAGGTCGATGAGTGTAACCGGGATTGTTACGCCAGTTGATCTGCGCAACTCGCCCAACTGGCCCTTAGTCTAGAATGGTTGTGTGAAATCTCAGAATGAGCGCAAACAAATCATTTTCGGGCAAAGAATTCGGAAGCTCCGCCTCAAGCGTGGCTTGACACAAGTGAAGCTGGCGAAACTGGCGCGCATCAATTCAAGTTATGCAGCCGATGTCGAACGAGGCGAACGTAATCTTTCGCTACTGAACATCCTCAAGCTGGCGGACGCGTTGGGCGTGCATCCGAGCAAATTGTTTGTGAAGTTCTGACTGCAAGTGAGCTGCTCCGTCGGCCTGAGCGAGCTTCGGCAGCTTCGACGAGATAATCTGCCCAGAGTACGGAGCGCGGTTTAAGGCGGAGCCTTGCCGACTGGGTCAATGAGTGAAATTGGGATATTTCGCCAATCATCGTTTTAAGAGCACCGTCTTACCCCATGACTTTAGACGCTGGGCGCTTGGGGCGTTGGGTGCGTGGATCGTGAGATTGATCTTTATCCGAGTGTGGCCACGCGAATACGGGCGGCGACCGTCATCGCCCTTTCGCGGCAGGCGCCTGCTCAACTTCCTTTGCCACGCGCATGACGGTCTTCCTCATGCGGTTCTCACCGGCCCAGTAGATGCTGATCTCGTGGCCATCGGGATCGTTCAGATAGGCGTGACGCCAACCCCATGGCATCATGCGCGGCATCTGTGTTATGTAGAAGCCCTTGGCCTGCAGTTTGCGGCAGAACTCATCAACTTCGCGAATCTCGAAGTACAACCGCACACCGTCACTGGCAAGCGGCGTCCCCGGCCCCGCCAAGTGCAGCGCGATCGTGCCGTCGCCTCCAGGTGCGCGCAGCCGCGCATAGACGGGTATACCTTCGTGGCGGAATTCGTCCACGAGTTTGAATCCCAGCAGGTCGCGGTAAAAGCCTAGCGCGCGTCGCACGTCTGCAGCATAGACCATTGCATGGTTGAAGGTCAGCTTCTCGCCGCCGACCTCTGCTGTCCGCCGCGGCGCAGGTATTTTTCTTGCCGAACGCAGGGCCTCCTTCCGCTTTCTCGGCGGTGATTTCTTCTCTTTCTTGCGGGGATTCAACTTTCTCTTCGTGGACATTCTTGCCATACCATGCCTCGCAGGTACTCAGGGGACATTCTACCGGAACGGTCGTTCCGAGCCCGGCTCGGACAGGCGATGTTTGACTGATTGCATTGATGGGTTTTGAGCGTAATCGCGATGTTAGTGCGCCGGGCTAAACATGAAGCAGAGAATGCAAAATTCTTACAAGGAAGGAGTAGCGATCCACTTTGGCCCCGAGTTTTGCGTTGGGCATCGCGAGGTGCACGGCGAAGCGTAAACAGGGGAATAGGCGGGGTGGGAGATTGAGCTGCGAAAAGATACAACCCGGACGCCGACGCAGTTAACATATGCGGAAGGCAACACGGACAAGGGCGATAGCGCGAGCCCTTGTTGGTCCGGCGTAGTCGAAGGCCCCAGGCACGCCTAGAAACTTCATACACGAGAACCGGGAGACCTCGGAGACACCTGCAGGGAATCGCTGCAGGTCGGCGGGAGAAGGCTCAGGCCACACGGCCCGCGTGAACGTCTGCGAGGGGTCACACTGCGGCGTAGTACCGATGAATCATTCGAACAAAGACGGAACCTCGTCGGCGGAGAGTGAGGAGGGAAGGCTGCGGATCAAGGAGAACGCTGGTCAATCTAACACGTGCCCGACACAGAGCGGGGAAGCATGCGTGTCCCAGGGACTGACGGGCGTGCGGACAAGCGGTTTGCTTCGCTTGGCCGTTACTCATCCGAGATAAGAACCGGATGCGCTAATGAGCGCTCGTCCGGGTCCGTGCGGGGTTGTGCCTTGAAAGCTCATGGAGTTCAGTTTCCTGAAATGGAGACCGCGGCAAAGCCTAGCTCGCAGCCGCGTACCAAGTCTTGCGTGATGTCCGGCAACGGCCATTGCGAAGCGTAGACCGGGAGGTTGCAGGCCGGAACAGCAGTGAACGGCAAGATAGCCCCGAAATCGATCGTGATGGAAGTAGCCGACCTTATCCCCCAACGGGGAAGGCAGAAACTCTGGATGCGGTATGGCAAGTGTTCAGAGGTGCTTCCGGGGTTCGTACCGCCAGCATGCAGCCAAAGGATTCCATGGGAACAAGGGAGATCCGTCGGGTTCAAGCCTAGCTTGTAAGGTCCGACAAGCCGACAAGGTAAGGACGACCTGATGACCTGACGGAAGTCAGACTGGCCGATAGTACTCTGCGGTCGGGAGAGCCGACTACACGGGGAAGCGGTCAGCAGAAGTTGAACAGTTCGAAGGAGACATGGGCTCCATTCAAAGGGAGGATTCGGCCTTCTATGCAAAGAGAAGAATCGCCAACCATGACAACGGCACTCGAACGAATAGCAGAGAAAGCTCGGTGTGAACCAAAGCTCCGGTTTACGTCGCTGACCCATCACATTACCAAGGAACGAGTCTGGGAGAATCTAGGTCAGATCCCGATCGACTCAGCCCCTGGGGTAGACGGGCAGACGGTGCCGGAGGCGAAGGAGAGCTTTGAGGTATGGATTGAAGCCATGCTTCAATCGGTTCACCGCCAGGGATATCAAGCGCCGAACATCCGACGAGTGTATATCCCGAAACCCGGGAAGCAGGAGAAACGCCCGTTGGGCGTGCCTTGTGTAGCAGACCGGGCGCTCCAGAGAAGCGCCGCGCAGGTGCTGTCCGCCATATACGAGCAGGACTTTCTAACATGCTCGTTTGGCGGTCGACCTGGGCGGGGTGCCCATCAAGCGCTGGCCAGCTTACATGAAGTGATCTCTGGCCGGAAGGTGGAATGGGTGCTGGAGGCGGACCTCAAGAACTTCTTCGGGAGCTTGAGCCACGATTGGATGCTCCGCTTTGTCGAACATCGGATAGGAGACCGGCGTCTGATCAACCTGATCCGGCGTTGGCTGAAAGCAAGCGTTCTGGAAGATGGAGAGATCCACGCGAACGAGGAAGGCACCCCACAAGGTGGTTCGATCAGCGTAATGCTGAGTAATGTGTATCTGCACTATGCGCTCGATCTGTGGTTCGAGCGCGTGGTCAAGCCTCGGTTACGGGGCGAAGCTTATTTGGTGCGGTACATTGACGACTTTGTGTTGTGCTTCCAATATCGCGCAGACGCTCTACGTGTCCAGAAAGCACTGTGCCAGAGACTGAGTAAGTTTGGTTTGACTCTGGAATCGACCAAGACCAAGCTCGTTGAATTTGGTCGCTTTGCGCAGCGACACGCAAGCAAGCGTGGCCGTAAACGCCCAGAGACGATTTACTTTCTGGGGTTCACGCTGTCTTGCACGCGCAATCGGAAAGGCAACTTTCGGGTTGGGCTGCGTACGGAAAAGTCACGCCTGCGGCGCGCGTTAATGCGCTTGCAAGACCAGATGCGGCGGATGCGGCACTTATCGATCCGGGAGCAAACCGACTGCCTCAATCAAATGCTCCGCGGTCACTATGCGTACTACGGCATCGCCGGGAACATACAAGCGCTGCAACGGGTCCATCGGGCCGTGGAACGTTACTGGCGCAAGATGCTGAGCAGCCGGAGTTGGCAAGGGCAGGTCTGGTGGAAGCAATTCCAGCAGATCAAGGAGCGGTTTCCGTTGCTGCGACCAAAGCTGTATCTCCCTTACGCGGAGCTGCAAGCTATCGCCGCGCTGTGAAGCAACTTCTGACGAGCGTAGTGCGGGAAATCTGCACGCTACGTTCTGTGGGAGCCGGGGTGCGGGCGACTGCCCCCGGCCACCCGGTGGCACCGGGCAACTGGTGTCCCTACCGCGATCAACAACCGTCCTTATTTGATGCTCTGGTCGTTCGCCATCACCGCACACCCAGACGTGACCCTAATCACTGACACGACGCCCTCGTTCGTCTGTGATTAGGAATATCCCTATAGTTTGCCTCGCCGAGCGCTGTTCCGCCGCTTGCGAACGCAGCACCCCATGAGGCGCATGACCCGAATTTCTCGGGAAACTGTATTTTCATCAATCCAGTTTGTGTTTTGGAGGTAAGTCATGAAACCAATTCGTATCTTGGCTTTGATTCTGTGTGCGTGCTTGGTATCCGTGGCGTGGGGCCAAAAGAACGGCTGGAGGGAGTTCCATCGGCCAGACATGCAACGGTTTAACCCTTACGAAAACACTCTTACTGTCACCAACGTCGGAAATCTCGTCTTGAAGTGGAGCTACCAAACCGGCGACCAAATTTCCTATTCGTGTCCTGCCGTGGCGAATGGAGTGGTTTATGTCGGCTCGTTGGATAACAACGTGTACGCGTTGGATGCCGCCACCGGCGTGAAGCTGTGGAGTTACACCACCGGGGGGCAAGTATATTCGGCGCCTGCCGTGGCCAATGGGGTGGTTTACGTCGGCTCGAACGACAATAACATGTACGCACTGAATGCCAAGACGGGCGTTAAGCTCTGGAGCTACGCCACCGGCTACTGGATAAACGGCGCTCCAACCGTGGAGAATGGGGTGGTCTATTTCGGCTCGAACGACAGCTACGTTTACGCGCTGAATGCCAGTAGCGGCGCCTTGCTGTGGAGGTACCTTACCGCGCAAGGCTACAATTTCATGTCCTCGCCCGCTCTTGCGAACGGGGTATTGTATATCGGCTGTGGCGTCTGCGGAGCACTTTACGCACTCAACGCTAGCACCGGCGTCCTGCTTTGGACGTACAACCCCGGCTACCCTGCATTTGCGGCGCCCGCTGTGGAGAGAGGAGTGGTTTATAGCGCAAGCGGTGGCTATTCGGGTGGTGGCAGCGTATTCGCTCTGGATGCCAGCACCGGCGCCGAACTGGACTGGACCCCTGGGCTGAGACAATCAGTTAAGCGACATTTTGCCGTTCGCTGCCGAAGCATTGTCGGGCGCGGTTGATGATTGGCAGTATAGCTCCGGCTGGTGAAGCGGAAGCGGGCTCTGCCGGAGGGCAACCTGCCAGGAATAGCCAGCTGGAGACTCATCCAGGGCGATGAGCGGGGGCACGGTCGCGAGATCGTGCCCTCATCGCATGGATAGATTTCCCCATGCCTCAGAAAACTCATACGACCTCCTGCGCCACGACCACCGCCAGCACGGGCGACGGCGGTCGACGTTCGAACTCGGCGGGCGGACAATAGCCGAGAGACGAGTGCAGGCGTTTTTGGTTGTAGACCTGTTCCAGAAACTCGCCGATGCGAGCCCGCGCTTCGGTCAGGTTGCGATACTCGCTGCGATAGACTTCTTCGCACTTCAGGGTTTTCATGAACGACTCACAGGTCGCGTTGTCCCAGGGATTGCCGCGGCGCGACATGCTGATCCGGACTTGCTGCGTCTCTAACCGTGCGACATAGTCGTGGCTGGCATACTGCACACCCTGATCGGAATGGTGCACCAATCCGGGCGCGGGCCGCCGCCGCGCCAATGCCATCTCCAGCGCCGCCACGGCCAACCGGGCTTCCAGCGTGGATTCCAGCGCCCAGCCAATCGCCCGCCGCGAAAACGCGTCCAGCACCACTGCCAAGTACACGAACTCTTCCAGCAGCCGGATGTACGTGATGTCGGCCCGCCAGAGCTGGTTGATTCCGCTCACCACCAGCGCCGCCGCCAGGTTCGGATACACTGGCAACCCGTGGGCGGAGTCGGTCGTGGTCACAAACTTGCGCTTCCGCAAACACAGCAGGTTGTCTTCCCGCATCAGCCGCTGCACCCGTTTGCGATTGACGGACAGGCCGCCACGACGCAACTCCGCCGTGATCCGCCGGCTGCCATAGGTCGGCCACTCCAGCGCCACGCGCTGCACCTGATCACGCAGTTCCACGGACGCGGCCTGCGAGATCACTCCGCGCCGATAGAAACCAGCTCGACTGACTCTGGTCAGCGCACACATCCGGCGGATGGTTAAGGGCGTCCCCGCTTTCATTTCGCGCTCGATTTGTTGGTAAACGGTGCGCCGCCACTGGCGGCCCGCAGCTGGCGCTGTTGTTCTACATGCTGCAAGGCTCGCTTCAAAAAATCGATCTCCAGGACCTGCTGCCCGATCTTACGTTCCAACTCCGCGATCCGCGTCTCTTCCGCCCGTTGCTGCCCCACGCCGGGAAACGCCCGCTCCCCAAACTTATCGACATCGCGGCTCCAGCGGTACAGTTCCTGGCGGCTCACTTCCAGACTGCGCGCCACTAAGCCCGCCGGCTCTCCCGCCCGCATTCGTTGTACCGCATCCAGCTTGAACTCCCTGGTGAACTTCCTTCGAGATCCCATCCAGTTTCCCCTTTCGCTGCATTTTAGGGCTTAACTGGTTGTCTCAAAATTGGGGTCCACTCCAAACTTTGGAGCTACTCGAAAATCGAAGGGACCAGCCCGTCGCCCGCGGTGACGCATGGGGTTGCATATGATGGTAGCGAGGCCACCGGCAAGGTGTACGCGCTGAACGCCAAGACCGGTGCTGTGAAGTGGATTTACCCTACTGGCACTTCGGTGCGTGCTTCGCCCGCCGTGGCGAATGGGGTGGTTTACATCGGCTCTAGAAACAACAACCTCTACGCTCTGAACGCTCAGACCGGCGCCCTGCTGTGGAGCTACGCCACCGGCGGAGAAGTGGAATCCTCGCCGGTTGTGACGAACGGGATGGTTTACGTTGGTTCGGACGACGGCAAGGTGTACGGCTTCGGCCTGCCGTAAAGGTCGTCGTGGAGATTTAAGCCTCCGGTGGCCTGTCAGACACGAAGGGTCTGAAAGCGGCGGGCACTAGTGTCGGACTCAAGAGCGGGAAGCCTACAAGGGGATAAGTGTTGCAACCAGGCCATTACACGTTTTGAGGGTGTTTTGAGCGTAAACGCGATGTTTCGCCAATTGGCCGTCGCGATACAATGTGTCGCATGTCGGGCTGGGTTGAACGGTGGCAGAAGCGGCGACGCGAACTGGCAGAAGGTGCTGATGCAGACCTTCAGTGCTGGTTCAGCCTCTGCTGGGTGGTTGCGCTCATTTTCTGCGTGGGTGGACTCATTGTGGGCACCTGGGGGAAAACCGGGATACCAGTCGCAGGCGTCACCCCACCTAAAAGCACTCCAGTAAATGAATACGTCGACTCCCGGCTTTGCGCGGGTTGCCATAGTCAAATCTATGAAAACTATCGGCAGACGGGAATGGCCAAATCTCTGTTTAAGCCCGCTCCTGCGAACACAATCGAAGACTATAAAGGGAACACGCAGTTCTACCACTCCTTGTCTGACACGCACTACTCGATGATTTTTCGCGACCAGGCCTATTATCAGAGACGGTGGCAAATCGGCTCCGACGGAAATGAGACGAATGTCGAAGAGATGAAAATTGACTACGTGTTAGGTGCAGGCGACCACTCGAGGGCCTACCTACACCGTACCACACGAGGAACGTTGATCGAACTTCCTCTGGGTTGGTATACGGAACGAGGTGGATATTGGGGCATGAGTCCAGGATTCGATTCCAGTCATCCGCAGACCCGGCGATTGGTTTCGTATGCATGCGTATTTTGTCATGATGAATATCCTCAAGTGCCCACCGGAAGCGCTGTTCCGGGCGCTGATCCGGTCTTTACTGGGGACCTTCCTGAAGGGATTGATTGTCAACGATGTCATGGTCCGGGCGGCCAACATATTCGAGCAGCCCAGGCAGGCGCTGAGTTTTCGGACATTAGCAGCAGAATTGTGAATCCTGCACGGCTAAGTTCAAAGCTCCAGATGGAACTCTGCATGCAATGCCACCTGGAGCCGACGAGCGGTCGCCTCCCAGCTTTAGTGAGACGATTTAATCGCGGGATATTTTCCTACATCCCAGGGCAACCCCTTGAGGACTATGTCCTGTACTTCGATCATGCCCCTAACACCGGATACGATGACAAATTTGAATTCGTGAGTGTTGCATATCGACTTCGGAAATCTCGTTGCTTTCTAGAGAGCAAGGGGGCGCTGACATGCCTGTCCTGCCATGATCCACATCGCAAGCTCCCCGCGGGCGAGGAAGCGAAAAGCTACTATTCCGGACGATGCCGTCATTGTCATGAACCCGTCATTAGCACCTTGGTTGCCCAGGGCAAGCACCCGGATGCAGCTGACTGCGTTTCGTGCCACATGCCAAAAAGGAGAACTGAGGATGTAGTTCACGCACTTATCACGGACCATTTCATTCAGCGTAAGGTCCCAATGCGTGATCTTCAGGCAGAGCTTCAGGAACGTCATTTGACTGATGCAGAGGAATACCACGGAGAAGTGATCCCGTATTATCCGTCGCCCCTGCCGAAAACGAGCGAAAACAGCCTATACGTTGCTGTAGCACAAGTGGCTAGTCAGAATAATCTGAAGAAAGGAGTAGCCGACTTGGCCCGAGAAGTGAACCAACATCCTCCTCGCGAGGAGGAGTTTTACATCGCACTTGGGGATGCCCTGAAAAACAGCGGAAATTCGAAAGCGGCCGTTGGAGCGTTTGAACAGGCAGTTCGGATCAAGCCAACATCTGTGACAGCATTACGGTCCTTTGCGGCTAGTTTGAAAACATCGGGGAATGTCTCACGAAGCGAGCAGATATTGAACCGGGCGCTACACTTGGCACCTCTCGACGGTAGCACCTGGAATCAATACGCGATGCTTGAGGCCGACCTTGGGCGAACCGGTCGCGCAATCGAGGAATTTCAGAAAGCGCTTGCGCTAAATCCAGATTTGCCGGAGGGCGACCTGAACCTTGCCACCCTCTTTGTCCAGGAAGCGCAGATGGAACCTGCCGAAACAGCCCTGAAACGCGCACTAAGCATTGATCCGTACGACGCGGCTGCTTACGATCTGATGGGGCGGGTGCTGACAGGGAAGAATGAAATGTCTATGGCTCTCTATAGCTTCCAAAAAGCAACGCATCTTCGTCCGGACTACGGACCCTATCTTTATAACTATGCTCTGGCGCTGGCAGCCGCAGAGCGGTTAGATGAAGCGCGGACACAAGCGCAGGCCGCAGTGAACGCGGATCCTAGTCTTGCTGAAGGCCACGTATTGTTGGGTGGACTTCTCGCTAGAGACCAGCGATTGGCGGAGGCGGTGAGCGAGTATCAGCAGGCGGTGAAACTACAGCCCGGTTTCAGTCTGGCACACTTGGACTTAGGGTTGGTTCTGGCCGCACAAGGAGATCTGCGGAGCGCGACTGAGCACCTACGCAAAGCCGCAGCCGGCAGAGACCCGAATGTCGTCCACCAAGCAGCCCAGGCCCTCCAGCGAATCAGCAATCATTAGGCTGCCCACCTGAGGTCATGCGGATTTCTTGTCGGGGTTTGGGAGAATCAGGGGCAATTAGGAAGCGCGTAGAATCATGGTTGACGAAACCAGGCCATTACACTCAAAACCCCCGGTACTGAGGTGGGGAGTGGGGAAGTAACCCCCTTCCTCTCTCTTACCCCGATCTTGAAATGGGGTTCCCGCCACGCGCCCCAAGACTGTTTGGCGCCGGGTACGGTACCAGTTTTTCGACTGGGCCACCGCTGCACAGAACACTCAGATCGAGCCGGCGCCGCAGTTCAGGAAGAACCGCAAAATCTGGAGCAATCTTGCTCCGCACGTGAGGTGTGAAGTGAACCTTCGAAATGTAATGAGTGCAAGTTTGTGTCTTGGCACGCTTTTAGTTGCATCCGGAAATGTCCAGGCTCAACACGACCCTGGGCCGCGCAGCGGTCCTGCGGGAGCTGGCAATGCTTACCCCACGCTGAACTCTAACGAGCAGTTCTTCTTCAGCCAGGCGCTCAGCCGGTTTATGGAAGTGGATTCGGTATCGGGGAAAATACCAGGGGAAGACGGATCTGGCCTGGGACCGACCTTCAATGGCAATAGCTGTGCCATGTGCCATGCACAGCCAATCGTCGGCGGCAGCAGTCCGGGCTCGAGGAGCCCGCAAAACCCGGTTCCGAACCCGCAGGTGGCGCTCGCCGGCTTGGATGGAGCCGCAAACTTTGTTCCCTCTTTCATCACAGCGGGAGGTCCGGTGCGCGAGGCGCGCTTCATCCGAAATCCTGACGGATCGCTGGACGGCGGCGTTCATGGTCTGTTCACGATCGCCGGACGCTCTGACGCTCCGGGATGCAATCTGGCCCAGCCAACTTTCGCAGACCAGATTGCTGCTCATAACGTGATCTTCCGTATCCCAACGCCGGTCTTCGGGCTGGGTCTGGTGGAGAACACGTCGGACGCCTCGCTTCAGGCAAATCTTGCCGCGAACCAGCGTATCAAGTCCCAATACGGCATCGGCGGGACTCTGAACGCCAGCGGCAACGACGGCACTGTCACCAGGTTTGGCTGGAAAGCTCAAAACAAATCGCTGCTGATTTTCGCCGGCGAAGCCTACAACGTTGAGCAGGGCGTCGCCAACGAAGTCTTCCCGAACGAACGAGCCGCAATCCAAGGTTGCGTGTTCAATTCAACTCCGGAAGATGCCACCAATCTCATCAACGCAAGCAGCACCAGCACCAACTTCGGCATGACAATCGGAACGGCTTCAGAGATGTCTTCGGACGTGGTGAACTTCGCTGTATTCATGCGCCTGTCCGCGCCTCCGGCGCCTGCGGCGTCGACTCCGTCTATCCTGAACGGTTCTAACCTGTTCAACCGCGTCGGCTGCGCGCTGTGCCACTCGGAGTCGCTCACCACGGCGAGCTCTCCCTTCACCGGTATGAGCGCTGTGGTCTACCATCCGTTCTCGGATTTTGCCCTTCACCACATGGGGCCTGGCTTGGCGGATGGAATTAATCAAGGAGCGGCGGGTCCGGATGAATTCCGCACCGCTCCGCTGTGGGGCGTCGGCCAGCGCCTGTTCTTTCTGCACGACGGCCGCACCTCGGACATGTTGCAAGCGATCCTCGCCCACGCCAGTCCGAGCGGCGATGATTGTAGAGGGGACCACGATCGATTCCACCAGCGGAAGTGCGGGTCGGAGGCTAATGCCGTCATTCGCAACTTCCAAGCACTTAGCCCGTCGCAGGTGCAGGATCTTCTGAACTTCCTGCGCTCGCTGTAGCCCAGCTGTCTTGTTTGTGACAGGAACGCGGAGAATCTTATGCCGATCCTCCGCGATTCCTCTTTTGCGCGGCAATCAGCTTCCTGAGAGGGAAAGGATTAGGTCTCAGCTTGTAGCAAGTCATCCATACTCTCGCGCCGCCGGATCACTTTGCCGGATTTTCCGTCGACCAGTACCTCCGCAGGGCGTGGTCGAGTGTTGTAGTTCGACGCGAGCACAGTTCCGTAAGCGCCCGTATCGAGCAGCGCCAGCAGGTCTCCTTCTTGCGTTAGCGGCAGTGCGCGGTCGCGGGCAAAGAAGTCTCCGGTCTCACAGATCGGCCCTACGACGTCCACCGTCTCATGCGCACCCTCCGCGCAGGATTGAACGGGTACGATTTCGTGGTAAGCATGGTACAGCGAAGGCCGTAACAAATCATTCATTGCCGCATCGACCACAAGGAACTTCTTCTTGCCGTTGGTCTTTTTGTAGAGCAGGCGCGTGAGCAACACGCCAGCCGGGCCAACAATGGAGCGGCCGGGTTCGAGCAATAGATGCACGTTCAAATCCCTGAGTGGTGTCGTCAGGGCGTCGGCGTAGGAAGCGACCTCTTCGGCGAAGCCCGGCGTGTTGTGATTCTCGTAGGAGATACCCAAACCGCCACCCGCGTCTACATACTTGATGGCATGACCTTCCGCCCGCAGCGCGCGCGTGAGGTCTGCCACTCGTTCCATGGTTGCTGCAAACGGCTTCACGTCCGTGATCTGGGAACCTATGTGGACGCTTACTCCGGCAATCTCCAAAGACTTCATTTCGGAAGCGCGTGCGTACAGGCTATGCGCTTCCTCAATGGGTATTCCAAACTTGTGTTGATGCAAGCCCGTAGAGATATAGGGATGGGTCTCGGCCGGAACGTCGGGATTCACGCGCAACGCGATCCTTGCCTTCTTTTTCAACCGGGAAGCAAATTCTGCGAGAACTCGCAGTTCAGATTCGCTTTCCACGTTGAAGAGTAAGACCTCAGCCTTCAGAGCTGCTTGCATCTCATCTCGGGTCTTACCAACGCCGGAGAAGACGACCTTTTTCCCGGCACTCGGGCTGACGCGGAGCACCCGCTCCAGTTCTCCCCCAGAGACCACATCGAAGCCGCAACCCATCCTGGCGAGCAGTCGCAGAATGCCGAGATTCGAGTTTGCTTTGACTGAGTAGCACACCGTATGCGCAACTTTGCGAAAGGCGTGTTCGAAAGCGCGCATCCGCTCGCGAATCGCCGATGCGGAATAAACGTACAGCGGAGTGCCGAAGCGCTCGGCCAAATGCACGAGGCTCACCTGGTCACAGTGAAGGGTGGAAGCGGAGGAGTGCGTGGAAACAGAGCTGTTCAGCTTGCGGTAGGTAAAAGCTGGCGGACGACCTTCATGCCGTTTCCCAGTGCGCGTCACTTGCGCTTCCCGGGCGCGCCTTTGACTCGAATCGCCACCACGGTCTGATCGTCGAACGCTTCCTCTCCGGCGGCATGCTCGGCCACCGCCTGGAAGATTAACTTCACGATCTCCTCGGCGGAAGCTTTGGGGTTCGCCGCCACGATCTCGCCCACGCGCTCGCGTCCAAACAACTCTTCGGCCTTGTTGCTGGCATCCAGAATGCCGTCGCTGAAGAGTACGAACATGTCTCCTGGCTTGGCCCGGAAACTGAACTCATCATAATCGGCGTCATCGAATAATCCCAGGGGCAACCCTGTGGCCTCGATAATCTCGATCTTGCCATCGTGGCAGTAGATCGGGCGCGGCAGGCCCGAGTTGGCCACCTGCAAGGTGCGATTTCGATCGTCCCATACGGCGTAGATCAATGATACAAACTGGCCATCGATGCGACGTTCGCCCAATGAGAAGTTGACGGCGGAAAGCATTTCCGCGGGGCCTGGTTCAATCGGTGCGTGAGAGCGCAGAATTCCGCTGACCAACGCAGCGTAAATCGCCGCCGGAGCGCCTTTGCCGCTGACATCCCCAATGACGATGGCCGTGCGCGACATGGAATAATTCACAAAATCGTAAAGATCGCCGCCGATGGCGCGCGCGGGCACGAACTTTGCCGCTATGTCGAGATGCGCAAGCTTGGGGAGGGTTGGCGGCAGCAGTCGGAACTGCAACTGGCGTGCCATCGCTAGATCGCGCTCGAGGCGCTTTTCCTGATAGGCAATCTGTTCGTACAGCCGGGCATTCTCAATTGCAATGGCTACTTGCGCGGCCAGAGTGGTCACGGTTCGTCTGTGATCGTCGGTGAAAAAGCCGCGGCGGGTGTGCTCGAGGTCCAGCACTCCGATCACTTTATCTTTGTAGACCAGCGGTACAGCCAGTTCGGAGCGGGTCTCCGGGTTGCTCGGGATATAACGTGGATCCTTGCTTACATCGGGGACTAAAACCGCTTCTTTGCGTTGCGCAGCGTAGCCAACCACTCCTCTGCCCAGAGGGATATCGTTTTTGAGTTGGATGTTCTCCTGAAAACGCTGTGAAAAACGGTGCTGGAGTTTTTCGCTGGCTGGATCGAGCAACAAAATGCTGAACATCTGATAGTCGATCAGGCGGCTAAGTAACTCCGCGATGCGCTTCAGCAACTCGTCGACGTTGAGAATGGACGTCAGCTCGCGGGCAATCTCATTGAGCAAAACCAGAGTCCGCGCCTGACGCGTGGTGCGCGTGTACAAGCGAGCATTCTCGATGCCAACGGCCATGCGCGAACCAATCAGCGTCAGCAGTCGCTTGTGCT
Organism: uncultured Acidobacteriota bacterium; assembly: GCA_963797795.1. Lineage (GTDB taxonomy): Bacteria > Acidobacteriota > Terriglobia > Terriglobales > Acidobacteriaceae > JABDBE01. The sequence goes on from CAWCQY010000015.1 coordinate 428,599, forward strand.
CTTCGGTGAAGTGATTGGGCTCGGGCGACTCAATATCGATGACACCGATGAGCCGGTTCTTAATGATCAGGGGAACCGCCAACTCCGAGCGCACGTTGTGAGCCGCGGATATATATTGCGGATACTTGGAAACATCGTCGACCAGAATTGCTTCCCGCCGCTGGGCCGCGATCCCGGTTACGCCTTCGCCCACTTTAATGCGCACACGCTCAGCGATTTCCCGCGCGTATCCCACCTGAAATCGGAAATAGAGTTCTTGAGTCTTTTCGTTGAGCAGCAGAATGCCGAAGATTTCGTAGTCGATGACCTTGCGCACCAGTTCGGCCACGCGGCGCAGCGTGGTGTCCAGGTCGAGCGTGGTATTGACCACGTCTGCTACTTCCAGTAGAAGGGGATCGACCTTGGATTGAAAATCAGGTTTGGCAGCAACCATTTCCACTTTCCTATGATATCAGCCGCGGTTTCCGCGCTCGGGCAACCGCCGAGAGCCTGCGAAGAGAGTGATGTCCTGCAAATTGCGCATTTAGCTTTCTCTCGGGACTACGCAGATGTCGGGCAAATTACGGTACTTTTCCGCATAATCCAGTCCGTAGCCGACCACGAATTCATCAGGAATGCTGAACCCCACGTAATCAGCTTTGATCGGTTGTTTTCGCCGCGACGGCTTGTCCAGCAAGGCAGCGATGCGGAGGGCTTTCGGTTGATGGCCCAGCATGATCACTTTCAGATAGTTGAGCGTGAGGCCAGTGTCCAGAATATCTTCCACCAGGATCACATTTCGATCCTTCATGGATTGATCCACGTCTTTGGTCAGTTGGACTTCTCCGGTCGAGTCCCATCCGAATTGCAATTCGTGGGCGGGGCTGGGACGGTTGCCGTAGCTGGACACTCCAATGAAATCGAAAGTCGCGTCGACTCGGATATTGCGTGCCAGGTCACTTAAGAAGATTGTTGCGCCTTTGAGCACACCCACCAGAATCACGGTTTCTCCGGAAAAGTCCCGGGTAATCTCATCGCCCATCGCGGCCACACGATGCGCAATCTGCTCGCGCGAGATCAGAACTTTGAGTTCGGTCACGGCGAACTATATTAAACTAGCAGTTAGCATTTAGCACTTAGCATTTAGCCAGCGAAGAGTTTTCGCCGGTTTGCGAATGTTCTAAAAGGGGCTAAATGCTAAGTGCTAAACGCCAATTGCTGTCTCAGAAACCATGAATCTCAACGGCATCAAACTCACCTGGTTAGGCCATGCAACCTTTCGGGTTGAAACGCCCGGGGGCAAAACAATCCTGATCGATCCCTGGGTCATGGGAAACCCCATGTGTCCAGAAAAGGAAAAGAGCGTTAAGAAAGTTGACGTCATGCTCTGCACTCACGGCCATTTCGATCACATCGGGGACGCCGTCGAGATCGCCAACAAACACAACCCCCATGTGGTTGGCATTCCTGAGTTATGCGGCTGGCTGGAGAAAAAAGGCGTCAAGCAGACTGCGGCCATGAACAAGGGCGGCACGCAAACTGTCGGCGACATCAAAGTGACGATGGTTCACGCCGATCACTCCTGCGGGATTACCGATGGGAACGAGATCGTTTATGGCGGCGAAGCTTGTGGGTACGTCGTCGAATTCGCCAATGGTGTAAAGATCTATCACGCGGGCGACACCAACGTCTTCGGGGATATGCGGATCATCCGCGAGCTTTATGCGCCAGAAATCGCCATGATTCCGATCGGCGATCACTACACGATGGGTCCGCGCGAAGCGGCCTATGCTTGTAATCTGCTGAAGCCCAAGACGGTCATCCCAATGCACTTCGGAACGTTTCCGGTGCTGACAGGAAGGCCGAGTCAGTTGCACAAACTTGTGCCCGAGTTCGAAGTGAGAGAGATGAACCCGGGCGAAACGATTTCCTAAAGTTCGCGTGGAGGACGGGCCCGCCCGTCCGGTTGTGCAGCTCGGCTATATCCGGAGGAGCCAAATTGCCGAAGTCAAAACCAACAAAGCCGGACTGGCAGATGTCCGGAATGATCGCTGAGCCCGTCGAAGACTATCTCTATTCCATGCTTCCGCCGCGGGATGAAGTGCTCACCCGGATGGAAGCCGAAGCCGCCAAACGAAAAATTCCCATCGTCGGTCCAGCGGTCGGCCGCCTTTTGCATCAACTGGCAGTCATGATTGGAGCTAAAACAGTCTTCGAGATGGGCTCAGCGATTGGGTACTCGACGATCTGGTGGGCACGAGCTGTTGGTCAAGGTGGGCTCGTGTTCTACACCGATGGAGACCGCAAGAACGCCGATGAGGCGCGAGGATATTTCGAGAAGGCTGGAGTCGCTTCGCGAATCAACATGGCGACCGGTGATGCCCTGGAGCTTCTTTCCGAACACAAGCAGGAGTTCGACATCATTTTCAACGACGTCGATAAAGAAGACTACCCGCGCGTCTTCAAGCTTGCCGTGCCGCGCCTGCGTAAAGGCGGACTGTTTGTTACGGACAATGTTCTCTGGAGCGGGCGAGTGGCGCGGAAGAGCCCCACCGAGGCCAGGACGAAGGCGATCATCGAGTTCAACCGACTGCTCTACAGCTCTCCGGATTTGTTTACGACGATCCTGCCGATCAGAGATGGGGTCGCGGTTGCAGTCAAAAGATAAGTCAGATCGACTTGACTGGAATCAGCGTCAGATCGTCGACTAGCCCGACTTCCTTCTGCAGGAACGGTTCCGCGTAGGTCACGCCTCCAAGCAGGCCGTAGAAGCGTGCCATGGCTTCGATGCGGGCGCGAATTTCAGCTTGAGCGGGGAACAGGTCTTTGCCCGCTTCCTGATCACTGAACTGCGACTTGTAAGCCATCAACGCCTGGAAGCGCACTTCGAATAACTCGGTGATGTCGACCACGAACGTCGGCCGCACGTCGTAGTAAAGGGTTGCGTAGATAATCTTGAAGGGCCGGTGCGGCTTTATAGCGCCGGCATCCTGCCGGCTGTCCTGAGGGCGTCCCGCCCGCAGAGATGCGGGCGAGTCGGCCGCGACCACACTTGTAGAGTTGAAATCCAGTTTTGCAAGCCCTGCTAAAAAGCAGGCTTCATATCCCAAGGTCGACGCGGTGTAATGATCCGGATGGCGTCCCTTCCAATAGGGAAGGATCACTACCCGCGGTCGCTGCTCGCGGATTACACGGGCGACTTTCAGCCGGTTCTCCCAGGTGTTCTCAACCCGGCCGTCCGGAATGTCGAGAGCCTGCCGCCACGAGACGCGCAATATCTTTGCCGCCTCCGACGCTTCTTGTGTACGCTCTTCCGCCGTGCCTCGCGTTCCCATCTCTCCTTGAGTGAGATCGAGGATGCCGGTTCGCCGTCCGTGCTGCGCCATTTTCAGCAACGTGCCGCCGCAGGTCTGCTCGACATCGTCGCGGTGGGCAGCGATGGCCAGAATATCAAGCGGCGCAGCGGCAGTGGACATCAGTCGAGGCTCCCTTGTTCCAGCACCACGTTCTCGCGCACGATCAGGCGATGTGCCGCCATCTCCTTCAACGTGGGCAGGACGCGGTTCACGTGCTCGTCCGTATCCACAAAAATGATGATCACGGGAAGCTTTCCCCCAGCGTCTACAAGGTGACTGGTTTCCACCCGGTGTCGACCGAGAAACCCAGCCACTGCGTGGATTGCGGTGGCGGCGTAGACGTTCTCCCGCCGCAGGTAGTTGAGAATTTCAACGTGCAGCGGACGCCGATGCCACTGGTCGGCTTCGTTAAGGTAGATGGTAACTTGAACAGCCATCGCGTCTGGCATTTTACAGCACCCGCGCCAGAGCCATGCCGGCCAACGCTCCGCCGAGGCATAGCAAGTTGTTACTCAGGACGTTGGTGAGCATAAGAAGCCACTGTCCCTGTTCGAAGTAGGCCATGGTTTCAAATGCATAACTGGAGAAGGTTGTGAACGAACCGCAAAAGCCGACTACGACCAGCTGGCGCCAACGCGGGTCAGCCAACACGCGTTCCGTGGTCCAAACGACGAAGAAACCCACGATCAGACTCCCTACGATGTTGATGAACAGCGTCCCGTAAGGGAAGACGGGCCCTAATTCTTTGGCAGCGAACCGGCTCAAAAGATAGCGGGCGTTGGCGCCCACAATTGCGCCGAGGGATATCACGAGAAGATCAATCACGATAGAGTTCTCCCTACAAAGTGTGTAGGAGTCATCAGCCGGAGCTTACCTGATCGAGCTTATATTCCCCAGGCGGTTATGGCGAACTCCATCGCCGCAGACATGATACCAAAACCTGCTTTGTGGCGTTGCCGTTCCGGCGGCTGTCGGTACGGCGTCCCTGCCGCACCTCTGAGGGCGGGATGCCGGCACTACTTCTTTCGTTCCACGAGGAATCGTGCCAACTCCTTCAAGGTGTCCGCTCTCGAACCGAAGCTGTCCAGTGAACCCAAGGCTTTTTCCGCCAGCGCATCAGCTTTCTTCAGCGACTCGTCGATCCCGAACAGAGCGGGATAGGTCGCCTTCTCCGCTGCCGTGTCTTTTCCGGCAGTCTTGCCCAGTTGCTCGGAAGTTTGAGTAACGTCGAGCACATCATCGATGATCTGGAAGGCCAATCCAATGGATTTGCCAAAGGTCCTCAGATTATCGACTGCGTCGTCATTCGTTCCCCCATAGAGTCCGCCACTCACCACGCTCGCGGTGATCAGCGCGGCGGTCTTCGAGCGATGAATATACTCCAGCATCTTCAAGTCTGGCTTGCTGTGCTCAGCCTCAAGATCGACGACCTGGCCTCCGATCATGCCGTCCACGGTGCCGGTCGCACGCGCGATCTCTTCAATAGTCCGAACGCGAACTTCCGCCGGACAACGCAACCGCGCCAGCGTTTCATATGCCTGAGTCTGGAGCGCATCGCCGGCCAGAATCGCAATGGCCTCGCCAAAAACTTTGTGACAGGTCGGACGGCCGCGCCGCAAGTCATCATTGTCGAGCGCGGGAAGATCGTCATGGATCAGGGAGTACGTATGCAGCATCTCCAGCGCAGCGCCCAGCTCTTCGATACCGCTGGGAAGGGAACCGGCGACCATCCGTCCGGCTTCGATGCACAGAACGGGCCGCAAACGCTTGCCGCCGGCGAAAACGCTGTGGCGCATGGCGCGATGAATGGAAACCGGATGCTGTGTGGCAGGCGGCAGCAGGCGTTCCAGCGCCGCGTCGGTTAGCTCCCGGCCTGCCTCCAGCGTGTCTTTCAGCATGACGGTGAGTATAGCAAGCGTGCTTCGGAGTTTCAGAATGGTCATTGCTTCAAAATTAAAAAGGACGCCCGCAGGCGTCCTTGATTGGTTCACGACTATTCTATGCGGCTGCGGAACGCGTGCCGGAGCTATCTCTCAGCGCAGCCCGCAGGATGCCTGGAGTGTCCGACGGAGGACAGACGTCGGCAGCGCCGGCGTTCAAAGCCGCGGCCCACATGTCATCGTCAGCCAAACGATGGGTGCAAACGATGCAAGCGCTCGGAAGCTCACGCGACAAGTGCTCGAGGTCGGATAGCGACGCCGCTTCCATGTCCAGAATGACAATGCCCGCGTGGTGCTTGGCGATGTCGCTCCGCAGTTCGCCCATCGACTCAACCTGGCGAACCGACGTGCAAGATTTAGATAGGGCGGAAACGAGAGACTCTGCCACCCTCGAATCGCTCTGGAGGAGTACTACCTTGAGAGACTGCATGACTTCCCTTTGACTTCTACCGCTAGGCACGGCGACCGGGCTGTGCAGCGCTCACGGGCGTGAACGCAGACACAGACGTTAATACTACTAATGAGCGGCGTAGCAACCGATTCGGCACCTTACTTTTTCCCGGCTGCCGCCTCAGTCATGGGCTCAAACGATTCGGCCTGGAGTTTCCCGTTCTGCTTCAGCAGGATTTCCACCTTGCCTTCGGCCTGCTCTAATTCCTTGCGGCAAGTGGCTGAAAGTTGCATACCTTCCTCGAAAAGCGTTAGAGACTTTTCCAAGGGCACTTCTCCCTTTTCAAGTTCCTGCACGATCTTCTCCAGACGCTGGAGGCAATCTTCAAACTTCGCCAACGGGTTTCTACTCCTGAAGCTATTTTATTCCACTTGGAGCCGGATTGTGTCCAGCAGAAAACGCGAAATTAAACAAGATTTAACAAAACTCAAACCGAAGTGGGACGGGACGTCCCCAAAGCTTCCAGCACATCCACCGCCAAGCTATACCGCCCCATGGGAGCGCTGATTTGGGCTCCCTGCGCCATGTCGCGTACGGCGATTAACATTTCACGCGCGATTGCGACTCCTTCCTCTCGCGCCGCCTCCGGAGTTTTAGCCGCAGTCATGCGCTCAAGAATTGAGTCCGGAACCGAAACCCGTAATTCGTTCTTCATAAATTCGGCGTTACGAGCGCTCACCAGCGGCCAAATTCCCGCAACCACCGGAATCCGGCAGTGTTCGATCCGGCGCAGAAAACTCTCCAGCAGGCCGAGATCGAAGACCGGTTGGGTCACAACATACTCAGCCCCAGCTTGCACTTTGTACTCGAAACGCCGGATTTCTTCGTCCATATCGGTCAGCCCCGGGTTTGCGCCAATGCCGATAACGAATGTCGTACCAGTCCCGATCGGGTTGCCACCGATGTCAAGGCCGCGGTTGAGGTTGTGAACGATATTCACCAGCCCGATGGCATCCACATCAAAGACTGCTGTTGCGTCAGGATAGCTGCCCATTTTCGGCGGGTCGCCAGTGATACAGAGCAGATTTCGAATGCCCGTCGCGGCTGCTCCAAGCAAGTCCGACTGAATGCCCAGCACGTTACGGTCGCGACAGGTGTAGTGGAGGATTGCCTCGATGCCCACCTCCTGTTGGATAAGGAGCGAGAGAGCCTGATTGCTCATGCGCGCCGATGCCCGCGGACTGTCCGGCACGTTGATTCCATCCACGCCCACCGATTTGACGAACCTCGCTCCCTCGATTTCCTTCCGAATGTCGGTTCCTTTCGGCGGAACGATTTCGACCATGGTGAGAAATTCACCGCTCGCAAGCTTTGCGCCCAAGCGGGAGCGCTCACCGATAGCCATAGCCGCAACTGCGGCGGGCTTTGCTTGGCCAGCGGCTAGCACCGAGGTTGTCTTCGCCCGCGCGTCTCCGACACGCAGCGCTGATTTCATGACTCGAATATGGTCTGGAGTCGTACCGCAGCAGCCGCCCACGATGCGCACGCCCGCCGCAACGAACTTCCGAGCGTAGCTGGCCATGTATTCCGGCGAACAAAGATAAATGTTTCTGCCCTCGACGGAGCGCGGCATGCCTGCGTTTGGTTGCGCCGCCAGCGGCAAGGACGTTACCGCTCGCATGCGCTCGACCGCATCCAGCATCGCAACCGGGCCCACACTGCAATTACAGCCGATGACGTCTGCACCCCATTCTTCCAGGCGGGGCGTAAAGGTTTCCGGGGTCGAACCGTCGAGGCAATTCCCGTCCTCATCGATGGTGACGTGGGCGACCACTGGGATCTTCGCATTCACCTCACGAGCAGCCAGTATGGCTTGATGAAGCTCTTCGAGGTAGCCGAAGGTTTCGAGCACGAGCAAATCTACGCCGCCTTCGACCAGCGCAGCGATCTGCTCCCGGAAGGCGGTACGTGCTTCCTCAAAAGACGTTTTGCCCAAGGGCTCAATGCGCAGTCCGAGTGGCCCCACCGACCCGGCGACCCAAACGTCAAAGCTCTTGGCAGCTTCCCGCGCCAGCCGCGCGCCAGCGAAATTGATCTCGCGGACCTGACTGGCCATGCTATGCCGAGCCAGGCGAAACGAGTTTCCACCGAAAGTATTGGTTTCAATAATCTCCGCACCCGCCTGCAAGTACTCGTGGTGGATGCCTTTAATCAGGTCTGGCTGTGAAACATTTAGCTCGTCGTAGCAGCGATTGATGAAGATCCCTTTGGCGTACAGCAGGGTTCCCATGGCGCCGTCGCAGAGGACCGCGGACTTCTTTATCTGGGTCAATAGGTCAGTAGCCATTCTGTTCAGAATACAAGAGAAACGTCGCCTTTGCATGTCGGCGGAAGAGAGATGGGACGAGCGGGCAAATTCTCCGAAGTCGCTCTGTTATAATCCGCTTTCTTGCATCTAAATCTTTGTCCTTCATGCCCTTCGGAGTCCCAGGCTTGAACAGAATCTTAAGCAGCATTCTTGTGCTCGTAGCTGTCAGTGTCAGCATTATTTCTTGCGGAGGCAGTAGCTCATCGAGCAGTACGACGACCCACAAACCCAGCGGCATCAAGTTCCGGGTCTTCATCTCGAATCCCTTGTTTCCGCACGGGGCTGGCGGGACCGTGGTAAATTCGCCAGTGCTGAACATCGTCAACGCCTCCCTGGACCAGCTTTCTCTTTCTTTTGTTGTAGCTACTGCTGGCAGTAGCAATCAGCCCAGTATGATGGCGCTCGCTCCCAACCTCAAGTACACGGCGGTTTTCAGCCCGAACGGCAACTCCGTGGCGATTGTGGACAACACGACCGAGAGCATCGCGATACCCGCCGGATTCAGCACACCGCTTCCGGCCTTCAGCCTGCCCGGCTCTACGGAAAGCATGTTTATCGATAATTTCGCGACCACGGCCTACGCCGCTGTCCCTACTGCCCCGGTTGCCGGACAGCCTCCGGGTGCCGTGGAGGTCATGAACTTACAGAACGGTTCTATAACCGCGTCCATCCCCGTGCCCGGTGCGCATTTTATTGTGCCCGGCCCGGACGGCAACCACATCCTGGTGTTTAGCGATAACTCCGATCTGGTAACTGTGATAACTACGATATACATCGGAACGAATACCGATCCACGGACGGTCATCGCCGGTTTCGACCGGCCGGTGTGGGCTATTTTCACCGGCAATGATACGGCTTACGTGATGAATTGCGGTCCACAATGCGGAGGGTCGGCAGCGGGGGTTAGCGCGGTCGATATAGGCGCCTCTAAGGTTACTGGTACCCTCCCGGTCAGTGCGGCCACCTATGGTTTGTTGAGTGGTCCCACACTGTACGTGGCCGGAACTCCACCCGCGAACCCGCCGGGAACGAATACTTGTGCCGGGACGGCCACCGCCGCCACAACCTGCGGCAGGCTGACTGCGATCGACGCTGGCTCCATGACCATTAAGAGTTCCGTCGTCATCGCGGATGGCTATCACGATCGAATTCAACTAAGCCAAAATGGACAGCTCTTCATCGGTTCCCACAGCTGCACTAATATCAATATCCCAGGCGGAGAGGTTCGCGGCTGTTTGTCTATCTTCAATACCAACAGCCCCGGCGTCGTGATGCCGCCGAGCAACGGCGATGTAACTGGCATCCAGCAAATCACCGGGCGCGACACAGTTTATGTGATTCAGAACGGTGAACTTGGCATCTACGATACGACGACTGACAAACTGCAGGTAAGCCCCGTCAACAACCGAAACAACCTCGGCCAGATTGATGTCGTCGGCCAGCCGTATGACGTAAAGCTGGTAGACAACTGAGGACAACTGAAGAAGCCTGAAGCCTATCTACTTCTCCGGCTCCAGCACCAACTCATGCGTGCGGGCCTGTTCGAGAGCAGGTCCTGAAAACGGCCACGTGAAAGTGAATCCTACGTACCACGCTTTCCACTGGTCCATGTAGTAAGGGCTGAACAGATTCCCCGCCTCGCCGGTCACCAGATTCAGAGTCGACTGATCCAGATCAGCCAGATCAACCGTCATCCGTTCCGACGGCCCGTGGCTCCGTGATACCGCTTTCACGGTGTATTCGCTGCCGGACTCCGGTTGCAATCCCGGTCCGGTCCACTGCCGTAGAAGAGGAATCTTGCTGAAGATCGGATGTCGGATTTCTACAGGATGAAAATCGCCCCATTTCCAGGAATTCAGATCTTGCGGCGCTTTTGAACCGCGCGCCGGATTCGAATCGACCGCTGCCTCGACCGCCGCTGCCAGAAGTTCGTCGTAGTTGGCATAAGCCTCCGGCAGCCAGCGCTTCGGCTGATGCTGAACTACGTTTTCCAACCAAATTGTGCTCATCATCCAGCGATAACTTTTCCAACTAAGAGCGTTTTGGATTTGTTTCGGATCGTCGGGCGCTGCACCCAGCTTGGGCTCGAGTAGTAACCGCGCCAACTCCTGTCGCGCCTGGACGGCGATCGTCGGCGCCGCCGAGCTTTCAATCATCCTTCCGTCCCACTGTCGGAGGATCTCAGCCGCCACCTTGGCCCGGGCCGAGGCGTTCTTGGCGTGATCGACCGCGTACACAAAGCGCTCCTCGAAAAAGCGATCCAGTTCGGAATAGATATCAGTTTCGAGCGCCAGCATGTCGACCGCGGAAAATTTCTTGCCCGACTCCAGTACGCGATAGATGCGAGCCGTTCGCCATGGAGCCTCCCATTCCGTGCTGAGCGAATACCGATATCCATCTGGCGCGATCCGGCCGTTCGCGGTGGCAATGATCCCCGAGGGCGGATTGAATATGCTGGGCAGCTTGTCAAATGGAACATAGCTCACCCACTCATGAGCATTGTCACTCCCGTTCTGCGGCGAGCTGCCATCCCCGGAGGGCCGGATGGGAATTTTTCCTGTGGCTTGATAGCCGATATTGCCATCCACGTCGGCATACACAACGTTTTGACCCGGCACATCAAGCTGCGAAAAAGCGCGCCTGAACTCGTCCCACTTCTGTGCCGAATCAACCGCGAAGAAGGGACTGCCAAATCCGTCATAGAAAGTCCAGCGCAATGCCAACTTCCGCGTCTCGCCTGGGACCATGTCGGTGACGATGGGTCCGTGCCGCGTGAGGACCACGTCAACCACGACGTCCGGCTTGGCTTTGACATGGATCACCTCTCGACGATGTTCGGGCTGCTTCCATCCATCCGGCGTCAGGTACTGTCCGTCGGAGTTGAAGGTCTCAACATAAACGTCCTCAACCGTCGGGCCGAGATTAGTGCACCCCCAGGCAATTCGCTGGTTGTGCCCGACGATCACATAGGGATATCCGGGCAACGTGACCCCAGCCACATCGAAGTTTCCACAGCTTGAGCCGCAACGAAGATGGGCCTCGTACCAGAGATTGGGCATTTGATAGCCGAGGTGCATATCATTGGACAGCAGCGGCTTGCCGGAAACCGTGTGCGCGCCCGAAATCACCCAGTTGTTTGATCCCAGCACGAGAGGCCGCTCGTCAAAAAACCGCTCCGAAATCAGTGGCACCGAGGGAGTAGTGGAGCGCGGCATCAGGCTCGTTACCGAGCTATCCGAGCCCGAATCATCCTCATCATCGTCGTCCTCGTCCTGATCGTCGCGCTTAATCTCCTCCTCGAGGTTGGGCCGCGATACTGTCGGCGGCCGGTCGTGCCAGGAAGAGTTCACATACAGATCCGCAGTGAGATCCGGACCCAACTTCGCCAGAATTTTCTCCCGCGTCAAGGCGTGCCGCGGACTCGTGCTGAGATCTTCCACCATTTGCGCGCCGATCAGCGCCGAGTCCTCGGCGGTCCAGGACCGGGGGGAATATTGCAGGATGCGAAATTCCAGCGGCAACCGTCCACGATGCGCTTCGATATACGCATTCACGCCCCGCGTATAAGCCTCGAAATGAGAGCGCTCCTCGGCCGGCAAATTCTCAATCGTCTTTCGCGCAACCACCTTCAGCCCCAGTATTCTCTGCTGGCGGTCGTGCTCCACATAATCGCCCCCAAACACTTCCGCCAGCTCTCCCGCCGCAAAACGCCGCATCCCGTCCATCTGGAACAACCGATCCTGGGCTGTCACGTAGCCTTGGGCGAAAAAGAGGTCATCGAAATTGGAGGAGTTGATCGTGGGCGCTCCGCGGGCATCGCGAACAACTGTCACGGGCGCAGTGAGTCCAGCCACTCGCAGCCTGCCGTCCAACTGGGGCAGGGCAGACCTTGCCACGGAATAAAACCAGGCGCAGATACCGAACACTGCAAGCAATATCATGCCCAGAACAAAAGCAAAGACACGCAGGATCCGAAATCGCGGACGAGGGCAAACGGGAGTAGTGATGCTCGCCATAAGGAACAATAGATTCTAGGGCTTGGCCGCGCCGCAAGACAAACAGCTTCTGGCGCGCGCAGTTGAGCCGGTGGTCCCCGCGAAAAAGTTGGCTCGTTTCCCAAAGGCCAGTATTATTCAAAAGACCGCCAACGTTTGCCGACGACCACCATGCTGCAAAAGCGCATTGACGATCAGCCCAGCATTTCGCCCGAGATGGTCCGCGAGGCACAGCAGATTCTGCATCAGCATCTGAAGCGCGTGGGCTTGAAACATACGGCGCAGCGGGACACCATCCTGCGAACCTTTTTAGAGACCCGCGAGCACCTCTCCATCAATGAACTGCACCCGCTGGTGCAAAAGAAAGATCCCCGCATCGGTTTCACCACGGTTTACCGAACCCTAAAGCTGCTGGCAGAATGCGGCTTGGCCAGCGAGGTCGCCTTTCACGACGGCATCGCCCGCTACGAGCATCAGTACAACCGCCGCAGCCACCATCACATGGTCTGCACCGGCTGCGGCAGTTCGGTGGAATTTTTCTCGCCCGAGGTGGATGGCCTGGAACAGGAGATTGGAAACCGCTACCACTACGCCACTACGCGCCACACCTTTCAGATTTATGGTGTCTGCGAGGAGTGCCGCAAGAAAAATACTTCGCGCCGGCTGGCCTAAAACAAACATGCCCATTTCATGCCCACAGTGTCACGCCGAAATGCCCAGCAATGTTTCCTTTTGCCCAGGCTGTGGCCGGAGAATGTGGGTCCCCGGCCAGGAAAATACTAAGCCCGTGTCGAGTTCTCCAGCCCGCGCCCCTGTCGCGAGCATCCCCGCCGCCGGTGCGCCCGCGGCGAGCGTCTCTGGCCGACCCAAGGACAATCTCCTTGCGGCCCTGGCCTACATCACGTTCATTCCCGCAGTTGTCTTCGTGCTGGTCGAGCCCTTCAAACGCAACCGCTTTGTTCGATTTCATTCCTTCCAATCCATCTTCCTGGCGGTCGCAACGATTGTGGCCGTAGTCGTTATGCGGATCCTGTATTCCGTGCTTGCCCTGATTCCGCTGCTGGGATTCCTCCTGGCGTGGCTCATCTCGGCGGTGGTTGCATTGGGACTTGTCGTTCTCTGGGTGGTGTTGCTGGTAAAAGCGTTGCAGGGAGAAATCTTTCGGCTGCCTTGGATCGGAGACCTCGCGGAAAAGATGTAAATCGACTTTTATGTCGAAAACCAACAAGGATGCGCCACCCCGCCTCCTCCTGACTCCTCAGCTAAGCAAACTCCGAAAGTACTCGTTCAACAATCGGTCCTGCGGATCATACTGTTTCCGAGTCTCGGCCAGCACCTTCAACCGGTCTCCGTAGGCCTTCTGAACCATCGCCGCGGTGAGTCCATCGGTCTGATTCAGCAAAGGGGTACCATTCCGATCGCTGCAGAACTGGTTGTAGGCTCCAAGAAATTCGTCCCAGCCCGGGTTTCCTGTCGAAACCGGATCGATCGTCATCACGGTTCCGTTGTAGGAGTAAGAGAGCAGCGATTTCTGATCCTGATTGATCCGATACCCGACGTACAGCAAGTTCGACCGGTATTGCGTCCGGGCATAGTAGTCTTTGCAGAATTTGAAAAAATCCGTGATCGTAGCGGGATACTCGTCTTCCGGAAAAGCGAAAAGACTAAACGTGTAGCGGCTCTCGTTCGACACCGGTGGATAATCGATAATCTGGTCGGTCGGAATCGTGTAGTCGCTGCTGACGATGGTTTCCAACGTCAACCGCCAGCCCTCATTAAAGGTGTCGATGATCCCGTAACGAATCGTGGGATCCGAGACAAGTTTCGTGGTTTCATAGCCAAACTTTGGGCCGGAAGTTCCCCACAGATGGTTCCTCACCCACCAGGCGGCATGATTCGGTTCGCCGATCGCGCCGGGATTATACCTGCGGAACTCGACGGTGATTTTGTTATCAAAAGGAAAGATGTAGAAAAACATGGACTCGTTGCGAGCCTTGAGACTGGGCAACGCGGTGATGAAGTCCTCAAGGATGAAAGTCTCGTGATGAACTGCCATTGGGGTGAGGGGGCGAACCTTATAGGTCGCTTCATAAATCACACCGAACAGGCCATAGCTCGAGCGGATCTTCTGCATCAGATCGGGCTGCGTAGCTTCGTCAACCTGCAGGAGGTCCCCGTTTGGGAGAACCATCTTGACGGCGGAAATGTAGGACCCAACCTGGCCGTACTCTCCTGGGAAAGAAGCATCCTTCGTGCCCGCGCAGGCCGCGCTCCCGGCCGACAGGCTGCCGATCTCGGTGTTTACGTAGAACTGTAACTTGCACGCCTCAAGCGCCTTCGCCAGGAATAAGTGGGTGGCGTCGGCTTGAGCGGTCAAAGTATCTTGCCCGATATTCACGATTTTGTTCATCTTCATCTGGATCAGGGTTCCACCCTCGGCCACGCCGCAAGGGGACGTAGAGTGGTTCGAGCCTACGGCGCGAACCGGAGATGGATATTTGACCGGGTCCTTCATCACGGCCACGATGTCGTCCACCGAGTACGCCTGAACGATGACTTTAGGGTGCGAAACAATATTGCCGAACCAGTTGGTCACAACGTTATCGGGCATGACTCCACCTCTCTGGGAAGAATGTCTCTAATAAAGAGCGTCGGGAGATCGCTCAGACGATAACCTGACCACGCGGGACACCTGTCGAGAATCAACGAACGGTACAATGTGTACTCTCTCGAAGTCAAGCGCGATGGAAGCGACACTGAAGCGCGAAAGAATGGTCGCAAATTGCAAACCAATTGCGAAGTCATCTGCCGCAAGCCGCAGCATAGACTCGCAGCACAATTCGGATGTGCTCCTGAATCATGTCTTCGGCACGCGCTTGCAGCTCTCCCGAGCGGATCGCGTAATACTGCGCGGGCAGAAATTGGCTCACCAGCGTCAGAGGTGCAGGCGACGCATCAAGGTTAGCCCGAAGTTGGGCCAGTTCCTGCTGAACGGCTGCATCGTTCCAGTAGTATCGGCAACGATCGCTGTAACTATAGAAGCGGGCGAGACGGGTTGCATCTTCACTGCCGTGGTAATAGGAACGCCAGTAAGCTGGATTGCAGAGCATGGCGGCTTCTAGCGCTTCCCGGACTTCCGAGATGCGAACCCCCTTCCGCTGCCCCAGCCATTCGCGCTCGATTCCGCTCAAGGCGAAGACCGCCTCCCGGAATGCAAATGTCAGCCACGGCCCAACTTTCAAAATCGCGAAATGATCTTCCACCATCTGGGCAAGCGCCGCGGGTTTCTGGTAGTCGGTCGAGTGCGCCTCGTAAACCAGAGCGGGATGATTCGGCAAAGCGGATGAGAGCGCCATCGCTTTCGCGCGGTCGTAGTCGAATATAGCGTTCTCGCCAAACTCCATTCCAGGCTGCACGACTATGCCGACCACACGATCCCACGCAGAACTAACGCCCTGCTCAGCGAAGGCTGTGCGGAAGATCTCCAAAGTGTGATGGATGTGGTCGGCCGGGGAAACCGCGGGAGGCACTCCCGGAAGCAGTTCACCACCGGGAGCAGGAACCTCGGTTCCGATGACGTAAAGCAGAGGCGAAGAGCCCGGGGGCAAAACGCAAAATGCATTCTCCGCAGCGCGACAGAGAATAGCTGCTCGGTTCGCGATAGTGCGCTCGTCTAACTCCTTGCTGTCGTCGGCGCACGCCATACTTGCGTCGAGATGAATCTTGGTATATCCGGCGAGCACGCACGCACGGACCATCTCACAGGCGTGGCGCATCGCGGCTTCCGCAGCCTGTTCCCGCCAGGGGTACGGGCCGAGATGGTCGCCACCCAGAAGCACACGGTCCACCGGAAGACCAACGCGTTGCGCTGCGGAGCGAACAAACTCGGCAAACTGCGACGGAGTTTGTCCGCTGTAACCGCCCAATTGATTCACTTGACTCGAGGTGGATTCGACGTGGAGAACTGATTTATCCTCGACGGCCTGCTGAACCGCTGACGCGATGACACTGGGATGGGCCGAGCAGACCGCGTAGACACCGACTTTTTCGCCGCTCCGATTCCGACGGATGGTCTCTTGCAACCACTCCACTGCGCTTTTGGGCTGAGCTTTCACGGTTCGCAGTTTACTCGGGCTGAGCTTCAATCAGCAGATGTTTGTTGAATTGAGCAGGAATTGTGGCTTTTGGCCCGCGTACGTTTCCAAGATCTTTATCGTTTACGTAATCTACGATGTGATAAGTGCGGTCCTGCAAACCGCGAAGCTCAATCGGTCCACTCCAATGGTTGGCAAAGAATGCGTAATACATTTCTCCGCCTTTGCGGATAACGTGTGTCTCGGGAAGATCGAAACCGATATCGTAAAGATCTCCGAGATAGTCGCCGCGCGAGAGCATCTTCTCCTTGTAAATCTGCAACCATTTCTCAAATATCTTCTGACGTTCGGGCGTCAGGTCTGACGTGCTGTGCTTCTTGACCAGATTCGGGAGCACGAACTGAGTGCCAACGACTCCCCCCACGCCGACCGTGGAAGCGAAGTCATTTGCGCCGTCGCTCAGTTCGACGTGATCGCCAAAGTACGGAATGTTGTCTCCCATAAGCGCTTTCAAGGTTTTGCCTTTGGAGCGGATCTGAAACGAACTCTCCGGATCGGATGCTACCGACATATTGAAATGCGGCATGGTGAAGAAAGAATAGGCCGTGCCGCAAGGGCAGAACTCTACCAGGGCATCAGGCTTGACGCTGCGAGCCGTTTCGTAAATCTCGCGGAAGAAATCGGGCAGCGCTTCAACCGAGTCTTCCGGACTTTTGTGATGATGCGCGGGATTGTAGCAAGGAGGAACGGCGTTCATGTGTTGACCATCGAGTTTGAGGCCGTCGAATCCCCATTCGCCGAGGATCTTGCGAACCAGGGCTTTGTGATACTCAACGACCGCGCGATCCGCTGGGCACATATAAAACGAGTTCCACCAGGAAATCTTTCGCTTCGATCCATCACGATTGAGCAGAAGGAAGTCGGGATGCTCTTTGAGGAGTTGAGAATCCGGGACAGTGCTCAGGGGCGACCACCAGAGTTGCGCTTTGAATCCCTCCTCGTGGATGTGGTCGACAAGCGCTTTCATATCAACGTCGCCATTCGGAAACTTCTTGGGGTCCACGGCCCAATCGCCGTAGTTGTTTTGCCAGCCATCATCTAACGTGACCCAGGCGAAGCCCATTTTCTTAACCGTCGGCAGCGTGTCGTATACCTGCTTGAGCTTTACCGAACGCCCATAGCCCCAGGCGCACCAGATCGCGCCAAAAGCGCTGTCGGGCGCGGTAGCCATTTGAAATCCCTGCCGCGCCATAAGGCGACGGTATTCTGTGAGCGTGCGGAAGTAATCTCCCTGATGGACGGAGACAAATGTGCGCAGAGTATGGAAGCTCTCGCCTGGTTCGAGCGTTCGCTCGCGAGTCGAGCGGACGGCCACCCGGGCGTGGCGCGCATCCGGCATGGAAACTGGGAGGGATATAAGGCGCGGTCCAGGTTCCACATGGCCCACCGCGAGACCAACGTCTCTGCGCCATACGTCGATAATAGGAGTGCCTCCGCCGTAATCGCTGGCGTTCATGCCGAGGTAATTATCCTGGTGAAATCCGGCGCGTAAGGGAACCACCCAGTTTGGCCGCTTTTCGTAGGAACCACTTTGGTAGGACCAGAATGCGGGGCCCTGCGTGTTGGGCAACGAAGGCAAAGTATATTGATGATCCGCCCAGCCGCGAATCGCAAGCGGAGTCGTGCCTTCATTCGTGTACTCAACATCAAAAATGGCGAGGGAAGGGAAGTCAGTATAGAGCGTCACTGAGATACTCTTGCGCAAGTCTCCAGACTTGCCAACCAACGAGAGCCGCTCACCCGCGCCAAATACGTCAGACACGGTTTCTCGGTGGGCTGATATCAGGGCAAAGTCGTTCCAAGTGCGGCCAACGCCCGCAACCGTTTCGGATGCGGAAAGCGGAGTCAAGGGCCTTGGGTCTACACCAAACAGTGCAGATACCCGGCTGTGCAGATTGTGATCGAATTCAATCTGCAAAACTGAACTTCGGATCTTAAGATCAGGCGCGGCGTTGCCAGCGCCGATTGCAGCCGATTGTTGGCGTGGACTATTTTGCCCCGAGTTCCATCCGGAGACTGCAAGACAAAACACGACACAGCTCAGGGCGATGACCCGCGGGTACTTCATCATCGCAGCGTACCACCAATCTCACTAGGCTGAAGTTTCATGTCCCATCTCGAGTGGCCTCCAACTTTGCGGCGGGTTTTATCAAATCTGTTGGACAAACTCACCGATTGCGATATATTGCGATCAATTACTTTTACTTTCGTTTGTCGGGCATTGTCAAGAGCGGAATCTGTGCTGACGGAGGCCGAATCGATGTCAATCAAATTGAGTGTTTGCTGTTTCCTGCTGATGAGCATGCCCGTACGCTTGGCTGCGCAAACCGCGCCCGATAAACCGCCCCAAGGGCAGATCGGCTATCAGTCCGCCGCCGATGCCGACCAGAAGAAAACGCTTCTGTTAAAAGACTTTCAGCCTATTCCTATGCTGCACGCGTCGGTGCACAACGTCGATCGCGCCAAATACTACGTGATTGATGTTCACAATCACGTCAATGACGCCATGCGAATCGACGATCACATGCCCCCCGAGCGCGTGATCGAAATTATGAACAACACCAATGTGAAGACGGTGGTGATCCTGACCGGCATGTGGGGCGACAAACTGCAGCATGTGATCGACGAGATGGTCAAGCCGTATCCGGGACGATTCATGGTCTTTGCCCAGATCGACTGGAGCAAGATTGACGATCCAAACTTCAGCCAGGAGATGGTGGCACAGCTCGACGATGCGGTAGCACGAGGGGCGCGAGGACTAAAACAATTAAAAGACCTCGGCCTGAGCGTGCGAGACAAGTCTGGGAAGCTAGTTGCGGTTGATGACCCGCGCCTCGATTTCATCTGGGAAGAGTGCGGAAGGCTCGGCATTCCGGTTTCGATTCACGTAACTGATCCCGAAGCATTTTTTCATCCTGTCGACAACACCAACGAGCGCTATGAAGAGTTGATCGAACATCCGGACTGGAGTTTCTATGGTCCACAATTTCCCAGCAAAGAATCGATTTTGGCGGCGCGTGATCGTATGTTTGCCAAACATCCGCACACGACGTTTATCGCGCTGCACGTGGCGAACTGGCCGGAAAACCTCGATTACGTTTCTCACCTGCTCGACACGCTTCCTAACGTGATGGTCGAATTCGGAGCGCGCGAAGCGGAGCTGGGCCGTCAGCCCGGGCGTGCCCGTGAGTTCTTCCTCAAATATCAGGACCGGATCATGTTCGGCTCTGACAACGGCATGGACGAGGCCATGTATCGCAACCATTTTCGCTGGCTGGAAACGGGCGACGAATACTTCGACTATTGGGGATATCCGGGGCAAGGTCGCTGGAAGATTTATGGTATGGAACTTCCGGACCCAGTCTTGGAAAAGGTCTACCACAAGAACGCCGAGCGCATCTTCGGACAATTTCGGGGAATCGAAACCGGCAAAACCAGGTAAAATCCGCGGCGACTTGCAGGCCGGCACAAGTCGAAGTACCTCCGCTGTGCTCGATTTCACGAGAACGACGGCTCAAGAGCCAGCCTTGCCCGGATTTCACTTGCTACGTCGACGGGTGCAAGGTCGACATCGACTGCAAGCGCACGCTCTGGCTCTTCAAGGCCTGCCAGTTGGCTCTCGAGCATTTGCTCGGTCATGTAGTGCCCTTGGCGGGCGTGCAGGCGCTGGCGCAGCAGTTGCGGGGTTCCTTTCAGATAGACGAATTGGACTTTTGGCGCGATCCGCAGCTCCTGGCGATAGGCGTGCTTCAATGCTGAGCAGGCTAGCACTGCGTTCTTTCCGGTGGCGATCCAGCTTGTGATTAGGGCGCGTAGAGTTTCGAGCCAGGGGGCGCGGTCGGTGTCGGTAAGCGGAATCCCGTTCCGCATTTTTTCTATGTTCGCGGCTGAATGGTAATCGTCGGCGTCGGCGAACTCCCATTTGAGTTGCGAAGCCAGGAGTTGTCCGACTGTGGTTTTGCCGGCTCCTGATACTCCCATCAGGATGATGACCACGCTTCCTCCTCTTCGTTTCATTCTGAGTTATGGGAAGGATTCAGGCAAGGGAGCACGAGCGCGGACGCTCGCGCCTACATTTGATACTTAGATATTTTCTGGGGTGTCTGAAGTTGCAGGCTGCGGTGTCTCGATCTTGTCGGCGGAGGGCTGTGGTTCGGGAACGGCGGGCGGCTTTGCTGCACCATCGAGGATTCGGCTGTTCAGGCAATAGAGCGCGAGTTCCAGACGATCAGCTACGCCCAGCTTGTCGTAGACCTTGCGCAGATAGTTCTTGACCACCTGTTCGGTAGTTCCGACCCGCGTCGCGATTTCCTTGTTCTTCATCCCCTGAGTCACGCAGGAGACGATCAGAGTTTCTTTGGGGGTTAACTGTACTTTTGGCCGGGGAGCTCCGGCGCGCGAGCCCTGAGTGCGATAGGCTTCGAGAACCCACTGGGTGGCGCGGCCGTCTAACCATGGCTCACCCTTTGATACTTTGCGTAAGCAGTCGACCAGCAACTCGGGCTCAACCTCGCGCGATACGATGGCGTGGACGCCCCGCCGAAACAGTTCCAGAGTCAGATCCTGATCAGGTTCCGTGGTCACGACAACGAGCTTCAGGAGCGGGTTCTGGCGCAGAAGATCGGCGACAGCTTCAATTGGATTGCTGGCGATGGCAGCTTCGAAGAGCAGTACATCGGCAGAAAACTTTTTGGCGGCGGTTAGAGTTTGGGCCAGGGTTTCGGCTTGTCCAACGACGCGAAGGTCGTCTTCGACGGCAAAGATCTTGCGCAGTCCAGCACGAAAGATCGCCTGCGTGTCAGCTACGATCACGCGGATGAACTGGCCGTTGCCGTCACCCTCGTGCAGCTGTTCGGCGTCGATCCTCGCGGTTGCCGGAGTGCTTGCCATCAGTCTCCTCGCCGTTCGGCGCGATCGAATCGATACTCATCGATGACCACACCTACGCCGCGGCGGCCACTGTCTTCGAAACTGCGAACTACTCGGCCGCGGCAATCGAGCCGTACATCCGCTTCCGCGCCAACCACATCGGCGGGGAGCGAGATAGTGAAATCTACCATCGAGCCAACCGGCATTTCGGAATCGACCATCTGGAACAAAACGCCATTGGCGGAAATGTTTTGCGTTTCAGTATGGCTCTCGCCTGTTTTCGATTTTACAGAAATCGGCAGCTTGATCGGGAAGCGCATCGCACTCTGCACTTCGGGATAGCGGGCGCGGGCGGCCTTGCGCGTCCGCGGCTTCGGCTTGGGCCGAGGCCTGCGGCTTCGGCTGCGCGTCTTTTTCGTCCGGGAACGTGTCGGAGTCCCCGTTCTTCACGAATGGGCCAATGTTGGACATTACGAGCGAAGACTACACCCCGGAACCACACGTGCAAAGTTACCGAAGTCATGGAACTGTTAGAGCTAAATTCTTGTGGGTCATGAACTTGCGGGGGAGTTGTGGATGGTATGTGAGTGTTGTCACAGCAGCACTTGGCAATCAGCGGTTAGCATTTAGACCGCGAGCTGAGGTGCTCGATGAAGGAGTTCAGAAGGTTGAAGATATGGGAGAAAATCCAGTCCTTAACTCTTTCGGTTTTACAGAGTCAGTGGGCGATTTCCACGCGAAGAACTCTTTGGGTTAACTAGCCAGATGCGTCGATGCAGTGCGTCGATCGGCGCGAATATTGCGGAGGATTGCGGTAAATGCGGAAACAACGAATTTTCAGCGCTACCTGCAAATCGTATCGGGCTCGGCCAGCGAACTGGACTACCACCTCTTGTTGTCACGTGACCTAGGGTTCTTGGAGGAGGTGGACTATCGGCGGTGAGCAGACGATTTGTCGCAGTTAAGAAAAATCCTCACGTCATTGCTGCAGAAGGTACAAAGCGAACGCCTCGCAGCCTAAATGCTGGTTCTAGAACTTTGTCACTTCCGTGAAATTGAAGTCGTTCACCTTCATCGCCGGCACTACCATGTCGAACGATTCTTCGCCGCTTGCGCGCACTGGGATTCCCATAGCTTCCACGTTGGAAAGCATATGAATCAGGCTTTGGTTGAAACGGAAGTTGCGCACTCCGTGGCGGATTTTGCCGTTCTCAACATAGAAGGTCCCGTCGCGGGTCATGCCGGTGAGAATTTTTTCGTAGGGATCGACTTCGCGAATGTACCAGAGGCGGGTGACCAGTACTCCGCGCTCGGTGGAGGCAATCATTTGGTCCAGCGAGCTCGGCTTCGACGATGTGCCGAATACTATGTTCATCGGGGCTTCGCCCATTTCGTTGGGCAGGGGAAAGCCGTGTCCCGTGGGCGCGATGGGGCCGACTTTATCTTTTTGCTCGGAGTGTTTCATCTTCTCCGCGCTGGCGCGTGCATAGACCAATCGCTTGATTGCACCGTTCTCCACCAGTTGCACTTTTTGGCGGCGCATGCCTTCGCCATCGAATGGAACACCTGATTGCAAAGGGTGGGCCACATCGTCCCAGATATTGATGTTCTCGCCGAAGAGCTTGGTTTCGACACGGTTATTCAGGAAAGATCGTTGGTCGAGCACGGACAGCCCGCCGAAGTCATAAAACATGAAGCCGACGATGTCGAGCACGGCAGCGGGTTCGAGAATGACGGTGTATTTGCCGGGTGGGATCTCGCGCGGGCCGGCGGATTCGAATGCCTTGCGGGCCGAGACTTCGGCGAGAGCGGCGGCGTCGAGACTGGTGACGTTGGGAGAATTGGCTTTCTGCCAGCCCGAAGAATCGGGGGCGAGCATAGTGATCGAGATTTCGGAGGAGGTCTGCGCGTGCCAGTCGACTAGGCCGCGGGAATTAAAGATACCTTCCACTGTTTCGGAAGTTGAGACAATACCCGCCGTGGTGAGTTTGTGTTTATCTGCAATCGCCACGATTTTTTTGACCGTTTCGGCACGCTCTTGGGGCCTGATTGCGGCGGTTGCGGCGAAGTGGCGGCTTGGCGAGGGTTCGCGGGCGGGGACGCCGGCACCGCGCGTGTCTGGGATCGGCAGCAGATCGGGATCAGGATGCTGAACTTTGGCTAGCCGCTCCGACGATTGCACGACTCGCTGCAGGCTTTCGTCGTCAAGTTTGTTGGTGGTCGAGCGAGCGGTGCGTCCGCCAAACACGGTTCGCACGGAAACGACGTAGTTCTCTTCCGCAACATTCTGATGAATGGTGTTGTTGGCGAAGCGTGTGAGCGCGCTCTTCCCGCCAGAAAAGAGGACTTCGACTTCATCCGCGGTCGAATGCTTCTTAATACGTTCGAAGATGTCGGCAGCTTTATTTTGATCGAGCATTCAGAAATTCTGCAAATCAGCAGCTTCACAGATTAGCCTGAAACTCTCTGATCCGGAAAACTACACGGGCTAACTGCCAACTGCTTTTCTCATGTTCCTTTATACGCACTGCCCACTTTAATATTGCGAAACCTGGCCGGCGCCGCCCCGTGCCCCGTTCCCATTACCTGCTGAGGCTGGCCTTTGCCGCAATGCGGGGTGCCCCACACTATCCATTCGTCTTTCGAGCAGATCGCGTCCATCGCGTTCCAGAACTCAGTTGTGATTCCAGAGTACGAAGGATTCTTCAGCATGCGCACGCGCTTGCCCTTCTTGATCTCCCATCCCATTTCGCAGCTGAACTGGAAGTTGTAGCGTTTGTCGTCGATCGACCACGACTTATTCGTTTCCATGTACAGCCCGTCAGCGGTATCCGCAATCAGTTGCTCGCGAGTCAGAGGCTTCTCCCGGGAAGAATGCTGATGTTGGTCATGCGGATAATCGGCAGCCGATTCCAGCATTCCGCGCGCAGGGTTCCGCCGGAGCGATTCATACCGATGTTGTGCGCAGTCTCGCGCGAGCTCAGATACCCCGTAAACAACCCATTGGTGATGATGGGCGTGCATTGCGCCGGTACCCCTTCTTCGTCGAACGCGAAGGTCCCTAGTCCCGGCCCGTGCTCCTGGCGAGCGTCGGCGACGACATTGACCAGATCGCTGCCATAGCGAAGAGTGCGGAGTTTGTCGAGCGTAAGAAACGAAGTTCCGGCGAAGTTCGCTTCCATGCCCAAAACCCGATCGAGTTCAATAGGGTGCCCCACTGATTCGTGAATCTGAAGTCCGAGTTGCGAGCCGTCGAAAATGACATCGAACCTGCCTTCGGGACACTGATCCGCTTTGAGCAGCGCCACCGCTTCTTCGCCCACGCGGCGCGCGTTTTCCAGCAGCTTCAACTCGCCAATCAGTTCATATCCTTTATTCTGCCACTGCCCCCCGTAGGAGTTAGGATACGAGCGCTTCTGAATCTCGCTTCCGGCAAACGCATAGGCCGCGTAGCCAACTCCGGTGGTGTATTTCGTCTGATGAATGTTGGCGTCTTCGGAAGAGACAAACCACTGTTCCTCGCGCCGGAAATTCATGTTGGTTTCGGCCAGCGTAACCCCCGCAACCGACCGCAGTTCAGAGTCGATCTTCAGCAGCAGATCAATGTTCTGCTCCACCGAGGTAGTAAAAGGATCGATCTGGAAAGGCGTGGCCCACTCCGCCGTAACGGCCTTTTCCGGAGCAAGTTGGATGTCGCGCTGCTTCACCCGCGAAGATGCCTTGGCAATATCGACGGCTCGTGCCGCGGTGGCTTCAACAGCAGCACGGCTCAAATCGTCGGAGGCAGCGAATCCCCAAGCGCCGTCCGCAATAACCCGAATGCCGATGCCGAACGACTCCGAGTCCGATGCGCCCCCCACTTTCCCATTCTTGGTCGAAAGCGCGCGGCTGCGGTCGTCGGCAATGCGCGCATCCGCGTAGGAAGCACCGCGTTGGGTGGCGACGTTGAGAGCCCAGGAGGAAACGTCTTTCATCGCGAATATCAAATTTACCACGGAGACTCGGAGCGGAGGAGAAACAACAGAATCCTCGCTCTCACCAGGGCTGTGCGCTTCAAAACTCGAGGCGACTTCGTCGGCAGCCTTCGATTTTGCGAAGGCTCCGCTGCCTCAGGATGGCAATTTTGATTAATGTCCGATTAGCTAACGTTTTCTCGTCTTCGCCTTGCGGTTTCAGCGGCCGGGGCCATAGAATCGAAGAGGGCTTGATGGACGGCGTGTTCCGCGTCGTCGATCGGGAATTCCCGCAACCGCTTCCCACCAACTCGCAATCTACAGCGAATTTGTCGCGGGAGAGATGGCCGAGTGGCTGAAGGCGCACGCTTGGAAAGCGTGTTTACTCGAAAGGGTAACGTGGGTTCGAATCCCACTCTCTCCGCCATTACCTTAGTTATCTAGCACTTGCAGAGGCTCCTACCACACACTCGTACCAGTGGAGGAAGCCGTTGCGAAAAGTCAAAGTCAATCTCACGAAGTACATGGCCAGACCGAGGCCGGGTTGCGCTACTGCCCCGCCGTCATCACAGCGAATGGCCGCATCCGGCAGGACATGCGTGCTGGTGAACGGTAAGGAAGAACGCCATCCCGAGGGCGCGTACTACTTGGATTGGCGCGCGAATGGCGAACTCGCGTCCGGCTGTCGGTCGGCAAGAATGCTGTTGACGCCCTTACACAGCGCGACCGGAAGACGTTCGAACTGAATGCGGTCAGCCCGGTGTTGAGGTCGTGTCCGGTGTTGGGACGAATGGCAACGGTCACGACGGTCGCAAGCCGCTGTCCGTCGCAGTCGCAGACTTCTTGGACGACACGAAGCTGAGCAAGAAGTCCAAGACTCACTGGCCGCATATACAACTGCCCTGGCGTACTTCACCGAATCCTGCTCGAAGCTGTACGTCGAAGACATCGAGCGCAAAGACCTGCTGAAGTTCGCGGCGTTCCTGCGAGATGAGAAGGAGCAAGCTCCACGAAGCGTGCACAACAAGTTTGCCAACGTCATGGGCTTCCTGAAGTCACAGGGAGTTCGTGGACTGGTCGGAAAGATGACTGGCCGCGCTACACGGAAGAAGAGCCCGAGGTTTACGAGCAGGCGGAACTGGATACGCTGTTCGCGGCCTGCGACGCCGAGGAGCGGCTGTGGTTCGAGTTCTTCCTCATGACCGGGATGCGCGAGCAGGAAGTGATGCACGCGTACTGGTCGGACGTGAACCTCGTCGGCGAGCACAGTGAGGGTCAGCCACAAGCCACAATCCGATTGGACGCCGAAGGCATACAAGGAGCGTGAAATTCC
Source organism: uncultured Acidobacteriota bacterium (assembly GCA_963797795.1). Taxonomy (GTDB): domain Bacteria; phylum Acidobacteriota; class Terriglobia; order Terriglobales; family Acidobacteriaceae; genus JABDBE01. The sequence continues at coordinate 454,937 of CAWCQY010000015.1, forward strand.
GATTCCCGAGAAACTGGTGGCGAGCCTGCAAGCGGCAAAGGCGAAGCGTGACAAAGTGTGCCCTTGGTATTTCCCGACCGCTGGCTGCAGACCGAAGCTGGATTTCCTCGACTGCCTAAAGGCGTGCGCCGAGCGTGCGAAGCTCAAGACAGGAAGACTTCTGGCTTCACAAGTTCCGGGCGACATTCGCAACATGGCACCTGTGGAGCGGAGTTGATCTGCGCACAGTTCAGCAATGGCTCGGGCATTCCGATATGGAGAGCACGATGCGTTACCTGAAACCCTCTCGGAGCCAAGCCACCAAGGACAAAGTGAACGCCACGTTCGCCGCAGGAGGTGCGCAATGAGCGAAATCAAGTTCACAGCGCAGGAACAGGCCGAGGTGGAAACCCTGACACTGACCAAGAAGATTGCACGCGGCATGAAAGGGTGCGCTCACGGCCAAGCAGCTGGCCGAGTTGCTGAACATCAATCGAAAAACGGTGTTCAAGCTGGCGAAGGCCGGACGCATTCCTTGCGTTTCGCGTTGGGTCTGCCGTACGCTTCGATGCCCGACTCGTCATCGACTGGTTGCGGAAACAGAGGCGCTGAGGGAATGTTGGGTAACCATACGAAAGTGCCATAGACATGCTCCGAACAATCTGAGATTCTGGTTGTGAATTTGC
>CAWCQY010000016.1:0-2500 GCA_963797795.1 uncultured Acidobacteriota bacterium
GTTACGGCCGCCGTTCACTGGGGCTTCAGTTCGAAGCTTCACCTTGCGGTTGACCTCTCCCTTTAACCTTCCAGCACCGGGCAGGCGTCAGCCCCTATACGTCGTTTTCGACTTTGCAGAGACCTGTGTTTTTGTTAAACAGTCGCAGTGCGCATTTCTCTGCGGCCGCTTCGAGCTATGAACTCTACTGCGGCACCCCTTCTCCCGAAGTTACGGGGTTAATTTGCCGAGTTCCTTAACAAGTGTTCTCACGAGCGCCTTTGGATATTCTCCTCGTCTACCTGTGTCGGTTTGAGGTACGGTTCCCTTACGTTCTCCTTAGAGGTTTTTCTTGGCAGCGTGGAATCGGCAGCTTTCACCCATACGGGTTACTGCTTTGCGTCTCAGTGATAACTTCCCGGCGGATTTGCCTACCGGAAACACCTTACACGCATCGACCGTCATAGCCATAGGACGGCCTGCTTATCCTCCTGCGTCACCCCATCGTGATAACGAACACAAGGGAGGTCCGGAATATTAACCGGATGTCCATCAGCTACGCCTTTCGGCCTCGCCTTAGGGACCGCCTGACCCTGAGCGGATTAACCTTTCTCAGGAAACCTTAGACTTTCGGCGCGGAGGGTTCCCACCTCCGTTATCGCTACTTATGCCGGCAGGGTCTCTTCTCAACCGTCCACCAGTCTTTTCAGTCTGGCTTCAAACTGTTGAGAATGCTCTCCTACCACGCATCGACTTTAATCGATGCATTCGCTGCTTCGGTACCAAGCTTGAGCCCCGTTATATTGTCGGCACCGGACCGCTTGACCAGTGAGCTATTACGCTTTCTTTAAAGGATGGCTGCTTCTAAGCCAACCTCCTGGCTGTCTGGGCGTTCCGACTTCCTTTCCCACTTAGCTTGGATTTGGGGACCTTAGCAGGCGATCTGGACTGTTTTCCTCTCGACGACGAAGCTTAGCCCCCGCCGTCTGACTCCCGGACTGGTTGTTCCATGGCATTCTGAGTTTCGTTGGGTTCTGTAAGCTGGAAAGCCCCATAGCCCATCGAGTACTTTACCACCACGACAAATCGTCCGAGGCTAGCCCTAAAGCTATTTCGGAGAGAACGAGCTATCACGGAATTTGATTAGCCTTTCACCCCTACCCTCAGCTCATCGGAGCTTTTTTCAACAAACACCCGTTCGGCCCTCCAGTAGGTTTTACCCTACTTTCAGCCTGGCCAAGGGTAGATCATCCCGCTTCGCGTCTATTCCTGCCAACTGATTCGCCCTATTAGGACTCGCTTTCGCTACGGCTCGCTTTCGCTTAACCTTGCTGACAAGAATAACTAGCCGGCTCATTATGCAATAGGCACGCGGTCAGACTTTCGGCTTACGCCGCATAGTCCTCCCACCGTTTGTAGGCACACGGTTTCAGGTACTATTTCACTCCCCTCGCAGGGGTTCTTTTCGCCTTTCCCTCACGGTACTGGTTCACTATCGGTCAGAAGCTAGTATTTAGCCTTACGGAATGGTCTCCGTAGCTTCCCACAGGGTTTCTCGTGCCCCGCGGTACTCAGGTATCGACTTCGAGTCTGGTCAGCTTTCACCTACGTGGCTATCACACTCTATGGCCCCTCTTTCCAGAGGGCTTCGGTTAGCCGCCAGATTGGTAACTCTACTGTTGTCGACCCTACAACCCCAATCACACCCGAGGGTGGGACTGGTTTAGGCTGTTGCGATTTCGCTCGCCACTACTTTCGCAATCGAGGTTTCTTTCTTTTCCTCCAGGTACTGAGATGGTTCACTTCCCTGGGTTCGCTCGTGCCCGACTATGGATTCATCGGGCCGTACGTGGGTTTTACCCACGTGGGTTTCCCCATTCGGAAATCCCCGGATCAAAGCCTGCTTGCGGCTCCCCGAGGCTTATCGCAGCTTGCCACGTCCTTCATCGCCTGCTTCTGCCAAGGCATCCACCATGCGCCCTTAGTAGCTTGACCATAAAATTTACTCGACACACGGCAGCTTGCTCTCGCCGTGATGAGCAACTTTTCATATTGTCATCCCGAGCGAAGTCGAGGGACCTGCTTTCCTTGCGGAAAACAAACCCTCAGCAAACCACCACACGCCGCGCAAACTCTATGGGCCTTTAAATCCTGCTCTTCGCATGTAACATAGGCTCTCTTCGCGCCTCTTCACATTCCTCACAGCGATTGCTCGCCGTTAGGGATCTTCAAAGGCAAAAAGAGATACCGCGCCACATACACCAGCAGGGTTTTATTCAGGCACTCATAAAAATTTACACGCCTTGTAATTTGCCCAATCTATTCAGTTGTCAAATATCGTCCTCGCCAGCTTTCACTGGCTGCCCGCCTAGGCGGGTATGGATTGTCCCGACTTCGGGGTGTGCAACCCCTCAGTCATCCAACCCAATGTTCGGCGCCAAGCGACTTTCATGAACCGTGATACGGAATCGGTTGTCGCATTGACGCCCAACATCAAGTTGGAATTAACTCTCGAATCTGT
>CAWCQY010000016.1:5000-443444 GCA_963797795.1 uncultured Acidobacteriota bacterium
CGGAAGACCATTCACTTAATAAAAGATCTTATGGAGGTTCTTGCGAAAACGCTTAAACCCTTCGAGGAGCCTTGTCCCCGAATGAAACCCCGTGGCCGGGGCTAAATAACTGTACTGCTGATTCGATGCCGGGTCTGCGACGAGAGTTTCAGAAAAACGACCGGCTAGCCACGCACACTGCTCTCGGTGAATTGTTTATACCAGATGAATTTGGGAAATGCAAGGGGGTGTTTATGGAGTTGATTACGCGGGCTCCGTGTTTACGCCCTCCATCCCTCGTTGCGAAACATTGATAACACATTCATACATTCTATCCCGAGTGCCGTGCAGACGTCTGGAATGTTCGGCTTCGCAATCACTCCCGATGCGCGTTCGCCGGTGACAACTGATAGTTTTCGCGCTTGAGCGAGGCCAATCACAAATGGGTCACCCGAGGACCTGTTTTTTCCGCGTATCTATCAATCGTGGGTGAGCAGCAAGAATGGCGGCGACACGCTTTTGTATTTCGGTGTCGATGGCCACGATCATGACGCGACGCGCCTTTAGCCACTGGAAAGCTGCATCATCTTTCTTCTCGAGTTCCCGATAGACTTCATCGACCGCGAAAACAATTCCGCCACTCGCGGCGGACTCCATCTGGGTCCAAATCGTGGGAAACACGTCGGGCGGATAGATGCGAAAAAGATCGAGAATGCCGCTCGAATCGATGCTGTAGGCCACTATCCTCCTTGGCCTACCAACTCGGAGCCGCTGTAGTCGCGCTGGATTTCGGGAAGATGTTTGACTCTGACCTGGAGGTAGTCCGACACATCGCTCGCGGTGATGTGCTCACGGTTAAAGTTTTCTATCACTAAATGCGTAAAAAGAGGTCCAGCGCTGGAGAGCGAAACCACGTGGGGGAGTGCAAAGCCTTCTTTTCGCTGCTTTCGCCACTCGACGTATGCGAGCTGATACTCTTCACGTTTTCTCTGGTAAAACTTCTCATTCGTACGATTCAGTGCAAGCAAGCGGACGAGCAACGCCTCTCTGCTGCCGCCAAACTTTCTTGATAGTGCTTCGATCTCGCCATCAGACCAGGTGGTGTCAGTGGAGCGGTGATTGCGAACCTCGGTTGTACCCAGCAGATCATTCTTTGGAAACAAAACCGCTCCAGCGACTCGGTTGCAGTACGCTTCGATTTTGGCGCTCGCATTCCGACGCTGATTGTCGTCCAAGTCGCATATTCCCCCTTCATTGAGGGCAATGTGCGTCACTTCATGCAGCAGCGTAAAGATGCGCCCGCGATAGGCATCCTTGATGTTCACTACGGCAGCAGGCAGGGGCCTCAGCGAAATGGAGAATCCACGCGCTTCATCTAGTTCCAGATCGGTCGCCTGAAAAGTAAGAATTCCTGCATGTTCGAGAAGGGCTCGCCACTCGCGGAATGCCTCGTAGTCGACGCGCCATCGGCTTTGCATCTCCGTTCGAACGCCGAGAGCAGCACGAATCCTTTCGGCGGCGGCCTCCGTATCCTCATCGAGACGGAGCCTGACGTTGAACGTCGGTGGGGTTAGTTGAAGGTCGCTCATCAATTCGAGCGCCCATTCTCTTCGGTCGTAGGCTTTTCTGATCTCGAACGTCAGATCGGGTGACGTAGCCGCTGGTATTTCGGCACCTGTGCCGGCGCGAAAATCGTGAAGCGCATCGAATGTGCGCGGCGGTTCTGCAAGATAGAAAACGGCTAACGGCCTCTTGGTCGCTGCGGCGAAATTGCGGAGTTGAGCAACCGAGGGACGCTCCCGGCCCGATTCCCACGCCCGGACGCGCTCTGCCTTCACGCCGATTTTTTTGGCGACTGCCTCTTCGGTGAGGCTGGCCGATTCCCTGGCCCAGACCAGCAACTTCGGATTCGCCAGTGCTTCCACGTGTGCCATTACGGATCAAAGCGTGGCAGTTGCCCAGCGGATAGTCAAGGGGTTTCGTCAGGAGGAACCACGCGCTTCTGCAAGCCAAAATGGGCGGCGAAGCGGCGACTAAGGAGTTCGACGCCGCACTTGAGCAGCGATCTTTCCCGTTTCTGAATCGGCCTTGGCGCGCTCCTCCGGGGTCATTTTGGCGGCTCGGTCGTTGATCTCATTGGCCACGCGTTCGGCCAATCGCAAGACCAGCTTTTTTCTAACAACACGAGCGGCGCGGGTGATCGTATCGATCGTCACGGCGGTGTTCTGCGGATCCAGCAGACGATCGAGTTGCGATCGGCTGGTGTGTAGCTCGCGGGCCATCGCCTGCTTTGTCTTCTTTTGCTGCTTCATCCCTTGCTCAAGCTGCCAAGCGAGAATTCGCTTCACCGCGACAGCTTCGGCTTCCTCCCTGATGCCTTCTTTCTCAAGGAAGCTGTCGAAGGTCGATCCGGTGTGATCGTACGCTCGATTCGTCTGCTTCTTCTTCAAGCGCGCTCCATGGATTTTCTTAGGCACAAATTGAATGTACCACATACGGTACACAGTAGGCGATGGTTGGTGTTTTTGCGCTCGATCTGTTTCGCGCCCCTGCGGGGCCTGAATCTTTTTTCTGGGGTTACCCTGGACTTCGTCCTGGGCCGTTTTCTTTCGCCCCTTCGGGGCTGGGGTTTGGTCACATTTGATGGCCGGGGAAAGAAACGCAAGGTCCCTCGAATGCGAATCATCGTTCGCACGCGAACGATGATTCTTCGCTCGGGATGACCGGGTTAAGAAGCAAGTGCCACGCTTCTCGGTATCGGTCGTATCTGGATTGTCTGCGATTGGGCGACAGTTGGACACGAACCTGCCCCCTCGTCGCCTCGATCGGGATGATGTACCAGATATCGGCGTCAGGGACGTAAGCGGCGATGAAGTCCAATTCATCCCTTCGATACAGCACAGCGCCGTTCCCGGTGACGTGGCACCTGTAAGAGTCACCACGTTTGTGCACGGTGCATTTGACCTGGATGCGGAGGAAGCGGCCGTTGTGTTCGACGGCGAAATCGTAACGGGCCATGTCTCCCCAGGGCTTGGCGATGCAGAGTCCGTGCTCGGCGGCGCGGGCCATGAAACGCAGTTCGGCCCACTCGCCCCGGAGTTTGGGGTGCTGGATGTCGATTCCTTGATTTGTCATTTTTGCCTTGGAAATTCGAGAGAGGTCAAAGGCCGCGGGCGAGGGCGCCCGCGCCACACGAGCTGGGTACAAATGAAAAACGCGGCCTTTTGGGGCCGCGCTTGGTGAGCTATTCAACTATATTTCAATTATATCACATGGCAATGGGAACTATGACATGATTTGGAAATTTATATTTGCATAGGCTGCATGGAGTTGCGGGGAATTGGGTGGTTTTTGCCTATTGACAAGATTTTCCCGAATTGGGAATTTGGCTCGATACGCACGGGAGTCCCATCCTGAACCGCGGGCGAGGGCGCCCGCGGCAGACAACTCACGGCAGCGGACAGGAGTGTCCGCGCTACCCGAGCTTGGGTTCAGTTCTTCGCGGGGGCTCCGTAGGGTCGGGACTCTTCTTCGGGGTTGGCGGCTTGGGGGTGCTCGGCTTTCCAGCGCATGGAGGCGGTGATGCGGGTGCGTCCGCTGGGATGGTCGAAGAAGATGATTTCTTCGATGGGTCCGGGGGCGAGCTTGCGGTATTCGCCGAGCAGCAAGGCTACGTTGGCTTCGCCGTCGGGTTGCTGGGCGGCGTTGAGGCCGTACATGTCGGCTTCGAACTCCATGGTTCGAGTGACCGTGTTGAAGACGGGAGTGAGCACGAAGAAATAAATCGACAGCACGGCGACGGCCAGCGGCAGCACGGCAACGTCGGTGATGCCGCGGATGCCCCACCTTTCTCCCCAACGGCCGAGCGCGTAAAGGGTGCCCCAGTTCAGAAAGGCGAAGCCGATGACGATGAGGACGCCGTTGATGATGATGCCCTTATAGACATGATTGAGGACGTAGTGGCCCATTTCGTGTCCCAGGGTGGCTTCGATTTCGGGCAGGGTGCAGCGCTTCAGGAGATTGTCGTTCAGCGAGACTCGCAGGGTGCTGGCAAATCCGCTGACATTCGCGCTCACGCGATCAGACTGGCGCGAGGCGTCGAACTCGTACACGTCGGTGGCGGGAATGCCGTTGGCGCGAGCCAGGCTCAGGATCGGATCTTTGATGCGGGCATCCTGTAATTTGGTGAACTTGTTAAACAACGGAAGTATGTAGACGGGCGCAATCATGGCGGTGAATGCGATGAAGAGCACAGACACGACGGCTCCCCAGACCCACCAGCTTTTTCCCAGGCGGCGCACGATGGCGAACAACGCCATCAGAACGAGCGCGCCGAGAATCAGGTTGACGGCGAACGCGACTAACTGGTCGCGCATCCAGGGGCCGAAGGATTGATTGAGCAGATCGTATTGATGCTCCCGGAAATAGCTTTCGTAGAGCGTCATGGGAAAGGTGAGCACAAACGTGACCACAAAGAATTGGAGCCAATAGAGCGCGGTTTGCAGGGCGCGGAAGCGCGTGAGGCGCTCTGCCAGATCGCGCATGCGGGCGGACCAGCGCAACGCGAGCAGCAACCACATGACGATCATGGTCACGAGGAAATCCCAGAGGATCAGCCAGTATCCGCCTTCGAAGTAGGCGTTGGAGCGGGCGCGCCTCTCGGCCGGAACCTTGGCGAGGTAGGCTTCGACTGCGGCATTGATGTCGAAGGGTTGCGTGGCTTGACTCGCGGTGGTTGAGGGAGAGGACGGCGATCCGCCGGTTTGTGCCATGGCGGCTGAGGAAAACATCGCAAGCAGTAGAACGATCGGAAAAATAATTCGCGCGGTGCGAACCATTGAGGTCTCCATTCGAAGGCTTCGAATCACTTCATGCAATACGTGCGGCCATTGTATTTGGTTCCCATCTTTCCGGGCGGGCGAGTTCGGGTCAGTGGAATTCGAGGGTTACGAACTTGGCGTCTTGTTTGCCTACGTTGGTCAAGGTGTGAGTGTAGCCGCCGGGCAGCCATTTTACGTCGCCGGACTTGAGGTGTCCGGGCATGGGGCCCTGGCCTTCGACGTCGCTGCGGATTTCCAGATCCGTGATGGCGACCAGTAGATGCGGGCCGGTGTGATGATGGCTGGGCAGGGTTGCGTCCGGCTGCAGCTCGGTCTCGGAGGCGCGGACGCCGTCTTGCACAAACATGATGTCCTGCGTGCCTCCGGTAAAAACGTGCAGGCCGCGGTCTTCGTCAAATGCGGGCGGAGGTGTCTTGTGGGCAGCTTCGTCCTGCAAGAGTTCGATGGTGACGTTGCGGAACGGGGTGTCGGCTAAATTGCGGGCGATGTGGGCGAAGTTGCCGGGGACGAAACGAGCTTCGCCATCTTGCAGTTTTAACTTTATCGGCGGCTTGCCCTTGACGTCATTCGAAACTTCTGTGGCCCCGAGGGTCACGAAGATGTAGTCGTGGTGATGCGTGTGCATGAGGGTCGCGTCGTGCGGCGCGACCTCAACCTTGAAGACGCGGACGTAGGCGTTTTCGAAAGCTAGATGATGATGAGGCTCGGCGGTGAGTTCGACCTCGGTTGGGTTCTGCGCATTCAGAACGATCGCGACTAACAGGAGTGCGGGGAGAATCAGGCGGCTTTTCATGAGAGCAGAGTTTAGCACCCGATGTGACCGAAAAATCATCTCTGTAGGCAGGAAACGACCTGGAGTCTTACTGTGACGGATATAGGCAAACTACTGGTGTTCTTGGGCGGGACGATTGTTGTTGTCGGGCTGGCGCTCATTTTGTTGGGCCGGACTAATCTTCCGATTGGGCGCCTTCCTGGCGATATTGTTTATCGGGGGAAGAATACTACTTTCTATTTCCCGCTCGCGACTTCGATTCTGCTTAGTGTGGTGCTCTCTGCTTTGTTGTATGTGATTGGAAGGTTGAGAAAATAGTTCTGAGTTCCTGGTTCTCATTTCTCAGCTTACTGTGGGGTAAACTTCTGTTCATGGCTTCCGCGGATCAACTCGGGTTCAGTTTCAGGCCGGCGGAGCGGCGCACGTGGACGGTGCGCGATTTAGTGGCGGCGGTCCGCACGAATCTCGAGCGGGAATATGGCGATGTCTGGGTAGAGGGTGAGATTTCTAACTTCCGGGCGCACGATTCTGGACATCTTTATTTCACTCTCAAAGATCGGAACGCGCAGATTCGGGTGGTGATGTTTCGGTCTGCGGCGCGGTTGCTGCGCTTTCGTCCTGAAGACGGTTTGCAGGTGGTGGTGCGCGGGCGGGTCACGATTTATGAGGATCGCGGCGAGCTGCAAGTTTCGGCTGAGTATGTTGAACCGAAGGGCGCAGGGGCTCTGCAGATTGCGTTTGAGCAACTGAAGGCGAAGCTCGAAGCGGAAGGTCTGTTTGATTCGGCGCGCAAGAAACCCATTCCTACTTTGCCGGCGCGAATCGGGATTGTGACTTCGCCGCAGGCGGCGGCGCTGCGCGACATCCTGAACATTTTGCGGCGGCGGCACGATACGGTGAGCGTTCTGATTTTCCCGGCACAGGTGCAGGGCGACACGGCTGCGCTCGAAGTCTCGGCTGGGCTTCGCTACTTCAACAAAGTGCGCAATGTGGATGTCATTATCGTGGCGCGCGGCGGAGGGTCGGCGGAGGATCTGGCTGCATTTAACCACGAGGGGCTGGCGCGTGCGGTTGCAGCTTCTGAGATTCCGGTGATCTCCGCAATTGGGCACGAGACCGACTTCACCATTGTTGATTTTGTGGCTGACCTGCGCGCGGCTACTCCTTCGGCGGCAGCGGAGCTGGTCATTCGCTCGCGGCTGGAAGTTGAGGAGCAACTCGGAGGGTTGCATCGGCGGCTTGATAAAGCCATGCGTTATCAGTTGCTGATGGCTCGCCAGAATCTGACCGAACTGGCGCGGCATGGCGCGTTCGCTCGCATGATGGACCTGATTCATCGACGCGAACAGCGGTTGGATGATCTGATTAATCGGTTGGCTCATGGGCAACGCGATATTTTCGAGAAGCAGCGTCGGCGGTTCGAGACCTTGTCGGCAGCGGTCCGGCACTATGACGTGCGGCGCATGCTGGGAGGAATGAAAAAGGACTTGGACGCTCGGACTACAGCGATTGTTTCTGCTGTCCGCAATTTGGTGCTGGAGCGCAAGGTTCGCGTAGAGCGGATGGCAACGGCTTTGCAGGCGCTTTCTCCGCTGGCGATTCTGGAGCGCGGATATGCTTTGGTGTTCGATGGGTCGGGGAAGTTGCTGAAAGATGCTGCACGCGTGAAGGCTGGGGATGAGATTTCTGCGCGGTTGGCGAAGGGGACGGTGAATGCGACGGTCAGGAAGGAACGAGGCTGATTGCGTCTGGCCTTCGTGGTCGAAAAGGTTCTGCTGGTTCGCGTTAAAGCCTGTCGAGCTTTGCTTGACCGGACAGCAGGGGCGGCTGTCCCCCGTGATTCTTACGGGTAGGTGAGTTTTGGGTACCAGTTTGTTCCGCGGCCTTCGGGGGTGTAGTCGAAAAGATTCCAAAGGGGCCAGAACATATCGACGTGCCGTTCGTTTTGGCCGGGATCGGGGGAAACGAACCGGAGTTCGGTGTAATAGAAGTGGTGGATCTTGCCGTTTCTCCGTTGGTAAACGTTCAGCCCTGGCATCTGATCGCCTTCAGCAGTCTCCCCATGGTAATCGAGGTTGTAGCGGTTGGTTGCCGAAGAAAGAAGGCGCAGGTTACGCCAGCCGCGCGTGCGCGCGTGGGCTCGAAACTTTCCCAGTGGATTCCTGGCAACTACGGCCAGATTGATTCGCTGCGTCGCGTGCGGAGCCGTGCCATCAAGGCTGTCGAGGATCGAAGTGCATGACGGACACGCCGCCTTCATCTTGGGGCCGTACATGAAGCTGTAAATTGCCAGCGTGTCTTTGCCGGGTTGGAACAGTTCGGACAGGCGCGTTTTGCGTGTCGCGGCCGTGTCTTCGAGGTCTGCTGCGCCTTCGTCGAAAACATAATCTTCGGGAACTTCTCCGCCTAGCGGCAGGTTGCGTCTCAGAAGTGCGACCTCTTCTATATTTCTGCGAAGCGCGACTTCTGCCTGCAGCAAGTGGTTGCGGGCTTCGCGGTATGAAGGGCTCTCATTAGGAAATTTGTTGGGGTGCGTCGAGGATGCCATTTTGCCTCCGGGGCTGGTTCGCGTTGGAGAAAAGAATAAACTAAAACCGCGTCCGAATAGTTGGGTTGTTTCTACACCGGTAAAGTCAACAGCAGCGGACAAGAGTGTCCGCTCTACACGAACTGGCCGTTCCTACAGAGTCCACACGGGTTGGCTTGCCAGCCGACCATCACCTGCGTATCATCCAACCGTTATGGCAAGCGAGAACGTGATTCGACAAACCGGTCTTCGCGAGAAGGCCCAACTGATGTCCGCATCAGAAGTGGATCGCACCGTGGTCCGCCTCGCCTACCAGATCGTCGAAGAAAACGGGGTGGATGGTTTGGGGCTGATCGGCGTCCGGCGCCGCGGCGTTCCGCTGGCGGAGCGGCTCAGCAAGTCGATTGGGCACATTGAAAAAGTCAGCGTTCCGGTGGGCACTCTGGATATCACATTTTATCGTGACGACCTTTCTACGGTCGGACCCAAACCGGTGGTTCAGGAATCCGAGATCGGCTTCCCCATTCAGGACAAGAATATCGTCCTCGTGGACGACGTGCTTTTCACGGGCCGCACGATCCGCGCTGCTCTGGACGCTCTTTTTTCGCAAGGTCGACCTCGCCGGGTACAGCTCTGCGTGCTCATTGACCGCGGCCACCGCGAGTTACCCATCGAAGCCGTATTCATCGGCCGCACGGTCCAGACTACGATGAACGAGGTGATCGAAGTGAAGCTGAAAGAGATTGACGGTGCGGACAAAGTTCTTCTCATGGAGAAATGATCACGCCGAGCAAAGATTGCTGCTCGTCGTGAACGCCATTCCTGACATAGTGTTCTTAAAGACTCGAAAACCGTGGCACAAAGCTAAGTCGAGGTTTAGAATCAAGCGCGATTCTTGCTGACCTCTGATGAAGTCGACGGACAAGAACGTCCCCAGCAAACAGAACATTCGCCTGCTCCGGTCGGCACGCAAAGCCATGGAGCGCGCGTATGCTCCCTATTCTCAATTCAGAGTCGGCGCCGCTCTGCTTTCTGCGAAGGGAGAACTGTTTACTGGTTGCAACGTGGAGAATGCATCCTACGGATTGTCAAACTGCGCCGAGCGTACCGCGATCTTTTCCGCTATCGCCAAGTCCGGTCCCGCTCTAAACATTCGCGCCATCGCAGTTGTGAATGACCAGGGAGCTCCTTGCTCTCCGTGCGGAGCTTGCCGCCAGGTGATCTACGAGTTCGGTCCGGACGCGACCGTATTTTTTCAGACTTCGAAAGGTTGGAAGGAAAGCCACATTACGGAACTCCTGCCGGAAGGATTTCGCCTCAAGTGAGCCAGCCGCAGGAGGGCCAAACGGTTCGGGCGATCGATGTCATTCGCAAGAAGCGCGACGGCCAGGAACTGTCCCGCCCCGAGATCGAGTATCTAATCCGCACCTACACTATCGGGGAGATTCCCGACTATCAGGTTTCGGCGTGGCTCATGGCAGTGATCCTGCGAGGACTCACGCGAGCCGAGACCTCCGCGTTGACCGATGCCATGCTGCACTCAGGCGAGGTGCTGGATCTTTCCCAGTTCTCCGCAAGAAAAGTAGACAAACATTCGACTGGCGGAGTGGGCGACAACACATCTCTCGTCTTGGCGCCGTTAGTTGCGGCGAGCGGATTGATCGTTCCTATGATCAGCGGCCGAGGGCTTGGGCATACCGGCGGCACTCTCGACAAGCTCGAATCAATTCCCGGATTCAACGTGCACCTGTCGGTTCCGGAGTTCCGCAGCGTGCTTGAAGCCTGCGGCTGCGCCATGATCGGCCAGACTTCTGAGATCGCTCCCGCCGACCGAAAACTCTACGCCCTGCGCGACGTCACCGGCACGGTCGAGAGTCCATTTCTGATTTGCGCCTCCATCATGAGCAAGAAGCTCGCGGAGGGAATCGATGCGTTGGTACTCGATGTCAAAAGCGGTTGCGGCGCATTCATGAAAAAGGATGAGGATGCCGAGTTCCTCGCTGAGTTGATGGTGGAGACTGGCGAGCGCATGGGGAAATCTGTGGTCGCACTCATCACCAACATGGATCAGCCTCTCGGAACCAAAGTGGGCAACTCGCTCGAAGTTGCTGAAGCGATCGAGATTTTGCGCGGGGAGGGTCCCGAGGATCTCAGAGAACTTTGCACGGAGCTTGCGGCGCGGATGTTTCAGTTGGGTGGAGCCGCGGACACGGTCGTTCAGGGGAAAGCGCTGGTCGAACAGTTGATCGCTTCGGGAAAGGCGCTCGACAGGTTTCGCCAGATGGTGATCTTGCAGGGTGGAGATGCGCGCGTGATCGACGATCCCGGGCTTCTTCCTCGGGCTAACTTGCAGCAAGAGGTCAGGAGTGCGCAGGGCGGGCACGTTGCGTCGATCGACTGTGAAGCGGTTGGCCACGCTGGCGTAATTCTCGGCGGCGGGCGCGAGAAGAAGGAAGACGCGGTCGATCCGGCAGTTGGAATTGTTCTGCATCGCAAGCTTGGCGATGTGGTGGCTGCTGGCGAGTTGCTGTGCACCGTGCACGCGAATTCTGAAACGCGGGCGGCTCGTGCAATCGAGTTGCTGGCGAGGAGCTATCGGATCACGGAGACTCCTCCCGCGAAGAAAAAGTTGATTCATCGCGTGATTCGAGGATCGGGGGTATAGGCATGGGGCGATTCACCGGGATTCTAGGCCTGCTGACGATGTTGTCGCTGGCCTTTATTTTCTCTACCAACCGGCGCGCCATCCGCGGCAAGACGGTTGCCTGGGGCTTGGGTCTGCAATTCGCTTTCGCGGTTTTCGTGCTGCGAATTGACATTGGCCGACGCATTTTTCAGTATGCCGGGGATGCAGTCAACAAACTGCTCAGCTACGCCTTCGTCGGTTCCCAGTTTGTCTTCGGTGATTTGGGAAAGCAGGGCTCTCATCTTGGTTTCTATTTCGCCTTCCAGGTGCTGCCGACCGTGATTTTCATCGCGGCGTTTTTTGCCGTCTTGTACCACTACGGAGTCATGCAATTCATCATCAAACAGGCCGCCCGAGTGATGACCCGGTTCATGGGCGCGAGCGGGGCGGAGTCGCTGAACGTGGCCGCCAGCATTTTTATGGGGCAGACCGAGGCGCCCTTGACCATTCGGCCTTTTTTGCCTGATCTCACCCGATCCGAACTCATGACCGTGATGACCAGCGGGATGGCCCATGTTTCTGGCGGAATCATGGCTGCCTACATCGCATTCGGGATCGAGCCTAAACATCTTCTGAGTGCCGTAATTATGACCGCTCCGGGCACCATTTTGATTTCGAAGATGCTTGTGCCGGAGACGGAACAACCGAAGACTGCCGGCCGCGTGGTCATGAGCGAAGAGGAAGTGGAAGCCGAAAAGCAGGAAAACGTGCTGGGCGCGGTCGCTCGGGGCACCACTGATGGCCTGAACCTGGCGCTGAACATCGCTGCCATGCTGATTTCGTTCCTGGCTCTGATCGCGCTGATGGATGGGATTCTCTACGGGATCCACAACGGCCTGGCGCATTTCGGGCTTACCTCGTTTCCGGCGAGTCTCGAAATCATTTTTGGCAAGCTTTTTGCTCCCGTGGCTTGGGTAATCGGGATTCCATGGAAGGATTGCGCGTTCGTCGGCAATCTTCTGGGCACGCGAATGGTGTTGAACGAATTGGTTGCATTCTCCATGCTGGGACCGCAGAAGGCGGTGCTTGATCCGCGGTCTTTTACGATTGCCACCTTTGCCCTGTGCGGCTTCGCGAATTTGAGCTGCATCGGCATTCAAATTGGCGGCATCGGCGCTCTTGCCCCGAATAAAAAGGGAGAGTTGGCGAGGCTTGGCTTGCGCGCGATGCTGGCCGGCACCATGGCGAATTTGATGTCGGCTTCCATTGCAGGCATGCTGATCTAGTTGCGAAACGGGCGCGGATTGCGGAGAGGTTACTTGCTTAGGCGATCGGCTTCCTGTTGTTCGGCGGTTGCCTGGGTTGAGTGGCCTGTGAGGGTGTAGATTTCGGCCATGCCCTGGTGGGGCGCGGGCTCCTGGGGCCTTAGTTTCGCGGCTTCTTCGAAATAGCGGAGCGCGTCGGAATACTGGTGGGCAAGCTGGGTTTTCTGTCCGCCATTCTTCTGTCCCAGACTTTTTTGCCCGAGGCTCAGAGTAGTCATGTAGAGCAGATCCACTGTAGCGGAATCTTGTGGATTGAGTTGGTGCGCGTGGCGCAGCACCTCATAAGCCGGAAGATCCTCACCCAGCTTCAACAGAACGGCTCCGTAGAGAGCGTTCAGTTGAAATAAATCGGGCCAGCGCTCGAGGGAATTGGCCAGGGGGACGCGGGCCTGCTCGAACTGATTCATCTGATAGTAGGTCAGCGCGAGGTTGTATTGCATTTGCGGCGACTCCGGGGCCAGCTCCGCGGCGCGACGCAATGGCTTCAACGCGGCATCCAAGTCTCCATGCTGGCCGTATAGTGTGCCTAGCTCAGTTAGCCTCGCCGGGTTGTCGGGATCGTAGAGTTGTTCGCAGACGGCGCGCGCTTCTTCCCGCGGACCCTGATCCAGTTTTTGGGCGCATTCCAACTTTAGCCTGCTTTCATCGGCGTCGCGCTGGCGCAACTCGTCGGATAGCGCCGTGGCTTTTTTCGCTTCTTCAACCAACCCCTCTTTGCGATACACGACCCCGAGTTGGTATTGAACGCGAGCATCCCGCGGATTCGCCTGGGCGGCTTCCTTTAACCACTTTTCCGCAGTCTTCAAATCGCCCTGCTTGAGATAGGCGAAGCCGAGATAGTAGGAGGTATCGGGAAAGGGTGGCTTGACGACGGCTTGGCTCAAGTTCTTAATCGCACCTGCGAAGTTCCCGTCCTCGAGGTCTAGCCTACCGAGGTAATACAAGATATTCGGATGGTCTCCCACTTCACGGCGCACGGCCTCGAACTCGCGGCGCGCGTCTTCGGGCTTATGCATTTCGAAAAGCGCGACCGCCAGGGGAAAGCGTGCGCGCAGAACCAGGCTTGGATCGAGTTTCAGGGCGGCTTGAAATTCGCTGGCGGCCCGGTCGTACTGGTCCTGCTTCAAGGCGTCGTAGCCTTTGCCCAGATGGGTTTCCGCTGTGTCTTCGGAAGCGGCGTGCGTTTCCTGGGCTACGGTGCCGGTGACCCCGAGGGAGAGCAGCAGCGGCAGGGTGAATAGCAATTGCATGATCCGTCGTTGAATGTGCCTGGTGCTCATCGCCTAACTGGGCTGGTTCTTCAGAGAAGCACGCTCATTATAGATGCTGGAGATTGCGCCGAGGGACGATTCACCGATGACGAGGCCGCGCTGCACAGGGGTTACAATGCGTGCGGAGGATGCATGTCGAAATCGCGCAGGCAGTTCCTGGCGGCTACGTCTCTCACTTTACTGGGAGCGGCCGCCGCGTCTTTCAGCAAAGCTCAGGTGTCGGCAGATCTTCCGCCGGGATCGCCATCCGCGTTCGGTACCGGACCTGCGGTTGGCCCTGAGGTGACGGCTTCCACGTTCGCCGAGGCGGAGAAACTGATGCAGGTGGAGTTGAGCCATGCCGAGCGAACCATGGCGGCGGCCAGTTGGCGGCAGACGATGGCCGGCTTGTATGAGCGACGGACAGGCCCTCGCAAAGTTGCGTTCGAAGCCACGCTCGCGCCCGCTTCGCGGTGGGATCCGGTGCTGCCCGGCCAGAAAACTCTTCCGCCGCGTGACCGGTTTATTCGCAGCAACGCCGATCCCGGTGCGTTGCCGACCAATGACGAGGATATTGCGTTCGCTCCGGTCACTCAACTTTCACGTTGGATCGAGACTCGTAAACTCAGCTCACAGCGGCTGACGAATCTTTATCTCGAACGATTGGAGCGCTTCAATCCCAAGCTGCGGTGTGTGATTACGCTCACGCGCGACTTGGCGGTGGCCCAATCCCGGCAAGCGGACGCAGAAATCGCTGCGGGCAAGTATCGCGGACCACTGCATGGCATTCCCTGGGGCACGAAGGACCTTCTCGACACTGCTGGAATTCCAACTACCTACGGGGCAGAGCCTTTCCGAAACCGCGTGCCGAAAGAAGACGCCGTGGTGGTGAGGCGTCTCAACAATGCGGGCGCCGTGCTTGTAGCTAAGCTGAGCCTGGGTGCGCTGGCGCTCAACGACATCTGGTTCGGCGGGCAAACTATGAATCCCTGGCTGCTGGAGGAAGGCGCGTCGGGTTCGAGCGCGGGGCCTGGCGCCGCGACCGCAGCGGGATTGGTTGGCTTCGCCATTGGGAGCGAGACCGGGGGCAGCATTGTGAGTCCCGCCATGCGCTGCGGGATTACCGGACTGCGCCCGACTTACGGGCGAGTGCCGCGTACCGGCGCGATGACCTTGTGCTGGTCGCTGGACAAACTCGGCGCCATGACTCGCAACGTTGAGGACACAATGCTTGTGCTGCGCGCCATCTCCGGGTCAGACGCCGGGGATGTGGACAGCGTGCCCAGCAAGCTTGATTTTGACTCGGGCGCTAGTGTGGAAGGACTGCGCGTGGGATATTTTCCTGCGTGGATGAACGAGCGGCCGGCCACGGACGTGGATCGCGCTGCGCTGGATGCCGTTAAGAAAGTCGGCATGGTTCCGGTGGAGGTCGCGATTCCGGATTGGCCTTATGGATCGCTCAACCTGATTCTCTTCGCCGAAGCGGCGGCGGCATTTGAGGAACTCGGGCTGAACGGCGGCATGAATCAGCTTCGAATGCAGACGCCGGATGCATGGCCCAACATTTTTCGCGAGGCGCGGTTTCTTTCCGCAGTCGACTTCGTGCAGGCTGACCGGCTGCGACGAAAAGTTGCGGAGGAGATGGCACGAATCTTCTCGCAAGTGGACCTGCTTCTGGTGCCTTCGCTGCGCGACGAAATGCTTACCATTACCAACTTCACCGGACATCCGTCGCTCACGCTTCGCGCGGGCTTTGTCGAAGTGTCCAGGGCACGCACGGACTGGGCGCCGGACCCACGGATGCCGCTGCCGTCGTTCGCTACGCCGCGTCGTGTGCCTCACGGAGTTACCTTGATCGGGCGGTTGTTTGACGAAGGCACATTGGCAAGCGCGGGGCTCGCGCTGGAGCGCAGTTTTGGCGTGGTGGGCGAACGACCGCCGGGGTTCTGACTAGGACGGCCTGGAGGTGTCCTAATGGTGGTTCACCCTTACTGGCATCTCATACTTTGCCTGCTTGTCTACTTTCTACTGCTTTTGTGGCGTCGGCGCGGTTAGCAGATCCACGAACATCTTGTAGAACTTTTCGGTGTTGAGATCATCCTGCACTTCGACCTGCTGGAGTTCGACTTTAGGTTTGTCCCGATCCGTCCAGGTGACGGTGTCTCCGTAGCTATAACCGCGGTCCAGATTGACGTCCAGGTAACGAGTTTGTTTCGCCGTGATCAGGCTGGGGTCGAGCCATGCCGCTGCTGCCAGTTCATCCCATAAATAGTTGTATTCGCCATGCAGGTGGGTGTATGTGCCAATATAGCGCGCGACCGGCGAGTCGGCTGCTTTGATCCGGTTAAGCAACTCGGGCGACATTCGCGTCTTTACCGAAATATCCACCGGCGTGCAGGTGATTTTTTTCCACGGGGCGCGCAGCACAATGTCGGCCGCTTCGGGATCGAACCAGAGATTGAATTCGCGCCGGGGAGTGTTGATGAACTCCGGGTTGGTGGTCTGGGGATTGAGGCTCGCGCCCATGAAGACCAGTTCCTTAGCCAGCTTGGCGAAATTCAGGATCTATGGAGATGGACAGAGCCAGGTTTGTCATAGGGCCGCCTTCATAGATCGTAATTTCGTTGGGGAATTTGTGGACCATGCGAATCAAGAAGTGGGCGGAGTCTTTGTCGGCGGGTTTAGTGGTGGGCTTGCCTTCCGGCATGTCGCCCAGGTCGTCTGGCGGGTGATAGAACTTCGGCGTCCACGCTCCCAGCCAGGCCACGGAACCGTAACGCTGCTCCCAGAGTTCGGTCTCCTCTTTTCGCCTGACCAACGGATACTCAGCTCCCGGCACGACGGGAATGTCGGTGCGTCCGATGAGTTCGAGCATGCGCAGGGTATGCGCCAGTTCTGCCTTGAGCCACTGATCGCCGGTCACTACGGTGATGCCCAAGACTTCGGTCTGCGGAGACTGGACAGCAGGAGTATGGATTGCTGGTCGGTTCCAGCGGGGCCGGCGGCGTCCTGATCGATGATGATCTTCCGCTTCTGTCCCCAGCAGGTGAGGCAGGTTAGCAACAGCGCCAAGAAGATCGAGAACCGGAGCGGGAATTTCATCATTCGTCTCAAGGAGAAAAACCAAACAAAATAAGGATGCGAAAATCCACCAAAGGTACCACGGGGACGTCGTCTCTCCGCTCGCTCTAGAAAGTCAGCTTGAGGGCAAACTGAATCACCCGCGGATTGTTCACAGTTGAAGTGACAATCCCGAACGTGCCCGGGGAAGCTAGGTCCGCGCCGGGTGTCGAACTTAAGCCGGGCGTATTGAACTGTGGATGGTTGAAGAGATTGAAGAACTCAGCCCGGAACTGCAGGTTCATGCTCTCGTGCAACTGAAAGTTCTTGATGGTTGAGAAATCCGTATTTACAAAGTCCGGCCCGAAGACTGGAGCACGAGATGCATTTCCCAGCTGTCCCGGCGGCGGAGCAACGAAGCACTGCGTATTAAACCACTTGCTCAATGTCGGATGGCCGCTCTTGGGATTGCAAACCTGGTCCGGGCGGTTCCAATTGGCGAAGTTATCCAGGAAGTTCACCCCGGACTGATCGAAGCTGTCGTAGATATAGATTGGGAATCCAGAAAGAATCCTCTCGATTACGTTAACCGACCAACCTCCCAGGATCGCGTTGGTGGGCCCGTTCCAATTGCTGCCGATCTGCTTGCCCCTGCCGAAAGGCAAATCATAGAGCAAGCTGGCAGTGAACTGGTTGTTCAGGTTCAGTCCAGATAAGCCCCAATCCATTCCGTTGGATCCGGGCAGAGGCCAGTAGGTAGCTCCGCTATTGCTGCCAAGCCCGTCGGGGAAGCCAGAATCCATCGTCCGCGAATAGGTATAACCCAAGAGCATGTAAAGCCCGTGCCTGGCGTTTTTGGTCTCAGCTTTGATTTGAAGCGAGTTATAAAGAGCCGCGCCAGTGTCGGTGAAGTTGGCGATATAGGTAAACGGGTAGGGCGGGGTGCTGCCGAGTCCGCAGCCCAAGTGATAGTTCGGGTCGTAGAGCGGGTTTGGGGCGCCCCCGAGCGTCGCGAAGCAAGCGCTTGGAGACACCACATTCATGTTCAAACCGTTCACCAAGATGTGGGAGCTGCGCGACCCCGCATACCCGACGGTGAGCACGATATTACCCGGCAGTTGCTGCTCGACGTTCAAGTTGAACTGCTGAATCATGCCCTGCTTAAAGTTTTGATTCTGCGACTGGACGGTACCGAGAAAATTGTTGATGTTCGGAGGAGCCGTGAATACACCAACGCCGAATGGATTTGGATTCCCTGTTCCAGCCGGGAACCCTCCGCCGATCGCACATAAGAAGACATTCGGAGAAGTGTCGTATGCCGGCTCCGGACAGGTCCCCGTGAACCCCGGGAAACCAGGGAAAAGAGCCGATGACGCCTGGAATGGGGGGTTATTCGGCAATCCCTGCCCGCCTATGTTCCACGATGAGTCGTGGAAGATGGCATACCCGGCCCGCAGCACCGTGGTCTGCCTGCCCATAACTTTCCAGCTCATTCCAATCCGCGGTTCTAAAGCAGTCTTGTTGAATTGGACGCCAACTCGACTGTCGGAGTTCACGCCGGGAATGAGCAGATTGCACGTTGGCTGCGGCGTGCAGGTGCTGTTAAAGATAAAATTCGCCTGGCGATTTTGTGCCTCCGTGATAGGTGTTTGCAAAGCCCATGCCAGGCCCAGATTAAATGTCAGATTCGGCGAGGCCCGCCAATCATCCTCGATGTATGGACGGAATAATTTCCAGCGGCGTCCAGTGGTCGCGCCCTGAAACGTCTGATCGTGTTCCCCGAAAGCATATAAACCCATGAGCAGATCCGCCATCGCGTCCTGGGTCTGTTGGACAACCTGGAAGAACCCGTCCTGATAGGAGTTCGTCAGAACGTTCATCTGATTGATGCGAATTGATCCTCCGATCTTGATATCGTGCTTGCCGCGAATCATGTCGAAAGAATCGGAGATGGAGAAAACGTTGGTCCCGCCCTGGAAGGGAGCGAATCCGCGGTCTCCCAGGGACCAGTAGCCCCCGGCCGGCGGCTGGATGGAAGTCAGGCCGCAACTCACACAGTACTGCGGCGACTGGTTCACGATCCCCGGAATCTGCCCAGCCGGGTTGCAGGTGGCATCGAGGTTAGCGTTCAGGATGCCGATGTTGTTGCCTTCGCAGGTGCCGTAGCCGTAGGACTTAATAAAGTTGAAAATCCGATTGAAGCCGCCGCTGATCTGATTGATGGAGTTGCCGGAAAAAATGTGGGTTTCCGATATCGCGACATTGCGTCCGTGGTTGGAGATGTTCTGCGTGCTGCCAAAAGGTGTGGCTTCCGCGAAGCCCGTTGGCCCGGTCGGATTGGAGCCTCCCGGGACGAGCGAGTTTGCCTGATCGTAGCTGAAGCGGGCAAATATGGAATCCTTGCTCGAGAAATTGTGGTCCACACGGACGTCGAACTCCCCTTCGTCCAGGCTTCTCACCGGCGCGTTGGTGAAGTTGAAGCCGGCCGCGGCGTTGTTCGTATTGTTTGCGGGATAAAGCTGAATCAGTTTCGCCCCGGCCGGGTCGAACAACTGCGCCGGGATTTTGTTGCAGGGCGTACCGCCAGCCTGGGTGCCATTCGCAGCGGGCGTGATGGGAGCGCCGGTGGTGTCGCACTCGAAAGGCCCGCCCGAATAAGGATTAACAAGATTGGGGAAGGTCGCACTCCCACGCGGGTTCCCGAATGGATCCAGAGTAAAGTCCCCGTTCATCATCGCACTCGTGGGAACTAAGCCGGTGAATCTATTCCGTGACGCTGCCTCTTGGCCTGATAGTCAAGAAAGAAATACGTTTTGCCCTTTCGGATCGGGCCGCCCAGCGATCCTCCGAACTGATTCAGATTGAACTGCTCCCTGCTCGCGGCAAAATAGCTGCGCGCATCCAGTTTGGTGTTGCGGAAGAATTCAAATAACGATCCGTGAAACTGGTTCGAGCCGGATTTCGAGGTTACCAGCACCGTCGGACCCGCGCGAGTACCATACTCCGCAGAGTAGTTATAAGTGAGAACCTTGAATTCCTGGATAGCATCGATCGATGGCAAAATCGCAATCCCGCCGGCCGTTAGCTCGTTGTTGTCGTTGCCATCGAAGAGCCAGTCCGTACTCTGGGGGCGCGATCCACCTACGGAAAGAGAAAATGAGCCACGGGCCGACACTTCACTGGTGGCTCCGCCATTGAAAAAGCTGTTGGGATTGGTTTCCTGGGTCGTGCCCGGCGTCAGGGTCGCCAATTGGACGAAGTCACGTCCATTCAACGGGAGGTCGGCGACCTCCTGTGCGGTGATGACCTGCCCCAAGGTTGGAGCGGTGGTCTCTACCGCCACCTGGGTCGCGGTTACTTCGACGGTCGCGGTTACCGAAGCGGGGGTAAGTGTGAAATCGACTTCGCGATGCTCGTCCACTTGCAGCCGAAGGCCCTTCTGTTCGGCGTTTTGGAAACCCGCGGATTCCACGCGAATTGTGTAATCCCCGATCGGCAGCAGAGCCAAAAGGTACTGTCCCGCATCGTTGGTCTTCGATGTCCGGGTAGTCCCTGTTCCTTGCCCGGTGGCGGTGACGGTTGCTCCCGAGACTACGGACCCGGTTTTGTCCGAAACGGTGCCAGCAAAACTGCCAGTCGCCTGGCCATATAGCAGTGGGCAGATGGGAAATACAACCGAACAGAACACCGCGAACAGCGTCCTCTTGGTCAGCATTGATCTCTCCCTCGGCGGCCATAGCTTGACGAGCAGCGCGGTCGCAGGCTGTTGGTTTTTGTTTGGCGGTCCCGGGTGACGACCATCTAACTGGAGGCACGGTCTAAAGTCAAGATTTTTTGTGCCGGGCCATGTGAGAGGGCGCTACATCTCATGATGAATCTTGCCCGATGGGTCGCAGCCAGCCGAAGGCTCACTTTCGATAGCACCGGCAACATCTTCGGTACAACCATGTCTGGAGGCAACGTTGGGGTGGGAACGGTTTTTGAGATTATCCCTTAGCGCGGCGGCATGGTGCCACTTTTCCTCGCCTCCAGCATCCAATAGAAGCGTTACACTCTAACTGATTCGGAGTCATCCATATGGCTAAAGCTACTTTCGCCGCAGGCTGTTTCTGGGGAGTTGAAGCCACCTTCCGCCAACTGCCGGGCGTGATCTCGACCCGCGTCGGCTACACCGGCGGCAACTCTCCCAACCCAACTTATAAACAGGTTTGCACGGATACCACCGGGCATGCCGAAGCTGTGGAAATCGATTACGACCCGGCTAAGCTTTCCTATGACAAGCTGCTCGAAGTTTTCTGGGAGAACCACGATCCCACGCAGCTCAACCGGCAAGGGCCGGACTGGGGCAAGCAGTATCGTTCCGCGATCTTTTTTCACACCCCGGAACAGGAAGCCGCCGCCAAGGCTTCCAAAGAGCAACTGGAAAAATCCCACCGTTTCAGCAAGCCCATTGTCACGCAAATTGTTCCGGCAGAGACCTTCTTCGAAGCCGAGGACTATCACCAGCAGTACCTCGAGAAGAAGGGCTTGGCAAGCTGCCACATAAAAGCATAACCACAAAGCGCGCAGCCCAGACGCCTCGTTCGGGGCGTCGCGCCGGACTGTCGCAGAACTGCGGCACTTCGCGACGCCGGCCGGACGAGGGTGTCCGCCGCTACGTGTTCTGGCTTGATGGGGGGCGGGGACCGAACAGCAATAGCAAGGCGAAGCCGGCTAGATAAAAGGGCGCGATCTCTGACAGATTAAACCCTAGAATCCTGAGCACCAATCCAAACAGCGCGACCGACTCGCTCAGAGCGTAGATGGCGAGGTGGCCCGTGCGCCAGCGGGTCAGAGCTTCGGCGTTTTCGGGTTCCGAGACCAGCGTCGACTCCGACCGCAATACAAACAGCCGCCGCACCGCAAATATCATTCCAACCGTCGTGATCGCAACCAAAGTGATGGCAAAGTACACATTGCGGTCCGGCGCGGCGCTCTGCCCCAGGCGCTCGCCAATGATCGCGTAGCAGACAATGCTCACCAGCATGAGGATGCGAACAATCTGGAGAATTTTCCGAGCGGGCTCCATGCAGCAATTGTGAATGCGTTTCCGCTGGTCAAACGCCCGGAAATTCCGCAGGTACCTCAACCGCCAACAGCCGCGCGTGGTTGCTCAGGCCCGAATAGCGCGCACATCCAGATATTCAACCTCAACACTCGTTCTGTCTTTGCCCGCCCGGTTGTGCTCTTTCCACAACGATTCGAGGCCGGAAGCCAGCGCGGCTTGGCCGTCTGCATCCAGCCTCTTGAAGGCAGTTTGCGTCGGACCGAAGTATTGCCGGAAAAAAGCCACTACTTCGTTCGGAGAAAATGGGTAGTCGAGCGATATCGTTTGCCGAGTCAAACTCAGGCTGGATACTCCCTGCGAGAGGCGCCGGCGCACCGTTGCTTCGTCTCCCCATAGCAGGGGTGCGGAAACTCCTGGCGGAGGCGGCACCATTTTCGCAGTGAGTTGAAAGGTCTTGCCGACAAAGCCTTCCGGCGTCCAGTTGGCCATTGCAATCAGGCCCCCAGCGCGGCATACGCGGAGCAGTTCCGCCGCCACGTACTCGGGCCGGGGAGCGAACATCGCGCCAAACATGGTCACCACTACATCGAACGCGCCGTCAGCATAGGGAAGCTGTTCGGCATCGCCCTCCTGAAATTTTATTTCTAACTGTTCCGCCGACGCCCGCTTGCGAGCCTGCTCCAGCAGATTGGGCGCGATGTCGATGCCCGTGACCAAGCCGCCTGCCCACGCCGCGGGAATGGCAGTGTTACCGGTGCCGCATGCTACGTCGAGAACCCGGCTGCCTCTTGTGATCGGCGTCCGCGCCACAAACTCCTCTGCCGCTTTAGCGGAGTAGGCTGCGATCTGGCCAAAATCTCCCGCCATCCATGCGGCCTTCTGGGCAGCTTTCAATTGCGTGAAATCAGGAGTTCCTGATGCCATGCTTGTTCCCTCAAGCGAATTTATCACCTTCACTTCGTTTCCTGGGCCCCATCTTCGAAGTCCCTCAATGGCCATGCTCCATCAATCCCGGGCGAATTCGCACAAAGACATGGAATGACACTGGATTATTTCCATAAATCGGATCAAGGACTGCAGGTTTCGAATAAAAGGTCACATCTCCACCCAATCCGACTTGCCAGTGCTCGCTGTGCACCAGATCGCGCACCCCGCCGAAGGTGTATGCGCCAATACGGTATGACGGATGAGTTGGATCCTCGGGAAACAATTCGTCTTTATCCACCAGCTCAAGCCGGGTGTAAGCGTAATTGCGCGCCAGAAAATTCAGGGTCGACTCGAGCAGGTAGCTGTTCTGCGTCGTGTTGTCCAGTTGCTTGTGCTTGCGTCCCCAGATCAGCGAAGTTGCCCAGTTTCCGTTTCCCAGCTTTCCGCCTGATAATGCCCGGTTATATTCAAGCGAAGCCGACTGCCGCAGCTCATTGTTCGGATCGAGCGCTTCGGGATGCAGCAGGCGCGCATAGCTGTATTGCGCGGTCCAGTTGCGCGTGGGCGCTGCACTGGCACGAACCGACCAGGAATCGAGCGGCGCGAGTTGAATGGTCCAGCGCTCTTCATTGGGCTCGTGCCCGTTGAACGCCGATCCCTCAATTTTGAAGAGAGCGTACTTGGCGAAATTGAAGATGAAGCCTGTCGTTACCACCCCAAAACTGGTATGCGTCGAATCCTGTAAATGATGGCCCAGCGGCGCTTCGGGATCCTCCGACGCTGACTGGCGATGCATATAAGTCACCGGCCCAAAAGCAGGCTCGGCCGATGGGCCGCCATACAAAAGCCATGAAATCTTTTCGCTCAACGGCACCGTATACAGCACGGCCAGTTCGGCAAAAACGTTGTGCGGATGCTGGTGGTCAACCAGCGGCTCGCCGTGGTACGTTTCGCCGGTCTGAAAGAGCTGGGGAAAGCCGGGATGTGGCGAAGTCAGCGACTCCGCCGAAAACATCTGCCGAAAAAGCAGCGTGCCTGACCACAGCCGGTGCTGCTCCATGAACATGAAGTAATTCGTCGACTCCGCCTTGCCCTCACCGCGCGGCCCACCCTGCTGGTTATAGGTCACGAACACCACACCGTGAAACATCAACTCCCAGCCTCCGGGCGAAATCATCCACATCGTCTCCGGCACCGACGCGGGCTGCCACGCCGTGCCTGAAGACGCGTGAAACGACGGCATCGACGACAAAGCAGCTTCACCCATGTTCATCCCGGACATGCTCGGCATGGTATGCGCCGACTGGTGTTGGCTTGCGGCGTTCACGTCCTGATCCGCACTCTGGGCGAGCGACAAACTCGTCAGCGTCCCAAGCAGCAGAAAATGGAAGACTGCTCTTCGCATGAATTACCCTTGCGCCGACGCGTTTTACTTTGTGAACCTCGTGGCCTTTGTGGTTCGCGCCTTTCAAGGCCTTAACCAAAAAGGACGCAAATATCCACAAAAGAAAACCATCTCAACAAAATATGGGTTAAAAGGTATTGAGAAAGCGGATTGCGCGCGGTCGACGAATCTAGACGCGCAAGGGAGACCGGAACGGCGGGCCGCCGGAGACGATCACAAGACCTGGAAAGGAATCGAATAAGGCCACAACGGCCACATCCGGAGAGAATTCAATCTGAGCGCATCCCGGCAACGACGGTCTGGCTCCAGAACTCTGCTGCAGAATCGCTGGATGATGTCCAGCCTGACAGCAATTGTGACTGGCAGGAACAGGCGCAGGAGGAGTCCCGCCGTCGTCATGACATCCCGCAGGTCGCTCGTGTGCCGGACCGTCCGGATGTAGTCCCTGCGCTCCGAGAGGCGCCGTAATCACCGCAGCCAGCAGCAGCCACACCAGCGTCTTGGAAAGGCTCTGCATATAGGTTATGAGCCAGTGATCTTCAAGCGAAATTCTTCCGGGAGCCGCTCGCGAATCTCTGCCGGCAAACGATCGTGAACATGCCGGGCGCCAATCATTGCGACATCCACGACGGCCATGGGCGCAGGGGTGGCTACTGCGACGATCAGCCAGATCAACGCCGACAGCGCGAACCCCGCCAGCGCCGCAATCTCCAGCCAGAAGGCGTTGCGCGGACCAAAGTGCCGAATCACTCCAAAAGCCAGCAGAAACACCCCCGCGGAAATCGACGCCAGGGCAATCAAGGAAATGTCAATGGTGCGATGCAGACGCTGCCGCCCGCGGCAACGCTCACAGGCCGCGAAATGTTCTTCGTAGTCGCTACCCATCTCCGGCGCGAGGCCGGAAATATCATAGCGCCAGCCCGCCAAGATCTTGCCTACGATAGGATCTACACACTGACTCATATGGACTGCTGATCTGCTTTACGGTTAGTGTCACCTACTACGGATCAATTTACAACCGGATTGGTTGCATCGGCTCGGTTTGAGCCGCCAGCATGACTCGATTGTGCAGCAGTGTCCGGCGGCCGGACAAAGCCTTTTCCGCCTCTCGCAGAGCCCGCTCAGGATGGTTATTCTGCTCCGAAAGATGCGCCAGCACTACATAGGATGCATGCCCATCATATCCGGTGGCAAAGAATTCCGCGAGCTTCTCATTGGATAAATGCCCGGTTGGACTGCCGACACGCTGCTTCACCGACCAGGGATACGGCCCGTTGCGCAGCATCTCCAGATCATGATTCGATTCGATGACCAGCACATCGCACGCCCGCAGATTGTCCCTCACGTTTGCCAGCAACCGTCCAAGGTCGGTGGCAATCGCGATCTTGATGCCCTCGGCGCGGAAGGTGAAGCCCACGGGGTCTACTGCATCATGAGGAATGGTGAACGGCGTAACCCCAATGTCTCCGATATAGAAACTGTGGCCAGAGGAAAAGAATTCCAGCCGTGCCAGTTCGGGACGCTCCCCGGCGGCATCGCGCATCGACCTTGACCAGGCCTGATGCGTCGCTCCGGTCATGAACACGGGAATCTTCAGCTTTCGTGCCAGAACCAGCAGACCAGACACGTGGTCGGTGTGCTCATGGGTGATCACAATCGCGGAAAGCGAATGAGGATCGTCTCCCGCAGCCTTCATCCTCTTGAAAGTCTCGCGGCAGGAAATTCCCGCGTCGACCAGAATTCGCGTCGACGAACTCTGCACAATCGTGCTGTTTCCCCGGCTGCCGCTGGCCAGCACCGAGACCGAAACGCTCATGCGCGAAGCATACTCTCTCACACTGTGGAAACAGAAGTAACTTTCTGGCTAGCCGATACTTTCGGGTGAGGCAGCCGTTAGCAATTAGCATTTGGCATTTAGCCAAACCCTGCTGCCCGTCTACAAAATCACCCGCTCATCCCCCACCCGCCGCGTCACATGCTCCCGATCGAGATACTCCAGCAAAGGAATCGCATATTTGCGGGTAACTCCTGTCAGGTCTTTGAAGCGCGCCACATCGAGCCGGGCCGACTTGACCTTTTCCGCTGCCATGCGCTTCCGCAGAACCGACAGCGCGTCCCGATGAAAAACCAAATCTTCAGAAATCTTAACCAGAATCTTGTCGCGGAGTAGCAGCGTGACGATCTTTTGCGCCCTCACTCTATCCACCTTCAACCCCGCCAGCACGTCCTTCAGTGCGGGCACTTTGAGGCCGGCCTTGGCGAACGCCGCCTCGATGATCTTCTTCGACTCGGCTTCGTCATCCTTCATCACCACGCCGCGTCCCGCCAGGCGCACCAGTTCGCCGGTAAGCTCAACCTGCTTTGCGCGCACCGCTTCGTCGAAGACTCTGGCAAAAACCTCTGGCGCGACCTCGGAAAAACGTCCCCGCAATTCTTCCTTGCTCATCCCGGGAACCAAGGCATTGTGTTTATGAAAAGCATCGAGCGTGGAAATGAAATCTTTTCTCACCAACTCCAGCGCCGGCTTGGAGATAAAAACGCTACTGATACGGACAAGCTCAGGACTGGCGGATGCGCCCGAGATAATCCGTTCCGTCGGCCATCCCGTGCGAGCCACCGCGTCGGCGACGCTCAGGCCTCTGACGCCGCTTCCGGCCACGCGGACGCGCAGCATTCCCGCCTGCAATTCTTCTCCGAGCGTCTCGAGGACGTGAGCGTAGGCAGCCGCGTCCTTCATTTTTTTCGGAGGAGTATTCTCGACCACCACACCACCCCCGCTCGTGACCACCGGCGAAAACTGGCGGATGATGAAGCGATCTCCCGGCAGCAGCAAGGCGGGCTCAGTCAGCCGCAGTTGCGCGAATGCCTTTTCTCCCGGCGCCAACTGTTTCTTGCCGTACAGCACGACCACTGCAATGGCTTCGGAAGTGTAAGAATGGAAGTGCACGCGAGCCCGGTCTTTCAGCGGTTTCGCGGAAGGCAGCAGCGACAGTTCCACATCCACACGGGTGGTTGCGCGAAAAGTCGAATCGGGAGCGAGCACCATCCCGCGTGCCAGTTCTTCCGTAGTTGCGCCTGCCAGATTCAGCGCTGTCCGTTGTCCGGCGACCGCCTGCTCCGCCGATTTACCATGCACTTGTACCCCGCGAACCCGCACCCGCTTACCCGAAGGAAAGACCTCCAACTCGTCCTCTTTGAGGATCGTCCCGGAAACCAGCGTCCCAGTAACCACTGTGCCAAAGCCTTTCATGGTGAACACACGATCGATGGGCAATCGCGCAATCGCGCTGGAATCTTTCGCCGGAATCTCGCCGACAACTTTCACCAGCTCCCTCTTCAAATCCTCAATACCGGCTCCAGTCAGCGAACTGACCGCCACGATGGGGTTGGGGGTACCAAGATTCGGTTGACCTAAGAAAGACTCGCGCAGGAGGTCCTGCACCTCCGCCCGCACAACTTCAAGCGTTTCCCGATCGACGGCATCCGACTTGGTCAGCACCGTGATCCCGCGCCGTACCGAAAGTAGGCGGCAGATATCGAAATGTTCGCGGGTCTGCGGCTTGATCGACTCGTCCGCCGCAATCACCAGCAGCACCAGATCAATCCCACCCACCCCAGCCAGCATGTTGCGTACAAAGCGCTCATGCCCGGGCACATCGACGAAACCGAGCCGCAAAGTTTCGCCACCGGGCATGGGCAACTCAAGATTGGCAAAGCCGATGTCGATGGTGATGCCGCGGCGCTTTTCTTCGTCAAGGCGGTCGGCGTCGATGCCGGTGAGCGCTTTCACCAGCGCGGTTTTGCCGTGATCAATGTGGCCCGCAGTGCCTACGATGACGGACTTCATCTGGGACAGTATAGCCGCGTGGTGGCGAAGTCTTGAGTCACAGGCACGCTCCGCGCACTCGGCGGCAGCCCTCGGCGTTTCTCTGCGTTTTAGGATTGTTGCTACGGCAAACCATCAAAACCTTAAATCGCAGAGTTCGCCGAAAAACGCCGCAGCGTTCGCAGAGACCACCTAAGAAGCTTTTTCTATTCAGCCGCCGTGCAAAATGCGACAATAGTATTTCCTCATGACCACGGCCTCTACTCTTGCCATCACTCCAGAAATCGTCCGCGAGCACGGCCTCACGCCTGAAGAATACGAGAAGGTCAAACAGCTTCTCGGCGGACGTGAACCCACCATTACCGAACTCGGCATCTTCAGCGTGATGTGGAGCGAGCACTGCTCCTACAAGTCTTCGCGCGTGCATCTGAAGCGGCTGCCCACGCGCAGCCGGCGCGTCGTGCAAGGCCCGGGCGAGAACGCGGGGATCATCGATATCGGAGATGGATGGGCCTGCGCATTCAAAATCGAATCGCACAATCATCCTTCGTTCATCGAGCCATTCCAGGGAGCCGCGACCGGAGTGGGTGGAATCTTGCGCGACATCTTCACCATGGGTGCAAGGCCGGTAGCGATAATGGATTCCCTACGCTTTGGACCCATAAGAAATCACGTGGGGATGGCCGCCCCCGGCCGTCCGACCGAGCAAAGCTCGGCAGCAGGCGCGAGAAAATCTGAACCCACGCAAGCCGAAATCCACAAGAATCACTCCGTGTTAGAAGGCGTGGTCAGCGGCATTGCCTCCTACGGAAACTGTTTCGGCGTTCCCAACCTCGGCGGTGAAACCAAATTCGAAGCCTGTTACTCAGGCAATCCGCTGGTCAACGCATTTGCCATGGGACTGGTGCGGCGCGATCAAATCTTCTACGCGAAAGCCGCCGGCGAAGGCAACCCGGTAATTTATGTCGGAGCGAAAACCGGACGCGACGGCATTCACGGCGCGACCATGGCCAGCGAAGAATTCAGCGAAGCTTCCGAGGCCAAACGTCCGAACGTGCAAGTCGGCGACCCATTTCTCGAAAAGCTCTTGCTCGAAGCTTGCCTCGAAGCGATGCAGACGGGCGCCATTGTTGGCATTCAGGACATGGGCGCAGCCGGCCTGACTTGCTCGACTTGCGAAATGGGCGCCCGCGGCCACGTTGGCACCGAGATCGAACTAGACCGCGTACCCCAGCGCGAAACCGGCATGACTCCCTACGAGATCATGCTCAGCGAATCGCAGGAGCGCATGCTGCTGGTCGCCCAAAAGGGTCGCGAACACGAAGTTTTCCGCGTGTTCGAGAAGTGGGGCTTGGACGCGGTCGAAATCGGCCGCGTCACCAGCGACGGCAAAATGCGCGTGCTTCATCACGGCCAAGTTGTATCTGAGATTCCCAACGAGGCCCTGACCGACGACGCGCCCGTCTACAAACGTCCACTCGAGCGCTGGGAGCCGCCGGTGCCGCGCGAGATGCCGCCATCGATCAAGCTCGCCGAAGCCGGCGATTTGACGGGCAATCTCAAACGCCTGCTGGTCAGTCCGAACATTTGCGGCAAGCGTTGGGTCTGGCAGCAGTACGATCACATGGTGCTGACCAACACGGTCGAAGGTCCCGGCGCGGGCGATGCCGGCGTGATCCGCATTAAAGGTTCGCAGCGCGGACTCGCGATGGCGCTCGATGGCAACAGTCGTTGGTGTTATCTCGATCCGCAGCTCGGGGCGATGCATGCCGTCGCCGATGCGGCTCGCAACGTGGCCTGCTCGGGCGCGACTCCGGTGGGCGCGACCAACTGCTTGAACTTCGGCAATCCCGAGAAGCCGCACATCATGTGGCAGTTCTCGAAGGTGATCGATGGCATCACCAAAGCCTGCGAAGAGCTGGATGTCCCGATCACCGGCGGCAATGTCAGCTTCTATAACGAGACGTTGGGTGAAGGAATCTATCCCACGCCGGTCATTGGAATCGTTGGCCTTCTCGAAGACGTTCACAAAGCCGCGTTCCCGGGCTTTCGCGAGCCGGGACGCGCTGTCGTTTTGCTGCGTGCCTCAGAGCAGGGTGATCTCGTCGACGCGCAATCGGAGTTTGGCTCGTCAGAATACGCCAAGGAGATCTTGGGTGCGCTGTGGGGATTTCCTCCAGCGCTCGAACTGGAGCGGGAAGCGGCTCTTCAGAAGGCACTCGTCGAGATGATTGGCTCGGGACTGGTTGAGTCCGCGCATGATTGCTCGGAGGGTGGCATTGCGGTCACGCTGGCGGAATCGGCTTTTGCCAATGGCGTGGGCGTGCGCGCGAATCTGGCCGCTCAGGATTTGCCGCCGGAGTTTGTTCTTTTCGGCGAGGATGCGAGCCGCGTCGTCATCTCGTGCGACCATAATCATCTGGCGCGAATCAAACAGGTAGCGGCAAAATATCGCTTGTCAGCGGAAGAGATCGGTGAGACAGTTTCCGATCAAGTGGAGATCAAGCTGGATGGGCGGGCCGTTGTTTCGGCGACAGTGAGCGAATTGCGCCAGGCTTTCGAAAGCGCATTGGAAGCGGCTTTGCGGACTGAACCGGAAGCTGTTGCAGGTGAGTAGAAGCTTTTAATCGCAGAGAGCGCGGAGAACCTCCGGAGGGTTCGCTGAGAAGTGCGTGAGTTTTTGTAGGTTCAAGCTAATTGCCAAAGGCTAAGGGCCAAATGCTAACTTCCGACAAATTTCGGGATGAGTGCGGAGTAGTCGCGATTTACTCGAACTTGGAGGCGGAGAAGCTTGCGTACCTGGGGCTTCATGCTCTGCAGCATCGGGGCCAGGAGTCGGCGGGCATTGTGACGTCCGACGGCATGGCTCTGCACATGCACAAGGCCATGGGACTGGTCGCCGACATTTTTCAGGGCGCCATTTTAGCCAAGCTGCCGGGCACCCTCGCAATCGGCCACACTCGCTATTCGACGGCCGGAGATTCCGCGCTGCTCAATGCGCAGCCCATCATGGTGCAGTCGAACAAGGGCAGTATGGCCTTGGCGCACAATGGCAACCTTGTGAATGCGCAGGACATCCGTCATCGGCTGGAGAGCCAGGGGTCGATTTTTCAGACCAACAGCGATACCGAAGTCATCGTGCACCTGATTGCGCTGTCAAAAGAGCAGACTTTGCCTGAGGCCATTGCCGATGCGCTGCGGCGGGTTGAAGGTGCGTTCTCGCTGGTCATGATCAGTCCGGATCGGATTTTTGCAGCGCGCGACCCGCGCGGCTTTCGGCCTCTCGCTATGGGGAGGATTCCGGCCCAGGGTGGCGAGAAGCAGGACACGATCGTGTTTGCCTCTGAGACTTGTGCATTTGATCTGATCGGCGCCGTCTTCGAGCGCGATGTGAAGCCGGGGGAGTTGGTCATCGTTGGTCCCGAGGGAATTACTTCGCGTTCTTACACTCCGGCTTTGGCGCAGTCCAGCTGCATCTTCGAGCACGTTTATTTCTCGCGTCCCGACAGCCTGGTGTTTGGGCGGGCAGTGCAGGAGAGCCGTGAGGAACTGGGGCGCCAGTTGGCGCGGGAAGCGCCGGCGGAGGCTGACATTGTGGTTCCGGTGCCGGACTCCGGTGTGACCGCCGCTATGGGTTATGCCGCAGAGTGCGGAATTCCCTTTCGCTTTGGGTTGATCCGCAATCACTATGTGGGACGCACCTTCATCGAGCCGCAACAAAGCGTGCGCGATTTCGGAGTAAAGCTCAAGATCAATCCGGTGCGCAGCCTGCTCGAAGGTAAGCGCGTAGTGCTGATCGACGACTCGATCGTGCGTGGCACCACCAGCCGCAAGATCGTGCGCATGGTCCGGAGTGCGGGAGCCAAGGAAGTGCACATGCGCATTTCCTGTCCGCCAACGATTTCGCCTTGCTTTTACGGAGTGGACACGCCCTCCAAGAAGGAGCTCATCGGCGCGAACAAATCCGTCGAGGAGATTCGCGAGTTCATTGGCGCGGACTCACTGGCTTATCTTTCGCTCCCGGGGTTGAAGAAGGCTTGCGGAGATGGCGAGAAGACCAACTACTGCACGGCTTGCTACACCGGGGTGTATCCGACCAACTGGGTGGATTTGGAAGAGATTCAGCCCGCCAGCGTGGGGAAGGAAGTTTAGCACTCAGCACTTAGCATTCGGCACTCAACCTTGTTTGGGAGAAGAAAAAAGCCCACTCCATACGAGGAGTGGGCTTTTCGTTTACAAAATACTTATTTGCCTTTGAAGGTTTTTGGCGAGCCGATACCGGTGCAGAACTCCCAGCCCTTCTTGCAGGCGTAGCCGTTGCTGCCGGTTACGATATCCGTAAAGTCGGCCTTGTACTTGGTGGCACTTGCGTAGTCGGCATAGGCTTCGGTGAGTTCAGCCTTGGTCGACGCTTTGAACTGGCCAGCGGCGTTGATGATGCCGGCCATGGTCGGGGACGAAACGCTGGTGCCGCCTACTCCGCACCAGCCTCCGCAACCGTATTGCGAGTAGATTGCCACGTAAGAAACGTTGGAGGCTTCGGACGAAATGTCCGGTGTGCCCCGGTGGGTGCCGACGATCTTCGAGATGACCTTCTGATAGCTGGGACGGGGTTCGATCGAACTGGGGCCGCCTCCAGCATCGCTCCAGGCGCTCTCACTGGTAAAGAGGCCCTTATTGTTACGCAGAATTGTCGTTCCGCCGACCGAGACCACGAAGGGCGAGGTGCTGGGATAACCAACCTGGCCGCCCGCGTCGCCGGCTGAGGCAAAGTAAACCACCCCCTTGCCCTTGAAGTGTGAGTCATCCGCCTTCTCGCCCGAATATTCCCCGCCCTGCCAACTGTTGGAGATTTCGCCGCCGCCAGCCGCCTGCACCAGTTCGGTCGCCTTATCCTCCGCCGCATATAGATCTGAATCTGAATTGGAGTTAGCTTCGACCAGGTAAATCTTGGCATTGGGGGCCATGCCGAATGCGTATTCAATATCCAACGACTCTTCTAAAGCCCAGCCTTGATTCGCCGCCGGATTGCCAACTTTGACCACTGTGAAGTCTGGTGTGCCATAACCGTAGGCGGCGGCGAACGTCTTGATATCGCTTGCCGCATCGGGGTTATCAAAGGCATCGACCAGAGCGATCGCTTTCGTCCCGCCGTTGGGAACAATCTTGCTGGTCTTAGGGCAGCCCTTGGTCTGCTTGACCAGATGATAAATACAGGCCAGAGATAACGGGTTCTCCGCGATAGGAGCGCCGTTGTCGCCGATCTCGAGCTTGCCGGGTATGACGATGCTGATGTCGGTATGGGCCCGTACACCAAGATCCCCAGGGCGCTGAATGCTGGACTCGGGAATGAGAATCCGGTCGCCGCTTTGAGCCAGGGCGACGGGAGTGGACGAAGCAAATACCAGGAACAATGCCGCCGAAGCAATCGTCAGCAGCGCGATGGAACGTTTCATGGACTTCTCTCCTTTTAAGTGGGTGGTGAAACTGCTAATCATGATCTCAATTACTCCTGCGAGTGATGGCAAAGAGGTGCTCAACGAAGTGTTTCCTCGGCGGTCCAGAATAAGTCGGGGCGGGAGCAGCAGAGGCCATGCGATTCTCAGGTGCCTTGACGTGGAAGTCAATGGGAAAATTGTCAAATAGTTGGGTTTAGGAAGAGTCTTGCACTTATCGCGCAAATTCGTGCACGCCAACAACGACGGCTGCGCCCTCAGTCTTGGGTCGCGGGGTTTAGAGAGTAATTCGGAGAAAATAAAAAAGCCCGCTCACCAGGGAGCGGGCCGGGACCTAGTGAACCGGCATTCTACTTTGCCAGCGCGTTTATCAGGCCGTCCGTGTTCGGGCTGCCCCAGCCGGTGGCCAAATCGTAGCCTTTGGTCGCCGGATAGCCATTACTTCCACTGGTGATGTCATGGAAATCGGTACTATAGCCTTTCCCGAGACCCAGCGGATAAATGGCGGGATTAATGAAGCCCGGCGGTTTATCGCCGTTGGTAGCCGCTTGTTGATTGGCCAGAGCCAGGTAGCCGGCCCACATCGGCGACGCAAAACTGGTTCCGCCATATTCGTTTGCAGTGCAGCCTCGTTGGTCGGCACACACGTAGAAGGTGAAATTCGAGTTTGCCGAGACGTCTGGAGCGTTCCGATATTTCGTGGAGCCCTCGTTTGCCTTGGTGATCACCCCTTTGAGCTTCTGCCAGCTTGGAATCTTCTGGTTGTCGGGAGCCCAGAAGCCACCGCCACCGTCGACCCAAACGGTCTCCGAAGCCCAACCCTTGCCCGGACCTTTCGTTGTCAAGTCCGTGCCGCCGACGCTGATCGCCCACGCAGAGTCCGCCGGCCAAGTTGGATAACTGGAATTGAATTTGCCATCGTCGCCGGCCGCGTTGAAGTAACTCTGCCCCTGTGCTGCCATCTTCTTGAAGTAGGGGTTATCGGTTGCGGGATCCGATGGATCCCAGAGCCACGACGCGCTCAATTGCAACGGCAAGGGCTTATGCGTTGACATACTGCTCAACAGGGCGGTATCGCTGCTGTCACTCACGTATATGTAAACCGTGGTCACACCCGGCGCCATGCCGAGCGCCTGGGTGATGTCCAGGGTCTGTTCGGTGTCGTCACAGCCTTGCGACGCGACGCAATTCACAGAGCTTCCATCCGTGGAAATGCCTTTTACTTTGGCAGTTCTCTTTTGTTTAGCGTTCTTGTAGTAGGTGTTCACGTCGGCTATGTCAAATCCGAGGTACTCCAGCAATCCGATGTTCTGACCTTTGCCGGTGAGCGCGGTTCCCCCGTAGTAAGCCGCTCTCATGTCGCTGCCGCAAAAGGATTGTGAAGGACAGGAACCGGTCGTGGCGGGGGGCTTGATGCCTGGAGGTCTCCGCACTAATGCGGGACGCGGGATCGAATAGTTGTCCAAGCCCGTGATGTGCCACAGGCGGAAAGGCAGGTCCACGGTGGGCTCGCGGTCCGGAGCGAAGAATGTGCGCTGCTCCGTCGGATGCTGATACAGACCCAGGGTTATATGGAAGGCTGCCTCGATGGTTGCCACTGACCCCTTGAGCTGCACGTCCATGGCATCCCGGGAGCCGCCAAGCACGGTAAAGCCGTTGGCTGCCACGAAGTGCATGAGGGCGTCATAGTCTTCCTGGCTGGGACCGAATCGCTCGGTAAACTCTGAAACGGTTAAGAACTGCCGGTATGAGGGGTTTGAACGATCGTAAACATCATGCAAGAAACGATCCAGACCCGCCTGATCGCGCACCGCCAGAACAATATCGATCCGCATGGATTGGTTGGCTGGGACGCGGCCGACGGAGGGCGCCTCGCCATTGAGAGTCACTTCACGCACATGACGAGTCAACAAGGACTGTGGCTGGGCCTGGGCAAGAGGGGCGGAAGCACACACGAGGAACCATGCTGCCGCAACGATCGTCAGCAGCGCGATGAAATGTTTCATAGACTTCTCTCCTTTAGTGGGGTGGGTGGTAGAACCACTGTTCATGATCCGATCACTGATTCGAGTAAATGGTAAAGAGACGTTCAAGGGAGTGTTCCTCTGTCCCCAGAGTGAGAGCGAGGCGGGAGCAGCAGAGGCCCAGCGATTTTCGGCGGGGTTAGGGCGGAAGTCAACGGGAAAATTGTAAAAACGTTTTGGGTCAGGTAAAACCCTTGCAACAATTACACAAAAAGTTGCAGCGGAGTTCTGGCGCTCATTTCAGGCAGGGATTCCACGAAGTACGCGGAAGAAGTGCGCGGCGAAAAGCAAGTTCGGCTTCCCTAACTCAGGGGCTAAAGCCCTTGTTTGCTGAGTCCGCTACGGTGCGGCTGAAGCCGTACTCCTTCAAAGAAACCGGACATTTATTCCGCAAACTTGCGGGACACCGCCTTAGAAAGTCACGCGGACTCCGAGTTGCGCGGCGAAGGGAATGCCGACGGTGGTGCCAGGGCCGAAGAAATCTCCGAGAGCGCCGCCGGGGACGTTGAGCTGGCTCAAGCTGGTGATGGGCTGCGTCGAGGTGCACGACGGGTTGGTACAGATATGAGTAATGTTGCCGCTCTGCGCTTCGTCGGGTGGAACGGGGAGCGCGGCGATGTTGGTCACATAGTTGGCGCCCGGGTTGTTGCGGTTGAAGAGATTGAAGAATTCGGCGAACGGTATGATCGACCAGTGGTCGTGGAAGTTGAAAGGACGGCTGACGCGGAGATCAATCTGGATGTAGGGAGTTCCGCGCGATTCATCCAGACTGGTTCTCACGCCATTGATTGAGATGCGATCACTGTTGTCGGCGAGGGTGATGGTAAAGGGACGCGCCGTCTCGGCCTGAGCCAGCGTGCTTAGCTGGAAACCTCCGGGGATGTAGAAGGTTCCGGCAAAAACGAAGCGGGAAGTTACGTCTTCGCCAGATGGACCGTAGTCGCCCTGGCGAAACGGATTCAACGGATCGCAGACGCCGTTGACATAGTCGAAGAGTTCTCCGAGCACGCAGCCCCAAGTCTGCGCTTTCGACAACGTGTAGTTTGCGACCAGGTTGAAGCGGTTGGAGACGTTGCCTTGCAGATGGAGCATCAGAGCGTTGAAGCTCGAGCGGTTGTCGGATTTGAAGACGTTCACGTCGGGCACGAGGTCCTGATTGGCGGGGTCGGCGGCAAACAGCGAAGTGCCCGCGGCGTACGGATAGGCGCGGTAGCCGTGATTTCCCTGCTCGTGGATGTAGTCCCCGCTCAGTGTCCAGTTGGCGTTGAAGGTGTGCTGAACTCCGGCACTCGCATGAATGGCGTAAGGAGTTTTGTAGTTGGGATCGATAATGTTTCCGACTCCTCCGTCCGCGGCGCCGGGGATGCAGCCGGGATCTCCGGGATTGATGCAGACCCCGGGGGGCGCATTGACGGCTTGAAACGCAGTGACCCAACCATTCTGCGCGAGATCGTCGTAATACATACCGAAGCCAGCGCGGATTACGGTTTTGCCTAATTGTCCTGGGGAATAGGCGATGCCGATGCGAGGGCCGAAGGCTTTGCGGTAGTCACTGGCCACGCCGTTGATTAGCGGGATGCCGAGTGCTTTCAGGGTGAGAAGATAGGCGGGGTTGTAGGCTTGACTGCGGCCGTCGGCGGTCAGCAGGCCGAACGTGGTGTCGTAGCGCAGGCCGTAGTTGAAAGTGAGATGCGAAGTTACGCGCCAGGAATCTTCCGCGTAGAGGCCAAGCCGCTGCACGTTTTGGGAGAAGCTGCCGTCGCCGGCGGGTGTCGCGGTGCAGGAGACATCGGCGGGCGGGTTGATGCAATTCAGATTGGCATAAAACTGCGAAGGGTTCGCGGCGTAGAAGGTCGGGTTGTTGGTATAAGCGAGCAGAGTTTCGGCTGTTCCGGAGAGCGCGCCGCTCAGCACCGGCTCGTGAATGAAGTTGATTCCGAATCTGGGGGCGTGTTTACCCACGACGCCGCTCACGTCGTAGCGGAATTGGTACTTCTCCTGATTGCGCAATACGGGGAAAGCGGTGATGGGGGTGAGAAATTGTTGGTCGCCGAAAGTCTCGAAGCCGGAAATGGTTTGCGACGTCGAGGTGAACGGGAAAGCCAATGCGTAACCGTAGTCTGAATTACGGGCTTCGGTGAGATGCAATCCGCTGGCGGTGAATACAAAATTTCCCAGCCAGCTTGGACTGAAGGTGTACGAATTGCTGATCACCATGTTCATGTAGTTGTTATGCTGCTCGGCGCCGGTCGACGGTAACGTGGCTTGCTGTACCAGGGCGTTGTGCGTGATGTAGTTGTCGACCGCGGCCCGAAGGAACCATTGCGACTTTGATGATTGTGCCCAGTCGAAACGCGCGGTGCCCAGATAATCACGGAATGGGACGGGGACGTTCGGGGGTACTGGGATCGAGCTTGCGCCTGGGATCAATCCGGCGGCAGCGAGAGAAGCCAAAGCGTTGAACTGGGCTTGGCTGGCGGGACTATAGGCGATGCTGGCGTTCTCGTGAACGTATTCGAAAGAGGAGAATATCCAAATCTTATCTTTCTTGATCGGCCCACCAATGGTTCCGATGTAGTTTTGCCGCGAGAATGGCTGCTTGGGATTGGGCGCGGGATTCTCGATTGGAAAACGAGCGTTGAGGTCTGCAGCGCGCTCGTAGAAAGCTGCATCGCCGTGCCATTCGTTGCTGCCTCGCTTGGTCGTAATTACTACGGAGCCGGCGGTGGTGCGTCCGGTATCAGCGTCTTCCTGCGCTGTGCGAATGGCAAATTCCTGGATGTCGTCGGGGGAAAAGTTCTGGAGGAATCCGCCAATGTAATCGTCGGAGTTGTCGCCGCCATCTACGGAGAGTTCGTTGTTCAGTCCGGAACTGCCGCCGGTGGAAACTGCTGTGATGCGGGCTTTAGTCGGATCTGAGGGTTCGACCGGCTCGGTTCCAGGGGCAAGATAGGCGATATTCGCGAAGCTCCGGGCGGCCAGCGGCAAGTTTTGCAGATCCTGAGTTGAAACTACCGCCTGATGGACTGCGCTGGCAAGGTCAATCTGTTGCGTGGTGATGGACGAGGGATGGGCTTGCACGTTTACGGTCTGCTGCACCGTTGGCGGGTTCATGGTGACGGTTATATCGCGGACGGAACTGACAATTACCGCGACATCGGCCTGGGCCTCGGCAAAACCGTTGGCGTCCACTACGACGTGATAGGTGCCGGGCAGCAGTTCGCTCAGGCGGAATTCTCCGTGGTCGTCACTCTTGGTCTCGCGCTTCAGAGATGAACCGACTGCCTGTACAACGATCGACGCGGACGCAACTCGCCCGGCACTTTGGTCCTGAACGACACCCCGCAATGTTCCGGTGGGATTCTGGCCATGGCTCGCAACCGTGAGCAACATTGCGATGAGAGCGAACATGACGCTGAACAAGCCTGCATTTCTTACTTTTGAGTGCATCGGATGTTGTCTCCCAAGCAACGATTAAGAAAAATGATTTTCCCGGAACAATTGAGATCGCGAGTGGGAGACTAGCGTGCCAAGGCGAGCTACTACCATAGATAGTCGAGAATGGAGGCGGCAGCGGTCTTCACGCGCAGCGAGAGAGAGCCACAAACAACGATCAACATTTTGTTGCGGACGCTACGCGCGCGATGCCTTGCAGATCATTGGTGATCTGAACCTGCTTCCATCCGCCGAGCAGGCCTTTGACGCCTTCCGCGATGGTTCCACTGATCTCAATGACCAGCCGGCCGCCGGGCTTCAGAGCGGCGTGCGCTTGCGGAATCAGGCGTTCGATCACTTCCAGCCCGCTGGGCCCTGCGAAAACAGCGTTGCGCGGCTCGAATTTGCGGACTTCGAGTTGCACCTGGTCTTCTTCGGATTCACCGACGTACGGGGGGTTCGACACTATGAAATCGAACGCGTCGAGATCGAGAGAGTGAAGCAGATCGGTTTGGTGGAAACGAATTCGCTTTTCGAGTTGATGGCGGGCGGCGTTGACACGGGCCACATCGAGTGCCTCCGGAGAAATGTCGGTTGCCTGGATCTCCGCATCGGGGAGTTCTTTGGCGAGCGCAATGGCGATGCAGCCTGATCCGGTGCCTACGTCGACGATGCGAATCGGGCCGCCGGCCGAAGATGCAAGACATGCCTTGCTAAGGGTCAAAACCGTTTCGATTACATGCTCGGTTTCCGGGCGGGGAATCAGCACCGCCGGCGACACCAGGAAATTCATGCCCCAGAATTCCTGGTGGCCGGTGATGTATTGTGCCGGGACTCCGCGGGCTCGCTGGGCGAGCGCTTCCTCATAGCGAGCTTGCTCTTCGCCGGTGATGTCACGCTCGGGGTGAGCGAACAGATATGCCCGGTCGCAGCCCAGAGTAAACATCAGCAGCAATTCGGCATTCATGCGGGGAGAGCCAACGCGGGCCGACGTAAGGCGGTCGACCGCCGACGTAAGTGTGTCTTTCAGGAGCACCGAGCTATTTGAACACAAGAGTCGCGGCCGCGATCTACGGCGCCTTCTCCTTTGATTATGTGGCCGTCGATCGGCACACTACTCGAAACTCTGGTAACTTTCTGCTCCGCGTCACCGATGTTAGCTTCGCGGTATGCGAGGCAGGGTGTCAGCGGGTTTATGGGGTTCGGTCTGCGTGGCGCTAATCAGCGTGATGGCTTCCGGCCAGAGCATGCCCGGCGAAATCATAGGCCAACGACTTCCGGTGCCAGGAAGGCCTGTCAGCGGCACCACCAGCCAGCTATCGGAAGTTGAACGTGAGATGGTGGACCATCTGCCGGCGCAGCAGCAGGCTGAGAGGCTATTGCAGTACGCGATCTCGCACCACCGTGGCGCGACGGATGAAATCAAAGTGCGGGTAAAGCAATGGCGAGGACAGATCAAGCAAACCGACTCGCTGGTCACACTCATGGACGTGGCCATGAATGGCGACGACCTAAGGGTGCGTGCGGCTTGTTTCGAGATTGACCTGGCGGTTGCGAACCTGCCGAAAAATGCTGAGACCGCTGAGACGCTGCTGCAGTTGGCCGAGAGCGATCCGCAGAGGGCGGAATTCAGCATCTGGTATCTCGGACGCCTTGCCAATCGAGGAGTGGAGGTTGCCCGCATCCATACTCAGTTGCGCGTCTGGTCACATTCGGAGAGCGAACCAGTGCGGCTGCGGGCGGTTTCCGCAATCGCGGACATCGGCACGGACGACACCGTCCCAGATCTGGTGGAAGCTTTCCATCATGATCCCGCATTCCGGGTGCGGATTGACGGCGCTGGATGCGGCCTTGCTCACTGCGGCATGCTGACTCGCGCCCAGCGCATGCAGTCGGTGCCTGGGCTGATCGAGATGGTCGAAGACAAAAAGCTTGATGCAGAAACCGTGAAGTATGGCTACCGCGCTCTACGGGAGATTACTGATCAGGAATTGGGCGATGATCCGACTCTGTGGCGGGAATGGTACGTGGCACATGGCGCCGAGACTACCGAGCGCTTCCGCCAGTTTCAGAAGCTGATGGAATCCCAGCCGTAGTCCTGGGTTGCTGATTTTTCAGCAGCACCCGGTGCCAGGCGCGGTCCCGCCTTGAACCCTGCTTCCGGCAGCCTTAAACTGAACTGAGATGCACATGCATACCCATGGCGCGGGCGAACGAACCTCCAAGGTTCTGCGAGTTTCGCTCGTCGTCACATTGGCTTACATCTTGTTGCTGGTGGTCGCGGGCATCCGCGCGCATTCTCTGGCGTTGCTTTCCGAAGCCGGGCACAACCTCTCTGATTTCGTTGCGTTATTGCTCTCGCTGGTCGCGGTGTATCTCGAATCGCGTCCGCCAAGCGCTACCAAAACTTATGGCTGGCATCGCGCGGGAGTGCTGGCGGCGCTGGTGAATGCGGGATCGCTGGTTGTGGTTTCGTTCCTGATCTTCTACGAGGCGTTTCGCCGGTTGCAGAATCCCGAGCATGTGCGGGCCAGCACAATGATTTGGGTAGCGGCCGCCGGCGTCTTGATGAACGGCGTGATTGCCCTGCTTCTCTATCGCTCTGGACGGGACGTCAACATTCGCAGCGCCCTGCTGCATGAGATTGGCGATACGGTTTCGACCGCCGCGGTCATCGTTGGCGGATGGGTGATCCTGGCGACCGGCCAGTACTGGATTGATTCGGCGCTATCGTTTGGCATCGGGGCGCTCATTCTGTGGTCGGGCTTTGGCATCTGCCGCGAGACGCTGAATATTCTGCTGGAAGGAACGCCGCGTGGCATCCGGCTGGATCGCGTCGAGGCTGCCATGCGAGCCGTCAAGGGTGTGAACGACGTGCACGATCTGCATGTGTGGAATATCGGTTCCGAGACGCGGGCCTTGTCGTGTCATATTTCGATTGAAGACATTCCACCGTCGGTCAGTGAACGGATTTTGCGGGATGTGAAGCAACGGTTGCACGACGAGTTCCACATCGATCACACCACGATCCAGTTTGAGAATGTGATTTGTGAAGTGGCACATGGATGCGTAATTCCGGTGAGCGAAGAACATGAGCATGAACATTGAAAGGAATTAGCACTCTAGAGTTGAGCTCCTCAAAATCTTGGCATTAGGCGGGGCTCGACTGAGCGCTAAATGCCAAGTGCTAATTGCTGGTT
Organism: uncultured Acidobacteriota bacterium; assembly: GCA_963797795.1. Classification (GTDB taxonomy): domain Bacteria; phylum Acidobacteriota; class Terriglobia; order Terriglobales; family Acidobacteriaceae; genus JABDBE01. The sequence goes on from CAWCQY010000016.1 coordinate 46,701, forward strand.
TCGTGCTTCTGCCTCTCATAGATCTCTCGCGCTCTTTCAATCGTGTCGGCTTCTTCTGGTGGCTTGTCCGTTCTTATACGCACGATTCTGGGGAAGCGTAACGCGTACCCGCTTTCGTGGCGGTCGGAGCGCATCATGTTGTTGAAGGCGACTTCCAACACGATCTTGGGTTCGACGAGCAGGCGGAAGCCCTGGTCTTCGACCGCGTGCTCCAGAAACCATTTGGTCATTTCAGAGATCTCGACGTCGGTCAGGCCCGAGTAAGCTTTGCCGATATTTGCCAGGCGCTCGCCGTCTCGCACCGCAAACGTATAGTCGCTGAGAACGCCGATGCGCTTGCCATGACCGTATTCGACGGCCGTGACGACTACATCTAGCGTCGCCAGTTCACGTTTCAGTTTCAGCCACGATTTTCCGCGGCGCCCTGGGGTATATGTTGAGTCGGGATTCTTAATCATCAATCCTTCGTTGCCGCGGGCCTGGGCTGCTTCGAAGAGTCGATCGAGTTCCTCGGGCGAAGACGTTTGAAACACCGGGGCTCGGAAAACCTGGGCGGCGATTGCCGGCTCGGTGGATTCCAGCATCAACCTGCCCTGCGGTCCTCCGGACCTTGCTTGAGTCGGAATTCTCGGTGCTGCCAGCAACTCGTCGAGCAGCTTTGCTCGCTCGCGCAGCGGACGATCGATCAGCAATTCGCCTTCGGCGTAGAGAATATCGAAGACGAGATAGGCTACCGGCACCCTCCGCATCATTTGATCGCTCACTTTCTTCCGGCCCAGCCGCTGCTGCAAGGCGCTGAACGGAAGGGCTCGGCCAGTCTCGCCAGACTCGGAGGCCAGATAGCTCCACGCCACGATTTCTCCGTCGAGAATTGCGTCTTGGGGAAGGCCGGCCAGTGCATCTGGCAATTCGGGGAAAGATTCCGTGATTTCGTCCCTGGTGCGCGAAAAGATGCGCACTTCGCCTCCGGAACAATGTGCCTGGGCGCGGATTCCGTCGTATTTGTCTTCGACCAGCGCGTTCTCGAAATAGCTGAGCGCTTCTTCTGCGGACTCGGCGGGGCTCGCCAGCATGAATCCCAGGGGATGGAACAGCCGCATCTTCACGTTGCTTAGACCTGCTTGTCCCTGATTGGCCTTGGCCGCGAGTTCCAGGGTTTCGCCGATGTCACCGAGCAGCATATTGGCACGCTGCACTTCGCTCAACTTGCCGCCATAGGCCTTGGCGATGGCTTCTTCAACCAGGCTTTCTTTCAGCCCGATGCGCAGATCGCCGGTGATGATCTTCACAATGTATTTGGCTTCGAGCGGGGTTACTGGCGAAAGGAGTTCGCGCACCAGAGCACTTTTCGCGGAAGAGCCGCGGGCCGAAGCTATTTTTCTAAAACCAGCTTGCACTTCTCGGACGCTTGGACTGGATACTTGGGCGAGGTTCGGACGCTTGCTGATCGTCCTCCGACGCCAAGTTGGGTTAAAACCTCCTCGGCTGCGGCGCCCAGGTCGCCGTATTTGCGGTACGCAGCGGTAAGTTCCTGTGCAGTTTTGCCCGAGAGCTCTTCGACCACCTGCCACAGCAGCCTGCCTCCCACTTGCAGCGTGGTTTCCTCCCAGGCTGGGAAGGGGCTGCCCGAGAGAAAAATCGCGGCGACGGAGCGCGTCCTCCGGCCGGCTCGGCTTGAAATAGTCGGCGACGATGGCGATCTTTTCCAGCTTCTTGGTCGTGCCTGCGATGCGTTCGCAGGCTTCCGCGAATTGGCGCATTTCAAGGTCCGTGCTGTCGAGTTTCTCTCGGCGGACGGGTCAAAGACGCCGTCCCCACACATTCCTGTACGAGTGTAAGTCCCTACGAACCTGCTACTTGCCGACCTGGCCAGCTCATCCTAAATCAACTCTGGCTGTGATACTCTTACTGCTGGTGCTTTGTCGCCGGAAGGATCATCCAATCGCCATGCGATTTTTGCGAACATTGTGGCGGTTTTTCGTAGCTATCCAGCTTCTGCCTGCGCTGGAGGGTGGCGAGGAGACCCTGGTCGGCGGCCAGGCCGTTCTTGAAGGCGTTATGATGCGGTCGCCGCATGCCTGGGCTATCGCGTGCCGCAAGCCGTCGGGCGAGGTCTCGACCCACAGCGAACCGCTGGAGCGGCTCTCAGAAAAGCACAAATGGATGGGCTGGCCGGTGATGCGCGGCGTCATCACCCTGGGCCATGCGATGACGCTGGGCTTCCGCGCGCTGAAGTTTTCCGCCAACGTGGCGCTCGACGAGTTGCAGCCCGCGCCGAGCCGGGGCAGCCCGAGAAAAAGAAGCTGGAAATCAGCGGGTGGATCGCGACCGTGAACGTTGTCTTCTCTGTCGGCTTCTTCATCTTCATGTACAAGTTCCTGCCGCTGGTTGCGGCCACGGAATTGAAGCGGGTGAATCCCGTCTTCGGCGAGCAGATTGTTTTCAACCTGGTGGATGGCATCATTCGTCTGCTCTTGTTCCTGCTGTTTATCTGGGGCACATCGCTATGGAAGGACATTCGGCGGGTGTATGAGTATCACGGGGCCGAGCACAAGACGGTATTCGCGTTCGAGAACGGCGATCCGCTGAATACCGCCGCAGTGCAGAAGTATTCGACCTATCATCCGCGCTGCGGAACCAGCTTTCTTATGACCGTGATGATCATTTCGATTTTGGTGTACATGCTGGTGCCGGTGACGACGTTCTGGGCGCGGTTTGCGGTTCGCATTGTGCTGTTGCCTGTGATTACCGGGCTTGTCCTACGAAATCATTCGTTTTGCCGCCAAACATCGCGGATCGCTGTTTGCCCTGATGACGGCGCCCGGTTTGTGGATGCAGCGCATCACAACCAAGCCTCCGTCGGACGAGCAGGCGGAGTGCGCCATCGTCGCACTGGATCAGGCCATGTCTCTGGAAAAGCAGCGCGGCGGCGAACTAGTCATTGCCTAGCGGGGCCCGTCGTTGGTCGTTCGTCTTTGGCCGTTGGCAGACAGGTGGTTTCCTGCGTCCTTGGTAGTTGATCACAAATGCGTCGCAGCCTCGATCTGTACATTGCAGAGGGAGGCCTTTCTATTTCATCGTCACTGAAAGATATTGCAGACTCAGTTTCTCATTGCGGAGGAATTACAATACTTGTCCGGGAAGATGCAGCGATTGTCAGCCATTGTGTGAAGGTGTTGGTCGAGCCTTGAGTGGCTGATCAACTCGCTACGAGAGAAGGTTGCCTGATCCCGCATGGCCAACGACGAACGACCAGCGACCGACGGCTAAACATATGTTTGAACGGCTTGATCAAATCGAAGCCCGCTACGAAGAGTTGACGCAGACGCTGGCTTCGCCGGAGATCATGAATGATTCGGCGAAATATCAGAAGACTGCCAAGGCGCATAGCGAAATCAGCTCCCGATCGTGGAGCGGTACCGCGAGTACAAGGACTTGAAACGGGGCATCGCGGAAAGCCGCGCCGTGCTTGCCGACGAGAAAGATCCTGAGATGCGGGCCTACGCCCAGGAGGAGTTGGAAAAACTGGAGGCCCGCGTCGGTGGCGTTGAAGAAGAGCTTAAAGTTCTGCTCTTGCCCAAAGGATCCCAACGATGAGAAGGATGTGATTCTCGAAATCCGGGCCGGCACCGGCGGCGACGAGGCTACTCTGTTCGCCGCGGAAATGTTCCGCATGTACACCCGGTACGCGGAAACTCAGGGCTGGAAGGTGGAAGTACTGTCGACTTCGGAATCTTCCGCCGGGGGCTTGAAAGAAGTCATAGCCTTGATCGAGGGTCAGCGCGTCTTCTCACGCTTGAAATATGAGAGCGGAGTACATCGCGTGCAGCGTGTGCCTGCGACTGAGCAACAGGGCCGGATTCACACCTCCGCGGTCACTATTGCAGTTCTGCCGGAAGCGGAAGATGTGGACGTCAAGATTGAGGCTAAAGACCTGCGCATCGATACGTTCTGCTCGTCAGGCCCGGGCGGGCAATCGGTAAACACAACCTATTCTGCGGTGCGCATCACGCATATTCCGACCAATACCGTAGTGAGCTGTCAGGACGAGAAGTCACAGATCAAGAACCGCGAAAAGGGTATGCGGGTGCTGCGCTCCCGGCTTTATGAGATGGAGATGCAGAAGCAACAGGACGCGCTGGCCAAGGAGCGCAAAGCTATGGTGGGTTCGGGCGATCGTAGCGAAAAGATCCGGACTTACAACTTTCCTCAGAACCGCGTTACCGACCATCGCATCGGCTTGACCATCCATCAGCTTCAGGAGGTGATGGATGGGAAGTTGCAGCCATTGATCGAGGCGCTAACTGCCCATTATCAAGCCGAAAAGATGAAACAGGAAACCGCCGGCGTGGTGTAAGCAGACCCCGAAAAGCCAGTGGATAAAACCGCCTGGAGGGGCGTCCGGGTGTACCTGGGCATTTAGCGAGAACAGAAAAGCCTCTTGCTTGCGCAAGAGGCTTTTCCGGGGGAGGGCGCTCAGGCGTTTTGCCCGTCGTCCTTTAAAACTATTTCGCCGGAGCTTGATCTGGCGTGGTCGACGTTGCACTCAGTTGTTCCAGATCATTCTTCAGCAGGCTGATTTCCACGCGGCCGCCGCTGGTTCGCTTGTTCTTGGCTTGGTCATCAGTGCCGGCGCTGGGAACGGGAGCGTTGCCCATGCCAACCACGTAAATCCGGTAGACCGGAACTCGTGATTCAGCACCAGATATCGCACCACTGAATCGGCCATTTTCTGCGAGGTAGCGATGGCGGCCTGGCCATGGCCGGCGGAGAATCCCTGCACTTCGATGATGTAGCCGCGTTGATTCTTAAGCGGAGTCGCCATGTCATCAAGCGCGGTTTTGGCGTTCTGGCTCAAAACGCTCTGGCCCGGACGGAAACGAATCTCGGTCTGGGTTGTGGCCTTGTATTGATCGATGTTGCCGACAACCTGTTCGACGTTGGAGAGGCGAGTGTTCGCCTGGGTCGCGGTCTGCTGGGCTGCCTGGGCTCTGTTGCCGGCATCAATGGCGTGCTGGTCGGCTTCGTTGGCCTTGGCCGAAGCGAGTTGGATACCTTGCTGGGCGCGGGCATCAACGTCTTTGATCGCCTTCGTGTTTTCCGCCGTGAGCTCGTCGAGTTCATTCACGCGGTCGCGGATGGGTTGGGTTTGGCGCTGCACATACTTCTTGCGGGCAAACGGATTCATCTTGCCCCAGAAGCCTTCGTGGGTCTCAGCCTGCAAGGGCTGCTTCCCAGTGGCGCCCACGGTCTGCGAAGGTGTCGCCTGCGCGGGTTGGCTGGCGGCCGGCTGATCCTGCGAGGTCGAGCCGGTCTGTTGCGCAAAGGCGGGCAGCGCGAGCACAACGGCTACAAAAAGCGCTACAAGTACACGATTTTTCATTTCTGACTTCCTCCGAGGAAGGAGCATATGGGCTCCATTCCGGCACGCCTAACGGGCGCGCTGCGTGATTTCGATGAGGCGGCTCACGGCCAAAGCGGGCCGTTTGACTCCCGCACTCACAGTCTCTATAACAGGTCGATTGCCAAACTGCAGTGAAGCTAAATCCTTCTGCTGCAATGATATTGTAGCCCCGGAGCGCGAAACCGGAGAATAATCATCCGCCTTGAGGGTAATTTTGGCAAAGCTGGTATAAAAACTGCGTGGGAAGAGCTCAGGCAACACAGGAGATTGGATGTCCAAAAGGACTGGTAGAGTTTGCTTTTCTAGGGTTCGTGTTTACGGTGTTTGCAACACTTGGCTGGTCGCAAACGGCTGCAGCCAAACCTGGGCTTGCCTCGGATAGGATTCCCAAAGATCGTTTGAAGCAGTACGCCGACCTCGCGGTAGAGTGGCAACGAGAGTATCTGCGAATCGACACCACCAATCCGCCCGGCAATGAGATTCGCGCGGCCGAGTTCTTCAAGAAAATCCTCGACCAGGAAGGCATTGAGAACCAGATTTTCGCCTACGCTCCGGGACGGGCGGACCTTTGGGCGCGGGTACCGCATACCTCATCGTCTGGCCGCCGGCCTATCGTTCTGTTGAATCACATGGATGTAGTCACGAGTGACGCGTCCCATTGGAAGGTTCCACCGTTTAGCGCGGAGATCGTGGACGGTTCGATTTACGGCCGCGGCGCCCAGGACATGAAGGACGAAGGCCTGGCGCAATTCATGGTGATGGTCATGCTAAAGCGCGAGAAGGTCGAGCTTGATCGCGATGTGATTTTCCTGGCCGTCGGCGATGAGGAAGTCGATGGCACGGGTACGGATTGGTTCATCGAACATGAGCGCGACCTGCTGGGGAATGCCGAATTCTGATCAACGAAGGTGGCGAAAATCATTCTCGACCACAACGGCAACGTCAAGTACATCGGCGTGGACGTGGGCGAGAAGGCGGCGTTCTGGCTGCACGTTGTGGCGCATGGGCGCGCCGGACATGGTTCGCTTCCGATTCCAGACTCTGCTCCCAACCGGTTGGTGCAGGCGCTGAGCCGGATCATCGCCTACCGAACACCGTTGCAAGGTTTTGCCCGTCGCGGACGAATTCCTGCGAGCCATGGCGCCCTACGAGCCGCCTGCGCGCGCCGCAAAATTTCGCAATATTCGGCGCGGCTTTAGAGGACAAGAATTTTCGGCGGCGAGATCGAGCAGGACGAATCCGCTTGAATTACCTTTTGCGCGACACCATTGCGTTGACCATGCTGGGAGGCTCCGAGCAGACCAATGTGATTCCGCCGGAAGCCTGGGCCAATCTCGACGTTCGGCTTCTGCCCGGGGATGATCCGAAGGAGTTTCTCGCGACCATCCGGCGGCGTTGTGAATGATCCGAATGTGACGCGTCGAGCCGCGGATTCTGACTTCCGCTTAGCCAACGCTTCGCCCACGGATACAGCTCTTGTACGCTGCGATCCAGAACGTGTCAGCTCACTATTTTCCCGGGGACGCCGGTGGTGCCTGCGCCTGGATAGCGGCTACACCGAGAACCAACGCTATCGTCCTTTGGGAATCGACTCGTATGGGTTCAACCCGTATACTGCGACCAGGAAGAAGAAGACAGCACGGAGCACGGAAATGATGAGCGCATCCGGGTAGAAGAGGTGCGGCGTGGGTTCCGGGTGATGTATGACGTGGTGAGCATGGTGGCAAGTGACTAGCGGAAAGGTTTGGCCACGGATTTCCGCGGACCTGCACCGATATTTCTTTTCTTAATCCGCGTAATCCGTCTAGATCCGTGGCGACGATTTTGACTTTCTTACCCGCAGTACTTCTCATGCTGCTCGTAGATGTAGTTATCGGTCATGCCGGCAATGTAGTCGCAGATGATTCGTGGCAGCGGCTCTTGTGTGGCCTTTTCCTGATAGCTGGAGGCAAATTTTCCGGCTTCGCGATCCAGAACTCGAACAGTTCGCTGATCACCTGCTCCGCGTCGTTCTTTTCAGGGTCGAGCGTCGGGCTGAAATAGAGGTTCTTGTAAAGAAACTCTTTGGCTCGGCGGCGTTCCTGCTCGACCTGCGGGCTTAAGCGTGACGAGCCGATGAGGACAGACGCGCACGTCTTCAAGGCTGCTGACGCCGGCCTTGGCGGATTTGTTCTTTCGTGTTGTGGATCAGATCTCCCACCCAGCGGTTCAGCATGTGCTTGAGCGGCTTCGTTGAATTTCAGCTTCTCCATCACATCTGGATAGATCGCTTCGGCTTCGCGCGTAGAAACTCTCGAAGACGGGAACGCCACTACGGAATTGTTTCGAGGGTCAGCAGGCGGGATTCGTAGCCGTCGTCGAGGTCGGCGGTGCTGTAGGCGATTTCATCGGCCAGATCGATTAGCTGGGCTTCGAGCGGCGGACGGCGGTCGAGCAAATATTCCGCCAGTTCTGGGAACTCGGTCGGCCGGGTAATCGTGCGAATGCTTGATGATGCCTTCGCGAACTTCGAAGGTCAGGTTGAGCCCGCGGAATGCGGCGTAGCGCAATTCGAAGTCTTCTACAATGCGCAACGCGTGCAGGTTGTGATCAAAGAAGTAGCCGTGCGCCCGCATCGCGATGTCGAGCGCTTTTTCGCCGGCATGGCCGAACGGCGGATGGCCGACGTCGTGAACCAGAGCGAGGGCTTCGACCAGATCGACGTTCAGGCCGAGTTGAGCGGCGATGGTGCGGGCGATCTGCGCGACTTCAATGCGTGTGGGTCAGGCGATTGCGAAAGTGGTCGGAGTAGCGGCGGGTGAAGACCTGCGTCTTGGCTTCGAGACGGCGAAAGGCGCGGGAATGGATAACGCGGTCGCGGTCGCGCTGAAAGTCGTTGCGGTAGGGATGCTGCGGCTCGGGATAACGGCGTCCGCGGGATTGCTCCACCCGCACGGCGTAGTCGGCGAGCATTATTGAAGTTTAGCAGAAGCGGCACTCAGCAATTAGCATTCAGCACTCAGTCAAGAAGTTTCTGTTGGACACGCGGAGGCGCCGAAGAACTGAATGTTACGTGCTGCATGCTGAGTGCTGCTCTTGGCTATTGTTCCCCGAATCTTCCTTGGCGAGCTTCATCTTGGCGGACTCGAGTTTCTGGGCACTTGGGCTACGTTGTCGGTGTCCACTTCCGCGGCGACGGTCTTGTTCCACTCGTTGATCGCCCGTTCCCAGTGCGCAGCGGCCAGCTTCAGACGCCCGGTCTTTTGATAGAGGTCGCCGAGGTGGTCCTGCACGGTGGGATCCGTTCCCATATGCTGGGAGGCCTTTATCAGGTTATCTTCCGCCAGTTCATACTTGCCCAGCTTGAAGTAGGCCCAGCCCAGCGAATCGAGATACGCGCCGTTGGCGGGATCGAGTTCGACGGCCTTCTTGATCATGATGAGCGCTTCGTCGAGCTTCACGCCGCGATCGGCCAGCATGTAGCCGAGATAGTTGAGCACGGCGGCATTCTGCGGATCGGTGGCCAGGACTTTGCGAAACACCTCTTCCGCCTGATCGTATTTCTTCTCGCGCTCGTAGGTGGATCCGCGCAGGAACTCGACGTACTCCTTGTCTTCGTCCTTGGTGGAGAGCTCGGCCGCCTTGTCGAGAGCCGCCTCGGCCTCGGGCCAGCGCTTCAGCCGGGTGTACATCTGAGCCAGCGTGATGTAGACGTCGCGATCTTCAGGCGTGCCCTTGAGCAGGGACTTCACCTGCTCCAGGCCGGCGTCGACCTGGCCCATGTCGGCGAGTTGCGCGGCGTAAACCATCTTCAGACCGCGATCATTGGGCAGTTTCTGGGTGGCTTCTTTGGCAGCGTCAGTAGCTTTTTGCCACTGCTTGGCTTCGCGGTAGGTGTCGATAATCTGCTGGTAACCGCGTTCGGCGTTGTCATCGCCCAAGGGCCAGCATCTTGCGGAATGTCTCGATCGCCAGCGGATCGTTGTTGTTGTCGCGATAGATCGTTCCCAGCCGCTCCAGAAATACCGCGCGGTTATTTTTCTCGCCCTGGGTGTAGCTGTTGTCCGGCTTGTCGGTTTTCTTGAGCAGGTCTTGCAGAATCTGCGCGGCGTCGTCATAGCGGCCCTGCGCCTGGTAGACAGCGGCGATGTTGTAGGGCACTTCCATCGAGTCCTGCACCATGGACTCGGCCTTCTTCAGATTCTCCAGAGCCAGGTCGAACTTGCCATGTGCGGCGGTAGATCTCCGCCATGCGCAGGTAGGTCTGCGCGTCTTCGGGATTCGATTCCGCGATGATCTTGTATTGCTCGAGCGCGGCGTCGGTTTGACCGTCGTTCAACAGGTTCTGAGCCAGACCGCGGATGGCGTCGAGATTGTCGCGATCGAGTTCAATGGCCTTTCTGTAGCGCGTCAATGGCCTTCTTGTATTCTTTTCGCTGCTCGTAGGTGTAGCCCAGCACGGAATAAAGCTTGGCGGAGCGGGCCGCGTCCGGCACCGAACTCAAAACCTCGGCCGCGCGAGTGGTGTCGCCTTCTTCGTTGTAGAGGTAGGCCAGCGTGGTGACGGCTTCTTCGGAATCGGGCTGCAGCTTTACCGCTATCTTGAATTCGCTTTCCGCTTTCCGCAGATCGTTATTCACTTGGTAGAGCCGGCCCAGGAGCAGGTGGTCGTCCACATTGTCGGGCTCGAGTCTTGATGATTTCCTCGTATTGCTCGATGGCCAGCTTGAGCACGCTGTCCGAACCGCTGCCGCTCTGCACATCTCCCAGAGACCGCAGGTAAATGCGGCCGAGCAGTTTGTGCGCTTCCAGATTGTTGGGATCGTTCTTGAGAATGTCCTGGGCTTCGAGCACGGCATCGCGGATGCGCCCGGTCTTGGCATAAAGTTCAGCCAGACCCGAGGTCAGGTACTCGGAAGTGGGATCGGCCTCGATGGCCAGCCGGTACTCCTCGATGGCTTTGGTCGCAAGATCGCTGCGGCTGTACACCGCGAACTGATCTTCGTACATGTGCGCCACGGTGTAGTGGTAGTAGGCGGCGGCCCGGTCCGATCTTGCGCGGAGCAGGCGCAGTGGCCGGCTTTGAGGTCGTGGCGGCGGGAGTGGATGGTGCGGGAGTTTGCTGCGCCACGGCGGCAGCAGCCAAAAACAACACAAAAATAGCCCAATACATACTTTTCATCGAGGACCTTCGGATTCCCAAACCCATAGCGATTGGATGCCGAACCGCCGCAGGTGGGTGCTCGGATTTATTGTAAACCTTCGTCAACGAGGATAGCGAAAAAGCGCTCGCGGAAACGGGCCGCAGGAGATTCGGAGGTACAGGGACGGATGGATTCAAAAACCAGCATTTAGCACTTGGCAATTAGCAGTTGGCAACTACAGCATTTAGCAATCAGCATTCAGCCTTGTGCGTCGCTGAATTCTTCAACTCAATGGCTGAAGGCCGAATGCTAAGTGCTAACTGCCGAGTGCTAATTGCTGGATCTCAATGCCTGAAGTGCCTTACCCCGGTGAAAATCATGGCCAGGCCCAGGCGGTCGGCGGCTTCGATTACTTCCTGGTCGCGCACCGACCCACCCGGCTGGATGATCGCTGTCGCGCCTGCCTTGGCGATTTCTTCCACGCCGTCAGGGAACGGGAAAAAAGCATCGGAAGCGGCGACCGTGCCCTTCAGCGGCAGCACAGCCTTCATGGCGCCGATCTTGCAGGAATCCACGCGGCTCATCTGTCCGGCGCCCACGCCCACGGTCTGTCCGTCGCGGGCATACACAATGGCATTGGACTTCACGTGCTTGCAGACTTTCCAGGCAAAGAGCAATGCTCGTTTCTCTTCCGCCGTGGGTGGGCGCTTGCTGACGACTTTCAGATCGCTTTCCTCCAGCGGGCGGACATCGGCATCCTGCAGCAGAATTCCGCCGGAGACGTTCTTCAGCACCCATTTCTGGCGAGCGTCGTTGATTTCGACCAGCCGCAGGTTCTTCTTGGACGCGAACTTGGCTTTGGCGGCTTCGTCGAATGCCGGCGCGGCGATTACTTCGAGAAACAGCTTGGCCATTTCCTCGGCGGCGTTGCCGTCTACTGGGCGATTCACGCCGATCACGCCTCCGAAAGCGGACACCGGATCGCATTCAAGCGCTTTCTTGTAGGCTTCGGCCAGAGTCTTGCCGGTCGCGGTTCCCGCAGGGATTGGTGTGTTTGATGATCGCGCATACCGGCTCTTCGAATTCCTGGGCCAGATCCCAGGCGGCTTCGAGATCCACGATGTTGTTGTAGGAAAGCTCCTTGCCTTGAATCTGGCGTCCATTGGCCACGCCTTTGCCGGAGCCATCGGAGTACATGGCGGCTTTCTGGTGCGGATTTTCTCCGTAGCGCAGGTCCATGACCTTGTTGAAAGACAGCCGCAGCGTCTGCGGGAAGCCGGTTTCTGCGTGATGAAACTCGAAACGGCCGTTAGCACTGACGCGTTCCAGCGTGGAGGCGATGGCGGAATCGTACGCTGCCGTGGTCGCGAAGGCTTTCTGCGCCAGCCGCCATCGCGTGGCTGAGGACAATTCGCCGCCAGACTGCGCCAGCTCTTCCGCAATTCGCTCATAGTCGGCGGGCGAAGTGACGACGGCGACATCCTGAAAGTTCTTGGCGGCGGAGCGAATCATCGAAGGCCCGCCAATGTCGATGTTCTCGATCAGCTCGTCGAAGTGCACGTCCGGTTTGGCTGCGGTCTTTTCGAAGGCATAGAGATTCACGACCACCATGTCGATCGGAAGGATTCCGTGTTCGGCTACCGCCGTGCGGTGGGACGGATTTTCGCGGCGGTGCAGGATTCCGCCGTGCACTTTGGGATGCAGAGTCTTGACCCGGCCGTCGAGCATCTCGGGAAATCCGGTGAGCTCGGAAATGTCTTTCACGATGATGCCGGAGTCGCGCAGCAATTTGGCCGTGCCGCCGGTCGAGATCAGTTCCACGCCCAGGCCGGAGAGTTTGCGGGCGAACTCGACCAGCCCGGTCTTATCCGTGACACTGAGAATGGCGCGTTGAATTTTTGGGTTCGGGGACATGGAAGCCTCTGGTCTCGGGAAAATAGCGTGAACAGAAAGTTTATCAGCGAGAACGGAAGTTGTTTCTTTGCTCAGTCCCCGGACGAGGCGTCCGGGGCTACCTGAGTCTCGGCGCACGCGATCTACACTTTGGCTTTTGCTTTCAGCCGGACCTGGCCGTCCTGCATCTCGACTGTGTATTCCACGGACTGGCAGCCGTGCTGCTTCGCGGATCTGATCGGTCTTCTTCTGCACAAAAGAGGTGAAACTGTCGATGTTGCCGGTAACTGACTCGCCTGCTTTCTTCTTTGCTTCGGTGAGCGCCTTGTAGAGTTTCTCCACCTGATCGGGTTCGGTGCGGGCATCGGAGCACTGAATCGTGAGCGGCCCGTCGTTTCGCTGGGCGCCGTTGCGACTGCCGCGGCCGCCGATGCGTGCGCTAGTCCATAGACCGGATGGTGCTGCGGTTCATGCTCTTCGAGGGACGCACACCTTGCACCGAGAGCAGCGCGTCCTGAGGACGACGGTAGCCCTCTTCGCGAATGCGGGCCTTCTTGCGCCACAGGTCGCTGTAGATGGCATAACGCTGCGCCATTTCGTTGTAGCGGAAGCGCTGCTGAAAGCTCATCCGTCCGCCGTCGCTGAACTTGCGCAGCAGGCTCAGCACCTTCCACTCGACATCGGTGGGTGGCTTCTTGGTCGGGTTGCTGAAATAGACTTCGTACTCGATCTTGAGCCGGCGCAGCTGCGGATTCAAGAAGAGTCAGTTCTTCGTCGATGGTCACCGAGAGTTCTCCAATTCCCAGTATAGGGCGTATGCAGCAGGCGGGCGAGGTACCCGTTGGTCACAGGAGGGATGGAACGAAAGTCACTTGAAGGCGCTTCTAGCTACTAGCTACTAGCTTGAAGCATCGGCGGAAGGTGCTGGTGTAACGCTAGGAGCTAGGAGCCAGAAGCTAGAAGCTGATTCACTTTGCGTTCGACGCCATCTTCTTGACCATGGCGAGAACCAGCTTGCGGTCACTGTCGTTCAGGCTCACGGAGTAGCGGCGGATCTGGCTCAGGAAGCGGACTTCGTCGTCGGAAAGCTGGGGCAAGCCCTTGCCTCCGTTGCTGTGCCCGGACTCGGCGAAGAATTGGGATAGCGGCAACTCCATCGCGCCCGCGATCTTTGAAAGCGTGTCGAGAGAGGGGATGGTATGGCCGTTCTCCACCCGCGAAAGATAGCAGCGCAGCAGCCCAGTGCGTTTCTCGATATCGCCCTGGGACATGCCTTTTCCCAGCCGGTAGTTTCTGATCGTCTCGCCGATGTTCATAGAGAAAACAGCCAATGCGGTTCTCCGAGATGGTGAATAGTAACCAGAGTAGTACCGTCTGGCAAGTGGAAATTTTGCTGCACAACGAGCGGTGCAGATGGAACCCATCACTCAGTGCTTAGCATTCAGCATTTAGCCATCGCATCTTTTCGGGGACGCCCGCCTATACGCAGAAGTGCGGACGGTCCTGGCGCTGATTGCTGACTGCTTATTTCCCTAACGTTGCCGCAAGGAACTTAACCGTCCGCTTCCATGCGTCTGCGGCATCATCGGCTCGGTATCCAGTTTTGTTATTGGGATTCTCAAACCCATGGCCGGCATTCGGGTAAATTACAATCTCGACCTTCTTGCCCAACTGCTTCATCGACTTGCTCAAACTTCTTCACGTCGTCCACCGTGATGCCACGATCCTGGCCTCCGAAGATCCCCAGCACCGAGGCGTTGATCTTCTTGAGTGACTCGGAGTCACTCGCGAGGTGGCCGTAGTTGATCACGTCGGCCGTGAGGGTGGGCTCTTGCAGCGCCACATCGAATGAATAGCCGCCCCCCATGCACCAGCCAATGGACGCGATCCGGTCTTTCTTCACATTCGATTGCGACTTTGAGGAATTCGAAAGCCGCGTGCAAGTCCCGGGCAGCACGATCTTCCGGCACGCCGCGCATGATTTCGTGAGCCTCGTCGGGTGTGGTCGCAACTTTGCCGCGATAGAGATCAATGGCCAGCGTGACATAACCTAGATCGGATAGCTTGGAGGCCTGTTCTTTGACCCAGTCGTTCAGCCCCCACCATTCGTGGATGACGAGAATGCCCGGAAACGGACCTTTGCCCTCTGGCGTGTAAATCACCGCTTGCACGGTTTCGTCTCCGCTTTTGTAGGAAACATTCTTGGGGGTTGCGGCAAAAGCAGAAGCCGAGAGCAACGCAACCATCAGGCAAAGAACAACGTTTTTCATAGCCTCTCTCAGGGTCGGTTCAATATCGTCCTGGCATCGCGACTCATTGCTTAACGGCTTCCACGGCGAGATCAATCTTAACCTCGTTCCCCACAACCAAGCCCCCGCCGTCGAGCGTCTTGTTGTAGGTAAGTCCAAAGTCCTGCCGTATGATTGTGAGTGCCGCCTGCGCTCCAAGCCGTGTTTTGCCCGAGGGATCTTTGATCGTTCCCGCAATCTTGAACGGGAGTGCAATATCCTTGGAAACGCCGTGCATGGTCAGCGGTCCGTGGGCAATGTAGCCGTCGTCGGTTTTCTCGATGCTGGTGCTGGAGAAAGTGATTTCAGGGAATTTAGCCGCGTCGAAAAATCTTTCGCTGCGCAGGTCCTTATCGCGGTTTGGATTTCTGGTGTCTACGCTGTCCGTCTTGATGTGCACGTTCACGGATGATTTCGACGGATCCTTTTCATCGTAGACGATGGTCCCGCTGAACTCCAGAAAGTTTCCGTTCACGCGGTTGATCACCAGGTGCTGCACCGAAAACCCCACCGAGGTGTGTCCCGGATCGATTGAGTACGTGTCGGCCGCGAGAACTGCGCTGCAGCAGGCAAACCAGAGAACAACAGTGAATGATACTCGCTTGAGTTGCACGAAGAATCTCCTCTTTGATTGGTCCGGCTTCGATTCACAGATGCAATTCCATGTACATCGCGCCTGCAATCGGATTGAGCCGATAGGCGCCGATTTCCTGGAAACCAAGCCTGCGATACGTACGCACTGCATCTTTCATGATCGGTTCAATTGTATCGAGCCGCATACGCTGATAGCCAATCGTCCGGGCCTCCGCAATGATCGTTTCTGCCAGCGCGCGGCCTAAGCCTTTTCCTCGGAATGATGGACGCAAGTACAGCCGCTTCATCTCGCATACACCGGTCTCCCACTTGTGCAGAGCGACACATCCTGCCAGTTTGCCTTCGTATTCCGCCAGCAACAAACGGCCATCGGGTGGGGCGTAGTGGCCGGGGAGGGTCGCAAGTTCTTCCTCAAAATTCTGGAAGCAAAGGTCCGTGCCGAGTGATTGCGCGTATTCGAGGAAAAGCTCTCGAGCCTGAGAGACTTCTGCAGAAGACTCCGCCTGCGCAAGCGTAAGTCCGGAAATTGGCCGCGCTACCCCATGAGCATGCCACCATTCACGTTCAAAACATGTCCCGTAATGTAGGAGGCTTCTTCTGAAGCCAGGAAAGCTACCGCATTGGCCACATCTTCCGGCGCTCCTACTCGCCCGAGCGGAATCATCTTCAGTGCGTTCTGCTTGAAGTCATCGGAGAAACCGGAGGTCATCGCCGTTTCGATGAAACCGGGCGCCACCGCGTTGCACGTTATACTGCGCGAGGCGACCTCGCGGGCAATGGCCATAGTCAATCCAATCAGCCCGGCTTTCGACGCCGCGTAATTGGCCTGCCCTGCCTGGCCTGTCTGGCCGAAGACTGACGTTATATTGATGATCCGGCCCCAGCGCTGCTTGAGCATGGAACCAATCACCTGCTGAATGCAGAGATAGGCAGACGTCAGATTAGTAGTGAGCACGGAATCCCAATCGGCACGTTTCATACGCATGACCAGCTGGTCGCGAGTGATTCCAGCGTTGTTGATCAGGATGTCGATTTTGCCGAGCTGCCCGATGGCGGTCTTGAAGGCTGTCTTGACTTGCTCTTCGTCGGCGACGTCCAGGGGAAACGCGGAGGCTTTTCCTCCGCTGGCATCGATCTCTTTAACAAGTTCGGACAGCTTCTCATGGTTGCGCGCAGCAACCGCGACGGTAGCACCTGACGCCGCCAGTTTGACTGCACAGGCGCGACCAATACCCTGGGACGCACCCGTGACAAGCGCAATCCGACCTGAGACGGTCATAATTTTCTCCTCATCGATTGAATCGGAAATTATAGTCGCACCCGGACAAGTCGCGGACAGTTGAGCCTTTTTGAACCTTCGCGTCCTTTGTGGTTGAAGCTTTAGAGGCGTTAACCACGAAGGACACGAAGGTTCACAAAGGGAAACTCGAGAGATGTGTTACAGCGCTGGAACCCCGTGGGCGGTTCCGGCAGTATCGGCCATGGTGTTGGCAACCGGCTGGTAATCGTGCTGATAAACGTCGACGATTGTGCGACCGACTATGCGAGCACTCGCTTCCGAGTGGATGTGCACCGGGAAAGTAAACGGACCCACATCCGCGTAGTCCTGAACGAACTCAATCTTCTTGATGAACAACGACGGAGATTTAACCGGCCTGCCCTCGGCCCGGACCATGCTGCCGGTGTGGGCGTCGAGGTAAATCCGGCCCTTGAACAGACCAGCGCGTTTCTGGCGTGGCTTCAGTTGATAAACGTGCACGAGGCGTCCTTGCAACTCGTTCGTTCCCTTATAAGAAAATTTGTAATTTGTCGGACTGATGGCGTTCAGCGTTGGATCATCCTTTTGCACATGGTCCACTTCAGACTGCAGCAACCGGGTGATGACATTGGTCTTTACGAACGCATCGCCCGTGAATCGCAACGCCTTGAACGCCAGGGTACGCGGAGCCTGATACTTCTGTTGCACCTCGTATTCGCCAGACTGCGAGGTGTCAGGCAATTGAGCGCGGATCAGGGTCGTGGCGGAATAAGAAGCAAGCTGTTGCGCTTGTATCTCCGAACGCCCCCGGCAAACCTGGAGCGCAAGTTCCGGCGCCATCCGAGGAAGTACGGCGGGCGCTACCAGTGGCACGGGGATGGGGTCCTCTGAAGGGATGGTAACCAGCACCGAGGTTGGGCCGTCAATTGCCGGAGTCCCAGCCCCAAACGAGGAGATAGATGACGGCAAAGATGCGCCGGCACCCGGCTTCATCACCAAAGGAACCTGGGGAGACGCCAATCCGGTTGTCCACAAACACAAACACAAAATCCTAAGAAAAGTTCGATGCATGAATTGGTTCAAGTATGTACGTTTATATATGATTCACTGACCAAAGGAAAAGATACATCCGTTTCAGTCGATGTACTCAAGCATACCCTGCAACATCATGTTTACGCACAGTTTTCGTCATATCGGACCTTTCCAGTAATAAGCTAGGATATCTGGAGAGCAATTTCCTTTTGCCGGGCATAGTGGGAAAAAGCAACCTCTGACCGGGATAAGCAGAGCGATTAATCTGCTCCTTGTTGTTTGAGAACCTCGTAGAGATAAGCGAAATCCCATTGGCCTTTGCCGGCCTTTACGGCGCGCTCGATGAGCAGAAGTTGTGGGTCGGCAAAGGTGTGATTGACCCGATGTTTCTCGCACCAACTAATGAGTTCCCGAGGAGCCACCGCCCAGGTTTCGAGCGCGGCTTGCGGGTTCCCGTAATCTTTGCCTTGAATCTTCTTGCAAAGATCGGCGAGCGCGGCCTCAATAGCCGGCATAAATTTCTTGATGACCTGCAAATATCCGTCTACGGGAAGATTCTCCGCTTCGTAGACGATATACCCATGAAGAAAGCCTAACATCGCTCCCATGGCAAAGGAAAGACCGGCAATATCAGTTGCCGAAGCCTGGCCGATTTCCTTTCCAACAAACATTGCATTGTCACCAAAGGCAAGGAGGACTGGCTTCACACGATTGAAGAGCTCATCTGGGCCGGAATACAGAACCGTGCCTTCCGGGTTCCCGATATCGACCGGATAGTTCATGATCGCTCCGTCGAGATAGTCGATACCGCGTGGTCGAGCCCAGGATTCCATCTCCCTCGCCTCATCGGGAGTTCCGCTGCTTAATTGCACAAGCACTTTGCCGCGAAGCGCGGACTCAATTGCCGGCTGTCGCACCAGTTGATTGGTCGACTCGTAATTGTTGATGTTGACGACGACGATTTCAGCGTTGCCAACCGCTTCCAGCATGCTTGGTGCGACGCGTAGGCCGAGCCAGGACAAAGATGCCGCTTTCGACGAAGTACGATTCCATACGGTTGTATCAAACCCTCTCTTATGCAGCGCAGCTGCGAGAGCAGCTCCCATGCGCCCCGCCCCGATGACCGTGACCTTTTGATTCATAGCACCTCCCGAAGGAATCTGGCTCAGCAAATCTCTGGTGGACTTTTACTGAACACAGGCAGACGTCTCCGTGACCGAACGCACCCCGCGAAGTTCCGCAAATCTAATGAGTACACCAATTCAGATAAGTCATCTTCTTTAGACCCGTTCTTATCGCTCATCCTGAAATCGGTTAAGATTTAGGTCTCTTAAGAACGTGAGGTGAGCGATAAGTATGCCTGAGGTCGGTAGTATACCCTCGACGAATGGAAACCAGGCGTCTCCTGAGCCTTCGGTGGAGGTCTACGCGGTCTATGGCGTGGAGCCTGAAGTTCAGGCCTATGCCATGGCGAAGTACTCGCGATCTTCTCTTTCCATGAAAGAGTCGCTCAAGGAGATTAGCCAGCAAAAGGCCGAGAAGTTTCTTAACACCTTCTACTTCCAGTACGGACACCGGTCGATTGCGGACTTGGCGCATGTGGCACTGGCCATCGAGCGGCTGTCGATCCTTGCAGCAATCGCGGTTGCCGACGAACAACGGTGGGACGGTCAGGAGCGTTCTACCCGCTACCAGGATTTCAAAAAGAGTGGCTGCTTTACGCCTGACTTCGGCGATGACCGTCAGGCATTGTCGTTGTATCGAGAGACGATCGAGAACTTGTTCGTGGAATACGAATCCCTTTCCGAGCGCACGTTCCGCTATCTGCTCGACATCACACCGAAACCGGCGGAGATGAAGCAGGAAGCCTACGAGCGAACCTTGAAGGCGCGAGCTTTCGATATCTCGCGCTATCTGCTGCCGCTTTCGACCAATACGTCGTTGGGACAGATCGTCAATGCCCGCACCCTTGAAACCCAAGTCTCGCGGCTGCTTTCGCACACCCACAAGGAAGTGCGATCTCTGGGGGAGTTGCTGAAGCGCGCCGCAGTTTCGCCGGCTTACAACGCCAGTCACGGAGCTTTACGAGAACTCGTGGAGCAGATTCGGGCGGTTTCTGCGGAACTGGGCGAACGGGCGGAGCAAGAGTTGCTGCGAGAGGTTCGCGTGGCTCCGACACTTGTGAAGTATGCCGATCCGAACGCCTACGAGATCGAGACCCGGCGCGAACTACGGCAAGTCGCGGCCGAGTTGTTGGGAAAGCTACAGGTCGCCGCGACGCCCACGGTTGACCTGCTCGATGAAGAGCCTCTGGAGGTGGAACTCGCCACAACGCTGATCTATGAACACAGCCACTATCCCTACCGGCAAATTCGGCAAGCAATCCAGGCGGCCGGGGAGCATATTCGCCGCGAGATCATCGATATGGGACTCCGCCACCGCGGCAAGCACGACGAAATGCTGCGCCCGTTCTGCGCCGGACAGCAGTTCCGTTTCGACATCCTGATGGATATCGGCGGCTTCCGCGATATGCACCGCCACCGGCGCTGCATCCAGATCGGACAGGAATTCACCACCAGGCACGGCTACGACGTCCCGGGAGAGGTGGATGCTGCCGGAGCGCGGGCAAGCTACGACGCGGTTATGAAGCGCACGGCCGAAGCCGTCGAGCAGTTAGCCCAGTGCCCTGGCGCGGAAGCAAAAGAGAATGCCCAGTACGCAATCCCGCTGGCCTTCCGCAAAAGAACATTGTTCAAGATGGATTTCGCCGAAGTCGTCTACATCTCCGAATTGAGAACCGGTCCCGCCGGTCATTTTTCATACCGCAATGTCGCGTATGCAATGTATGAGGCGGTGGCCCAGAAATATCCCGCGCTGGCAAAGCATTTAAGGGTCACAGATGTGAGGGAGCCCGTGGATTTGCTGAAGAGGTGACGCTGCTAGAAGCGGTTTCCGTTTCTTCGTCTGAGACTATAAGCTGAAGCTATGAGAGTCGCGAAGAAGACGAAGCCCGATCTCGATAGCGGCCGATCATGCACGCCACGCCGGAAAGAGTTGTTGTCGCTTGGTGGCTCGCTCGCTGTTGGAGACGCGAAGGCGTTACGCACCGCTATCAAAACCATCCGGAAGAACTGGCGCTAAATTTCCCTGTGACTCTGTGCCTCTGTGGTGAAAAGCCGGTTACGTGTACATCACTTTCCGATCACCCTTCACAATCCGCCCCACAGTAAACGCCTTCTCTCCCGCCCGCTCCAGTAACACCTGAGCCTTCTTGAACTTCTTGGACGGAACCACCAGCAGCATGCCCAATCCCATGTTGAAGGTGCGAAGCATCTCTTCGCGCGGCACATTGCCGAGTTGCTGCAGGTGTTCAAAGATGGGCGGCACCGGCCACGAATTGATCTCGATCACCGCGGCCACACCTCGAGGAAGCACCCGAGGTAGATTCTCGGTAATGCCGCCGCCGGTAATGTGCGCCATCGCCGACACGCATTCGCCGTCCGCCAGCAAACGCTTCACCGCCGGCCAGTAGCTCTTGTGAGTTTTCATGAGCTCATTGCCGACTTTGCCTTTAAGTTCGTTCACGTAGGATTCCGGAGTGTAGTGACCAACTTCAAAGAGCAGTTTGCGCGCCAGCGCATAACCATTCGTGTGCAGACCATTCGAGGCCAAACCCAAAATCACATCGCCAACTTCGACCGCTTTTCCAGTAATGATGCGTTCGCGCTCGACTACGCCCACGATGAAGCCAGCTAGGTCGTATTCGCCCTCTGGATAAAAGCCCGGCATCTCGGCAGTCTCGCCGCCGATCAGGGCACACCCATTGTGCTTGCACGCCTCCGCCAGACCTTCGATCACTTTTTCCGCGACTTCTGGTTCGAGTTTGCCGGTGGCGAGATAGTCCATAAAAAAAAGAGGTGTCGCGCCCTGCACCGCAATGTCGTTGACGCAGTGGTTCACCAAATCCGCACCGATGGTGTGATGCACCTTCATCTCGAAAGCGACCTTCAGCTTGGTTCCCACTCCGTCCACGCTTGACACCAGCACAGGGTCGACATACTTCGTCTTATCCACGGCGAACAGGCCGCCAAAACCGCCGATTTCGCTAAGCACACCCCGAGTGAAGGTTTTATGCGCGAGGTATTTGATCCGCTTCTTGGTGCGGTTGGCGCGGTCAATGTCGACACCAGCGTCGGCATATGTAATGGGCGTGCTGTTCAAGGAATCCTGGGCCACGGCGTAGTTCCGTCCCTTAAAGATTGCGGGAAACGTTGGGTATTTGCTCTTCGAAAGGATCGTCTAAGCGAGGCTCATTGTAGCATGTTCGTGAGTGAGGCTGCGGACTTGGTGGAAGTGCTCGTGGGGAATCTCGAGCGCACTGGGAGGAAATGGGCAGACCCGTATTTCAGACTTGCAAACACGAGCGCCCGCTTGAATCAAGTCGCCTCGATTGGCGGCCCAAGCGTCCCTCAGAGCGCCGCCATTGTGCTAATGAGTCACGTAGGTCGAAACGTAATAAAAAAGAATTCCAAACAGCGCCAGTCCAGAAATGCCATACGCGGTGAGAACCCAGACACCGCGGCCTTCGCGGTGCGCTGCAGAAGATTGAGAACGGCGTGCATCTGTTGAGGAATTATCCAGGGCCCGATTTTCCACGCAAACCTCCGAGGTTAGAACATGGTGGCGCGGGAGGCGTCACTTACCCCACACTGCCCCGTGGGCAGGTGTTGATGCCGCGAATGTTACTACAAAATGGGTTTCGCTAGTTGGGAAATACGTGTGGTTTTGTCAAATCGATGTAAAATCAGCCGCGGCGCGCGACGACAGGGTGTTCCAATCCGGGAACTTTTCCACCGATTGTTTCCGAATTCGCTTTTCCTTCGCTTAGGTCCGAGTGTATAATTCGGCCTGAATCATTCCTGCCATCACAAAAAGGAGCCGTTTCATATGGCCGACGAACGAGCAAAAGCAATTGATCTGGCCTTTGCACAAATCGAAAAGCAGTTTGGCAAGGGTTCGATCATGCGTCTCGGATCGAAGGAAGCGATCGTCCCCATTGCCGTGATCCCCACCGGCGCGATCTCTTTCGACGCGGCCCTGGGCGTTGGCGGCTTCCCGCGTGGACGCGTAGTCGAAGTCTTCGGACCTGAATCGTCGGGCAAAACTACGATCACCCTGCAGGTCATCGCCGAGGCGCAGAAGATGGGCGGCATGGCGGCCTTCGTCGATGCCGAGCACGCGCTTGATCCCGGATACGCCAAGAAGCTCGGCGTAGATGTGGACAACCTGCTGGTCTCGCA
Source organism: uncultured Acidobacteriota bacterium (assembly GCA_963797795.1). Taxonomy (GTDB): domain Bacteria; phylum Acidobacteriota; class Terriglobia; order Terriglobales; family Acidobacteriaceae; genus JABDBE01. The sequence continues at coordinate 69,593 of CAWCQY010000016.1, forward strand.
GCCGGACTACGGCGAGCAAGCCCTCGAGATCACCGAAGCCCTGGTGCGCTCAGGCGCGATCGATGTGCTGGTTGTGGACTCCGTCGCCGCGCTGGTACCGAAAGCCGAACTCGATGGCGAAATGGGCGACAGCCACATGGGATTGCAAGCTAGGCTGATGTCCCAGGCTTTGCGTAAGCTCACCGGAACGGTTTCGAAGTCCCGCACGTGCTTGATCTTCATCAACCAGATCCGCGAAAAGATCGGCGTGATGTTCGGCAACCCCGAAACCACGACCGGCGGCCGCGCCCTGAAGTTCTACTCCTCGGTGCGCATTGATATTCGCCGCATTGCCGCGATCAAAGAGGGCGACGTGGTCACCGGCTCACGCACCAAGATCAAGGTCGTAAAGAATAAGGTTGCCGCACCCTTCCGCGAGGCCGAATTCGACATCATGTACGGCGAGGGTATTTCGCGAGAAGGCGATCTGCTCGACATCGCCGCGGTCCACAACATCGTGGAGAAATCGGGCGCGTGGTACAGCTACAAGGGGGAACGTATCGGACAGGGCCGGGAAAATGCTCGCGCCTTCCTCAAGGAAAACAAAGAAACAATGACCAAGCTCGACGCCGAAGTGAGGAAGCAACTGGGCTTGACGCCGACGGCAGCCCCAGCGGCAGTCCCGGCGCCCGCGCAAAGCGCGCCCCAGACTGGGCGCGTCACCACCATGCCCAGCGCGCCTCCAGAGCCGGCAAAAGTCCCGGCCGTACGGCGATAGCGTCCATCGCTGGTCTTTCCGGGCTTAAGTCACTGCAGCTTTTGATCGGGAGCACTGCTGCGTTCTCCCGAGAGAAGAAAGCCCTCCGCCTGAACATCTCTTGACAATTCACCGCTTCAAAGAGAACACTGTTCTCCACTCGCGATGTCTTGAAATGGGCGTCAGTCAAGCCATCCGGGGCAACCAATCAGATTTCAAATCTGAGGAGACCCATGAATTCACATGCTTGGAAATTTCTGCTCTGCTTCGCGGCACTCCTTCTTCCGGTTCATGCGCAAGTCAGTGTTACCACTTCGCGCAACGACAACAGCCGCGATGGGCAAAACCTGAGCGAGACCATTCTGACGCCGGATAACGTTAATGCCTCGGATTTTGGCAAGCTTTTTGCCCACTCGGTCGACGGCTATGTGTACGCGCAACCGCTTTACGTGCCAAACGTCTCGATTCCCGGCCTCGGCACTCACAATGTGGTTTATGTGGCGACCCAGCACGACAGCGTCTACGCGTTCGACGCGGACAGCAAAACCGGGCTTAACAGTTCCCCGCTGTGGCACACGAGTTTCATTCATCCCAAGCGCGGGATCACTACGGTATCGAACGGAGATGTGGGTTGCAACGACATCGTCCCCGAGATCGGCGTGACGAGCACACCGGTGATCGATGCGGTCACCGGCACCATGTACTTGATCGCGAAGACGAAAGAAAACGGCAAGTTCTTTCAGCGTTTGCACGCCCTGGATATCACTACCGGAAAAGAACGGACCGGTTCACCGGTGGTCATTCGCGCAAAAGTGAAAGGAACCGGGGAGGGCAATGTCGGCGGTTACGTCATTTTCGACCCGCTGCGCGAGGCCCAACGGCCCGGCTTGCTTCTGCAGAACGGCAGCGTGTACATCGGCTGGGCATCCCATTGCGACAATGGACCGTATCACGGGTGGGTAATGTCTTATGACGAGACAACCCTAAAGCAGACCGCCATCTGGAACTCCACTCCCAATGGCGGACTAGGGGGCGTCTGGCAAGCTGGTACTGGTATCGCTGCGGACACCGACTTCAATCTTTTCTTCGCTACCGGCAACGGAACTTACGACGGCAAGAAGGGTGGAGAAGATTTCAGCGACACCATCGCACGACTCGCTCCTCCGGTCGGCAACCGCTTTCCCTTGGCCGACTGGTTCACTCCCTACAACCAACTCAATCTCTCCAACGAAGACGCGGATGTGGGTTCGGGCGGAGTGCTTTTATTACCTGACCAAGGCGTAAATGCTCCGCATCAACACCTATTGGTCGAAGTAGGCAAGGAAGGCTCTATCTACCTGGTCGACCGCGACGGCATGGGACACTTCCATGCCCAGCGCAACCGGATTGTGCAGGACATGGAGAATGCGATCGGTGGCCTGTGGGCTACGCCGGCGTGGTGGAATAACAATGTCTATTTCGGTGGCAGTGGCGATGTGTTAAGGCAATACACCTTCGATCCGAGCACCGGGCTGCTTTCAAATGGCGCTGTTTATGTGTCGCCAACCTATTTTGGTTTCCCGGGGCCGACCCCGTCGATCTCCGCGAATGGCACCGGCGACGCCATCGTGTGGGCATTGCAGACTGACGACTATCAAAGTGGAGATGCAACCTTGCACGCTTACGATGCCACCGATATCGGCACTGAGTTTTACAATAGCGGTCAGAACGCCAAGCGCGATGATCCTGGAGGCGCGGTGAAATTCACCGTGCCTACAGTCGCCAACGGCAAGGTCTACGTTCCCGCGGTGAAGAGGTTGACGGTGTATGGATTGCTGAATGGGAAATAAGCGGATGAAGAAGAGATTGCGTCCCCGACCAGTCCGGTTAGCGCACCAGCCACTCAGTCACGTCGTGCATGCGGGTCAACACTGAGCCGTAAGTCGTAACCACAGCAGCCGCAATCGCAAGTGCGGCAGGCACCGCGTACCACCATCGTGATGTGGCCCGCCGTCTTCGCGTCTTGTCCCAGGAGACCAAGCGCTGCACCCGTGCGCTCAACGCAGTCGAGCTATGCAGCAGTGCCATGGTCAGTTCGCCGCGAGACTCGATCGGGACAAGTCTCGATACTTTGATCAGTGCGGCTGCGAGATCGAGCGCGTCAGGAAAGTTCGAAACCGCGGCATCGTCCGCAGCCATCTCGGTTTCCTCCAGCCACGCCTGCTCCAAATTCGCCATTGCCGGAAACACGGAAAACCGGAAAACAAGTTTCTTCAGGTTGTCGTAGCGCACCGCGTGCGCCACTTCATGCCGCAGGGCGGTTCGCAGTTCTTGCGGACTCAGCAGGGCAACCGCAGCCTCGGACACCAGCACCTTGGGCGCGCACACCCCGGCGACGGTCAGAGTCGGGGCATCCTTGCCCGTGCGAAAAATCGGAACAGTATCGCCGGAGTCCGTGACCTGCGGCTCCATCAGCATGGAGCCATCCAGCCATTTCACCAGCGCTCGCGAAGCCCTTCGTTGAGCGATCGCAGCCCGCGTAATTCCAGCTCCAAGCAGGATCAAGCAGCAAAGTCCAAGCGCGAGCGGAGCGGTTCCTATCGCCTCGTCAGTCGAGCGGGGTTCCAGCCACAAAAAAGACGGCAAGGTAAACGCAAAGGTCACGACTGAAGCCAGCGCCAGCGGAAAAATGCGCAGGCAGAAGAACAAATCAGCGGCGCTGCGGGCCGACTGAGGTCGAATTGCCCGCCGTATCAGTTTCCACGATCGAGAAACCGCCACTGAGAGGAACACGTACAGCAACACGAATACGGCCAGTGAGACACCGACGCAGCGCGCCGCAAACATCAGTGATTCTCCTTACTCCGCAGTTCGCGACGCTTTTCATCGAGCAGGCGCTGCAGGTCATCCAGCAGACGAGCGTCATGTTCGCTGACCGCTTCCACCAAGTACGAAAGTGGAAGGGCCGCCGTAGCACCCGAACCGAGCAGTTGCCGCACCGTTTCACCAACCGCCGCCTTCTCCAGTTCCTCCTGCGTATATCGTGGAGAGTAACGAAAGGCTCTTCCCTCGGCAGCGCGGCTCAGCAGTTGCTTCTTGTAAAGCCGGTCCAGCGTAGTCATCACCGTGGTGTAAGCGAGCTTGATGTCGCCCGCTTCCAGCACCTCGCGAACGGTTGCGCTTCCGCGCAGCCACAACGCGGAAAGCAGTTGTTGCTCGAGCGGCCCGAGTTGGGTATTCGGAGATCGTCGAAGCAGGTTTAAGATCCGTTTCATTCCTCGACACCAGTCAGGTCAAATTCTGTTTCAAAAACGCCGTTGGCGTGCAGCGGTTCCAAGGTTCGATCCGCTATCCAGAAGGTCAAGTTACCTGAGAACCCAGCAAATGGCAAGGGTAGACAATCTGGCTTCGTCCTGCGCCCGGAGCCGCTTTCCGGATAGGTGACAAAGGATAGGGTCTGCTGTCAGAATTGAAAAGGTAACGCGGCCAGCTATAATTCCTGAATCACGGAGGCTCTTAATGGCACCCCAACGCGGAACCCCGAACTCCAACCGGTCCGGCGCGAGGAATGCGCCTCCGTTCTCAGAGAGTTCGTTTGAAAGAGTTGTCGACTCCCTCAAGCTCTCGCCCGACCAGTACCAGAGCTCGACCGAGCTCAGAGAATGGGTGCTGCAAAACAAGGACCACAAGTATGTCCCCCCCGAGTTACTGAAAGCCTTCGGCTTCCAGGTCAATCTGGAATCCTGATTTTTTCTTGTGACGTCAGTCGTTCGCCTGTTGAGGTGTGACGGCAAACTAAGGAAACGTGTCGGCCGCTGAGATCGCTTCTACCTTGACTGTTATTTGCCCCCCCTCTTCGACATGAACCGCTTTGCCCCGGTCTTCATATTGTCCTAGAAATTCAGGGTCGAAGTAGGCGTCGCTCTCGATCTGCTCCCAGGCGAAAAGTGTGTAGTCGCCGGGAACGATACTCCGCAAGGCAAACCTACCTAGTTGGTCGGAAGGTGCCTGCCGATAATAATTCGGCTGAGCACGCTGTTTCCCGTCCGGTACCAGCACCACTAAAACGCCGGGAACAGGTTGCTCTCCACTCTCGACGGTGCCCTCAATTCTACCGGCGCCAGGGCTCAAGGTTAATTCCAGAGCGGGAGGAGAATGTCCTCGGCCAACAGTTAGACCGGTTTCGAGCACGTCGGCCACTCCGCTTGACTTGAGATAAAAACCTGCCGGAGCCTGTATGAAACTAACGCGATAACTGCCCTCGGGAACCTCCTGGAAAATGAAGGTTCCGTCTGCGTTTACCGTCGCAATGTCAATATCAGGAACGAGGCTCGCCAACGCCGATGGTTCCTGCGATACCAGAGTTCCAGTCATTCCATGCCGATTGCGGTTCTCGCTGAGGTCTACGGGCGTCTTGCCTTCAACTCGAATGCGCCCACTAACGTCCACTCCCGGACCAACCACAACGTCTGCGTGCTCCAGATTGTTGTCTCCGACCTCAATCGACGTCCGTCCCCACATGGTCTTGCGTTCTTGCGGACTGCTCGGTTGTTGAGCCACCAGAACATAAGACCCCGGGGGCACGCCTTCAAACTCGAAGGTTGCCCGGACGGCAGAAAAGTCCTTACTGGCAAAGATCATTTCCCCCTGATCGCTCAATAGCGTCACTTCGGCTTCGCTGCTGGCCAAGGAGGTACGAGCATTCATGACCCGGCCTCGAATGTGGACGGTGTGGACAAGTACGAGGTTCATATCAATTCCCGCCAGATCTTCCCCCGCGCGAAGCACCAGAGCAACCGCGCGGGCTCGGTCGTTGGCGGCGGGATAATAGAGAGGCACGTAAGTTTTGTCACTGCCGGGCTTGGGCTTCAGTGAAGCGGCAGGTTTGGCGCGAATGTAGTACTTTCCCGGGGCCAGACCCGTGATCCGATACTCGCCAGCTTCGCTGGTCACGGCATGAGCTGCCTCATGGAGATCGCGCACACCACGTAGGTAGGAGGATTTCATGGCTTGCACGGATACTCCCCGAATCGGCTTGCCGGATTCATTGGTGATATGGCCCGCGATTGCGCCGTCAGGCAGCAATCGCAGAACGACGTCGTTGATGTGCTGGCCGGACGCGAGCGACAGCAATTCGCCCCTCAGCCCCGCGTTGGCGCGATAGTTATTCACGTAGCCGTCGTGAGATGCCAAAAGAAGATATCGGCCAGGGGATAGGCTCTCGAAGACGAAACGCCCGTTCGCATCGGTGCTCGCCGACGTGGACCGCGAAGTAGACTGCTGGGCGGTACCGGCAGCGGTTGGGAGACCTCTTAGCCTAACCTCGGCTCCTTTTAGGGGCTGCTGACTTACCGCGTCGATCACCGTCCCTGAGATCGCGCCCTTCTCTTGAGACAAGCCTGGGTCTTGGGCGCAGGCGGAAAGCGCAAAAAAAGCGGACAGAACAGCCGGGATGGCCAGCCGGACGGAGATCTTCATGGCAATCATTGAGAGTTTATCCGAACGCCAACGCGCGGGTACTCGAAGCTGGAAACGGCCCGGACCCCGGCCGGACTGCCGGATACACCGTCTTCCATGTGCAGCCTGTCGTGGTAGACTGTCACCCCGGTAGAATACTCCCTCCGACCGCGGGTGCTTTTATGCCTGAACCCCTTGCGAAAAAAGTGCTGCTGATCGGCTGGGATGCGGCTGATTGGAAGGTGATCAATCCGCTGCTCGACCAGGGATTGATGCCCACGCTGGACGATTTCATCAACCACGGGGTAATGGGAAATCTGGCGACCTTGCGGCCCATCCTTTCTCCCATGCTGTGGAATTCGATCGCAACCGGCAAGCGTCCCAACAAGCATGGCATCCACGGATTCATGGAGCCGGATACGCAGAACGGCGGGATCCGGCCGGTCTCAAGCACTTCGCGCAAGGTCAAAGCGATCTGGAATATTCTCACCCAGCGAGGATTCAAGACTCACGTTCTCGGCTGGTTTGCAGGGCATCCTGCAGAGCCCATTAACGGCATCTCGGTTTCCGATCTCTATCCGTACGCTACCGCCCCGCAGGATAAGCCTTGGCCGCTTCCGCCGGGAGCGGTGCATCCGGGAAGTTTGCGCGATACTTTTGCAGAACTGCGCATGCATCCGGCGGATGTGACCGAGGCGGCCATCCTTCCCTGGATTCCGCGCGCGGCGGAGATCGATCAGGAAAAAGACAAGGGCCTGATGTCGTTCGCCAAAATCCTCTCGGAGAACTGTTCCATCCACAATGCTGCTACATGGATTCTGCAAAATGAACCTTGGGATTTCATGGCCGTCTATTACAACGGCATTGATCACTTCTGTCACGGCTTCATGCACTACCATCCGCCGCGCATGGAGGGCATCCCCGAAGACAGGTTCGAGATTTACAAAGATGTGGTCAATGGAGCTTATCGCTTCCATGACATGATGCTGCAAACGTTGTTGGATCTGGCCGGTCCGGACGCGACCGTGTTGCTGGTTTCAGACCATGGTTTCCACTCGGACCACCTGCGGCCTCGCGGCATTCCGGCGGAACCGGCCGGTCCTGCGGTTCAGCATCGGCCCTTCGGTATTTTCTGCATGAAGGGGCCGCACATACAGCAGGACGAACGCATCTATGGAGCGACCCTGCTGGATGTGACGCCAACCATTCTGACCCTGTTTGGATTGCCGGTGGGTGCGGACATGGACGGGCGCGTGTTGGTGCAAGCTTTCGAAGAGCCGCCGCAGGTTGCACGGATTCCGAGTTGGGAGCAGGAGGCGGGTGAATGCGGAATGCATCCCAGCGATCTGCGGATGGATCCGGCCGCGGCTCAAGCCGTCCTGCAACAGTTCGTGGCACTCGGCTACATTCAGCCGCCGAGTGAGGATCAAAGCAAAGCCGTAGCCAGCGCGGTTCGCGAAGCGAACTACAACCTGGCGCGGGACTATTTGGATTGTGGCCGTTCTGACGATGCCCTGCCACTCCTCGAAGACCTGGCTAAGAATGATCCCAAGCAGACGCGCTTTCAGATGCATCTGGCGCAGTGTTATCTCGCGCTCAGCCAGCGCGAAGCCGCAAAGCAAATTCTGGAGGCTCTGATCACGGCAGACTTAAACCCGCCCGAGACGGAGAACGCAAAGGATGGGCAACCCGAGCAGCTCGCCGTGGCAGCAGCGGAGGCGGAAACGCAGCAAACTGAAACGCAGGAAGCGGCAACACTACCGACCCCGGCGGCCGCCGAAGAAGCGAAACCACTGGAGACGGCAAACCCCTCCGACAAGCAGCCCAATCCTCGGCCTTGGGCTGATTTGCTGATGGGCGTCATTAACTTCGAAGAAGGAAACATGGAAGCGGCACTGGCCAGCCTGCTCAAAGCCGAACAGTCCGACCCGCGTCTGCCGAACTTGCACTTGCGCATCGGCGAGACCTATCTGCGACAGAAGCGAGTCGACGATGCCGGCCGCGCCTTCCAGCAAGCTCTGGACATCGATGGTGACAGCCCGGAAGCCCACCTGGGTCTGGCCATGGTGCGGTTGAGACAGCGCCAAAACGAGGAAGCTGCCGAACAAGCGTTGTTGGCTGTGGGGCTGCAGCACTTTCTCCCTCTGGGCCATTTCTATCTTGGAGTGGCGCTCGCGCGTTTAGGTCATCGGCAGCGTGCCATGCTGGCATTCGAGACTTGCCTCAGCATGCTCCCCGGACTGGTGGCCGCACACCGCTGGCTGGCCGCGTTGCACAGCCAACCCGGCGGAGATCTCGACAAGGCGGTCCGGCATCGCAGCCTCTACGCCCAACTCATGCATCAGAGAAAAACGAGAGCGCAAGCGTGATCACGATCGTCTCCGGTCTCCCGCGCTCCGGCACGTCGCTCATGATGCAGATGCTGGCGGCTGGTGGCATGCCGATCCTGTCCGATGGCCAACGTCAACCCGACGCGGACAACCCTCGCGGGTACTACGAGTGGGAGCGGATCAAGCTGATGCCTCGGCAGCCGGGTTGCATTGACGAGGCAGAAGGCAAGGCGCTAAAAGTGATCTCACAACTTCTCTTCGCATTGCCCGCGGGGCGCGAGTATCGCATCATTTTTATGCAACGTCCGCTCGCCGAAGTGGTCGCGTCTCAGGCAGAAATGATCCGGCGGCGAGGAACAACCGGCGCCGGACTGGCTCCGGCGGCGCTGATTGCCGGGCTGGGGGCTCATTTAAATCAGGTAAACGCCTGGCTCAGGGATAAGGCCGACATATCGGTCCATCGCGTGGAACACCACGACGTGTTGCGGGAACCGCTTCGCGTCTCGGAATCCATCCAGCAGTTTCTCGCCTGCTCACTCGATGTTATCGCGATGTCGCAACAAATCGACACGTCGCTCTATCGCCAGCGATCCCAATCCTAAAGATCACCTGATCAGAACTCAAAATACCCCTCAGCCGACGCTCGACAAGAGCCGCCATCCGTTCCGGAGGCCGGCAGCAAGCCTACAATTCCTCGCAAGCTCTCCCATGCCGCGCGGTTCAGCGCAGGGTCTGATCCGACGAGATCGCGGATCATGTTCCACGCCGCAATGTTGAGTGCGCCTTCCGGTGGGGGGCCCATAGCCAGGGAGACGGAGCATTGAGGGCAGAAACAGATGCGTTGCGCCGAGGACTTTTGGCGTGGTCTTATTCCCACGGTCTGCGCGAACATATACACCGCTACGGACTTGTGTCCTGCCTCGAATTCCCGGTTACAGCGAAGACAGTGCAGATTTTCCAAGCGATCCTTCCCGGCTGCCACTTGTGCCTCGACGATACTGTCTCGCTGTGGCAGCTGTTCGCAAGTGAGTAGAAAGATTCCTGGAGATGTCACCGTAGATTCGCTGCCCGAACCAAGCTGTGCTCTAGCCAGATGCAAACGATATCGTGCAATCTTCTTCTGTAGGTGCTGATCTGCGGACCATGAAAGAATCTCGTTTGACCCTCAACCGATCCGAGACGTATCGGCCTGCAGTCAAGTCCTTTCGCCTCTCCCAACTTCGCAAGTTGCGGGGATGCGAACAGGTCGCTGCGGTTTGCTACCGGATTCGCAGCGGCAGCATCGAATTCCTGCTGGTTCGGACTGGCAGTGGACATTGGACGTTTCCCAAGGGCAAGGCAGAACCGGGCTTGACACACGCCCAGGCAGCTGCCCTCGAGGCTTTTGAGGAGGCGGGCGTTCACGGCCGGATGGAGGAAGCTTGGTTTGCCCGATACGTTCGTCGCAAGGGCAGCGAACTGCAAGAATCGACTCGATCAGGCGAAAGTTCTGCTGAAAAAGAATTGATGGTTCAAGCTCACCTTTGTGAGGTCTCGCGGCTCGAACCACCGCAAGAGTCCAATCGACATCCCACCTGGTTTTCTGTTGAGAAAGCGAAACGACGGTTGCGGGAAGATCGTGCGCCAGCCTTTGGAGCCGAACTTGCTCGCGTGGTCGACCGTGCCGTGGCCCGAATCCGGCGATTGCGCGGCGGAATCGGCCCGTCGGCTCGTGGGCCGCTAAAAGATGCTTTGTTGAAGGTGCAATACATCGACAGCATCCGGAGAACGGCCGACAGAGCCAAAGCTTCAAAAGCCGGCTGAGACGTATCGCTTCGAGTTCACGCAATCGCCATTTGCATCCACTCCTCCCCACGGAATCCCCGCAGGGGTTAAGATTGGGGCGGCGCGAAATAACTCAACGCATGAATCAAGTGAGTCGCAACGCAGGCTTGCTTCTCGGTGTATGCATGGCCTTCGCCATCTGCCGGGCGCAGGACCTGGCTCCCCGAGCCTATGTCATCACTCCGCTGCATTCCAACGCGATCACGCTGACTTGGGCTTTTTACGACGGAAACATTAACTACAACGGCGCACTTCCCGTCAGCGGCGCCGTCGGAACCTACAACGTGCAGATTTTCAGCTACTACCACTCGTTCAGTTTCTTTGGCCGCTCAGCCAACATCGTCGGCTCCTTGCCCTACGCCCTAGGCAGTTTTCAGGGGACCGCGCTTGGCGCCGAGCAACACCTTTATCGTTCCGGCCTTCTGGATTCGACCTTTCGCTTTTCCGTGAACCTCAAGGGCGGCCCAGCCCTGCCAGTTCAGAAGTTCATGAAGTGGCATCAGAAGATCCTGCTGGGCGCCAGTCTCAAAGTGATGGCTCCGACCGGCCAGTACGATCCGACGAAACTGATCAACTGGGGCACGAATCGCTGGTCCTTCAAACCTGAATTTGGCTATTCCGAACGCTGGGGCAAATGGGTGCTCGACGGATACATGGGCGTGTGGTTGTTCACCACGAATAATGACTTCTTCTCGCGCAACTCTTTTTATCCAGGCACCCGGTCGCAATCACAAAGCCCCATCGGCGCCTTTGAAGGGCACCTGAGCTACGACTTCAAGCCTCGGCTCTGGGCATCTCTTGATGGCAATTTCTGGTTCGGGGGGAAAACCAGTGTGAGTGGAGTACAGAATCCGCTCACCGAGCAGACGAACTCTCGCATCGGTGGAACCGTCGCGATCCCAATCACCAAACACCAGTCTTTGAAATTCAGCTACAACAACGGAACCTATATCCGGTTCGGCGGCAACTACCAGAATGTCTCGGCGGCGTGGCAGTATTCGTGGCTGGGGAAACCCAAATAGATCAGGGCCCGGAACGTACCCATAGCCCACCCAAATGTCCGTCCAGTTGAAATTCCAAGCAACATTCGCAGGCTGTATCCAGATATCGGCCATGCCGTTGCCTGCGCCATTGAGAGGGAATTGAGCTGGGGTTAAGTCCGCCGTCAAAGCCATTCGAGAGGTTCAGCGCAACCATGGTGAAAAACTTTGCACCTAAGAACTTACGCGCCGGCAGTACCTCATACCTACCGCTGGAATTCATCGTGGATGGACGTGCCCAAAATGGTGACTTTCCCTTGTTGGCCACAATAATTACCTCCCAGCTGGCCCACCTTCAGCTACCATTGCCTGTGGCAATCTGATGAAACCGGACCCCAGACCGGGCCAGCAGCGCGATGCGGCGAGAAACGACGCAGCCGGAGTGCGCACGCCATCCGAGGGAGCCAGCTCTTCGTCCGATGCGAATCTGCCCTCCGATGCTCCCACCCTCGTCGACTATTCACCTGACGCTCCAACCGTAATCGATATTTCGGTGGGTTCTCCGGCCGCGAAGGACAATGCAAATCGAAAACCGCTCACCCTCGTGTATTCGGACCGTTCCACACTGCAGCCAGGCGTGCTCCTTGCGCAACGTTATGAGATCGTCCAGATTCTCGGGCAAGGCGGTATGGGTGCGGTTTACAAAGCCACCGACCGCGAGCTGAACCGCACCGTGGCGATTAAAGTGATCAGGCCTGATCTGGCTCGCGATCAGGGGATCGTCGATCGCTTCAAGCAGGAGTTGCTGCTGGCTCATCAGGTAACGCATCGGAACGTCATTCGCATTTACGACCTGAGTGAAGCGGACGGAATGAAGTTCATCACCATGGAGTACGTCGAAGGCGAAAACCTTCTGACCCTTATCCATGACAAGAAGAAATTCTCGCCCGAAGAATCAGTCGAGATAATGCAGCAGGTTTGCCGCGCGCTTGAAGCGGCACACACGGTGGGCGTGATCCATCGAGATTTAAAACCACAGAACATCATGCGCGATAAAACCGGGCGCATCCTGGTGATGGATTTTGGCCTGGCTCGCACCCTCGAGGGCGAAGGCATGACCCAGAGCGGAGCTCTGGTGGGAACGATGGAGTATATGTCCCCCGAGCAGGCGCTGGGCAAGCCGCTGGATCAACGCTCAGACATTTATGCCTTAGGCCTCATCTTTTACGAAATGCTGACGGGCAGGATGCCATTCAAGGCGGACAGCGCACTCGCCAGCCTGATAAAGCGCACCCAGGAGCGGGTCTCGCCGGTTTCCGACCACGACGGCAGCATTCCTCAGTCGGTGAGCGATATTGTTAGCAAATGTCTGGAACGTGATCTTGATTTGCGCTACAAAACTGCTGCCGATCTCCTGGCTGATTTGGAGACCTGGCAGGGTAAGCGTGCCGGCGCTACTCTCAGCTTCGAGCCCAAGATTGGTCCGTGGGGCCGGACAATTCCCTGGCCGTCGATTACCGCGGGCGTAATCGTAGTCATCCTCGCGATCGGCGGATACCGCTTTCGTGACAAACTGTTTCAATCGCCGACTGTGCAAACCACTGCGGCTCCGGCGATGTCGTTGGCAATCCTGCCTTTTAGAAATGCCTCCGGAGATCCTAGTTTGGACTGGTTGGGTTCGAGTCTGGCGGAGATGTTGAGCACGGACGTGGGACAGTCATCGCAGTTGCGCACGGTGAGCCCCAATCGTCTGCATCAAATATTCACCGACCTGCGCATTTCCTCGACTACCGAACTCGATCCGACGGCGATTCGCCGTGTGGCTGATTTCAGCACCGCCGACCGTGTGGTCTGGGGCCAGTACGCAAAATTCGGCAATCAAATCCGCATTGACGCCACACTGCAGGACATCAAGAGTGGACGCACCGTTGCACTGAAAGCAGACATCCCCAGCGAGAAGGACATTCCTGGCGCGATTGATCGTCTGGCCGATTCCATCCGTCAGAAACTTGCGCTTCCCGAGAATGTGTTGAAGGAGTTGAAGGCCAGTTCCTTCCAGACCACCTCCCAATCGGTGGCTGCTTTGCGCGATTACAACCAGGGCCTTGGCTTTCAGCGGGACGGAAAGAATCTGGAAGCGCAGAAGCAATTCGCGGCCGCGACCAAGGCCGACCCCAGCTTCGCGCTGGCTTTTTCCAGGCTGGCACAGACCTATAACAGCCTGGGCTACGACAGCGAAGCCGAGCAGTCCGCGCAAAAAGCAGTGGTGTTGAGCCAAAACCTCCCGGTGGCCGAGAAGTATTTGATATCTGCCATTCACTCTCAGGTGACCAAGAACTATCCGGAGGCGATCAAGGCCTATGAAAACCTTGCCAAAGCTTCGCCGGATAACTCCGATGTGGAATCGGCGCTGGCCAGTCTTTACAAGGATTCCGGAAACCTCGCCAAAGCCCGTGAATATTACCAGAAGCTCGCAAACGCGAACCCGAAGGACGTTGCCGCGACTCTCGAACTGGGACGCGTAGCCATCAAGAGCGGTGACGCCCAGGGCAGCCTCGATCCCTTGAGCCGCGCCCATACTTTGGCAATCCAGATGGATAACGCCGAGCAAGAGGCTGCCAGCTTGCACTTCATGGCGGTGGCTTACGGCATGTTGAGCAAGCCCGAAGAGGATCTCAGCAACGAAGAGCAGGCCATCGCGATCTGGCGGCGCATCGGACAGAAGCGCGGCCTCGCACTCAGTCTGAAGCAGATGGCCACCGCTCAAGCGTCGCTCGGCAAACCCAAAGATGCTCTGGCCAACTTCCAGGAGGCTTTACAGCTTCAGCGTGAAATCGGCGACAAGCGCGGCCTCGGCGATACGCTGATCGACCTCGGCAATTTTTACGATGATCGTGGCGACCATGACCAGGCGCTGAAAATGTACAAAGAAGCTTTGCAATTGCAGCGCGACCTCGGCAACGAAAGCTTGCAGGCGATCTGCTTGAACAACATTGGAAGCGCGTACTCGAACAAGGGCCAATACACAGATGCCCTCACCTATTTCCAACAGGCTTTGCAGTTGCGCGAAAAATCGAAGGTGCCTCAGGACATCGTGGAGGCCGTCCACAACCTCGGTTATACGTCGGCTGAGATGGGCCAGTACGATCAGGCTATTTCGTATTACCTGCGAGCCCTGGATTTGCGGCGCAGCATGGACGACGCGCAAGGTGCGGCTATCGAGGCCTACGGCCTCGGCACGCTGTTCGATTATCAGGGCCGGTTCGGGGCGGCCATCAATTCCAAACAGGAAGCTCTCGATGCCTTCCGCATTATCAAGGACAGAACCTCTTGGATGGTCAGAGTGCTGAGTGGCGCTGCACAAGCGCTCATCCTCGCCGGGCGCGGAGATGAGGCGCAGAGTTATTTGGACGAGGCACTAAGCCTCGCGCGCGAACTGAACAATGACGACGTGCTGGCCGAGGCTCTAGGATTCCAGGGCGATGAGTACTTCTATCGCGGGGATTTCAAAGCGGCGCAAGCTTCGTATGCACAAGCATCACAGGCCGCCACACGCAGCAAAGAGCTGGCCACCATCGTGGTTGCGAAAGCTAACCTGGCCAAGATCGAGGTTCAGGAGAAACGAAGTCAGGAAGCCATTTCCGGGCTCCGGCCGCTAATCCAGCAGGCCGACGACCTCGGGCTGAAGTACGTTTCCGTCGAATCGTCGATCTTCATGGCCGAAGCCATGATGCAAAAGCATGACAACGCCCATGCACGCGAAGAACTGGAGCGCGCCTTGCTGCTCTCGAATAAGCTCGGGCAACAACCGCTGAGTGCTCGCGCGCATTTCCTTTTGGCCGAACTCGAGCAAGGTTCGGGAAACACTGCCGAGGCGCAGGATCATTATCGCGAGGCTCTCCGCCTGCTGGACGCGATGAAAAACGATCCCGGAGCGGAGAAACTGCTTGAGCGCTCGGACTTCAAGGCCATCTACGACGAGTCCACTCGGGCGACACAAGCAACTAAAAACTAGGCCATCTTCGGTACGCAGCTTGACCGTGAACAATGTGTCATCTGCCGCAACCGCTTTCGCTCGACATCAAGGTCGCGTGGAAGGACCTACGTATCCGGGGCGAGCGCGAACCAGCGCAAGCCGGCCGAGATGCACATAACCGATGACTTTCATTCGCTTGCCAGTTTGATAGACGGAATGCTCGTAACCGGGGGAAATGGTGCAGAGTGTTAGTCGCTTTTCGAACTCAGGGGATCAGTGTTGAGGAGGTCTCCCATGCGTCCGAGCCAAGCTTTCGTCCGTAGCCTTCTGCTGGTTTTCTTTGCCGTGGTTGTCAGTGGTAGTTGCGCGCTGGCTGCCGATTTCTTCGATTTCCTTGCCCCTCGCATCTTTCCAACGAACGGGAATCCCACGGCTGTAGCGCTTGCCGATTTCAATGGGGATGGTAAATTGGATCTGGCGGCGACCACTGCCCGCACCTCTACCGGCGCTGTGGCCATTCTGTTGGGCAATGGCGATGGTACTCTTGGACCGCCAACCACGTATCCTGTCAGCCGTGATCCAAGCGCGATCGTCGCTGGAGATTTTAACAACGATGGCTATCCGGACTTGGCGGTGGTGGACGACGATGGAATTCAGATTCTGCTAAACAACGGCGACGGCACATTCCGGGCAGGGTCGACGATCTCTGGCTCCTGGTCAGCAAATATCGTGGTCGCTGACTTCAATAACGATGGCAACCTCGACCTAGCGGTCTCTCTCTCTGATTACGAAAACTCGGTAACGGTGCTAATAGGGAACGGAGATGGCACCTTCCAATCAGGTGTTAGCTCACCGGCGGGAAGCCTTGTAATGGGAGTTGCGGTGGGAGACTTCAACCGTGACGGCAAGCCCGATCTTGCTGTAGCCAATTACTCAAACGGGACCAGCGGTACAAATCAACTCTCTATACTGATCGGCAAGGGCGACGGCACCTTCCTGCCACCGGCTCGCTATCCGACTCCCGGATTGTCGTACTGGGTCGCTGTTGCAGACTTCAATCATGACGGCAAGACAGACGTCGCGATCTCGAACCTTGGGCCCGATAAAACAGACGTCAACGTGGAGATCTTTCTGGGTAACGGCGATGGGACAATGCGCAGGGGCAAGAACTACCATGCCGACTACACTAATGTCTGGCCCCTTCTCGAAGGGTTGGTTCTGGGAGACTTCACGGGCGACCGAAATCCGGACCTAGCAATCTTCGATGTCAACGGGCTCACCGTAATGTCTGCCGGTGAGAAAGGCGATTTGCACGTACAAAGCCGCTATGCCGTCAATCAAACATGCGACACACCATGTTTTGCCGCGGGGAGCTTCGTGGGCAATAGTCATCGACAGCAATTGGTCGTGACCGACGAGAGCGGGCGGGGGTTGTCGGTCCTTCTCGACGGGGCTGACGGGATTTTCAGAGCGCCTAGAGTCTACCCAACGGTCTCCGGTGTGAACACCAACGGGTTGAGCGATCTAGTTGCGGGTGACTTCAACGGCGATGGTACGCTTGACCTATTCGCAACCCACTACCCCTTGGAGCAGTACCCGCCGGATATCAAAGTGACGGTGTCGCCGGGGAAGGGGGATGGCACGTTTGCTTCGCCCATCATTACCAAGATTCCCGTAGGCGGGGTTCAGCAATTCATACCCTTCGCGGCCGCGGGGGACTTCGATAGAGACGGCAAACTAGACGCGGCGGTCACCATAACCGCGGCGGGGGGTCAATACAATGGAAACCTGATGATTCTCCTGGGGAAGGGAAACGGGAGCTTTCGTCTGGGGAATCTTTACCAGCATAGTGCTGCCTTCGGAGCGATGCAGGTCGCGGACTTCAATCACGATGGCAACCTCGACATCGCGTCCGCTTGTGGTGACGGAGTGTGCATCCTGCTGGGCAAGGGGAATGGAGAATTCCGGCAGCCGATCGTATATGCCATCGATGATCGGGCAACATTGGCGCTGGTCGTCGGTGATTTTGATCATGACGGCAATCCGGACATCGCAGCCATAGCTTCCTGCTCGGTGGGCAACGGCTGCGAATCGGAGGCTATTCTGTTAGGGAAGGGCGACGGAACTTTTGGCTCGCCAACGATTTACTCCGACATTGACGGTCCGACCGCGATCGCGGCCGGCGACTTCAATGGTGACGGCAATCTTGATTTGGCCATTGTAGACAACGATACAAACAACAACGGCGGGCAGAGTGGAGGGCACATGTTACTCGGCGACGGCAAGGGCACCTTCCGGAAGACCAAGCGGTTTGCCGTGGGGGTTGCACCGACATCTCTTGCTGCCGCAGACTTTAACCATGATGGCAAGCTAGATCTTGCGGTCGGGAACAACGATAGCTATCAGGGGCCAAGCCAACTGTTGATCCTGCATGGCAAGGGCGACGGGACCTTTCGACTGCGCACGCCTTATGCCGTCCCCGGCCCGGTCCCTATGGTAGTTGGCAATTTCAAAAAGAACGGCGATCCGGACTTAGCTGGCTTCACCGGTGACGGAGTGACCGTTTATTTGAATAGCCATTCGAAGCAGAGCAGGTGTGACACCAGTTGTACAACGCGAGTTAGCCGCAACCGCGGGAAGGGAGACATCCAATGAAACACGCCACTTTGCGAAGTGCAAGTGATCGAGACAGGCATCCGGGCCTTTTCCAATCAAATTCAAAGCTGGAGAAGAGCTTGCTGGCGTATGCGGCAGCCGCCAGCGCGGCAGGAGTAAGTCTGCTAGCTTTGTCATCCTCCGCTGCGGCAAGAGTCATTTACACCAAGGCGAATCGGGTAATTTCGCCCAATACCAGCTTTAATCTCGATCTCAACCACGATGGAACCACTGATTTCGTCATTGCCAATAAGTCCTATGCGACCGAATATGCCTCGATAGATCGTGTTTACGTGAATCCGCCTGCGGGTAACAGCTTTATAGGTTCGAGCCGAGTCGCGTCGGCCCTCCCTGCGGGATCGAGAATAGGCCGTGGCGCCCCTTTCTATTCTGGGCATTCGAACTCGCGCAGAACTGCGGGAACTATGGTCGCCGGAGGGTACTACTTGGAAAACGGTTCCGGTCAACGTGGACCATGGCTCAAGGCGAAGAATCGATACCTGGGATTGAGGTTCGTCATTCACGGCAAGGCTCACTACGGGTGGGCAAGGTTCAGCATCAGTGCCGGCAGGGGACGCCTACATGCCACCTTCACAGCGCACTTGACTGGCTACGCCTACGAAACAATTCCAAACAAACCTATCATTTCAGGCAGAACAAAAGGCGCCGAAGACGTGGAAAATCAGCCATCCGCCGGATCAGGCTCGTTGGGCCGCCTTGCGCGGGGAACATTGGCAAACAAGTAGTTGGAGTCGTTGACGAGGGCAGGCCAGTCCTCCTCCCCTCGCGCATCCCGGTCAATCAAGTGTGGCAGAAAAAACAGGACGCCGCATGTGCGGCGCCCCTGTGTTTGTTGACTGCGCTGTTCGCGTCCTTACTTGACGTTGTACAGCACCGTATTAACGTTGGTGTTCCCGCCGCTATCGATTCCGGTCACTAGGAACACGTGCACTCCTTTCGTAGAAGTGTCGACGGTGCCCGTGCAAGCCAGCCCTTTGCTAGTTTGCGTGCAGGGGTTCTCGGTGCCGGTGTTTTGTGTACAGCTGGCCGCCGTTAGATACGGCCCAGTCTGACTGGTGGGAGACTGGGACGTAACTGGATTGTTGCAGGTATACGACGACATGACCTGCTGGCCTTTGGAATACGTCGTGAACGTCGGAGAGGTGATCTTGATCGCCGTCAGCGCCTCACCCGGTGTGTCGTACGTTGTTACCCAGCAGGAAGCGCCGCCGTTGCCTTTGCCCTTGGTGGTGCCGTTGTCGATGAAGAAGGTGTCGATCTGGTTGCTCTGGAACAGCGGCCCGGTCTGGGGCGGTGTGCACGGGTGCAGCGGATCAGGACCCAAGTCGCCCTGGAGCCAGCCGGGAAACGGGTTGAAGAGGCCAAAAATCCCAGGGTAGGTGAAGTATGGGTTATTGCCGTACGAGAACTCAAAGTTGGTACCAAGCTCGGCAAAGAAGTCCTGCTCTTGTTGCGAACCGCAGGTCCCACCCTGCGACTGCGGACAGGTAACTTCGAACATCACCGACGCAGCCATGCCCGTATTCTCGGCATTATCGTAAACAAAGCAGCGGGCGGGCCAGAAACTCTTCTGCACGATTGCGTCGCACGCCGCTTGAGTCATCAGTATCGGCTTAATCTGCACAGCTACTGGCGATCCTTTCGTCAACTGCGCCGTGTAGTCGTAGACGTTGTTTTGCGACTGGTTTTCAAAGTTAATGTTGGATTGCGATCCGGTCGAAACCAGAGCGGTCTGCGTATTTGGAGTAAAGGTCCAGCTCAAGATGTCCTGGTTGTCGTCGGCGCCGCCGGTTGCCGCGGTGAATCCGACCCAGGCATTACCGCCGCTAGCCAAACCGATCGAGGTCATGTCAAACGAAACGCCGCCGGTGGGATTCGATTCCGTGGGTGGGAACAAGTCGGTGTTATCGAGGATCACATCGAGCGTGCCCGGGCCCGATCCTCCGGAGGGCGGAGCAAATGTAATCGTCACCGAGTGGGGATTTCCATCCGCCATGTTGATCGGCGCCACGTTGGGATTATCGGCAATTCGGCAAACGCCCGGGTCTCGACTGTTCGCACTAGTCAGGCAGCTTTGAACCGCAACATGGTTGTTGCTTGGGTCGTCAGGGTTCTGGTAGATATCGAACTCAACCGCCAGACTGTTCGTGATGCCCCCGGTCGGAGGCGTGCAACCTGTGGAACTGTCACCGAAGCCAATTCCGCAACCGTCCGGACCCAACGCTGTCAGCGCTGAATTCTGAATCACGAAGGCAATGCCGTCAGCAGGGCAGAAGCCCTGGGCGTTTAACGTGCAGCCGCCGAGGACGGTATTGGCCCCGCTCAGCTGAAAACTAAAAGTAGTGGAGAAAGCAGCTGAAACCGGCTGCTGGAAGTTGAACCAGGCAGACCCTGCCTGGTCGAGCTGGTTTGGAGTCAGCCGCAACACGTTGCCGCTCTGGGCCGCATTCCCATTGAGCGTAAGGTTTGCGATGGAACTGAAATCGGGAAAATTCGGGCTCTGGGCCAGAACCGGAGCGGCCCCAGCCATCACCACCAAAGCCGCGAGCGCGGCCATTACAACCAACCTCGTGATTCCTACTTTCATAAATCCCCCTTTCAAAACCGCACGCTGGTTTTCCCAGTCGTGCCTTCGGACTTCAAACATGAATGCCGTCCCGAACCTGCGTAACTGAAGCGGACAAACTTCTGCGACCGGATTGCACTGCTCACAAAAATTTCGGCCGCATTCGTCAGCTCATTTTGGAAGGCGCGCTGGGGACCGAATGTCGATTGAACTCGGCACCGCAGTAACCGTCAGCCACTCTCCGCTGGCGAAGAGTTGCAGTCATAATGCTTTCTCTCGCGGGGACTTTCCGCTTGGGCTCGAAACGAAAACCTGGGATAAGTATCGGGGAGCCTGAGATTGACTGTTCTCAACAGAACGCCGATTCCTGGGGGGAACAGGAACCGAGCGATATTACGTGCTCAGGGGGCCGATAGTCAACGGTTATTGAAGGATTGCGTGGAGATTCCGAGAGATTGTCATCTCCAGTTGCAACCAGACTTAGTCACCTTGGCACTATGTGATGACAAAGCCGGAAAAGCTGCAACTCGGTGAACAGAATGTGCAACAACTTTCCTTGACAAGTACGGACGAAAGCAACCTGGGAGCCATCCGGCTCCCAGTGGAACTACTTTAATGACCCATCCCGTTCCGACTTCATCTCTCACAAGTTATTCAAAATCGCAGTACCGTCGGGTGTCCCCAGGCCAGTGCAAGCATCCCACCCAGGACCTGCTTTGTAGCCTTTAATGGTGCTTTTGATCGCGTTCGTGCCGTGCGTGACATCGTGAACGACGCCCTTGGCAACATTGGCGTAGAGGAACGGATTCAGAAACCCGACGTTCTTTTTCTTGGCCTGGTTTAGCAGCGCAACCAGCGCCGACATGAGAGGGGCAACTGCGCTGGTGCCGCCGGAAGCTCCTTCCGACGAATCCACGCGGGTGAAATAGTCGGTTGCGCTCATGGCAATATCCGGTACGCCGCGGCCAGGCTTACCCGAGTCAATGGATACCGGAAGCTTGGCACCCGCCTGATAAGAGGGCACAGCGAATACCTCACTGATACCACCACCGCTTGCCCAGCCACCACCACCCTGGACGTTCACATCGAAAGGCGTTTCATCGTTCCATACCACATCCTTGCCCTGAGCGTTAATCTGGGTTCCGCCGCAGCCGAGAACAAGGTCGTCGACCGCGGGATGGTCGACGTGAATCTTCTGATCCCACTGCTGGGCGTCCAAATCAGCCGTGCCATGGTCACCAGAAGCAACGCAAATGGTAACCCCGGTCGCCGCGGCCGCGACGAAGAGTTCGTGGAATGCGTTGATGCCCTGCTGATCGTTCGTCGACTCCGGTCCACCCCAGCTGATCGAAACTACGTCCGGTTTGCGTTCTTTGTCATGGACCGCAGCGCTGATTGCATCGATGAAACCCTTGTCGCCATTGTTGGGAGCGAAATAGACCGCGAACTTCGCTTTGGGCGCAACCGCACCCGCAACTTCTATATCAAGCATCACTTCGCCATCATCCGAATCGGCCGTGGTTGACTTGTTTCCTGCATGGTCCACAGAAATCGCGGAGACATGCGGCAAAGGTACGCCAATTTCTTTGAAGAAAACCTTGAGGTCGCTGGATCGGAACCCTCCGCCAAGTTCTATGATCGCAATGGTCTGTCCACTACCATCCAGTTTCGTGCCCTGAAACTCGGTTGGAAAGTTATAGCGCTTGGCGAACTCCGTGGCGGCAACGCCGTTGTCTTTGCCTGGACCAGCCATTGCCATGATCCGCTGGCGATGCGGTGACCTGTGTTTCGGGCGTGTATCGAACCCAAAAACGCCGGTAATTACTTTTTCCAGACTCTGAGGAACGCTGATCTCGCCCCGTCGGCCGCGATAAGTTCCACTCGCATGGTGATACATCTGGACGTCGGCAGGAAAAGCGTTCAGCAGATCGCCCAACTTTCCTTGAAGCGTAATCGAACGTTCGGCGGCGCTTCGATGAACCACAACCAGATTGTGTTGTTGCGCAAACTGTTCGACGAGATCGAGATCCGCGGCACTGGCGCCATGTTTTTGAGCCAGCTCTTCACGGGTGAGATAAGTCCTGTCTTTGAGGGGGAGCCTGCTTTGCTCCTCAACTTTTTTTTCGAGGGCGGCAGGGTCGCCGACAGATCGTACGCGGACCGTAACGCTCGTGACTTGCGACGGGTCAACGGGACCCGCAGGGCGCGAATTCGGCAGCAGCTCGCGCTTGCTACCAGGTAGAGCGACAAAAGCTGTCATGGATTTCTCCTCTCAAGAAACTCTGGGTGATAGTGACGCTGTGCGCCAGAAGTTTCAAATGCTCTTGGTTTCCAAAGGCCGGGTCAACTTGCGATCAACAGTGTACCTTGAGGGCGCTGGATCGTGTGTAGCATCGCAACCATTCCTTTACTGTGCGATCGCTGCTCGGCATGAACAAATCTCGTTTTTTTCTTTCAATCCATACTATTCTTATGGACTATATAGTATCATCTCACGCTAAGCGCGGCCCTCGAATCGTCGCGCAAGGACTGAGTTATGATTTCATTTTTCGAGAAGACCTGGCTTCTGTGGTGGATGTTCGCCGTGGTGGTTATTCTGCGCTGGCATCATGTTCTGTCTGCTTACCCGGGATCAGACGACCTCGACTCGCCGAAGCAAGAGCAGAGCGAATTACGCGGATCAGTTTCGGGTAAACTTGCATCGCGAGCTTAAATTTGAGTCCGGTTGGGCCTCGCTGACGCACAAAGCCGGAGGCTCAACAAGGAGACATTTCGAATGAGTCAGATTCTGTCGGAAGTGCTGGAATCGAATCGAAAATATGCTGCGAGTTTCGGAGAAAAAGGAAACTTAGTTATGCCTCCGGCCCGGCGCTTCGCAATTCTCACCTGCATGGATGCCCGGCTCGATCCAGCCAAATTTGCGGGCTTCGCCGAAGGGGAAGCGCACGTAATCCGAAATGCGGGCGGCCGCGCCAGCGACGACGCCATCCGCTCTCTCGTGATCAGCTACAAGCTGCTCGGAACCGGGGAATTCTTCGTCATCCACCACACCAACTGCGGAATGGAATTCTTCTCCAACGATGTGATGCGCGGATTGCTGGCCTCAAGCCTGGAACCGGCGGAACTGACTCCCGACGGATTCCGTGACGTGGGGCACGGTCCTGGTTCGCAGGCCGGCGAGTACATCGAGTGGTTGACGATTCGGGATCAAAAGCAGGCAGTCATCGATGACGTCGAACGTATTCGGAACCACCCATTGATTCCCAGGTCGATCCCGATTTACGGGTTCGTTTACGACGTGCACACAGGGAAGTTGTTGGAAGTCGAGGGCGCGAAGTCAGTGGGGATTGCCGCTTGATCGTTACGCGACACTGCCCGGAACACGATCGAGAATGACCGGTTTGACACCCTTTCGCGCTGCCTCTTAGAATCAAACAAAGAGGTCCAAGACTGGATTCGGTCGTTGGTCCGTATGGGGAAGCCCGATCAAGCCGAACAGCGACGGCTTATCCCACCCCCGTTCCCTCAAAAGTCTGTCCCGTGGCGGTGTAGCTCAGGTGGTTAGAGCGACGGTCTCATAATCCGTAGGTCGGAGGTTCGAGTCCTCCCGCCGCCACCAAATCCTTCAACAACTTGCATGAGATCGGGCGAACTTCCATTTCGCCTTGTTGCGTGGGAGTTGCGGAGTTGTTCAGGTATGTCATTTATGGACGCGAGGCTCAGAGATGCCGATGCGTGCTCAGTTGCCCTAGAGTTCTTCTGCCTCGGCAGTCCTCTGATGACAAGGTTCTCACATGGCTCATTTTACGAACCCGCCACCGGAAAAAAGGATGAGATTGCCGTCGGGATCACGAACGATGAATGTATGAGCGCCCCATGGTTCTGTCTTGAGGGTCTGATGAAATAACACACCGGCTGTTTGAAACTCGAGGAAGAGCGGCTTTCCATCATCGACTGTGATGGATGCTGAGAGCAGGTGTTCCCTGACCCGAAGCTCTGGATTGATTGCTGGTTCGTCCAGATGTCGGATATTCAACCTGGCTCCATCCCGCAACACTTGTCCGTAGAACGGCGGCTCGCCATAGATGAAGGTAACTGTAAACCCCAGCTTTTTCGTATAGAACTCACACGAGGCTCCAACGTCGGTGACAAAGAGCTGAGGTTCGGCGGCGAGGAGTATAGGTTTGGACAGAGTTTCAGCGAGTGCATCGTTCACAGCGTGGACTGTGTTCCTTGGTCTGCCGAAGAACAAGACGTAGCCGTCAGGGTCGCAAATCTCGAAGCCGCGAAGACCATCGTGGGTATCCTTAAGCGGTACGCTGAAGGCTGCGCCATGATCGGCAAATTCGACGGCGAGCGCATCGGGGTCGGGTGCATAGACGTAGGCATCCCACCTCATGGAGGGATTACGCTTGGGGTTCGGCAGCGGCGACGTGTCTTTATCGGACTTGACGAAGATCTGCGCTCCGTTGCGGCCGACGATGGCGAAAAAGGGGGTTCGATCCGGCTGCTGGAATTTCGTCTCAAAGCCAAGTTTGTCGCGGTAAAATGCGATGGTTTGATCGACGTTGCTGACGATGAAGAACGGTGAAATCGCCTCCGTTGTCGTTCGTGTCATAAGCGTGGACCATCCGTACTGTTTTATTACGATTGACTGGCCTGAACGGGGCAGATGCAACTTGACACGCCTTTGCAAAGTGGCGTCTTGAGCGTCGGAGCCGCCACGAATCCACTCCTACAATAAGGTCGTCAGCATTTTATGCCACGAGCTGTCGCAAAATCGCGATTACGCTCACCCACTTCAATCGAATGTCCAGCGCGTCGCAGTTTTCGGGAAGCTCTTTTCTATAAAGCCGAATACACGGCTCGGGCGCACGCGATAGAGGGGCTCAGAGCCGTCACCGCCGCTCATTCCGTATTTGCTGAGCGATGCTGGTTCCAACTTCTTGCCGATCGCTGGGTCTGTGATCACTTCGGCGACACCTTCCAGAATCACCGCTTCAGCAGCGTTCTGAGTGCCCACAATACAGTTTGGATTTTTTGCCAAGTTGCGTGCCTTTTGGGTCTTGCTCCCCGTGCCGAACCAAAACGCACCGTCGAACCACAGGCCCCAAATGATCATGGCATGGGGTCGACCATCGGAACGCACCGTGACGATCCAGTACTCGCGAGAGTCCGTCAGATTCTTCACGGCCATTCCCAAGGCAACATCCCGGTTTTGCTCTTGCTAATGCCATAGCCGGGTATTCGCGGTCGTTCCGTTCGCGGCTCTACCTTACTCTTTTTCAGGCTTGGCATGAGGACCTCCGATATTGGCTCGCGTTGGGCCTACCATCGCGGGCAAACCGCTCCCGGATTGTATCGAATTCTACTGCCTATGGGATAACGGTTGAAATATCGCCGTTACAGTGCGCCGGGCTAAGCCGGCATGAAGTAGAGGATGAAAAGACCATTACGAAAAAGGAGGAGCGATCCAATCGGCCTCGAGTCTTGCACTGGGTGTCGTGAGGCACACAGCGAAGCGTTTCGTCAGACCCCGGAACTCCAAAAGCAATTGTCTTAGCCCCATCGGCATGCCCGCGATCACAAACAACCAGCGATGAGCGGTCCTCAGCGATAAGTTGTTGGGCATGAGTAAAAAACAAACACCTGGCGCAATCTTATCGAACTGGCAGCACTTGGCTTTTGGGCACGGCCGCGTGATTCGTATCGCGCCGCCACTCATCGAATGCCTCGGAGGAGAATTGGCTCAGGATGGTGCAGCCATTCACATAACACCTCCTCGCTGGACAACAGTGGAACTTCCCGTAGATGCGGCCCTCCGCCCGGGTTGCTTAGTGGTCGACAGTGTGATCAGGGATTCCAAGGCAACGCGGTTTAATATCACAAGCGTAGAGCCTTTCTGCTGAATGAGACGGTGTTTCTTGAAGCACGCAAATAACCGGCTGACCGTCTCTCGCGACGTGCCGATCATCTGCCCGATCTCTTCGTGAGTCGAGGCCAGCTTTATTCGGGTGGGGTCTGTGGCTGCAGTGTTCTGGTCGAGCCATCCCACCAGCAATCGAGCAAGCCTCTCTCTGGCAGAGTCCGAAAGTATCAGGTCACGAATTTCGCGGCATGTAGATGCATAGTCCTGGCTAATGTGCTGGGTCACCCACAGCGCGAGCTCGCCGTGAAGGCGCATGAGGCGCAACAAATCGCATTGTCGCAAAAAGGTGATCTCGCACGCCTCCTGGGTCTCGGCTGTAGCTTCATACTGGCGTCCGGAAACTACAGCGGCAACTCCCAATGGGCAACCGGCGTCGACGATTCGCAGAATCAGCGTCCTGCCGTCGCTGCCACAGATGGAGAGCTTCACCCGGCCGTGCCCCAAAATGAAGACTCCGCTCGGAGCTTGGCCTTCCGTGAACAGAACCGATCCTGCCGGATAGGTGGTGCTGATTGCTTCTTGCTCCAAGGCATTGGCTACGGCTAGAGGGGGATTGCCTAAGGTTTCGTCCGCTGGCGGAAATTTCTGCGAATTATGTGCGGCATGTTGCGCCATACAGCCTTACCCTCTGGTACTTTTGGCAATTCTTTCGCCACTCTTCTCCGGCGGGCGAAGGCTTCAACGCAAGGAGTCTAACTGGACTGGAACAAGTGGTTTGATCTGATACCCGGACACGCGCCTACTCCATTCTCCTCAACAAGCTGTGCCTGGAGGTGCGCGCTTTCACCCATTTTAGAGTGTTATCTCCGTCACCGGTTGGTCGGTCGCGAAGGAGGCTAGTTGTGGCTTGCCATCTTGCGCAGCAATGCCGTGTTGCGGATCGCCAGAGTTGAGCCTGTGGACTCCACGATCTGACGTCTCTTCATATCAGTCAGTAATCTGGTCACAGTTTCCCGCGAGATGCCAATCATATTGGCGATTTCCTCATGAGTGAGGCGAAGTCTTAACCGGGGCTGCGATTTGGGGGCTTCGCCGTTCTTGGAGCTCCATTCCAAAAGCAAGTTAGCCAGTTTCTCGTGGGCGGAGTGTGACAGTCCCAGCGAGCGCACTTCATTGCAAGCATCGTGATACTTCTCGCTCAGTTGCTCAGCCACCTTGAAGCATGCCTCCACATTGTCCTTCAGGAAGCGCAAGAACTGATCACGCTTGACGAAATTGATCTGGCAGGGCTCGTTCGTCTCCGCCGTCACTTCGTAAGACTCGCCAGAGATCGTGGCACTCAACCCCAGCACCTCCCCGGGTGCGGCTAGCTCCACAATTATCTTTTTGCCGCTGCGGGAGTTAACGGAGAGCTTTACAGTGCCTTTGCAGAGCAAAAAAATGCCGCGGGGCATCTGTCCTTCGACAAAGAGCACAGCCCCCTGGGGATACGCGGCCGCGTGCTTGATGTTCTCAAGGGTCTGTAGCGCGGAAGCGGGCAGATCGCAGAAGATGCGATCAGCGCGCAGCTTGCAGGTAAGACAACTTTCGATAATCTCCACTCCATATGGTGAGAGCATGACCAGCCTCCTGCTACGGCGTGTATGACGCGCTCCAGCGCCGCTCACTCGGCCCATCGCGAGTTGCGCAGTACAGCCGATTGAGCGGTCTCATCAGACTCAGTGTCCGTCTGAACGAAACGCTTGGCTATGCCACAAAACACATGCCATGGTGATATGCCCCACACCTGAGTCATGTTAATCAACTAATAACTCTGCCCGGACCCAACGATTAGGTCCGTGTGGCGATCCTGAGAAATTGCAGCGGTCAGTTGTTCCTTAGGCTGACCGACTGAGGAAGGGCGCCGAAAAGGGGCACTCCGAATTTGACTCTCAACTCCACCCGACAAGAACGTGCCACGAGCGCTTGTGCGAATTCTCGCATCGGGGTGAGATTCGTCACTGGTGCGAGTGAGTTTGGTCACTGAATCGCAGCTGTTCCAGGCAGATGATGGCGAAAGGCAAGCGGGCATTGATTGGCCGTTGGTCTGTGGCTGCTTCGATGCATTCGCACTGCCCCGGAGGAACGTTATGGCGCTGCTCCACTCTGCAAGCGGGAAACTAATCCGTGACTATTCGATCCAGGAATTGGCCGAGGCAGCCAACCTAATGCGGGGGTATGATTTGGTCGCCCTTTGCGCCGCAGGATCCGGACATGCCGGTGGGACGCTATCGATCATGGATATCACCGCGGCTCTCTACCTCAAGGTCGCGAATCACGATCCGGAGAATCCGAATTGGGCAAACAGGGACCGGATTATCTGGTCCGGGGGGCACAAGGCTCCGAGCCTCTATTTAGGTCTTGCGTTCGCCGGGTTTTGTAAAGTGGAAGATGTCGCGCTTCTCCGCAAACTAGGATCTCCGTTCCAAGGTCACCCGCACTGGCTGAAGCTGCCGGGCGTGGAGGCGTCGACAGGGTCGCTGGGGCAAGGGCTGAGCATCGCGGTGGGCATAGCACTGGCGGGTAAACTGAACGAGAAGAACTACCGGACATTTTGCATCATGGGGGATGGCGAGCAACAGGAAGGACAGATCTGGGAAGCGGCCATGGAAGCCGCGCACTATAAGCTCGATAACCTGATCGGGATTGTGGATTGCAACCGGCTTCAGATCGATGGCCCAGTCGCTGAAGTGATGAACATAGAGCCGCTTGAGGACAAGTACAAGAGTTTCGGCTGGGACGTGGCGCGGATCGACGGACACAATATGGCGCAAATCGTGGAGGCTCTATCGGTCAGCAGAGCGGGAACTGGCAAGCCGCTGGTGCTGCTGGCCGAAACCGTGAAAGGCAAGGGCGTCAGCTTCATGGAGAACGTTGCAGGCTGGCATGGGAGAGTCCCGAACCATGAAGAGATGATCAGCGGATTGCGGGAGCTCGGGCTGGCCGAAAAAGTTCCGTATGCGAGTCTTTTGGAATACGGGGAAAAATATCAGCAGCAAGCTATGCGCAAGCTAAATGAGAAGTTGCCGCGCTTCAGCCGCGATTACTGGTGGAACAGCTTGATTGTGATGACTGCGCGAATGGAGCCGACGCGCAAGGGATTCGGCCAAGCGCTGGCACAACATGGCGACGACGAGCGGATTGTTTGCCTGGGGCTCGACATCTCGGGTTCAATCACGATCGGCGAGTTCTACGCCGGCAAACCGGAACGCAAGAAACGCTGGATCAGCTTGGGAATTGCCGAGCAATCGGCAACCGCTGTGGCAGCGGGACTAGCCAAAGAAGGCAAGCTGCCTGTCTTCGGCACCTATGCGACTTTCGCAGCAGCCAGGAACCTCGACCAGATCAGGACGTCAATCTGCTACGGCAATTTCAACGTCTTGATTGCCGGCGCACACGGAGGCGTGTCGGTCGGACCGGATGGTGCAACCCATCAGGCCCTGGAAGACTTGTTTGCCATGTGCGGCTTACCAAACATGTCCGTCGTTGTGCCATGCGATGCCATTGAAACCAGGAAGGCCACCAGCTACCTGCTGTTGCACTACCTGGGACCCAAGTATCTTCGCTTCGCGCGAGAAGCAACGCCCGTAGTCACGAAAGAAGAAAGCCCATTTGTTTTTGGAAAAGCAAACGTAGTCCGGCTGCGTCATATAAAGAAGGAATTTGCGGACGCATTCGACACATGTCTTGCTTCCGATTACAGCAATGAATCAGAGGACTTGACGATCATTGCCTGCGGCCCGATGGTGCCTGAAGCTATGCGCGCAGCTTACATCCTGCAACAGGAGTTCGGGTGGGAAACGCGGGTTATTAATATGCACACCCTGAAACCGATCGATGAGGAGGCTGTAGTTCGGGCGGCGAAAGAGACAGGCATCATAATCACGGCGGAAGAGCATCAGATCGGAGCTTTGGCATGGCGAGTGAGCGGGATCATCACCGCATCACGGGAACTCTATGGCGTGCCCGTTATTACGGGCGCTGTTGGCGTTCGCGACCGATTCGGCGAATCCGGTGCCCCGTGGGAGCTGATTAAGGAATTCGAAGTCAGCGCGGAACATATCGCACAAACAGCAGTAGACTTGGCCAAAGTTCGGTCAGATTCTCGAGCTGATTCCGAGGTTCGAGCTCAAGAGCTATCCTTAGGGGAGCTCAGGTAAACGTTGCAGCACACGAGTTGCAATACCTGATTCAGATTGAGATCGACAGCGTTTCCCATCCGGTGCACGTGCCGCTCTCACTTCAAGAATCATCTATAGGGCACTTGAAAGCCACACTCTTGCTAGTCGCCTTGCGTGGCCCGCGCAGTGATGTCCCTCACACGCAACGTTGCCGTTCCGCGGAGAGCCAAAAGGTTTGCTGCCTTCAGGACCTGTTTTGCAGGTTTAGCTTTTCTTGCCGGTCACTGCGAAAAACGCAGCGGCCTCCTGCTCAACGTTCTTACTCCCGCAGTGCGGGCAGGCGAGCTTTTCTTTGTCATGCTCCTTCAGGGTGAGAACTGTCTCGAAGGGCTTGTTGCAGTCGTGGCAGATGTAGTCGTATACGGGCATGGGGTCACCTCGCATGACTCTCTGCGATTGTAACGCGATTCGGGACGAAAGAATGCCTTGTCCACGGAATGAACAAGCATCTGTGACCGATGTCGCAGACTCCACTCTGGAGCGGCGATAGAATCTGCCCCAGCAGGCTTTGCAGGAGGTTCCCATGACAACAACTACCAGGACACGCTCCCAGCGCCGAGCGTCCAAGTTTGCCCCGAAGACCAAATCCCGCTTCGTCGATGCAACCTCAGCCATCCGTCAGATCGGCGATGCCTGGGCACGCAACTGGAATGCGGGTGACGTAGAAAACGTAGTAGCGGTTTACGATCCGGATGCGGTATACCTGCCACCGCACCACGAAGCCGTGCATGGACGTGACGCCATTCGAGAGTACCTGCGGGGACCGTGCAGCCACGGCCAGACCGGCTTGGCATTCGACGTAACCTACATCAAGCAGAGTGGCGCGGTGGCCTGGGACGTCGGCACGTACCGCATGAACGTGCGGCAAGGCGGCACAACCACAGAGGACCATGGCAAATATCTCACTGTGTGGAAGCGTGTCGGCGCAAATTGGCTGATAACGGCCGATGCCTGGTCGAGCGATCTACCGGCTCTAAAGTAGGACTCCACTGGCGCGTTTGTTCGCATCTTCGTTGATTCGAACTGACGTCGGCAGGCTCCGCCACACTGCGTGACCGAATAGTATCGTGTTAACCAGGCAGTTTTCGCGCCGGCGAAAATCGTACAGCGCGTCGATGATCTCGAAATCGACACCGACCACCTCGAGACGGCAGATCAATTTCGAGCTACGTTGAATTAATACCGGGCGTCCCCGCGCTGGCGCCTGCTTGGACTGCAGAGGTGGAGCGCTGACTTTCGGAAGACGGCCCGGTTCAATTCCTTATTTACACCCTATTGCCTGAACCTGGCAGTGATGTAGATCACGGCTTCCCTCGTCTGCGGACTGCATGACCACCATGGAAATCGACGGCCCGTACGCCTGCATCAAAGTGGACTGCGCAGAGTTTCAGGAACATCACGAAATCGGACTCTGCTGCGAGTTCGCCGCAGCAGAGATCACTCCTTGCATCTCTACGGAGCGACCAGGGCAGCGCACATTAACTCGCGGTACGTTCTGAGCGCCCGAGGCTCTACTGTCAATGGTCTGTTAAACGACCCACCTTTCTGTGACCAAAATCCCTTGTTGTGCCCGCAGGTGTTGAGTTTGATTGCGTATACGTGCGATCGGCGAGTTGAGCATCTCACGCAATACTGTGACTAGGATCACTGATCTCTGGTCTGCGATGTGCATTAATAAGCCAAGCGATTTCTTCACCGAAGAGCAGTGCAGTTGAGGAAGGGCACACCCCCTGAGGGAGTCGTACGCCGTCCAACGCAGCTCTGAGGCATCGTTACTCATACCAACCGGCGAGGCGGCGTAGCTTAACGGATCAGCCAATGCGGGTGGTCAACCATGGGCAGTACCCGCAGAGCACCGCTACCATTTCCTCTTCCCGACGACCTGTCGGGCACAAAGGTAGGCCGGTTTGTCGTCGGACACAAGCTCGGTGCCGGGGGGATGGGCGAAGTCTACTACGCCGAGGACACTAAGCTGCACCGTCCGGTAGCCCTCAAGCGCTTGTTCCCCGAGTTGCGCCCGTCCTCTAAGACGCGGCAACGCATCCTGCAAGAAGCCCAGCGTGCCTCCGCCCTGAGTTCGGAATATATCGCCAGCATTTACGACGTCCTCGAAGAGGACAACGAAATCCTGCTGGTCATGGAGTATGTGGATGGCAGCACGCTGCGTCGGCGGCTAGAAAACATTGGCCGCCTGCCGCTGAACTCGTTTCTCCCGGTGGCAGTGCAGTGTGCGGAGGCGCTGGCTGAGGCACAACAAAAGGGCATTCTTCACCGCGATGTCAAGCCGGAAAACATCATGCTCACCTCTGCGGGCCACGTCAAGATTCTCGACTTTGGCCTGGCCCGCCAATTTGCAGTTGCGAGCCCTACTGCAATGACCGTCAGTACCGAGAGCCAGAGCTTGGGATGTGTTGGAACCCTGGGGTACATGGCCCCGGAAGTTCTGTTAGAGCAAGAATTGGATGCCCGAACCGATCTCTTTTCTCTCGGCATTGTCTTCTACGAGATGTTGACCGGACGGCATCCTTTTGACACTCACAAGCCGGTCGTGACCACTGACCACATTCTGCACGCTCAGCCTCCGCCGATGAAAACTCTCGTGGCTGATGTGCCGACGGAATTGGAACGAATTGTCTTCAAAATGCTGGCCAAATCTCCAGACGAACGCTACGCAACGGCGGCCGACCTGCTCATCGACCTGCGTGCCGTGCAACACGAAGTGGAGCATCCCTCGATATCACCCAAGCATTTACCCACCCGGCGATGGCTGAAAAACCCAGCTCGTTTGGGCATCAGGCTGATAGTGGTGGCGCTGGTGTTCTCAGTACTTTCAGGCGCGTTCCGCCACTGGAAATCGTGGCTGGACATACCGGACCTGCCGGCGAAAAAAAACCTGGCGGTGTTGCCATTTGCCGCCGCCGGGACTGACCCTGACGCCCGTGCTTTTTCTCAGGGGCTGGCGGAGACTCTCACTGCCAAGCTGACCCAACTGACCGATCGATACCCGTTGCAGGTGGTATCACCGAGCGAGATCCGGACGCTGACGAGCGCCTCGATTGAGCAAGTCCGTGCAAATCTGGGAGCGAACCTGGTTCTGGAAGGGAGCTTCCACCAGTCGGGCACAAAGGTGCGAGTCAATTACAACCTGGTCGATGCACAAACTCAGCGTGTGCTGCGTGCAGACTCGATTACGGCCGATGCGGCTGATCCCTTCGCGTTGGAAGACCGGGTGGTAAACAGTGCTCTTCGCGCTTTGGACCTGGAACTCAGCGCCCAGGAGCGAAGCCTACTAGCATCTCGCGGCACCACCCAGCCCATGGCTTATGACTTTTACATGCGCGGCCGCGGTTATTTGCAGGAGTATCAGAAGCCGGAGAATATCGAGAGCGCCATCCAATTGTTCTCTCGTGCCTTGGAGAGTGATCCTAATTTTGCTCTGGGTTATGCCGGCCTGGGAGAAAGCTATTGGCAGAAGTATCAGCACACTCATGACGGTGAGTGGGTGGCCAAAGCGCTGGAGGCTTGCCAACGAGCGAACACCACTGGCTTCGGCCACAACTGCCTGGGCACCGTGTACAACGGCACCGGTAAGTACGAAGACGCAGCCTCTGAATTTCAGCACGTTCTGCAGACCGATCGTACCAATGATGACGCTTACCGCGGACTCGCCTTCGCCTACGAGCATCTGGCGAAGATGACCGATGCCGAGGATACCTACAGGAGGGCTATCAGCACCCGTCCGGAATATTGGGCGGGGTACAGCTGGCTGGGTGCTTTCTTCTATCGCGAGGCACGCTACAGCGAGGCCGCGCAGATGTTCGCCGAGGTTATCAAGCTGGCTCCAGACAACGCTCGCGGCTATAGCAACCTGTGCGGCGCATATATTATGGCGGCTCGTTACGGCGAAGCCGTACCTGCGTGCGAGCAATCCGCCAGGATCACTCCCATTCAGGATGCATATTCGAATTTGGGGACAGCTTACTTCTATCAGCGGCGTTTCCCCGAAGCTTCGAGGGCCTACGAACAAGCGGTCAAGCTGGACGATCGCCAACGCTCATCCTGGGGCAACCTGGGTGACGCTTATTATTGGGATGCGCGCCATCGGCAGGATTCGGTCGCCGCTTACCGCAGAGCGATCGCCTTGGGGGAGGAAGAGCTGCATGTCAACTCGCGTGATGCGCTCTTGCTGAGTTATCTCGCCGTCTACCACGCCATGCTTCAGGAGAAGCAGTTAGCCTGGGCCAATCTGCATCAGGCCCTGGCTTTGGATTCCGCCGAGGCGGAAGTCCAGCTCAACGCGGCCTTGGTTGCCAATCAACTTGAGGATCAGAGCATCGCGATGCGCTCGCTACGTAAGGCCCTCGACGCCGGCATATCTGCGAGTCTGATCCTCAGTTACCCCAATTTTGACAACTTGCATTCCAATAAGCAATTTGAACAACTTCTGCAGGAGAAGAACCCTGCGATG
Organism: uncultured Acidobacteriota bacterium; assembly: GCA_963797795.1. Classification (GTDB taxonomy): domain Bacteria; phylum Acidobacteriota; class Terriglobia; order Terriglobales; family Acidobacteriaceae; genus JABDBE01. The sequence goes on from CAWCQY010000016.1 coordinate 104,674, forward strand.
CAAAGGTAAGCGGACACAGTAAAACGTAGTCCGAGTCCAATGGACGACTAACCAATCCTGTTCACGAGGTGAAATTATGGCAACAGCAGCGATTCAAGAAACGGTTTGGGTCAACGTCAGAATACAGCTACCGAACGCCAACCCGGATGCAGTAGAGATCAGCAAGGTCTGGAAACAAGAGCTGCAGTGGGATTCAGACACTGCCTGTATAGTTAAGTTCCTTAACGGCAGTCCCTTCGCCGAGACGGAATTTCATGTCCCTGCGCAAGGCAGCGTTTGCTCCGGACCGGCATTGCCGGTTGCTAAGGTTTGCAAAAAGCCGGGGTGCACCGTGATCACGCATGATGGGCACTACAAGTACGCGATTACTGACATTACCGGCAAAGTGCTGGCCGACCCGCAGGTCGTTATCAAACCGTAGGTTTCGGCCTCTCGAGCAGCATATTTAGAGAACAGGGCGGCGAGCGCAGGCCGCCCTGCATTCTGCCTCGGCGACTAGGTGACCTTGTCAGGACCCTGGTGCTTGATGATGCGCCATTTGGCTTTCCTGTTCTGACCCAGTGAGGCAGTAGCGGATCTTCTCCAGCAGATTCGGGAAGAGATACTGCTTGGGAAGCCAGAGGGTTACGTGCTCGCACTCTACCGGCTCGAACCCAGTCATAACGATGACCGGAAATTGCGGGCTACGGTTGCGCACGGCGCGAGCCAGTTCGAGACCACTCATGCCCGGCATCTGGAAGGCCGTGACCAGTAGGTCGAATTCTTCCTCTTCGAACGCCCGCAGCGCTTCGGCTGCATTCAAGGCAGGAACGGCCCTGTACCCTTCCGTACGCAAGATGTCACAGGCCAAGCGGCAGAGCATTTCATTGTCATCGACGACCAGAATTTTTTTCATGGCGTGCTCCTAAGCCGCAGCAGATTCCGCGCTGGCGGTAACTGCGATTTTGGCGAAAGTCAGACTACCATCGGCCTTGATGCCGATCGAAACACAGTCGCCGCCTTTAACCTGGCCAGTGGCAACCAAGTTCGCCAACCCGTAAACAATGTTTTTCTCGATCACCCGCTTCAAATGCCGTGCTCCGTACTTGGGGTCCGTACCTTCTCGCAGCAGCCATTGTCTGATCTCAGGCGTGCACAGGAATGTGAAATGGTTCTGACCGACAGCCCCCGCAATGCGCCGCTGCACCTTCGCCAGTTCCAGCTCAAGGATGTGCTCCAGCTGGTCTGGGCGAAGCGTCTTGAAAACGACAACTTTGTCCAGCCGGTTCATGAACTCAGGCGAGAACTTTTTGCGCGCCGCCTCGGTTGCGGTACGCTTGATTTTGTCGTCGAGGTGCGCGTCCTCGATGGGTGCCTGTATGGCGAAACCGAGACCGCCCTCGGCAAGCCGGCTCATTTCTGATGCCCCTAAGTTCGAGGTCAGGAAAATGAGGCACTGGGAAAGGTCCACGTGCGTGTTGTCACCGAGCGTCAGGCTGGCCTTGTCCAGAATTCCGAGCATGAGTTGCCACAGCGACTCCGAGGCCTTTTCGACTTCATCGAACAGAAGAAGCGTGAGTTTGAGTTTCTCCGTGTGCCATCGAGTCAGGGCTTCCTGGGTGAGGATCGGCTGCGTATGCATGTGTCCGATATAGCCCGGTGGAGAGCCGATCAATTTGGCGATTTCGTGATGTTCCTGAAACTCTGCGCAGTCCACTTTGATGAAGGCGTGGGGATTTCCAAAGAGCGCTTCAGCGAGCACCTCAATCACATAAGTCTTGCCGGATCCGGTCGGCCCGAGAAACAGCAGGTTCCCTACCGGCCGGTCCGGCGGAGACATGCCCACAAGAAATATCTGGTAGAGCTCAAGGACCGCGTCCACCGCCGCGTCCTGCCCGACAATTCTAGAGCGTAAGAACGCGTCGATTTCCCTGGTGGCCTCGCCGTGACGTGTGGCATCGAGTGGCTGGATCGTTGTTTCTTCGAGAAAGGCCGGATTATCCGTACTGGGCCCGCTGGACATACCAAGCCCCTTATTCTCCACTGCTAATTTTGCATCTTTGCCGGCGAAAAAACCGTGACAGCGGGCACGCGTGATCGTGACATCATTCTCACGACACGAAACCCATCCCTAGGCCCAAAGGGAGTATGGGGATGAAGCACTGTCGGATACCCTCCTCCCCGTGTGTGCCTGCTCACAGCTTCTGGTGACGGACGTCATAGCACTCTACCCGGACCGCAGTCATCAATGGATTAGGTGAATCAGCGATTGTGTCTCGAGTACGCTCGCGCACCACGCCAGCGTTGAAGGTGGGAGGCTGATTCACACCTGTTTCCAGCCGGATGGGAGTGACCAGCGTGGACGGTAAAGGGTATCGGTTGGTCAATCCGTGGGCCGTTACATGTTCCGTGATGCTGGCAACCTTCATGGAGATCTTGGACACGACGGTCGTCAACGTCTCCATCCCTCACATAGCTGGGAACCTTTCAGCCACGATCGAAGAAGGCACGTGGGTCGTCACCTCCTACCTCGTATCCAACGCCATCGTCTTGCCCATGTCTGGCTGGCTAGCGAATTACATCGGCCGCAAGAAGCTGTTAATGATCTGTGTCACCGGATTCACCGTCACATCTTTGTTTTGTGGCTTGGCTACAAGCCTCTCGGCACTGATCTTTTTCCGCGTACTTCAGGGCCTGACTGGTGGAGGATTGCAACCTTTAGCGCAGGCAATCCTGCTGGAAACCTTTCCGCAACAGAAGCACGGCCAAGCGATGGCAGCTTTCGGCATTGGCATTCTGCTGGCGCCAATTCTGGGGCCGACACTGGGCGGTTGGATTACGGACAACTATAGTTGGCGATGGATTTTCTATCTCAATCTTCCGGTTGGCGTCCTGTCTCTATTCATGATGAACAGATTTGTCTACGACCCGCCCTACATCCGGCGGATGCAAGGTCGTATTGACCTGTGGGGAATTGGTTTCCTGGCGCTTGGCATTGGCGCGCTGCAAGTTGTCCTGGACACCGGACAGCGCAAAGACTGGTTTTCGTCCAACTACATCCGCTTCTTCGCTACTCTTTGTGTTATAGGACTGGTCTCGTTGGTGGTACGCGAGTTGAGCACTCGCAAGCCCGTGGTAGATTTGCGGGCACTCGCGGACCGCTCCTTCAGCGCCGGTGTGTTTCTCATCAGCATGCTGGGCTTTGTTCTTTATTCCAGTCTGGTGCTGCTGCCGATCTATCTGCAGACTTTGCTGGGATACCCGGCCTACAACGCGGGACTGGCCCTCTCGCCCCGGGGAATTGGGTCGCTCGCGACTACCCCGTTGGCGGGGTACTTGACCGGCAAAACTGATCCTCGCAGACTTCTTGCTTTCGGGCTCGTATTGGGCTCGCTGACCATGTTTGACCTCTCAGGGCTTAGCCTGAACGCCGGCTACCTGGATATCTTGTGGCCGCAGGTGTTCCAGGGCGTGGCCTTAAGTTTTCTATTCATTCCCCTCATGACGCTTAGCATGTCAAGGATCTCGAAGGAAAAGATGGGGAACGCGACCAGCCTCTTCAATCTCATGCGGAACATCGGAGGCAGCTGTGGGATCGCCATTATGACAACTTTTCTCGCGCGGCGGACCCAGATGCATCAGAACCGATTGGTCGCGAACATTACAACAGGCGATCTGAAGACAAAAGAGACGCTGCAGGGGATGCAGGCTTGGTTTCAGGCGCACAGCGCAGACTGCTATACGGCTTCTCGCAAGGCGCTTGGCGCCCTCTACGGCATGGTGCAACGTCAAGCTTCAATGCTTTCGTTCGTCGAAGCATTTTGGGTGATGGGCGTTCTGTTTCTTGTAATGCTGCCGTTTATTTTTCTTCTGCGAAATGTCCCAGAGCCCCCTCCGGCGCCATCAGATTTAACCGGCAAAGAGCGAATGTCCGAAAGTCATCCAGCATCACGGGACGAAGAGCTAGTCTCGCTTGAGGTTTGAAACCTTCGTCGAGAAAGCCGTCCTCTGCAAGTATTTTTCGAACAAACTGTGAAGAGGGAAGTCATTCGCACCACTAACGTCGTACTGCCCTTTAGCGGTCCCTTAAGCGGCAAGAAGCGAAGTTTGACGCGTTGAAGCGAAGGTCGAAGCCGCAGTAAGCGAGTGATGAAGCGGCCTCTGAGCGGTGAGGAGAGCTTTTGCTGCAATCTACCGTGCTATCTTGTGGAAGTTGCGTGGAATCAGCACCAACTCATAATCCGTAGGTCGGAGGTTCGAGTCCTCCCGCCACCACCAAGTAAAATCAGAGAACTAGCGTTGGTCGGGAATTGACGTTGATTGTATGAAAGCCATTGCGGTCATTCCGGCGCGGCTTGCATCTACGCGGCTGCCACGAAAAATGCTGCGCCAGATTGCGGGACAGGCTCTGATTGCCCGCGTGTACCAAGGCGTCCGATCCTCGCCGCTGTTGGACGACGTCATTATTGCCACCGATTCCGACGAGATCATGCAAGTCTGCCGTCAGCATGGATGGAATGCCCGCCTGACCTCGGCGGCACATCGCAGCGGTACCGAACGCGTACACGAAATCTCAAGTTTGGTCGACGCGGAGGTCTACCTGAACGTGCAAGGAGACGAGCCGTTGACCCGGGCCGAGCACATTGCGGCATTGGTCGACCTGATGCGAGATCCGAATGTTCTGGTCGGGACTCTAAAGACTCCGGCGTCACCGGAAGACATCAATAACCCCAACGCCGTAAAGGTTGTCACCGATGCCGCCGGGAGAGCACTCTACTTTTCGCGGGCCACTATTCCTTTCGATCGCGATGGCGTGGGCCACCTTTATTTCAAGCATCTCGGCTTCTACGCATATCGCAAGACCGCGCTCGACCGTTTCTGCGCGCTGCCCGAGTCGTCGCTGGAACGGAGCGAGCGGCTTGAACAGCTGCGCTTCCTGGAAAACGGAATTCCGATCCACGTTGTGGAAACACCCTACGATACTGTTGGAGTGGATACTGAGGAAGATCTGCGCCGTGTGGAGCGGATTCTCGATCATCGCGAGACTTAGCGAGCTACCTCATACCGGGACAATTCCTATTTTAGAGAGGCGTTCGCCTGGAGTTTTGCCCATGCCTCTGCGGCGGCGACCCGCCGGGAAATCGCTGGGTGCGATTGGAAAAACCATTCCACCCATCGGGAGGGCGATCGCTCGGCCAGATTCTGGTCAGCGAGCTTATTCATGGATGAGATGAATGGTCCCACGCTCGCAATAGACTGAAACGCGTAGCGGTCCGCCTGGCGTTCGTTATAGCGGGAATAGGCGTTGAGGGCTGGCAGCAATAGGAACGACAGCACAGTTGAAATCAATATCAGGAGCGGCAGATTGGCGAAGTCTGACACCGTTTCAAACATGTGGGTTCGTTCCACCGCGTAGTGCAGCACCGAGTTTGCTGCCCAAAATCCAAACAGCGTGATCCACGCCTGTACCGCGATGCTTTTCAGAATGTGCCGGTGCACGTGATGTCCCAACTCGTGCGCCAGGACCGCCTCAATCTCGTCGGCGGAGTACTGTTCGAGGAGCGTATCAGCGAGGATGATGCGCCGGGTGTTGCCGAGCCCGGTCAACGCGGCATTGGCTTTCTTGCTCTTTTCCGAGAGATTCCATTTATAGACGCCGCGCACCCGCGTTCCGGCCCGTTCGCTCAGGCCTACCAGGCGGGACTTGATTTCGGCATTGTCGAGCGGCTCGAATTTATAAAAGATCGGAAACAGAACCACAGGGGCAAGCTGCGCCATCAGGACGAACAATCCAAGGAAGGCAGCCCATGCGATCAGCCACCAGTATTGCGGGAACTCGCGGATAATGAAGTAGAGCAGTTCGGTTACAAACACCGCCAGCCCTGCGCCCACCAGAAATCCCTTGGCTTCGTCCCACACCCAGGCGCGCAATTTCTGGTTGGAAAGATTGTAACGATGCTCCAGTCGAAATCCGTAGTAGTCGAGCCCGATTCCGAGCACTTTGCCAATCAGCATAAGCATCAGAACGTAAAAAAAGACCGCAAGCGCGTAATGCTCGTAAGCGCCGTGCATCGCGAGGTCGCGCAGCGTGCCGTTCCACCCCGTCGCCAGAAGCACGAGGAGCAACCCCAGGCCAAGGGCGAAGTCGGCTACGCCCAGCCATCTCCGAACACGGTTGTAACGACGCGCTTCGGGCGAATCTGATGGAGTCGGCGTCGTGTCGATTGCGGTGCTCATCTGGTTGTTGATTATCGTACTCGGTCGCATCAAATGCGAGACACAAAAGTGCAGTGGTCAGCGGGTAGCGCGACTTCTGTTCGCTATCCCTCTTTCACAAAGGTCTCAGCGGCGAGCAAGATCTCATTCACGAGTTCGGGCGACGCTGCTTCCGCGTATACCCGCAACAGTGGCTCTGTCCCCGACGCCCGGAACAAAACCCATGCCTCCGCCCCGTTGCCGCCGGTGGGCGCATCGAGAAAAAACTTTATCCCGTCGAGCCCCTCCTTCTTTAAGACGGAATAGCTCCCCAACCGTTTGGTTCCATCGGATCGCGCCCGCAAGATCGCTTGCTGCTTAACATCTTCGGGAATGTGAAGATCGCGCCGCCCATAGTAGTGCGGACCGTACTCGCGCTGCAGATCAGCGACCAGTTGGCCCAGCGGCTTGCCTTCTTCTGCCATTACATTGGCCAGCAGCAGCGAATTCAGAAGGCCATCGCGCTCCGGCAGGAATCGCGAATAGCCAATGCCGCCCGACTCTTCTCCGCCGATAACAATTTCACGCTCCATCATCAGGTCAGCGATGTACTTGAATCCGATGGAGCACTCGTTAAGTTTGCGGCCGTGCTTTGCTGCGATGCGATCGACCATGCGGGTGGTGTTAAACGCACGCACGACTTCGCCTGGCCATTTTTTTCTTGCCAGCAGCCACTGCAAGAGAACGGAAAAAATCTTGTGAGAGTCCACGAAGCTGCCGTCCTCGGCCACGGCTCCGATGCGATCCGCGTCGCCGTCGGTTGCGAGTCCCGCATCGCAACCCTCCTTCACGACAGTCTGCTGCAGCATGGCCACATGAGGCTCGATCGGTTCAGGATTAATGCCGGGAAATAGTGGATTCAACTCCTGGCGGATCGCCACATGCCGAATTCCGTAATCGCTGAAAATTCCGGTCACCACTCCACGTCCGGAGCCGTACATCGAATCCACCGCGAACTTGAAGTTCGCCCTAGCGACAGCATCGAGATCCGCGAAGCGGCTGATGGCTTCGACGTAAGCTCGCTTCAAGTCCACTTCTTCAATTTCGGCTTTTTGACTGCGTGGCAGCGCGCCGGCGCCCAACTCGTCTTCAATCGCCTTCATGATCGCTGGCGTACCCGAACCGCCAAATTTGCCTTTGAACTTCACTCCATTCCAATTCGAGGGATTATGACTGGACGTGACGACCACTCCCCCGGCAGCGCCGAATCGCTTTACCGCAAAGGAAACGGCCGGTGTCGGCGTGTAATCGTTGGCCAGCTTGACCGGAACGCCGGCTTGAGCCAGAACTTCCGAAACGATCTGGGCGGCGCGTTGCGAAGCGAAACGAGTGTCGTAGCCGACAACCACGCCATGGTGCGCGTCTTCGTGCTTGAGAACGTAACCGGCAATCGCACCCGCCACGCGGCGCACGTTTTCAAAGGTGAAATCGTCAGCGATGATGCCTCGCCAACCGTCGGTGCCGAACTTAATGGGAGTGGTCATTTTGGTCTTTGGTCGTTGGTCTGCGGTCGTTAATTGTTCGTTAGGCCAGCCTTCGTTGGTTTCGCCAACGACCACCGACTAACGACCTGTTTTCTCTAAACCAATTTATGCAATTTCTTCTCATCCAGATACTTCACAATCTTGCCTACATCCTGCGCTTGCTCGCGCGAGGTAATCAACAGCGCGTCGTCCGTCTCGACAATCACCAGATTATTCACTCCGACTGCCGCGACAAACTTGCCGGGCGCGTGAACATAATTCCCGGCCGCATTCAGAGTGAAGACACCTTTGCCGGAGATCACATTGCCGTCCTGCACCCTGCCCTTCGCAACCTGATGCTCATGCAATGCGGTCCATGATCCCAGATCGTTCCACCCGAAATCTGCGGGCAGGCAGAAGATGTTGGAATTCCGCTCTCCTTTGGATGAGCGCGGTTCGAGGACCGCATAATCAATGCTGATGTTTTCGCACTGGGGATACAGCCGTCGAAGCGCTCCGGCGAACTTCTGCGTTCCAAATGTAATGGCGATCTGCTCGAGGATCGGCGCGGTTCGGGGCAGATGCTCGCGCAAAGCGTTCGCCAGCGTTCGCGCACTCCACAGAAACATGCCGCTATTCCAGAAATAGTTTCCTGCAGCCACGAATTCGGCCGCGCGTTTGGCATCCGGTTTCTCGGTAAAGCGCCGCACGCGAAACGCTCTGTGTCCTCTCGAGACGTTGGCTTCGATGTAGCCGTATCCCGTCTCGGGGCGGCTGGGACGAATTCCCAAGACCACAATGTTCTCTCCGGCAGCGGCGATCTCGATGCCTGCATTCAAAACCTCGCGATATCGCTTTTCGTCTGCGATGACGTGATCCGAGGGAAACATTCCAATCACTGCCTCGGGATCGCTTCGAAGCAGGATAAAAGCCGCCAGGCCAATGGCGGGCGCGGTATTTCGTCCCACCGGCTCAGCAATGATCTGCTGCTTTCTGAGTCGCGGAATCTGGCGGGCAATCTCGCGCCGTGAGTCTTCGTTCGTGATAATCCAGAAACGCTTGACTGGGGCGACCGGCAGCAGGCGCGAGACGGTTTGCTGGATCATCGTCTGCTTGCCATCAAGCGCAAGCAACTGCTTAGCCCGGCGTTTTCGACTCAACGGCCAAAACCGGGTGCCGCGTCCGCCAGCGAGGATTACCGCGTAGAAGTTTGAGGTTGTTTTTACCAACGGCATGCAGCCTTTCTGTTCTCCGTCATATCCGAGTCGCGGGTTCTGGCATTGCCCCGCCTGGCAAAGCCGCCTTCAGAAACTCAACCGTCCACTGCGGGCGCACGTGAAAATCGCCTATGGACGCGGGCACCACGACTGCATCTCCCTTCGCCAGCGTGACCGGTTCGGCGCCGCGCGCTTCGACCATGCCGCAGCCTTCGACCGCAACCAGGATCTGAACTGAACTCTTACCCGCGTCGTTTCTTGTTCGGAAGTCCTGCGGCTCTTTCAATTCGAACATTTCCACCACAAAAAATGGCGAAGCCACCAGCGGTGACCGGCGATTCTTCGTGCCCGCTATCAGCGTGGGCGCGGGGCGGATCACCTTTCCCGAAGCCCGTCTTCTCCTTCAGCACCGCCAGACCTTCTTTCAGATGCAACTCGCGCGGACGGCCATAGTCGTAGAGTCGATAAGTTGTGTCCGATTGCTGCTGGGTTTCTACGATGATCGATCCCGGCCCAAGCGTGTGTACAGTTCCTCCTGCAACATAAATCATTTCGCCGGGAAACACGTTGATCCAATTCAGCAACTCCTCTGCATGCTGTTGCTGAATCGCTTGCTCGAATTGCGCACGTGTAACCCCCGACTTCAGACCCAGAGCCGATTTGCGCCCCGGGCTTGGCGTGCGCCACATACCAGCACTCCGTTTTGCCGCAGGGTTGACCAGCGCGCCGCGCCGCTTCGTCATCGGGATGGACTTGCACTGAGAGCTTTTCATCGGGGAAACAGAAACTTTGTGAGCAGCGGGAAGCGGGCTGGAGTCGCTGCGCGGCTTCGCCCACCAGTTCCCGGCCATACTGTGTGCTTAACTCCGCAAGCGACTTTCCCTCTCAAAGGCCCATTCGCCACTTTGCCGTCGTCTCCGGTTAGCCACGATTCTCCGATTTTCTCCGTCGAAACGATGGTTGGGATAAATGGGAGACAAGTCCAAGGTGCCCCACGGGCGTGGGTCGAAGACCGGCGACATTAAGAGTGGATAGAGATCGGTCATGCGGTGAAATTGTCGCGGGATGCAGATTCAGCGCCGACATCTTGCCCGCCGTCCCGAGGGCACCTTGCGCTCGGAAGTGCTGGCGAGGATGCGGCCACGACAGCGGCCGGGGACAGCTGCGCTACTCGAAGTGGCGCTACACGCCTCACAGCGCCGCAAGAAACTTGCGCAGGCGCTCCAGGCCGCGGTCCAGTTCAGCCACCGACGTTGCGTAGGAAACGCGAATGTGGTCGCGGGTTCCGAAGCCCTCGCCGGGCACCGTGGCCACATGGGCTTCGCGCAACAATTTTCCCGCAAGATCCGAAGCCGATTTCACACCGCTGCGCCCAAAGAACACCGACACATTCGGATAGGTATAGAACGCGCCTTCAGGCAGTGTGCATTTGACCCCGGGAATCGAACGCAACCCTTTGACGACGTGATCGCGCAAGTTGATGTATTCCGCCTGCATCTCTGCCACGCATTGCTGCGGGCCTCTCAGAGCCGCTACTGCCGCCTTCTGCACAATTGATGTCGGGTTCGACGTGGATTGGCTCTGCAACTTCTGCATCGCGCTCACCACCGGCGCCGGAGCCAAGGCATAACCCAACCTCCATCCCGTCATTGCATAAGTCTTGGAGAGCGATCCCACGATTACCATGCGTTCGCGGAACTCGCGTAGGGATCCGACTGAGAATCGTCTGTCGGTGTAATTCAGGTAGACGTAACATTCATCGGAAATTACCCAGATGCCGCGCTCGTGGGCAAGGCGCACCACTTCCGTGAGATCCTCGGGCGACATCACTGCTCCCGAAGGATTCGATGGCGAGTTCAGGATGATGAGCTTGGTTCGCGGCGTGACCAGGCGTTCAATCATTTCCGCCGTGACGCGAAAGCCCTGGGCCTCGTCGGTTTCGAGCAGTACGCAATTCCCTCCGGCGTAGCGCACAATGTCCTTGAAGGAAACCCAGTACGGAACCGGCAGAATGACTTCATCGCCGTGGTCGACCAGAACCTGTATGGCGTTGAAGAGCGCGTGCTTGCCACCGACCGAGGCAATCACTTCTTCCCGCCGATAATCGGAATCGAAATCAACCGCGTGGCGATGCACAATAGCGTCGCGCAGCTCAGCCGTGCCGCCAACTGCCGTGTACTTCGTAAAATTGCCCTGAATGGCGGCGATCGCAGCGTCTTTGATGTGTTGAGGGGTCGAAAAGTGCGGCTCACCCGCTCCAAAATCCACCACGTCAATTCCCTGCTGGCGCAGCTTGTCGGCTTCGGCCACGACGGCCATGGTGGCCGAGGGTTCGATGCGATTGATACGCTCCGTGAGTTTTAATGCGAGAGTCGCTTCCGTAACTGGGGTCATCCTCGTTTCCTCTGCTTCGGTTTTCTGGCATTCGCCAGCTTGACGGCTGGATCGAGCTTTTCTTTCAGCCTTTGTTCAACCAACTCCGGAACCAGATCTCGGACTGAACCGCCCAGCTGTGCAATCTCCCGCACCAGCCGGGAACTCAGGTAAGAATACTGCTCGGCCGGCATCATGAAGACGGTTTCAAGGTCAGGCTGCAATTTGCGGTTCATTAAAGCCATCTGCAATTCGTATTCGTAATCGCTGATGGCGCGAATCCCTCGAAGCACGGCGCTGGCTTTGACTTTGGCCGCGTAGTCCACCATCAGACCGTCGAAAGTCTCCACGCGCACATTCCTGAACTCCGCGGTCATTGCTTCCAGCATGAGCAGCCTCTCGGAAAGGTTGAACAGCGGGGCCTTCTCCGCATTGCGCAGGATCGCAACCACCAGCTCATCGAAAATCTTGCTTCCCCGCGCGATGAGATCCAGATGCCCGTTGGTCGGCGGATCAAATGAGCCCGGGATACATTGCGATGACTTTTTTCAATAAGCCTCTGTCAATCAGCCTCACCGAAACTTGTTCACGATGCGTCCGGATTCAGCTGCGGTAACAGAGGATTCTATGCGTCTAGTGAAGCCAATGGCAATGCCTGTTTGCTGAGTCAGTTTGTGCGGCAAAAGTTACGGCTCGCCAAGACTGGTCCATTAGTACAGGTAACCGCCTCGGCAGTTACCCGTCTTCTGATATAGCACAATGGTGGTAGTTCGTAACTTGTCATCAGCGCGTCTGAAAACTAGCCTGATAGCTGATGTCACCAGTCACTTTGCTGTTCTCCTCTGACGAGGAAACCTCGCGCCAGTTGACCCAGGCTCTAATAGAGCTCGAGCTTGACGTCAAACCTTGTCCCGATGTCTTCACCGCCGTCGAATGGCTTACCAGTCGAAGCTTCGACGTCATTGCGGCCGATTGGGACAACGGGCCGGAAGCAGGATTCCTGTTAAAGAATGCGCGTGACCTGAAGTTGAACAAGGCGGCTTTCACCATCGGTCTAACCAGCGGGGCTTCCCGCCGCGCGAATGAAAATGAAGAAGATGGCCCTGACCTTGTGTTGATCAAACCTCTGATCTCCGACCAGGTCAAATATTCCGTGTTGAGCAACGATCGTTTTCTGGCTTGCATGAAGGCTTGGATTGCAAGAGGCGATTTTGCCCAAGCTCAGGGAACCGCTTCTTCCGCATCGCATGAAGGGCGGCGGACGCAGTCAGAACAGCCCTCCCCCATGCCACCGCCCGCACACCCGCTTGAGCCCTCCCCAACCACAGGCCGCGCCCGTGGCGGCGCGGGCGCACCATTGCATCTCACGTTTGCCACTCTGGACCGGAGGCTATTCCGGTCCATAAACCAGCGAAACAATGACGGTGTACCCGGCAAGGTCAGAAGGTATCGCCCTAACAAATTCTTGTGGGGAACAGTTTTGAGTGCGGCGTTTATTTCCGTTGGCTGCATCTTCGGCCAGCCTTGGCGAGTTCAGAGTGTATTCGCCAGCGTGGCTACCGCGTATAAACAAGCCCTGGAAATGAAATCGAGCGAGCTACAGGAAACGGAAGATGCCGCAAACCAGAATTCCGCCGTACTGGCCCAAGCGGCCGCTTCGCGACGCAACGGTCTTGGCAGATCTCCGTCTTCGCGATCACGTGCACCCCTTCAACCGGAGGTACCGCTGGACCACACACCGCTCTCCGCAGAAGTTTTGCAGGCAGACGTTAGCCTGGATCAAGATCGTTTCGCCGCACCAACATCACGGGTTCTGATTCCGGAGAGCCTGAAGATTCCGCAGCCGGAGGCCGCCACGGTTCGCACTGTGAGCGTGAAGCGCTCGCCATCTCTGCTCAGCCAGCTTGAACCGGTGAACCTGCCGGAAAATTTATCCCAGGGAGTTGCTCTTGCAGAAGGTGCCGCCCAGCTATCCGGATCAAGCTTTGAAAGCCGGCCTGCAGGGAGCTGTGGTTTTGCAGGCCTGGATTGGCAGGGATGGCAGCATCCGAGACTTGAAGCTGGTTGATGGCTCCTTTCTTCTTGGACAAGCCGCCGTCAAAGCGGTCAAGCAATGGCGGTACAAGCCCTACTTGCGAAATGGCGTTGCCGTAGAGGCGGAGACCTACGTGACGGTGGATTTCAGGCTGCCTTAGACTCTTTCCCGCCCCCCCTTCTTCGAGTCTGATGTCCTCGCGCCTTGCATCTGGAGAATCAATCAATTCACAACTTTTTACTTGTTTTTACTAGCGATTGACACATCTTCCTGCCTGTTCAACTATGTTTACATCCGAACTGATCCAGTCATTCCGGGGATCAGGAGACCATGATGAAGATGAAGCGGCGATGGAACGAGCGAACCCGGTTGATGTTGACCCTGGAGCTCGCCGTGGTCTTGCCCGCCGCCGCCCTGGTCATCCTGAGCGCGTTCACCTGAATGATATCCAGCGCGATCGAGGCGTGGAAGCCGCTTTCCAGCGCGATTTCAACCAGGTGCTCGCGATTTCCGAGAAGCAGATCAACCGGAAGGCTGATGACATGGCCGAGGATGTCCGCAGCCAATTCCCCAGTGCGGGCGAGGCATGCGCGGAAACGATGGACCGGATTCTCGCCACCCACCCTTACATCGCGCACGTTTCGGTGTATGAACCGAGCAGCGGATTAACCTTCCGTTCTCAGCCGTCACGGATTAAGGATGCCGCTTTTCACAACGAGGCTGAAAGTATTTCCGGCATGATGAGCGGGTGGATGCAGGTGGAATACAAGGATGAAGTAAAAGATTTGGCGGAGATGTCGAAAAAAGGCAGGCCCTTCTACTTTTTTGAGAACTGGGCTCCTCGCGGCGAAAAACATTTGTATCAATCGGGCGCTCTCTTTCTCGTGGCGGACGTCCAGGGGGAACAAAAAGCCATTGCCGGCATGATGTTCGATGCCGATTACTTGCACGATCAGTTCTTTCCCGGAAATGCTGGACTCGTTATTGAGCTCACCAGGAAGAAAGAGGCGAGAAGAATCATGTGGTAATGATGGTCCATCCTAAGCACGAGTCCACGCCGTTGGCGGCTTCGATGGGTTGGGATGGTGGCGAACCGGAGGTGGAACGCAACCTTGAGGGCGCATTCCCTGGTCTGACGCTCGCTATTAAGTTGCCCGGAACCACGCTGGCTGCGCTGGGCCAGCATTTTGTCCGCACCAGCTTTCTGATTCTTGGCGTGATTTCTCTGCTGCTCACCGGCGGCATCGTCATGACGCATCGAAATATTTCACGCGAAATGGCGCTGGCGCGGCTGAAATCTGATTTTGTGTCAAACGTTTCCCACGAGTTGCGGACGCCGCTGTCGCTCATCCGGCTTTACGCGGAGACTCTGGAGATGGGACGGCTGAAATCGCCCGAAAAATATCAGGAGTACTACAGCATCATTCGCAAAGAGAGCGAGCGGCTCAGTGCGCTGATCAATAACATCCTCGATTTTTCGCGGATCGAAGCTGGCCGGAAAGAATACGACTTCCGCCAGACCGATATGCGCGAACTGGTCCGTAACACGCTCGAATCTTATCGCTACCAGATCGAGCAAAGCGGTTTTGCTTTTGAGGAAAAGATCGCCGAGGACGTGCCGCCACTGAGCGTCGATCGCGAGGCCATGGCGCGTTCGTTGTTGAACTTGGTCAACAACGCGCTCAAGTATTCGCAGGACCAGAAATACATCGGCGTCAACCTGTTCCGCGAAAACGGTTCGGTCAAGCTGGAAGTCGTTGACCATGGCATCGGCATCCCTCAGGCGAGCAGCAGAAGATTTTCGACAAGTTTTATCGGGTGGGCGATCCGCTGGTTCACAACACCAAGGGAAGCGGACTTGGGCTTTCCTTGGTTCGTCACATTGTGCAGGCCCATGGCGGAGAGGTGTCGGTGGACAGCGTGCCCGGGCGAGGCAGCAAGTTCACCATCAATCTACCCGTAGTTTTGCGGACGAACGCAACTAAAGCAGCGATGGCGTAAGCACTGGAGATCGAGAAGATGCCCAAGATCCTGATTGTCGAAGACGAGCCCAACATGGTGGCTGGGCTGCGCGACAACTTCGAATTCGAGGGATATCAGGTCATCACCGCCGGTGATGGCGTGGCCGGCCTGGAGCGCGCGGTGGCTGAGTCTCCCGACCTCGTCATCCTCGACGTCATGATGCCGAGGATGAGCGGCTTGGACGTTTGCAAGCAGCTCAAGTCCAAACGGCCTTCGATGCCGATCATCATGCTGACCGCTCGCGGTCAGGAAGTGGACAAAGTGGTCGGACTTGAATTGGGCGCCGACGATTACGTCACCAAGCCATTTTCTATTCGTGAACTGCTGGCGCGGGTGAAAGCCGTGTTGCGTCGCGCAAAGACTGCTCCCAAAGCGGAGGAGAAATATTCCTTTGGCGAAGTTGAAGTGAATCTGCGCAGTTGCCAGGTTTCGCGCAAGGGCAATGCACTGGATTTTTCGTCGAAGGAGTTCGAACTGTTGAAGTACTTCCTCATTCATCCGGGCGAGACCCTGAGCCGCGACCGGCTGCTCGAGGATGTCTGGGGATACGACCGTTTTCCTACGACGCGCACGGTGGACGCGCACATCGTTCGCTTGCGGCAGAAAGTCGAGCCCAAACCGGAGGAGCCGCGATTCATTCTGACCGTGCACGGTACGGGTTATAAGTTCGTCGGTTGAGCATGATTGCGGAGATGAAAAGTGGAAAAGGTCTTACAGCTTCGAGGTCAGCACCGAGAAAAGGTTGGCCCTGCTCGTGTAGATGACACCCTGCTCATCCGCGGAGCCCAACTCGGGGATGCCGCCGCCTTCGAAGAACTGGTGCGCCAGTACGACCGCGCCGTGCTGCGCCTGGCGGTCCATCTCACCGGCTCGCAGGAAGACGGCCAGGATATTTACCAGGAAGCTTTCCTCCGCGCCTACATCAACATTGGCAGCTTCCGGTTTGAATGTTCGTTCTATACCTGGATCTACCGCATCGTGACCAATCTGTGCCTGGATCACTTGCGGAAGCGATCCAATCGTTATCGCGACCTCACTACCACAATCACCTCGGACGGCGAGGAAGAGCAGGTGCTGGACCGCATTCCCGATCAACGGGCCGGCGCCAGTCCGGAGCGCAACATGGCCAGCCGCGAACTAAGAGGCTGCATCGTTCGAGCCATGCAGAGACTTTCGCCGCGCGAGCGGGTCGTATTCGAGTTGAAGCATTACCACGGGCTGAGACTGCGAACCGTCGCCGGCATTCTGAAGACCAGCGAAGGTACCATCAAGAACACTCTGTTCCGCGCTACTCACAAGCTGCGCACACAGCTGGCCGCGGTGCGATAAGCGGCCCGGTAAATCGGGCATTCTCTATTCAGCAGCTGAAGCTTCGTCAGAAGTGGCGAGACCAGCAGGAAATTCCGGCAACAGGGACTTCCCCTCAAGGCAGAGCCCGGAGATCCCCGGCCCGGAAGACTCTGCTCCTTCCGTGACTCTAATCCCCAACTAAATATGGTAGATTGAAAATCGCTTGCGGATTTTTCTTTACTCTCCGGAGCTGCTTCGATCGCGGCGCCTTGAGCATCGCGGGTGTGACCTTTCAGCCCAAGCCACGCTGTTTCTGCTGATCCTGCTGGCCTCATCCAGCCTCGCCGACGCGGATCTGCATTCGCCTCCCGTCCTTTCGAGCGACGCGATCGTGCAAAGACTGATGGCGGCAAATGCCCAGCGTTCTCAGATCCTTCGGGGTTATCGTGGCAAGCGGATTTACCACTTGGACTATCGCGGACTCTTTGGCACCCATGAAGCTGGAATGCAAGTGGAGGCAATTTACACCGCGCCGGATCGCAAAGACTTCAAAGTGGTCTCCCAAAGTGGCTCCGGTTTGCTGGTCAACCGCGTCCTGCTGAAGCTGCTCAGCAGCGAACAGGAAGCCCAAAAAGAGGAGAACCGGAAAGAGCTGGAAATCACTCCCACGAATTACGATTTCACGTTGGCAGGAACCGAACATACTGCCGACGGAGATTTCTATGTTCTCGCCGTAGCCCCGAAGGGTAAGAGCAAATACCTTTACCGCGGAAAGCTCTGGGTCGATGCGCGGGACTTCGCCGTTGCCCGCATGCAAGGCGAGCCCGCCAGCAACCCATCCCTCTGGGTCAGCCACACCGAAATCGAATATCGCTGGGGCAAGATCGCTGGCTTCTGGCTTCCCTCCCACAACGAGTCCCAGACGCAGGTTCGGATGGGAGGCAGAGCCTTGCTGAGCATCGATTACGTCGACTATCAAATCACCGCTGTGAATCGAGCTCCCGCCCGCACCTCTGGTGCAAGCTCGACCATGCCCGATCCTTCCGCCGTCTCCGCAGATCCGCGTTAGGTCGAGCGGCTCTTGCTGATTTGAACTTGCTCTTGCGCAAGCACGTACCTCATTGGAATATAGGGATTTCCACACCCGACCAAAGTAATGGTGCCCAGACTTCCTTTTCCTTGACAGCCCTCCGTGGAGACAGGCATAGTGCAGCAACTAGGGTTCGTCGACTTTCCTGTTCTTCGATAGGTGATGGCGCTGCACGAGAGTTGTGCACGCTTTTTGGAGCCGGGGATAGTCTAAGGAACGCGGCTCACAGGCGCTGCGTTGCAGTTCAAGCCGTCTCTGACTTAAACAAGAGAAAAATGCGCACCTCATCTTGTGCTGGCCGACACAAGACTGCGGTGGGGGATCTGAAATGGGCCAAAGGAAGTTCTCGTTTTCAATTGTCGCTGTTCTGCTGTCGCTTACGCTTGTTCTCCTACCTTTTCCGACTGTTTCGGGCCAACAGCTGTTGCAATCGCCTCGGCCCAGTGTGCCGCGGTTATCACGGCTCCCGATTATCGGTCCGACAGGAGTCCTGCCAAATTCGGGCGCCCTATCTCCGACGCTGCCGTCGTCAGGCCTCTTTCGCCGAAAAGCCGGAGCTCATGCTGCCCGGTTCAAAGATCCGAACAGCCATGCGATTTTCTTCAATCCCGCAACCTACGGTTCCGGAGGAGTGTATGCCGATTCCGTTTCTGTGGGTGATTTCAATGGAGATGGGAAGCCCGATCTGGTAGTGGCCAATCAGTGCCCTCAAAGCAACTGCAACGCTGGCTCGGTAAGCGTGTTGCTGGGAAACGGTGATGGAACGTTTCAAGTTGGCAAGACCTATTCCTCCGGGGGATACGAGGCTTACTTCGTCGTGGTGGGCGATGTGAATGGGGACGGGAAATTGGACCTGATCGTGGCCAACGGCTGCCAAAGCGGCAACCAGTGCATGAACGGGGCGGTCGGCGTTCTCCTCGGCAACGGCGACGGTACCTTTCAATCGGCGCAGAGTTATTCTTCCGGCGGAGTTGTAGCCTCTTCGGTCGCGATCGCAGATGTCAATAAAGACGGAAATGCGGACGTGGTAGTGGCGAATCAGTGCATGGACAGCAGTTGCTCGATGGGCAGCGTAAGTGTGCTGCTGGGAAAAAAGAACGGGAAGTTTCAGCCGGCACAAAGCTACCCCTCGGGCGGCTTGACCGCCGTCTCCGTGGCGGTCGGCGATTTCAACGGGGACAACAAGCTGGATCTGGTGGTAGCAAACCAATGCCAAAGCAGTGGAAATTGCAACGGGAACGTGAGCATCTTGCTGGGGAATGGGAAAGGCTCGTTTCAGGCGGCGCAGAGCTACTCTTCCGGAGGTTCTAATTCTGCTTCCGTGGCCGTCGGTGACTTCAACGGGGACCACGTTGCTGATTTGGTCGTGGCCAACCAATGCCAGAGCAGCAGCAATTGCACCAACGGGAGCGTGGGTATTCTCCTGGGAAAAGGTGACGGAACTTTTCGGCCAGCGCAGAACTATGTTTCCGGGGGCAATAATACGGCTGCGGTTGCTGTGAGCGATTTCAATGGAGACGGATCCTCCGATCTTGCCCTGGCTAATCAGTGCCAGTTAGCGAGCAATTGTGACGACGGCAGCATCAGCGTGCTCCTGGGGAACGGGGATGGTACGTTTCAAGCGGCTCAAAACTTCACCTCCGATGGAGTATTTGCCTTCACGGTGGACTCGGGTGATTTGAATGGGGACGGGAAGGCCGATCTAGTAGTTGTCGATCAATGCCAGACCGACAGCAATTGCGTCGGAAGTGTCACGCCCCTGCTGGGGAACGGCGATGGAACCTTTCAGGTGCCGCCCTGCTACGCCTCGGGAGGCTACGACGCTGACTCGGTGGCCATCGGCGATTTGAACGGGGACGGGAAACCGGATCTTGTGGTTGCGAATCTCTGCCAAGGCAATAGCTGCGGCCAGGGGAGCTACGGCTCTGTAAGTGTGATGCTGGGAAATGGCGATGGCACATTTCAATCGCCCAATGTGTACGCGAGTGGAGGGTTCGGGTCATCCTCTGTTGCGATTGGATATTTCAACGGAGGCGGCCATCCCGATGTCGTCGTGGCAAATCAGTGCAGTACTGCCGACTGCAAAAGAGGAGGCAGTGTCACCGTGTTTCTGGGAGATGGCGACGGAACCCTGCGACCGGGAAACAGCTATTCCACCGCAGCCTACACGGCTCTGTCGGTCGTGGTTGCCGACTTCAACCAGGACGGAAAGCTTGACCTAGCGGTAGCCAATCAATGCCAGGATACGAGCTGCCAGAACGGTGCCGTGAGCCTTCTACTGGGGGACGGCGATGGCACCTTCCAGGCTGCCGGGGTTTATGCGTCGGGCGGATATGACACGGATTCCATCGCGGTTGGAGATTTCAACGGCGACGGGAACCCTGACCTTGCTGTAGCCAGCCAATGTGCGGACAGCACTTGCCAAAATGGCGAGGTCAGCGTGCTCCTCGGAAACGGCAATGGCACACTTCAGACCGCGCAGAGCTATAGCTCGGCCGGGGCCCAAGCCGACTCGGTCGCGGTAACAGATTTAGATGGAGACGGGGAAACTGATCTGGTGGTATCGAATTTCTGTCAGAGCGCAGGCAATTGCAACAACGGCGTTGTAAGCTCCCTGCTCGGCAGGGGCGACGGAACTTTTCGGCTAGCGCATCCCTACAATTCGGGAGGACAAGACGCGTACTCCGTGGTGGCGGGTGACTTCAACGGAGACGGCAACGCGGACGTTGTAGCGGCCAACAGTGATGGCACATCTGTCCTGCTGGGCAACGGCGATGGGAGCTTTCAAACTGCAATCCCTTACTTCCCGAGTGGAATATTTATTGCAACCGCCGATTTCAACGGAGACCATCAGCCTGATGTGGTGGTGGCAAACGGTTCGCTTTCCACGGCGACTATTTTGCTAAACATTGTGACCGGGTATCGGCAAGCGACGACCACCACGCTCACCTCCAACCCGAATCCGTCGTACGTAAATCAATCTGTTCTTTTCACAGCCACCATTTCGACGCAATTCGGCTCGCCGACTGGGACGGTCACCTTCAAATCAGGATCAACAACCTTGGGCCAGGGAACGGTAAGTCACGGGCAGGCAACGTTGAATTATTCTTTCACTTCGCCGGGCACGAATCCGATTGTCGCCACTTATTCCGGAGACTCGACCTTCCTGCCTAGCAGTTCGGTGCCCCTGAAGCAGACGGTGAACAGGGCCTTGACAACCACCGCGGTCACCTCGTCGCCGAACCCGTCGCAGGTTGGGCAAACTGTAAAATTCACCGCTACCGTCACTGGTCAATACGGCGGAACTCCCACCGGTTTGGTGACGTTCAAAGATGGATCGACGGTGTTGGCACAAGTCGCACTCAGCGGCGGTGTTGCTCGATACAAGACCTCGGCGCTCACCAAAGGGAGGCACCATATCTTTGCCAATTATGGTGGGGATGACAATTTCCGGAGCAGTCAGGGGAACTTGTTCCAGATTGTGCAATGAACGGCAGCACTCGGTAATGGCTAAGTTCTTTTGTATCAATGCAAGGGAGGAATACGGCAGCACAGTTCTCACCCCCCTTACGTGGCACAGCCTCTAGTTACTAACGGGCGCTATTTTGCCGCAGCAAACTCTGAGAAACCTGCATCAAAGCAGATATACTGTTAACACTTCCTTAGGAAGTGACTTCCTTTCTGAGAAAACGAATCCGATGTCGATAAAAACGAAGGCTGTAGTTCTTGCTTCCTCCGCAGTGGTGCTGCTGTTCATGGTCGTGGGCGGAATGGATGGCGTGCGCGCCTCCAGCAATGACGGTGCCTACCGTCAGCTCCAGGTTTACAGCGAGGTGCTTTCTCGCGTGCGCAGCGAATATGTGGAGGAGCCGAACATCCCGGTCGTGACCGCGGGCGCTCTGCATGGATTGCTCGAGTCGCTGGATGCCAATTCCAGTTATCTGAGTGCGGCTGAGTATGCGGAGTTCAAGTCTCATCAAACCGATGCGAAAGCCGACATCGGAGCTGCCGTCTCCAAGCGCTTTGGCTATGCTTCGGTAATTTCTGTCATTCCGGGCGGGCCAGCGGACAAAGCCGGGCTTCAGGCCACCGATATCATTGAGGCCATCGAAGGCAAGAGCACGCGTGAGATGTCAGTCGGCGAAGTACGCAGCTTGCTTTCGGGACAGCCCGGCTCGAACGTAACGGTTTCATTAGTTCGTGCTCGGCGTGCTGAGCCCCAAAAGGTCGTCATTACTCGCGATGTCGTTGTCATTCCGCCGGTGACTGACAAGATGGTGGAAGATGGGATCGCGGTGATCCAGGTCGATGCTTTCACTAAGGGCAAATCCCAGGAAGTTGCCGCCAAGATTAAGGCAGTGCAGAAGTCCGGAGCCAAGAAACTGATCCTGGATCTGCGCAACTGCGCTGAAGGTGACGAAGGGGAAGGCATCGCTACCGCCAATCTTTTTCTGAATCACGGTACGATCACTTATCTTCAGGGGCAGAAGTATCCCCGCGAAGCCTTTAACGCTGATCCAGCCAAGGCGATTACCAACCTGCCCGTAGTCGTGCTGGTCAACAAAGGCACCGCCGGACCAGCCGAGATTGTCGCTGCTGCCGTTCTGGAAAATGCTCGCGGCGATGTTGTCGGCGATAAGACCTTCGGCGATGGGTCAGTTCAGAAGACCATGGAACTCCCTGATGGGTCGGCTCTGATTCTCTCGGTAGCGAAGTACTACACGCCTACGGGCAAGGCCATTCAGGATACGGCCGTAACCCCGAATGTGTTAGTCGCTGATACCGATGAAGACGGGCCGGTGCCGGATGAGGATGAGAATGCCGCTCCCCCGGACGACACCAAGAAAGTGCAGCCTCCGCAACCAGATCAGCAAATGCTAAAGGCCGTTGAGGTCTTGAAGAGCCGCGCGAGCTAAGATCGCGTGGGGACAGCCGCCCTCCGCTGTCCGGGCGAGGACGGTCGCCAGGGCTTTTGCTGCGAGGCTGACGTAAGAGAGCGGCTGCGCATGGAATTCTGCTCTCCGGTCTCATTTTGGGAAAATCTTGTCAAGCCCCCTGAGGGGTCAAATTCCTCTTAAGCTACTGATTCTATTCATAAAATAAAGTTCAAAACCATGTCATAGTACCTCTCAAATGTGTCACACTAGAAGTAGAGGGTAAAAACAGTAATAGCAGGTCAAACGCAAGTCTTCCTTTGTAATCCCTTAACAACAAAACATTAAATCAGACCAGGAGTCAGCCAACTCCAGGGAAGTCTCCGCCTGATTCCAGCAACCCGTCCGGAGTGAGTCAGCCGGGGGGCAATTTCAATGAAAGGTCCACATGCTAAGAGTGCAGCACCATACGCCTCGGCTGGCGATCGCCTACAAGAATTTCGCCGCCGCCCAGAACGTGAGCCACATCGGCTTGGGAGTCAGCGCGACCCAGAATGCCAAAGCGCTACGCGCGGCCGGCTACATCGTCGAGATTTGGCCGATCAGTTCCTTCGCCGACTTGCAAACCCTGATGCAAGCGGAACAGCAGGCGCGAACCCTGGCGCATCATGTTCCACTTTCCCATCTGGTGATCAGCGCCCCGTGGATTCCAACCGCGAACCTGGCCACGCTGACTTCGCAGAATCCTGATCTGGAAATTGCTGTCGTTAGCCACAGCAACATCGGCTTCCTGCAGGCGGATCCGCGCGCCATCGAATTGTTGCGCCAGGGTGCGGAACTCGCACAAGGCTGCCCTAACTTCCACATTGCCGGCAACTCCCAACGCTTCCAAACCTGGTGGCAGTCCACGTACAGCACGGCCATGACCCTGCTGCCCAACCTGTATCCCATGGGTTCCGCAGCGGCTCGGCCGATGTGGCAGCGAGGCACGCTGCGCATCGGATGCTTCTGCGCCATCCGGCCCTACAAGAACGTGCTCACCGCTGCGGCCGCCGCGCTCGAAGTAGGACAACGGTTGCGGGTAACTGACCTGGAATTCTGGATCTCCGGTGGGCGGCACGAGGGCGGTGGCCAAACGATCTTGGCCGCGATTCAGCAGATGTATCTGAATCTGCCGCGCGCCAAGGTCGTAGAACGCAATTGGCAATCGTGGCCGCAGTTCCTGACCACGGTGGGCTCGATGGATCTGCTGCTCCAGCCGTCCTACACCGAAGGATTCAACATGGTAACGGCGGACGGAATCGCGCAAGGCGTGGCCTCGGTCGTCTCCGACGCAATCGCGTGGGCGCCCCGCAACTGGCAGGCCGCCACCGATGACGCGTCCGACATCGCCAACACGGCAGTCGCGCTCCTGCATGACCCCACAGCCGTGCAGCAGGGCGTTGCGGCGCTTGAAGTACACAACGCCACGGCGATGATCCTATGGGAAAAGTTTATGACGCTGTATCCGTGAGCAAAGCTCCTAGCTCCTGGCTTCTAGCTAAGGGCTAAAGGCCAAGAGCTAAAAGCTGTCATGCTATTCTGAGGTCGATTCCATGAAGGTCATCTATCAAGACCTTCCACCGGCTGAAGTCGCTGGGCGGAAGTTAGTGGGCCGAGTCCTGTTTGGTTTGCTGGTGCTGGTGGCTGCTCTCGTGGGCGCTACTGCGGGATTACTGCTGGTCTATTCCACCGATCTGCCTCAAGTCGAAGAGTTGGAACATTACCGCCCCAACTCCATCACCGAACTGTACGACGGACAGGGCCGCATTATTGGCTCGTTCGCCCTACAAAGGCGAGTGGTTGCCACTTACAACGATTATCCGCAGGTGTTGCGGGACGCCTTGATTTCGATCGAAGATAAGGATTTTTACCGTCACTGGGGTATCAACGTGTGGCGAATCGCGGGGGCCGCGTATCGGGACATCGAATCCGGCGGGAGAGTGCAGGGCGCGTCGACTTTGACCATGCAACTGGCGCGGAATCTTTTTCTTTCGCCCGACCGATCCTTTCATCGCAAGATCGAGGAAGCCTTGCTGGCCATTCAGATCGAGCGGCGCTTTACCAAGGAACAGATCTTCACTCTCTACGCCAACCAGATTTTTCTTGGTCACGGGGTGTACGGGTTTGAAGCCGCATCGGAATATTACTTCGGCAAGCCCGCAAAGCAGCTCACAATCGAGGAAGCAGCGTTGCTGGCGGGATTGCCAAAAGCCCCGCAGTTCTATTCGCCGATCAATCACCCCGACCGGGCAATCAAGCGTCGCAACCTGGTCATCAATGGCATGCTCGAAGACGGGAAGATCACAGCGCGGCAAGCCGTTGAGGCGCGCAACAAACCGATTGAGCT
This sequence comes from uncultured Acidobacteriota bacterium, assembly GCA_963797795.1. Lineage (GTDB taxonomy): Bacteria > Acidobacteriota > Terriglobia > Terriglobales > Acidobacteriaceae > JABDBE01. Next base: position 129,661 of record CAWCQY010000016.1, read on the forward strand.
GAGGCTCCAGCACGACCCCAACTCGCTGGCGCCATATTTCGTCGAGGAGATTCGGCGCTATCTGGAAAACAAATACGGTAGCGACCAGGTTCATGAGGGCGGATTGCGGGTTTACACTTCGCTCGACATGGATCTGCAACGTGCGGCGAATCAAGCCGTTCTCGATGGTGTCGCCGCTTATGAACGCCGCCACGGCTGGAAGAACCACCTGGAAAATGTGGCAGCGACGGGCGTTCCTCTCGCAAGTTATCAGCATCCTGATTGGGACGAGGAACCCGAGGTCAACGGTTACGTCCACGCCCTGATCACAGCGGTTGCGCCGGGGTCGACAGCATTCAAATTTGGCCGGTATACCGGAAGTCTGCTGCCATCCGATGCGACCTGGACGCAACATAAACTTCCCGACATTCTGAAGCCCGGCGACATCGTCTATCTGAAAATTGTCGCGCTGAGCAACGACGGCAAAACGCGCGCGACGCTGGAGCAGGATTCGGGCACACAGGGCGCATTGCTGGCCATCGACAATGCCACCGGCGAGATCAAGGCGATGGTAGGTGGGCGCGATTTTGAATTATCGAAGTTCGATCGTGCCACTCAGGCGTTGCGGCAAGTGGGATCGTCGTTCAAACCATACGTTTACACTGCCGCCATCGATCAGGGAGCGCGGCCCGACGACTTGATCCTCGATGCACCCGTTACTTTCCCAACTGTGTCCGGACCTTACACCCCGCACAATTACGACGACAAGTTTGAAGGCACGATCACGTTACGGCGGGCGCTGGCGCAATCGCGCAACATTCCTGCGCTAAAGGTTGCCGACCGCATTGGAATAAGAACCGTGATCGACTACGCGCATCGCTTCGGAATCACCTCCAACATCCCGGCTTACCTGCCGGTGGCGCTGGGCGCTGCAGAAGTTACGCTGTTCGAGCAGACTTCCGCCTTCAGCGTTTTCCCCAACGACGGCGTCCGCATCACGCCGCGCTACATCACCAAGGTGGAGGACTACGAAGGCCGCGTGCTGGAAGAAGACTTCCCGGACGTGAAAGATGTGATCAGCGCTCGCACCGCCCGCATTATGACCTTCATGCTGCGAGAAGTGGTACTGCATGGAACTGGGATTGCCGCGTCCAGTATGAAGTATCCCCTGGCCGGCAAGACCGGAACCACCAACGATTTCACGGACGCGTGGTTTATTGGATTTTCGCCGGCAATGACCACCGGAGTGTGGATCGGTTATGACGAGAAGAAATCGCTCGGGGCCAAGGAGAGCGGCGCCCGCGCCGCGCTTCCTATATGGATGGATTTCATGAAAGTTGCGCTGGCCGGCAAGGAGGCAGGAGAATTTCAGCCGCTGCCCGATTTTCCGCCGAGGCCGACGGCGGAAAGAGTGGATACCGCCGATACCGCGCCCGCCGCGGAAGAGTCCCACTGACATATCGCTCTCGAAACAGAGCACCGAGTGCTCAGTGGCTGCACATGTCACCCTCTACCGGATGCAACATGCTCTCGAGCATCCTGGTGCGCTCTGCGGTCAGTTGGGCACGTGCCGTGGCAGCGCACAAGGGATAGGAGGAGCCGTACTGGTCCTGCTTGTCGTCAGCGGGGAAGAGCGCTTCCACTTGGGCATCGCGAAATGCGACCCATGCTTCTTGGGCGGAACGAATCTTCGCTGTAGCGACGGGATCCTTCTTCGCCTTCGCCAGAAGTTCCTGATAGACCCGGTCCAGCTTCGTATCCTCACTCCGAAGATTGTCAGCGGCGCATGTGTTTAAATCGAGCTGAGTCTGAGCCCTCTGTTCGCAGGTTCCAGCGTCGGTCTTTTGTTGCGAACGACCAGAAGCACACAGCAGTAGACACAGGAGGAACGGTAACGAAGCTTTCATCTGGCGCACCTCGCTTACTTGGGGAGTTGCACGGCTCCAAAGCTCTCGTCCAGGATCCGTACCGCCTCGTCCACGTCCGCTTTCGAAATGTTCAGGGGCGGCGACATGCGGATGACATTGCCGTAGAAGCCGCCTTTGCCGATCAGCAGTCCTCGTTTGCGGGCTTCTTCCATGACGGCGTTTGTGCCCGCTGGCGAAGGCTGCTTGGTCGTGCGGTCTTCGACCAATTCGAGCGCTTGCATCAGACCCATTCCGCGAACATCGCCGATTAGCGGGTATTTCTGCTGCAACTCTTCGAGTTTCTTGCGGAAATGGCCGCCAACCTCAGCCGCGTTGGTTCGCAGGTCGTCTTCTTCGATCACGTCGATAACGGCTTTTGCGGTAGCGCAAGTGACCGGATTGCCGCCGAAGGTCGAGATGGTCAGCCCTTGAAACGAGTCGGCAATCTCCGGCTTGGCAACGGTCAACCCAATGGGCACGCCGTTTCCCAGACCCTTAGCGGCAGTAATCATGTCGGGCTCGACTTCCCAGTGCTCGATGCCAAACCATTTGCGCCCGGTGCGTCCCCAGCCGGTTTGCACTTCGTCGGAGATGAAGTCACCGCCATATTGCTTGACGATGCTGAACGCCATCTTGAAATATTCCTTCGGTGGCGTGATGAATCCAGCGACGCCCTGGATCGGCTCAGCGAGAAATGCGGCGATGCGCCCCGAAGTCGAGAACTGGATGGTGTTCTCAATATCCTTCGCGCAGGCAACCTCGCACTCCGGATACTTCAATCCCAATGGACAACGGTAGCAGTAGGGATTCATGGCATGAACGATGCCGACTTCGATCGTGCCTCGGCGCCAGGTGTTCATGCCGTTCAGCCCGCGTGCCAGTGACGAGCGTCCACTGTAGCCGTGGCGCAGCGCGACTACTTCGAAGTTTCCAGTGTGCATGCGCGCCATCTGGATCGCGGTCTCGTTGGCCTCAGTGCCGCTGTTGGTAAAGTAAGACTTCCTCAAACTGCCGGGCGTGATCTGCGCCAGCTTCTCAGCTAATAGGACCATTGGCTCATTGGGAAAGCAGGTGGAAACATGCTGCAGGCGATCGATCTGAGCTTTGGTGCGCGACGTGACCCGCGGATTGCAGTGGCCAACGCTAATGGTCACGATACCGCCGAAGAAGTCGAGATACTTTTTACCCTCAACGTCCCACACGTGCTGCATCACGCCGTGGTCCATGAACAGCGGGTCGGAGTAGTAGGTCGTGACCGAAGGGAAGATGTATTCCTTCTGTTTGCGATTGATTTCTTCGCGGGTGAGGCGGGTTTTCTCTGCGGGAATCGGCGGAGCGCTCATTGGTAAGCCTCGGTTGCAGCAGACACATCATAAATCAGGTTTGGTTTTCAGGACGCCCGGACGAGGCGTCCGATGCGCTTTTGGGTTGTTCTCGCCGCAACCGGGCCGCGACGAGGCGGATCTCTTCGTAAGTAATCTCCGGCGGCAGTTCGTCTTTCAGCGGCTTCAGGCGTTCCATGCCCAGGCGGATGCAAGCCTCTTCGATGCTTGCGCGCTTGCTGTCGCCAACCCAACCCGCCTGGAATTCGAGCTCTCCTTTTTCCACTAGACTCGCGACCAAATCAATGACGGACTTGACTTGGCGACCGCGAATTTTAGCAATCTCCTCGAACGAGCGGCCTTCCGCCAATAGGCGCACAGTCTCTTCTGCTGGCTTGGATACTTTGTCCAGCAAAGCCGGGGCTCGCGCACCTTCACGAAAGCGCTGCAACGCATCGAGGATCTGCTGGCCGTAGCGTTCGGTTTTGCGCTCTCCAAATCCGGAGATGCCTCGAATCTCGGCCAGAGATGACGGGCGCTTGCGGCAAATCTCTGCCAGCGAAGTATCGTGCATGACTACGAACGCAGGCATATCTTCCTGGCTCGCCACCGTACTGCGCCACTGGCGGAGGTACTCGCGCAAGTCTGGATCGAAATCCGCAATGACTTGCGGTTCCGCCTGCGCGGGCCCGCGCGCCGCGTCTGAAGCGGACGCAACCTGTGCAGATTTTCTTCGTCTGGCTGGTGCCGAATCTGACAGCCACTCCGGTACGCCACTACAAACGTCGCACGCGCCGCACTCCGTCCATTTAGGAGTCTCCCCAAAATGCAGACAGATCTGGCGATGACGACAGTCATTCGAGTCAACGAAACGACGGATGGTGTGGTAGCGCTGCCAGGCACGCTCTTTCTCTGCGGGATCCGCCACTTGTCCGATGAAGTGCGCCAACAGGCCAGCGTCACGCTTTTGCCAGAGCAAAATGCAATCCGCCGGAAATCCATCGCGGCCGGCACGCCCCGCCTCCTGGTAATACTGTTCGATCGACTTGGGCAGCGAGAGATGAATAACCGAGCGCACCGAAGCCTTGTTGATGCCAAGACCAAAGGCGATCGTTCCCACCAGCACGCGGACTTCGTCCGCCATCCAGCTTTCCTGATTGCGCCTGCGAAGGTCAGCCTCCATCTTGCCGTGATAGGCAATGGCCGGAATTCCCCGCTCCTTGAGCAAATCGACGGTCTCTTCGACCCTGACGATGGTAGGGGCATAAACGATAACGTTATCGCCCGAATGGTTTCGCAGAATGCTGAGCAGCAGGTTCGACTGCGAGCGGCCCTCGCATTCCTTCACCACATAGCGCAGATTGGCGCGATGAAAACTGGCGATGTATTTTGCCGGGTTCCGCAGTTGAAGCTGATTGAGAATGTCATGACGAACACGCCGGGTGGCGCTTGCCGTAAACGCCGCGATCGGGCGGTCGGGAAAATGCACGCGCAGGCAACTCAACTGTCGATACTCCGGCCGAAATTCGTGCCCCCACTCCGAGATGCAATGGGCTTCGTCGATGGCGAAAAATGCGATGGGTACGCGCTGCAGCCAGCCGATGGTATCAGCCCGCGCCAGCCGTTCAGGCGAAAGATACAGCAGCCGGTATTCGCCGTCACGTGCCTTCCGCATAACCAGAGATTGCTGTTCGTTGCTCAGAGAACTGTTCAGTACGGCGGCTGGAATTCCCATTTGCGCAAGCTGGGCGGCCTGGTCCTGCATGAGCGCAATCAATGGTGAGATCACGATCGTGGTTCTACCTAAAACCAGCGCCGGCAGTTGATAGCAGAGGGACTTGCCGCCACCGGTGGGCATGACGACGCAGGTGTCGCGGGCGGCGAGCAGGCTGCGCACAATTTGTTCCTGTAAGGGGCGAAACGAATCGTAGCCCCAGTAACGCAGCAAGGGAGGCAGGAGATCCGTTTCAGCGCTCATTGCAACAGTATAAGTGGGAAGCATACCGGCGCGCCTCGTGCTCGTGCGATACATGCGGCGCACCAAAAGAGGCGAGCTATAATCAAACGCACGAAATGAAGTCCTTCTTTCGATTCGTTCTGCTTACGCTGGTCCTGCTGGTGGTGGCGCTGGTATCGGCATTGACGGCGATGCGCTTTGCGATTCACGGGCGAGAGGTGGCCGTCCCCGATCTGGTGGGCAAGACTCCCGCCGATGCGCGGAGAATTGCCGATGCGGGCGGTTTCCAACTTAACGTAGAAAGGCAATACTATAGCGCCACGGTTCCTGAAGGGAAAATTCTCTCTCAACTGCCGTCTCCAGCTACGAAGGTGCGACGCGGCTGGCAGATACGGGTTGCGGAAAGTCTGGGGCCACAGCGAGTTGAGATTCCCAACGTGCTTGGGGAAAGCCAGCGAGCTGCCCAGATCAACATCCTACGCCGTGGATTGGATGTAGGCGCAGTGGCGCAGATCGGAATGCCGGGCGCGACCGCAGATCAGGTACTGGGGCAAAGTCCACCACCGAACGCCAGCGGCATCGCGGCACCGAAAATCAGTCTGCTGACGACCGAACCAGCCGTACCGCCAGCGTTCCTGATGCCCAACTTTACCGGCCAGTCGCTCGGCGGCGTGACACTGGTTTTGCAGGATGCGGGATTCCGATTAGGGAGCGTAAACATTGCTCCATCCGCTGCAGCGCCTGCTGCTCCCGCGGATTCTTCCGCGCTGCCATCGCAGCCGACCGCGCCGGCGCCCCCGCCGGCGCCCACTCCGGCCAGCGTCATTGTCTCGCAGAATCCGGCGCCGGGAGCAAAGATCGTCGCCGGTTCAGCAGTCAACTTCGAAGTGCGCTGAAAGATTTGGCCACGGACTTGCGCGGATCGACACGGATCGCCCGTCAAAATTCGTAGCTAGGGAGACTCTGAATAAGGTCTGCCCTTTCCACAGGAATATAGAGTAAGTTGCGCCAGATGAGATCGACGAACAAACAACAGAGGAGTCTGGCGACGATGAATGGTTTTGAGCGGTACACGAAAAAGACACGACGGCAGGTGTTTTTGGAAGAAATGGAACAAGTTGTCCCGTGGCGGGAGTTGTGCGCGCTAATCGAACCCCATTATCCCAAGCCGGGGAATGGGCGCCCGCCGGTGGGAGTGGAGCGGATGCTGCGGATTTATTTTCTGCAGCAGTGGTTTAACCTGTCGGACCCGGCCGTGGAAGAGGCCCTGTATGACTCGCCGGTGATGCGGCAGTTCGTGGGGATCGATCTGGGGCAGGAGCCGGCGCCGGACGAAACCACGGTGTGCAAGTTTCGGCATTTGCTGGAAGAACATGGACTGGGGGAAAAGATTCTGGGCACGGTCAATCTGCACTTGCAAGCCCGGGGAGTGCGCATCGCCAGCGGCACGATCGTGGACGCAACCATTCTGCACGCGCCCACGTCGACCAAGAACCGAGAGCAGCAGCGCGATCCGGAGATGCACCAGACCAAGAAAGGCAACCAATGGTTTTTCGGGATGAAAGCCCATGTAGGAGTAGACAGCAAGACCAAGATCATCCATACGGCGGTAGCCACGCCCGCCCATGTGGCCGACTCGACGGTGCTACCCGATCTGTTGCACGGGGAAGAAACCCGGGTATGGGGTGATCAGGCTTATCGCGGACAAACGGAGGTGATCCAGGAGTGCGCGCCCCGGGCGCAGGATCACACGCACCGTCGCTACCGCTATAAGAACGGGATTGACGAGGAGGAGCGGGCGAAGAATCGGACGAAATCGAGCGTGCGGTCCAAGGTCGAGCACGTATTTCAGGTGATGAAGTTGAAATTTGGATTTATGAAGCTACGTTACCGAGGACTGAAGAAGAACGCGCATCAGCTGTTCGTGATCTGCGGGTTGATCAATCTGTTTCTCAGTCGTCAGAAGCTGCTGACAGCGAGCGCATAGATGAAGGCCGGCCCGACGGACGAAGGCGGAGGCAAGAAATCTAAGTGGAAGGCTAGGTCATCGACCCACCATTTGCTGAGGTACTAGACTTGCGCGGTCAGAAACTTACTTATTCAGAGAGTCCCTAGCTCTTTTGCAGAATGGCCGCGAAGAAACCGTCGCAAGGATGCACTCCGGGAAGCGTCCTCAAGTACGGTCCGTTGGTGAGGGAATCGATCTGTTCCCACCGCAGTTCTCCTTGAGAGCGGAGCCGCTCCAATTCGGCCCGGCAATCGAGGACACGGAACGAGTGGTCAACGCACATTGCTTTTTCCACGACATCCGAGTTTTCTTCCTTCTCCAGTGAGCAGGTCGAATACACGATCCTTCCACCCGCGGAGACGCGCTGCATTGCCGACTGCAGGATGGCCAACTGGCGAGCCTGGAGATCCGCGAGGTCTTCGGGCTTGAGCCGCCACTTGATCTCAGGATTGCGGGCCAGGGTGCCAGTGCCAGTACAGGGTACGTCGGCCAGTACACGGTCGAAGACAGCGTTAATAGGAAGCTCGCGAGCGTCGGCGGTGACCACCTGAACGTTAGTCGCGGCCACCAACTTGCGCAGCATTCGCGCGCGGTGTGGATGAAGGTCCATCGCAACTATGCTGGCGCCGGGGTTACGGGCAGCCAGAGTTCGCGTCTTTCCACCCGGCGCTGCACAACAGTCGAGGATATTTGAGCCTTTGCCAACGAGCAACGAAACCAGTTGCGACGCTTCATCCTGGATCATCACCCGGCCCTCGCGGAATGGGCGCGTGCTGGTGAGATCGCCCGCCACGACCCGATAGGCTGACGCCACCAATTGCCCGGGGGAGAGCTGGATACCACGGCTCCGGAGTTCGTCTGCAATTGTGGCATCGGAAACAGCGATGGTCGTTGCTGGAATTCGCTGGTCGTAAGTGCAGACCTGCTTAGCGGCTTCAAATCCGAGTTCCTGAGTCCAGCGCTCGATTAACCAAACCGGGTGCGCAGAAAACGCCGCTAAATCTATGGACGTTTCGGCATGGGCAATCGCGGACGCATCATGGTCACGTGGGACCCCAGCGAACTTTCTCAGGATGGCGTTGGTGAAAGGCACAGCCGACCGCTTCCTGGCGCGCTTTACTAACTCCACGCTCTCGTGCACGGCGGCACGCTCGGGCACACGATCCAGAAATAGCAATTGGTACGCCGCCAAGCGCAACGTGGTAAGAACTTCTGGATCGAGACGGTTGAGTTTCTGCGTGGAGCGCTCGGCAATCTGTTGGTCGAGCAAGGATCGCCAGCGGAGAACGCCCATGACTAACTCGGTCGCGAGGCCGTGATCGGCCGAGGAAAGATTTTCGTACCGTGACGAGCGCAGCAATTCCGTGGCATAAGAGTCTTCGCGCTCAATTCGAAGCAGAATGTCGAAGGCGGCAACGCGAGCGGGTGAGATAGGCATCCGGTTCTCAGTTCCTAGTTCTCCGTTCCTGGTTCTGTGCCTGGTGCTCCGTTATGAACCCAGCCGCTCGCCGGTTTGCGGTCGGTAGCCATGGATGAAGTCGCGTGTCGCCATGTGCTTCTTTCCTTCTGGTTGTACTTCGAGCAGCGCCAGTGCGTTCCCTCTACACCCGACGAGCAAGCGATCATTTTCTACCAGAAGTTCCCCACCTGGAAGGGATTGTTCCAACACTGCTGCCTCCCAAACGTGGAGGTTCTTGCCCCGAAAAGTGGTGAAGGCTCCGGGCCATGGTTGGAACCCGCGCAGGCGATTGCAGATTTCTTGTGCGGACAAGCCAAAATCGATCCGGCCATCTTCTTTCTTGAGAATGGGGGCGAGGGTCGCTTTTTCGTGCTCCTGCGGACGTGGCTTGATTGTTCCCGCCTGCAGGTCACGCAAAGTATGAACCATCAGGTCCGCACCGATTGCGGCCAGGGTCGGGGCAAGAGTTTCAGCGGTGTCGGTGGGGTTAATCGTAATTTCTCTCTGAAGCAGGATGTCTCCGGTATCAAGACCGGCGTCGATTCGCATGGTGGTAACGCCCGTCACCTCTTCGCCGCGAGCGATCGCCCATTGGATGGGCGCGGCCCCACGATATTTCGGCAACAGCGATGCATGCAGATTGATGTTGCCGAGGCGCGGCAAATCGATCATCCACAGGGGAATGATGCGGCCATAGCCAACTACGACGATTGCGTCCGGATTGAGGGCGGTAAGCTGGGCGCGGAATTCGTCGTTGTTCTTGATGCTTTCCGGCTGCGCGATCGGCAAATTCAGCGCCAGAGCGGACTGCTTTACTGGAGATGGAGCAAAAGCCAACCCACGCCCACGAGGCTTGTCCGGTTGGGTGACCACCAGGCGAATCGGAAAACCCGCGCGCACCAGGGCTTCGAGCGTGGGCACCGCAAACCGCGGTGTGCCGCAGAAGACGAGAGGAGACATTGGGTAATTGGGTAATTTTGCAATTGAGTAATTTTGTGTTGCTCTGCGCTTTCAATCGCTCAATTACAAAATTACTCGATTGCTCAATTCCTACCATTCCCCGGCTTTGATCAGCTTGCGGATCTTGCGCTTCATCAAATCACGTTTCAGGGCGCTGAGGTGGCTGATGTAAAGCTTGCCATGTAAATGTTCGGTTTCATGCAGGAAGGCGCGGGCAAGCAGTTCTTCGCCGGTTTTCTCGTACCACTTTCCATTCACATCCTGGGCCCGAATCGTTACCTTACGAGGGCGGGTCACAGGCTCTCGAAATTCAGGAATCGAGAGGCAACCTTCCGGCTGCGTGTGTTTGCCCTCGGTGTGGAGAATCTCAGGATTGGCCAATACCAACTGGGCATCAGGGTCTTCCTTGAAGGTGACATCGATGACCGCAAGCCGCTTCGAAATTCCGATTTGAGGCGCGGCCAGGCCGACTCCGTGGGCCTCATACATGGACTCAAACATGTCCTCAACCAGCTTTCTTAAGTCGGCGTCAAAGACCGTAACCGGTTCCGCCGGCACTTCGAGGACAGGATTTCCAAACTTTACGATGGGATAGATCATTGAGTTGTTCGCGGTCAATATTGTTTTAGTTGCTCCAAATAGCCCTGAAAGTTGCGCAATGTTTCGCCCATTGAGTCGCCGCCAAACTTCTCCAGCGCACAGCGTGCCAGAGTCAAAGCCACCATCGCTTCGGCAGCCGCGCCAGCTGCAGGCACCACGCAGACGTCGGAGCGTTCGTAGGCAGCTTTGACGGGCTCGCGCGTGGCAAAGTCCACCGACTGCAGCGGACGGCGCAAAGTGGAAATCGGCTTGAGATAACCCCGCACGCGGATGTCCTCGCCATTAGAAACACCACCTTCAATTCCACCTGCATTGTTGCGCCGGCGAGTGAATCCGGCAAAGGGTGTTGATTCGTCGTACCCTATTTCATCGTGCACGGCGGAGCCGAGGGAAGCTGCGGCAGTGATGCCGGAGCCGATCTCAACCGCCTTGACCGCTTGCAGCGACATTACCGAAGCCGCCAATAAAGCGTCCAGGCGCTCATCCCATTGCGCGTACGTTCCCAGTCCGGGGGGGACATTGTGGGCAACAACTTCAAAAACACCGCCGACCGAATCACCGGTCTTAAGCACTCGATCAACTTCTTCCTTCATGCGTAGTTCGGCATCCGCATCGGCGCAATTGAGAAGGACTTCATGGCGGTCCCGCAAAGGAGCAATGCGCTCCCAGGGAATCTCAGCCTCGATCGACGCGTTGCCCACAGAGACGACATGGCTCAGCACGTCGATTCCCAACTCCCGCACCAGCAATTTCGCCAAACCTCCAATTGCCACGCGGGCAGCGGACTCGCGCGCAGAGGCTCGTTCGAGCACGTAGCGAGCCTCTGTAAAATTGTACTTGAGCGCGCCGGCGAGATCCGCGTGGCCGGGACGCGGCGACGCAACCCGCTTGTGTTTGACCGGATCCCCTTCTTCCACCGGAAGGGACTCTTGCCAGTTCTTCCAATCTTTGTTTTCCAACAGGACGGCGATCGGTGAGCCAATCGTCATCCCATGGCGCACTCCGGAAAGGATGTGCGCAGTATCGCGCTCGATCTTCATTCGGCCGCCCCGGCCGTAGCCCTGCTGACGACGCCAGAGTTCACGGTCCAGGAACGCCTGATCGACCTTCAATCCCGCTGGCAAGCCCGAAAGAAAGGCAACCAAAGCCTCCCCGTGAGACTCTCCAGATGTGAAATACCGAAGCATTGTTCTGGATTGTATCCGATGAAGTGTAGGGTTGGTTTTTCCACCGAAATAAACGCGTGCAACTTGAACCACCCGCGATGACGAACCGGGTAGAAGGCTTGTACAATAGATTGAGGATTTGGAAACCCGTCTTGGGCCGTCCGGTGCGCCTTTTGCCGCCTGGAAGCCTTCCATATTTACTTTGGCCAAAGGGAGTTGTGTTTGTGGAGCACGCCGCGAATTCACGCCGTTCTGTCCTGACGCCTCGAGAGCGCGAGGTGGTCAAAATGATTGCGGAAGGCAACTCAGCGAGAGAAATCGCAGGTGTGCTAGGCCTCAGTGTCAAAACCGTGGAAGCTCACAGGTTTAATCTTATGAGGAAGCTCGACATACACAACCGAGCTCAACTGGTGACTTATGCGATCCAGAAAAAGATTGTGAACGTGCCCGCCGAGGCGTAGCCGGCGCGGGTCTTTGAAACTTTCAGCCTACCTTGTTCCATTCGGATAGACCAGGATTTTGCTCGCCTCTCCCGTCTTCAAACGCTCCATCGCCTTCGAAAAATCCTTCATCGCGATGCGGTCTGTAATCACCGGGTGCAGATCAAGCCTTCCGTTCTTAAGCAACGCGGTCATCTGATACCACGTCTGATACATGCGGCGACCGTTAATCCCCTGAATTGTGATGCCCTTGAAAATAATGTCTTCAGAAAAATTGAGGGAGATTGGCTTGGAGGTGAGACCAAGAAGAGAAATCCGACCGCCTCGGCGCACGACGTCGAACGCTGTTCGAATGGCGTCGGGATGTCCGGCCATTTCGAGCACCGCGTCGACACCCAAACCGCCGGTCCGCTCCATGATGATTGCCTTCACGTCCTCCTTCGAGGGATCGAGCGCCAGATCGGCATGCATTTTCTCGGCAAGTTTGCGCCGGTGTTCATTTACCTCGATCACGAAAACTTCGGCCGCCCCCACGGCCCGAGCCACGGCGAGGGAAAACAATCCAATTGGACCGGCGCCCGTAATGGCAACCGTCTTGGCGGCAATCTCGCCCGCCAGTACGGTGTGAACAGCATTTCCCAGCGGATCGAGGATCGACGCGTACTCCTGCGGAATCGCGGGATCAAGCTTCCAGATATTTGACTCCGGAATGACCACATACTCGGCAAAGGCTCCGTCGGTGTCTACCCCGATGATCTTCACGCTCTGACAAATGTGGGCTTCGCCGGTGCGGCACTGCAGACACTTGCCGCAAGCCACGTGCATTTCAGCGGAGACGAAGTCACCTTCCTTTACACTTGTAACCTCATCGCCAAAGGCCGCCACTTCGCCGCAAAACTCGTGCCCGGGTATGAGTGGCGGATGAATGCGGTTCTGCGCCCAGCGATCCCACTCGTAAATATGCAGGTCGGTGCCACAGATTGACGCAACCTTGACCCTGACCAGGACGTCGCTCCGTCCGAATGCGGGAATCTTGACTTCTTGAATCTCCGCGCCGGGGGCGGCCTTCGCTTTTACGACCGCCTGCATGGTGTCAGACATGGAACCACCTTATGAGTTCGGTTTCAAAACCAAAACTCTTGATTTTAGCATTGTGGAGGTCACGAGCAGGCCGGTTAAGAAAGATCACCGACCCCCCGGGCGTTCCCGCAACACGCCTCTTTCGTAGTTCTGGTTCTGGGCCGTGGCATTAAATTCCTCCGACTTTCCTCGCGGAACGCTCAACGTCTTCCAATCGCTCGATCGCAAATGCTTGGCCAGGAAAACGATCTGTCCAGTGTGCTGGGCATAATGCGCTATTTGCCGATTGATCGCTTGCAGAACCGAGTGTGGCTCGCCGCGGATCGTAACCGTGCGCATAACGTCTTCCGGTTTGAGAGCGTCGACGGCCGCGAACACCCGCGCCCAGCCATCCTCCCACCAGTTCATCATGTCTGCGCGAGTCGTCGCCGGGGTCATCTCGAATTCCCGGTCTCGGTCGCGATCCGGCTTCTCGCCGTCGGTGGTCAGAAAATCAGTAAACCGCGAGCGCATGTTTCCAGCAAGATGCTTCACGAGGATTGCGATCGAATTCGACTCGGAATCAAGGGCTATGAACAGCTCTTCATCTTTGAGTTGGGCGATGGCGCCCTCCGCCAGACGTTTGTGCCCGCGGAGCTGGCGGCGAACTTCCTCGAGGTAGTGCGTGGCAATTTCGGCATGCATTTTGAATCTTCCTCGCCAGTTGGTTGTGAATTTCGATCTTCACTACGGGTTCGTTTCGCGCCGTAAAGATTTTCGTCGGTTGGCGCACCAGCCATCGACTAACGACAAATCATTTCCCCCAACCACCTCCGCCCGGAGCCTCAATGCGAATCCGTTCGCCCTTCTGCAGCCGAACATTGAACTTTCCCGGCAATTCTTGCGACGACCCGTCTTGGCGAATAACCGCCGCTTTCCCCGGCGCGCCATCTTTGCCGCCTGCCAGCCCGTACGGTCCACGTTCGCGGCGGTCCGCTAACAACGTGACTTCGGCATCTGCAAGCACTTCCATTTCCCGGATGATTCCGTCCCCTCCACGATATGCGCCGTCGCCACCGCTGCCGGCTCGCAGCGAATATTGCCGCACACGCAACGGATACGCATACTCCAACGCTTCAACGGGCGTGTTCAGCGAGTTCGTCATGTGCGTGTGAACGCCAGAGACTCCGGACTTGGACGGCCGCGCTCCCATGCCGCCTGCGATAGTCTCGTAGTAGGCGAAAGGTTCGCTGGTTCGAGGGTCAGTCCCACCGATGGTAAGGTTGTTCATGGTTCCCGATGCTGCCGCAGGAATTCGATCCGGAATCGCTTGCGCCAGCGCCCGGAGAAGCACGTCCACTATACGCTGTGAGGTTTCGACGTTTCCGCCGGCGACGGCAGCTGGCGGAAGGGCGTTGACTACGCTTCCCTTCGGCGCGATCACCTCAATCGGGCGCATCAGCCCAGCGGTTGCAGGAACATCTTCGGCCAGCAGACAGCGGAAGACATAGAAGCAAGCTGAATACGTAATTGCCTCCACCGCATTCACGCTGCCCTTGACCTGCGGATCGCTGCCGGTAAAGTCCACCGTCACCGCTCGCTTGGGGACGGGCTTTCGATTCGTTCCGCCTGACGAAGATCGGCCTTGCGGATGCTTAGCAAATTTCAAAGTAACCGCAATCTTCACCGGCTCTGCGCTGATTCCATCATTGTCCAGAAAGTCTTCCGCGCGGTAAGTCCCGCTCGGCACCTGATTGAGGAATGCCCGCATCATCTCCTCGGAGTAATCGAGTAGCTCGCGGGCCGCTTTTCTGGTTCGCTCAACTCCGTAGCGGCTGCAGACTTCCCGCAGTCGCTCGGCTCCTGTATGGCAAGCAGCGATCTGCGCCCCCAGATCGCCCTCACGTTCCTGCGGTGTACGAACGTTGTTGAGGAGCAGCGCAAGAATGTCGGATTGCATCTTCCCGGAGCGCATGATCTTCACCGGGGGAATGCGGAATCCCTCCTGGTAGATTTCTCGACAAAGACCCATCGAACCCGGATAGGCGCCTCCGACGTCCGCGTGATGGGCCCGCGAAGCCACGTAGAAATCGGGGCCCTTCCCTTGGCGACGAGAGCCCCGCACGTACACCGGTGCCACCAGAGTGATGTCTGGCAGATGAGTTCCGCCGCGAAACGGATCATTCAACATGGCCACATCCCCCGGCTCGAGGTCGAACTGATCAATCGCGGCGCGCACCGACATGGGCATCGATCCCAGGTGAACCGGCATGTGATCGCCCATGGCAACCACTTCGCCATCGGAATCGAACACGGCGCAGGAGTAGTCGCGGCGTTCTTTGATGTTGGGGGAAAAAGCGGTCCGGCGCAGGGCCGCGCCCATCTCTTCCGCAATGGAGTGATAGAGGTTCTTAAATATTTCCAGTTCGATGGGATCACGTCTGGTAGGGGCAGAAGGCATGACGGAAGAATAAGACGACGGCTGCCAGTGTACGATAGCCGACGAAACGGTCGCTCAAATGAAAACGGTCGACCTGAAGAATTCTGTTGACAATGAAAGTAATAGTCCTCAATATCTTGTGGTGGAGTCGTGGCCGCTACTACCATTGGGCACGATTTCGGATCAGGGCCCCCTTTCAAGGGAAAAATTGTTCACGGAGGAAACTTCATGCCAGCAAAGAAAAAGGCTGCCAAGAAAAAGAAACACTAACCGTACGCGAGACGATACTTCGCACAAACCAGAAAGTTTAAAAAGCCTCTCGAGAGAAGCACCTCTCCGGGGGTTTTTTTATTGATTCCCAAACGCTGCGATACATGGAAGAATGTTTTCGTGGAAAACGAGAGGTTGTCCCGGACGCCCAGTCGTGCTAGAAACGCGGATAGGGAGTTAAGGCGCGCAGCCTGCGATGCAAGCCACTTCTAGAACCCCGATGAGCTCCCGCAACAAAGCCGCGGCCAAATCCGTCAAGACCACTGACGTCGTGATTCCGGACAAACTTTATTTCCGCATTGGAGAGGTTGCCACGCTATGCCGTTTGCCGGCGTACGTCCTGCGCTTTTGGGAAACTGAATTTCCCCAGCTCAAACCGGTCAAGGGCAGCACGGGACAGCGAATGTACCGCCACAAAGACGTTGAGAACGTACTGCGCATAAAGAAAATTCTCTACGAGGAAGGTTTCACCATTGCGGGCGCGCGACAACGTTTGCGCGCGGAGAACAAGGGTGACAAGAAACAAACGCCGCTGCCTTTTCCCGAGCGGACTGCAACCGACCTTAAACACATCCGGCAAGGACTCCGCGAAATTCTCGCCCTGCTCTCGTCGCGGCAAAAAAGGGCATAGCTCCTCAGAGTTCAAGTAAGGTCACACGCGACCCGGAATCCGTAGTCTGCATACTGGAACTCCGGAGGAATGCTGGAGCGGGCGGCACAACGTGTGACTTTGATATGGTGCCGCCAGGAGCCTCCGCGGGAAGCCCGTCGTTCGCCGATGTCCGGACCCCGCGGATTACGCTCAGCAGAAACCGCGTAATAGTCAGGCCGATACCAATCGCTGCACCACTCATGCACGTTCTGGCAGATATCGTAGAGCCCGAACCCATTCGCGACGGAGCGCTCCACCGGTTCGGGGCCGGTCTTCCAGCGCTGGCCGTAGTCGGGCAATGATTCTGGAGGGTCGTCGCCCCACGGAAAAAGTTTGCCTTCAACTCCGCCGCGCGCAGCCCGCTCCCACTCGGCCTCGGTGGGCAGGCGATACTTCCGGCCGGCGATTCCGCTGAGCCATTCGCAATATCTCAATGTCTCGAACCAAGACACGGCAACGACCGGCTGTTCTGGCTGATTGAAATTCGCATCATCCCAGAGAGGCGGCGCATGGTTTCCAGTTGCATAGAGAAAGCCAGCATACTCGGCATTGGTCACCTGACATGCGGCCAAGTGGAAGGCATCGATCCAAACTCGGTGCACAGGACGTTCATTCTCCTGGCCAGTTTCTGAGCCCATTCGGAACCAGCCTGCAGGAATAAGCACCAGCTTCGGCTCCGCCAACGCGACGTCTCCGTCTAGGAGTACTGTTTGTGAACCGCTCATCTCTTTGACGAGCGTAGCACACAGTAGCGTGCTGATTCTCGGGCGCAGAGCCCTTCAGGTTGCATCGGCCTGATCAGGAGCTTTATAGTTTGTGGGCAAATTACCAGCGGAGTCGTAAAACGTGAAGAAGCTCGAATTCACCGTGAAACTCGAAGGCCAGGAAGGCACGTCAGTGGCGTGGCTGAATGCTCCCTTCGATGTCGTTAAGATTTTTGGTACTCGATCACGAGTGCCGGTCCGCGGCACCATTAACGGGTTTCCCTTTCGTTCCTCGTTGATGCCCATGGGCGGCTGCCACGGGATGGCTGTGAACAAGACCATGCGTGACGGAGCAGGAGTCGGGGCCGGGGACACGGTGAGCATTGTCATGGAGCGCGATGAAGCTGAGCGGATCGTCGCTGTGCCGCCGCTTCTGAAGAAAGAGCTGGCCAAGAGTAAGACCGCCCAGGCCAACTGGCAAAAGCTTTCATTTACGAATCAGAAAGAGATCGCTCTTTCGATCACCGGAGCCAAACACGAAGAAACGCGCCTGCGCCGCCTCGCGAAAGCCATCGATCTCCTGAAGGTCGGCAAGAAGTTGCCGGGTTAGTCCTTCAACTGTCGTACCACTTCCGCAATGTCATTCTCCTGAAAAAGGCGGATTCCGGCAATGCCAGCCGTGCCCGTCTCACGACAGGCGCAAGCGTTCTTGAGCGTGACACCGCCGAGAGCAAGGACCGGAATCTTGTGTCGACAAGCTTCGCGCAATCCATCGAGGCCGGCCGGGCTCGAGCGTGGGGCGTTATTTTTCTCGAAAACGGGGGCAAAGACAGCAAAATCGGCTCCCTCAGATGCGGCACGAACAACGTCGTTTAAGGAATGACAAGAAACGCTGACCAGTGCGCGACCAG
Organism: uncultured Acidobacteriota bacterium; assembly: GCA_963797795.1. Lineage (GTDB taxonomy): Bacteria > Acidobacteriota > Terriglobia > Terriglobales > Acidobacteriaceae > JABDBE01. Next base: position 147,495 of record CAWCQY010000016.1, read on the forward strand.
AATGTCTGGCTTGAGCCCAAACCCTCTGAACGTCCGATGGCGAAACATCGTCGGCTCGCAAATGCACTCCGTCAGCTCCGCAAGCCACGGCGACGTCGCTTCTCGAGTTGATCAGTAAGCGAGTTGTTGGGCCTCGGTTCTCAGTTCCCAGCGGATGCACAATGCGCAGCGCCGCGTGGGCGAGAGCTTCGAGCTGGCGCGTCGGAAGATCCTTCTCGCGCAACTGGATGAGATCAACCCCGCAACGAGTGGCTTCCGCGATTTTCGCCAGCACGGCGCGTTGGCGCGCGTTCTCGTCACCGGGAAACTGGGTGCGATCGGTGATATAGAGAAGAACCAAGCTTTTACGGATTAGTCTTCGCGATTTCAGGCACTCGTTCGCCCTTATGCTTCGGTTCGGGCAGGAGATGATACTTAGTCAAACCATCGCGCAGAAACTCAAAACCCTCTTCTGGTGAGTCCACGATCTTGAACAGCTCCACATCCTCCGGAGATATCGTTCCCGCGTCCACCATGGTTTGGAAGTTGATCAGACGATTCCAGTACTCGCTGCCGTAAATCACTACCAGAATCTTTTTGGCTAGCTTTTGGGTTTGCGCCAGCGTAAGGATCTCGAAAAGCTCGTCCAAGGTCCCGAAGCCGCCGGGGAAAATCACCAACGCCTTGGACAGGTACGCGAACCAGAACTTGCGCATGAAGAAGTAATGAAACTCGAAGTTCAGCGACGGAGTGATGTGAGGGTTGGGATTCTGCTCGAAGGGCAAGGCGATATTGAGGCCTATAGTCTTCGCGCCCGCTTCCTGCGCTCCAAGATTGGCTGCTTCCATGATGCCTGGACCGCCGCCAGTCGTGACCACGAAGCGCCGGCGGCGTGCAGGAATCTGAATCGACCATTTGCTCAAAAGAAAAGCCAGCCGTCGCGCATCTTCGTAGTAGCGCGCCATATCGACAGCTGCGATCGCCTGTTTTCTGCAGGCCTCGAACTGGCTGCCGGCAAGCTGTGAGCTTGATTCCAATTCAGATAGCTTGTCCTTCGCGTCGGTGCGGCTGCGGAAGCGAGCCGAGCCGAAGAAGACGACCGTATCCTGGATCTGCTCTCGGCGAAAACGGGCGATCGGTTCCATGTATTCGGAAAGGATGCGCAAAATGCGCCCATCCGGACTGTTCAAAAAGGTTTCGTTTTCGTACGCCAGTGGTGCACGTTTCAATTCGCTCTCACTCATAATGACGCCGTCTTTCCATGAATTCCGTGGAACTTGATCGTCCGCGCCCTGTGGAATAAATGCTATCCGCCCGGCTGGATACTCGACTTCAGGGGCGCTTTTCCTCGTGGTAGTGCAAAGCTTCCGAAAATCCGATCCAGATATCGAGGATCCCCAGCCCGCTGCAGACCCCACGGACAAATCCGTTGGAAACGAACGTTCGCAATCCCGGGTAAGCCATTAGAAGATGATTGTCCGTCCATTCGGGTCTCCAGGGAAGAATCACCAGGAGGACACCCACAATGGCGCAGACCAACCCGAACGTCAGCACAGTAATCCGATGTAGCCAGAGCTCGAAACCCACATAACGGCGCCCCTCGGGACGCCTTGGCGGTGCTTCCATGGCCGTCGCAGCGGCATCCCGGTCATCCGCAGAAGACAGCTTTCCCGCCAGTGATGCTGGAGGAATTGATTGGGGTGTATTCGGATCCGCAGTCACCGTGAGCTCCCGAGGAGCGCCAGCGTTGCGGGCCGGGTGCTGCGAACGCACATTCCCAGGGTAAGAGAATAGAAACCCATTCGGACATTCTACGACTTCAGGGTCTTAATGCGCTCGGCCACGTCCCTGTAATCGATGTTACTGCCATACACTTCCATGAAGTGGGTCAGGGCCGCACCTCTGTCCCCGGCAGTCTCGTAAGAAGATGCCAACTCGTAGTGCAGCGCAGTGCGAGTTTCCGCATCGATAGTGGAGAGTTTAAGTGCCTTTTCATACCAGCGGATGGCCGCTTCTGGAATGCCCTTATCGAGGAAACACTGCGACAGCCAGGTGTAAGTCTGCATGATATGAGGGAAGGGATGACCGCGATCAACTGCCTGGCACACTTTCTGCAGTTCGCCAATCGCTTCGTCCAGGAGACCCATCTCGCGAAACGCCACTCCGAGGTTATAGTGTGTCTCCGGATCTTCATCCGTAGCGGCAGAGTCTTCCTCGAGTTCGTGCTTTAGCTCGCCAAACATGTCGGCGAGGTCCACTCCCGGGCCGCCATCAAACTTCGGTGGAGTCGGGCCCGGTGCGGGCATCGATGTAGATAAAGGCCGAACCGTTGAAGGATGATAGGTGAAAGTGGGAGCGACGCTCGCCGGTTCGACCGCAGGATGGGATTGGGACGCAGCCGCTGCCATGGCGGCAGGAACTTGCGGCGGCGGTGTACTGGTGGGGGTGGCCACCTCAGATTTTGCAGCAACTGGCTCGGGTCGTACTTCGGGCTCCGGGACAGCCTGTGGCTTCCTTGGCGGCTCGGCCTTCGCCACGGGCGCTTCTGCCAGGAAACTGTCTCCGAGGGAGGCTTCGAGATCTGAAACAAAACTATCCAGCTTTCCGGTGGGCTGATGGTCGGCGGCGGCGGCCAATTCCGCTGCTTGCGGTTCAGGACCGGCTTCATGCGCGGCTGTTTGCGGAAGGAACCCATCCCCAAGGGAGGATTCCAAGTCGCTGACCAGCGCGTCCAAAGCTCCGGCTTTCGGTTCGGGAGCAGGAGAGACTTCCTCTTCCGCTGGCGCCGGGATGTCCGCTGCAGAAATTTCCTCGATAGCTTCTGCTTCCAAGGCCGGGGCCTTAGCTGAGCCAGCTTCAATCTCATCGCGCAAGGAGGACAGCAAAGAAGGCTCGGGCTTCAATCCCTGCAACTTCGTAAATCCTGCGCGAGCTTCTTCGAGCATCCCGTTCGAAAGGTAGAAACGAACCTCTTCGACCGCTTCGTTGATTGCTTCCGGATCGGCGGAACTCTCCTCTGCGCCGGTCGCAGTAATTCCGGCGGTTACTTCCTGGATCGCAGGCGTCTCTGGTTCTTCCGAAAACGAATCCTCCCACTCTGCCGACAGGTCGATTTCCTTCTCTGGCGCAACCGTGGGCTGGATTTCAAACTCCGCAGGCTCTGGCGCACTGGGTGTGGAAGCAGGTGCCGCCGGGGCATGGAAGAACGGCGTTGACTCAGCAGCGGCTACCACGGCTTCCGTCGGCGCATCCTCCGTAATGGGTACCTCAGGGGCAACCTCAGCGACCAAGGTCTCAGAAACAATCGCCTTCGGCTCTACGTGAATTACCGGCGGCAGGCCATGCTCCGCTGAGCCCAGGGAGCCACGTTCCTCATACTTCGCCGCAAGTTCTCCATAGCGCGTAGCCTCGTCCGGATAGCCCGCGTCGTGGTAAATACTTTCTAACGTACGGCAACAAACCGCAGCCTCGGTGAATCGCGCCGCTCGGGTATGCAGAGCCGCCAACCGCTGGTTTACGCGCAGGTCACGAGGTGCCTGGGGCAACGCTGAGAGCAACGGCCCCAATGCTTTCGCCGGCATGTTGTACGAAATGAAAAGTTCAGCGTCCGTCAGAGCAGCCCGCACGAAGAGCGCCGCTTCGTCAGAGTACCGCTGATCGATGAAGGGCGCGGTAGCCTCAAGTTCGTCCACCATGACCGCGCCTTCTTCCGGAGTAATAAGGTGCGAACTCGATGGCGTCCCTAGCCTGCCCACCACTTGCTGATAATTACGGGCATGCAGCTGATTTTCGGGCTCGAGCTGGGTTAATTTCAGGTAGTAGTCGCGAGCCTTTTCCAGTTCTCCCGCTTGCACATAGCCGTGCGCAAGCAGCTCGTACACCTCAGTCAGATGGGTATTGTCTCCCGCCTTATTGAGGAGATCGAGCAGCATTTCGAGTGCTGCTGTGTTCTCACGCACGTGCCCGATGAGAGAATGCAGGTTTTCGAGAATTTTTCCCGAGTCCGCCGCCAAAAGCCGATCGGAATGTTGCTGATAAACCTGCAGCGCGTCCTCGAACTGCCCGGCTGCGATCAGGGCATCCGCGTACGACAGGATTGCCGCGATGTCATTGTGAACCGAGAATAGCTTCGCCGCCAGCGTACCCGCCTCGGGCAAACGCGAAGTCTGCAGATAGGCTTGCAGCAACGTTCGCAGTCCGTCAGGATGGCTATCAAGGTCTGCGACTTTCTCCAGGCATTCAACCGCACCAGCCATATCCCCGGCGTCAAACGCATTGCGGCCCCGCATCAGCAACGCGTAGCCGTTCCCCGGATCAAGGGTGATCATGCGCTGCAGAATTTCTTCCGCAGGACCCAGTTGGCCTTTGGCGCGTAACGTCTCGGCTGCTGCAGCAAAAATCTGCCAGGCCTCTGTCTTCTTGCCTAAGCGGACGTAAACCTCAGCCAGCCGCGTCCGCATGGCCACATTCTCCGGATCCATTTCCAGGGTTTTCTGGAAAATCCGTACCGCCTGCTCCAGCTGACCTTCACGCAGAAATTCTTCCGCCACTTGCAAGTACTGGGCTCGCGCGTCATTGAAAAGACCCTGCTGCGTGTAAAGTTCTGCCAGCCGAAGCACGCCTTCGAGCGACGACTTCAGCTTGCTGAGCTTCTTGTACATGGCAATCGCCTTGACCGTGAAGCCTTGCGAGGCGTAGGCGTCGCCAACGCTCTTGAAACATTCCACGGCTTTTTCGCTATTGCCGAGACGCGAGTAGAGGTCCCCGACAGTATTCATCACCGTCAGATCCTTGGGGTCGGCTTTCAGGACTTTTTCGTACTCAGTGATTGCGTTTGGCAACTTGCCCTGCTGGACAAACTTCTCCGCAGCACTGAGAACCTTTTGCTTGTTGAAGCCAAAACCAAACGCCATAAAAGTGCGGACTCCAGCTCCGGTTCGTCTCCCGTCCGAGACCTTTCTCTACTGCACGAGAGTTCGTGGCCAACTTGACCATTCCATCGGCATTGCGCCCAGTATCAGGAATGGTCTTTAGGACAAGGGTAATTGTACGGCTGGGTACTCAGAATCGTATGGTTACTAAGGGTTACCGAAAGGGAGTGTACGACCGGGTTACACCGGAACCCCCACGCTGGGGAGACATAGCTTGCTACCTCTCAAGCGGTTGGATCTGGATAGGCTTCGTTTGATTCGGTTTTACCTGCGACTTACGCTGAGATCGGCCAGGTACTTCTTAACCATCGCGACCTCTTGCGGATCGGTGGCAGACTTCAGATATTCCTGGAGTTGCGCTGCTTCCGCGTCCGGTTTGTTTTCCAACTCATAGATTTGAGCCAGCAGAAAATGCGTCCGCGGTTCGCGCTTGGCCTTGTCGACCTCCGCCGCCTTCAGCGCGCTACTCTCCGCTTCCCCCAGCCGATGCAGCGCAAAGTACGCGGCAGCAGCATAGAAATATGCGTGCGGATCGTTGGCCGGATCGAGCGCAACCGCACTATTGGCAAAGCGAAGCATCTCTTCCCACTTCTGCTCGACCGCACAAAGATCAGCGAGGCAGAGATGGGCCGGAAGATAGCCGGGGGCAACTCTCAGCGCCTGGGAACAGGCGTTTCGGGCGTCGTCCGGCTTCTGTTGTGCCTTCAAAACCTGGCCGAGCAGCACCCACGCCGCGGGATATTTCGCATCTTCGCTAACCGCCCTGCGAAGTTGCTCTTCGGCTTTGGCCAGATTTTTGTGGCTCGCCGCACTGCATGCGCGCGCAAAGTCCTTCCGAGCCCGGCCCGGAACCTCTAGAGATGCAACTCCTGTGGTTGGAGAGCGGACGCCGGTCAGCGCCGACAAGAAACAAGACTCGTCACCGTCGGTCGTCGTGGGCGGCACGCTCTCTGGCAGCTTGACTCGATCGTCAGGCACGCTGGGAACGACGTTGTGAAAATCATAGCCAAACCCGTGGTCGCCTAGTGACGCGCGAGTAGCCTGCGCGGCCAAGGGACCAGCCCAAAACAATGTTGCGATGCACAGGAGAACCCTGGCGCGCAACGGAACGGCTGGCGTTGCGAGGGCATACGGTTGGTCGCGGAGGTTTCCGCGCATAACCCCCGCATGGTACCTCCAATTGGCCTCCGGTCAACCACAAAATGTTTGCGGGAAGAGGGCCGAGCATCCGGCAATCAGAGCTAGCACGATCTCGGTTAAGCCCGGCAAACGCTGACCAGCACAAAGAATAGCAGGACTAGCAACAACGGCTTGGGCAGCCGGCGCATGACCTTCCACACCACGATGCTCATCGACTCGATCCTCCGCGCGGGAGAGCCCGCGAATGAATCTGTCAGCCAAGCTCCGAGTAATACAATTCGGGTATTGGCAGAGGCTGTAGTCCGGATATAGGTTTCTGGCCACGGATTCTACGACAAAATTCCCGCTTGGAGGCAAGTTTTTTTATGACCTGGATCCGCACCATCCCCCTCACCGAGGCCGATGAGAAGCTGCAAAAGGCCATGGAAGACCAAAAGTGGCTTTATCCCAAGGAGTACGCCACCCCGGTCCATCCTGTCGAAGGAGGCGGGTCTTCGATCGTCGCCTCCCACAGCCTTATTCCCGAGGCGCTCTACCACGCCTTCGCCACCTTCGGCGTCCTCATGTCGCCAGACCTGCCCCTCGGGCGCCGTCAACACGAAATGATCACCACCATGGTTTCTGTCACCAACCGGTGCGTCTATTGAATCGAGTCCCACGCAGAGTTTCTGCGTCGAGTCACATTGGATGAATCGCTGGTCGAAGCCTTGAAGAAGGATTACACGACAGCTCCGATAACTGCTCAAGAGCGAACGATGCTGGACTACGTGGTCAAACTCACCAAGGAGGCAACCAAAATATGGAAAGATGACCACGACCGCTTGCGTGCCGCCGGATTCGATGACAAAGCCATCCTGCAGATCACGCTGATCGCGTCGTGGTTCAATTACATCAATCGTGTGGCCGACGCGCTGGGTGTGGGACGCGAATAACCTGTTGCGGTTTGATTGACTAGAAGTTGGTCGTCAGCCGCATAGCAAAACTGCGCGCCGGTCCGATGGCATTGCCGGAGAACAGACCGCCGAAGTCGATAACGTCAAGAACGTTCGTAAGATTCTGTCCGTCAACCTGAAATTGCATATTCACCCGGTCCGACTTGTAAACATCCGCGCCCGCCGAGGCATTGACCTGAAACGATGGATAAATACGCCCTCGCGCAAAGTTGACGCGATCGAGGACCTGTTGGCCGTATTCCGCGAGCGCCGTGGCCGGGTCGCCATCGAACTCGAACGGCAGCCCGGTGTCGTATTGAATTCCCCCTGCAATCCAGAAACGCGGTTTGACCTGATAGCGAACGCGCCCACGAACCGTGTTGCGTTGATCCTGCGAATCCGGAAAATGTCCACCGAGTTGGGCCTCTGCAGCCTGCGCGTCGGCCCCAAGAAATAGTCCGCCGGTCACAGGGAACCACACGTTCCCCACCATGTACGAATAACTGACGAAACCGGAGAGTCCGCGCCAGTTCGGTAGCTCGATCTTTCCTTCTGCCCCATAAATAATGGAGTTTCGGAAGGCGATCGGAAAGCTGATGGTGGTGTTTTGAATTTGATCGTCGTCGGCATAGTTGTTGACATCGCGCCGGTAATAGTTCGCGTCAATTCGAAGTTTCCCGGCGAATGCCTTGGACAAACCTGCCTCATAGTAATTCCCTTGCGAAGGTTCAACTGGCAGCCGCAAGAAATCCGGATTGATCGAAGTCACCTCGGACGAACTCGAAAGCAGGAGATTTTCGAATGACGGCGTCTGAAAGACCCGGTCATAGGCAAAGTGAAGGATCAGACCGGCCGAAGGAAAATATCGCGACACCGCAATTCGCGGATCCACGGCTTGCCGGTTGACTATGAGCTGGTAGTGATCCCAGCGAAGCCCCAGGCTGAGCGTCCAATTCCCCAGATGAATCAGGTCCTGCACAAACGCCGATTGCTCCAAATCCGGCCGCTGGCCCTGACTTGGGTAAGCGCCGGGAAAACTAAACGTCAGTGCAGTGTTGGGATCAAATTGCGAAGGATCGGTGATCAGATATCTAAAATTCTCGTTTAGAAACGTGTTGTCCGATTCGACCCCAACTTTCCACTCCTGCCGCCCATGCGCGATCGTGACTGTACCCTTGAAATACCCTTCGTTAAACCAGTTGTGCTGAAAAAGAATGATGGGCGTCGAAAGCGCGTTGGAATAGAAATTGTTCGCATTGTTGCGCTCCATGCCTCGAAAATCAGCGACAACATTGGGCGAGAAAATGTGCCGGTACGAGGCGATTCCCATGCTTTCAAAGTTGTTCGCGGTCTGGCGTTGGCAAGGCGTTCCGAGAAACTCTCCCGGCGGATAGCACCAGGTCTGTTGAACCTGCTCATTCGGAAGCGCGTAACGCGAAAATTCATGGCGCACGATCAGACTCAGGCGATCGTTCGCAGTAAGATCGCGTTCATAGTTAACGGAAAAGTCGCCCGTCGTTCCATTGTTGGTGTAGTTCTGGGGCACAACCGGGTTGAGGTAGTGGTCCGTTCCCGCTCCCGAGCCGCTGAAACCAAGCGTGTTCTTTCCCCAGATAAACTGCCCCTGCGCGAATGCTCCCGCCGTGCCGTAACTGCCGCCGGAGAGCACCACCTGTCCGTGAAAACCGGGCTGCGAGTCACGCAACGTATTGACTTCGACGACGCCCCCCATTTTTCGGCCGTATTCGGCGGGAAATCCTGCAGTGTAGATGCTGAGCGAGTCCACATCGTCGGCGCCAATCTCCGGACCAAAGCTGGGGGAACGATTGTCGGTCAGCGGAATGCCGTCGACAACGAGTTGGGTTTGGTATTCCGACCCGCGCGGGTGAAGCACCGCATTGCCTTCGTAGAGCCAGCCCGGCTGAGTATTCACCAAGTCCTGAATTGAACGGCCGGGCAAAGAGGTCAGCCGGTGCTCAATTGTCTCGGAACCGATCTCGTTGACTGATCCGGCGCTATCGGGATCAAGCAGCGTGTAGTTGGCTTGCACCGTCACCGATTCACTCACCGACGGCAGCTTGAGCTGGATCGTGTAATCGGTCGGAATGGAGGAGCGAATCTCGATAGTTTCCGATACGGCGGCAAAGCCAGGCTGTTTGATTTCCACCTGGTAGATTCCATAAGGCAGCCGCCGCACGTCCAGATTGCCCTCATCGCCGGTTGCCAGAGTGTTTCGATATTGATTCGCCTGGCTCGAGATCTGAACCGTGGTCCGCACTCCCAGCCCGGACGGATCGGTCACCTTAATGTGCAGTTCGCCCCTGTTGCTCTGGCAAAAGAGCGGCAAGGCACAAAGAAAACAAAGAAAAAAGATAGCTGCAAATCTTTGCATGTAGAGTCGGGCCTTTGTAGTCTATCCGTTGTCCGGACACGGGCTGACAGAGGTTTCCTTTGGCATGGTTACCTTTGGGGGAAGTAACAAATTCCACTTTTCCCCTGCAATGTGAATATTCCATTCCCCGCCGTCTTGTTCAGGGTCTTTTTCGACCTCCTAAGGGCTGAAGATTTCAAAAATCCTGAACAGGAGCGAAGCAAATGGAATATATATTTGTAAGGACGATGCGGATGCCTCCCACAGATTCGATTATCGAGCTGAGTTTCCCGGGCGTCGCTACGGCAGCGTCTTCGGCGAAGCCTTCGGAGATCGAATGCGAGGTAATGAATCTCTTCGATCAATTTCGCAATCCGCTTCTCCGCTATGTGCTCTCGTTTGGCGGATCCGTGCATGACGCGGAGGAAGTCATCCAGGAAGTTTTTCTGGCCCTGTTCCGCCACCTTCAACTGCGCAGGTCCCGGAAGAACCTTCGCGGCTGGATCTTCCGCGTGGCCCATAACCTTGCTCTGAAACAGCGCCACGCGAACCAGAAATCGCGCGACGCGGCGGCCTCCGACTGGAACCTAGCGGAGAGGCACTTTGACCCATCGCCAAACCCGGAAGAGCAGCTCGCGTCCATGCAGAGACGGTGCCGCTTGCTGGCCGTTGTCGATGCTCTCCCGGAAGAAGATCAGGGTTGCCTCCGGCTGCGCGCGGAGGGTCTTCGCTACCGGGAAATAGCTGCCGTACTGGACATGTCTCTAGGAGCCGTATCGATCTCGCTGACCCGATCCCTCGCACGCTTGATCCGGGCAGACAGGAGATAGGCGATGCTGCGCGAAGAGCTTCACGTATCCGATCGGGATCTGCTTCTGGCAGCCGACGGTGAACTCCCCTCCCGTCGTGCCGCCCAGATTCGCGCGCACCTCGCAGCCTGCTGGAACTGCCGCGCACGGATGGCAGAGATCGAGGCGACGATCACCGATTTCGCACGCGCTCATCGCCGGGCTCTTGATCCCGAACTACCCCCGATCGCCGGCCCCCGCGCTCTCTTGCGGGCTCAATTGAGCGAACTAGCCTCTAGACCAAAAGTTGATTCGTGGCCTCGATTCTTCGGATACGAATGGATCTCACGGTCGGCAGCATTCGTTTGTGTGGCGCTTCTTGTTGCCGTCGTGGGCGCCAAGGTCCTTTTCCAGCATTCCAGGTTGCAACGTCCAACCTCAGCGGCTGTGGCATTCGAGCGCACGGCGGTTCCCGACCCCATTCTTACTCCGGGAGCTACGCGGCAGGTTGCGATCAGCGACGTTTGCTCCATGGCTCATGAGGAAGTCGTTCGGGCCGTACCAGCTTCGATGCGTCAAGAAGTTTTTCAGGAATACGGAATCGTGACCGCTCGCTCGGACGATTACGAGATCGACTACCTGATTGCTCCGGGCTTAGGTGGGGTCGAGGACATCCACAATCTGTGGCCGGAACCCTATACCGCCCAGACATGGAATGCACACGTCAAAGACGCCCTGGAAGAACACCTCCACCAAATGGTATGCGACGGTAAACTCGACTTGTCCACGGCACAGCGCGACATCGCAACTGATTGGATCGCAGCCTACAAAAAATATTTCCACACGGATTCGCCGTTCTCTCTCCGTTCAAGCCTTCCGCTAAATGGAGGGCGGGCACCCACGCCGGTCCCGGCTAGGATCATAGTCTCAGCCTCCCAAAACGGGAACCCGCGCTCGCCTTCTCGACTTCTTCGCTTGCTTTTGCCTGGCTCCGCAAGCTAACCTTTACCAAAGAGGCTTAGCTCTGCAACCACCAGAAAAAGATGCTAAGTCCTTTGGCCAGAAGATTTTACGCGTAAGTCCTTTTAACTCAAAGATTTTGAGGGTAGTCAGCCCGCAACCTCATGATTCCAAAAGATCAGGGGGAGGGGGGTATACCCCAGAATTCGATCGCGAATCGGGATTCAGATTTGCACTCTCATTCACGGAAGTCCGCGAGGCGATAACATCTGATACGTGGAGCGCCGCTCGCTCGCTGAATATCTCGACGATTTTCTGCGCCAGGGGCAAGAGACTGCCTACGTGCACCGCCGCGGATATCGCACAGTGCGCTGGTCGTACCGGCAAATCGCTGACCTCGCTTTTCAGTTTGCCCGCGAACTGGACGCGCGCGAAATCACGAAGGGCGAGCGCGTCCTGATCTGGGGGCCGAACTCGGCCGAATGGGTTGCCGCATTTCTTGGATGCGCCCTTCGCGGCGTGGTCGTCGTTCCCATGGACGATGTAGCCACGCCCGACTTTGCGTTACGCGTCCACCAACAGGTCGGCGCGAAACTGCTGGTCAGTTCAGCAGAGCATGCACGGGAGTCGACGCCGTCGCTCATCCTCGAGAATCTGCCCGAGGCATTGGCATCACACTCATCGGCGTCGTATCCCGTAGCCGAAGTTGCGCCAAAGGATACGCTCGAAATCGTCTTTACGTCCGGCACAACGGCTGAGCCTAAGGGAGTTGTAATTACGCACGGCAACGTCCTGGCAAATATCGCGCCGCTGGAATTGGAGATTCGGAAATATCTCAAGTATGAGCGTTGGGTTCACCCCGTTCGTTTCTTGAATCTGTTGCCCCTTAGCCATGTCTTCGGGCAATTTCTCGGAATCTTCCTGCCGCAACTGATGGGCGGAACAGTGATATTCCAGGAAGCATTGAAACCGTCCGAACTCATCGGGACCGTTCGTCGCGAGCGCGTTTCGGTCCTGGTCGCAGTGCCGCGTGTGCTGCAATCGCTCAAAGAGAAGATCGAGCGCGACCTCGAAGACGAAGGCCGGAGCGGGCAATTCTGGCAAACGTTCCGCGCCGCTGAAGGAAAGCACTTTCTCCATCGCTGGTGGATTTTCCGCCGCATCCGTCGTCAGTTCGGATGGAAATTCTGGGCCTTCATCTCCGGCGGAGCGGCGCTCGACCGCGACACCGAGGAGTTCTGGGGACGCCTCGGATATGCCGCGATTCAAGGCTACGGACTCACCGAAACCACGTCGCTCATTAGCGTGAACCATCCTTTCCGGCTGGGAAAAGGTTCGATCGGGAAGGTTCTGGCGGGACGAGAAATCAAACTTGCGTCCGACGGAGAAATTCTGGTACGCGGAGGCGGAGTTGCCACGGGCTATTGGACTGGGAAGGATCTTAGTCCAATCGCAAGCGAAGACGGCTGGTACAGAACTGGCGATGTCGGCGAACTTGACGCCGAAGGAAACCTCTACTTCAAGGGACGCAAGAAAGACGTCATCGTCACTCCGGCGGGAATGAACATCTATCCCGAAGACCTGGAAGCTGCAATCCGGCATCAACCGGAAGTGAAAGATGTTGTGGTCATCCCATTGCCGCGCAATGGAAATGCAGAGCCTTGCGCGGCGATCATTCTGCGGGATAGCGCAACCGATCCCGAATCTGCCGTCCAGCGGGCGAACGCTTCACTCGCTGAATACCAGCGCGTGCACACCTGGGTCGTTTGGCCAGAGGAAGATTTCCCTCGCACCTCAACGCAGAAGCCGCTTCGAAACAGTATTCAGGCAGCCGTGCAGGCGCAATTGGCGCAAAGGCCCTCCAGCGCAACTCTTTCGACTCCGCTCGCGGAATTGATTGCACGAATTACGAAGCGCTCGCGATCGTCGCTTTCATTCGATGCAAACCTCGAATCCGAGTTGAGCCTGAGTTCGCTCGACCGTGTGGAGTTGCTGAGCGCTCTCGAAGATCGATACCAGATCGATCTCAGCGAGGCCCGATTCGCGGCCGTGAACACGGTCGGAGACCTCGAGCGTATGCTGCAGGGTCAGCGTGCGCATCGAACGCCCTACCACTATCCGCGATGGGTACAGCGCTGGCCAGTCACGTGGATACGTTTCGCCGTGCATTACTTGTTGTTGCGCCCTGCAGTATTCCTCTTGGGATGGCCCCGCATCGAGGGTCGACAGAATCTGCGCGGTACTCGTGGACCGGTCCTCGTGGTTTGCAACCATATCAGCGACGTAGATCCGGGCTTCGTGTTGACCGCTCTACCTGCCCATCTGCGGCATGACCTGGCCATTGCGACCGGCGGCGAAGCGCTGGAACTCCTCCGTACTCCTCCTGAAACGCGAGGTTTCATGGGAAGAACCTACGATCGCGTGAAGTGGGCTTTGGGCGTCTCGCTGCTCAATCTGTTTCCCTTGCCGCGCGAAGCCGGATTTCGCGAGAGTTTTGCGTACGCCGGAGAATCCGTAGATCGCGGCTGCAGCGTACTTGTTTTCCCCGAAGGCCGTCACACCACCGACGGCAAAACCGTCCTCTTCCAGTCTGGTATTGGACTGTTGGCGAACAACCTCCAGATTCCGATCGTGCCCATGCGCATTGACGGGCTGTTCGAACTGAAGCAAGCGGGAAAAACGTTTGCCCATCCGGGTCAGATCAAGGTGAAGATCGGCGCGCCGGTTCAATTCGCGCCGGGAAGTGATCCCGCGTGGATTGCCCGAGAGCTGCAGCAAATGGTGGGGCAATTGTGAAGAAAAACATCCGCGAGATCTCCCGAAGCTACGCGGTCTTATCTCCAGTGATAACGCTTGCCGTCTCGTCCGGCTTTTCGTCGGCTTTCATGGCAGACTTAAATCCCCTGATCCCTTCGCCGATTCCTTTGCCGAGCTCGGGAAGTTTCTTGGGGCCGAAGACGAGCAAAGCAATTCCAAAAATGACCAGCAGATGCATAGGTTGAAATAATCCTTCAAACATAAGGCGCTCCTCGAAAAATGGTTATGAAGCCTGGTTAAAAATGGGCGCTGCGACTTGTCACCGCGAAGCACAACGCCCCCTGGAAGAGACATTTCCCTGGGTTAAATCAAAAACCACGTTGAGCCGCATCCGCGTGTTTTGCCAGAGCGGTAATGGTTTTAAAGAATGCCTGGGATTGTCCGGTAAAGAGCCCGGTTCCGGTCAGGAAATTAACCACTCCCATGGCAATTCCTTTCGGGTTCGTGGGCCTAATCACAGCGCAACGCGGCAGAGTCGGTTTAATGAACGCGCACGGAACCGGGAAGATGAGATTGGTCTGCAGCAACGGGTTCCCGGTCGCGTTGAAGTTTGGAAACATCAACCCGTTCGTAGGATCGGTGAACGGCGCAATCGGAGGTTGCACGCCATTGCCCGCGAAATCTACCCACTCCAAAAAGTGGGCCACTTCGTCTCCGCCAATGCTGACCACGATTCGCAGAACTTCCACGTCGTGAGCCTTCTGCGCCATTGCTGAGTAGAGGCTGCTGCCTCCCTGCTCAATCATTCCGAAATGGAAAGCGGCCGAGTTGGCGATCGCCTGGATGTGATCTTTCGGGCCGAAATCATCATCGGTCCGGGGAATCAACGGCAGATTCACCAAGTCGATCGCTTGCGGGAAAGTGGCGCCCATATCCGGGTTGTCGGTGCTGCGATAGCGGACAAACCAACTGGTGTCCACGGTGTTGTCCATCAGGTTCGTGAGCCGCCCGATTTGCTGCGCGCCTGATGCCTGACTGCTCGGCAGAGTCCGGAATCCATCGAGATCCACAGGCTCTGCACCTTTCGACAGGAGATAATCGTTCAGGAACTCCGCATGGGTTAGTTCGTCAAGCGTGTTGCTGGTGATGTATTGAGACCCGTCGCCATCGAGCCGTTGAAAGGCCCTTTGATAAGGATTCTGCTTGCCCGGAGTGACTCCTCCTAGCTCGGCGTATTGCTGCCACAAGTCGGCTTCAATGAGCTCGGCCGCAGCCAGGAATCGCAGGATTGCCGCGTCGCCCGGCGTGAGGGTTTTTGATGGTGACTCTTCGGCCTGCGCTTCGGCTCCGCCCGTTAACAATGCGGCCGCTGACAACGCAACGCCTGTCATGCCAATGCCTTTCAAGAATGATCGGCGCTGGACGCTTCGCGAAACGGATGAGTTGGCTGATTCGGTAGATGTAGAAGTTGTTTGAGCTAAGGCAGTAGTAGATGCGAGATCTTCATCTTTCATAACTTACGCACTCCATTTCATTCAGACTGTCGAG
Organism: uncultured Acidobacteriota bacterium; assembly: GCA_963797795.1. Lineage (GTDB taxonomy): Bacteria > Acidobacteriota > Terriglobia > Terriglobales > Acidobacteriaceae > JABDBE01. Next base: position 162,901 of record CAWCQY010000016.1, read on the forward strand.
CGTGATCGAGGCGTGGCTCGATTCAATTCGCTCGTGAGAACAACCCTAGGTCGCCGACCGCGTGACGCTGTCACAGGTGCGTCAAACCTTTGTCAAATATTTGTCGTACCGCTGAGGGAAATTCTGGCAGCACTCTTAACTACTTCATTTTGAGTCCGCGCTAGTGATAGTCTTCTTGTGCCCATGAAAAATCTCACACGTCGCCGGTTCGGCAAGGCTTTGGCAGGCACCGCCGCCGCAGCCTTTGCCAGCGCATCCCTTCCGCGAGTTGCATTCGCACAAATGGTCGCGACTCCGCTAACTTTTCCACCCAACTTCATGTGGGGTTGCGCTACCGCCGCTTATCAAATTGAAGGCGCGGTGAATGAAGACGGACGGAAGCCGTCCGTCTGGGATACGTTTTCCCACACGCCGGGCAAGACGTTTCAGGGAGAAACCGGCGATGTCGCCGACGATTCCTACCATCTCTACAAAGAAGACGTGAAACTGCTGAAGAATCTGGGCGTGAGCGTATACCGCTTCTCTATTTCGTGGTCGCGCATCTTCCCCGATGGGACCGGCCAGCCGAACCCGAAAGGCCTCGCCTATTACCAGCGCGTCGTTGACGAACTGCTCAAGAACAATATTGCCCCGTACATCACGCTGTTCCACTGGGACCTGCCGCAGGCTTTGCCCGGAGGCTGGCAGTCCCGCGATACCTCGAAAGCATTCGCCGATTACGCAGGATATGTTTCCGGACAGCTGTCCGATCGCGTCAACCACTTTTTCACCATTAACGAGTTCACCTGCTTCACTGATCTGGGCTACCAGACTGGAAAGTTCGCGCCGGGTCTCAAGTTGCCCGATGCCCAGGTGAACCAGATTCGCCACAATGCGGTGCTGGCACACGGCCTCGCGGTGCAGGCGATCCGCGCCAACGCCAAGCCCGGAACCCAGATCGGCCTCGCAGAAAATGCCGTCGTCTATGTGCCCGTGATAGAGGATCAGCAACAAATCGAGGCGGCGAGGCGCGCAACTCGCGAGGGAAACGCACCGTTTCTGACGGCGGTCATGGAAGGCAAATACACCGACGGCTATCTCCAGCGCGAAGGCGCGAACGCTCCCAAGGTAGAGCCCGGAGACATGAAAATCATCGGTAGCCCGCTCGATTTCGTCGGCCTCAACGTGTACACGCCCGAGTATGTGCGCGCGGACGCGTCACCGGCCGGCTACATCGTAGAAAAGCGCCAGGCGTCCTTCCCACGCATGGCGTCGGACTGGCTGTATATCGGCCCGGAGGTGATCTATTGGGCGGTTCGCAATGTGAGCGATATCTGGAAACCGAGGGCCCTGTACATCACTGAGAATGGTTGCTCCGCGGACGATGTGCGTAACCGCGGACGGACGCATCGAAGATACCGACCGCGTGATGTATCTGCGCAATCACCTCACGCACCTGCATCGCGCGGCGTCGGAGGGTTACCCGATCAAGGGCTACTTCCTCTGGAGCCTGCTCGACAATTACGAGTGGGCAGACGGCTATAGCAAGCGATTCGGCATTCACTATGTCGACTTCAAAACCCAGTCGCGCACGCCCAAGCTGAGTGCGGCGTGGTACCGCGAAGTGATTTCGCGTAATGCGGTCGAGTGACACTGGCGCCCGATGCCGCGCCGCTCGACGGCTATGAAATGGCGCGCTGGGTTGGGGCTTGGTTATAATTTGTGGCTATGAAACATACGGGATTCGTCGCAGCAATATCGTCCGTGATCGTTGCCTTGTCGGTGGCCAGTGCCGCCAAGACTGTGGTTGAGATGAAGGATGCGCAGGGTAAGAGCGTAGGCTCGATCGTATTATGGGAAAGCGGAACCGGCAGTGCTAAAGGCGCGGGTGTAGGGCTTGAACTTAAATTGCACGACCTGCCGCCGGGCCAGCACGCGATCCACTTTCACCAGAACGCCAAGTGCGATGGTCCAGACTTTAAATCCGCAGGTCCGCACTTCAATCCTGATGGAAAGAAGCACGGCCTTCAAAGCCCCGAGGGACATCACGCGGGCGACATGATGAACTTCAGCGTCGATGAAAAGGGTAAAGCAACCCTGAAAATGTCTGACACCGATGTTGTGCTCGGCGATGGCAGCAACAACCACTCGCTCTTCAGCAATGGCGGAACCGCGATTGTCATTCATGCCAATGCGGACGACATGAAGACGGATCCATCAGGAAACTCCGGCGATCGCATTGCTTGCGGCGTGGTGGCTAAATAGGGTTCCGCGTGACATCTCCGTTTTGAGATGCAATGCCAGATTCTAGTGACCTTTAGGAGCCGGACCGGCCTTCGCCGGCGCTATATCAACCTGAATCGCCGGAGCGTTGTCTTGTTTCCGAGTATCCACTGACACCACTCCGAGGCCCCCGGTGGAATCCAGCGACCGGAGCGTCTGCGTCTGCCGAGTCGTACCGTTCAGCCCGGGCTGGACAATATCGATAGCCTGTTCCGTGACCCGCGGGCTATCGTTCGGTTGCCCCGGATTTCGCTGCTCCACCTGCTTTACCGTAGATTGCCCGCCATCCTCATCCTTGCGCTGAACGGTCGTAACCCGCTGGTTCAAGCGCAGGCTGCCGTCAACCGGAGTGCCTGGAAGATTACTTGAGTAGGTTTCCACTGTGCCGCGTTTCTCGCCGGCTGCATCCTCTGATTCTTTGCTCACCGTCCGCTCGACCACTGACAGGTTCCCATCGGCTCCGGGGCGCAGCACGCGCTCTTCTTTGATGTGGTCTTTGCCTTCGTCCTTGACTGTGCCTTCTCGGATTTCTCCGACTTGCCACCCTCCGTTCAGGTCAGGCAATAAAGTGGACTTGCGAAACTCAACGGTATGATCGCTGCTTTTAGTGTTGCGTTCCGTGGTTTGCATGGATGCGGCCAAGCCACCGTTCGTCGAGAGGGTAAACACTGTAGCCTTCGTCTCCTGCACATTGCCGCTGATCTGCCGCGTGTCTTGAACCTCGCGTTGAACCACCTGCAAGCCGCCGTTGGCGTCCGGATTCGATGTCGTTCGGACGACCTTCACCTCGCCGCCCGGCAAGGTGCGCTTTTCCTCCTCGGTCACCTGAACCAGAGTTTTTCGGCCCTCGGAATCTCTGGCGAATGCACGCTCGACGGTGCGGACGGTGTTGGCATCGACCTTTACCGTTTCTTTTTGCAGATCTTGATAAGGCACATAGCGGCCATCCATTCCCATGGTTTCGATGCTTTGATTATCCACGGTGCGGCCGCCGGCATCGGCATGGGTCTCCGATGTCCTGGACGGATTCAGACTACTGGGCAGTTGCTGCCGGGTTGTGGCCGTCCAAGATTGGTTAGTGCCGCCAGCCGAGATGTCAGACCCGCCCTGGGTTTGTGCGCGCGCAGATGGCATGGTCAGCCAAAGCAACAACAAAATTAGGGGACGCACGTCGGGAACTCGATACTGGAAGCGATCGGATTTCATGAGTCCTCTCGATTTCGCGCGAACCGGTTCGGGAACCATGGGTGGTGGATCAGAACTGCCAGCTTCAAGGATAAACCTATTCGTGAAGCCAGTCCCAGTGCTGATTTTCCGGGATGCCTGTGCGGCGTAGCCGGCTCGAAGGCGCAGTCAGCGAGCGTGGATTAAGCGAGTTACTTCCCAGAAGTCGGCTTCTTTGGAAGTTGCCAATTCCAGTGACGCATGCTTTTTACTGCCACTTCGACAGATACAGTCCCGAGCGCTGCTTTAAGTTAGCGCTTATGGAGCACTGACAAGGTTACCTTACCATTAGCTACGTTCTCGGCGTCTCAGGACTGGCGTCCCGGCTTGAATCTCTAGTGCGCCCACTACGCATTGCGTGCAAAGAAATTCAAGGCTGTTAAACTATGCACTAGTCAGCGCGGAGGGATGTGTGAGTGGTTGAAACAGGCGGTCTTGAAAACCGCTGTACCTGAAAGGGTACCGGGGGTTCGAATCCCTCTCCCTCCGCCATTTCTAAATGATAGCGCTGAGTTTGGCCGCTTGGGCTAGTTCCAATTCGATTTTCTTGGCAGCGGGATCCAGCTTCGCGATGCGAAAACTGCGGATCTGTCCGGCGTGCAGGGATTCCGGCTTGGATTCAACCGTTCCAGCACCGCCCTTCCAGTGCGCCTTCAGCATGGTGCTTAACGCACTCAAATCCACCTTGGATTCGACCGGCGCCGTTTCCTTTGCCGTGCGCTCCGCCGAAATTCGACATACGGCCTGAATGCCCTCGCCCAGTTCTACACGCGCTTGGTCCTTCGCAACGTCCACTACGCGGCCAGAAACTACGTTCCCGACCTGACGCTCCGCGATGTATTCTTCGATGCTGGTCGGAACCAGCTGCTTAATCCCGAGCTTCAGCCGCCGTTTTTCAGGATCGAGTTCGAGCACCTGCGCCTTCACGGATTGCCCAACCTTTAACACATCTTGAGGATGATTGATGCGCTTCTCCGCACTGATATCGCTGATGTGAATCATGCCTTCGATGCCTTCAGAAAGTTGCACGAAGGCGCCAAACTTGGTCAGGCTCGTGACTGGCCCTTCAACCACCGTTCCCACCGCAAACTTTTGTGCTGCGTCGGCCCACGGGTCACCCAGCGCCTGCTTCAGGCCCAACGCGATCCGGCGCTCGCCCAGACTCACGCCCAAAATCACGGCTTCCACGGTATCGCCTGGCTTCACCACATCGCTGGGTGTTCTCACTTTCTTTCCCCAGGACATTTCCGAGATGTGGATCAGGCCCTCAACGCCCGGCTCGAGTTCTACGAATGCACCGAAATCGAGCAGTCGCGTCACCGTGCCGCGAGCGCGTTCCCCGGGCTTATATTTTGCCGCTACCGAATCCCACGGATCCGGCTCCAGATGTTTCATGCCCACTGAAATGCGGCGCTTCCCGGAATCGATTTTCAGAATCTTGACTTCAACCTCTTGCCCAACCGAGAGCACGTCTGCTGGCTTGCTGACGCGGCTTCTGGAGATGTCACTGACATGCAGCAGCGCGTCCACACCGCCGATATCGATAAAAGCGCCATAATCAGTCAGGCTGCGAACCGTCCCCTGCACGGTCGCGCCTTCCTTCACCTCCGAGTAACGGCGGCCTTTCTCTGCACGCTCTTCCTCCTCGAGGACGATGCGGCGGTCGACTACCACATCTTCTTCTGTTTCATCGAGCTTGGTAATCCGGCAACGGATTTCCTGCTCGACAAGTTTTTGCATCTCGGCTGCATCACGGGCCCCGCTGCGAGAAGCCGGCATGAATGCTCGGACTCCTACATCCACGCTCAAGCCACCTTTGACCACCGCGGTGACCGTGCCCACGATCGTGGTCTTGTCGGCAAATGCTTTCGCCAATGACGCCCAATCTTTTGGCCGATCGATCTTGCCGAGCGCGAGGTCGTAGTAGCCTTCTGGGTCGCGGCCCTTGATCGAAACCAGGAGTTTGTCGCCGGGATTCACTTCCGCACCTCGGAACGCTGTGAGCGGCAGGATGCCTTCGGTCTTGAAGCCGATGTCGACCAGGACGGAATCGACTGTAAGGGCAATCACGATGCCTTCGCGGCCTTTTCCGGTCTCCGCGGGCTTGCGCGATTTGGTCTGCTCGAACTCGGAGAGAATGTCTTTGAACGACTCGTCAGTTTCGCTGACAGGCTGGGATTCGGGAGACACGGGAGTGGACATTGAAGGTTACAGCCTCACTATAGGATCTCAGAACAATAGGATACCACCCCGCCATCCGCGGTTTGCACGCAGGAAAGCACGATTCCACGACCCGCCACGGATCTACCGGCGATGCCAAGAATGTGATGAGGTTATTTGTGAACTCCAGCTCCACTTGGACTGGTCCTTTTAGGGCGGGTGGTGGCTGCGCCGGACGTCACTGCCTTCAGAAACCGGTAGTAGAAATCCACTCCTTCGTAATAGGACTCGACGCCCAGCCGCTCATCCCGGCCGTGGGCGCGGATGTCGTCGCGGTCAATGGCAACGCCTGAAATTCCGTAGGTGGACATGCCTGCACCCATGGTGTAGATGGCATCCGAGGCGCCGGTGGCCATCTCAGGAATCACCGGCGTGCCCGGCCACATCTCGGAGGTGATTTTCGCTAGCGGCATGAACACGTCGGGGCGCAGCGGAGGGGGCGGGAAGCTTTTCCGGTCGGGAGCGCTATCGAACACGTTGCCGAAGTTGTCTACGTAGCGAACGGTAATATTCGGATCGGCAAGTATCTTGATCAACTCCTGCCGGACCTCTTCCGCGGAGTGCCCCGGTAGAATCCGGCAATTGACGTTGGCCTCGGCGCGCTGGGGCAAGGCATTGTTGGCGTGGCCTGCGTTGAAACGGGTTGCAACGCAGGTGGTATGGGTGGTGGAGTTGTCGATCGGATCGAACGAAAGTCGGGCCACTGCGTCGCTATCGGGTGGATTTCTCAGTATCGCTCTCATGTCTGCGGCACGTTCTGGCGTTTCGACTTCTGCCATGCGCTCGTAGTAAGCGCGCGTTACCTCGTTGAGTTCGAAGGGGAACCGATAGTTCTGCAGCCGCCCCAGTCCGTCAGCCAGAGAGTAGATGGGATTATCGGGCCGGGGCAACGAACTGTGGCCTCCGGGATTGGTCCCGGAGAGCTGGAAATCTGCATACAGCTTTTCCGTGGCATCGACCGTCATCATTACCGGTTTGCCATGGTCGCTCAGGATGCCGCCGCCATCATGATTGAAAACAATCTCGGCGTCAACGAGGTCGCGATGGTTTCTGAGCAACCAGTCGACGCCGTTCGACTTGCCACCCTCTTCATCGGCGGTCAGCGCCAGAATAATGTCACGATCGGGCGTGTACCCTTCTTTCTTGAAACGTATCAGAGTGGTCACCATAATGGCGTCGCCGTCCTTCATATCCTGCGTACCGCGACCGTAGTAGAACCCGTCTTTCTCGACCAAATTGAAAGGATCCATAGTCCAGTCTTCACGGTGGGCCTCGACCACATCGAGATGTCCAATCAGCAGGAGAGGCTTGTGCTTTCCCGTTCCACGCAAGCGCACGACCAGATTCTTCTTGCGGTCATTGGGACCGAGGATCTGAATGTCGGCGTCGGCAAATCCAGCATCACGAAAGCGTTGCGCCATCGCCTCCGAAGCGGCAGTCACGCTGCCCACGGAGTCGGTAGAATTTATGTCGATGAGTTGCTTAAAGATGTCGTACGACATCTTTCTGGTAGCCTCGTCGATTTGTGCTTGCGACGCAGGGTTGAAAAACAAAAAGCACGAGGAAAGAACTGACAACAGTACAAACCACTTGCCACGGTCCAATCGAATCTCCTGAGCCTGAATCGTTTTGAATTTGAAAATTGCACTCAGCTTATTCTAAAGGTACCGGGTAAGTAACCGACAAATCCGGAATGATGCCTCCCTGATGCAAACTCCTTCTGGAAAAACGTCGATGTCCGCGTAAACTCATGAGGGATGGAAGCAAAGGTTGAACACCACCGGAGCATCCTGACACTTAGCACGAGGGCCATATCTGATGCATGAAGAGCTTCTCCGGGAATTTCGAGACTTTGCAGCGAGCGCGACCACGGCCAATTCCGTGATGGAGCGAATCGCCCAGCGTCTGCACGAAAAGATGACCCGATACAACTGGGTAGGCTTTTATCTCGTCGATCCGGCGGACCCCGGCATTCTGCTGGTGGGGCCTTTCGTTGGCAGTTTTACGCCCAATGCTCGAATTTCCCTTAACACGGGACTCTGTGGCGCTGCGGCCAGCAGCGGCAAGATCGTGGTAGTGCACGATGTTTCGACCGACCCGCGTTATCTTTCGGGATCGCCCATGGTGAAATGCGAGATCGTTGTTCCCATCTTCGTGAAGAACAAGCTCGCGGCTGAGCTGGATGTAGAAAGCTATTTTGCCGGCACGTTCACGAAAGCGGAACAGGACTTTGTCGAAGCCTGCGCCGGCGTGGTCGGAAAGCATTTGGAAAGAGGCTGATCGCGGGTCGGAAGTTGCTTGCGGTTGCCGTGTCGCGAGCGGTCACATCCTACTGATCTTGACGTACCGCCAAGAATCCTTCAAAGAGGTGAGAAGTACATACCCTGCGAAAATTAAGCTCGCTGTTCCCAATGCATTTCGAACCGCTCTAAATGCACTCATTTGGCTCTCCTTCAAGTTATTTGTTGCGTAGCTTTGATGCCAGTTGCTCCCCGGAAGGAACTGCTTCGCGGCTGAGTGCTGTAGGTCCTGCTGCTTCAGCAAGTCTGCCGCTTGTAATGGACTCAGGTCCTCGGGCACGCGATCAAAATCGGTCATCGATTCCATCTGCTGGAGACTGATACTCTTGAAAATGATTACCTTTCCGGTCATCTGAACTTTAATTAGCGTCGTTTCCCAATGGCCCGGAATCACTTCGGCTCGCTTTACGCTAAATCGACCGCCTTTGTCCAAATGCCCGATCAACCCTCCTAAAAATTGCACATTTTGGGCGAGTTCCCCATCTAACTCCACCAATCGCTTTTCCCTGGCATCCACCAACATCGTGCCCTCCATTTCGTGGAAGACCTGGGCTTCTCGAGTGGGCGGATGAAATCTCGGGTTCGGGGTGAAACTCAATAAGATCAGGGACTGCCCGCTCTGTTTGTATTGGTAAAGAAATGCATCGGGCAACATTTTGAACATTTCGGCTGCCTTCCGGTCGTCTTCTTGCCCTTCTTTCATCTTCTTGCGCTGCGCTTCTGGGTCAGTCACTAACTTCTCAAGTCGCTCATTTTCTTTTTGCCGTTGTTCCGGCGTCAGGAGCTGGCCATTCGAGGAAACCAATAGATCAACCTCACAGTTCTTGGTCTCGATCACTTCTTTGACCGTCGATTTCCTCGCTTCCTGCCGTTGATCGCGATACATCCAATGACTGCGATCTTGCTGGTTGATTCTTAATTCGTTGTTGACCACAGCGCGAACTAACAGGTTGGGATCCGTCTGTTCTTCCGTAACTTTCTGGGCCAATAAGATTATGGGTAACAGGCAGGAAATAATCGCTACGCCCGCCACCGCTCCGATGTGCTTACGATGCTTTGCGAAGCGCCCGTGGGGCCATAGCGGATTGACGCCGGAGTTCGACATTCATCACCAGTCGTTAATCGCCGGTCCCAGTCGCGGTTTCGGACGAGAACTGTCTTCGAACTCTGTCTCCCATTTCATGCACCCTTCCAGCGATGGCGCTCCGAGTTTCCTCGCCGCTGGCGGGAGCGAGGATGAGGCCCACACCGATGCCGACTCCTACTCCCGCGGCGAAGCGTAGGGCGTTAAGGACAACGTCGCTATCCTCGCCCCGAATTGCTCTGGACGCTTTCGCCACCCGCTTAGCCGCAGTTTGATACTTCTCCCGCGCAACGTCATGCAGATCTTCAATCTGTTCCGCAGCGCGGTCCCGCGCGTTCTTGGTAGCATTATCGGACTGCTCAAGTAGATAAAGGCTGGTGCCAAGTAGTAGCTTGAGGAAGCGGTTCATAGGATCTCCTTTCAGATGCCGACGAGTGTTGCCTCCAAAACAACTTAGCAACCGACTTGTCGCGCTGCCATCCAGTCGATGCTGTAGGCGCTCGCGATAACTCGTGTACGCATCGCTTTCCGAACCTCTGTTGCCCGTGCATGAACTCGCAACTCAGCCCTTGTCGGGACAACCCGGGCGACGCCGTGGACAACAAAGGTCAAGAACCTTTAGGAGGCCTCGTGAAGCCGCACGATCGTTCATGGCAAGGACTGATCGCCTTTCTGGCGATAATTACGATTGCGTCGTCCTTAGCTTGTGCCGTTGCACTTGCGGGCTTCACCGTGGCAATTGCTGACAGTGAATCCTCGCAAATTCCTGACGATCAGTCGGGCTCGGCAGGCCTCCTCCAGACCTTCACGGGAATGGTTACCGACAAGCATTGTGGTCCCAGGCATATGGATTCGGAACATAACGCAGCGGGCTGCGTCAGGATGTGCGTGCGCAACGGTTCGAGGTACAAAATCGTGGATGGTGACAAGAATTACGAACTGGCGGGCAATTTGTCACAGCTCGACCAGTTTGCCGGCCAGCGAGTCACACTCAGTGGCGTTCTCGACGGAAGCACGATCAAAGTGAGTTCGGTAAGCAGCGATTTGCAATCAAAGTGATGTGGATCCTAGACGGCTTCAGTTTCGCGTACCTCTGCGAAGCGCCTCGCCAGGAATCTCAGGTACTCGTCCATTCCCGCCCCGGTCTTCGCAGAAAGCTGAAAGACCGGCATGTGCGGCCGCACAGCCTGGATGTTGGCGTATGCGCTTTCCCAGCTAAACTCAACCGCTGCCGCCAAGTCGAGCTTGGTAACGACTGCTACATCAGCACTGTTGAAAATGGTCGGGTACTTGAGCGGTTTGTCTTCGCCCTCGGTTACCGAGATCAGCACGAGGCGGAGGTCTTCGCCCAAATCATAGGAAGAAGGACAGACGAGGTTACCGACGTTTTCAATGAATAGAAAATCGAGTTGGTTGAGGTCCCATCCTTCCAGCGCTTTTTGCACCATGGCGGCTTCAAGGTGACAGAGAGTGCCGGTCGTGATTTGCTTGACCGGGGCCTGGCTGCGCGCCAAACGCAGGGCGTCATTCTCGGTGGCCAGATCGCCCACCAGAGCTGCCACTCGATAATTTGGGCGAAGAAGCGTAAGAGTTTTTTCGAGGAATGCGGTCTTCCCGGAGCCCGGGCTGGAAACGAGGCTCACGACAAACACTCCGGCGGCGCGAAAACGGTCGCGAAGAGCGCGCGCTACGACATCGTTCTGCTTTAGAACATTTTGTCGGATTTCGATCAAACGGGGTTCGGGGCGCATTCCTGTATCTCCAATGCAATCACTTCGAGTTCCTTGCCTTGTTCAACTTCAGAGGCTGGATTACCGCATTTCGGGCAACAAAACAGTTGTACCGAGCTGAGAGGACGTTGTGCCTGGCAAGTCGAACAAAAGATCACGACGGGAATCTCCTCGATCACCAGGCGAGAGCCTTGGAGTGGAGTATTTTCGCAGGCCATCACATAACAAGAGAGCAGGGCCTCTTTTACCACGCCCGACAACGCACCGAGCCTGAGGTGTACCGCATTCACCTGCACACCGCGGCGCCCTGCCTCTTCCTCGGCTAATTCCACGATGCTCATCGCGATGGAAAGCTCATGCATAGTTTGTCTCGGTGGCACCTTCCCCAGGCAGCTGAATCGTATCGAAGCGGCCGAACGCGGCCAATGCGGCTTGGCCGAGGCTGATGCCTCCATCGTTGGGCGGGACCACATGGTTTGTCCAAATCTGGAGTGATCCATCCGTCAGCAAAGACTTCAAGTCTTCCAGCAGCAACTCGTTTTGAAAGACTCCTCCGGAGAGAACAGCAATGTCTAAGTCGTGGCTGCGAGAGATTACCTTCAGGGCATCCCACAAACCCTGAGCCACTCCGCGCTGGAAGGATCGCGCAATTTCTCTCCGATTCCGCCCACGAGCCACGTCTTGCACTACGGCGCGCAGCAACGGCCGAAAATCAAGTTCGTCGCCGATGAACGGAAAAGGATAAGGCTCGGTCAGAGGCGCGCCGCGGGCGAGTTGTTCAAGCCACATCGCGGCCTGGCCTTCGAAGGTGATTTCGCGTGTGAAACCAAGAAGTGCAGCGGCGGTGTCAAAGAGTCGCCCCACGGACGTTGTGCCGAAAGTGCGAACGCCCTTGCGGATCAATTCCAGAGCGCTCCGGTAGCGGCTGGGAAAACCAAAAGGTTGCGCCGTGAAATCGGGCATGTCGTCAAGTTGCGCGAGAAAACCTGCGGCCGCTTGAACTGGCGACTCTGCGGCGGCATCTCCGCCGGCCAGTGCCGCCTGCCGCAAATGAGCCACGCGATTGAACCCTTGCTTGAGGCTTCCGACAAAGACCTCACCGCCCCAAATTGTTCCTTCGTCCCCGTATCCGGTGCCGTCGAAGGTCACGCCGACGACTTGCTTCGCCAACTCTCCTCGTTCTGCCAGCACGGATGCGATGTGAGCGCGGTGGTGTTGAACTGCATGGACTTCTTGAACTCCAAGGGCCGCGGCGTATGTCGTGGACGAATATTGCGGATGGAAATCGTGCACCAGAAGAAGTTCGTCCCAGCGAATTTCGTACATCGAAACCAGATCGTGGACAGTCTCCTTAAATGCGCGGAACGAATCGTAATGATCGAGGTCGCCGATGTGCTGGCTGACAAACGCCTGACCATCCACAACCAGCGTGACCGCATTCTTCAGATCGGCGCCCAGCGCGAGAATCGGACGTTCGACGGGAAGCGAAGCAACCGCGCCGGGGGCGTAACCGCGGGCGCGGCGCAGGATGGCAGGACCGAAGACGCCCGCACGTGCGACCGAGTCATCCACTCGTCGGGCGATAGGCCGCTGCCCGATCAGAAACGAGTCCGCGATTCCTGCAAGACGCTGCAATGCGTCTTCGTCCTCGTAAGCGATAGGCTCACTCGACCGATTCGCGCTGGTCATCACCAAAACTTGCGGCGCGCCGGCAGCAAATAGCAAGTGATGCAAAGGGGTGTAGGGCAACATCACGCCCAAGTTCGTTGCTTTCTGGTGCGACTTCCGCGAGTTCCTCCTTCGCCGGAGCGAGCACGATAGGACGGGCAACGGAAGTAAGCAGCGCTTCCGCCTCAGGAGAAAGCTCGACCAGCGTACGCGCTACCTGAAGATCCTTCGCCATCAGTGCAAAAGGTTTTTCTTTCCGGTACTTGCGATCCCGCAAAGCCGCAACAGCAACGGGATTCCGCGCGTCACATGCCAGGTGGTATCCGCCGAGTCCTTTTACGGCGAGAATTCCCCCGGCACGAAGAATCTCTGCCGCGCGGCCTACGCTGCTTGCGCTTCCACCTGCGGTTTCGTCGTTGTTCGAGTGAAGATGCGGATGAAGATAATAGCCGGGACCGCACGCCGGACAAGCTACGGGCTGTGCGTGAAAACGACGGTTGCCCGGGTCGGAATATTCCTTGGCGCAGTAATCGTCGAGCGACCACCGGCTTCATGGTAGTGTTCGGCCGATCATACGGCAGACCCAGCAAAACGGTGTAGCGTGGGCCGCAATTGGTGCAGTTGATGTAGGGATACAGGTAGCGCGGATCTGTCGGATCGAAGAGTTCATTCAGGCATTCGTCGCAAACCGGCAGGTCCGGAGAGATTCGAACGGTTGGGTGTTGCCGCCGCTGGCTTTCTCGAATGGTGAATTCGTTGCAAGCCGACCGTCTGCGCAGGCTGAACCTCGATTTCCGCGATGCTGGCGGCTGCTGGAGGTTGAGCTTTCAGATCGCGGACAAAAGCCTCCACACCCTGCGCTGCGCCCTCCAGGTGGATTTCCACTCCAGCTTCCGCGTTCAACACCCACCCCTTCAGAGTATTGGCGCGTGCGAGGCGATAGACAAAGGGACGAAAGCCCACTCCCTGGACCACTCCCCGGACCCGAATGGAACAAGCAACGGCCATGGTTATTCCAAATCAACAACGCAACTGCGCCCCTGCCAACCGACCTGAACCACCTTGCCATCCTCGATCAGCAGCGGTACGTTGCGCTGTCCGGCCGCCACTTCCCGCATGCGCGCACGGGCTACCGGGTCGGCTTCAACGTCATACTCCACAAAATCAGAACGCTTCCATTCCAGCCACTCGCGCATTTCTCCGGTGTGAGGACAGCGTGCTGTCCCATAAAGTTCAAGCTTGGCCACGGATCAGTCCCTCCAGCGATTCGCGGATAACATGGTAAATCGAAGCTTGCACTTCCTGAATCCGAGGTATGTAATCGCAGTTCACCACTATCGGGAAGTCAACCAGGCGCTTACGTTTGATCTCGCCTCCGTCGTAGCCCAACAGCGCCGCGGTCAACAGCTTCCGCTTGCGAGCTTCTTCCAGAGCCATGACGATGTTGCGCGAGCCGCCGCTAGTGGAAATACCGATAGCCACGTCTTCTGGACGAGCCTGTGCGATCAACTGGCGAAGAAAAACGGCGTCGGTTCCAATGTCATTGGCTACAGCGGTAATGTTAGCCGGCTCAAGCGAAAGCGAAACCGCGGGCACAGACTGATAGCCATCCGGCGGGAGAACGCAGTCGATGGCGAAATCGTTGGCGTCAGTCGCAGATCCACCGTTGCCGAAGAGGATAAGCTTTCCACCGCGCAACAGACGCTCATGAATCGCCAGTGTAGCGCTGCTGATCTGCTCAGACTGTTCCAGCGCCACCTGCGCTCGCAGGTTGGCATCGTCGTGGACTTTCATCAGGATGGAATTCGCTACTTCTGCAACTAGGTCACCGGTTCCCTGCTTTTCCGTTCCGAGAAACGGATAGAGAAAACCCGATTCTCCTACATCATGGCCGAGTTCGCGGTGTTCGAAAAAGACATGCACCGTCTCCCACAGCGTGTGATAGAGAACCTCGATGATTTCCTGATGGATGAAAGGATCTTGCGTGGCTGCATCTACGGCATAGGAACCTTCGACGCCGGGCAGAGCGAAAGTCATGGCGTGCAGGCCTTGCGCTTGCTGGAGCGTGGCCCACACTTCGGGATCGCCATCCGGAGGACCAAATCCCATCACGATATCTTCCGGGCGAAGGATCGCTTTGAGCCACGGTCGAAAGAGAACTGATAGATCCAGTGCGGGCAGAGCCCGCTTGCCCACGATCACCGGATGGACAAATTCGACAGACACATGCTGCGCATCGGTGGTATAGGGGCCGCGCCCGAAGGCGAGCAGACGGCCCCCACGTAGGAACCGTTCCGACATCTCATGGCAAGCTTCCGCGAGGCGACGCGTTTCGCGGCAGAAGAACTCCTCAAAAATCTTGTTTCTCTCACGCAGGCGTTCTTCAACTTGGCCGGCCAATCTAAACGTTGTCGCCATATCAACTGTCCACTAGCAAATTCGTGGTAAAGGATCGCCGACGAGCATATCGATGATGCGGCTACCCCCGTATAGGGTCGTGACCAGAACCGAGCCCGCCGGTTGTTCCCGCACTTCACCAATTACCTGAACTTCGCTACCACCATCCGCCAGGGCGAGCGTATTCATCGCAGCATCGGCATATTCCGGGGCTACAACCGCGAGAAACTGGCCCTCGTTAGCGATATGCAAAGGGTCCAGTCCCAACAGCTCACAAGCGCCACGGACCGCGTCGCGCACCGGGATCTGGTCTTCAAATAGGACGACTCCCAGCCCGCAATCCCGGGCGAGTTCATTCAGAGAAGTGGCAGCGCCGCCGCGCGTGGGATCACGCATCCAACGAACGCCGGGCCCCGCGGCATGCACCAGAGCTTCGACGAGAGGAAGCACCGAGCGCGTATCCGAACGAAGTTCAGCTTCGAAGTCTAATTCCCCGCGAGCCAGCAAAATCGTGATGCCGTGGTCGCCGATCGGTCCCGAGAGCAGAATCTTGTCGCCGGGCCGTACCGCACCGGGATCAATGGTCAGACCACGGATCAAGTGCCCAATTCCGGTAGTAGTGATGTACATCTGGTCGGCCTTTCCATGCTCGACAACTTTGGTGTCGCCGGCGACGACGCGAACTCCCGCCGTTTTCGCCGCCTTGGCCATGGCGCGAACTTCCGCTTCCAGAACTGAAGTAGGAAGCCCCGCTTCGAGCACGTAGGAAACGACCAGAGCTTCTGCTTTGGCTCCCGAGACCGCGAGGTCGTTTACCGTCCCGTTAACCGCAAGCTCACCGATTGAACCGCCCGGAAACGTTAGCGGCTTGACGACAAAGCTGTCGGTCGTGATCGCAACCTGCGTTCCGCTGACATCCACCACAGCCGCATCGCCCAGCGGCCCCGGATTATTTCCAAACAGCAGAGGCGCAAAGAGTCCCTCGACCAGCCTGCGGCTGGCCTTCCCTCCGGCGCCGTGGGCCATCTCGATTTGCGGATCGCGAAACCGGATGGGTGGCGAATCGGCTAGCACGGTGGCGGGAGTGCTCACGCGATCGAACCCAGGCTGGTCGCCATTGCTGCCTTGCGGTGTTCGTAGTTGAAATAAGCGGCGCATGATCCTTCCGATGAAACCATGAGCGCACCGATTGGGTGCTCGGGCGTGCACTCGCGCCCGAAGAGTTTACACTGATGCGGCTTCAGCACGCCCTTCAGCACTTCTCCACATTGCGCCGCTTGGGGATCGGTCACCCGGATGCCGGGAACCTCGAAACGCTGTTCCGCGTCCCATGCAGCGTATTTGTCGTTGAGGCGCAATGCGGATTGCGAAATGAAGCCCAGACCGCGCCACTCGAAATAGGGACGTAACTGAAAAACCTCTGCCATCGCCCGCAGCGCGGCGCGGTTACCCTCCCACGGAACCACGCGCTTGTACTGATTTTCGACCTTGGCTTCGCCCTTCCTCAACTGATGGAGGAGCATAACGATCGATTGCAGCATGTCCAGTGGCTCAAAGCCTGAAACCACGATCGGTCTATGTTCGTTCTGGGCGATCCACTCGTAGGGCCGGCAACCAATGACGGTCGAAACGTGCCCCGGCCCGATGAAGGCGTCCAGCCGCATGTCGGGAGAATCAAGAATCGCGCGGATGGCGGGAATAATGGTCACGTGGTTGCAGAAGACCGAGAAGTTGCGGATGCCCTCCGCTTTGGCACGCATCAGCGTGAGAGCGGTCGAAGGGGCCGTGGTTTCAAAACCGATGGCGAAAAACATGACGTGCTTTTCGGGATTGAGACGGGCCAGCTTCAGCGCATCGGATGGCGAATACACGATGCGAACATCCATACCTCGAGCCTTGTGTTCGAGCGGGCTGCCTAGAGTTCCCGGAACACGCATCATGTCGCCAAAGGCGGCGAAAATTACATCCGGCTGCTGCGCAATGGAAAGGCCGTCGTCGATTCGTCCCATGGGAAGCACGCAGACCGGGCAGCCCGGGCCATGGATCAACTCGATATTTTCAGGAAGTATGTCCTTAAGGCCGAAGCGATAAATGGCATGGGTGTGACCGCCGCAGACTTCCATTATGCGGTAATGGCGTTCTCTACCGGCGAGTCGGCGAATTTCGTCTGCCGTCTTCGAAATCAGCTCGAGGATCGCGGAATTCATCAACGAATCTCATGCGTATCGCTCCCTCGCTCGTTCGACGCGGGTGGGCGTCAATTCACGTCCTCCAGTCCGTAACCACGGACTTCCTGCATCGCCCCATCGATTTCGCCCAACATCCTGAGCGTATTCATCTGGTCGAGAGCATCGTGTTCGCTGATCTTGCTCATGGCGAAGCCCACGTGGATGAGAACCCAGTCTCCTGGTTTGGGCATGTCGTCCTGCAACAGCCCCAGATCAATCTTGCGCCGGACTCCGACCACATCGACAAGCGCCGAATCCGCATTGTCCGAAGGAATTTCGACGATCTTTCCTGGTATAGCTAGGCACATGCGGCAGCCTCCCGGCATATCTTGATTCCACTCTCGGGTCGTTCGTTGCCCGTCGCTCGTCGTTGGTCGCTTGTCTTTACTCAAACCGATAACCTCGACTTCTGTGGTCCAGTCGACCTGGTTCGCCTTCGGCAAACGCCTAACGATCAACGACCATCTCAGCTCTGTTTGCGTGCGGTGATGTCGAAAGATAGCTTGAGCTCATCCTTCAGCTTTATAGTTCCACCAACCGCGGTAACAGGCTTGATTTCATAATCACTTGGACGCACCGTGAACTCCCCGGCGGCGCGTAAAATATCAGCTTTCAACGTCACTCGCGCGGACACTGGCTGGTTCCGCGTGACTCCGCGCAAGGCTAGTTCCCCATTCATCGCGACCGAATACTGCCCGTCGCCGATCTTCTGCGTTGACGAAATTCGCGGGCATTCGTAAATGATCTCGGGGAAGCCATCAGTTTCGAGAACCTCGTCATGAATTCTACGCTCGATTTCGTGGCGATCCTTGTCGCTGATTTCGTCAGTTACCGCCAGGGAAGCTGCTTGAATCACGACACGCAGAGACGCATCCTCCAGGGTGGTGGAACCGAACTGCACCTCACCCTGGAAATCCGGAATTGCAATGGTCGGGCTATGGGCAAACGCCGAAAGCATCCCGGTGGCAAATGCCCGAACAGTGAATCTACTTACCTTGGCATCGATTAAGTATCGAACCGTCGTCGCTTGCGCTGTTTCTACTGTAGACAAACGCACGTCCCCCCTGACTTGGTTGTGGACCCGTCATATCGCGCTGCTTTACATGGCCCGTAATTTCAAATAACGGTCCAGATCCGGCAACGCCAGACCTGCCAGATCGCCGACTCCCAACTGCCCCAGGTAACGCTTCGCGATCGGATTGGTGAGAATCAGGCCGGCTCCAAAAACCATAAGCGCCACACCACTGAGCATGAATAGGGTGTCCCTGTCGCTGCTGCTTCTGTTACCATTTTCCATTGCCACGGCAGTCTCCTTTTATGCAAAATGTTTACCGCGTCAACCGAGTTTGGGGTCTGGCTCATCCCGGTTGAGAAGTCTGTTAATGATCGACTCGACGAGTTTGACCGCATGATCCACCGCGGCCTCGACCGGAGCGCTTAATCCCATCTGACCTTCTTCCCCACCGAGCGTTTCGGGCTCGCAACCGACCAGCAAAACATTTTTTGCTTCGATATTCATCGCCCGGGCCATACGCAGCACATTCATCGGGTTCATGGAGTGGCCTTCCACAGTCGCTTGGGCTTCCGGATCATCTAATCCTTTCAAGTCCGGCTCGATAACCGAAAGTGTTCCAGGAGTCTGGCCGTGCGGGCACGCATCCACGAGGATCGTTGTTTCGTAACCGTCCTGTAGCGCATAAGCCAGATCAAAACCTCGAATGCCGAAGTCGGACACTCGAACGCTCCCCGGAAGCTTCAAGCAAGCCAAGCGCCGGACGACTTCAACGCCAAACGCGTCGTCGCCGAGAAAAATGTTTCCGATGCCAGCCACCAGGATGCTTGGTTTCTGCGCGGCCGGGATTTGTATAGCTTCATCTTGCGAAAGAGGCTCGACTTCTTCCGTATCAAAGAAAAATCTGTGGCCGGGTTGGCGCAGCAAACCCATGTCCTTGCCGGGATCGTTATCCAGAACTACGCAGACATGGGATTTACCTTCGTAGTCCTGTTCAATACATTCGATGGTTGCAACCTGCCCAGCCAAGGCGATATCCATCACATCGCCGCCCTTACGCGGACGCAAGCGCACGCGACTACCGGGCCGCACTTCAACTCCCGAGATTTCCACATGATCCACTGGGGTCTTCTCTTCGAGGAGTTGCCATTCCCACTCGTTCATCGGCCCTCCCCCGTAAGTGGGCGCAGCCCCCGCAGAACGCCGTGCAACTTCATCAACTGTTCGACGGGCATGCTTTCGGTACGCTCCAGCATCTGACGGGCGCGCTCATCCGACTGGCTCATTTCGCGCTTCTCCTCGTCGGTCAAGGTCATGATCCGCAGGGAGAGAATTTCGTCAATCTCAGTCCCGTCAAACAAATCTCCGGCACTTTCCGGCGCGATCTGCGGATAGTCATAAAGAATGATCGGCGACGAGAGCAGGGTATCGCACTGACTCTCTTCGCCGACGAGAACCGGCCAGGTTCCGAGGTTCTTACAATCGGCGACTGCCTCGCTGAGCGAGTCCGGGGGCGCAAGCAAAGAGACAAACTGGCCATCCTGCACGCCGAAAACCGTGTGTGTCGAGACCAGGGAACTTAGCAAAGCGTCTTCGCGGCTCGACTCTCTCTTCACTTCGAAAGGCGTTGTGTTAAGAATCCGCACGCTGATCTTGAATACAGTGTCGTCAATCCTTTCACTCGTGACTTCGATCTCGCCACGAAGAGGTCTGCGTTCACGCACGATCACGCCGGCGATCTTGCCGCCACCGTCGCGCAGGTATTCGAATTCCTTTTCCATGGCAAAACTAAAGGCACAGGGAACCATCCCTTCAGCCAGAGATCCCAGGTTGCACACTGGCAAAATCACTTCCCGCTCGATTGCCTCTTGCCATGGCTGGTAGACTTTGCCGTTCACCTCAAGTTTTGCTACGAGACGACATTCCGGCACATCACCGGTCGAGAAGTCATCTGTGTGCGTTAGTTCGCCAACGGAACGCTGAACCAGTTGCAGAAATCGCACCCGGATTTCGAGCGTGGTCAGCGATCTGCCCTCGACCAGGCATTCCGTCTGCATCCTCCACGCCTCGGTTCCTTTCTGTTGCTCGCTGTAAGACTGCGGGCAGAGCACACCGAAGTTCCACCGCTGCTGATTCTTCACCGACGACGGGCGATAGGGATAAAGCATGTACCCCTCATAAAGCACCGCTTTCGCGATCTTGTCGACCGTCGCGAGATTCATCAGACCACTGTCTCCTCGGCTGGAATGATGCTCTCCAACACCTCTTCCCAGGTGGGAATACCATGCCGAACTTTGTATTGATACAAACGATCGAATGCATCTTTGTGCAAGCAAAGCCAGGCGCTGTTCGGATAATAGGACTCCATCATCTCGCGCCAAAGTTTCACCGGCAGCTTGAATCGCGCTTCTTTGTCCCAGGAAATCGGCGCAACCTGCAATCCGCCTTCGGGGCTGGCGTAGAAGACAGTTCCGCTGAACTGCAGGCAAACCGGAACTTCTCCGTCCGCCAGGCCGTCGAAGTATTTGGTAGCGGCCACATTGAAGTCGAAGGTACACGACACCGGAAGATCGACCAGCGTGCTTCCCCGAAACGAGGGCACGACGAGATTGGCGTGGGTCCACAAAAGATTTCGCAGGGTCTGTCCCCAGCGACTGGGCTCGCCAAACAGATCGAGCAAGCGTTCCTGATCCTCCGGCGTATATTTGCGCCGGGTCACTTCGAGTTGGATCTGACATCGCAGGGCGACGGTATGAATCGTCTGTTCCGGATTGGCGTCTCGGAGGCGAAGCTTGAAAGCCAGCAGAGGCGACGCGGCATTCGCAACAACTTCGGCTCCTTCGACTTGAAAACTCAGGTCAGGCATGGAACTCCTCTTCTGCGCCGGATGTTTTCGCGGCCCCTACAGAGACCTCGAGTGATCGCGTTTTCAAGCCGGTAAAGAACTCGCCCAGCTCCCTCCACACTTCCGTGCCTCCGGAAAGGCCTCTCCAATGCATTCTGATCAGGCCAACGAGCTTGTAGCATTCGTCGATGGGAAGCAGATAGTACTCGGCTGCGGAGTATCCGCGCGAGTGGCCCAGACGATTAACCAGCAGCCCTTCCACATCAGATTCCATTCCGTCCAGAATCGGGTTGTGCGCCACAAGATCGTTCCAGGACTCGAGCGCCAGCAGCGATTCCGTCGCGCCTGCCGGACTCGGATAGAGAGCAACGACCCGGTCCTCGAGGCTATTCCTGAAAAAGAAAGCCATGTTGATCGGAACCATCAGGTTGTCCCATTCGGCGTCGCTAAGATTGAAGCCGGAAAGAGAGCGGACCCGCCGTGGCACACGCTTGAACTTCACTCCCTGACCGCTGAACAAAATGGCGCAGGCGTCGCAGGTGCAGAGCAGCTTGCGCTGCGCCAACTCGATCAAATGCGGATGATCGGGCCGCAGGCCCACGCTGCACAACTCGCAACGTTCGAGCGGCCGTTCGCGGCGTGCAAGCTGGCGCAGAGTCCCAAAGCCATCGGCCGGTCCTGTGAATTGTCCTGCGCTCATGATTGTGGACCCAACGTCTCCCCGCACTCTCTTAGTCTGCGCCCTGCGGTCCCACAACCGCCGGACGATTGTTGACAGTTTGCGATCCGGCCGGACTGCCCATCAACTTGTCCAGGGCCACAAATCCGGACGCGGGCTTCTCCTCAAGGCCTTCAATCACCAGCGAGGTCAAGTCGGGCGCTGCGTCGTACATCGCTCCCTCGATCGTGGCCTGAACGGTTTTCGCGGTTGAGCCGCAGGTATGGGAACCAGTTTCAACCCGCAGCCGGATTGCGCCATCAGTCACCCTGAGCAACTCAACCTCGTAGCCCTGTTTTCGCAACTGCGAGCGCACCCGGTCGACGGCTTTCACCACGCGGCTTTCGAGATCCTCGGGATGGAGGCCGTAGAGAATCAGGATGCTGCTGACCAGCGAATCGCGGCCCATCTGGTCAATGATGCCCATACCCGGTTCTCCGGCTGCCGCGACAATTTCGAGCGCCTTCTCTAAAGCCGCGCCGTGCAGATCCATGAGCGACTGCAGCAAATCCTTGGCGGTCGCTCGGACCGCTGGATCGGCGATCGATTCGATCTCCTGAACCAACCCGCCCAGCCGCTGAATGTCTTGCCGAAAATCTCTGCTTTCCGCCACGTCGCTCCTTAAGTCTAAAGTTCTTCTCTTCAAACTAACGGCAGTCAATCGGTCCAACAAATTAGGAGTGAAGAGCGTAGTTTCGAAATGCCAGGTGCACCGCTAGCAAGCGTCACTGGCGATTCTTGACAGCTACGACCCCCACTCCCTAGTCAACCCTGGTGCGGTTCAGGGTTGGAGACCAAACATTGGAGAATGGTGCGTCTCCAGCACCTTGCCGTTGCCCAGATACATGTGCACTCCGCAAGGCAAACACGGATCAAAGCTCCGTACTGCGCGCATGATATCAATCCCTTTGAACTTGTCCGGGCCGTTTTCCTCGAAGATTGGGGTGTTCTGTACCGCGTCCTCGTACGGACCCGGAGTGCCATAGATGTCGCGTGGATTGGCGTTCCAGGGCGTCGGAGGATAGGGATGGTAATTGGCGATCTTGCCCTCCTTTATCACCACGTGATGGGACAGCACGCCGCGAACCGCTTCGTGGAATCCGCAACCGATGGCTTCCTCGGGCACCTTGAACTCAGTCCAGGTTTTGGTGTGGCCCGCGTGCAGTTCCGCCAGCGCCTTCTCCATGAAGTGTAACGCCGCGCAGGCAGCATAGACCTGGAAATATGTTCGTGCGCGGTCGCGTTCGATGGCATTGCTCCACTTGGGGATCTTCCACTCGAACTCAACCTCGGGCAGAGAGGTGGTCTTGGGCAAATACATTTTCACGCTGTTGCCGGTGGACTTGATGTAGCCGATATCCACCAGTCCGGCGAGCGCGGTTGCCCAAAGGCGTGCAATCGGACCGCCCCCCGTGTCCATTGCCAGATGATCGCCCGTCCTCTTGTCGAACCAGCGCGGCGACATCACCCAGGTATACTTCCCGCCGAAGTCGCGCTTCTGCGGCCGGGGTATCGTGGTCTGGTTCCAGGGATGGTTTTTGTCCACGGGATTGCCCAGGGGATCCGTTTTGACAAAGACTTGCGAATTCTTCCATTCATCGTAATAGGAACTGCCCAGCAGAATGCGGATGTTCAGGTTGATGTCCACCAGATCCGTAGTGACCAGCTTGCCGTCGACCACGATTCCCGGCGTGACAAACATGCCACGACCCCAGTTCGTCATATTCTTGTAGGTGTAGTCGCACACATCCGGATCGTTGAACGATCCCCAGCATGCCAGCAAAACACGGCGACGGCCAACTTCCTCATAACCGGGAAGGGCGTCGTAGAAGAAATCGAACAAGTCGTCGTGCAGCGGAACGACCTTTTTCATGAATTCGACATACTTCATCAACCGGACAAGGTAGTCGGTAAAAAGCTGGATGGTCGGCACGGTTCCCACGCCACCCGGATACAAAGTGGAAGGATGAACGTGGCGGCCTTCCATCAGGCAGAACATCTCCCGCGTCATGCGGCTCATGACCAGAGCTTCGCGATAGAAAGATCCAGTAAACGGGTTCAACGCGGTCATGATGTCGGCGATGGTGCGAAACCCGTGAAGCTTGGAATGCGGCGCCAGCGTCGACTGGGCTTTGGCCCAAACCTTAGGGTTGGTCTCTTTAACCATCTGCTCACAGAAATCCACGCCGACCAGATTGTCCTGAAAGATGTTGTGGTCGAACATGTACTCGGCGGCTTCGCCGAGATTCACAATCCACTCGGCGATCGGAGGGGGCTTTACGCCAAAAGCCATGTTCTGCGCGTAGGTGGCGCAGGTAGCGTGATTGTCGCCGCAAATGCCGCAAATGCGGCTGGTGATGAAGTGAGCGTCCCGCGGGTCCTTGCCCTTCATGAAAATGCTGTACCCGCGAAAGATGGACGAGGTGCTGTGGCACTCAACCACGTGGCGGTTCTCAAAGTCAATCTTAGTGAAGATGCCCAGGCTGCCCACGATCCGCGTGATCGGGTCCCAGTTCATTTCGACTAGATTTCCCTTCTTGCTCGGAACGTCTTTGCTCGGTGCGGTAATAGTGCTCATTCGATCGCTCCTTTGGATTCTTAGTAGCCTCGAGGGTGGTACCCGGTCGTCAGCTCCGCGCCTGGATGACGCCACTTCGGTTCCTTGTTGGTGGTGGCCTGAGTCATGCTGCGTAAAGCACGAATCGCGCGGCCATAAGCGCCGACCGCCGACGTGGAAACTCGGGCACCCGGCGGTTCATCCATGAAGGGCATGAACTTGTCCGGGAAACCGGGCATGGTGCAGCCGATGCAGATTCCGCCCACGTTGGGGCAGCCGCCGATTCCAGCCATCCATCCTCGCTTGGGAACGTTGCAATTCACAACCGGACCCCAGCATCCCAACTTCACGATGCACTTTGGCGAGCCATACACTTCGGCGAAATCGCCTTGCTCGTAGTAACCGGCTCGATCGCAGCCTTCGTGAACCGTCTTGCCAAACAACCACGTGGGACGCAGTTGATCGTCGAGCGGAATCATGGGCGCCAGCCCAGCTACTTGGTAGAGCAGGTAGAGCACGGTTTCCATGAAGTTGTCAGGTTGCACCGGACATCCGGGGACGTTGACGATCGGCAGGCCGGCCTTGGACTTCCAATCCCGTCCTAAGTAGTCCGCGAGGCCCATCGCGCCAGTGGGATTGCCCTCCATAGCATGAATCCCTCCGTAGGTAGCGCACGTTCCACATGCTACTACTGCCAAAGCCTTGGGAGCCAGACGGTCAATCCACTCGTTGGTGGTAATGGGTTGCCCGGTTTTTGGGTCGGTTCCCAGACCGGCCCAATATCCTTCTTTCTTTATTTTTTCGTTGGGAATGGAGCCTTCCACCACTAGGACGAAGGGTTCGAGCTGTCCCTTCTCAGCCATGTACCAAAATTTCAGGAAGTCATCTCCGTTCTCATAGGCGAGCACGGGGTTGTGCAAATGCACCTTCGGAAGTCCGGGGATTGCTCCCAACAGAACGTCCTCGATGCTGGGCTGAGTGGCCGCAGTGACGGACACTGAATCCCCATCACAACCTAGACCGGCGGTGATCCAGAGAATGTGTACCTCGGCGACAGGCGATGGTTTTTGCGTGACCCGACCGTACGGAACCGTTTCCGCTGCCATAACTGCGTTCTCCTTTCCCACATCAATTTGTTAAAGAACGGAATCGACGAATTCTTCATCTGCACAAACAAAGCGGGAGAGAGCAAACATCAAGGGCGGTCCTCTCCATTCCTGAATCGGAACAATGTGCGGGACCAGCATCAACAATATCGGGGGTGCCTTACAAGCGGGACGGCCACTTTTTCAGTTTCGTGGTATCACTATTTTTGATATCGGGGATTCCCTGATGACCAGCGAGCATACGGTGGCCTAAACAGCTTTTTCGTTCATATTCCACTGAATGGCGTGTTGCATGAGTTCGCGAGCGCTGCGCAGAGACAGTTTTTCCTTGATGTGGGCCTGGTAGGATTCGACGGTTTTTATGCTCAGGTGCAATTCCTCGGCGATCTGCCGGGTTCCGTGACCCTCGCCGATCAGCCGAAACACTTCCAACTCGCGATCGCTCAGATCGGCGATAGAGGAGTTTCGCAGGGTGCCGGAGCCGGTGATGTAGTGCTTGAGCATCTTGTTGGCGATGCGGTCACTCACATAGATCTCACCGCTCAGGATGCGACGGACCGCGACCAGCACTTTCTCCGTGGCCTCCTGTTTCATGATGTAACCGTTTGCGCCGGCACGCAGGGCGCGTTCCGCGTAGATCGATTCATCGTGCATGGACAGGATCAACACGGGCAGCGTGGGATGAGTCGTGCGCACATTTTTCAGCAGATCGAGGCCGTCGGGGCCATTCAGCGAAATGTCCACGATGAGGACATCAGGCTTAGCCGACGCCATCACGTGCATCGCGCCTGTCGCCTCTTCAGCTTCGCCGCAGACCACCAGATCGGGCTCGCGATTAATGAGCAGCACGAGACCCTGGCGAACTATAGGATGGTCATCCACGACCAGGATTCTTTTCTTGGTGACGGGGTGGCTCTGCGATTTGTGAGTCACATTCATTTCACTTCGTTCCTTCGTGCACCACTGGGAACAAACAAGTCACTAGCGTTCCGCCGCTGGGAACGCGCTGCACTTCAAGAGAACCTCCGACCATCCGGGCCCGGTAGCTCATCAGGTGAAGCCCCATTCCTTTATTGCCCGGAGCGGTCTTGCCGATTCCGTCGCCGTCATCCTGGATTGTAAGCGCTCCCTGGTCATGATCGGCGGCCAGGCGAATGAATATCTGGCGGGGATGACCGTGCTTGATTGCGTTGTTCACCGCTTCCCGGGCAACGTAGTAGAGATGCGTGGCCACTGTGTCGTCATGGATCAGCACCGGAGTTAAACACTGGAACCGGCAACTCACTGCGAATAAGTCTTCAACTTCACCCGCCCATTGCTGCAACGCCGACATCAATCCCTGCGCGTCCGACACCACGGGAAGCAATCCCCGCGCCAATTCGCGGGTTTTATTGATGGCCTCATTCACCAGTTTCACGATTTTGGCCGCGTCGCCAGCTTCGGGCAGGTTTTTTCCCATCAGTTTTTGTTCCTGCACCTTACTCATAAAGGCAATGCCGGTTAGATGCTGCCCCAGGCCATCGTGGAGATCCTGTCCAATCCGGCGCTGTTCAAGGGAGCTGATCTCCAAAATCGTTTTCTCCAAATGTTTGCGCTCGGTGATATCACGAATAGCGCTTGAAACCAGCACCCCGTCTTCCGTCTCCAGCGGACTCAGACTGATCTCCACGGGAAATTCGTGACCATCTTTATGCAGCCCGTAGAGTTCATTACCGGTTCCCATGGGACGTACGCGCGGCTCCTCAAAGAAACGCTTACGGTGTTCGGGATGCCTCCGCCGCAGATGCGCCGGCACCAGGAGTTCGAGTTGTCGCCCCAGTAACTCTTCACGCCGGTAGCCAAACAGCTTTTCCACTTGGGCGTTGACCAGGACAATTTTGCCCTTTCGATTGACCACCACGACTGCATCGGGCGCCGCTTCCAGCAACCCGCGGAACTTGGCCTCGGCGCGTTTTCGTTCGGTTATGTCAATCCCTGACGCGATGATGTAAAAGCCAGCTTCGCTGGCGCCGGGAAGAACAGTGGTCGACCAAGCGATCATTCGCTGTCTACCGTCCCGGCTCACCCAACAGCTTTCATGCTCGCGGGGACGCTGATCAGCGCGCGCCTCTCGGAACGACGCTTTAAAGCGCTCCGCGTCTTCGGGAACCATAAACAAGTCCCAAATCGGCTTTCCATGAACTTCCGCGAATGAATATCCCGTCATCTGTTCACACGCACGGTTGAAGCGAATGATGCGGCCTTCGGGGTCCAGCACCACAACCAAGGCGCCCACGGTATCGAGAATCGCAGAAACAACGTTGCGCTCCTCCTGCAATGCTCCTTCCGTCCGTTTCAGATCGGTTATATCAAAGCCCACTCCGTGAATGAACCAAGGCTCGCCATCCTCCTTACGAATCATCTTGGCTTCGCAATGAAACCAGATGACGCGGCCATCGCGCGAAACCACACGATAGGCTGAACGCAGCGGGTTGCCGGTAAGAAACATCTCCGCCGCTTCGGTGCTCCAGCGCTGCTTGTCGTCAGGATGGATGTGGCTGTACCAGCGGACCGGATCCTCCAGCCACTCTTCCTGGGAGAAACCCAGCGCGGCCTCGATCTGGGGACTGACATAAGCCTCACCGATGCCGCGATCGAGGTAGGCCATGAAAACGACGGCAGGAATCTGCTCCACCAGGGCGCGATATCTAGCTTCGAGATTCGGGACTTGGGCGTCCTCGGACCATCCCTGATCCGGCCGCTCTGGTGGATAGACGACGTGTCTCGCAGTTTCCGGATTATGGTGGTGGCTGAAAACTGCGGCTAAGCCCTGGAGAATTTCCTCGGCATCGGATAAATTGAGATCTGGCTCCGCAACGGCAGAGCGATGATCGTCAGCAGGACGACCATCGGGCGCGCCGTTCGTCTGATTTTGCCACGAAAACGAAACCATTCTTTACCTCACGAAGGTAGGGCGGATACTCTTGCCCGTCGCCTTCGAACCGACTTCCGTCATTGCAAGGCTCGTTCGGAGTTCATGTATTCCAACACTATCAAGCAAAACCAACAACGAGTTCAACTTCGGCGGACAAAAGTGTCCCCCTACACTTTAGCGCGTCGGCTTGCGCCAGCTCGGTTCTTTGTTCAACGATGACTGCGTGAAGCGACGCAAGGCGTGAATGGCGCGACCATAGGTTTGAACTGCGGCCGAGGACAAAAGAGAACCCGGCGGCTGATTCATAAAAGGCATGAACTTGTCGGGAAAGCCGGGCATCGTGCATCCGATGCAGATGCCGCCGACATTGGGACATCCGCCAATCCCTCCCATCCAGCCGCGTTTCCCAACATTGCATTGCACCACCGGCCCCCAACATCCCAGCTTCACAATGCAGAGCGGGGAGCCGTATTCCTCGGCAAACTGCGCCTGCTCGTAGAAGCCACCGCGGTCGCAACCTTCGTGCACCGTGTTGCCAAAAAGCCACGTGGGCCGCAAGGCCTGATCGAGCGGAATCATGGGCGCACGGCCTGACGCCATGTAGAGCAAATACAGAAGCGTTTCCATGAAATTATCGGGCTGCACCGGACAGCCGGGCACGCACACGATGGGAATTTCCGCTTTCGATTTCCATTGCCATCCGAGGTAGTCGGGAAGCCCCATACATCCCGTGGGATTGCCTTCCATGGCGTGAATGCCGCCATAGGTCGCGCAAGTTCCCGCCGCCACCACCGCCCACGCTTGAGGAGCGAGACGGTCGATCCATTCGCAGGTCGTGATCGGCTGGCCGGTCTTTGGGTCAGTGCCAAAGGAAGCCCAATATCCTTCTTCCTTGTTATGTTCGTTGGGGATGGATCCCTCGACCACGAGAATGAAATTTTCCATCTTCCCGTCCGCAGCCTGGTGGAAAGGCTTCATAAAGTCGTCGCCGTTAGCCAGCGCGAGGAACGGGTTGTGGAGATTCACTTTTGGAATCCAGGGCAGGGCGCCGAGAACGATGTCTTCGATACTGGGCTGTGTGGCTGCCGTCATTGCGATCGTGTCCCCGTCGCAGCCCAGACCAGCCGTGATCCAGAGGACGTCGAGTTCGGTAATCGCTCCACCGCTCGCAGCCGCAGACGCCATCCCTTGCTCCGTGGACGACATCATAAGCTTTTCGCTTCTAGAAGAGAAAGCCGGCCTTTGGCGAACCAGCATTCGCCTCGACTGATTGCACAGAAACCCTCGGATAATTTGGGGCAATCAAGATGGGTCGGAGGAGAGCCGCAAAAATCGGCGCTTGAAGCGCCTGACAACACCACTACAAAGCCCGAAATGTGCAAATCTTGAAGGTTGCTTTAATTTCTCAGCGTGCTCCCAAGTTGTCAATATGAGCATCTCCGAAACGGGACAAACCTATGTAATGGAGTAACTTACGAGAATACGAACAGCTGCACTGAAAACGGTGCCAAGTCCGCAGTCGCAGGTTAGAGTAGCGGGGATGCGCGGTTCCACAGCCTTTCCACAGCCAAAATACTAGCTTCGCGGTGACGAGAAAAGCACGCGAAACTGGGCTATTCCGGCGGCGCCATTCCATCTCCAAGCATGGACTCGAATCGGGTCGAATTCTTGAGGAATGCGAGATTCACGCGTCCCGTGGGGCCGTTGCGCTGCTTGGCGATAATGAGTTCCGCTTTGCCTTGCAGGTCGGGATCGTCCTGCTTGTAAACCTCTTCGCGGAAGATGAAGGCCACCACGTCCGCGTCCTGCTCGATCGATCCCGATTCGCGCAGGTCGGAGAGCTGCGGACGGTGGTCGCCGCCCCGGCTTTCGGGCGCGCGGCTCAACTGGGAAAGCGCAACCACTGGGACGGTTAACTCCTTGGCC
Organism: uncultured Acidobacteriota bacterium; assembly: GCA_963797795.1. Classification (GTDB taxonomy): domain Bacteria; phylum Acidobacteriota; class Terriglobia; order Terriglobales; family Acidobacteriaceae; genus JABDBE01. The sequence goes on from CAWCQY010000016.1 coordinate 193,092, forward strand.
AATGCTTTGAGACCACGCGAGATTGCGGAAACTTCCTGCGTGCGATTTTCATAGCGCCGGCTGCCGCCCGACATCAGTTGCAGGTAGTCCACGATGAGCAGGTCAAGCCTGCCCTGCGACTGCTGCAGGCGGCGCGCCTTGGCCCGCATTTCGCTGAGCGAGATCCCGGGGGTGTCATCGATGAAAATCGGTGCGTGGGCCAGTTGCTCCATGGCGTTCACAACTTTGGTCATGTCATCACGCCAGAGCGAACCAGTTCGCATCTTATGCGAATCAACCCGGGCTCGCGAACACAGCAGACGCAGCAGCAAAGCCTCGCGCGACATTTCGAGCGAGAACATGCCGACAACCTTCTGATCTTCGATCGATGCGTTCTCGGCGATGTTCATGGCGAACGCAGTTTTTCCCATCGAGGGGCGGGCAGCAATGATGATCAAGTCTGAGCGCTGGAAGCCGCTCGTCATCTCGTCAAGATCGGTGTAGTGCGTAGCCAGGCCTGTGATGCGCTGGCCGCGTTGCAAGAGCGCATCCACTGAGCCGAAAGATTCTTTGACGATGTCCTGAATGCCCATGAAGCCGCGGCCAATTCGCTTTTCGGAAAGTTGGAAGATGGCGGATTCGGCGTCATTCAGAATTTCTTCGGCAGGATCGCTTTGATCGGAGGCGCGCGCAATAGCGGCGTTGGCGGCGTGAATAAGTCCGCGGAGCAACGCCTTGTCGCGGACGATTTTGATGTAGTGCTCAATGCTTGGCCGGTCGGGAACACCGTCAACCAATCCGGAAATGTAGCCGACGTCGCCAATCGCCTCCAGCTCCTTGCGGCGATCCAGCTCTTCGACCAGCGTAATCATGTCGATCGGGCGGGACGATTCGGCCAGATCGACCATGCGGGTGAAGACGCGACGATGAGAGTCGAGCGAAAAGTCTTCGGGCTTCAGATGCTCGGCGGCTTCGTTGTACGCCAGATTGTCGAGCAGGATCGCGCCCAGAATCGAGCGCTCGGCTTCGACGTTTGCCGGAAGGGTGTGCGCGGGACTGTAATCAGCAGTTGCCAAGGTCTTTTAACCGCGCTCCGTCATCGTCTCGAAGTATAGGTGAACGAAAAGCGAACATCAAGAATCAATGTTGATCCGTGTAATCCGTGGCGAAGTTTCGTGGTGCCGCAAATTAAATGCGGCCCAGGCCAGCCACCCGGGCCGCATTGCTCGTGGAAGTCTCGCTCGCGCTCTCACTGCGCGATGCAGTGAGGCGCCCTTTGAAACCGCATTCGCGAGGAATGCTCGTTTCCGGGCGCGTTCTGCGAACCACGGATCGATGGACCTGAGTCCACATCCGATGATTTGCAGCGATTCTTCAAGCTGACGGCTCAGTCCTTTCCGCGAGGAGGACTTTCCGAGGAGGCCGCAACGCCAAGGTATCCCAGACGCGTCGTGACGCGTCTTCAGAAACCCTCCGGCAGTTCACCCTCGGGAACCACCGGAAACGCCAGCTCTACAGCAATCGATAGCAACGCTCAAGACATCTCACGTCTGCACTGGCGGTACTTTGCTTTAAGATCGAAACCGCCGCAACAGGAAATCCATGCTCCGTTGTGCACAAACTGTGGACGACAGGACTTCTTTGTGGAAAGCGCAGGAAAAATGGAAACGAACCCACTAATTAATCGACGTGCTCGCCTTCTTCGATAAATCCAAGCTCCGGCGGAGGCAGTTGATCGCCTGGACGCGCCCAGAAAACGTATAACGATGGCAATAAGACGACGCTGATGAACAGCTCTACAATCAGTCCGCCGACAATCACAATGGCGAACGGACGCTGCGAATCCGATCCGATATCGTGGGACATCGCGGCAGGCAGAAGCCCCAAGGTCGCAACCAGCATGGTCATCATGATGGGCCGCAGACGAAGAGCTGCGCCCTCCTTCGCGGCTTCGCGAGGATTCATCCCGCGGGTGCGAAGCTGGTTGATGTATTCGACCATAATCACGCCGATTTCGACGGACACGCCGATCAACGCCAGGAATCCCAAGCCGGACGAGACAGAGAAGTGGGTGTGAGTCAGTAAGAGGCTGAAAAATCCGCCGAGTGGCGACAGCGCCACCACGGCCAGAATCAACGCGACCCACTTCCACGAATCGAATGCAGAATAAAGGATGAAGGACATCAGCAGAATCGTGATCGGCACGATGATCGCTAGGCGGCGATTGGCGCGCTGCTGGCTTTCGTACTCGCCGGTCCAATCGAGATAGTAGCCCTCGGGCAGCGGCACTTTCCTACGCACTTCTTCAATAGCTTGCCGAACCGTGCTGCCCAGATCTCGTCCGCGCACGCTGTACTTGATCGCGATATACCGGCGGTTGCCCTCGCGGTAAATGGTCGAGGCGCCGTCTTCAAGCTTGATCTGGCACAACTGGCCAAGCGAAACTCGCTCACCCGACGGGGCGAGAATGCGTATGTTCGCGATGTCATCGACGCTCTTGCGGAATGGCTGTTGGTAGCGCACCGTCAAATCGTAGCGCTGCTCGCCGACCAGAATCTGGCTCACGGCCTTGCCTCCGACCGCGGTCTCGACCGCATCCTGCACATCACTAACGTTAATCCCGAAACGATTGGTGGCGGTACGATCCACGACCAGATTCACATTGGGCTGTCCACGTACCTGGAATGTTCCCAGGTCGGCGACGCCGGGAATCTTCGCCATCAAATCTTGAATCTCGTTGGCCTTTTGTTCCAGCGTCTTCAAGTCGGTGCCAAAGAGTTTGACCGCCAACTCTCCTTTGACTCCACTGACCGCCTCTTCCACGTTGTCGGAAATCGGCTGCGAGAAATTCCAATCCACGCCGGGGAATTTGTTCAGTTCCGCGTCCATGGCAGCGATGAGATCATCCTTAGTCTTAAATTGCGAGCGCCATTCGGAGCGCGGCAGAAGATCGACAAAGAATTCTGTGTTATAGAAACCGCTGGCGTCGCTGCCATCGTCGGGGCGTCCCACCTGGCTGACTACCTGCTTGACCTCAGGAAAGTTAGCCAGCATGAGCCGCGCTTGCTTCGACATCGTGATGCTCGACGAGGGCCCCGTGCTCGGCGCCAGCGTCCCGCGAACCCAAATCGCGCCCTCGTCAAGGTGCGGCAGGAACTCCGAGCCGATCACGCCGCTGAAAGCGAGAAACAACATCAGTGCCAGCGCTGCCAAGCCCAGGCCCAGCGTGATTTTTAAGTGATCAAAGCACCAGTCCAGCGTGTGCGCGTACCGCTCGCGCAGGAAATGAAGTACCGGGTTGCGCCACTCTTTGATGTCGTCCTTGAAGAGAATCGTGCATAGCACCGGCGCAATCAGGAGGGCAAACAGCAATGCGCCCAAGAGCGCGAAGGCCACGGTCCAAGCCATCGGACGAAACAATCGTCCCTCGACCCGCTGCAAAGTGAATATCGGAAGATATGAAACAATAATGATGATTCGGGCGAAGAAAACCGGCTTCTGTACTTCGTGCGCGGCGGTCCCGATCATTTCGATGAACGTCTTCTTGCCCTTGCCCAGCTCGGTGTGACGCAAAATGTTCTCCACCATAACCACCGAGCCGTCCACCACCATGCCGAAGTCGAGCGCGCCCAGAGAGAGCAGATTCGCGGGAATGTGATTCAGGTCAAGCAAAATTGCGGCAAACAACAGCGAGAACGGAATGGTGATGGTGACAATCAGAGCGCTGCGCACATTTCCCAGGAAGAGAAACAGAATCAGCGTGACCAGCAACACTCCATCCGTAAGATTGCGCAGTACGGTGTGAGTCGTGTAATGCACCAGATCGCTGCGGTCCAAGTGTGGAACGATCTTCACGCCTTTGGGCAGAAGGCCATTGTTCAGTTCATTGATCTTTTGGTGAAGCGCATCCAGAGTCGCATCGGCTTCAGCTCCCTTGCGCAGCAGCACGATGCCTTCGACCACATCGTCGTCATTAATGACCGTACCGTCTTCGTGGCGGATGGTCTTGCCCAGTTGCCCTAACCGCACTTTGGGTGCCTGCACCACCACGCCTAAATCACGAACCCGCACCGGCGTGCCATTGACCGACTTCACGACCGTCGCCCCAATGTCGTCGGTGTCCGTCATCAATCCTACGGCGCGCACGTTCAGCGCTTGCTCTCCGCGTTCGATGAATCCGCCACCTGCGTTGAGGTTATTGTTGGCGAGCGCCTGCTCCACCTGCGCGATCGAGAGTCCATACGAAACCAATTTGCCAGGATCAATTTGAACCTGGTACTCGCGCGTGGGCCCGCCGAAAATGTTTACGTCCACCACATTGGGCACGGACTTCAACTGATTCAGCACAAACCAATCCTGCAGGGTCTTCAGTTCCATCACGTCAAACTTGGGATTGGTGCTGGTGAGCGTGTAGAACATGATCTGCCCAGTCGGACTGTAATCCGGACCGAGACCCGGGTTCACGCCCTGAGGCAAGGTGGCTTGGGCGAGCCGGTCCAACACCTCCTGGCGCGCGGTGAAAGTGGTGATCTCGTCGTCGTAGATAATCGTGATCATTGAAAGCCCAGCCAGCGAGACCGAGCGTAGATGCGTCATATGGGGGACGCCGTTCAGTTGTACTTCGAGCGGAACCGTGACTTGCTGCTCGACCTCCTCCGCCGCGTGTCCGGGCCATTGCGTAATGATCTGGGTGTAGGTATCGGCGACGTCCGGGTAGGCTTCGATCGGCAGATTATGAAACGAAATCATTCCCCAGATAAACAGAACGAGCGCGAGGCTCAGCACCAGGATCCGGTTGCGCAACGCGAAATCGATGAGCAGCCGAATCATTTCCCTTGCTCCGCCACGCTGGTCGAAAAGGCGAGGGCGTTGGCGACGAGTTCATCGCCTGCCTTCAGCGGTCCGTCTTGTAATTGTTGCAGCCCATCTTCAGTGACGCCTTGCGTGTGTACTTCGGATTTTCGAAATTGGTTTTGTGCTTCTTTGCGGAATACCCAATCCTTATCTTGCAGCCGCATGATCGCGGTGCCCGGAACGACCAGGCGCGATTGCATCTTGCGGGAGCGGAAAGTCGCAACCGCATACATGTTCGGCCTTAAGCTTCCATCAGGATTCGGCAGCACGATGCGCACTTTCGCGGAGCGCAGGTTGGGATCGAGCACCCGCGAGATATCCGCTACTTTGCCATGGAAAACCTTGTCGGGATACGCGTTCAACCGAATCTCGGCTGAATCGCCCAACTGAATCTGGCTGAGATCGTTTTCAAAAACGTCGCACACCACCCATACCTGGCTGAGATCGGCGATGGTAAACAGGTTGGGACTGTTATCTAAGCTCTTGATTCCTTCAAAGCCCGATACGTTCTGTTCCACGATCGTCCCGGCCACAGGCGCCCGCAACTCAATCAACGAGCTGGGGTGGGCAGGATCGCCGCCCAGAATCCGAACATGCTGTTCCGTATTCTGCACGTCAGCCTTGGCTTTTTCTTCAGCATCCTCTGCTGCCTGCAGATCCTTTTCGGCGAGCGCGCCGTGGGAATACAGCAGCTGCGCGCGGTCCAATGACTTCTTCGCTAACCGCTCATCCGCAACCGCTTTCTGGTAGTCCGAAAAAGCTCCGGCCAAGTCGGCGCTATAGATCGAAAGCAGCTCCTGGCCTTTGTTCACAGAATCGCCCAGCCTCACCTTAAGATCGACCACCCGCCCCGAACCCTGCGACGTAACGTGAATTGTGCGGTTCACATCGGGAGTAATCGTGCCGTTGGCGGTTAGCACAGTTGGCAAATCACGGCTCTCCACTTTGACCAGCTTGAACAGTTCGGGATGGTCGGCGGTGTAGAGGCTGGGATCGATGGTGACTTCCGCCTTCGTAGGCGCAGGTTTGGGATCGTTCGAGCAAGAGGCGGATAGAACGATCAGAGACACGACCAGAAATAAGATTGCAAATGCCGCCGCCGATCGGCTGTACCGCTTGCTTGTCATGGGATCACCTCTCGGCCCACGGCCATGTTCAATTGGGCTGCAGCCGTTAAGTAAGAACCAACCAAATTCACATAGTTCAACTGCACGCTGCGGTACTCCGCTTGCGCATTCAGGAAATCCAGCAGAGCCGCTCCACCCTGCTGGTAGGAAAACGTCATCGTGTCCCGTACCCGGACAGACATTTGCAGGTATTTCGCTTTGTACGGCCGCAGCAGAACCAGATTGCTCGCAACCGCGGTGTAACTGGAATCAACATCGCTCAGCACGGATGCTTCAGCGGCATCGCGCAATCTCTCATTACGCGTAATATCCAATTGGGTGCGCAGCTTCTCTCCCTGGTTACGGTCGAAGATGCGCAGCGGGACATTGACACTCACGCCCAGCGTATTTATGCCGAACGGGTTATTGGTGGATGAGTTGTGCGTGTACCACGCACCGAAAGTCGGATCCGTAGAACCGTTCGCAACCGCCAGCTTGTGATCGGCCTGCGCTTTATCCGCCGCCTCGACAGCCGCTTTCAGATCGGGCCGCGTGTCCAGAGCAATCTTCCGGGCCTCATCCTGCGGCAGCAGTTGGTCGCTAAAGTCGAACGGTCCGTTCACATCGAATTGTCGAGTCGGTGTCCGATCATTCAGCAACGTGAGTAGTTGGATCTTTGTGGTTTCCAGGTTCTCCTCCGCAGCTTGCACATCCGATTCGTACTGAACCCGCTGCAGCTCCAACCGGTCGAGATCGATTCGCGCAATATCGCCCGCATCGAAACGATTGCGGCTGATGTCGAGCACCTTGTCGTAGTAGGCAAGGTTGTCTTTTGCCAACTGAAGCACCGCTTTTGCCTGCAGCGTTGACACAAACGCGCTGCGCAAGTTGAAGAGCAGAGTTCTCTCGAGGTCAAGATGGCTCGATTCTGCGATCAGAGTCGCCTTCTTCGCGCTCTCCTGCCGTAACTCTCGCTTATGCCTCCGCTCATGCAAGTAGCTGATGCCAGGAGACTCAAATGTGCCCACGAACGGCTGCCACACGCCTCGATCGGGAGCAATCTGGGTCCCGTCCACCGTCAGCGTGAGATCCGGATTGGGACGCAGATACGCGGTGATCTCTTGCGCCTTCGACTCTTCTATACTCAATTTGTCCGCCAATAGCGTGGGATTATTGGTCTCGAAGCGGTTGCGCAGCTGCTCCCAGGTCAACGCCTGCTGCGCCCCGGCCTTCACGCCGCAGCCGAGCAGAACAAGAATCGCAGAATAACGCCAAAGCGTCTGATTCATCAGGTACTCCAAAATCATTCATTGACGAACTGGGCCGACAAAGGGTAGGCCACCAGGCACATCGCCTACCGCAGCAAACAGAGGGGCTCAGTTCACGAACCGGAAAATGTTGCCGCAGAACTAGGCGGCGAATCCGCTGCCTTCGCCAAGAGATGAGAACGGCGGGGCGCGAGAAGCGCGCTCTTTGGAACGCGCTGGTTGGGGCAGGACGGCCGACCGCGGAAAGACCCGTCCACAAACTTCGTCGCTCGGGCCAAGAGACAGTGGGAGAGTCAAAGCCGGCGGAGCCCCCGGGCTGTTCAGACCTGCGAACGACTTATCGCCGCCCCCCTGCTTGAGCATGCGCTTCGACGGAGACTCTTCCATATCCTGCCGCATTGCGTGCAGGTCATCCGTGGCCGAAACCACGGGGAAGAGCAGCATAAGAACGCAACCTAGAAGCAAGAAGGGACGAATCCGATCGAAGCGACGGCGACCCTTGTTGCAGGCGGACTCCTGGCGCCACATCCAGACGGCGGGCACCGCCAGAGTCAGCCAAAAGAGATTGAGTAGTAATTCCATTTGTACGTCGGAACAACTTAACCGAAACAACGAGGAATCCAGAATGGTCCGGTCGAGTGTCTGCGAAGAGATAAGTCTTGCAAAATACGGAATACAAGTCAATGTAAACGCTAGGACTTGTTGATGTTACAGATTGCGAAACCGAGGATGCTTTTAACTTTCCAATCTTGATGCTGCCCGAATAACCGGTCGGCAAAGGAGTGACGACAAGAGCCGCTTTGTTCATGTTCCTGCCCTTCTCGTCAAAGTACATGCAATCGTCGGCAAAATACTTTTTCCAGGAGTCTGGTCGCCCACGGCGACGGAATCGAACAGTTCCTGCGTGCGGCGGAGCAGTGTGATGTTATTCTTTCTTGCAGGACGTAAAGGTCAGCAACGCTAAGGCAATGGCACACAATTCAATAGTCAGGCTCCGCAAGTTTCCCCTCCCAACCGGTCTAAGATGCCAAACGCGATTACGCTAGCGCCAATCCACCGATCAGTCGTCTGTTTTTCCGGATCGAAGCTTCCACACGATCTGTCGCAGAATACCGAGCCAGACCACGGCATCTCGGGCTGGCAAATTGAGGCGGCGGACCAGCCGGCGTATTCTGTCCTCCACGTCCGCGATGGGGCGCCGGGTGAGGTAGCCGCTGGCGCGCATCGATTCGAGCAGCGTGATCGTGATGCGCTCCAGTTCAGCGGAGTTCGCGCGCTTCTCTTTTTCTGCTAGCCGCGCGGCCTTTCCGTCGCGTACCAGTTCATAAAGGCAAACCGCTACGGCCTGCCCCAGGTTCATGGAAATGTTTTCTTGACATGTCGGGATGCGCATCAGCCAGTGACAATGGCTAAGCGCCGCGTTCGAGAGGCCAAACTTCTCCGAACCAAACAGAAGGGCGACGGGGCTCGCTCCCATTTGCTTGCGAATGAGACGCGTTCCATATTCCAACCGTCTGAGCGGATGCTGTAACTCCCGGTGACGGACGGCGGTCGTCCCGACGACGAGCGTGCAATCCGCAACAGCTTCAGCGACGCTCTTATACTCTTCAGCGCCCGCCAGCAGCGCGGAGGCACCGACCGCAGAGCGCGCCTCGCGAAACGCTGCTTCGTACGGGTTCACTACCCGCAGGCGGCGGAATCCGAAGTTGCTCATAGCGCGAGCTGCCGCGCCGATATTCAGCGGATTACGCGCAGCCACCAAAACCACGCGCAGACGGTCGAGTTCATTTGTAGCAGCCAAGAATGCCTATTCTATTTGCTCTGCGAATAATGCGGCCATCTTATTGGATTTCGGGAATGACATGGCTAGTGTCGTGATCAGGCCGTGACATCGAACACGTAGGGGCGGACGTCCTCGTCCGCCCAGCGGTGCGAAGAGCCGCAGTTCCGCGACGTGCCAGCGAACTTCTCTAACTGCCCCCGGACGAAGCGTCGGGGGCTTCGTGGTTCGTATGCGCTTTACACGTTGGAGCACGGCGACGATTCTCGCCGTGTTTTCATCGGCTGTACTGATTTTTCTTCTTCTCTTCGTGCCGCTCCAACCCTAACTGAATCAGCCGCCCAATCAAGTCGCGATAAGATACGCCCGAAGCCGCCCACAGCTTGGGATACATACTGATGGCAGTGAATCCGGGCATGGTGTTGATCTCGTTCAAATAGATCTTCCGGGACTCCGGCTCCATCAGAAAATCCACCCGCGCCAGCCCCGAGCAATCCACCGCTTTAAACGCGCCAATTGCCAGGCGTTGCACTTGTTTGGTTTCCGCCTTGTTGAGCTTGGCAGGGATGATCAACTGCGAACCTTCGTCAAGATACTTGGCGTTGTAATCGTAGAATTCCGTGCTGGGGACGATCTCGCCTGGCAATGAAGCCTCCGGCTCATCATTTCCGAGCACCGAGCACTCGATCTCTCGTGCCTTCTGCTTGCGCCCACCCACTCCCTGCTCGATCACAATCTTTCGATCGAACTTCGCTGCTTCTTGAATCGCCGGGCCGAGTTCCTTGTGGTCGTGCGCCTTTGAAATACCGACCGACGACCCCAAATTCGCTGGTTTCACAAAGACTGGATACTTCAGCTTGCTCTCGACAACTTTCTTAACTTTTTTCGAGTTCGCCTCCCACTCGCTGCGCAAAAGCGTGACGTGTTTCACAATCGGCAATCCCGCGGCGCGAAAAAGCGCCTTCATGATGTCTTTGTCCATGCCCGCTGCCGAGCCCAACACGCCCGCACCCACGTAAGGCATATCAGCCAACTCCAGCAGGCCCTGGATGGTTCCGTCCTCGCCGAAAGTGCCGTGCAGTACTGGGAAAATAACATCAACGTCGATAGCACGATCGGATGCACGACGGGTAAGCACGTGAACCGACACATCAGTTTCAAAAGCCGTTATTGAGCCATGTCGATGCGGCTCCGGGGGCACCACAACCGATTGGCCCTTGGCCAGAACGGCCGCGCCAGGGGTCGCCTCAGGATCGCCTGCCCGCAGATGCTTGTGATCCTCAAATTTTCCATGCAGCAACCGCTCCGCATCGGCTGCGGTGACCCATCGGCCGTCCTTCGTAATGCCGATGGGCACAACTTCGTATTTATCCTTGTCAATAGCGTTGAAGACGGACGCGGCCGAGAGCAGCGAAATCTCATGCTCCCCGCTCCGTCCACCAAAGAGAATGCCAACTCGAATTTTTTTCATGGTCGAACGTGGTTACAGAATCTTCTTACCAAATGCCGATAACGCCAATTCCACCGCCAGGTCCGCGGTGCGATTGTGCTCGTCAATCACGGGATTCACCTCGACAATCTCGAAGCTCAGCATGCGTCCATGGTCAGCGATGATCTCCATCGCAAGGTGAGCCTCGCGATACGTGGCTCCTCCGCGAACCGGTGTGCCTACGCCGGGCGCGTCTTCGGGATCAACCCAATCCATGTCGAGCGAAACGTGGTAGCCGGCCGTGTTGTGACCGGCGGCGCGCAAAGCTTCTTCCATCACCGTGCGCATGCCACGCTCGTCAATATCGCGCATGGTGAAGACACGGATTCCTGCCTTGCGTACATTCTCTTTTTCGATGGCGTCGATATCCCGTACCCCAACCAGCACGCAGTTTTCCGGACTTATCTTTGGGGAGAAATTGAAAATGTTAGCCAGTTCGGGGGGGCCTAATCCCATGATCGCAGCCAGGGGCATGCCGTGTACATTCCCGCTGGGAGAGCTGTCGGGGGTGTTGAGGTCGGTGTGGGCGTCGATCCAGATCAAGCCGATTTTCTGACCCTGGCGCCGATAGAATTCCGCAACGCCAGCAACCGTTCCCGCGGCAACGGAATGATCGCCGCCCAGAGTAATGGGGACTTTGTCCGCCTCCAGTGTTTTCACTACAAGCTCCGCGTGCTTGGTGCAAGTTGCAGTAATCTCCTTAAGATATTTCGCATGCGCATCGCCTTCCTTCTTCTGCTCCGCCATGGCGACTGCGACGTTTCCGCCGTCTTCGACGACGTGGCCGATCGCCTCAAGACGCGCCTCAAGGCCAGCGACGCGGACCGCCGACGGCCCCATATCCACGCCGCGGCGCGATTGGCCCAGGTCGAGTGGAACGCCGATGACCCGAATTTGTCTCGGAGTAATGCTGGAGAAGGATGGGGCAGCTGTTGTCATAAGTTTGGACTAACTTACCGCCGAACACTCTCGGCGACCCCGGCGTGCTCGGCGGTGAAAACGCCGCTACGGATATAGTCTGTGCAGCATTCTCGCAAATGGAATCGTCTCGCGCACATGCTCCAGCCCGCAGATCCATGCTACCGCTCGCTCGATCCCCATACCAAAGCCCGCATGGGGCACGCTTCCGTATTTCCGCAGGTCGAGATACCACTTGAATGCCTCTTCCGGCAGACCGTGCTCGTGAATGCGCTTCAGCAACAGATCGTAGGACGCCATACGCTGCGAGCCGCCAATGATTTCGCCGTAACCCTCGGGCGCCAGCACATCTACGCAGAGCGCGAGGTCCGGCCTCTGTGGATCGGGCTCCATGTAAAACGCCTTCACTTTTGCGGGATAGCGATGCACCATTACGGGCCGATCGAACTGCGACGAGATGTAAGTTTCATCGGGCGAGCCCAGATCTCCGCCCCACTCGAAGTTGTTTTCGAGTGCACCCTTGGCGTGCGCTTCCTGCAGCATCTTTACAGCTTCATCGTAGGTGATTCGTGGAAACGGCGCCTCGACTTTCTCCAGCTTCGCAACAGCGCGACCAATGGTTTCCAGATCAGGGCGGCGGCGTTCCAGGCAACGCTTCACCAGAAAGCTGAGCAAACCCTCGGCCAACTGCATGATGTCTTCGAGTTCCGCGTAGGCCACCTCTGGCTCGACCATCCAGAATTCGGTCAAATGACGGCGCGTCTTACTTTTCTCCGCGCGGAACGTAGGGCCGAAAGAATAAACCTTGCCCAGCGCCATTGCAGTGGCTTCGATGTAAAGCTGCCCGGACTGCGTCAGATACGCCTGCTCGTCGAAGTAATCAACGGGGAACAGCGTGCTCGTACCTTCACACGCCGCCGGGGTGAGGATGGGCGGATCAGTTAAAGTGAAACCGCGCTCATCGAAGAAATCGCGTGCGGCTTTGATGATCTCGGCCCGAACCCGCAAAATCGCGGCCTGCCGCGGCGTTCGCACCCAGAGATGCCGGTGCTCCATCAGGAAATCAACGCCATGTTCTTTCAGCGAGATGGGATAAGGATCGTTCTCGGCGACCCGCTGGACTACCTGCACATTCGAGATGTCCAGTTCGAAGCCGCCGGGAGCGCGTTTGTCGGCGCGCACCTTGCCTTCGACAATCACACTCGATTCCTGCGTCAGGCCCTTCACGGCTTCAAAGACTTCCGGCGGAACTGCATTCTTGGGCACGATGCCCTGAATTACGCCGGAGCCATCGCGGAGCTGGGGGAAGAGCAGCTTCCCGCTCTCACGCAGGTTGTAGAGCCAGCCGCGAATGGTGACGGTCTGCCCCTCGTGTTTCCCGATTTCGAGGATCGTAGTTACAGGAGATGACATAGTTGTTTGATTTCGTAATTTGTGTAATTAAGTAATCTGGTAATTGAAACCGCACTTCATGCCTGATTACCAGATTGCTCTTCCAATCTTTACAGCGATTCCAGTTTTCCGAACACTTCGCTCATCTTTTCGACTGGGTTGATTTTCTCGTCGCCTTCGATCTCCAGCAGCAGTGGCGGCACGTGCGGCGCCGAGCGCAGCAGTTCCATGGCCTGTTTCCAGTCGATTGATCCGTCGCCGGGCCAAAGGTGCGAGTCATCAGCTTTGGCATTGTCGTGAACGTGGGTGGAGTGGATGTAATTCTTAACCGTCTCGAACGCCTGAGGTACGTCGCTCATGATGTGTGCATGACCGAAATCGAAGCACACGCCTACGTCATCGAAGTGGGCTGCGCGGATGAATTCCACCAGTCGCTCGGGGGTGGACAATTCGTTGGGAATATTCTCGACCAAGATGCGCACTCCAAGCGGCTTGGCGAAGGCTCGCAGGTGCTCGACCGAGGTCATGGCAGCCTCGAACTTGCGGTCATCGAAAGACTCGCCGCTCACTCCCAAATGTTGCACCAGAAAACGAAAGGGAATGTGTTCCGCCAATTCGAGCGCACGTTTGATTTCATCCATGGCTTCAATCCGGCTCGCCCGATCGGTCGAAGCGACGTTCATTTGCGGCGCTCCGGCTCGTCCCCATTCGTAGTCGGCATAAAGAGGCGCGTGAACCGAGTGCAACGCAATTCCGCTGGTGCGGAACCAGTCGGCGATTTCCCGCACGTGCTGTTTACGGTTGGCGTAGTCCAGGTGCTGACGCGCGGCAAAAATCTCAATCGCCTGCGCTCCGCCGCGAACCAGCCCATCGAGCAACCCGGGGTGCAGCCGCTCTTTCACATAGACTAATGTCGATATCGCTTTTTGCATCAGTAACCTACTGCCTTTCCGTTATTCCTGACGTCGCTTGCGCCCAAAAGCTCGGTCGTTTTCAAGTCAATTGCGATGCACTCCCCATCGCTCCAGTAGGGCTCCCAATCTCCAGACACGATCTCTCCGATCTCGACTTTATGCCCCATTTGCTCGAGCAACCTCACTGCGTCCGGGGAAAACCACTCCTCGACATTCACGGCATCCGGCAGCCATTGATTATGGAAGCGAGGCGCGTTCACCGCTTCCTGGATGTTCATACCGTAATCCACGACGCCCATCAGGATATTGGCGACCGTGGTAATAATCCGCGCCCCGCCGGGCGAGCCCAGTACCAGATAGAGCTTACCGTCTTTCAGGACGATAGTGGGTGTCATCGCGGAGAGGGGGCGTTTCCCGGGTCCGATCGCATTGGCGGGGCCCTGAATCAAGCCGTAAAGATTCGGGACTCCTGCCTTGGCCGCAAAATCATCCATCTCATCATTCAGCAGAAAGCCCAATCCCTCGGCAGTCACTCGCGAGCCAAAACTGTCATTCAACGTGGTGGTCACAGCTACCGCATCGCCTTCGGAATCCACGACCGAATAATGCGTGGTGTGTTCGGGTTCACGTGCGGCCAAGGGCTGAGGACGCCGGGACGCGTACTGTTCAAGTTCACTGAAAATCGCGGGCCGCCTTAGGTCTTTGCTGACGCTGGCGTGCGCCGGATCAATCGACGCCCGCCAGGCTGCGCCATACTTCTTGTCGATGAGTTGAGGCACGGGAATCTTCGAAAAATCGGGATCCCCCAGAAACTCCGCTCGATCATAAAAGGCCCGCCGGAAGGCCTCAGCAGTCAGATGGACCGATGCGGCTGAGCGGTCTCCCGCTTTGGCAAGGTCGTAGCCCTCAAGAATGTTCAAAATCTCCAGCAGTGCAATGCCTCCCGACGAAGGAGGAGGTGCGCTGATGATCTCGTAGCCGCGATAGGTCCCGCGTATCGGCTCGCGCTCCTTCACCTCGTATTGAGCAAGGTCTTCAACCGTGACCAGGCCTCCGCCCTTGTGGATGGACGCCGCCAACTCACGCGCCATCCCTCCGTGATAAAAATCGTCCGGGTTGCTCGCGATCCGTTCCAGCGTGCGGGCCAATTCCGGCTGCCGGAAGACCTCGCCTGATTTATAGTACTTTCCATTCCGCTGAAAAACGCGCCGCGACTCGGCGAATTTCGCCAGATCCTTGTCTTCGAGATCTCGCGCGTCCTGCCAAGCTAGTAGATAACCATCCCGTGCCAGCTTGATTGCTGGAGCCATTACTTGAGCGAGAGTCAGCTTGCCGTATTCCTTCTCCGCATAAACCATGCCTGCGACCGAACCCGGCACTCCGATGGCTTTATAGCCAACGACGCTGGCATTCTCAACGACATTGCCCTTTGAGTCGAGATACATATTCGCCGTAGCAGCCGCTGGAGCCTTTTCGCGGTAATCGACGAAACGCGTTCGTCCGTCAGACAGGCGAATGAGCATGAATCCACCGCCGCCCAGATTCCCCGCCTGCGGATGAACCACGGCCAGCGCGAAGCCGGTGGCCACAGCGGCATCGATTGCGTTCCCGCCGGCTTGCATAATTTCCACTCCGGCGCGCGAAGACAATTCATGAACGCTGGCCACCATGGCATGAGATGCATGGACAGGCTGGATGGCCGCTATCGCGGGAGGGGCGAGGGCTACGAGCACTGCCAGTGGCAGCACGACCAATCGCTTGCGCTTGAATCGCATGGAATCTGAAAGTGTGGGCAGACTTCTGAGGCTAGCGTAGCCAGAGAGCGGGAGTCAAATTCGTGAGTCTGGGTCAGCTCTCAGCTTTCATCAATCTGCATGATGCCCGCTTCCCCTTTGCTTTGTGATTCTTTGCGTCCTTTGTGGTTAGTGCCCCTGCCTTTGATCTTTTTGCCCTCGATTTTCGCCTTGCTTTTGCTCTTGGCCAGGACCATCTCGTAGGACTGGAGAATCAGTTCTTCCAATTCATCGTCACGTAACGCATCCAGCCACTCCAGCAAAACCCATTTGTACCGACCCAGATAGGGCGCCGGCCGGATCCCTTCTTGCTCGCACAGCTCCACAAACTTCTCGGGCGCGCATTTGAAGCACAGGGTCGGGGGAACTGAGGCCAGGCTCAACAAAGCAAAAATCTTGCCGTCCACTTTGAAGCAGAGGGTTTCACCCCACTGCAAATTTTCCCTTGCATGCGGGAAAGAAAGACAATAGCCTCGAACGGAATCGACGTTCATGCTGGTTCAGCCATCTGCGGTAAACTTGAAACCCTGCGAATCATAGGAATCCCAGGAGATTGAAATGGAAACCCGGCAGCTTGGCAAGTCCGATTTGAATATCACGCCCGTGGGTTATGGAGCCTGGGCGATCGGCGGCGGTGGCTGGCAGTTCGCTTGGGGCGCTCAGGATGACAATGACTCCATCGCCGCGATTCATCGGGCGCTTGAGCTAGGCGTCAATTGGATCGACACGGCCGCGGTTTACGGGTTGGGACATTCCGAGGAAGTGGTCGCCCGGGCGCTCAAAACCTGGTCCGGCGCCAAGCCCTACGTTTTTACCAAATGCGGGTTGCGCTGGGATGAGCAAGGCAATGTTCAGAAGAATCTGCATGCGGATTCCATTTCCCGCGAAGTCGAAGACAGCTTGCGCCGCCTGGCTGTGGAAACAATTGATCTGTACCAGATCCACTGGCCTCCGGATCCGGACTCGCCCGACCTTGAAGAAGGGTGGTCTATTCTTGCTGCGCTTCAACGGCAGGGCAAGGTGCGGTGGATCGGCGTCTCCAACTTCGACGTCAAACAACTGCGCCGTGCGCAAAGCATCGCACCCATCACTTCCCTGCAGCCGCCCTATTCAATGATTAATCGCGGAGTAGAGGAAGACATCCTTCCTTACTGCCAGCGTGAGGATATCGGTGTGATCGTCTATTCGCCCATGGCTTCGGGACTCTTGACCGGCGCCATGACGCGCGAGCGCGCCGCCAGGCTTCCGCGGGACGACTGGCGCAGCAGTGATTCTGAGTTTAGAGAGCCGAAGCTGTCGCGGAACGTTTCTCTGGTCGAGCAGCTACGCGAGATTGGGAAGCGCCATGGACGTTCGCCGGGTGAAGTCGCCATTGCTTGGACCCTCAGAAATCCGGCGGTGACCGGCGCGATCGTTGGCGCTCGCAATGCGCGCCAAGCCGACGGAGTAATGCGCGCCGGAGAGTTCCGCCTCAGCGACAAGGAAGTCAACGAAATCGAAGACTTTTTTGAACAAACCGCCGCATAAAAACCGCTAGCCTGCGTCAAAAGCCTTCACCATCGTGGCTTTGCTATATGCCACACGGAAGCCTGCCCGTTCGGCATTTCGCTGCGAGGTACTGCCTCCCAGAGTCACCGTGACCGCAAGATCGCAACCGGCCTCGGCGGCCACAGCCATCCGCATGTGCAGAAATGCCGTTTGAATTCCTTTTCCGCGGAACTGGGGCAGCGTGGCGGCACCGAACAGCGCCAGGAGTTTTCGTTCGGGGACGATCAGTCCTCCCGCGCCGCCAGCCAACTCGCCATTCACCGACGCGAAGAAGGTTACGGCATTCGGAATCTGGAATGACGGCGTGAACATCTGCAAAAAATCCGGCGGACATGATTCTCCTTCGCGGAAACCGCGCCCGACAAGATCGGCCCAGAGTTCGGCTTCATGCGGTTCGGCCGGTCGCAAGATGAGATCTTGCGGAGGCGCGGGGAACCGTTCCGCCTGGCTAAGCGGCCGGAAGAGGACGTTGTTCAACTCTGCCATTGTGTAGCCGCGAAGTTTCAACGACTCCAGCAAGGACGAATCCGTAAGCGGACATACATCCACTTGCGCAGGCGCCCCGTGAGACCGATAAAACTCTTCCACCCGATCAAGATCGGCCGCAGACACCGGGCCGTCCAAGCCCAGACCGCCTGCGCGTCCAATCGGCGAACCTACTCCCGCGAATACCATGTGACCGCCGCAAATTTCTTCGACCGCCGCTCCAATCTCGGGCCGCACCTTCTGATACAAACGGGCATAATGCACCTGGGGCATCTCCTCAGCCGCCTCCAGCCTGCGAGCGAATGCCTTATCCACGAATTCCATGAGGAAGTCCTTTCTGGTTTGAGATGAAACTGGTCGCGAAAATGAAGTGGAGCAATCCGCGCACACCACCGTGCCGGATCACAGCGACAAAACCAGCAGAATTAAAGGACAGCAGTCATAGGCAGGACTTGAGAGTACGCGACCGGAAAAAAAATTTCAAGGTGCCAAAATAGCAGAACACACAAACTCCGTCGTCAAAACGAAAAACTGAGGGCTGAATGCTGGGTGCTAAATCCTAATCGCTGCAGCTAAACTTCCTGCCTCGCCTCGCCAAGCGTCACATTCACATCCAGCTTTCTCTTCCCGCGATAAACCGTGATGTGGACCTTATCGCCGGCGCGATGTTTATTCATAAGTTGCGCCAGCTCGACCTGGTCCTCCACTCTTTGCCCATCAATGGCGACAATCAGGTCTCCACCCACCATTATTGGAATATTTCCCAGAAATGCACGCTCGCTCCCGCCGCGCAGGCCCGCATTGTCCGCGGCTCCTCCCGGCAATACCTGAACAATCAGTAATCCGTAATCCGCCGCCAGCCCCATCTGATCGGACAATTCCGGATCAATTGGTATTGTGCTCACCCCCAGCGCTGGACGCCGCACTCGTCCTGAGGTCAGCAGATCATTGATCACCGCTTTTGCCGTATTGATGGGAATGGCAAAGCCAATGCCTGCGCTCTGCCCAACATTGGAAGCGATCATGGTATTGATGCCAATTACTTCGCCATGCATATTGAGCAGCGGCCCGCCGGAATTTCCTGGATTAATGGAGGCATCCGTCTGGATGGCGTCGTCAATCTTCATGCCGTCGGGTTCGACCACCTGACGGATCGAGCTCACAATACCGCGCGTGAGCGTTCCCGCCAGCCCGAACGGGTTGCCGATCGCGTATACCTTTTGACCGACTTGCAAATTGGTCGAGTCGCCTAACACCATTGGCGTCAGGTTCGGCGCTTTGATCTGAATCACCGCCAAATCATGCGCGCGATCCAGACCAACAATTGTGGCAGGATAAGTCTTGTACTGGTTGTGCAGCGTTACTACGACCTGGCGCGCCTCCGCGACCACGTGATAGTTGGTCAGGATATGCCCCGCTTTGTCGATGATGAAACCCGAACCCTGCCCTTCCTCCGGCACCATCCCGTAGAAGAAGTCCAACGTCAACGTCTTCGACGTAACGTTCACCACAGAGCCAATGTTTTTCCGATAGACGGTAATGTTGTTCTGCTCTTCGGAGTCGAGTCCATCGCTGCCAGCCGCTTCACTGATTTCAAGTTTGGTCGGATCTCCAACCCAGTCGGTCAGCGAACCGCGGCTTGAACGATAGGTGGTGAAATAAAAAAACGCGCCGGCGAGAACCACGGCAAATAGAAAAGGTCGAAGCAACTTCATAGTTCAGAAGCCTTCCCCGCACTTACCCTCTGATTGTAATAAATGATCGCCCAATACACCTTCGAACCAACCTCAGCGCCCTCTGCGGCTGTTCTCCGCGAACTCTGCGATTCAAGACTTTGATCCGCTTTCCTCCGCCTCCCGCTTCCACTGGTCATAAACCTGTCGTACCCGCCGCTGCGTATCGTCCAACGATCCCGAGTTGTCAATCACATAATCGGCCGCTTTGATCTTCTCTTCATCCGGCGACTGCGCCGCCATCCTCCGCGCAACCTCCCCGCGGGCAGTTTCCTCGTCCACGCCCATACGCGCAGCCCAGCGCTGGATCCTTTGTTCGGGACGGCAAGTTACAACCACGAGGCGATCAAAGCGCTTCGCCGCCCCTGCTTCCAAAATCAAAGCCGCTTCCACGATGGCGATCGCCCGCGGATCCTTCCCGCCAACTTCCGCCATCCATTCCTCCTGCCTTCGAATCACCGCCGGATGCACAATCTGATTCAATTCCTGAATGCGGGAAACTTTGCTTCCCGGCGTACCGAACGCCGCCTCTGCCAAACGCGCACGATTGACGCTGCTGTCAGGATTGAGAATCCCCCCGCCGAAATGCCGCACCACGTCCTGATAAACTGCCTCACCCGGCTGCATAAGCTGGTGAGAAATTTCGTCAGCCTGAATCAGCTGAGCGCCCAGCGCGACAAACATCTCGCCCACTACAGTCTTGCCGGAAGCGATCCCGCCGGTCAGTCCGACTTTCAGCAATCCAGCCTCATAAGAAACGCAGCACCACAGAGTCACAGAGAAAGCATTTCAGAAAATCATCGCGACGTTTTTCATTCGATCTCGACAGCGCGGAACCAGCAATAGGGTAATAGATAGAACCTTGCCCTTCTCTGTGTCTCTGTGACTCTGTGGTAAAGAATCTAAGCCCGCGAAAGCTGCGCCACTCCCCGCCGCAGCTTCGCCGCCCGCACTGTGTTCGCCATCAACATCGCGATCGTCAACGGTCCCACGCCGCCCGGCACGGGCGTAAGCGCTCCCGCAACTTCCGCCACCGACGGATGCACATCGCCGGCCAAGGTTGACCCTTTCATGCGAAACGTTTCCGCCCGCTTCGCATTCCCCGCGAATAACCGCTCGAACTCCGCACGATCCGTCACCTGGTTCATGCCCACATCAATCACCGTCGCGCCCGGTTTCACGAACTCGCGGGTAATCATGCCCGCCCGCCCAATCGCGGCCACGAGAATATCGGCGCGCCGACAAACTCCAGCAAGATCGCGCGTCTTCGAGTGGCAAACCGTGACAGTCGCATTCCCATTGATCAAAAGCATCACCGTAGGCTTGCCCACAATATCGCTACGTCCCACGACCACAGCTTCCTGTCCGGCGATCGAAATCCGGCTGCGCTTCAGGATTTCGATGATCCCCGCCGGCGTACAAGGCACCAACCCGGGCCGCTGCGTCGACAGGAAGCCCACATTCATTGGATGGAAACCATCCACATCCTTCGCCGGATCGACTGCCAGCAAAACCTTCTTGGCATCGACGTGAGCGGGCAACGGAAGCTGTACTAGAATGCCATCGATCTCGTCCCGCCGGTTCAGCTCAGCGATCAGTGCTAGCAACTCGTCGGTAGAAATTAGCTCGCGAGGAGTGTGCTGCTCGCTGTAGAGTCCGACCTCTGCACTATTCTTTACCTTGCCCCGAACATAGACTTCCGAAGCCGGATTGTGGCCCACTAAAACAACCGCAAGTCCCGGACGCATCCCCGCGTCCGTCATGGTCTTCACTTCCGACGCGACCTCCGCCCGAATCTCACTGGCGATCTTGTTACCATCCAGAACAATTGCAGCCATCAGCTCTCACTCCTGGCAAATCGTATCGTAAACGGCCACAAGCCGTGTGGAGACGGCGACTCGCCCGTCTGCCAAGCGCAAGCCCGGCAGTAACCGCAGGCCTATCGGCAAGCGCATCGTCCGAGGGGGACCTAACTTTTCCTAACTGGAAACTGCGCACTCCCTACTTTCGCCACATTCGCTTCTGCGAACTCCCGCACTCGCTCCAGCGAAGCTTGCAACTCCGCATGCAATTGTTCTTTCTGAGAATCGTCCGCATCCGCCGGAACCGGAATCTTGCGGGCGACCCGCATCAGCGCCCGCGAAAACGGTTTCGGGATCATCGAACGATCCCAGGTATTCAAGATCCACGCTTTTTCCACCGCGATATGAAACACCGCCATGGGGACACCCGTCGCCCGCGCCAGTACCACCGGCCCCGGCTTGGCTACGAATCGCGGACCGCGCGGGCCATCGATCGTAAACGCCACGGTCCAACCTTGCTCCAATTCCCGCCGCATCCCAAGCAGCGCCCGCACGGCAAACCGGCTACTCGATCCCCGCACCTTCACGAAACCAAATTTCCGCATGATGCGCCCCATCCATTCCCCATCGAAGCTGTCGCTGCTCATGACCCTGATCTGCCGGTCCCGCCATAGGTACATCGACGGAATGATGCAGGTATGCCAAAACGCGTAAACGATCGGCCGGGTCTCGAGCGTCGGCGGCGCTCCATCTTCTAACGAGGCCGAAAACCGCAGCGTCGGCCCGATCGCGCGGACCACCAGATATCCCACCCACGTGATCAGCCAAAGCAAGAATCTCTGCCACAAGGTAAATGGCCGACCCTCCGTCGATGCCCCATTTGCCACCGGCGACGTAGCTGCAGCGCTCACCCCGCTATTGTATCGTTCGATCTACGGAAAAGAATCTCGCTGCCCTTGCGGGTGCAAGGCGAGCCCAGCTATGCTGTTCCCCTTACGGCCTCGCACTCGAATAAATTAACTAGTGGAAAGGATGGTTACCATGCGCCAGCAAAGAAACTCAACTTTACTCGTGATCCTCCTTCTTCTCGGATCAACTCTTGCCTTCGCGCAAGATGCTTCCCCTGACGAGCAGGCCATTCGCGCTCTCGATGTGATATGGTCCAACGCCGCCGGCTCCAAGGACCTGGATAAAACCGTCTCTTTCTACGCCGACGACGCTTCCATGCTGCCCCCCAACGCGCCCATTGCCACGGGTAAGGACGCCATTCGCGCCGCCTGGTCGCATTTCATGTCCCTGCCCGGCTTTAACCTCCAATTTGCTCCAACCAAAGTAGTGGTTGCGAAGTCGCGAGATCTGGCCTACGAAATCGGAACTTTTCAGATAACCCTCAACGACTCGCAAGGGAAGCCCGGCACCAGCGTCGGAAAATTCGTAGTGGTGTGGCAGAAGCGCACCGGCCACTGGAAGGCAGTAGCCGACATCTTCAACGACGACAAATAGTGTAGGGCGGACACTCCTGTCCGCTGCCATTGACCTCGATCCGTGCTGAGATCAGTTCCATGTGGAGGCGGCCTACGCGCCCACCGATGAGGACACTTCCGACTACTGAAACAGCCGTTCAAACTCCGAGCTTACAACGTGTGCAGATAGGCGAGCAGATCGTTAATCTGTTGTTGATTAAGAACCTGGGCGAAGCCGGGCATTTTATTTCGGCCGAGTCGAACGATGTCCGCGACCCGATCATCATTAGCGGGCATCCCGCTCATCGGGAGATATTGCCGCTGGAACACGCCTTGCATGCCGGGGCCTTGCCGCCCTCGTGAAGAATAAGGCGCATGGCACCGGTCGCAATAGTTGTCATAGATGCGGCGCCCGGCGATCTGCTGCGGATTGAGGCCGAGTTCGGCATCGCTTTTGCGCCGTTGGACATCGCAGCCGGCAATGGACCAGAGCATTGCTACAGAGGCGCAGAGACCCAGAGCAAACAATTCTAATTTTTCAAATCTGCAGGGGCGAGAACTTCCGACGCGAGGCTGTTCCATTTGTCCTTCAAAGAAGAAACCAAACCGCTACAATAATAAAGCAAAGCCAAGTGCAGCGCGGTGATCCAAGTGACAGCAAAACCGGTGAAGGTCAAACGAGTCTACGAACAACCCGCTCGCTCGGACGGAACCCGCGTGCTGGTGGACCGCCTCTGGCCACGCGGCTTGAGCAAGGCCCGCGCGAGCGTAGACCAATGGCTGCGAGACTTGGCGCCCTCCGACGCTCTGCGAAAGTGGTACCACGCGCGTCCAGAAGCATGGGCCATCTTCCGCAAACGCTATCTCAAAGAGTTGACGAGGCCAGAATCCACCGCGGCGCTGGATGAACTCTATCGGCTTGCAAACCGCCGAAAGCAGCTGACGCTATTGTTCGCATCCAG
The DNA here is from genome assembly GCA_963797795.1 of uncultured Acidobacteriota bacterium. GTDB lineage: Bacteria > Acidobacteriota > Terriglobia > Terriglobales > Acidobacteriaceae > JABDBE01. Next base: position 216,579 of record CAWCQY010000016.1, read on the forward strand.
GAATGAGGAAAGGAACAATGCAGTAGTCCTTCGAGATCTACTTGAAGGCATGCGCAAACCACCCACTGGAACCGGCCCCGGCGGCGTCCGCGCAATCCGCGATCGGCAAGCAAAAAGAATGCAGAGGTGAAAGAAGCACTCAGCACTTAGCCTTTAATGTTCCGACAGTTTCGGGGTGAAATAAGCGGAGTGGGCCAAGGTGCTGAGGGCTGAATGCTAAGTGCTAAGCGCTGACTGCTAACTACAATCGCTATTTCCCATCCACAATCGCTTCCACAACTCCATCAATCGCGTCAAGAACACGCTTGTTCGGCAGGTTGAAATTGTTCGACAGGATGGAAAAGGCAACTCGCTGCCCGCGAGCGGTCGTCGCATAACCGGAAAGCGTCTTGACTCCGCCCAGCGAGCCGGTCTTGGCGTACACGTGCGTTCGCGGATCAAGATTCGGGAAGCGATCTGCAAGCGAACCATCAATACCTGCAACTGGCAGCGTCTCGCGAAAGCTCGCTCCCCACGATTGGCTCGCAGCATAGCGCAGCAACTGCACCACCGCGTGCGGCGTGACCAGGTCTTGACGGGAGAGGCCGGAACCATCGTAGAAAACGTATTGATCGCTCGGAACGCCCGCCCGGTTCAGGAAGCCGCGCAACACTTCGAGTCCGCCTTCGACGGTGCCTGCGGCGCCTTTTTCCCGCCCCAGCAGGCGCAACAGAATTTCCGCGTGCAGATTCTGGCTGACTTTATTGATCACGCGAACGTCCTCGATCAGAGGTTTGGACTGATAACTGGCCAGCACCAGCCTCTGAGTCGATAATGCCCGCGACGATTCGTCCCCACCTCCCGCGGGCGCGATGGCCGTGACGGTCAACGTGGAAAGACTCGCCAACTCAGTGTGCCGCGTGCTTTGTTTGCCGTACACAACGATGCCGCGATTCTCCAGCAATTGATGAAAGAGCGCGGCGGCAAATTCGGCGGGGTCTTCGATGGCGAGAGCTTCGTTCGTGCCGGCGTCATCGAGCGGCATGTTGCCCCATAAGGTAACGAGCGTGGACCCAGGCTCGCGGCTGATATAAATCTTCCGCCCCGTGCCAACAGGCGTGGTGATGATGCGATTATCAATGCGATAGTAATCGGCGAACGGCGTGATGTTGACGAACGCATGCTCTCCAGCTCGATCCGCGGGGAGAATATTCACGAACACGACATTGTCGTTGATGGTCAGCGCGGAAACGGGAGCACCGTCCGCGAGAACGAGATCGTCCTGACTCCAACCTTCGCCGTAGCGCTCGAACGCGAAGTAGGAGTCGTCGGCGACGATATTGCCGTCGACGTATTTCACGCCCTTCTGAACCAGCGCGTCCGCGAGTTGTTCGAGCACCTGAATGGGGTGATCGTTGCGCGTGGTATGCAGGTTGTAGGGCAAGTCGCGGCCGGAAAGATTGGGGTCGCCACGGCCGATCAACACAAGATCGCCGCTGAGCCGTCCATACTTGTCGAGGACCCCACTGGTCTCGACGGTGGTGCGGGAAGTGTAATTCGGCCCAATCAGCGCGAGAGCGGCGGCGGTTGTAAACAGCTTGGTGTTGGACGCTGGAGTAAACAGTTTGTCCGCATTCCGTTGATAGCGGACTTCGCCACTATCGAGCGAGGCCACCTCGACGCCCCAAAAACCACGAGCCAGATCGGGAGCCGCAAGGATCGAGTCAATGCGTTTGGCGATTGGATCATGAGAGGCAGAGTGGAGTTGCGCCGCCACCAGCAAGCAAGAAGCAATCGCGAAATACGCGTGTTTTCGATGCATCCAAGTAGAGCGATTGTAGCACCGGCGCGAAGCAGGATTTTGCGAATGCAACAGCAATTGCGGCAACGAGCGCTGCACTTAGCACGTGGCTTTGATGTGGCGAGGATGTCGTTCGTCTTTTCGAGATCTGTTGCAGAGTGCAAGGGCCAACTGCTAATTGCCAAGTGCTGGGTTTAGAATCGGTCCCATGCGCCCGGTATTTGAATGGAATCTAGGATCGCGCTCCCTGCATTTGGGAAAGCGCACGTTCGTAATGGGCGTCATCAACGTGACTCCGGATTCGTTTTCTGATGGCGGAGCGCATTTCGATCGGGACCGCGCAGTCGATCACGGGCTGAAGTTGGTGCAAGACGGTGCCGACATCGTCGACGTGGGCGGGGAATCAACGCGCCCTGGAGCTGAGGTTCTCGCTTCTGGAACCGTTCGTGACAATGTCGCGCCGGCCGGCCTACGGCCTTCGACGAAGCAGCCCGTTACAGAGAAAGAAGAATTGGAGCGAGTGATTCCGGTAATCGCGGCGCTGAAACAAAAGCGTCCAGACGCAGTACTCTCGGTAGATACCTACAAAGCAAATGTGGCGCGTGCAGCAGTTGAAGCGGGCGCCGAAATCGTAAACGATGTGAGCGGATTTCGCTGGGATCCGCGGATGGCGAAGACGCTGGCTGGGTTGAATTGCGGTGCCGTGCTGATGCACATGCGCGGACGTCCGGAGGAATGGAGCAATCTGCCACCGATATCCGATATCGTGACGCTGGTGAAACGCGAACTCAGAGAGCGGGCCGATGTCGCCCTGATGGCAGGGGTCAAACGCGAGCGAATCGTGCTCGATCCGGGGTTTGGTTTTGGCAAGAGTTTTCAGGAAAATTACCCGCTGCTCAAGCGCTTCGAAGACTTGCATGAACTGCGGTATCCGTTGCTGGCGGGACTGTCGCGAAAATCCTTCATCGGACGAGCGTTGGCGCGCGGCGGCAAGGACGCAGCGGTGGGCGAACGTCTATTCGGCACCATCGCCGCAGAAACAGCGGCTATTCTGAAAGGAGCTCACATTATTCGCACTCACGATGTCCGGGCCTGCGCCGACGCAGTACGGATTGCGGATGTGGTGGTGAGCTAGAGAACTTTGATTAGGTAGGAATTTCTCCTGATGCCGCACCGATGAAGACGCCCCGCGCGTGCGTCCGCTGCTATAATGAAGAATTGCGCTCATGACAAAAAAGCGTTTAGTGCGTTCGACTACGGTGCTTTGTGTCCGGCGTGAGGGCCATGTCGTTATGGCCGGCGACGGCCAAGTCACGCTCGGCGAAGGTGTGATCAAACATACCGCCAAGAAAATCCGCCGCTTGTATCAAGACAAGATTCTCGCAGGATTCGCGGGCTCCACCGCCGATGCGTTTTCGCTCTTTAGCCGTTTCGAGGCGAAGCTGGAGCAGTACCATGGCAATATCGGACGGGGAGCTGTCGAACTGGCGAAGGATTGGCGGACCGATAAATTCTTGCGGCATCTGGAAGCGCTCTTGTTGGTGTCGGACAAGGAGCAGACGTTCCTGCTCAGTGGCCAGGGCGACGTAATCGAGCCGGACGGCGGGATTGCAGCCATCGGCAGCGGCGGACCGTATGCGCAGGCGGCAGCCCAAGCGCTGGCGGCGCACACGCAGCTCTCCTCCCGCCAAATTGCGGAAGAAGCGATGAAGATCGCCGGCAACATGTGCATTTATACAAATGACAAAGTAACGATTGAAGAGCTCTAGTCGTTGGTCATTGGTCGTTCGTCGTTGGCCAAACCTGTTCCGGGCCAACGACGAACGGTCAAAGACAAACGACCAATGACCAACGACTGACTTATGGCCATCTACTTACCCGGAACCGTGGACGAAGAACAGATTGCTCTCGACGAGCTCACCCCGCGTGAGATCGTCGCCGAACTGGATAAGCACGTTGTCGGACAAAAAGACGCCAAGCGCGCGGTGGCGATTGCATTGCGTAACCGCATGCGGCGGCAAAAACTCGCGCCGGATCTCGCCGAAGAAGTGATTCCCAAGAACATAATCATGATTGGGCCTACGGGCGTGGGGAAGACTGAAATCGCCCGCCGGTTGGCCAAGCTCGCAAATTCGCCCTTCCTCAAAGTGGAGGCGTCGAAGTTTACCGAAGTCGGCTACGTCGGACGCGATGTCGAATCCATGATTCGCGACCTGGTTGAGATCGCAATCGAGATGGTGCGCGAGGAAAAACTGGAAGACGTTGCGGACAAAGCCGAACTCAACGCGGAGGAGCGCCTGCTGGACATTCTTTTGCCGCCGCCCGCTCCGGCTCGCCCCACAGAGTCTGCACAGGCTGGGTTCATCCTCGAAGGAACGACCGCATCTTCCTCGGGCGAATCGCAGAGCCGTACCCGCGAAAAGCTTCGCCAGCAGTTGCGCGAAGGCAAGCTCGATGAACGCACCGTGGAAATCGATGTGCGCGAACGCGCGTTCCCGTCTTTCGAGATCATCTCCAATCAGGGCGTCGAAGAGATGGACGTCAACATCAAGGACATGTTGCCCAACATTTTCGGCCAGCGCACAAAGAAGCGGAAGATGAAGGTCAATGAGGCGTTCGAGTACCTGATCCAGGAAGAAGAGCAGCGTCTGATTGATATGGATCAGGTGACGCGTACCGCCATTGATCGTGTAGAAGATTCGGGCATCATTTTTCTCGACGAGATCGACAAGATCGCGGGCCGTGAAAGCGGACATGGACCGGACGTTTCACGTGAAGGCGTGCAGCGCGATATCCTGCCCATCGTCGAAGGCACGACGGTGAACACTCGCTATGGCATGGTTCGTACCGACCACATCCTGTTTGTGGCGGCGGGAGCGTTCCATGTTTCGAAACCGAGCGATCTCATTCCGGAGTTGCAGGGCCGCTTCCCCATTCGTGTGGAATTGCAATCGCTCACCATGGAAGACTTCATACGAATTTTGACCGAGCCCAAGTCTTCCCTGGTGAAGCAATACACTGCTCTGCTCGAAACGGAGAGCGTGAAGCTGGAATTCACCAAGGACGCGCTGGAGGAAGTTGCCCGCTTTGCCTTCCGCGTGAATGAAGGCACGGAAAACATCGGAGCGCGCCGCCTGCACACCATCATGGAACGCGTGCTCGATGAGATCAGCTTCGACGCCCCCGATAAAAAAGGCGAGCACTTCAAAGTCGACGCAGACTATGTACGTCACATGCTGGCCGACATCGTGAAAGATCAGGATCTGTCGCGCTACATTTTGTAGAGCAATCCTTCTGATAACCTTGTTCTTCCGCTGATGAGGCAATTCATCTCGAAGCTCCTGATATTGCTGTTTGTCAGTGCTGCGCTTTTGGGCTGCGGCGTTCCTGGCATTCCCAGGCCTCCATCGTTGGAGCTTCCTGAGCCGGTTACCGATCTTCGGGCAGTACGCAAAGGGGACAGCGTCTACCTCAGTTGGACTGTGCCCGCCGAAACCACCGATCGCCTTCCGGCGCGACACCTGGGTCCCACTCGTATTTGCAGGAGTCTCGATGCTGCAATGGCGGAGTGCGCGAATCCGGTGGGAGAAGTCCCTGCGGCGCATCCGCCCGCAGCAAGCGCTCAACCAACTAAGCCTTCAAAGACGGCTCCCAAGATGCAAGCGACCTATACGGATGATCTGCCAAAAACAATTTTGGCCGGGAATCCGGGCGCGCAGATCTTCTATACGATTTCAGTGCTGAACGAACACGGCCGGAGCGCTGGAATCTCGAATAGCGTACAGGTACCGGCAGTAGGCGCTCTGCCGCCACCTTCCGACTTCCGAGCTCAAGTTGCCGCAGAAGGAGTCGTCTTGAATTGGAACGCGATTCCACAAGCGTCAGAAAAGCCGGGGTTGCGGTATCTATATCGCGTGTATCGCCGGCCCGAGGACGCAAATACTGACACGGTAGTGGGAGAGCTACCGCTGGACCCATCGTCCGCGACGCGGCTTGTGGACCACAGCTTCGAGTGGGAGAAAACATACTGGTATCGCGCGACCGTGGTCGTGCTGATCCAAGAGGAAGGAAAACCTGAGACCCAGTTCGAAGGAGGCGATACGCCCCCGGTAAAGGTTTTCGCTCATGACGTGTTTCCGCCCGCGGTGCCCTCTGGCCTGCAAGCCGTGTACTCGGGAGCAGGTCAACAACCGTTCATTGATTTAATCTGGGCTCCGGATACAGAGGCTGATCTTGCCGGCTACAACGTTTTTCGCCACGAAGCGGGCGGGGAATCGGTGAAAATCAATTCAGTGCTGGTGAGGGCGCCGGCCCTTCGCGACACCAACGTCGCCTCGGGAAAGAACTACTTTTATTCCGTTTCAGCCGTCGATGTGCGTGGAAATGAGAGCACGCGGTCGCAAGAGGCGAGCGAGGCTGTACCATAAGATAGCACTCAGCAATTGGCACTTAGCATTTAGCGGTTCGGGGCACTCGCGGAAGCGCCGAGGGCTGATTGTTCAGCGCCAGATGCTAAATGCTGAGTGCTGAGGTTCTATGAAATATTGCGCATTCGAGCTAAACGGACAATCTCATTTCGGCTTGGTTGAAGCCGTCGCCGGAGCAGAGCAGATCACCCGGCTGCTGCTCAAGGCGCCGGACCAGGTTGGCGGTGACATGGAAGACCTGCCCTCCAAGCGGATGGACCATCTTGCCTTGGCCGAGGCCACGTTGCTCGCGCCGGTCCGTCCATCCAAAATCGTTTGCGTGGGCCGGAACTATCGCGAGCACGTTGCTGAACTGGGCAATGAAGTGCCGAGCGAGCCGTTGCTCTTCTTCAAACCTCCTTCATCGCTGCTGGCGCCCGGCGGAGAAATCCGCCGGCCAAAAATTTCGCAGCGCGTCGACTTTGAAGGGGAACTCGGATTGGTGATTGGCAAGAAATGCTACAAGCTGGCGTCGGATGAAGATGTTCGTCCTTACATTCTTGGTTATACATGCGTTAACGACGTGACGGCGCGTGACTTGCAAAATACCGACGGCCAATGGACTCGCGCCAAAGGCTTCGACACGTTTTGTCCCGTTGGCCCGTTGGTGACCGATGAGATTAACCCGTGGTCCGGGGTGGTAGTTGAGACTCGAGTGAACGGAGACCAGCGCCAGCAGGGCGATACACGTGATTTCATTTTTTCGCTCGGCGTCGTGATTCGCTATATCTCGCAGGCGATGACGCTTGTTCCGGGCGACTTAATTGCAAGTGGCACTCCCAAAGGCGTCGGCCCCGTGGTTGCGGGGGATGTGATTGAGGTCCGCGTGGAGGGTGTGGGGACGTTGAGGAATCCGGTGGTCGACGAATAAGTCTTTTGTCAGTGGAGGACGGGTGTTCTCGCGAGTCTCAGGTTTTCAATCGCACCTGCACCTGGGTTCCTTCAGGCAGTTTACCGTCGACTAGTTCGATCTTCCCTTCTCGAACGATTCCATTGAACTCTTGCCGCGCTTGGGAAGTGTTTACCGCTGGGGACGCGGGCGAGGGCGCCCGCGCCACACGCCCCATGCCTTTGTCCATGGCGGCGTTGGCGAGGCGGTCGGCTTCTTCATTGTGGCCACGGAGAACGTGTCCGATGGAAAACCAATCCAGTTGCGCGATCAGTTCTTTGGCGCGTCCGTGGAGATCCTGGAGCGCGGCATTCTTCACTTTGTAGATGCCCTTGATTTGCCTTACCAGCAACTCTGAATCGCTGATCACCTTGAGTGCTTTGTGACCGTGTGTGACCGCATACTCCAGCGCGGCGATTAGGCCCTGATACTCAGCGAAATTGTTGGTTTGATGGCCGAGGTATTCGCTAAGCGCGGCAATTTTTCGCCGAGCCTCATCTTGAATGACGACGCCGTAGCCGGAAGGTCCAGGATTGCCTCTGGCACCGCCATCGCTGAACGCCACGAGGTAATGCTCCGGCGGATTTTCGTGCGCGCTGAACAGTTCTTTGGTGACGCGGGATGAGGAATACGAGGGCATGGAAAAAGTTTACACTGACGGGCGAGTCGCCCGTCTCCACACAATTTTCTTTCATTTCAAATAGTGATCGAACCACGCTATCAGGCGTTCCATTACGTCGCGACGGTGTTCGGGCTGGAAGAATTCGTGTCCTTCACCGGGATAGATTACGAGTTGCGTTTCCACGCCCAGGGTTTGGAGCGCGTGCCAGAACTCGCGGGATTGCGGCATCGGGCATTCACCGTCGTACTGGCCGACCAGCACCAGGGTGGGCGTCTTCACGTTCTTTATGAATGTGATGGGCGCGCTCTTCGCATACACCGCCGGATCGTCATAGATGGTTGCACCGAAATAGGGGGGCATCCATTCATCGATGTCGTTTTGGCCGTAGTAGCTTTGCCAGTTCACCAGTCCGGCGCCGGCCACGGCGGCGCGAAAACGGTTGGTCTGGGTCACCGCCCACATGGTCATATAGCCGCCGTAGCTCCAGCCGGTAATGCCGATGCGATCGTTATCCACTGGCAGCGTTTTCACCACCTCGTCCACGCCCGTCAAGATGTCCTTGAAATCTCCGTAGCCGAAATCCTTGACGTTGGCGGTTGTGAACTTTTCTCCTTGGCCAAAGCTGCCGCGAGGGTTCGGAAGGAGCACAAAATATCCGCGGGCAGAAAGTTCGTAGATATTGAAGAAGGCCCCAGGCCATCCAACGTGCTCAGCCACGGCGGGCCCACCATGCACCACCACGACCATCGGATAGCGCTTGCTGGGATCGTAGGCTATGGGATACATGAGCCAGCCCTGAATTTTCCAGTCGCCATTCGACCAATGAAGGCTTTTCACTTGGCCCCATGCGGGACGGATACTGTCATTGACGCGAGTGATCTGCTTCCACCCGCCGATCGGGCCAGCCCATATTTCCGGTGGGCTCGCGGATGAATTACGAATCAGTGCGGAAGTCTGGCGATCCGCTGCAAGCGAGACCGAAATTACGCCCTCAACTTCCGTGGAAATGACTTCCGGGCCGGTCCACAGCGGCGAAACCTTGCCGCTCGACAGATCGAGCCGGGAAACGCCCGCTTGGCCGTCGATGTTTTCAGTAAAAAGAATTCTGCCTGGTGACTCCCAATACAGCGAGGAGGGCGATGCCGCGATTCCAGGGGTCACGTCACGAGCATCCCCGCCCGAGCCTGGCACAGTAAAAATGTCACCGCCGATCGACCCCTCATCGCTCATCAGGCCGCCGATGAAAGCGATGCTCTTGCCGTCCGGAGACCAACGCGGCACCGCAATCTGAAAAGAAGGTTTGTAAACCGGCTTGAGCTCCCCGCTTTCCGCGCTCAATGTGCAGAGTTCGGCAACGTACCAATTCGAATCCCCGGCGCCGCGTGCGGCGATGGCGGCGAAGCTCTTGCCATCGGGCGCCCAGTCGTACTGGTACACGTACATGTCGGGCGGCGAAAGCTGGCGCACTTTGCCAGACGCGAGATCCACCAGCGTCAACCGTTGCTCGTAGATCTTCTGGCCGATCACGCCCGTCTCCGGCACCATGGGCATCAACGGACCGGCAGCGCGGGGCGCGTTCTCCGTGAACAGAAATGCCAGCGTCTTCTCATCCGGAGACCACGCGGGATCCGCCAGGAAGCCCGTGAGGCTGGTTAGCTTGCGCACAGATCCGCCATCCACGGCGGCTACATAAAAGTTTGATTGCCCATCCCCTTCAGCGTCGGAGAGAAAAGCCAAATGTCTGCTGTCTGGCGACCATGCGATGGTACCTTCACTTGCCGCGTGACTGTCGTTGCTGGCCGAGATACGTTTCGGCTTCGAGGTGGAAGATCTCAAGTCCTGAACATAAATCGCCGATCCGCCGGTCGGTTCCCCGGACGCATTCTCTGACGATTGCACCCAGGCGATACGATTTCCATCTGGCGAAATAGCCACTTGATCAAAGTTTCGCGCGACCGCACCGCTTTGGGCCTGCGCGCCACCAACCGCAGCCAGGCAACCTGCCAGTACAGCAGCCCGAACGGCAGGCCCCGTCCAATTCCAACGGCTCGTCTTCATTTCAATTGTCCCCAGACGATTTGACACAATTCATCTTCCCGCAGCCAGCCGAGTAGCCAGACGTGGTGGCAGGTCGGCGGCGAGAATCCGATCCTGCGCACTCTTTAGATTGTAGGGAACGCGGTAGAACGCAACGATGCGAGCGTCAGAATCGAAAACCGCGAAGCCCGCCCGCCAGTCGCCATCGCGCGGCTGTCCCACGGAACCGGGATTGACCAGATAGGGCTGGTTACTCTTCAGAGGAAATTCGGAGCTTTCGATTTGTCCGACCGTCTGGTAGGCGGGATGGACCGAGTTGATGTGATCGCCATTCAACATAAAGCTTCCCTGCAAATGAGTGTGCCCGAAGAAGGTCACCGCTGTAGGAGCTACCATCAGCGGTTCGACGGCATCGCCGACGGTCACTACATACTCGTCTTCATCGACGGGCGATCCATGAACGAATTGTGCGTCGGGAAGTCCCTCGATCCGAATCGGCCCCTGTGGTAGGGAGCGGAGCCATTCCAGATTTTCCCAGGTAAGCTGGTCGCGCGTCCATTGCGAAGCCAGTGCGGCTACGGGGTTAAAGTCCTTAATGTCGATCAGGCCGCACACCGCTTTGTCGTGATTGCCGCGGACGAAGATCTTCCCCAGTCTCCGCGAAAGTTCGATGACCTCATTGGGGCTGGCCCCGTAGCCGACAGTGTCACCTAGGTTGACGACTATGTCGTGAGAAGGCGCCGCCGCGAGGCAGGCCTCAAGAGCTTCGAGATTGCTGTGAATATCGCTTAGTAAGAGTACGCGCACTGGTCACCGGGCAAAATGGCGATTATAGACCCAAAGAGGCGTGCAGAGGCGGACACTCATCTCCGCCGCTATTGATTTGGGTGTCCGTTGCTCAATTCTTGGCGTCGAATCATGGTCGAAAAAGTGGACAAAGTATCCGGCACTCTCACGTATTGATCACCGGACATCGCGCCCAGTGGCCCGGCCCTATCTCGATCAAAGGCGGGAGACTGCGCCCGCATTCCGGGATACGAAACTCACAACGTGGTTCAAATGGACATCCGGGAGGAAGCGCGTGCATCGGCGGCACCGTCCCCTCGATGGTTTGGAGCGCGCGAGTACGATCCGTTTTCAACGTAGGCACCGCATTCAGAAGTCCGCGGGTATAGGGATGCGCCGGAGCATGGAAAATATCGCGCTTTGATCCCAGTTCCACGAGGTTGCCTGCGTACATCACTGCGATGCGGTCGGCAACCTCGGACACCACCGCGAGATCGTGCGAAATGAACAGCATGGCTAAGCCAAACTTGGCTCGCATTTCGGCGAGGAGTTCAAGAATCTGCGCCTGCACCGTCACATCCAGCGCAGTGGTGGGTTCATCGGCAATCAGCAGCGCAGGACGATTGACCACCGCCATGGCGATCATGACCCGCTGGCGCATTCCTCCGGAGAGTTGGTACGGATAATCGCGCGCGCGGAGAGCCGGGTTCGGGATTGCGACATCCTCCATTACCGCGACCGCGCGATCCCAAGCTGCCTTTTTTGTGACTTGGGCGTGCACCGCGACCGCCTCCGCGATCTGCTCGCCAACCCGCATCACTGGATTCAACGCAGTCATGGGCTCTTGAAAGATCATGGCTACTTGGGATCCACGCAGGCTTCGCATCTCTTCGGGCGGAAGGCCCAGGAGGTTCTGCGCAGAGCCGTTTCCGTTCGAGAACCGAATTTCCCCGCCAACGCGAGCCTGCGGGGGAAGCAGACGCATCAGAGCAAGTGATGTCACGGATTTCCCCGAGCCGGATTCTCCGACCAGTCCGAGCACTTCGCGGGGAGCAATGGTCAAACTGAGATCGCGAACCGCTACCAGCGACCGGGCGGAGGTCGATCCCTGGGTTGGGAATTCCACCGTAAGACTCCGGACATCGAGCAGCGGCAGCACGAGGCCTATCCTAGCAGGCAGGTGCGCCTTCGTGCGCTTGTCAGCCGCGTTCGCGACGAGTGGTTCGGGCCCTATTTACGGCCCGATCAATCATCATCTGGGTCTCCGGGTGGCGTCTTGTCGTTTAGGAAATACTTGGCGTTGTGCGGTGCCTTAATTGTCTTAAAAACATTGTGCCGGCGAAAGTCGAAACAATCTGAGAGATCGTCGGCCCGTTCGTCCGCATAGCCGAGCGAAGGCAAGAAGTAAATCTCTTCGATGAACTTCAGAATACTTCCGAAATCGTGAGTTACGTGAGACACATAACCCTGCCTGGCGTAGGGAGACACGACAATCAGCGGCACCCGAAATCCATATTCATAAGAGTTAATGACCCGCGGTGCAACGTGGTCGTACCAGCCTCCCCAATCGTCCCACGTGATTATGATGGCAGTGTTGTCCCAATATTGGCTGTTGCCGATGGCGTTGACGACGGACGCGACCCAGGACGGTCCCAAACCGTTATTGGTCCCCGCATGATCCGATTCCTGACCGGTCGGAATCACCCAGCTCACGTTTGCGAGTTGGCCGTTTGCAATGTCAGTCAACACTTGGGCGGAATTCAGTACGACATCTTTGTCCCAATCGTCGCCGAAACGTAGATGCTGAATCGCGTTCGGCCCCGTCCAGAGCGAACCAGCCGATGGGGTATAGTATCGCCAGCTAATTCGTCGCGAGTCCAGCAAATCCACCAGAGTTTCATGCTCGAAACATGGGTAGATTTCTTGCGACTCACTGCCACTGGGATCGATCAGCTTAACGAACTCTTGTGACGGTGCGGCGCATCCCGTGTTGTTGTCAACACCCGACACTCCCCCGGCATTCTCGGCAGCGAACGAATCGCTGAACTCGTGACCGGGCTGAGATGGCGCTGAAGTCCCGGAAATAATGAATTGATGAGCCGGGAAACTGGGGCCTTGGTTGGTCTGGAACATGCGATCACCGAACGTGTACTGTTCAGCCAACTGGAAGTAGGGGTCCAATATCCCACTCGAATTGTCGACATACTTGAATTGGGGGGCGGTGGGCGGACAATCCTTTGCACCTTTGTTGCAGGTGACGGGGATCTTGTTGGCCCCGTCCATGTTCCCACCGGCATACATCGACAGGAACGCAGAATGCGCATGACTCAGACCGTAGTCGTTTGCCAGAGGTACGGGTGTTAGAGGAATTTGCTGACCCTGTGAATTTACTCCACTCGTAGCGATGTCCACACCCGGCAGGAAATTTGGGTTGCTCCCAAACAGGTTGTCGGGGGTGCGATTTTCCTGAAAGATTATGACCACGTTCTGAATTCCGCGGTGATATCGCGGACCTTGGGCGTGTGCAACGTTTGCGCCCAGCGAAACTAGCAGTGTAAGAATCGCAGCAACTCTTCTCATGTGACCCCCGGGAAAGATGGCTTCGTTTCTCGAAGCGGGGCTTCGAACCTGCGGAAGCCGGGCTCGATGGGCCAGGTTACAGGTAAATGTGCCCTAAGGGTCGCTGCCTGTCAAGAATATTAGGATTTCTGAAATGCCATGACTGGCAAGGCTTTCGGCGTACTCCGGTGAGGCTAAGCCACTGGATCAGAGCGGGTTACTGCCCCAGAATCAGAGGAAGTCCATTCTTATTGTTCCCGATCACGACGACCTTGCTGTTCGGACTCTTGGCGAGATTTTCGGTAGCTTCAATGCCCTTCCACTCAAGAAGTTGGGGGCTAATCCCTTGCGCCACGATTTGCTGGAAGTCCCGAATTCCCTCCGCTTCAATGCGTTTGCGCTGGGCCTCCTGGGTTTCTTTCTGTAGGCGAAAGCTCATGGCAAGGGCCTCCTGCTCGGCCTGCTGTTTGGCTTCAATGGAGGACTTCAGGGTCGCCGGAAGCTGGATATCCCGAAGCAGAATGCTCTCCACGATGAAGCCGCGCTGCCCCAGCAACCCGGCTAGCTGGTCAAAGATCTGCTTGGCGACCATTTCGCGTTCGCCGGTATAGAGTGCATTGGCGCTGTGCGAGGCCGTGGCCTCGCGGATTGCCGCCCGCAGATTAGGTTCAATCAGCACCGCCTGATAATTGGGGCCGATCTTCTGGTACACATCCGAAGCCTTTGCCGGGTCGACGTGGAAGATCAGCGAGGTATCCAGATTCATCACCAGGCCTTCACTTGAGGGCACGCTGGCTGATTCCTTTATTTCCTGCGTGCGAATTGACATCTCGTTGTTGGTCTTGAATGGACTGACCAAATGGATGCCCTCCGGCAGCACCTCACCCGTGACTCGTCCGAAAAGCGTGAGCACACCGACGTTTCCGGATTCGACCCGGGCCACCGAGTTGAAGAGAAGAATAACCACCACAAGCGCGGCGATGACCAAACCGATCAGGCGGAAAATTGGGTTTGACTCCGCATTGATGATCTTGCCTCGCCCCTCATTGAAGATCGTCATTGAAATTCCCTCAGCGCGAGTGTAACGGCAGGACTCCAGCCTGCTAAGTGACTAAACAAGACACAGCGTCAGCAACCGCGGGATTATCAAAGGCTCGGTTTGCCGACCGCCTTCCCCGTCTACTCTGTGCGGCTATTTCTCCGCGACCTCCGCGATTTAAAACTCTAGGTATGTCGGGGCCAAGGACCATAAAACGCAGAGATCGCCGAGATCAGAAACGCTGCGAGTAGGGTTAACCGCGCCGCTCCTTTGAGATATGGAGAATCTCCGAACAGGTCGCGAATCCTGCTCGAGCATACAGGCGTTCTTCGGCCGGATGTGCGGCCATCAAGAAGGGTATCTGGACACCTGACTTAATTGCTGCCTGGTTGAGTTGTGACGTGAGCGCATGGGCAATGCCCCTGCGGCGAAAACGGGGGCGCACGCCGATTGCCGCGATTTCGGTCACTCCTCCTAAAGGAGCGGAATACAATCCAGCGCCCGCAGGTTCACCAGTGTGCAAATCACGCGCCAACAGGACCATACCACCAGATTGAACCGTGCGCCTGAGTCGAGCGACATCGGCCTCGCTGGTGTTTGCCTCCCCATATGCCTCGTTTTGAGCATGGGCTGCCGCTCTCAACGTTATGTCGTCTTGGGCGCTCAGAATCTCAATCGCTTCCGGGCACCGGAACTGCTTTCCCGTTTCCATTTTGCAGACCATTACGGGCAGGCGGCCTTCAACCGAAAAGCCAGACAGGACTAGGGCCCGCTCGACTTTTGGCGCAGCGCTGGGCGGATACTCGAGCCGCGCGACACGGGACCGCTGTTCGTACCAATCAACCAGCGCGAAGATATCACCCGGTTCTGGGTTGGCTCCGTCATCAGGTACGGCATAGTTGCGATAAATGTTGGCGCTGGTCGGGTCCGACGATGCGAGGAAGGAACCAATCCGCGCCGTCTCACGTCCTGCGCTCAGGCTAGCGCGTAAATATGACTGAATGCGACTGTCGGTGGACAGGGGCACAGAATGCACTGGATTCATTGCGATATGCCTCGCTAGGCGGCGCACAGGCCGCTGGTATTGAGCCTCCAAGGAGGCTCCTGGCCAGGAAGGGGCGACGGCTTTCCCAAGTCGCCAAGAACGCGTGAGGGAGCGGGCAGACAACGAATACGCCCTGATCGTTTACGCGCTGATCATTGCGATTGGCGCGGCGATTGGCGCGGATGAAACTCGTGGGCCTACGCCGTCATCACGCGAGAGCGATGAACGGTCTAGTAGGGGTCGTCAGAGGCGTCCTCCTGCGAGATCACGAATTTATCGGAATCTCCAGCGTTCGTCAACTCGGGTGTCACGTCGCTCACGTCGCAGCAAGGCAAGCATCGTGCTGGAGAGGGCCACAAGCATATGCAAAATGATGCACATTGACAGCGCGTCGAGGCTCGATGTATCTTCGCGCGACGCTTGAACTACTACTGTGCCTCGTTGCTGCCGGGAAATGTTCTCCCCATTTTCGCGTCGCATCCGGGTCGCGAGTAAACACTTCCAGCAAATTTAAGGGACAACATCTCATGAATCGAACATCCTTTACGTTCCAAAGTAGCGGGAATAAGTCTGCCATCCTGACATTCGTGTTGACGATTGCGACTTTCGCGATGGCCGCGCCAGCAAACGCACAGTTGGTCAAGATCAGCACCGACAGCTTCCATAACTCCAGCAGTCAGCACAAGACTGAAGTTGAACCCGACACGTACTCCTGGGGGTCAACCATGGTTGCCGCCTTTCAGGTGGCTCGCGTTGCCGATGGCGGTGGCGCGGATTTGGGATTTAGCACCTCAACGGATGGCGGCAAGACTTGGACCTACGGGTATCTTCCAGGTCTCACAGTCAACTACAAGAACGGCCCTAACTCAGCCGCCAGCGACGCGTCGGTTGTCTATGACGCAAAACATGGTGTGTGGCTTATTTCGAGCCTTCCGATTGGCAACGCCGGAGACAACGTCGCCGTCAGCCGCTCCAAGGACGGCCTGCACTGGGACAAGCCGATCCTGGTGGACACGAGCGGCGGAGACGACAAGAACTGGATTACCTGCGACAACAACGCCAAGAGTCCGTTCTACGGCAATTGCTACTCGGAGTGGGACACGCCCGAAGTCCTGATGAGCACCTCCACCGACGGCGGACTTACTTGGGGACCAGCCAAACCGTCGGCCGACGATGCATATGGGTCCGGCGCCGAGCCACTTGTGATGCCTAGCGGCAAAGTAGTCGTGCCTTTCCTGGGCAATGAAATGGATTCCTTCAGTTCGACCGACGGCGGCGCTACTTGGGGACGGAGCATTGCCATCTCCTCGGTCAATACCTTCCAGGGAAATAGCGACCTGCGAAGCGTAGGATTGCCATTCCCCTCAACCAGTATCGACAAGTCCGGCAAGATTTACGTGGTGTGGTCCGACTGCAGTTTCCGCAAGAACTGCGCAACTAATGACTTGGTCATAATTTCTTCGACCAATGGGACGAAGTGGACCAAGCCCGCCCGCATTCCGATTGACCCGCTTACCAGCACTGTGGACCACTTCATTCCCGGGCTGGCTGTGGACCGGGCGTCTTCCGGGAAGACCGGACAGCTCGCCGCAACTTACTACTACTATCCACAGGCTAGCTGTAACGATTCTACCTGCCGGATCCACGTCGGCTTTACCACGTCCCAGGATGGAGGGAAAACCTGGACGGCCGGAAAAGATCTGGGCGCTGGCGCTATGCAGATAAGTTGGTTGCCCAACTCGCAGAACGGTCCCATGCTGGCCGACTATCTGTCGTCCTCGTATGTAAACGGCAAAGCGTTTGGAGTATTCATGGTGGCCAAGGCACCTTCAAGCGGCGTCTTCAACGAAGCCGCTTACACCACGAAGAACCCGCTCGAGGCTTCGGCTGACGAGCCTCGCTTCAGTTCAAGAGGCGAAAAGCGCATTCCCAACATCCACGCGGACCGACCATTCCCACGGTCGCAGGGTGAGGAGCGAGAGGCTCCGCCTTCAAAGGGAGACTGAAAAGGAAATCCTATGAATCGAAGATCCCGTCATTCCAGAAATCGTGCTTCAGTGACAGTTGTCTTGGCGTTGGTGATCTCGCTCGCTTTGGTTGCACCCGCGCAAGCGCAATTCACGCTGGTGAAAATCAGCAACGATACGCTCCACAACTCCGACAGCGTGCATAAGACGGAAGTCGAGCCTGACTTTTTTTCCTGGGGCAATACCATCGTCGGCACTTTCCACGTCGCCCGCGTGCCTGGGAGCATCGGATGGGGCAGCGGCGACATAGGGTGGTCCACCTCCACCGACAACGGTAAGACTTGGACGTACGGAATTCTGCCCGCCCTCACTGACAAGTACAAGAACGGACCTTATGGCTGGGCCGCGGATCCCTCCGTTGCTTACGACGCCAAACACAAGCAATGGTTGATCTCGACGCTTCCGCTCATGCAGCAGGAGAACTCGGGCACGATTGGAGACGTCGCTGTCAGCCGCTCTCCAGACGGCCTCCATTGGGGAAAGCCGATCATCATCGACGGAACCCATCTCGACGATAAGAACTGGACCACTTGCGACAACACACCCACGAGCCCGTACTACGGCGACTGCTACACGGAATGGGATCAGGCCTACGGCAGCGGGGACGTTCTGATGAGCACATCCCACGACGGCGGACTGACCTGGAGTGTGGGCAAACCCTCGGCCGATAACGCCGGCGGACTTGGCGGCGAGCCCGTGGTTCAGCCCAATGGCACAGTCATCGTTCCATTCCAGGGCGGTGGCATCGACGCCTTTCGTTCCACTGACGGCGGCAAGACCTGGAGCACCACGGTTGCTATCGCGAGCATCACAAACCACGAGGAAGACGGCGGCATCCGCACCGGTTTTGATCTCCCCTCGGCGACGATTGACGGATCGGGGAAGGTCTACGTGGTCTGGTCGGATTGCCGCTTTCGCAAGAACTGCGGCTGCAACGACGTTGTCGTAAGTTCCTCGCCCGACGGCAAGAAGTGGAGCACGCCCAGCCGGATTCCGATTGATCCCGTCAACAGCACTGTGGATCACTTCCTTCCCGGAATCGGCGCGGACCCTGCCACATCCGGCAGCAAGGCTCACCTTACCGTCGTTTATTACTATTACCCGGTCTCGGCGTGCAATAGTTCCTGCAAGCTGGACGTGGGCTTCGTCACCTCAGAAGATGGCGGCAAGACCTGGGCCAAGGGTAAGCAACTGGCTGGCCCGATGAAGTTAACCTGGCTGCCGGTCTCCGACCAGGGATACATGGTCGCAGACTACATCGGAGTTACGTACACGAATGGCAACCCGCGCGGCATATTCATGGTTGCCAAAGCTCCGACAGGCAAGCTTCTGAACGAAGCCGCGTACACCACGAAAGAGCCTCTACTCGCTGCGGCCGGCGAAGCGAGGGTCAGTTCGGTCGGCGAGAAGCCCGTGCCCGGCGCGAAGTCGGACCATGAGATGAAGTTCTACTACGACGACGAAGGCCACATTCAAATTCCTCCGTCGAGGCTGATTCCGCCTCCAAAGCATAAGTGAGATTGTGATTGTGAGCCCGAGCCGTCAGCGTTTCTACGCTGGCGGCTTTTTCTTGTGCGCATTTTCGGGAATCTCCAGACTCCGCTCTCAATAAGGATTCCGCCGGATTTTCCACATTCGGGAATCGAACACATTTCCGGTTGCGAGGTGGACGTTACGGCATCCCGTGCGGCTGAATAAGGCCACGTGCTCGCGTTGTTGAAGTTCGCTTGACCGGCTTGCACCAAATCCGGTCACGGGCTTGTGGAGCGTCTGCACTCGACTGCATTTAAAGCAAATACACTTTCGTGTTTTTCGTTGACTCCCAGAATGGGAAGAGTAAAACCATAATCGTTCTTTGACACGTTCTAAGTTTACCCGGTTGGTGCGGCGTCCGGGACCCAAGCGAAGTCACTCTGCGGCATCGCAAGGTGAAAAGTGGAGAGGGCAAGCAAGGGTCTATAGCAAAGCGCTGGTCGAGGCGAACAGGAACACAATGTCAAAGGCAGGATAGAGTCCCGAGGCGTTGAACTGGTTTATCCGGTTGGCGGTAAGCCCGGAGCCCAAGCAAGGATCGGTAATTGCAGTCCGCAAGGATAGCAACTATGTCAGGTCAGCAAGGGTCTAACGCGAGCTACTGGCCGAGACGAATGAGTTCAACACCACCTCGGGGCTCTTATTGTTTGGTAGCAGCTTCTAGCTCCTAGCCTCTGGCTCTCGGGTTAGCCCTTCATGTTCTTTCCTATTTCCGGGCGGAGTGTACTGTTTAGTACCGGGCACCCCCCTCCCCCCTTTCCCTGCAAAATCTAGAGAGCAAACGACTTAAATTTCGACTATCTGCTAGATCTTTGAGTTTGCAGGAGTTACGCGCAAAATATAGAGAACATGGGAGTTACGACGGCTGCGGGACCAGGTCACGGCCCATTTTGGGACTGGATTCCAGTTGCCGGCGACGAGTGGATCTAACGAATTGTCAAAGATCGGAC
This sequence comes from uncultured Acidobacteriota bacterium, assembly GCA_963797795.1. Taxonomy (GTDB): domain Bacteria; phylum Acidobacteriota; class Terriglobia; order Terriglobales; family Acidobacteriaceae; genus JABDBE01. The sequence goes on from CAWCQY010000016.1 coordinate 236,312, forward strand.
ATTATCCAGCGGATAATGTTGTTTGATCTAGTTTATCCGATTGGAGAAGCCGAAGTCAACGCTAAAACGGGGTGCTGTCCGGCGGCGTTCGCTACGCAGATTGCATCATTGGAGGATGAGGCGAATTGCCGACAAACTCCTTTAACCGTTCGGCGTATGCAATGCAGTCGGCTCTTTCGGGGACGGGCCTGCTAACACGATTCGGATATTCGTCGTAGGTGCGGTTGTCCAGCAATCTGCCGTTTTGCTTTTTTCTCACGCCACCCCATTGTTTGAAGAAGAAAGGCACTCTCTGAATCCGGCATTGCCGGCGAATAGAGACGACCCATTCCCGCTTCATCGGACGGGCGCCGGGTCCGCTCTCGCCGCCAACAATGACCCACGTGATGCCTGTCAGGTCGATTTCCCCGAGGTCTTCGAGCAAAGGCTCAATAGATAGAAAGCGAACCTTTGCGGGCGACTGACGAAGGTGATCGACTCTGGGCAATCCGTATTTCCGGTCTTCCACGCTCACACCCCACCAGATGTTTTCCTTTTCTGCCGCGAACCGCAGCTTGCCGTCGAGCAGGTTCCGCAATCTTTCCGATCGCTTGGTCAACACCTGATACGTATGCCAGTCCGCGGTCGCCATCACCCGCGAGACTGCTTCGGCATACGCGTCCGGCACTCCTGTTTGAAACAAGTCGCTCATCGAATTGACAAAGACCAGCTTGGGTGAGCGCCAGGCAAAAGGCTCAGTCAGCTTTTTCGGGACCAAACGAAGATCAAATCCTTGCTCGTAAGGATGTCCCTTGACCCCGCGAAACCGCTCTGCGAAGGTCTCCGCATAGCAGTGTTTGCATCCCGGGCTGATTTTTGTGCAGCCGCGGACGGGGTTCCAGGTGGCGTCGGTCCACTCGATACTTGTTTGCACACTCATGGCTCTCTCCCGTCGGTCGCTGAACAGCCAGATCCGGAGTTCTCAGGAAAGCCTACCAAGTCACTCTTTTGCAGGCCGCTCTTCTTCGAGGATACGGGAGTAACCGTCACGATGCCTTCCGCCCGGAGCTTTTGGATGACCTCACGGTAGTGCTTTTCTACAAACGGCAGATTCCACGTGTGCTCCCTGATGTCGTCGAAAGCCAACTTCTTGCCCGCGAACTCACGGAGCAGAATCTGCCGCAACTCGTTCGTCTGCGGCGTACGAGAAATCAGCACGCCCTGAGACTCGCCGGAGAAATCGAATGTCCCATCTTCGTCGCCGAGCGGCCACATAACCTCCTTCATCAACAGAACCGCGCTCGGGTGATTGTTGGCGTGAAGGAGGTAGTACTTCGTACGTTCGCCCTTAACTCTGTCTTCGGGGTCGTACCCAATCCTGAACTGCAATACGTACTTCGCCCTTAGCCTGGAAATGAAGTAGTCGACGAACCCGTTCTCACGGGCGATACCCTTTTGCCCCATAAACGGTTGTTGCCGCCAATCTTGATCGCCAAGCAGGTGGTCAACATTTCCCTGTACGGCAGGATTGCTCAAGTCCATGTTGATGCGATACCACATCAGCGTGATGAGGGCTTCTGTCCTTTGCCGCGAGAGAATGTTATTTATGACCGACACTGTTAGCAGATGACCGTACGGGTCGATCATGAAGAACGAGGGCGCTAGGGATGGAATCTTAGAAAGTAGATCGGGTATGAAGGTTTTGCTGTCCTCGGTCAGTAGCCCGACAGTCAGGTTCTTCGGGTAGGGTCTCAGGGGCTCTAGTTGCTGTTCAAGCTGTTGTGCCTGTTGTTCGTCATTTTCGGTTAGCAAGATGTTCAAGCCGTGATTTGGGCGTGTATCCAAGAACTGCTTAGCCGCTTTAGCAGCGATTATGGGAGACCCGTCCACCGCTACGCCCTCAAACTCATAGCGGCCGGGGCCGGCAAAGCAGTCGAAGTAGTTCATGCGGCGATTCGCCGAACCGAGAATGACTGCCCACGAGGGCAGATATTTCTGCAAGATGGTGTGCTTGATGCGCGACACTCGCTTAATGTGCGGCAGTGTCTCGGAAGCACGATCTTGAGCCCCACCAACCATACCTGCTATTTATCCAAGCTAATTCGCCGTTTGTTCGCCACAAGAGTCTGGCACGAAATTTGCTCTCACGCAATAGCAAATATGGTTGCGGCGGTATAAGGAATCGACAAACAGGAGAACGAAACCCAGCTATCTGTTGCGGGTGGACTTCTCCGACCACCAAGAAACATCGTTCAACGCGCAGCACTCCACCTCGCGGTACAATAATTAGTTGGGCGATCCCCTGCGCTTCGCCATGTTGACAGGCCGCCACGAGGATTCATGTTCGAAGTTACCGTAGACGACTCTTTCGCCGCAGGACACTATCTCCGCAATTACAAGGGTAAGTGCGAGAATCCGCACGGACACAACTACAAAGTGCGAGTCACGCTCGCCGGCAAGGAGTTGGACAAAGCTGGGCTGCTGCTCGACTTCAAGGATCTGCGTGAAGTGATGAAGCACGCCATAGAGCGGCTGGACCATCAGATGATCAACGATCTGGAACCATTTACCGTGTTAAATCCGTCGGCAGAAAACCTCGCCAAGTATTTTTACGACCAGGCTAGCGAGAAACTCGACAGCGTAACGAGTGGGCGGGTGCGAGTCAAGAACGTCACAGTCTTTGAGACGGACACGACCACAGCGACTTATTCAGAGCCGTAGCGCTGCCCCTCGCGCCCGGCGAGAAGCCTGTGGTGCTCACCATGCAGATCACGGAGATTTACAAATCGATTCAGGGCGAATCCACGCATGCGGGGTTGCCTTGCGTGTTCGTGCGCCTGGCCGGATGCAATCTGCGCTGCTCCTGGTGCGACAGCGAGTACACTTTCGCCGGCGGCCATCGCATGACGATTGAGGAAGTCGTCGAACAAGTGGAACAGTTGAGCCGTAACGGACTGGTAGAGATTACAGGCGGCGAGCCGATGCTCCAGGACCGCGAAGTCGTGCCGCTGATGCACCGCCTGCTGGACGACGGCTATATAGTGTTGCTCGAGACCAGTGGCGAGCGTCCCCTGGTCCGCGTGCCGAAGGGCGTAGTCAAAATCGTGGATGTGAAATGCCCGAATTCGGGTGAGCCAGATAGTTTCGACATGCAAAACCTCGACGCGCTCGATTCGGCGGATGAGGTCAAGTTTGTTCTGAGCGACCGTACGGACTACGAGTTCGCTCGCGATTTTGTAGCGCGGTACGAACTGTCACGCCGGGTGAACGCGGTGTTGTTTTCGCCCGCGTTCCGCAAAGATTCCAGTGGCGCACGAGACAGCTCGCACTGCTTGCTCGACCCACGGGAACTGGCGGAGTGGATGCTGGCAGACAACGTTCCCGCCCGACTGGGATTGCAGATTCATAAGTTCATCTGGGACCCGGCAATGAAGAGCGTATAGATTTTCACCACAGAGTCACAGAGGCACAGAGAAAGCAAAAGAATGTGAGCGGATACGTTCTTGGTTATTCGATTCAAGCGTTATGAACATGATTTTTTTCTTGATTTGTCTGTGTCTCTGTGACTCTGTGATGCAATGCCCAAGATGGTAGGAGAGGCCACATCTCGCGCGGTCGTCCTGCTCAGTGGTGGGATGGACTCCTGCGTCTGCGCGGCTCTTGCGGCGCGCGAGTTCAATGCGGCTGCCGTGCACATCAGCTACGGTCAGCGAACGGAAGAAAGAGAGCGGCGGGCGTTCCTGGGAATCTGCGAGCGTCTGGGCATTCGTGAAAGGCTGGTGGTCCGGAACGAGGCTTTGCGCGCGATTGGCGGTTCGGCCCTGACCGATCCCGACATCGCGGTGCCAGAATCCAAGACCATCGGGCAGGAAATCCCGGTGACCTACGTTCCCTTCCGCAACGCGCACTTTCTGTCAGTTGCGGTGAGTTGGGCTGAAGTCCTGGGGGCGGAAAAGATTTACATTGGCGCGGTAGAACAGGACAGCTCAGGGTATCCTGACTGTCGGCCCGCTTACTATCGTGCTTTCAATGAGGTCATAAAGACCGGAACCAAAGAAGGTCGGAGCGAAATCGTGACTCCGCTGATCGGGCTGCGCAAATGGGAAATTGTGAGGCTTGGCCTTGAATTGGGCGCTCCCTTCGATTTAACGTGGTCTTGCTACAGCCGGGAGGATTGCGCCTGCGGAGTGTGCGATAGTTGTGTGCTTCGATTGCGAGCCTTTGAAGAAGCCGGCGCTGCGGACCCGGTCCGCTATTGCGAAGCGGTAGAAAAGGTGTAGCAAGAAGAGTGCTTTCGACTTTCATAGACAAGAGCCTGCGTGGCCCGAGGTCGCAGGCTGAGAATCGGAAATCAAAAATCGAGCTTGATCCGGAGGCAACGACGATGAAGCAATATTTCGTGGTGCTGGCGCTTTTGATGTTGGTAGCAGGACTGTGCGCGACACCAGCCATCGCACAGGAAACGGGAACGGTGAAAGGCGTCTGCAAGGACGTCGAAGGCAAACCGATTGTCGGCGCAGTGGTGGAATGGCTGAACGGCGACAGCGGCCGCAAGTACACCCTCAAAACCAACAATAAAGGCGAGTATTTTTCTTTGGGCATATCGCCCGGCCATTACAAGGTCACACTTCTGCAGGACAACAAGGAGATTTTTCACTATAGCGGGGTCATCGTTACGTTGGACGAGACCACTATCGACTTTGACATGAAGAAGGAGCAGGCCGCCGCAGCCCAAGGAGCGGGGTTAACGCCGGAGCAATTGAAGCAGCAGCAGGAGCAGCAGGCCAAGGTTGCGAAGGAAAACACGACCGTCAAGACTTTGAACGAAAAGCTGGCGGCTGCGAAGACCGCTTCGGACGCTGGCGATTTCGATACTGCGATTGCCGACCTCACGGAAGCGACGCAGGTGGATCCGACTCGCGATCTCCTGTGGGCCAAGCTGGGAGACTATGAACTCAGTTCGGCGGCGAAACAAACGGACAACGCGCAGAAGACAAAACACTACGAGGACGCAGTCACATATTACGAGAAAGCCGTGGATATAAAGCAAAAAGCTCTGGACGCCGCGCCTACCCCGAAACCTGCGGACGCCAGCAAGGTGCTCGCCTCCTTCTACAACAACCTGGGCAAGGCGGATGCGCAACTCGGCAAGACCGATGCCGCGGTCAAGGCATACAACCAGGCGGCTCAGTTGGACCCATCCGGCGCTGGCATGTACTACTTCAACCTGGGCGCGATTTTGACCAATGCCAACACCACCAGTAACGCCGATATGCGAAACGCGGCGGTACAAGCCTTTGATAAGGCGATTGCCGCGGATCCGGCCCGAGCGGACGCCTATTATTGGAAGGGCACGAATCTGATTGGCGCCGCCACCTTGCAGGGAGACAAGATGATTGCGCCAGACGGTACAGCCCAGGCTTTCCAGAAATACCTTGAGTTGGCGCCCACGGGCCCGCACGCCGAAGAAGCCAAGGCCATGCTGCAAGGGCTCGGAGCCACGGTTGAGACCAGTTACGGTACGAGTAAGAAGAAACCGACGACTCCGAAGAAGTAGGTCGGGAGAGTGTCGGATATCCGTGCGGTCGGTGTCGCAAAGTGCGTGATCTGGGTTCTGCTCGTCGCCGCGAGAACTCAGATTTCTGATCGTGTCCGCTTCTCGGAATGACAAGCTCGCGTTTTGCAGCAATCTTAAGCCGTCGTTACCAAGGTTCATGCCCGTGACGTTCTTCGTAGAACCCCGCCCGCGATTTCGCTAGAGTAAAAGTTCAGGCGACGCAATGGCGGCACCGGGCAATGCTCCAATCTCCGTGGTCCTCGAGCCCTCGACGGGCTCGGGCGCAACAGCTACGCACGCGCTGTTGGCATCCATCCTGCGCGCGAACCAGCAGGTCAGCGATCTCATTTTCTCGCCCGGCCGGCTGCCTCAGGTGGAAATCAACGGCCAACTGATCGGCGTGCAGGGCGACGGACTTCGTCCGTTCAGCGCTGACGACACCCGCCGCATTGCCTCCGATCTGATCGGCGAGAACAAGCAGGCGATCGCCATTCTGCGCGAACAGGGTTTTTGCGACGTCTCCTACGGGCTTCCTGGAGTTGCCCGCTTCCGCGTGAACGTCTTTATCCAGCGCGGCAGTTGTGCTGTGGTAATGAGGGTCATCGCAACCACGATTCCGGCTCTGGCTTCTCTCGGCTTGCCGAAACAACTGGCAGAGGTGGCCCGCCTCCGCGATGGTATTGTGCTGGTCACCGGGCCGCGGGGCTCGGGAAAGTCGTCGACCCTGGCCGCGCTACTCGATAACATTAACCATGAACAGGTTTCTCACATCATCACCATCGAAGATCCCATCGAGTTCCTGCACAATCACAAGCGGGGCACGGTTCACCAGCGCGAGTTGCACAGCGATACTCCCAGTATCACGATGGCTCTGCGCGCGGCCTTGCGACAGGCACCGAATGTAATTCTGGTAGGGGAGATGCGCGATCGCGAGACCATGGAGATGGTTTTGGAGGCGGCCGAAAGCGGACATCTGGTTCTCACCAGCCTGAACACTGTAAGCGTTGCCAAAACCGTGGAGCGAATGGTCAGCTCGTTTGGCCAATGCGAACAGTCGTCGATTCGCAGCCGCCTGGCGAGGACCTTCCGCTACATCGTTTCGCAGCGGCTGATTCCCCGCAAAGACGGTACCGGTCGAATCGCGGTCGTGGAGATGCTCAAAGCCCATTCGCGCACTCAGGCGTGCATGGAAGTGAACGATCCCTCCGGCGAGAACCTGCTTCAGGCCATGCGAGACGGAGCTTCCGAGGGCATGCAGTATTTTGACGGTGAACTCCAGAAACTCGTGCGCACGGGAGTTGTCGACCTCGATACCGCGATGATGTACGCCACGGATCCGCAGGAACTGCACCAGACGCTCGGAGTGTAGGCCCAGGCGTCCGCCCCCGCTGGAGCGGCAGCATCTGATTTCCGCTGGAAGACCTTCGCGCGGCCCGTGCGGGCGAAGACACCCGCGCCTACATAACTAGTCTGTCGTATCATCTCTTCCATGCCCACCACGGCGACCTCAGCTACTATCTTGAGCTTCGAGCAAGCGCGCCATGTGGTCGAAGAGCACGCCGCGACTTTGCGTCCTCGCGGCAAGGAACTGGTGGAACTGCTCGACAGCCCCGGTCAGGTTCTCGCTGAGCCGGTAGTTGCGGATCGCAATTTCCCTCCATTCCCGCGAGCCACGCGCGATGGCTACGCGGTCCGCGCCGGTGACCTGGCAAAGCTTCCCGCCAGCCTGAAACTAATCGCTGAAATCAAAGCCGGAGCCGCGGTAGACGGGAATTTCAAGGTAGAGTCCGGGCAGGCTGCTGCCATCATGACCGGCGCACCAGCCCCGTCGGGCACTGACGCCGTTGTGATGGTCGAGTACACATCGCGAGAAGGCGATCAGGTCACAATCACTAAGGGAATTGCCGCCGGGGACAACGTTGTTCCGACCGCCGCCGAGGCAAAGAGAGGCGACCGCCTGCTGTCTCCGGGCATGCATCTGGATCACAAGGCGATTGCCGTCGCCGCGTCGGTCGGGAGATCACGCCTACTGGTGTATTCGAAGCCGCGCGTCGCCGTGCTTGCCACCGGCGACGAAATGGTAGACATCGACGTACCCCTCGCGCCCAACCAGATTCGCAATTCCAATACCTACTCATTAGCCGCGCAAATCCAGGCCGCTGGCGGCGAGGCGGTGCTTCTGCCCATCGCCCCCGACGAACTCGAACGCCTGCAGGAACTGATCGCGGAAGGCTTTGAAGCCGACCTGCTCCTCCTAACGGGGGGAGTCTCCATGGGCAAGTACGATCTAGTGGAACAAGCGCTGGCTCAGTTCCGGGCAGAATTCTTCTTCACCGGAGCCCAAATTCAGCCAGGAAAGCCGGTAGTATTCGGACGAGTCCCATGTGGAGCGGACGCCCCAGCCCGCGAAGAACAGCATCCTGACTCGGGAAGGCACGGCTTCAGCCGTGGCGACAAGACCGAAAAAAATACGGGGGCTTTAGCCCCTGAGGCCCACAAATACTTCTTCGGCCTTCCCGGGAACCCGGTCTCCACAATGGTGACATTCGAACTCTTCGCCCGCCCGATACTGGAATCCCTCGCGGGCATGCCGCCGCGAAAGCTAACTTTCCTGCACGCCAAGCTGAAATCCGAGATCAAGACCAAGCCAGGCCTGAAGCGCTTCCTACCCGCGATTCTCAGCGGGGAGTTCGAGCAGGCAGAAGTCGAATTGGTGCGCTGGCAAGGCTCAGGAGACATCGCGGCAACCGCAGCGGCAAACTGCTATATCGTGATTCCGCCGGATCAGGAGCGGATCGCAGCAGGCGAATGGGTTCCGCTGCTGATGCGGGATAGCTTCTTGTAAGATAGTTCTTCGGATGCCCAAGAAGCTCTCTCATTACGATCGTTCAGGCCAAGCCAGAATGGTCGACGTTTCCACCAAATCCCCCACCAAGCGCGAGGCCGAGGCTAGCGCCTTTGTCGTCCTCAAGCCCAAAGTCCTCAAAGCCTTGTCGAAAAACCCCAAGGGCGATCCGCTGGAGATAGCTCGCCTAGCCGGAATCATGGCCGCGAAGCGAACAGCCGATCTGATTCCCATGTGCCATCCTTTGCCGTTGGCGCACGTTGATGTGCAAATGCGGCTGTGCGAGAATGGCGTCGCGATTGCCTCCAAAGTTTCAACCACGGCGGTGACTGGCGTGGAAATGGAAGCCCTGATGGCCGCCAGCGTCGCCGCGCTCACGGTTTACGATATGCTGAAGGCTCTCGATAAGGGCATCGAGATTCGCGAAATCGTGCTCGTACGGAAATCCGGCGGCAAAAGCGGCGACTATCGCCGCGTCCGCAAGAAAATATAGCGCGTTCCATGTCGAACAACGTCCGACTCTTGCTGGTGGATGACAATCCGATGGTGCTGGGGCTGCTGCGGGGCGCGCTGACTCCGCTCGCCATGGTAACCACCGCAACCGACGCAGCCGACGCTCTCTTGAAAGCCGTTGACGATCCTCCCGACCTGCTGATTTGCGACTATCGCATGCCGGGGATGGATGGCCGCCAGCTCGTAGAAAAACTGAGAAGCCGTCCTCGAACCGCCGGAGCCGCAGTCATCCTCGTGGCCACCAAGACCGACATCAGTGAAAAGCTGAGCACACCCGACTTTCCGGTCGACGATTTCGTCGAGAAACCATTCTTCCTGAGAGAAGCCACGCAGCGCATCAAGCGCGTGATCGACAAAATCGCGCTGGAGAAGATGGCCAAAACCGTTCCGTCGGACGGAGTGCTCCGCGGCAGTCTGCTGCAGATGAATGTGATCGATTTAGTGCAATCTTTGGAAATGGGCCGCAAGAGCTGCTCCCTTACGCTCACCAACAAGGACGACAAATGCGAACTGTATTTCAAAGAAGGCCAGGTCACGCACGCTACGTACGGCTCGCTGGTTGGAGACCCAGCGGTGTTTAAGGTCCTGCGCTGGACCGACGGAAATTTTGAGGTTAATTTCGAAGGCAAGACAACCCAGCAGACTACCCAACTCAACACGCAAGGCCTGCTCATGGAAGGCCTGCGTCAGCTCGACGAGGCCCAGCGCGATGGCGGAAAACCTGCCCAGGAGGAAGAAGAAGATGTCCTCCTCGACTCCTGATGCCCTGACCGCGGCCGTTGTCACCGTTAGCGATTCGTGCGCCCGCGGCGATCGTGCCGATCTCTCCGGCCCGGCGGTGGCGGAACTACTCAGAAAAAACAATTTCTCGCTCATCGGGACCGAAGTCGTTCCCGACGACCAATCAGCGATCCAAACCGCAATCGGCTACTGGGTGCAGGAGGCGCAGTTAGTGGTAACCACTGGCGGAACCGGAATCGCTGAGCGCGATGTCACGCCCGAAGCTACCCGCGCCGTCTGCGAACGCCTGGTCGAAGGAGTAGCCGAACGCATGCGCTCCGAAGGCGCAAAGAAGACTCCGTTCACTGCGCTCAGCCGCGGCGTCTGCGGAGTACGGGGAAAATCTCTGATTCTCAATCTGCCGGGCAGTCCTGCCGGCGCAGTCGATTCGCTCGAAGCCGTGATTGAGCTTCTGCCCCACGCCCTGCAGTTGCTAAGCGGAAACACAAAGCACGAGTAGCCGCGGCGTAGAAACGTAGCTAGCTACGTTTCTACCGATGGGTTTAGTCTCATATCTTGAAAACGATCAAGCACATCTTATCCCGCTACACGGCATTCCTGTGGGCGCTGCTCAAACCTTTGGGTGCGTGGGGCGTGCTGGTGGTGGCCGCGCTCGACGGCGCCTTCATCGGTCTGCCCGTAGACGCGGTCGTAGCTGGTTACGTCTATCAGAATCCGGCACGGTTTCTGCTCTATGCTCTCATGGCGTCGGTCGGATCGACGCTGGGCAGCATCGTAATCTACGTGATCGGCTACAAGGGCGGCGAAGAACTTCTACGCAAACGCATTCCGCCCCAGCGTTTCGACAAGATTCATTCCGCGTTCGACAAGCATCCATTCTGGAGCCTGATGCTGCCCGCAATGCTTCCCCCGCCTGTGCCCTTCAAGATATTCGTGTTAGCTGCCGCCGTATCAGAGATGGGGTTCGTTCGCTTCCTGGTTGCGATCTTCTCCGGCCGCATGGTGCGATTCCTGTCGCTGAGCCTGCTGACCATCAAGTTCGGCCCGGACGTCGTCCACTTGTTCGGAAATCTGTTCCGTCAGCATTACTATTTGATCCTGGAAGCCATTCTTGTGGGACTCGTGGCTTGGCTGGCGATGCGAAGAAAGAAGAGAAAAGTTTTACTGGCAAAAGGATCGTAGAGCTCTCAAGACTTCCCAGCGAAATCCGCGGACGTTCTCAGCGATCTCTGCGATTCAGGACCTACGCGGCCGCCGCATGGTCGCTCTGGTTGCGCGACACCCCAGGGAGCGCATGCAAAGCCATCGGCAGAGCGAACATCGCCATCGTGAAGATCAGGTCGCCAGCGAGGGCGTGGCGAAAGAATGGTATGGCGGCGACGTAAGACTCCATCACACCGCTGAGATTCTTCGGGTACATATCCGTCGAGGCCCACGTTGCCAGGTTTGAGAGGAGATAAAAAGAAACTGAACTCGCTAGACCTGCACCGATCACAGGCAGTAGCTTGGTTTTCGTGCCCAATCTTGTGCCCAGCCAGAGGACCGCGGCATACCACGCGAAGGTCACGTAGTGATCCCATGTGAAGGGATAAGAATAGACCACCTTTGTGAGCACGACGTCGGAAGCGGCCAGCAGCACGAACGGGATCCAGAGCTGGCGGCGCGATCCGCGGGCCCCGAAAAACAAGAGCGAGCCGACCACTGGCGTAAACATCCACGGATGAGGCATGAACCGGACGGCGACGGCAAGTACGACGAACAAGTAGGCCAGCATGATCGATCACCTCGATAACGTCAAAGAAGATTGTGGCCTGTGACGACGACGGCGTCAAGTCAAAGAATTGTCACTTAGGGCGGGCTTACGTCAAAATCCCAAATCGCAGAGTTCGCGGAGGAGCCGAAGGCTACGGCGCGCCGCTTTGTCTCCGGCCCGAACCCATGTATTCTCCGACTACCTGCACGTTGCGATCGAGTTCGACGGTTCCCGTTAGAACGCTTTGACCTGGCTTTCCGAGGCGCTGAAAGCGCAGATCTTTGAAGCGGACGATATAGCCTTGCTCTCCCGACTCGACCGGCTCGGTTTCCGTGATCGGGTATTGGGCCCAGTCGAGATAGACGCGTCCAAGATACGATCGCTTGGCTGCGAGCGTCACCGGAGTTTCTTCGGGCTTGTAGAGAATCTGCATGTCGCCATCGGGATCGACCTCCGGCGTTGTCGAATCGACCATCGTTGTGGCGAGGAAGTTCTGGGTTTCTACCACGCCGACCCATCGAAACAGAGTCCACCACAAAGGGAAGGCCGAGGCACGAATCGGATCGGCGTTCTCGTAAGTGCGCGCTTCGAGCGCATTCACCGCGCGCCGATGCTCGTAGTCGCGCACTCCCCACAGCACAACCACGCCGATCAGCGCCAGGGTTGCCCCCCAGCGGCCTGCGGGCTGCTTGCGGCGGACGCCGATCTCGCGGTCGATGAAGGAGAAGAAAACGGGCAGCACCAGTCCGCAAACTAGCAGAATCAGAATGATTGGCTCGACGATGAAAACAATGTCCCACGAATACCATCTCTCGGAGAATGGCCAGAACGGGCGCACGCCATAGTTATTGGTGTAATCGAGCAGAATGTGGCTCAACCCGGCGAGATATGCAAACGCGAAGAGCAATCCCCAGCGCGGCGGCAAACTCGGATCTTTCAGCTTTCGTCCCCGCAACCGCCAAATCAAATACACGAAGCCGACCACGACCGCCGAAACCAGCGCGATCCCTAAAAAAGAATGAGTGAAGCCGCGATGATGAGCGAAGCCGAAAACTCGTCCCTTGAACTCGCCAAGCACGTCGAGGTCCGGCGCTTCGGCAGCCAGCGTCACCGTGAGTGTGGCGAGAGCCGTCTTGCGATTCAGTCCGGCTCGTCCCATGCAGGCGCCGGTCAGAAAGTGGGTAATCGGTTCCAAAGTTCGTGGTGCCTTTCGGGTGCTCCGGAGTTCACAGAGAACAGGGCTAGTCAGCGATCCAGTTCCACCGCTACCATGCTCGCGTCCGCCTCGGGCGTCTCCGACGCGGGCAGCAGCTCTATAGCGTTCTCGATGGCCCCGGCGTGGATGATTTCGGCTAGGGATAGTTGAAGCTGGGAGTACGGCATATCGACGAATTTCTCCTTCGACACGAGCCCCATGACGAATTGGGGCGGGCAACAGAGAACGCCACTTCCTTTCGGAATCGATTCCGCATAGTACACCGGGCCACCGCTGTTACCCTTGAACACACGAAAATCCATTAAGAATGACTTTGTTGTGCTTGTAGGAAGAAGCGGATACGAAGCGATGACTCCGGTGCGCAGAATTGGAAACCCCGCATCATTGCTTGTGCTGCCAAGTGGGTAGCCCAAAACCTTCAATTCGGTTCCGGGCTCTACGTCAACCTTTGTTAGCAGCTCATCACTGGCCAAGGCTTGGGTCGGAAGTATTCCGGGCACCGCCACGGGCCATCTAACATACATCACGCCGACGTCCACGTCTTGGACCTTTTTCCAGAGAGGCGCCCCGCTACGCCGGATTGAGAAGTGGGCGGCCTGTGAAATCCAAACATCGGTCGCACCTTGGCGCGTCCGCAAAATTATGTGGGCTTCGTCACCGCTCATCTCCTCGAAAACATGAGCCGCAGTTACGAGGACCGCCTTGCCAGACACTGTCTGTGCGCCCGCCTTCTCAGTGGAGAACGGCCGAAGCAGAAGGAATGCGGTACCCGAAGTGATTGAGCCCAGCCCTTTTCCATTTCCATAAACCAAGAAAGTGCTTTGCATCAGTGCTACGTTCATGTTGATCTCTTGCGAGAACGATATAGTTGAACAGAGGCTCAAAAGAAAAAGGCCCAAAGTACGATTCACGTTATCACCCTCGAAACATGCATACGCAAGCAAGCTACGCCCGGATTCTAGCACCATCAATTCAAGCTCGGGCCTCTATCCTTTCGCTCAGCGCAAGACAGTTGCACACGCGACTCCACCGGTGGCAAGCAAGGTTACGGCGTCGCGAACCACAGATATTTCGGCCGGAAGCGTTCCCAATAATTCTCCGTCGGCTTCGACGAAGATGGGGGACCTGCTCTCTGAGCCGAACGTTGCGACATAGCGGCAGGCGAAGCTTGTGCTGTCGAGCAGTTCGATTCCGGGGACGTTCCAGTTGGTGCCGAAGAGTCCGCGCAGGACGTAGCGGAGATACGCTAAGCGGCTCCGGGTGTAAAAGAGCACCAGACGGAGGTCGTCGCGATCAAGCGAGGCGCCGGGAGCGAACTGGCGGAGGACTCCGCCGAAATTGCGGATGCGGACTGCCAGTAGCTGCGAGACTTCGGCTTTACGGCTTTGGCTTTCTTCTCTGATCTCCACTTCAAAGCTTTCCATTTTGTGGGTGAGCCACAGGCGGGTTGCCTTCGCGCAATAGGCGGCCATGCCGAAGCGCCGCTTTGCCAGTGGGGCCAGTTTGTAGAACACGTGTGCGTCTACTCCGATTCCGACAAGGACGGTGAAATATCGAGCGGCACGATTGCCGGAGAAATCCTGGTACTCGATTTGGCCCACGGCAATGCGGCGGGGTTTCGCGCGTAGCGCAGCCTCAACCGCTGCGGTTGGAGAGAGCGGCAATCCCAGGTCGTGAGCCAGCGAATTGGCGGTGCCCAGTGGGATGATGGCCAACGCGGCTTTGGTTCCGACCAATCCCTGGAGCACGTCGTGAATGGTGCCGTCGCCGCCGCAAGCGAATATGGTGTCACAATCTGCGGCGATGGCTTGACTGGTTTGGTCGGCGGCATCGGATGCGGCGCGGGTGGGAGCGGCTGAGACTTCTACTCCGGCTTTCCGTAGAACTGACAATGCTGCCTCGATATCCGCTAACCGGCTTTCGCGGCGGCGGCCGGAGAGCGGATTGTAGAGGAGCATGGCTTTGCGCATGGAAATCACGATGTCATTTTCGGGCTGAGCTACACCCGCTCAAAAGCCGCACGGGCGAGGACGCTCGCGCCTACATTTTCCCTCGGGTGCCCCACTCCCACATTCCGAACATCGCTTTTTGCGATAAAGGGTGCCCCATCTGGCGGGCTAGCATACAGATTTGGCCGCGATGGTGGGCGTCGTGGGCGATCAGATAGCCGAAGAATCCGGCTACATCGGGGCGGAATCCTTTTACCCGGCCATCGCTTTCCAGCGCCGACTTGAGTACCGCGCTCAGGGCCGCGCGGCTTTGCTCCAATGCTTTCGTTGCTTGCGCGGGCATCACGCTGGTGCGGTCGAGTTGTTCTGGAATCTTGCTGCCTTTGGCTGCCGCCTTCAGCCACATTACGCGGACATTGTGCAGGTGAGCCACGATGGCGGCGATGGTCCGTCCCTTGCCTTGCGGGGGCTCGGCGCGCCAGGCTTCGGCGGGCAGGTTTTCAATCAGGTACTGGTTAATGCGGTCGTTCGTGTCGAAGGACGTCAGCAGGGCTTGCGGCAGTGAGAACGTGGCTGGTGAGGCTTTGGGCATCGATGATCTCCGAAATCGGTCGAGCTGCGCTCGACCGGACAGCCCCGTCGGCTGCGCTCAGGGCAGGCTCGGGGAAGCTGTGTCCACAGCTAGCTTTGGGCGCGTGATCGCGTAGACGTAATGTAGCAAATTCGCCCTCGTTACTTCTTTCCATATCGTCATGCCATTTTTCTCGGCCACCCGGCAGGAGGCCAGATTAGCAGGGTGAATCAGGGATATGAGCCGGTCAACCTTGAGATTCGCAAAGCCGTAGTCGCGGCAGCCGCGGGCGGCTTCCGTGGCGTATCCATGGCCCCAGAGATCGCGGCGAACGTGATACCCGATCTCGATCTCGTCTGCCCCATCGACACTTTGGCAGACCAGTCCGCAGTCGCCGATCAGTTCGCCGGTGGAGTTCAGGATCATGGCCCAGAGTCCGTGGCCATCATTCGCGTAACGAGCGCGGTTGCGACGGATCCAGTCAGTGACAGCGGCGCGGTCGAACGACATCGGGTAGTAGCGCATGGTCTCGGGATCGGAGAGGATCGTGGCGAGAGCGTCTACGTCTTCGGGCTCGAATTCCCGAAGAGTGAGGCGCTGAGTTTGGAGGGCCCTCATGAGAAAACAGTTTAGAACAGAGTTATTTTACTTCCTGCATTTCGCGGGCGTCGGCGCCCGCGCCACATGAGCTTTGCTCGACTGGACAGCCGAGGGCGGCTGTCCCCACGTGATTCCTCGCCTATAATCTTTTTCGATGGCTGCGAAGGACGTCGAAAAGAAAATTGAAGCCCTGCGCGACAAGATCCGGCACCACGAATATCGTTATTACGTTCTTGACGATCCGGAGATCAGCGACGCTGAGTTTGATCAACTGATGATTCAGTTGAAGAAGCTCGAGGACGAGCATCCCGCGCTGATCACGCTTGATTCGCCTACGCAACGCGTTGGCGGAAAGCCTCGCGAGGGCGTGGTCAAGGCGGCGCACTCCTCGCCCATGCTTTCGCTCGACAATACCTACAACGTGGAGGATCTGCGCGATTGGGAACGGCGGGTCCATGAACTCAGCGGGCGCAAAGACATTGACTACGTCTGCGAGCTGAAGCTGGATGGGATGTCGCTGGCGCTGATTTATGAGAATGGGCAGTTGGTGCGCGGGATCACGCGCGGCGACGGCACTATCGGTGAGGATGTGACTTTGAATGTGCGCACGGTGCGCTCCATCCCGCTTTCCATACCGAAAGAAAAGCTCAAGGCGGCCGGCATCCCCGCGGACTTCGAAGTGCGCGGCGAGATGCTGATGCCTCTGGCGGCATTCAGAAAGATGAATGAGCAACGCGAGGAGAAAGGGCTTTCGTTATTTGCCAATCCGCGAAACGCCACTGCCGGGACCGTCCGTCAACTTGAGCCCAGTGTCGTTGCCCAGCGGCGGCTCGATTATTTCGCGTACATGCTGTTACGGGACGGGCGCACCTTTTTTGAGCGGCATTGGGAGAGCTTGAACGCGCTCGATGCCGCCGGCTTCAAGGTCAATCCCAGTCGCAAACTGGCTAAGAGCTTTGACGAGGTCTGGGCATTCATCGAGCAAGAGGAGAAGAAGCGGGAGAAACTCCCCTACGAAATCGACGGCATCGTGGTCAAGGTGGATCGCACGGCGCTGCAAGAGGAACTCGGGTATACCGGAAAGGCTCCGCGCTGGGCGATCGCTTACAAGTACGCTGCCCGCGCAGGCATCACCCAGATCGAAGGCGTTCTATGGCAAGTCGGACGCACTGGAAAATTAACTCCTGTGGCGATGCTCAAGCCGGTACCGATCGGGGGCACCACCGTCAGTCGCGCCACCCTGCACAACCCGGATGAAATCGAGCGGCTGGGCGTGAAGATTGACGACTGGGTTGAGGTCGAGCGCGGCGGCGACGTTATCCCCAAGGTCACGCGCGTTGTCGATGACAAAGATCACCCGCGCGGCCACAAGTTAATCCATGTGCCGGAGAAGTGTCCGGTATGCGGCACCAAGGTTGTGCGCACGGAAGGTGAAGTTGATTATTTCTGCGTGAACGCCAACTGCCCGGCCAAGTTGCGGGAAACAATTCTGCACTTCGCCTCGCGCGGAGTGATGAATATCGATGGGATGGGAGAAGCTCTGGTGAACCAGCTTACCGATCGCGGGCTGGTGAAGAATGTCGCGGACATCTACAAGCTGACCGAACCTGACCTACTGTCACTGGAGCGGATGGGCGAAAAGTCGGCGCAGAATGTGCTGCGCGAGATCGAAGCCTCCAAGAAGTTGCCGCTGGAGCGCGTGATCTATGGACTGGGAATTCGCTTTGTGGGCGAACGTACGGCACAGTTCCTGGCTGAAGATCTCGGGTCCATGGACGCGCTCATGAATGCCAGCGAAGAAGAACTTCAGCAGGTGAATGAAGTGGGTCCGCGAATCGCGCAGAGCATCGCGGAATTCTTTCAGGAACCGAGAAACCGGGAACTGGTGGAGCGGCTTCGCAAAGCGGAGCTGACCTTCGCCGGAACCAAGAAACAACGGGGAACAAAGTTCGCGGGGAAAACGTTTGTCCTGACGGGCACGCTTACCCGGCCGCGCGACCAGGTGAAGAAGATAATCGAGGACGCGGGCGGGCGCGTATCGGGCTCGGTGAGCAAGAAGACCGACTACGTGGTCGCTGGGACGGACGCCGGTTCCAAGCTGGAAAAAGCGAAGGAATCCGGCGTGAGTGTGATTGGCGAAAAAGAGTTGGACGAATTACTCGAAGGTTGAGTTCCAGCCGCAAGAACTTCCCTCAACCCCAGCTATACAAAACCTTACAAAGTCTTGACATTTTCGTGACAACCGCAGGTACCGCCCAATCTAGTCTTGCGACACTTGGCACTGCCGATCATCAGCTAGTAAGGGCCCGGGGGAGGGTCCCTGGCAATCGAGGTTTTCTCCTGACGCAGACAGGGAATTTTCTTCCCCTTCAGGCAGTTTCATGGAGATGCGCATGGGCGCATAGGGAGCATCGCGGCCCGGCACGCTGGTTTCGCGATTGTGCGCTTTTTGCGTTTACGGCGTTCATCCTGGGCGAGGTTTATGCCCTTCGAACTCTCGCTCAGGATGACACCGGCGATTCGAGCGCCTCTTTAATCCTGACGTAGGTTATTTCCAGGCTTTCCGGCAAGATTCGCGTTTCACCCACCACCGAAACGAAGTTGGCGTCCGCTACCCAGCGCGGCAGCACATGCATGTGGATGTGCCCCGCGACTCCGGCTCCGGCGGCTTTGCCGATGTTCATACCCAGATTCACTCCGTCGGGAGCGTAGAGCCGTCGCAGCACAGACTCCATTTTTTGCGACAGATTCATCATCTCGTGGGCCGCATCGGCCGGCAGCTTCTGCAATTCGTCGAGATGCGCGAACGGGACCACCATCACGTGCCCCGGCGTATAGGGGAATGTATTGAGCACGATGTAGCAGTGCTGGCCGCGATACACGATGCGAGCTTTGGCGTCGTCCCCCGCCTTGGGGAGATCGCAAAAGATGCAACCGGTATTTTTCGCGCCAGATGTGACGTAGGCGTATCGCCAGGGCGTCCAGAGATAATCCATCGCTGGGCAGAGTAGCAGATAGCGGCAAGTTTCGGAACTTGAGACCGGCAGTATGCGGAAGCTTTGCTACCTCAAGGCTCAAAACCCTGATTTATTCGAGGGCGGTTACGGCAGCGCTGAAGCGCCGCGCCACCCAAAATCAGAGTGTTTCCCGCAGTCTGCTATGGCGAAGTGGATCGCATCGCGGCCATCGGAGTGTCAATTGCGTCGGGTTTCCGGCGTCGGGCGAGAAGTGTCTTTTGCAATAAATCCCAGTCGTTTGCAACATCGCGTTCCGAGACCTTGGGAGCTCCGCCGCCCTTCAGTTCGTCACGAAGGCGGAGTACCACGATCCGCTCTGCCAGCTCGGGCGGGGCTGATGTGGTTAGAATGTTGTTTCGTGAAAGTCCAAGGTCAACCATTTCGTCGCCGAGCTTGACCTGCAATACGGGATTCCCAGAGCTGTCCAGCAGTGGAACGGCACCAGCCTGCAATTGTTGCCACGTGGTTCCGCTCCAGGGATTGCCCTCGGAGAGCGGGCGCTTCAGCGCCTCGAGCCGATTCTGGTACTCACGCCGCTGCGCCGCAGTCACTGGCGGCTCCAAGTCCCGGTTGGGGTCAAAGATCATCGCATTATGCGCCGGGTTGAAACGCTCAACCCCAAGCACAGCGACAACAACGCAACTGGTCAGCACCGGATGGAACACGAGCAAGGGCACCATGTACTTCTTCGCCCGGAATGCGGATTCAACGATTCCGTGGACCGGCCCGCTGCGGCGAATGCTGCCCGGAACCTGGGGAATCACATACGTCGTCAGGTGCAACTCGGGATGGCGCTGGCCGAAGCGAACGAGTAACTCCGCAATGTGCTTGGGGGTTGTGGTTCCGAGATCGCCAATGATGCTGCGATGAAGAACCCTGGGATAGTAAAAGTTCACCAGGTTGCGGGCAAAGTCGGCGCAATTGTGGGTTATCAGATTGAACCGGACCTGGTTCGGCTCCGAGTTGTACTTGCGAATCAGCTGATCGTCCTGCTCTTCGGTGGTATCGATCTGAAAAGCGTAGATGGTCCGGCGATAGGCTACCCCGACTGGTTCCGCCCAGCGGCCGGCTGGCGGCTGCCCATCCGGACCGTCGGGCGCGATCAACTCGAGGTTACTGCGGCGATATTGATCTCGGAGAAAGTCGGCCAGCTTCTCGTCCACAGACAGAGGAACATTCTCTGCTTTGTCGACCGCGTACAGGTAAGGAATCAGCGGAATCGCGATCCAGTCACGTCCGGCGATGTCGTCGTAGCGGCTAATGACGGCACCCAACTCCCCTGGGGCGCATCGGCGGAGGACTACCGGCGATTCGGCACAAATCCGCGACAGGTACACGGCGGCGTGACCGGTTCCGGCAAAGGTGCTATCGTAGCTATACGGCTCTTCCAGAAATAACGTGACTCCGGCGCAGGCGTGCGCGGTCGCCGCCAACAACCAAAAAAGCAGAGAAGCCAACTTCAGCCGCGTTGTCAAAAGCCTCCAAACTATTGACCAGACCTGTGTTAGTTTGATGCCATCTGGTCCAACCGAGTGATCCGTAGTATATCGACCATTCTCTTCTGAGCATCGGTAACCGAAGAGGTTGCACTTTTGTACGCATTGACAAGCCGTGGGCCAATGTCCGCGAACTTCGTCTCAAAGTCAGACTGGTAGAAGCCCCTCTTTTAACACGGCTTTAATCTAATCTGCATTATTCTGAGTTTGGGGTTTGACACTGTTTGCAAGCGGTTGCTATAGTCGAGGAGTTCCCTTTTGGACGCGGGTTCGCTTTTTGGCAACGTCCGACCGCTGGGATTGTTAAGTCCGTCCGCCAGGGCGGGCTCCACACAACCTAAGACTCACGCCAGCAGTCCGCTAACAGATCCCGCATCCTTCGCGCACGCGCGAGTACACCGGAGAGGCGATAAACCTTGCTCGACGACAACACTTCCCCCAATCACGATTCAGCAACCTCAACTTTGACCGAGAACCCTGAGGCTTCCCCGGAAGTCTCGACCGCCGAGACCTCTGTCTCCGAGGCGCGCCCGCAAGCCGAGCCTCAAGAGGACAAGCCGGCCACCGGTGGCGCCGAGGACTTCGCTTCGGCCCTTGAGAGTTTCACTACGGAAAGTGAGGAGGCGGTTCGCGAGGACAAAGTCCTCAAGGGCACCGTTCTGAAGCTCACGGCGACGCACGTCGTGGTGGATATCGGCGCTAAGTCCGAGGGCATGCTGCCTCTTTCCGAGGTGTTGGATTTTGAAGGCAAGCCCAGGTTCCAGCCGGGCGACGAAATCGACGTCATGCGGGATAAGGGTGAAACCGAGGAAGGCTACATCAACCTCTCGCATCAGAAAGCGCAGAAGCTGCGCGCCTGGGACGAGATTGAGAAGGCTTATAACGAAAAGAAGCCGATTCGCGCTACCGTCGTGGAGCGCATCAAGGGCGGGCTCACGGTCGATATTATGGGCGCGAATGCGTTTCTTCCGGGCTCGCAAGCAGATTTGCGTCCGGCGCGCAATCTAGATGCGGTAAAGGGGCAAACCCTCGAAGTTGCCATCATCAAGCTGAACAAAAAGCGCGGTAACATTGTGGTCTCTCGCAAGCAGGTGCTCGAAGGGGAGCAGACTGAAAAACGGTCGAAGACTCTCGAGCATCTGGAAGAAGGTTCGATTCTGACCGGAGTCGTGAAGAACCTGACCGACTACGGAGCTTTTGTTGATCTCGGCGGCATCGACGGCCTGCTGCACATTACTGATATGTCGTGGGGGCGTCTCACTCATCCCCGCGATTTGGTCAATGTGGGCGATCAAATCCAGGTCAAGGTGCTGAAGTTCGACAAGGACAAGCAACGCGTGTCGCTGGGCTTCAAGCAGCTGACGCCCGATCCGTGGCTGGATGCCGAGCACCGCTATCCGGTGGGCGCGCACGTTGGCGGACGCGTGATCAGCGTCACGGATTACGGAGCATTTGTCGAGCTGGAGCAGGGCATCGAGGGATTAGTCCACGTCAGCGAGATGACCTGGTCCAAACGCATGAAGCATCCTTCCAAGCTGGTGAACGTTGGCGACCACGTGGACTGCGTGGTGCTGAATGTGCATCCGCAGGAGCGCCGGATTTCGCTGGGCATGCGTCAACTCGCTACCAATCCCTGGGATGCTCTCCATGAGAAATATCCGGTTGGCGCGACCGTCGAAGGCCGGGTGCGTAACCTGACGGACTTCGGTGCGTTCATCGAAATCGAAGATGGCATCGACGGTCTGGTTCACGTCAGCAACCTGAGCTGGACCAAGCGCGTCAAGCATCCCTCGGAGATTCTGAAGAAAGGTGATCGCTTGAAAGCTGTAGTGTTGGCGATCGAACCGGATAAGCGGCGTCTATCGCTCGGCGTCAAACAGCTTCAGCCGGATGTGTGGGAGAGCTTCTTTGCACAACACAAAGTCGGCGACGTGCTGCACGGAAAGGTGTTGCGCGTAGCGAGTTTCGGCGCATTCGTGGAAATCGCCGAGGGCATCGAGGGCCTCTGCCACAACTCAGAAGCGGTGGACGGCAACGGCCAGCCATTGACTCTCGAGCCTGGGCAGGAGCACGACTTCAAGATCATCAAAATGAGTCAGGAAGAGAAGAAAGTCGGACTCAGCATCAAGGCCGTGGGCGAGGAGGCTTCGCGTCACGAAGTTGAGGCTTACAAGCATCCGGTGTCGAGCACCGGCGGATCCACCATCGGCGAGTTGATGTCGTGGAAGCGCGCCGGAAGCGAAAATAATTAACTTGTGTAGAGCGGACACTCCTGTCCGCTTTTTTCGGGACGTACGATCAGAAAACACGCTAAGGCGGCGGACTGGCGTGTCCGCCCCACACGAACCGGACTCTTTACTGCAAGAGCCCAAATACTCCGACCCCATTAGTCGTTCCTACGTACACCTTGCCATTCGTGATCATCGGCGTGATGAATTTATTTCCCGTGCCAAATTGATCTCTTCCCCCTGAAGCCTGGTTGCTGTTGTAGAGTTCATGCGCCAGATTGGCCGCATCATAAGCATGCAGGACTGCGTTGGCATTGTTCTCCGCGGCCCATAGGATCGCATTGCTTGTCCCGTTGGCAGAAATGCTTGGAGTCGCGCCGGGGTATCCGAAAGAGTTGCTGGTTTGCGAAGCCGGAGAGCTCGCGAGTTGTGCGTTGCTGAAGGCAAAGCCCTTGATGCTGTCGCCCACCGCACCGTAATAAACCGTATTGTTGAAGGAGGCGGGCATTGAAAACACCGAACCCGACAATGCGCCCTGGAGCTCCTGGTAGATGTTGTTCTTGTTCGGATTGAACTTTCCCATTGAGTCGCGGTCCACAACGTAGATATTCGAGTCCTTGCCTGCGGCGACTGCGAGATGATGTGTCTGATTCGAACTGTCCGTCAGATCGGGTAACAGCAGTGTGCCCCCTGATCCGAGATCCTCATCGGAACTGTTCTCCGCGCCTTGATTGAACATCTCAAAATAGTCTGACACCGACAATCGCTGGTTGGTGGTCGCAATCTTGAGAAAGGCATTTCCGAAATCGCCCTGGCTGGGAAACCCGTTCGCGTCGAGGGTGGAATCAAAGGTGCCGTTAGCATCCAGCAGGAAAATATTTCCAGAGGTGTCGGCAGCCAGCCCCGAGCCGCTCATCCAGACAGCTCCTTCATTGCCATTCGGGGTGACGTTCAAGACGCTGACTTGCGCCAAGGTCGATTGATCGAAGCCCATAATCCAGCCGGTATACGGGCGAAAGTCGCAATGGGATGTCCAGGCCGTGTAGACAACGCCGTTCAACAGGAGCAAGCCTGCCCGCTCGGCGTACTGGCCGGGATCGAAGACCACATTCCCTCCCGAGCTGTTGTCGCCGGTCCCCGGAAAAGAAGCTTGGATCTCCTGCGGGCCGCCAAACTCTTCCCCGCCCGTAGTCGCGTCCAAGGCGTGCAGCCGCTGATGATAAGTTCCCGCTCCGTCCTTCGACATCGCGACCAGATAAATCGTGCCATGGGGACCTGCGGTCGAATCGATGACCGGGGTCGCTGTGACTCCGATCTCGGGCGTCACCTGGCCGCAACCGTGATCGTCGCTGGTGGTCTCGCCAGTGGCCAGCGTCGAGACCTGCCACAGCAGCGTTCCGCTGTCGGCATCGAAGCCATAGACGCTGCCGTGCTCGGTTGCCACATACAAGACGTTATGCGTCCCCTGGCCGGCGATGCTTACTTGCGTCAGATAGAGGGGCTCGGCATCCACTTTTCCGTCCACGCTGATGACAAAAAGCTTTCCGAAAGTGGCGGAGTTGACGTTGGCCGGCGTAAGAATCGTTTCGGTCAGATTCTGACCGGTACGTGCGCTGTCGTTATGGTAAGTCGTGACGTTAGTTCCAGCCGACGAGGGCGGTGGAGGTGTGGGCGGCGGAGTCGCCGATGGACTGCTACTGCAACTGATCAGATACAGCGCCAGAAAAGCAATCAAGAACATTGCGATGAAGGCACCAACAGGAATGACTCGCCGATCTCGGGCTACGGTCTCAAACATCAACTTCGACTCCCTTCAAACCCACCGAAACGGTATTCGTGCTCCCCTCGCACTCGGTGCCGGTTCCGTTCTACTTCTTCACGACCTAACAAGAGATGGCCCTGCCTCACATTAACTTCCGGTTCAATCCGAACGAATCGGATGTAATCTGTAGTCTTATCAGCTGTTCCATGTAGTAACGTGACCATTATCGCGGCGATGTTTGCCTGCTGCTAGTCTAGGAGAAATGCCGGGCGCCCCGCAGTCAATACGCAGCTTGAACTACGTGGTCGGATCCGTCTGGCACGATGAGTCCAACCGTCAGGTGCGGCTGCGTCGTCTGTTGATGGCAGGAGGTTGGCAGGTCTGGAAGCGGCTGGTCCGAACTCCGGTCGTCGTCCCGCTCTTTAACGGGTTTCGGTTTCGGGCGTATCCCGACTGTCAGTCCTCCTCGGCTGTGCTGTACACTCGCATCCCTAATTTCAAGTGCCTGTCGTTTCTGAGAAAACACATCGCCAAAGGAATTCTCCTCGATATCGGAGCCAACGTTGGCTTGATTAGCCTCTTGCTGGCTGACAAGATTCAACATGCGATCCTCTTCGAGCCCAACCCCATCGCGGCGGCCCGCGCCCGCGAGAACCTGGCGCTCAACCAGCTCAGCTTTGAAGTCCAAGAACTAGCTCTATCGGACCAGGCTGGAGTCGTGGAAATCGAGAACGCGGGAGGCGTGGATTCATGTAACCGCACCGTTGTCGGATTCACGACCTCACTCCCAACCATCTCGGTGCGACGCAATAGCCTCGACAACTTTCTGGCGGAGCACGACACTCTGCCGGCCAGCGTTTCAGCCGTCAAGATCGACGTAGAAGGACACGAGAACTCCGTGTTGCGCGGAATGTTAGGTTTCCTGGAAAGACAACGTCCAAGGCTGGTGATGTTCGAATATCTGCAGCGAACGAATCTCACAGAAACGCTGCAACTTTTTTCCCGAGTGGGCTATCGGATCATGGAGCTTAAGGCCGGGGCGCCGGCATGGGTAACGACACAAGCATCGCCGCTGCAAGACCTCTTTGCCTGCCCGGAAGAACTAGCGGCTGAATTTGTCACGTCGGCAGATTGACCTCAGCGAATCCGGGGGCCTATTTCAGCTCAATCCGCAAAATAATGTTCACTATCTTTCGGTCGTCGAATTGGCTCACCGTCTTGGTGTCGCTCTTCTGGCCTTTGTACAGGGCATAGACGTCGTAGTCGATGTTCGGGGAGAGCTCCGGGAAGTGGTAAGCGCCGTCGGCGCTGACAATGTAGGTCTTCACGGCTCGGGTGCGCGTGTTGGAGAGGTAGACGACAGCATCGGTGAGAGGATTGTCGTGGTGATCGAGCACTTTGCCGGTCAGCATGCGGCCGGTGGTGTCCTTGTCTTTGTCTTTCGCGTAAGCCGTGGCGACCGCAACGAAGCCGAGCAGCAGCGCCACCAGGGCCACAACTTGATACCTTCTCATCTGATTCCTTCCCCTAGCTTACCGGCAACCTGCGTGGATGCTGTTGTTATTTTAGGTGCAAGCCGGTATCGACCCGCTCGCCGTCGTCCACGTGCACCGCGACCTCATCTCCCTGTAGCGGTTTGCCGTTTTGCGCCTTGTAGCTCTTACCGTCGGCTCAGACCACATAATCCTGCTTGCCCGCCGGGACGCGCTGGGCAAACTCGCCGCTGTGATCCGAGTAAAGCTCCCAGCGGGCCTTCTTTTCCTGCTGGCGCCGAATTTTGATCTTCACTCCGTAGAGTGGGTGGTCACCCGGCCCCCAGACCGTGCCGAAGATCACGGCGTAGGGTTCCTGGCGCTTGTTTCCCGCGGACGAGAAGTTGCCCGCGTCCGCGGCACACCAGCTGACTCCAAGTATTACGGAGAAGCACAGCACAAGAAGCGCCATTCGAGAGGCAGGGCAGAAGTAGAACTCCACGCGGCGCTGCCGAGGTGTGCGGCACCTAGGAGAGATCACCGTCCTCGACTTCCTCTTCGTCGTCCTCTTCGTATTTCTCCTCATCCACCGGCTTCAACTCGATGGGACTAACCGTGATGATCTCGAAGTCAGTTCCGCACTCAGGGCAGGAGACGATTTCCCCCTCATCGACCTCGTCTTCCTCAATGTCGAGGTTGGTTTCGCATTCCGGACAATGAACCACAATGGCCTCCATTCAATTAACGCACCTGATAATATTTAGTGTCTCTTGAGCCGAAGGTCAAGTCCTCGATTTCCGAAATCTGAGCGACACCTTTCGGAGGGCTTGGCTGATGGCTATTCCAGGAACGATGGTGAAACTCGAACGCTATTACTGCGTTAATACTTCTAAGCTGAAACGTTATCGGCTCCCGTTCAATGCGAGCTTCTGCATCGCTCTCGCTTGGATGACGATCGCGATCCCGACGGCTATTGCATCCGCCCAGGAGACTTCGGGTACACTTCCGGCAGATCCACGGATTACCGGCGCTCTGCGACAAATTTCGGCGCAGCGGATCCAATCCAATATCGAGAAGCTGGTCAGCTTCCAAAATCGCTCAACCCTTTCGGCGCAGGATCCAGCTTCGATCGCCTCAGGACACGGCATCGGCGCCGCACGGGATTGGATCAAGTCCGAATTCGAGCGCTACTCGACCGACTGCGTCGGATGCCTGGAAGTCAAGTTCGACACTTTTACCGAAGCGCCCGGCGGGCGGATTCCGAAACCCACCGAAATCACGAATGTTTATGCTGTGATGAAGGGTTCCGATCCCGAGAGCGCAAAACGCATTGTGCTGGTTACCGGACACTACGATTCGCGCAACAGCGACAACCTCAACATTACTGACCCTGCTCCGGGAGCCAACGACGACGGCAGCGGCACGGCCGTGAGTCTGGAGTGCGCCCGCGTTCTCAGCCAACTGAAGTTTCCCGCAACCATCATTTTTCTGACGGTTGCTGGCGAGGAACAGGGCTTGAACGGTAGCCGCCACTTCGCGCAAATGGCTAAGTCCGCAGGATGGGACATCGAAGCGGTTCTGAACAACGACATCGTCGGCGGCGATCGCAGTCCGCAGCAGGATGCCAGCGTGGTGCGCGTCTTTTCCGAAGGCGTGCCGACGGCCGCTACCGATGCCGACCTGCGCCAGATCCGAAGTCTTGGAGGCGAGAGTGATTCCGCCTCCCGGCAGCTCGCCCGCTACATCGCCGAAATCGGAAGCAGCTACAGCGCAGGCATCAAGCCGATGTTGGTTTTTCGTCTCGACCGTTACCTCCGCGGGGGCGATCACAGTTCATTCAACGAGCAGGGATACGCTGCCGTGCGCTTCAGCGAATTCCGCGAAGACTACAACCATCAGCACCAGAACGTCCGCACCGAGAATGGAGTTCAATTCGGCGACCTCCTCAGCTTCGTCAACTTTGAATACGTAGCCAACGTTGCGCGCTTGAACGCTGCCACTTTGGCGTCATTGGCGTCAGCGCCCGCACCTCCAGCCAAGGTTCGCTTGCTGACTACGAAGCTGGAGAACGATTCCACGCTGACTTGGGAACCGTCTCCCGCCAGCCGCGCGACAAGCTATGAAGTCCTGTGGCGCGCCACGACCAGTCCGGATTGGGAACACGTTCGAGATCTGGGAAATGTAACTCGCTCTACGCTTCCTTTGTCGAAGGATAATGTGATCTTCGCCGTGCGCGCGGTAGATAATCAAGGTCACCGAAGCCTGGCAGTAACGCCGCTGCCAGAGCGCTGAGTCGTAACCTGCTAAAATGTCGGGATAGCTTTGCTCATTTTGGACGCAGGTTGTCAGCCCCTTTGGCAACCTAGCCACTACGAACCGGCAAGTGTTTTTATGTATCGCGGACGAACCCTCTCGTTGAGCTTCCCACCCTTCACCAAGGCCGTGAAGTGGCTGGTCCTCATCAATGCCGGGGTCTACCTGCTCCTCGAGATACTGAACCTCTTCAGTCGCGGCCTGGGCGGTTCGTTGAAATTAGCCCTGGCTCTGATCCCCGACTACGTCATGCATGGCTGGATATTCCAGGTAGTGACGTACTCGTTCGTGCATTCCGGAATATTGCATATTCTTTTCAACATGCTCGGACTATGGATGTTCGGTGCCCAATTGGAGTCGGACTGGGGACAAAAGCGGTTTCTTGAGTTTTACTTCTTCTGCGTGATCGGAGCGGCGCTGACCACGATTGTAATTTCCTACACGGGCGTGGGGGGCGTATCGCCTCAAACCCCAACCGTGGGGGCGTCCGGCGGAGTGCTGGGCATTCTGATGGCGTTTGGCGTCCTCTATGGCGATCGCGAAATCATGCTGTTTCCGATTCCGTTCACCATTCGCGCGAAATACTTCGTTGCTGGACTCGCGTTCATCACTTTGGCCGAAGCGATCAGCGCCTCGGGGACGGGCGGCGGCTCGAACGTTGCTTACTTCGCCCATCTTGGCGGCCTGTTATTCGGATTTGTATACGTAAAGTTCATGCCCAGGCGCGGACTCGCGTCGGGCGCGACCGAGCGTTACTTCGGCGTGCGGAACTCCTATTACCGCTGGAAGCGCCGCCGCGCGGCGCGCAAGTTCGAAGTATTCATGCGCAAGCAGAACCGCACCGTGAGCGGAACCTTCGACGAAAACGGAAATTACATTCCGCCCGATGACGTTAACAAGAAAAATGGCGGCTCGAAATCTGGCTGGGTGAATTAGCGACGCCACGGATTCGCGCGGATCGTCACGGATTTAAATTTCTTAGGAATCAACAAAGAGCTTCCGGAACTCCGCGAGCACCAGCTCACATAAATCCTTCTGCTTCGCCGTCCCTTTGAATCCCAAGTCGTGTCCCGCGCCATCAATCTTCAGCAGGTGAGTCTTCGCAGGAATCAGACTTATAGCCGATTCCATCTCTTGCGGCGAGCCGAAGGGATCGCGCGTACCATGAACAAAAAGCGCCGGCATCTGCAACTTTGGCAGATGCTGGATGCGAAGCTGCTCCGGCTTGCGCGGCGGGTGCAGCGGGTAGGAAAGCAACAGCAAGCCCTCGACGAAGCCAGGTTCGTCCGCACAGAGCATGGTCGACTGTCGCCCTCCGTAAGAGTGCCCACCGAGAAACATCCGACCCGAAGCCAGCGAACGAAGCACCGCGACAGCGTTCTTCAATCCTTCACGATCGCGAGCAGCGTCTCCGGGCCGAGGCGGACCGAAGGACCGACTTTGGCGATAGGGCAGATCGCATCGTAGAACAGTCACGCCCGCCGCAGCGAACGCCTCGGCCAGCGCTAGCAACAGTGGGGCCTTAGAGTTCGATCCCGCGCCATGGGTTAACACCAGTCCATCTCCCGAGGGCGCGACGGGCCGATGGAGAAATCCGCGGACATGGGGATCGAGCGAGGTATTGACTAAGGGTTCAGAGCTGGAGTTGGCGAGCATAGCTAAGCAGCGATCTCCAATGGGCAGTATGACATGGGTTGACTCTTCTTTCTGCGCGCAAGCGTTAGCATTTTTTTACGTTTTTTTTCTTGCGGAAATTTCAAAGGCATGGCATCTTGAAATATCTTCCTACGAAAGGACGCCCAATTGGCAAAAGAAATAACCAAATCGCCAAACACGCGACTGTGGCCCGTATTCGGCCTCGGTTGTCTTATGGGCGTCGTCGATTACGCCAGCTAATCTGCGGCGTCCTCTAACGCAAAACCAACAAAATTAACAGCAACGCTGGGTGGCGCAGGCTGCGGTTCCTTCGACTGGTCCTCGAAAAACCAACCGCTGCCGCTAGTTCCCCCAGCCCTAACTTGAGGCGTTTGTGCGGCGTCTGAGCCGCACGCCGAAATCCCGAGCGTTGTTTGCGAGGGATCGCACAGGGTCAGTGGTGAAGGCCACGGTTACTTCATTGACAAACGAAACCGTGTCCGCATGTTCCCTGACCAGTACTTGGGACGTGAGATCGCACCCGCAGAAAGGTGCGCATGAGATTACCGAGAAACACATTCGTACACCCTTGTCATCCCGAGCGAAGTCGACGGACCTTGCGTTCGCTCGCTACCACCAACGATTCCGCATCGCCAAAGCGATTCAGGAATGCAGATGTAGCTAGAAGCCAGCAGCTAGTACTATGACCACATGAATAGTAATACAGATAGATACTTGTCAGCGGACAGGTCCGGGCGTATTGCTGGGGCATGGGAGACGGCAGGAAAGTTCAGCTGCGG
The DNA here is from genome assembly GCA_963797795.1 of uncultured Acidobacteriota bacterium. GTDB lineage: Bacteria > Acidobacteriota > Terriglobia > Terriglobales > Acidobacteriaceae > JABDBE01. Next base: position 266,759 of record CAWCQY010000016.1, read on the forward strand.
TTGTCCAAGCCGGAGCAGCAGCAATTGGATGACTTGTTGAGCGGCGGTCTGCAGCCGGTACGGACCGTGCTGCGAGCCTTGGTGCTGCGACAACTGGCGGATGGGCAAGCGATTCGCAAAGTAGCCCGCAACTTGGGCTTGACCCCGAAGACGGTTTGGCTGACCAGCCAACGCTATCAGCAAGGCGGTCTGGGGGGAGCCTTGTATGAGCGGTCGCGCCCGGGGAAAGAAGCGCGGTTGGATGCCCAACAGCGGCAGCGCATCGTGGCCCTGGTCTGCAGTCCGCCGCCCGAGGGCCGGGCGCGGTGGACGGTGCGCTTGCTGGCGGAGGAGGCGGTGAAGCGCAAGCTGGTGCCGGGAGTGGGACGAGAGACGGTCCGAATCCTGCTCGAAAGCCACGACCTGAAACCGTGGCGGGAAAAAAATGTGGTGCGTGGCCGAACTCGATGAGGAATATATTGCGCGCATGGAGGATGTACTGGCCGTGTATGAAAAGCCGCTCTCGGTACGGGAACCGGTGGTGTGTATCGACGAGAAACCGGTGGTGCTACATCAGGAAGTTCGGCCTCCGGTAGCCCTGCAGCCGGGACGGGTGGCCCGTCGGGATGGTGAATATCGGCGTTGCGGAACGGCCAATGTGTTCTGCGGTGTTCAACCGAAAGCGGGGCGGCATTTTACCAAGGTGACCAACGACCGCTCGTCGCCCGAGTTTGCCGATTACCTGCTGGATGTGGCGGCGCGCTACCCCGAGGCCGATACCATCCATCTGGTGATGGATAATTTGAGTTCGCACACCCGCAAGGCGGTCATCGAACGCTTTGGGGCAGAGGCCGGCGATTGGCTGTGGAATCGGTTCACCGCGCACTACACCCCGAAGCACGGGAGTTGGTTGAACCAGGCGGAGATCGAGATCAGCATACTCTCCCGGCAATGCTTGGGCCGACGCCGGATCGGCGATCGAGCTTCTCTGCGGAAGGAAACGCGGGCGTGGAACCGCCGCATGAATCGCGACCGAGTCAGGATCCAGTGGAGCTTTACTCGCACGCAGGCTCGCAAGAAGTTTGGCTACAAAATCACGCGGTCACGGTACTAGAAGCTCTTTCTGAAAGCCGAGACTGGCTGACAGCTCGAAAGGGGGCCACCATGGCTCGACTCAACATGCTCAATCTCAACTTCGGTCCGCAGACTCACGAGGGCGCACCAGCTCGCCACATCTCGCACGAATTGCAGTTGCGGCGTTCCGTGCTCGCCTGCCTGCTCTGGGAAAAGCAGTTCTACGAGGACGGAGTCGAGATCGCAGGCCGCATCACCGCACTGGTGCCGCAGGTTGCAGCCGAGAAAGTTGCCGCACTCGCCGTCGAAGCTCGCGCGCACATGAAGCTCCGTCACGCACCACTGTTGTTGGTGCGCGAGATGGCGCGTCATAAGACGCATCGTGGTCTCGTGGCTGACACGCTCGCAAGCGTCGTCCAGCGTGCAGATGAGCTGGCCGAGTTCGTCGCAATTTACTGGAAGGACGGGCGCATCCCGCTCTCCGGGCAGGTGAAGAAGGGGCTGGCTGCGGCTTTCCCCAAGTTTGATGAGTACGCTTTGGCCAAGTACGACCGTGGCGGACCCGTCAAGCTTCGCGACGTCCTGTTTCTCTGTCACGCCAAACCGCGTGACGCAGCGCAGGCCGGCGTGTGGAAGAAGTTGATCTGGGGACGCCTCAACACGCCCGACACCTGGGAGGTTGCGCTCTCCTCAGGCATCGACAAGCGGGAGGCGTGGCAGCGTCTGCTCGCGGAGAACAAGCTGGGCGCACTCGCCCTGCTTCGGAACCTGCGCAACATGCGCCAGGCCGGCGTGGAGGAAGAGTTGGTGCTTTCGGCTCTGCGCTCCATCAACGCGGCGCGCGTGCTGCCATTTCGCTTTCTCGCCGCGGCTCGCTATGCGCCGCAGTGGGAGGAGACGCTCGAGCAGGCGATGCTGAAGTGCGTTGCAGGGCAGGAGAACCTCGCGGGCAATGTCTTGCCTGGAAAGACCATCGTGCTGGTGGACGTTTCCGGCTCGATGACCGCGCCGCTGTCCCGGCGCTCCGAGATGCAGCGCACCGACGCTGCCTACGGGCTCGCCGTGTTGCTGCGCGAGATCGGAGAGCAGGTCAGCGTGTTCTCCTTCTCGGATGATCTCGTCGAGGTGCCGGCCCGTCGTGGATTCGCCTTGCGCGACGCCATCGACGCCAGCCAGCATCACAACGGCACCCAGCTGGGGAAGGCCATCGAAAGCCTGAACCGGAAGGAAAGCTACGATCGCCTGATCGTGATCTCCGACGAGCAGGCGCACGACGCGGTCGCCGGACCAAAGGGCAAGGGCTACGTGATCAACGTGGCCAGCTACAAGAACGGCGTCGGCTACGGCAAGTGGACGCACATCGATGGCTGGAGCGAGTCGGTCGTCGAGTACATCCGCATGCTGGAGCAGTCGGTTAGCAAACGGCTGAATTGAGCGGTTGGGCCCGGGCGTGAGTCTGGGCCCAATCTCGCAGCGATCGCGGGAAATTGGCTTTGGATCCGAGCCCAGTTACTGACCAAGCGCTTCTTCCAGAGTTTCGTAAATCTTCACCGTCCGGATCTCCTGAGCCAGTTTGGCCCAGCATCGCAACACTTCGGGATCTTCCAGGGCGGCGCTGCGAGTCTCCTCGGATTTCCAGTAACGCAGCAAGATGTATTCATCGTGCGATTTCGCGTCGCGGTATAGAAAGTCACGACTGTATGCGCCCGCCGAGAGCGCGGCAATCAGGGCCCGCATGGTCGCAAGAGACGCTTCCTCATGCCCCGGCAAAGGCTGAAAGATGGCGACCGAAAGTATCTCCTGCGGCATAAGAACTATTTTCTCCGGCGCGTCAAGCCTGACTTCTTTCCAGTCGAAACTCTTCGCGCAGCGGGCGCGGGAACCTGCGCCCCTAAATCCTCTACCACGTGAAGCCGCATGAAATTGGTTGAGCCCGACGCCATCTGGGTTCCGGCGACAACGCCCAGCACGTCGCCAACCTTGATCCGGCCCTGGCGCAGCAGTTCCTGCTCGGCGGTCACAACCATATCTTCGGCGCTGCGCGCCTGTGCGGTTCGCACCGGAGTCACGCCCCAGAGAAGATTCATCCGGTTGCACACTGGTATCATCTGGCTGAAGGCGTAGATCGCGGCTTTGGGACGATACTTGGAAATCATGCGCGCCGTATTTCCAGTCTCGGTAAAAACGGCGATCGCTCCCATGTGAAGATCCTCAGCAGCATGGGAAATAGATTCGCAAATTGCTTGCGCGACGGTGATCGACTGTTTCTCCCGCCGACGACGTACTGGGGTGAAGTCCCCGGCATTTCCCTCAGCCTCGACCACGATCCGCGCCATCATCGCCACCGCTTCCCGAGGATAGAGGCCGTTGGCCGTCTCCGCGGAAAGCATCACCGCATCGGTGCCGTCGAAAACCGCATTGGCGACATCACTGGCCTCAGCCCTGGTCGGGCGCGGGTTCTCGATCATCGATTCGAGCATCTGCGTAGCCGTGATCACCGGCTTCCGCCACTCCGCCGATCGGCGTATCACATGCTTCTGAATCACCGGAACCTTTTCCGGCGGCATTTCTACCCCAAGATCGCCGCGCGCGACCATCACTCCGTCGGCCGCCTCAAAAATCTCTTCCAACCGTTCCAGCGCCTGCGGCTTTTCCAGCTTCGCGATTACAGGAAGATCGGCGCTGTGGTCAGCGATAATCTGCTTCACCGCGCGCACATCCCCCGCCGAGCGCACAAACGAAATCGCCAGCATGTCGACACCGTGCTTGAGCCCAAACTCCAGGTCGCTGCGATCCTTTTCCGTGAGCGCCGGAATGGAAAGCGCAACTCCCGGCAGATTGATCCCCTTGTGCTCCCCCAGCGAACCGCCGTTGACGACTTCGCATTCCACATCTTCACCCTGCGCGCGAAGGACGCGCAGCTCGATCAGTCCGTCCGAAAGCAGAATCCGTGCGCCCGGTCCGACTTCCCCCGCCAGCCCCTGAAATGTAGTCGAGATCACGCTCTCCGTTCCTTCGACGTCGCGCGGCGTGATCGTGACCCGCGAACCAGCTTGGAGCGTGACCGCAATCCCGCCCTTCAAGCGTCCGGTGCGAATCTTGGGGCCCTGCAGGTCCTGCAAAATGCAAATAGTCCTATTCTCCCGGTCCGCGGCGCGGCGCAGGCGCTCGATGTTCCGCGCGTGCTCTTCGTGCGAGCCGTGAGAAAAATTGAGCCGCGCCACATCCATCCCGAGGCGCATCAGGTCGCGCAGGATCGCTTCCGAGTTGCAAGCCGGCCCGACCGTGCAAATGATCTTGGCCCGCCGAATCGCGGAAACGGCAGGCGACGAATCCACTGCGAAGCTTTCTTTCAAAATCGTCCCTGCTTACAGTTTTGCATAGGATTTTGAATATTGTATAGGGTAGGCCCCGCTCCCGTTTGACACCCACTGCACCCGCCCCTATACTTCCCCCACGCCACGAATCCCCGTCCCGGAGAAACTCCCATGTTCAAGCGTTCGCTAGTTGTTTTCCTGATTGCCGCCTTTGCAACTCTCGGGTCTGCCCAGGAGCATCGTAGAAATCGTCAACCCAGACTCACTCCGCAAAACAGCGGCACTACCCAGTTGCTCATTGCAGTCAGCCCGGTAGACTCCCGCGTGGTGTGGGCAGCCGGGACCGGCGGCACTTATGTCGTGACCACCGATGGCGGACGAACCTGGAAAGCCGGCGTCGTGCCCGGAGCAGAGTCTCTGCAATTCCGCGACGTGCAGGGCGTGAGCGCGCGAGAGGCGTATCTGCTATCCGTTGGATCGGACACCACCGATTTTCGCATCTACAAAACGGTTGACGGCGGCGCCAACTGGACCATGGAATTCGAGAACCAGACCGAGAATGCGTTCTACGATTGCTTCGCCTTCTGGACTCCGAACCGCGGCATCGCTCACAGCGACTCGGTGAACGGAGTCTTCCCCGACATTCGCACCACCGATGGAACCACCTGGCAGGATATCAGCGGCAATATGCCGCCCGCGCTGCCCGGCGAAGCCTCCTTCGCGGCGAGTGGCACCTGCGTCACAACCCAGGGACGAGGCAATGCGTGGATCGCCACCGGCGGCGCGACGATCGCGAGGATCCTCGCCACCAGAGATGGCGGCAATACCTGGAACGCCTATGACACCCCGCTCGTCAGCTCGGCCAGCGCAGGCGCGATCTCGGTTGCCTTCCGCGATCCATGGAACGGCATCGTGGGCGGTGGCGACCTCTCCTCCAACGATAGCGCGGACGTGGCAACTTCAAACGACGGCGGCAAAACCTGGAAGCTGACCAACAAGCCTCCAGTCCAGGGAGCCATTTTCTGCCTGAGCTACCTGCAGGGCAACGGCCGCGGGCGGGAAGCAGGCAACGGCCGTGGGAACAGCACGGTTGTCATCACCGCCGAGACCGAGCCAAACTTTACCTCAGGACCAGCCGCCTGGACTCCCGACGAAGGACGCACCTGGTTCAAACTCCCCAAGAGCGTAAGCGGCTACTGGGCAGTCGCCTTTGCGAACCCGCAAGCCGGATGGTTCGTAGGCAACGGAGGCGCCATCCTGAAGATCAGCTTCTAACCGACAGCCGCCAACAAACGGGAACAGCCGGCCCCACCGAACCTCGCGTGGGGGTGGCCGCCCCCGGCTGTCCAGCCGAGCAAAGCTCGGAAGCGCGGTCGCGAAACCAGCCCAGACGGGGCGAAAGATCTCGCAGCCCCTAAAACAAAAAGCTCCTCCCGTTTCCAGGAGGAGCTTTTGAAACAACCTAACTCCCGAACTAGAAAGTAATCTTGGCAGCCAACTGAATGCCCCGCGGTCCGCCGCCACCAAGGAACGGGTTGCCAATACCCACGTCCCCCGTCGCGGTCAACTGATAAAACCCGCTGTGTCGTCCCGTGGCCAGATCTGGAGATCCAATATCGCCGATGAAGTTCGGCAGCAGTGGATTCGAGAAGTTCGGATGGTTGAACAGGTTGAAAAACTCCGCGCGAAGCTGGAGCACAACGTGCTCCGCGAGCGGCGTGTCCTTGAAGACGGAGAAGTTAAACTCCTTGAAGCTGGGCGCATGTAATGAGTTGCGTCCAAGGTCTCCGAAGTGCCGGGTACCCGGAATGCAATTGCTTTCGTCCGGCGTGCCGTCATTATTCGGGTTTCCCCAGGTGCATGGCGCGGCAAACGCTGCCAGGTTCAAATATTGCGACGGGTTGCTCGAGTACTGCGGAGTTCCAATGATGTCCGGACGGTCAAATCCTTCGCCGGATCCAGAATAATCTCCCTGAAATTCATAATTCAAATGCCAGGGCTGGCCGTCTTGAAGATTCAGCACTCCGTCCAACCCCCAGCCATTTTTCAGCCTCGACCACGATCCGCCCATCTGGGGAAGTTGATAGGTGAAGTTCCACGTGAAGCGCTGCCGAATATCGAAGCTAGAGTTTCCACGGTCCGCGGCGGGGGTGGTGCTGTCCGTCGGCTGCGCCTCGTTGGGCTCAAAATCTTCCAGGTCGCTGGCATTATCGATCGAGTGCGACCAGACATAGTTCGCCTGGGAAGACAATCCATGCCAACTGTTCACCCGCAGGCTGGCTTGCAGTGCGTTATAGATCGAGCTGGCCGAGGACTTCTCCTGATTGACGTAGAAGAAGTTTCCATAGTTTCGCGGCACCCCATAACTGTTGATGCAGTTACAGCCCAGATCGGCTGCGGTGATCTGCGCTTGACCCGGTTGGTTGATATCAAGGAACTGAAAGAGTTTCGTCCCCTTCGATCCCACATACCCAACTTGCAGAACGCCTTTACTCCACAACTGCTGCTGCAGGTTCAGATTAAAGTTTTGGATGTAGGGCGTCCGCATCTTCGGATCCACCGAAAAGAAATCGCCCTCCGGTCCATACCCCGAATACACTGGCACTCCCGCCGCCAGCGGAGTGGCGTTCGCGCTACCCGTGGCCAGCGCTTGCGGTCCCAGGCCCGGATAAGCCGGCCCCGGACAAAAAACGCAATTCCACGGCAAGTGACCCAGGAAAATATCCTGCGAGAACGCATCGTAGAATAATCCCCATCCCGCGCGCAGCACTGTAGTTCCCTTGCCGGTCACGTCGTATGCAAAAGCCACGCGAGGAGCAAGATTGTTGAAATCCTTGTTGTACAGCTGGCCGGTCGGAACATTGCTTCCGCCATTCGCCGGGTCAAACGTCCAGAACAACCCGCTCTTCTCTCCGGTCACGCCGAAGTAGTCCCAGCGCAACCCATAGTTCAGCGTCAGTCGAGAAGTAACCCGGAAGCCGTCTTGAAAAAACAGCCCCTCGCTGTTCTGGTAGGTATGTCTTTGGGAATCGCCTTGTATTTGGGAGCCGCCGTCCGGCACTCCGGTCAGGAAATCCGTCAGGTCGTTGAAATCGAGCGTGCCCCGGAAATTGTGGTTGAATACCTGCATAATCGTTGTACGCCGGAATTCGTAACCAAATTTCAGATCATGCCTTCCCACTTTCCACGAATAGTTGTCCACAAAATGCCAGTTGGAATCCACCCGGTTTCGCGGTATCCCGCTGGTCGCGCCGATCTGCGAGAAGCCGCCTACGCTGATCGCGGGAAGACCGTAGTTATAGGAGGTCACACCCGTATCCAGCCCTATGGAAACGGGGTTGAAGTTGCTGTCCTCAGGGAAAAATCCTTCCGCAAATCGATTCCATCCCAGCCGCGCTTCGTTCACCTGATTGGCGTTCACCACCCTCACATAAGACAGCGCCACCAACTGCACCCGTGTGGGAGTCGTGGTGTTGTAACCCGGCAGCAGCCCGCCCGCCAGCTGGGCGAACGGGAAACTCTGCGAGCTGTCGCCAAAGTAGTAGCGTCCGCTCAGCATATTGTTGGCATTGAAATTCTGGTCAACCTTGACGATCGCGCTGTCCACCCGGTTGAAGAAGCTTGTGGAAGTGGAGACATTGTTGGTCGAACACCCGGTAACGTCGCTGGCCGCGCCCGGAATGTTTGGCGCCGGCCAGGGATTGCGGGCCAAAAGCGCCGTCGTCACCGGATTCACCGTCCCGCCGCCCGCTATGATGCCGGCTTCGGTCGCGGCAATCACCGTCGGATCGGGTACGCAAGTGGTTCCGGCCTGCGCCCCGTTTTCGCGCTGGCCCTCGTACACCCCGAAGATGAAAGTCTTGTCTTTAACGATCGGCCCGCCGATCGAGCCCCCGAATTGATTGTTATTGAAAGGACTCTTTGGATTCGGGTCGAAGTTAAAATAGTTGCGCGCTCCCATCTTGCCCGTACGGTAATAGTCCAGCGCCGAGCCGTGCCAGTTGTTGCTCCCGCTCTTGGTCACGATATCGACCACCGCTCCGCTGTTTCGCCCGTATTCCGCCTCGTAGTTTGAGGCGGTGCGCAGTTCGGCCACGGCATCCAGAGGCAGAATCGTCGCCGGATCCCCAAACACCCCAGCTTCATTGATTGCCGGATCGTTGCGATAGCCGTCGTTCATGTCCGTGCCGTCTAACAGGAAGTTGTTTGCCCGGCCCCGCGACCCGTTCATCGAAAAAGTGCCATACGATCCCGGAGAATCCGAAATCTGATCCGGAGAACCAGAAACCCCCGGATTGAGATAGATCAGCTTCGTATAGTCTCGTCCATTCACCGGAAGGCTTTCCACGGTCGCGCTCGTGAGTACACCACCCAAATCGTTCGAGGTGGTCTCCACTTGTGGCAGGCTCTCGCCCGCAACCTCCACCTTCTCCGTCACTTGGCCTGGCTTGAGCGCGATATCCACGCGGCGTTCTGCGGCCACATCCACGGTCACGCCGCTGGTCACCGAGGTCTGAAATCCGTTCTGCGAAATCGTGACGTTGTAAGTCCCAATCTGCAGTTCGGAGACCGTATAGCTGCCGTCCGCGCTGGTCTGGGTGGTCCGATCCTGCCCGGTGTTCACGTTGTGTATTTTGACCGTCGCCCCGGAAATCACCGCACCCGAAGCGTCCGTCACCGTCCCCAAAATTGTTCCGCGAAATGTTTGCGCAACCAGTGCCGTTGCCGACAAAACAACCAAAGCCGCCAGGATCACCCGCAATCTCATGATCATCTCCTCCCAAGCCAACTCATTCCGTCCAAGCCCGCCCCTAGTCTAGTGCCTCTTCGCGGTATGAAGGCAAGCCAAATTGTTCATACCTACCATCGAAATATCAGCAAGATACCCAAAAAGGCCCCCGAACGGAGCCCCGTTCAAGAACAGGCATTGTATCCCATGCCCGAAACAAAGCAAGTACGAAGCCGGTTTCCCACCCCCGAGCAAACAAACGTAGCCCGGGGGCAAGACCCACGTAGCCCCGGACGCCTCGTCCGGGGCCAGGCAAAGAAACGCCCCAAAAACAAAGGCTCAGCCAAAAGGCCGGGCCAAAATCCAAAAAAACACATCACAAGCTGAAAAAGCTAAGCGCTAATTGCCAACTGCTAATTGCTATCTCCGCTTCTCCTCATCCCGCTCCACCACGCCGTCCTTAATATGCACCACCCGATGCGCATACTCCGCAATGTCATGCTCGTGCGTCACCAGGACAATCGTGTTCCCCTGCGCCTGCAGCCGATCCATCAGCGCCATAATTTCGTTCCCGGTCTGCGAATCCAGGTTCCCCGTAGGCTCGTCCGCCAGAATGATCGACGGACGATTCACCAGCGCCCGCGCAATCGCCACTCTCTGCCGCTGCCCACCGGAAAGCTCATTCGGCTTGTGCATCATGCGCTCGGCCATGCCCACCGAGCTCAACGCCCCCTTGGCCCGCTCCACCCGCTCCTCCGCCGGAACCCCTGCATAGATCAAAGGCAATTCCACATTGTGCAACGCCGTAGCCCGAGCCAGCAGGTTGAAGGTTTGAAACACGAACCCAATCTCTTTATTCCGGATGCGCGCCAGCTCATCATCATCCAACTCGCTGACCTGCTGGTTATTCAGCCAGTATTGCCTTTGCTCGGAGTATCCAGGCACCCGATCAAATTCATCAAGGTCGACTTCCCCGATCCCGACGGCCCCATGATCGCAACATACTCATTCCGCCGGATATTCAGATTCACCCCGCGCAGCGCATGCACCTGCTGCTCCGAACCCATGTCATACGTCTTCCACAGGTCCCGCGTGGAAATCATAAAAGTTTCTGGGGGGGCTGACACTTGGGGTGGTGCGATATTGATTACTTCTGCGGTAGCCATTCTTTTCTCCGTTTCCTCTTCGGACACTTGCCCGCGCTCCGATCTTTCCTGTCACCTTCGCCGGCTGTCCATTGGACGCTTAATCCCCGCGAAGGTTAGACCTAACTGCTCTCTTCCTCTTCCTTCTTGGGGGCCGCATTATCCACCTTCACACTGCTTCCGGGACGCAGCGTTCGCAGCACCTTATAACTTCCGGTAACAATCTCGTCGCCCTCTTTAAGTCCCTTGATCACTTCAATATCGGTCGTGCCCGCGATCCCGGTATCCACTTGCACAAACTCCGCCTTATGATTGCGCAAAATGAACACGCCCTGAATCTCCTGCTTGTCTTTATCTTGCTGCTTCTCGGGCGCGGCGGCCTGCACCGAACCCTTTTCGTTCTTGGCGACCAGGTCCGATTGCCTCCGAACCGTCAAAGCCTGAATCGGGATGGTCAGTGCATTTCCCCGCGTTGCCGTTGTGATCTTCGCCGTCGTCGAAAACCCCGGACGCAGATCCTCCGGCGGATCCTGCAAAGTCACGACTACTTTAAAGTCTTTCGCTTCCTGACTGGTCGAAGTCTGTTGCGACGTCGACACCCCAGTCGAACGCACGATCGCGTTATCCCCGATCTCCGTCACCACCGCCTTGAAAACTTTCTTCGGAATCGCATCGATGGTCACCTGCGCCGGTTGCCCCATCTGCACATTCACGATGTCGGTCTCGTCCACCTTGACCTCGGCCGTGATCACGGACATATCGGCCAAAGTCATCAGCGTGCTGCCCGGAGAATTCTGGATCCCGATCACCACCGTCTCGCCTTCGCGCACTGGCAAATTCGTGATCACGCCATCAAACGGAGCCTGATACGTCGTCTTTTTCAAAACGTCGGTCGCGTGGGTTAATTGAGCGCCGGCCTGTCCGATACGGCGATCCGCGGAATCCTTCTGTGCCTTCGCCTGCGCCACCCGCGCTTCCGCCTGCGCCAGCCCGGCTACAGCCGTTTGGTGATTCGCCTTCTGCATGTCGTAGTCCGACTTCGCAATCAGACGCGTCTTTGTAAAGACCTTGCGCGCGAGTCCAGTCAAGATCCGAGCGCTCTGCATCCGACTTCGCCCGGTTAAGATCAGCCATCGAGGTATTCAGCGCCGCCTCCGCCGCCACGGCATCCGTACGCGCCGCTTCTAGCGACGCTTGGGTCGCATCCATATCCGCCGCAGGCTGCACATTCTCGAGCTGCGCCAGCATCTGTCCCTGCTTTACCCGATCGCCTTCCTTGACGTAAAGCTTGGTGATTTTGCCAAAAGCATTCGCGCCGATATTCACATAAGTCTTCGGCTTGATCTCGCCCGATGCGCTCACCACCGCAACCAGATCCATGCGCTGCGCCTTGCCCGTCTGCACCGTGACCACATTCTTGTGGCTCTGATAAACGGTGAAACCCACGATGGCGGCCAGCAACACGACCGCTCCGGCACCAATCGCAATTTTTTTCCAGGTGCTCATAAACGTGCTCATACCCTGTCAGCTTTTTGAACGGTCGGCCGGGAATCTCTTGCGGGACATCACCCTCGCCTTGACCGGTCCGCCGTCGATGCACAAGCCCGCGCCAGCTCCAGGGGGCACGTCATCAGATACGGCTCCCCCCAGGCAAAAGTTCCCCTATCATGGAAGCAACTGACGGATACCAGAAAAGCCGATGATTCCACAGGCCAACACGCCATTATAGCTTGCCCGGAGAACAAGGGAAGTACGCGCATGAGAACGTGGCTGGCAGCGGATAACTTGAATGTCTAATCGAGTTCCAGCGTGATAAGAATTGCGTGATCGAGTCTCTTGATGTAGTCGTCTGGCAAGTGCCCCAAGTATTCAAGGAACCGGGTTTTCACCATGAACGCCCGCATTTGTTCAACCTTGGCTACGGAGTCCAATCTGAGCCCGCCGACACCCTTCGGTATCTCCACATGACTCAAGTAGGTCTTTTTGATATTGGCCTTGTCAGTCGTGGGTACAGCTATGACGACCGGGCTGTTCTGGTTGATCGCGTTCCGGCTTATGACAATGACGGGGCGTGTGCCGCCCTGCTCATTTCCCTCAATTGGATCGAGCCTAGCGCGGAACACGTCGCCTCGCGTCGGAACCGGAATGATCGCGATAAATGGCTCCTGATTACTTCTCTACTTGCGATTCCCAGTCGCTATGAGCAAATTCATTTTCGATCCGCTCAGTATCATCCAGGTACGCCTGGTCTGTTTTCATGGATTTGAAGGAGGCGTCAATTTTCATTTTTCTCACTCTTCTGAGATAAGCCTTCAGGGCCAAGACCACGAGATCATTGACGCTGTTTTGCGTCTCTTCCGCAGCGCTCTTAGCCTCTTTGTACAAAGGCTCCGGGATTCGGGTCGTCGTTTGCACGATTTTCATTTTGTTAGCCGTTGCGGGCAACACGCACCTCCAGGGAAAGCCTCTCCCAATTATGAGCCAAACTGAGGTCATTGTCAGCATCTATATTAGCATCTATTACAGCATCAGATATGATGTCAGCAGTGAAATGCCCGAGCGGGGCGAAAGAAACTGCTCCAACCCCCTCTCGGGCAATCATTTACGGTCTACTCTTTCGCCCGCTGGGCTCTGCCGTCACTCATTCGCTACTCCCGCAGCAACTCCCAAGCTTCCCTGAACGGCGTCCACGCATTGCCCACTCCCTCCGCAAACAGCGTGATTGAAGTCCTTTTCGGCCTCACGATCAGCTCCCCTGGAATGATGTGCCAAACGTCCTTCGGAATAATATAAGCCGCAAGGAAATCAAAGTCTCCTTGCCTGTACAGCTCGCTGCCGGGGCTCGGATGGACGCCGCAAACATAACCTCCATTCGGCTGGCAGTTGGCCGTGGATTTTACCTGCACCCGCACAAATTGCCCGCCAGTTTCGACCACCACATCGTAGCGCGACGAATCTCCCCACGGCTTGGCGAGACGCAGCCCTTGTTCGGCGGCTCGCGCCATGAACTGTAACTCGGCCCATTCCCCGCGACGCTTGCAATTCTTGATTTTGTCCTTTGTTTTCATTGAGGCCAATAAAAAACGCGGCCTGGAGAGGCCGCGTCCCTTTCTTTGACTGTCTAGTTCTATTATATCAATTCGAAATAGTAACGTATGACATGCTTTTCATATTTATTTTCCCATTGGATTCAGCAAGTTAAGCCCGATCGGGCACCTTTTGCCTCTTGACAAGATTTTCCCGGTTCCTCGGCAAGCCCCACTTTCGGCCCGCAGGCGATAGCAAATAGCCGCGGAGCGGCGCAAGAATGCAGCCCATGGCGCCAGCCATGGGAAAGAGCGCAAAACCAAACCAGCCCCAACGGGCGCAAGAAGACGCTCTAACCAGTTTGTGGGGTAAACCTGGGGACAGGTAAACCTGGGGACAGACGGGACGTACCCCGGCTTCTTCACACCGCTGAGCCGAAAGAAAAACTGGTGAGCGTCCCGTCTGTCCCCACATTCGCGTTATGGCGTGATCTCAAACACCGAACTGGAGGTCGTTCCATAGAGATTCCCTGCAGCATCGAAGATCACGCCGGCCGGCGGAAAGGCTCCTGGACGGCCGGCGAAGGTGTGCAGCACCGTCTCCTTCCATCCGCCAGTCGCAATGGGCGCCAGCTTGAAGACGACGCCGCAGCCGTTGGGACTGTCGCACTTGAGATTGCCGTCGAATGTGGTCGTGCCATAGAGATTGCCGGTCGCGTCGAAGATCAAGTTCATGCCAGCTACGGGATCACCTCCGTCCTTTCCCCCGGTGAACTGGTGCAGCACCTTCTCCTTCCACTCTCCGTCTGGGTTGGAGTTGAGCTTGAAGACCGTACCGCTATTAAAGGCGCCGCTTACATAGGTTGTGCCGTAGAGATTGCCGGTCGCGTCGAAGGTCAAGCCGTTGGGGCCGCTTCCCCCCTCGCCGCCCTGTTTGAAAGAGTGAATTACCTTCTCTTTCCAGCTTCCGTCTGCGTTCGGGGATAGCTCGAAGGCCACGCCACAGAGACCGCAGGCGCCGCCCCATCCCGCCGTGCCGTAGAGATTCCCGGCTGCGTCGAAGGTCAGGTTGGCTTCGGGACCACCTCCGTCCTTGCCACCCGAGAAGCTGTAGAGCACGCTCTCGCTCCAGCTTCCGTTCTGGTTCGGGGACAGCTTGAAAACCACGCCCCAACCGTAGGGGCCGGCGGAGCTTGTTGCACCGTAGAGATTCCCTGCGTTGTCGAAAATCATGCCTGCAAATGGGTTGCCTCCGTCACCGCCCGTGAAGCTGTAGAGCACGTTCTCGCTCCAGCTTCCGTCTTGGTTCGGGGACAGCTCAAAGACCACCCCACAACCGTCGTAACAATTGGCGATGCCGCCATAGAAAGTCGTGCCGTAGAGATTTCCGGCCTGGTCGAAGATCAGGCCAGCAAAGGGGTCGGCTCCGTCCTCGCCGCCCCTGAAGCTGTAGAGCACGCTCTCGCTCCAGCTTCCGTCTTGGTTCGGGGACAGCTTGAAAACCGCACCGACATCATGAGTTCCGCCCTTCTGAGTCGTGCTGTAGAGATTTCCTGCCTGGTCGAAGATCAGGCCAGCGTTGAGCTCACGACCTCCGCCCTCGCCGCCAGTGAATGTATGGAGCGTTTTAAACTTGCTTTGCGCCAAAGCGCCGGACGATAACACCAGAGTGACTGCGATGACGATCAGCAGAGCCGCGCTCGCGGCTCCCAAGAATTTCTTATAGTTCATGATTTCCTCCTAAATATTGCCGAATCGAATTGAAACCCCGGTCGAGGAATGAATGCTCTCGACGGGTTGCGAAGCGCGATCCTCGCGCTTCCTAATGTTGCTCTCGCCACGTTCCCCCTGGCGGTTTCTGAATCTCTGCGGCCCGGGAAAAAGCTCCAGGGCCCAATGATCCACGACTTCTCCGGCCATTCGGTCCGCGAGTCTGGGCACTCGCCACTCAAACCCCAAGCAGCCGGAGAAGCCAGCTACGGGGTGATCTCAAACACCGGACCGAAGGTCGTACCGCCGTCCCCTTGGGTCGTACCGTAGAGATTCCCTGCCGTGTCAAGGATCAGGCCAGCCGCGGGAAAGGCTCCCCCACGGTCGGTGAAGGCGTGCAGCACCGTCTCGGTCCATCCGCCCTTCGAGTTCGGCGCAAGCTTGAAGACGACGCCACAGCCGCTGGCGTTGCAGTAACTGAGGTTGCCGCCCGCCTCGGCCGTGCCGTAGAGATTTCCCGCCTGGTCAAAGATCAGGCCGGCTTCGGGATTGGCTCCGTCCTTGCCGCCTGTGAAATGATGGAGCACCGTCTCCGTCCAGCTTCCGTCCGAATTTGGTGTCAGCTGGAAGACGACGCCACAGCCGACCCCGCCGCAATCCTTGCGGTTGCCGCCTCCTGTCGTCGTGCCGTACAGATTTCCCGCCTGGTCGAAGATCAGGCCGGCAAAGGGATTGGCTCCGTCCTTGCCGCGTGTGAAGTGATGGAGGTCAGTCTCGGTCCAGCTTCCGTCCGAATTCGGTGTCAGCTTGAAGACGACGCCACAGCCGGCGCCGCGGCCGCACTTGTGGACGTCGCCGCCTCCTGTCGTCGTGCCGTACAGATTTCCCGCCTGGTCGAAGATCAGGCCGGCTGCGGGATTCGCTCCGTGCCAGCGACTTGTGAACGTGTGAATTGTGCTTTCGGTCCAGCTACCGTCCGGGTTCGGGGCCACCTTGAAAACGACGCCACAATACACACACCGCGTGCTGCGGTACCGGCCGCCCGTCCAGGTTGTGCCGTAGAGACTACCTGTCCGGTCGAAAATCAGGCCAGCCCGCGGATTCACTCCGACAGACCAGCCCCGGCGGCTGAAGGTGTTGAAGTCATATAGCACATTCTCCGTCCAGCTTCCGTCCGAATTCGGTGTCAGCTCGAAGACAACGCCTTCAGCATCATTGTTGTCCTGGAAATTAGCGGTCGTTCCGTACAGATTTCCAGCTGTGTCGAAAATCAGGCTGGCAACGGGACTCATTCCGACATCGTCCCCAGCGAAGCTGTGAAGCACGCTCTCGGTCCAGCTTCCGTCCGAATTCGGTGCCAGCTTGAAGACGACACCGCACCACTCAGCTTGAATGTAGTAAGTCTGGCAGTCTTGTAGGCCGCCGAACTCCGTCGTGCCGTAGAGATTCCCCACCTGGTCGAAGATTAAGCCAGCCATCGGTTGGCCTCCGTCCGCACTGCCAGTGAACTCATACAATGTTTTGTATTTGCTCTGTGCCCAGGCGCCGGGCGCCAACATGAAAATTACAATGACGATCGTCAGAGCCGCGGTCGCAGCTCCCAAGAATTTCTTATAGTTCATGATTTCTTCTCCGTTCTTAATCGAATGAAACCCAGCTCGAGGAACGAATCCTCTCGGCGGGTCGCCAAGCGTGATCCTCGCGCTTCTGAACGTTGTCCTCCCGCCACATCTCGTAGCTGGCCGGGATTGGTTACTCTTTGGGTTTCGCGGCGGCCCTGGGAAAGCGCGGGTGCGTGCGGGAACTCGGGTCGGGGGAAATCCGATATTCTCCGAGTTGCCCTGATTTGGGTTTTGCGGGGCCGACTTCCTTATGAGGCAGAACTCGGAGCCTCAGAGCCAACCTACGACGCTTCGGCTGCACTTGCCGTGACCTGCATCACCGTTCTACGTGATGGCATTGGAGATATTCGGCGGCACCAGCGACGGCGGGCATCGTTTACGAGATCACGCCGTGAAGATCGGGCAGCGCAATCAACCGCTGGCTCAACCAAGCCCTAATACTCCATTGCTCCATGAAGCACGCTGGGAAAACGAACACCGATCCGCCCGGCTGCCTCAGGAGGAGTCAGTGTCAGATCCCATCCAACCCGGGCACCTTCTCGGGGGTTGCCTGCATCCTACAATTGGGCTTGAGCCTGCGGGTGAGCCTTGCCTTCAGGTATCCGAAGACATAGAATGATAGTCACGAGAACGTGTGCGAGGAGTACCCTTTCTATGTTGCAGGCGGGTTTACGGCGCTGTCTTTTTTCATTGCTTTTATTGCTTTCCCTTTCTGGGCTAAGTTTGTCCGCGGTGGCCCAGCAGGATGCGAAGGCAACTGGCAGCGACCAGGCCGCACCCGCACCCGCGTCTACCCCGGCTCCGGCAGGTCAGGCAAGCGATCCGTTAAAGCGCCCGCTCACCGACAAGCAAAAGAAGGAAAACTCCAAGGCCCTCAAACAGGAACTCAGCAAGACCTACAAGAAGTGGCTCGACGAAGACGTCATCTACATCATCTCGGACGAAGAGCGCAAAGCCTTCAAACAGCTCTCCAACGACGAAGAGCGTGACCAGTTCATCGAAGCCTTCTGGCAGCGCCGCGACCCCACCCCGGACACCGAAGAAAACGAATTCAAAGAAGAGCACTACCGCCGCATTGAATACGCCAACGAACACTTCGCCGCAGGCATCCCCGGCTGGAAGTCCGACCGCGGCCGAATTTATATCATGTACGGGCCGGCGGATGAGATTGAATCACATCCGAGCGGGGGGAGTTATCAGCGTCCGACGGAAGAAGGCGGGGGTGAGACTTCGACTTTTCCGTTTGAAGACTGGCGGTATCGCTATCTGGAAGGCATCGGGCAGGAAGTCAACATTGAGTTTGTGGACACCTGCATGTGCGGCGACTATCACATGACGCTGGACCGGTCGGAGAAAGATGCGTTGCTGCATACGCCGAATGCCGGGGCCACCCTTTATGAGTCGATGGGGCTAGCCACCAAAGCGCAGCGGTTTAACGGCGGGTTGGAGAGTCTGGGGCCGGGGCCGGATAGCGCGAACCAGTCAACCAAGGAGTTCGACCGGTTGGAGCAGTATGCCAAGCTGCAGGCGCCTCCGCAGGTGAAGTTCAAGGATCTGGAGGAAGTGGTCAGCCACAAGATCAGCGTGAACCTGATGCCGTTCGACGTGCTGGTTGATTTCGTCAAGGTGACTGGGGACACGGTGCTGGTTCCCTTCACGATCCAGTTGAAGAACCGCGACATCACTTTTGTGAACAAGGATGGGATACAGCGCGGCGTGGTCAATATCTTCGGCCGGGTTACAACCTTGACCGGGCACATCGCGCAGACCTTTGAAGATCCGGTGCAGGCAGATATTCCAGCCGAGTTGCTGGCCAAGTCAGCGGAAAATTCGCAAGTTTACTGGAAGGCGGTTCCGTTGCGGCCGGGACGCTATCGCGTGGATATTGTAGTGAAGGATGTGAATGGGGACCGGGTGGGAACGTGGAGCAAGGGTATACAAGTGCCGGATTACGAGGATGACCGGCTGGATGCATCCACGCTGATCCTGGCCGATGTGATGGAGCCGGTGGCGGCCAAGAACGTGGGCACGGGAATGTTTGTGATTGGCTCGATGAAGGTTCGGCCGCGGGTTCCGCCGGCCGACGGCAAGCCCACGACGTTCAAACGAAACCAGAAAGTGAACTTCTGGATGCAAGTTTACAATCTTGGTATGGACGACAAAACGCACAAACCATCGGCCACGGTTGAGTACAATGTGGTGAATACAGCGACGAATAAGGCCGTGATTCACACGGTTGAATCGACGGAACAGATGGGGAACATTGGCGACCAGATGACCCTGCAGAAGACTCTTTCGGCCGCCAATCTTGATCCGGGTGTTTATCGCATTCAGATCAAGGTGAACGACAACATCTCCAAGCAGACCCTGGACCCCTCGGCGACTTTCGCCGTGGAGTAAGTTGGACAGCTTGGTATCCCTCGAGGTGGTGGGTTGTTGATGCTCCGCAAACTTGGGTTCCCGGTGTTGATGCTGTGCCTCGCACTGCCGGTGTGGAGTGTGGAGAGGCCGGGAACGATTTCGGGATACGTGCGCGGCGCCAGTGGCATCCCGCAGATGGGGGCCGTGGTGGAAGTGCTGGGCGCGGCGGCGCAGAGCCTCAAAGTGTTCACCGATGAGAACGGCTTCTATTCCGCAGCCGGGTTGATGCCGGGAGTTTACAATCTCAAAGTTTCCGCTCCTGCTTTTCTGCCTGCCTTGCGGGAGCACATTGGGCTGCACGCCGGCGGCAACACCATAGTCAATGTCACGTTGAGCACGCTCTTCGAGGCCATTCAAATGGCTCCGGCGCGGGGTACGGCTGAAGAGGACGACTGGAAGTGGGTGCTGCGCTCGGTGTCGAACCGTCCGATTCTGCGGCTGGTCGACGAAAATTCTCCGGCTCTGGCTGCCGAGTCAGCGAGCAACAACGATCGGGAGTTGAAGGGAACGTTGTCGTTTCTCGCGGGGTCGCCCTCGGACGGGTTTGGCAGCACCTCGGACGTGAGCACAGGTTTCTCGATGGAGAAATCGATCTTCTCCGCGGATACGATTGGCTTGCGGGGCAATGTGGGATACGGGAGCAGTTCTTCTCCGTCGGCCGTTCTGCATGCGAGCTACCGGCACAAAATGGAGGACGGATCAGCGCCGTTGTTCGCGCTGAGCATGTGGAATTCTCCGGCGCAGGATGTCACGCTGCATAATTTCCAGGCGCTGGCTCTGAGCAGCTCGGACGATGTCATATTGGGCGACGTTGTGGAACTCAAGTTCGGCAGCGAACTGCAGACCATCCAGTTTATGGGAAGGGTGACGACATTCCGCCCATTTGGGACGGCTGACTTCCATCTTTCGCCGAACACGGTGCTGGAATATCGCTATGCTTCGTCGGAACCGCAAAACCGGGATGATCAAGGCTTCGACCTGGCGCCTGCGGATGGGAGAGAAAATGCGCCGCGCGTCAGCATGACGGCTTACTCGCCGGCGGTGGAGCACGCGCATCACCAGGAGATTTCGGTTTCGCACCGGATTGGCAGGAACAACCTGCAGATGGCGGCGTATATGGACCGGGTGTCCGATCCTGCGCTCACCGGAGTCGGAGTATTCACGACCGATAATGGCAACGTACTGCCTGACCTGGACTCGGGGACATTTACTTATCAGGGAAACGATTTCCACACACAAGGAGTGCGGCTGGTGGCGCAGCGGCAGTTGACGTCGACGCTGACCGGCACCGTGGATTACGAATACGGCGGGGTGCTGGATTTGGCGACGCCGAACGTGAGTCTGGCGAACGTGTCGCAATCGAGCCTGGTGCGCGAGCGGCAGAGCGTGGCGGGGAAAATTGCGGGAACGGTGCCGAAGACGAAGACGCGCTGGATGGCGTCGTATCGCTGGATCAACGGAGAGGCGCTTACGCCGGTCGATATGTTCAACGCGTCGGCGGGGCGAGCTGAGCCTTATTTGAATCTGTTTTTCCGGCAGCCGTTCCCAGGGAACGGATTCTTTCCCAATCACGTCGAAGCGATTGTCGACCTGCGCAACCTACTGGCGCAGGGATATGTCCCCGTCCTGGGGAATGATGGGCACACGGTGTACCTGGTGCAATCGGCGCGAGCGGTGAGCGGCGGCGTGGCGTTTACTTTCTAGCAAGCTCTCCTGTCGATTTCACCTGCGGCCGGTCAATGAGTCAACGGCCTGTTTTCGACAGTTATCGCTCGAAGCCTCAGAGGACAGTGCCCGATGCGTGTTGAAACCTTGGTTCTGACAGCTTAAGGTTGAGGTCGGGGCGGAGCGTCTTCAGGTCGGGCGGGCTGGAGACTTGCTGCGTCGGCTCGTCGTGTCCCGGTAGGCCGAAGGCGTAAACGTTGCCGTCGTCCGAGCCAACATAAACAATTCCATTCGCGACCGTGGGAGAGCCTTCTATATACCCGCCAGTGGTGTACGTCCATAGCTTCTCACCCCTGCTCTCGCTCAAGGCGTAAAGGTTGTTGTCCCATGTGCCAAAGTACATGACGCCGTTGGCCGGCACGGGTGCGGCGAGAGAAACAAAGCCGATTGGCGAGTAGCTCCACAGTTCTGCCCCGGTTGTGCCATCCAGCGCATAGGCGTAACCTCCGTCCGAAGCGACGTAAACAACCCCATCGGCCACAGCAGGCGAAAACTCGCCCCAGGTGCCACCAGCAACGAATTGCCACAACAAAGCGCCTGTCTTGGCATTCACTGCAAAGACTGAACCGGGAATCCCGTCAAAGTACACCGCACCATTCGCCACCATGGGCGACGCATAGGCCCAACCTTCAGTACTGAAGGACCACAATTTATTCCCGCTGCTGGCGTCCAACGCGTACAGGTTATAGTCTAGGGACATGATGTACAGCACTCCATTCACGACTGTGGGCGAGGAGTAAACAGAAAAGCGGGTAGCAAAGCTCCAAATCGCAGCGCCCGTTTTGGCATCCAGTGCAAAGACGTTGTCGCCTGACTCCTTCGCCGACCCAACGTATACCACTCCATTCAGTACCGCGGGCACGGAGTCGCCCCCGCCCGTGAAGTAGCTCCACTGTTTCTTGCCAGTCGCAGCCTTGAGCGCATATACATTACCGTCGTTCGACCCAAGATAGAGGGTTCCCTGAACGACGACTGGGGCAGAGTAGATTTCAGCGCCGGTGGCGTAGCTCCAAAGCTTCTTGCCAGTGTGGGCATTTAGCGCATAGACGTTGTGATCATTGGAGCCGATATAAACCACTCCATTCACCACGGCAGGAGCGGAAACGACGGAGCCGCCGGTCTTGAAGATCCATTTCACCCCGAGGTTTCCGACATTTCTGGGATTGAGCACATTCTCATACGGATTCAATCGCGTGCCGCCCTCGTCGAAGCGGAGCTGGGGCCAGTCCGTCTGCACCAAGAACGGTTGCTGCGCGCCTCTGTCGTTGTTGCGCTCTAGCGCTGTTACCCAATGTTTTCTGGGAGGGGCACGGCGGGGCGCGTGGATTCTCGCATCGTGGAATTCTCCCTTTCCATCTGTGACCACTAGCGCCCTGTCTTTCGTGTCGAAATAGATGTCCACTCCGACGTGCGACTTGAATCCACGGCCCGATACCAGAATCCGGCTCGTCGGCGGTCCAGACTTCTCGAGAGAGTGATAGAAGGTGCGGCGCTGGCTGCACCGCAAAGGAGCAAACATGCAACGAACAGGAAGGCAAGAAAGGTGTTTGGCCGTGAGCGTTCCCGAGGGTTGAACATATCCCCTCCTCGTTCAAGCCGCGAATGGTCTTGCTACCGGGGCAGCGTACTTGAAACGTGCGGACAATCTTGTCCGCTTTCCACTGGTTTGTCAATTCCAGCAATGAGTTGCAGTCCTGGAAAGGCGTGTCTCAATGAGTGTTGTCGTAACATAGATTGACAACGCCTATGCGCCCGTTGATTCCAACTTGAGCGTCGGCGGGGCGAGCTGAGCCTTAATTGAATCTGTTTTTCCGGCAGCCGTTCCCGGGGAACGGATTCTTTCCTAACCACGTCGAAGCGATTGTCGACCTGCGCAATCTACTGGCGCAGGGGTATGTCCCTGTCCTGGGGAATGACGGACACACGGTTTACCTGGTGCAATCGGCGCGAGCGGTGAGCGGTGGCGTGGCGTTTACTTTCTGAGAGTTTATTCCTGGATGATGTCAGTTAAAGGCCCCACCCTCTCGCAAAGAACGCGAGAAGGGTGGGGCACCCGTTAAACTATCGCTGCGGTTGCCCCTGTAGTACCGTTGCCGAGTCTTAGAACCCGGCAAGATACGCGAAGAACAGGATGGCCAGGATTCCATCCATGGTTGCGATAGCGGTCATTGCGGCCGTGCGTTTCGCGGGACCGAAGACGATAAGCAGAACGATGGCGAGCTTCTCGATGATGGCAGCCGTCAAGATGGGGACGCGAGTACCGGGGACGTACGCGCTATACACGGTCAGAGCGCAGACCACAAAAAGCAGTGCTCCCCAATGCCGGACAAAGAAAATGGTGAGACCGTCGGTAGTCCTGGCGCCGAACCCTAATTGCAAAACCGGCAGCGGGAAGAGACACGCGGCAAGACCGCCGGCTGCCGTCGCAACCCCCGAAACGATTAGTATCCATCCGATGGACGATGCCAACACTGATCCTCCGAGCGCGATGTGTTTCGCGTCCAACCTAGAAAGCGCTTGCCCGCAATCGTTTTTTGCTTATTGATCCCGCAACTCGAACCGAACTTCAGTTCTCAATTTATGGCTGGCGCGGCGGCCCGATCAGGGGCACACGAACGGGCTTCGCCATTCCGTAGAAGACCACCATGCCCTGGCCGGCGCCTTGGGTTTGTAATGCTTCATCGACCTTTCCCATGGCATCCTGGTACACCTGCCAGTTGTTGCTGACCCAGACATCTCCGGCGGGGCCGATGCCAACGTCAACCTGCAACTGCAATCCACCGCCGACGTAGCCGCTCGGAGGCGAAATGGCGTCTCCTGTCTTCATACCTGCAGGACAATTCTCCGTCCGGAAGCCGCACAACTCGACGATTCCGGCCGACGAGGTGCTGAAGTTGGAGATCCAGATATTGTCGTTGCCGTCGACAGAAGCCGCCCACGGGCCGACGATCCCCCTGCCATAGACAGGCGAGAAAGAAGCCTCTGTGCCATCGGGACGCAGAACAGTAAGGCTGCCGCCTTCGCGGCCCGATTTCTCTTCGGTCATGGCGGGCACCAGGACTTTGGTCGCTCGCTGTCCGGCGTCGGGATCGTTGTCGAAGTTGAATTTAAACGCGGCCAGCATTTCTGCGAACTTCAATGCCCCCTTGGGAGAACTACCCAATTTGTTCGTCACCCAAACGTTGCCCAGGCTGTCGATGGCGAGACCGCTGGCAGAGTATCCCACCTTGAACGTCTCGACTTTGCTGGGATCGGAAGCGGGGAAACGAACCACATGGTCCGCGACGGCGTTGGTAACCCAGATGCGGTCTTGCTGGTCGATAGCGAGAGCGAACGGCCCGATGAGTTTGCAGGGGTTCTTCAGCGGATCGCCGGTCTTGTTCTGGCAGAAGAACTGGACCTTGGACGGATCGCCCTGGGGAAGCTTCACGACTTGGCCCTTGATCAGGTCGAGCGCCCAAATATCTCCGCTCGGCGTGGCGATGATGCCCTGCATCTGGCTGACCTGGCGGTTAAAGTTCCACCCCTCGGGGGGCGAAAGAGCTTTGCCGTCCTTGTCGAACTTTGTGATGTTCTGCCCGGTGAAGCTGGTGACCCACGCGTTATCCTGTGCGTCGAGGGTCAAGCCGAAACCGGGGCCTGCAATGCCTCCACCCCTGAAGCCCAAGGGGCTGGGCGAAAGCGCTTTACCGTTGGGCGCGAACTTGGTGACGCCACCGGTCCACGAGGCGTCCTGGTTTTCTGCCCCGACCGTGAAGTTGTCAGCAACCCAGGCGTTGCCTTCGCTGTCGATCATCAGCTTGCCGCCTCCGCTGTAGCCGCCGCCCGTGAACTTGAGCGGGAAGATCCAGGCACTTGGAGCGAACGTCAGATACGGCAGAAACGGCGTGGGCCGAAAAAGCTTGCCGGGAGTGTTGGGCGGTGGGAGTGGATAGAAGTAATTGAGCAAGCCGAAAATTTTGTCAGCCTGGAACGAAGGGTTGCGGACGATAGACTCGACCGCCGCCAGCGTGTCGTGCGGATAGGCGCCGGCCGGAGACGTCGCGGCATAGAAGAGACTGCTGCACGCATCGGGCCTCAACCGCGTGACGCACGCTGCCAAAATGCTGGAGAGTGTGGCAAAGTTGGCCATCGTGGGTGTCTGCGCACTGTTAAGAGCATCCAGAATGGTCGCGCCGTAGCTGCCGCTCTCGACATCCACGAAGTTGGGCACATTGCCTGCGGCAATTCGCAGAACGAGCGCACTCCCTTTGATCGCGGCACCGTCGATAAACTGCGAATGGGTTATCACCGAGGCCAAGGTCGTCATTTCGTTGATGACGACATTGTGCGGGGGCTTGGTGCCAAGAACCGTCATCAACGCGATGGCAGGGTTGTCTCCGCTTCCCTGGGCTTTAGGTTCGCCACCAGTAGCTACAAGGTAGAGCTGGGCGTCGCTCTGCGTCTCGCTGGCACTGATTTCAAAGCTGCCAGATTCGTTGGTCTTGGCCTGAGCGAGTTGCTTGGGTGCGTCCGCGGTTGCAGCCCACAGGGTTACAGTAGAGTTAGCAATCGGCAAGCCTCCACCGAGAACACGGCCTTCAATAACGTCAGCAGCGGAAGCCGACCCCACCGCGCAAAGGAGGGAGACGACGAGCGCTCCCAGCGGAAATGATCGACCAATCGTTCTAAAATCCATTCTCTTTCTCCTCGCCATCTCTATCTATATCTATTTGCCCGTAGCTCTCCGATGGGCGGCACCAGCTTTTGATTGAATCGAAGACTTCATAAGAAATCTGGATTGTGATAGGGGCTGTACCGCGCACGGATGTGAAATAAGTGACAGAGCGATAAAATCCTCGGCCCATGTTCCTCAAAAAGACACATTCATGTGTCGACACAAGCGTAGGAAGGTCGTGCGGCCCCGCCAACTGGCAAAACTGCCAGTCTTCACGTGCGCAATCTACTGGCGCAGGGATATGTCCCTGTTCTGGGGAATGACGGACACACACTGTCTACCTGGTGCAATCGGCGCGAGCGGTGAGCGGCGGCGTGGCGTTTGCTTTCTAGCGAGCTCTCCTGTCGATTTCACCTGCGGCCGGTCAATGAGGGCTATGGCCGGTTACATCATTTACCGCCATTGTGCTCTGCATTGGAGCATTTCGGTTCCCGTGTCCCGCGAAAGGACCGACTGCTTGAGTGCGCGGCCTATTGAGGGAAGTTCATACGGCGCATCAGAGCCTGAAAGCGCGGTTCGGAGCGCAATGGATCGAGGCTGGGATCCACCTTCGGGCTGATCAATTCTTGGTCTTGCTCTTCAATTGCCCTCTCCATCCATGTGAGGGCTGCGTCTTTGTCGCCAATGCCGAGATAGGCGCTCACAAACAGAGCAGGCCCGACATAACGATGTCGAGCGATTTCGTTTAGCTCATCAATCAATCTCTGCGCCTCATGCCTTCTACCGGCAAGACCATAGACCCAGGCGAGGCTCGCGAGAACGGCGGGCTGCCGCCCCAATCGGCCTTCAACCCGTTGAAATGCAGCGATGGCCTCCGGGTACATCTTCTTCTGTACATACGCGAGTCCCAAGCCCTTGTCCCATCCAGTACTCGTGAACCCCTCAATTGCACGGTCGGCATGACCCGAAAATACGTCCACGTACGCCAACAGGTTTCTACTGACAGGGCTGACTGGATCTAATTCCTCCACGTATTTAATCTGTGCCCTTGCCTCGTCAAATCGCCCCAGAATTAGCAAGTACCATGCGTAAGACGAATGAGCATCCCAGGAATTGGGATTCAGGGTGAGGGCAAGGCGATGCTCTTTTTCTGCTTCGGACCAATTCCAATCGACTGCCAGAACCATGGCGCGGGAAACGTGAGCCTCGTCCAGGGAGGGGTCGAGCTCTAATGCTCTGTCCGCAGCCGCCCGCGCTTGCGGCAGAATGTCTCTTGTGCGGTGTGTTCCCATGCCAGTCAGGTTCACCAGGGCCCACGCTAATCCTGCGTATGCCCGCGCATACGCAGGATCCTTCTCGATCGCCTTCTTAAAGTACGCAATCCCGGCCTGCAAATCCCGTTCGTCGCGCTTGTCCACCAAAAATTCAGCCCGGAGAAAGTCATCATGCGCCTCCGGGTCCACGGGGTGGCTGCTCGCCAGGTGAATTCGCTCATCGGGAGTCAGCCTGGCCTGGATTTCGTCCGAGATAGCACGCGCAACATCATCCTCGAGACCCATCACATCGTGGATGTTGCTGCTATATTCATTGGCCCAGACCTGGCTCTCGGGAGAAACCCGCTCCAAGTGCACACTCACCCGCACCCGATCGCCGGAGCGTTCGACTGCACCCTCCAATACTGCATCCACATTCAATTCCCGCGCAATCTGCTGCAACGACTTCTTACTGCCCTTGTATTGCATGATCGATTGCCGCGAGATCACACGTGGTTTGCTGACCTTTCCGAGTTCAGTGATCAGCGCCTCCGTCATTCCGTCAGCGAAGTAGTCTTGTTCGGGATCGCCCGATAGATTTGCCAAGGGCAGGACCGCCAACGCCTGGACGGGCGGATTCGTGTGCCGTGTGAATAGCCAGTCTCGCCAGCCGCGGACATTCAGCCCCAGCACGAGGGCTGCCGCCACAACCAGACCCAATAAACCTATCGCCGCAAGCATCGCGCCGATCCCTAATTGACGCGCAGACATTTCTGGAGCATCCGGCTTCTCTTCGGTCATCGCCGTCGGCTCGGTCCCATTTTCGGGTCTGTCTCTCCGCGGCAAGGTCTCAACGAAGCGAGGTGGCGGCTGCAGGTGTGGAGTTGAATCGGCATTCTTGCAGATCACCGGGGCGGCAAACCGGTATCCCTTCCCGACTACGGTTTCTACGAATTGAGGCTTCTCCGGGTCGTCCCGCAGCGTCACGCGGATCTTGCGGACAGCAGTGTTGATACTGTGATCGACATCAAGGAAGACGTCCTTGCCCCAGAGTCGCCCAGCAATCTCGTCGCGCGACACCAACTCCCCGCGCCGCTGGACCAACAAGATCAGCAATTCCATTGGGAGTTTTTCCAGGCGCAGCGGGCGTTCACCCCGTTGCAGCCGATAACTCGACTCATTGAGGGTGAAATCCCCGAAATGAAATTCTTGGGGCGTAAATGCTCCCGATTTTCCTGACGTGCGTCGCGGAAATGATGCCCGATAATTCGACAAGAAGCAAATGCTCCAGCAACTTGGGGGGTTATCTAATCTTTATCTCGTATTCATACGGCGTGCATTGCATAGGAAAGAGCCTTTGAGCGATAAGCGCGCTAGCAATATCTCAGACTTGGAGGTCTGTTATGAAAAGCAAGCAGTTGCGGTGTGCGGTACTGATCGGGCTTCTCGTGCTGGTGGCAAGCCTTGGCGCCATGGCGCAAAATCGGGCAAGCGAGAGACTTAGCTATGACGGGCTAATCAATGCTTATTCACCCCAAACCAGCACTACAGGCCCTTATGAGGTTCGCGGTACCTGGCACTTGCAGTTACTGGGAAACTCAGGCAAGGCGGATTTTGTCGCGACCTTGAATATGGTGCTGTCGGACGGTTGGGTGCTAACCCTGGGCGCCGGAAACTTTGATCCGGGTGGCCGGAACGCCCATACTCACCACATCACTCTCCGCAATGCCGCGGTTACGCCGATTTCGAACGGATTTAAGGTGACTGGGACGGCCACAATTACCGCCAATGGAACTAACAACCCGATGGTCTCACCATCACCGCTGGAGGTAGACATTGTAGGTGGCACGAACGTCAAATTTTCCAATGTCACAATGATTTTTGGCGTGCCGGCCTCAAACCATTTTGGAACCGAGCCTCTTCCCGGCGTAGTTCAGAGGCCCCTGGCAAAAGAGTAGTTGTACCGGGCGGCGGCTTTCCCGACTTGAGTTTCGACGAATTTCCCACTGGACGCGCTGGCTCGATGCGCGTCCATTATTTTCGCGCAGCAGTTACAAGGCTGGAGTTCTTCCAGCATTCATTTTCTGCGTTGGAGAATTGAGAAGGAGAGGTGCGCGCAATGCGGTTTACCAGATACTCGCTTTTTGTGTTGAATAACAATCTCTGTGCTCTGTTTCTTGCTGAGTGCCCAGCAGACGACACCGTCCACAGCGGTTGTCCGCCGACTGGTGAACTTCTCCGGCAAAGCTCTGGATGAGCAGGGCAAGCCAATCTCCGGCATCACCGCAGCCACCTTCGCAACACAGATTGGTCGGAGCCGGGACTGGCCTTTCCGGCGGTGGGTGCGGATGTGCATCCTGCGTCTCCTCACTTCGCGGAGAGTCTCTCAGGAAACTGAGCCGGGCTTTAGGCCAGATTGGAGCCAAATCCAAAGAGGAGGGAACAGCTATCGATAAAACCTAATCAATGCGTGTAACCGTTTTTTGGAACAAGGGGCGCCGCGATGGTCATCAAGCCGCGCGGCGTTTCTTCGCATAGTCCGTTAGTTGCGGATCAAGGAACGGTACATCCCGATTGGGCCTGGCTGCGACTGACGACATCGGGGAAGCACGCCAAACACAGAGCGCAATCTACTGGCGCAGGGATATGTCCCTGTCCTGGGGAATGATGGGCACACGGTTTACTTGGTGCAGTCGGCGCGAGCGGTGAGCGGCGGCGTGGCGTTTACTTTCTAGAGTTGATTCCTGGATGATGTCGGTTAAAGGCCCCACCCTCTCGCAAAGAACGCGAGAAGGGTGGGGCACCCGCTCTTGCGGGGTGAAAGCATGGGCCAGCCCCCGTAGCACTGGCTTACGGCGTGATCTCAAAAACACCGCCCGCTCCAAGGTCGCTGTAGCACGTGGTCCCGTACAGATTGCCCGTAGGATCGAGGATCAAAGAGAAGGGACAGGACAATGGGTTGTTATGGAAGGTGTGCAGCACCGCATACTTCCAACCGCCGCCCGACTTCGGCGTCACCTTGAACACGATGCCATCGTCAATGCCGCCGGAAACGGTCGTGCCGTAGATGTTCCCGGCGCTATCGAGGATCACTCCAGCCACTGGGTGGTTCATGTTCACCGGGCCGAAGCTATGGACCAAAGACCACTTCCATGGTCCGGAGGGGGTGGGCCTCAACTCGTAGACCTCGCCTCCGCCGAAAGTGGGGATCCAGAAGGCGGTGCCGTAGAGGTTGCCCGCGGCATCGAATACTAGTCCAGTAAAGGAAAAGGGGGCGGCGCCGTCCTTGTTGCGGTAGGTAAAAGCGTGCAGGACAGTTTCCTTCCAGGATCCGGCAGCGAGCGTCAGCTTGAAAACGAGGCCTTGACCGTATTTTCCACCTTGCGCGGTGCCGTACAGGTGTCCCGCCGCGTCGAATGTGAGGGGGCCAATCTCAGTTCCTCCGTCCCACCCGCCGGTGAAACGGTGAAGTACGGTCTCGGTCCAGCTTCCATCCGGGCTCGGCGTTAGCTGAAAGGCTACGCCACAACCGTTATCGTAGTTGTAGCCGAACGGATTATAGGGACACGGGCCTGAGAGCTGCACGCCCCCGGCATCGGTCGTGCCATAGAGGTTTCCAGCCGCGTCGAAGGTCAAGCGGGCTTCAGGTTGGGCCCCATCGGCACCGCCCTTGAAGCTGTAGAGGGCGCTCTCCGTCCAGCTCCCATCCGAGTTCGGGGTTAGCTCGAAGACCACGCCGCACCCTTGAGTGTAGGCATTGCTGCACGGGCCCGACCCGCCTCCGCTGGTTGTGCCATAAAGATTGCCAGCGGTATCTAGAATAGGCCCGGCAAACGGATAGGCGCCGTCTGCGCCACCGGTGAAGCTGTAGAGCACACTCTCCGTCCAGGTTCCGTTGGTATTCGGCGCCAACTTGAAGATGACGCCGTTCCCATACGCGCCTCCGGCGGCCGTTGTACCGTAAAGATTGCCGGCGGCATCGAGGACTAACCCGGAAGAGAACCAGTCGCCTTCGCCGGTTACCTCCATGAACTCATTTCCGTCCGCGCCACCGGTGAACTTGTACAGCACCTTGTACTTGCTTTGCGCCGACGCCCCCGGCAGCAGCATGAACGTCACAACCAGCGTTAGCGTCGCCGCCGCGAGCGCCTTGCTCATGGCGGTCCAGAATTTGTTATTGCTGTTCATATTTGCTCCCTCCATTGGAGGAGTCTCGGTAGGACTCGATCATTTCCCGACTGGGAATTCGGGGCATTCGCCTCCGGGCGCTGCATCGCAAATGCCGCAAACTGCTCTTCGGAGAGGCGGAACGTATTAATCAGATAAGAATGAGCGCGTCTTGTCAGTAGCAGGGATCACATCGTAATGTGCGCGGCTGGCCAAAACGTCACAGCACCAAACCAGAGGTCACTGTCGTATCGCTTAGGTGATGGTTAAGGAGAGGGATTTGCTGGTTCCGCCGCTGGTGCAGCCGAGATCGCCGGAGTTCCCGCTTGGAGTATTGACCTTCACACTGGCAGTTCCGGGGGCGGAGATTACTGCGGTCGTGATCGTGGCCTGCATCTGCTGGCTGCTGATTACGTTCGTGGTCAGCGACGTTCCGTTGACGACGACGACAGAGGCCGAAACAAACTGAGTGCCATTCACGGTCAGAAGAAAACCCTTCTGCACCTCAGCGAAAGGAATCGTGTTTGGGGAAAGCGAACTGATGTTCGGACTCGGGCGAGCGCTTCCGCACAGAGGATTGAGCGCATTGCAGCCTTGAAAGATCAACACGGCAAGCAGAATCGCGCTGAGAAGTCGCAAGGAGGCACTGATTTGCTTCACAGGGCATCGTACCATGCGCCGGGTCAATGCCGGAGTTCTTCGTGCTGCACCAGGGTAACGCGGGCTGCATTCTTACGCCGCTTCGCGGCTAAGTGCATGAGGGCCTGGTTGCCACGGGCCGTCGAGATTCGCGTTCTCATGCGGACACTGGGAGGGTTACGCCATCCAAAATGTAATTCTTGTTGTCGTCTTTCTCCAGCGATTTCCGATATCTCGAGTAGGGCATAAAGCCAACTCTCGAACTTTAATGATCGGAGATCATAGTGTCTTTGTCACAATCTAAAACCTCTACGCCTCATCCGGTCGAGTATGCTCTTGGCCATTCTTCCCGGGAATTGGATCGTCTCAGTTTTCAGGGGGCCGTGTGCGCGCCGTTTACCCGGCAGCTTTTTGCGCAGGCGGGAATAGGACCGGGGATGCGCGTCCTCGATGTCGGGAGCGGCAGCGGAGACGTGAGCTTTCTGGCTGCCGATCTGGTCGGCGAAAGCGGGCACGTGCTCGGGGTAGATCGCTCTGCGGAAGCAGTTAAGAGGGCGAGGGCGAGGGCCATTCGGCGCAACCATCCCAATGTTGAGTTTGTCTTAGGCGATCCTGCTGCAATGAAGTTCGATCAGCCTTTTGACGCGATCGTCGGCCGCTTCGTGCTGATGTATCAGGACGACCCCGTTGAGAGTCTGAGTAAGATGACAAGACACCTTCGTGCAGGTGGATTGGTGGTGTTTCAGGAGCTTGACGCGAGCGCGTGCCGCTCCTGTCCAGCGGTTCCTCCTTTTGACGAAGCCGCACACTGGCTCAGAGAGGCATTACGAGGCAGCGGGGCCCGACCCGAACTTGGACTCGAGATGCATTCGTTGTTCCTCGATTCTGGATTGCCCTCACCAAGCATGCGCATGGATGCCGTGGTCTCGGGCGAGGCGGAGAGTCCGGTGTACGAACTACTGGCTGAGGGAGTGCGGAGTTTGATGCCGACGCTGCAACAACTGAACATTGCGACGCCTGCGCATGTACGGATTGACAGTTTGGCGGACCGCATTCGCGAAGACGTCGTGGCCAGACGAGCGGTTGTGGTGTCGTACGGGCTGGTCGGGGCGTGGGCTGTAAAACCGGCTGTTCACGGAATTGCAAGATAATTGGCGGCACGAACAGATGGCACAAGATCGCGGATTTGCGCAAACTTTGTAGCGATCTTAGGTTGAATTTCACAATCTTTAGTGAGGGAACGACAGGCGAACCAGGACGGAATTCATTTGCGAAAGGTGAATTGCGTCCGGGTCGGTTCGTTCGTATGTCATTTTAGTCTTTGCCTTTCAAAGTAAGATTTCAGATCAATTCACGGGGAGAATTTCATGCAACGTAGAAGCACACTCGCGACTCAATATTGGCTCACAATTTCGCTCTCGCTGTTGTTCCTGTTATCGTTTGCGGCGGTGCCGGCACGCGCCGACCATATTCATTTCCTTTACTACAACAACACGGATTGGGTCGATCAGGATCTGACGGCGTTGACGAATGCCAACTCGCCAGACTCGCTTACCGGGGTCGCCGCGTTCTATACGCCTCTGCATGATCGTCTGCATGTTTATTACGCGACCAGCGATCAACATGTGCACCAGCTCTTTTACAACAACACCAGCTGGGTCGACCAGGACTTGACGGCGATTTCGGGGGGACCTTTGTCTCTCGGCGAGGGCGGAATCTCGGGGTTTGCGACCGGCAGCCAGCAGCATGTCTTCTACCTTGGGGGCGACCTGCACGTTCATCAGCTTTATTACAACAATACGAAATGGGCCGACCAGGACATCACGGCGCTCGCTGGCGGTCCGCTGACCGACTTCAACTCGCTGGTAGCTTTCCAAACCGTTCCGAATAAGCAGTTCCACGTTTTCTATTTGGCAAATAATTCGAACGATATCCACGAGCTGAACTTCAATGGCAGCACGTGGAGCGACCAGAACATGAAGAATCTGGTGAATCAGGAACCGGCGGCTCGCGGCTGGATGGCGGGTTTTGCGGTCGGAAATCAGCAACACTTGTTCTTCGCCGCATTCAATCCCCACGATAAGCTCCATCTGGCCCACCTTGCGTTCAAAAACTCGAAATGGGTGAACCAGGACCTTACGGCGAAGGTGCACGGGCTTCCGCTCAACGCGGCCAGCGGGATTACAGCGTTTGCGGTCACGGCGACTCAACTGGAGGCGTATTGCGTGACCAACGATCTGGAGGTTCACCAGTTGACCTTGAGGAACAATCAGTGGACGGATGAAGATGTGGAAAATAATCAACCCGACAACGCAATTAACCAGATGGCCGCGTTCAAGACGACTCCCAACAATCAATTCCACCTGTTCTACCCGCCCAATGATATGTACCAGCTCTATTTCAACGGATCGAGCTGGAGCGATATCGACATGACGGAATTGACCGGCGGCGGCGTACCCAACGGGGCCGGCGGCATGGCTGGATTTGCTATCAAGAACCAACAGTACGTGTTCTACGTAGCCGAATGAGGTTTGGGGCCGCGTCGGGGTGGGTCCGGCGCGGCTCTCGTGTCGCAGAAAATCCCCGCAAATGGTTATCCTGGCATGGCCACCGGGACCACTCCCGAGGTAATCGTTTTGCTTCACGCGTGCCGGTTTTCCCTCCAACGATTCTTGTATCCTATAAACAGAGTTTTGGTTACGGCGCGGGAGGGAGTCCCGCGATCAGAATTGGGTACGAGTGACCTTGGGGTGATCTCGATAGGAAGCGTGGCAGAAGAGAAAGATTGTTGATGGCTTTCCGATTCAAATCTGGGGTGATCGTGCTTGCGTTTTTCACCCTGGGTAGCGTGCCGCTCGGCTGGGGGCAGCAAACACCGGCGTCTGACCAAGAGCGCCAAAGCATGGCCTACCCCGACGGCGCGCAGCTGCCTGATCAGCAAGCTCGGGGAAGCATCGGCGGTACGGTTGTGGATGGGACTGGAGCGGTTGTCGCTGGAGCCCACGTAAAACTTACGGGGCAAGGTGAAGCCGAAAGCCGGGAGATGCTCTCCGATCCCGATGGGCACTTCACCTTTGCCAACGTCGCCCCTGGGCCTTTCCAGCTTACAGTTAGTCGAGCCGGCTTCGCGAACCAAACCTCCTCTGGAATTCTGCATTCGGGGGAGATCTACACAGCGCCTCCAATCGCGTTGGCGGTGGCTGTCGCGGTCACCGACGTCGAGGTCGTGCTCTCGCCGGAGCAGGTGGCGGAGGAGCAGGTCAAGGATCAAGAGAAGCAGCGCGTGCTCGGCGTGATCCCCAATTTCTATGTCAGCTATGTGCCCAACGCCGCTCCTCTGACGTCGAAGCAGAAGTTCGGGCTGGCCTGGAAGACGAGCATTGATCCCGTCACGTTTGGACTCATTGGGGTGATTGCGGGAGTTGAGCAGGCGGAAGATTCTTTCAGCGGATACGGACAAGGTGCGCAAGGATATGGAAAACGCTACGGGGCGGCGTATGCCGACTTTGTTTCGGGCACGTTCATCGGAAGCGCCATATTCCCGTCACTTCTGAAACAGGATCCCCGTTATTTCTATAAGGGAAGCGGCAGCACGGGGTCGCGGATTCTGTATGCGCTGGCCAATGCGGTTATCTGCAAGGGCGACAACCGGCGCTGGCAGGTAAATTACTCGAATATCCTTGGAAGCCTGGCTGCGGGGGGGATATCGAATCTTTACTATCCGGCGCAAGATCGGAATGGAGCGGCGCTGACGTTTGAAAACGCGCTGATTGGGATTGGCGCGACGGGCGCGGCTAATATTCTTCAGGAATTCCTTATTCGGAAGTTGACGCCGAAACTTCCTAATCACGACCCGGCGAAGCCGTAGCGGGCTGGTGAAAGAGCTACGTGTGACTTGCCGGCCGGACCGTTCGGTATTCCTCGGCAGAGATGCCCATGCGGTGAAGTTTCGATTGGAGCGTAGAACGCTTAAGACCCAGGCGGGCGGCGGCGCCGCGCTGGCCGCCGAGGACGCCTCCGGTTTCACGCAGCATGCGGATGATGTGTTCGCGTTCCCGGGCCTCCAGCGTGTTATCGTCGCGGGCCGTGAAAGTTGGCGCCAGCTCCGCCAGCGGCGCCTTTAGCACTGCACCCTCCGTCAAAATGACCGACCTCTCGATGAAGTTTTCCAGTTCACGGACGTTGCCGGGCCAGCGCCACCGGGTGAGAGCATCGCTGGTCGCGGTGGGGATGGACTTGATTTGCTTTTTCAAGCGGTCCGCGTGCCGGTGCACGAAATGATTGATCAGCAAGGGGATGTCGCTGCGCCGCTCCCGCAAAGCCGGCAGACGAATGGGAAAGACATTCAAGCGATAAAACAGATCGCTGCGGAATTGTTTCTCGGCGACGTGTTTGATCAGATCACGGTTGGTGGCCGCGATGAGGCGCACGTTAACCCGGAGAGTGCGGGTTCCCCCCAGCCTTTCAAATTCGTGATCCTGCAGGACGCGCAGAAGTTTGGGCTGCAGCGCTAGCGGGAGTTCTCCCACCTCATCGAGAAAAAGAGTTCCATTGTCGGCTAGCTCGAATCGGCCTGGTTTCTGGCGGACCGCATCGGTGAACGCGCCCTTCTCGTGGCCAAAAAGCTCGCTCTCCAATAATTCCGGCGGGATCGCGGCGCAGTTCACTTTAATAAACGGATTCTGGCTTCTAGCGCTCAGTCGATGAATGGCCCGAGCGAAGAGTTCTTTGCCGGTGCCGGTTTCTCCCAGCAGGAGTACGGTGGAATCGCCCGCCGCGACTTTCTGGGCCTGCGCTACGCTCTGCTTGAGCGCGGGGCTCTCACCGATGATTTCTTCAAAGTGGAGTTCGCTCGAGATCTCGCGTTCGAGAAGACCCTTTTGTTCCTCGAGCTTTTCGTTGAGCTGCCCAAGCTCTCCATAAGCGCGCGCATTGTCGAACGCGACGGCCAAGGTTGCTCCCACCTGTTTCATTAGAAAGAAGTCGGCGGGACTGAATGCGTTTTCCCGGGTGCTGCCGAGATTCAAAGTGGCGACGGCCCCCTTGGAAGACGACTCGATGGGAATGCAGCAAAGCGATTGGATGTCCTCGCCCAGAAAAGTGAACCCGGATCCGAGAGCTGCGATGTCAGGCTGACGGAAGAACTTGATCTCACGATCCTAAAGGACGCTGGCGGTAAGAGATTCATTGACGCGCACATAGCTTTCCGTGCCCATCAGCCTTTTCGCCGAAGCGAGATCGAGCGGGTAAGTGCGCATCAGTTGATGCTCAACATCATGGACGGATACGCTGGCAAAATCCTGATTAAACAGACGCGGCAGACAGGAGGAGATGGCGGGAAACAGATCCTGCAGATCGAGCTTGGATACCAGCGCTGAGTTGATCTCCAGCAGAAGTTGCAGGCGCTCAGTTTTTTCGTGGAGTTCGGTAATGTCGGTGGCCGCGCAAGTTATTCCGGCGATCGCACCGGTGCGGTCGGGCAACGGCTCGACTGTGAGGTCGAGGTAGCGAGTTTTGCCTTCGGCGATAACGTCCACTACGGTGCGATTGCCCACACCCGTTTCCAGAACCTGGCGCTTGACCTCCGTAAGCCGATGGGCTTCCTTTGAACCCAGTATTTCAGCGTCGGTCTTACCGAGATAACTTTTTTCGGCCCAGGCCAGAAGCGGCGTCTGTATCCAGGTGTAGCGTAGTTCACGATCCTGGTTGCAGACGACGGTTGGAGAATTCTTGAGCGCGACCCGGAAACGTTCTTCACTCTTGCGCAGGGCGTGCTCGGCCTCTCGGCGTTCGGTGATGTCGTGCGCCATGCCGCGCACCACCGGAAAAGGCAATCCCTCGGTGCGCAGCGTGTTGTGGTATTCCCAGATTCTGCGCTCGCCGGTCCGGGTAAGCAGAATCAGCAAGCCTTCAGCAGCTCCGTATTTCTTGATCTTGGCCAAATAGTCATCAAACAATCCGCGAGTCTCAGGGGCGATGAGGTCCGCCATCGGAATCTGTAGCAACTCCTCAACGCTATAGCCCAGAATACGGGCCGGGGCCGGGTTGGCGGACAGAAGTCTCCCGTTCAGATCGTGGGTGCAGAGCAGGTCCCGGCTGTGCTCGACCAGGTCGCGATAACGGTCCTCGCTCTCGCGCAGGGCCCGTTCCGCGCTCTTCTGCGCGGTTATGTCTCGCGCGATCTTCGAAGCGCCCACTATCTTTCCGTTCGGGTCCTTCAAGGGTGAAATCGTCAGCGAGACATGGACCCTGCTTCCCGACTTGGTGAAACGGATGGTTTCAAAGTGCTCGATGCGCTCGCCGGCCCGCAACCGCTTGAGGATCACTGTTTCCTCGTTCTCCAACTCTGGAGGGATGAGGATCATAATGGGCTTCCCCACCACTTCGGAGGCGGTGTATCCGAAGATGCGTTGGGCTCCGTTGTTCCAGCTGGTGATGACTCCGTTCAGATCTTTGGAAATAATCGCGTCGTCGGAGGATTCCACGATGGCTGCGAGCCGGACGATCGCCTCCTGCGCGCTTCTCCGTTCGGTAATGTCCTGGACAAGCCCAGCCAAGCGAAGAATATTTCCTTGCGCGTCTCGTATGGGAAAACCCCGGCTCCATATCCAGCGGACGGTGCCATCAGGTCGAACGATGCGACACTCTTCATCGTATTTTCCAGTTCTCAGTGCTTCGTCCAGCCGGCTTAGAACCCGGTCGCGATCGTCAGGGTGGATGACTTCCTGATAAGAAAGTGGATCTCTCAGCAAGCTCGCGGCGCTCTGGCCAGTAATCTGTTCATGGGCGCGGTTAACGTAGATCACCCGCTTGGTGGCGGCGTCCATCAGCCAGAAAGTCTCCTGGATGTTGTCCGCCATCTGGCGGAACTTCTCCTGGAGTTCGTCCCCGCCTGGTTCAGGTGGCTCGTGGTCGTCCGGGCTGGGAAACGTGGGACTACTCTCTGGCGGCTTGGGGGGCTTGTGTTTCATTTGCCCATCGCTTGGGAGGTGGGGATGCGACGTGCAGAGTCCGGCTTCGCTTCCGGCCATCCGAGTACTTTTATACACCCGAGGGCGGCTGAGCAGAGCAACTTTAATTGCAACCGCCGCCGCTATTAAAGGTGAGGCTAATGTAGGGTTTCGAACAATTGAAAGACGCGACTTATTGCGGGGAACCGAGCAGGTTCACGGTCGCGGTATCCGCCGGCAAAGCTGGTTTCGCCATGAAGAAGTTGTGATCGTAGAGGTTGCGATACATCACTCCGGCAATCTCCGCCGCCTTCGGACCAAAGGTGGGGCGGCCGCCTTCCAGAAAGACAACGACAACAATGTGGCCGACGTCGGTTTTGGCGTAGGAGGCAAACCATCCGAAGCGCGTGCCCGCGTGGGAGCAGGTTCCGGTCTTGCCCAGAACTTGTTCCTCGCTGAAGTTTGTCCGCAGACGGCGCGCGGTGCCGAATTCGACTGCGCCTTCCATTCCGTCGGAAATCTCGGGGATGAGCGGGGCAATGTCCAGGCGGCGCTTTACGACCGGCTGGAAATTCGCGATATCTTCCGGAGCGGTGGGATGCTGCAGGTAGTAGAGCGTGCCGCCGTTGGCAATGGCTGAGACCAGGGCACCGAGTTGCAGCGGGGTCACGGAAACGCCTTCGCCGAAAGAGCACATCTTGCCGACGCCACCGAGTTTGGACGGGATTTCCTCGTTCGGATAAATGCCGAGTTGCTCGCCGGGAATGCTGTAGCCGGCTAGCTCACCGAGTCCGTACTGATGCGCGTAATAGCTTACTTTTTCAAAGCCCAGTTGACGGCCTAACGCTTCAAAATAGGCGTTGTTCGAGTGGGCCAGCGCCATAGTCAAATTCATGTGGTAGCGGCCACCCAAACGTACTTCGGTCTCTTTTGTGATGATGCCCTCATTCAGGGCGGCGAGCGCAACTGAGAGCTTGATGGTGGAGCAGGGTTGGGCGCCGCTCGACAGCGCGAGTTTCTGATTCACCATCGCGAGAATACGGCCACTCGTGGGCTCGATGGCTACGACCGTGCCGTTCATGCCACCCAACGCATCGATAGCTGCTTCGCGCACGATGGGATCTTCTCCGGTGGTGACGTCGCCCTCGGTAATATCCTGGGCAAAGGAACTGGTGGAGAAGCGCTCGTAATAGCGATGCCGGGAATGCACACTGGTACGCGTGACATGGGCTGGCGGCGTGGCGGCTCGGGCATGAGCTAGATGATGCATGCGTCTTCGAGCAGCCTGGCTTTCACTGATTCGTTGTGACTTGGACTTGTGGGGCGTCAGGATGTTAGGGTTAACTGTGGCGGCAATGCCAGATTGGCAGAGCACCAGAAAAAATATGAAGGCGAAAATCAAACCAAAACCAGTGGAGCGTTTCCCTGACTTCAATTTCCTGTCCCTGTCCCCGGAGTTCACTAGCAGTATGTAGCACGAAACCTGCCAATGATCGACGCCACTGGCTAAGTCCCCACTAGTCTAGATGTTATGAAACTTCATCTGGATAAGCAATCTAAAACGTATTTTCCCACTAACCGTTGCCGTTTTGTATAACCCATTGCAAATGAAAGACTTGTGGTCAAGATGCGACGTGGGCACAACCCTTTGGTAACCCGCGCAGGTTACTGGAACGATACTGCCTCATAGTGGAAACGCTTTTCCGTCGCGTGGCTCGACATCTTTAGCCAGCGCGTCACCAACATGGGTGACCGCGGTCCTATCGAACAATGCATCTCTCCTCTATGCTTAGCAGCGCTAGGTTATTTCTTCGAAAAACAGAACGAAAAAATCTATAGATGGATGGAGGGAAAAAATGAAAACCTTGATGAGCATTGTAATGTTCGCGATGGTTGCCGTGTTATTGGCCGTGCCGACAGTAGCTCAGTCCCCACCACCCCCTATAATCCGCCGGGATTCTATCTCTATTGGAATATCGACCTGCATACCGCAACCGCCCATGCAGGAACCGGCACAGCGCTGTACTCCATTGTTGCTCCACCCGCAATTCACCGCCCGCCTACACCCGGTGGACATAATGGTTATGCGAGACTTGCGATCGACTGCGAGTACCTCACATTCCCGGATCTGACCCCGCTCCAGGTGTTCGTGGGTCCTGGCACTACGCCGAGCGAACCTTTCGGTAAGCTCGTGGGCCAGATGCAAGTAACGGACGGATCTGCAACCCTGCTCACGGCTCGCCCACCCGAGGTAAAAAAAGGAACGACGGTGACGATTGTGCGTGACGGCGTCGTCGTGATGACGGGGCGCTTCTAGTTTTGAGTCTGGCCCGGGTCGGGCCTAGTCCGCACGTGGCGCGTTCCTGGTCGCCCAGGGGGTCGAGAATTACCGGAACCAGAACAGGGTATTGTGTCAGCCCGCCACGTGCGGGCTATTTTCATCTCGTGGCGGCGAACCCATTCGGTCGCGGATGGGATTACATGGTCTCGCCACGTTTGCGCAGAAATGCGGGAACGTCCAGATCGGACTGCTCGAAGTTTGCGATCATGGCGTTGCGCATGCTGTCGATGGAAATGGATTCGCTCGCGGCGACAGTGGCGTGCGGCGCGGATTCCATCACCATGGTTGGCGGTGGTGGTTCGGGATCAAACTCAGGTTCCGGCTGGGGCTCATCGAAAAAGTCGTCGTGGCGTGATGTGCTCTCCCGCGATACCACAAAATTGGATCGCTCCTGCTGACGGCGATGGCACTGATCGGAATCTTTGAAGCCGGTAGCGATGACCGTGATCTTCACCGAGTCTTTCATCTTCTCGTCGAGCACAGCTCCGAAGATGATGTTGGCATCTTCATGTGCGGCGCTTTGAATGATCGTGCAGGCTTCCTGCACCTCGGCAAGTTTGAGCGACGCGGATCCTGTAATGTTGATGAGGATGCCGCGGGCGCCGTCGATGGCTCCGGCTTCCAGCAGCGGGGAAGCAATCGCTTTTTGCGCGGCTTCGGTAGCCCGACGCGCCCCGTTGGCCGTCGCCGCGCCCATGACCGCGTAGCCCATGCCGGCCATGATCGCTTTGACGTCGGCAAAGTCGCGGTTGATGATCCCGGGAATGGTGATGATGTCGGAGATGCCCTGCACACCTTGGCGGAGAATGTCGTCGGCGATGCGGAAGGATTCGAAGAAGCCGGCATCCTGAGCGACGGCGAGTAACTTTTCATTGGGGATCACGATAGTAGTGTCGACTGATTCCATCAATTCCGCGATGCCGCGCTCTGCCTGCTGCATGCGGCGTTTACCTTCGAACGCAAACGGCTTGGTGACGACGGCAACGGTGAGTGCGCCCATCTCGGTTGCGAGCGACGCGATGATGGGGGCTGCTCCAGTTCCGGTGCCGCCGCCCAGGCCAGTAGTGACGAAGACCATGTCGGAGCCTTCGAGCGCTTCGATGATTTTGTCCGAGTCTTCGAGCGCGGCTTTGCGTCCGACTTCGGGATTGGCGCCGGCGCCGAGGCCGTTGGTGAGTTTAACGCCTAGCTGAATCTTCATGGGGGCATGCGACATGCGCAGGGCCTGAAGGTCGGTGTTGGCGACCACGAACTCGATGCCTTCCATGCCGGAGTCGATCATGCGGTTCACGGCGTTGCCGCCGCCCCCGCCCACGCCGATGACTTTGATCTTCGCGTCGTTGCGGGCTTCTTCGTTAAAGCTGATGCGAATGTCGTTTTCGTTTTTCATGGTTACTGCACCTCGGTTGATTTTCGTTCTGAACTGCGAAAAGCGTTTACCACAGAGGGCACGAAGGTTCACCAAGGAATTCGCCGACTGGTTTTCTTCGTGAAACTTTGTTTCCTTTGTGGTTCAAGATTTCATGCACCCTTTTTTGCGAACAAGCCCATCAGGCGCGAACTCCAGCGGGTATCCTGCAAGCCCCGGGCTATTCGCGAGCGATGGCCGTAAAAGATCATTCCCAGAACTGTGGCGTACTCTGGCTCTGCCAAGGTCGATGGCATTTTCGCCAGCGCCGCCGGCCACGACAGCCGCAGCGGACGCCGCAACACCGATTCTGCGATATCCAGTATCCCCGCCAGCCGCGACGTGCCTCCGGTCAACACGATTCCGCCCACACACACATCGAGCATCCCGCTGTGGCGTAGGTTGTCGCGCAGCATCTCGAACAGTTCGCGGGCCCGCGGTTCGAGAATTTCTCCGACCATGCGTTGGGGAATCAGACGCGAAGGCCGGTCGCCGACCGAGGGAACTTCCACTTCGTTGCCTTCGGGAATTAGAGTGACGATCACGTTGCCATACAGTTTCTTGATTTTCTCCGCTTCCGCCAGCGGCGTGCAGAGCCCAACCGAAAGGTCACTGGTGAAATGATCGCCGCCGATCGGAACTACGGCGGTGTGAATGACCGCACCTTCCTGGAAGACGATCAGGCTGGTTGAACCCGCGCCCAAATCCATCAGGCACACGCCGAGCTCTCGTTCATCGGCGCGGAGAACGGCATCGGCGCAGGCCAGGGGCTCAAAAACGGTATCGTCCACATGAACCCCGGCGCGGTTGACCGCGGTGACTACGTTCTGAGTCGCGCTCGAACCGGCGGTGACCATGTGCACCCTGACTTCAAGCCGCATTGCCATCATTCCGAGGGGATCATGCACGCCGCTTTGTTCGTCGAGAATGAATTCCTGCGGCAGCAAGTGCAGGATCTCGCGATCAGCGGGCATAGGAATCGCACGGGCTTTGTCCACGGCCAGGCGAATTTCATCGCGCGCGATTTCACGCGCTCGCGTGCCCAGACTGAGGCCCCCGTGACTGTTCATCCCACGAACGTGCGAACCGGCAACGCCAAGCAGAGCATGCTCGATGGGCGCGCCACATAGGTCCTCCGCCTGTTCCACGGCTTTTTGGATTGAGGCGACGGCTTTGTCGAGATCGACGATCACGCCCTTGCGCGAGCCACGCGATTCGGAGACTCCATGTCCACGATAGCGGAGGCCTGAGTCGGTCACCTCCGCGACCAGCACGCAGGTCTTCGCACTGCCTACATCAATTGCCGTCAGAAGATTCTGCTGCTGGTTCGCCATGCCTATGGATGTTCCTCTCCCTTGGCAATTGCTGGACTCGGTTTGCTGCCTGGTTTCACCGCGACGGTTCCCGTTGCCGAGGGTGCGGCCGGCGTTGCTTTTACTGAAGTGGCCGGTGGTGTTGTGGTCTGCGCAAACGTAGATTGTGCCGCAGGCGGATTGGTATTCGCGACGCTTTGGTTTTGAGCAAGCGGCGGCCCTGCTTTTGGCTGCGCTTTCGCCACTACCTTGTGGTGTGCCTTCTTGACGCTTTTCTTCGTGGCAACTTTTGTTGGTGGGGTCGGAGTGGGTGATGAAGCGGCCGCAGATTTCGGAGCCGGGACCTGTCGTGTGATCAGTGCCGCAGGTTTCATTCCCGCTGCCACGGCGGCCTTGGCCGACACCACCGATACCGGGGTTTGCTTCACCGTCCCTTGCAAATCGGGGTTGACGATGATCTGCCGGTCGTAGCGCAAGTCCACCGATTCCAGCTTGTCGAACTGCTGCCGCCACTCCCGCACATGGCTCACGTAGACTTTGTAGCGCTCGAGGTAGTTGGACGACCCCAGATGCACCAGCACTTCGCCCTGAGGGTCGCTCGCGACCACTTTTACGTCTTCGGCGTCAGACAGATCGACTTCACTGAGATCCTGTGAATAGTGCGTTCCACCTGCATCCAGCTGGCTGACCAGGTCGTTGTAGATTTTCATGCGTGCGGCGCGAGTCGAGGCTGGCTCGCCCGGATTCATTCCCAGGATCACGGGAAAGGAATATTTCTTCT
The DNA here is from genome assembly GCA_963797795.1 of uncultured Acidobacteriota bacterium. GTDB lineage: Bacteria > Acidobacteriota > Terriglobia > Terriglobales > Acidobacteriaceae > JABDBE01. The sequence continues at coordinate 311,016 of CAWCQY010000016.1, forward strand.
TGCCCGCCGCGGGCAAATCCATCAAGGTTCCCACCGGGTCAATCAACATGATTTTGGAACCGACACGCGCAAAAGCTACAGGCGTGCGTTCGTGGATTTCAATCTCCAGGCGGTTGGGAACGAACCGCATCACGCTGGCGGACTCGACCCATGGAATTTTCTCGAGACTCTGCTTGCGTTCGGTCAGGGGCACGAAGAAGATGTTGCGTCCGATGTCGCCGCCCATGACTTCCATGATCTGGTAGCGGGTCACGTTCTGGAGGCCGGCAAGTTCAATGTCGTCGCTCGATTCGACCCGGAAGCGCCATGAGTGTTCGCCGTAGTGATAGAGCGCCGCGATCGCCGCGCCGCAAACGAGGACGACGCCCAGCACAAGGACACCCCAAGTCAGGCCAGTAGCGGCCTTTTTGGGCAGAGATCCCCGGCGAACCGAGACACGCTTTTGTCCACGCAGGAAGGGCGATTCCTGTTCCACGTCCAAATCGAGCAATCGCTGGTCGTCGAGTGCGTCGTCGGGCACCCGGTGCGCGGGCTCGTGGGCCGGTGGATACAACTCCTCCTGCGAGATGGTGGAACCGCTTTTTCGCGCCATCAATCCAGGTCAGTTGTCGTCAGTGAATCGCTGAGCGGAGATAACTATAACTGCTTTTATCGAATTGAGGTAGATGAAAGTTGGTCCCTCTTGCAGAAAAAGTGATCCCTGCGCTCCCCGTCGGATTCGCAACCACCGCGCTCGCAACGGCGCAGAGGAACTATTGCGGTTTGTCGTAGCCGGAGTAGATGATCTTTCCTCCTCTGATTGTGTACGTCACCTTCGCGAAATTCCTCACGTCGCTTTCAGGGTCGGCATCGAGGACAACTAAATCGGCCTTCATTCCCTTCTCTACGCGGCCTTTCGCCGTCTCCTTGAAGAACTCACTGGGATTGGTGGTAAGCGATGCAAGAATGTCGCGCCACGGCATGGCCCGGCCCATGAACTCGAATTCCTGGGTGGTTTCGTACTTAGACTGGAAACCCACGTCTGTCCCGAACAGAATCGTGCCGCCCTGGGAGAAATATGACCTCAATTCATCAACGCCGGATTGCACCAGCTTGTCCGCCAAGCCGGGGTCTGAGACCACCATCGTCCAGAGGGTCAGAGTGGGGATCAAGGCAGTGTGTTGCTGCTTCATGCGCGAAAGCTCGTCGGCCGTATAATGGCCCTCTGTCGGAATAGTGTGTGCGAGCACATCGACGCCGCCAGCCAACGCGTTGTCCACGCCCGTCCAGTTTTGCGGATGGGCAAAAACTGGCTTTCCCTCGGCGTGTGCGACATCGACCGCGGTCTTTACGATGGCGGTATCCATGTTAACCACGGGCTTGTTGCCCATGAATGAACCAGTAAAAAGCTTGATGCCGTCCAAGCCCATTTTCAGATATCGCTGCGCCATTTGTTCTGCTTCTTGCGGGCTGGCGGCCTCGGGCAGGTGCATTTCGGGAGGAAGGTAAATCGGGTGGCCGTTGTGGGGGAAAATATCGCCCGCCATCAGGATCTGCGGGCCAGAAATCTCTCCGCCTTCAATCCGCCGCCGAAGAGCTAAGGTGTTGTTAGGGTCGGAACCAAGATCCCACACCGTCGTGAATCCCCAACGGGTGAGCATGTCGCGCATGTGGGCATCGATTTTCTCCGCTGAGGCGTGCGCAGCGTCCTCCCACCCATTTGCGAAATGCACATGACTGTTCCAGAAACCGGCGACGATTACCTTGCCGCTACAATCAATCACTCGCGCGGACTTGGGAACCTGCAACTGCGTGCGCTTCCCCACTGCAGCGATCCGGCCATCCCGAATGAGCAACACTGCATCCTTGACGGGCGCGCCGGTGGGCGAGGGATAAACCTTACCTCCTTGCAGCACAAGGTCGGGACCTTCGGCGGCGGTCGCGACTGGGGCAGCCCGGCTCAGCAGGAGTGGAAGGGCAAGAAGAATGCCAATTCCCAGTTTCATATCAGGCCGCCCGCTTGGTTCGACTCTCTTTCGCGATCCGCTCGACTTGCCCTAGATGGTTGAGGTCGTGTCCAGCGAACATGCGGACGATGTGGGCAATCGTCTCCTTGCCGCGCTCCTGATGCATGCCATAGTTATCCCACAGACTCTTCGGCAGAGACTTCAGCATGGCCAGGTTGGCCTCCCGCAGCACGCGAAAGGTTTCAGAGAAACGCTGGCGTCGCGCTTCGAATAGCCCAGGGTCTCGGCCCAGACATCCTGGTCAAAGGGTTGAAGCGACACGCCGTTGTTGCCCAGGATAAGCCGCATGCGCCATCCGCCAACCAGTTCGGTATCCGCCAGATGAGCCAGAATCTCCGTGATCGACCACTTCCCCGGCTCCGGCCGCTGCGCCAGCTGCTTCTTGCTCAGCGGCTTGATGAGCTTTTGTAGCTTCTTCGGGGTTTCTCGCTGTACTTGTAACGGGTCTTTGCCCTCGATGTGGCCGAGAATACGCTGGATATATTGCTGGGCGGTTTCCTGCATGAAATCCTCCTTATATGGAACGCTAGTTTGACTATCGCGTTCGAAAAAAAGGAAGCAGAGAATTTGGCCGAGCCTCGGCATCGGCGAAGGGTAATCCTCGCGTTACCGGGGAGGAGTCCAGTCGGACTTTGGTTTTCGTTCGAAACTTTCCGGATCGGGGCCGAGGCTAAATCGTTCCGTCAGTCCGCATTGCAGGTGGCTGCGGTATCTCTATCCTAAGATTCTGCCGCGGGCAAATCACCGTGCCCCTTAGCTGCTGCATTGCTTCGATGCGGGCATGCTCGGCCTCTATCCGGGCGAAGGCAGCCTCGCGGCACGCGACGGCGGTCTGCACGGACACGAGCCGCGTCTGGGCGTGGGCCAGCGTGGTTTGGGTTCGGGCAAAGCGAGTTTCGCCCCGACCGAGCATCATTTCCGCCATTGCCACTAGGCGGTCACCCTGCCCAGAAACCCGCTCGACGGCCGCTAGAGACCGGTCGGCAAGACAGCGGACGCCATCCGCATGACGGGCCGCAAAGTTACTACCGACCACCACAGCTAGAACGCCAACCGCTATCCAATACGTCGCTTTTTCGGAACCCATGGGGTTGCTCCTCGTTCGGATATTTGGATAGACGGAGTATCTCCTGATTCGTTATCCCAAATTGTCAGCCGTGTTATATACCGCAGCCGATGGCCGAGCCCTGCATCTATAAGAGCCTGTAACCAGAGCAGCGGAATCTCCGCGAGGACCACTCATGGAAAAAGTAAATATCGCCCAAAAGTTCGCCCACATCACGGAATACTGGAAGCCCTACATCGCCGCCGAACTGAACGGCCAGCACGTAAAGCTCGACAAGTTGAAAGGAGAGTTCGTATTCCATCACCATGAAAACGAGGACGAGATGTTTCTGGTGGTGAAAGGCCGTTTCCGCATGGAATTTCGCGAACGGCAGGTGTGGCTGGAGGAAGGCGAGTTCATCGTCATTCCTCGCGGAGTCGAGCACAAACCCGTGGCCGACGAGGAATGCTGGATCGTGCTCTTCGAACCAGCCTCCACGCTAAACACGGGAAACGTCGTCAACGAACGGACGCTCCACGAGTTGGAGCGCGTATGAGCCGGCGGTTTTGAACTCCCCCGGCTACGCGACGTTCTGCACGCTGCTTGAGGCCGAGCCGTTGTTCGATTGCTGGAAATCCTGCTGCAGGCTGGTGTAAGTCTGCTGCGCCACCGACAGGTTGCCGGCTTGCAGCGCCTGCCCAGCTCAGTGAACAATTCAGCAACCGGATTCTGCTGGCTCCCGCTCGAGCTCGGGCTGTGATGGTGATGCCCGCCGCCATGCGCTTGCACATCCTGCTGAATGGTCGAGAAGTCCTGCTGCGCCCCTGAGAGATTTCCCGATTGCAGATCCTGGGCCAGCTGCTGAAATGCCTGGGCAATCGGACTGTTGCTTTGAGCCGACGCCGAAGTCGCCGCTGGCGCATCCTTCTGCAAGGTCGCAAAATCGGATTGGGCAGCGGAAAGGTTTCCCGCCGTCAAGTCCTTCCCCAGTTGCTGGATCTCCTGCTGGAGCTGCTGCTTCTGGCTCGGTCCGCTCACAGAGTTAAGCAGATCGAAAAGACGGCTGCTCGAAATACCTGAAACTGACATCAAGATTCTCCCTTTCACTCAAACGGCACCGAAGTGCCCTGAATTCATCTCGTTAAACTAGATCGGCATTTGCTTCTGCGACTTTAAAGGCCGTTTCTCGCTGGGTCGTATGAGCATGCTATCCAAACGAAACCACTGTAAGTCCAAGAAAAGCCGCGCCATTTGCTGAATCCTGCAGCCATCCTTTAGAATCGAATAGCTCGGTATAAAGGTAGGAGACTATGAAGGCAGCCATTCATCCCGCTTACAACGAAATCCGCGTGCAGTGCGCGTGCGGCCACGGCTTTACCACCCGCTCGACCCACAAGGGCGACATCCACGTAGAAATTTGCTCGAATTGCCATCCCTTCTTTACGGGCAAGCAGAAACTGATGGACACCGCGGGTCGCGTGGAGCGTTTCCGTCGCAAGTACGCCAAGAAGGAAACATCGAAGGCCTAAGTTCCCAAGCGTGGGATTTTTCTCGAGCCTCCCTTTTCGGGAGGCTCAGTCTTTCTAGGCGGACGCTTCGTCCATTTCCAGCAACACCTCTTCCGGCTTCTCTTCCAGCATGAAGGCCAGCACTTCTTGGGGCACGGGATTGTTCCACACCGGCGCGAACGACTGCCGATGCAGTGGAGAAGGCCCGTGCTGGCGTAGCGCGGCAAGGTGGTGAGGCGTGCTGTATCCCTTGTTCGATGCCAGTCCGTAGACCGGAAAAACCGGATCCCATTCGCGAACCCAGCGATCGCGTTCGACTTTGGCCAGAATCGATGCCGCCGCAATCGAGGCGGAGAGAGCGTCGCCGTGAATGATCGCCCGCTGCGGCAGATCGCAATCCAGGCGCATGGCATCGATTAGCAGGTGGTCGGGCAGGGGTTGGAGATGTGTGACCGCTTCGCGCATGGCGACTCGCGAAGCCTGGTAGATGTTGATCTGATCAATGCGGGCAGCATCGACGGCAGCGATTGCCCACGCAATGGCGTGTTCGCGGATGCGTCCAGCCAACACCTCGCGCCGCTCCGCAAGCAGCAGCTTGGAGTCGCGCAACCCTCGAATACGATAGCCCGGATCGAGGATGACCGCGGCGGCAACCACCGGTCCGAACAAAGAGCCGCGGCCGACCTCGTCCACGCCTGCAACCAGGCGCGCGCCCGACTGCCACGCCCTCTTTTCAAACTTCAGCGTGCAATGCAGCCGCTTGAGCAGCCGAAGCTTGGCTGCGGCCGGCGAGAGCGCTTTTTCAGGAGCGAGTTTGAGCTTAGGAGACAAAGACGGCCCGACTAAAGGTTCCGATAGATGGAATCTTCGCTGAGGAGGGGGCTGTGGAGCAAGGTGCAAAAGACTTTCGTTGCACGGGTTGCTTTGTGGGCCTCCACCAAATGGTTGACGAAGCTACGCATAGCGGAACGGGCGCTCTGCGCTGCTCCTCCAGAAGTAGGCAAGGATAATCACGCTGGCCACCGCCGCGTAGGCACACCACAGCGAAGTAAACGCGTAGCGCTTCAATTCCATTACGGCCAGAAGAATCGCCAGGTTCGCCGCGCCGAAGATGACCATCATCCTGATCTGAGAGAAAAACAGCGAACCGCAGGTTGCGATCACGTACAGCACCGCGACTGCTGTATTATTCGTAGCCTGATTGATGTAGACGATACTGTTTCCCTTAACGAATACCTGCAACGGGTACGCCGTGAGCGCCCACAGTATGTAGAGCGTCGTCGCTCCGCCGATCACGAGAAACGGCAACATGCGCCTGCGGCTTTTCAGGTCAGGCTCGAAGATCAGCACGCTTAACGGCAGCAGAAAAGGCAGGAGGCCCTGCGCATAAAGCATGAACGCGGCGCCCATGTCATGCGCGACCACAGGGGAGAGAATTCCATCCAATCCAAGCCAGACGAATCCTTCGATGAACTGGTGAATGGCGAATAATGTGGGCAGTGCCGCGAAAAGCAGTTCGCGCCTGTGCTTTACCTTGGTGAAAGTGGCCACGCCGACAGCCCCCAAAACTCCGCTGCCCACAAAATTCGCTGTGGCTGAAAAACACACGGATCACTTTCTCCGATGCGAGGATACAACGATCAACGCGAAACGCAAAGCTTCGCCGTGTGCAAGGACTCGGATTGCAGCGATGGGCGGCAGGTCAGGCGGCGGCTGGTATCACGCCACCTGGTCGCTATTGTTGTAAGGTTCAATAACTACTTCGTGGTCGCGGCCGCCGTCGCGTGCTCGCGGTCAACGTCTTTGAGGCGGGCAGCTTTGCCGCGCAGTGCGCGCAAGTAGTACAGTTTGGCGCGCCGGACTTTTGAGGAACGCACCAACTCCACTTTGTCGATCACGCGCGAGCTCTCGGGGAAGATACGCTCGACGCCTTGACCGAAGCTGATCTTGCGCACGGTAAAGCTGGCCTGGGGGCCGCGCGAGCGCGAGATTACGACGCCCTCAAAGGCCTGCACGCGTTCCTTGTCGCCTTCTTTAATCTTGACGTGCACGCGGACAGAATCGCCCGGAACGAATTTGGGAAGGTCGGTGCGCTTGGTTTTCGCCAGCAGTTTTTCGATAATCAGGTTCGACATAATCTTTTCCTCGTTTTCTTAAATGTAGGCGCGGGGCCTCCACGCCCGTGCTGCGCCCACTTGAAATTCACGGGCAATCAGAGATCCCGTAGCAACTTCTTGTCTTCGTCGCCGAGCACGGCCTCGTCTAACAGATCGGGCCGATTGCGCAGCGTTTTCTCAAGCGCTGCGCGCCGCCGCCAGCGTCGTATTTCTTCGTGATTGCCCGACGCCAGCACTTCCGGAACTCCCATTCCGCGAAAGTCCGCGGGACGAGTGTAATGCGGGTAATCCAGCAATCCGCCCGAGGTGCACGTCGAACTCGGACCGTCTCTGCCCTGCTCCTGCGAGAACGTCGTGAACGATTCCTGCTGCGTCGAGGCCTGATTGCCTACTGCTCCGGGAATCAATCGCGTGACGCAATCCACGATCACCGCGGCGCCCAGTTCGCCCCCGCTGAGCACGTAGTCTCCGATGGACAACTCGCGGTCCGCCAAATACTGGCCGACGCGTTCGTCCACGCCCTCGTAACGGCCGCAGATCAGGACGATTCGTTCCAGCGCGGCGAGTTCGTTGGCCACGCTTTGATCGAATCGCTTGCCCTGCGCGGAAAGCAAGATCACGCTCTCGGCTGTGCCGCGCGCTTCACGGGGCACGACATTCAGCGCTTCAATACATTCGAAGATCGGTTCCGGCTTCAGCACCATGCCTTCGCCGCCGCCGAACGGGCGGTCATCCACGGTCTTGTGGCGATCGTGCGCAAACGCCCGCAGATCGTGGACTTCGATTGCCGCCAGTCCGGCTTCCCGGGCCCGGCGGATGATTCCGTGATCCAGAGGTCCGCGAAAAAACTCGGGAAAGATCGTTACGATGTCGATCTTCATCGCGGTGCCAGATCAAAATCTTCAACCACGAAGGACACGAAGGTCCACAAAGAGAATCAAGACCTCAGAGCTTAAGGTTTTCCTTCGTGTACCTTTGTGTCCTTTGAGGTTCATGCTTTCTTCGTTCGTGAACCAGCTTGCTGCTGTTTTTCTTCCGCCGTTAGCGGCGCGTTCAGTTCTAGCATCCCGTCGGGCAATTGCATTTGTATCTGCTTGCACTCGAGGTCTGCGCTTTGCAGATACGCTTCAGCGTACGGGATCTCGTAGCGCTTGCCGCCCGCGACCACAATCAGCAGCGGCGCTTCGCCGGTGCCGAACTGAACGTCTTCAATCTTGCCAATCTCGCGACCCGCGTTAAACACCGCGCATCCGACCAAATCGCTGACGTAATTCCATCCCGATTCAAGCCGCGCCCGCTCGCTGCGCGGAACCTGTAGTTCGCAGCCGACCAGAGCTTCCGCGTCAGAGATGGAATCAATCCCGGCGAACTTCAGAACCAGATCGCCTTTGTGAGGCCAGAATTCTTCAATCCGCAATTCGCGCCGGCTGTTGTCTGACCCGAGCGCGAACAGCTTCAAGCCCACTCTGAACCGGTCGGGAACGTCGCTGTGCATCTCGACTGCGACTTCGCCGCGGCGTCCCTGCGTCTTCCGCACTCGCGCCAGGGTAACGAACTCGCCGCCGATTCCTGACTCTGCTATTCCAATATCTCCAGTGTGAAACGCTTGTGCAACCGGACTCCTGCCGCGCCAATCAAGGCACGCAGGGCGCGGGCGACGCGGCCCTTGCTCCCAATTACCTTGCCCACGTCGTTCGGGGCGACTTTAAGTTCGAGCACGTCGCCTTCGAGCTGGCTCACCGAAACCTGATCGGGTTCGTCGACCAGCGACTTCGCAACCTGCTCGACCAAGGCTCGCACGTCCCCGGTTTGCTGGCTCATCGGCGGTTCCTATCGGTGGAATTCCTGCTGGCTCGCACGCCCAAATCAGGCGGCAGGGACGGCGCTCGGAGCGGGCTTGGCTACGATCTTGCCAACCCGGTCCGACATTTTGGCACCCTTCGATACCCAGTAATCAATGCGCTCGCGCTTAAGTTCGATGCTGGCAGGATTGGTGCGGGGATTGTACGTTCCCACCACTTCAACCGGCCGGCCGTTGCGCGCCCGTTCCTTCTCAATCACGACCACGCGATAATGCGGTTGTTTACGCGCACCGGTGCGCGACAGACGAATCATTAACACAGAACTTTGATTCCTTTCCTAGTTCCTCTGGCAGGGGATGGGCAAACAGTTATTTTTGCAGAAGTTGGCCGGATTAGCAAGCGGCGGGTGAGCCGACCACTTGACCTGTAGACTTGTTCCCGATCCGACGGCGGTCCGTCGCATCTTGCCTTCAGTCACTGGAATCTTCACGCATAACAGCCCCAACTCAGGGGTTTGGGAAACCAACCGGCAGTTCGACCCTATCAACGTTCAACCTTCTGTAGTAAAGGCGAAGAAGTATTGGGGTTGAAGTTACTATCTCCTGAATAGTGAGCTGTGATTTTGTGTTGTCCAACAGATAGCCCCGATGTTGTGAATTCAGCACGGCCTTTGGCGACAGTTACTTTCCCCAACCGCTTGGAACTGTCCTCAAAGACAACAGAACCGGTTCGTGGGTGGTACGGGGCGACGCTCGGCTTCACGGTGGCAATGAAAGTTACGGCCTGGCCATGCTTCGATGGATTGGGCGAACTCTTCAACATGATTCGAGTTCCCCCCGTATTCAGAAAAATCCCTATGTCGGCGCTATAACTGCTAGCCACTGCTAAGTCGGGAGCGCCGTCACCATTGAAGTCCCCTACCGCTGCATACTGCCCATTTGTCGCGCCGTAGTTTTTGGGAGCCTGAAAGGTGCCGTCACCGCTTCCCAGAAACAAAGCGATCGAATTAGGGCCCTGAGCCACAAGGTCGAGTTTACCGTCTCCATTGAAATCTGCTGTGGCGATCCAGTATGAACCCGTGGACCCATACCCTTCTGCTTTCTGAAAGGTCCCATCGCCATTCCCAATCAGTACGCTTACGGATGCCCCGTTGATGCCAGCTGAGGCCAAGTCCAGATTTCCATCATGGTTAAAATCTCCAGTGACCACCCAGTTAGGCTCATCCGATACTGCATAGTTCACTGCGGAGCCAAACGTTCCATCACCGTTGCCGAGCAGGACGGACAGGTTGTTGCCATACAGGTTAGCGACCGCCAAGTCTTGTTTTCCGTCGTGATTGAAGTCACCCACGGCCACGGAAACCGCCCCGTCCCCGGCCAAATAAGTGATTGGCTTGTGAAACGTTCCATCGCCATTGCCGAATAAAATGTCGACGTAGCCTTGCTCGTTGTTGTTAAACTGCGTGATCGCCAAATCCAACTTGCCGTCTCCATTAAAGTCCCCAATTGCCAGTGCCAGCGGAGACTTTCCCGCGTAGAAGGGGATACCCTGTTGAAAGGTGCCATTCCCATTGCCCAAGAAGATTTCGCCCGCGATGGCGATGTCCATCTTTCCGTCGTTATTGAAGTCCCCGGCCACCATGAAAATCGCGCCGCCGCCGGGCGAGCTTACCGGTTTAAACTGTCCCTGGCCGTCTCCAATCAGCATCTCGACAGGAGCTGCGATGTCAAGTATTCCATCGCCGGTGAAGTCTGCGATTGCCATGGAAGTCAGATACTGGCCGCCGTTGCCATCTTGCGGGTAATCTGCCGGTGCAATAAAAGTGCCTTTCCCCGTATTGAGCATCACACTTGCACTATTGCTGTCATAGTTCGTGACAAGTAGATCAGGAACACCATCCCCGTTCAGATCGCCAGTTGCCACGTTGGAGGGATATGCCCCGCTGACATAAGCCACCGGAGACTGAAAGGTTCCGTTGCCGTTCCCGAGGAGGACACTGACGTCATCGCTCACGGCATTGGCCACTGCCAAGTCGATCTTTCCATCGTGATTGAAATCCCCCGCTGCAATCGCATCCGGCATAGCGCCAGCGGCAAAGGCACCGGAAACGGAAAAAGTTCCATCGCAGTTACCGAGCAATATCTCAACATCAGCCCCGCCAGTTGCGGCAAGATCAGGGCAGCCATCTGCGTTGAAATCAGCGACCGCCGCGGAAGTCTCAGGGCCGTAGAGAACGTTACTCGGATATTGGAATGTGCCGTTCCCGTTTCCGAGCAGGACGGTGACGCCACCGCCCACGGCAGCGGCGCTCGCTACGGCCAAATCCAGCTTTCCATCCTGATTGAAATCTCCCACCGCGAGCGCCTGCGGGTTTGGACCGTCCACAACATTCCCTCCTGAAGTAAAAGTCCCGTCGCCTTTGCCGATCAGAATGCTCAGGTCGCCACCATTGAAGTTGGCTGTGATCAAGTCCAGCCTTCCGTCTCCGTTGAAATCGCCGCTGACGATACTCATGGGGTAGGAATCGACTGCATAAGGCTGCTGGCTTCCAAATGTTCCGTCCCCTTTCCCTAGGAGTACGCTGACGGTGTTGTCATTTGAATTCGAAACGGCAAGGTCCAGCTTGCCATCCCCATTAAAATCGCCTACGACAACGGAGTTAGGTCGACCCCCGACCGCGTAGTTCACCGCGCGCCGAAAGTCAGCCTTTTCCTTGCCTATCAGCACACTGACATTATTGCTGGACGAGTTCGCAACCACCGTGTCGAGCCGGCCATCCCCGTTAAAATCACCCGTGGCGATGCTTGTAGGTGATCCCCCAGTCGCGTAGGAGAGCGTTGTCTGCAATCCCTTGCCTGCTGCGGCGGATGGAGCACAAAGAACGACAACGATCACACACCATAAGTGCACGCAAGGTAGTCGCATGGATCGTCTCGCATGAAAGGTTCGAGGAACGCAGCGGAGCATGGAATGATTCTAACAAGCGTGTCAAGGACGACAGCACGTTGTGTGTTAACTGGTTCATGCCTCGGGCAGATGCACAAAAGAGTTCGTCTTCCGAGCTTGTTCGTTACGGGGCATATTCCGTGCAGCGGCGAAAGGCTATCCCGACGTACCGCACAAGGGGTGTCCGGATTTTCACGGCCTCTATAGCTATCCCCAAAGCCGCATTGACTTGCCCGTGCTCCGCCCCTAAGATAGTCGCGCACAGCGCGAGCCCTCTGCATTAATCGCTAAAAGATGATTGGACAAACCATATCGCACTACCGCGTAATTGAGAAGGTGGGCGGCGGGGGCATGGGTGTTGTCTATAAGGCCGAGGACATTCGGCTGCACCGGTTTGTTGCTCTCAAGTTCCTGCCTGACGACGTCGCCAAAGACGCTCAAGCCCTCAGCCGCTTTCAGCGCGAGGCCCAGGCCGCTTCAGCTCTCAACCATCCGAACATTTGCACCATTTACGACATCGGGCAGGAGAATGGCAAAGCGTTTATCGCGATGGAGTATTTGGAGGGCAGGACTCTCAAGCACATGATTGAGGGACGCCCGCTCAAGATCGCGACGCTGCTTGAACTCGGGATTCAGATCTCGGATGCGCTCGATGCGGCTCACTCCGGCGGGATCGTGCATCGCGACATCAAGCCCGCGAATATCTTTGTCACGCAGAGAGGTCAGGCCAAGATTCTGGATTTTGGTTTGGCGAAACTTACTCCGCAAGGCAGCAACGTCGTGGACGGTTCCGTGCCCACGGTCGGGGCTGCGACCGCGGTCAGCGCTGACCAACTCACCACTCCGGGAACGGCGATGGGGACAATTGGTTACATGTCTCCCGAGCAGGCGCGGGGCGAGACTCTGGACGCTCGTACCGATTTGTTTTCTTTCGGTGTAGTGCTTTACGAAATGGCGACCGGGCGGCAACCGTTCTCGGGAGCAACCTCGGCGATTATTTTTGAAGCCATTCTCAATAAGGTTCCAGCGCCGCCGGTGCAGTTGAATCCGGGATTGCCGGCGCAAATGGAAATTATCCTGAACAAGGCGCTGGAGAAAGATCGCGAGCTTCGTTGCCAGAGCGCGGCGGAGATTCGCGCGGACCTCAAGCGGCTGAAACGTGACACCGATTCTTCCCGGGTTGGCGTCAAAGCCGCTGCCCCGTCACCTCCGGCCAGTGATGCTGTAGAGGTTCCAACCGAGACGCGCCGGCGCAGTCCTCTTGTCCCCGTGCTGTTTTGCTTTGGTTTTCTGGTCGCTCTGGCAGCGGGATTGATGGCCGGCAAACGCCTCTGGGGATCCTCAGCATCAAGCGCCCCGCTCTATCACGAGATTACTTTCCGGCGAGGCGAAATTCGCTCCGCCCGATTTGCACCCGACGGGCAGACGATCTTATACAGCGCCTCGTGGCAGGGAAACCCGGTGGAAACATTCTCCGCGCGCCAGGGCACCGTCGAGTCACGTTCTCTGGGATTGGGCCGCGCCGAGCTTTTGGCGGTTTCATCGACCGGAGAGATGGCGCTCTCGTTGGGGAGCCATCCCGTCGGAACCTGGGTAAACATTGGCACCCTGGCCAGAGCACCGCTGGCAGGAGGCGCGCCTCGACCCATTCTTGAGGATGTCGAATGGGCGGATTGGTCGCCGGATGGAAACAGCTTGGCGGTGGTTCGCAACGTCGGTGGGCGCGACCGGCTGGAATTTCCCATTGGCAAGGTGCTGTGCGAGACCAGCGGCGGCTGGATCAGCTATCCGCGAGTGTCTCCAAAGGGCGACTACGTAGCTTTCATGGATCATGCCAACCAGGGCGACGACGGTGGCTCGGTGGCGGTGGTTGACCTGTCCGGCAAGAAGAGGAAACTCACCCGTGATTGGTACGGGACTCAGGGTCTTGCCTGGTCGCCCGACGGCAAGGAAGTTTGGTTCACCGCGAGCGAATTGGGACTGGACCATTATCTCTCCGCTGTAAGCCTGAGCGGGGAGGAACGGCTGGTGACACGGATCCCCGGTACTCTGGTGGTATTCGACATCTGGCACGATGGACGGGTACTGTTGGCCCGCGCTGGCCGCCGTCGCGAGCTCATGGCGCTCTACCAGGGCGGGACCAAAGAGCGCGATCTCTCCTGGCTTGACTATTCTTACCCGGCAGATATTTCCGCCGACGGCAAAACCGTTCTCTTTGATGAGGAAGGAGTCGGGGGCGGAGTGCAATACGGCAATGCCCAGGAGCTAACCTACGCGGTTTACATTCGCGACACCGACGGTTCCCCGGCAATTCGACTTGGCGAGGGCGGCGCCAACGCGCTCTCGCCCGACCAGAAGTGGGTCATCGTGCAGACTCCAGGTTCGCCGGAACAGCTCCGGTTGTTACCGACCGGAGCGGGTGAAACCCAGCCACTCACCAATGATTCGATTAACCATCAGTGGGCCCGCTGGTTCCCCGACGGCAAGCGTTTTGTCTTTTCGGGCAACGAACCGGGGCGCGGGGTTCAGCTCTACGCACAGGACGTCTCAGGCGGCAAGCCGAAAGCGATTTCTCCCGAGGGAGTCGACGCCGTGGCGTTTGCGATTTCGCCGGATGGCCTATCGGTCGTAGGGATTGGCCCCGACCAGAAAGGTTACATCTACCCTTCGACCGGAGGTGCGCCTCGAGCGGTCAACGGTATGGAGCAGGGAGATATACCTGTCAGTTGGAATCAGGATGGCCGCGCCATCTATCTTTACCGGACCGGCGAGGTGCCCGCCAAGGTCTACCAGTTGGAATTAGCGACAGGAAAGAAAACCCTTTGGAAGCAGATTATTCCAGTTGATCCGACGGGCGTTTCCACGATCGGGCCAATTTTGGTGACGCCGGACGGGAAGACGTACGTCTACGGTTTCCATCGGACGCTTGGAGATCTCTATTTGGTCGAGGGGTTAAAGTAGGCCACCCTTTAGTTGGCTGAGAACCTCCGAGGGTTCGGGGCGCTCAGTGTAGTCAGGGTCGACCGACGCGTAAATCACGACACTGTCGGCGTCAAGGATGTAGGTCGCAGGGATCGGAAGTTCCCAGCTTTCGTCTCCATTGGCGAAGGGCAGGTTGATGAAGACTCGCCGATACACCTCCTGCTGATAATCGGGCACGCGGTACACCAGTCCAAATTCACGGGCTATAGAGTTGCCAGGGTCGCTGAGTAGTGGAAAGCGTAGCTTGTGCTGATCCGCCATAAAGAATGATTGCTTTACGGTCTGCGGCGAAATCGCGATAAGTGAGGCTTGGGCTTGCTGGATCTGCGGCAGGATTTCGTTCATGGCTTCCAGTTGGCACACGCAGAAAGGGCACCAGCGTCCGCGAAAGAAGCAGACGACGAGGCGGCCTCGATTCAGAAGCTCGGCGGATGATACGGGATTGCCGTTGTGATCCTTGAGTACAAACTCGGGGGCTTTTGCGCCTTGCGAAAGACCGGCGGTCGATTGGGCTTTAAGTTCCGCGATGACGCGCGCGTGGATGGCCTGAGTTTCTTTGGGAACGTACTTGGCGCTGAGCTCTTTGCGCTCCGCCGACTGTTCGCGGAGAGTGCGGTTATCTTCGGCGTGCGGTGCTTCGTCGAGGGAACGCCATTTCATGGAAGAGCTTTTTACCCTTACATCCCCGGTAACTTCATCCCGGCGAGTTTGCGGGCGAAGCTGGCTTTGCCCATCTGCTTGAACATTTTTCGCATCTGGGCGTATTGGCGCAGCAGGTTGTTGACCTCCTGCACGCTGGTGCCAGAACCGCGCGAGATGCGCTTGCGCCGGCTGCCATTGATTACTTCGTGGTGCATGCGTTCATGGACGGTCATCGAGTTAATGATGGCTTCGACGCGATTGATTTGCTTTTCGTCGATTTTGTCTGCGTGCTTCTGTAATCCGGCAAAGGGGCCGATGCTGGGAAGCATGCCCATGATGCTTTGGATCGATCCCATCTTTTTTACTTGGCGCAATTGATCGCGGAAATCCTCGAGCGAGAAGCCATCGCCGGCGAGGGCTCGGCTGGCCATCTCCTGAGCTTTTTTCTTGTCGACGTTCTGCTCCGCTTTTTCGATCAGTGAAAGAATGTCGCCCATGCCGAGGATGCGGGAAACGATGCGATCGGGATGGAAGGGCTCGAGTGCGTCGTACTTTTCGCCCACGCCGATGAACTTGATGGGTTGACCTGTGACTTGGCGGATTGATAACGCCGCGCCGCCGCGCGCGTCGCCGTCCATCTTGGTGAGGACTACGCCGGTCAGCGAAAGCTTCTTGTGAAACTCGTCTGCGGAATTGACTGCGTCTTGGCCAGTCATCGCGTCGGCGACGAACAGGATTTCCTGCGGATTGAGCAGGCGCTTGAGCGATTGCATCTCCTCCATCAGTTGGTCGTCGATGTGAAGTCGGCCGGCAGTGTCGACGATCAACACGTCGGAGCCCGTATTGATGGCCTCGCGGCGGGCTTCCTTCGCGAGGCGCTCGACCGTGGCCGTGTTGGCCTCGACGTTTGCGCCTTCGTAGATGTTGGCCTTGATCGCCTGCGCTACGACCTTGAGCTGTTCACGAGCGGCGGGACGGTAAACGTCGACCGAGACCAACAGCGGCCGGTGTCCGCCATTCTTCAGCCAGTTTGCGAGTTTGCCGGAGGTCGTGGTTTTGCCGGAGCCCTGCAATCCGGCCATGAGCACTACGGTTGGCGGCTGGGATGCAAACTTCAGACGCGCAGTGTCGCGGCCGAGAGTCTCGATCAGTTCGTCGCGCAGGATTTTGATGACCTGCTCGCCCGGTGAGAACGCAGTCTCGACTTGTTGGCCAACGGCCTTTTCCTGAATATGGTCGATGAGTTGTTTTACGACCTTGAAGTTGACGTCGGCTTCGAGCAGGGCGAGACGAATCTCGCGCAGTGCCTCTTGAATGTTCTCTTCATTGAGGACAGCCTGACCGCGCAGAGTCTTGAACGCACGTTGAAGCTTCTCTGAAAGATTCTCGAACATAGCTATAAGAGGCTATTTTAGCAGGTGGGAAACGGCCAACATGCGGAACCCCGCGCTCGCGATGAGAGGAACCTTGTTCTTGGAGCGGCCAGCCTAACTGTGCGCGACCGCGGCTTCGCGCGTGAGAGTCACGAACCGCAATCCCTTTTTCAGTAGCACATAACGGTTCTGGTAGTCAGCCAGGATGGTCAGGTTGTTCGGCGGTGCGAGACGAGCGACAAGACCGTAGCCTTCGAGTTTGCTGAACACGCTGTCGATCTCGGGAATAATGCGATCGCCCCAGAAACCCTGTTCCCATTTCGAGTGTGCGTCGTACCGGGCGATGTGATCCCGCGCTTCAAGCTGAGATCCTTCAATTCTGATCAATTCCCGCAGGAACTCTACGTCTCGGTCGCTCAATTCCGCAGCCACCCGCATCATTTCTTCTGTTTCGTCTGCATCTATCGATTTCGAGTCGACGACGGTGTTGGCAAGAATAAGTGCGATGCGCTTGACTCGTTCCGTAGCTCGCGTGCTTTCTGCCCTGCGAGCGGCCTCCAACAACAACTCTCTTGAAACCTCCTCGCGAGTTTCCATTTCCGCCACGGTCTTCGTCTCGCGCAGTTGTCGGATCTCGCTGTCGTGCTTGCGAATCTCACTCATAGAGGCTTCTAGGAGCAGCCGAATTCTCTCTAGCGAGTCAGTCGCGAGATGCCCGCTGATTCTCTTGGCAGCTTTGTCAAAAGGCCAGCTCAGTGGCATTAGTGAGGCTATGCTCAGAACAGCTTTTGTTACGGGAGATACAGCAGAGTCTTCCAGCTCAAACTGTTTTCTAAGGGCGTCAAATTCGAGGTCGTCTATTGGCATGGATGACCGCCAGCTAGGATAACATCTAGCCCACTTTGGGAGCGTTGTCAGTTCTTTGGGCCAGACACTTCCTTCGCCGCGATCACCGTGTTGCAATGGATGGTCACTGTATCTTCGACGCGACGCGCGTAGCCGCCAGCGAAGGTCACCATCACCGGGATATCGCGGGCACGGGCGACGCGGAAGACCAATTCATCGCGGCGTTTCAGGCCTTCGATAGTCAGCGCAAGGCCTCCGAGTTGATCTTCGCGGTAGGGGTCGGCGCCGGCGATGTAACAAATCAGCTCCGGATCGAACTGGCGTAGTCCGCTGCTTAGGGCGTTGTCAAGCCAGGCCAGGTAATCGTCGTCGCCGATTCCGTCGGGCAGATCGACGTCGATCGAAGACGGAGGTTTCCATATCGGATAATTATTTTCCTGATGGAGAGAGATGGTGAAGACGTCGCCGGCATGGGCATTGCGGACCTTCGCCGGCGCGACAGGACGTAGCGCGGAAGCTGAGGTCGATGGCAGCGGTGCTGACGGAATGCGCGTACCGGCGAAGATCGCTGCGGTCCCATTGCCCTGGTGGACGTCGCAATCGACGGTCATGGCGCGCGTGATCTTGTCATCGCGCTGCAGGCGGCGGATGGCAACGGCTACGTCGTGGATCATACAGAAGCCTTCGCCGTGGTCGGGAAAGGCGTGATGGAATCCGCCGCCGATGTTAAACGCGATGTGATTCTTCAGAGCATAGTCAGCCGCAAGGATGGATCCGCCAGCGGCCAGCCAGAAGGCTCGGACGAGTTCCGGCGAATAGGGAATTTCCATCTCCAACTCTTCGCGGGCAGAGAGCGTTCCTGTCTTCAGTTTGTTTATGTATTGAGGCGTATGCACCAGGAGCACATCTTGATCGGATGCGGCTTGCGGAGTCACGAAATCCGCGGCATCGGCGACTCTGGTTTCAAGCAGACGGTCACGAATCCGGCGATACTTCTCGGCCGGGAAGACGTGCGCGCCGATTGGAAGATAGTAATCGTCGCTGTAGATTAGCTTGAACGGGAGCATGATGGATTCACGATTGATTTCCGCGTCATCCGGTGCCGTCGGCGTGGAGGACGCCGCGATTATAGTTCAACGATCCATGCTGGAATAACCATGCCCCAGAATAACCATGCTCCAGTGACCGGGAGGCAGTCTAGTCGGCGGGCGCCGGCGCGGGTTGTGGGACGTGCGCTTCGCCTCGTTCGCGCCACCCTTCGATAATCAGGTAGAGCACGGGAATGAAGAAGAGATTCAGAACGGTTGACATGATCATGCCGCCGAACACCGTGGTTCCAACGGAGTGGCGGCCTTCCTGACCGGCACCATGGGCCACCATTAGCGGCACGACGCCCAGGATAAACGCCAGCGAAGTCATGAGGATGGGGCGCAGACGAATCCTGGCAGCTTCGACCGTCGCTTCTACCAATGGAAGCCCGCGTACCCGTAACTGCTCGGCGAATTCCACGATCAGAATTGCGTTCTTGCTCGACAATCCGATCAGCATCACCAACCCAATCTGGCAGTAGACATCGTTTTGTAAACCACGCAAGGCTTGCGCTCCGAGCGCTCCCAGCAGAGCCATGGGCACGGCGAGCAGCACAATGAAAGGCAGTACGAAGCTTTCATATTGCGCCGAGAGCGTAAGATAAACGACCAGCACGCCCAAGCCAAACAATATGATGGTTGTTCTCCCAGACGCCAGTTCTTCGAGCGACAGTCCCGTCCATTCGTAGGTGAATCCCTGGGGCAGAACTTTCCTGCTCAAATCTTCCATCGCGGCGATAGCTTGTCCGGAGCTGAAACCCGCACCAGGCGAGCCGTCGATCTCCGCCGAGCGAAAAAGGTTGTAGTGGCTGATCACCTGCGGGGTCGTCGTCTGCGTGATGGTGGCCAGGTTGTCCAGCGGAATCATCGCGCCACTATCCGATCGCACATAATACTGCTTCATATCTTTGGCCTGCGAGCGAAATTGCTTGTCGGCCTGGACGTAAACGCGGTAGGAGCGATTGTTGAAATCGAAATCGTTCACGTACGCGGAGCCCATGTATACGCCCAGGGTATCCGTGATTTGTTGCAGAGGGACGTGCAGGCTCTTGGCTTTTTCGCGGTCGATGGTGACCAGAAATTGCGGATCACTTGCCGTGTAACTGCTGAACAAACCAGTCAGGTCTTTGCGGGCGTTCCCTTGGCGAACCATGTCCTGCGTAACATTGGCCAACTCTTCCAAGGTATGCGAACCCTGGTCCTGCACCTCATACTGGAAGCCGCCGAACTGGCCCAGACCCTGGATGGCCGGCGGCAGGAAGCAGAGCACCAGCGCTCCGGTAATTCCAGAAACCGAGCCGCGCAGCCGGTTCACAACCGCGTTAGCGGAATGCTCGGGACCCTTTCGTTGCGAGTAGCCCGTCAAGCCGACGTAAATGATCCCGCGGTTGGGCGCGCCGTTGCCGGTGATGGCAAAAATGTTTTCGACTTCCGGCATCTGGCGCATGATTGCGCTCACCTGGTCCTCAACCTTCCTGACGTAGTCCGCAGACGCGCCCGGCGGGGCCTGGATGATGACCGGGAAATAGCCCTGATCCTCGTCCGGGACGAAGCCCTTAGGCACGCGCTGGAAGATCACGAAAGTGAGCCCCAGTCCCGCAAGAAATAAAATCACCGCGACTAGCCGGAAGCGGAGAAAGATGTGGAGCGAGCGCCTGTATCCCTCGGTAACGCCGTTAATTACTCTGTCGACTCGTCGGAAAAACCAGCCTTTTTGTCCGTGCACGCGGCCCAGCAGGATTGCGGAGAGCGAGGGCGTAAGGGTAAGGGCATTGAACGCTGAAATGGATATCGAGAACGCGATGGTCAACGCGAACTGCCGAAATAGAATTCCGGTGGTTCCGGGGAAGAACGCGACCGGAACAAACACGGCTACCAGTACCAGAGATGTGGCGATGACAGCGCCCGCGACTTCCCCCATGGCCGCTGAGGCTGCTTTGTTCGCATCGCGCTCACCTTCCTGGAGGTGGCGTTCGATGTTTTCGATGACGACGATGGCGTCGTCCACCACCAGTCCGGTGGCTAGCGTGATGCCGAACAGGGTCAGAGTATTGATCGAAAATCCAAGAAGCTTGACGAAGGCGAAGGTTCCGATCAGTGAGACTGGAATGGTGACCGCGGGAATGATGGTGCTGCGCCAGTCTTCCAGAAAAACGAAGATGACGAGAATGACCAGAACGATAGCTTCGACCAGGGTCACGAGAACGTCGCGGATCGATTCACCGACCGCCTCGGTGCTGTCGAAGGCATTTTCGTATTTCATCCGTGGAGGGAAATGTTTCGATAGCCGATCCAACTCGGCCAGGGCGCGGCGATCTACGTCGAGCGCATTCGCAGTCGAGAGTTGGAGGATGCCAATACCCACGGCGTCGTGCCCGTTGTAGACCAGATCTGAGCTGTAGTCTTCCGCTCCCAGTTCTGCCCGGCCCACATCTTTGAGCCGGACCAGGGTTCCGTCGGCGTTGGCTTTAAGAATGATATTTTCAAATTGCGTGGGTTCGCTGAGCCGCCCAATCGCACGAACGCTGATTTGAAACTGCTGTCCGACCTTGATTGGCGGCTGTCCTACCTGGCCGGCAGCGACTTCCACATTTTGTTCCTGCAGGGCGTTCACCATGTCACTGGCGGTGAGGCCGCGGCTCGCCATACGAACCGGATCCAGCCATAAACGCATCGAGTATTTGCGCTCTCCGAAGATGAGTACGTCAGCAACACCGGGTACGCGCTTCAACGAATCTTTTACGTAAACATCGAGGTAGTTACTCATGAAAAGGGGATCGTAACGGTCGTCGGTGGCGTAAACGCCAGCGCCGAAAACGAAGTCGCTCGAAGATTTCGTAATCGTGATGCCGGTGGCCTTGACTGCGTTCGGGAGACGTCCCTGGGCTGTGTTCACCCGATTCTGAATGTCCACAGCGGCCAGATCTGGATCGCGGTCCAGTTCGAAGGTCGCAGTAATCGAACTGGAACCGTCGTTGCCGCTGTCGGAAGTCATGTACTTCATTCCCTGTGCGCCGTTGATCTGCTGTTCCAGAGGAATGGTGACCGCGGACTCGACGGTCTGCGCGCTTGCCCCCACATAACCGCTGCTGACGTTGACCTGCGGAGGCGCAAGGTTGGGGAATTGAGCTATCGGCAGACTGGGAATTACGACCGCGCCCGCAAGAATGATGAGCAGAGCGCAGACGGTCGCGAAAACCGGGCGGCGGATGAAGAAGTCGACGAACATGAGAAAGTGGCTTCTAGCTTTTGGCTCTTAGCTCCTAGCTTGCAGCCCACTGTCGCGGAATCGGCGGGCTAGAAGCTAGAGGCTAGGAGTTAGCAGCCTAGCTCTGCGGCGCTACCGTTGCACCATCAACTAGGAACTGAACTCCCGAGACAATAATTTTGTCTCCCGGCTTGATGCCATCCAGCACCACATAGTCATTTCCATTCATCTCGCCGAGACGCAGGGCTTTCTGATGCGCTACCAGTTTGCCGTTCTGGTTCTCGGCAACGAAGGCGAAATATTGTCCGCCAACCCGCGACACGGCGACCACAGGAACCACCGGTCCCTCGTGTGTTCCCCAAATCACCCGGGCGCGGATGAACTGGAGATTGCGAAGCCGGTCTTCATTATTGGCAATGCGCGATTTGATCAGCACGGTCTGGGTCGTGTTATCCACCTGCGGCGATATGAAAGAAATACGGCTGTCCGCCAGCGCCTGACCGCTTCCGTCGACGATCTGCACCGGCATGTTCATCTTTAGCTGAGACGAACGTTCCACTGGAATAAAAACGTAGGCTTCCAAACTGCCGGGTTGGTCGACGCTGGTGAGCGTCGTGGTCGTGGTAACGCGATCGCCCACGTGCACCGGAATGTCGCCCACGATTCCAGTCGATGGGGCGGTCACGCGATAATAGTGAAGCTGCACCTGCTGCTCCTGCACTTGTGCGTCGAGAGATTTCAGTTGTGCCTTGGCGGTATCCAAGGCTGATTTTGCCTGGTCGAGATCCTGCCTGGCGACCACTCCAGCCGCAGCGAGAGCGCTGATCCGGTTGTACTGTTGCTGGGCGTAGTCCAGGTTTGCCTCCTGAGCCGCGCGGCTGTGTTCCTGACTGTTCACCGTGGCCTGCTGCTTGGTGGGATCGATCTGCATCAGTTCGGCGCCGGGCAAAACGCGATCACCGGAATGAACCTGGATACTCGTGATCTGCCCCTCGACCTGAGGCATGATGACGGCCGAGTCCCGCGACTTCAAAGTGGCAACGTACTCCGTTGTATCACTGATCGGCACGGACTGCGCCACCTGGATCTTGACCGGAATCGCCTGGTCTGCTTCGGCTTGCGCACCTTTTACGGAATTCCCGCTACAGGCCGTCCCTAGCGCCGCAAGAAACAAAGCCGCTACAAGCGCGGTTCCAGGCAGCAACCACGGCGTCAAACTCAGGCGACCCTCGGGACTGAAAACCCTCTTCATTTAGCCTCTATATTCCTATTTAAGCCTACTCTGTTTTTCGTACCCTGGCACGCAATCTTAAGGGCAGTCAGGACTAACCTCCGGTTGAGCGCACCAGGAAGTCAGGTCCTCTGCGACCCCCCGTTAGACTTGAGAGGGAAAGAAAAGTTATCGCGTCAAAGGCTGACCAAGGCCGGTCGCAGCCGAGCCGGAGCGCGTTTAACTGGTCGCCGGAAGACACCTCCACTCTGCTACATTGTTGATGCTATGAAGCCTTTCCGCAGCTTCGCCAGCGACAACAATGCCGGCGTTCATCCCAAGGTGTTGCAAGCCATTGCCACCGTAAACCGGGGGCATGTTGTGGGGTACGGAGACGATCCCTATACTGCGGCGGCGGTGCGCAAGTTCAAACAGCATTTTGGCCCTGATATTGAAGTCTTCCTCGTGTTCAACGGCACCGCTGCGAACTGTTTAAGCCTGAAGGCGATGACGGAGTCCTATCATGCTGTGATCTGTGCCGAGGCTGCCCACATTTATACCGACGAGTGTGGTGCGCCGGAGAAATTCACTGGCTGCAAACTCATTCCTATTCCTACTGATGACGGTAAGCTCACCGTCGAAGCGGTCCGCCATGCGTATCACGGGATCGGCGACCAGCATCACGTACAGCCGCGCGCGATCTCGATTACGCAGGTCACTGAAATGGGCACCGTTTACTCCCCGCGGGAGGTCCGCGATCTGGCCCGCTTCGCTCACGAACGCCAGATGTTTTTGCACATGGACGGCGCCCGCATCGCCAACGCGGCCGTAAGTCTTGGTCTGAACCTGCGGGAGGCTACGCGCGACCTGGGTGTGGACGTTTTGTCTTTCGGTGGAACCAAGAACGGCGCTCTGGGCGCCGAAGCTGTGGTCTTCTTTGATAAGAAACTTAGCCGTGACTTCCTTTATCGCCGCAAGCAGGGAATGCAATTGGCGTCGAAAATGCGGTTTATCTCAGCTCAGTTTGAAGCCTTGCTCTCGAATGATCTGTGGCGTAAAAATGCCGAGCACGCGAACCGGATGGCTGAACTACTGCACCAGGAAGTCAGCAAGATCCCAAACGTAAAGATCGTCTACAAGGTGGAAGCCAACGGAGTATTCGCGCAGATTCCGCGCCAGGCTATCGCCAAGCTTCAAAAGCGCTACTTTTTCTATCCATGGGATGAGGACCGGTCCGTGGTGCGGTGGATGTGCTCGTTCGACACGACCGAAGCGGATGTGCGGCAATTCGCCAGATTCGTGGCGGCCACTGTGGGCAGATAAGGTTCCCGGCGGAGACCCTGGGTTGCTATTGATTTTTAGGCATTCTTCCACTAAATTGACGCCTTCCCCGCTATGTCAGGCAGTCTGGTCTGTCCGGGAGATGGGATGAATCGAAACTGGCTCAAATTGCTCTTGATTTGCTGCGCGATCTTGATCATTCCGAGTTGCGGAAGCGGCCAGAAACTTGTGTCAATCCAGGTGACGCCAGCGTCGGTCGTGTTTGGGGAACCCGACCCAACGCTTTTCGCGCAACTAACGGCGACCGGCTTTTACAGCCATCCGCCCGCCACCAAGGACATCACGACCCAAGTTACGTGGGCGTCCAGCATACCTCAGGTTGCTCAAGTGACGAGTGGTGGCAAAGTGACTCCAAGTACGAATTGCGGGGTGTCAAGCATCACGGCAAGCTTGACGACCAACGATCCCTCCGGAAATGTGATCACGGGCACAATGAGCGTGACCGTCGACGGAACGAATCTGGGTTGCCCCACGACAGCACCATAGTGCGCGGTTCACTCTGGTTCAGCCAGAAGTTTCTCCAGCGTAGGCTTGTGCTTTTCCGCCTTTCTCTTGCGGTTGGGAACTACACGAGATGCGGGAGGCGCGCCGATTTGTTCGCGGGCCATGGTCTTCACGGCTTCGACGGCAGTAAAGCGCTTCGGTTTCCTTTTCTTCGCCGCCATTTTCTTCCAGCCCAGAGTGTATCGAGTAACACGCTCGGAATGTGCAATAATTCTAACCAGGCTGACTGCTTGTTGCTGAGCGCTCGAGCCTGACCGCCGGGACCTGACACCTGACTATGGAAGAGCGCGAGTTTTTCGATGAACGGCCTGAAAAGAAGATGGCGACGCTGAACTGTCCTCATTGCCAGCAGGCCGGTGAATACGAAATCAACTGGCTGGTGAGGACGAAGAAACATCAGCTTTCGGGCCGCGCCGATGAACGCGACCGCGCCCGGTTCGCCAAGGCCAAATCCTACATGCTGCGTCGCGATGACATGATGGCCTGTAAGAATATGCGCTGCCGGAAGCGTTTCGAGATTTCGGGCGTACAGTCGGTCGTGTTTACCGACTAGATCTCCGTATTGGTTTGATTGTCCGCATTTCCTCTCCTCCGCGGCACTCATTTATACTGGTTAGTTTGCCTCTGCTGATCGGTGCTTTCTGTAGAGGCGTTGCAACGTCTCACTGTTCGAGGCATCGACCAGCCTTACACAAGGAGCTTTCGCTTGAAGATTTTAGTCTGCATGAAGCAGGTGCCGCAGAAGGATGCCCCCCTCAAGCTCAATGAGTCCGGCACTTGGATTCGCGAAGACGTTTCCTATGAAGTTAATGAGCCCGACGCCTATGCTCTAGAGGAGGCATTACGGCAAAAAGAAAAGCACGGGGGAGAAGTCGTAGTCATTACCTCCGGCCCGGCCCGCGCCCAGCAGGTCTTGCGCGAAGCTCTGGCGAAGGGCGCTGATCGCGCTATTCATCTCGAAGATAACGCGTTCGTCGGGCTGGACGCGCTGAATACCGCACGAGCTTTCGCTTCGGCTATTAAAGACGAAACATTCGACCTGATCTTTACCGGCTTGCAATCCGACGATTACGGGTATGCGCAAACCGGAGTCGTGCTCGCGGAACTGCTGGGCTGGCCGCACGCCACCATCATTATGCAGATCGAGAAAAGCGAGGCTGGAATCCGGGTGAAGCGGGAACTCGAAGCCGGTTACTTTCAGTTCGTGGATATGCCACTGCCGGCAGTGTTGACCATCCAGTCGGGTATTAACAAATTGCGATACGCCACGCTCATCGGCATTAAGCAAGCAAAGAATAAGCCGTTGCGCAAAGTCTCGATGGCGGAGGTGCAGTCGGCGGTGACGGGAAATTTGCAGAAGATTGAACGCTTGTATGTGCCCCAGAAAACCAAGAATACCGAATTTTTGGAAGGTTCGGCCGGGGAAGTCGCTAAGAAGTTGGTAGATAAGCTGCGCAACGAAGTGCGGGTGCTGTAGATTCTGCCGCAAGAGCCAGCTTTCCTCGACTGGACAGCCGAGGGCGGCTGTCCCCACGCGATTATTAGGAGCTAGAAGCTGCATTTATGCCTGACACAGTTTTAGTCGTCGTCGAACAACGCGAAGGTAAACTCAACCGCGTCTCCTGGGAGACGCTGAGCGCGGGACAAGCGCTTGCAGTCGAAACCGGGTGGACACTGGAAGCCGCAGTCGTCGGTAATGGCGTGGCAAGTTTCGCCAACGAAGTTGCCACCAAGAAAGTCTCGAAAGTCTATGCGGTTGATTCGCTCAAGCTCGAGCCGTACACTCCGGATGCTTTTTCAGCTGCGCTCAAGCAATTCATAGAATCGAAGCAGCCCAAGCTCGTGCTCATGCCGCACACTTATCAGGTGCGCGATTTTATTCCCAAGCTGGCCACCGCGATGGGACGCACCGCGATCAGCGATTGCATTGGCTACAAGAAAGATGGCGCCAAGCTGTCTTTCACTCGTCAGATGTTCCAGGGCAAGCTGGCTGCGGATGTCAGCTTCACCTGCGATGCTCCGTGGTTTGTAACTCTCCAGAACGGAGCTTTTCGCGGCGACAAGGTCGAAACCGGTGCTGGCGCGGCTCCGGTCGAGACGGTCAACGTTCAAATCGCCGACGGCGTCATTCGCAATAAGCCGCAGGAAGTATTCAAAGAGGCCAAACAGGCGGTCGACCTGACGCAGGCCGAGATCATCGTTTCCGTGGGCCGCGGAATTAAAGAGCAGAAGAACATCGAACTGGCAAAGCAACTCGCCGAGGCTCTGGGCGGGGAGCTTGCGGCCTCGCGTCCCATTTGTGACTCGGGCTGGTTGCCCATGGATCGGCAAATTGGATCTTCTGGGCAGACGGTCGCGCCCAAGCTCTATCTGGCGCTCGGCATCAGCGGTGCGATTCAGCACATTGTCGGGATGAAGGGCGCGAAAACCATCATTGCAATTAACAAAGATTCTGAAGCGCCAATCTTCGAAATCGCGGATTACGCCGTGGTGGGAAACCTGTTCGACATCGTGCCCCCGCTGATCGAAGAAGTGAAGAAGGCAAAAGCGGGAACGTAAAATTCGCCACGGATTAACTCTGATTCGCACGGATCAAGTTCGAAGGCCATATCTGTGAAGATCGATGTGAATCCGTCGCTAGGTTTTTCCTATGCTGGTGTTTCGCAAACCTATCGAGAATATCGAACGTCCGCAGATGCCCGCTGATGTTGTCATCGTCGGCGGCGGGCCGGCTGGCATGGCTTGCGCTCTGCGCTTGTCGCAGCTCATCGACGGGCACAATGCGAAAAATCCAGACTCGCAGTTGAGCAAAGAAAACATCTATGTGCTCGAAAAGGCCCGCGAGGTGGGCCAGCATTGTCTCTCGGGTGCGTTGCTCGATCCGCGTTCCATGCGTGAATTGTTGCCCGGCTTCGAGAAAGAAGCTCCACTTGACGCCGAGGTGACGAAAGAGGCGGTCTACTTTCTTACCGAGAAAGGTAAGTTCAAGTTTCCCATCACCCCTCCGCCGCTGCGCGACCACGGCAATTACGTCATATCGCTAAATCGATTTGTGAAGTGGCTTGGCGGCAAAGTTGAGGAAACCGGGATCACGATTTTCACCGGCTTCGCGGGATCGGGATTGCTGTTTGACGGCTCCCGCGTCACTGGCGTCCGGACTGACGACAAAGGTGTGGACAAAGAAGGCCAGCCCAAGTCGAACTTCGAACCGGGATATGATCTGAATGCGAAAGTCGTGATTCTGGCGGAAGGTACGCGCGGGTCGCTAACCAAACAACTGATCGGGAAATTCGATCTTGCAAAAGACAGTAATCCGCAGACCTACGGACAGGGAATAAAAGAATTGTGGGAAGTTCCTTCGGGACGCATCGCGCCCGGCGAGATCATCTACACGATGGGCTGGCCGCTCACCACCAAAGAATACGGCGGAGCCTGGATTTATGGAGGGAAAGACCACATCGTTTCCCTCGGCTTCGTCACTGGCCTCGATTATCCGGACCCGCGTCTTGATCCGCAGCGAGTGTTGCAGGATTTCAAGCAGCATCCGTTCGTGGCGAAGTTGCTTGAAGGCGGAAAGATGATCCGCTACGGCGCGAAGTCGCTGCCCTATGGCGGCTGGTGGGCGATTCCGCCGGTTGCAGGCGACGGCTGGATGATCCTTGGCGACTCTGCGGGTTTCCTCAACTCGCAACGCCTCAAGGGAATTCATCTGGCCATCAAGAGCGGCATGCTGGCGGCTGAAACTGCTTTCGAGGCGCTGAAGAAAGACGATTCTTCTGCCGCCACGCTAAGCGGCTTCCAGAAGAGAGTGGAAACCAGCTGGATCAAAGAAGAGCTTTGGAAGGTCCGCAACTTCCATCAAGGATTCGAGCAGGGGTTTTTCGCAGGCTTGTTCCACGCCGGAATCCAGCAATTCACCGCAGGCCGCGGCCTACGCAACCGGTATCCGGGGACAGCGGGCTATCAGCACATGAAGAGGTTGGCAGAGTTGCCTCCCGACGGCGGCGACGAAGCTCATCTGCTTGGTCCCGCGAAGGGCGACGGCAAACTGACCTTCGACAAACTCACCGATCTCTATCACTCTGGCACAAAACATGAAGAAGATCAGCCAGCGCATCTGGTCATCGACGACACCAACATCTGCAACACGCGTTGCGTGAAAGAATATGGCAGCCCTTGCCAGAATTTCTGTCCTGCCAACGTTTACGAAATGGTAGACGACGCGGAGCAGGCCAACGGCAAACGCATCAGCCTCAACCCCTCGAACTGCGTACACTGCAAGACCTGCGACATCGCTGATCCGTATCAGATTATTACGTGGGTTCCGCCCGAGGGCGGCGGCGGGCCGAACTACGACGGCATGTGACGTTATACACCAAGCAACCAGAAGGAACATTCAAGCATGAAACTGACTTCTCGAGTCCTACTGTTGTCCATCGCTCTGTTTCTTGCCTTCAACCTCTTCGCTCAGGACGAGGCCCCCGCCGACGCCGAGGGCTGCAAAGACTCACCTTTAATCACTCGCATGCCGGGCAGCACCATTCACAGCTGCGAAAACAAGGAGTACGAGCAGGCAAAGCTGCCGGTCAGCAAGGACAGTGACGGCAACGCTGTCGAAAAGACCTTCGAGGGCGAATATCATTACTGGGATTACGGCACGCGCGAGGGCGTGAGTGAGATCCAGGTATTCCGCAATTTTGAAACGGCCCTCAAGCAAGGCGGATTTACCGTGGTGTACGAAGATTCTCCCGGCATCATCACGGCTCACAACGGCGACACATGGTATTGGCTCCAGAACAGCGGTTCGTACTATTACCAGACGATACTGACTGTAAAGTCTATGACGCAGGAAGTGACCGCCGATGCCTCAAGCCTCGCCGATGAACTCAACAAGTCAGGCCACGTGGCCGTATACGGCATTCACTTCGAAACCGGCAAAGCCAATATCCTGCCCGACTCAGAAAGTATCTTGAGCGAGATCGCGAAGATGCTGCAACAAAACCCCGAGGTGAAATTGAGGGTCGAGGGCCATACCGATAGCATCGGTTCCGCTGCCAACAACCAGGCACTTTCGGAAAAACGAGCGCAGGCGGTCGTCGCCTGGCTGACCGCCCATGGAGTAAATAGCACCCGGCTTGAAGCCAAGGGTTGGGGACAAACCAAACCAGTGGCTGACAACGGAACCGACGACGGACGCGCGAAGAACCGGCGCGTGGAATTGGTGAAGATGTAGACGCCAGGGATCGGCTCTGACGTTGGACTAGCCGAGGGGCTAACGCAGATGACGCTAAGACTATCCCAGGGTGCTACGCGTTTTTGTCGGTCGCCCTTCTTTGCCTGTCCGCCCGAGCGCAGCAACCGAACATACCTACGAGCGGCTTCCAGGGTCTAGACCAATACCGGGCTTCACGCATCGCAATTTTCACTGACGACTTCGGCCAACTCGCCCAGTATCGCGATGCTAATGCCAGCCTGAAGCCGCCTGCGGTTGGCGAAAATCGGGTCGTGTTTTTTGGCGATTCCATCACCGACTTGTGGAAGCTGGAAGAATATTTCCCTGGTAAGCCCTACATCAATCGCGGCATCGGCGGACAGACCACGCCTCAAATGCTGGTGCGCTTCCGCCAGGACGTCATCGATCTGCAACCGAAGGTGGTCGTCATTCTGGCTGGAACGAATGACATCGCCGGCAACACCGGGCCGATGCGACTGGAGGACATCGAAGCGAACTATGCTTCCTTCGCGGAGTTGGCGCGAGCCCATGACATCCGCGTCGTGTTTTCATCTGTGCTACCGGTACATAATTACGCGCCCAAGTCGCAGGACTTTTTTGCTCAGCGTTCGCCGGAGAAAATACTGGAAGTGAATCGCTGGTTGAAGGCCTACTGCGCCGCGAACGGCCTGGTGTATCTCGATTATTTCAGCGCAGTGGTGGACGACAAGGGCTTGCTGAAGCGCGACCTCGCCGACGATGGTCTGCACCCCAATGTGGCTGGATACAAGTTAATGGCGCCGCTGGCACAGGCGGCCATCGAAAAGGCACTTGCCAAGGCTGGCAAACCTTAGTTGTGCCTTCGCTTTCCGTTCTGCATCTATAATGAAGACGAGTTTCCGACCGCCTTGCCTTTGGGCATACCCTGGCTTGGGCGGCGAGGGAAAGTGTTCGCGAAAAAGAGTGCCGCGTCACGCTGTCCCGAGGGTGCAGGCGGAAACGTCTGCGCCTCCCGTGCTTCGCGAGGAGCCATTGGAAAGGAAACGCGTGCCGGATCAATCCCGCCTGCGTTTTTCTTCATGGCCAACAAAGGGTCGAAGCTAGAAGCCTGGAGCCAGAAGGTGACCCTCTCCGACAAATTCGGACGCCCCATCACCGATCTCCGGATCTCGATCACCGATCGCTGTAACTACAAGTGTGTCTACTGCCGCACGGGCAACGAAGGCGCTCTCTACGGCGATCTGCCTTTCGCTGACTACCTGCGCATGGCTCGAATATTGGCCGCGCTGGGGATCAAGAAAATCCGCCTGACTGGTGGAGAGCCCCTGTTGCGCAACGGTGTGATCGATTTCGTCCGGGAACTGGCGAAGCTGCGTTCAATCGATGGTGAAGAGCTCGATCTTGCGATGACGACCAACGGTCATCTTCTCGCTGAGATGGCGCAGTCGCTCAAAGATGCCGGCCTGAATCGCATCACGGTCAGCATGGATGCGGTTGATCCCGACCGTTTCGCTCGCATCACGCGCGTGCCCAATGGATATGACCACGTGCTGGCGGGAATTCGCGCTTCCCGGCGGGCGGGGCTTTGGCCGGTCAAAGTCAACTGCGTGCTCATGCGGGGTTTCAATGAAGACCAGATTATTCCCTTTGGCATGTTCGCTCGGGAAGAAGGCGTCATCGTGCGCTTCATTGAATTCATGCCGCTGGAAGAGGACAGAACCTGGTCGCCCGCGACCGTGGTGACACTGGATGAAATTGTTCAGCGCATGGCGGAATATCGCCCGCTGGTCGAAATTCCGCGCGCCCGCAGCGAGACTGCGCGACGCTATCACTTCGACGACGGCATCGGCGAAATCGGAATCATCGCTCCGGTCTCGCATCCATTCTGCGGACACTGCAGCCGCATTCGCATTACCTCGGACGGCAAAATTCGCACTTGCCTGTTTTCGGTGTGGGACCACGATCTGCACGAACTGATGCGCCGTGGCGCTTCTGACGAAGAACTGGCGAAGTTCATCCGCGATGTGGTGCAGAAAAAAGAAGAGCGCCACCACATCGGCGAACCGGATTTCGTGCCCGCGTCGAGGACGATGGTGCACATTGGTGGATAGCTGTCGACCCTAAAGGACACGTAGGTACACAAAGGAATTCAGCTCACGGTTTTCTTTGTGAGGCTTCGTGTCTTTTGTGGTTTATGCATTTCGGTCCGAGTCCTCTGCACAGGTTTACTTTTCCAGATACGCAAAGTGATATAAGTTCAACGTGACGCGAATTGGCCTGTTGGTAACCCTCATCGCCGCAATTGCGACGGTTCCCGCCCAAACCGCGCGACCGGGTTTGACCGGAGACGCGGCTTACCTCGGCTTTGACCGCAACAACTATCCCGGCGACCAGAATCTGGAAATTCTTCGTCGGACGTTTTCCTACACCGGTTACTGGCTCAATCATCCTCCGAGCGCGAGGACCAACACATGGAGCGGCAAGCGACGGACCCTGCAAGCGGCTGGATTCGGATTCCTGGTGCTCTTCAACGGCAGACTGTACAACGAACTAAAGTCGGTTTCGTATGCGGGCAGGCTAGGCAAATCGGATGCGCGGGCGGCGGCAGCGGCGGCGAAGAAAGAAGGTTTTCCTGCAGGAACAGTTATCTTCCTTGATCAGGAGCAAGGCGGGCGTATGTTGCCGGAACAGAAAGCGCACATCTATGCGTGGGTTGACGGAGTAACAGCAGGTGGCTTTCGGGCCGGAATTTACTGCTCCGGCATTTCCGCGGCGAAAGAGGGCGGCGAAGATATCGTCACCGCTGACGACATTCGCCAGAATGCTGGCGCACGAAAGATTGTGTTCTGGGTCACGAACGATGCCTGCCCGCCTTCGCCCGGGTGTGCTTTTCCCAAGAAGGCGCCGAATCCCGCCGACAGCGGTGTCGACTTTGCTGACATATGGCAATTTGCGCAGTCGCCGAAGCGGCCCGAGGTTGCGGCAAGTTGTCCGGCAAATTACAACCCTGACGGGAACTGCTATCCGCCAGGGATCGCCGCCGCCGAACGCGTACACATCGACGTAAATACCGCGACTTCCGCCGATCCCTCACACGGAAGGACTCGCTGAAATCGCGCTTTCGACCTTGTAGTGATAGCATTTCGCACCATGCAACCACGCGCCAAACAGATCTTCACTTATCTCACAATGGTCTTTGCCTTCAGCAGCGTGCCGGAATATGTCATGATTCACGCTGGACACATTAGTGCAGGAAACGGTCTGGTTGTCGGCCTCGTGATGTGTTGTCCCGCGCTAGCGGCGTTAGTGACATGCTGGCTCTTTCGCATTGACCTCGCCACCCTGGGCTGGAATTGGCGGCCGGCGAAATATGAAGTCTGGGCGTACTTCATTCCCATTCTTTATGCGTTGCCGGTGTACATTGCGACGTGGGCGTTGATCCGCGGTTCGTTCGCATTCTCGGCGTTCGCCACTTCTTTAGGACAAGCTTTTGGTTTCCCGCAATCGCCGCGCATTGTAACCCTTCTGCTGGCGTTGCCGTGTTACGCGACGGTGGGAGTGATCGCCAGCATGGCGCGCGCTCTGGGGGAAGAAATTGGCTGGCGAGGATTCCTGCTTCCGCGGCTGGTTCAGCAAACCGGTTTCACCTGGGGTTGCCTGCTGAGCGGCTGCATCTGGGCGGTGTGGCATTATCCGGCTCTGTTGTTCGCCGACTATAACTCGGGCACGCAGCCAGTTTTTGCCTTGGCTTGCTTCACCCTTATGGTGATCGGGGACAGCTACATCTTGGGCTGGCTCAGGCTGAAGTCGGGCAGTCTTTGGACCGCGACCGTGTTGCACGCCAGCCACAATCTGTTCATTCAAGCAATCTTTGACCGCATTACGGCGCCCGTGGGCCGGGCGCTCTACATCACGACCGAATTCGGTGTAGGAATGGTGCTGACCGTGGCTGCCATGGCCCTGTACTTCTGGACCAGGCGCAACGAAGTATCGGCGATTGCAAGCGACTCAGACGATGAGCCGGAAGTTGCGTTCCGCCCCTCTAACAGTGCACAATAGTCCGAGATACTCAGTTACTTGCAGTGGTTACTTTCGTCGCCCGAAAAAAGCGACACTTTCCGCCGCTCCTGAGCATCTTAACTGTTGTGAAGAGTTAGTGGCTTCAACATCCCCGCCGGTTGGGCGCGGCGTAGTTTCAAACGACGCGTAGTGAATCGGCTGGAGCCGCTGGAAGCTTTCAACATCCCCGTTCCGGAACAAGCGTCAGCCTATTGCGGAATAGCCGCAATCGCATTCGCGTCCGGAGCTGAAGGCGAGACATGACAATGGCAACCGCAGCAGCAGTTTGCAGTCTGGAAAATTACCTCGTTCTGCCCGATCACACCATGGACGACCGCATCGCCGCCGCCCGCGAAGCTTTGGGCCGCGAGTGCTTGATTCTTGGCCATCACTATCAGCGCGATGAAGTCATTCGCTTCGCCGATTTTCGCGGCGACTCCTACAAACTGTCGCAAGAGGCCGCGCACGCCGGGGGCAAGTACATCGTCTTCTGCGGCGTGCATTTCATGGCTGAAAGCGCCGACATTCTGAGCCGCCCCGGCCAGGTGACGATCTTGCCCGATCTGAACGCCGGCTGCTCTATGGCCGACATGGCGGAAATCACCCAGGTGGAGAATTGCTGGGAGCAGTCTGATCGCCGCCGGATTGACCTCCGATGCTGGCGAGGGGATCACGCCCATCACCTACATGAATTCGACTGCAGCGATCAAAGCCTTCTGCGGAGAGCGTGGCGGCGTGGTTTGCACATCTTCCAATGCGTCTGGCGCTTTCCAGTGGGGCTTCGCGAAGACTCCCAAACTTCTATTTCTTCCCGATCAGCATCTCGGCCGCAACACCGGCTTCAATCTTGGCATTCCTTTGAATGAGATGGTCGTCTGGGATCCTTACCTGATTAACGGAGGCCTGACTCCCGAGCGGTTGCGTGCGGCGAAAGTGATTCTGTGGAAGGGGCACTGCTCGGTGCACCAGCGTTTTCTGCCCGAACACGTGGACAACGTTCGCGCCAAGTATCCCGGCATTCGCGTGATTGTTCATCCCGAGTGCCGCTGGGAAGTCTGCCAGAAAGCCGATGGCATAGGCTCGACCGAAGGCTTGTTGAAGATGATCCGTACTCAGCGCCCGGAAGCATGTTTGCCGTGGGAACGGAAATCCACCTGGTCAATCGCATGGGCAAAGAATTCGCTGCCGAAGGGAAGAAGAGTCATCACCCTCGACGACTCCGGTTGCCTGTGCACGACTATGTTCCGCATCTCGCCACAACATCTGTGCTGGGTGCTGGAGAATCTGATCGAAGGCAACATCGTGAACCAGATCAAAGTGAAAGACGACGTGAAGCACTGGGCACGAGTTGCGCTGGACAGAATGCTGGAAATTCAGTAGCAGTCGTTGGTCGCTGGTCGTTGGCAAGAACCCCGTGAGGACAGCTGCCCTCGGCTGTCCACCAAGGCCGCTCGGCAGTAGGTGCGGCTAACGACCAACGACTCTCCAAGAAATGGACTAAAATAGATCCATAGCCTATGGCCGAACGAACTTTCACCCTTGAAGAAGCCCAATCTCTCCTGCCTGTGCTGGAATCTTTGCTGCGCACTGCGATTGACGGCAAAAAGCTTATCGAAGCCGTGGACACCGAACTCCAGGAACTCGCTCACCGGGTCTTTCTGCAAGGAGGACTTCTGGTCAACGTAGTCCACATGGCGCGCCGGAAGGCGGAACGCGAAAAGGCCATCCCCCGCGTGAAAGACGCCCTGGGTGAGATCGATGCTACCGGCGTTCAGGTAAAAGATCTCGATATCGGATTGCTCGACTTCCCCTGCAAGGTGGACGGCCACATCGTGCTTCTTTGTTGGAAACTAGGCGAGTCTGGGATCACGTACTGGCACGATACCACCGAGGGCTTCGCGGGCCGAAAGCCGATTGACGAAAAGATCAGCAAGGCGAAGAAGGCAAACTGAAAGAAGCACTCAGCATTTAGCCAACCCCTTTCGTTCGACTGAATTTGCATTGGCTGAGCTAACCGCTAATTGCTGCCCTACGGCTTTCCCCCGACCTTCCACTTCGGCTGAAAGTTCGAGTTCACCAGCCACTGCAGCGGCGCCAGCAGCGACTCAATCGCCGCATCCATGTGTTTGAAATCCATGTGGGCCAGATCGTCACTGGGCCTGTGATAGTCGTCGTGCAAGCCGTAACTTGAAATCGTGTGCGCAACCACGCCCTTCTTCGCCAGGACAAAATTATCGGAGCGCGCAAAGAAGTTCTCCCCCGGATGCGGGTCGGCCACCAACCGTGCGCCGTGTGCCGCGAGCGCCGGGCCTAGATTCGAGCGCTCCCATCCCGTCAGCCAGAGGCTATCGTCCTTCACCGCCGGATCGGGTCTCCCGATCATTTCAAATTCCAGATTTGCGGCAATATCTTTGAGCGGCAGCGGCGGATGCTCGCGAAAATAAGTTGAACCCAGCCCGCCCATTTCTTCGCTGCCAAACAAAGCAAAGATCACGGTCCGCCGCGGACGCGGCCCCTTTCCCAGCACACGCGCGATTTCCAATACAGCCGTAGTACCCGAAGCGTCATCGTCGGCGCCGTTGTAAACTTCGTCGCCGTTGACCGGAGTTCCAATTCCAAGATGATCCAGATGAGCCGAAAACAAAATCGCGGTGTGTTGTAAAGAAGGATCACCGCCGCGCAGTATTCCGATTGCGTTCCAAGTGGATCCCCTTTCTTCGGACGCCTGCGCCTCGAACTGCACCATCGCGCCTTCTGCCGTCTGCTCCAGCGTATGGAATGCTTCTCGGTTCAAGGCCAACGCATTAAACCTCATGTCGCCTGCGGTATCTTCCGCCAACCGCTCTGATATCTTGGGCAGTTGCTTACCGGCCTCTTCGAAATGATTGAGCTGACTGTCGCGTGCCAGTACGAGCGCCGCGGCAACGCCCTTGGAAGCCAGTGAAAAAGCTGCCTGCCTCACTTTGGTCGCATCCGAGCCCATGACGAGGACGACCGCCCCCGCTTCGGCTTGTGTATTCGCCTGATCGCCAAGTTTGTCTACGTCCAGTTTGCGCAACGGTCCCGAAAATTCTGTTTGGGTCAGAGACGCCACGAGAAACGCTTCACCGTACTCCCAAGTGATTGGCTGCGCGCCGCCGGCAGGTGTAACCCTCAGTTGGGGAGCAGAGACGATTTTCCGCTGAATCGTCGGAACATGCTGAATGTAGCCGCCATTGTCTCCCCCCGGTTCAATGCCGTACTGACGTAGCTGCGACGCTATGTAGGTCGCGGCCACCAGCTCATCGTGTGTGCCGCTGCCGCGTCCCTGCAATGCGTCCGACGCCAGGAACTCTTCGTGGGCACGGATGCACCGGTCACAAACCTTCGGCCCCGCGCTCATACTGCCGGGAACGGGCGGTTTTGCAGACATCGCACCGGCCTGACCGACGGCCATCGGCGCGAGTATGGTGAAGAGAACGACGGGGAAGAGGCGCGAAGTGATTTGTTTTTTCATGAGAAGCCTGTCGAGTTTACAAGGTTTTACCTTCCTTTACCGATTCTTTACCTGTGATTGCCTTCCCGGCCGCTACCATGGATGGAACGGAATTATCTTGAATCGATCGTTACTTCTGGCATCCGAGATTATCCTCCCGGTGCGGCGTTCGGCCTACGGGCTGATCCTCGCGCTCGCCTTGTTGCTCTGGTTTAGTTCGTCGCTGCGGGGTCAAGATGCAACTGCTCAGGGCGTAACCACCGTCTCGGTCGACGTCAAAGTGGTCACTCTGCCCGTCACTGTCCGTGACAAAAAAGGCCAGATCGTCCGCAATCTGACGAAGGACGATTTCGTTCTTCAGGAAGACGGCCGCCCGCAAGCGATCAAGTACTTTACCCAGGACACCAATCTTCCCCTGACCCTCGGCCTCTTGGTCGACACCAGTTTGAGCCAGCGAAATGTTCTGGATCAAGAGCGAAATGCCAGCAAGGTCTTTCTCGACCAAATGCTGACGGACCCCAAGGACAAGGCATTCCTCATCCATTTTGACCGCGAGGTGGAACTCCTTCAGGACCTCACCTCGTCCCATGAAAAACTGCAAGCCGGACTTGAATTGCTGAAGACTCCACAGTTTGATCGCAACGGCAGCGGATCATCCGACCCTCAAGCTTCAGACCCTCAGTCCGGATCCGGTCCATCCCGAATGAGCCGAGGTGCTGGCACTCTGCTTTACGATGCCGTCTTCCTGGCTTCGGACGAATTGATGAAGAAGCAGCAAGGCCGTAAAGCTCTCATTATTCTTTCCGACGGAGACGACCGGGGCAGCAAGGAGTCGCTGCAAAGCGCGATCGAGGCTGCCCAGCGTGCCGATACCGTGGTTTACTCCATCCTGTTTGCCGACAAGCACGAGGACAATGGCTTTGGCCATCAAGGGGGTGGAATGGGCAGGCACGGGGGTGGTTTCCCAGGCGGAGGTTGGCCCGGAAGCGGAGGCGGAGGCCACGGCGGTGGGCGCTATCCCCAGGAAGTTCACGCGGATGGCAAGAAAATTCTCGACCAGATTTCAAGAGAAACCGGGGGCCGTCTCTACGAAGTCTCCAAAAAGCAGGCTATCGACCAGATCTACGACAGCATCGCCGAAGAATTGCGGACCCAGTACAACCTGGGCTACACGCCCGATAAGGGCAGCGCTGAAGCGGGCTATCACAAGATCAACCTGGCCGCCAAACAAAAGGACCTGGTCGTTCAAACCAGAGATGGATATTACGCAGATCGATGATATGAGCACGGAGCAATCAGCATTCAGCGCTGAGTTGGCGGCTAAGGTTGATCTGCTGAGTGCTGCCGTCTTCAAATTTAATCCGCAACTCTTGCCCCGCATTGGCGTTCTCAAGTTTGGCGCGTCGTAGCAGTACAGGTACCGCCGTGCACGAAGGTGTACATGTGTGTGCGCTTGCCGGGAATCTTCTCTGCTACAATTTATTTAGCGCCTGTGAAGGGCTGCCGCAATGGGCAGTTCACCCGGGGGCTTTTCTAACATGCTGAGCAGTAAGAAGAAACTTCAACTCGCGGCTGCATTTGCGACCCTCTTTTTGTTCGCGGGAGGGGTGGCTTGCAACGGATTTTTTGTTGACCCGGTGCTGACTTCGATAGCCGTGGGTCCGACGGCGACCATCAACCAGGGCGCCACCGTACAGGAGAGCGCCATCGGGACCTACAACGACGGCTCCACAAAAACGCTCAGTTCGGGTACGCAATGGAGCAGCAGTGATTCCACAATTGCTAACGTAAGTACCTCCGGACTGGTAACCGGGAACGGGCCGGGCAACGCAACGATTACTGCCGCTTATCAGGCGACCAGTGGCACCGCGAGTATCACGGTCAACCTCGGAAACGTGATCGCCCTCAAGATTTCACCCACCACCGCCAATATCAGCACGAATGGTGGAGTCGCAAATTTCTATGCCTATGCCACCGTATCCGGCGACAGCAATCCGGTTGATGTTTCGTCAACCGCTACCTGGACCGTAGCCGACAGCGCCAATTTCACGATAACTCAGGGCGACCCGGTGACGATTACGGCTGGCGCGGATGCTCAGATTGGCGAGGTGACCGCTGTTAACGCAAGTTATATCAGTACTACGACCATCACGGCGCCCTCTGCAAAACTCACAGTGACCCCATAGCGCGCATGTCTGACATCCGCCGTATCGGCATTTGTACCGGGGGCGGCGATGCCCCCGGCCTGAATGCAGTCATCCGCGCGGTCGTCAAGTCCGCCATCCTCAAATACCGCTGGCAGGTCATCGGCATCCCCGACGGTTTCGACGGCCTGATCTGGCCGGAGAAATCGCGCCCACTTACGCTCAAAGACGTGAGCGGAATTCTGCCGCGCGGCGGCACCATCCTCGGAACCACCAACCGTGGCAATCCCTTCCACTACTGCACTACTGAAAACGGCGTGGAAACCGTCCGCGATATTTCCGCCGAGGTCATCGCCAACTCGCACCAGCTCGGAATCGACGCCGTAATCACCATTGGCGGAGATGGCTCCCAGAAAATCGCGCTCGAGCTCTTCCAAAAAGGCATGAAGATCGTCGGCGTACCCAAGACCATCGACAACGATCTTTCCGCTACCGAGGTCACCTTCGGCTTCGATACCGCCCTGGTAACGGCGACCGATGCCGTCGACAAGATTCACACCACGGCCGAGTCGCACCATCGCATCATGGTCGTTGAGGTCATGGGGCGAGACGCCGGATGGATCGCCCTCCAGGCCGGGATCGCCGGCGGCGCCCACATCATCCTCATCCCCGAAATTCCCTTCACCATTGAGAAGGTCTGCACCCATGTGGCCCTCCGCGAGCGCTATGGCAAGCATTTCACGATCGTGGTGACCGCGGAGGGAATTCATCTACCGCCGGAATTGAAAGAAAATCGCCGGGCCGGGGCCGTGGGCAATGTGATTGGCAATGCCATCGCCACCCGCACCCACAAAGACGTGCGGGTTAGTGTGTTGGGGCACATCCAGCGCGGTGGTTCGCCCACTCCCTTCGACCGCATTCTGGCCACTCGTTTCGGCGTCGCCGCAGTCGATCTGATCGCTGAGGGAGGATTCGGCAAAATGGTTTGCCTGCACAAGACCCAGATTGAAGCGGTCAGTATTGCCGACGCCATTGGCCAATTGAAAACTGTGAACCCTCATGGACAAATCGTGAACACTGCCCGCGCGATTGGCATCAGCTTCGGAGACTAGAGCTCTTGTCATCCCGAGCGCAGCGAGATCCATGCATTCGGTTCGCAGCGACTAAGCCTTACGTGCCTCCACGCTTCAAGCTTTTGATCGAATCCGTGAGCTATAGTGTTTCGTGGTCTCTGTGAAAAAGA
Source organism: uncultured Acidobacteriota bacterium (assembly GCA_963797795.1). Taxonomy (GTDB): domain Bacteria; phylum Acidobacteriota; class Terriglobia; order Terriglobales; family Acidobacteriaceae; genus JABDBE01. Next base: position 351,767 of record CAWCQY010000016.1, read on the forward strand.
GCTGGTCATCCCTGCGCTTTGCGCTCTGGCTGATGCTGCCCCTCCTGCTCTCCGGTTGTCGTGGCCGGGGACGGGTGCAGGAGATCGCTTACATCTCGGCGCCGCAGGTTATTCTTCGCGATCGCGTGTCCGCGGTCTACAGCAAGACGGGCGTGGTCAAGAACGGCGAGCGCGTCCAGATACTCGAACGCGAACGGCGTTTTGCCCGAGTACGCACGGCCAGCGGCGTCGAGGGCTGGATCGAGCAGCGATCCCTGGTTCCGCAGCAGGTTTACGATGGATTTCAGAAGCTGGCGCAGCAGGAGCAGAACGCCCCCGTCCAAGCCACCGGCACGACGCGTAACGATACCAATATTCACCTCGACCCTGGCCGCGAAACCGAGCATCTCTACCAACTGAATCAGGGATCCAAAGTCTCAATTCTGAAGCGCGCCACCGCCGAGAAAATTGTGCCGGGCGCGGCACCCAAACCTGCCAGCCCAAACAAGAACGAACCGCCCAAGCCAGTGACACCCGCAATGGAAGATTGGTGGCTTATCCGCGATCCCGACGGCCGCGTTGGATGGGTTCTGGCGCGTATGGTGGATCTGGACGTGCCCCTCGAAATTGCGCAGTACGCCGAAGGCCAGCGGCTCGTCGCTTTCTTTGTCCTGGACCAGGTGGCCGACGGAGACAAGAAGGTTCCCCAATATCTGGTGGCGCTCAGCGAACCCAAGGATGGCCTACCCTTTGACTACAACCAAATCCGCGTTTTCACCTGGAATGTGAAACATCATCGCTACGAGACCGCCTACCGCGAGCACAATCTGAATGGAGTCTTGCCGGTGACGGTTTCTCAGGAAAACTTCGACAAAGAAGGAATGCTGCCGGTATTCGTCCTGCAGATGAAAGACGACAACGGCAACCTGACCCCGCGAAAGTACAAGATGAACTCGCCCATTGTCCGCCGCGTCCTCGCCCCCGGAGAAGCCAAGCAAGCCTCAACTCCGAAAAAGACACGCCATCACTAGATTTGCGATACGCTGGGTGCGGGTGCCCCCGTTCTCGCGATTTTCGAGACCTGGAGAGTCGCGAACGGTACCCTGAAGGTTATGAGTAAAACTCCGCAATACTCTCCACCACGCACTTCTGCTCGGCTTCCGTCAATTCCGGAAACATGGGGAGAGCCAGCACTTCGCAAGCTGCGAGCTCTGATTCTGGCAGGTCGCCTTCGGAGTATCCGAGGTAAGCAAAACAAGGTTGCAGGTGCAGCGGAATGGGATAGTAAATCTCCGTACCGATCTTCCTGTCGGCAAGAAACTTGCGCAGGTCGTCGCGGCGATCGGTGCGAATCACGTATTGGTGAAAGACGTGAAATGCATGCTGCGAAGTCAGCAACGGCTTGAACCGCGAGTGAGTCGAGGCAAGACCTGCGTCGGACAACAAACGATCGTAGGTCGCCGCGCGTTGCCGGCGCTGTTGATTCCAGGTTTCGACATGCGGAAGCTTTACCCGGAGGATCGCAGCCTGGATCGCATCCAAACGGCAGTTCCACCCGACTTCCTCGTGATAGTAGCGGCGCGGGCTTCCGTGGTTGCGCAAGTTTCGCATATGCTCAGCCATATCCACGTCGCCGGTGGTCACTAGTCCGGCGTCGCCGTAAGCGCTCAGGTTCTTGGTTGGATAAAAGCTAAACGCCGCGGCTGCGCCCAGCGATCCGGCGTTTCGGCCTCTCCATTTTGCTCCGATCGCCTGCGCCGCATCTTCGATGATGGGCAAACGGAATTCATCGGCGATTCGCTGCAATCCATCCATGTCAGCGCACTGCCCGTAAAGGTGAACCGGCAACAACGCCCGGATCTTGTACGAGCCTCCCGCCTTGAGTCGCGCCTGAACGCGCTCCGGATCCAGATTCAACGTGTCAGGATCCACGTCGACCAGCACTGGTCGTGCCCTCGCACGCACGATCGCGCTGGCCGAGGCAAAGAAGCTGAAGGCCGTGGTGATAACGCCATCACCGGGGCGAACTCCAGCCGCCACTAACGTGAGCCAGAGCGCGTCCGTACCTGAAGCGCACCCCACCGCGGCGCTCGCACCGGTGAACGTTGCTATTTCGCGCTCCAGGGCTTCAACCTCTGCGCCCAAGACGAAGTGCTGCGACGAACAGACCCGCTCGATCGCGGCTAACACTTCATCGCGAATCTGCTGGTACTGGCGATGCAGATCCAGCAATGGAATGGGCTCGAACTGTCTGGCCGGAGCCTCGGCCGCGCGCGGTTTTGCTGTGGAAGACTGAGTCACGGGCAAGAGCGATTCTAACACTCAGCCGTCAGGCATCGGCACTCGGCAGACGCTTAAGCAATGAGGCGCGCGGACATTAACGAGTCTCGTGAATCCGCGGCAATGCCGGAAACGGTGAGCTATTGTCGAGAGCGTCGCGCCATTGGTCCAGGGATTGAAGCAATGCTGCTAACTGGATTTGGCCAAAGCTTCCGGACGGCTCCGAGAGATTTCTTATGGCGCGTTCCAGTACCGATCGCATACCCACGCGGTTTCCTGTGGAGTAATGATGAAAGGCGACGGCGATCTGAACCATCCCTTGAAGAAACTTCTTGTTTTCGGGCGGAGCGGCGCGCCAGACGTCCTCGAGGGCTTCGTGAGCGTCGAAGAATTCGGCGTTGTTGAACAGCGCGATTCCTCGCAGATACTGATCGGACTCCACTCTTTCATTTTGGCACAGAGGGCAAAAGACGTGGCAAGCTACGTCGAGCCCTTAGCGGCCGAAGATCACGTAGTGATAGCTGGTCGCCATGAAGAACAGCAATGGTACCGAGAGAAAGAAATTTGTTCGCGAAGCCAGGAAAGCCTGCGCGGGCCAATACAGCAGCATTGGCCGGCGGAGTCCCGGCAAGAGTCCCCTGAATAATCTTCTTTTGGTTGGGCCAGATGATTCCCCAGACGTTGAACAACATGATGATGCCGAAGCCGCCGCCGACTCCGATCGAGAGCACGTGGTTATCGTCCTGGCCCACCGGCGTGTAGTTCAAGAACAGCCAGCCGGCGGCGATGACGACAACAGCAGTGACAGCGCCTAAGACGTATCCGCTCGGCGCTTTCTTGATCACGAAATTGAGAATCGCCCAAGCCACAATCCAGACCAGCAGGAACAGGCCGATCGTGCTCAAAGGGCTAACGCCCATGCGCTCGGCGTCGGGACCAACATAGATCTGCGCCCAATACCAGAAGCCGACGAACACCGTAGCCAGGGCGCTCCAGCGGAACCATTGCAGAGCCGGCAGGGTCAGATATTGAAACACCTTAGGCTTCATGCCCGCGTCCACCTGCTTCATGAAAGGGACGTTGACCAGATTGAAGAAGTAAAGCAATCCGACCCAGGTGATCCCGGCAATGAAGTGAAACCAGCGCAGAATGAGAGCCAGGGCTTCGGTGCCAGTATGAGTGGGCAATACCAATGAGCTGCGAAAGCAATCAGATGTTGCATCGATATTCCTCCGCGATCAGTGAAGTGCGAGCGCCCCGTCGCCCGAGCTCACGGACGCACGGCAAACGATGACCGGAGCTGGCTCGTCCAGCGGATTCCCAGTTGCGAATGTTGAAAATCGACTTCTCGTTTCCGGGCTACTGGCAGCGCACGAATATTTGCATTTTGGTGCGCGTTATGTCAACCGGCCACGCGGCCCAACCGAGTGTTACCGCTGGCTTGAAAAGTGGAGAGCGAGGCCGTATTGTACGGAGTGTTGCTTTGGGGTGCGGAGGCGCAGCGGCTGGTCGCACAAGCATCCCGAGCTTTCCCCCCTGTTCCTCAACGCCGTGTTGGCAGCGGCGTGAGGAGCTGACATTGTGCAGTTCAGAAAGCTTTCGCGGTCGAGAAAGCTAAGGAGATCGGCATGGAAAACAAGCCGGCACAAAACATTCAGGACACCTTCCTCAACACCGCCCGCAAAGAAAGACTGAATATCACCATCTACCTGCTTGAGCGGCGTCAAGCTGACGGGACGCATTCGTTCGTTTGACAAGTATTCCGTCGTGCTCGAAACCAACAATCAGGAGCAGTTGATCTTCAAGCATGCTATTTCGACGGTGGCGATGGGCAGAGTGGCGCATGGCCATGGCGACAAGCCGGCCATGGTTCCCGCTCCGGCTCCCGCGGCTGAACCCGCCGCAGCATCCAGCGCCTCGGGTACGGAAGGATAAGGCAGCCGCGCTTTGCGCAGTTAAGAGTCCAGAATGGCAGGCAAGACAGAGAGCACGCGGCGGGCTTCGATTTCGACTACTGCCGACCGTGGTCCTACGGAACGTGCATTTCTGGTAGGGATCGAATACCGCGTGCGCTCGCGCGCCGGTTCGGCCGCGAGAAGCTCGCTGACCAGCGGCGCGCAAGCGGCGCGAGACAGAGCCACCAGTGTGCCCGGAGCATCGAAGGCGCCTCAGGGTTCCCGAGTTCAGCGCCGAAGAATCGTTGGACGAGTTGCGCTCCCTGGCGACCAGCGCCGGCGCACAAATTGCCGGCGAATTCCTGCAACACCGCGACAAGCCCGACCCGGCAACGCTGATTGGCAAAGGCAAACTGGAAGAAATTGCGGGCGCTGCTGCCTCGGTCTCCGCCGATCTTCTTTTGTTCGATCACGACCTAACTGCATCCCAGCAGCGCAATATCGAAAAGGTTGTGAATATTCGAGTCATCGACCGCACGCAGCTTATCCTCGACATTTTCGCCAAGCACGCCCGCACTCGTGAAGGCCAGTTGCAGGTGGAACTGGCGCAACTTGAGTACATGCTGCCGCGCCTCGGAGGCCGGGGAATTGAGATGTCACAACTAGGCGGCGGCATCGGTACGCGCGGTCCGGGTGAAACCCAGCTCGAGACCGACCGCCGAAAGATCTACCGCCGCATTCGGCACGTTAAAGAACAGATAGAAAATGTCCGGCGCATCCGGACGCAGCAGCGGCAGCGCCGCGAATCCGTTCCCGTTGCCTTGATCGCTTTGGTGGGCTACACCAACGCGGGGAAGTCCACATTGTTCAATGCCTTGACCCAGGCCGCCGTGCTCGAATCGCCCAAAATGTTCGCGACTCTGGATCCGACGATTCGCGGGGTCACACTGCCTTCGCGGCGGCAAGTATTGCTGTCCGACACAGTAGGATTCATTCGCAACCTGCCGCACACGCTGGTTTCCGCGTTTCGAGCGACGCTCGAAGAGGTGCAACGCGCGGAACTCATTTTGCAGGTTTCGGACGCCAGCAGTCCGCTCTCCGCCGAGCAGGACGCACAAGTCGAAAAGGTGTTGAAGGAACTGGAGGCGGACGGGAAGCCGCGCCTGCGGGTGATGAACAAGATTGACCTGCTGCCTCCCCGGCAGCGCGATAGCCTGCGGGACGACGCCACCTCGGTTCACGTCTCGGCGGCGAAAGGTGTTGGTATGAGCACACTCCTCGACCGGATTGACCAGATGCTGCCAGGAGATGCCCTGAGCCGCGTTCATCTACGCGTACCCCAAAAAGAAGGAAAGACGTTGGCGATGCTCGAAGCGCGAGCGCGGATTTATTCGCGCAAGTATAAAGATGGCATCGTGGAGTTGGAAGCGGAAGCGCCTGAGTCGGTGGTGAGAAAGGTGCGGGAGTGGGTAGTCGAGTAAGCCGTCGGTGGTCGTTGGTCGATAGTCGCTCGCCAGCCAACGACCGCCGACTACGGCCCGTCGACCGGAACTTAAATGGGCCGGCAACCAAGAAGCGGTGACAGTCCTTGGCTATCGGCCCACTCGATCCGGAATTGGATCGGAGGTGATACTTCCATGCTAGACCCCTTATCCAAGAAGTCAAGTAATCTTTCCCTAATCCCACGCAGGGCTTGACAAGCGTCTGAAAATAGGTTCCACCACTTGCGCCTTTTCGCCTTGTGGGTTAGCCCGTGCGTTGACACTAAGCCTTGTAGGATGTTAGGTTTGATGGTTTCTTACAGCCCTCTTTCGATCGAGATTCTATCTAGCCCAGGATTATGGACGAGACGCTTAGACAAGTAGGGGAATTACTGCTCGGATCCATACCGACCATTATCTTTATGGTTTTGCTGTATGGACTCTACACCATGCTTGTGCATAAGCCGATGGTGAAGGTGCTGGCCGAGCGCCGGAGGAAGACTGAAGGGACGATCGAGAAAGCGCGTGCTGACATTGCCGCCGTCGAGGCGCGAACGGCGGAATACGAGCAGCGATTGAGAGAAGCACGCATGACGGTTTTCAAGAATCAGGAGGCACTTCGCCAGCAGGCGTTGCAGGCACGAGCCGCCGCTGTGGCCGAAGCGCGGAACAAGGCGCAAGCCCAAGTCGAACTGGCGCGAGTCGCCATCGAGCAAGACAAAGTCGCGGCGCAGGCCAGCCTGCAGACGGAAAGCGGAAGGCTGGCCGCTGAAATCATTCGGATTGTTTTGCAGCCGGGAACGACGCCAGCTCCGGCAGGCGGTGGCCGATGAGCGGACGGCGGCGCGGGCGAAACCTGCTCGGGCTTTTTGCCTTGGCAACGGTCCTGCTGCTTGTCTGGTTCGCACCGGCAGGCCGAGCGGCCGCTCAGGAAACTCCCTCCTCGATGTCCGACCAGGCGAGCGATTCGAATGACCATGAACGTTCGTTGAGCCAGCAACTGGTCAAGGAATCGCGCAAGGCCGCCGGGGAGGACGATGAAGCCCAGTTCAAGCATTCTCCTTCGGTTCAGTTTGTGTCTAAGCTTACCGGGTTGGATTTGGAGGGTGCCTACTGGGTTTGTGTCCTGCTGAACTTCGCCGTGATTGCGGCGGCGATTGTCTGGCTCTCCAAGAGGAATCTGCCGGGGGTGTTCCGCAATCGTACGGCTTCCATCCAGAAGGCAATGGAAGAGGCGCGCAAAGCCAGCGAAGACGCCAACCGGCGCCTGGCGGAAATTGAAGCGCGTCTTTCCAGGCTTGATTCGGAGATCGGTGGAATGCGGTTCGCTGCGGAAAAAGAAGCGGCGGCTGAAGAACAAAGAATCAAAGCGGCAGCCGCCGAGGACGCACGCAAAATCGTGGAGTCAGCAGAGCAGGAAATCGCCACGGCAGCCAAGGCCGCGCGCCGTGAACTGACCGCGTACGCGGCCGATCTGGCGGTTTCGCTGGCGAAGAAGCAGATTCATGTGGATGCCGCTACCGATCAAGGATTGTTGCGTAACTTTGCGCAACAACTCTCGGGCAACGGCGGCGAACCGCGGAAAGGCGGGCGATAAAGCGTGGCTTCTGTGACTAACACCTACGCGCGCGCCTTCGCCGAGGCGGTTTTCAGCGGCCATCACGACCCCGAAAAGACTTTGCAAGAGGCGCAGGCCATAGCTGAATTAGTGGCCGGAAGCAAGGAATTGCGCGAGGTATGGGAAACGCCTTCCATCACAGCTGAGCAAAAGCGGGCCGTGCTGGATGCCATCGTTGCGCGAGAGGGAATTTCGCAAACCGTCCGCAATTTCGTGGCTGTGCTGATCGATCACGGACGCACGAATTTTCTGGGTCCAATCGTGAAACAGTTTGAACAGGAACTGAATGAGCGCTTGGGGTTCACCGAGGCGGAAATCACAAGCGCCCGCGAACTCAGCCCCAGCGACCGGCAGGCGCTCGAAGTCCAGATGGAAAAGTTGACGGGGGAAAAAGTTCGCGCACGTTATTCGCGCGATGAATCCATACTTGGGGGCGCTGTAGTGAGAATCGGCAGCACGATCTACGACGGCTCGGTGAACGGACAATTGGAGAGGATGAAGCAAGCACTTAGCTCCTAGCTGCCAGCTTCTGGCTTGGAGCAAAGAGTTGGTAGGCAGGTTGAAGTCGGCGCGAAGAGATGCAAAAGAGCGAGAAGCCAGGAGCTAGAAGCTGACCTTATGGCACAAATCAAAGCAAACGAGATCACACAGCTGATCCGGCAACAAATCGAGAATTACGAATCCAAGATTGCGGTGGATGAAGTCGGCACGATCGTGACCCTTGGCGACGGCATTGCCCGCGTCCACGGCCTCGACAAAGTAATGGCCGGAGAGCTGCTTAACTTCCCGCACAACGTCGCTGGCATCGCCATGAACCTGGAAGAAGATCAGGTCGGCGTCGTAATTCTAGGCGAGTACACCGAGCTCAAGGAAGGCGACGAGGTCAAGCGCACGGGACGCATCATGAGCGTACCGGTCGGCGAAGCCCTGATCGGCCGCGTGGTGAATTCGCTTGGCCAACCCATCGACGACAAGGGGCCGATCGCGACCGACAAGTTCATCGCGTTAGAACGCCTGGCGCCCGGAGTCATTGACCGGCAACCTGTCCGCGAACCCATGGCAACCGGGCTAAAAGCCATCGACAGCATGATTCCGATCGGCCGCGGCCAGCGCGAGCTGATCATCGGCGATCGTCAGACCGGTAAGACCGCTGTGGCCCTCGACACCATCATCAACAACAAGGGAAACAATCTCATTTGTATTTACAACGCCGTCGGGCAGAAGCGCTCATCCATCGCCCAAGTGGTGAAGATTCTCACCGACTACGGCGCCATGGATTACACCATTGTTGTGGCGGCGTCCGCTTCCGAGCCCGCGCCTATGCAGTACATCTCGCCGTATGCGGCCTGTGCGATGGGTGAGTACTTCCGCGATAACGGGAAGCATGCTCTGGTTATTTATGACGACCTTTCCAAGCACGCTGCTTCGTATCGCGAAATCTCGCTGCTGCTGCGGCGACCGCCGGGTCGCGAAGCCTATCCCGGAGACGTTTTCTATCTCCACTCGCGCTTGCTGGAGCGCGCCGCGAAAGTGAGCGACAAGAATGGCGGAGGTTCGCTCACCGCGTTGCCCATCATTGAAACTCAGGCGGGCGATGTTTCCGCCTACATTCCGACCAACGTTATTTCGATTACCGACGGCCAGATCTTTCTTGAAACCGACCTGTTCAACAGCGGCGTGCGTCCGGCGGTGAACGTGGGCATCTCGGTAAGCCGCGTGGGTGGCAGCGCCCAGATCAAAGCGATGCGGCAGGTGGCGGGCAGCATGAAGCTCGAGCTCGCGCAGTATCGCGAACTCGCGGCCTTCGCCCAGTTCGGCAGCGACCTCGACAAAGCGACCCAGAACCAACTCAATCGCGGGCAGCGTCTGGTCGAAGTCCTAAAGCAAAAACAATTCTCGCCATTGCCATTCTCGAAACAGATTCTGATCATCTTTGCCGGCACCAGCGGCTTCCTGGACGACATCCCGGTAGATCAAGTGCGGGACTTTGAAGCCGAGTTGTACAAGTATGTTGACGCCACCAATGCCGGCCTGTTGCGCACAATCATGGAGAAAAAGATTCTCGACGACGGCCTGAAAGCCGAGCTGAGCAAGACAATCAAAGAGTGCAAAGAGACCTTCGTGGCAGAGAGGCAGGCAGTAGCGAAGTAGCCTACTAGTACTATGACTGCATAGAGAGTAATACGGTAAGGTACTTGGCAGACAGTGTGTCCGAGCTTATAGCTTGGACATGAACGAGCGCTCTGGGGTGCGGTTGTCCAAGCAAGACCGGCAGGAGTTGCGGCGATTGTTGGGTAGCGGGTTGCAGCCGGTGCGAACCGTGTTGCGGGCCTTGGCGCTGCGGCAACTGGCCGAGGGGCATTCCATCCGCGCGGTGGCGACCAATGTTGGGTTGACGCCAAAGACGGTGTGGCTGACCAGCCAGCGCTATCAGCAAGCGGGACTGGAGCGGGCTTTGTACGAGCGGCCACGGCCGGGGAAGGCGCTGTTGCTGGACGCGCAGCAGCGGCAACGCATCGTGGCTCTGGTGTGCGGTCCACCGCCGGAGGGCCGAGCGCGCTGGACGGTGCGTTTGCTAACGGAAGAGGCGGTGAAACGCAAGCTGGTGCCGCGGGTAGGAAGGGAAACGATCCGGGTCTTGCTGGAAAGCCACGACCTGAAGCCGTGGCGGGAAAAAAATGTGGTGCGTGGCGGAGCTGGATGAGGAATACATCGCGCGCATGGAGGAGGTGCTGGCCGTGTATGAAAAGCCGTTCTCCGAGCAGGAACCGGTGGTTTGTGTGGACGAGAAACCGGTGGTCCTTCACCAAGAGATTCGTCCTCCGCTGGCCATGAGGCCGGGATGCGTGGCGCGGCGCGATGGCGAATACCAACGTTGTGGCACGGCCAACGTGTTTTGCGGGGTCGAGCCGAAAGCGGGACGGCACTTCCCTAAAGTGACGGCCACCCGTTCCTCCCCCGAGTTTGCCGATTACCTGCTGGAGGTCGCGGTTCGTTACCCGCGGGCGGACGTCATCCACTTGGTGATGGACAATCTGAGCTCGCATACACGCAAGGCTTTGGTGGAACGTTTTGGCGAGACAGCGGGTGGCTGGCTGTGGGACCGGTTCACCGTGCACTACACCCCGAAGCATGGCAGTTGGCTCAACCAGGCCGAAATCGCGATCAGCCTGTTTTCGCGACAATGCCTGGGCCGGCGCCGTATCGCAGATCGAGCTTCTCTGCGAAAGGAAACTCAGGCTTGGAGCCGTCGCATGAACCGACATCGAGTTCCGATCCAGTGGAAGTTTACTCGTAAAAAGGCCCGAAACATCTTTGGCTACACAATCACGCGGTCGCGGTACTAGCTCCTAGCTAGAAGCGAACGACTAAAGACCAACGACCAAATGGCCAACATTCTCGATATCCGGCGCCGTATCCGCAGCGTGACCAACACGCGGCAGATCACCAAGGCCATGAAAATGGTCTCCGCTGCCAAGCTGCGCCGCGCTCAGGAGCGGGCCTTGGCAGCGCGCCCGTATGCGCAAATGTTGACCAGCGTGCTGAAGTCGCTGGTGTCGCGAGCCGAAATCTATGATCCGGATACGGGCGAACCCAAGCATCCCCTTTTGGCGCAGCGCCCGGAAAATAACATCCTGCTGATCGTGGTCACAGGCGACAAAGGCCTTGCCGGCGCTTTCAATACCAACATTCTGAAGGCGGCAACGCGTTTCTTGGAATTCAAAGCGGGCAAGAACATTGAAATCGAAGCCATCGGGCGCAAAGGGCGCGACTTCCTGCGCCGAAGATTCGCAGTTGCTCCCCCGAGAACGGCTGAATCCAAAGAATCGCCGCGCACCACGCTTGTGGGCGAGCACGTAGGAGTCTTGAGCAAGGTTGAATATGGCATGGTCTCCGAAATGGCGGGACGCGCGATTGATCGCTATTCCGCCGGCGAGATTGACTCGGTTTATCTCCTGTTCAATGAATTCAAGTCAGTGATTTCGCAGCGGCTGATCGTAGAGAAAGTATTGCCGATCGGACAGGTGGGCGAAATCAGCGTCGAGCAGGCCGAAGAGATGAGCCAGAAGGAGAAAGAGCGGGCTCTCGAAGCGGCCAAAGAGGCTGGTGTCGGCATTCGTGCGGCGGACACGCGAGATATAGACGCGCAAGCTGCCAAGTTCGCGGCTGCTCCGGTCGACTATATCTACGAACAATCTCCTGAAGAGTTGTTCCGGTCCCTATTGCCAAAGTACGTAGTGATCAAGATATTTCGCGCGTTGCTCGAATCGGTCGCTGCCGAACATGCGGCCCGCATGACCGCGATGGACGCGGCCACGATCAACGCAACCGACATGATCGATTCGCTGACGTTAGCCATGAACCGTGCCCGTCAAGCGAAGATTACGAAAGAAATTATCGAGATTGTAAGCGGGGCGGCAGCAGCGGGATAAGGCAGTTATTAGCTGTTGGCCTTTAGCTATTAGCTGCCGCATCCGGTTCACCAGCAGATTTCTAGATTTTAGCTAAAGGCCGAGAGCCAAAAGCTAAGAGCTGAGGTTTTATGCCAGAAAACATTGGACACGTGATTCAAATCGCCGGCCCCGCCGTGGACGTGCAGTTTGCCGAAGCCACGATGCCGCCAATCTACGAAGCGCTCCGCATTGTGAGCGACGGCTTTACCGTTCCCTCGCCGGTTGACGTCATCGTCGAGGTCCAGCAGCACCTGGGTGAAGGTCGGGTCCGCTGCGTCGCCATGGAAGCCACCGAGGGCATGGTGCGCGGCATGAAAGCCATTGACCAGGGCGGACCAATTTCCGTCCCCGTGGGGCGCGGCACGCTGGGGCGTGTGATGAACGTGATCGGCCAACCGGTCGACCAACTCGGTCCCATCGCACACACTCAGACCATGCCAATCCACCGTCCGGCGCCACTGTTCGATGAGCAGGCGACAACGGCAGAGATGTTCGAAACCGGAGTGAAAGTCATCGACCTGATACAGCCATTCTTGAGAGGCGGCAAGATCGGTCTGTTCGGCGGCGCGGGCGTGGGCAAAACCGTTGTCATCATGGAGCTCATCAACAACGTCGCCAAGCAGCACGGCGGTTTTTCCGTGTTTGCCGGAGTCGGTGAGCGCACTCGTGAAGGCAATGACTTGTGGCTGGAGATGACCGAGTCCGGCGTAATCAAACCCGGCGATCCCGAACACTCCAAAGCCGCGCTCATCTACGGCCAGATGACGGAGCCGCCCGGAGCCCGCCTGCGCGTCGCTCTGACCGGACTCACGGTCGCCGAATTCTTCCGCGACGTCGAAGGCGCCGACACCCTGCTGTTCATCGACAACATTTTCCGCTTCACGCAAGCCGGCTCCGAAGTGTCCGCCCTGCTCGGCCGCATGCCCAGCGCCGTGGGCTACCAGCCTAATCTGGCCACTGAGATGGGAGAACTGCAGGAGCGGATTACTTCCACGAAGAAGGGATCGGTCACGTCGGTGCAGGCGATTTATGTGCCCGCCGACGACTTGACCGACCCTGCGCCAGCCACGACGTTTGCCCACCTGGACGCAACCACAGTCCTTTCACGCGCCTTGACCGAGATCGGAATTTATCCCGCCGTCGATCCGCTGGCTTCCACTTCGCGCATTCTCGATCCCCGTATCGTCGGTCAGGAACATTACGATGTGGCCCAGGCGGTCAAGAAGACTCTGCAGAGCTACAAAGATTTGCAGGACATCATCGCGATTCTCGGCATTGACGAACTCAGTGAGGATCAGAAAGTGACGGTCGCCCGAGCCCGCAAGATTCAACGCTTCCTCTCTCAGCCTTTCCACGTAGCCGAACAATTCACCGGCGCGCCGGGCCGCTACGTAAAGGTCGCCGACACAGTGAAGGGCTTCAAGGAAATCAATGAAGGCAAGTACGACGACATTCCAGAGCAGGCCTTCTATATGAAAGGCCAGATCGATGAAGTTCTGGAAGCGGCAGAGAAATTGAAAGCAGTAGCATAAGGCGGCGTTGGTCGTTTGTCGTTGGTCGTTCGCAAGACCAACGATCACGACCAATAGCCAACGACCAATGACCAACGACTGATGTCTGATACTTTCCAACTCGAGATCGTCACTCCGGAAAAGATGGTTGTCCGTGACGTGGCGGAAGAAATGCAGATTCCCGGCCGGGGAGGCTATCTGGGAATCCTGCCGGGACACGCCCCGCTGATCACCGAGCTCGCGGTTGGAGAGATTACCTATCGCAAGGACAATTACACCCACCACCTCTCAGTCGCGTGGGGGTTCGCGGAAGTTCTGCCCGACAAGGTGACCATCCTTGCCGAGACCGCGGAGCGTGCCGAAGAGATCGATGCAAGACGCGCCCAGGAGGCCAAACAACGCGCGGAGTCGCATCTCACGACCTGCAATACTGAGGAAGACTTCAAACGAACAGCAGGTGACCTGAAGCGCGCGGAAACCCGTCTGGAAGTTGCAACCAAGAAAAGTTAGAGGTCGCGGCACGCCGTGGTCCGCGACCCATAACAAATTCCGATAGATCCCATAAATTCTTTCAATTACTGTGAGCCCGTTCTCCCAGCTAAAGTGATTTTCAATTATCGGTTGCGGGGGAAGTACACATGGTTGCGAAACTGCGTTTTGTGTGGCTCGTTGTCTTCGCGCTCGTCTTATTGATTGGAGCGCCTCTTCTGCTTGCTCAAGGTGCGGGTACTTCCAGCGGCGTTTCCGATGCTCGGCTCGCAAAACTGGAGCAGCAAGTCGCGGACGCCAAAGGTTCCGCCGACAACGCCTGGATGCTGACCAGTTCCGCCCTGGTCCTCATGATGACCGGGCCTGGCCTGGCGCTGTTCTATGGCGGCCTGGTACGAAAGAAGAATGTGCTGAGCACTATGATGCAGAGCTTCGCGATGATGGCCATCATCACGGTTCTGTGGGCGCTAGTCGGCTATAGCCTGTCGTTTGGCGGCGGTAGCAGTTTCGTGGGCCATTTGCACAACGTATTTCTGCGCGGTGTCGGAGCACAGCCGGACGTGGACTACGCGGCTACGATTCCGCAGCAGACTTTCATGATTTACCAGTTGATGTTTGCCATCATTACTCCTGCGCTCATCACCGGGGCTTTCGCGGAACGGATGAAGTTCAGTTCCATGGCCTTCTTCATGGTTTTATGGTCGGTGCTGGTCTACGATCCCATGGCGCACATGGTTTGGGGAAAGGGCGGGCTTTTGAATGCCGCGCTCGGCGGACGTTTCCCCACGCTCGATTTCGCCGGGGGAACCGTGGTGCATATCACGTCAGGAGTCTCGGCTTTAGTCTGCGCTCTGTATCTGGGCCGACGCGTTGGTTATCCCAAAGAGCCGATGCCGCCGCATAGCGTTGTCCTCAGTTTCATCGGAGCATGCTTGTTGTGGGTGGGATGGTTTGGCTTCAACGCGGGCAGCGCGCTGGCCTCGAGCAGTCTGGCAACCAGCGCTTTTGTGGCTACGCATTTCGCGGCCGCGGCAGCTGTTCTCGGGTGGAGCGGCGCGGAATGGCTGCGGAATGGAAAGCCCAGCGCCTTGGGCGCCATTTCAGGCGCTGTTGCAGGACTGGTGGCGATCACTCCCGCGGCGGGTTTTGTCGGGCCCATGCCGGCTCTCGCGATTGGACTGATTGCCGGCGTAGGCTGTTTCCACATGGTCGCAACCGTGAAAGTCCGGTTCGGCTACGATGACTCTCTGGACGCCTTCGGTGTTCACGGCGCCGGAGGCACACTAGGAGCGGTGCTGACCGGAGTCTTCGCCTCCAGTGCCATTAACCCAATCTTCAAGAATTCGCAAGGGGATCCGCTGCCTTCAGGACTGATCGAAGGCAATGCCCATCAGTTGATCAATCAACTGGTCGGCATTGGAGTAGCCTGGGCGCTCGCCATCGTGGGCACATTGGTTGCGCTGAAGATCGTCGATGCAACCATCGGGCTAAGAGTCGAAGAGGAATACGAGATCCAGGGATTGGATCTTTCGCAGCATGGCGAAGAAGGCTACGTCTGGGACCTTCCGACCTACGATCCTGCTGGCGACTGAAATTATCGAACTGGCCAGGCGCCAAGTGTGAGCCAGTTGAGAATACCGCGCTCGCCTTCCCCAGCCGATGGCCAGCGCTCCCGTCACGACAGGATCGAAATCACCGCCCTGGGGGGCGCAGGCGCGCTGGCACTCCCGTGCCAGGCCACCGCACGGGTGGGCCATTACCAACGGACCTCATTCAGAGGTAAGTTTGTTCCCAACGGGCGGCGAGAGCAGCGGTGACAAAAGTTCTTGACTGAACTCTGGTCTTTTTGCTTTCGCCGTCTGAGTGACGAATTCCCATGACCCAAGCAGTGGTCCGTTGTCCCTATTGCGTGCTCGGCGTTCAGTTCAGGCCCATGGCGCCTCATCTGGATGGACGATTCATCTGCGAGAAATGTGGCCACATCTCTCTCTCGGACGGCACGAGTTTCAAATGTTCTTGCTATCGATGCGGAGAGTTGACTTCGTCACGAATCAATCGGGATGTGAGCCCGATCCTCAAAATCAAGAGTGCTGCAAGTTAACTGGCCGCCCTCGTTCTTCCAAAGCCAACCTCAAATGTTCACCCGGTTTTATCCGTTCGCCCTCGCCACCAGCAGAATCGCGAAACAATAGAAGACAAACATGAGGCCGAGGTACAGCTTGGCGCGGCTTCCAGCGCCTTCGAATTCTTTCCATGCCAGTACGCCCCACAACGCTGCCACCATGGGCGCCGACTGGCCAATCGCGTAAGAAATTGCCACCCCCGTGAAGTTTGCAGCCACGAGATTAAAGACCATCCCTGTGCCCCAGATCACGCCTCCTAGAACTCCGAGCAAGTGCCCGGACGTTGGCCCGCGAAAAAACCCGCTGAAATTCACCGGCTCCCCGACCAGCGGCTTCTTCATGAAATAAATATTCCAGATCGAACAAGACAGCAGCGCGCCGAGAGTCAAGAACACGGCAACGCTATACGGCCCGAGGGTGTTGCCCTGGGTCATCGCGTGGGCCACGAACGGCGCCCACAGACCCATCAAAACCCCGGAAACAATACAGACAATAATGCTTTTCTTTGAGGTGGAGCGGTCCCCCCCGATCAGACTCCCGTAGGCTTTGCCGTCCATTATTACAGCGATCACCGCGCACACTACCCCGGCGGCGAGCAGCGAGCCGTTCCCCCGGGCCTGGAGAACGTAGCTCGAAACCACGCCCACCACGAGAGCGATGCCGATGGCTACCGGGAAGGCGATGGCTAAACCCGCCATATCGATCGCAGCCACGAGCAGGAGATTGGCCAGATTGAAGATCGCTCCACCCACCATTGTCGAAGCGATATTCGAGCCATCCGCGGAATGAACATTGTTAAGGAAGCTGTTGGCGTCGTTGCCAGTGCTTCCCATGGTAAACGCGAAGATCACGGAGATGAGAAATATGCCAACGGCGTAGTCCCAATAGAAAAGCTCGAATCGATAGTTCTTTACGCCCTTGAAAGTGTTGGCCCACGAACCCCAGCAGATGGCGCTCGTGATCATCATGATCAGCGCAATGCCCAAACTATGCGGTGTAAACATGTGTTTGTGGAATGACCAGCGAAGCCTAGCGACGAGACTTGTGGGTGTCAAGATCAAAGTGTAGGCGCGGGCGTCGTCGCCCGTGCAGCCGCGTCAACACCTTCAGAATGAAAAGAAAAACCTCTCCTGAGCCCTGGGCTGGTTTTTCCCGCGTTCTGCCGTACAATGGCCTCGCGAACGTCAGTCTTTGAAGTGGCGAATCGTAGGACTGGCGGAGAACATCCAAATGCCGGTGGAGAAGAGCAATCTTTCAGGCATCGTCGACAACGCCAGCGCTATTTCTGGTGAGGGCTCCCTCCGAAACTCGCCATTGGCAACGCTAAACGGCCAGCCACTGCTATCCAACCGCGGCACACCCCTTAATCTGGATTGGATAAAACAGGTTCGAGTGAATGCCAGCGCGGTGGAGCGCAGGGCGCAAACTCACGTCACGCGCCGGACGGT
Organism: uncultured Acidobacteriota bacterium; assembly: GCA_963797795.1. Taxonomy (GTDB): domain Bacteria; phylum Acidobacteriota; class Terriglobia; order Terriglobales; family Acidobacteriaceae; genus JABDBE01. The sequence goes on from CAWCQY010000016.1 coordinate 369,045, forward strand.
GAAAAAAGAATGGCAAGCCGCATGGCTGCTGCGTGCGATAACCTGCATGGATCTCACGACTCTTTCAGGAGACGACACCGACGAGCGCGTCCGCCGCTTGTGCGCCAAAGGACGGCAACCAATTCAGCAAGAACTGGTGAAACAACTCGGAATCGAAGCTCTCAACATTCAGGTCGCGGCGATTTGCGTGTACCACAGGTTCGTCGAAACCGCGCGAAGAGCGCTCGAAGGCAGCAACGTGCGAGTGGCGGCCGTCGCCACCGGATTCCCCGCTGGACTCTCTCCGTTGTCTGAACGCATCGCTGAAATCCGCCACTCCGTCGAGGCCGGGGCTCACGAGATTGATGTTGTCATCACTCGTGCGCTTGTCTTCGGCGGAAGGTGGCAGGAACTTTACGACGAGATCGCCGCCTTCAAACAGGCATGCGGTTCCGTGCATATGAAAGTCATCCTCGGAACCGGAGATTTGCTAACGCTTCGCAACGTCGCCCGCGCCAGCTTCGTTGCCATGATGGCCGGGGCCGACTTCATCAAGACCTCGACTGGCAAAGAGCCAACCAATGCCACGCTGCCAGTGGGCTTCGTGATGGCTCGGGCAATCCGGGAATACGCGCAGGAGACTGGAATGGCTGTCGGGTTCAAAGCCGCGGGCGGCATCCGCACGGCGAAACAATCTATGGAATGGCTGGCGTTGATGAAAGAGGAACTTGGCCTCGCTTGGATGAAGGCGGACCTCTTTCGCTTGGGAGCCAGCGGATTGTTAAATGATATTGAGCGGCAGCTGGAGCATCACGCGACCGGCCGTTACTCGGCGGATTATCGCCATCCGATTGCTTAGTTTCCGCATGAGGGCTCGGCGGACGTTCATGTTCTTGACACAGAGTTTGGGTGGCGCAGCGCTTCAGCGCTGCCCTAACTGAATGAGGGTTTAGTCCCTGAGGTACGCTTGCCGCAGAAACTCACCCTGCGAGCGAGGAAGCACGAGCGTCGACGCCCGCGGCTAGATATGAGCATCGCTGAAAAATTCGTCGCCATGGATTACGGCCCGGCGCCGGAAGACGCGAAAGAAGCGCTGGCCTGGCTCGACCACCACAAGCGCCGCTTCGGCCATTTCATCAATGGAGCCTGGCTTGCGCCTTCCGCCGGACAATATTTCGACACGTCTGACCCTTCGACCGGAGAAAAACTGGCGAGCGTGGCACAGGGATCTGCAGCCGATGTCGATGCGGCCGTCAAAGCCGCGCGTGCTGCGCTTCCCAAGTGGCAGGCCCTTACTCCGCACACTCGGGCTCGTTATCTCTACGCCCTCGCGAGACAAATACAAAAACATTCCCGCCGTCTTGCCGTGCTCGAAACTATGGACAACGGAAAACCGATTCGCGAAAGCCGCGACCTCGATGTTCCGCTGGTCGCGCGGCACTTCTATCATCACGCGGGCTGGGCGCAGCTTTTGGAGCAGGAATTTCCGGGCTACGCGGCTTGCGGAGTTGTGGGACAGATCATCCCGTGGAACTTCCCGTTGCTTATGTTGGCCTGGAAGATTGCGCCCGCTTTGGCAACCGGGAACACGGTCGTTCTGAAACCCGCCGAGTTCACGCCCCTGACTGCGCTGGCCTTCGCCGAAATCTGCCGTGAAATCGGGCTGCCAGCGGGCGTAGTGAACATCGTCACCGGCGATGGCTCGACCGGCGAAGCGCTGGTGAAACATCCCGATGTAGACAAGATCGCGTTCACGGGCTCGACCGAAGTGGGCCGGGCCATCCGCAGCGCAACCGCGAATAGCCACAAGCGCCTCTCGCTCGAACTGGGCGGCAAATCCCCTTTCATCGTCTTCGAAGATGCCGATCTCGATAGCGCCGTCGAAGGTCTGGTGGATGGAATCTGGCTGAATCAGGGACAGGTTTGCTGCGCCGGCTCGCGCCTGCTCATGCAGGAGAGCATTGCCGAGCCGCTGATCGCGAAAATACGCGACCGCATGAGCACGCTCCGCGTAGGCCCGCCACTCGACAAAGCCATCGACATTGGCGCGATTGTAGCCCGTGTCCAACTCGATCGTATTCAGCGGCTCGTCGATCAGGGCGTCGCCGATGGAGCCACCTGCTGGCAGCCGCCAATGAAAATGCCGTCGCGCGGGCTTTATTTTCCTCCGACCTTGCTCAGCAACGTTCATCCCACTTCGATCGTCGCGCAGCAGGAGATCTTCGGTCCCGTGCTGGCGGCCATGACTTTCCGAACTCCGGCGGAGGCAGTCGAACTCGCCAACAATACGGTGTACGGCCTCGCGGCCTGCGTGTGGAGCGAGAGCATCAATGTTGCGCTTCACGTATCCGCGCAGCTCAAAGCCGGTGTCGTCTGGGTGAATTGCACGAACTTGTTCGACGCCTCATGCGGCTTCGGCGGCTACCGCGAAAGCGGATACGGCCGCGAGGGCGGCAAGGAAGGCTTGCTGGAGTATCTGGAACCGAAGTGGTTCAAAAATGCGCCCGCGTTGCCGGCTGCGAAACCGGCTCCAGCAGAAACCTCGAACCAGGAACAAGACTCGGTAACTTCCGCCAACGACATTGACCGCACCGTAAAACTCTATATTGGAGGCAAGCAAGCGCGGCCGGATTCGGGCTACAGCATGGAAGTCCGAAGCAAGAACGGCCGACTCCTCGGCGAAGTGGGACTGGGCAACCGCAAAGACATTCGCAATGCCGTCGAAGCCGCACGCAAAGCAGCTGGCTGGGCGAAGACCACCGCGCACAATCGCGCCCAGGTTCTTTACTACATGGCCGAGAACCTATCACAACGCCGCGATGAGATTGCGCATCGCCTCGCCGTCGCAGTAGGCGACTCGCAAGCCGCTGCCGAAGTGAACTCAGGCATCGAGCGCATCTTTTCCTATGCGGCGTGGGCAGACAAGTTTGACGGCGCGGTGCATAATCCGCCGTTCCGCAGTATCGCGATCGCGATGAATGAGCCGATCGGAACTGTGGGCATCATCTGCCCGGCAGAAGCGCCGCTGCTTGGCTTCCTGTCTCTGGTCACGCCCGTGGTCGCAATGGGCAACACAGCAATCGTCGTTCCCTCGGAAACCTACCCTATGATCACCGGCGACCTATACCAGCTCTTCGACACCAGCGATCTGCCGGGCGGCGTGGTCAACATCGTTACTGGATACTCGTCGCAACTTCTCAAAGTTCTGGCTGAACACGACGACGTGGATGCCGTCTGGTGCTTTGGCGACGAAACCCGTGCGGCCGAGGCGAAGTCTTCCTCCACCGGAAACTTGAAGCAGGTCTTCACCAACGAAGGCCGCGCCATCGACTGGTTCGACGTGAGGCAAGGCGAAGGCCGATGGTATCTGCACCACGCCACGCAGGTAAAGAACATCTGGGTTCCCTACGGCGAGTGATTCCTCACCACAGAGTCACAGAGGAACAGACAAGAAACCAAAAGAAAGGTTTTTCTCTGTGACTCTGTGGTGAGTAAATTGCATTGACAACAATCAGGTGCGCTGACTAGACTCGGCAGGCTTATGGCCAGACCTCCACGCATCGCAGTGATTGGCAGCGCGAATATCGACCTGACCACTTTTTCCGATCGTTTCCCTAAAGCTGGAGAAACAATCTTTGGTCAGAGGTTCGATCTTGGCTTCGGGGGCAAGGGAGCCAATCAAGCGGTGGCTGCCCGGCTCTGCGGCGCCGACGTTTTCATGGTTGCGAGAGTAGGCAGCGATTTGTTTGGTCCGGCGACCATTGAGAACTTCAAAAAGCTCGGTATCGATGCCACGCATGTTAAGCAGATCGAAGGAGTCTCCAGCGGAGTCGCGCCGATCTTCGTTGAGCCGAACGGACAAAATCGCATTATCGTTGTCAAAGGCGCGAACGATCTGCTGAAGCCCGCGGATGTGGATGCCGCCGCCGATCTGCTGAAGACTGTCGATTGCATGGTGCTCCAGTTCGAGATTCCGCTTAAGACCGTTTATCACAGCGTCGCTTTTGCCCGCGAGCACGGCATTCGCTGCATCGTAAACCCTGCTCCCGCTCAGCCAGTCGATCTGGAATTGTTGCGCGGTCTCGACTACTTCGTGCCCAACGAAAGCGAGGCGGAGAGCATCGCAGGAATGCCGGTTCGCAACGTTGAAGATGCCAGGAAGTGCGCTGAGAAACTGCTCTCCTGCGGCGTCAAGCGGGTGATCCTAACGCTGGGAGCCAACGGCTCGTTGCTGGCGGGCCGCGAAGGCATGGAGCACATTCCTGCATTCAAGGTGAAGAGCATCGACAGCACCGGCGCGGGCGACGCCTTCATCGGCAGCTTTGCCGTCTTCCTCGGGGAAGGCCTGCCCGAGCGCGAAGCCGTCCGCCGCGCCAATCTGTACGCCGGACTCTCCACCACCGGCGTGGGAACGCAGAAATCGTTCTATGATCGCGCGCGTTACGATCAGGAATGGACCGCAAGAAACAGCGCCTAAAGGCTTTCCCGGTTGACGGACCCCGGTTTGCCGCGATAAATTGCCTTAGCGGCTTTACCCCCCGGCCCGCCTGAGGTTTTGTTACCTTGGCTTTCCACCGCGATCACAGGAGTTCCCGGCTGGCTTTCGCGATCCTGCTTGTCTGCGTGATCGCTTCGACGGCATTTGCGGCGAAAGCGGGCTTTACGCCGCAAGCCCGGGGCGGCTTTACCGCCGGAGATCAGTGGGAGCCCGCGATTGCTGCCGATGGATTCGGCCACGTCTACATTCTTTATCCGCAGTATGGGCGAGTGCCGGGATGCCGCAAATGCCCGCTCCCTTCCATGATTCTGGCGGTCAGCAACGACACCGGAGCAACCTGGCAGCCGCCGCGCGAGATCACGCCGCCGGGGACAGGCCAGTTTGATCCGCAAATCGTGGTCGATCCCGCCGATCACCGCACCGTGTATGCCGCCTGGCTTCAGCGTAAGAGACTCGATCTGGTCGTGGCCAAGTCGGTGGACTTCGGTCAAAGCTGGTCGATTGCCGTGGCCGACCGCGGCACCACCGACGCCGACAAGCCGGTGCTTGCGGTTCGAGGTGCGGATGTCTACGTCGGTTTCAACCGGGATCGAAAGATCTTGATCGCCGCTTCCCACGATTACGGAATCACATTCGCGCCTGCGGATGTTGGGCCGAAGTTGAAACTGGTCCGGTCCGTGGCCGGCGGAGCGACGGTCGATCCGCGCGGTTCCGTCTATTTGGCTTGGGCGGGATACACGCGCAACGATGGCGCCAAGGGCCGCGAGAACCTGTATATCAGCAAGTCGTCCGATGGCGGCAAGAGTTGGGCTACCCGCTTGATGGACGTGTCCGGCGCGCCTCCCGATTGCGGGGCTTACCACTGCGAGTGGGGCTACCTGGGCGCGCAGATCACCATCACCTCCGATTCCGCCGGCATTCTGTATGCGCTGTGGAATTCTGGCGCGGCCGACAAGAGTCCCGAACGAATCTATTTTGCTTCCTCGACCACCGCCGGGGATACCTGGTTTCCGCGGCTGAATATCTCGAATGCGGCCTCCGGGGTGGAGCATGCTTTTCCTGCGCTGGCAGCGGGCGAGGCAGGCGATGTGCGGATTGCGTGGATGGACACCCGTAACCATCCATCGTGGAATACGTTTTACCGGAGTTCCACGAATGGCGGCGCGACTTGGTCGGTGGAGTCCAGGATTTCCAGCTACGTCGCGGGCTACGCCTACATTCGCCCGACCGGCTTCAGCTTTCCCTTTGGCGACTACTTCGGGATCGGCATCGATAGCCGAGGCCGGACGCAAGCCGTCTGGGGCGAAGGCTCGAACTTCAGGTCGCCGGGCTCTATCTGGTATAGCAACGGCCGGTAAGGACTGCACATATTCTGGTGCAGCATTTCCTTCAAAAAAACTCTCTCTTTTCACGCAAAATCTAGAAAACAAAGAGCCGGAATTTTTCTTGCCTCCTAGATCTATGGTTCTAAAGGTAGTTACAGGCAAAATATTCTAAACATTGGAGTTATCGGGTGTCCCGACTGTTTGACATTCCTTTTTGGAACTGCGGGGTTCATGCTGCGGTTCCTCCAGAAGCTCCGCTTATGGTCAGGTTGTCAAAGATCCTAGATTATCTTATAGATAACCTACGCATTTCTATGTTATCGGATGTAGAAGAATGAGGTCAAGAAGAAAATGGACGGCCTGGGAAACCCGGTTCCGAAATGGGAATTCTGGCGCTCACCCTCCAGCGGAGAAACGCGAACCTAGGGCGCCAAAGCCCGACCCTTGGAAGGAGGTCAGCGTGAGTTAATGAGAACTGCTACGCTGTTGCCCGCAGATCCCGGTATGGCCAAGTCGGGAGCTTGGTGGTTGGCGAAATCGCCAGCAACCAAGGACTCCACTTCTCCTGTCTTTATCTTGATCGGGATCGCGTTGCGGAATGTGCCGTCACCTCTACCATAGAGTAGCGCCGAGTTGCCATTGAAGAGACCCGCGGCGATGTCGGGATTCCCATCGCCATTGAAATCAGCGACCACCGCATCTCTGGGCCCCACACCGATCCCACCGGTCGAATAGATGGTCTCCGCTCCAAACGTACCATCTCCATTGCCCGGCAGAACACCGACTCCCTGATAGCAGCTTATAATCAGATCTTGGTGGGCCTTGCCGTCACGCTTCAGGGCTGCAATGGCGATACCGGCTGGCTCAAAGCCCGCTCCGTACGAATTCGTATGCTTGAATTTCCCGCTGCCCGTATTCATTAGAATATCGACCTCACCCGCGTTCGTGGTAAGGGCAATGTCTGGGTGACCATCCCCGTTCAGGTCTCCCGCCGCAATTGCGAACGGCCCTCCACCGAGCTTGTAGGTCGTCGGTTTTTTGAAGGTCCCATCACCTCTACCGAACAGCACCATGACGCTTCCGTCCGTTCCGTGCGTATCAGACCCACTGTTAGCCACGGCGACATCGAGATGTCCGTCTCCGTTGAAGTCAGCCGTCGTGAGCCAAACTGCCCCGCGACCCAGCACGTAGCTGGCCCCACTTCGGAAAGTCCCGTCGCATTGCCTAAGTAAATACCCAGAGCGCCCGTGCCGTATCCCTCATACTCCACAATAGCCAGGTCCGGTTTGCCGTCGTTATTGAAGTCGCCGACCGCCAAACCGGTACAGCTAGGGACAGAAAAGGTCCGCGCTGGATGGAAGGAGCCGTCCCCTTTTCCCAGGAGGATACTAATCTGGTCGGCTCCCCAGTCTGAGACCGCCAAGTCCAAGTTGCCGTCGTGGTTGAAGTCAGCCGTGACGATGGAGTAGGACAGGGTGCCAACGTTGTAGTAAATCGGCTTCTTGAACTGCCCCGCGCTGGCGGATTGGGTTGTGATTGCGAGAGCTGCGACGGCAAACGCTAAGCTCCAAATCGTGCGTTGCATGGGTGAAACCTCGTTGTACGCGGGCTGGCTCATTTGGTATTCAGCATAATCGCGACTTTGCCCTTGTCTTGAATCGGGATGGCAAGGTCGGGGGCTTGGTCGTTGTTGAAGTCGCCAGCGGCGATGGAGAATCCGCCTTGGAAATTGATGGTATTGTCGATCGGAATGGAGGGTCCGAACTTGCCGTTGCCCTTGCCGTAGAAAAAATAGGAATCGTCGATACTGGTGGCGCAGGCAACGTCCAGCTTGCCGTCGAGGTTGAAGTCGGCCACCACGCAGGCGAACGGGGCCTCACAGTCTGGGCACGCGGGTGGGTATATGGTTGGTTTGCCGAAGGTGCCGTCGCCTTTGTTGAGCAGCACCACCATTCCTTGAGAGAGATTGGCAATGACTAAATCCTGCTTGCCGTTGTTGCGGAGGTCGGCGATCTTTACGTTGACTGCCTCGCCGCCTCCCGCACTATACGTAGCGGGTTTCTTGAACTTTCCCGTGCCGTCGTTGATGAAAACCGCGACCGAACCGGTGGCGGCCAATGTCACGGCGAGATCGGGATGCTGATCGCCGTTCAGGTCACCCGCAGCGATGCCAGTGGGTTGCTGATGAGGCATCTTAAATTTGGCAACCCTGCGAAGCTTGCCCTGACCGTCGCCGAAGAACACGATCACGTCGCCCGGAGTACTGTCGACCCCCTGGTCTGAGACCACAGCATCCAGGTGGCCGTCGCCGTTGAAGTCGGCCACAGCGACGGAACCGGAAACCACTCCGATAGGATAGGTGGTATTCAACTTGAAACCGCCCTTGCCGTCACCCAGAAATATGGCGAGGGTTCCATCGCCGGTTCCATTCGCCTCAACTATTGCCAGGTCTTCGTTCCCATCTTCGTTGAAGTCTCCCGCGGCAAGTTCAACTGGATTGGTTACGCGGAGCTTACGAGCTGGCTGGAAGGTGCCGTCGCCGTTTCCTAAAAGAATCACGAGCTGGCCGCTCAACCAGTCGGCAAAGGCGAGATCGAGATTCCCGCTTTGGGTAAGATGCGCCGCGACCAGCGTACTGGGTCTTTGGCCGGCGCCATGATAAACCGCTTTCTTGAACTGCCCCGCACTGGCGGATTGGGTTGTGATCGCTAGAGCTGCGACGGCAAACGCTAAGCTCCAAATCGTGCGTTGCATGGGTGAAACCTCACGGTGGTTCGAGCGGCGTGCCTTGTGGTCGCTTCTCCGTCCCGCGCGGTAAGTGTGCGCTGGGGAGGATGCTGCGTCAAGATGAAAGGTTTTGCGGCGTGCGCAGAGTGGGCTGGGTTTTCCCGCCGGCGCTGGAACGCGCTGCGCCACCCAAAAACAGATTTTTCATCCCAATCTTCCCCCACGATTTTGCTTTCCAAAGAGCTTTCGCCGCTTTAAGATTGCGGCCCTACGCGGGGGCGTGCCATGAATGTGATGGGCATTGATTTGTGGGCGGTGCTGGTCGCGGCTTTTTCTGCCATGCTTGTAGGTTTTCTGTGGTACTCGCCGCTGCTGTTTGCGCGGCCCTGGATGGTTTTGATGGGGTACGATCCCGAAGACAAAGAGAAGCTGAAGGAAATGCGCAAAGGCGCGGGCAAAATGTATGGGCTGTCGTTCCTGGCCAGCCTGATATCAGCGGCTATGCTGGCCAAGATCGTGACAATCACTACCGTCAACACCGCCCTTTACGGCATGAAAATCGGCTTCGCGATGTGGCTGGGCTTCGTGACCACGGTGCAGTTCACCAGTGTGCTGTTTGCCCGGCAGCCGGTGAGACTTTATCTGATCAATACGGGTTATCAACTGGTTTCTTATCTGGTGATGGGTGGGATTCTGGCGGCCTGGCCGTGGTGATTGCGCGGCCGGGTTCGCACTAACTATTCGAGGGCCAGGCCTCCGGTGAGGCTGGCGAGCCGCTCGATCCGGTGCTCGGCGCACCAGTCCTGAAGTTCGTTCACGATCTTTTCCGTGGCGCAGGGGTCCCAGTAGCTGGCCGTCCCGATCTGCACGGCCGTGGCGCCGGCCAGCATGAACTCGACTATGTCCACCGCGGTCGAGATGCCGCCTATTCCGATGACCGGGATTTTCACCGCCTTCGCAGCGTCGTAGACCATGCGCAGCGCGATGGGTTTGATAGCTGGCCCGGAGAGTCCGGCAGTGACGTTGGCGATGCGGGGCTTGCGGGTTTCGGCGTCGATGGCCATGGCTACGAAAGTGTTGACGAGGGAAATCGCGTCGGCACCGGCTTCCTGGGCTACGTGCGCCATTTGTGCGATGCTGGTTACGTTCGGAGAAAGCTTCACGATTAGCGGCCGCTGCGAATAATGCCGGGCGGTTGCCACGACCTCGTCGAGCGAACGGGGATCGCTGCCAAACTGAATTCCTCCGTGGGCGGTGTTGGGGCAGGAGACGTTCAACTCGTAGGCGGCGATGCCTTCGCCTTCGTTGAGGATCTGGATCGTGCGCTCGTAATCCTCGCGGGTGTATCCGAACACGTTGGCGATCACTACGATGTTTTTGAGCTCCCGCAGCTTGGGCAGCTTCTCGTCGACGAAGGCTCGTGCCCCGATGTTTTGCAGGCCGATGGCATTGAGCATGCCCGCGGCGGTCTCGTACAGGCGCGGCGGCGGATTACCCGCCATGGGCTCCTTCGACAAGCCCTTGACCACGAAGCCACCGAGTTTGTCCAGGTGGACGACGTCTTCGAACTCGATGCCGTAGCCGAAGGTGCCGCTGGCGGCGACTACTGGATTTTTGAGTTCGATGCCGGCGAAGGTGACGCTGAGGTCAGGAGTGCGCTTGGCGGCGGGGGAGGCGGTCATCGAGATTTAGTGTAACGCGTGCCGTGGCGATGCCAAAGCGATTTGCTCCGCGATCTCTGCGATTTAAGACTTTGTGGTTGCGCCAGCATTAAAACCTTAAAACGCAGAGGTCGCGGAGAACGGCGGCAGAGCGCGCGGAGCAGACGCGAGGACGTGCATTGCCGCCCACTTTTCCGTTACAGTAGTTTATTCCCATGCTTGATCTTGGATTTGTTCGCGACAATCTGCCGCTGGTCGAGGAAAAGCTGCGCCAGCGCGGCATGAAGCCGGCCGAGGTTTTGAAGAACTTCGCCCAGGTGGACGCGCAACGGCGGCAAGCCATCACCAGCGCGGAGACCATGAAGGCGCAGCGCAATCGTGCCTCGGAGGAGATCGCGAAACTAAAAAAGAGTGGGCAGGATGCGTCTGCGCTGATTGCCGAGACCAAGAATTTACGCGAGCAGGTCGAGGAACTGGGGAAGGCTGCCGAAGAGTACGAAACTCGGTTGCAGCAAATTCTGGTCGGCATTCCAAACATTCCGCATGCGAGTGTTCCAGTCGGCAAGACTGCTGACGACAACGTGGAAGTCCGGCGCTGGGGCACGCCGCCGGGGTTTGACTTTGCTCCCAAACCGCATTGGGAGATTGGGGAACAACTCGGCGTGCTCGATCTGGAGCGGGCGGCGAAAATTTCCGGCGCGCGCTTTGCCGTGTATTGGGACCAGGGAGCGCGCCTGGAGCGGGCGCTGGCAAACTTCATGCTTGATCTGCATACGCGTGAACATGGCTATACCGAGGTGTTGCCGCCGTATCTGGTGAACTCGGATTCGATGTATGGGACGGGGCAACTGCCCAAGTTCGCGGCTGATTCTTTCAGGGTTCCGCATGGAGATAAGGATTTGTGGCTGATCCCAACTGCGGAAGTTCCGGTGACGAATCTTTATCGCGCCGAAGTGCTTGAGGCTGCTCATCTGCCGGTCTCACTCACTGCCTATACGCCGTGTTTCCGCAGCGAAGCTGGCTCTTATGGTAAAGATGTGCGCGGCATTATCCGGCAGCATCAGTTTCAGAAAGTTGAGATGGTCAAGTTAACACGGCCGGAAGATTCTTACGAGCAGTTGGAGAAGCTCACCCACGACGCCGAGGAAGTGCTGCAGAGGCTTGGCCTGCACTATCGTGTGGTGGTGCTATCGACTGGCGACATAGGTTTCTCCGCAGCCAAAACCTATGACATTGAAGTCTGGCTGCCGGGACAGCAGCTGTTTCGCGAGATATCTTCGTGCTCGAATTGCGAATCGTTTCAGGCGCGCCGAGCGAATATCCGCTATCGTCCGGAGGGCAAGAACAAGACTGAATTCGTGCACACGCTGAATGGCAGTGGCCTGGCGGTAGGCCGCACTTGGCTAGCGATTGTTGAGAACTATCAGCAAGCCGATGGCAGCGTGCTGATTCCCGAGGCTCTTCGTCAATACATGGGAACGGACCGGCTCACGCCGAGGAAAATGTAGCACCGCCGTCCCGGCGGCGACCGAGGGCGAGACCCATGGGGACAGCCGGCAGGATGCCGGCGCTACTTATCGCTCATTGCGCGTTGCAAAGACAGGGAGTAGAAAATAGACTTGGACAGGGTAAAAACAAATGCGACGGTTATGGCCGCTCCCACCGTTCCAATGACTGGGATCTGGCGCACAATCCGCGATTATATTTTCTGGTCCTACGAGCGGGGCACCATTCAATACGACGTGATGGTCACGCTGATCCTGCTATTTGTTTTTCTTTCGCCCAGTCTGATTAATTTCAAGGACAAACCGGTCGAACATAATCCGCATCGAACCGGAGTGGCCGTGGTACCGGACGGCCAAGGTGGACTCATTTACCAGATTGACGCCGCTGCGGTTGCGGGCAAAGACGACGGCGCGATTCGCAGCGAATTGCTTAGAGTCATCGAGCCCATTTCTGGCGAAGTCAGTATTACGAAGGTTGAGCCGGTGCGCGACGGCTTGGGCCGCATTGTAAGTTACAAAGTTTGGGTGGCACGTGAGTAGCGGCGTCCACGCCGGGACTGAACAATGAATCCTCTACTGATGTTGGGATGGTGCCGCCGGGTGAACTGGGGCTTCGCGATCGTTATGTCGCTCCTGGTCGCGGCGGCTCAGCAGCAACCGTCCGACGAATTGCAACGCGTTCTCCGACAGATGGACCAGACGGCGGCGGATTTCAACACCACACAGGCGGCATTTGTCTGGGACCAGTATCAGAAGGTCGTCGACGACCACGACATTCAGAAAGGGATGGTATATTTTCGGCGCGTGGGAAACGAAATTCAAATGGCCGCCGAAATCACCAACCCCGAGGCCCAGAAAAGCGTGCTCTTTACGGACAGTAAAGTGGAGGTCTATCAGCCAAAAATCGACCAGCTTACCCGGTACAGCACGGGGAAAGATCGCGCCACGGTTGAGAGCTTTCTGGTGCTGGGTTTTGGAGGCAGCGGGAAAGACATGCTCAAGTCCTTTGACGTAAAGTACATCGGACCTGAGAAAGTGAGCGGGGTGGATACGGCGAAGCTGGAACTAGTACCAAAATCCCAGAAGGGCCGCAACATGTTCGATCACATCTGGTTATGGGTCGATACGTCGCGCGGGGTGTCTGTCCAGCAGCAATTGTTTGAGCCATCGGGCGATTATCGCCTGGCCAAGTATTCAGATATCCAAATGCATCAAAAGATTCCGGATTCCGTCTTCAAACTCAAGACTACCGGTAAGACGAAGGTTGTGTCGCCGCAGGGATAGGGATTAGGGATAAAGATAACCAAGGCCAGGTCTGGCCGAAACACATTGAACGGTCTGGGGTAACCTAAATAGGCTATCCCGCAAGTCCGTTCCCTGTGGAAAGATAAAGGCTGAAAAACCCGGGGCGGGACGTTATACTGCGAAATGCCGATTGTCTAGGCAGGAACTCAGAGAGCTAAAAGGCTCCCACGAATAGTTTTTTTACTTTTATGGCAAAGGTTTTCACCATCCCGGTTCCGCCAACGCCGGTTGGACGCAAGCGACGCGAACGGACGTCCGATCCTCGCTACGTCGACGGCCAACGGCTATTGGTCGAGGCCATGAGATACCTGGCCCAAGCCGACCCGGTAACCAATCGCGGCGCCATCGAACTGATCTCGGAGCATGTGCGCACGCGCTTCCGCATGACCGATTCGCCCCTCGGCTAGAGTTTTCAACTAGAGACAATTAAGAAAAAGGGGAGCGAGAGCTCCCCTTTATGTTTTTGCGATCCCGCCGCCGCTCAGAAGAAAAGCTTCAGCGCAAACTGGATTATCCGTGGGCCGCGGTAGTAAGGCGAACTCGACGGAGTGGAATCAGTTGTAATCTGGCCAAAGTTTCCGCTGCCGCCGACCGATCCGCCGTCTGACGTCGGGCCGAAGAACTGGGTGTGATTGAAGGCGTTGAAGAAGTTCGATTGGAATTGCAAGTACTTGCTTTCGGTGAACTGAAAGTTCTTCATGATTGAGATGTCCCAGTTGTTGATTCCAGGTCCGCGCAGCACATTTCTTCCCATGTCTCCATAGGTAAATAGCGGGACCCCACCGGCGATCAGAGAACTGCCAGCGGGCACGGGCTGTCCGACCGGCGGCCCGGCCGCGCACACCAGGTTCATCGGGTTGAAGATGAAATGCCCGGTTACTGTACCGGGCAGGCAACTTCCATGCAGGCCGTCGGGACTCGGACTGAACGTTTCCTGCTGTCTTGGATTACTGAAAGTTTGGATTGGGCCAATAACGTCCGGACGGTCCAAGCCCTCGTTAGAGAAGCTGGAACCGTTGCTGGAAAAGAGGGTGTATGGATTCCCCGACTGGAAGGTGGTAATGGCGGATACACTCCATCCACCGAGCACATTTCTTTCGAACGCATTTCCATGGTTGCCAAAAGGTATTTGCCAGATCGGGCTGATGACCAACCGTTGTGGAGCGTCAAAATCGGCCAGGCCACGGTCGAACGAGGGGTCGTTCGGATCGGTATAGGTCGAGGATCGGGCGCGGAATCCCGAAGTCTGGTCGATGGTTTTCGCTACGGTATACGCGACCCGGAACTGCAAACCATGGCTCATACGCCGGTCCACCGTGATCTGCAGTTGATTGCTGGACGAGTTGCCATTGCTGACGTTGGTGATGATCTGGGTTGCTCCGGTCGGTATTCCCAGGAAGGCTGGGGACCCTCCGTTGCAAGCCGCCAAGGGCCGAGCGCAATCGGCAGAGATGTACGAGTAAGGATCTGAGCCCTGGCTGACGTAGTACTGGTATTGCGTCATCAGCCCATTGGCTCCGCCCAGAACGGGGTTGTTCAAATTTGTGCTGCTGATCGCCTTCCGGCTCAGGCTGCCGACGTAAACCGCTTCGACCATGGTGTCGCGCGTGAGCTGGTATTGGAAGCCGTAGTTGAAGTTCTCGGCGTAGGGCGTGCGGAAATGCGGGGACACAACGTAGGCGAACGGGATCGCGGGCGTAAAGAACTGCCCTAAGTGCCCGCCTGCAATGAACGGGTAGGGATTTGAGTACCCGGTAGAGGCAGTCTGGAAAGGATCTGACGAATACGAACCATTCACGGGCACCAAACATCCCTCTGCGCCGAGAGCTTGAGTTGTGAAGCAGGGATAGTTATTGGCAGCGTAGCCGAAGGGTGGTTGGCCGCCAAATTGCAGGTTCAGGGCGCCATCTTCGATGTCGTAGAAAATACCGAACCCGCCGCGCATTACCAGCTTGCCGCTTCCGAGCATGTCCCAGGCGAATCCAAGACGAGGTGCAAAGTTGTTTCTGTCGGGATAGACCAAGCCTCGATTCGGTGTTCCGGGGTCGCCGGGGTACAGGAAGTTCGGAGGCGCAGCGGGGTACACCGTCGATTGTTGCCCGGGATACCAACCAATGATTTCGTTGTGGGGATCAACTTGCGGCGAGTTGTATTCGTAACGCAGCCCATAGTCCAGGCTCAGATTCCGGGTCACTTTCCACGAGTCCTGGCCAAAGAAATACAGTTGATGGCTGCGAATTCCGTAGGACGCGTTAGAGAACTGGAAGTAGTTATCGGTATAGCCGCCCACAAAGTCGGCAAGAGCGTTGCCGGTGTTCGTATAGTACGACCCGAAGTCGAAAGATCCGTTGGTGTAGAAGTCGTAATCGAAATTGTTCTGAATCCAGCGCAGATCAGCTCCGAACTTAAAAGCATGCTTGCCACGGGTCCAGGACAACGTGTCTGCGTACTGGAAAGTGACATCATGAATCTTGGTGGGCCCCTGCGGGGATGGTCCCAGGTTGAACGCGCCCGAAACCGTGATCAGCGGAGGAGCTACGCCGACTGGATCATCAGGAAAAACACCCGTAAAGCCTAACGCCGCAGGAGAAGTTTTATCCTGGGGAACTGCGTTGTAAGTTGCAACGCGATTGGTGGAGAACCGGAATTCATTCAGCATGGTGGGAGAAATCGTCCGTGTCCAGCTCAACGATCCGGTCTGATAGCGCTGATTGTTGGTAAACCCGGAACCGAGGGGAACATCTCCGCCGGTAGAGGCTCCTTTTACGACCTCAAAAGGAAACGTCTGCGGTTGATCGTCGAAAATGTAGAAAGCCGACAGAGTATCCTTAGGCGAAATGTTGTAGTCGTAGCGGAAGACGAACTGATCGTCCTGCAGGCTGGCCACCGGATCCTGCAGAAAGCCGTTGTTGGGAGCGTTTGGGAAAGGGAGATATTTGTTAATGTAATTCTGCATCACGGAATCCACCGGTACCTGGTTGCACGGCGCTCCGTTATTGCACAGGTAGGGGCCTCCGGTTGTGGGGTCGGTGAGTTGCCCGTAGTCCAACCCGGTCGATGGATTAATTTGCCCGGTGTAAAGTTCGCTGAAGTCGCCGGTTCGCTCTGCCGCGCTCAACACCGTAAGTACTCCGGGGTTCTGGCCCTCGCGCCGCCGGGCTCCCTGATACGCGGCGAAAAAGAACATCTTGTCCTTCTTGATGGGAAAGCCGATCGTCCCCCCGAACATGTTGTATTTGAAGATGGGTGCTTGCTTGAGGAAGTAATCGCTCGCATCGAGCGCAGTGTTGCGAAAATAGTCGAACAGGTCGCCGTGAACCTGGTTCGTGCCCGACCGGATGACTTGGTTTACGATTCCACCCGAGGTTCGGCCATATTCTGCTTCGTAATTGTTGGTGAGGATCTTGAATTCGGCGACAGCGTCGGGATTCGGATCGACGACCATGTTGTTGCCGAGGAAATCGTTGTTGTCGGAACCGTCGATCAAAAACGTCATCGACTCCGATCGTTGACCGCTCACCGAAAAGGGATTGCCGGAACCGTCATCCTGGTCGGGAGCAAGCGTGCCCGCCTGCAAGAGGCCCAACTGCATTACGTCGCGCGCAGCCAAGGGCAGGTTCTGGATTCGCTCGGTGGTTTCGACCTTGCCTAAAGTCGCGCTTACCGTGTCCACCTGGGTCACGTCGCCCTGAACTTCGACAATCTGCGTGCCCACGCCGACCTTCAGCGCCACATCCTGGCGCGCCTTCTGGTTAATTTCGAGCGTGATGCCTTTTTGCACGTAGGTCTCAAAACCCTGCTGCGTAACTGTGAGCTCGTAGGTTCCGATTGGAATCAGAGTGAACTGATAGATTCCGTCCTTGTCGCTTTTCGTGTTGTGGGCAACGTTGGTGTTGGAATTTCTAAGCGTGACTTGCGCTCCCATGATTATGGCGCCCGAGGGATCCTTGACGGTTCCGTCGATCTGCGCTGAGGCTTGCTGGGCATAGACCCGGGTCGGACCGGGCGCGAGCAGAAATGCTAGAAGGCTAATAACGAAAAGGCTAAGCGATAGAGCAGAGACGTGCCGCATCACGAATCTCCTTCTTGGCTGCATGAACGCCGACCGAATTTTTCAGCTTAAGGACAAAATGCGTGGCGTTTGTTTGCGGGTATTTTGCAATCTATGACCCAACAATGCAAGTCGAAACTTCGCGCCGCAGGCGGAGACTGCTCAAGAGCATGACTGATGGTCAACCATGTGGCTAGTTTTTTCGCAGAACAGAGCGGCGGCCAAAACAATCAACACTGGATAACACTCGAGTGTATAGCGCGGTTCGGGATTTTCCAGGGTTCCCAGGAACAAAGATCGGAGAACAATGAACGTCAGGAGCAGGCTGAGATGAGGAGCAAATCGTCCGCGCAGCAACCCTGCGAACGCCGCGCCCACGTACAGCAGATTCACAATCCCGAGGCCTAACGCGAGCGCCAGCCACTTCGAATCGTCGTCGAATTCCCACCATCGCGTATCCGAAGGCAAAGTTTCCGTCCGGGGCCGAAGCCACATATCGGCGATGCGAACCAGTGGGAGCACGACGTAGTATCGCAATAGAGAATAATGCACGCGCTCGGCCGCGAGCGCATCGAATCTGGCATCGAGTTGGGGAGTCGCGTGCAGCACCTCGTTGTAGTCTTCCAGCAATTGAGTTGTCTGATCCCGCTGCTCGGGCGAATCGAAGGCACGCGAAGGAAGTTTCTCGATATCCATTTTGCTTCCTGGCACGGTCCAGTAAATCTCTTCGACGGATGTATAGTCCGCGATCCAGGTTTTCACCCAGCGATTGAATCCCATGGGCACGAATGCATTTTCTTCGTTGGCGTAACGCGGCGCGAGCGGCTGGAACTCGTGCAGTGTATGCAGATTGCGCACGGTCCAGGGAACGAGTGACGCAAGTGATACAACAGCCAGAATCAATCCGGCGCGAAACAAGTGTAGCGCTGAAAATCCTGCCGGCGTTCTATACACCCACACTCGCACCAGCAGCACGAGAAGGTATGCCTCAATTGCGAGCAAAAGCAAGCCCCCATCCGGACGCAGCAGCATCGCCGCCCCAACAGCTAGTCCACATCCTGCCCAAGGTTTCATCGACAAGTCGTGGAGTGTTTCGAGCCCTACGACAGCGAGATCCAAAGCCAGCACGGTGAAGAACACTTCCAAAGTTTCCGTGAGCGCGTTGGCAACATAGTTGGCAAGAAACGGACAAAGCGCGGCTAAAAGAAATGCAAAGCGCGCAGCACGAGCAGAAACCAAACGGCGGGCAAGGTCGGCGATCAGGAAACATGTGCCGATGTCCACAAACATCTGCACCATCAGCACGGCCCGGTAGTGCTCCATGCCAAAGATCGCGAACACCGCAGCCAGGAATGCTGGATATCCCGGCAGTCGAATGTAAGTAGGGGAGATGTCATTCACCCCGCCCAGGCCGTAAATCCCGTGTTGCAGCCAGTTCTTGGCGATGTCACCGTAGACAAAAGAATCAGTCGTTACTCCGGGAAGACGGAAAATGAATAGAAGCCGCAGAGCAAAGCCGGCGAGAGTCGCGATCAGAAAAAATCGGAGATGTTTGCGCAGCAGGTCGCGCACGGAGGCAATATAGCAGAAAGCTTCAGGCTTCAGGCCGCAGGCTTCAGGCCGCAGGCTTCAGGCCCCAGGCTTCGGGCTTCGGGCTTCGGCCTTCGGCCTTCAGGCTTCGGGCTTCAGGCGTGAGCGCAAAATCTAAGCTAGAAGCTGAATCCTGTAGCCTGAGGCCTGACGCCTGAAGCCCGCAACCAACAGCTGCCCTTCTACGTTTGACCCGACTTTCTCCACGGCTTAGGATGGAAGCTACCTTACCCATGGCGCAACCCGTTTTCTATGATCCCCGACAAGCCCGCTGGAAGCGATTGCGGCGGCTGTTTGACGTGCTTGGCGTCAGCGTAATGCTGCTGGTTATTTTCTTCATTTATAACGCTTTGCGTGGCGAACAATTGCCCGAGTTGATATGGCAGGCACAGAAAAAGCCTTATCACGCGCTGAAGGAAAACGAAAAAGAGAAGGCGAAAGAACGGCGACGCAAACAGGCCGCGCTGCGCGGGGATGGAAAAACCAAGTTAAATCCTTCGCTGTTGAAGCTCAATTCCGATGAAGGCGTCCGCGCGGCTTTCTATGCTCCGTGGGATGCAGCCAGTTTCGCATCTCTTCGTGAGTACGCTCGCCAGGTCGACCTGCTCTATCCCGACTGGCTTCACGTTTTAACTCCCGACGGCCGACTGCAGGGAGTTGATGACCAGACCAATAAATACTTCGATGTGATTCAGGGTTCGAACATCCACCCGGTGGACGACAAGGTCATGCCATTCCTGAAGTCCGAGAATACCGGCATGGAAGTGTTCCCCATGGTGAACAATTCCGATGGCGTGAACTGGATCGACATCACCTCCTTCCTCAATGATGAGAGCGCCCGCGCGCTTTTCCGCCAGCAAGTGGCCGCATTTCTCGCCGGCGATAAATACCACGGCCTTATGGTGGACTTCGAAGAAATCCCTCTTAAAGCCCAACCCGGGTACATGGTTTTGCTGCAGGAAATCTCCGAATGATCTGCACGCTAAAGGCATGAAGTTGTATGTGAGCGTGCCTCCGCACAATCCAGATTTCAATTATCCCGCCGTCGCGAACCGCGTGGATGGCGTCGTGCTCATGAACTATGACGAGCACTATCCCGAAGCCACGCCCGGGCCCGTCGCCTCCCAGGACTGGTTTGTCGCGAATCTGGAATTTGCTCGCAAAGTGATTCCCCTGGAAAAACTGATCTGCGCCATCGGCAACTACGGTTATGACTGGGTGCAGAAACCGAAGCACGGGAAACTGCCGCCCGGCGTGCGAGATACCAACGTATCGGTGCAGGAAGCGTGGCTGGCCGCGCGCGATTCGGAAGAAGACGTGGATTTCGACGGCGACAGCAGTAATCCGCACGTCAGTTACATGGACGAGCAAAACCACCGCCACGACATCTGGTTTCTTGACGCGGTTACGGCGCTCAACCAGATGCGCGCCGCGCAACGGTTGGGCATTAAGACCTTCGCCTTGTGGCGTCTGGGCGCCGAAGACCGTTCCCTATGGCGGGTTTGGGATGTGCCTGGCGATCCGGCGGCGCCCGGCAAGCTGAAAGATGTCCTACCCGGCCAGGACGTGGACATGGAGGGTCAGGGAGAAATTCTGCGCATAGAGGCGCGTCCGGCTAACGGGCAACGCCAGATCACGGTGGACCCATCATCTGGAATCATCACGGATGAGACGATCGACCCGCTGCCCGAGCCGTACCGCGTGGCTCGCTATGGTTACAATCCGAAAGCCGTTGCCATCACCTTTGATGACGGCCCTGATCCGGAGTGGACACCCAAGATCCTCGACGTACTGAAACAGGAAAACGCGCCGGCGACGTTCTTCCTGATTGGGCTCGAGGCCAAGGATTTCGGCAGCGTCACCTCTCGCATTTACCGCGAGGGACACGAGATCGGGAATCACACCTTTACTCACCCGGACATCAGCAACATCTCGCACAGCTACATGAAAGTGGAGTTGAATCTTACCGAGCAGCTCTTTGCCAGCCGCCTCGGAATTCACACCATCCTCTTCCGTCCGCCTTATTCGATCGACCAGGAGCCGGATACCGAAGACCAGGTTCGACCTCTCGAAGTCGTGCAGGACATGGGCTACATCAGCGTCGGCAACAAGATCGATCCCAATGACTGGAAAGACAACCCGCGCCATTCCGCCGAGCAGATCGCGGCCGATGTGCTGGCCCACATCCCGCCCTGTGATCCCAAGGACCGGCTCTGCGGCAGCATTATTCTGTCTGCACGATGGCGGCGGCGACCGCAGAGAGACGGTCCGCGCTTTACCCATAATCATTCAGGGCGTGCGCGCCAAGGGGATTGAAATCGTTCCGCTCCATGAGTTGATAGGCAAGACCAGGGCCGATGTCATGCCCGCGATTCCGACGGACGAGCGCTGGGCCGCGCGATTGGACTGGATGGGTTTTGCAATTTGGGATTTCAGCACCCACGCCATCACATGGATCTTTTTTCTCGGCGACCTGCTAATGACGGGACGCCTGCTGTTTGTCGGAGCCTTCGCGATTTTCGATCGCGTGCGGCAGCAGCACTACGGCACTCCGGACGAGGCGGCTTCGTACAAACCGGCGGTCGCCGTGCTGATTCCCGCCTACAACGAAGAGAAAGTGATCGAGCGTACGGTGCGAGCGGTGTTGGCCTCGGACTATCCCGGTCTGCACGTGATCGTGATTGATGATGGGTCCAGCGACAACACTCTCGAAGTCGCGCGCCGGGCTTTTGTAGAAGAAGAAGCCTCCGGCCGGGTGCTCATTTTGACCAAGCCCAATTCCGGCAAGGCTGAGGCTCTCAACTTCGGCCTGGAGCATTTGCGCGACGAAGAAATCTTCGTTGGCATCGACGCTGACACGGTCATCGCCCGCAATGCGATTTCACGCCTGGTGCCCCATTTCCTCAATCCCAAAGTCGGTGCCGTGGCGGGAAACGCCAAGGTGGGCAATCGCGTGAATCTGTGGACCCGCTGGCAAGCGCTCGGAATACATCACCAGTCAGAACTTCGAGCGCAGGGCGTTGAACGTTCTGGGAGCCGTGAGCGTAGTGCCGGGAGCCATCGGCGCGTGGAGAACATCCGCAGTCCGCGAAGCCGGCGGATATCACACTGACACGGTCGCCGAAGATGCTGATCTGACCATGGCGCTGCTGCGTAATGGTTACCGCGTTGAGTACGAGGACTTGGCGCTCGCCTACACTGAGGCGCCCATCAATGCCAATGGCCTCATGCGCCAGCGCTTCCGCTGGTCATTCGGGATTCTGCAATCGGTTTGGAAACATCGCGCCGTGTTCGCGCGTAAGGGAGCGCTGGGCTGGGTCGCTCTGCCTAATATCGTTATCTTCCAGATCTTGTTGCCGCTGGTTTCGCCGTTTATCGATTTGATGTTCGCCGTCGGAGCAATCTGGTATTTCATCCAGAAACATTTTCATCCCGATTCCACTGATCCGGCCAGCTTCCAGCGGCTGCTGGTTTTCTTTGCTGCGTTTCTGGTCATTGATTTCATTACTTCCGCCATCGCGTTCGCCCTGGAACGCCGCCAACCTGAAGCGCGCGAAGATGCGTGGCTGCTGAGCCAGGTGTGGTTACAACGCTTCGCGTACCGCCAGTTGTTCTCGGTTGTGCTGTTCAAGACCTTGAAGCGCGCCATCGAAGGCCAGCGCTTCGCCTGGGACAAACTGGAACGCACCGCCAAAATGAGCTTCCGGACTGCCGAGAGTCATGACTCGGTGAAAGTGCCGTAATTTGTCATTCGTGCTTCCCGAACCCGGCTATCGATGTCCAAAGTCATCACAACAAGCCGAGCGAATCATCGCTAACTAAGGTAAACTATTCATATGCTGCTAAATGGAAGAGAAGCCATACTTAATCGTGTCCAGCTGTTGAAAGCCGAGATCAGCGACATCCAAAGACTTAACGAGCAATATTCCCAGCAGAGACGCACCTTGCCCGCCCAGCAGAATCACGCCCAGCGTCGCGGCCGGTTGGAGCAGATCGTCGAAGAACTGAAGGCCCTCACCAACCGAAAAATCCAGTAGTCTCCCAAGAACCCTAAAACGCGGAGATCGCTGAGAACAACCGCTGAGAACGCCGAGAAGCCCAGGCCGAGAGCAGAGTGGACATGTCACTGTGCCCTTCCCGCGGTGCTACAATTAGTGGTTCCGCGCCTGCCCGCGCAGCATCCATATAGTTTTCGAGGTGCACTCATGGCAACCGTTGAAGCTCCCACCCAACCGCAGATTCGTCTCCATCAAGGCCCGTTCGTCAACGAGCCGCTGACCGATTTCAGCAAGGAAGAAAATGCGCGCAAGATGCGTGCCGCGATCGAGAAAGTTCGTGGCCAACTCGGCCGCGAATACGACCTCATCATCGGCGGCAAGCGCATCAAGACTCAAGACAAGATCAAATCGCTGAACCCGGCCAAGCCGTCGCAGGTTGTTGGCCTGCACCAGAAGGCTGGCAAGGAGCACGTCGAACCGGCTATGCAGGCCGCGCTCGGCGCCTTTGAGCACTGGAGCCGCACCTCGGTCGAGGAGCGCGCCAGCCTGCTGTTCCACGTCGCCGACCTGCTGCGGGAACGCAAATTCGAGTACTGTGCCTGGCTAGTTTTCGAAGTGAGCAAGAACTGGGCGGAAGCCGACGCCGACATCGCCGAGACCATCGACTTCTGCGAATACTATAGCCGCGAAGCCCTTCGTCTCGCGAAAGTGAAACCCGACGTCCAAATGCCCGGCGAGCACGATTCCCTGCGCTACATTCCGCTGGGAGTCGGTGCAGTAATTCCACCTTGGAATTTTCCCTGCGCGATTATGGCCGGGATGACGATGGCTTCAGTTGTCGCGGGCAACACGGTTATTCTGAAACCGTCGAGCGATTCACCCACAATCGCTGCGAAGTTCATTGAACTCGTCGAAGAAGCTGGCATTCCTGACGGAGTAGTCAATTTCTGTCCCGGCGCCGGCGCGAGCTTTGGCAATGCCGTGGTCGGGCATCCCAAAACGCGTTACATCGCCTTTACCGGCTCACGCGAGGTTGGCCTCGACATCCACAAGCGCGCCGCCGACAAGGTTTCGGGCCAGCTTTGGATCAAGCGCACCGTCCTCGAAATGGGTGGGAAAGACGCGATCATCGTCGATGCCGACGGTGATTTTGATGCTGCCGTCGAAGGCGTTGCCCAAGCCGCGTTCGGCTTCCAGGGCCAAAAGTGTTCGGCCTGCTCTCGCGCCATCGTTGATGAACGCATCTACGACAAATTCGTGGAGCAGCTCAAGACCCGCGTGGAAAAGATCACCGTCGGCGATCCTGCAGAAAACCCGAACATGGGCGCGGTGATCAACGAGGGATCAATGAAGTCGATCCTCGAATACATCGAATATGGCAAGAAAGATGGACGCCTGATCACCGGCGGCGGCCCTGCCAAAAATGCTGGCGAGGGCTATTTTATCCAGCCCACGGTCATTGCCGACATCAAGCCCAAGTCAAAACTTGAGCAGGAAGAAATCTTTGGCCCAGTGCTGGCAGTGATCAAGTCAAAGAACTTTGATCACGCGCTTGAGATTGCCAACGATACGGAGTTCGGCCTAACCGGCGCGGTGTACACCAGTTCGCAAGACAAGATCGATCGCGCCGTCCGCGATTTCCACGTCGGCAACCTCTACATCAATCGCAAGTGCACCGGCGCGATGGTCGGCGCACATCCCTTCGGTGGATTCAATATGTCCGGGACGGACTCAAAAGCCGGCGGCCCGGATTACTTATATCTGTTCACGCAGGCAAAATCGGTGGCGGAAAAGATCAGTTAGGCGTAACCGTGTAGAGCGGGCACTCTTGTCCGCTGCTCTTGACTTTAGGCGTTCGTTTTTGATTTTTGCAGTTTGACAGTAAAACAAAAGAGCGGACAAGAGTGTCCGCTCTACACGTTCTTAGGCGCGACCCTACGACGGCACTGCCTGTCCCTGGGACGGCGGCGCGGCGGCAGCCGTAGCTGCTGCAGCTTCATTCAGGATTCGATGGTGAATGGTGAAGAGCGCCAGCTCCAGTCGATCGGATACGCCAATCTTGTCATACACGTTGCGCAGATAATTCTTGATCACCTGCTCGGTGGTGCCAAGCTGCGTGGCGATTTCTTTGTTCTTGTAGCCTTGCACGATCAGCGCGACGATCCGCAGTTCCTTTGCGGTCAGGCGGTCGCGGACCCGCAGACCCACCATGTCGTTTTCGGTAAGCTCGCTCGGGACAGCAATATCCTGTACCCAGGTTTCGCCGCGAGCTACTTTACGTACACAGTCCACCAGCGCCTGGCTGGTCACGTTGCGATAAACCACTCCGTGCGCCCCTGCTGCCATGTAGCGCTGCGTGCTCTCGCCAGTGTCCGCCAGCACCACCACCCGGGTCTTGGCTTTGTTCGCCGCTTGCAGTACGGCCAGGAAATCGCCGTGGAACCCGCCCGCGATCACGAGGACAGCCGCCCGGAATTTATCCAGGGCCATGAACATCTGTTCCTGGGTTTGCGCCTGCGCGACAATGCGCATTTCGTCTTCAACCGCCAGCACTTTGGCGATCCCCGCGCGGAAGATTGCCTGATTGTCGGCCAGAATCAATTTAAGCATCGCTTCAGCACCTCTTTACGAGTCACGACCAGACTGACCACCGTTTATGGGTGACGAATGAAATCGTAGGAATCAATTACGCAGGCCACACCCCGGGCCTCCGCACTGCCGCCGGTGGCGGGTTCGTCGGTGCGGACCACGCGTCCCTTGCATTGCACCGTCACGTTTTCCTTGGCCCCGGTGACCTCGGGGGGCAGAACGATCTCGAACTCCACATTGGAGCCCACTTCCAGCGCCGCATCCGCCCGAATGTAAACCCCGGCGGCGCTCAGATTTCCGGTTACTCCACTCGCTTGTCCGCCCTCGTCTGCCTTATGAATCTTGATCGGCAGCTCCAGCGGGAACCGTTTTCCCGTCCGCGCTTCGGACACAAGACCTCCTCGCTCGTGGCCTTCCTTGCGTGCAAAAGCCAACTCCACTATGGTGTCTCCTGATCAACTTCAGGTTCTGCTGATTTCTACTATATTCGCCCTTATATCATGGAAGGCACTTCAGTCAAAGGCCAGAGTTACTTCCGTAACATGGTGAAACTAGGTTCCCCCTGAGCATCCATCGACCGAAAAGAGGCAGTTCGGATCACACCTTTGCACCATAGGCAGCCGCTTTGTGTCGGGTGATGGCTGCAAACTGCGGGGTGACATGGGTAGCAGAATCTAGAAAGCGCCGCCTCCACCACCCCCGAAACCGCCACCGGAGAATCCCCCGCCTCCACCACCGCCACTCCAGCCTGACCCCGTCGAACTGCCCCGCGGAGCTGACACGAAGACCTGATGCATATCCGTCGCCATGCTGTGCATCGAACTGGAAAAGAAGATGGGATTAAAACCCATCCCTCCATTCGGCGAAACATACCAAGCCGGAGGATCCTTCACGATCCCCGCAAACGCCTGCGCCCACTGATGCTCAACGCCCAGCGCCATCGCGTAAGGCAAATATTTCTCGAACGTATCCGGAGGCATGCGCTTCAACCGGTCTGCATCCACACGATTCATGAACTCCTGAAATCCCAAAACGGCGATTCGGGTGCGTCCACCTTGCAGAGTCTTGGCCGTCATCTCGCTCGCGAACAACCACCACAGAATCGCAGAAATAAATCCGCTCCCAAGTAACAGAACGATCGATCCGAAGACTTGCTTGTTCCAGAGAAACTGCAGCATCAAGAACGGCGCAACAATAAGAACGATGCCAAACACACTGTAGCCGTTCGCCGAATCGGGATCGAGCAGGTACATTCCCTTTTTTCTTAGTCGCGCCATAATATCTTGCCGGATTGGCGGGAATCGCCGTGTAGAAGCGGTTTTTCAAGCTGGACAGCCGCGTGACCTCACCGCCAAGGAAGACATTCGTCAGCATGACGCTTTCATAAGGAGCAAGATCTCCCCACTCGGCCATCGGTTTCAGGAGATGAAAAACATAATCCTTGTGATGAAAGACCAGTCCTTTGTCATCCACTTCTTCGATCTTCACGAATCCGCGGACCGCCAGATCCACCAGCGTCGAGGTGATGTCGCGCGGATGAACCTTGTCGTCGAGCAGCGCGCCAGCTTCAGCTGGAGTCATCCCCGCCGGCGGCTCATACATCGGCGCAACCGAAAGCCCGGGATCGGGATCGCGCCCCTTGTACCACCAGAGCGTGAACATCACGGCAAAAGTCCAAAAAGGCAGAAAGACAATGGGATTGCTGCCCACAAACCAAATAAACCGCGTGAGCGTGCCCGGCTCTTTGAGAATGCCTTTCGGAATGAAGATGTCGATCGTCATTCCGCCGCGCATGGGCAGCGGATTGCCGGTCTCGAACGAAACCTCAGAGCCTTGAACTTCAGCACTGGCGCCGCGTTCGGCTGATCCGTACGCTCCAGTGAAAGCTTGGGCGCGCAGCGACCCCGCCGCCGAGCCCGGAAAGCTGACCAGCGCGGAAGCATGATCGATCGGCACCGGCCAGTCATTGCCGGTCACGTTCCAGTAAAACTCGTCGTGATCCTCGAAGAAGCGTGTGCCGTTGCGAACCGTGTAGTCGATCTCGACGGTGCGCGCGGCATTGACCGCGTCAGGAATGAAAATCTTCAGGTCGCGAAAGCCGTTGGAGGTCGACGATTCGTATTTCAGCTTCCCGCCATCGCCATCGGTTACGCCGGTCACGTTAAGAAAAAGCGTGTAGTTCGTGCCCCGTGCCCCCGGATATTCGACAGGGATGAAACGGTGAATGCCATGCCACTCGCCCTCGAACGCGAGCGAAATCCGCTCATGGACCACAGCCGAGCCGTCTTCATGAACGGAAATCGTGGCGTTGAAGTCAGCAACCCGCCAGCTGCGGGCAAAGAGAGGCGAAGCAAAAAGCAGCAGCAAACCAATTACAACCACTCTGTGGAAACGCAGCTCGCTGCGTTTCAGGCCGGCAACAAAACCCTCCCGTGTCATTCCGAGGAGCGAAAGCCACGAGGAATCGTGGCTTCCCTTAGCCACGCGTAGCACCCAGATCCCTCGCGCTGCTCGGGATGACAACAATAAAAAGTTGCTCCGGCGAATCGTCATTTCGCGTCGTCCAAAATAACCCGCTCCTCCGACACAAAGTAAGCAACTCGATCGTCGTCGACAAAATTCCCTTCGTCCTCACTCGAAGCCTTCCACTCCGGCGATTGACGTGCCGCCACCAAAGCCTCCATATCGTCAAACCACAACTCCGCCATGCCGTCAAAATCAGGGAGATGTTTGTCTCTGGGGACACTCAAGCGGTGGCTCTGCACCAATTTCCGAAGTCCAGGAATCCGCGCGCCGATCGGACCGTGGACATTTTCCCAGTAACGAAAGAACTCCTCGTCCGTCAGGGCAGCCTTCTTGCTGATGCAATAAACCACTTTGATCATCGGTGCGCCAAACTCAGAACTTCACGGCAACAGGTTCGCGGTCCACAGCCTCCACTTCAAAGAATTGCCGTGCCTGGAAGCCAAACATCCCGGCCAGTATATTGGTCGGAAATGATTGAATCTTGGTATTAAGGTCGCGCACCACCGCGTTGTAGTAGCGGCGAGCGTTCTGAATGGTGTCCTCGGTCTGATTGAGCGAACCCTGCAATTGGGTGAATTCCTCCGAAGCCTTCAGCTGCGGATAATTCTCTGCCACGGCGAACAGGCTCTTGAGCGCGCCACTCAGTTGATTTTCCGCCGCAGCCTTGTCGACTGGTGAAGTAGCTTGCATCGCCTGCGAGCGAAACTTGGCGATATTCTCAAACGTGCCCCTTTCGTGAATGGCGTATCCTTTCACCGTCTCGACCAGGTTCGGAATGAGGTCGTGACGTCGTTTAAGCTGCACGTCAATGTCGGACCACGCCGAATCGCACCGGATACGCAACTGCACGAGGCTGTTGTACATCCCAACTAGCGCAAAGGCGATGACCACCAGAACGCCCAAAATAATCCAAGGCATGAGTGTTTCCTTTCCCCGAGAAGTGGGAATCAAAGGGACGGTACCACAGGGGCGGAGCCCGCGCAATTGAAGTCGACGGGGCCCGGCAACCGGTTCGACGGCATTTCTCAGGGTTCGCGTCGTAGAATACAGATACGCATGGAGACGCTCGGTAGAAAATCGCCAAGCCCTCGTCTGGCGACGAGCATTCTGGTCCTAACGCTGATTCTCTGCCCGGGACTCGCGCACGCCCAAACTTGTTTCACCGCGAGCGACATGGATGAACCCACCCGCGCTGCCCTGGTGAGCACTGCACAACGCTATTTCGACATGGCGGCCCGGGGCGACTCTGCGGCGTTGCGACAAAGTTCGATTGCGAGTCTCGCTTCAGATTTCTCCGGCATCGAAACTGCCGTGAAAGAGAATCAACCGAACTTTTCTGGAGCACAGGCCATTCCGCGCTCTCCATTCCTTTTGAAAGCCGAAGGAACGGCGCCGCTCGAACGTGCCGAGTTTCTGTGCGGCGTGTTTGGCAAGAATGGGCAAACGGCCGGCAGCGCCGTATTCGTAATCCCAAATTTGCCTCCCGGCAACTATGCAGTCGTCATTCTGGATGTTCCAACCGCAAAGCAGCCACGCACCGTTTCGTTTGTATTACAACAGGAAGGCAAGGACTGGAAGATTGGCGGCTTCTACGTCAGAGAACCCCAAATCGCTGGGCATGACGCGACCTGGTTTGCCGACCACGCCCGTGCCTTTCAGGCCAAGGGCCAGAACCGCAACGCCTGGCTGTACTTCGTCGAAGCTGGCTATCTGGCGGTCCCAGTGTCCTTCATGTCTACCCAGTTGACCGACAAACTGGCAGATGAGGAGGAGACGGTCAAGCCATCCGACTTGCCCGCCGGCGGCAGCACCGTTGAACTTGCGGCAGGAGGGAAAATGCAGCGGCTAACCGCGTTGTTTCCTCTGGCAGTCGGACAGGATCTCGACCTGTTGGTGAAGTACCAGAGCGCCGACGTCTCAAATACAGCCCTGATTTTTCAGGACAACGCCGCAGTTATGAAAGCGCTGATAGGAAAATATCCGGAGTTTCGCGACGCCTTCGATGGCGTGGTCGCGCGCGCCGTGGAACCAACCACCGGCCGCGATTACGGCTCGCTCCTGCCCATGAAAGAAATCAAGTAGTTCCAGAAATTTTCCCCGCCTGCTCGGCAAACGTACATTCCTTCGGATCCTTATCCTCCCGCAACCCAAGAAAAACCGGCGCTCGTAATTTCATCCCACCCTCGACCGTTTCATGCGTCCACTCGGTAAACTTGATCTCCGCCACTCGTTCCGGCTTCACCCAATGCACGTGGGCGGCATCCACATCCCCGTAAAACGGATTGCGATTTGTCTCCAGCCCTTTCAAGACTTGCCAGATTTCCTTCAGCATCGTCTGGTTGAAACCCGTGCCCGCCTGCCCCACGTGAATGAGCCGGCCCTTCTTGTCATAGAGCCCGAGGACGATCGACCCGAAGTATTGCCGGCTGCCCTCCGGGTCGGTGTAACCGCCGACCACGCAATCCACTGTCTGCGTAACCTTGATCTTGAGCCACTCGTGGCTTCGCCGCTCTTCGTAATGGCTCAGTCGCTTCTTCGCGAGAATTCCTTCCAGGCCTTTTTGCCTGGCCACATCGAATAGCGCCAAACCTTGGGGAAAATGATCGGAATAACGAACCAGCTCGCCGGGAACAATGATCTGGGCTAGATTTTCCTTGCGCTGCTCCAGCGCAACCCGCCGCAGATCATACCCATCGAGATAGATCAGATCGAAAAGGTAATACACCACTCGCAATTCGCGGCGCGCTCCGGTCCGCCGTCCGCCTTTACGAATGCCGGTACGTTGCTGCATCAAGCTGAACGAAGCACGGCCGAGATCGTCGAGAACTACAATTTCGCCGTCGAGTACTGCATTTGTGGCTTTGATCGATTTAGACAATTCGTTGAGTTCGGGGAATTCACCGGTGAGGTCATTCTGGTTGCGCGAGACCAGTCGAACTTTACCGTTCTGGAAGAACGAAACTGCGCGATAACCGTCCCACTTGATTTCGAACAACCATGCCGGGTCGTCGAAAGCTTTCTCAACCGGCGTGGCCAGCATGGGATGAACCGCAACAGGCATGGATTTGGGGACAGCACCCACCAGGCCCTTAGCTACGGAGAGCGAAGAGTTGGCCCCTGAAGTCGCGGTCCGGCTGTCAGTTGATCGCTCCGCTGC
Organism: uncultured Acidobacteriota bacterium; assembly: GCA_963797795.1. Taxonomy (GTDB): domain Bacteria; phylum Acidobacteriota; class Terriglobia; order Terriglobales; family Acidobacteriaceae; genus JABDBE01. Next base: position 399,956 of record CAWCQY010000016.1, read on the forward strand.
CGATCGACCAGTTTCACTCTTTTTCTTACCGTTTTTTCTTACTTTGTGTAACTTGGTGTCCTTTGTGGTTACCTGTTTTTTCTTGTCCAGTTTGGCCAGCGTGTCAACCAGCCAAGGCGCTTTCACCGACCCGCGCGAAGCCGGACGGCTGCTCTTCCATTCAGCCGAATCCGCATCGCCTGCAATCTGGGCCATCGACCGCTTGCTGAGCACCGAGCTGTCGTATTGCTCGATGTCATAACCTTCAACCGCGTATTCGTCATGCTTCTTGATCAACAGCCATTCCGTCCCTTTGCTTCCCGGACGCCGCCCGCGTATGTGAATCAAAGCAAAATCGCCCTTCAGCCGCTGCCCATGCAGTCGGATCTTGAGATCTCCCTTCGCCAACATGGCAACCGCTTCAGCCTCGGTTCCCGCCACATATTTTCCCTTCACCGGCTGCGGCGAGAGCGGTTCCCACGTGCCCACGTCCCATACCATCACAGTCCCGGCGCCGTAGTTGCCTTGCGGAATCGTGCCCTCAAAATCAAAATAAGAAACCGGATGATCTTCGACCTGCATGGCCAGCCGCTTGTCAGCCGGATCCAGCGACGGTCCCTTCGGAACGGCCCATGACTTGAGTACTCCCTCCATCTCCAGCCGGAAGTCGTAGTGCAGGCGCGTGGCCCGATGTTTCTGAACCACGAAGCGGTGTCCGCTCTTCTTCTCAAGCTTAGGCGGAGGCTCCGGCGTTTCTTCGAAGCGGCGTTTGCGTTTGTATTCTTCTAGGGGCACCGGGCTATTCTACTGAGAACCGGGAACCGATATCTGAAAACTGCTCGTAATCCCCAAGTGTCATTTAGAATCGCTCGCATAATTTAATGTGCTGGCGCAAAGCATGAAACGCGAATACCCAGACACGCCCCTGATCGGCGTCGGCGCAATCATCGTCGATCGAGAGCGCGTCATCCTGGTGAAGCGCGGACACGAACCCCTCGCGGGGTCATGGTCGATCCCGGGCGGCGTTCTGGAAATCGGCGAAACCCTGCGTCAGGCAGCCGTTCGCGAAGCTTCGGAAGAGACCGGTCTGACCGTCGAGGTGGGCGAATTACTGGGCGTATTCGATCGCATTTTGCCCGATTCCGACCAGCGCACTCGCTACCATTACGTGCTGATCGACTTCCTCTGCCGGAGAATCGCTGGGGATATCCACGCTGCTGGCGATGCTGTCGAGGCCCGCTGGTTTACTCGCAGAGAAGTTGCCCAGCTTTCGCTCGCGGAAGACACCGCGGAAGTCATCGAGTTGGCTTTCAAGAGGTCTGGCACTCACTCTGCGATCTGATAGTCTCCTACAAATTCCGCAAGCGAGGCACCCATGTTCCAACGAATAATAAGCACAAAAATGATCGTGAACTGACGATTGTTCGTCTCGTGCGGGTGGCGATAGGATTCGGGTAGGCATCGGTCATGGCGCTTGGTCTCGCGGCAATTTTTGGACCACTAGCAGTTCGGTGATCCCTCCAAAAAAAAGACGGGAATCGATGACAGAAAATCCCTTTTCTCGGAAAATGTTCCGCAAGTGACGCCGGTCGGGAAAGCGCTGGAGGCTTTCGGCTATGTAGCTATACACTTCATGGTTCCGGTGAAGAAGCACGCCCCACAGTCCTGTCCATATCTTCAGACCCCAGTATTCCATCTTCTGCGGGATATTTGCATCGGGTTTGGAGAAATCGAGAAAGGCCGCCACGCCTCTCGGTTTCAGAACGCGGCTGATTTCGTCAATAACTGTTCCGAGGTTCGGTGCATTCCGCAGGGCGTATCCACCGGTAACGATGTCCACGGATTCGGAAACGATGTCAAGCGATCCCATGTCCTGGTTGACGAAATTGACATTCGGATGAGTATTGCGGTGACGGGCGATATCCAGCATCAGCTCGGTGATGTCGAGTCCGGCGATGCGGCCACGCGCGTATTTGTCGGCAAGCAGAAACGAGATGTCGCCGGTCCCGCAGGCGAGATCAACGCAAGCAGGGGATTCGTAAGGGGGAAGCGATGAAATCAGCGTGCGCTTCCACGCTGCATCGCGCCCGAAAGAAAGGACCCGGGTAATGAAATCGTATCGCGGGGCGACCTCGGAAAAAAGTCTTTCGTTATAGTATTTCTTCTTCTCGGCATCCTCGAGATGATCGCCGATTTTCAAAACAAAGCGACCGGTCATACCGGGGCTCCATTTTCAAAGGCTCCGCGATGGCGTGCTGCAACCAACGATCGGGATCGACGCTGGTGCTGGGCATATCGAGCATCAGCAGCTTGCGAAGCAACGCAGGCGAGACCCAGCTTACCACTCCGCAGGAGGGATCGCCCGCCCTCGGGTAAAGGTCGCGGCGCAGTGAAAGACAGAAGCCGTGAGAGTTGCAAAGCTGGCTATTGCTTAAACACCAATGGAGGCCCGCTGATTCGCTTGCCCTTGAGGTCGACAGTCACGTCGACGCTGTCGCCGATGTGGACGAAGGGAATGCCTTTATTCATCCCGTAGTCCTTACGATCGAAGACCATGGTCCCTTGAATCTCGCCTGTGCCTGTTCCCTCGCCGGAAACCGTTAGCGTCAGCGTCTGGGGCTTAGACGCTCCACGTATCGTGAAGTCGCCCTGCACATCCCAGGTGTGGGGGCCGGTCTGTACAATCTTCTTTGACAGAAACGTGATCAACGGATCCTGATCGGCGTTGAAGAAGTCTTTGCTCTTCAGCTTGCCGTCCTTCATGCCGCTTCCGGTATTGACGCTGTCTGCCTGAATCTTGATGTCCAAAACGCCAGTCGTCGGGTCAGTAGACGTAAAGGTGAGAGTGGCGTCCCACTTGTCGAAAGTACCGTTGATGGCCACCGATGCCTTCACGGCGAACTTAACCGAGCTGTCTTCCGTCGTAATCTTGAAGACAGGAACCTGGGCTCGACTTAATGACGGAAACATAGCGGACGCTAGGAGGCAAAGGACAGCTAATCGCATCGTGCTGGGAGTGAGTTTTTCAGACACGAAATTTCTCCTGTGGGTTGCAAATAAGCAACTAAGTGAATCCCAAACAATGCTCGGTTATCACGCGTAAGTAGTTCTAGGCTATCGGCGACTCCTAGGGAACTGGCAAAACCGATAGGGGATCGAATGGAAGGGTTGCGAGCCCAATTCGCATGTCGAATTCAGATTCCAGTAGACGTTTAGAGCGTAGATCTCTAGAGCGGCTTAGTGTTTAACAGCCTGGCGAGTTTCCCGGGTTTTCAGGCGCGAACAATTTCTCACCGAGATTTTGATTGAACTTAACTTCGTCGATGGTCAGCACCGTGTGAAGTTTTTCCGTCAGCCACGTCCCTCGATTGACAAGGGTTTAACGGGCAGTTCCCACATCAATCGTTTATCCTTAACTGAGCTCAAGGCCGAAGCCCAATGAATATCCAGTTTGACCCTTTATCATGGACGCACCCGATCACTGGAGCAGTTTCATTGCTCTCAGACGAACCAGGAAACGACGTGGATCTTCCATGGTAAGGCCAAGCTTGAAGAGAGGCCATGTTGCCGCTCGCCGCCGATTCTGGTTGGCGATGTCGGGGTTTGTCATGGCGCTTGTGCTGCTGCCCTTTTCCTACAAAGTCGAACGTCGCCTGGAGACAGTTGTTCACATCAAGGGCGGAGAATCCGAAAAAGTCGACCTGGAACTGGCGCAGCGTTTCCAGTCTCCGTACGCCCACCGCCTGGTTCTGGTGATCAGCGGTATTCCCGATCCGGATTCAGCCAAAGGCGCTGATGCATTGGGCTTCTTAACCAGTTCATTGCGTAGCGTGCCAGGAGTGTCGGGTGCCGTCTCGAGTCTGGATTGGCCAGATTCTCTCTTCACTGGGAACAATGGCGGGGCCTTGATCATCGTCGGGTTGGACCCGCACAACGAAACTGTCGAGGCGTTGGTCCCCAAACTAAGGGCAAAAGCAGACTGGATGGAAGGTCAGCTCAGGTCGCAATACCCCAATATCAAACTGGAGATTACGGGTGAAACGCCACTGAACTTCGATCTTCGCAAGGTCAGTGCAGATGACGTCACCCTTGCCGAGGAACGAGCGATGCCGGTAACTCTCGTGCTGCTGTTGCTGGCTTTCGGCAGTCTCGTGGCCGCGCTCTTGCCGCTAGGAGTTGGACTACTCTCAATCTCGATGGCGCTGGGTGCGGCTGCGCTACTCGCTCATTATCTGCAGCTGTCGATTCTGGTGCAGAATCTGGCGACGATGCTCGGCCTTGGCTTGGGCATCGACTACGCCTTGCTGATGGTGAGCCGGTTTCGCGAAGCATTGGCCGAGGGATATGATCCCGGCCAGGCTGCCGATATTGCTGCCGGGCAGCGCAGGGCGGACGCTGATGATCTCGGCCACGACAGTTGCAATCGGATTTTCAGCGCTGCTCACTGTGCCCATCAGCGAACTGCGCTCCATCGGGATCGCTGGCCTGCTGGTAACCGTTTTGAGTGTCATGCTGTGTACATTCATTCTGCCTTGGGTGCTTGGTCTGCTAGGGCATCGCATCGATGTCGTCAGAGTGCGTCTTCGAGCCAGACGATTCAAAACGCGGGAGAGTCTATGCGCGGCGAATGAGCGGTGGGTTCGGTGGGGCAGCATCATAACCGGCCGGCCCTGGACAGCTCTGCTGGTCGCCGGGATTCCGCTACTGATCTTTGCATTCCAGGGACGGAGAATCTCTCCCGGCGTTCCTGACCACAACTCGCTTCCAGCCGCAGCCGAGTCGGTGCAAGCACTGCACACGCTTCAAGACATGGGGCGGTCGGGTATTGTGCAGTCTCTCCGAGTGGTCCTGGAGTTGCCGCCGCAGTCTCCGCCGCTCTCGCCGGCTGGCTGGCTTGCCGTCAGTCGCTTGACGAAGCGCTTCCAGAGCGATCCTAGAGCGGAAGAGGTATTGTCTCTTCCGACCCTCACGGGAATGTCCGACACTGCGGATGCTGTCGACGAAGTGCCCGAGCCAATCCGCAAAAGTTTTCTTCGCAGCGATGGCCAAGCTACTTTGATTGAGTTGCTGCCCACCGCCGCTCTTTCGCCCAACAACCAGATACAGTGGGTACGAGACGTGCGTTCCTCCGATGTCGCGGCGATAACCGGCGTGCCCGGCGCTGTGCTGCGCGTCGGCGGCGTTCCCGCACTCGAAGCAGATTATGACTCGGTCGTAAAAGAGCAGTTGCCAAGGGTGGTCCTTGGCGTCATCTTGGGGAGCTTGCTGGCGCTCCTGATCGGGTTACGTTCTCTATTTGCGGCTGTCAAAGCAATTCTGCTCAATCTGCTCTCGGTTGGCGCTTCATTCGGTGCGTTAGTTTTGGTTTTTCAGGAAGGCCACGGTAGCAAACTCTTTGGCGTCGACGGACCGACCGGCACGGTATACCCGATCGTGCCGATTCTCGCGTTTGCCATCGTCTTCGGATTGAGCATGGACTATGAGGTCTTCCTGGTCGCCCGAGTCCTCGAAGAACGGCGGCGCGGTCTATCCGAAAGATCAGCGGTGATCGAGGGCCTGGCGCGGACGGCCGGGCTCATCACGAGCGCCGCGGCAATCATGATTGCCGTCTTCGCCGCATTCACCGTGGGAAGCTTCCTGGTCGTCCAAATGCTGGGTTTTACGCTTGCCGTGGCGGTGTTCATTGACGCCACAGTGGTGCGGATGGTTGTCGGGCCGGCACTATTGCAACTTGCCGGCGACTGGAATTGGTGGCCCTTTGGCTTATACGGGGCCACTCCGACGCCTGAAAAGGAGCTTATCTCATGACCGCGAACACCGTGGATACTCCAGCGACAGCACAGGGCCTTGCAACAGTGTAATTAACCGAATCGATTTATTTCACTTTCTCCGCTTGAGCGTTGGACTGGCTGATAGCAAAGTCCTTGCGTTCAAGATTTGCCTTTCCCGAGCCAAATTCGATTGCAAGAATCGAGGAGCCGGGCTTGCCCTGCAGCTTCGCCTCCACTTGCGACGCAGACCAAGCGCCGCCGACCTGCCGCAGCCCGTAGTAAATGAATTCCTTCTGCGGCCCCTTCCCGCGAGGCGTTTTCACCACATGCACAGGGAACAAAATGCCGCGGTCAATCCACGATGTCACTGAATCATAGTAAGTGCGGTCCTCAGCGCCCGACATGCTCTTAAGGACAAAGCAATCCCTTGCGCCGTATTTCTCCGGTGCCAGGAGCTCCTGATGCTTCCAGAAGAAATAGCTCTCTAGCATGTCTTCATAGGAGAAGTCTGTGCCCACCACTGGGTCGTTCCAACGTTCGAAGGGCAACGCGCTAGCGGCCTTCTCGCCAGGAAGTACGGCCTCAATGGTTACGTGTCCACTCACGCTCATATGCAGAAGAAGGCTCGTCTTCTCGGAGCCAGGCCCCGAGATCTCGCACAGCACACTCAGACCATCGGGAAACCAGTGAGCCTTGCCGACAAACTTGTAGCCCGTGCGCTTGCCATCGCCTTCCACCCGTGTGAGTCGCCCGCTCACGCGGTAGTCCAATTTCTCAATACGCTGGCGCGAACCAGTCAGCACAGTCTCCAGATCAGGATTCGCCGCAAAGGCCCGCGATGGATGCACCAGCGACAACAGCACTAGCAAAGCGACGGACGATTGAATCGTCCCAAAAGGTAGCATTACGACGCGGCGCAGGAAGGTCATAGCTATGTATACAGCCAAAGCCCGTATAGCGCACAGCCCGGGCACCTGAACCAATGTTAGGCGCACTCGTGCCAGTCCGAACCTTAGCGCTTCGTCAGTCAATGACCCTCAGCGGATCCTTGGTGCGCGAGACGTCGTGATAGCCCTCTTTGTCCACTTCGCCTTGCTTGCGGTTCACGAGATGCTGCAACCAATTTTCGCCACGCCGTACATGGCGGCCAATTGCGGCTGAGGTCCAGAAGATGTGCCCGGCAGTCATCGGACCCACGAGCTTGTGATCTCCGACCGCAGCCAGCCCCATCGAAGCGATGCAGCCGCATCGCGAACAGTCGGGGTCGCCGCCAAACTGGCAGGGCTCGACGCGAGTCTTGAAATCCGCCGAGAGCGTGCGCGTTGTCTGGGCGAAGATGCAGCGGTCGGGGGACGCCGGAGGTGACAGGAATGCCTCAATCATCCCTTTGGGCATGTCGAGCTTGGGTTCCTCCTGACGAATCCGCAGCAGAGTTTCGACTACGATCTTCCGCTCGTCAGGCGTGAGGCATTCGACATTGGCGGCGCCACGCTGGGGCGTGAAGATGCTCATCCAGATTTTCTCTGCTGCAGGCTGGGCCGACCAAAAATCGACGAACTCGGGGATGTAGCCTCTACGCTTGACCATCGCGCTTGTGATGGTGCAATGCACCACGATGTGATGGCCCTGAATGTTGCGCAGGATGCGCTCGTAGGTGGCGGGCTTGCGGCGCATGTCGTGCTCCGGCTGCAGTCCGTCGACCGAAACCACGACTTGCAGCTCCGGCAGTAGGGCCCACGAGGACGGGATTGGACGGAACGCGCTGGTCACAACCTGGACGTGGACGCGCTTCACCAACTGCGGCAGCAGGATTTCAAGTTCGCGGTAACGGACGAGGGGGTCGCCTCCGACAATAGACAGATGGAGCGGACTATATTGATCCACCAGGTCGAGCACACGCGCGATCAGTTCCTGTCCCTTGAAATCGGACAGGCTGCGCAGGTTCGTGCTCCCGAGATGAGCGTCTTCATATGCATAGCACCCAGGACAACGCAGCGGGCATTCTTTCGTGATTTCAATGGAAAGCGATGGGACTCGACCTCGTAAGGTACGGCCCCAAGTTTGAAGAACTGGTTTGATCCTCAGTCGACCCATTGTTTGCCTTGTTAGATGCCTCGTACCGGCAAAGGTCCTCGGAAATTAAGTGTTCGACGCGTAAATCGATGAGAAGCGCCCGGCTTCGGGAAAAATCGTCTGAAAGAATCTCTGCGTCCTGTGCTCTAGAGGAGAATCGCGGTTACACTCACAACCGAGTTAATGAGCGTAAATGGATAGCGCTCATTGACCCGTCAACGAGGGCTATGGCGATGTTGCGACAGTTGTGGTGTCTTGGCCAAGTTTGCTCACAGCTCGCTGGGCTCTTTCCTCCAGAGCCACGCGAACGCCTTCCCTTGGTCGTAGAGTGAAGCTCGGCAAAGGTACGACTGGATGTCCCGCCACCGGATGCAACTTAAATCTCCTCGCGATCGTGGCGAGTAAGAGCACGGCTTCCATCATCGCGAATGACGCTCCCACGCACTGCCTGGGACCACCACCGAATGGAAAGTATGCGAACTTCGGCAACTTCTGGCATTGTTCAGTAGTCCACCGGTTTGGGTCGAATTTTTCAGGGTTAGAGAAGAACCTTGAATCACGGTGCATCACCCACTGACTCATCACAACGTTCGCCCCAGCTGGAATGCGGTAGCCACTCAGTTCAAAATCTTTGATCACTTGGCGAGCAACGCCCCACGCAGGCGGGTAGAGCCTCATGGACTCCTTGATCACGCTTTCGGCACAAGTCAAGGACGGCAAATCAGAGATATTGGGTATGCGTCCTGCGAGCACCCGGTCTACCTCTTCCTGCAGTTTTTGCTGCGCCTGAGAATTCTGACTGAGCAGGTGCCATGCCCACGAGAGCGCCAAGGCAGTTGTTTCGTGACCGGCAAGAAGAAACGTCATAACCTCATCGCGGAGTTGCTGGTCGCTCATTTGGCTGCCATCTTCATCGCGAGCCTCCATCAGCATCGAGAGCAGATCCCCAGTCTCCTGCACATTCCTCCTCCGCAAGCGGATGATTTTGTAGACGTTGTTGTTCAACTTGTCTACGGCGCGGCGGAATTCGAAGGTGCCGGGCAGCGGCAGCTGCCGGAAAAATGGCGGCAGAAGCATTCGGGCGCCGATGCTGTTCCGCATCATGACATTCACGGCCCCAGAGATCTCATCCGTTTCTTCGGCTTCGACATTAAAGAGTGCGCGTACTACGATGCGCAGCGTCAATCTCATCATCTCTTGATGAATGTCTACGACTGCACCGTCCTGCCAATGGGATAGCATCCGCTCCGCATAGCTCGTCATGACATCGGCGTAGGAGGCGATTTTCTCGCGGTGAAACGATGGCTGGCTGAGGCGACGCTGCCTCTTCCAGTGTTCCCCCTCGCTTGTAAGGAGGCCATCTCCGAAAAACCAGCGGCTGTTCCGGATCACACGGTCTTTCAGGAAATTTTGGTAATTGCGAACCAGAACAAACTCGATCAGGTCGGGATGGTTCAGAAAATAAACGTGGATCCATCCGGCTCGGTAGTAAAAAATGTCTCCATAGTCTTTAGCCCAACGACTAAATACAGCTAAAGGGTCGCGAGCGGCCAGAGGGATATTGCCGATCAGGAAGTGCGGGTTGGGACCCGGAGGGCGCCGCAACATAAATTGTGACTCGATCAAATTTTAAAAACCTATTTTATCGCTTGCGCAGCCTCCGTTTTTCAACTGTCACAATCACTACTTGACTTGACCTGGAGCGGCCTTCTCATGGAAGGGCATAGTGCTCATTGGACCCATGAGGCTTGTCTCAAACGAAAAACAGCCCGCAAGTCATTCAACCTGCGGGCCATTCGGTGGACTGTTTGGGATTGACCAAGAGGTGGTCACTCTACGTGGCCTCTACGGCAACTCCGGGTCCCGGCGCGACCTCACGCCGGGCGGATCGAATCCAAACTCTCCGGTCAGTGTGCGGACTGTAGCTGCTGGGCTCGACCGCCCCGCAGCCCCGCTTAGAGCAACCCGCTCTAAGTCTCAGCCACCTCACCTGGTCTTAGACTCCCACTACAGTTACTACAATCAGAACTTGTCATTCGACCACCTCCTTTCCGGTGTAAGCCCACATTAGTACGAAATCCCCGCCAAGGTCAACTGGCAAGAATCCAGAGGTGCCAAGTGAGAAACTTGGCAGTAAAGGAAACTCTCTTTCGTTAGAAGTTATCCAAAAACGCCTCGAGAGTTAATCAGCCCCAATGGCCTGGGCCACCCGCCATCCGACGTTACTCGGAGCGCAACGCTTGCATCACATCAACGCGCGCAGCGCGAGCCGCAGGTAGCACTGACGCGATAACCGCGAGCGTCATCAGCACGAACGCCGAGACGACCACAGGCAATGCTCCCGGCATCTTCATGTCCAGAAAATATCTTCCCGCCAAACGAGCCAGCGCGAATCCGAATGCCGCGCCTGCAAGGACGCCCGCAGCAGCCATCACGGTGCCTTCTGTGATAACCCCTCTGAGGAGATGCTGCGGTTGCGATCCAAGCGCCAGCCGGATGCCGAATTCCCGCGTCCGCGCGCTCACCGAAAACGCCAGCACGCCCGCTACGCCCACTACTGCAATCGCCAACGCGACAGCCGCAAATACGCCAAACACCAGCGAGTTTAAACGGTCCGGCGTGAGCACCTCTGCCCGAATGTCTTCGAGTGTGGCAGCGCGCTCAATCGGCTGATCGGCCGACATGTCGCGAATAATGCGTGTGACCGACGGGACCAGCGCATAGGGATTTGCACCCGTGTGAATGAAGAGACGACCGCCAAAGATTGCACCTTCGTCAAAAGGGCTGTAAACAGTGACCGTGGGCTCAGGAACGACGTGTTCGTCGTCAATATCGGCAGTGACACCGATGATGCGGTGCGGTGCGAGAAGACGCGCCTTTTGGAGATCGGTCCCGCCGAAGAATTGCAGCACGGGATCCGTCCAATAGACATGCCGATTGATCGCATCCTGGTTGGGGAACATACGCCGTGCGAGAGTCTCGCTGACGATAACGACCGGTTCTTGATTATTATTCTGGTCGTTATTTTGGTAATCCAGCGCATTGAAATCGCGGCCGGCAATGATAGGAACGCCAAGCGCCGCAAAAAAACCGGGAGAGATGGAACGCGACTGCGCCCTGGGATCCTCTACGCCCGCGGCGTGAACGTGTCCGTCAGCGGAGAATTGGAAACCGGGACCGGCGGGGCCGCCGCCATCGCGCCAGGGAACGACGTCGCCGAACGCTGTCTTACTCACGCCCGGCAGGGCATCAATGCGACGCATCGCTTCCTTGTAGAAATCGACGACCTGCTGAGGTGTCTTCCCATAGGACATAGCGGGAACGTCAATGGCCAGGACGTGCTGGGTGTCCAGACCCGTCTGCGCCCTTTGCAGTGCGATCAGCGTAGCGATCAACGCACTTGCGCCGGCCAGCAGCACGAAGGACGCGGCGATTTGTGTCACCGCGAAGATCCGCTGGCGGCGGCTCGTGCTGCCGGTGATCCGCACACTGCCGCTTGCTAGGCTCAGTCCATTTCGCGCGCCGGACGAGGGCAGGCGCGGGACGAATGCGAGAATCACCGCCGCGACGACAGCCAGCGCTGCTCCGACCCAAAGCAAGCTCGAGTCGACTCTGAAATCGAGAGCGCGGATGGAGAAGCGCGAGGCGTAGCGGGCCAGAATAGCGACCATCGGCTGCGCGCTGAGGACACCGAGCGCGGCGCCGGCGCCACAAAGCAGAAGGCTTTCGGCCAACAGCATACGGCGCAACGCGCCTGTGCTTGCGCCGAGCGCTACGCGGACCGCCAGCTCGCCTTCGCGGCGAACCGTCCGTGCCAGAATCAGGTTGGCGACATTGCAACATGCGATGATGAAGACCAGCCCTGACGCTGCGAGCAGCACCAGTAGCACCGTCTTGGCGCCCGACGTGATCTCATCACGAAGCAACTTCGTCCCGATCTGGAAGTCCGCTTCCCGCGAATACGCCTCGGGGTGGTCTTTCTTCATCGCTGAGTAGGCGGAACGCAACTCGGCGCGAGCCTGATCGACGGTGACTCCGGGAGCGAGACGGCCGAAAAGCTCAGTCATGCGATGGATGCGGCCGGTGACCATGGTTGCGGAAAGATGATGCGGGCTGGTAACGACGTTGGAAATAATTTCAGTATCTTGCGGATATGGGACGCAAGGTTCGAGGACGCCAATGACTGTTGCAGTACGATCACCGATGCTACCGAGGCGAACGGTTTTGCCGATGACCGAAGGATCCTTGTGAAGAGCGTTTGTCCAGAAACGGTACGTGAGAACAACCACGCCGGCAGCTTTAGGACCGTCGTCTTGCGGCCCAATCAGGCGACCGAGCACGGGATGAAGGCCCATCACGTCGAAAAACGTGCCGCCGACAACGCCGCCTTGAATTGAACGAGGCTCGCCGAGGCCGATCATGGTGAAGTCCATGGCGGAGAAGTCGCCAAACGCGCTCACGGTTTTCACGCTCGCACGCAAATCCTGTAGCTCGGGTACGGAAAACGCAGCGTTTTCGTCGCCGATGCCGGGAGCGCTTTGCCGGATATAGATCAGCCGGTCCTCGCCGCGATTGACCAGAGGCTTGAGCAGCACTCCGCGCACCAGCGTGAAAATGGCAGCGTTGGCGCCGATGCCGAGCGCCAGCGTGAGCACCACGGCGATCGCCAGCCCTGGCGTACGAATCAATGAGTGAACGGCAACTCTCAGATCGCGAACGAAGGACATGTTCTCACCCCATGCTGCCTGGTATCAGCATCACGCCTGCCAAATACTAAGCGCCACATTGTAAATCACTTACCATGCGATGACTCGGTCCGGGCTGTCCGTTTCAGAACACCGCTATCCGAATCCGGACACCGATGCACGGTCCCGGCACTCGGAAAGGATTGTGCTCATTCAATTCGCGGATCGTCGCCAACCGGAAATTACTCGGGCCGACCACTGGGGTAGGCAGTCTCTCAATTGGCGTGACATCTCGCCATTTCACTCACTGAGGGGTTTTGAGCGCTATGCCTGGTTACGTCAGCTGACAATAGAGTTGTAGGATAGACTAAAATTCCAGCGCTGAGCGCCTTTCTGGATTGGATGAGATCGGAGAGTTCATCATCATGGCTGCGCCGCCGCAAACATTGATCAACGAAAATCAAGCCGTCGCGATTCGTCGCGCTACCCCGGCCGATGCCGAGGTGTGCGGAAGGATCGGCTTCGACGCTTTCACAACGCTCGCTAACAAGCACAACTTCCCTCCCGATTTTCCCGCCCCGGAGCATAGTGTTCGTGTGCTCTCGATGATGTTTTCGCATCCGTCGTTCTTTTGTGTTGTGGCTGAACGGGACGGAAAAGTAATAGGCAGCAACTGCCTTGACGAGCGAGGACCGATTGCCAGTGTGGGTCCGACCACCATTGATCCCGCCGTCCAAAACCGGAACGCAGGTCGGCAACTGATGCAAGCTGTCATGGCGCGCGCGACCGAGAGGAAGTTCGCGGGCGTGCGTCTGGTTCAGGCGGCTTACCACAATCGCTCGCTCTCGCTGTACGCAAAACTCGGCTTCGCGGTGCGCGAACCGCTGGCCTGCATGCAGGGTGCGATCCAGAAGACGCCGTCTGCTTATCGAGTTCGGCTGGCGGAACCGAACGACCTGCCGGCATGCAACGACCTCTGTATGCGAGTTCACGGGCATGATCGCGCCGCTGAACTTAAAGATGCTGTTCAGCAGGGAACAGCGAGAGTCGCCGAGTCGCAGGGACGAATCAAGGCCTACGCCTCGTCCATTGCTTTCTTCGGACACGCGGTCGCCGACAGCAATCAGGACTTGCAGGCGCTGATTTCGGCAGCGACGGAATTTCAGGGTCCAGGAATTCTAGTGCCGACCCGAAACGCGGCCTTGTTCCGGTGGTGTCTTGAAAGCGGGCTTCGAGTTGTCCAGCCAATGACATTGATGACCATCGGTCTCTACAACGAACCCGCTGGGGCGTACTTGCCTTCCATTCTGTACTAGGGATGACAGGAGGCGCGCCTTGGCCGTATGAGAAGGGCCAGTTGGGTAGAGTCGAGAAGAGGCGCAGTGACGTTAGCCTCCCGGTGGCGATTGGTCAGATTTTCACCTGGCCGCCTCAATCCGGTTTGGCATGGTTCTGTTTCCTCTTCCCGCTCATCGAACTGGACAGGCGCGTTTCGCGCATCCAGCTCTCGGAGAAAGGTTCACGGTGTTGCCCACGGAAAGCTGGCGGTTCGTTCCGCAAGTCGAACCAGTCCAAACCTATTGTGCAGGAGCTGGTCGGAGTACCGCGTCGTACCGGCTCCCTTCCGTTGATGTTTGGTGCACAGCCACTGGCGAAGCCTGCGGCGAGTGTGTTCTTCCACTGCGCGATAAGCTTTGCTGACAGGACCCAAGCAGAAGTAGTTGGCCCATCCGATGATTTGTCGGTTGAGTTGTTCCACGAGCTGCTCTGCGGCCTGCTGAGTGTGGCTTCGTCGAGTCGCTGCGCTGATCGCCTGACAGATGCGTTGCACCCGTTTCTTGGAAGGGGTCGTGCCTATATAGGCTCGGCCCGTCTTCGGCGAGTAGCAGCGACCAAACGAGTATCCCAGAAAGTCGAACTTTTCTTCCGGTAGCCTGCAGACCCGCGTCTTCTTTTCGTTCACCGTCAACTTCAGCTTCGTCATCATGTCCCGCATCGCCCCGAGCGCCTCTTCGGCCTGGTAGCGACAGCAGATCACGAGGTGAGTCGCCCCGGGGAGTTTCACCCCGAGGCGCTCTCAGAACTGTACGTGAGCCTCTCGACTCATACAGCTCCCATCATGGAGCCACGCCGCACCCCCATCTGCCAGTGAGCGAACAGCGCCGGAGCGCGACGCGAAATGCGTGCAATCCAGTGCGTCGCTCGACGGTGATGGTGGCGCAGCTTTTTGTATTTACGCTTGGCCCAAAGGACCAGGTCTCGGTCCAGTTCCCGCATGGTCGGGTAAAGGGCCGAGCGATAATACCGCCCGTAATACTGGAGCCACCCTCGGATAATCGGATTGAACATCCGCGACAGATCTTCGATAGCCTTGTCGCTGCGGTTGGGCAGGTTCCAGCTCCGAAAAGTGTCGCGGATCGTCTTCGCTGCTTTGTTCGAGACCGCGGGACTGAAGTTGATGAAGAACTTCCCCTTACGATTCTTTGATCGCCTCGGCTGAAAGGTATAGCCAAGAAAATCAAACTTTTCGTTCGGGTACTTGCCCTTCCGAAAATCGTCCTTGCAATAGACGATTTTCGTCTTCTCCGGATGGAGTTCCAGTCCGCAAGTCTGCAAACGCTCAGCGATGGCTTTCCGCATTTCCTGGGCTTCCCTCTCCGTCCTGCAGTGCGCGATGATATCGTCGGCGTACCTCTCGAATGGCACTTGAGGGTAGTACGCCGCCAGCCATCGATCTAACCCATAATGCAGAAACAGATTGGCCAGCAGTGGGCTGGCTACTCCCCCTTGCGGAGTACCCTTCTCCCGCGGAACCAACCGCCCATCCTCTTCTTGCATTGGCGCTTTCAGCCAACGCTCGATATAGAGAACGATCCACTGCTCCTTGGCATGTTTCTTGACTGCCCGGAGTAGTAGATTTTGGTCCAGATTGTCAAAGAAGCCTTTGATGTCCAGGTCTAAAACCCAGTCATAGCGCCAGCATCTCTCGCGCGCTTGGCCCACTGCCTCCCATGCCGACTTCCCCGGTCGATATCCGTAGGAATCGGCGTGGAACAGCGGTTCCACTTCTGGCTCCAGTCTTGCCTTGACCACCTGTTGCGCAATGCGATCGGCTACTGTGGGAATGCCCAGTTTTCTTTCCCCACCGTTTTTCTTTGGTATCTTCACCGTCCTCACCGGTGGCGGAACGTAGCTGCCCGATGACATCCGATTCCAGATTTTGTAAAGATTCTTCTTCAGCCTCTTTTCAAAATCTTCGATCGACTGATCATCGACCCCTGCTGCTCCCTTATTCTCTTTCCCCCGCTTGTAGGCTTCCCAGACCTCTTTCTTCGAAATACAAAACGGCTTTGCCTCACTCATCGGGCTCCTCCCATCGCTGGTTGGCTCATTGAATCAGGCTCCTTGACACAGCGCCTTCGCTCCATCCCTTTGTCGAGGACTTCCCGGCTACTACGCGCTGTTCCGCCCCTGAGTCTCCGCTTCCGTACGCTCGCCCTCGTGGTTCTGCCACTTGTGGCTTCTCCGTTCGCATCGAAGTCTCAGGTTCCCACGTTCCGCTTAACCGCCTCCTGGCAAGCTCAGGCCACCTCTCATGCCGGATGTCGCTCCGCCCGTAATCAGGTTTCGTCGGAGCTTAGTCCCGCGGTAACGACTCCTCCGCGGTTTTGACATCGTCCCTACGCTTTCGACACTTCTATAGTGGTTCCCTTGCGGTCCTCTTCTTGCCGGTTACCTGACCTGGTCCTTGCCAGGCCTTTTCCTTCTGTGCTCACGACCATGGCTTTTGTCCACAGCCGCCGAAGGTGGTTTGGAACCTGTCCCTGCAGACCGATTCCGAGGGGCCAACCCTCATCAGTTAAGCAGTTGCGCACTACTCAGCCCTGCGGCCTTTCGCGCTCGTGGCGCACGGTCATCTGCATAATTAATGATGTACGCTTTAAAACGCTTCTCGTGCCCCAGTTTCTTCCAACCCAGCACGAACCGACGCATGTATAAATTGCTGAGCAGCGGACTAATCGGAGCCCCTTGCGGCGTGCCCCGACCGTCGTCCCGATTTCGCGTACTCCGACGTTTGTTCCCGTGCTCGTCGGTTTCCTCGACGGGTGCTTCCAGCCACATCTTGATCAGATGAAGCATCGCGCCATCGACAACTCGGCGAGCTACCGACTTCAAAAGTTCGGCGTGTGGAAGGGTATCGAAGTAGCTGCTGAGATCTGCGTCTACGATTTCTCCATGGCCGTGGTTGATCAGCTTATGGACGTGTTGCACGGCGTCCAATGCGCTGCGGTCTTGCCGATAGGCGTACTGTTCCGACGGCAGATCAGCCTCGAAGATGGGCTCGAGGACCAACACCGCCGCCGTTTCCGCCACCCGATCCCGGATCGCGGGCACTCCTAACGGCCGCTGCTTCCCGTCCCGCTTCGGTATATACACCCGCCGCACAGGAAGCGGTTGATACGTTCGTCTTTTCAGCTCTTGCGCCAGTTCGTCCAACCATCGCTCTACTCCATAGGCCGCGATGTCCTCGAACGTTTGGCTATCTACTCCTGCCGCTCCACCATTAGCTTTGCAGCGTTCGTAGGCGAAGGCCAGAACGTCTTTTCGGTACACCTTGTCATACAGTGCATGGAAACGAAAGTCGGGCGATCCCTTCGCTTTGTCGTGCAACGCCGTCTGCAACTTCTGAACACTGGCTGGGGTTGTTAGGTTCGACACCAATCCCTCCGTCTTCGTCGCTTCTTGCGTTTCCTTTCAACTGAGGCCCCTTCCCTCCACCGGCATTACCCGGTTTCGTCAGTACTGCGAGCCTCTCCGTCACCCCATACGGCCCGGCCTGTCTCTCACGAGTTGCCAGTTGATCGCGACTGCGATCACCGCTGGGGCTTCCCGTGTTGCGTCTGATCCTCTGTGTCTGCATGCTGTCGCCACTACCCCGGCAGGTCCGAGAGACTAAATCGCTCATGACTAATCCCTCGACCTCGGCCTTCCCCAAATTTCGGATGGGTCGGCTCCTGCATTATCGTTTTCGGGGCCTGCTCAGCGTTCACTCGCGTTACGGCCTGCAGACTCGCCAAGTCGCCTACGCGACCCTCTACACCGGAGGCCTCGGCGGCTTTGTTACCTCCACCGCCGCTCCGATTGCTACCGGGTGGAGCGATCCAGTTCCCGGGCGGGCCTTCTTCCCGCTGTGGACCAGCGCCTTTTCACGGCGCACCGAAAAATCCCGATTACACTCGCTGGCTGGCCCAGCTCCTCCCTTTGCTTACTCTCGGGTGCCCTGCCCTTGTCTCCCCGTTCTTTGGAGAGACAGGGCGGGGATTTCATCCTGAATGACTGCAACTTCGGGCTAGGACGCTACTGGGTCACCGTGAACACCGCCGAGCTGGTCGCCGTCCCTCCCGGAGTTGTGATGGCAATCTTTCCCGTCTTCGCTCCCGTCGGCACAGTTGCCTTCACTTGGGTGTCGGAGTTCACCGTGAAGGTGGTCGCCTTCACGCCTCCGAAGGTCACCTTGGATGCCTGCGTCAGGCTGACTCCGGTGATGGTCACCGCCGTTCCGACCGGCCCGCTGGTCGGAGTGAAACTCTTGATGCTTGGGGTTACGCGGAAGTTTATTTTGCTTTTCAGGTTGCCGCTTGGGATCGCGACCGTCACTGCGCCCGTGGTCGCGCCAGCCGGGATCGTGGCAGTGAGGTAGGTATCCGAGACGATTTTGATCTTGGCTGCTGTCCCATTAAATGAGACGCCCGTAGCGCTGTTGAATCCCTGGCCGAGAATTCCAATCGACTTTCCAACCTTGCCGGAAGCCGGGAGCAGCGCGGCGTACGGCGTCAGTCCAGCCTTCAGACTATAGAACGCGCCGGTGTTGTGCGAACCGCCGGTGTATGTATCTCCGTACAGGATGCTAGTGGTGTGCTGCAGCAGGGTCACCATCGGAGATCCGCCCTTGGTGCCGTCGAAGCTGTAACGCGTGGAAAAGGATCCCCCCGGCGCGATGCGGAAAATCGTGCCGTGGTTCGAACTCCCACCCAGGTACCCGACGCCGTAAAAGTTGCCGTCTGTCGCCTGCACCAGGCCGCCGAAGGGACTGCCTCCGTCTGTGCCCGGGGTAAACGAATGCAGCGACGTAAGCACACCCGCTGGCGTGATCTTGAATACGTTCCCGTATCCCGCCGTGCCGCCGTTAGAAGTCGTTCCGTAAAAGTTGCCGTCTTTCCCCAGAACCAGTCCGCCGTAGGGATTCCCACCATCCGTCAAGTCGAAGATGTGAAGGATGGTGAACTTTCCTCCGCCAGTGACTTTGAAGACCATGCCATAGCGAGTGTCCCCTACGCCACTGAACGCCGTTCCGTAGAAGTTGCCGTCATTCCCTTGAACCAGCGGGCCGTAGGGATTACGGCCATTCGTCAAATCGAAGGAATGCAGAACCGTGTAGGCGCCAGCTGGGGTCAGTTTGTATACCGTGCCGTAAGCCGATGAGCCGCCAACGGTCGTGGTTCCGTAGAAGTTTCCATCCGCACCCTGAATGGGAGGAGCGTAGGGTGTGTATCCGTCGCCGGTAGCAAGTTGTGCAGAACCGTGTAGCTGCCAGCCGGCGTGATCTGGAATATGACTCCGAGATTGTTTGATCCGCCCACCGAAGCCGTGCCGTAAAAGTTGCCGTCCGTGCCTAAGGTCAAACCGCTATAGGGAGACTTGCCATGAGTTCCGTCGAAGCTGTAGAGCACGGACACCGCTCCCTGAGCAGTAATTTTGAACACGGTGCCCAACCCTCCGCTTCCGCCGGCTGGAGTCGTGCTGTAAAGGTTTCCGTCAACGCCCTGCGCCACGATTCCTGAATACTGGGGACTGAGGGGATCGCCAGACGCAGATCCAAAATTGTGGAGATCAGTATAGGTCTGAGCATGCGCGGCAGCGACCAGGCTCAGGGCGAAGATTACAACGAGCCCGCGGAATTTGAATTTTTTCACAGGAATGTCTCCTTGGAGATTTTTCGCCTGCATTCAAAAACAGCTATCGAGTCGCGATCGCTCGGGGCTTCGCCACTGAAAGGAGCCTTGCGTGGCGCGGCGTTGATTTCCATCCCAAAAAAAATTTGACATGAACAGTGGGATCGGACTCAACGAAAGGGGATCAAAACGAAGACACAGAACCTCTCGCCCCAAGTTGGGCGAGTATCTGCTTTGACTTCGAACGCTTGTCAATAGGCAAAGTCTTGCGCAGTGAGCCAAAACTTTGCACTGATCTCTGAGGGATGAAGCCTCTTTAACGGAAATTGCTTCTTCGTCCCATGCTCGGGGGGACATGTCCCATGGGAATCTCGCCCCGGCACCTCCGTGTTTCTACACTTGAAGTCTCCCCGAAAGTAACCGATCTCTTGCCTTGAAGATCGTTAGTCGACGACCGTGTATTGAAAAAGGTCAGCCCTTCCAGCGGTAGGCATCGGACTGGGGCAGGCCGATATGGGCGAGCACGCGGAAAGCGAATTCACGCGCCATGGCATCCAAGCTTGCGGGACGGTTGTAGAAGGTGGGGATCAGGGGAAAGACAGTGGCGCCGGCGTCGGCGGCCCGGTACATGTTGCGGATGTGGATCTTGTTGAGCGGCGTCTCACGCACGCAAAGGATGAGTGGACGCTTCTCCTTGAGGCAAACGTCGGCAGCGCGCTCGATCAGTTGCGAGGCGATGCCATTAGCAATGCGGGCGAGCGTGCCCATGCTGCACGGGATCACGACCATTGCATCGGCAGGATAGGAACCGCTGGCAATGTTGGCTCCGATATCGGCATTCGATTGTTGATGAATCTTGCGGGAAGTTTTACCCAGAATCTGGCTGACCAGGTTGCTGCGGCCGCGGAGCCCGAGTTCTTCGGCCATGACGCGCAAAGCGCTGTCAGAGGCGATGAAGTTCACGGTCTTTATTCGTTGATCGCGTTCGACTGTGGCCAGCAGGTGTTTGCAAAATAAAGCCCCGCTGGCTCCGGTCGTAGCGACGGTCAGGTTCTCGAGCGGAAGGTTGGGCAAGAATCGCTCCTCGGATCTTTTTGTTTTTTGTTGTAGAGACGTAGCTAGCTACGTCTCTCTGCCGCCAAGATCAACGTGAGTTCTGAGCATAGGGAGCAGGCGACAAGCAAGTCAAGGCCAGCCGTTGGCCACACGGCCGATGAATGAGTTGGCGAACGACCAACGACGAACGACCAACGACGATCCTAATGGCGACGCAAACTAATTTGGGATCCCGCCGCAACGCCGCGCAGATGCACGCTCTGGCCTGCGTCGAACGCGAAGTGCGGTCCAACGATTCGAGTGGACGCCGCAAATATCTGCGCGACTTCAGCAACGCCTTTCGTTCCTACGAGTCCGTCATCGATTCCCAAGAGTTGACCGCGACGGTCGCAGCCGCCGATGTAGTCTTGATTGGCGATTATCACGCACTGCCGTCGGCGCAGCGTTTTGCTGCGGCTCTCCTCGAACAGCGCGCGCAACCCGGAGACCGCCCGGTAGTGCTGGGCGTAGAAACGATCTTTTCCCGCCATCAACCGATCTTGGACGAATGGTGGCGTCGCGAGATCGACGAAGACGAGTTGCGCCAGCGCATTCGTTTCGACCTCGACTGGAACTACGACTGGCCCCCCTTTTACGAACTGCTGATAACCGCGCGCGAACATGCGGACGCAGTCTATGGTCTGGACTGCTTGCCCCGGGAAGATCTCCGCAAGATCAGCGCCAGAGATCGGCATGCTGCTGACAAACTCGCGGACATCCGCCAGCGGCATCCTAATGCGGTGATCGTTGTGCTCTTTGGCGAATCGCACCTCGCGCCTGCACATCTTCCTCGGGTGCTGCGCGGACGATTGCCAGGCCAACGCGTGCTC
Source organism: uncultured Acidobacteriota bacterium (assembly GCA_963797795.1). Lineage (GTDB taxonomy): Bacteria > Acidobacteriota > Terriglobia > Terriglobales > Acidobacteriaceae > JABDBE01. The sequence continues at coordinate 421,342 of CAWCQY010000016.1, forward strand.
ACCGTGTTACAGAACGTGGACGCGCTGTATTGGCAGACGACCGGGGCGCAACAGGAGCGGGTCGATGCAGTGCGGGTGAGCGATGACGTGGTCTGCGTCTTCAACTCTACCCCGCTGGAAAAATACGAAAGCTACCGGCTGTGCCTGTCGCGTTGGAACCAGGAAGACGCGCAGCAGCCTGACATCGGACCAACCATCTACAACCTGATCGACAGCCTGTTGCAATTCCTTGATGTCAACCGCTACTCATCGCACAATGGAACGCAGCCGAAGTTTCTGGTTGATCTGCTGCCCGAGGTGCATTGCGGCTCTTCCGATGCACGTTTGCGGCGATTGCTTTCCCGGGTGACTGACGAAGCGGAGAAAATCGAAACCATGCTTCGGAAGGTCGAGTCGCGAGGCACGGTTTATCTGCCCGCCATCAACGCTTTCTATATTCGCGAATTTCAAATGACGTGTGCCGCAGAGGAGGCTTCCCGCTTTTTGCATCATGCCTGCCGCGGGTTGCCCCTGCGCCGCAACGGCCATGCGGTTGCGACCGGCGAGCCCACAGACCGGTTCTATACGCGGACGCTCGAGCACGCTCTTGCCTGGTTTGGCTCGCGGGTGTTGTATCCCGCCCGCCCTGCAATTAGCGATCAAGAGGCATGCGAATTTTCCCGGGTCGCGTGCGAAAGGCTAATGCGCGACGCGCTGCACAGCGATCGCGACAAGTTCGATGCCATCGCCCAAAAGTTGGGCTACACCCTCGGCAGCCAGCTTTACGACGCCTATCTCCGGGGATGCATTAGCCGAAGCGTATTGCGGCACTTGTTCCTTGCGCGCATTGACGAGCCCGGCAAGGCGAAAAAAACGTGCCTGGAAATTGCCCGGAAGGTGCGCGCCAGCCGCAAGAAACCGTGCGCTTCGACTCAGGACTGAGATTAGCACTCAGCAATTAGCACAGGGCAAGCATCAACCACAAAGGGCACGAAGGTTCACAAAGGGATGCTGTCACTCTAAGTACGAAATCATATGTCTCAAACCCAGCTCGAAGCTCGAAACCACGTAGATTTCAGACTTTTGGCAGCTTCTTCGAGGCGGCAGTTGTCTTGCCACGCTGGGGACGGGTTAGCGGCTTGATGGATCGATTTTGTTCTGAGCATTCAATCAGTGTTGCCAGACGCGTCAGTCTGGTTTCTTCTTTTTTCGCGCTCATCACCCAGAAGATGCAAGTTCTCTGGTACCAGGGGGCTTGGGCCCGCAAAAATCTGTACGCCTTCTTGCTCGCTCGCAGTTTCTTTTCGTATATGGAATCAAGCTCGATGTTGTGTCTTTGTTCGTACGAGTAGATTCCGGATTTTTCTTTTGCGCGTCCTCCAAATGCTTCGAGCCCCTTGCGGTGCATCAGCCCCAGCTTTGTCAGCTCCTGTACCTTCTTGATATTGATTGTGCTCCAGGTGCTTCGTGGCTTTCGCGGGGTTAGCCTGATGGTGTAGCTGAACTCATCGATGCTTTTTCTGACGCCGTCAATCCAGCCAAAGCAGAGCGCGGCGTCGACGGCTTCCGGCCACGTGATGCTTGGTTTCCCGGAATTTCTCTTGTAGAAGCCGACCCACAACTCCTTTGTCTTATCGTGATGCCGGGCAAGCCAGGCGCGCAATTCGGATGGGGTTGCGAAAAACTGTGGGGTCATAGTTAGTCATTGTAGCAATCGGAAGTTGGCTTGAGGCTACGCATGACGCGGGCGCGCCGGCCGCCAGTGTTACTCTATGGAGACTCTGCTTGAGTCCGAACATCAAGTGGATAATGCGCGGGCGAGGACGCCTGTGCCCACATGAACTCCGAATCCATCCGTAAGCTTTTCGAGCACGTGCGCGCGGGAAAGCTCTCGCCCGACGCAGCCGTCCAGCGGCTGCGGCATTTGCCGTTTGAAGACCTGGGATTTGCCAAGATCGATCACCACCGCGCGCTGCGTGCCGGGATGCCGGAGGTGGTCTTTGGCGAGGGCAAGACTCCCGCGCAGTTGGCGGAGATCTTTTCGCGGCTGGCACAACATGAGGGCAATATTCTCGCGACACGAGCCAGTAAAGAGCTGTTCGCCGCGGTGAAGAAGAAAGTGCGCCGGGCGAAATACCGCGAGCTTGCCAGGGCAATCGTTCTGCAGCGCGACCAGAAGAAGTATGGCAAAGGAATCATCGCTGTCGTCTCGGCCGGGACCAGCGACATTCCGGTGGCGGAGGAAGCCGTGGTCACCGCTGAAATGATGGGCAATGACGTTGAGCATCTTTACGACGTCGGCGTCGCGGGCATTCATCGCCTGTTGGCGAATCGCGGGACATTGACGCGGGCTCGTGTGGTTATCGTTTGCGCGGGGATGGAAGGCGCGCTGCCGAGCGTGGTTGGCGGACTAGTCGGCGTGCCGGTGGTGGCCGTCCCCACGAGCGTAGGTTATGGCGCGGCGTTCAAGGGCGTGGCTGCGCTTTTGGGAATGATGAATTCCTGCGCGTCGAATGTGAGCGTGGTGAATATTGATAATGGCTTCGGGGCGGGGTATGTGGCGTCGCTGATTAACCGGCTGTAAGCTTCGGATCCTGACGTGCGCATATCTCTCGACACGCGACGGAAATTTTGGGCCGGAGGCGACGTTTGTCCGCTTCCGGCCCCTGCTGTTCTTATGCCGCAGACGGCAACCGCTCTCCAATCGGCACGTACCGTGGCTCTCTCCAGCGCCTGGCTTGGGCGATGCAGATCACATGAAGGATGATGAGCAGCGGTACCGCGAAAGTCGGAATCAGGCTCATGGGCAGCACGTTCATAACCCCAGTCGAAACTCCGTTAGGGTCGATTAGCCTAGCGGTGGTGCCGAGCATAATCGCAACTACCAGATCCAAGATCCCCAAGACTTGCCAGAGGATAAAACCTCGCCGGCGGCTGAAGTTCGCAAGTTTAGTCACTGCAAGGTGTGCGGTTGCACCGATGGCGATATCGCCCAAGCCAGCGGGCAACGCGAAAACTCCAGGCAGGAGCCCGGCCGCATAGAGTGCCAGGAAGGTGAATCCGGCAATCCTCCAGGAGTGCACTAAGGTCAAGGTGCGCGGGTTCAGAGACAGGACGAATTGTCGGAATCCCGCCGACGTCCCGAACCACAACAGAAAGACGACGATCGGGGTCAGCGCCGCGAGGCCAAGCGCGAGTGGCGGGAGGTTAGGGTCGGTTTTGAAAACGTGGAGTGCCCCGGCCGACAATGCAAAAACGAACCATGCTGCGATGAGACCGATGGTAAGTCTTCCATAGTTTGCGTCGTTCATGACAAATCTCCTCTCGTGACCAAGGTCGTAACTTGGTCGGCTAGTTTTAGAACGTCGTGCCAGCGCTTATCGCCCAGCTGGCTTTCTAACTGCGCTTGCGCCTTTTCCCAAGAGGGAAGAGCGCGCTGGAATTGATTGCGGCCAGCTTTGGCCAGACGCAGCCAGCGTTCTCGCCGGTCCTTGCCGCGGCGCTCCGCGATCCAACCTTCCCGACGCATGATTCGGAGCGTGCGCGTGAGGGTCGTGCTGTCCATGGCAAGGATTTGTCCCAGCTGACCTTGGGACACCTCTCCAGCTCGCGATAGCACCTGCAAAATGGTGAATTGAGTGGCTCTCAAACCCACGGTGCGGAGCGCGTCGTCGTATAGCTGAGTGAGCGCTCGCGACGCCCGGCGGAAAGTCCCGCACATGCAAAACAAGTCTGGAAGCCTTTGAATCTTCTCGTTCATGAAACTATAGATGTATATACATATATTGTGGATTCACAATCTGGATTCCAGGTTTAGGCAAAAATCCTGTTCGCACTTCGAGAGCTGGCGCTCCGACAATTGGCGGACAAAAAAGACACGGCTGGAGAGGGCGCGTCCCGCGCGAGCGGACGCGGAGTCTGGCACTAGCTATAACCGCTTAGTGTTTTTGGGTTCTGCCCGCTGACCTGGGCGCGCGCTTGTTCTCGAAGACTCGCGCGAAAATCTTGTCGATATTCCTCAGCTGACGTTTCAGATCGAAGGCATGCTCGATCTGACGGCGCGGAACCCGGCGCGTAATTTCTTTGTCTTTCAATACGAGGTCGCGGAAATTCAGATCCTCTTTCCAGGCGCGCATGGCGTGATGCTGCACCATTCGATACGCGTCTTCCCGCGAGACTCCGTGCTCTACCAGGTCGAGCAGGAGCTGTCCGCTGAAAACCAAACCACCCGTGCTTTCGAGATTGCGCTTCATGCGCTGGGGATAGACGAACATGGTGTCAATAAGGTTGGCTGTCTTCTGCAATAAATAATCCACCAGCGTGGTGGAATCCGGAATAATCACGCGCTCGGCCGAGGAGTGCGAAATGTCACGCTCGTGCCAGAGGGGAATGTTCTCGAACCCCGCTTGTGCGTTGGAGCGCACCACGCGGGCGAGCCCGCTAATCTGCTCGCAAGTTACGGGATTGCGCTTGTGCGGCATCGCCGACGAGCCTTTCTGTTTCTCGCTGAAAAACTCCTCGGCTTCGCGAACTTCGGTGCGTTGCAGATGGCGGATTTCCGTGGCGATCTTATCCAGGGTACTTGCGATTACCGCGAGTGTTGCCAGGTAATAAGCGTGGCGGTCGCGCTGGATTACCTGCGAGGAAACCGCCGCGGCTTTCAATCCCAGGCGGGCACAGATCTTTTCTTCCAGCTCCGGGCTGAGGTGGGCCAGCGTTCCCACGGCGCCGGAGAACTTGCCTACGCGCATGTCGTCGGAGGCTCGCCGGAAGCGCTCGATGTTCCGTTGGGTTTCGGAATACCAGTTTGTGAGTTTGAAGCCGAAGGTAATCGGCTCGGCGTGAATACCGTGAGTGCGGCCGACCATGGGCGTGTCCTTGAACTCCCAGGCGCGGCGTTTCAGGACTTCGGACAGTCGTTCAAGATCGGCGGCGATGATGGCAGATGCCTGGCCGATCAGCAGCGCTTGCGCGGTGTCGACCACGTCGTTCGAGGTCAGGCCATAGTGAAACCAGCGAGCCTCGGGGCCGACGATCTCGGCGACCGCTGTGGTGAAGGCGATCACGTCGTGCCGCACCTCGGCTTCGATTTCGTGGATGCGCTGCAGATTGAAGTCGGCGCGTTTGCGGATGGCTTTGGCAGCATCTTTCGGCACCATTCCCGCTTCGGCCAAGGTTTCGGTGGCCGCGACTTCCACGGTCAGCCAGGTGCGGAAGCGATTTTCGTCGCTCCAGATGCGGCCCATGTCAGGGCGGGTATAGCGCGGGATCACGGTAGCTCACCTCTTCTAAGCGTCAATGAAGGCCGGGCCGCGACGGTCGGCCCCAATCTTCTGCTGTCAAATTGAAGGACTAGGGATTCTAAACGCAGGGGAACCCCGATGGCCAGTGCTGGGTTTGAAGAAGGCGGCGCAGGTGTTTCGCCGGATGCGTGTTCTTCTCATCCTAATGTATGTCGTGATACGATATAGTTCCGTGAACAAGTCCCTGATGCCGTCGGATTACGAGTCGCTGGCGGAGTTGCGCTATCAAATCCGCCGCTTTCTTCACTTCAGCGAGCAAGCCGCCCGGAAAGCCGGTCTGGAACCCCGACAACATCAGCTGATGCTGACGGTGAAGGGTCTGCCCGCGGGAACGCGCCCGCGGATCGGAGAACTGGCCGACCGGCTGCAGATTCAGCATCACAGTGCGGTCGAGCTGGTAAACCGCCTCGCTGCCAGCGGCTTGGTGCGGCGGCATCGTGGAGCCACGGATCGGCGGGAGGTGCTGGTGTCGCTGACGCCACGGGGCGAGAGGATGTTGCGCGAGCTCTCACTGCATCACAAGGCCGAACTGCGCACCCAAGGGCCCGCGCTGGTCGCCGCCCTCAAGCGCGCTATGCAAACTGGCAAAAACTCCGATGGGTTGCGGCCAGTTTTTTCAACCAGTAGGAGGAAAGCTTAGGGTGTCAGAACGCAGCAAGAATAACGGGGATTCGCGCCCTACTACGCTCGCAGCAACCGGAGGCCAGACCGGAGATGTGACGATGGCCGAGCCAGCGCAATTCCGCATGGTGTTGATGTCGTTTCTGGCCGCAGCGATTGGACTGCTGGCTGGGCTGATCGCGTTCGTGCTGTACAAGTTGATCGGCCTGTTCACCAATATTTTCTTTTATCACCGATTCGTCGCCGACTTTGTCAGCGCACGCCACAACCAGCTCGGGCTGTGGGTAATTCCGATTCCGGTAATTGGCGGGATGATCGTCGGCTTCATGGCGAAATACGGGACGTCGAAAATCAAAGGGCACGGAATTCCCGAAGCCATGGAAGCAGTGATGGTGAACCGCAGCCGCATCGAACCGCGAGTTGCGATCCTGAAACCGCTCTCGGCTGCCATTGCAATCGGCACCGGCGGACCTTTCGGCGCCGAAGGACCGATCATTCAAACTGGAGGAGCAGTCGGCTCGCTAGTCGGGCAAGTGCTTCACACTACGGCCTCAGAACGCAAGGTGCTGCTGGCGTGTGGCGCGGCCGCGGGAATGTCGGCGACCTTCAACACGCCAATCGCGGGTGTGATCCTGGCTATCGAACTGCTCCTGTTTGAATTCAAGGCACGGTCTTTTATTCCTCTAGTCGTTGCCAGCACACTGGCCACAGCCGTCCATATGCAACTGCTTGGCACCGGTCCGATGTTCAAGGTCACGGCGATGGATTTCGGCATTCCGCATGCCCTGCCGTTCTATTTGTTGTTGGGACTGGTCTGCGGATTGGCTGCGGTCGGGTTCAGTAAGCTGCTTTACTGGACCGAAGACCAGTTCGAGAGACTGCCGGTGGATGAACTCTGGTGGCCGGCGATCGGGGCTCTGGGCCTGGGGATCATCGGCTACTTCGTGCCCCGAGTTCTGGGCGTGGGCTATGACACGATCAGTGACATCCTGAATGCGAATCTCGCGTGGAAGCTGCTGCTGGTGGTCATGGTCGCGAAAGCGGTGGCACTAGTTATCTCGTTGGGATCGGGGACGTCCGGCGGACTGCTGGCGCCCATGTTTATGTCGAGCGCGGCCATGGGCGGAGTGTTCGCCCTGGGCATGGATCGAATCTTTCCCGCAGCAAATTTGTCGGCTGGAGCTTTCGCTTTGGTTGCGATGGGCGCGGTTTTCGGGGCGGCGTCCAGGGCCACGTTCTCGTTCATCATTTTCGCCTTCGAAATCACTCGCGATTACAACTCGGTCTTGCCGCTGATGCTGGTCAGCGTGATCGCGGACGGCATCGCGATGTGGTTCATGCCGAGAGCGTCGATCATGACCGAGAAGCTGGCGCGCCGCGGGTTGCACATCCATCAGGAGTACGAGGCCGACGTGCTGCAGCAGGTCAGGGTTTCCGAGACCATGGATCAAGATGTTCCCACGCTTCCCGCTGAAATGAAGGTCAGCGAGTTGTCGGACCGGATTGCGCGGCGCGATCCTGAAGTAAGCCGGCATCAGGGAATGCTCATCCTTGACGGCGATGGCAAGCTGGCAGGCGTCATCACGCGAGGAGATGTGATGCGTGCGCTTGATTCGGATCCGAGCGGCGCCTTGACCGTGCTCGATGCCGGTTCGCACGACGTTGTGGTTACGTATCCGGACGAAACGTTGCACGATGCTTCCGCGAAAATGCTGCGCAACAACATCGGCCGGTTGCCCGTCGTGGATCGGAAGCATCCTGGTCGAGTGGTTGGGTATCTGGGTCGGCCCGGGATTATGGCCGCGCGCTTGCGCCGTCTGGATGAAGAGCATGTGAGGGAGCCCGGGTGGATCAAGAAGTTCTAGTTAGTTGACGTGGCCGGAGTGGAGGCTTGGGTGTTATTTGGCTGTGCTCCGTTGGTTTTGGCTGCTTGTTTTGCTGTGACGATCAACGGTTTCAGAGCGCGGACCGAGACGCCAAGCGTGCCTCCAGAGAAGCCATCGATGTAGGCCGCGTTCACTCCGATCACTTCGCCTTGCGAGTTGAACACGGGACCGCCGCTGCCGCCGTGGGCGGTGGGGGCATCGTAGATTAGTTTGTCGCCGACCACATCGCCTAAATGCCCGCAGGTCGAAGACGGGCGTATCAATGAGAGCGCGGCCAGTTCGTTAGCGGCGCCTTGATCGTCGCGGCGGTAGGCCAGCCGGTCGTAGACGGCGGGCGGTGATTTCGCCACCATGCCCAGCACTCCCATGGGATATCCGACCACGGCGACCAGCTCTCCCGGACTCGGGATGTCGGCGGCCAGAGGCAGAGGCCGAAGCTGATGCACGGCTTGGGTGTCCTCGATGCGAAGCACGGCCAGATCTCCCTGCGCCGACAGAACGGCTGGGGTGATGTTCACGGGCGTGGGCAGGCCGGGAAAGAAAGCTAACAACTTTTCCAGCTTCGGGGTTGCGCCCTTGCGAATTAACAGAGTGGATTCGGAATCTTCGTACCAGGGCTCGGCCACATGGCGATTGGTCGCGAGCAATCCGTCAGAGACAACGAAACCGGTACCAGAAATGCGCGCGCGAAATTCGGGTTGGCGACCGGGGAATCCGACGTGGTATACGCCGAAGACATAGCAGATGGAATTGCGGTAGCGATGCAAGACCAGCGCGGGCATGGCCTGCTCTTGCTCAAGCTGCTGCACTTCGCGAGTGAGCTGCACCACTTGCCGTTGAAGGTCGGTTCTCTCAGGATTGTTCCTCTGAAACCCGGTTTCGGGATCGCGCGGCTGAGCGGCCGGGTAGTACCGAACCATTAGAGACAGGCCTACGAGCAGGGACACTCCCAGTACAACTTCGAGCATCCGCTGCCAGAGGGTGCAGACTGATTCTTCCCGAGTTTGTGAATCGCTTTCGGTCATGAGTCTTGTGCAGGCTGTCCGTCGGCGCTGGGAGGAGCAATCTCTACGCCGGGTGCGTGACCTGTGAGGCTCTATTCTGCGCCTCGAGTTGTACAGTTCCTACGGTACGGAGGACGATGTACAAATGGAGCAGCGAATTACACGTTTTGTGCCTAAGTCTATGAAAACAGAGCGGGTTGGTCGAAGAGTGGGCTTTCTGTGTGGAGACGTAGCTAGCTACGTCTCCATGGCGCGATAGTTTCCTTTCCAGCGCAAGTCCTGGCTAGGGCGGGTCCTACTCCTTTACCCCCAGGCGATTGGCCATTTCTTCATACAGAAAGCCTTCGCCGACTCGGTAGGGCTGGACCCACTCGCCGTCGATGACGAATTGCGGGACGGCGCGCTTGCCGGTGCGCTTAACCACTTCGTCAGCGGCGCCGGGAGTGTTTTCGATATCGATTTCCTGGAACGCGATGTTGTGCTGTTGCAGGAAGCGTTTGGCCTCGCGGCAATCTGGACACCAGAAGGTGGAATAGACAGTTACTTGCATGGTGGAATGTAGATGACGACAGCGGCCGGAAAGTCGCAGCCTCGTTGTGCTCCCCGGACGAGGCGTCCGGGGCTACGTTGACGTAGATCTCATTGAATCTTAACTATTGCCGGCGCGACTGCGGGGAACTTTTCCATTACCGCAGGATCGTGTCCGGGAACGATGAGGCTGGGGCTGGCGGCCAGTTGTTTCATTCGATCCTGGGCGCGCAGGTTTGACGCAGCGTCGAGTGTGGTGGCGATGGGCACGTGCTTCTCGAGATTTTCGTAGAGATACATGTTGTCGCTAGCCAGCACGACGGTTCCAGCTTTGGTATTCACGCCGACATATTGCGAAGCGTAAGTATGGCGGCCTCCGGTGTAGCAGGTAATGCCGGGAATGATTTCCTGGGCGTCGCCGTCGACCAGACCAACCCGGCCCTCGGTATTTAACTTCACAAGCGTGAGCACATCGTCGGCATCGATGCCGCCGTGAGCTTCTTTCGATTGCCACGCCTGTCCGGCGTAGTACTGCAACTCGTCCTTCTGAATCCAGATGCGGGCGCGGGGGAACAAATCCATGCCGTCGGCATGGTCCCAGTGCATGTGGCTGATGATGATGTCGGTAATGTCTTCGGGCTTAAGGCCGAGCGGCTTAAGAGTATCGGACGGTTTGATGAAGCCGTTGACATGCCAATCCTGGAAGAAGCGGTCGTGATAAAAGCCGGAATCCAGCAGTACGTTTCTGCCGTTTCCACGGACTAGCCAGATCATCATGGCGAGATCGAGCTTGCGGGCGGGGTCGGCGCCAGTAACCAGCTCGGCGACGGGGAAACCGGGAAGCGTGGCGTAGCGGATCGCGTAGATCTCGTATTGAGGCTTGGCCTGGGCGTTTAGGGGGATGATAGTGAGCGACGCGATGAGCAGAGATAGAAGAAGGCGATTTGGGTTCATGGGGTTGCTCTTGTCGAGAATCGTATTCTCGCACATGGCAGGGCGGGGTTTACGTCTTGCCCAGTTGGCTCCGGACGGGGGCGTCCGGGGGGCGCGTCTGGTTGACATTGGTTTTATATTAGGACATAATTGACACTGTCATGAATGACTTAATAATTCTGGCTACTTTGCTGGATGGCCCGAAGCACGGATACCAGTTGAAACGGGAGGCTGGGTTCATTTTCGGTCAGGGAGCGATGCACAACAATCTGGTTTATCCGCTGCTGCGGCGCTTTACAACCGAAGGTTGGGTCACTAAGAAGACAGTACCGGGGGAACGGGGACAGACGCGTTTGCAATATGCGATCACCGCGCTCGGCCGCCGCGAGCTGGTGGCGCGCTTGGCCGAATTCGGCGAAGAGGACGCGTCCTCGTTCAGGGGCTTCATCACGCGAGTGGGAATGTTCGATGTGCTGGAAGCGCCGGTACGCGGCCGCATCCTCAAACAGCGTGAAAGCTACCTGCGCGGCCGGGAAGAAAAAGCTGGTCGCGCTGCGAAATACCATGGATTTGGGGATTTATGGCGGAGAGGTGGTCCGGTACCTGATTGCGCAGATTCATTCTGAACTGGGCTGGATCCGGCGCCTTCGCCGTATCGAGACAAACCCGAGAAACAGCCGCCCTCAGACGGGGAGGAAGGTATGAAGTTCATGACGCTATCGAACTCGGAGCTTGCTCCATGGTATGCGCTACTCATTTATTGGGCGTTCAGTGCCCTGCGGCTGAAGCGGATTAAGGTTTCGGAGGACCCAGGCGGCCGTCTCTGGCACATCGGCATTATGGTTCTGGTATTCATGCTTCTGTATTCCGACAGACTCGCCGTCGGCCCGTTAGTCTGGCGCTTTGTGCCGGTGAGCCCGTTGGTTTGGGCTCCAGGGATTTTCCTTACGTATGTTGGCGCTGGGTTGGCGATTTGGGCGCGGTACAGTTTGGGTCAATATTGGAGCGGAAGGGTTACCCTGAAGGAAGACCATCAGCTCATCCGTTTCGGTCCATACGCTTATATTCGTCACCCGATCTATTCCGGGCTGCTTTTGACGATGGTTGGCACTGCATTCGTCATTGGGGAGTGGCGCGCGGTGGTTTCCGTCTTGCTGGCTCTTGTCGAACTCTCGCGCAAAGCGGCAAAGGAAGAGGCGTTGCTGGCTGGTGAATTCGGCGAGCGCTATCGGGAGTACAGGAAGCAGACGGGTTTTCTTGCGCCGCGCTTTAGATGAGTGCTCGAGCGGGTGGATTTGCGCGGCACGGACGGGCGAGGCACCCGTCGCCACATCATCGCCTCCCTCCGTTGTCACTAAAATGAAAAACGGCAGGGCCGACCCCCTGCCGTATTCGATGTGGAACTTGGCCCTTACTTACTGCGATTGACCGCTTTCTTGAGTTCGGCGCCGGCGGAAAACTTTGCTACCTTCCGGGCGGCAATCTTGATGGTGGCGCCGGTCTGCGGGTTTCGCCCGTTGCGGGCCTTTCTCTGCGACACCGAGAAAGTGCCAAAACCAATCAACGCTACCCGATCACCTTTTTTCAGGGCGGACGTGATGCTGTCCACAGTTGTGTCAATTGCGGTAGCTGCTTGAGCCTTACTGATGCCGCTACCAGATGCGATTCGGTCAATGAGATCGGCTTTGTTCATCGTGTCTCCTGGCAGGTCTCTTTTGTCCTCAAAGGGCGCAGGATGGGGAGCACTCCCTGAAGTGAGAAACCCGGCGGCCTTTATTTAGCTCCCGGCAACGGGGAATGTCAACTGTGAAAATCGGCGCTGGATCCCATGTTTGGGTCGGTACGCTGAAAAAGTGTCCAAGGGTTGGAATTTGGGGTAAGGGAAGGTAGTTTTCTTGGCTGGCGAAGTGATAAGAGGTAGCTCCTCGGGCCTGAGGCGGTCCTCGATCTAAGCGGGTTGATGATCTGGGCCGAGAACTGGCGAAGGATTTCGCTTAACCTATTTTCCGCTCTCGTCCACAACCTGGACCACATCTCCACAGCATGTGCACAGCCCGGGAGTTTTTTCCTGTTGCGTGAGCCAGGACAATGAAGCACTCTTCGGAACGCACCTCAAAACCATGGCTTCTCTCCCCCTGACTTCTCGGCGAAATCAACTCTTGGAGTGGTTTCCGTTCTACGTTTACCGCTTGGTGGGAGATGTGCGCTATCGGGCTTTGAAAGACTATCAGCAAGCCTGGTATCTGAATCTGCTGTTTGCAGCAATCGTGCAACCAACTTTCTTCAATTTAGGATGTAATGTTCCAAATATTGATCTTCATGTTCACAGGTCAATCCGAACTAGAATTCGCTCCACCATTTCAAGGAAACGGTTAAGTCAAAATGCTAATGAGCGAAAGTGTCCGAAGCGGTAGAAGAGCAAATTTCTACATCACAGAGAATAGCTTCATCGATAACTACGCCAGAGATGCCGGGCCGATCGGCATTGCGGTCTATCATGTTCTTGAGCGGTACATGAATTGTGAGACGCGCTCAACGTGGGTTGGAACAGCCAAAGTAGCGGATATTTTGAATGTGTCCCAACGTACCGTGCAGCGCCATCTTAAGACGCTGGAAGACCTCAAACTAATCCGCATCCTGCGTACTGAGACGAGGACGATTTATGTGATTTTACCGGTTCCACCACGAGCCAAGACCGCTCCTACCATTCCTCTTTTTGATGGCATGAGTGAGGAGGACGTTCTTCGAATAGACGCCACCAGTGTCGCGCGGGCGACCGCAATGTCGCGGGAAGCGACGCCACTGGCGTCGAGAGCGACCTCTGTGTCGTACGACGCGACAGCAACGACGCGAGAAGCGACTTCCGTGTCGCGTAGGAGCGACACCAGCGACTCGCCATATAAGGAAGAACAAAAGTTGTTGAACAAAACAATAGATCAATCTTTATTTAACAAGAGCGAAAACGAGGTAATAAAATCCGCACAAACTCTCGTAAGAGCGTTGGGCCTTTCAGATCAGTCTATGCGTGCGGCAATTGCAGCGGTGGAAGAAACAAGCAAGCGTACGAGATTATCGATGGATGGAGTAGTACAGGATATTGCAACTGCTGCCAACCAAGCAGAGCGCAGGGGCATAGAGAAGAGCGAGTTCCTTGAGGACTTCTTGGCCGAAAAATCGGCCCGTCAGATAGTCAAAGACCTTGGCCTCCCGGCTACGAATAACTTTGTCTCTGCGGTGACAGCTTCCGTTAAGGCTGAAGTAACGTACGCGCGGTCCTCGGTTGGGGAGGTTGCGTCTCTCATCACCGCCGCAGCGAACGAAGATAGACGTAAGGGAGTAACTATCGACAGATGGTACTTTGAGAATACAAAATGGAGGAGCCGTGGGCGAACTGGCAAAGGCCAACAACAATTCGAGCGAATCAAGAGAGCGCGAGACGAAGCGCACGCCATCATCGATGCGGAAATGGATAACTGACCAAGTTGCAGCGCTCGGGCTAGCAATAGGTGATGATCCATCGACGGAACGCCTTTTGGTGTATGCCGAAGACCTCAGCGATATACCGGAGCCGCGCTTGGCACGGGCTTTCCTGAGGGCGCGCCGAGAGTACGAGTACCCGCGACTGCCGCCTGTAGCATTTATTCGGCGAATGGCTGGTGTTGATGCCCCAGCAGACGGTCGCCCTGGACCGGAAGAAGCATGGGCTCGGATGCCAAAGGGAGAGCGCGTGGAGGATGACAGCATCGTATGGTGCGACGAAGAGCGTATTGCCTATGGCGCATGCCGAAGCCTATTGCTCGACGGTGATCAGATCGGCGCCCGCATGGCTTTTAAGGAGCGCTACGAAAAGGAGCTTGCAGAAGCACGCCTCCACGCAAGGCCTGCCCAATGGACAGTTAGCTTGGGCTACGACATTGAGCACCGCCTGACGACACTAGCAACTGCAGTCCGGGAAGGGCGAATGAGTCTAGCGAACGCGCTGGAGTTTGTGCCGGGAGAGCGACAGAACGACTTTGCTCGAATGCTGCCGTCCGCTGAGGCCAAAGCGTTGCTGACGGGGAAGGTTGAAAACCTGCCCAATCTAACCGGTCTAGCTGGAATACTGGCGAAGATGCAGATGGAAGGCACAGCGCCCGAAGAGCTCAAGGCAGACCCGCAACCCCTGCGTAGGACCGCGTCGGATCGCTCTTCGGATGAGTCGCGCGCGCTACGCGAAAAGGCTAACGCTCAGAAGGAGTTCCTGAAGCGTTCGCGAAACGGGTCAGGGAGTGACACTGCATGAATGCCCTCCTAGCCTGGCTGCAGTGGGAGCACGATGGAGGGACATTCAGGTGGAAAACGAAACGAAGCGCACTTTGCAGCTGATACTTGAGACTATGCAAGAGCAACAGAGCCGCTATCCCGTCGCAGGGCTTGCAGAACGGATCGACCGCATGACGCAAGAGGTTCATAGGCCGGAATCCATCGCGATCGGCCCGCACCTATTCTCGATACTGGAAATCATCCGCGAGCAGGATGCCCGCTATCCCGTGACGGGGCTTAGCGACAGCTTGGAGCGCGTTACTCGGGAACTTGATAAGCCGGAGTCATTCACGATCGAACACCATTTATTGTCGATACTCGAAATCATGCGCAACCAGCAACGCCGTTATCCAACTACCGGGCTCGCGGACCGGATCGAGCGTATTGTTCGAGAGGCCCCCAAACCGGAACCCTTCGCAAGGTAGGTGTGCTGGCGGCAGGCCTGGCTGCGAACGACGTACTGAAAGCTAGGCAAACCCGATTCCAAATTACAATGATTCAGTGCTCCCACAGCCGCTAGAGTTTGTTTCCATTCACGACTCTGAACTCTTCGCTGCAGTCCCACCAGCGCCTGCAGTGTTTCTGCTTCGCGGCGACGATCCACAATCGGAGCCTTACGTCAGCAAAACTGCCAACCTGCGGCGACGACTGCAGCGGTTGCTGGGCGCGCCCGCGGAACAGAGCAAGAAACTCAACCTGCGCGATCGTGTGCGCTGGATCGAATACACCTCCACGGGTTCGGACTTCGAGTCTGGTTTCCTGCTTTATCGGTTGCTGCGTTCGGCTTTCCCAAAGAGCTACGCCAATCGCCTGCGACTGCGCTTTGCGCCATTGGTCAAGCTGCATTTGGAAAACGAGTTCCCCCGTGCTTCCATTACTACCCGGCTGGGCCGTCTCGGTGGGCGCAATATTTATTACGGGCCGTTCCCTTCGCGGACGGCTGCGGAGAAGTTTGCCAGCGATTCGCTCGATTTTTTCAAGATGCGCCGCTGCGTCGATGATCTGCATCCCGATCCTGAGTTTCCGGGATGCGTTTACTCGGAGATGAAGATGTGCCTGGCACCTTGTTTCAAGGGTTGCAGCGACGAGGAATATCGTGCGGAAGTCGGCCGCGTGCGGGCGTATTTCGACACCGGGGGCGAATCCCTGGTGCGGGAAATCTCGGTGCAGCGCGACGCTGCCTCGGCCAATCTGGAATTCGAAAATGCCTCCGCGTTGCATGCGCGCCTGGACGAGCTTCGACCCATGCTGAGCCAACTGCCGGAAATCGTTCGCCGCATCGACCGGCTCGCAGGCTTGATGGTGCAGCGAAGCACCAGCCTGGACTCGGTCAACTTCTTTCTGATTCAGGCCGGTCGCATTTCCGGGCCCGTGACTTTTCCTATTCAGTCTGCGGAGCACACGAAATCGCAGTCGATGGAATCGCGAGTCGAGGCAGCCTTGGCCTCGTTTCCGGCGGCAAGCGTGAGTGCGGCGCTTGAAACTATGGAGCACCTGGTACTCCTGAAGCGCTGGTTCTATCGCGGTAGCCGGGTAGGCGAAATCTTTTTTGCGGACGAGAAAGGCGTGCTGCCGATGCGGCGCGTGGTGCGAGGTATTTCGCGAGTGTACCGCGGGGAGAAATCAGAGGCGGAGGCGCCGAATGTTGTCGATCCTTCGCCCAGCTTAGGATGAAGGTCGCACGGAGGAGTCAAGGAATATGAGAAAAGAAGGCCGCGTACAGAACGACAAGGCGTTGCGCGAACACGTTCTTTATTTGCTTCAGGGAGGGGGAGCGCACATTGGCTTCGACGAAGTCGTAGCTAACGTTCCGCTTAAGTTGCGCGGGGTCAAGCCCGCCGGCCTGCCCCATTCCTTGTGGATGCTGCTCGAACACCTCCGCATTGCGCAACGGGACATTCTGGAGTTCAGCCGCAGCGCCAAGCACGTTTCTCCGCAATGGCCTGAAGGATACTGGCCGGGAACGGATGCTCCGGCAAGCTCGGCCGCGTGGAATGAAAGTGTAAAGAAGTTCCGCCAAGACCTGAAAGCGATGCAGGATCTGGTTAAGAAACCCAGAACCGATCTGTTCGCCCGAATTCCATGGGGCGACGGGCAGACCATTCTGCGGGAAGCCCTGCTGCTGGCTGATCACAACGCGTATCATCTGGGGCAAATGTTGGACGCGCGGCGCTTGCTGGGAGCTTGGCAGGGGAAATAAAACCCTGATTCGCCACGGATTCCGCGGATGAACGCGGATCTACTATTTCCCCTGACTCAACCTGCCATGGTGATCTGCTTATTCCGAACGGGCCGTTTGCGAAACACGACGCGCACACCGTCGCGCCATCTCTCGTCGATGCCCAGGACAGCCCAATCAATTTCTGGCGAGATGTAGTGCAGCAACGTGTCCGTCGCGGGATGAACATGCAGAGCCGGGGCCACGAGAAAAAGCAACGGTTTGTCGGCGCATAATTCTCGTCCGGGAAAGTATCCGAAGCGCTGGAACTCACCACGGGCGTGGTGCCATGCGACGCGCGCCCAGTAGTCGAGGCCCTGCAATGGCAGGTGAACATCCTCATCGGCCTTGAGCTCGACGACCGCGAGCCGGCCCTCTCTGGTGACGGAGAGCACGTCGATCATGGCGCGATCAGACGCCGAGAATGCCGGCACCTGGGAATACAGGCAGGTTGGATCGAGGCGTTCGTCCATTGCGGTGAGGTCTTGCACGACCAGCGATTCCAGCCAGCGTTCGGGATGCAGCCGCCATAGCGGGTGGTCGCGGGGACCTTCGGCATGACGCACTTCACCGATGCTGCCCACCAGCTGCGCGAAGGCCGCACTGTTGGTGTCGCCCAGAATTCTTTCTTGCGCGCCCACTCCGAAAACGATCTCCGATGTGCTTAGGAAAGACCCCGGCTCATGTGCCAGCCTCGCTCGCGCGAACTCGAGGCCGTGACAACGGAAAGCGATCTCCGCAGGCGATAAAATGGCGACTTCGGCCTCCGACATCAGCTCGCGAACCTGCGTGATCGCACGCGCAAACCTCGCGTGACTCGCCGATTTGTCGGTCGAGTGCACCAGGCGGGTTGCTACATTCCCGCAGTCGGACACATCCAACTCTTTCAAGTTATCGTCGCGCTCTTCCAATTCGTACAACTGCCACTTGGCTGCCTCAGAATTCAAGCGTGCCATGCGCTCCCGGGTAAGGGCGGAAGTTCCTGCAGGGAGGAACAGCTTCAATCCTTCAACCACGAACCGCCCAGCTTTCGCGACGCGGTAGGCGTCGAGCCATAGAATGCCGAATGTGAGCGCGGCATCGATCGAACCCTGGGTCTCTTGCCCGTTCACGCCCAGAACTGCAAATGCACGTTGCCCCCTGCGCAGTAAGCCGCGCGCGTAGACTGGGCCGAAGGATCGCTCCAGATCCATGGACGTGCTGAGCCGGTCGATGGTGAAGCCCGCGAACCTGCGCTCCAGCACTCGTTGAAGCACCCTTTGGTAGGCAACGCGTGCGGCCCGCTTCGCCGTGGGAGTACGCCGGTCGCGTTCTCGACAGATCTCGAGCTTAGTGGGTTTCGCCTGTCCAAGTCTTTGCACTGCGAGCCGAAGAATTTCGTTCTTAACCTCGGCCTCCAACACTCTACGCACGAAGTTCCGTTCCGCCGACCACAGATGCAGTAGACACTTGTTGCGTTCCCCGGAGACGGAATATCTGGATTGGGCCAGATCGAAAACTACGGCGCCATCTTCGATGATCACGGCATCGCGCGCGCAGGTCAGAAAGTCTTCGACCGTGCGCACCAGGGATTCTGGTGTCATTGCGGAATTGTTGCAGCCGATTCACTACGCCGTCTGTGACGAGTGAACATCAAACTGAGGTCCAGTGTCCCCCGGCTGGCAAAGCGCGGTCGGGCCGCTCGCCGCCCACGGGCGCCCGTGTGGGATAATGAGCTTACGGAGCTTTTCGCACTTCAAAGGCATCTAATCAACGTGGATAAAAATAGATTTTTCTTCCAGCATTACGGCCTCACTGAGCACGATCTCGAACACTATCTGGCGGCCGCCCTTTCTGCAGGCGGCGACTACGCAGACCTGTATTTTGAATACCTTTCCTCGACCTCTTTGATGGTTGACGAGTCGATGGTGAAGTCCGCATCCCAGGGCATTTCCGCGGGATGCGGAGTGCGTGTGATCGCGGGCGAGCGCACCGGATACGCCTATACCGACGATCTTTCGGCGGCGAGAATTCTGCACGCAGCTCGCACCGCTGCTTTAATTGCCAGTGGGCCAGCCAAGACTCCGGTCGTCGGCTTTCAGGAGAAAGCCGCACGCAGTTTGTATCCGATCACTCTTCCATCCGTCGATGCGGAAATTACCGCCAAGGTGGAATTGGTGATGCGCGCGGACCAGGCGGCGCGTGCCTACGATCCTCGTATCAAAGAAGTTCGCGCCAGCTATGCAGACGAACTTCGGAACATTCTCGTGGTGGGATCGGATGGCACCTTCGCCGAGGATTCTCAGCCCCTGGCGCGGGTGAACGTGTCTTGCATCGCGAAGACCGAGGAGAATTCTGCACGCGGCAGTTCCGGCGGCGGGGGACGCGTCGCGCTCGACTTTTTCTTCGGGGAAAAGACTCCGGAGTATTTTGCCAAGGAAGCGTCGCGTCAGGCGATCCTGCAGCTTGACGCTCGCGAGGCTCCGGCGGGGGAGATGGAAGTCGTGCTCGGTCCGGGCTGGCCCGGCGTACTTCTGCACGAAGCCGTGGGTCACGGGCTTGAGGCCGATTTCAACCGCAAACAGACTTCCGCATTTGCGGGATTGATCGGAAAACGTGTGGCCAGCGAAAAGTGCACGGTTGTGGATAATGGCACAATGCCGTGGCGTCGCGGCTCAGTCAATGTGGACGACGAGGGCGAGCCTACACAGAATACTGTGCTCATCGATAAAGGAATCTTGAAGGGATACCTGAGTGACAAGCTGTCGGCGCGGCTGATGGGAATGGCGGACACAGGCAATGGGCGTCGTGAGAGTTACGAGCACATTCCGATGCCACGCATGACCAATACGTACATGCTCGCTGGACAGGACGATCCACAAGACATCATTCGTTCGGTTCGGCACGGCCTGTACGCGGTGAACTTCGGCGGTGGGCAGGTCGACATTACCAACGGCAAGTTTGTTTTTTCAGCGTCGGAAGCATACTTGATTGAAGACGGCCAGATTACAGCTCCTATAAAAGGCGCGACCCTGATCGGAAACGGTCCTGACGTGCTCACTCGCGTTTCGATGGTCGGCAACGACTTGAAACTCGACGAAGGCGTTGGCACCTGCGGCAAGGATGGGCAGGCGGTGCCGGTCGGCGTAGGCATTCCGACAATCAAGATCGATCGCCTGACCGTTGGCGGGACGGGCAGGAAAGATGCCGGCGGTTTCATGCAGTAACTCCGACCGAGCAATCTGCTTTTTCTTTGTGTACCTTCATGTCCTTTGTGGTTGATGCCTTTAAGCCCTTAACCACAAAGGACACGAAGGCACACAAAGGAATTTTGCAAAACGAAATCATATGTCTCAAACCCAGCTTGAAAATCGAAACCAGAAAATTGAAACAGATCTCCGCGAACTGGCTGAGGACATCGTGCGCCGCGCTGTGTCCGGCGGAGCCACCGCTGCCGAGTGTGTGATCCGGGAAGGCGACGAGTTCTCCACTGTGGTGCGCCTGGGGCAAGTTGAAACTCTGAAAGAGTCGGGCTCGAAGGCCATCGGCATGCGTGTGTTCTACGGCAAACGCGCGGCGAGCACCTATTCCAGCGACTTTTCCCGCAGCGGCCTGGACCGCATGGTGAAATCGGCGTTGGAGCTTGCCAAGATCACCTCTGAAGACCCGTACGGAGGAATTCCGGAAGCCTCGCAACTGGGCTCGATCGCCGGTGACCTTGATCTCTACTCCGCCGATGTGTATTCGCTTCCTGGAGAAGAGCGCATCAGCTATGCGCGGCGGGCAGAGAAGGCAGCGCTCGACTATGATCCCCGCATCAAGAATTCCGAAGGCGGCTCGTTTGAAGCGGCGACCGGGCACAAGATTCTGGCGAACTCACATGGCTTCGTCGGCGAATACCAACGCTCCTATTGTTCACTCGCGGCCGTACCCATTGCGCAGTCGGACGACGGCGCAAAGCAACGCGATTACTGGTTTTCGGTCGCCCGAAGCCTGAGCCGGCTTGAATCCCCGGAGCACGTGGGAGAAACAGCGGCCCAACGCACTTTGCGTCGGCTGGGCGCCCGAAAATCGAAGACCGCGAGAGTCCCCGTGGTTCTTGATCCGATGGTTTCCAGGTCGATCCTCGAACATATTTTCGAGGGCGTGAATGGAGACTCCATTTATCGCGGCGCGTCATTTCTGGCGGGCAAGCTGGGGCAAAAGATCGCGGGCGACGGCGTCAACGTGATCGACGATGGAACGATCCCCGGTGGTTTTGGGACCAGCCCGTTTGACGGTGAGGGAGTGCCTTCGAGGCGCACAATCGTAATTGAAAAAGGTGTGCTCAAGTCTTATCTGCTGAACACATACACAGCGAAGAAACTTGGCCTCGAGACTACTGGCAACGCCTCTCGTGGATTGGCGGGAACTCCAGGAATCGGCCCGGGAAATTATTTCCTGCAGCCGGGTGCAAAGACGCCACAGCAGACATATCGGAGATTAAAGACGGTCTTTACGTAACGGAGTTTCTGGGACACGGAGCCAATCTGGTCACCGGAGACTATTCGCGGGGCGCGTCGGCTATCATGGATCTCCGGTGGGGAGCTTGCTTATCCCGTGGAGGAGATCACGGTAGCCGGAATTTAAAGGAAATGTATTTCGACGTTTCAGACATCGGAAACGACCTCGAGTTCCGCGGCGCTGTGGCTTGTCCGACGATAGGGGTCAAACGGGCTTACGGTCGGGGGCGAGTAGGAAGTCGTTTCTAGATCGTCGAAATGTCGATGCTGATTGCATGGGCGGCCTCGTCGAGCCGTCTCCGCTGACGAAAAAGGACCCGCAACTCGAATTGCTCCCGATCCTGTTGGGTGTGGCGCTGGTGCGTGGTGGTGGTCGGCGTTATTGCCCTGCTTCGCGCGGTGGTCCCAAGAGCGCAACTGCGCCTCATCCCTACGCGTCGGACCTCAAGCCTCCGATCTGAAGATGAGCGCGGCAGAGAAATTTCGTGGGCGCCATTGTCACCTACATCGCGGAACCGTCACCAACGCTGGCGATGACCCGTTGCGCCGGGGCCGTTCACGTTGGGTTCAGAACTCTTTGGGAGAAATAGCACACAAGCCGAGGACGTTGCCGCTGCATGTCTGCAAACCAGCGGGCCATACCTGATGCTGTCGACCTTAACTTGTCGCCGCTCGCGCCCGGCCAGGGCAAACCCTTCGTCTTACCTTCGAGCACATCAGCAGCGACTGGAATCAAGCCTATCCCGACCTACAAGTGACCGACGTCTCGGTGAAGTAGTCAGAGTAGCCGCGGATCCGCACGGATTTCCCCATGGATATGAAGCTCTTCCTTGTGTTACTTCGTATCC
>CAWCQY010000017.1:0-103876 GCA_963797795.1 uncultured Acidobacteriota bacterium
CTGGCGCTGATCTTGGTTTGGTGCTGATCAGTCCCTGGCGCTGTACACGCTGGTTATCATCTTCGCCAAAGTGAAGTAGAGCATTTGCGAGAAATACAAAAGCCCCAGCTCGATTTCGAGCCGGGGCTTTGTTGTCTAGTGACGATTTCGAAGAAGGCAGTTACGGCTTACGGTCTCCCTGCCACTCACTCCCGCGCATCTCTGGAGCCCGCTCCACTGCTTCCATCAGAATGCCGCGCAAGCGGAGGCGGCTTTCGAGGTCAGTGATTACAATTTCAAATCCAACTTCGTTCACCCGGGCGCGGCGCAGCAAGACCTGCCCGCGAATGTGGCGGACGCCGGTCGAAATATCGATATTGGCTTCCGAGCCTACGCGAAGGTTGTCTTCCTTTGTGCCCATTCCGCCGCCCAAGCTGAGTTCGCGAAGCAGAATCTGGACTTTCCCCATGAACTGCTGATGATGGCTGAGAGCGTCTTACGCAAGACGATTCGTTCGTAGCGCCGCTGCCAACCCAGGGACATGCCGGAGCCGCATCCAGCGGGGCAATCGCCAGCTCGCCTGGCGCCAGGCCGCTATCCGACATTACCTGTGCCGCGTATCGCGGATCAATCTTGGCCAGGGCCTGCGCCGCCGCGATTCGCAGCTCACGATGATTCGCCCACTTCCACATCTTCTTGGACTCGAGCAAATTGCGCAGCACGGGAATCGATTCGGGTTCGCGCAGCCTCCCAGCGATTCCACTGCTTTAATCTGGATGATCGCGGAACGGCCTTGGGCTTCGCCGGCTTCGGCCATGACCATGAGCGGCGGCACCGTCGTCCGGTCCCCGCTCATGCCAATCTCATCGATAGCTTGGGGCAGGACCATGGCATCCAGATGCTCCAGAATTTCGAGCAGGGTACGGCCGCGGTCCGGGGCGGCTCCGTAGGCTATTTGACGAACCACGACATCGTGATAGAAGCGATTCCATTCCGGCAGGCGGATAGGCAATAACTCGAGCAAGGTCGGTACGTCCAAACGGCTCAAGAGCCCGACCACGGATGCCGCCTGCCGTACTGCTCCCATACGTAGCATTTCGCGGGCTTGTTGCAATGCGCTGGGGCCGAGTTCTTTCACGATCTCTACCATCCGGTCGCATTCTTCCCTGCGCATGCAGCGGAAGAATCGGTCGGCGAGATGTTCGATTGCCGCTTGCGAAGTGCGGCTCAGCACCAGGATCAGGTCGGGCGGAACTTGCGGCAGTCGCAACGCCTCCTCGATGAACTCCGGTAGGCGATTCTCGACTCCAATGCGCGGACGCAGCTCATTGGCCAGGGCCGGACGCTGTGTGGCTACGCCTTCAATAGCGACGCAAACCTCGCTCAAGGCACCGTACTGCTTGCGATTTCCAGCTTCTGAACTCAGGCGCACAAAAGCTGCGCTGAGCAAACTCTGCACTTCCGGATCGGGATCCCGGACCAGCGCCTCCCCAATCTTGTGAACGATTGGCCCGATCAGATCAATTCCGGGAGCGGCGAACAAGTCGGCCAACTGGCTGAGACCGATGGCCGCTTTGCGACGCGGCTCGGCTTCTTTGGCCGTAAGGCAATTGGAGTAATTCTGCAGGATCGCCGTGGCGCTTTCCTGGTCCCCGCGCTCCAGCAAGACCTCGAGGAACTGGCGGATGTTGCGCGGGGGCACGCAGGGCGCCTCGTTGGAGAGCAGCACGCTTTTCTTTCCGGCCTCGGGCACTTCCGCCCAGAACATCCGGTCAAGAATGTCGGCATGGGACTCTACCAGAATCCCCGCCTTGCTCATCTTGTCTTCGTGCACTTTCAGGATCTGCCGCAAGGTGTCCATTTGCCGGCTCATATGCTCCAGCATCTGGTGAACGGCGTTGACCTTGATATCTCCCTTTTGGAAGCGCTCCATGGCGAAACGGATCGCCATGTGCTCGGCCGCCTTCATCAAAAGGGGCGTATCCGTCTTTTCCGCGGGATTCTTTGCGGCCAGACTTTCCAGCAATTGTTGCAGATTGATCTTGGTATTCGGATCGGTCTGCGTGAGTTCGTTCTGGAGCAATTCCGTCTTGGCACCGGGGTCGGCGCCGACTTCCCCGAATTTGGTAAGCAAACGGATTGCCTGAATGACCTCCTCTTCCTGAAGAGGAACAACACCACCCGCCCAGGTGCCTCCGCCAGGTGCGTTGCCGCCGCCCGTATCACTCGTGCCCGCACTAATGCCCACATTCGGGACGCTCCCAATGGGTGCGCCACCCCCGCCTCCGCCACCGGCGCGAGAGCCTTCGGCCGCAGCGATCAGTTGCAGGAGTTTCTGCGGATCATTCAGCCATTCTTTGAACTCAGGACCTAAGGTCTGGGCAGCAATCTGCGCCGCGATGGTGACATCGGCCGAGCCCGGATCAGCCGCTACAAACTTTACTTCGTTAATCCGGATCGTCGAGTGTTTGTTATCCCCGAAGGTGTCCTTGATCTGCTTGACCACGTCCTGGGCCTTGGAGCCACCCACGGCAAACGCCCGGATCAGACGGGCAAAATCATCAATCGTAACTCCCTTTGAAAAATGAATGCTGGCCAAGCCGGCTGCCGTCAGGAGTTGAGCGAAGCTACGTTCTGCTTGCCCTGATTCCAGTGCGACACCGTCGAGCAGTAGCTTGTTCTCGTGTACGCCCAGGAGGAATCCGCCCTCGCCGTCCTTGGGCAAGCCATGCTGCAGTTCATTCCAGGTGACTTCGAACTGTCCCTCTGTGCGCTTGTGCTGAAACCCATAAAGCCGCACGTATTTCACCAGGATGTTCAGACTATGAATAAAAGCGCGAGCGGAAGCATTCCGGTCTTCTCTTTTGGTTGTGGCGGCGGTGGAAATACGTGGCTCCTGAAACTCCGGTATAAGGTTAATGCACAAGGTAAGCGGATGCATGTTACGTAGGTAATTGGCCTCACGCGGGAGATTTGGTCACCGACGGAGCGATTGGGACCGGAATTCAAGGAATCCCGCACTCCAATCTGCCAAATAATACAGGTCGTCGAGCACTGGAATTAATTCGTTCGAGCGGCGAGAATGGATGGTCCAGTAAATCTCAGAACCATTATGCATTTCCCAATAGCCGCCGCCAGAGCGACGAACACGCCGAAGAAGACAGGTCTCGCCCTGTGGATGGAGCGGACGCTCGCGGAGTGCGATCGAGCCAGCGTAGAATTTGGCGCCGATCCCGTGCACGATCTGCGGGTGGCACTGCGCCGCTGCCGGTCGATGGCCGACGGACTTCGCGTCATGGATCCGAATCCCGCATGGAAAGACATGAAGAAAGCCGGGAAGCGGCTTTTCCGCGGATTGGGGGAACTGCGAGACGCGCAGGTAATGGAAGAGTGGGTGAGTCGCCTGGGCAATCCCGACGACCCAGTGACCATGGCGCTGCTGCAATTCCTCGCCGGCCGCGAAGCGCAACTCAAACAACAGGCCGCCCTCGCCTTGCAGGACTTTGATCGCAAACAGTGGCGGCGCTGGATGACGTCCCTGCCTCGCCGCGCGGCCAAAATGCGGAAGGGAAGCGCCCTGTTCAAGCATCTGGCTCTGGAGCGCTGGACGGAAGCTTACGAGTTGCATCATCGCGCCTTGCGCAATCGCTCGCAAGTCGCATTTCATAGCCTGCGCATCGGATTAAAGCGCTTCCGCTACATCGTCGAGAACTTTCTGCCCGACCAGCATGCTGCCTGGTGCGGGGATCTCAAGGAACTGCAAGACTTGCTGGGCGAGGTCCACGATCTCGACGTGCTCTGGGCTACTGCCCTCCAAGTCAACGCCTTTCCGGACGCTGAGTCACGGACAAGGTGGCACACTAGGATCATAGAAGAGCGCACACACCGAATCGATAAATACCGTGGCAAGATGGTCGGTAAGGCTTCGCTATGGCAGGTCTGGCGTGCCCAATTGCCGGTTGGAAAACAGATCGAAGCTGCCGCGCTGAGCCGCCTCAAACTCTGGGCTTCATTTCTCGACCCAGACTTCAAGCACTCCACTCACGTCGCGCGTTTAGCGCTCCAGCTTTATGACGGATTACCGGTCAATCAGCCGCCATCCGATGCAGAATCGGCAAACCAGCGCGCCATCTTGCAGATGGCAGCGTTGCTGCAGGACGTCGGCCGCTCCCAAGATGAGAAGGGACATCACAAGGCGACGTACAACCTGATTCGGCGCCTGGCGCCGCCGCTGGGCTGGAGTGCGGAGAAGATGGGCTGGGTTGGCTTCGTCGCGCGCTACCATCGCGGCGCGCTGCCCCGAGCGGGGCAAGAAGTGCTAGTGGGGTTGAATGCAAGTCAGCGGCAAAGCCTCATGAAGTTGGCGGGAATTCTACGCTTGGCCAATGCCTTTGACTCCGGAAGTGATGGGCGTGTCGACCGCCTCGAAGTCCACCAGCACAACGGCTTCCTGGAAATCGCCGCCCAAGGCTACTCTTCTCGCGACCGCAGGGCTGAGAATGTTGCCGCCGCACGCCACTTGCTCGAAACCGTCTATCGTCGCCCGCTGATGGTGAAACCGCTCAGGGTTCCCAGACCCAAGCTGGTAGCTAGCGGCTAGAAGCTTTCCAGTCACTTCCGCTTGCGCCCGCTCGCGAGTACAACCTAGTCCTATGACTCACGCCCAATTAGTTCAGAAAGCCGTTGCGTGGCTGCGTTCGTACCGATGCGGAGTGGTTCTTTCCGAGCAAGCCTGCCTCAGCGGCGAAATGCCTGACGCCATCGGATGGAAGCGAGCCTGCCATTCCGTGCTTGTCGAATGCAAGATCTCACGCGCCGACTTTATTGCCGATCGCGACAAGCCCTTTCGCCAAAAGCAGGAACTCGGGCTGGGCTGTGAACGTTTCTATCTCACGCCCGCGGCCATGCTTCGTCCAGAGGAGCTACCGGCTGGCTGGGGGCTACTCGAGTGCGACAACCGAAGAATCAAGATGCTTCGGCCAGCAGCGAAAATCCTCCGCACCGCCACCGGCTTTCGCTACGAAATGAATCTGCTGCTCGCGAGTCTGCGCCGTGTCGAAATCCGAATCGAACCGCAGAAACTGACCGAGTTCTTAAAGTGGAAGAATCGCCTGGCGGAATACAACCGCGGCGAATTGCCAGAAGGCATCGTACCCGCCGAAGAAGAACCGAACTTCTTTCTGGAAACTGACGCTGCCTCTAATTGAATGCGCAGTCAGAAATACCTAGATTTTTGATCCGTGAAAATCCGACTAATCCGTGGCCGATTTTCCCCGCAAAAAGAAAACCGGGCTGGTTGGCCCGGTTTCTTAAAGCGTCGAGTCGAGATGTGCTCACATCACCGCGCGGCGCAAAGCCCAAAATTGCTATCCCACATCCGGAGAAGACGAAGGAAACACTTGCATGGGATAACTGCAACTTAGAGGCCAGCCTCGACGTCACCCTCTGCTTGATGAGGTATGCGCAAGTCTATGTTATACAAGGCTTTATGTCGGTGTCGCTAAGACATTAGCCATTTACCAGCAGGGCAAGGTGCAAAAGTTTGCACATCTTGGAGAGCGGCAATCACAACTCCCGCCGCCCCTCCATCGACTTCAGCATGGTGATCTCGTCGGCGTATTCGATATCGCTGCCCACCGGAATTCCCATAGCGATCCGCGTCACTTTAAGCCCCGCGCGCCGCAGTTGCCCCGAAAGATAAGTAGCGGTCGCCTCGCCCTCGACGGTCGGATTGGTTGCGATAATGACTTCGTCCACCTGGCCGTCGTCGACCCGACGCATGAGATTCGAAATGCGCAACTGTTCCGGGCCTACTCCGTGCAGCGGAGAAATCGATCCATGCAGCACGTGATAAACACCGTTGAAATGTTTGGTCTTCTCGATAGCGCTGATATTGGTAGGCTCCTCGACCACGCAAACCATGCGCTGGTTGCGCGTCGCGCTATTGCAGTAAACGCAAGGATCAACATCCGTAATATTGTTGCAGACAGAACAGAGGCGCAGCTTGGCCTTCACGTCGCGTACCGCTGCGGCCAGGGCCTCCGCATCCTCGTCATTCGAACGCAGGATGTGAAACCCAAGACGCTGCGCGGTCTTGCTTCCAATTCCCGGCAGCTTCTTGAGCTCCTCGATCAGCCGCGCCATTGGCTCTGCAAATTTAGACATAGATAGTTGAGTGATTGAGTAATTTGGTAATTGAGTAATTGAAAACTGAGGCGCTATCGTACAAACAATTACTCAATTACAACATTACAGATCCTCACAATCCCGGAATTCCCAACCCGCCCAGCATGCCACCCATGGTGGATTGCATAGCTTCGTCGACCTTTCGGCTTGCTCCATTGATCGCCGCGGTCACCAGATCCTGCAGCATTTCCACGTCGCCGCTCTTCACTGCTTCGGGATCAATCTTCATGCTCAACACCTGTTTGCGCCCGTCCATCTTGACGACTACCGTTCCCCCGCCGGACGAACCTTCCACTACGGTCTCTTCCATCTTCTTTTGCAAGACTTCGTACTGCCGCTTAGCCTGCGCCATCATTTCCTGCAAGTTAAATCCGCCCATCGCAACCTTCCCCAGAAGACTCGAATTCCTGAAGCCCGACGCCTGAAGCCCGACGCCTGAAGCCTCGCCTTACCGTTTGTCCTTGTAATCAATAATCGTCCGAATCTCCGCCCCAAACTTTTCCTTCATCCGGCGAACAATCGGATCCTGCTCCGCCCGGCTACGCCCCCCGCCATTCGAAGACGGACGGCTCGCGGTCTTGTCCGGGGCAACCGCACCGGAGATCACTCTCAGCTTAAGCGCCCGCCCCGCAACTCCACTGGCAGTCGCAATCACCAGACGCCTCGCATCCGCTCCCAGCGTCATATCAATGACGGTCGGCGACGAGGCCACCTTGATCACCAACTCGTTGCCTTCGACCTGCCATTCGCCAGCTTCCAGCATCGAGACCAGCATTTGATGGCCGCCGCCTGCCAAAGCATTCAGCACCGGCTCGCGGAGGAAATCGTGACGCATTTGGTCGATTTGAGCCGACGGCTTCGCTGGAACTCGCTCCGGTCCAGCCGAGGACGGCGTCAACTCCGCAACCGCTGCCGGAGCTGCTGAGCCCATCACCACGTTTGCAGTCGCCCTACCAGTTCCGACCGCCGATACGCCCGCCGCGGGGCCGTCGTCAGCCGAGAGTTGGGGCTTCGAACCGCTTTTCCTCGCCGAATCAGCCGCAAACGGTGAAACCGGATTCGATCGCGCTGTGGCCGGCGATTCCACTCTTTTCGGATCAGGAACAACCGTGGGTCTTCCGGAAGGCCTCGCATTGGCCATTCCTGCCGCGCTCAACAACTCTTCGATCGGTAGCAAGCGTTGTGCATGAGACATCTTCAGCAGGCCCAACTCCAGATGAAAGCGTTGTTCCTGCCGATACGCCAGCTCCCCGTGGGTCCGCAACATGATTTGCAAATGTCGCGCAAGATCCTCTTCGCTGAACAGTTCGGCGACGCGAGCCACGCGCGCCCGTTCGTCTCCAGAAATCTGCAGCAGGGAAGAGTCGCTACCGGCGATCTTGGCTACAACCGAGTTGCGCAGAAATCGGACCATCTGCCGAGCGAAGTGAGTTGGACTGTGGCCCTCGCTGATCAGCCGGTCCACGAGCCGCAGCACTTCTTCACTCGCACTCCGAGCCACGGCCTGCATTACTTCTTCCAGCACCGTGGAAGGTGTCGCGCCCGCCAGTTGCCGCACCGCGTCGGCCGTCAACCGTCCATTACAGGAAGCAATCGCCTGATCCAGAATGGAGAGCGCGTCGCGGATCGATCCATCCCCGGCCTCGGCTAATAATGCAAGCGCGTCTTCGTCGGCTTCGATTTTTTCCCGGCCCACCAGGTCTTTTAGTTGTCCCAGAATCTCCTCAAAACGAACCGCCCGGAAACTGAAGTGCTGGCAGCGCGACCGAATAGTCTGAGGGATGTCCTCCGGCTGAGTCGTGGCCAGCATGAAAACAACATGGCTGGGCGGCTCCTCCAGAGTCTTCAGCAGGGCATTAAATGCCGCATCGGTAATCTGGTGAGCTTCATCAAGGATGTAAATCTTGAAACGATCGCGCGCCGGGCGGTACCGCGCCGCCTCGCGCAACTCCCGAATCTCATCAATACCGCGATTGGTGGCAGCGTCGATCTCGATCACATCCACCGAATTCCCCGCCCGAATCTCGGTGCAAGACTCGCAAACTCCGCACGGCTCGGTCACTGGATTATCCGAAGACCGGCAGTTGAGCGCCATGGCCAAAATACGGGCCACAGTGGTTTTACCGATGCCCCGATGCCCGCTGAATATATACCCGTGGGCCGTGCGCCCCTGCTCAATCGCATTCTTCAGCGTCCTTGTAACGTGCTCCTGCCCTATGACTTCGGAGAAGTTTTGCGGACGGTACTTACGCGCGAGAACCTGGTAGCTCATGATATGGAAGCTAGATTATACGTGATGCCAGAGCCCAGCAAAGCTCGCGTAGCCCCGGAAGCCTCGTCCCGGGCAGTTGAGCAAAAACTCCGAAACCAGATCCGGGCTTCACTCCTCCTCGAACCGCGTTTTGTGCCGGTCTTTGCCGTCCTTGACGGTATTTTCTCCCCCAACAACGAAGTCCTTGCGGAAAAGATACTCCCGAGAGTAGGCTTCTTCCTTGGCTTTCTAGGCCGAAGGGGGATTGCGTGCAACTGAAACTGATTGTCCGAACGGTAGATGATGTTGTCATTGTTGACTGTAGCGGTCGCCTCGTTTTTGGCGAAGAATCGGCTGACCTGCGCGACACCGTGAGAATGGTGATCTCGCAGAGTAAGCGCGTCATACTCAACTTGTCGGGCGTCACCTATATCGACAGCGGCGGCCTCGGAACTCTGGTCGCTCTCTACACCACCGCCCGGAACAACGGGGGCTCTATCAAGTTGGCCAATCTGACGCAGCGCGTAGGAGACCTGCTGCAGGTGACCAAGCTGGTGACGATTTTCGATGTCTATGACAGCGAGGAAAAAGCCCTCGAGTCATTCCGCAAAGCGGCGTGATGCCGGTGTGGCGCGGGCGCCCTCGCCCGCGTCTCCACGCCAGATCCCGGCCACACAGCCGGTCTCGCCGAAGTGCCTGGCCCCTTCGATAACATGACGATGGACAGTCGCATCCGAGGCGCAATCCGCAAGATCCCACGCGGCAAGGTTTCAACCTACGGCGCCATAGCCCGGGCGGCCGGGAATCCCGGAGCCCCCAGGAGGGTAGCGTGGATCTTGCATCGCTCGGTCGATTTGCCATGGCAAAGAATTCTGGGCGCGGGAGGCGAAATTAAACTGCGCGGAGACTCGGCTTTCGAACAGCGCCTGCGCCTGGAGGCCGAAGGAGTAACTTTCCGAGGCCGTCGCGTAGACATGAAGAAACACGAATTCAAGTTCGCCGAAACGGAAAGGGCAGCCCGACAAAAGAAGAAGAGAATCGCTCGGCCATCGAAGTCCAAACGACGAACGACCAACGGCTAACGACCGGCTTTAAACGGCTCATCGATTTCCACCTGATAACCAGCGCTCAAACATTGGTCTCGTTGGCCATGCCAACCACCGCCATCAATTCTTTGAACATCCCGTCGGTCATGCCTTTTTTTCTCGCGGAAACGGTATGAGAGGCAATGCAATAGTCGCACTGATTGCTCACGCTGACCGCAACGTAAATCATTTCCTTGGTCAGCGGATCAAGCGCGCCCGGAGCCATAATCTGCTTGATGTCTTCCCACGTTCGCTTCAGAGTCGCCGGATCGTTTGCAATGGCCTTCCAAAAGTTGTTAATCCAGTCCGTCTTACGCGTGGCCATAATGTCATCGTAAACCGCCCGCACTTCCGGGCTCGCATCCCCGTATTCAACCAGTCCAAGTGTAGCCATTTCATCTCCTGTTAATCCGTTGCGGAAAGCGCGCCTCATTTGCGGAACGACTCCCAGCGTGAGGTTTGAAAGGCACGGCTTCAGCCGTGTCGTAAGTCCTTGGATCGTGTACGGCGCGGCTGAAGCCGCGCCCTTTCAAGGCTCCGGTCCCCGATGTGCCGTTCAAGCTGCGTAGAACAACTTCCGCCCGAATGGCGTCCCGCCAAACACCGCGATACGCTTTGACCTGCTAACCCTTCGGAACCTGCCCGCTAAGTAACTTCCCCAGCTCGCACCAAGAGCACCGCAACCCAACATAAAATGTCCCGAACAAAGCGTAAACCGCGCTGACTTCATCGAACCGCATCTCATAGATCAACTTCTTGAACACCAATGGATCATCGGCGAACAAATCAACGCCCCACTCCCAATCATCAAATCCAATTGATCCGGTGATGATCTGCTTAACCTCGCCCGCATACCGACGGCCCACCAGACCATGTTCGTTCATCTGCCGCGCCCGCTCTTCGATGGGAACTGTGTACCAGTTCTTATCTTCTCCGCGACGCCGATCCATGGGATAGAAACAAAGATACCGGTGCTTTGGGAGTTCCGGAAACAAGCGCGGCCGCATTGCTTCTCTCTGCCGCGCAAGGGTTTCCTTGATGACTTGATTCCATTCTTCGGAGTGCGCTTCTACTCCCCGTTCCGCAAGTTCGCTGTACACCTTGATCGTAGATTCATAAAGCCCCAGCTCAATCACCGAGAGATACGACGTCGTCGGTTCGAGATAATCGCTTAGCCGGAGCCGTGCGATTTGCATTTCCGCCTGATTCAATTCGTCGAACGATTGTCTGAAGTGGATAAACATCAGATCGCCCTTGTGTCCGAGCAGGGAATAAAGCCCGGACTGGCCGGATGCATTCTGCTCCATCTTCGCCAACACGGTGCTGGCCTGATGAACGATCTCGGCTTTTTTGGAGGCACGCAATTGCCTCCAGGCTGACCAGCGAAAGCGCATCATTTGGTGCAGCACGGTGTAGCCCTCAATGGTCAATGGTACCGGCGGAATTTCCGCCTTCACAACCGCTGTGCCTTCCGGTCGACCCGTGCGGATAACGGACATGGCGTTCCCTCGTTCGAACCTTATTGTAAGCCATCAGGAATGCAGACGCGGGCGGCGACGCCCGTGTAACCGCGCCAGAAAATCAATTCGGAGTCAAGCTTTCGGTGCAAAAGCAAAGAAACCAGTTTGCCGCCACAGAGCCTAAGGGAGGGTTTCCAAGAAGCGGCAAACTGGGATGGGTTGCGAACTAATGTACTCGGTTGAACAGCACTGCCTCGACGTAAGTTACTGCATCACAAACGTCAAGTCCGGAAGCCAGCAAGCCACCAACATCGTCTTCCGTGAGGCCGGCTTGCTGAGACGCTTCTTGCAATCTTTCTACCGCAAGGAAGATGGGTACCCGGTACTTATTCTCCATAAATCAACCCTCCTTTTGCTGGCTCATGTCAATTAGAAAGGGGCAGCACAGAAACACCAGGCCCTCCCCCAAGGACCCGAGTTATTCACCGAACTGCCCCTTCCTTGCTCTGAAAAAATCCAGAGCAAGCTTGAACGCAGTCTACGGCGATACTTCTAGCAGCGGAGCGAACGATGGAGGAGTGGTAAGGAGCTGGACGTCGCGTGAACAAACGCCACCGAGTGTTCACAACGACGAGCTACAGTGTGAGTGGAGAAACAGAACGAGACGACCGTGCCCACGCTCAACAAGCCGGGCGCGGATGTGACCCGAGCATGTACGTCAACCGGTGCCGTACCCTGATGAAAGGCTGTATCCGGCAGATCCACTTCCGGCAATACCAGGATCAGCACAATGAGAAACAGCAGGCTCATCAGCACCAGCAAGGTCGACGGTTTTATGGACCAACGCCCCATGCTAGCGAACGTACCACGAAATTTGATGCCGTGAAAACCCCACGAAAGTGCCAGACATCTACGGAGGTTGATAGTAGTGGTGCGAACAGGCTGACGCAATCACGCGAGGATCGAAACCTCACACCGCCCGCAACACGATCATGCTGGCATCGTCCTGAAAACGACCGCCGCAATGCTCGGACGCCGATTGTATCAACAAGTTCTTCAACTCCTCCGCACCAGCCTCACAATTGTCCAGCGCAATCCTGGTCAGGCGCTCCTCACCAAACGGATCCTCATCGCGATCACAGGTCTCGACCAAGCCATCGGTAAATAGGATCAGCGTATCGCCCGCACGCAGCTGGACATCGCTCTGCTCATAAACCCAGTCAGGGAACTGCCCCAGCACAGCTCCCGCCGCATTCAATTCGCAAGCGGCCCCGCCCGACCGCACCAATATCGGAGGGTTATGCCCGGCATTGCAGTAGGTAAGACGATCGTCTTTGCTGTTGAGCACAGCGTAGAAGAACGACACGAATTTGCCCACGGGGGCGATGTCGCAGAGAATTCGATTCAACCTGCGGCACACCTCCCGCGGCGACTGAGTATCCCACATCAAAGGTTTGAGCGCCGCCTGCAAGCTGGACATCAGCAGCGCCGCCGGCATTCCCTTGCCCGACACATCGGCAATGCAGAGTACAGACTGGGTCTCGCTGATGCGCACCACGTCATAAAAATCTCCGCCCACGTGACGGACGGGTTGCGTCATGCCTGCGATTTCATAGTCTTTTACTTGCGGGATGCTCCTGGGCAGCAGATTGTTCTGGATTTCGCGTGCATCCTGCAATTCGTCCGCCCGTTGACGTTGCGCCTGCCGCAGGGATCGGCAGCGCTTCACCTGCGTCTCCAGCTTTTCCAGCAGCTGCCGATTGTGCCACGGCTTCTGCACGAAATCCGAGGCTCCTCTTCGCATCGCGTCCACGGCCAGGTCCACGCTGCTCCATGCCGTCATTACCACCAGCGGAAGGTTCTCGTCGATCAAGCGTATCTGCGAGACCAGCTCCAGCCCCTCGCCGCCCGCGGTCGTGTCGCGGGTGTAATTCAAGTCCATCAGAACCACATCGAACTCGCGCGACTTGAGCGCCTGCAGCACCCGCGTCGGATGAGTCACAGCCTCGGTCTGATAGCCCTGGCCCTTGAGCAATAACTGCAGCGCATCCAAGATATGAGGCTGATCGTCAGCCACCAGAACGCGCACGCCAGAGGCACCCTCTGATGGTTGATTGACGGCGGAGCTTTGTAGGCTTTCCATGCGGCAGGAGATTGCACCTCGTGGGCCAGCTCCGATCTACCACAAGGTGCTGATTCAACAGGGAAGAGCAGGGTGAAGAAAATATAAAACGAAGCCGTGACTGTGCGAGTGCGGAATAAGCTGTCCGAAAACGGACAGGTGCCTTGACGCACAAGAACGGAGATTTTGGTTGGCGCAGAGCTTCAGCGCTGCGGTAAACGCCCTCGAATGAATAAGGATTTTTGTCCAGCAAAGGGCGTGTTTTTCAACAGCCTCCTATTACTACTGTGTTATAAAAAGGGCGATCCACAAAAGGGACAACCCGAGAGTTGTCGGAGCAGAACCCGTGCGATGGTTTGTCGAAGGGTAGCAATGGACCAGGGGTTATGCCGCTCCACGCGTACCGGGCGAACCCCGAGGGCGGAACTTGAGCGGCATTTCCGGGACGGGTAAGTCCACTTGACCGACGCGAGCGGAGGGGGAAAAACGGCTCCGCTCGGCCACCAGGAACCCATAGGCCGCAATACAGAGAGTCGCGTGATGATGAAAGCCGCGCCAGCCTCGTCCTTCATAGTGGCCCAGTCCAAGTTCTTGCTTCAGTTCTTGGTAGTCACGCTCGATGATCCAGCGCTGCTTAGCCACACGCACCAGATCGGAAAGGTTCGTGGAGGCGGGCAACGTAGATAACCAGTACTTGGTCGGTTCGGCTTCTTGCTTCGGCCACTCGATCAGCAGCCACTCCTCGGGCCGAGGCTCGCTGCTCCAGTAATCGCGATGGGCCGCACGCACGCGCACAGCCGCAAAACGGGAACGGAGGGGTTTACGAGTTCCTTCCCGCCAGCGCACCGTCTTCCAGTGGGAGGAAGGCAAGCTCATCGCCAATTCGCGCACTGCAACCGGAGCCTGCTTGTCATCACGGCGTAACAGCTTGGTGGGACGTCCGATTCCTTTCCACTTCCGTTTGGGTAACGGTGCCTGGCCTGGTTTCCACACACTCACCGACGACTGGATACCCACTACGTACCGCAAACCTAATTCGGTGATGCCGTCGCGAAACCCGGTGTCGTTGCCATAGGCCGCGTCAGCCAGTACCGGAGCGGTGGGGATCTCTCGGTCCAGGGCGGTGCGAATTTGTTGCAAAGCAATTTCCGGCTTGGTTTGAAAACTGATTTCCGGCGGTATGCCCGTGGCCTTTCTCCGCCTCTTATCTTGGGTCCATACTTCCGGTAAGTAGAGACGCCAGGCGATCGGCAAACTCACCTCCGCAGTGCTGATCGACAAACTCACCGCCACCCGGCAGTTCTCTTGCTTGCCCACTTGTCCACAGTACTGTCGCGTGACTCCTACCGAATGCCTCCCCTTCTTCACCAATCCCGTGTCATCGACGATCCAGGCTTCGATCGGTCCTGGCTTCTGCATGGCGGGCAGCGCATACCGACGCACCGCTTCCAGAATGTCTTCATCCCTCCAGGGCGCATGGGCCACGACATGGTGCAACGACTGATGGGTTTGGCGCACGTTGTCGGGGCAGAGACGAGCCGCCATCGGTTCCACGCTTTTGCGTTCCCCGGGAAGCAGCAAACCGGTGCAATAGGACTTCAGAGGGACCACGCGATCCAGGTGCCCCGCGGCTTGCGCCAGGCGATTCATATAGGCCGCGAAGCGTTTTTGCTGGGCGCCTGGCGCAACAGCATGGGCGCTCATGACCAGCAACTTAACATTAAAGCATGCAGTCCGGGGTGGTTTCTCAGTCTAAGGTATCGACTTTATAACACAGTAGTACTAGATGTCGTTCGGCCACAACTCGGACGAATCCTTGGTACGCTCAATCACCCTGGCTCGCAGCACGCCGTGCTCATCGAAGGTCCCCCGCACTTCGACCGCGTGGCCCACTGTTAGATTAGCGCTCAGGTCTTTCTGGATGGCGATTGAAGCATCCACTTGCACCAAACTTCCCGTTCGTGCCTGCAATGTAAATTGCGATCCGTGGATGGCAGCGATCCTTCCGAAGATGTCATGCTCGGAACCGGAAATGGCGTCCCGTGCTTCCGGTGCGTAGGCAACCGTGTGCGCGGTCGGCGCGGAGCCGGTCAAGCCGAAGATGCTGAGTTGTTTATAACTGGCAACGTATACCCGCCCGTTCGCGATCGTCGGCACTATATTGGCGTTGCCTAAAACGTCAGGCCACGTACCTGCATCTCCTTCAAACAGGATTGGCAACGTGCCCTTTGAAGGGGTGGCATTCAAGGCGTAGAGCGTCACTTTGGTATCAATCGTGCTGATCGGACGCGACACTGCCCAGATGATGGCGTTGCTCGACCCGGAAGAAGAAATGCTGGTAAAGAAACCCGGATCCTGCCCCGGGTGACCTTTATTGACCACTTGCGAGCCGGCCTTGGTCAGTTCAATCGTCGGCGAGGTTTGAAGCGTCCACAGCTTTACGGTGTGGCCGCCGCTGCTGACAACGTGTGCTCCTGCGCTATCGGAGAAGTACGATGGCCCGCACCAGCATCCCCCTGCGTCGACTTCGTCCAGAATGCCTTTGTTCTGCGGGTCAAACCCTCCGAGTGCCTGCTGGTTCAACAGGAACATCTTACCTTCCTTGCCTGCGGCGGCGGCCATGTCGGGAATCGATCCTGGCTGCGAGGGCAAAAGCATGACCCCTCCTGAGCCAAAGTCATTGTCTGTTTGGTCGAGCCGGAATTCGTCCGCCGGTGTAAAAAAGCTGCTCACGCTGCTTAGATCGGGCGTCAGCTTAACCACGCTCTCCTGGATATCGGTCTCCGAATCGTAGGTATTTTTGTTGTGGTCGGAGTTGCCGGTAACAAAGTAAACGTTGCCCGAGGCATCCGCAGCCAGCCCAAAACCCGACATCCAGACCGAGGAGAGATAAAAAGTGCTCTTCGGCGGGGTCTGAGTGTCAGTCAACTCGGCATTCGCCAGTGGGGCTAACGTACTCGCGTTCCAGCCCATAACCCATCCCCGTGTTATGCGTGTATTGTGGTCGCAGAAGCTGCCGAATCCGGCGTAGATGTTGCCGTTGGCCTCCAGCAAAGCCGGGCGCTGCCGCTGAACCGCGGCATTAAAGGAAAACTTCTTCCCCGAGGTGAGGCCATGGGTCGCCTGTACCACGACTGGCGTCAGCTTGTCCTGGAGGCTGCCCAGATCCCGCGCATGTAAAGTGTAGGTCGGAACACCTGCCACCGACGAATAGATCATCACGTACATTGTTTTGGCGGCCAGATCAATGACTGGCGTGCTCATGATCCCGATGGTCGGCGTCGGCGAATTACAATGCGCGACGTTGATCGGCGTGCCGAAATTCTGGCTGAGCAGTATGTCCCCTTTCGAGGTACCAATGGCATAGATGGTGTTGTTTTCCGTCTCCACGTACACCACTTCACGCTTGCCCTGATGCTGGCCCGTAGTAATATCGACCCCGGGCACAAGCAGAGGTTGGCTATCCACCTGCTCGTCCAAAGTTACGGAGTGCTGCAAGCCAAAGCTCGTGCTGTTGACGTTCTCGGGAGTCAGCACAGTTTCGTTCTGATTCCAGCCGGTTCGCAAATTGTCATTATGGTAAGTGGTGACGGCTTGCTTCGTGCCAGGAACCTCTTCTGGTGACGGCGCTCGCCATGCGGATACAAACGTCACGAGTGCCGCTATCCCTATCGATGCAGCGATGTTCCAACGTACATGACTCGACATATCTCACCTCCAGCGATGCTGTCGTCGTCGTTCGCCGAAAAGACAGGTGTAGGGACACCGATCCTGTCCGTTGGAGTACTGGATCAGAAAGCAGAAGCACACACCTGGCCGACCCGGAAGACCTGAGATTCCTCCTTGAAGGCGACAACATTTTCCTCCGCAGGCTATCGATTGTCAACGAAAAGCCGATCGTCCTTCGTTCCTCTCAACGGAGACTCCTTCCCCAAAAATGCGGGCTCACCGTCCTTCTCGCGTTCTTTGCGAGAGAGCGGAGCCTTTAGTCTCCACGACCCCCGTATGCGTATGGCTCTGTGATTGGGCAGGCTGCGGAAAAACACTGATTTTGGGTGGTGCAGCGCTTTTAGCGCTGCGGTAACCGTCCTCGAATGAATAAGGGTTCTAGACCTCGAAATGGCAAAGATGCGTTTTTCCGACCCTGCTAGTGTCATGTCCTAGAAATACGCAGAAGAAGCTCAGCCCAAAAAGGTCTT
The DNA here is from genome assembly GCA_963797795.1 of uncultured Acidobacteriota bacterium. Lineage (GTDB taxonomy): Bacteria > Acidobacteriota > Terriglobia > Terriglobales > Acidobacteriaceae > JABDBE01. The sequence continues at coordinate 17,283 of CAWCQY010000017.1, forward strand.
TGAGGATGGAGGACGGGCGCGGGCGCCCGTCCTCCATTGTTCAAAAGAGTCTGCCTATGGTTTACAGCGCGGTGCAGACCGCCTTGACTTCCGTGTACTGCTCCAACACTTCGTGACCCATTTCCCGTCCCCACCCTGACTGCTTGTAGCCTCCGAAGGGCAGGGCAGCGTCGAAAATGTTATAGCAGTTAATCCACACCGTACCGGCCCGCAGTTGCGAAGCCAGACGATGCGCCTTTGATATATCGCGCGTCCAGACTCCTGCCGCCAGGCCGTAGACTGAGTCGTTGGCCTGCGTCACCAACTCCGCGGGGTCGCTGAAGGGAATCGCCGTCACCACCGGCCCGAAGATTTCCTCCTGCACGACTTTCATCTTTTCGTTCGTATTCACCAGGACGGTAGGCTTGACGAAGTAGCCTTTATCGCCGTGCCGCCCTCCGCCGACGACCGCTTTGGCGCCTTCGGAGAATCCGGACTCGAGGTATCCGCAGACTCGATTCAGCTGCTCGGCGGAAACCAGAGGACCCATGTCGGTATTCGGGTCTTGTCCCGATCCCACGTTGATCTTCTTCGCATGCTCGGCGACGCCTTCAACCACCTTGTCGAAAATCTTGTTCTCGACATAGAGGCGCGAGCCCGCGCAGCAGCACTGCCCATGATTGAAGAAAATGGCGCTGGAGGCGCCGGCAATCGCGGCATCCAGATCAACATCGGCAAAAACAACATTCGGAGACTTGCCGCCCAACTCCAGCGAAACCTTCTTCAGATTTCCCGCAGCCGCCTGCAGAATGAGCTTGCCGACTTCCGTCGAACCCGTGAAAGCAATTTTGTCCACGCCGGGATGAGCCGAGAGGGCAGCTCCCGCAGTCTCGCCGTATCCCGGAACGATGTTCACCACTCCATCCGGAATCCCCGCTTCCTGAATCAGTTCGCCCAGGCGCAAGGCAGTCAGCGGAGTCTGCTCGGCTGGCTTCAGCACAACTGTGTTACCGGTAGCCAGCGCCGGACCCAACTTCCATGCCGCCATCAGCAAAGGGAAATTCCACGGAATAATCTGGCCAACAACGCCGACAGGTTCCCGCAACGTATACGCCAGAAACTTCGCTCCAGGCGCATAAGGAACCGAGATCGGAATGGTATTTCCCTCAATCTTCGTAGCCCACCCCGCGAAGTAGCGGAATAAGTCGACGGCGAGGGGGACGTCGGCTACGCGGGCTACCTTTAGGGGCTTTCCGTTGTCGAGAGATTCGAGTTCGGCGAACTCTTCGAGATTTTCTTCGAGGAGGTCAGCGAGTTTCCAGATTGCGCGGCCGCGTTCGGAGGCGGTTAGCTGGGACCATCGGCCAGTTTCAAAGGCGGCGCGCGCGGCTTTGACGGCACGGTCGATGTCCTCGCGATCGCCTTCGGCTACACGAGCCAGAATTTCGCCGGTTGCCGGATTATAGGTGGCGAACGTTTTGCCGGATGCGGCTTCCACCCACTTGCCGTTGATCAGCATCTTGTGGGTTCGGGAAACAAAGCTGTGGACTCTGTCTTCTAGTGGATCGATCTTCAGAGCGGTTGCCATATTTTTCTCCTGGCGTGCGAATGTTAGCTGATTTCACGATATTGCGCGATTACGCGGACCTTCAGGGAACTTCTTTCGCCCCGTTGGGGCCTCAACGGTGTCCACTTCACTACCCGCGGCTTGCGACGTGGGCTGCATTCTTTCGCCGCTACGCGGCAAATCGTAAGTTCTCGGCAGTTCGAAATTGTAGCGCATTTCACTGGCTCACGGACGCACCCTTTTGTCCGATCATGACTGCTTCCTGCATCTGGCGGAACAGGTCGCCGATGGCCGCCGGCGAGTGCGATACGAATATGGTGTTGCTCTTGTCGTTGGCGCCAATCTCCTTCATCGTATCAAGGTACTGCGTCACCAGGACCAACATCATCACGTCGTGCGGGGTGGATCCTTCGACCGCTTTCGAGAAAGCCTCAACTGACTCTTTCAATCCTTCAATAATCGCCTTGCGCTGGTTGGCGATGCCCTGGCCTTGTAAAGCTTTGCTCTGCGCCTCGGCTTCGGCCTGCTTCACTTTTAGAATTTTCTCGGCTTCGCCGCGCGCAGTTGCCGCTACCTGCTCGCGTTGGGCAGCGTTGATGTCGTTCATCGCGGCTTTTACCTTTTCGTCGGGCTCGATGTCGGTTACGAGGGCCTGATCGATAGCGTATCCGTAGGTCTTCATAACATCGTCCAGACCCTCCTTGATGGCAATCGCAATGTCAGATTGCTGCAGGAAGGCATCGTCGAGAATCATCTTGGGGACGTGGCCAAGAATTACGTTGAAGACGTAGGAGGAAATCTGCTGTTTGGGATTGGCCAGCTTATAAAACGCTTCGTACACTTTTTCAGGAATCACGTGATATTGGACGGAGACGGGGATCTTCACAAATACGTTGTCTTTGGTCTTGGTCTCGACGTCGAGCGCGAGCTGTTGAACGCGCAGGTCAATGCGGCCGGCGATCTGGTCGAGCCACGGCAGCTTGAAGTTGATGCCCGCGCTGGCCACGTGAAGGAACTTGCCCATCCGCTGAATCACAACGGCCTCAGCGGTTCTGACCTGGAAGAAGCCGCTCAGGATGGTACCGACTGCAAGAAGAGCTAATACTCCGTAAAAGAAGGCCTGTAAAACGTCCATCGATAATCCTCCTTGGATTTCCCGGGCTCGCTATCCTTCACTTGTTCAGCCAGCGATTGTCGCTGCTCTGCGCTCCAGCGGTTTCTCTTTGCACCTGTCTGGATTTCATCTGCCGGATCATGAAGAACCAAAGCGCCGCCAAGAGAAGAAGCGGTGCGATGTTCAGTAGCCAACTCATACGATCCCCGCTTGCCGTATCCCGGAACCAGATTTCGACATTCTTCTGTCTGAGTGTCTGCAGCATCGCCTCCTGGTGGGTGGGCGCAGTAACGCGAAACGAGCTGTTGTCTCGGTATATCCCATTGACCTGGCTGTTCGAGATCGTCACTTTAGCCACATTGCCGGCTTCAACCTGGGAAAGAAATTCCGAGTAGCTGATCTCGGGTATCGTCTGCTGATTGGGGCCCTTCTGGACGACCTGCCACAGCAGGAACGCAGAGAGCATGATCACTAGCCAGAAGACTACCGCTTTAACTCCGGAGTTCACAGAGCACCTTCAGATCTCTTAGTCCCGTCGAATGGACTGCTCCGGTTGCGACCGCGTTCGGCGGTGACCTTCGGCGGAGGACAAATCGGAATCGGGAGCATCATATCGGTTGGACGAGCTTCCCACAAATATTTCTGAGTCAAGGGCTTCGGACGAGCGCTGCGTGGGTCGGTTCTGAGACAAATTACCAATTGTTTGGAATTCGCATTTTTCAGACATTTACTCTCGGAATTCTGGTTAAATGATTGGTTCAACAGGGAGGTGGGTCATGAAGGATCTGTCGAAGGTTTCGCGGCGGGAGTTTGTGACGCTGGCGGCAGCGGGATTGAGTCTGGCCGTTCCGAAAGGATTGCTTGCTTTCGACCAGAAGGAAACGGCGGGCAAAGCTCGGCCACCCATCAGCGCCGACGAGGCGTTGCGCCAACTGATCGAGGGCAACGCGCGTTTTGTTAAAGGCCAACCCGAGAGTCCGCGACGCAGTCCCGACGACTTTAAGTCGCTCGCAGAGGCTCAGTATCCCGAGGCGGTGATCGTCAGTTGCTCGGATTCGCGGGTCGCGCCCGAGATCCTCTTTGACGTGGGCGTGGGCGACATTTTTGTAGTGCGCGTGGCCGGAAATGTCGTAAGCGGCGCGGGTGTCACGGTGAAGGGCAGCATCGAGTACGCGGTTGCGGAGTTGAATGTGCCGCTTATCCTGGTGCTGGGCCACAGCGGTTGCGGTGCCGTCAAGGCTGCTATGAAGCATATTGATGCCAAGGATTCTCTACCGGGCGCGATCAACGGGCTGGTGGAACTAATCAAACCGGCGGTTACTCAGAGCAAGGGAATGAGCGGCGATCCGCTCGAAAACGCGATTCGGAAGAATGTGGAGATCGGGGTCGAGAAGCTCAAAGAACTTCAGCCGATACTCGGGCCGCGCGTCAAAGACGGTAAGTTGAAGATCGCGGGCGCTGTGTACGACCTGCGCACCGGGGCAGTGACGATGCTCGAACATGCGAAATCCTGAACCACGGAGCACTTCGACAGAGTAGGAATTCCGGATTGGGCTGCACGGGCGGGGACGCCCGCGCCTACATTTATTGTTGGCTGGTTGATTCAGTCAATATTTTTGCGGGCGGACTGACCGGAGACACGACGTAGCAGGGCAAAGCAGTGTTCAAGGGCGGGGCAGGAGACGGGGAATTCTGGGCGTAGGTTAGTTCGTTTTTCGTCTCTACGAAGTGACCATGCGAATCGAAGACAGAGCGCCTTGACATGTTTTCGAGGGTATCGTCGCATTTGTCGTCCCTGACGGCTGCGAGTTTGTAGAGCTTGGAATAGTCGAGAGCTCCGAGGGGCAGATGGGGTTGATAGATGAGAAACGTGTCGGAGAGTGCCACGAACTGCGACCCCGTAGGCGAGTACATTTCGAAGATATAGATGTTGCGATTCATGCCGAAGCCGGTCACGCTCGGACCTTCGACCCGCGCCACAAACTTACCGGTTAATACAGTCCCTGAGTTTTTCGCGGAACTGGCGGCGGAATCGATCGCTGTCGTCGCACAGATTATCAAGAGGAACAGGGCGAGCGAACGACACGGGCGATTTGTGCGACTGGGATCTGGTTTCATGTGTTCTCTGCTCGGGCCCGGACCAGGCGTCCGGGCCTGCGCGTTCATCGTCAAGGGAATCGGACGTCATTCCCGGATTCTAGCCGCCGCTCTTGGCGGGCACCGAGTGTCGAGCCGGACTTCCAGCTTTGGCTGCGGCTTGTTCAAACTTCGTCGGAGCCACCTGCATGCCATAGGTCTGGCCCTGGACCCAGAGCAGATCAAGAAAGTCGGTCGTGCCATATTTGGCGAACGTGACGTCTGTCTGGGCGTGCGCCTTTTCGGACTTGGTCGGAACACACTCAAGAAACGCTGAATGATGTCCGTCGGTACTTTCAATCAGCAGGAGTCCGGTAGCCTGGGTTGCCGGAGTGACGGTATAAGCGCCCGCCGGCAGTTTGGTATTTCCCGCGTAGAAGGGAAATGTGGTTTCGAAATTCAAGCTGTTGGTTATCTGTGCCACGGCGGGCATCGCAAACAGAAGCGAAATTAAGCCCGTAAGAACGATCCATCCGCCTCGCTTCCTCATTTCATTCCTCCGTCTTGCGAATCCATAGATTGGGGGCGAACTTCAATAGCGGGCGCTATCGAAGTTCGCCATTGAAGTTTCGAATTAATTTCCAGCAGCCAGTCCTTTATTCACCAGCACTTTTACTTCGACGCGCCGGTTTTCCGCCCGGCCCTGGGCAGTCTCATTGGATGCCGTGGGGTCTGCGGTACCCATGGCTCCGGGCGCCACAATGTGCCGCACGGGGATGTTGCAGTTCTGCAAGAGAAATGCAATAACCGCCTGAGCACGATTCATGCTCAATTGCTGATTCATCGCCGCATTCCCTGACGAGTCCGCAAAACCTTTGACCTGGATGATGTAGCCAGTCAGGGTCACGGCGTTGTGGGCGAGTTGGGTAAGTTCAGCCTTGTCGGCCGCCGAAATCGCGTCGCTTCCAACCGCGAAATTGACCATTGCCTCGCCCTTGGTGTCATAGTCAGAGAGCTCGGAGAAACGCTTGTTGGCTGCCTGGATATCCTGCTGGTTGGCTTCGATTTGTTCCTGGTTGTTCGCAATCTGCTGCTGATTGGCCGCAGTCTGCACTTTGTTGGCCGCGATTCCCTGAGCGTTGGCTTGCGTGGCCTGTTTGTTGGCAGCAATGTTTTCCTGGTTGGTCGCAACTGCTTGTTTGGTTGGGGTCAGGCCAGCCTGTATGGCTTCGGCCATTTCCAGGTCGTCCGCGCTGAAGGTAATACTCTTGGCGACCACGCGGCTTTGGGCATCGCCGACGCCGTCCACTGAGATCTTCAGACCCGGAATGAGCACAGTGGCAGACATCTGCTTCTTGCGCATGCCGAGGCCCTTGGGCTGTTGCACCTTGGTATTGTCGTCTAGCACGACCACAACGCTGCTGCCGTCCGAGCTCTTGATCGTTAGAGACTCCCCGGTTCGCCCGGTGATTACTCCGCTGACCTTGGCCTTCTGGCCGTTTGATGCGGCGAAAGCCATTCCGACTGCCAGGCAAAACACCAAAGTGGCAATTCCAATTCTTGTTCTACGAGCGTTCATCATAAGTCATCCTTTCGTTCGGTTGGCCCGTGGGACTGAGTAGTGTTTCAGTCAGTCCCACGGGCCTGAGTAAGCAAGGCTACTCGGCGGTCGGCGTTGGTGCAGCAGCTTTTTGCTGGGAAGCCTTTTGCTTTTTCGGAGCACCAGTTTTATTGGCAGGTAGAGAGGATTCGTCCACGATGGTAGTGTCCTTCACGGTGAAGGTTCCACCCTCGGGAACAAAATAGAACTGCGCTTTGGCGCCAGTGTCTCTGGCATCGCTCTTGCGGACTTCTATACGGCTGGCATCAATCTGCTGTTTGGCTTCGCCGCCGGTGAGATACGACTTGGCATTGTAAGCGCGAAGCGATTCCACGTTATTGACTTCAACTTCTTCCTGCTCTTCGGCGAAGCCCACCACCACCAGTTTGCCGTTGGGTTCATGCTGCAAGCGAAGAGCAACCTCATCCAGAACGGCCTTGCATTCGTTGTCGATGCGTGCCAGCTTCTTTTGATTCTTGAACTCACAATCGCTGATCAGACTCTCGCTGACCACCGTAACCGGCGCTGGGAGCGCTTCCACATTCGCTGTTGCTACGCAGGTGGCGCTGAGGCCGTGGACGTCAGTGACACCAACCGTGACATTGAGCGGCCCTGGCGGGACGTTGCTGGTATCCAGCGTGGCGGTCGTTGAGAATTGACCAGGCTGGCTGCCGGGCGTGGTCTGGCCCTGGCCGACGGCTCCAGCGCTGGCGGTGAAATTCGGGTCCTTGATCTGGCTGGCGTCAGGACTGCTGCCCTGCGCGCTGATAGTTACCGGATCGCCGGGATGTACAGTAGTGGGATTGGCCGAGCAGGCTACCTCGGGTGGGTGAGGCTGCTTCACCGTGAACGACGCCGAGCAAGAGGCGGAGTTCATCTTTTTCTCTTTGGGATCGGTGGCGTTGGCCGTGACCGTGTAGCTGCCCGGGGCCAGCGTTGAGGTATCTACCGTGGCTGACGTGTTGTCCCCCATAACTTTCCCGCCGGTGCCGTTCCAGGCGTAGGTCAAGGTGTGTTTGGGATTGAAGTCCGCAGTCTGCAAGGATGCCCTGACTGGTCCTTCCCAAGGCAACACTTCCGTGGGTGTAACGGAACAGGAAGCCTTCGGCGGCGGCGGGGTAGCTCCGCCAAAGCGGAAGCCAAGTCCGGCGGTGTAGCGAAGGTTCTGCTGCCACTTGGTGCTGTTGATAGTTCCCAGCCCCGGGATGTTGAACGCAGAGAAGTGCGTGGGCGCGTAGTCCAGTTCGATCGGACGGAAACTGATCAGCCGGCTCAGGCGAATGTCGATGCCTCCGCCCGTTTCCAAAGCGGCGGCGTTCTGCGTGGTTGCGAACTTGGTAACCCCATTGCCTGCGGTTACGGTCACGCCCGGCGGAACAGGGGTGCCTACGGGAATAATCGAATTAGGGACATTGAAACTTCTGGAATTGTGCACGCCTCCAGCAAAGACCTCCAGAAATGGCGACACCACCCCGGCCTTGTTGAAGAAGACACGTGGTCCGAACAAATAAGTGAAAGCAGTTTGGTCGGGCGTGAGCGTGCCGCTGCTTCCGATGCTCAGAGCGCCGTTGTGAACGCCGCCCAGCTCGGCGACAACTCCCACCCACTTGTTGATGTTGTATTGGAACGAGCCGACCCCTCCGTTCGCCGTAAAGGCGTTCACCGGTGCTGACGCGTTAAAGCGTAAGAACTCGTAGCCGGCGTAAACCTCGGCTTTGGGGATATCCTGCGCGACTGCACAGATGGCAAACAGGAATACAACCGCGAAGCTCGCAATTTTGTTGTTCATCTAAGTTTCCTTCTTTCCCTACACAACCGTGATTTTTATTGAGATAAAGTTAGTCAGGGCGAACACCTGCTTGCCCGAACAAAAGCATAGCCAGCCAAACAAATTTAGATTCATGCAACGTTAAGATGTTAGAAAGCGATCCGCCCCGCGCACACTAGCAAAGTTGCTAGTTTGTAAAAGAGATTATTCCAGTCTGGCCAGGAGCGCTGTTGGGGCGCCTGACTGAGAGCCAAGACATTCACGCCTGTTCGCGGGAGTAAGACCCAACCAACTAATCTCCCGGTTGCATTCCGACAGACTCAGCCCGCCCTCAACCCGCAGACCGTAGTTCCTCCGTCTGTAGCCGGAGAATCCTTGCCCCGCAAAGACTGGCAGAAGTAGTAGGTATGGCGGGAGCCGATTGCGGATAGCATCGCGGGGATGAAGAATGCCGCCGTCATTATTCCGCGGACCCGCAATGACGGTTGGCCCAGCGGGCAAAGTATGGCGATCGAACGTCGCAAGCGAGCTCGGCTGCTGATTGCAGATGATCACATCTTATTGGCTGAGGCCTGCAAGAATCTGCTGGAGCCGGAATTTGAAGTGGTGGGAATCGTGGGCGATGGACGCGCGTTGTTGCAAGTGGCGGCCGAACTCAAGCCGGATGTGGTGATCGTGGATATCGCCATGCCGCAGTTGAATGGATTGGACGCGGGCGAGCAAGTCAAGCAGTTCCTGCCAACCGTCAAGCTGGTCTTTCTGACCATGAGCCTGGAGTCGGAGGTGGCGGCGGAAGCGTTTCGGCGCGGGGCCTCGGGATACGTAGTAAAAACTTCGGCTGCGGAGGAGTTGATTTTAGCGGTTCGCAGGGTGTTGAAAGGGGAGTCGTACTTGTCTCCGATGATCACGGAAGATACGGTCAACTTTTTGCTGCGGAGCGGGCAGGTCTACGACGCGGAGAAACGAATCTCGGCCCGGCAGCGGGAAGTGTTGCAGCTGCTGGCGGAGGGCAAGTCGATGAAAGAAATTGCCCACATTTTGAACTTGAAGCCGGGGACGGTGGCCTTTCACAAATACAGCATCATGGAAAGACTCGGTTTGAAAACGAATGCTGAACTGCTGCAGTACGCTATCAAGCGCCACATCATTCCCTCGTGACGAGAGCATTTCTGCGCGAGAGCGCGGATTGCTGAAATGAGGCGGGGTCTGCAAACTCCAGCCAAGGCTAGTTTTCTCTACGGTGTGCTGCTAGGCGCATCCTGCACCACCTTGACGATCTGATAGCCGTCCAAGTGGTTGCCAGCCCCAACTTTCAAATTATTCGGCCGATAATCAGAAAGTTCATTGACCCGGATGTCCACACTATTCGCAATCCATGAGCCCGGCGGAATGCTGCGCGTTTTCGGGAACAGCCAGCAAACATTCCATGAGCTCCTCAGGAGGTCGAGGGAATGTTTAGGATCGAGATTCGTATACTGCGCCAGCATCGGGGCATCGAATTCCAGACCTAGTGACGCCGCTTTCCCGATCATCCAGCTCATCGCGATATCCGAGAGTCCGGTTTCAACATATCCGCCTCCAACGCCACAGTGACAACCGGCGAACCAGACTTGCTCTAATACTTGTCCCGATTGGATTGCGGCGGGAGTGAGCGCGTCCCACAGAGTGGGAGGGAACTCGCGGCGCCGTTCGTTGATGGAGAGCGCGTGGTAAGCAGCCTTTACATCGGGATGCAGAGTGGTGTCGAGAAAGCCGTAAAGCTTCTCATCGAAGCCCTGGAAGAGGGCAACCGGGACGCCCAGAGAGCCAACCGTATCCCACACCCCGATCATAGAAATCGTAGCCTTCTGATTGCCGTACTTGGTCTGCAGACTGGCTCGCAAGGCAGGCCGGTTGGGAGTTCGGTCTCGGTAGGCTTGAAAGGCGTCCTCGACGGCTTGCGTGCTCAACCGTCCCGGAGCCGGCACGCCGCAAGCAGCCAGCATTCCTCCCAGACTGCGCGCGGTGTAAGCGCCTCGACTAAAGCCAAAGAGAAAGACTTCGTCTCCCGGTCGGTAGCTCTGCGCAATGAAGGTGTATCCGTCTTTGATCTTCTGAAACAATCCCGCACCCATGCCTCCACCGAGAATGCGGTCGATAGGATTGCCGTCGGCTCCCACGCCGTCGTCATAGTGAGGAACCTGCGTCGCGGACACCAGCAACACCCGGTACAGTTTATAGACGTTGGTATCAACCGGCTCGACGAGATTCGGATCCGCTGGGTGTTCCCAGGTTCCGTCTGCGCAAAAAACAATCTTCTTAGGCATGATTGATTTGCCTCTTTAACCTTTGAATAATGGACGACCTGTGCTGATTGCGCAAGTCGTGTTGCCCGGGTCTGAGGCGAGCATGACGCGAAGCGGCAGCCCCGCAAGTAATAAGTCAGTAAACTCATACGATCAATTGGCCGTTCTGCTCTATTTTCGTAGTGGCCGATAACCGAAATAACAGAGTCGGCTATTTTCGACCGCATGGGTCCAAGGCTGAAGGCGTGACTGGACCGACTGAGATCACGATGCCAACAGACAAAAACAGTTTCGAAACCGAGCAGGAGGGCTAGCACTAAGAGTTTAAATCCGCATCCCATCCGGCCCGCGCGTTAACCGTACGTGAGGTCGGTGCTCTGTCCGACTTCGATGATATAGCCGTCAGGATCGCGGATGTAGCAGCGTATCTCGCCGTACTTGGGTATCGGCGGCGTGATGAACTCGGCTCCCCGACTTTTCCACAATTCATAGCACGCTTGAATATCCGCCACGCGGAAATTCATAAAGCTGTTGATGTGATTCGGGTCCGGGACGCTAAGCGTTACCGTCGGCTTATCCGGGGTCGGCCCGCCTCCAACGTTCAGAATCATCCAGATATTCGCAAGCTGAAGGTACGGAGGCGCGTTGCCGTCACCCATGGTCAGAATGCGAGCGCCGAAGACCTTTTCGTAGTAGCGAGCCGATCGCTCGACGTCGGCGACGGTGAGAAAATGCGCGATGCTGATCCCCTCTTTCGGGGGCATCTCATAGCTCTGGTCGATTTGTACGGCGTTCATTGACGTCTCCCATTCCGATAACCAGCGCTCATCCGCTGATTCCGGTTCTTTCGTATTCATACTGATACGAATTAAGCCTGACGAGAAAAGGAAAAACAATTGGACCAAGGTATTGCCCAATGCTTTGGTATCGTTCGCGGCCAGTTGTCCAATGTACCGCAGGCTCGGCAGGAACGGCTGAGGCTCGGGCGTCTTATGAGAAAGCGCCGGCGCAGGGCTTCGCGCACCACATCGCTGGCGGAGTTGTAACGTCCGGATTCGACTTTCTAACGAACGAGCTTTTCGAGTTGCGTGGTCAGGTTGATGTGGAGTGTCACGGTGGTCCACCTGGTTCAGTTTTCAAGATATTGCGATTGGCAAGGATTGCCAATGATTGGCGACAATCGTTTTCGTCAATCGAGGATGCCAACTTTGGCCTGACGAGGAAAGGGAAAACAATTGGACCAAAGAATCGCGCGATACCTTGGTACCGCGATTTCCGGGGCCTTTCCAACACGTTCACCAATTTTTCGATGAATGGAGCTTGGTGAACATCCCGTCTGTCCCCAGTTTTCCCCCAGTTTTCCCGCCCAACGGCCAACGGAACCTTGCGGCAAAGCTTTACGTAGTATGAACGGCGGAAGATGCAGCCAGTCTGTGCGGTCAAAGCGCTCAAGGAGGAGACGATTATGGGCAGCAAAACTATCGGTCTGCCGGCGGTGATTATTGGCCCAAAGGGATTGCGCGCAGGATGGCGCCTGCTGATTTTCCTACTGATGTTAGTCGCGATGGGCGCGACAGCGCGTGCGATTATCATCCGATTTCTGATCCCGGCGGGATTTGCGCCCGAGAAGTTCTCGCCATCAAGTGTCGCCGTGCCGGATGGTTTTTTCGTATTCATCGTTGCGGTGGCTGCATGGGTCATGAGCAAAATCGAAGGGCGCAAGATCGGTCAGTATGGCCTACCCTTGCAGCAAGGACTGATGAAGCACCTGTGGTTGGGTGTATGGATCGGCTTTCTCGCCAGCAGCGCAACCGTGCTAATCATTTACCTGCTGCATGGGCTTCAGATCGTCAGCCCTACGATTCATGGCACGACGATTTTGATGTCGGCGGCTGCCTGGGGCGGAGCATTCCTGTTATCAGCCATAGCGGAGGAGTTTCTGTATCGCGGGTATGCGCAGTTCACGCTGACGACTGGCATAGGTTTTTGGCCCGCAGCAGCGGTGCTCTCAGCTCTCTTCGGGTGGGGTCACCTGAGCAATAAAGGAGAAACCATATTCGGTGGGCTGTCAGTCGTTTCGTTTGGACTGTTGTTGTGTTTGATTCTGCGGCGAACCGGAACTCTATGGTGTTCGGTGGGCTTCCACCTCGGCTACGACTGGAGCCAGACATTCTTTTATGGGGTGCCCAACAGCGGATTTACACCGTCGCACAACCTCTTCAATGTAACTTTGAACGGGTCACGGTGGCTGACGGGAGGGACGGCGGGTCCGGAAGCGAGCGTGATCTGTCCACTCGTCTTGGCCGCTGTGGCGATATTGTTCAGCATGAGACATCGAGAAGCGCGATACCAGGCATGAGCTCTTCGGTTGATCTTTGCAGGTGGATGCAATTCGGGGACAGACGGAACTGACCCCAATTTGTTCGTTCTGCCGCGCAAAAGAGGTCGCCGCCCAAAACCGGTCGCAGATTCGAACCAACAGCGATTGCCTTTGTCGCGTAGTCAGAATTAGGGTCATTTCCGTCTGTCCCCGAATTTTCCCTACGTACGCCCACCCAAGATGCGGTCGATCTGCCGAAGATGGTTCAAGTCGTGTGCCGCTTCCAAGCGGACGAACTCCTCGACCGTTTGCCGTCCGCGTACCTCGTGGACCCCATAGCACTCCACCCACCGTGCGCGCGGGACCGACTCCAACAGTCGCAGGTTGCTCTCGCGCAGCGCCCGAAAGACCCCTGCCGAAAGGCTCGCATCTTGCTGCGCGTAACCCAAGCGCTCTGCCCATACGTCCTGATCCCACCACGTTAAGGCCACGCCCGGATTCGCCAGCATGTTTCGCAATCGCCACCCCATCGCCAGCTCCGCGTCCGCCAAGTGCGCTACGATCTCGGCGATTGACCACTTTTCAGGTGCGGGACGCCGGATCAACTCCTCGGGCGCGACATCGCGCAGACGCCGATCGAGTTGCGATGGGGTGGCTTGTTGGACACCGATGGGCTCCTCATCGCCAAGATAGCTAAGGACTCGAGTTCGGTATGCTTCGAAGGTCTCTGCCATTGGTCCCCCTCCGATTCTTATGCCGCTGAAACCGACTCCTTCCTCTGATTGAGTGCCGGTAGAAGAAGTTTCAGAAGGGCTTCATCAGAGAACGGGTTCTGACCTGAGATCAGCTCGCGATCTTGAACGACATAGCTCGTCCATGGAGCGAGCACACTTACGTCACCGCCCGCCGTACCCAAGGCGAAGTCCGGGTAGAAGAGAACCTTACCACCAATCTCAAGCGGCTCCCGCTGCTGCTCTTCCGCTGTCGAAAAGATAGTCATCTTATATCCAGAATAGATCCAACCCTGCGCCTTTGCGTGCGCTCCAGCGGCATCGCCAGCACTCAGCGCGGCGACAAACTCCTTCGAATTCGGAAGAGCCGAGAGAAGTGAAATCGGGCCATGGCAGAGCACTGCCGTCGGCTTGGATGTTTTATGAAAGTGTCTCATCACGGCGCCGGCGTCGGGATCATCGAGAAGATCGATCATCGGGCCGTGGCCGCCGGGGACGAAAACAGCGTCATATTGATCCAGGCCGGATGCGATGACATCCGAGATACGAGTTGGATTTTTGAGCCCAGTCAGGCTGTCGCGGAATTTCAGATAGTCCTGAAGCTTAGCCTCGTCCCCACCGAAGAACTGGGCTATCGCTGAATTGACATCCAGTTGCGGCGTGTTGCCTTTGGGGTTGGCGAAGGTGATTTCGTAGCCCTCCTTCATCAGGGCGCGAACCGGAACCGTCAGCTCGTTGAGGTAGTAGCCAGCGCCCTTGTAGCACCCGCCATCTTTCAAGGGCAAGCCATGACCGCTCGAGACTAGTACCAGGACTTTTCCTTTTGTTGCCATTTTGTTCTCCTGTTTGACCTGAGTTGCTCTTATCATCGGCACGTCAATTAAGCCAGAAGCGCGTCAGCGAGTCTATTAGACGAACGTATCGGTCAGCGCCAAAGTAGGGATTGGAAACGCGTGCAACTAGCGGCGAAAAAACTGCGGAACGTCCCGTCTGTCCCGGGTTTATTCGGGTTCCCTTTATTGTGGAGCTTGCACTCAGGGGATCAGTTGGATGTTGACGGCGGCAGGCATCTCTGATCGGTGGCCGTCGTAGCCGTTCAGTGGCCGATCATAATAGATGTATGAGCAGGCCTTCGAGTCCGGGTAAACAACGCGAGCGGGATCGCGTCCGAGTTCGACGTGCCATACGAGGGGGATGGCCCTAGGACCAACAAAGAACTGCATCCTCGATACAACTCTTTGTCCATCAGTCTCCGCGCTCAATAGGTGAAGCCATTGCTTTGCGCGCCCTCCCCGCTGAAGCTCAAGTACGAAAGGCTCATTTGTTGCCCGGACAAACCGGTCAGCGTTGCCGGTGCCGGAGTAGATAAACGCCTTGATCGGCTCAAACTCTGGCTCGAAACCGGAATAACGAGGAAAATACTGAAGGAAAAAGTGAAAGGCAATTTTTGCGATCGCCTGTTGGTACCGTCTTGATATGGGGGCCCGCATTTCCCCTTCTACACGCATGCCGTTGCCAAGAAGGGGCGTCTCACGTACCGTTCCGCCCGGCGGCAGGACCCCCTCGCAGGCGGCTTCCATCTCCCGTATCTCCTCGTCAGTTGTTGCTAATTGCACAATCGCCTTCGGTTCCGCGAGATTGGCCCTTCGCATCAGAGTGATAACCAACTCTTTGGTCGTCTTTCCCGAGCGATACGGGACGTGCGCTCGACGGCCGTTGCGGTCTTGCACTATTATTTGCTTCATGGGCTGGGCGTGTTCTGCATCCAGCACCTCCCACAGGATTGGCACGTCTTCACCCGGCAGGGTTCCGATCACTGTCAGCGGAGCAATGCCGAATGTCGGCTCATAGAAGATATTTTTCTTTCTACCTCGCTTTCGTCCTACCATTCCGATCATCTCTCGAAAGAACGCTTCCGGGCTGGCGTGGGCAAATACATCTTCGGCGTCGCGAAATTTGCGCTGACAATCGTTGCAAATCCTCAGTCTGAGCCGAGGATCGTCCCTGAAATTCCCGAGGGCGCGTGGCAGGTAGTGCTCCCGCTTCGAGAGCGGAGCTGTACCTTTGCACAAGGCGGCGGGCACCGTGTAGACACATCCCTGATTCATGTCGTCACAGCAGGCGGCATTTCCAATTCATGCCTGACTCTTCAAGTGTAGCTGAGGGGGAGGGTGGAAGCTGGACGCGCCAATCGCTCGACGAAAGCCGGGAACGGACCTCGGACGGGAAAACCGGGGACAGACCGGAACGCTTCCAATTCTTCGACGAATGGAAATTGGTGAACGTCCCGTCTGTCCTCAATTCCCCCCTGTTCCCTCTATATTCGTAGCCGTCCCACCGCTGCCCAGAAGAGCAGCAGGAGATTGGCAATCAAAGTGACAATCGACAGATCTAAAGAACCGCGGCGATACAGTCCACCTCGATGTCGAAGCCGCCATTCCATGCAGGAACGTTGATAAAGATTCGAGCAGGAGGATTCTCCGGGAAGTAATGCCTGTAAACCCCGTTAACAGCAGGAAACATATCTACTGAAGTCACGTAGACATTCAGTTTCAGGATGTTTTCCAAGGACGAACCCGCGGTTTCGACACAGAGCTTAAGCTGGTCTAAAACGATCTCGGTCTGGCGCTCAATAGGCCCTCGGACAATCTCTCCGGTTTTCGGATCGAACGGCGGACAGCCCGAGACGTAAATAGTGTCGCCGTGTTTAGTCACCATCGAAGCGGGCGCCTTGTACTTTTCGAGGTAGGTCGCCAGCGGCTCGACCCGAATGATTTCTCGTTTCATAGATTTCCTCCGTTTTGTAGACACGGTTTCAAGCAACCAAGAGCCGCGAAGATTTGATGGTAGGAGTAAAGCGAGGCCCTTGAACAGCTGTCAGCCTGAGGTCACGGCTAGGCCTCCACCCGAATTGTAACTCTTCTCGCATCAGCGGTTGATGTGGCTTAGGCTGCGGGAATCCGAACATCAACCACGACTGATTGGCTACCCAATGCGGGTATAGCTCCGTCATCTGATCGAACAGCTCCTGGTCGGAGGTCGCGCTTTTCCCCGAACCTGATCGAAGTCCTGGAGCTAGCGCTTTTTCTGGTATAATGTAGCCACGTTGCTACATTGGGGGATGGAGACCATGGCCATTACAAAACTGTCGAGTCGAGACTTTAATCAGGATACAGGCAGGGCAAAGAGAGCCGCTAAGCGAGGCCCTGTTTTCATTACGGATCGAGGTCGTCCGTCCCATGTGCTGCTCACGGTGGAGGAGTATCAAAGGATCACTGGAGGGCAGAAGAGCATTATGGACTTATTGGCGATGCCAGCAGCCGCTGAGATTGAATTTGAGCCGCCTCGTCTGCGGGGAAACCTGCACGAGCCGGCGGACTTAACCTGATGTACATCCTGGATACCAATGTAATCTCAGAATTAAGAAAAGCCAAGAAGACGCATCCAAACGTCAGGAAATGGGCCGAACGCTTGCCCTCGGCGAGTCTCTACATCTCGGTCATTTCAGTACTGGAACTGGAGATCGGAATCCTTCTCGTCGACCGCCACGACAAAGAGCAAGGCGCGATCCTTCGCGCGTGGATGGATCGTCACGTGTTGCCCACATTCTCCGGCCGTATCCTAGCGATCGATACTGACGTCGCCCGGCGATGCGCGATGCTTCACGTACCGAACCCTCGCTCCGATCGTGACGCCCTTATCGCTGCCACAGCCCTGGTGCACGGCCTGACCGTCGCGACCAGGAATGTAGCCGACTTTGAGCGTACGGGAGTCGGTGTCCTCAACCCTTGGGAAGCTTGAGCAGGTCATCGCGTTAGTGCGTCGCCGCAATTCGGTTATGTAAGCTATGGCTGCGGGAATCCGAACATCAACCACGACTGATTGGCTACCCAATGCGGGTACAGCTCCGTCATCTGATCGAACAGTTCCTGGTCGGACGTCGCGGTTTTCTGCAACCGATCGAAGTCCTGCAGGTAACGCTTGGTGTCCTGGATGGTCGAGGGAGAGTCGGGCGCGCCAGTCTTCTTGTGACCGGCGACAACCATCGTCGGGTTCAGCGCCGCTAACCGGTCGAGCGCCGCGATCCAATTGTTTCGGCTCTCGGGGGTGGTGTCGCCAACGTACATGCGGCATTGGTTGTACACAACGTCGCCGGCGACAATGAGGCCGATCGATGGAACGTATAGAGACGTCGAATCCGGACTATCGGTGCGGCCCTGCTCGATGATGCGCAATTCGTGGCCCTCGAGAGTGAACGTGTCGTGCTCATAGGACTCAGGTGCAACCAACTTCGTTGGCACTTGCCCAGGAAACATCCGGCGGGCCAACCGCTCCACTGTCGGGGTGAAAGACGCCTGCATCGCGTTCAGCGTCTTGGGCGTTGCTATCGCCCGAGCGCCCGGGAAACGGTCGAGCAGAATGCTCAGACCGTAGAAGTGGTCGAAATGGGCGTGGGTTATATAGATGGTCTCCAGGTTGCGGTTGTGCAGAGCGACCCAATTCGCGAGAGCCTCGGCCTCGGCCACTGTCCCCATTGCGTCCACCAGCACCGCGTCGTACTCGCCGAAGATTAAAGTCGACGTAATCGGGTCAAAGCCGAACGCTTCGCCGAAGGGCTTTGGCCGCTCGCCGACCATAGTCTTTCCCGGGGCGGTAAAAACGTTCACGCTTAGTGTGTTCGACTCAGGAGTGTTCGACGCGACAGGCGCGGTCACGCGCGTAGTCTCTTGCAGTCCATTTGTGCCGTCCATTTTGGTAACCCTTCCGATGTCAGAGCGAGTGACTGTTCAAAGAAAGATTGGCAGAAGCGCGACGACGAATCCATTGGACGAACGTATCGATCAATACCAAAGTCTTGGTTGGACATTGCGGTTAGAGAGGCGCACGCGGCTTGACGGGCGGCTTCAACCTTGAGTGCTAATGACGAACGCCATGAGCGCGGGCGAGGGATCGCCGCAAGTCTCGTAAGAAATTGATAATAAAGTGGATAAATATGGTGGAGGCGGCGGGAGTCGAACCCGCGTCCGAAAATGTTACTGGTCAAGAGACTACATGCTTATTCGCGTTCATGCCCTGAGCATTACCTCAGGACGTTCGCGGCCGTCGCTCAGAACGGACAAGAAACGCCGGACGCTAGCCTGAGATCTTAGCCTCCCAGCCCAGACGTAGCAAGGAAGAGCAGCCCTCAGTGTGACGCTCGCTCACAGCCCGAAGGCAAAGCTGTGGAAAGCGGCTGCCTAATTAATTAGGCTGCGTATGCCATTTGTTGATTGGCAATTATCATTTTGCACGCGATTACGGGTGTGTGCACCCCGGCATGCCTCTTGGCCGCAAGCATCTCCGTCGAAGCCGTGACGCCCCCACTGGTGGGAATGGCCATGCAAAGACCTACTTCCAATCTAGGTGGAAAAGGACGCTAAGTCAAACCGCGGAACAGCTCCTATTTCTTTCCGATATTATTATTATCCGCGTGCGGAGCGTTGCTCACTCGCCACGGAGGCCCGGGCGACCGACTAAATGCCTAACGTCGTGTCCCGATAAAGCGGAAGGACTTTGCAGCTTTTCGCGATTCGTTGCACCTGCTCGGCGGTTACATTCAGAAACTCAAAACCAGAAACCCTGCCAATGTTTCGTCGTACCAAGGCAACCATCGTGCCTCCGGCAATGGGTTCGATTTTCACGATGTCATTCACCTTCAGCGAATCGGCGGTGATGGCTGACATGCCGCTGACGCTGATTTCGATGCCGATGCCGGGGATGACCACACCGTCGGCGGAGCAAATCGTGATGGGTTCGCTAAAGCGGTATCTTGGATGCCGCCTCCGGTCGAGAAAGGCCTCGGCCGCCGCATGGGAATCGAGGTTAGTCTGCATGAAGTGTCCTCACTTCTTAGCTTCCTATCTCAACATCGGCAGAGCGCAGCTTTTCTTTAGCGCCGTCCCGGTTTTTGCATCTTCCCGGGCCGGGCTCACATCTGATTAGAACGCCAGCCTGTAGAATGGAGGCGTTGACTTAACATGGATTTCATCGTCCAACGCTGTCAGGAGAACTCCCGGTGAAGTCGGAATGTTTGCCTTTCAGCCAGATCCCTCATACCACGCCTCTTTTCGCCGACTTCCTTTCCGACTATTCCAAAGTTCAGCAGTTTTATCCGCGACCCGCGTACTTCAATCAATGGTTTAAAGATGAGGCGTCGCGTCTGACGTATGACCACGGCCGGCGACGACGCGTTTCCGCAATCCTCGAGCGTCAAAATCAATCGTGGGGTGCATCGGCGAAGGTTCTCGAGAGTCTCTCTCGACTGCGGGCGGGCGCATCAGCAGTGGTCACCGGGCAGCAAGTGGGACTCTTCGGCGGTCCGTTATTCTCGATCTTCAAGGCCCTCACCGCGGTCAAGCTGGCCGAGCACGCGACTCGATCTGGTATCGATTGCGTGCCCGTATTCTGGCTGGCGACCGAGGATCATGACCTGGAGGAAGTAAATCAGGTCTCGATTCCCGGACCCGATGGCGCACTGCAAAAGCTAACGGCGCCAGCCTCCGGATTGCCGGAGGCGCCGGTCGGAACGGTGCAGTTCGGCCCCGAAATTCAAGCTGTGGTCGACGCGGCTGCAGGGTTGTTAGGGGCTTCCGAGATTGCGGACTTTCTTCGGGAAGCGTACCTTCCCGGCGAGACGTTCGGCAGTGCGTTTGCCCGCTTGTTCTCGCGGCTATTCGCGCAGTGGGGTGTGATTCTTCTGGACGCGGGTGATCCCGAGTTCCACCAGATCGCAAAACCTGTCTACGTGACGGCAATTGAGCGCGCCGCCGAACTGGACGATGCGCTACTGGCTCGGGGAAAAGCGCTCGAAGCGGCGGGATACCATCAGCAAGTGAAGGTCACGTCATCGTCGACTTTGTTATTCACCTTGCGAAATGGCGCACGAAAGCCTGTCCATCTCCGGGCAAACGGGAATGGAAGCCCCGACTTTTTGATCGAAGAGGAACGAATCTCGCAAGCTGATTTGCTGAGTCGAGTGGCATCGTCGCCGCAGGATTTCAGCGGCAACGCTTTGTTGCGGCCGGTTATTCAGGATTATCTGCTGCCGACTCTTGCCTACACCGGCGGATCCGCGGAAGTGGCTTACTTCGCCCAGGTCGCCGTGGTTTACCATGCAGTTTTGGGGAGGGTTACTCCGATCGTGCCGCGTTTTTCGGCGACCATTGTAGAGCCAAAGCCTCAGGGATTACTTGAGCGCTACGGGCTGCGCTTGCCTGATTTCTTTGCCGGTCCGGAATCCCTGCGCGAGAAGATGGCTTCCCGCACCTTGCCGAAGGAGTTGCAATCGGCGTTCGAGCAAGCTGAAGCTTCGCTCGACAAGTCTCTGGCTGCGATTCGCGAAGGTCTTTCCCGGCTGGATTCAACTTTGGTCGACTCCGCTACCAATGCGGCATCGAAGATGCAGCACCAACTCGCTCAGCTACGCGCGAAGGCCGCCCGCGCCGAACTCCGCCAGACGGAAGTTCTGACCCGGCACGCTGAACTGCTAACCAACTCGTTGTTTCCGGGAAAAGCTCTGCAGGAACGCGGACTCGCAGCGGCTTATTTCCTCGCCCGTCACGGCACTGACTTTCTGCGCGAGATGTACGAAGCCATTCACCCCGATTGTCTCGATCACCAGATCATCACAATGTAGGCGCGGGCGGCGCCCGTGCGCCCCGGACATTACTTCAGCCGCTGCTCCAACTCCTCTAACGACTCCACCCGCGGGAAACCAGACTCCCGATGCGCACCCGACACGTCGAACAAGATGGCCTGCATCCCAGCCCCGGTCGCACCCAGATAATCTACGGAGTACATATCGCCCACGTAAAGACTCTGTTCCGGAGCTGCGTCCATGGCGTGCAGGGCAGCCTCGAAAATCGCTGCATGCGGCTTCTCCTGTCCGACCAGGCCCGAATCCGTGATGGTGAGGAAACAATCGGCGATCCCGCAGCGCTCCAGGACATCAGCAATCTTGCCATCGGCGTTCGAGATCACCGCAAGCCGATAGCTGCGTCGCAACCGCAGCAGAACCTCACGCGTCCCGGGACGAATGTCGCGCCAGTTCGCTGAAACTCGCGTGGCATTGACCAGAACGTCGCGCAAAGCATCGTCATGAACTCCGAGGTCCCGAAGCAGGTGCGAATAGAAAAGGAACCAGAAGCTGTGATCGGCCTTGCCCCGGTGTTGCATGAGTTCATCGAATTCCTTCTTGGTTTTTCGCTCGACGGCGTGCCATTGGTCGAGGCTTGGCATCAGATTCCGTTGACGAAGAGGAGCGAGAATAAGTGAACGGTCCGGGAAGAGAAGGGTATTGCCGACATCAAAGAAGATGGTCTTCAGCGGGGCAGGCATTGGGAAAGACTTAGCCTACTCCATTTCTTCATCGCGCTTTTTGCCATAGCGCAAGGCCAGACCGACCCCGACGGTCATGAATCCAAGGGGAGGAACAAGCAGGACCACAACTCCGCTCGTTATTGCGCGTTGACCTTCTTTGCTGACGGCGCGTGCCGTGCTGTAGCACATGGCACAACTCTGGGCCAGGGCAGGACTCGCCCAAACAGCAACCAGCAATCCTAACGTCGCCAAGCGCAGCTTCATCGGACTCCCAGGCGGACAACCCGAAACGCGTCCGGAAAGAAAATACACATCAGGCACAGACAGGCTACCACAGCGCTCATCATGACCCACTTCATCGCAGTGGCCTCATACTTCAGGTGCATGAAGTATCCGATAATCAGCGCAGACTTGATGATGGAGAGAATCATGAGGGCTTCCAGCATCTGCAGCGGCTGAAAGACCTGCTTGTAGGCGAGAACCACCTCGGCCGCGGTGAGCAGCAGCAGTACGCCCCAGACCCAAAAGTATTGTCCTTTGCTGTCATCGTGTATTGTGGCGGCAGTGTGCATTTAAAGTCTTCTCCCGTGTACTCATTCAGACTTCAGACTCGCGTGGACATCAGATACACCAGCGGGAAAATGAACATCCAGACCAGGTCCACGAAGTGCCAGTACAGGCCGGCGATTTCAACATCGTGCGCGTCGTAGTCTTTCGGCTTGAGAAACAGGATCACGGCCGCGACGACGAACCCCACCAGCAAAACGTGCACTCCGGTGTGGAACACGTTGCCGGCTGGCGTAATCCACCACACGATGCCATAGATCGCCAGCAAGATCGGCAGGAACGCTTTGCGTAGCGAAACCACGCCGAGATAGATCACGCCGATGGTGACGTGCAACATGTGCATACCGGTCAGCGTGAAAAACGTCCCGCCAAACTGGGGAACATTTGCGGCCCACGGATTCTTGAATGGCGTCATGCCTTTGTCAATCAGATGGGTCCACTCGATTGCATGAAGCACAGTGAAGGCCGCACCAAAGAACATAGTGAAGAGAATCCAGTTGCGGGTCCAACTCCGATCGCCGCGTCGAGCCGCGAGCACAGCCAATACCATCGTCAGCGAACTGGAGAGCAGGCAGCCAGTCATGATCGTGGCATTGAATATGCTCTCCTTGCCGAAGGGCGTGGGCCAGTCGGGATTCGAAATGCGCCCGTAGCTGTAGGCAAACAGCAGCGCTCCGAACGTCAACGTGTCGGAGAGCAGGAACAGCCACATGCCAATCTTCTTGGAGTAGGTGCCAAACAGAGACGGCTCGTAAACATCGGCCATCCCGTGCTGCACCGCGACTTCAGACATGTTTTCGGTCTCCTTGAGTGCTCGTGGGGGCGGACGCCAGCGCCCGCGTCTTACCTCATAAACCACAACAGCCCGAAAATATACAGCCACAACAAAAACATGAAATGCCAATACCAGGCCGTAACGTCGACCACAATTCGCCGCGCCTCAACCGGCTTGCGCAGAAAGGAAATCGTTGCCGCGTAGAGCAGTACCAGGATGCCTCCGGCAAGATGGATGCCGTGGATTGCGGTCAGCAGGTAGACGAACGAACTGCTCGCGCTCGTGGCCAGATAGAAGCCGCGATCAGCCAGTTCGCGCCACGCCATCCACTGCCCGGTTAAGAATCCGCCGCCGAGCACCACTGTGACGCCCAGCCAGGGAAAAGCTTTGCCCTCTCCCAGCGAAACGCCGGGGATGGAACGAACCGGAGCCAGAGCCGCCTGCCGTTTGACCTGCCGCCGAGCTAGTTCGACCGTGATGCTGCTCATCAGCAGCAGCGCAGTATTGATCAACAGGAGCACGGTCGGAAGGTCGACTGGAATCCAATCCCGAACATAAGTATTGGTGCGTTCATCGAGAGTAGGCAAGCCTCGCCGCACAACATAAGCACTGGTCAGCGAGACAAAAATCATGGTGACCGAAGTGAGCCCGATGGCCAGTCCCAACCGAAGCCGCCGCAAACGCTGCCCGTAGTCCGGAGAACCGTCCCCGCGTCCATCGCCGCCACCGCCGTAAGCAGGCGGACGCACTCCGCCGCCACCTTGGCCGGTTGTCGGCACCTCGATCGATACTGGAGGACTGAACGTCGCCATGACTTGATGGTGTAGCGCGGGCGCCCTCGCCCGCGAGCCTTCTAGTGCGATGCCACCGTCGCCGGGTCCGTCTGCATAACGTAATCCCGCGGTGCGCCCGGCACGCTGTATTCATAAGGTCCGTGATACACGACCGGAGTATGTCCGCCAAAGTTGTCGTGCGGAGGCGGCGTGGCCGTCGTCCACTCCAGCGTCGTTGACTCCCACGGATTGTCACTCGCCTTCGGACCTTTGAACATGCTCCAGAACAAATTGATCACGAAGATGAACTGAGCCGAGATGGTCAAGATCGCCGCATAAGTGATGAAGCGATTCAGCGGCATCAGTTGCTGCAGATAAGCAAGTTCGGTGAACTGCGAGTAACGCCGTGGCTGCCCCGCCATGCCCAGATAATGCATCGGCATGAAAATGCAGTACGTCCCAACCAGTGTAATAACGAAGTGCACTCGGCCCCAGGTCTCATTCATCATGCGGCCAAACATCTTGGGGAACCAGTAGTAGGTTCCGGCGAACATGCCGAAGATAGCCGCCACGCCCATAATCAGATGGAAGTGGCCGACTACGAACGCGGTGTCGTGCAGCGGAATATCGAGCACCGGCTGCGCCAGGAACGGCCCGCTTAATCCGCCAGAGACGAACAGGGAAACGAAGCCAATGGCATAAAGCATCGGCGTCTGAAAGCGGATGCGTCCGCCATGAAGCGTTCCCAGCCAGTTGAAAGTTTTAATGGCGGAAGGAACGCCAATGGCCATGGTCATCAGCGAGAAGGCAAAGGCCGTGTACGGGCTCATGCCGCTCATGAACATGTGATGGCCCCAGACCATGAATCCCAAAAAGCCGATGGCCATAATCGCGTAAACCATGGCCCTGTAGCCGAAAATCGGTTTGCGCGAGAAGGTCGATAGCAACTGCGACGCGACGCCCATCCCAGGCAAAATAGCAATGTAGACTTCAGGATGTCCGAAGAACCAGAACAGATGCTGCCACAACAGCGGCGAACCACCTCGGTGCGCCATAACCTGCCCGTTCACCACCACCAGCGGAACGTAGAAACTGGTTCCCAGATTGCGATCCAGGAGCAGCAGAATCCCCGCGGATAACAGCACTCCGAAAGCCAGCAGTCCAAGGATCGCCGTAATGAACCATGCCCAGACCGTCAGCGGCATGCGCATCATCGTCATACCCTTGCATCGGAGGTCTAACGTGGTCGTGATGAAGTTGAGTGCACCCATCAATGACGCCACGCAGAAAATCGCGATGCTGGTAATCCACAAATCCGCGCCAAGTTGTTCGCCCGGGCCGGAGTTGGTTAGTGCGCTGAGCGGCGCGTAGCCCGTCCAGCCATGTAGCGGGGCTCCGCCAGTAACGAAGAACGCGGCCAGTATCACAATGAAAGCAACGAAAGTAGTCCAGAACGAAAGCATGTTCAGGACGGGGAAGGCCATATCCGGCGCGCCAATCTGAATTGGCAGAAAATAATTCCCGAACCCGCCCTGCGGCGCCGTCGTCAGCACGAAGAACACCATGATCGTCCCGTGCATGGTCAGCAGGCTGAGGTAGGTTTCCGGTTTGATCTCACCCACCAGCGGCAGAACCGCAGTCGGCCAGATCATGTGAACGCGCATCAGGAGCGAAAGGAACATCCCGACAAACACCGCAACCAGCGCGAGAAAGTAGTACTGCAGCCCGATCACCTTATGATCGAGGCTGAAAATGTATTTGCGGATAAAGCCCTGAGGGGCGTGGGAGTGAATGGTTGCCGCCGTTGCCATTATTGTTTCTCCGCCTCCTTGGTCGCCAGCCACTTGTCAAAATCTTCCTGGCTCACAACTTTCAACATCCCATGCATCTTGTAATGTCCGAGTCCGCAAAGTTCGGCGCAGGCAATTTCATAATCGCCTGTCTCGGTTGGTGTGAAATGCATGTGAATGATGAGCCCTGGAACTGCATCCTGTTTGAACCGCATTTGAGGAACAAAAAAACTGTGGATCACGTCCACTGCGCGCAACGTCAGATCGACCTGCCGGTTCACCGGGAGATACATCGTACCGGTCACAACATCATCCTTCGCCGCCGGATCAGTCGTATCCAGCCCCAGCGCCGCTTCGTTTCCCGCCGACGGATCCATCAGCTTGGCCTCGGTTCGACCATACTTCCCGTCTGCCCCGGGATAGCGAAAGTACCAGGCGAACTGCATGCCCGTCACTTCCACCGGAACCGAGCCAACCTCCGCCGGTGCAAAGCGCTCGGCCGCCCAGATGGGACTCCCCATCAGGTTCAGACCAATAAAGAGGATGGCCGTCAACGCAGTCCAAAGAACTTCCATCGTAGTGTTGCCGTGGGAGTACGTGACCTTGCTGGCGGTCCCGCGATCGCGGTACTGCCAAACGAATAGCCCGAGAGCGCCTTGAGCAGCCACAAAGACGATCCCCATCAGCAGATAAGTCAACGCGAACTGGTGGTCAATCCAGGCCGTCGACGTCGACGCGCCGTGCGGGAGCCACCAGGTTTTTGCGGCAAAAAAGTAGGTACTGACAAAGGTGATCAACCAGATAATCGCCAGAAGAGCGAGGCCCATCTACAAGACCTCCAGGGGTCGTGATTTGTGCATGCTCATAGCTCTTTCAAAAAACAAGAAGCTGCGGTTGGCCCCGAAGTTTATCACAGCCCTGTGTGACATGCGCAAGACCTTGTTTCGATTGCAGGTTCACCAGCAAAAAAACTCGGCGCTCCGATACACGCTAGCTCGATCCCTCGCGGAACCGTTTCCATACCCGGCTTCTTCTTTTGTAGTACCCTCGGTCTGTCTCCGCCAGCGATGAAGCCGCCGAAACGAACTAAGTCGACAGAACGAGGGTCCAAGAGACGTAGCCCGAAGCTCGCGGCCTACTGGTATTACGGCTTCCTTCTTCTCGTCATTTTATTCTTCTCCCTCATTCGGATTCGTCTTCGCAACATCCCCTTGGAACGGGACGAGGGCGAGTATGCTTATGCCGGTCAGCTCATCCTTCAAGGCATTCCTCCCTATCAACTTGCCTACAACATGAAACTTCCCGGTACGTATGCGGCCTACGCCGTGATCTTCGCCGTTCTCGGCGAAACGCCGTCTGCGATCCACCTGGGATTGCTGCTGGTCAACGCGCTCACCACCTTTCTCGTGTTCCTGCTTGCGAAACGCCTGGCAGGTCGCTTGGCTGGCTTGGTTGCGGGCGCGACCTATGCGCTTCTCTCCTCCAGCCCTTCAGTCATGGGGCTGGCAGGGCACGCTACCCATTTTGTTGTGTTGTTCGCTGTTGGCGGCCTTCTTCTTTTACGGAAGGCGATCGAAGGAACACGACTCTGGGTGTTTTTCTGGAGCGGGGTATCGCTCGGGCTGGCCTTCCTCATGAAACAGCCCGGAATGTTTTTTGTTCGCTTCGCTGCATTGTATTTGGCAAAGAAGGAATGGGCCCGCCCTCTTGACTGGCGTGGGTTCATCGCGCGCCTCGGCACCTTCCTGTTCGGCGCGTTGCTGCCTTTCGCTGTGACCTGCCTGGCTCTGTTCGCGGCCGGTGTCTTCAAGACGTTCTGGTTCTGGACATTTTCCTACGCTTGGCAATACGCATCCAGCATGAGTATGGCGGACGGCCTTCACATGTTTGGGAAAACAACTTCGGTGATCTTCTCTTCGGCCCCGTTCATTTGGATCATTGCTTTCCTGGGCATTGTCGCGCTTTGTTGGCGCCGCGAAGCTCGCGCACATTTTGATTTCGCCGCCGGTTTCCTCTTCTTTTCGTTCCTGGCGGCTTGTCCCGGACTTTACTTCCGTTCGCACTACTTCATCCTAATGCTGCCGGCTGTGGCGCTTCTGGTGGGGATCGCCGTCTCTTCCGCTCGAACCGGCCTTGGCCAACTCAGTCACTCCAGAATCCTGCCCGCGCTCCCCGTCATTTTCTTTGTGGCAGCGTTCGCCGGGTCCATCGTGGGACAGCGGGCACTCTTCTTCGAACTCGATCCTCTTGCGGCGTGCCAGTTTCTCTACCGCGGCAACCCGTTTGCCGAAGCTCTGCCAATCGCGGACTATCTCAAGAGTCACACGTCCCAAGCGGCGCAGATCGCTGTATTCGGTTCTGAACCCGAAATCTATTTCTATGCAGGACGGCATTCCGCCACTGGTTACATTTACGCCTACCCGCTCGTCGAGAACCAGAAATACGCCTTTACCATGCAGCACGAAATGATCGGCCAGATCGAAAAAGCCAGTCCGGAATTTGTGGTCTATGTCAAAGTACCGCTCTCCTGGATGGCTCGCGCCGGAACTCCCCAAGTGGAAGCATTTTCCGCGTGGGCCGACAGCTACCTTGACAACCGGTACACGCTGGTCGGCATCGCGGACATTCTCAGTCCCGACCACACTGACTATCGTTCGGGAGATGATGCCCGAGACTATCAACCCGTTTCCGGGATGGTGATTCAAGTGTTTAAGAGAAAATCTTGAGGTGGCAAGTCTGCTGGAACGAAGTAAATTGAGATTAAGAGAAAGCCTATGCCGAAGAAATCTCTCGCCCATGGCCACAACACTCGTTATGTCCGCCTTCAGAAGAACTACTGCTTTGCCTGCGGCAAGAACAATCCCGAAGGCATGCGGTTGAAGTTTACCTATGACGAAGAGCGGGATTGCTTCGTCTGCCGCTTCCGGCTGGGCAAACGTTACACCGGTCCGCCGGGTCACGCCCACGGCGGCATAATTGCGACACTTCTCGACGAGGCCATGGGCAAGGTGAACAAGTTGCGGCACGTGATCGCGCTGACCTCGCAGATCACGGTGGACTACCTGAAGCCCGTGCCGCTGAACAAACCGCTGCGCGTTGAGTCCCGCGAGGTACGCGTGCGCGGACGCCGTCACATCAACATGGCGGAGATTCTCAATCCTAAGTGCGAGGTGCTGGCCCGCAGCAAAGGCTTGTTCATCGCCATCGACCCGCATAAAATGTTCGCCAAGTTCGTCGATCGATAGACATCACCGGGCAGGATGAGTGAAGTCGCGATTTTACGCCAATGTGCCCTTACTCCCACCGGATCTCAACCTGCGGCGACGCCACTCGTCACCAACTCGCTGTACTACGGCCCTCGCTCTTTCGGCTGCCTGCAGTGCATTTGTGACATGCGAAAACGCCGGGTGTGACGAGTCCAAATTTTCCTTTGCGAGTTGACCGTACCCTACGCTTGCCACGAGAACGTTACTGACCTCGAACAATACGCCTTCGAGAAGGCGTTCTGTTGTGAGACCGCTCATCGAGTCGTCCATACGCGAACCTCCGTGCCGGTGAGCGCGAACTGCGCCATTGCGATCTTGGATCAGGCCGACTGGATTAGAACCGGTCAATGACCGATATGGCGATGTGACGCCATCTACGTTCGCCAGCCAGTTTGCCGACCTTTCAGATTAAATTACAATTCCGTGTTTAATGGCGAATCTAAAGATGATTCAAGATGCAACCTTGAGTTTTTCCAGCGCCCTCGCCAACTGCTCGACTCCCCGCCTAAGTTCCCGCGCGTCCACTGCGGCAAAGCCGAGCATCAGGCCGTTGCGCTTCACACGTCCGTACGCGTAGCGCTCCAAAGGAACCACCTCGACGTCGTACTTTGCCGCAGCTTGAGCCGCCCGGTCGGCAAGGATTCCGCCCTGCAACCAACCCACTGTCCGCAGACCAGCTTCGACGACGGGAATCTCCAGCAACCCCGCCAGCCGCTCGCGAGCCGACTCGACCAGGACTGACAAGCGTTCGGCGTACAACTCCCGCATCCGCCGCACGTGCCGCGCAAAGTGGCCCTCACTGATGAAGTCGCACAGAATTGCCTGATCGATCAGCGGAGGATGATGCGTGCTTACCGACTCGGCTGCGGCAAAAATGTCCACCATGTCCGAAGGGACCACCAAGATAGGCGAGCCGCAAGGCAGGGAAGAGCAGCGTCGGTGAAGCTGCCGCGCGAAGATCACCACGGCAGCGCGGTCTAGACCCTGCAGCGCCGGGATGGGGCGTCCCGAGTACCGGTACTCGCTGTCGTAGTCGTCTTCAAAAATGATTGTCCGCGAGCGGCGCGCCCACTCCAGCAGCGACAATCGCCGGCGCA
Source organism: uncultured Acidobacteriota bacterium (assembly GCA_963797795.1). Lineage (GTDB taxonomy): Bacteria > Acidobacteriota > Terriglobia > Terriglobales > Acidobacteriaceae > JABDBE01. Next base: position 47,349 of record CAWCQY010000017.1, read on the forward strand.
GGCTCATGGTTACTCCGAGAGGGAACTGATGCGCCGGGGTCACGTAAACCAGCCGGGGATGCGGCTGCCGTTGCCAGCGCCGCTGCCCAGCCTCGAGATTCAGGCCTTCTGAATCCACGGCCACGGGACAAAGTTTCGCTCCTACGGCGCGGAATACCACCGCAGCTCCCGGATATCCCGGCTCCTCCATCCACACCGGATCACCCGGATTCAGAAGAAGATGAGCCGTTCGGTCGAGCGCCTGCTGCACTCCGGAGATGATCAGCACCTGATCCGCCGTGCACTTCACGCCGCGAGATGTGTTCAGATACTCCGCTACTGCTTCGCGCAGCGGGCGGTATCCCAGCGCTTCGCCGCCAGCCAGCAGCCGCGCCGAAACCCGCCGCAAACGTCGCGTCGCAACCTGCGCCCACAGGTCCATGGGGAAAGCGTCGAGCGCCGGCTGGTTCGCCCGAAACGCTCGCGCCGGGCGCGACTCGGCTCGGGCCAACGGTTGCAGTCGCCGTGCATAAGCAGAAAGTGAAATGCTCCGCCGCCGCGTTGCTCGTGAGCGATTTCTCGCGAGGCACTTGCAACAGTTCATCGGGGAGGGTCTTGCTGACGAACGTTCCCGAGCCTACCTTGCCTTCCACGTATCCTTCCAGACCGTAATTGCTCAAAGGCCGTGACGATGGTCGGACGGGAAAGTCCGTATTGCGCCGCCAGGTCGCGCGTAGCCGGAAGACGGGCGCCGGGACGCAGATGTCCGCTGAGAATCGCCGAGCGCAGTTCCTCGTAGAGCCAGCGGTAGAGCGGAGTTCCGCGCGCTCGCTCTCGGAGGTTCAGCGGCAGTGTGCTCGATTGTCTTCGCCATACCCCTCATCCAACCTTTGTCATTCCGATCGAAGCGAGAAATCTGCTGTCCGCCTGCGCGATGAAATACCGATCCTCGCCTTGCTCGGTCATAACGCCATTAAAAGTGGTATGTACAGAATATAGGAAAATGGACATTCCAAGCTAGCCAATCAGTTTTGTATCGTAGAACTGGTTTCATCGAAAGGGGACTTATGTCGAACAACAATGGAAAGTCCACCAGCCTGCGCCTGAAGACCGGCCTGGCCGAAATGCTAAAGGGCGGCGTCATTATGGACGTCACCAACGCCGAGCAGGCCGTGATCGCCGAAAAGGCCGGCGCCGTCGCGGTAATGGCTCTGGAGCGCGTTCCCGCGCAAATCCGCGCCGAAGGCGGCGTGGCCCGCATGGCCTCGCCCAAGAAGATTCGCGAGATCATGGCCGCCGTCTCAATCCCGGTAATGGCCAAGTGCCGCATCGGCCATTTCGCCGAAGCGCAGATTCTCCAGGAGCTCGGCGTCGACTACATCGACGAATCCGAAGTCCTCACTCCCGCCGACGAAGCCCACCACGTCGACAAGCACGCCTTCACGGTCCCGTTCGTCTGCGGCGCCCGCAATCTGGGCGAAGCCCTGCGCCGCATCGCCGAGGGCGCAGCCATGATTCGCACCAAGGGCGAAGCCGGCACCGGCGACGTGGTCCACGCCGTGAAGCACATGCGCCAGATCGTGCAGGAGATGAAGATCCTCACCGTCCTCGGCGAAGAAGAACTCTACGCCAAAGCCAAAGAACATCAAGCCCCGTATGAACTGGTGCGGATGGTCGCCAAAGAAGGGAAGCTGCCAGTGCCCAATTTCTCTGCCGGCGGCATCGCCACGCCAGCCGATGCCTCGCTGGTCATGCAACTCGGCGCCGAATCCGTGTTCGTCGGCTCGGGCATATTCATGCAGGATTCGACCGCCTTCGCCGATCCCGCAAGAAGCCGAGAAGCGCGCCAAGGCAATCGTCCAAGCCGCCACCCACTACAACGATCCTAAAGTGTTACTTGAAGTCAGCGAGGATCTGGCGGGCGCCATGAAAGGCCTGGCAGTATCCGGGCTGGACGAAGCCCACATGCTGCAAACGCGGGGATGGTAGGGCGACTTCGTAAACCACAAAGGCACACAAAAGGTACAAAGCAACTCCGCGACTTCCTTCGTGAACCTCTGTGTCCTTCGTGGTTCATAGGTTTCCTATGAAGATTGGAGTTCTAGCCCTGCAAGGCGATTTCGACGCCCACCGCAAGCGGCTCGAAGAACTCGGCGCCGAAGTTGTGCTCGTCAAAAAGCCCGAGCAACTCGATGAAATCGACGGCCTGGTGATCCCCGGCGGAGAGTCAGGCACGTTTCTCAAGCTGCTTGGCGAAGCCGGATTCGAAAAGCTAAAGCAGTTCGTTCGCGTGAAAGCCAACCTTCGGCACCTGCGCCGGCGCAATCCTGCTGGCCAGCGAAGTAGAGAACCCAAAGCAGTCCGGACTGGGCGCGCTCGACATCGGCATCCGCCGCAACGCCTACGGCCGCCAGATCGACAGCTCCATCCGCGAAGGCCGATTCGGCAAAGAGCCCATCGAAATGGTCTTCATCCGCGCCCCCAAGATCGAACGCGTCGGCCCCGGAGTAGAAGTAATCGCAACCGAAGGCAACGATCCAGTCGCCGTCCGGCAGGGAAGAGTGATGGCGGCAACCTTCCATCCCGAACTCAGCGAAGATGCTCGCGTGCATCAGGCATTCCTTGATCTGGTGCGAAACGGTGGATGAAAACTGGCAGATGTTATTTGGCAGGCAGAAACTCGATCTTCACGTCGCGGCTGGCTGGCTTGAAATCAAAATCTGCCGTCACAAGCACATGATCTTCGGAACTGGCTGCCATCTCTACTCCAAAGGCGTCCACGTAAGGGATTCCTCTCCGCACCTTGATGAGCGATGCGCGCACGGCGCGATCGGCATCCGCCGAAACGATTTTCAGACCAAAGGCATACAAACGGGAAAGCACAAGGTCCACCGCCTGCCTGCCGTGAATTTTGTAAGTGATACCCGCGACTTCGCCCCAGTGCAGCGATGAAATAATTGCTGCGCAACGCCCTGCTAAGTGAGACTTAATGATTTCCGAAACCCGTTCAGCTCCCGGCTCGTCGTCCAGATAGCGCAGAATTGCGCTCGAATCGAGAACGTACGTTACCATTTGTCCTTCCGCCGCCGCTCACGCTTAAGTTCCTCGGAAAGCGACGGCTTCCCGGAAAACAGTCCGCGGGTTTGGTCTACCAGCTCTTCGGAGACAGGCTCGAGAATGATTCTCAACCCATCCTGAGTGACGGAAATGCGAGTGCCAGGTTGAATTCGCAGGGCGGCGCGCATCTCGGAAGGAATTACAAATTGCCCCTTGGTACTTACTGTAGTGATCTGTCGTATCATGGCTTACAGTATACACGAAGTAAGAACATAAATTTATTCTTGACAACCTTACACGCGTAACCATACAGTTACACATTATGCGTACCCGTTCGGTTACATATTCGGCAGAAGCAACATTCCATGCCCTCGCCGATCCAACAAGGCGGGCGGTGCTTGATCTTTTGCGTCAGGGAACTCAGCCGGCGGGACAAATTGCGCAAGCCTTTCCAATTTCACGCCCGGCGATCTCGAAACATTTGCGCCTGTTGCGTCGAGCCCATTTGGTGCAAGAGAGACGCGAGGGCCGTCACCGCCTTTATCAACTCAACCCAGAACCGTTGAAAGCCGTTGATTCATGGCTCGAACAGTATCGGGCTTTCTGGCAGACCAGCCTGGTTAACTTGAAGACTTTTGTCGAAGCGGAATACGCGAAGGAAAATACCCAACATCTTGCAAGACACAAAGGAGAAACAAAATGAAAGCACTACGCATTGCAGCATATTTATTCTTGTCAGCCTGTGCCGCATTGGCTCAGACCGACACGCAGAAATCGTTTGACCAACTGAAGTCGCTGACGGGCTCATGGGAAGGGAAGAACTCGATGGGCGAACCGGTCCAAGTTACTTATCGCATGACCGGCGAAGGATCTGCTCTGATGAGCGAGATCAATGGCCACGGTCACGATATGATTTCAATGTTCACGCTCGACGGCCCCAACCGGCTGATCCTCACACACTACTGTGCGGTCGGGAATCAGCCGCGAATGCTCGCCAGCGCGTCGCCCGATGGCAAGACCATCACTTTCAACTTTTTCGACGCCACGAACCTCGATAGCCCGCAATCCGGCCACATGGATCACATGGTAATCACGATGCTTGGGCCCGATCACCACCTAGAGGAATGGGTTTTCGCGGACCACGGTAAGGGGCACAAGGAAGTTTTTGATTTGACTCGGAAGAACTGAAAACTATTGCGAACTTCGAAATCGGATACAAAGGAGCCAGCTCATGGCACAAGCCGTAGTCACGCCCGACCAAGATACGATCGTCAGCGAAATTCACGTTAACGCGCCGGCGCAGAAGGTATTTCAGGCGCTCGTCGATCCAAAGCAACTTATGCGCTGGTGGAACAGCGAGGAATGCCAAACCGAATTATTTGAAATGGACCCGCGTCCCGGTGGCAAATGGCGCTTCGTAACCAAGAAAAGCAAGTTGGACGTCAACGGCGTGAATCAATTCTTTTGCGAAGGAGAAGTGCTGGAATTCGATCCGCCGCGTGTGCTGGCGTATACCTGGATCGCCAACTGGCACGACGACAAAGCTCGTCGCACCATTGTTCGCTGGGAGTTGACGCCCGCCAAAGACGGTACCCATGTGAAGGTCACGCACAGCGGTCTGGCTCAGGAAGCAGTTGCCCGCAAGGATTACAGCGGCGGCTGGCCCGGAGTGCTGCGAGCGGTCAAACAGTTCGTCGAGAAGTAACCGAGACAACAGCCGCGGTCTACGGGCCGCAGACATAATCATGTTTTCAGGAGAGCTTATGACGACAGCAAGTGTTCTTCGCGATCAAGACACAGTGGTGGTCGAGATATTTATCGCGGCTCCGCCCGAGCGGGTATTTCAGGCCATCAGCGATCCCGCCCAGACGGTGAAGTGGTGGGGGCAGAAGGGAATGTATCGGCTCACCGGGGGACACTCCGATGTGCGTCCCGGAGGCAAGTGGTTCACCACCGGAATGGGAGCGGACGGCAAGTCGTTTCGAGTCGAGGGCGAATATATCGAGATCGACCCTCCGCGTTTGCTGGTGCACACCTGGAAAGCGGATTACGCCAGTCATCCCAAAAATACGGTCGTCCGTTGGGAATTGCAGCCGCACAGCGTTCATGGCCTGCAGCATAGCGGTCCGCAAAAGGTCGGGACCGGAACCATGGTGAAGATCACGCACAGCGGATTTGCCGGCGACGTGAAAGACGCGACCGATCACGGCGAAGGCTGGAAGCGCGTGCTCGGCTGGATGCACGCGTTCGTGGAAAAGGGCGAGACCATCGACAGCAGACAGGCCTAGCTTAGTAAAGCGAGCTTCTGAGTTAGGGATGGCGGTCGTTTAGGGCGGATTGGGGCTTCAGTCAAAATCCCCACCCTAGCGTCGGAAAGCACGACGTTAGGGTGGGGCACCCTACGGTTCATTGGACTCGTGTCTGGTCGGTGATCCAGTTCACTTCCCAGGTCTTGCCGCCATCGTCGGAGAAAGACTGCTCGAAGTGGGGCGAACTTGTGTCAGTCTTGGACCAAATAAATCGGACATAGATCGATTTGCCATTCAGCGTGTCCTGGGCGTAGAACTCCCCGATTCCATCCTTGAACTGGCCAATCTGCGGCGGTACGACGGTGCCATCCTTGCTGTTCGCCCAATAGAGGCTCCATTGGTGAGTTTGGGGATTGTAGGTGCGGAGGGTGAGACCCTCGATGTGGCCCGCGACCGGGCTATCGGTTTCGAACTCCTCAATCTGAGCGCGGCCGTCCCAAACCTTACGAGTGACCGAGGTGCCATCGAATTCGACCCAGCTCGTTGATCCGGTCAAGGGATGAAGCCGGCGTTTCAAGTGAATCTTCCAACTGCCAAGTTCGAAATCAAAGTCGTGTTGCCCGTCGCGCTCGGGAGGCGCATGTTGAACGGCAACTTTGGATGCGTCTGAATTCTGCTGCGCGAATCCTTGAAGCGCTTGCAAGACGACAACCAGGCTGCACACCGCGAGATAAATTCGAATGTGTTTGATTTTCATTACAGCCTCTTCCAATTCGTCGATCCTGTGTCGGCGGCATCCTCAATCAGATGGCGCACAAAACATAGCGGAACAGGCGGGCGGATGTGTTAATCCGAAGTAAAAACAAGTAAACAATTGTGAACGAGTTGCGGCACGCGGGAGCTCTTGCCAATCAGCGCGAACTAACCCGAGCGCGGTTTTTGAATTTGGGGGAAGTTGCATCGGGCCTCGCCTTCCAGCACACAGTCGGTGTCGCGAAGAATAGACCAAAATGCGACCGAAACGTGACATTTTGTTTTCTTCGTTTTCCTATTCTCACACTGTCACGCGGCCGTTTCCGCGAACAATCTCAATGAATATGAGGACAATCCAATCATGAGTTTTCCCAGGTCTCGTGCCGTTTCCGCTCTGCTGTTTCTTGCCATAGCATTGGTGCTCTTCTTGCCAATTGCTGGCGTGGCTCAAACTTTCTCCGGCGGCACAGAAGTGCCATCTACCAATAAATCGATCTGGAAACGAGTGCATACGCCAAATATCGGCGGTGCCAACCTCCTGTTTTCCTTCTCCGCCGATTCCGAACAAGACATCTGGGCCGTCGGCGACTTCGTTTCGCTAAATTTCAACGGTCACAGCTGGAACGCCATTCCATTGGCCTTCCCAGGGGGCGAGTCCTCAATGAACGGGGTCGCAGCGATATCCCCTACCGACGTCTGGGCCGTCGGAAGCACTCTCATTAATAACCACCTCATCTCCGTGATCGAGCACTTTGATGGAAGGCAGTGGACGATCGTGCCCAGCCCCCAATTTTCGACCGGCAGCGTACTGAATAAAGTACAGGCCTTTTCCGCAAACGATATTTTCGCGGTAGGTGATTCCAATAGCGATAGCCAGGAACCAAAGCCCTTGGTCGAGCACTATGACGGACACAAGTGGAGCGTGCTAAATACTCCGCCGCTGAAGAATGGTCAGATCGCAACCCTGTTTGCCGTTGCCGGCCTGTCCCATACAGACTTCTGGATTGCAGGCGGTTCCGGAGGCAGAGCCGGAGTCCCGGTCGTGATGCATTTCGATGGCCGAAAATTTACCAAGGTGCCGTTTCCGGTGAGAGGGGTAGCGCTCAGCGGAATAGCGGAGATCGCAAACAACGACGCCTGGATTGTCGGAAGCAACGGATTCCCTCTGACCGCGCACTGGGATGGCAAAGTTTGGACCGTCGTGCCCAGTCCGCACGCAGGCACCAGCAGCGGATTGACCGGAGTGTCTGCCATCTCCAGCACCGACCTTTGGGCTTCCGGGGATGTCACGGATCAGCGGGGCTTCTCCAATCTCGTCGAGCATTGGGATGGAAAGAGGTGGACGATCAGTCCGATCCCATCCCCAAAAGGTGGTTTCGACGAGTTGTCTGCCGTGATCGCATTTCCCTCCGGGAGCGTGTTTGTGGCCGGTACCGGTCTCCACTGCGACGGCAACTTCTGCGGGGGCTTCGATTCCGTCGTTTTCCACACCACACAAGGAAAGTAACGGGAAGGCCCGGTCTCCATTGTGGGCCCGGGCCGGCTCGCCTCATATACCTCCGACAACCACCCCTCGAAATCGAGGGATGTGGGCCACCCCGGTCGCCGGCACTACTTCGTTTCCCAGCTTAGGGCACGTTGTGCTGCACGCTCTCGAATCCCTTTTCAAATTGCGTGACCAGCGGAGTTTCGCCGGACTGCAGACCGTCGCGTCCCATGACCCGCCAGAGAAAATTGCCATGCTCGTGCCCATCGTAAACGGCCAGCAGATCTTCGGAAGGCCGGCTCGTCACCAGGATGATGATATCGGCATCGACTGGCCGGTACACGAGCATCAGTTTGCCCCAATTCTCGATGGCGTTCTGCACCCGGTTGATCGCATTCCGATCATCGGGGAACAAGTTCGGATCAAACTGACTTCCGTCATAGGAGGCAACGTAAACATAGCGTGCATTCGCCAAAATGCCAGGAAACGCCGGCACTTTCGCGGCACTCGGATTGGGCGCAGCCGAGGCGGAAATCGCCGCCAGCACAATCAAGCTGATCGCCAGGAAAGAAAGTCGTTTCATATAAACACCTCTGACTATTAGATGCAGTCCGAGGCGCGAAGCTCCTGGCGCTCTCGAATCAACGCCTTGCAAGGCTGCCGTACCACGATGTCCAAACCGGGACCTCGGATAACTACATCGCGAAAATCGCGAGATATAGGGCACCCAAGTTGTCAGGAAAATTTGTCCATTCCCAAAACGGGCAGCGCTTCGCATTTTGTTGTTTCAAACCAAGCGCGGCAGGTTACGCTTTAGATGGTAGATCAGGCGCGGCCGGAGTCTCGCAAATTTTCCCGCGAGTCTGGGTCGCGTTTTTATTTCTGCCACAAATTCAAAGAAGGGAACTTGGGCGCAGCTTAACCGGCTGAGCCCTTTGTCATCATGCGAACTGAAAATCAGAAACAGAATTGCGAACTCGCTGAACCATTGGAAGAGCGTTTCGACATCAATGCCCTCGGCGTCGACTCACCAAGAAACAAGGGAGACATCGTGGAAGCCAAATTCTTGGCCAAGGCTTCGAGGTTAGGCTTTGGAGTCGCTCGGCCCTGGTCGGTAGAACGCTACGATTTCATCCTCGACTCCGGATACGGCTTCTGGCGGGTGCAGGTAAAATCCAACCGCGGCCTGCCCCGGGGCGGATACATGGTCAAGGTTTCGGGCTACAAGCGCGTGGCCTATACCGAGAGGGATATCGATTTTCTCGTGGCCTACCTCCCGCCCGAGGATTTGTGGTACATCATCCCAATAAAAAAGTTCATTGGGACGCACACTTTATTCTTCTTTCCCCACGGGAGAGGCACGTCGCGCTGGGAAAAATATCGCGAAGCCTGGTGCCAAATGGCCTGTCCCCACGACGAGGACGGCCCCAGCAAAATCGTGACCCCGCGTTGCTGCGACAAAGGCCCAACCCGTCTCCCAATCTGCCCCCTGAAGCTCTTACGCTGAAACAACGCGAAGCCCTGAACCCAGCCGCGAAGCGGCGCAAGCCGTGGGCGAAAGCGATAACGAACCAGCCCCAGCAGGGCGAAAGAAACGTCCCCGAGTTTCCGTCATCAGTAGCCCAACCGCCTTGTCTGTAACTACAAAACGAGTTACAATCCAGTTTGAAACTGGGATGAAATACGAGTGGGACGAGGCGAAGAACCGGAAGAACCTCGCCAAGCATGGTCTCAGCTTCGAGGATGCCGAACAGGTATTTTCCGGGCCTTGCGTCACCTTCGAAGACGATCGCTTTGCCTACGGCGAGGAGCGGTTCGTCACCTTGGGCTTGCTGGCCGGGCGCCTGGTTGTCATCGCCCATGCACCGCGCGATGAGGGTACGCGCATCATCTCGATGAGGAAAGGGAACCGGCGTGAAGAAAAAATCTATCAAAAGCGACTTGAGGCGGATTGACCGCATGAGGGACGCCGATATCGACTATTCGGACATTCCTCCGCTGGACAAGTCATTTCTCAAGAAGGCGACCACGGCTTGGCCCCCTGCAAAGAAGCAATTGACGATTCGCCTCGACGCGGACGTGCTCGACTGGCTCAAGGCCCATGGCAAGGGCTACCAGACCCGCATTAACCGCATCCTGCGCGTAGTGATGGAGAGTCAGCCCCGCCGGCCAGTTCACCAGTAGAGCCCAGGTTTGCGCCCAACCAGTTTTCGCCAACCAACGCTGACTTTGGGAAGGGCACGACTTCAGTCGTGCCGCTAGGTCAACGAAAAATGTACCAGCGCTTTAGCACCCGAGGTACGCTCTTGCTGACGGTTGCCCGAACCCCGCCAGCTCCAGCCGCAAAGCGGCGAAAGAATGCAGCCCACGGCGCGAGCCGTGGGCGAAAGCGAATGACGAACCAGCCCCGGCGGGGCGAAAGAAGAGCCCACTCATCCCCCCTCCACGTTGTCATCCTGAGCGTAGTAGCTGGTTCGCGAAGCGAATCAGCTACGGAGTCGAAGGATCCCTGCACTGCCACTTGTCGCCCAGGCGCTGCAAGGTATTCTCCCCGTGAAGCGTGCCGCTGCGTCGATGACGCTCGAAGGTTTTGTCATCCTGAGCATAGCGAAGGATCTATGCACTTTGTTGGCGGGTGCCCCGCTCCTTGCCGCCTTTTGGCAAGGGGCGGGAGATGGTGCCTATGCAGCCACGCCTCTACGATTTCAATGTTTGATCAAACTCGGGGACAGACGGGACGTTTCCGCTGTGCCGCCGATATGCCTCCCACCTTCGGTAGTGCGGCCTTCGATTCAATAGGCGCTCCACTCGTTCGGGTTCGCGTGCAATGACCTTTAGATAGGCTTGCGTTGGTCGGTCCGGCTCCGCGCGGCCTTGCTCCCAATCCCGGAGCGTGCCTAGAGGGATGTGGTAGTGGGCCGAAAATTCCTCCTGCGTCAAGCCCAGAGCGCGGCGAATGATTTTCGTCGGTGGCGTCCGCTTCATCCGCTTAAGATCGCCCGAGGTCAGCGGCTGCGCGTCGCTGTCGGCGCGAGCCGCCGCCTCGATGGCCGCAGGCGTCATGCGCCTAAGCGTTTTTTTCGAAGTAGTCGTCTTGCTCATATTGTGTTGCCCTTCGAGCTGAGATAATGCGGATGCATTCCTCGCGTTCGGTATAGGCTACAAACAACAAAATATTTCCCTCGGCCATGCCAACCATCACCAGACGCTCTTCGCTATAGTCCGCGCGGTCGTCGAGGAGCTCGATGGCAAACGGGTCGCTGAACGCCGTCTTTGCCAAATCGAAGCTCACGCCATGTGCGCGAAGGTTAGCTGCGGCCTTGGCATCGTGCCATTCAAATTCCAATTTCATGGTACTACGGGATACCAGTAGTGTCAACCATCCGTGAGAAAACCGGGGAGGGGACGGGACGTTACCTCAAGAAATCAGCGTCAGGCAATCTTCCCTGATCGCACCATGGGCGTTGCTCCCGCTTACGTTTTGTAAGGCGCGGTCACATCCCAATTCTCGCGCTCAGCAACGACTGCGAACTTCACACCCAGGGCGTGCAGGACAGAATTGATGGTTTCGAAGCGTGGATGTGCGCCCGCGCTCAGGGTCTTGTACAGGCTCTCTCTTCCCAAGCCCGCGTCTTTGGCGATCTGCGCCATGCCTCGTGCCTTGGCCACGGCGCCAAGGGCTGCGACGAATACCTCGGGATTTGGGCCTTCGGCAGCCGCTGAAAGATATTCCGCAATGACCACATCGTTATCGAGATACGCCGCCGCGTCGAATGGTTTGTAAATTGTCTTCTTTTTCTTCATTGTTTCGCCCTCTTGAGTTCGCGAGCCATTTTTTTCGCTTTGGCAATGTCCTTCGTTTGCGAGGCCTTCACGCCGCCAGCCAGCAAAACGTAGATAGTTGAGCCGGTTCGCGTGTAATAAATCCGGTACCCCGCCCCAACGTGAATACGCATCTCGGAAACGCCTTCACCGACGGGTTCGCAATCACCGAAATTTCCAAATGTCGCGCTCGCCAGGCGGGCGAGAATTCTGGCCTTTGCTTTTTGGTCGGGCAGATGGGATAGCCACACGTCGAAATCGGACGACCGAAGCAATTATTCAAGTTTACTTAGTGTATCCGAGTGGATACTTTCCTGCAAGCGCGAATCCTCAAGCACAAGTAAGGGGTCTCCCACTGGCCGCCGATTTGCCCCCCACCTTGGCGCACAGAATGCGACAAAGCGGACCACGGCCCCTGCGCTATACTTGAACTTGGATGGCTAGCGACTCCCAGAAGACTTTTTACCTCGAAACCTTCGGCTGCCAGATGAATGCGCACGACTCGGAAAAGGTTGTGGGCTCGCTGGTTTCCGAGGGATACCGGCAGGTTCAGACCGTCGAAGAAGCCGAACTGGTCCTCTACAATACTTGTTCGATACGCGACAAGGCCGAGCAGAAGGTCTTCAACCGGCTTTCCGATTACAAGAAATTCCATAAGCAGGGCAAGCGCTTCGGCGTTCTGGGATGTGTAGCGCAGCAGGAGGGCGAGAAGATTTTCGAGCGCGCTCCGTATGTTTCGCTGGTGTGCGGCTCAGCGTCGTATCGCAATTTGCCGGAGATGCTGATCCAAATCGAGGCAGGGAATCAGCGCGTCACCGGATTAGACGACCGCGAAACTGACGAGTGTTTCGAGACGGAATTCACCGCCCGCACGAACCCTCACCGCGGATACATCACCATCATCGAAGGCTGCGACAAGTTTTGCGCCTACTGCGTCGTACCGTTCACCCGCGGCAAGGAGCGCAGCCGGACTTCGGAGTCGGTGTTGTCCGAAGCGCGGCAGATGGCCGATCTGGGCTACACCGAGATTCAATTGCTGGGGCAGAACGTGAACTCCTACAAAGACCCAGCAGGGAAAGGGATGAAAACCTTCGCCGAATTGCTGGCGGCGGTGGGCGAAGTTCCGGGCATCCGGCGGGTGCGGTTCACGACTTCGCATCCGCGAGATTTCGGGCGAGACATTATCGAAGCAATCGACTCGGTTCCTACGTTGTGCGATCACGTGCATCTGCCGGTGCAGAGCGGTTCCCCGCGCGTGCTCGACGCGATGCAGAGGCTCTACACGCGCGACGAATACATGGAACGCATCTCATGGATGAAGGCGGCACGCCGCGAAATCAGTATCACTAGCGACATTATTGTAGGATTCCCGGGCGAGACCGAGGTCGAGTTCGAGCAGACTTTGGCGCTGCTCGACGAAGTCGAATACGATGCGATATTCGGCTTCAAGTATTCGCCTCGCCCCAACACTCCGGCACTGAGTCTAGAAGACGCGATCCCTGACGAGGAAAAAGTCCGGCGCCTGGCGGTAGTTAACCACAAACAGCGCGAGATCCAGAAGCGTCGCAATGAAAGATATATAGGCGCGACGCTTGAAGTAATGGTTGAAAGCAGAAACGAAGCGCGAGGCCAATGGAGCAGCCGCACATCGCAGAACAAAGTCCTCAATTTCACCGCCCCCGAGCAGGCAAAACCGAGCATCGGTGGTTATGTGACCGTAGTGACAACCGCTAGTTTTCCCAACAGCCTTTTAGGCGAAATGGTGATATAAGGAGCTTTTCGGAGATCACGATGGAAGTAGAAATGAAAATTCGGGGCCTGCTGATGGATCCAGTTACAAATATGCCGATAGTGATCCTAAAGGACGCTGGGACTGATGCCGTGTTGCCCATTTGGGTGGGGATTTACGAAGCGAATGCGATTGCGCTGGAGATTGAGAAGGTGAGCACCCCGCGTCCGATGACCCATGACTTGATCAAGAACGTTTTGGTCGGGCTCGATACGAACGTCCATAAAGTTGTGGTCACGGAGTTGCGGGAAGACACGTTTTATGCGGTGATCTGGCTGGAGCGCGAGGGGCGGATTGTCAGTGTCGATTCGCGGCCGTCGGATGCCTTGGCCCTGGCTTTGCGGGTGGATTGTCCCATCTTTGTGGAAGATGAGGTTTTGAAGAATTCCAAGCTGGCGACTACGGCTTCTGACCGGGTTACCAGTGAAGAGCTGCGGAAATGGTTGGAAGGGTTGAATGATGAGGATTTGGGGCGGTACAAGATGTAGTCGCCCGGACAAGAGGCTTAAACCACAAAGGGCACGAACGTTCACGAAGGAAATCTAGCGTTATTTTCACTCCCGGCATTTCCATGCCTGACCCGGCGGAACAACTCCAACAAATTTACCTGGCGGGATTCGAGTTGAAGGTATTTGACCGCTTTCCCAAGTGCGTGGGAGTGGTGCGCGATAGCTGCGTCGCGTTGCTCGTTCCAGGCGTCGACGGGCTGCAGATGTTAGGCACGCCGGGATGGCAGATGGGCGAGGCGATGGGCGTTCTAGTTAAAGCCGGCGAGAGGAAAGTCTTTCAAGCCAAGCAGGAGATGGTTGAAGCCACGCCGGAAAGACTGGAGGCACTGAGGCGATTTAGGGAGGAGTTGAAACGATTGCTTAATAGCGAAGGCGAAAGACAACAATAAGCATGCAAAGCGGTAAGTGATGCCATTACTACAAATTGACATCAAAGTATGGTCTATGGCATCATCGTGAAATGCGTACGACTCTCAGCCTCGACGATGATGTCTTTCAGGTGGTACGAACCTATGCCGAGAGCCGCTCTTTGGCCTTGGGAAAGGCGGTATCCGAACTGGTGCGGCGGGGATTGAACGCCCCAATGGCCACAAGAGTGGTCAACGGGATCCATGTCGTCGTACTGCCACCGGATTCTCCCGAGGTCACGACCGAGCGAATCAAGGAACTGGAGAACGAGTTGGAGTGACTCCTTTCTTGCTGGACGTGAGCGTTTTGATTGCCCTGGCTTGGCCAACGCATCGCGCCCATGACAGAGTGCAGTCTTGGTTTGCCAGGAGTGCAAAACAGGGATGGGCAACCTGTCCATTTACCGAATGCGGGTTCGTCAGAATCGTGTCCAATCCCGCCTTCTCGCCAAACTTCCTGACGTTGCCGGAAGCGATTCGCCTGCTGACGCTCAACCTAAGCCACCCGACTCATCACTTTTGGGCAGACGATCTTCCTATCGAGGACGCGGTCCGACGCTTTCAAGGCCGCATGGTGGGACATAATCAGGTGACAGATGGTTATCTGCTTGGGTTGGCAATACACAAGAAAGCTCGACTGGCCACACTCGACGAGGGGTTGGCGTCGTTACTGGATTTGAAGAGTGGCGACTTAGACAGGATTGTGGTTATTCCGAAGAACCCCTAACGGCGTGCGGCTTAACGCTTTCGGGTAGTTTACATAATACCTATTATCGGACATTCAATGAATCGCTGGAACGACAGCGCTCATTCAGGGGTTTTGAGCGTAATCGCGATGTTTCGACAGGTGGTCGCAGCTGGGCGGTGACTAGCACGCATTATCTGGATTCAAAACAGTGCAGATAAGCGTCAGGAACGTCCAAAGGAATAATCCCGCCTCGATAGAGCTGATCCCGGTTTTGGCGCAATAAATCCGCCGTCTTGATCAGATCGAAGACAAACGTTTTGATCACACCGTCGCGGTCAATGGCCAAAGTCATTGTGGCCGGTTTAAGGCTGCTGAAGAGCAATTCCAGTTGCGGTATCGACTTGCCTAAGGGGTTCACTCCGTTTACCGAAACAATGACATCTCCGTAGTGGACGCCCGCGTTTAGAGCGGGGCCGTTTTGTTCGATGCCGCCGACCGCGATCTCAGGGGGATTCTGCCATACGAAGGCTTCGAATCCGGGGTAGTACAGTTCAGGATTGTTTGGGTAGTGTGACGGGAAGACGATACTACTGGCCGGTGGTTCCTCCCGCATCACCCGTTTCATCTCTGCGTCGGTAGCATCGAGGCGATACCCAATGCCGTTGGGGCCTATTTTCCATCCGTCTCTTTCCATTAAAACCGATTCCTTCACGCGCCCCACCGTGACCGTGTAGACACCGTGTTGGCCCTCCAGTTCGATTGTGCTCGGCTTCGAGTCCTTGGTATGAAGTAGCGCCCGTAGCGTTTCAAAATCCCGGATATCGTTTCCGCGATGACCATCAACAGCGACTAGCCGGTCACCCGGCTGGATTCCGGCTTGAGCGGCGGGCGTATCCGATTTAACCCGCCAGACGATTGGCGGACAGTCTGGACCGCCACCGGGTCTGCCTACTACAGTCATTCCGGTCACGTACTCATCTGTGCTGGAATGTTGCGCGAGAACGCGGGTAACGCAAACACAACAGATAGCAAGCACGATCAGTTTCAGATTTCTGTTTTGAATTGGAAACCGACGGCCAATCACCATTAGAAGACACCACCTGACTCACCTGCATTCTAGACCCAAGTTAATCTGTCGAAATCAGGCCATAGCGCTCATTGAGGGCTTCTGAGCGTAATCGAGATTTTTGAACAGTTACGCTCGAATCCTACCTATTTGGATTACCGTTCTGCGGCGGTATGGTTCACACCGATCCACCCATGGAGAAAAAGGCGCCTACAAATCCCCAGTAAGCGAGGACGGGGATATTGGTCAGCACGCAAATTGTACCCGCGACCTTGCTGCCTGTGCTGAACGCAAAAACGCCGATCCCAATGCCGATGACCCCGATGGCGGCCAATAGCCATACGCCCGTCAGAAAACCCGGAAAGTCTGGCATATAGTCCGTGTAAGGAAGGACAGCGCAGGCAGGGCCAACAAGAGAAGCGATTCCGGCTGCTATGGTGATTGGGGTCGATGCAGGTCTCCACTTCTTCGCGAGCCATCGGCAAAACAGTACCTCAACGATGAGGGCTGCAATCAAGACCACGATAATGCTGTGAGCGAGCACAACAGTGGAAGTTTATGCGAAGGGGCACCATCTGTGTTGACAAAATGGGAGTAGCCTTCCGGGTGCAAAGGGCGGTAGAAGCTGCTGCCAACTGACATCTCGCGCCATGCCCGAATGTGCGCCCGGAGGCCAACTTCTGTTACCAGGTGGTTACATCTTTGAGTATTGGCGCCGGCTCTTGCCGGTGCATGCTGTCCTACGCGATTACGTGCCCGGGTCCTGGCGCCAGCACGATTTTGGCGTGGAATAAGGTGCCTGCGACCCGGGTTGCGATTGCGAGCAGTTCCCTTTGCCCCGTGAATACTTTTACGAGTCTGGCCTGGGAGAGTTCGGGTAGATTCACGGGGCGTCCGGTGCGGATGCGCGCGGCCATTTCTTCGTTGGCGGTGACGGAGGGAAATTGGGGCAGAAGTTTGCGGGGATGAATGAAGAGAGCTTCTGGTTGAGCTGTCTTCGAAGCAGCGTCCAATTCTTCCAGCGTGTGGGCATCGTCCAGTTCGAATTCACCCACTGCCGTCCGGCGCAGTGACTCCAGGTGGGCGCCACAGCCGGCCAGTTTTCCCATATCGTGGGCTACGGAGCGCAGGTAGGTTCCGGAGGCCACACGAGCACGGAAGCTGGCGAGCGATCCTGCGTCCTCCCGGACGAGGGCGTGGACTATCTGAGTATCGACCTGGGTAATCTCGAATTCTTTGATTTCGACCTGCACCGGCTTTAGGGTTACCTCGGCGTGCTTGCGGGCTAGTTTATAGGCGGGCACGCCTTGAATCTTCTTGGCCGAGAACGGTGGTGGGGTTTGTTCGATGATGCCTTGAAAGTGGCTGGCGAGTTTGCGCAATTGATCGAGCGACAGGTTGACCGCATGGGCTGGGGTGGTGGGTTCGCCCTCGGCGTCGTAGGTGTCAGTGGCAAACCCAAAGCGGATCGTGCCCTCGTAGGTTTTCTCGGATGAGGTATAGAACTGGGCCAGGCGGGTGAGATTGCCAGTCACCAGCGGTAGGACTCCCGTCGCCAGGGGATCCAGAGTTCCCAGATGTCCTACGGAGCGCTCTTGCAGGATGCGGCGCACGCGGTTGACAACGTCGTGCGAGGTCAGGCCGGAGGGCTTGTCGATGATGAGGATGCCGTTCATGCGAGTCAATTAAGCAATCGAGTAATCGGGTAATTTGGTAATTTAGAAGCTGGGACTTCCCTGCCAAAGGCTGTTGTAGTTAATGAAGGTGCACGAGGAGCTGCCGACTGGAATCTGCCGCCTGGATCCGGAAACAATTACAGCAGATTCCTCGTCGCTTTGCTCCTCGGAATGACAAGGGCTGTTGTAGTCTCATCATTTCGATTACCCGATTACCAAATTAACAGATCATCCAATCTAATCCCGCATGATTCCTCTCAGCGACGACGCGCCCCGGTTCAGTACCCCGTTCGTCACGTACTTCATTATTGCCTTGAACACGGTTACCTTCCTGTTTGAATTGTCAGTCAACTCGCAGGGTCAGCGGGCTTTGAACAGTTTGATTTATCACTTCGGAGTAGTGCCAGTTCACTTCGAACGCGCGTTGGCCGCCGGGTCCGCTCCGTCGCTGGTTGGATTATTTTTACCCCTCCTTACTGCAATGTTCCTGCATGGCTCGTGGCTGCACGTCATCGGCAATATGTGGTTTCTTTGGATATTTGGCGACAACATTGAAGACTATCTCGGACACTTCACCTATTTACTCTTTTATCTGGTCAGCGGATTTGCGGCGGGGATCGCCCATATCATTTTGAATGCCGGGTCGAACGTGCCCAGCGTGGGAGCGAGCGGGGCTATCGCCGGAGTGATGGGGGCATATTTCGTGCTTTATCCACGAGCCCGCGTGCTGATGTGGTTTCCGCCAATTTTCTTCTTCCACCTGCCCGCGTGGCTGGTGCTGGGATACTGGTTCTTTGTGCAATTTATGAGCGGAGCGGCGACCTCGATTGCGGAGACCAGCCAGAGCGGGGGAATCGCGTTCTGGGCTCATGTGGGGGGCTTCGTGGCCGGGATCCTGCTGATTAAGGTCTTGCCGGAACGGCCGCGGCGTTACCGATATGCGGCTTGGTAAGTGAAGGGACTTTTTTCTGGGAGCTGCACGCGCGCGGACGCCCGCGCCTACATCGCCCTGCACCCCGCTATAATGTTGTTGTGAGTCTCCACTCCGTTCAGCAGGTTGCCTCCGCAGAGTTCCCTACCCGATGGGGCACGTTCCGCATCTTCGGGTTTCAGGGAGAGTTCGGCGAAGGCACGAATGTTCCGAAAGACCCTTTCCGCAAAGAAGAAGCGGTAGCTTTGGTGATGGGCAATGTCCGTTCCGAGCCACCGCTGGTTCGCATTCATTCGCAATGCCTGACGGGAGACGTTTTCGGATCGCTGCGGTGCGACTGCCGTCAGCAACTGGAGATGGCGCTGGCGATGATCGCGGAAAAAGGCGCAGGAGTGCTGATTTACGAACAGCAGGAGGGGCGCGGCATTGGCCTGATGGCAAAGTTGCAGGCTTACGAGTTGCAGGACGCCGGTCTGGACACGGTCGAGGCTAACGAACGCCTGGGATTTAAGGCTGATCATCGCGAGTTCGCGATGCCGGCGGGAATCCTGAGGGCGTTGGGCGTGTCCAAGGTACGATTGCTGTCAAATAATCCCGACAAAGTTGCGGCACTGGAACGCGGAGGGATCGAGGTGGTTGAACGCGTTCCCTGCGAAGTGACGCCCAGCAGCCATGCGGAAGAATATCTGAAGACCAAGAAAGAAAAGATGGGGCACTTGTTTAGCTCGCGGTGACTGGCGACGACAGCAGATTCCTCGCTTTGCTCGGAATGACAATCTGATTGGGCATCGCCAGATGGGCAACTCTCAATTATTGCTCATTGCCGCCAGGACAGCGCGCTTGGTGAACACTCGAATCATCTCGCGGCGGTATTCCGGAGTGAGCGCCGAGGTGGTCAGCGGCCGGGCAGTCTTCGCAGCCAAATCTCCCACAGCTTCGGCGAGCGCTTCATCCACTACTTTTCCTTCCAGCAACTCACTCGCACCCTTGACTAGACGCGGCGCGGGATTAACAGCCGTGACCGCTACGCGTGCGTCGGCAACGTGGCCGTTTGAACGCTTGACCACGACGGCGACTCCGGCGAGCGGATAGTCGATCGATCCGCGGACGCGAAGCTTGCGATAGACTCCGGAATAGTCCGCCGACGATTCTGGCAGGAACACACGCGTGACCAACTCGTCCGGCTGCAAGTTGCGATAGGCGACGCCGTCGTTGGTGTAGAAGTCGCGAAGCGGAATTCGCCGCAAACCGGACACGCTGGCAATTTCGATCTCCGCGTTCAGGCAGAGCAACGCCGGGGGCGTGTCGCCGGAGAACGCGGCCCAGCATTTGGTCCCTCCGGGCGCGACGTGACACAAGTTGCCGTCTTTCTTGATGCAGAAGCCGCAGCCTTTACGCCAGGTAAGCGACTGGTTGTACCAGAGGCAGCGGGTGTCCAGGCAAATATTTCCGCCGATCGTGCCCATGTTGCGCAGAAGAGGCGAGGCGACGGTCGCGGCCGCTTCGGTCAATACCGGATAGCGCTTCTGGAGCAGACCGGAATGCTCGATGGTCGTCAGCGAAGTCAACGCTCCGATCTCGACGCCGCTTCCCTGCTGGCGAATGCCTTTCAATTCTGCGACGTGCCGGATGTCCAGCACGTAATGCGGTTCGAATAACTTTTGTCGCATGGACGGAATGAGGTCGGTGCCTCCTGCAATGATTCTGACCGCGCTCGCGGTCGAGTCGCCCGCGCCCACACTGCTCTTGCTATGCTTTGCCAGCAGCGACATTGCTTCCTCGATCGTACGGGGGCGCAGCAGTTTGAATTGCGGGAGGCTCAATCGTCACCTCCCGCTGGAGCGGGTGTTTCGCGACGCGACGGATCCAGCGGATGACGCTCGGGTCCCTTGCCGCGATACCAGAGCGATCCGCCGTGTTCACGAAAGGTTCTGGGCGAAGTGGGATCTACGCCTTCGGTCATATTGATGTACTTCCCGTTCTTCTTTGCGCGCAGGGCTGAAAACACACGCTCTGGGGTGAATGGAGATTCGTGCAGGCGGACTCCGACGGCGTCGTAGATGGCGTTTGCAATGGCTGGAATTGTGGCTGCGAGGGAGCCTTCGCTGCACTCTTTTGCTCCGAATGGACCCTCGGGGTCAATGCTCTCCACGATGATCGGTTCGACCTCGGGCGATTCTACCGACGACGGGCTGCGGTACTCAAGCAGGCCGGGATTCATCAGCATGCCGTCTTTCCAGACCATTTCTTCGGTGAGCGCCTGGCCCATCCCCATCCAGACGGAGCCTATAATCTGGCCTTCGACCGACACTGGATTGAGGGCGCGGCCGCAGTCATGCGCAGCCCAGACCTTGTGGACAGTTACCTCGCCTGTGTCTTCGTCGACCGTGACTTCCGCGACCTGGGCTGAATACGAATATGCGGGCGACGGCCCGACTCCTGCGCCTTTATGTTTGGCCCCACGTGCATCGGGAGGCGGTGCATAGGAACCGGTTCCGGTGAGAGCGCCGTGGAAGTCGATGGCCGCGACGACGGCTTCTTCAAACGTCATCCAGTCCTTTGGGCCTTCTTCTTTGCGCTTTTGTTGCAGCGAGCCGCGCAAGATTTGTCCTTCGACGCGGCCGCTGACCGAAGCTCCGGACTGAGTGACATCATCATCGGCAGTCTTCGAAACGGCGGGCGGGGCGCTTCCCTGCTTGTAAACGACATCTTCGCGGAAGATTAAGTCTTCGGGCGAGCAGTTCATTTTGTGAGCTGCGGCGAGGGCGATCTGCTTCTTTACTTCTGTCGAGGCGCGCAGTGTGGCGTTGCCGGCCATGAAAGTCACGCGGCTCGAATAGGAGCCGATGTCGATGGGAGTGAGATCGGTGTCGGCGGCGATAATTCTTATTCTTCCCAGAGTGCAGCCCAGGACTTCGGCTGCGATTTGCGCGGTCATGGTGTCCGAACCCTGGCCGATTTCTGAGGCGCCGGTGTAGACGACGACTCCGCCGTCGCGATCAATCTTGATGTTCACCGTCGAGTGGGGCATGTCAGAGCGAATGATGGAATTGGCGGCGCCGCTTACGTAATGGCTGCAGGCGATCCCCAGGCCTCGACCTTTGGGTAGCCTTCCTTTGCGGTCTTTCCAGCCTGAGCGCTCGACCGTTTTCTCGATGCATTCCGGCAACCCGTAGCTCTGCACGCGCAGACCATTCACCGTGATGCAGGGTGGTTGAAGAAGATTGCGCTGGCGGATTTCGGCGGGGTCGATGCCTACCTTGGCGGCAAGTTCGTCCAGTTGCGACTCAAAGGCGAAGCGGACGTTGACTGTTCCGTGGCCACGCATCGCTCCGCAGGCCGGCTTGTTGGTGAGGACGCGATAACCGTCGTATTGAATGTTGGGGATGTCGTAGAGCGCGCCCAGCAGCGCGCCTGAATAAAGAATGGTCACGACACCGTAGGAGCAATAGGCGCCGCCATCCTGGACGACGCGGGCTTTGACAGCGGTGATGCGGCCGTCGTTCGTGATTCCGGTCTTCAGGTCGATGATCGTGCGGGGACGTCCGCGATGGGCCCAGAAGACTTCTTCGCGGGTGTAGGTGATCTTCACCGGAGCCAGTGCTTTTCGTGCGGCAATCGCGGCGATGATTTCGAGTGGGATGACTTCGCTCTTGCCGCCGAAGCCGCCGCCTACCAGCGGCTTGATGACGCGAATTTGCGACATCGGCATTTCGAGGACGAGCGAGAGCTTATGTTGCAGGTAGTAAGGAACCTGGGTTGACGATTGCACCGTCAGGCGCCCACGGTTACCGGTGTGGGGATCGATTTCGAATGCAGCAAGGGTGGAGTGCGGCTCCATCGCCGCGTGGGTGACTTCATTGGCGACGAAGCGGGCCTCGACTATCTGGTCGGCTTCGGCAAAACCTTTGTCGGGATCTCCGAAAACGTGATGGTAGTCTTTTTCGAGGTTGTGCGGCTTGTTGTCGTGGATGAGATCAGTCTCCGCCTTCATCGATTCTTCGGGATCGAAGTAGGCGGGCAGAAGGTCGTATTCAACGTCGATCAACTCGAGCGCCTGATCGGCGGTGGCTTCGTCGACCGCAGCAACACAGGCGACGTTGTCGCCAACGTAGCGGACCTTGTCGAGGGCGAGCGCGTACTCGTCGTGGCCGACGGGAAGAATGCCGTAAGGATTGGGCGCGTCTTTGCCGGTTACGACTGCGACAACGCCTTCCAATTTCTCAGCGCGGCTTGTGTCGATCCGCTTGATGCGGGCGTGCGGATAGGGTGAATGCAGGATTCGGCCGACGAGCATTCCAGGCAGGCTGAGGTCGTCGGTATACTTGCCGGTGCCGGTGGTCTTGCCGGCTGCGTCGACCATGGCGGTGGGTTTGCCGATGATAGAAAAGCCGTTGGTCTTTAGTTCTTCGATCGGCGGTCGTTGTTCGTTGGCCACTACTGATTCCTCGCTTCGCGCGGAATGGCAGGACTAGGGTTCGGGTTCACTTCGCTGCGGCCATACCCTTCTGCTCGGCATCGATCGCTGCCTTGATGGCTTGATACATCTGGCTGTAGCCGGTGCAGCGGCAGAGATTTCCGCTGAGCGCGCCGCGAATGTCTTGCTCTGTTGGTTCCGGGTTCTCGGCCAGCAGATGCTTGACGGTCATGATGAACCCCGGAGTGCAATAGCCGCACTGGGCTCCGCCCCAGTCGCCGTAGGCCTTTTGAATAGCAGCAAGGCTTCCGTGCTCGCTGACCCCTTCGACCGTCGTGATTTCCTGTCCTTCACAACTCGCCGCCAGCATGGTGCACGACATCATCGAAATGCCATCGACCAAGACGGTACACGCGCCGCACGAGGAGTCGTCGCAGCCGCGTTTGGATCCCGTGAGATCGAGATCCTGACGCAAGACATCGAGCAGCAGCTTGCTGGGCTCGAAGGCGAGTTCCCGCGAGCGGCCGTTGACTTTCAGTTCGATGAGTTCTTTTTTCATGACGTAGCTTTTAGCTCTTGGCTCTTATCTGTTAGCTCAAACTCGCTCAAGCCAAGGGCTAAGAGCCAAAAGCCAAGAGCTGCCTTCAATATCCAAAATCCGCTTGCGCGGCGTAGGCGTGCTGCTTCACGCTGAGGTCCCCCACGCGGCACGCTCCCAGTTGATTCATATAAGCGCGTCGATCCGCGGTGCTGTACACCCAGCGGTCGAGCCACGCGTCGCTATCTGCTTTCGTTTTCGTCTGTTCGTGGTATTGGCGAAAGAATGCATCGTCGCGTTTGTAACATCCCTGGACGGGTGAAGGATGCGCTCCGTAAGCGCACTCCACTACCGCGTTTACGAGAAAGCCCGGAATCACGGTGCGATTGGGATCGCTGGCAATTACTTCCCGCTCGACGATCTCCTCCGCGACCACGATCACGCGCTTTGCTGCGCGAACTCCTTCGATCATCACGCCGAAATAGCCCCAGCAGTGAGCGTTGCCTTCGCGATCAGCCCGTTGGACGTGAACAATGGTGACATCAGGGTTCAGGGCGCGAACCGCATGGAGTCTCTTTGAGGGAAGAGCCTCTTGCTGCCGAGCTTCGCTCGGCCTGGACGAGCGACGGCGCCCATCCCCACGCGAGTCAGATGGTTCGAACGGCGAATCGATTACAGCGAAGAACTCGTTGCCCTTTGCGACATTGCTGCCCAGCGCCGTTCTGGTAGGGAGGAAAGGCACTCCCATGGCGCCGGCCTGCAGCGCCAGGGCGACGGTGAAGTTGGTCAGGTTGAGGACCTTCAGTTCATCCTGTTCGACGGCGCGGCGGAAGTTGTACGCCGATCCCATCATCACGTTTCCAACCCAGGCGGCGATAACTTGCTCGACGCAACCAGCGCCGATGAGTTGATCAAAGAGAATGTCTGAAATCGGTCCTACCAGAGTGAGGCCGCGTTTCTTCTGACGAATGATCTCGTGACCAGCGGCGAACGGGATCATCTGTTCCAGTTGGAGTCCAAGCGCGACCGACGCGCCATCCGGCACCAATTCGGCGATTGCGTCACGCATTGTGCGGAGCTTAGACATTTTCTCTACTTGCCCCTCCACGCCGGTGATCGTTTCTCCAGGAACGCCTTGATCCCTTCTTGTGCATCCTGCGTTTTCATCAACTCGTCCAGATAAATACTCTCGGACCGAATTAGGCCTTTATGGAAGTGGATTGAGTCCCAAACGTAGATCGCTTTCTTAGCAAGGGACAGCGACACTGGGGAGAGCTTGGCCAATTGATCGAGCGTCTGCTGCAGTACTGATTCCAGGTCGACTTCAGGCACTGCCCGATTTGCCAAGCGGATGTCAGCGGCTTCCCGACCAGTGATACTGCGGCCAGTCAAAATCAGTTCCGACGCACGTTTCTGTCCAACGATAACCGACAGCACTGTCGCAGCCACCGGCGGATAACATCCCAGCTTGATCTCGGGGAAGCCCCAGGTAGCCGATTCGGAGGTGTAAACCAAATCGCACACCGCGGCTAACTCCGCGCCTCCGCCCAGGCAGTTCCCGTGCACGCCGGCGATAGTAACTTTGTTGGTGTTGATCAAAGTGTGGATGACGCCGTGAAACTTGGCGAGCATCTCATGAACTCTGTCCGGCGTGTGGGCGGCAACATCCACGCCTGCGGAGAACCCTTTTCCCGAGCCCGACACGACCAAAATTGCAACGTCAGGACGTGAGTCGACCTCGGTCAAAGCCGCGGCCAATTCCTCCGTCATCGGTATATCGATAACATTGACCGGAGGATTGTTTAATGTGATGCGAGCAACCGGCGGCTGCAGATTAAGAGTGATCCGGGAAAACTTCGTGAGTGAATGCGTAGTCATCGTGTCCAAAAGCCCTGTTTGTCGTACTCGCGGATTGCCGTCAACTCTTCCTGCGTAGGCTCCGGCGTCGGGCTTTCGTCGCCCACGCGCAATTTCCAACCTGTATTGGTCAGCACATCGTCCAATTCAATTCCGGGATGCACGGAGGCGAGATACGCTTCCCCGTCGTCGCTAAAGCGCAAAACAGCTTTGGTTGTGATCACAGCCGATGGGCCGCCTCGCGGCAGGCCCATACGCTTGCGCCAGCCGGGGCCATCTCCGTTTCCGGGGCTGGTCACATAAGAAACGCGTTCCGGCAAGCGCTGCTTGCCGTGCTCCAGAAGAACTACAAACCGATGCGCGAGAGATGCAATGTCGCAAGCCCCGCCGGAACCAGGGAGCCGAGTGAGTCCCTTTGATCCTCGCACTTCGGTCGAGTTCAGATTGCCGAAGCGATCAACTTCGGCGGCTCCGAGAAATCCCAGATGAACGCGGCCGGATTGCAGCAAGCTCATTACTCCGAGCATGTCTAAACACTGCGTGGCGCCCAGGATGTTGGGGGGATCGGCCATGGTATAGATCAATTCTGGAGCTGGGGTCGTACGAATCACACCATTTTCAAATAGTCCGACGGCATTCGGAGCGTGAGTCTTCTTCGCGACCACGAATGCAATCAGGGGCAGGCGCATGCCGACGAAGACGATTTCTGTGTCGCAGATTTCACGAGCGGCAGTGGCGACCATTAGTTCGCCCATTGTGAAGGGGCGAGCTAGCGTATTTTTCGTGATGTCAATCGCAGTCGTCACCGGAGCAAAACCTTGCGGAGCTTTGCTCCGCCGGACAGCCGAGGGCGGCTGTCCCCACTGGGCTTACAGATTAATCGCTGACTTGCGGACTTCACCGATTGACGCCAGCGGATCGCGTGCGCCCTCTTTCGGCGCGATCCACTTCTTCTCGTTGGCGATAATGTCCAGCAAGAGCTTTTTGTCTTCGGCGGTCGGCATGTAATCGCTTACATGCTCCTTATAGTGCTTTTCGTCGATCGGTTCGCCGGTTTGGGCGTGGAATTTCTGTCCGGCCCAACGGCCGATATTGCGATTGAACTTGATGTCGGGCGCGTACAGTTTGAGTTCTCCCGGTCGCAAAACGCTGTTGAAGCGCTCGATCAGTCCGGCCACTTCGTCTCGATACAAATGCCGGTTGTAATCGTTCAACTCATCGACTTTCGCGGCTTCGGGATTCTTGGGCTCGTCATAGCGGCCCTTAACCCCCCAGACATAGGCCCAGTGTGCTGAGCTTGAGTTGTCGGTGCCGAACAGATCATACGAACTGGAAATCCACTTGTTCAGATATTTCTGGATCAACCATGCCGGGACCACGCCTGCCTCCACAATCCGGCGCAGGCCATCGTTGCCGGTGCCCATGTGGAATGCTTCTTCGCGCAACATGTAAGACATGGAGCGGCCTAGCGGCGCAAAGGCGGAGTACTTCAGCATCTGTAATTGGAATTTGCCGTCGCGGTCTACGAAGTCGGTATAGGTGAAGAAGTCCATCCAATTGTCTACGTCGACGTTGAAAGCACCCAGCAGGCGCTTGTTGTCGAAGGCGCGGCGCTCGAGCATCTTTTGAGCTTCGACTTTTCCCGAGTACCCGAAGTGCTCGACCAGCAGCGCACACATTTGCCAGCCGTGACGCATCTCTTCGATCATCACCCGAGTGATCGCCCTGCGGTCCCAGTCGGTGGGCGCACTCTGGAACAGGTTGCGCTGCTGTTCGACGCTGGCGAACTCGGTATCGCCTTGATAAACGATCAGATTGATCAAGGCGTCGCGCATCTGCTGGGTGGGTACCTGGCGCAGGTTTTCCCACTTGCGGCGGCCTTTGAAGGCGCCGAACTGGATTTCGTCGGTTTCGATCGCGCCGTACAGCGTGTCGAACTTGAAATTGGCAATCTCGTCGTGGTTGACGCCGATGTCTTTCCGCCAATCGTCGAACAGCCCGACCCAGTCACTGAAGGTTCCGATTTTTGCGACTTTACCTGGCATAGTGTTTGATTTCCCTCAACAAAAGAACCGCATAACCACGAAGGACACGAAGTAACACAAAGGAAACCCGAGATCTGTCTTACTTCGTGTTCGTTTAAGACTTAGGCCATGTTCAGCCAAACCGTTTTCAGTTCCGTGTAGTGCTCGATGGCATGGACACCCAACTCGCGACCGAAGCCTGAGCTCTTATAGCCGCCGAACGGCAACGACGCGTCCATCAAGCCGTAGGTGTTGATCCATACTGTTCCAGCGCGGAGTTGCCGCGACACGGAATGCGCTTTTTTCACATCGCGAGTCCAGACCGCAGCCGCCAGGCCGTAGGGATTGTCATTGGCCAGCTTGATCACTTCATCCACATCGTCGAAGCTCAACGTCGCCAGCACAGGACCAAAGATTTCTTCCTGCGCAATTTTCATTTCGTTCTTCACGCCGCCGAAGATCGTGGGTTCAATGAAGAATCCCTTGCCCCCATCCACGGACACGCGGTTTCCGCCTGCGATCAGCTTCGCGCCTTCTTTCTTTCCTGCCTCGATGTAGCCGAGAACGGTTTGCATCTGTTCCTGGCTGACGATCGCGCCCATGCGGGTTTTCGGATCGAGCGGGTCCGCGGGTTGCATTTTCTTTGCCCGGGCCACTAGCTTCTCGAGAAATTCGTCTTGGACCTTGCTCTCTACAAACAGGCGCGAGCCCGCGTTGCAAACTTCCCCTTTGCCATAAAAGATTCCGGTGATCGCGCCTTTCACAGCATTATCGATATCGGAATCGGCAAAAACGATGTTGGGAGACTTGCCTCCGAGTTCGAGTGTCAGGCGCTTCATGCTGTCGGCTGCGCTGCGCATGATCTCTTTGCCGACGTCGGTCGATCCGGTGAAGGCGATCTTATCGATTTCGGGATGCCGGACGATTGTCCTTCCGACCTCTGATCTCCCCGTAACAATATTCAACACGCCTGCAGGTAAACCCGCCTCGACCGACAACTCCCCGAATCGTAATGCGGTCAGCGAGGTTAGGCTGGCGGGCTTCCACACAATGGTGTTTCCGCACGCGAGCGCCGGCCCGAGCTTCCATGAGGCAAGCAGTAGCGGAAAATTCCACGGAACGATGAGCCCGACGACGCCCACGGGCTCGCGTAGAGTGTAGGTGAATGCGGTTTCGACGGTGTTGACGGTCTCCCCGTGAATCTTCGTGGCCCAACCCGCGTAGTAGCGGAGGACGTCGATGACCATTGGCATGTCGACGTAACGCGACTCGAAAATCGGTTTGCCGTTGTCGAGAGTTTCCAGTTCGGCGAATTCGTCGATGTTCTTTTCGAGAAGGTCGGCCAGACGCCAGATGAGGCGTCCGCGCTCGCTCGAAGACATCTTGCGCCACGGACCACTGCGGTCTTCAAAAGTTCGACGGGCCGCTTGCACGGCTCGGTCTACATCTGCGGCCGAGGCTTCTGCGATCTGGGTAAGAATCTCGCCGGTCGCGGGATTCGTGGTGTCGAAGTTGTTCGCAGCGTCGGTCCACTGGCCGTCGATGAGCAGTCGCCCGGGGGAGAGTTTTGTCTTGCTAGCTGTAATCATTCTTATTCCAATCAATAGAACGATGGTGGCTGGGCGTTCCCCGCCCGGCCAAACGGGCGAGACGCCCGCTCTCCATTTTGCTATTTCGCCTTGAAAACCGCTGGACGTTTCTCCACGTAAGCTGCCAGGCCTTCCTTGGCGTCTTCACTCTGGAAAAGTAGTTGTTGGTTTTCGCGTTCGACTGCGAGGGCAGACTCCATCGGAATTTCCCAGCCGGTTTGCACTGCGCGCTTGATCCGTCCCACAGCCTTCGCCGCTTTGTTGGGAGGACAGAACTGGCGGGCGTACTCCAGGATGTTTTCCATGAAGTTATCGCGGTCGAAAATGTCGTTGATGATGCCGAACTCCTTCGCTTCTTCGAAGGAGAACGTGTTTCCGGTGACCATCAGTTCGATAGCCTTGCTCTTCCCCACCATACGCGAGAGCCGCTGCGTGCCGCCGGTGCCGGGAAGCACGCCCAGATTCACTTCCGGCAGTCCGATCTTGCCGGCGTCCTGACGGGCGATGCGAATGTCCGCCGCCATGGCTATTTCCAGACCGCCGCCGACACAGTGTCCGTTGATGGCAGCGATCACCAGCTTCGGCGTGTGCTCCAATCGAAGCAGCATTTCGTTGGCGTGCAGGCAGAAATAATACTTGAAGGTTGGATCGACACTGGCCAGCATCTTAATGTTCGCGCCAGCGGAGAAAAACTTGTCGCCGGACCCGGTCAGCACGATCACGTAGACGTCATTGTCCATGCGCGCTTTCAAGATCGCCTCATCAAGTTGCCGGTTCATTTCGTAGGTGTAGGTGTTAGCCGGTGGATCGAACATCTCGATCACCGCGACGCCGCCTTCGGCGCGGTAGTTGACCAGTTGTTTCGTGCTCTCGCCGGCAGCCGGTTGCAATGTAGTTGCCATGTTCAAACTCCTTAAGATGAATTTAGTTCGAGGCTGATTTCTTTTTCCGGGACGTCTTGCTTCGGAGCAATTGACGCCCAGTACCGGCGCTGATTCCGCGCAAGAAAATGTCGCCCATTCCCCGCGACAAGTCCTCGGCGTCGGCATCAACGCGTGGGTTGTACCAGGTATAAATCCAGTTCATCATGCCAAACAAGCTCAGCACAGCCATCCGACTAGAGAATTCTAGTCTCTTCGCTACCTTAAAGTCGTCCAGAAGTCCCACACATATCCGGTAGTACTCGCGCTTGATCGCCGCGATCTCGGCACCGAAGCCGTTTTTCAGCACTTCCGCTTCATGCGAAAGGACTTTCATCGCCTTCTCGTTGGCGAGAAAGTATTCGAGATGGTTGAAGATGAAGACGCGAATACGCAGTTCCGGATCGGAAACTTCGTCGAGTCGCTGGCGCAGCCGCTCGACAATCGTGCTAAACGTGTGTTTCTGGATCAGGTAGAGCAGTTTTTCTTTGGACTCGAAATAATAGTAGAGCCCGGACAAGGACATGCCGCTCGATCGAGCAAGGTCGCGCATGGATGCGCCCTCATATCCTTTTTCGTAAAAGACCCCGGTTGCGTGCATGAGAATCTTGCCCAGACGGCGATCAAAGCGGCTTTCGGCCGGCAGTGCCACGCTGGCGCTACGACGGCGAACGGAAACCGGTGATGTCATTGAAGAGGACGATGCCATGAAAGTTCGAACGTTCGTTCAAATCATAGCGCAGTCCGATTAAGATGGCAACGTGCGTGGCAGGCGACCAGGTTGCCGAGACGCACCCGACGTAGCGCGCAGTTAGTTTCGAGTATCGGCCATTAACGCTTCGACTTCTGTTTTCAGGTCGGCGGTCAACGAGAGGAGCGGAAGGCGCACCGTGCCGCCGAAGTAGCCGTTGAAGTCCATGGCATGCTTCATGCCGGGAATGCCCAGGTCGCCTGCCACTCTCTGGGCCGCTGTAGCTATTCGCGCCTGTTTCAGCCGGGCCAGGTCGGTGTCTCCTTCTTTCCACGCCGCATAAATCTCATAACAAGCCGTTGGGGCCGCATCGGCGAAGGCCAGAATCGCGCCCACCGCACCCACTTGCAACGAGGGTTCAAGCTTCTGCGCAGCGCCAACCAATACCTGAAAGCCGACTTCCTTCTGCCGTGTCTTCAGGCCTGAGATTACCGTCACCGCAGCAGACGACGGATTGGCGGGACAGAGGGCGGGCGTATCCTTCACGGACCCTGCCAACGCGCCGACGGGAATCAGAGCTCCTCCCTGCCCATTGCCTTCGTTCGCAGCGTCCACCATGCGCGGCGTAACCGCGTCGAAGGTTTCAGTGACGGTCGCGCTGCGCTTCACGTGCCGTGTTCTCTCGACCATGAGGCGCACTTTCTCCACATCGCCGCTCGACTCCTTGATCCCGATGAGGTTGGGATGCTCGGCGAGTTCAATGACCAAATCAGCCGGCATGTCGTAACCAGTGGCTTGGGGAAAGTTGTAGATGATCACCGGCAGCGGCGAGCGGTCCGCCACAAAACGGTAAAACGCGAGAAGGTTCGCGGGCAGCATCTGCTTCTTGTAGTAATGCGGGGTGCGAACCATGGCGATGTCATAGCCGAGTTTAGCCGCATACTCGGTGAGTTGCAGGGTTCCGTCCGCCGATTCCACTCCCGTTCCGGCGATCAAGACTTTGTTCGCGGCCGCCGTCTCTCGGGCTGCTTGTAGAACATCGCGGCGCTCAAGATCGGAGAGCAGGATGGCTTCGCCGGTCGAGCCGAGAACCACGATGCCCGCAACCGGAGTCTTTGAATAGCGCTCGACGTTGTGCTCGAGTTTCTTGAAATAGACATTTCCTTGGGGATAGAACGGCGTCGTAATGGGCGGAAAGATTCCCTGAAGCAGCATATCTGAGGCCTCCGGCCTGAACATTAGAATACAGCGGAGGAGGTCTCCGTAAGAAGTGGGCGGATAGAACTCCGGCTACCGTGGAGCGGCGTGGCGTTCAGCGTGCAGTTTCTGCAGTGCCTGTACCCGGATTTCTCCACGCTGCAAGGCAGAAATTCCTTCGGCGGCGGCGCGGGCGGCTGATAAGGTCGTGATCGTCGGAATCCGCGCGCTGACTGCGGCGCGGCGAATCGCCTTCTCATCAAAAAACGGATCGACACCATGCGGCGTGTTGATGATGAGCTGAATGCGCTCACCCTTGATAAGGTCGACCACGTTCGGACGTCCTTCCTTCACCTTGTAGACCCGTTCGACGGTCATGCCCGCATCTTCCAGAACGTCGGCGGTCCCGGCGGTCGCAACCAGCTTGAAACCCATATCCACAAATTTGCGGGCGACCTCGGCCACCTGCGGCTTGTCATGATCGGTGACGCTGACGAAGACCGTGCCTTGGGTCGGAAGCTTTTGTCCTGCTGCGGTCTGCGCCTTGGCAAAGGCTTCGCCAAAGTTGTCAGCCACGCCCATGACTTCGCCCGTAGATTTCATTTCCGGGCCTAGCACCGTGTCCACACCGGGAAACTTGTTCCAGGGAAAAACCGGAGACTTGACGTAGTAGCAATGTCCGGTGTCAAGGTCGGCGCGGCGCTCAATAAACTCCGGCAAAAACTCGCGTAGCTTGCGTCCGGTCATCAATCTCGCCGCAATTTTCGCCATGGGAACGCCCGTTGCCTTCGAAACATACGGCACGGTGCGCGAGGCACGCGGATTGACCTCGAGCACATAAACTTTTCCGCCCTCCCCGTTAGCCTTTGAGTTGCCATTGCTCCGGGGAATCGCGAACTGGATGTTCATCAGCCCCACCACCTTCAACGCGCGTGCCAGCTTGAAGGTGTAGTCGCGCATGCGAGCCATAAGCGGCTCAGGAATATCGACCGCGGGCAACACGCAGGAAGAATCGCCGGAGTGGATGCCGGCTTCTTCGATATGTTGCATGATTCCACCGATGACAACGTCTTCGCCGTCGGAGAGTGCGTCTACGTCCACTTCGATCGCGTCTTCGAGAAAATGATCGATCAGCACGGGGCGGTCCTGCGAATACTCGACCGCCTCTTTCATGTAGCGGACGACGGTTTCTTCGTCGTAGGCGATGACCATGGCGCGTCCGCCCAGGACGTACGATGGCCGCACCAGCACCGGGTATCCAACGCGGTTTGCACCCTCGACGGCCTCTTCGATCGAGGCTGCCATCGCTCCCGGAGCTTGCGGGATGTCCAGTTCCTCGAGCAATTTGCCAAAGCGCTTGCGGTCTTCGGCCAGATCTATGTATTCCGGCGCCGTACCGATGATGTTCACGCCCGCGGCTTTCAGCGGTAACGATAAGTTCAGCGGAGTCTGCCCGCCAAACTGCACGATCACTCCGACTGGCGCTCCTGCGGAAGCCTCGTGCTCGCATATTGCGAGAACATCTTCGAGAGTTAGAGGCTCGAAGTACAGACGGTCGCTAGTGTCGTAGTCGGTGGAGACGGTCTCCGGGTTGCAGTTGATCATGATCGTCTCGTAGCCGTCGTCGCGCAGGGCGAAGGCTGCGTGGCAGCAGCAGTAATCGAACTCGATTCCCTGCCCGATGCGGTTGGGTCCGCTGCCCAGGATGATGACCTTCTTTTTCTTCGTCGGAGCCGCTTCATCCTCCTCTTCGTAAGTCGAGTAGAGGTAGGGTGTGAAGCTTTCGAACTCGGCGGCGCAGGTGTCCACGCGCTTGTACACGGGTTTGAGGCCGTGCTTCTTTCGTTGATGGCGGACTTTGTCCTGATCTCCTTTGCCGCTAAGCCGCCAGGTTCCGGCGAGGCGCCCATCGGAGAAGCCCATACGCTTGGCGTCGCGCAACACCTCAGTCGGAATCGATTCCATGGGATGCTTCTCCAACTCAAGCTGCATGTCGTTAATCTCTTTGAGCTGGTAGAGAAACCAGGGATCGATCGAGGTCATCTTCGCCAGTTGCTTTACCGTGTGGCCTTGGCGCAACGCGTAGCGAATGTAGGAGAGCCGTTCGGGATGCGGCGTCACCAGTCGCTGGGTAAGGATCTTAGGCTCGATCTTCTCTCCGCCGATGCGCTTGCCGGTGTCCAGCGCCCGCACTGCTTTCATTAATGCTTCTTTGAAGGTGCGGCCGATGGCCATGACCTCGCCCACGGATTTCATCTGCGGGCCAAGATTCTCGTCCGCTCCGGGGAATTTTTCGAACTGCCACTTGGGAATCTTCACCACGACGTAGTCGAGCGTCGGCTCGAAGCAGGCTGGAGTCTTGCGTGTGATGTCGTTGGGAATTTCGTCTAGCGTGTAACCCACCGCCAGCTTCGCGGCAATCTTCGCGATGGGGAATCCGGTCGCTTTCGAGGCCAGCGCTGAAGATCGCGAAACCCGAGGATTCATCTCGATCACGACCATGCGGCCCGTGGTTGGATGCACACCAAACTGGATGTTCGATCCGCCAGTCTCCACGCCGATCTCACGAATCACGGCGATGGCCGCGTCACGCATGGCTTGATACTCGCGATCGGTCAGAGTCTGCGCTGGGGCAACTGTGATCGAATCACCGGTGTGCACGCCCATGGGATCGAAGTTTTCGATGGAACAAATGATGATGACGTTGTCTTTGAGGTCACGCATCACCTCGAGTTCGTATTCTTTCCAGCCCAGCACGGATTCTTCGATCAGGGCTTCGTGTACGGGAGAGAAATCGAGGCCGCGTGCCAGAACTTCGAGCAACTCCTCCCGGTTGTAGGCGATGCCACCGCCGCTGCCGCCCAGAGTGAAAGACGGGCGCACTATCACCGGGAAGCCGATCTTACCGGCGAACTCAATGCCGTCTTTTAAGTTGTTAACCAGCGCCGATTTTGGAACATCGAGGCCGATCTTCTGCATCGCATCTTTAAAGAACAACCGATCTTCGGCTTTCTTGATGGCGCTGATCTGCGCGCCGATAAGCTGAACGTTGTATTTATCCAGTACTCCAGTATCAGAAAGCTCGATCGCGAGGTTCAGGGCTGTCTGACCGCCGACCGTGGGAAGAACGGCGAAGCCCGCGCCGGGCGACATCGCGCGTTCTACACGAATGATCTCTTCCAGATATTCGCGCGTGAGGGGTTCAATGTAAGTGCGATCGGCAACTTCCGGGTCGGTCATGATCGTGGCGGGATTCGAGTTCGCCAGGACCACTTCAAAACCTTCCGACTTGAGTGCCTTGCAAGCCTGCGTGCCGGAGTAATCAAACTCCGCCGACTGGCCAATGACGATAGGGCCAGAGCCAAGGATCAGGATTTTCGAGATGTCAGTGCGTTTTGGCATGAAAAGTCAGTCGTTGGTCGTTCGTCGTCGGCCGTTCGCCATTTGTGACCGTGGCATATCTATGCGCTCTTTACCTTGCCTGTCTCGACCAGGTTACTGACATCTGGCTTGCCGTCGAGTCCCTGATTAACTGCGCTTTGAAAGGGCGCGCCTTCAGGCGCGCCGACTGCCATCCCTAGGGCCATGGGCTTTAGCCCCTGAGGTACTTGGTCCAACTCGAAACCGACGTGAGCAGAAGAATACGAATACTGGTCAGCGCTTTCGCACAAACCCTTCCTCACCGGATTCTGCCGAATGTAGTTCGCATGCACGTCGTAGTCGGCCGCTTCACGGATGCGTTGATCCTGGAAACCCTTTTGCCAGACTTCCATACTTGATCCTAGTTCCTTCTTCGTGCGGTAGGAAAAGCCGCCTTTGATGAACTGAACTGCTTTTTCCAGACCAGCGACGGGCGTGAGCAACACGTGGATATGGTCCGGCATGATTACGAATTCGTGGAGCAGATAGCCCGAGCCGCGGTAGTGATATAGCGTATCAACCAAGAGTATTGCCCACCGTTCGTTGTGAAATAGAGCGCGTCGCTGCCATGTCTCAGTCGTTATCATGTAGGTCTGACGGTTGTTTGTCGCGTGCTCGCGTGTTGGCCTCAACAGCTAACCTCAAGGGCTAAAGCCCAGTTCTCGCTTGCTCGTTTACGGCGCGCCTGAAGGCGCGCCCCTTCAAAGCCAATTGCAGGATCCGTCGCCTTGCTCGAGATGACAAATTCACAACACCATTCACCCTTTCCACTCCTCCATCAACTTGACGAAATCTTTGAACAGGTAATGCGAATCGTGCGGGCCGGGCGAAGCCTCGGGGTGATACTGCACCGTGAACAGCGGCAGATTCCGGTGGCGCATCCCTTCTAGCGTGTTGTCATTGAGATCCATGTGGGTCAATTCGACTTCGCTCTGTGGCAACGAATCTGGATCTACGGCGAAGTTATGGTTGTGCGCAGTGATCTCGATCTTGCCGGTGTTCAATTGCTTCACCGGATGATTGCCGCCGTGATGGCCGAATTTCAGCTTGAACGTCTTCCCTCCCAATGCGATTCCCGTGAGCTGATGCCCAAGGCAAATGCCAAAAATCGGTAGCCGTCCCATGAGCCGCTTGATGTTGTCCACCGCATAGGTGCAAGGCTCGGGGTCTCCCGGACCGTTCGACAGAAACACGCCGGCGGGCTTAAGCGCTAGGACGTCCTCCGCCTTAGTCTCCGCCGGAACCACCGTGACTTTGCAGCCTTCACCGCGCAGCTTGCGCAGAATGCTCAGCTTGATGCCGAAATCGTAGGCGACCACGTGAAACCGTTCCGGCTGATCTTTGACTCCGACCACTTCTTCCGGCAGATGCGAGCGCTCGCCAGTCTCCCACACATAAGTGTGATTCGTCGTGACCACCTTCGCTAGGTCGGTGCCATCCATCTTCGGCAGCGCTCGCGCTTTGGCAACCAACTTCTCGGTGTCGGTTTCGAGGGTGGATATGACTCCGCGCATCACTCCGTTATCGCGCAAATGTCGCACTAAGGCACGCGTGTCAATATCCCCGAGCACCGGGATCTTAAATTGTTCGAGATACTCTTCCGCGACCTGTTGCGAACGCCAGTTGGAACTCACACGCGAAAACTCGCGCACGATCAAGCCTTCGATGTAAGGCCGCGTGGCTTCGGTGTCTTCAGGGTTGGTGCCGTAGTTTCCGATTTCAGGGTTGGTGAGAACGACGATCTGGCCAGCATAGGAAGGGTCGGTGAAAATTTCCTGATAGCCGGTGATGGAAGTATTGAAAACTACTTCCCCGTAACATTCGCCTTTGGCTCCGTAGCCTTTGCCTCGGAAGATTCTGCCATCTTCCAGCGCAAGGATTGCCTGCATTCGTGCTCCAGGGAGTGGATTTTAAAGATTCTAACAGGGATGCGGGAATGCACAAAAGAAAATGCCTGTGAAAATCTTTGAGCTTCGGTTAAGCCGAGCGCCAGTATGCGTCTGATGGCTTGCGTGGAGTCCGGCGGCGCTCGCACGCGTCGGAGGTGCATTCGACCACATCGAAGAACAGATCGTCTTCACTGCGGGAGGAATTTGCCGCTTGGGCTGCATCGTACGCCTCATGCTGCAGGCGAAACCAACTCTGCGGATTGATCTCCACTTTGCCTTCTGTCGCGTGGCGCCGAAGATGAAAGTGCAAACGCATCGAGGTTCACCGCACGCGACCCATCTTGTCCATGGGCCAGTATCCGAAGACCGCTTTACCGTAAATGTAGCTCTGACCCACTGGGCCAAAGTCGCGGCTGTCATTGGACAAGCTGCGATGATCACCTAAGACGAAATAGCTGTCCGGCGGGACGACGACCTCAGCATAGGATCGCTCGTCTTCGTAGGCGCGCGGCACATACTCTTCGTCGATCGGCCTGCCATTTACGAAGACGCGGCCAGCATCGATCTGTATGTGAT
Source organism: uncultured Acidobacteriota bacterium (assembly GCA_963797795.1). Lineage (GTDB taxonomy): Bacteria > Acidobacteriota > Terriglobia > Terriglobales > Acidobacteriaceae > JABDBE01. The sequence continues at coordinate 84,879 of CAWCQY010000017.1, forward strand.
CACCCGCCAGGCCGATCACACGTTTGATAAAACTCTTCGAAGGATCCCGTGGATAACGGAACACGATGATATCGCCGCGCTGGATGGGCTCGAGCCGGTAAACAAACTTATTAACGAAGATGCGTTCCTGGTCTTCGAGTGACGGCATCATGCTGGTACCCTCTACTTTCACCGGCTGGTAGAGGAAGATGATGATGAAGCAGGAAATCGCAAGCGAGATAATCAGATCACGCAGCCAGACGGACAACACCATCGTGCGCGAGGGTGCGGAAGGAACCAGCGTAGCATCGTGGGCTGCAGCGGGTTCGCTAGGGTTCGCCTGTCCGGGCATATCTTTCTGATTTTATACGGATTGGGGTTCCGGTGTAGAGATTGATTCACCAAGACCACAGCAGGCGCCTCGGGCTAACTACGGCTGCCGGATTCGGGTTACAATATCACAGTATCTGGAGCGAGGCACCGGATTATGTTGAAGCGCGGACTGGCACTGGCTTTTCTTTTCTTGATCACCTTGACCGTGTCGGCTCCCAGGGCAACCTCGCAACAGGAGGGTTCGGTCCCGGCGTATAACGCCGGTCCGCCGCCGAAAGGCGCTAAGCTTCCTCCCATCCTTGGCAGGGATCAGTTGTGGGCTGAGAATGCCCAGTTTCCCTATCAGGTGCACGCGTACGAGCTGGCAGCGAAGATACCGGCCGTCTTGCATCAACAGCCTTGTTACTGTTACTGCGATCGGATGGGACATAATAGCTTGCACAGCTGTTTTGAAAGCACCCACGGTGCGCGCTGCGATACCTGTTTGAAGGAGCTGTACTATTCTTATTCCGAGTACCGCAAGGGCAAAACCGCATCCCAGATCCGCAAAGGGATCATGCAGGGCGAGTGGCGGCAGGTAAACTTGGAAACAGCGGCTTCGATTAACTAGTTTCAAGGACCAGAGTTCGTACCCGGACACGCGAAGGTGGTAGCTGGTTGCGGATTTGACGCGCACCTGAAACCCGCGTATAAACTGCTCACATCCGGAAACTGAGTTTTCCACAGCTGAGTTATGGGCTCCCAGAACTGACAGTCATAGAGCCTAACTTGAATTGGATGGACGCCCTCAAGAAGAGGTCGACGAGTTTGCATTTAAAAGCTAAGATAAGAGGGATACTTACGAAGAGTACAGGAAGAATTCTGCAGATGGCACAGAAGACCACACCCAAAAAATCGGTTGGCGACGATCCTCGTTTTGCACAAGCTGTGCAAAATTATGAGGCTGGTTTGCGCGCCATGCAAGAGCACAAGTTCGACAAGGCGAAGGCCTACCTGCAAAAGGTGGTTTCGGGAGCCAGCAAAGAACTGGCGGATCGGGCCTCGGTCCATTTGAACGCGTGCAATCAGCAAACCGAGCGCGCGGTTACCCAGTTTAAGAATCCTGAAGAACACTACGACTACGCTATCTCCTTGATGAATGTGGGCGACTACGTGGGTGCGCGCGAACATCTGGATAAATTGTCGAAGCAGGCGCCGAAGGCCGACTACGTCGCTTATGGATTGGCGGCGCTCGATTGCCTGACTGGCCACGTCGAAGATTCGCTCCGTCATCTGGACGAGTCGATCCGCCTGAACCCGGGGCTTCGTTTCCAGGCGCGCAATGACTCCGACTTTCAGAATCTGGCGGAAGATCCGCGCTTTACCGAACTACTGTATCCCGATCCTGGGGCCGAGTTACCTTCCGCGGCCGACGGTGATGAGGATCTCTAGGCAGCCCTGATGGGCTACTCGAACGAACACGCCAACCCTGGGAAACGTCGGTCCACTGACACTGCAGGCGGCGGTTTGCGGGTTGTAGTGATTGGCGGCGGCACGGGCCTTTCGACGCTTCTGAAAGGACTGAAGCGCTATGTTGGTCCATCCTCAGATCCACGTTTAGCGAAATCAGGCAAACCCGAGATCTCCGATCTTTGTGCGGTGGTAACCGTCAGCGATGACGGCGGTTCCAGCGGTCGCCTGCGCAAGGAACTGAACATGTTGCCGCCGGGCGACATTCGTAACTGCATCGTCGCTCTTTCCGAAGATGAGGCGCTACTCTCCAAGTTGTTTCAGCATCGATTTGTCAAAGGGTCGGGACTGGAGGGCCATAGCTTCGGCAATCTGTTCCTTGCGGCTCTGACTTCCATCACCAAAGACTTCAGCGAAGCCGTGCGACTGTCCTCTGAAATTCTGGTTACTCGGGGGCACATCTACCCCGCCACTACCGCCAACGTCGAATTAGAAGCCCTCATGGAGGACGGGACCCGGGTGCGCGGAGAGACGAAAATTACCGCCAGCAAGGGTCGCATCAAAGAGCTTTCCCTGAGTCCGCATGATGTTGAGCCCCTTCCCCAAACTTTGGAAGCGATAGCCCGCGCCGATCTGATCACAATCGGTCCGGGCTCACTGTTCACCAGTCTGATTCCAAACCTGCTAGTAAATGGCATCGCGAAAGCTATCGCCTCCTCTCCGGCAACCAAAGTTTATATTTGTAATCTGATGACGCAGGCCAATGAGAGTCTCGGACGCACCGCCGCCGACCATATCCGGGCGCTCAACGGGCATGCTCGGACGTGCATCTTTGACTACGCCCTGCTCAATCGCACCGGGATCTCTGCGCAGTTGAAAGCCAAGTATGCGCTCGAAGGTGCGACCCAGGTTGTCGTGGACAAGGAGGCTATTGAGGAATTGAACGTGACCCCAGTTCTCGGCGACTATCTTGATGAGGGCGAAGTGGCTCGTCACGCTACCGATCGGATTGCCGGCGATCTTATGGATCTGGCAGTCCGCTGCAGGACTGATCAGCGACCGTCTTCGAGGCGCAATCCGACGCACAGCTAACGGTGTAAATTTCGAACGCGCGCGCTGGCCGGCCACCCGCGTCAACGTTCCGACGGGTCGCACGCGCCGATGAAACTCTCGGGTATATTGGATCGAATGCCGAAAGCCAAGAGCACCCAATACCACCGCGCGTCCCGCGTTGCCGTAGTTGTCATGGCGGCGGGCAAGGGGACGCGCCTGAAATCCAAACACCCTAAAGTCTTGCACGAGGTCGGAGGCAAGCCCCTACTGGAGCACGTCATAACCGCCGCAACGAAGGTGGTGCCGGCGCAGGACGTTTTCGCAATTATCGGCCACGAAGCGGATCGGGTTCGTAAGGCGGTAGCTCACACTGGGATCGGCTTTGTGGTGCAAGCGGAGCAGCGTGGCACGGGTCACGCCCTGATGGTGTCACGAGCAGCTTTGTCACCCTACGACCAGATCATTGTGCTCTCTGGGGATGCCCCACTCATCAGCCCCAAAACCATCCAGAAGCTTCGCGACTTTCATGGCACAAACCATGCGGCGATGACGATTCTGACTGCGCAGCTGCAGGATCCGACCGGGTATGGAAGAGTGATCCGTAAAAGCCAGACGAGTTCCGAGGTGAAGGCGATCGTCGAGGAAAAATCGGCAACTCCGACGCAGCGGAAGATTCGTGAGATCAACGCAGGCTTCTACGGCTTCGATGCCAAACTTCTGTTCACACACATCGACGAATTAAGAAACGACAATGCGCATGGCGAGTACTATCTCACCGACATGGCCGCGATCCTGGGTAAGGCGAAGAAGCGTGTGTTGGCGGTGTCTGCAAGTGATCCCGCTGAAATCCTGGGCAGTAACACTCGCTCCGAAATGGTAGATCTCGACCAGCGCATGCGCATGGCAAAGTGCCAGCAGCTCATGAGCGATGGGGTCACGATTTTCTACCCTCAAACCTGCGTAATCGATTGCGGCGTGGAGATTGGTGCAGATACCGTGATCGAGCCGTTCGTGCAAATTCTCGGGAAGACGCGCGTCGGAAGTGATTGCCGGATCCGCTCGTACACCGTGGTTAACAATTCGGTGATCGGCGACGGCGTGTCGATCCTCCCCGCTTGCGTACTGGATGGTGCACAGGTGAGGAACGGTGCGATCCTCGGGCCTTACTCGCGTCTTCGCCCAGGCAGCGAGATCGGTGAGGGCGCGCATGTAGGAAATTTCGTCGAGACCAAGAAAACCCGTTTAGGCAAGGGCTCGAAGGCCAATCACCTGACCTATCTCGGAGATGCTGACATCGGCGAGGGCGTAAACGTGGGAGCCGGTACAATCACCTGCAATTACGATGGCGCGCACAAACACATCACGGTAATCGAAGATGGTGCTTTCATCGGCAGTGATTCGACTTTGGTTGCGCCGGTCAAAATTGGGCGGGGCGCGTACGTGGCCGCTGCCTCCTGCATCACCGATGACGTCGCGCCGGATTCTCTCGCCATCGCTCGGGCGCAACAGATCGAAAAGGACGGGTGGGCGAAAGCAAGGCGTGCGACCCGTGCTAAGTCAGAAAAACCAGATCTCCCTTGAAAGTTTGGTTTCGTTACGATTCCCGCAATAAAACCCGTCGGGTTTGAAGTTTCTCCTATTGCAACTGCATGTAAGGTGCATTAACGCAAGTAGCGTTTACCGTTGCCGGCGGAGCGTTCCAGGCCGCCGCAACATGGATTACACCGTCTTCGTTCGAGCAGAAACCACGCACGCCGCTCCGAGTGAACGCTGCCGGTACCCCGCCTACCGTGTAACTGGTGTTAGGGGGACCACCCGCTGGGACGCCCATCCCGAAATAGTAGCCGCTCTTGGCTGCGGCCGCGGCTGTGGCGTGCGCCAGCGCAAAGTCGATTAAACATGCGTTCCCCGAGACGGGGCCGGTTGCAGGACAGCCGGTCGAGGCCGGAGGACCGAGTGCTGCGATGGAATTCGAATAGCCAATCGTCGCGTAGGTAGACTGATACGTGACCTGGGCAGTATTGATGGTACGAATTGAGTTGGCCGCGGACGCTTCATTGGCCGCAATCTTTGCCCCTACCAGGCTCGGAATGGCAATGGCGGCGATGATCAGAATGATCGACACCACAATCAGCAGTTCGATCAAGGAGAAGCCTTTTTCTTTCCACATCGGACTTTCCTCTTGGGCGCGAGATAGTGCTTCACACGCCCCCAGTTTCTGAACGCGGAGAGTCTGCGAAACTTGCAGATTTTTCTGCCGTCGGGGAGCTGGGTTCTTCGGAGTTTGCTGGAACTTACTTCTTGCGCTGGCGAACGCGGACTTCGAAGCTGACCACGCCGTTGTAATCGCGCAGCGCGAAGAGAGAGACATTGCGTGTCAGGTTATATTCCGCCTGAATGATCTGTTGTGAGGTCTGCGAGACGTTCGTCGTGTAGGTCAGGGTGAGGTTGTCCTTAACCTGCTGCTCGATGGTGACCGCGGGCGCGCTTGTGGTGGGAGAAGTTTCCGTATTCAGTCCCTGAGGATCAACCCTGATGTGGCTAATCCCAAACAAGCTTCGCGAACGATTGCTGATGGCGGAGTTCAGCGCTTCAGCCAGTATGGCGCTCGAAGCTTGTTGCGCAAACGGCGACTGCCCGGATTGCTGCAATTGGGCAGATTGCTGCTGCGTTTGGCCAAGCGCAAGCAAACTGATGATATCGGCAATCGGGAGGGGCGGCTCAGAATGATAATTGAGATTAAGCTTGTCGAGTCCGCCCGTCAGGTTAACCGTGATGTCGTAGTCCCGGACGCGGGTGGAAGCCTGCAGATCGAGGACCGGCGTGGTTGTAACCGGGTTGGTGAAGGTAACATCCCCACGCTCCATACGGTACTTGGTTCCGTTTAACGTAACCTCGCCCTCGGTTACATCGGCGCGCCCAAGCAGAACCGGCTTGGCCGCCGTCCCTCGCAGATGGAAGTCGGCGTCGCCCGAAAGCCGGACGACAGCCGTCTGCATCTGCAGCTCGGGTGTAGTCAGAATGTGCACGTCCATCCGGATGCGGTTGAGCAGAGGATTGGTTTGCGGCAGCGCAGAACTCTGAGCAGACCGCGCCAGGCTCGCTCCGAAGTCGAATCCGGGGGCGATCGCCAGTTTGGTGATCGTGACGTCGCCCATTAGCGAGGAAGCTGCGGACGTGCCCGCCCAACGCACTTCGGCGTTCGCCATGGAACTGACGCCCGGAGGATAGCGCAAGCGCACGTCCTGGGTTTGCAATGTCAGATTGAAATTGAGCTGACGATTGTAGGCGGTCGCGTATCCGCCAAACGTGACCACGCCGCCTCCGACCCGCGCAGTGAGAGTTTCGATTTGCAATCGGTCTTGATTGAATACCGCGGATCCATTGATTGCGCTCAGTGCGCTGGGCAGATCGCTGTACGCGATCGAGCCGTTCGTAACCTGTAACTTGCCCTGGATCGCCGGCTTGCTGATTGTCCCTCCAACCGTCAGATTAACGCCAACTTCGCCGGAGGTTGCGGAATCGGAATCAAAGCTCTGAATAAGTTGGAGATTCGCGTGACCCTGGGCGCGCAAGTCGAGCGCACGTTCAGCGTTGATCTGTACCGTACCACCAACCGTAAGGTCCGTACCGTCACCAATCAGATCGAAGTGCTGGATCTTGAGGAAGTCGTTCGAAATGGCGAAACTGATGGGACCGTTGTTGCGGACCTTGATATTCTCCACGTCAGCAAAGAAATCGTTGAGATTGCCGACGACCTCCAGTTCCCGTGGTTTACGTAGAGGGCCTCGCAACTGCAGGTCGCCCGCGACCGCCGAAGGGCCCGTCACCCGCCGCTTCAAATAGGTTCGGAAGACAGAATCCATATTCAGATGATTGAAGTGCAGGTTGATCGTCGAAGGCCAATCTCCGCGCAGCTGAAGGTTGCCATCGATGTTCAACTCGGCGGTCTTGAATTGAGAGTGCCCATTCAATCGCAACTCGGGGCCTTGGGTCACGGCGTCAAAGATGTAGTCTCCAGCCAGTTGATGGTCGAAGGCGAGATCGCGAAGCCGGACGTTCGCGCTAATCATCGGCTGTTCCAGCGTGCCCGAAGCTTGCGTGGTGAAATCCATGCGGCCATCCACCTTCACACGGGTAGCCTGAAGCTCCGGAACGCGCGCCAGGTCGAAGTTGTTCCCATTCAGGTTAAAGTGAAAGGCACGCGTGGAAAAGTTGTAGGCACCGCTCCCGGCTACGTGCGCGTCGTAATATGCGAGATGAACATCATCCAGAGAAATTTCATCGCTACTGAACTCCAACTTCGAGTCCAGATGCTGCACCTGTTCACCGTGAATCACAGCATCGGAGAGCTCAAGCCGGCCGTTTCCGGTCGGTTCCTTCTTCGTGCCCTCCACTTGCACCAGCAGATTGGCCGTGCCGCTGACCGGCATCTCATACCCGCTCAGAGCAAGAACCTCGGCCACATCGGCCTGGCGAATTTCAACACGAGCTGCAATGGGGCTAGAATCTGAGAACTGCCGATCTTGCAGTCCCGCACTCAAGTCGAACATCACAGTGGTCTCACCGTGATGCAGCCTACCTTTGTGAACCCCAAAAGCATGTGGCGATAACTGGACATCCGCAACCATGGAATCGCAATGCACATCTTTTGCGGGCGCGCGGGATGTGGCGGGAATCAATAAATCAAAGTCCTCCGAACGCAGTTTGCCGGTAAAGGCAATGGCAGAAAGCTTGCCGGTGGCAGTCCCTGTGAATGAAGCATGTCCTTGCAAAACGACCGGGATCGGCTGCTGGTAGCCAACGTCGGTGAGAATGGGCTCCCACTCGCTGAGGTCTGAGGTCGTGACGGAGAGGTTCAGAGCGCTAGTCGCGGACAGGGTGCCTGCGGCGTGAACCTGAGTGCTGCGAGTGGAGGCGCTGAATTCCGCAACCTGCAAGTCGCCTGAACCTACGCGGTAGCCGGCACGAGCGTGCGCATTGAGCGGCAGCCCTCCCGCGCTCGGGTGAGCGGGGGCCACCGCATCCAATACCATCTCGGTCTCCGCATTGGCGGCGGATCCTCTCCATTTCGCTTCGACGCTTCCGCTTACGGCAGACGCCACCTTAATCCGCTGCAACGGACGGGCGGTGGTCGAGAGGGCGGAAGCTATTTCGAAAGCGGAAACATCTTTCAAATGCAGCCGAACCGTCCCTGTCTGTTCGTTGGAACTGCTTCCTTTCGCTGGTTTTCTCGTCGGCGCGGAATTGAGCCAGTTGACGACCTCAGCGTCACCCGTCACTTCTCCTCCCAACAGCTTTGCCTGAACTCGAGAAAAGGCGAGCTTTTGGGAACTAAGCGCATAGTCGCTATTCAGAGTTACAGCCCGCAAACCGATCGCCTTGTCACGCCAATCGAAGTTCTTTACGGAGAGTTTGCCGGAGGAAGAAAACACCGCCGATGACCACGAACCCTGACCAGTAGCCTGGAGAATTCCTTGTCGCAATTCAGCATGGCGCGTAATCGCGCTGAGTTCGCCTAGATCAAGCGTGACGTCGTACTTGGCCACAACACTCGGTTGAGCAAAATGCACCAACTGACCGCTGCCCTCGATCCGGGAACGCCCAGAGGTCGCTTTCAAGGATTCGATCTCAAGACTGTCCTGACCCAACGTGAAGTGGGCCTCCGCCATCCAGGCGACAGGACGATAGTTTTGGAGTCTGGTCTCGATTTTCCCGAGCAGAAGATTTCCGTTGTAACTTCGGTGCAGCAAAGAGTAACTCACATCCGCGGAGACATCTTGAGCGATGAAATCAAACGGAGTCCTCTTATCATTCCAGCGGACCTCCCCGTTGCGGACCTCGAGTTCACTGATCGAAAGAGAGAACAATTGCTCGATCGGCGTTCTCGTCGAAGTCGCTTTTAGCTTGGGTGCAGGTTGGTTCGTCGTGCCATCGGGATAAGTGACCAGGTGAACGACGGGATGGTCGAGCACGAGGGATGAGAAGCCGAACTCAGTCTCCAAAACCGAAATTAGTTTAACCCGCGCGACCAGCCGATCCACGTGGGCAAATGGAACTTCATTCAAAGCTTCGCGCCCATGGATGGTGAGGTTTCGTATTTCCACCTGGAAGCGGAATGGCACGGTGTGAATTTCGCTCAAATCCACACGTCCACCCGTGATCCGCTCCAACTCACCAACTACGCGGTGGCGCACCAGAGCCTGGAAGGAATCCGTAGTGACGTACCAACCAAGAGCTCCCAGCAGAAGCAACCCGCACACTCCCGCGAGGAGCAGAAAATTGCGAAACCTGCGCCAGCGCGGCTTGGCGCGAGGCTCGGTCATTGCAACTGGGCTCCCGAATCCGTCGGCCCCGGCTCGGTACGGATTTGGCTTCCGGAACGCAGATCCTGAAGCCAGGCAATCAACATCTGGTTCATCTTCTGCTGGGTGAGCAATTCCTTGATCTTTGGGGTGACTTCGGCGAGGGGGACCTGTTCGGCGCCCGACTGGCGGAGTTTGGGTAGAAGCTCCTGATTATAGTAGCTCTCAATGCTCTTGGAATCGATGATGACGTTTGGCCGCAACCGGGCGTCCACCAAACCCATCAAGTCGGCCTGCAGCGCGACCCGCTTTTTCAGTTCCTGCTCGGTTAATCCATAGCGTGCCAGCGCAGCCTGCCAGACGGCATCATTCTCCGCACCCGTATACCGTTTACGAATCTCCTGAATGCTCTTTTCTACCTCTTCGCTGCTCGCGTGCGGAAAACCCGAAGAGCGCATTTGCTCGCGCAACAACTCCTGGTCGATCAGGTGGTCCAACGCAGCTTTACGATCCCCGGGCTGGACCTCGTCGAGCGAGCGCCCGGCGACAAAAGCTTCGTAGCGTACCGCATCCTGCCATTCACTCTGCAGAATGATGTGGCTGTTCACGGTGGCGACGATGCGATCCAGAACGTCGCCCGCCCGGGCGGGCGCGGAAATCGCCAACGCAAGTAGAATCCCGAAAACGGCTGAGCGTTTTTGATTCATCAGAAACTTTGTCCAATACTAAAATACACGTTGAAGTGGGATGTGTGCTGCCCGAGGAAATACGGTAGCGTAGGTATCCCGTTGGTCCCCACACTGTTATTGACACAATAAGCCGATTTCACTTCGCCATTGTATCTGGGCGTCGCTTGGCAGCTGGGAAACGCTGGCGGATTTAAATTGTAACCGAAATCAAAGCGCACCGGACCGATCGGCGTGTGGTAGCGTACCCCGACTCCCACCGCGTGGGAGATATAGCTGTAGTCGCACTCGCGAGCGGTGCTCTCATGCAAGCACAGTTCAGGGTCTTTCTGGCGCCAACGGAGCAGGTTGTTCAGCATGTCTTGACCATTGGTAAAGATATTCCCAGCGTCTTCGAAGATAGCGAAGCCGAGGTTGTCCTGAAAAAAGGGCAGCGTTGGCGGCGGTAAACGTAATTCAAAGTTATTCAGGAAGAGTGCGCTTCCGCCGAGTGGAAACCCGGTCACGGGGTCGCGCGGTCCTGCCTGATTTAACCCGAATCCGCGATGGGAGTTGCCGCCGCCTGTGAAAAAACGTTCGGCCAGTGGAATGACCGTTGTCGAGGGACAACTGGTTTCCGTCGGATTCGGACAGGCCTGCCCGGGAGGCAGGATAACGGTGTTGCCGAAGGCCGTTTCCAACCCGATGCGTAATGAACGGGCGAACACGAATTTCTTCTCCGTCGGCCGGTTCTTGCCGAACGCGTGGTAGGTGGAATTCTGGCCGAGAATCGTGCTGAAGTCCGCCTCCGAACCGAAGTAACTGGCTGCCACTCCGGCGTCTACCGTGGTGTAGCTGCCTTTGGTAGTTTCGAGATTGCTGTCACGCTTATTGCGAATGTAGCTGAAGCCGGGCGCGCCCACGCGAACGGGCAAGGACAGCAACGGAATCTGGTCGGGGCTAATGTCTATGTTGCTGGCTTTCACCAGGCGATAGGTAAAGCGATAAGCCATCGTAGTCGCTTTGCTGATGGTCTGCTCGGCGGTTACGGATCCCTCCAGCCGTTGCGACGTGAACGTAGTGACGTCCAGCGTGTTGTCGTAGAAGGCCGTCAACGATAGCCGCCAATTCGGACTATTGAACCAGCGGGGAGCGCTGTAGCTGATAAGCCCTCGCTGCTGCAAGCTGCCCACGTCCGCCTTAAATGTGATGGTGTGGTCACGCCCGCGGAAGTTTAGGCGGGTCACGCCGAGCGAGACTCGCGGGCTTACTCCAGTGTTGCCTTTTGCCTGGGTGGTGCCTACCGATGAAGGCTGACCAGTCTGGAATTCAAGTCCAATGCCGTAGTTAAAGGTGTAGCGCTTGGCTTCTTGAATATCGACTAAGACATTTTTCGCGGGCTCATTGCCATTTGGATTCTGCACCGCGGTGCCTACCTGGCTGAAGATACCGAGATCGTACAGACGCTGCTGGGTTTGCAACATGTCGATCTGGCTTAACGGATCGCCAGCCTTAACTTGCAACTCGCGTTGCACAACGAACGGCTTGGTGAAGTTCAAGCCCGAGACAAATACATTGTCCACGAAAACCCGCTCTCCTTCCTGGATCTTGAAAGTCACGTCCATCCGATTGGGTTCGCTCGGAATCGGTTTTGCGGCCGCTTCGAAACTGGCGCCGGGAAATCCGCGGTTGAAATAGTAGCTCAGAAGATTGTCGCGATCCTGGGCGATGTTGAACTCGGAAAAAGGCTGACCCTGCGCTGTGTCGATATAGGCCGCAAGGTCAGCCGTGGAAAATGCCTCATTGCCCTCCATATGGAACGCTCCCACGAGTGTTTGAGGGCCTTCGTCGACTGAGATCTTGAGCACAAGATCATTTTCGTGTCCTTCGTAGTCATCGATAACGTTGCTGGTGATCTTCACCTGTTCGAAGCCGTTTGCCCGGTAAAGGTCCTCGATTCCGTGAATGTCGCTAGTGAGCAGTCCCTGGCTGTACTTCCCGCGCGATTCAAACCTCGCGGCCGGCCGCACCTGCATGCCGGAGAGCAGCCGGTCCGTCAAGAAGTACTTGTTCCCGGTGAACTCGATTCTTACCAGCTTGTGCCGCGCACCCGGGTTGATCACATAAATGATCTGCAGTTGGTCTCCGGTGGCGCCCGAATTTTGCTTCAATCCAACCTTGGCATCGAAGTATCCACGGCTCTGAAGATAGTTCAGCAGATTTCGACGGCCTTCGTTCAGCAGGTCTTCGTCTACGGCGTTTTCCTCGAAGATCGGTACATTCTGTTTGAGCGCTCCCCGTCTGATCTTGAACCCTTCCGCCGTTACCTGGACCGTGGGTCCGGGAACAATGTTGAACATATAATCCACCGCGTTAGCCTCCTCGCGGTAGGACTTCTTGGAGATCGAAACCTGCGCGATCAATCGATTTTGTTTCTGATATTTCTTTCGCAATTGTCCAGGGCATTGCTTAAACGCTGTACGGAAACCGGTTTGCCGGGCGCATTTTCGCGATGTCCTGAATCTGTCCTACCGAGAATCCCGGATTGCCGGTGACGCTCACGTTACCCACTCGAGCCTGGGGGCCCGGAGTGATTTGAAACAGAATGTCGATCTGTTGTCTCTCGGGCTCCTTGCGATCTTGCTCGCGAACCGAGGACCGGTAGTAGCCGTTCTCTTCCATGAGCTGCTTAATACTTGTCAGAGCACGCTCGATTTGGTCGGGAGTGAACAACTCTCCTAATTGAAACTTCGAGGCGTTCACGACTTGCCCGGCAGTGGGTCGGTTGGGGACACCCTCTACGTTAATGCTACCGACAAAGTAATTGGGAGTGGTAAAGAACGACAGCAAAACTTTACCGTCCGGCGTTCGCTCGGCTTCTACCCGAATATCCGCAAAGCGCCCAGTGCGATGAAGCGTGTGAATGCTTTCGCGGATGAGTTCACGGTCAAGCGGCTTTCCCGCCTGCTGCGGAATGAGTTCGCGCCAGCGCTTCTGATCCTCTTCGGAGGGGATGTCAGGCCAGCGGACGCCAGCAACGGTAAGGCCTTGGTACTCGGCCATCGTGTCCTGGATGGGCATGGCTGGAGACTGGGTATCAACGGACTGGGCTTCAATGGAGTGGCCCTGCTCTTGTCTTGCATCGATTCCGTGGAGGAACTCGACGCTTTCACGGCACACATCGCCGTGAGCGCCAGCGCAATCAGGGTTGTCAACAAAAACCCCCTCAGTTGCAAACAGGCTCCCCCATCACGCATCGCTGATTAATCAGTTCGATGAACCCCTATAGACCAATGTTGTATTCCGCGCTTCGACTCGAGCATGCTTCTTTTTTTTGGCACCCGGAGTTGCTTCGCGGATGATGCCTCGTCTTCAGTTTTGAAAACCACGTGGTCACCTATAATAATGGTTTGTAGGCCTGGAACTGGTGACCTCTTTGGAACGGGAAGAGAGATATTCGCGGCAGGTGCTTTTCCGCGGCATCGGAGCCGAGGGCCAGCGCAAGCTGGCCGCTTCGCGCGTCGCCATCGTAGGATGCGGCGCAACCGGCTCGGCGCTGGCTTCCCTGCTGGCTCGGGCCGGCGTGGGCACAATTCGAATCATCGATCGCGACTACGTCGAACCCAGCAATCTGCAGCGGCAATCACTGTTCAACGAAGCCGATGCCGCCGAATCCTTGCCCAAGGCCATCGCCGCCGCCCGGAAGATTGCCGCCTTCAATTCCCAGATCGTGGTCGAGCCCCACGTCGCCGATCTTACGCCGGCGAATATCGAAGTCTTGCTCGGAACAGCGAGCTCATTCTTGACGGCACTGACAATTTCGAAACCCGATATCTGATCAACGATTTTGCCGTGAAGAACTCCGTTGCCTTGGATTTACACTGCCGCAGTGGGAAGCTACGGCGTGACGTTGAATGTGCTTCCCGGCAAGACCGCATGCTTGGCATGCATGTTTCTCCGATCTCCCGCAAGGCACATTCGAAACCTGCGAGACCGCGGGGATTTTGAATTCGGCGGTGAACCTGGTCGCTTCGATCGCGGCCACCGAAGCTTTGAAGTTGCTGGTCGGCGCCGAGGAACGGCTCCGGCGAACGCTGCTCTCATTCGATGTGTGGCGGAATGAGCGCGCCGAAGTGGCAGCGGACAAGCCTCGCCCCGGTTGCCGCGCCTGCGGCGAGCACGAGTTTCTTCATCTTGCCGGAAAAGGGCGGCCGCACATCACGCTCTGCGGACGCAACTCGGTGCAAATTCACGAGCGCCAGCGCCCCGTCGATTTCGCGGAGATGAGCGAGCGGCTCAAGCCGCACGGCGCGGTGCGCCACAACGATTTCGTCCTGAAATTCTGGCACGAGCCTTACGAGATGACTTTGTTCCCCGACGGCAGGGCGATCATCAAGGGTACCAGCGATACGGCTGTAGCGAGAAGTCTCTACGCCCGCTACGTCGGATCCTAATAAAACCAGCGCCCAGAGCCGGTTTTCGGGTTATGATGCTATCGTTCTGTTTTCGGCGCGGTACGCTACCGAGAACGCTTCGAGGCGAGGAGACGACCGTAGGTGCTCGCTTTTTCCCGCGAGAACGCGTCCCGAGTAAGTTCCCGAGAAATCAGATTACCCAAGGTCTGTGGAGGATCGTAATGCGTTTACTCAACACTCTGTGCATGGTTTTATTGTTGTCGGGATTGGCTGCCGCCCAAGCGACGGTAATCGGCGGGACCGCCAGCAACTGGGCTCCCGCATACGGCGTGTATGCAGCGCCCTTCGTACCTCTGGTTGTCACTCCGTCTGTAACGCTCGCGACCGTCTCACCATCGGCGGCAGGAGCCAGCAATGCAACTTTCGGAAACGTAGCCGGCGCTAGCAACGCCACACTCTCGATCGTAACCGCGCCTCCGGTCGGAGTTTATACGGAGCCCGTCTGGTACGGTCCATCCTCGGCGGCGGAGACACCCGCCGAATCAATAACTGCGAGCGCGCCTGCGCTGAGATCGCGGTCATTCGACGTCGGTGTCGCGTCATGGCAGAGCAGCAAGAGCGTGACTTCGCTGATAGCGAGTGCGGCCGCCGCAAAAAAAGGTTCGCGGACGTATTCAAATCAGGATGTAGATCAAGTCAATCAGAAAAACGGTACTGTCAAGTACCGCGGCAAGACGGAACATATGTAAGACCGCTATGCCGCCTCTCTCGATGATGCTCTGAGGTTGGGTCTTTATGATTGCGCGAGTGAGGCCCAACCGGAGCGTCGATCTAGCCGTGCGGAAGAGCTCGGGCCTTGCATTTCACCTTTGCGATAACGCTTCGAGCGCCGCAAAGAATCCCGGGCAGGAGATCACCGCCGCATCGGCTCGACGAATGGTGGTTTCGCCCGCTGCTCTCAAAGCTGCGACCGCGAACGCCATCGCGATCCGGTGGTCGCCAAACGAGTTTATTTCTGCTCCGAGTAGGGTCTGTCCGCCGGGAACTTTCAGACCGTCCTCGCGCTCCTCAACCTCGGCCCCCATCGCGCGCAGGTTGGTTACAATCGAGGCAATCCGGTCAGACTCCTTCACCCGCAATTCTCTGGCATCGCGGACTTCGAGTCCGTTTGCGGAATACGGGGCAATCGCGGCGAGTACCGGGATCTCGTCGATAAGAGCTGCGGTGTCTGCGCCCGCAAGCGTTGCCCCTCTTAAATCCCGTCCGTCAACTTCGACCGAGCCCACCAGTTCTCCGTGTTTGTCCTCGAGTTCCGCCACCGTGATGCCCACCCCCATCAATATCAGTATGTCGAGCAATCGGGCTCGGGTGGGATTCATCAGCAGACCGCTGATCTGCAGCCGGGATCCGGGAAATAACGCAGCTGCGCAAAGAAAAAATGCTGCGGTGGAGAGGTCGCCTGGAATTTCGGCCTCGATGGCATGAAGTTCTTGGCCGCCTGCGATCCGCACTTGATTGCCCTGCTGGGTCACTTCGGCACCGAAGGCGCGCAGCGCCAGTTCTCCGTGGTCTCGGGTCCGAACCGGTTCCTCTACGCGAGTTTCCCCTTCGGCGAATAATCCTGCGAACAGCAAGGCCGACTTCACCTGCGCACTTGCAACCGGCATGTCATAGTCAATCGCCTTTAGATGTCTGCTAGAGATGCGCAACGGTGGACGGCCTCCATCTTCGGCGGCAATCTTTGCACCCATTGCTTCGAGCGGCGCGATGATTCGGGCCATCGGACGCCGCGACAGCGATTCGTCGCCCACCAGTTCACTGCTGAATCCCTGCCCTGCCAGAATGCCGCTCAAGATTCGCATCGTCGAGCCAGAGTTACCGCAGTCCAACGGCATCTTCGGCGGTTGCAGGCTTGGTCCTCGTCCATGAATCAGGACTGCGTTTTCCTTTCGTTTCCACTCCACTCCCAAGGTTGTTAAACAACTCAACGTGCTGGCGCAATCCGCTCCTGTGGAAAAATTCTCCAGCCGCGTCGTTCCTTCGGCAATTGCAGCCAGCATCGCATAGCGATGAGAGATAGACTTGTCCCCCGGCAGCCGCAGGGCACCCGCAATGTTTCTCGCCGGACGAACTACGACCGTGGCATTTTTGGTCTCGTTCAGCATCTTTCACTCAATATAACGGAAAAGGACGCGAGGCTGAGATTCTCAAGCGGAACGATCAACGTCCCAGATGCAAGCGGCGACGTGACCAGTGACAATCGGGAATTACCCAATCGTCAGTTTCTCTACACCATCGCCTTTGCTTCGGCGGTAGCTTCTTTCAGAATGTCGGGTGGCACTTCCTTGATCGTCACATCGAATTCAAACATCGGAGTTTCGCTGCCGCGGCCCCAGCGGGCGGCCTCCCAGTGAGCGCGTAGAAACTTGACCTCGGGATGCGAAGTCAAATCGAGCAGCAGCGGATGTTGCGCCTGGTAAAACTTTTGAGGAAAATTCGTGACTGGCTTCGGACCCCAGGTCGTGCCATCCGCCGATCCAAAAATGCTCACATCTAGCGACTCCTGCTCAACAATACCGCTGATGTTCAGGCTGAGCAGGAAGACACGGCTGGCCGCACTGCTCAGGTCCAAGGGTGACCCATCGCCCTTGGAGCTGACTACGGTTTTTCCCGGAACCAGGAATGCATCAATCATGGCGCGAGCATTGTAACAAAAACACGCTTCGTAGCGTCTTGCTAGCTTCCGCGCACCTGATCCAGAAACTGGCGCAACAACTGCCCCACTTCCTGCGGCTGCTCCCACGGAGAATAGTGCCCTGCTTTGGCGATCACCTTCATCTGACTTCCCACAATGTTTTGCCGCATCAACTCCGCATCCGCGACGCCGGTAAGGATGTCCTCATCGCCCGTCACAACCAGAGTCGGCACGTTGATTGTCTTCAGCGTGTCCATCGAGTCCGGACGCTCTGCCATGCCTCGCTGCACCATCGCCACGTCTTCCGGAGACATCTTCCGCATCATGCGCAGCGCCCCTTCGACCAGATCCGGGCGGCTGCTTCGGGTCGTTTCCCCGATCAGCTTGGCAACCATGCTTTCGAAGAAGGGTTCGGTCCCGCGCTCCATTACTTCAGCCGCTGCCCGGATTCGCCCAGCCCGTCCTTCGGCAGTATCTGCCTGCGCCTTTGTGTTGCACAGCACCCATGCTTGGACGCGCACCCGATGCTTCCGCCAGAATTCGAACAACGCGTAGCCGCCAATCGAGACTCCCACGAACGCAGCCCGCCTAATCTCCTCACAGTCCATGATTCGAGCCACGTCCGCCGCATGCTTCTCCATCGTGGCGGGACCCTCGCCAATGCCGGACGCAAGCTCAGAAACGCGTTTTACCGCCTCATGATCAAAAGATGAAATTACGACCCGATCCAACATTCCTTTCGCCTCTACTTCACGAAGGACAAGCTCTTCCAAACCTACATATACAAAAACATCAGATTTCAGCTCAATGTTAATTCGTTGGTCTGTATCTTTAAATACATCTAAAACTTCTGACAGTGTTGAAATTCTTTCACCAGCAAACTCTTCACTGAACCATGAACCAAAATAGTGCAAAGTCTGCTGACGTGAGGTCCTTTACATACCCTGTACCATTTGAAGTACGGTCAATTTTCTCATCGTGAATAACAACCACTTGACGATCAGCTGTCAGATGAACATCAAATTCTACCCCTTCTACAGGCAACTTTGCCGTTGCCCTAAAAGCTGCCACCGTATTTTCTGGATATTTTGCAGAATACCCTCTGTGCGCATATATTTTCATACAATCAATCCCCTCTCATTAAACATTTACTATGCAAAAAACTCACTTCATTATTTCAATACTAACCACATTGTTTCAATTCACTTTTTGTAAATATTATATGAAATAACTTCTTGCCATACAATTCTTGCATAATAAGCGTATTTTTAAACGGTTTACCATACATTAACAATAAGTACAGATTTTTTATGTTATATTCACTTTATTAGGAGTGGAAAAGGTTTCCAACTAGCACGCTTGTCTTAAATAAAATCCAAAAAAGGTGTGATCTCTATCATGCATGATGAAAGGTATCGAGAGGCCAAAAAGAGAAGTTCGAAAACTTAAAAGATTTTTACACTCATTTGCTCGTTTATATTTTTGTGAACATTGGATTAGTCATTATTAATTTATTAACTTATAAAGATTATTTATGGTTTTCTCTGGGCTCTATTTGGTTGGGGAATCGTCTAGTATCACATGCTTTTACAGTCTTTGGTCAAAACAAATTGTTTGGGAAGGATTGGGAAGAGCGCAAAATTGCGAAGTATTTGAATGATGATGATAAATAATAATTTTAGAACGCATCGAAGTCATTATGAAGTCGATGCGTTTTATCTTTACATTATTTCAATAATCGAACCAACTCTCGTTCAACTAAATCAGCAAATGCGTTATTCAGAAATTGGTACAACGCCCATTAACCGATGTAGGGCAAGTCCATCTATTAACGCATAGAAGATGGACAATCTCTATTTTCAAGTGTGATTTCATCTATTAAAAGTCCCGCATCATTCAACTTTGTCATTAAATGAACGAAACCATTATAAACAGAATCTTCATCTAAATCTTTCTTACGTACTTTATAAGAAATGTATTCTAACCATACTTGCATTTCGACAACACGATCTCCTGAAGGGATTAGCTCCATCTAAATATTCAGTACTTCTTCCTAGGGGGAAGCGGGTTCTTTGCTATGTTCTATTTATTCGTTCATTACTTG